>NZ_JAUTAA010000001.1:0-4369871 GCF_030818145.1 Pseudarthrobacter sp. SORGH_AS 212 | reverse complement strand
GGGGACCTCGCCATCCACGACCCCCAGGACGTCCTGGCGCTGGGCGTCTTCGTGGGGGTGTCCGTTGCAGTGGCCGGCGTGGTGGACGGATCGGCGCGCCGCTCCAAGGAAGCGGCCCTGGCCCGGGCCGAAGCAGCAACCCTGGGTGACCTTGCCCTGGGGGCCTCCCGCTCCGAGGACTCGCTGCAGGCACTGCTCGCGGAGTCCCTCAGTGTCTTCGGGGTCTCCGGAGCGGCCGTGGTCACGGCTGCCGCCGACCCTCCGCAGCAGGGCTGGGACCTTGTGGCGGGAACGGGGGACATCCCGGGCTGGGAAAAGGGCCCGGAGGGTTCGGCGGCGCGGACTGCCGAGGAATTGGGCGGCCGCACGTGGCTGCTCCTGTTCGGGCGGGAGATTTCCCGTGCGGAGCGCCGGCTGGTGGATGCTTTCGGGGTTCATGTCCAAGCACTGCTGGAACGGCGGCAGCTGGCGGCGAGCAGGCTCGAGATTTCCCGCCTTGCCGAGGGTAACGCCATGCGGACCGCCATCCTCCGGGCAGTGTCCCACGATCTTCGGACACCGCTGGCGGGCATCAAGCTGGCGGCCGGGGGCCTGCTCCAGGACGGCGTCGGCTACGGTCCGGAGGAACGGAGGGAACTGCTGGAAACCATTGATGAATGCACGGACCGGCTGGACGGGCTGGTGGGCAACCTCCTGGACATGTCCAGGATTACGGCCCAGTCCGTTGAACCGCTGCTGGAGCCCGTGCGGTGGCGGGACGCCGTGGACCGCGCCCTCCGGACGTGCCCCGCCGGTACCGTGACGGTAGCGCTGCCTGCCAATATGCCGGCTGTGGAAGCGGACCCCGGGCTGCTGGAGCGCGCCGTCGCCAACATCGTGGAGAATGCGCTGAAGTACGCCCCCGGGGCGGGCATCACCGTTTCCGGTACTCCGGTGCAACTGGCCGGCGCTGCCACGGGCGGCCACCCTGCCGGCGAGCTGCGCATCATCGACCACGGCCCGGGTGTTCCGGCCCGCAAGGTGGTGGAGATGTTCCAGCCGTTCCAGCGGCTGGGGGACGCGGACCAGGGAACCGGCATCGGGCTGGGACTGGCTGTGGCGCAGGGTTTCGTGCAGGCGATGCGCGGAAGCCTGGACGCTGAAGAAACACCGGGCGGCGGTCTGACGATGGTCATCCGCCTGCCGCTGTCCACCGGGTCGCCCGTCACAGGATCTCCCGCTACCGGCATTGCATTGACGGGACCCGGTGCCGGGCCGGCGGGAGGTGGGCGGGCATGACGCTGGCGAACCAGGATACGACGGCGGCCGGAGCTGCGGCGGCCCACGCCAGGGTGCTGGTGGTGGACGACGATCCCCATCTCCTGAAGGCATTGCGGATCACCCTTGCCGCCCACGGGTACGCGGTGGACGCCGCCGCCGACGGGGCCTCGGCGCTTGTCGCGGCCTCGCGGCATGCACCGGACCTGCTGATCCTGGACCTGGGACTGCCGGACATGGACGGCGTCGATGTGCTGCGCGACCTGCGGCGGTGGAGCACCTTACCCGTCCTGGTGCTGTCGGCGCGGCATGGCTCGGCGGACAAGGTGGGCGCCCTGGACGCCGGCGCCGACGACTACATCACCAAGCCCTTCGGCCTGGACGAACTCCTCGCACGCCTGCGGGCCCTGCAGCGCCGCGTCCCTGCCGCGGAAGCGGCGCCAGTGGTGGCCTCCGCGGCGTTCAGCGTGGATCTGGCGGCCCGCCGGGTGGACCGCGGCGGCATTGCGGTCCGGCTGACACCCACCGAGTGGAAGATCCTCGAAATCCTGGTCCTGAACCCCAACCGGCTCATCACACAGCAGCAGCTGCTGGCCCGGGTGTGGGGTCCCGGCTACGTCAAGGAGGCCAACTACCTGCGCGTTTACATGGCGCAGCTGCGGCGGAAGCTGGAGGCCGACGCCGGTAAGCCGCGGCACCTGCTCACTGAACCCGGCATCGGGTACCGGTTCGTGCCCTGACAACCCTGCCGCGGCGTCCGCCCGCAACCCCTACCCCCGCGGGCGCCCATGGTGCAGGATGTTGTCTGGTTCATGAGCACGACACCACGCGAAGGAGATCCAGTATGCCGACCATCCTCAACCCGTACATCAGCTTCCGGGACAACGCCCGGGAGGCCCTGAACTTCTACCAGTCAGTCTTCGGCGGCGACCTGAGGGTCAGCACGTTCGGCGAATACCAGATGGCCGAGGACCCGGCGGAAGCCGAGAAGGTCATGCACGGCATGCTGACCACGCCCAACGGCCTGGTGCTCATGGGCTCGGACACTCCCAACCACATGGAATTCAGCGAGGGCTCCGCCATCTCCATTTCGCTCAGCGGCGAGGACGAAACGGAGCTTCGCGGCTACTACGACAAGCTCAGCGGCGACGGGGGTGCCGTCACCGTCCCGATGGAGAAATCCCCGTGGGGTGACGTCTTCGGCATGTGCACGGACCGGTTCGGCGTCGCTTGGCTGGTCAACGCCAACGCGGGGGAGCGTGCCACGGACGCCCCCTGATCCGGCGGTCAAGTCAGCAAAGGGCACCCCGCGATCACTGCTGGGGTGCCCTTCCTGTTCCTGGCCGGGGCTACACCGACGCCACGAAGTACGCGTTGAAGGGGTCCTCCGCGAGGTCCAGCACCTCCACGTCACGGAAGCCGGCGTCCCGCAGCATGGCCTCGGCCCTCTGGACGCCCCAGACGGTGCCCAGGCCGTCGCCGTCCTGGGCCAGCGAAACGGACATGCAGTGCGTGGTGGAAATGGCGTAGAGGAACGCAGCCCAGGGGAGGTCCACATTGTCTTCCAGGGCGCTGGAGGCCTTAATGTCCACCATCAGGAAGGTCCCACCGGGTTTGAGGGCCCGCCGGATGTTCCGGAGCACTGCTGCAGGGTGGGCCTGGTCGTGCACGGCATCGAACACGGTGACGAGGTCCAGTTCCTCCCGAAGGTCCAGTGCGGCGGCGTCACAAAGCTCAAAGCGGACGTTGGACAGTCCCAGCCGCAGCGCCTCATCCCGGCCTGCCTCCAGGGCTTCCGCCAGGAAGTCGTAACCTACGAATGTGCTGGCTGGAAACGCCTGCGCCATCAGGTTGACCGCATGGCCGGTGCCGCACCCCACATCGGCCACCCGGATTCCCGACCGCAGGTCCGCCACCCTCCCGGACAGCGGGAGGATCACGTCCACCAGCGAATAGTCGTGGACGGCGGCACTGTCAGCGGCCTGGATCTGGACGAAACCGGGGTACTCGCCGTACTGCAGTCCGCCGCCGGTGCGGAACCTGGCAGCGACCTTCCCGGCCACCTCGCCCATGAGCGTTACGAAGGTCAGTGTCCTGGCAAGGTTGTCCACGCCTGTCCCGGTCATGGACGGCACGTAGGCCGGCTGCAGGACGTAAGCTTCCGACGCCGGCTCGTAGCCGATGATGCCTGCGGTCACCAGGCCGCCCAGCCACTCGCGCACATAGCGTTCGTTCAGCCCGGCAGCATCGGCGATCTGCAGGCTGGTGGCCGGCGGCAGGCCCGCCAGGACATTGAACAGCCCCGCCTGGTGGCCGATGCTGATGAGCACGGCGGCAGACCCGTCGTTCAGGATGCCCATGAGCCGTTCCGCTGCCGCTGCTTCCAGGGCCGCCGCCGGTTCGCTTCCCTTTTCCGCCTGGTAAGTGGTCATCGCCTGTCCTTTGTCTTGCCTGTCCCCGGCGTCGGTTCCTCCGGCCCGGGGTTATCCGGGCTCTCCGGATGCCACCACCGTAAGGCGGAGGAGCAGGCCGCCGCGTCGGGCGGATGATGCATTTCCAAGGGTCCAGCGTGGTGCGGATGATGCAGGCGGGCACGCGCCTGGGACGTGCGACGGCGGGGCGCACCCAGGCGGGCCCGCGCCGGGTGTCCCTGCCGGCGTCGTCCCTCAGGCCACGTGGTTGTCCCGCGCCCAATCCGCCGCCGCCGTCCGCGAGGCCACGCCGATCTTGGCGAAGATGTTGGCCAGGTGCCGTCCCACCGTCTTCTCGCTGAGGACGAGGGCGGCCGCGACATCCCGGTTGCTGGCACCGCGGCTCACCAGGGCAAGGACCTCAGTCTCGCGCGCCGTAAGTCCGCCGGGCAGCGGATCGTCCAGACGGCGGACATCAGGCTGCGCGCCGAGCCCGCGGTAGATCGCCAGGGCTGTGGCGCGGTCCGCTGCAGCGGCGCCCTGCTGCCCCAGGCCGTGCCGGCAGGCGGCCAGGAGTTCATGCACGGCGGCGATGCTGTAACGCGCATGCTGGTGGCGGTAGATCCTGATGGCGGTCTCCAAGGGCTCCAGCGCATCAGCGTGCCGACCCGCAGCCAGGAGTACCCGCGCGCGGGCATGGGCCGCCCAGGCAAGGAAGCCGGGCGAGGCATAGCGGGTTGCGCTATGTTCCAGCTCGGCGCAATAGGCTTCGGCGAGCGCCCGCTGCCCGGCAGCCAGCGCAGCTTCCGTGGCCGGCAGCAGGAGACGGGCCTTGTCCAGGGCGGTGCCCTCGCCCATCGAACGGCCCAGGAGTCCGAGGGCTTCGGTGTGCCGGCCGGACGCCAGCAGCAGCAGTGCCTCGCCCGGCTGCGGATCCACCCCGGCCCGCCGCGCCCTGGCGTACGCCGACCCGGCGCCCGCCCAGTCCCCGCGGAGCCGCAGGATGTCAGCCAGTTCGCAGAAGCCGGCGCCCGCCATCCACCCGTGAGCACCGGCCAGCGCTTCGCTCAGCGGGCCGATCTCCCTGAGCACTTCGGCCCAGGAGCCCTCGGTGCTGAGCAGCTGGAGCTCGTGGACCCGGGTCACCTGGGCATACACGAACGTGCCGGACATCCCGGCTGTCCACCGCTGCAGGGCATCGGTCCACGCCCGCATCCGTGCGTAGTCGCCCAAGGCGTGGCAGAGGTGCGTCACGGTGCAGTAGATGTCGCCGCTCCACTCCGCCGGGACCTCGCCGGCGAGCACGGGCAGCATCGCTTCATCGAGGTGCCGGAAGCCCGTTTCAACATCGCCGGCACGTACCAGGGCCAGGCCTGCCAGAACCCTTGAGAAGCACGCCAGGGCAGGGTCACTGCATGTGCGGGAGAGGTCCTCGAGTGCCGCAGCGGCGTCTGTGGCAGGTCCCGGGTCACCCTCGAAATCCATGGTCATGGTTGCCTCCAGGTATTGGAGGTAGCCGTAAGCGGGCAGCGTCTCGAGCCCGAGGAGTGTCCGCCGGGCCCGGCTGAGCCATCCGGACGCGAGGGCCAGGTCCCCGCGGGTGCCCCACCGCAGACTGAGTTCGATGGCCGTCATGGCAGCACCGGCACGGTCGCCGCTTTCCGCGAGGCGCCGGTACAGTTCCTCGGAGTTGGCCAGCGATGCCGCTATATCGCCCAGCCACCAGGCGGAGTCCGCCAGGGCTTCGAGGTCGCCGGCAGGCAGGGGCGCCAGCCCGGACGCTTCGCGGAGGTCCCGTTCGGCCGCAGTCCAGTCCCTCCGGGCGAACGCTTCCCGCCCGGACGCCAGCAACTGGTCCAGTTCCGTCATTGGCCCCTCCGGGACATCGTTTCCAGCGTACTGCTGCCGCCGTGGCCCGAACAGGCAGGCCTATTTTCCGCGAGGGCCCACGGCACTGCTGATGACCATGTCGAACAGCAGCCTTGAGGCAGCCCCTGCCGCCTGCGAGGATGGTGCAGTGGAGCCCCTCTTTGAATTCCTTTCCGATAAATGGTGGCTGGTCTTTCCTCTGACCGCTTTCGCTGGCCACTATGCCAATTCGTGGCGCAAGGCCAGCGAGCGGCGGCACCGGCGCAAGGTGGAACTGCTCACCTTGAAGAACCAGGCGCGGGAGGCCGGAAAGGCTTCGGTGGCGGACCTGGAGGCTCTGACCGCCACGCATGACGCCACCAACCGCCGGTGGCTCGACTACGAACTCGACGTGGGCAAGCTCATCGACTTTCCACTCATGACGGACGTGCGTGAACCCCTGACCGTCGCGTTCCTGCGGGCCAAGCGCGACGCCGATGGCCAGCGTCCCCACTCCGCCGCGGACCTGTCGCCGGCCCAGCTGGACGCCTACCGGACGGCAGTCAATGCCTTTGCCGTTGCCCTGGACGTGGCAGAGCGGGAAGCCCGTCGGATCCGCGACCGCAAGTTTTCCGGACCCGAGCGTGAGCGCCTCGCCACGGCCAGGAAGCTGCTGATGATTGCGGAGAACGCGGCCGCCACCCCGGCGGAGCGCCAGGCCGCCTATAAGCGGGCGCGGCGGGAACTGGACGGGCTGATCGTCCTGCCGGACGTGACCATCGCCGCGCTGGAGAGGCTCGCGGCGCCCGGCCTGGATGCCGGACGCAGGCCGTCGGACCAGCCAGGCTGATCCGCGCGGACCGGCACCGTGGCGCGCACGCTGTATATCGACGTCGACGGCGTCATCTGCCCTTTTGGGCCGGCCGGAACCACCGGCTGGGGTACTGCGTGGCGAAGGGCCGACGCCGGGCTTCTGCCCGTGGCCTACGCCGCTGAGCTGGTTACCGGGCTCAACAACATCGCCCGCACCGAAGGCGTCCGCTGCGTCTGGCTCACCAGCTGGGAGGAACTTGCCCCCCAGTACCTGTGCCCGGCAATCGGCCTGGACGGCAGCGACTGGCTGTATCTCACCGCAGCCGGAGCGGGGACGGGCGAGGGGTGGTGGAAACTGCACGCCATCATGGACCACCTGGAATCCACCGGTCCGGACGCCGCCGTGTGGATCGACGACCAGCTCGGCTACGAGGCCGAAGCGCAGTCATGGGTGCGGCTGCTGGGCCGCCGGATGCTAGCCGTTTCCCCCGATCCCCGGCGCGGAATCTCGCCCGCCGAGCTGGAGTCCATCCGGTCTTTCCTGGCCGGATCGCTGTTTTGACCTGCTGCTTCGGGCGCGTACGATCGATAGGGTTTCACGCCGGTTTGGTTAGCAGCACAGGACATTCCCCACGAACATCCGGTGAATTATGCTGTGCAGGGCAGCCGGGGTACGGAAACTGCTGAACACCAACTCTGCAGATTGGGCAACAGGTGGACATCACCTTCATGGTGGCGCTGGTCATTGCACTGGCTCTATTTTTCGACTTCACGAACGGCTTCCACGACACCGCGAACGCCATGGCAACACCCATCGCCACGGGTGCCATCAAGCCGAAGACCGCGGTGACGCTGGCCGCCCTCCTCAACCTGGTGGGTGCGTTCCTGTCCACTGAGGTGGCGAAGACAGTTTCCGGCGGCATCATCCGCGAAGGCACCGACGGCGTGCAGATCACCCCGGAGATCATTTTCGCGGGTTTGATGGGTGCCATCCTCTGGAACATGATCACGTGGCTCAAGGGACTGCCGTCCAGCTCCTCGCACGCCCTGTTCGGCGGCCTGATCGGCGCAGCTATCGCGGGCATCGGCTTCGGCTCCGTCAACCTCGAAACGCTCCTGCAGAAGGTCATCCTTCCTGCCATCTTCGCCCCCCTTATCGCCGGGCTGGTGGCCTATGTGTGCACCCGCCTCGCCTATGCCCTGACTTCCCGGCACGACCCCGAGACCGGCAGCAAGCTGACGCAAAAGCGTGGCGGCTTCCGCACGGGCCAGATCTTCACCTCCAGCCTCGTGGCGCTGGCGCACGGCACCAACGATGCCCAGAAGACCATGGGCATCATCACCCTGGTCCTGATCGCCGCCGGCACCCAGGCACCGGGCACCGGTCCCCAGTTCTGGGTTATCGCTGCCTGTGCACTGGCCATCGCCATCGGCACCTACTCCGGCGGCTGGCGCATCATCCGCACCATGGGATCCGGCCTCACCGAGGTCAAGCCGGCCCAGGGCTTCGCCGCCGAGACCAGCACAGCATCAGCCATCCTGGCTTCCTCCCACCTGGGCTTCGCACTGTCCACCACGCAGGTGGCCTCCGGCTCCGTCATCGGTTCTGGAATGGGCCGCAAGGGCACCACCGTCCGCTGGAACATGGTGGGAAAGATTGCCATCGGCTGGCTGTTCACCCTTCCGGCCGCCGGCATTGTCGGCGCGTTGACTGCGCTGCTCGTCAACACCGGCGTGGTGGGAGTCCTCATCGCAGCGATCGCCGGTACAGGCGCCGTACTGTTCATGTTCTTCTACTCACGCAAATCTGCCGTGGGCCACCACAATGCCGTGGAGGTCGAGGAGGCCGGGCAGGCCGTCCGCTTCGCCAAGAAGAAGGCGATGGCCCGGGCACGCGCCGAAGCCAAGGCCAAAGCGAAAGCCGAAGCCAGCACCAAGGCAAACGCCACGCCGCAGGCGGAACCGGAGTCGCAGACACAGGCGCCGGCCGACGCCGACGCAACCAACTCGAAGGAAACGCAGCGATGAAGTGGTTGGAACTCCTGACAGTTGCCGGCGCCACACTCATTGCCGCTTCCACGGTGGTGACGCTGTACGCGCTGGGTGTCCGGCTGACGGCAATTGCTGCCGATGCCCAGCAGCCCTCTCCCGGGCTGAAGCGGTCGCTGGCATACCTCTGCTTTGGACTCTGTGGCGCGGCGGTCCTCTTCGGGCTCTACCTGATCATTCCGTACTTCTCCAAGTAGCCACCGCCCTCCAGGCAGCCATCCCGGTCTGCCCGGCGCAAGGGCCCGGGCAGGCGTACTGTGCAGGCCCTGCGCCGTTGGCTAGGCTTGGCCCATGCCACGCATCCAGTATTTCGTCGCTGCCTCCCTGGACGGCTTCATCGCCACCTCCGGGGACGATCTCGGCTGGCTCCTGCAATTCGACGGTTTCGAAGGCGGCAGCGAAAGCTACGAATCGTTCATGGCAGATGTGGGCTGCATCGTCATGGGCGGGGAAACCTACGCCTGGCTCATGGAACACGAACCGGGCAAATGGCCGTACCCGTCCACCCCCTGCTATGTCTTTACCCACCACGAACACGCGGCCCCGCCTGGCTCGGACATCACGTTCGTCCGGGGCAGCGTCACGGAGTTCGCCGATGACTTCCGCGCGGACGCTGCGGGGCGGAACATCTGGGTGGTCGGTGGCGGCAACCTCGCCGCCCAGTTCGCCGCTGCGGGTCTCCTGGACGAGATCATCCTGTCCGTCATCCCGGTCATCCTCGGCGATGGCAAGCGCCTGCTGCCCATTCAGGGCCCGACGCCGCCGCTTGAGCTGACTGCCTCGCGAACCCTTGGAAGGGGCATCGTGGAGTCCCGGTACCTGCTCAGCGGCGGAACCTCCTAGAGTTTCCGCCAGTTGCCCTACGCCCGGTCGTTGTCGCGGAGCATGTTGGTGATCCGGGCGGTGGAGAGCCTGCGGCCCTGTTCGTCGGTCATGACGATTTCGTGGGTGGTCAGTGTGCCGCCCAGGTGAATGGCGGTGCAGGTGCCTGTCACCAGGCCTTTCGCGATGGACCGGTGGTGGGTGGCGTTCACTTCGATTCCCACGGCATGCCGGTGAGGACCGGCGTGCATCGCGGCCGAGAACGAGCCGAGGGTTTCGGCGAGGACCACGTGCGCGCCGCCGTGCAGAATCCCCGCCACCTGGGTATTCCCTTCCACGGGCATGGTGGCCACGGTCCGTTCCGGGCTCATTTCGAGGAACCGGATGCCCATTTTCACCACCAGCGCGCCGATGCCGAACTGTCCCAGCCAGCCG
The DNA here is from genome assembly GCF_030818145.1 of Pseudarthrobacter sp. SORGH_AS 212. Taxonomy (NCBI): domain Bacteria; kingdom Bacillati; phylum Actinomycetota; class Actinomycetes; order Micrococcales; family Micrococcaceae; genus Pseudarthrobacter; species Pseudarthrobacter sp. SORGH_AS 212. The sequence goes on along the minus strand of NZ_JAUTAA010000001.1, from coordinate 4,360,236 downwards.
TGCAGGTGCTCCGGGACGCCGGCCCCGGTCAGCTCGGCCGCAAAGGGGCCGGGCGTGAAATTGTCCATCATGCCAACTAGGCTGGCACCTGTGAGTGAAACAACCAAACCGGCCCCTCTTCCATCCCCAGTACTTCCGCAGGGCGCCACCGCCCAGGATGCGGCCCCCTCAGCCGGTGAGTCGGTTTCAGCCACTGCCGCCCCCGTCGTACCGATGACCGGCCAGCCCCGGCTCCTGGTCCTCGACGGCCATTCCATGGCGTTCCGGGCGTTCTTTGCCCTGCCTGCCGACAAGTTCTCCACGTCCAACGGGCAGCACACCAACGCCATCCACGGCTTCACATCAATGCTGATCAACCTCATCAAGGAACAGCAGCCCACCCACATTGCCGTGGCCTTCGACGTCTCCGACGAATCGACCCACCGCAAGGCCGAGTACAGCGACTACAAGGGCGGCAGGAACGAAACGCCGCGGGAGATGAGCGGCCAGATCGACCTCATCGGCCAGATGATGGAAGCCTGGGGGATCAAGACCATCAAGATGCCCGGCTACGAGGCCGATGACATCCTGGCCACCCTCGCGGCGATGGGCGAGAAGGCCGGCCATGAGGTGCTCCTGGTGTCCGGTGACCGCGATGCGTTCCAGCTCATCACCGACAACGTCTTTGTCCTGTACCCGAAGAAGGGCGTCAGCGACATCCCGCGGATGGACGCCGCGGCCATCGAAGCGAAGTACTTCGTCCCGCCGTCCCGCTATTCGGACCTCGCCGCACTGGTGGGCGAGACCGCGGACAACCTCCCTGGCGTGCCCGGCGTCGGCCCCAAGACGGCTGCCAAATGGATCAACCTCTACGGCGGGCTCGAAGGCGTCCTGGAGCACCTCGACTCCATCGGCGGGAAGGTGGGGGACGCCCTCCGCGAAAACGTGGACAACGTCAAGCGGAACCGGCGGCTCAACCAGCTGCACACGGACCTGGAACTGCCGGTCACCCTGGATGACCTGTACGAGCCCCGCCCTGACCAGGCGGCCCTGGAAGACCTCTTCGATGAGCTCGAATTCAAGACCATCCGCACCCGGCTCTTCGCGCTCTACGGCAACGATGACGCCCCCGCCGCCGAGCGCGAAAGCATCGAAGCTCCCGCCTACTCCGTCCCGGCCACCGCCGACGAACTGGCCTCGTTCCTGGCCGGAGGAGCCGGGCAGCGTTCAGCCCTCGCCGTCGATCTCGTCCCGGGACGCATCGGCGAAGATGCCGCCGGCCTGGCCATCGTCCGTGCCGGCGCTGCCGTCTACCTGGACCTCACCGCCCTGGACGCGGACACTGAGAATGAGCTGGCGGCCTGGCTCCGCGACCCCGAGTCGCCCAAGGTCCTGCACGGGTTCAAGGCCGCGCTGAAGGCTCTCACCGCCCGCGGGCTGGAGCTCGAAGGAGTGGTGGACGATACATCCATCTCGGGCTACCTCATCCAGCCGGACCGACGCACCTACGAGCTCGCCGAGCTGGCCCAGCACCACCTCAACGTCGGGATGCCGGCCGCCACCGCCAAGGCAGGCCAGCTGGAGCTGTCCTTCGACGGCAACGATGCCGCCGCGGCCGAGGCACTCGTCCAGGCTGCCGCCGTTGTCTCCGCCCTGAGCCGGTTCTTCGAAACCGAGCTGAAGGAACGCCGGGCCGAAGAGCTCCTGTCCACGCTGGAACTGCCGGTCAGCCGCGTCCTCGCGGACATGGAACTGGCCGGCATCGGCATTGACCTGGACCGTATGGACGAACAGCTCGCCGACCTCGCCAGGGTGATCGACCAGGCTCAGGAGCAGGCGTTCGCGGCGATCGGCCATGAGGTCAACCTTGGCTCGCCAAAGCAGCTGCAGACCGTACTGTTCGAGGAACTGCAGCTGCCCAAGACCAAGAAGATCAAATCCGGCTACACCACCGATGCGGCATCGCTGAAGAACCTCCTGGAAAAAACCGGCCACGAGTTCCTGGTCCAGCTCATGGCCCACCGCGAAGCCGCCAAGCTGCGCCAGATGATCGAGTCCCTGAAGAAGTCGGTAGCCGAAGACGGCCGGATCCACACCACTTATGCCCAGAACGTGGCAGCCACGGGCCGGATCTCGTCCAACAACCCCAACCTGCAGAACATCCCCATCCGAAGCGAGGAAGGCCGGCGCGTCCGCGGCATCTTCGTGGTGAGCGAAGGGTACGAGTGCCTGCTGTCCGCGGACTACTCCCAGATTGAAATGCGGATCATGGCGCACCTCTCCGGCGACGCGGGGCTGATCCAGGCGTACAAGGACGGCGAAGACCTGCACCGGTTCGTGGGATCGAACATCTTCCACGTGCCGACGGACCAGGTCACCAGCGCCATGCGCTCCAAGGTCAAGGCCATGTCCTATGGCCTGGCGTACGGCCTGACATCCTTTGGGCTGTCCAAGCAGCTTGAGATTTCCGTGGACGAGGCCCGCACCCTCATGAAGGACTACTTCGACCGGTTCGGTGCCGTCCGTGACTACCTGCGGGGAGTGGTGGACCAGGCCAGGGTGGACGGTTATACCTCCACCATCGAAGGCCGCCGCCGCTACCTGCCGGACCTTACCAGCACGGACCGCCAGCTCCGCGAGAACGCCGAACGCATTGCACTCAACAGCCCCATCCAGGGCTCTGCAGCGGACATCATCAAGCGGGCCATGCTCGGTGTGCACGCGGAACTGCAGGCCCGGGGGCTCAAGTCGCGGATGCTGCTGCAGGTCCACGACGAACTCGTCCTCGAGGTGGCGCCCGGAGAACGTGCGGCGGTGGAGGCGCTGGTCACCGAGCAGATGGCGGCCGCCGCTGACCTCACCGTGCCGCTGGAAGTCCAGATCGGCGTCGGGCCCTCCTGGTACGACGCCGGCCACTAGGCTGCGTGCGCAGACCCGCCCAGGCCCGGGCGTGTCTGCGCTGGTCAGGCGCCGGATGCATTGGTTACGCTCTCCCTTGTGGCTGATTTGAGCGGAAACTATGACATCCGGCGCTTTCCGGCGGTATCCAAGGGGAAGGACGGGTATGTCGAAGCCGAAACCTGGGCGCAGGCCGTTGGGTTCGGATTCCATGAGTCCACCCGGACCCCTGAGCACCGCGAACGTTCGCTCGCCACCTACGAAGTGGACGGCCGCATCTTCACCGGCGCCTACCAGGCCGGTCCGGTGGCACCGTCGTCGCTGCCGGCAGACGTCCCGGTGGCCACGTTCGGAACGTTCCGGAAGACGCTGAACATCGGCTTCGGCCGCATGCTCGAAGCCCAGCTGGTCACGGCCGTAACCGTCCGCACGTCGCACCGCAGGCGCGGGCTGCTGCGCCGCATGATGACCGAAGACCTGCAGGGTGCCAAGGACGACGGCATCGCCGTCGCCGCACTGACCGCCTCCGAAGGATCCATCTACGGGCGCTTCGGCTACGGCGTGGCAAGCCTCGAGCGCTCCGTCAAGGTGGACACCACTGCGCGCTTCAAGCTGGCACACCAGACCACCGGAACCATCGACGTCGCCGACCCCAAAGTGCTGCTGGACGTGGCGCCGGCCGTCTTCAGCCGCGTCCACCGCAACACCCCGGGGTCCATCGGCCGGCAGGACTGGTACCGGCAGCTGGCCTCCGGCTCCCTGGGACGCGACGGCAAGGAGGACCCTGCCATCAAGGTGGCGCTCCACTACGCTGCCGACGGCGGCGTGGACGGCTACGTGTCCTACAAGTTCCTCGGCTGGGATACCGAGCCGTACACAGTGGAGGTGGTGGACCTGGTGGCCGCCACGGACCACGCCTACCTTGAGCTGTGGGAGTACCTTGCGGCCATCGACCTCGTGGAGCGCGTCTCCTGGAACGAGGCGCCGGTGGATGATCCGCTGGCCTGGGCGCTGGCGGACCCGCGCTGCATCGACGCCTCGGACAGCCGCGACATGCTGTGGCTGCGGCTCCTTGACGTTCCCGCTGCGCTGGCCGCCAGGCACTACCCGGCAGACGGCCGGCTGGTGCTCGCCGTCGGGGACAACCTCGGCCTCACCGGCGGAACCTTCGCCCTGGAGGTCCACGGCGGCCAGGCCGCCGTCGAACGCGTGCCCGACGGAACGTCCGCTGACCTCGAACTGGACGTCTCCGCGTTGTCGTCGATCTACCTGGGCGGTGTGTGCCCGGTGACGCTGAAGGCGGCCGGGAAAATCCGGGAGGCGACACAGGGGTCCGCACTCAAGGCCAAGCAGATGTTCGCCGTTGAGCGGGCAACACACTGCCTCACCCACTTCTGACCGCCACGGCTGCCGGCCCTCCGGCGAGGGGGACCGCCAGGGGCGGACGGCGGGCTGCTGCTTTTGACCCTTGTTGTGCGCTGCGACTAGAATAAACGGGCGTGTACCACGTGCACGCTTCTGCGGTCATAAAACACCTCAGTACACCAATCCATAAATCAGGATGACCCGGGGAATCCATCGGATTTCCCGAGAATCGCGGCTGCGTTCCATGACGCGGGCGCGCCGGTTGGCCTGACCGACTAACTATCCACAACGGAGCCCCTACTACATGACCATCACCTCCACCGAGAAGCCCGGTACCCCCGTAGTCGCCATTAACGACATCGGTACCGCTGAGGACTTCCTCGCAGCAGTCGACGCGACCATCAAGTACTTCAACGACGGAGACCTCGTCGAAGGTACCGTCGTCAAGGTCGACCGCGATGAAGTCCTGCTCGACATCGGTTACAAGACCGAAGGTGTCATCCCCTCCCGCGAGCTGTCCATCAAGCACGACGTTGATCCCGGAGACGTCGTCTCCGTTGGCGATCAGGTCGAAGCCCTGGTGCTCACCAAGGAAGACAAAGAAGGCCGTCTGATCCTCTCCAAGAAGCGTGCTCAGTACGAGCGTGCCTGGGGCGACATCGAGAAGGTCAAGGAAGAAGACGGTGTCGTCACCGGTACCGTCATCGAGGTTGTCAAGGGTGGTCTTATCCTCGACATCGGCCTGCGCGGCTTCCTGCCCGCATCCCTCGTCGAGATGCGCCGTGTGCGCGACCTTGCTCCGTACATCGGTCAGCAGATCGAAGCCAAGATCATCGAGCTGGACAAGAACCGCAACAACGTTGTGCTGTCCCGCCGTGCATGGCTCGAGCAGACCCAGTCCGAGGTCCGCTCCACGTTCCTCAACAAGCTGGAAAAGGGCCAGGTCCGTCCCGGCGTCGTTTCCTCCATCGTCAACTTCGGTGCATTCGTGGACCTGGGCGGCGTAGACGGCCTCGTTCACGTTTCCGAGCTGTCCTGGAAGCACATCGACCACCCGTCCGAGGTTGTCGAAGTTGGCCAGGAAGTCACCGTCGAGGTCCTCGAGGTCGACCTGGACCGCGAGCGCGTCTCCCTGTCGCTCAAGGCTACACAGGAAGATCCGTGGCAGACCTTCGCCCGCACCCACGCCCTCGGCCAGGTTGTTCCGGGTAAGGTCACCAAGCTGGTTCCGTTCGGTGCGTTCGTCCGCGTCGAAGACGGCATCGAAGGCCTGGTCCACATCTCCGAGCTCGCCGTGCGCCACGTTGAGCTGGCCGAGCAGGTTGTCTCCGTTGGTGACGAGCTGTTCGTCAAGGTCATCGACATCGACCTGGAACGCCGCCGCATCTCGCTGTCCCTCAAGCAGGCCAACGAGGGCGTCGACGCCGACAGCACCGAATTCGATCCCGCTCTGTACGGCATGGCCGCTGAGTACGACGAAGAGGGCAACTACAAGTACCCCGAGGGCTTCGATCCGGAGTCCAACGAGTGGCTTGAAGGCTACGAGAACCAGCGCGCAGCCTGGGAGCAGCAGTACGCTGACGCCCAGACCCGTTGGGAAGCCCACAAGAAGCAGGTTACCCAGCACGCCGCCGACGACGCTGCAGCAGCAACGTCCGGTGACAGCGACTCGGGTACCACCAGCTACTCCTCGGAGCCCGCTGCCACCGATTCCGGTGCCGGCACCCTGGCTTCGGACGAGGCACTTGCTGCCCTGCGTGAGAAGCTGACCGGCAACTAATTGCCATCGGCCCCTCGGGGCTGACACAACAGGCCCCCTGCCCACACGGCAGGGGGCCTGTTGCTTTAAGGCGGTCGAGGCTGGGCGGCGGCTTTGCTGGTCTAGAGGTCGACGACGGCGAGGACCGTTCCGTCGTCGCCGGGCGTGAGGCGGCAGCCGGCTGAGGCCAGCAGCTGCCGGGCGGCCAGGTTCCCGGCCAGCGTCCGGGCGGTGACCCGGGAGACCCCTGCCCTGCGGGCGTGTTCCAGGACCAGTTTCAGCGCCGCGCTGCCGATGCCCCGGGACCGGTAGCTGCGTCCCAGCCAGATGCCGGTCTCTGCCGTGGGGACCTCTGCCGATGCAACCCGTTTCAGGCGCACTGACCCTGCGGCGCCGCCGGCGCTGAAGACCGCCCAGCTCTTTTCCCCGGCCTTGCCGTCCAGTCCGGCCACGGCTTCGCGGTGGTAGTTGCGGAACCATGCCGTGCGTTCGGGGTTCCAGCCGGGCCCGCCCAGCGGGGGAGCCACCTCGTCCGGGGACGCATCCCGGTGGGCAAGGGACAGCAGCTGTTCCAGCACCAGCTCATCGACGTCGACGAGCGTCACGGCGGGGGAGTGCGGTGATTCAGGCATGGGGCACATCAATCCACTCCGTTCCTTCAGGGGCCAGTGTGGCTGACCCGGCGGTCAGGCCGAGCACCCGTTCGGCTGCGGCGGAGATTTCAGCGCCGGTGTCCGGCACGGCGATGCGCAGCACTGTATGGCTGCCTCCGTAGCTGGTGCCGGCCATGGTGAAGCCGCCGGCCCGGAGATCATTCTCAAGACGTCCCGCAACGCCGTGCGGCACGGGGATGGAGCAGATCCGCAGCCGGCTGCGCCGCACCTGGGGCGCCAGGGCCAGCGCCGAGGACACAGATTCCGAGTAGGCACGCACCAGGCCGCCGGCGCCCAGCAGGATGCCGCCGAAGTAGCGGACGACGACGGCGCTGACGTCGCTGAGGTCCGTGGCCCCGGGCACGGTTTCCTTCTTGGTGAGGGCTTCCAGCATCGGGATGCCGGCGGTTCCGGAGGGTTCGCCGTCGTCGCTGGAGCGCTGGATGTCACGGTCCGGTCCGATCACGAATGCGGAACAGTGGTGCCTGGCGTCGTGGAACTCGCGGCGAAGGTCTGCCAGCAGTGAACGGGCTTCGCCTTCACTGCCGGAGCGGCGCAGCACGGTGATGAACCGGGACCGCTTGATCTCCACTTCGTGCCGGAAGTCTTCCCCGGCCAACAGGGTGGTGTAGGCCGTGGCCCTGCTGTTCCCGGGCTCCGCTGCTTCCACCACGGCCTCAGTCTAGCCGCAGCCGTAGGGCCGCCACTGCGGCGGCCCTACTTGCCGGCAGACCCGCGCGGACGGCGGCGCAGTGTCTTGGCCAGCGAGAGTTTGCCGGTGTACTGGATGGACCCGTAGCGGAACAGGTGTACGGACAGGCGCAGCATGAGGACGCCGATGATGAACAGTTCGGCGATCACGATGATCGACTCGGCGGGGCTCAGGGTTCCGAAGCCGTTCCGGAGCATGGCAGTCACGGGCGCCGAGAGCGGGAAGTAAGTGAACGCCTGGACGATGGGTGACTGGGGGTCGCTCAGGATGAGGCTGATGGCGTAGAACGGTACGAAGATCAGCGCCATCAGCGGGCCGAAGACCACCCCGGCTTCCTTGGCGTTTGGCATTACCGCGCCAATGGCACCCAGGACTGCTGTGAACAGCAGGAAGCCGCCCAGCAACAGCAGTGCGCCCACCAGCAGCGGCCCCGGTTCGAACACGACGTCGGAGAGGTCGATGTCCGGAAGCGACAGCCTGTCCCTGAAGAAGGCAAAGCCGACGATGACCGGCGCCAGGAACACCGAAATCTGAACGAGGCCCACCAGGAGGAGCGAGATGATCTTCCCGATTATCAGGGTGGTGGGGTTCAGCGTGGTCAGTATCATCTCGGTGACCCTGTTCTCTTTTTCTTCCAGGGTGCTGTTCAGCATCTGGTTGGAGAGCAGGATGATCATCACGTAGAAAAGCACCAGGAACATCAGCGGCGGAACGGCGGCGCCGAAGCCACCGGATGCCTGCCCGTCCCGGTAGGTCTCGGTGTCCACCTTAACGTTCCCGCTGGCTGCCGCCGTGAGCTGTGGTGAGCCGATGTCTGCTTGCGCCGCCACCATGAGCAATTGCTTGGCCACCGCCTCATAGGTCCCGTTGGCGAAGACGCCACGGTCCGTGCCGTACACCTGCACCGGTTCGGCAGCGGGGTTGGCCGGATAGGCGAAGTAGGCGTCCACCGTGCCGGCCTTGACGTCAGCGAGTGCCTGCTCCGGGTTTGCGGCTTTGGTCCCGCCGGCTGCCCGGCCGGTGGCCTCCGGGATGATCCCCGATGCGTCGGTGTAGGTGAAAGACAGTGCCGCGTTCTTCTGTGCATCCGCGGACGCGCTGGTGGAACTGTTGCTGACAAAGATCAGGGCGAAGACGATCGCTGTCACCACGGGGATGGCCAGTGTGGCGATCCAGAACCGCGGCTTTTTGGTGGTGCGGAAGAACTCAAACCCCACCACGGTGCCCAGGTTGTGCCAGCGCACGGCGGGGCGCCGGGCAGGGATGGGCGGAGTGGAGGACGAACGGGATGGTGCAGTGCTCATGGCCGGGCCTCCGCGGGTTGGTCCTGTCCGCCGTAGACCCGGATGAAGATTTCATCCAGGGAAACGCGGGCTGTGGTGAAGCTGCTGACGCTGACTCCGGCGGTGACCAGCTCGCGCAGGACGGCAGCCTGCCCTGCGCCCGGGCGCGGCGCCAGCTCGGCGTACCCGCCGGAGTCGAGGGCGATGCCGTACAGCGTGGAGCGGGGCAGGACGCCGTCGTAGCCCACCCTGTAGACGGTTCCGCCGAACTGCTCCTGCACCTCCTCCACTGTGCCGTAGGCGCGGGAGGTGCCGTCCTTGAGGAGGATGACGCGGTCGCAAAGCCGTTCCACTTCTTCCATCTGGTGGGTGACCATGATGACCGTGGCACCGGCCAGCTTCTGTTCTTCGATGATGTCCATCAGCAGGCGGCGGTTCACGGGGTCGAAGCCCTTTGTGGGTTCGTCCAGGATCAGCAGTTCCGGGGCGTTCATGATGGTGACGCCGAGTTGGATCTTCTGCTGCTGGCCGCCGGAAAGCTTATCCAGGTTGGAGGCGGCCTTGTCCGCGAGCTGCACGCGCTCCAGGTAGTCGAGGGACCAGGCTTTGGCCTGCGCCTTGCCCAGGCCCTTGAGCCGGCCGAAATAGACCATGACGTCCAGGACTGGTTCCTTTTTGTACAGGCCGCGTTCTTCCGGCAGGTAGCCCAGCCGGGCGCCGTCGCTGGGTTCGAAGGGTTTCCCGCCGATGTGGAGCGTCCCCGCGGTGGGCTGGTAGATCCCCAGCAAAGCGCGGAGCGTCGTGGTCTTCCCCGATCCGTTGCTCCCCAGGAACCCGAAGGTTTCCCCGGCGCGCACATCGAAGGACAGGTCCCTGATGACGGTGGCGTCACCGAAATCCATCCGGAAATCCGCGATATGGACCAGCGGCTCCGTGTCCGCACCCCCTGCAGTCATGGACTCAGACTACCGAACCACGCGGCCCTCCCGGTCCTGCGGCCCGTGCCGGGAACGGGGCGCGGTGCCGCCTGCTGTCCGTCTAGGCTGGGACGGTGCTGAAGATCGGATTGACCGGCGGGATCGCGTCAGGGAAGTCGGTGGTTGCCTCCCGGCTGAAGGAGCGCGGGGCGGTCCTGGTGGACGCAGACGCACTCGCCCGCGAGGTGGTGGAGCCCGGCACCGAGGGCCTGGAACGCATCGTTGCCGAGTTCGGCCAGGACATGCTCGACGCCGAAGGCCGGCTTGACCGCCCGCGGCTCGGAGAGGCGGTGTTCGGCAACAAGGACCGCCTGGCTGCGCTGAACGGCATTGTGCATCCACTGGTGCGCGCCCGGGCGGCGGCCATCACGGCGGCCGCGCCGGAAGGTGCGGTGGTGGTCCAGGACATTCCCCTGCTGGTGGAGACCGGCCAGGGCAGCAACTTCCACCTTGTCCTGGTGGTCGATGCCCCGGACGGGCTGCGGCTGGAGCGGATGCAGGAACTCCGGGGCATGAGTGCTGAAGCCGCCCGTGCCCGCATGGCCGCGCAGGCCCCCCGGGAAACCAGGCTGGCCGCGGCCGACGTCGTCCTGGACAACTCCGGCCCCCTGGTGCACTTATTGGAGCAGGTGGACAGCCTCTGGGACACCCGCCTGCTGCCGTACGCACGGAACCTCGCAGCCGGTGTAAGGGCCAAAAGGACCGGTGCGCCTGTCCTCGAGCCGTACCGGGATGACTGGCCACAGCAGGCCGCAAGGATCGCCGCGAAGCTCATGGCCGCGGCTCCCGGGCTGATCCTCGCAGTGGACCACATCGGCTCCACCTCTGTCCCGGGCCTGGCCGCGAAAGACGTCATCGATCTGCAGGTTGCGGTGTCCGGACTGGACGCCGCAGACAGGCTGGCGCCGTTGCTGGGTGCGGCAGGCTTCCCCCGGGTGCCCGGCGCCGGCAAGGACACTCCGAAACCAGTCGACCCCGATCCCGCGCAGTGGCAGAAGCGGTTCCATGCGAACGCCGATCCCGGCAGGGCGGTCAACCTCCACGTGCGGGTGGCAGGCTCTCCGGGCTGGCGTTATGCCCTGCTGTTCCGGGACTGGCTTCGGGTTGACGGCCAGGCGCGGCGGCTGTACGAGGCGCATAAGACTGCACTTGCACAGAGCTTCGCCGGCGCCGGCAGCACCAGGCCGTATGCCGAAGCCAAGGAGCCGTGGTTCACAGACGTTGCGTGGCCCTCGATGGGGGCCTGGGCCGCCGCAACCGGGTGGGAACCGCCGTCGTACGCTCCCTGAAGGCGCGGACACCGCGCTGTGCTGTTCGCCCGTAACGGACTGGGCCGTCCAGTGTCGGTGCCCGGTTGTAGATTAGATCCATGAGCCTTGCGCAGGATATCAACCGTGTTGTAGCGCCCTTCGAAGTCATCAGCGAGTTCAAGCCGGCCGGCGACCAGCCTGCCGCCATCGCCGACCTGACGGAGCGGATCAACAACGGCGAGAAGGACGTGGTGCTGCTGGGTGCCACGGGTACCGGCAAGAGTGCCACTACAGCCTGGCTCATTGAACAGGTGCAGAGGCCCACCCTGGTGATGGTCCAGAACAAGACCCTCGCCGCGCAGCTGGCCAACGAATTCCGTGAACTGCTCCCTAACAACGCGGTGGAATACTTCGTCTCCTACTACGACTACTACCAGCCTGAGGCCTATGTGGCCCAGACGGACACCTTCATCGAGAAGGACTCGTCCATCAACGAGGAAGTAGAGCGGCTGCGTCACTCCGCCACGAACGCCCTGCTCACGCGGCGCGACGTCATCGTGGTGGCCACCGTGTCCTGCATCTACGGCCTTGGCACCCCGGAAGAATACATCGCCGGCATGGTGACGCTGCGCAAGGGCGCCGAAATGAACCGGGACGACCTCCTCCGGAAGTTCGTCTCCATGCAGTACGCCCGCAACGACATGGACTTCCACCGCGGGACGTTCCGCGTCCGCGGCGACACCGTGGAAATCATCCCGATGTACGAGGAACTCGCCATCCGGATCGAGTTCTTCGGGGACGAAATCGAAAACATCCAGACCCTTCACCCGCTGACCGGCGAAATCATCCAGGATGAAGAGGAAATGTACGTCTTCCCGGCCTCGCACTACGTGGCCGGTCCCGAGCGGATGAGCCGCGCCATCAAGCGCATCGAGGACGAACTGGCAGAGCGCCTGCAGGTCCTTGAGAGCCAAAACAAGCTCGTCGAGGCCCAGCGGCTCCGGATGCGCACCACCTATGACCTGGAAATGATGCAGCAGATGGGTTTCTGCAACGGCATCGAAAACTACTCCTCCCACATCGACGGCCGCGCCCGCGGGACGGCGCCGCACTGCCTGTTGGACTATTTCCCGGACGACTTCCTGCTGGTCATCGACGAATCCCACGTGACCGTGCCGCAGATCGGCGCCATGTACGAAGGTGACATGTCCCGGAAGCGGAACCTCGTGGACTTCGGCTTCCGGTTGCCCTCCGCCATGGATAACCGGCCGCTGAAATGGGACGAATTCCTTGAGCGCGTCGGCCAGACCGTCTACCTGTCGGCAACGCCCGGCAAATACGAGCTGGGCAAGGCTGACGGCTTTGTCCAACAGATCATCCGGCCCACCGGCCTGATCGATCCCGAGGTGGTGGTCAAGCCCACCAAGGGGCAGATCGATGACCTGCTGGGCGAGATCAAGAAGCGTACCGAAAAGAATGAACGCGTCCTGGTAACCACCCTCACCAAGCGGATGGCCGAAGACCTCACTGACTACCTGTTGGGCCACGGCGTCAAAGTCGAATACCTGCACTCGGACGTTGACACCCTGCGCCGCGTGGAGCTTTTGAGGGAGTTGCGGATGGGGACGTTCGATGTCCTTGTCGGCATCAACCTCCTGAGGGAGGGCCTTGACCTGCCCGAGGTCTCGCTGGTCAGCATCCTCGATGCCGACAAGGAAGGCTTCCTCCGGTCCTCCACGTCGCTGATCCAGACCATCGGCCGCGCGGCCCGTAACGTCTCCGGCCAGGTGCACATGTACGCGGACCGGATCACGGACTCCATGGCCCACGCGATCGATGAAACCAACCGGCGCCGTGCCATCCAGGTGACGTACAACACCGAGCATGGGATTGATCCGCAGCCTTTGCGGAAGAAGATCGCCGACATTACGGACCAGCTGGCCAAGGAAGACGCCGACACCGATGCACTGCTGGGAAGCTTCGACTACGGCAAGGGCAAGCGCGGCATCACGGGGTCAACCAAGGCCGGCGCGAAGAAGGGCGCCGCGCAAGTACGGGCGGACGGCCTGGCCGCAGCACCGGCGGAGGACCTGGTGGGGATGATCGCGCAGCTGACCGAGCAGATGCACGGGGCTGCGGCGGAACTGCAGTTCGAAGTGGCCGCCCGGATCAGGGACGAGGTCGGCGAACTGAAGAAGGAACTGCGCCAGATGCAGGCCGCCGGCCACGCCTGACACATACGTCACCACGGGGTCGCATCCAGCCGCGCTGCGGTACAGTTAACGTCACGTAGGGGAGTATCCCAAGCGCTACGATCGTCAACACGCAGGGCATGGTTGCCCAGCCGGGCGTAGCGGGCCCGCCGCATCAGCACCAAGTGCCCAGGCTGGCCGGAGAGACTTACACCGCATCTCTGTACCCCGCGAAAGGCTACCCCTGTGCTCGAATTGCCCTTGTGGTTCGAGGTCGGCTCATTTGTCGTCCTCGGCCTGATCCTCCTGATCGACCTGCTCCTGGTCGTTCGCCGCCCGCACGAACCGTCCATGAAGGAAGCCGGACTGTGGGTGGCGTTCTACGTCACCCTGGCGCTGCTGTTTGCCGGCGCCATGTTCCTCTTCGCCGGCCACGAGTATGGCGGCCAGTTCGTTGCCGGCTGGGTCACTGAGTACAGCCTCAGCATCGACAACCTCTTCGTCTTCATCATCATCATGGCCCGGTTCTCGGTGCCCAGGAAGTACCAGCAGGAAGTGCTGATGGTGGGCATCATCATCGCCCTGGTCCTGCGTGGCATTTTCATCCTGCTCGGCGCGATCGTGATCGAGCAGTTCAGCTGGGTGTTCTACATCTTCGGCGCGTTCCTGCTGTGGACCGCGTGGAAGCAGGCCCAGGATGAGGGCGAAGACGAAGAGGACAAGGAAAACCCCCTCATCGCCCGGATCCGCAAGGTCATCCCCATGTCGGAGAAATTCGACGAAGGCAAGCTGCGCACCACCGTGAACGGCAAGAAGGTCTTCACCCCCATGCTGATCGTGTTCATCACCATCGGCCTGACAGACCTGCTGTTCGCCGTGGACTCGATTCCCGCAATCTTCGGCCTCACCCAGAGCCCGTTCATCGTGTTCACCGCCAACCTGTTCGCCCTCATGGGCCTGCGCCAGCTGTACTTCCTGCTCGGCGGCCTCATGAACCGCCTGGTGTACCTGAAGCACGCCCTGTCCGTCATCCTGGCGTTCATCGGCGTCAAGCTGGTCCTGCACGCCATGCACGTGAACGAGCTGCCGTTCATCAACGGCGGCAAGCACATCGAATGGGCACCTGAAATCCCCACGTTCGTGTCCCTCGCGGTCATCGTCGGCACCATCGTCATCGCCGTCGTTGCCAGCCTGCTCAGCTCCAAGGCCAAGGAAGCCCACATGGACCCGCGCCTCGAAGAGGACGTCCGGAAGAGCCACAGCGACGCCGAATAGACGCTTCATCCCGTTTCAGCGGACCGCAGTCCCGGCAGCATCAGCGCCGGGACTGCGGTCTTTGGTTTATAACCACTGCTGGACGGCGTACCGCGGGACTATGCTCGGTCCATGGCCATCATGGCGGAGCGTGAGGTTGTAAGGGTGCAGCGGCGCACCGTAGCCCTCTTGGCTGCTGCGCAGGTTTTTAGCGGCATCGGCACGGGCGCCACCGTCTCCATCGGCTCCATCCTCGCCGTCGAACTGTCCGGCTCCAGCGCCTGGGCAGGAGCGGTGGCCACCGTCATGACCCTCGGAGCCGCCCTGACCGCACTACCGCTCGCGGCACTGGCGGACCGCAGGGGCCGCAGGGCAGGCCAGGTGGCCGGCATGCTCGCGGCGCTGGCCGGCGCCCTCCTGATGGTGCTCTCAGTGGTAACCGGGTTGTTCGTGCTCCTCATGCTGGGTGCGGCGGGCATCGGGGCCGGCACCGCCGCAAACCTGCAGGCCCGTTTCGCCGCCGTCGACCTTGCCGACGCCGGACACCGCGGCCGGGCGCTGGCAACGGTCGTCTGGGCGGTCACCATCGGCGCCGTGGCCGGCCCGAACCTGATTCAGCCCGGCGCCGCTGTAGGGCAGGCGCTGGGACTGCCGCCAGTAGCCGGACCGTTCGCCATCTCCAGCGCCGGACTGCTGCTGGCCATCATCCTCGTGTTCGCCGGCCTCCGCCCGGACCCGCTGCTGCTGGCGCGGGAACTTGCGGCCCGTGCCGCGGGGCCGGCAGGCCGGCCCCACGCGCACACTCCCCGGTACCAGAACGCGGATCACCGGGACAAGGCCGCCTACGGCGCCGGGGTTGACCCTGCGGCCGGCGCCGGAACCGGCACGCGTCGTCGGCGGAAGCCGGCAGGAAGGCTCACCACCGGCTTGCGGGCCATCCACGGTTCCCGGATGGCGCTGCTGGCCGTCACCGCGGTGGTTGGTGCCCACGCCGTCATGGTGGGCGTGATGTCCATGACGCCGCTGCACCTGCAGCACCTGGTCGAGGGGCCAGGGTTGCCGCACGCCGGCCACGCAGCCGACGGTGGGGTCCTGGTGATCATCGGCTTCACCATTTCGCTGCACATCGCCGGCATGTTCGCCCTGTCTCCAGTCATGGGGTGGCTGACGGACAAGGCAGGCAGGACGGAGACCATTATCATCGGCTTCGCCACGCTGATTGCGGGTGTCGCCGTGGCCGGTTTCGGGCAGGACTCCACCGCCGCGGTGGCCGCCGGACTCGTGCTGCTGGGACTGGGCTGGTCAGCATCCACCGTCGCCGGCTCCACGCTGCTGGCCGAAAGCGTGGAGCAGGACGCACGCGTGGTGGTCCAGGGGGTCTCGGACATGCTGATGGGTGCGGCAGGAGCCGTCGGCGGCGCCGCCTCCGGCCTGGTCCTGAGCGGGGCAGGGTACTTTGGCCTCAACATGCTTGCCGGCGCTATCGCCGCCTGCGTCCTGGCTGCCGCGGTGATGGCCAGGGCTTCGGCGCACCGGCAATCAGCGGCGGCCTGACGCCACCATCCCCAACAGCCGCGCGAAGATTCCCTCACCGTCGTCGGCAATGCCATCGTGGTGGAAATCGCCCGTTTCCCAGACCTGGAGCCCGCGGACCGTGGCTGCGGTCTCCAAGGAGAGTTTCCGGTCCACGTAGATGTCGTCCGAGTAAACAGCAGCAGCCACGGGCACCCGGTTGGCGGCGAGCACGCGGACGTCGTAAAGCGGCTTCCAGTCGTTCTTGGCGGCCAGCAGTCCGGCCACCTCCCGGAGCGGCCGCAGCGCGGGGTCCTGGTCGAAGTACCAGGGGTAGACCATCTCGCCGGTGAGCAGCAGCGGTTCGGCGTCAGGCCGGAACTCGGGGTACTCGTCCAGCACCCGCCAGGCGGCCCAGTCCGTTGCCTGGCCCTGGCCATAAATCGACTCGTGCATCAGGGCGTACAGCGGGTTGGACCCCCGCGAGACCACGCCGTGCACCTGCTCCAGGAACCCGTCCGCGAGCCTGGGCCCGTCGGGGGTGTCC
Source organism: Pseudarthrobacter sp. SORGH_AS 212 (assembly GCF_030818145.1). NCBI lineage: Bacteria > Bacillati > Actinomycetota > Actinomycetes > Micrococcales > Micrococcaceae > Pseudarthrobacter > Pseudarthrobacter sp. SORGH_AS 212. Next base: position 4,343,855 of record NZ_JAUTAA010000001.1, on the reverse strand, counting down.
GTGAAGGCGTCCTCGAGCAGGTAGTGGAGGCTGTCCACCCGGGTGTTCCCGCCCAGGAACGCCCCCAGCATCTGCAGCCGCTCCACTGTGAGCGGACTGCCGTCGGGCAGGGTTTCGGGTTTGCTGCGCAAGTGCCGTGCGATCCGTTCCAGGGCCTCCCGGTCCTCCGGGTACCACGAGAAGTACTCCGCGTTCCGTGCCGCAACCCGTTGGTACGTGGCGCGGTATACGTCGTCCGCCGGACCCCTCAGCGGGGCGAGCCCGCCGGTGATGAGCACCTGGCGAAGGGCCTCCGGGGCGAAGGAGAGATAGGTCAGGGCACAGAACCCGCCGTAACTCTGGCCATAGATGGTCCAGTACGGGATGCCCAGCGCTTTGCGGATGAGTTCTGCGTCGGCGACGATCGAGTCGGCGCGGAAGTGCTCCAGGTAGGCGGCCTGCCGGGCGGCCGACCCCCGCAGCGGAAGCGTGTTGCGGTCCGCGGGGGTGGACAGGCCGGTTCCGCGCTGGTCCAGCATGAGGATGCGGAAGTCCTTGGCCGCTGCCTTGCTCCAACCGCCCAGGGTCCCGAACCTGTTGCCGCGCCCTCCCGGCCCGCCCTGCAGGAACAACAGCCAGGGCAGGTTCTCCGCTTCCTCGGCGCTGTGGCCGGCCGCAACATATTCGCGGGCAAAGACGGTGATGGTTTCTGCGTCCCCGCCGCTGGCGGCATGGTCCAGGGGCACGGTGAAGACGTGCTCCACGGTGCGCATGCCGCGGAACTCATGGCGTGCACGGATCCGGTGGCCTGCCTCAGCCACGGGCCGCGGCCGGAACTGGGCTGCCAAACTGGTCCAGGGCTTCGCCGGTAAGCCGGAACGTCGACCACCCGTCCATCGGCCGGGCACCCAGGCTGCGGTAGAAGTTGATGGAGGGCTCGTTCCAGTCGAGCACGCTCCATTCCACCCGGGCGTAGCCGTTCTCCACGGCGATACCCGCCAGGTGCTTCAACAGGGCCTTCCCGTGCCCCTCGCCGCGGGCCGCCGGACTGACGTAGAGGTCCTCGAGGTAGATCCCGTGAACGCCCTCCCATGTGGAATAGTTCAGGAACCACAGGGCGAAGCCCTGCACTTCGCCTGCCGCATTTTCGGCCATGGCCGCGAACACCCGCGGGTTACCGCCAAAGAGGGCTGCCTGCAGCATTTCAGGGGTGTTCCGGACCGCGTCCGGCTCCTTCTCGTAATGCGCCAGTTCATGGATCATCCGGAGGATTGCCGGGACGTCGTGCTCGGTTGCGGGGCGGATTGCACTCATTATCCGAGCTTACCTAAAGCCGGTTGACGCCCGTTACCCTCAGGACCGCGGTGCCGGTTTCGTCCGATTCCGCCAGGTTCACTTCGGCGGAGATGCCCCAGTCGTGGTTCCGCGCCGGGTCGTCGAAGATCTGGCGCACCTTCCACACCCCGGCTTCCTCCGTAATGATCAGCAGTCCGGGCCCGCGGGCGTCCGGTCCGGTGCCGATGTCGTCGTGTTCGTCGAAGTAGTCGTCCAGGGCGTCTTCCCAGCGGTCGGCGTCCCAGCCGGAGCCGCCGTCGAGTTCACCCAGTGCCGCGGCGTCCTCATCGGCGAAGAGCTCCACGCGGCGGAACATCTCGTTGCGGACCATCACGCGGAAGGCGCGGATGTTGGACGTCAGCGACGGCGGGGGAGGCGGCGGTGCGTCGTGCGGCGTGGGCATGGCCCCGGACGCCAGTTCCTCCCATTCGTCCAGGAGGCTGGAGTCCACCTGCCGGACCAGTTCGCCCAGCCAGGCGGTCAGGTCTTCCAAATCGTCGCGGAGCATGTCCTGCGGGACGGTCTGCCGGAGGGCCTTGAACGCGTCGGCAAGGTACCTCAGCACGATGCCTTCCGAGCGGGCCAGCCCATAGAACTGGACAAACTCGCCGAAGTTCATGGCGCGTTCGTACATGTCCCGGACCACGGATTTGGGCGCCAGCTCGAAGTCGCCAACCCACGGGGCGGCCTTGCGGTAGACCTCGAAGGCCTCGGCCAGGATATCCGACAGCGGTTGCGGGTATGTCACTTCGTCCAGCATCGCCATCCGCTGGTCGTACTCGATCCCGTCAGCCTTCATCGCGGCCACCGCCTCGCCGCGGGCCTTCTTCTGCTGCGCGGAGAGGATTTGGCGCGGCTTTTCCAGGGTCGCCTCGATGATGGACACCACGTCCAGGGCGTACGACGGCGACTCCGGGTCCAGGAGCTCCAGCGCGGCGAGCGCGAAGGGGGAGAGCGGTTGGTTGAGTGCGAAGTTGGCCTGCAGGTGCACCGTCAGGCGGACGGCGCGGCCGTCCGGACCCTGTTCGGCTTCCGGGATCCGTTCCACAACTTCAGCCGCCAGCAGCTCGCGGTAGATGCCCAGGGCCTTCTTCATCAGCCGGAGCTGCGCCGGCCGGCTTTCATGGTTCTCCGTCAGCAGCCGGCGTGCGGCGGCGAACGGGTCTCCGGGACGTTCCATCAGGTTCATCAGCATGGCGTGGGTGACCGTGAAGCTGGACGCCAGCGGGTCCGGAACGGATTCCACGAGCCGCCGGTAGGTGGGTTCGCCCCAGGACACGAAACCCTCAGGGGGCTTCTTCTTCACCACCTGGCGCAGCTTCTTCTGGTCGTCGCCGAACTTGGCCACGGCCTTCGCCATGGCCCTGACGTTTTCGGTGACGTGCTCCGGGGCCTGCACCACCACTGTGCCGGCGGTGTCGTACCCTGCCCGGCCGGCGCGCCCGGCAATCTGGTGGAACTCGCGGGAGTTGAGCAGCCGGGTGCGGACGCCGTCGTACTTGCTCAAAGCAGTGAGCAGCACGGTGCGGATGGGAACGTTGATGCCCACGCCCAGGGTGTCCGTACCGCAGATGACCTTCAACAGTCCCGCCTGCGCCAGCTGCTCCACGAGCCGCCGGTACTTCGGCAGCATGCCGGCGTGGTGTACCCCGATCCCGTGGCGGACCAGCCGGTTGAGGGTCTTCCCGAACCCGGCCGCGAACCGGAAGTTCGCGATGAGGTCCGCGATTTTGTCCTTTTCTTCCCGCGTGCACACGTTGATGCTCATGAGCGTCTGGGCGCGGTCGATCGCCTCGAGCTGGCTGAAGTGCACCACGTACACCGGAACCTGCCTGGTGGACAGCAGCTCTTCGAGGGTCTCGTGGACCGGGGTCTCGTGATAGTAGAAATGCAGCGGGATGGGCCTCTCAGCCGAGCTCACGGTGGTGCTCGGGCGCCCGGTGAGCGTTGTGAGGCCCTTCTCAAACCGGGTCACGTCGCCCAGGGTGGCGGACATGAGGAGAAACTGCGCCTGCGGCAGTTCCAGCAGCGGCACCTGCCAGGCCCAGCCGCGCTGCGGGTCCGAGTAGAAATGGAACTCGTCCATGATGACGGAGCCCAGGTCCGCCGTGGCGCCCTCGCGCAGGGCGATGTTCGCCAGGATCTCGGCGGTGCAGCAGATGATCGGGGCGTCCTGGTTCACGCCCGAATCGCCGGTGATCATGCCCACGTTCTCCGCGCCGAAAATCTCGCAGAGCGCAAAGAACTTTTCCGATACCAGCGCCTTGATCGGCGCCGTGTAGTAGCTGCGCCGGCCCAGCGCCATCGCCTGGAAGTGGGCTGCGATGGCAACCAGGGACTTCCCGGACCCGGTGGGTGTTGCGAGGATGACGTTGGCGCCGGTGGCGAGCTCCATGATGGCCTCGTCCTGCGCCGGGTACAGGTCCAGGCCGCGGCTTTCAGTCCATTCCACGAAGCGGGTGTAGAGGTCGTCGGGGTCGACGGCGGCCGACGGTCCCGGCGCGGTCAGATCGGTCAGCTGGTCAACGAGTTTCATTGTTTTCCAGCTTAGTGCCCCGCTGCGGCAGGAAATCCGTGGGTCCGGCGCACGGTGCCGCTGCCGTTGGGCCCGGCTAGGCTTCCCGTAGCAGAGTCAGCACCAAGGCATGGAGAAGCTTATGAAATGGGATCCGGCGAAGTACGTTCAGTTCGGCGATTACCGGAACCGCCCGTTCTTCGACCTCACCGGCAGGATCCACGCCGCCAACCCCGGTCAGGTGGTTGACCTCGGCTGCGGGCCCGGCAACCTGACGGCAACGCTCGCCCGCCGCTGGCCCGGTGCCCGCGTGGTGGGAGTGGACTCCTCGGACCAGATGCTGGGCAAAGCCGCGGAGCTCGCCGCCGCGCAGCCGTCCCTCACGTTTGAGCAGCAGGACATCCGCGACTGGCTGCCTGCCGCTGACACGGATGTGGTGGTGACGAACGCAGCGCTGCAATGGGTCCCCGGGCACCAGGACCTGCTGCGGACCTGGCTGGCCGCGCTGCGCCCCGGCGGCTGGTTCGCGATGCAGGTGCCCGGGAACTTCAACGCCCCGTCCCATCAGCTGATGCGCCAGCTGGCAGGATCATCGCGCTGGGCGGCCCAGCTCGATGGCGTCCTGCGGGGCGGAGAATCCGTCAGCGAACCCGCTGAGTACCTTGAGATCATGCTCGATGCCGGGTGCACCGCGGACGCGTGGGAAACCACCTACCAGCAGCTGCTGCCCGGGCCGGACCCCGTCCTGGAATGGGTTCGTGGAACCGCCCTGCGCCCCGTCCTGGCCGTGCTTTCGCCGGAGGACGGTGCTGTTTTCGAAGCGGAATACGCGGACGCGCTCCGTGCAGCCTACCCGCAGGGGCGGCACGGCACCGTGTTTCCCTTCCGCAGGGTCTTCGCGGTTGGCCGCAAGGCGGACTGAGCGCTTTCCCGCCGCTGTCCTGCCGCTGTGCAGCCGGCTCGACGGGCCTGTCATGTCCTTGACGGTGCTGGAAAGTGATCTGGCTTACAATGGCCGAGTGGCTTCTGGGGGAGAGGCCGCCATCCGGCCCCGACGGCCCCCGACTGAACTGGAGGTTCGTTGCTGATCGGTTTGATGAGGCGGCTGCTTTCGGACCAAAAAGGCTCCGTCGCCGCCGTCGTCCTTCTGCAGCTGATCCAGGCAGCCGCCAACCTCCTGCTGCCAACCGTCAACGCCGCCATCATTGATGACGGAATTGTTCCCGGTGATACGGGCGTGATTTCCCGCCTGGGTGTCGTGATGGCCGGCATCGCCGTTATCCAGGCAGCGGCTGCCATCGCCGCGGGGTATTTGGGCGCCGTGGTGGCCATGCGGATCGGCCACCGGCTCCGCGCGGAAATCTTTGCGCGGATCCAGTCCTTGTCCTCCCTGGAAGTTGCCCGGTTCGGCACCCAAAGCCTGACCACCCGGGCCACCAATGACACCCAGCAGGTGCAGTCCTTCGCCATCCTGGTGTTCACGATGCTGGTGGCGGGCCCAGCCATGGGCGTGGGCGGCATCATCCTTGCCCTGCAGCAGGACGTGGCACTGTCCGCCGTCGTCATCGTCATCGTGCCGCTGCTCGTCCTGATCATGGCGCTGATCGTCCGCCGCCTCATTCCGCTCTACCGCGACGGCCAGGACCTGCTCGACAACGCCGGCGGCATCCTGCGCGAGCAGATCATCGGCGCCAACGCCATCCGCGCCTTCGTCCGGCAGGACCACGAGACTCGCCGGTTCGCCCGCGCCAACTCCAGCCTCACGGCCAACAACCTGCAGTCTGCGCTGCTCGTGGCCGGCATGCTGCCCATGATCATGCTCGTGGTGAACCTTTCCTCGGTGGCGGTGGTCTGGTTCGGCGGCCACCGGATCCAGGCCGGCGAGATGAACCTGGGCGCACTGACGGCCTTTATCGCCTACATCCTGCAGATCCTCCTGGCCATCATGATGTCCATGTACGTGCTGATGACCGCCCCGCGGGCGGCAGTCTGCGCCGAGCGGATCTCTGCGGTGCTGGATACCAAACCCTCCGTCGCCGGCCCTGCCGGCTTCCCGCCGTCGCGCCCTGCCGTGGCCCCGGAGGATCCGGTGACGCCCCCCGCCGCGCCCGCAGCGCTGGAGTTCAGGGGTGTTGGCTTCTCCTACCCGGGGGCGGAAGCGCCGGTGCTGGCAGGCCTGAATTTCGTGGCCGCGCCCGGCACCACCACGGCGATCATCGGATCCACCGGCAGCGGCAAGTCAACGCTGCTGAACCTGGTTCCGAGGTTCCTCGACACCACCGAAGGCAGCATCCTCCTCGACGGCACCGATGTCCGGGAACTGCCGCTGGACTTCCTGCGCAGATCCATGTCGATCGTCCCGCAACACTCCCACCTGTTTTCCGGGACTATTGCAGACAACTTGCGGATGGCTTCACCCGAAGCCTCCGACCACGAGCTCTGGGAGGTCCTCGAGGCGGCACAAACCATGCGCTTCATGCGGGACCTCCCGCTGGGGCTGGCAACGCCGGTAGGGCAGGGCGGCACCAACCTCTCCGGCGGGCAGCGGCAGCGGCTGTGCATAGCCCGCGCGCTGTTGCGCAAGGCCCCGCTGTACCTCTTTGACGACAGCTTCTCCGCCCTGGACTATGACACGGACACCCGGCTTCGGCAGGCTTTGGACGTGCGTCTGGCCGCGGCCACCAGGATTGTCGTGGCCGAACGCATCGCCGCGGTGGAGGATGCCCACCTGATCCTGGTGCTCGACGGCGGGCGACTCGTTGCGCAGGGAACACACGGCGAGCTGCTGGAAACGTCGTCCACCTACCGGGAAATCGCCGACTCGCAGCTTGCACTGGACGGCCCGCAATGACGGCGGCTCCCGGCACCGACACGGGCGGTGCCGGCTTCTGGCGCACCGCCGGAAGGTTGCTGGGCCTGCTGCGGCCATTCCGGGCCCTCATGCTGGGCGCCGTTGCCGCCACCTGCTGCTTCGCGGCCTTGAATGTGGCAGCCCCAAAACTCCTCGGCGACGCCACCGACCTGGTGGTGGACGGGGTGGTCAGGGGAGCGCTGGACCAGGAAGGGCTCGGCCTCCTGCTGGCTGCTGTATCGCTGATGTACATCTTCACGTCGCTGTTCAACTGGGTTCAGGGTTCCCTGACTGCCCGGTCCGTTCAGGGCGTCATGTACGGGTTGCGCGGCGCGGTGGAAGGCAAACTGCACCGGCTCCCGTCCACCTACTTCCGGGAACGGTCCCGCGGCGACGTGCTGAGCCGGGCCACCAACGACATCGACAACATCTCCCAGGCGCTGAACCAGCTCCTCACCCAGCTGATCATGTCCGTCCTGATGTTGTTCGGGTCGCTCGCGATGATGCTGTGGATATCGCCCCTCCTGGCCTGCATCGCCATCGCCTCCGTTCCGCTGTCCATGGGTGTGACGGTGCTCGTGGCCCGCAGGTCGCAGGAGCATTTCGCCCGCCAGTGGACGGAAACAGGGGAGCTGAACTCCCACGTCGAGGAATTCATCACGGGCCATGAGGTGATCAAGGCCTTCGGGCAGCAGCCGCAGGCGGCCGAGGTTTTTGCCAGCAGCAACAGCAGGTTGGCCCGCGCGGCAACCAAGGCGCAGTATTCCGCCGGCGTGGTGCAGCCCCTGATGGTGCTGATGGCAAACCTCAACTACATCGCCGTCGCCGTGGTTGGCGCCCTCCAGGTCATCGCAGGCGCCATGACCATCGGCGGGATCCAGGCATTCATACAGTTCAGCAGGCTGTTCACCCAGCCGGTGGGCCAGATCGGCGGCCTGCTCAACCTGATCCAGTCCTGCGTGGCATCGGCGGAGCGCGTGTTTGCCCTCCTCGACTCGGAAGAGGACGCGGAGAGCGGCACGCTGGAAGCGCCGTCGGGCGGCCGCATCGTCTTTGACGACGTGACGTTCGGCTACCCCGGCGCGGCGCCCGCAGTCCGGAACCTGTCCTTCGCAGTGGAACCTGGCCAGATGGTTGCCATTGTGGGCCATACCGGGGCCGGGAAGACCACGGTGGTGAACCTGCTGATGCGGTTCTACGAACCGGGCACGGGCCGGATCACCATGGGCGGCACCGACATCGCCGCTGTCCGGCCGGACCGGCTGCGCGGACAGTTCGGTGTGGTGCTCCAGGACACGTGGCTGTTTGGCGGGACCATCAGGGACAACATCGCCTATGGACTGCCGGGCGCCTCTGAAGAGGAGATCCTGGCGGCGGCGGAGGCCAGCTACGTTGACCGCTTCGCCAGGTCGCTGCCGGACGGCTACGACACCGTGCTGGAAAACGGGGGCGAACCCCTCAGCCAGGGCCAGCGGCAGCTCATCACCATCGCCAGGGCACAACTGGCCGGCCGCGCCGTGCTGATCCTCGATGAGGCAACCAGTTCCGTCGATTCCAGGACGGAACTGCTGATCCGCCAGGCCATGCTCCGGCTGCGGCGGGGGAGGACCAGCTTTGTCATCGCGCACCGTTTGTCCACCGTCAGGAACGCTGATCTAATTCTCGTCATGGACCACGGACGCATTGTTGAGCAGGGCACGCACCAGGGCCTGTTGGCCGCGAACAGCTTCTACGCACGGCTCTACAGCGCCCAGTTCTCGGCGGCTCCGGGCCGCTCCGGTGCCCTTGAGGCCGGGCTGTGAGCTCCGCGGCCGAATTTCCCGGGGCGTGGAAGCCAAACTCCACGAGCACCGTGGCCCTTTTTGAGCAGCTGCGCCTGCAGGTGATCCACCAGGTGGACAATGGGGCCCTGGTGCCCGGCACCAGGCTGCCTGCGGTCCGGGCGCTGGCAGAGCGGCTGGACGTCGCACCGCACACTGTGGCGCGCGCCTATAAGGAGCTCGAAGCAGCAGGGATCGTGGCAACCCGGGGCAGGAACGGCACCGTGGTCTGCGCCCGTGACGAACGCCTCGGCGGGCTGTCCGACGCCGCGGCGGCCTACGCTGCCACCGCCAAAGCGCAGGGTGCAACGTTTGCGGAAGCGGTGAAGCTGCTGGCCGCCGCCTACGATGTTCCCTGAGGGCGGAACCGTGCGCGTTCGAAGAAATTTTCGATTAGCATTATGGGGTGCCTAAAGCCGTAGCCGAAGAAACAGCCGTCCCCGCTTCCTTCACCGCCACCTCCGCCGACAGCCCCCAACGCCACGATCTCTCCCGGCTTGTGGTCAAGGGCGCGCGCGAGCACAACCTGCGCAATGTGGACCTCGACCTGCCGCGTGACGCCATGATCGTCTTCACCGGCCTGTCCGGTTCCGGCAAATCATCCCTCGCGTTCGACACCATCTTCGCCGAAGGCCAGCGCCGCTACGTCGAGTCGCTCTCCGCCTACGCGCGCCAGTTCCTGGGCCAGGTGGACAAGCCCGACGTCGACTTCATCGAAGGATTGTCGCCGGCGGTCTCCATCGACCAGAAGTCCACCAGCAAGAACCCCCGGTCAACGGTGGGAACCATCACCGAGATCTACGACTACATGCGCCTGCTGTGGGCACGCGTCGGCCGGCCCCACTGCCCCGTCTGTGGTGAACCCGTGGCCAAGCAGACGCCGCAGCAGATCGTGGACCAGCTGCTGGAGCTTGAGGACGGAACCCGCTTCCAGGTCCTCGCACCGGTAGTCCGGGGACGCAAGGGCGAATTCGTGGACCTCTTCAAGGAGCTTTCGGCCAAGGGGTACTCCAGGGCGAGGGTGGACGGCGACCTCATCCAGCTCAGTGATCCGCCCAAGCTCGGCAAGCAGTACAAGCACACCATCGAAGTGGTGGTGGACCGCCTGGTGGTCAAGGAAGGCATCAGCCAGCGCCTTACGGACTCCATCGAAACCGCCCTCGGCCTCGCCGAAGGCCGGGTCCTGGCCGAGTTCGTCGACCTCGACGCCGATGACGCCGGGCGCACACGGGCCTTCTCCGAAAACCTTGCCTGCCCCAACGAGCACCCGCTCGCCATCGATGAAATTGAACCGCGGTCCTTCTCCTTCAACAACCCGTTCGGGGCCTGCGCTGCCTGCAGCGGCATCGGCACCAAGCTGGAGGTGGATGACGAGCTGATCGTCCCCAACCCCGAGCTTTCCCTGTCGGAAGGCGCCATCGCGCCCTGGTCCCTCGGCACCGCCACCACCGAGTACTGGAACCGGCTCCTGGAGGGCCTGGCCAAGGAGCTCGGGTTCTCCATGGACACCCCCTGGGAAAAGCTGGGCAAGGATGTCCGCCAGACTGTCCTGCACGGCAAGGACCACAAGGTGGTGGTGCAGTACCGCAACCGGTTCGGCCGCGAACGCAAGTACAGCACCGGCTTCGAAGGCGCCATCCAGTATGTCCACCGCAAGCATGGCGAGACCGACTCTGACTGGGCGCGCGACCGCTACGAAGAGTACATGCGCCAGATTCCCTGCCCTGCCTGCAATGGAGCGCGGCTGAACCCGGCCTCACTGTCGGTGCTGATCAACGGTAAGTCCATTGCCGAAGTGGCAGCGCTGCCCATGCGTGAATGCGCAGCGTTCCTGGACAACCTTGTCCTCACCGGCCGTGAAGCGCAGATTGCGCACCAGGTACTCAAGGAGATCCAGGCCAGGCTGACATTCCTCCTGGATGTGGGCCTGGAGTACCTGAACCTGGAGCGTCCGTCCGCCACCCTGTCCGGCGGCGAGGCGCAGCGTATCCGCCTGGCCACCCAGATCGGCTCAGGCCTGGTGGGTGTCCTTTACGTCCTGGACGAACCTTCCATCGGTCTTCACCAGCGCGACAACCGCCGCCTGATCGACACCCTCACGCGGCTCCGCGACATGGGCAACACCCTGATCGTGGTGGAGCATGACGAGGACACCATCCAGGTGGCGGACTGGATCGTCGACATTGGGCCGGGTGCCGGTGAGCACGGCGGCCAGGTGGTCCACTCCGGTTCCTACAAGGAGCTCCTCGACAACACCAACTCCCTGACCGGCGACTACCTGTCCGGGCGGAAGAGCATCGAGATCCCGAAGAAGCGCCGCAAGTACGACAAGAAGCGCGAACTGAAGGTGGTCGGCGCGCGGGAGAACAACCTCACCAACGTGGACGCAGCCTTCCCGCTGGGCCTGCTGACAGCCGTTACGGGCGTCAGTGGCTCCGGTAAGTCCACGCTGGTCAACGAAATCCTCTACAAGGTGCTCGCCAACAAGCTCAACGGGGCCAAGCAGGTGGCCGGCCGGCACAAGACGGTCCAGGGCCTCGAGCACCTCGACAAGGTGGTCCACGTTGACCAGAGCCCCATCGGCCGGACACCGCGTTCAAACCCCGCCACCTACACCGGCGTCTTCGACAACATCCGCAAGCTCTTCGCCGAGACCACCGAAGCGAAGGTCCGCGGCTACCTGCCCGGCCGGTTCTCCTTCAACGTCAAGGGCGGCCGCTGCGAGGCATGCTCGGGCGACGGCACCCTGAAGATCGAGATGAACTTCCTGCCGGATGTCTATGTGCCCTGCGAGGTGTGCCACGGCGCCCGGTACAACCGGGAAACCCTTGAAGTCCACTACAAGGGCAAGACCATCGCCGACGTCCTCAACATGCCCATCGAGGAAGGTGCCGAGTTCTTCGCGGCTTTTTCGCCGATCGCACGGCACCTGAACACGCTGGTGGACGTCGGCCTGGGCTACGTCCGCCTTGGACAGCCTGCCACCACCCTTTCCGGCGGCGAGGCGCAGCGCGTGAAGCTGGCGGCCGAGCTGCAGAAGCGGTCCAACGGCCGCAGCGTCTACGTCCTGGACGAGCCCACCACTGGCCTGCACTTCGAGGACATCCGGAAGCTGCTGCTGGTCCTGCAGGGGCTGGTGGACAAAGGCAACACGGTCATCACCATCGAGCACAACCTTGACGTCATCAAGAGTGCGGACTGGATCGTGGACCTGGGGCCTGACGGCGGCTCCGGCGGCGGGAAGATCGTGGCCACGGGAACCCCCGAGCAGGTGGCCACCTCCACCACCAGCCACACCGCCGCGTTCCTGGCCGAAATCCTCAGCTGACCTCTGCGCGGTTCCACCGGAAGTATTCCGCTGGTGGAATGCGAGTTTCGGGCACCCGTAAAGGCATGAGAAACTAACCCGGTGACTTCAACAACAGTGCCCGTGATCTTTGACCTGGACGGCACTCTTGTCGATCCTGCCGGTGGGATAACTGACGGAATCTCCTCGGCCCTGAAGGAGCTGGGACTTCCCGTGCCCAGCCAGGACCTGCTCGATTCCATGATTGGCCCCAAGCTCAGCGATGCGCTGCTGAGCGTGGCGAAGGTGCCGGCGGACCGCCTCGACGACGTGATCCGCCGGTACCGCGCCTACTACGCGGAGACCGGAATCGCCCAGGGCCGGCTTTACCCGGGTATCCGGGAAGTCCTGGAAACGTTCGTGGCAGCCGGCCTGCCCGTGGCCGTGGCGACGCAGAAACCGCAGACCATCGCCCGGACCGTCCTGGCCCACCACGGCATCGATGGGCTCTTCCGCGGCATCCACGGCTCCGCGGACAATGAATCCGCAGTCGACGGCGTTCCGCTCGGAAAAACGGAGATCATCGCAGCCGCCCTGAAGGACCTCGACACCCACCACGCCGTCATGGTGGGGGACCGCGCGCAGGACGTCTCCGGTGCCATTGCCAACGGGCTGGACTGCATCGGCGTGGCGTGGGGATTCGCGCCGGACGGCGAACTGGAAGGCGCCGGCGCCTTCACCGTTGTCGCAAACGCCGCCGAACTCGTCAACGCCGTGGAGCGGCTGCAGTCCATCCACGCCTCCGCCATGAGCGAGGTGACCAACGATGGAAATGTTTGATGCCGTCCGCTGGACCACCCGCAACCTGATCTCCGGCACCTGCCGGCCCACCGTCGTCGGCCTGGAAAACGTCCCCAAGGACGGGCCGTTCATCGTGGCCCCCAACCACCTGTCCTTCTTTGACAGCGTCATCGTCCAGGCCCTCATGCCCCGCCCGGTGGCATTCTTCGCCAAGGCCGAATACTTCACCACCGGCGGCGTCAAAGGGAAAGTCATGAAGGCTTTCTTCGAGTCCGTCGGCTCCATCCCGGTGGAACGCGGGGAGCAGGCCGCCAGCGTCCAGGCGCTCAAGACCCTGCTGGACATCCTTGAATCAGGTAAGGGAATCGGTATCTACCCGGAAGGCACCCGCTCCCGGGACGGCCTTCTCTACCGTGGCCGCACGGGCGTGGGCTGGCTGGCACTGACCACGGGGGCGCCCGTGGTTCCCGTGGGCCTGATCGGAACGGAGAACCTTCAGCGGGCCGGAGAAAAAGGCGTGAAGCCGCAGCACTTCACCATGAAGGTGGGAGAGCCGCTGTACTTCGACAAGACCGGACCTGACCACTCGCTACCTGCCCGGCGCGAAGTGACGGACCGCATCATGGATGCCATCGCCGAACTCAGCGGGCAGCAGCGCTCCACCAGCTACAACCAAAGCAAAGTCGCGGAGTAGGGCGACGCATTTGCCCCCCCACGGCGTGTCCATGGGGAAATCGCGCACAGATATTCCGGCCGCGGCAAAGGCGGGCGGCGCGGCTCAGTAGACTGTATAGGTGGCAAATCCAGCAAGTTACAGGCCCCGGACCGGTGAAATCCCCACCAATCCGGGCGTCTACCGGTTCCGGGATCCGCACGGGCGGGTCATCTACGTGGGAAAGGCCAAGAGCCTTCGCTCCCGCCTGAACTCCTACTTCGCCAACCCCGCCGGACTGCTGCCCAAGACCTACGCCATGGTCCATGCGGCCAGCAGCGTCGAGTGGACCGTGGTGGGCAGCGAGCTGGAGTCCCTGCAGCTGGAATACACCTGGATCAAGGAATTCAAGCCGCGCTTCAACGTGGTGTTCCGCGACGACAAGACCTACCCCTACCTGGCCGTCACCCTCGGCGAGAAATACCCCCGGGTGCAGGTGATGCGCGGTGACAAGCGGAAAGGCACCCGGTACTTCGGGCCGTACACGGCCGGCGCCATCCGCGAAACCATGGACACCCTGCTCCGGGTCTTCCCGGTCCGCAGCTGCAGCGCCGGGGTGTTCAAACGTGCGGAGTCCAGTGGTCGCCCGTGCCTGCTGGGCTACATCGACAAGTGCTCGGCGCCCTGCGTGGGCCGGATTTCCCCGGAAGACCACCGGGCCCTTGCTGAAGACTTCTGCGCCTTCATGGGTGGCGAAGCGAAGCGGTTCACCAACAAGCTCGAAAAGCAGATGGCGGCCGCCGTTGCCAGGCTGGACTACGAACAGGCCGCCCGGATCCGCGACGACATCACGGCCCTGCGGAAGGTCTTTGAGCGCAATGCCGTGGTGTTGGCCGAGGACACGGACGCTGATGTGTTCGCGCTCCACGAGGACGAGCTCGAGGCCGCCGTGCAGGTGTTCCACGTCCGCGGCGGCAGGATCCGCGGCCAGCGCGGCTGGGTGGTGGAAAAGGTGGAGGACTTCACCACACCAGACCTTGTGGAACACCTGCTCCAGCAGGTCTACGGCGAGGACGGCGAGACGCACGGCCGGCTGCCGCGGGAGGTGCTGGTTCCGGTGGCACCCAGCAACGCGGAGGAGCTGACGGAATGGCTCAGCGGCATCCGCGGCGCCAGGGTGGACGTCCGGGTCCCGCAGCGGGGCGACAAAGCCGCCCTGATGTCCACCGTCCGGGAGAATGCCGAGCACGCCCTGAAGCTGCACAAGACCCGCCGCGCAGGGGACCTCACCGTGCGGTCACAGGCTCTCCAGGAACTCCAGGAAGCGCTGGACCTTCCCGTCCCGCTGCTGCGCATCGAATGTTTCGACGTCTCCCATGTCCAGGGAACCAATGTGGTGGCGTCAATGGTGGTAGTGGAGGACGGGCTGCCCAAGAAATCGGACTACCGGAAGTTCTCCATCACCGGCCCGGCTGCCTCCGATGACACCGCCGCCATGCACGACGTCCTCACCAGGCGCTTCCGCCACTACCTCCAGGACAAGTCCGCCCAGGTGGACGAGGACGTCCTCGAAGCAGGCACCGCCGAGGCGGCCGCAGAGGCAGCCGCGGAGGCTGCCGCCGAGGCCGCGGTGGCCGACACCACCACTCCGGCGCCGAAGGGCAAGTTCGCCTATCCGCCGAACCTGGTGGTGGTGGATGGCGGCCAGCCGCAGGTCAACGCAGCCGCACGCGCCCTGGCGGACCTGGGCATCGACGACGTTTACGTGGTGGGCCTGGCCAAGCGCCTGGAGGAAGTGTGGCTGCCGGACAGCGACTTCCCGGTTATCCTTCCCCGCACGTCACAGGGCTTGTACCTGCTGCAGCGCATCCGCGACGAGGCGCACCGGTTCGCCATTTCGTTCCACCGCCAGAAGCGCGGCAAGGCCATGACAGTCTCGGCGCTGGACGGCGTTCCGGGGCTGGGCGCCTCCAAGCGCAAGGCGTTGCTGGCCCACTTCGGGTCGGTCAAGGGCGTCAAGGCGGCAACTCCCGAGGAGCTCGCCCAGGCGAACGGTATCGGTCCGGCGCTGGCCGCAGCCATCGTCAGCCACTTCTCCGGAGACGGCCCCGCCGCGGTCACAGTGCCGGCCATCAACATGACCACCGGCGAAATCACTGAAACTTAGCTAGGGTAAGTGGCGGGGTTTGCGCCGGCGCTGCCCCGCGGACCAACAACGGAAATGGGGCGGACTCAATGGCAGGCACTTCGGCGGAATCCGAGGAAGGGCAGGACGGCATGGAGCCCGTCAAACCCCTCGAAGCGGAACTGCTGGTGGTTACCGGGATGTCCGGTGCGGGGCGGAGCACCGCCGCCGACGCACTTGAGGACCACGGCTGGTACGTCGTGGAAAACCTGCCGCCCCAGATGCTGGGAACCCTCGCCGAGCTCGTCTCGCACGCACCGCAGTCCATCCCGCGGCTGGCAGTTGTCATCGATGTCCGCAGCAAAGGCCTGTTCGCAGACATTCGGGCCGCCCTGGGCGCCCTGGCCGCCAGCGGTGTCACTTTCCGGGTGCTGTTCCTGGACGCCAGCGACAACGTACTGGTCCGCCGCTTCGAGCAGGGACGCCGGCCGCATCCGCTGCAGGGCGGGGGCCGCATCCTGGACGGTATCGCCGCCGAACGCGAGCTCCTCCAGGAACTGCGCGACAGCTCCGACGTAGTGCTGGACACCTCCGGCTACAACGTGCACGGCCTGGCCACGGCCATCACCGAGCTCTTCAGCGAAACCGGTCCCGTGGCGTTGCGGCTGAACGTCATGAGCTTCGGCTTCAAGTACGGCCTGCCCGTGGACTCCAACTACGTGGCCGATGTCCGGTTCATTCCCAATCCGCACTGGGTGCCGCAGCTGCGCCCGCACACCGGCCTGGACAAGGACGTAAGCGACTACGTGCTCGAGGCCGAGGGAGTCAAGAACTTCGTGGACCGCTACGTCATGGCACTCGAGCCGGTCCTCGATGGCTACCGGCGCGAAAACAAGCACTACGCCACCATCGCCGTGGGCTGCACGGGCGGGAAACACCGTTCCGTGGCAGTCGCCGTCGAGCTGTCCAAAAAGCTCGCGCAGTATCCCCGGGTCACCGTGACCACCACCCACCGGGATCTGGGCCGCGAGTAATGGCGCTGTTCACCGGCGCGCTGCCGCTGGTTCCCCCTGCCACGGGACCGGGCGCCGGCCCGCAGGACACCGAGCCCACCATTGTCGCGCTGGGCGGCGGCCACGGGCTCTCCGCCTCGCTGTCCGCCCTCCGCCTCCTCACCTCCAAGCTCACGGCGATCGTCACAGTGGCGGACGACGGCGGCTCATCCGGGCGTCTGCGCGAAGAGTACGGTGTCCTCCCGCCGGGAGATCTCCGGATGGCGCTCTCCGCGCTCTGTGACGATACGGACTGGGGACGGACCTGGCGCGACGTCATGCAGCACAGGTTCCGCCCCGGCAGCGGCCCCGGCGGTTCACTGGACGAACACGCCATGGGGAACCTGCTGATCGTGACCCTCTGGGAACTGCTGGGAGACGCCGTCGCCGGTCTTACCTGGGCCGGGGCGCTCCTTGGCGCCCGAGGCCAGGTTTTGCCCATGTCCACGGTGCCGCTGACCATCGAAGGCGATGTCCGGGTAGCAGCGCCGGATGGGGGATCGGTGCTGCAGACGGTCCACGGGCAGGCCCGCTGCGCCGTGGCAGGATCGCTGGAGAACGTCCGCCTGCTCCCGGAGTCGGCACCCGCCTGCACGGAAGCGCTGACCGCTATCGAGCTCGCCGACTGGGTCATCCTGGGCCCGGGCTCGTGGTACACCTCGGTGCTGCCCCACCTGCTGCTCCCGGAGATGCGCCAGGCGCTGTGCAACACCCCCGCCAAACGCTGCCTCACCATGAACCTCGCCACGGACACCAAGGAGACTTCGGGCATGACGGCCGCGGACCACCTGCATGTCCTGCGCCGCTACGCTCCCGGTTTCAACGTTGATGTTGTCCTGGCCGATCCCGCCTCCGTCCCCGACCGCCAGGAGTTCGAGAAGGCCGCCGCGATGATCGGCGCCGAGGTGGTCTTGGGTAAAGTAGGGGCGTCGGGACGCCGTCCCGTCCATGACCCCCTGCGGCTGGCCACGGCGTACCAGGACATTTTTGGGAACAGTTAGGAAGGTGCCATGGCACTGACAGCATCAGTCAAAGAAGAACTGTCCCGTCTGGACATTAAGAAGTCGTCCGTCCGCAAGGCTGAGGTCTCCGCGATGCTCCGTTTCGCGGGCGGCCTGCACATCATTTCCGGCCGGATCGTCATCGAGGCAGAGGTGGACCTCGCCTCCACCGCGCGGCGCCTCCGGGCAGCCATTGCAGAGGTCTACGGGCACCAGAGCGAAATCATCGTGGTTTCCGCCGGCGGGCTCCGCAGGGCCAGCAGGTATGTAGTCCGGGTAGTGCGCGACGGCGAGGCGCTGGCCCGCCAGACCGGCCTCCTGGACGGCCGCGGACGTCCCGTCCGCGGGTTGCCGTCCGCCGTCGTCAACGGCTCCGCGGCGGACGCCGAAGCAGTATGGCGGGGTGCGTTCCTGGCTCACGGATCGCTGACCGAACCCGGCCGCTCGTCCTCGCTTGAGGTCACCTGCCCGGGGCCTGAATCCGCCCTGGCGCTGGTGGGTGCCGCCCGGCGCCTGGACATTCAGGCCAAAGCGCGCGAGGTGCGCGGCGTGGACCGCGTAGTAATCCGCGACGGCGACACCATTGCCGCGCTCCTGACCCGCATGGGCGCCCACGACGCCCTCATGGTCTGGGAAGAGCGCCGCATGCGCAAGGAGGTCCGCGCCACCGCGAACCGCCTCGCCAATTTCGATGACGCCAACCTCCGCCGCTCGGCACAGGCCGCCGTCGCGGCCGGCGCCCGCGTGGACCGCGCCCTGGAAATCCTCGGCGACGACGTACCCGACCACCTGAAGTACGCCGGCGAACTGCGCGTGGCCCACAAGCAGGCCAGCCTGGACGAGCTCGGCCGGCTGGCCGATCCCGTCATGACCAAAGACGCCATCGCGGGCCGGATCCGCCGGCTTTTGGCGATGGCGGACAAGAGGGCCCTTGACCTGGGGATTCCCGGCACCGACGCCAATGTGACGCCCGAAATGCTCGACGAGTAGCGGGCCCCTAGAATCAAAAATAATTCCGGGCGCAAGACGTCCGGATGCATAATCCGAGAGTCACCAACCGGACCGAAAGTCCACGATATTGGAGGATTTTGTGACTGAGTACGTATTGCCCGAACTCAAGTACGACTACGCCGCCCTTGAGCCGCACATCTCTGCGCGGATCATGGAGCTGCACCACAGCAAGCACCACGCAGCTTATGTTGCCGGCGCCAACAACGCGCTGGCCCAGCTGGCTGAGGCACGGGAGAAGGGCGATTTCGCCAACATCAACCGGCTCTCCAAGGACCTCGCGTTCCACACCGGCGGACACGTCAACCACTCCGTCTTCTGGAACAACCTTTCCCCGGACGGCGGCGACAAGCCCGAGGGCGAACTGGCTGCGGCCATCGATGACGCGTTCGGTTCCTTCGACGCCTTCCGCGCCCAGTTCTCCGCAGCCGCACTCGGCCTGCAGGGGTCGGGCTGGGGTTTCCTGGCCTACGAGCCCATCGGTGGAAACCTGGTCATCGAGCAGCTGTACGACCAGCAGGGCAACGTGGCGCTGGGCACCACGCCGCTGCTCATGCTGGACATGTGGGAGCACGCCTTCTACCTGGACTACGTGAACGTCAAGGCGGACTACGTCAAGGCGTTCTGGAACATCGTGAACTGGGCCGACGTCGCCAAGCGCTTCGACGCCGCCCGCAGCAACGCAACCGGGCTCATCACCCTCCCGTAACCTGCAGCACGCATGCTTGTTACAAACTTCACATTCGGACTTAATAAGGCCGCCATGTGGACTGGCCGCCCCCGCACTTGCGGGGGCGGACCCAGTTAAACGTAAGATAGGTCACGGAAGGCGGTTAGCCTTCAGCAATGAGGCTGGTCGCCCTCCGTCTGTAAATCATCTCTGCCCAATGGCGTGCGGGATCTGTTAGTTGGCTTGAACGCCCGCTCAACTAGTAGTGCTTGCTTCAAGCACCAAGGAGACTGAAAAGTGACGACCCGTATTGGTATCAACGGCTTCGGCCGTATTGGCCGCAACTACTTCCGCGCAGCACTCGCCCAGGGTGCGGACCTCGAAATCGTTGCCGTCAACGACCTCACCAGCCCCGAGGCGCTGGCCCACCTGTTCAAGTACGACTCCGTGGGCGGACGCCTGAAGGAAACCATCGAGGTCAAGGACGGCAACATCGTCGTCAACGGCAATGTCATCAAGGTCCTGGCGGAACGCGATCCCGCCAACCTTCCGTGGGGCGAGCTCGGCGTGGACATCGTCATCGAATCCACCGGCTTCTTCACCAAGGCAGCTGATGCGCAGAAGCACATCGACGCCGGCGCCAAGAAGGTACTGATTTCCGCCCCGGCCTCGGATGAGGACATCACCATCGTCATGGGCGTAAACCACAACCTGTATGACAACGCCACGCACCACATCATTTCCAACGCGTCCTGCACCACCAACTGCCTCGGCCCGCTGGCCAAGGTGGTCAACGACGAGTTCGGCATCGAGCGTGGCCTGATGACCACCGTGCACGCCTACACGGCCGACCAGAACCTCCAGGACGGCCCGCACAAGGACCTGCGCCGCGCCCGCGCCGCCGCCATCAACATGGTGCCCACCTCCACCGGTGCGGCCAAGGCCATCGGCCTGGTCCTGCCGGAGCTCAAGGGCAAGCTGGACGGCTACGCCATCCGCGTTCCCGTCCCCACCGGTTCCGCCACGGACCTCACGGTCACCGTGTCCCGCGAAACCACCGTTGAGGAAGTCAACGCCGCCCTCAAGCGCGCTTCCGAGTCCGACGAACTGCAGGGCTTCCTGACCTACACGGAAGAGCCCATCGTTTCTTCGGACATCGTTGGCGATCCCGCATCCTCGATCTTCGACGCCGGGCTGACCAAGGTCATCGGCAACCAGGTCAAGGTTGTTTCCTGGTATGACAACGAATGGGGCTACTCAAACCGCCTCGTCGACCTCACGGAGCTTGTCGCGTCCAAGCTGGGCTAGGGTTAGACACATGACATCCCACACCCTCAACGAACTGATCGCTGAAGGTGTCCGCGGGCGGTACATTCTGGTCCGAAGCGACCTGAATGTGCCGCTCGACGGCTCTACAGTCACTGACGACGGCCGCATCAAGGCCTCCCTTCCAGTGCTGGCAAAGCTCACGGACGCCGGTGCCCGCGTGCTGGTAACAGCCCACCTTGGACGCCCGAAGGGCGCCCCCGAGGATAAGTACTCCCTCCGCCCTGCCGTGGACCGCCTCGCTGAACTGGCGGGCTTCAAGGTCACCCTCGCCGCCGACACTGTCGGTGACTCCGCCAGGGAAGCAGCAGCTTCCCTGCAGGACGGCGAAGCCCTGGTCCTGGAGAACGTCCGCTTCGACGCCCGCGAAACCAGCAAGGACGACGCCGAGCGCGGCGCCTTCGCTGACGAGTTGGTGTCGCTGACCGGTGGCAACGGCGCCTACGTGGATGACGCCTTCGGCGCTGTCCACCGCAAGCACGCCAGCGTCTACGACGTCGCGTCCCGGCTGCCGTCCTACCAGGGCGACCTGGTGCACACCGAGGTGGAGGTCCTGCGAAAGCTCACCGCCGACACCCAGCGTCCCTACGTGGTGGTCCTGGGCGGATCCAAGGTCTCGGACAAGCTCGCCGTGATCGACAACCTGCTCGGCAAGGCAGACACCATCCTGGTGGGCGGCGGCATGCTGTTCACGTTCCTCGCTGCGGCGGGGCACAAGGTGGCCGCCAGCCTGCTCGAACAGGACCAGATCGGCGTTGTCCAGGACTACCTGAAGCGCGCTGCGGATGCCGGCACCGAGTTCGTCATCCCCACGGACGTTGTGGTGGCGGAGAAGTTCGCTGCCGACGCCGCGCACGAAACCGTTGCGGCGGACGCCATCGAGGGCAGCAGCTTCGGCGCCAACGGCATCGGCCTGGACATCGGTCCCGACTCGGCGGCTGCCTTCGCGGACCGGATCAAGGGCGCACGGACGGTGTTCTGGAACGGACCCATGGGAGTCTTCGAATTCGAAGCCTTTTCCGCCGGAACCCGCGCCATCGCCCAGGCCCTGACCGAAACCGCAGCGTTCACCGTGGTGGGCGGCGGCGACTCTGCTGCCGCTGTACGCACCCTCGGCTTCGCCGACGACCAGTTCGGGCACATTTCCACCGGCGGCGGCGCCAGCCTGGAGTACCTTGAGGGCAAGGAACTCCCCGGCCTGAGCATCCTGGACCGGTAGGAACAGCCGCCGGGAGCAGCAACGCTCCTGTCCTTCGGCCGGCAGGTTGCCCGCGGCAGCCTGCCGGCCGCACACTTTACACGACCATTTTGGAGAACACGTGACAACGTCTACTAACGGCGCCTTCGACCGTAAGCCCTTCATCGCCGGCAACTGGAAGATGAACATGGACCACGTGCAGGGCATCACGCTCCTGCAGAAGCTGGCCTGGACACTCTCGGACGCCAAGCACGATTACAGCCGCGTCGAGGTTGCGGTCTTCCCGCCCTTCACGGACCTCCGCGGTGTCCAGACCCTCGTCCAGGGCGACGACCTGGACGTGGCCTACGGCGGCCAGGACCTTTCCCAGTTCGACTCCGGCGCTTACACCGGCGACATCTCCGGGCAGTTCCTGAGCAAGCTGGGCTGCAAGTACGTACTGGTGGGCCACAGCGAACGCCGCACCATCCACAACGAATCGGACGACGTCCTGAACGCCAAGACCAAGGCGGCGTTCAAGCACGGCGTCACGCCGGTCCTCTGCGTCGGTGAGGGCCTGGAGATCCGCCAGGCGGGCACGCACGTCAACCACACCCTGGAGCAGCTTCGCGGCGGCGTGGCAGGCCTGACCGATGAGCAGGCGGCAGAGCTCGTGGTTGCCTACGAACCCGTATGGGCCATCGGAACGGGCGAGGTTGCCGGGCCGGAGGACGCCCAGGAGATGTGCGCCGCCATCCGGGCCGAGCTGGAGAAACTGTTCGGTGCGGACGTTGCTGCCAAGACCCGGTTGCTCTACGGCGGCTCGGTCAAGGCCAACAACGCAGCAGCCATCCTGAAGGAACGCGACGTTGACGGCGTGCTTGTGGGCGGCGCCAGCCTGGATCCCGCTGAGTTTGCTAATATTGTCAGGTTCGAGAGTCACCTGGTGACGGACTAGTCCGTGCCGGCGCACGCACTCCCGCCACACCAACTTCCTGAAAGGCCGTCGTGGACGTTCTTCATGTCATCCTGCAGATCCTCCTGGGCATCACCAGCCTCCTGCTGACGCTGCTCATCCTCCTTCACAAAGGACGTGGCGGCGGGCTGTCGGATATGTTCGGCGGCGGCATGAGCTCAGGACTCAGCTCATCCGGTGTGGCTGAACGCAACCTCAACAGGTTCACCATCATCCTCGGCGTGACCTGGGGAATCGTCATCATCGCCCTGGGCCTGATCATGAGGTTCAGCGGCGCCGGGGACTCCTAACCCCCAACGTCATGCACTGGCATGCGCTGGGCCCTCCCGCCCCGCGCGCCCGCCAACTAAACTGTGGCTGTCGGCTTCCGACAGCCACAGTTTTGTTTAACCGGCAGAACCAGTCATCCCCAGGCAGGAGTTCCGATGGTCCATCCAGTGTCAGGTTTCCGCGGTACGCGGGCAGGGGTGACAGCGGGGACAGGCTCGAGCCTCCAAGGCGGCGCCGGCCACGGAAACCCGCTTCCACGAATCCGTATTTCGTACTGGTGTGCAAAGGGGCACGTCACGGAGCCTGTATTCCTGCAGCTCCCTGACGTCCAGATCCCGGCCGTCTGGGACTGCCGCCGCTGCGGGGCCCCGGCATCAAGGGACGGATCCGAGGCCGCTGGCACCGAGGCCCTCGACGACGGCTACAAAACGCACCTCGAATACGTTAAAGAGCGGCGCTCCGACCAGGACGCCGAAGACGTGCTGGCCGGAGCGCTGGAACGGCTACGCGCCCGCGGCGTCCTTCCGGACGAGCTGCTGCGGGACCCGTGAGGCCGCATTTTCGTCGATGAGCCACAAGGTCCGGGACGTTCCCCGGGGCCCAGCCGCGGGCACCTGGACCGGGGTGGCCCCGGCGAGGGCCAGGCCGACGGCGCCGGCCTTGTCCTCGCCGGCCACCACCATCCAGACCTCGGCGGCAGTGTTGATGGCCGGCAGCGTCAGCGAAATCCTCAGCGGAGGAGGCTTGGGGGAGTTCCGGACCCCCACCACCGTGCGCTCCTTCTCGCGGATGCCGGCCTGCTCGGGGAAGAGCGACGCAACGTGCGCGTCGGGACCCACACCCAGCAGGACAACATCAAGCCGGGGGAGGACCCCGGGCTCTTCCGGTCGGTCGTCGGACATGTCGGCGGCGTGTTCGGCGGCCGCGGCCTCACGAAGGCGGCGCGCATAATCATCAGCCGCCTCTTCAGGCGTTTCGAAGTCGTCCGAGGAACCGGGCTCGTGGATCCGCTCCGGATCCACGGGAATGTGCTTCAGCAGGGCGTCGTACGCCTGCCTGGTGTTCCGGTCGCCGTCGGCAGATCCAACGAACCGCTCATCGCCCCACCAGAAATTCACCTTTGACCAGTCGACGGCCGGAGCCGCCGGAGAGTCTGCAACAGCCTTCAGCGTGCCGATGCCCACCGTGCCGCCGGTCAGGACAACGGTGGCCTCACCGTGTTTGTCCTGGACATCGACGAGCTTGGTAATCAGGCGTGCCGCGATGGCAGCCATCAGCACGGACGAATCGGGATGAATGCTTACTCTTGGGTCAACGCTCACTGGGCCGGACGCTCCTTAGGTTTGTACGTGGCAGTCCAATAGTAATCACTTCACCGAACACCTCATCCGGATCGAGCCGGCGCAGCTCTTCCGCGAGGCAGTCACGGAGGCTGCGGCGCGGGAGGGAGATCCGCTGGGCGGGCTGCCCGGGCTGGGTGAGTTCGGCCACCGAGAGGCCGGGGCGGAACAGCTGGACATCACCGCCGGGCCGGGTGAGCCGGACCCGGCGGATACCGGTTCCTGCCGGATCCGCCACGATGGTGACGGGGGCGTCCAGGGTGAGGGTCAGCCAGGCGGCCAGCAGGATGGTGCTGGGCGAGTCCGAGGCACCTTCCACAGCCACGGCCGTGACGGGGGAGGAATCCGCTTCGTCGAGGGCTGCGGCGAGTTGGATGCGCCAGTTGGTCAGCCTCGTCCAGGCGAGGTCTGTGTCACCGGCCTTGTAGGTGCCATGGATGCGTTCGAGGGCCGCCTGGGGGTCGGGTTCGTTCGCGGAGTCCGTGATCCGGCGGTGTGCGATGGCGCCGATGGAGGTTTCGCAGGCGTTCTCCGGGGCGCCGTGCGGCCACCAGGCCACGATCGGCGCGTCCGGAAGCAGCAGCGCCGCGACGAGCGACTCGCTTTCGTGGGCGAGCTGTCCGTAGCCGCGCAGCACGATCACTTCCGAGGCGCCGGCGTCGCCGCCCACCCGAATCTGGGCATCCAGGCGGTCACCTGCGTCCTTGCCGGCGTCGGCGAGGACGATGATCCGGCAGGGGTGTTCCCGGCTCGCGTCGTTTGCGGCCTCAATCGCTTCCTCTTCAAGGCCGGACTTCGTCACCACCACGAGGGTCAGGACGCGGCCCAGGGCGATCACACCGCCCTGTTCCCGCAGGGCCATGAGTTTCTTGGATACCTTCGAAGTGGTGGTATCCGGCAAATCGACAATCATGGCCTTCTCCAGGTTCGTCCGTCACGGGCCAGCAGCTCATCAGCAGAGGCAGGGCCCCAGGATCCCGGGGCGTAGGGTTCGGGCTGTTCGTCCAGCTGCGCCCAGTATTCCTCGAACGGGTCAAGGATCTTCCAGGACAGTTCCACTTCCTCATGCCGGGGGAACAGCGGCGGCTCACCCAGGAGTACGTCCAGGATCAGGCGCTCGTATGCCTCGGGGGAGGACTCGGTGAACGAATGGCCGTAGCCAAAGTCCATCGTGACATCCCGGACTTCCATCTGGGTGCCCGGGACCTTTGACCCGAACCGGATGGTGACGCCCTCGTCGGGCTGGACGCGGATGACCACCGCGTTCTGCCCGAAGTCGTCCTCACCGTGGTCACGGAACAGCAGGTTGGGGGCGCGTTTGAAGACCACCGCAATCTCCGTGACCCGCCTGCCCAGTCGTTTGCCGGCACGCAGGTAGAACGGGACTCCTGACCAGCGGCGTGTGTGGATGTCCACCCGCACCGCGGCGTAGGTCTCGGTGGTGGAGTCCGCGGGGATCCCCTCTTCCTCCAGGTAGCCCTGGACCTGCTCACCGCCCTGCCAGCCGCCGGAGAACTGCCCCCGCGCAGAATGCGTGGACAGGTCCTCCGGGAGCTTGACCGCTGCCAGGACCTTTTCCTTCTCCGCGCGCAGGTCATCGGCGTTGAAGGAAATGGGCTCCTCCATCGCTGTAAGCGCCAGCAGCTGGAGGAGGTGGTTCTGGATGACGTCGCGGGCAGCACCCACGCCGTCGTAGTACCCGGCACGGCCGCCGGTGCCGATGTCCTCGGCCATGGTGATCTGGACGTGGTCCACGTAGTTCGCGTTCCACAGCGGTTCGAACAGCTGGTTGGCGAACCGCAGCGCCAGGATGTTCTGGACCGTTTCCTTACCCAGGTAGTGGTCGATCCGGAACACTGCATCCGGCGGGAAAACCGACTCGACGATGTCGTTCAGCTGCCGGGCGGACTGGAGGTCGTGGCCGAACGGCTTCTCGATGACCACGCGCCGCCACTTGTCGCCGTCGGCCTGTGCCAGCCCATGTTTGGACAGCTGCCGGCAGACCTGTTCAAAGGCCTTCGGCGGGATCGACAGGTAGAACGCATGGTTCCCGCGGGTGCCGCGGACATCATCGAGTTCCTTGATGGTTTCGCCGAGCCGCTCAAACGCAGCGTCGTCGTCGAATTCACCCTGGACGAACCGGATGCCCTCGGAGAGCTGGTTCCAGACGGCCTCATCGAATGGGGTCCGTGCGTGGGCCTGGACGGAGGCCTTCACCTCAGCGGCGAAGTCCTCCTTGTCCCACTCACGGCGGGCGAACCCGACCAACGCGAAACTCGGCGGCAGCAGCCCCCGGTTGGCGAGGTCGTACACCGCCGGCATCAGTTTCTTCCGGGCGAGGTCGCCGGTGACCCCGAAGAGCACCAGCGACGACGGACCGGCAATGCGGTTCAACCGGCGGTCACGCGGATCCCGCAGGGGATTCCGGCCTGACTTTCCGGAACGTGTCCCGGAGGTCCTGCCGTATTCAGTTTCTGGCATGTTGCTTGTGCGCCTTAGCTTTCGGTAGCGGATGCCCGGGCGGACAGTGCAGAAACGATGTCCTGCAGCTGTGCCACTCCGGCGGCTCGGTTGGTCAGGTGCAACCGGAGCACGGGGCGGCCGTGCTCCTCGAGGACCTGGGCGTCGCCGGCGGCCTGGGCGGAAATCAGTTCGCCAAAGGTGAAGGGACGCTCGGGGATGGCCAGGTCCTCCGTGGACGCAGCCGTCACCTGGAGGAACACGCCGATGGCGGGTCCGCCCTTGTGGAACTGGCCGGTCGAGTGCAGGAACCGGGGGCCCCACCCGAACGTCACGGGCCGTCCCGTCGCCGCCGCGAACTCGTCGCGGACGCCTTCAAGCTCCGCGAACGCCAGCCGGTCGAAGTAGGCCTGGATGCTGAGGTAGCTGTCCGGCCGGAGGGTGTCCAGCAGTGCGCTGACAGCTTCTGCGGCCGTTGATGCGCCGCCGAGCCATTCCCCGCCGCGGACTTCGATGGAACCATCGACGAACGCTGCCGGAGTGGGTTCAGGCTGCGCGTCCAGCAGGCCACGGGCCGCGACCTTGGCGGCTTCCACGTCCGGCTGGTCGAACGGGTTGATGCCCAGGAGCCTGCCGGCCACTGCGGTCGCGAACTCCCAGACCATCATCTGGGCAGCGAGGCCGCCGGCGATGGCAACTTCGTTTTCACCGAGTTCGACGTCGGCATCCGCGGCCACGAGGCGGACCACGAGGACATCCTTCGCGCCGGAGTTGACCTCGGGGGAGTCGGGACCCGCGACGACGGGAAGCACCCCGGTGCCGAGCTTGCCGGTGGATTCGGCGATAAGCTGCTCGGCCCAGTCGGCGAAGCCGACGATGCCGGACCCGTCTTCGGCGATGACGATCTTGTTGCGCAGCGGGCTGGTTCCGCCCAGTGCGGTTCCAAGTGCCAGGCCGATGTTCTCGGGGGCGTCGTCGTTCAGGACCTCTGCGGCTTCTTCAGCCTCGTCCAGGAATGCCTGGATGTCCACGCCGGCCAGGCCGGACGGCACCAGGCCGAAGGCGGTCAGTGCGGAGAAGCGGCCGCCAACGTTGGGGTCGGCGTTGAAGACGGCGCGGTACCCGGCTTCGCGGGAGGCCTTGTCCAGGGGCGAACCCGGATCGGTGACGATGATGATCCGGCTCGCGGCGTCGATGCCGGCGTCGTTGAACGCCTTCTCGAAGACCCGCCGCTGGGAGTCGGTTTCAACGGTGGAACCCGACTTGGAGGAGACAACGATG
Source organism: Pseudarthrobacter sp. SORGH_AS 212 (assembly GCF_030818145.1). Classification (NCBI taxonomy): domain Bacteria; kingdom Bacillati; phylum Actinomycetota; class Actinomycetes; order Micrococcales; family Micrococcaceae; genus Pseudarthrobacter; species Pseudarthrobacter sp. SORGH_AS 212. The sequence continues at coordinate 4,315,930 of NZ_JAUTAA010000001.1, read as the reverse complement.
GCGGTTTCGGCCAGGCGGTCCGCCAGGGCAGCACGGACCTGGTCCGGGTCCGTGCTGTCCAGCACAGTCAGCTCGACGCCGGCGGTACCGGCAATGACCTCGGGAGCCAGCGAGGATCCGCCCATGCCACACAGGGCAATTCGGGTGACTCCCTCGGCCCGGAGGGCGTCGCGCAGTTCCAGGATGTCCTTCACCAGCGGCTGGGAGACCGTGGCAGCCTCCACCCAGCCGAGGCGGATTGCGGACTCCGACTCGGCGTCGGGACCCCAAAGGGTATGGTCCTTCGCAAAGATCCGGGTGGCAATCCTTTCCTCGACGAGGGCGGGAAGGTGCTGTTCGAGTGCCTGCTGCGCGGCACCGGTGGCTTCGTAGCTGAGTGTGCTCATGGGTGGTTAGGAGGCCTTCCGTGCAGAGGCGAGGGCGCCTTCGACATCGGCCAGCAGTTCCTTCCAGCTGGCCACGAACTTATCCAGGCCCTCTGATTCCAGGAGGGCGACGACTTCGTTGTAGGAGACGCCGAGCTTTTCCAGTGCATCCAGGGTGGCGTTGGCGTCGGCGTACGTGCCGGAGACGGTGTCACCGGTGACCACGCCGTGGTCGAAGGTGGCGTCCAGGGTCTTTTCCGGCATGGTGTTGACGACGCCGGGAGCAACCAGTTCGGTCACGTAGAGGGTGTCCGGGTAGGCCGGGTCCTTCACTCCGGTGGAGGCCCACAGCGGACGTTGGGGGAGCGCGCCGGCTTCGGCGAGGAGTGCCCAGCGTTCGGTGGCGAAGAGTTCCTCGTAGACCTGGTAGGCGAGGCGGGCGTTGGCCAGGCCGGCTTTGCCCTTGAGGGCCTTGGCTTCGTCCGTGCCGATCTTGTCGAGGCGCTTGTCGATTTCGCTGTCCACGCGGGAGACAAAGAAGGACGCCACGGAGTGGATCTTCGAGAGGTCGTGCCCGTTCTCCTTCGCCTGCTCCAGGCCGGCCTGGAAGGCGTTGATGACCGCGCGGTAGCGCTCGAGGGAGAAGATCAGGGTCACGTTGACGCTGATGCCTTCGGCGAGCGTGGCGGTGATGGCTTCCAGGCCCTCGATCGTGGCCGGGATCTTGATCAGGACGTTGTCCTTGTTGACCTTCTTGTAAAGGTGCTTGGCCTCGGCGATGGTGCCGTTGGTGTCCCAGGCGAGGCGGGGGTCCACCTCGATGGAGACGCGGCCGTCAACACCCCTGGTGGCTGCCGCCACGGGGGCGAACAGGTCACAGGCGTCGGCAACGTCCGTGGTGGTGATCTCGAAGATCGTCTCCTCCACGCTGGCGCCGGCTGCTGCCTTGGCAGCAACGGTGGCATCGTAGTCGGTGCCTGCGGTGATCGCGGCGTGGAAGATGGACGGGTTGGTGGTCACGCCAACCACGTTCTTCTCTTCGATGAGCTTGCGGAGGGTGCCGGTTTCGAGGCGTCCCCGGGAAAGGTCATCGAGCCAGATGGAGACTCCGGCTTCGGAGAGCTGCTGGGTGGGAGTTGTCATGGTGGTTATCTCCTGGAAATCGTTGTTAGGCGTTCAGGCCTGCGAGGGAGTCCTTGGCTGCGGCGGCGACTGCCTCCGCGGTGATGCCGAACTCCTGGAAAAGGCGCTTGTAGTCGGCTGAAGCGCCGTAGTGCTCGAGGCTGACGGAACGGCCGGCGTCGCCGACGAATTCCTTCCAGCCCAGGGAGAGGCCGGCCTCGACGGAGACGCGGGCCTTGACCGCGGCGGGCAGCACGGATTCGCGGTAGGCGGCGTCCTGCTTGTTGAACCACTCGACGCAGGGCATCGAGACGACGCGGGCGGCGACGCCTTCAGCCTGCAGGGATTCGCGGGCCTGGACGGCCAGCTGGACCTCGGACCCGGTGGCGATCAGGATGACGTCAGCGGGGACGGTGGCGCCGTCCTTCGCTGCCTCGGCCAGGACGTAACCTCCCTTGGCGACGCCGGACGCGGCACCGAACGTGTCGCCGTCGGCTGCTCCTTCGCCGCGCTCCCAGGTGGGGATGTTCTGGCGGGTCAGGACAATGCCGGCAGGGTTGCTGTGGTTCTCCAGCATGGTCTTCCAGGCCACGGCAACCTCATTGGGATCGCCGGGGCGGACAACGTCCAGGCCCACGATGGCGCGCAGCGAGGCGAGCTGTTCCACCGGCTGGTGGGTGGGGCCGTCCTCGCCCAGGCCGATGGAGTCGTGCGTCCAGACGTAGAGCGACGGAACGCCCATCAGGGCACCCAGGCGGATGGCGGGACGCTGGTAGTCGCTGAAGATCAGGAACGTGCCGGAGAACGCGCGGGTGTTGCCGTGCAGGCTGATGCCGTTGACGATCGACGCGGCGGCGTGTTCGCGGATGCCGAAGTGCAGCACGCGGCCGTAGGGGTTGCCCTTCCAGGCGTCAGTCTGCTTGGAAGCCGGGACGAATGACGGTGAGCCCTCGATGGTGGGTGTTGTTCGACTCGGCGAGGTCGGCGGAGCCGCCCCAGAGTTCGGGCATGACCGGGCCCAGGGCGTTCAGGACCTTGCCGGAAGCAGCGCGGGTGGAGACGTCCTTGCCGGCCGGGAAGACCGGAAGGGCGGCGTCGATGTCGGCGGGAAGTTCCCGGGCCTCGATGCGCTGCAGCAGGGCTGAACCCTCGGGGTTGGCGGCCTGCCAGGCGTTGAAGGACTCTTCCCATTCCTTGCGGGCTTCCGCGCCGCGGTCAACCACGGAGCGGGCGTGGGCCAGGACTTCCTGGTCCACGTCGAAGGACTTGGCGGGGTCGAAGCCCAGGACTTCCTTCAGGGCTGCAACTTCCTCGGCGCCCAGGGCAGAACCGTGGATCTTGCCTGTGTTCTGCTTCTTGGGAGCCGGGTAGCCGATGATGGTGCGCAGCGAAATGATGGAGGGCTTGGACGTTTCGGACTTGGCGGCGCGCAGGGCGGAGTACAGCTCCTGGACGTCTTCCTTGTACTCGCCGGTCTTGGTCCAGTCCACCCGCTGAATGTGCCAGCCGTAGGCTTCGTAGCGCTTCAGGACATCCTCGGTGAAGGCGATGTCGGTGTCGTCCTCGATGGAGATGTGGTTCTCGTCGTAGATGACCACGAGGTTGCCGAGTTCCTGGTGGCCGGCCAGCGAGGAAGCCTCGGACGTGACGCCTTCCTGCAGGTCGCCGTCGGATGCGATGACCCAGATGGTGTGGTCGAACGGGCTGGTGCCGGGTGCGGCATCGGCGTCGAACAGACCGCGCTGGCGGCGCTGGGAGTAGGCAAAGCCAACCGAGGATGCCAAGCCCTGCCCCAAGGGGCCGGTAGTGATCTCCACGCCGGCGGTGTGCTTGTACTCGGGGTGGCCCGGGGTCAATGAACCCCAGGTCCGCAAGGCTTCCAGGTCCTTCAGTTCCAGGCCGTAGCCGGAGAGGAACAGCTGGATGTAAAGGGTCAGCGAGGTGTGGCCCGGGGACAGGACGAACCGGTCACGGCCCAGCCACTGCGGATCCCGCGGATCGTGGCGCATCAGCTTCTGGAACAGCAGGTACGCGGCCGGTGCCAGGCTCATCGCCGTACCGGGGTGTCCGTTGCCCACCTTCTCCACAGCATCCGCGGCCAGGACGCGGATGGTATCCACGGCACGCTCATCCAGGCTGGTCCAGGACAGTTCTTGCTCTTCCAAATGTGGCACGAAAACCGGGCCCCTCTCTTTGCTGACGGCGCACGGCACACCCGGTCCGGTTATAGGCACGAAATAGGCGCCCGTTGCGGTGTGTACCAGTCGCCGTCGAATGTTGGTCTTTCGTTCAGCCGCGAGCTACGTGGGAATGCGTTTTCCGCCACGTTCCTGCCGCGTGCTGATCTGGTGACAGCTTAGCTCCAATCCAATCTCCGGGAGGCTGAAATCTCACGTTTTGGACGCAATTTCGCCTTTTGTGAATATGCCTGAAGTGAGGATGAGTTAATCTGCTCGAATCGGGCTGCGAGCGATCAAGTGCGCCTATCAGCCGGGCTTTGGGCGTGTGGCGGCGCGGTATGATATTCGGAGGCCAATGCCGGGCGCCGGACCTTTTCAACCGCCCGCAGCTGCAATGCCAGATACAACTGCCACACAGAACGGGTGACTGCCACCGTGAGCACAACAGATACGCCGCTGAACGCTTCCCGGGCCTCCGGCCCAGGGTTTGCCCGTAAGGCCAAGGCGTATCTCGCCCTCACCAAGCCGCGCGTCATCGAACTGCTGCTGGTCAGCACGCTGCCCACCATGATCTACGCAGAGCGGGGTTTCCCGTCCATCGGCCTGATCCTGGCCACACTGGTAGGTGGCGCCTTCGCCGCGGGCAGCGCCGGCGCGTTCAACTGCTACATCGACCGCGACATCGACAAACTGATGGCCCGCACCGAGAACCGGCCACTGGTCACCGGTGAAGTCACCCCGCGCGAAGCGCTGGTCTTCTCATGGCTGCTGGGCGCTGCGGCCATCGCCATCCTCTGGTTTGGCGCCAACCCACTGTCGGCCTGGCTCGGGCTCGGAGCCATTTTCTTCTACGTCGTGATCTACACGATCATCCTGAAGCGGCGCACAGCCCAGAACATCGTCTGGGGCGGAGCAGCCGGCTGTTTCCCGGTGCTGATTGCCTGGGCCGCCGTCACCAACTCGGTGGAATGGCCGGCCATCATCCTCTTCATGGTGATCTTCCTCTGGACGCCGCCGCACTACTGGCCGCTGTCCATGCGCTACGGCGAGGATTACCGCAACGCCAAGGTGCCCATGCTTGGAGCCATCGCCGGCGCCAAGGTGGTGTCCGTGCAGGTGGTCCTGTACGCCTGGGCCATGGTGGCGTGTTCACTGCTGATGGTTCCGGCGGGCGGCGCCGGGTGGGTCTACACGGTCACGGCCGTGCTGGCCGGCGCGTGGTTCCTCTATGAGTCGCACGCTCTCTACAACCGCGCGCAGCGTGAGGACATCCCGGACAAGCGGGCCATGAAGGTCTTCCACGGCTCCATCAGCTACCTCACCCTGCTGTTCATTGCCCTGGCCGTGGATCCTTTCATTGGACCTGCTGTCATCGGCGGCTAGACACCACCCATGTGCCGACGAACGGCCCGGACTTTAGAGTCCGGGCCGTTCTCCTTTTAATCGCCGGGGCGAACCGGGCACCCCGGCACGAATGCGGGTAACTGAGAATGACTAGTTTTGTCATGTCCGTCACTTTAAGTGTAATCCTGCGTGACAACCTGCATACGGTGGACTGGATCCTTCCCGCGAAGCAAAGGAAATCCAATGACGCCCGGCCCAGCCACAACAACAGCCTCCAACCACAGCCCGCCCGGCGGACAGCGCGGCCGAGCCAACCGCTTCCGGCCTTTCCTGTCGAACCTGGGTGCTGACGTGCCCGCCTCCCTGGTCGTGTTCCTGGTGGCGCTGCCACTGTCCCTCGGGATCGCCGCTGCCTCCGGTGCGCCGATCATGGCCGGACTCATCGCCGCGGCTGTCGGCGGCATCGTCGCCGGAAGCCTGGGCGGCGCTCCGCTGCAGGTGAGCGGACCGGCCGCCGGCCTGACCGTGATTGTCGCCGGGCTGGTCCAGGAATTCGGCTGGCAGGCCACCTGTGCCATCACTGCCGCTGCCGGCGTCGTACAACTTTTGCTCGGCGTGAGCCGGGTGGGGAGGGCTGCACTGGCGGTCTCGCCAGTGGTGGTCAAGGCGATGCTTGCCGGCATCGGCGTCACCATCATGGTCCAGCAGATCCACGTGCTCCTGGGCTCCGGCCCGGCAGGCTCCGCGATCGAGAACCTGGCCAACCTCCCGGCGGCCATCACCAACGTCGAGATCCATGCGGCACTGCTTGGGCTCACCGTGGTGATCATCCTCGTGGCCTGGAAGCACCTGCCCGCCGCGGTACGGAAAGTCCCCGGCCCCCTGGCTGCAGTTGCTGCCGTCACCGCGTTGTCGGTACCGCTGGCGCCGGCCGTGGAGCGGATCTCCTTTTCGGGCTCCATCCTGGACGCTGTGGCCCTGCCTGCACTGCCCGAAGGGAACTGGCGCGCCGTAGCCTTCGCTGTCCTGTCGATGGCGCTTATCGCCAGTATCGAATCGCTCTTGTCAGCCGTCGCCGTGGATAAGATGCACTCCGGTCCGCGGACCAACCTCAACAAGGAGCTGATGGGCCAGGGAACGGCCAACATCCTCTCCGGTGCCCTGGGCGGCCTGCCGGTCACCGGCGTCATTGTCCGCAGCGCGACGAACGTGGAAGCCGGTGCCAAGTCACGGACTTCCGCCATCCTGCACGGCGTGTGGATCCTCATCTTCTCGGCGCTTTTCGCCGGCATGATCCAACTCATTCCGCTGTCGGTGCTGGCGGGGCTGCTCCTGGTCATCGGGGCCAAGCTGATCAAGGTTGCCGACATCCGTACCAGCAGGCGCACCGGCGACCTGCTGATCTACGTCGTGACCCTCTTCTGCGTCGTCTTCCTCAATCTGCTGGAGGGCGTGCTCATCGGCCTGGCGCTTGCCGCGGCCAGCGTGCTGTGGCGCGTGCTGCGCGCGGCAATCCGCGTACACGAGCCAGTCTCGCCGTCGTCGGCATGGCGGATCACCATCGCCGGATCGTGCAGCTTCTTCGCCCTGCCGCGCCTGAACCGCGTATTGCACTCGGTGCCGGCAGGAAACGCAGTGGTGGTTGAACTCAATGCCGATTACGTGGACCACGCCTTCCGTGAATCCTTGGTGGCCTGGCGCGACCAGTACCGTGCCGCCGGCGGCTCCGTCGAACTTGAGGAACACGGAAACACGCTGTTCCGGGACGCCGAGCACAGGGCACCGCAGCGGCAGGAAGCCCGCGAACTACCGCTGCCGCCGCGCAACTCCCGGACGGTGGACGGCGACGATGCCTGCGGCCAGCACGGCAGTGAACGGATGCCGGCAGTCCTGGCGGGAATCAGCAAGTACCACCGGCGCTTCGCTGACCAGGTCCGTCCCCTGGTGGAGGACCTGGCGGAGCAGCAGCATCCGGATACGCTCTTCGTGGCGTGCGTCGATTCGAGGGTCAACCCGAACCTCATCACCAGCAGCGGCCCGGGCGACCTGCTGACCCTCCGCAACATCGGCAATGTGGTCTGCCATGACGGCCAGGACGCCTCCATCGACTCGGCGCTTTCGTTCGCGGTCAAGGGCCTCGAGGTAAACACCATCGTGGTGTGCGGGCACTCGAACTGCGGTGCCATGAAGGCCGTCATCGCCGACGCCGAAGGCGCGGGGAACCCGGGACTGGGTACCGGCTTCGACGCCTGGCTGGAGCATGCCCGTCCCAGCTACCTTGAACTGCTGGCGGACCACCCCGTGGCGCGGGCCGCTGCGGCGGCGGGCTACTGCCGCCTCGACCAGCTGGGCATGGTGAATGTCGCAGTCCAGCTCAGCAAGCTCGACAACCATCCGGTGGTCGGTCCCGCCATCGCCGCCGGGGACGTCCAGGCCACCGGGCTCTTTTACGACATCGCCACCGCCCGAGTGGTCCTGGTGACACCGCACGGCATTGAGTCCCTGGATCCGGCTCAAGCCTTGGTGCAGGCAACTGGCGCGGCAGCCGGCTGAGCACCGACGCAAGCCACCTTAAAAACGTCAGGGCGCCCCGGTCTGGAACCGGGGCGCCCTGACGTTTAAGGTGTTACTCCACCGGGCTGGACCTGGCGAGGTCCCAGGCATTCGTGGCGGTGGCCATCAGCAGCGCGGCGCCCAGCATATGGGCGCCCACCAGCAGGGCCGGAATGCCGTTGTAGTACTGGGTGAAACCGATGACCGCCTGCAGGACCGTGACCCCGAGCAGGCCGAACACGGCCGTCCGGAACGGTCCGGCAATGCGGCGCATCAGCACCAGGACAAGCGCCACCAGGGAACCCGCAGTCACGAGGTAGGCCGGAACGGCGTGGATGTGCGAGAAAAGGTCCCAGTCCAGGCCGTTGCGGGGTGCATCCGCGTCACCTGCATGCGGTCCGGCTCCGGTGACAACCACGCCCAGCATTACGGCCAGGGCGGAGAACAGCGCGACGGCGGACGTCACCGGACGCAGGGTCCCCGGCAGCGGGCGCAGGGACACCGTCATGTAGCGGCCGGTGCGGCCATAGGCCCTGTTGACCAGCAGGGTGGCGAACACCACCAGAGCCATGGAGACCAGGAAGTGCAGGCCCACCACCCAAGGATTGAGGCCGGTGAGGACGGTGATGCCGCCGATGACGGCCTGGGCGGGGATGCTGGCCAGAAGGCCGAGCGCCAGCAGGAAAAGGTCGCGGCGTTCCTTGCGGAGGTTCCACAAGTACACCAGCATCAGGGCGGCGACGGCGGCGAGGGCGAAGGTCAGGAGCCGGTTGCCGAACTCGATGAAGCCGTGGATGCCCATTTCCGCCGTGTTGACCAGCGATGTGTCGGTGCAGCGCGGCCATGTGGGGCAGCCCAGGCCCGAGGCCGTGAGCCGCACGGCGCCGCCGGTCACCACCAGCAGTGTCTGTCCGATCAGGGAACCCACGGCCAGGCGGCGCACCCTGGCGTCGACTGTGCGGGGAAGCCGCGATGCCAGGCGGCCGGCGAACTGGGGGAGGCGCGAAGCCGTGCTCACGAATATCTCAATTCCACTTGAACCAACGGATGGCTGCTGCTCCGGCAATCGCCGTCCAGAGCACCAGGATGAGGGCGGCCCCGCCGTTGAGGGCGCCATGGAGGAAGGCGTCGCGAAGGGATTCACCCAGCGCGCCGGAGGGCAGGAAATGCACAATGGATTGCGCGGCGGCGGGAAGCCTGTCGGCCGGAATCACGATTCCGCCCATGGCACCCAGGAGGATCCACAGCAGGTTGGTGATGGCGAGCGTTGCCTCCGGCCGGACGGTACCGGCAACCAGCAGGCCCAGTGACGTGAACGCCGCCGCACCCAGGACCAGCAGGACCAGGCCGGGCAGCCAGCCCGCGGCGACGGGCTGCCAGCCCAGGGCAAACGCCACTGCCGACACCACCACGATCTGCAGGCACAGCACCACCAGCACCGACAGGACCTTGCCCGCAATCAGGCCGCCGCGGCCAAGGGGGGTGGTGGAGAGGAACCGGAGCACGCCGTAGCGGCGGTCGAAGCCTGTTGCGATGCCCTGGCCGGTGAAGGCCGTGGACATGGCGCACAGGGCCAGGATGCCCGGAACGGCAACGTTGACGCGGCTCGGCCCCAGACCATCAAGGAAGGGCGTGACGGTGAGGCCAACCAGGGCAAGCAGCGGCAGCACCACGGCAAGGATCAGCTGTTCACCGTTCCGCAGCATGGTGATGGCTTCATATTTGCCCTGCAGGAGAACGCGCCGAAGCAGGGAAGCAGGGTGCTGGCGGCCGCCGGCTGCTTCCGCCAGGCCGTTCCCGGGAGCACTGCCCGCGGCAGTACCGGTCCCGTTCATCGAATGTCCTTTCCAGAGATGTCCAGGAAGACGTCTTCAAGGCTACGCGCCTGCAGGCTCATGGCGGCGGGCATGATGCCCATCGCTTCCCACCAGGCTGCCAGCGCCGCCAGGTGTGCCGGCGTGAGTGCTCCCGTCACTGAATAGCTGCCCGCACGGGTCTCAGCGACGGCGATGGACGCGGGGAGTACAGCGGAAACATCCAGGCCCGGCTGCGCTTCGAACACCAGCGTCCGGACGTGGTCAGCCCCGCTGTCAACGGCCGGTTCGCGCTGCAGGAGCTGCTGCACTGTTCCTTCGGCAACGTTGCGGCCGCCGTCGATGATGTAGACGTAGTCCGCCAGGCGCTGGGCATCGTCCATCAGGTGGGTGGTGAGGATGATGCCCATTCCGCTGCTGCGGAGCTCGGAGATGAGGTCGAAGACGAGGGCGCGGGACTGCGGGTCGAGCCCGGCGCTCGGTTCGTCGAGGAAAAGGACCTCGGGCCTGCCCACCAGGGCCGCCGCCAGGGCGAGCCGCTGTTTCTGTCCGCCGGACAGCCTCCGCACGCCGGTGCGGCTGAACGTATCGATGCCCAGCCGCTCCACCAGGTCCTCCACGGGCCAGGGGTTCGCGTACAGGCCGGCGATGTGTCGCAGCAGCGGCACGGGCTTGGCCGACGGCGGGAGCCCGCCGTCCTGGAGCATCACGCCTACACGGGAGCGCAGGTCTGCGCCGGCGGAGGCAGGATCCTCGCCGAGAAGTTTGATGGTTCCGCCGCTCCGCCGCTGGAGGCCCTGCGCGCACTCAAGCGTGGTGGTCTTTCCGGCGCCGTTGGGTCCCAGCAGGGCCGTCACCTCGCCGCGCCCGGCGATCAGCGAGACATCGCTGACTACCCTCAGCATCTTTCCGTCCAGGCTGGCCAGCGGGCCGACGTCCTTAACGAGTCCACTGATGGACAGGACGGGGGATTGGGGGGATCGCACCCCAGTATTCTACGGGACGTAGTACTTGCCGGGTCCCGCCGTGCTGCCAGGGGAAGGTCAGCCTGCCCTTACTGGAGCCGGGGACTAAATTACGACATGATTGTGTTGTGTATTCCGTGAGCAATGCTACTGCTGTGCCTATCGCCGGGCACGGGGCCGCGCAGGCCCAGGAAGGGCGCGCCCAAACTGTGCCCGGTCCCGTGGCTGACGCCGATGAGCGCACCCGCGACCGCGTGCTCTCGGCTGTCCTGGAACACGGACCCGTCAGCGCGGCCGAGCTTGGCGACATGCTGGGCTTCACTCCGGCGGCAGTCCGCCGGCACCTCGACCATTTATCCCGTGCCGGCATCATCGAAGTCAAGAGGGTGGCCAGGGCCGGGGCGGGTGCCGGACGCCCCGCACGCCGTTACGTCCTCAGCTCCGAAGGCCAGTCGAGCCTGGGCAACGATTACCTGGACATTGCCGCGCTGGCGCTCCAGCAGCTCCAGAAAGCAGCAGGACCGGACGCCGTCCGTGCCTTTGCGGTCGAGCGCTTCGCTGAGATGGAACGGCGCTACGCCCCCGAAATCGACAAGGCGGGGCCGGACATCGCTGACCGGGCCAGGGCTCTCGCCGAAGCACTCAGCAGGGACAACTTCGTTGCGTCCGCAGCCTCCATCGAGGCCAAGGCTCCACTGCCGGCCGCGCTCTCCAGCGTCCAGCTGTGCCAAGGCCACTGCCCCATCCAGCAACTCGCGGCCCGCTTCCCGGTGTTCTGCGACGTGGAAACCGAAGTGTTCTCACGGCTGGTGGGCGTCGACGTGCGCCGCCTGTCCACACTGGCCCGCGGCGGGCACGTCTGCACCACCCACATTCCCACAGGCAGGCTGTCTGCGCCCGGGCCCACAAGGCCTTCTGCAGCCCCCGCCAGCCTGAACGAAGTAACAAACCATCAGCAAGAAAGGCCGTGATGACGGACCAACTATCAGAGAAAGCAGTAGCCGAAAACACTGTGATCTCGGAGATTCTGGAAAAGAATCCCGAGCTCCACGGCATCGGCAACTACGAGTACGGCTGGGCTGACAAGAACGATGTCGGCGCCAACGCACGCCGTGGACTCGACGAAGAGGTAGTCCGCGACATCTCGGCTAAGAAGAGCGAGCCTGAGTGGATGCTGGACCTTCGCCTCAAGGGGCTGAAGTACTTCGACCGCAAGCCCATGCCCACCTGGGGTGCAGACCTCTCAGGCATCGACTTCGACAACATCAAGTACTTTGTGCGCTCCACGGAGAAGCAGGCCACCAGCTGGGAGGAACTGCCCGAGGACATCAAAAACACGTACGACAAGCTCGGCATCCCCGAGGCTGAAAAGCAGCGCCTGGTCTCCGGCGTCGCCGCCCAGTATGAGTCCGAGGTTGTCTACCACCAGTTGCGTGAGGACCTTGAGAAGCAGGGCGTCATCTTCCTGGACACCGACACGGCGCTGAAGGAACACCCGGAAATCTTCCAGGAGTACTTCGGCACCATCATCCCGGTTGGTGACAACAAGTTCGCCTCGCTCAACACGGCTGTCTGGTCCGGCGGTTCCTTCGTTTACGTCCCCAAGGGCGTTCACGTGGACATCCCGCTGCAGGCCTACTTCCGCATCAACACCGAGAACATGGGCCAGTTCGAACGGACCCTGATCATCGCCGACGAGGACTCTTACGTCCACTACATCGAAGGCTGCACGGCGCCGATCTACACGTCGGACTCCCTGCACTCTGCCGTGGTGGAAATCGTGGTCAAGAAGGGCGCCCGCGTCCGGTACACCACCATCCAGAACTGGTCCAACAACGTGTACAACCTGGTGACCAAGCGTGCCATCTGCGAAGAAGGCGCCACCATGGAATGGGTGGATGGCAACATCGGCTCGAAGGTGACCATGAAGTACCCGGCCGTGTACCTGGTGGGTGAGCACGCCAAGGGTGAAACCCTGTCCATCGCGTTCGCCGGTGAAGGCCAGCACCAGGACACGGGCTCGAAGATGGTCCACATCGCGCCCAACACCAAGAGCTCCATCATCTCCAAGTCGGTGGCCCGCGGCGGCGGCCGTGCAGCCTACCGCGGCCTGGTCCAGGTCCGCGAAGGCGCCAAGCACTCCGCCAACACCGTGCGCTGTGACGCCCTGCTGGTGGACACCATCTCGCGGTCTGACACCTACCCCTACATCGACATCCGCGAGGACGATGTACAGCTGGGACACGAGGCAACTGTTTCGCGAGTCAGCGAGGAGCAGCTGTTCTACCTCATGTCCCGCGGCATGCCCGAGGACGAGGCCATGGCCATGATCGTGCGCGGCTTCATCGAGCCGATCGCCCGTGAGCTCCCCATGGAATACGCCCTCGAGCTGAACCGCCTCATCGAACTCCAGATGGAAGGATCCGTCGGTTAATGACTGCCGAAGCTACTACTGAAAAGGCCCGCATCGGCGCGCCGTCAATCGCCGGTTTCACTGAGGAAGGCGAACACCTGGTCGCCTCCAAGGTGGACCGCCACCACAGCCACGGCACACAGGTCATGGCCTCCCGCGCGGAGCGCCTCACCAGCCACGATGTCGCTGACTTCGCCCTGCCCAACGGCCGCGAAGAGGAATGGCGCTTCACCCCGGTCCGCGAGCTGGCCAACCTGCTCTCGGACTCGCCTTCGGACGCCGGCGCGCTCGGCGTCACGGTCGAAGGCCCGGACTCCTTTGCCCAGGGTGTCCTCCGCGCCGGTGAGGCCCCCCGCGGTGCCACACTGGTCCCCGCAGACCGTGCCGCCGTCGTCGCTTCCGCAAATGTGGAGGAGGCCCAGCTCATCCGCATTCCCGCGGACGCCGAACTGGACCAGCCCATCCGAGTGCTCATGACCGGCAACGGCGCAGGCCGCCGCACCAACACGCACCATGTCATCGAGGCCGGCGCGAACAGCCGCGCCGTGGTGATCCTGGAACACGACGGTTCCGCCGACCACAACGGCAACGTGGAGGTCTTCGTCCGTGAAGGCGCCCAGCTGACCGTGGTCTCCGTCCAGCTCTGGGAAGACGACGCACGCCACCTGGCCCAGCACGACGCCGAGGTTTCCAAGGACGCCGTGTACAAGCACATCGCGGTGACCCTTGGCGGCAAGATCGTCCGGTTGAACTCCAACGTCCGCTTCGCCGGTGAAGGCGCCGATGCCGAACTCCTCGGCCTCTACTTCGCCGACGCAGGCCAGCACCTGGAGCACCGTTCGTTCGTTGACCACAACCTGGCCAACTGCAAGTCGAACGTCCTCTACAAGGGCGCACTGCAGGGCAAGGGTGCGCACACCGTCTGGGTGGGCGACGTCCTCATCCAGAAGCAGGCCGAAGGCACCGACTCCTACGAGAAGAACCAGAACCTGGTCCTGACCGACGGCTGCCGCGCGGACTCCGTGCCTAACCTCGAAATCGAGACCGGCCTGATCGAGGGTGCCGGCCACGCCAGCTCCACCGGCCGTTTCGACGACGAGCACCTGTTCTACCTGATGGCACGCGGCATCCCTGAGGATGTTGCCCGCCGCCTGGTGGTCCGCGGCTTCCTCAACGAGATCATCCAGCAGATCAAGGTCCCGGCACTCGAAGAGCGCCTGACCGAGGCTGTGGAACGCGAACTCTCGGCAACGGAAAACTAGACGACAGGCAGGCAGGAACACATGAGTGGTAAGCCCAAGGGCGAGCTGGTGTGCAGCGCCAATGACATCAAGGTCAAGCAGGCGCTGCGCATCCTGATCGACGACTACCCCGTCGCCGTGGTCAGGGATTCGATGGGTGACATCCACGCCATCGGCGACACCTGCTCGCACGCTGACATTTCGCTGTCCGAAGGCGACGTGGAAGGCTGCGCGATCGAATGCTGGGGGCACGGCTCCCAGTTCGACCTGCGCAGCGGCCAGCCACTCCAGCTTCCCGCCTACGACCCCGTTCCGGTGTTCGCCATCGAGCTCGACGGCGACGACGTCTACGTGGATGTCACCAACGTTTTGAACGGCGCGGCAGTAAACAACTACTGAGCGCCCCGCAGCACAGACTTACGAACGAACAGAAAGAAGAGCATGTCAACTCTTGAGATCAAGGACCTGCACGTCAGCATTGAGACGGAACAGGGCACCAAGGAGATCCTGAAGGGCGTCAGCCTCACCATCCGCACGGGTGAAACCCACGCCATCATGGGCCCCAACGGATCCGGCAAGTCCACCCTGGCCTCCACCATCGCAGGCCACCCCCGCTACACGGTCACCAGCGGTTCCATCACCCTGGACGGCGAAGACGTCCTGGAGATGAGCGTTGACGCGCGTGCCCGCGCCGGAGTCTTCCTGGCCATGCAGTACCCGGTGGAGGTTCCCGGCGTCACCATGACCAACTTCCTGCGCACCGCGAAGACCGCGATCGACGGCGAAGCACCCAAGCTGCGCACCTGGACCAAGGACGTCAAGGACGCCATGGGGAAGCTGCGCATCGACGCCGACTTCGCCGAGCGCAACGTCAACGAGGGCTTCTCCGGCGGTGAAAAGAAGCGCGTGGAGATCCTGCAGCTTGAGCTCTTCAAGCCGAAGTTCGCCGTGCTGGACGAGACCGACTCCGGCCTGGACGTCGACGCTCTCAAGATCGTTTCCGAAGGCGTCAACCGCGCACACGCCGAGGGCAACATGGGCACGCTGCTCATCACGCACTACACCCGCATCCTGCGCTACATCAAACCTGACTACGTCCACGTCTTCGTTGACGGCCAGGTTGTCGAGGAAGGCGGCCCGGAACTGGCTGACCGCCTCGAAGAAGAAGGCTACGACCGCTACGCCAAGGGTGCAGGTGCTGCCATCATTGCCGCTGAAGCCGCAGCACAGGCCTAGTTAGGACTTGCGATGACCGAAATCAAGCCGGGCCGCACGGCCCTGGAAGACGTCGAGGAAGCGCTCAAGGACGTCATTGATCCCGAGCTTGGCGTCAACGTGGTGGACCTTGGGCTGCTGTACGGCCTGAAGTACTCCGATGACGACGGTGCGCTCCTGATCGACATGACGCTCACTACGGCGGCCTGCCCCCTCACCGATGTCCTCGAGGAACAGGTGGGCAAAGCCCTGGAAAGCGTTGTGGATGACTGGCGCCTGAACTGGGTGTGGATGCCGCCATGGGGTCCCGAGCGGATCACCGACGACGGCAAGGACCAGATGCGGGCCCTCGGCTTCAACATCTGAAATACCTGAAGTACGACGACGGCCGGTCACCTTCTCCACGAAGGTGACCGGCCGTTGTGCTTGGGCTAAAGGGTGGGGGCGCTGAACGTGTCGCACTGCTTGATGTCGCCGGACTCGTAGCCGCGGGCAAACCAGCGTTGGCGTTCCTCGCTGGAACCATGCGTCCAGCCTTCAGGGGAAATGCGTCCGGTGGCGGCCTTCTGGATGCGGTCGTCGCCCACGGAGGCGGCGGCGGAGAGGGCATCGTTGACGTCCTGCTGCTTCAACGGCTCCAGGTACGGCTGGCCGGTATCGGGGTTCGGCGTCGTGGACGCGTATTTGGCCCACAGCCCGGCATAGCAGTCGGCCTGCAGCTCTGTTCGGACGGAACCGGATTCCGGGCCCTGCGGATCCTGCTGGGCCCGGCCCAGGTCACCGAGGACATTCTGGATGTGGTGGCCGAACTCATGGGCCACCACGTACTCCTGCGCGAGCGGACCGCCGGAGGAACCGAACCGGTCCACCAGTTCCTGGAAGAACCCGGGATCGAAGTAGGCGGTGGTGTCCGTGGGGCAGTAGAACGGGCCCACCTCGGAGGTCGCTGCACCGCACCCGGTGTTGGTGCCGCCCGTGAAGATCACGGCTTCCGGCCGCGGGTACTGCACGTTGTACTGCTGCAGGTAGCCGGGCCAGAACGCGTTCAGGCTGTTGACCGTGCCGGTGATCCGGCAGTCCAGCCGGGCGTCGGCATCGGCGCCGGTACTGCAGGCAGGAGCACTGCCCTGGGTCTGGGGCTGCTCCCCAGTTCCACCACCGGTGAGGCCCCCCAGCAGGTTGGGGTCGATGCCGAGCAGCAGCGCTACGAGCAGCACAAGTCCGCCGCCGATGCCGCCGCCGACTTTTACGCCGCGGCCCATGCCCCGCCGGTCCTGGACCTGGGACGGATCGAGCTGCACATTGTCGTTGAAACTCATATCGTCACAATACCCGCGGATCGGCCGCCCAATCAGGGCCGCCGGTAAAGTTGATCCGATGCCTTTCCTTGACCGAATCCAGCGCTGGGCCACCGAACGGCCGCACGGCACAGCTGTGGCCGTTGCCGGCCGCCGGCTGTCCTGGGCCGAGTTGCGGGGCGGTGCGGCTGCAATGGTTCCGAAGACGGAATCGGTGACCACGCTGTGTGAAGCCAATTCGACTGATTTCGCGCTGAAGCTTGCCGCGGCCGTCGCCGGCGGCCGCCAGTGCGCCGTCCTGGATCCTGCCTGGCCCGCGCACCTGCAGGAGGATATCGTCCGGCGGGTCCAGTCGTCAGCGGACCCGGCGGCGGTCGCTCCGGACGATCCCCTGGCGGACGGTGCGCCCGGCTCAACGTTCCTGATCGGCCTCACGTCAGGCACCACATCCGTGCCAAAGGCGTTCACCCGGTCGCGGCGTTCGTGGCAGGAGTCCTTTGAGGCCTCCATCGAGTTCTTCGGCCTGCGCCGGGACGATGTGACACTCGCCCCGGGACCGCTGGCCGCCAGCCTGAATCTCTACGCCCTGGCGGAGTGCCTCTACGCCGGATCCGAATTCCAGACCCTGGAACACTTCGACGTCGGCGACGTCCACGCAGCCGTCACCCATGACCGCGTGACCCGCCTGGTGCTGGTGCCCACCATGCTGCGGATGCTGAGCGAACGCGGGCTGACCGGGTGTGTGGACGCATCAGGCATCCGGACCATCGTCTGCGCCGGTTCAAAGCTTGATGCCAGGACCCTGGAAGCGGCCCGCCGCTGGGCTCCCAATGCCACCATTTACGAGTACTACGGCGCCTCGGAACTGAGCTTCGTCTCAGGTGCCGGCCTGTCCGCCCACCAGCCACCCGCCGTCGGGAGCACCTGCATAGGACAGCCGTTTCCCGGCGCTGAGGTGCGCATCCTTGATGACGCCGGGCAGCCGGTACCGGACGGCGGGTACGGGAACATCTGTGTGCGCAGCGGCATGGTCAGCAACGGCTACCTGTGGGGCGACGACGGCGAGGCCCTGCGGTCCTTCGGCGACTGGCACACCGTGGGAGACCAGGGTTACCTCGGCCCGGACGGGCTGCATATCCTGGGCCGCCGGGCTGACATGATCCTCACCTCGGGCCGGAACGTCTACCCGCACGAGGTGGAGCTGGCGCTCTGCGCATTGCCCGGTGTTTCCGCCGCCATCGCCGCCGGAATGCGGGACGACCTGCGCGGGCAAAAGGTGGTGGCCGGCGTCGTCCCGTCCCACGGCGGGATCACCGCGACCCAGCTGCGGTCAGGCCTGGAGGACATCCTGGCCCGGGACAAGCGTCCGCTGCAGTACTTCGTCCTCGCCGAGCTTCCCGTCACGGACCGCGGCAAGGTCAGCCGCAACCTGCTGCTGGACTGGATCGCCCAGAGGGATCCACGGGTGAAGAGCCTTGGAAGCTGACCTTCTTCCGGCGGACCGCCAGCCCGTGATCATCGCGGCCCGCCGGACCCCTGTGTGCCGGACCAATGGCGCCCTGCGGACCGTCCGCGCCCATGAACTCCTTGCACCGGTGCTCAGCGGCCTGCTCCACGAAACTGCCGCGGCACCCGGCGCGGTGACCGACGTCGTCATTGGCAACGCGGTGGGCGGCGGCGGAAATGTTGCAAGGCTATCCCTCCTGGAAGCAGGGTTGCCAGTGAGTGTTCCGGGCATCACCGTGGACCGCCAGTGCGGTTCCGGCCTGGACGCGATCGCCCTCGCCGCGCAGCTGGTGGCCGCCGGCGGGAACCCGCTCTATCTCGCGGGGGGAGTGGAGAGCACCAGCACGGCTCCCTTGCGCGCGCACAGGAAGTCCGACGGTGGCCCGGAGTTCTACGACCGCGCCCGGTTCGTGCCGTCACGTTTTGGCGACCCGGACATGGGTGTGGCCGCAGAGACGGTGGCCCTGAGGTATGGCATTGCCAGGGACCGGCAGGACGCCTTTGCCCTCGGCAGCCACCGGAAGGCCCTGGAGGCCATGGCGGAGGGCCGCTTCGGGCGGGAGATTGTTCCGCTGGCTACGGCCGGAGGGACGGTAGCGGCTGATGACGGCCCCAGGCGCGGTCTCACCCCCGCAGTCATGGGGCGGTTCCCCGCCGCGTTCGTGGCCGGGGGAACTGTCACCGCTGGAAACTCCTGCTTCGACGCGGACGCGGCGTCCGCCGTCGTCATGACCTCCCTGCAGCGGGCCCGCGAACTCGGCGCCGAAGACGGGCTCCTGGTGCTGGGCACCTGTACCGCCGGGGTGGAGCCGGACGTGCTGGGCGTGGGTGCCGCCGAGGCGGCACGGAGACTGCTGTCCGCCCATGGCGTGGAGGCTGCCGGGCTGGACCTGGTGGAATTCAACGAGGCGTTCGCCTCCCAGGTTCTGGCCTGCTTTGATGAATTGGGCATAGATCCTGCCCGCGCCAATCTTGACGGCGGAGCGTTGGCCCTGGGGCACGCCTACGGTGCCTCCGGCGCCGTGCTGGTGACCAGGCTGCTTGCCCAGGCGCGGAGGGCAGGAACGCCCGGTAGCCTGGGGCTGGCCATGATCAGCAGCGCCGGCGGCATGGGAACGGCGGCCCTGCTGCGCTACGGACACCTGGACTGACCCGCAGTCCGTCCGCCGCTTAGTCCCCGGGGCCGTCGTCTCCAGCGTCTCCGAGCCCCCTGGCGGCGAGCGCCTCACCGGTCTGCCGGGCGTAGGCCACCGAGGTGATGAAAACCGGCAGGACCAGTGCCCGCGGGTTCCGGTCCAGCCCCCGTGCCCTTGCGGAATCCCTGACGTCGGCGAAGGTGCCGGCGATGTAGGGGATGCTGCGCAGCATGACTCCGATGGTGAGTGCGAACCGCTCCGGATCGGCTCCGAAACGCTGGAATGGTGTTGCGGCCGCAACCACGCCGTCAAGGATCCTCTGGACGGGGGTGGTGGCCGTCAGCAGGGACGCGGCCACCACGCAGACCAGGATGTTGAGGACGATCCTGCCCGCTGTGGGCGCACCCAGCTGCCACCACTGGAAGAGCCCGATCACCAGGAGCACCGGAAACAGCGGGCGGACCACACGCCCCAGCCGCTTCGGCCCGGCTCCGGTCAAAAGGAACAGCCCGCACAGCGCAGCCAGCACCGCCAGGGAGACACGCCAGTCGACAACCAGGAACGATGCCAGGCCGCAGGCGAACACCAGCAGGAATTTGAGGGCCAGGGGCGACCGGTGGATGAAGGAGTTGCCCGGCACATAGTTGGCCAGCAGGAACCCGTGGCCCCTCATGGCGTGCCCGGACCGGTGGCCGGGCCGGTGGGGTGCCGCATGCCGTCCAGGCACAGGGCACGGTAGAAGGCGACGGCGTCTGCCGGAGCGCCGTCGAACGCCACCGTTCCGTTCTCGATCACCAGGACCCGGTCCATGTCCAGGGCCAGCTCGAGGTCATGGGTGGACATGATGACCTGCTGCTCCAGTCCTCCAAGGGTATGGCGCAGCAGTTCCCGGTTCCTGAGATCCAGGAGCGTGGACGGTTCGTCCAGGACCAGCACCGAGGGGTTGACGGCCAGGACCGCCGCGAGTGCCATCAACTGGCGTTCCCCGCCGGAGAGTTCGTAGATGCTTTGGTCGGCCAGGGGCAGCAGGCCGAGGTGGTCGAGTGCGGCTTCGGCCATGGCTTGCCGTTCGCGGCCGTTCCGGACAGAGCGGCGCAGCGACAGCTCAACGTCCTCCCGGCCGGTGGGCATGACCAGCTGGGAAAGCGGGTCGGTGAAGACGAAGCCGACGCTCCGGCGGACTTTCCGGACCGCGCGGACTGTATCGTCGCCGTCGACCGCTACTTTGCCCGCCGTTGGCTGAATGAGTCCGTTTACCAGGCGCAGCAGCGTGGACTTGCCGGAACCGTTGGCGCCGATGACGCCCACGCGACGTTCCGCCAGGCGGAGGTTCACCCCGTCGAGGAGGACCTTGGGCGTGGGGGAGTGGTCAGTTTCTACGGTGACCGTTACCTGGTCAAAGGCGACAACTGGCACTGACGTTCTTCCTAGGCCTTGGCGCGCTGGACAGGCGACTGGCTGCGGCGCGAGCGGCGGACCAGAATGTCCGGGAAGGCGCGGTGCAGGGCGACGGCGATCCCGGCGGCGAGGACGTTCTTGATGATGTCCCCCGGGTAGAAGACGACGTCGCTCAGGAAGGCCTGGCCAAGGGTGGTTTTGGCGTTGATCGCGATGCCGGCGACACCCAGGGTGTGGACGGTGACGATGCTGGTTACCGTGGCCGCGAGGAAGAACCACAGCGCGCGGGCCTTGGTGGTGCGGCGGATCACCACCGTTGCCAGCCAGCCGACAAGTGCGGCAGCTATGGGAAAAGCGATGATGTAGCCCGCGGACGGGCCGGCAAGGATGCCCAAGCCGCTGCGGCCCTGGCTGAAGATGGGCAGCCCGGCAAGGCCCAGGAGGGTGTAGAGGCCGACGGCGGCGAAGCCCCTTCCGGGTCCGAGCACGAGCCCGGTCAGCATGACGGCGAGGGTCTGGAAGGTGATGGGGACGCCAAAGCCGTTCACCGCCAGGCCCGGCACGAGCGCGGCGCCGGCCACCAGTGCGGCGAAGACGCCGATGAGTCCAAGGTCGGTGGCGTTCCAGCGGCGGCGCCCTGATGGAAGGTCTGAGGTGACGGCAGTGTCGGTGTTGCTCATGGCGGTCCTGTCGGGGTTGTACAAGCGGAATCTAATGTACAGCCGACGTTACTTGGACGGAACAGGGCCCATTTTGTAGGGGACCTACTAAGCGGCAGGCCCGGAGATTGGGGGCAAGGCACAACGGCGGGCGCAACCGGCTGGTTGGCTCGCCGTTGCGGAGGGACGGCATCTGGCATGCCGTCTCTCCCGCCCTTCCCTCGCTAGACAATATGAGCGCGGGGGCCGCTGGCGTAGGACTGGAACCTCGGGGTTCAAAGCGGTTCGTGGGTTACCAGCCCCTCGGGTCTTTCCGCAGTTGACTGCGGGGTGTGGACTGGCAGAGCCACATTTGAACGTTTGGAGGTTCCAGCCATGAATAAGCGTACTTACGTCGGTTTGGATGTCCATGCACGCAGTGTGAAAGGCTGTGCGATAGACCGGGAAACCGGGGAGATTCTGAGACAGACCCTGGCGGCCAACGATGCCGGGATTGCCGAGTGGGTGACCGGTCTGCCTGGTCCGATGCTGGTGGTTTATGAGGCTGGCCCCACCGGGTTCGGGTTAGCCCGCCTGCTCACAGATGCCGGGATCGAGTGCCTGGTCGCGGCGCCTTCAAAGCTGCAACGGCCTGCCGGGGACCGAGTAAAGACTGACGCCCGCGATGCCGAGCATCTGGCCCGTTTAGCCATACTCGGACAAATCACCGCCGTGCGGGTCCCTGGCAGCGCTGACGAAGCTGCCCGGGATTTAGTGCGGGCACGCGAGGACATCCGTGCGGATCTTATGAGGGCCAGACACCGGGTCTCCAAACTGTTGCTGCGTCATGGTCTGGTCTACTCTGCCGGGAAGGCCTGGACCGGAGCTCACCTCATCTGGCTGCACCGGCAACACTTCGAGAACCCGGCCCTTCAAACGGCCTACGAGGCCAGTCTCGAAGCGGCCGAACTGACCTTGGACCGCAGGAACCGTCTGGACGCGAAGATCACCGCACTGGCCGCGACCGAGCGCTACGCGCCAGTGGTCCGGGCGTTGATGTGTTTGCGTGGAATCTCCGTGCTCACCGCCTTTGGCTTGGCAGTGGAAATTGGTGACTGGACCCGATTCACCGGCAGCACCATCGGCGCCTATCTGGGACTGGTGCCTTCCGAGCATTCCTCCGGAGCTTCGAGGTCCTTGGGCGGCATCACTAAAACGGGCAACACCCACGCCCGCCGCCTGCTGGTCGAGGCCGCATGGCACCACCACCGGCCCTATCACAACGTCAGCCGTGAGATGCGTGCCCGCTGGGATGCAGCCGACGAACGCTCCAGGGTCCGTGGTCACCAAGGCAACCAACGCCTGCACTACAAATGGGATCAGTTCGAAGCCCGTCACAAGCGTCGAATTATTGCCAACGTCGCCGTCGCCCGGGAACTGGCCGGCTGGTGCTGGTCCCTTGCTTCAGCGGTCCAACAGGAACAGCCATGGACGGATGAATAGACGTGTGCCGTTCCCGGCCCCGGCCTGAGGGCTCGGCAGCGTGGAGGAGACCCGCGATTGACCTATGGACAACCGGCCCATAACCGGTGACGCCCGACGTTGCTAGACCAGCGGCACCCCTCCAGCCGAACACCTTGTCCTGCGGTACCAACCCGCGCATATCAGTCTGACAGCGCCCCCTCGTCGATCAAGACGCGCCAGCCACCTCTACGGACCCCGAACGAACACAAACGAGCGGTCCACGACAAACCAGCCGCGGACCGCTCACCCTTGCCCTCTTGACAAGCAACCCCTACATATCAGTTCAGCGCCGGAGTATCAGTGGGAATGACACCGGCTCCGTACAGATCCGTGGCAAGGTCGCGCAGTGCCCGGAGTGCCACCCTTTGGGTGAAGGGGCCGTACGACACCCTCGCCACGCCAAGTTCCTGGAGTTGGGCTGCCGGGAGCGCACCGGGGGCGCCAATAATGGACAGCTTTCCGCGGCCGAGGCCGTCGACGAGGGGTTCGATGACGTCCCGGGTCAGGGCGCCAGGGACAAAGACCAATGCCGCACCGGCGTCGAGGAAGGCACGGCCCCGGGCAATGGCATCCTCGATGCTGTCCTGTACGGGCCGGTCCCCGCCGCGGACCAGCGCATCCGTGCGGGCATTGAGCTGGAAGGGGACGCCTTCCGCCTCGGCGGCACGGACGATCGCCGCTACGCGGGAGACTGCTTCATCGAACGGCCGTAGCCTGTCCTCGACGTTGGCACCGGCAATACCGAGTCCGATGGCCCGCCGGATGGTCTCGGCAGGGTCCTGGTAGCCGTCGTCGAGGTCCGCGGTGACGGGCAGGTCGACGGCGTCGACGATGCGCTTTGCGCCTTCGAGGGCAACGTCCAACGGCATGGCGCCATCCGCGTAGCCAAGCGCGGCTGCGATCGAGTGGCCCGCCGTCGCGATCGCTTTAGTCTCAGGGAGGCCCGCGATGGTTGCCGCGCTGATAGCGTCCCACACGTTGACTACCTGGAGGATCTCGGGTGCTTCGTGGAGGGTTTTCAGCTGCTGTGCACGCTCTGCTGTGGTCGTTTCAGTCATTCGTGTTTCTTCCTCATCCATGGGTAGGCACCATAACGTCATTGCAGTTCCTACCTACACACATGCAGCGCCCTCGAGGCAAGGCAAGTTCGCGCAGGGCGGGAGTACCGCTTACCACCGCCTGCTGCCGTTACGGGGCAGGATGGGAGGCATGATTGTTGAACTTCGCCCGTGGACGACTGAGGACGCCGCTGCACTGTGCACCGCCAATGGGGGAGATCAGGATTTGCAGGCCCAATTTGGTGGAGCCGATCTGGGAAGCCTGGGTAGCTCGCAGAAATACATAAATGAGTATTTGGTGATGAGTGAAACTCGGAGGAACTGGGCAATATGCGTCGACTACGTGGCGATCGGCAACGTCGGGCTTTCGGGAGTTGAACGGCGTCACGGGACTGCCTGGGCTTCATACTGGCTGGCATCGCCCTATCGGGGGCGCGGTCTGGCCGCCCGGGCCCTTGCCACGGTTGCTTCGGTCGCGTTCCAGGAGGGGTTGTTCCGGCTTGAGCTGGGGCATCGCGTTAACAATCCCGCATCCTGCAATGTCGCTACCCGCGCGGGCTTTGTTCCTGAAGGCATAGAACGCAAGAAACTCAGGTACGGCAGCCAACGGTTCGACGTGGAGACCCATGCGCGGCTGCTGACGGATCCAGCTCCGGACGTTGCGCCACTTCCAATACAGGCCTACAAGGCAACTACCGTCGTCGAGTAACAGGACGTACGCTGGCAAGGCCGTTCCTGGCAGTTGCATGTTTGGGGGAAGTTTTGGAAATTGTCGTATTCGTGGTGCTGCCGCTTGTCTTCTTTTACATTCTTTACGGCGTTATCAGGGCAGCGGTGCGGGACGGAATCCTCGCTGCTGACCGGGTCCGGAGCGCGGGCAGCATCGAAGAAGCTGGTGCGCTGGAGGTAGCCGAACAGCGTGAGCCCTAGGCTTAACCGCCCGCAGCGGCTGCAGCGGTTCGGAAGAATAGCCTCATGGAATTTAACCGGCTCCTGCAGATCCGGCGCATCTTCGCCCAGCCGGAGGCGCTGGAATTGCCCCGTGGCCGCGAGATCGTCGAGCGCTGGCCGGACGCCGACGTCGTACCTGTCGAGAACCACTGGAACATCCCGGAGCTGCACGGCGACGAGACCAACGTGCCGCGGTGGTCCAGGATCAAGACCGAGGCGCTGGTCCTCGGAGTGAAAAAGTCCTTGACCGTGAAGCCCAACGGGCGATCGGCAGACTTCATCGCCCCCTCCACGGCGAACGGGTGCGCCATGGCCTGCGCCTATTGCTACGTCCCCCGCCATAAGGGTTACAGCAACCCGGTTACCGTTTTTGCCAACATCAACCAGATCGCTGCGACGCTTGAACGGCACGTCATGAAGCAGGGCATCAAGCTCGAACCCAACCAATGCGATCCCGAACTCTGGGTCTATGACATCGGTGAAAACAGTGACTGCTCCGTGGATGCGCTGATCAGTGACAACGTAGAG
This sequence comes from Pseudarthrobacter sp. SORGH_AS 212, assembly GCF_030818145.1. Lineage (NCBI taxonomy): Bacteria > Bacillati > Actinomycetota > Actinomycetes > Micrococcales > Micrococcaceae > Pseudarthrobacter > Pseudarthrobacter sp. SORGH_AS 212. The sequence goes on along the minus strand of NZ_JAUTAA010000001.1, from coordinate 4,290,681 downwards.
GACCTGGTTGGGCTATTCCGGGAACTGCCCACCGCCAAGCTGTCATTCGCTACGAAGTACGTCAACAGGGACATGCTCACGTGGGACCACGGCGGGCACAGCCGGATTCGCTTTTCGCTGATGCCCGCGCACCTGGCGAAGTCCATAGATGTCCGGACGTCCCCGGTAGCCGAACGCATTGCCGCGATCAACGATTTCGTCGACGCCGGGTACGAGGTGCACGTCAATTTCTCCCCGGTGGTGGTCACCGAGACCTGGCTTGAGGACTGGCGTGAACTGCTTCAACAGCTCGACGCCAACCTGACGTCCGCAGCCAAAGCGCAGCTTGCAGCGGAAGTGATCTTCCTGACCCATAATGAGGGACTCCATAAGGTCAACCTCGGATGGCACCCGCAGGCTGAGAAGGTCCTCTGGCGTCCGGACCTGCAGGAGTCCAAGACCTCCTCTAACGGCTTCAGCAACGTCCGTTACTGCAGCGGAAGCAAGGGCCGCTATGTACGGCAGCTGACGGCACTGATCGAGGAGATCGCCCCCTATTGCCGGGTCCGCTACGCCTTCTGATATTCCGGTCCGCGCCGGAAGGTCCGGTTTCCTTGGCATGGACGGTAGACTTGTCAAGGCCGTTCTCCGGCCACTCTGCCTCCAGCCCCCGCCATATACTGTTGGGGCTGCGGCGTTCCCCGTTGTGAAAGGCCTTACCTTCTGTGATTACTGTCCAGGATCTTGAACTCCGCGCCGGTGCCCGGCTCCTGATGGATCAGGTGAGCTTCCGCATCGATAAGGGCGACAAGATCGGCCTGGTGGGACGCAACGGAGCGGGCAAGACCACCCTCACCCGCGTCCTTGCAGGCGAGGGGCTTCCCGCAGCCGGCAAGGTGACCCGCAGCGGCGAGATCGGCTACCTGCCGCAGGACCCGCGCACCCCGGACATGGAGCAGCTGGCGCGGGACCGGATCCTCTCTGCCCGTGGTTTGGACGTCGTCGTCGGTAAGCTCCGCAAGGCCCATGACGAGATGGCAAGCGAAGACGCTGCCGTGCAGCAGAAGGCCATGAACCGGTACGACCGGCTGGAATCCGAGTTCCTGGCAGCGGGCGGCTACGCCGCGGAGGCCGAAGCCGCATCCATCTGCTCGAACCTGGCACTGCCTGACCGGCTCCTGAACCAGCCGCTCAAAACACTTTCCGGTGGCCAGCGCCGCCGCGTGGAACTGGCCCGGATCCTGTACTCGGATGCCGAGACCATGCTCCTCGACGAGCCCACCAACCACCTCGACGCCGATTCCATTGCCTGGCTTCGCGACTTCCTGAAGAACCACCAGGGCGGGCTCATTGTCATCAGCCACGACACCGAACTCCTCGAAGCCACGGTCAACAAGGTGTTCCTGCTGGACGCCAACCGGGCCCAGATCGATTTCTACAACATGGACTGGAAGCGGTACCTCACCCAGCGCGAAACGGATGAGCGCGCCCGCAAGCGGGAACGTGCCAATGCCGAGAAGAAGGCCCAGGTCCTCTTCGACCAGGCCAACAAGATGCGGGCGAAAGCCACCAAAGCCGTGGCCGCGCAGAATATGGCCAAGCGTGCTGAGCGGCTCCTCAGTGGCCTCGAAGCCGTCCGCGAGAACGACCGTGTGGCCGCCCTCCGGTTCCCGGATCCGTCGCCGTGCGGCAAGACCCCGCTCACCGCAGACGGGCTCAGCAAGTCTTATGGCTCCCTGGAGATCTTCACGGACGTGGACCTCGCCATCGATCGCGGCTCCAAAGTGGTCATCCTCGGCCTCAACGGTGCCGGCAAAACCACGCTGCTGCGCATGCTTGCCGGCGTAGACCAGCCGGACACCGGCGAAATCGTGCCGGGGCACGGGCTTAAAGTGGGCTACTACGCCCAGGAACACGAGACCCTCGACGTCAACCGCACCGTTCTCGAGAACATGCGGTCATCTGCACCTGACATGAAGGACGCCGAGGTCCGCGGCATCCTGGGTTCATTCCTGTTTTCCGGTGACGACGTCGACAAGCCCGCCGGCGTCCTGTCCGGCGGTGAGAAGACCCGACTGGCGCTGGCCACCATCGTGGCGTCCAGCGCCAACGTCCTGCTCCTCGACGAACCCACCAACAACCTGGACCCCGCCAGCCGCGCGGAAATTCTCGGCGCGCTCCGGAACTACACGGGCGCCGTCGTCCTTGTCAGCCATGATGAAGGCGCCGTTGAGGCGCTGAACCCCGAACGCGTTGTGCTGCTGCCCGACGGCGTCGAGGACCACTGGAACGAGGACTACCTGGACCTGATCACGCTGGCTTAGCCAGCGCGAAGGGGCCCGACGCCGGACGGGGACCTGCCGGCATTGTTCACGGCCATTGGAAGACCTGAGTGGATGGACCGCCAATGCTCCCCATGTAGGGGAAGCGGGGTTAACACGGACCCCAAACGGCTCCCGCTGGACGCCGCATTAGCCCAAGGTATCGAACGAGTGCGCCTGAAGGCCGACGTGTTGAATATCCGTTCACGAGCGGCCATAAAGCGGATTGGTGCCTAGCCGGAGGCGGTGGGTGTGCTCAGGCACGTTCAACGACGAGCGGACAGTAGTTGGCGTGATACGGCCCTATACCCGATCTTGCGTGAGGAATGGCCCGAGGTGTGCCGTCGGCTTGAACAGCGCCTGGCGGTGCCGCCAAGGGGCTGGCTTCAGTGTGCTCAAGCGTAGGTCATGAGTAATTTTGGTTCCGGTTGGCGTCAGCGGGCGGCGGCCGTCTCCGCGCTTGTCTGATCCGGCGCCGAACGTTCCGTCTGGGTGATTCGCCCACGCCCGTCCTGTGTGGGGATGACTCGCGGGCCACTTCGCGTGAGAACACCGGATGCTATGACCGGAAAAGGACGCGAAGCATGGTCTTCCGAGCGTCCTGTGTCGGTCTCTAAGGAACAGGGTTCGCCGCCTTTGCAAGAGCCTGGTTGGCCGGAGATGTCGAGTACGTCACCGCTCTCGGTACACATTGTTGTGTAGCGTATAGGGCACCCCGGATTCTGTCGGTCGAAGCAACACCCGATCCAGGGAGTTTCTTCGATGTATCAACAGTTCGATTCGCCCACCGGTGTCAGATTTCTTGCCCTCATCAAGGAGGGCAAGAGTTTCAGAGAATCAGTACGAGTGACCGGAGTCGGTAAGGAGACCGGTTACCGGTGGTTGCGTGATGAGTACCTCCGATTCCGCAGCAATGGCCGTGATCATGGGGCAGCCCAGGCTGAACTTGGGTTCACCTCGCGCAAGGCCGAGAAATGGAATGAACGCTTCCTAAGCGGAACCGGGCGCCATCACTTCCAAGTAGACCCAGCTGTTGAGGAAGCGTTCTGGTCCTCCTACTCCAGCGGCGTGAGTGTATTGGCTGCTGCAATATCGGCAGGCGTGAAGCATACGACTGGGTACCGGTGGGTCTACCGTCGTTTCATCGCTCTGCGAAGTGGACTTCCGCTGGCAGAGGTTGTCGATGCGTTACGACTGTCCCCGGGGACAACCGTTAGATGGGAAGCCCAACGGAGAAAAGAACTGGAAGCCGAGAAAGCGCGGCTGCAGAAACTTGAGCGGGACGCAATCCGGACCGCGAGGATCGTTGCCGAGAGGGTTGCGGCTCCTTTGTCTCCAGCACAAAAGCGACGCATTTTACGGGAGACACGATATTGGGAGTTGGTGAGCTCCGGTGCTTCCAATGCTGCCGCCTGCAGGATGTTGGGCGTGAGCAGGGTTATCGGGACACGGCTTCGGAACCAGAGGGCGCAACAGCCACGGGCCAGCCTCAAACCACCATCGGGCAGGTACTTGTGCCTGCGCGAAAGGCTTCATATGGCGGACCTGCTCCGCATGGGATGTTCTCTACGGCAAATTGGAAGGGAGCTGGGGAGGCATGCGTCGACCATCAAACGGGAGCTTGACCGGCACCGCGATCCCCGGGGGCGCTACTTGCCCCATATCGCCGATCACGATGCGCGAAGCCAGCGACGTCGGCCGAGGGAGCGGAAATTGCAGGCCAATCCACGCCTGCTCGCACTGGTGCAAACAAAGCTAACCAGCCACTGGTCCCCGGAGCAGATCTGCGGATGGTTAGCCCTGGAATTTCCCGCTGAACCGAGGCTGAGGCTCTGTCCGGAGACAATCTACCAAGCACTACTGTTTGGTGACCATGGCGGATTGAGAACGGACGGCAAGCCACGGCTGCGCACGGGGCGAAAGATCCGCAAGCACCGGTGGCGGACAGGATCCGGCCACGGATCGGTCGTGAAGAACATGACCATGATTAGTGAAAGACCGCCCGAGGTCGAGACCAAAGAAGAGGCCGGTCACTGGGAAGGTGATCTCATCGTGGGGGTTGGTTCGGCCTCGGCCATGGTGACCCTACGCGAACGCAAGACCCACTATGGGATCATTATCAACCTTCCGCACGGACACACCGCAGCGCAGACTAACCAAGCGATCATCGCTGCCTTCTCCGCCTTGCCGGCTCACCTGAAGCAGACACTGACCTGGGACCTGGGGGTTGAAATGGCCCGTCACCAGGAATTAGCGGCCGCTACCGGGCTGCGGATCTACTTCGCGGAGCGGTCCAGCCCCTGGCAACGGGGGGCGAATGAAAACTTCAATGGACTCGCTCGCCAATACTTCCCCAAGGGAACAGATTTATCCATCCATTCACAGGACCACGTCAAACAGGTGTGCTTCGAGCTGAACAACAGGCCGCGAAAAAGCCTCGGTTATGTCGCCCCACAGGCACTGTTTGAGGCCAAAAACAAGCTCATTACCGTGGACTGCCCATAAACTCTATACAAACCGGTCAGCCCCTGGCTTGCCCTCTGCAACCTGACGATAGAAGACCTGTGGTAAAAAGCCGATCTGCTTTCAGCAAAATTCTCCTGATCCTGGTGGTCAGCATCCTGAGCGCGATGTCTATGTCCTGCAGTCCAACTGCAACACCGACACGCGAAGACATTATCGGAACGTGGACCTACGCGGCTAACGACAGCACTTACAAGACACAAGCGCTCAATGGCACGCTAGTGTTCCATGAAGATGGCACATTCCAGCTCGACCGAATACCTGCAAAAGTAGTGTCTTTCATTGGTCCTGATGTGCCTACTTCCGAACACGGAACGTGGACCATCGTCAAGGAGGCCCGCGGAATAGACAAACCCTTTGTTGATATCACTACGTCAGGGTCAGAAGTCTTGAACGGTAAATGGCGTGGAGAGTTTCTCGTCGAAGGCAACGGCAATTCCCGCCAGCTGGTGAGTATTATCGGAGACCGAGACGCGAATATGAACTACGTACTGCGACGACACTAGAAAGTGATGCCACCGCTCGCGTCGCTTTCATAAAGTTCTCATGAACGGAACTGGTTCACCACCAGTCTCCACATGGGCATCCGCGAAGCAAGCTCACGTGTCGCGCCGGTCCCTTTAACAACGAATCGAGACCACCAAGTAGGCTGCCAGAAAGCAAAGTGTTGCGTCGACAACTAAAATCCGCCCACCCTCACCGGGCAATTTTGCGGGCAGGGTATACGGGACACCCTGAACGTCGGGTTTACGAAGCCGCAGGTCAGCGTTGGGTTGTCCCGATAGGGGACCGGCTAACGGGCGCCTGCCGTCGGCCCAGCGGCGAGCCGAAGGGCTCCAGATAGCGCGAGACTGAATAATACTTCGAGTGATGGTTTTCCTTAGATTTCTCCCTGCTGTCGTTATTGTCGGCGTCGCTGGAATCCTTATTCTTGCGACCATGGCTGACGCAGTCGGCAATCCGCAGCTTGCATTCGGATTGATCGCCGGACTGCTGGTTCTGTTGATTGTCCTATCGGCTGCGGGATTGTTTTTTAGATTCAAGATTCGGCAGGCCGCCAGGCAGTACCACCTGGCAGCGTCGCAGGGATTCCCTGCTCCCGGCCGCACCCTCCGGGCTGAAGAGTCGGAAAGCTACGCCTGCGATGCAGAGACAGTGTGGTCGTTGATCCGCGCAGCTGAGAGCGCTGTCCTCCTGGAAAATGCGGCGCGTGCCTACACGGAGCCCGGAACCCCGACAGGGGTCGGTGAGCAACAGACCTTCATCCGGGCGGATGGGTCAGCCTCCACAATCGAGGTTGTTGAAGAAGAGGCGCCGTATTGGGCCAAGACAGTATTTGTCGCGCCTTCCAACGCCGATATGGTGCAGACTTACCGAATCGAGCCATCGGAGAGCGGTTGCACTCTCAGGATGGGCATGACGGTGACGGTCCCGGCAATTCCCGGCTACTCCAGACTGTACGAAAAGGAGTGGCGAAAAAACACGCGGTGCTACCTGAACCGTGTCAAGGAAAACCTTGCTTCAGAGACTCCGCGTCACGCATGACCATCCTTTACCGGGCTGAGCGAGCAGTCGAACTAACGTGACTGCCCACTCACCCTGGCCCTGGCCGCGGAACCTTAGGAGTGCGGTGTCTCCACAAGGTTGGCCGTGCCGTAAGTCGTCTTTTCAGCAAAGTTATATATAACGACGCTGCGAACGGGTTCGGGCATGGCTTCCCACATCCTGGGGTCCATGTCGATGCGCTGACTACTCGATCGGCCGAGCGGTAGCGGCCCCAGCTCAATGAGTGTCGACGATGACAGCTCTAGTTCACCACTGGGTCCTGGACGCACAGTCCCAGGGCTCAGCACGAGACGGACTCCGTCTCCGGGACCGGTGGCAAAGTCTTCGAGCTGCACGAATGCACTGGACTCTGTGACATGAATGGTTGCAGTCCCGGTGGTGGTCGCTCGTTGGGACTGAAACTGCCCTTGGAGGGTGACGGGAACGGCCGCACCCGTTGCGATAGAGGTCGGTGACGGCCGGCCCGGCTCGCTCACTTTGTCCGGCGCCGGCTCAGCATAGGTGCAGCCGGCGAGGCTTGAAACCAGCAGGCTCGCGAGCAGGGTTGATCGAAGAAGCTTCATTATTCCCCCAATGATTTTCGTCCATACGCACCCTACCCGAGAGGTATCTCCCTGTTCGTGTTCGTGTTCGTAAAGGTGATCCCTGACCGCGCGTCGCGTAGTTGTGTTGGGCAGAGTCAGTAGCTCAGGAGTGCTTACGTGTTGAACGTGTAGAGGCGACGCGCCGGTCTATTTTGATGCGTTCACGTACCATCCCAAAGTGGGTACAAAGTCCATACCCCATCCCGCTACAAGGCCGGTGACATTCTTATGTTCGGTGTAATCCGGAATGCCGTCCGTTAACGTGGGAATGACGCCCGCGTAGAACTCGGCCTTCAACGCCGTGAAATTCAGCGTCATACCTTCAATGACACCCATTTGAAGGCCAAGTTCAAAGCGGCCGCCCTCAAGCTGGGTCAAGACCCTATAGACCGGCCACGCATAGTTGCCTTCCTTGGCAGTTAGATCGCTCGTCCACCGAAGATCCGTGGCCCGACGCAGGTTGAGAGCGCCACAATTGATCGATTCGTCGCCCACATACATGGGCAGCGTCCCTGATCGAAGTTCAAAGAGAACACCCACCACCAGACGCAGAGCGTCGATACGTACATCGAGGATCTGGGCATCTTCGAAGACTTCCTCGACAAAGAATGGGTTCTCCTCGGCCTTGCCAGGAAGACCTGGAACATCGTCGTGGAACAGATCGATGAGTTTCATTTTCCCATTTCCATGTGCGTGATCGATTAAGGTCCCACAGGTATAAGCTACTTCATCAGGCACGACTACGAGCCTCGACCGCAAGGGCATGTCTGTCTGCCCTGCGGTGCCCGGTGAGGATAGTCTTACGGACACCATCACATCGCGCATGCCTCGATCGGTTACAGTGCCTGCTTCAGTCACCAGGGCCGATGCAAAATGGTTTCCTTCCGACCGCCAAGGAAACCAGTCAACGTAGATGTAGCGAACTTATGGTCCGCACCCGCATAGTTGATTCGCGCTACCGTACGAACCACGCCGTTCTTACGAACCCATAGATGTTCCTCGTACCCATCGAAAATGATTGCACGGAGAATTTGGCTAGCCTCGCTCAGAGATGCTTTGGCGGAGCGCTCATCCGTCAGCCCGAGTTCGATCCGCAGGTTAACTCCGAACAGAATTATCAGCTCTTCCCTGCTCTCAACCAGCTCTACGGCTTCTAGGGCTTCAGGACTTGGGCGTAAAACTATGATTCGGAGAGGCTGCTGAGTGGCAGATTGACGACTACTGACCTCCAAGTCCGAAAAGTCAGCCTTCAAAAGCCCTATCAACGCATCAACGCGCTTGTTCCACTTCAGCTTGTCCGTGGGAACCTCCGAAAAAAGAAGGACTGGCAGCCGTTAGGCAACCCTCTCGTCAAGAATTTAGCTCATGGATTCGTCGCTGCAGGACGCCGTAGGCTTCGAAGTGCGGAATTGTCGCTGACCGAACACGAGTAGCCCTTCAGTGTCCAGTAAAGGATCCTTTACCGAACACCCGCCGGAACCAGACCAGCGTTGAGATCTAGCCCATTACCGCTTTGTTGATTTCGGCCAGCCGATGAAGCGAGATTCCGGAGGCTTGTTCTCTAACCAAAGGGTGGTCCGTGGACGGATCCAGCTCGATGTAGGGGACCACTCCTGGCTCCCTATTGTGCACGTGCGTCGCGATTGAGGTCGTGGGCTGGTCGTAGGGCAGCTCGTTACATAGCCAACCGAACACCGGGGGCATGGAGGCTCGTGCAGGCTCATCCCAGTGGTCAATGATCTTTTGGATACTTTCTTGGCTGAGTGAGACCCAAGCAGACCAGCTAAAGACCTCACCGGGGGCATCAATGAGAGGGATCTCAACGTGTCCCCTGAGGAAGTAGTGTCGTTCTCCTCCGACTTCAAGCACGCACATGTCGCCCGTCAGTTCGCCGGCTTCCCGTTCGGTTGAGGTGGCCTGCAGCCAAACATCCGGAGCTTGGGCTCCGAAAACCGTAGCGAGCCCTTGATGTTGGTGTCCGCACGTCTCGCACTGCCATTCGTTCCCGCGCTGGCCAACCATTTATTCCCCCGATTTTTCGTGATCACTCTGGCTCCCCGAAGCCTACCTGCGAGGGAGGCCCTTTCCTCGCGTCCGGTGAAGGATCCCTCCCCGGGCACCCCTTGTCAGACCTCGGCGCAAGCTCCGCTAGGTACTGATGGGTGTCCAAACAGGACGGAGGTTGTGCCGTCATCTTCCAAGATCGAGACATATTTTGGGCCGAAAAGGGTTACGACTGACTCACAGATAGCAACCGCGCTCTTCGCCTCCTCGCCACCGCTGGCGCCGCGGGGGTCCACAAGTTTGGTTTCTACGCGAATCCTGCCCGGCTCAGTTTCTGCCACTGACTTGATCGTGTTCAGCCATGGCGCATTCTTTTTAGCTGTCTTGAAGTCAGCTGTTTTGTCTCGGCTGTAGGTCGTGCTGGGAACGGAGCTAGGCGGTGCTGCGGCCTGACTGGCGATCTGGGTCGACGTCGAGGGCTCGGAGGTCGCTTGGGGAGCGGACGCTGAGCACCCACAGAGCAACAGGGAAACCGCACTAGCGATCAACGCGGGCACCCGGAAAGCAAGCCGGTGCGAACCTGATTGTTTTATGAAACCCGACTTTTTGCCTGCCACGGTGTTCCCCCAATTTTTGCATTGTCTATAGAAGCTACTCGCCATCAGAATGGCATCTGAGTATTCGCCTGTGAAGATCTTGGGTGAGCGAGGCGCGGCATCTAACCTCCACATGGTGCAATGCGTTCGGTTAAGGATCCCTTACCGGACGCTGGGTAGGTAGACAGACTTCCAGCCAGCAGGATGAGTTTCCGCGATTGGTGGATTGCAGGAGAGACTTCTATGGTGTCGCAGGATCAAAGACGAGAAGCGCTCTATGACCTCATACAGTTGCGTCGTCCATTAGCCTAGTTGTCAGCTCGATTGTTGACGTTTGAATGGTCTTCCCAGGAGGAGTTAGCCACTGCTTTCGCTCAGGCTATTGGCCATGCCCTTGACGAATTTTGGGCCGGGCAGATCAGCGCAGACGATCTTTGCGCGTGGGCGGAGGAGCTGCAGGGCCGCGAAGATATCGCACTGAGTCCGCAGGATCGCGATTTCTTGGCTGATGCACTCTTCCAGCTGTCCACGCCCGAGATTTGTGGTCCCGCCGATGAGGTGGCCGTTGCCCTCAGGCTGCGGCTGCCCTAACGCCCAGGCACTCGGAGCAGAACATTAGAGCGTTTGATGGAGGATCGGCTTATGGTCGGTGTACCTCGTAGTGACGAGGCAGAATGTAGACCATGGGGAATTACGACGCAGCGCCAAGACTAGTTCAGCTCGGGAATTGGGACGTTGAGCTCTCGCTGCTGGAGCGGCCGGGTGCTGCTTGGGACGAAATCGTCTCCGATTGGTTGCCGGCGGAGAACAGGCTTCCACCGAGAGCTCCGGATGACTTTCCGTCGAATGGCTGGAGAGTCGTTCACACCTTTCACCCGGAGTGGGCCCACGAGGCCATGATCCTGGGCGCCCCATCTCAGGTGGAACCCGATAGGTGGGTGCTCGTTCAGCTGTCCCGAGACGACAACGGTTGGCAGTGTGCGGCACCGTTCTCCACCGGTGGTCCGGTTCCCATCAAAGAGGAACGCCGGGCTGGCCTCCGTCTGGACTGGGCAAAAACAACCTATTCAATGGCGACGGGATCTATGCCGGAGATCAACGTCGTCTTAGTCAACGAATCATTGCGGGAGTGGACGCCCACTGCGGAAGACACTTCCCATGTCCAGGGCCTAGTGCTGACACAACACGGCGAGCAAATCGGAAACGGCTGGTACGCGACAGGAAGCACCCCACTGTTACCAACGCTCCAACCAGGGCAGGAAGCAATGCTTCCAGCGTTTCGCAATAATCCCGAGCTCAAGAACCTGTCTGCCGGCGATTACCAAATGGTGGCCTTTCTGGCCGCATTGAACCTTCGGACAGTCATCCCTGCAAAGCTCACCATCGAGTAATTTACGGACCGCAACCCTCATGGTGAAGAGCGTCCGGCAGGGGATCCACGACTGCACACCAGTCGCAGGACTTCAACCCAGAACACGGCGCTTGCGGCGGTGTAATCCCGAGGCCATACGTAAAACTTGGACGGTGGGGTTGGTCCTCACGCTGAACTTTCTGAATGGATTCTGACGTGGACGAAGGCGAAATGAAGATGCTGGCTTTCTTCATCGGGGTGGCAGCGCTGGCATTGGTGCTATTCGTTTCAGGCGAGATCACGCGGCGCCGCCGGCGGGCCTCCAGGGGTTCGGCATCCACCCGTACCGGCGGAGGTCACGGTGACTACGGAGTGGTCGTAGGAGGTGCGGCTGCGTCTTCTGACGAACGTGGCGGCACTGATGCGGATGGTGGCGGTCCTGATGGCAGTGGTGGTGGCGGTCCTGACGGCGGTGGAGGCGGTGGTGGTGACTAAGTATTGGTTCAGCCTGAACCTGGACACAATGAAGCCCTTCCCGGGTGGCCCGGGAAGGGCTTCATTGTGTGGATCTGGGTAAGGCTGCGCAGCACCTCGGCTGTTCGGAGGGGGATAAGGAGATCCCTAACCGGGCGCTCCAGTCATGGCCGCGTCCGGTAGCCCTGCAGGTAGCGTTCGCGAACCTCGAACCAATCGTTGGGTCCGGGCTTCCCGGGATAGGGCAGCGGTGTCATCATCAACCGCGATGAGGGAATGACGCCCACCTGCCTGCCGACTCAATGGCCTTGGCGAGGTCGCGGGGACGGCTCCACATAGGCCAATGCCCCGTCGGGAGGTCAATGACGTCGAGGTGCTCGATGTTCGCGACCTCGGCGAACATGGGATGGCCTGCACGTGCCAGCTCCAGCACTTTCGCGCTGGGGATCGAGCAGCACACCAGGGTGGTCCGGACTTTGCGGCGGGCATTGTTGGTGAGTTCGACCCGCTGGCGAAGCACGGGCCCGGGCTCAGGGACGGCCCGGCCCCTGAAACGCTCAAGGACCTCTGCGCTCAGGCCTTCGAGGCTCGCTTGCTGTGCGAGTACGTCGAAAGAGGGAAGCGGAAGCTCCTCCACGTCCTCCGGTAGGCCCGGGCCGAAGGCGCTTCCCGTTGCCACGGGGCCGGAGTCGACCCACACCACTCGATGGACCAGCTCGGGATGTTGATCAAGGACAAGGCTGACCGGGGCGTTTGCCCCGCTGTGAGCCACCAGGGTTGCCGGCTGATCCTCGGTGACCCCTAGTTGGGTGATGACGTCCAAGACCGCTGCGGATTGATCGTCGAGGGTCCTCGCCGCACGTTGCGGGTCGTCCCCGTCGAGACCAGGCAGCGTCATCGCGATTGCCCGGGCGTTGCCGGGTGCCAGGTGTCCCAGCACTTCATCCCAGGCCCAGGCGCCCAGCCAGTGGCCGGCGATGAGGAGGATGAGCGGGGGATTTGCAGTAGTTGTCATGCCCATACCCTTGCAGGCTCTCCGGACAACGGTATGTCACTATTTATGTCATGAATTTGCCAAGGGCTGAACTTTGAAGCGGGTGGAACGGCTCCATGCCCTTTCCGAGATGTTGCGCCGTAGCGGCCAACGAGGCGTGTCCGCCGAACGCTTGGCGCGAGAGTTTGAGGTGTCTGTGCGCACCATCAAGAGAGACCTCGATGCGTTGGAAAACAGTGGTGCACCTGTATGGTCTCGGCCGGGTCCGGGCGGCGGCTACGGTTTGGCTTCAGGAGCATCTCTTCCGCCTGTGACCCTTTCCCCAGCGCAGGCGATGGCGCTCATGGCGGCCGTGTCCGCTGCACCGGACGCCCCCTACGCCGATCTGGCAGCAGCAGGTATCCAAAAGATCCTGGACGTCCTCGATCCTAAGACCCGGGCACGAGCCGACGAACTGGGCAGCCGGGTCTGGGTCAACGCACTTCCGTCCTCTTCCCGGACCATCAAGTCTGCGCTGGAGGATGGGATGGCCGGGCAGCGAGTGATCCGCATGCGCTACACATCGAAAAACGGGACCACGACCACCCGCGACGTTGAGCCCGTGCTGTTCGCCTCCACTAACGGCCAGTGGTACCTGGTGGGGTGGTGCCGGCTGCGCAACGCTATGCGATGGTTCACCGTCGCGCGCATCGAACGGGCCAGCGTAACCAAGACGGCTTGTAGCGGCCACACCATCCACGAGGTGGGGGAACCCCCAGCAAACGCCAGGCCGGTGCACACCCGGGGCGGGTGAGTCGTGCATTACCCCACCACGCCGGTTTGCCCCGGTGCGTCAGCGCACCGCGGTTTCCTCGGCGCCGGTGATCCGGTGCAGGTCCTGGTAGGTGATGCAGAACATCGACTCGTGATCGCCCGCTCCGGCCCAGAGGAGGTTATGGGACCGCAGGCTCACATCAAGCAGGGTTCTGATGCGGCGAGGATGGCCAACCGGTGCCACTCCGCCCACCTTTTGGCCCGTGTGCTCGAGCACAAAGTCCGGCGAAGCGCGGCGGATGCGGCCTTCACCCAGTCGGTCCGCCACCAGAGCCGTGTCCACCCGGGCCGCACCGCTGGCGAGGATGAGCAGGGGCGCCCCGTTGAGGTCGAAGATGAGGCTGTTGGTGATGGCTGCAACGTCACAGTCCAGCGCCTCAGCCGCGGCAACGGCAGTGGGAACGCCGGCGGGGAAGCGGCGCACCGTGTCGCCGATGCCCGACTCAACCAGTACCGTGCGCACCCGGCTGACCGGCCCGTCGTCGTGCGTTGTCATGCTTCAGTACCCCTGCGCGTCCAGCAGCGCGTCTTCCTCTTCTTCGGCCGTCGCCTTCTTCCGCTTGCGTGCAGGAGGCGTACGACGGCGGGACGGCACCGCAGCGTGCATGGTCCCCGCTTCTTCGGCCTCGTCTTCCTCGGCGTCGATGGCGGCGTTGCGGGCCTGCTGCCGCGCCGCGTAGCCGAAGCCCACGAACATGAGCACTCCGAACGCGAACCACTGCAGCGAATAGGACAGGTGGGTGCCCTCTTCGGTGGACGGTTTCGGGAATGCCACTGGCATCTCAGCGGCCGTGGGCGTCTCCGAGGCCAGCTGGCCGTAGGCTCCAGTAAGCACCGGGTAGCCGAGCTGGGCAGCGTACGTCGGGAGGTCGATGGAGGCGAGCTGGCCCTGCGGGGCGCCGCGCTGCAGCTCCGGTTCCGCATGCTTGAGGCGGACGACGGAGGTCACCTCGCCGGAGGGCGGCGCCGGGACCGAGTCCGGGCTGCCGGGGTTGTTGTTGCCGATGGGCAGCCAACCGCGGTCGATGATGACCGTTTCGCCGGTGGCCAGCTTCAACGGAACCACCACTTCGTAGCCCGGCTGGCCGTTCAGGGGGCGGTTGCGCACGATGCGCTGGCCGTCGGTGTCGTAGGTGCCCTGCAACTCCACCTGCGTCCATTCCTTGGCGGGATCAAGCTGCGTGAACTGGTCCCGGGCTGCCGCGAAAGGAACGGGGGTGGCGGAATAGTTGCTGACGACGCGGTTGATCTCGGCGAGGGTTTCGGCGCGCCTGTCCATCTGCCAACGGCCCAGGAACACGCAGGCCGTGGCAAAGACCGCGGCCAGCAGGAGATAACCCAGCCATTTGCTGGAAAAGAGGAAACGGTACATTCAGTTGTCCTGCTCCGAAAAGCTGTCCGTGCTGCCGGGCTGAAGGGGAAGGGTTTCCTTCCACAGGCCGCGGGTCTGCAGGTAGTCCTCCAGCCAGCCGCGGTGGTCCTCGCATGCCAGCCACGTCTTCCGGCGCTCCGGCGTGTGGATCTTGGGATTGTTCCACAGCAGCTGCCAGGACGCTCCGGCACGGCATGCCTTCCGGGAGCAGAGTGCGGAGTCTGATGCTGCCGGGCTGGTTCCGGCGGCGAAATCGAAAATACTCACGGCCCCTGCCGCCCCTCTCCGGTGTCCGGTTCGTCGTCATCATTAATAAGCTCGCCCTGCAGCACCTCGGAACCCTGTTCCTCGTGGCCCGTTGGCGGCGGCGGAGCTTCCAACTCAGCCAATGGCGCTGAATCCAGGAGCGCGTCACTGTGCTCTTCGGCCATGTCGCTGCCGTTGGCAATGACTACCGCGATCCATGGCAGGAACACTGCACCGGCCACGGCGATGATCTTGAGCCAGCCGTCCAGGACAAAAATCATGACCAGGCACACCATGCGGATGCCCATCGCCAGCGCGTACTTGACCATGCGCCTGCGAATGTCCTCGGAATGGGATTCCGCGGCATCCGTAATGCTGTGGACTTCCGCGTCCTCGGAGAACCGGCCGGGTTCTCCGGGCACCGAACGTCCCGCGTGGTTTTCAAGGGTCACAGTGGTTTCTCACGCTCCAAAGGCTTGCGTCAATTCTCTCACCATCGGCAGTGGCACCCAAACCCGGGCGGGCCCGGGCGCTAAGATCGGAGGCAGCCAAATTCCACCTTCTTACCGCGGCGCATCCTGCCGCAGAATTCCGGAGTTCCTCCATGACTGAAGCAGTTACCGCCCCCCGCAGCGTCCTGATCACCGGCGGCAACCGCGGCATCGGCCTGGCCATCGCCAAAGCATTCCTGGCCAACGGGGACAAGGTGGCTGTTACTTACCGCAGTGAATCGGAACTGCCTGAAGGAATCCTGGGAGTGAAGGCCGACGTCACAGATGAAGCATCCGTGGACGCGGCGTTCAAGGAAGTGGAGGCAGCGCATGGCCCCGTGGAAGTACTGGTGGCCAACGCCGGCATCACCAAGGACACCCTCCTGCTGCGGATGAGTGAAACGGACTTCACCTCCGTCATCGACACGAACCTCACCGGCGCATTCCGCGTCATCAAGCGTGCGTCAAAGGGCATGATCCGGCTGCGCAAGGGCCGCGTGGTCCTGATCTCTTCTGTCTCGGGCCTGTATGGCGCCCCCGGCCAGATCAACTACTCAGCTTCCAAGGCCGGCCTCGTTGGCATCGCGCGGTCGCTGACCCGCGAACTTGGCTCCCGCGGCATCACCGCGAACGTCGTGGCCCCGGGCTTTATCAACACGGACATGACGGCAGAACTCCCGGAAGCCACGCAGAAGGACTACCTGTCCAGCATCCCCGCCGGCCGGTTCGCCGACGCCGACGAGGTGGCCAACGTGGTGCGCTGGATTTCCAGCGACGAAGCGGCCTACATCTCCGGGGCCGTTATCCCGGTTGACGGCGGCCTGGGCATGGGCCACTGACCATCGAACCCCACGTGGCCGCCACCAGCGGTCCGGCCCTTCTTTGTGGGACCCGGACAAGGGAATCACCAGGCCGCGCTGGCATGATGGAGTTCAGAGCCGCTTCACTTTAGACGTTTCAAACAAAGGAGCCCAGATGGGACTGCTGGACAACAAGACCGCCATCGTCACCGGATCATCACGCGGAATCGGCGCTGACGTAGCGAAGATCCTCGCCGGCGAGGGCGCCGCCGTCGTGGTCAACTACCGCCAGAAGGCGCCGCGCGCCAACAAGGTGGTCCAGGGCATCGAGGCCGACGGCGGCCGCGCCGTCGCCGTTGGGGCCGACCTGACCACCCAGGAAGGCGTGCAGGCGCTTGCCTCCGCCGCCATGGAGAACTTCGGTTCCCTGGACATCCTGGTCCTGAACGCCTCGGGCGGCATGGAAACCGGCATGGGGGAGGACTACGCCCTCAAGCTCAACCGCGACGCCCAGCTCAACATGCTCAACGCCGCAGTGCCGCTGATGCCGGAAGGCTCCCGCGTTGTCTTCGTGACCAGCCACCAGGCACACTTCATTAACACCGTTCCCACCATGCCGGCCTACGAGGCCGTGGCCCGCAGCAAGCGCGCCGGTGAGGACGCATTGCGGGAACTCATCCCCAACCTCGCCGAGAAGGGCATCAGCCTGGTGGTGGTCTCCGGCGACATGATTGAAGGCACCGTCACCGCCACGCTGCTGGACCGTTCGACGCCGGGCGCCATCGAGGCCCGCCGCGCCGAAGCCGGCAAGCTGTACTCCGTGGAAGAGTTTGCCCAGGTGGTGGCCGGAATGGCCACCGCTGATGTCGAGTCCGGCCACACGGAATACGCCGGGGGCGCAGACTACTTCGGTAAGAGCGGCCAATAGCCCACTGAGTGAAAAAGAGGTGCCCGGCGCAAACGCGCCGGGCACCTCTTTTTGTCAGCATCCGTGGGCGGTTCAGACCCCGGCGATGTGGCGCACCGCGTCAAGGTAGGGCATGTTGACGGCCGAATCGGCGACCGCGCGCACGGCCGGCTTGGCGTTGAAGGCCACCCCGATCCCCGCTGCGCCCAGCATGTCGAGGTCGTTGGCGCCGTCGCCCACGGCGATGGTGTGTTCCATGGCGATCCCCTCGGCGGCCGCCCACTCGCGCAGGTACTTCTCCTTGGCCGCCCGGTCCACCACCGCGCCCAGGACCTTGCCGGTCAGGGCACCGTCAACGATTTCCAGTTCGTTGGCCTGCCAGTAGTCCAGGCCAAGGTCCGCTGCGATCGGCTCGAGTATCTGGTTGAACCCGCCGGAGACTACGGCTACCGGATGCCCGGCCGCCTTGAACGCAGCCACGAGTTGCGCGGCGCCTTCGCTGAGCTTCACTTCGTGGCGGACGGAATTGACGACGTCGGCCGGCAGCCCGGCGAGGACTGCCACCCGGGCGTGCAGGCTCTGGGCGAAGTCCAGCTCCCCGCGCATGGCCGCCGCGGTGACCGCGGCCACCTCGTCCCGCTTGCCCGCATACGCGGCCAGGAGTTCGATGACCTCCTGCTGGATCAGGGTGGAGTCCACGTCCATGATCAGCAGCTTCCGGCCGGCCGAGCGCAGGCCCGCGGGCACCAAAGCGGTGTCCACGCCGGGGATGGCGGCATCCGCCACGGCGCTGCGGAGCGCAGCCAGGCCGGCCTCGGTGGCATCCGGCAGCTCCAGTTCCGTGATGCGCACCTGGTAGCGGTCGTCGCCGGCGCTGGATTCGGCTCCTGCAGCTGCACCGTGCTCCGCGAGGATGGAACGCAGCTGCTCCAGTCCGGTGTCGGTCAGATTTTGGCCATAGCTGACCGCAGTCACGTTGGAAGTCATGCCTGCAATCTTAGCCAGCGGAAGAATGGTCCCGCGTATTCATTGCGGAGGGCGGCCGGCCCGGCACCGTGGCTGGACATGCGCCGGGCAGGCGCCCCGGGGAGCGGTCACACCGGTTATCAGTCGTCCACTTTTTTGTCCTAGTGTCTATTCCTATGAGTGATGTTCTGGAACTGGACTCCGTTAGCGTTGTCCGAGGCAAAAAGACCCTGCTGGACAAGGTCGACTGGCAGGTCAACGAAGGCGAACGCTGGGTCATCCTCGGTCCCAACGGCGCCGGGAAAACCACGCTCCTCCAGATCGCGGCGGCACGCCTGCACCCCAGCAGCGGCAAGGCCGGAATCCTCGACGAAGTACTCGGCCGCACCGACGTCTTCGAACTGCGTCCCCGCATCGGTCTGTCATCGGCCGCCCTGGCCACCCAGATCCCGGAGCACGAGAACGTCCTCAACGTGGTGGTCACCGCCGCGTACGGCGTCACCGGGCGCTGGCGTGAAGGCTACGAGCGCGACGACGAGCGCCGCGCCTTCCGTCTCCTGAACGACTGGGGGATGGGTCCGCTGCTGAACCGGACGTTCGCCACCCTGTCCGAAGGCGAACGCAAGCGTGTCCAGATTGCCCGCGCCCTCATGACCGATCCGGAGCTGCTGCTGCTGGACGAGCCGGCCGCAGGCCTTGACCTGGGTGGCCGGGAAGAACTGGTCCACAAGCTCGGCGAACTGGCCCGGGACGAGGCCGCGCCCGCGATGGTCCTGGTGACCCACCACCTTGAAGAGGTACCACCGGGCTTCACCCATGCCATGCTGCTGCGCGACGGCGGCGTGGTGGCGGCCGGCCCCATCACCGAGGTCCTCACCGACAAGCACCTCAGCGAAACGTTCGGGCTGGCCCTGGACGTGACGGAAAACGCCGGCCGCTACGCCGCCACCGCCCGCCGCTAAGGGCGGGGTTGAACACCTCCTGTGGAGATCCTTAGCAGCATCCTGGTCTTTTTCGCGGGCCTTTGGGCCGGCACCATCAACGCGGTGGTCGGCTCCGGCACGCTGGTGACCTTCCCGGTCCTCATCGCACTGGGCATCACCCCCGTTGTCGCGTCCATGAGCAACGCCATGGGCCTGGTGGCGGGCACTGCCGCCGGCGCCTGGGGTTACCGCCGCGAACTGGCGGGACGGGGCCGGCAGCTCCTGAAGCTGCTCCCGGCCTCGCTGCTCGGCGGGATCACCGGCGCCTGGCTGCTCCTCCACCTGCCGGAGAAGGTCTTCCATTACGTAGCGCCGGTGCTGCTGGTCCTGGCGCTGCTCATGGTGATGTTCCAGCCCAAGCTGCAGTCCTGGGTGCGCAACCGTGAAGAGAACCCCGAACATGCCGTCCGCGACCGCAGCCACGGCGTGCTGCTGGTGGTGCTCGTTTACCTGGCAGGCGTCTACGGCGGCTACTTCGTGGCCGCCCAGGGCATCCTGCTGGTAGGCATCCTGGGCGTCTTCCTCAGCGGCACCATGCAAAACGCCAACGCCATGAAGAACATCCTGGTCCTGGGCGTCAACATGGTGGCTGCAATCTCCTACCTGCTGTTCGCATTCGACCGGATCAACTGGCTGGTGGTCCTCCTGATCGCCGTCAGCTCCACCATCGGCGGACTCGCCGGTGCCCGGGTGGGCCGCAAGCTTTCCCCGAAAGTCCTCCGCGGCGTGATCTTCACCCTGGGCATTGTGGCGCTCGTCGTCATGGTCGCCAACCTCCTGAAATAATCCTCCGGTGACTTTCCACTACCTTGAATCCGCCAGCGACCCGCGGGTCAGCGATTACACCACGCTGACCGATGTCCATCTCCGCAAGCTCCGCGAACCGCGCGAGGGGATGTACATCGCCGAGTCCTCGCGGGTCCTGCGCCGCGCCCTCGCTGCAGGGCACCAGCCGCGTTCGTTCTTCCTGGCGGAGAAATGGCTCGCGGACCTCGACGACGTCTTCCAGGCGTATCCTGACGTCCCGGTCTTCATCGGAAAAGCCGCCCTCCTCGAGGAAATCACCGGCTTCCACCTCCACCGCGGAGCCATGGCTGCCATGGAGCGGCCCCAGCCCGTGCCCCTTCCGGAGCTCCTGGCCGGCGCCCGCAGGGTTGCCGTGCTTGAAGACATCGTGGACCACACCAATGTGGGCGCAATCTTCCGCTCGGCGGCCGCCCTGGACATCGACGCCGTGCTGGTTTCGCCCCGCTGCGGCGACCCGCTGTACCGGCGCAGCGTCCGCGTCAGCATGGGGACGGTGTTCCAGGTTCCCTGGGCACGCCTGGACAGCTGGCCGGACGACCTGCAGGTCCTCAAGGACCACGGCTTCACCGTGGCCGCACTGGAACTGACCCCCGATGCACTGGACGTAGACGACGTCGCGGCCGGCAACCCGGACCGGCTGGCCCTGGTCCTGGGAACCGAAGGAGCGGGCATGAGCCCGGAGACGCTGGCCGCCGTCGACCTTGCCGTGAAGATTCCCATGCGCAATGGTGTGGACTCGCTCAACGTGGCCGCGGCGTCTGCAGTGGCGTTCTGGGAACTGCGTCCCCGAAGCTGAGCCGGGACCTGCAGGAGAAGGCGGGCAGGTGCCGTGGCGTGGTTCGCGGGTGTCCCCGTGATCCGCTATTATTGACTGCTGGCCCTCTTGTGTCTTTCGACGCGGAACCGGGCCATCCCATTCATACCTGGCAGCTGGCAAAATCCAGCTGCGCGAACAAAGGCCCCATTATGAAGTCTGATACCCACCCGAAGTACGCAGCCGTCGTTTTCAATGACCTGGCCTCCGGTACCAAGTTCCTGACCAAGTCCACCGTGTCTTCCTCGAAGACCATCGAGTGGGAAGACGGCAACACCTACCCGGTCATCGACGTCGAAATCTCCTCCGAGTCCCACCCGTTCTACACGGGCAAGCAGCGCATCATGGACTCCGCAGGCCGCGTCGAGCGCTTCAACGCACGCTTCAAGGGCTTCGGCGGCAAGAAGTAATTCTTCCTCCCATGGCTTTTCGGAAAGCCCGCACCGGCAACGGTGCGGGCTTTCTTTGCGTTGGCGGGGCGGGCACACCGTACGGCAGGATGTAACCCATGAGCCATATGACCTCCCCGGACCAAGACGCAGCAACAAACCCCCGCCGGCACGGCGAGTACAAGGTTCCGGGCGGCAAGCTGGTGGTGGCGGACCTGTCCGTGGCCGGCGGCGTCCTGGCCGACGTCTCGATCAGTGGCGACTTCTTCCTCGAGCCGGACGAGGCCCTCCTCGCCATCAACCGGGCCCTCACCGGGCTTCCGGAGACCACCCCGGCCGCAGACCTCGCAGCGGCAGTCACCGCTGCGCTGCCCGCCGACGCCACCCTGTTCGGATTCTCCGCCGACGCCGTGGCCGTGACCGTACGCCGGGCGCTGGCCAAGGCCACCTCCTGGGCGGACCACCACTGGAACGTCATTGCGCCCAGCGTCCTGCCCACCGAAATCAACGTGGCCCTCGACGAGGTACTCACCGAGGAAGTTGGCGCGGGCCGCCGCAACCCCACCCTGAGGTTCTGGGACTGGCAGGAACCGTCCGTGGTCATCGGCAGCTTCCAGTCGGTCCGGAACGAGGTGGATCCCGACGGCGTGGCCCGGCATGGCATCAAGGTGGTCCGCCGGATCAGCGGCGGGGGAGCGATGTTCATGGAGGCCGGCAACTGCATCACCTATTCCCTGTACCTGCCCCAGACACTGGTGGACGGGCTCAGCTTCGCCGATTCCTACCCGTTCCTCGATTCCTGGGTGATGGCGGCGCTGGAGAAAATCGGCGTGACAGCCTTCTACGTCCCGCTTAATGACATCGCCACGGACCAGGGCAAGATCGGCGGCGCCGCCCAGAAGCGGCTGGCGAACGGCGGCATGCTCCACCACGTCACCATGAGCTACGACATCGACGCCGACAAAATGGTGGACGTCCTGCGCATCGGCAAGGAGAAGCTTTCGGACAAGGGCACCCGGAGCGCCAAGAAGCGGGTGGATCCGCTGCGCCGCCAAACCGGGCTGGCCCGCATGGACATCATCGGGGCCATGATGGACGTGTTTACGGGCCGGTACGGGGCAACGCACTCGGAGCTGACCGATGCCGAGCTCGCTGCGGCGCGGGAACGCGCGGCCAGCAAGTTCGGCACCGGGGAATGGCTGCACCGCGTCCCCTGATCCGCCCCGAACACCAGCCTGCAGCGCCACTGCGCACCGTCTGTCCCGGAGCAGCGGCCCTTGGCTGTTACGGCGCAGGGTGAGCCGGAGGTGAACCAACGACGGCGGCCTGCGCGGTGAGTGCCCGCAGCAGGTGGTTGCGCTGTTCCACGATGATCCGCCGCAGGGCACGGGGCGCGTCGGCGTTCGCCTCAAGCCAGGCGTCGGTCCGGCGCAGCGCCGGGTGGGCGCCGGGCTTCGCGCCGTCGGCCAGGTCCTGGGTTGAGGGGAACAGGCCCCGCACGATCCGGCTGGCGATCTCGATGCTGCGGCTGTCCCAGACCTCCCGCAGGCAGCCGAAGTACGGCTCAACGTAGGGTTCCAGCAGGGCAGCCGGGGCGGTGCCGAACCCGGTGATGGTTGCCGTCAGGAGCTGGTTGGACAGGGCTGTGCCCTGCACGGCTTCGGCCCAGGCCGCAGCCTTCACATCCGCCTCCGGCCGGGCAGCACCGGCCGTGGCATGGCCAGCCCGCCCCGAGGCGGTGGTGTCCGCCGCCAGTTCAGCATCGAGCTCTGCCGCGGATGCCTGGCCGTGGGCAGCGAGGGCGTGCCAGAAGTGCCAGCGGAGTTCGGCGTCGACGGCCAGTCCGGGCACCTGTTCGGAGCCGTCCAGCAACCCGCTCAGCAGCGGCAGCAGCGAAGCGTCATGCCTGCTGAGCGTTCCCAGCGTGCGCGCCCAGGCGAGCTGCTGGTCCGAGCCCGGCTCCGCCCGCCGCAACTCCGCGCCGGCGGTGCCCAGGAAGGAAGCACGGACCGCATCGCGGCGGGACGCGGGTGTGTAGCGTTCGACGGCGGTGCAGGCGTTATCGAGGATGTTCAGGAGCACGCCGATCCCGGTTTCCGACGGACCGAACGCGGCCACCGCGGCCACGTACCGTTCGGCCGGGGTTTCGCCGTCACGGGCCGAGTTCCACAGCGCAGTCCAGCACAGGGCGCGGGCCATGGGGTCGCTGATCCTGTCCAGGGAGGCGAGGACCGTGGTTTCGGAGGCGGGGTCGAGGCGGACCTTGGCGTAGGTCAGGTCGTCGTCGTTGAGCAGCAGGAGAGCTGGCCGTTTCCGGCCTGTAAGTTGGGGGAGCTCCGTACGGGCACCGGCCACATCCGTTTCGATGCTGTCGGTCCGTACCAAAGCGCCGGCTCCGTCGAAGTCGTACAGGCCCACCCGGAGCCGGTGCGGCCGCAGCTCGTCCCGTCCCGTGACGGGGTCCGTGGCCTCCTGGACGATGGCGGCGGAACCAAGCCCGCCGTCGTCGTTCGCGGCCTCTGTGGCGGCCTCCAGGGCCAGCGTGGAAATCCCCGATGTCTGCAGCCACTGGCGTGCCCATTCCGAGAGGTCGCGTCCGGAAGCGGAGCTGAGGGCTTCCAGCAGGTCTGCCAGGGTGGTGTTGCCGTAGGCGTGCTTGCGGAAGTACTCCCGGGAACCGGCGATGAAGGCATCAAAGCCCACATAGGCCACCAGCTGCTTGAGCACTGAGGCGCCCTTGGCGTAGGTGATGCCGTCAAAGTTCTGCTTGGCCGCTTCCAGGTCCGGGATGTCCGCCACGATGGGGTGCGTGGTGGGCAGCTGGTCCTGGACGTAGGCCCAGGCCTTGCGCTTGTTGGCGAAGTTGACCCAGGCGGTGTCCCAGCCCGTGGCCCGGTCCACGGCGAGGGTGCCCATGTAGTCGGCGAAGGATTCCTTGAGCCAGAGATCGTCCCACCACTGCATGGTGACGAGGTCGCCAAACCACATGTGCGCCATCTCGTGCATCAGCGTGTTGGCCCGCGCCTGGTACTGGGCGTCCGTGGCCCGGGAGGTGAAGACGTAGCTCTCGGTGAACGTCACCAGCCCCGGGTTTTCCATGGCGCCCAGGTTGTATTCGGGCACGAAGGCCTGATCGTACTTGCCCCAGGGGTAGGGGTAGTCGAAGAGCCGGTTGAAGAAGTCCAGGCCGGCTTTGGTGAGCCGGAACAATTCGGCGGTGCCGAAGGATCCGGCCATGGAGGCGCGGCAGTAGAGCGCCAGCGGAACGTCCAGGTGCGTGCCGTCCTCCAGCGTTCCCTGCCAGCGGTCTTCAGCTTTGAAGTAGGGGCCGGCCAGCACGGTGGTGATGTACGTGGACATCGGCAGGGTGGTGGCGAAATCCCAGCGTGCGGTGGCGGGATCGCTGGTGAGCAGGGTCCTGGCGGTTTCCACGCCGTTGGATGCCACGTGCCAGGAAGCCGGGGCCATCAGGTGGAAGGTGTAGGTGGCTTTGAGGTCCGGCTGTTCGAAGTTGGCGAAGACCCTGCGCGCGTCTGCGGGTTCGTATTGCGTGTAGAGGTAGGTCTGGCCGTCGGCGGGGTCGACGAACCGGTGCATGCCCTCACCGGAGCGGCTGTACAGGGCTGTTCCGGTGACCGTGACCTGGTTTTCCAACTGCAGGTTGTCCAGCCTGATGCGTGCACCGTCCACCACGTCCTCCACCGGCAGGCCCTTGCCGTTGAGGAACACGCTGTGCACGCCGCTGCCAATGAAGTCCAGGAACGTGGAAGTGCCCGCTTCCGCGGCGGTAAAGGTGATGACGCTGCGGGTGGTGTAGCCGGCAGTATCCGGGTTCTCGGCCTGGCGGACGTCGAGGGAGACGTCGTAGCTGGCGGTGCTGATCAGGGCCGAGCGGCCGGCAGCTTCATCGCGGTGCAGATTCTCATGTGACACCCAGCTATCTAATCACGCTGCAACGGCCGCCATCGCCTGCCTCACGGGCAGGTCAGCCGGCGATGAGCAGGGCGGCCGCGAGGCCCAGGACCGCAATCAGCAGCCACGATGCCAGCGCGGCCAGCAGGGCACGCCCGCCGGTCAGGAGCAGCGTTCGGATCCGCACCGCGGACCCCAGTCCGAAGAGGGCCGCCCCCAGGAGCACGTCCTGCAGCAGGGCCCCTGCCTCCAGCCACCCGTCGGCCAGCCACCCGGTGGAGCGCAACGCCACCATCGCCACGAATCCCAGCACGAACAGCGGCACCACAGGCGGCAGGCCGGCGTCGTCACCGGAAGGACGGAGGGAAATCCGGTGGTGTGCCCCCGCCAGCGCCGTCACGGGCGCCAGGAGCAGCACCCTGGTGAGTTTGACGACGACGGCGATCGCCAGGGCCGCGGGGCCTGCGGTTTGCGCCGTGGCCACCACCTGTCCCACATCGTGCACGGACGCGCCTGTCCATGCGCCGAAGACCTCGGCGCTGAGCTGGAGCGGGTGGACCAGCAGCGGCAGGACGCCGATGGCCAGTGTTCCGCACAGGGTCACCAGCGCCACCGGCAGTACGGTGTCCACATGCCGGATGCGCCGCACCGCTGCCATCGCGCCGATGGCTGAGGCCCCGCAGATAGAGAACCCGGTGGCCACCAGCAGCGACGTCACCGGCGGCAACCTGAACAGCCGGGAGATCAGGTACGTGCCGCCGAAACTGGCCGCGACCACGGCGGTGATCAGCACCAGTGCCAGCCACCCCAGGTCCAGGACGTCGCCGATGCCCACTTTCAGGCCCAGCAGCACGATTCCGCCGCGCATCAGGTGCTTGCCGGCGAAGTCCAGGCCGGGGCGGGCACGTCCGGCCGTCCATCCTCCGGTCACCGGCAGGTTGGCGGCAAGGACCCCCATCACCACGGCCAGGGTCATCGCCGGAAGGGACGGCACCAGTGCGTGGATGAGGAAGGCGAGCACCAGCGCCACTGCCGCAGCGGCAAGGCCGGGCAGCAGCCGTGTGGCTCCCCGCGGGCGTCCCGGGCCGGGAGTGGGGGAGCTTCTGCTGACTGGCACTCACCCACTTTGCCGGACGGAGCCCGGAATGTCCGAACCGGCTGCGCGCACCAACACGCCACAATGGAAGGCCGTTTATGAATTCGAAACAAAAAGGTGGTTGGCTATTGGGCATGTCAGACCTCTTCCAGGATTACTCCGAGGCCGCGGGCCGGACCGGAGCCTACGACGAAATGTTCGCCCCCGGGCAACAGGCCCGCCCCTCCTATGAGCAGGTGGCGGATGCGCTCCGCAAGCTCTCGCTGGCCGATGTCAGCGCCCGTGCCGATTCCATGGCACGGACCTTCCTGGACCGCGGCGTCACCTTCGACTTTGCGGGGGAGGAAAGGCCCTTCCCCCTGGACATCGTGCCCAGGGTCATTCCCGCTGCCGAATGGGACGTCATGGAGCGCGGTGTCGCGCAGCGCGTCCGCGCCCTCGAGGCCTTCCTCAACGACGTGTACGACAAGATGACGGTGGTGTCCGACGGCGTGATCCCCCGCCAGCTGGTGACCACCAGCGCCCACTTCCACCGCCAGGTGCACGGGTTTGAACCCGCCGGCGGCGTCCGCGTCCACATTTCCGGCATCGACGTGGTCCGCGACGCCGCCGGAACCTTCCGAGTCCTCGAGGACAACGTCCGTGTTCCCTCCGGCGTCAGCTACGTCCTTGAGAACCGCCGTGCCATGGCCAAGGGCCTGCCGGAGGCCTTCGGCCAGCAGCTCATCCGCCCGGTCGAGGAGTACCCGCGCCGGCTTCTCTCGGCCCTGCGCAAGACCGCACCTTCGGGCGTGGACGATCCCACCGTCGTCGTGCTGACGCCCGGCGTATTCAACAGCGCCTACTTTGAGCACACACTGTTGGCCGGGCTGATGGGCGTGGAACTGGTTGAGGGACGCGACCTCATCTGCCGCGGCAACCGCGTATACATGCGCACCACCGCAGGTGAACAGCGCGTGGACGTCATCTACAAGCGCATCGACGACGACTTCCTGGACCCACTCCAGTTCAGGGCCGATTCCATGCTCGGCTGCCCCGGACTGGTCAACGCGGCCCGCGCCGGCGGGGTCACCATCGCCAACGCCGTGGGCAACGGCGTCGCGGACGACAAACTGGTTTACAGTTACGTTCCTGACCTGATCCGCTACTACTTGAGCGAGGAGCCCATCATCGCGAACGTGGACACGTTCCGCCTCGAGGAGAAGGAAGCCCGGGAATACACCCTGGACAACCTCGCCGAACTCGTGGTCAAGCCGGTGGACGGCTCCGGCGGCAAGGGCCTGGTCATCGGCCCGGACGCCTCCAACGACGAACTGGACGCCCTGCGGCAGCGGATCATCGCCGATCCCCGCGGCTGGATCGCCCAGCCGGTCCTGCAGCTCTCCACGGTGCCCACGCTGAGCGGCGACAAGTTCGGTCCGCGCCACGTGGACCTGCGCCCGTTTGCCGTGAACGACGGCGACAACGTCTGGGTGCTGCCCGGCGGACTCACCCGCGTGGCGCTGAAGGAGGGCTCGCTGATCGTGAACTCCAGCCAGGGCGGCGGTTCCAAGGACACATGGGTCCTGGCCGATTCGCCGCAGATGCCCGTCGAGTCCGTGCCGAGGCAATCCATCTCGGTCCGCGAGCGGGTCTCGGTGTGGCCCGTGGAAAGCAACTGGCGCGACCGCCAGTCGGAGCAGCAGCAGTGACCCGCCCCGCCCGGCACCGTTTCTTGTCCGTTTCGGCCCCGCAGGAGGTAGCCGCGAATGCTTAGCCGTATTGCCGAATCCCTATTCTGGATCGGCCGCTATGTGGAGCGGGCCGACGGCACCGCCCGTATCCTCGACGTGCACCTGGAGCGGCTCAACCACCTCCCCATGGACGAACGCAAAAGCGTGGCCCAGGAGCTGTTGGCTGTGATGGGAGCACGGCCCCAAAGCGACGACTTCGGCCTGCCCGAGCTGCTGCACGCCCTGGCCTACGACAAGACCAGCGCCACGTCCATTGCCGGGTCCCTGGGCGCTGCCCGCGAGAACGCCCGGCGTGCCCGCGAAACGGTCTCCTCCGGGCTGTGGGAGAGCCTCAACACCACCTATTACGGGCTCAGCCAGCACCGCAAGGACGTGGTGGGCACCTACCGGTTCTGCAACTGGACCCTGGAGCGCACCGCCATGGTCAGCGGCCTGGCGGACACCACCGTCAGCCACGACGAAAGCTGGCTGTTCCTCGTCCTGGGCCGGTCACTTGAGCGGGCCGACATGACAGCCCGCATGCTGTCCACCAGGGATGTCCTGTCCGCAGGCATGTCCTGGGTGAACATGCTCCGGTGCGCCGGCGCCTACGAATCCTTCCTGCGGACCCGCCGGGCAGCCTTCGGTGACCAGCACGCGGCTGAGTTCCTGCTGCTGGACCGGCTGTTCCCGCGCTCCATCGTGTACGCACTGCGTGACGCCGACGAATGCCTCGCCAAGCTGGACCCCTCAGCCCAGCGCGTGGGCTTCATCAACGACGCCCGCCGCATTGTGGGCCAGGCCCGCACCTTCCTCGAGTTCCACCGTACGGACGACCTCATGTCCGAACTGCCCGAACACATGGAACGCGTGCAGAAGGCTGTGTCCCAGGCCTCGGACGCCATTTCCCGTAAGTACTTCAATCAGGCGGACGAACTGGCCTGGGTGGGAGAAGTTTCATGACCCGGCTGAGCATCGTCCACCGGACGGCGTACAAGTACAACAAGCGCGTCACCCTCTCCTACAACGAGGCACGGATGACGCCGCTGACGGACTCCCAGCAGGTGGTCCTCGAATCAGTGGTTAAGGTGTCCCCGTCGCAGGCGGCCGTGAGCACCTACCGCGACTACTGGGGCACCAGGGTGACGGCCTTCGACATGCAGATGCCGCACGACCACCTGGAGGTCATCTCCAACATCACCGTCGAGGTCCACCGTGCCGGGAAAATCCCGTCCGAGTCCGATATCGCCGGCTGGGATGTGCTGGCGTCGCCGGAAACCCTCAACACCCACAGCGACTGGCTGCCGCAGTCACGGCTCAGCGGACCGGGTGACGAAGTCCTGGGCATCATCCCCGGCGTTGTTGCCGGCAAGAACCCGCACGAGGCCGCCATGGCCATCTTCGCCTGGATGCGCGGCGAGATGACCTACATGTCAGGGTCCACCGCCGTCACCACGAACGCGGAAGAGGCGTGGACGCAGCGGCAGGGCGTCTGCCAGGACCTCGCGCACCTGGCCATCGGTGCGCTGCGCAGCTGCGGCATCCCCGCACGCTACGTCTCGGGTTACCTGCACCCGCGCTCCAGCGCCGGCGTGGGAGAGACAGTTGCCGGCCAGTCACACGCCTGGCTGGAGTGGTGGGACGGGGACTGGCGCAGCTGGGACCCCACCAACCACAAACCTGCCGGCGATTTCCACGTTACCGTGGCACGCGGAAGGGACTACCGGGACGTCACGCCACTCAAGGGCATCCTGTCCGGCGGCGGCGGATCGGCACTGAACGTCAGCGTGGAGATTACCCAGCTCGCCTGACCGGTGGCGTGCGCACTGCGCGCACGCGGCCGGTGCCTACTCGTGGGCGGACTTGGCCGAGCTGCTGATCTGGGTCCACCAGGTCATCGGCTCGGTGACCTTGAACCGGCGGCCAGTGACGGAGTCGGGGGTAATCCGGACGAATGCGTCCTTGCGGCCCGCCTGCCAGGGAAAGAGGTAGAGCCGGGAGGTGTCCAGGACCTCCTCGGCCCCCTTCACCACTTCGGCGGTTCCCTTGACCACCACGCTCCAGGCGAGTCCGCTCTCCGGATCCACGCCGTCGGCCTCAACCGCCACGGCCGCGTCTCCGGACGCGGCCGATAACTTGCTGCCCTGGCCGGTGCGGAAGACCACCGTGCCGCCGTCCACCGTGTAATTGACGGGGAAGATATCCGGGCGGCCGTCAGCAAGGACGGCCAGCCGGCCAACGGAGACGGTGCGCAGCATGGCCCAGCACTCATGGTGCTCGAGGTTCTGGACGTCAGGTGATGACTCGTTGCTCATGCCGTGAGCATACGCCTTTCACCAGGGGCTGGGCTTGTAATCCTTCAGGAAGACACCGTACTGGTCTTCGCCGTTTTCACCCATGACAATGGGGTCGTAGACCCGGGCCGCACCGTCCACCAGGTCCAGCGGCGCGTGGAAGCCCTCCTCCATGAGCCGGACCTTCGTGTAGTGCGGCCGCTCGTCGGTGATCCAGCCGGTATCCACGGCGGTCATCAGGATGCCGTCGGTATCGAGCATTTCCTGCGCGCTGGTCCTTGTCATCATGTTCAGCGCGGCTTTGGCCATGTTGGTGTGCGGGTGTCCGGCTCCCTTGTAGGCGCGGGAGAACTGGCCTTCCATGGCGGAGACATTGACGATGTATTTGCGGTGTGCCGTGGAACGCTGCATGGCCCCGCGGAGGCGGCTGACCAGCAGGAACGGTGCCGTCACGTTGCAGAGCTGGACTTCAAGCATCTCCAGCGGGTCCACCTCGTCCACCACCTGCGTCCAGCTGTTGATGGTGGCCAGGTCCGGGACCAGGCCGCCGGCGTCGATGGCCGTTCCCGCCGCGATGCGTTCCAGTGAGGCGGAACCGGTGGACAATGCCAACGACGTCACGGCATCCCCGGCGAGGACGGGGTGCTCGGTGACGGTGCCTGCGAGTGCCAGCGGATGCTTGTCATGGGCGTGGCCGAACGTCAGCAGCTCCGGCCCGCCGTTTGCCTGCTCCAGCGCTGCGGGCAGCGGTTCGTCCTCGGCATCCACCAGCGGCTTGTAGGCATTGCCGGAGCGGCGGACGGTCTGGGCAGCGTTGTTGATGATGATGTCCAGCGGCCCGGCGTCGTTCAGGGAGTCGGTCAGTGCCATGACCTGGGACGGGTCGCGGAGGTCGATGCCCACAATCCGCAGCCGGTGCAGCCAGTCGGCGCTGTCCTCCATGGCAGCGAACCGCCGCGCTGCGTCCTTGGGGAACCGCGTGGTGATGGTGGTGTGGGCGCCGTCCCGCAGCAGCCGGAGCGCGATGTACATGCCGATCTTGGCGCGGCCGCCGGTCAGCAGGGCGCTGCGGCCGGTGAGATCGGTCCGGGCATCGCGCTTACTGTGGCTGAACGCCGCGCATTCCGGGCAGAGCTGGTGGTAAAAGGCGTCCACCTGGGTGTAGTGCTGTTTGCAGATGTAGCACGGCCGGGACCGGATGAGGTGGCCGGCCACTTCGCCGGTGGCCGAGGGAGCGAGCTTGTTTCCGCGCGTCTCGTCGTCGATCCGGTCCGGGGCGGCCGTGGCCGTCAGGGCAATAACGGCGCGGTCGGCGTCCGCAATCAGGTCGCGCTTGGTGACCCTGCGGTGGCGCTTGACCGCCTTGAACATCTTGCCGGTGGCCCGGCGCACCGAGATGTAGTCGGGGTGCTCCTCGTCGTAGACGTGGATGGTGTTCAGGACCTTGAGGCAGGCCTGGATTTCCTCAGGGGTCAGGTCGGGGGAGCTCATTGGGTCAATTTTACAGCGTGGACACAGGGCATCATGACTGAAGGACCGGAGGCGCCGTGCAGGCGCCGCCGGTCCTTCCACCGGATGTCAGCGGCGGGTCAGGACACGCGTGCCCCGGGGGAGGCTTCGGCTGCGGCGGCATGGGTCCGGGCCACCTTGTCCACCGACTCGCGCACCTCCGGGTACTGGTCCGCGGCGGCCTTCACGGCGTTGGGGACCAGATGCAGGTTCTTGGCGGCCAGCTGGCGTTCGTGTTCGCCGGGCTCCGGGACTTCCTGGTACTTGGACAGGACGGTGATGCCTGATTCGGTAACCTTGAAGCCGCGTGCACGGTCGAGGTCCGGGTCCAAACCGATGGCGGCGCCGGCCGGCACCTTGACGTTCTTGTCAATGATGGCCCGGTTGATCACGGCGCCCTCGCCGACCTGTACCTTGTCCATCAGGACGGAGTCGATGACCCTGCTGCTGGTCGCCACGTACACGTCGTTGGAGAGGACGGACCCCTCCACCACGCCGCCGGAGATCACCACGCCGCTGGAGACGATCGAGTCCAGGGCGGTGCCCACCGTGTTGTTGAGGCCGCGGACGAACTTGGCGGGCGGGGAGATGCTTTGCCGCGTGTAGATGGGCCACTCGGAGTTGTAGAGGTTGAACACCGGCAGCGGCGAGATGAGGTCCATGTGGGCGTCGTAGAAGGAGTCGATGGTGCCGACGTCGCGCCAGTAGGTGCGGTCGCGTTCGGTGGAGCCGGGGATTTCGTTGAGCGTGAAGTCGTAGACCCCTGCCTCGCCCTGGTTGACGAAGTAGGGGATGATGTCACCGCCCATGTCGTGCTTGGTGTCGAGGCGTTCGGCGTCCACGTGCAGGGCCGCCACCAGGGCGTCGGCGTCGAACACGTAGTTGCCCATGGAGGCGAGGAACTGGGACGGATCCGCGGCGAGGCCGGGCGTGGTGGCGGGTTTCTCCACGAATGCCGCAATCTTCTGCGGATCGTTCTGGTCCACCTCGATGACACCGAACTGGTCGGCCATGCTCAGTGGCTGGCGGACGGCGGCAACCGTTGCCTTGGCCCCGCTGTGGACGTGCTGTTCCACCATCTGGGCGAAGTCCATGCGGTAGACGTGGTCTGCACCGACCACGACGACGATGTCGGGGTTGGCGTCATGGATCAGGTTCAGGGACTGGTAGATGGCGTTGGCGCTGCCCAGGAACCAGCTCTTGCCTACGCGCTGCTGTGCGGGGACGGAGGCGACATAGTTCCCGAGCTGGGTGGACATGCGCCAGGCTTCGGAAATATGCCGGTCAAGGCTGTGGGATTTGTACTGCGTGAGGACCACGATTTGCAGGTAGCGAGAATTCACCAGGTTGGAAATCGCAAAATCGATAAGGCGGTAGCTGCCGGCGAAAGGCACCGCGGGCTTCGCCCGGTCTGCCGTCAGTGGCATCAGTCTGTTTCCCTCGCCACCTGCGAGGACAATGGCCAGGACTTTTTTATTCAACGGCATAGTGGTCGCTCCTGTACGCCTTCGTAACTCCCCAAGACAATCCGGTACGCCCGGACTCCTTCACACTAGAACAGTTATGCGTGAAGGACTACCTTGGGTCTTGTGCGAATAGACATTGTGACTAAAGAGTTCCCGCCGGAAATTTATGGTGGCGCCGGGGTGCACGTCGCCGAATTGAGCAGGGTGCTTAGTAAGCACGTTGACCTGCAGGTTCGTGCCTTCGGTGCCCCCCGCGACGCCGACTATCACGGTGCTGTGGTGACTTCCTACGCTGTACCGGAGGACCTCGGCTCCGCCAACGCCGCTGTGCAGACGTTGGGTGTGGACCTGAGGATCGTCCCGGACATCGCCGGCGCCGACCTGGTCCACTCGCATACCTGGTACGCCAATATGGCCGGCCACCTGGCCTCACTGCTGCACGGAATTCCGCATGTTTTGAGTGCCCACAGCCTTGAACCCCTGCGCCCGTGGAAAGCGGAGCAGCTGGGTGGCGGCTACGCTCTGTCCTCCTGGGTCGAGAAGACCGCTTATGAGGCTGCCGCCGCCATCATCGCCGTGTCCGAGGGCATGCGGCAGGACATCCTGCGCAGTTACCCCGACGTGGACCCGGAGAAGGTCCGGGTGGTGCACAACGGGATCGACGTCGAGATGTGGAAGCGTGACGAAAACGGCGACGCCATCCGTGCGCTCGGCATTGATTCCGCCAGGCCAAGTGTCGTCTTTGTGGGAAGAAACACGCGGCAGAAGGGAGTTCCGTACCTTCTTCGGGCAGCCGCGAAGCTTCCTGACGACGTCCAGCTCGTCCTGTGCCTGGGCGCGGCCGACACCCCGGAACTGGCCGCCGAGACCGCCGCGCTGATCGAGGACCTGCAGAAGCAGCGGACCGGTGTGGTGCTGATCGAGCGGATGTTGCCCCGCCACGAGCTGATCCAGGTCCTGAGCCACGCCACCGCCTTCGCCTGCCCGTCCATTTACGAGCCGCTGGGCATCGTCAACCTCGAGGCCATGGCCTGCGGCGCCGCAGTGGTGGCCAGCGCCACCGGTGGCATTCCCGAGGTGGTGGAGCACGGCCGGACCGGGCTGCTGGTGGACCTTGAGCAGGTCACGGACGGTACCGGGACGCCGCTGGACCCGGAGAAGTTCGTCAGTGAGTTTGCGGCCGCCCTCACGGAAGTCGTGTCCGATCCGGACCGCGCGAGGGCCATGGGACAGGCGGGCCGTGAGCGCGCCGAGAAGCACTTCTCGTGGGAGTCCATCACGGAGACCACCCTTGAGGTGTACCGCTCGGTGCTGCCCGCCAGCAGCTGACGTCCCCTAAGCAGTACGACGACGGCGCCGCTCCCCGTGGAAGGGAAGCGGCGCCGTCGTCGTACCAGGACTTTGCGCTATGCCGGTGCTGAGCCGCTGGCGGGTTAAGGGTTTTTTAGGCCTTGCGGCCGCCGGCCTTCCGCGCCAGCAGCACCTTTTCGTCCACGGGGGTCTGTCCGCTGGCACGCTGGCTGCGGAAGTAGGCGCGGGCCTGGTCCTGGCGTTCCTTCTCGGCGCCGGTGGCGATGGTGGCGCGCACGTGTTCATCGCCGTACCCGAACGCGTCCACCAGGTCCAATGCGTGCGGCCTGATCTTCTCGAGCAGCCTGTTGATGTAGCCGCCCACGGTACGCGCCCGCTGCATGGAAAGCCTGCCGTTCATGAGGTACCAGGAGAGGTTCTTTTCGATCAGGGAAAGCCCGAAAAGGTCACGCAGCCAGGTCAGGACCTTCCTGGTGCCGGGATCGGTGACGTCTGCGAGCGCCTCGGTGAAGGCCTCCCACTGCAGCAGTTCGGCGTGGGCCTGTGCAGCGTCGATCAGTTCGTTCTGGTGGCGGTTGAAGAGGGCCGCGCCCTTGTCCTGCGGGAGCCGGTTGCTGCCCTTGAGCGCGGTGGCAGCCTCAGCGACCATGGTCTGCACCCGGTCGGTGAGGAGGGCCCGCTGTCCTTCCTCGTCCCGCAGGGCGATCGCAGCCTTCTGCACGGAGCCGGTGTCGGTGATGAACTGTGCAACCTGGCGCAGGCCGGTGCGGTGGATGGCCGCGCCGGTGGCCTGCCCCACCACGTAGCGGGCCAGCACGCCGAAGTCCACGTTGCGGAACTCCTTGGCGTAGTCGGCCAGCAGCCGCTTGGCAACGAGCTGCAGCAGCACGGTGTTGTCGCCTTCGAACGTGGCGTAGACGTCAAGATCCGCCCGAAGGGAGGCGAACCGGTTTTCGATCAGGAACCCGGCGCCGCCGCAGGCTTCCCGGCATTCCTGCAGGGTGTCCAGGGCATGCCAGGTGCTGAGGGGCTTGAGGGCCGCCGCAAGGGTTTCGAGGTCCTGGCGGTCGGCATCGGTGTCCGCGGCGCCGGAAAAGACGTCGTCGAACTTCTGCAGCAGCTGTTCGTGCGCAAACCCGGCGGCGTAGGTGGTGGCGAGCCGGGTGAACAGGCGGCGCTGGTGCCGCTGGTAGTCCAGCAGCACTTCCTCGTCCGTGTGGGAGGAGGCGTTGAACTGCCGGCGTTCGGTGGCGTACTGGATGGCGGCTTTCAGCGCCACCTTGGATGCTGCCACCGCTGCACCGTCCAGGGATACCCGGCCCTGGACCAGGGTTCCCAGCATGGTGAAGAAGCGCCGTCCGGGGCTGGCGATGGGGGAGCTGTAGGCGCCGTCGGCAGCGACGTCGCCGTAGCGGTTGAGGAGGTTGGTGCGCGGGACCCTGACATTGGTGAAGTGCAGCCGTCCGTTGTCGATCCCGTTGAGGCCGCCCTTGATTCCATCGTCCTCACCGCCGATGCCCGGCAGGAATTCCTTGGTGTCCGGGTCGCGGAGGTCCACATAGAAGGCGTGGACCCCGTGGTTCACGCCCTGCGTCACCAGCTGGGCGAACACCACAGCGCCGAGTCCGTCCGTTGCGGCGTTTCCGATGTAGTCCTTCCAGGCAGCGCGGAAGGGCGTGTGGATGACGAATTCCGCGGTGGCGGGATCGTAGGTGGCGGTGGTGGCGATGCTGGCAACGTCGGAGCCGTGCCCGGTTTCCGTCATGGCGAAGCAGCCGGGGATGGCCAGGTTCATGATGCCCGGCAGCCACTTGGCGTGGTGCTCTGCTGTGCCAAGGTGCATGATGGCTGAGCCGAACAGCCCCCACTGGACCCCGGCCTTGATCTGCAGCGACGGGTCCGCAACCACCAGCTCCTCGAAGCCGGCGATGTTGCCGCCGTGGTCGTCGGACCCGCCAAGCGCGGAGGGGAAGGCGCGGTGGACCGCCCCGTTGTCAACGAGGTACTGCAACTGCCCGAAGACCCTGGCACGGTGGTCCGTGTGGGTCTGGCCCTCGACCTTGTGCAGTTCGGGACGGGCGGCGAGGTCCCGCGCCTGGCGGCGGACATCCGCCCACTTGCCCAGGAGTTGCCTGCCCAGCGCTTCGGTGTCGACGGCAGGCTGGGGTCGGTCTGTGCCGGCAGCGACCCGGGCGGGGCCGGCCGGGCGGGAACCCTTGGCGGCGGGGCGGTCCACTACTTCAGTCATGTCAATGTCCTTCGTTGGTGCTGACAGGTTGCTTGGTGGTGCTGGGAGTAGACAGTTCGGGTGCTATGCCGACGCAGAGCCAGTCGGTGATTTGGCGGGCCATGGCGTCCTGGCCCGGTTTGGCGGCGGATTCAGGGGTACTGAGCCACTGTTCGCCGGCATTCCGCACCAGCCCGATGGCGGCCTTGGGCCAGAATCCGATGACCGCTTCCTTCCCGCCGCCCAGGTGGGAGCGCATGGGGGTGGCGATCATCTCGGCGACTGCGTCGAAGAAGTGCCCCAGGGCGCCGGAGACGGCCGCGGCGCCGGACGCCTCGGCGTGGCGTGTCACGAAGGTGTAGACGTTCGGGCTGGTGGACGCCATCTGCAGGTAGGCGGAGACCATTGCGAACAACCCTTCCCGCGGCGTCACGGCGCTCTGTGCGGCCTCGCGGATGCGCCGCTGCATCTGGTCCAGGACCACCTCGCCCACCGCCTGCTGCAGCCCGGCCTTGTCGCCGAAGTAGCGGTAGAACACCGACTTGGACGTTCCGGCAGCTGCGGCGATGTCCTCC
This sequence comes from Pseudarthrobacter sp. SORGH_AS 212, assembly GCF_030818145.1. Lineage (NCBI taxonomy): Bacteria > Bacillati > Actinomycetota > Actinomycetes > Micrococcales > Micrococcaceae > Pseudarthrobacter > Pseudarthrobacter sp. SORGH_AS 212. Next base: position 4,253,599 of record NZ_JAUTAA010000001.1, on the reverse strand, counting down.
ATGGGGGCGTCGCTGCCAAGGGCGTGTACCGCGCGCCGGGCCTGCTTGATGAGCTGCCGCCGGCGTTCTTCACGGTGGGACTCCCAGCGGGACGATCTGCCGTCCGGACTGGCGGCATGGGAGTGCCCGTCGGCGTGTGCTTCAGTTCGTGCTTCGGGGATGTTCACGATACCCAGCGTATCAGGTACGCTGGGTATCGGTAACCGCATGCGACCAGAGGAGACACCCATGTCCATTGACGGACAGTCGGCCACCGGCCCCGACGAGACAGCCCGCCCAACCGCGGGGGCCACCGCGCTCCGCCGGGCAGTCGTGGTGGGCGGCAACAGGATTCCCTTCGCCCGCGCCGGAGGTGCCTACGCAAAGTCCTCCAACCAGGACATGCTGACGGCAGCCCTGGACGGCCTCATTGCCCGCTTCGGCCTCCAGGACGAACGCGTGGGAGAGGTGGCAGCCGGCGCTGTGCTCAAGCATTCCCGTGACTTCAACCTCACCCGCGAAGCGGTCCTCGGCTCGGCGTTGTCTGCCGAAACGCCGGCCTATGACCTCCAGCAGGCCTGCGCCACGGGCCTGGAAACCGTGGTGGGCCTGTCCAACAAGATCAAGCTCGGCCAGATTGACTCCGCCATCGCCGGTGGCGTCGACTCCGCCTCCGACGCCCCGGTGGTGGTCAGCGAAGGGCTCAGGGAGGTCATCCTCGACCTCAACCGGGCAAAGACGCTGCCGCAGCGGCTGCAGATCCTCAGCCGGCTGCGGCCCAAGGACCTGGCTCCGCTGGCTCCGGGTACGGCAGAACCGCGCACCGGCCTCTCCATGGGCGAGCACCAGGCCCTGACGACCGCCCAATGGAAGGTTTCCCGGGAAGCCCAGGATGAGCTTGCCCTCAACAGCCACCGCAACCTTGCCGCCGCTTACGGGGCCGGGTTCTTTGACGACCTCGTCACCCCCTACCGGGGCCTGTCCCGCGACGGCAACATGCGCGCCGATACCTCGGCGGAAAAGCTCGCGTCGCTGAAGCCCGTCTTCGGCAGGAACCTTGGCGCCGACGCCACCATGACCGCCGGAAACTCGACGCCGCTGACAGACGGCGCCTCGACGGTCCTGCTGGCCTCGGACGAATGGGCCGACGCACGCGACCTGCCGAAGCTGGCTGCCGTGGTGGATGCGGAGGCCGCGGCAGTGGACTTCGTCCACGGCAAGGACGGGCTCCTGATGGCTCCGGTCTTCGCGGTTCCCCGGCTGCTGGCACGCCACAACCTGACCTTGGCGGACATCGACTACTTCGAGATCCACGAGGCCTTCGCGGCCACTGTACTGAGCACGCTTGCTGCCTGGGAGGACGAAGACTTCGGCCGCACCCGGTTGGGCCTGGACGGTGCCCTCGGCAAGGTGGACCGCTCACGTTTGAATGTGAACGGCTCGTCGCTGGCAGCGGGACACCCGTTTGCGGCCACCGGCGGACGCATCGTGGCTTCGCTGGCCAAGCTGCTGCACGCCAAGGGCAGCACGGACGGGCGGCCGGCCCGCGGACTGGTGTCGGTGTGTGCTGCAGGCGGCCAGGGCGTCGTCGCAATCCTGGAATCGGTATAGGAGGCCGGCATGGCAGACAAATACACGCAACTGGTCAACCAGGGGCTCGGCAAGAACGTCGCCAAGAGGCTTGGGCTGCCCCAGCCGGCACTCCTGCGCCGGTACCGCCCGGGCCAGCCCCTGATAGCGGGGCCGGTCGTCATCCAGGGTGATTCCGCTGCGGCCGACAAACTGGGCGCAGAGCTGTTGTCCTGGGACCTGGACGTCCGCCGGCACGCGGTTCCGGGCGAGAAGCTCGGGGCCATCATCCTGGTGCTGGACGAGGTGGAGCGGCCGGAGGATCTCGGCAGGACAGTCCTGAGCGCGGCCGCCTCCCTGAGGGACCTCGCGCCAAGCGGCAGGGTCCTGACAGTTTCCCGTCCCGCCGCTGAAGCCGGTTCGCCTGCAGCTGCAGCGGCCCGTCAGGGAATCGACGGGCTCCTGCGGTCCCTGGCCAAGGAACTGCGTGCCGGGGCAACCGGAAACGGCATCCATCTGGCGGAGGGCGTGGACATCACGAGCCCCAGCGCCCTGGGTGCGGTGCGCTTCTTCCTCTCCGGGCGTTCAGCGTTCGTGGACGGCCAGTTCCTGAAGATTTCCGACGCCGGAGGCACGCTGCCCGAAGACCCTGACCTCCCGCTGGCAGGAAGGATCGCCGTCGTCACCGGCGCAGCCAGGGGGATCGGCGCGCAGATTGCCCGTACCCTGCACAGGGACGGCGCCACTCTGGTGGTGGTGGATCTCCCCGCAGCTGGGGACCACCTGGCGGCCGTGGCCAACGAGGTCAGGGGAACAGCCCTGCAGTTGGACATCAGCCGTGTGGACGCCGGGCAGAGGATCATCGACCATGCCGTCCAACGCCACGGCCGGCTCGATATCGTCATCCACAACGCCGGCATCACCCGCGACAAACTCCTCGCCAATATGGATCCCGCCCGCTGGGACTCGGTCATCAACATCAACATCGCTGCCCAGCTTCGGATCAACGAGGCCCTCCTGGCCTCGGAGCACTTCAGTCAGTCACCGCGTATCGTCACTGTTGCGTCCACCAGCGGGATCGCCGGAAACAGGGGGCAGACCAACTATGCGGCCTCCAAGGGAGGAGTCATGGGCATGGTCAGGGCAACAGCGCCACTGCTGGCAGAAGCCGGCGGAACCATCAACGCAGTGGCGCCGGGGTTCATCGAAACAGAGATGACCGCACGGATCCCCCTGGCCCTCCGGGAAACAGCAAGGCGCCTGAACTCGCTCAAACAGGGCGGCCAGCCCGCGGACGTGGCTGAAACCATCGCCTTCCTTGCCAGCGACTCCGCCGGAGGCATCACCGGGGAAGTGCTCCGGATATGCGGACAGAACCTGGTCGGCGCGTAATGGCGGTGCAACCCCTCATCCTGGGGGAGATGCCGTCACTGTCCAAGCTCTATATTAACGCCGCCGCGCAGGCTGCCCGGCGGCGGCTCCTCGGGACAGGCGATTCCTCCCACCTGCCCGACGAAAGCCACGAGGTGCGGGCAGTCGCGGTGGATGTCGCAAACCTCACCGCCTACCAGCACCTGTTGGGCGAGACCGCCAGTGATGTGCTGCCCGCAGGTTTCGTCCACGCCTTGGCGTTTCCGCTGGCCATGAGCGTGATGAACCGGGACGACTTTCCGCTTCCACTGCTGGGCATGATCCACCTGGGCAACCGGGTGGAACAGCGCGTGCCGCTGCTCTTCACCGAGGCACTCGACATCACGGCGCGGGTAGAGAACCTGCGGGGGCACCGGTCCGGCACGCAGGTGGACGTTGTGGCGGAGGTCCGCAAATCCGGCAGTAATGCCGTTTGCTGGCTGGGAGTCTCCACTTACCTGGCAAAGGGGATCTTCCTGCCGGGAATCGACAAGCCCTCGGCCCAACACGGCAAGCCCGACTTCCGTGCGCCCGATCCGACTGCACTCTGGCAGTTGGGTGTGGATGCGGGCCGGGCTTACGCGGCCGTTTCCGGTGACTTCAACCCCATCCACCTCAGCGTGTTGTCTGCGAAGGCGTTGGGCATGCGCCGGTCGATAGCCCACGGCATGTATTTGGCTTCCAAGGCGCTCGCCGATGTCGGCCCTGCCCGCGGCGATTCCTTTATTTGGGAGGTCGGGTTCGAGGCACCGGTGTTCCTGCCGGCCCGGGTTGCCCTGGACATCACCACTGAACAGGAAGGCACAGGCGCCTGGCACCGTTCGGATTTCGTTGCGTGGAACCCGCGGTCCGGGCGGCGCCACTTCAGCGGTTCAGTTGCGGCGCTTGAAGACGCGGCTTCGGGCAATGGTGACGAAAGGGCCGGAAAGGACACACCCGGCCTCACCGAAACCGGCGTTTCCGGGCCGGTGCAGGAAAAGCGAATCTAGGAACGCCCGCTAGTCTGCCGGACGGACGGCACGAAGAATGCGGTGCAGGCTGAGCAGGATTGATTCCGAAGCGGGCACCGTTCCCTGCTCGGATTCCCGGGTGGAGGTGGCAGCCATGCACGCGTCCACCGCTGCCTTCGCGGCATCGAAGCGGTCCTGGTGCCCCTGCCTGTCATCATTCCCGTAAGACGTCAGCAGATCTCCGGCGGCCGTCATCGCCTGGGACAGAGGTTTGCTGTCCTGCACCGGCACCTCGTAGGGGACTTCGCTCTCCCAAATGACATCGGAGAGGACATCGGTCATGTCCTGGATGTGGAACGTCACCCGCTCCAGCTCGCGCAGGTGGCGGTAGTCCTCGTCCACGTCGCGGGGATGGAATCGCCGCCTTGGATTGCCCCGGCGGCTGGCGTCGGCTTCCCTGACGAGGTGGCGTACGGAACGTGTGGCAGCTGCCAGTTCATCGGACCGGCGGGACCATTCGGCATGGGCGGGCGGCCACTCTTCCCGGAGCGCCTTCCCCATGTCGGTGAGCTGGGTGCCGAGGGCGCGTCGCAGTTCATCGAGGCTGGCTGCTGCTGCGTTGAAGTGCAGGGGCGGAAAAATCACGAAATTGACGCCAATGCCCACGGCCACCCCCACGCCCATCTGCACCAGGTACCCGAACGAAAAATCATCGGGATGGCTGTTGCCCACCAGCAACACGAGGAGGGCCGCCGTCGGAATCCAATCGCTGCCGGACCCGATGCCGGGCAGGCCGCCCAGGAGGACGCCGATGCCCATGAAGATCGCCACGGTAAGCGGCGAGGGATCGGTGTACGCCACCAGGACGAATGCCAGGCCTATGCCGACGGCGAGGCCGGCAAGTGCCTGCAGTCCCTGGCGGACCGAGCCGGCGATGTTGTGGTACATCACCACCAAAGCTCCCAGGGGAGCGTAGTAGGGGTAGTCTGCAGCTGCCCCGGGCATCAGGGGCGCGATCAGGAAGGCAAGCCCGGCCGCGATGGCCGCTTTGGCGGCCAACTGGAGCCGCTGGGCGGCGAAGGCGGCCGAGAGACCGGACACCGCCCGTTTCAGGATCTCGGTTCCCCGGCCCCATATGACTTGCGTTCTGGCTTGCGGCGTGCTCATCCGCCCAACCTTAGGGTGGTTTTCCCTCAACCCCAAAAGGCGCAGGTCAGAGCGCCCGATGGTTTGGGAGCACTATGCCAGCGCGGCCGCCGAGCGCCGTACTGCGGCCGCCAGCCGGTGGGCCCGGCCGGGCGTCCGCCCGTCCTCGGCCCGCCGCGGAATGTAACCGAACCCGAGGGCGTATGAGGGGTCGGCAAAGCCAAGGGCGGCGTTGGCGCCCTCATGGCCGAAGGCCCGGTGGCTGCCAAAGTTGCGGGATGGATGAGGCTTCATGAAGACCACAGCGAAAGCGTTGTCCAGGCCTGAAGAACGGTCCAGCCCCCAGACCTGTTCGGCGGACATCCGGCGGACCGTGTCCTTGCCAAGGAACGGTTCTGAGCCGTCCGCGCCGGTGGTGGCCGCAGCGTACAGGCGGGCAAGGCCGTCCGCTGAGCCCACGCCTCCGGCGGCTGACATTCCGGCTGCGCGGACGGCCTTGATGTTCGGTAGTTCCATGATGGTGCTGACCGGCGAGTTCGAGTTGAGCCCGTCCAGGCTCAACGGATCAAGCCACGGCTGGTCCGCTTCAGTCGTATACAGGACGTCCCTGTAACGGTGTTCCTCCTCCTCGGGCAGCCCCAGGAAGAATTCCACACCATACGGGATCCGGATCCGCCGATCGTAGAGGTCCTGCAATGACTCTCCCGACGTACGCCGGCAAAGCTCCTCCATCAGGATGCCTATGGTGAGCGCGTGGTAGCCGAATTGCCGTCCGGGTTGCCACAAAGGCCGGGCTGAGGCCAGCCTGGCCGCAGCCCCGGGTGTTGTGAACTCGCCCAGCCCAAAGCCGCCCGCGATGCCCGGCAGCCCGGCCTGGTGCGACAGGGCCTCACGTACCAGCAACCGGTCCTTGCCGTGCACCCCAAACTCCGGCCAATAGAAGGCCACCGGCCGGTCGAGGTCAAGGACGTTGTCCTGCACAAGCAGTGAAATGACCATGGCGGCGACACCCTTGGAGCATGAATAAGCTCCGGTAACGGTATCGGCGGCGATGTCCGGGCCGCCGGCCAGGCCCACAACGCGGACGCCGCCGTGGTACGCAGCGAGCTGGGCGCTGTAACCAGGATCCTCGGCCAGGAAAGACTCAAACAGGTCGAGGACGTTTTCGAAGCCGGCCGCTACTGCGCCGCGGGAAATCTGCATCCCCACATTTTAGAGGAAACCGCTTTCCGCCTAGTGTGCCGCTCCGTGCCCCGGGGATATTTCCTCGCCCTTCCTGACTGGCCCTGGTGGCGTTCCGTCCCCGAAAGGCCGGCCGCCGAGGGCTTCCCGGCCGTGCGCTTCGAGCCACCCGGACAGATCCGGCCCGGCCGGAACGATGCCGGTGGGATTGATGTCCTCGTGAACGATGTAATAGTGCTGCTTGATCTGCACGAAGTCTGTGGTGTCGCCGAAACCGGGAGTTTGGAAGAGGTCGCGGGCATAGGCCCACAGGGCCGGCATTTCGCTAAGCTTTTGCCGGTTGCATTTGAAGTGGCCGTGGTAGACCGCGTCAAAGCGTGCCAGCGTCGTGAACAGGCGGACATCCGCCTCCGTGATGGTGTCACCAACCAGGTAACGCCGGGCGGTGAGGCGGTCCTCCAGCCAGTCCAGGGCTGTCCAGAGCCGGTCGTAGGCGGCCAGGTACGCGTCCTGGGATCCTGCAAACCCGCACCGGTACACGCCGTTGTTCACTTCGGTGAACACCCGCTTGTTCACCTCATCGATTTCGTCCCGCAACCGTTCCGGATAAAGGTCAGGGGCGCCCGGCCGGTGGAATTCAGTCCACTCCGTAGAGAAATCCAGCGTGATTTGGGGGAAGTTGTTTGTCACGACAGCGCCGGTGGGCACGTCCACCAGGGCAGGAACGGTGATGCCCCGCGGGTAGTCAGGAAAACGCCTGAAGTAGGCTTCCTGCAACCGCTCGATGCCCAGGACCGGATCCTTTCCCCCGGGATCAAGGTCGAATGTCCAGGACCGGGCATCATGCGTTGGTCCGGGCTGCCCAAGGGAGATTGCTTCCTCGAGGCCCAGCAGCCTGCGCACGATGACTGTCCGGTTGGCCCAGGGGCACGCCCGCGCTGCAACCAGCCGGTAGCGTCCCGCTTCGGCGGGCCAGCCTGGCTCGCCGTGGTCCCCGGGCCTGCCATCCCGGGTCACCCGGTCCTCAATGTAGTTGGTGTCCCGCTTAAATTCGTGGCCGCCGGTAACGTAGGCGCCCCGGGTGCTGTGCTCCCCGGTTCCGCCGGCCGTCGGGGTGCTCTCAGTGTCGTGGCTCATCTGCCCAGCCTATGCGCCAGCAGACAGGACTGCGGTGACAGGCTGCAACGCGACGATCCACGAGCCGGCCACAATAGCCGAAAAAAGGACAATCCATACGCCCGAGGGAACATGGGTGGCCCTGTACAGCAGGTAGGCGTCCGAGGTCGCAAGCTGGCTCCGCCTGCGGAGGTGTACATGGGCTAGTTTGATGAGGTCCCTCACCGCCCCAACCAGCAAGGCCAGCCCCAGGATCACGGCGACGTGGCCAGTGAATTCCCTGGGAACAACGAGGATCATGGCCAGTGCAGCGCAAATCGCTGCCACCGTGATGAGGAATCCGGCAAGGTTGCGCAGGAACAGCAGGGTGGCCACCAGGGCAAGGCCTCCCGCGGCGATGGCGGCCGGACCCCAGCCCCTGAATCCGCACACCACCAACACGGCGCCGGCCACCGCCGGAACAGGATACCCCCAGAAGCATGACCACACAGTGGCGAGCCTGCTGCGGCTGTAAGTGGTGGTAGTGCCGGAATGATCGAGCCGCAAGTGGATGCCGGAGAGCCGCTGTCCGCTGGTGACGGCAGCAAAAGCATGGCCGAGCTCATGCGTGGCCGTGGTCAGGAGACCAAAGTACTTCCAGGAGCGCCGCGGTACGGACAGCGCAGTCGCGGCCATTAGCGCCAGCACAAGTTCGGTCAAGGTGATGAGGGGCGGTGCCGTGCGGGTGAAGGATGCCAACAGGACCTGCCACAGGTCGGCGGGGCCGTTCATCCGGGCGTGCCATGTCTCATGATCAGGGTGCCGTCCATGGCTCCAACGCTCCCGGGCCACGCTGGACGTCCCCTTAAAGCCGGAAGGCACGCCGGGTGGCGTGCCTTCCGTTGCGGCCGGATCGGGGAGGATCCGAAGGGTTCCTGGTGCCTAGCCTTCGCACTCGGTGCAGTAGCTGTGACCATCCTTCTGGCGGGCTATCTGGGACCGGTGCCGGACCAGGAAGCAGGAGTAGCAGGTGAATTCGTCGTCAGCCTGCGGAATGACCTGCACCACGAGCTCTTCGGCAACGAATTCGCCACCCGGTACGCCCGCGCTGTCGAGCCCATCAGCCTCATCCAGCTCAAGGACGACACTTCGCGCATCGGGAGCATTCGCTGACTGGAGCTGCTCGAGCGAGTTGTCCTGCGACTCCTTGACGTCGGAGCGCAGTTCATCATAATCGGTTGCCAATTTAGGTGCTTCTCTTTTCTTTGGTTGGCCTGTCGCGTATGAAACGTACAGCATCAAGGGGGTATTCCCCAAGAGAGGGAGTATATTTACCGCCGCCTGGGTACAGGTTCCATGAGGCGGCCGGGCCATGACCACTGGATGGTTTCCGCGCCGGAAACGGTGGGCGCAACGGCAGTTGTGCGTCCAAAGGATCCGAAAGGACGTACGTGGAACTACTCACTGCAGGATTTGGCGGTGCCGCCCAGGTAGCAACGGGCGTTGGCCCCGTCCTGGAGAAATTCGACGGCATCTCGCGGATTGCCGTCCTGCGCGGCGGTGGACTGGGTGACCTGATCTTCGCTATTCCCGCGATGGCGGCGCTTAAAGCGGCCTATCCGGAGGCAGCCCTGACGCTCCTCGGCACGCCCGTTCAGCAGGCGCTTTTGGCTGCCGTGGAAAGTCCGGTTGACGAATTCTGCCTGCTGCCGTTTGCGGAAGGCGTTCGGCCCGGTGGTGAAGATCACTCAGAGCTGGAAGGTTTTTTCGATCGGCAGCGGGCACGACCCTTTGATCTCGCCGTACAGCTTCATGGCGGCGGACGGTACTCGAACCCTTTCCTGCTCCGCTTGGGCGCACGGCACACGGTCGGCACCCAGACGTCGGATGCCGTGGGCCTGGAGCGGACCGTTCCCTACATCTACTACCAGCATGAACCCCTGCGTGCCCTGGAGGTGGCAGGGTTCGCCGGCGCCACGCCTGTGGACCTTGAAGCGAGGCTTGTCCCCGCGGCGGAGGTGCGGGCGATACGCCACGCAGCCAACGACGACGGTGCGCCGCCCCTCGTGGTGATCCACCCGGGGGCAACCGACCCACGCCGTCGTTGGCCCGTTGAGCGCTTTGCACAGCTTGCCGGCACATGCGCCGCGGACGGCTGCCGCGTCGCGGTCATCGGCGATGGCAGCGAACAGGAGCTGGGAAAACAGATCGCAGGCACTGCCGCCTCAAAGTCCGTGGAGTCCCTGGCGGGCAAGCTCACTATGGCCGAACTGGTAGGCCTGCTGGCCGACGCCTCCGTGGTGGTGGGAAACGACAGCGGCCCCCGCCATCTTGCCCAGGCGCTTGGTGTGCCAACTGTGGGCATTTTCTGGGTGGGGAATGTCATCAACGCCGGGGCCCTGGGAAGGGCAATGCACCGTGTGCACATGTCCTGGCTCACGGAGTGCCCAACCTGCGGGATCGACATAACGCAGGTGGGCTGGACGGCACCGCGTTGTGCGCACGACGATTCAATCGTCGCCGGGGTAGAGGTCAGGGAGGTCTACGAGGATGTTCGGAACCTGGTGGCCACAGCCGTGAGGAGGTCACCGGCGTGAACGGGGGAGCTGTGCCCATGGACGCTTTGGGCAGCGGAACAGCCGACAAGCCCGAATTGCTGGTGCTCAGGGCGCTGAAACTCGGCGACCTGTTGGTGGCCGTTCCGGCGTTGAAGGCCATCCGTCGGGCCTACCCGGAGCACAGGCTCCGATATGCAGCCCAGGGTTGGCTGTCCGAGATGCTGGGCCTGGTGGGCGGGTATGAGCTGCTGCCCACGCACGGGCTCGACGAGCCGTTGGCCCTTCGGCCCGGAGTGGTGGACGTGGCCGTGAACCTCCACGGAAACGGTCCGGAAAGTGCTGCCCGGATCGAGGCGCTGGAGGCCCGGCGAACCATTGCCTACCGCAGTGGCAACCTTGATGGTCCACCATGGCGGGCAGAACTGCATGAGCGCGAACGCTGGGCACATCTGCTGTCCTGGCACGGCATCGAAACCGATCCAACAGATCTTCGGCTTGAACATCCGAGGGTTCCCAACCCTGTGCCGGTAGCAACGGTGGTGCACGTTGGTGCCGCGTATGGCAGCCGGCTCTGGCCGGCCGAGAGGTTTGGCGCCGTTGCCGCGGAACTCGCACAGGCCGGTCACCACGTGGTCTTCACCGGTGCGGAGGGGGAAAGAAGCCGCGCCCATGCTGTCTGCCGGCTGGCTGGTCTCCCGGCGGAATCCGTTCTCGCCGGCAGCCTGGGTTTGGCCGGGTTCGCCGCCATCATTGCCGGCGCCAGGCTCGTAATCTCCGCCGACACCGGCGCCGCCCACCTGGCATCGGCCTATGGCACGCCCTCCGTGGTGCTCTTCGGCCCGGCGCCACCGGAAATCTGGGGTCCCCCGCCGGGCCCGCACGTTGTGCTCACAAAGGCAAAGCTCCGCCGCGGCGACACCTTTTCCGACGTTCCGGACCCGGCTCTGCTGGGAGTAGAGGTTGACGATGTCCTGTCAGCGGTAAGCGGCCTCGGTCTGCTCCCGGCTTGAGCAAAATTTGTGGATTGGGAAAGCGCCGGGCGGCGGCGTCGATCCTAAAATGGAGACATGGGCACCGAGATTGGCATTGCCTTGGTATTGCTGACAGCGTTCCTCTGGATGGCCGGGACGCTGGTAATCCTCTCCGCCATCGACCGGCCGGAACGCAAAGCCCGCCGCCAGGAGCGGCGCGACACCCGGGCTGGAGACCACAGGCGGAGAGTAGAGTACCGTCCCGTCGCGGCGGGTTCCCGCCCGGAGGGCCGCAGGCGACATTCCCGGACGAGGACGCTGCGTCCGCACTGAGGCGCCCTGTGGGCTGCGGCATCAACGTCACCGCAGTCCACCTTGAGTCACGAAAGAACACTTCGTAGTAATCCGGTGAAGTTTATCCATCGAACGGAGTTTTGGCCCCGTTTAGCCCTACGATGGTCTCGCATCACTCTGTCTACCATTCCGGGGGGAATCAATGAGCTATCCGCAATACCCAAACCAGCAGCAGCAACAGGCAACGTCCTACCAGCCTGGCGGGGAGCCGCCGCTGTGGGCTCCGTACTACGGTGCCACGCTGCCCATTGCCGCCAAGCGGTTCTTCAAGAAGTACGCCACCTTCTCGGGCCGGGCCAGCCGGAGCGAGTACTGGTGGTGGGCGCTGATCGGCTTTGCCGTCAGCGTCGTCCTGAACATCATCATGCAGGTCGGCGGCACAGCAGGTGCCACCGTCGCCGCGAACGGTTCCAGTGTTCCCGGGCCGGGTTTCCTGGTGGGCTCCATCATTGCCTTCGTGTGGGGCCTGGCAGTGCTCGTGCCGTCACTGGCACTCCTGGTCCGCCGCCTGCACGATGTCAACATCAGCGGCTGGCTGGTGCTGATCATCCTGGTGCCGTTCCTGGGGGCCTTGGCGCTCATCGTCATTGCCATCCTGCCGTCCAATCCGGCCGGGCAGCGGTTCGACCAGCCCGCGGGCTGATAGCCGCACGGCCTTGACGAAAGGGAGCCCGATCATATCGATCGGGCTCCCTTTTGCTTTGCATCAAACATTGGGTTCCGCAGCGTCACGCCGCGGCCTAGGCTGACGCTGTGGAGTGTGAGGTGAGCGGTGTTCCGGTGCATTACGCGGCATTCGGCGACGGCGACCCGGTCCTGGTCCTGCACGGCGCCGGCGTGGACCATCGGGAGGTGGCAGCCGTTTTTGAGCCAATATTCGGCAGGCTGCCCGGCTATCGGAGGATCTACCCTGACCTCCCGGGCATGGGCCGCACGCCGGCGGCCGCAACGCTTGCGGGTGCCGATGACGTGCTCGACCTTTTGCTTGGTTTCGTTGACGCCATCGTCGGCCCGGAACCCTTCCGGCTCATCGGCCACTCTGCGGGCGCGTACTTTGCCCGTGCGATGGCGGGCAAGAGGGTGCGGCAGGTCGCAGGGCTCGCCCTGGTCTGTCCACTGGGCGGGAGCGCCAAGGACGTTCCGGAACACAAGGTCCTGGTTGCTTCCGTCGATCCGGACAAGCTGTTGGGCACCGAAGAGGCCGCATCGTTCGGGGAGTACTTTGTGGTCCAGACGCAGGCAACGCTGGACCGATTCCTGGAAGCGGTGGCTCCCTCCCTGGGCCTGGCAGACGAGGCAGCGCTGGAACGGATTGCGCGGCAGTGGGAGTTCCGCGGCACCGCTCCCGACAGCCAGTCGTATGTGGGTCCTACGCTCATCCTTGCCGGCCGGCAGGACGCCGCGGTGGGCTACGCCGGTGCCTGGGACCTCCTTCAGCTCTACCCCCGGGCCACTTTCGCCGTGCTAGACCAGGCAGGACACGCGCTCCCGCATGAGCAGCCGGACCTCCTCGAAGCTTTGGTTACCGAGTGGCTGGGCCGCTCAGTCAGCCAAAGGCCGGTCCCACCCGGCGCCTAGTTATTAACGGCCGAGCGCTGCCGCCAAATACGGCGCGGTGCGGCTCCCTGCGGCCTGCGCCACGTCTTCCGGCGAGCCGCTTGCCATGATCCGCCCGCCCTGGTCCCCTCCGGACGGTCCCAGGTCAATGACCCAGTCCGCGGCGGCAACAACCGACATCTCATGTTCGACCACCACCACCGTGTTCCCCGCGTCCACGAGGCCGTGCAACTGGGCAATCAGGAGCTGGACGTCCGCCGGGTGGAGGCCCGTGGTGGGTTCGTCCAGCAGGTACAGGGTGTGCCCGCGCTGGGCGCGCTGCAGCTCGGTGGCCAGTTTGATGCGCTGGGCCTCACCGCCGGAAAGTTCCGTGGCCGGTTGTCCCAAGCGAAGGTAGCCCAGCCCCACATCCTGCAGGCATTTGAGGCTGCGGGCCGCAGCGGGGATCCCTGCCAGGAATTCTGCAGCGAGGTCCACAGTCATCCCCAGGACGTCGGCCACATTCCGGCCGAGGTACTCCACCTCCAGCGTGGCGGGGTTGAAGCGGGATCCTTCGCACTCGGGGCAGGGTCCGTAGCTCCCCGGGAGGAACAGGAGCTCCACCGCCACAAAGCCCTCGCCCTGGCACGTCTCACAACGGCCTCCCGCGACGTTGAACGAAAACCTGCCGGCGCCGAACCCCTTGGCTTTGGCGGCTTCAGTACCGGCAAACACTTTGCGGACAGCGTCGAAGAGACCCGTGTAGGTTGCCAGGTTGGAACGGGGCGTCCGGCCGATGGGTTTCTGGTCCACCGTGACCAGCCGGTCGATGTTGTTGCTCCCTTGGACAGCACCTACATGAAGCTGCTCCGCCGGCTTGTCCCGTTCCCCTGCTGTTCTGTCCGTCGTGAGTGAGGCAGCCACCACATCGCCCAGAACGCGGCCAACAAGGGTGGACTTGCCGGAGCCTGACACGCCGGTCACGGCCGTCAGGACTCCCAGGGGGAAACGGGCGTCCAGCCCTTGCAGGTTGTGCTGCCGGACATCTTCCAGCTCCACCCACCCGGCCGGTTCGCGCGGTTCACCGTTACGGGACGGAGAAGGGGGTGCGGATAGCCGTGGCGCATCGAAGAGGAACGGGCGGGTCACGGATGCTTCAACCTCGGCCAGTCCTTCCACCGGGCCGCTGTACAGCACTTCGCCGCCACCTTCTCCGGCGCGGGGGCCAACGTCCACCAGCCAGTCTGCCCTGCGGACAACGTCCATGTTGTGCTCCACCACGAAGACGGAGTTGCCGGAGGACTTCAGTTGCTCCAGAACTTCCAGCAGCGGTTCCGCGTCTGCGGGATGGAGTCCTGCTGACGGTTCGTCGAGCACATAGATCACTCCGAACAGTCCGGAGCGCAGCTGGGTGGCGATCCGGAGCCGCTGCATCTCGCCCGGCGAGAGGGTGGGGGTTCCCCGGCCCAAGGCCAGGTATCCCAGCCCTAGGTCCAGGAGGACGTTGATCCGCTGGAGCAGGTCCCGTGTGATGGTTACGGCCACTTCGTTGGACTCACCGGAACGCTGGGTGCGTGATGCTGTGCCGGCCTGTGCCAGTTCGCTGGTTGGACGGACTGTGTCCGCCAGGTCTGCCAGCGGGAGTGCGTTGAACTCCGCAATGGTCCTGCCGGCGAAGGTGACGGCCAGTGCCTCGGGAATCAGCCCGGTGCCCGAACAGCGCCGGCAGGGACCTGACTCCATGAATGCCAGGACCCGGTCCCGCATGGAGGCGCTTTGCGAGTCGGCCAGCGTATGGAGCACGTAACTCCGTGCACTCCAGAACCGGCCTTTGTATGGCTTGGCAACCCGGTCACGCTGCGGGGTTACCTCCACCACCGGTTGTTCCTCCGTAAAGAGAATCCAATCGCGGTGCTTCCTGGGCAGTTTGCGCCACGGGACGTCGACGTCGTAACCCAGGTGGGTCAGGATGTCCCGCAGGTTCTTTCCCTGCCACGCTCCGGGCCAGGCGGCAATGGCCCCCTCCCGGATGGTGAGGGACGGATCGGGGACCAGTGACTGTTCGGACACCGTGTGGGCAACTCCGAGGCCCTGGCATTCCCTGCAGGCACCTGCGGCCGTGTTGGGGGAGAAGGAGTCCGAGTCGAGCTGGCTGCTTCCCTCGGGGTAGGTGCCTGCCCGGGAAAAGAGCATGCGCACCGAGTTGGAAAGGGTGGTGACGGTTCCTACCGTGGAGCGGCTGCTCGCTGTGCCCCGGCGCTGTTGAAGGGCGACGGCGGGCGGCAGCCCGCTGATCAGCTCCACCTTCGGATTGTGGCCCTGTTGGATGAGGCGCCTGGCGTAGGGGGCCACGGACTCGAAGTAGCGGCGTTGGGCCTCGGCATAGATCGTGCCGAAGGCCAAAGACGACTTACCGGAGCCCGAGACGCCGGTGAAAGCAACGATGGCATCCCGCGGAACGTCCACGCTGACGTTGCGGAGGTTGTTTTCCCGGGCACCGCGGACACGGACAAAGCCGTCGGACTGGTGCGCCGGGGTGGTCAACTGAGAATCATCAGTGTGCTGTTCGTTCGGCATTGTTTTGACTCTAGTGGTGAAGCTGCGTGCGGGACTATTTGTCAGTGGGAAGCTGATGGGGTCTGCAAGGTCCGCTCCTTGGCCGCAGAAGTGGTTGGTGACGTGCTGGTCTGGTTACCCTCGGTTGTTGCCCGGACGTAGTCCGTCACAGTCCCGGCCGGGGGATTCCACCGCGGGCGGGCCGGGCGCCTCTTGGAGAGCCAGGATTTAATATGACAGAACTCACAGCCAAAGCGGCAGCGTGAACTGGGTGCGCCAAAAATCCAGGGCACCAAAAAAGCCCCGGAAAATCACTGATTTTCCGGGGCTTTCCCTTGTGCGCGGAGGGGGACTTGAACCCCCACCCCCTTTCGAGGACTAGCACCTCAAGCTAGCGCGTCTGCCATTCCGCCACCCGCGCAGGTGGTAATCCGGGAAGCGTCTTCCGTCTTTCAACGTTTCGCGCCTCTCCGAAGCAGCGAGAAAAACTCTAACATGACTTTCCGGGAACAACGAATCGGGCCAACTGGGTAGGCTGAGGGCATCGCTATCGCGTGTGCAAACCAGCCGATTAACCCAGCGAGGAGCCCCTATGCCTGACGTCCTGCCCGAGGATGAAGTTGTCCGGATCTGCCAGGAACTCATCCGCATTGACACGTCCAACTACGGGGACGGCTCAGGCCCCGGCGAACGGGCGGCGGCAGAGTACGTTGCAGGGCTCATTGAAGAAGTCGGGCTGGATGCCGAACTCTTCGAATCCGAGCCGGGCCGGGCCAACGTGGTCACGCGGATGGCCGGTGAGGACCCGTCAGCCAGCGCCCTCGTGGTCCACGGCCACCTCGACGTGGTGCCCGCCCTGCGCGACCAGTGGTCCGTGGACCCGTTCGGCGCCGAACTGAAGGACGGATTGATCTGGGGCCGCGGCGCCGTCGACATGAAGGACATGGACGCCATGATCCTCTCCGTCCTGCGCAGTTTTGCCCGTACAGGCACGAAGCCCAAGCGGGACATTATCTTCGCCTTCTTTGCGGACGAGGAGGCCGGCGGCGCACTCGGCGCACGGTACGCCGTGGAGAACCGTCCTGAACTTTTCGAAGGTGCCACGGAGGCCATCTCCGAAGTGGGCGGGTTCTCGGCAACCATCGGCGGCCAGCGCACATACCTCCTGCAGACTGCCGAAAAGGGAATCTCCTGGCTCCGGCTCGTTGCCCACGGCCGGGCCGGGCACGGTTCGCAGATCAACACGGACAACGCGGTGACCCGCCTGGCCGCCGCGGTAACCCGCATCGGCGAATACAAGTGGCCCATCGAACTGACGCCCACCACCCGCCAGTTCCTCGACGGCGTCACCGAACTCACGGGCGTCGATTTCGACGCCGACAATCCGGACCGGCTCCTGGACCAGTTGGGCACTGTGGCCCGCTTCGTGGGGGCGACCCTCCAGAACACCACAAACCCCACGCTCCTCAAGGGCGGCTACAAGCACAACGTCATTCCCGAGTCCGCCGAGGCCCTCATTGACTGCCGGACCCTGCCGGGCCAGGAGCAGCAGGTCCTGGAGATCGTCCGGGAACTTGCGGGCAACGGCGTGGACGTCAGCTACGTCCACAACGACGTGTCCCTGGAAGTCCCGTTCGCGGGCAACCTCGTGGACTCCATGATCGATGCACTCCACTCGGAGGATCCAGGCGCCAAGGTGCTTCCCTACACGCTTTCCGGCGGCACCGACAACAAGTCCCTCAGCAGGCTCGGCATCACCGGCTACGGCTTCGCGCCCCTGATGCTTCCGGACGACCTCGACTTCACCGGCATGTTCCACGGCGTCGACGAACGCGTCCCGGCGGATTCGCTGAAGTTTGGTGCCCGCGTCCTGAACACCCTGCTCACCAATTACTGACAGGAAATCCCATGACCCCCGAGGACGTGCTGCCGGATCCGCTCCTGGAAAAGATCCGCGGGCGTGCCGCGGACTATGACAGGAACAACGGTTTCTTCCACGAGGACCTGCGGGACCTCGCGGACGCCGGGTACCTCAAGCTGTTCGTGCCGGCGGACGACGGCGGCCTGGGCCTTGGCCTCGCGGCTGCGGCGCAGTGCCAGCGCAGGCTGGCGACGGCAGCGCCGGCCACCGCCCTGGCCATAAATATGCACCTGGTGTGGACCGGCGTCGCGCACGTCCTGAAAGCCCGCGGTGACAACTCCCTGGATTTCGTCCTGGAAGAGGCAGCCCAGGGCGAGGTCTTCGCGTTCGGGAACTCCGAAGCCGGCAATGACTCGGTGCTGTTCGACTCCCGCACCGTGGCTGCTCCCTTGCCCGGCGGGGGCTACTCGTTCACCGGCACCAAGATCTTCACCAGCCTTTCGCCCGCCTGGACACGGCTGGGAATCTTCGGCAAGGACGCAGCTGCCCGGGACGGCGCGGGAGAGCTGGTCCACGGCTTCATCACCCGCCAGGCGGAGGGGTACCGCATCCTTGACGACTGGGACACGCTGGGCATGCGGGCCAGCCAGTCCGCCACCACCGTCCTGGAGGGTGTGGAAGCCCCGGCGGACCGAATCTTCCGGAAGCTGCCTGTTGGCCCCAACGCCGACCCGCTTATCTTCGCCATCTTCGCCTGCTTCGAGACACTGCTGGCAGCCGTCTACACCGGCCTGGGGGAGCGGGCGCTGATCCTCGGCGTGGAAAACGCCAAACGCCGCACGTCATTCAAGAACAGCGGCCGCAGCTACGCGCAGGATCCGGACATCCGCTGGAAGGTGGCGGACGCCGCCATGGCGATGGATAACCTGTATCCGCAGTTGGCATCCGTCGCGGAGGATGTTGATGCGCTGGCCGAGCACGGACCGCAGTGGTTCCCTAAGCTGGTGGGGCTGAAGGTGAACGCCACGGAAACCGCCCGGCGCGTCGTGGACCTGGCCATCAGGGTCAGTGGCGGGTCCAGCTACTTCCGCGGGTCCGAGCTGGAGCGCCTCTACCGCGACGTGCTGGCCGGGATGTTCCATCCGTCCGACGACGAATCCGCCCATAACACGGTGGCAAACGCCTGGTTGGGTCCGCTGGACGGCTAACCCGTGCGGAGCCGTGCCTTAGACGGTCCTCTGGACCTGCATGACCCGGCGGCGGAGCCAGAAACGACGGCCTCCGCCCATGTAGAGCTTGCTGCGCTCCAGTTCCCACTTGCCGTATTCGGAGTGTTCCACCAGGCGGCGGCGCGCCTCAGGCAGGGACTCGTTCGGACTTACCGTCAGCACGAGGTACTCGTACTGCCTCAAATAGTCCCGTTCCCGCTGGACCGAGCTGGTGAGAAATTGTTCCTTCATTGCTCTCCATTTTCGTCCTTTTCCCGCTAACGTGAAGTCATGAGCATCGATCCGCGTGTCGCGCTTTCGTCCCTGACCACCGCTTTGGAAGAACACCTTATAGCAGCATCGAACCGCCGCGGAGACGGTGACCCCTCCGTGGAGGCAGCCTTTTTTGCAGTGGCAGATGCATTCGAAGTTTATGAAGACGCCCTCTACGAGGCCTACAACGAAGTGACCCCGCTTCAGGTCTTCGACGACGAGGACGACGAAGACGAAGACAGCGACGTGGACGACGAGGATCTGGAGATCGTCGAAGAGTAGCCGGGGCCGCCGGCCCCAACTTATGCCGCGGCGGACACGTCTTCCAGCGCCCGCGCAATCTCGGGCGGCAGCGGAGACAGCTGGGCTTCGAGGATTTCCTTGAGCTGGACAGGCGTCCGGGGACCCACAACGGCGGTGGCAACCCCATGTTGCGCCAGCAGCCATCCCAGCGCCACGTCCTGTGGCGTCCGGCCAAGGCCCTTCGCTGCGGTGCACACTGCTTCCACGGTGCGGGACGGTTTTTCCGCCAGGAACGGCTCAACGGAAGCCGACCCCCTTGCGGACGCGCCGCGTGAACCCGACGGAATGCTGCCCCGGTATTTTCCGGTGAGTACGCCCCGGCCAAGGGGTGCGCAGGCCATCAGGCCCATCCCTGCATCCTCCACGGCCGGTATGAGTTCAGCCTCGGGACTGCGGTGCAGAAAGGAGTATTCAGCCTGCGCCGCCACGAGGGGGAAGCCCGCCAGGACTGCTGCCTTCGCCGCCTGCCATCCGGTGTAGTTCGAGATGCCGGCATACCGGGCGCGGCCGCTGCGGACAGCAAACTCCAGGGCGGAAAGGGTTTCGTCCAGCGGAACGTTGCCGTCCCAGGCCTCGGCGAACCAGATGTCCACGTAGTCGGTTCCCAACCGGGCAAGGCTCGCGTCAAGGCCGGTGAGCATCGCATTCCTGGACGTGTCGACGCCGCGCCGGCCATCCGGCGTCGTCATCCCCGCCTTCGTGGAGATGGTCAGCCCGGTGCGGGAGACGACGTCGCCCAGCAGCGAACCCAGCATCGCTTCGGACCGGCCATCGGCATATGACGCCGCCGTGTCCACGTGCCGGCCGCCGGAATTAAGGAAGGTCCTCAGCAGCTCCGAGGCGTCCTGTTCGTCGGTTTCCCCGCCCCACGTCATGGTGCCGAGCGATAAGGCTGAAACCCGCAATCCACTGTTGCCGACGTAACGCTGCTGCATAGCAGCAAGCTTACGGGCAGATGCACCCATGCCCATGCCGTAGGGTCTTAGCGTGAACTGGTTTGAGGTGGCCCTGCTGGGCCTTGTGCAGGGACTGACCGAATTTCTACCGATTTCATCAAGCGCGCACCTGCGGATCGTGGGGCAGTTCCTGCCCAACGCAGAGGACCCCGGAGCAGCCTTCACGGCCATCACCCAGCTGGGCACTGAAACGGCCGTCGTTGTCTACTTCTGGCGGGACATCGTCCGCATCGTCAAGGCGTGGGCGGGTTCCCTCGCCGGAAAGGTGTCCCGGCAGGACCCGGATGCCCGGATGGGCTGGCTGGTCATCCTGGGAAGCCTTCCCATCATCGTCCTCGGGCTGCTGTTCCAGGACCAGATCGAATCGGTGCTGCGCAGCATGTGGATCGTAGCCACCATGCTGATCGTCTTCGGCCTGATCCTCGCCGTCGCCGACGCCGTCGGAAAGCAGGAACGGGACCTCACCCAGCTGACCTACAAGCACGGCATCCTTTACGGCTTTGCCCAGGCAATGGCGCTTATTCCCGGCGTTTCCCGCTCCGGCGGCACCATCACAGCCGGCCTCCTGATGGGCTACACACGCGAAGCGGCCGCCCGGTACTCCTTCCTCCTGGCCATCCCTGCTGTCTTTGGCAGCGGCCTGTACCAGCTCTACAAGGTGGTATCCAAGGACGGCATCACGGGCCCTTACGGATTGCCCGAAACGGCGTTGGCCACAGTCATCGCGTTCGTGGTGGGTTACGTCATCATTGGCTGGTTCCTGAAGTTCGTGTCCACCCGCAGCTACCGGCTGTTCGTCTGGTACCGGATCTTCCTGGGCCTGGCCCTCTACCTGCTCCTCGGTTTCGGCGTCATCAGCGCCTAGCACTAGGCTTGGTCTGTGAAATCCTGGACTTCCCGCCCCGTTCCAACCCTGCCCGGCACCATGCCTGCCATCCGCTTGTTCGACACAGCAGCAGGCCATGAGGTGGTGCTGGAGTCCGGGGACCGGCCTTCCATGTACGTCTGCGGCATCACGCCGTATGACGCCACCCATATGGGCCATGCAGCCAGCTATGTCGCCTTCGACCTGCTGAACCGCGCCTGGCGGGACGCCGGCAAGGACGTGGACTATGTCCAGAATGTTACGGACGTCGATGATCCGCTCCTGGAGCGCGCAACGGCCACCAACGTGGACTGGCGTGAGCTTGCGCAAAGCCAGATCGACCTGTTCCAGACCGACATGGAAGCACTGAACGTCCTGTCACCGGACCACTATGTTGGCGCGGTGGAGTCCATCAGCCTCATCGTTCCCGAGGTGGAACGGCTGGTCAGCCAGGGCCTTGCGTACACAGTTCCGGGAACCAACGGCGAGCCTGACGGGGACGTCTATTACGACGTCGAAGCGGCCGGAAAGCAGTCAGTGGCCCCCGAAGCGTGGAGCCTTGGTTCCATCTCGGGACTGTCCGAAAGCGAGATGCTTGAACTCTTTGCCGAACGTGGCGGGGACCCCGGCCGGTCCGGCAAGCGGCAGGCGCTGGATCCCTTGCTGTGGCGGGTGGCGCGGGACGGCGAACCCAGTTGGCCCGGTGCCAGCCTGGGTGACGGCCGCCCCGGGTGGCACATTGAGTGCACCGTGATTGCGCAGAAATACCTGCCCGCACCTTTCACCGTCCAGGGAGGCGGCTCCGACCTGATCTTCCCGCACCATGAAATGGGTGCAGGGCACGCCTACTCGCTGGCCGGGGTACCCCTCGCGAGGCATTACGCGCACGCCGGCATGGTGGGGCTGGACGGCGAAAAGATGAGCAAGTCCAAGGGCAACCTGGTACTCGTCTCCAAGCTCCGTGCAGCGGGGGAGGAACCCGCGGCCATCCGCCTGGCGATCCTGGCCCATCATTACCGGTCGGACTGGTCCTGGACGGACGAGGGATTCGCCGCAGCCAAGGCAGACCTGGCCGCCTGGCGCCGGGCACTGGATCATGCCCCGCGCGGGTCCGCGGGCCCTTTGGTGGAAGAGATGCGCGCAGCGTTGGCAGCCGATCTGGACGCTCCGGCGGCCGTCGCGGCGGTGTCGCGCTGGGCACGGCAGGCGAACGACGGCGGCGCCCCGGCCAGCGCTTCGGACCAGGCCTTGGTGAGGGACGCCGTCGACGCCCTCCTGGGCGTTCAGCTGTAGGCTTCGCGCGCCACAATTAACGGCAAAGGGGCCCGGCCTGGAGTATTCCCGCCCGGGCCCCTTTGCCGTTAATGGTCAGGGTCTGTCCTGGCCCCGCCGCTTTAGGTAACGCTCGAATTCCCTGGCGA
Source organism: Pseudarthrobacter sp. SORGH_AS 212 (assembly GCF_030818145.1). Classification (NCBI taxonomy): domain Bacteria; kingdom Bacillati; phylum Actinomycetota; class Actinomycetes; order Micrococcales; family Micrococcaceae; genus Pseudarthrobacter; species Pseudarthrobacter sp. SORGH_AS 212. The sequence goes on along the minus strand of NZ_JAUTAA010000001.1, from coordinate 4,231,406 downwards.
TCGACTCGCCGGTGGCCTCCGGAAGGTCGGCCGTGTCCTTGGCCTCTTCCAGTTGGCGGACGTACGCCGCGATTTCCGGGTCCTCGGTGGCCAGCTCGTCCACCCCGCGTTCCCAGGCGTCCGCTTCCTCGGCCAGCTCGTGGGTGTCCAGCGGCACCTGGAGCAGCTCCTCGATGCGGTGCAGAAGTGCCAGCTGGGCTTTGGGGGACGGCGCCTGGGCCACATAGTGCGGAACGGCGGCCCACAGCGACACGGTGGGAAGCCCGGCCAGGAGGGCCACTTCAGACAGGACGCCGACGATGCCCACAGGGCCCTCGTACTGCGACGCTTCCAGGTTCATGCGCTCCCGCAGCGGAGCATCATCCGATGACGTGCTCACCGGTATGGGCCGGCTGTGCGGAACATCGGCCAGCAATGCACCCACCAGCACCACGTAGTCCACGTTCAGGGCTTCGGCATGCACCAGCAGTTCGGCCGTGTAGGCCCGCCACTTGTAGGAGGGCTCGGTGCCCTGGACAAAGATGACGTCCACATTGGAGTTGGGCGCACTGGCCTTGTAGATCCGGGTGGAAGGCCATTTGATTTTCCGTTCCCCCGCCGCGTTCCTGCGCACCGTGGGCCGGGTGAACTGGAAGTCGTAATATTCGTCGGCGTCGATTGAGGCAACCTTCTTGCCGCCCCACAGCTTGTTGAGGTAGCGCAACGAGTCGCTTGCGGCCTCGCCGGCGTCGTTCCAGCCTTCAAAGGCGGCCAGCATCACCGTGACTCGCTGCCCCCCGGCAACTGGCTGCAGGAACCGTTCCCGCTCGGGTCCGGCACCCGTATCGGCGGTGTCTTCCTCGAAGCTATTCATTTCATCACCCTACGTCCAAGGAGTGCGGGCGTGCAGGGAATGAAGCGCCGCAACATCGGCAAACACCGGCCACAACGGGCCTTATCAGCCGGGTATTCGCCAAGGGCGTAGCCTCAGGGACCGTCCAGCATGTCCCCGTAGACTTGGGGCATGCAACTTCATGGCTCCGAATCACCGCTCAAAGCCGTCCTCTGGGACATGGACGGAACCATCGTGGACACGGAGCCATACTGGATTGCCGCCGAGCATGCGCTGGTGGAAGCCCACGGCGGCACCTGGTCCCATGAACAGGCCATGCAGTTGGTGGGGCAGTCCCTGACATTTTCCGCCGGCCTCCTGCAGAAGGCGGGGGTTGCCCTCAGCATCCGGGACATCATCGACCACCTCACCGCCGAGGTCGTCAGCAGCGTACGGCAGGAAGTGCCGTGGCGGCCCGGGGCGCGTGAACTGCTCGAAGACCTTCACCTCGCCGGCATCCGGTGCGCCCTGGTCACCATGTCCGAGGGGCCGCTGGCCCGCCAGGTGGTGGACAGCCTTCCCCGCCCATATTTCGAGGTCCTCGTAACCGGCGATACCGTCAGCCGTGGCAAGCCACACCCGGAGGCGTACCTGACCGCCGTCGAACGGCTTCGGGAAACCGACCCGCACCTGCATCCCGGACACTGCGTAGCGCTGGAGGACTCGGCACCAGGCGTGGCCGCGGCGGTTGCGTCCGGGGTCACCACAGTGGCCATTCCACACATTGTCCCGTTGCCCGAGCACTCCCATTACACGCTGTGGGACACGCTGGCCGGTCGTTCCCGCACAGACCTCGAGGAACTCCTCGCCGCCGCGGGCAAGGCAAGCCCTGCTGCCGGGTCCGCCACCGCCGTCGGGACAACGCCGTGACGGCGCCGGCGCCCGGAGAACCCGGCATGCGGGAACCGGCAACCCCTGGGGCTGCTGTACCGGGGCGCCGTGAAGGGATCCCCCTGGGCCGGATCGCCGGCGTGCCGGTGGTCCTCGCGTACTCCTGGTTCATCATCGCGGCGTTTACTGTCATCGTGTACGGGCCGGTGCTGCACCGCAACAATCCGGCCCTGGGTACGAGCGCTTACATCGTCGCATTCGCTTACGCAGTTCTCCTGCTCATATCCGTACTTGTGCATGAACTCGCTCACGCCCTGACCGCAAAGGTCTACGGCTGGCCCACACAGAAGATAGTCCTGAACCTGTGGGGTGGCCATACGCAGTTTGAGAGTTTCACCGCATCCCCGGGCCGATCGGTCCTGGTGGCACTGGCGGGACCGGCCGCCAACTTCATTCTTGCTGCCGGGGCCTGGCTGGTACTCACTGCCATGCCCATGGGCAGTGTTGCGGAAATCCTGACCAATATCTTCATGTGGGCGAACTTCCTCATCGGCGTTTTCAACGTCCTTCCGGGCCTCCCTCTGGACGGCGGCCGCCTGGTCGAGTCGGCCGTTTGGAAAGCAACCGGCAGCCAAGCGAAGGGCACGGTGGCGGCCGGTTGGGCCGGGCGAATCATCGTGGTGGCGCTGGTGGGATGGTTCATCCTCCTGCCGTTCCTTTCCGGGAGCGATCCGGATTTCAGCCTCGTGATGATCACTGTCCTTGTTTGTGGATTCCTGTGGATGGGAGCCTCGGCCTCGATCCAGCAAGGCACCCTCCGGGCGCGGCTGCCGCTGGTGACGGCCGCGGGACTTTCCACGCCGGCCATCGCGGTGCCCGCCACGGCTTCAGTCCGGGACCTCCTGGGCTACGGTGCGGCCGCCCATAAGTCGGTGGTTGTCTGCGGCCCCGACGGCCGGCCGCAGGGGGTTGTTGACCCGGCCGCCCTGGCATCCGTTCCCGAAGCAGCGGCAGGATCCACTCCGGTCACCGCCGTGTCCTTCGCACTGGCCCCTGGCGCCTACGTCCCGGAATGGTCGAAGGGGCAGGAACTTATCCAGTTCCTCGCCCAGGTTGAGGGCAAACACTACGCCGTCGTTGACCACAACGGGGCGGTGACCGGACTGCTGTCGCAGGACGCGGTCCTCGCCGCCATTACCGGGAAGAACCGCCGCACCCGCCAGGCATAAGAACCCCGGGCAGCCCTCCCGGGAGCAGCGGAGGGGCCGGAACCGGTAGAGTTACCTGCCGGTGTGCCATGCCGCCGACGCAATCACCCGGCAGCCATGCGCAGGCACCACAGGTTTACAGGAGTGAGGAACATCATGAGCAGCGAAACTGCCGTCAACGACGCCACAGCAGCAGCCGGGGCCGGTGGCGCAGCCAGCGGTTCTCAGCCCGTCGGAGCCGCGCGGCGCCGCGGACCCTTCCGTGAAGGCGAACGCGTCCAGCTGACCGACGAGCGGGGCCGGATGAACACCGTAACCCTTGAACGCGGCGGGGCCTTCCACACCCACCGGGGCTTCCTGAACCACGACGAAATCATTGGCAAGGTGGACGGTTCAGTTGTGGTGAACAACGTGGGCCAGCAGTACCAGACGCTGCGCCCCCTGCTCTCAGACTTCGTCCTGTCGATGCCGCGCGGCGCCGCCGTCGTCTACCCCAAGGACGCGGGGCAGATCGTCACCATGGCGGATATCTTCCCCGGGGCACGCGTCGTTGAGGCCGGCGTCGGCTCGGGTGCCCTCTCCATCTCCCTGCTGCGCGCCGTGGGGGACCAGGGCTACCTGCACTCCTTCGAACGCCGGGAAGAGTTTGCGGACATCGCCCGCGGCAACGTGGAGACAATCTTCGGCGGCCCGCACCCGGCCTGGCAGATCTCCCTCGGCGACTTCCAGGAAGAGGTGGTCCGCAGCGAAGCCCCCGGCTCCGTGGACCGTGTTGTCCTGGACATGCTTGCACCCTGGGAATGCCTCGACGCCGTCGCTACCGTGCTTGCCCCCGGCGGCGTCTGGATCAATTACGTCGCCACCGTCACCCAGCTCTCCCGCACGGCTGAAGCCATCCGCGCAGACGGCCGGTTCACCGAACCGGACGCCTGGGAATCAATGGTCCGCGGCTGGCACCTCGAAGGCCTTGCCGTCCGCCCGGACCACCGCATGGTGGCCCACACCGGGTTCCTGCTGGTCACCCGGCGGCTCGCCGACGGCGTGACCGGCATCTCCGTCAAACGCCGGCCGTCGAAGACTGAATTCAACGAAGAAGACGTCAACGCCTGGACCCCCGGGGCCGTGGGGGAGCGGGCCGTGTCGGACAAGAAACTCCGCCGCGCCGCCCGCGATGCGATTGCCGGGACCAACGTCAAGGACACGCCCGAGGTCACGAACTAGTCCACATTTCGGGAGTCTCCATCCCTAGCTGCCCTCTTGGGACTAATGTCTTAAGAGAAGAGCAGGAAGGGGCTGATGCATCATGGAGACACCGAACCAGGACTCCGGACGTACACCGGCAGAGCAATTTGCCGCCAATGACCTCTCGGTTGCCGACCGCCAGGTCAACATCCTCCGGGACAAACTCAGGCACATCGACCGCCAGTTGGCTGCGGCAACGCAGAACAACACCAAGCTGGTCAGCATGCTTGAAACCGCGAAGGCGGAGATCCTCCGCCTCAAGAACGCGCTGGACCAGGAGGGGCAGCCACCGTACAGCTTTGGCACCATCCTGCAGCTGAACCCGCGTCGGCAACCGGCCCCGGGCAGCAGCGGACAGGCAGCAACGGAGGAGTCTGCGGACATCTTCAACGCGGGCCGGAAGATGCGCGTCGGCCTCAGCCCCCTGGTGAACATCAACCAGCTCGCCGTGGGCCAGGAGGTCCTGCTGAACGAGGCCCTGCTCATAGTGGCGGGCCTGGGCTACGAACGTGCCGGAGAGCTGGCCACGCTCAAGGAAATGCTCGGGGCCGACCGGGCACTCGTCGTGGGCCGGGCCGACGAAGAACGCGTGGTCCGGCTCTCGGGTGTCCTGCTCGCACAAAAGCTCCGCGTGGGCGACGCCCTGTCCATCGATTCACGGACAGGGTACGCACTCGAGAAGGTGCCCCGCTCCGAGGTCGAGAACCTGGTTCTCGAAGAAGTTCCGGACATCACTTACGAGGACATTGGTGGCCTTGGCCCGCAGATCGAACAAATCCGCGACGCCGTGGAGCTGCCGTTCCTCCACCCCGACCTCTACCGTGAGCACGGGCTGAAGGCCCCCAAGGGAATCCTCCTGTACGGCCCTCCAGGCTGCGGCAAGACCCTGATCGCCAAGGCGGTGGCCAACTCGCTGGCCGCCCGCGCCGCAGAACGCTCCGGCAACGTGGACCTGAAAAGCTACTTCCTGAACATCAAGGGCCCGGAACTTCTCGACAAGTACGTGGGCGAAACCGAGCGGCACATCCGGTTGATCTTCGCCCGTGCCCGTGAGAAGGCGTCAGACGGCAGCCCGGTGGTCGTCTTCTTCGACGAGATGGATTCGCTGTTCCGGACCAGGGGCACCGGCATCTCATCCGACGTCGAGACCACCATCGTCCCGCAGCTGCTCAGCGAGATCGACGGCGTGGAACGGCTGGACAACGTGATCGTGATCGGCGCCTCCAACCGCGAGGACATGATCGATCCCGCCATCCTCAGGCCCGGCCGCCTGGACGTCAAAGTCAAGATCCACCGCCCCGACGCCGAAGCGGCTGCGGACATCTTCAACAAGTACATCACTCCGGACCTGCCGTTCCACGAGTCCGACCTTGCCGAGCACAACGGCGACGTGCAGGCCACGGTGGACGCCATGGTGCAGCGGACCGTGGAGGCCATGTACTCCACTGACAAGTCCAACGAGTTCCTCGAAGTGACCTATGCCAACGGGGACACCGAGATGCTGTACTTCAAGGACTTCAACTCCGGCGCCGTCGTCCAGAACGTGGTGGACCGTGCCAAGAAGTACGCCATCAAGGACCTGCTCACCAGCCAGCAGAAGGGGCTTCGGATCGAGCACCTGCTGCGTGCCGTGGTGGATGAGTTCCGGGAGCATGAGGACATGCCGAACACCACTAACCCTGATGACTGGGCAAGGATCTCGGGCAAGAAGGGCGAACGGATCACCTACATCCGGACGATTGTCCAGGGCAAGGCCGGGCAGGAACCCGGCAAGTCCATCGAAACCACGCCGACCACCGGACAGTATCTGTGACGGCTGCACCGGACCCGGCGGGCGGGGGAGGCCTTCCCGCCGGCGGTGCCATGCGGGTCATGGGCGCAGAAACCGAATATGGGATCCACGCTCCGACAGCGCCCACGGCCAATGCCACCATGATGAGTGCCCGGGTGGTCCAGGCGTACGCCCAGGTCACCCGGCAGCGCGCAGCGGGCGGAGCGGAAACCCGCTGGGATTACACGGACGAGGAACCGCTGCATGACGCCCGCGGGTGGACCGTGGACCGGGAGTCGGCCCATCCCAGCCAGCTCACTGACCAGCCGCCCGTTCTTGACGCCGAAGCGGTGGCGTTGGCCTACGGACGGGAAGACCTGGACCTCGACGGCCAGGACGAGTCAGGGTCCCTCCTGATGAACATGGTCCTCGGGAACGGGGCACGCCTCTACGTGGACCATGCCCATCCCGAGTATTCCAGCCCAGAGGTCACGAACCCCCGGGACGCCGTGGCCTGGGACGCTGCGGGGGACCTCGTGGCCTTGGCCGCGGTCCGCCGGCTCGCGGCAGACCCGGACCTGCCTCCCGTGAATCTTTACAAGAACAACACTGACAACAAGTCAGTGTCCTACGGTTCCCACGAGAACTACCTCATGCCACGTTCGGTTCCCTTCTCCGACATTGTCCGCGGACTGACGCCCTTCTTCGTCAGCCGCCAGGCCGTGTGCGGCGCCGGACGCCTGGGCATTGGCCAGGACAGTTCGACGGCGGGTTACCAGATCAGCCAGCGCGCGGACTTCTTCGAAGCCGAAGTAGGGCTGGAGACAACCATCCGCAGGCCGATCATCAACACCCGGGATGAACCGCACGCCACGGCGGACAAGTACCGCCGGCTCCACGTGATCATTGGCGACGCCAACCTCAGCCAGGTCTCCAACTATCTCAAGTTCGGAACCACTGCCATGGTGCTGAGCCTCATCGAGGCCGGGCTGGCACCGAAGGTCGAAGTCCACGAACCCGTGCGGGCCCTGCAGGCAGTCAGCCATGACACCTCCCTGACTGCCACGGTGCGCCTGGTGGACGGCCGGCGGGTCACCGCCCTCGACCTGCAGTGGATGTACCACGAGGCGGCGGCCAAGCTGGCCCAGGACACCGGTGTCGGCGACGCCGTGGACGGTGACGGCCATACCCACGAGGTCCTTGAACGCTGGGCTGAAGTCCTCACTCAGCTGGACAGCAACCGGGCGGCCGCGGCGTCCTCGGTGGAATGGCTTGCCAAGCTGTCGCTCCTGGACGGCTACCGTCAGCGTGATGGCCTGGACTGGGATGACGCCCGGCTGGGATTGGTGGATCTCCAGTGGGCCGACATCCGCCCGGAGAAGGGCCTCTACTACCGGGTCCTGGCACGAAACCGGATGCAACGCGTGGTGGAGGACGCCGCAATCTCGGCAGCTGTGGGGCAACCGCCCGCTGACACCCGGGCGTTCTTCCGCGGCAAATGCATCAGCAGCTTCGGCAAAGACGTAGTGGGCGCCAGCTGGGACTCCGTCATCTTCGATGTTCCTGGCTACGGACGGCTGCAGCGGGTGCCCACCCGCGAGCCCCTTCGCGGTACAAAGGCCCTGACGGGGGCCCTGTTTGAGCGCTACCGCGAGGCCGGTCCGTTCCTCGGTGAACTGCTGGGACACAACACCGCTCCGCCTGCGGCGTAAACCGCACGGGACGCCCCGGGGCGTGGCAGGATGGGCATATATTGGTGGATCGGCCGGATCCGCCGGCAACAAAAGGGAAGGGATAGCAATGGCAGGCCAGGAGCAGCAGCAGCCGCAATCACGCGACAGCCAGGTCGACGAAGACATTCCCGAGGCACCGCCCGCACCCCCGGAGGCGCAGGCCTCGGCATCGACCGAAGGCGTGGACGACCTGCTCGACGAAATCGACGGCGTCCTTGAATCGAACGCCGAGGAATTCGTCCGGGCTTTCGTCCAAAAGGGCGGCCAGTAACCCGGACCCGGATGATGGCGGAAGCCGCGGACGGCCGGAATCTGTACCGACGTTGAACACCACGTTTTAGGAGTGCATGAGTGCAGGAATCAACCGCCAACAAGGTAGCCGCGAACGCCACCTCGTCATTCACCGAACACCTTCAGCGCGACCGGCCGGAGCTTCTGCCGTTCAACCGCTCAGGGCAGGGCGGCGCAACGGCCGCCGCCCCGCTCCAGGTGCCCCATGCCACCACCATCGTGGCCATGAGCTACAACGGCGGCGTGTTGATGGCAGGGGACCGGCGGGCCACCATGGGCAACGTCATTGCCAGCAGGCACATCGAGAAAGTGTTTCCGGCTGACCGGTACTCCGTCCTGGGCATCGCCGGCACCGCGGGCATCGCCATTGACCTGACGCGGCTGTTCCAGGTGGAACTGGAACATTACGAAAAAATCGAAGGGACCCTCCTCAGCCTTGAAGGCAAGGCAAACAGGCTGGGGGCGATGATCCGCGGGAACCTTCCCCTGGCCCTTCAGGGTTTGGCTGTAGTACCCCTTTTCGCCGGCTTCGATACCAGCGCCGGTGTCGGCAGGCTGTTCTCGTACGACGTGACCGGCGGCCGGTACGAAGAACACGAACATCACACGGTGGGTTCCGGGTCGGTCTTCGCCCGTGGAGCCCTCAAAAAACTTTGGCGCCCCAACCTCTCCGCAGAGGAAGCCGTCTCCGTTGCCATCGAGGCGCTGTTTGACGCCGCAGATGACGACTCCGCCACAGGAGGCCCGGATACCGTGCGCAGGCTCTGGCCTGTGGTGTACACGGTGGACAACACCGGCACCCGCCGCGTGGCGGATGAACAACTCGCCGCTGCCTCACTGAGCGTCATCGAGGCCCGCACCATTGCCGGACGGGAGGCCTGATATGACGCAGCAGTTCTATGTCTCTCCCGAACAGCTGATGAAGGACCGTGCGGACTTCGCACGGAAGGGCATCGCGCGGGGAAAGTCAGTGGTGGTGATCAGCTGCGAAGACGGTATCGCCCTGGTAGCTGAAAACCCCTCTCCCTCACTCCACAAAATCGGTGAGATCTACGACAAGATCGCCTTCGCCGCCGTCGGCAAATACAACGAGTTCGAAAGCCTGCGCCAGGCCGGAGTGCGCTATGCGGATGTCCGCGGCTACTCGTACGACCGCGAGGATGTCACCGCCCGCGGACTTGCCAGCGTGTACGCCCAAAGCCTTGGCGCCGTGTTTACGGCCGAACAGAAGCCGTTCGAAGTGGAACTGGCCGTGGCCGAGGTAGGTGCCACGCAGGCTGAGGACCACCTTTACCGCCTGACGTTCGACGGCTCCATCGCCGACGAACACAGCTTCGTGGTGATGGGCGGCCAGGCAGACCGCGTCGCCTCAGCCATTGACCAGGGCTGGCGGGCGTCACTGGGGTTCCCGGACGCCGTCCGCCTCGCCCTCAACGGCCTCGCTCCCGCACCCGAGGCCGAAGAAACCGCCAAGCCCGTCCCGGCACGCGCGATTGAAGTGGCGGTCCTTGACCGGCACTCGGAGGAAGTCCGCGGCGCCCGCCGTGCCTTCCGCAGGCTCAACGACGCAGACATCACTGCATTGCTGGCGTAGGAGGAGAGATGGACAAGAGAATCTTCGGCATCGAAACAGAATTCGGAATCTCGTATTCAAGCCCCGATTCGAGGCCTCTTGCCCCGGAGGAGGTAGCCCGCTACCTGTTCCGCAAGGTTGTGAGCTGGGGCCGTTCGTCCAACGTATTCCTCACGAACGGTTCCCGGCTCTACCTGGACGTCGGATCCCACCCCGAGTACGCCACTGCCGAGTGCGACGATCTTGCCCAGCTCATCGCACACGACCGGGCCGGCGAACTCATTTTGGACGACCTCGTAGACGAAGCCCAGGCACGCCTCGCCGCCGAGGGCTTCAATGGCACTGTCTACCTGTTCAAGAACAACACCGACTCCGCCGGAAATTCCTACGGCAGCCACGAGAACTACCTGATTCCGAGGCGGGGTGAGTTCTCCCGGCTCGCCGAAATCCTGATCCCGTTCCTCGTCACCCGCCAGCTCATCGCCGGGGCCGGCAAGATCCTCAAGACACCGCACGGGGCAACCTACGCTTTTTCCCAGCGGGCGGACCACATCTGGGAAGGCGTATCCTCCGCCACCACCAGGTCGCGCCCCATCATCAACACCCGGGACGAGCCGCACGCCGATGCCGAGTTCTACCGCCGGTTGCACGTCATCGTGGGCGATTCCAACATGTCGGAGACCACCGCCCTGATGAAGGTGGGCACTGTCGACCTGGTCCTGCGGATGATCGAGGCCGGCGTCATCATGCGGGACATGCGGATGGAAAACCCCATCCGCAGCATCCGCGAAATCTCCCACGACCTCAGTGGCCGCGCGCTGGTCAGGCTGGCCAACGGCCGTCAACTGACTGCACTGGAAATCCAGCAGGAGTATCTGACGAAGGTCACCGCCTTCGTGCGGGAACATGGTGCCCACAACCCCCACGTACCGCTGATCCTCGACTTGTGGGAACGCACCCTCAAGGCCATCGAAAGCGGAGACACACGCAGCATCGACACCGAAATTGACTGGGCCATCAAGAAAAAGCTCATGGACAGCTACCGCGAACGCCACGGGCTGGGCCTGGATGCGCCGCGAATTGCCCAGCTGGACCTCACCTACCACGACATCTCGCGGAGCCGGGGCCTGTACTATTTGCTGCAGTCCCGCGGAGCCGTCCGCCGCCTGGTGGACGACACCGTCATCAAGGACGCCGTGGACGCACCGCCGCAGACCACCCGGGCCAAACTCCGCGGCGACTTTGTCCGCCGGGCCCAGGAACTGGGACGTGACTACACGGTGGACTGGGTCCATCTGAAGCTCAACGACCGTGCCCACCAGACCATCCTGTGCAAGGACCCGTTCAGGAGCGTGGACGACCGGGTTGATGCCCTCCTGGACTCTATGGGCTGACACCCAGCTTCACGGGCTATTCTGGATAAGGCCCTTTTAACGGGCCCGCAGCGATGCTGTCCGCTGCCATGCGGAACATCGCGTCCACCCTGCCCCGACGAAAGTTCTTTACGTGCGCCGTCTACTAGCAATCCTCCTGCCCGGCCTGCTGCTGCTCACCGCCTGCGGAGGCTCGACCGCCGAGCCGGAACCCACCAGCCAGTCCGCTGGCGACACTGCCAAGTTCGACACCCTTAAGCTGACCGACAACGGGGACAAAAAAGCCCCGGGCGTGGACTTCCCCAAACCGTTCGAAGTGGCTGAGCCCACGGTCAAGGTTGTCGCTGAGGGAACCGGTGACACCGTGAAGGCAAACCAGATCGCCAACATCTCGGTCCTCGCCCTCAACGGTGCAGACGGCTCCACACTGGAAGACACCTTCCCCAGCGAGCCCGAACCCCTCGAACTCAACGACGACCTCAAAACCAACAGCGCCGTCATTTACAACGCGTTCGTGGGCGCGAAGGTCGGCTCCAGCATTGCACTGGCCGTGCCGGGACAGAAGAGTGCCCCCGCGGCCAGCCCCAGCCCGTCAACCGGAGCCACCCCGGCGCCGAGCACCCCGGCCAGCCCCACCCAGCTGCTGATCATCAAGGTGCTCTCCGCCGCTGACGCGACTCCCGCACTGGACAAGCCCCAGGGCGAAACCGTCACCCCGCCGGCAGGCCTGCCCACCGTGACGGAAAAAGACGGCAAACCGGAAATCAACGTTGAAGGCGCAACAGCCCCCACCGCACTGGTCTCCCAGGACCTCATCAAGGGCACCGGGGCGACCGTCAAGGAGACTGACACCCTGACCGTCAACTACGTGGGCGTCAACCTGGTGGGCGGCACCAAGTTCGACTCCAGCTTCGACCGCGGCGAACCGGCCAGCTTTGGGCTGAACCAGGTCATTGAAGGCTGGACCCAGGGCCTCGCCGGCAAGACGGTGGGCTCCCGGGTCCTCCTGGTGATCCCCAAGGACCTGGCCTACGGTGACGCCGGACAAGGCGAAGCCAAGGGCGATCTTGTCTTCGTAGTGGACATCCTCGGCGCCAAGTAGCCACACTTACAGACGGGCCGCGGCCAGTCCGCGGAATTAACACCAGCATCTTCACAGCACAGATCAAAGGAGCAAGCATGTCATTTGGACAGCGGGAGTTCGACCGCACTAAGCCTGAAATCGACTTCCCCCAGGGCGATGTCCCCACCGAACTCGTGATCACCGACCTCATCGAGGGTGACGGCCGCGAAGCCAAAGCCGGCGACACCGTCTCCACCCATTACGTGGGCGTTGCCTGGTCCACCGGCGAAGAGTTTGACGCCTCCTGGGGCCGCGGCGCGCCGCTGGACTTCCGCGTCGGCGTCGGCCAGGTCATCCAGGGATGGGACCAGGGCCTGCTGGGCATGAAAGTGGGCGGCCGCCGCCGCCTCGAAATCCCCTCGGAACTGGCCTATGGCTCCCGTGGCGCCGGTGGGGCGATTGCCCCCAACGAGGCCCTGATCTTCGTCGTGGACCTGGTCGGAGTCCGCTAGACCGGGCCGGAGACGCACGGCGCAGCTCCGCCGTCTGAAGCGCGGCAGCACGCAGGACATCAGTCCCGCGGGCTGCCGCGCTTTCTGCGTTCGGGCACGGACTTTAGTAACGTACACAGGGTGTCCCTATCCCGAACTGAGCGCCTCCTGAACCTCCTGATCGCCTTGCTCAACACCCGTTACGGGCTTCGCCGCAGCGAACTGAGGCAGAAGGTCTACCACGACGAGTCCGGTAACGACGTCGCATTTGGCCGGATGTTCGAACGGGACAAGAATGATTTGCGCCAGTTCGGCTTCGACGTTGAAACCCTGACGGACCTTGGCTGGAGCGAGGACGACCCCGCCACCACCCGCTACCGGATCGGTAAGGAATCCAACCGGCTTCCCGACGTCGAGCTCGGTCCGGAAGAGTGGACAGTCCTGCTGCTGGCATCCCAGCTCTGGGAACGCGCAGCCCTCGGCACCGCTGCCCAGAGCGCGCTCCGCAAGCTCCAGGCGTCCGGGCGGATGGCCGACGTCGAACTTCCCTCGGGCGTCCAGCCCCGCATCAGGCCGGCAGGCCAGGCATTCGACGACCTCGTGGCGGCCATGCACTCCCGGCACGCCGTGACCTTCCCCTACCTGGCCGGCACCACCGGCAGGGAAGAAGTCCGCACCGTTGAACCGTGGGGCCTGGGGAGCCGCTTCGGGCAGTGGTACCTGATGGGGTATGACCGGGCACGGCAGGAGCCCCGGCACTTCCGCCTATCGCGTTTCACGGGTCCCGTCACGACGCTCCCGAAAGAGTCCTTCGAGCCGCCTGCCGACTTCAACATCCGGCTGGAGCTTGCCCGCCTGCCGGAACTGCCGCTCCGCACCGCCGTCGTGGATGTCCGGAAAGGACGCCTGCTGGCGCTGAGGGGCCGGGCAAAGGACGCCGGAGCCGAACAGGAGCCCGCCGCCCGGGCAGCTGCCGAAGGCCACGAACGCCTTAGCCTTGACTTCCGCGACCCGGAAGTCCTGGCCGAGGAGCTTGCGTCCTACGGTCCCGACGCGCTGCCGGTCGCCCCCGCTGAACTGGTCCGGGCCGTGGAGCGCAGGTTGCGAGCCGCAGCCGCGTTCAGTGCCGCACCTGCCCCTGAGTATGCTTTCCCGGCCGCCCCCGTACGCAAGGTGCGCAAAGGCACCTCGGAGGACCAGCTCAAACGCATGCTCCAGCTGGTCCCGTTCCTGGTCCACAACCAGGGCCTGCACATCCAGGACGTCGCTGAGCACTTCGGGGTGAGCCGCGGTGAACTCGAGGATGACCTGCGGATCCTCATCTGTTCGGGCCTGCCCGAGGGCTACCCCGATGACCTGCTGGACATCCAGTGGGAAGACGACCATGTCTTCATCACCCAGGACCTGGACCTGAAGAAGCCGGTTCGCTTCACCGTGGAGGAAGCTTGCGCGCTCCTCACCGGCCTCGAAACGCTGAACGGGCTGCCGGACGTCGCCGAAGGGGGTGCCCTGGAATCGGTGACGCTGAAGCTGCTGGCGGCGGCAGGGGAGGAGGGCCTGCGCGCCGCTTCCCTGTCCGGCCCGGAAGTTGCACCCGGCGACGCAACAACCCACGCAACGGTGAGGGAGGCCATCGCCTCGCGTGCACAACTCCATCTCACGTACCTGTCGCCGCAGCGGGACGCCGTGTCCGAGCGCGACGTCGACCCGCTCCGGCTCTATTCGCTGGATAACACCTGGTATTTCGAGGCGTTCTGCCACCGGGTCAACGGGTTGCGGAACTTCCGGCTGGACCGGGTGCAGGATGTCCACCCGAACGGGAACCGCGTGGCAGGGAACAGGACGCCCGCGGAGGGTGTACCGGCCAAGCTCTTTACGCCGAACGACGACGACACAACGGTCACCGTGCAGCTCACCAGGCAGGGCCGGGGCCTGGCGGAGGATTACTACGCGGACCGCACGGCGGACCTTCCCGACGGCGGACTCGTGGCGGAGATACGGTTCGGAAGCACCGGCTGGCTGCCAATGTTCGTGGCCCAGCACGGGGGAGCGGTCCGGATCCTCGAACCTTCCGGGCTTGCTGACACGGCCCGGGACTGGCTGGAAGCCGCCCTGGCAAGGTACGGCGGCTAGACTTCTCAGCATGCCTTGGTGGTTCTGGATCCTGTTATGGGTGGCGTTGGTTGCCGTGTCACTCCTCTTCTATTTTGTGCTGGGCGTTCGCCTGTTCCGTAAGTTCATGGCCACGGTCAAGGACCTGGGTGCCGCCGGCGACAAGTTGGGCCACGTTGGCCCGCTCCACGGGGCTGATCTCCAGGATCGACAGGACAGCATGGGCCGTCCGGCCGCGGGCTCTGCCGTTTTTGCCTCGCCAGCCGACATGCGACATGATTACGAGGCATCCAAGTCCTCCCGCCGGGAAGAACGCCGCCTTCGGCGAGTGCAGCGCAAGAAGGACCGGGGCCAGCCGCAGGCTCTCACAGATCTCGACTTCACATAGAAGTAGGATGTTTTTAGAGGAAAGGATTTCCCATGGGAAGACTCTTTGATGGCCCCTGGCCCATCGTCATTATCATCGTCGTTGCACTGCTTCTCTTTGCCGCGCCCAAGCTCCCTGCCATGGCGCGCAGCCTTGGCCAGTCCATGCGGATCATCAAGTCCGAGGTCAAGGAAATGAAGAACGACGGCAAAACCGAGTCCACCGACGCCTCCGGCCCGGTGGAGGGAACCATCGTGAACCACCCCAAGGCGAAGCCGGGAGAGCCGACCGACGGCACTGACGTTCCGCCGTCGAACCGCGCCTAAACCCCAGTGGCACTGAAGCGGGCCCGTAAAGCCAACCCCGAGGGGCGGATGTCCCTCTGGGACCACCTCAAGGAGCTGAAGAACCGGCTCATCAAGTCGGCGATCGGTGTCGTCATCGGGGGCATCGGCGGCTGGATACTTTACGATCCGCTGCTGAAGGCCCTGGCAGAGCCCGTCAACCGCATTTCCGATCAGACCGGCGGGCTCGCCGCCATCAACTTCGGCAGCATCGCGTCGCCGTTCGACTTCAAGCTCCAGATGTCGCTCCTCATCGGCGTGGTCATCTCCAGCCCCATCTGGATCTACCAGCTGTGGGCTTTCATCACCCCGGGCCTGACGTCGAAGGAGCGCCGCTACACGCTGGGCTACATGGCTGCGGCGGTTCCGCTGTTCCTTGCCGGGATCTGGGCCGGTTGGCTGGTGGTACCCCAGGTGGTCCATGCGCTGACACAGTTCACACCCGAAGGCTCATCCAGCGTCATTGACGCGCGGACCTACATCGAGTTCGTTACGCGCATGGTCCTGGTCCTGGGTATAGCTTTCCTGGTGCCCGTCGTACTGGTGGGCGTCAACATGGCCGGCATCCTGTCCGGACGCACCATCCTCAAAGCCTGGCGCATCACAGTCTTCCTGGTCTTCGTGCTGGCGGCCATCGCGGCGCCCGGCGCCGATGCCATTTCCATGTTCATGCTCGCGGGGCCATTGCTGGTGCTGTTCTTCGCAGCGATCGGCGTCTGCCTCATGAACGACAAACGCCGTGCGCGCCGCGAGTCGAAGGCAGCTGCCGAAACGGAAGCCACCGCAGACGTCGCAACCCCCAGCAGTGAACTGGGGAACCTCTAAGCTCCCATTAGGCTTGGTGTATGTCCTCCAATACCGGGCCGTTCTCCACAGGCCCAACCACCAGCGGACCGTTCTCGCCGGGGCCGGGTGACGATGTCGAAGAACCCTCACCCGCCGAAAGGTACCGGGCCAGCGCGGAGCGGCGCGCGGAGGCCGCCACGGACCTCGGTGCCTTCATCCAGACCCTCGACTTCGAACTCGACGACTTCCAGCGGCAGGCGTGCCGGTCCCTTGAAGGGGGCAAGGGCGTCCTGGTGGCCGCTCCGACGGGTGCAGGTAAGACCATCGTCGGGGAATTCGCCATCTACCTGGCACTCAAGCGTGGCCTCAAGGCCTTTTACACCACCCCCATCAAAGCGCTCAGCAACCAGAAATTCAGCGAACTCGGCGAGAAGTACGGGGCCGAAAATGTCGGCCTGCTGACCGGCGACACCAGCATCAACGGCGAGGCTCCCGTGGTGGTCATGACCACCGAAGTCCTCCGCAACATGCTCTACGCCGATTCCGCCACCCTGGACGACCTGGGGTACGTCGTCATGGACGAAGTGCACTACCTGGCCGACAGGTTCCGCGGCGCCGTGTGGGAAGAAGTCATCATCCACCTGCCAAGCGAGGTGCAAGTGGTATCCCTCAGCGCCACGGTCTCCAACGCTGAGGAGTTCGGGGCCTGGCTGGACACTGTCCGCGGTGACACGGACATCATCGTCTCGGAACACCGGCCGGTTCCCCTCTGGCAACACGTCATGGTGGGCCGGCGGATCATGGACCTGTTCGCCGGGGAAACCACCTTCGACGAAATCGCCCCTGCGGTCGATGCTGCTGAGGATGAACAGCCCCAAGACGTCAGCGGCAAAAACCGGAACAAAGACACGAACCGCGGCTTCGACGTCAACCCGGAACTCCTGACCGTGGCCCGCAACGAAGGTCAACAGGGTTTCCGGAGCCGGCCCGGCCGCGTGCAGCGCGGCCGGCGGGGCAACGACCGGCCGGCGCGCCCTGCCGAACAAACGGGCGTGCGGCGGGCCAGCCGTCCCCAGGTCATCGCCAGCCTGGACCGGATGGACCTGCTGCCCGCCATCACGTTCATCTTTTCCAGGGCCGGCTGCGACGCCGCAGTGGCCCAGTGTGTTGCTTCCGGTTTGTGGCTGACCACCGAAAAGGAACAGCGGATCATCGCCGAACGCGTCGATGAGGCCGGCCACGACATTCCGCCGGATGACCTCGACGTCCTCGGTTTCTGGAGCTGGCGCGACGGGTTGCTCCGCGGATTCGCCGCCCATCACGCCGGGATGCTGCCCACCTTCAAGGAAGTGGTGGAGAAGCTCTTCGCCGACGGAATGGTCAAGGCCGTCTTCGCCACGGAGACCCTTGCCTTGGGCGTGAACATGCCGGCCCGGTCGGTGGTGCTGGAAAAGCTCGACAAGTTCAACGGCGAAGCCCACGTGGACATCACCGCCGGCGAGTACACGCAGCTCACTGGACGCGCGGGCCGGCGCGGCATCGACGTCGAGGGCCACGCCGTGGTCCTGTGGCAGCCGGGTGGGGACCCGACAGCGGTGGCCGGCCTGGCCTCCAGGCGCACTTACCCGCTCAATTCCAGTTTCCGTCCCACGTACAACATGAGCATCAACCTCCTGGCCCAGTTCGGCCGCGCCCGGGCCCGGGAAATCCTCGAGTCCTCATTCGCACAGTTCCAGGCGGACCGGTCCGTGGTGGGCCTGGCCAGGCAGGTGCGCAGCCGTGAGGAGTCCCTTGCGGGCTTCGCCAAATCCATGACCTGCCACCTGGGTGACTTCACTGAATACGCACGGCTGCGCCGCGAACTATCGGACGTGGAAAACGCTGCGTCGCGCACCACAACCCGCGCACGCAAGTCCATGAGCGACGACTCCCTGGCCCGCCTCATGCCCGGTGATGTGGTCGATGTTCCCGGCGGCCGGGCACCCGGACCGGCCATCGTGCTCAGCTCGGACCACAGCAGCAGGGAACCGAGGCCCGCTGTGCTGACCCTCGATAACCAGCTGCGCAGGATCGGCACGGACGACCTGGAGGGCCCCATCGCGCCCGTTACCCGGATCCGCATCCCCAAGTCCTTCAATGCCAAGGTCCCCAAGTCGCGCCGCGATCTTGCGTCCTCGGCCAGGAACGCCTTGCGCGAGAACCGGCCGCCCGCGCCGGGCCACAACCGCAACAACGATTTTGGGCTTGCCACTGCGCTGCCGGACCAGGAGAAGCGCATTGCCGATCTCCGGCGTGCCCTGCGCGCCCACCCGTGCCACGGGTGCAGCGAACGGGAAGACCACGCCCGCTGGTCCGAGCGCTGGTGGAAGCTGCGTCGCGAAACGGACAACCTGGTACGCCAGATCCAGGGGCGGACCAATACCATTGCCAAGACTTTTGACCGGGTGTGCGACGTCCTGTCCGCCTACGGCTACCTCGACGCCTCAACTGACGGGCGGCTGGCCATCAGTCCGGACGGGCAGCGGCTCCGGCGGATCTATGGAGAGAAGGACCTCCTGATTTCCCAGTCGCTCCGCCTTGGCGCCTTCGGCGACCTCGACGCCGTCGAGGTTGCCGCCCTGGCCAGCGTGCTCGTGTACCAGGCAAAGCGCGAGGACCGCGGATTGCGCCCCCGGATGCCCAGCGTCTCCCTGGAAACGTCAGTGGACATCGTAGTCCGGGAATGGTCCGCGCTTGAGGACGTCGAAGAAGCGAACAAGCTGCCGCTTACTGGTGAGCCCGAACTCGGCCTGGTGTGGCCCGTCTACAAGTGGGCCCGTGGGCGCCACCTGCAGGATGTGCTGAGCGGCACCGACCTCGCCGCCGGAGACTTCGTCCGCTGGGTCAAGCAGGTGGTGGACCTGCTGGACCAGATCGCCAAGATTCCAGGCCTCGAACCACGGCTCGCCCGGCTGTGCGGCGAGGCAATCAACCTGATCCGCCGCGGCGTCGTGGCCTATTCATCTGTCCAGTAAACGTACCGCCTGCCCCATGGTGCCGGGACTGTTCCGGCACGCCCCTATGCGAGGAGCCTTTCGCCAATGACCACGTCCGGTCCAGAGTCCAATTCCCGTTCCAAGGCAGTGCTCTACCGCAACGGATCCGTCTACACCGCGGCCGATCCGTTCGCCACGGCCATGTTGGTGGACGGCGATACCGTGGCTTGGGTGGGGTCCGAGCAGGCGGCGTCCTCCATTGCTGATTCAACGATGGACATCATCGACCTGCGGGGCGCCCTTGTCACGCCGGGGTTTGTGGATTCACATGCGCACCTTACGGAAACCGGCATAGCCCTCGGCTCCCTGAAGCTTGCATCCGTGAACTCCGCCCGGGAACTGCTGGACGCCGTTGCTTCGGCCAGCGGCAGCGGGCCCGTCCTGGGTCATGGCTGGGACGAGACGCAATGGACCGACGCGACGTTGCCCACCGCTGACGAACTGGACCGGGCGGCCGGCGGCCGGTCCGTTTACCTGTCGCGCGTGGACGTCCACTCTGCGCTGGTCTCGGGTGCCCTGGCACGGGAGCCTGGCCTGCAGGACGCAGAGGGGTACGACGGCGGTGCGAGAGTCTCGCGCGCGGCCCATGCGGCTGCCAGGCGGTCCGCGCGCCGCTTACCCGCCGACGTCCTTCGCGGATACCAGGCGAAGGCCCTGGCAGAGGCGGCAGCGAATGGCTACGTGGCCCTGGCCGAGATGGGCGCCCCGCACATTGGTGGCGCGGATGACTTGCGTCTTGCGGCCGCGTGGAACACCGAGGGTTCCGGAAGGCCTGCACAACCGGAAATCCTGCCCTACTGGGGCGAGTTGGCCGCAACCGAGGAACAGGCACGCAGCCTTGTTTCGCAGTTTGGCTTCGATATCCGCGGCTTGGCAGGTGACCTGAACATTGATGGTTCGATCGGTTCACGCACCGCAGCCCTGCGCACCGGCTACAGTGACGCCCCCGAGGAGCGTGGCAGCCTGTACCTGGGCGTTCAGGAAGCTGCGGCGCACCTGGCAGCCTGCTCGCTGGCCGGCATCCAGGGCGGGTTCCATGTCATAGGCGACGCAGGCCTGGATACGGCACTCGCTGCGCTGGACCTGGCGGCGGAACAGGTAGGGGAGCAGCGCGTGCGCGCGGCAGGCCACCGCTTTGAACATGTGGAAATGACGGACGCCGATGCGGTAGCCCGGCTTGCCAAATATTCGGTGACCGTCAGCGCCCAGCCGGCATTCGATGCAGCGTGGGGCGGATCAGGCGGCCTGTATGGCCAGCGCCTGGGGGACCGGAGCGGGTCCATGAACCAGTTCGCTGCCCTGTACTCCGCAGGTGTGCCCGTATGCTTCGGCAGTGACAGCCCGGTGACTCCGCTCCGCCCCTGGTCGAGCGTGCGTGCATGCCTGGAACACCACAACGACGGTCAGCGCATCTCCGCCCGGGCCGCGTTCCTGGGGCATACCCGAGCCGGCTGGCGGGCCGCCAAGTACTCCGACCCCATGGCCGGACAGCTGGTACCGGGAGCGCCGGCAAGCTTTGCCGTGTGGGAGGTCGAAGAGCTGATGGTCCAGGTGGCCGACGGCCGCGTCCAGTCCTGGAGCACCGATCCCCGGGCGCGCACACCGCTGCTGCCCGCCCTGGACACCGGATCCGACCCCGCCTGCCTGCAGACGGTGCGGAACGGCGTCGAACTGTTCGCAAGCCCGGCCTTGCGATCCTGACCCAGCCACCCGTCCTATACTTGGTAGTTGCGCCAACAGGCAGCTTGCTTGCCGGCCGGTGCACCGACCGCTCCCACCAGGAAAGGCCCTCTGTGCGCGTCCTTACGATCATCCCCACCTACAACGAACTGGAATCGCTGCCCAAGACGCTCCAGCGCCTTCGGACCGCCGTGCCGGCGTCGGATGTGCTGGTAGTGGATGACAACAGCCCCGATGGCACCGGCCAGCTGGCCGACGCCAAAGCGGCCGAAGATTCCCAGGTCCACGTCCTGCACCGAAAGGGCAAGGAAGGACTCGGCGCCGCCTACATCGCCGGGTTCAAGTGGGGACTCGACGCCGGCTACGACGTGCTTGTGGAGATGGACGCCGACGGCTCCCACCAGCCCGAACAGCTTCCCCAGCTGCTTGAGGCCGTGGAGCAGGGCGCAGACCTGGCCATGGGGTCGCGCTGGGTTCCCGGCGGGAGCGTGGTCAACTGGCCGCTGTACCGCCAGGCCATTTCACGGGTGGGCAGCACGTACGCCCGCCTGATGCTGGGCCTGAAGATCAAGGACGTCACCGGCGGCTACCGCGCCTTCCGCAGGTCCACCCTCGAGAAGCTCAACCTGGACCAGGTGGATTCCGTGGGCTACGGTTTCCAGGTGGACCTGGCCTGGCGCGTGGCGCGGATGGGCCTGCGCATCGAGGAACGCCCCATCACGTTCGTGGAACGTGAACTGGGCGCTTCGAAGATGAGCGGCAATATCGTTGTCGAGGCCATGATCAACGTCACCAAATGGGGCCTGGCCGCCCGCTGGAACACCCTCACCCGCAAGGCCACGGCGAAGCGGTAGATTCCGGCCACCTGCAACAGAAAAGGAACTGCCCCGGCACCATGTGCCGGGGCAGTTCCTTTACGTTGTGGCTGGCGGAGCCTAGGCCGAGCGGCGCTCTCCGCGGCGTTCGCGCAGGATGGTCAGCCGGTCTTCCAGGATCTGTTCCAGCTCCGGCAGGGAGCGGCGTTCCAGGAGCATGTCCCAGTGCGTGCGCACTGCTTTGTCATTGCTGGTATCGGGGCGTTCGCCGTCGACCAGCAGCGCTTCCTTGCCGGTCTTGGAAACCCACACCGGCGGGATCTCTGCTTCGGAGGAGAAAGTGACGAAGACCTGCTCGCCGTCCTCGCAACGGTATTCGACACGCTGGCGCGGAGCCGGCTCGACGCCTGACTCTGTCTCCATGCTCTGCGCGCCAAGGCGCATACCCCGCAGGCTGCGATCGCTCATGATTTCTCCCTCTGGTCGGTTCGCGGAATGGAAACCCGCGCTAGCCGGCAGCGTCGAGACGCCGCCGGACTACTGTGTGCTCTGTGCTGCATCATAAGATTCAACGCATTCCGAAGCTTTGTTGTTCCAGCGGAACAATACCTGCCGGACAAATACCCCATTATACGGGCTGCAGACACATGGGTCCAAAACAAGGGAAGGAACCCGCGAAGGCTCCTCCCCTTGCCGATAGGGCTGTGATGCCCCTGAACTGATCAGGGCTCAGATGTCTTGGCCGCTGTTTGGTCGAACAGGCCGCCCGCCGTTGCGGGGTCCGGGTTGGTTCCGCCCAAGGCGCTCCCGATGCCCTTGAGCGCCTCGCCAACTTCACTGGGGATGATCCACAGCTTGTTGGACGTGCCTTCTGCCAGCTTCGGCAGGGTCTGGAGGTACTGGTAAGCCAGAAGCTTCTGGTCCGGGTTGCCCTTATGGATTGCATCGAAGACCTTCTGGATGGCCTGGGACTCACCATCCGCCCGGAGGATGGCCGCCTTGGCCTCACCTTCGGCCTTGAGGATGGCGGCCTGACGCTGCCCTTCAGCGGTCAGGATTGCTGACTGCTTGGTGCCTTCAGCCGTGAGGATGGCCGCCCGGCGGTCGCGCTCGGCGCGCATCTGCTTTTCCATGGAGTCCTGGATGGAGTGCGGCGGATCGATGGCCTTGAGTTCCACCCGGGAAACCCTGATGCCCCAACGGCCGGTGGCCTCGTCCAGCACGCCCCGGAGCTGTCCGTTGATCTGGTCGCGGGAGGTCAGCGCCTCCTCCAGGTTGAGTCCGCCCACGACGTTACGCAGGGTGGTGGTGGTGAGCTGTTCCACAGCCTGGATGTAGTTGGCGATCTCGTAGGTGGCAGCCCGTGCGTCCGTGACCTGGAAGTAGACCACTGTGTCGATGCTGACCACGAGGTTGTCCTCGGTGATAACCGGCTGGGGAGGGAACGAGACGACCTGTTCGCGGAGGTCCAGCAGGGGCAGGAGGCGGTCCACGAACGGAATGAGGATGGTGAGCCCCGGGTTGAGCGTCCGCTGGTACTTGCCCAGGCGCTCCACGACACCCGCCCGGGCCTGCGGAACGATGCGGACCGACCGCACCAGGACGATGATCACAAAGATGATCAGTACTACCAGCACGACGGCCAAGGCGGCACTGCCTGCGTTATCCATACATTTCCTTCTTCCCCAATTGATAAAGCTGTGTCAGGTACGGTCTTCGGCCGGAGGCGGCGCCGACACTACGGCGGTGGCGCCGTCAATGGCTGCGACGACCACCATCTGCCCGGCAGAGAGGATGCCGGCCGCGGAGCGTGCGCTCCAGATGTCGCCGCCAATCTTCACCAGGCCGCCATCCGATGTCACCGCCTCCATGACTACGGCATGCTCACCGATGAGGCGGTCCACATTTGTCCGCTGCTCGGCGGGGCCCTTCTTCAGGTGGGACAGGGCAACGGGCCGGACGAAGGCGACCATGAGCAAGGAGACAATGCAGAAGATGACGATCTGCAGCCACGGGTCTGCGCCGGCGAAATCGGACACCAGGGCAGCCAGTGCACCGCCGCCCAGCATGATGAAGAACAGGTCGAGGGTGATCATTTCGACCACCGCGAACGCTAGGAATGCGGTCAGCCACACGGCCCACCAGTTTTCACCCAACCACTCGAACACTGTGTTCCCCCTTCGTTACAAGGTCCTGACGCGGACCTTTGAGTAACTGTGACTTCCATCCTAGTCGGGCACCACAGGCGGGGTGCTGGCCCGGAGCGGAAGACCGGGGATAGTGGCCAAGTCGTTACAGGCGGCTCTTTGGCCGGTACACCAGCACCCTGAACTTCGCGTCAGCTGCCAAGGGCTCGGGGCTGCTGTCCAAGCGGTCTGCGATGGCGTCGCGGCCCTGGTGGTGCCCGGCGGGTCCCATGAAGGCCAGGTCGGCGGCTTCCCGGCGGGTGAGGGACAGCGGAATATCGACGTCGGTAGCCGACTCTGCGTCAAAGTGCTCCGCCATGGCGGAGGCCAGGCGGGAGTCCTTGCCTTCCTCGATCCCCAGCATGCCCGTCAGCGCGGCAAGGGTGGACAGGTGCCCGGCCCGTGGTGTGACAACCACAAGGCGGCCGTGCGGCCGGAGGACGCGGGCGAACTCCGCCGGGTTCCTCGGGGCGAAAATGACCGTCACCGCGTCCACCGACCCATCGGCCAGGGGAATGCGCTTCCACACGTCCCAGACGAGGTTGACGGCCTCCGGGTTGAGCCGCGCCGCCCGCCGCAGGGCAAACTTCGAGATGTCGAGCCCCACAGCGTTCACCGTCCGGCCCTGCGCCGCTGCAGCGTCCAGGACCGCCCTCAGATAGTGGCCGGTACCTGTACCGGCATCCAGGACGGCTGCATGTTCGCTGGACAGGCAAGGTACGACGGCGGCTGCCACCTCGCGTGCCAGCGGTGCGTAGTGTCCCGTTCCAAGGAAGGTGCAACGGGCGTCGGCCATCGCAGCCGTGTCCGCCTCAAAGGATGTGCCCTTGCCCACCAGCATGTTGAAGTATCCCTGCCGTGCCGCGTCGAAGCTGTGCCCGGAACCGCACGCCATTCGGGCAGGTCCCGAGGCGCGGGTATCGGCCGCCGCCAACGGCTTCAAACAGAGGGGGCATAGCAGCGGCAGGTCATTGGGAAGGGGCATGGCCTCTATCTTAAGCGGCTAGGGCACACTGATTCCGGCAGGGCCGTCATCGAAGCCCAGTCCCTCCCTTGCCTTGCCGGTCCCCGGCTCGGCCCAGTGGGCAGCGTACTCGGCGTTGCTGCACAGCGATCGGAGCTGCGCCCGGTCCACGTAGAGGATCCCGTTCAGGTGGTCCGTCTCATGCTGGACAATGCGTGCCTGCCAGCCGGAGAACTCACGCCGCTCCGCGCCGCCGTCGGGCCTGACGAAGTCCAGCAGCACCGCCTGGGGGCGTGAAACCACCGCCTGCAGGCCATTGAGGGAAAGGCAGCCCTCGTAGAAGGCGGCGCGGTCCGGACCCGCGGGGGTGTAGGCGGGGTTCAGGATGGCCAGGAATTCGAGCGGCGCACGCTTGCGGATGGCAGCGGCCTCGTGGTCAACGTCGTACTGGTCCTCCAGGACGGCCAGTTGCAGGGGAATACCGAGCTGCGGCGCTGCCAGTCCCACACCCGGAGCCTCATGCATGACCTGCCGCATGAGCTCAACAAGCCTGGCCAACTGGTCGGGGGATATTTGGCCGTCGAAGGGAGCCGCCTTCTGCCGCAGCGCCGGGTGGCCAGCCTGCACGATCGGCGGGAGGGTTCCGGCAGACAGGATGCGCTCCACAGTCTCGCGGATCTGCTCGGCGGTGAGTGCCGTGGCTGGTGCGGAGAGGGTCATGGTGAAAGCCTAACGGCCGGTCCGGGGGACTCCGGTCCTCCGCTAAGGTCTATTCCATGGCTGACGAAACCATTGTGCCTGGCGCGCCCGCTGCACCTGTTGAACCCGCTGCACCTGTTGAGCCTGTTGAACCCGCGGCGTCCTCCGGCCCGGTGGACCGCGTCCTCGAGTTCATCCGGATCCTGGAAGCCGGCGGGGGAGCGGCCGAGATCAGGCCCTACCTGGCTGATACGTTCACGCTCGTGGAGGCACCCCACCTGCTGGCGCCCGGGGGTTCTACCCGCAACCTCGCGGACGTGTTGGCAGGCGCCGACCAAAGTTCGCAGGTGGTGGCCAACCAGGAGTTCATCATCAGGAGGACAACCTGCGAAGGCGGACGCGTGGCTGTCGAAGCTGACTGGTCCGCAACCGTGCTGATGGACATCCGCTACTGGGACCGCGGTGAGACTATCCGGGCGCGGACCTCGTCGGTCTTCGAAGTCCGTGACGGGCTGATCGTCAGCCAGGACAGCTACGACTGCTACTTCCGCTGAGACCGGTTGCGTCGAACTCCTGCTGCATGGTGAACCGCCCGGCCACCCACTGGTTGATGGCAGGGGATGCAGCGGCCGCGCCGATCACGGTGTTCCGCAATGCAAGGACCCGGGCGGGCAGCGGCCGGCCCAGCAGCATATTGATTTCGGCCTGCCGCCGCGCCCGCAGGGCTGCCCGGCTGCGGCCCCGCTCGTAATCGCGGAAGGCCTCCGGGGCGTGCCTGCCCGTGACTGTCTGGACGATCAGCGGGGCCAGGGCGTGGGCGTCGAGCCATCCCAGGTTCATCCCTTGCCCACCGATGGGGCTGATTTCGTGGGCGGCGTCCCCCACCAGGATCACGCGTCCGGCCACGGTCCTGCGGGCCACCGATGATCTGACGCTGAAGGCGCTGAGCATCGTATTGGTGGCGGGCACCGGGTGGATGCCGGTCCGGTCCGCTACGAGCCGGGCCAGTTCTTCCGGGGTTGCCCCTCCGGCGGGTTGTCCCAGCCGGACCACCCAGCGCCGGGCGGCGCCCGGCAGCGGAAACGACTCGACGATGCCTGCGCTCTCGAGGAAGAGCACGGCCCGGTCACCAAATTCCGGGTGGTCCGCGAAGTCACCCATCAGATAGTGGTCGGGGTAGGTTTTCCGCCGGACCGGGACGCCGAGCAGGTCCCTGACCGTGGACCGTGGACCGTCCGCGCCGACCACTATCGACGCCCGGAATGTACTGCTCCCTTGCGCGGCACCCCCGGCGGGCGTTGCCGACACACTGGCGCTGCCGCCGTCGTACGCTACCTCTCGTACCTCCATCCCACTGACCAGCGCGCAGCTGTCGAGGGCGTGCACCTGTTCTTCCAGCAGCTGCTCGGTCCGGTACTGCGGCAGCGAAAGGACGAACGGAAATGCTTCCGATACTCCGGCGAACGGCATGCGGCCCACGGTCCGGCCACGGCTGACCGCCATCCCGGAATGGATGGGGACGCCCTCGGCCACCATCCGGCGGGCGATGCCCAGCTGGTCCAGTGCGGCGAGGGCCGGCGGGTGGATGCCAATGGCCCGGGAATGATGGTTCCTGGCGGATCTCTGTTCCAGGACACGGACGGTAATTCCTTGCCGGAGGAGGACGGCGGCCAGGTACAGGCCCACCGGCCCGCCCCCGACGATGACCACATCAGCATTCATGGCCGCCTGCGCAGTGCCAGCACCTGGTGGAAGGCTGCACCGGGTTCCACGGTCCAGCCCGGGGGAGCGAGGGCGGACAGCTCCGCGGCCGTATAGCTGCGCCGAATCGAGGTCAGCCCGTCTTCCCGGATGAAGGAGTTCTGAAGGGGGAGGGTGGCTACCCCGAAAAGGGCGAAGGCCACCGGACTGCGGCGCAGGTCGTTGTGCAGGGCTTTCTTCCGGGCAAGCACGTCCGAGTGGGCCAGCAGGTCGGTGAATTCTTCCGTTCCGAGATGGTGCAGGACGTGGTTGGAGATAACGACGTCGAACACGGCACCTTCGCTGACCAGCTCGGCACTGTGCGCCTGCCGGAAGTCCACGCCGCTGGTCGGCGGCCGGTTGCGGGCGAAGGCAGCCGCGCGCGGATCCGGGTCGATGCCCGTGATCCTGACGGCAAGCCCATCCAGGGCGGCCCAGCGGGCGAGCATGACGGCGAGGTCGCCGCCGCCGGACCCGATGTCAAGGATGCTGGCCGGTCCGGCTGACAGGACAGGACGCAGTTCTGCGACGTACAGCCGCCTCCAGCCGGACACGATCCTGTTGACCAGGCCGAACTGGCGGTAGGTGTTCTCCAGCTTCCGCGCATCGCAGTCCGGCAGGTCCATCTGTTCCAGCTCGCCTGCCGCACGCTCGGGCCAGATGCGCACCGGCTCAGGCCACCGGGATTTCCTGCAGCAGCTCTTCCTGCCTCGTCCCAGCCGGGTCCCCGGCCGCTGCCGGCACCTGCCGCAGCTTGGTCAGGAGGGCTGTTTCCACTGTCAGGCCGGGGCCGAATGCCATGGAACAGATCCGTTCGTCTCCCGGTTCGCTGTCCTGTTCGAGGATGTGCCGGAGGACAAAGAGTACTGTGGCGCTGCTCATGTTCCCGTAGTTGCGCAGGACTTCCCGGGCCGGGACCAGCTGTTCGTCGGTGAGGCCTAACCGGGACTGGACCTTGTCCAGGATGCTGCGGCCGCCAGGGTGGATAGCCCAGTGCCTGATGCCGGTGTAGGGGAGTGCTTCGAGGTGGGGCTCGCGGGCCAGCAGCGGCTGCAGAGCGCCGACGATGTGATCGTCGATGATGTGCGGGACGTAGTTGCCGAGCACCATTTCGAAGCCGTGGTCGCCGATGTTCCAGGCCATGGAGTCCTCGCCAACCGGCGTCAGCACCGTTTCGAAGTGGTCGAGCTGTAGCAGGGCGGTTTCCTCCGCTGCCGGGTTGGCCGTAACGACGGCGGCCGCGGCACCGTCGGCAAACAGGGCCGATCCCATGATGGTGTCCGGGTCATTGGACGTCCGGACGTGCAGTGAGCACAGTTCGGCACAGACGACGAGGACGACGGCGTTCGGGTCGGCTTCGCAGAACAGCTTGGCCGCGCGGAGGGCCGGAAAGGCCGCGTAACAGCCCATGAAGCCAAGGTGGTAGCGCTGCACCGACGGGTCCAGGCCGAGCTCGCGGACGATCTTGTAGTCAGGGCCGGGGTTGAAAAAGCCGGTACAGGAGACTGTTATGAGATGAGTTATGTCAAGTAAATCGAGGTCCGGGCAGGCTTTGACGGCGGCAGCGGAGGCCTCGACAAACAGCTTGGTGGCCTCACGGGCGAAGATGTCGTTGCGGACCTTGGTGCTGGGATTCAGGAGAAGTCCCGAGTCCGGGTCGTAGAACTGTGGATCTTCGGAGCGGAATGCGTTGGTCAGCTCGTTGACGGCCGTGAACCTGGTCTCAATGGCAGCCGAGTCGAAGCACGTGCCCACCAGCCGTGAACCGAGCCTGCTGAGTCCGGGTTGCGCGGCGAAAACGTCACGCGCCTCTGCCTGGATCAGCTTTGTTGCCGGAACTGCAGTTTCAAGTGAACGCACGTAGACCGTCATTGACCCATTCTTAACGAGCCCATCCACAAAGACAATGGTTCACCGGTTTGACCTGCGGAATTGCCTCGGCTGCCCCTATCCGCGCATGCTCCCGGAACGCCGATAATCAACATTATGTCAAGTAACTGGAAACTGCCGCTCCGGAAGGGGCGGTCAGCCTCTCCCCTCGTTCTGTGTGCGAGGCCTTCAGATCGGCCCATCAGGCAGCGTCCTGTGGAAGCACCAGGAGGTATCCGGCCGGCAGCTGCGAACTCCATCGCCGGGGTTCCCTGACAACAAACTGGGTGGCGAGTTCCTCAGGCGTCAGCAGGCTGTTGGGTACAGGTGACGGCCCCCATTGTTGGCTGCCGTAGGGGTACAACGGATCCATGACATGGATTCCGGTGACACGGAAGTCCTGGAACTTCGCCGGATCACCAACCGACTCGAAGCCGCTCATCACCCATGCATGCCGGCCGCTCCACATCACCAGGCCCACCGGCCGGCCCGTCTCGGCGATTGCACGCGCCGCCGTCTGCAGGGCCACCCCATAGTCAGCGACGCTGACCACGCTGTAGGGACCCATCCCGGAAGCGGTGAGCACGTGCGCCCAGCCAAACGGGTTGGCACCGTTGAAGGAGTCGGATGACCGTGCGCGGGCCAAGTCCCACAGCTCCCCCTGCTGGACGCTGTCCGACCACGTTCCCCCACCTGTGTCATCGATCAGGTTGTGGGCCATTTGGACGCTCGCCGCAACGCACCAGTCGAAGGTGTACTGCGGAACGAAGTCACCCTCGCGGTAGAGATTGATGGCATACGGTCCGGGTGCCGGCGGCGGAGTGACAGTGGGAAGGGGTGCCGGCGTGGCGGCGGCAGCAGCGGGTTGCGGGGAAGACCCGGCAGTCCCGACCGCCGGTTGTACGGTCGCTGTGGGCGACGCGCCGCCGGCAGCTGCATCTGTGCCGTTGACCGGCGTGCATGCCACAAGCAGGCTGGCCAATGCTGCCAGCCATACGCTGTGACGGGGACGCGCGCCGTTCATGACCGTTCCAGTCTAGCGCCGGACGCCCATGCCGGCCCCGACCACCGCCCCCAAGCCAAGTCCAAGTGCGAAGCCCAGGAAGGGACTGTCAAAGAATGCCAACCCGATGGCGATGCCCAAGGCCGCACCGAGCAGGCAGCAGATCCACAGCGGCTTGTTCACGGTTCCTCCAACGCAGTCAATCATCCAGCGGGTAGGCGTAGGACTGAATCTACTTCATCCAGCCAGACCTCCCCCACCGCGTTAGGACAGGTAGCCCGCGGCCGGCAAGTCGGGTACAGCCTACGGATGCCAAACGTCTTCCCGGCCGAATATCGTCGTTCCCCTAAGGCGCCATCGATCCGGGCCCGCCATTTGGCAGAACGGGTTCCCGGCGTCTCCACAAGCCGCCTGCGCCTATGAAGATGGTGCCGGTGCAACTCCTTAGCGCCAGGATGCCCGATGCCGCAGTCCCCGTATCTCGAAGACCAGAGCACATCATTGTTTGTACTCCCCCAGTCCCCCGGCCGCCGGACGCCGAGTGCACTGCGGGAAGAGGCACTCACGCATGCGCCGGGAAGGCCTGTGCTGATGCGCCGGCCAGCGCCGGTGAAAGTGCGCGCCGTGATTGGCTCTGCCATCGCGTACACGGTCACGCACATCCTGGTTGAACAGGACGGCAACGGCCCCTATTCAGTGCGGTGGGAACCTGGCTGGCTGGTGCACCGCCTCTGAGCCTGCTTCAGCGGCAGGTGCCGATGCGGTAGCTTCGCGGCCGACGGATAGGCTCGAAACCATGAGTCTTTCGAAATCCGGGCCTGCCTCCAGCCCCTTGGTTGTCGTCGCTGCCGTGGCGGACGTTGTCCTGATCCTGGTGTTCGCGGCGATCGGCCGCGACGCACATGCCCGGGACGGCATCATTACCGGCGTCTTCCTCACGGCCTGGCCTTTCCTCGCCGGGGCGGCCGCGGGCTGGCTCGCAACCCGTGCATGGCGCGACCCCATGTCCCTGCGCCGGGCCGGCGCCGGTGTATGGCTTGGGAGCCTCATTGGCGGCATGCTGCTCAGGGCCCTTACGGGGCAGACCGTCGTGGTGCCTTTCGTCGTCGTCGCCCTCCTGAGCCTGGGCGTGCTGCTCATGGGGTACCGCGCCCTGTACCGCATCATCCGGCGCCGTCGAAGCTGAGCGCCGGCGCTCCGCCGGGCCCAACATGTTGGATCAGGCCGGGCAGGCACTGATGTAATAGGCTGGCAGGACCAAGAAACGCGCCGGTCAATGCCGCGGCGCAACAGATCCGGAGGGTTTCAACGTGATCACCGCATTCGTCCTGATCAAAACGGACGCTTCCCGCATTCCCGAGACGGCCGAGGAGATCTCAGCGATCGAAGGCATCAGCGAGGTGTACTCCGTCACCGGCGAGTGGGACCTGATCGCCGTCGCCAGGGTTACCCGGCATGAAGACCTTGCGGATGTCATTGCCGACCGGCTCTCGAAAGTTCCGGCCGTGGTCCACACCACCACCCACATAGCGTTCCGGGCCTACTCCCAGCACGACCTTGACGCGGCCTTTTCGCTGGGGTTCGAGCAGTAGGCGAGGCATCTGCCTCTATGAGGCAGTGAGCGAGACCCACTTAGCAAGCACTGCGGCCGCGGCACCGCTTTCGATGGACGCGGCCGCGCGGGCGTAGGCACCGTGCATCCTGTCCAGGAATGTTCCCTCGGCTGAAAGATCGAAGGCCACCAGGCCGGCGGCAGCATTCAGCAGGACGGCGTCCCGCGCCGGCCCCTTCTTTCCCGCCAGGACCTCGCGGACAACCACCGCGTTCGCCCTCGCATCGCCGCCACGAAGCTCTTCCACGGTGGCCGGGCTGATGCCCAGGTCACGGGGCGAGAACTCCAAAGCTTCGACGCTGCCGTTACGGATCTCCCACACCGTGGAGGGGCCGGTGGTGGTGAGCTCATCAAGGCCGTCATTACCGCGGAACACCAGGCCCCTGCTCCCCCGTCGCGCCAGGACTCCCGCCACCAGGGGTGCCATCCTGGCGTTTGCGACGCCAACGGCAGATGCCTGCACCTTGGCGGGGTTGGTCAGCGGACCCAGGAAGTTGAAGGCAGTGGGGATCGCCAGTTCTTTCCTCGGCACGGCGGTATGGCGGAACGAAGGATGGAATACCTGGGCGAAGCAAAAGGTGATTCCCGCCTCTTCCGCGTTCCTGGCCACGCGGTCGATCGCCAGGTCCAGCCGCACCCCGAGGGCCTCAAGCACGTCGGCAGAGCCGGACGACGACGACGCGGCCCGGTTGCCGTGCTTCACCACCCGCGCGCCGGCGCCGGCTGCGACCAGCGCCGCCATCGTGGAAATGTTGACGGTATTCAGCTGGTCACCGCCTGTACCGACGATGTCGAGCTTTTCCCCTGAGATGCTGATGGGTTTGGCGTGCGCGAGCATGGCGTCCACGAGTCCCGACAGTTCCTCGACCGTCTCCCCCTTGCCGCTGAGGGCCACCAGGAAGCCGGCGATCTGCGCAGGCGTGGCTTCCCCGGACATGATCGTGTCCATGGCCCAGGAAGTGTTGTCCGCGGTGAGGTCACGCCCGCTGATCAGCGCTGAGATCAGTCGGGGCCAGGTGTTGCCGGACGCTGGGGAAGCCTGTGAAGTCACCTGCTGATGCTATCGAGGGATGGCGGCGGCTGACCAATATGAACCGGTGCGGGAACTTTTCAGCGCGATTTCGCGTCTTTGTAGAAAAAGTCTCCCCAAAAGGCGGTTTGCGTTGGGCAGCACGGACTTTTACAGACATAATGTCTATGTGACATCTGCGACCCATGCCCCCAGTACCCCGGCGCACCCCACGCTGAACCGCCCCAATATGGTTTCCGTAGGAACCGTTGTGTGGCTGTCCAGCGAGTTGATGTTCTTCGCCGGTCTCTTCGCCATGTACTTCACACTGCGCTCCACGAGCGCTCAGATGTGGGCGGACGAGACAGCCAAGCTCAACTTCCCCTTTGCGCTCGTTAACACCATCGTCCTCGTGGCAAGTTCCTTTACTTGCCAGATGGGCGTCTTCGCCGCCGAACGGCTCCAGCCGCGCCGCACCGGAGGGGTGTTCTCGTTCTCCCGTTGGGGCATGAACGAATGGTTCACCCTGACGTTCATCATGGGCGCCTTCTTTGTCGCGGGCCAGACCACCGAGTACGCGATGCTGGTTTCCGAGCACGTCTCGCTCTCCTCGAACGCCTACGGCTCCGCCTTCTACATGACCACCGGCTTCCACGGTCTTCACGTCATCGGCGGCCTCGTTGCCTTCCTGCTCATCATGGGCCGGTCGTTCGCCGCCAAGAAGTTCGGTCACTTCGAAGCCACCTCGGCGATTGTCACCTCTTACTACTGGCACTTCGTTGACGTCGTGTGGATCGGCCTCTTCCTGGTCATCTACGTACTCAAGTAACCAGTTTTGAAACTTTTTCTACACGAGGCAGAATTTCAGGTCGCGGCTCCACAAGCCGTCGCAGGAACGAATAAAGGAACCACCACGTGAAGGCACTCTCACAAAAGCGGCGTCACCCACTGGCAGCAATAGCGCTGCTCCTGATGGGGCTACTCCTTACGGGTGGGCTGTACGCTGTGGCCACGACCGTCAACGAGGCAAAGGCTTCCACCACCACCTACAGTGCCAACGACACTGAAGAGGGCGGCAAGCTCTTCGCGGCGAACTGCGCAACGTGCCACGGCATGGGTGCCAGCGGTACCGCTGATGGCCCGTCACTGGTGGGCGTCGGCGCCGCTGCTGTTGACTTCCAGGTGGGCACCGGCCGCATGCCGATGCAGATGAACGGACCGCAGGCCCTCAAGAAGCCCGCCCAGTTCAACGACGAGCAGACCCATCAGCTTTCAGCCTATGTCGCTTCCCTGGGTGCCGGCCCGGCAATCCCTGAAGAAGACCTGGTGAACGGCGGCGGTGACGCTGCCGCCGGCGGTGAGCTGTTCCGCACCAACTGCGCCATGTGCCACAACGCCGCCGCTGCCGGTGGCGCCCTGACCCGCGGCAAGTTCGCTCCGGCCCTCGCCGACGTATCGGGTAAGCACATCTACGAAGCAATGGCGACCGGTCCGCAGAACATGCCGGTCTTCAGCGATTCGAACATCACCCCTGAAGGCAAGAAGGACATCATCACGTTCCTGAAGCAGATCGAAAGCACCGGTTCCCCGGGTGGCGCCGACCTCGGTTCGCTGGGTCCTGTTGCTGAAGGCCTCTTCGTTTGGGTTGCCGGCCTGGGTGTCATCATTGCCTTCACCATCTGGCTGACGTCCCGCACATCCTGACGCGGTCCCGCACCAAACTTTCTGCTGCAAAGTCCAGCAGGTTGATATTAGAAACTAACCCGGCAGCCGCCGGGACGAGAGAAGGATGAGGCGAATTATGGGCAACCATAGTGACGGCAGTCCGAACCACTCGGGCACCGTAGCTACGGCTGGTCAGAATGAGGTGGAGAAGTTCCAGGATCCTGGAATTCCCCCGCATCGTTTGCGCCTGGCTGACACGGATCCGAAAGCCGCAAAGCGGGCAGAACGGCAGGTCGCCTTACTATTTGGCATCTCTGTCGTTGGAACCCTGATCTTCCTGGTGGCGTACTTCGCCATCGACCTGGGCGAGGATTCCAACATCGCAACCATCCGGTTGCAGAATGCCCTCCTTGGTGTTGGCACGGCATTCGCCATGCTCGGCATCGGTACCGGCATTGTCCACTGGGCCAAGGCCCTGATGCCGGATCACGAAGTATCGGAAGAGCGCCACGCCATCCGCTACGAAGAGGACCGCCAGGCTGCAGTCCGCATCGTTGATGACATTGTGGAAGAGACCGGCATCAAGCGCCGCCCCCTGATCCGCAACACCCTTCTCGGCGCTGTGGCCCTCGCTCCCCTGCCCGCAGTGGCTATTTTCGGCGATCTGGGTCCCCGGCCCGATAACAAGCTTGCCCACACCATGTGGGCGCCGCAGGACGGCAAGCTCAAGCGCCTGGCCCGCGACCCTGACGGTACGCCGATCAAGGCCGCAGATGTCACCATCGGTTCGGCCTTCCACGTCATTCCGGAAGGCCTGAACGAGCTCCACGAGGGCAAGCTCAACGAGAAGGCCAAGGCTGTTGTGCTGCTCATGCGCCTGGACCCGGCGTCCCTGCATCCCTCTGAAGGCCGCGAGGACTGGGGATACAACGGCATCGTTGCGTACTCCAAGATCTGCACCCACGTTGGCTGCCCTGTTGCTCTGTACGAGCAGCAGACGCACCACCTGCTGTGCCCGTGCCACCAGTCCACCTTTGACCTCACTCAAGAGTGCAAGGTGATCTTCGGACCGGCCAGCCGCCCTCTCCCCCAGCTGCCCATCGCAGTTGATGACGAAGGCTACCTCGTCGCCACCAGCGACTTTCATGAACCTGTAGGACCGAGTTACTGGGAGCGTGATATGCATGAGCGCAGCATCAACAGCTGAGCCCGCTTTCGTCGCCAAAACCAAGGCAGGCCGGGTTACCGACTTCGTCGATTCTCGAGTTGGCGGGTCCGGAATCCTCCGGGAATTCGGCCGCAAAGTGTTCCCCGACCATTGGTCCTTCATGTTCGGCGAGGTCGCGCTCTACTCGTTCGTGATCCTGCTGCTTTCGGGTACGTTCCTGACGTTCTTCTTCGACCCGTCCATGGCGGAGACCCACTACGACGGATCGTATGTGCCCCTTAAGGGCGTCGAAATGTCGGTCGCCTACAGCTCGTCGCTGGACATCTCCTTTGATATCCGTGGCGGCCTGTTCATGCGCCAGGTCCACCACTGGGCAGCCCTGCTGTTCGTGGCTTCCATCGCCGTACACATGCTTCGGGTGTTCTTCACCGGCGCATTCCGCCGTCCTCGTGAAATGAACTGGGTTGTGGGCTGCGTCCTGCTCATCCTGGCCATGGCTGCCGGCTTCACCGGCTACTCACTTCCTGATGACCTGCTCTCGGGTAACGGCCTCCGCATCATCGACGGCGTCATCAAGTCCATCCCGGTGGTTGGTACCTACATCTCCTTCTTCCTGTTCGGCGGAGAATTCCCGGGAACGGCGATCATCAGCCGCCTCTACATGCTGCACATCCTGCTGGTGCCGGCACTGATCCTCCTCATGATCGTGCTCCACCTGTTCATGGTTGTGGTCCACAAGCACACCCAGTACCCCGGCCCGGGACGCAACGACAACAACGTTGTCGGTTACCCGCTTGGCCCCGTGTACGCAGCCAAGGCCGGCGGCTTCTTCTTCATCGTCTTCGGTGTCCTGGCACTGATGGCAGCGTTCTTCACCATCAACCCGATCTGGAACTACGGTCCCTACGACCCCTCCCCCGTTTCCGCCGGTACACAGCCTGACTGGTACATCGGATTCGTGGACGGTGCGCTGCGCCTGATGCCCGGCACCTTTGGTGACTGGCACGTAGAGCAGACCTGGCTGGGCTTCGTCTTCACATTCAACGTGTTGCTTCCAGCCCTGGTACCCGCCGGCATTCTGTTCACGGTGATGTTCACCTACCCGTGGATCGAGCGCTGGATCACGAAGGACAACCGCGAACACCACGTTCTGGACCGTCCCCGCAACGCCCCCACCCGTACGGGTATCGGTGTTGCAGGTTTCATCTGGTACTGCGTTATGTGGGCGGCTGCCGGCTCTGACCTCATTGCCACGCACTTCCACGTGTCCCTCAACGACGTCACCTACTGGCTCCGTGCCCTGTTCTTCATCGGACCGATCATCGGATTCATCGTTGCCAAGCGCGTCGCCCTTGCGCTCCAGCGCAAGGACCGCGAGATTGCACTGCACGGCCGGGAAACCGGACGCATCGTTCGCCTGCCCCACGGTGAGTTCATCGAGGTTCACGCTCCGCTCGACGAGTACAAGCGGTACAAGCTGGTCGGATTCGAATCGCCTGAGGTACTCCCCGCGGTACCGAACGAGCACGGTGTGGTGACTGGCAACGAGAAGCGCCGCGCCTTCCTCTCCAAGTGGTTCTTCGAGGACCGTGTAGCTCCGGCTACACCTGCAGAGCTTGAAGCAGCCCACGGCCACGGCCACGCGGCAGTGGAAACCTCCGAGGAAGCCAAGAGCCTCTCCCACTAGGTTCACCCAGGCACCAAACAGAGCAGGGCCCGGTCCAAAAGGACCGGGCCCTGCTCTGTTTGTATCTCGCGTCCAGGCGGCCGCAGCGCCAGGATTCGCTGGAGCCGCTCCCCTTCGCAGCCCGCTTAGAGGTTCCGCGCCCGGCGCGCCCCCGGACGCTGCAGGGGCACCCAAAGCTTGTAGCGGTCTGCCCGGTAGTAGGAAACGGAGTAGTCCACCATGGCGCGGGCCACAAAGGCATGCCGTTGGATCTTCAAGAGCGGTGAACCCACTTCCACGTTGAGGAGGCGCGCCGTGGACGGAGAGGAAGCCGTTGCCTCGATCATGTCCTCCCCCCACTCCATGACCAGGCCGAACTGTTCGCTCAGGACGTTGTACAGGGATGTGGGAGGCTCGCCGTCGAGCAGGCCCGGAACGCGGTGGGCGGGGATAAAGTTCTCATCCACGCTCATGGGCTCTCCGTCCGCCAGGAGGAGCCTGCGGAAACGCACCAGCGGAGTGCCTTCGTCCAGCTGCAGTTCGCGGGCGAGGAAGGCGCTGGCACCGATCTGTTCAAAGCTGAGGACCTTTGCGGCCGGGACCATGCCACGGCGCTGCATTTCCTCGCTGTACGAGGTGAGCTTTACCTGGAGGTCAAGCTTAGGCCGGCGGACAAAGGTACCAAGGCCAACAACGCGTTCAATGACTTCCTCGCCCACCAGGGCATCGATGGCCTGGCGGACTGTCATCCGGGCGAGACCAAATCGTTCGGCCAAGTCACGCTCTGAAGGCAGTGCCGAGCCGGGCGGGCACGCCTCCGCGATGTAGGCGCGCAAAATCTCCCGCAATTGAATGTAAATGGCGACACCGCTGGTGCGGTCTATGTCGCCCTTGATGGTCTTGCCTGCAGCCGCCATGAGTCCGCCTTTTCCTGCTTGGTACCGCTTCTAATCGTAGGTCAGGTCTAGACCAGCTGTGTTCCTTCGAGGGCTCCATGGCGGCAGCGACTGGAAGCCGGATATATATTTGGGCTGGAAGATTTACGCGACAGACGGACGGGTCCGTCGAGACGAAGGAGTCCCCTTTGCCATCACACAAGGCCGTGGTCACGGCTTCTGTCGGCCTTCATGCAAGGCCTGCGGCCGATTTTGTCCGGGCCGTCATGGACACGGGCCTTCCCGTGGTCATTGCCAAGGACGGCAGCCCGGCCGTCGATGCGAGGTCGCTGCTTCAGGTGATGGCTGCCGACTTCCAGCACGGCTGTGAAGTGCAGCTCACGGTCAGCGAGACAGCCTTGGACGGGCCTGTGAGCGCGGAAAATGCCGTGGGAGCCCTCCAATCCCTCGGAGACCTCCTCGAGGCGCAGGGAGCCCTGCAGCCCGCTCTCCGGCACTAGCTCGGCAGCAGCTGGCCGAGAATCAACGACGCCGGCCCCCACCAAATGGCGGGGGCCGGCGTCGTTGTTAAGTGTGTTGCCTAGTGGGCGTGGTCCCCACGGCTGTATTCGTAAACCCAGCCGACAAGCGCTACGACCGCAAGGCCGGCAGCAATGAAGACAATCCAGAACCCGACGGCCAATCCAAGGAACCCGGTGGCGCAGGCCAGTCCGAGGACCAGGGGCCACCAGCTCCAGGGGCTGAAGTGCCCCTGCTCGCCGGCACCTTCGTGGATCTCAGCGTCGCTGCGGTCCTCGGGGCGCATCCCCACGCGTTTGGCGGTAAAACCAAGGTACGCGCCGATCATGCCGGCCAGTCCGCCTACGAGCAGGACACCCAGGGTGCCGACCCACTCGTTCCAGTGCGTCAGGAACCCGTACACGATGGAGACAGGGATGAAGAAGAATACTCCCGATCCAAAGATCCAAGATTCGATTTTCACTGTGCGGTGTCCTTCTGGTCGGCGTTGCCGAGAACGCTGGCCGCAGGTGCCGGCGACTCGACGGTGTGGACCTGGCGCAGCTCAGGGTGGTGCAGGTCCAGGGCGGGGCGCTCCGAACGGATCCGGGGCAGCGAGGTGAAGTTGTGGCGCGGCGGCGGGCAGGACGTGGCCCATTCGAGCGAGGCACCGAAGCCCCAAGGATCATCAACCTGGACCTTTTCGGCCTTCCGCCAAGTGATGTAGACGTTCCAGAAGAACGGAATCAGCGAGGCACCGAGGACGAAGGACGCCACCGTGGAGAACTGGTTCATCCAGGTGAAGTTGTCTTCCACCAGGTAGTCGGCGTAGCGGCGGGGCATGCCTTCGACGCCAAGCCAGTGCTGGATGAGGAACGTGCCGTGGAAGCCCAGGAACAGGAGCCAGAAGTGGATCTTGCCGAGGCGCTCGTTGAGCATTTTTCCAGTCCACTTGGGCCACCAGAAGTAGAAGCCGGCGAACATGGCGAACACCACTGTTCCGAAGACCACGTAGTGGAAGTGCGCCACCACGAAGTAGGAGTCCGAGACGTGGAAGTCGAGCGGAGGCGAAGCCAGGATGATGCCGGTCAGGCCGCCGAAGAGGAACGTGACGAGGAATCCGATGCTCCAGAGCATGGGGGTTTCGAACGTAATGGAGCCGCGCCACATGGTGCCGATCCAGTTGAAGAACTTCACGCCGGTCGGAACCGCAATGAGCATCGTCATGAAGGCGAAGAACGGCAGGAGGACCGAGCCGGTGACGTACATGTGGTGGGCCCACACGGTGACGGAGAGCGCAGCGATGGCGATCGTGGCGTAAACGAGGCCCTTGTAGCCGAAGATCGGCTTGCGGCTGAACACCGGGAAGATCTCAGACACGATGCCGAAGAACGGCAGCGCGATGATGTAGACCTCAGGGTGGCCGAAGAACC
The DNA here is from genome assembly GCF_030818145.1 of Pseudarthrobacter sp. SORGH_AS 212. Classification (NCBI taxonomy): domain Bacteria; kingdom Bacillati; phylum Actinomycetota; class Actinomycetes; order Micrococcales; family Micrococcaceae; genus Pseudarthrobacter; species Pseudarthrobacter sp. SORGH_AS 212. The sequence goes on along the minus strand of NZ_JAUTAA010000001.1, from coordinate 4,191,412 downwards.
AGAACAGGTGCTGCCAGAGGACCGCACCGCCGTTTTCGGGATCGAAGATGTGTGCACCAAACCGGCGGTCGGCGCCCAGCGCGAACAGTGCGGCGGCCAGCGGCGGGAACGCCATGAGGACCAGGATGGACGTGATCAGGGCGTTCCAGGTGAAGATCGGCATGCGCCACATGGTCATGCCCGGGGCGCGCATGCAGATGATGGTGGTGATGAAGTTCACCGCACCGAGGATGGTGCCGAAGCCGGAGAGCGCCAGGCCGAAGACCCAAAGGTCACCGCCGATGCCGGGGCTGAACGTTGTGTTCGACAGTGGTGCGTAGGCGAACCAGCCGAAGGATGCTGCACCCTGCGGGGTGATGAAGCCGGAGACCGCAATGGTGGAGCCAAAGAGGAAGAACCAGAAGGCCAGGGCGTTCAGACGCGGGAACGCAACGTCAGGCGCGCCGATCTGCAGCGGCATGATCACGTTGGTGAAGCCGGCGAAGAGCGGGGTGGCGAACATCAGCAGCATGACCGTGCCGTGCATGGTGAACAGCTGGTTGTACTGTTCCTTCGTCTGCAGGATCTGCATGCCGGGCTCGAAGAGCTCGGCACGAATGAGCAGCGCCATGACGCCGCCGAGGCAGAAGAAGACGAACGAGGCGATCAGGTACATGTACCCGATGGTCTTGTGGTCAGTGGAGGTGATCCAGTTGACGACGATGCGTCCCTTGGACTTCGGTACCACCGGAGCCTGCAGGGCTCCTGTGGGTGCGGATTGAGTGTACGTAGCCACGTCGCTCCCCTTACTTAATTTCGTTCAGGTTAGGGTTGCGGTCGTACTCCACGCCCAGCAGCCCGGTGTTGCCGGCTGCTTTCAGCCCGTCCATGTGGGCCTGGAATTCAGATTCCGACACCACCTTGACGCGGAACAGCATTTCGGAGTGGTACTCGCCGCAGAGTTCGGCACACTTGCCGTCGTAGGTGCCCTCTTTAGTGGGGGTGAACCTGATGTAGTTGGTCTTTCCGGGGATCATGTCGCGCTTCTGCAGGAAGGCGGGAACCCAGAACGAGTGGATGACGTCGCGGGCGTTGAGCTCGAGGTCAACAGACTTATTCACCGGCAAGTACAGCGTGGGGAGCTGTTCCTTGTCGATGGTGTTGCCGGTCAGGTGCGCCTGGACACCGGCTTCGTGGAGGTCTTCCTGGATGACGTCGCCGGACTTGTAGTTGAAGTCCCAGGCCCACTGCTTGCCGCGGACGTCAACTACGACGTCGGCCGGCTGGGAGCGGTCATCTATGGCCTGCTGGTCACGGTCGGTGAAGTAGAAGAACACCAGGACCATGAAGATCGGGATGGTCAGGTAAAAGACCTCAAGCGGAAGGTTGAAACTGGTCTGCCGCGGGAACCCAACAGTCCCCTTGCGGCGGCGGTACGCCACCAGGCACCAGATGATGAGGCCCCAGGTAATGGTGCCCACCACCAGCGCGGCAATCCATGAGTTGACCCAGAGGTCCATGATGCGGTCGGTGTTGCTGGTGGTGCCGCGTTCAGTCGGCAGCCACCCCTTCTCTACCTCTGGCGAACATCCGGTCAAAACCAACGCGCCGGCAATTGCCAAGCCAGTGATCGTTGTGATCGTTTTGCGTCGGCTGCCGGTTCGGTTCTGCGAACTCACAGACGGCCCTTCCTACTTGTTGCTGTTGTCCGGGCAGCCATCGGCGGCCCCGGGCACACTAAAAGTTTTACTACTCGGTGTAGAGCTTACCGCTCCCCCGGACGTTTCGCCCACATGTCGGCGCCGCGCCTCCCAGCCAATCTGGTTGGCAGGAGACACGGCGCAGGCATACGGCAAAATGACCGGCTTAGTGGAAGGAATCTCCACAGGCACAGGAGCCACCGGCATTGGGGTTGTCGATGGTGAATCCCTGCTTGGAAATGGTGTCTTCGAAGTCGATGCTGGCGCCGCTGAGGTACGGGACGCTCATCTTGTCCACCACGACCTCGACACCGTCGTAATCACGTACGGCGTCGCCGTCGAGAATCCGCTCGTCGAAGTACAGCTGATAGATCAGGCCGGAGCAGCCGCCGGGCTGCACGGCAACCCGAAGGCGCAGGTCCGTGCGGCCTTCCTGTTCGAGAAGGCTGCGTACCTTGCCTGCGGCGACATCGGTCAGGTTGACCTCGTGGACCGGCAGTTCGCCGGATTCGCTGGTGGTTGCGGTGCTGTTCTCATTGGTTGCGGTGCTCATTGGCCTACCTTCTTGGGACGGGTCCTGGCGGCTCCGCTTCTGCGGTGCCTGCCCCTACGGATTGGGTATGGGCTATAGCTACATGCTACGTCGGACAGCCTTGTAGCTCTAACTCCTGACGTAACCATGAAAGGCTCGCCGTTGTTCCTTAGCCGGCTTGGCGGGGAACGCCCTGCCCACCTGTCAGCCGAATCAGCCGGGCTGCACGTCCAGGCCTCCGCTGTTGAGCCGGGCAAGCATGAGCGCCTCGGCCAGGATTGCTTGCCGGAAGTCGCCCAGGTGCAGGGATTCGTTGGCGCTGTGCGCCCTCGAGTCCGGGTCTTCAACGCCCGTGACAAGGATCTGCACGTCAGGGTACAGCTCCAGCAGGTCCGCAATAAAGGGAATGGAACCGCCTATCCCTGTTTCGACGGCCGGGACGCCCCAGGCCTCCCCCAGCGCCCACATTGCCAGGCGGGCCGCCGGTGATGCGGTGTCCGTCTGGAAGGGATTGCCGCTCTCCCCCGGCGTGAAGATGACCTTCGCGCCGAACGGTGCCTTGGCTTCCACGTGGCGGCGCACAGCGTCCATAGCCGCGGCGGGATCCTGGCCCGGCGCGAGTCGGAGGCTGAACTTGGCCCGGGCCCGCGGCAGCAGGGTGTTCGAGGCGACGTCCACGGCGGGGGCGTCAAAGCCGATGATGGACAGCGCAGGCTTGGTCCACAGGCGGGAGGCGATGCTGCCCGTTCCGGCGAGCCGGACGCCGTCGAGCACTGAAGCATCGGCGCGGTAGTCGGCTTCCGGGAGGTCCACGGCAGCGTTGTCCGTGGCCACGAGCCCGTTGATCGCGACGTTGCCGTCGTCGTCATGGAGTGTGGCGATCAGCCGCGAGAGGAGCGTGGGGGCGTCCAGCACCGGGCCGCCGTACATGCCGGAGTGCACGGCGTGGTCGAGCACCTGCACTTCAATGGTGCCGTCAACGAGGCCACGCAGGCTGGTGGTGAGGGCAGGGACGCCAACTTTCCAGTTGCTGGAGTCTGCAACGACGATGACGTCGGCCTGCAGCAGTTCGCGGTTGGCCTCCAGGAAGGGGCGGAAGGTGGGCGATCCGGCTTCCTCTTCGCCTTCGAAGAAGAACGTCACGCCCAGTCCCAGTTCGCCGACCACCTCCGAGACGGCGGCGTAGGCGGCAATGTGGGCCATGATGCCGGCTTTGTCGTCAGCGGCGCCGCGGCCATAGAGACGGCCATCTTTTTCCACCGCGGTGAACGGCCGTGTTTCCCACAGGGCTTCGTCGCCGGGAGGCTGGACGTCATGGTGGGCGTACAGCAGGATGGTTGGCTTGCCTGGAGCTGCGGGACGGCGTGCGACGACGGCGGGACCGCCGGGCGTGCCGTCCGGCTTGGGGCAGGTGAGGGTCTGCACTTCGTCCAGTCCGGCGTCGCGGAGCAGTTCCGCCACCGCTTCGGCACTGCGTTCCAGCGGTGCCCGGTCGAAGCTGGGCCAGGCGATCCCGGGAATCGCCACCAGATCCTTGAGGCGGCGCAGCGTTTGGTCAAAGGAACGGTCGACGGCGGCCCGGAGTTGGTCCGTCTGGCCTGTTGTCTCAGGGCCCGGGGATGAGGGGCCTTGCGGATCATGCGGGGTTGCCGTTGGCGAGGGAGTCATGGCCAAAACATTACTCCCGTCACATCTGTTGCTTCGGCAACAGCCGCAGCCAAGGAATCCCGACACGTCCCGCAAGGTATTCTGGTCAGGTGTTCGGACGTAAAAAAGAAGCGCCCTCGGCGCAGGAGACAGTAGACCAGCAGGCGGCGGAAGCGGCGGCGCGCCAGGCGGGTGTCATCGGCAAGGGTGCCCCCACTCCAACACGGAGGGCCCAGGAAGCCGCCCGGAAGCGTCCGCTGGTGCCGGAGGACCGTAAGGCCTCCAAGGCTGCTGAGCGCCAGGTCATCCAGGACCAGCGGCAGAAGATGCGCCAGGCCCTTGACACCGGGGACGAAAAGTTCCTGCCCTTGCGGGACAAGGGACCGCAGAAGCGGTTTGCCCGCGACTTCGTCGATGCCCGGTTCAGCCTGGGCGAGTTCCTCATGTTCGGCGCCCTTGTTTTCGTTCTGGTTTCCCTGGTGGTGCCGGCATCCAGCGATTATATGATTTACGTCCTGGGTGCTTTCTGGGTCATGTTCCTGGCAGTTTTCGTGGACGTGTTCCTGCTGTCCCGCAAACTGCGCAAGCGGCTGGCGGAGAAGTTCGGCGAGGTTGAGCGCGGCACCGTTTGGTACGGTTCCATGCGCTCCCTCCAGTTCCGCAAGTTGAGGCTGCCCAAGCCGCAGGTCAGCCGCGGCCAGTTTCCCTCCTGAGTCAGAGTTCCGTTAAACAGCAGTCCCCGGCGGGTCACCTGCCGGGGACTGCTGTTTAACGGGGCAGGACCCGCAGTGTTTCAGGACCGCCGTGTGCGGGCCAGTTGCCGGTTGATGCGGGCCGCCCAGAAGGGGCCTTCGTACAGGAATGCCGTGTAACCCTGGACCAGGGTCGCCCCCGCGTCGAGCCGGTCCTGCACGTCCTCGGCTGTTTCCACGCCCCCGACGGCGACGAGGGTCAGGGCGTCTCCGGTTGCCTGCTTGAGCCGGCGGAGCACCGCCAGGGAACGCTGCTTCAGCGGTGCGCCGGACAGCCCGCCCGCCCCGCACTGTTCGACTGTTTCGTCCGGGGAAGCCAGCCCCGTCCTGGCGATGGTGGTATTGGTGGCAATAATGCCGTCCAGCTTCAGGTCCAGGGCGAGCTGTGCAACGTCGTCGATGTCTTCGTCGCTGAGGTCCGGAGCAATCTTCACCAGCAGCGGCACGTGCCGGCCCGCAGCACGGTCGGCTTCCTCGCCAACGGCGGTGAGGAGGGGGCGCAACGTTTCGACATCCTGCAGCAGCCGCAGTCCCGGCGTGTTGGGGGAACTGACATTGACCACGAGGTAGTCGGCGGCAGGTGCAAGGGTGCGTGCGCTGATGCGGTAGTCATCCACCGCATCGGCAAGCTCAACAGCTTTGGTCTTGCCGATGTTGACCCCGATGACCGGCCGCACCGCGGGGTGCGTCCGCTGCAGGGCGGCCCGGGCGGACTTGAGGCGGGGAGCCACGGCAGCGGCGCCGTCGTTGTTGAAGCCCATCCTGTTGATGACCGCACGGTCCTGGACCAGGCGGAACAGCCGCGGCTGCTCGTTGCCCGGCTGCGCCTGGCCGGTAATGGTGCCCACTTCAACGTGGCCGAAGCCAAGCTCGGTGAGGGCTTCGATGCCGTGCCCTTCCTTGTCGAACCCCGCTGCAAGTCCGAACGGTGACGGGAAGGTGACGCCGAAGGCAGTGGTCTGCAGGGATGGGGCCGGTGCGGTCAGCCTGCGGAGCACCTTCCCCGCCCCGGACGAATGCGCCAGCCGGATCCCCTTGAAGCCGAGGGTATGGGCGCGCTCGGCGTCCATCCAGGAGAAAGCCAACTTGAAGAATGTGGGGTAAACGCGCATGCAACCAGTTTTCCGCCTCACGGGCCGTGGACCAAAACGGTGACGCCCAAACAGGGGCGCGGCTGCTGGGTCCGCGCCACCCGCTGCCGGATTAGCATGGGTCCATGGCATGGGAAGAGGACATCCTGGGCGCCGGATTCCAGTCCTTTGCGTTCGAGGCCAAGGGAGCCGACGGCGTGCAACGGACCGCCACGCTGGTGCGCTTCCGGCCGGCGCCGGGCGGCACCGCCCCGCCACAACAAACGCGCCGGCCCGTCCTCTTCCTGCACGGCTGGAGTGACTACTTTTTCAACGTGGACCTGGCCATGTTCTGGAACTCGGCAGGCTATGACTTCTACGCCCTGGACATGCATAACCACGGCAGGAGCCTGCGCCCGGACGCACCGGGGGGCTTTGTGTCGCATCTGGCTGACTACGATGCCGAGATCGAGGCGGCCCGGGTCATCATCGGAGGCGGGGACCCGCCCGGGCCCATCACCCTGATGGGACATTCGACCGGGGGCCTCGTTGCAGCACTGTGGGCCGCGGGACACCCGGGTTCCGTGTCACGGCTGGTGCTCAACAGCCCATGGCTGGAAATGCACGGCAGCTCACTGGTCCGGCGCGCCGCTTCGGGTCTCATGGCGCCGATGGCGAGGCTGCGGCCCACGGCCGTCCTTCGGCTGCCTGAACGGGGATTCTACTGGCGGACCATCAGCAGCGCGGCCGAGGGAGAGTGGACCATCGACGACCGGTACCGGCCACCGATGGCCTTCCCGGTGCGGGCAGGCTGGCTGAGCGCAGTGCTGGCAGGCCATGCGCGCGTTGCCCGGGGGCTGAACATCCAGGTGCCTATCCTGGTGCTGCTCTCCGCCGGGAGTGCGACCGGACTGCTGTGGTCCGAAGCCATGCGCCGCACTGACGCCGTGCTGGATGTGAATATCATCGGGGCCAGGGCCCTGGCATTGGGCCGGAGCGTCACGGTGGAGCGGATTGAAGGTGCCCTGCACGATGTTTTCCTCTCCCCTGCCGAGGTGCGTGCCGACGCCTACGCCCGCCTCGCGCGATGGCTGAGTGCCTACGGCGCCGAGGAGCCACCGGGCCGGGCCGCTGCGTCCACTGCGCCGCCGTAGCGCCGGTCACGCCGCGCATATTCCTCTACCGCCGCCCACAGTGTCCGCCGGTCCACGTCCGGCCACAGCGTGTCCATGAATACGAACTCGGCATACGCCGATTGCCAGAGCAGGAAGTTCGACAACCTCTGTTCCCCTGAGCTGCGAAGGAAAAGGTCCACGTCGGGAAGGTCCGGTTCATCAAGGTACTTCTGGATGGTGCGCTCCGTAATCGCACCGGGCTTCAGCCGTCCTGCGGCGACCTCTGCAGCTATGGCAGACACAGCGTCGGTGATCTCCGCCCGTCCGCCGTAATTAACACACATGGTCAACGTGCAGGTGGTGTTGCCGGCCGTGTAGTCCTCTGCCTCCTCCAGCTCCCGGATTACCGAGCCCCAGAGCTTCGGCCGTCGGCCCGACCAGCGGACCCGGACGCCCCATTCGTCCAGCTGGTTGCGCTGGCGACGTAGCACGTCCTTGTTAAAACCCATGAGGAAGCGGACCTCTTCAGGGGACCTGCGCCAGTTTTCCGTGGAGAATGCGTAGACACTGACATACTCGATGCCGAGTTGGATGGCGCCAGCCATGACATCGAGCAGTGCGGGTTCGCCTGCCTTATGTCCTTCGATCCGGGGAAGTCCCCGCTGGTTTGCCCAGCGGCCGTTGCCGTCCATGACAATGGCCACGTGGCGGGGAATGAATTCAGCCGGGATGGACGGCGGAACGGCCCCCGAGGGGTGCGGGGAGGGCGGGACCACCGGTTGGGTACGCCTGCGGGCGGGGTTCGTCTTTTTTCCCAAGGCCACTGTCAGCTACGCTCCACATGTTTGAGGGATTTCAGCACCCGTTCGAGGTGCCATTGCAGGTATGCGGCCACCAGGCCGGCGGCTTCCTTGCGGTGCAGCGGTAAGGAAGCATCAGCCGTTGGCCAGTCTCCGGTGAGCAGTGCCGCCAGCAGGATGACAGTTTCGGCGGCCGGAGCGGGCGAGCCCGGTGGCCTGCAGTCCGGGCACACCATGCCGCCCAGGGCAGTGGCGAATGCCGTGTGCGGGCCCGGCATACCGCACCGGGCGCAGTCGGTGAAGCTCGGGGCCCAGCCTCCGGTGGCCAGTGCCCGCAGGAGGTAGGAGTCGAGGATAAGGCCGGCAGAGTGCTCGTTCCGACTCAGGGCGGCCAATGCACCTACCAGGAGGTTGTATTGGGCCGTGGCAGCCTCACCGTCCACGTCGGTGAGCTTCTCGGCTGTTTCGGTCATGGCTGCGGCGACGGTGTAGCGGCCGTAATCGGCGGCGATGCTGCCGCCGTAGGCGCCTTTGGCCACAGCCTGGGTCACGATGTCCAGGGTCCGGCCTGAGATCAGCTGGAGATCAGCCACCATGAACGGCTCGAGCCGCGCACCGAAACGGCTGCTGGTGCGGCGTACGCCTTTGGCAACTGCCCGGACCTGCCCGTGGTGCTTCGTCAGTAGCGTGATGATCCTGTCGGCTTCGCCCAGCTTGTGGGTACGAAGAACCACGGCGTCGTCGCGGTATGCCCGGGAGGCGAAGGATTGTTGGGCCACGCTCTATCTTCCCATCCCTGAACGGTCCGGCAGCCCCTGCGCCGCCGCGCGGCCCCGAAACAAGGGCAACGCGGCGGCCTGCGGATCAGGACTGGGCGTCGCGGATGGCGCGGTTGACGGCGGAGATAACGGCCTTCAGCGAGGACATGCTGGTGTTTGCATCAATGCCCACGCCCCACAGGACCCGCTCGCCCACTGCGCATTCGACATACGCTGCGGCCATAGCGTTGCCGCCTTCGGACAGGGCGTGCTCGCTGTAGTCCAGCACGCGCACGTCCACACCATCTTGGGTGAGGATGTTCAGCAGCGCGGCGATGGGACCGTTTCCGGTACCGGTACGGCTGACCTGTGCACCGTCGACGGTGAGGGACGCGTGCAGCGTCATGCCGCCGTCGTTATCGGTCTCGGTCTTGACCGAGCCCAGGGAGTAGCGTCCCCACTGGCCGTCGGTCCTGCCGGAGGGCAGGTACTCGTCCTGGAAGATCTGCCAGAGCTGGGCGCCGCTGACTTCGCCGCCCACGGTGTCCGTGCGCCGCTGGATGACACCGGAGAACTCGATCTGGGCCCGGCGGGGCAGGTCCAGGCTGTGCTCGTTCTTGAGCAGGTAGGCCACGCCACCCTTGCCGGACTGGGAGTTGACGCGGATGACGGCCTCGTAGCTGCGGCCCAGGTCCTTGGGATCAACCGGCAGGTAGGGCACCTGCCAGGTGGCGTCCGCAAGGTCTTTGCCGGCGGCGGCGGCGTCGCGTTCCAAGGCCTCGAAGCCCTTTTTGATGGCGTCCTGGTGTGAGCCGGAGAAGGCGGTGAACACCAGGTCGCCGCCGTAAGGGGACCGCTCGGGGACGGGCAGCTGGTTGCAGTATTCAACGGTCCGCCGGACGTCATCGATGTCGGAGAAGTCGATCATCGGGTCGATGCCCTGCACGAACAGGTTCAGTCCCAGGGTCACCAGGTCCACGTTGCCGGTACGCTCGCCGTTGCCGAACAGGCAGCCTTCGATCCTGTCTGCGCCGGCCATGTAGCCCAGCTCGGCGGCGGCCACGCCGGTGCCGCGGTCGTTGTGCGGGTGCAGCGAGAGGATGATGCCTTCGCGGGGGTGCAGGTGCCGGCTCATCCATTCAATTGAATCGGCGTACACGTTGGGGGTGGCCATTTCCACGGTGGCAGGCAGGTTGATGATGACCTGCCGGTCTGCCGAGGCTTCAAAGACATCGGCGACGGCGTTGCAGACGCGGACGGCGTACTCCAGCTCCGTTCCGGTGAAGGACTCCGGTGAGTATTCGTAGGTGATGTGTGTGTCGGCCAGCGTTTCCTCGTACTTCCGGCACAGCCGCGCACCCTGGAGTGCGATGTCCAGGATGCCGTCCTCGTCCTGGTTGAAGACGACGCGCCGCTGCAGCACGGACGTGGAGTTGTACAGGTGGACGATGGCCTGCCTCGCACCTACGAGGGATTCGTACGTCCGCTCAATCAGGTGCTCTCGGGCCTGGGTGAGGACCTGGATGGTGACATCATCCGGGATGTGGTTGCCCTCGATCAGCTGGCGGACGAAGTCGAAGTCAGTCTGCGACGCGGACGGAAAGCCGACCTCGATTTCCTTGTAACCCATGCGCACCAGCAGGTCGAACATCTTCATTTTCCGTGCCGGGCTCATGGGATCGATCAGCGCCTGGTTGCCGTCCCGCAGGTCCACTGCACACCAGCGCGGGGCCTTGGTGATCACCTTGTCCGGCCATGTACGGTCCGGCATCTCGACGGTGATCTGGTCCTGGAACGGCGTGTAGCGGTGGAAGGGCATTCCTGAGGACTTCTGTGCGTTTCGCATTACTTGGGGCCTTTTCTATGGATCTTCAGTGAAAGGGTGGCCGGGCAACACAAACTCCGCAGCGAGGGTGGGCCTTGCGCTAGATAGCGTCTGTAGCCTCGCCGCGGCAGCTAAGGAGGAGGAACTCTGCACGCACCTTTTGAGGGTAACACGGGTGCGTAAGATGAAAGGGCACTACCGTCCGTAAAGTCCATCATGCAGACGCACCGGGCATTTTGTGCCGGCAGCGGCGTCGCAGCAAAAGGAGTTTCAGTGCCCATTTCGGGGATCGACCTTTCCACCATTGATCACACGGTCCGGCCGCAGGACGACCTTTACCAGCACGTCAACGGTGCCTGGCTGAAGGCCACCGAGATTCCGGACGACCGGCCGCTGGAAGGGACCTTCACCGCTTTGCGGGACGGCTCGGAACTCGCCGTGCGGGACATCATCGAGGAAGCCGCCGCCAAGGGTGAATCGGCGAGCGGCATAGAACGCAAGATCGGCGGGCTGTATAACAGCTTCATGGATGAGGCCGCAGCTGAAGCGAAAGGTCTCGAACCGATCCGTCAGCGGCTCGCGGATGTCTACGCAGCAGCCTCGGCCACTGACCTCATTGCATTGGCCGGACGGCTCTTCCGCTCGGACGTGGGCGGGCTCTTCTACATCTACCCGGCCCCTGATGCCGGAAACCCGGACCGTGTCCTGCTGTACACCGGACAGGGCGGCCTTGGCCTTCCCGATGAGTCCTACTACCGCGACGAAAAGTTTGCGCCAACGGTCGCCGCGTACCGCACCCACGTAGCAACGATGCTGGCGCTGGCGGGGCGGGAGGACGCAAAGGCTGCCGCGGAACGTGTGGTGGACCTGGAAACCAAGCTGGCCTCGCACCACTGGGACAACGTCACCCTGCGGGATCCGCAAAAGACCTACAACCTCAAGACAGCAGAGCAAGCCGGGGAACTGTTCCCACTTCTTGCCACCTGGTTCGAGGCCGCGGACATTGCCGGAGAGAAGCGGCAGGAAATCGTGGTGAGCACCCCCGACTTCTTCTCGGGCGCGGCCGCCCTCCTGGAAACCGAACCGCTGGACGCGTGGCGGGACTGGCTGGCAATGCGCGTTGTCAGCGCCGCGGCACCCTACCTGTCGCAGGCCATCGTCGATGCGAACTTTGCGTTCTACGGCACCACGATCAGTGGCACCCCGCGAAACAAGGACCGCTGGAAGCGCGGCGTCGCTGTAGTGGAGGCGGCCCTCGGTGAGGCTGTCGGGCAGATCTACGTGGCACGGCATTTCCCGGAATCCCACAAAGCAAGGATGCAGACCCTCGTGGGCAACCTAATCGAGGCGTACCGGAGCAGCATCACCGAAGTGGGCTGGATGGGTTCGGACACCAAAGCCGAAGCCCTGCGCAAACTGGACGGGTTCCGCGCCAAGATCGGATTCCCCGACGAATGGATCGACTACTCTGCCGTGGAGATAGACCCCAGTGACCTCCTCGGGAACGTGGAGCGCGCCCATAACGCCGACGTCGACCGGCACCTCGATGAGGTGGGCAAGCCGGTAGACCGCAACAAGTGGCTCATGACACCGCAGACGGTCAACGCCTACTACCACCCCATGATGAACGAGATTGTTTTCCCTGCCGCCATCCTTCAGCCGCCGTTCTTCACGGCCGACGCCGATGACGCCGTTAACTATGGCGGTATCGGGGCTGTAATCGGTCATGAAATCGGCCACGGCTTTGACGACCAGGGTTCCCAGTTCGACGGCGGCGGCGCCCTCCGCAACTGGTGGACGGACGCGGACCGGCAGGCGTTCGAGAAGCTCACCGCCCGCCTCGTGGCGCAGTACGATGCCCTCTCCCCCGCGGCCGCTCCGGGACACCACGTCAACGGCCGGCTGACCCTCGGCGAGAACATCGGCGACCTTGCGGGTCTGGCCATTGCCCACAAGGCCTACCGGATCAGCCTGGAAGGCCGGGAACCGGAGGTCCTCGACGGCCTGACCGGCCACCAGCGGTTTTTCGCTTCGTGGGCGGCCGGCTGGCGCCAGGTCATCCGGCAGGAGGAGGCAATCCGCCGCCTGGCAACTGACCCGCACTCCCCCAACGAGTTCAGGACCAACGCCATCGCCCGCAACCTCGACGCTTTCCACGAAGCCTTCGAGGTGACCGAGCAGGACGGGATGTGGATGCCGTCCGCCGAGCGGGTCAGCATCTGGTAATCCATCCGAAGAACAGCAGCGGCCGCGGAGCCAGCCTGATGGGCTGGCACCGCGGCCGTTGCTGTAATGGCTCCGATGCCGCAGCGCGGCTGGTGAGCTACCGGACGATCAATTCGGGGTTGGCCTGCTGGCAGCGGGCATCCCCGGCAGTCTGGTTGACGATGTCGTCCGGGAGGGCCGCACCGGATCCGCTCCCGTAGGTGGCCCCCGACGTGAAATCGCTGCCGAGGTAGACCTGGACACCCGACACCCCGGGCGCCGGGATCACCTGTGAGGCGGGAATCCCCAGGAGCGCGGCCACGTCCGCTGCGACGTCAGCATAGTTGGCACCGTAGTAGACGCCTGACTGGGCTATGGCCTGCGCTTCGAACTGGGCAGCCTGGGTAAAGCCGCCGGAGACCAGTGCCTGGACGATTTCCTGGGAACGGCCGGGAACGCCGGAGCCGTTTGCCACTGACACAGGTTGGAGGGCCTTGTTGTACGGCGGGAGGGGTGCTTCAGTTTCCGTCGGAGTCGCTGACGGGGAAGGGCTTTCAGTGGGCGACGGCGTGGTGGGTGCAGTGGGGTCCGTCAGGTCGACGTCCTTCTGAAGCGCGGTGAAAAGCTGGGAACCCGCGGGTTCGGCAATTTCGAGGCGGTTGGGATCTGACACGGCAGGCGTGGTGGGCACGGATACAAACGCCACCTTCCCGAGGTCGATGTCCTTGAGCCGGTTACCGATGGTCAGCAGGGTGGGCACCGAGGCCAGCCCTTCGTCCACCGTGAGGTTCTGGGTGACGACGTCGGCGATCTTCAGCATCCGGGCCGGATCCGACAACGTTCCCTCGTCCTTGATTTTCCGGGTCAGCGAAGACAGGAAGCCCTGCTGTGCCTGGATACGCCCCAGGTCCCCGCCGTCGGCGAACGCGTGCCGGGTGCGAAGGAAGGCGAGTGCCTGCTCGCCCTGCACGGCAGAGGTTCCTGCCGGCAGCCGGAGCCGGGAATCCGGATCATAGATGGCGTCGCTGACGCAGACGTCCACGCCACCCACCGCGTTGGACAGCTCTTTAACGGCGTTGAAGTCGGCCATCATGAAATGGTCCACTTCCAGTCCGGTCAGTTTGTTGACGGTATCCACGGCACAACCGATTCCGGCCTCACCCATGGCTTCGTTGATCATCACTCCACTGCGCGCAGGATATTCACGGCCCGTCTTGGAGTCCTTGCAAGCGGGGATGTTGACCAGCAGGTCACGCGGGAAGCTGATGACGCTGACACGTTTGTTGTCCTCCGAGATGTCCATCAGCATCATGACGTCAGACTTGCCATAGCCCGTTGAGTCATCGGATGAGCCGTATTCCGAGTTCTTGCCGTCGCGGGTGTCAGACCCGAGGATCAGGATCTGCATCCGCCCGGTGGCGTCATTCACCGGCCCCTCGGTGCCCGATCCGCCGGCGTTCAGTGGCGCCTTCGAGATGTTGTTCTGGAGGCGGATGAACCAGAATCCGGCAAAGGCCAGGCCGCCCACCAACGCCACCGCGACGATGGCGGTGATGATCTTCAACCAGACGGGCATCCCCCGGATGGGCCCAAAGTGCCGGGCAGCGCCCAGGCCGGCCTGGTCGGCGTGCCTGGAAACGGGGCCAGAGCCGGGTGGCGGCTCAGCGCCGAACTCGTTTTTGCCACGGCCTCGCGCCACGTGTTGAACCTTCCTCTAAATACAAAATCCGGTCCATTTTAGTGGCCGAGTCTGGGAAAACGCCGGGCGGTGACCTGCGACACCCCGCCAAAGACGTCAGAAACCGAGCTTGACCAGCTGTTTTGGATCCCGCTGCCAGTCCTTTGCCACCTTCACATGGAGATCCAGGTAGATGCGTGTGCCGAGCAGCGCCTCGATGCCCTTGCGCGCATTGGTCCCCACCTCCCGCAGCCTGCTTCCGCCCTTGCCGATGATGATGGCTTTCTGGGACGGACGTTCCACGTAGAGGTTTACCCGCACGTCGAGGAGTGGATTGTCTTCCGGCCGGTCCTCACGGGGAACGATCTCTTCCACCACCACGGCGAGTGAATGCGGAAGTTCATCCCGGACGCCTTCCAGCGCCGCCTCGCGGATCAGTTCGGCCACCATGACAGCCTCAGGCTCGTCGGTCAGTTCACCGTCCGGGTACAGAGGGGGCGACGGCGGCATGTGGCTGATCAGGACATCGGCCACAGTATCCACCTGGAATCCATCGTTCGCGGACACGGGGACGATGTCCCGCCACCCGTCTTCGCCCAATACTTCACGGCCGAGGGCGTCGACGGCCAGCAGCTGTTCGGTCAGCGCCTGCTTGTCCACAAGGTCAGCCTTCGTCACGATGGCGATCACAGGCTTCCCGCCCGCGGCGGCAAGCTGGGCCGCGATGAACTTGTCGCCGGGACCGATCTTTTCGTTGGCGGGCAGGCAGAAGCCGATGGCGTCCACCTCTGCGAGGGTGTCGGCCACCAGGTCGTTCAGGCGCTTGCCGAGCAGGGTCCGCGGCCGGTGCAGCCCCGGTGTGTCCACCAGGATCAGCTGGGCGTCCTCCCGGTGAACGATCCCCCGGATGGTGTGCCGGGTGGTCTGGGGTTTGGCAGACGTGATGGCTACTTTCTTACCCACCAGGGCGTTGGTCAAAGTGGACTTGCCCGCGTTGGGACGCCCGACGAGGACCGAGAACCCCGCCCGGAATCCGCCGAAATCGTCCTCTGCCTGGGCCTTACTTTTCTTGCTCACGTGGAACTCCCTGCTGGGTTGCTTCCGCCTCATGGAAGAGGTCTTCAAGGTCAGTGTCTACTGTTGGCACGGGCGCCGCAATGATGTGGCTGACGCGGTTGCGGCGGCCCTCAAGCCGGTCGGCCCGCAGCGATACGCCTTGGACTTCCACCCGGCTGCCCACGATGGGAACGCGTCCCAACGCTTTGGCGAGGAGTCCGCCCGCGGTGTCCACCTCGTCGTCGTCAAGCTCGATATCAAAGAGCTCTCCGAGGTCATCGATGCTCATCCTGGAGCTGACGCGGTAGGAACCGTCACCGAGCTCGACGGCCTCGGCGCTTTCGGTGTCGTATTCGTCAACGATCTCGCCAACGATTTCCTCGATCAGGTCCTCCAGCGTGACCAGGCCGGCCGTGCCGCCGTACTCGTCGATGACGATGGCCACATGCGTCGATTCCTTCTGCAGTTCGCGCAGCAGGTCGCTCACCGGTTTTGATTCCGGCACGTAGCGGACCTCGCGGGCCATGGAGTCAACCGTGGGCGGTTCGACGCCGGCGTCCAGTTCGTGTACGACGGCGGCCACGTCCTTGAGGTAGACGATCCCCAGGATGTGGTCGGTGTCCTCGCCGATGACCGGGACCCGGGAGTAGCCGGACCGGAGGAACAGGGACATGGCCTCGTGCAGGCTCGAACCGGAGTCGATGCCGACAATGTCCGTCCTGGGCACCATGACGGCACGGACCAGGGTGTCCCCGAAATCAAACACCGACTGGATCATCTCAGCTTCGGTGTCCTCGATCATGTCGGATTCGCTGGCGCGGTCCACCAGTTCACGGAATTCCTGCTCGCTGAAGAAGGCTTCATCCCCTCCGGGTGCGCCCGGGGCTGCAGCGCTTCCCAACGCGACGAGCCATCCCGGGATGGGTCCGAGGACCCACGTCAGGAAACGGATCATCGGCGCCGTGAAACGCACCACTGCAGCCGAGTGGAGCCTGCCCAACTGGCGGGGTGAGACACCCACGATCACGAACCCGAGCAGCGCCATGATGCCGGTCGCTGCAAGGCCGGCCAGCCAGATGTTGTCCAGGAGACTGTAGAGCAGTACCGAGACGGCAACCGCGGAGGCCATTTCGAACCAGACACGCCAGAACCGCAGGGCCCGGATATGCGCAACGGGCTCGCGGAGGATGTTGCGCATTGCAGTTCCGCGGCTGCGGAGCAGTGCTTCTTCCGCATCGTGGCGGGGGAGGAAATTGAAGGCGGCCTCGGCCGCGGTCAGTACGGCGGCGATGGCCAGGAAGACCAGGGCCATCGCCACCAGGAGCAGGGGCGTCACTGGGTGGTCTCGGCGGGCGCTTCCTTGCCGGTGAAGCCGGTCAGGAGTTCGCGCTGGAGCCCGAACATCTCTTCCTTCTCTTCGGGCTCGGCATGGTCATAGCCCAAAAGGTGCAGGATGCCGTGCGTGGTCAGCAGCAGCATCTCATCCTGGAGGGCGTGGCCGGCGTTTTTGGCCTGGACTTGTGCCACCTGGGGGCAGATGGCGATGTCGCCGAGCATCCCCTGCGGGGTGGGACGGTCCGGAGTTCCGGGCGTGAGTTCATCCATGGGCACCGACAACACGTCGGTTGCCCCGGGCTCGTCCATGAGTTCGACGTGAAGCTTCTCCATGGCTGGCTCATCCACCAGGAGAATGGACAGTTCGGCCTGCGGATGGATGTAAAGCTGTTCAAAAATGTACCGGGACAGGGCTACCAGCCCCGCCTCGTCCACCTGGACGCCGGATTCGTTGTTCACCTCGATGCTCATGCGTGCTCCCCCCGCTTTTCCCTGCCGGCCGTTTGCCGGGCACGGTTCCTTTGCCTGTCGTCCCAGATGCTGTAGGCATTGACGATGTCTCCCACGAGGCGGTGCCGTACCACGTCCGCCGCATCAAGGACGGAGAAGTTCACGCCTTCGATGCCGTGCAGGATCTCCTCCACGATCCGCAGCCCGGACCGTTTCCCGAAGGGCAGGTCCACCTGGGTGACGTCACCGGTGACCACCATCTTGGAACCGAAGCCCAGCCGGGTGAGGAACATCTTCATCTGTTCCGGGGTGGTGTTCTGGGCCTCATCCAGGATGATGAATGCGTCATTGAGCGTCCGGCCGCGCATGTAGGCCAGTGGAGCCACCTCAATGGTTCCGGCTGCCATGAGCCGTGGAATGGATTCGGGGTCCATCATGTCGTGGAGCGCATCGTAGAGCGGCCTCAGGTAGGGGTCGATCTTGTCGCTCAGGGTTCCGGGCAGGAATCCGAGGCGTTCGCCTGCTTCGACGGCCGGGCGGGTAAGGATGATGCGGCTGACTTCCTTCTGCTGAAGGGCCTGGACAGCCTTGGCCATGGCCAGGTACGTCTTGCCGGTTCCGGCGGGGCCGATGCCGAAAATGACGGTGTTGTCATCGATGGCGTCGACGTAGTTCTTCTGGTTCAGCGTCTTGGGCCGGATGGTCCTGCCCCGGCTGGAGAGGATGTCGTGCGTCAGCACATCCACGGGGTTCTGGAGCGACTGGCTCCGGAGCAGTGCCACCAGCTGCTGCAGGACCGCGGGGGTGATGACGGTGCCGCGTGCCACCAGGCCGCGGACTTCCTGGAGGAGCCGCATGATCCGGGGGACGTCGCCGGCCGGGCCGCTGAGGGAAAGTTCGTTGCCGCGGACGTGGAAGTTGACCTCCGGGAACTGCTCCTCGATGTACCGCAGCGCCTCATCGTGGCTGCCGAGTGACTGGACCATCTGATCGGAATTGTCGAAAAGGACTACCTCGGTCCGGACGCCGGGAAGGGTGTGGGGAAATTCCCCGGCAGTGCCCTCTCCCGTGTTGAGCCGGCGCTTTCCGTTGGCTGATTCAGTCATGGTGCTGGCCCGCAGGCCTGTGGTCCCCTCGAGGTAGTTTCTGCTGTCGTCCCGGTCCGGGAAACCAGTGCCAGGTTTCTGCGCTCCGTGATCCTTTTATCTTACGCCAGCGCACCCTGCCCTCCGGCAAAGCGGAACAGAGGGAGACCGTAGGCGGCCACACGCACGAGGGGACAGGGAACAGCTGCGCCCACGCAGTATCGGTCATTAGGTATCAACTTCATATCGTCCTCATATCGTTCCCGTTGCAGTTGTGCCCCATGGCCGGAACCGGGCAAATCGCTTCGCCGGGCTGTGCAATGCTGGAAATCCAGCCACGGCTGTGACATTGGGCCGACCGGGGAACGGCCCTCACGACAGGAAAGGAAAGGCACAAGTGCCGGATACCGTTGCGCCCCGCCGGGCAGGTCGACACGTGGGCCGCGCCCGCGCGTTCGTGCTGGCAGGTGTCCTGACGGCCGTGCCGATCCTTGCCGGTTGCGTAGCAGAACCTGGCCCCTCCCCCACGGGCACCCTCATGACCGGGCCTGCGACCACGGGAAGCCAGGAGCCGCCTTCCACCAGCGCCCCGCTGGAAACCACGCAGTCGTCCAACAAGGCGCCCGTTTACTGGATAGGCCGCAGCAGCAGCAACGTCTTCCTGTACAGGGAGTTCCGGGACGTGCCTGAACAGGAGAACCCGGTGACGCGCGCACTGCGCGCCATGATGTCCGATAAGCCCCTTGACCCTGACTTCTTCACCCCGTGGCAGAACCCCGGCAAGCTGGCCACCTCGATTTCCGGCAAGGACGTCATCACCGTCGATGTCTCCGAGGACGCCTTCAACAGCAACCTGGATGCGGACATGGCCGCCCGGGCAGTCCAGCAGCTCGTCTACACGGCCACTGCTGCCGCAGCCAGTTCCGGGTTGATCGACTCCGGCCAGCAGATCCGGGTACGGATCCTTGTGGACGGCCACACCGACTACATGGCTTTCGGGCAGGTTCAGCTGGGCGCCCTGATGACCAGGACGGCGGGCTTGGTGGCTCCTGTCTGGATCATCGATCCCCAGGAAAGCTCCGAAGTGGCGGACGGCAGTGTCAAAATCACCGGACGCAGCACATCGGCGGGCGGCAAGCTTCGCTGGCAGATCCTGCGGACCGGGGACAACGGCGCCAAGGCGCCCTTCCTCACCGGCGAAACCACGGCGTCGTCGGAACAGGGGCAGGCAGGAGTGTTCACGCTGGCCCTGACCCTCCCCGCCGGGGACTACGAACTGAGGGTCGCCCAGGCCGGGTCCGACGGCGGGCCGGACCAGTTCGAGGACAACCGGTCCTTCAAGGTCAGGTAGCGTCCCAGCGCCCCAGGATGTCGCTGGAGAGCACGACGGCGGCAGGACCGGCCGTGGATGAGCGCAGCACGTGGTGGCCCAGAAGGGCCGTGACGGCTCCGCGATCGCAGAGGCGCGTCACCTCCCGTGGGCTGATTCCACCCTCCGGGCCCACGATGAGGAGCACTTCACTGGTTCCGGTGCCGCTGGCACCGTCCCAGCCTTCCAGGACAGAACGGAGGGGCCGCACTGCGTCTTCGTGCAGGATGACTGCAAGGTCCGCGGCTTCCACGGCGGCAGCAAGTGCAGCGGTGTCGACGGCGGGACGCACCTCAGGGACCCATGCCCGCCGTGCCTGCTTGGCGGCAGCGCCCACCACGGACTGCCATTTGGCGTGCGCCTTGGCGGCCCGGTCACCTTTCCACCGGACGATGGAACGTTCGGACTGCCAGGGAATGACGGCGTCGATGCCCAGTTCAGTGGCGGTCTCGATGGCGAGCTCATCGCGGTCGCCCTTGGCGAGGGCCTGCACCAGGACCAGTCGGACACTGGGGCGGGCCTCCTCCACCAGGGCACCGCACCGCACCGTGAGGCGGGTGCCTGCGGCCTCAGCCACAGTCCCGCTCATGCGGGTACCCGCGCCGTCGACGATGTCCACGGCTTCGCCCGCCGCGAGGCGCTTTACGGCGACCGCGTGGCGCGCCTCCGGGCCCTCCAGGACAAACTCCATGCCCTCCTCCAGCCCGTCAAGGGATCCGGCGGAGGCAAAAAAGACGGGGTTGCTCACCGCTACAGGTTACCCAGCCGGTCCCGCAGCTTCGCGAACATCCCGCCGCTGGCAGCGAGCTTGCCTTCGGTGATCTGTTCTCCGCGGAGCTTGGCGAGCTGCCGGAGGAGCTCCTCCTGCGCTGCGTCGAGCTTAGCCGGCGTTTCCACCTGCAGGTGCACCTTCAGGTCGCCGCGGCCGTATCCGCGCAGGTGGGTGACGCCAAGGCCGCGGAGGGTGATGATTTCACCGGACTGGGTGCCTGGCTTCACGTCGATGTCCTGGGTTCCGTCGAAGGTCTCCAGGCTGACGTCGGTGCCCAGCGCTGCCGCCGTCATGGGAATGTTCAGGGTTGCGTGCAGGTCGTCGCCGTCCCGCACATAGGTGGCGTCGTTGTTGACGCGGACCTCTACGTAGAGGTCGCCGGAGGGGCCGCCCGCCGGGCCGGCCTCGCCCTGTCCGGTCAGCTGGATGCGTGTTCCGGTTGCGACGCCGGCAGGAACCTTGATGGTCAGGGAACGGCGGCTTCGGATGCGGCCCTGGCCGCTGCATTCATTGCAGGGGTCCTTGATAACCGTGCCGAAACCCTCGCAGGTACCGCACGGTGCAGCGGTCATGACCTGGCCGAGGATCGAACGGACAGCGCGCTGGACCTGGCCACTGCCCCCGCAGATGTCGCAGCGTTCGGGGTGCGTCCCCGGACGGCAGCATGACCCCTCACAGGTGGGGCAGGTGACTGCAGTGTCCACCTCAAGCTTTTTGTTGACGCCGAAGACAGCGTCCCGCAGTTCGATACGGACGCTGATGAGTGCATCCTGGCCGCGGCGGACCCGTGAGGCGGGTCCGGAGGATCCCCCGGCGCCGAAGAACGTGTCGAAGATGTCCTGGAAGGCAAAGCCCTGGCCGGCGTAGCTTCCGCCACCAAATCCGTTGTCGGTGCCGTTCTCGTTGCCGGTGGTGTCGTAAACCCGGCGTTTCTGCGGATCGGAGAGGACTTCGTAGGCGTGCGTCACCGCCTTGAAGCGGTCCGCCGCATCTTCGCCCGGGTTGACGTCAGGGTGGAGTGTCCGGGCCAGCTTGCGGTAGGCCTTCTTGATTTCTTCTCCGGTGGCTTCCGGTGAAACTCCAAGGACGTCATAGTGGCTGCTCAAAGTTCGTATCTCTTCCTTGTTGTACTGCCTGCGGTGGGGCTGCCGTGCGGGCCCGGCGGCTGTGGTGCCGGGCCGGGCCGGTCAGGGACCCAGGATGCGGGAAAGGTAACGGGCAACTGCCCTGACGGCCGCCATGGTGTTGGGATAGTCCATCCGGGTGGGACCCAGGATGCCGATCTTGGCCACGCTGTCCGGACCGTAGCCGGTGGCCACGACCGACGCTTCGGCCAAGCCGTCGTAAGGGTTTTCGCGGCCGATGCTGACGGCCACGCCACGGTGGTCCTGCGCCATGTCGCTCAGCAGCCGCAGCATCACCACCTGTTCTTCCAAAGCTTCCAGCACGGGGCCGATGCTCAGCGGAAAGTCGACATTGGACCGGGCCAGGTTGGCCGTGCCGGCCATGACCATCCGGTCCTCGCGGCTGCTGTGCGCAAGTATTTCCAGGGCGTGGGCCAGCGACTGCGCCGCCTGCCGCTCCCCCGGACTGACAGAGGAGACGACGGCGGGAAGGGCCTGCGCCAGCCGGGCCAGCGGTGTTCCGGCCAGGGTTCCCAGGAAACGGCTACGCAGCGCGGACAGCGCTTCGTCCGCGAGGTCCTGCCCGGCGTCGATGACGCGCTGCTCCACGTTGCCGCTGTTCGCGATCAGGACCACCAGGACCTTGCGCGGCGCCAGCAGGACGAACTCGATGTGCCGGATCAGCGCCCGGCTGAGGTGGGGGTACTGGACCACTGCCACCTGGTTGGTCAGCTGGGACAACAGCCGCACGGTGCGGTCGAGGACGTCGTCAAGGTCGTCGGATCCCTCCAGAAGGGACTGGATGGCGCGCCGTTCGGCTTGCGAGAGCGGCTTCACGGCCGAAATCTGGTCCACGAACAATCGGTAACCCTTGTCCGTGGGAATCCGGCCGGCGCTGGTGTGCGGCGCCGTGATGAGGCCCTCGTCCTCAAGCGCCGCCATATCGTTCCGGATGGTGGCACTGGAAACGCCCAGGTGATGCCTTTCCACCAGGGCCTTGGAACCTACCGGCTCGCGGGAGTGGACGTAGTCCTCCACGATGGCCCGCAGTACTTCAAGCTTGCGCGGCTCACTCACACTCCACCTCCATCCAGTCGGGGTGGATCAGCCACCCGTTCCTTCCTGCCAGTCTGCACGCACTCGAACATGCACTCGAACTGTTAGCACTCGACATGCCTAAGTGCTAACAGTCTATTATGCCTTGGCCCGTTGTTAGCATTGGTACCGCTCCGGGCGAAATTCCGGGACAAGACCTACGGCGAGGCGGAGTGACCATGGATTACCAGAACTGGGGCCCGAGGGACATGTCGGCTCCCGCCCGTACACAACTGCCGGAAGTGCCTGTGGAACGGGGCATGGTGCTCGAAGACGTACAGTCCGGATGGGTAGGGGCCGTCACCCGGGTGGAAAAGTCCGGCGGCATGCACGTGGTGGCCCTCGAAGACCGGCGCGGAAAGTCGCGGACCTTCCGGCTGGGATTTGGGTTCCTCCTCGAGGGCCGTGCCATCAGGCTGATGCCACCGGCACCCCGGCCCGCAGCGGGCAGCCCGGCAGCCGGGCGCACCGCCTCAGGTTCCGTACGTGTCGCAGGCCAGCGCGCGCAGGTGGCCAAGGCGAGCCGCATCTGGGTGGAAGGCAAGCACGACGCCGAACTCGTCGAGAAGGTATGGGGAGACGACCTCCGGGTGGAGGGCATCGTCGTCGAACCCCTGCATGGCATCGACGACCTCGCCGGGGCGGTAAAGGAATTCAGGCCCGGCCCGGGCCGTCGGCTGGGCGTGCTGGTGGACCATCTGGTCCCGGACTCCAAGGAGTCCCGCATTGCTGACGCTGTCATGGCCGGCCCTGGCGCTGCTGGCAACGTCCTGATTGTCGGCCACCCCTATGTGGATGTGTGGCAGGCCATCCGGCCTTCCGTGCTGGGCATTCCGCAGTGGCCGTCCGTACCGCGGGGCCAGGACTGGAAAACCGGGATCCTCAAGGCGTTCGGCTGGCCGCACTCCACGAAGGAGGACGTCGGGCTGGGATGGCAGAAACTGCTCGGCGCCGTCCATACCTACGCAGACCTGGAGGCCTCACTGCTGGGCCGGGTGGAGGAAGTCATCGACTTCCTTACAGCACCCTGACGGACGCCGGACCGGCAAACACCAGTATTCTTGATACTGCGGTGCCCCGCGATCCGCAGCGGCGCCGAAGCACCAACTGCATCCCCAGCATCAATTTGCACTTTTCGAAGGAACAGACTGTGGCAGAAAACGCACGCGAGCACAGGGACGGCCAAAGCAGCACCGGCCGTTCCGAATACCACGGCGTCCCCGCGAATGCGCTGCCGCTCACGGCCAGCGAAGACCGGCAATGGGCCACCCTGGCACACTTCGGCGGGATCCTGGGCTGCGTCCCCGCCCTGCTGATCTTCCTCATCTTCCGCGACCGGGGGCCCTTCACGGCCCAGGAGTCGAAGGAGGCCCTGAACTTCAGCTTGCCGCCCACCATCGCAGCGGTAGTGGCGAACATCCTGGTGTTCATTCCCGTGGTCGGAAACATCTTTGCCGTGATCGCCACGTTGATCTGGATTGCCCTGACGTGCTTTTCGGTGGCGGCCGGCATCCACGTCAACCGCGGCCAACCGCACCGGTACCAGTTCAACCTGCGCTGGATCAAGTAGTCCCGCCGGCTCCCTGCCGCCGCAAGCCGGTCCGGGGACCTCTTCGGCCCTGAGCCCACCCGCAGCATCCCAGCCCTAGTCGGGCAGGATCCGGCGTACCACCGCGTCGGCCAGGAGCCGGCCCTTCAGCGTCAGGACCAGCGTCCCCCGGAATGCTGCGCCCGGATCCACCAGCCCCTCAGCAATGAGCCCGGCGATCTGGTGCCGCCCCACTGTATCCAGGCTTGCCACTTCCAGCCCGGACTGGAGGCGGGCCTCAAGCATGACCCGCTCCACGTTCCGGGTCTCTGCGTCCAGGGTTTCGCGTCCGGCGGCCGGAGAGTTCCCCTGCGCCAGCCGGCCGGCATACGCGGCAGGATGCTTCACGTTCCACCAGCGCACGCCGCCCACATGCGAGTGCGCGCCCGGCCCGATTCCCCACCAGTCGTCGCCGCGCCAGTAAGCGAGGTTGTGCCGGCAGGCCTGTTCCGGCGTGCGTGCCCAGTTGCTGACCTCGTACCACTCCAGGCCTGCAGAGGTGATCAGGCGGTCAGCGAGCTCGTACTTGTCTGCGTGATCGTCGTCGTCGATGCCCGGGACCTCGCCGCGCCGGATCTGCGCCGCCAACTTGGTGCCGTCCTCAACGATCAGCGCATAGGCGCTGATGTGATCCGGTCGATAGGACAACGCAGTTTCAAGGGAGAACTGCCAATCGGCCAACGACTCCCCCGGCGTCCCATAGATCAGGTCGAGGCTCACTGCCAGGCCGGCGTCGCGTGCCCACTGCACCACCAGGGGAACCCTGCTCGGTGTGTGGGTGCGGTCCAAAACCTTCAGGACGTGCGGAACGGCGGACTGCATCCCGAACGAGACCCGTGTAAAGCCGGCATCCCTGAGCACAGCCAGGGACTCCGGGGTCACCGAATCGGGATTCGCCTCAGTGGTGACCTCGGCGCCTTCCTCGATCCCCCATTGGTCGATAGCCGTCCGAAGAATCGAAGCCAGGTCTTCGGCGGGCAACAGCGTGGGTGTGCCGCCGCCGAAAAAGACGGTGCTGAGCTTGCGGTCCGGTACACCGGATGCCTTGAGCACCGTAGCCGCAAACGCCACCTCGGACGCTGCCGTACCGGCATAGGCATCCTGCGAGGCACCGCCGCCGAGTTCGGTGGCTGTGTAGGTGTTGAAGTCGCAGTAACCGCAGCGCACGGCGCAGAAGGGGATGTGGACATACAGCCCGAACGCGCGGTCTCCCGCGCCGACGGCCGCCTGCGGAGGCAGGATGCCGTCCGACGGCGCCGGGTCACCAAGGGGAAGTACGCTGGGCATCAGCGGGTACCCCGCTGCGCGGTGGTCACTTCTTTTTGGCCTTGTCCTTCGATTCGTCGGTGGTGAGGGCGGCGATGAACGCTTCCTGCGGCACCTCCACGGTGCCCACCATCTTCATGCGCTTCTTGCCTTCTTTTTGCTTCTCCAGCAGCTTGCGCTTACGCGAGATGTCACCGCCGTAGCACTTCGCCAGGACGTCCTTGCGGATGGCCCGGATGCTTTCGCGCGCGATGATCCTGGAACCGATGGCCGCCTGGATGGGAACCTCGAATTGCTGCCGCGGGATCAGTTCGCGGAGCTTTCCGGTCATCATCACGCCGTAGGCGTACGCCTTCTCCCTGTGCGTGATGGCACTGAAGGCATCCACCTGTTCGCCCTGGAGCATGATGTCCACCTTCACCAGGTCGGCCACCTGCTCGCCGTCGGCTTTCCAGTCCAGTGAGCCGTAGCCACGGGTCTTGGACTTGAGGATGTCGAAGAAATCGAACACGATTTCCGCCAGCGGAAGGCGGTAGCGGATTTCCACCCGGTCCTCGGAAAGGTAGTCCATGCCGCCCATGACGCCGCGGCGTGACTGGCACAGTTCCATGATGGCACCGACGAACTCGTTGGGGGCCAGGATGGTGGCGGAGACCATGGGTTCGCGGACCTCGGCGATCTTGCCGGTGGGATACTCGCTGGGGTTGGTCACGCGGACCACCTTCTTGTCCTCCAGGGTCACCTCGTACTCCACGTTCGGAGCGGTGGAAATGAGGTCGAGGTTGTATTCGCGCTCCAGGCGTTCGCGCGTGATCTCGAGGTGGAGGAGGCCCAGGAAGCCCACGCGGAAGCCGAAGCCCAGCGCTGCAGAGGTTTCGGGTTCATACACCAGCGCAGCGTCATTGAGCATGAGCTTCTCAAGGGCGTCGCGCAGTACCGGGTAGTCGGCACCGTCCAGCGGGTAGAGGCCGGAGAACACCATGGGCTTCGCATCGGCGTAGCCAGGGAGCGACTGGGCGGCCGGCTTGGCCAGGTTGGTGACGGTGTCGCCCACCTTGGACTGGCGGACGTCCTTCACGCCGGTAATCAGGTAGCCCACTTCGCCGACGCCCAGGCCCTTGGAGGGTGTGGGTTCCGGGGAACTGACGCCGATTTCCAGGAGCTCGTGGGAGGCCCTGGTGGACATCATCTGGATGCGTTCACGCGGGTGGAGCATGCCGTCCACCACGCGCACATACGTCACCACGCCGCGGTAGGTGTCGTAGACCGAGTCGAAGATCATGGCACGGGCAGGGGCGTCGGGGTTGCCCTCGGGGGCCGGCAGGTCGCGGACAATCTTGTCCAGGAGCGCCTCCACGCCAACGCCCGTCTTGCCGGACACGCGCAGCACGTCCTCGGGATCGCCGCCAATGAGGCTGGCAAGCTCCGCTGCGTACTTTTCCGGCTGCGCTGCCGGAAGATCGATCTTGTTCAGCACCGGGATGATGGCGAGGTTGTTTTCCATCGCCAGGTACAGGTTGGCGAGGGTCTGGGCCTCGATACCCTGGGCCGCGTCCACCAGCAGGATTGCGCCCTCGCAGGCGGCAAGGGACCGTGACACCTCATAGGTGAAGTCCACGTGGCCCGGGGTGTCGATCATGTTCAGCGCATAACTGACGCCTTCCACTTCCCAGGGCATGCGCACGGCCTGCGACTTGATGGTGATGCCGCGTTCGCGCTCAATATCCATCCGGTCCAGGTACTGCGCCTTCATGTCACGCGCCTGGACTACTCCGGTGGACTGAAGCATCCGGTCAGCCAGGGTGGACTTGCCGTGGTCAATGTGCGCGATGATGCAAAAGTTCCGAATAATAGCCGGATCTGTCGCGGCGGGCACCGGTGCGGTGCGGGCCATGGGAGACACGCAGGGTCCTTACTGTTGGCTTTTCCGCGGCCGTCCGGCAGGCACACCACATGCTGCCCGCGGATTAGCCGCACTTCTTCAGCCACCAGTCTCCCACGTCCTGGCCACTCGCACCGCATTACCTGCACCGGACCCACCCCGCCTGCAGGCCCGGGCTATAGGGTGGCGGCATGGCTATCAACCTCCGCACGCTGGGTAACGCTGTCCGGGCAGGCCTGAGGCTGCTTCGGAACGCGGACAAACCCACGGCACATCGGCGTCCGGCCCCGCGACCTGCCCGTCAGGACGCCCAAGGCACCATGGACGGCGTTGCTGCTGCAGGCTATCCCGGGGATTTCACCGGCCGGGCTGAAATCCGCTATGCGCCACAGCCAGACGGCGAGCCCGATCCGGGCGAGGTTGTGTGGACGTGGGTCCCCTTTGAAGAGGACTATTCCCGGGGCAAGGACCGGCCCGTCCTGATAGTGGGCCGCCATGGAAAATACCTGCTGGGGCTGATGCTCACAAGCAAGGACCGGGTACCGGCAGCGTCCGCTTCCCGGGACTATGTAGACGTGGGGGCCGGCGGCTGGGACAGCCAGGGCCGGCCCAGCGAAGCGAAGCTGGACCGGGTGCTGCAAATCCGTCCGGACAGCATCCGCAGGGAGGGCGCCGTGCTGGACCGGCCCCGGTTTGACGCCGTCGCCGCCGGACTGCGCGCGCGACACGGCTGGCGGTAGGACGGAAAATGGCCAGTCACGCCGCTGGCCTGCTATTCTTTATAGCTGTGTGTCCGTGCAGGTCGACGGTCACTGATGGCTGGCCGCCATAGGTATCCCCACGCCGCTCAGTCAAGGCCAGCTTGAAAGCCCTCTAGACCATTTCCGCATTACAATAGAGAGTTCACACGTGGCGAATATCAAGTCCCAGAAGAAGCGCATCCTGACCAACGAAAAGGCCCGTCTGCGTAACAACGCAGTCAAGTCTGAGCTGAGGACGGCCATCCGCGCTGTCAACACGGCCGTTGAGTCCTCCGACAAGGACGCTGCTGCTACTGCGCTCGTTTCTGCCAGCCGCAAGCTGGACAAGGCTGTCAGCAAGGGTGTTCTGCACAAGAACAACGCAGCGAACCGCAAGTCGGCGATCTCCAAGAAGGTCAACGCACTGTAAGGTTTCCAGTTCCATGAACTGATGGATGTGGCCGGTACCCTCGGGTACCGGCCACACGCCTTTAACCTCCGGATGCCTATCCGGTGCGCCCATGGAGGGCTGGCACTGCCGGAAGAAGCGCACTGTTGCCTGTCCTGTCCTGTCCGGTGCTGTGCTCCTGCCCTTGCCGCTACCTGCCCTGGACGGACATGGAAATCACGGTCACCGCATGTTCCACGGCGTAAACGGGGTCGCGTGACAACCCCTTCACCTGTGCGTCGGCTTCAGCCGTGGCCTGGATCGACCGCACCAGTCCGTCAGGGGTCCACCGGCGGACGTCCCGCTGGGCCTGTTCCACCAGCCAGGGCTGCATTCCCAGCTCGGCCGCAATCTGGGCCGCGGATCCGGACGCCCCGGCAACCCGGGCCACGGTCCTGAGCTTCGCAGCCAGCGCTGCGACCAGCGGCACGGGGTCTGCCCCGGTGGCCAGTGCATGGCGCAGGGTGGAGAGGGCGAGCGGACCGTTTCCGGCCATTGCGGCGTCAGCCACCTTGAACGCCGTGGCTTCCACCCGTCCGCCGTAATAGCGGTCCACGACATCCGGCGTGACGGTCCCTGTTGAGTCTGCAATGAGCTGGCTGCACGCTGCCGCCAGCTCGGAGAGGTTGGCGCCCACCGCATTGACGAGGGCCAGCACGGCCTCCTGGTCGATGCGGTGCCCGGCCTCCTTGAATTCGGCGGACACGAACGCCATCTTGTCCGCGTCCTTCTTCAGCGGCTGGCAGTCCACAACAGGCCAGCCGCCCTTTCGGACAGCGTCCAGGAGCTTCTTGCCACGCGCGCCCCCGCCATGGCGGAGGACGAGGACGGCATCATCGGCTGGCCGGCCGAGGTAGGACAGGGCGTCGGTGAGGAAGGCCTCATTCATGGCCTCCACTGCTTCAACCTCGATCAGCTTGCTCTCACCGAACAGCGACGGGCTGACCTGCATCAGGAGCGAGCCTGGTTCGTAGGCCGCAGCGTTGATCCGGCTCACTTCAACGTCCGGTGCTGCCTGGCGGACCTGGGAGCGGACGCTGTCCATGGCCCTGATGCCCAGGTAATCCTCCGGCCCGCTCACCAGGACGATGGCCGCGGGAGTCACGTCCCGCCAGGCTGCCGGATTCGACGCCGGCGGGCGGGTTCCGCGCTTTTGCGCAGCAGCCATGATGGGTTCCTTCCGGAAAGGTGTGAGGGGAATTCAAGCCTGCCACGTCTGCGCCGAACAGCAAAGCCGTTGGCGAAGGGGCCGTTGTTGGAAGCAGCCCGGCAATGCGCGTGCCTGGCGGCCTCGGGGCTTCTTTCCACCAACCACAGAAGCCTGACCACCCGGCCATGGCACCGGAGAACGAGGGCTCTGACGCTGCGGGGCCGTGCAGCTGCCCAGGCCGCCGCGAGAGTGAGGGCTGACAGAACCGCCATCGTCAGCAGTCCCGGAACCCCCTCGGGCCATGGCAACGAGGAACCCGGAAGCCGGGCAAAGAACCAGGCCGTCGCGGCAACACCGGCGCTGAAGGTGCCCGCCACGGCGATCAACGCCACGGCCAGCCACGGGGCAGCCGCCAGCAGCGGAACGGCGGCGGTTCCCAGCAGGGTGACCGGAGCAACCAGCGGTGCTGCAGCTATATTGGCCAGCAGTGAGTAGGTGGAGAACTGCGGCTGCAGGAGGACGATGACGGGGCCGCACAGCATCTGGGCCGACAACGGCACCGCAACAGCCGCGGCGGCCCAGCGGGGCACGGCCGCAGGAGTCCAGTCCATGATGCGCCGGCCCAGCAGGATAATGCCCAGGGTGGCCAGGACGGAAAGCAGGAACCCGAAACTGCCGCCCAGCGCCGGGTCCAGGAGCAGCAGGCCAATGACTGCCAGGCAAAGAAAGCTCAGCCCGCGGCCGGTCCGGCCACCGGCGAGGGCAGCAATTCCGACAGCCCCCATCAGGGCCGCGCGAAGCACGCTGGCGTCAGGGCCCACCAGCACCACGAACAGACCCAGTCCGGCCAACGCGGTCCCGGCGGCCGGAACCCGCGACAGCCGGAGCCTGCGGCAGCCCGCCAGCAACGCACCGAGGACCAGGCTGCAATTGGCCCCGCTGACAGCTGTCAGGTGTGTCATGCCGACGGTTTTCATGGCATTGGCCAGGCCCTCATCCAGGGCGCTGGTGTCCCCCGTGACCATGCCTGGCAACAGCCCTGCAGCATCGGATGGCAAGAATGCGGAAGCAGCCACAAAGCGTGCACGCAGGTCCTTGGCAGCCGCTTCCAACCCCCGTCCGCTGCCCCGCAGGTCAGGGGCGGTGGCTGCAGACATTCCACCCGCCTCCGGCCGGCCCGGATCCGGCGGCCGAAGCTTGCCGGCGGCACGCACCGTCTGCCCCGGGACCAACCGTTCCCACTCCTTGCCGCCGGTCACCACGAGCTGCGCCCGCGTCCGCAGCATCACGCCGCCGGTGCTCACTTCCCGCGTCCACACGGCGACGGACCACCTGGCGGAATCCCCGGACTGGCCAGGCGTGGGAAGCGGCCGCGGCGCACCGGCGACCTCCAGCACCGCCACCACTGACTTTCCCGCCGCCACCGCCTCGGCAAAGGGACCCTCAAACCGCTGGCTGGAGGCTACCGAGGAGTGCGCCGCCGCAGCCACCGCGAGCAGCAGGCCAACCGCAGTAGTCGCCAGGAAACTCCTCCTTTCCGGAGGGCGCCCCGTCCAGGAACCTGCGCCTGCAGGCTTGTTCCGGCCCATCACGGTGCCCCGTAAAAGCACCAGGAGTGAGGCTGCCAGGACAAGCAGGGCGATGCAGAGTCCCAGCAATACGGCCGGCGCCAGCCAGAGCCCGGCGACGGCGGCGCCCCAGACCAGGACGGCAGGCAAGGCGAGCCGGACATCGGTGCGCTTCCGGGGTCCGGTGCCTTCGCCGGATGGCCCGCTCTCCCCCGCTGGAGCACCGCCCCGGTCTTGAATTCCCAGTCGGCGCCGGGCATCACCGACTGCCCGTACCCGGGCAGCCTGCAAGGCGCCCCTGCTCCTGCCGGCACGGGTGGAAGTCTTCCTGCTTGCCGGTGCCGGGCTGTTCCCGCCACCGGAAACGAATTGGCCGGCAACCGCGGTCCGGCCTGCGTCCGTGGAAGATGGCCCTTCCGTTGCACCCCGGACCGCGGACTCGACAAAGCGGTTCCAGGGGCTTGGGGACACCTGCCCGGGACCCGGGGCCCGGCCTTTCCCGTTGTCCGCAACCGGCATGTCAGACCGTCACCAGGGGCAGCAGCGTTTCAAGCATCTTGGGACCAACGCCGTCCACAGCGTCCAGATCCTCGACCGCGTTGAAGAGCCCGTGCTCTTTTCGCCAGTCGACGATCCGCTGGGCCAGGACGGGACCGACTTTCGGCAGGGAGTCCAACTCAGCAACGCCGGCAGTGTTGATGTTGATCTTGGCGCCCGCTCCGGCCGCCCCGGGAGGAGTGGCAATTCCCTGGCCCTGGGATACGCCGGTGTCCCCGGCTGGCTGTTCCCCGTGGCGGGGAATGTGGACCTTCTGCCCGTCTTCCGCCACGGCGGCGAGGTTGAGAACGTCCAGGTCGGCGTCGGCAGCAGCACCGCCGGCCGCCGAAATGGCCTCATGGACACGGCTCCCGGCCGGCAGGTTCACCACGCCCGGGGCCAGTACGGCTCCTGATACGTGGACCACCATGACATCCCCTGACGCCTTGGAGGGCTCGTCCGCCCCGGCACCTTCCCCCGCCTGTCCGCCCGGGGTGGCCTGACTATCCGGTGACGGGGCGCTTTCGCGGCTGACTGTGTTCAACGGCAGGATCTCCGGCCGTCCACCGGCCGTCTGCCACCAGAACAGGACACCGGCTGCAACAACCAGCAGGCCGACCGCAACGGCGACGCGCAGGCCCAGCCGCCAGCGCAGCGAAGGTCCCGTGCCGGCCGGGGACTGCGTGTTCGGGCCGAGCTCCGCCGGCTGCAGGTCTCCGGCGACCAAACCACCTGCCCCGGCGTCGCGGTACTCGAAGCCCCCGCCGTCGTCGTCCCGGGCATGGTCAACGGCCAGCATTCCGCCGGACCCGCCACCCAGGGTTGCCTGCAGCCGGGCCCGGGCATGGCGAGCCCGCTGGCCTGCTGCTGCAGCATCCCGGCGTGACATAACTCAACGCTATGGAGGGTGCCGGCCCGGCAACAGCCATGCCCGGGCCTATGTGGAAAGGCTCGCCGGGGCGGTGTCCTCCTGGCCTACGATCACCGCGAGGACGCCCAAGCCGGCATGGGCAGCCAGGACGGCGGGCAGCGAGCTGATCTGCGGGGGCGGGCATTGCGGCAACGCGGCAGAAAGCCGGACGGCAAGGCTCTCAGCCTCCGCCGGATTACCGAAGTGATGGACAGCCAACCGGACACTGCCGGCGGGGCGGGCCAGCGCATCGGCGGCCACGATTTCCTCCAACCGCGCCACCGCCTTGGCCGCCGACCGCACCTTTTCCAGCGGGATGATCTTGCCTCCGTCCACCGCGAGGAGGGGCTTGATGGCCAGCATCGTTCCCCACAGCGAAGCGGCGGCGCCGATGCGGCCGCCGCGGCGCAATTGTTCCAGGCTGGGAACGTAGAAGTACACCTTGGTGCGCTCCGCCTGGGCCTTAGCGGCCGCGGCAACGCCGGCCTGCCCGGCTCCCCCGGCCGCAGCCTCCACCGCTGCCTGCACGGCCATGCCCTGCGCCATACCCACGGTCCGTGAGTCGATGACCTGCACGGGGATGCCAACGCGTTGGGCGGCCAGCCGGGCCGAGTCTGCCGTTCCCGAGAGGTCACCCGAGATGTGCACAGACACCACCGACTCGTACCCCTGCTGCTGCAACGACCGGTAAGCCTGTTCAAACTGACCCGGCGAAGGGCGCGATGTTTTGACCTGGGTGCCCGCAGCCAACGCCAGGGCAATGGTTTCCAGGATGTCGTCCTCGCCCTCACCGTAAATCTCCGAACCCACCATGACGGGCATCGGAGTGATGGTGAGGAGGCTGTGCGCCGGCAGGCTGCGGTGATAGCCAACCGGCAGCGCGGCCGCGGAATCGGTGACGACGGCGGTCCGCGCCATCGGCACGCGCGCACCGGAAGCGGCTGCTCCGGGCCTGGCCGCCGGACGCAGCGCGGAAAGTCGGGCCCGGACCCATGGCCAGGGGGCGGCTTTACTGTCGGGCACATGGCCTCCTGGTGTCCTCGTGCAGAGTCCGGAAAAGCCGGAACCGGCCGCCCGGTTTGACGGGCGGCCGGTTCCGGCGGGGTTGCAGCGGCGGCTAGGCCGGAACGATGTTGACCAGTTTAGGGGCACGGACAATGACCGTGCGGATGCCGCGGCCGTCCAGTGCACGCTGCACATTCTCCGAGGCCAGCGCCAGTTCACGCAGGCTGTCCTCGGAAATGTCCGGAGAGATTTCCAGCCGGTCCCGGACCTTGCCCTGGACCTGGACCACCGCCGTGACGGTGTCCTGGACCAGCAGGGACGGGTCGTGCTCCGGCCAACCGGCGTTGGCCACGGACGCCGGGTGGCCCAGCACGTTCCACATGTCCTCCGCCGTGTACGGGGCGAACAGGCTGAGGATCACTGCCACTGCTTCGGCTGCTTCGCGGACTGCGGGGTCGGCCCCGCCGGCTCCGGAGTCGATGGCTTTGCGGGTGGCATTGACGAGTTCCATCAGCTTGGCCACCACGACGTTGAACTTGTTGGCGTCAAGCAGTTCGGCAGCGTCGGCGATGGTGCGGTGCGTGACGGAGCGCAGTCCACGATCGCCGGCTCCGGCCTCGGTACCGGGGGCACTGGTCACGTCCTGGGCCAGGCGCCATGCCCGGGCCAGGAACTTCGCGGATCCGGACGGGGAGACGTCTGCCCAGTCCACATCGTCCTCAGGCGGGGACGCGAAGACCATAGTCAGGCGGACGGCATCCACCCCGTACTTGTCCAGCTGCTCGCCGAGGTCCACCCCGTTGCCCAGGGACTTGCTCATGGCTTTGCCGCCATTGAGCACCTGCCCCTGGTTGAGGAGGGCGCTGAAGGGCTCATTGGCTTCAATCAGGCCAAGATCGTTGATGACCTTGGTGAAGAAGCGGGCGTACAGCAGGTGGAGGATGGCGTGCTCGACGCCGCCCACATATTGCCCCACCGGCATCCAGTCGTTGATCTTTGCCGGATCGAACGGCCCCCCGGTGTAGTCCGGTGAGACGAAGCGCAGGAAGTACCAGGACGAATCCACGAAGGTGTCCATGGTGTCCGTGTCGCGTTTGGCGGCACCGTGGCAGTTGGGGCATTCCACGTTGACCCAGTCCTCAGCTGCGGCCAGGGGGGAGGTGCCCTTGGGCGCCAGGTCCTCGCCGCGCAGGTCCGACGGGAGGGTGACGGGCAGCTGCTCGTCGGGCACCGGAACCTCTCCACAGGAGGGGCAGTGGATGATGGGGATGGGCGTGCCCCAGAACCGCTGGCGGCTGAGGAGCCAGTCACGAAGCCGGAAGTTCACGAACTTCTCGCCAGTGCCCTGGCGCTCCAGGATGGCGATGGCCGCCGGAATGGCTTCGGCCTTGGGCAGGCCGTCCAGTTCGCCCGAATTGATCAGGGTCCCCTCACCGGCGGTGGCGGTGCCCGTGGCGGCAGGGTCCTCCTCGCCGGTGTCCAGGACGGCACGGACCGGCAGGTCGAATGTTTTGGCGAAATCGAGGTCGCGCTGGTCGTGGGCCGGCACGGCCATGATGGCTCCGGTGCCGTAGTCCGCGAGGACGTAGTCTGCAGCCCACACGGGCAGCTTCTCGCCGTTCAGCGGGTTGACGGCATACCGGCCGGTGAACACACCGGTCTTCTCCCGCTCGGTGGACTGCCGTTCAATCTCGGAGAGTGCCTTGACCGTCTCCCGGTATTCGTCCAGCGCCGCGGAATGCTCATCGGTGACGAGCTCGACGGCGATCGGCGCGTCCGCGGCGACGACGAAGAACGTGGCGCCGTACAGGGTGTCCGGGCGCGTGGTGAAGACCGTGACGTCCTTGGCGGGCTTGCCGCCGTCGGCCTCAATGACGAAGTTGACGTGCGCACCTTCGGAGCGGCCGATCCAGTTCTTCTGCATCGCCAGGACCCGCTCGGGCCAGTGTCCACGGAGCTGTTCCATGTCGTCGAGCAGGCGGTCGGCGTAGTCAGTGATCTTGAAGTACCACTGGTTCAGTGACTTCTTGGTGACCACGGTGCCGCAGCGCTCGCAGGCGCCGTTGACAACCTGTTCGTTGGCCAGGACAGTCTGGTCCTTGGGGCACCAGTTAACCGGGGAGTTCTTGCGGTAGGCCAGGCCGCGCTCGTAGAAGCGCTTGAACAGCCACTGGGTCCAGCGGTAGTACTCAGGATCGGACGTGTGCAGGCGGCGGGACCAGTCGGCGGAAATGGCGTACCGCTTGAAGGACGCCGCCTGGGTGTCGATGTTGGTGTAGGTCCACTCGCTGGGGTGGGCGTTGCGCTTGATGGCGGCGTTTTCGGCCGGGAGGCCGAAGGAGTCCCAGCCGATCGGGTGCAGCACGTCAAACCCCTGCTGGCGCAGGTAGCGGGCCACCACGTCGCCCATGGCGAACGCTTCCGCGTGGCCCATGTGCAGGTCGCCGGAAGGGTAGGGGAACATGTCCAGCACGTAGCGCCGTTCCCGTGAGCCGTCATCGGCCGGGGTAAAGACCTTGAGGTCCTCCCACACCTGCGGCCATCTGGCCTCCATTGCGGCGAAACTGTAGGTGCCCTCTTCGGGCCCATCTGCCGCCACTGCTGCTGTTCCGGTGTCTGTCTCCGGCTGAACGCCCACTGCTGCCCTCTTCTGTTCTGTTACGGCACGTGTGCTGCCATAACGGCCTGATCCTCCTGCTGCCGGCCCGGTCTGACCCGGACATACAAAAGCCCCTCGACAAAGGAGGGGCTGCCGCTCAGCTATCCGTTGTTTCGGACACCTGGCGGCTGGCTAAGCAGAAGGATCGCACGCATAGACCTACTTTAGCGCACCCGGCCCGCCCCCTGTCCGGTATCTACCTTCCCTGCGCCCGCTCCTGCAGCCTCAGCTGCAGGAAAGGTGGCCCGGCGGCCGTTGCGTTGGCCAGGCCCAACGCCCGGTTCCCGCCTCACCGTGGACGGGCGCGTCATCCAGGGACTTGCCACCAGGGCCCTCCCGCCCCGGGTCACCAGCGGCGCCGTGAAACGACGGGGGCCACCCTGCCTGGCTGGCAAGGTGGCCCCTGATGGATAACTGTCCTACTGCACGTCTTCGTCCACCCAGTCCATGGACTTGGTGACCGCCTTGCGCCAGAGCCGCATCTGGCGGTCCTGCTCGGCCTGATCCAGCTGGGGTTCCCAGCGCTTGTCCTCGGACCAGTTGGACGAAAGCTCGCCGAGGTCCTTCCAGAACCCGACGGCCAGCCCGGCCGCGTACGCTGCACCCAGTGCCGTGGTCTCGATGACCTTCGGGCGGATCACGGGCACGCCAAGGATGTCCGCCTGGAACTGCATCAGCGCGTCATTGGCAACCATTCCGCCGTCGACCTTCAACTCGGTCAGCGGGACACCGGAGTCCGCGTTGACCGCGTCCAGCACCTCGCGGGTCTGGAACGCCGTCGCCTCCAGCGCCGCCCTGGCAATGTGGTTCTTGTTCACGAACCTGGTAAGGCCAACGATCGCGCCGCGTGCGTCCGGGCGCCAGTACGGAGCGAACAGGCCCGAGAACGCCGGAACAATGTACACACCGCCGTTGTCCTTGACGCTTGCCGCCAGTGTTTCGACCTCGGGAGCGCTGCTGATCATGCCCAGGTTGTCCCGCAACCACTGGATGAGCGAACCGGTGACAGCGATGGAGCCTTCCAGGGCGTAATGGGGCTTGGCGTCGCCGAGCTTGTAGCCCACCGTGGTGAGCAGCCCGTTCTTGGAGTGGACGATTTCCTCGCCCGTGTTGAAGATCAGGAAGCAGCCGGTGCCGTAGGTGTTCTTGGCTTCGCCGGTTTCGAAGGCCGCCTGGCCGAAGGTTGCCGCCTGCTGGTCGCCCAGGATGCCCGCCACCGGGGTTTCACGCAGCAGCTGCGAGGTGTGGACGGTGCCGTACACCTCCGAGGACGACTTGATCTCGGGCATCATGCTGCGCGGAACACCGAAGACGCCGAGGATCCCGTCATCCCACTGCAGGGTTTCCAGGTCCATGAACAGCGTCCGGGATGCGTTGGTGACGTCGGTGACGTGCACTCCGCCGTCCACGCCGCCGGTCAGGTTCCACAGAACCCAGCAGTCGGTGTTGCCGAAGACCAGGTTGCCGGCCTCGGCCTTTTCCCGGGCCCCGTCCACGTTGTCCAGGATCCATTTGATCTTGGTGCCGGAGAAGTAGGTGGCCAGCGGCAGGCCGACTTTCTGTTTGAACCGGTCACCGCCGCCGTCCTTGGACAGCTCGTCCACGATGTCCTGCGTCCGGGTGTCCTGCCACACGATGGCGTTATACACGGGCTCGCCGGTGGTCTTGTCCCACACCACAGCGGTTTCGCGCTGGTTGGTGATGCCCACGGCGGCGATATCGTGCCGTGTCAGGTTCGCCTTGGACAGTGCCGAGGCGATGACCTCGCGGGTGTTGTTCCAGATTTCCGCGGCATTGTGTTCCACCCATCCTGCTTTGGGGAAGATCTGCTCGTGTTCCATCTGGCCCGAGGAGACAATGGCGCCGCTGTGGTCAAAGATGATGGCGCGCGTACTGGTGGTGCCCTGGTCGATGGCGATTACGTACTGGTTCATGGTGACGTCCTTGTCTGGTTGGTGGATGGGTTGGATCAACTGTTCAGGAAGCGGCAGTGATGATGATGGGGGCGATCCGTGCAACGATGCCGCCGAGGGCACCGCCTACCAGGGGACCGACCACCGGAATCCAGGAGTAGCCCCAGTCGCTGGAACCCTTGCCCCGGATGGGAAGCAGGGCGTGGGCGATGCGGGGACCAAGGTCACGGGCGGGGTTGATGGCGTAGCCGGTGGGGCCGCCCAGCGAGACGCCGATGCCTACGACGAGCAGTGCGACAGCCAGCGGCCCGAGGCCCGAGGGGGTGCCACCCAGTGTGAGGATGACGAACACCAGAACGAACGTGCCGATGATCTCGGTGACCAGGTTCCAGGGGGTGGAGCGGATGGCGGGGCCGGTGGAGAAGACGCCGAGCTTGCTGGCAGCAGCCTCTTCCGTGTCGAAGTGCTGCTTATAGGCGAGCCAGCAGACCACAGCGCCGAGGAAGGCGCCCAGCATTTCACCGGCGAAGTAGGTCAGTGTCGACGCTACGTCCACGGCGACGCCGGGGGCGTACTCGGCCTTCCCGTTGAGGAGCAGGCCCACGGTCACGGCCGGGTTCAGGTGCGCGCCCGACTTTGCGGCGACGAACACGCCGCAGAACACGGCGATACCCCATCCCCAGGTGACCATCAGGAACCCGCCGCTGTTGCCTTTCGTTCCCCGCAGGGCGACGTTGGCAACAACGCCGCAGCCCAGCAGGGTGAGCATCGCCGTTCCGAACACCTCGGATAAGAAAACAATTCCAAGAGACATCTTTGACTCCTCTATATTTTGTTGTTGGCCCTTCGCGGGTTGAGGGGCCGTCGGGCCGGGACGGTTTTTCGTCCCGGCTGGCAGCCCGGCCTAAGCGACCAGGCTGTGTGTTTCCACTCTGTGCAGCCGTTGCAGGACTTCCTGGGCGTGGCTGATCTCGGCGCTTCGGGCTGCAGCGTCCCACTTCAGCGGATCGGACAGGATGTCGGCCACCTCGTTCAGGAGTTCGCCGGTCACGAGTCCCCGGAAGGCCAGGGAGGTGCGCCGGATCAGCACATCCACCAAGTGCCCCACCTGTTCGTGCGCTGCCATGAACTCCAGCTCGCGGACGCTCAGTTCGCGCGTTGAATGCAGGAGACGGTCCGGACCGGCGTCGAGGTATTCGATCACCGCTTCTGCGCGCGTGCCGTACCGGGTCAGGAGCCCTGCGGTGCGGTCAGCGTCCCGGCCGTGGCCCATGTGTGCCTTGAGCCACCGCTGCACTCCGGCGTCGTCCGCCGGGAACCCGGCGCCGCCTCCGATGGGCAGCTGCGCTGTCGAGACTTTGCGGTGCATGCCGAGCTCCGCCAGGACATCGTTGGTGAGGTGTTCGGCAAGGGCACGGAAGGTGGTCCATTTCCCGCCTACCAGGCTGAGTACGACGGCGCCGGTCCCCGCAGGTGCCGGGCGGCGGGTTTCGATGCGGTAGTCACGGGAGACGAAGCCCGGCTGGGTGGCATCGTGCCGGGGCAGCGGACGCACTCCCGAGAAGGTGTAGACAATCTGGTTGCGCGTGACCGGGATGTTCGGGAACACGTGCCCCACCAGATCGAAGAAGTAGTCAATTTCCTCGTCGGTGCAGACGGCGTCCCGGGACATGTCGGCGTCGACGTCGGTGGTGCCGACCAGGACCCGGTCCCCCATCGGGTAGATAAGGACGATCCGGCCGTCAGTGTGTTCGAAGAAGATTTCCCGCCCCCGGCATGCAGCGAGCAGTTCGGGAGAGTCGAGCACAATGTGGGAGCCCTTGGTGCCGCCCATGAATGACGACGTGGTACCCATGGCTTCGTTGGTCAGGTCCACCCAGGCACCGGTGGTGTTCACGATGACGTCGGCGGTGAAGTCGAACTCCTCCCCCGTCAGCTCGTCGCGCAGCCGGACGGTGCCGCCCTTGCCCGTGCCGGGATTGGGGCGGCCGGTCATGGACTGCAGGGAAAGGTAGTTGCTGGCGCGCGCTGTGCTTCCCTGGCCGGCAGCTGCCCCCGGGTTCGCCTGGCCTGCCTTCTCGCCGTCCTGCAGGACATCCAGCGTGAGTCGCTCGGGGTTGTGCACCGAAGCGTCAAAGTAGGTGGCCGCGTATTTGATGTCGGGCCGAAGGTCCGGCAGCTCCGCGAGGGCGCGCTTGTGTCCACGGAACTGGTGCCGCGGAACACTGCCGCCGTCCCTGGAGAAGGAATCGTAGAGGCTGAGTCCCAGCTTGATGAGGAAGGCGCCGCGCTCCTTCGGCCGGCCCTGCTGCTTGTGCGTCAGGAACCGCAACGGCGCCGAAAGGATGCCGGAGAATGTGCTGAAAATGGGAATGGTGGTCTGCAGCGGCTTGACGTAGTGGGGTGCGATCCGCAGCAGCCTGTTGCGTTCCACCACTGATTCGCGGACCAGCCGGAATTCGCCGTTTTCCAGGTACCGGATGCCGCCGTGGATCATGTGGGACGACGCTCCGCTGGCGCCCTGGCAGTAGTCGCCGCGCTCTACGAGGGCCACGTCAACGCCCTGCAGGGCGAGGTCCCGGAAGGTTCCGACGCCGTTGATGCCTCCGCCGACTACCAGCACTTTTGCGTGCGGACGGAGCCTGAGGTTGTGGACGGACGTGCGTTCCGCCGCCGGCTTTGGCGCGGGTGCTGCGGATGGTTGGACAGTTGGATCCTTGGGTCCCAAAACGACTCCCTTGGGCTTTGCGTGCATGGTGCGTCCGCGCCGTGGATGCGGCGCTGTATGCACCATTCTTTGGAGTAATGGAAAATGGAGTCAAGCACTATGCACAAATGTGCAGATCGGACCCGAAATGGCCGCCTCACGGCACGCAGACGCGCTCCGCGCTGCACAAATGTATTACCTGCAGGACCTCACCATGGATGCGATAGCGCGCGAACTCCGGACGTCCCGTTCCACGGTGTCGCGGCTGCTGTCGGCTGCGCGCGACTCCGGCCTGGTGCAGGTTCAGATACGCAACCCGCTCGACACCGGCCCTGAGCTCGAGGGCATGATCCGCAGGCGTTTCAACGTCGACGTTCATGTGGTCCCTGTCCTGGAGACCCTCAACGAGGCGGAAACCCTTGACCGGGTGGCCATGCAGGCTGCACGCACCATCGGCCCGCTGGTGGACTCCAACGCCATCATCGGGGTGGCCTGGGGCTCCACCCTCAGCGCCGTGAGCCGGCACCTGACCAGGAAGATCACCCACGACAGCGTCATCGTGCAACTGAACGGCGC
Organism: Pseudarthrobacter sp. SORGH_AS 212; assembly: GCF_030818145.1. Lineage (NCBI taxonomy): Bacteria > Bacillati > Actinomycetota > Actinomycetes > Micrococcales > Micrococcaceae > Pseudarthrobacter > Pseudarthrobacter sp. SORGH_AS 212. The sequence continues at coordinate 4,150,116 of NZ_JAUTAA010000001.1, read as the reverse complement.
GGGCAACATGCACACCACCGGCATTACCTACGCCAGCGACATCATGCGCAGGTTCGGCAGCGCCTATGGTGCCCGCGTCGAACAGTTTCCGGTACCTGCGTTCTTCGACCATGCCGCCACCAAGACCGCCATGTGGAATGAACGCAGCGTGCAGCGCATCCTTGAGCTCCAGGCGAAGATGAGCATCGCCATCTTCGGTGTGGGCTCCGTTAACGCCGACTACCCCAGCCACGTCTATGCAGGCGGCTACCTCGATGAAACCGACCTCAACATCCTGGCCACCTCCGATGTGGTGGGCGACGTGGCCACGGTGTTCTTCCGCAGCGACGGCTCCTCCGACGGGATCATCCTGAACGAACGCTCCACCGGCCCTGCCCTGGCCGAGCTCAGGCAGGTCCGCCGAAGGATCTGCGTGGTCTCAGGCGTGTCCAAGATCAACGGACTGCGCGGCGCCCTGGCAGCCAACCTGGCCACAGACCTGATCCTGGATGAGGCCACCGCGCGCCGCTTGGTGGATTTCGAAAGCCTTGCCCCACGCAATGGGTAGAGTCGGGACCATGAAAACCTCACCGCGGCTGAGCCTGAACAACGGCGTGCTGATCAACCAGCTCGGGTTCGGGCTTTACAAGGTGCCGCCCGCCGGCGCCGCAGGGCTGGTGCAGACCGCGCTCGCCGCCGGCTACCGCCACTTTGACACAGCTGCCATGTACGGCAACGAAACCGGCGTGGCACGGGGTATCAGCGCCCAGCTCGGCTCACCGTCCACGGGGATCAGCGGAGGATCGGGAGAGCTGTTCCCGGGGATCTCCCGGGAAGACCTCTTCGTCACCACGAAACTCTGGAACGATCACCACGGCTACGACGCAGCCCTGCGCGCCTTCGACGACTCCATGGTCAACCTGGGGCTGGACTACGTTGACCTGTACCTGATCCACTGGCCCTGCCCGCGCAAGGGTCTGTTCCCGGAAACCTACCGTGCCCTCGAAACGCTGTACCGGGAGGGCAGGGTGCGGGCCATCGGCGTCAGCAACTTCCAGCCGGCCCACCTGGACCGGCTCCTGCAGACGGCCGAAGTGGTGCCAGCCGTCAACCAGATCGAACTCCACCCCTGGCTCCAGCAGGAGGAGCTCCGCCACAAGCACAAAGAGCTCGCCATCCTGACTGAGGCATGGAGTCCCCTGGGGCGCGGCCAGGTCCTGGCCGACCCCGTCATCCAGGCGTGCGCTGCCGAACACCGGCGGACTCCCGCGCAGGTCATTCTCCGCTGGCACATGCAGCTGGGCCACGTTGCCATCCCGAAGGCCAGCTCAGAAGCACGCATCCGGGAGAACCTTGACGTCTTCGGGTTTGAGCTGTCGCCGCGGGACATGGCGGCGCTCGCAGGCCTGGACCGCGGGCACCGCACCGGCTCCCACCCGGACAACGTCAACCAGGACCACCCATGAACACAACACACCCGGCCGGCTCCGGCACGGCCAGCTACATCAGCGCGGACCTGGCGGCCCGCACCACCGCTTCGACACTGCACCTCGACGGCGCCCCCGTCGCCTACTGGACCTACGAGCCTGTGCAGGTGCAGCCCGGAACGCGGACCATCCTGGTCATCCACGGATTCCGCGGTGACCACCACGGACTCCTGCGCGTTGCCGACCACCTCCCCGACATGAGGATCATCATGCCGGACCTGCCCGGCTTCGGAAGTTCCGCGGCCTTCCCGTCCGGTGCCCACTCGGTGGAACAGTACGGCCGGTTCATCACAGCGTTCATGGAGGCCCTGTCCCTCGGGCCGGACACGGTTTTGCTGGGGCATTCGTTCGGCTCCATCGTCGCCTCCCACTTTGCGGCCAGCAACCCGGGGGCCGTGAACCCGCTGATCCTGGTCAATCCCATCGCCGCCCCGGCCCTTGAGGGTCCTAAGGGAATCATGACCAGGCTGGCGGTGCTCTACTACCGCCTCGCCGCCCGGCTCCCCAGCAAAGCGGGCCAGGCACTGCTCCGCAACCCGCTGATTGTCCGGGTCATGAGTGAAGCCATGGCCAAGACCGGAGACAGGGAGCTCCGCGCCTTCATCCATGGCCAGCACCACGCCTACTTCAGTTCCTTTGCGGACAGGGACAGCCTGCTGGAGTCCTTCACGGCCTCGGTCAGCCACCATGTCAGCGAAGTGGCCACCGGCCTCAAACTTCCCGTGCTGCTGATTGCCGGGGAAAAAGACGAAATCGCCGCCCTGCCGGACCAGCACAAGCTCCTGGCGCTCCTGCCTGACGCCGAACTCAAGGTGATCCCCGGCGTCGGACACCTGATCCACTACGAGACGCCGGAACCGGCTGCCCGCCATATCCGAACCTTCCTGAAGGACCACCCCGCGTGAAGATCGTCATCGACGCCCGTTTTACCCGGACCGACCATCACGACGGCATCAGCCGCTACGGCGCCAGCCTGATCGCGGCCACGGCGAAGATCGCGGACGTCAGCATGCTGGTTTCGGACAAAAGGCAACTGGCCCTGCTGCCTGACGTCCCCTACACCCTCATCAACAGTCCGCTCTCACCGCTGGAACTGTTCGTTGCGCGCAAGGTGAACCCCCTGAACGCCGATGTGGTGGTCTGTCCCATGCAGACCATGGGAACCTGGGGACGCAAGTACGGTCTGGTGCTGACGCTGCACGACCTGATCTACTACGAACACCCCGCCCCGCCCGGGTTCCTCCCCGCGCCGGTGCGGCTGCTTTGGCGGCTGTACCACAAGGCCTACTGGCCCCAGCGGCTGCTCCTCAACCGGGCCGACACCGTGGCCACCATCAGCCGGACCACGGAAGCCCTGATCGCCAAGTACCGCCTCACCCGGCGTCCGGTGCGGATCATCAGCAACGCGCCCCAGCCCGCGCAGGAACCGCGCCGCCCAGGCGACGGCGCCGACAAGACCATCGTCTACATGGGCTCGTTCATGCCCTACAAGAACGTGGAAACGATGCTGGCGGGAATGGCCGGGCTGCCCGGCTACACCCTGCACCTGCTGAGCCGGATCACGCCCGGGCGGCGCGCAGAGCTGGAACTGCTGGTCCCGGCCGGAGCCTCCGTGGTCTTCCACAACGGGGTGACGGATGCGGAGTACGACTCGTACCTCCGTACGGCCACTGCCCTGGTGAGCCTGTCCCGCGCCGAAGGCTATGGCCTTCCGCTCGTGGAAGCCATGGCTTTGGGGACACCCGTGATTGCCAGCGACATTCCGATCTTCCGGGAAGTGGGCGGGGACGCCGCAACCTACGTCGACCCGGCGTCGCCCTCCCAGTTCTCGGAGGCCGTGTCCCGCTTGCAGGATGACGAACACTGGCAGACAATCTCCCGGCTGTCCGTTATCCGCGCCAACGAATTCACCTGGGATGAATCAGCGCGCCAGCTGATGGAAACGGCCCGGGAAATCGTGGCGAAACGGCGCCGGTAGCAACCTCCTGCTGCGGAGCCGCCTCCATTAGAGGACGTCCACGCCGTCCAGGCGGAGCTGGAAAGGATCGACGGCCCGTTTGGCAGCCACCGCAGAACGGGTAGCGCGCAGGACGCGGACGACGACGGCGGCCTGGCCGTAGGGGAAGAACAGCAGGGTCCGGACGTCCTCGCCGGAGCGGCCGGGTGCCGGAGGTCCGGCCAGCAGCACCGGGGCAGGGCCGGCCAGGCGCAGGTGGATGCCGGAGCCGGCCAAGTCTGCAGAGACTGCCCCGGTGAAGTGCTCGACGGCGGCACGCGGGCCTGTAACGGAAGCAATCCGGACAGCTGGGGGAAGCTGGAGTTCTACCCGCAGCGACAATTCCCGCTGGGCGTAGCCTGCCGGATCCCAGCGCAGCAACGCACCCACCGCAGCTGTGTCCCCCGCAGTGATGACGGCCAGTCCGCCCTCGGAAGCGGGACGCACCAGGGCTGCAGCGTTAAACCACCGCCGGACGGTGTCCTCGCCGGCGCGGAGGGTTTCGCGGCGCAGCAACGAATCGCCGTCCAGCAGAAGGGCAGCGGCGTACCCTCCCTCGGCCACCGGTTCAGCTCCCACCGTCGCCACCACCAGTGCCTTGCCAGGGCCTACCGAGGCCTTCACGTGATCGCCGGACGATGTCACCACAGTGGTGCCGGGAAACGCGCGTCCCAACTCCTCCGCCGTCCGCAGCACGCCCGTGGCGCCCTTGCGAAGCCGCCGCCCGGTGCAATGCACGCACCGCCAGTCCGGTGCCGGCGTCGAACACCAGCGGCATTGGGGTATGGCTGAGCTTCCGCCCAGGGCCAGCGGCCCCTGGCAGTTGCCGCACCGGGCAGGTTCGCGGCAAGAGTCGCACACCAGTGACGGCGCGTAGCCTGCCCGTGCCACCTGGATCAGGACAGGCCCGCGTTCGAGCCCCTCCTTGGCGGCCCGCCACGCGGCACCGGGCAGGCGTGCGATGCGGGCGAGGGGGTCGCGTTCCTGTTCGAAGCTGTCCGCGGTATTGAGGACCCGCGGTACCGTGCGCCTGGTGGTCTGCCGATCCGGTTCGACGGGCAGGGCCCAGCCGGCGTCAACCAGCCTCTGCACCTCGGTACTCCGGGCATGTCCGGCGAGGAGGCAGGCCGAGCCCTCCTGTTCGGCGCGCAGGAGCAGGACCTCGCGGGTGTGGGCGTAGGGGGCGCGCTGGTCAATATGGAGATCGTCACCATCGTCCCAGGAAGCCACCAGGCCGAGGTTGGCCACGGGCGCGAACGCGGCCGACCGGGTGCCGATGGCAACCCGGGCGGAGCCGGCCAGGAGCCGCAGGAAGCTGCGGTACCGCGGTGTGGGCCCGTCGTCGGCGGTGAGCCTGGCCACCGCCTCTACCGGTATCAGTGCCGTAAGCGCCTGCTCCAGCCGGTCAAGGTCGCGGTAGTCCGGAACCACCACCACGGCTCCGCGCCCCGCGGCGTAGGTGGCGGCGACGGCCTCAGCCAGCAGTTGAGGCCAGCCGGACGGGCCATAGCCTTGCAGCGGGCTGATGACGGCGCGGGGGGATCCGCCGGCGGAAAGGTGGCGGAGGAAGGCCACGCCGTTGCGGTAGCCTCCCCACGCGCCGCCGGACGGGCTGCCTTCGCCTTCACGGCCAGCCGGCACAGGTGCGGCTTCTTCGGGACCGGCAAGGTAGTCCTTTTCCAGCCTGGCCATGCGTGGCGGCACAGCGAGCCGAAGGACGTCGCTGACGGTTCCGGCATACCGGGCTGCCACGGCGTTGGCGAGCTCTGCCACGGCCGGGGTGAGGACAGGCACCGGGGAGACCACCTTCGCCAGCGGCACAAGCGTATGGCCGGCGTCGGAAAGGGAAATCCTGTCCATCAGGAAGCCGTTGAGCTGTTGGCCGTTGAAGGGAACCTTGACGCGCACGCCAGGCTTGGCGTCCGCGTCCATGGCAGCGGGGACGGCGTAGTCGAAAGGGCGGTCGAGGTGCGGCAAGGAGGATTCCACCAGGACCCGTGCCACCGGCAGGTGTTCTGCCAAAGGTACGCCGACCGGTTGGGTGCTGGCAGGGAAGCCCTGCAGCAGCGTGGGCTGGACCGGCCCGCCGCCCGGTACAGGAAGATCCAGGGCGGGCTGTGCGGAGTCCTTGGCCATGGCGGCTACCTCCGTTCAGCTCCCGGGCGGAAAAGGCCAGCCAACCACGGGGCACCGACATCCGCGCGGCTCGTGCACGGCGGCGCGGCCCCCCGCAGCCTCGAGGCTAGGCGTTGAAGTAGGCCTTCAGGTCGTCAACGCGGTCCAGGCGTTCCCAGGTGAAGTCGGGGTCGTCCCGGCCGAAGTGCCCGTGCGCTGCCGTCTTGGCGTAGATGGGGCGCTTCAGGTCCAGAGCGTCGATGATGGCCCGCGGGCGGAGATCAAAGATCTCAGCGATGGCGGCACTGATCTGTGCAGGGTCAACGGTCTCGGTGCCGAATGTTTCAACGTAGGTGCCTACCGGGCGGGCCTGGCCGATCGCGTACGCGATCTGGATCTCGGCGCGCTTGGCCAGCCCGGCGGCCACGACGTTCTTGGCGACCCACCGCATGGCGTATGCGGCGGAACGGTCCACCTTTGACGGGTCCTTGCCGGAGAACGCTCCGCCGCCGTGGCGGGCCATGCCGCCGTAGGTGTCGACGATGATCTTGCGGCCGGTCAGCCCGGCGTCACCCACGGGACCGCCGATGACGAATTCGCCGGCGGGGTTGAGGATGTTGGCCGCCCGGGAGACATCAAGGTTTGCGGCGGCGAGGACCGGTTTGATGACAATGGAGGCGAGGTCGGACCGGAGCTGTTCCAGGCTGGCGCCCTCAGCGTGCTGGCTCGAGATCACCACAGTTTCGACGGACACAGGCCTGTCGTGGTCGTAACCTACCGTGACCTGGGTCTTGCCGTCGGGGCGCAGGTAGGCAAGTTCGCCGGATTTGCGGACTTCCGTGAGGCGTTCAGACAGGCGGTGCGCCAGCCAGATGGGGGTGGGCATGTAGGACGGCGTTTCGTCGCTGGCATACCCGAACATCAGGCCCTGGTCGCCGGCGCCCTGGAGGTCGTAGTCGTCCTCCTGGCGTCCTTCGCGGGCCTCAAGGGAGTTGAACACTCCCCCGGCGATGTCATTGGACTGCTGCCCGATGGACACCGACACTCCACAGCGTGCGCCGTCGAAGCCGTTGGCGGATGAGTCGTAGCCGATGCCGAGGATGGTCTCCCGGACAATCTGCGGGATCTCCACGTAGGCGTCGGTGGTGACTTCGCCGGCAACGTGCACCAGCCCGGTGGTGGCCATGGTTTCCACGGCCACCCGGGACTCCGGATCGGCCGCAAGGAGGGCGTCCAGGATGGCGTCACTGATCTGGTCGCAGATCTTGTCCGGGTGGCCTTCGGTGACGGACTCCGAGGTGAAGAGCCGAAGGGACGAGGGCGTAGCCCCGGAGGTCTGGTGAAGGTGCAGCGGTAAAGTCACTCAACTACCTTACTGGTTGGATCACGCGCGGCCGTCAGGAGACGTCGCGGGATGTCACGGTACTAAGCAAACGTGGTACTAAACACGTCACGCCCGGGGCGACACCTGGTTCAGTTCGAAACCGATGCGGCTGATGATGGCCGCGGAAACGTCTGCCTTGGTGCCGGACGCCTCTTGGGGTTCGGAGCCGGAACGGGCCAGGATGACCACTGAATTGGTGTCCTTGCCGAAGACCTTGTCCGAGCCGACATGGTTGACCACCAGCAGGTCGCAGCCCTTGCGCTGGAGTTTGGCCTCCGCGTAGGCCAGGACATCCCCGTGCTGGTCACCCGTTTCAGCAGCAAAGCCCACAATGAGCTGGCCGCCCGCTGCTGGACCGGCGATGCCTTGGTTGCGGCGCTCGACGAGCTCCTGCAGGATGTCCGGGTTGCGGACCAGGGTGATGACGGGATCTGCAGTGTCGTCGCGTTTCTTGATTTTTGTGTCCGAGATGTCCGCGGGGCGGAAGTCTGCCACAGCGGCGGACATGATGACGACGTCGGAATCAACGGCGGCAGCAAGCGCAGCCTCGCGCAACTGCAGGGCAGTTTCGACGTTGACCACGTCGACGCCCGGGGGCGGCGGAACTTCCATGTGGGCTGCGAGCAGCCGGACGGTTGCACCGGCGTTCCGTGCGGCGACGGCCAGGGCTACGCCCTGCTTGCCGGAGGACCGGTTGCCCAGGAAGCGGACGGGGTCCAGTGGTTCGCGTGTTCCGCCGGCGCTGATGGTGACGGTCTTGCCGGCCAGCGGAAGCTGGAAATCAGTTTGTCCGTGGACCAGCGCCATGGCGGCGTCGAAGATGGCATCAGGTTCGGGCAGCCGTCCCGGCCCGGAGTCCGAGCCCGTCAGCCTGCCGGAAGCCGGCTCCAGTACCGCCGCACCGCGCCCGCGGAGTGTTTCCACGTTGGCCCGGGTTGCGGGGTGCTGCCACATCTCGGTGTGCATGGCGGGCGCGAAAAGGACGGGGCCGTGGGCCATCAGCAGCGTGTTGGTGAGGAGGTCGCCCGCCTGGCCCGTGGCCGCTTTGGCCAGGAGGTCGGCCGTGGCCGGGGCGATGACCACGAGGTCCGCCTCGTGGCCCAGCCTGACGTGGTTGACCTGGTGGACGTCGTCGAAGACGCTGTTGCTCACGGGGTTGCCGGAGAGGGCCTCCCAGGTGGCAGTCCCGACGAAGCGGGTTGCCGCCTCCGTGGGGATCACCGTGACATGGTGGCCGGCTTCAGTAAAAAGCCGGAGGAGCGATGCCACCTTGTAGGCGGCTATCCCTCCCCCGACTCCGAGGACTATGCGCACGTGACCTCCGTCAGCAGCACGTCATGCGGCAGATGTTATTCTGCGGCTTCGATCGGTGTGGATACCAGCTTGCCCTCGTTGATCTCGCGCAGGGCGATGGAGAGGGACTTCTCGTTCAGCTTGGTGTCTACCAGGGGGCCGACGTACTCGAAGAGTCCCTCGTGCAGCTGGGCGTAGTAGGCGTTGATCTGACGAGCGCGCTTGGCACCGAAGATCACCAGGCCATACTTGGAGTCTGCCGCTTCGAGCAGCGAGTCGATCGGCGGGTTGATGATGCCTTCAAGGTTCGTGGACACGAATTCTCCAAAAATTCTAGCGGGCTGACGGTTCCTGCAGGTGTGCATGAGGAGTCAGCCCCATGAGTGAAACAAGCTCGTCCGCTGCCCGGCGGACGTCGTCATTGATGACGGTATGGTCGAACTCCGGTTCAGCAGCAAGTTCCAGTTTAGCGGTTTCCAGCCGGCGCTGCTGTTCTTCCGGGGTTTCTGTGCCGCGGCCCACCAGGCGGCGCACCATTTCGTCCCAGGTGGGCGGGGCGAGGAACACGAACTTGGCGTCCGGAACGGCCTCCTTGACCTGGCGCGCACCCTGGAGGTCGATTTCCAGAAGGACGGAACGCCCTTCCTTAATGGCCTCGTTGACGGTGCTCTTCAACGTGCCGTAGGTGTTTTGGCCATGCACTACTGCCCACTCCAGGAGATCACCCTCCGCAATGAGCCGTTCAAACTCCTCCGTGGACTTGAAGAAGTAGTGCACGCCATCCACTTCGCCCGGGCGGGGGGCACGGGTGGTGGCTGAGACGGACAGCCAGACCTCGGGGTAGTTGTCGCGGATATAGGTGGATACGGTGCCTTTGCCAACAGCTGTCGGACCTGCGAGGACTGTCAGTCCGGGTTTCTTGCTCACGTATTCCTTTGCCGAGGTTTCGGGGTTGGGGCGGGCCGGCGCCGGCCGGCCCTAATGTTCGTCTATAAAATCTACCAGCGCCCGACGCTGGTGGACGCCGAGGCCCCGGACGCGGCGGGACGCGGCAATGCCCAGTTGTTCCATGATGGCAGCTGCCCGCACCTTGCCGATGCCCGGCAGCGCTTCGAGGAGTTCGGACACCCGCATCCTCGCCAGGGCGTCGTCGGCGGCAGCCGAGTCGATAATGTCGGCTGCGGACCGTTTGCCGTTCTTGAGGCTTTCCTTCGCGGCAGCCCGGGCAGCGCGTGCGGCCGCCGCCTTGCCCAGGGCCTCGGCCCGTTCCGACGCGGATAACGGTCGCAGTACCATGACGCATACCCCCGGAATCGGCGGAATTTATCCAAGGGCGGCCGCCCTTGGACCTGTCCTGAAACTACCCTCTGGTGCTGGATGAATCAATGGATGGGCGCAAACCGGGAACTATTCCCGGCTCAGCCCTGGCGCAGGCCCGCCAGGGTCCGCTGGGCGGCTTCCCACAATCCGCGGGGTTCCGGTCCCGCAGCCAGGATGTCCCGACTGGATGTGCCCAGGACCAGCGGGTAGGCATCCCCGAAGGTGGCCCGCAGGTCGGCCGGCGTTGCGCCCTGGGCGCCCAGCCCGGGGGCCAGGATGGGGCCCCGGACGGCTGCGAGGTCAAGGTCAAGGTCCGCCAGGGCGCTGCCGACGGTGGCCCCCACCACCAGGCCCACCGAGCCCAGGCCGCTTTGGTACCGTTCGTTCTCGCGGGCGGCTGCGGAGGTGATCCGGCGTGCCACCGAGTCCGCTCCCCCGACGTGCTGCACGGATGCACCCTCCGGGTTGGAGGTCAGCGCCAGGACGAAGACGCCGCGCCCGGTCTCGGCCGCGAGGTCCAGCGCCGGGCGCAGGGATTCGAAGCCGAGGTAGGGGCTGAGGGTGACAGAGTCTGCCGCCAGCGGGGATCCGTCGCGCAGCCAGGCGTCGGCGTAGGCGGCCATGGTGGAGCCGATGTCGCCTCGCTTGGCGTCTGCGATGGTCAGGACCGAGTGGTCCCGCGACTCAGCCAGGACTTCCTCCAGTACCGCCATGCCGGCGGAGCCGTGGCGCTCGAAGAGCGCCACCTGGGGCTTGACCGCGGCAGCGAGCGACGCCACCGCCTCGACTACGGTGAGCGAGAAGCGGCGCAGGCCCGCGACGTCGTCGGCCAATCCCCAGCTCTTCAGCAGTGCCGGGTGCGGGTCGATGCCCACGCACAGCGGGCCGCGGGAGGACATGGCGGCGCCGAGCCGGGAGCCAAAGGACTCCCGGCCCTGCACGTCAGCTGACGCTGGTACCTGCTCAGGCATGCTGCAGGTCTGCCTTCCCGGCTGCGGCCTTCTGGGCTTCGCCCAGCGCTGCGGCGTGCTCCTGGAGGCTGGTGACGGACCATTCGTACGTGCGCATGGCCTCGATCGCCTGGACGGCGGCGTTGAACTCGGCCACCGTGGTGATGCAGGGAATGCCGATGGACGTTGCTGCCGCGCGGAGTTCGTAGCCGTCGCTGCGGGCTTCTCCGCCCGAAGGCGTGTTGAAGACCATGTCGATCTCGCCGGCGACGACCAGGTCCGCAATGGTGCCTTCGCCCTCGGCGCTGCTGCCCTCTGCCACCTTGCGGACTGGGGTGGCCTGGATGCCGTTGCGGCGCAGGACGTCCGCGGTGCCGCCGGTGGACACGATTTCGAAGCCCAGGTCCGAGAGCCGCTTGACGCCCATGATCACGGACCGCTTGTCGCGGTTGGCCACGGAGACAAAGATCTTGCCTTCGGTGGGCAGCGCGTTGTTGGCGGCCGCCTGGCTCTTGGCGAACGCGGTGTCGAAGTGCTTGTCGATGCCCATCACCTCGCCGGTGGAGCGCATCTCCGGGCCAAGCAGGGAATCCACCACTTTTCCTTCAACGGTGCGGAACCGGCTGAACGGCAGCACTGCTTCCTTGACGGCCACGGGCGCATCCAGGGGCAGGGTGGACCCGTCACCGGTCTCGGGCAGCATTTTGTAGGCGGTGCGGAGCTGGTTGATGGTCACGCCGGTCCCAATGAGGGCCGCCGCCTTGGCCATCTGGACGCCTGTGGCCTTGGAGACGAACGGCACGGTGCGGGAGGCCCGCGGGTTGGCTTCGAGGACGTACAGAACGTCGGAGGCCAGCGCGAACTGGATGTTGATCAGGCCGCGGACGCCCACGCCTTCGGCGATGGCGCGGGTAGCGGTACGGACCCGCTCGATGACGTTGCTCCCCAGCGTGATGGGCGGCAGGACACAGGCGGAGTCGCCGGAGTGGATACCGGCTTCCTCGATGTGCTCCATGATGCCGCCCAGGTACATGTCAGTGCCGTCGAAGAGGGCGTCGACGTCGATTTCGACGGCGTCTTCCAGGAACCGGTCGATCAGGACCGGATGGTCCGGGGTGATCTCTGTGGCGTTGGCGATGTAGCGGGAGAGGTTCGGCTCGTCGTAGACGATCTCCATGCCGCGGCCGCCCAGCACGTAGGAGGGGCGGACCAGGACCGGATAGCCGATTTCGTCAGCGATCTTCTTGGCGTCCTCGAAGGATACGGCGGTGCCGTTCTTCGGGGAGATCAGGCCCGCCTTGTCCAGGACGCGGGAGAAGGCGCCGCGGTGCTCGGCCAAGTCGATCGCCTCGGGCGAGGTTCCCAGGATGGGGACACCGGCGTCGGCCAGCTGCTGGGCCAGCTTCAGCGGGGTCTGGCCGCCGAGCTGGACAAACACGCCCATGACGCCGCCGGTGCGTTCTTCGGCTGCGATGACCTCAAGGACGTCCTCAAGGGTCAGAGGCTCAAAGTACAGGCGCGTGGACACGTCGTAGTCGGTGGAGACGGTCTCCGGGTTGCAGTTGACCATCACAGTCTCGTACCCGGCCTTGCGCAGGGCCATGGAAGCGTGGACGCAGGAGTAGTCGAACTCAATCCCCTGGCCGATGCGGTTGGGGCCTGAACCGAGGATCAGGATGGACGGCTTGGAGTGCAGCGCCACCTCGTCCTCCTCGTCGTAGGACGAGTAGTGGTACGGCGTGTAGGCGGCGAACTCGGCGGCGCAGGTGTCAACGGTCTTGTAGACGGGGCGGATGCCCAGGGCCTGGCGGACACCGCGGACCACTGCCTCGGAGTTGTGCGTCAGGGCACCGATCTGCTCGTCGGAGAACCCGTGGCGCTTGGCACGCTGCAGCATGTCCGTGGTGAGGGCGCCGGCCTGGCGGATCTCCCGGGAAACCTCGTTGAGCAGTTCGAGCTGGTCCAGGAACCAGGGATCGATTTTGGTGGCCTCGAAAAGCTGTTCCACGGTGGCGCCGCCCAGCAGGGCGCGCTGGACCTGGTACAGCCGGTCCGTGGTGGGGCGCTTGGCCTTTTCGATGAGCTCGGCGACCTCATACTCCGGGACGGAGCTGAAGTCCAGCTGCGAGCCCTTCTGCTCCAGGGAACGGAGGGCCTTCTGCAGGGCTTCGGTGAAGTTGCGGCCCATGGCCATGGCTTCGCCCACCGACTTCATGGTGGTGGTGAGGGTGTTGTCCGCGGCCGGGAACTTCTCGAACGCGAAGCGGGGAACCTTGACCACCACGTAGTCGAGCGTCGGCTCGAAGGATGCCGGGGTCTTCTGGGTGATGTCGTTGGGGATCTCGTCCAGCGTGTAGCCCAGGGAGAGCTTGGTGGCGATCTTGGCGATCGCGAATCCGGTGGCCTTGGACGCCAGGGCCGAGGAGCGGGAGACGCGGGGGTTCATTTCGATGACCACCACGCGGCCAGTGGCGGGATCGATGGCGAACTGGATGTTGCAGCCGCCGGTGTCCACGCCCACTTCGCGGATCACGGCGATGGAGACGTCACGGAGCTTCTGGTACTCGCGGTCCGTCAGGGTCAGGGCCGGCGCCACGGTGATGGAGTCGCCGGTGTGCACGCCCACGGGGTCGAAGTTCTCGATGGAGCAGACGACAACCACGTTGTCGTTCTTGTCCCGCATCATCTCGAGCTCGTATTCCTTCCAGCCGAGGATGCTCTCCTCGAGCAGGACCTCGCTGGTGGGGCTGTACTGAAGGCCCTGGCCCACGATGCGGCGGAGGTCGTCCTCGTTGTAGGCCAGGCCGGAGCCCAGGCCGCCCATGGTGAAGGAGGGGCGGACCACCATGGGGTAGCCCAGGTCGTCGGCAGCCTTCAGGGCCTCGTCCATGCTGTGGATGATGTGGCTGCGGGCGGATTCGGCACCGCAGCGCTCCACCACGCCTTTAAACTTTTCGCGGTCTTCGCCAAGCTCAATGGCGGCAATGTTCGCGCCGATCAGTTCCACGTTGTACTTCTCGAGCACACCGTTCTTGTCCAGCGCGATGGCGGTGTTGAGCGCCGTCTGGCCGCCCAGGGTGGGCAGCACAGCGTCCGGGCGCTCTTTGGCGATGATCTTCTCCACCACCTCAGGGGTGATGGGCTCGATGTAGGTGGCGTCGGCGAACTCGGGATCGGTCATGATGGTGGCCGGGTTGGAGTTCACGAGGATGACGCGGAGGCCTTCCTCCTTGAGGACACGCAGTGCCTGGGTACCGGAGTAGTCGAATTCGGCGGCCTGGCCGATGACGATCGGCCCGGAACCAATGACGAGGACGCTCTTGAGATCTGTACGTTTCGGCATTACTTCTTGTCCTCAGTCTTGTTGTCGGAATTCTTAGGCATTGCCGATTCAGCGCCTGCCGGGTGGGCGGAGTCCACGGGATCCTTGGACTCGTTGGCGGTCTTCCCGTCCCGCGTCCCCTCCATCAGGTCGATGAAGCGGTCGAACAGGTACGCGGCGTCGTGCGGGCCGGCCGCGGCCTCGGGGTGGTACTGAACCGAGAAAGCCGGAATGTCGAGGCAGGCGAGGCCTTCCACGACGTCATCGTTCAGGCTGACGTGGCTGACCTCCACCCGGCCGTAGCGCTCCTCCGGGGCCCGGGTGGCGCCGTCGAGCGGTGCGTCCACGGCAAAGCCGTGGTTCTGGGAGGTGATTTCCACCTTGCCGGTGCGGCGGTCCATGACGGGCTGGTTGATGCCGCGGTGGCCGTAGCGGAGCTTGTAGGTGCCGAATCCGAGGGCGCGGCCCAGGATCTGGTTGCCGAAGCAGATGCCGAAGTACGGCAGCTTCTCGTCCAGGACGGAGCGGAGCAGCTTGACCTGGGCGTCGGCCGTGGCCGGGTCGCCGGGTCCGTTGGACATGAAGAAGCCGTCGGGGTTTACCGCCTTGACGTCCGCGAGGGTGGCAGTGGCGGGCAGGACGTGGACGCGCACGCCGCGCTCAGCGAACCGGACAGGGGTCATGGCCTTGATGCCGAGGTCGATGGCGGCGATGCTGAACCGGGGTTCGGCGTCCCAGCCGTGGTCCTTGGGCTCCACTACGTAGGCTACGTCTACGCTGACTTCCTCGGCGAGGCGGGCTCCCTCCATGGGGGCACTGGCGAGGACGGCGTCCACCAGCTCCTTGTCCGATGCCCGGGCCGCGTCACCGGAGAAGATGCCGGCGCGCATGGTCTTGTGTTCGCGGAGGTGGCGGGTGATGGCACGGGTGTCCACGCCCTGGATACCGACAATGCCCTGCTCGACGAGTTCTTCGTCCAGGGACCGTTCGGAGCGCCAGTTCGAGGGACGGCGGGCGGCGTCGCGGACAATGTAGCCGGCCACCCAGATGCGGCGCGATTCGGCGTCTTCACTGTTGACGCCGGTGTTGCCGATGTGCGGTGCGGTCTGGACCACCAGCTGCCGGGCGTAGGAGGGATCGGTGATGGTTTCCTGGTAGCCGGTCATGCCCGTGGCGAAGACAGCTTCGCCCATGGCGGTTCCTGTGGCGCCGTAGCTGGTGCCGCGGAAGATGCGTCCGTCTTCGAGGACGAGCGCAGCGGGGGCTGCCGGGGTGGCGGTGGTTGAAGTCACTGTATTCGCTTTCACTGTCTTACTTTCCACTGGTGGCGTCAGCCGCCGGGGCTGAAGAGATCAATTCCTGGAGTGCTGTGTACAGGGTGTCCTTGTCCGCCGCGCGGCGGGTCCGGAAGCCGGTGTCCAGCTCGTGGGAGCCGTGCAGCCAGGTCAGGACGAGCAGGCCGTCCTTCTCCACGAACTTGCCGGCCATGCCGCTTTCCTGCCGTACGCCGGTGAGCGATGCAGCGGGGATGTAGAGGGCGGGGGCGCCGGCCCGGTCGAACAGCACACCGTCCGGGTACACGGCCAGGGTTGCGTTGGTGCGGATGCCGAGGCTGTGGACGGCCACCCGGTCAAGCCAGTCGCCGCCGGTGGTGGTGGCAACGTACTGTCCCTCGGCTTCGGTGGACAGCTCGCCCGGTTCCGCGGGCGCCTGGGGCAGGGGCCCGACGTCGGACTGGCGCTTCAGGCGGTTGCGCCAGCCAATGCCGAGGAGGACAAAGACGACGGCGATGATCGCCAGCATCGCCAGTCCCGGAAGGATTTTTTCCATCAGGCGGCGCCTGCCTCGACTGCGGCGTGGGGGTAGGGAGTGTTGAGCTCGCCGTCCAGGACGGTGGGGTGGCCCTTGAAGAACGTGGCCACCACCTTGCCGGGGAGCTCGCGTCCCTTGAAGGGTGAGTTCCGGCCCATGGTAGCCATCCGGAACGGGTCCACCGTCCAGCGGGCGGCGGGGTCCACCAGGATGACGTTGGCCGGTTCGCCGGCTTCGAGCGGCCGGCCCTGGTCTTCCAGCCGGCCGATCTGCGCAGCCGCCGCGGATGTGACGCGGGCGAAGTCGGCCCAGGTCATCAGGCCGGTCTCGATCATGGTGTGCTGGACCACGGACAACGCGGTCTCCAGGCCGGTCATGCCCATGGCCGCCTGTGCCCATTCGCATTCCTTGTGCTCGCTGGGGTGCGGCGCATGGTCGGTCCCCACAACGTCGATGGTGCCGTCCGCCAGCCCGGCGCGCAATGCCTGGACGTCGGCGTCGGTACGCAGCGGCGGGTTGACCTTGAAGACGGGGTCATAGCTGCGGACCAGGTCGTCGGTGAGGAGCAGGTGGTGCGGAGTGACCTCGGCGGTGACGTTGATGCCGCGTTCCTTGGCCCAGCGGATGATTTCCACCGAACCGGCGGTGGACACGTGGCAGACGTGCAGCCGGGAGCCGACGTGCTGGGCGAGCAGCACGTCCCGGGCGATGATGCTTTCTTCCGCAACGGCGGGCCAGCCGGCCAGGCCCAGGACGGCGGACACCTCGCCTTCGTTCATCTGTGCGCCGGCGGTCAGGCGCGGTTCCTGCGCGTGCTGGGCCACCACGCCGTCGAACGCCTTGACGTACTCCAGCGCCCGGCGCATCAGGACGGGGTCGTGGACGCAGATGCCGTCGTCGGAGAACATCCTGACCCGGGCCCGGGAATCGGCCATGGCACCCAGTTCTGCCAGCTGCTCCCCCGCAAGGCCCCACCGTGACGGCGCCCACCGGGCGGACATCAACCCAGCCTGCGGTGCGTCCCAGGGTGTAGACCTGCTCCACCACACCGGCCGTATCGGCAACCGGGGTGCTGTTGGCCATGGCGTGGACGGCCGTATAACCGCCGAGGGCAGCTGCGCGGGTTCCGGTCTCCACGGTTTCCGCGTCCTCCCTCCCGGGCTCACGGAGGTGGGTGTGGACATCCACCATGCCGGGCAGCGCCACGAGGCCCGCGGCGTCAATGACCGTGACGTCCCCGTCCTGCCCTTCCGGCGAGAGCCCTGTGCCGACTTCGGCGATGATGCCGTCGCGGATCAGCAGGTCTGCCGGCTCGCCGCCCAGGATGGAGGCGCCTTGGATCAAGTAGGTTCCGGTGTTGCCGGCCATCAGATGCTCTCCTTGGTGGAATGGGCGGTTCCGGCGGTGGCCAGGACCGGGGTTGCGGCCGCTTCCCGGGAGTCCCCGGAGAGCAGCAGGTACAGCGCAGCCATCCGCACGGACACACCGTTGCGGACCTGCGCGAGGACCGTGGAACGGGGTGAGTCGGCTGCGGCTGCGCTGATTTCGAGCCCCCGGTTCATGGGGCCCGGGTGCATGATGATGGTGTCTTTCATGCCCAGGGTGTCGAGGGCGCGCAGGCGGTTGTCATCGAAGCCCCAGCGGCGTGAGTATTCGCGGGTGCTGGGGAAGAACGAAGCGTTCATTCGTTCGCCCTGGACGCGGAGCATCATGACGGCGTCTACGCCCCGGGCGAGTGTCTCGTCGAGGTCGTAGCTGACGCTGCAGGGCCACTTTTCGACGCCGATGGGCAGCAGGGTGGGCGGCGCAACCAGGGTGACTTCCGCACCCAGGGTGCGCAGGAGCCAGACATTGGAACGGGCCACCCGGGAGTGCAGGACATCGCCGGCGATCGCCACGCGCATCCCTTTCAAATCGGCGCCTTCAGAGGGGGTACCCGACAGTTTCGCCCAGTGCCGGCGCATGGTGAAGGCGTCCAGCAGTGCCTGTGTGGGGTGCTCGTGGGTGCCGTCGCCGGCGTTGATGACCCCGGCATCGATCCAGTCCGTCGCGGCGAGACGGTGCGGTGCGCCGGAGGCCCAGTGGCGGATGACGACGGCGTCGGCACCCATCGCAGACAGCGTCTGGGCGGTGTCCTTGAGGGATTCACCCTTGGAGACCGATGATCCTTTGGCGGCGAAGTTGATGACGTCCGCGGACAACCGCTTGGCTGCCGCTTCGAAGGAAATCCTGGTGCGGGTGGAATCTTCGAAGAAGAGGTTTACCACGGTGCGGCCGCGCAGGGCGGGAAGCTTCTTCACTTCACGGTCGCCCACTGCCGACATCTCCTCGGCGGTGTCGAGGATGCGGATGGCGTTGTGGAGGCTGAGGTCCTGGGTGGAGAGCAGGTGCTTCACAGTCCGCCCTCGATCACGACTTCGTTGACGGGGGTTCCGCCGGCCGGGGTGTCGGTCTCTTCGAGCCGGACCCGGACCTTTTCCACGGAGGATGTGGGCAGGTTCTTCCCTACATGGTCGGCCCGGATGGGCAACTCACGGTGTCCGCGGTCGATCAGGACGGCGAGGCGGACGATGCGCGGGCGGCCCAGGTCCACGAGGGCGTCCAGTGCTGCCCGGATGGTCCGGCCGGAGTACAGGACGTCATCGATCAGGACCACGACTTTGTTGTCGATGCCGGTACGGGGCAGTTTGGTGGGGTGCGGCGGGCGGGTTCCCTGGTGCGAAAGGTCATCCCGGAACATGGTGACGTCCAGTTGGCCGACGATGGCGGTGGCGTCAACGGTGCTGTCCGCGGCGGCGATTTTCTGGGCCAGCCGGACTGCCAGCGGATATCCGCGGCGGGGAATGCCCAGCAGGACGAGGTCCCGGGATCCCTTGTTGGCTTCGAGGATCTCATGGGCGATACGAGTGAGGGCACGGTCTATGTCAGCCTGGCTGAGTACTACCCTGGCTGGAACCGGTGCGCTGGTGACAGAAGTCAACGCTCGTCTCCCCTTTCCCCGCCTCACAGGACGGAATTAAAAAAGGATCATGTGCGTTTCAAAATTACCATAGGCCCGCCCCCCGGCGGCGCCGGATCAACGCGTTGATCGTCACATTGAAACGCGGCGTGCGGACGGTCCTTGGACCGGACCACCCCGCCACCTAGGCTTGCGGATATGTCGACGCATCCCCGCCAGCCGCCGTCGGGCCCGCCCTTCGGTCCCCACCCTGGCGCTTCCGGCCCCCTGCCCGGCCCAGCGAATCCCAGCTGGATGGGCCAGGTCGCACCGCAGCATTACCTGGCTGCCCCGGACCACCGCGGCCGCCCCGTCAGCAGCGTCCTGCCTCCCCCGGACCAGGAAGCGGCACGCAACCCGGGCAGGCTCAACGGCGGACTGGTTGGCCTCACGGTGGCGGGCGGAATCCTCGCCTTCCTCAGCCTGTTCCTGGTGGTGCCGTTCCTGCTGGCTAACACGGGAACGGCCGGGTTCGTGGGGGGCTTCGTCGCGTCCCTGATACCGCTGTCCCTGGTACTGCTGGCCGTTGCCATCATCGACAAGTGGGAGCCGGAGCCAAAGCGGCTGCTGTTGTTCGCCTTCACGTGGGGCGCGGCGGTGTCGATTGCCGTCACCCTGCTGGTCCAGCCGCTGTTTGTGCTGACGTTCCAGTTCTCGGATGAACCCGACCTGCGGACATACATGGCAACGGTGCAGGCACCCATCGTTGAAGAGTTCGCGAAGTCCCTTGGCCTGCTGGTCCTCCTCCTGCTGGCCAGGAAGCATTTCGACGGGCCGGTGGACGGCGTGGTTTTCGCCTTCACGATTGCCGGCGGCTTCGCGTTCACCGAAAACATCCTCTACTTTGGCCGCGCCATCTCCGAGGCGCCGGGCCCGGGCGGCGATTTCGCGCAGGTGTTCTTCCTCCGTGGCGTGATGTCTCCGTTCGCCCACGCCATTTTCACCGGGACCACCGGGCTGATCATGGGCTTCGCGGCCCGGCGATGGCACACCGGAGTTTCCATCCTGGCCTTCTTCGTGGGACTGCTGCCGGCGATGTTACTGCACAACCGGTGGAACAGCATGGGCAACGGCTTCCTGGTGGACTACATCGTGGTGCAGGTGCCCATCTTCTGCCTCGCGGTTGCCGGGATTGTTGTGCTGCGGGTGGCGGAAAAGCGGCTGACCAGGCAGCGGCTGCTTGAGTATTCCGCCGCGGGCTGGTTTACGCCGGCGGAGGTCGAATTGCTGGGTACCATTGGCGGGCGGCGGACCGTGCTGAACTGGGCCGCCGGATACGGCAAGAAACAACAGATGAAGGACTTCCTCAGGGCAGCCACGCTGCTGGCCAATATCCGGCAGCGGATCCTCAGCGGCCGCGATGTGCAGCTCCACCAGGCTGAGGAGCGCAAGCAGCTCCAGCGGGTATTGGCACTCCGGGCAGCAATTGTCGCCTAGCCCGTACCGGGGTGCGCCGGGTTCCTTGGTCCCGTCCCGGGCTTGGTCGCGGAACCGGACCTTGCAGGTTCTGACCCGCGAACAGGACAGCGCGGTTTCTCACGAACGTCGCAACAGTCTGTTTTGAAGTTAGCACTCCGGGGCATGGCGGCCCCTGCTTCGGGGCCGCTTGATCACCCAAATGGGCTGACAATTCGATGACAGATTCGACCTGAGGCGCGGAGAGCTCTCGATTGAAGGACGGCGTTGGCCGCCGCCCTTTCCCTGCCTGCCGGGCGCTCAGAGCGGCAGCGGCCGGTTTTCGACGACGTTCTTCATGACCAGGGTGGAACTCAGCCGTTGCACGCCGGGGAGAGAGGAGAGTTGCTCGTCGTAGAGTCGTTGGAACTCCCGTATGTCGCGGGCGACGACTTGGAGGATGTAGTCGGGGTCACCGAAGAGGCGTTGCACGCGCAGGGCGTTGGGCACGCCGGTGACGGCGTCTTCGAAGGCAGCCACCGTGTCGCGGTCCCCGTCCCGCATCGTGACGAAAACCAGGGCTTCAAAAGTGAGGCCCAGTGCCTCGGCGTCCAGCTGTGCCCGGTAGCCGCTGATGGCCCCCGACTGCTCAAGAGCCCGCAGCCGGCGGTGGCAGGGCGACAGGCTCAGCCCCACGCGCTCAGCCAGATCGGTCAGTGAAAGGCGGCCGTCCATCTGCAGCTCAGCAAGAATTCCTGTCTGACTTGTCCATAGGGAAAATTCTCCCCCAAACCGGACGCCAGCCCAAAAAACTTGGAAGCACATTTCGGCCGCACTTCCCTAAGCTTTTTTAGGGCCCGGACACTCTGGGCTTCTGCAGGGCGAAGGAAAGACTTATGCCGTCCGGGACCGTGGCCGCATTTTGGGCGGTGTCTTTCCTGTTCGTGCTCACACCGGGCGCGGACTGGGCCTACGCGATTTCGGCAGGGCTCCGCCACCGGACAGTGTTTCCGGCCGTGGCGGGCCTGCTGACCGGACACCTGCTGGCCACCGCGGTCGTCGCGGCGGGCGTGGGCGCCCTGGTGGCCAGTTCGCCCATGGTGCTGACCGTGCTGACAATCGTGGGGTGCGCGTACCTGGTATGGCTGGGGCTGGGAATGTTCAGGAACCCTTCGGTCCCGCAGGCCGGCGTGGTCCACATGGAGGGCGGCTGGGCCCGGCAGGCTCTGAAGGGCGCCGGGATCAGCGGCCTGAACCCCAAGGTCTTCCTGCTCTTCCTGGCGCTGCTGCCGCAATTCACCGACCCCAACGGTTCCTGGCCCGTCGCCGGGCAGATCGTGGCACTGGGGCTGGTCCACGTTGCCAGCTGCGCTGTCATCTACACCGGCGTGGGCTTCGGCGCCCGTGCCGTGTTGGGCACCCGGCCCGCGGCTGCCCGGACCGTGACCCGGTTTTCCGGTGCGGCCATGATTCTCATTGGCGTGTTCCTGCTGGTCGAGCGGCTGCTGCATTAGAGGACACACGTTCCACGCGCCGCTGCGGAACGACCGCAGCGGCAACCATCCCCCAACCCCTCGAGGAGAACAATTCCTGATGGAATCAGAACAGCTTCACCGGACCTATCTGGACCTCACCACCCCGCACGTCGCAGACGCGTGCATGCGCCTGGGCGTAGCCGTCCGCTGCGCGCCGGCGGGAACCGTGCCGCTGTGGAACGGCACGCACCTGGTCGGCCGTGCCCGCCCGGCCCGGCACTTTGGCAGCGTCGACGTCTTTCTCGAGGCCATCGACCGCGCCGAACCCGGAGAGGTCCTGGTCGTAGACAACGCCGGCCGTCAGGACGAAGCCTGCGTCGGCGATCTGGTCACCCTCGAAGCCAGCCGGGCCGGCCTGGCCGGCATCCTGATCTGGGGACTGCATCGTGACACCGCCGAGCTGCGGACCATTCGCCTGCCGATATTCAGCCTGGGCGCCCTGCCCGTGGGACCGCAGCGCCTCGACCCGCGGGACCCGGCGGCCCTCGAGTCTGCGATGTCCGGGCCCCACAGCGTCACCGCCGATGACTTTGTCCTGGGAGATGACGACGGAGTTCTGTTTGTTCCTGTCGACCGTGCCGCGGATGTAGCGCAGGTGGCGACGACCATCCGCGACACAGAACGCGCGCAGGCGGCACGTATGCAGCTCGGCAACACGCTCAGGAACCAGGCCGACGTGGCGGGGTACATCGCTGCCCGGGCAGCTAACCCGGAAACGACATTCCGGCAGCACCTCCGCTATAACGGCGGAGAAATCGAAGAATAGCGCTTACCGCGGGTCCAGCGCCGCGGCCTCGTGTGAGGCGAACACGGCCGCGGCGCTGGCCCAACCCAGAACCGCCTGCGGACGACTGTTCTATCCCATCGGCTGCGAACCGAACCTCCCCTTCTGCAAGGGCGCCCAGGTCGGCGCCCTTATGGAAGTACTGACGGAGCAAGCCATTGGCATTCTCGTTCGGTGCACGCTGCCACGGGCTGGCCGGGTCGCAGAAGTAGACAAGAGCTCCCGTCGCTGCCGTAACCTCGGCGTGCTTGGCCATCTCAGAGCCCCGGTCCCAGGCCAATGTCCTCCGCAGCGTAGCCGGCAGGACCTCGATGAGCTGGTCACGCGTGACTTCTGACCGGTTCCCCGCCGGAAGCGCGAAAGCGATGAGGAACCGTGAAGACCGCTCCACCAGGGTGACTATCGCGGTTTTGTTCGCCTTCCCCATGACGAGATCACCCTCCCAATGGCCTGCCTCCGCCCGGGTGGCGATATGGGCCGGCCGGTCGCCGATCTTGAGGGCGTCGGTGATGTACTGGCGCGGCTTCACCTTGGTCCGCGACCGCGGCCGCCTGCTGTATTCTCCGGAACGCAACAGCCGGGCAGAGCCCGACGGAACGGGACGAATACTCAGGCCGTAAAGCGCGCGGTAGATCGTTTCGTGCACCAAATGCCTGTGGAACTCACCGGGAAACCCATGTCACAACGAACTGCCGCAGTTCGTCGTCGCCGGCCAGCTTGGATAGTCGCGGTCTCAGGCGCCTTCTCTGTGCCAGTTTCTGGGCACGGAACTGATGATAGCGGCGGGAGTCAGGACGGTTACGCGCCAACTCCCGGCTGATAGTAGATGCGGAGCGTCCAAGATCCCGGCGGTGGACCGAAGGCTTGATCCTGCCAGCAAACGGTCTGCAATGAACACGCGCTCGTCTTCCGACAGGTAGCGGCTGGACCCGTCTACTGCAGGAACATCGATGCGGGGCCGCGGATCCAAACCCTGCTGGTGTAAGCCTTCCACGCCAGTGCGTCCATGCAACCACCGGTTGCCCGTGTTCCGGTGTACGCCGAGGACCCTGCATGCCTCGGAATTGGAATACCCCTGCTTCATCAGCTGAACATACAGGGGCAGCTTCTCAACCAACCCCGAGGTCCCATTTTCCGCAAACGGCGCGCCGAACGTCCCATAAATCAACACCACTTTCAGTCGGTGTTGCGACGTTGGTGAGAAACCGCCCAGAGTTCGACGGCGGCCGGCCGCCGTAACGCATGAAGGCCGCACCCCTCAGGGTGCGGCCTTCATGGCTGGTTCGTGGGTCAGGCCAGCAGCGACGGCTTCAGCTGCTGCAGGCGGCCCAGGAGCCCGTTGATGAACTGGGGCGACTCGTCCGTGGACAGGGTCTTGGCCAGGGTCACGGCCTCGCTGACGGCGACGCCATCGGGGACGTCGTCGTTGTAGAGGAGCTCCCAGGTGCCGATGCGCAGGATGATCCGGTCTACCGAAGGCATGCGCTCCAGGCTCCAGCCCTGCGAATAGGTCTCCAGGAACTCGTCAATGGCTGACTGGCGGGACACCACGCCCTCGACGATTTCCAAGGTGTAGGGGTTGACGATCTGGTCGGTCTTTTCGCGCCGTGCACGGAGGACGTCAAAGGCGGAAACGGAGCGCTGCTCGGCTTCAAAAAGAACGTCCAGTGCCCTGCTGCGGGCTTTACCGCGTGCGCTCACTACTCAGAGACCCGGCCGAGGTAGCTGCCGTCGCGGGTGTCCACCTTGACCTTGGTGTTGTTTTCGACGAACAGCGGAACCTGGATCTCGTAGCCGGTTTCCAGCGTGGCCGGCTTGGTGCCCGCGGAGGAGCGGTCGCCCTGCAGGCCGGGCTCGGTGTAGGTGATTTCAAGGACAACGCTCGGCGGCAGTTCGATGTACAGCGGGTTGCCCTCGTGGATGGCGATGTTGACCATCTGGTTCTCGAGCATGAAGTTGGTGGCGTCGCCCACGGTGGCGCCGGAGACGGTGATCTGGTCGTAATCCGAGGTGTCCATGAACACGAAGTCGGCGCCGTCCTGGTACAGGTACTGGTAGTCCCGGCGGTCAACCGTGGCGGTTTCGATCTTGAGGCCGGCGTTGAACGTCTTGTCCACAACCTTGCCGGACATCACGTTGCGCATTTTCGTTCGCACGAAAGCGCCACCCTTGCCGGGCTTGACGTGCTGGAATTCGATGATGTTCCAGAGCTGGCCCTCGAGCTTCAGGACCGTTCCGTTCTTAATGTCGTTCGTGGTTGCCACTGGGTTTCCTTAGGTTTCTCAGTCTGGCGCGTGGTCAGACGTTCTATGCCGGGCAGTCCGCCGCATGGCGTGCCTGCACGTTTTTGTCAAAGATCCGGGGAGCTGGGAAAAAATTCAAAAACCATTCTACCGGCAATTGGACGCGGACTTCCCCGGCGGCCCAAAGCGGGGTCTCAGCAGGCCAGGTCCAGTACGTCCCGCGCGCGCTGCAGGGCAACGGTCGACGAGTAGATCAGCGCCGCATCAGCGGACTGTGCCACGCGCAGGTCCAATGCCCGGGCGAAGGATTCCACGGCAGCGGAGGTCTGCCCGGCCGTGTACTGGGTCTTGCCGAGGAACTGCAGTGCCAGGGCTTCCTTGGGGGTGCCCTGGACCTCGTGCAGCAGCTGGCGGAAAAGCTCCACAGCCCGGTCCAACCGGTTCGAAACCCGCAGGACCTCTGCCTCGAAGGCACGCAGCCGGAAGGATTCAGGGTCCTTGAACCTGGCTTCGGCCAGCAGTTCGGCAGCTTCTGCCCCGTGGCCCTCGACCAGCAGTACAAAAACGTGGTCGGCAGGATCCGTGGAGGCCGCAAGCGCTTCCCGGCACGCATCATCGTTGACGATTTGCGGGAGCAGGGTTTCAGGGTTGATCCGGATTCCCGGGAAGCCTGCTTCGGGCCATTCGGCGGTGCCTTCCATGTCGCCCTGCATCAGGAAGCGACTTCCTGGTAGGCAGCGAACAGGAGGGACGTGTCGGGCACATCCAGGATGCCCGGCTTGGCCACACCATCCAGCACGACGAACCGCAGCAAGTCGCCGCGGGACTTCTTGTCCCGCCGCATACCGTCCAGCAAGCCCTGCCACCGGTCCCGCCGGTAGGTGACCGGAAGCCCAAGGCCTTCGAGGATGCTTCGGTGCCTGTCGGCGTCGGCATCGCCCAGGCGGCCCACGCTGCGGGCGAGTTCCGCGGCGAACATCATGCCGACGGAAACGGCGGCGCCGTGCCGCCACGAGTAGCGTTCCACCAGTTCGATGGCGTGGCCCAGGGTGTGGCCGTAGTTGAGGATTTCGCGGAGCCCGGATTCCTTGAGGTCTTCGGAGACCACCTTGGCTTTGACAGCGATGGCACGTTCAATGAGCTCGCGGAGCGTCTCGGACCGCGGATCGGTGACCGCGGCAAAGTCCTTCTCCACCAGTTCGAGGATGGCGGGGTCCGCGATGAAGCCGCACTTGACTACTTCGGCCATGCCGGAAATGAGTTCGTTTCTGGGCAGCGTGTCCAGGGTGTCCAGGTCGGCCAGGACAGCTGCGGGCGGGTGGAAGGCGCCCACCAGGTTCTTGCCTTCGGCAGTGTTGATGCCGGTCTTGCCGCCGACGGAGGCGTCCACCATCCCCAGCAGGCTGGTGGGCATGTGGATGACTTTGACGCCGCGTAGCCAGGTGGCTGCCACGAAGCCGGCCAGGTCGGTGACCGCTCCCCCGCCGACGGCGACGATGGCGTCTGACCTGGTGAAGTCGTTCTGGCCCAGGACCTGCCAGCAGAAGGCGGCAACCTGGATGTGCTTGCCCTCTTCGGCGTCAGGGATTTCCGCGGTCAGTGCGGTGAAGCCTGCGGATTCAAGGTCATCGCGGACGGTGTCGCCGGTGAGGCGCAGGGCCCGGGGGTGGATGACCAGCACGCGCCGCACCCGCTCCCCCAGGATTTCCGGAAGGGTTCCCAGCAGGCCCCGCCCCACCACAACGTCGTAGTTGTTGGCTGCGGATTCACCGGTGACCTTGATGACTGTTGATGAGGTGTTCACTTTTCAACTTCCTGTTTGGCAGCTGCGTAGTTGTGCAGCGCTGCTTCCAGCCGGTTGCCGAGCTCGGATACCGAGCCCTGGCGCACGTCCAGGGTGATGTCTGCAAGCCTCTCGTAGACCGGCTTGCGGGCGGCGAACATTTCTGTCCAGCGCCCCATGGCGTCCCCTGCCAGCAGGGGACGCCCGGAGTTGCGGGCAATGCGGGCAGCAACGGTATTCGCATCGCATTCGAGGTAGACCACTGTGCAGCGTCCAATCAGCTGCTGCGTTCCCGAGTCCAAAACAGCGCCCCCGCCGAGTGAGATCACCGTGGCAGTGCCTTCGGCCGCTTCAACGGTGGAGGCAACAGCACGGGCCTCGATCTCGCGGAAGGCGCGTTCGCCCCGGCCGGTGAAGATGTCGGCGATGGAGCCGTGGCCCGCCACGATCACGGCATCCGTGTCTACGAACGGTGCACCGAGTTGTTGGGCCAGTTGCTGTCCGATGGCGGATTTGCCCACGGCCATAGGGCCGATCAGGACGATCGGCCGGTTACCGACGGGCCCGGCACTGCTCTGGGCGGGCACTACTGGCCGATCGAGTCCAGGGACGCCGGAATGTTGTCCAGGTAACCCTTGATGTTGCGGGCGGTCTCTGCCACGGAGTCCCCGCCGAATTTCTCGGTCACGGCTTCGGCCAGGACCAGGGCCACCATGGCCTCGGCAACCACGCCTGCGGCCGGAACGGCACAGACGTCAGAGCGCTGGTGATGGGCCTTGGCCGGTTCGCCGGTGCTGACGTCGATCGTTTTCAGGGCACGGGGCACCGTGGCAATCGGCTTCATCGCTGCGCGGACACGCAGGACGTCCCCGATGCTCATGCCGCCTTCAATGCCGCCTGCCCTGTTGCTGGTACGCACGATCCGGCCGTCTTCATCCCGCACGATTTCGTCGTGGGCCGCAGAGCCGCGGCGGGCAGCAGTCCGGAATCCGTCGCCCACTTCCACGCCCTTGATGGCCTGGATGCCCATGAGGGCAGCAGCCAGGCGGGAATCCAGCCGGCGGTCCCAGTGGACGTAGCTGCCCAGTCCGGGCGGCAGGCCGTACGCCAGGACCTCCACCACGCCACCCAAGGTTTCGCCTTCCTTGTGGGCGGCGTCCACCTCGGCAACCATGGCGTCGGAGGTTTCCCGGTCGAAGCAGCGCAGTGGATCGGCGTCCAGGGCGATGACATCTGCCGGCTCCGGGAGCGGCCGGCCGTCGGGAACGGATACGCTGGCGATGGACACGGTGTGGCTGACGAGCTCGATGCCGAGGTGCTTGAGGAACCGGGCGGCGACGGTACCCATGGCCACCCGGGTGGCGGTCTCGCGGGCGCTGGCACGTTCCAGTACGGGACGGGCTTCATCGAAGCCGTATTTCTGCATGCCGGTGAAGTCCGCGTGGCCGGGACGCGGGCGGGTCAGGGGCGCATTTCGCGCCTGGTCTGCAAGCAGTTCCGGATCCACCGGATCCGGCGCCATGATCTGCTCCCACTTGGGCCATTCGGTGTTTCCCACCTGGACAGCCACGGGACCGCCCTGGGTCACACCGTGCCTGACGCCGCCCAGGATGGTGACGACGTCCTGCTCGAACTTCATCCGGGCACCGCGGCCGTATCCGAGGCGGCGGCGGGCCAGGGAGTCAGCGATGTGCCCGCTGGTGATTTCAACACCGGCGGGGACGCCTTCAATAATTCCCATCAGAGCCGGACCATGGGATTCACCGGCAGTCAACCAACGCAACATATCTTCCATCCTGCCACGTAGGGCGGTTACAAAGCCCGTCGGGGAAGGCCGACTGAGGCGCACATCACATCTATGACAGCTGCGTTAACGTCATCCCCGCGTCCTGTGAAAAGGCGCACCTGTTCCACTGCCTGGTACAGCAGCATCTCCAGTCCGGGGACCACCGCACCGCCGCCCGCCTGCCATACGGAGGCGATCAGGCTGGGCCAGGGGTCGTAGGCAACATCCAGCAGGACGCCCGGGGTTGCCGTTTTCAGGGCGGCTATCTCGGCGGCAAGGCCGTCCGCCGCCCGGGGCGGCAACGTGGAAATGACGACGTCGGCAGCAGCCGTGCGCAGCACGGATTCGGCCAGCGTCAGCACCTCAAGGTTGACGCCGGCGTTTGCGGCCGCTGTACGGACGTCTGCAGTGCGGGCAGGGTCCCGTACGAAGATCTGCACACGGCTGGTTCCGAGCTCCCGCAGTGCGGCGACCGCGGACGCCGCGGTGCCTCCGCCGCCGAGGATGACTGCGGAGGGTGCGGTAGTCGCTCCCGCCTGCCGGAGGGCATTGACTATTCCAGCCACGTCCGTGTTGGAGCCGATGGCCCGCGGCCCCTGTCCGTTGTCCTCAAAGGAAACGGTATTGACCACGCCGAGGGTCCGGGCGATGCCGCGGACCTCGTCCACATGGTCCAGCATGGCGGTCTTCAACGGCATGGTGACCGAAAGTCCGCACCATCCCCGTTGGTGGCGGACCTGCCCCATCAGGCCCGGAAGGAGCTGCTCGGTGACGTCGATTGCCGTGTAGCTGATGTCTGCATCCAACTGCCGGTAGGCAGCAAGATGCAGGGCCGGGGACTTTGAATGGCTGATCGGGTGCCCCAGCACTGCGGCCCGCAAGGTCATGTGCAGCGGCCCGCGTTCGCCCGGCACCAGGAGTTGTACTGCTCCACGTAGACATTGTGTTCGGCCAGGGTTTTGGCGAACTTGGTCTCCTTGGTGTCCAGGTTGACCGTCACCCAGAAGAGGTAGTCGTTGGTCTTGGGCCTGGCGGCGGCGTCGATGGCAGTCTTGCCCGGCGAGCCGATGGGTCCCGGAGGCAGCCCGGGGTTCGCATACGTGTTGTACGGGTTGGACTTGTCCTGGCGCTGCTCGTCCGTGAAGTTGTAGCTCTTCGTCCCAAGCCCGTACGTGACGGCCGAGTCGACCTGCAGGAAGCCGCCGGTCTGGTCGTTGGGCTTGAGCCGGTTGTAGATGGCTCCGGCGACGTCACCGTATTCGGCCTGGCCGCCTTCGGCCTGGACAATGCTGGCCACGATCACGGACTGGTACTGCTTGGCAGGATCGGTGATGCCCTGTGACACCAGCTCGTCCACGGTCACCTTGACCAGGGCCTGCAGGATGTCCTTGGCGGACGTGCCCAGCGGGAAGCGGTGCTCGCCCGGCGCAAGGTAGCCCTCCAGGTTCTTGGCGTTTGCCGGCAAGCCGAACTGCGCCGGCTCGTTGCTGATCGCCTGGAGTTGCTGGATCGATATGCCGGAACCTTCGGAGATGGCCTGGAGGGACTCATTGACCCGCAGGCCCGCACTGAGGGCGAAGTAGATCACCTTGCCCTTGTCCTGGCCAAGGAGGACGTCGACTGCGTCCTTGTTCTTCATTTCAGACTTGAAGGTGTAGTCACCCGGCGCCAGCGTGCCGCCCGAAGCGCTGAACGCCTGAAGGAACGTGTCAGCGTTGGCCACGACGCCTTTGTTTTCGAGGTCCATGGCCACGGACCGGGTGCCTTCCCCGTTGTCCACGGTTACCTGGACCTGGCCCGAGCCTGGGCCCGGGAAATCGCTGGCTTTGGTGCTGCCGAGGAGGGGTTTGAGGAATTGCGCACCAACGGCCACGGCGGTAACGAAAACGGCGAGGGTGAGGAAAAGCGCCAGCAGCCGGCGGCGGCGGCGGACCTTCTTGGAGGGCCTGCCCACTACCTGGGTTGCCGGTGAACCGGCGATGAGGCTGTGCGCTGCGGTATCGGCATGGTGCACGTCCTCCGGGTGGCCGGTGTGGTGGCCGGCCTCTTCGGCGTGGAGGCCGTGGTGGTAGTCGGCGTCGCCGTGGGCCGGACCGTAATGGGCGTTGTCGTGGTACTCGTGACCGTCCGGGTACTGGGCCGGGTCAGCGTAGTGCGGGTCTCCCGCGTACTCATGAACGTCAGTCGCCGGGTGTTCCCCGGCCGCA
Source organism: Pseudarthrobacter sp. SORGH_AS 212 (assembly GCF_030818145.1). Classification (NCBI taxonomy): domain Bacteria; kingdom Bacillati; phylum Actinomycetota; class Actinomycetes; order Micrococcales; family Micrococcaceae; genus Pseudarthrobacter; species Pseudarthrobacter sp. SORGH_AS 212. The sequence goes on along the minus strand of NZ_JAUTAA010000001.1, from coordinate 4,119,727 downwards.
TGCAGGTCCTGGTGGTCGTCGGCAGCGAACACTTCGCCGTGCCGCGACCCGGGTTCGTGGGGGTCACTCACGTTGTCCGCGACGGGTTCAGGCTGCTCAGGCGCACCGTGTGCGGCGGGGTCCTGCTGTGCGGCACCATGGTGACCTCCGTCGTCGGGCGTTCCGTTGCCAGGTATCCCGTGGTCAGGCGTCCTGTTGTCCGGGGCTGTTTCCTGGATGGAAGGGGGCACGGCCGGTGCGGCCGGCAACGGCGCTGCGGCAGTGGGGCCGGTGGCCGGCTGCGCGGGGACGGCGGGAGGATCTGCGGGCTGCGGGGGCACGTCGGCACCAGTCTCGTAGGCCTGCTCAGGGACAGCGCCCTGGCCGCCGGTGTCGAGGCTCTTTTCCCGTGCCCGGATCTCCTTGCGCGTCAGCGGCCTCCCTCCCCCGGAGTCCAGGGGCCCTGAGGCGTCGTCAATGTTGGCAGGGCTCACTGTTGCCTTCCATTATCTGAAAATCGGGCCGTATCCGGGGTGGCGCGGACGGACTCATCCGCCCCGCTGTCCCCCAGGTCCACGGACGGGAATGGCGCTGCCACGCGTGAGCCGACATCCGCTCCCCGGGCTTTCTGCATGTCGATGGCGTGCTGCAGGATGCCTGCCGCCGCGACCTGATCAACTACTTTACGGTGGTTCCTGCTGCTCATGCCAGCTTCGTGCAGGTTGCGGTGCGCCGTGACGCTACTGAGCCGCTCGTCAACCATGTTGACCGGAACGTCCAGGCGGCGGGCGGCGAGCTCGGCCGCCAGCAGCCGGGCATAGTCGGACGCCATCCTGGCCGAGGCGTGTTCCTCGCCCTTCATGGTGCGGGGCATGCCCACGATGACCTGCACAGCTCCCAGCTCCTCCGCCAGCTCCGCGATCAGGCGAACGTCGGAGTTCTTCTTGGTGTTCCGGTCCAGGGTCTTGTACGGCGTGGCCAGGATGGAGTCACGGTCACAGATGGCCACCCCCACCCGGACCGTGCCAACGTCTACCCCCAGTTTGACGCCCTGGGGGTAGCCGCCGGCGGTTGCGGGATCGGTCATGTCAGGACTGGCGCCGCTCGACTGCGTCCAGGATTGCCGCCAGCGCGGCGCCCACCTTGCCTGCATCGGTGCCGCCGCCCTGCGCGACATCGTCCTTGCCGCCGCCGCCGCCGCCGAGGACTCCGGCAGCCAGGCGGACCAGGGCCCCTGCCTTGACTCCGGCGTTCCGGGCGGCTTCGTTGGTGGCTACCAGGACGAGCGGACGGTCGTTGGCCACGCCCGCAACAGCCACTGCAGCCGGTGATGAGCCCAGGCGGTTGCGGAGGTCCAGCGCCAGGCCGCGGATGTCGTCGGCGCCGCTGACGGAACCGGCGTCATGGGCGATGACGCTGACGCCTGCTGCGTCCCTGGCGCTGTTGACCAGCTGGGCCGCTGCGGCTGCCAGCTGTTCCTTGCGGAGCCGGTCCAGTTCCTTTTCCGTGGCTTTGAGCTTGGCAAGCGTTGCGGAGATCCGGTCAGCCAGCTGCCCGGACGGCACCTTCAGGAGGTCGGTGAGCTCGGTGACGAGTGCCCGTTCGGCCGCGAGGTGCCGGAAGGCCTCCATGCCCACGAAGGCTTCCACGCGGCGGTTTCCGGAGCCTACAGACTGTTCGCCCAGCAGGGAAAGGCTGCCGATCAGCGAGGTGTTGGCTACGTGCGTTCCGCCGCACAGCTCACGGGACCAGGCGCCGTCGATCTCGACGACGCGGACTTCGCTGCCGTAGTTCTCGCCGAACAAAGCCATCGCGCCCAGGGCCTTGGCCTCCGCGAGGCCCATGACCTTTGTTTGCACCGCGTAGTTGTTGCGGATGGCCAGGTTGGAAACCTCTTCGATTTCTGACCGGGTTGCGGTGCTCAGGCCCTCGCCCCAGGCGAAGTCGAACCGCAGGTAGCCGGCTTTGTTGAAGGATCCGCGCTGGGTGGCTTCCGGGCCGAGGATCTGGTGCAGGGCGGCGTGCACGATGTGCGTGCCCGTGTGCGCCTGCTCGGCGGCGTGGCGCCGTTCGCGGTCGACGGCGGCGCGCACCAGCGAGTCGGCGCCGATTTCACCTTCGCGGACAATCGCCTTGTGCACGCTCAGGCCCTTGATGGGGCGCTGGACGTCCAGGACCTCGACCACGAAGCCGTCGCCGGTGATGAGGCCGGTATCGGCGGCCTGGCCGCCGGCCTCGGCGTAGAACGGTGTTTCCGACAGGACGAGTTCGATCTCGTCGCCGGTGGCTGCCTGCTGGACCGGACGGCCGCCGGTGAGCAGCCCGCGGACGCGGGATTCGCCGTCGAGCTCGGTGTACCCGGTGAAGACCGTCTCGCCCTGGGCCAGGATCTCCTGGAACGCGCTGAGATCGGCATGGCCGCCCTTCTTGCCCTTGGCGTCGGCCTGGGCACGCTGGCGCTGTTCCTGCATCAGGCTGCGGAAGGCGGCCTCGTCAACCTTCAGCCCGGCTTCCTCGGCCATTTCCAGGGTGAGGTCAATGGGGAAGCCGTAGGTGTCGTGGAGGGCGAAGGCATCCTCGCCGGAAAGCTGCTTGTTGGCTGCTTTGGACTCCTTGACTGCGTCCTCGAGCCTCGCCGTGCCGGACGCAATGGTCCGCAGGAAGGCCTTTTCTTCGGCGTAGGCAATCCGGCTGATCCTCGCGAAGTCCGTGTCGACGACGGGGTAGACGCCCTTCATGGCGTCACGCGAGGCCGGCAACAGGTCCGGGAGGCACGCCTGCTCGACGCCGAGGAGGCGCATGGACCGCACGGCACGGCGGATCAGGCGGCGCAGGACGTAGCCACGCCCCTCGTTCGAAGGGGTTACGCCGTCGGAAATCAGCATCAGGGCGGACCGGATGTGGTCACCCACAACCCGCATCCGGACATCGTCCGTGTGGTGGGGGTCATCCGGGGTTTCGGCGGAGGTGTATTCCTTGCCGGAGAGTTCGGCGGCCTTGTCAATGACGGGACGGACCTGGTCCGTCTCGTACATGTTCTCGACACCCTGGAGGATCATGGCCAGGCGCTCCATGCCCAGGCCGGTGTCGATGTTCTTCTTGGGCAGCTCACCCACGATGTCGAAGTCGTCCTTGGAACGGACGTTGTCGATCTGGTACTGCATGAACACAAGGTTCCAGATTTCGATGTACCGCGTCTCGTCAGCGAGCGGGCCGCCTTCGATGCCGTAGGCGGGCCCACGGTCGTAGTAGATCTCTGAGCAGGGGCCGGCCGGGCCGGGCTGGCCGGTGTTCCAGTAGTTGTCGGCTTTGCCCATCTTCTGGATGCGCTCCGCGGGAACGCCGGTGTTCTTCAGCCACAGTTCTTTGGCTTCATCGTCTTCCTCATAGACCGTCACCCACAGGAGCTCGGGCGGCAGGCCGTACCCGCCGTCGTCAACGCTGGTGGTGAGCAGCTCCCAGGCGAACTTGATGGCGTCTTCCTTGAAGTAGTCGCCAAAGGAGAAGTTGCCGCACATCTGGAAGAAGGTGCCGTGCCGGGCGGTCTTGCCCACTTCCTCGATATCGCCGGTGCGGATGCACTTCTGGACGCTCGTGGCCCGGGTGTAGGGCGCCTCTTCGCGGGCTGTGAGGTAGGGGATGAAAGGCACCATGCCGGCCACAGTGAACAGCAGCGACGGGTCGCTGGACACCAGCGATGCGGAGGGAACCGCCGTGTGGCCCTTGCTGACAAAAAAGTCCACCCAGCGCTTGGTGATCTCCTGCGATTTCATGAGCTGTTTCATACCCTTCTTGGTCCGCGGTTGACCACGCGGAAAGTTCGTTCAGGCGGCAGGGCCTGGTCGGGTTCCCTGCCGGGTTGTTGCGGGCTGATGGCCCGGGGCGTCAGCTGCGGACCAGGTCCGCGGTTTCGACGCCGAGCGCACTCCGCAGGTCGGTTTCGCGTTCCTGCATTCCGGCGCGGACGGCATCGGCGAAGTCATAGACGCCGTCAGCCAGCCTGCCTACAGCCCTGTTGAGGCCTTCCGGGCCCAAAGCGGACTGGGCCTCAGTGACCTTGCGGAAGGCGATAACGCCGATGGCCACGCCGATTCCCATCCAGACAAGTCGTTTCATGGTGTACTTTCGGGGCTTAGCGGCTGCGGCGGCCGGTGGAGGGCTTCTTGCGGTTGGAGAGCGCACTGCGGACGCCGTAGCTGAACGCGGCCACCTTGATCAGCGGCGAACCTACGGTGGCAGCCACCAGCGACGACAACGCTGAAAGGTTGGCGGAAGCATCAGAGACATTGGACGAAATGCCGTCCACCTTCTTCAGCTGCTGGTTGGTGGTGGTCACAGTGGCCGTGACCTCATCCATCAGGGGCGTCGCGCCGTCGCTCAGTGACCGGATGGACGTCCGCACCTCGTCTAACACCTTGCCCAGCTTGAGGATGGGCACAGCGAGCAGCAGCACCAGGAGTGCAAACACTCCGGCAGCGACCAGGCCGGCGATATCGCCACCAGTCATAGACGTTCATCTCCTTGAAATTCTGTGGACCGGAACCATCCTGTGCACCCCGCGAACCGCGCCGGGCAGATGTCCCCCAAGTACCTTACATACAAAGAAGCCCGTGGCGCTTGCCACGGGCTTCTTTGGATACGCTGCTGGTATTTAGCGTGCGTAGAATTCGACGACGAGCTGCTCTTCGCAGGTCACCGGGATTTCAGAGCGCTTGGGGCGGCGGACCAGGCGGGCCTGCAGTGCCTCAAGCTTGACGTCCAGGTAGGCCGGGACGGCAGGCAGGACATCGCGGTGTGCGCCGGCTGCTGCAACCTGGAGCGGAACCATGGTCTCGCTGCGGCTGTGGACGTGGACCAGCTGGCCCTCGCCGACGCGGAACGACGGACGGTCAACGCGGATGCCGTCAACCAGGATGTGGCGGTGCACAACCAGCTGGCGGGCCTGGGCGATGGTGCGGGCGAAACCGGCACGCAGGACCAGGGCGTCAAGGCGCATTTCGAGCAGTTCGATGAGGTTTTCACCGGTCAGGCCCTTGGTGCGGCGGGCTTCCTCGAAGGCACGGGTCATCTGTGCTTCGCGGATGCCGTACTGGGCGCGCAGGCGCTGCTTTTCGCGCAGACGTACGGCGTAGTCGGAGTCCTGCTTCTTGCGGGCACGGCCATGCTCACCGGGGCCGTACGGGCGGCGCTCCATGTACTTGGCGGCTTTGGGGGTCAGAGCAATGCCGAGGGACCGCGAGAGGCGGGCCTGACGGCGAGCACGAGTGTTGTTAGCCACTTGTGTCCTTCCAATATCTGCGGTGTGTCAGTGTTACTGGCCTCCTTGATGGAGAGCATCGGCCAACCGCTGCCTTTTGCTACTGGGCGCAGGGCACAGTTCCATCGAACAAAAATTTCGGTGGATTGTGCGTCCGTGCCTTGCCAGACAAACATCTACCTTAGCACGGCGGTTACTTGCCCCGGACAATCTTCCGCAGCCGCTCCAGCCTGGCGGCGATGTCGCGTTCAGCGCCGTTGCCGGTGGGCTGGTAATAGTCCCGGCCCACCAGATCGTCCGGCGGATACTGCTGCGCAGCCACGGCGTGCGGAGCGTCGTGGGCGTATTTGTAGCCTTTACCGTGCCCCAGCTGTTTGGAACCCGGGTAGTGCGAGTCCCTCAGGTGGGGCGGGATGCCGTTGCCCATGCCGGCGCGTACGTCGGCGACGGCCTTGTTGATGCCCATGTAGGCGGCGTTCGATTTTGGCGCCGTCGCAAGGTGGACCACCGCCTCGGCCAGGATGATCCGGCCCTCCGGCATGCCGATCAGCTGCACTGCCTGGGCGGCGGCCACGGCTGTCTGCAACGCCGTGGGATCGGCCATGCCCACGTCCTCGGCCGCTGAGATGACGATGCGGCGGGCCACGAACCGCGGGTCCTCGCCGGCCTCAAGCATGCGCGCCAGGTAGTGGAGGGCGGCGTCAACGTCGGAGCCGCGGATGGATTTGATGAAGGCACTGGCGACGTCATAATGCTGGTCGCCCGCCCGGTCGTAGCGGACGGCTGCGACGTCCAGGGCCCGTTCGGTGTGCTTGAGTTCCACGGTCACCGGCCCGGCTTCGGCGTCATCGGCGTCACCGAATGCCACGCCGGCCGCGGCTTCCAGGGCGGTAAGGGCACGGCGGGCGTCGCCGCCGGACAGCCGGACCAGGTGCGCCAAGGCTTCGGGGTCCAGTTCAACCTTGCCTTCCAGTCCGCGGGAGTCCGCCACGGCGCGGCTGAGCAGCCCTTCGATGTCCGCGTCGGTGAGCGGCTTGAGGGTCAGCAGCAGGGACCGGGAAAGGAGCGGCGATACCACCGAGAAGGACGGGTTTTCGGTGGTGGCGGCCACCAGGACCACCCAACGGTTTTCCACCCCAGGCAGGAGAGCGTCCTGCTGGGCCTTGTTGAACCGGTGGATCTCGTCAAGGAACAGCACCGTGGTGGTCTTGTACAGGTCACGGGCAGTCAGGGCGTCGTCCATGACGCGGCGGACGTCCTTGACGCCGGCGGTAATCGCGGAGAGCTCCACGAACTTGCGGCCCGGCCCGCGGGCGATCACATGGGCCAGCGTGGTTTTTCCCGTCCCCGGCGGTCCCCACAGGATCAGCGAACTTGGTCCGGCCGGTCCGGCGGCGTCGGCTCCGGCTGCCAGCTGGCGCAGCGGCGACCCCTGGCCCAGCAGGTGCTGCTGGCCCACAACGTCGTCGAGGGTGCGGGGCCGCATGCGGACGGCCAGCGGACTGCGTGGTGAGGAGCTCGCGGGTGCGCTGCCCGCGGCGGCCGAATCGCCGTCGTCGTCATTGCCTTGCCCCGGCCCAAAGAGATCATCCACATAGATAGGCTACTTCCAGTCACCCGGCGATCCCGCCACAGCTATCCGGAAGGAACCCGAACCTGCCATGACCATCAATGCCGCCGGCAGCGGACGCTCCCCCTCGGTCCGGACTGCGTTTGTTTCCGGTTCACGGCTGGCCGGCTGGACCGGGCGGTTCGCCGGCAGCCACGACGGTTTCGTACTAAGGGAAGACGACGACGGCGTGCGGCTCCTGGCGGGTGACGGCGCCGAAGCGCTCCTTGAAGCTCCCTGGCCCGCCCATGGGCGGCCAGGACGGGGAGCCGGCCCGCTGGAACGCCTCGCGTCGCTGGCCGCCCAGCCACGCCGGTGCGGCCTGCTCCTGGTCAGGCGCGGCGGCTATGGTGTCGGCATTGCCACCGAGGGCCTCTTGCTGGCCTCGAAGGCGGGCACCAGGTATGTCCAGTCCCGCACCGCGGCCGGCGGGCAGTCACAGCAGCGGTTTGCCCGGCGCCGGTCCAACCAGGCTGACGCCCTGGTGGATGCCGTGGCGTTGCAGGCCGCCCAGGTGTTTGCGGCCGAACCCTTCGAATATGTCTGCCCGGGTGGGGACAGGGCCCTCGCCGAAGCGGTCCTGGGACACCCGGCGCTGGCCAGATGGGCCGGCCTGCACCGCCTGGCGTACCTGGATGTGCCGGAGCCACGGGCCGCCGTCGTTAAAAAGGCCGCCTTCGACGCCTGTTCCATCCGGATCACCGTCGCGGACCCGCCAGGGCTGTAGCTTCCGCCATTCGACTGTGCCCGTGCACGCACGACGTTCCGCAAATCATCCGGGCAGGGAGCCGTCGAACCGGGTTGACGGGCCGTGACGGTGCTTGGGTCAGCAGCCGGTCAGCTGCCGCTTGGGCCGTTCCTGGCGGTAAGCGTAGCGGCCGGTTTCCCGGAATCCGGCGTTGGCGTACAGCGCCTGGGCTCCGTGGTTCGCTGCGGTGACGAGCAGCCAGTACCCGGCAAGGTCCCGCTCCGCCCCCGCCGTGAGGAGCGCATCCAGGACGGCGGTCCCGTAACCGCGTCGGCGTGCCTCGGGGCTCGTCGCCATGGAGTACAGGCCGCCCCGCGCCCCTGGCCCGGTGTCCGGAAGGGCAAGGCGTCCGACGGCGGCGGGCCGGCCCGCGCTGTCCCGGACCAGGGCGTATACGGCAGGGCAGCCCTGGAGGATGGTCCGGGCGATGGCCAGCGCGTCGTCACCCCCGCGTCCGTCCACCGCCCACCACACGGCAAGCCATTCGGCAGAGGGAACAGAATCGAGCTCGACGGCAGGTCGCCGCTCCCTAATCCGGGCCTGCCGCCATGGCCCCCGGGTCATGATCAGGGTTTCGGACTGCGTGGTGAAGCCCTGCATGTCCAGGAAGGAATTGAGGGCATCCGCTTCGGCGGTTGCGGTGACCTGGAAGATCAGGGGCAGCCGGCGGCTGCGGTACCAGGACCGGGCGTCCCGCAGCAGGCCGCTAAGCTCCGGCTCCCCTGCGCCGCTGGCCGGCCTCGGCCAGACCGAATTTGCCCGCTGGGTCACTCCCCCGGCGGCACGAAGAACCCAGGGGCCCAGGTCATGGCGCTCCGGCGCAGGCCACGCCGCATCCATGGCGGCTTCGAGGCCAGGGAATCCGGCGACGTCGTCGTCAAGGGCGGTGGTGGACACGGCGTTCTCCTCCGAGGTGGGTCAAGCAGGGGCAGGAGGCGCCCCGACGAATCCGGGGAGCCTCCTGCCGCTCAGCGAGGTGCGTTATTTGACCGCTTCGGCTTTCCTGGCCTCGACGGGCTTGACCGCCTCAGGCTTGAAATCGACACCGGCCTCCTTGCGCTGCTGTGCGGTGATAGGTGCCGGGGCAGCGGTCAGCGGATCGAAACCACCGCCTGACTTCGGGAAGGCAATGACGTCGCGGATGGACTCGACACCGGCCAGCAGCGAAACCACCCGGTCCCAGCCGAACGCGATGCCGCCGTGCGGGGGCGCTCCGTACTTGAAGCCTTCGAGGAGGAACCCGAACTTGGTCTGGGCGTCTTCCTTGTCCAGCCCCATCAGTTCGAAAACGCGTTCCTGCACGTCACGCTGGTGGATACGGATGGAACCGCCGCCAATCTCGTTGCCGTTACAGACGATGTCGTAGGCGTAGGACAGGGCAGACTCGGGGTCCTTGTCAAAGGTGTCGAGGAACTCCGGCTTGGGCGAGGTAAAGGCGTGGTGCACAGCGGTCCACTGGCCTGCGCCCACTGCGACGTCGCCCGAAGCGACGGCGGCAGCAGCCGGCTCAAACATCGGTGCGTCGACAACCCAGCAGAAAGCCCAGTCCTTGGGATCGATCAGGCCGGTGCGGTGGCCGATTTCAACGCGGGCAGCACCCAGCAGTGCACGGGACGGGGTCTTTTCGCCGGCGGCGAAGAAGATGCAGTCGCCGGGCTTGGCGCCGACGGCGTCGGCCAGGCCAGCGCGTTCGGTGTCGGTCAGGTTCTTCGCGACCGGACCGGCGAGCTCGCCGTCTTCCTTGTAAAGGACGTACGCCAGGCCCTTGGCCCCGCGCTGCTTGGCCCACTCCTGCCAGGCATCAAGTGCACGGCGCGCCTGCGAAGCTCCGCCCGGCATGACCACGGCGCCAACATAGGGCGCCTTGAAAACGCCGAAGTTGGTGTCCTTGAAGAACTCCGTGAGCTCCGTCAGTTCCTGGCCGAAGCGGAGATCGGGCTTGTCCGAACCGTAGCGGGCCATCGCGTCCGCATAGGTGATGCGCTGGATAGGCGTGGGAATCTCCACGCCGATGAGCTTCCAGACAGCCTTGACGATGTTCTCGCCGAGGCGGATGACGTCGTCCTGGTCCACGAAGCTGGCCTCAATGTCCAGCTGGGTGAATTCCGGCTGGCGGTCCGCGCGGAAGTCCTCGTCGCGGTAGCAGCGGGCAATCTGGTAGTACTTCTCGAAACCGCCCACCTGCAGCAACTGCTTGAACAGCTGCGGCGACTGCGGAAGGGCGTACCAAGAGCCCGGTGCCAGGCGGGCCGGAACCAGGAAGTCTCGGGCACCTTCGGGCGTGGACCGGGTCAGCGTGGGCGTCTCGATCTCCACGTAACCTTCGTCGTGGAGCAAGTCGCGGGCCACCCGGTTGGCTTCGGAGCGCAGCCGGATGTTGCGGCTGGGGCCGGGGCGGCGGAGATCAAGGTAGCGGTGCTTCAGGCGGGCTTCCTCGCCCACTTCCACGTGCTCGTCGATTTGGAACGGCAGCGGATCGGAGGTGTTGAGCACCGTGACGTCCTCGGCGATGACTTCGATCTCACCCGTGCCAAGCGCAGGGTTTTCGTTGCCCTCGGGGCGCTTGGAGACGGTGCCGGTCACCTGCAGGACGTACTCGTTGCGCAGCCCGTGGAACACTTCCTCCTCGCGGACCACAATCTGTGCCACGCCGGACGCATCACGCAGGTCCACGAAGGCCACACCACCGTGGTCACGGCGGCGGCCTACCCAGCCGGCCAGGGTTACGGTTTGTCCAATGTGCTCGGAACGAAGGGATCCGAGGTCATGTGTGCGAAGCACAGCACACCTTTCTAGAGGAAGCAGCGGGAAAACTTAGGGAATAGGTCTCGATGGTTCCGGGACCGGTTCCGTCCGAGTTTACCCGTAGGACGGAAGCCGACGTCCACGGGCGGAGCTCCGGCAGGACGGAGGGCAGCGAGGAGCCCTGCTCAGGGGACCTGGGCAGGAACGGCGTCGGCGGTTGCCACCTGCACCACGAGGTCGGCGGCCGGCGGCATCCACGTCTCCGGGGCGGCCACTACCTGTTCACCGGACCGGATGTCCTTGACCTGGTGAGTGCCGTCGTCGTCCGTGAACCAGACGAACGGGATGCCCCGGCGGTCCGCGAACTTGATCTGCTTGCCGAACTTTTCGGCCTTGGCGGCCACCTCGGTGGGAATCCCCCGGCTGCGCAACTGCGCGGCGACGTCCTGCGCAGCGCCCCAGCTGTCGTCGTGCGCGAGGGCCACAAGGACCGCCGTGGGCACGGAACGGGAGGCTTTGGCCAGCTCCTGGCTCAGGATGCGCGAAACCAGCCGGGTCACGCCGATGGACAGGCCGACGCCGGGGAACTTCCGGTTGCCTTTGGAAGCCAGGGCGTCGTACCTGCCGCCCGAGCAGATGGAACCCAGCTGCTCGTGTCCCACCAGGACGGTCTCCACCACGGTGCCCGTGTAGTAGTCCAGGCCGCGGGCAATACTAAGGTCCGCCAGCACCTTGCCGGGTGCGCGCTGGACGGCGGCGTCGATGACCTGCTCCAGCTCGTTAAGCCCCTCGTCGAGCAGGTCGTTGCTGACGCCGAGGGCACGGACCTGGGCCACGAAGGACGTGTCCGCGGTACGGATGCCGGCAAGCTGCAGGGCCTTCTGTGCCTGCTCATCGGTGGCGCCGAGTTCGGATTTCAGGAGTTCGGCAACCTTGGCCGGACCGATCTTTTCCAGCTTGTCGATGCTGCGCAGGACGCCCGCGGTGTCCGTCAGGCCGATGCCGCGGTAGAAGCCCTCGGCCAGTTTGCGGTTGTTGACCCGGAGCTGGAAGTCCGGGATGGGAAGCGCACTGAGTGCCTCGGCGATGACCAGGGCGATTTCAACGTCATAGCGGAACGGCAGCTCGCCATCGCCCACGACGTCGATGTCCGCCTGGGTGAATTCACGGGCGCGGCCTTCCTGGGGGCGTTCGCCGCGCCAGACCTTCTGGATCTGGTACCGCCGGAAGGGGAAGGCCAGGTAGCCGGCGTTTTCAACAACGTAGCGGGCGAAGGGAACCGTCAGGTCGAAGTGCAGCGCCAGCGCGTGCTGGTCGGCTTTGCCGCCCCGGTCCGGAGTCCCGGCCTCATCGTCCTGGAGCCGGCTGAGCCCGTAGACTTCCTTGTCGATCTCGCCCTTGCGCAGCAGCTGTCCCACCGTTTCCACCGAACGCGTCTCAATCGAGGCGAAGCCGTGCAGCTCAAAGACACGGCGCAGGGTATCCAGGACATGCAGCTCCACCAGCCGCTCCTCGGGAAGCCACTCGGGGAATCCGGACAGGGAGGCGGTGCGTGCCATGGAAGTTCTCTCCTCTTAAGGTGCCGGACGCCAGCCGCGTCCCGCCCGTCGGGGGCGCCCTGCGGCGGCTGTCCAGCCAGTCATGCATAAACTATGTGCGGCAGTCAGTTTATGCGTCATCGGTGTGCATCTCTAATACGCCGGACCTGCAGGGCCTGGCGGTCAGGGGACTGCGCCCGGTGCCACCACGGACCCTGGCGCAACCAGGCAGTACAGAGACAACACAGCCACACATAAGGAGGAGCCTTGGCGGCCAGTTCACGCAGTGCCCGCGAAGCAAAACGGCGTATCCATCAGATGGAGGCCAAACGCGAGCTGAGGCGGGACCAGGAACAGCGGCGCAAGCGCGACAACCTGATCGCCGCCGGCGCCGGAACCGCAGCCGTGGTGCTCGCCGTCGTGCTTCAGCTGACGGCCTTCGCCGGCAACCCCACCGAAGATGAGTTTGCTGCCACCGAAGCCGGCCTCACCAACCCGTCGGCGTCGGCCACTCCGTCAGCACCGGCAACTAACGGGCCCAACATTCCGGCCGCCGACACCGCGGCGGGGAAGACGTTCACCGGGGACCTCGTGCTGAACGGCAAGCCACTGGGCGTCGAACTCAACGGAACCACCGCACCGCAGGCCGCCGCGGTCTTCAAGTCCCTCAGCGACGAGGGCTTCTACAACGGCAAGAGCTGCCACCGCCTCACCACCTCGGATGCCTTCGGGGTGCTGCAGTGCGGCTCCGCGAACGGCGACGGGCAGGGCGATCCCAACTACACGTGGGGCCCCCTGGAAAACACCCCGGCGGACAACTCCTACCCGGCCGGAACCATTGCCGTGGCACGGAGCGGCAACAACGCCTACGGCAACGGAACGCAGTTCTTCATCGTCTACAAAGACACGAACATTCCAGCTGATTCCGCCGGTGGCTACACCGTGGTGGGCAAGGTGACCTCAGGCCTGGACGTGGTGACCGGCATCGCTGCCGAAGGGATCACCCCGGGCAGCAGCGACACGGACGGCGCGCCCGTTCAAGCAGTCACGATAGACTCGTTTTCTCTGAAGTAGGAAGCCCGGCCATGGCGGCCGCGGTGCAGGACGTGAGCAGTTCCCTCCAAGCGAAAGACTTTTAGCGGTGACAGACAGTCAGAAATCCGACGAAACAGCAGCAGACGTGACCGACGCGGCGGCTCCCGCCACGGACGCAGAAACTGCAGCAACCAGCGCAACGGCCCCGGAAGCCGCGACCGAAGGCGTGGAGGAGGCCAGCGCACAGGCAGAACAGCCCGCCGAGGCTCCTGCCCCGGACGCAGAACCGGCAGCCCCTGCCCCGTCTCCGGCACCCGGACCCCGGCCTTCGGCCCCGTCCCCTGCAGCTTTCGCCTCACGTCCCAAGCCGGCGGCTGCTGCACCGGCCGCTGCCGTGGCACCTGCGGCACCAGCCACCTCGCCTGCTGAGGCAGCCAAATGGGGACGCGTGGAAGGCGACGGCCACGTCTTCCTGACGATCGACGGCGGAGAACACGCCGTCGGGCAGTACCCGGGCGTCAGCGATGACGAAGCGCTGGCTTACTTCGCGCGGAAGTACGACGACGTCGTGGCCCAGATCGTGCTCCTTGAACAGCGCGTAAGCTCCAAGGCGCCCAGCACCGACATGCAGAAAACTGTCACCCACCTGCACGAACAGCTTGCGGAACGCAACATGGTGGGCGACCTCCGGGCGGCCGAAGCCCGGTTGGACACCCTGGCAACCCACATTGCCGAGCTGGAAAAGACGGAAAAGGCAGAGCACGACGCCGTCCGGGCGGCTGAACTTGCAGCCCGCGAAGCCATCGTGTCCGAGGCCGAGGAGATCTCCGGGCAGGACCCGGCGCAGACCCAGTGGAAGACCTCAAGTGCCCGGATGAACGAGCTGTTCGAGAACTGGAAGGCCGCACAGAAGAGCGGCGTCCGGTTGGGCCGCAGCAACGAGGACGCCCTCTGGAAGCGCTTCAGGGCGGCCCGCACCGTGTTTGACCGGCACCGCCGCGCCTACTTCTCCCAGTTGGACAGCAACAACTCCGCTGCGAAGACCGCCAAGGAAAAGCTGATTTCCGAGGCTGAGGCCCTGTCCAGCTCCACCGACTGGGGCTACGCCGCGGGCGAATACCGCCGCCTCATGGACCAGTGGAAGGCATCACCCCGCGCCAGCCGCAAGGACGATGACGCACTGTGGGCACGTTTCCGTGCCGCGCAGGATGTCTTCTTCACGTCCCGGCAGGCTGCCAACGACGAGATCGACCAGGAATACTCCGCAAACCTGACGGTCAAGGAAGCCCTCCTGGCCGAGGCCAACACGATCCTCCCGATCAAGGACCTGGCGGGTGCCAAGAAGGCGCTTCAGTCCGTCCGTGACCGGTGGGAAGAGGCAGGAAAGGTCCCGCGGGCCGACATGGGCAGGATCGAAGCCGGGCTGCGCAAGGTCGAAGACGCCGTCCGGCAGGCCGAAGAAGAACAGTGGCAGCGTTCGAACCCCGAGCGCAAGGCGCGTACCAACAGTGCCCTGTCACAGCTCGAGAGCGCCATTGCCGGCCTGCAGGATGACCTTGCCAAGGCAGAACAGAGCGGTGACGAGCGCAAGATCAAGGCAGCCAGGGAAGCCCTTGAGGCACGCCAGGCCTGGCTCGACCAGATCCAGCGTTCCGCCAGCGAATTGAGCTGACGCCTTTCCTGTTTGACGACGCCGCAGGCCCGGTTCCGGTTATCCACATAACCCGAATCGGGCCTGCGTGTATCAGGACCTCCTTGGCAGGATGGAGGAATGGCCTCACCATCTGATTCCACGCCGGCCGGAGCTGGGTTGGAGTATCCGCCACCGCACACCACACGGCCCCGGCGCGGTTCCCGGAACTCTATGCGCCCGGGCGGCCTTTCGCCTGGCCAGAACTGCAGTCACTGGCCGCCGACGGGATCCTGGCCCGCTTCCATCAGCATGGCTACACCCTCCCGGGATCTGCCGCCTCTGCCCAATTGCGTGCCCGTGCTGCCGCCGGCTCCGTGCCGTCCCAGGTCCGGCAGCGCGTCGTGGCGGGACGGATGACTGCAGCCTGGATCTACGGCTGTGCTGACGAGCCGGACCGCCTTGCCCTCCTGGTGGACGCCAAGCGCCGCGTCTCGAGCCTGCGGAATACCCGGGGCTGCACGCTGCACGAGGTGAAGCTGGGTCCCTTCGACGTGGTCAGCATGGGCGGACTTATGGTGTCCAGCCCCCTGCGGACCGCTCTGGATATCGCCCTGCACGTGGACGCCGAACGTGCCGTTCCCACGCTGGCGAACCTGCTGGCCCGCCCCGAAAAGGACGTGCGATTACGGCTGCTGGTGCTCGCGATCGAGGCGACCCCGCGCGTGCCGCATAAAAAGGCGGCACTGGAAAAGCTTTCCCGGCTAGCTCCGGCGCTTGTTCCCGGTGGTGCGGTAGACATCAAAGACCCCGTCGATCCGGCGGACGGCGCTGAGGACGTGGCTGAGGTACTTGGGGTCACCCATCTCGAAAGCAAACTTTGAAATGGCAACCCTGTCGGTGGAGGTGTGGACACTGGCGGCCAGGATATTCACATGGTTTTCCGACAGGATCCGCGTCACGTCCGAGAGCAGTGACTTGCGGTCGAGCGCCTCAACCTGGATTTCCACCAGGAATACGCTGGACTGGGTGGGTGCCCAATCCACGTCAACAATCCTGTCCGGCTGATCCTTGAGGTCCGAGATGTTGGTGCAGTCTGTGCGGTGCACAGACACCCCTGACCCCCGTGTGACAAAGCCGAGGATGGGATCCGGCGGCACGGGCGTGCAACAACGTGCCAGTTTGACCCACACATCACCCACACCGCGGACCACAACACCGGAATCGGAGAACCGTGCCTTGGTGACCTGGGTGGGAATGCTGACTTCGCTGATGTCGTCGTCGGCGTTTTCGGTGCCGCCGAGGCTTTCGACAAGCTTCTCCATGACCGACTGCGCGGACGTGTGGCCGTCTCCCACACCGGCGTACAGGCCGGAAATATCCACGTACTTGAATTCTTCGGCCACGGCGGCGAGGGCCTCGTGCGTCATCAGCCGCTGCAGCGGCAGATTCTGCTTCCGCATGGCACGGGTCAGCAGCTCCTTGCCGCGGTCAATCGCCTCTTCGCGGCGTTCCTTGCTGAACCACTGGCGGATCTTGTTCCGTGCCCGGGCGCTCTTGACGAAGTGTTGCCAGTCCTGGCTGGGCCCTGCGCCTTCCGCCTTGGAGGTGAAGATCTCCACCCAGTCGCCGTGGCTGAGTTCACTGTTGAGGGGAACCAGTTTCCCGTTGACGCGGGCACCGATGGTGCGGTGCCCCACCTCGGTGTGGACCGCGTAGGCGAAGTCCACCGGTGTGGATCCGGCAGGCAGCGCCATGACCTCACCCTTGGGCGTGAAGACGAAAACTTCACGGGCGTTGATCTCGAATCGGAGCGAATCGAGGAACTCGCCCGGATCGGAGGTCTCCTGCTGCCAGTCAACCAGGGAACGCAGCCACCCCATATCGCCGTCCCGGGGGCTCCCCGGGCCCACCGCCGTGCGGTTGGGCTGGTCCTTGTACTTCCAGTGTGCAGCCACGCCGTACTCTGCGCGGCGGTGCATTTCATGGGTGCGGATCTGGATTTCCACGGGCTTGCCGCCGGGGCCGATGACCGTGGTGTGCAGCGACTGGTACATGTTGAACTTGGGCATCGCAATGTAGTCCTTGAACCTGCCGGGCAGCGGGTTCCAGCGCGAGTGCATGGTGCCGAGTGCGGCGTAACAGTCCCGGACGGAGTCAACGAGGACCCGGACGCCCATGAGGTCGTTGATGTCGTCGAAGTCCTTGTCCCTGACGATCATCTTCTGGTAGATCGAGTAGTAGTGCTTGGGGCGGCCCGTGATGGTCGCCTTGATCTTGGCCGTACGGAGGTCGTCGGTGATCTGGTCGCGGATGACGCCGAGGCTCTTCTCACGCTCCGGGGTCCTGTCCCCCACCATCCGGACAATCTCTTCGTAGACCTTCGGATACAGCGCTGCGAAGGACAGGTCTTCGAGTTCCCACTTGATGGTGTTCATGCCCAGGCGGTGTGCCAGCGGCGCGAAGATTTCGAGTGTTTCGCGGGCCTTGCGGGCGGACGATTCGGCGGAGACGAACCGCCATGTCCTGGCGTTGTGCAGCCGGTCCGCGAGCTTGATCATGAGCACCCGGATGTCCTTGGCCATGGCTACGACCATTTTGCGGACGGTCTCGGACTGTGCTGCCTCGCCGAAGCTGACCTTGTCCAGCTTGGTCACGCCGTCCACCAGCATGGCCACTTCGGGACCGAAATCACGCTTCAGGTCCGCCAGGGTGTAAGGGGTGTCCTCAACGGTGTCGTGCAGGAGGGCCGCCGCCAGGGTGGTCCCGCTCAAACCGAGTTCGGCAAGAATGGTGGCCACCGCCACCGGGTGGGTGATGTAGGGGTCGCCGCTCTTGCGTTTCTGTCCCCGGTGGCTGCGTTCAGCGACATCGAATGCGCGCTGGATGAGGTCGAAGTCCTCTTTGGGGTTGTTGGCCCGGACGGTGCGCAGCAGCGGCTCAAGGATGGGTGAATAGGTGGCGGCGCCACGGCCGGTCAGGCGGGCAAGCCTTGAACGGGTGCGCTCCCTGCGGCCGGGGAACGTGGCGCGGGTGCCGGAGTTGTCGACCGGCACCAGGGATCCGGGGCGCGCCGATGCAGCCACCCCGGTATGGCCACCGGTGGAATTGTTTTCTCCCTGAGCCGTTGGCGCCGACGCCGAACGTTCTTCCAATGAAGCACCCCTCACCACCGTCTTAATTACCTCAGTCTATTCCTCCGCACGCAGAGATTTATAACCGGGGCACTTAAACGACCACGGGCCGGACAGTGTGATTTCCACACCGTCCGGCCCGTGGCCGGGAACACCGGCTGGACCGGCGCGGGTTATGTCGATCAGGCCTGGGCAGGCTCCGTTGAAGCGTTGCGTTCGGCGGAGCTGCTGCGCCGCTGCTCCACACGCCGGGCCTGCTTGACCAGGTCCGGTTCGTTCTGCCGCAGCCAGGCGTACATCGGCGCCGCCACGAAGATGGTGGCCGTCGTACCGATCAGGATTCCCACGAACAGTGCGAGCGACAGGTCGCGCAGTGTTCCCGCGCCCAGAAGGCCGGCGCCGATGAACAGGATGGCGCCCACCGGGAGGATCGCCACCATCATGGTGTTGATGGAACGCACCAGCGTCTGGTTCACGGCAAGGTTGACTTCCTCGGCGAACGTGCGGCGGGTTGAGGAGTCAATCTCCGCCGTGTTCTCGCGGATCTTGTCGAAGACCACCACGGTGTCGTAGAGGGAGTAGCTGAGCACCGTCAGGAACCCGATGATGGCGGACGGGGTCACCTCAAAATCGCTGAGGGCGTAGACGCCGGCGGTGATGAACATGGTGACGAGCATGCCGGCGAGGGCCGAGACGGACATTTTCCACGTACGGAAGTACAGGGCCATCAGCACGGCCGCCAGGAGGACGAAAACCACCAGGCCGATCAGGGCCTGCTTGGTGACGTCGGCACCCCAGGTGGGTCCCACGAACGTGGAGGTAACTTCGTTCTCGGTCACACCGTAGGCGGTGTGCAGTCCCTCCTTGATGCGCAGCGTCTCGTCATCCGTGAGCTTGTCCGTCTGGATGCGCATGGTGGTTCCGGCCACGTTGGCCACACGCGGAACACTGCCGGCCACAACATCCGTGACGGCCTTCTCCCCCACCGTGGCGTCCGTGGTCTTCACGTTGGAGACCGTGAATTCCGAGCCGCCCCGGAACTCGATACCCAGGTTGAACCCGCCCTTGGCGACAGGAATGATGATGGACAGCGCCACACCCACCAGCGCGATCAGGAACCAGATTTTCTTGGATCCCACGAATTCGTAGGAGCGCTTCCCGGTGTAGAGCTCGTTGCCGAAATTGGCGAAGCCTGACATTACTTGTTCTCCTTCGCAGCGGTCTTCGAGGAACCGGCGAGCTGTTCCTGCTTCTCCGCCAGCCGCCGTTCGGCAATGGTCATCCTGCGTTCCGCTTCCGCGGCGGCTCCCGCATTCTTGGCACGGACATTGGCCGGACGGTCTTCGGGGGTCCGGACGCGGCCGGCACCGCGGTAGAGCGGTACGGCGCCGAGGCGCTTGGGGTCAAGCCCGGAGAACCGGTGGCCTTCGCCGAAGAAGCGCGTCCGCGCCAGCAGCTGCAGCGTCGGGTGGGTGAACATGAAGACCACAATGAGGTCGGCGATGGCGGTCAGGCCGAGCGTGAAGGCGAAGCCCCGCACGTTGCCCACCGCGACGAAGTAGAGGACCAGCGCGGCCAGCAGGTTGACGGCCTTGGAGGCGAGCACGGTGCGCTTGGCCCGCTTCCAGCCGTTCTCGACGGCGGAGACCAGGCCGCGTCCTTCACGCAGCTCATCGCGGATACGTTCGAAGTAGACGATGAACGAGTCAGCCGTCTGGCCGATGGCCACGATGATGCCCGCAACGCCGGCCAGGGACAGACGGTAATTTTCCGTCCAGCCCAGGATGGCGATGGCCAGGTACGTCAGGACGCCTGCCACCACCAGCGAGGCGATGGTCACGAAGCCCAGGGCACGGTACTGGAAGAGCGAATAGACCACCACCAGGAGCAGGCCGATGAGGCCGGCCAGCAGGCCCATGCGCAACTGCTCGCCACCCAGGGTCGCCGAGATCTGCTGTTCACTCTGGATCTCGAAGCTGATGGGGAGGGCGCCGAAGCGCAGCTGGTCCGACAGTGCCTTCGCTGTCTGCTCGGTGAAGCCGCCCGTGATCTGCGGACGGCCGTCCGTGATGACAGCCAGTGAACGCGGAGCGGAAATGACCTGGTCGTCGAGGACGATGGCGAACTGTGCCTTGGGGTCGTTGCCCGACTCGCCGCCGGCGGCCACGTAGAACTGGTTGAGGCGCTCGGTGACCTCCTTGAACTTCGCGGTACCTTCCTCATTGAACTGGATGTTGACTGCCCAGTCGTTGGTGACGGCTCCCTGGGCGCCCTGCTGCAGCTGGAACGAGGAAGTGACGATGTTGCTGCCCTTCACCTCGACAGGTCCCAGGATGTACTTGATGGCCGGGCTCGTGTCCGTTGCCGGTTCACACGTGACCAGCGGCTTGGTCGGATCCGAACGCTCGGCCTTCTCGGCTGAGGCGTTGTCACAGTCCAGGGCCTCGAACTCGCGGTAGATTTCCGGCGTGATCCAGTTGATGTCGCTGCTGTTGGCGGGCGCCGCGGTTGGCTTGGGCAGCTGATCCTCGGGTGCCCGGGACTCCTCCGGAACAACAGCTCCGGCTCCGTTCAGGAGCACGGGCCGGAAGTTCATGTCCGCGGATGCCTGGATGAGGTCGCGGGTGGCAGTGGACGGCGTGCCGGGGAGGCTCACCACCACGTTGCGGCCTGACTGCGTGCTGATTTCCGCTTCGGCCACGCCGGAACCGTCAACGCGTTGGCGGATGATTGCCACGGCCTGGTTCAGCTGTTCCTCATTAATGTCAGAACCGCCCTCGACCTTTGGCGCCAGGATCATCTGGGTACCGCCTTCGAGGTCAAGTGCCAGCTTGGGCGACCAGCTTGCCTGTCCGGCGGCGGTGCCGGCGGCCAGGACGGCGGTCAACGCGGCGATGATTACGCCCAGCCAGACCAGGACCCTGAGGCCGGGTTTCTTGGGGCCAGTTCGTGCCATTGTCGATCTTTCTCTTATTCACGGAGGAACCGCCGGTGCGCATGTGCACCGGCGGTTGTCCGCAGCGGTAGAGGGGTTAAGGTGCCGGAAGGACTAGCTGTCCTTCTTGCCCTCATCGTTGAGGCGCTTCAGGGTTTCGTCCGGGGTCTCGGCCGGGAACGCTGTTGTCTCGGCGGCCGTGGCCGGCGCAGCCGTGGTGCCGGCGGCTTCCGGAGCGGTCAGGGACGAGGCATCGTCCGGTACGGCGGGAGCAACGGCTTCCGGCGCAACGGCCGGTTCCATCACCTTGGTGACGGACTGCCGGTGCACGGTGGCCAGGTTGCCCGGCGAGAGTTCCAGGGTGACCTTGTTTTCGGCCTCATCGATGTCAACGATCCGGCCGAAGAGTCCGAAGCTGGTCATGACATCGACGCCCGGGCCGAACTTCGACTGGAGCTCCGCCTGCTGCTGCTGCGTCTTCTTGTTGCGGCGGAACATCATGAAGATGAACACGCCGAGCATGACGAACAGGAGAATTGACATTGGATCCAAGGGGAATTCCGTCCTTTGTGGTACCTGGCTGGTTTTCCGGCAGCGCCGGACTTTGTCTGTGCCGGGCGGAACAGTCATGGAAGCCGATCCCTGACGGACCTCCTGCACCGGCAGCGCGGCCAACAGGCCATGCGCACAACAAAGACCCGAACGTGCCGAGCGTCATACCAGTCTAAGGGGAAAAGCTGGAGGGAGCCTGTTATTGGCTCTCCGGGGCCCAGTCCCCCGGGACCTCGGCACCCGTTTCGCGGTCAAAGAGATCCAGCTGTTCCTGGCCGAACACGCCGGCGGGGATGGCGTAGCCAAGGTGTGTCCAGGCCGGCGCCATGGCGATGCGGCCACGCGGGGTGCGGCCCAGGAGACCTTCGCGGACGAGGAACGGCTCCGCCACCGTCTCCACTGTTTCGGTTTCTTCGCCGACGGCGATCGCAAGGGTGGAGAGCCCCACGGGCCCCCCGCCGAACTTGGTGATCAGCGCCTCAAGGACGGAACGGTCCAGCCGGTCGAGCCCCTTCTTGTCCACCTCATACATGTCGAGTGCTGCCGACGCGGACCGGGCATCGATCTGGTCTACTCCGTGCACCAGGGCCCAGTCGCGCACGCGGCGCAGCAGCCGGTTGGCGATGCGGGGCGTGCCCCGGGACCGGCCCGCGATCTCGCTGAAGCCGGCAGAATTGACCTTCAGGTCCAGCAGGCCGGCGGAACGCCGCAGGACAAGTTCGAGCTCCGGAACCGAGTAGAACTCAAGATGGCCGGTGAAACCGAAGCGGTCCCGCAGCGGACCGGGAAGCAGCCCGGCCCGGGTGGTGGCACCCACCAGAGTGAACGGGGGAAGTTCCAGCGGGATGGCGGTGGCGCCCGCGCCCTTGCCCACCACGATGTCCACACGGAAATCCTCCATGGCCATGTAGAGCATTTCCTCGGCCGGCCTGGACATGCGGTGGATTTCGTCGAGGAAGAGGACCTCGCCCTCGGACAGCGAGGACAGGATGGCGGCGAGGTCTCCGGCATGTTGGATGGCGGGGCCGCTGCTGATGCGCAGCGGTGCGTTCATTTCCGCCGCCACAATCATGGCGAGGGTGGTCTTGCCGAGACCCGGCGGACCCGAAAAGAGCACGTGGTCGGCGCTGCGGCCGCGCATGCGGGACGCCTTCAGGACCAGGGACAGCTGCTTCCGCACGCGGTGCTGGCCCACGAAGTCGTCCAGGTTCTTGGGGCGGAGCGCGGCTTCAATGGCGCGTTCCTCAGGCTCCTCCCCCGCTGCCACCAGTGACGGTTCAGCCACGGCTGCCTACGCGGTTGCCTGCCCGCGCACCGTCCTGGCCGAGCCAGCGGAGGGTGGTCCGGAGGATTTCCGGGACGTTGCCGCGGAAGGACACTTCGGGCTCGTCCGCCAGGGCCTTGTCGATGCTCGACGACGCGTCCTTTTCGGACCAGCCCAGGCTGGTCATGGCGGCAACCACCTGCGGTTTCCAGCTGGCCTCCGCCGCGGTGGTGGCGGCAGCGGGAGCCGTGCCGTGCGGAACAAGCTTGCCTGCCAGCTCAAGGACAATCCGTCCCGCTACCTTCGGACCGATCCCGGGAACCTTGGTGAAGGTCTTGTTGTCGCCGGTATGCGCCGCAACGCGGATCGCCTCAGGTTCATGGACCGCCAAAACGGCCAGTGCGAGGCGCGGGCCCACGCCGCTCACACTCAGCAGGACCTCGAAAACTTCACGTTCGTCGTCGTCCGCAAAACCAAACAGCGTCATCGAATCTTCACGGACGATCAGGGAGGTGAAAACTTTTCCCTCTTCGCCAACGTGGAGCCTGCTGAGGGTTTGGGGGGTGGCGTAGACGCTCATGCCCGCACCGTTCAAGTCGATGACGGCCGTGGACAGGCCTACGTGCGCTACGGTTCCGCGGAGGAAACTGATCAAGGCCTGGCTCCTGCTTGTGCTGCCGGCCGCCGCCTGGCAAGAGGCGGAGCCCGGTTATCCGAACATATTTACGAATACCCTAGCAAGCTGCAGGGACATTCAGCGTGCGCGGCGCGCCTTCGCTTCGGCCTCGGCCCATGCCCGCTGGGCCGGTGTCAGTGCCGAACTGCCCGGACCGGTGGTGGCAACCGATGCCCCGCTTCCGGCGCGCCAGGCGTGCGTGATGGCCAGTGCCAGGGCGTCCGCGGCATCGGCCGGACGGGGCGGCGCGTCGAGGCGGAGGATCTTGGTGACCAGCTTGGTCACAGCGTCCTTGTTCGACGAGCCACTGCCCGTTACGGCGGCCTTGACCTCCGACGGCGTATGGAGCGCCACCGGGATCCCCCGCCGCGCCGCTGCTGCAATCACGACGCCGGAGGCCTGCGCCACACCCATCACGGTGCTGACGTTCAACTGCGAGAAAACCCGTTCGACGGCGAGCACCTGGGGCTCATAGCGGTCAAGCCATTCGTCGATGGCAGTCGCGATCACAAGCAGCCGCTGGTCCAGGGATTCGTCGGGCGAGGTGCCGACGACGCCGACGGCCACCATGGTGGCCCGCCGGTTCCGCTCGACGTCCACCACCCCGATGCCGCAGCGGGTCAGGCCTGGGTCCACGCCCAGGACACGGAGCGTCATGGGGACGGAGTATGGCGGGATGGGCGCTGCTGCGGCGGGCGCAGGTCAGCTGGCAAAGCCGCCGCTCACTCTGATTCCAGGGCGGCTTGGACTTCATCGCTGAGATCGGCGTTGCTGTAGACGTTCTGCACGTCGTCCAGCTCTTCGAGGGCGTCGGCCAGCTTCAGGAACTTCCGCGCTCCGTCGACGTCCAGCTCCACCTGCATGGACGGAACGAACTCCACTTCATCGGTGTCGTACTCGATGCCGGCGTCCTTGAGGGCTTCGCGGATGGCCGGAAGGTCCCCCGGCTCGGAGTGGATCTCAAATGATTCGCCGTTGTCCTTGACCTCTTCGGCGCCGGCGTCCAGGACGGCCATGAGGACGTCGTCTTCGCCCAGGCCGTTCTTGGGCAGGTTCACCACGCCCTTGCGGTTGAACAGGTAGCTGACGGACCCGGGATCGGCGATGGTGCCACCGTTACGGGAGATGGCGAGGCGGACCTCGGATGCCGCGCGGTTCTTGTTGTCGGTGAGGCACTCGATCAGCAGGGCGGAACCCTGCGGGCCGCGGGCTTCGTACATGATTTCGGTATAGTCCACCACTTCGCCGGTGAGCCCGGCGCCGCGCTTGATGGCGCGGTCGATGTTGTCGTTGGGGACCGAAGTCTTCTTCGCCTTGGTGACAGCCAGTTCAAGGCCGGGGTTGCCGGCCAGGTCCGGTCCGCCCATGCGGGCGGCAACTTCGATGTTCTTGATCAGCTTGGCGAAGGACTTTGCGCGGCGGCTGTCAATGATCGCCTTTTTGTGCTTGGTCGTCGCCCATTTGGAGTGGCCTGACATGCTTTACGCTTCTCCTCTGATCATGCGGATAAAAAGTTCGTGTACGCGTTTCTCCCCGGTCACTTCCGGATGGAAGGAGGTGGCCAGCAGCCGGCCGGAACGCACTGCGACAATTCTAGCCGCCCCGGGCAGCGCGGCGCTGTGGGATGCATGCTCGGGATCGGCTGGTTCAACCTGGGCCAGGATTTCCACCCCGGGGCCCACACGCTCCACCCATGGACCGCGGATGAAGACGGCATGGACCGGAGCCACACCGGCGTCGGTGGCGCTGAAGTCCAGGCCTTTGAAGTCCAGGTCCGTCTCGAAGGATTCCCGCTGGCGTCCGAAGGCGTTGCGGCGGACGGTCATGTCCAGCCCGCCGAATGTCTGCTGGGGAGCGCCCGAAAGGTCTGTGGCGGGGTCGGCAATGTCCGAGGCCAGCAGGATCATGCCTGCGCAGGAACCGTAAACCGGCAGTCCGCCGGCGATGCGTTCACGCAGTGGTTCCGCCAGCCCGAAGGCACGCGCGAGTTTGTCGATGGCTGTGGACTCGCCGCCCGGGATGATGAGCCCATCCAGGCCGTCGAGTTCCTGGGGACGCCGGACGCTGACCCCCTCGGCGCCGGATTCCGCGGCGGCACGGAGATGCTCGCGGAAGTCGCCCTGAAGCGCCAGGACGCCGATCCGAAGGCCCGGGCCCACGCGTGCGGAATCGGCGGAAAGGGAGTTTGTCATCCGTCCAGCATACGGGCCCGCTGCTGTCCACCCGCCCGGCGCGGGTCACACTCCGGCGGTTGCATGCCGCGGCTGGGATATATTCGAATCATGTCCTTCCTCAGTGTTCCGCTCGGCAAACTGGTGCGCCGGGTATCCCGGCTTCGAGGCGGCGGGTCCGCGCTTCCGGGGCTCATCGTCGAAAAGATCGACCCCGGTTTCATGCGGCGGACACTCACCACGCTGCCGCACGGTGTGGCAGTCGTCAGCGGCACGAACGGCAAGACCACCACTACCAAGATGGTGGTGGAGCTGCTGGAAAGCCAGGGCCTGAAGGTCTTTACGAACCGCACTGGCAGCAACTTCACCCGCGGCGTAGCCGCCGCCCTGCTCGGCGAGGTTGACTGGCGCGGGCGGCTGAACG
Organism: Pseudarthrobacter sp. SORGH_AS 212; assembly: GCF_030818145.1. Classification (NCBI taxonomy): domain Bacteria; kingdom Bacillati; phylum Actinomycetota; class Actinomycetes; order Micrococcales; family Micrococcaceae; genus Pseudarthrobacter; species Pseudarthrobacter sp. SORGH_AS 212. The sequence continues at coordinate 4,094,030 of NZ_JAUTAA010000001.1, read as the reverse complement.
CCGACGTCGCGGTCCTCGAGCTCGACGAGGCGCACGCCGTGCACTTCGTGAACAGCGTGCCGCCGAAGTACTGCCTGCTGCTGAACGTCCTGCGCGACCAGCTGGACCGGTTCGGCGAGATCGACAAGACAGCCCAGCTCCTGCAGCACATCGCGGCTAAGACCACCGGGACCGTGGTGCTGAACCGCGAAGACCCGAGGGTGGCCAGGATCGCGGAAACCCTCACGGGCCAGGAGGTCCGGTATTTCGGCCTGGACGACTCGCTGCTGGGGACGTTCCCCAACGACGACGATATGCGCGCCGCTCCGGGCAGCCCCGCGCCGGCGGGCCTCCCGGAGAAGCCCGCGGCCGACGTCGTGCTTCGCAAAGTGGGTGCGGACACGGCCGAGTTTGAGTACGACGGCGGTACCGTCAGTACCGCGATGAAGCTCCGCGGGGTGTACAACATCTTCAACGCAGCCGCGGCGCTGACCCTGGCGCGCGGCATTTGCGGCGGAGCCGCAGCGGATACCGACCATGGGACCCTCCTGGCGGCGCTGTCCCAGGTGGCGCCTGCCTTCGGCCGCGGTGAAAGCCTCACGGTGGAAGGCCAGCCCCTGGACCTGGTACTGGTGAAGAACCCCAGCGGTTTCCGCCTTGGCCTGAAGTCCTTCCCGGCGGGCGGCTACGCCACCATGATCGCCATCAACGACAACTACGCCGACGGCCGGGATATGTCCTGGCTGTGGGACGTGGAGTTCGATTCCCTCCGGGACGGCGGCGTAGACCAGCTGACCGGTTCCCGCGCCTACGACATGGCATTGCGCCTGCAGTATGACGACGTCCGCATCGGAGCTGTTGAACCTGACATTGCGCCGGCCCTCGCCGCTTTTATCCGGGGGGCGAAAGGCCAGCCCAAGCGCATTTTCTGTACTTATACGGCCATGCTCGCCATCCGCCGCGAACTGTCGAAGATCACCACTGTGGAGGTTGTCTCTTGAGCCAGGAAACTCCGGGTACATCCGGTCCGGCGCCCGCCGGCAGCAAGGGCACCCTCAGGGTGGTCCAGCTCTACCCGCGCGACATGAACATCTACGGCGACTGGGGCAACGCCCTGGTGCTGCAGCAACGTATCCGGTGGCATGGGTATACGCCCGAACTGCTGGAATACAACGTGGGCGACACCTTCCCTGACGATGTGGACATTATTGTGGGCGGCGGCGGCCAGGACAGCGGTCAGCTGGTCATCCAGGACGACCTGCAGGCCCGGGCGGATTCCCTTAAGGAGCTCGCCGAAGACGGAACACCGATGCTGGTGATTTGCGGCCTGTACCAGCTCTTCGGCCGGTTCTTCAAGACCAGGACCGGCTCGGTGATTCCGGGAATCGGTATCCTCGACGTCGAAACGCATGGCACCGATGAGCGCCTGATCGGTAACGTCAAGGTGGCCACCTCCGAATTCGGCGAGGTGCTGGGCTACGAAAACCACAGCGGCCAGACCACCCTTGGGGGCGGGGTCCGCCCGCTTGGCACCGTGGCGAAGGGAACAGGCAACAACAGCAACGACGGCCACGAAGGCGCCCGCTACCGCAACATTGTGGCCAGTTACCTGCACGGCTCGCTGCTTCCGAAGAACCCGGCCATCGCGGATTTCCTGATCCGCACAGCGGCTGAACGCAAGTTTGGGGCTTTCGAGCCCGGCCTCCCGGACGACCGGTACGCGGAACTCGCACGGGACCACGCGGCACGCAGGCCGCGCTGATCCGCCGGGCCTAGGGTTCTCCCCTTGGCTTCTGGGCGGCCGCCACTCTTAGGCGGCCTTCAGGGTTCGAGGGTGATGAGGAGTTCATGGGCGCCGGCAGCTGCGGCGCCCATGGAGTCGACCACTCCAACGGTCCGCTGCCGCGTGGCGGCGTCAGCCCCTGTCCCGGCGCACGGCCCCTGAGGCGCATCTGCGGCCACCGAACACCACCGGTAGGGAATCCCAAGCATGACGGTCGGCGTCCATGCCAAGTCCGTGACTGTCCAGATTCCGGCGGCGTCCTGGCCGAACTGTACGCGAACCAGCAGGCCCTCGTTTTTGGCTGGATGCGTAGGAGCAACGTCCGTGATCCCGCTCCCCAGTCCGTAGGCGATCCAGGTGCCCTTGTAGTTCTCGATGGGCAGCACCGCCTGGGAGTGGCCATAGACCAGGTTGAACTGCCCACTGTCCGCCAGCGCACGCGCTGCCTCGGTTTGTTGGGCGCCAGGGGTGCCGGCGTTCCCGGTGTGCGCGTCTCCTGCGTACATGGCACCAATCACGACGTCGGCGCCCAGCGTCCGCGCCTTCCTGGCCTTGGCAATCATGGCGCTGGGGTCCAGCACGTCCACCTGCCACGGGTATTCCGGAGTCTTCCCATTGAGGCCGAAGGTTGCCTCGATGACAGCCACCTTCGCCGCAGGGGTCTGCATGATGAGGATCTGTTGGGACTCTGTGGCGGTGCGGTAGGAACCGGTGTGTTTCAGGCCGGCCGCGTCCAGGGCGTCCACGGTCCGCAGGAGTCCGTCGGTACTGCGGTCGAGAATGTGGTCGCCCGCGGTGGTGCAGGCCTGGTAGCCCACATCCTTCGCGGCAGTGACGATCTGCGGCGGTACATTGAACGAGGGGTGGCCGGCAAACGGCCCGTCCGGTTTTGCCACGGGGCTCCCCTGGTGGCAGATGGCCAGGTCAGCCCTCTCCAGGTAGCGACGTTGCCCCTCCAGCATCGGCAGGAATTCCAAGCCTGGCTTCCCGGCGGCAGCGGCTTCCTTCTGCACCTCCTGCCAGATCCCACTGTGGACCAGCATGCCGCCGGTGACCACCACTGACGCGCAGCGCAGCACCGGGCACCGCGGGCCCTTGCCCGGTGTCGGCGAAGGGGCGGGGGCTGTCGGGGCACCGGAAGCCGTGGACGGCATTCCGGGGTAAGCGCTATTGGTGGGCCCGGTGCCAGCGGCAGACTCGCCGGAGCCGCCCCCTTGCGCCATCATCCCGCACCCGGCGAGCGGACCGGCCACGAGCAGCAGGGACGCGACCGACACAGCGCGGATCCGGTGGCGCAGCCTGACACCCGCGTGGGAGCGCGCAGGAGCCCTCCCGGTACTTTTCCCCATACCGCCAAGTCTAAGAATGGCCAGCCTTCGGAGCGGGCATTTGGCTGCATTGAGAAGCGTGCCCTCATGTGAAAGGTTTTCATCATGACTAACCCCCTGCTGGCTCCCAGCCCCCTGCCGTACGGGCTTCCGCCCTTCGCCCGCATCGACGCCGCCCATTACGCCGAGGCCATCGAAGCGGGCCTGTCTGAGCATCTCGCTGAAATAGACCGCATTGCGCAGAATCCGGAGGTGCCCACCTTCGAGAACACCGCTGTGGCGATGGAGCAGTCAGGGCGGTTGCTGGACCGCGCAGCCGCCTCCTTCTTCACCCTGGTCTCGGCGGATGCTTCGCCGGAGATCAGGGAACTGGAAACGAAGTTCTCACCCCGGTTTTCGGCCCACCAGGATGAGCTCTTCCTGAACCATGCACTGTATGAGCGTTTCCGCGGCATCGACACCTCTGCATGTGACCCCGAGTCGGTCCGGCTGGTGGATGAGTACCTGAAGGAGTTCCGGCAAACGGGTATCCAGCTCGATCCCGCCGGACAGGACCGGCTCAGGGCCGTTAACGCAGAGCTTGCCCGGCTGGGCACGGAGTTCGGCCAGCGCGTCAAGGAGGGGATGAAGGCCGCGGCGCTCCTCGTCGTGGATGCGGAAGAACTTGCCGGCCTGCCCGCCGACGACGTCGCCGCCGCGGCTGAAGCGGCCCGGGCAGCAGGACATGAGGGGCAGTTCCTGCTGGGGCTTATCCAGCCAAGCAACCAGCCTGCCCTTGCCTCACTCACGGTCCGGGCCGTCCGCCGTCGGCTGTTCGAAGCGTCTGTTGCCCGGGGCAGCAGCGGCGGCACCCTGGATGTCCTGGCCCTGGCCAGGTCCATGGCCCGGCTGCGCGCAGAGAAAGCCACGCTGCTGGGTTTTGCGAATTACGCGGAACTGGTGGCAGACCGCCAGACGGCGCCCGACTTCGAAGCGGTGCAGTCCATGCTGAACCGGATGGCTCCCGCCGCTATCCGCAACGCGGACCGTGAAGCGGCTGCCCTGGCCGAATCCGCGGGCCATGCCCTGGAACCATGGGACTGGGCCTTCTACTCAGCGAAGGTCCGACGGGAGAAGTACAGCGTGGACGGGCAGGCCCTCCGCCCCTACTTCGAGCTGGAGCGCGTGCTGCGGGACGGCGTCTTCTTTGCGGCCGGATCCCTGTACGGCATCAGCTTCCATGAGCGGGAGGACCTTGCCGGCTATCATCCCGACGTGCGGGTCTGGGAGGTCAGGGACTCCGACGGCGGCGGGCTGGGGCTGTTCCTGGGTGACTACTATTCCCGCGAATCCAAGCGGGGCGGTGCATGGATGAACTCACTGGTGGACCAGAACGCCCTGCTGGGCACCAGGCCCGTGGTGATGAACACACTCAACATCGCCAAACCCGCGCCCGGTGAACCGACACTCCTGACACTTGACGAGGTGCGGACCGTCTTCCACGAGTTCGGCCACGCGCTGCACGGGCTCTTCTCCGACGTGACCTACCCGCGGTTCTCCGGGACTGCCGTCCCCCGCGATTTCGTGGAATTCCCTTCGCAGGTCAATGAAATGTGGATCATGTGGCCGGAGGTCCTCGCGAACTACGCCCGCCACCATGCCACCGGCGAACCGCTGCCGCAGCATGTTGCGGACCGGCTGGAGGAGTCCAGGCTTTGGGGCGAAGGGTTTGCCACCACGGAGTATCTGGGCGCTGCCTTGCTGGACCTGGCGTGGCACGTGCTGGAGCAGGATGCCGTCCCGGACGACGCCCTCACGTTTGAGGCGAAGTCCCTCGCCGCTGCGGGCATCACGCACGCCCTCATCCCTCCGCGGTACCGGACCGGCTACTTCCAGCACATTTTTGCCGGCGCGGGCTACGCCGCCGGCTACTATTCCTACATCTGGAGCGAGGTCCTGGACGCCGAGACGGTGGACTGGTTCACGGAAAACGGCGGCCTCACCAGGGCCAACGGCGACCGGTTCCGGCAGGAACTGCTCTCGCGCGGCAACAGCCGCGACCCCCTGGAGTCCTTCCGGATCCTCCGCGGCCGCGACGCCAAACTCGAGCCCCTGCTGAAGCGCCGCGGCCTGGACTAGCCAAGCTCCCTATCCCACCCCACTTAAAGAAGTACGACGCCGGTCCCCCACCAAAAAAAGGTGAGGAACCGGCGTCGTAAGTTACAGCAAAAAGCAGGCGACGGGCGGTGCGGTCCGGCAGCGTGCGTAAAAGGGGCCCCGCCCCGAACTACCGCCAGTATGGCGGCAGCGGGAGGCGGGGAATAGCACGCAGAGGATCTCGCCGCCCGTCGTTACAACGGGCTGAGACTTACCAGCCGCGCTCAGCGAGGCGGTGCGGCTGGGGGATCTCGTCGACGTTGATGCCCACCATGGCTTCGCCGAGGCCGCGGGAGGCCTTGGCGATGACGTCGGGGTCATCGAAGAAAGTGGTGGCCTTCACGACGGCGGCCGCGCGCTGGGCGGGGTTGCCGGACTTGAAGATGCCGGAGCCGACGAACACGCCGTCAGCGCCGAGCTGCATCATCATGGCGGCGTCGGCCGGGGTGGCGATGCCGCCGGCGGTGAACAGCACCACGGGGAGCTTGCCGGCAGCGGCAACTTCCTTGACCAGTTCGTACGGGGCCTGCAGTTCCTTGGCCGCGACGTAGAGTTCGTCCTCGGGCAGGGCTGCGAGCTTGGCGATCTCGGAGCGGATCTGGCGCATGTGGCCGGTGGCGTTGGAGACGTCGCCCGTGCCCGCTTCGCCCTTGGACCGGATCATCGCCGCGCCTTCGTTGATGCGGCGCAGGGCCTCACCAAGGTTGGTGGCGCCACAGACGAAGGGAACCTTGAAGTTCCACTTGTCGATGTGGTTGACGTAGTCGGCCGGGGTGAGGACCTCGGACTCGTCAATGTAGTCCACGCCGAGGGACTGCAGGACCTGGGCTTCGACAAAGTGACCGATGCGGGCCTTCGCCATGACCGGAATGGACACGGCGTCGATGATGGCGTCGATCATGTCCGGGTCGGACATGCGCGACACGCCGCCCTGGGCGCGGATATCGGCCGGAACGCGTTCCAGGGCCATGACTGCAACAGCACCGGCGTCTTCGGCGATGCGGGCCTGTTCAACGTTGACGACGTCCATGATGACGCCGCCCTTGAGCATCTCAGCCATGCCGCGCTTTACGCGGTTGCTGCCCGTGACGCTGTTCGCGGACGAACCGGCCTCGTTGCTTACATCTGGTGTAGACACAAAAACCCCTATGGGTAGATAGACGATCTTCGCCGGGTATGCAGGCGGGCATGCTGATGCCGGACTCTACACACACGGATTGCCGGGTCCATTGACCGGGCAATCCTTATAGTAGTCCCCCGGCGGCCAGCCGCGGCAATTACGTTTCGTCCGCGGGAAGCGGTTGTGCCAGGGCCTGCCGGCGCACGGAAGAAACGCGCTGGATGATCGTCACGAAGCTCGCCAGCGCCAGCAGCACCAGTGTCACGAGGAGCACCACCGGCGGCAGTCCCACGCCGGTGAGGCCAGTGACCACCAGGACGGAGACGAGCCGCTCGGCCCGCTCCGCGATGCCGACATTTGCCGTGTAGCCAAGTGATTCGGCCTTGGCCCGCGCATATGAGACCACCATGCCCAGGACCAGGCAGACCATGGCCGCCACGGCGATGGCAGCATTTTGCCCGCCCGTGAAGAACCACACCGCCAGCCCGGCGAAGAGCGCACCGTCCGCGACGCGGTCCAGGGTGGAGTCCAGGAAGTTGCCCCAGCGGCTCTTGACGTCCTGCATGCGGGCCATGATGCCGTCCAGGACATCGGAAAAGATGAAGGCCGTGATGAAGACTGTGCCCCAGAACAGGTGCCCGAGGGGATAGAACACCAGGGCACCCACGGCGACACCCGCGGTTCCGATGACTGTTACGGCGTCGGGCGAGACACCCAGGCGCAGGAGCCAGCGGGCCAGCGGGGTGAAAAGCGCGGTAAAGAAGCCGCGGGCGTGCCTATTCAGCATCAGTCTCCCCGGGCCAGGCGTCGGCCACCATTTGCCGGACCTCATCGAGGGTCTGGGTGATGGCCTTGGTCTGGGCAATGATGGGGAAGAAGTTCCCGTCGCCGCCCCAGCGCGGAACAATGTGCTGGTGCAGGTGGGCGGCGATACCGGCACCGCCCACCACACCCTGGTTCATGCCCAGGTTGAATCCGCCCGGGTTGGACACCTTTCGCAGGACGCGCATCGCCGTCTGGGTCAGGTCGGCGAATTCGGCAGTTTCCTCCACTGTCAGGTCCGTGTAGTCCGGTACGTGCCGGTACGGGCAGACCAGCAGGTGCCCCGGGTTGTACGGAAAGAGATTCAGCACGACGTAGCAGGTTTTCCCCCGGTACACGATGAGGGCGTCCTCGTCGGTTCGGCCCGGGCCCACGCAGAACGGGCAGTCATTCTCATTCTTGAACTGGTGCTGCCCGCCCTTGATGTAGGCCATCCGGTGCGGAGTCCACAGGCGCTGGAAAGCGTCCGGGACACCGGCCAGGGCAAAGTCGTCGGTTACACCGGCATCCCCTGGATACCCGGCGCCTGTGTTCTCCTCCACGGTGCTGTTCCGTTCGCTAGCTGGTCCGGTTACGGACGGCTTCGGTGATCCGCTTGACTGCCTCGGCCACCGGCACGCCGTTGTCCTGGCTGCCGTCCCGGAACCGGAAGGAAACCGCGCCGGCTTCAGCGTCGTCTCCGCCGGCGATCAGCACGAACGGGATCTTGTCCTTGCTGGCGGTGCGGATCTTCTTCGGGAAGCGGTCCGAGGTAGTATCCACCTCGGCACGGATACCGGCCGCCTTCAGCTGGTCGACGACGTCGAACATGTACTCGTTGAAGGTCTCCGCCACCGGGATGCCCACCACCTGGACGGGTGCCAGCCATGCCGGGAAGGCACCGGCGTAGTGTTCGGTGAGGACGCCCATGAACCGCTCCACCGAGCCGAAAAGCGCACGGTGGATCATCACGGGACGCTGCCGGCTGCCGTCGGCGGCCTGGAATTCAAGTTCGAAGCGTTCGGGCAGGTTGAAGTCCAGCTGGATGGTGGACATCTGCCAGGTGCGGCCCAGGGCGTCCTTGGCCTGCACGGAGATCTTGGGGCCGTAGAACGCGGCTCCACCCGGATCCGGCACGAGCTCCAGTCCCGATTCCTGGGCCACCTCGGCCAGGGTGCGGGTGGCTTCCTCCCACGCAGCGTCCTCGCCGACATACTTTTCCGGATCCTTGGTGGACAGCTCCAGGTAGAAGTCGTTGAGGCCGTAGTCCTTGAGCAGGTCCAGGACGAAGGTGAGCGTCTTGGTGAGCTCGTCCTTCATCTGTTCGCGGGTGCAGTAGATGTGGGCATCGTCCTGTGTCATCCCGCGGACGCGGGTCAGGCCGTGGACCACGCCGGACTTCTCGTACCGGTAGACAGACCCGAACTCAAACAGGCGAAGCGGAAGTTCGCGGTACGAGCGGCCCCGGGAACGGAAGATCAGGTTGTGCATGGGGCAGTTCATCGGCTTCAGGTAATAGTCCTGGCCGGGCTTGCGGACCGTGCCGTCCTCATTGAGCTCGGCGTCGACGTGCATCGCCGGGAACATGCCCTCCTTGTACCAGTCCAGGTGCCCGGAAACTTCGTACAGGTGGCCCTTGGTGATGTGCGGGGTGTAGACGAACTCGTAGCCGGCCTCGACGTGCCGTTGCCGGGAGTAGTCCTCCATCTCCTTGCGGATGATGCCGCCCTTGGGGTGGAACACGGGTAGGCCCGAGCCCAGCTCATCCGGGAAGGAGAACAGGTCAAGCTCGGAACCGAGCTTGCGGTGGTCACGCCGCTCGGCCTCGGCGATGCGTTCCTGGTAGGCCTTGAGGGCGTCCTTGGTGGGCCAGGCAGTGCCGTAGATGCGCTGCAGCTGCTGGTTCTTCTGGTTGCCCAGCCAGTAGGCGGAAGAGGAACGGGTCAGGGCGAAGGCGTTGGAAATGAGCTTGGTGTTGGGCAGGTGCGGGCCACGGCAGAGGTCGCACCAGACCGTGGTGCCTTCCTTGCGCTCCACATTGTCGTAGATGGTGATGTCGCCGGCGCCAACCTCGACGTTCACGCCTTCGCCGGCCTCGGCGGCTTCGTTTTTCTTGCCCAGCAGCTCAAGCTTGTACGGCTCGTTCTTCATGGCGTCGCGGGCTTCGTCCTCGCTGACAACGCGGCGGACGAACTTCTGGTTCTGGTTGATGATCTTCTGCATCATCTTCTCGAGGGTCTTGAGGTCCTCGGGAGTGAAGGGTTCAGCGACATCGAAGTCGAAGTAGAAGCCATCGGTGATGTAGGGGCCGATGCCGAGTTTGGCGTCGGGGCGCAGTTGCTGGACGGCCTGGGCCATGACGTGGGCGGTGGAGTGGCGCAGGACGTTCAGACCGTCCGGGGATTCGATGGTGACGCCTTCCACCTCGGCACCTTCGGGCAGTTCCTGGTCCAGGTCCTTGAGTTCGCCATTAACGCGGGCCACGACAACTTCGCGGCGCTCAAAGAAGAGTTCCGCACCGGTTGTCCCGGTAGTCACCTTGGTCTCTTCGCCATCGACGAGAAGGGTGATCTGCTGGGCATCTGACACGGGTGTCTCCTATTCAAAGTTGAGGCTTCATAGCTTGTGGCGTACGGGGACCACAGCCAGCCACCGTCAATGCTATCGGTTCGGCGGAGGGCCGACCAACGCGGCACACGGCTGGGGGAAAGCCGAAGTCAGCCGTTGAAACCGGTGATGGCAAGGCTCCTGGCAATGCCGTCCAGCGGGTGCGCCACGTCCTGGAAGGGAGTTTCCGACGCCGGGAACGGCAGCGTTTCGGGCCTGCTGAGGTCCCACGCCATGCTGGCGCTTAGGCTGATTCCCCGCGGGCCGGTCCTGCGGGTGGTGCCCCGGATCAGCAGCATCCGCGTGCCGAACAGGAGCGGGCCGGCGCTTTCCTGGGCTTCGTGGAAGAACACTGAATCGATGCATCCGGTACCGTCGTCGATGCTGATGAACACCACGCGCCTGCCCCCACGCATCGGAGGCGTCTGGGTGGCGACCCGGACGCCGGCCACCAGCACTTCGGTTCCGTTCCGCAGTCCCAGCAGCTTGTCAGCCGTAGTGACGCCCAGCCTTTCCAGGACGGGGCGGTGGCTGTCCATCAGGTGGGTGCTGACATCTACAGCCATCAGGTCAAGTTCAGCCCGAACGGTTTCCACCAGGGTCGGTTGGGGCAGCCCGGGTTTGACGTTGCGCAACTCAATATCGCCCAGCGGGAAGGACAGCTGCCCTTCCAGCACGTCGGTGCCCTTCCGGCTTCCTGAGACCTGGAGTTGTTGCAGGTGCTGTACGAGGTCGGCCCGGTTGGCAGTTCCTCCTGCCTCCCGGTGGAGGGAATCGAACGCGCCAAGCTGGGCAAGCCGCTTGATGCTGGGCTTGCTGATCCTTGAACGCGACCGAAGGTCCGCGAGCGAGTCAAAGGGCTGCCCGGCAACGATCCGCTTAAGTTCAGTTGCCGTAAGCCCGTAGATGCCTTTCAGGCTGAGCCGTATCCCCAGCTTTCCGGAATCGGCTCCGGACAGGATCCGTTCCACCCGGTATTCGTCCTTGCTCCGGTTGATGTCCAGGGGAAGGATGGGAATGCCCAGGCGCCGTGCTTCAGCGACCAGCAACCGTTTGGGGTACATGCCGGGGTCGTGTTCCCACAGCCCCGCCAGGAAGGCTTCCGGGTGGTGTGTTTTGAGCCAGGCGGACTGGTACGTGGGAACGGCAAAGGCGGCGCCGTGGGCCTTGCAGAACCCGAAGCTTCCAAAGGCCTTCAGGGTTCCCCATACTTTGTCCACTACCTCAGGGGCATACCCTTCGGCGCGGGCCGCCTTGCGGAAGAACTCCTCCACAGCGGGTTCGCGGTTTTCATTGCCCAGGGCACGGCGAAACTCGTCGGCACGGGCAAGCCCACAGTGGGTCATGACGTCGAAGGTCTTGAGGATCTGTTCATGGAACACCGTGACCCCGTGGGTTTCGGCGAGTACTGGCTTGAGGTCCGGGTGGGGATATACCTCGGGGGCGAAGCCGTGCCGGTGCTCCAGGAAGGGCCGGACCATGTCTGACTTCATGGGCCCGGGCCGGAACAGGGAAATGTCGATGATGAGGTCGTTGAATTCCCGGGGTGCCATTTTGCCGATCAGTTCCCGCTGGCCGGGTGATTCGATCTGGAAACATCCGAGTGTATGGGTACTCCTGATGAGTTCGAACGTGGCTTCGTCATCCAGCGGAACAGCATTGAGATCGATCCGGCCGTTGGCGGCAATGTAGTCAGGGCCAGCCCCTTCCGGACCGGGCGCATGGTGCCCTGCTGCCACAACGTCGCCCTTGGAGGGATGGATCCGGATGATCTCACGGACGGCAAACGCCATGGCGCTCTGCATCCTGACGCCCAGGACATCAAGTTTCAGCATTCCCATGGGATCCATGTCATGTTTGTCGAACTGGCTCATGGGCAGCCCCAACCCGCTGGGCTGGACCGGGGTGCGGTCCAGCAGGGTGGCGTCACCCAGGATTACTCCGCAGGGGTGCATGGAGATATGGCGGGGCAACCGGTCAAGGCGCTCAGTCAGGTCAACCAGGAGATCCAGTTGCTGGTTGCCGTCCGTGTCCCGTTGTTCCACACGGCCGGCGAAATCGCGCAGTTCAGGTTTTTCCTGGAGCGCTTCCCGGAATTTTCCTGCGGAAAAGCGCCACAGCTGCTTGGCGATCTCGCCCACCTCGTCGCCGTCCATGCCCAGTGCGAGACCGGCGTCGCGGACTGCTCCCCTGGCCCTGTATCCGTTTTGCATGCTCATCAACGTGACCCGCTCAGCTCCGAACCGTTCGAAGATTTTTCGGTAGACGTTGTGGCGTTCGGCGCTTTCGACGTCGATGTCGATATCAGGCAGCGTGGCCCTGTCCTGGGACAGGAAGCGCTCAAAGATCAGGTCGTGCTGCAACGGATTTACCTGGCTGACGTCAATCAGGTAGTTGACCAGGCTGGAAGCGCCCGAGCCCCTTGCTGCGGCGCGGACTCCCATGTCCTGGATCATCCGGGAGACCTCAGCCACCGTCAGGAAGTAGGAGGAGAAGTTGAGGTTGCGGATGATCCTCAGCTCATGCTCGAGCCTTGTGAGCATGGCTTGCTCCGCGGTACCGGTAATGCCCGGGAACCGCCTGGCGATTCCGGCATGGCACCGTTGGACCAGTTCCATGGCGGGGTCCTGGTCGATCCCGATGATGGATGCTTCCGGCACAACCGGCTGCTTCCACCCCATGTCACTGGTTGGATCGATCCGGCAGGCATCGGCGAGCGCCTCGGTCTGTGCAAGGAGTTGCGTGAGGTCTGCGGCGCCGTAGCCTGCCGCGGAAATGATTTCCTGGGCAAGCCGGCGCATATGGCCTGAGGTTTTCAGCCACCCCTGGCCGGTGGGCTGCAGGAGGGGTTCGCCGGCAAGTTCAGGCAGTGATTTGAGCGTGCGGGCGGAGTCGAGGACGTCTGCGGTGGGTGCTCCGTCCGCTCCGCAGTACCGGACGGCATTGGTGAGGACCGCAGGAACACGGTGTTCTTCGGCGAGGCGGAGCATCCTTACCGCGTGGGCGGTGCTCAAGGGTGAGCCGGGGGCGCTGAGCTGGGAAACAATCTCTGCCACCACGGTCCCTGTGGGCATGGTATCGAGCCATTGCTTGAACAGGGTGCGTGGGCGAAGGTACCGCCTTCCGCCCATGGCGCGTCCAACATCGGAATCTGGCCCAATGAGGACCACCAGGACCGGTTTGAGCGTTTGGGGGTCGAGGGTCCTTGAAGCCAGCTCTGCCCGGGTAACGGCCACGGGGACGGTACCTCCTGCCTTGCCGGAAGTCCTGGAGTGGGCGTCCGAGATCAGCCGGCAGAGCGCCCTGTAGCCGGCCCCGTTGTTGTGCCCCTTGGCGAGTACAACAACCCGTCCGGCGACATCTGTGCGGCGGTCGCCGTCGTCGTCAAGCACCGCAAGGTCCACCCCAACAATGGGGTCGAGCCCCGCGGCCATGCAGGCCTTGAGGTGCTTGATGGTGCCGTATAGACCGTCGCGGTCTGTGCAGGCCAGCGCTGAAGCGCCGTCGTCAGCGGCGGCCTGGGCCAATTCCTCCGGCCAGGAGACTCCATAGTGCGCGCTGAAGGCGGTGGAGACATGCAGGTGCGTGAAACTCATGCTGTTCTGGGTCGAAGGGCGTCGTGGATGCGCAGGAGCCGCCACTTGCCGCTGCGGTTGTGCCTGGTGAGGTCCAGCGTGAGTGGTTCAATGGGCTGGCTTTCCATGCCGGAGGGACGCCCTGGCGACATCCGGGGCAGGACCTGAACCCGCCAGATTTCGTGGTCCACCATGCCGGGCCCGCTTCCCAGGGGAAACCCGGCTTTCCTCCGCCCACCACTGGCGGCGTTCGTACCATCGGAGGGGTTCGGCACAGATGTCGTACGTACGCCCGGACCATACAAGGCTCCGGGGAAGGCCGTCGGGGGTGCAGGCGACATCAACTGATTCGCTGAACATGCCCATGGCGCCTCCGGGACTGGCTGGTACTGCAAACTGGGATATTGATTCGAATATGTGTTCGAATAATTCCAGTCTACGCCCGGCTCCACCCAATGCATAGAATCGCGGTTCAGGGGGTGGACTGACAGTTCGGCAGGGAGCAGGATGGGTGCATGAGCACCTCTGACGCACTCCTCAAACAAGTCAGCATCAAGGCACAGGACTCCACGCTGGTGGCCACGTTCGATATAGATGGCAACATTCCCGGTTCCGGCGCCTACGTGGTGGGTCTCGTGGCGGCGAGTCCGGACTACTCATCCCAGCGCCGGCTGGGCATTGAATTCATGAACGGGGAGGCCATAGCCTTCTTTTCGTTTAACCACGAACAGAACTGTGAGGAGAACTATGACCTGGGCGGCGTCAGCCATTCAGGCAGCACCATCACAGGTAACTTTCCCATGGCAGCAATCAATGGCCTCGGCAAGGGCCATGTGATGACAGGCTTCAGCGAGGCTGACGGCCGGGACTTCCAGTCCGGCGTGAAGGTGGACGAAAACCTCTAGGGCTCCCCGCAGCGTTACAGCTGCAGGGGAAGGGATGTGACCCGGGAGGGTCAGCCGTTGTCTTCGTGGTGGACCCGCAGCTCCAGTTCGATGAATCCGGAGATCATGGCCCGGTACGTCGCTTCCACGATGTCCGGGTCGATGTCCTTCTTGTTAGCTGCCGAGCGGACATGCTGGATGATTTTCTCCACGCGGTCTGGGGCGCGGACTTCGGCGTCGTCACCCTTGAGGGTGCCGGCGATCCTGATCAGGCGTTCGCGGCGCGCAATAAGGGTGACGATTTGATCATCCACCTCATCCACGGCAATTCGGACTGCGGCGAGCTGTTCCTTGTCGGCCAGTGCATCCCGGTCGTTTCCTTGAATTGTTGCCATCTTCTGACAGTATCGAAGCATGCAACCCAGAGTCGACTTCATCTCGCTAGGTGTCCGCAGTGTTCCGGCCTCCCGGGCCTTTTATGTCGATGGCCTCGGGTGGCCTGTTCACCGTGAGGTTGCCGGCGAAGTGGTTTTTATCCAGGCCAACCACGGCCTGGTGCTTTCCCTGTGGGATGCGGGCCAGATGCACGCCGAGGCCGGGGTCGATGCTCCCGGCCCGGTCCCCTGCATCACCCTGAGCCATAATGTGCACGGCGCCGATGAGGTGGACCGGGTCCTGGACGAGGCGAAGGCCGCCGGCGCGACAGTCACCGGCGACCCGGTCACCCAGCCGTGGGGCGGCTACACAGGGTATTTCTCTGATCCGGACGGGTTCCGCTGGGAAGTTGCGTACAACCCCACCTGGGCCGTGGACGACGACGGGACGGTCACCGTCTAAGTTCCGCCAGGACGGTCAGGGCTGCTAAAAGAGGGCCTCCACGGGCCGGATGAGTTCCGGCCCGTTGTTGCGGACGTTGCCCACCTCTTTGCCCACGGACTCCACGTGCCAGTCGGCGGCCACATCCTTGACCGCGGACCGCACCATATCCACCAGGGCGGCGGCGTCGTCAGCCTGGGGATCCAGCCAGGCCTGCATGGTGTCCCTGTCCATGGGCAGCGGCACCCGGTCGTGAAGGGCGGTCAGTTTCCCGAACACGGTTGATTCGGAGCCCGGCGGCGGGGTGTCCGCCGTAAGGATGGACGTGGAAAGCACCCACTGGCCGGGCTCGCCAGCCGGTACCGACGGATCGCGCCACCATTCGTAGAGGCCGGCGAAGGCCAGTCCCCTGCCTGCGCCGGGGTGCACATAATACGGCTGCTTGGACTTTCCAGGGCCCTGCTTCCACTCGTAGTAGCCGTCGGCGGGTACGGCGCAGCGCCGTGCCCTGACCGCCTTCCGGAATGCGGGCTTTTCCAGCACTGATTCACTGCGGGCGTTGATCATTTTGGACCCGATGCCCGGGTCCTTGGCCCAGGAGGGAACCAGGCCCCAGCGGGCGACGTGCAGCTGGCGGACCTGCCGGGCGTCCGTGCCGTCCTCTATCAGCCGCTCCAGGACGATGGGGACGGCATCGGTGGGGGCTACATTCCACGACGGCGGAATGCTCACCTCGTCCTCCAGTTCGGCGTCGAACTCTGCCAGGAGGTCCCCCACGGCGCGTGCCATTACGTAGCGTCCACACATGGCTCCAGCATGCCATCGGCGCCACATACTGTCATCCGGGCAGCCCCTCCGCGGCCGGACGCCGGGGAATACCGGTGGGCACGCTACCGTTGTCCCGAACGAAACCTTCACCCAACCCAGAGGAGAACCCTGTGGATTTCACTCCCGAAACCGGCACCATCACCATGTTTTCCACCACCTGGTGCGGCTACTGCAACCGGCTGAAAAAGCAGCTCGACGCGCAAGGCATCGGTTACACCGAAATCAACATCGAGGAAGTGGACGGTACCGCCGAGCTCGTGGAGCAGATCAACGGCGGCAACCGCACCGTGCCCACCGTCCTGTTCCCGGACGGTACGGCGGCCACCAATCCGTCCGCTGCAGAGGTCAAGAACCGCCTGGCGGCCTAGTCCAGGACGGTGCAGCCAACCGGGACATTCCTCCCCCGCCGCCGCACCTGAAGGCTGGCGATCCAGGAGACGCGGGTCATGCCCCCAGGCCGCCGAACGGCGCCGAAGCCAGGGTGGCATGGCCCGCGTACGTTTCGAGCAGGGCATCGGTGACTGCTTCCACCGTCAGCCCGGGGACAAGGTCATCCGCCGCGCCGGCCGTGGCGGGGTCCCAGTCGAGGCCGAGCGCAGCGTAGCTGTCGGTCAGGACCTTCCGGATTGGTGCGGAGTCCTCCACCACGATGACCGAGCTGAAGAGCCAGCCGCCGGCCACCACCCGCTGCGCCGTGCCTACCAGTTTGATGCGGGACCCGTCAGTGGCGGCCGTGCCGTGCACGCTGAACTCGCCGGGGCAGTATTCCCCCGGGATTTCCCCAACGGCTGCGTTCACGCCCACCATTCGCAGGGCGTCTGCGAAGAGCTCTCCGAAGTAGCCGAAGCGGCTTTTGGAACCAGCGATGGCATCGACATCGGGCTCGATGTGGTCTACCACCAGGGTGCCCTGGTGGTAGGCGGCCGCGCGGCCGCCGGCCCGGCGGACCAGGGGTTCGAAGCCGTTGTCGCGGCATGCCTGGGCGGCGGCCCCAAACCCGGGCAGCCGGGTGTCACGCTGGCCGAAGGCCACCGTGGGCGCCGGGCGGTACAGCCGAAGGGTGGGGCCTATACTTCCGTTGCGCGCCCTGGCGAGCAGCTCAAGGCCGAACTCAAGGTCACGGGCGGCACCGAGCGAGACGTCCTGCCGGACCACGGTCAAGGTTCCGGAGTCAGGGTGGTGGGCCATGGCACTGGGCTCCCTTGGTCGTCATGATGCTGTTCCTTGACCCTGCCGCGGCGGTGCCGGACGGGCCCAACCTAGGGTACGCCGTCGTGCGCCCTGCCAGGTGCCCGACCCACCGGCCAGGCGCCCGGCTACCGCCCCCTCCGCCCCACCCAGGCGCCGTGGAGCAGCGGAACCGCTGACGCTGCCATCATGACGGTGCCGAGGACGGAATCGTCGGCCCGGACCACGGTCCCGGCGATGAGCAGCGCCGAGAAGACCACGGCCGACGCCGTCCGGCGGGCCGTGCGGTCCAGCCTTGCCACCTGCCGCTCCAGCCGGGGGTTGGCAACAGACACGTTCCCTTCACCGATGCGGGTGATCAGGTCGTCCACCCTCTCCGGCAGCCGCAACGCAAGTCCCGCAGCCCCGGCCACCTGCCGGGCGGCGTCCTGAACGATGTTTCCGCCCTCTTCCCGCAGCAGGCGGGCAGCATAAGGCTCTACCGAGTCCCACAGGTTGAAGCGCTCATCCAGCGAGCTGCACACCCCCGAAGTGAGGGACATGGCCCGGATGATCAGCAGGAAGTTCTCGGGAAGCTGGAACGGCAGGGAGCGGACAACTTCGCCGAATTCCTCCGCGAAGTCGCGGAATTCGCGGGGGTCCACCTCGCGGAGCTCTGCGAAGCCCATCCCGCCAAACCGGGCAAACAGGTGCGTCATGGCCCGTTCCAGCTCCACGGTGTCCGCCGACGGCACCAGCACGCCGACGCCGCGGATGGCAGCAACCAGTCCCTTGCCGTCGCGGGCTGCGGCCGCGATCAAAAGCTTGCGCAGGCCGCTGCGCGTGGAGGGGGTTACCTCGCCCATCATGCCGAAGTCGATGAAAGTCAGTTTCCAGGGATGGCCGCCGGAACCGGGCTGGACGGGCGTGACGAAAATGTTGCCCGGGTGCGGGTCGGCGTGGAAGAAGCCGTTGGTGAACAGCTGGTCAAACATGACCGAGGCGAACACCGGCGCCACCTCTGCGGGATCGATGCCTGCCGCCCGGAGCGCGTCCGTGTCCGTGATCTTGATGGCTGTGACATCCTCCAGGGTGAGCACGCGGCGGGTGCACCGCTCCCAGGCGGGACGTGGCACGTGGACCCGAACGTCGCCTGCGAAGTCCGCTGCAAACCGCTCGGCACTGGCAGCCTCGTGAAGGTAGTCGATCTCCTCGAGGCTGGTCTGCGCAAATTCCTCCACCAGGGCCGGCATGTCGGCGCGGTCGGCCACGATCCGGAAGTGGCTGAGCCAGCCGCCCACCTTCCGCAGGGCCGCGAGGTCGCCGGCGACGATCGCTTCAATGCCCGGACGCTGCACTTTGACCACCACGTCCTTGACCCCGGCCACCTCTGCGTCGGCAGGCAGCAGCCGCGCCCGGTGCGCCTGGCCGAGGGAGGCTGCGGCCAGGGGCTCCTCCTCGAACATGGCGAACACCTCGTCAAGGGGGAAGCCCAGCTCCGAGGAGGCAAGGGCCCGGATGGCCGGGAACGCGACAGGTGGCACCTCGTCCTGCAGGCCTTGGAGTTCCTCGGTGATTTCCGGCGGGAGGACATCAAGCCGGGACGACAGGAACTGGCCCACCTTGATCATGAGGCCGCCGAGCTCCACAGCCAGTGCATGGAAACGGCGGGCGAAGCGCTGCATCCTGGCCGGGCGCGTCCGCTCAGCAACGCGGGCCAGCCCTATCCGGGGCAGCAGCAGCTCGTACCACCACACGGCGGCCAGGTGCCGTGCGGCAAAGCGCAGGATGCGGCGGTAGCGGGAACGGACATGGCCCGGGAGTACAGCCGGGCCCACCTGCCGGCGAGGGCCGGAAGCCACCCCCGTCAGTCCTGGGCGAGGATCGAGTACATCCGCCGGCGTGCCTCGTCCAGCACTGCCACGGCTTGCTTCACCTGCTCCGGGGTGCCGGTCCGTCCCACTTGCGCCGCTGCCTGGGCCAGTTCAACGCCTGCCTTGGGAAGGGCAGCGAATCCGGTTGTGGATTGCGGCCCCGCCCCTGCCCAGGGATTCGATGCGGCACTGCCGTCCGCCTCGTCCCGGCCGGATTCGGTCAGGGAGTAGATCTTCCGGCCGTTGGATTCCTCCGCCCTGATCACACCCTCATCAGCGAGCAACTGCAGGGTGGGGTAGACAGAGCCGGCGCTGGGCTTCCAACTCCCGCCGCTGCGCTCCTCAATCTCGCGGATGATCTGGTAGCCGTGCATGGGCCGCTCGGCCAGCAGGGCAAGCACCGCCGCCCGCACCTCGCCTTTGCCCGCCCTGGTGCCTTCCGGCTTTTCGAAGCGTGAACGGAAGTCCTCGATGGCCTGCCAGAGGCCATCGATGTTGTTGCTGCCGAATCCATATCCCGGGTATGAGCCACGCATGGGGGTCTCCTCTGGAGATCGTGAACGATATACAACGACACAGTTAACGATACGTCTGGAAGTCCGTGGCAGCCATGGGGCTGACGTTCAGGTTTGGCGCAGGGTGAGAATCTGTTCAGCCCTGCCGAACGGGCCCTGCAGGTCATGCAGGACCGTTGAGGTCAGGCCGATGCCGTCCCGGCCGAACGATACGGCGTTGTCAAGGCCCAGCCACTCCCCCTCGGGGCGGCGGTACATGTGGACCTGCAGGTCCAGGTTGGGGAAAGCGTAGCTGTCCGGTCCCGGCGGAACCCGTGCGGCAATGCCGTTGGCAGTGTCCACCAGTCCCATGAGGCGGGCAAGATCTCCGCTGTCTTCGCGGTCGGTCAGCGGATGCGCTGTGCGAAGCCAGACCTTCCCCGCGCCGGGACGGTGTCCTTCCGCCACCCGCATCTCCAGGGACCGGATGTAGCCGCCGGGCCAGATGGCGGACCCGTCGTAGGGCTTGCAGTCATCCGGGCCGGGGATGGCGGCGTCTTCAACGGCGGCAACCGCTGAGGTGTCGCTGGTGATCATCCGCCAGGCAGTGGCCCGTATGGCAGTCCTGCCCTGGGCCACGAGTTCGGCCTGGAGCAGCTCGATGGTCTTGCCGGGCCGCAGCACCGTGGCCTCGATGTGGAATTCCCCGCCGGGAATCAGGCCCAGGATCTCGTAGCTCAGCCGCGCCATCCTCATCCCGGGCCGCGGCTGGAGCCGCTCCAGGGCGTCCGCCAGCAGGCCGGAGGCCGGGGCCATGTGCTGCTCGTGCGTGTTCCAGGCGCCTTGGGCGTGGATGGTGGAGCGGAAATGACCGCCGCCAAGCGCCTGGTAATAGGCGGTGCCTTCGGCCAGTTCGGGGAGCTCGTCAGTCAACTGTGGCCTTTCAGGAAATCCCAGTGAATTGCCACTAACTCTATCCGGCCCCCGCAGCATCGTGGCCAGCGGGTCGCGTCGAAATGTTTGAGCGCAGGGTCCGGCCGCGGACTAGACTCAGGAATTGGTCCTGTCAGCAACCCTCGGAAGAGGTGTTTCATGCGCGTCATCAGCTACAACCTCCGCAAGCACGCAGCGAGCGGCGAACTGCTCGCCCTCGCCCGGAATCATGACATCGATGCGCTGTGCCTGCAGGAAGTTGATGCGGCGGACCTGCCGGAAACCCTGGGCCCGCTCCATCTGGCGGACGCCACCAAGGGGAACCGGCTGGGGCTGGCAATCTATTACCGGACCAGCCGCTTCACGGCCCTGGATACGCAGTCCTTCGCGCTGCAGAAATCGATGCATGACAGGGTCCTGGCGCCGGCCCATGAACGGCTGATCGGAACGCGTGTGATGGACAACGAAACGCAGCACGAACTGGTCATCGGGTCTTTCCACGCCGCCCCGCTCACCGCGTCGAATTCGTTGCGCCGCAAGCAGATCCACGCCGCCCACGCCGAATTGCTTAGCATGGGCAAGGGCCTGATGACGCTGATGGTGGGCGACTTCAACTACCCGTTCTTCACCAAGAACCTGCATCTGCACATGAAGAACTCCGGCTACGCCCTGTCCCTCAGCAACCGGCGCACATACACCCGCTACAAGGTCTTCAAGGGGCACTTCGATTTCGCCACGTCCCTGGGACTGGACATCACCAGCGTCGAGACGCTGCCCCGGGGCAAGTCGGACCATCTGCCCATCCTGGTCCACGCCGAATACGGCAAGGACTTCTAGGCCAGCCGTTCCCGGAGGCCGGGCCAGGCCGCGCCAAAGCCGGGATGCAGCTCCTTGTCAGCCACCCCGGGCAGCGGCACCCACAGCAGTTCGATGCTTTCGGGGTCGCTGATCACAGGCTCGAAAGGCTCGAGGACCTTGACCACCACCGTGGTGTAGGACCAGTAGCCGAGGTCCAGGACCGACGTAAACAGCACGTCCACGTGTTCGGCCGGGACGGCAGCCTCCTCATGGGCTTCGCGGAGCGCCCCGGACACCGCGTCCTCGCCCTCGTGCAGGGCGCCGCCGGGCAACCCCCAGGTTCCCCCGTTGTGGCTCCATACGGCGCGGTGCTGCAGCAGCACACCCTTGGCCGGGTCCCAGGCCAGGACGCCGGCAGCGCCGAACCGGCCCCAGAAGCGGCCGTGGTCCCCTTCCACCCAGGCGTCGCCCGGGTTGCGGGGGCCGGTGCGGACAGGCGGAATCGACGATGCGGCGACGGATGCGTGGTCCATCGTCCCAGTCTGACAGGTCCGCTGCGCCGGAGGGCGGCCGGCGGACGGGTCAGTTGGCGTGTCCGTGGTCGACGGCGAAATCGCCGCCGGGGTACATGACGGTTTCATGGCCGTCATCGAAGCGGACCACATACGGCGGCGCCCCGCCTTCGCCCCGGACTTCCAGGATCACTCCGTGACGGTCCGTGGCACCCACAGTCCTTCCGTGCACAATGATGCGGTCACCCTGCGCAGCCTCCATGGCACTCACCTCCAAGCCCCCAGATTACGACTCCCGGGCGGGACCGAACAGGCCCCCGTGGCAGGATTTCCCCATGCCGCTGAACATCCTCCTGATCGCCGATACCCACGTCCCCAAACGCGCCCGGGAACTGCCCACCCAGGTGTGGTCCGCCGTCGAACGGGCTGACGTGGTCTTCCACGCCGGAGACTGGGTGGACACCTTCCTGCTTGACGAATTTGAGCAGCGCTCGCGGCGGATGGTGGGCGTCTACGGCAA
Organism: Pseudarthrobacter sp. SORGH_AS 212; assembly: GCF_030818145.1. Classification (NCBI taxonomy): domain Bacteria; kingdom Bacillati; phylum Actinomycetota; class Actinomycetes; order Micrococcales; family Micrococcaceae; genus Pseudarthrobacter; species Pseudarthrobacter sp. SORGH_AS 212. Next base: position 4,071,875 of record NZ_JAUTAA010000001.1, on the reverse strand, counting down.
TAACGACGGCCCCGACCTCCGCGCCCGGCTGCCCGAAACGGCAGCCGTCACCCTGGACGGCATCCGCTTTGCGATGGTGCACGAGACAGGCCAGGCCAAGGGCCGTGAACTGCGCTGCGAGGCGCTCTATCCGGACGCGGATGTCCTGGTCTTCGGGCACAGCCACATCCCGTGGGACACCACGTCGCCACGGGGCCTGCGGCTGCTGAACCCGGGCTCGCCCACGGACCGCCGGCGGCAGCCCGCGTGCACCTACATGACGGCCGTGGTTGACGGCAGCCGGCTCACCGGGTTGCAACTGGTGGAGGTACAGCGCGGGTAGCCCGGCTTGGCAGCCGGCCTCCGCATGCCTAGGCTGGAAACGTAAGCATGCTTAGCTTCGAAGAATCCAGCCGTACCAGCAGGAGGAAACCATGACAGACCAGTACACATTCCGCGATCCGGTCACCGCCTACGAGCACATCTCCCCTCCCAAGCAGCACCAGCCGGAGCCCGGGCTGGACGCCGAACTGACTCCCAAGGCCGACCTCGGCGAGGAAACGTACCGCGGCACGGGGCGGCTCGAAGGCCGCAAGGCGATCGTGACCGGCGCCGATTCCGGTATCGGGGCGGCAACTGCCATCGCCTTCGCCCGCGAGGGAGCCGATGTTGTTTTGTCCTACCTGCCTCAGGAGGAAGAGGACGCGGCCAGGATCGCGGGCATCATCGAGGCAGCCGGGCGCAAGGCCATCAAGGTGCCGGGCGACCTCAAGGATCCTGCGGTCTGCCGCGAAGTGGTGGAGACTGCCGTGGCCGTCCTGGGCAGTGTGGACATCCTGGTGAACAACGCCGGCAAGCAGGTGGCCCAGGAAGACCTGGCGGACATCACCGACGAACAGTTCGACCACACGGTCAAAACCAACGTTTACGCCATGTTCTGGCTGACCAAAGCGGCCCTGCCGCACATGCCGGCCGGTTCAACCATTATCAACACCACGTCCATCCAGGCGTACAACCCCTCGCCCACGCTGGTGGACTACGCCACCACCAAGGCCAGCATCAACAACTTCACCAAGGGCCTGGCCCAGCAGCTGGCGCCCAAGGGCATCAGGGTCAACGCCGTGGCGCCGGGCCCCATCTGGACGCCGCTGCAGGTGAGCAGCGGACAGCCCAAGGAGGAACTGCCGGAGTTCGGCCAGTCCACTCCCCTGGGCCGTGCCGGGCAGCCGGCCGAACTGGCACCGGCGTACGTGTTCCTCGCGTCGCCGGAATCCAGCTACGTGGTGGGCGAGACACTGAACGTCAACGGCGGCAGCCCCACGCCATAGCGGTTATTCCCCGTCCCGGTCGGCCAGCAGTGAATCGGTGGACCCGTCCGGCTGGCCGTCGAAGAACTGGGCGAGGACCGTTTTGAACACCGTTTCGCCGGGCGCGGCGCGAAGGAACAAGGTCATGGACGACTGCAGCTTGCGGGCGTCAATGCCTCCCAGGATGTCCTCTGCGGAGCGCCCGGCGTGGTGGGTCAGTGCCTGCGCAGAGTCAAGCAGGCGCGGGCCCAGCACGTCATGTTCCAGATAGGCACGCGCCTCCGCCAGGGAGTCAATGGCGTATTTGCGGGATGTTGCGCTCTGCCCCAGGCCTGCGATCTGGGGAAAGATGAACCACATCCAGTGGCCAGTCTTGTTTCCGAGCTGGAGCTCGGCCAGCGCCTGGTCGTATGTTCCGCCGTCCTGGGCTGCAACGAAACGCTCAAGGTTAAAGGGATCGTCCATCGTCATTCTCCTATTTGGTGGGACAGTGTTGCTGCTGCCGCCCGCAGGTGGGCGTCCGGGTCGGCACCCCATCGGGCCAGGACGGTTTCTGCGCGCTGCCGGTTGCGGTGCTCCAGCCTGTCCAGGAGCGGGCGCAGAACGTCGGTGACGAGCGGATCGGCCAGTTCCGTTGCGTGCGCGGACCGGAGGAAACCCTCAACGCGGGTCAGATCCGAGTGCCGCAGCAGGGCCACCCGCGACTGTAGCAGCACCACCGCCGCCTGGCGGCGTTCGAAGACCGGACGGGCGCCCGGTTTCGGCTGGCCCCACAGTGCCGAGGCAAGCTGGACCACGGCATCGTGGTCCAGGCCCTTGAACTTGCGGAGGGCGTCGCGGATGGTTCCGCGGACCGCACCCACTGATGAACCGTAGGAGCCCAGGGCGCCGCCAAACCTGCTGCCGACGTCGTCCGCGCGGTACCACGCGCCCTCGTTCTGCAGCGTGCGGTCGATGAAACCGGCCGCCTCGGCGACGGCGTCCGAACCGGTGGTCACGAGTGCCCCGCGGCTGCGTGGTCGATGCAGTACGGCGTCCAGGGCCGGGCTTCGAGCCTGCCTTCGGCGATGGGCCTGCCGCATACGGCGCAACTGCCATAGGTTCCGGCGGCGATCCGGTCGAGGGCTGCTTCCACCTGGTCCAGGCCGGCTGAGCTCTGGTTCAGCAGCGCCGAGGCCTGGGACAGCTCGAAGGCGATGGTGGCACCCTCGGGATCGTGTTCGTCGTCCACGTTGGCTCCCTGGCGGGCGGAGTTGGCTGCGGCGATGTCCGCCCGCAACGCCGGCAGCAGGGCCAGTTTCAGCTGCCGTTCCTCTTCGAGCAGCAGCCGGAAGCGTTCGTAGTCAGCCATGGGAAAAGCCTAGTCCTGCGTCAGTACCAGTTGTTCGCCATTGAGTGGCTCCAGGCGCCGCAGGGCGAGCCGTACCTGTCGCGGATGTAACCCAGCCCCCACTCAACCTGGGTCCGGTAACTGGTCAGCCAGTCACTGCCGGCGCTTGCATACTTCCCCGGCGGCAATGCCTGGGGGATCCCATAGGCGCCCGAGTAGGGGTTGGTGGCCGTGGTCTGCCAGTTCGACTCCTTGGTCCATAGCTGCGCCAGGCACAGGAACTGGTCCTGGCCCCAGCCGTAGGCGCCCAGGCGTCCGGCGGCGTAGCTCTTCGCTCCGGCAGGATCGTTGACAGCACCACCGGGAACAGAAGGTACGACGACGGGCGGCGGCACCGGCCGGACCGGCTGTCCGGGGGCCGGGGCCGGGGCCGCCGGTGCGGGGTTCACCGGAGCGGGGTCGACGGGTCCCGGCGGGCCCGCGGGCGCGGGCCGTGGTCCCTCCACGCGGGCGTCTGCTGCGGCCTTCGCTGCCCGGACCGACTCCCGTTGCGCCTGTTCCTGTGCAGCGGCCCGCTTTGCTGACTGCGAGGCCTCATATGCGGCGAGGGCGGCCTGTCCCTGCCGGAACTCCCCCTCCACGGACGCGGTTGTTCCCTTGAGCGAGGCCAGCTGGGCCGTGAGCTGGCCGCCGTGCTGCTGCTCTTCAGTGATGTGGCGGGCCACCGCATCCTGGGCCGACCTGGCCCCGGCAAGCCTGGCTCCGGCCTCCCTGGACAGGTTTTCCCGCTCGGACCGTGCGGCATTCTCCTGCTCGCCCAGGGACGATGCCACTCTTGCGGCCGACGCCGCCCGGTCCACCAGGCCGGCTGTCTTCGCGCCAACCAGCTCCACCATGTTGAGTCCGTGGACGCTGCCGGACTCAAGGGCGTCCAGGGCCATGAAGAATCCGGCCGTGGTTGCACCCGTCTTGTACGACTGCACGGCAAAGGGCTCCGATTTCCCTGCGGTGCTGCCGGAGTTCCCCGTTGGCTGCTGCTGACTGCGCAGCCAACGCATCGACCCGGCTGTTGGCTGCAGTGAGTGCCGCCTCGGCAGCGGCGAAATCCGCCGCAGCGGCAACGGCCGCCCCACCGAGCGCTTCTGAATCCGCCTGCAAAACGGCGAGGAGGCTGCCGATCCGGGTGATTTCCGCCGCTGTGCCCGCTTCAGATTCCCTGGCCTTCCGGACGTCCTCCCAGGAGGGGTACCCCTCCGGCGCGCGCTCCGAGGCCGACGCCGGCGCAAGGGCTGCCGGTCCCAGCAGTGCAAACACCAGAAGTCCCCCGAGCACCGGAGACTTCAGTTTGGTAACGGACAGGGGCATAGTCCCGTAGCCTACCGCCCTCAACCACAGGTTGAGGGCTTGCTGCTGCGGATCGTTATCCAGCAGAGACGGAAGGCACGCCGCGGCCCTAGACTGTGCCCATGGCCGGCGCCAGCACACCAAGCACCACACCAGCCCGCCGGACCCCTGCCCCCGGACGGACAGCAAAACCGGCAACCCCGCGCTGCTTGCTGCCGTTGCTGACCGCAGCAGTGCTGGCAGGTTCGGCCTGCACACCACAGCAGCCCGCCCCGGCGGCGTCCCCCGCTTCCGCGGCGCCCGGACCGGTCACCATCGAGCTAAACCAGTCCCGCGACCAGTACGGGCAGCACGCCATCCTGCTCCAGCTCACCAACACCACGGACAGTCCCGTGGCTGTGGACGTGGCGCGCGTCAGTTCCCCGCTGTTCGACGGGGACATCGAGTGGACGCCACCGGCGGGCAGCCTGGAGCTTCCGCCGCACCAACCCAAGAGCGTGCCCGCACAGCTCCCACCTCCGGCCTGTGCCGAGCCGGCAACGGCATCGTCGCAGGCCAGCGCCACGGTTTCCGTCGCTACGGCCGGACGGCAACCGGCAGCACTGACCCTCCCGGCCCCGGATCCCTTCGGCGTGCTGCCGCGCAACAATTCCGAGCTCTGCCTGGCCGCGGACGCCGCGAAGGTGGCCGGGCTGGCCCTGGACCAGCACCTTGAGGTGGCGGCGGACGGCCGCACCGCCGTCGTCCGCCTCCGCATCAGCCCACGGCAGATGGCCCCCGCCGGGACGCCGTCCCTCACGCTGCACAGCGTGGGCGGCACGCCCCTGCTGGCGGAGGACGGGGTTGAGCCGTGGCCGCGGGACGTAACGGTCCGGCCTGGGGAACCCGAAACGGTCCTGGCCCTGCGGGTGCGTCCCGCCCGGTGCGATCCGCACGCCGTCGCGGAAGACAAAGTGGGAACCCTGCTGCCCCTCACCGTTACCGCCGGAGCGCGGGAAGGTGTCCTGAAAGTGGCAGCCGGCGGGCTGTTGCGTGCGCAACTTTATGACTTTGTTACGTTGGCATGCCACAACGGCTAGGACCCGCGCATCATCCGAGGTCACCGCGGCGTTCCGGAAGGCCCCGCGGAGGAGGCCTTCATCCGAGAGGACTGCCTCGCATGTTATCCAAATGTGACAATCCGGTGTACGCCGGGTTATGGTCATACACGTGTCCCTCCCAAACGGGACATTCCCCTCAGCTTGCCGAGCCCTGCCGCTGAACCGGGATTCAATCGCTTTCCAGCTGGCAGGGACGGGGGAACCAAGTTTCCGCGGCTTCACCGAAGCCTTGGGGTTAAGTCGATATCGCCTTCCGTCCCTGACGAAGTGCGCTACCGGCCGGGCATCTCCAGCCCGAACCCGACAGCTCACCCCGCAGGCATGGGAGAGGCGATCAACCGTGTCAAAAAATTTCACCACCGCCCGTCACCGCGCTACTCCGGCCGGCTCCATCGCGCTGCAGGGCCTGGCCGTGACGGCCAAGGCCCAGGCCCGGACCTTCGGACGCCCGGCACTGGCGGTAGCCGCAGCATCGGGCATTGCGTTCGGCGTCGGAGCTCCGGCACATGCAGGTGTGACCGGCCCGGACAGCACCGAAACCAATAATGTCCAGGCATACTCGGCACCTGCCGCACCCGTAGCGGCTGCACCCGCCGCGGCTGCCGGCAACGTCCACACGGTTGCTTCCGGCGACACCCTCGGCGCCATTGCGTCCGCTTACGGGGTTGGCCTCAACGACGTCCTGGCAGCCAACGGCCTCGACGTTTCCTCGATCATCTACCCGGGTGACCAGATTGCGATCCCCGGCGCCGGCTACGCAGCACCGGCCGCTCCGGCCGTTGCTCCGGCCGCGGCACCTGTCCAGACCGCAAGCGCCGCTCCCGCCAACACCGGCATGAACCTCGGTTACGCCTCTGCAACGCCTGCGGCCACCGGCTCGGGCACCGGCGCTGCCATCCTGGCCAACGCGTACGGCCAGGTGGGCGTCACCCAGGACTGCACCGCCATGGTGGAGAAGGCCCTGCGCGCCGTCGGCAAGTCGGTCGGTGACCTGGCTCCCGGCCAGTTCTACCAGTACGGCACCGTAGTGGGCGCACCCGCCCCGGGTGACCTCGTCATCTCGGCAGGCCACGTCGGCGTGTACGCCGGTGACGGCCAGATGGTCAGCGGCGGGGTCAACGGCAGCCAGACCCAGGTGCACTCCGTCAGCTGGGTTGGTGCAGCCTCGTACGTACGGGTCGCATAGCCTGCTGAGCACGTAGCTTTCAGCGCATAGAGCTGCAAAAGGGCGGTAGCCGGGAGACCCCGGCTACCGCCCTTTTTGCTGCCCTTCCTTGTTCAGGTGCCGCAGAAGGTCATGTACGTCCCGAAGTCCTCCGGGGCGCCCTCGGCGTACCGCTCCAGGCCGGGGCGTTCGCTGTACGGCGCCGCCACCGCTTCCAGCAGCCGGTGCAGTGGCTCCAGGTCCCCGACCGTAGCCGCGGCCAGCGCCTCTTCGACGAGGTGGTTCCGCGGAATGTACGCGGGATTGGTGCGGTCCATCAGCCCGGCGTCCGGCCCCAGCTCCTGCCAGCGTTCAGCCCAGGCATCGTACGCGGCCAGGTCCATGACCATGCCGCGGACAGGCCGGCTGTCACCCCGGGCGGCCTTGGCCAGGTTCCTGAAGAAGAGCGTGTAGTCCACGGGGCCGTCCTTGAGGATGCCGGTAACCCCGTCCACCAGGTCCGAGACCTCCTCGTCTGCTGCCGTCCCCGGCTTCCCCGCCGCAAGGCCCAGCTTGGTGGCCATGCCGCCGAACCACGCCGCACTGTACTGCCGCCGGAATCCACCCAGCGCCTCCACGGCCACCGGAACCGCCGCCTCCTGGTCTTCGTCAATTAGCGGCAGCATGGCTTCGGCCAGGCGGGCAAGGTTCCATTCGGCCATGACCGGCTGGTTGGCGTACGCATACCGGCCACCGACGTCGATGGAGCTGTACACGGCGGCCGGGTTGAACGCGTCGATGAAGGCACAGGGGCCATAATCGATCGTTTCCCCGGAGATGGTCATGTTGTCTGTATTCATCACACCGTGGACGAACCCCACCAGCATCCACTGCGCCACGAGCGAGGCCTGTGCCGCCACCACCGCCCCATAGAGGGCGAGGTATGGGTTGTCCGCCGCAGCAGCATCCGGATAGTGACGGCTGATGGCGTGGTCCGCCAGCCGGCGCAGGAGCTCCGGGTTTTCGGTGGCCCGCGCATACTGGAAACTGCCCACCCGAAGGTGGCTGCCGGCCACCCGGGCCAGCACGGCGCCGGGCAGCATGTCATCCCGGCGTACCTGCCGTCCGGTAGCTACGACGGCAAGGGAGCGGGTGGTAGGGATGCCGAGGGCGTGCATGGCCTCGCTGACCACGTATTCGCGCAGCATGGGCCCCACGACCGCACGGCCGTCACCGGCGCGCGCGAACGGCGTGCGGCCGGAGCCTTTCAGGTGCAGGTCCCTCAACCGTCCGCGGCCATCTTCCAGCTCACCCAGCAGCAGCGCACGGCCGTCACCGAGGAGGGGCGAGTAGCCGCCGAACTGGTGCCCGGCGTAGGCCTGGGCCACGGGTGTGGCACCTTCCGGCACGTGGTTGCCCAGCAGGAACCGCACTCCCTCTTCCGAGCCCAGGTACCCAGGGTCGAGCCCCAGTTCTCCGGCGAGCGGTTCGTTGAGCACCAGGAGTTTGGGGTCCGGAGCTTCCTCCGCCTCCCAGGGCACCGCCAGTTCGTTGAGTTCGCGGGCGAAGCGGCCACCCAGGGCAACAGTTGATTGTGCTGCAGCGGTCATGGTTTTAACCCTATCTCCGCGGCGGCCGTTACAGGCTCCCCGCGGCGGTTCGGAAGGCGGATGCGCTGGAGGTCGTCGGCGGCGATGACAATGGCACCCTTGGCGCGGGCGGACGCCTGCCGGACCATGAGGGTGACGTCGTTGCCGTACCGGGATGAGAAATGCGTGAGGACCAGCGTCCGGGCGCTCCCATGCCCCGCCAAATCGCCCGCCTGCCCGGCGGTGAGGTGGCGGTATTCCTCCGCCAGCCCGCAGTCGTCGTCGCTGAAGGTGGACTCGGCAACCAGGAGGTCGGCGCCGTCTGCAAGGTCTTCGGCACCGTCGCACGGGGCGGTGTCCATGACGAACGCGAAGCGCTGCCCGGGGCGCGGAACGCTGACGTCGGCCAGGCCGACGCCGGCAATGGTACCTTCGCGCCGGAGGCGGCCGACGTCCGGCCCGGCGATGCCCGCTGCCGCAAGGCGGTCGGGCAGAAACGTGCGGCCCTCGGGCTCGGTGAGGCGATACCCGTATGTTTCGATTCGGTGCTTGAGCGGCCGGACGTGGAGGCCGTCCGTCACCTCACCGGCGGCGCCGTGGGGATGGAGCCTCAGGTCAAGGCCGGGAGTGCTGACGGATACCAGCGCCCGCACCACACCGTCCCCCGAGGCCGGGTAGTGCAGGTGGACCGGATGGTTGACGCCGTCCAGCACCATCCGCGACAGCACGCCGGGGAGTCCGAAGCAGTGGTCGCCGTGGACGTGGGTGAGGCAGATCCTGGTGATCTGCGTTGCCGAAACTCCGGCGTGGATCATCTGGCGCTGCGTCCCCTCACCCGGATCGAAGAGCAGCCCCTCCCCGTCCCAGCGAAGCAGGTACCCATTGTGGTTCCGGGTACGGGTGGGCACCTGCGATGCGGTGCCCAGGACCACCAGTTCACGCACGGCCGCTGCCATGGCCGGCGGCCGCCAGGCCTTTCGCATAGGCCGCCTGGCCCGCGTGCTGCAGGCAGTCGGCGAGGGTACTGACCAGCCGGACGCCGAGGGTGACCGGAGGGTCCCAGTTGGTGTCAACGGTCCGGTCAAGGTCCTGGTCTGCCAGTTCCCCGAGGACCTGCATGGTCTGCCGGTGGACGGCGCCGTAGTAGTCCCCCAGTAGACTGGCCGTGGCGCGGACCGACTCCACCTGCTTGCTGGTGTGCCCGTAGCCGGTGTCGCGGTCCGTCAGCGGAAGGCCGAAGCGGTCAGCAAAACCCGCGTGTGTCCACACCTGCTCCAGTCCGGCAGCGGCGGCAACCTGCGCGTCCTCCACCCGTGCCAGGTGCCAGATAAGCCAGGCGATGGGGTTGCCGGTGGCCGCCGGCCGATGGTGCAGGGCTTCTTCATCCAGGCCATCGATCGTCTCCGTCACGGCATCGCTGATGCGCACGAAGGCATCCTGCAGGAGTTCATTGGTTTTCATATCCCCGCCTTTCAGCACCAGCGCCGTTGGCCGTGCCTAACGCTCAAGATCGTTGGGGTCGAATTCGCTCAGCGGCGACCCGCCGAAGTTCTCAGCGTCGTCACTGGCATCGGCCTCCAAGCCAGTGGGATCCTCGCCGAAGTCGACGTCCGCTGCTGCCTGACCGAGGGTGGGTGAATCCGGCGGCACCTGTTCATCGCCGGATTCGTAGCGCGCCTCGGCGGATTCGTCGCGCAGGGCCTGGTCGCTCAGGAAGTCCTGTTCCCCTCCCGGGGCAGCTTCTTCCTGGAGCAGCGGGTCTTCCTGCCAGCGGTCCGGATTGTTTTCGGCGGCGCCGGGATAGTTGTCCGGTTCCCCGTGTACGGGATCAAGCTCCTGTGACGCTGCGCTTCCCGGTGTTTCATCGAGCAGCACGTCATTTTCGTCAACGACTTCCAGGCCATCCTCCGGGAGGTTCTGTTCACTCATGGTCACGCCTTTCCTTGGGGCTGCACCCGGTCTGATGCAGCGTAGATCGGTACCGCCAGACAATAGTAAGCATACTGACCACCCCCGCGGTGTGGAACTGTCCCCTCGACAGCCGTGACTTTCGGCCCTACAGATGGCAGGAGTCCGGCGGCCACTCTTGTAAGCAGGGAGACGCGCTGCCGCTGCGCCATGCTGGGGCGGCCACCGCCTCCCGAGTCCGCCCAAAACTCCACACGAAAGACCAGGAAGCCGGCCATGACATCACGTAAACCGATTGCCGTTGCCACCAACGACTCGGCACAGAGCCGGGCGGCGGTGCTGTGGGCCGCGCACCGGGCCGAAAAATCCGGGGTTCCCCTGGCGGTCCTCCACGTTGTGGACGACCGTTGGGTAGCCGAACCGTACCCCTGGTTCGGTGTACTGGAAGAGGCAGGGGACCAACTGCTGAAAACTGCTGCAGGGCGCGTCCGGGGAGCAACACCGACCCCGGTCACCACACGGCTCCTGACCGGAAGCGTGGGCGGCTCGCTGGCCAAATACTCGGGCAAGGCGTCGATGCTGGTGATCGGTTCCGGCTCCGGACACCTCGGCGGAACCCTGGCAGACCGGGCATTGCAGGTAGCGGCCTCAGCCAAGGTACCGGTAGCCGTCGTCGGGACGCAGGACCTTGCCGGACGGTCCGGCGTGGTGGTGGGAATCGACGGCTCCCAGGAGGCTACGCAGGCCGTCGCTTTTGCGGCGGCGGAGGCCGACCGGGAGGGTGATGAGCTCACAGTTGTCTATGCCGTCAGGATGCCCGACCCCGTAACGGACGCGGGGCTGGCCCCGGACAGCCTGGCCGAGATGGTCTCCGAAGAAGAACGGGTGGTCCTCTCCGAGACGGTGGCTGGGCTCGAGGAGGACTACCCCGGCCTGAAGGTGCGCCGGGTTCTGGAAACAGAACGGGACCCTGTTGACGCCCTGGTCCACGCGGCAAGCGGAGCAAGGATGCTGGTAGTGGGAAGCCGCGGCCGCGGCGGCATCAAGCGTCTGCTGCTGGGTTCCACTGCCCACGGTGTGCTTAAGCACCTTCCGTGCCCCACTGTCATCACCCGGATCCAGGCCGGCAAGAACAAGGTCTGACCAAGAACGGAAGCCGGCCAGGCAGGGCGCCGGATTCCGCCATCCACATTGTCCGCACCATCCGTTCCAGGGGCGACACCATGAGAAAAACCGCAGCAATCATCATGCTCATCCTGGGGATCCTCCTTTCTCTGGTGGGCCTCACAGCGCTCGCCGGAGGCGCCGTAGCCATGGCCGTGGGGTCCGCGCAGGGTGACGGCTTCCTCACCTCCGGCTCGGCGCGGCTGTCCGTCGCATCCCACGCGCTGACATCGCCCCGGCTCGACGCCATCGGCGAAGGTGTTCCGCCCCGCCTCCCCTTCGATCTGGGGACCCTGCGGCTGCGGGCCGCCCCGGTGGACCCGGCCAAGGACATCTTCATCGGAATCGCGTCCCGGGCCGACGTCGAGAAGTACCTGTCCGGCGTGTACCACTCGGAACTGCTCGACGTCGAAATGCAGCCGTTCCGTGCCGAATACCGTGACATACCGGGGACCGCCGTCCCCTCAGCACCCGCCCAGCAGACGTTCTGGGCCGCGTCCGCAACCGGCCCCGGCGAACAGGAACTCACGTGGGACCTGGCGGCCGGCAACTGGTCGATTGTCCTGATGAACGCCGATGCCAGCCAGGGCGTGGCAGCAACACTGCAGGCCGGGGCGCGGTCTGAACTGATCCGGCCGGCCGCCTCGGGCCTGCTGGTGGGCGGCGCCATTGCCCTGGTGATCGGTGTTCCGCTGCTGGTTTTCGGGGCAATGGGCCTCGGCCGCCATACCGGCCCGCCGGCCCGGGGACCGGGAGCGCCGTACCCCGGATACCCGGCTGCCGGTGGCGCCCCGGGACTTCCGGTGCAGGCACAGCAGCCCCCGCAGCACATGGCAGAACTGGCGGACCGGGCCCCCTACCCGGCGCGGCTTTCCGGTGAGCTGGATCCCCGGCTGTCCAGGGGCCTGTGGCTGGTCAAGTGGTTCCTGGCGATTCCCCACTTCGTTGTGCTGGTCTTCCTATGGTTTGCCTTCGCAGTGACCACCATCGTGGCCGGGTTCGCGATCCTCTTCACCGGCCGCTACCCGAGGGCACTCTTCAACTTCAATGTTGGGGTGATGCGCTGGAACTGGAGGGTAGCGTTCTACGCCTATGCCGCCGCCGGAACGGACCTCTATCCGCCTTTCACCCTGGCGCACGCCGACTACCCGGCCGACTTCGATGTGGACTATCCGGAGCGGCTTTCCCGGGGACTGGTGCTGGTCAAGTGGTGGCTGCTGGCCATTCCACACCTGCTGATCGTGGCTGCCCTCGCCGGCACGGCATGGACCTGGCGGGCCGAAACCACGGATCTGGGAACCACGTATGAGCGCAGCACCGGGATTTCGCTGCTGGGGATCCTGGTCCTGGTGGCCGTGGTGGCACTCCTTTTCACCGGCCGCTACCTGCGCCCGCTGTTCGACCTGATCCTGGGCATCAACCGCTGGATCTACCGCGTCATGGCCTACACGGCGCTGATGCGGGACGAATATCCGCCTTTCCGGCTCGACCAGGGACCCGGTGAAGCACCGCCGCCGGCAGGCCAACCGGTCCGGCAGGAGAAACCCGTGCCCGGAACGGGCCCAACACCCAAGCCCTAGCCGCCGGGGTTGGACAACACAACGGTCATGACCGCACCAGAAGGAGTTGAGATGGGTTCAGCCGGAGCACCGTTCGGCCGGATCGTCGTAGGAGTCGACGGCTCGGAGGCCTCCATCGAGGCGTTGCGGCAGGCGCAGCGCCTCGCGGTGCCGCTCGGCGCCAAGGTCGAGGCCCACGCCTATTGGGATTACCCGCAGGCCTACTCCGGCTACATGCTGATGGGCATCGAAGGATTCGAAGAACGTGCCGGCCAAATCCTCGATGAGGCGGTCAGCACAGCCTACGGTGACGAAACGCCGTCGAACGTCATGGCCAGCCTCGTCCGCGGACACCCCCGGGATTCACTGATCGAAGCGAGCCGCCACGCTGACCTGCTGGTAGTGGGCCGGCGCGGGCACGGCGGCTTCAGCGGCCTGCTCCTGGGCTCTGTCAGCTCGGCCCTGGTGGCCCACGCCCACTGCCCGGTGCTGGTGGTGCACACGCCGGAGGCGCCCCCGGAAACCCCGTGACGGAGGTTCGGAACAGGACAGGTCAGCGCCCGCCGTCGGACGCGTCTGCCTGGGCCGGAACCACCAAAACCGGACAGTGGGCATGGCTCACGCAAGCGGAACTCACCGAGCCCGGCACGAAGCCAGCGTGCCCATGCCGGCCAACAATCAGAAGCGCAGCTTCCCTGCTGCCGCCGATCAGGAGGTGCGCAGCGCTGCCCCGCAGGAGCCGCCCGCGGACTTCCGGCGGCACCGGCGACCCGAAGGCATCAGCGAGCGCCTGCCGGAGTGCCTGCTTCGCCGCGACTTCGAATCCCTCAATGCCCACGGCCAGGTAAATCCCGAAACCGGCAGGAACGTCCCAGCACGCCCATGCCTCCACAGCGGCATCCAGCGGCCCTGCGAGGGCGCGGGCAGTCCGCAGGGCCTGGACCGAGGCGGCTGACCCATCCACGCCCACAATGATCCTGGGCTGGCCTCCGCCGGCTTCCATGGTGGGCTCCTTTCCCTTTGCTGATTGGCGTCTGATCCAACCCTGCTGAAGGAGCAGCCGGCCGGGTAGGGCCGTTGGTCACCGGGCGGCGGCAGTGGGATCAGGTACTTTGCGTACTTTGGTCCCTTACATCCACGGACAACGGGCGCAAGAATGGTACTTGCCCCGGCCAGGGGCTGCCCGCACAGCGCAGCGGGTGCAGGTGTGGTCCTTATGAAAATGGGAGCGTAACGTGCAAAGGCTTGAGACTGACTCGGGGGAAGCTGCAATTCCGCAGGAACCGCTCCGCGTCTTCATCCTCGACGACCACGAACTTGTCCGGCAGGGCTTGAAGGACCTGTTGGAAGGTGAAGGGTTCGTGGTGGTGGGCGAAAGCGGATCGGCCGCCGAGGCCACTCGCCGGATCCCGGCGCTTCGGCCGGACATCTCCATACTGGACGGCCGCCTGCCGGACGGTACCGGCATCGAGGTCTGCCGCGATGTCCGTTCGCTCGATCCGCGGTTGAACTGCCTGATCCTGACCAGCTACGACGACGAACAGGCGATCCGCGGAGCCGTCCTGGCCGGAGCGGCGGGGTACATCCTCAAACAGATCAGGAGCGACGACCTCCTGGCCGGTATCCGCAAGGCGGCCACCGGCGCGTCCCTGTTCGAGCCCGGGGTGCGGGAACGGATCGTCTCGGGACTGACCCGGACCCCGACGGACCCGAGGATGGAAGGACTCAGCGCACAGGAAAAAAAGGTGCTCGTGCTGGTGGGGCAGGGACTGACGAACCGCCAGATCGGCGAGGAACTCTTCCTGGCCGAGAAGACCGTGAAGAACTATGTATCGTCCATCCTTGCGAAACTGGGATTCGAGCGCCGGACGCAGGCGGCCGTGTTCGTCACCCGGAACAGCCCGGGGGCCTCCTGATGTGTCGGCACCCTGTCACTGCAGGCCTACACACCATCTGATCCGGGTGCCCGTTCCTGGTGCACTGTCGATGCTGCAGCTGCCGCCCAGCATCTCCGCCCTGTGCCTCATGTTGGCCAGGCCGCTGGTCTGCCCGGGCTCCTCGAATCCGCAGCCGTCATCCTTGATGACAAGCTCCACACCGTCAGCTGAGGCGGTCACCGCCACGTGCACGTCCGCAGCTCCCGAGTGGCGTGCGGCGTTGCTCAGGCCCTCGGACAGCACGGAGAGCAGGTGTCCCGCGACGTCATCATCGACGACCTCGTCAACGGGGCCGCTGAACACTACATCTGGCGCCACTGAGTAGCCCCGGGACGTTTCCTCGGACACCTTGAGGATTCGGCTGGTCAGCGGTTCATGGTTCCCGCCGGTCCGCAGCGAGTAGATGGTGTCGCGGAGCTTCCGGATGGTGTCGTCCAGTTCAGCTGTTACCGCAGCGATCCGTTCATGGGCCACAGGGTCCGGGGTATAGCGCCGCAGGCTTTGGATGCTCAGGCCAGCAGCGAACAGCCTCTGGATCACCAGGTCGTGCAGATCCCGGGCGATCCGCTCCCTGTCGGTGAACAGGAGGTTCTGTTCGCGCAGTGCATGCACCCGTCCCAGTCCCAGCGCCAGCCCCACCCTGCTGCCGAACAGCGCACTGGATTCCAGCTCGGCTTGGCTGAAGGGTCCGCCCCCGGAGGGCCGGGCCAGCAGCAGCACCCCGTTATCGCTGCCGCTGTGGCCCAGGGGGCACACGAGCACGGCCCCCAGCTTTTCGCCGATACCACCACCAAAAACCTCTTGCGGATCCCGGACGACCACCGATTTCCCGGTCTCAATGACCACATCGACGGCGTCGGAAGCCTTGACCTCCTGTCCGGCTTGGAGTCCCTGCACACCAAGCGACGAACGGCAGCGGAGCGTACCGTCACCATCAGGCACGGCGATAACGGCAAGCACGGCTTCCGAGACCCGCAACGCTGTTTCCGCCACCAGATCCAGGTTTTCCGCATCCTTGGGCCGGGGTGTGACGATGAGCCGGCTGCTCAGTTCCATCCCTGCTTCAAGCCACTTCTGGCGGCGTTTGCTGTCGTCAAAATGGCGGGCGTTCTGGATCGCCACGCCTGCCGCGGCGGCCAGGGCCACAGCGAGGTCTTCATCCTCCGGAGTGAAGTCCAGCCCGCCGTTCTTCTCCGTCAGGTAGAGGTTCCCGAACACTTCGTCGCGCACCCGTACTGGTACACCGAGGAACGATTTCATGGGGGGATGGTTTGGAGGAAAGCCCGAAGCGATCGGGTGTTGGCCAAGTTCGTGGAGCCGAAGGGGCCTGGGCTCGCGGATCAGCAGACCGAGAACACCGTGCCCGGTGGGCAACTGGCCAATGGCTTTGATGCCGTCCTTGTCGATCCCCACTGTGATGAAGTGGCTGAGCCGGAGGTCTTCGCCTATAACGCCGAGCGCGCCGTAGCGTGCACCCACCAGGTCACAGGCCGAGCGCACCAGCCTGTCCAGCACGGTTTCGAGGCTGAGGTCCTCGGCGATAGCCATCACGGCGGACAGGAGGCCGTTCATCCTGTCCTGTGTCTGCAGCAGCTCGTCCGCCCTGGAGACGAAGTCGCGAAGGAGGTCTTCGGCCCGCTCCCTCATGGGCGAACGCCATGGCTCAGTGCTCACAACTGACCTCCTGCCGAAGCGGCCCGTGCCATTTCAGGAACCCGGCGGCACGCAGCGCCCCGGTGCGCGCCACGGCCCCCGCCCGCGCCTGAGCACGCAGTGATGGCTTGGCACCATCCTAGGAGACGACGGCGGGCCTTGGAACGCCGTTGCATTGAATATCCGGATACCGGGACCTTCTTCCCTAGTCCGCCGGGTCTCCCGGCCCTAGGCTACGGCCATGGATACAGGTGCGTTGGAAGTGGAAGCCGAAATTTTGGGCGTTCACGACTGCTGGAAATACCTGCAGTCGACGCCGGTCTGCAGGATTGCATTCACGCATGGCACCGACGTCGAAATATTCCCCGTCAACTTCGCTGCCAGCAACGGAACGGTGCTGATCCGCACCGGCGCCGGTAAGACTCTGGACACCGTGGCGAACGCACAACAGGTCTCCCTGGAGGCGGACGGGTTGAACCAGTACGGCACCATCGCGTGGAGCGTCGTGGTCAAGGGACGCGCGGTCACCGTGGAAGATCCGGAAGGTTACCGGGAAGCCGAGTCCGCCGGCCTGTCACCCTGGCAGGCCGGAACCAAGAACCGGCTGGTCCGGGTCACTCCCGGCGAGATTTCCGGCCGGCGTTTTGTTATTGCTCCCCCAACCCGCTGGGCATCGCAGGAGCCTGCCGGCCAAGGTTGATGCTGTCCGGCATGACGGCCGGGCAGCCGTACCAGAGGAAGGTCAACCATGGACACCACCAGGCCCATCGCGGTCGGCGTCACCGACTCCGAAGCATCCCGGGCCGCCCTGGCATGGGCGGCTGCGCGGGCCGCCCGGCTCAAACTGCCCCTGGTGCTCCTGAACGTCCTGGACGACCACTGGATGGCTGGCGAAGCACTGGAAGCCCTGCCCTACATCGATGTGCTGCGAACGTCCGGGGAAGACCTCCTGAAGATGTCCGCGGACCGGCTCCGCACCGAGGAACCCGGACTTCAGGTCTCGCAGGAACAGCTGGAGGGAAGCATTGGGGCATCACTGGGCCGCTACTCCGAAAAGGCATCGATGCTGGTTCTGGGCAGCAGCGGGCAGACACGGGGAGCCTTAACAGACCGGGCGCTGCAGGCCGCGGCCGTGGCGGCATCACCGGTGGCCGTGGTTGGCCCCGGGCAATCCGACGGCAGGGGCGTCGTCGTCGGCGTCGACGGGTCCTCCCAATCGACGCAGGCAGTAGCCTTCGCAGCGTCGGAGGCTGACGCGCTGGGTGAAGAGCTCACGGTCCTTTACGCCTTCACCGGACCCAAAAGATGGGTCGGGGCCGGCCTTCCGTCCAGTAGCTTTTCCCGGCACGTTCTCGAGGAGGAGCGGATAGTCCTTTCCGAAACTGTGTCCGGCCTGCGGCAGGATTTCCCTGGCCTTGTGGTGCATGATGTGCTTGAGACCGTCATGGAGCCCGCCGCCGCCCTTGTCCGTGCCGCCGCCCAGGCCCGGCTGCTGGTGCTGGGAAGCCGCGGGCGTGGCAGCTTCAGCAGGCTCCTTTTGGGCTCTACTGCGCACGCCGTCCTGGCCCAGCCGCCTTGTCCCACAGTCATCACGAGGCTCAGAAAGCCGGCCTGACTCCTCCAGGCCCCTGCACCAAGGGCCGCTACGGGGCAGCGGCCCTTGCCTCACGGGAGTCATCCAAACAGGACAGCCGCTTCCCGGTACCGCGCTTCGGGTACCACTTTCAGGGCTCCGAGGGCCTGTTCCAGGTCAACCGGGATGATGTCTGTGCCCCGCAACGCAACCATCGTCCCCCACCTCCCGTCGGCTGCCAACTGGACGGCGGCGATGCCGAGTCGGGTGGCGAGTACACGGTCGAAGGCGGTGGGTTCACCTCCCCGCTGGATGTGGCCCAGAATGGTGGCCCGGGTTTCGATGCCTGTCCTGGCCTGGAGTTCCTCTTCCAGGAGGCGGCCGATGCCACCGAGACGGGGCCGGCCGAACGTATCCAGCCCGCGCGGCGCATACGGTGCAATCTGGCCCATGGGGGCAAATGCCTCGGCCACCACCACGAGGGGCGCCCGGCCGCGGTCACGGGCCGACAGCACCCAGGCGGCAACCTGCTCCAGGGAGACCGGGTGCTCCGGGACCAAGATGGCGTGCGCACCGGCAGCCATGCCCGCGTGCAGCGCAATCCAGCCTGCGTTTCGTCCCATGACTTCCGCCACCATGCACCGGTGGTGGGACTCACCGGTGGTCCGCAGCCGGTCCATGGCCTCGGTTGCCGTCTGGACGGCCGAGTCGAAACCGAACGTGTAATCCGTTGCACCCAGGTCGTTGTCGATCGTCTTGGGCACTCCGATGATGTGCAGGCCCTGCCGGCACAGCTCGCTGGCCGCCGCCAGGGTCCCCTCGCCGCCGATGGCAATGAGCCCGTCCAGGCCGTTGCGCCGGAAGCATTCGCGGACGGCCCCGGCTCCGCCGTTCCGCAGCGGATTGGTCCGGGACGTGCCCAGGACCGTTCCGCCCAGCCGCGAGATGCCACGTACGCTGTGCCGCGGCAGGGGAACAACCTCCTGTTCCAGGACTCCGCGCCAGCCGTCCCTGAACCCGACGAACCCGTAGCCGTGGACGATGTCTCCGGCGAGGACGGCGCCGCGGATCACGGCATTCACGCCGGGACAGTCGCCTCCACTGGTCAGGATGCCGAGGCGCCTCACGGCAGGGCCGGATCCGCTGCGGCCGCGAGCCGGAAGTTGCCGGACTCGCCCGGCATCAGGGTTGTATCCCTGCCGTTGACCCGCACACTGATGGGCGCGGCGTCCCCGGCTGCAGACACGATATGAAGGTGCCCGCCCTTGAGCCTGACGTTCAGATGGTGCCCCCGGTACCGGATGTGGAAGGCGACGCTCCGCAGTCCTGTGGGCATGTTAGGGGCGAATATGATGGTCTCCCCGCTTAGCCGCAGCCCGGCGAAGCTGCGCTGGATGACATCCACGGTCCCGGCCATGGCGCCGAGATGGATTCCAGACCGGGTGGTGCCGTGCTGGGTGTCGTCCAGGTCGGCGTCGAGCGCTTCACGGAAGCTGTCCCAGGCCCTGTCGGCGTCGAGGGCGGCGAGGACTGAAGCATGCGCAACGCGGCTCAGGGTGGAGCCGTGGGCCGTGCGGCCGAGGTAGTACTCAATGGTCAGGTTCAGCTGCTCCGCGGTGAACGTGTATCCCAGTTCGGCCAGGAGTCCGGTCAGTCCTTCCTGGCCCAGGAGATAGGGAAGCATCAGGACATCGGCCTGCTTGGCGAGCTTGTACCGGTTGGTGTCATCGCCCTCTGCTTCCAGGATCAGGTCCAACCGCTCGATGCTGTCATAGGTTTCCCGGTAGCGGTCCCAGTCCAGTTCGTTGAGCTGCCCGTAGCCGGCAAACTGGCTGATGACGCCGTCGGGGTGAAAGGGGACGAAGAACGCCCGGCCCACGCGCTCCCAGCCGGCGGCCTCATCGGCGCTGATGCCCAGCCGTGCCGCCAGCTCAGCCCGCTCTTCACCCTGGAATATGGCGACGATGTCCGCCGCCCGCAGGCAGGCCCAGGCAGCCATCACATTGGTGTAAGCGTTGTCGTCCAGTCCCGGCTCAGGGTTTCCCGGATACCCGGTGTGGTATTCATCCGGCCCCACCACGCCCTTGAGGTGATAGCGCGAAGTGTCCTGGCTGAACTCGGCACGGGAGGCGAAGAACCGGGCAACCTCGATGACCAGTTCGGCGCCCCGCCTGAGCAGCCAGGGTTTGTCATTGGTGGCCTGGTAGTACTGCCACGCGTTGAACGCCACCGCCAGGCCGGCGTGCAGCTGCAGGTGCGAATAGTCACGGACCCACCGGCCAGAGCGGTCGTTGTAGAGCCAGGTGGGCGTCTCCTCGGTCCCGTCGCTTCCGCTCTGCCAGGGAAACTTCGCCCCCGTGCAGCCCGCCAGTGCAGCGGCGTGGCGTGCGGCCGGCAGCCGGCGCCACCGGTAGTCGATCAGGGCGCGTGCCACGTCGGGCGTGCGCAGCGTCACCAGTGGCAGCACGAACAGCTCATCCCAGAAAACGTGGCCGCGATACCCCTCACCGTGGAGCCCGCGGGCAGTGACACCGGCATCCAGTTCAGCCGTATGGCGGGTCAGGGTTTGCAGGACATGGAAGATATGGAGGTTCAGGACCAGCCGCACCTGCCCTGGCGCGTCCATCTCCACCAGGTAGGGCGCCAACTCCCGGTGCCAGGCGTCGAGGTGGGCAGCCAGGAGCACGCCGGGGTCATCGCCGGCGCGGTGGAGCTCCCACCGCGCTGCGGATGCCGGGGATGAGATGGCGCGGTCCCGGGAGGTCACCACGGCGACAGCCTTGGTGATTGTTGACGGATTCCCGTCGGTGAGCGCCATCCGGAAGGACCGGTAGTGGAGCGCCCCGTCCCGGCCCTCTGCTGCCCCGGCTGCGATGCCGGCTCCCCGGGTGCGGAAAGCCACGGCGATCCGCACCAGGCTTTGCGTCGTTTCGGCCTCGACGACGGAGATGCCGTCATCCGGGACGTCACCGGGTGCGTCCCCGACGGCGGTGCGCTCGCCGGTGCGATCCGTCAGGTGGATCCCGGGACCGGCCTCCGGGCCGGGAATGTTGGCATTCCGGACCCCGGCGTTCACTCCGCTGCGCACCTCCACCGTGCCGCTCCAGCCCAGCGGCGTCACCTGCATGTCCAGCACCAGCAGATGCGGCTCGGCCATGGACGCGAAGCGGGTCTGGACCACCTCCAACCGTTTACCGTCGGCGGCCTCGAGCAGCATTCGCCGCTCAAGTACGGCCCTGCGCAGATCCAGCGAGCGCCGCTCGTGCAGGAGGGTCATGCCGCCGGCGGACCACCAACGCCCGCCGTCCATCTTCAGGTCAAGGGGAAGGCAGTCCGGAGCGTTGACCAGGTGTTCCTCCATGACCGTCTCGCCACCAGCTTCGGCTTCCGCCCTGTTGTACACTCCGGCGAGGTACATGCCGGCGTAGCTGGCGGGGCCGCCTTCCGAAGCTGCTCCCCGGACGGCCAGGTAGCCGTTGCCCAGGGTGGTGAGCGCTTCGCGGTGCCCTTCGTGGTCGGCGTCGAATCCTTCGAAAACCAGGTGCCAGGGATCGCCCAGCACCAGTCCCAGGTCCAGTTCCCCGACGTCGTTCAGGACCGCACCGGCACCTGCAGCTTCAAGGCCCCGCCGGGTGCCGCTCCGGTCAATACCCACCACCAGGCCGAAGCCGCCCCGCCGCGCCGCCTGGACGCCGGCCACCGAGTCCTCGATGACCACGGCATGGGATGGTGGAACACCCAGCCGGAACGCGGCGGCCAGGAAGACATCGGGCGCGGGTTTGCCCCGCAGCCCGAGCTTGGCCGCGGCCGCTCCGTCGAGGATGACGCTGAAGAGGTCAGCGATGCCGGCTGCATCCAGGACGAAGGACGCGTTGCGGCTGGAGGTCACCACGCCCGTGGGCACCCCGGCGTCGGCCAGCCGGTGCAGCAGCTGCATGGTGCCCGGATAGCTTTGGACGCCGTCCCTGCGCAGGTGTTCGAGGAACAACCGGTTCTTCAGGGCACCCAATCCAAATGCCGTCCAGGCGCCGGGCTGATCGTGGTCCGTTCCCCGGTCCACTGCAACTCCCCTGGCGGCCAGGAACTTCATGACGCCCTCCTCCCGGGGCAATCCGTCGATGAACGTCCGGTAATCGGCTTTGGACATCGGCGTGCGGCTGGCCGCGGCCGGGATCCGCGGGTCCTGGAAGATGCGGTCGAATGCTTCCTTCCAGGCGGCCTGGTGGAGCAGTGCGGTGTTGGTGATGACTCCGTCGAGGTCGAAAATGACCGCGTCGAACGGCGGCCTCGCGGCAGCTGCGGTGGGAGAACCGGTCATAGGACAGTGCTATCAGCAGGGTGTCCGGGGCAGCCAGTGCCGTTAGGCCCGCGGGGGCAGGCGCTGCTCGGCTGCAGCAATGACGGGCAGGGTTCGAAGGTAGGTGTCCGGGTTGAGGGACAAGGAATCGATGCCCTGGCCGACCAGGAATTCGGCGAGCTCCGGGTGGTTGCTGGGCCCCTGTCCGCAGATGCCGATTTTGATACCGGCAGCATGGGCCTTGGAAATCGCCTCGGCGATCATGGCGCAGACGGCCGGATCACGTTCATCGAAAAGTCCCGCCAGCTGTTCCGAGTCCCGGTCCACCCCCAGGACCAGCTGTGTCAGGTCGTTTGAGCCAATGGAAAAACCGTCAAACCGCTGGGCGAACTGCCCGGCCAGCACCACGTTCGAGGGGATTTCGCACATCATGTACAGCTGCAGGCCCGCTTCCCCGCGGACCAGACCGTGGCTGGCCAGGGCCTGGATCACTTGGTCGGCTTCGTGGACGGTGCGGCAGAAGGGGACCATCACGACGACGTTGGCGAAGCCGATCTGTTCCCGCACCCTTTTGAGGGCCCGGCATTCGAGGGCGAACCCTTCGCGGTAGTCCTCGCTGTAGTAGCGGGAGGCACCGCGGAACCCGAGCATGGGGTTTTCCTCGGAGCGTTCGAAGGCGCTGCCGCCGATCAGGTGGCTGTACTCGTTGGACTTGAAATCGCTGAGCCTGACGATGACGGGCTTGGGGTGGAACGGCGCGGCAATCTTGGCGATGCCGGTGGCCAGCGCGTCAACGAAGTATTCCTGGGGGTCGCTGTACCCACTGGTGAGTTGGCGGATGAGTGCGGCCTCGTCCTGGTCGGCCACCCGCTCGGGATGGACCAGGGCCATGGGGTGGATGCGGATGAGGTTGCTGATGATGAACTCCATCCGGGCAAGGCCAACACCGGCTGCGGGAAGCCGCCACCATTTGAAAGCCGCAGCAGGGCTGCCGATATTGACCATCACGTCCGTCCGGGTGGCGGGCAGCTGGTCCATATCGACGTCCTCCACCGTGTAGTCCAGCAGTCCCTCGTAGACGCGGCCCTCTTCCCCTTCCGCGCAGGACAGGGTGATGGGGGCGTCCTGGGGCAGGGTGTCCGTTGCGTTGCCGGTTCCGACGACGGCCGGAACGCCCAGTTCACGGCTGACAATGGCTGCGTGGCTGGTGGGTCCGCCGTGATCCGTGACGATGCCGGCGGCACGCTTCATGACAGGTACCCAGTCCGGGTCGGTCATCCGGGTGACCAGGACGGATCCTTCGGTGAATGATTCGATGTCCTTCGCGTCCCGGATGACGCAAACATTGCCCTTGGCGATGCTGTCCCCCACGGCCGCCCCCGCAGCGAGGACGTGCCCCTGCTGCTGCAGGTGGTAGGTGCGGAACATTGAGCTGCTTCGGCGGGCCTGGACCGTTTCGGGCCGGGCCTGGACCATGAACAGTTCGCCGGTCAGTCCGTCTTTGGCCCATTCCATGTCCATGGGGCGCCCGTAGTGCTCCTCCACGGCGGACGCCCACCGCGCCAGCAGGACGGCTTCGGCATCCGTCAACACCAGGGAGGCGCGCTCGCGTTCCGTGGTGTCCACCATCCGGGTGAGCGCGCTGCCGCCATGGCTGTAAACCATCTTCCGTTCCTTGGCACCGGTTTCCCGGGCGATCACCGGTGTGAAGCGGCTGTCAGCGAGCAGCGGCTTGAAAACCTGGTACTTGTCCGGGTTGATGGTTCCCTGCACCACTGTTTCCCCCAGCCCCCAGGCGGCGCTGATGAGCACCGCGTGTGGAAAGCCTGATTCGGTATCGATGGAGAACATGACCCCTGATGCCCCGACGTCGGAGCGCACCATGCGTTGGACCCCTACCGACAATGCAACATCGAGGTGTCCGTATCCTTTGATATCGCGGTAGCTGATGGCGCGGTCGGTGAACAGCGAGGCATAACAGCGCCGGCAGGCGTCGAGGACGGCCCGTTCCCCGGAGACGTTGAGGAAGGTCTCCTGCTGGCCGGCGAAACTGGCATCCGGCAGATCTTCGGCGGTGGCACTGCTGCGGACCGCCACCGGCACCTGCGCATGGCCGGCCCGTCGTGAAAGCTCCCGGTAGTGTCCACGGATCTCCGCGGCAATACCGCCCGGGAAGTCGGCGGCCAGGAACAGCTCCCTGATGGCGGCACCGGCCTGCCGGAGTGTGGCCCGGCCCTCCTGGTACTCCGCGATGCAGTCCCTGATGCGGGGCTCCAGGCCATTGTCTTTAAGGAAGGTCCGGTAGGCGTCAGCGGTGGTGGCGAACCCTTCGGGTACCTTGACCCCGGCCGATTGCAGCGATCTGCTCAGCTCACCGAGTGACGCGTTCTTGCCGCCCACCGAGGCGACGTCCCCGATTCCGGTGTCGCTGAACCATTTGATGTGCAGGTGGGTTCCGGAGGTCACGGACGGAGCAGTCATGCCTTGATTCTGGGCTGGTCTGGCATGCCGGGGCAGGGTCTTAGGTCCCCACGGGTCACGGCCGCGGCCGGCGGGGCCAGGCGGCCTTGTATACCCAGTCCGCTGCCAGGACGGCCGGTATAGCCAGGGACGCGGCAAGGAGGCCGGCCGGCGGGGGCGGGGCCTGTCCCAGCAGGCCCGCGGCCGGTGGAATGAACAGGCATGCTGCCAAGACCGCCAGTTCGGCAGCCACGGCCCACAGCAGCAGCCTGTTGGTGCCCCAGCCCAGCTGCCAGGGCAGTACCGTGGCGCTCCGGCAGGCAAAGGAGTTGGCCAGCTGTCCGAGGACCACCGCCGTAAAGGCCGTACCCGACGCCGCCAGGAGCAGGCCGGCTTCAGGAGGCCCGCCGCGGGTCCAGCCGCCGGCGAAGAGCACAGCGGAGAAGGCGGCCATTTCGACGGCGGCCTCAACGGGGCCAAGTACGCAAAACACGCGCACCATGAGTCGCCGGTCCATCAGGTGCCTCCGTTCCGGCGGCCGTGACAGTACGCGCTTGCCGGGAGCTTCAGCTCCCAGGGCGAGCGCCGGCAGCAGGTCGGTTCCGATGTCCAGGGCGAGGATCTGCAGCACGCCGAGGGCCAGCGGGAATTGGCCGCCCGAGAGCGCCCAGACAACGAAGGGCGTCAGCTCTGCCACATTGTCGGTCAGGTGGTACGTGAGGAAACGGTGGATGTTTGCGTAGGTTGCCCGGCCCTGTTCGATGGCCGCCACAATGGTGGCAAAGTGGTCATCGAGCAACACCAGGTCTGCCGCCTCCCGGGCCACATCGGTTCCGCTGAGGCCCATGGCCACGCCGATGTCCGCTTCCCGCAGGGCCGGCCCGTCGTTCACGCCGTCGCCGGTCATGGCCACCACATGTCCACGCGACTGCAGGGCCTTGGCCACCAGGAGCTTCTGTTCAGGCGACACCCTGCTGACCACAATCCCGTCCCGGTCCAGCAACGCTCCAAGCAGCTGCCAGTCCTCCGGGAGGCCGGAGCCTTCCACCACCATCTCCGGTGTTCCGGCCAGGCCGATCTCGCGGGCGATCGCCGCCGCGGTGGCAGGATGGTCGCCGGTGATCATGGCCACCTTGAGCCCGGCCTGCCGGGCTGTCCTGATGACGTCGCCCACACCGGGCCGGGGCGGATCGTGCAGGCCGATCAGGCCCAGCAGTTCCATGCCGCTCTCCAGGTCCTCCGCAGGCGTTGCCATGCTGTCCCCCGCCAACCCCGCAAGGTTGCGCCGTGCCACCGCAATCACCCGCAGGCCCCCGGACGCCATCAACAGAACCTGTTCCCCGACCAGCGTGCCGACGTCCGCGCACAACGGCAGCACGGCCTCCGGTGCCCCCTTGCAGAAGAGATCCTGGCCCACGATGGCCGACTCCCGGCGTCGTACCGGATCAAACGCCATGCGTCGCGCAGGCGGTGTCTCGGACCCGTGGCTGCCCGAGAGCCGCCGCGCCAGGGCGTCGATTGCTGCCTCCATCGGGTCGCCCGAAGCCTGCCACTCGCCATTGCGGAGCACCGCCCGGCCCTGCGACGCTGCACGGGCGGCGAGCGCCGCCTCCGCGGCCGCCTCCTGCCCGCCGCCCTGTACCGACCCGGCCGGTCCGTATCCCTCCCCCGCCACATGGATGGTTCCGGCGGGCGTGTGGACCTGGACGGCGTTCATCCGGTTCTGGGTGAGGGTCCCCGTCTTGTCGGTGCAGATGAAGGTGGTTGATCCCAGCGTTTCAACGGCCTCCAGGTTGCGCACCAGTGCGTTCCTGGCAGCCATCCGCTGGGCGCCCATCGCCAGCGACAGGGTGACTGTGGGCAGGAGGCCTTCCGGGACGAGCGCGACAGCCACCCCGATGGCGAACAGGAACGAGTCGCGCCAGGCGATTCCCGCCACCAGGGAGACCAGGAAAAACAGGCAGGCGATGCCCAGGGCCACCAGGACCACCAGCCGCACGATCCTGCGCAGCTCGAGGGACAACGGCGTGGGTGGTGGCAGGGCAGCGCTGGTCAGTGCGGCGATCCCGGCCAGGCGAGTTGCGGTGCCGGTAGCGGTAACGGTGGCTTCGGCGTCGCCGTTGACCAGGAAGGTGCCGCCCCAGGCGGGGTCGCCGCCGGTTTTGGGGACCGGCGCGCTCTCGCCGGTCAGCATGGATTCATCAACGGCACAGGCCGCGGCCCCAAGCAGGATGACGTCGGCGGGGATCCGGTCGCCGGCCGTCAGGAGCACCACGTCATCCGTGACCAGGTCGCTGGCGTGGACAGTCCGGTCCTGTCCGTCCCGCCGTACCCGGACGTCGGCGGGCAGCAGGCCCCGCAACCTTGCGGCGGCGTGCTGGGCGCGTTCCTGCTGAATGTGCGCGAAGACGCCGTTGACGATGACGACGACGATGATCGCCACGCCCAGTTGCGGCATGTCGGCAACGAAAGCCAGGGCAGCGGCCACCCACAGCATGAGGGCGAAGAAGTGGGTCAGCTCCGCCCAGAGCTTACGCCACTGCGGGACGGGCTTCTCACCCGGCAGGACGTTGGGTCCGGCACGTTTGAGCAGTTCCGCTGCCTGCTCAGTTGTGAGGCCTGCCGCGGCCATCACACGCTGTCCGGCTCCTGCCCCACCAGGACCACCGGGCACACTGACCGTGCGGCGCAGGCCTTGCTGACCGAGCCCATGGACGTGCCGGGGAAGCCTCCTTCACCATGCCTGCCCACCACCAGCAGCTGCGCCCGTTTGCTCTCTTCCACGAGGACTTTTCCGGGCGCTCCGAACCTGACCGTCACGTCGATGGCCGTGGGCCGGCCGCCGGTGAACGCCCGGCCGAGGGCGTCCTCCACCAGGCGCCGGGCGGTGTCCTCCAGCCCGGCCGTCAACGGGTGCTCGCTGCTCTCAAGGTGGGATATCACCAGGTAGTCGGGCATGCCGATGCAGCTGATGACCTCCAGCCGGGCGCCCAGCCGGGCGGCGAGGGTTCCGGCGTACCGGAGGGCAGCCGAGGAGAATTCGGACCCGTCAACACCCACGATGACGGGCCGGGAAGCTGATTCTTCGTTCATATCCACTACATTCGCCACGACGGTGGGCGGCCCGGAAGTGCCAAAGGTCATGCCGGCGTTGCCGGCCGCACGGTGGCTCCGTGCAGGGCCCGCAGCCCGTTCAGGATGGTGGCCAGGTCCACGAGCTCCTGGAGGAGGGCACCGGTGACGGCGGGAATGTAGCCGGTCATGGCCACGGCCATCAGCCCCACGCTTAGCCCGATGCCTGTCCAGATGCTGACAAGTGCCACCGACATGGTGCGTTGCCCGATCGCCACCGCCAGGGCAACCTTTGACAGGTCATCAAGCATCACCACCACGTCAGCGGATTCGCTGGCAGCTGTAGCGCCCCTGGCGCCCATGGCGATGCCCACGTCCGCTGCCGCGAGCACCGGCGCGTCGTTGACGCCGTCGCCCACCATGAGCACGGGCCGCTCCCGGACGGCCGCCACGGCCTGGACCTTGTCCTCCGGCAGGCAGTCCGCCTGCACCCTGGTGATGCCGGCTTCCCTGGCGATGTATGCGGCGGTGGCGCCGGCGTCGCCGGTCAGCAGCACGGTGTGTTGGACCCCGAGCCGCTGCAGCTGGTCAAGCGTTCCCACCGCGTTGGCGCGCAGTGGGTCTTTCA
This sequence comes from Pseudarthrobacter sp. SORGH_AS 212, assembly GCF_030818145.1. Classification (NCBI taxonomy): domain Bacteria; kingdom Bacillati; phylum Actinomycetota; class Actinomycetes; order Micrococcales; family Micrococcaceae; genus Pseudarthrobacter; species Pseudarthrobacter sp. SORGH_AS 212. The sequence continues at coordinate 4,043,831 of NZ_JAUTAA010000001.1, read as the reverse complement.
TGATCAGCGCTCCGGCATATGTCCCGTTGATGGCCACGTGCACCGCCAGCTGGCCGCTGCGGAGCGACGCTTCGCGGAACCCGGCCGCGGCTTTCACCAGGCCAGCCTTCCCCACCACCACGGTGTCGTCCCCGCAGACGGCCTCCACACCGTGGGTGGCGTGCTCGATGGCCTCCGTCACCGGCAGAAGCTCCAGGTTGCGCTGGGCGGCCGCCTCGATGACGGAGGCAGCCAGGACGTGGGAAGAATACTGTTCGGCGGAGGCAGCCAGCTGCAGGATACGGGCCGGGTCGAAGGCAGGCCCGGCACCGGATCCCGCGGCAGGTGCCGCCTGCACCGTATCCAGGACGGGGCGTCCCGATGTCAGTGTTCCGGTCTTGTCGAAGACCGCCGTCCGGGCGCGGGCCAGCTGTTCCAGCGTGCCGGTGTTCTTGATGATGATGCCCTTGTGCGCCGCCTGGCTGGTGCCGGCGAGGAATGCCACGGGTGCGGCGATCAGGAGCGGGCACGGCGTGGCCACCACCAGGACCTGGGCAAACCGGACGGGGTCTGCCGAGAGGAACCAGGCGGTGGCGGCCATGGCCACCGCGAGCGCGGTGAAGGGAACGGCGTACCGGTCCGCCAGGCGCACCACCGGCGCCCGGCTGGAGGAAGCCTCCTCCACCAGGGCGATGATGCGGCTGTACTGCGAATCGGCCGCAGTGGCCGCCGCCCGCACCCTGATAGCTGCCTCGCCGTTGACGGAGCCGCTGAGCAGGAGATCTCCGCGCACCCTTTCCACGGGCAGGCTCTCGCCGGTCAGGGACGATTCGTCCATGCTGGCCTCCCCGGACAGGAGCTCGCCGTCCACCGGGACCAGTTCGGAGGGCCGCACCACCAGGATGTCGCCCGGCAGCACGTCACCGATGGGGGTGTCGTCCAGTACCGATCCGTCGGTTTCCCGGTGGGCGTAGCGGGGAGCCCTGTCCAGCAGGGACCTCAGTTCGCGGACGGCGCGGCCCTGGGCGAACGTTTCCAGCGCCTCGCCGCCGGCAAGCATGAGGATGACTACCAGGGCTGCCAGGTACTCGCCCACGGCCACCGTGCTCGCGACGGCCATGAGCGCCAGCACGTCGATCCCCCAGCGCCCCTCCCGGAGGGACCGGACCATCGCCACCGCGCGGAACACGGCCACGAGGGCTGCATAGGCGGACGCACCCAGCCGCGCCGGCTCTTCCCGCCCGGCGAGCAGCAGCCCCAGGGTGGCGGCGAGCACCAGGCAGGTCAGGAACACCAAGGGGTACAGGCGGACCTGGGCCAGCATCCTGGTCAGCAGCGCATTGCGCGGTGCCGGGCTGTCGCCGGCCGTCCCGGGCCCTGCGATCACGCCCGGCGGGGACGGCTGTCCCTTAGGCAAGGTCCGCCCGCGGGGCATCGTCCAGGTGGTTCCACCACGTCAGCGGGGAAGTAACCACGAACCGCCTGCCGGTCACGGACCTGGGGACGATCCGTACAAAGTGGTCTTTGGGTCCCGCCTGCCACGGAAACAAAACAAGCCCCACGCCCTTCATCAGGTCCGGGGACGGTTCCAGGACCACGGCGCGGCCCTTGACCTCCACGCTCCATGCCCGCCGCGGTTCGCCTCCGGTGCCGTCAGCTTCGAGGGCGACGGCGGCGTCCCCGGCCAGGGCGGCCAGTTGTGTTCCTTCGCCGGTACGGAACACCAGGGCCCCGTTGTCCACTTTGTAGTTGACCGGGAAGATTTCAGGATGCCCGTCCACCAGGACCGCCAGGTGTCCCACTGACACTTCGCGCAGGAGCTCCCAGCAGGCATCGGCGCTGAGCACCTCCATCTCCGGGGCGGCTGAACTGTTGTGCATACAGCCGAACGTAGTGGCCGCGGCGCAGCTGCACTAGGGCATTACGGCCCGGGCGCGGTGTGCTGCCGGGGTGCACCGGCACCATACGGTCTTTGGGCCCTGTTGGTACCCCGGCAGGGCTTCTAGGATCTGCACATGACCGATAAGAACATGGTGCCCGAAGCTGAAGTCCTCGATACCGACGAGTGCTGGCGGTTGCTGGAAAACACGAGTGTTGGACGCCTGGCCGTGGTGGTTGATGGCCAGCCGGACGTCTTCCCGGTGAGCTTCAAGCCCGACGGCGGCGGCCTGCTGTTCCGCACCGGCAGCGGAACCAAGCTCGATGCCATGGAAGCGAACTCGCTGGTTGCCCTCGAAGCCGACAGCGTGAGCGGCGAGTTCGGGCTGGCCTGGAGTGTTGTGGTCAAGGGCAAAGCAGTCCAGGACGATGCCTCGGGCACTTCGCTCAACGACACCCGCCGCGGGCTGTTTCCCTGGCAGGGTGTGGGCCAGGAGCACCTGATCCGCATAGTTCCCCAATCGGTAACCGGCAGGAAGTTCACCCTGTCTGCAACAGGGACCTGGCGGACCACCCTGAACGACGCCACCCGGGCAGGGCTCGAATAGCCGCATGCGCCCGGAGCCGGGATGCGGTCCGTGGACTGTGGAGCGGTTCTTTGCCGGCTCCCCTGATGCCCTCGCGGTGTACGGGGAAGTCAGCCGCATCGCCTCATCCTTCGGCGACGTCGAGGTACGTGCCTCCAAAAGCCAGGTCGCGTTCCGGAGGCGGCGCGGTTTTGCCTACCTGTGGCTGCCCGGCATGTACCTGAGGTCCGCGGTTGCCGTTGTCCTTTCACTGGCGCTCCCTTTTGAGTCTGCGTCCCCGCGGTTCAAGGAAATAGCCCATCCCTCACCCTCGATCTGGATGCACCACATTGAAATAACGGACGCCAGCCAAGTGGACGCCGCGGTAGCCGGGTGGATGCGCCAGGCCTACGACTTTGCGGCGTAGATGCAGGCGCCTGCCGGGCCTTGCGTGCCCACCGCTTTAGGGGCCTAAGCCCCTGAAAGGCCCGGCAGCGAAAGCGGCACCATGGTGCCATGAACAGCTCCAGCACCAACGGCGACGCCGGCCTCCCGCTCCGGCAAGTGCACCTCGCAGAGCAGGCGGTCGCCGTCGTCCGTGAACACGTCCGCATGGATGCGCTCCCGGACTTCTTCGGCCGGGCCTTCAGCAGCGTCATGGCGGCAGCGCACCGGCAGGGGGCCACCCCGGCCGGGCCGCCTTTCGCGCGATACCACGGCATGCCCGGCGAAACTGTGGACGTGGAGGCCGGTTTCCCCATCACCGGCACGTTCACCACCGCCGATGGCGTCCAGGCCGGAACGCTGCCGGAGGCCGATGCCCTGGAAGCGATCCACACCGGCCCCTACGACACCCTCCAGCAAACATACGGGGCGATCCAGCAGCAGAAGCGGGCAGACGGGCTCACACCGGCAGACAGCATGTGGGAGTACTACCTCAGCGACCCGGAGAAGGAACCGGATCCGGCCGCGTGGCAGACCAGGGTCATATGGCCTGTTATCGACCGGACCGGTTAGTTCCCATGGCCCGCATCACGTCAGCTGCCGTGAACAAGCGCGCCGCAGGCACCGGCCGGGAGTGGAGACCCCTGTTTGTCTGCGCTGGGGCGGCGGCAATCCTCTTCGTGGTCCTGCTGATCACAGCCCTGGCCCTGGACTTCGCTGCGCCGCCCCCTGTGGATGGCGGCGCTCAAACGCTGGAGTTCATTGCCGGGCACAAGGCGGCTTATGTTGCCGAGCAGATCCTGTGGATCCTGCCGAACATCCTCGCCGTACTGGTCTTCACCGCACTCTTCGTGGCCGTACTCCCAACACAGAAAAGCCTCAGCGTGGTGGCACTGGTGGCCGGCGCCCTGCCCTGGGCGCTGTTCCTGGCCGTTCCGGTCAGCAGCCGCGGATCACTCAACCTGGTCTACCTCAGTGACCGCTACATGGCCGCGTCCACAGCTGAGGGCCGGAGGATCTTCGCCACCGCCGCTGAAGCCATCATTGCCGAAAACAACACCCCCGCACTTATCGGTGCACTGTCGGCCGTGGGCATCCTCCTCATGGCCATCGCGATGAACCGCACGCCGTCCGGGCAGTTCCCCCGCTGGGTTGCGTGGCTGGGCATGGCCACCGGAGCGCTGGGCATCGCCAGTGAAATCCTGCGCTACGCCGTGCCGGAATTCTACTGGGGTTACGGCGTCCTGCTGTGGGCGTGGTTCGTTTCCACCGGCATTGCGCTGATCCGGATGCCGGTCACTGCCACACAGCACCGCGCACCCGCGGAGGACTAGGAGCGGCCCCCGCCCTCCGGCGTCGTACTCCGCTGCTTCAGGAGCGTCCGCAGCTCCTCCAGCAACTCAAGCTGCTGGCTGTTGATGGCCATCAGCGGGTCGATTTCCCCTTTCGACTGCATGTCCGTCTCAAGGTCGTGCCGTGCCATGGCAGCTGCAATCGCATCCTGCCGTTTGGCGGCAATGAGGAGGATGGCGCCCTGCAGTCCCGCCAGCATGGAGAGGAAGAGGTTCAGGAGGATGTACGGGTACGGATCCCAGGCAGTGGCCGTCAGCAGGTAGGTATTCACGGCAGCCCATGCGGCCATAAAGGCCATGAAGAGACCCACGAAAGTCCAGCTGCCCATCCCGTTCCGAAGGACGTCTGCCGCCCGCTCGCCCCGGCTCAGGCCCTCCTTGTGCCGGGCGTGCCACGTTGTTCTGCGCTCGCTCATGAGCCAAGGGTATGCGGCCAGGTGCAACTGATGGCCCCTGCGGCTTGCGGCGACAGATCGCGTGCGGAACGCCACCCCTGGCGGCGCCTGCCGGGCCTCAGAAACTGGAAGAACTTCCGGAACCGGAGAAGCTGCCGCCGCTGCTTCCGTACCCGGTGGTGCTTCCGCCGCCGCCCCGCGCGGAGCTGACACTGTTGACGCCGGTGTTGAGCCCCGAACTGAAGGCCGCGACGTTGAAGAAGTGGTAGGACGGGTAGACGGTCCCCAGGATGCTGGGCTCATACGTCCGGCGGCGGCTGCGCCCCAGGCCGTCCTGGGCCGTCTCCATCTGTTGGCGCATGAGTTTGGCTTCGCGTTCGTTCTTCGCGAAGCCGGCTATCACCGTTGCGGCATGATCCTCCAGGAGCCCGGCCAGCCTGCTGCGTGCTTCGTTGAGGCGGTCCAGCGCAGTTTCGGGGGTGATCCGTTCCTCGGCCAGTTCCGCGGTCCACCGCTCTATGTCGCGCAGGCTGTGGTCCCGGAAGGATCGCAGCGCCGCGGCGGTGGCCGAGTCCCCCTGGCCATGGTGTTTGGTCAGCAGCCGTTCCAGCCCGGACAGGTCTTCGCGGAAGGGCGCGAGCTGGCGGTCCCAGGCGGCGGGCCAGGTGGCGGCCCGGTTGAGGAAGGCGTTAGTGTCCGCGATGACGTCATCGAGTGCATCGAGTTCGGTGGCCGCATCGGCGTATTCGCGGGTGATTTTCAGGTTCCCGCGGCGGCCCAGCGAGCGTTGGCTGAGCGCGTGCACCCTGTTGGAAAGATCGGTGGCGGCGGTGTACCGGTTCAGGAACGTGCGGTGCTTTTCCAGGACCTGGCTGCCGTAGCGGGAGGATTCCGGGATGGTGCCGGCGTTGAGCTCCGTGACGTCCAGGTCCATGCTGACGCTGGCGTAGCTCCGGTCGCCGCGCTCAATCTCCTTCCGGCTGGCGGACCTGGTCACGGCGCGGACAATCAGCCAGGCGCCGGCGCCGAGGGCGGCGATCCCGCCGCTGACCCAGGCCGTGACCAGGAAGGCAGCCGACTGGTACCACGGCTGGTTGATCAGCTGCGCGGCACGCCGTACCCCCGCGATGGTGCCATCCGTCCACTGGGCATCACGGAACAGTTCCTTGGTGGCGTCCTGGATGTCGCTTCGCTGCTCGAGCGAGACCTTGCGGTCTTCACCCATGTACGTCCCCACGTGGCGGCCCACGGGGTCCAGGGCAAAGATGAACAGCCCGTCCGCCCACTTCTGCCCGTCCCCGCTGATCCATTCTGGACGCTCGGCGCGGGCGAACCGCAGCACTTCCTCGTTGAGGTTGTCTTCGGCCCGCCCGTTGTAGGTGTAGACCGCAACAGTAGTGGGCTCGTGGAAGTCCATCGCTTCAACAGCCGGGACCAGGGTGTTCCGGTCAAGCACTCCGGCGGTGTCCTCAACTACCAAGGATGACGGCGGAACCGCGAGCGCCGGGGCTCCGTTGCCAAGCATCAGCGCGGCCAGGAACAGCAGCAGCCCTGCCATCCTGGGCACCGTTTCCCGGCGCCGGGAAGTGTCGTTTACTGTCAGCGGCATCCGTGACCCCCATCGAAGTTGTCCTGGTCCATTCGTATCAGCGGGCAACACTCCTGACCAGCGGGAACAGAACTTCCGGGCGCTGGGTTCAAGCGTCGCCCGGATCCATCCTCCGCGTCCAGGGTCCTTGGTCCCGCAGCGTCACAGGGCCGGGATACGGTCCGGAAGCCCGGGTCCTAAGACCCTTTCCGCGGAAGAACCGGTCTTCCATGCTTAAGGCCCGTGACGCGTCCTGTTCCGCAAACAGGGAAGGGCGCGGCGCGGACAGGCCGCGCATCGGGGCACCAACACCCGATTCGGGGACGCACCCCAACAGCAAGGACCAGAGATGAAAGCGCTTGTTTACGGCGGCGCCGGGAAGAAGTCCTGGACGGATGTACCGGATCCTGCCATCCGGAACCCCGGCGACGCGATTGTCAGGGTGGACACCACCACGATCTGCGGGACGGACCTCCACATCCTCAAGGGTGACGTGCCTGCAGTGCAGGAGGGCCGGATCCTCGGACACGAAGGCGTCGGCACCATCACGGAAGTTGGATCATCCGTCACCAGCCTCAAGCCCGGGGACCGGGTGATCATCTCCTGCATCAAATCCTGCGGCCACTGCGCCAACTGCAGGACCGGCCTGTATTCGCACTGCCTCGGTGATGAGGGCGCCCCGGGCATCGGCTGGATCTTCGGCCACCTGATTGACGGGACGCAGGCGGAGTACGTCCGGGTGCCTTATGCGGAGAATTCGCTGCACCTGCTGCCGGATGGCGTCAGCGATGAGCAGGCGGTCATGCTCTCGGACATTCTTCCTACGGGCTTCGAAATTGGTGTCCAGTACGGCCGGGTGAAGCCTGGCGATACTGTGGCAGTGGTGGGGGCAGGGCCTGTAGGTTTGGCGGCGATTGCCACGGCCGGGCTCTACGGGGCCGCCGGCATCATCGCTGTGGACCTGGACCGGAACCGGCTGGAGCTATCCCGCAGCTTTGGTGCAACGCAGGTGGTGGTGTCCTCCGACGCTGATTGGAAGAGCCAGGTGCTCTCGCACACGGACGGCCTGGGCGTGGACGTGGCCATCGAGGCCGTTGGCATTCCCGCCACGTTCGACATGTGCACCGAGACTGTCCGCCCGGGCGGCAACGTGGCCAACGTGGGCGTGCACGGCAAGCCGGTGGAGCTGCACCTGGAACGGCTGTGGATCCAGAACATCAATGTCAGCATGGGCCTCGTCAATGCCAACACCACCCCCATGCTCCTGCGCCTGGTGGCCCAGAAGAAGCTGCCTGCGGAGAAATTCGCCACCCACCACTTCAGCTTCGACCAGTTCATGGACGCATACGACACGTTCAGCCGGGCGGCCGAGACACAGGCCCTGAAGGTGGTTATCACGCGTTGAAGGCCGCCGGATAGGACACGCAGGAAACGCCGCTGACCGTGGGAACGGTCCGCGGCGTTTCAGGGATGGCGGTGCTTAATCCTGCCCGGGGCCCTGCGGGGTGGCCTGGCCCGGCGACTTGCCGTTGCCGGCTGTACCAACGGGTGTTGTGGCCGGAGTGGGCGTCCCGGCGGTTGCCGCCGCCGGCTGGCCGAAGCCCTTCAGCATCTGGATGACGTCAAATCCAGTGGTGTCCTTGAGGAGCTGAGCCGTTTCGTGGACACCCGAGGAGACGTTCCTGCTCACCTGCCCGGCGCCGTCGTTCGAAATGACCGTCATGTTGCTGATGGCACCCATCGGGGCCGCGATTTCCTTGGCGATGGACGGCAGGACTTCAAGCAGCTTGTTCAGGATGGCTGCCTCGTTGAACTCGCTGTACGCCTTGGCCTACCCTGTGACTTGGTGACTTCCGCCTCGGCCAGGCCGCGGATCTTGTTGATCTCCGTTTCCGCGTTGCCCTTGGCCGTGTTGGCGGCAGCCAGCGCCTGGGCCTCCACCTCGTTGCCGGCGGCCCGCAGTTTCCGGGTCTCCAGCTCGGCGGCTGCCTCCACCTTGGTGGCTTCGGAGATCCGGGTACGGCGGGACAGGTCCGCTGCAGCTTCGGTTTCCACCTTGTACTTGGCGGCGTCGGCGGGCTTGCGGACCTCGATGTCGAGTTCCTTCTCACGGAGTTCCGCCTGGCGTGCCACCACCTGCTGGTTCTTCAGGATGATCGCTTCCTGCTGGTCAGCCTGGGCCAGCGGGCCGGCAGCATCGGCCTCAGCCTGGCGGGCATCGGTTTCCTGCTTGAGTTCAGCGCGGCGGAGCGCCAGCTTCTGCTCCGCCTCAGCCGTCTTCTGGTCCGCAAGGGCTTTCGCCTCGGCGGCCTCACGCTGCGAATTGGCCTCGGCGATGCTCGCGTTACGGGCCACCAGCGCAGCTTCGGGGCGCCCCAGGTTCTTCAGGTAACCGCCGGTATCGTCCACGGACTTGATCTGGAACGTGTCGATCACCAGGCCCTGGTTGGTCATGGAGTGCTCGGCCTCCTCCTTGACCGAGGCCGCGAACTGCGCGCGGTCCTTGATGATCGCGTCAACGCTCAGCGTGCCAACGATCGAGCGCAGTGAGCCTGACAGCGTCTCCTGCGTGTAGTGGTCAATGGCGTCCTGCTGGTCCAGGAACCGCTGGGCGGCCTTGCGGACGGAGACCTTGTCGCCCCCGACCTTGACCTGGGCAACACCTGTCAGCTTGAGCTGGATGCCGTTGTTGGAAATCGCCTCGATGGTCACCTCAACCTGGCGTGAGGACAGCGAGATGTGGCTGACGCGCTCGGTGATGGGATTAACGAACGCCCTGTTGTTGATGATGACCCGCGACTGGTCATCGGAGGTTTCGTTCGTCGTGTTCGGATCGCTCTTGCCGGTAATCAGCATCGCCTCGTTGGGCTTCGCGAACCGGATGCTCTTGGTGTAGAAAATGAATCCCGCGATAAGCAGCAGCACCACTGCTGCTCCGGCGATCAAAACGATCACCATGGTTCCCCCAATAATCATTTCTCCCCTTATTCACATGTTGAATTTCTCCAGTCACTTTACGTGCCAAAGCCTGCGGCGGGAATCCTGCCGGTGTGGCGGCCGGTTGAGCCTGCGCGTCACGGTTGGCGGCCAGGACGTACGACGCCGGCTGGCTGGGTGCGCAACGGAGTGGGCCAGGGAGGGGAAGCCTGCGGATGAACGAAGGACCAGCATGGGTCCCCGTTCGGTAGGTTGGTGCCGTACGGCAGGGCCAGTTTTCGTCGAGGCATGGGAGAACAAATGAAAGCGATCGTGTACGAAGAGACCGGTGCGTCGTCGGTACTGCAACTGAAGGACAAAGCAAAGAGCGATCCGGGTCCCGGCGAGGTCCGCGTCCGGCTGGCTGTTTCCGGGGTCAATCCCACGGACTGGAAGTCCCGCGCCGGCAGCGGGCAGGGCAGCACGAAGCTGAAGGCGCCAAAGGTTCCGAACCAGGACGGCGCGGGAATTGTCGACGCCATCGGGCCCGGGGTGACGGGCTTCAGCCCCGGCGACCGCGTCTGGCTCTGGGACGTGGCCTGGGGCGGCGACGAAGGCACTGCCCAGGAGTATGCCGTTGTTCCGTCGGTAAAGGCGGTTGCCCTTCCCGATGATGAATCCTTTGACACCGGGGCCTCCCTGGGCATCCCGGCCCTGACCGCACACAGGGCCCTGACCTCGAGTGAACACGGACCTGACCGGCTCTCCCCCGGATCGTTGACCGGGCGGACCGTTCTCGTCACCGGCGGCGCGGGAGCCGTAAGCCACGCCGCAATCCAGCTGGCCCGTTGGGCCGGAGCCAGCGTCATTACCACAGTCAGCGACGACCGGAAGGCCGGCCTCGCCCGCCTCGCAGGCGCGCACCACGTCCTCAACTACCGCACCGAAGACGTTGTTGCCGCCGTCAACGCCGCAGTCCCGGAGGGCGTGGACACCATCGTGGACGTCAACGCACCCGCCAACCTGGAGTCCGACGTCCAGATCCTCAAGCCCGGCGGAACCATCGCCATCTATGCGGCGAACCCCGGGGAATCGGTAACCGTCCCCGTCCGGGAAAGCATGGGCAAGAACATCCGGTACCAGTTCATCCTGACCTATACCGTCACTGACGGGCAGAAGGAACACGCCGTGGAGTCGGTGGCCGAGGCGCTCGCGGCTGGTGCGCTTCGCGTCGGTGAGGACCACGGGCTGCCGCTGACCCGTTTCCCGCTTGCGGAAACCGCATCGGCGCACGACGCCGTCGAACACGGGACCGTCGGAAAGGTGCTCATCGACGTCGCCCCACTCTCCTAGGGCAGGGGTCCGCGAACACCCGGCGTGCCAAATCTCACATTCACGGCCACGCCGGGCCTCCGGGCACCGCCCTACAGGGGCCGCGGCTAACGTGGACGGGTGCGAATCCATGACGTGTCCAGCCCGCGATCCACCGCCCGCGTCCGCGTGGGATTCTGCTTCATGGTGGCGCTGCTCCTGGTGGTTGCCGGCCGGGTGTTCGTGGTCCAGGGATTTGATCCCGAGAGTTATGCGTCCAAGGCCGCAGACCGGCGGACCCAGGTATCCGCGCTCGCCTCCGAACGTGGAGCCATCCTGGACATGAACGGCACCATCCTGGCCCAGAGCACCGTCCGCTACGACATCGTGGGCACACCGAAGGTGAACAGCACGACGGAGACTTTCCGCCAGGTAGACGATTCCGGCACCGTCCGGACGGTCAGCCGCGACCAGGGCCTCCAGGAACTCGCCAACCTCCTGGAGATGCCTGAGCCCGAAGTCCGTCAGCTCATGACCGGCGATGCCCTGTTCACCTATCTGGCCAAAGCCGTGGACCCCGGCGTCGAACGTGCAGTCATGGACCTGGGCATTCCGGGAGTGGAGTCGAGGCCGGTCAAAAAGCGCGCGTATCCCCAAGGGGCAGTGGCCGGCAGCATTGTTGGATTCACCAATGACCAGGGCGGCGCCGCGGGCCTCGAACTGACCCTGGACGAACAACTGACCGGCCGTGACGGGGAACGGACCTACCAGACCGGCGCGGACGGGATCATCATCCCCACCGCTCCGCTGGAGGTGGTCCCGGCCACCAACGGCCAGTCGGTCAAGCTGACCATCGACACCGATCTGCAGTACGCGGCGCAGGAAGCGCTGGAGGCCCAGGCCGGCAAACTCAGCGCCGACTGGGCAAACCTGATCGTCGTCGAAGCCAAGACCGGCAAGATCCGGGCCATGGCGGAAACCAATTCCGTGGACCCGAACGACCCCGGTGCCACGGCACCGGAGGACCGCGGGGCGCGGTCCGTGCAGGCTGCCATTGAGCCCGGGTCAACGGAAAAAGCCATCACCGCAGCGGCCGCCATCGAGGAAGGGCTCGTCAGTCCCGGCTCCCGCCTTGTCATTCCGTCCGGTTACACGGTGAACGGGCAGTTCTTTAAGGACTCTTTCGAGCACGGCACAGAGCAGCGGACTTTCGCGGGCGTGATCGGTTCCTCCATGAATACGGGCACCGTCATGGTTGGCCAGGACCTGAGCCGGGAACAGCGGTATGACTACCTTCGAAAGTTCGGCGTCGGCTCCAGCACCGGAATCCCCCTCCCGGGCGAATCCGCGGGGCTGCTGGCCCAGCCGGACCAGTGGGACGGCCGGCAGGAATTCGCCGTTCTCTTCGGCCAGGGCGTATCGCAGACTCCGCTGCAGACCACCATGGCGTTCCAGGCGATCGCCAACGACGGCGTCCTGCTCAAGCCGCAGCTGATCGAGTCCTACCTCGACCCGGACGGCACCGAGCACCCGGTAGAAGCGGAGCCCGGCAGCAGGGCTGTCAGCGAATCGACGGCAAGGCAAACACGCGACATCCTCGAAAGTGTCGTCACCGCCGGGGGCGCCAAAGACATCAAGGTCCCCGGGTACCGGGTTGGCGGCAAGACCGGCACCGCCGAAGCGGTGGCCGATTCAGGCAAGGGCCTGGACGGCTACACTGCTTCGTTCGTGGGCATGGCACCGATGGATGACCCGCAGTACGTGGTCATGGTCAACGTCCAGCGGCCGGCCGGGAACATCTACGGAATTTCCACCGCGCCGGTCTTCAACAACATCATGACCAGGGTCCTCAGCACGTTCGACGTCGCCCCGTCCCGGACACCGTCAGTCAGCCTGCCGCAGAAGTTCTGAGGCACGCGCCGCCGGGTTGGGCGCGCCGGACTGGTTAGGCTGGGTGGATGGCAACAGTAATCCTCGTGCGGCACGGCCGCACCACAGCCAATGCGTCCGGAATCCTGGCTGGCCGGGCTGCCGGCGTGGGCCTTGACCAGACCGGACTTGAGCAGGCGGCTTTTGCCGGAGACCGCCTTGCCGTGCTGCCTCTGGCAGGCGTGGTGTCCAGTCCCCTGGAGCGTTGCCGGGAAACCGCCCGGCTCATCCTCGACCGGCAGACAGGAAGTCCTGCCGCCCCCGTGGAAGCCGACCTCACGGAATGTGATTACGGGCAGTGGCAGGGCCGCAAGCTCAGTGACCTCGCCACCGAGGACCTGTGGGGTGCGGTGCAGTCGCAGCCGTCCACCGTCGTTTTCCCGGGCGGTGAATCAATGGCCGGGATGCAGGCGCGGTCAGTGGCGGCAATCCGGCGCCATGACGCGGCGTTCGAAGCCGGTCACGGTCCGGGAGCCGTATGGGTGGCAGTGAGCCACGGCGACGTCATCAAATCAATCCTGGCCGACGCGCTCGGGATGCATTTGGACCTTTTCCAACGCATCAACGTGGGTCCGGCCTCCATCTCGATAGTGCATTACGGTCCCGCCCGGCCAAGCGTCTACGCCACCAACACAGATGCAGGGGATCTTGCGTGGCTCGCACACGGCATCTCATCCGGTGATGCGCCGGTGGGCGGCGGCGCGGGACAGCCTGCCACCTAGGCCCATGTGCCTAAAATACAGATATGCCCACACTTGTTCACGAATTTGCCTGGCCTGACCGGGTCGTCATCGGCACCATCGGCGTTCCGGGGGCGCGCACGTTCTACCTGCAGGTCCGCACGGGTAAACAGATTGTCAGTATCGCGTTGGAGAAGCAGCAGTCAGCCGAACTGGCTGAAAAGATCGATGACATCCTCGATCAGCTCGGCACCATCGAGGGAAATCCGTTCAGCGTGCCCGCGGGTACGCCCGTCGAGCTGGTTGACAATGACCAGCTCGAGACGGTTGAGGAGCAGTTCCGGACAGGAGCCATGAGCCTGGGCTGGGATCCTGCAACGGCGCAGATCGTCATTGAGGCCTACCCCATCATCGAGGTCGACGCTGATTCGGTTACCGGCGAAATTCCCGATGTCGATGACGCAGACGTTCCCGAAATGCTGCTGGTACGGATGCCGGTGGGCACCGCGCGCGCATTCGCCAAGCGCACCCGTGAGATCGTGGGCGCCGGGCGTCCCGCATGCCCGCTCTGCGGTTATCCCGTAGACCCCGAGGGGCACGTCTGCACCCTGCCCGAGGCCTGATGCCCGCCGACCTGTCGACCGGCGGCCTGACCCTCACCGGGCGGATCACGACGGCGTCGAATGCCACCTTCATGGGGAGCATTGGCGACACGACCGTTGTCTACAAGCCGATCGCCGGGGAGAAACCGTTGTGGGATTTCCCCGACGGTTTCCTTGCCCACCGGGAAGTCGCCGCCTATCTGGTCTCGGAGGCTCTCGGCTGGAATATCGTGCCCCGGACCTGGCTGCGGGACGGTCCGCTGGGCGAAGGAATGGTGCAGCTGTGGCAGGAGACGGACCCCGGCCAGAAGGCGGTGGACATCGTCTCCCCTGACGAGGCGCCCGAGACCGGTTGGCGTCACGTTTTGGAAGGCGAGGATGAGACCGGGCGGACGGTCGCACTCCTCCACGAGGACTCTGTGGCGCTGAGGCGCATGGCGGTGTTCGACGTCGTGGTGAACAACGCCGACCGCAAGGGCGGCCACATTCTCGCCATGGCGGACGGGCACCGGCACGGTGTGGACCACGGGCTGACCTTCCACACGGACCACAAGTTGCGCACCGTGCTGTGGGGCTGGCTGGGCGATGACCTGAGCAGCGAGGAGCTGCAGGGTATTGAGCGCGTCAGCGAGGGCCTGGACGGAGATTTAGGCCGGGATCTCGCGGACCTGCTCAGCGACGAGGAGATCGCATCGCTTTCTGCACGTTGCGCCCGCTTGCGTGCCGCTGGACGTTTTCCGGCTCCGCATGGGCACATGCCCGCAGTGCCCTGGCCGCTGTTTTAACGGCAGATCCCGCGGGAGTATCCGGTGTCACGGTTAGACTTTGCCGGTATGGACGGATTGGGGGAACCAGGCGATGCGATGCCAGCTTCGTTGAGGTTCACGACGGCGGCATCCGCGCTGCGGCGCGTGACGCTGTGACCATCAGGCGATGAAGAAGGGAAGAGTGCCGTCCTGGCCGTGGACCGAGGTTTGGGCCTGGCTTGTCGGGATCCTCATTGTGCTGGTGTTTCTTCTGCCGTGGTCTTTGATGTGGGTAGGGCGTTGCGTTGACTACGCTGAAGGGGCCGGGGAAAGCTTCTGCGAAAGTGGACCGGTCATCGGAGCGCCCGCTGCCACCATTGTCGCCGCAGTCTCGCTGCTCCTCATCGTGTACTGCCTGTATCGAATTCTGCGCATCCTGGTTCAACGCCGAACGTCCCGGCACAAGCCACGGTAGCCTACCGAGAAGAGAAAATCATCACTACAAAAACCGTCCTCGTTGCCGGAGCCACCGGCGACCTCGGCCAGCGCATCGTTCGTGAACTCCTGCGAGGCGACACCCTGGTCCGGGTCCTGACACGGCCCGGGAGTGGAACAGCCGAAGGATTGTTCGGCGGTGAAGATCGGGTGGCGGTTCACGAGGCCGCCTACACAGATCGGGCCGGCCTCGCCACAGCACTGTCCGGCGTCGACACCGTTATATCCGCGGTCAGCGGTGCCCGTCCGGTCATCGTCGACGCCCAGCGGGCCCTCCTCGCGGCCGCGGTCGAGGCTGGCGTGGCACGGTTCATCCCGTCGGACTATTCTGCGGACTACCGCCGGATCACTCCGGGCAGCAACCGCAATTTCGAGCTACGCCGCGAGTTCGCCGCTGAACTTGACGCCGCCCCTATCCGCGTGACGTCCGTGCTGAACGGCGCTTTCGCCGACATGCTCACCGGGCAGGCTCCCATGATCCTGTTTGAACGTCACCGGGTCCTGTTCTGGTCCTCACCGGACCAGATTCTCGATTTCACGACCAAGGACGACGTCGCAGGATTTGTCGCACTGACTGCCCTCGATGAGCACGCGCCCAGGGTCGTTGAGATTGCTGGCGACCGCGTCACGGCCCGTGATATCGCCCGGATCATGACCGATCTCACGGGGACACCCTTTTCCCTGCAATGGGCGGGTACCACCGGGACCCTGTCGGTGATGAGCAAGATCGGCCAACGCTTTTCGAAGGACAAGGACAAGGCTTTCCCCGCCTGGCAGGGAATGCAGTATTTCGTCAGCATGTTCACCGGCGAGGCCGAACTCCGCCATGTGAACAACCACCGCTACGGCCCGCACGCGTGGACCTCAGTCCGGGATGTCCTGAGGCACATGTGAAGGCAACCTGAGCGCTGTTACGCAACGGGCAGGCTTGTCGGAAGAGTTGCCCGGAAGCACAATTGCCTGCCTGGCCGGAAGGCTTCCGACCAGGCAGGCAATCTCCGTGTGGGAGGGGAGGGGATTTAGAAGTCCCAGTCCTCGTCTTCGGTGTTCACGGCCTTGCCGATCACGTAGGAAGAACCGGAACCACTAAAGAAGTCATGGTTCTCGTCGGCGTTCGGGGACAGGGCCGACAGGATGGCCGGGTTCACGTCAGTGACGGAAGCGGGGAACATGGCCTCGTAGCCCAGGTTCATCAGCGCCTTGTTGGCGTTGTAGTGCAGGAACTTCTTGACGTCCTCGGCCAGGCCAACACCGTCGTAGAGGTCGTGCGTGTACTGGACTTCGTTTTCGTACAGCTCGAAGAGCAGTTCGAACGTGTAGTCCTTGATTTCCTGGCGCTTCTCCTCGGAAACCCTCTCCAGGCCCTTCTGGAACTTGTAGCCGATGTAGTAGCCGTGCACAGCCTCATCGCGGATGATCAGGCGGATCAGGTCTGCCGTGTTCGTCAGCTTGGCGCGTGAGGACCAGTACATGGGCAGGTAGAAGCCCGAGTAGAACAGAAAGCTCTCCAGCAGCGTGGAGGCCACTTTGCGCTTCAGGGGGTCGTCGCCCTGGTAGTAGTCCATGACGATCTGGGCCTTCTTCTGAAGGTTCTCGTTCTCGGTGGACCAGCGGAACGCCTCGTCGATCTCCTTGGTGGAGGCCAGCGTGGAGAAAATGGAGGAGTAGCTCTTGGCGTGCACGGACTCCATGAACGCGATGTTCGTGTACACGGCCTCTTCGTGCGGGGTCAGCGCATCCGGGATCAGGGAAACTGCGCCGACGGTCCCCTGGATGGTGTCCAGCAGGGTCAGGCCGGTGAACACGCGCATGGTGAGCTGCTGTTCGGCCGGCGTCAGGGTGTTCCAGGACTGGACGTCGTTGGACAGCGGCACCTTCTCCGGCAGCCAGAAGTTGTTGACCAGGCGGTTCCAGACGTCCACGTCCTTGTCGTCCTGGATCCGGTTCCAGTTAATGGCCTCGACGTGGCTCAGCAGCTTGACCTTCTCGGTCATGTCATCCCCTATGCGTTGGGTGGTTTTTCTCTAAGTTAAAGCGTACGACGGCGGGCGGGCGCCCGCCGTCGTACATCAGGAGTTAGTTGAAGCTTCAACTACAGCATGCAGCTGACGCAACCCTCCACCTCAGTCCCTTCCAGCGCGAGCTGGCGGAGACGGATGTAGTAGATGGTCTTGATGCCCTTCTTCCAGGCGTAGATCTGGGCCTTGTTGATGTCGCGGGTGGTGGCCGTGTCCTTGAAGAACAGCGTCAGCGACAGGCCCTGGTCCACGTGCTGGGTGGCGGCGGCGTAGGTGTCAATAACCTTCTCGTAGCCGATCTCGTACGCGTCCTGGTAGTACTCCAGGTTGTCGTTGGTGAGGTACGGCGCCGGGTAGTACACGCGGCCCAGCTTGCCTTCCTTGCGGATCTCGATCTTGGACGCCACCGGGTGGATCGAGGAGGTGGAGTTGTTGATGTAGGAAATCGAGCCCGTCGGCGGAACAGCCTGCAGGTTCTGGTTGTAGATGCCGTGCTCCATGACCGAAGCCTTCAGCGCCAGCCAGTCAGCCTGCGTGGGGATGTGCACGTCCTTGAAGAGTTCGCGGACCTTTTCGGTCTGCGGCACCCATTCCTGCTCCGTGTACTTGTCGAAGAACTCACCCGAGGCGTACTTGGACTTCTCGAAGCCGCCGAACGTCTGGCCGGTTTCGATTGCCAGCAGGTTGGAGGCGCGGACCGCGTGGTACACCACCGAGTAGAAGTAGATGTTGGTGAAGTCCAGGCCCTCGTCCGAGCCGTAGTGGACCCGCTCGCGGGCCAGGTAGCCGTGCAGGTTCATCTGGCCCAGGCCGATGGCGTGGCTCTGGTCGTTGCCCTTGGCGATGGAGGGCACCGAGGTGATGTTGGACATGTCGGACACGGCCGAGAGGGACCGGATGGCCGTCTCAATGGTCAGGCCGAAGTCCGGCGAATCCATGGTCTTCGCGATGTTCAGCGAGCCCAGGTTGCAGGAGATGTCCTTGCCGGTGTCATCGTAGGACAGGTCATCGTTGTACGTGGTGGGCTGGGAAACCTGGAGGATCTCCGAGCACAGGTTGGACATGATGATCTTGCCGTCGATCGGGTTGGCCCGGTTCACGGTGTCCTCGAACATGATGTACGGGTAGCCGGACTCGAACTGGATCTCGGCGAGGGTCTGGAAGAACTCGCGGGCCTTGATCTTGGTCTTCTTGATCCGGGAGTCGTCCACCATCTCGTAGTACTTCTCGGTGACCGAGACGTCAGAGAACGGCATGCCGTAGACCTTTTCGACGTCGTAGGGCGAGAACAGGTACATGTCCTCATCCTTCTTGGCCAGCTCGAACGTGATGTCCGGGATGACGACGCCGAGTGAGAGGGTCTTGATGCGGATCTTCTCATCCGCGTTCTCGCGCTTAGTGTCCAGGAACCGGTAGATGTCCGGGTGGTGGGCGTGCAGGTAGACGGCACCGGCGCCCTGGCGGGCTCCGAGCTGGTTGGCGTAGGAGAAGCTGTCCTCGAGGAGCTTCATCACGGGGATGACGCCGGAGGACTGGTTCTCGATCTGCTTGATGGGCGCGCCCACCTCGCGGATGTTGGTCAGCGCAAACGCCACGCCACCGCCGCGCTTGGACAGCTGCAGGGCGGAGTTGATGGAGCGGCCGATCGACTCCATATTGTCTTCGATGCGCAGCAGGAAGCAGGAGACCAGCTCGCCGCGCTGCTTCTTGCCGGCGTTCAGGAACGTGGGGGTTGCGGGCTGGAAGCGGCCGTCGATGATTTCGTCCACCATCTGGAGGGCCAGCTTTTCGTCGCCGCGGGCCAGGTGCAGGGCCACCATGCACACGCGGTCCTCGTAGCGCTCCAGGAAGCGCTTGCCGTCGAACGTCTTCAGCGTGTAGGACGTGTAGAACTTGAACGCGCCCAGGAAGGTCTCGAAGCGGAACTTCTTTTTGTACGCGCGGTTGAAGAGCTCGCGGATGAAGTTCATCGTGTACTGGTCGAGCGTCTCGCGCTCGTAGTAATCGTTCTTGACCAGGTACTCGAGCTTCTCTTCCAGGTCATGGAAGAACACGGTGTTGTTGTTAACGTGCTGCAGGAAGTACTGGTGCGCTGCCTCACGGTCGGCGCCGAACTGGATCTCTCCGTTCGGGCCGTACAGGTTCAGCATCGCGTTCAGCTCGTGATAGCCCAAACCCTTGTAGGCGGCAGGCATCTCCGGCTTCTGGGCCATGGTTACTTCTGTGTCTGCGACAGTCGTGTCCAAAACGTGTCCAATCCTTGGTTGACCCGGGTGACGTCTTCCGGCGTTCCCATAAGTTCGAATCGATAAAGGTGGGGTACCTGGCATTTGGCGGCGATGATGTCCGCCGCCAGGCAGTAGTTGTCCCCGAAGTTTGTGTTTCCGGCGCCGATCACCCCGCGGAGCAGCTGCCTGTTCTGCGGGTTGTTCAGGAACCGGATGACCTGCTTCGGGACGGACCCCTCTCCCCCGGTGCCGCCATAAGTGGGCACTACCAGCACAAATGGCCGGGTGGCGAGGAGGGGTGCGTCCTTCGCATAAAGCGGGATCCGGGCCACTTCCCGGCCGAGCTTCACAACGAAGCGGCTGGTGTTCTCGGAAGTCGAGGAAAAGTAGATGAGCTGGCTGCCGGTCCGGACTGCTTCGGTTTCATCCGATGCCCGGACGGGCGGGGACACCTCCACGCGCTGAGCCGCGTGGTTGTGCAGGGCCCTGCGTCCCTGCTGTGCTGCTGGTGCTGCGATGGAAGTCACCTCAGCTGGCTGGTTTGAAGGAAAAGCGGAATCCCTAGGCCACAGAGGAGACTGCGGAGAGCGCGAGTTCCTCGATCTTGTCCGGGCGGAAGCCGGACCAGTGGTCCTGGTCAGTGACCACAACGGGAGCCTGCATGTAGCCCAGCGCCTTCAGGCGGTCGAGTGCCTCGGCGTCCTGGGAGATGTCAACGCTCTGGTAGGTGATGCCCTTTTTATCAAGAGCGCGGTAGGTGGCGTTGCACTGAACACAAGCAGGCTTCGTGTAAACCGTTACGGTCATTGTCCCTGTCCCCTTAGTCGAAATCTTCGCTGGTCCGGTGTCCCCGTCCAAGCTGTATGTCGATACTACATGTAGTGCAGACGCCGCTTAGGAACCCCTAGATGATGTATTACAAGTATGTCATTTAATGCACCTTTAATCCACAGGCGGGCCCCCTCAAAATGTCCGGAATCCCGGCGATTTCGTGGACACCGTCCACACCCTGTGGAGTACTTAGCCACATTTAAAGCCCAGCGTGTCGGGGAAAAGACGGCGTGTCGCGGCCGTCCGCGGGACGGCGCCGGGCAACCGAAAGGGGGTCCCGAAGTGACCTTCGGAACCCCCTTGGGTGAGCAAACGCACGACGGCGGCAGGCCGGCGTCGTGCGCCCCCCAGCTTTCATCCGGGGAGGGTGGCGCTAGAGCTGCGCCTCCCGCCGGTCCAGCACGATCTGCTGGACATCCAGGTAACCGGACTGGAACCCGGCACGTGAGTAGCAGAGGTAGAACAGCCACATCCGCTGGAACACCGCATCAAAGCCCAGCGCGTCCACCTCGGCGGACCTGGCCAGGAAGCGCTCCTCCCACAGGCGGAGGGTGGCGGCGTAGTGGTCCCCCATCCCCATGCGCTCCCGCACGCGGAGGGTGGTGTGCTGCTGCGTGACCCCTTCAATGGCCCGCACGGACGGCAGGAACCCGCCCGGGAAGATGTACTTGTGCACCCAGGTGTAGGCGTTGCGCGTGGCCAGCATCCGGCCGTGGGGCATGGTGATCGCCTGGATGGCCACCTTCCCGCCCGGAGCCAGGACGCGGTCGATGGTCTGGAAGTAGATGGGCCAGTACTCGTAGCCCACTGCCTCGATCATCTCCACGGACACCACGGCGTCGTACTCGCCTTCCACGGCCCGGTAGTCCTGCAGTGCCACCGTCACCTTGTCCGCGTACCCGGCCTCGGCAATGCGCGCCTGGGCCAGCGCCTGCTGCTCGCTGGAGAGCGTCACGCTGTAAACGCTGGCGCCGCGGGCTGCGGCCCGCAGGGCAAGCTCGCCCCAGCCGGTGCCGATTTCCAGGAGCCTGGTTCCCTCGCCCACGCCTGCCTTGTCCAGCAACCTCTCGATCTTCGCCTGCTGCGCGTCCGCCAGGACGCCGAAGTCCACGGAGTCCAGCGGTCCCGCAGACGATGGGAACAGGGCTGACGAGTAGCTCATGGTGGTGTCAAGGAAATTGGCGAACAGCTCGTTGGACAGGTCGTAGTGCCGTGAGATGTTGCTTCGCGTGTTCTGCTCGGCGTTCCGTTCCTGCCGGGGTGTACGCGGCAGGTACAGGGAGCGGAGCTTCTGCAGCGGCATGGGGATAAGGCTGTCCACGGATGCCGCGAAGACTTCCAGGACGGCTGCGAGGTCGCTGGCTTCCCAGTCGCCGGCCATGAAGGATTCGCCGAGCCCGATCAGGCCGTTGTCACCGATCCGGACCTCGAAAGCCTCCGGCCGGACCATCGTCATCACCGGCGCCTCAGGACCGCCCATGCCCAGGACCGTTCCGTCCGGGTACGCCACGCGGAGGGGCAGCCGCCTGGCGGCCCCTTTAAAGAGCAGGCCCGCGGCTTTGCCTGCCACGGCAGCTTTGGCTCCCGACGGCGGCTGGGCAACTCCCGGCCAGATCTCCGGATTGATGGTGGCGGGCGATGCCGGCACTCCGGTGGGCGTCCAGGCGGCGGGGCCGTTGCCCCCGGCCGGGCTGCTTGCCTTGGAGTGGGCTGCGGCGGTGCCGTTGTCGTCCGTCATTGTCATTGAACTGCCTCCTGTGAGGTGTGGTGTGGCTTGGTGACGACGGGCAGGCGTCTTGCCCAGAGTTTAATGCCCTGCACCCTGATCAGGGCGGATACCAGCAGCGGCGCGGCCGGTACCTGGATGGCGGCAGCAACGATGTTCCGTGCGGTGGCGGGACGCCGCCGTCCGTCCATGGTGGCCACGAAGGGCCGCTGGCCTTCGCGTTCCAGCACGATCGATACGGCCAGCCGCTCCCCCGGGGCCGGCAGCTTCATCCGGTACTGCCCGTCGACGTCGTTGAAGGGCGAAACGTAGAAGGCTTTGGGCACGGAGGCCCGGCCTGCCGCATCCGTCCGGAGCAGGTAGCAGTGACGCTCACCGTATGTGTTGTGGACTTCGGCCACGACGCATTGGAGGTCGCCATCGCTCCGGTAGCACCAGAACAGGGACAGCGGGTTGAAGACGTAGCCGAACACCCGGGCGCTTGCCAGCATGCGGATGGCACCGCCGTCGGGCTCGATGCCCTGGGTCCGCAGGTAGCGTTCCACGTTGGAGCGGATGGTTTCGTCCGGATCGCCGAGGTGGTCGCCGGCGTGGAATCCGGCCAGCGGCCGCAACCAGGCGGGCACGCGGGGCAGCCGGTCGACGTCGACGAACCAGCTGTAGCTGCGGTAGGTGAACGCGTTCTTCAGCGGGCTTTGCCGCACGTGTGAAATCGAGGTCCGGTAGATGGCCGCCGCAGGGGCCGCGGCACCATCGGTGATGGCTGTGCCGGCGTTCATGGCTACACCGTAGCTCACGAGGGTTCCGCCGCTTGGGCGAACTCGCGCTCCCCCTCGTCGGCAGCATCCGCGGGACCGGCCTGGACGGAAGCCCAACGGCGGCCCAGCTTTTCCGCGGCGCGGACTCCGGCAAGGGCTCCGTCCTCGTGGAATCCCCACCCCAGGTAGGCGCCGGCAAAAGCAATTTTTCCGTCGCCCAGGGCGGAAATCGCCTCCTGCGCCTTCAGCGATTCCGGCGTGTACTGTGGGTGTTCGTACACCATCCGCTCCAGCACGGTGCCGTCTCCGATGAGATCGGACTCGCCGAGGCTGACAAGGTAGGGGCGGCCGTCCTGCGGTTCAAGCCGCTGCAGGCGGGTGAGGTCGTAACTGACCAGGACCCTGTCCGGCCGGGCATCGCAGGACGGCAAACGGTAGTTCCAGGAGGCCCGGGCGTTCTCCGCGGACGGCAGCACGGCCGGGTCGCGGTGGAAGACGGTGTGGTTCACGGAATACGGCATGCCGCCCAGCGCTTCCTTCTCCTCCGGGGTGGCGTCGGCGAGGAACCCGAGGGCCTGGGCCGGATGGGTGGCAATCACGACAGCGTCAAAGTCTTCCAGCGTGTCTCCGGCCGCGAGCTCCACACCCGAGTCGTGGCGCCGGATGGCGGTAACGGGCGTGTTGAGCCGTACGTCCGGCAGCGTCGCGGCCAGCTTTTGCACGTACCGCGCAGATCCACCCGTGACCGTCCGCCACTGCGGCGAGCCCTTGAGGCCGAGCAATCCGTGGTGGCCGAGGAAGGTGAACAGGTAGCGGGCAGGATAGTTCAGTGCGGTGGTCGGATCGCATGACCACACCGCGCTGACCACGGGCGTCATGAAGTGGGAGATGAAGTACTGGCTGAAGTTTTCGCGGGCCAGGAACTCTCCGAGCGTGGGTTCAGGGGTCTGTGCTTCGCCGCTCACGGCCGAGGCCGGGGCAGTCTTCAGCAGGGCGCGGGCCCTGCTGTAGAACCGGGTGACTTCCAGCAGCATCAGCAGGTAGCGTCCGCGCAGCAGGCTGGAGGGGCGGGCAATGATGCCGCGGGCTCCGTCACGGGCCCCCGCGTACTCCAGGCCGCAGCCGTCGCAGCGGATGGACATGCTCATCTCGGAGTCCTGGGTTTCGACGCCGAGCTCGGCAAACAGCCTTAGGAGAGTGGGATAGGTGCGTTCGTTATGGACAATGAACCCCGTATCCACACCCATCAGGGAGCCGTCCGGCTGGGGCATGTCGTGGGTGTGGGCATGCCCGCCCAGGCGGGAATCGGCCTCGAACAACGTAACGTCGTCCTGCCGGTTGAGGACATAGGCGGCGGTCAGGCCTGCCACTCCGCTGCCGATCACGGCAACGCGCCGCCTCTCGCCCCCACTCGCTGCTGGGTTAGGTGACAATCCATGCTCCTCTGCTGAACATCTGCCGCTGGCCGGCTATACAAACGGCAATTCGGCGCCGGTCCTGCAGCGGATGGGCGGATTGCCGCCTCTTTTTGTCCAACCCTACGGGCAAGGCACTCGGAGTACTGTTGGCAGGTGGTCAATCCGGTACACCTGAAGACTCTGATGGAGGTCACCCGCCTGGGCTCGTTCGCGGCCGCGGCGGCAACCCTGGGTTACACGGCGTCGGCGGTGTCCCAGCAGATGTCTGCCCTGGAGCGGGATACGGGCACCATCCTGTTCCAGCGTTCGGCGCGCAGCGTGGTGCCCACGGAGGCCGCAGTCGTCATGACCAGGCACGCGGCCAAGGTGCTCACCGACATCGAGGCCCTGATGGCCGCCGCGTCCAAAACCCAGGATGCCTCCAGCCAGGAACTCCGGCTGGGCATCTTCCCCAGCCTCGCCACTTACGTCCTCCCCCGGATCCTGAAGAATCCGGCCTGGAAGAACCTCGGCATCGACCTCCGCGTTTCGGTGGCCGAACCGGGACAGACCATCCAGGGGCTGCGCGCGGGAGGAGACCTGGACCTCGCCGTGGCCTTCCAGGTGGGGCAGACAGGGGTGGCGTGGCCGGCCACCATTAACAGGCAGTGGATTGGCGACGACGATTTCCGGGTGGTCCTTCCGCGCGACTGGGGATTCCGGCCGGACGCCGGGGTGGCAGCCGAACACCTGTCCGAGATGCCGTGGATCATGCACCATCCGGGCACCAGCGACGCCATGGTGATCGAACGGCTGTTTGCCGGCTGCAACCTCCACCCACGCGTTGTGGCGCACAGCGACGATTTCCACGCCAGCCTGGAAATGGCGGCTGCCGGATTGGGTGCAGCGCTGGTCCCCGAACTGGCGCTGCGGAACAAGCCCGCCGGCGTCGTGGTGCTCGACGTCCCCGAAATCCGGCTTGCGCGCAACGTTTTCGCGCTCCTGATCAATGACCGGAAAACGGCCAGGGTGCAGCTTTTTGTCGACCTGCTGGCCGAGACTCTGGCCGGAATGCGCACCGCGGTGAATTAGGCCTGAACGCTGGAATGCGCTGCGCTTCGGGGCTATGTTGAATCTATGAACAAGGTAGCCAGCCAGCATTTTGGCGAGATTGAGCTCAATCACGGCAGCGACCACCTCTTCGCCGCCAAGCATGAGCTGCGTGGCCACCCGCTCAAGATCGACCTTAATGTCACCGCCCACGACCACTTCGATGAAGCGGCCCTGCGCAAGGTGGACTACCGGCTCCGCTTCCTGCCCGAACTTGTTGATGAAGTGCGCGAGATGATCGCCGAGGAACTCGACCAGGAAGGCACCAGCCCGCAGGAGTACCTGCATTTCCACTGCAACGCCCTCAAGGATGAGCACCTGCAGAAGGTGTTCGGCGTGG
This sequence comes from Pseudarthrobacter sp. SORGH_AS 212, assembly GCF_030818145.1. Classification (NCBI taxonomy): domain Bacteria; kingdom Bacillati; phylum Actinomycetota; class Actinomycetes; order Micrococcales; family Micrococcaceae; genus Pseudarthrobacter; species Pseudarthrobacter sp. SORGH_AS 212. The sequence goes on along the minus strand of NZ_JAUTAA010000001.1, from coordinate 4,018,542 downwards.
AGGAACGCAGCCAGCTCACCAATGATGTCTTCCTCAAGGCCCTGAAACTGGGCCACCTCGCTATCTACCCCGGGCAGCCCGAGCGCTACTTTGTCCTGGACTTCACGCTGGGCGAGCACTTTACGGACGAGGTGCTGGTTGCCTCCGCCGACGAGGACGGCGTGGTAGACGACGAAATCGTCTGGGAATCCTGAGCTGAAATGCACGACGCCGGCTGGTCACCCAGGTGACCAGCCGGCGTCGTCCCGCTTCTCAAGGTCCGGCGCGCCGGGCGCACCGGACCTTGAGCCTCTGCGGGCTCCCTTAGCCCTGTTGCGTTACTTGGCGCCTTCGAGGAGTTCCGCGCGGACGGCCTGCGTTGCCTTGACCAGGTTGCGCAGCGACTCTTCGGTTTCGGCGTAGCCGCGGGTCTTCAGGCCGCAGTCAGGGTTGACCCAGAGCTGGCGGGACGGGACGTGCTTGACGGCGGTGGACAGCAGCTCCGTGACTTCCGCTTCACCCGGAACGCGCGGCGAGTGGATGTCGTAGACGCCCGGTCCAACGCCGCGGCCGAAGCCGTGGGATTCAAGGTCGTGCACCACCTCCATGCGGGAGCGGGCGGCCTCGATGGAGGTGACATCTGCGTCCAGGCCGTCGATCGCGTCGATGATCACACCGAACTCCGAGTAGCAGAGGTGGGTGTGGATCTGGGTTGCGTCGGCTGCACCGGCGGTGGCCAGGCGGAAGGAGTCAACGGACCACTTGAGGTAGTCGGCGTGGTCTGCCTTGCGCAGGGGCAGAAGCTCGCGCAGTGCGGGCTCGTCCACCTGGATGATCCTGATGCCCGCGGCCTCGAGATCGGCGATCTCGTCGCGAAGGGCCAGCCCCACCTGGTTGGCGGTTTCACCCAGCGGCTGGTCGTCCCGGACGAAGGACCAGGCAAGGATGGTGACCGGACCGGTGAGCATACCCTTCATCGGCTTGCTGGTGAGGGACTGTGCGTACTCTGCCCAGGCCACCGTGATGGGGGCGCTGCGGGTGACGTCGCCCCACAGGATGGAAGGCCGGGTGCAACGCGAGCCGTAGGACTGGACCCAGCCGTGGACGGTGACGTCGAAGCCTTCGAGGTTCTCTGCGAAGTACTGGACCATGTCGTTGCGCTCGGGCTCGCCGTGCACCAGGACGTCGTAGCCAAGCTCTTCCTGCAGGTCCACGACACGCTTGATCTCGTCCTTCATGAGCTTCTCATACTGCCCGTTGGTGAGATCGCCCTTGTTGTTGCGGGCACGGGCCGAACGGATTTCGGACGTCTGCGGGAACGAACCGATGGTGGTGGTGGGCAGCGGCGGCAGGCTCAGGGCCTCTTCCTGGGCGGCTTCACGGACGGAGTACTCCGAACGGGTGAAGTCAGCTGCGGTCAGCCCTTCGGTGCGGGCACGGACGTCCTGGCGGCGGACGCCTTCCGCGGTGGCCCTGGAGGCGATCACGGCGGAGGCCTCGTCGATGGCTGCCTGGGCAGAAGCGGGGTCCGCCAGGTAGGAGGCGAGAGCCTTGACTTCGACGGCCTTCTGGTCGGAGAAGGCCAGCCAGCTGCGCAACTGGTCGGACAGCTGGGTTTCCTCGGCGACGTCGTGCGGAACGTGCTGGGTGGAGGTGGACGTGGACACTGCAAGACTGCCGGCGGCGGCCTTCAGCTCATCCAGCTTTGCAGCGGAAGCGGCGAGGTCGTTGCGCCAGATGTTGTGGCCGTCAACGACGCCGGCAACCAGGGTTTTGTTGCCCAGAGCGGCGAGTGCAGCCGCGGAGGGAACCGCACCCTTGAAGACGTCAATGTGCAGGGCGTCGATGTTGGTGGCGGCAAGCGTACCGAGCTGGCCGTCCAGGGAGCCGTAAGGCGTGGAGACCAGGATCTGCGGCCGGTTGGCAGCCGATGAAAGGACGTCGTAGGCCCGGGCCACGGCTGCCTCGATGTCGGCTGCAGGCGTGTCCTGGTCCACCACAAGGGCGGGCTCGTCGAGCTGGACCCAGCCGGCGCCGGCGGCTGCAAGCTTCTCAAGCAGCTGGGCGTAGACCGGCAGGATGTCCTCAAGGCGGGACAGCGGCGCAAACCCGGCGGGAGCGTCGTCGGAAGCCTTGGACAGCAGCAGGTACGTGACCGGACCAACGATGTAGGGGCGGGTCTCGATGCCGTTCGAAAGGGCGAACGCGAATTCTTCAACGATGCGGTTGGATGCCAGGGCGAACTTGGTTTCGGGACCGATTTCCGGGACGAGGTAGTGGTAGTTGGTGTCGAACCACTTGGTCATTTCCAGCGGCTGCTGTTCCTTGGTGCCGCGGGCAAGGGTGAAGTAGCCGTCGATGTCCAGCTGACCCTCAGCGTTCAGGAGGTTGCCGAAACGTGCAGGAACGGCGCCCAGGTGTGCGGTGGCGTCAAGCACCTGGTCGTAGAAGGAGAACGTGCCGGGAACGGCTGCGGCTTCGGTCAGTCCGAGCTCCTGAAGCCGCCTGGCTGTGGTCAGCTGGATGTCCTTGGCGGCTGCGTCCAGTGCTGACGCGTCGATCTTGCCGGCCCAGTACGCTTCGACGGCCTTCTTCAGCTCGCGGCGGCGGCCGATACGCGGGTAGCCGAGGAGGGAAGCGGCGGGGAACGGAATGCGGGCGGTGTTCTGTTCAGTCATGGGAGATTCCTAAGAATGGGATACAGGCCTCTGTGGGCTTGTATCTGCGGGCATGGCAAATAGCGCTCGGCGTGGACGCAGGGCGAATGGTGCTGTGCTGGGTGTATTTGGGGCTGGTGGTGCCGAGGCAGGTGGTGCTGTCAGGAAAGCGCTGCGAAGCGGCTCAGCTGGCGAACTGGCCCCGGTTGGCGATGCTGCGGCTGCCGGAGCGGGTCTGGCGCGGAAGGGCCAGCTTGTCCAGCACCTCCAGCGCGCTCTGGTGCTCGTTGAACGTGTAGAGGTGGATTCCGGGGGCGCCGGCATCCAGTGCGGCGTTGGCCAGGTCCACGGTGGCATCGACGCCGACGTGAAGGCGCTCGATGTCCGTATCGGCCGCGGCCAGCCGCTCCGTGAGTTCCGCGGAAGGTTCCACGCCTGCGAGTTCTCCCAGGCGCTTGACGCGGCGAAGGCTTGTGAACGGCATGACGCCCGGGATGATAGGGATGGTCACCCCGGCACGGCGTGCCCGGGTAAGGAGGTCCGAGTACTGCGAGGAGTGGAAGAACACCTGGGTGATGGCGAAGTCCGCGCCGGAGCGCTGCTTGGCCAGCAAAACCTCGACGTCGTGTTCCTCGCTGGGTGACTCCGGGTGGCGGGTGGGATACGCCGCCACGCCCACCGCAATCTTGCCGGCGCACAGCAGGGCCGATCGGCGCTGCTCCACACGGCGGATCAGGTCGATCAGGTCCTGGGCGTAGCGGAGGGAGCCGTTCACTGGCTGGCTTGCGTCGTTGGGAAGGTCACCGCGGAGGGCGAGGATCCCGCGGACACCGGTATCCAGCAGCTGGCCGATGATGCCGGCGAGCTGCTCCGGCGTGTTCCCCACGCAGGTGAGGTGCGCCAGCGGCCGGAGGGTGGTTTCCAGGAGGAGCCGGTCGATCAGCTCGATGGCAGTGTCCCGGTTGGACCCGCTGGCACCGTAGGTGACGGAGACGTAGTCCGGTTCCGTGGTTTCCAGTTCCCGGATGGTGGTCCACAGCGTTTCGGCAGCGGCCGGCGAACGGGGCGGAAACAGTTCATAGGACAGCGCCACCGGGGCGGCGTCTGAGAGGTTTGGATGTGTGTCAATAAGGCTTGGTGGTGACATTTGCGTCCTTGGCTTTGGGCCATTGGAGCTCCCTGCGGATAGGGCTGCAGGAAGCCGGCAATGAATTTGAGTTTGGGGAACACGGAAGAACTCCACAGAGACGCAGCCGCGACTGTTACGCCTGTCTTGAAGTTGTCCGTGAGCAAATGTCAGGCCCACATGGGGGCACCCACACCCTCCAAACGGAGGATCGCTGACACGTTACCGGGGTAACTTGTCTATGACTCTATGAGCGGGCCGGCATGTCATTCAAGTCGGCTCCGAATTAAGACGCAGTTTTACGCCCGGTTTCGATGCGCTGGTGAAGATTATTCGCTCCGGCTACCCACCGGGTCCGACCGCAGGGCTACCAGGGCCTGTCCGGGCCCTGGTTGTACCCGGTGTCGTTGAGGTAGTCCTCCCGTTCCCGTCCCTTGTTGCGTTCGCGCTGGGACTGCCGTGCGCTCTCCTCGAGCTGTTCCAGCTGGCTTTGCTGCGGAGAGTCCGCCTCTTCTTCAGCGGGGCCCGCATCTTCAGCGGGCTGCTGTGCAGCGTCACCGTCCTTGCCGGCAGCCTCCAGCTTCCCGGCCAGGCGTCCGCCGGCCTCGTCCAGCCGCTCCCCCACGGAGCCATCACGTGTGTCCGAGGGGCCGGTAAAGCAGCCTTCGGGGGCCGCCTCGACAACTGCCAGCGCGTCGGAGAACAACGCCGCGGCCGACGCCGGATCCTTCCCGCGCAGCTTGTCATCGCCCAGGCGTTCGGTCGCCAGCACGAGGTTCACCCTGATGACACAGGCATCGGCAGACCCGGCGGCGGCTCCGGGAACCAGGTCCAGGGCTTCGGCAAAACGTTGCCGGGCGGCGTCGAAGTTCCCGCCGAGGACTTCGGCGTCCCCGGCGGCAAACGGGGCCTTGTGTGGCTCAGGAACATTGAGGGGCTGCAGCCATCCGGCGGCGCCGGCGGCAGCACGGGCGTCCCTGGCGTCGAATGCCGTGGCTGCCTGGCTGCCAAGGACGCCCAGGCTCAGGAGCTTGGCCGCGATGCCGAGTACCAGGATGACCGGCGCGGCCGAGCCCACCAGCAGCAGGCGCCGCTTTCGCAGCCGCTCAGTTCTCTGCTCAGGTCCCTGGCGTTGGTCCGTCCCGTTGTCCCGGCTCCCGTGTGTTGCTTCCGTGCTGTGGCGCAGAGGCCCGTTGGGCGGCAATGGTTTGGTGGCGCTCATGGGACGCGTTCCCCCCGTTCGGCTGCCCTGGCCGGGGCGGAGGACGCTGCACGGGGCAGTTCCCGGTACCGGCGGATGATCATCACAGCATCCGGGAGGGCAAGCGCGAAGGCTCCCGCCGCGAACAGCCAGTACAGCTCCGTCGGGCCTTCCAGGGAATCGCCGCTGCGCTCGGGGCTGCCCGGGCGGGCCTCCTGCATCATGGGACCAACGGGGTCTCCGGCTTGCCGGTGCACGTACGGTAGGCCCAGTTGCCCGGCAACATCCTGCAGCCGCGGCTCATCGATGCGGGAGAGGGCGTCCGCCCCGCCACCGTCACGCACGTAGGGCCCGTCCGCGCTTTCACCCGGATCACCGGAGTTTTCCTTCATGCGGGCGCCCGCGCCCGTGCCGTATCCCAGTACCGCTCCCCCCGCCACCAGGCTGCCATCCAGGTTTAAGCGTTCCGGCTCCTTGCCGCTGGTCTGCTCGCCGTCGCCCAGGTAGTACACCAGCCGAGGGCGCTCCGGGTGGCTCTGACGCGCGGCGTCGAGACGCTCGGAAAGGACCTGGCGGGCAGCCGTGATGCTGCTGCCCTTGGCGAAGGCGGTTACCTGCGGCTCCAGGACGGTGACCATGGTCTGCAGTGCCAGGGTGTCGGTGGTCAGCGGCATCCGGACGAAGGCTTTCGTGTCGAAGGTAATCAGCGAGAACCGTGCTCCGGGCAGTTCCTTGGCGATGGCCATGATGTCCTGCCGGACACCATCCATCCGAGGGGCTGAGGTCCCGTAGTCTTCAGCCACCATGCTGGTGGTGGTGTCCACCACGAAGAACACGTTCAGGTCCGTCGTGGCTGCCTGCGAGGTGCCGCCCGGCAGGGCGGGGCGGCACAGTGCCGCCACCAGGAACACTGCCAGCACGCAGCGGCGCAGCCAGGCGCGATTCCCCGTCAGCCGGGTCCGGGTCATAGCCGCAACCTCCACAGCGCGGCGCCGAGCGTTATCCCGGACAGGACGGCCACTCCCAGCGGAAGGACCGGCTGGTCCGAGACCACCGCCCTCGGGGCGCCTTTGAGGGCCGTGGCCTCCGTTTGCTGCACAGCGGCAACGATTCCCGGCACCGCCCCGGGATTGTCCAGTGCGTAGTAAGAGCCGCCCGTGGATTCCGCAGCCGTGCGAAGCTGCGCACCCGGCTGCCCGGCGTCGGAACCGTAGTCTAGGTCCCCCGGGTTCAGTGCGTACACGCGAACTGTCCTGTCCCTGGCCAGCGCGGCCGCCTGCGGAAGCGTCAGGATCGGATTGCCGGATACATAGTTGTCAGTGGCAAGCACCACCGACCGGGAGCGCTTCGCTGCGGAGCCGTCTGGGCCCGCGTCACTGCCCTGGGTACGGGGGAACCCGCTGAGGCAGGAGGCCAGCCCGTCGCCGATGAGCGAGGAACCGCGTCCGCCCCAGGTGCCGTCCAGGAAACCGGAGCTTCCCGGCTTGCCGTCGAAGGCGTCGCGTGCCAGCAGCAGCTGGTCACGGGCATAGTCGTAGTCGTCCGTCAGCGGGAAGACCTGGCTTCCGGTGCTGTCGAAGATGGTCAGGCCGATCCGTTCACCGTCGAATTCCCGGGCCAGTTCGGCGAAGACTTCCACCACGGCAGCGTCGGCGCTGCTCATCGAGCCCGAAACGTCCAGGCACAGCATGATGTCCCGGTTTCGCTGCTCCGGCACCGTGGTGGTGAGCTGGACGGGGCGCGCCGCTGCAACAGCGGCCGACGCCAGCAACGCGGCGCAGGCGAGCCCTGCCACGGCAAGCCACCGGCGGTGGCGGCGCAGGGCGTCCCGGTATTCGGGCAGCATGGTGAGGCGGTCGCTGTGGGCGGCAGGTCGGCGTCGGACGTCTGCCTGCCGGTGGCGCAGGGCGATCCAGGCTGCTGCCGCAGCCGCCAATGCCGCTGCGGGGAGCAGCCACCAGAACATCAGCTCCATGCCCGCACCGTCTCCCGGGCAGTGGCCGCGGTGGCCGATACGGGCGGCAGCGGCTCCGGACCGAATTCTCCCGGGTAGATGGCGCCGACGGCGGCGGCGGCCGCGGGCAGGGGATGCCGTTCCAGGTCTGCGTGCGTCATCCGCGGGGCGTCAACTCCTGAGGCGTCCCGGACGAAGCGGCGCAGCAGGTGGCTGATGTTTTGATGGGCCGCGCGGGCATCCGTGGTTCCGGCGGCGGCGTCCTGCTCGGCGTCGTTAATGCGCTGGATATAGGCGGCCTTGAGGGCGGCGAGGTCGGTCAGCTGGGCGGGCCGCCGGTTTTCCGGGGCGGCCCGTGGCGGGCGGGTGGAGGCGAAAGCGAAGACGTACCAGGCTGCCACGAGCGCTAACAGGGCCAAGCCGGCCCACATCCATGCCGGGCTGTACTGGAGGGGGCCGAAAAAGACGGGCTCATCCTGCACGGCGGTGCCTTTCCAGGAGCGCGAAGAGCGCGCTGACCACGTCCTGGCTGCCGTCCACGGTCCCCTCCGTAATGCCGGCCCGCCGCAGCATGGCGTTGCGGGTTGCATCCCGTTCGGCCGTGGCATCGGCGTATGCGGCGGCAATGTCCGCGGTGGCGGCAAGGTGGATCGGGAGGACAGCGGAGTCGCGGACGCTGAAGTACCCGGCACCGTCGCCGGGCCCGGTTCCGGAGGGCACCAGATCCGCGTCCCGGATAGTGAGCCAGAGGATTTCGTGCTGGGCCCGGAGCCTGCGGAGGAGCTGTTCCAAGGCGGGGGACGCCGGGATTTCGTCCGCGACGACGAAGAGGAGGTTGCGTCCTTTGACGGTACGCGCCACGTGGTCCAGCTGGTCCTCGATCCTGCTGGGCGCAGCGTTCAGGCCCGCGCGGGAATCGACGTGCCGGAGGAGCCGTTCCAGGTGGGCTTCGCCGGCCTTCGCGGGGAGGGCTCCGGTGCCGGAAGAGTCACCGCTGACCAGCCCCACCACGTCGCCGTGCCGGTACGCCAGGTATCCGGCCACACCCAGGGCCATGACGGCGATGTCCTTCTTAGCCTCGCCTGACCGCGAGACAGCTGCCATGTTCCGCCCGGTGTCTGTAACCAGGATGACCGTTTGCCTCCGGACCGCGACGTAGCGGCGGATCAGCGGCGATCCGTGCCGGGCCGAGGCTTTCCAGTCGATATCGCGGACTTCGTCGCCGGGGACGTAGGCGCGCAGGTCATCAAAGTCGAGGCTGCGTCCGCGGAAGACTGAACCGTACTCGCCGTCGAGCATTCCCCGGGCTTTGCGGTGGGCGAAGATGGCCATCTTCGATTTCACCCTGTGCAGGAGGCTGGTCATCCCGGCGGCCTCAGGGGGTTTGGACGGCGGCGACGACGGCGTCGATCACCGTTTCGACCGGCACCTGCTCCGCGACGGCGTCAAAGTTGAGGATGATCCGGTGGCGCAGCACCCGGTGCGCCAAAGCCTTGACGTCCTCCGGAATAACATGGTCGCGGCCGTGCAGGAGTGCCAAGGCCCGGGCGGCCTGGCTGAAGGCGATACTGGCACGGGGGCTGGCGCCGAACTCGATGAAGTCCGCCAGCCGCCGCTCAATGTACTGGCCAGCGTTGCGGGTGACGAACACCAGACCCACGATGTAGTTGACGATCGAGGGGTCGAGGTAGATGCGCCGGACCAGGTCCTGCGCAGCCCTGACCGCGTCCAGCGATACGGCGGCGGCCGGCACCTGCTCCGGGCTGAAAACCCCGGCGTCAATGCGCCTGATGATTTCGGCCTCTTCCGCCGGCGATGGATAGTCCAGCACGTCCTTGAGCATGAAGCGGTCCATTTGGGCTTCGGGCAGCTGGTAGGTGCCCTCCTGCTCAATGGGGTTTTGTGTGGCGAGCACCAGGAACGGGGACGGCAGTTTGTAGTCCTGCCCGCCGATGGACGTCTGCCGCTCCTGCATGGCTTCGAGCATGGCGCTCTGGGTTTTTGCGCTGGAGCGGTTGATCTCGTCCAGCAGCACGATATTGGCGTGGACCGGGCCAAGCTGCGTGACGAAGGTGCCCTTGGCGGCGTCGTAGATCTGCGTTCCCACGATGTCGCTGGGCAGGAGGTCCGGGGTGCACTGAATGCGGCGGAATCCGGCGCTGACCGCCTCCGCCACAGTTTGGGCTGCCGTGGTTTTGGCCAGCCCGGGGACGCTTTCGAGCAGGACGTGGCCGCCGGTCAGCAGGCCCACCAGCAGGGATTCGCGGAGCCTGGCCTGGCCCACCACCTTGGCCTCGAAGCTGCGTGAAATGCCGGCCACCACCTGCTGCGCCCGGGCCAGTTCGGCCGGTTCGATTCTCGCGGACGCGCTGGTTTGAAGCACTGGATTCCCCCTGGTGGCTGATCGTGGCGCGGCGGGCCTGCCGGCCGCGCTCCGCCAGCAATCCTATCCACATCCGGTGCGCCGCGTCCCGGAAGGCCGGCCCCGATGGGGACCTCTCCCCATCGGGGGCACGCGGGTCTATCCTTTTGCCATGAGCGAGCTTCCAGCCAGTTACAAGGAATTTCTTTCCGACAAAAGCGCGCTGTTCATCAGCACAGTAAAGCCTGTCCTGCAGCAGTCGGCAGCGGACAAGCTCCACGGCGTCCGGGTCACCTACAACCCCGGATCCACCGGCCACCAGGCGCATGTGGATGACACGCTGCCGTTTGGTGTGGTTTTCGAAGACATCGACTGAACCGGCGGGACGCGGCTCCCCTAGCTCTCCAGCAGGAGCCGCTGCGCCCGGGGCGCCAGGGTGTGTTCGAGGACGAGAGACGCTGCCCCGATGGCACCCACGTCCTCGCCCACGCCTGTACCCACCACCTCGATGGGGTGGATGAGCCGGGCTGCACTGTGTGCTTCGAGCAGCGCCGGTACCTTGGCCAGGAACCGGTCCGCCATGCCGCTCCAGAAGGGGCCGCCGAACACCACCCGTTCCACGTCCAGCGTGTTGGTCACCACGGAAATGGCGCGGGCAACCAGCGTGGCAGATTTGTCGATGATGGCCATGGCGCGTTCGTCGCCGGCGTCGGCAAGTTCGCACAGCCTCGCGAAACTCTGCTGGACCTCCGCGCCGCTGTTGCCGGGCCGGGAGCCGTTCAGGATGCCCGCGGCCTCCGCTTCAGCCACCAGGACCTGCGGGATGCAGGACGATTTCACACAGCCGCGCAGCCCGCAATCGCACGGGGGTCCATCCGGGTCCACCATGATGTGGCCGATTTCTCCGGCATTGCCGGATGTGCCGCGGATGACTTCGTCGTTGAGGACAATGCCGCAGCCGATGCCGGTGCCCATGTACATGAACACGAAGCTGCCGGCGCCGCTTGGGCCGCCGGCCCAGGTTTCCGCCACGGCGGCGCTGGTGACATCCTTGTCCACCAGGACGGAGTATCCGGTGGCCTCGGACAGGGCGTTGCGCAACTCCACCCGGTCCCACCCCGGAAGCAGCGGCGGGTCCACCACCGTTCCATTATCCAGGTCGATGGGGCCGGGCGCAGCCACGCCGAGTCCGGCGATCCGGTCCCGGTCGACGCCGGATTCCTCCACTACCCGGGCAACCTGGGCTGCGATGGTGGCAATGACGGCTGAAGGATCGTTGCCGCCTGGAGTGTCGATCCGCGCGTGCTGGACGACTGATCCCACCAGGTCCATGACGACGAAGGTGGTCACGGCGGGGTCGAGGTGGACGCCGACGGCATACATGCCCTTGGGGTTGAGGCGGAGGATGGTCCGGGGCTTACCCGGGCCGCTGCCTTCCTTCCCTGCTTCGACAATCAGGTTCTGGTCCAGCAGGCGGCGGGAGATGTTGGAGATGGTCTGCGGGGACAATCCCACGATCTGGGCCAGTTCAACCCGGCTGAGCCCGCCCGAGGTCCGGCGGATGGCGTCAAGGATGACTGTGAGGTTGAAATCCCCCATCCGTGGCAGGTTGGTTCCGCGCCTCGGTGAGGATTGGCGGATTTCAGACACGGTTACCCCTAAACGTCTTGGGCCACGTAGTTGTGGTGCTGCTTGAATCGTACGTTACGCGTGGGCACAGACACATAGCCGGGTTGGCTGCCCGGCGTGGCGACGGTCCGTGGCTATCCGGCGGACCTTCGGACACTGCGCGTGACAGTGAATTTGGGGTTGTTTCCCTCCACGGTGGTGGGCCCTACCTCCCGTTCCAGTGCAGGAAGGTAGGGCAGGTGCCTGTTGTAGACGGTCCAGAGTTCACCGCCGGGAGCAAGGACCCTGCCGGCCGCTTCAATCAGCTTCAGGCCCGCTCCCGCGTGGACCCCTGCGCCTACGTGGAACGGCGGATTCAGCAGGACCAGGTCGGCGCTGGCGTCGGCCATGGTGCCCAGGGCATCATCCTGCAGCGCGCTGATCCGCCCGTCGAGCCCGTTTGCCCGGGCGGTGGCAAGTGCTGAGGCAACAGCCGCGGCCGACTGGTCCGTGGCGGTCACCTGCGCCTCCGGGTATTTCCTGGCGTACATGGCGGCGAGGATTCCCGTCCCGCAGCCGAGATCCACCGCGTGCCGGGCCGGTTTCATGGCCGGAAGGAAGGTCAGCAGGAACCGGGTGCCGATGTCCAGTTTGGGACCGGCGAACACGGCTCCATGGGCTGCGACGTCCAGGCCGAGTTCCCCGAGGTGCACGACGACGGGAAAGGGCGCGGGCGGCTGGCCCGCCTTCGCGTGGGAAGCCACGATGACGCGGGACTTTTGCCGGGCGAGCTGGGGCTGGACCGAGTCGAAGTGCCGTTCGAGGACGCCGTTCATGCCGAGCGACATGTGTTTCACCCGTCCGCCGGCGAGCAACAGGACGCCGGGCGCCGCATGGCGGGCAACCGCGGCAACCACTTCATCCAGCTCGGCCAGGGTTTTCGGCAACTGCAGCAGCACCGCCTCCGCCCCGGACAGGAGTTCGGCGCCGAGCGGCAACTGGCGGAACTCCGGCACCCGGACGCTGCCGGCGTCGTCCGTCTCCTGCGCCGCCTGCCATGCGAGGGCATTTTGCTGCAGCGCGCGTTCTCCCGTGACCAGGTCCTGGTGCACGCGCAGCGTGCCCGGCGCCAGCAGATCCAGGGCGCCCAGCGTGAGGGCGCCGTAGCGGTCGCCGATGACGGCGACTGCGCTGCCGGGGCGCACCGAAGCTGCGGCAGTTTCCAGGAGCAGCCTGTCCGTGGCATCCCATGCCTGCAGGTTGGGCGCCTCCACGTCAGGGCGCCGCCGAAGGATCCCGAAGATCCGGTCAATACTGTCTGTTACCACGTGTTCCCTGCCGTTGTTCGTTCGCTGCGGGGTGTCCTCCACCCGCGACCTGGTCGGGGTCCATGCCCCGGGTTCAGCCCCAAGGTACCGGCTCCGCGGCCGGCGCCAGTCCGGGGAGCTTGAGGATGTCCGCCACTGCCGCCCGGCCGGCCCGGTTGGCGCCGATGGTCGACGACGACGGGCCGTAGCCCACCAGGTGGACGCGCGGCTCGGCTGCCACCCGGGTGCCGTCCATGGCGATTCCGCCGCCCGGACCGCGAAGGTGCAGCGGAGCCAGATGCTCCAGCTCTGCCCGGAACCCGGTGGCCCACAGGATGACGTCCGCCGCAAGGAATCCGCCGTCGGCCAGCCGGACGCCGCCGGGCTCGATGGCGGTGAACATGGGTTGCCTGTCGAGGGCGCCGCGGGCCGCCGCGGCCCGGAGCGCAGGAGTCCGGATCAGCCCGGTCACCGAGACCACGCTCTGCGGCGGCAGGCCCTTCCGGACCCGCTCCTCGACGAGTGCGACGGCGTCGTGCCCGGCACGGGCGTCAAATTCGTCGTCGCGCCAGACAGGCTCGCGGCGGGTGAACCAACTGGTGGACGTGACCTGGGAGATTTCGTCCAGGAGGCCAACAGCCGAGATGCCGCCGCCCACGACGATGACACGCTTTCCAACGAATTCGGTGGCGGAGACGTAATCCGCGACGTGCAACTGCCTGCCTCGAAAGCTGTTCCGCCCCGGGTAGATGGGCCAGAACGGCCTGGTCCAGGTGCCCGTGGCATTGATGAGTGCGTATGCGGTCCAGTCCCCGCGGGACGTGCCCACGCGAAGCCGGCCTGCCGGGTCATTGTCTTCGCGGCTGACCGAAGTCACCTTGACCGGCCTCCGCACCGTCAGCCCCAGCTCCTGTTCGTAGTCGCCGAAGTAGCGGGTGAGGAACTCGGAACTGGGTTCGCGGGGATCCACAGCGGGCTTGGCGATGCCCGGTAAATCGCTGATTCCGTTGACGGTGCCCATACGGAGGCTCTTCCAGCGGTGGCGCCATGCGCCGCCGGGCCCGGCCTCGGCGTCGAACATCTCGTATGCAAGCCCCCTGCGCTGCAGGTGGAAGGCGGCGGATAGTCCGGCCTGCCCCGCACCGATCACCACGACATCGGTTTGGGCAGCAATCACTCCCCCATGATAGCCGGGCGGGACGTCCGGGCCTTAGGGTTGGCCCATAGAGGCCCGGCCAGCGATACCGGAGGACGATGATGGCAGGAACAACACGCAGCACGGCGGACGGCGACAGGGGCAGCGCGGCCAGGCTGGCCAAGGCTTTGGCCATTGTTCTTGGCACGGCTGACGTGCCCTTGCGTCTGAAAGCCTGGGACGGTTCCGAAGCTGGCCCCCGGGACGCTCCCGTGCTGGAATTCCGGTCGCGTCGGGCGCTGCGGCGGATCCTGTGGTCACCGGGCCAGCTGGGACTCAGCCGGGCGTATGTGGCCGGGGAGCTCGACGCACCGGGCGACATTTTCGCCGCTTTCACGGCCCTGAGTTCGGCGGGCAAGTTGGCCGAGCCGGGACCGTTCCGCAGGCCGACCGTTGCTGAACTGTGGACGCTCGCGGCCACGGCCGTTCGGCTCGGCGCTGTGGGGTTCAACCCGGCGCCTCCGCCCGAAGAGGCCCGCGTCGCCCGAAAAGGCCGGGTGCACTCCCGCCACCGTGACGCCGCAGCCATCTCCCACCATTACGACGTCGGCAACGACTTTTACGCCCTGGTCCTGGGCAGCTCGATGGTCTACTCCTGCGCCGTCTGGCCGGATGAATCTGGTGGAACCGGAAAGGGCAGCACCGGCGGCAACCGGGCCGGCGTGGACGGGCTCGACACCGCACAGGAAGCCAAGTTGGATTTGGTGTGCCGAAAGCTTGGGCTGCAGCCCGGGATGCGCGTGCTCGATGTGGGCTGCGGCTGGGGCAGTTTTGCCCTGCACGCAGCGCGAAGGTACGGCGTCACCGTGCTGGGAGTGACGTTGTCTTCGGAGCAGGCAAACCTGGCCCGCAAGCGGGCGGCCGAGGCGGGGCTGACCGATAAGGTGGAGATCCGGGTCCAGGATTACCGGGACGTGGCGGACGGGCCGTTTGACGCGATCAGCTCCATCGGGATGTCCGAGCATGTGGGGCGCGAGCAAACGCCCGGCTACGCCGCCTCCCTGTATTCACTGCTCCGCCCCGGCGGCAGGCTCCTGAACCATGCGATTTCCTGGAATGCCGGACCCACCGACCCGGATCCCGATTCGTTCATTCCCCGCTACGTGTTTCCTGATGGGGAGATGATCAGCCTGGGTGAAATGGTGGTGGCGCTTGAGGGAGCGGGGTTTGAGGTACTCGATGTTGAAGCATTGCGGCAGCACTACGCCCTGACGCTGCGTGCGTGGGTGCGTCGGCTGGAAGAAAACTGGGACCGGGCCGTTGCCCTGACCAGCGTTGGCCGCGCCCGGATCTGGCGGCTGTACATGGCCTCGAGTGCCATTGGCTTTGAGAATGGCCTGACCGGGGTGAATCAGGTCCTGGTGCAACGCCCCGGCGGCGCCGAGCCTCCGCTTCGCCGCACGGCGTGGATGTGATCCCACCGCCGGAAACGAGAAAGGGAACCATCACAGGTGATGGTTCCCTTTTCATTCCGTGGAGCTGAGGGGACTCGAACCCCTGACCCCCTGCATGCCATGCAGGTGCGCTACCAGCTGCGCCACAGCCCCGGAACTTCGCTGTTCCGGTCGGTTTCCCCGGAGCAACCTGACCAGCTTAATGCACTTTCCCCGCAGCACCAAATCGCACCTGCGAGCGGGCTGCCGCAGCGCACGGCGGCTGCCCGCGGCCTCTCCGCCAGGACCTCCGGACGCCCCACCGGTCCTGCGGGGCACAAAAAAATCCGCCGGAATCATGATGATTCCGGCGGATTGTCCGGTGGAGCTGAGGGGACTCGAACCCCTGACCCCCTGCATGCCATGCAGGTGCGCTACCAGCTGCGCCACAGCCCCGAACTGCTGCCGCTCCTTGGAGCTTTTTTCGGGTTTCCCCGAAGCAACTCCAATATCTTAGATCAGCGGTTCCAAGAATTCCAAATCGGGAATACTCCACGGAGCGGCGCGGGTTTATTCGCTTTCCGACGTGGCTGCGGCGGCGTCTTCCAGCTGCAGGTCCACCACCGGGCAGTCCTTCCAGAGCCGCTCGAGCGCGTAGAAGACCCGGTCCTCTTCGTGCTGGACGTGGATGACGATGTCGGAGTAGTCCAGGAGGACCCAGCGGCCACCGGAACGGCCTTCGCGGCGGACAGGCCGCAGGTCCTGTTTGGCAAGTTCTTCCTCGATGCCGTCCACGATCGCGTTGACCTGACGCTCGCTGGGGGCCGATGCGATGAGGAAGACGTCGGCCAGTGCCAGGCGTTCACTCACGTCCAGGGCAACAATGTCGTGGGCAAGCTTGTCCGCGGCAGCCTTGGCGGCGTCGCGGGCAATGGTTATGGATGTATCTGATGCAGTCACGGGACTCCTCGTTGATGGAAAAACAGGGTGCGGCAGGTCAGGGGGTCATGCCGCTGATGATTAGGACGACGCCGGACACCAGGGCCACGACGCCGAAGGCCAGGATGCAGAACTGCAGGATGCGGTTGCGCCTCGCGCGGCCCAGGCCGGCGGTGGCTGCATCCAACGGTTCCAGCCCGTAGGCCGAGCTGGCGGGAACCCGCGGAACGTCTTCGAATGTCGCCTGGCTGTCCGGGAAGACAACAGGCTTGGGCCGGGTGGCGGCCTTGGCTGCCGCTTCGGCCCGTGCAATGACCTGCGAACGGCCGGACACCGGCTCAGCCGCGCGGCCGGTCCTGCCGGCCGGCTTCTTTTTGCCTCCGCCGGCTGCGGGAACCCTGGTTCCCGGCCGGGTGGTGACCGGAACATGGGACGTTGCCGGCGGCTTCATGACGGGCCGGTCCACGCCGGGAACCTGGACGAATTCCAGCGGCGTGACCATGGCCAGGTTGTTCGTAGTGGATGGGCCCGGCCGGTCCTTGGGCGGGTTCGCCTTTGGCTGGTTTGCCTTTGGCCCGGAACCCGCGGGCGAAGCTGGCTTGGGTGTGGCAATCCCGAAGTGCGCGGCCTTGGGTTGCCCCGGCTTCGATGGCGCGTCCACGGCCTGGTTGTCGCCGGGGGCTGCAGCGCCGCCGGCCTGCTCAGCGAGTTTCTGCCGGGCCATCGCGCGCCGGTTCAGCACTGCTGCACGTTCCGCCAGGGCGATCTGCTCGGCAAGGATTTCGGGATCCACCGCCTCCGGATCCATGGAGGCGATGTGCTCCATCTTGGCGATCTGGTTCTTGGCCTGCTCGGCAATCAGGGAACGGGCAGCCAGCGCCTGTTCAACAGTCATCCCTGCAGGGCCGGAAGGAGCGCCGGCGGCCTTCTGGGCAGGACGTCCGGACGGCGCATCCGGAGCCGCCTTGCCTTCTCCCCCGGCGGACGGTGCAGCTTTACTGTCGACGTCGGGTCCGGGCCGGGCCGGCGTCCTGGACGGGACAGCAGGCGGCGTGGCGGCGGGAGGAACGATCGGGTTGGCCGCCGTGAGGGCCTGCTCCTTCAGCTGCTGCAGGCGAAGCTGGCGGCGGGTGGGAGGACCGCCAGCGGCCAGCTGGCCTTCCTTTTCCTCCAGGTCCTTGATGGTGCGCAGTGCTGCCCTGTCCCGGGCACGGATTTGCGATGACCGTTGTGTGTGGGCCTGCGCCGCGCTGGGCTGGTCCACGGGCTGCTGGTCCTGGTCAGGAGCAGCGGAAGGCTTCGCCGCAGCAGGTTTGACGGGCGCAGGCGCCGCGGCGGCCACGGGTGTTTGGGGCTTCCCACCTGTCCCCGCTTGTGCGGCGGGCGACGGTTTTGTGGCAGGCGAAAGCTGCTCCTTACCCGTGGGTTCAGCCGACTCTTGGGCGGCGTCCCGCGCCTTCCGGAGTTCCCGGCGGCTGCGGATGGGGGGCTGTTCCTGGCTCATAAAGAACTCATTCAGTGCTGGCTCGTTCGCGTGCTTCGGAAGATTGATCGTCCCCGGCTGCCGGGGCGTACAGGCCATACTTCGCGATGTACTGCACCACACCATCAGGCACCAGGTACCAAACGGGATCGTTTCCCGCTACCCGGGTGCGGCAGTCTGTGGAAGAGATGGCCATGGCCGGCACTTCGAGGAGGCTGACGTCGTCGCGCCCCATGCCGTCAAGGACGTGGCCCGGACGGGTGACTCCAACGAAATGGGCCAGGGACCACAGTTCGTCGATGTCCTTCCAGGACAGGATCTGCGCCAGGGCGTCGGCACCGGTGATGAAGAACAGGTCCGCGTCCGGCCGCTGCGCGCGGAGGTCGCGCAGCGTGTCGATGGTGTACGTGGGACCGGGACGGTCCACATCCACCCGGCTTACCGTAAACCTCGGATTGGACGCTGTGGCGATAACTGTCATGAGGTAGCGGTGTTCCGGCTCGGTAACCCGTTTGTGGGACTTCTGCCATGGCTGTCCGGTAGGGACAAAAACAACCTCGTCCAGGTCGAATTCTGCAGCCACCTCACTGGCGGCAACAAGGTGGCCGTGATGGATGGGATCGAATGTCCCGCCCATCACGCCCAGCCGAATCCGGCCCTTGTCACTGCTCCGGCGCAAAGTGCGGGAAATGTTAGTGGCCCTGCCCGTGATCGTGCTTGTTCGGGTGCTGGCGGTGCGGGTCCGCGTGCTCCTCCGTGGCGGTGTGGCGGTTGCCCAGGTTGTTGTAGGACAAGGTGATGAACATCATGACCAGGAGGATCGCAAACATGACGATGCCGAAGACCCACGGCTCAGCCCACAGCGGGGCGAGTTCCTCGTGTTCTGCTTCGCCTGCTGCGGCGATGGTCGTGGCGATCTGCTGGAACAGCATGTTCTCCCCTAGGTTCAAGTATTTTGGGGCAGCGGACTTTTCCGCTGCTTTTTGGCGTCTGGTCTATGTTACCGCGTTGCTACCCGCGGACCTGGCCTTCACCCTGGACGATCCACTTGGTGGTGGTGAGCTCGGTGAGCCCCATGGGCCCGCGGGCGTGCAGCTTCTGGGTGGAAATGCCCACTTCGGCGCCGAGTCCGAGCTCCCCGCCATCGGTAAAACGGGTGGAAGCGTTGACGATCACGGCAGCGGAGTCCACCTCGGCGATGAACCGTTCAGCGTTGGCGAGGTCGTTGGTCAGGATGGCCTCCGTGTGGCCCGTGGACCACTTGCGGATATGGCGGACGGCTTCGTCCAGGCTGTCCACCATGGCCACGGCGAGGTCAAGGTCCATGTACTCCGTGCCCCAGTCCTCGTCCGTGGCGGCGTCGGCAGCTACCGAAGCCGGCAGGGCCGCGCGGACGCGTTCATCGGCATGCAGCCTGACGCCGGCCTTGCTGAGCGCTTTGGCCACGGCGGGGAGCACGGTGGACCCGGAGTGGACCAGGAGGGTTTCCACGGTGTTGCAGACGCTGGGCCGCTGCGTCTTGGCGTTGAGGAGGATCTCCACCGCCATGTCCTCGTTGGCCGATTCGTCGATGAAGATGTGGACGTTGCCTTCACCCGTTTCGATGACCGGCACGGCGGAGTTGGTCACCACCGACTGGATGAGGTCACGGCCGCCGCGCGGAATCAGGACGTCAACCCTGCCGCGGGCACGCATCAGGACGGTGGCGCCGGCCCGGCCGTACTGGTCCACGGTCTGGACGGCGTCGGCAGGCAGTCCCACGGACTCCAGGGCGTCGCGCAACACCCTCACCAGGACGCCGTTGGTTGACTCCGCTGCGCTGCCGCCGCGGAGGATCACTGCGTTGCCGCTCTTGAGTGCAAGTCCTGCGATGTCCACAGTGACGTTGGGCCGGGCCTCGTAGATTGCTGCTACGACACCCATGGGAACGTTGACCTGGCGCAGGCGCAGCCCGTTCGGAAGGGTCTGGCCGCGGACCACGTTGCCTACGGGATCCGGCAGGTTGGCCAGGTTCTCCAGGGCGGCAACGAGGCCTTCGATGCGGGCATCGGTGAGGGTCAGCCTGTCCAGCAGTGCTGCGGATGTACCGTTGGCTTTGCCGTTGGCGACGTCGCGCGCGTTGGCATCGAGAATGGCGCGGGTGTTCGCCTGCAGTGCCGCCCCCACGGCGCGCAGGCCGCGGTCTTTCCAGGCCCGGTTGGCCATGGCCATCCGGCGGGCGGCGTGGCGGGAACGGTCGGCAATGGCGTGAACAGCGGCCTCGATCCCGGCATCGGTGAGCTGACCGTCGGCCGGGGCAGGAGCTGCTGAGGGGGCCTGCTGCTGCGGGGTGGCCGCGGCGGCGGTGTCTGCGGGGTTGTCGGCAGTCGTGTGGATCAGGGCCTCAGTCATGGTTCAAGTTTAGGCGAGGCCCCGGTTCAAACCAGCACCAGGTCGTCAACATGAACAACTTCACGGTCGTAGCCGGTACCGAGTTCCTCGCCGAGGTCGCGCGTGGACCGTCCCAGCATGCGGGGCAGCTCTTCGGAGGAGTAGTTGACAAGGCCGCGGGCCACGACGGTGCCGTCGGCACCTGCGATCTCGACGGCGTCGCCCGCTTCGAAGACTCCGTGCACCGCTGATATGCCGGCCGGCAGCAGCGAGGTCCGGTGGTGCCGGACGGCCCGGACGGCGCCCTCATCCAGGACCAGCCTGCCCTGGACAGAGGCAACGTGGGCCAGCCACAGCAGGCGTACGGGTTTGCGGGCGCCGTTGACGGTGAACCAGGTGCCAACGTCCTCACCGTTGAGTGCGGCGGCAGCGTTGGGCGTGGACGTCACCAGGGCGTGGATGCCCGATCCTGCGGCCATGCTGGCCGCCTCAACCTTGGTGAGCATGCCGCCGGTGCCAACCCCGGCTTTGCCGGTCTTGCCGATGGACACTCCCTCGAGGTCGTGTGGTCCCGCCACCACGGGAATGCGCTTGGCCCCGTGGGCTGGCGGACCGTCGTAGAGGGAGTCGACGTCGGAGAGCAGCACCAGCGCGTCGGCGCGGACCAGGTGCGCCACGAGGGCCGCGAGCCGGTCGTTGTCGCCGAAGCGTATTTCGTGGGTGGCCACGGTGTCGTTCTCGTTCACCACCGGAACCACGCCCAGGTTCAGCAGCCGGTCCAAGGCCCGGAAGGCGTTGGTGTGCTGGCTCCGCCGCATCAGGTCCTCCGCGGTGAGCAGGACCTGGCTGACGGTGACGCCGTGGGCGCCGAACGCCTGCGTGTACCGGGCCATGAGGAGCCCCTGCCCCACGCTGGCGGCAGCCTGCTGGGTGGCGAGGTCCCGGGGACGCTTCGGGAGGCCGAGCGGGGCCAGCCCGGCAGCGATGGCGCCTGATGAAACCAGGATGATCTCGGTGCCGCTGTTGCGTTTGGCAGCCAGGGCGTCCGCGAGGGCCGTGAGTGACTCCTCGGAAATTCCGCCCTTGATGCTCGTCAGCGAGGAGGAGCCGACCTTCACTACGACCCGGCGGGCGCCGGCCAGCGCGCTCCTGTCCACGGAACCGGAGGCCGGTCCCGTGGCTGTGGCCCTAGGACTCATCGCCGGAGTCCAGGCCACTTTCCTTGGTGGGCTGGGCTGCGCGCCGTCCGCTGACGGACTCTGTCCAGATGCCGGCCTTGCGTTCGGCTTCGAGTTCGGCGCGGGCAGCGGCCTTGGCGTCCCGGCGTTCCTGCTGCTCCTCGCGCTTCTGGGTGCGGGTGGGGCGGTCGCCGGTGTCGGCGAAGCGGATGTCGGTTCCGCGCGGCGACGCGAGAAGTTCTGCACCAGCCATCATGGTGGGCTCCCAGTCGAAGACCACGCCATCGTCTTCACCGATCACCACGGTGTCGCCCGGCTTGGCGCCCATCTTGAACAGCTCGGTTTCCACGCCCAGCCTGGCGAGCCGGTCGGCCAGGTAACCGATGGCCTCTTCGTTGGTGAAGTCTGTCTGCTTGACCCAGCGCACAGGCTTGTCGCCGAGGACCCGGAACAGCGGCTCGTGGGCCTTCTCCTCGCGGCGGATCCGGAATCCGGTTTCGTTGACGGCGCGGGGACGCAGCACAGTGGGGGTAACCTTCGGCGGAGCGGCTTCGACGGCATCGCGTGCCGCCTTGACGATCTCGGCCATGGCGAAGCCGAGCTGCCGCAGGCCTTCGTGGCTGGTGGCCGAGACTTCAAAGACCCGGTAGCCGCGGGACTCCAGCTCAGGGCGGACGAATTCAGCCATATCCTTGCCGTCCGGCAGGTCCACTTTGTTCAGTGCCACCAGGCGGGGCCGGTGGTTCAGCGGGACGACTTCGCCGTCCTGGCCGGCGTAGCTCATGTCCACCGCGTACTTTTCAAGCTCGGTCTCGATGATGGAGAGGTCGGAGAGCGGATCGCGTTCGGATTCGAGCGTGCCGCAGTCCAGGACGTGCACCAGTGCGGCGCAGCGTTCCACGTGCCGCAGGAAGTTGTGGCCGAGGCCCTTGCCCTCGCTGGCACCCTCGATGAGTCCCGGGACGTCCGCGATGGTAAACCGGACTTCGCCTGCCTGGACGACACCCAGGTTGGGGATGAGGGTGGTGAAGGGGTAGTCGGCGATCTTTGGGCGCGCAGCGGACATGGCGGCGATGAGGCTGGACTTGCCGGCAGACGGGAATCCCACCAGGGCGATGTCTGCAATGGACTTCAGCTCAAGGACGATGTCGCTGGATTCACCCTCGATGCCGAGCAGGGCGAAGCCTGGTGCGCGTCGTTTCTGCGACGAAAGGGCGGCGTTGCCCAGCCCTCCCGGTCCGCCGGCGGCGGCGATGTATTCGGCGCCCTCCCCCACCAGGTCCGCCAGGACGGTGCCGTCCTTTGACTTCACCACCGTGCCGTCGGGCACAGGCAGGACCAGGGTTTCACCGTTCTTGCCGCCGCGCCAGTCGCCCATGCCGGGACCGCCGTTGGTGGCGTGCCGGTGCGGGGCATGGTGGTAGTCAAGGAGCGTGGTGGTCTGGTGGTCCACGCGCAGGATGACGTCGCCGCCGTTGCCGCCGTTGCCGCCGTCGGGCCCGCCGAGGGGCTTGAACTTCTCACGGTGGACGGAGACGCAACCGTGGCCGCCGGTACCGCCGGATACGTGCAGTACTACCCGGTCTACAAAGCTGGCCACGTAAATCTCCTCAGTGTCGTGTGGGCGCCCATGGACGCCCTATCGATTGTAATGCGCTTAAAAGAACAGTGGAGCGGGCCAACTGGCCCGCTCCACCGCTTCAGAACTGGTTGTTACTCTGCAGCTGCAGCAGCAACGATGTTGACGACGCGACGACCGCGGCGGGTACCGAATTCAACGGCGCCCGGGGTCAGTGCGAACAGGGTGTCGTCGCCGCCACGGCCAACGCCGGCGCCCGGGTGGAAGTGGGTGCCACGCTGGCGGACGATGATTTCGCCGGCGGAAACTACCTGGCCGCCGAAGCGCTTGACGCCGAGGTACTGTGCGTTGGAGTCACGACCGTTGCGAGTGGAGCTCGCGCCCTTTTTATGTGCCATCTGAAATGCCTGCCTTTAAATTCTGGGGAATCTGCTGAAAACCTGAACAGTAACCGGTGGTTACTTGATGCCAGTGATCTTGACCTTGGTCAGTTCCTGACGGTGACCCTGGCGCTTCTTGTAACCGGTCTTGTTCTTGAACTTCTGGATGACAATCTTAGGACCACGGAGGTCCTGGAGGATTTCAGCCGTAACGGTCACCTTGGCCAGGTCAGCAGCGGCAGTGGTGATCTTGTCACCATCAACCAGGAGCAGTGCGGGCAGCTCGATGGTGCTGCCAGCCCCACCGGCGACGCGGTTCAGGGTAACGAAGTCTCCAACGGAAACCTTCTCTTGGCGGCCGCCTGCGCGGACAATCGCGTACACCACTTGGGAACTCACTTCTCTCGACGTTTATAACTAAAATTGCGTGCGGCACCCGTTGCACTGTTTGGCTGGGTTCCCGCTGTGCCTCAACGCCGTGGATTCCCCGAAGGTCTCCATGAGTTATCCCGCAGGACTGCCTTGTGTTTTCCACGTTGGCATGTTCCCGGGGTCATAACCCAAGTGTTGGCGTAAGCACCGAAGATCCAGAATACGCTAATTCCGTCTCCGGCCGCAAATGAGGCTGGCTCCGGCGGGTCGGCTGTGATAGGAACCACAGACATCGTCCGCCACCGGGGCCGTGCCAGACCATAGTACCGGCAGCACGGCCCGGGCGGGTTCAGGAGTGGAGCCGCGGCGCGTCGAAGAACTCCACTTCCAGCCGGCAGGACTGCCGGAATGCGGTGGCCATGGCGTGCCGTTCGTCAGCGGAGGCCTTGCGCGCCGCTTCGTCCACCACCGCGATGGCCCGCCGCGTTGCCTCCGCGAAATTTTCGTCGGCATACGTGCGGAGCCACTCGGCGTAGGGGTGGCCTGCCGGTTCCCCGTCCGCGAGGAACCTGGCATGGAGCGTCTTCCCCGCGTCCGCGTACAGCCAGAAACAGGGCAGGACAGCTGCTGCCAGGACTGCATAGCTGCCCGACGCCGAAGCGGCGGTCAGGTGGTCCACGTAGGCCTTGGTGACAGGCCCGAGTTCGGGGAGGACGGTGCGGGTGCTGAGCCAGGAACGGTGCAGTTCCGACTCGACTTCGAGGCATTGCTGGGCCGACGCCGCCCAGAACAGCTGCTCGGCCTCCGTGGGGGCCAGCGCGCTGGACCGGGCGAGGACTCGCGAATACCCGTTCAGGTAGATGGCATCCTGCGCAAGGTAATACGCGAACTCGCTTTCCGGCAGTGTCCCCGAGGCCAGGCCCTGGATGAAGTCCAAGGCGTAGATCGACTCAAGGTGTGCGTTGGCATCTTTCCGCAGCTGCGCCGTGAAGTCGCCTGGCCGAAGGGCTTGGCGGATGTGGTGGAAATGGTGGACGGGACCGTTGCCGGTTCCCACCTCCAGCGCCGCGGACGCGGCCAACGCCCCAGCAAGCCAGGGTTTCACTTCCCGAAGAGCTGCTTCCCAGTTGCCCACCTGGGCCTGGACCGTGGCCATGGCGGAGGACAGGGAGCAGCCTGTGCCATGGCTGTTGCGTGTGGCCACCCGCTCCCCCGGGACTTCGACGACGTCCGCGGACAGCATGCCCGGCGGCCCAACCAGGGCGTCCGGGCAGCTGCTGCCCTGCAGGTGCCCGCCCTTGACCAGCACGGCGGCGCCGGTGGCACCAGCCAGCCGCCTGCCCTGATCCAGCGCCGCCTCCCAAGTGTCCGGTACGTCTTCTTCCAGCAGCATGGCCAGTTCGGCCAGGTTGGGGGTGACCAGGTGGGCCAGCGGCACCAGGTTCCGGAGCGCGGCTTCGGCGCTCTCCTGCAGCAGCCGGTCCCCGCTGGTGGCAACCATGACCGGGTCCAGGACCACGACGGCGGGGCGCACCTTCTCCAGCCAGGTGCGCACGGCAGCGATCACGTCGGCATCGCCCAGCATGCCGATCTTGACGGCGTCCACGTCGATGTCGTCGCTGATGGCCGCGAGCTGCTGCGCCAAAAAGGATGCCGGAGGAACATGGACGGCGGTCACTCCGCGGGTGTTCTGGGCTGTGAGGGCAGTGATGGCGGCCATGCCGTAGCCGCCGTGCGCTGCGATGCTCTTGAGGTCGGCCTGGATGCCGGCCCCGCCGGAGGGGTCCGAGCCCGCGATGGCTAGGACGCGGGGCACATCGCGTCCGGCAGCCGGCAGTTCGGTCGCGGAGGGATTCGGGAGCGGGGTGGCTGCAGGCATGGCAAGGGTCGTAGACAAAGAGACATCCCTTCGCCGGTACTAACCGGACAGGTTCAACGGGTGTGGATCTCAGCCGGGCCTGGTGCGCGGCACCCCGTGTCGGTTCCCCAGCCTAGCCGTTGGACAGCAGTCAACCGAAAGGTGACTGCACCTGTGAAGTGTGCTGCTGAGGTCCACTCCCCGTTAACGGCAGATGCCCGGCCCCACCACAGGAGTGGAGGGGCCGGGCATCTGCAGTGCCTGGGTCCGGTCAGAGCTCGGAGGCAGGAACCCCTACGCCCAGGATGATGGGCGCATCGGCTTTGGCTGCCGGTTCTGCCGGCGCGGCAGGCTCGGGCGCCTTGGCGGCATGGGAGTGGCCTTCGCTGGCCGACGGGACGTTCTCATGGTGTTCCACGGTGGTCTCGTTGGCCGCGCCCTGGGCCCTGCTTGCACTGCGGTTACGCCGGGGACGGCGCTGCCGGGACAGGTCGGGGGCGGCAGCGGCGTTCGGCTCACGTGCGGGGGCCGCAGCTGCGACGGGCTGCCGGGGTGCCGCAGCCGCTGCCTCCGCCGGTTCAGGGGTGACTGGCGCGGCCTGGACCGTGGCGGACTCCCGCGACTGGCTGCCAACAGGCGAAGCCGGCTGGCCCAGGTGGGCGAACGCTTCGGCCAGCCGGTCAAGCGACAGCGCAGGTGAGGGCTGCTGCTCGTCTGCGTGCTCAACGAACGGCAGCGCGACTTTCTCGCCGCCGAACGTCAGGACAGCTGCCGGGCGTACCGGCGTCCCGTCGTCGTGCCTCTCCGTTGTGCCCGCGTCCTGCTGGGCAGGGGTTTGACGGGCCGCCACCTCGTCATCGTGCAGGTGCGCAGCGTGGGCAGCTGCGGCAATGTTGGCCAAGGCCAGCCTGGTGGCTTCAGCCTTGGCGTGGCGTTCGGCCTCGTGCGGATCCGGCTGGACTGGGTGGGCTGCCACAGCCGCGGGTGCGGGTGCCGGCTCGGCCGGCTGGCCGCCACGTCCGCGGCGGCGCTTGCGTTCGCCGCGGGTACCTTCCTGGTTGCTGTCGGGGCGCTGTCCCTCATTGCGCTGGCCCTCGCTGCGGTTCCCATTAGGGCGGGCATCGGAGCGGATGTCAGAGCGGTGGACGTGCTGCTCGGCTGCCACGATGTTGGCGCGGCGGTGCTCCACGGGGTCGTCATGGGTGACGACGCCGCGGCCCGCGCAGGCTTCACACTGCTCGCCGAAGACTTCCAGGAGCCCGGTGCCCATGCGCTTGCGGGTCATCTGGACGAGTCCCAGCGAGGTGACTTCCGCCACCTGGTGCTTGGTCCGGTCGCGGCCCAGGCATTCCACCATGCGGCGCAGGACGAGGTCGCGATTCGATTCCAGGACCATGTCGATGAAGTCGATCACGATGATGCCGCCGATGTCGCGCAGCCGCAGCTGGCGCACCACTTCCTCGGCCGCTTCGAGGTTGTTCTTCGTGACGGTTTCTTCGAGGTTGCCGCCGCTTCCGGTGAACTTACCGGTGTTGACGTCCACCACTGTCATGGCTTCGGTCCGATCGATCACCAGCGAGCCGCCGGAGGGCAGGAAGACCTTGCGTTCGAGGGCCTTGTGGATCTGCTCATCAATCCGCCAGGCAGCGAAGATGTCCTGGTCCTTGGTCCACTTTTCGAGGCGTCCCACCAGGTCCGGAGCCACATAGGTGACGTAGGCCTCGATGGTGTCCCAGGCTTCCTCACCGGAGACGATCAGCTTGGAGAAGTCCTCGTTGAAGACGTCACGGACCACCTTGATGGTGAGGTCGGGCTCGCCGTACAGCAGCTCCGGAGCCAGGACCTTCGTGGAGGAGGACTGGCTTTCGATGCCTTCCCACTGGGCGCGGAGCCTGTTGATGTCGTGGGTCAGCTCCTCCTCGGACGCCCCTTCGGCCGCCGTGCGCACAATGACGCCCGCCTGCTCCGGCAGGCGGTCCTTGAGGATGCGCTTGAGCCTGTTCCGCTCGACGTCGGGCAGCTTGCGGGAGATACCGGTCATGGAACCGCCGGGGACGTACACGAGGTACCGGCCCGGAAGGGAGATCTGGCTGGTCAGGCGGGCACCCTTGTGGCCCACGGGGTCCTTGGTCACCTGGACCAGGACGGTGTCGCCGGACTTCAGCGCGTTCTCGATGCGGCGCTGCTTGCCTTCGAGGTTGACGGCTTCCCAGTTCACTTCACCCGCGTACAGGACGGCGTTGCGGCCGCGTCCGATGTCGACGAAGGCGGCTTCCATGGAGGGCAGCACGTTCTGGACCTTGCCCAGGTAGACGTTGCCGATCAGCGAGTCCTGCTGGGTCTTGGAGACGAAGTGCTCGGCCAGAACGCCGTCCTCTAGGACGCCGATCTGGATTCTGTCGTCACGCTGGCGGACGATCATCTGCCGGTCCACGGATTCACGGCGGGCCAGGAACTCCGCTTCGGTGATGACGGTGCGGCGGCGGCCCGTGTCCCGGGATTCGCGGCGGCGCTGTTTCTTGGCTTCCAGCCGGGTGGAACCCTTGACGCTGGTCACCCGGTTGTTGGCCGGTGCCTCGCTGACGGCACGCGGTGCGCGCACGCGGGTAACGGTGTTGGGCGGATCGTCGTCGTTGCCGCCGGTCAGTTCGAGGTCCTGGTCACCGCGGCGGCGGCGACGGCGACGGCGGGACGTCACGCCGTCCTCCGCCGCACCGGTTTCTTCCTCGTCCGATTCGTCAGCGGCGTCATCCGCCTCGGAGCCTTCGGTTCCGGCGTCCTCGCGGTCGTCCAGCCGGCTGCGACCGCGGCGGCCACGGCTGCGGCGCCGGCGGCGGCCGGATGCTTCCTCGGATTCGGTGTCCTCGTCGTCGTCTTCGTCCCCGCCCTGTTCCGCTGCGGCGGGCGTTGCGGGGCGGACGACGGTGCTCAGGTCCGGTGCCTGGAACAGCACGGAGGTGGGCGAGGCGGGCTCGAGGAACAAGGAGGCGAACGCGCCAGGTTCCTCGTCAGCTGCGGCGACTTGGGCCGGCGTCGCAGCGGATTCTCCTGCTGGCGCGGCAGCTGCCGTGCCGTGGGCCTGCGCGGCCTCTGCTGCAGTTTCCCCGGCGGCGGGTTCCTGTGCCGCGGGCTTGGCTGTCTCCTCTACGGCCGCTTCCCGGGCCTCGGCGCCCTGGTCCGCCGTTTCATTGTCCAGCGCGGCAGCGGTGACGGGCAGTTCCTGCGCAGGGGCCGGCGTTTCTGCAGGGCCCCCCGCAGGGGCAGCTTTCCTCGTGGCAACCCGACGGCGGCGGACCGGCTTGGTCCCGGCCGTTTCCGCTGGCACTTCCACGGCCGCAGTCGCTTCTGCGGCCGTGGCAGCTTCGGCGGGAGCAGCGTCAGCTGCAGCAGCGGATTCCGCGGGGGCTGCATCGGTGGCGAAGGCCGGCAGCGGCTCCGCGGCGTCTGCCTTCTTCCTGGCCCGGGGCCGGCGGGCGGCAGCTTTGGCCGGGACTGCGTCGGCGTCCGCGTTTTCGGGCGTGGCCGCCGCGCGAGGGGCACCTTCCGCCGACACCTCTGGAGCGGGGGCTGCGCCGGCTGCGGCTACGGCGTCATCGGCCTTCGGCGCTGCCTTGCGTCGGGTCCGGGGAGCCTTTTTGGGTTCGGCCGCGGCTTCCACAGCCGGTTCAACCTCATTAACGGAAAGCTCTGTTTCATTGTTCATCTGTGGCAACACTCCTGCCCCTGACGTACCGCCACATCCGGCACCCATTGGGGCACATATTGTCAAAACCCGCAGGCGCTGACAGAAGTCAAGTGGATGCTCCCAGGTTCGCACCGGCATTGGGGTGCGGCAGCCCGTAGGAGCCAGTGGAAAGTTCTGAAACCCGTTGTTCTACATGCCACAACCAGGTGCCGTCCAATGGAGATTGCGGGAGTGTCGGAAAATCCGAGGCCTGCCCTGCTCGTCATTGGCGGTCTTGGGAACAAACCACCGGACCGGAGACCGAATGTGGTTCGGCTTCCAGCCACGTTCATTCTCTCACACGCGGGGTAAATCACGTGGGAAGGTGCCGGGGGCTTTCTGTTTCCTGGGCGTTCCGCCCAGCCGCCGGCGTTACAATCAGGCTCAGGAGCACCCGACTAAAAGGACGCCATACCAATGCCCAGCATCTCCGCCGCCAGCGGCACGCCAGCCCAGGAGCGGACCACCACCCCGGACAGCGCCCAGGCTGCAAATACGCCGATGATGGCCCGGAACCGGCCCTTCGGCTGGCTCCTGGTGATTGCCGGGGCTATCGGCTGGTTCGCTTCCGGAA
Source organism: Pseudarthrobacter sp. SORGH_AS 212 (assembly GCF_030818145.1). Taxonomy (NCBI): domain Bacteria; kingdom Bacillati; phylum Actinomycetota; class Actinomycetes; order Micrococcales; family Micrococcaceae; genus Pseudarthrobacter; species Pseudarthrobacter sp. SORGH_AS 212. The sequence continues at coordinate 3,989,323 of NZ_JAUTAA010000001.1, read as the reverse complement.
CCCTGGTCCTGGAAAAGCTCGCAGTTCTGCAGGACCCGAACCACACCACAGTGTGCGATGTGAACCCGTTCATCTCCTGCGGCGAAGTGATGAAGACCTGGCAGAGTTCACTCTTTGGCTTCCCCAACATGTTCATTGGGATCGTGGCGTTCGCCATCATCATCACCGTGGGCATGGCCCTGCTCTCCGGCGCAACCTTTGCCCGCTGGTACTGGATGGGGCTGCAGGCCGGCGTCACGCTCGGCTTCATCTTCGTGGTGTGGCTGTGGTCCCAGGCCCTGTATGACATCCACGTCCTGTGCCCTTTCTGCATGATCGTCTGGGCCGCGATGATTCCGCTGTTTGTCTGGACAACCATCCGCAACATCTCGGCCGGTGTCATTCCCGTGCCGTCGGGCGCCGCCCGCGTCGTGGCCGATTCCGGCTGGATCATCGTGGCGCTGATCTACGTGGGCGTCATTGCCAGCATCTTCTTCGCCTTCATCCAGGTGTTCGCCGGCACCTCAGGGTTCTAGCCGCCCAAACCACTCGAAGTAACAGGTAAGGCCAATGTTCGCGAAGAACATTGGCCTTACCTGTTGGTCCGCGCCGCCAGGGCGGCGCGGGGGCGGGTACTAGAACCAGATTTTGATCTCGCGCTCAGCGGAGTCGGTGGAGTCTGACCCGTGAACCAGGTTCTGCTGCACCTTCAGTCCCCAGTCGCGGCCGAAGTCGCCACGGATGGTGCCCGGAGCCGCGGTGGTGGGGTCGGTGGTGCCTGCCAGTGAACGGAAGCCTTCGATGACGCGGTGGCCTTCGAAGATCGCGGCAACCACGGGCCCGCTGAGCATGAACTCCACCAGCGGCTCGTAGAACGGCTTGCCCACGTGCTCTTCGTAGTGCTGTTCCAGGAGCTCGCGGGTGGCGTTCACCTTTTTGAGTTCGGCCAGGGCGTAGCCCTTGGCTTCGATCCGGGCCAGGATGGCGCCGGTGAGGTTACGGGCGACGCCGTCGGGCTTGATCAGGACGAGGGTGCGCTCAGTGGTCACAACTGCTCCAATGCGTTGGTGGGGTTTCGGGTCAAGTCTACGGGGACTGCTCTACTGGGCCTGACCGGATCCGGCGGCCTGGTCCGGGTTGGCTGCCTCCCACGCGGCCTGTTCACGTTCGCGTTGCCCGGCCTCGCGGTCCAGCCTGATTCCGGTGCGGATGCCGTACCACCAGCAGATGGCAAACAGTGCGCCCACCAGGAACATGGCAGGTTCGAAGATGCCGGTGAGGATCAGCACCACCTGCAGCACCCAGCCCAGTCCGATGCCCCAGGGCTTGCGGAGGACCGCGCAGGCCAGCACCATGACCACGCTCAGGGCAATCCCGACACCCAGGATAAGCGCCGGTGGAAACTCGCCGCGGCGCAGGCCGAACACTGCCAGGGTGGCAAAGAACATGACGAACGCCTCCAGCAGGAGCACCGTCGAAGCGAACATGACCTTGGTGGAGCGCCGCTTCTTGGGCATGCCCGGGCGCCATTCGCGCTGGGCCTTGGTCAGCCTGGCCATGGGCTACGCCTCCGTCTTTCCGAGCAGGATGCGGGCCTCGGCCACGAGGGTGATGGAGCCGGTGACCAGCACGCCGCCGGAGAGGTCGTCGTTGGCTTCGGCCCGTTCCACCGCCCATTCCAGGGCGTCGTCGAGCTTTTCTTCGACATGGACGTTGTCCTCGCCAAAGCCGAGGTCAATGGCCAGCTCGGCCAGTTCGGCCGCCGGCACGGCGCGGGGTGAATTGGACTGCGTGAAGCAGTATTCCTCCGCCACGTCGCCCAGGGATTCCTTGAGTTCACGGAGGATTTCCTCCGCGTCCTTCTCCTTAAGCACGCCCACCACCGGGACCAGCCGGGAGAAGGTAAAGGCCTCCTTCAGAGCCGCGGCCGACGCCTTGATGCCGTCCGGGTTGTGGGCTGCGTCCACGATGATGGTGGGCGCAGACCGCACCACTTCCAGCCTGCCGGGCGAGGTTGCGGCGGCGAAGCCTTCCTGCAGGACGTCGAAGGGCAGTTCCTTTTCGCCGCCGAAGAACGCTTCCAGGGCTGCCACGGCCACGGCTGCGTTCTGCGCCTGGTGGGCGCCATGGAGCGGTACCAGCAGGTCCGGGTAGCGCCCGGCGATGCCCTGGATGGTGACCATCTGGCCGCCCACGGCAACGGTGCGGGATTCGACGCCGAACTCCACGCCCTCGAAGCGGAACGGCACGCCAAGTTCCTTGGCTTTTTCCAGCAGGACCTGCGCGGCGTCCAGCGGCTGCGCGGCACTGACAAGGAAGCCGCCCGGCTTGATGATGCCGGCTTTTTCGTGCGCGATGTCCTCGGTGGTGTCCCCCAGCAGGTCCGTGTGGTCCAGCGAGATCGGGGTGATCACCGATACCTGTCCGTCGCCCACGTTGGTGGCGTCGGTGATGCCGCCCAGGCCCACTTCGATGATGGCCACGTTGACGGGCTGGTCGGCGAAAACGGCGAAGCCCAGGATGGTGAGGCATTCGAAGTACGTCAGGCGGGGCTGCCCGTCCGCCTCCAGCTCGGCATCCACGATCTGCAGGTAAGGACGGATCTCGTCCCAGATCCGAACAAACGTCTCGTCGGAGACCGGGTGCCCGTCAATGCTGATCCGTTCCGTGACCTTGGACAGGTGCGGGCTGGTGTAGCGCCCCGTGCTCAGGCCCTGGGCCCGCAGCACGGACTCGATCATGCGGGACGTGGACGTCTTGCCGTTGGTTCCGGTTACGTGGATGATCGGGAACGCCTTGTTGGGCTCGCCGAGCACGTCCATGGCGCGGAACAGCGGGGCGAGCCGGGGCTCCATCTTGTTTTCCGGCGCACGCCCCAGCAGCTCGGCGTAGACACTTTCCACGGAAAATTCGTCAGTCATGCCTTATGCCTCCACTTTTTCAACGACGACGGCGGGCTCGGGCACGTCTGCCGGTTCGGCCGTCAGGTCCACCGTCAGCGTTTCCCCCTTGACCAGTTCCGCATTTGCCTGCAGGGCGTCCACGACGTGCTGCGGGGCGGTAACAGTGGTCCGGATGCGGTCGCTGACGTTGAGCCCGGCGTCCTTGCGGGCCTGCTGGATGGCGCGGACCATGTCGCGGGCCAGGCCTTCGGCTTCCAGCTCCGGTGTGACCTCGGTGTTCAGGACCACGAAGCCGCCGCCCGGGAGAACTGCCACAGCAGAAGACGCAGAGGCGGCAGCACCGCCGTCGGACTCTGCAACCACCGTCTCGAGGGTGTATTCCTGCGGCTCCAGTTGCAGGCCCCCTGCGGTGACGACGCCCGAGTCATCGACAGACCAGTCCCCGGACTTTGAGCCCTTGATGGCCAGCTGGACGTTCTTGCCAAGGCGCGGCCCTGCGGCGCGGGCGTTCACCACCAGCTTCTGCTGGATGCCGAACTCCTCCGGGGAGGCAGTCGCGGCGTCGAGGAGGCGGACGGAGCGGATGTTCAGTTCGTCCGCGACGACGGCGGCAAAGCCTTCCAGCGCGTCCGCACCGGGTGCCACCACGGTGAGTTCCTGCAGCGGCAGGCGGACACGCAGGTTGGCGGCTTTGCGGAGCGAGGATCCGGTGGAGCAGATCTGCTGCACCTTGTCCATGGCGTCAACGAGGTCCGGGTTGGCCGGGAAGAGGTCCGCGTCCGGCCAGTCGGCCAGGTGCACGGAACGGCCGCCGGTCAGGCCGCGCCAGATTTCCTCAGTGACCAGGGGCAGCAGGGACGCTGAAGCACGGGATACGGTCTCCAGTGCGGTGTACAGGGCGTCGAAAGCATCCTGGTCCTCGTCGAAGAACCGCTGGCGGCTGCGGCGGACGTACCAGTTGGTGAGCATGTCCAGGTAGCTGCGCAGCGCGTCGCAGGCGCCGGAGATGTCGTAATCGTCCAGCCGGTCCGTCATGGTGCGGACCAGGTCGCCGGTGTTGGCCAGCAGGTACTGGTCCATCGTGTCGGCGTATCCGTCGTAGCGGAGCTTGGCCTCGTAGCCCCTGGCTGTACCGTCAACTACGTTGGCTGCGTTGGTGTAGAGCGTGAAGAAGCTGTACACGTTCCACAGCGGCAGGATGACCTGGCGGACGCCGTCGCGGATGCCCTGCTCGGTGACGATCAGGTTGCCGCCGCGCAGGATCGGGCTGGACATCAGGAACCAGCGCATGGCGTCGGAACCGTCACGGTCCAGCACTTCGGACACGTCCGGGTAGTTCCGGAGGCTCTTGGACATCTTCTGCCCGTCGGAGCCCAGCACGATGCCGTGGCTGATGACGTTCCGGAATGCCGGCCGGTCGAACAGCGCGGTGGACAGGATGTGCAGCATGTAGAACCAGCCGCGCGTCTGGCCGATGTACTCCACGATGAAGTCCGCGGGGTTGTGGGTGTCGAACCAGGCTTCGTTCTCGAACGGGTAGTGGACCTGGCCGTACGGCATGGAACCGGAATCGAACCAGACGTCCAGGACGTCCTCCACGCGCCGCATCACGGACTGGCCTTCTTCGGGCGTGCGGGGATCGTCCGGGTTGGGCCGGGTCAGTTCGTCGATGAAGGGGCGGTGCAGGTCAACCTGGCCGTCCTTGTTCAGCGGCAGCCGGCCGAAGTCCGCCTCGATCTCGGCCAGCGAGCCGTAGACGTCGGTGCGCGGGTACTCGGGGTCGCTGGACTGCCACACGGGGATGGGGCTGCCCCAGTACCTGTTGCGGCTGATGGACCAGTCGCGGGCATTCGCCAGCCATTTGCCGAACTGCCCGTCCTTGACGTTCCCCGGGATCCAGTTGATCTCCTGGTTCAGTTCGGACATGCGGTCCTTGAACTTGGTGACCTCCACGTACCACGAGGACACCGCACGGTAGATCAGCGGGTTGCGGCAGCGCCAGCAGTGCGGGTAGCTGTGCTCGTAGCTGGCCTGCCGGACCAGCCGGCCCTGGGCGCGGAGCACCTGGGTGATGGGCTTGTTGGCCTCGAAGACCTGCAGGCCGGCGATGTCGTGGAGGTCACCGTGCTTGAACAGCGGCAGGAACTTGGCGCCTTCGTCGACGGAGAGCACCACCGGGATGCCCGCCTCTTCACAGACCTTCTGGTCGTCTTCACCGTAGGCGGGGGCCTGGTGGACGATGCCGGTGCCGTCCGTGGTGGTCACGTAGTCAGCCACGAGGAAGCGCCAGGCGTTCTCCATGCCGTATTTTTCGTCGTCGCTGAAGTCGTCCCAGAGGCGCTGGTACTGCAGCCCCTCAAGTTCGGTACCGGTGTGGGTGGACACCACTGCCGCTTCCGCATCTTCGAAACCGTCGTAGCCGAGGTCCTTGGCGTAGGCGGCGATGAGGTCGGCAGCAAGGAGGAAGGTGCCGGCCACAGGAGCATCGGCGGATGCGGCCTTGATGCCGTTGGGCCCGGCGGGCAGCACCGCGTACGTGATGGAAGGCCCGACGGCGAGCGCGGCGTTGGTGGGAAGCGTCCAGGGGGTGGTGGTCCAGGCGAGGGCCTGTACGCCTGCGAGCTGCCGGGAGAGTTCCGAATCACCCGCGAGGATGGGGAACGTGACTGTGACGGTCTGGTCCTGGCGGTTCTTGTAGACGTCGTCGTCCATGCGCAGCTCATGGTTGGACAGCGGTGTCTCGTCCTTCCAGCAGTAGGGCAGGACGCGGTAGCCGTTATAGGTGAGGCCCTTCTCGTGCAGCTGCTTGAAGGCCCAGAGGACGGACTCCATGTACTCGACGTTGAGCGTCTTGTAGTCGTTGTCGAAGTCCACCCAGCGCGCCTGGCGGGTGACGTACGCGCGCCATTCGTCGGCGTACTTCATCACTGAAGCGCGGCAGGCGTCATTGAATTTGTCGATGCCCATGGCTTCGATCTGGGTTTTGTCGGTCATGCCCAGCTGCTTCATGGCTTCCAGCTCTGCCGGGAGGCCATGGGTGTCCCAGCCGAAGCGCCGCTCAACGCGCTTGCCGCGCTGGGTCTGGAACCGGCCCACCAGGTCCTTGGCGTAGCCGGTCAGCAAGTGGCCGTAGTGCGGGAGTCCGTTGGCGAAGGGCGGACCGTCGTAGAACACAAACTCGTTGCTGCCGGGCTCGCCGCCGGGCAGGTCGGCGCTGCGCTGGTCGATGCTGGCCTGGAAGGTACCGTCCCGGTCCCAGTACTTCAGGATGCGCTCTTCGATCTCCGGAAACTTCACGGAGGCGGATACGCCTGCGCGGCCGTCGGACGGGCCGCCGCTGGTGGAGGCTGAGGCCTTGGGATAATACGTCATTCTCGACATCCTGGGTTGAGCTGGGCGAACCGGCAGTTGCCGGACACTTTCCGGGATGCGAGGACGGCTTGCCGTGCGGTCCAAGGACTGCACGCTTACCGCGGTACCACCTCACTTACCGGTGCAGCGTGTTCCACAGGAACGGTGCTGCCCCGGCCTCTCATTACTGCTGTAACGGGCTTACCCGTCCGGTTCTACTGGCACGCGCCGCGGACGGCAGGTGGTGCGTTCTTCCGGAAGCTCACCGGTGATTGCCGGGTCATAGCCTTTGACGAGTCTACTATCGGGTCCCCCTGCATTTCCATTCCCCGGGTCCGGCCCGTGGCGGCGCACCGGTCAGCCGCGGGTTCGGGCGGCTGAAGTGCCTAGACTCACTCTCATGACTGCTTCCGGCTGGCGGGTCCGCTCGCGCCTCCCCACCGTGTGCACGTGGTTGTCGCTCCTGGCCGCAGTGCCGGTGCTGGTGATGTCCGTTTTCCGGGCTGTCGGCGCGGAATGGCCGGTCCTGGTGGTCCAGTTGCTGGCCTTCACGCCGTGGCTGGCGGTCCCTGCGGGCGTGGCCCTGGTCCTGTCATTGTTCGGGGGCAGGAGGTGGCTGCAACTGGTGACGGCAGCACTCCTGGCGTGCCAGCTCTTCTGGCTCTTTCCCCTGGACGTTGCCCGCCCCTCCCCCGCCGCTGCCGCAGCGCCGGCGGCGTCGCCTGCGGAGCAGCAGCCGCCGGCCACGGTGGAGCTGAACGTGATGAGCATCAATTCACAGTTTGGCCGGGCTGACGCCGCCACCATTGTCGGGCTGGTGCGGGAGAAGAAGGTGGCGCTCCTCGCCATCCAGGAACACTCACAGGGCCTGCAGGAACGCTTGGCCGCTGAAGGCCTCGATGCGCTGCTGCCCCACCGGATCAGCCAGCCCACGGACGACGGCGCCGGCAGCGCCGTGTACTCCAGCCATCCGCTGGAGCCGGTGGGTGTGCTGCCGGACACCCCGTTCCTGATGCCGACGGTCAGGCTCACGGCCACCGGAAGCGCGGCTGGTGCCAGTGCCGTTCTTGAACTGACCAACGTCCACACCCTGCCCCCGGTGGACACCCGGGTGGGGCAATGGCGGAGCGACCTCAGGGCCTTGTCCCGGTTGGCGGATCGGCGCGGCCACAGGCTGTTGATGGGTGATTTCAACGCCACCTACGACCATGCGGAGTTCCGGAGCCTTCTCCGGGCCGGGGAGGAGGGCCTGGTGGACGTGGCTGCTGCCTCCGGTTCCAGGCTCCTGCCTACGTGGCCCATGGATGGCACGCACCTGCCCGGCATCGCCATTGACCACATGGTGACAAGTCCCAGGGTGGGAAGCAGCGGCTACCAGGTCCACGGGGTTCCGGGTACCGACCACGCGGCCATCCTCGCAACGGTCGCGGTTCCGGCCGCCTGAAAATTCGACCGCAAGGCCGGGGAGCGCCGCCGACCTTCCGGCGGGCTCAGCCTTTACGGATCAGCTTGTGGTTGGCGGCCTGGGCCACCGGCCGGATGACTATTTCGTCCAGATTGACGTGGTGCGGGACGCTGACGGCGTACCGGACGACGTCGGCCACGTCCGCCGCGGTCAGCGGCTTCTCCACGCCTTCGTAGACCTTGCCCGCAGCCTGTTCGCTGCCCAGGCGGTTGAGCGCGAATTCCTCGGTTTGCACCAGGCCCGGCGCCACTTCGATCACCCGGATGTTGTTTTCCACTTCCTCCAGCCGAAGCGCGTTGGTGAGGGCGTGCTGGGCAAACTTGGCCGCGTTGTAGCCGCCACCGCCTTCGTAGGCTGCAATCGCGGCAGTGGAGGTCAGGTTCAGCACCGTTCCCTCGCCGTTGGCACGGAGCATCGGCAGGAACGCACGGGTCAGTTTCATGGTGCCCAGCACGTTGACGCGGTACATCCACTCCCAGTCCGCAGTGCTGGCTTCCGCCACCCGGTCCGCTCCGCGGGCGCCGCCGGCAATGTTGATGAGCGTATCGATGCCCCCGGCAGCAGTGACCTTTTCCACCAGCCGGGACACGTCGTCGTCCTCGGCAATGTCAGCAGGAACGGCGACGGCGCCGGTCTCCGCTGCCAGGGACGCGAGGCGGTCTTCGCGGCGGGCTACGGCGAACACCGTCCAGCCTTCCGCGCGCAGTGCGCGCACCGTCGCCTCACCAATACCGGTGCTTGCACCGGTCACCAGGGCTGCCTTGCTGTGCTGCAAATCGTCAGTCATGGCACCACCCTAACGGGAGGTTCCGGCATCAGGCGGACCACGCGTTACACAGCGTCAAGCGGGCGCCCCCTCGGGCCGGATCTACGGCAGGATGCTGCCCGCGCCACAAGCGTTTCTCCGGGATTGAACGGAGCATGAAAGAATTGCCCAATGGCTGAAGACATACAGGGTACAGACACGCCCACCACCGCCCCCATCAACGTTCCTGACAAGCCGGCACTGGAAGGCCTCGAGGCCACCCTGACCCGGCGTTGGCTGGAGGAAGGAACCTACAGGTTCAACCCGGACACCACCCGGGAGCAGGTCTACTCGATCGACACTCCCCCGCCGACGGCGTCGGGCTCGCTGCACGTGGGCCACATGTTCTCCTTTACGCAGACCGACGTCCAGGCGCGGTACATGCGGATGACGGGCAAGAACGTCTTCTACCCCATGGGCTGGGACGACAACGGCCTGCCCACCGAACGACGGGTGCAAAACTACTACGGTGTGCGCTGCGATCCCGCCATCCCGTACCACGCCGACTACCGGCCGCCGGCACAACCTGCCAAGAACCAGCGCGACTTCGACGTCGTGTCGCGCCAGAACTTCATCGAACTGTGCGAGGAACTCGCCGTCGAGGACGAGAAGGTCTTCGAAAACCTGTTCCAGACCCTCGGCCTGTCCGTCGACTGGAACCTGACCTACCGCACCATCGATGACACCTCCCGCGCCGTATCCCAGCGCGCGTTCCTGGCCAACCTGGCCGCCGGTGACGCCTACATGGCGGAGGCACCCACCCTGTGGGACGTCACGTTCCGCACCGCCGTTGCCCAGGCCGAACTGGAGGACCGCGAGGTTCCCGGCGCCTACTACCGCTACCCCTTCTTCACCGAAGCCGGGGACAAGATCTTCATCGAGACCACCCGCCCGGAGCTCCTGGCCGCGTGTGCCGCGCTGGTGGCAAATCCCGACGACGAGCGGTACCAGCCGCTGTTCGGCAAGACCGTGCGGTCTCCCCTCTTCGACGTAGAGCTTGAGGTTAAGGCCCACCCGCTGGCCAAGGCCGACAAGGGCTCAGGCATCGCCATGGTGTGTACCTTCGGCGACCTCACCGACGTCACCTGGTGGCGTGAACTCCAGCTGCCCACCCGGGCCATCATGGGCCGCGACGGCCGCATCATCGCCGAAACACCGGACTGGATCACCACGGAGGCCGGCAAAGAGGCCTACGCTGCGATCGCCGGCAAGACGGCGTTCTCCGCGAAGGAAGCAGTGGTTGAACTGCTCGGCGCTGCCGGCCTGCTGGACGGCGAACCGAAGAAGATCACCCATCCGGTGAACTTCTTCGAAAAAGGTGACAAGCCGCTCGAGGTTGTGACCTCACGCCAGTGGTATATCCGCAACGGCGGCCGCGATGAAGAGCGCCGCGAACGCCTGATCGCCAGGGGCCAGGAGATCAACTTCCACCCGCCCTTCATGCGCTCCCGCTACGAAAACTGGATTGCCGGCCTGAACGGTGACTGGCTGGTATCCCGGCAGCGTTTCTTCGGCGTACCCATCCCCGTCTGGTACCCGTTGGACGCCCAGGGCAACCCGGACTACGACAACCCCGTCCTTCCCTCCGATGACATGCTGCCGGTGGACCCCGCGGCGGATGCAGCCCCGGGGTTCGACGAATCCCTTCGCGACCAGCCCAACGGCTTCACCGGCGACGCGGACGTCCTGGACACCTGGGCCACGTCCTCGCTGACCCCGCAGATCGTTGGCGGCTGGAGCCGGGACGAGACCCTGTTCGACAAGGTCTTCCCCTTCGACCTCCGCCCGCAGGGCCACGACATCATCCGCACCTGGCTGTTCTCCTCCGCGGTCCGTGCCGATGCACTGCAGAAAACCGCACCATGGAAGCACGCGGCCATCTCCGGCTGGATCCTGGACCCGGACCGCAAGAAGATGTCCAAGTCCAAGGGCAACGTGGTGGTACCCACGGATGTCCTCAACGAGTACGGCTCGGACGCCGTCCGCTACTGGGCGGCCTCGGCCCGCCTGGGCGCCGACACCGCCTACGAGATCGCCCAGATGAAGATCGGCCGCCGCCTGGCCATCAAACTCCTGAACGCCTCCAAGTTCGTGCTGAACCTCGGTGCCACGGAAAACTCTGTGGTGTCCGGCGATCTCTCGGTGCTGACCAACAAGCTGGACCGTGCCCTGCTGGCCCAGCTGTCCGACGTCGTTGCCCAGGCCACGAAGGCGTTCGATAACTACGACTACGCCCGGGCCCTGCAGCTGACCGAGACGTTCTTCTGGCAGTTCACGGACGATTACGTGGAGCTCATCAAGGACCGTGCCTACGGTGCGGCCGGCGAAGCGGAGCAGGCATCGGTGCTGGCGGCCCTGGCCACCACGCTGGATACGCTGCTGCGCCTCTTCGCGCCGTTCCTGCCGTTTGCCACCGAGGAAGTCTGGGGCTGGTGGCGCACGGGCTCGGTACACCGCGCCGCGTGGCCGGCCGGCGTCGAGGTGGACGGCGACACCACCATGCTGGCCACTGTCGGAAATGCGCTCAGTGGTGTCCGCAAGGCAAAGTCCGAGGCAAAGGTGAAGCAGCGGACAGAGGTCCTCTCCGCGACCATCAGCGCTTCGGAGGCTTTCACCAACCAGCTGAAGGCCGGCCTTTCCGATCTCAAGGCGGCCTCCAACGCCCGGGAGATCACCCTGGTGGTGGGCGAAGGGGAACTGACCGTGAGCGACGTGACCCTGGCTGCGCCCGAGGAGACAGCGGCCGTCTAGTCCGGCCCACGCCCTGTTTCAGGGCAAAGGGGAAGCCCCATCAGCGTTTTGCCGTTGGTGGGGCTTCGACTTTTCGGCCATCTCGTGACGAACTTGATGGTCTGGCAGGATCCGGGGATTTCCAGGTCTTCCTACCTCGTCACTGGTCGCTCGTATCCGGCTCCGCCAAAGGCTGCGTCGAATACATTTCACTGGATCTTTGGTTCCTGCGTCCCCCTTCTTTCGAAGTTGGTAAGAACTATTTTGATCCTGCGCGCAGGCAAGCACAAGGGCCCCGGAAGAACTACATGGCAGTAGTTCTTCCGGGGCCCTTTGAGGACTTCTGCGGCGGCGGCCGCGTACCGGCTCAGCCGAATTCGGGGCGTTCGGTCCGGCTGCGCTTCAGCTCGAAGAAGTGCGGGTAGGAGGCAATCGCAGTGGTGGCGTCCCACAGCTTGCCGGCCACGTCACCGCGCGGGATGCGGGTGAGGACCGGTCCGAAGAATGCCGTGCCGTTGAAGGCGACAACCGGGGTGCCGACGTCCTGGCCCACGAGGGAGATGCCTTCTTCGTGGCTGGCCCGGAGCTTGGCATCGTAGGCGTCAGAATCAGCAGCCTCTGCCAGGGAGGCGGGAAGCCCGCACTCGGCCAGGGCCTTCGTGATGACGACGGTACGGTCCTTTTCGCCGCCCTCGTGGATCAGGGTGCCCATGGCATCGTAGAGAGCCTTGACGGTGGCGTCGCCGTGTTCCTGCTGGGCGGCGATGATCACGCGGACCATGCCCCACGCGTTGTCCATGGACTTGCGGTACTCGGGGTCGAGGTCGCGTCCTTCGTTGAGGACTGCCAGGCTCATCACGTGCCAGACCGTTTCGATGTCGCGGACGGCTTCCACCTCGCCGATCCAGCGTGAGGTGATCCAGGCGAACGGGCACAGCGGATCAAACCAGAAGTCGGCCCGGTTCTTGGCGGTTTCAGTCATGGCTAATCCTTCAGGTAGGGGTGGCTGCGCAGGCGGCAGCCACCGCTGACGGGGGTGTTGCGGGCAACGCGGCTCAGGCGGACTTCCGCCGCTTGGTCACGTGCGGGATCATGGTGGGCTCGGCGCCGCGGAGGACGACATCCTCGGTGATGACCACGCTGGCCACGTCTTCACGGCTGGGAAGATCGAACATCACCGGCAACAGGACTTCCTCAAGGATGGCGCGCAGTCCGCGGGCTCCCGTGCCGCGCTCCAGGGCTTGTTCGGCGATCGCGTCCAGGGCACCGTCGTCGAAGACCAGCTCCACGCCGTCAATCTGGAACATCTTCTGGTACTGCTTGACCAGTGCGTTCTTGGGCGTGGACAGGATCTGGATCAGGGCGTCACGGTCCAGGTTGGAAACCGTGGTGATGACCGGGAGGCGGCCAATGAACTCGGGGATCAGGCCGAACTTAAGCAGGTCCTCCGGCATCACTTCGCCGTAGGAATCCACCTTCTTGCTCGCGTCGTTCAGGGGTGCACCGAAGCCGATACCCTTGCGGCCGGACCGGGACCCGATGATCTCTTCGAGTCCGGCGAAGGCACCTGCGACGATGAACAGGACGTTCGTGGTGTCTATCTGGATGAATTCCTGGTGCGGGTGCTTGCGTCCGCCCTGCGGCGGCACCGAGGCAACAGTGCCTTCGAGGATTTTCAGGAGCGCCTGCTGCACGCCTTCACCGGAAACATCGCGGGTTATCGACGGATTTTCGCTCTTCCGCGAGATCTTGTCGATCTCGTCGATGTAGATGATGCCCTGCTCGGCCTTCTTGACGTCGTAGTCCGCGGCCTGGATGAGCTTCAGGAGGATGTTTTCGACGTCTTCGCCGACATACCCGGCCTCGGTCAGTGCGGTGGCGTCGGCGACGGCGAACGGCACGTTGAGGCGGCGGGCGAGCGTCTGGGCGAGGTAGGTTTTTCCGCAGCCCGTGGGGCCGATCAGCAGGATGTTTGACTTGGCGATCTCGACGTCGTCGTGGTGGCCGCCGTCGCCGAGGTTTCCGGACTTCGGCGCGTGGCCGGCCTGGATGCGTTTGTAGTGGTTGTAAACCGCGACGGCGAGGGACCGTTTGGCCGGTTCCTGGCCAATGACGTATTCCTGCAGGAAGTCGAAGATCTCCCGTGGCTTGGGCAGTTCAAAGCTGCCAAGGTCTGCGACTTCGGCGAGTTCCTCTTCGATGATTTCGTTGCACAGTTCGATGCACTCATCACAGATGTAGACACCGGGCCCGGCAATGAGCTTCCGCACCTGCTTCTGGCTCTTTCCGCAGAAAGAGCACTTCAGCAGATCCGTGCTCTCGCCAATCCGAGCCATATGTGAACCCCTTAGTATCCTGCTGCCGCGCAGCTTGCACCGTTGCTGGAATCTTCCCCGGACCGTGCGGGCCGGTTTGTGACAACTTCCACTCTAGGTCACATTGGCTCCCAAGGGTGGAAGGAAAAGGCCGGCGGGGCCAAAATGAACTGGCCCCGCCGGCGTTTTGGGTACTGCTACCTCGTAATTGCCTGAGGTTTGATCTTGCGTGAATCCAGGACCTGGTCGATCAGGCCGTAGGACTGTGCCTCTGCCGCGGTCAGGATCTTGTCGCGCTCGATGTCGTTGTTGACCTGCTCGGACGTCCGGCCGGAGTGGTGGGCGAGGGTGTCCTCGAGCCAGGACCGCATGCGCATCACTTCGGCTGCCTGGATCTCCAGGTCCGATGCCTGTCCGCCCTGGCCGCCGGACAGCGCGGGCTGGTGGATCAGGACGCGGGCGTTGGGCAGTGCCAGGCGCTTGCCCGGGGTACCTGCAGCGAGCAGGACGGCTGCGGCGCTGGCGGCCTGGCCCAGGCACACCGTCTGGATCTCCGGGCGGATGTACTGCATGGTGTCGTAGATGGCAGTCATTGCCGTGAACGAACCGCCGGGAGAGTTGATGTAGAGGGTGATGTCGCGGTCCGGGTCAGTGGACTCGAGCACCAGCAGCTGGGCCATGACGTCATCGGCCGAGGCGTCATCCACCTGCACGCCGAGGAAGATGATGCGGTCCTCGAAGAGCTTGGTGTACGGGTCCTGGCGCTTGAAGCCGTAAGGTGTGCGTTCCTCGAACTGCGGCAGGACGTAGCGGCTGGACGGAAGATTACCGGCAGACCACCCGAAGTTGTAGTTCATAGTTATTGCTCCTGATCGAAAGGGTTCTGGTAGCCGGGAATTAGTTCTCGGAGGACGACTGGCCGGAGCCGTTGGAGGTTCCGCCGCCGCCGGAGACGGAGCCCGCGTGCGCGGCGATCTTGTCGAAGAAGCCGTACTCGAGCGCTTCGGCGGCCGTGAACCACTTGTCGCGGTCGTTGTCCTTGAGGATGGTCTCGACGGTCTGGCCGGTCTGGTCGGCGGTCAGCTCTGCCATGACCTTCTTCATGTGCAGGATGAGCTCAGCCTGGATCTTGATGTCCGACGCAGTGCCGCCGATGCCGCCCGAGGGCTGGTGCATCAGGACGCGGGCGTTGGGGGTCGCGTAGCGCTTGCCCTTGGTGCCGGAGGAGAGCAGGAACTGCCCCATGGAAGCGGCAAGGCCGGTGGCCACGGTGACGACGTCGTTGGGGATGAACTGCATGGTGTCGTAGATGGCCATGCCGGCCGTCACGGATCCGCCGGGAGAGTTGATGTAAAGGTAGATGTCCTTCTCGGGGTTCTCGGCGGAGAGGAGCAGCAGCTGCGAGCAGATGGCGTTGGCGTTGTCGTCACGCACCTCCGACCCGAGCCAGATGATGCGCTCCTTCAGGAGTCGGTTGTAAATGTAGTTGTCCTGGGCTGCGGGATCGACGGTCGCCATCCGGGGGGCCTCTTGGTGCTGTGACATGTTTACTTACCTCTCGCTGGTGACGGTGACATCACTGAAAATCACTACTTGGACACTAACCGGTTTCACCGACATTTTGTTCGCGCCCCAGCGGCTGTTCGCTGACGGCGCACGATGCCGGCGCCCGGCGCCCTGCCGCGGCGTTTCAACGCGAACGGCCCCCGGATCAGTTGATCCGGGGGCCGTTCGTCTATGCCTGTGTGGAGGCTATGCCTTGGCTTCAGCCTTCTCGTCCTCGGCAGGAACCTCAGTGGCTTCGCCCTCTGCGGCGTCAGCCCCGGTGGCCTCGGCGTCGGCAACCGGAGCTTCCTCTTCGCCGCCGGGGCGGACGAAGTCGCTCAGGTCAACGGTGTTGCCTTCGGAGTCGGTGACCGTGGCCTGGCCCAGCACCACTGCCAGCGCCTTGCGGCGGCGGACCTCGGAAACCATCATGGGGACCTGGCCGCTCTGATCGATGATCTGGGCGAACTGGTTGGGGTCCATGCCGTACTGGCTGGCCGTGGTGACGATGTAGTCGATCAGCTCATTCTGGCTGACGTCGACTTCTTCCTTCTCGGCGATGGCGTCGAGGATGATCTCGTTCTGGAAAGCGCGGGCGGTGTTTGCGCGCACTTCCTCACGGTGCTCCTCGGTGTCGTGCTCGCCTTCGCCGTGGCCGTTGCCTTCCTTGAAGTGGGCCTCGAGCTGCTCTTCGACAACGCTGTCCGGCACGGGAACCTCGACCAGCTCAACGAGCTTGTCCAGGACCTTGTCGCGGGCCTCGACGCCCTGCTCGACAACCTTGGACTCAGCTGCCTGCTTGGCCAGGTCTTCGCGCAGTTCGGCGAGGGTGTCGAACTCGGAAGCCAGCTGGGCGAACTCGTCGTTGGCCTCAGGCAGCTCGCGCTCCTTGACGGCCTTGACGGCAACCTTCACCTGTGCAGCTTCGCCGGCGTGGTCGCCGCCGACAAGGGTGGTGTCGAAGATCGCGTCTTCGTCGACGCTGAGGCCGGTGACGGCCTCGTCCATGCCCTCAAGCATGGTGCCGGCGCCCACCTGGTAGGACAGGCCCGCGGCGGAGTCAACCTCTTCGCCGTCGATCGTGGCGGTGATGTCGATGGTGAGGAAGTCACCGTCGGCGGCCGGGCGGTCAACTGACTTCAGCGTGCCGAAGCGGCCGCGGAGTTCTTCCAGGGCCTTGTCAACGTCTTCGTCGGAGGACTCGGCGGCGGCAACCTCAACCTTGATGCCGGCGTAGTCGGGCAGTTCGATCTCGGGACGGACGTCAACCTCGGCAGCGAACTTCAGGCCGCCGTCGGTGGCGGAGGGGTCCGGAACCTCGGTGATCTCAACCTCGGGACGGCTCAGGGGGCGGATGCCGGATTCCTGCACGGCAGCCTGGTACCAGCCGTTGAGGCCGTCGTTGATGGCGGTTTCGAGGACATAGCCGCGGCCGACGCGCTGGTCGATGAGCTTTGCGGGGACCTTGCCCTTACGGAACCCAGGGACCTGGATCTGCGAAGCAACGGTCTTGTAAGCCGAGTCGATGCTGGGCTTCAGTTCCTCAAAGGGAACCTCAACGTTGAGCTTGACCCGCGTGGGGGTGAGGTTCTCGACAGCGCTCTTCACGGTCTAAGTACTCCTGGGATTGTGGGATGGGTCTCTGCGAAACGCAATGTTCCTGCCCGATCCGAATGGCCGGGCCGCAGAGTCGGGGTGACAGGATTTGAACCTGCGACTTCCTGCTCCCAAAGCAGGCGCTCTAGCCAAGCTGAGCTACACCCCGTAAGTGCACAGGCAAGTCTACGGTGATACGCGTCGCGAATGCACATTTGACACGTGGGCCATGGATTAGGTTTAGTTGTATCCGGCTTGAACAGCCAGCCCGAAGATTCCGCGAAAACGGAGCTTCCTTCGGGGACGTAGCTTAATGGTAAAGCCTCAGTCTTCCAAACTGATTACGCGGGTTCGATTCCCGTCGTCCCCTCCAACCAGCAAAGGCCCCTCCTCGGAGGGGCCTTTGCTTTTTAATGTTGCCGGCGTGCGGTCGTGGGGCACTTTGCCGGCCCGCCTGGGCCGAAGGTACGGTACTGCCCGGCGGGTCCGCGCCAAAGTGCCCTGTTGCGGCCCGGGCGGGCACCAGTTATTCCTGCGGCTGCTGACAGAACGGGCACCAGTACAGGTTGCGGCCGGCGAGTTCGGCGATCAGCACCAGGGTGCGGCAGACCCGGCATGGCAGCCCCTGCCGCTTGTAGACGTAGTGGGCGTCCTCGCCGCGCGGAAAGCTGCCGCCCTTGGCCGGAACGTCCTGCCCGGCACGGACAGCTTTTGCCGCCGTGGTGCCGTTGACCGCCCAGTACCGCGGGGGTGTGGTGATGATCCTGCCGTCCGCCACACCATCAGTCATGACGCTGACGACGTCGCGCCACAGGTTCCGGGCGTCCGGTTCCGTCACGTCCGTCCCCGGCATCCAGGGGTCCAGCCGGCGGCGGAACAGGACCTCGGCACGATAGACGTTGCCCACGCCGGCGATGATCTTCTGGTCCATCAGCAGTGCCGCGACGGGACTCTTGCGGGTGCGGAGGTTCCTGGCGAAGCGGCCGGCGTCACCGCGCAGGTTCCGGAGCGGGTCCGGCCCCAGGCGTGCCAGCACGGCTTCGGCTTCCGCGGCAGTGATGGCTTCGCACGTCGTGGCACCGCGCAGGTCAGCCCAACCATGACCGCTGGCCAGCCGGACCCGGACGGCACCTACGGGGGCGGGCGGCCCCGCGTAGGAGGCGTCGGCGTCGCTGCCGGCAGGCGACTCCTGCTCCCCGACCCGGCGGGGCGCTCCAATGGTGGAAGATCCGGTGAACGTCCGGTCACCGCCAAAGCTCCACGCGCCGTACAGGCCAAGGTGTACGTGCAGCACCAGGGCGTTGTCGAAGTGCAGGAACAGGTGCTTGCCGTGTGCTTCGGCGGCTACCAGGGTGTGGCCGTCCAGCAGGGCCGCTCCCCCGCTGAACCTGCCTTGCGGGCTGGAGACGGAGAGGCGTTCTCCCGTGAAGACGTCCCCGAACTGGCGGGCCAGCCGGCGGACAGAGTGGCCTTCGGGCACTATTCGATGACCTCGCCGGTGGTTTCGTAGGCCGCGATCTTGCCGATCCGGCGGACGTGGCGTTCGTCGTTGCTGAACGGCTCGGCCAGGAACGCCTCGATCAGACCGGTGGCTTCCTCTACGGAGTGCTGGCGGCCGCCGACGGCCACCACGTTGGCGTCGTTGTGCTCACGGGCCAGGGTGGCGGTGGAGAGGTTCCACGCCAGTGCTGCCCGGACGCCCTTGACCTTGTTGGCCGCGATCTGCTCGCCATTGCCCGAGCCGCCCAGCACGATGCCCAGGGCGTGGACGCCTGCCTCCTGGTCGGCCACGACAGCGAGGGCTGCGTTGATGCAGAAGGACGGGTAGTCGTCCTGGGCGTCGTAGGCCTTGGGACCGTGGTCCACCACGTCGTAGCCCTTGGCGGTGAGGTGGGAGACCAGGTGGGCGCTGAGCTCCATTCCTGCATGGTCGGTGGCGATGTGGACCCGCGGGAAGGAAGGGGATGAGGTCACGTTCAGGTTCCGTTCGGTTTGGCGGCGCTGGCGGCCGGCGGGGTGGGCGCCGGCCCGGGAAACAACACGGACAAGGATACTAGGAGCCCGGGACTTGGCCGCCGGATGACGGGCTTCCGCCTTTCCGGGCCCTGGCGGCCACCCGGGTGAGTACGTCGGCAAGGCGCGCGGCGGATGCCTGGCTGCCCCCGCTGACGGCCAGGCGCCGGCCGTCGGTTTTGCTGACGACGACGGCGGGGCCGCTGCCTACGAGCATGGCGTCGGTGCCGCCGTGGTGCCGGTAGCCCCACCCGCCGTAGTCTGCCGCCTTCAGGTCTGCTGCGCTGGCGGCGGTGATGGATCCGGCTGGAACATCCATGACCGGCAGGACGCCCGCCAGGAGGACTTTCAACCCGTACCTGTCGGCCTTCACCCGGGCGAAGAGGAAGCCCGCACCCACCACCGCGAGGAGCACCAGGAGGCCACCAAGCCAAGGCACCGCGATGGCGATGAGCGCGGCGGGGAACAGTGAGGCGATGCCGATCATGACGAAGACCGAGCTGCGCGCGTGCACCCACAACCTGACGGTGTCCGCGGCCAGGTCGGGGTCGGCTTCACGGGTCAGGGCGCGCTGCAGCGCCCGGTCGTCATCCACGGACCAGTGCTGGTCTGCCTTGTAGACGAAAGCGAGCGTGACACCCAGCGACACGGCAGCTCCGCTCCCCAGCGCCAGGACTGTCAGGTCGACGTGGGAGTTGCGCGCATCGGTGACGCCGGCCTGGCCCACCAGGCCGGCGGCGAGCACGGTGGTCACGAAGAGGCTCAGGAACAGCCCCACGCCCATCATGATCCGGCGCATCACAACCGGCCTGCCCAGCGGCAGTGCCTGCGAGAGGACCAGCCAGCCCGCGGCGAGGATCAGCGCTGCTCCGCCGCCTGCATAGGCGCCGAACGGGGCGAAGGCTGCGCCGCCGTCGTCCGTCCACTGGATGGCGAGCGGCTCCGGAAGGTCACGCCGCAGCAGCGACGCGCAGAAGACGAACGCACCGGCCAGGACCACGGGGAAGCCGACGGCGAAACGCAGCGCCTTCCGGTCCACCCTGTCCAGAATCTTTCCCATGGGATTAACGCTACCCCCGCCGGCTGGCCCCCCGGAGGGACCGGAGCGAAAGGTGTGGCGGGGACGTGACCTGCGCAACGTGCCAGGGTCCGGGCAGTGCAAGAATGATCAGAGCCGGAGCCGGCTACCGCCGGCACCGCAGCAGCCAACGTCTTCTGGAGGTCTCCTTGCCAGGCATGAACCTGACGCGCGACGAAGCCCGCGCCCGTGCAGAACTGATAACCGTCGAGTCCTACGAGGTCAGCCTGGACCTGACCCGCGGCAGTGAGGTGTTCGGCAGCACCACGACGGTGAAATTCGGAGCCGCTGCCGGCGCTGAGACGTTCATCGACGCCGTAACGCACACGGTGCACAGCGTGACCCTGAACGGCAAGAGCCTGGACCCCGCCGCCGTGGCCGACGGCGTGCGGATCCAGCTGCCCGGCCTGCAGGACCACAATGAGCTGACGGTGGTGGCGGATGCGCCGTACATGAACACCGGCGAGGGCCTGCACCGTTTCGTTGACCCCGTGGACAACGAGGTCTACCTGTACACACAGTTCGAAGTGCCCGATTCCCGCCGGATGTTTGCCGTCTTCGAGCAGCCGGACCTCAAGGCGACGTTCGCCTTCACCGTCACCGCGCCCTCGCACTGGGACGTCATCTCAAACTCCCCCACACCCACACCGGCCGAAACCTCCGCGTCCGGCGACGGCGGAGCCCGCTCGGTGTGGACCTTCGCACCGACGCCCCGGCTTTCCTCTTACGTCACAGCCCTGATTGCGGGCCCGTACCAGTCGGTCCGCAGCGAGGTCACAAGCTCCGACGGGCGGGTCATCCCGCTGGGCGTTTTTGCCCGCAAGTCGCTGATGCAGTACCTGGATGCGGATAACATCTTCGAACTCACACGCCAGGGCTTCGGCTTCTTCGAAGCACAGTTCGGCTGCCCCTACCCGTTCGAAAAGTACGACCAGCTGTTCGTCCCGGAGTTCAACGCCGGCGCCATGGAGAACGCCGGGGCCGTGACCATCCTGGAGGGCTACGTCTTCCGGAGCAAGGTAACGGGGGCGCAGATCGAACGCCGCGCCATCACTGTGCTCCACGAACTCGCGCACATGTGGTTCGGCGACCTGGTGACCATGCGGTGGTGGAACGATTTGTGGCTGAACGAATCCTTCGCCGAGTACATGTCCCACCTGGCGGCCGTGGAGGCCACGTCCTTCACCAGTGCCTGGACCACGTTCGCCTCGGTGGAGAAGTCCTGGGCCTACCGCCAGGACCAGCTGCCCACCACCCACCCGATCTTCGCTGAGATCAACGACCTGCAGGACGTTGAGGTGAACTTCGACGGCATCACCTACGCCAAAGGCGCTTCGGTCCTGCGGCAGCTGGTGGCCTGGGTGGGTCCGGAGCAGTTTATGGCCGGCGTCCGGGAATACTTTGCCAAGCACTCCTGGGCCAACACCGAGCTGCGCGACCTGCTGGTGGAGCTCGAAAAAGCAAGTGGCCGCGACCTGGACGACTGGGGCCGGCAGTGGCTGGAGACCGCGGGCGTGAACACCCTGGTTCCAGAGCTTGACGTGGATTCCGACGGGACGCTGAGGTCCTTTGCCATCCTGCAGTCCGCCGTGCCCGAGTGGCCCACTATCCGTCCGCACCGGCTGGCCGTGGGGTTCTACAACCTGAATGCCGCCGGCAGGCTTGAACGCGTGCACCGTGAGGAACTGGACGTCGACGGCGAACGCACCGACGTCCCTGCCCTGGCCGGACTCCGGCAGCCGGACCTCATCCTGGTCAACGACGACGACCTCGCCTACGCCAAGGTCCGCCTCGACCCGAAGTCCCTGGCGACCGCGACGGCACACCTGAAGGACTTCCAGGAAAGCCTGCCGCGCACGCTGGTCTGGAATTCGGCGTGGGACGCGGCACGCGACGGCGAAACTCCGGCGCGCGCCTACGTGGAGCTGGTCCTGGCCAACGTCGCCGCCGAAACAGATTCCTCGGTCATCCTGGTGCAGCTGCGCCAGCTGGCCACCACGCTGAACTTCTACGTGGCCGAGGAACACCGCGAAGCCACCACCGCTGCGGCCGCGGACCGGCTCTGGGAGCTGGCGCAGGAAGTTGCCGGCGGTTCCGACGCGCAACTCCAGTTCGTTAAGTCCTTTGCCCTGCTGGCCGGCAGCACTACCCAGCTGGACCGGGTGGCCGGGCTCCTGGACGGGTCAGTCGCTTTGGATGGACTGACCGTGGACCAGGACCTGCGCTGGGAGCTGGTGGCTTCCCTGGTGGCCGGCGGCAGGCTGGGGCAGGACGGGATCGACGCCGAGCTGGAGCGGGACAAGACCGCCAGCGGGCAGAACGCCGCGGCCCTGGCCACGGCGGCCATCCCCACCCCCGAGGCCAAAGCCGCAGCCTGGGAGTCGATTGTGGTCAAAGGCGATCTCTCCAATGCGTTGCAGGGTTCGGCCGTGGCCGGGTTCATGCGGGTGCTGGACCGGTCGCTGCTGGAACCCTACGCCGAGATGTATTTCGCCGCTGTCCCGGGCATCGTGGCCACCCGCACGCACGCACTTGCCCAGCAGGTCGTCGTCGGGCTCTACCCGGCGCTGCTGACCACCCAGGCCACGGTGGACCGCACGGACGGATTCCTGGCGTCACTCCCCCAGGAGAGCGCCGCGCTGCGCCGGATGATGCTGGAAAACCGCGACGGCGTGGCCCGGGCACTGCGCGCCCGCGCCGCGGACGCCTGACAGGAAGGGAACGCAGCCATGGGCCTGCACGAACACAAGTACGCCTTGACAGTCCAATGGACGGGTAACCGCGGTGAGGGGACCTCGTCCTACCGCGGTTACTCGCGGGACCACGACGTCGCCATTCCGGGCCTTCCGGTCCTGAAAGGCTCGGCAGACCCCACCTTCCACGGTGACCGTGGGCGGTACAACCCGGAGCAGCTGCTGCTGGCTGCCCTGGCGCAGTGCCACATGCTGTCCTACCTCCACGTCGCGGTGAAGCATGGCGTGGTGGTCACGGACTACCGGGACGACGCAACCGGAGAGATGGTGCTGAACCGCGACGGAAGCGGCCAGTTCCAGAGCGTGACCCTGCATCCGCGGGTCACCGTGGCGGACCCGGGGCAGGTGGAACTGGCGGCGTCACTGCATCATGAGGCGAACCAGGTCTGCTTCATTGCCCGGAGCGTCAATTTCCCGGTAGGCCACGAACCCGTCACCGTGGCGGCTTAGGCGACGTTGCCGGCGCTGGACTGCCCTCCCGCCCGGAGCCGGCGGACCAGCCCGGCTTCGGTGTCCGGTGCCAGCCCGGCGTTGCGTGGCCGGCGCAGGCCCCGGACACGCTCATCCCGCAGGACGTCCGCGATGGTCTCCTCCCATGGGCGCAGCACCAGCCCCGCGTCCCTGGCTGCCTGGTTGCTGCGGGCCATGAATCCGTCGTGGCCGGGTGGAAGCCACAACGGCAGCGAATCCGGCCCCGACCAGTACGCGATGCCCTGGCCGGCGAGCCACTCCGGCGGGGCATCCAGGATGTGGCCGGTGTGGCCTGCAGCCTCCCGTGACGCGGCCACGTATTGGGCGAAAGGCACCTGGTCCCCCAAGGCGTTCAGGGCTCCCGTGGTCCCCTGGCCGGCGGCTTTGAGGATCCATGCCGCGAGGTCCCGGACGTCGATGACCTGCGTGGGGGCAGCGCCGATGCCGGGGACCACCACAGGCGTGTTGTCCCGGGCGAAGCGGGCCGGCCAGTAGCCGT
This sequence comes from Pseudarthrobacter sp. SORGH_AS 212, assembly GCF_030818145.1. Taxonomy (NCBI): domain Bacteria; kingdom Bacillati; phylum Actinomycetota; class Actinomycetes; order Micrococcales; family Micrococcaceae; genus Pseudarthrobacter; species Pseudarthrobacter sp. SORGH_AS 212. The sequence goes on along the minus strand of NZ_JAUTAA010000001.1, from coordinate 3,965,820 downwards.
AGCGGTCGGAGCCGTCGCCAGGACCGGCGATAAGGCCCGCACGGACAATATGGGCCCTGCCGCCAGCCAGCTCCGCGGTGGCCGCTTCAATGGCTGATTTGGATTCGCCGTAGGTCTCCGGCGTCGACGCCTCTCCGTCAGCAAGCGGCGGCAGCAGTGCCGCGTCCTCTGCGGCGCCGGGCACCGAATGGTCCGCATAGACCGAGCAGCTGGACACCAGCGTCCAGTGTCCGGTGCGGGCCCCGAGGCTTTCCAGCGCATCGCGAGCCAGGGCCGGGTCGCGTGCCACCTCAATCACGGCATCCCATTCCCCCGCCGCGTCGTCGTAGGCGTTCGCGCCCAGTGAACGGTCGGCCTGCAGCCACACCGCGCCCTCGGGCGGCCGCCCGGACGTGCCCCTGGCCAGGCACGTTACGCGCTGGCCTGCGGCTATGGCCTGGCGGGCGATTTCTGCTGACAGGAAGGCGGTTCCGCCCAGGACGAGGATGCGCATTGCTCCACGCTACGGCGCTAGGGTTGAAGGTGAACAGAGCCAAGTTTCAAGGAGCACTTCCCCCATATGGTCAGCATGTTGTCAGTCCTTCCGTCCGCCGCCACCGATCCGGACGGCATCAGCATTACCGGGATTGTGATCAGTCTCGGCGTGGGCGTCGCCGTCTGGCTGGTGGCGACCTTCGTCATTTCGCGGATCACCACCCGCGTGGCGGCCGGGAGCAACTTCTTTAAGAAACGCACCTTCAAATGGGTGGCTCCGGCACTGCGGGCACTTGACCACGAACGGCGCGTACAGCGCGCGGAAACCATCGGTTCGCTGCTGAACAGCGTGGTGGGCGTACTGGTGGTGGTCATCACCGGCATGTACGTGCTGCAGAACCTGGACATCAACATTGCGCCGCTGCTGACCAGCGTGGGCATCCTGGGTGTGGCCATCGGCTTCGGCGCGCAGCAGCTGATCCGCGACTTCCTGGCCGGGATCTTCATCACCATTGAAGACCAGTTCGGCATCGGTGACGTGATCGAAACCAGTGAGGTAGTGGGAGTGGTGGAGTCCATGGGCCTGCGCATCACCCGGGTCCGGTCCGACGACGGCGCCATCTGGTACCTGCGCAACGGTGAGATCCTGCGGGTGGGCAACCGCTCGCAGGGCCGATACGTCCCGCTGCATGAAGGGCCCACCGGCACCACTGACCAGGGCTCCAACCACGGCGTCGAGAACACGAAGACCGAGCAGAAAGCCGGAGAGTAGCCATGAGCCTCCCCATTGAGCCGCAGCGGCCCCAGCTGATGCAGAACGATCCCTTCAGCCAGCCGGCCTACACCGACAGCTTCTACGACGCCGTGGGCGGCCACGACACCTTCGTCAAACTGATCGATGTGTTTTACGACGGCGTGGCAACCGACCCGCTGCTGCGCCCCATGTACCCGGAGGAAGACCTCGGGCCGGCCAAGCGGCGCTTCCTCATGTTCCTGGAGCAGTACTGGGGCGGCCCCACCACGTACGGCGAGGAACGCGGCCATCCCCGGCTCCGGATGCGGCACATGCCGTTCAGGGTGACGCCCGAGGCCAAAGACCGCTGGCTGTTCCACATGCGCGCGGCAGTGGACGCACTGGAGCTGCCGGCACTCTACGAGGGCACGCTCTGGGAGTACATGGAGCGCGCGGCGCTGTCCATGATCAACAGTCCGTCGGGCGCGTGACCGGCTAGAGGAGTCCGCTGCCGGTCCGCGCCAGGACATGGCCGCGGCTGCCGGAGAGGCGGAACCAGCGGCCGGCCCGGTAGAGCTTCTGGTCGCCGTCGGCGAGGAAGCCAAGGGCCAGTGCTGCAAATGCGGCACCGGCCGGCAGCCCGGTGGCGTCCAGTTCCCGGCCCCACACCGCGGCGCGGGCGTTGTTCACCATCAGCGCCCCGGGATTGTTGGGCACGGCGCCGGCCACCTCGCCAATACCGGCCTCCGCGGCGGACTTAAGCTCGGCGTCCGGAACCGAACCCAGCAGCTCCCAGCCGCCCCGCGGGGCGCCCACGCCCGTCCACGACTCGGTGACGGTGGTGGGCGGAACGGGCAGTTCGACGTCGTCCGCCCCTGCCCGGGCCAGCCGGTCCAGGACCGCCGCCAGCGGCACCGTGACATCGGTTTCCGATGGCGCGGCAAGCTCCATGGTGCGCAGGCCAAGGATGGTGGGGGTGGCTTCGCCGAGGATCCGCGGCCGCAGCACGCAGACGTAGGCTGCCAGCACGGAGCCTGCAGCCTGCAGCCTGATGGCGCCGTCGTCAATCGCTTTGGCACGGGTTGCAAAGGTCTTCAGGTCGGCAAGATCCCGCGGGTCGGCGAAGCGGAAGGACGAAGTAAGAAGATCAGACACACCAAGAACATTACCGGCTGCGCCTTGTTTGAGCGGTGCCGGGGGTCCGTCTAGAGTCAAACCATGACTGAAGCCGAAGCCGGAATCCTGGCTCTTCCCGGCGGCGACCCCACGTCGTCGCTCATCAACCTCCTGGACCTGGGCGAGCTGGAAGGCGCGCGGACGGACGAGGATATTTTCCTTGGTCCGTCCCAGCAGCAGCCGCACCACCGGGTGTTCGGCGGCCAGGTGCTGGCACAGTCGCTCGTTGCGGCCACGAGGACGGTGGAGGAGGACCGCGCTGTCCACTCCATGCACGGGTACTTCCTGCGGCCCGGTGACGCCAACAAGCCCATCACCTTCGGTGTCCAGCGGCTCCGTGACGGCCGGTCGTTCTCCGCCCGGCGGGTCCACGCCTACCAGGAAGGCACGCCCATCCTGTCGATGATCGCGTCCTTCCAGACTGAGGATGAAGGCATCGAGCACGAGTCTGCGATGCCGGCCGGGATTCCCGACCCCGAGTCCCTCCCCACCACGGCAGACCTGCTGGGGAAGTTCGACCACCCGGTGGCACGGCACTGGGCCTATGAGCGGCCGTTCGACATCCGCCACGTCAATCCCCCGTTGTATGTTTCGGCGACTGGCGAGAAAGAGGCCGCGAACGCCGTCTGGATGAAGACCTTCGGCCCTATGCCGGACAACCCGAACCTTCACCGCGCTGCGCTTGCCTACGCCAGTGATTACACGCTCCTGGAGTCCATCCTTCGGCGCCACGGCCTCAGCTGGATCACGCCGGGCATGAACGTGGCCAGCCTGGACCACGCCATGTGGTGGCACCGTCCGGCGCGCGTGGACGAGTGGCTGCTGTACGTGCAGGAGTCACCGAGTGCTCAGTCGGCCCGGGGCCTGGCAACGGGAAAGATCTTCAACCGGGCCGGACAGCACGTTGCCTCCGTGGCCCAGGAGGGCATGGTCCGCGTGCCCTCTGACCTGAAAAGCAAGGTGGCAGGGGCCGTCCAGTCCAAGGTGCTGGAGCACCAACTCCGCAAGGCCGGCCGGGCGTAGGGCTCCGGCTGCCGCGTCCCTGCCGGCCCGCTGGCGGCGCGTCACCACATGGCAAAGGCCGGCGCAGGTGGACCATAGTCCACCCGCGCCGGCCTTTTCGTGCCCGGAGCCGCGGCCCCGGCGCATGACTTAGTCGCGGGTCAGGCGGCGGTGGGTCACGCGGTGGGGCTTGGCGGCGTCGGGGCCGAGGCGCTCCACCTTGTTCTCCTCGTAGGACTCGAAGTTACCCTCGAACCAGTACCACTTCGACGGGTTCTCCTCGTCGCCTTCGTAGGCCAGGATGTGGGTGGCCACCCGGTCCAGGAACCAGCGGTCGTGCGAAACCACCACGGCGCAGCCGGGGAATTCGAGCAGCGCGTTCTCCAGGCTGCTGAGGGTTTCGACGTCGAGGTCGTTGGTGGGTTCGTCAAGGAGCAGGAGGTTGCCGCCCTGCTTCAGGGTCAGCGCCAGGTTCAGGCGGTTGCGCTCACCGCCGGAGAGCACGCCGGCCTTCTTCTGCTGGTCCGGACCCTTGAAGCCGAATGCTGCCACGTAGGCGCGGGACGGCATTTCGACGTTACCAACCTGGATGAAGTCGAGCCCGTCGGAAACGACCTCCCACAGCGTCTTGTTGGGGTCGATGCCGCCACGGCTCTGGTCAGCGTAGGAGATCTTGACTGACTCGCCGATCTTCAGGTCACCGCCGTCGAGCGGTTCCAGGCCCACGATGGTCTTGAACAGGGTGGTCTTGCCCACGCCGTTGGGGCCGATGACGCCAACGATGCCGTTGCGCGGCAGGGTGAAGGACAATCCGTCGATGAGCGTGCGGTCCTCGAAGCCCTTCTGAAGGTTCTTGGCTTCGAGGACGACGCCACCCAGGCGCGGTCCCGGCGGGATCTGGATCTCTTCGAAGTCCAGCTTGCGGGTCCGGTCGGCTTCGGCAGCCATCTCCTCGTAGCGGGCCAGACGGGCTTTTGACTTGGTCTGGCGGCCCTTGGCGTTGGAGCGGACCCACTCGAGTTCCTCGGTGAGGCGCTTGGCCTGCTTGGCGTCCTTCTTGCCCTGGACTTCCAGGCGGGCACGCTTCTTTTCGAGGTACGTGGAGTAGTTGCCCTCGTACGGGTACAGGTGGCCGCGGTCAACCTCGGCGATCCACTCGGCCACGTGGTCCAGGAAGTACCGGTCGTGGGTGACGGCGAGCACTGCGCCGGGGTAGCTGGAGAGGTGCTGTTCGAGCCACAGCACGCTTTCGGCGTCGAGGTGGTTGGTGGGCTCGTCGAGCAGCAGCAGGTCCGGCTTCTGCAGCAGGAGCTTGCACAGTGCCACGCGGCGGCGTTCACCACCGGAGAGGTTGGTGACGTCGGCATCGGCCGGCGGGCAGCGGAGGGCATCCATGGCCTGTTCCAGCTGGGAGTCGAGGTCCCAGGCGTCTGCGGCGTCAATGGCTTCCTGGAGCTTGCCCATCTCGTCGAGGAGGGTGTCGTAGTCAGCGTCGGGGCTGGCCATTTCCTCGGAGATTTCATTGAAGCGCTGGATCTTGCCGTAGATCTCGCCCACGCCTTCCTGGACGTTGCCCAGGACGGTCTTTTCCTCATTCAGGGGCGGTTCCTGGAGCAGGATGCCCACGGTGTAGCCGGGGCTCAGCCGGGCCTCACCGTTCGATGGGGTGTCCAGCCCGGCCATGATCTTCAGGATGGTGGACTTACCGGCACCGTTCGGACCCACGACGCCGATCTTGGCGCCCGGGAAAAAAGACATGCTTACGTCATCAAGGATGAGTTTTTCGCCAACGGCTTTGCGGGCCTTGGTCATTGTGTAGATAAATTCCGCCATGGTTCCAAATCTAGTGGGTTGGCGGGCATATCTCACATTTGCGTTGAATGGGCCACTGGCCTCATGACCCCACGAAGCATTTGCCGCTCGCGAGAACGGGGAGGACCGTCACGGTGACGGACCCTTCGCGGACCTGGCCGATCACGCAATCCTTTCCCTGCAGCACGGCGGCTTCGATGGCATCTGCTTCAAGCCCTGTGGGTGTCCGGCTTTGCGATACCTGAAGCGCTGCGGGGGCGATACCGGCCGCTGTGAGCACCTCTGTGACCTGGGCAGTTGCGGGTTTGGGCGCGCCTGCCGCCAACCCGGTGAGGGTCTGGGTAACCCTGCGTTTCATCACGTCGGTGGCGGCTTCGTCCGCGTCGGATGTGGCGGCCAGGGCCTGTCCGCTGGGCGTGGCCGCCGCTTCAGGAGAGGCGGAAGGCGTGGTGCTGCCTGACTGCTGCTCCGGGGCCGGCTGGCTCTGCGCCTGCTGGTCCATGGCCGGATTGTCCACGCCCGGCCCGGCAGGCGAAGGGCCACTGACGCACCCGGATAACAGCAGCACCAAAGCTGCTCCCGTTGTGGCGGTGAGACGGGAGGTTACAGAGTGCCGCATGGTGTCATTCTGCCATGTGCCGGGCTGCCGCCCGGTCGCGGCAGCATCCGGCAGTCCGCAGACTGGCATGGGCCGCCGTAACCGGTTGCGGGCTCCGCTTGAGCGCCGGCGGGGTGTGGCGGGCGGACGGAATACGGCCGGGGGGTGCCGCGTTCCGTCCGCCCGGGAATGGCAGGACGGTGAACGCTGATGAGCCCTAGACTTCGGCGAGTTCCCCCGTTTCGAGATCCAGGGAAGCGAGTTCGCCGTTGCTGTCCTCGATGACAACGGCTGGTTGGGCGTCGTCATCGGGGTGGTCGAAGTCGTGGTCTTCTGCCTCGTCCTGGGTCAGGCCCATGGCCGACTGGGGGTCGTCGGGTACGGCGGGTGGCTCCACCAGGGACAGCGAGGGCTTGGATGACGTGCGGGTGAAGTTTGCCGAGCCGAGCGAAAGGTCATGGCCCACAGCATCGGCGTAGATGACTGTCGAATGGTAGACGCGCCCGTCCTTTTCCCAGGTGCTGAGCCGCAGTTTCCCTACCACGATGACCGGCTGGCCCTTCCTGATGCTGCATCCGATGGTCCCCGCGAGTTGGCGGTACCCGTGGACGGTAAACCAGTTGGTGTGTTCATCCACCCATGCCTTGGCGGACTCGTCGAAGCGGCGTGAGGTAACCCCTACGCGGAATGATGCCTTCGCGGTGCCGCGGCCAGTGGTGGAACTCGTTACATCCGTGGCCACGAAGCCCCGGATGGTCATTAGGTCTTTCATCTTTCACGTCCTGTCTCAATGGTGGTGCCCTTGCAGGCAGTACCAGCATTGCGCCGCCGGGCAGCCGGCAGGAGAGGCAGGTTGGGCTATGTGCATAAGGCACCGGCCCAGGCGGATGTGGAGGGAGAGTCATCTGCAGATGACGGCACCGGCACCCCGGGCAGGGTAAACTTTTTGAGGCACTGGCCGAGAGGCCGGAGACCGGATGCCTCAGTAGCTCAGGGGATAGAGCAGCGGCCTTCTAATCCGCCGGTCGGGGGTTCGATTCCCTCCTGGGGCACCGAAAGGAGGTCCTGGCCTTGCGGATGCAGGCCAGGACCTCTATTGCTTAAGCGGCCGCAGGAATCCGGCCGGTTCTTGCGTCCATGTGAGAGCCGGGCCTGACGTTCAAGCAGGATCGTTGAAGCCCCCTGACCGCCCCGCGGCTAGCCCTGCAGCAAGTGCGGCGCGTCCACCAGCGAGCGCAGGACGCTTCCGGCCGCGCCCAGGAGCGCGCCCTCCTCACCCACGGCCGAGGTGACAACATGTTCGGCGGCCAGCTTCCCTGGCGCATAGGTGGAAAGGCTGCCCAGCAGCGGAGCACGCAGCCACTGGTCAAGGACGGCAAAGTGGCCGCCAAGCACCACGGAACCGATGTCCACCACCCGCGCAGTTGATGCGATGGCAATGCCCAGGTACTTGCCGGCACGTTCGACGGCGGATGTCGCCCGGGTGTCCCCCGCCGCGAGCGCGGCAAGGAGGCTGCGCATGGCTGAGGAGCGGCTTTCGCCGGTGGTTTCCACGCACGCGGCCGCGAATATCGCATCCTGGCCGGCAATTGTTTCAAGGCAGCCCGTCCCTCCGCACGAGCAGCGCTTTCCTCCCGGGTCCACCACCACGTGTCCCACTTCGCCGGCGTGGCCGGCGGGTCCGGTGAAGAGTTCGCCGCCCAGGACCAGGCCGCCACCAACGCCCACCTCCCCGGAAACGAACAGGAAGTCGCCTTCATTGGCGGGCCTGTGCCGGAGTTCAGCCAAGGCCGCAGCGTTGGCCTCGTTGAAGAGGGCGACGGCCAGTGGCGCTTCCGGAAGCAAGGCACCAAGGTCAAGGTCGACGTCGGTCCACCCCAGGTTCGGGGCGGTCAGGATTCCCGTCCCTCCGGGTCCCACCAGCCCGGGCACGGCGAGGCCGCCGCCGAGGATTTCCACCCCCCGCTCCCCCGCGTAACTTCGCGCTTTGGCCGCCAGGACTGCGAGTGCCTCCAGGACCGGTTCCGGCTGGCTTCCCCGGTTATCCCGTTCCCGAACCTCCAGGAAGACGACCGCCCCGGACAGGTCCATCACGCCGGCAGCTATGTAGTCGACGTTGACCTCCATACCCATGACGGCCCGCATGGTGTTCAGGTCCAGGCCCACCCCGGGACGGCCGCGCTCCCCCCGTGCGCTGAGTCCAACTTCGCGCACCAGGCCTGCATCCACGAGGTCCATCACCATGCTTGAAACGGACGCCTTGGTCAGGCCGGTGGCGGCAGCAACCTGGGCCCTGGTGGGAAACGCTCCCCGGGGCGAACCCGCGATGGCACCGAGGACCAGGGAGAGGTTGCTCCTGCGCACGTCCCCCATGCTGCCGGGAGCCGCTGGCCCCTGGGGCGTCGACGCCGGAACAGGCAACCTCATGGCACTCCTCGCTGCGGATCCCGCCAAGAAAACCGGTGGCCCGCACCGCCGGACCCTTGACCACAGCCTACGTCCAGACATAAAGTTCAGGCAATAAACTAAAGATCCGCACGTCGCGGACCATCGATCGCAAGGACGCATCATGACTCTCTCCCCCACCCCTGCCGATATGTTCACCTTTGGCCTTTGGACGGTGGGCTGGACCGGCGCCGACCCCTTCGGTGTGGCCACCCGTGCAGCCCTTGACCCGGTGGAAGCCGTCCACAAGCTGGCGGACCTCGGCGCATACGGCATCACCTTCCACGACAACGACCTGGTCCCGTTCGACGCCACGGCCTCCGAGCGCGAACTGATCCTGAAGAACTTCAAGGCCGCCCTGGCCGACACCGGCCTCAAGACCCCCATGGTCACCACCAACCTGTTCAGCCACCCGGTCTTCAAGGACGGCGGCTTCACCTCCAACGACCGCTCCGTCCGCCGCTTCGCCCTGAGCAAGGTCCTCCAGAACATCGACCTCGCCGCCGAGCTCGGCGCCGAAACGTTCGTGATGTGGGGCGGCCGCGAAGGCAGCGAATACGACGGTTCCAAGGACCTGTCCGCCGCACTGGACCGCATGAAGGAAGGCGTGGACACCGCCGCCGCATACATCAAGGACAAGGGCTACGGCCTGCGGATCGCCCTCGAGCCCAAGCCGAACGAACCCCGCGGTGACATCTTCCTGCCCACCGTCGGCCACGGGCTGGCTTTCATCGCCCAGCTCGAACACGGCGACATCGTGGGCCTCAACCCCGAAACCGGCCACGAGCAGATGGCAGGCCTGAACTTCACCCACGGAATCGCCCAGGCCCTCTGGGCAGGCAAGCTCTTCCACATCGACCTCAACGGCCAGCGCGGCATCAAGTACGACCAGGACCTCGTCTTCGGCCACGGCGACCTCACCAGCGCCTTCTTCACCGTTGACCTCCTCGAGAACGGCTTCCCCAACGGCGGCCCCACGTACGACGGCCCGCGCCACTTCGACTACAAGCCCTCCCGCACCGACGGCTACGACGGCGTCTGGGAATCCGCGAAGTCCAACATGTCCATGTACCTCCTGCTCAAGGAACGCGCGCTCGCCTTCCGCGCAGACCCTGAGGTCCAGGAAGCACTGAAGACCTCCGGCGTGTTCGAACTCGGGGAACCCACTCTCGCTGCCGGTGAGACCACTGCGGATCTGCTGGCCGACGCCAGCGCGTTCGAAACGTTCGACGCCGATGCCGCCGCCGAACGCTCCTTCGCCTTCGTGCGGCTCAACCAGCTGGCCGTCGAGCACCTGCTCAACGCACGCTAGGCGCAGGCAACCAACCACCAGCACCACGGTGCCGCCGGAGCCACGATCCGGCGGCACCGTCGCATGAGAAGGAACCACATGGCCCTCGTTGCCGGAATCGACAGCTCCACCCAGTCCTGCAAAGTGGTGATCCGCGACGCGGACACCGGCGCGCTGGTGCGGCAGGGACGCGCCAGCCACCCCGACGGAACCGAAGTCCACCCCGAGCACTGGTGGAACGCACTCCAGGCCGCCATCACGCAGGCAGGCGGGCTCGCTGATGTCAGCGCCGTGTCCGTGGGCGGCCAGCAGCACGGCATGGTCTGCCTCGACGGCACCGGAGACGTCATCCGGCCGGCCCTGCTGTGGAACGACACCAGGAGTGCTCCCGCCGCCCTGGACCTGATCCGGGAAGCCGGCGACGGCGACTCCGCCGCGGGTGCCCGCTACTGGTCCCGCGCCACGGGAACAGTCCCTGTTGCCTCGCTCACGATCACCAAGCTGCGCTGGCTCGCCGGAAACGAACCCGACAACGCGTCCCGCGTCGCTGCCGTCTGCCTCCCCCACGACTGGCTCTCCTGGCGGCTGGCTGGATTCGGCCCCGGCAGCGGCGAGGCGGGCCTGGCGGCACTCCGGACCGACCGGTCCGACGCCTCGGGAACCGGCTATTACTCCGCGGCTGCGGACGAGTACCTTCCTGACGCCCTCGAAAAGTCCCTTGGCCACGTCCCCCGGCTTCCCGCCGTCGTCGGCCCGCTGGACATCGCCGGGAAAACCCCGGAAGGGTCGCTCATCGGTCCGGGCGCCGGGGACAACGCCGCCGCCGCCCTGGGCGTGGGCGCGGGCGTGGGCGATGTTGTCCTCTCGCTGGGCACGTCCGGAACCGTGTTTGCGGTGTCAGCAACCCCTGCGGCCGATGAGTCGGGGCTTGTCGCGGGATTCGCGGACGCCACGGGCAATTTCCTGCCGCTTGCCTGCACGCTCAACGCGACACGGGTGTTCGATGCGACGGCCGCGCTGCTGGATGTCAGCCTGAAAGAATTCAACGAGCTCGCGCTGGCGGCCCCGGCAGGAGCCGGCGGCTTGACGCTCATTCCATACTTCGACGGCGAACGGACACCCAACCTTCCGGACGCGGCCGGATCGCTGCACGGCATCACTAGAACGAATTACACGCCCGATAACCTGGCGCGCGCCGCCGTCGAAGGCGTGGTCTGTTCCCTCGCCGACGGCCTGGCAGCCCTTCAGGCGCAGGGCGTGGAGGCCCGGCGCGTCATCCTGGTGGGTGGCGGTGTGCAGTCGCCGGCCGTGCAGCTGGCAGCCAGCCAGCTGCTTGGCCTTCCCGCCTTTGTGCCGACACCCGGCGAGTACGTGGCCGACGGCGCGGCCCGCCAGGCCGCCGCTGTGCTGGCCGGGTCGATCCCGGAGTGGACCCTCACCGGTGTGGATCTTCCGGCTGAACCGTCCGACGGCGGCATCCTGGCCAGGTACCGCCGGTACGCCGCCGCGTACCTCGCCTGAGCCTGGTGGCGGGCCGTGCCTGTGCATGGACCGCAACGCAAAAGGACCTGCACCGCCGGAGCGGTGCAGGTCCTTTTCTGGTGGGGCGCAGGCTCCTGCCGTGACGTTGGCAGGAGCCCGCGGTCTGCATCAGGTCAGGCGTACGGGAGTACCAGCTCCGCGTAGCGCTCCTTGACCGTGGAAAGCACGGTGTTGCCGTCCGTGTCCCAGATCTCCTGATTGAAGATTTCGACCTCGATGTCGCCGGTGTACCCGGCGTCCCTGACCCAGGTGCCGATCGTGGCGAAGTCAATGACGCCGTCGCCCATGTAACCGCGGGAGAGCAGCGGATCCGCAGCGATGGGCATGTTGAAATCGCACACCTGATAGGACGCAATGCGGTTTTCCCTGCCGGCACGTTCGATCTGCGCCTTCAGTTCCGGATCCCACCAGACGTGGAAGGTGTCGACGGCGACGCCAACATCCTTCGTGTCGAAGGGCGCCGCCAGGTCCAGCGCCTGGCCAAGGGTGGAGATGAGTGCGCGGTCCGCGGCGTACATCGGGTGCAACGGTTCCAGCACCAGCCGGACCCCGTTTTCCGCGGCGAACGGAACAAGGTCCGCCAACCGGTCCGCCACACGCTGCCGTGCCGCCACGACGTCTTTCTCCCCGGGCGCCAGGCCGCCGACCACCAGGAACAGTTCCCTGGTGTCCAATGCCACGGCCTCGAGGATTGCAGCGCGGTTGTCAGCGAGCGCGGCCGCCTGCCCCTCGGCGTCGGCTGCGGTCAGGAATCCGCCCCGGCAGAGCGAGGAGACCCGCAGTCCCGCGTCCTTGATCAGGCGGGCAGCCTTGTCCAGGCCGGCTTCCTCCACGCGGTCGCGCCATGGGCCAATGGAGGGAATGCCGGCGTTGACGCATCCCTCGACCACCTGTGCCAGCGTCCATTTCTTGGTGGTGGCGCTGTTGATGGCCAACCTTGAGAAGTCGCTCACACGCCCACCCCGTTGATCCGCAGGTAATCGGACATCCGGAAGGCGGCGAGGGCGGGATCCTTCAGCAGGCCCGCCCGGTCGGCGAGTTCGAAGGTCTTGGCCAGGTGGCAGACGGAGCGGCCGGAGTGCAGGCCGCCCACCATCTGGAAGCCCGGCTGCTTGCCGTTGAGCCAGGACATGAACGCAATGCCGGTCTTGTAGTAGAACGTGGGGGCGCTGAAGATGTGCTTGCCCAGTTCGCGGGTGGAGTCCAGGATCTCGCGGGCCTTGGCGGCGTTGCCGGCGTCATAGTTCTGCAGGGCTCCCGAGGCGGCCGGGTAGATGGCTGCGAAGATGCCGAGCAGTGCGTCCGAGTGGTGCGTGCCGTCTCCGTCGATGAGCTCGGGGTAGTTGAAGTCATCGCCGGTGTAGAGGCGAACGCCCGCGGGCAGGGCTGCGCGCAGGGCCACCTCGTGGCTTGCATCGAGCAGCGAGACCTTGACGCCGTCAACCTTGTCCGCGTTGTCCTTGATGAGGCCCAGGAAGGTCTCGGTGGCAGCAGCGACGTCCTCGGAGCCCCAGTAGCCGGCAAGTGCGGGATCGAACATGGTGCCGAGCCAGTGCAGGATGACCGGCTGGTCAACTTCCTGCAGCAGCGTGGAGTACACGTTCAGGTAGTCCTCCGGACCCGTGGCTACCTTGGCCAGGGCACGGGAGGCCATCAGGATGACCTTCGGCCCGGCCTCGCTGATGACGGCAATCTGTTCGCGGTAGGCCTCGAGGACAGCCTTGAGGCCGGCTTCGCCCACGGGAAGGGAATCGATGTCCAGCTGGTCGGTGCCGGCGCCGCAGGAGACGAGGTCACGGACGGACTTGCCAGCGGTGGCCGCGTTGTTCGCTGCAACCACGGACGCCGCCTCAACGCCGGTGCGCTTGATGAGCTGCTGGGTGGCTGCCCAGTCAAGGCCCATGCCCCGCTGTGCGGTGTCCATCGCATCGGCGACGCCCAGGCCGTAGGACCACAGTTCGTGGCGGTAGGCCATCGTGGCGTCCCAGTCCAGGCGTGCCGGGGCACCGGGGGTGTTGTCGGCAAGGACCTCCGGAATGACGTGGGCTGCGGCGTAAGCCCGCCGCGCCGTCAGGGGGGCGGAGGGCCGGGCCCAGGTGGTGCCGCCCTGCAGGCGGTATTCCCTGGTGCCGCCGTCGTGGGAGGGAAGGATGAGGGACGTCATTAGAGCGTGATCTCCGGGATGTCGATGGTGCGGCGTTCGTCGTTGGACTGCAGTCCGAGCTCTGCAAGCTGGACACCCCGGGCGGCGGAGAGCAGGCCGAAGCGGTGTTCGCGGCCCGCGACGACGTCACGGAGGAATTCTTCCCACTGCAGCTTGAAGCCGTTGTCGAGTTCGGCGTTGGCGGGAACTTCCTGCCACTGGTCGCGGAAGGATTCGGTGACGGGCAGGTCCGGGTTCCACACGGGCTTGGGGGTGTGTGCGCGCTGCTGGGCAACGCACTTGTTGAGGCCTGCGACGGCGGACCCATGGGTGCCGTCGATCTGGAATTCCACCAGCTCGTCACGGTAGACGCGAACGGCCCAGGACGAGTTGATCTGGCCCACGACTGCGTCTCCCGCGGGGGTCTCAAGCTCGAAGATGCCGTAGGAGGCGTCGTCGGCCGTTGCCTTGTATTCCTTGCCGGCCTCGTCCCAGCGGGCGGGGATGTGCGTGGCGGTCTTGGCGCTGACGCTCTTGACCTTGCCGATGATGCCCTCAAGGACATAGTTCCAGTGGCAGAACATGTCCGTGGTCATTCCGCCGCCGTCTTCCTTGCGGTAGTTCCAGGACGGGCGCTGGGCTGCCTGTACGTCGCCTTCGAACACCCAGTAGCCGAACTCGCCGCGGATGGAGAGGATGCGGCCAAAGAAGCCTTCATCCACCAGGCGGCGGAGCTTGACCAGGCCCGGGAGGTACAGCTTGTCGTGGACGACGCCCGCGGTGACGCCGGCGTCCTTGCCGATGCGGGCCAGTTCTATGGCTTCTTCCAGGGTTTCCGCGGTGGGCTTTTCGGTGAAGATGTGCTTGCCGGCCAGCATGGCCTTCTTCAGGGTGGTCGCACGCAGGCTGGTCATTGAGGCGTCGAAGATGACGTCAACAGTGGGATCGTTGATGACCGATTCCAGATCGGTGGTCCATTCGGCGACCTTGTGCTTCTCCGCCAGTTCGCGGATCTTCGCCTCGTTGCGCCCCACCAGGATGGGCTCAACCTGCACGCGGGTGCCGTCTTCCAGCGTGAAGCCGCCGGCGTCACGGATCGGCAGGATGGAACGCAGCAGGTGCTGGCGGTATCCCATGCGGCCGGTGATGCCATTCATGGCGATGCGGATCGTCTTTGTTTCGAAGCCCATGTGTCCTCCACGGTGAGTGAGCAAGTTTTACTCAAGCCTGATTGGGAAAGCGCATTCCCACTTGTTCCATCATGCACCGCTCCCGCCGGATTTGGCAAGCGCTTTCCGCAAGAACTTTCAACTGCCATAATGTGGTGACCGTTATCTTCCCCGACGTCCAGGAGCTGCTGTGGCTGCTAGTACCCTCACCGAGGTGGCCCGGCTTGCCGGGGTGTCTCCCGCCACCGCCTCCCGCGTCCTCAACGGCTCAGCGCGCAAGCCCGGCAAGGACATCGCCGAGCGGGTCCGCCAGGCGGCAGATTCACTGGGCTACATTCCCAACGCACAGGCACAGGGACTGGCGAAGTCGAGTTCCGGCCTGATAGGCCTGATCGTCCACGACATCGCGGACCCCTACTTCGCGGCAATTGCCAGGGGCGTCCAGGAGGCTGCCCGCGAACAGCGCCGGATGGTGCTGCTGGCCACAACAGGCGGAGCTCCCGGGGAAGAAAAGGAAGCAGTTGCCGCCTTCGCTGCGCGGCGCGCAGACTCGATCGTGATCGCCGGCTCGCGCTCGTCCCGGGCTGAAGACGGGGACGACAACGCGGAACTGGCCGCGGAACTGGACCGCTACTGCCGCAACGGAGGGCAGGTTGCTGTGGTGGGACACCCCGTAGTGGGCGCCGCCGCCCCGGAGGGCTACCACGTGGTGTCTGTCCCCAACCAGGAACTTGCCGCAGACTTGGCCGTGGAACTGGCCGCGGGCTGGGAAGGCGACTTCGTCATCATCGGCGGCCCGGAAGGGCTCTTCACCTCCGATGACCGGATCCGCGGCTTCCAGGAAGGGCTCAGCCGGGCAGGCCGCGGCCCCGCCGAGGTACTGCGGAACTCCTTCAACCGGTCCGGAGGATACGACGCCGGCCTCAAGCTGGCGGCACGGATCAAGGCCGGGGGAACCGGCGAAGGCGGCCGGCCGGCTGGCAACGGGCTGGGTATTTTCGCTGTCAATGACGTCATGGCCATCGGTGCGGCCGCCGCTTTACGGGCAGAAGGCCTCCGCATCCCGCGCGACGCACGGATCGCGGGCTTCGACGACATCGAGACCCTGCGCGATTTCAGGCCTGCACTCTCCACGGTCAGCCTGCCGCTGGAGGAGATTGGCCGGCTCGCCACCAGGGCCACTGCACCACCCACGGCCGACGGCGACGAACAGGATTCCGCACCGCTTCCGGTGACCGGCAGGGTCATGCTGCGCCGCAGCACGGAGGCCACGGACTGATGGCGCCGAACGGCCTGACCTCAGTTCCCGCCCGTTGCCCTGATGGCGGGTTGCGGCCCGCCGTCCTGGTCCTGCCCGGCGGCGGCTATGCGCGGCAGGCGGACCATGAGGCCGAACCCGTGGCCGAATGGCTCGCCTCGCTGGGTATTCACGCATTTGTCCTGCGCTACCGGGTAGCTCCCCACCGGCACCCCGCTCCCCTGGTGGATGCCAAGGAAGCCATGCTGTACATCCGCAGCGGCGCCCATGGCCTGGCGGTGGATCCGGAACGGATCGGGGTGCTGGGATTCTCGGCGGGCGGCCACCTCGCTGCAACACTGTCGACGGCGGTTTCCACGGGAGTCCCGGCCCTCGATGTCCCCGGCTCCGTGCCTGACTTGGCAGTGCTGTGCTACCCCGTGGTGTCGTTGGCCCGGGACGTGCACCAGGGGTCGGTAGACAACCTCGTGGGCCACGCACCGTCCCCGGACCTGCTCTCGACTCTTTCCGCGGACCGTCAGGTGACCTCCCAGACCCCGCCGGCTTTCCTGTGGCACACGGCCGACGACGAGGCGGTGCCCGTCAGCCACAGTCTGGGATACGCGCAGGCGCTTTTCGACGCCGGCGTACCCGCAGAACTCCATGTCTTTCCGCATGGCCGGCACGGCATCGGCCTGGCAGCCGGAGCACCGGGCGCCGAGGAGTGGCCGGCACTGTGCGCGGCGTGGCTGGAGCGAGCCGGTTGGACGAACGCCGGCCAGTCAGCCGCCCCCGAAGCTGCAACAGCGGCGCCCTGAGCGTTACCGGGGCTGTGGAGGTCATGGCTGCGGTGGCCCGGCGCTGGCTAAGGTTGCCTCATGGAAAGCCCAGCAACTTCCAACACCGAGGTGCTCGCCACAATCCGGTCTGAGCTGCGGGAACATGCCGATCCCGCGCGGGCAGCGGGCGCCCAGGCATATATGAGGTCGAGCCTTCCTTCGCTGGGAGTCCGGGTGCCGGAAGTTCGCCGGATCGCGAAGGACGCGGCTGCCGCGGCGCCGTTCCGGTCCGGGGAGGAACTGCGTGCCACCGTCCTCGATCTGTGGCGCCACTCCGAGGTGCGCGAGGAGCGGTACGCTGCCATTGATTTGACCGCGAACAGGATGGTGTCCCGGGACCTGCACATGCTGCCGGTCTACGAGGAAATCATCCGTACCGGCGCCTGGTGGGACTTCGTGGATGGCGTTTCTGGGCGCACCTTCGGCCTGCTTCAGGCCCACCGCGAGGAAATGACTGCGGTGCTGCGCGCTTGGAGCACCGATGAGGACTTCTGGTTCAGGCGGGCCTCCATCATCGCCCAACTGAAGGCTAAGGCCGCCACGGACACCGCACTGCTGGCCGCGGTGATCGAACCAAACCTGGGAGACGGAGAATTTTTCGTCCGGAAGGCCATCGGATGGGCGCTGCGGGAGTACGCCAAAACCTCACCGGACTGGGTGGCGGCCTTCGTGGCTAAGCACTCGGCCGTCATCAGCCCCCTGTCGCGGCGGGAAGCCCTGCGAAGGCTCAATGGCCGGGCTGCGCGCCGCTAAATGACCGGGCGTACAACAACCAGGTCGCCGGTCTTGCGGAACAGCCGTTTCGTCGAGGGATCCCAGAAGATCAGGTAGAGGCCGAACAGCAGGCCTGTCACAGCCGCCGCGACCCGGGCCAGGGTCAACGCGAAGCCCAGGTCATCGGCCTGGAGGTAGGGGAAGACTTCAAGCTGGTCCGAGATGGCGTAGATCATGAAGAAAGACACCACAAAATAGAGCGCCTTGACCTGCCAGTCGTTGCGGATGCCGGTGACCGCAAAGAGCGGAATGAGCCACACCACGTACCAGGACTGGATGATGGGGGCCAACAGGACGATGGCGGCGAATCCGAGCGTAAGCCGCCGCATCAGCCGGTCATAGTCGCCCCGCAAAATCAGCCAGGCCACGATGCCCACCGCCAGGAGCTTTCCGGCGTCGAACACCCACCCTGCGAAGACACTGCCGTCCAGGCCAAACGAATTCGCCAGCGAGGCCACGATCATCCCGACCAGGCCCACCGGGGCGTACCAGATGGCGATGCTGCCGGGGGCCGAGAGCCCATTGATCCACCCGAACCCGAACCCATTCACCAGGCCCATCAGAACCAGGAGGCCCAGGCTGATGCCGGCCGTCAGCGCCCAAAAGGAAAACTTGCGGACCCAGCCGGCATTCTGCCCGGCCCAGAGCAGGCCGATGAAGGGCAGGAAGACTATCGTGATGGGCTTGACCGCGATGGACAGCGTTACCAGGACAATGCCGCGCACCACCCGGTGCGTGGCGCAGTAATACAGGCCGGCGAGGGCCAGGCCGATCATGAGGGAATCGTTGTGGACGCTGGCGATGAAGTTGGTCAGGAACAGCGGGTTGGCCGCCGTCAGCCACAGCGCCCGGTGCGGGTTGACGCCGTGCAGTTCGGCCAGTTTCGGCACGTAGATGACGCACAGCACCACCCCCGCTACCGCCACCAGCCGGAACAGCATCACGCTGGCTTCGGGCTGGACATTGGTTGACCAGACCACGAACTGCTCGATCCACAGGAACAGCTGGCCGTACGGAACCGGCGCTTCGGTCCACATTTTGTCGGCGCCCAGCTGGAAATAGTTCGACAGGGCTGAGATGCCGTTCTCGTAGGGGTTGAACCCTTCAACCATGAGGCGGCCCTGGCCGATGTAGGCATAAACGTCCCGGCTGAACAGCGGGACACACACCACCATGGGCAGGCCCCATGCCAGGATCGCCTTGAGCGTGGCGCTGCGCGCCTGCGCTCCCCACACGTGGACTTTCTGGCCAAGCCGCAGCCAGGCCCGCACCAGGAGCATGCCGCCGACGGCCAGGAGGATGATGGACAGTGCCACCCCGGCGGCCTCGGCGCGCATCCAGATGAACAGGGGCATCCTGCGCAGTTCGGAGACGGGCGCCAGCCAGCCGACCCCCAGGGATCCGACCAGCATGAACATGGAGCCAACGAAGCCTGCAAGGATCGGCGACCGCGGATCGTCCATCTCGGCACCGCCGTTGACGGCCGGGGCGGCGGCAGCCATTCCGCCCGCCGCGGGCAAAGGCGCCGTCATATCAGGGTTGTCCAATCTTCGTGCGTTTTCGCAGGCCGCGCCCACAGGCCGCCGGGCCTGTCCGGGGCGCGTTTCCACACAGCGGGGTGACTCGCCACGTATTCGAAAATCCTAGCACCGGCCGGTTGGCAGGAGGTGTAACGGTAGGCTGGTCCGGTGCCTATAACAAACGAAAGAATCGTCTGGATTGACTGCGAAATGACCGGTCTGGACATCAAGAACGACGCCCTGATCGAGGTGGCCGCGCTGGTCACCGACTCCGAGTTGAACATCCTCGGCGAGGGGGTCGACGTCGTCATCAAACCCGATGACGCCGCCGTCGCGCAGATGAACGACTTTGTCCGGGACATGCACACCAAATCCGGGCTCCTCAAGGAACTGCCGGCGGGCAAGACGATGGCCGAGGCAGAAACGGCAGTGATGGAGTACATCGCCGAATGGGTGCCGGAGCCGCGGAAGGCACCGCTGGGCGGCAACTCGGTGGGAACAGACCGGGTCTTCCTGTCCAGGGATATGCCCGCCATCGTGGAGCACCTGCACTACCGCGTGATCGACGTCAGCACCATCAAGGAACTGTCCCGCCGCTGGTTCGCCCGCGCGTACTTCCAGTCCCCGGCCAAGAAGGGCGGCCACCGCGCCCTGGGTGACATCCGGGACTCCATCGACGAACTCCGCTACTACCGGGACGCAGTCTTCGTACCGGCGCCCGGCCCGGACAGCTCAACGGCGCAAAAGATCGCACGGCGGATTACCAGCCCTGAGGCTGGCCTGCCCGAAAAGTAATCTGCGCCACACTTTCAGGATTTTTGGCTGAAAACGCCAAAAGTGCACGAAGCATCCCCAAAGAGCAGGTAAGCTATTTGAGTTGCCTTTCCAGAGGGCCGGGAAGCCGGTCACACTGCGGGGCACATGGTGGGCTTAGCTCAGTTGGCAGAGCGCCTGGTTGTGGTCCAGGAGGTCGCGGGTTCAACCCCCGTAGCTCACCCTCAGAGGGCGGCATTGCAGCCGCCCAAAGGAGGCCGCATCGGATTTTTCCGGTGCGGCCTCCTTTGTTTTTCACTATTTTTTGCATCACCGCCCTGCGCCCGCTGCGGGGCCGCAAGCCGAAGGACAGCGAAGATGACCGTTTTGCCCATCACCATCTGGGGCGAACCCGTGCTGCACCGCCGGGCTTCCGAAGTGGAAGTTTTCGACGACGAACTGCGCACCCTGATTGCGGACATGTTTGAGACGAACGATGCCGCCAACGGCGTGGGGCTGGCAGCACCGCAGGTAGGGGTGGGCAAGAGGATCTTCGTCTACAAGTACGCGAACGACGACGACGCACCCGCCAGCGGCGTTTTGGTCAACCCTGTGCTCACGCTGTCAAAGATCTCCGGAGCTGCTCCCGACCCCGATGAGGAAGAGGAAGGGTGCCTGTCGTTTCCCGGCGACCAGTACCCGCTCAAGCGCGCCGAGTGGGCACGGGTGGAAGGTTTTGACGGCAACGGCGAGCCCGTGAAGTTCGAGGCCACCGGATGGTTTGCCAGGGTCATCCAGCATGAATACGACCACCTGGACGGCAAACTGTACGTCAACCGACTGATGGACAGGTATGCCCGCAAGGCCAGGAAGACGGCAAAGAAGAACGGTTGGGGCGTTCCCGGCCTGACTTGGCTGCCGGGCGTGGACCCGGACCCGTTCGGGCACTGACCAGCCGGTGACCTGGCTCAGGGTGCCCTGATGGTCTGCTGGCCGGGGCACGAGCCCAGGACCCGCTTCATCGCGTCCTTCTCGGCCTCCGTCACCCACAGCCCGTACGCCGCTTTGACGGACACCTGCCGGGCTACGTAGTGGCACCTGATGGACTTGTTCTTCGGAAGCCAGGTTGCGGCGTCGCCCGCGCCCTTTTGCTGGTTGCTCGGGCCGTCTGCGGCGATCAGATTCAGGGGATCATTCGCCAGGTCTTGCCGCTGGCGCGGGGTCAGGGCCTGGGCGCCCTTCTGCCAGGCGTCGGAGAGGGCCACCACGTGATCGATCTGGACGGCGGCGCTGCTGTCCTGGCCGCGGCGGAACTCGATGGGCTTTCCCGTATAGGGCTCCTGGAAGTGTCCTGCGGAGATGCGGCACTTCGAGCCTTCCGCAAAGACAGCGCCGGCCAGGTCCCGGCGGAGGATGTCATTACGCGTGTCGCAGCCGTTGCGGTCAACGTCGAGCCAGGCCTGCCCGAAAGCCTCGCGGCTGTAGTTGTCCTTGCCTGCCCGGCCCTTGACGGGGAGTGCTTCCAACACGTCCGCAGCTAAGCCCCGGGGGACTTCATGGACCGCTGCCACCGGTTTCATCCACGCGGCATCAAATACGGGAGCCGCTGTGGGGCCGTCCGCCGCAGGGGCGGCAATCTCAA
The DNA here is from genome assembly GCF_030818145.1 of Pseudarthrobacter sp. SORGH_AS 212. Taxonomy (NCBI): domain Bacteria; kingdom Bacillati; phylum Actinomycetota; class Actinomycetes; order Micrococcales; family Micrococcaceae; genus Pseudarthrobacter; species Pseudarthrobacter sp. SORGH_AS 212. The sequence goes on along the minus strand of NZ_JAUTAA010000001.1, from coordinate 3,944,670 downwards.
ACTGCCCCGCTGTGAAAAACCAGCCCAGTAGCCCCAGGGCAGCGACACCGCCCACTGCCAGCAGTGCCCAGGCCTGCCGGGAACGGCGTCGCGCCCGCCGGTAGGCGGACCAACTGACGGTCACTGGACGGCATTTCGGAGGTGGGGTTGGAGCACCACCTGAGCCTAGGTCACAGGGAACCGCCGCCCATGGATATCCACAGTGTGCAGGACGAGTGATGGGTCACGGCGTCACCGCTACAACTCCCGTGACACCCTCCGGAGGTCCTCCTCGGCGACGGCCAGCAAACTTTCAAGCTGCTGCACCCGTTCAGCGGTGACGTCGCCCGAGGCATGGGCGGCCTTGGCGCCGTCCAGCAGCCGGAGCGCTTCCTTGTGATTGGCCTTCGCTACGTCAAATGCGTGTTCCAGCGTGGTTTCGTGCTCAAGGGCCTGATCGTTTTCCATTCCCCAAGTGTGGGCCCGATTCCCGGCTGATTCCAGAGAACCAGCCGGGAATTCACCCAAAAGGAAGAGGAAAGGTCAGACGGCGATGGCCGCCAGGGCCTTGGCGCTCTCCTTGGCAGGGAACGACGGCGGGTTCACGCCGGCCATTTCTTCCATGACCCGGACCACCTGGCAGCTGTAGCCGAATTCGTTGTCGTACCAGACATAGACCACCAGGTTCTTATCGGTGGAGACCGTAGCGAGTCCGTCGACGATGCCGGCACGGCGGGAACCGACGAAGTCGGTGGAGACGACTTCAGGCGAATCGATGTAGTCGATCTGCTTGCGCAGGTCCGAGTGCAGCGACATCTCGCGGAGGTAGTTGTTGACCTCGTCCTTGGTGGTCCCGTTTTCCAGGCTCAGGTTCAGGATGGCCAGCGACACATCCGGGGTAGGGACGCGGATGGAGCTGCCGGTGAGCTTGCCGAGCAGCTCGGGCAGGGCCTTGGCAACTGCCTTCGCGGCTCCGGTTTCGGTGATGACCATGTTCAGGGCAGCGGACCGGCCCCGGCGGTCGCCCTTGTGGAAGTTATCGATCAGGTTCTGGTCGTTGGTGAACGAGTGGACCGTCTCAACGTGGCCGTGGATCACGCCGAACTTGTCGTTGAGGGCCTTCAGCACCGGGGTGATGGCGTTCGTGGTGCAGGACGCCGCAGAGACGATCGTGTCCGTGTCCTCGATGGTGCCGTGGTTGATGCCGTGGACGATGTTCTTCAGCTCGCCCTTGCCAGGTGCGGTGAGCAGGACGCGGGCGGCGCCCTTGCTCTGCAGGTGCTGGGAGAGGCCTTCGGCGTCGCGCCAGCGGCCGGTGTTGTCCACCACCAGGGCGTTGTTGATGCCGTAGGCGGTGTAGTCAATGGTGGCGGGATCGTTCGAGTAGATGACCTGGATCCGGACGCCGTTTGCCGTGATGGTGTTGGCCTCCTCGTCGACGCGGATGGTGCCTTCGAAGGAGCCGTGCACGGAGTCGCGGCGCAACAGGCTGGCGCGCTTCAGCAGGTCGTTGTCGGAGCCACGGCGGACCACGATGGCGCGCAGGCGCAGGCCGTGGCCGCCACCGGCCTTTTCGACCAGCAGGCGGGCGAGGAGCCGGCCAATGCGTCCGAAACCGTAGAGGACGACGTCGGTGCTGGTGCGGTCGTCGCCGCCCCGCTTGCCCACGACGTCGGCCAGCTCGGCGCGGAGGAACTCTTCAAGGGTGGCGCCGTTGCCCTCTTCCTTGAACTTCTGGTTGAGCCGGGCAATGTCGATGGCCGCGGCGCCGAGCTCCAGCCCGGCAAGGGTGTTCAGCAGGGGTGCGGTCTCCTCCAGGAGGAGTTCGTCCTTGCTCATCCGGCGGGCGAAACGGTGTGCCTTGAGGATGTTCATGGTGGACTTGTTGATCAGGCTCCGGCCATGGATGCTCGTGACCACGTTGTTTTCGCGGTACAGCCGGCCGATCACCGGAATCATGGCCTCGGCGAGGGCCTCGCGGCCCATCCACGTATCAAGACAAGAATCTGACGTCTGGCTCACAGAAATACCTTCCTCGGTTCAGCCGCATACGTCCTCGTATGCGGTTGTAGGCCACCTGATGATGTCCAGGGGCATCCACGCCTGCGGGGTTCGGCCCCCAGGCGCCTGGATCGTGTGCAAAGAAAAACCGCCGGATGCGAACGCAATTCCAGCGGAAGAACCCCTACGTCCGGAATCCATTCTAATTTGGCGCGGCCCGGGGAACAGGCCCGCCGGGCGTGAAATCACTCACACGGCGTTCAGTTGTGAAGTGCGGCGTAGAGGTTGAGGCTGCAGGAGAAGACCACCCAGGAGAAGTAGGGCAGCACCAGCAGCCCGGCCAGGCCGTTCACCGGGCCAAACCGCAGGATCAGGAACACCAGGCATCCTGCCAGTCCGGTGAGGACCACCAGTGCGGCCCAAAGGGCGGCCGGGCCCAGCAGCGGGTAAAGGCCGAAGTAGCTCAGCGGCCAGGCGGCATTGAGCACCAGCTGGATCAGGTAGCCGGCCATGGTGCCGCCGGTGAGCGCCCCTTTCCGCCAGACCAGCCAGGCGGCAACGGCGATGCTGGCGTACAGCAGCAGCCACACGGAGCGGAACATCCACTGCGGCGGCATCCAGGGTGCCTGCACGGAGGCCGCGAACCAGCCGTGCATGTTCAGCAGGATCGGAACCGTGGCCAATGCCCAGGCCGTGACGGAGAGGGCAAGGAAGGCCAGCAGGCCCAGGACCTGCGTGGGCAGGTTGCGGGTCTGGGGTCCGGCGGGTCGGCCGGCCGGCTGCGGATCGGTATTTGCGGGCACGGTTCAGGATCCCCAACACATCTTCCAAGGTCAAACCAGTTGTGCGGATGGGACAGCCGGTACGCCGGGTTCTGTTCCCCCGTGCCGTTGCCGGCACTGGGGCGACGGCCATCCATCTACGGGTACCGTTGCCGGCACCCTCTAGCGGCCTACCCGGACACTCGGGCGGGCAGCCCTCAAACGTGCCCTGTCTGGCCTTGCTCCGGGTGGGGTTTACCTAGCCTTCCCGGTCGCCCGGGAAGCTGGTGGTCTCTTACACCACCGTTTCACCCTTACCTGCTGCTTTCCGAAAACGGAAAAAGCAGGCGGTCTGTTCTCTGTGGCACTTGCCTGCGGGTTACCCCGAGTGGGCGTTACCCACCACCCTGCCCTGTGGAGCCCGGACGTTCCTCGAGCCACTTTCGTGACGCGCGGCCGCCTGGCTGTCCCATCCGCTTCCAGTCTACCGGCGCCGGCGGCTGCTGGTGCCGCCGGTAGGATCGGACGGTGCTGATTCTGCTCCCCCCTTCAGAAGGCAAGACCCCCGCGCTCAACGGTGCCGCCGTCGATTGGTCGTCTTTGGGCTTTCCCGGCCTCAACCCTGCGCGGGCGAAGGTACTGGAGGCGCTGGGAACCGTCAGTGCCCACGAGGACGCCCTCGACCTCCTGGGCGTGGGCGCATCGCTGCATGACGACGTCGTACGCAACACGCGGCTGCACGCTGAACCGGCGGCCCCTGCGCACCGCATCTACTCCGGCGTCCTTTACGATGCCCTTGGTTACCGGACCATGACGCCGGCGCAGCGGCGCAAGGCTGATGAGTCGGTGCTGGTGGTATCGGCCCTGTGGGGCGCCATCCGCTTCGGCGACTCTGTGCCCGCCTACCGGCTGTCGATGGGGACGGCGCTGCCCGACGTCGGACGCCTCGCCACGTTCTGGAAGCCGCAGCTTTCCGAGGCTCTCGCCTCCGTCGTGGGGGACCAACTGCTGGTGGACTGCCGGTCCAGCACCTACGCGGCAGCGTGGGCTCCGCCGGCAGGACAGACGGTGTCCGTGAACGTCTTCACCGAAGCCGGGGGTGTCCGGAAAGTCGTGAGCCACTTTGCCAAGCACACCCGCGGCGAGCTGGCCCGGCACCTGCTCTCGCGCCGCGGCAAAGCGCCCTCAACGCCTGCCGGCCTCCTGAAGGCCGCACAGGAGCGGTGGACTGCGGAGCTCGTGCCCGGAACTGCCCGGAAGCCGCATGCGCTGAACGTCATCCTGCCGGGCTGAGGCTCCCCTGCCCGGTCCAACCCGCAGCGCCACATGCCTTTTTAGCCCCCACCGTGGCGCCAGCTGCTGCATGACCCGGTCAGGCCCACTCCTCCGAGCGGACCAGGATGGCACCTGAGTCGGGGCAAAAGACGATGTCGTCACCGGAAGCGGCGGTGATCTCCGCGAGGTCGCCGGGGCTGAGCTTCATGCCTGAGGCCTCCGATGTGCCGTGGAACAGACGGGCAGCGCCGACGCCGCGTTTGGCCAGGGTCTTCTCATAAATGGCCAGCATCCCGGCGTCCAGTCCGGCGGCGAACTCATTGCGCCTGCCCCGCACGTCTGCAGCCTCCGCGTCGACTGCGGCGAGTTCCTTGTCCAGCTCCGCACGAATGCTGCCGAATGAGCCCTGGATATCGTCCACGATCTGCTGCTGCGCAGACTGCCGCTCACGGAGCGTGTCCAGGCGTTCCAGGACTTCCAACTCCACGTCTTCGAGGTCCGAACGCCTTCTGTTGAGCGAGGCGATGTCCTTCTGGAGTGCCACCAGGTCCTTGGACAGGCCGGTCCCGCTGTTCAGGCGCGCTTCGTCGCGCTCAATGCGTGTGGCCACCTGCTCGACGTCCGCCTCGGCCCGCTTCAGCTCGGCTTCGGCGTCGTGCACGGCAACTTTCGCGGCACCGAGTTCGCCGCTGGCCACGGAGAGGGCAGCTTCAAGGTCTTTGATCCGGGGATCATTTTCCAGCGAACGGCGGCGGCTGGCCAGGGCTTTGAGCTTTGCATCCAGGCCTTGCAGGTCGAGCAACTTGATCTGTTCCGCCGGTGCTGCCTTTGCCACTGTTACCTCCGCTTGATCCCTCCGGCCGGGGCCGGGCACCTTACCGGCGCTTCCTCGACTCTAGCGCCTGGCCCGCTTCCCTGCCTGGCCGGATACGCGAAAGGTCAGCCCGGAGTAAGGATGAAGTCCCACGGATCGCTGTTAGTGGCGCTGACCTGGATTTCGACGTCGTGCCCCTGGTCGGCGAGGACGTTGCCCAGGGCGGCCGCGGCGGCCGGCAGCCAGAGCCATTCGCTGGCGAAGTGGGACACATCCACGAGGTAGGGACGTCCGTTCAGCGCGGCTTCCCGCGCCTCCGATGCCGGGTGGTGCCGGAGGTCGGCCGTGACGTAGACGTCGGCATTGCTGGCCCGGACTTCGTTGAACAGTGAGTCGCCCGCGCCGCCGCACACAGCGATCCGCCGGACCAGGCCGTCCTTGTCACCGGAGACGCGCACTCCCCCGGCTACGGATGGCAGGATACCGAATACCCTGGCCGCGAAATCACCCAGGGTCATGGCGTCCTCGAGGTCCCCTACGCGCCCGATTCCCTCCTCCGGCAACCCGTTGGCCGCCAGCGTCAGCGGGGCGACGTCCTGGAGGCCCAGCGCGTCGGCCAGCACATCAGACACACCCCCGACGGCGGAATCACCGTTTGTATGGACGGTCAGCAGGGCGGTTCCGGACTCGATCAGCCGGTGGACCGCCCGGCCTTTGGGAGTCGTGGCCGCAACGGACGTGACGCCTTTGAGAAGCAACGGATGATGGGTGATCAGGAGCTCTGCACCCCATTCGACCGCTTCCTCGATCACCTCCAGCGTGGGATCGACGGCGAACATCACCTTGGTGACCGGCGCCGCCGGATGGCCCGCCACGAGGCCAACCTCGTCCCAGCCTTCGGCCAGGGATTCAGGCCACAGTTCCTCCACCGCGAGCAGCAGGTCGCCGAGGGTGGGAGCCCCGTCCGGCTCGTCCCCGGCCTGCCCGGCGAAGGGGGCGTCGCCGTCGTGCTCGTCCGGACCGGTAACGTCGGTGTCCACAGGTTCCATAGTCTTAGTTTTACCCCATCGCCCGGCAGGCGCAGGCATGCCACCGGTGCGACGCGGGATGCGCGGGGAATCATCCGGCGCTGCCAACCATTGAAGAGGTCATGAAAACTTTTGTTCTTGGCGGAGGCTGCTTCTGGTGCCTCGACGCCGTCTACCAGAAAACCAAGGGTGTCACGGCGGTGGTGTCCGGCTATACGGGCGGCCACGATCCGTACCCTGACTACTACTCAGTCTGCAGCGGAACCACCGGTCACGCCGAAGTGGTGGCCGTGACCTTCGACGAGGATGTCATCCCTGCCGAGGTGGTGCTTGACATGTTTTTCGCCCTTCACGACCCCACCACGCTGAACCGGCAGGGCTACGACGTGGGGACCCAGTACCGCTCCTCGATGTTCTACGAAACCACCGAAGAGAAGATCCTCTTCGAGGAGGCCATCGACCGGAACCAGGCCCTGTGGAGCCACCCGATCGTCACCGAGGTCAGCCGCCTCCCCCGGTTCCACGTTGCCGAGGAGTTCCACCAGGACTACTACGCAAAACATCCCGAGCAGGGCTACTGCCAGGTCATCATCAACCCCAAACTCGCCAAGGCCAGGAAATATTACTCTGCATGGCTTAACGCTTAGCCAGCATTACGCGGCCTCGTTAGGCTGACCTCAGTATTCACCCCTCAGAGATAGGCGTATCTACATGGCACGGATTTATGACGACGTAACGCAGTTGGTAGGCCGCACCCCGCTGGTCAGGCTGAACCGGCTCAGCGAGGGGCTGGGTGCAACCGTTGCCGTAAAGCTTGAGTTCTACAACCCGGCCAACAGTGTGAAGGACCGCATCGGTGTAGCCATCATCGACGCTGCCGAAAAGTCCGGTGCGCTGAAGCCGGGCGGCACGATCGTGGAAGGCACCTCCGGCAACACCGGAATCGCCCTTGCCATGGTGGGTGCAGCCCGCGGCTACAAGGTCATCCTCACCATGCCCGAAACCATGTCCACGGAACGCCGTGTGATGCTCCGCGCTTTCGGTGCCGAAATCGTCTTGACGCCTGGCTCCGAGGGCATGCGCGGTGCCGTGGAAAAGGCCCAGGAAATCGTGGCCAACACCGAAAACTCCATCTGGGCACAGCAGTTCGCCAACGAGGCCAACCCCCAAGTCCACCGCGACACCACGGCCGAGGAAATCTGGGCCGACACCGACGGCGAGGTTGACATCTTCGTTGCCGGCATCGGCACCGGCGGCACCATTACCGGCGTCGGCCAGGTCCTCAAGGAACGCAAGCCCGGCGTCCAGATCGTGGCAATCGAGCCCAAGGACTCCCCCATCCTTAACGGCGGCGCGCCCGGCCCGCACAAAATCCAGGGCCTGGGTGCCAACTTCATTCCCGAACTGCTGGACACCAACGTTTACGACGAGGTGCTGGACGCAACTCTTGAGGACTCCGTCCGCGTTGCCCGCGAACTTGGCGTCAAGGAAGGCATCCTGGGCGGTATCTCGTCCGGTGCCATCGTCTGGGGCGCCCTGGAGCTGGCTAAGCGCCCGGAAAACGCCGGCAAGCTGATTGTTGCCATCGTCTGCGATTTCGGTGAGCGTTACATCTCCACCGTTCTCTATGACGACATCCGCGGCTGATCAGACCGCGCAGTTCGCCCGTTTCCTGTAGAAAGAACTTTGTGGGCTTTTTCGCAAGACTAAAAGAGGACCTCGACGCCGCCCGGTCGCACGACCCGGCGGCTCGGGGTTCCCTCGAAAACTTTTTCGCTTATTCCGGCCTGCACGCCATCTGGATCCACCGGCTGACACACCGCCTGTGGCAGAAGCCGGCGCTGCGTTTTCCTGCCCGGCTCATTTCACAGCTGGGCAGGTTTACCACCGGAATCGAGATCCATCCCGGCGCCACCATCGGCCGCCGGTTCTTTATCGATCACGGCATGGGCGTGGTCATCGGCGAAACCGCCGAGATCGGCGAGGACGTCATGATCTACCACGGCGTCACGCTGGGCGGCCGTTCGCTGGCCCGGATTAAGCGTCACCCCACCATCGGTGACCGCGTGACCATCGGGGCCGGCGCTAAGATCCTCGGCCCCATTACCATCGGCCGGGACAGCGCTGTGGGCGCCAACGCAGTGGTGGTCAAGGACGCTCCGCCGGAGTCGATCGTGACCGGCGTGCCTGCCAAATGGCGGCACCGTGACGCGCAGCGGGAGACCAAACCCGCAGTCGACCCCGCCGAGTACGATATCGAATACCGCATCTGACGCCCGGCCGGGGTGCCGAGCGAACCTGGACGCACCGCGGCCGGGCAACGCAAAAGGCGGGCAGTTCCAGGAATTTCCGGGAACTGCCCGCCTTCTGCGTTGTATCGGTGGACGCTAGTGGGTGTCTACCGCTTCGATCTCGGACTTGTCTTCGCCCCAGAGCGTGTGGAACGTGCCTTCGGCGTCCACGCGGCCGTAGGTGTGGGCACCGAACAGGTCACGCTGGCCCTGGATGAGGGCGGCAGCGACGCGCTTGCGGCGCAGGCCGTCGTAGTAGGCCAGCGAGGACGAGAACACGGGCACCGGGATACCGAGCTGCACGGCAGTGGCCACGACGCGGCGCCAAGCCGGCAGAGCGTCCGCGATGGCCTTGGTGAAGGCCGGGGCAAACAGCAGGTTGGCAGGCTTCTCGTCGGCGGCGTAGGCCTTGGTGATGTCCTTGAGGAGTTCGGCGCGGATGATGCAGCCGGCACGCCACAGCGAGGCGATCTCGTCCAGCTTCAGGTCCCAGCCGTATTCCTTGGCCGACGACGTGAGCATGTCCAGGCCTTGGGCGTAGGAAACGAGCTTGGAAGCGTAGAGCGCCTGGCGGACGTCTTCGACGAAGGTTTCCGGGATTTCAACTGAAGCTTCGTTGCCGGCCAGCAGTTCCTGGCCGAGCTTGCGCTGGCCCGCCTGCGAGGACAATGCACGGGCGAAGACGGATTCGGCGATGCCGGACACCGGCGAGCCCAGTTCCAGCGCGGAGATAACGGTCCAGCGGCCGGTGCCCTTCTGGCCGGCAGCATCCACCACGACGTCGACGAAGGGCTTGCCGGTCTTGGCGTCCACGTGCCCCAGGACCTCAGCAGAAATTTCGATCAGGAAGGAGGACAGGTCTCCCTTGTTCCATTCCGTGAAGATCTTCGACTGTTCGGCCGGCTCGATGCCTGCGCCGGAGCGGAGCAGGTCGAAGGCCTCGCCGATAACCTGCATGTCGGCGTATTCAATGCCGTTGTGGACCATCTTGACGAAGTGGCCGGCGCCGTCGGTGCCAACCCAGGCGCAGCAGGGCTCGCCGTCGACCTTGGCGGAGATCTTCTCGAGCAGGGGCCCGAGGGCCTTGTAGGACTCCTTGGAGCCGCCGGGCATGATGGACGGGCCGTTCAGCGCGCCTTCCTCGCCGCCGGACACGCCAACGCCCACGAAGTGCAGGTCCTTCTTGGCCAGGGCTGCTTCACGCCGGCGGGTGTCCTCGTAGTGCGAGTTGCCGGCGTCAATGATGATGTCGCCAGCTTCGAGAAGCGGCTCAAGCTGCTCGATGACCGAGTCGACCGGCTTGCCGGCCTTGACCATGATCAGGACCCGGCGGGGCTTCTCCAGCGAATCGACGAGCTCCTGGAGAGTCTCGGTGCGGACGAAGTCGCCTTCGCTACCGTACTTTTCCAGCAGGGTGTCCGTCTTTTCCACGGACCGGTTGTGCAGGGCCACGGTGAAGCCGTTGCGGGCCAGGTTGCGTGCCAGGTTGGCGCCCATCACCGCGAGGCCGGTGACACCGATGTGTGCAGACATCAAAACTCCAATTCATTGCGTACGGCGGAAAATGCGGCAGGCCTGCCCGGACGGGCGGCGCTGCGCTGATCAAGCTGTCGGAATAAAGCATATATATTCTTCGGGTCACAGGAAAGTAACGCCCATACAGTGGACCAGACCGGTCCTGCCGCGGTCCATCCCCGGAGCATGGCCGTGCGCTGCTGCGCACTAGGCTTGCAGCATGACAAGCAGCCTGCACCACCGTGCCATCGAAAATCTTGGCACCCGCATCATCTCGGGTGAATTGCCCGCAGGCCACCTCATGCTTGCAGAACAGCTCGAAGTCGAGCTGAAGGTTTCCCGCTCGGTGATCCGGGAAGCTGTCCGTGTGCTGCAGTCCCTGGGGCTGGTGGAGACCACCAAACGGGTGGGTATCCGCGTCCTGCCCGCCAGCCGGTGGAATCCGTTCGATCCACAGGTCATCCGCTGGCGGCTGGCAAGCAGCGCCCGCGGTGCCCAGCTGCGGTCCCTAGCAGAACTCCGCGCGGCCGTTGAGCCTGTGGCGGCTGAGCTGGCGGCCCAGAATGCACCCGCGCCGCTGCGCCTGGAGCTGGTTGACGTTGCCTACGCCATGCGGGACGCCGGCAACAAAGGTGAGGTGCCCCGCTTCCTTGAGCTCGACATCCACTTCCACTCGCTGCTGCTTTCCGGCTCCGGGAACGAGATGTTCGCGAACCTGATGGGTCAGGTGGCCGAGACGCTGACAGGACGTACCGTCCACGGTCTCATGCCCGACCACCCGCACGAAGCCGCCCTGCAGTGGCACGTGGATGTTGCAGAAGCAATCTCGCGGGGCGACGCGGCCGCTGCCCGAGAGGCATCCGACCACATCATGCGCAGGACGATGTCGCAGATGTCCGATTCCTGGACCGAACAGCCACGGGTTTTCATCCCGGTGAAGCGCTGAGCGGCACGGGCGGCAGCAGGTTAGCGCTTTCTTCGCTTCCCCGGCGGCACACAGTCCGGAATGACTTTTTGTTTCCGGAACTTCACTGTATATTCATTTTAGGCCCTCCACCGCGGCATCCCCCAATAGTCGCGGTGGAGGGTTTTCCAATGCCCGGAAGCCCCGCGCTGCCTGTTCTGGCCCCCTAAGCGGCGTCCGCAACGGCATCCCGCAGCCGCCATCCTCCCCCGAGCCCGTCCCGCTCAAGCAGCATGGTGGTCAGCGCTGAGCCAGCGTTGCTTCCCAGGCGTACCTGGACCTGCAAGACCTCTACGTCCACCCTGCTCCGGCCCTTGGGCATCCGGCGGTTGGTCTCCCACCAGTTGACCCGTTCGAACCACCTGACCGGTTCGGCGCCCAGCAGCCACTCCCGCCCCCGGCAAACCACAGATGCAGGTATTCCATTGCCGCCGTCGCGGACTATCACGTGTTCCATGCCCTGTACGTTATGGCGGGGGTCTGACACCGCACTCCGGCCGGACCATGCCGGCATTGTGCCTGCAAAGGGAAAGGAAAAACCCGCCTGCCGTGCTTCGGGAAGCATGGCAGGCGGGTTATTGGTGGGTCCTACCGGGATCGAACCGATGACATCCACGGTGTAAACGTGGCGCTCTACCAGCTGAGCTAAAGACCCTTGCCATTGGATTGCTTTCGATAAGCCGCAAACCAACGAACATAGACTCTACCGGACAGAGGCGGCTAAACGCGAATCGGGATCACGGGCCTGACTTATGGGTATTCCGGCAGGTCAGAGCGGTGGGAGCCGTTCCGCCAACCATTTCAGTGATTCGCTCACGCCGGCCTCAAGCTTGATGGTGGCTTTGTCGTCCCCGCGGGTCTCGCCGCGGTTGATGATCACCACCGGTTTGCCTTCCTTGGCGGCATGGCGGACAAAACGCAGGCCGCTCATGACGGTCAGGGATGAACCGGCCACCACCAGGGCCGCAGCCTCATCCACCATCGCATAGGACCGTTCCACACGGTCCTTCGGCACGTTCTCCCCGAAGTACACGAAGTCCGGTTTCAGTGTCCCGCCGCACGCAGGGCAAACTGCAACGACGAAGCCGCCGATCAGGCCCAGGTCCTCCACCGTGGCGTCCGCGTCCGGGGCCATCTCCACGAGGCCTGATGCCTCGGCCTGCTCCAGGAAACCCGGATTGAGTTCACCCAGCATGCCGGCCAGGAGCCCGCGGGAGTAGGTGCGGCCGCAATCGAGGCAGACCACCTGGTCATACCGGCCGTGGAGGTCCACCACATTGGTGCTTCCTGCGTCCTCATGGAGCCGGTCTACATTCTGCGTAATGAGGCCCGTCAGGTATCCCCGGCGCTCGAGCTCTGCTGCCGCGAGGTGTCCATGGTTGGGGTCGGCATGGCGGAGGTGGGACCAGCCGATGTGGTTCCGTGCCCAGTACCGCTGCCTGTTGGCCGGGTCCCTGACGAACTCCTGGTAGGTCATGGGCGAGCGTGGCGGGGACCCGGGCCCTCGGTAGTCGGGAATCCCGGAATCAGTGCTCAGGCCCGCCCCTGTGAGCAAGGCGAACGGCGCTCCCGACAGGAGGTCGCGGATCAGGCCCAGGACCTCAAGGTCCCGGCTGGATGGGTGCGCCGGTTCGACGCGCGGCATGCTGGCGAACCCGGTGAGTCCCACCCCATGCCGCCCCTTTTCCACTGCTGTCAGGCCTGTTCCAGCCCGGCCAGCGCGGTGCGGTAGGCGGAGAAGTCACGTGCCTGGCCGCGGGGGTTGACCACGGTGTACCGGATGACGCCGCCGGCATCGATGATGAACGTGCCACGCTTGGCCATGCCACTGTCTTCATCGAAGACACCGTAGGCGCGGGCAACGCCGCCGTGTGGCCAGAAGTCAGCGAGCAGGTCGAAGCTGTAGCCTTCCTGCCCGGCGTATGCCCGGAGGCTGAACTTGCTGTCGACGGAGACAGCCACGACGGCGGCATTCGAGTCCTCAAACGAGGCGAGGTTATCCCTGATCTCGCAGAGTTCGCCCGTGCAGATGCCGGAAAAGGCAAACGGGTAGAAGACCAGAACAACGTTCTGGCCGCGGAACGACGATAGCCGGACCGGTTCGCCAAACTGGTTGGAAAGTTCAAAGTCCGGCGCCGGGTCGCCTGCAGCCAGCAGGGTGGTGGCAGCAGCAGGCGCAGGCGTCACTTGTTCTTCCTGCTGACCAGCCTTGTTGCGCTCCAGTCCTTGGAGACCCCGGCCGACGTAGTGACGTGCAGCCCGGCGGTGGGCGCTGCTTCCTGGATGTCGGCAGGCGAGACGTATCCGTCCCGGCCGGACTTCGGCGTCAGGATCCAGACCACACCGCTTTCGCTGAGGGTGGTCAGCGAGTCCATCAGGCTGTCCACCAGGTCACCGTCGCCGTCACGCCACCAGAAAATGACGGCGTCCGCCACTTCATGGTCATCCTCGTCGAGCATGTCTGCGCCGGTGAGGTCCTCGATGTCGTCACGCAAGTCGAAGTCGACGTCGTCGTCGTAACCGAACTCCTGAATCAGATCCCCATTTTTGAAACCCAATTTTTCCGCCACATTTACCGAAGTGGCGGCGTCGGCCTCGCTCACGTGTTCCTCCAATACGTTTGATATGCAGTCTGCATAGTGATTTCCATTACTCCCAAGCCAACACCCTTTGTGCCTGCGCTTCAAGCTGGCATACCCGGAATTGCGCATATTCTGCGTCACACCGGGGCTTTCTGCCTGCGTCGCAGCGGCCCTTCGTCACACAACCAGTATGACGGCGAAATACAACTGTCGCGCCAAAGCCACGGCTACGCATCGGCTTGCCCCGACGGTTAGAGTGGCTGATGACGACTATGCCTGCAGGACAACAACCTTGTAACTCCGTGCAGACGTAGGAGCTCTAGGAACCCTGCCCGGCACACATGACCGGGCTGATGTAACCGATACGTCGCACACGGCGTACGTTTGCCGGGCAGTCACCCTGCCTGGCCTGAGTGCGCCGATCTATGCGCGCAAAGAGAGGTTGGACGTGGCTGCAGGAGAAGATACCTCCCATATCCTCAGCGGGTTGACTGACCAGCTGCCTGATCGTGATCCGGAAGAGACTGCGGAGTGGGTTGAGTCCCTGGATGCGTTGATCCGGGAACAGGGTACCGAGCGTGCCCAGTACATTATGCGGAGCCTGCTGCAGCGTGCGGGCGCGCAGAGTGTCGGGGTGCCGATGGTCACCACCACCGATTACGTGAACACGATCCCCGTGGACCAGGAAGCACCGTTCCCGGGCAACGAAGAGTACGAACGCCGGTACCGGGCGTACATGCGGTGGAACGCCGCGGTCATGGTGCACCGGGCGCAGCGGCCCGAGATCGGGGTGGGCGGGCACATCTCCACCTACGCCGGTGCCGCGACCCTGTACGAGGTCGGCTTCAACCACTTCTTCCGCGGCAAGGACGCCCCCGGCGGCGGGGACCAGGTCTTCTTCCAGGGCCACGCCTCCCCCGGCATGTACGCCCGCGCGTTCATGGAAGGGCGCCTAACCGAGGAGGACCTGGACGGGTTCCGGCAGGAAAAGTCCCGGGCCGGCCACGCCCTGTCCTCCTACCCGCACCCGCGCCTGATGCCGGACTTCTGGGAATTCCCCACCGTGTCCATGGGTATCGGCCCGATGAACGCGATCTACCAGGCCCAGTCCAACCGGTACCTGCACAACCGCGGCCTGAAAAACACGTCCGACCAGCAGGTCTGGGCGTTCCTGGGCGACGGGGAAATGGACGAGCCCGAATCCCGCGGCCTGCTCCAGCTCGCCGCGAACGAGAACCTGGACAACCTGAACTTCGTGATCAACTGCAACCTCCAGCGCCTCGACGGGCCGGTCCGGGGCAACGGGAAGATCATGCAGGAACTCGAAGCGTTCTTCCGCGGCGCGGGCTGGAACGTGATCAAGGTCGTCTGGGGCCGGGAATGGGATGACCTCCTCACCCAGGACACCAACGGGTCCCTGGTGAAGATCATGAATGAAACCCCCGACGGTGACTACCAGACCTACAAGGCCGAATCCGGCGGGTTCGTCCGCGAACACTTCTTCGGCAAGGACCCCGCCACCAAGGACATGGTCGCGGACCTCACCGACGACCAGATCTGGAACCTCAAACGCGGCGGCCACGACTACCGCAAGGTCTACGCAGCCTACAAAGCCGCCACCGAATTCAAGGGCAAACCCACCGTCATCCTCGCCAAAACCGTCAAAGGCTACGGACTCGGACCGCACTTCGAGGGCCGCAACGCGACCCACCAGATGAAGAAGCTGACCCTTGATGACCTGAAGAAGTTCCGCGACCACCTGCGGATCCCGGTCACCGACGAGCAGCTCGAGCAGGACACCTACCGCCCTCCGTACTACCACCCGGGCACGGACGCTCCGGAAATCAAGTACATGATGGAGCGCCGCGCAGCCCTCGGCGGGTCGGTGCCGGAACGCCGTTCCAAGCACGCCGAGATCGTGCTGCCTGAAGCGAAGACCTACGAGGTTGCCAAGCGCGGCTCCGGGAAGCAGCAGGCCGCCACCACCATGGCGTTCGTGCGGCTCCTGAAGGACCTGATGCGGGATAAGAACTTCGGCAAGCACATCGCCCCGATCATCCCGGATGAGGCCCGTACGTTCGGTATGGATGCGTTCTTCCCGACGGCGAAGATCTACAACCCCAAGGGCCAGAACTACCTCTCCGTGGACCGCGACCTGGTCCTGGCCTACAAGGAATCCCCCGCCGGCCAGCTCATCCACCCCGGCATCAACGAAGCCGGCGCCGTGGCAGCCTTCACCGCCGCCGGCACCGCCTACGCCACCCACGGCGTACCCCTCGTCCCGGTCTACGTGTTCTACTCCATGTTCGGCTTCCAACGCACCGGCGACGCCTTCTGGGCCGCAGCAGACCAAATGACCCGCGGCTTCATCATCGGCGCCACCGCAGGACGGACCACCCTCACCGGCGAAGGCCTCCAACACGCCGACGGCCACTCCCCCCTGCTCGCCTCCACCAACCCCGCCGTAGTCACCTATGACCCCGCCTACGGCTACGAAATGGGGCACATCATCCGCGACGGCCTCGAACGCATGTACGGGCCGGACTCGGATGACCGGAACCTGATGTACTACCTCACGGTCTACAACGAGCCGATCGTCCAGCCGGCAGAACCTGCCGAACTCGACGTCGAAGGCGTCATCAAGGGCATTTACCTGCTCGCCCCGGCAAAGATCGACGGCCCCCGCACCCAGATCCTGGCCTCCGGCGTGTCCGTGCCCTGGGCCCTCGAAGCCCAGCGCATCCTTGCCGAAGACTGGTCCGTCTCCGCCGACGTCTGGTCCGTCACCTCCTGGAACGAACTCCGGCGCGACGGCCTCGCCGCCGAAGAAGAAGCCTTCCTCAACCCCGAACAACCCGCCCGGGTCCCGTTCGTCACCCAGCAGCTCGAAGGCGCCACCGGCCCCGTCGTCGCCGTCTCCGACTACATGAAAGCCGTCCCCGACCAGATCCGGCAGTTCGTCCCCAACGAATTCGCCACCCTCGGCGCCGACGGCTTCGGCTTCTCCGACACCCGCGCAGCAGCCCGCCGCTTCTTCAAAAACGACACCCACTCCATCGTGGTGCGTGCCCTGGAGATGCTGGCACGCCGCGGCGAAGTGGATGCCGGCGCCCCGGTCAAGGCGATCGAGAAGTACAAGCTGCTCAACGTCAATGCCGGCACCACCGGCAACACCGGAGGCGAGGCCTGACCTCACCCTCAGGGAGTTCGACCCGATATGCGGACTTCAGCGGTGCTGAAGTGGCATAACTGACCTCGAACTCCTTCCGGCAGCAGCAACGACGGCGGCCCCCGCACCACGCGCGGGGGCCGCCGTCGTCCGTTTCCGGGCACTGGCCGCTGTGACACAGGGCAAAGCGTGTTGTAGCCTTCGCACAAATGGAGCTTGCCGGTTGCTGGCCGTATGCTCGGAGAATGCCAGCACCATCCACGCAGCCCGCGAAGCGTAAACCGTCCCAGCCGAAGGTCACTCCCCGAAAAGTCCGAAACCCTCAAGAAGCTGCGGGCCAACGTGGGCCAGCTCTCCACCACCACCATGCGGCAACTGGAACAGTCGCTGCCTTGGTACAGCCGGCTGAGCGCCGATGAACGGTCGGCGCTGGGCATGGTGGCCCAGAACGGCATCGCCGCGTTCGTCACCTGGTATGAGCGTCCCAGCTCCCCCTCCTGGATCCTGACCGACGTTTTCGGCACCGCTCCCACCGAGCTGACGCGGTCCATCAGCCTGCAAAAGGCGCTGCAGCTCATCCGGATCGTCGTTGAAGTGGTCGAAGACCAGGTGCCGGTCATCGCGCCCGAGGCGGACCAGCCCTCGCTGCGGGAGGCGGTGCTGCGGTATTCGCGCGAAGTGGCTTTCGCCGCAGCCGATGTCTACGCCCGCGCGGCCGAATCCCGGGGTTCCTGGGACACGCGGCTTGAAGCGCTCATTGTCGATGCCATCCTGCGGGGTGAAAACACGGATGCCCTGCGCTCCCGGATCGCAGCGCTCGGCTGGAAGGCGCAGGAGCGTTTCACCGTAATGGTGGGCAATTCCCCCTCTGAGCCCAGCGCCAGCTACGTCAGTGAACTGCGGCGGATGGCGGGCCGGTACGCCGAAGATGCGCTGGTGGGAATCCAGGGGGACCGTCTGATCCTCATCCTCGGCGGCGTCCAGGACCGCGAAACTGCTTATGTGAAGCTCAGCGAAATGTTCGCCCCGGGGCCGGTGGTGTACGGCCCCGAAGCCAGTTCGCTGCTGGAGGCCAGCGGCTCGGCGCAGTCAGCCTTCGCAGGCCTGACGGCGGCACGCGCCTGGCCCTCGGCGCCGCGTCCCGTGGCCGCGGACGACCTCCTTCCCGAGCGTGTCATCTCGGGTGACGACGCGGCCCGCCGCTCCCTCGTCAAGAACATCTACCGGCCCCTCCTGGCCGCTTCCAACGGCCTGGTGGAGACGCTTGGTACGTACCTTGAACTGGGCCATTCGCTTGAGGCCACAGCACGTGAACTCTTCGTCCACGCCAACACAGTGCGGTACCGGTTGAAGCGGGTTTGCGACGTCACCGGGTGGGATCCGCTCCTGCCGCGCGAAGCATTCGTCCTGCAGGCGGCCCTCGTCGTGGGGCGCCTTTCCGGGCCGCCGAAGTCCGCCACGGAGCGGCAGCCGTCCCGGAATCAGACCTGAGGCGTTGTAGACTTCCTACAACCTGACCCCGTGAGGTTGGTGCGGACAAACACCGCTGGACCACACAGTAATTTGGAAAGCTGGTTACGTGCTTGCAATAGTCTGCCCTGGACAGGGCTCACAGACCCCGGGTTTCCTTGCCCCTTGGCTGGAACTGCCCCCGGTGGCAGGCCAGCTGGCCGCCCTCAGCGAGATCGCGGGGATCGACCTGACGGCCCATGGCACCACCTCGGATGAGGAAACCATCAAGGACACTGCCGTTGCGCAGCCCCTGATCGTCGCCGCCGGACTCATCGCAGCTTCCTCGCTTTTCGACGTCGAACTCAGCTCCCTGCCGGTGGTCCTGGCAGGCCACTCCGTTGGCGAAATCACCGCCTCGGCCCTGGCCGGCGTCCTCACCAAGGACGAAGCCATGACGTTTGTCCGCGAACGCGCAAACAGCATGGCAGCAGCCGCTGCCGTCACGCCCACGGGCATGAGCGCCATCGTGGGTGGCGATCCCGCGGAAGTCCTGGCAGCCATTGAGGCTGCCGGCGCCACGCCCGCCAACGTCAACGGGGCAGGCCAGACCGTAGCCGCCGGTACCTTCGAACAGCTCAAGGCCCTGGCGGATAACCCGCCGGCCAAGGCACGGGTCATCCCGCTCAAGGTCGCCGGCGCTTTCCACACGAGCCACATGTCCCCCGCCGTCAGCGCCCTGCAGGCCATTGCGCCGCAGCTGAAGCCGCAGGCCCCCACCGTGCCGCTGCTGTCCAACTACGACGGCGGCGAAGTCACCGACGGTACTGCCGCCGTCGAAAGCCTGATCGCCCAGGTGTCACGGCCGGTGCGCTGGGACCTCTGCATGGAATCCCTGGTCCGGCGCGGCGTCACCGGAGTCATTGAACTGGCCCCGGCCGGTACCCTGGCCGGGCTGGCCAAACGCGGCATGCCCGGCGTTAAGACAGTGGCGGTCAAGACTCCCGATGACCTCTCCGCCGCGCTGGCACTCTTCGCAGAACTGGAGGGCGGCGCATGAGCGTTCCCACGCTGAAGCAGGCTCCCCTGCAGGAGCACACCCGTATCCTGGGACTGGGCGCCCACCGCCCCGATGTCATTGTCACCAACGACGACGTCTGCCAGTGGATCGACTCGTCCGATGAGTGGATCCGCCAGCGCACGGGCATCGTGACGCGGCACCGCGCAGCGGCCGACGTCAGCGTCATCGACATGGCCGAGGGCGCTGCCCGTGAAGCCCTGGCGAAGGCAGGCATCGAAGCCACGGACCTTGACGCTGTCATCGTGTCCACCGTGACGCACCCGTATGCAACCCCGTCAGCGGCTGCGAGCCTTGCGGACCGGCTCGGGGCAACACCCGCGCCCGCCTTCGACATCTCGGCTGCCTGCGCCGGGTACTGCTACGGCATCGCCCAGGCTGACGCGCTCGTCCGCTCCGGGGCCGCAAAGTACGTCCTCGTGGTCGGCGCCGAGAAGCTGTCCGATGTCATCGACAACCGCGAACGCACCATTTCATTCCTCCTCGGCGACGGTGCCGGCGCCGTGGTGATCGGGCCGTCCGACACTCCCGGAATCGCACCCTCCGTCTGGGGCTCGGACGGCAGCAAGTGGGATGCCATTGGCATGACCCGTTCCTTGCTCGATGTCCGGGACCTGGGCATGGCCGCCCGCCAGTCCGATTCCACCGGCGACCTTGCCCTCCTGGAAGAAGCACAGGAGCTCTACCCCACCCTCCGGCAGGACGGCCAGACCGTTTTCCGGTGGGCCGTATGGGAAATGGCCAAGGTTGCCCAGCAGGCCCTGGACGCTGCCGGCGTGGAGGCCGACGACCTGGTGGCCTTCATCCCCCACCAGGCGAACATGCGCATCATCGACGAGATGGTCAAGAAGCTGAAGCTGCCAGAGACGGTTACAGTTGCACGGGACATTGCCGACGCCGGCAACACGTCCGCGGCTTCCATTCCGCTGGCAACCCACCGCCTGCTGCAGGAAAACCCGGAGCTCAGCGGCGGGCTGGCCCTGCAGATCGGCTTCGGTGCGGGCCTGGTTTTCGGCGCACAGGTGGTTGTCCTTCCCTAGCATCGTCCCATCAAAGGGGCCGCATCCGCGGCCTGATCCATTTCCGGCAGCCCCTGCCGGCAATACAAGAAAAGGAGCCATCAATGGCTAGCAACGAAGAGATCCTGGCCGGCCTGGCTGAAATCGTCAACGAGGAAACCGGCCTGGCCCCCGAGGCCGTGGAGCTGGACAAGTCCTTCACCGAGGACCTGGACATCGACTCCATCTCGATGATGACCATTGTGGTCAACGCCGAAGAGAAGTTCGGCGTCCGCATTCCGGACGAAGAGGTCAAGAACCTCAAGACCGTTGGCGACGCCGTCAGCTTCATCGCCGGAGCACAGGCCTAGTTACAGCTTCCGCCGCTCCTGCGGCATGGCCAGGGCTGCCGGTCCGGATGACCGGGCCGGCAGCCCGCCGTATTTTCCAGCCACTTTTGCTTTACCTGGCGCCGGCCTCCACACCGGCCGCGCCGGCCATCAAGATGCGGGACCCTCCGGCAGACGGAGACGGTTTCCCACCGACGAAAGAGTGATCCCATGACACGCAAAGTAGTCATCACCGGACTGGGTGCCACCACACCCATCGGCGGCGATGTACCCACAATGTGGAAGAACGCGCTCAAGGGGGTCTCCGGTGCCCGCACCCTGGAGGACGACTGGGTGGCCAAGTATGAACTTCCCGTGCACTTCGCGGCACGCTGCAGCACCCCCGCCCTCGACGTCCTTTCGCGCGTCGAGGCAAAGCGCATGGACCCCTCCACCCAGTTCGGCGTGATCGCCGCCCGCGAGGCGTGGGCCGACTCAGGCATCACCGAGATCGACCAGGACCGGCTGGCCGTCGCGTTCGCCACCGGAATTGGCGGCGTCTGGACGCTGCTGGACGCCTGGGACACGCTGAAGGAAAAGGGCCCCCGCCGGGTCCTGCCAATGACCGTTCCCATGCTCATGCCCAACGGTGTTGCCGCGGCCGTCAGCCTCGACCTGGGTGCCCGGGCCGGCGCCCACACCCCTGTCTCGGCCTGCGCTTCCGGCACCGAGGCCATGCACCTGGGCCTGGAACTGATCCGCTCCGGCAAGGCTGACGTGGTCATGTGCGGCGGCGCCGAGGCTGCCATCCACCCCATGCCCCTGGCCGCTTTCGCGTCCATGCAGGCTCTGTCCCGCAGGAACGACGACCCGCAGCGGGCGTCCCGTCCCTACGACATCGATCGCGACGGCTTTGTCATGGGCGAAGGCGCCGGTGCCCTGGTCCTTGAGGCAGAGGAACACGCCCTTGCCCGCGGTGCCCGCATCTACGCCGAACTGGCCGGCACGTCCGTTACGGCTGACGCTTACCACATCACGGCTCCGGACCCTGAGGGCCTGGGCGCCACCCGCGCACTGAAGGCTGCCATGTTCGACGGCCGGATCCAGGCCGAGGACGTTGTGCACGTCAATGCACACGCCACGTCCACGCCCGTAGGCGACAAGCCCGAATACACTGCCCTGCGCGCCGCCCTTGGCTCCCAGCTTGAAAGTGTGGCCGTCTCAGCAACCAAGTCACAGATGGGGCACCTGCTCGGAGCCTCAGGCGCCGTGGAGGCGGTCCTGACGGTTCTGGCCGTCTACGAGCGCAAGGCTCCGGTAACGATCAACCTGGAGAACCAGGACCCCGAGATCCCGCTCGACGTCGTGACGTCCGCACGGGACCTTCCCGCCGGTAACATTGTGGCGCTCAGCAACTCGTTCGGCTTCGGTGGCCACAACGCCGTCGTTGCCGTCCGCAGCGTCTAGGACTTCCGGCCGCCGGCCTTTCGGGCCGGCCATGCCGCAAAAGGAGGAGGCCCCGCCATCAGGCGGGGCCTCCTCCTTTTGCTATGGAGACTTCCGGTGCTGCAGAAGGAACGACGGCGGTCAGCCCACCTGGTGGAGCCAGCGGACGGGCGCGCCTTCTGCGGCGTGCCGGAACGGTTCGAGTTCCTCGTCCCAGGCCTCGCCCAATGCGAGCGACAGCTCGTGATAGACGGCGGACGGATCGCCGGCGCCCGATTCATAGGCATAGCGGATCCGGTCCTCAGAGACCATGATGTTTCCGTGCACATCCGTGACGGCATGGAATATGCCCAGTTCTGGAGTGTGGGACCAGCGGCCGCCGTCGACGCCCTGGCTGGGTTCCTCAGTGACTTCGTAGCGCAGGTGGGCCCACCCGCGCAGCGACGACGCGAGTTTGGACCCGGTGCCGGGAGTACCGGCCCAGGACAACTCGGCCCGGAACATTCCGGGCGCGGCAGGCTGAGGGGTCCACTCAAGATCCGTGCGCTTATCCACAACGGATCCAATGGCCCACTCGACGTGAGGGCACAGGGCCGTAGGGGCCGAGTGAACAAACAGCACACCGCGGGTCATTGCAACAGACATTCCATCCTCCATAGCTATAGGTACGTCTTCCCCAACGACCTGTGCCTGGATGGAACTTCTGCGCCTTGTGCTGCGGCGGCTGTGTCCTGCCTGGTTATTCAGCTGTATTCAGATTAAACAGTGTCCGGACTCGATGTGCCGCATGAGGCCTGAGAGCTTCAAGAGGCACTTGAAAGTTGCCGGACGTGACTCTTATTGTGCCGTACCCCGCCTGGTTACGCCAGTGCGATGCGCCTCACGTCTGTTCAGGCCCTCGGGTGGGCCTGCTGGTAGCTTTTACGCAGCCGGTCCACGGACACGTGGGTGTAGATCTGGGTGGTTGCAAGGCTGCTGTGGCCCAGGATTTCCTGCACGGCACGCAGGTCCGCGCCGCCGTCCAGAAGGTGGGTGGCCGCCGAGTGGCGCAGTGCGTGCGGACCCGACGCCGAGGTGTCCCCCATGGCTTCGAAGAGTCCATGGACAACGGAGCGGACCTGGCGCTGGTCCACCCGGCCGCCCCGGAGCCCGAGGAACAACGCCGGCCCGCTGGTGTCCTTTGCCATCAGCGGCCGCCCCCGGCGCAGCCAGTCATCGACAGCCAGGGCAGCGGGTACACCGTAGGGAACGGTGCGCTCCTTGTTGCCCTTGCCGATCACGCGAAGTGTCCTTCGGTCCGGCTCCAGGTCGTCCACGTCCAGGCCGGTCAGCTCACCCACACGGACGCCGGTGGCGTAGAGCAGTTCGACGATGGCCCGGTTCCGGACGGCCATCGGATCACCATCGGCAGCGCTGTCCTCGAGGTCCTTGAACAGCCGTTCGAGCTGCGACGCCTGGAGAACCCCCGGGAGCGACCGCTCACGCTTGGGTGCTTTGAGCCGGAGGGCAGGATCGGCGTCCAGATGCTCTTCCCGCAGGGCCCAGGCGGTGAAAGCCCGGATCGTGGCGGAGCGCCGCGCCAGTGTGGCCCGGGCCGCCCCGGACTGGCTCTGGGCACCCAGCCAGCGCCGGAGGGTTCCCAGTTCGAGGTCCTGGAGTTCAGTGGCCCCCTCGGACGCGGCGAAAGCCAGGAGGCTTTCAAGATCGCCAAGGTATGCGCGCCTGGTGTGTGGGGATACCGCCCGTTCGCCGGAAAGGTACGCGGCAAAGCCTTCCATTGCCCGCAGGAGATTCGGGGGCAGCCCGGGGGGCTGTTCAGCATGTTCCACCCTCCTACTTTCTCAGGTGCCGGCCCCGCAACGCGGCCGGACACGGCACACCGGCCCTCCGGGGCCTCCGCCGCCGTAATTACTGGCGCATTGTCAGCTGGCGGGGTTGTATTCAGTCAGTCAGTCGCTTTGCCCCGCTTCCAGCCGCCCCGCTCCGAGACGGCCAGCCCCAGGAGTCCCAGGCGGCCCAGCCCGGCCCGGACAGAGTCCTGGCCCAGTCCGGCGACTGCTGCCAGCTTCTCCACCGATGTGGTGGAGCGCAGGGGCAGTGCGTCCAGGAGGATCAGGTCCTCAAGCGTCAGCCCGTCCTGGACCTGCGCAGCAACCTGCCGCTGGTCCGGGAGGGCAGTTCCGCTGGGTGCGGCAAGCTCGGCGACCTCGGCGGCTTCGGTCACGCAGACCGCTCCCCCATCACGGAGGAGCCTGTGGCAGCCGGCCGAGTTGGCGCTGTGTACCGAACCAGGAACCGCGCCGACGGCGCGGCCCAGGTTTTCCGCGTGGTGCGCGGTGTTGAGGGCTCCGGACCGCCACCTTGCCTCAACCACTACCGTGACGGCGGACAACGCGGCAATCAGGCGGTTCCGCTGCAGGAACCTGTACCGGGTCGGTGCCGAACCGGGAGGCACTTCGGCGAGGACAGCTCCCCGGTTGCTGACAGCCCGGAGGAGGTCCTCGTTTCCCGACGGGTAGAAGCGGTCGACTCCACCGGCCATGACGGCGATGGTGGGAACGGCGCCCGAGCCGCCGGCAAGGGCGGCCCGGTGGGCGTGGGCATCAATGCCGTACGCCCCGCCGGAGACAACGGTCATCCCGCGCTGCGCCAGGGAGTACGCAAGGTCACCGGTAACCGACGCCCCGTAGCTTGTACTGTCACGGGACCCCACCAAAGCGATACTGCTCTCCAGGGCGGGCAGGGGCTGTTCGTGGCCCCGCCACCAAAGGCAGATGGGTTCCTGGATGCCGAGATGGGCGAGCTGTCCAGGCCAGAGATCATCCGAAGGAACGATCAGCCGGCCGCCGAGCCGGGCCATGGTGGCCAGGTCCCGCTCGGGTGCGAGATCCGGGATCCGCGGTTGCCACCGCTTCAGGGCCGCGGCCAGTCCGGACCAGCCTGCCGGTGGACCGTTGTCCGCCAGCAGGCCTGAGATTTCCTGTTCGAGCCCCGGCCCCGCGGCCACCTGGCCCGTGGCAATCCGAAGCCCGTCCACTGCTCCTGCCACGTGGACCAATGCCAGGCCTGCGGCATCCTGCGGCTCCATCAGACGCGAGAGCGCAGCGCGGGCAACACGTTCTGGGCTCATGGTTGCTTCACTGGCGCCGGTCATACCGCGGCCGCCGTTGCCTGCCGCAGGGCCAGTGCCTGCCCGACGTCGTTGGCGTCCGGAGCGTCCCTGAGCCCAAGGTCAGCAAGCGTCCACGCCAGCCGGAGGACCCGGTCGTATCCCCGTGCCGTCAGTATCCCGCGTTCCAGCGAGTGGTCCAGAATCCGGGTAACCCCAGGCGCCAACCGCAGCTCGCCGCGGAGGACCCGGCCCGACACCTGGGAGTTCGTCTCCAGCCCGAGGGGACCAAGCCGCTGTACCTGGCGTTGGCGTGCGTCCCTGACCCGACGGGCCACTGATGCGGTGTCTTCCTCGGCGCCTCCCTGCCCGAAGTCAGCAAGCGAAACACGCTCCACCTGCAGCTGGATGTCTACCCGGTCCAGCAGGGGCCCAGACATCCTGGCAAGGTACCGGCGCCGCATTATCGGTGTGCAGGTGCAATCCAGCCCTTTCCCTGAAGCCTTACCGCAGGGGCAGGGATTGGCTGCGAGCACCAATTGGAACCGTGCAGGGTAAGCTGCCGTCCCTGCCGACCGGTGGATCACCAGCTCGCCGCTTTCCAGCGGCTGCCGCAGCGCATCGAGCACCCTGCGTTCATACTCGGGCGCCTCGTCGAGGAAGAGCACACCACGGTGGGCGCGGGATGCTGCCCCTGGCCGAGGCAGGCCGGACCCACCACCAATAATGGCCGCGGCGGTAGCCGTGTGGTGCGGGTTCTCAAAGGGCGGCCGCCGCAGCAGCTGGACCTGCGACGAGGGCAGTCCGCAGAGGGAATGGATGGCTGTCACCTCCATGGACTCGTGGTCTTCCAGGTCCGGCAGGATCCCTGGCAGCCGCTCCGCCAGCATGGTCTTCCCGGCTCCGGGCGGACCGGTGAGCAGCAGGTGGTGGGCGCCTGCCGCCGCCACCTCCAACGCCCTGCGGGCCTCTCCCTGCCCGGACACGTCTGCCATGTCCGGGCAAGGGGCCGCTTCCCCGGACGCTCCTGGATCGTCGTCGGCGTCGTCGGGCTCAAAGTCCAGCGCAAGCTCCTGGGGGTCGGCACCGAAATCCAGGACAAGCCGTGCCAGGGTCCGGTACCCGCTGACGTTGGCTCCGGGCACCAGCGAAGCTTCGGCGAGGTTTGCCTGCGCCACCACAACATCGGGGTACCCGGCCTGCACGGCCGCCATGACCGCGGGGAGTATGCCGCGGACAGGCCTGAGCCTGCCGTCAAGGCCCAGTTCGGCGATGAAAACGGTGCGCCCTGTGGGCCGGATGTCATTGGCCGCCCGGAGCGCCGCCATGGCTACGGCCAGATCGAAGCCGGAACCGCGCTTGGGCAACGAAGCGGGAATAAGGTTGGCGGTGATCTTGCGGCGGCTGAGCGGTATCCCCGAATTCTTTGCCGCGGAGCGGATGCGCTCCCGGGCTTCGTTCAGCGCCGCATCCGGCAGTCCCAGAATCACGAATGCGGGAAGGCTCTGGCCAATATCGGCTTCCACCTCAACCATGTACCCGTTCAGGCCCACCAGCGCCACCGACCAGGTGCGTCCGAGCGCCATTCAGCCCACCCCCTTGAGGTGTTCCACCACGGGGCTGCCGCCGCCGTCGTCCACCACCGCGATGACGTCCACGCGCCGCAGCGGCATCCTCAGCTCACGGTCCCGGCACCAGGCTGCGCCGAGCCGGTGCAGCCGGGCAAGCTTGTCCGGTCCTACTGCCTCGAACGGGTGGCCATAATCAAGGGACCGGCGCGTCTTCACCTCGGCGATGACCAGCACGTCCCCGTCCAACGCGACGACGTCGATTTCGCCCTCGCTGCAGCGCCAGTTGCGCTCCACTATCAGCATGCCGAGGGTCTCGAGATAACCGACGGCGAGGTCTTCGCCATGCCGGCCCAGTAAATCTTTGGCTTTCATTTCTACCTCCGCAACCAGCCTGAGGGCGTGAGGTTGCGGAGGACAGGGAACTCATCCCCTATGTGCATGACGGCGGTGGTGTGGAGGGACAGTCCACGTGGAGGACCAGGCGCCACGGACTCCGTGGCGGTACTGGAACCTGCGTGCCCTAGTTGCCCAGGTCTACGTCTTTCGGCAGTGCCAGTTCCTCGTTCCGCGGAAGTTCTTCCACGTTGACGTCCTTGAAGGTCAGGACGCGGACGCTCTTGACAAACCGTGCGGACCGGTAGACATCCCAGACCCATGCATCAGACAGGGTCAGGTCGAAGTAGACCTCGCCATCGGCGCTGCGGGCCTGCAGGTCCACGTGGTTGGCCAGGTAGAAGCGCCGTTCAGTCTCGACTACGTAGCTGAACAGTCCGACAACGTCGCGGTATTCACGGTAGAGCTGCAGCTCCATGTCGGTCTCATAGTTTTCAAGGTCCTCGGCACTCATGCTTCCATCTTGCACCATGTCCGACGGTGCCGGAGCCGCAACGGCCCGGGAGCAGGCTCTGGGGAGACCCGGAAAGGAGTCAGACTCCGTCCGGCACGTCGCCGGTGCCCTGCAGTTCCCCGCCCAGGAGGCGCCAGCTCACGCGGTGGTAGGGAGTGGGTCCGGCGGTACGCAGCACATCGCGGTGCAGCACCGTGGCGTAGCCCTTGTTGATGTCCCAGCCAAAGTCGGGGTACTCGGCGTGAAGTTCACGCATGGTCCGGTCCCGCTCCACTTTGGCGATGACGCTGGCAGCAGCCACGCTCAGGCACTGCATGTCCGCTTTGACCTTGGTATGCACCGGAGCGTCGCATGCTGCCTCCGGCACCTCCTGGTCAAAGAGCGACAGCTGCCCTGCCGGGGACAGCCAGTTGTGGCTTCCGTCCAGCAGCACCATGTCCGGAATGACCCCGGCCGACAGGATGTCCTGCCAGGCGCGCGTTCCCGCCAGCCGCAGAGCCGCAATGATTCCCAAGGCGTCAATCTCGTGCGCCGAGGCGTGCCCCACCGCGGAGGCCACGCTCCAGCGGCGTACCAACGGCTCCAGCCGCTCCCGCTCCGGGGCGCTGAGGAGCTTGCTGTCGCGGACGCCTGCCAGGGACTTCTGGCGTTCAAGGTCGACGACGGCAATCCCCACGCTTACCGGACCGGCCAATGCCCCGCGGCCCACCTCGTCTACCCCCGCAAGAAGCCGCACGCCCTGCGTCTTGAAGGTCCGCTCGTGGCGCAGTGTGGGCGCCTTGCCGCGGCCCGTGACCTTCGGTGATCCGGACCTCGGCTTGGCGGGCGCCTTGACCGTCCCGGCCTGTACTGCCTGGGTCATGGTCAGGGCGCGGCGGGGACGTTGCGGAAGACGTCCGGATAATTGCCGAGGGTGGTGATGCGGTTGAGCGGCCAGGCGATCACCGCTGCTTTGCCTTCAAGGTCGCTGAGGTCGATGAAGCCGCCATCGGACTCCATGTGGGCGCGGGAGTCGGCGGAGTGGTTCCGGTTGTCGCCCATCACCCACACCTTGCCTTCCGGGACCGTGACGTCGAAGTTGCGGACCTGCGGGACTTCTGCCGGGTTGACATACGTTTCATCGACCGCGGTGCCGTTGATGGTCAGTTTACCGCCGGCGTCGCAGCAGACCACATGGTCGCCGGGCAGGCCGATGACCCGTTTGACGAGGTGCTGGTCTGTGTTGTCGGGGAGCAGGCCAACGAATGTCAGCCCGTCCTGCACCCAGGTAAAGGGTCCCTTTGCCTCGGGTGCTGCCGGCGGGAGCCAGCCCTTCGTGTCGCGGAATACGACGACGTCTCCGCGGTTGAGGGCGAAGGGTTCAGGCACCAGGAGGTTGACGAAGATCCGGTCGTCAATGTCCAGGGTGTTCACCATGGACTCGGAGGGGATGAAGAACGCGCGGAACAGGAAGGTCTTGATGAGGAAGGACAGCACGACGGCGATCACCACCACTGTGGCTACTTCCTTGAGCCAGGCAAACACCGGGCTGCCCGAGTCCTTGCCGGCTGGCTTGCCCGCGGCTTTGGCAGCCGAGCGGCTGGGGGCCTGCGCGGGCTCTGCGTTGCCGCGCCCTGCTTCGGTCGCGGTGTCAGGCGTTGGATCCGGGGCCGCGGCTGCTGCTTCGGGTGTCTGCCCGGCGGGCTCATCCGCGGCTCCATCGCGCCGCGGTTCGGGTGTCCGCGCGTGGTTCTCGGGCATCTACTGTCCGTTCTCTGGGGTTGGTGCAGCCGCAGCCGGCCTTGGTACTGGAGCAAATCTATCAAGCGGCCAGACGATCTGGACGGGCCGGCCGATGACACGGTCCAGCGGAACCATGCCACCACCGGGGGCGCCCAGCAGGCTCCGCGAATCGGCGGACACGGCCCGGTGGTCGCCCATCAGCCAGAGTCTGCCTTCCGGGACCACTGAGTTGAATTTTTGCGTGCTGGGCACGTCTCCCGGGAAGACATAGGGTTCGTCCACGGGCTCACCGTTGACGGTGACTTTCCCGGCCGCATCGCAGCACACCACGGAATCCCCGGGCAGGCCAATGACCCGCTTGACGTACGTGGTGTCGCTCCCCGTGAGCCCCAGCCACCGGGTGGCTGCGGCCGCGGCGTCCGCCAACGGCCCCTTGCCGCTGTTGAGCGGAGCAAACGTGCCGCGTCCATCGAAGACCACAACGTCCCCGTGCCGAATGGGTTCGGCGGTGAAGTCGGTCCGGGACACCAGGATCCGGTCCCCGCCTTCCAGCAGGGGTTCCATCGATTCCGAAGGGATGAAATAGATGTCCAGCCACAGCGACCGGACCAGGCCGCTGATGACGACGGCGAGGAGCAGTGCCAGGAACGCAAAACGCCAGCCCGGTTTCCTGGGCTGGCGTTTTGTCTGGTCCATAAGTCCGTATCCTGGGCGCTGGTGCTGATGGCTCCGGCGCTGGCCGGATACGGCTGCGGCCCAGCCTTCGTAGGTCCGGGAGGACTTACTTGGCAGAGGTGAAGTCGCGCTTTTCCTTAATCTTTGCAGCCTTACCGCGCAGTGCACGCATGTAGTAAAGCTTGGCGCGGCGGACGTCGCCCTTGGTGACAACTTCGATCTTGTCGATGATCGGGGAGTGTACCGGGAAGGTACGCTCCACACCGACGCCGAAGGACACCTTGCGGACCGTGAAGGTCTCGCGGACGCCGTCACCCTGGCGGCCCAGGACGAAGCCCTGGAAGACCTGGACGCGGGAGTTCTTGCCTTCGATGATGTTTACGTGCACCTTGAGGGTGTCGCCGGCGCGGAACGCGGGGACGTCAGTGCGCAGCGAAGCTGCATCGACGGAATCGAGAATATGCATAATTGCACTCCTGGTGAACGCCACAGGTCATTCACTTTAGGTCACGGCCGGGAAAGCCCTGCGCCGATGGCGCATTGGGAGTATCCCGCCCGAAGTTAAGTGGTCCGGCCGCCTCACTGGTTGACGAGGCCGGTTGTCAGGCTGTTGGTTGCGCTCCCCCTGTGGCAGGTGCGGACCCAGCAGACACAAGGACTAATTTTGCCACAGCAGCGCCCGTACAGCCAATCCTGCGCGGCTTCAGCCGGCGGATTCCGCCTTGCCCGGC
This sequence comes from Pseudarthrobacter sp. SORGH_AS 212, assembly GCF_030818145.1. Classification (NCBI taxonomy): domain Bacteria; kingdom Bacillati; phylum Actinomycetota; class Actinomycetes; order Micrococcales; family Micrococcaceae; genus Pseudarthrobacter; species Pseudarthrobacter sp. SORGH_AS 212. The sequence continues at coordinate 3,914,336 of NZ_JAUTAA010000001.1, read as the reverse complement.
CGTCGGACCGGCCTGCCGTCGACGATGTCGTAGCCGAGCTCCTGCAGGGCAGAGCGGTCGGCCCTCGGAAGCTTCCCGGCATCGAACGCCTCCAGCAGGTCCGGACGCCGCTCGGACGTCCGGCGGAACTGCTCATGCCGCCGCCACTGGGCGATCTTGCCATGGTTTCCGCTCAGCAGGACGGCGGGCACCTCGCGGTCGCGCCAGACGGCGGGCTTGGTGTACACCGGGTACTCCAGGAGGCCGTCGGAATGGGATTCCTCCACCAGGGATTCGGGATTTCCCACGACGCCGGGCTGCAGCCGCCCAACCGCCTCCACCATGGCGAGCACGGCAACTTCTCCCCCATTCAGGACGTAGTCGCCCAGGCTTACGGGACGCACGTCGAAGTGTTCGCCGGCCCATTCGATCACCCGTTCATCGATGCCTTCGTAGCGTCCGCAGGCGAAGGCAAGATGCTCTTCGCCTGCCAGCTCGTGGGCCAGGGCCTGCGTGAAGCGCTCCCCCGCAGGTGACGGAACGATGAGGACGGGCTTGCCCCGGTGTCCGGGCCGGGCTTCGGCAACAGCGGCAAGCGCCTGCGACCACGGTTCCGGCTTCATGACCATGCCCGCACCGCCCCCGTAGGGAGTGTCATCCACGGTACGGTGCCGGTCCGTGGTGAACGACCTGAGGTCGTGGACATGCAGGTCCAGGATGCCGTCCTGGCGCGCCTTGCCGATCAGGGACAGTTCCAGGGGCGCCAGGTACTCGGGAAAGATACTGACGACGTCGATGCGCATCTAGTCGGTGCCTTCCGGCTCCGCCGGTGCGGCTTCGCCGGAGTTGACTTCGAAGAGCCCGTCCGGCGGGGTGAGGAGGATATAGCCTTCGCTGACATTGACTTCGGGGACAATCTGCTCGACGAAGGGGATCAGGATCTCCTCGCCGTCCGGGGTGGTGACCATCAGCAGGTCCTGCGCCGGCGCGGTGTTGAGGGCAGTCACCTTGCCCACGACCATGCTGCCCACACGGGCCTCGAGGCCCACGAGCTCATGCTCGTACCAGCCGTCTTCATCGTCCTCGTCCAGTTCCGCTGTTTCGATGAAGAGCTTGGCGCCGCGGAGAGTCTCAGCCTGGTTCCGGTCCTCGATTTCCTCGAAGGCCAGCAGCAGGATGTCCTTGTTCCAGCGGGCGCTGCTCACTGTCAGCGGCCCGGACTGCGCCGGCTCCACCACGAACTCCACGCCGGGGACGAACCGGTCCCCGGGAGCGTCGGTCATTACCTGGACCGTGACTTCCCCGCGGATGCCGTGGGGCTTGCCGATGCGGGCCACCTGGAGCTGCATATGTTCCTCTGTTCGGGTTGGTGCACATGGTGTTGGTTCGTGAAAAAACTCCGGCCCCTCCACCAGGTGGTGGAGGGGCCGGAGAGCAAAACTGGTGTTGCCGGACGCTCAGCGGCGGCGGTCGGTGTCGACGACGTCGACCCGGACCGGCTCGCCCCCGGCCAGCGCTGCCACGACGGTGCGCAGTGCACGCGCCGTGCGGCCCTGGCGGCCGATCACCCGCCCCAGGTCATCCTGGTGAACACGAACCTCGAGGGTATCCCCGCGGCGGTTGTTCTTCGAATTGACCGTGACGTCGTCCGGGGAATCAACGATTCCGCGGACCAGGTGCTCCAGCGCGTCTGCCAGCAACTTACTCAGCCTCGGTGGTCTCTGCTTCGGCTTCGGCTGCCTCAGGCTTGGAAGCCTTCTTGGTGATGGCTTCCGGGATGATGACGGAACCCTTCTCCGGTGCGACGAAGGCTTCCTTCTCGCCCTTGGTCTTCAGGGTGCCTTCCTGGCCCGGGAGGCCCTTGAACTTCTGCCAGTCACCGGTGATCTTGAGGATGGCGGCAACCTGCTCGGACGGCTGGGCACCGACGGAGAGCCAGTACTGTGCACGCTCGGAAGCGACCTCGATGTATGAGGGCTCTTCGGTGGGGTGGTACTTGCCGATCTCCTCGATGGCACGGCCGTCACGCTTGGCGCGTGAGTCCATGACGACGATGCGGTAGTACGGGGCGCGCATCTTGCCGAAGCGCTTAAGGCGAATCTTTACGGCCACTTTTGTGGTCACTCCTGTTTCAGAAAAGGGGTGAGCCCGGCGTTCTGCACCCGTGGGGCGGGCCATACTTGCGGGTTCGAAGGACAGGATCCGGACGCGGAGAGAGGGGCCACGCAGATCGAGTACCTGTCTATTGTGCCAGATCATCGGGAGGATTTCGACTTTACCCCCTGCGTCCGCGGGCACGGCGCCGGGTCCCGCCCGGATTGCCCCGCCGGGGAAAGGTCAGGCGGACCAGACGTACAGCCCCGACCGCTCCGAATCGCCGATTCCGCCGGCCAGTTCAGCAACCTGCCGGACGTAGGTTTGCGCCTGTCCGGCGTCGAACGGCATGTCATCCTGCGCCGCCCACTGCGCCGCGACGTCCTCGAGGACATCCCCCTCGCCCTCAGTTTCGTAGGTGAGCAGGTCAGCCAGGGCCCGGACCATGGCCGGCGGGACGGCCAGCAGGGAATCGCTGGCCACGTCCACCATCGTCAGCTCGTAGTCGGCGCCGCCGGCGTGGACTGCGGTGCCGGCCAGGTCTCCGAGCTGCTCCACTTCGAAGTCGCTGATACCGGGGATCCGGACCGCATCGGCGGCCGGTGGGGTGCCCCCGCCATCAAGGGTTCCGGCGCGCTTCAACGCGGCATCGTGGGTGGCTACGAAGATTTCGGTAAAACCCATGGGAAGTGACCTCTTCCGTGTACGGTCCGGCACGCCGGGGATACCTGCCTGGCGTCCCCGGTCTATCGGCTTCAGCCTAGTACGCGGAAGGGGCGCTCAGCGCACCGCAACCCGGATGCTGTTGCGCCATGGGTCCTCGAAGCGCAGCTCAGCGCCGGTGTGGTGCGAGGAGACGCCGGCGACCTTCAGGCGGTCAGCGAGCGCGCCGACGTCGTCACCGGACGGCACCTCGATGAGGACCTCGCCGAGGCCAAGGGTGTCCTTCCGCGGACCGGCACCGCGGCTGTTCCAGACGTTCATGGCCATGTGGTGGTGGTACCGGCCCGCGGAGACGAAGAGAGCCTGCCCGTGCCAGCCGGCGGTCTTTTCGAACCCGAGCGTTCCTACATAGAAGTCCCGGGCGGACTGGACGTCGCCCACTTGGAGGTGGACGTGGCCTACTCCGGCGGTGGTCTGCCGCTGACCCTGGAGGGATTCTTCGGAGAGGTGCTGCTCCAGGTAGCGCTGGGGCGGCAGCGCCAGGCTGTCCATCACCACGTCGGTGCCGTTCCAGGACCAGTTGCTTCGCGGGCGGTCCCAGTAAAGCTCGATGCCGTTGCCTTCGGGATCACTGAAGTAGAAGGCCTCGCTGACCAGGTGGTCGGCGCTGCCCGTGAAGGAGCGGGGCTCGAACTGGGCTGCAGTGGCCACCGTGGCCGCGAGCGCCGCCTGGTCTTCGAACAGGAGGGCCGTGTGGAACAGGCCAGCTTCTCCCCTGCCGGGGATCGTCAGGCCGGGGGCCGGAGCCAGATGGACCAGTGGCTTGCCGAGGCGGCCGAGGTACAGGCCGCCGTCCTGCTCAGCAACCACCTCAAGCCCCAGTGCGCGCTGGTAGTAGTCGGTCATGACCTTCATGTTGCCGACCTTGAGCATCACGGTGCCCATGGCGAGGTCGACAGGAAGAAGATCCTGGCTGGTGGCTTCTGCAGTCATTGAACGCTCCCTCTAATGGAGGCCGTCCGGATGAGGCGGCCTGTCATGAGTTAAAATTACTTGAAGCTTCAATTTATTCCAAGTGCGGGGTGGATGTTTTCCCTATGGCGGACCACCCGGCCACCCAAAACCACGTGGGACGGGTGCGCCACGGTGTCCAGCGTCCTCCGGGGATCGTCCCGGAACAGCACGACGTCGGCACGCGCCCCTTCTGCCAGCCCGTCGGCGCCCAGCCAGGCTCGGGCGGCCCAGCTGGCCGCGTTGAGCGCCTGGGCTGCGGGCAGCCCGGCCGCGTGCAGGGCAAGGATTTCGTCAGCGATCCTGCCGTGGCGGATCACGCTGCCGGCATCCGTTCCGGCGAAGATCTGCACGCCGGCTTCCCATGCCTCGCCCACCCGCTCCAGCCGGCGTTCCCAGAGAGCCAGCATGTGGGCGGCGTACACCGGAAACTTGGGCTTGGCCTGGGCAGCAATATCCGGGAACGTGGCGATGTTGACCAGCGTCGGAACGATGGGTACGCCCTGCTCCACAAACCGCGGCAGGTGCCTGGGCAGCAGGCCGGTGGCGTGTTCTATGCAGTCGATCCCGGCGTCGAGCATTTGGTCCAGGGTGTCTTCGGCGAAGCAGTGGGCGGTGACACGGGCACCTTCATCGTGTGCGGCACTGATCGCATCGCGGACGACGCCGGCGGGAAAGGAGGGTGCGAGGTCGCCGGCGCTGCGCTCGATCCAGTCCCCGACGAGCTTGACCCAGCCGTCGCCGTCGCGGGCTTGCTTACGCACGGCCTCCACAAGCCCTTCAGGCTCGACCTCGTGGGCGAAGCCCCGGAGGTAACGGCGGGTACGGGCGACGTGCCTGCCGGCCCGAATCAGCAGCGGAAAGTCTCGGCCACCCTGCATCCAGCGGGTATCGGCGGGCGACCCCGCGTCCCGGATCAGCAGCGTGCCGGAGTCCAGGTCGGCGCGGGCCTGGGCCTCGGCCTCACCGGCGTCCACCGGCCCGGCAGGGCCCAGGCCGATGTGGCAATGGGCGTCGACGAAGCCGGGCAGCACCCAGCCATCAAGTACAACGTCCGGGCTGGCCTCCGGACGGGTAAATGTCAGGCACCCGTCCACGGACCAGAGACCGTTCCGTTCGCTGTCCGGTCCCGTGAGGACGGTGCCGCTGAAACCGATGATGTATGGCATGGATGCCTCCTCTTCCTGCCCGGTCAGGCTAGCACCGGCAAATATGACAGGGCCGTTAGCGCTTGTCACTGCAGGGCTTGTGGTAGCTTCGTTCCTGACCACACGGGTGCCCCTGCAGGGGCTGAGATCGGGCTGACGCGGCCTGCGACCGTCGAACCTGTCCGGGTAATGCCGGCGAAGGAAGTGAGTATTCCTTGAATACACCCAAAACAGTGCTGCCCCCTGCCCAAAACCACCCGGCCGTCACGCCGGCCGGAGCGAGCCCTGAAGCACCGGTCACCCAATCGCTGAAGTCCCACTCGCTGGCCTACATCGATGATCCGGAGCACGGCATCCGTGTCCCCGTCACGGAAATCGCGCTCGAACCGTCGCCAAACGGGCAGCCTAATCCCCCCTTCCGCACCTACCGGACAGCGGGGCCGGGAAGCGACCCCGTGCGCGGCCTCAGCCCCTTCCGGTCGGAATGGATTGAGGCGCGGTTTGACACGGAAGCGTACGGCGGAAGGGAACGGAACCTGCTCGACGACGGCCGCTCGGCCGTGCGCCGCGGTGCCGCCTCCGCGGAATGGAGGGGCGGGCGCCCGGTGCCCCGCCGCGCTGTCGACGGCCGGACGGTCACCCAGATGCACTATGCCCGGAAGGGCGTGGTGACGCCGGAAATGCGGTTCGTGGCGCTGCGGGAAAACTGTGATCCGGAACTGGTCCGGAGTGAGATTGCCGCCGGACGGGCCATCATCCCCAACAACATCAACCATCCAGAGTCCGAACCGATGATCATCGGGAAAGCCTTCCTGGTGAAGATCAACGCCAACATCGGCAACTCCGCCGTCACCAGTTCCATCAGGGAGGAGGTGGACAAGCTGCAGTGGGCCACGCGGTGGGGTGCCGATACGGTGATGGACCTTTCCACGGGCGACGACATCCACACGACCAGGGAATGGATCATCCGCAACTCCCCCGTGCCGATCGGCACCGTGCCCATCTACCAGGCCCTGGAAAAGGTCAACGGCGAGGCGAACGCGCTCACGTGGGAAATCTTCCGCGACACCGTCATCGAACAGTGTGAGCAGGGCGTGGACTACATGACAGTCCACGCCGGCGTGCTGCTCCGCTACGTGCCTCTGACCGCCAACAGGGTCACCGGAATCGTGTCCCGGGGCGGGTCGATCATGGCGGGATGGTGCCTGGCGCACCACCAGGAGAATTTCCTGTACACGCATTTCGATGAGCTGTGTGAGATCTTTGCCCGGTACGACGTCGCGTTCTCGCTGGGTGACGGCCTGCGCCCCGGCGCCACCGCTGATGCGAACGACGCTGCGCAGTTCGCGGAACTGGACACCTTGGCTGAGCTGACGGAGCGCGCCTGGAAACATGACGTGCAGGTCATGGTGGAGGGGCCGGGCCATGTCCCGTTCCATCTGGTGCGGGAGAACGTAGAGCGCCAGCAGGAACTGTGCAAGGGCGCGCCGTTCTATACGCTGGGGCCGCTGGTCACCGATGTGGCCCCCGGCTACGATCACATCACCTCAGCCATCGGCGCCACCGAGATCGCCCGCTACGGCACCGCCATGCTCTGCTACGTCACGCCCAAGGAGCATCTGGGACTGCCGGACAGGGACGACGTGAAGACCGGGGTCATCACCTACAAGATCGCCGCGCACGCCGCTGACCTGGCCAAGGGCCACCCCGGGGCGCACGAACGGGACGACGCGTTGTCAAAGGCCAGGTTCGAGTTCCGCTGGCGGGACCAGTTTGCGCTCTCGCTTGACCCCGAGACGGCCGAATCGTTCCATGATGAAACCCTGCCGGCCGAGCCCGCCAAGACGGCACACTTCTGCTCCATGTGTGGGCCGAAGTTCTGCTCTATGCGGATCAGCCAGGACATCCGCAACGAGTACGGGTCAGCGGAAGCCCAAGCCGCAATAGCTGAAGCGGCATCGGGGATGCGGGAGAAGAGCCAGGAGTTCCTGGAATCCGGCGGCAAGGTGTACCTTCCCGAGCTGAAAGTCCCGGCCGGCAGCTGACACTGCCGCCGGCGTTGACCGGCGGTTGCCTGTGGCCGGCCCGGGCTAGGACGCCCGGGCCGGTTCACTCCGGCTGACTTCGGCGAGGAACTGCCGGATGGCCCGGTTGCCGTCGGCTGAATCGTGGGGCCGGTGCCCGCCCGCCGCGACGCGGTGCAGGGCGCCGGTCTCCCGCAGATACCCGGCAATTTCTTCGTACAATGGTTCCCATCCGCCGGTAAGGACAAGGGTGGGCACTCCTGGAACGATGTGAAGTGGCGCCTCCCATGACGGCGACTGCAGCCGCAGCCGGCGGGCAGAGCGCTTCTCCTCCGGCGTGGCTGGCTGGTGCAGGTCTGCGGCGTAAATGCGCCGGACGAACTCCCGCTGGAAGTCCTCGTCGCTGAGCTGGTGGCGGACGTCGAACAGCGGCTTCATCATCCGGATATGGGCGGCTGTTGCGGGCAGCTCCGCGGTGAGCGAGAGGCAGGCCGGCTCCACCAGGGTCAGAGAATGAACGAGGTCCGGGCGGTCCACGGCCGCCATCATGGCGGGAATGGCTCCCTGCGCATGCGCCACCACGTGTCCGCCGGCAGCACCCCGCCCGTCATCAGCCAGGGAACGCAGCACGATGGCCGTGTCCTCCGCAAAGGAAGACTCCAGGGGTTCGGCGGTGCTGTGGTATCCGTGCCGGCGGAGGAACAGCGCATCGTACATCAGCCCCATGCCGTGCTGCCGGGGCCAGGCGGCGGCGCCGAAGCTCCCCGAGCCGTGCACGAACACTACCCTCTGCTTGAACATCCCCCAACCCTATTCCACGGCGCCGACATCCCATGTAAGTAGCAGCAGATGTCGTTCTGAGCCCTCATAACGACATCTGCTGCGACTTGGTTGGGCCAGGTGTGCTTAGTTGCCCAGGAACTTGTCGAAGCCCTTGGGCAGGTTCAGCTGGGAAGGGTCAAAGTCACCGGACTGCTGGCCGAAGGAAGCTCCGGTGGGCAGGGCCTTGGATGCGTTGGCGCGACGCGCTTCGGCGTCCTTGCGTTCCTGGGCGGCCTTGGCCGGGTTTCCTGACCGGGCCTTCTTCTTCGGCGCGTTCTTCGCGTTCTTCCGGGCCCCGCCGCCGGCACCGGGGAGGCCGGGCATGCCTGGCATCCCGGGCATGCCGCCCTGGGCCATCTTCTTCATCATCTTCTGGGCCTGCGCGAAGCGTTCCAGCAGGCCGTTGACCTCGGAGACGTGCACACCGGAACCACGGGCGATACGGGCGCGGCGCGAACCGTTGATGATCTTGGGGGCCACGCGTTCGTGCGGGGTCATGGACCTGACGATCGCTTCAACGCGGTCGATCTCGCGTTCGTCGAACTGCTCCAGCTGCTGGCGGATGTTCTGGGCGCCGGGCATCATCATGAGCATTTTCTTCATGGAGCCCATGTTGCGGATCTGCTGCATCTGGGCCAGGAAGTCGTCCAGGGTGAAGTCTTCCTGGTCGGCGAACTTCTTCGCCATCCGGGCAGCTTCGTCTTTGTCCCAGGACTTCTCGGCCTGTTCGATGAGCGTGAGGACGTCGCCCATGTCCAGGATGCGCGAGGCCATCCGGTCCGGGTGGAACAACTCGAAGTCGTCCAGGCCCTCACCGGTGGACGCGAACATGACGGGCTTGCCGGTGACCGAGGAGACGGACAGCGCGGCACCACCGCGGGCATCGCCGTCGAGCTTGGACAGGACGATGCCGGTGAAGTTGACGCCCTCGTCAAACGCCAGGGCCGTGTTGACGGCGTCCTGGCCGATCATCGAGTCGATGACGAAGAGGACTTCGTTGGGCACGATGGCCCGGCGGATCTGGCGCGCCTGCTCCATCATGTCCGCGTCGACGCCGAGGCGGCCTGCGGTGTCCACGATGACGACGTCGTGCAGTTTCTGGCGGGCTTCCTCCACGCCGGCCCGGGCAACGGCCACGGGATCGCCCGCCGGCTGCTCCAGCTCGGTTGAGGTTGCACCCGGGTGCGGGGCGAAAACAGGGACGTTGGCCCGCTGGCCCACCACCTGCAGCTGGGTGACGGCGTTGGGCCGCTGCAGGTCACACGCAACCAGCATGGGGCTGTGGCCCTGGGACTTCAGCCACTTGGACAGCTTGCCCGCAAGGGTGGTCTTGCCCGCGCCCTGGAGGCCGGCCAGCATGATGACGGTGGGGCCGTTCTTGGCCAGGCGGATGCGCCGGGTCTCGCCGCCGAGGATCTCCTTGAGTTCCTCGTTGACGATCTTGACGATCTGCTGGCTGGGGTTCAGCGCCGCTGATACCTCGGCGCCCAGCGCCCGTTCGCGCACGCGGCTGGTGAATTCCCGCACCACGGGAACGGCAACGTCCGCGTCCAGCAGGGCGCGGCGGATCTCCCGGACGGTGGCATCGACGTCGGCCTCCGTCAGGCGGCCCTTGCCGCGGAGATTCTTGAAGGTTGCTGTCAACCGGTCAGAGAGTGAATTGAACACGCGCCGTGAACTTCTTTCAGGAGATGATCGGGACTCGACTATCTAGGGTACCAAGTCGGGCACGCCAGATGGCATGCTGGCAAAATGACGAGCCATACAACTGTCAAGACCCTGCTCATCCTCGGCGCCTCAGGCGACCTCACGGGCCGGCTGCTCCTACCGGGACTGGCCCGCCTGGTGGCCGCCGGCCGGGCGGACGGCCTCCGCCTGGTGGGTGCCGGCTCCGACCCCTGGACGCCGGAACAGTGGCGGGAACGGGTGCAGTCCTCCTTCGCCGCAGCAGCGGAGACCGCGGGGCCGGACGGCAAGGATGCGCTGGCTGCACTGGAAAAGGAAACGGCGTACCACCAGCTCGATGTCACAGCTGCCGGCGCCCTCGCCTCCCTGCTGGAAAGCCTCGAGGGCCCCACCGCCGTCTATTTCGCGCTGCCACCCAGGATCAGCCAGCTGGCGTGCGAGGCGCTGCGGCCCGAGGAGGTGCCGGCGGGGACGCGGCTGGTGATGGAGAAGCCCTTTGGCTCCAGCGAGGAGTCGGCGCGGTCCCTGAACAGGACGCTTGCCCGGCTGGTTCCGGAGGACCATATCCACCGCGTGGACCATTTCCTGGGCAAGGCCACGGTCCTGAACATCCTGGGACTGCGCTTCGCCAACAACTTCCTGGAGCCGGTATGGAACCGCCGGCACGTGGAGAAGGTGGAGATCTTCTTCGACGAGGATCTCGCACTGGAGGGCCGGGCGCGATACTACGACGGTGCCGGCGCCCTGCGGGACATGATCCAAAGCCACCTCCTGCAGGTGATGGCCCTCCTGGCCATCGAGCCGCCGGCAACCCTGGGTGAGCGGGACCTGCGCGATGCCATCGCCGCCGTCCTTCGCGCGGCCAGCGTAGCGCCGCCGTTTACCGGTTCCACCCGGCGGGCGCGCTATGGTGCGGGCACTGTAGGAGGCAAGACGGTGCCCGATTATGCCCGCGAGGACGGCGTGGACGCGGACCGCGGCACAGAGACGTTGGCTGAGATCCGGATTGGAATCGACAACTGGCGCTGGAGCGGCGTTCCCTTCATCCTCCGTTCCGGCAAGGCGCTGGGCAAGAAGCGCAAGGAAGCTGTCATCACCTTCCTGCCGGTGCCGCACCTGCCACAGGGCTTCACGGGCGTCGACTCGCCGAACCAGCTGAGGATCGGTTTCGGGCCGGACACCCTTGAGTTCGATGTTGACGTCAACGGCCCCGGAAACATTTTCAGCCTCGGCCGGGTCACCCTCGAGGCGGAGCTGAGCGCCTCCGACCTCCTCCCCTACGGTGAGGTCCTTGAAGGCGTACTGACCGGGGACCCGCTATTGTCCGTGCGGGGTGACACCGCCGAGGATTGCTGGCGCATCGTTGAACCGGTACTTCAGGCCTGGGCGCAGGGTTCCGTTCCCCTTGAGGAGTACGACGCCGGGTCGGCGGGTCCGGCGGCCTGGGCCACCTCCCGGGAAGGGCAGTGAGCGGGGGCTGATTTTGAGGCCGGCCCGCACTCCTTAAGAGCGGAAGCGGGGTGGGCGGGAACCTTCCGGTTCCCGCCCACCCCGCTTCTGTCTGCCCGTTCCCCTGTGGCAGGGGCCGGCCGGATGACTGTCCTAGATGGCGGCTACGCCGCGTTCGCCGGTCCTGACCCGGACTGCTTCAAAGACATCCATGGTCCAGACCTTTCCGTCACCTGCCCTGCCGGTGTTGGAACTGGCGATGATGACGTCCAGGATGTCATCGGCCTGCTCGTCCGTAGCCAGCACCTCTACCCGGATCTTGGGCAGGAGGTCCACGTTGTACTCGGCGCCGCGGTACACCTCGGTGTAGCCCCGCTGCCGGCCGTAGCCGCTGGCTGCGCTGACCGTCAGGCCCTGCACTCCGTAGGCCTCCAGGCCTTCCCGGATTGCTTCAAGCTTCTCGGGCCTGACGATTGCGGTGATCAGTTTCATGCCCCCACGCTTTCCTTGCCTGTTGCGGTTTCTGGCTTCTTGGCATCTGCTGCAGCGGCGCTGCCGGCGGTTTCTGCCTGGTTCTTGCCGGTGATCATGTCATGCAGCGGCTGGAAGCTTCCGCCGTGTCCGGAGAGGCCGAACTCGTAGGCGGTCTCGGCGTGCAGGCTGAGGTCCACACCCACCGTTTCCTGTTCCTGCGAGACCCGGAAGCCCATGGTCTTGTGGATGGCCAGCGCGATGATCGCCGTCAGGATGGCCGAGTAAGCAATCGCGATGCCTGCCGCTGCGAGCTGTGCCCACAGCTGGGCGAAGCCGCCGCCGTAGAAGAGGCCGCCGCCCACACCGTCGGCGGGCAGTGCGATGAAGCCGAGGGCAACGGTGCCGATGATGCCGGACACGAGGTGGACCCCAACAACATCCAGCGAGTCGTCGAAGCCCCAGCGGAACTTCAGGCCCACCGCCAGCGCGGAGGCCACGCCTGCCACGACGCCGAGGCCGAGGGCACCCACGGGGCTGACGTTGGCGCAGGCCGGGGTGATGGCCACCAGTCCTGCGACCACACCGGAAGCGGCGCCGAGGGACGTGGGGTGGCCGTCGCGGATCCGCTCGGTGACGAGCCAGCCGAGCATGGCAGCGGCGGGAGCGGCCAAGGTGTTCACCCAGATGAGGCCGCCCTGCTCCGCAGTGGTGGCAGCGCCGCCGTTGAAGCCGAACCAGCCGAACCACAGGATGGCAGCGCCCAGCATGACGAACGGGATGTTGTGCGGGCGGTGGTTGGGATCCTTGCCGAAGCCCTTGCGGTTGCCGATGATCAGGACCAGAACCAGCGCCGCAACGCCGGCGTTGATGTGAACCACGGTGCCGCCGGCGAAGTCGATAGCGGGGCCGAGGGCCTTACCCACTGCTCCCTCGGGACCGAAGAGGCCGCCGCCCCACACCATGTAGGCAAGCGGGCAGTAGACCAGGGTGACCCAGACCGGGACGAAGACGCTCCAGGCGCCGAACTTGGCGCGGTCAGCGATAGCGCCGCTGATCAGCGCAACGGTAATGATGGCGAAGGTTGCCGCGAATCCCGCCTTGATGAGCCCGTCCGGCGTATCGATGCCTTCAAGCCCGAAGGTGGCAAACGGGTTTCCCACGATCTGCAGGAAGCCTTCGCCGCCCGTCATGGAAGCGCCCCACAGAATCCAGACCACGCCGACCATGCCGATGGAGATGAAGCTCATCATCATCATGTTCAGTGCTGCCTTGGCACGCGTCATGCCGCCGTAGAAAAATGCCAGGCCCGGTGTCATGAACAGCACGAGCGCTGCCGACACCATGAGCCAAACGTGACCTGCGGTAAGTTCCATGGTGCACGTCCTCTCTTCCGAATCTTGCGGAGTCCTCCGCCTGCCAACGCCCTTTGCGTCCTGTAACGAGTGTGTCGGCGGCGTGTTTCGCCCGCAGAGGATTTAGATTGCCGGACTGTTACAACAACCTCTAGGAAGTAAATGGTGCATATCCGCCTTGTTACGGTTGTGTTTCACCACTCCCGCCGGCAGCCGGCGCCCCACCCTGCAAGGAACCGTGCATCATGATGGCAGAAGCCCGCGCCAGCGGCACCGCTTCAAGGATCCTGGCCCGCCTGCGGCCCGGCCGGGACAAGCTTCCCCGCGATATCAAGGTGATGCTGGCCGCCGCGTTCCTGATCGCGCTGGGATTCGGGCTTGTTGCGCCTGTATTGCCGCAATTCGCCACAACATTCGGTGTGGGCAATACGGAAGCGGCCGTGATCGTGGCCATCTTCGCGTTCATGCGGCTCATCTTCGCCCCGGCCGGCGGTGCCCTGATCGCCAAACTCGGGGAACGGCCGGTCTATGTGTCGGGGTTGCTCATCGTGGCGGCCTCAACGGCGGCCTGCGCCTTTGCCGGGAGTTATTGGCAGCTGTTGCTGTTCCGTGGACTGGGCGGTGCAGGTTCGGTGATGTTTACGGTCGCTTCCATGGCCCTCGTGGTCCGGCTGGCGCCGCCGGAGAGCCGGGGCAGGGTGTCCGGCGCCTACGCCTCCGCGTTCCTGATCGGCAACGTCTGCGGACCGATCGTCGGCGGCCTGCTTGCGGGGTTTGGCCTGCGGGTTCCGTTCCTTGCGTACGCGGCTGCCTTGGTCATCGCGGCAGCGGTGGTCCAAACGCAGCTGAGCCACCAGCGGCGCGGCTCCGGACCGGCGGCCAACCGGGCGCCGGATATGCCCTTCGGCGAGGCCCTGCGGAGCGGGGCTTACCGGGCCGCACTGGCATCCAGTTTTGCCAACGGGTGGGCTACGTTCGGGGTCCGGATGGCCACCGTCCCGCTGTTTGCTGCGGCGGCCTTCGGCGCCGGTCCCGAGGCGGCCGGGCTGGCCCTGGCAGTATTCGCGGCAGGCAATGCAGCGGCGCTGTCATTCTCCGGCCGCCTGGCGGATTCGCTGGGACGCAGGCCCATGATGATGTGGGGGCTGGCGGTGGCGGGGCTGGCCACCGCGGGCATCGGTTTCGCCCCGGGCCTGCCATGGTTCCTTGCCGCCTCCGCACTCGCCGGCATCGGTTCGGGCCTGTTCGGTCCTGCCCAGCAGGCCGCCGTCGCAGATGTAATCGGCAGCGGCCGGTCCGGCGGCAAGGTACTGGCGGTCTACCAGATGACGTCCGACGTCGGTGCGATCGTCGGCCCCGTCCTGGCCGGTGTGCTCGCGGACCGGCTGGGCTTCGGCTGGGCTTTCGGTGTCACGGGCGGGGTCCTGCTACTGGCCGTCCTTGCGTGGCTGGCCACGCCGGAAACACTTCGGCCCGCCACGTCACAGGACGCAGCGGGCCGGAAGAAGGGCTAGCGGCTAGTTCAGCAGCGCGTCCACAAACTGCTCGGCGTCGAACGGGGCGAGGTCGTCCGCGCCTTCGCCCAGGCCGATCAGCTTGACCGGGACGCCGAGGCTCTTCTGGATTGCGACGACGATGCCACCCTTGGCGGTGCCGTCCAGCTTGGTCAGGACGATGCCGGTGATGTTCACCACCTCGGCGAAGACCCGGGCCTGGTTGAGGCCGTTCTGGCCGGTGGTTGCATCCAGGACCAGCAGGACCTCGTCCACTTCGGCGAGCTTTTCCACCACGCGCTTGACCTTGCCAAGTTCGTCCATGAGGCCCACTTTGTTCTGCAGCCGGCCGGCGGTGTCGATCATGACGACGTCGACCTCCTGGTCGATGCCTGCTTTCACGGCTTCGTAGGCCACCGAGGCGGGGTCGGCCCCGTCAATGTCAGATTTGACCGTGGGAACGCCCACCCGCTGTCCCCACGTGGCCAGCTGTTCGGCGGCCGCGGCACGGAAGGTGTCCGCGGCACCGAGGATCACGTCCTTGTCCTCGGCCACCAGCATGCGCGCCAGCTTGCCCACCGTGGTGGTCTTGCCTACGCCATTGACGCCAACCACCATCATGACGGCCGGCTTGTCCCCGTGGCGCTGGACATTGAGGGTGCGGTCCATGGTGGGATCGACCACCTTAATGAGTTCCTCGCGGAGCATGGCCTTGACGTGCTCCGGGCTGCGCGTGCCGAGCACCTTGACGCGTTCGCGGAGGGCATCCACCAGCTGCATGGTCGGTTCCGTGCCGAGGTCCGCCAGGAGGAGGGTTTCTTCCACCTCGTCCCAAACGTTTTCGTCGATCTTGTCGCTGGAAAGCAGCGCCAGCAGGCCCTTGCCCATGATGCTGTTGGACCGGACCAGGCGTTCGCGCAGCCGGGTCAGGCGGCCTGCTACGGGCAGGGGGGTTTCAACCGGAATGGTTTCCAGTCCGGCGGCATCGTCGGGGACCGTGGTGTCAACGCCGTCAAGGTCCGCCTCGGCGGGTGCTGTCCGCTCCGCCGGCCGCTCCGCCGTGGCAGTGTCGTCGGCCACGAGGGTGCCGCCACCGGGCCGGAGTTCGGGGTCGTTCGCGTCACGCGTTCCCGGGTAGCGGTTGATGTTCTTCCGCGTCTTCACCAGGACCGGGATCAGGGCTCCGACAACCACCAGGGCACCGAGAATGGACAGGATTATGGGAAGGATGTCATTCACTCCCCTAGCTTCTCACAACCGCCGGAGCCCTTTTCCCGCGCCGGCAAGGAGCTGACCTGCCGTTACTTAAACGCCTGCCGGGACTGTTCAGCGGTGGACAGCCAACCACCGTTCATTCGTCGTTGCCCAGGCGCTGGCTGATCACGGTGGAGACGCCGTCGCCGCGCATGGTGACTCCGTAGAGTGCGTCCGCCACTTCCATGGTGCGCTTCTGGTGGGTGACGACAATGAGCTGGCTGGACTCGCGGAGCTCTTCGAAGATGGTGATCAGCCGGCCAAGGTTGGTGTCGTCAAGGGCCGCCTCCACCTCGTCCATGACATAGAACGGGGAGGGACGGGCCTTGAAGATGGCCACGAGGAGGGCCACCGCCGTCAGGGACCGCTCCCCGCCGGACAGCAGTGACAGCCTCTTGATCTTCTTGCCCGCAGGACGGGCCTCCACTTCGATTCCGGTGGTGAGCATGTCCGCGGGATCGGTCAGGACCAGCCGGCCCTCGCCGCCGGGGAAAAGCCGGTCGAAAACCCGAACGAACTGTGCCTGGGTGTCCTCGAATGCCTCGGTGAAGACCCGCTGGACCCTGTCATCCACTTCCTTGATGATGTCCAGCAGGTCCTTGCGGCTTGCCTTGAGGTCCTCCAGCTGGGTGCTGAGGAACTGGTGGCGCTCCTCCAGTGCCGCGAATTCCTCCAGTGCCAGCGGATTGACCTTGCCCAGGCTGGACAGGTCGCGTTCGGCCTTCCGGAGGCGTTTCTCCTGTTCAGCCCTCACGAACGGCACGCCCTCGACGATGGCTTCACCGGATTCGTCCACCGGCGCACGGAGGGCAGCCCACTTGTCGCCCGTCTCCCCCGCGGGAACCGGAACTGCAACGTGGGGGCCAAACTCGGCCACCAGCGCGTCAGGGGTGATCCCGAGTTCATCGACCGACCGCGTTTCCAGTGCTTCGATGCGGGCGCGCTGCTGGGCCCTGGCGAGCTCGTCACGGTGGACGTTGTCGGTAAGTTCGGCAAGCTCCTTTGCCAGCCGCTCGTTCGCGGCGCGGAGTTCCTGCAGCTCCCGGTCCCGGCGTTCGCGGTTTTCCTCCGCCACGTCACGCGCGTGCCGCGCCACATCGACGGACACGTCCACGAAGTCCAGTGCCGAGTCCACTGCGGCCCGGACGGCGGCGGCCCGACGGGCCTCGATGCGCCAGCGGCGTGCCCTTTCGGCTGCCTCCTCGCGGGCACGCCGTTCAGCGGCGGCAGCACGTTCCAGTGAGGCAACGCGGTTGCGTGTGGCCGCCACCTGCTCCTCGGTGCTCCGCAGTGACAACCGGGCCTCCACCTCGGCAGAACGGGCGGCCGAGGCAGCCTTCGCGAGGGCATCACGCTCCGCCGTTGATGGTTCCTGCTCAAGCGGCACCTCCTGGGCCGCGGCAAGCCGGGCGGTGATGGCCGCGAGCGCCTGCTCCTCGGACTCCGCGTTGGCCTCGGCACGGGCCAGCGAGGCCGCGAGCCGGTCGCTTTCGCCCACGGCGCTCTTCAGTACTGAGTTGAGGTGTCCCAGCCGCTCAGCTACTGCGGCCAGCCGCGCATCGGACTCGTGCAACCTGTCCAGGGCGGCGTCCGCCTTTTCCTTCGCTCCGGCGCGCTTCGCCTCGGCCCCGGCCAGGGCGAACCTGTTGCGCTCCAGGGCCGCGGTTACCTGCCCAAGCTCCCTGTCGGCGTCGTCCACGGCGGCCTGGACTTCCAGGAGTGACGGCGCCTTCGCCGAGCCTCCTGTGACGGACACGGCGGTGAACACGTCCCCTGCGTGGGTAACGGCTGTCAGGCCGGGCTGTTCCGCCACGAGGGCCGCGGCGGCCCGGATGTCGGGTACGACGGCGGTCCGGCACAGCAGGTGCCGCACCAGCGGGGTGTAGGCGTCGGCGGTGTCCACGAGACCGGCAGCCAAAAGCGCACCTGGCGGGAGTGCCGGGGCCGCTGGGAGGTCTTCGTGCCGTCCGCCCGCGGGGGCCAGCAGCAGAGAGGCCCGGCCTGCGTCGTCGTCCTTGAGCATCTGCACGACGGACTCGGCGGTGGACGGGTCCTCGACGAGAAGCGCCTCGGAGGCTTCCCCGAGTGCGGCGGCGATGGCGGTTTCATAACCGGCCCGCACCCGCAGCTCGCCGGCGAGGGCGCCCTGGACCCCGCCCAGCCCGGACTGCAGGACGTGCCTGGCTGCGTCCTTCCGCTCCAGGCCGAGCTTCAGGGCCTCGAGGCGGGCTGCGAGGGCATCGCGCCGGCGGATGCCCTCGTTGACTTCTGATTTGAGGTCCGAGATTTCCTGCAGCACGGTATCCAGCGTTTCGCTGGCGGCCTCGTATTCTGCGTCGAGGGATTCTTCGCCTTCCTCCACGCCCGCCACCTGGTTTTCCAGGGCGGTGAACTCTTCCTGTGCCCGGGCACGCCGCCCGGCACCCGCGGACAGCGACTCGCGCAGCCTGCCGAGCTCTGCCTGGGCGGACTCCACCCGGGAACGGGCAGCACCAACCTGGCCCGCGAGGCGCGCCAGTCCTTCCCTGCGGTCGGCGACCGCCCGCAGTTCAGCGGTGAGTCGCTGGTCTTCGGCCTGCGCGGCACGCTCCGCTTCCGCCTTGGCCGCTGTTGCTGCTTCAAGGGCCGTCCGCCTGGCCGCGAGTGACTGCTCAAGTCCGGCGAGTTCGCTGCCAACGCGCGCTGCCTGCCGTTCAAGCTGCTCGGGGTCCCGGCCCCCGGACGGTGCGTCGTCAACGGAGCCGAGCACCCGGCTCCGTTCCTGGGCCAGCGATCCGAGGGAACGGAGCCGCTCCCGTGCTGCGGTCAGCCGGTACCACGTGTCCCGGGCCGCGTTGAGTCGCGGCGTTGCCTCTGCTGCGAGCTGCTCCAGGGCAGCCTGTTGCCGGCGCCCGGACTCCAGTTCCTGCCCCACGATGGTTCGCCGTTCCTTCAGCGCGGCTTCGTCGGCGACGTCCTGCTCCAGGACCTGTTGGAGCTGCACCAGGTCATCGGCCAGCAGGCGGGCGCGGGCATCCCGGACGTCGAACTGGACACGCTGGGCGCGGCGTGCCACCTCGGCCTGCTTGCCCAGCGGCGTGAGCTGGCGGCGGATCTCGCCGGTCAGGTCCGTGAGACGCTGCAGGTTCGCCTGCATTGCCTCGAGTTTGCGCACCGTCCGTTCCTTGCGCCGGCGGTGTTTGAGGATGCCGGCAGCTTCTTCGATGAAGCCCCGGCGGTCCTCCGGGGTGGCGTGCAGGACGCGGTCCAGCTGGCCCTGGCCCACGATGACATGCATTTCCCGGCCCATGCCGGAATCGGAGAGCAGTTCCTGGATGTCGAGCAGGCGGCAGCCGGCACCGTTGATGGCGTACTCCGAGCCTCCGGTGCGGAACAGTGTCCGGGAGATGGTGACTTCGCTGTACTCAATGGGCAGCGCGCCGTCAGTGTTATCGATTGTCAGCGACACGTGTGCCCGTCCCAGTGGAGGACGGCCGGAGGTGCCGGCGAAGATGACGTCCTCCATTTTGCCGCCGCGCAGTGTCTTGGCGCCCTGCTCCCCCATCACCCAGGCCAGGGCGTCCACCACATTGGACTTGCCGGAGCCGTTGGGGCCCACCACGGCAGTGACTCCCGGTTCGAAGTCGAAGGTGGTGGCGGAGGCAAAGGACTTGAACCCCCGGACGGTCAGGCTTTTGAGGTGCAAGGCTTTTCGGTTCTCCTGGGCGGGGCTGGGCGGCTGCTTGGCGGTCCTAAATCTACCGGGTTGCCGCCGAAAGTCGCGGATCCGGAGCCGCCAGTCGGGTCCTCTGGAGCTCCGGGGGCCGGCCCGAAACTGTCAGGGTTGGATGCGCGTGCGCTACCAACGTCCGTTGCGGGGGCGCGGCTGGCACACGGGGCACGTGTGGGAGGACCGGTTCATGAACTGTTCACGCCGGATGGTGGCGTGGATTCCTGCAGCCGCGCATCGTTTGCAGGGCTCGCCTTCCCGCCCGTAGGCGTTAAGGGACCGGTCAAAATATCCGGAGGCGCCGTTGACGTTCACGTACAGGGAATCGAAGCTGGTTCCGCCGGCGGCCAAGGCATCGAGCATGACCTCACGGGCGCTTTCGATGAGACGGAAGGCGTCAGCCCGCCGCAGCTTGTCGGTGGGCCGCGCGTAGTGCAGCCGCGCACGCCAGAGAGCCTCATCGGCGTAGATGTTCCCAATGCCCGAAACCAGCCCCTGGTCCAGGAGCGCCCGCTTCAACCCGGTCTTCCGTGCACGCAGGCGCTGGTAGAAAAGGTCGAACGAGAAGGCTGGGTCCAGTGGATCCCGGGCAATATGGGACGCTTCTTCGGCGATCAGCGGAAGGGGCGACTCCGCGAGGCCGCCGGGTCCGCCGTCGTCGGTGGGAACCAAAACGGTGACGAAGAGCCCGCCGAAAATGCGCTGGTCCACGAACCGCAACTGAGCAGGCATGCCGCCGCTGGGGCTGAGATGGAGCCGGACTTTCAGGTGCTTTTCGTCCGGGACGTCCGCACCCTGCATGAGCAGCTGCCCGCTCATGCCAAGGTGGGCCATCAGCGCCACCCCCGGCGGAGGGGTGTGTCCGTTGCCTGCCGCCCGCTGGTGTGCCGAGCTATCGCTTAACGGGAGCCAGAGGAATTTGCCGCGCCGGACAACGTCGGACACTGTGGCACCCTGCAGGTTGCCGATGAAATCCTCCACGCCCAGGGCGTGACGGCGGATGGAGCGGGGGTCCAGGACATCGACGGACTCAATGGTCCTGCCGCGCACCCAGCGCACCAGGCCGCGGCGGACCACCTCCACCTCGGGCAGTTCAGGCACGGGAGCCTACTTGGCGGCGATGGAACCGGAGGACTTGCCGGCGCCGGCGCCGTCGGCGGCACCCGGTCCGGACAGGACGCGCCATGCATCCGACGCAGCTTCCTGCTCCGCTTCCTTCTTGGAATGGCCGGTGCCCTTACCGTAGGGCTTCCCGCCGATATTCAGGACAGCGCTGAAGGTGCGTGCGTGGTCCGGCCCCGCGCCCTCCACTGCATAGTGGATGGTTCCAAGCTGCCGGCTTGCCGCAAGTTCCTGGATGCTGGTCTTCCAGTCAGTTCCGGCGCCCAGCACGGCGGCATCCTTGAGCAGGGGCCCGATCAAACGCATGACCAGCTGGCGCGCGGTCTCAATGTCGTTGGAGACGTAGGTGGCACCGATCAGCGCTTCCATGGTGTCAGCGAGGATGGAGGCCTTGTTTTTCCCCTCCGTGAGTTTCTCGCCCTGTCCCAGGTAGATGAACTCGCCGATGCCAAGGCTCCGCCCGATGTTGGCAAGCGCCCGTGTGCTGACCACGGCCGAACGCCGCTTGGCCAGCTCGCCTTCGGGGAGATCCGGATTGTCCCTGTACAGGGAATCCGTGACCGAGAAGCCCAGGATTGAATCACCCAGGAATTCCAGCCGCTCGTTGGTGGGGATCCCGCCGTTTTCGTAGGCGTAGGAACGGTGTGTGAGCGCAAGACGAAGCGTCCCGGCGTCAATAGTGACGCCGAGACGCTTCAGAAGCTCTTCAGTTGAAGACATCAGTCAGCCTGAGTGGCCGATTAGACGTCAGCGACCTTGCGGCCCTTGTACTCAAGGAACAGCGCAGTGCCAGCAGAGTCGGTAACGACCTTAGCCTGGTGCGGCAGGCTGTAGGTGACCTGGCCGTTTTCAACGGTCTTCACCAGGTGGGGGGCGGTCGCCTTCCACTGCGAGCGGCGGGCGCGGGTATTCGAGCGAGACATTTTCCGCTTGGGAACAGCCACGGCTAACTCATTTCTCTCTAGACAAACACGTACAAATCAATTTTGCCGGTCAGGCTTAGCCATATCAGCTAGGGCAGCCCAGCGAGGATCCAAGACCTCGTGGTGGTGCCCCGGCTCGTCTTCCAGGCGTGCTCCGCATTCGGAGCAAAGGCCCTGGCAGTCTTCCCGGCACACCGGCTGGAACGGCAGGTTGGTGACAACCGCGTCCCGCAACACCGGTTCAAGATCGATTACATCGTGCTCGACTCGACGTTGCTCTTCATCTTCTTCTCCGTCAGAAAGCTCAACACCTTCGTAGAAGAAAAGTTCTTGCACATTGACCTCAAGGTCATACGCAAGGGGATCCAGGCATCGGCCGCATTCCCCGGTTACACCGGCGTTGACGGTTCCTGATACCAGGATTCCTTCGTGTACGGCCTCCAGCCTCAGGTCCAGCCCGATATCCGAGCCTTCCTGAACGCCAATGAGCGCCACACCAAGATCACCAGGTGCGGGTACATGTTCCTTCAGTGTCCGCATGCTTCCCGGGCTGCGCCCGAGGTCCTTGACGTCGAACGCCAGGGGCGAACCAGCATCTCTTTTAATGAGAACTCCTGTTGAACATATGACCGACGTACCATCTTAGCCTGAAGAGCCACGGGGACTCAAACCGGCCGGCGATACCGCCGAAGTACCGGACCAGCCTACCGCCTGGGCTGCTGATTTGCCGAAGGCTCGCACGCCAGCAGCCTCCGCAGCACGGACCTTGGAACGTACTCGGAGACGTTGCCGCCCAGCCCGGCCACCTCCTTGATGAGGGTCGACGACAGGTGGATGTAATGCGCTTCCGCAGGCAGGAAGACAGTTTCCACGCCGCTCAGTTGCCTGTTCATCGTGGCCATGGGCAATTCATAATCAAAATCCGAGGAAGACCTGAGTCCCTTGACGATGGCCGAGACGCCCCGCTGCCGGCAGTACTCAGCCAGCAGCCCCTCACCTACGGGTTCCACCACGATTCCCTTGAGGGACGCGAGGGTTTCGCGCGCCATTTCGAGGCGCTCATCAAGGCTGAACCGGTACTTCTTGGCGTAGTTGGTGGAGATGGCCACAATGACTTCGTCAAAGAGACCGGCAGCGCGGGCAATGACTTCGAGATGGCCGTTATGGATGGGATCAAAGGATCCGGGGCAGACAGCTCGTCTCATGCTCCGAACCTACCCCATGCGAAGCCCGGGATACCATGACTGGATGCACGCGTCACGGGAACTCTCCGCGCCTTCTGCCCCCGCTCCATGGCAGCGGACCGCCCTTGGAGCCAACCTCCTGGCTGCTGACGGCGGCCTCGGCGTCACGATCTTCGAGGAGATGACCAACCTCGCGGTCCACACCGGGGCGATCAACCTGGGCCAGGGTTTCCCCGACGAGGACGGCCCACAGGAAATCCTCGACGCCGCCCGGAACGCCATCGCAGCGGGCGCCAACCAGTACGCACCCGGCAAAGGTATCCCCCAGCTTCGTGCCGCGGTGGCCGCCCACCAGGAACGTTTCTACGGGCTGACCCCTGACCCCGACACGGAGGTCCTGGTCACCACCGGCGCCACCGAGGCCATCGCCGCATCGCTGCTGGCCTTTACCGGGCCCGGAGACGAAGTCCTCACCCTTGAACCGTTCTACGACTCGTACGGCGCAGTGATCGGGTT
Organism: Pseudarthrobacter sp. SORGH_AS 212; assembly: GCF_030818145.1. Classification (NCBI taxonomy): domain Bacteria; kingdom Bacillati; phylum Actinomycetota; class Actinomycetes; order Micrococcales; family Micrococcaceae; genus Pseudarthrobacter; species Pseudarthrobacter sp. SORGH_AS 212. Next base: position 3,891,433 of record NZ_JAUTAA010000001.1, on the reverse strand, counting down.
GTCGGGCGCCACGCATGTCACCGCGCCGCTGCTCGCGCCCGATTTCATGCCGGACCTGGCTGCCCTTGAGGCCGCGTTCAGCGAACGGACCCGCGTGGTCCTGCTGAATAATCCGCACAACCCCACCGGGGCCGTTTTTCCCCGCGAGGTGCTGCAGAAAATCGTGGACCTGGCACAAAAGCACGACGTGCTGATCATCACCGACGAGGTCTATGAGCACCTCACCTTCGGCGTCCGCCACATCCCGGTGGCGTCCCTGCCCGGTGCGGCCGAACGGACCATCACCATCTCCTCCGCCGGAAAGACCTTCTCCCTCACGGGCTGGAAAATCGGTTGGCTGACCGGCCCCGAAGAGCTGGTGGCCGCCGCACGCACCGTCAAGCAGTTCCTCACCTACAGCTCAGGCACCCCCTTCCAGCCCGCCATAGCAGCAGGGCTGGGCCTCACCTGACAGTTTCTACCAGGGAATCGCGGCCTCGCTTGAGCACAAGCGCGACATCCTCAGTGAGGGGCTGCGCGCCGCCGGCTTCGACGTCTACACCCCGCAGGGCACCTACTTCGTCAACGTCGACACGGCGCCGCTGGGTATCACCGACTCGGTGGACCTCGCGCGGCGGCTGCCCGGGCTGGTAGGGGTGGCAGCGATCCCGGTGCCGGTGTTCTGCCACCCTGAAGGAGCTGAACGCACGCGCAGCCTGCTCCGCTTCGCCTTCTGCAAGAAAGCGGACGTCCTCGAAGAGGCGGCCCGGCGGCTGGCCACGCTGAGCAGCAGGCTCTGATGGCGGCAGGCAATCCCGGGCACGCCTCCCGGTTCCTCCGCGCCACCGGCCAACACGCCACCATCGATCCGGACGCGTTCACCGACGGCAGCTATGTGCTCAGCATCGGCGGGGCAGAGCAGTCGCATGTGAACCTGTCCCACCCCGAAGACATCTTCTACGAATACCTTCGCCGGATCGGCCACCTGGTGGACCTGGCGGCCCCCGCCGGAGCGCCTGTCCGGGCGCTGCACCTCGGGGCGGGCGCGCTGACCCTGGCCCGTTATATACAGGCGACCCGGCCCGGCTCCGTGCAGTACGCGGTGGAGCTGGAGCGCGAGCTGCTGGATTTCGTCCTGCGGGAATTGCCCCTGCCTGCGGGAACGGACCTGCACGCCATCATCGGCGACGCCCGGCAGGCACTCGGTGACCTTGACCCGGAGCTCACGTTCGACGTCGTCATCCTGGACATCTTCTCCGGCCCGGAAGCGCCGGCGCACATCGCCTGCGCCGACTTCTACAGCGAGGTCCGGGCGAAGCTGGAACCCTCGGGGCTGATGGTGGTCAACGTGGGAGACGAGCCCGCGCTCACCCTGGTCCGAAGCCAGGTGGCCGCGCTGAGGGAGACCATGGCGGACGTTGCGGCCTTCGCCGAAAACGGCATGTTCGAAGGCCGGTACCCGGGCAACATCATCCTGGCCGGGACCCAGGCGGCCTGGCCGCGGGAGTGGACCGCCCAGCTCACGGCCCTCGGCCCCCACCCGGCGAAGGTACTGGCGGGAGTGGACCTGGACCAACTGGCCCCATAACGGGTCGGCCCGGAACCTCAGCGGCATCCAGGCCGATCGTGGCTGCTAGGACTCCGCAGCGGCCGGGAGGTCATCGCTGTCAATGGCGTCCGGCACGTAGGGCTCAGCAAACCAGAGCCGGGTCTCGCCGTACTTCTTCTCGGCGAACCGTTCCAGTTCGGCGGGCCATTCCGGTTCGGGCGACCGGGAGGACCGTTCCACGACGACGACGGCGGACGGCGCCAGATGAGCGGCGAGTTTCCGCAGCACCGCGGCAAGCGCCACTTCGTCGAGCGGGTAGGGCGGGTCCAGGAATACCAGGTCCCACGCTGCCGACTCCGCGGCGCGGTCCAGGAAGGGCTCCACCTTGGACCGGTGGACGGTTACTGCCTTGCGGCCCACAACGCCGTTGATCAGGTCCGCGTTGCGCTGGCACACCGCGCTTGCCTTGGCCTCGGATTCGACAAGGTCCACGCTGCCGGCTCCCCGGCTGCCGCTTTCAACCCCCAGCGAACCGGACCCGGCGTAGAGATCCAGTACGCGGGCTCCGGCGATGACACCGAAGGCATCGAGGCGGGAGAAGAGTGCCTCCTTGACGCGGTCGGTGGTGGGGCGGGTCAGCGAGCCCGGGACGGAGGACAGTGGGGTGCCGCCGGCCGCTCCTGAGATGATCCGGCTCATGCGGGCACCCGCTGTCCGGCCGCAGTCCTGCTGCTTCCGGCAGGGTCCTTGCTAACCGCGTTCAAGGAACGCCTCCTTTTCGGGGTTGAGGTATCTGTCGATGGCATCCGCCAGCTCAGGGTGGGCGGCGAGGGACGGATCGCCGGTGACGATCTCCTGGGCATCGGAACGGGCCTGGGCAATGATGTCCTCATGCTCCAGGACGCGGAGTAGCCTGAGTGTGGACCGGCCGCCGGACTGGGAGGCGCCCAGGATGTCGCCCTCCCGGCGCAGCTTGAGGTCCTCCTGCGAGAGGACGAAACCGTCGGTTGTGGCGGCTACCGCGTCAAGCCGCCGCCGGCTGGGGTGTCCGCGTTCCAGCGAAGTGACCAGGAGACAGGTCCCGGGAAGCCCGCCCCGGCCAACCCGTCCGCGAAGCTGGTGCAACTGGGAGATGCCGAACCGGTCGGCGTCCAGGATGACCATCATCGTTGCGTTATGGACGTCCACGCCCACCTCGATCACGGTGGTGGAAACGAGCAGTTTGACGGAGTTGGCCGCGAAGCCTGCCATGGTGGCCGACTTGAGGTCCGGGTCCTGGCGTCCGTGCAGCGGGGCCACAGGCACGCCGGCGATGGATGGTTCGTCCTGCAGCTGCTCGACGACGGCTGTCACGGAGGCAAGTTCCCGCCCGTTCTCCTCAAGGTCGGCGGCGGCCGGCTCCGCTTCGCCCGGGCTGAAGTCGCCGTCGTCGTCGGTGCCGATCTTGGGGCAGACAACGTAGACCTGGTGGCCGGCATCAATTTCCTCACGGGCCCGGGCCCAGATCCGTCCGGCCCAGCCCGGGTTCTCCGCCAGGCCGACCAGATGGGTTGAAATGGGGGCACGGCCCTTGGGAAGTTCGTCCAGGGTGGAGGTTTCAAGGTCGCCAAAGACGGTCATGGCCACGGTGCGCGGGATAGGCGTAGCGGTCATCACCAACAGGTGCGGAGGTTTCCTGGCCTTGGCCCGCAGGGCATCGCGCTGCTCCACGCCAAAGCGGTGCTGCTCGTCCACCACGATCAGCCCCAGATCGTAGAAGGACACGTTGTCGCTCAACAATGCGTGGGTACCTATGACGATCCCCGCTGTCCCTGACGCGGCGTCCAGCAGGGCCTGCCTGCGGGCGGCGGTAGGCATGGAACCGGTCAGCAGGGTAACCTGCACCGCTTCCCCGTCCGTGCCGCCAAACGCGCCGAGCAGCCCATCCCTGGACAGCGGGCCGAGGGTCCGGCGAATGGAGTCGAAGTGCTGGGCGGCAAGGACCTCTGTTGGAGCCAGCAGGGCGGCCTGGCCTCCGGCGTCCACCACCTGCAGCATGGCCCGCAGCGCCACGACGGTTTTACCCGAACCTACTTCGCCCTGCAGCAAACGGTTCATCGGGTGGTCCGCGGCGAGCCCCGCCGCCAGGGTTCTTCCGACGGCGGCCTGGCCGTCGGTGAGCGTGAAGGGCAGGTTGCGGTCGAATGCGGCCAGCAGGCCGTCCGGGACCGGCCGCCTCGCTGTTGCTTCCTCAGCAGCCAGCTGGGACCGCCGCCTGGCCAGGGCAGACTGCAGCACCAGCGCCTCCTGGTAGCGGAACCGGTGGCGTGCGCGTTGCCAGTCCGCCGCCGTTTCCGGCTCATGGATCAGCCGGTAAGCCTCCGCGAGCGGCAGGAATTCCTCCCGCTCGGTGACGGTCCCCGGAACCGGATCCGGCAGTGCGCCGAGGTCAACAGTTTCGAGCAGGGTGGCGATGACCTTTTGGATTTTCCAGCTGGGCAGCTTTGCCGTGGCCGGGTACACGGGAATGGGCATGGCCGCGAGTTTCTCCGGGTCATCGCCGCCGGCTGTGAAGGGGTCCGAGTCCAATACCTGGAAATCGGGGTTGGTCAGGCCGAGGGATCCCTTGAAACTGGTGACCTTGCCTGAGAACAACGCCCGGCGGCCGGGCAGCAGTTCGCTCTTTGCCCGGAAGGCGTTGAAGAAGGTGATTTTCAGGGTCCCGGGGGCTTTGCCGTGGAAATCGTTACCGCCGACCAGTTTCACGCCGTTCCTGCCGTCATCGTCCGAGATAACGACGTCGGTGATGGATCCCTTGCGCGCCTGCATGGAGCGGGTATTGCTCGAGAGGACCCGCGCGATCAGGGTTACTTCTTCGTCACGCGGCAGTTCATTGATGGGCGTCAGTTCGCCACGTGTCATGTAACGCCGCGGGAAATAGTTGAGCAGGCCCTCAACCGTGGTGATGTTGAGGTGTTTTTCGATAACCCCCGCTGAACGCTTGCCGATGCGGCGTTCCAGGGCCAGGCCGGGCTCAGCGTTCATGCCCACCGGAGTCCACTGCCTCCTGAAGCGCCTGGCTCCGGTGGCCGGACGTGTCAGACAGGGCGCTGATGGACATGTCAGTGGGCGTACCCAGGGTGCGGATCAGTTCCACGGCCGGACCCGGCGTGGGGACGTGCACGTGGACCCGCCACCGGTAGGTGCCGTCGCCGGCTTCCCCACCGCCCAGCTGGCTCATGATGACCGAATCGCCCAGCTCGTCCAGGTGCTGCCGGAGCGTGGCTGCATCCAGGGGCGAAAGGCTGATGGTGCACATGACCTCCACGCCTTCGTCCACCGGCATGCTGGTGTGGATGTGGGGGTCCTGGACGTTGTAGCCGTGAAGGTCATCGAGCAGCGTACCCTGCAGCTCCTCGCCCAGGACCACGGAGCGGAGGCAGTCCAGGATTAACAGCAGCCCCACGCCGCCGGCATCCACCACCTTGGCTGCCTGCAGGGCATCGAGCTGGTCCTCCGTGGAGACGACGGCGGCCAATGCCGCGGCAACCGCGGCGTCCAGCGTCACCCCGAGGGCGTGGTTACTGTCATCTCCGGGATGCAGGGCGTCGATCTCTCCGGCCGCCAGGGATGCGGCTTCCATGACGGAAAGCATAGTGCCGGGCACGGGATCGCTCAGGGCGGTCCAGGCACGGATCTGGGCCCGGTGCAGGGCTGTTGCCAGCAGGGCCGAGCTGAGGCGCTGCTGGCCTGCCAGGGGTTCCGCCGCCGCGCAGAGGAAGACGGAGAACAGCGTCCCGGAGTTGCCCCGCGCTTTTTCCAGCGCCGCCTGGCCCGCGTGGGTAAGGACGGCGCCGACGTCCGTGACTGACGGGTCCAGCCCGTCCAGGGCATCGGAGGCTGCACGGACCGTGAGGTAGAGGTTGGTGCCGGTGTCGCCGTCAGCGACAGGGAAGATATTGATGGCGTTGAGGCGGTCACTGTGGTTGCCCAGCGCGGTTTCCGCTTTGTTGAGCCACCGCCTCATAGCCTGGGCATTGGCGGCGATCTTAGTCTGCAAAGTGGTCCCATCCCCCGGTGTCCGCGGCCCGGCCCGCAATCGTCACGCGCGGACCTTCGTCGATTCCCAGTGCTTGTATCGAGCCTATCGCAGTGAATCCGGGAGGAAGCTGAACGTCCGGCGGGAAGGTGGCGAGCAATCCATGGTCCTCTCCTCCACCCAGCAACCACGTCCCGGCATCCGTCTGCAGCAGGGCCGCGGCCGGTTCCAGGGCAGCGGCCAGCAGGTCCAGGCTGTCCGGGTCGAGGTCTACGGAGACGCCGCTGGCCAATGCAATCCGGTGTCCATCCCGCAGCAGGCCATCCGAGACGTCCAGCATTGCGGTGGCGCCTGCTGCCCGTGCTGCGGGCCCGGCGCCGAGCGGCGGCACGGGACGGCATTGGAGGTCCACCAGGTTGCGCTGCTGCGGATCCAGCCGCCCTACATGGACCGAGGACTCCAGGAGGGCCAGGCCCGCAGCGGCGCGGCCCGCCGTACCTGCCAGGGCAAGGACGTCCCCCGGCCTGGCGCCAGAGCGGAGGACTGGCTGCCCGCCGTCGAGCGTGCCGAGCACTGCTACGGTCACGGATATTTCCCGGCCCCGTCCCAGGTCGCCGCCCGCCACCGAACAGCCTGACGCTCCCAGTTCCCGGATCCCGGCGGTGAGGCCGTCGGCCAGCTGCTCCACCCAGGCCACAGGTGTGTCCGGCGGCAACGTGAGGCTTACCACCATGGAGGTGGCCCGGGCACCCATGGCGTTGATGTCGCTGAGGTTCTGGGCCGCCGCCTTCCAGCCGACGTCAAAGCCTGTGGTGCAGTATCCGTTGGGCCAGGCGAGGCGGAAGTCCTGGTCCTGGACCTGGGTGTCGATGCTGATGACCGTCCTGGCGTCCGGCGCGCTGATGATGGCGGCGTCGTCACCGGGGCCAAGGAGGGTGGCGGCGGAATGCCCTGCGTCCATCGCCAGGCGGGGGAAGATCCGTGCCAGCAGTTCGGCCTCGGAGAGGACGGCAACCACCGGAGAATCTGCTTCAGTCATAGGCTTTTCAGGCACCCCACTACGCTACAGCGCGGCACTGACATTCCCGGCAGGGCAAGTGTGACCGGAGCTTGGGTGAGCTGCCGGGTGTTCCGGAGGGGTACTGCGGTGTCCGGAACACTCCGTTCCGGCGATAGGCTTGGACCATGCCCCGCCGCCACCTGTCCCTGCCCCGCCGCGCTGCCAGGACGGCGCTTATGGGGGCCATGGTGGCCCTCCCGCTGGCAGGCTGCTCCCCCGCCGTCGACGTTACCGCCGCCCAGGACGCCGCCAACCCTGCCTGCGCGCCCATGATGGTGGCCCTCCCGGACACCATTGGTGAGGCAACGCTGCGGCAGACCAACAGCCAGGCCACCGCGGCCTGGGGTGATCCCTCGCTGGTGATCCTGCGCTGCGGCGTGAACGTTCCTGGCCCCACCACGGACCGCTGCGTCACGGTCAACGGCATTGACTGGGTCATCAAGGAGGGCGATCCGGTGTGGACGCTCACCACCTATGGCCGCGAACCCGCCACCGAAATCCTGATGGACCCGGACAAGATCAGCTCCGCTACAGTGCTGGCCGACCTCGCCACGGCCGCGGGCAAGGTGGCGGCCAGCCGCAACTGCGTAGGCCAGCAGGAACTGCAGGACCTGCCCCAGAGCCAGTAGATAGGCTTCGGCACGCCCAGCCTCCGGGGAAGCGCAGCTCAGCGCAGTCCGGTCTTCCGGTTCAGGGCCAGGTGGATCAGTTCGTCGATCAGATCGGCATAGCCGAGCCCGGACGCAGCCCACATCTGCGGGTACATACTCTTGGGCGTGAACCCGGGCATCGTGTTGATCTCGTTGATGATCAGGTCGCCGTCGGGCGTGTAGAAGAAGTCAACGCGGCTCAGGCCTTCGGCGCCGACAGCATCGAACGCTGCGGCGGCGAGGTCGCGCACCCTGGCGATGGCTTCATCAGGAATGTCTGCCGGGCAGCTCAGCGACGCGGCGTCGTCCTCGACGTACTTGGCGTTGAAGTCGTAGAACTCGTGGCCGCCGCCGGCCACGGAAATCTCGCCGGGCATGGAGGTCCGGGGAGCATCCGTCCCACGGCCTTCCAGCACGGCGCATTCGATTTCCCGGCCGACGATGCCGGCTTCGATGACCAGTTTGAGGTCGTGCCGGCGCGCTTCCTCGATGGCTGCATCCAGCCCTTCCAGCGAGTCCACCTTGGAGATGCCCATGGAGGAACCCGCCCGTGCGGGCTTAACGAACACGGGGAACCCCAGCCGGTCGACCTGCTTCCGGACAGCCTCGGGATCCTTCTGCCATTGCCTGTCGGTAACGGCGACATAGGGCCCCACATGGAGGCCCGCCGACTCGAAGACAACCTTCATGAAGTGCTTGTCCATGCCCACGGCCGAAGCCAGGACCCCGGCGCCGACGTACCGGGTATCCGAGAGTTCCAGGAGCCCCTGGATGGTTCCGTCTTCACCGAAGGGCCCGTGGAGGAGGGGAAAGACCACGTCCACCGTGCCCAGTTCCTGCGGAACTTCGTTGGGGGCAGCCACGATCAGCTGGTGCTCCCCCCCAATCTCGGCCAGCGTGACAGTCTGGTCGGAGGGTGCGACCTCAGGCAGCGCCGTGCCGGCAAGGGACCACTGGGCAGTATCACCGCTGGCCAGTACCCACTGGCCCGATTTCGCGATCCCAATGGGGATGACCTCGTACTTGTCCTTGTTAATGGCGCCGAGTACTCCGGCGGCGGTAACACAGCTGACGGCGTGCTCGCTGGACCGGCCGCCGAACAGGACCGCTACCCGCGGTTTGGGTCGCCCGGCCGGCTCCCCTGACGTCAGGTTGTTGTGGGACATCGTCAGTCATCACCTTCAGGTTTGAGTTCGCGGGACAGCAGGACAGGTCCCAGTTGGTCAACGGACAGCTTGCCGGCCAGCACCGCCACAACGGCGGCGGTGATGGGCATCTCCACACCCAGCTTGCCCGCCAGTTCATGCACGGCCTGGCCGGATTTGATGCCTTCGGCCGTCTGCGTCATCTTCTGGCCCACCTCCTCCAGCGTGAGGCCCTGGCCCAGCAGCCTTCCCGCGGTGTGGTTACGGGACAGCGGCGATGAGCAGGTGGCCACGAGGTCGCCCAGGCCGGCAAGCCCGGCCATGGTTTTGGCTTCACCGCCGAGGGCAAGGGCGAGGCGGGATGTTTCAGCCAGGCCGCGGGTGATGACGGAGGCCTTGGTGTTGTCCCCCATCTCTTTGCCCTCGCAGATACCGACTGCCAGAGCAATGACGTTCTTGACGATCCCGCCGATCTCCACGCCCACCACGTCAGACGTGGTGTAGGGACGGAAATACGGCGCGGTGCAGCTGCGCGCCAGCCAGCCGGCGACGGCGGAATCGGCGCAGGCGACCACCGAGGCGGTGGGCTCCTCGCGCGCAATTTCCATGGCCAGGTTGGGACCGGAGACGACGGCGATCCTGCCGGTATCGAGGCCGAGCTCCTCGCTGATGACCTGGCTCATGCGCGCGTCGGTGCCGAGCTCGAGGCCCTTCATGAGCGAGACCACCACAGCCTCGGGGTCGATCAGGTGGCGCCACTCCCGCAGTTGCGGACGCAACGACTGGGCGGGGACGGCAAGGACCACGAGGTCAGCCCCGTGGAGCACGTCCGCGACGTCGGTGGACGCCGTGATGCTGGCCGGCAGCGGCACGTCCTTAAGGTACTGGTGGTTGCGGTGGCTGTTGTTGATCTGCTCAACCACTTCCCCGCGGCGGCCCCACAGCCTGATCCCACGCGGGGTACCCGCCGCCGCGGCGGCGTCGGCCAGGATCTTTGCGAAGGTTGTTCCCCAGGAACCGGCGCCCAGGACGGCGACGGAGCGGGCTGAACCCGCCAGGTTCAGGGTCACGGCGCGTCCGGCCCGTTGCCGGGATGCTGCCCGCCGCGCTCCATGAAACGCCCGTGCTTGGACTGCTGCTTCCGTGCCGGATCCCAGCGCTCGGCGGGCGGTTCCTCACCCCTCAGGCCGGCGAGGAGGCCGGTGATGGCATCCATGATGGCTTCGGTGGCTTCGGCCAGCGTGGCCTTGTCCATCGGCCGGCCGGCAAACGCGCTGAGGTCCACCGGATCACCGATGACAACCCTGGATGTCTTGCGGGGAAAGATGTGGAACCTCTTCCCATAGCGCGGAAAAACTTCGTGGGCTCCCCAGTGGGCGATCGGGACCACCGGGATGCCGCCTTCGAGTGCGAGCCGTGCTGCTCCCGTGTGGCCTTTCATCGGCCACAGGTCCGGGTCACGGGTGAGGGTGCCTTCGGGGTAGATGATGATGGCGCCGCCCTCCGCCACGATTTCCTGGGCCACCTGCAGCGACCGGTTCGCGCCCGCCGTCGAACGTTCCACCGGGACCTGCTTGGTGGCGTGCAGGAGCCAGCCGAGTGCGGGAACCTTGAACAGGCCCGCCTTGGCGAGGAAATGCGGGGCGCGCTTCTGGTTGTACAGCATGTGCCCCACCACCAGCGGATCGATCTCAGTGCAGTGGTTGGGTGCGGCGATGAATCCGCCGGCGGGAAGCTTTTCAATGCCTTCCCATTTTTTGCCCATCATCAGGTTCAACAGCGGCCGGGCAATGCCGGCGATGAACACGAATGTGGCCCTGCTCTTGGCAGATTCCTTCACGGCAGCCCGCTACTTCGCGGCAGTGATGTCGAAATCGGCACCCAGCCCGGCCAGCTTCTCGGTGAAGCGCTCGTAGCCGCGGTTGATGATGTCGATGCCCGTCACCCGCGAGACGCCGGTGGCGGCCAGTGCGGCGATGAGGTGGCTGAACCCGCCGCGCAGGTCCGGCACGTCAATATCGGTGCCCTTGAGTTGGGTGGGCCCGGAGATGACCGCCGAGTGCAGGAAGTTGCGCTGCCCGAACCGGCACGGAACGCTGCCAAGGCACTCCCGGTGGACCTGGATGCTGGCGCCCATCCGGATGAGCGCGTCGGTGAAGCCGAAGCGGTTCTCATAGACGGTTTCGTGGACGATCGAGACGCCCTCGGCCTGGGTCAGCGCCACCACCAGCGGCTGCTGCCAGTCGGTCATGAACCCGGGGTGCACGTCGGTTTCGAGCACCAGGGGGTTCAGCTTCCCGCCGGGGTGGTAGAAACGGATGCCGTCCTCACCGATGTCCATGCCGCCGCCCACCTTGCGGTAGGTGTTCAGGAAGGTCATCATGTCGCGCTGGGAAGCGCCCTCGACGAAGATGTCGCCGCGCGTGACCAGGGCAGCGGAGGCCCAGGACGCCGACTCATTGCGGTCGGAGAGGGCCCGGTGGTTGTAGCCGCCGAGGTCGCGGACGCCCTCGATGCGGATGGTGCGGTCGGTCTGGACGCTGATGATGGCGCCCATCTTCTGCAGCACGGCGATGAGGTCGATGATCTCCGGCTCCGTGGCGGCACCGCTCAGTTCGGTGATGCCCTCGGCGCGGGTGGCGCTCAGCAGTACCTGCTCGGTGGCGCCCACGGACGGGTAGGGCAAGGAGATCTTGGCACCGTGCAGGCCCTTGGGGGCAGAAATATGGATCCCGCCCGGGCGCTTTTCCACCACGGCGCCGAACTGGCGGAGCACGTCCAGGTGGTAGTCGATGGGGCGGTCGCCGATCTTGCAGCCGCCAAGGTCGGGGATGAATGCTTCGCCAATGGCGTGGATCAAGGGACCGCACAGCAGGATGGGGATCCTGGAGTCCCCGGCGTGGGCATCAATGGCCGTGCTGGACGCCGTCTTCGCTGCCTTCGGATCGAGGGTCAGGTCCCCGTTGACCGGGTCCTTCTCCACCGTCACGCCATGGAGCTGCAGGAGCGAGGTGACAACCTCCACGTCCTTGATCTCCGGAACGTTCCGCAACACCGACGGTTCGTTGCCCAGCAACGCCGCCACCATCGCCTTGGGGACAAGGTTCTTGGCCCCCCGGACGGTGACGCGGCCCGTAAGCGGGACTCCGCCGCGGATTGTCAGAACACTACTCATATACCGGTTTCCTCACGATTACTCGCCCCCAAATCCTTGCAAAGGCTCCACCCAAGCATAGGAGGTCGCGTTACCGAACCGAAATACGCACGCTCCTTGGCCGAGGCGTGGCGGCGAAGTATGTCGCCCCGCGCAGGGCCAAGGAGCAGAGCGCTGGCGCTAGGAAACCTTGGCAGGCAGGGTCTTGGGCTTGAAAGAGGGGCGGGTTGCCTCGTAGGCGGTGATATCCGCCTCATGCTGCAGCGTGAGCCCGATGTCGTCCAGGCCTTCGAGCAGGCGCCAGCGGGTGTAGTCGTCAATTTCGAAGGGGGCCACAATGTTGCCGCACACCACGGTCTTCGACTCCAGGTCCACTGTCACCTGGGTTCCCGGCGCGTTTTCCAGTTCCTTCCAGATCAGCTCGATGTCGTCCTGGGCCACCTGGGCGGCCAGCAGTCCCTGCTTGCCCGAGTTGCCGCGGAAGATGTCAGCGAACCGGGAGGAGAGCACTGCCTTGAAGCCGTAGTCCTTCAGTGCCCACACGGCATGCTCGCGGGAGGACCCGGTGCCGAAGTCGGGCCCGGCCACCAGGACGGAGCCGGCGTTGAACGGCTCCTGGTTCAGGATGAAGGAGGAGTCCTTGCGCCAGGCCGAGAACAGGGCGTCCTCGAAGCCGGTGCGGGTGATGCGCTTGAGGTACACCGCGGGGATGATCTGGTCCGTGTCGACGTTGCTCTGGCGCAGCGGAACGCCGATGCCGGTGTGCTTGGTGAACTTTTCCATGGTTGCGTCCTAGGCTGCGTCGGTGCGGATGGCGGCGGATTCGGGGGCAGGATCAAGGTCCGACGGCGAGCTGAGCGTGCCGCGGACGGCCGTGGCCGCTGCCACCACCGGGGATACCAAATGGGTGCGGCCGCCCTTGCCCTGGCGGCCCTCGAAGTTGCGGTTCGAGGTGGAGGCGCACCGCTCCCCCGGTTCCAGCTGGTCCGGGTTCATGCCCAGGCACATGGAGCAGCCGGCGAAGCGCCATTCGGCGCCGAAGTCCTTGAAGACCCGGTCAAGGCCCTCAGCCTCCGCTTCGAGGCGGACGCGTGCAGAGCCCGGCACCACGAGCATGCGGACCTTCGGATCCTTTTCGCGGCCGCGGATGATGTCCGCGGCGGCCCGGAGGTCCTCGATGCGGGAGTTGGTGCAGGAACCGAGGAACACGGTGTCCACCCGGATGTCCTTCATTGGCGTGCCGGCTTCCAGCCCCATGTACTGCAGGGCGCGTTCCGCGGCGGCCTTGGCGTTTTCGTCGCCGAAGTCCCCGGGGAACGGAACAGCCTGGGACAGGGACACGCCCTGGCCGGGGTTGGTGCCCCAGGTGACGAACGGCTCCAGCGTGTCGGCGTCGAGGTCCACCTCGACATCGAAGGTGGCGTCGTCGTCGGTCTTCAGCGTGTTCCAGTACTCGACGGCGGCATCCCAGTCCGCCCCTTCGGGGGCGTGCGGGCGGCCCTGCATGTAGGCGTAGGTGGTTTCGTCCGGCGCCACCATGCCGGCGCGGGCGCCGGCCTCGATGGACATGTTGCAAATGGTCATGCGGGCATCCATGGACAGGGCGCGGATGGCGGATCCACGGTATTCCAGGACGTAGCCCTGGCCTCCGCCGGTACCGATCTTGGCGATGACCGCCAGGATGATGTCTTTGGCCGTGACGCCGGGGCGCAGGGTGCCCTCAACGTTGATGGCCATGGTCTTGAACGGCTTCAGGGACAGGGTCTGGGTGGCCATGACGTGCTCCACCTCGGAGGTGCCGATGCCCATGGCCAGCGCTCCGAAAGCGCCGTGCGTGGAGGTGTGCGAGTCGCCGCAGACCACCGTCATGCCGGGCTGGGTGAGGCCCAGCTGCGGACCCACCACGTGGACGATGCCCTGTTCGGCGTCACCGAGGCTGTGCAGGCGGACACCGAACTCCGCGCAATTGTTGCGCAGCGTCTGGATCTGGGTCCGGCTGGTGAGGTCGGCGATAGGCTTGTCGATGTCCAGCGTGGGAGTGTTGTGGTCCTCCGTGGCGATGGTCAGGTCCGGGCGGCGCAGCGGGCGGCCTGCCAGGCGCAGGCCCTCGAAGGCCTGCGGGGACGTGACCTCGTGCACCAGGTGAAGGTCGATGAAGAGAAGGTCGGGCTGGGCGTTGGCACCTACGCCGTCGCCTTTGCGCACCACGTGCGCGTCCCAGACTTTCTCGGCCAATGTCTTTGCCATGGCCATCTCCCTTCACTGCTGTTTGGCTGAATGCTTCAACTGAAGCAGGACGGCTCCGCACTGCGCCAGCCGAAAGATTTGCATCTCAGATAATGAGACGGCAATATCATTACATGGACAATTCTAGTGGAGTCGGCGTCATTGATAAAGCAGCACAGGTGCTTGACGCGCTCGAGGCCGGCCCCACCACGCTGGCACAGCTCGTAGCGGCCACCGGACTGGCCCGTCCCACTGTCCACCGCCTCGCCCTCGCGCTGGTCCACCACCGGCTGGTAAGCCGTGACATCCAGGGCAGGTTCGTGCTCGGCAGCCGGCTGGTTGAACTGGCATCGGCCGCCGGCGAGGACCGCCTCATCGCTTCTGCCGGCCCCGTCCTGATGCAGCTTCGGGACGCCACGGGCGAGAGCGCACAGATCTTCCGCCGCCAGGGCGACTGGCGGGTCTGCGTGGCATCGGCCGAGCGCCCCATCGGCCTGCGCGACACCATTCCTGTCGGTACCCAGTTGTCCATGAAGGCCGGCTCCGCCGCCCAGGTCCTGCTTGCCTGGGAAGACCACGACCGCCTGCTTGAGGGCCTGCAGTCGGCGCGCTTCACGCCCACCGTCCTCGCAGGAGTACGACGGCGGGGCTGGGGCCAGAGCCTTGGTGAACGCGAGCCGGGGGTCGCCTCGGTCTCGGCGCCGGTGCGCGGACCGTCCGGCCGCGTCATTGCCGCCGTATCGATCTCCGGCCCCATCGAGCGGCTTACCCGCCAACCCGGGAGGTTGCACGCTGAAGTGGTCTGCAACGCCGGCCGCATCCTCACCGAAGCGCTGCGCAAGAACAACGACTGACCGCCGTCGGGCCAAGCCCGCACCCAACCCGCCCTCCGGCGGTTAGGCTGTGGCCCATGGGCAGCTACGCAGTATTTCTCCGCGGCATCAACGTGGGCGGCATCAACATCAAAATGGCGGACCTTCGGGATGCGCTGAAGAGCAGCGGCTTCGCGGACGCCAAGACACTGCTGGCCAGTGGCAACGTGGTCCTTGCCAGCGGACTGGACGCCGCCGGCGTGAAACGGGAGTGCGAGAAGGCCTTGCGCGCCGCGTTCGGCTACGAGGCCTGGGTGGTGGTCCTGCCGGCCGGCAGGGTGGTTGATCTGGTGGCGGCGTGCCCGTATCCGGAGGACGACAAGTCCACGCATTCGTACATCACGCTGTCCTCCGACCACGCAGTCCTGGACGACCTGGACGCTGCGGGCCGGGCCCTCGGGGGCGGACACAAGCAACACCGGCTTGGCCCGGAAGCCCTCGCCTGGCTCGCGCCGGCCGGCGGAACCCTGGACAGCCCATTCAGCAAGATTTCGTCCAAGGCCAGATTTAAGGTGGCGACCACTACCCGCAACCTGCGCACCATGATCAAGGTGCGGGACGCTGCTGCCGGACTGGAAGCCGCCGGCACCTAGGGATGAGCCCCTCCCCTAGCCCGCCGCCACCTTCAGTGCCGCGTTAAACGCCGCAAGCCTGCTGACTTCTACCTCAACGGGCTCCACTACAAGATTCCGCGCAACACCGCCCACAGCCGCCTCCAGCCGTTTCCGTGCCCCCGATGCCCGTGCCGCGGCGGCTCCTGCGGCGATAAAGCGGCCGGCCAGGGCCAGCACAATCCCCAGCACCACGCCGACGGCGGCCATCAGGGTGGGCACCGGCCACCCTTCCACCCGTGGCGGCTCCGGCGCCGGCATCTGGAAGTACTGCAGTGCCGCGAGGCCGCCCAGCCAGCCGAGGCCACCGAGGACGGTCAGCAGCGCCAGCCACTGGACCACATTGAAGACGCCCCACCACCAGGATTTCCTGTTGGCCCCGAGGTCGGTTCCGGCGATGGCCTGGTCCAGGGCATCCGGAAGCCGCTCCCGGCCCTCGCGGGCTGCGCTTCGGATGGCGGCCCGCCAGGGACCGGGCGCGCCGGCGCTGGCGGCGTCGGCGAACTCCCTGACGGCTGAGTCGGTGCGCGCCCGCTGGGGGGCACTGGCGGGCGGAAGCGAAGTGCGGTTGAGTTCCGCCGGAGCGTCCCTGCGGAGGTTGAGCCTGCGCAAGGGGTCGGGCCGGAACCGCGAAAGCCATCGGGTCGCGGGCCAGCCCGTCCGACGGACTGATTCCAGGCGGTAGGAACGGGCCACAGCAGTGACAACCACCGGCACGTTGGCTGCCGCCGCCAGTTCCGCGCCCAGCCTGGCCGTCGTTTGGTGCCGGACGCCGGCGGCTTCGCCGTCTCCGGATGCCTCCCGCAGTTCCCTGGAAGCTTTCGCGACGTCGGCCTCCAGCCGCTGCGAGCGGGCCTTTCGCTGCACCACCACGCTCCTGATCGCAGCACGCACGCCGTCCACGCCCTGGCCGGTCAGCGCGGAGGCGGCAAGGACCTTTACTTTCCCCAGCCCCTCGGCAGCAAGGATCCCGCGAAGGGATTCCAGGACCGGCGGCACGTCGTGGGCCGGAAGCCTGTCCACCTGGTTGAGGACCACCAGGGTGACGGCGCCGTGCGAGGCCAGCGGGGCGAGGAAATCCTGGTGGACCGCTGCATCCGCGTACTTTTGCGGGTCGAGCACCCAGACGAGGACATCCACCAGTCCCACCATGCGCTGCACCACTTCACGGTTGGCCGCGCGGGTGGAGTCGAAATCCGGCAGGTCCAGCAGGATCAGGCCGGTGTCTTCGCCCGCAAAACCTTCCACAGGACCTGCGTGATGCCTGTTGCGGACATCAAGCCAGTCCAGGAGCGGTTCACTGCCGTCCACTCCCCATACCCCCGCCAGCGGCTCCGACGTGGTGGGGCGGCGCGCCGCCGTCGTCGCGATGTTACCGCCGCTCACGGCGTTGAACAGCGAGGACTTTCCGCTTCCGGTAGCACCGAAGAACCCCACCACGGTGTGCTCCGCGGACAGGGAGCGGCGGGATCCGGCGCGCTCCAGGACCTGGAAAACCTCCTCCAGCTGCGCGTCCGGAAGGACACCACCGGCCAGCTGTCTCGCGTCATTCAGGGCTTCCAGGCGCCGGTCCAGCCGCGATGATTCCCGGGCGCCGCTGTGCCGGCTCACGCGGCGCCCGCCAGGCGGGCCAATGCATCGGCTTGGCTGTCCAGTACACCGGCCGCCATCGTGTCTGCCGCCGGGAGCCGGACCAGGAACCTTTGCTGTTCCTCCTCGAGGAGCCGCTGGCAGCGGGCAGCCAGGTCCGTCCGTGCCTTTTCAGCCATCCGGCGCACAGCGTCTTCACCGAACACGGCCTCGAGCAGGCGCTGGCCCACGACTGCGGTTCCGCCTGCTACGCCGACCTCCAGCCCTGTCAGGCCCGCTGTCATAGAGAAAACAACGATCATCAGTGCAGCACCCAGCCCGTTGATGCCGAAGGAGAGCCACCGGGCCTGGGTCCGCTTTCCCTGGCCCTCCGTGCGGATAAGTTCCATCAGCGCCTCCTGCCAGGCTCGGATCTCCTGGGCCGCCCGGTCCGCGAAACCGGGACCGGTCCCCGAGAGGTCGTCCGTTCCCAACAGTTGCCGGCCGGCGGGGTCGGACCGCCAACGGTGGTCGGTTTCCTCTGCGGCGTTTGCTGCCTCATCGACAATGACGGCCTGCAGGCCCGTTTCGATGGCCGCTTCGACCTTGATGGCCGGCGGTGGTTCACCCCGGAAGAAGGCCCCCAACCGGTCGCGGAAGCGGCCCACGTTCTGCTCGAGTGTCCGGAAGAACTCACCGGTGCCCACAAAGTCCTGCCAGCGGGCCAGCACTTCCCCGCGGAGGAGGGCGCCGTCGCGCGTGGCGTCGAGGATCCGGCTGCCCGCGTCCCGGTAGGCGGCATCAACGCCGGCCTCAAGCGCAGCTGCAGCGCGCTGCTGCTCTGCAGCGGATGCGGAGATCGCTGCAACCCGGCCGGCCAGTGCCCGGACCGCACCGTTCAGGGTGCGGCGCGCGACGCCGGCCCGGCCTGCGGCGTCAGCGGCGAGGCCGGTGAGCCAGTTCCGCAGCGGGAGGACAGCGCCGGCGGGCAGCATGCCCAACGGATCCAGCGTGGACTCAGGGATGACAAAGAGCTGGGCACCGGCCAGGCCCTCGCCGTCGAGGAGTCGCCGCAGGTCCTCGCTGACTTCTTCCTCCGCGCCCGCCGGCACCCTGTCCAGGACCACCGCCACCATGATGTCCCTCGCCGCCGCATCCAGGAGCAGCCGCCAGGGGACGGCGTCGGCGTACCTGTTGGCGGTGGTGACGAAGATCCACAGGTCCGCGGCTGCGAGCAGCTGGCCGGCCAGCTTCCGGTTGTCATCGGAGATGGAATCGACGTCGGGGGCGTCAAGGAGCGCAATGCCCGCCGGAACGGCGTCATCGGCGAGCAGGACCAGCGAGGTGACGGCAGCAGCGTCGGGTCCCGTCACCGTTTGGGCCGCAGGGGCAGGTCCGGCAGACAGCGCACCTCGGATCCGGCCCAGGCCCGGCAGGACCCGGCTGCCCTCGAACCAGGCGGCTTCGGCAGGATGGTGAAGGAGGATCGGCTGGCGGGTGGTCGGGCGGATGGCACCCGAGCGGGTGACAGGATGGCCGGCCAGGGCATTAACCAGGGTCGACTTCCCGGCACCGGTCGACCCGCCGACGACGGCAAGCAGCGGGGCGTCGAGGCTGCGGTAGCGGGGAAGGATGTAGTCGTCGAGCTGGGCCACACCGGCGGCGGCGTCACGCCGCCCCTGCTCGGCCCCAGGCAGGGCCAGGGGCAGTGCCACGTCCGCCAGGGTGCCGCGGACCTGGTCAAGCAGGGTCACGGCTGCCGTGTTTTGCTGCTCCTGCCGGTCCGTGTGGCGTTTCTCGTTCGGTGAGGTCACAGCAACATCATGCCAGCTGAGAGCGAAGGAAGAATTGAATATGGCCGGAAAAACAGAATGGTCCCGGGCATATTGCCCGGGACCATTTCTTTGGTGACCCCAGCGGGATTCGAACCCGCGTTACCGCCGTGAGAGGGCAGCGTACTAGGCCGCTATACGATGGGGCCAAGTAACTTTTTTGGCGTTTCCGCCGTTCAAGCTCAGTGATTGTTTCATACACTTTGCTTTAGTTTCAAATCGGCGAACCGGTTGAAACTGCCTGGCGTGAAGACCTAGAACATCTCCAAACCAGAGCTGGGATACCAGGACTCGAACCTAGAATGACGGTACCAGAAACCGTAGTGTTGCCAATTACACCATATCCCAATGGAACTTTCGGGCCCGGCCTTCAAGGCCTTAGCCTTGCTCCGTGCGCCTCAGCACGAGAAAATACTCTACCCGAGACTTTCGGCTCGCACAAATCGAGGCAGCCAGACCTTCCGCCGCGCCCGAAGCTGCCCCGGAAAATCCCACGGGCGCTGTCCAGGTCAGGGACGGCTCAGCCGAATTGGAGGACGGGACATAGACACTGAACAGTGGCGCTGGGGCCCTCCAATCCGGGGCCGGTGAGATCTACTCCGCGGTCCGGGACAACTTTGCTGACGGCGCCGGGCAATTGGCGGCAGGAACCGGCCGCCTCGCTGCTGCCGCAGGACAGTTGGACACCGGTGCGGGCACCCTCAACAAGCTTGCCGAGGGCGGCCTCAGGCCCTGCTCGGGGGCAGCCCAGCTCACTGCGGGTGGCGGCTGGCTCGACTCGGGGCAGCTGCGCTCAGCGACAGCGCAGGCGCGGACCGGCCGCACTGACCCGGCAATACTCCTAGTGGAAGAGCGGGAGCAATTCCGCCAGCGTGGACACCGCGGCACCAGAGAAATGCGCCGCGGTTTCCGCGTTCCGGTTCAGCCATACGCCCTGCAGCCCGGCCGCCGTCGAGCCCTCCGCATCGAGCAACCTGTTGTCGCCCACGTAAAGGGTTTCGGAGGCTGCCGTACCCAGGAGCCGGACACCTTCGAGGTAGATCGCCGGGTTGGGCTTGGCCACCCCCAGGGTGTCGGTGCCCACGAGGTGCGCCACCCGTTCCAGGCCTGCGCCGTCCAGTTTCGCCCGCTGGTAGTCATGGACGTTGTTACTGACGGCCCCGTACGGGATCCCTGCCCGGTCCAGGACATCGAGCAGCGGCAGGACGTCCGGGAACGGCTTTACGTAGGACGGCTGCTTCTGGATGTAGGCGGTCAGCCACTGGTGCGATTCCTCGCCGTCGGCCAGTTCGATGCCGAAGTGTCCCAGCGCAGCCCGGCCGCGCAGGAGGCGCTGCTCGTTGAACGTCAGCTCCCCCGCAAGGTACTGGTCGTAATAGTGCGTGGTCTCGTGGGTGAAGATGCGGCCGAACCGCTCCCACCCGGACTGGTCGAGGCCGGGCAGGAGATGCTCGCTGACCTCCCGCAATGCAGTGGTCATGGAGTATTCGAGATCCACGAGGGTGTCGTCGATATCGAACAGGACGCCCCGGACGGTACCCGCCTGGGCCTCCAGGATGCCGCCGGCAGCGGAACTGGCCACAGCCATCAGCCGCGGAAAGCCTGAAGCCTGCGGAGTGAGGCATCCTTGCCCAGGATCACCATCGACTCGAACAGCGGCGGCGAGATGCGGCGGCCGGACACGGCGGTGCGGACCGGTCCGAAGGCCAGGCGCGGCTTCAGTCCAAGGTCTTCGACGAGGGCCTGCTTGAGGGCTGCCTGGATGGTCTCCGGAGTCCAGTCCGCGATGGGCTCAAGGGCGCCGATCGCTGCGTCAAGGACTTCGGCCAGGTTTTCCGGCAGGCCCTTGCGCGCGTCGTCGGCAACGTCAATGGCGTCATCGGCCTTGAACAGGAAGGCGATCATTTCCGGCGCCTCGCCCAGCAGGGTGATGCGCTCCTGTATCAGGGGTGCGGCTTCGGTGACGATCTGTTCTTCACGGTCGGTCAGGATCTCCCCCACCAGTCCGGCTTCACGCAGGTAGTGCGCCACCCGGTTCCGGAAATCCTCCGGGGCAAGCATCCGCACATGCGTGCCGTTGATGGCTTCGGCCTTCTTCAGGTCGAAGCGCGCGGGGTTGGCCAGGACATCGTGAATGTCGAAGTTCTCCACCAGCTGCTCCACGGTGAAGATGTCCTCGTCGGCGCTGAGGGACCAGCCCAGCAGGGACAGGTAGTTCAGCAGGCCCTCCGGGATGAAGCCCCGCTCGCGGTGCAGGAAGAGGCTGGACTCGGGATCGCGCTTGGACAGCTTCTTGTTGCCCTGGCCCATGACATAGGGCAGATGGCCGAATTCGGGCATGTACTCAGCAACACCCACTGCGTGCAGCGCGCGGTAGAGGGCAATCTGCCGCGGGGTGGAGCTAAGCAGGTCTTCGCCGCGGAGCACGTGGGTGATGCCCATCAGCGCGTCGTCCACCGGGTTGACCAGGGTGTACAGCGGGTGGCCGTTGGCCCGCACCACTGCGAAGTCGGGAACCGAACCGGCGCGGAAGGTAATCTCGCCGCGGACCAGGTCGGTGAAGGTGAGGTCCTCGTCGGGCATCCGGAGGCGGAGGACGGCCTGGCGGCCCTCTGCCCTGTACTGGGCCAGCTGCTCCTCCGTCAGGTGCCGGTCGTACCCGTCGTAGCCGAGCTTGGGGTCACGGCCGGCGGCACGGTGGCGGGCCTCAATCTCGTCCGGTGTGGAGTACGACTCGTAGATGAAGCCGCCCTCATGCAGCCGCTTGATGACGTCCTGGTAGATGTCACTGCGCTGCGACTGCCGGTAGGGTTCGTGCGGGCCGCCCACCTCGACGCCCTCGTCCCAGTCGATGCCGAGCCACTTCAGCGCATCCAGCAGCTGGTGGTAGCTCTCCTCGCTGTCCCGCGCCGCATCCGTGTCCTCGATGCGGAACACCAGGGTGCCCTTGGTGTGCCGTGCGTAAGCCCAGTTGAACAGGGCGGTACGGATCAGGCCCACGTGCGGAGTGCCGGTGGGTGAGGGGCAGAAACGGACCCGGACGGGTGTTTCCGCGGTAACAGGCGGGATGGAGGCGGCAGGCGACGAAGAAGCGATAGTCATAGTGGCTTCAACTTTACCGTCTGGCGCCTGCCGCCATCGCGGCCTGTCCCTTAGCGGCGGACGATCGGGTTGGACAGCCGGCCGATGCCTTCAATTTCCACTTCATACCGGTCACCGGCGGTGACCAGTCCGACGCCGGCAGGAGTGCCGGTCATGATCACGTCACCGGGCAGCAGGGTGAACGCCTGGGAGACGATGGACACCAGTTCCCGGACGCCGCGGATCATCTGGTTGGTGTTGCCGTCCTGCCGCATTTCGCCGTTGAGCCTGCCCTGGATCTGCAGGTCCTCGGTGTCCAGCTCCGTTTCGATCCACGGGCCAAGCGGCGCGGAGGTATCGAACCCCTTGGCACGGGTCCACTGCAGGTCGGTCTTCTGGACGTCGCGGGCCGTGAGGTCGTTGCCGCAGGTGTAACCGAAGATGACGTCGTCGACGCGGTCCTCCGGGACGTCCTTGCAGATCCGGCCGATGACGACGCACAGCTCTGCCTCGAAGGAGATCTCATCGGAGAACTCCGGCAGTACGACGGGATCGTTCGGGCCGACGACGGCCGTATTCGGCTTCAGGAACAGCAGCGGCTGGGCAGGCACGTCGTTGCCGAGCTCATGGGCGTGCTCCACGAAGTTACGGCCGACGCCGATCACCTTGCTGCGCGGGATAATCGGGGCCAGCAGCCGGACGTCCTCCAGCTTGTGGCGGACCGACGTGCGCTCCACGCCGTTGAAGAACGGGTCACCCTGGATGACAGTAATCTCCTCACTGCCGGCGTCACCTTCAACTACGCCGTACAGGGGATCGGAATCAACGACAAACCTCGCAATACGCATGGTTCATACCCTACCGTTTCCCCGGTGGGCCCCCGCATTGCCGGACTCCTCCCGCAGGTAGTGCAGCTGCGCGGCCACGGACATCTCGGCCGCGCGCCTGACGGAAGGTCCGACGTCGGAATAGACGGCGTCCGCCACGTCGCCGACGGACGCGTCGCGGCCCAGCCGGTCCAGGGCTTCGCGGATCTGGGCCAGGCGTTCATGGCGGTGCGTACGGTAACCACGGACAACCTCTGCCAGGGCGGGCAGGACAGGTCCGTGGGCCGGCAGGACCGTTGCCGGCCCCATGGCCTCAAGCCGGTCCAGGGTGGCCAGGTAGTCCCCCAGCGTCCCGTCGGGATAGTCAAGCATGGTGGTTCCCCTGCCCAGGATGGTATCCCCCGTCAGGACGGACCCGTCCGGCCCATCGCCGGGCAAGTGGAAGCACACCGAATCGGAGGTGTGGCCCGGAGTTGCCAAAACGGTCAGATCGAGCCCCGCGGCGCGGACCACCTCGCCGTCCAGCAACGGCGCTCCCCCACCATGGCAGTGTGCGGGATCGGCGGCGCGGACGGGCGCGCCGGTCAGTTCGTGCAGCCGCGCCGAACCGGCCGTATGGTCGGCGTGCCGGTGGGTAATGAGGACCAGTTCGACGGCGCCCGCGCGCGCCAGCGCCAGAAGGTGGGCTTCATCGTCCGGTCCGGGGTCCACCACCACCGCGCCGGGGCTGCCGGGAGCGGCAAGGACATAGGAGTTGGTCCCGTCCAGGCTCATCGGCCCGGGATTGGGAGCAAGGATGAACCGGGTCAGGTCGGAACTGCGCTGCAGGGTGGCGGCTGGATCGGGAGTCACTGCCCCATCCTCGCACCCATGGACCGGGCCCGCCGGATCAGGGGCCGGAATAGATCGAACACCCCTGCGGGTTGACCACACATGACGCCCCACCCCTCACCAGGAAGCCGGATACATTCATGACCAGCGCACCCACCCTTGCAGAACTCATCGCCAACGCGGAAGCGGACGGCCACGACCACTCCGCCACTGAGAAGAGCACCGGGCTCCTGCACCTCCACAACCATGCGGCAGGTTCCGTGGTCTGGTTTCCCACCTGGAAGACATTCCGCGGGACGGCCGACTGGAGCGAAGCAGTGGAAACCGCCGGCGCAGAACTCACCACGTCGGATGCAGCAGACGCACAGGCGGCCGGGATCCTGGCCGGCGAACTTGAGGAACTGCTGAAGAGTGCCGCTGTGTCAGGTGACGCCGCAGCTTTCGCCAGTGAAAACCTCACCCGGCACCTGACCCGTACCTGGGCGCTGGGTGACGCAGCCGCCAGGGCCACGGGCAGGGATCCGTTCACCGCCGGAGCCATCCCCGCGGCCTTTGAGGGCTACCCCTACGAGGTGTATGCCCAGGACGGCGGCGTCTTTGCCTCGTCGCTGTTCAACGACATCATCGACGCCCGGCGCCACCACGCACTGGCTGAAGAGGCCGCCAGAAAGGCCCTGAAGCCCGTCTCCCGCAAAGCCCAGAAGAACGCTGCGCGCAAGGCAGCCCGGCGCTGACCGCCGTCGTACGCCCTGCTCCGACCCGCGCGAGCAGCGTTCCGAAGCCCTTTTCGCGAAACCCGGCCTCGGCGGTTCTGATACGCGGACAAGCCAAAGACCGGCACCGGGCTTAAGCGCAAACGGCGCCTGCATGGACCGAAGTCCGGCAGGCGCCGTCGAGCGTTTCCAACCCGTCAGCCCGCTCAGGCTAGGCGGGTCAGCCAGCCGTGGGTGTCCGGAACGGTGCCGGTCTGGATGCCCAGCAGCTTCTCGCGGATGGCCATGGTGGTTTCGCCGGCCTTGGCGTCCTCCGAGCCGATGAATTCCGTGGCGTCCTTGAGGACCCCGATGGGCGTGATGACGGCCGCGGTACCGCAGGCAAAGACCTCTGTGATCTCACCGGAGGCTACGCCGTCGCGCCATTCATCGAGGGTGATCTTGCGCTCGGTGACGTCCCGGCCCATGTCCTTGGCCACCTGGATGACGGACATCCGGGTGACGCCTTCCAGGATGGTGCCGGTCAGGGCTGGCGTGACCAGGGAGCCGTCCTTCATGACGAAGAAGACATTCATGCCGCCGAGTTCTTCCACGGCGTCGTCGTTGAAGTGGTCAAGGAAGAGGACCTGCTTGCAGCCGTTGGCTTCCGCTTCCTGCTGGGCGATCAGGGAAGCAGCGTAGTTGCCGCCGCACTTCGCGTCGCCCGTTCCGCCGCGCCCGGCACGGGCGTATTCGCGTGAGATCCAGATGGAGACCGGCTTGAGCTCGCCGCCAAAGTAGTTGCCGGCAGGCGAAGCGATAACCCGGAAGGAGACCTCGCGTGCGGCGCGGACGCCGAGGAACGCCTCGGTGGCGATCATGAACGGCCGCAGGTATAGGGCTTCGCCGTCACCATTGGGAACCCAGTCCTTGTCCGCGGCCACAAGCTCGCGGATGGCGCCGAGGAAGTACTCCGCGGGCAGTTCGGGCAGGGCAAGCCGGCGTGCGGACTTGTTCAGCCGGGCCGCGTTGGCCTCCGGACGGAACGTCCAGACGGAACCGTCGGCGTGGCGGTAGGCCTTCAGCCCTTCGAAGATCTCCTGGCCGTAGTGGAAGACGGCGGCAGAAGGATCCAGGACGATGGGTCCGTAGGCTTCGACCCGGGGGTCGTGCCACCCGCCGTTACCGTCCGCGTCCACGCTGTAGTCGACGACGGCGGTGTGGTCGGTGAAGTAGTTGCCGAATCCCGGGTTCGCCAGGATGGCTTCACGCTGTTCTGCGGTCTTCGGGTTCGCCGAAGGCTGCAGGCTGAATTCGACGCCATGGGCAGTCTGGGTCATGGTTCCTCCACGATCGGCCGCCGGGGGTTCAGCGCTGAACGGAGGTGGCGGCATTTGGTAATTCGAGACAAGCTTACGCCCGATGCCGGTGGCTCCGGCGCGGGTCAGAGTCCGGCGGCGATGGCGTCGCCGACGGCGGTGGTGCTGCGGGCGGTGCCGTCGCGCTTTTCGACGTCGGCCACTACCGCGGCTTCGATCTTCCGGGCCGCTTCGGCGTAGCCAAGGTGGTCCAGCAGGAGCGCGGCGGAGAGGATGGCCGCCGTCGGATCGGCCTTGCCCTGGCCGGCGATATCCGGCGCGGAACCGTGGACGGGTTCGAACATGGAGGGCGCCGTGCGGTCCATGTTGATGTTCCCGCTGGCGGCCAGTCCGATGCCGCCGGTGATGGCGGCAGCCAGGTCCGTGAGGATGTCACCGAAAAGGTTGTCGGTGACGATGACGTCGAAGCGGGACGGATCGGTAACCATGAAAATGGTGGCGGCGTCCACGTGCAGGTAGTCGTGGGTGACCTCCGGGAACTCCTGGGCCACGGCCTCGACAGTGCGCTTCCAGAGGTGCCCGGCGAAAACCAGGACGTTGTGCTTGTGGACCAGGGTGACGTGCTTGCGTTCGCGGGCGCTGGCGCGGCGGAAGGCATCGCGGACCACGCGCTCCACGCCGTGGGCGGTGTTCAGGGACACCTCGGTGGCCACTTCGTGCGGGGTGCCGGCGCGCAGGCTGCCGCCGTTGCCCACGTAGGGTCCTTCGGTTCCTTCGCGGACCACGATGAAATCAATGGTGCCCGGGTTAGCGAGGGGACTGCCGACTGTGCCGTACAGCCGTGACGGGCGCAGGTTGACGTAGTGGTCGAGGCTGAACCGCAGTTTCAGGAGCATCTCGCGCTCGATGATGCCGGACGGGATGCGGGTGTCACCGGGGGCTGCCCCGACAGCGCCGAACAGGATGGCATCGCGGGTCCGCAGGTCCGCGAGGACCTCGTCCGGCAAGGTCTCGCCGGTGGCCAGCCAGTGCTCGGCACCAAGCTTGTAGTGCGTCTGCTTGAGCTCCACTCCCTCCGCGGCCACAGCCTTTTCCAGCACTTTGACTGCCTCGGCAATGACTTCAGGGCCGATGCCGTCGCCGGGAATTACTGCAAGGTCAATGGAGGATGCGCTCATATTTTCAGGGTAGCCAAAACATCCATATGCTGGTCAACATGTCTCAGTATTCAGACACGACCGTGCCTTGTGCCTCCCGGGCGGACCCTCCGGAAGCGAGATCAGCCTCCGGTATGAGGCGTCGTCAGGCCCCAACAGCATAGAGTTCCCGGGTGGAACGACGGCACAAGCTCTATCAGTGGCTCCGGGTCAACACCTTCCGGGTGGACCTGGCGCTCATGTTTGCGGTCCTGGTTTTCTGCGGCCCGGTCTATCTCCTCGCCGACAGGCCAGGCCACTTCGTCCTGTCCAGCGCACTGGTGGTTCCGCTGGCCTGGCGGCGGACCAGCCCGGTCCGCGCCGCAGCAGCCATCGTGCTCGCTTGCCTTGCGCTGTGGGCCGCCGGGCTTGAGCCGCTGGCGGGCCTGGTGGCCGTTCCGCTGATCATCTACGCCGTTGCCGCCTACGGTCCCGTCTGGGCCAGCCGCTCCGTGCTTGGCCTGGGCCTGCTCGGCGGGGTGCTCCTGACCAGCCGCAACCTCAGCAGCACCGCCGAAACCGGAGTCCTTGGCCTGACCATCAGCGCGGTGTATACGGTGCTGATCTGGATGCTGGTCCTGTTCAGCTGGACCCTGGGCGACCTGACCCGGGTGCGGCGCCAGCAGCTCCAGACCCTGTCAGACCGTGCCCGCAGGCTCGAGATCGAACAACAGCAGGAACGGTCACTCGCCGCCGCCGATGAACGCGCCCACATCGCCCGGGAAATGCACGACATTGTGGCCCATTCCCTCTCGGTGATCATCACCCAGTCTGACGGCGCCAGGTATGCCGCCGCGGCCAACCCTTCGGTTGCCACCGAGACTTTGGCCACTGTCGCCGCCACAGCCCGGACCTCACTGGCGGAAATGCGGCGCCTGCTGGGCGTGCTGCGGCACGGCGATGAGGCCGCCACCCGTCCGCTGCCCGGGTTGTCAGACGTGGACGAGCTGTTCCTCGGCTTCCGGGCGGCAGGCCTTCCCCTGGCCTTTGAACAGCAAGGCTCCCCGCGCCGGGTTCTTCCGCCCGGTGCCGAACTCACCGCCTACCGGGTGCTCCAGGAGGCGCTCACCAACGTCCTTAAGCACGCAGGGCCCCGGGCCACCGCCAGTGCCGCCATCCGTTGGCAGCAGCGGGGCCTGCAGATAGAGGTGTACGACGACGGCCGGGGCGCCTCCGCGGACCACGCCGGCGACGCTGCGGAATACGGCGGCAACGGCCTGCGCGGAATGCGGGAGCGAATCAACCTCTACGATGGTTCGTTGGCGGCCGGACCGGCCGCGGGCGGGGGCTTCCTGGTCTCGGCTTTCCTCCCGTACACAGAGGCATGAGCAATGACACTCCTGGAAGAACACGCGCCTGCGGACAGGATCAGGGTTGCCCTGGTCGATGACCAGCAGCTGGTCAGGTCGGGATTTGGCATGCTGATCAACTCCCAGCCCGACCTCGACGTAGTGGTCGAAGCGGGCAATGGCCTTGAGGCGCTGCAGGCGCTCGGCGCGGTGGCGGCCGACGTCGTCCTGATGGACGTCCGGATGCCGGGCATGGACGGAATTGAAGCCACCCGCCGGCTGATGGAAAGCGCGCTTGCCGCCCCGGCCGGCTCGGCCAGGGCAGAGCTCCGGGTGGTGGTGCTGACAACCTTCGACCTGGACGAGTACGCGCTGGCCGCCATCCAGGCCGGCGCCAGCGGGTTCCTGCTCAAGGACGCTCCTCCCGAAGAACTGCTGGAGGCCATCCGGACCGTCCACCGCGGAGACGCCGTCATCGCCCCGTCCACCACCCGGCGGCTCCTGGACCATGTTGCCCCGCTGCTGCGCACCCAAGGCAGCGAACGGCCGGAACACCATGCGGCCGTCCAGCGGCTCACCGCCCGCGAGCGCGAGGTGTTCCAGCTCATTGCGCAGGGACAGTCCAATCCCGAGATCGCGGCCGGCCTGTTTGTGTCCGAGGCCACGGTCAAAACCCATGTGGGGCACATCCTGGCCAAGCTTGGAGCCCGCGACCGGGTCCAGGCCGTGGTGATCGCGTACGAGACCGGAGTGGTCACCCCCGGAGGCTGACAGCGTATGGGCGCGGGCTCAGACCACGGTATGAGCCGGGCCCCGGCAGGACCAGACCGCCGGCCGATCCCCCGGCCGGGTGCCGGCCCATAGCGTGGAAACATGACAACTTCCGTGCATGACCACCCTGGTTTGAACAGGGATAACGCCACTTCCTCCCCCGCTGTCCAGGCACTGTCCCTCACCAAGAACTACGGCCGCGGCGCCACCCGCGTCAGTGCCCTGCGCGAGGTCAGCGTCACCTTCGACGCCGGCCGCTTCACGGCAATCATGGGACCGTCCGGCTCGGGCAAGTCGACCCTGATGCACTGCCTCGCCGGCCTGGACACCGCGGACTCCGGGCAGATCCTGGTGGGCGGGACGGACATCACGGCCCTGAACGACAAGCAGCTCACCGCACTGCGCCGCGACCGGATCGGGTTTGTCTTCCAGGCGTTCAACCTGGTGCCGACCCTGACGGCCGAACAGAACATCACCCTCCCGCTGGCGCTGGCCAACAAAGCCACGGACACCGCCTGGTTCGACACCGTGGTGTCCACACTGGGCCTCAAGGACAGGCTCCGGCACCGGCCGCATGAACTCTCCGGCGGCCAGCAGCAGCGGGTTGCCGTGGCCCGGGCCCTGCTGACCCGGCCCGACGTGGTCTTCGGGGACGAACCCACCGGTAACCTTGATTCGACAGCCGGCGGCGAAGTCCTGTCACTGCTGCGCCGGAGCAGCCGCGAAATGGGCCAGACCATCATCATGGTCACGCACGATCCCGTGGCAGCCAGCTACGCCGACCGGGTGGTCCTGATGAGTGACGGCAACCTGGTGGGCGAGATCGCCAAACCCACCGCCGCATCCGTCCTTGCCGCCCTCGGCAAGCTGGGAGGCTGAGCGTGCTGCGCGTCGCCCTCTCGCAATTCCAGTCCCACAGCCGGCGGTTTATAGCCGTCGGCCTGGCCGTCATGCTGTCGGTGGCATTCCTGTCCACCACACTGATGGTGGGTGCCAGCACCAGGGCGTCGCTGGGCGCCAGCCTTGGCGAGGCGTACAGCAGGGCGGAACTCATCGCCACACCGGACAGGGGTACTTTCAACGGTGCGGCCCTGGCAGCGGCCCGAGGGGTACCTGGCGTCAGCGAAGCCTACGGTCGCCTTCAGGCGTATGCGGAATTCACGGCAGGCGGCCAGGAAGTGTTCGCGCAGGCCCGCAACCTGGCGCCCGATGCCCTGGAAACAGCAGCCGTTACCGATGGCGCCCTGCCGGTGCGTGCCGACGGCGTCGCCGTGGACAGCGACACTGCCGGGCGCTACGGGCTGCATGTCGGCGACGCCCTGGAGCTCAGGGCTCCGGACGGCGCCACCACCACGTCGATGACCGTCACCGGGATCCTCCGCGCCAGCCATGATCCTTTCGCCTCCGCCCTCCCGCAACTGCTGGCCGGAACTCCTGCGGTCAGTGCGCTGGCGGCGGACGGCCAGGCCCCCGGTGCCGGCCCGGGCGCTGCGGACGGCTATGCCAGCATCCAGCTTGCGCTGGCGCCGGGCACCGACGTTGCCGCGGCCAGGGCGGGCGCCCTGGCAGCGATTGCCGGCACCGGAACCCCCGCGCAGGTCAAGACCGCGGACGAGCAGGTCACGGCCCAGGTGGCCCTGATGACCGGCGGCCAGGACGAACTGACGGTGGTCCTGCTGGCTTTCGCCGGAATCGCCCTGCTGGTTTCCGCCCTGGTGGTTTCCAACACATTCGCAGTGCTGGTGGCCCAGCGCACCCGGGAACTCGCGCTGCTCCGGTGCCTGGGCGCCGCCCGGGCGCAGGTGCGCAATTCCGTCCTGGCCGAAGCCCTCGTGGTGGGCCTGGTGTCTTCCGTGGCGGGGGTGCTCGCCGCCGTCGGCCTGATGGCAGCCCTGATTGGCTGGGCCGGGACGCAGCCGGACATGGCCTTTGCCACCATGGCGGTGCCGCCGTCGTCCATCGTGGCGGGCCTCGCCGTGGGTACGGTCCTGACCGTGGCCGCCGCCATGGTCCCTGCCAGGGCGGCGACCGCCGTAGCGCCGCTCGCTGCCCTGCGCCCCGCCGACGATGCCGGCATCGGGAACCGGCGCGGCCGGGTACGGCTGGTCATGGGCCTTGCCGCCCTCGCCCTGGGAGTTCCGCTGCTCGCCTTCGGCGCGGCCAGCGTGATGCTGGTAGTGGCGTTCGCCGGCGGCGTGCTGTCCTTCATCGGGGTGTTGCTCTGCGCCACGCTGTTCGTGCCCCGGCTGGTAGGCCTGGCGGGACGGCTGGCCGCTCCCGCCGGCGTCCCCGGCAAACTGGCTGCGCTCAACGCCGTCCGCAACCCTGGGAGGACATCAGTGACGGCTGCCGCCCTGCTCATCGGGGTCACGCTGGTGGCCCTGATGATGACCGGGGCGGCCACCGCACGCCAGGCATTCGATGACGCCCTCGCCGAGACCTACCCGGTGGACATGGCCGTCACCGCTGAGCACCTGACCGCGGCCCAGCAAGACGCCGTGGCGCGGATCGATGGCGTTGCGGCTGCCGCGCTGCTGCCCGCGGCGGGGCGTTTCGAGCAGCAGGGCGCGGAAAACCCCGTCTACGCGGTCGGCGCAGCGGAGGCCGGACGGCTGCTCCGCGACACCACACTCGTCCTGGAGCCCGGGAAGATCTACCTGCCCGAGGGCGCCCGAGCGGGGCGCGTCGACGTCAACGGCGCATCCGGTACGGCCACCCTGGAGGCAGAGGTCCTGCGGACCCGCAACATTCCGGCGCTCGTCTCCGCGGAGACCGCGCAGCAGTCCGGCCTGCTGGGCGATGCCACGGCGGGCAGCACCGTGTGGGTGCGCCTTGCAGACGCCCCCGGCGGCGGGCAGCTGTCCGGGGACCGCATCAAGGACATCCAGTCCGCCGTTGCCACGGCAACCGGGGTGGCCAGCGGGGCGGTCAGCGGTGCGGCCATCGAGCGTGTCACCTTCAACGAGGTCATCGACGTGCTGCTCCTGGTGGTCACAGGCCTCTTGGGGGTCGCGGTGCTGATCGCGCTGATCGGCGTGGCCAACACCCTGTCCCTGTCCGTGCTGGAGCGGACGCGTGAGAACTCCCTGCTGCGGGCGCTGGGCCTGACCCGTGGCCAGTTGCGCGGAATGCTCGCGCTGGAAGCCGTCCTGGTTGCCGCCGTCGCGGCGCTGCTCGGCTCAGCCCTGGGAACTGTGTACGGATGGCTGGGCGCCCGTTCGGCGCTCGGCAGCCTGGCCGCGGTCACGCCGGTGGTTCCGTGGCTGCAGCTGGCGGGGGTGCTGGCCGTGGCAATCGCCGCCGGGCTGCTGGCATCGGTCCTTCCCGCCAGGCGGGCGTCCCGGCTGTCACCGGTGCAGGGGCTCGCCACCACGTAGATCCGCCGGAGGCACCACTAAAAAGGGCAGGAGTGCGGAAATCCCGCGGCTCCTGCCCTTTCGTGAACCAGCTATGCCTCTGCCGGTTCCTCGTACTTGGGGAACACCGGCGCCGGTGCAGGCAGCGGCGTCCCGGCGGCGATGCGCGTGGGGACTGATGCGAACTGGCGTGCGTCCCCTTCCGGCTGGCCGAGGGCGTCAAGCAGCCGCGCCGTCGAACCCGGCATCACCGGCTGGGCGAGGATTGCCACGATGCGCAGCACCTCCAGGGTGACGTAGAGGACGGTGTTCATGCGTTCGACGTCGGTCTTCCGCAGCACCCAGGGCGCCTGTTCGGCGAAGTAGGCGTTCGTGTCGCCAAGGACCGCCCAGATGGCCTCGAGGGCGCGGCTGAACTCCTGCTTGTCGAAGGCCGCACGCGCTGTGTCCAGCAAGGCACCGGCCTGTTCCAGGATGGCGGTGTCAGCATCCGTGAAAGCGCCCGGGGTGGGAACGGCTCCCCCGCAGTTCTTGGCCACCATGGACAGGGAACGTTGCGCCAGGTTGCCGAAGTTGTTCGCCAGGTCCGAGTTCATCCGGCCCACGATGGCCTCATGGTTGTAGCTGCCGTCAGCTCCGAACGGCACCTCGCGGAGGAAGAAGAACCGCACCTGGTCCAGGCCGTACTGCTCCACGAAATCGGCCGGTGCCACCACGTTGCCCAGCGACTTGGACATTTTGACGCCGTTGTTGTGCAGGAAGCCGTGGATCATGACGCGCTTGGGCAGTTCCAGGCCGGCACTCAGGAGGAACGCGGGCCAGTAGATGGCGTGAAACCGGGAGATGTCCTTGCCGATCACATGGACATCGGCCGGCCAGAACCGGCGGAACTTCTCCGAGTCCACGTCCGGGTAGCCCACACCGGTGAGGTAGTTGGTCAGCGCATCCACCCACACGTACATGACGTGGTTGCTGTTGCCCGGCACCGGGACGCCCCAGTCGAAGGTGGTGCGGCTGATGGACAGGTCCTCAAGGCCGCGCTTGACGAAGCTGATCACTTCGTTGAACCGGGACTGCGGGGCACCGAACTCCGGCTGCGCTTCGTAGAGGGCCAGCAGCTTGTCCTGGTACGCCGACAGCCGGAAGAAATAGCTCTCCTCGGCCGTCCACGTCACCTCGGTGTCCGTCTCTTTCGAGTAGCGCACGCCGTCGTCCTTCACGACTGTCTCATCCTCGCCGTAAAACGCTTCGTCACGGACGGAGTACCAGCCCTCGTACTTGTCGAGGTAAATGTCGCCGTTGGCTTCCATCTTTTTCCAGATGGCCTGAGACGCTGCGTAGTGGTCCTCGTCCGTGGTGCGGATGAAGCGGTCGTACGTGATGCCGAGGGCTTCGTGCGCCGCCTTATAGACTTCCGCGTTCCGGTCCACCAGCTCCTTGGGAGTGATGCCTTCCTTTTCGGCAGTCTGGGCGATCTTCATCCCGTGCTCGTCCGTGCCCGTCAGGAACATCACGTCGTAGCCGTCCAGCCGCTTGAAGCGCGCCATGGCGTCGGTGGCGATGTACTCGTAGGCGTGGCCGATGTGCGGCACGCCGTTGGGGTAGGTGATGGCCGTGGTGATGTAGAACGGCGTTTTCTCTGAAGCAGTCACGTGCGGACAGTTACCTTCGATGCGGAGGGACGGGCTAGATCAGTTCAGTCAGGCTATCGCTCAGCCGGACCAGTTCGTGGTCGTGTGACGCCACCAGGACGGCGATGCCGTCTGAGGTGGTGTCCTTGAGGATGCTGATGATGCGGTTGGCGGAGGCGCGGTCCAGGCTGGCGGTGGGCTCATCCACCACCAGGACGCGGGTGCCCAGGATCAGGGCGCGGGCGATGGCGACGCGCTGCCGCTCACCGCCGGAAAGCTGCGCGGGCCGGTGCCGCATGCGCCGGCCCAGGCCCACCAGGTCCAGGAGGTCCTTGGCCATGTCGCGGCGCTGGTCCACCTCGCCGTCGGGGACGGCGGGCAGGAGGACGTTTTCCAGGGCGCTCATGCCGTCGATCAGGGCACCGCCCTGGTCCACGTAGCCGATCAGCGCGCGACGGCGGTCGGCAATTTCGTCGTCGCCCATGCTTTCAAGGGAATCGCCTTCCCAGAAGACGCGTCCCGACGTCGGCAGGGTCAGTCCCGCGCCGACCGTGAGGATGCTGGTCTTGCCCGAGCCGCTTCGGCCGGCGACGCAGTGCATCTCGCCTGCGTGCAGCGTCAGGTCGAAGCCCTCCACGACGCTGACGGCTTCGGCTCCGCCCTTGCCGCCGCCATAGCGGATGGTGATGTCACTCAGCTCCAGCGGGGTGGCGTGGTCAGCCGCCTTGACGATGGTGTTGGCGCGGGTCTGCAGGGGAACCTCGCCGGAGCCGCCCCTGCGGCTCCGCTGGACATTCGTCGGGTTTGTCATTGGACCACTTTCGTTGCAATTGGAATCCAGCAAAGTACTGCCACGAGGCCGGCAACGCCTGCCCACAGCGCGGCGTAGGGGGCCAGGAGGAGGCCGATGCCGAGGGCGCCCAGCACGCCCAGGGGCAGGGCGACGGTTCCCACCAGCGCGTTTTCGAACAGGCGGACCTGACGCAGCATGTCGGGGTTCCAGCCCATGGCCTCGAGGATGCCCAGGTACTGGCGCTTGGCGTTCAGTTCGAACCTGCCGGTGACCAGGGTGAGGATGAGTCCCACTGCCACGCCCGCGATGGCCAGCAGGATGCTGGGCAGCGCCACGCTGGCTGCGGCAAGCCCGCTCAGCGCGCTGGCGCCGGCAGCGCGGGGAATGTCGATGAGCAGTGCAATCAGTCCGCCCACGGCGGCGCCGAAGACACCCACTGCCACGGCCAGGGACAGGGTGTTGAACTTATTGGTGCCCAGCTGGCGGTTGGCGAAGGTCAGCGGCGAGTCCACCGGGATCAGCCGTTCGTCGTGCTGCGGTTCCTGGTCGATGACGTCGCGGTGCCTGAGCTGCTGTGCGGCAAACAGTGCCGCGGCGGCGTAGAGCACCAGGACTGCGGCGCACACCAGCGCGGTGGACAGGCTCCAGCTGATGAGGCTCAAGACGATGCCTGCCACGGCCAGCAGGACCGCGCCGACGCCGAATTCCTCGAGTACCCAGCTGCGGATCCGCCGCTGGGTCCAGCCCATGGCGCGCAGGGTCCCTGCCTCGCTGCGACGTTTACGGATGTAGCTGACGGTCGATGCCCCGGTGAGCAGGGCGGCACCGCAGAGGGTCAGGAAGAGCAGGGTGACGTTGGTTCCGGACAGCGAACCGGTGACGGCGTCGGCGGCGTTCTGCCGGACCCAGGACTGCTGCACGGTGCCCAGCGGCGATTCCTTGCCGGCGTCGTCCTTGGAGTAGCCGGGTACAAAGATGCTGGCGTCTTCACGGGCTGAACCTGCCACGATGGTGGCTTCCAGTCCCATGTCGCGGATCTCCGCGGCGAGCTTTTCGACGTCGGGCTGTGCTTCCTTCCAGCTGCCCGGCGCCTTGGCGCGGACCCGGATGGCGTCGATGACGTTGGCGTTGTTGGTGTAGCCGCGGGCCGCGGCCAGGCCGTAGTAGTCCGTGATGGCGCCCGCGGACTGGCTGGCCAGTCCGGTGGCGCTGAGGGACGGCTGAAGCTCCGTGGCCGGAACATCCTTGCCTTCGGCGTCCTTGACCATCGTGAACGGCGTGGGGTCGTAGCCGCCCAGGGGCAGCTTGTTGACGTCGCCGGATGCCTCGGCGACTGCGGCGGGGTCGAAGGTGCCGTACACCATGGCCAGCGGGGAGGCCTGCTTCTGTCCGGTGGACAGGTTGTCCCGGTAGGAGCGCTCGTCCACGGGCTCGCGCTGGGTCTGGTCCACCGGGGCGCCGTTGGCGCTCTTTTCGGGCAGGCGGTTGACGGTTACCCATTCACCGGGGACGGCGTTCTTGTCCACGGCACCGTTGGCCGCCGTGCCGGCGTCGGTGTACTTGGGAGCTGCCGCGAAGTCGGTGCTCCATTTTGCGGGCGTGTAGAGGCCCTGGTTGAAGTTTCCGTTGGCGCCCAGCAGCGACGTGTGGTCGGTCGAGCCGGGCCAGGACAGCGCGAAGGGGTCCTTCGAGACGAAGGGAAGGTAGTCCTTGTCGAGCGAGCGGGTGGCGGTGCCCACCTCGTTGATGACCTTGCCGGAGTCGTCGATCTCTTCGATCTTGACGTTGTACTTCAGGTCAAGGGAGGTGCCGGAGCGGACCACGAGGGGGATGGCCTGGGAATCGGTCGTCAGCTGGCCGGTGCGCTTGGCCTGCTGGTACTGGGTCATCAGCGGTGCCCAGTACTTGAGCTTCACGCCGAGGAAGTCAGGCCCGTCCTTGAGTTCATCGAGGCCGATGCCATTGGTGAAAAGGCCTTCGAGGTACCGGCCGACGGCGCCGGCGTTGCGTGCGTCGGCAGGCGGCGCTTTTTCGAGCGGGGCCAGGAAGTCCCCGGCAGTGCCGAGGAGGGCGCGCTCCGATGCGGGGTCAACGGCCACCACGGATTCCGTCACCTCGGGCGCGAGCGGCAGGGAGACGGAAAGGTTGAACAGGTTGTGCTCGGAACCGCCGGCCGGAGACGGGAACTTGATGCCGGTTTCGCCCGCTGGCGCAGCGATGCGGATGCTGCTGCCTCCGGCGGCCTTTTCCTCGACGAGCTTGGCCTTGCCCAGGGTTCCCTCGGCGGTGGACTTGAACAGTGTCTGTTCGGAAACGCCGTCCGAGCTGACTGCGCTGGCGGTCAGGCGGTACTTCTTGGCTTTGTCGCCCAGCACGGATTCGGCGGCGGGCCACTGGTCCGGGGACGTGGCTCCAGCGGCCTGGTCAGCCGTTGCCGTTCCGGCGAGGCCGGCGTTGTAGCCGAGGTAGTCCATGGCGTCCAGCCGGGGCGCTTCGAGGTTCTGCGTCACGCGGGACACGAGGCTGATGGGGGCAGCCACCGACGTTCCGGAGAGCTTCCGGATCGAATCCAGCTGCTCGAAGCTGATGCCGCCGGTGCCGTTGGCGATCTCGGGCTGGAGCAGGGCTCCGGCAGGAGCCTTGGCCTGGACCAGCACGTCGTACAGGCCGCGTGAATTCTCATCCACGGTCCTGTTGAGTGCAGCCTGTGACTGGCTTTGGACGAGGACCGACAAGCACATGGCTGCGATCAGGATGGCCGCGGTCAACAGCAGCACTTTGCTCCTGATGAACCTCTGGACGGCGTTCATTGAACTCCCTGAGACCTGGATTGCGTGGCGCACACCCGTGTCGACCACGTGGCGGCAGCGGACATGGACGATTACGGACGGATGTGCAAAAAGTATTGGCCGGCCTGCCGGACCGGTCCCGAAACGGGACCAGGCCATATTAAGCAGACCGGCCAATCATACGTGGCCGCGCCGGGACGCGCCGAGCGGAGACGTGTCGTTCGGCGTTTCGTGCGGCCGGGCGGACTGGTTAGTCTTCCAGGTCCACTTCGCGGACCATCTCGGCGCCGATGCCGGCCTTGATGGCGTCCAGGACCTGCTGCGGCACAGAGCTGTCGATGGTCAGCAGCGCCAGCACCTGTCCGCCTTCGTCGTGGCGGGCCACCTGCATGCCGGCGATGTTGATGTTGTTCATGCCCAGGATGTGGCCGATGGTGCCGATGACGCCGGGACGGTCGGCGTAAGCCACCACCACGAGGTGTTCGCTGATGGGGATTTCCACCTCGAAGCCGTTGATGCCCACCAGCTTCTGGACCTGCTTGGGACCGGTCAGGGTGCCGGCGACGGAGATCTGGCTGCCATCGCTCAGGGCGCCGCGCAGGGTCAGTACGTTGCGGTAGGACTCGGTATCCGGGGTGGTGATCAGGCGGACGTTGATGCCGCGCTGTTCGGCAATCACCGGGGCGTTGACGTAGGAAACCTGCTCGGTGACAACGTCGGCGAAAATACCCTTCAGTGCAGCCAGTTCCAGGACCTTGACGTCCAGCGAGGAGATTTCGCCGGCAACCTCAATGTCGAACTGCGTCAGCGAGTCGTGGGTCAGTGCCGTGAAGATGCGGCCCAGCTTC
Organism: Pseudarthrobacter sp. SORGH_AS 212; assembly: GCF_030818145.1. Taxonomy (NCBI): domain Bacteria; kingdom Bacillati; phylum Actinomycetota; class Actinomycetes; order Micrococcales; family Micrococcaceae; genus Pseudarthrobacter; species Pseudarthrobacter sp. SORGH_AS 212. Next base: position 3,853,345 of record NZ_JAUTAA010000001.1, on the reverse strand, counting down.
TCGATGAGCGGGATGCCGGGGCGCACGTCGGGGGCGATGACGCCGCCGGCCACGTTGACTGCATCCGGAACCAGTTCGCCGGCCAGGGCCAGGCGGACAGACTTGGCAACGGACACGCCGGCCTTTTCCTGGGCCTCATCGGTGGAAGCCCCAAGATGCGGGGTGACCACGACGTTGTCGAGCTTGAAGAACGGAAGGTCCGTGCTCGGCTCCTTGGAGAAGACGTCGACGCCGGCACCGGCGATGTCGCCGTCCTGCAGGGCCGTGAACAGGGCCTCTTCGTCCACCAGGCCGCCGCGGGCGACGTTGATGACGTAGGCGGTGTTCTTCATCTTCTTGAAGGCATCCGCTCCGAGCATGCCCACGGTTTCCGGGGTCTTCGGCATGTGGATGGTGATGAAGTCGGACTGGGCGAGCAGCTCGTCCAGGGTGACCAGCTGGACGCCGAGCTGGGCTGCGCGGGCCGAGGTGATGTAGGGGTCGTACGCAAGGATCTTGGTGTCGAAGCCCTTCAGGCGGGCTGCCACGAGGGCGCCGATGCGGCCGAGGCCGATGATGCCGATCTTCTTTTCGAAGAGCTCGATACCGGTGTACTTGGACCGCTTCCATTCGCCGTCCTTGAGGGCGGCGCTGGCCTGCGGGATGTGGCGGGCAAGGCTGAGGATGTGGCCCACCGTGAGTTCGGCCGCGGAGACGATGTTGGACGTGGGGGCATTGACCACCATGACGCCGGCCTGGGTGGCGGCTTTGATGTCCACGTTGTCGAGCCCCACGCCGGCGCGGGCGATGACCTTCAGGTTCTTCGCCGCTGCGATGGCTTCGGCATCCACCTGCGTTGCGGAACGGACCAGGATGGCGTCAACATCGCCAATCGCCGAGAGCAGCTGGGAACGGTCAGCGCCGTCGGCCTGGCGGATCTCAAAGTCCGGGCCAAGGGCCTCGACGGTAGCGGGGGAAAGTTCTTCGGCGAGCAGTACTACGGGTTTTGACACGGCTGATCCTCTGCGTTGCAGTCCTGGGGATGGGAACAAGTCTAGGCCGACGGAAAGGCCGGGCTCACATTGTTAAGTGTGAACCCGGCCTCATCGCGGCACTTTAGCTGGCTGTCGCGCGTTCGCCTGGCGGCGCGCGGTGGCCTTAGCGGGCTGCGGAACCTTCGACGTAGTCCGCGTCCTGCTGCTGCCAGGAGAAGAGGGAGCGCAGTTCGCGGCCAACCTCTTCGATGGGGTGCTGCTCTGCCTTGGCACGCAGTTCCTTGAACTCAACGCCGCCGTTGTCCTGGTCCTCGATGAACCGCTTGGCGAAGGCGCCGGACTGGATGTCGGCCAGGACTGCCTTCATGTTCTCCTTCACCTCGGGGGTGATGACGCGCGGGCCGGAGACGTAGTCGCCGTATTCCGCGGTGTCGGAGACGCTCCAGCGCTGCTTGGCGATGCCGCCTTCCCACATGAGGTCCACGATGAGCTTGAGCTCGTGCAGCACCTCGAAGTAGGCGATCTGCGGCTGGTAGCCGGCTTCGGTCAGGGTTTCGAAGCCGTACTGGATCAGCTGGGACACGCCGCCGCACAGGACGGACTGCTCGCCGAAGAGGTCCGTTTCGGTCTCTTCGGTGAAGGTGGTCTTGATGACGCCGGCGCGGGTGCCGCCGATGGCCTTGGCGTAGGACTTCGCCAGGTCCCAGGCGGAGCCGGAAGCGTCCTGCTCCACGGCGATGATGTCGGGGATGCCGCGGCCGGCTTCGAATTCGCGGCGCACAGTGTGGCCGGGAGCCTTCGGGGCAACCAGGATGACGTCAACGCCCTCGGGCGCCTGGATGTAGCCGAAGCGGATGTTGAAGCCGTGGGCGAAGGCCAGTGCCTTGCCGGGGGTCAGCTTGTCCTTGATGGAGTCGTTGTAGATCGAGCGCTGGTACTGGTCCGGCGCCAGGATCATGATGACGTCGGCCCATTCGGCGGCGTCGGCAACGTTCTTGACCGTGAAGCCGGCGTCCTCGGCCTTGGCGGCTGACTTGGAGCCGTCCTTCAGGGCGATGACAACCTCGACGCCGGAATCGCGAAGGTTCAGTGCGTGGGCGTGGCCCTGCGAGCCGTAGCCAACGATGGCAACTTTGCGGCCCTGGATGATCGACAGGTCGGCGTCGTCGTCGTAGAACATTTCAGTCACTTGCGTAACTCCTCTTGAGTGGTTTTGTACATGGTGGTCTTGCGGTGCTGCGGTTACGGGCAAACGTCCCGCCGTGGCGTACTGCCTAGGCGGAGCGCAGTGCCCGGTCACTCATGGAGCGGGATCCCCGTCCAACGGCCAGGGTGCCGGACTGCACAATTTCGCGGATGCCGAAGGGCTCCAGCACTGACAGCAGTGCCGTGAGCTTTTCGGGATGGCCGGTGGCCTCGATGACGACGGAGTCTGTGGACACGTCGACCACCGAGGCGCGGAACAGGTCTGCAGCCTGGGTCACCTGCAGGCGTGTTGCGGCATCCGCACGTACTTTGACCAGGATGTGGTCGCGCTGTACGGAAGATTCGGAGGTCAGTTCAACGATCTTGATCACGTTCACCAGCTTGTTGAGCTGCTTGGTGACCTGCTCGATGAGCTCACCATCGGCGTCGACCACCACTGTCATCCGGGAAATGCCCGTGACTTCGGTGGGGCCAACGGCCAGGGAGTTGATGTTGAAGGCCCGGCGGGCAAAGAGGCTTGCCACGCGGGTGAGGACGCCGGGTTTGTCTTCAACCAGGACGGAAAGTGTATGGCGGCTCATGGTCAGTCTTCCTCTTCCCAGTCCGGGGTCATGTTGCGGGCAACCTGGATCTGGTCGTTGCTCACGCCGGCGGGCACCATCGGCCACACCATTGAGTTGGGGCTCACCACGAAGTCGATCACCACGGGGCGGTCGTTGATTTCGAGGGCCTTCTGGATGGTGGCGTCGATGTCCTCGTCGCGTTCGCAGCGGAAGGAAGCGCAGCCGTAGGCCTCCCCCAGCTTGACGAAGTCCGGGATACGGACGGTGTCGTGGCCGGTGTTGAGGTCGGTGTTGGAGTATCGGCCTTCGTAGAAGAGGGTCTGCCACTGCCGCACCATGCCCAGCGAGGAGTTGTTGATGACGGCAACCTTGATGGGGATCTTGTTGATGGCGCAGGTGGCCAGTTCCTGGTTGGTCATCTGGAAGCAGCCGTCGCCGTCGATGGCCCAGACCACGCGGTCCGGCTCCCCCACCTTGGCGCCCATGGCTGCCGGCACGGCGTAGCCCATGGTTCCGGCGCCGCCCGAGTTCAGCCAGGCGTGCGGGCGCTCGTACTTGATGAACTGCGCGGCCCACATCTGGTGCTGGCCCACGCCCGCCACGTAGATGCCTTCGGGGCCCGTGAGGGCGCCGATGCGTTCGATGACCTTCTGCGGTGCGGTGAGCCCGTCCTCGGGTTCGGTAAAGCCCAGCGGGTAGGTTTCCTTGAGGTTGTTCAGGAAAGCCCACCAGGTGGTGAGGTCCGGGGTTCCGGCGGCCTCGAACTGGGCCCGCACGGCCTCGGTCAATTCGGGAATGATCTCCTTGACCGAGCCCACGATCGGAACGTCCGCGGTGCGGTTCTTGGAGATTTCCGCGGGGTCGATGTCTGCATGGATCACTTTGGCGTGCGGCGCAAACGTCTTGAGGACACCGGTGACGCGGTCATCAAAGCGGGCGCCCAAAGTGATCAGCAGGTCCGACTGCTGCAGGGCGGTCACCGCCGAGACAGTGCCGTGCATGCCGGGCATGCCGACGTGCTGCGGGTGCGAGTCCGGGAACGCACCCTTGGCCATCAGGGTGGTCACCACCGGCGCACCGGTGGCTTCGGCCAGCGCCCGCAGCTCGGCGCTGGCGTGGGCCTTGACCACACCGCCGCCAACGTAGAGGACCGGCTTGGTGGCCGCCGCGATGAGCTTTGCCGCCTCGCGTACCTGCTTGTTGTGGCCGCGGGTGACAGGCCGGTATCCGGGCAGGTCAATGCGGGGCGGCCAGGAGAAGGTCATCTGGCCCACCTGTGCGTCCTTGGCAACGTCCACGAGGACGGGGCCCGGACGGCCGGTGGAGGCCAGGTGGAAAGCTTCCGCCATGACATGCGGGATGTCGTTGGGGTCGGTGACCAGGAAGGAGTGCTTGGTGATGGGCATGGTGATGCCCACGATGTCCGCTTCCTGGAAGGCGTCAGTGCCAATGACACCGCTGGACACCTGGCCGGTGATGGCCACCAGGGGCACGGAGTCCATGTGGGCATCCATGATGGCGGTAACGAGGTTGGTGGCGCCGGGGCCGGAGGTGGCGATGCACACGCCCACCCGTCCCGTCACCATGGCGTAGCCTTGCGCGGCGTGGCCGGCTCCCTGTTCGTGACGGACCAGCACGTGGTTCATGGTGGAGGCCATCAAGGGGTCGTAGGTGGGCAGGATCGCGCCACCAGGCAAACCGAAAATATCGTCGACGCCGAGTTCTTCGAGCGAGCGGACAATAGCTTGCGAGCCGGTCATCACCGTTGGGGGTACAACGTTGTTCGGCCCAAGGACAGGAGAGACAGCAGCAAGGTCAGCGACGACGGCGGCATGCTCAGCCGTCCGGTCGGCACGTTCCGGAGCCTTGGGGGCTCCAGGGGACTTGGCAGCCATCAGCGAGGGGCTGATCGGCGATCCTTTGCTCATCGGACTCTTCCTTGTGGATCATCAATAACGGTGAAACTGCGGGGGAATAAAAAAACCCCTCAAGCCGTGCTGGCTCTTCGAGGGGTTTGCGCGTGACAGTTCGTTGCCGGGGCTAGTGAGCCACGCGCTTGGTAAGGACGACGACTGCAACTGCGCAGTTGGTAACGAAAGTCATGCGTTCAGTTTTCCCTCTGGTGTGACGGGTGTCAACGCGGGACAATCCCATCTCACCATGTGGACTCCAATGTCCACCCCTTGATCATATGGCATGGGGACCAAAGGTTTCGCCACCCGCACCCCAACCTCGCCAGCGGTCAGGGTGCGTGTGGCCTCAGCTCAACCGCGGACGGCGCGGTTGGGCTGCCGGAGCCGGTTAGCCGCAGTACGCACCAGTGCTGGCGCTGTGCACCAGTTTGGCGTACTTGGCCAGGACGCCCTTGGTGTAGCGGGCCGGCAGCGGCTCCCAGCCAGCCTTGCGGGCTTCAAGGTCAGCGTCATCCACCAGCAGGTCGAAGCTGCGCGCTGCGATGTCCACGCGGATCCGGTCACCGTCCCTGACAAAGGCGATAGGACCGCCGTCGACCGCTTCCGGCGCGACGTGACCGATGCACAATCCGGTAGTACCGCCGGAGAACCTGCCGTCTGTCAGCAGCAGGACGTCCTTGCCCAGCCCCGCACCCTTGATGGCGCCGGTGATGGCGAGCATCTCCCGCATACCCGGGCCGCCCTTGGGGCCCTCGTAGCGGATGACCACGACGTCGCCGGCATGGATTTCGCCCTTGTCCAGCGCCTGCAGGGCACCCTGCTCGCGGTCGAACACGCGGGCGGTCCCTTCGAAGACGTCGGCGTCGAAGCCTGCACTCTTGACCACGGCGCCTTCCGGAGCCATGCTGCCATGCAGGATGGTGATGCCGCCGGTCTTGTGGATCGGGTTGTCCAGCGCGCGCAGGATCTTGCCGTCGACGTCCGGCGGGTTGATCGCGGCGAGATTCTCTGCCACGGTTTTGCCGGTGACGGTGAGGCAGTCGCCATGCAGCAGGCCGGCGTCCAGCAGTGCTTTCATGATGACGGGAACGCCGCCGATCTTGTCGACGTCGGTCATGACGTAACGGCCGAACGGTTTGAGGTCGCCAAGGTGCGGAATCCTGTCGCCGATGCGGTTGAAGTCGTCGAGGGTCAGCTCAACCTCGGCTTCGCGGGCGATGGCCAGCAGGTGCAGGACCGCGTTGGTGGACCCGCCGAACGCCATGGTGACGGCGATGGCGTTTTCGAAGGCCTTCTTGGTCATGATGTCGCGGGCGGTGATGCCCAGGCGGAGCAGGTTGACCACCGCTTCGCCGGACTTGCGGGCGAATTCATCACGACGGCGGTCTGCCGAGGGCGGGGCGGCAGAGCCGGGCAGGGACATGCCCATGGCCTCACCGATACAGGCCATGGTGTTGGCCGTGTACATGCCGCCGCAGGCGCCTTCGCCCGGGCAGATGGCCTTTTCAATACGGGTCAGGTCTTCCATGCTCATCTTGCCCGCGGCGCAGGCACCCACGGCTTCGAAGGCGTCAATGAGGGTGACTTCCTTTTCGGAACCGTCTTCCAGCTTCACCCAGCCCGGCATGATGGAGCCGGCATAGAGGAACACGCTGGCCAGGTCCAGGCGTGCTGCGGCCATGAGCATGCCGGGGAGGGACTTGTCACAGCCGGCCAGCAGCACCGAACCGTCAATCCGCTCGGCCTGCATGACGGTCTCGACGGAATCAGCGATGACTTCGCGGGAAACCAGGGAGAAGTGCATGCCCTCGTGGCCCATGGAGATGCCGTCGGACACGGAGATGGTGCCGAACTGCATGGGGAAGCCGCCGCCGGCGTGGACGCCCTCCTTGGCACCCTGGGCCAGCCGGTTCAGGGAAAGGTTGCAGGGAGTGATTTCGTTCCACGAACTCGCGACGCCCACTTGGGGCTTCGCGAAGTCGTCGTCGCCCATGCCGACCGCACGGAACATGCCGCGGGCCGGTGCGGCGTGGATGCCGTCGGTAACCACCCGGCTGCGGGGCTTGATGTCAGGCTTGCTCTCGGTTTCGATCTGGCTCTCGGTCATGAGTGAAAGTCTATGACCCCCGTAGTGCCAAACGGACTGAAGGGGGCGGTTAAAACCGGATCGCTGGACCTGCCTCCCGCCGGCGGCCTCCCACGACGCAGCGTGGCAACTCCATAAGCCCGCGCCCCGGCCCTGGCCAGCCAAGGGATTCCCCCGCGCGCCATTGCCGGCAAACCTAGACAGCCATGGTGACCCGACGTAGCGTCGGGGCAGAACGCGTTGTAAGCCAAAGTGAAGGGAATGCCATGGATGTCGTCATGTGGATCGTGGTAGCAGTCATTGTCATCGGCGTGGTGTGGTGGCTGGTCAGCCGCAACAACCGCAACAAGGACGCCGGTGCCGCTGGCCCTGCCGGGAACACCCGGCCCGCCGCGACACGGCCCCCGGGTTCCCCGGCAGACCGTCGGGCGGATGGGGCCCTTTCCGGCGGCAGCGCCGCGGCATCGGCCGAAGCAGCGGGAACAGCCGGGCTTGCCTCCGCTGCCGGCTTCGGGCGTCCCGCCGGGACCGCGGCACCCTCAGCCGCCGACGAGCCTGCCGACTCCGCAGTGGCGTCCGCAGGAGCTACGACCCAGTCAGACGGCGGTCACATGGCAACTGCTGACCACGCAGGGGCCGGCCGGGACAACTCCAGCCCATCCGATACGGAAGCGGTAGCGGATGGCACTGGGGCGTCGCCGCTGGAAGCCACCGACGCGGAATCGGCTTCGATGGCTGAGGCCCACCCGGAAAATCCCCGGGACGAGCGGACCCGCCAGGACCAGGCGGAATGGGAGACGCAGTGGTCCGAGGCCGGCGGTTCGGGTACCCCGGAGTCAGCACGCCACGCCGTACCCGCCGCGGAACAGGCCTCGGTGCAGGCCGCCCAGCCGGTTCACCACGCGGAATACACAGAGTCCCACGCACCGACCCTTCCCGGCGCTGAGACAGCGGCGGTGGAAGAGGACGACGCCGGCCCGTCGGCTGCCGCCCGGACCGGAGCGGACAGAAGCTACTCCCCCGGCGCCGACGTCCCCGTCGGTACGGGCGCAGCGACTGCGCCGGGCTCACCGGACAGCGGTACGGGCAGCACCGCCGGCGACGCCGTTGCTGCCCCCAGCTGCGGAATCCGCCGCTGCTGACTTCGCTGCCGCGGAGACCACGGACCGCACCCAGTCATCTGCCCTGGCCGAGAACGGTGCAGACCACTTGCAGGCACCGCCGTCCGCTCTGCCGCAGGGAGCCCCGGAACCACAGGGGCACCTTGCGGCAGAGGAACCGTACGGAGCAGGATCCGCAGGGGCCGGTGCGGACGGCAGCGGCCCCGCGGAGTACACGGTCAAGGGCGATGCCGGCTCAATGGTCTATTACGAAGAGGGCCACCCGGACTACGACGGGACACGTGCCGACGTCTGGTTTGAATCCGCCGCCCACGCCGAAGCCGCCGGCTTCCGGGCTCCCCGTCGCAGGCGCCTCTGAGGCGGGGCCGGCAGAGGCTGCAGGTGTCAGCAAACCCCGCAGATCCCGCCCGAGCCCCCTGTGTCCCAACTCACAGCGGGGCCGGGCGGCCGGAGCGCCTTCCGCGGGTCACTTTCCACACCTTTGCCGCCAACAGCAAGAGCCCAAAATCCTTGTATTTCCGCGGCTCCTGCACCCGAAGACCCTCCCCATGGAGCTCCCGGACGGGCCGATTTCACATGCACCAAAAGTTCGTGTAGAGTTTCATGTCGTTGCGGAGATCAACGGGAAAGAAAAAGCCCGGGAGATTGAAACAAACAAGATGCACCTCTAGCTCAATTGGCAGAGCAATTGACTCTTAATCAATGGGTTCCGGGTTCAAGTCCCGGGGGGTGCACCACTGGGAAAACAGCCTCTGGCTCGCGGAAACGCAAGCCAGGGGCTGTTTTGTTTTATTCTGCATTCTTTGGCCCATCACGCATCCCCGGCACGCAAGGACGAACGCGGACTCCTCCCGCAAAAGAGGCATTCTGGGAGCACAAAAAACGTGGCCTGGGAGTCCGGGCCACGTTGTCTGTGGAAAGAGTGCGTTTGGGGTGGCGCGTTCAGCTGGAAGGGTTATCCACCAGGGCAGCGGCGTTGCCCGGGGTGGTGGCGAACTGGCTGGCCAGTTCCCGGACCACGGATTTGAGCTCCTGCCTCAGGAGTTCGGGGTCGATGGACGAGGACGCCAGCACCGAACGCTCCATTTCAACAGCCTCGGCCACCGCTTCCTTGCCCCTCTCGGTGAGGGAGACCACGTGGCTGCGGCGGTCCGACGTACTGCGGACGCGGGCAATGTGGCCGTGCGTCTCAAGCCGGCTGAGGGTTTTACCCATGGTTTGGGCCTGGACACGCACGTATTGGGCCAGTTGCGCCTGGGTCATGGGCCCCTGCGCGGCAAGGACCTCAATGGCGATAACGCCGGCGTGGGTCAGGCCGATGGCGCCGAGTTTTTCGTTCCACGAGTGTTCGACGAGGCGTGCGGCAGTGGACAATAGGCGCCCCGTGGGCCAGTGATCCATATCAGGCATAGCAGCAAGTATAGCCAAATGCTGATTAGCGCTGGCTTCCGCTGCTTATTAGGCTGTTGTGTCCCGCCCGCAACAAGGAGAAAAACAATGGCTGAAAGACTCGTTACCGGCGACGACGCTCCCGGATTCACGCTCAAGGATGCAACGGGCAACGATGTTTCCCTCTGCCCCGGCTCGGGCCGGAACACAGTGGTGTACTTCTATCCGGCAGCTGCCACGCCGGGCTGCACCAAGGAAGCCTGCGATTTCCGGGACAGCCTGGCGTCCCTCCAGTCCGCCGGATACGACGTAGTGGGAATCTCCCCGGACCCGGTGGAGAAGCTCGCTAAATTCACTGCCGCGGAAGAACTGACCTTCCCCCTGCTTTCGGATGAGGACCACGCCGTGGCGGAGGCCTACGGCGCGTGGGGTGAAAAGAAGAACTACGGCAAGACCTACCAGGGGCTCATCCGCTCCACCATCGTGGTGGACCCCGACGGCAAGGTAGCACTGGCGCAGTACAACGTCCGGGCCACCGGCCACGTTGCCAAGCTGCGGCGGGACCTGAAGCTCGACGCCTGACGGGTGGCACCGGGCGGTGCACATGCGCACCGCTACAATGGAAGCTGGCATCCGCCGTCGTGGGCATTTTTTTACGCAGCGCAGCGGTGCCGGGCGCGAGTGGTGAAATTGGCAGACACGCAGGATTTAGGTTCCTGTGCCTTCGGGCGTGGGGGTTCAAGTCCCCCCTTGCGCACTCAGTAAATACGGGAATCCCCTGGCTTCGGCCGGGGGATTTTTGTGTTTCAGCAGGTGGACCCCTGAAAAACTTTCCCGAACCGCCCATCCGGATGGACCTGCCGCCCGAATGCACTGTGAGACGCCAGCCACAGTGCAGGTGCCCACCAGCCGGATCAGCACCACTTCCGCAGACATCCAGTCGGCGGCCGGCCCACAACAAACAAGGAGAACGCAATGCAGACAATCAAGCGCACAACTTTCACGGTCGCGGGCGTTGCAGCAGCCGCGCTGCTTAGCCTGACCGCGTGTGGCGGCTCCGGAAGCACCTCCGGATCCTCGTCCGCCCCCTCGGCGGAGCCGTCGGCCTCCAGCATGGCCGCGTCGCCGTCCGCAAGCTCCACTGCCAGCGCCTCCGCCGGCGCCATGGACCCGGCGGCAAACCTGGTGGGCCCGGGCTGCGCCGGCTACGCCGAGAAGGTACCCACCGGCGCCGGATCGGTCCAGGGCATGGCCCTTGACCCCGTCGCCGTCGCGGCTTCGAACAACCCGATCCTGACCACCCTCACCGCTGCGGTTTCGGGAAAGCTGAACCCGAAGGTGGATCTGGTTGACACGCTCAACGGCGGTGAATTCACGGTCTTCGCCCCGGTTGACGACGCCTTCGCCAAGATCGACCCCGCCACCATCGAGACACTGAAGACCGACGACGCCCTGTTGAGCAAGATCCTGACCTACCACGTGGTTCCCGGCCAGATCACGCCCGACATGATCGCTGGCACGCACGCAACTGTCCAGGGCGGCTCCGTGACCGTAACGGGCAGCGGCGACAACCTCAAGGTTGACGATGCCAACGTGATCTGCGGCGGCGTCAAGACCAAGAACGCCACCGTTTACCTGGTCGATTCGGTGCTGATGCCCAAGTAGGCAATGCCGGATTTCCGGCCCAAAACGTTGAAGCTGGGCCCGCTGTGAGCGGGCCCGGCTTCAGCGCGTTGGACCTGTACCCGCCCGGCGGCGGTCACCGCCCGCGCCGGCCCGGTGGCGGCGGCTAGACTGGACCCGGTCCGCAGGCGGCGGAGATCCACGATCCAGGGGTGATAAACGGGTGACCAGAAGTACATCGCGGCGAACGGTCCTCACTGCCGGCGCCGCGCTCCTGGCCTGGGGTGTGACCTCGTGCACCAACGCACCGTCCCCCTCGCCGTCGTCGGATTCCCCCAGCTCCGCGGCCGCTGCCGAACCGGCGGCGACGTTCAACTTCGGTACGGCAGCCCAGCCGCTCGGCCTGGACCCCGCGCTCTCCAGCGACGTCGAATCACAGCGCATCACCCGGCAGGTCCTCGAAGGCCTGGTGGGAGTCGACCAGACCACCGGCAAGCCCACTCCCCTGCTCGCCACCGAATGGTCCGAGTCCAACGAGGGCCGCAGCTACACCTTTAAGCTGCGCGACGGTGTCACCTTCCAGGACGGCACCCCCTTCAACGCCGACGCCGTCTGCACGAACTTCAACCGCTGGTTCGCCTTCCCCGCAGAGCTGCGGCGGCAGGCCCCCGGCAGCTCGTTCAAGGGCGTCTTCAAGGCGCACTCCGACGAAGCGGCGCTGTCCATCTTCAAGAGCTGCACGGCGGTGGACCAGGGCACCGTCCGGATCGACCTCACGCAAAGGTTCACGGCCTTTCTCCAGGCGCTGACCCTGCCTGCCTTTGCCATTGCCTCCCCGGCAGCCCTGGCGGCGGGGAAAGCCGATGTCCTGGACCAGAACCGCGCCGGGCGGCCCGTTTCCGATTTTGCCACCGCGCCAGTGGGTACCGGGCCCTTCAGCTTTGGCTCCTGGGATGACCAAAGCGTCACCCTGCTGACCAACAAGGCCTATTGGGGTGACCGGGGCCAGATTGCCACCATCAATTTCCTGGCCTACGACCACCCGCAAACACGGCTGCAGGCATTGCTCGACGGCCGGATCGACGGTTACGACGCCGTCACCGTGGGCAACTTTGACCAGCTGGTGAAGCGCGGCAAGCAGATCGTCCAGCGCGACCCGTTCTCGGTCATGTACGTGGGAATCAACCAGGACATCCCGGTCCTGCAGAACCAGAAGGTCCGGCAGGCCATCGAGATGGCCATCGACAAGGAGACCCTGATCCGCAGGTTCTTCATCGACAACACCACCAAGGCAACCCAGTTCGTCCCGCCGAAGATCAGCGGCTTCAACAAGGACGCCCCCGAGCTTGGCCACGATCCGGCGAAGGCAAAGGAATACCTGAAGGACGGGGGCTATGCCGGCGAGGAACTGAAGTTCTACTACCCGCTCAACGTCACCCGCCCCTACCTGCCTACTCCCGAGAAGGTGTACGCCGAGATCAGCCGGCAGCTCACCGCCGTCGGCATCAATGTGCGGCCGGTTCCCGTGGACTGGGCCGACGGCTACCTGCAGAAAGTCCAGTCACCCGGCGACCATGCCCTGCACCTCTTGGGCTGGAACGGTTCCTACTCGGACGCAGACAACTTCGTGGGGCCGCTGTTCGGCGAGAAGAACGGCGAGTTCGGCTACCAGGATCCGCAGGTATTCTCCAAGATCAACCGTGCGCGGGGGCTGCCCGAGGGTGAGGACCGTGATGAGCTCTATCACACCATCAACGCCCAGATTGCTGCCACCGTCCCGGCAGTCCCCATCGCTTTCCCCATCTCCGCGCTGGCTTTGTCCGACCGGGTTGTCAGCTACCCTGCGTCACCGGTCTTAAATGAAGTTTTCACGAAGGTGCAATTAAAGCCTTGACGGGCCGGGCCAATTTCAGTATGTCGGCAGGGCGGGGATATTCTGTGACAGCCAGAGCCGCTGCAATCGGAGACTGATCGTGACCTTCATTTCCAAGACCCAACATGCCGACGTCGTCCTGATTGGCGGCGGCATCATGAGCGCAACGCTGGGGGCATTCCTCAAGCAGCTGGAACCGGACTGGACCATCTCCCTGTTCGAGCGGCTGGACCAGCCCGGCCTCGAAAGCTCAGACCCCTGGAACAACGCCGGAACCGGCCACGCGGCCCTCTGTGAGCTCAACTACTCCCCCGCAGCCAAAGACGGTTCGGTCAGCCCGGCCAAGGCACTGCTGATCAATGAGCAGTTCCAGCTCTCCCGCCAGTTCTGGTCCCACCTGGTGGACGGGAACCTGATCGGATCCCCCAAAGGCTTCATCAACACCGTGCCGCACATGAGCTTCGTGATCGGCGACGACCACGCCCGGTTCCTGAAGACCCGCTACGAGGCCCTCAAGCCGCACACGCTGTTCCGGAGCATGGAGTACTCGGAGGACCACGGCCAGATTGCCAAGTGGGCGCCGCTGATCGTCAAGGGCCGCAACACCCAGCAGAAGATCGCCGCCACCCGCGCCGCCGAGGGCACCGACGTCGACTTCGGTGCACTCACCCGCGAGCTGACCACCTACCTCGGGAACAACGGCGTCGAAATCAATTACGGGCACGACGTCACCGGGATCAGCAAGGCGTCCGACGGCGGCTGGGACCTGACGCTGAAGCACCCCAGGTCCGGCGAGCACGGCAGGATCCACGCCAAGTTTGTCTTCGTCGGCGCCGGCGGCGGTGCCCTGCACCTGCTCCAGGCCTCCGGCATCCCGGAGAGCAAGGGCTACGGCGGGTTCCCCGTCTCCGGCCAGTTCTTCCGCTGCACGGACGAGACCATCGCCGCCCAGCACAGCGCCAAGGTCTACGGCCAGGCGTCGGTGGGCGCCCCGCCCATGTCCGTCCCGCACCTGGACACCCGTTACGTCAACGGCAAGCGGTCCCTCCTGTTTGGCCCGTACGCCGGGTTCTCCACCAACTTCCTCAAGAACGGTTCCTACCTCGACCTGCCGTTGTCCATCCGGCCCGGCAACATCATTCCGATGCTGGCGGTAGCCAAGGACAACATGGACCTCACCGCCTACCTGGTCAAGGAAGTGGCCAAGCGCCACGGTGACAAGGTTGAAGCGCTCCGGGAGTACTACCCCGAAGCCAAGGACGGCGACTGGGAACTGATCACGGCCGGCCAGCGTGTACAGATCATCAAGAAGGATCCGCAAAAGGGCGGCATCCTCCAGTTCGGTACTGAAGTGATTGCCGGCCGCGACGGTTCCATCGGCGCGCTGCTGGGAGCCTCACCCGGAGCCTCCACCGCTGTTCCCATCATGATCGAACTGCTGCAGAAGACGTTCCCCAAGAACTTCAAGGGCTGGCAGGGCAAGCTGAAGGACATGATGCCCGGTTACGGGGTGAAGCTGGATGAGAATCCCGAGCTCGCCGCCGAGCTCGAGCGGGCAACTGCCAAGTCCCTTCAGCTGGAGAGTGTTTCCGCCAGCAACTGACCCTGCCGGGGCCAGTGGCTGGCTTACCGGGATCCAGTCACCAACCCTTCCAGGAGACCATCGATGTTTCGGCTGGCACACCTTTCATTGGCGAACCGGGCGCTGATTGCGCTGATCACCATCTTCGCTTCGGTCTTCGGCGTGATCACCATGTCGTCGCTGAAGCAGGAACTCATCCCGTCCATTGAGTTTCCGCAGATCACCGTGCTGACCTCCATGCCGGGGGCCTCGCCGGAGGTGGTGGACAAGCAGGTCAGCGGTCCGCTCGAAACAGCCCTGAACGGCGTGGAGGGGCTTGAATCCACCTCCTCCACGTCCCGCAACGGCGTTTCGCAGATCACGATGGTGTTCACCTACGGTTCCAACCTGGACCGGGCACGGAACCAGATCGACCGGGCCATCTCCAACGCCAAGCGCAGCCTGCCGGCCGACGTCCAACCGCAGGCCATCGCCGGGAGCATCAGCGATTTCCCGATCGTCTTCCTGGCGGTGTCCTCGGATAAGCCGCGCTCAGCGAACTCAACACCGACCTCCAGCGGCTGAGCGTTCCCCGGCTGCAGAAGATCGACGGCGTCCGCGGCGCCGATGTCACCGGCGGCGCCACCCAGCACATCGAGATCCTTCCGCGCCCCGAGGCGATGGCTGCGTCCGGTGCCAGCATCGCCTCCCTCCGCGACACGCTCTCCAACAACGGAGCCCTGGTCCCTGCCGGCACGCTGGAAGAGCAGGGCAAAACGCTCTCGCTGCAGATCGGCAGTCCGGTTGACTCGCTCGACGCCGTCAAAGCCCTTCCGGTGTCCGGTGCCAGGGACGGTGCCACTATCGGGTCCGTGGCCGACGTCGCCATCAAGGACGACGAACGCACGTCCATCACCCGGACCAATGGAGCCGAAACCCTCGCGCTGTCCGTCACCAAAAAGCCCGAAGGCGACACGGTGGCCATCTCCCATGCGGTGCGGGACAGCCTGGATGAGCTGGCAGCGGAGCTTGGCTCCAACGCCACGTTCACCCCCGGTTTTCGACCAGGCGCCCTTCATTGAAAAGTCCATCAAGGACCTCACCACCGAGGGCCTGCTGGGGCTGGGGTTCGCCGTGGCGGTCATCCTGGTCTTCCTGATGTCGGCCCGTTCCACCCTGGTGACCGCGGTATCCATCCCGCTGTCCCTGCTCATCACGTTCATCGGGCTCTCGGCTACCGGCTACTCCCTGAACATCCTCACCCTCGGCGCCCTCACCATCGCCATCGGCCGCGTGGTGGACGACTCGATCGTCGTGATCGAAAACATCAAGCGGCACCTTACCTACGGCGAGGACAAGGTCACCGCCATCCTCACCGCGATCCGTGAAGTGGCCGGGGCCATCACCGCGTCCACCCTCACCACGGTGGCCGTGTTCCTGCCCATCGCCTTCGTGGGCGAACTGGCCGGCGAGCTGTTCAGGCCGTTCGCCCTGACGGTCACCATCGCCCTGCTGGCGTCCCTGCTGGTGTCCCTGACAATCGTTCCGGTGCTGGCTTACTGGTTCCTCAAGAGCCCCGCGCCGTCCGGTGCCGGCGCACGCGCCGACGCCGACGCCGCCCGGGCAGCGGCCCAGGAGAAGGAACAGCGCGGCCGGCTCCAGCGCGGCTACCTGCCCATCCTCACCAAGACGCAGAAACACCCCGTGCTGACCCTGGTGGCCGCAGTGCTCGTGCTGGGCGCCACGGCAGCTATGACACCGCTGCTGGCCACCAACCTGCTGGGCAACTCCGGCCAGAACAGCCTCACCGTACGCCAAGTGCTTCCGGCCGGTACCAGCCTGGCGGACACCAGCGCCGCAGCCGTCCGCCTCGAAGAGGTGCTGCGCGGAATCGACGGGATCAAGGACGTTCAGGTCACTTCCGGCAATGCGCAGGCCGGGTTCGCCGCACTGGTGTCCTCCGGCTCGTCGAATTCAACCTTCACGGTGGTGACGGATGAGAAGGCGGACCAGGACCAGCTGCAGGAAACGGTCCGCACTGAGCTGGCCAAGGTTCCGGACTCCGGCAAGGTGTCCGTGGGTACCCAGCAGGGCGGCTTCGGCACTTCCTCCACCGTGGACATCACCCTCAAGGCTGCCAGCACCCAGGACCTGCAGGCAGCCAGCGACGCCATGGTGAAGGCCATGACGGGCGTGCCGGGCACCAGCGAGGTGGAAACCAACCTCGCCGCGAGCCAGCCGGTGGTCCAGGTCAAGGTGGACCGGGCAAAGGCAGTGGCGGCAGGCCTGAATGAGGAGCAGGTGGCGGGAGTCCTTGCAGCCACCATCAGCCCGGTCCCTGCCGGCACTGTCCGGATCGACACCAACGACTTCCCGGTGAGGATCGGCCAGGGAACCAGGTTCACCAGCATCGACGCCGTCCGGAACATCCCGCTGCCGGCCGCCGGAAGGCCTGTCACCCTGGGCAGCATTGCGTCCGTGGAACAGGTGGATATTCCGGTGTCCATCACGGCCAGCAACGGCCAGCGCACCGCAAAGGTGTCCGTGACGCCGTCGGGATCCAACCTGGGTGCCGTCAGCACCGAAGTACAGGGCCGCCTGGCGGGCGTCGAGCTGCCAGCGGGTGTAACTGCCGAGATCGGCGGTGCCACCACGCAGCAGGCAGAGTCCTTCAGGCAGCTGGGCCTGGCGCTGCTGGCTGCGATCGCCATCGTGTACGTCATCATGGTGGCCACCTTCAAGTCCCTGATCCAGCCGCTGATCCTGCTGGTGTCCGTGCCGTTCGCCGCCACAGGGGCCGTTGCCCTGCTGCTGGTCACCGGCGTTCCCCTGGGGCTGCCGTCGCTGATCGGCATGCTGATGCTGGTGGGCATCGTGGTGACCAACGCCATCGTGCTGATCGACCTCATCAACCAGTACCGGCAGCCACGAACCGGCCCTGCCGGAACAATTTCGCCGGGAATGAACGTCGCGGACGCCATCACCCACGGCGCCCTGCAACGCCTCCGGCCCATCCTGATGACGGCACTGGCGACAGTTTTCGCGCTGACGCCGATGGCGATGGGCCTCACCGGCGGCGGCGGCTTCATTTCGCAGCCGCTCGCAGTGGTGGTGATCGGCGGCCTGGTCTCTTCCACAGCCCTGACCCTGGTCCTCGTTCCTGTCCTGTACCGGCTCGTGGAGGGCCGGCGCGAACGGAAGGCGCTCCTCCGCGACCTGCAGGCACAGCCGGAATTCGAGCCGGCGGCCGACGTCGATGCCGAGTTCCGCGACTGGACCACCGGCGATGTGCCGAGGGTCAGCGGACGCCGCGCCGCGCCCGGCAGCCCCGACTGACACAAACGGAATAAATCCCGCATGGATGCGTTGTATCCGTCGATAGATGCAAATGCATCTAATTTGGACTACACTGGAACCAAGCCAGCAAGTCCAGGAAACGGAAGGGCACATCATGCAGTTCGGTGTTTTCAGCGTCAGCGACATCACCACGGACCCCACCACGGGCCGCACCCCCACCGAGAACGAGCGCATCAAGGCCTCGGTGGCCATCGCCAGGAAGGTCGAAGAGATCGGCATGGATGTCTACGCCCTGGGCGAGCACCACAACCGGCCCTTCTTCTCGTCCTCCCCCACCACCACCCTCGCCTACATCGCCGCGCAGACCGAGCGGATCACCCTGTCCACGGCGACCACGCTGATCACCACGAACGATCCTGTGAAGATCGCCGAGGACTTCGCCATGCTCCAGCACCTGTCCGATGGGCGCGTGGACCTGGTGCTGGGCCGCGGCAACACCGCCCCTGTCTACCCGTGGTTCGGCAAGAACATCCAGGACGGCGTGGAGCTGGCCATCGAGAACTACAGCCTGCTGCGCAAGCTGTGGGACGAGGACACCGTCAACTGGTCCGGCAAGTTCCGCACTCCGCTGCAGAACTTCACCTCCACCCCGCGCCCGCTCGACGGCGTGGCCCCCTTTGTGTGGCACGGCTCCATCCGCACACCGCAGATCGCCGAGGTGGCGGCCTACTTCGGTGACGGGTTCTTCGCCAACAACATCTTCTGGCCCAAGGAGCACTACCAGCAGCTGATCGGGCTCTACCGCGAGCGGTACGAGCACTACGGCCACGGCACCGCAGACCAGGCGATCGTCGGCCTCGGCGGGCAGTTCTTCATGAGGAAGAACTCCCAGGACGCCGTGAAGGAATTCCGTCCGTACTTCGACAACGCCCCTGTGTACGGCCACGGACCCTCCCTGGAGGACTTCACGTCGCAGACTCCGCTGACCGTGGGCAGCCCGCAGGAAGTCATCGAGAAGACCTTGAGCTTCCGCGAGCACTTTGGTGACTACCAGCGCCAGCTGTTCCTGATCGACCACGCCGGCCTCCCGCTCAAGACAGTCCTGGAACAGCTGGACCTCTTTGGCGAGGAAGTCCTGCCCGTCCTCCGCAAGGAGTACGCGGACCGCAAGCCCGCCCACGTGCCGGACGCACCCACCCACGCATCCCGCGTCGCGGCGCACCTGGCAGCCCCGGACGCCGAAAAGGCCACGGCGGAGGCGTAATGGCAACCAGCCAATCCACTTCCCCCGTCCGGCTCGCCGCGGAAACCTGGGAGTCACTGTTCCGGGCGCAGGTGGCCGTGATGCGCAGGCTGCAGTCCGGCCCGGCGTTCCGGAAGCTGGCGGTGAATGAGTACGATGTCCTGTTCACCCTGTCACGCTGCCCGTCGGGCTGGCTCCGGCTTAACGAGCTCAACGACAACGTGCTGCTCAGCCAGTCCAGCCTGAGCCGGCTGGTGGAGCGGCTGGAAAAACGCGGCCTGGTGGCCCGGATGCCCGCGCCGGAGGACGGCAGGGGTGTGCTGCTCAAGCTCACCGACGAAGGCCGGGAGCTCCAGAAGGAGATCGGCCGTGAGCACGTCCGCGACATCTCCGCCCTGGTGGCGCCGGCGCTGAGTCCCGACGAGCAAAAGGAACTGCGCCGGCTCACGGACAAACTCCGGAACTCGCTGGGACAGCTGCCGCGGTAGGGGCGCCGGGCAGGACCTGAGCCGGCCAGCGACAAACCGGTCCGGGACAGGTCAGCCCAGCGCCACCCGGGCGGCGGGATCCTCAACCGGCAGCGTACCGTTGACCACTGCGGTGACGCGGAGCTGGTTGAGTGTCAGGCTTCCCCCCACCGTGGACAGGAAAGCCGTGTCGGACGAGTCACGGCCGGCGGTGATGCGCAGCATCGACTCCCGCGGGGCCAGCCCTGTGGGGTCGATGATGCGCCACGAACCGTTAACGTAGGCCTCTGCCACGGCATGGAAATCCATGGGTGACAGCCCCGGAGCGTAGACCGCGGCAAGCCGTGCGGGGACGTCCTTGGACCGCAGCAGCGCGATGGCCAGGTGGGCGAAATCCCGGCATACTCCGCGGCGGTGCAGCAGTGTTTCCACCGCGCCGTCGGTGCCACGGGAAGAACCGCTGATGTACCGGAGTTCGCCGTAGACCCAGTTCCTGACGGCCTGGACGAGTTCCTCCCCGTGCAGTCCCCCGAATTCCGCGTAGGCGGTGGGGAGGAGCCGGTCAGATTCGGCATACCGGCTGGGCCGGACGTAGCGGATCTGTTCCGCCAGCGTTGCGCCCTCCGGCTCGGCGCGGCCGGCCACTGTGGCTGAGTATTCGACAGTGACATCGGTGGGGTCGGCGAACTCCATGTAGTGGAACCGGCCGCCGTGGTGGTCGGAGATTTCCGTCAGCGGGACTTCCTCCCCGCCTGCCAGCACCGACAGGGATTCCTCGAAGGACGAGTATCCGTTGTTCCTGGCAGCGGCAATGGCCATGGCCACCTTGGTGTTCGCCGCGGTGCGGAAGGCCAGGCGTGCGGAAACAGAGCGTTCCATGAATCTCCGGGGGTGTCGGCGTTGGAAAGCAGTGCCGTGCCTGGGCGCCCTGTGGGGGCCGGCGACGGGACTAGTTTTTGATCTCCAGCGACATTAGCATCCGCTGGACATTGGCAAAGTCCGGGCTCTCCCCGGCGTACGCGGCCGCCGCGCCAAGGGTGTCAAAAGCCTTGGCGGGAGCCACCTTCTCATCAGGCGCAAAAGCCTTCAGAGCCACCAGGTCGCCGAAGGACCAGTCACCTTTGCCGGCCGGACCGCGGACGGTGTTGCGCAGCTCGCAGGCCTGGTTGCCGGCCCCGCCCACCAGGTTGGTGATGCCGTAGGAGCCGAAGTAGCGGTAGCCCTGGATCACCCGGAAGACCACCCGGGGCGGGATGGTGCCTTCCCCGGACCCGGCGGAGGCGCCCGGGGACGCGGGAACGCTGCTGATCACCGTGTAGGGCCGGCGCGAACCTTCAGGGCATTCGGCGGTCGACGGCGGCAGGCCGGTCCGGAGCGCGGCCATGAAGGTCCCGTCGGGCTTCTTCACCTCGATCTTCAACGCACCCGGAAGGGTTCCGTCCTCGGGTTGGACGGATTGGGCGATCCAGTCCTGGGGAAGTTCAAAGCTGACCGTCCTGGCAGGATCGGCAAAAGTCTTCCATGTCGCCGCGGTGGCCGCGGGCCGCGGTTCGGCTGAAGCGGTGCCGGAAGCACCGTCTTCGCCTGACGGGCCCGGCATGCCACCCGAGGGTGTCGTGGCTGACGGCGCCGTCGTCGGCGCACCCGCCGCACCGGTCGAGGGCTCCGCCTGCGTGGTCCAGCCAGAACCGGATCCACCTGCCTGCGGGCCACTGCACCCGGCAAGCAGCAGGGCAACCACCGTCAGGACGACCAGTGACCCCGCCCTGGCCTGGCCCCGCGCCGGTACTGCTGCTGTTCCACTGGCTTCCATGCAGCCAGCCTATCGGCGCCAGGATGTCCGGCCGCCCAGGCGCGTGGAGTTCCCGGCGCCGCACGCAGGCGCACACCGCATCCCACTTCACCCATCGCACCGCAGCCATGGAACCGCCGGAGGTGCCGTCGTCGTTCATTGCGCCCTAGGGACGCTGCCATACGGCTAGGCTGGGGACATGGCGCACGGGCAGCAGGGCATGGACGAAGAGAACCTGGCGGAAATGTCCGCAGTCGACGTCGCCGACTGGAGGCTGCGGACCTTCGCCCTCTACGACAATGTGCGCCGGATCGCCGCCGATAACCCGGCGGAAGCGCATTCGTATTGGCGCCATCAGCGCGACCTGATGTTTGCCACCCACCCGGCCTCGGCGCTGACGCCCGCGGACAAGGCGCAGTTCTCCGGGTTGAAGACCGCTGACTACGATCCCATCTACCGGTTCCATGTTCCCCTCACCAACGAGGGCGCCGGCCGGGAGATGAGCGTGGAAACGGGCACCGACGGCGTAGTCAACTTTGTCCGGCTGGGCACCTTCGACCTTCCCGAGATGGGTCAATTGGCCGTGTGGAAGCTCAAGGGATACGGCGGCGGTATCTTCGTGCCGTTCCGTGATGCCACGGCGGGCCAGCCGGGCGGCACCTACGGGGCCGGCAGGTACCTGCTGGACACCATCAAGGGCGCGTTCCACGGAGTGCAGGGTTCCGGCCCCCACGCCACGTTCGTCCTTGACTTCAACTTTGCCTACAACCCGTCCTGCGCCTACAACGATGCCTGGGCTTGCCCGCTGCCCGGCCCGTCCAACCGGCTGGCCGTGGAGATCCCGGCGGGCGAGCTCTACTGACGCTTAGAGAGCCCGGGCGCCGCCTGGCCTTCGGCACCAATCACTACGCCGCGCCCGCGGACTGAAGCGGGACGGTGCTCCCGGTATGGCAGGGTGGACGGATGGATTCCACCAGCGCGCCGGCAGCCGTCCAGGAGCAGCAGGATGCCCGCCGCAAGCCGGCCGCCCTGCGCCGCCGTGGAATTCTGCGGTTTCCGGTGGTCCGGCAACTCCTTCGCTTCTCGGGCGTAGGGATCATCTGCACCGGCGCATCCCTGGCGCTTTACGCCCTGCTCCGGCCGTGGATCGGCCCGCAACCGGCAAACGCCGTTGCCCTGGTCCTGACGTCCCTGCTGAACACCGCGCTGAACCGCCGGCTGACATTCAAGATCTCCGGAACCCAGCGCCGGGCCAGCGACCACCTGAACGGGCTGGTGGTGATCGTCGTGGCACTGCTGATCACCGGAGGCAGCCTGGGCGTGCTGCACTGGATCAATCCGGAGGCCACCGTGCGGGACGAGCTGCTGACCACCACCCTGTCCGGGTTCGTGGCCACGGCGGTCCGGTTCACGCTGCTCCGCCACTGGATCTTCCGCCGGGCGCGGCACCGCTAGCCGGACCACCGGATCAGTTGGTGCCGAGTGACCTCACTCCGGCCACGGCCGAGCTGACGGCTTTGGCAGCGGTGTCCAGGTCTTCGCCGGTCACCGCCGCGTCGAAGCTGAAGCGGACAGCCGTCTGCGCCACTTCGCGGGGAATGCCAAGGGCCGTCAGCACGGCAGAGGGTTCATCCGAACCCGCCGCACATGCTGAACCGCTGGAACACACCACACCCTGGCGTTCGAGTTCGAGCAGGACCGATTCGCCGCTGGTGCCGGGAAAGCAGAAGGATGCCACCGAAGGCAGCCGGTCCCTGGGGTGCCCGGTGAGGATGGCTTCCGGCACTCCCGTAAGCACGGCGTCAATGAATGCGTCCCTCAGCCGCGAGACCCGCCCGGCCTGTTCCCGTTGCGCGGCCTGCGCCAGGGCAAGTGCGGTGGCGAGTCCCACGGCCCCTGCAATGTTTTCGGTGCCGGACCGGCGTCCGCGTTCCTGGCCGCCGCCGTGGAGCACCGGCTCCAGGCGGACCCGGCCCCTGACGTAGAGCACGCCGCAGCCCTTGGGGGCACCGAGCTTATGGCCGGAGATGCTGAGGGCGTCCACGCCCAGAGCAGCGGTGTCCAGCGGCAGCCAGCCGGCGGCCTGGACGGCGTCGGTATGGAAGGGGACGCCCTGCCCGCGGGCCAGCTCCGCGAGGGCCGGGACCGGCTGGACCGTGCCCACCTCGTTGTTCGCGTACATGATGCTGACCAGCGCTGTTTCCGGTCCCAGCAGCGGCATGAGCGCTTCCGGCGTCACCTGCCCGGCACCGTCCACAGGCACCACGTCAACGGAGAAGCCGTGGAAGCGTTTAAGGTACCTGGCGGATTCCTCCACGGCGGGATGCTCGACGGCGCTGATCACCACACGGTTCAGGGCGGGGTTCGCCGCCTGCCGGGCCAGGGCAATGCCCTTGACGGCAAGGTTATCCGCCTCGGTGCCCCCTGACGTGAAGACCAGCTCGCCCGGCCTGCACCCCAGGACCGCGGCCACGGAGGCCCGGGCACCGGCGAGCGCGGCAGCGGCCGACTCCCCCAGGCTGTGGTGGCTTGAGGGGTTTCCGAAGTCACCGGTCAGGTAGGGCCACATGGCCTCCAGGACTTCGCGGCGGACGGGTGTGTGGTGGCGGCGGCGTCGAGGAAGATCATGGCTTCACCCGACGGTCAGTTCCACGTCCAGGCCGAGGTCAAGGGCGGCGACGGTGTGGGTGAGGGCGCCAATGGAGATGATATCCACGCCGGTGGCGGCGATCGCGGCGACGGTGCCAAGGTTCACGTTGCCGCTGGCCTCCACGCGGGCCCGCCCGGCCACCAGGGCAACCCCTTCGCGCAGTTCATCGAAGCTGAAGTTGTCGAGCATGATGGTGTCTACCCCGGCCGCGAGGACGGGTTCGATCTGGTCCATCCGGTCCACCTCCACTTCAAAGTGCGTAGTGTGGCCCAGCTGGGCCTTCGCCGCCAGGAGGAGCCCGGTGAGTTTGGCGGGGTCGCCGCCGGTCATGACCGCCAGGTGGTTGTCCTTGGCGAGCACGGCATCCGAGAGGCTGTAGCGGTGGTTCGCTCCCCCGCCGCAGCGCACGGCGAACCGCTCGAGGATCCGCAGCCCGGGGGTGGTCTTGCGGGTGTCGGTGATGCGGGCCTGCGTCCCCTCGGCGAGCCGGACAAACTCGGCAGTCCTGGTGGCGATGGCGGACATCCGCTGGACCAGGTTCAGTGCCACCCGTTCGGCGAGCAGCACCGAGCGCGCCGGCCCGCTGACGCGGGCCAGGTGAGTGCCGGCGTCGAACGCCTGCCCGTCGTGTACCAGCAGGTCCACGTCCGTGGCCGGATCCACCAGCTGCATGGCGTCCCGGAACACCGTGGCGCCGCTGAAAACGCCGGGGACGCGGGCGTTCAGCACGGCTGTTGCGCGGGCCTGGGCGGGGATGAGCACCTGGGAGGTGATGTCACCGGCCGGTGCGTCCTCCGCGAAGGCGCGCTCCAGGATGTCGCGGACGGGTGCCGACGGAAGGGTGAGTCCGAGGTCGGCGTTGGTGCGGACGTACCCGATCAAGGTGGGTTCAGTCATGGGAGAGGCTCGCTTTCGGCCGGAGTGGGATGGTCTCGACAGTTTCGTCGCTGCGGTAGTGGGCGCCCAGGGAATCACGCCGCGCCAGCGCGGCGGACACCAGCAGCTGCGCGGCCAGGAGCAGGTTGCGGTCTTCATGCACGGCTGGGTCCGCAGATTCAGGCACGGCATCGGGGCGCACGACGGCGGCCCAGCGGTCCAGCGTCCGGCCCGCCTCGCAGAGCAACGCCCCGGACCGCAGCACCCCGGCCTTGGCAGTCATCAACGACCGAAGACCCTCGCGGGAAAAGGGCTCCAGTACGTCCTCTGCACCTCCCGCACCGAAGCTGGACGGCCAACTCCCGCCTTGCAATATTGGGCGGTCCGCTTCGCCTTCCAAAGCAGCAGGGACCGCGAGGTGCGCCCTCGCGTTTCGTGGCAGGGGTGCGGAAGCGTGCGGCAGTTCCGGAGGTCCCGAAAGCGCCGGTGTCGCGTGAGGGTCCGCGCCGGCCGCCGAGCGTGCGAGGCGTTCGCCGGAGCGAGGCGCGAGCGCAGGCGCCGAGGGATCTGCGGAACTGCCCTCCAGGAAGTCTTCAACGACGCGGCGGCCGAAGACCAGCCCTTCAAGGAGGGAGTTGCTGGCCAGCCGGTTTGCCCCCTGGACTCCGGTGCACGCAACCTCCCCTGCGGCGTAGAGCCCGGGGATGCTGGTGCGGGCATGGAGGTCGGTGGCGATGCCGCCCATCCAGTAATGCGCCGCCGGGGCGACGGGGACCAGTTCCCGGGTCCAGTCGATACCGGCGTCGAGGGTTTTCCGGGTCAGGGTGGGGAAACGCCGGCTCAGGAAGCCTGCACCGTGGGTTTGCTCGATGGGCCTGGCGTCAAGGTAGACATGGCCGCCGGGATTTCCGAGCTTGGCCAAGTGCAGGGCGATGCTGCGTGAGACGACGTCGCGGGGGGCCAGTTCGGCGTCCGCGTGGTAGGCCTTCATGAAGCGGCGGCCGCCGGCGTCCACCAGCACGGCGCCTTCGCCCCGCACGGCTTCGGAGATGAGTAATGGCCCGTCCAGCCGGCCGGGCCGGGGAGCTGCGGCGGCTACAAGGCAGGTGGGGTGGAACTGGAAGAATTCGAGGTCTGCGGGGGCGGCCCCGGCGCGGACGGCGAGCGCCAGGCCGTCGCCGGTGGCCACGGCGGGGTTGGTGGTCTGGCCGAACAGCCGGCCTGCTCCCCCGGTAGCCAGCAGGACGGCGTCCGCGGCCAGGGACCGGAGCATCCCGTCCTGCAGGTATACGACGCCGGTCACCTGCCCGTTGCGCTCCTGCAGGGCGGTGGTGTGGGCGTGGGTGTGGACGGTGAGCGTCCCCCGGGCTGCCCGGGCCAGCACGGCGCCGATCAGCGCGCCGGCGGTCCGGGCGCCGGTGGCGTCGCCGCCGGCGTGCAGGATGCGGGGCGCACTGTGTGCTGCTTCCAGTCCGAGGGCCGGGCCACCGTCGGGCCCTGAATCAAACCGGACCCCGAACTGCTGCAGCGCGGCAATGTCGCTGCCGGCCTCGGTGCACATCAGCCGGACGGCGGCTTCATTGCAGTGCCCGGCACCAGCGCGCAGGGTGTCTGCGATGTGTGCCGCCACGGTGTCGCCCGGAGCTGGCTCCGGCAGTACCGCCGAAATCCCGCCCTGGGCGTACCAGGTATTGCTGTGCTCCAGGCTGCCCTTGGTCAGCAGCACCACGTCCGCACCGGCATCTGATGCCAGCAGGGCGGCGTACAGCCCGGCGATGCCGCTGCCGACGATGGCAAGCCGGCGGCTCATCAGGGCCTCGCGGCGAGCATGCGCTCAAGGGCGGTCCGGGCGTTGTCCTGGACGGCATCATCGACGGTAATGCGGTTGACCACACGCCCTGCCACGAGTTCCTCCAGGACCCACGCGAGGTAGCCGGGGTGGATCCGGTACATGGTGGAGCAGGGGCAGATCACAGGGTCCAGGCAGAAAATGGTGTGCTGCGGGTACTCCGCGGCGAGCCGGTTCACCATGTTGATCTCCGTGCCGATCGCGAAGGTGGTGGGCTTGGTGGCGGCGGCTATGGCCTTCTTGATGAAGTCGGTGGAACCTGCGGAGTCGGCAGCGTCAACCACTTCCATTGGGCATTCGGGGTGCACGATGACCTGGACACCCGGGTGCTCTGCCCGGGCCTGCTCGATCTGCGCCACGCTGAATCGCTTGTGCACGGAGCAGAACCCGTGCCACAGGATGACCCTGGAGTCCAGCAGCTGCTGTTCTGCGTTGCCGCCCAGATCCTTGTTCGGATTCCACATGGGCATCTGCTCCAGCGGCACGCCCAGGGCCTTGGCGGTGTTCCGCCCCAGGTGCTGGTCCGGGAAGAAGAGCACCCGCTGGCCGCGCTCGAACGCCCATTCGAGGACGGTCTTCGCGTTTGAGGAGGTGCAGACAATGCCGCCGTGCTCGCCGCAGAAGGCCTTGAGGGCTGCGGAGGAGTTCATGTAGGTGACGGGGATGACCGGAACCCGGCCGTCGGCGTCTGGCTCCGTGCCAAAGATTTCGGTGAGCTGTTCCCAGCACTCCTCCACCGAATCGGCGTCGGCCATGTCCGCCATGGAGCAGCCCGCCGCCAGGTTGGGCAGGATGACGGCCTGCTCCGGGGTGGAGAGGATGTCCGCCGTTTCGGCCATGAAGTGCACGCCGCAGAAGATGATTGCTTCGGCCTCGGGCCTGGTCAGGGCCGCGTTGGCCAGCTGGAAGGAATCGCCCACAAAGTCCGCGTACTGGATGACCTCGTCCCGCTGGTAGAAGTGGCCCAGGACCACGGCCCGGTCGCCCAGCGTGGCTTTCGCAGCGAGGATGCGGGCCGCCAGTTCGGCGTCGGTGGCCTTTTTGTACTCCTCCGGCAGCTGGCCCTGCCGGGGGGTGGCTGCCGGGGCAACGTCCGCACTGGAGGCACCGGGACCGTAGGCGGGGATGCCGGCCAGGGCTTCGGCGAGGTCATAGTCCCACGGCCCCTTGGCAAGGGCAGGGCTGCAGGTGCTGCCGCGGGCAGCACCGTTTTCAGCCTGCTCGCGCGTGATCAGCTGGATGGCTGTGTTGACGCTGCTCATGGTGTGCTCCTGTTGTCTGGGTCGAGGCCGGGCCGGCCGGTGTAGCGGTAGAGGCGTGGCGGGCGGTGCTTGCCGCCCTGGAGGTATTCGCCGGTTTCTTCGATTTCCGGTGTTGCCTTGAGCTGGCGGCGGAAGTTGGCCGGATCCAGTTGGCGGTCCAGGACTGCCTCATAGACTTCCCGGACCTGTGCCAGGGTGAAGTACTCCCCGAGCAGGTGGTAGGCCACTGAGCCGTAGGCGAGCTTGTTGCGCAGCCGCCAGAGGGCGTAGTCCACGATGGCGTTGTGGTCGAAGGCGAGCTCGCCCAGCCGGTCCGCACGGAACCAGCGCACGTTCTCCGATTCGTCCGCGAGCGCCGCTTCCGTGGGCTGGACCAGGGCCCAGTACGCGATGGACACCACGCGCTGCGAAGGTGACCGGTGCAGCCCGCCGAAGGCGTACAGCTGTTCCAGGTATCTGGGGGCCAGCCCGGTGGTTTCCCGGAGGTTCCGTGACGCGGCGTCCTGCAGCGATTCGTCATGCGACAACGGGCCGCCGGGAAGCGCCCACAGCCCCTTGAATGGCTCTCGGATCCGCCTGACCAGCGGCAGCCAGAGGGTGGGCCGGCCGGAGGTCTCACTCGGACGGAGCGCGAAAATGACTGTCGAGATTGCCAGCGAGGGCGGCGCGGCCTGGCGTTCAGAAACGTTTGCCGAACTGGAGAACATGGCCACACCGCCTTTCATTCATCAGCCACAAGACCCTTTCAGGGCTCCCGTGCTAGTTATAGTCAACCTGACTCGAACTAAGTCTACGGCCTCGCCCGGCCGGATGGGAAATGTTTCTGCCGCCGCGACCGGACGCCGCCGGGCCGGCCATGTGGGCGCGGCCCCGGCGAAGAGAGTAAATTCAAGAAGTCCCACGAGGAACATCACGCCAAACCCCAAGAAGGTTCAACCGCACCATGACGACGAAGTCCGCATACGTACGCCCGGAACGCCACTTGGGCCACACCATGAAACCCCGCCAGCTGACCATGATGGGCCTGGGCAGCGCCATCGGTGCCGGGCTGTTCCTCGGCTCCGGAGCGGGGGTGCAGGCTGCCGGCCCCGCCGTGCTGCTGTCCTACCTCGTGGCGGGCACGCTGATCATCCTGGTGATGTGGGCACTGGGTGAGATGGCCGCCGCGAACCCCAACAGCGGCGCCTTCTCGGTGTACGCCGAACGTGCGCTTGGGCGGACCGCCGGCGCCACCATCGGCTGGCTGTGGTGGCTGCAATTGGTGGTGGTCATCGCCGCAGAGGCACTTGGCGCCGCCGGGCTCCTGTACTCCGTCTGGCCCGTGGTTCCGGTCTGGGCGCTGGCACTTGCCTTCATGGTGGCGTTCACCGCGATCAACCTCGCCGGGGTGCGGAACTTCGGTGAGTTCGAGTTCTGGTTCGCCATCCTCAAGGTGGCCGCGATCGTGCTCTTCCTGGCGGTCGGTGCCGCCCTCCTGCTGGGCTTCCTCCCCAACGTCGCGTCGCCGGGACTGTCCAACATCACCTCCGATTTCGCCCCCCAGGGCCTCGGCGGGGTGGCCGCCGCACTGTTCGTGGTGATCTTTGCGTTCGGCGGCACTGAGATCGTTTCGGTAGCCGCTGCCGAGACCCAGGACCCCGAGCGCAGCGTGGGCAGGGCCATCCGGACGGTGGTCTGGCGCATCCTCGTCTTCTACATCGGCTCCGTGTTCGTCATCGCTGCGGTCCTTCCGGCCACCTCCGAAAGCCTGGCGTCCCCCTTCGCCGGCGTCCTGGACGCCGCCCGGATCCCCGGTGCGGCAACGGCGATCACGCTGGTGGCCGTCGTCGCACTCCTGTCCGCACTCAACGCCAATCTGTACGGCGCGTCCCGGATGGCCTACTCGCTCGCGGAACGCGGGGAGGCCCCGCAGTTCCTGACGCGCCTCAGCGGGGCCAGCGTGCCGATGCTTGCCGTGGCCGTTTCGGTGGCCTTCGGCTTCGTGGCCACCGTCCTGGAACTGCTCTTCCCGGACAGGGTTCTTCCCGCTCTTTTCCAGCTGGTGGGTTCCACCTGCCTGGTGGTGTGGGGAAGCGCCCTGGTGTCCCAGCTGATCCTCCGGCGCCGCGCCGTACGGGACGGCACACCGCTTCCCCTGAAGATGAAGGGGTTCCCCGTCCTGACCGTCCTGGGGCTTGTCCTGCTGGGGCTGATCTTTGCTGTGGGCTTCAGCGCCGAGGAGAGCCGGGTGCAGCTGTTCAGCACGTTTGCGCTGATCGCGGGAATTGCCCTGGCCTGCGCCGCGGGCGCCCGGATCCAGGGCCGCCGCCAGTCGAAGTGACACGAGAAACCCGGCAGCCCGCCCGGTAGAGTTGCTTGTACCTTCGGCGGCCCCGCGCGATCAGCGCGGACCTCCGCCACCGTGTTCGAGTTGATGAGGACTGACACCATGAGCGGCAGGCACACCGGCCAACAGCATGCGCACACCGTGGAGGGCACGGACCCCCAACTGTTCGTGGCGGTGCATGATCCCGCAGACGATGCCGGGTTGCGGCCGGTCCTGCTGCTGCACGGCTTCTCCTCCTCGGGGAAACTGAACTGGGAGGACACCGGCTGGGTGGGCGCCCTCCTGGAAGCGGGCCGCCGCGTGATCACGGTGGACCTGCCCGGCCATGGCCGCAGCGGCGCGCCGGAGGACCGTGATTCGTACTCCCCCAGCCGCATCCGCGCCGACCTGCTGCAGACAGCGTTCGACGCCGGCGTCCGCCCCTTGCAGGACGGCGATCCGTCCAGCGGGCTCGATATCGTCGGCTACTCCCTGGGATCGCGGCTGGCGTGGGAGTTTGCCTCCACCCAGCCCGAGATCGTCCACCGCCTGGTGCTTGGCGGGCCCAACATCTCCGATCCGCTGGCCGAGTTCGACCTGACGGCCGCCCAGGATTACCTGGCCGACGGCACGCCGATCGCCGACGGGTCCACCGCGCAACTGCTGAAGATGGCGCTGCTGCTGCCCACCAACAACATCTTCGCGTTGCTCACCCTCGTGGAGGCCATCAAGGCCGAGCCCTACGATCCCGCCGAAGCCGTCCCCCATGTACCAATGCTCCTGGTGGCCGGCGACCAGGATGAACGGATTGGCAGCCTCCCCAAGCTCGCCGAGCTGGCCAACAGTACCGGGGGCATGGCTGAGCAGCTGGTGCTGCCGGGCCGGAACCACACCAATGCCGTCACCAGCAGGGCCTTCAAACAGGCGGCTATCGCCTTCCTGGCGGTCTGAGGATACCGGCACCCCGGATGACGCCGGCACCCTGAATATCCCGGCGCCCGTCCGGCGGTAGGCTGGAATCGCAGGACCGGAAGAGCCTGGAGGGGCAGATGGGTACGCGATTCGAAGACCGAACCGAGGCAGGCGAGCACCTCGCCGCCGCACTGACCCAATTCCGGGAGCGGCCCGGCGCCGTGGTCCTGGGCCTGGCCCGCGGCGGGATACCGGTGGCTGCGGCCGTGGCCAAGGCCCTCTACCTTCCACTGGGGACCGTCCTGGTCCGCAAGCTGGGCATCCCGGGCCACGAGGAAACGGCGTACGGAGCACTGGCGTGGGCCCGCGGCCGCACCGTCCGGCTGGTCAACAAACAACTGGTGGACCGGGTGCTGGAGCACGGCGTCCGGCGCGAATGGCTGGATGAGGTGGAAGGACGCGAGCGTGCCGAGCTGCAGCGCCGGGTGGACCTCTACCCCGGAACGTCCATTGACCTGGCCGGGAAGACCGTACTGCTGGTGGATGACGGCCTGGCCACCGGCGCCACCATGCGGGCAGCCGTGGAAGCGGTCCGCGAAAGCGGCGCTGCCGTTGTGGTGGCCGCCGCTCCGGTGGGTTCGATCGAAGCCGAGGCGTCAGTGGAGCGCGTTTGCGATGCCGTAATCTGCCTGCACCTGCCTGGCAAGTTCCGGGCGGTGGGCAGTTTCTACCGGCACTTCGAACAACTGTCCGACGACGCCGCCATCGACTACCTCAGGCACTAGCAACGGCGGGCCGGACGCAAAGGTCCGGCCCGCCGTCGTGGTTATGGTTTCCCCGGCCCACGCCTTAAGGTCCCACGCTGCCAGGGCTTCCCTGGCCGAAGCGGAGCGGGGCCAGGCCGCTAATCAGTGGTGGGCGCTGACGCCCAGCGGGCGGCCCTTGGTTTCCTTGGCCAGCACTACCCCGATGGCGGAGATGACGCACAGCACCATGATGTAGATGCCGATGGACCCGGCCCACTTGGTGCTCTGCAGCAGTGTTTCAGCGATGGTGGCCGCAAACGCGCCACCCAGGATGGCGCCGAACGCGTAGCCGATCGAGATGCCGGAGTACCGGACGTTGGCCGGGAACATTTCGGCGTACATGGCGGACATAGGCCCGTAGGACAGTCCCAGTCCGATGGTGAGGACGAACAGTGCCACACCGTAGAGCCAGATGTTCTTCGTATCGATCAAAGCGAACATGGGAAGCATCCAGGCGAACACGATGGCGTAGCCGGCCAGGAACGTCTTGACCCTGCCGATCTTGTCGGAGAGCCAGCCGCCCACCAGGGTGAAGATGAGCCAGCCGAATGATGCCAGGGTGGTGGCCAGCAGGATCTGCGGGGTGGGCATCTTGAGGGTCCTCGTGGCGTAGGAGATGAAGAACGCGATCAGCAGGTAGCCGGCCGCATTGTTGCCGATGAAGATCAGGGTGGAGTACAGGACCGGCAGCTTGTGGTTGCGGATAAGCTCGCCGAGTGGGGCCTTGCTTTCCTTCTTCCGCAATGCCATCTCCTGGAAGACAGGGCTCTCGGCCACAGCGCGGCGGATCAGGTAACCCACCACGATCAGGACGATCGACAGCAGGAACGGGACGCGCCAGCCCCAGGCAGCGAAGTCTTCCTTGGACATGCTGCTGTTGAGGAAGAAGAGCAGGCCGGTGGCCAGGATCATGCCCACGGGAACGCCGATCTGCGGGTAGGCACCGAAGAGGCCACGCTTGTTCAGGGGTGCATGTTCAACGGCCATCAGGGCGGCGCCGCCCCATTCGCCGCCTGCGGAGAAGCCCTGGATGACGCGCAGGAGGATCAGCAGGACCGGGGCCCAGGCGCCGATCTGGGCGTAGGTGGGGAGCATGCCGATGAGGGCCGTTGCAGCACCCATCATGACCAGTGTGAACACCAGCATGGCCTTGCGGCCCAGCCGGTCACCCAGGTGCCCGGCAACCACTGCGCCGAGCGGCCGGAAAAGGAAGCTGATGCCGATCAGTGCGAAGGACAGGATCTGCGCCAGTCCGGGGTTTGAATCGTTCAGCGGCGCCAGGAACAGCGGGGACAGCAGCGTTGCTGTCAGCTGGGCAAAGATGAAGAAGTCGTACCACTCAATGGTGGTGCCGACGAGCGTGCCCGCGAGGACCTTGCGCTCTTCCCTCCGTGTGCTGGGACCGGAGAGTGTATCCACCTGGGAAGGTGTGGTCATTGAAACTCCATTGTTTATTGGCGGCTTGCACCGCCGGACGCCTTCAGGATTACCGACAGAACGGTCAGTTGGTAAGTACACTACTACGAAAATGTGAGGTGCAACACGGATTCCGGACTATTTCTCGCGGTGGACGCCTCAGGAAGTGAGTTCTATATTTGAACTGCATGTTCTTAAATAGAAAATTAGCTTGATCCTGTCTGGTAGACAAGGGCGCGCAGCAGACCGGGCCGCGGCCAACCCCGAACGGGACGGAAGGCGCCCTAGGATGGAAGCCATGAATCCCACCGCGGCAGCCCGGACCGAACCAGCGCCGGCGCAGGCATCAGCGTCCCAGACGCTGTCCCGGGGCATCCGCGCCCTGGAGATCCTTGCTGCCTCACCCGGCCCACTGACTATCGCCGAACTGGCCGATGCCATGGGCGTCCACCGATCGGTGGCCTACCGGATCCTGCGCACCCTTGAGGACCACTCACTGCTGGTGCGCGACGACGCCGGAAAGGTGCAGCCCGGCCCCGGCCTTGCCGTCCTGGCACGGGGAGTGTCGCGAAACCTCCAGTCTGCGGCCCTCCCCGAGCTCACTTACCTCGCCAACACCCTGGACATGACGGCGTTCATCGCGGTCTGGGACCATCATGACTGCATCACGCTGGTCACGGTCGAGCCGCGGCATTCGGGGGCCACAGTGGCCCAGCATCCCGGCACGAGGCATCCCATCAACGCCGGGGCACCGGGCATCGCCATCCAGTCAGCGTTCACCGAGGCTGAATGGGACCGGCTGGACACCGGCGTGGCCTACCGGCAGGAGGCCGGCGAGGCCCGCCGGGTGGGCTACTCAGCAAGCCACGACGAGGTCATCGCGGGGGTTTCCTCCCTGGCTGCCCCCATCAGGGTGCCGGGCGGCCGGCCCGCCGCGCTGGCGGTCGTCTACATCCGTTCCGCCCATGATCCCGGGGCCGTGGGTGCCGCGCTGGCGGGGAGCGCGGCGAGGATCCAGGAGCAGTTGGCCTGACCCGCCCCGACCGTCTTCCCGCCCGCGGAGGCGCGGTGGCATCAGCCGCGGCTGCCGCTTCCGCGCTTCCCAAGGACGACGGCGGCAGCGGCGCCCAGCAGCGCCAACAGCATGGAGGCCGCGATGGGCACCAGGAAAGCAAGGTGGTGGCCACCGGCCTCTGCCAGGAAGCCGCCGGCGGCCGAGCCCAGCGCCGTGCCGGCCACGATACCGCTGGCCAGGGCGGTCATGACCGTTCCCAGCCGGCCGGCGGGCGCCAGGATGCCGCCTGCCGTAAAGACCGTCACCATCACCGGGCCCACCGGGATACCCAGGACCAGCAGCACGGCCACCATGGCGGCCAGCGAATCCGGCAGCAGCAGGAGCAGTGACAGGAGGACCATCAGACCGGCGGACACGATCCACCGCCTTGGCAATGTGAAGCTGCGCGGCCAGTAGGCCACGGAGAGTGCCGCGGCGGCGGAGCTCAAACCCACAGCCGCGTACAGCAGTCCGGCGATTTCCGGCCCCGCGAAGGGCGCAGAGAACGAGCTGAGGGCCGCTTGTGTCGAGCCGAAGAACGTTCCCATGCAGACCATGGCGGCGACAGGCAGGGCGACGGCGGCCGGCAGCTTTCCGGCCCGGGAGGCCGGCTGCCCGGTTGCTGCCTTCCGTGCGGCGGGCCGCACTGCCCGGTGGGTTGGGTGGGCCGCGAACGCGGGTACCAGCGTGGCAGTCATCGCGGCGGCCAGGGCCAGGGGCAGCCACGGCGCCAGGAGGCTGGCCAGGATTCCCACCAGCGCCGGGCCCAGGACGAACGTGACTTCGTCGGCGGTGCTCTCGTAGGACAGGGCAGTGTCAAGGTCGGCGGCCTGCTGCGACGCCGGGCCATGCGATGCCAGCGCCATCCAGCGAACCCGGGCCAAGGGGCCTACCTGCGGGGAACTCGCACCTGAGACAAGCGCCGCCGCGATAACGGCTCCGAACAGTCCGCCGGAAGCCACGGTGGCGGTGGCCGCCAGGATCAGGGCCAGGACCGCCACCGTGTTGATGATCGCCGCGGTCAGCAGGACGGGCCGCTGTCCCCGCCTGTCGGCGAGCGCACCGAGCACCGGGGCGCCGAGGGCCGAGCCAATGCCTACAGCCCCGGCAGCCGTGCCGCCCGCCGCGTAGGACCCGCTGACGGAAGTGACCATGGTGAGGGTTCCCACCGTCAGCATGGCGAGCGGAAGCCGGGCAAAAAGGCCAAGGGGAATGAAGCTGCGGCCAGCGAGCAGGGGAAGCCGGGCAAACCGGCCGGTCCTGGCCGGTTGGGGAACGCCCGCGGCAGTTGCAGGTTGCAACGGGGATCCGGTGTCAGTTGATGCCGGGGATGGCGGCGACGTCGGTGAAGAAGTGTGTGAAGTCAATTCCGGGCTCGTTCAAATCATGCGCATCGTCCCTCCTCCCGATGCGCGCAACCCGGTAACTGAACCAGTCTACGCCTGCATCTTAACCGCGGCCCGGTCAGCTGCGGGTCAACCGGCGTCGAGCGCCTCCGAGATCCTCAGCGTGGATCCGGTCCGGTGCTTGAGCACCTGCAGTTGGGTCCCGATCCGCTGCTTCATCTCGCCGACGTGGCTGACGAGCCCCACCACGCGGCCGCCATCACGCAGTCCCTCAAGGGCGTCCATGACCTGCTCCAGGGACTGCTCGTCGAGGCTGCCGAATCCCTCGTCCACGAACAGGGTTTCGATTTCCACTCCCCCGGATTCCTGCTGCACGACGTCGGCGAGGCCCAGCGCAAGGGACAGGGACGCCATGAAGGACTCGCCGCCGGACAGGGTGGACGTGTCACGGCGGTGGCCCGTCCATTGATCCACCACTTCCAGGCCCAGCCCGGATTTGGCCCCGCGGGCCGCTTTTGCGTCAGTGTGCTGCAGCAGGTACCTGCCGTCACTCATCGCCACCAGCCGCTCGGACGCTGCAATGGCAACCTGTTCCAGGCGGGCTGCGAGGACGTAGCTGTTCAGGCTCATCCGGTACGTGTTCTCGCCCCTGCCGGCCGCTGCGTCCGCCAGCCCCGCCAGCATCCGGGCCCGCTCCGCCGGTTCCCTGGCAGAACCTGCCAACGCGGCGTAGTCCTGGCTGATGGCCGCCAGCGATGCCAGGCACCGTGCGGCCATTCCGGCGGCGAGGTCTGCCTGGCGCGCCCGTTCGCGGGCCTCCGCAGCTTCGTTTTCGAGCCCTGTGAGCCGTTCCTCGCTGGGTTCAAATCCTCCGGATTTCTCTTCCGCGGCGCGCACCAGGTCCTCGGCAGCGAACAGCTCCCGCACCCTGGCTGCCTCATCCTGGCCGGCACGGACTTCGGCCAGGAGTCCGTCGGCCTCCGTGCTGTCGAGGAGTTGGCCGCGTGCCTCGTTGGCCGTCGCGAAGCCGGCCGACGGCAACGCCAGCTCGAGCTGTTCACGGGCGTCGTCCGCCTGTGACTGCGCCGCTGTCAGTGCGGCCTGCGCTGCCACGGCCTTGTCGAGCACAGCCACTGCGCCCTCCAGCGAGCGCAGGCGCCGGGCCAGGCTGGGACGCCCGGCCCGCAGACCGGACAGGGCCTCGTCCAGCGCAGCGGCCTGGTCAGATACCTCTGCCAGCGATGACTCTGCCTGTGCCAGCCCCGCATCAATTCCGGCTTTGGCGGCTGCTGCCTCGGCAATTCCAGCATCCAGTGCCTCAAGTTTTCCGCGGACTTCTGAAAGTTCGGCTGCCGCGCGCTCCGCCTCAGCAGCTGCAGTACGCGCCTCTCCGGCGGCGGCCAGGGCCTCTTCCTCGGGAGTGTCGCCGCCCTGCCCGGCAAGAACTGCCACAGACTGCTCAGCGTGGGCCAGTTCGGCGCCGACCCGGGCAAGGGCCCCGTCCGCAGCCTCGTAGGCGACGTGTGCTGCTTCCTCTGCCTGGGCCAGCCCGGGGCCCTGGCTGCCGCCGGCCGCAGGTGCGGGATGCTCCGCGCTGCCGCACACCGGGCACGGGTCACCGGCCTGCAGTTGGGCGGCAAGTTCCGCAGCGGCATGGGTAAGCCGCTCCTCCCTCAGGTCCAGCCATTGCTGCTTGGCCTCCAGTTGGCGTTCCCTGGCCGCATCGCAGCGCAGCTTAACCGCATTGCGCGCCGCGACAGCTGAAGCGTGGCGGCGCACCACATCCAGGAGCTCTCCTGCTGACGCGGCTTCCTTGCCGCGCAGCGGAGCTGTTCCCGCCAGCAGCTCCAATGGCCCCAGCCCGGCTTCGAGGCCTGCCCGTTCGTCGAGGAGGGCCGCGGAGCGGACCCCGAGCTTGGCTCCGGCTGCCTCCAACTCTGCCTGTTTCCTGCCAAGTTCGGCGTGACGCTTCCGCAGGGCCTGCAGCCTGTCTTCGTCCGGAAGGCGCGCCTCCACGACGGCCAACAGGGAGCGGAGCCGGCCCAGTTCATCGGCGGCAGACGCCGTGACGGATGCCGGCAGGGAAGATGCACTGCTCCCGGCCACGGCGCCGTCCGTAAGTTCCAACGGTGCCAGTTCGGGGTCATCGTCAGCGGCAAGACGGAGGAACGTCAGTGCCGATTCCGCGGCCCGGGACGCACTGGCCACCCTGGCCGCAGCACTGTCAACGTTCTTCAGCTGGCCCTCGAGGACCTCGGCCTTGCGGTGCCGCGCCAGGCGGGCCGCAAGTTCTTCGAGACGGGGAGCCGCATCCGATACAGCATCCCGCCGCGCTTCGGCCGCTTCAAGCCTGCGCCGCCGTTCGCGGCGTCCGGTTTCCTCATCGACAGCCAGCGTCCGCACGGCCGCCGCCGCTTCGGCGTCCGCCGCGGAACCGCGAAGTACCTCCAGGCGTTGCGCGACGGCTCCTTGCAGCCACTCCAGCCGTTCGGCCGCGTTGTCCGCCGCCGGGGCGCCATCCGCCGCCAACTCCAGGGAGGCGGCCTCGGATTCGGCACGCGCAGTGAGCAGTTCCAGTTGTCCCGACAGTGCAGCAACGCTTTCCCGGGCCGCCAGCGCCTCCCGGGAGAGCTCCTGTTCCAGGGCTTCGAAGCGCTGGGTACCAAAAAGCTTCTGCAGCAGCTCGAGCCGGTCGGCAGCCTTCGACCTGAGGAAGGCGGCAAAGTCACCCTGCGGGAGCATCACCACGCGGGTGAACTGATCGCGGTCCATCCCCAGCAGCGCGGTGATCTCCGCACCGGCCTCGTCATTGCGGGCTGACTTTTCCACCCAGGCGCCGTCAACACGCTCCCGCAGGAGCGTCTTTGCCTGCTGCGTGGTAAAGCCGTTCCTGCCGCGCGCGCTCGGCTTGTCCCAGGCGGGCGAACGGGTGACTTCGAAGCGCCGGCCCTGCGCCGAGAATTCCAGGGTCACCGCAGGTTCCTGCGCGGGTTCGGCATGGTCGCTCCGGAGGCGTTTGCCGTCCTGCCGTGCACCAGGCACAGAGCCGTACAGGGCAAAGCAGATGGCATCCAGGACACTGGTTTTTCCTGCACCCGTTGGCCCGTTCAGGAGGAACAGTCCGTGCCCGCTTAGCCGGTCAAAGTCAACGTCCTCGGTTCCGGCGAAGGGGCCGAAGCCAGAGATGCGAAGGTGGTGGATCCTCACAGTGCCGCCTCCTGGAGCCGGACGTTCTCCAGTGCGGCCGCGAGCGCTGCCTTCTCGGCATCGTCCGGCGTTCGGCCACGGACATGTTCGAGGAACCCGCAGCACACTGCGAGGTCGTCCGGGGCTTCGGCGAGCCTGCTGCTGTAGCTGGTGGACAGCGCCGGTGTGCCGCCCTCGGGGTCGAAGCCCAGCACCAAGGTGTCGGGGAACCTCGCCCGGAGCCGCTCCATGGCGCGTGCCGGACGTTGGTCATCCGTCAGTGTGACCTGGCAGTAGGCGGTTTCGGCGCATGCATGCTCCGGTGACTCCAGCAGTTCCGCCAAGGGACCCCGCAGGACCGCCAGGGCGCGCGGCGCGTCCCACAGCACTTCCTCCACAGCCGTGACGCCGTCCGGGCCGAGGTCCACCAGCCAGGCGCCTTTGCTGTGGTTGGCCTCGGAGAAGGAATACGCCAGCGGTGAGCCTGAGTACCGGACCTGCGGCGAAAGGGACTGGCGTCCGTGCAGGTGGCCCAGCGCCGTGTAGCTGAAGCCGTCGAACAGGTCCAGCGGGACTGCTCCCACCCCGCCGATACTGAGTTCACGTTCGCTGTCCGAGCTGATGCCGCCGCTGGCGAAGGTGTGGGCCAGGACCACTGAATGGACCACAGCGGAGCCGGCGCGCCGCGCGATGTCCTCCCGGATCAGAGTGGTGGCAGCGCTGGTGACGTCGAAATGGCTGGCCGCCTCCACACCCAGCGGCTCGGCCACGAGCCGCGGTTCCAGCCAGGGGATGCCGTAGATGGCGGCGACGGCATCCCTGCCGGCCGCATCCGGGCCCAGCGGCAGAAGCAGCGGCTTGTCCAGGTCTTCCACGCGTGTCCGCAGGTGCACTCCCCCGCGTTCGAGCAGCCGGGCCGCAAAGCCCAGGCGGATGGCGGAGTCATGGTTGCCGCTGGTGAGGACCACCTTTGCCCCGGCGGCCGTGATCCCCACGAGGGCCTCATCCAGCAGGCGCACGACGTCGACGCCAGGCAGGGCGCGGTCGTAGACGTCCCCTGCGATCAGGACAACGTCGACCCCGTGATCCGATACCGCCGCCACGAGCTGGCTGACGAAAGCACGCTGGGCATCAAGCATGCCCACCCCGTGGAAAGACCGGCCGAGGTGCCAGTCCGATGTGTGAAGTAACCGCATCGTTCTAAGCTATCGGCTGCCACCGACAGTTTGCGCCAGCGCCGCAACGCGTCCGTGGCATCCCACAGCAAGGGGCCCTCAGCCCCGCTTGCCGTCGAAGAACTCCTGGGCCTCGCTGGCGGCGCCGCCGGTGGACCCGGCCGCACGTTCCGGCTGCCCCGCGCTGCGAGCTTCCCCGGCGGCGCCGGCTGTGGCGTCCGTGCCGGCCTCCGCAGCAACCTCAGGGCGCCCGTCCAAGGCGGCATCGTCGTCGGACGCGTCCCCGGCGGCGGGCGCGGGCGCCGCCGTGCCGCGGAAGATGCGGAACAGCAGGCCTGCGATGGCCGCACCCGCAAGCGGCGCCACCAGGAAGACCCAGACCTGTTCAACAGCCCAGCCTGAGCTGAAGACGGCGGACGCCACCGCCCGGGCGGGGTTGTAGGGCAGGTTTCCCACTGCCTGTCCCAACTGCAGGAGGGCGGCGAAGGTCAGGCCCACGGCAAAAGGTGCGACGACAGCCCCGGCCTTTTCGCGGGCGGCAGCTCCAAGGAAGACGGCAACGACGATGGCCGCACCCAGCACCTCAAGGAGCAGTACCGCGGCCACGGGCGCCTGGATAATCGAGTGCTCACCGAAGCCGGCGGTGACCGTATCGAAGGCCGTGCGGCTGTCCGCGATGCCCGGCAAGGTGCGCAGTACCGCGAACAGCACCAAGGCCCCCACCACGGCGCCGGCCAGCTGGGCAACGGCGTAGGCGGCTGCCGCGCCGGCACGCATCCGCCCGGCGAGAAGGTGGCCCAGGGTGATGGCCGGGTTGAAGTGCCCGCCGGAAACGTGCCCCACCGCGAGCATCGCCGCTGTCACGGCGAGGCCGGCTGCCAGGGCTGCGGGAAGGGGGCTGGACTGCGGGATGCTGAACAGCGGTACGCCAAGGCCGGCGACGGCGATGAAGAGGCTGCCGAACGCTTCGGCGCCAAGCCTGGGCAGCAGGCCCGGACGGACGGCGTCGGAAGTGCCGGGAAGGGCATCGTGTCGGTCAGGAACGGTAGTGCTCATGATGGGACCTTTTGGGTAGGGGCCAGGGGTGCTGCCGCCGGGCAACCCCAGTATTCTTCCAGCCCCGGCTGGGCGTTGGCTGGACACCAACCGGACGCCGGCTCCGCCGCGGGTCAGGCGGAGCAGTCCCGCGCAACTGCTTTCCGGCCCGCGGTACGCCCACGGTAGATTTGCAGCATGAGCTCTGACACTGGCGTGCCCGCACTGAAGTCCCGCATCCACGGATGCCTGCTCGGCGGCGCACTCGGCGACTCCCTCGGCTACGAAGTTGAATTCGATCCGATTGCCGACATCCGGCGCCGCTTCGGCCCGGACGGGCTGAGGGACTTCGCTGCCGTTTCCGGCAGCACCCACATCTCCGACGATACGCAGATGACCCTGTACACCGTGGACGGCCTGGTTGAAGCGCTGGAGTGGGCCAACTCGGGAGTCGGCGCCGACGTCAACGCGTGCCTGTGGCTCGCCTACCTGCGGTGGCTTGCCACCCAGGGCGAGGATGCCGGGCCCGCGGCACCGGCCCCGCAGGCCCGCTGGATCGACGGGCAGGCTGTCCTGCACCAGCGCCGCCACCCCGGCCGGGCCTGCATTTCCGGATTGGTAACCGGAGAAATGGGAACTTCCTTCCGGCCCGTGAATCCGGACTCCAAAGGCTGCGGAACCGTCATGCGTTCGGCACCTTTCG
The DNA here is from genome assembly GCF_030818145.1 of Pseudarthrobacter sp. SORGH_AS 212. Taxonomy (NCBI): domain Bacteria; kingdom Bacillati; phylum Actinomycetota; class Actinomycetes; order Micrococcales; family Micrococcaceae; genus Pseudarthrobacter; species Pseudarthrobacter sp. SORGH_AS 212. Next base: position 3,811,662 of record NZ_JAUTAA010000001.1, on the reverse strand, counting down.
GGCTGGTGCCACACGTGACGCACGACGCCGTCTACAAGTTGAGTGCCGACGCCGCCTCCCTGACGCACGGGCATCCTTCGGCGCGGCAGAGCGCCGGGGTGTTCAGCCTCCTGATCCACCGCCTCATCTCAGGCGAAGCTTTGCACGATGCGGCTGCTGCGGTAACTGCCCACGCCGCCCGGCATCACCGGCGTGGCGCCCGAACTGCCCCAGCGTCTTGAGGTGGCGCTGCGGCTGGCGGCCAAGGGCATTGTCCCGCCCGAGGAACTCGTGGCCGAACTTGGCGAGGGCTGGGTTGCGGAGGAGGCGCTCGCCGTCGGACTTTACGCCGTCCTGGCCACCCGCCCCGCCGATGACGCAGCCGCGGACACTCCGGTGCGGCACTTCCGCGACGCCGTGGCACTGGCCGTGAACCACAGCGGCGACAGCGACTCCACGGGATCCGTGGCGGGCAACATCCTGGGCGCCTACTACGGCGAGGCTTGCCTGCCGGAAGAGTGGCTTGACGTGCTCGAGGCCCCGGAAGTAATCCGGGGCATGGCGGACCTCCTGGTGAAAGTCACAACCGGCGAAGGCTGATGTTGTTGCACGCTTCGCAGACGTCCTCAGGAATCAACCCGCGGCGCTGAAGCCAGCCGAAGACCACGCAGCCCAGGCAGAACGCCAGGAATGCCTCCAGCGAGGCCGCCACGATCAGGACGCCCAGGACAGCCCACGACGCCGGTACGGCACCGGCGATGAACAGGATAAGCGCCGCGGTTGACACCACCGCGCCCATCCCCTGGGCGAACCGTTTAGGCGGTCCGGCCACGAGCTTGACCTTGCCCAGCCGCGGCGTGATGACCTTCACAGACAGCAAGGCCAGCGGCGAGATCCGCGGGCCGAACAGCAGCCTCAGCCAGAACCCCGCGGCGATGGCCGCCAGCCCCCAGACGGAACCGCTCAATGCTGTGCCAATCGCCGCGAGCACCACCAGGCCTGCAGTGACGCGGGCCGCGTACTCGTTAACGGGGTTGGGGAAGGCGAAGAGGCTCATGGTGCAAGGCTAGGATCGGGCCGCTGCCGGGGGAAAGGATTGTTGCTTCCCGTGAACTCCATGCGGTGGGGAAACGCCGCTTGGCCTGCCTGCGGTGGCAACTTGGCATGCAGGGAGGCTACGCGGTTGCTGCGCCCGCCATGCTCCCCACCATCTGCAGGAACTCCCCCTCGGACAGCACCTCAATGGCCTGCCCGCGGTCGTGGAGCTCAAGCACCCTGCGGGCCTTGCCCGTCAGCCGCCCGGAACGGAGGTCCGCGGCTACGAATCCGTCACCGACCACCAGGACTGTGGTCCTGCCGGTCACCCGGCTTTCCGTCCGGGCGCCGGCCTCGGCCGAACGGACCTTCGCCTCCGGCCGCCCGATGGACAACTGACCGGTGAAGACCACTGTCTGTCCGTAGAGGGGATGGCCGGGCTCCGCATCCGGGTTGGGCTCCGGGTTGGGGCCCTCGTCCGGCCAGCCGGACTGGAAGGGCCGGACCAGCGCGGCCCCGTTCCCCGACCCGCCGGCAAGGGCGGTCAGGCTTTGCTTGGACAACTGGTCCACCGCCGGATCGAACGCGTGCTGCCGGGGCATCACGAGCCCCAGTGAAAGATAGAGCTCGGCCAGGCTGTTGGCCCCGTTGCGCCGGGCGATGTCGATCAGGATACCGGCGCAGGCACGGGCATCCTCCGCGGCGTCGTGGTGCCGGAGCAACGGGACGCCGGCCTCCTCCGCAGCGAACGGCAGGGAGTTGGACACCAGGGAGTAGCACCGGCGGGACAGCATCACGGTGCAGACGTAGTCGTACGCGGGGCCGGGAAGTCCGGAGACCTCCAGGGCCGAGCGGATCACACCCAGGTCGAAGGCGGCATTGTGGGCTGCCAGCACGTCGTCGCCGATGAAGGCCCCAATTTCAGGAAACAGGTCACCGAAGCGGGGCCGGCCCGCAACGTCCGCGGCGGTGATGCCGTGGATCCGCACGTTGTGGTACTCGAAGTGGTCATGGTCCGCAGGTGGCCGCATCAGCCACGCCGCTTCCTCCACCACCCGGCCGCCGCGGACTTTCGTCAGGCCCACTGCACAGGGAGAGCCCCTGAAGCCGTTCGCCGTTTCAAAGTCAATCGCCGTAAAGTCCAAACCCACGCCAGCAACCTTACCGCCGGAAGGCGCCCGGACCCGACAGGCTGCAGGCCAGTCCGGACCGCCCGGCGCAGGCCCGTCAAGTACCCTTGAAGGGTGAACTTTCCCCTGATGAACCACCTTGCTGTGTCCATGCTGGGCGGTGCAGGACCGGTCCAGCCGCAGCTGGCTTCCTTCCTCCCCGACTGGCTGAACCCCCAGATCTTCCTGGCAGATCCTGCCCTGGCGCCATGGGTGGTCTTGCTGGTGTGCGGCATCGTCTTCGCGGAGACCGGCCTGCTGGTGGGCTTCTTCCTCCCCGGCGATTCCATGCTGTTCACGGCGGGCCTGCTGGTTGCCACGGACACCATCAAGTTCAACGTGTGGCTGCTTGCCCTGCTGATTGTGATTTCGGCCATCATCGGCAACCAGACCGGCTACTTCATCGGGTCCAAGGCGGGCCCTGCCATCTTCAACAAGCCGAATTCGCGGCTGTTCAAGCGGGAAAACGTGGAGAACGCCCACGCGTTCTTCGAAAAGCACGGCGGCAAGGCACTGATCCTGGCCCGCTTCGTCCCCATCATCCGGACTTTCGTGCCGGTCATAGTGGGCGTGGCGCAGATGGACCGCAAGAAGTTCTTCCTCTACAACGTCATCGGTGCGGTGCTCTGGGGAGGTGGTGTGACGCTGCTCGGCTTCCTCCTCGGTGACAAGGTCCCGTGGGTGCGGGACAACCTGGACGTCATCTTCATCGCCATCGTGCTGGTATCTGTGCTGCCCATCGGCATCGAGGTCCTGCGCGGCATGTCCGCCAAGCGGCAGGCCAGGGCCTACGGTACCGACGCCGTGGACGAGTTCATTGAGGAACACACTCCGGAGGACGAACACAAGACTCCCCGCCACCCCTAGGGGCGGATGGCGAAAGGCGCGGTCCCCCTTGACGGGACCGCGCCTTTTTTCATGCATATTTCCGGGTCGTTCCCGGGTCAGCCCGGCCTCAGGCGGGCTGCGCTTCCAGTGCCGCCACGATGGACGGCAGCAGGGCACGGAAGGCCTTGCCGCGGTGGCTGATGGCGTTCTTCTCCGCGGCCGACAGTTCGGCACAGCTGCGGTCGTGGCCGGCCGGCTGCAGGATGGGGTCATAACCGAAACCGCCCGCCCCGCGGGGCTCGCGCAGCAGGACGCCCTCGAGCTGCCCGTACTCCACCACCTCGCGCGTGTCCTCCCCCTCGGCTGCCGGGACAGCCAGGGCCGCTGCACAGACGAACGCGGCACCGCGGTGCTGGTCCGGCACATCGGAGAGCTGGCCCAGGAGGAGATTGAGGTTGGCTTCGTCGTCGCCGTGCCTGCCGGACCACCGCGCCGAGAAGATGCCCGGCGCGCCGCCCATCACATCGACGGCAAGGCCCGAGTCATCGGCTATGGCCACCAGGCCCGTTGCTTCGGCGACGGCGCGGGCCTTCAGCAGCGAGTTTTCGGCAAAGGTGACGCCCGTTTCGACGACGTCCGGCGCACCCGCCGCAGCCGCATCCACCACCTGGGTATCGACGTCGAGCCCCGGCACCTGGCCGCGCAGGAGCTCGCGCAGCTCCCGCAGCTTGCCCTTGTTGTGCGTGGCAAGGACCAGCCGCGGGGTGGCCGCAGCACTCACAGGGTGTCCGCCAGCGTCTCGCGCTGGATGGCGGCGAGCTGGGTGGTGCCCAGCAGCGCCAGGTCCAGGAGCTGGTTCAGTTCGTCCCGGTCGAAGGGCGCGCCCTCGGCGGTGCCCTGGACCTCCACGAATTTGCCGGAACCGGTGACTACAACGTTCATGTCCGTCTCAGCCCGGACGTCCTCGACGTAGGGCAGGTCCAGCATTGGAACGCCGTCGATGATGCCGACGGAGACGGCAGCGATGGTGTCAGTCATCGGCTGGGCGTTCCGCGCGATCAGCTTGTTGTCGCGGGCGAAGCGGATGGCGTCGGCGAGGGCCACGTAGGCGCCGGTGATCGCCGCGGTCCGGGTGCCGCCATCGGCCTGGAGGACGTCGCAGTCCAGGACGATGGTGTTCTCACCAAGGGCCTTGGTGTCGATGATCGAGCGCAGGGACCGGCCGATGAGCCGGGAGATCTCATGGGTGCGGCCGCCGATCTTGCCCTTGACGGACTCCCGGTCGGAGCGGGTGTTGGTGGCGCGCGGGAGCATGGCGTATTCGGCGGTGACCCAGCCCCTGCCCTCCCCTTTGAGCCAGCGCGGGACCCCGGCGGTCAGGGAAGCGGTGCACAGGACCCTGGTGTTGCCGAATTCGATCAGCGCCGAACCTTCAGCCTGGTTGGACCATCCGCGGGTGATGCTGATGGGCCGGAGCTGGTCGGGGGCGCGGCCGTCGGCGCGCACAATGGGCACTGCAGTTGCTTCAGAAGTCATGCCTTTAGCTTATCGAGTGCCAGGGCCCGGTCCGCCCCGGCAGCCGGGCTAGTTGAACGGGCTGCTAGATGGTGTAGTGCACTCCGGCCACGGCCACGGCAACATCACCCGGGAAAACCGGGCGCGCTTCAGCCATGACGGTGGTCTGCGAGGTCCAGACAGGAATGTGGGTCAGCAGGAGCCTGCGGGCGTTAGCGGCCGCTGCTGCTTCGCCGGCGCGCTTGCCGGTGAGGTGGACATCCTTGATCCCGTCATCGCGGCCTTCCTCGAAGGCCGCCTCGCACAGGAACAGGTCGGCGTTTTTCGCTGCCTCTTCCAGGCCGGGGCAGGAGTCCGTATCCCCGGAGTAGGTGAGCGTCCGGGCCACCGGGTTGCCGTCCTTGTCCGGTTCCACCACCTCTACCCGGAGTGCGTACGCCTCCTCCACGGGATGGTTCACGGCGTAAGGCGTCACCGTGAAGGGGCCAACCGTAACGGGCCGGCGTTCGCTCCAGTTGGTGAAGTCGAATTCCTCGTGCATCCCGGGGTCCAGGTCCAGCCCGTACGCGGTGGCCATCCTGTCGGCGGTGGCGGCCGGCCCCCAGACGGGAATGCGGCCGCGGTCCCAGCCGCCGGGCTTCCAGCGGACGGCGACGTGCAGTCCGCACAGGTCCATGCAGTGGTCCGGGTGCAGGTGGGTGAGGAAGATCGCGTCGATGTCCTCCAGGTCCGTGTAGCGCTGGATGGCGCCGAGCGCACCGCTGCCGAGGTCCATGACCACTTTCCAGGTCCGCTCCCCGTCGGTGGCCGTCAGGAGGTAGCACGATGCCGGGGACCCGGGGCCGGGGAACGAGCCGGTGCAGCCGACGATGGTGAGCTTCACAGGCCGGTCCCCCCGGTGCTGCCGGCGGGGCCGGTGTCCGCAAGAGCGCGGTCCACGAAGTTGGAGATCCGTGGCCGGGTCCGCGCGCTCTGGGCGGCGGCGATCATCTCGGGCGTGATGCGGGCCAGGCTGCCCGTGGGGTACTGGGCGGCAACGTGGTCCACATGGCGGACGGACAGCACCTCGGGCCCGAGGAACCGCCTGGCCAGTGTCTCGAACTGCGCGGCATCGCCGGTGGCCACGAAATGGTGCTCCGGCGGGGCGGCCGCCGTGCGCTGCAGGTTGTTGGTTGCCAAGGCCCGGTAGACGTCCTTGGCGGTTTCCTCGGCGCTGGAGACGAGGGTGACATCCGCCCCCATGACGTAGGAGATGACGCCGGTCAGCAGCGGGTAGTGGGTGCAGCCCAGCACCACGGTGTCCACGCCCGAGGCCTTCAGGGGTGCCAGGTATTCCTCGGCAACGGCAAGCAACTCCGGCCCGGTGGTGATGCCGGCCTCGACGTAGCTGACGAATTCAGGACAGGCCACTGAGGTGATGTGCAGGTCCGGGGCTGCGGCGAAGGTGTCCTCGTAGGCACGGGAGCCGACAGTGGCGGAGGTGCCGATGACGCCCACCCGCCCGGAGCGGGTGGCCGCCACGGCTCGGCGGACCGCGGGCTGGATGACTTCAATGACAGGGATGCCGTACTTGGCCGTGTACCGTTCGCGGGCGTCCCGGAGCACCGCGGCCGACGCCGAGTTGCAGGCTATGGTGAGCAGCTTGACGCCGGAGTCCACCAGTTCGTCCATGACGCCGAGGGCATTGGCGCGGACTTCGGCGATGGGCAGCGGCCCGTAAGGCCCGTGCGCCGTATCTCCCACGTAAAGGATGGACTCATTGGGCAGCTGGTCGATGATGGAGCGGGCCACCGTGAGGCCGCCTACGCCGGAGTCGAAAACGCCGATGGGCCGGGTTTCCAGCGCCGCTGCGGGAAGGGCGCTGGCTGCGGACGCCTGTGCAGCGACCGCTGACGGCTCCTTGCTCGAGGCTGTTGTCATGATTATTCGAGGATAGGTCTTCCCTGAAGCCTCAGCCATCATGTTGTGGCCTGGAACTCGTGTCTGATGTGTCACAGGCCCGGCTGCCAGCGTGGCGGCGGCCGCTCACCGGCGGGTTTCCATCGACTGCAGCATGGCCTGCACCAGTGATTCCTGCAGCCAGGTGGTGAAGTTGTAGACCAGCGCCAGGTAGCTTTCCACGTCTTCGGCCTGGGACCAGTCCTGCATCAGGTGGACGTGTTCGGCATCCTGTTCGTCGCGGATGTCCAGCCGTTCGGCCAGCACCAGGCGGACGTCGTTCAGCGCGGCGGACCAGTGCTTCGCGCCCTCGGTGGTCAGGACGATCTCGTCCTTGTCCAGGTCCAGCGCCGCGGCCCGCAACGCTCCGATCTTGGTTTCCCGCAGCGAGCGCTCGGTGAGCTGGCGGAACTCCAGCGAGGCGGCGCCGTCGTCCTTGACCACGTTCGGCAGCAACCGCCTGACCGCACGGTCGGTGGGCTCCACCACGTCCATGTCCAGCCCGATAAGTGCCGCCAGCGGGTCCTGGCCTTCGCGTTCCTCCGGCTGCAGCATGGAGATGACATCGGCAATCAGGCTCCGCAGGAGTTCGCGCTCGGTTGGTTCCAGGAATCCGGTGATGCCCTTGAGTCCGTACTTGAATGCCTTAGCCACGTTTCCCCTTGCCCTGGCCGGAGTTGCCGGACGTGCCGCTTGCCTTTTCCACGGTGGCCCACAGCCCGAAGCCGTGCATGGCCACCGCGTGGCGCTCCACCTGTTCCTTGCTGCCGTGCGTCACGATGGACCGGCCCTTCTTGTGGACCTCCATCATGAGCTTGTTCGCCTTGGTCTCCGAATATCCGAAATAGCTTTGGAAAACGTAGCTGACGTAGCTCATGAGGTTGACGGGATCGTTCCAGATCACCAGGTTCCAGGGGATGTCCGGGGCGGCCAGGGTGTCTGTGGACTCCGCTGTTCCGGTCCGGGTGCCCTCCTGCGTGTCAGGGCCGGGCGCAACGCTAATGGTCATCTGTCCATTCTATGGGGCTGGCTACTAGAGTGATTTTCGTGAGTACCTCTGCCGGCTGGGACCATCCCCGCACGTCCTTTTATACAGACCACTACGAGCTGACCATGCTGCAGGCTTCGCTCCATTCCGGCGCGGCCCACCGCAAGTCGGTGTTCGAGGCCTTTGCCCGGCGGCTCCCGGACGGCCGCAGGTACGGCATCGTGGCAGGCACGGGCCGGCTGCTGGAGGGCATCGCCAACTTCCGCTTCGGGAAGGCGGAGCTGGATTTCCTGGCCCGCACCAAGGTGGTGGATGACACCACGCTGGAGTACCTGGCCTCCTACCGGTTCTCCGGTGACATCTGGGGCTACGCGGAGGGTGAGGCCTACTTCCCCAATTCCCCCATCCTGATCGTCGAGGGTACGTTCGCCGAAGCCTGCATGCTGGAGACGTACATCCTGTCCGTCCTCAACCACGACAGCGCCATCGCTTCTGCCGCGTCGCGCATGGTCAGCGCGGCCGGCGGCCGCCCCTGCATTGAGATGGGATCGCGGCGCACCCACGAGGAAGCGGCTGCTTCGGCCGCGCGTGCCGCCGTGATCGCCGGCTTCGGCAGCACCTCCAACCTTGAGGCCGGCATCCGGTACGGCATCAAGACGGTGGGCACCGCCGCGCACTCGTTTACGCTGCTTCATGACACCGAACGCGAAGCCTTCGAGGCGCAGATCGCTTCCCTCGGCGAGGGCACCTCCCTCCTGGTGGACACGTACGACGTCGAACAGGCCGTCCGCACGGCCGTGGACATTGCCGGTCCCCGGCTGGGTGCAGTGCGGTTGGACTCGGGTGACCTCGTGGCCCAGGCCCAGTGGGTCCGCCGGCTCCTGGACGACCTCGGCAACGAGAACACCAAGATCATGGTCACGTCCGATCTCGACGAGTACGCCATCGCCGCCCTGCAGTCCGCTCCGGTGGACGCCTACGGTGTGGGCACGTCGCTGGTCACCGGTTCCGGCGCCCCCACCGCCAGCATGGTCTACAAGCTGGTCAGCCGGACGGGCGATGACGGCGCGTATGTGTCCGTGGCCAAGGCCGCCAAGAACAAGGCCAGCGTGGGCGGGCGCAAGTATGCGCTGCGCAAGCTGGACAGCCGTGGAACGGCAACGGCGGAGGTGGTGGGCGTGGGCCACCGCCCTGAAGACGACGGGAACGACCGCGTCCTGCTGCAGCAGTTCATGAAAAACGGCGAGCTCCTCCCGGGGTGGACCGGGCACGAAGGAGTAGTGCGGGCGGCCCGGCGGCACGCCGATTCCATGGCCGAACTGCCGCCGGTGGTCAACCGGCTGCAGCGCGGCGAGGCAGCAATCCCCACCATCTATGAAGAGAACTGAGGAGGACTGATGTCACGCGCACTGATTATTGTCGACGTCCAGAACGACTTCTGCGAGGGCGGCTCACTTGCCGTTGACGGCGGCGCTGCCGTGGCAGGCGCCATCAGCGAATACGTCGACGCCCACCACAACGAGTTCGACCACATTGTCGCCACCCAGGACTGGCACATCGATCCGGGCGGACACTTTTCCGAAACCCCTGATTTCAAGGACAGCTGGCCGGCGCATTGCGTCGCGGGAACCCGCGGGGCGGACCTCCATCGGGACCTGGACACCGAATACATCGAGGCGTACTTCCGGAAGGGCCAATACGCTGCCGCGTACTCGGGCTTCGAGGGACTGCTGGCACCCGAGGACGCGGTCCCCACCGGGGAGCGCCAGGCCGGTTCAGCAGCAGACGCCCTTGAGACCGACGGGGACGCCGTTGGCCTCGACGACTGGCTGCAAAGCCATGACGTCGAGGACGTTGTGGTGGTTGGGATCGCCACCGACTACTGCGTGCTGGCCACCTCACTCGACGCCGTCCAGGCAGGATACTCGGTCACCGTGGTCCGTTCCCTCACGGCAGGCATTGCTGAGGACCTTGAAGAATCCGTCGCAGAGATGGAACTCGGCGGCGTGGACGTCGCCTGAAAGCAGGAACCAAGAGGAATGGCCGGGCCTTAGGGCCCGGCCATTCCTCTTGGCACAGCGGCTACTTGCGGCCGACGAACCAGTCCTGAAGCTTCCGCAACCGCGCCTGCAGCTGTTCCTCGTTGGCCTGGGCCACCGCGGGACCGCCGCAGACGGTGCGCAGCTTCGTGTGCACCATGCCGTGCGGAGTGCCGGTCCGGGCAGCCCATGCCGCCACATTCTTCGCAAGCTCGTTCCGCAGGTCCATCAGCATCCTGTGGTCCGGTACCGCGGGGATGACGGTTTCCGCCGCTGCCGGCCCCTTCCGGTTTTTCCGGTTCAGCTGCTCATGCTGGCGCTGCCGCAACAGCGTGCCCACCTGCTCAGCGTCCAGGAGCCCGGGAATGCCCAGGAAGTCCATCTCGTCGTCGGACCCTACCTCGCCGCCGGTGCCGAACTCGCCGCCGTCGAACAGGACCCTGTCGAAGGACGCCTGCGAGTCCAGCGCCTCGAACTTGCCCTTGGTGAGGCTGTCCGAGGCTTTGTCCTCCCGGTTGGCCTCGGCCATCAGCGAGTCCTCGGGGTTGAACAGGCCGTCGCCGTCTTCTTTCTCCGGCCGGTCCAGGGCGTGGTCCCGCTCCATTTCCATGGAGTTGGCCAGCGCCATCAGCGTGGGGACGGACGGCAGGAACACCGAGGCAGTTTCGCCTCGCTTGCGGGCACGCACGAAACGCCCCACAGCCTGGGCAAAGAACAGCGGCGTGGACGTTGAGGTTGCGTACACACCAACGGACAGACGCGGCACGTCAACGCCTTCGGACACCATCCGGACAGCCACCATCCACCGCTTTTCGCTGGCGGTAAACTCCTCGATCTTGCTCGAGGCCTTGGCGTCGTCGGAGAGGATCACCGTGGGCGACTCCCCCGTGATCCGCTTCAGCTGCCCGGCGTAGGCCCGGGCGTCCTCGTGGTCCGTGGCGATCACCAGGCCGCCGGCGTCGGGCACCGTGCGGCGCACCTCGCTGAGCCGCCTGTCCGCTCCGGCGAGGACGGCGGGGATCCACTCACCGGCCGGGTTCAGTGCGGTCCGCCAGGCGTGCGAAGTGATGTCTTTCGTGACGGCAGCCTCGCCCAGCGACGCCGCCATCTCCTCGCCGGCACTGGTACGCCAGCGCATCTGGCCCGAATACGCCATGAACATGACGGGCCGGACCACATGGTCCCGCAGGGCGTTGCCATAGCCGTAGGTGTAATCAGCCCGGGAGCGGCGGATGCCGTCGCGGTCCTCGGCGTATTCCACGAACGGGATGGGCGAGGTGTCCGAACGGAACGGTGTTCCGGTCAGCGCGAGCCGGCGGATCGCGGGGTCGAAGGCCTCCCGCAGCCCGTCGCCCCAGGACAGGGCCTCGCCACCGTGGTGGATCTCGTCCAGGATCACCAGGGTGCGGGCGGCCTCGGTCTTGGCGCGGTGCAGCATCGGTTTGCTGGCCACCTGGGCGTACGTGACGGCGACACCGATGAATCCGCGGCCGTGCTGGCCGTCCGAGTTCTTGAAGTTGGGGTCAATCGCGATGCCCACCTTGGCCGCGGCGTCAGCCCACTGCCGTTTGAGGTGGTCGGTGGGCGCCACGATGGTCACACGGTTTACCGCGCCGGAATCGATGAGCGTTGAGGCGATGCGCAGGGCGAAGGTGGTCTTACCGGCGCCGGGCGTTGCGACCGCGAGGAAATCCCGGGGGCTTTTGGCCAGGTAGAGGTCAAGTGCTTCCTGCTGCCAGGCACGGAGTTTCGGGGCGGTTCCCCAGGCTGCGCGTTCCGGATAGGCCGGGGGCAGGGTGGGGCCGCCAAAGAGCGTCTCCGTCACTACTTGTTGCTGCCTGAGTCCCCTCCGGGACCCTTGCCGCCGTCATTGCCCGGGCGGAGCCCTTCGTAGACCTCTTTGCACGTGGGGCACACAGGGAACTTCTTCGGATCCCGGCCCGGCGTCCAGACCTTGCCGCACAGCGCGATGACGGGCTCACCGCTCAGCGCCGACTCCATGATCTTTTCCTTGCGGACGTAGTGCGAAAAGCGCTCCCGGTCCCCCGGTTCGACCTCCTGGCGCAGTTCTTCGCGCTCAATGGTGGCCGTGGACGTTCCAGCCCCGGAAAGCTCGCGCATCGGGTCGTTTTCGAGAGGGTCCGTCATGCTAGTCATGCCAACCATCTTAGCCTTTCCGGCAGTGCTGCGTCCGACGGCGGCGCGGCGCCCGGGGGCAGGGCCGCGGGGGCAGGACGCACCCCGGCGATGCCCGCCGTCGTACGTTCCCGGGACGCGCCCGCGTGCCGGAGGTGCCGCTAAATGCCCTGCCAGGAGGGCTTGTTGTCATAGGTATGCCGGTAGAAATCGGCGAGTTTCAGGGCCGAAGCGGCGGCCTCGTCCACCAGGACGGTGGCATGCGGGTGGAACTGCAGGACCGAGGCCGGGCAGATCGCAGCAACGGGGCCCTCCACGAAGTCCCGGACCGCCTGTGCCTTCTGGGCTCCGGTTGCGATCAGGATCACGTGCCGGGCGTCCATGATGGTGCCCAGGCCCTGCGTGATCACATGGTGCGGAACGTCGGCCAGGCTGGTGAAGAACCGCGCGTTGTCCTTGCGGGTCTGTTCGATCAGGCTCTTGATCCGGGTGCGCGAGGCGAAGGAGGAACCGGGCTCGTTGAACCCAATGTGACCGTCGGTCCCAACGCCCAGCAGCTGCAGGTCCACGCCCCCGGCCGAGGCGATGGCGGCTTCATAGGCATCGCAGGCTGCCGGGATGTCGGCGGCGGAGCCGTCCGGCGAATGGACGTTGGCGGGGTCGATATTGATCCGGTCGGTGAATTCGCGGCGGATTACGTTCCGGTATTGCTCCGGGTGCCCTTCCGGAAGTCCCACGTATTCATCCAAGGCGAAGCCTGACGCACGGCTGAAATCCAGCCCTGCTGCATGGCGCCCGGCCAGTTCCTCGTAGACGGGCAGGGGCGAGGAGCCGGTGGCCAGCCCCAGCACAGCGTCCGGTTTGCGCCGCAACAGCTGTTCGATGGCGTCAGCCGCAAGCTTCCCGATGGGACGGCTGCCGCCAAGGATTACAACTTCCACGTCAAGCCGTCCTTCGGAGGTGGTGGATCAACGGTTCACAGTGAGCTGGGCCAGCATTTCCGGACCGCGGGCTTCCAGCCAGCGGCCGCCAATCCTGACGCCCACCACAAAAAAGTACCAGCCCCAGGGCCAGGCCTACGCCAAGGTTCAGCCACCCGAAGAACGGATTCCCGGTGACGCTCTGCACGATGAGCAGCGCGGCCTCCGGAATGACCAGGAGGGCCAGCACCCCCATGCCGCCGAACTGCACCAGCATGGTCTGGCCAACATTTCCCGGTGGCTTCTTGAACGGGCTGTCACCCGGCAGCGGAACGGCGATGTTGTACCGGGCGGACACCACCGATGACAGTCCCAGCCCGCTGAGCAGCATGCCCAGCGACAGGCCCAGCACGCCCGGCAACCACTCCCAGGACCCGGTGAAGGCAAACGGCACCACCGTGAACGCCAGCACCACCGGGACGGAAAGGATCAGGCACGCCAGTGCCCGGCCCAGGCGGTCTGCGGTGCCCCGGACCCCGGTGGCCAGGTGGAGGGCGAAGGCGGTGTTGTCGTAAGAAATGTCGGCCGAAATGGACCAGGCCATAAGGAAAGCCGTGAGCGGCCCGAGCACCGAAAGTACGCCCAGGCTGTCGCCCTGGCTGGCCTGGAAGAACAGCACCACGGCCAGCAGCGGAATGACAATAAGCGATCCGCCGTAGCGGGGGTCCCGCAGCCAGTACGTGAGTGAACGGGCGGCTACGGCTCCGGTGGGCGTTGGCGGCAGCAGGGCGAACATTCCCAGCTTTCCGCCCTTCCGGCTCCCACCGCCTGCGTAGGGAGGGTTGACCAGCGCACGCTCCAGGAGGACTTTCCAGCACCAGGTAAGGCCCGCCAGCGTTGCGGCGGCAATCAGCAGTTTCAGGCCGGCGGCGCCGGGTTGCCCGGCGTCAACATCTCCGCCCAGGGACCAGGCCGCACCCAGCGGTGTCCAGGCAAGGGCACGGGCGAAGTCCGGCAGGAACCCCGCGGAAGCGGTAATCCCCTGTGCCACGCCTGCCACGATGGGTCCCAGCAAAATCAGCGGAATCATGAAGACCACGCCGCTGATGTCCTTGAAGCGCCGGGACGAGGCGAGGCTGGCCGTAGCCGTGGTCACTACCTTGGACAGGAGAATGCAGGTCAGGATTCCCAGGACGGCCCCCACAAGTGCGGCGCCGGCCGAAAGGATGCCCCGTGACCAGGTTGCCACGGTGGCGAGGCCCACCAGAGCGGTGGCCACCCCGGGGATCCCAATCAGGCCGCCCAGTGCGAGGCCGGCCAGCAGCTGCCGCATGGGGACAGCGAAGGTGGTGAACCGCAACGGGTCCAGGGTCATGTCGGCAGAGGATACTGCCACCGGGATGAGCCCCCACCCAAGAATGGCGAGCGATCCGCCCAGCACCACGGCAGTCTGTGCAATTTCGTGGCTTTCGCGGCCCAGCATGATCAGCGCCACAACCAGCGCCCCCACGATTCCCACGGCATAGAGGGCGCCGAAGGCGATACCCACGATCTGCCACGGGCTGCGCTTGAGTCCGTTGCGCAGCAGTGTCAGCTTGAGCCTTAGGAGGTGCGCAACCATTCCAGCCCTTCCGTGTGGCTTCGGCCGCCCACCAGCTGGACGAACCGGTCTTCCAGGGAGGCCCCGGCGCGTACTTCGTCAACGGTTCCGGCGGCCAGCAGGCGGCCACCGGCCACCACTGCCACGTGGTCGCACATGCGCTGCACCAGGTCCATCACATGGCTGGAGACAATGACTGTCCCGCCCGAGGCGACGTAGCTGTCCAGGATTGACCGGATGTTCGATGCCGAGACCGGGTCCACAGCTTCAAAGGGTTCATCGAGGACCAGGAGCCGCGGGGCGTGGATCAATGCGGAGGCAAGGGCGATCTTCTTGGTCATGCCGGCCGAGTAGTCCACCACCAGGGTGCCGGCGTCCTGGGCCAGGTCCATGGCAGCGAGCAGCTCGCCCACCCGGGAAGCCACCACCCCGCGGTCCATGCCACGCAGCAGCCCGGCATAGGTGATGAGCTGTTCTCCGGTGAGGCGGTCGAAGAGCCGGACGCCGTCCGGGAGGATGCCCATCAGCCGTTTGGCCTCCAGTGGATTCGCCCACACATCCACGCCATGCACCAGGGCTGTGCCGAAGTCCGGGCGGAGAAGCCCCGTCGCCATCGACAGGGTGGTGGTCTTGCCGGCGCCGTTGGGACCCACGATGCCGTAGAAGGAGCCGGCCGGGACATCGAGGCTGATTCCGTCGACGGCGATCTTGGTGCCAAAACGCTTGGCCAGCCCCCGGATGGAAAGGGCCGGAACGGCCCCGCCCGGGGGTGGGCCGGCAGGGGTGGGTGGAAGCGCCGGGTGCGGTTGCGGAGCAGTCATGAAGCCAGACTAGCCCGCGGGTGCCGCCCCTGGGGTCCTCCCGGAGGAGTAGCGACAAAGGCGTACGACGGCGTCCGCGGACGGGCCCCTAACGGACCTTGCGGATGCGGATGGGGCCCTTGGCAGTGGCCGGATCCACCACGGAACCGCCTTGGGTGACTTCGGCGTCGCCAGCGTCAACCAGCCGGCGGGCGGCTTGGCGGACCGGCTCCATCAGAGCCCGCCAGTGCTCCCCGCCCACGGCGCGGGCGGCATCGGACGGGCAAATGGTGGACGTGGCTGCCCGGGCGGCCAGCAGCTTCAGGATGGCAGCCTCCAGCTCCCGGCCCGTGGGCTCGGAGGGGGAAGAGCCTGACGCGGAGTTGCCCGACGGGACGGCGCCGCGGGGTGCTGCGTCATCGGATGGTTTCGGACCGGACTGCCCGTTCAAGGACTGTCTCCTCAGAACGAGCGCCGCGGAATGGCGCGCTCATACTGCGGAACCCAGGGCAGGTCATGGCCCAGCTCGAAGGCCGCCCGAAGCCACCAGTGCGGGTCGCGGAGCGCCGCCCTGGCAATCAGCACCGCATCCGCCTGGCCTGTGGCCACGGCATGCTCCGCCTGCCCGGCGGAGGTCAGGAGTCCCACGGTGCCAGTGGGCACTCCGGCTTCCTCCCGGATGGCGGCGGCGAAACCGGTCTGGTAACCCGGTCCCACGGTGATTTCCTGATGGGCCACCGCTCCCCCGCTGGAAACGTCGATCAGGTCCACGCCATGCTCCGCGGCCTCGCGCGCCAGGCGGACAGACTCCGGCAGGCCGATACCGCCCGGCGCCCAGTCGCTGGCGGAAATCCGCAGCAGGAGCGGCATCGAGTCCGGGATGGCGGCCCGGACGGCATCGATGACGGCGAGCATCAGGCGGTTCCGCCGCTTCTCGTCGCCGCCCCATTCGTCGTCACGGGTGTTGCTCAAGGGGCTCTGGAACTGGTGCAGCAGGTAGCCGTGGGCGCCGTGGATCTCCACTGTGTCGAAGCCGGCGTCGACCGCCCGCGCCGCAGCAGTTGCGAAATCCGCGATCACTGCCTGGATCTGGTTCCCGGTCATGGCCGCGGGAACGTCATACCCCTCGAAGGCGAGCGCCGACGGGCCCACCGTGGTCCAGCCGCCCTCGGCTTCGGGCACGGTCCCGCGCCTGCCGGAAAACGGCCAGAACGTGGAGGCCTTCCGGCCGGCGTGGGCCAACTGGACGCCGATCCTGGCCCCGCCGGTACCGTGCTGGTGAACGAACGTGGTGATCCGCCGCCAGGCCTGCACCTGATCGTCGTTCCAGATGCCTGCGTCGCGCGGGCTGATGCGGCCTTCGGGGTTCACGGCTGCTGCCTCGGTGAGGATCAGCGCGGCCCCGCCGGCGGCAAAGGAGCCCAAATGCATCAGGTGCCAGTCGTTGGGAACTCCCGGGCCGGCGTCGGGGTCGCAGCTGTACTGGCACATGGGCGATACCCAGCCCCGGTGCGGCAGTTCCAGCGACCTCAACTTCAGCGGCTCAAAGAGCGCCGGCACTAGAAGAGCACCCTCGCCAGGGCCTGGCGCGCCTTGGCCACGCGTTCGTCCGAGGCTCCTACGACGTCGAACAGCTCCAGCAGCCGCACCCGTGCGGTCTCGCGCTCCGGGCCGAAGTTCCGGCCGATGAACGCCACCACGCGGTTCAGCCCATCTTCCACATGGCCCCCGGCGACATCCAGGTCCGCGACTCCCAGCTGCGCTTCAATGTTGTCCGGCTCGTTGGCTGCGAGGGCCCGGACGGCTTCGCTGTCCTGGGCGGACACCACCTGGAGCCTGGCCATCAGCTCCACCTGTGCCAGGCCGGCCTTGGCCTCATGATCGGACGGCATCTCGTTAAGGGCCTGCCGGTACGCTTCGGCTGCTGACTCATAGTCCCCGGCCTCGATGGCGTCGTACGCGGCCTGGTGCAGCGGCGGCAAGGGCGCTTCTTCCGGTTCGCCGCCGTCCCCGGCGTTCAGGCTGCCGGTGACACCGTTGGCGGCGGCAACTTTCAGCAGCTCGTCGAAGAGGCTCCGAACCTGCTCTTCCTCGGCATGGCCCTGGAAGAGGGGAACCGGCTGCCCCTTCAGGACGGCCACTGCGGTGGGCACGGCCTGGACCTGGAAGGCCTGGGCAAGCTGCGGGAACGCTTCGATGTCCGCGGCGCCCAGGACCAGCCGGCCGCCGTAGCCGGCCACCACACGGTCAAGGACCTCAAGGGCCGCAGCGGATTCCGGGGAGTACGGAGCCCACAGGGCAAAGACCACAGGCACCTGCGCGGAGAGCTCCACGAGCTGCTGGAAGTTCTGCTCCGTCACGTCGACCCTCAGCTCGGGGCCATTTCCGGGCCCGCCCGGCGCACCGGCAGCCGGGGTGCCCGCCGGGCCGTCAAGTGCCGGCGGGGCCGCTGACGGCGACGGCGACGGAGCGGCGGGGCGTTGCTTCAGGCTGGAAAGGTCGACGGCGCCGCGCAGGTTAAGCAGGTTGGCAGCGGCCGGAGGGACTGGACGGGAAGCAGGCGAACTCATGCTTCCCACTCTAGCCACTGCGGCCGCTGCCGGTGGTACTGCGGTAATGGGACTACTTGGTGCGGGCGGTTACTTGAAGCTGGCGCCCACGAGCCCGCGGGTTGCTGCCACAAGCTTCATGGGGTCGGAGGAACCAGCCGGCGGCACATAGACCGCTACCGACTCGGCGAAGCTCAGGACCATGCCGGTGGTGGTTTCCTTGCCTCCGGCCAGGGCTGCAGCGTCGTCACCAATGGAGAGCTTGTCCCCGGCGGCCTTCGGGGTTCCTTCGAAGCCAAAGTTGATGCGGCCCAGCACCAGTGCGCCGCCATCTTCGGTGCGGAACACCACTGTGCCTTCGGGGACCACCTTGTGGGTGAACGAGAAGTTCCCGTTTTCGCCGGCCTTGACCACTTCGGCCTGGTAGGACAGGGTGTCGGCAATGTACGGCGAGGATTCGCCTTCCACGATCTTGTCCTTGAACGCCGAATCGGCATTGCTAAGCCGGTCGGCCAGGCCCGACAGGGCCTCTTCTCCCGTGTACAGCAGGCCGGTCTTGTCCTTCGCTTCCACGGTTTCGGTGCCATTCCGGCTGATGGCGGGGAACGTGGTGCCCGGCTGGAGCGGCGTGGTCTCCATCAGCTTGTAGTTTTCCCGCGGCGACTTCTGGACGAGGGTCAGCAGCTGGGGAACCACGTTGCCGTCGCCCTGGGAAACGGCGAGGACCGAGCGCGGCCATCCGCGGTCCGTGGTGACCGCCGTCGTCAGGAGCTTGGTGGAACGGACCGGCATGCGGGCCTCATATGAGCCCACCTGCGAGCGGATCTTGTAGTTCGAGGTACGGACTTCCAGCTCCGTGCCGCCCACCCGGTCGGCCAGCTTGGCAGCATCCTTGGCGGCGTCGCCGGCGTCGGCGGCACTGGATACCTGCTCCAGGATGCGGCGGAACTGCACGTCCAGCAGGACGGGAGCGGCGTTGCCGCCCTGGGCGGCCGGCGCGGAGGCCGAGCCTGTGGGCGCGGGGGCAGGCGACGTAGCGGCGGTGGCGGCAGTTCCTGTGCCGGCGAGCACCGCGGCTGCCACGCCGGCGGCCGCCATGGTGACCCTGGAGGAGGTGCGGGCCTGCTTGCGGGCACGGGCACGCTGGGCGAATCCGCTGCCCTCGCCGTCGCCGTCACCGTCGCGCCGGCGGGCAGAGAGCACTGCGAGGACAATTCCGCCAAGGATGAGCAGTGCGCCGAGGACCATCAGCGGGATGGCCCAGGGGGTGGCGGTGTCGTTGGGGAAGGTCATCGAGACCGTCGCGGGAGCAGCCTTTGTTCCGTCGGCGGCCAGCAGCAACGTCCAGTCGCCGTCTGCAGGAGGGGTCCAGGAGTACTCGAGCTCACCGCTGGCATTCTCCGTGGTGACCCAAAGGTCGGATCCTGCAGGGTTGGGTGCCGCAGCCTCGCCGTCGGTGTGTTCAACCTGCAGGGACTTGCCGTCCTCCGACGTTCCCGTGATGGTGTTGTGGGCAGCGGTGCCCACCCAGGCCTCGACGTCGTCGGGCCGGCCCGCGGCGAGCATGAAATTGCCGTCGCCCTGCACATCGATCTTGACGGTTCCGCCGTGGAGTGTCCGCAGCTTCTGGTCGAAGACGGTCAGCGGAGCTGCCGCAGTGTCGGCCGGCGCGGACGCCGTAAAGGTCTCGGAAGGGGCCCAGATGGTCTTCTGGCCGATACCGGCCAGAAGTGTCAGGAGGCCGAGCAGCACAAGTGCGGCTGCAGTCTTTAAACGCAAGGGAACACCTATCATCAGCGGGGTTTAGCTTCAATAGTAACCATTTTGTTACCACGAGCCCCAGTTCAGGCCCGTTTAATCGCATTTCGGCTCACCGCGCAAAGCGTCGCCGCGGGGCTCCTCCGCAGGTGTTGACAAGCCTGCTGATAGTGTTTGCGATGATCATCACACCGGCCCGCCAAGGCGGTGCCATGCACGGAACAGGCGCCAAAAACCAGTGACTGACAAGACGGACGGGTCCTCCCAGGCAGCAGGCGATCCACGGGACGTTGGGCCGTCGCCCTCGGTCCCCCAGGATTCCGGAACTGCCGGCCGGAAGGGCGCCGCCGCAGCAGCGCTGGGTTTCCTCGCCCGCCGCCTCCGGCAGCCGCTTCCCGGCGCGCAGCCGCGGCTCCGCTTCGAGATGCCGCCGGAATACTCCCAGCAGGACCAGACCACCGAGGACCCCGACGGCGTAGCGCGTCCCCAGTTCGGCGCGCCCGGGCCACGGATGTCCCCGCAGCACCCGCTCTACATGGGCTTCATGGGGACAGTCGGCGTCGGTGTGGCGCTGCTGGTCTACTGGATCGGGTCCCACACCACCCAACTTCTCCTGTGGATCGTTGCGGCGCTCTTCATCGCGCTGGGCCTGGAGCCTGTGGTCAAGTGGCTCGAGAACCGGAAGATCCCCCGGCCGGCCGGAATCCTGATGTCAGTCTCGGTGCTGGTTATCGCCGTCGTGGGCTTCTTTGCCACCCTGATTCCCACGATCATTCAGCAGGTCACCGAAATAGTGGAGCAGGCGCCCACGTGGGTGCGCGACTTCATGAATTCGGACCTTTTCCGCACCCTTGATGACCAGTTCGGTGTCCGGGACCGGATCGCCGAAGAGCTGAATAAGTTCGTCAACGATCCCAACGCCGTGGGCGGAATCGCCGGCGGCGTCGTGGGGTTCGGCTCCACGGTGGCCAATGGCCTCTTCGGTGCCCTGATTGTCCTGGTGCTGAGCCTCTACTTCCTGGCCGCCCTGCCGGCGATGAAGAAATGGGGTTACCGGCTGGCACCGCGTTCCCGCCGGCACCGGGTGGAGGCGTTGTCGGACGCTATCACCAAGTCCGTGGGCAACTACGTCATCGGCCAGGCCTGCGTTGCGCTGCTCAATGCCACCTTTGCCTTCATCGTTATGTCGATCGTGGGTATCCCGTTCGCCCTGCTGCTCGCGTTCGTGGTGGCATTGCTTGCCTTCATCCCGCTGGTGGGTGCCATGATCGCCGGAGTCGTCGTGGTCCTGATCGCCCTGACGGTGGGCTGGCAGACGGCCGCCATCTACGCCATCTGCTACTTTGCCTACCTCCAGTTCGAGGCCTACTTCATCTCGCCGCGCATCATGCAGAAGGCTGTGGCCGTTCCCGGTGCCGTCGCCGTCATATCAGTGATCGCCGGCGGCAGCCTGCTGGGGGTCCTCGGCGCACTCATCGCGATTCCCACCGCGGCTGCCATCCTGTTGCTGATCAAGGAGATCTACATCGTCCGGCAGGACCAGCACTAGCCTGACAACCGCAGGGATGCCCTATTAAGGGACGGGTCAGGAGGCGGCAGTCGCCGTAGGCCCGTCCCACTCCGTCGGCAGCGCAGCGGCGTTCCCGCCCGCGGCGGACACCCGCCCCACAATCTCGTTCAGGACCCGTGCAGCGTACTTCTCGCCCACCCACAGATGCTTTGCGCCGTCCACGCCCAGCACGTGCGCTTGGGGAACCAGGCTGAAGCGGGCTGCCGCCTCGGCGGGCTGGAGGAAGTCATCGTGCTCCGGCACCAGGACCGTCAGCGGTTTGCCTGATTCGGCCCACAGCTGCAGGTGTTTGTCCGTGGCCCGGTGCAGCGGCGGGGACAGCAGGACAGCACCCTCCACCTGCGAAGCGACAGGTTCGGTGGCCCCGTACATCAGGGCCAGTTCCGTGCCGAAGGACCAGCCCACCAGCCACCGGTTGGGCAGTCCGCGTTCGACGGCGAAGCGGACCGCCGCTTCCACGTCGTGGCGTTCACCGATGCCTTCCTCGAACGCACCTGTGCTGGTGCCCCGGGGGGAGCCGGTGCCGCGCGTGTTGAAACGCAGCACGGCGATGCCGGCCAGCGCCGGCAGCCGGTAGGACGCCTTGCGGTAGACGTGCGAGTCCATGAAGCCGCCGTGCGTGGGAAGCGGGTGCAGCGTGATCAGCGTGGCCCGGACCTCGCCGGACTCCGGCAGGGCGAGCTCGCCCACCAGCGTGTGCCCGTCCGCTGTCTGCAGCTCGACGTTCTCGCGCCTGGCCGGCAGCACTGTGGAGGCACGGATGGGAACGGGGCTAGCGGCCTGGCTGAATTCGTACGACGCCGGATCAAAAGTCATGCCTGCCAGCTTAGCGACAGCGGGCGGCTTCCCGGGCCGGGGCTCCCCCGCGCCGGCCGTTCAGTGCCGCGTCACCGGTACCGGTAGCTGCGTGAATTCCAGCAGTTCGTGTGCCAGTGGCGGCGTTCGGCGAGGCCGGCGGCGGCACCGAACAGGTGGTCGTCCTTCCAAACCACCAGGTGCGCCACCCCGGGCAGCACGGCGGTGGAACATTCGGGGCAGATGTAGGTCTTCGCCGCGTTCCGCGCTGTCATGCTGCGGACCATCCATTCCCCGTCCGGGGCGCTCTCCCGGCGGGCGATACCTGCCCGGGCCCGTTCGAGGTCCAGCTCGGGAATGTCACCGTTCCCCTTTTTCCCGGTTCCCCGCCCGGTTGCCGCAGCCTTCCCGGACACGGGACGGCGGGGACGGTTGGAGCGCGGCATGCCTCCATTCTGCCCCAACGGGACGGGACGCCACTGCAGTCTCTCCGCGACGGGTGATGCACTGCCGCCGGCGTCCACGTCGGTCTTCCCGCGCCGGTACCCGGTAGTGTGTACGGCGTGCGACTTGTGATTGCCCGATGCTCCGTTGATTATGTTGGCCGGCTCAAAGCCCATCTGCCCCTCGCCACCAGGCTCCTGCTGGTCAAGGCGGACGGCTCTGTCCTTGTGCATTCAGACGGTGGCTCGTACAAGCCCCTGAACTGGATGAGCCCGCCGGCCACGCTCCGTGTTTCGTCACCGGAGGACGTAGACCTGGAGCTGGGAGTCGCGGAGCTATGGACGGTCCAGTCCGCCAAGACGGATGACCGGCTGATCATCAATATCCATGAAAAGCTCAGCGAAACCTCGCACGACCTCGGCGTGGACCCGGGCCTGATCAAGGACGGCGTGGAAGCGGACCTCCAGCGGCTCCTGGCCGACCAGATCGAAACGCTGGGAACAGGCTATTCACTGATCCGGCGCGAATACTTCACGGCCATCGGCCCGGTGGACATTCTGGCCCGGGACGGCGACGGCGCAACGGTGGCCATCGAACTCAAGCGGCGCGGGGACATCGACGGCGTGGAGCAACTCACCCGCTACCTCGAGCTGTTGAACCGCGACCCCCTCCTGGCACCGGTGCGCGGCATTTTCGCTGCCCAGCAGATCAAGCCGCAGGCCAAGGTACTCGCCAACGACCGCGGGATTGATTGCGTCACCCTGGATTACGACGCAATGCGCGGTGTCGACGACAGTGAATCCCGGCTCTTCTAACGCCATTTGTCCTTCCGGCATTGGCCAATTGTGTTCGCAGAAGGCCCGCAACCCGGTTTTTACCTAAAATTTGTCCGTTTCCGCCGCCGAAGCGTTGACCTGCGGGAACGGGCATGAAATTCTTAAGTCAGTCTTTGTGTAGGTGTTTTTCATGCTCGCAAGACATGTTGCGAGCGCGAAGCTCCTGCAGGGCCAGTTCCTATTCCGGACGGCTATTCAGGATTCTTCTCGCGGAGTGACCAAGGCCGGTACGAAGTGTGCCGATCTTAAGAAAGTTCCACAATGAGGAGAAATAAATGGCACAGGGAACTGTGAAGTGGTTCAACGCTGAAAAGGGCTTCGGCTTCATTACCCCGGACGACTCCGACGGCGACGTCTTCGTCCACTACTCCGAGATCCAGACCGGCGGTTTCAAGACCCTCGACGAGAACCAGCGCGTTCAGTTCGAGATCGGCCAGGGCGCCAAGGGCCCGCAGGCCACCGGCGTTACGCTCGTCTAGTCTGCGGACAGACTGCTAAGCCTCATCAGCAAAGAATGGTCCCCGGCACACGTGCCGGGGACCATTCTTTTGCCCGCCGCATTGTTTGGGTGGCCTTTGGCCTTTGCTTTATGCCGGCCCGGTCCGGGCGTTTATGTGGCAGCGGACGCCGTCTTTGTCAGACTAAATTCCGGACCAGTCTCGCGCCCTGGGGCAGTGACAGGCCAGGCAGGTAGGCCCGGGTGAGGGCGCGGCCGATTGCCGGCAGCTGCAGGGGGTCCTGGTAGTAGAGGTACAACGCCCGGTACTCCGGCTTGAAACGGGACTTGAAGGCCGCCAATGACCGGAAGCCGTAGACGGGCTCCAGCGCGTGTCCCACCAGGTCCAGGATGCGGACCAGGTTCTTGGCTCCCCCCTGGGCAGTGTCCTCGGAAGCGCCGTCATTCGCGAGCGGTGAGCCGGACAGCGAAATTACCTCCACGGAGTCGCGCAGTTCCAGGACAGCAGAGGCGATCAGGAACTCCATCACGCCGGGGAAACCCTCGGCGCCCCGGCGCATCACGTCCAGCGTCCGGCTGACGAGGCGGCCGTCGTCGTACACGGGAAGCCAACTGGTGAACCCATGGACCCTGCCCTCACCGTCAACGGCAAGGCAGCACAGCACCTCATCGTCGTCGAGCCCGTCCACGCTGCCAAGGGTGAACCCCATTTCCGGAACAGACTTTCCGGCGGCCCATTCCTCGGACACTTCGCTCAGCCGGGTGCGCAAGGCAACCGGCAGCCCGCTGTAGGGACCCCAGACGGCATGGACTCCCAGCTTGGCTGCCCGGTTCAGCGCAGTCCGGACGTTCTGCCACTCCTTGCCCTTGAATTCCAGCTCCCGGATGGCCAGCCGGGTTTCCTGGGCCACCGATACCCGGGAGAAGCCGCGCTCACGCAGGAACGGCCAGACGGTGTCGTCGCAGGAATACAGTGCCGGAATCAGCGCCTCGCGCCGGCAATGGGAGAGGAATCCCTCCGTGACGGCAAGTTGGGATCCGGCGGGGCCGATGGCACATCCGAGGGTGAGGGCCACACTGCCGTGCCGCTGGTAGGCCATGGCGCCCTGGCCGTCCGGGCTGAACCAATAGGTATTCGGTTCCCACAGGGCCATCCAGGACAGCGGGCCGCCGCCCTGGTGGAGCAGCGTCCGCGCCCGTGCCCTGTCCTGCCGGCCGGAGTCGTGGCCATGGTTTCCACCCAGCAGCGCCCACCATACGGCTGCCAGCGCAATGAGCCAGAACACCGGTCCGGAATAGGCGAAGAGGACGGCCTCCACAGTGTTGCGGTCCGCGAAGACACGGTGGTAATGCTGCGGAATCGGCACCGGTACGTACTGCCTGGCCAACTCGGCAAACAGGCCCAGCATGCCGCCGTCGCGGGACATCCCGCCAGAGGCGAACCATGCGGTGGCATACGCGGCAGCCAGCACCCCCCAGGAGCCGCCCACCAGGACGGTAAGCGTGCGCCGGGCGGTGGGGAGGGTCTGCACCCGGAACTGCCTCCGGTTCAGCCACAGGATGACGGACAGCAGCAGCGGCACCACTACCAGCGGAAGCACATGGACAAAGGCGGACCCCATGGGCGCTGCGTGGGGGCCCTGCGGCCGGGAGGGAACGAGGGCGAACAGTGCAAGGTACACGGCGGCCAGGGCCGTCACGGCCAGCTGGATCGCCAACGCAATGTTCAGCGCCATCCTGCGTCCCCGGCGCATCCCGTCGGCGCAAATCAGCAGCAGGACCACCGGGACTACTGCCAGCGCCAGGCCGAACGGACCGGCGAAACCTGCCCTTCCCGCTTCAAGGCAGGACGCTTCCACGGTGGCCCCGCAATTGAAAGCCAGTTGGCCCAGCGTGGGCAGCGGGTTCAGGACAACGTCCCGGAGCAGCGCCAGCGGCCCGGTGGGCGCCCGGGTGATCCCGGTGAGGATGGGCCCGACGGCGAACACGGCCACCATCAGGGCCAGCAGGTTTCGGGCTTCCCTTCCGGTGGAGCGGTGCCGGTGGAGCCTGCCTTCGTCCCCTTGGATCCACCAGCCCACCAGCAGCCCCAGCAGTGCGCCCAGGAGTCCGATCACCGTCTCGGCATGGCCCACGTACAGGACCAGCAGGAGCGAGATCGAGAGTGCCGCCGTCCGCAGGCGCCGCTGCCAGAGCACCGGCAGCCGGGCGCTGCCTGCCATGCCTGCGGCGAGCACCGGGGCGTAGGGGCCAATCAGGATGACGTCGGTCATGGTGTCGAGCCAGCCGTCCCCCACGTAGGCCGCGAGCTGGGTGACCAGGAGGAACAGCGTGACGGCCGCGAACTGGCCGCCCAGGAACAGTGCAGCGGCAGCCCGGAATCCGAGTTTTCGTTCGGCCAGGCCCAGCAGCACAATGATCATCAATGCCGCCACCACATAAGCGGTGGGGTTGGTGGCGAAGAAGAGGCTGGTGAACAGCGACCACCAGCGGCCCTCGCGCAGTCCGGGACCGCTGACGCCGGCCACATCCAGCAGCTGCTCGGAGGGACCGGCCAGGAAGCTGTCCGTCGCCGCGCCGGTCCCCACAAACAGGGCAAGGACGGCAAGCGTGAACGGCATGGCCTTCAGCCCCGCTGCTGCCCTGCCCAGCGCTGGGCGGACCACGGTGTCCCAGGCCAAAGCCATGGTCCGGGTGTCCTGTCCGCCGCTCATCCGCCGGCCGCCCACTGGTCTGCGAGGAACTGCAGGGCATCGCCGAACCGCCTGGACGACGTGTCCCAGGAGTGCCCGGTGTGCTCCACCTCGTAGGCGCGCACGGTGAATCCGGCGTCCTGGGCGGCGGCGGCCAGGGTCCTGAGGTAGCCCACGAACTCAGTATCGTTCTGCCCTGCTGTCAGGTACAGGCCGTGGCCGTCAAAACGCTTGTCCGCCATGATGGCCAGCGGCGTCTGCCGCCGGAACGCCTCGGGGTCCCCCGGGAAGGCGGTGTCGATGGTCTTCTGGCGTTCCTTGGCGATGGCGGGCTCGGCTTCCGCAGAGAATGCGAGGACCTCGGGGAACAGGTCCGGGTGGCGGGTTCCCAGCTGGATGGCGCAGGTGCCGCCGAATGAGAATCCCCCTACCGCCCAGTGCGCATTGTTCGTGTCAACGGCAAGGGTGGAGCTGATCCACCGCGGCACATCCTGCGACAGATAGGTATCAGCGTGGGCGATCTGGCTGTCCATGCACATGGTGTTGGCGTTCTGCGACCCGTTGGCGTCGGGGACCACCACCACGGGAGCCACGCCGCCATGCGCGGCAGCAAAGGAGTCCATGTGGCCGCGGAGGGCACCGCCGGTCAGCCAGTCGGCCGGACCACCGGGCTGGCCGGCGATGAGGACCAAAACGGGCAACGCCGGACGGTTCTGTGCAAAGTACGCCGGAGGAAGGTAGATGAAGGCGTCCCGGGTATCCATGCCGGAGATGGGGCCCGGAATGGCGGCCTTGCGCAGGACTCCCCCGTCCGGGATGTCCCCTTGCGGGCGCCAGCCCTGCAGCGCCACGCCGTCGGGCGTTCCCGCCGGCCTAACGAGGTTTTGTTCCAGGGCAGGAATGCGGGCAAGGGCGGTGCCCATCAGGTCGCTCACCGTGCGGTTGAGGCCGAAGTAGGCGTTGATTTGCACGCTCGACAGGGCAATCACCAGCAGTACGGCCGCCAGGCCACCGCCACGGCGGCGCCAGGAGTTGCGCGGCAGGAGGAACAGCCACAGGAGGACCGCGGCCACAGCGGGCACCAGCCACAGGAGGACCGGGTCCGGGATGTTTTCCGGGAAAACGGAATACAGGTTGATAAGCGCCCAGTGGACAGAGGCCACCAGCGCAAAGGCCACGGCAACGGCGGCAATGACCCGGTAGAGCCAGTGCAGCGGACCGTACGGCGGCGGCGGCAGCAGGAGGAACGCGGCTCCGGCGAGGCCCAGGATCAGCGAGGCCCAGTAGAGGGGGCCGTCGGTCAGCCGGACATCAAAGATCCAGTCCACGCGGCTAACGCCAGGTGCCGACGCCGATGACCGGACCGGCTTCCAGCCACGAAGACAGGCCCGTGTAGGCATCGAACTTCATGGCGAGCCGGAGGTCCTGGCCCTCGTAGCGCAGCTCCACGATGACGACGTCCGGCTGTACCTTGACGGCTTCGGCTTCGGTGGGCTTGCGGCGGCCAAGGAGTTCAAGGGAATGCCGCTTGAACTTGTGTTTTGGGCGGACACTGAGCGAGAGCAGCCGGAACCACTCAAGGTCGTTGTCCTGATAACGACAAACCCCCATCTGCCAGCTGTTTCCAGCCATGCAAATGGAGGCGTCCACCGTGCCGAGGGCACGCCGCAGGTTAAAGCGGCGCACCCCCGAAAGGCACAGTGCAAAAATCAGCAATCCGAAGGCGACTGCCAGTGCGATGAACGAAATACCCGGTGCGTCCATCAAGGTCGTGCTAGCGGATCCCAGCGGTAGCCGAGCCGCCCAGCTGGGCGTTGTCAGCAACAATGACTACCCGGTTGTTGTCGACGGAGAAGAACCCGCCGTCAACATCGACCGCAATACGGTCCCCGGACACCGGCTGAATCGCGAGTTCACCTTCGGCCAGGATCGCCAGCAGGGGCGAGTGGCCGGGCAGGATTCCGATCTCACCATCACTGGTGCGGGCCTTGACCATCGTGGCCGCTCCGGACCACACAAAGTGGTCCGCTGCGACAATCTCAACCTCAAGCTCAGCCATATTACTTGGTCTGTTCCTGGATCTTGGCCCACTGGCGCTCAACGTCATCGAGGCCGCCGACGTTGAAGAACGCCTGCTCCGCAATGTGGTCGAGCTCGCCGTCGCAGATGGCGGTGAAGCCTTCGACGGTGTCCTTGATGGAAACCGTGGAGCCTTCGACGCCGGTGAACTGCTTGGCGGTGTAGGTGTTCTGCGAAAGGAACTGCTGGATACGGCGTGCACGCGACACGACGATCTTGTCCTCTTCGGAGAGTTCGTCAACGCCGAGGATGGCGATGATGTCCTGGAGTTCCTTGTTCTTCTGCAGGATCTGCTTCACACGGACAGCCGTGTTGTAGTGGTCCTTGCCGATGTACTGCGGGTCCAGGATTCGTGACGTGGACGTCAGCGGATCCACGGCCGGGTACAGGCCACGGGATGCGATTTCACGGGAAAGTTCCGTGGTGGCGTCCAGGTGCGCGAACGTGGTGGCCGGGGCCGGGTCGGTGTAGTCATCTGCGGGAACGTAGATGGCCTGCATCGAGGTGATGGAGTGGCCCTTGGTGGAGGTAATGCGCTCCTGCAGGAGACCCATTTCGTCGGCCAGGTTGGGCTGGTAGCCCACGGCGGACGGCATGCGGCCGAGCAGGGTGGAAACCTCGGAACCTGCCTGCGTGAAGCGGAAGATGTTGTCGATGAACAGCAGCACGTCCTGGTTCTGGACATCGCGGAAGTACTCCGCCATGGTCAGGGCGGACAGGGCTACGCGGAGGCGCGTTCCCGGCGGCTCATCCATCTGGCCGAATACAAGGGCGGTGTCCTTGAGGACGCCTGCCTCTTCCATTTCAACCCAGAGGTCGTTGCCCTCACGGGTACGCTCGCCAACACCGGCGAACACGGAAGTACCACCGAAGTTGCGGGCAACACGGGTGATCATTTCCTGGATCAGAACGGTCTTGCCCACGCCGGCGCCACCGAACAGGCCGATCTTGCCACCCTTGATGTATGGGGTGAGAAGGTCAATGACCTTGATGCCGGTTTCCAGCATCTCGGTGGAGCCTTCGAGCGAAGCGAAGGCGGGTGCCTTGCGGTGGATCGGCCAGCGTTCGCTGATGTCCAGCTCCGACTCGGTAACGTCCAGGGGCTGGCCCAGCACGTTGAAGATGTGGCCCTTGACGCCGTCGCCGACGGGGACGGAGATGGGGGCACCGGAGTCCACCACTGAGGTGCCGCGGACCAGTCCGTCAGTAGCCTGCAGGGAGATGGCGCGGACGAGGTTGTCGCCCAGGTGCTGGGAGGTCTCGAACGTGATGGTCTTGGTCTCACCGTTGAGAGTAATCTCGGTGGTGAGGGCGTTATAGATCGACGGGATTGCGTCAGCCGGGAATTCGACGTCGACAACCGGGCCGATTACGCGCGCAATACGGCCGGTGGCACCGGACGTTGCGGCTACGTGTTCGGTAGCAGTGGCAGTCATCTCTCTCACTTCACTCAGTAGATGGCGTGGGGTTAAGTTTATCTGTTGTGGTGCAGGTTCCGCGGAATCCGGGGCAGTGCAGGCTAGGACGCAAGTGCGTCGGCGCCGGCAACAATCTCGGAGAGCTCCTGCGTGATTTCAGCCTGGCGGGCCGTGTTGCGCAGACGCGTGTACTTCTTGATCAGGTCCGTGGCATTGTCCCCTGCCGACTTCATCGCGCGCTGGCGGGCAGCCAGTTCGGATGCGGCGGCCTGCAGCATTGCTGCGAACAGGCGCGACTCGATGTAGCGGGGCAGCAGCGCGTCGAGGACCTGTTCGGTCTCTGGCTCGAACTCGTACAGCGGCAGCAGGTCCGACTCGGAGGCGGCTTCCTCTTCCACTACCTCAAGGGGCAGCAGGCGGATGACCGTGGGCTCCTGGGTGACCATGGACTTGAAGCGCGTGTAGACAACATGGATTTCGTCCACGCCGCCGTCTTCGAACTCCGCAGCAAAGTCGGCCAGCAACGCGGCGCCGATTTCACGAGCGGTGCTGAACTCGGGTGCGTCGGTTCCTCCGGTCCAGACCCGCGCATATTCGCGGTTCCGGAAGTCGAAGTAAGCCTGGGACTTGCGTCCCACGAGGTAGGTCTTGACTTCCTTGCCTTCGGCGTGGAGCAGCTCGTTGAGACCTTCCGCCTGCTTGAGGACGCTGGCCGAGTACGAACCTGCCAGGCCGCGGTCCGAGGTAATTACCAGGACGGCGGCACGGCGGATCTGCTCCGGCTCAGTGGTCAGCGGGTGGTCGATTTCGCTTTGGCTGGCGACAGCAGAAACGGCGCGCGTGATCGCGTTCGCGTAAGGCAGTGAAGCTGCTACGCGCGCGCGGGCCTTCCCGATGCGCGAGGTAGCGATCAGTTCCATCGCCTTGAAGATCTTGCGCATCGACGTGGTCGAGCTGATCTTCTGGCGGTAGACCCGGATCTGGGCTCCCATACTTATCCTTTCCTAACATTCCGTAAACCGGGTGTGCCGGACCCTGCGGGCCCGGCACACCCGGCCGTCGGAACTAGCGCTTCTGCTTGACGATCTTTTCCTGGTCGACTTCGCCCTCGGAGATGGCGTCATGAGCCTCGTGGCCTGCGCCCACCAAGTGGTTGTCGCCCTCGCCGAAGAAGCCCTTCTTGAAGTCGATGATGGCGGACTTCAGAGCTGCAGCGGTGTCATCGTCCATCACGTTGGTCTGCGCCAGCGTGGTGAGGATGGAGGACTTGTGCTTGAGGTGTTCCAGGAACTCGGTTTCGAACCGGTTCACGTCCTCAACCGGGACGTCATCCAGGTGGCCGTTGGTGCCTGCCCAGATGGAGACAACCTGGTCCTCAACGGGGAACGGTGAGTACTGGCCCTGCTTGAGCAGTTCCATCAGGCGGGCTCCACGGGTGAGCTGCTGGCGTGAGGCGGCGTCCAGGTCCGAGGCAAACATGGCGAACGCCTGCATGTCACGGTACTGGGCGAGTTCCAGCTTCAACGTGCCGGAGACCTTCTTCATGGACTTCACCTGCGCTGCACCGCCAACGCGGGACACCGAGACGCCCACGTCGACTGCGGGACGCTGGTTGGCGTTGAAGAGGTCCGACTGCAGGAAGATCTGGCCGTCGGTGATGGAGATGACGTTGGTCGGGATGTAGGCGGACACGTCGTTCGCCTTGGTCTCGATCAGCGGCAGGCCCGTCATGGAACCGGCACCGAGCTCGTCGGAGAGCTTTGCACAACGCTCCAGGAGACGGGAGTGCAAGTAGAAGACGTCACCCGGGTATGCTTCGCGTCCCGGCGGGCGGCGGAGAAGCAGGGACACGGCGCGGTAGGCTTCGGCCTGCTTGGACAGGTCATCAAACACGATGAGGACGTGCTTGCCGCCGTACATCCAGTGCTGGCCGATCGCGGAACCGGCGTACGGTGCCAGGTACTTGAAGCCGGCAGGGTCGGATGCGGGAGACGCCACGATGGTGGTGTACTCAAGCGCGCCGTTGTCCTCGAGGGTCTGGCGGACAGCGGCAATGGTGGATGCCTTCTGGCCGATCGCCACGTAGATGCAGCGGACCTGCTTGGTCACATCGCCGGAAGCCCAGTTGGCCTTCTGGTTGATGATGGTGTCGATCGCGATGGCCGACTTGCCGGTCTGGCGGTCACCAATGATCAGCTGACGCTGGCCGCGGCCGATCGGGATCATGGCGTCGATGGCCTTGAGACCGGTCTGCATCGGCTCGTGCACCGACTTGCGCTGCGTCACGCCGGGAGCCTGGAGCTCCAGGGCACGGGTGGTTTCAGCCTTGATCTCGCCGAGGTCGTCGATGGGCACGCCCAGCGGGTCGACAACGCGGCCGAGGAAGGCGTCGCCCACGGGCACGGACAGGACCTGTCCGGTGCGGTGGACTTCCTGGCCTTCTTCGATGCCGGTGAAGTCGCCGAGGATGATGACGCCGATTTCGCGGACGTCAAGGTTCTGGGCGAGGCCCAGGGTACCGTCCTCGAAGCGCAGCAGCTCGTTCGCCATGACCGAGGGAAGGCCCTCAACACGGGCGATGCCGTCACTAGCGGTGGTTACGCGGCCGACCTCTACGCGTTCTGCGTTTCCGGGTTCGTAGGACGCCGCGAACTCGTTCAGCGCATTACGGACGTCGTCGGCGTTGATGGTCAATTCGGCCATCTGCAGTCCCTGCTCTCCTGTTTTGTGATCACCGTCAGGTGACCGGGGTTTCTATCAGTTTGGTTGTGCTTGTCCGGCTAGCCGGCCAGCTGGCGTTGCAGCTCGCCCAGGCGGCTGATGACCGAAGCGTCGAGCACTTCGTCACCCACCTGGACGCGGATGCCGCCAATGAGTGCCGGATCAACGTTGATGTTGACCTTTAGTTCCCGTCCGTACAGCGCGTTCAGGCCCGCCTGGAGGCGGGACAACTGCGTCGACGTCAGGGGACGGGTCACGCTGACCGTTGCAATCCAGCGCTGCTGCCGCTTGGCCGCCAACTCGGCGAACCGTTCCACCAGGCGCGTCGCCTTGATGCCGCGGGGCTGGGTGACTGCCTGGGTAATGAGGACTTTTGCTTCCTCACTGACACCGGGCACCAGCTTTTCGGCAAGGGCAGCCTTGGCGGCCCCGCTGGCCTGTGGTTCGGACAGAGCACGTTGTACCTCGTGGCTGGACGCCACGGTCTGGTTGAAGGAGAACAGGTCGTTCTCCAGTTCTTCCAGGCCAGTGATGCCGGAGGCAGAAACGGCCGACTTGTTTTCAGCAACGGAAATGACCACCGTTGCGGCAAGAGTCTCGAGTGCATCGCCGATGTCCCGCGCAGATGCCCAGCGTGAACCGGCCAATCCGCCCGCGACCTCTGCAGCATCAGCGGAGACTTTTCCGCCAACCAGCTGCCTGACCAGCGCCGACTTTTCGTCACCGTTACGGGACGGGTCAGTCAGGGCGCGGCGCAAGCCAGCCGAGCTGTCCACCATTCCCAGAATTCCGAAGAGTTCCTTTGCCAGCTGCAGCGACGCGGTGGGAAGCTTTACTTCCAGCGCGGTCAGCGCTGTTGCCAGCGATTCGCTCGATACGCCTGCCATTACTTAGCTGCACCTGCGCTCTGGGTCTCCAGATCTGCCAGGAACCGGTCCACGACCCGTGCTGCGCGGTCGTCGTCGTTGAGCGATTCGCCCACGATGCGGCCGGCAAGAGTGGTGGCCAGGGTGCCAACCTCGGAGCGCAGGGACACAACGGCCGCCTGGCGCTCGGATTCGATCTGTGCGTGTGCCTGCGCAGTGATGCGCGCAGACTCGGCAGCAGCCTTCTCCTTGAGGTCCGCGAGGATCTGCGCACCTTCGGCGCGTGCTTCCTCACGGATGCGGTTTGCTTCGGTGCGGGCGTCGGTCAGCTGCTGCTTGTACTCTTCGAGTGCAGCAGACGCCTCAGCCTGGGCTTTTTCAGCCTTGGCAATGCCGCCTTCGATGGCTTCGGCTCGCTCGGCAAAGGTCTTCTCGAACATCGGGACAACAAACTTGACCACGATGAACATGAGAATCGCGAAGCCAACCAGGACAACGCCCATTTCCCAAAGGTTGGGAACGAGGGGGTTAACCTTTTCGCCTTCAGTGGCGGCTGAGATGATCAGCTGATTCATATTTCACCCGTCCTTATCTACTCGGTTCTGAATGTTCGCTTCGCGCCAGGACTAGGAAAGGACGAAGGCGAAGACGAGACCAAGGATGGCGAGGGCTTCGGTCAGTGCCAGACCAAGGAATGCGATCGGCTGCAGCACGCGCTGAGCCTCCGGCTGACGTGCAACACCGTTGATGTAAGCGGCGAACACGAGACCCACACCGATACCACCGCCGATGGCCGAGAGACCGTAGCCGATGAGGTTGAGGGAGCCGTTGATTGTGCCTTCCATTTTTCTTCCTTTCAAGATGCCACCCATGTGGCAGGTTGTTTGGGTTGCTTCATCCCCGCGAGGGGAAGATTTGTGTGTGCCTGTCGGCAGGGCGCCTAGTGGCTGTCGGCGTGCAGGGCGCCTTCGATGTAGATCGCCGTCAGCAGTGTAAAGACGTACGCCTGCAGGACCATGATCAGGGCCTCAAGCATGTACATGGCGATCGCACCCGCGAGCACCAGGACCGAGGTGCCCTTCAGGAGGATGCTTTCCTGCATGACCAGGTATTCGATGCCGGAACCGGCGATCATCACGATGAGGTGGCCGGCGAGCATGGTGGCGAACAGACGGAGGCTGTGCGTTACGGGCCGGACGACGAAGTTCGAGATGATCTCGATCGGGATAACGATCGGCAGGATGAACCACGGAACACCCGATGGAACGGTGGCCAGCTTGAAGTAGCGCAGGCCGTTCTTCTTGACGCCGATGGCGATCCAGGTGAAGTAGACGATGCCGGCCAGGACGTAGGCTCCGCCGACGTGCGAGAACGTGGGGAGCTGGATGACCGGGATGGCGCCGTAGATGTTGTTCACCAGGATGAAGAAGAACAGGCTGAACAGCAGGGGCACGTACTTGATGAAGTCGCGGCCGCCGATGATGTCCTTGGCGATGCCGTTGCGGACGAAGCCGTATGCGGCCTCGCCGGCGAACTGGAGCTTGCCGCGGTACCAGCTGCTGCTTGCGTGCAGCCAGCACGAAGAAGACGGCGATAAAGACGACAGAGAGGAGGACCAGCAGCATCTGCTTGGAGAATCCTTCTGCGGCACCCCACGGCAGGATTGCCGGCAAATGCATTTCGTTAATACCAGGAGGTGTAAACTCTCCTGAATCTTGGGCCGGGAGCGCAAGCGCGATCAACGCGTTTCCTCTCTGCAGTGTCCATCATTGGGCGTTGGGCGGGGAGCCGGGGCCTTGCGGCCTAACGCTCCCCCTGTGAAATTATTTGGCATTCGTGCCGCCGTCCTGGGACGGACCGCTGGCAGCAGGACGATCACCAGTGTTTTTGCGGGAACTGGTGAGGCCATGCATGTGGGAAAGGTAAAAACCTCCGACGGCTCCAAGCAGAGCGCCTGCGAGCACAATCCAGCGCGTTCCCCACAGAAAATCCAATCCCCACCCTATCAAACTCCAGACGATGATTCCGCCAATGATGTAGCTGAAGACGGCCATCCCGGCGTTGTATCCGCCGTCGGTGTTCTCGCTGGAGACGCCCGCGGCAGAACTGCCCTGCGCACGGTTGCCGTTGCCGGCAGCGTCACGTTTCCTTGAGTTACGCACGGGGCTCCCCTTTGTCCTCTGGATCGTTGTAGATCTGAAGGCGGACTTTGCTGAAACCATAGATTTCGGCCGCCTGCCACAGGACGACAGCCACTACGGCTCCGGCGACGAACCAGCGGCCTTGCAACCATTGGGGCGCCCCCAGTACGAACATCACAATGGCGAATCCCACGACTTTGATGAAGTAGGTGGCCACGAAGACGCCGATGGCCCCGGAGGGGTTGCTTCGTCCAACAAAGTGGCCAACCAGGAGGCTGATTCCAAAGAACAGCATCACCAGCAAACCGCCCAAGGCACTCGAAAGTACGGCGGCGCCACCATTGAGGAACATCGCTGTTGCACCGCAGAGGACCAGGCCAACTGCCGCGGCAGCGGCGCTGATCTTTAGCAGGTGCAGCCACAGCGATGCGGTGGGACCGGAAGCACCAACATGTCCTTTGCCGGACGCAGGTCCGGGCTCGGCGTTGGAGGTCATTCGATCCCAATCGTCGGGGGCATTTGGCGGGGAGCCAGCAGGGTGGAGTGGCAGCTTGTGCTGCCCCTAAATTCTACACGAGATAGAAAATGTTTCCGCACGGCGTCACGTGGCGGGTTCCTCGCCGCTGCGGGACAGGTACGGCCACGCCGTGACGAGGCCCATGACCAGGGTGGCGAAAAGGTCAACGGCGAGGACAATCTGCCAGGGAAAGATTGCAAAGGCGAGGCCGCCGAAGGACAGCACCACTGTCCAGAGGTACATGAGGATCACGGCCGTGCGGTGCGAATAGCCGATGTCGAGGAGTTTGTGGTGCAGGTGTCCGCGGTCCGCAGACCACGGCGAACGTCCGCGTGCGGTCCGGCGGACCACGGCGAGCCCCAGGTCCAGCAGGGGCAGGAAGAGCACAGCGAAGGGAAGCAGGATGGGGATGACCGTGGAAATACCGTTGGCGCGGTCATACAGGCCCGAGGTGATTTGCCCCGTGGACACCACACCTGCCGAGGCCATCAGCAGCCCGATCAGCATGGCCCCGGAGTCCCCCATGAAGATCTTTGAGGGGAACCAGTTGTGCGGCAGGAACCCGAGGCAGCCACCTACGAGGACCGCCGTAATCAGCGTGGCAAGGTCCGAGTAATCCAGCAGGACTGCATTGCGGTGCACCCAGTAGGCGGTGACGAAGAACGCCGTTCCGCCGATGACGGCCACTCCTGCCGCAAGACCGTCCAGGCCGTCGATGAAGTTGAAGGCGTTCATGGTGGTGACGATGAGCCCTGCGGTCAGCACCACCCGGAGCGTTCCGTTCTCCAGGTAGATGGGTTCCGGAACCCAGGGAACGATTGTCATCTGTACGCCCCAGGTGGCCACGGTAAGGGCAGCCACGCTCTGGCCGATGAGTTTCACCCACCAGCGGATGTCCAGGAGGTCATCGGCCACGCCCACCAGGACAATCACCGCGGCCCCGGCCAGCACTCCCCACGGCGAGAAATTGTTCCGGTAGATGTCCTTCACGAAGAAGGACTGGCTCGCGACGATCAGTGCCACCATCACACCCAGGAAGATGGCAACGCCGCCAAGCCTGGAAACGGGTGTGGAATGCATATCGCGGCTGCGGATGGGCTGGTGCAGTTCGAGCCTGTGGCCCACCACCCGGGCACCCCAGGTTGCGGCGTAGGACACGACGGCGGCAATCAGGCCCATGAGCAGGTACATGATCATGGGGTGATGGCCGTTTCAGAGTTGAGGGGGCCGGGAATGGACCGCCGCGCCGGCGGCAGGTCCGGGCCAGGTGGGCTCACTGGCCGGGAATCTGTTCTCCGATAAATGAAACTTCTCCGTCGCCGAGCGCGCAGCAGACAGTACGCAGATAGCCTTACGCAGTGCCTTACAGGGCTGTATTACAGTGGACTCTAGTCAAAGATACTAGCGCCAACGGCTTCATGGCTCCGCGCCACACTCGCGCAGAAGGAGCAGGGAAACCCCTGACAGCCATGCTGAAAGGACCCCCATGACCGCCCGCATTGCAGTTGCAGCCGTGACCTTCGACCGTCCGAAGGAGCTCTCGGTGCTGCTGGATTCGATCAAAGCCCAGACGGCCTCAGTGGACACCATTTGCCTCGTGGACAGTGGCACAACCCCCGCGCGCAGCATAGCGGAACAGCATTCCAACGTGGACTATGTCAGGTCAGAAGCCAACCTTGGCGGCGCTGGCGGGTTCGCCCTCGCAGCCCTCAAAGCGGTGGCCAGCGGTGCCAGGTGGATCTGGATGATGGATGACGACGCCGTGCCGGCCGATCCTGAATGCCTCGCCACCCTGGTGCGGGAGGCCGAAGCCCGCGACCTGGAGGCTGTGGTTCCGCTCGTGACGGCGCCAGGACAACCCGACAGGCTCTCCTTCTTTTTCCGGCTCGATGGCAAGGTCACCCACGACCGCGCCGAGGTGGAGAAATTGGGGTTCCTTCCCAACGACGGGCACTTCTTCAATGGAGCGCTCATCCGGTCCGACGTGTTCTTCAAGGTAGGCCTGCCCGACATGCGCCTGTTTATCCGGGGCGACGAAGTGGACTTCACCATCCGCCTCCGCCAGGCAGGGATCAGGTTCGGCACAGTCACCACCACGGCCATTACGCACCCGCACGCGTTTTCCGAAACCCAGCACGTGTACGGCGCCGGATGGCACGTCATCGTTCCGGAATCGGCCTTCAAGCGCTATTACTACTACCGCAACCGCGGGTACCTCATCCGCCGGTATTTCCGGGTCCGCTCGTTCGTTGCTGACGTAGGCGGCTACCTGGGCTACTTCCTGCAGCGCCGTGACCTTTCCGGGCTGCTGGGCTGGGCCAGGACGTTCAGCGCCGGCCTGCGCGGCAAAGGATTCGGACCGCTGGAGGACCAGAAGTTCTAGCGGCACTCCCCACGTGGGGGCTGCCGGAGGAGCCCGCTAGTCCTTGCGGGACAACCGGCGCGTTGCCAGAAGCCACAGCAGGACCCATGGCTCGCCGAAAACACGGTAGGCAACGCGGCGCGGGTGCAGCAGCAGCCGCCAGGCCCATTCAAGGCCCAGCCGGCCCAGCCAGCGGGGCGCCAGCTTCTGGATCCCGGCCAGTTGTTCGATGGCACCACCCACGGCGCAATAGATGGCCGGCGGCAGGACGTCGAGCCGACGCTGCAGCACCTCCTCCTGCAGGGGCATGCCCAGGCCCAACAACACCAGCTGCGGCTTTTCGCGGTGCAGCCAGGCGACGGCGGCGTCCTCCAGTTCAGGGTTCCAGTCCTCGCCCGGAAAGCCTTCCACGCGCGCACCGGGAACGATGGTCCTCAGCCGGGAGACCGCACCGGAATTGGCTGCATTGCCGGCGCCAACCACGGCAATCCGCTCAAGGCCGCGCACCTGGTCAAGGGCGGGCAGCCAGTCGGTGGAGCCGAGCCGGTAGTCCATGACGGGGGCCGCCGCGTTGCCGGTCCTCCCCCACAGCCACAGCACCGGCGCCCCGTCCAGGAGCACAATGTCACTGGCCTCGTAGAGGCGGCGAAAACCGTCATCGGAGAGGGTGAGCGTGACGCTGTGGAGGTTGTGTCCCAGCACCGTCCGGGTGGAACCGTCCTCGATGAAGCGGCTGAGCTCCTCAACCAGCTCGGGAACCCGCAGCGGCGTGGCGTGGACGTCCAGGACAGGAATCTGCTGGTGGTCCAGTGCCATCAAGGCTGCTGTTCCCTGGCCGGTGTGGCGGCATCCGCCGGCTCGGGCTTCCCGGCAGCATCAGCGGTGGCGGACTCCGCAGCAACGGGCTCTGCGCCAAAGGACTCCACACCGGCAGATTCACCCTTGCCCGCATCGTTCCCCGCGTTCTCCGCACCTGCCGACTCCGCTGCCACGGCCGGCTCGGCCGCGTCCTCCTCGGCCATCGGAATTTCGCCGAGGCCCAGGACACCTGGAACGTGCTCGCGGAGCTGGTCGAGGCTGACCGCGCCGTTGCGGACAACGCGGAGGCGGGGTCCGGTGGCATCAACAATGGTGGAAGGAACAGCGTCTGCACCCTCGGCCGGGCGGAAGCCGCCTTCCAGGTAGACCTCCACGGAGTCCGCCAGCTGCTCGCGCGCCGCGGCGGCGGTCTGTGCCGGGGCGTGTCCGGTCCGGTTCGCGGAGGATACGGCCAAAGGCCCGGTGAGGGTCAGCAGCTCCTGCGCAATCTCATCGGCAGGCATCCGCAGCGCCACAGTCCCCTTGGTCTCGCCAAGATCCCAGTCCAGTGACGGCTGGGCGTGGAAAATGAGCGTCAGGCCGCCGGGCCAGAAGGCCTCCGCCAGCTTCCGGGCATCCGCGGAAATATCCGTGGCCAGCCCGTCCAGGGCGTTGATGCGGGGAATCAGCACGGGCGGCGGCATGGTGCGGCTGCGTCCCTTGGACACCAGGAGCATGGTGACGGCCTGCGGGGAGAATGCGTCCGCGGCGATTCCGTACACGGTGTCCGTGGGCAGGACCACGCATTTCTTCTCGCTGATGGCCCGCTGGGCGTGTTCAAGGGCCTCGGCGCGCTGGTCGTCGGTGCTGCAGTCGTAGGTTGTGGTCACAGGCCTATTCTTTCATTCCGTGTGGCCAGGTGCGGCAAGGAAGGCGCTGGTGGCGCGCTCTTTGCCGTTCAGGTCCACATGCGTGCTGATTCCGGTCCAGGCCCCCTGCCTGCCGAGCATGGCGGTGATCCAGCCCGCCTGGACTTCGGCGTGCTCCATCACGAAGTAGCCGCCGGGCCGAAGGAGCCGGGCAGCGGAGGCAGCGGCCGCCGTCGGGAGCTCCATACCGTCCGCTCCCCCGCCGTACAAAGCCTCCGGCGGGTCGTGCAGTGCCACTTCGGGTTCGTTGGGGATGGCTTCGGCCGGGATGTAGGGCGGGTTGGAAATGACGACGTCGAAGGTTCCGTTCAGCTCCGGAAGTGCGGTCCGCAGGTCCCCCAGAACGAGGTGGACGCCGAGGGGTTCGAGGTTCCGGGACGCCCACGCGTGGGCCAGCGGACTGAATTCGACGGCGTGGACTTCGGCGCCGGGAACTTCATGCGCGATGGAGCCTGCGATTGCGCCGGACCCTGTCCCGAGGTCCACGATCCGTGGCGAGTCCATTCCCGCCACATGGTCGATCACCAGCTGGACCACAGATTCAGTCTCTGGACGGGGAATGAAGACACCCGGGCCTACCGCAAGTTCCAGATACCTGAAGTGGGCCACCCCGGTGATGTGCTGGAGGGGTACACGGCCGGCCCGCTCGGCGACAAGTTCGTCGTACCCCTCGGGCGCCGGGGTGTCACCGAGCATCAGGGCGCGGAGCCGGCCCAGGCCGACCTGGAGCAGGTGGTCGGCGAGGAGTTCGGCGTCGACGCGGGGGCTGGGCACACCGGCCTCGCTGAGGACGGCGGTAGCCGCACTGACGGCGTCAGCGAGGGACTGGCCTGCACTCATACTGAGGACTAGTCGCCGATGGCGTCCAGGCGTGCCTGTTCGTCCATCTCGATGGCAGACTGGATGACCGGTTCCAGGTCCCCATTCATGACCTGGTCCAGGTTGTACGCCTTGTAGCCCGTGCGGTGGTCCGCGATCCGGTTCTCCGGGTAGTTGTAAGTGCGGATCCGCTCGGAGCGGTCCATGGTGCGGATCTGGGATTTCCGCTGCTCGGAGTTGGCGGCGTCAATCTGCTCCTGCTGGTGTGCGAGGATGCGTGCACGCAGCACGCGCATGCCTGCTTCACGGTTCTGCAGCTGCGACTTTTCGTTCTGCATGGCCACCACGATGCCCGTGGGAAGGTGCGTGATGCGGACGGCGGAGTCCGTGGTGTTGACCGACTGGCCACCCGGGCCGGAGGACCGGTACACGTCGATCTTGAGGTCGTTCTGGTTGATTTCGAGCTCTTCGGGCTCGTCCACCTCGGGGAGGACCAGCACGCCGGCGGCAGAGGTGTGGATTCGGCCCTGGGACTCGGTCACCGGGACGCGCTGGACGCGGTGCACGCCGCCTTCGAACTTGAGCCGTGCGTAGACGCCCTCAGCGGGGTCATTGGAGCTGCCCTTGACGGCCACCTGGACGTCCTTGTATCCGCCCAGGTCAGACTCCGTGGAGGAGATGATTTCGGTCTTCCAGCCACGGGACTCCGCGTATCGGGTGTACATGCGCAGGAGGTCGCCGGCGAACAGCGCGGCTTCATCGCCGCCTTCGCCGCCCTTGACCTCGAGGATCACGTTGCGGGCGTCGTCCGGATCGCGCGGGATCAGCAGTCGCCGAAGCTTCGCCGCAGCGGTCTCAAGGGATGCCTCCAGCTCGGGAACCTCTGCAGCAAACTCGGGATCCTCAGCTGCCATCTCCTTGGCAGCGGAAAGATCGTCCCGCAGCGCCTCCCAGCGGTGGTAGGCCTCCACAATGCCATTGAGCTGAGCCGACCGCCGCCCCAGCTTCCGGGCAAGCCGCTGGTCAGCATAAACAGCAGGATCCCCCAGCTGCGCCTGAATGGAGTCATGCTCATCAAGCAGGCCCTGTACGGACTCAAACATTTATAAACCTCTTTCGACTTGTACAAGTCTAATGACGCATACAGCGGCAGGTGACGTGCGACCGCCGTCGCATATTTTGCCGGCCAGGGAGTGGCATCGGGCCTATCGGAGCGTTGCGGCTGACGTACGCAGTATGTCAGCCGCAACGCGAAGGGGCGGGGCCGGCAAAATATGCGACGGCCCCACCCCTATAACGCAGCTACTTGTCGTTATCCGACTTAGCGCCAAGCGTCGTCTTCTGTACCTGCATGAGGAACTCGACGTTGCTCCCGGTTTCCCGGATCTTGTTGGTCAGCAGCTCAAGGCTCTGCTGCGTTTCGAGTCCGGAGAGGACGCGGCGCAGCTTCCACATGATCTTGACTTCCTCGGGCGAGAGCAGGTTCTCTTCGCGGCGGGTGCCCGATGCGTTGACGTCCACGGCGGGGAAGATGCGCTTGTCTGCCAGCTGGCGGGACAGGCGCAGTTCCATGTTGCCGGTGCCCTTGAACTCTTCGAAGATGACTTCGTCCATCTTGGAGCCGGTCTCGACGAGGGCGGTGGCCAGGATGGTGAGCGAGCCGCCGTTTTCGATGTTGCGGGCTGCACCGAAGAAGCGCTTCGGCGGGTACAGCGCGGCGGAGTCGACACCACCGGACAGGATGCGGCCGGAGGCCGGTGCTGCCAGGTTGTAGGCACGGCCCAGGCGGGTCATGGAGTCCAGGAGGACCACCACGTCCATGCCCATTTCAACGAGGCGCTTGGCGCGTTCGATGGAGAGTTCGGCCACGGTGGTGTGATCGTCTGCGGGACGGTCGAAGGTGGAGGCAATGACCTCTCCCTTGACGGTGCGCTGCATATCCGTGACTTCTTCGGGACGTTCGTCAACCAACACCATCATGAGGTGGACCTCAGGGTTGTTGGTGGTGATCGCGTTGGCGATGGACTGCAGGATGAGCGTCTTGCCGGCCTTCGGCGGTGAGACGATCAGGCCACGCTGGCCCTTGCCGATGGGAGCCACGAGGTCGATGACCCGGGGACCGATCTTCTTGGGGTCCGTTTCGAGGCGCAGGCGCTCTGACGGGTAAAGCGGGACCAGCTTGGCGAATTCGACGCGGTCCTTGAGCTCTTCGGCGGTCTTGCCGTTAACGGACGTGACGCGGACCAGGGCGTTGAACTTCTGGCGGGTGGACTGCTGGTTGCGGTCTTCGCCATCGCGCGGTGCACGGATGGCGCCGACGACGGCGTCACCCTTGCGCAGGTTGTACTTCTTGACCTGTGCCAGCGAAACGTAAACGTCGTTGGGGCCAGGCAGGTAGCCGGAGGTGCGGATGAACGCGTAGTTCTCCAGGACGTCCAGGATGCCCGCGACGGGCAGGAGAACGTCGTCCTCGGTGACCTCGACGTCGTCGACGTCCGGGCCCTGGTTGCGTCCGCGGCGGCGGTCGTTGCGGTCGCGGAAGCGGTCGTTGCGGGAGCTGTTGTCCCGGTCCTGGCCACCGGAGCGGTCGTTCCGGTCGTTGCGGTCGCGCCGGTTGCGGCGGTTCCGGCGGCTGCTGCCGTCGGT
The DNA here is from genome assembly GCF_030818145.1 of Pseudarthrobacter sp. SORGH_AS 212. NCBI lineage: Bacteria > Bacillati > Actinomycetota > Actinomycetes > Micrococcales > Micrococcaceae > Pseudarthrobacter > Pseudarthrobacter sp. SORGH_AS 212. The sequence continues at coordinate 3,768,317 of NZ_JAUTAA010000001.1, read as the reverse complement.
GTCATCTCCGTCGCGGTTGTCACGGCTGTTATCGCGCTGCCCGGCGTCACGGCTGTTATCGCGCTGGCCGGCGTCACGGCTGTTGTCGCGCTGGCCGGCGTCGCGGCCGCCATCGGCATCGCGGTTGTCACGGCCGCCACGGCTGCGGTCGCGGCGGTCATTGCGCTGGCCGGCATCCACGGTCTCGGTGGACTCGGAGCGCTGTTCAGCAGCTTTCTGGTCCGTGCTGGCCTGATCGGCGGCCTTGGGTTCGCCGGCCGGCTGCTCCGCGGGAGTTTCGGCGGGAGTCTCCTGGGCGGCGGCTTCGCCACGGCGGCGGTTGCGGGTACGGGGCTGGCGGCGCTCGGGGGCAGCTTCGGCGGCTTCCGCAGCAGGAGCGTTCGACTGCGCTGCAGCAGCTTCCGCAACGGGCGCCGCTTCACCTGCGGGAGCGGTTTCGGCAGCGGGGGTCACTACAACACCGTCGCTGCCGGCTCGGCGGCTGCGGCCGCGGCGGGCACGGGTGCCTTCAGCGGCCGGTGCTTCGGCAGCCTCAGGTGCGGCGGCCGGAACGGAAACAGCGGGAGCGGCAACGGGCGCGGTGGCCTTTTCAGCCGCCCTCGCCGGTGCCTTCGTGGTGGGAGTGCCGGCACGGTGGGCAGAGATTGCAGCCACCAGGTCCCCCTTGCGCATGCGGGAACCGCCCGAGATTCCAAGCTGGCTGGCCAAGGCCTGCAGCTGGGCGAGCTTCAGGCCTGCAAGGCCGCTGCTCTTGGCGGGTGCTGCCGGTGACTCGGCAACAGAAGATGATAGTTCCACAGCTGGTGACAGCTCAGTGGTTTCGGTCACGAAGGATCCTTCCCCCTCGACGGCGTCCGGACTGGGAGCTGGACGCGATGATTTGATCTGGGCTGCAGTTCAGATCTGCAGCCGCATTTTGCGGCCTTGCCGGTTGGATTTCGGCCAGCAGGGCCGGTACTGATTCACCTTCCGTACCGCCCGTGGCGGAACGGAGGACTGACGCGTGGGGGGCAGTTGGATGCTGCAAATTCCTGCGACAGACCAAGCAGGTGGCACCGGAATAGATTCGCAGTAGGAGATCAGTTGCAACTGAGTGCAGAAGCAGATCAGATAGGCGGAATTACCGCCGGTGCACGTCCACCTTAGCACCTTCCACGTCCACAGCGAGCTTCAGCACGCGCCAGTTCACTTCCGGCGTGTTGGCTCCTGTAAACGCGCTGATGAACGCCAGGACGTCGGCTGCTTCCGGCTCGCCGTTGGCCAGTACCAGCACGGTGGGTCCGGCACCGGAAACCACTGCGGCATGGCCCGCCCGCCGCAGCGCTGCAATCAATGCCGCACTGGGCCGCATGGCCGACGCACGGTAGCTCTGGTGCAGGTAGTCCTCCGTGCCAGCCAGCAGGAATCCTGGATCCCGGGTCAGGGCGTGGATCAGCAGCGCGGCCCGGCCGGAGTTCATGGCAGCCGCGTGGTGTCCCACCGAGGCGGGCAGGAGGGCCCGCGCCGCTTCGGTGGACAATTCAAAGTCCGGAACAGCCACGATGGGAACCACTGTTCCGGCCACCTCGGCGCGGGTGCTGCTGTACTGGTCACTGTCCTGCCATGACAGCGCCAGTGCGCCGTAAATCGCCGGTGCGACGTTGTCCGGGTGGCCTTCCATCTCGCTGGTGAGCTGCAGGATCCAGTCACGGCCGCGCCGGTTTTCCGCTGGAACCATGGCATTTGCGGCCGACACTGCCGCCACCACTGCCGACGCGGAGGAGCCCAGCCCCCTGCCGTGCGGGTTGACGTTTTCCGCCGTCACCTTCAGGCCGCCGTGGCGGAACCCGAGCCGTTCGAAGGCCGCGTCCATGGCCCGGATCACCAGGTGGCTGCCATCCCGCGGCAGGGTGTCTGCCCCTTCGCCACGCAGATCGAAGACGAGTTCGTCCGTGTCCAGGCTCTCCACCGTCAGGGTGTCGTGCAGGGCCAGGGCCATTCCGAGGCTGTCATATCCCGGGCCCAGGTTGGCCGTGGTGGCCGGGACCCGGACCGTTACGCGCTGGCCGGGCTCAATGAGTTGCAGTCCGACGGCGGCCTGCGAGGTGGCGTTCAAGGCTATTTTTCTTCCAGTCCCAGTTCAGCAGCAACAGTGACGACGTCGTTGGAAACCTTGACCGGCTGGACGTCGCTGCCGTCCTCGGTGCGCAGTGCCCACTGGGGATCCTTGAGCCCGTGTCCGGTGACCGTGATGACGATGGTCTTCCCGGACGGGACTTCACCGGCTGCGTGCTTCTTGAGCAGTCCGGCGACACCCGCGGCGGAACCGGGCTCAACGAAGACGCCTTCCTTGGCGGACAGCCAGCGGTGTGCGGCCAGGATCTCCTCGTCGGTCACGGCATCGATCAGGCCTCCGGACTCGTCGCGGGCGCCTACGGCACCGTCCCAGGAGGCGGGGTTGCCGATCCGGATGGCAGTGGCGATGGTGTCCGGTTCGGTGATGGGGTGGCCGGCAACGAACGGCGCGGCACCGGCGGCCTGGAAGCCCCACATGGTGGGCGTCTTGGTGGACACTGCGGGAAGCGTGCCGGCGGTTTCGGACTCGTACGGTGCGGAGTACTCCTTGTAGCCCTTCCAGTACGCGGTGATGTTGCCGGCGTTGCCCACGGGGAGTACGTGGATGTCCGGGGCGTCGCCGAGGGCGTCAACAACCTCGAACGCTCCGGTCTTCTGGCCCTGGATGCGGGCGGGATTCACCGAGTTCACCAGGAAGACGGGGTAGGACTCCCCCAGCTTGCGGGCGATGTCCAGGCAGTTGTCGAAGTTGCCGTCCACCTGCAGCAGCGTGGCCCCGTGCGCAATGGCCTGGCTCAGCTTGCCCATGGAGATCTTTCCCTCGGGCACCAGGACGGCGCACTTCAGCCCCGCTGCCGTTGCGTAGGCGGCCGCGGAGGCGGAGGTGTTGCCGGTGGAGGCGCACACCACTGCCTTGGCACCGGACTCGACGGCGGCGGTCATGGCCATGGTCATGCCGCGGTCCTTGAAGGAGCCGGTGGGGTTCATGCCCTCAACCTTGAGGTACACCTCGGAGCCGGTGAGCTCGGAGAGCTTCTGTGCGTGCACCAGCGGAGTGCCGCCTTCGCCCAGGGTGATGACCCGGGTGGATGCCGTGACGGGCAGGCGGTCAGCGTATTCGCGGATGACGCCGCGCCATTGGTGAGCCACTTAGACTCCTTCTACCCGCAGAACGGATGTAACTGAATTGATGACGTCAAGGCCCTTCACAGCCTCGACGGTGGCCGCAAGGGCGGCCTCGGACGCGCGGTGGGTGACGATCCTTAGTTCGGCGGATTCCACGTTGGACTCCGCGTCGCGGTGGATGGTCTGCCGCATGGTTTCGATGGACACACCGTTCCCGGCGAACAGCTGGGCGATCCTGGCCAGGACGCCGGGCTGGTCCGCGACGTCGAGTCCGATGTAGTAGCTGGTGACCGAGGCGTCGATAGGCAGCGCCGGGACGTGGCCGGTGGTGGTTTCGGTGCGCTGGGGTCCGCCAAGGACCAGGCGACGGGCGGCGGAGACGAGGTCACCCAGGACGGCAGACGCCGTCGGCGTGCCACCGGCACCCTGTCCGTAGAACATCAGCTCGCCGGCATTTTCCGCCTCGATGAACACGGCGTTGAAGGCGCCGCGGACGGCAGCCAGGGGGTGCTCGCGGGGCAGCAGCGTGGGGTGCACGCGGACGGACACGCCGTCGTTGCCCTCAGCATCTGCCAGCTTCTCGGCGATCGCCAGCAGCTTGATGACAAAGCCGGCGTCCTTGGCCGCAGCGATGTCTGCCGCAGTGACGGAGGTGATCCCCTCGCAGTGGACGTTGTCCAGCGCGAAGCGGGTGTGGAAGGACAACGTTGCGAGGATGGCGGCCTTGGCGGCAGCGTCATGGCCTTCGACGTCGGCTGTCGGGTCGGCTTCCGCGTAACCGAGGCGCTGCGCTTCGGCGAGGGCGTCGGCGAACTGGGCACCCGTTGAATCCATCTGGTCAAGGATGAAGTTCGTGGTGCCGTTGACGATGCCCAGTACCCGGGTGATCCGGTCCCCGGACAGGCTGTCCCGGATGGGCCGCAGGATGGGAATCGCACCGGCGACGGCGGCCTCGAAGGACAGTTGCACGCCGGCTTTGTCCGCTGCTTCATACAGCGTGGGGCCGTCCTGCGCGAGCAGGGCCTTGTTGCCGGTGACCACGCAGGCACCGTTGGTGAGCGCGGAGAGGATCAGCGTGCGGGCCGGTTCGATGCCGCCTATCAGTTCGATGACCAGGTCGGCATCCTTGACCAGGGTCTCGGCGTCCGTGGTGAACAGTTCCTGCGGCAATTCGACGTCGCGCTTGGAGTTCACGTTGCGCACGGCGATGCCGCTGAGTTCCAGCCGCGCGCCGGTGCGGGCGGCGAGGGCGTCGGCGTCCTCAATGAGGATCCGCGCAACCTGGGCCCCAACGTTGCCACAGCCCAGAAGGGCTACTTTCAGGGTTCGCATTTCCGTCATTCAGGCTCCCATGTCGCGGTTCAGCAGATCTTCTTCGGTTTCCCCGCGGACAATCAGCCGGGAAGATCCGTCGCGCACCGCGACAACGCCCGGCCGGGCCAGATAGTTGTAGTTGCTCGAGAGGGCCCAGCAGTAGGCGCCGGTTCCCGGTACAGCAAGCAGATCACCGGCTGCCACGTCCCCGGGCAGATATACATCTCTAACAACTATGTCGCCGCTCTCGCAATGTTTGCCCACCACTCGGGACAGCTGCGGGGCGGCCGTGGAGATGCGGGAGGCAAGGACGGCCGAATAATCGGCGTCGTACAGCACCGGGCGGGCGTTATCGCTCATGCCGCCGTCCACTGAAACATAGCGTCGGGGATACGTAACGTTGTTGTCTGCGTCACCATCGTCCGACGCAGTCGCATCGACGCGGACGGTCTTGAGCGTACCCACTTCGTACAACGTGAAGGTGGTGCTGCCAACGATCGCGCGGCCCGGCTCGATGGAGATGCGCGGCGCCTTGATGGCCAGCTCGGCGCAGGTGGAACGCACGACGGCGGCCATCGCCGCCGCGATCTCCGCTGCGGGGCGGGGGGTGTCCACCGGCGTGTAGGCAATGCCGTATCCGCCGCCGAGGTCCAGCTCGGGCATGGTGATGGAGTACTTGTCCTGCATGGCTGCGAGGAAGCGCAGCAGCTTTTCCGCTGCCAGGGCGAAACCGTCCGGCTCGAAGATCTGCGAGCCGATGTGGCAGTGCAGGCCGAGCAGCTCGATGCCCGGGTGGGCCGATGCTGCGGCCACAGCTTCCTCCGCTGCGGAGAGCCCTGCCTGGTCCGTGGTGTCCGCGGCCATGGAGAGGCCGAATTTCTGGTCCTCGTGGGCAGTGGCGATGAATTCATGGGTGTGCGCGTGCACGCCCGGAGTGAGCCGGAGCATGACCTTGGCCTGCCGGCCACTGGCCCGGGCGATGTCCCCTACCCTGACCAGCTCGTCCAGGCTGTCCACTACGATGCGGCCCAGGCCCATGTCCAAAGCCCGGGTGATCTCGGCGTCGGACTTGTTGTTGCCGTGCAACGCAACCCGCTCCCCTGCGATGCCGGCGCGGGCGGCCACGGCGAGTTCACCGCCGGACGCGGTGTCCAGGCGGAGCCCTTCCTCCTCAACCCACTTCACGACGGCGGTGCACAGGAAGGACTTACCGGCGTAGTACACATCCACGCCACCGCAGATATCGGCGAAGGCGGCATCGAAGGAGTCCTTGAAGGCGCGGGCACGGGCACGGAAATCGGCCTCGTCCATCACGAAGAGGGGTGTGCCGAACTGCTCTTTGAGCTCCTGTACGTCAACTCCGCCCACAGTGAGGGCGCCGGCACTGTTCCGGTCCACGCTGCCTGCCCACATGGGTTCGTGCAGCGCATTCAGGTCGGCCGGGACCTGCAGCCATTCGGGGGCCAGCGGGGACGCCGCGTGCCCGGCGTGCACAGTGCTTCCAGCGTTTGTCATGGCACTCACATCCGTTCCGGAGCGGAAACGCCCAGGAGGTCCAGGCCGTTGGCGAGGACCTGGCTGGTGGCGTCGTTGAGCCACAGCCGCGTGCGGTTGGTATCGGTGACGGCTTCGTCTCCCATGGGTGCGATCCGGCAGGCGTCATACCAGCGGTGGTAGGCACCGGCGATGGTTTCGAGATGCCGTGCCACGCGGTGCGGTTCACGCAGCTCCGCGGCCTTGGCCACCACCGACGGGTAGCTGCCCAGGAAGGAGAGCAACTCGTTCTCGGTGGCGTGGTCCAGCAGGGACGCATCGAAGCTGTCCGCGCCGTCCACCTGGCGTTCCACGCCGGCTGCCACCGCGTTGCGCGCGGCACCGCGGGAGCGGGCGTGGGCGTACTGCACGTAGAACACGGGGTTTTCGTTGCTGTTCTTTTTCAGCAGCTCCGGGTCCAGGGTCAGCGGGGAATCCGCCGGGAAGCGGGCCAGCGAGTAGCGGACCGCGTCCTTGCCCAGCCAGTCGATGAGGTCCTTGAGTTCGATGATGTTGCCCGCGCGCTTGGAGAGCTTGGCCCCGTTGACGGAGACGAGCTGGCCGATCAGCACCTCGATGTTGACCTCGGGATCGTCCCCGGCGGCGGCGGCGATGGCCTTGAGGCGGTGGATGTAGCCGTGGTGGTCGGCGCCCAGCAGGTAGATCTTCTCGGTGTAGCCGCGGTCCTTCTTGGAAAGGTAGTAGGCGGCGTCCGCGGCGAAGTAGGTGGGCTCGCCGTTGGCGCGGATCATGACGCGGTCCTTGTCATCGCCAAAGTCGGTGGTGCGCAGCCAGACCGCACCGCCGTCGTCGAACACGTGGCCCTGCTCGCGCAGGCGCGCCACGGCATTTTCGATCGCGCCGGCGTCGTGCAGCTCCTGCTCGGAGAAGAAGACGTCAAATTCGACGCCGAAGTCCGCGAGCGTGGCCTTGATGTCCTTCATCTGGGCTTCGTAGGCGGCAGCGCGGATGACCGGCAGGGCGGCGACCTCGGTGAGCTCGCGGATGTCCGGGTGCGCCGTCAGGACCTCATGGCCAAGGTCTGCGATGTACTGGCCCGGGTAGCCGCCGTCGGGGACGGGCAGGCCGTGCAGGCGGGAGTACACGGAGTTGGCGAACGTGTTCATCTGCGAGCCGGCGTCGTTGATGTAGTACTCGGCGGTGACGTCGGCGCCCGAGGCGCGCAGCACCCGGGCGATGGCGTCGCCGAGCGCGGCCCACCGCGTATGGCCGATGTGCAGCGGCCCGGTGGGGTTGGCCGAGACGAATTCCATGTTGACGGTGTGGCCTGCGAGCGCGGTGTTGGTGCCGTACTGCGTGCCGGCCTCGACGATGGCCTTGGCAAGTGCACCGGCGGCAGCAGCGTCGACGGTGATGTTCAGGAACCCCGGCCCGGCAATGTCCACGGCGGAAACGCCGCTGATCGTCTTCAACCGTGCGCTGAGGATGGTGGCGAATTCGCGGGGATTCGTGCCGGCCTGCTTGGCGAGCTGCAGCGCGATGTTGGTGGCCCAGTCGCCGTGGTCCCGGTTCTTGGGTCGCTCCACGCGCACGTCCCCGGGGACGGCTGATTCTGCCAGGGCGATTTCGCCGGCGGCGACGGCGTCCTTCAGGCATGCGGATATGGCGAGGGAGAGTTCTTCGGGAGTCACCCTTCTAGGGTACCGGGGGCCCGTCACAGCAAAGAATTGCGGGCCTTTGCTTCGTCAGGCTTCCGCAAAGGACGCCTCCAAGGAAAACCCAGAGAATGCACAGGGTTGAACCAATATGGTGGTTTCAGCGTTGACAAGGTCGTAACGTCCGCCGATACCTGTGATCCCCTACGAAACGAGAGCCTTCATGAGACCCTCAGCACTGAACCGACCAGTACGCAAGAGCATCTATGTTGGAATCGCCGGGCTGTCCCTCATGGGCACGGTGGCCGGCTGTGCCCCCTCGGCGGCCGAAAACAACCCAGTCTCGACCGCGGGTGGCGCCTCTGCTGCCGCAACCACACCTTCCGCAGGGGAATCTGCCCTTGCCAGCAGTGGTTCGAGCTACAAGGACGGTACCTACAGCGCGGACGGCACCTACGTCTCGCCCAACGGGAACGAAACGGTGGGCGTGCAGCTGACCCTGGCGTCGGGCAAAGTGACGGACGTCCAGATCACCCAGCACCCGTCCAACCCCAACACCCGCAAGTTCCAGGGCGAGTTTGCCGGCGGCATCGCCGCCCAGGTGGTGGGCAGGAACATCGAGGACCTCAACGTGTCCAAGGTGGCCGGGTCGTCCCTGACCAGCGGTGGCTTCAACCAGGCCGTGGAGCAGATCAAGTCGGAGGCGCAGTAGGCGGTGCCGCACGGGGACTGGGCTGCTTTTTCCTTCGAGGGAATCGGGACGCACTGGGAGGTTTCCACGCCGCACGTCCTTGCGCCGTCCGCACAGCAGGACCTGCTGGCCCTCGTGGAGAAGTTCGACGCCGCCTGGTCCCGTTTCCGCACCGACTCACTGGTCAGTGCAATGGCCCGGAAGCCCGGCAGCTACAGCTTTCCCGCAGAAGCTGCCGGGCTCGGGGAACTGTACAGGACGCTGTACGGGCTGACCGGTGGCGCCATGACGCCGCTGGTGGGCGCAAGCCTTGAGCGCCTGGGCTATGACGCCGCCTATACCCTCCGGCCGTCGGGTGGCCCACTGCCGGCCCCGCGCTGGGAGAACATCCTGGACTGGAACGGAACCTCGATCAGCACCACCGCTCCGGTAGTGCTGGACGTCGGGGCAGCCGGCAAGGGCCTGCTGGTTGATGTGCTGGCGTCCGCCCTGGAGGCCGGCGGTGTGGAGGCCTTCATGGTGGACGCCAGCGGCGACCTGCTGGTCCGCGGCCCGGGTACCGTCCGGGTGGGGCTCGAACATCCTTATAACCCGGCCCAGGCCATCGGCGTGGTGGAACTGGGCGGCAGGGCACTGTGCGCTTCCGCCGCCAACCGCCGGGCCTGGGGCGACGGACTTCACCATGTCCTTGACGCGACCACCGGGCAACCGGTCCGTACCGCCGTCGCCACCTGGGCGCTGGCGGACACCGCCGCTGTGGCCGATGCCCTCGCCACCGCCCTCTTTTTCGTCCCCGGCGCCGTGCTCGAGGAGTCGTTCGACGTTTCCTGGCTGACGGTTTTTTCCGACGGCAGCGCCGCCTTTTCCGCAGAATTCGAAGGGACACTGTTTGCATGAGCACCGTTGAGACGCCGTCCGCCGGCCCGGCACCCACCATTGCCGGGCGGCTGGACACCGTGCTTGGCCGCTTCACGATGTACCGGCTCATCCTGCTGGTCCTGGCGGGCCTGGTGGCGTACAGCCTGCTGCTGGACGTGCTGGGATGGCTGACGTTCGGCATTCCGGAGATGCTGGCACACCTGGCCCTGTGCCTCCTGCTGACCTACGCCTCGAACCGTGCGCTGGCGGCGTTGTTCAGGGTACGCCCGCACTCCGAGTCCTCCCTCATCACCGGCCTGCTGCTCTACTTCCTGTTCTGGCCTTCCTTCCAGGCCATGGACGTCGCCGGCGTGGCATTGGCCTGTGTCCTTGCTTCCGCATCGAAATACGCACTGGCGTGGCGGGGCAGGCACGTCTTCAATCCGGCAGCCCTCGGAGCCTTCGTAACTGGCCTGACCGGACTCAATATCGCCACCTGGTGGGCGGCCACGCCGGCCATGCTGTGGCTGCTGGTTCCCGGCGTCCTGCTGGTCCTGTACCGGACCCGGAAGGTCCTGATGGCCTCGGTGTTCACGGTGGTTGCAACGTCGATCATCACGATGGAACTGCTTCGGGCCGGTATGGGCGTGGGGACGGGTGCCTGGCAGGCACTGGCTCAGCGTCCTGTGCTGTTCTTCGTGGGCTTCATGCTGTCGGAACCCCTGACGCTGCCGCCGCGCCGCTGGCAGCAGCTGTCCCTGGCGGCAGTGGTGGGCGTGGTGTTCGCAGTCCCGTACAACTTCGGCTTCATTGCCAATTCACCGGAGGCTGCCCTTCTGGTGGGCAACCTTGCGGCCTTCCTGCTGGGCCAGCGCGGCGGCGTAAGGCTCCGCTTTGCCTCCAGCCGGCCACTGACGCCCAGCACCACCGAATTCTCGTTCATGCCGTCGCGTCCCATACGGTTCCTCCCCGGCCAGTACATGGAGCTGGACCTGCCGCACGCGAAAACCGACGGCATGGGCAGGCGGCGCGTGTTCAGCCTTGCCGGCTCGCCAAGGGAGCGCCTCGTGAAATTCGGCGTCCGTACTGCCGAACCCCTTTCTGCGGCCAAAAAGGTCCTGCTGGGGTTGCAGCCCGGTGATGAGCTCACGGCCACGTCCGTGGGTGGCGACTTTGTCCTGTCCCGGGATCCGAACCGCCCGGTGCTCCTGGTCGCTGCGGGTATCGGCATCACGCCGTTCCTCTCGCACGTTGCCTCCGGCGCCCTTGAGGAGCGCGACGCTGTAATGGTCCTGCTGGCCAGGAGCGCGGACGACGTCGCCTACGCGGACGAACTCCGGGCTTCGGGTGTCCGGGTCCTGGTCCGCACTGCCGACGGCTCAGAGCCGCCGCAGGGCCTCGACGCGGCGCCCGCCGGCAATTCCAGGCTCGACGCAGCCGGGCTGAAAGCCCTCGTCCCCGACATCGCAGACCGCGATGTGTACGTGTCCGGCTCGCCCGCCAGTGTGGCGTCGCTGCGGCACGCGGCGCGCCAGGCGGGGGCACGGCGCGTTCACGTGGACTCCTTCTCGGGGTACTGATGCCACGGGGTACTGATGCGCGTGGCTCAGTGTGCCCGGGCGGGCCGCTGCGGCCCGGCCAGGGATTGGCCGGGCTTGAACCCGAGCCGATTTTCCTTTGCGGGGCACCTTCCTGCTAAGCTCTAGGACGTCCCGCCAGCAACGGCAGGAACCCCGGATTGCCCTCGTAGCTCAGGGGATAGAGCGTCTGCCTCCGGAGCAGAAGGTCGTAGGTTCGAATCCTATCGAGGGCACAGCAAACCCCGCCGTCCAGTACGGCGGGGTTTTTTGTTTAACCCGCCGTACAGTAAGGCCGCCCTGCCATGCGTGCACAGCCGCGGCTGCTGCCTGCCGTGCGGCGGGAACGTGGCTGCCGTGTGGCTGCCGCCAAATGTCGGTGCCTCCTCCTAACCTGAAGTTACCTAGTTGAGGGGGTACGCCATGCACGTTCCGTTCTGCACCATCGTTCCGCCGTACCTGCTGCGGCGCCTTGCCCGGCAGGACGCACCGGAGTACTCCGCCGCCGCCCGGGCTGCCAGGGAAGCCCTGGTCCATGTGAAGAGTGTCCAGGCGGCCCGGATAACCGCCCGGCCGGAGACCACCGCCGGGATGCTGGCCGCCAAGCCGGGCCCGGCAATCCGGACTATTTATGACGCCCATGGCGCGGAATCCCTCCCCGGAAAACTGGTGCGGAAGGAAGGCGAACCACAGACCGGAGACGCCGCTGCCGATGAAGCCTATGACGGCCTGGGCCATACCCACCGCCTCTACGCCGACGTCTTTGGCCGGGACTCCATTGACGTCCGCGGGCTCCCGATGGACGCCACGGTGCATTTCGGCAAGCTGTACGACAATGCTTTCTGGGACGGTAAGCAGATGGTCTTTGGTGACGGCGACGGCGCCGTCTTCCAGCGGTTCACCGCCTCACTGAGCGTCATCGGCCACGAACTGGCGCACGGCGTAACGCAGTTTTCCGCCGGCCTGGCGTACCGCAACCAGGCCGGCGCCCTGAACGAGTCCATGTCGGATGTCTTCGGCGCACTGGTGGAGCAGTACGTCAAGGGCCAATCCGCGGCGGACGCCAGCTGGCTCATCGGCGAGGGACTCTTCACCCCGGACGTGCAGGGGCAGGCGCTGCGCTCCATGAAGTCCCCCGGAACGGCATACGACGACGATGTGCTGGGCAAGGATCCCCAGCCTGATTCCATGGACGGCTACGTCCGGACCAGCGCTGACAACGGCGGCGTCCACATTAACTCAGGCATCCCCAACAGGGCGTTCTACCTCGTGGCCCAGGCCCTGGGTGGGAACGCCTGGGACGCGCCGGGGAGGATCTGGTACGAAACCCTGACCGGTGGCTCGCTTCCCACCACGGCCACATTCACCGTCTTTGCCCGCGCCACGCTCGCCGCGGCGGTGGAACTTTTCGGCTCGGACAGCCCGGAGCATGACGCCGTCCGGCAGGCGTGGGAAACTGTGAAGGTCAAGCTTTAACAGATGCCTGGCTGCCGGATTCCAGGCCGCCGGGCTGAGCGGAAGCCCCAGGAACCAGGCCATGAAGATCAGTGTGGAGCGCACGGGCGGCATCGCGGCGATCACCAGGGTGTGGACCGTGGATGCCCGGTCCGAGACCGCCATCAACCAGTGGCAGCCGATCGTTGAGGCGTGCCCCTGGGACGCCGTCCCCCGGACCGCGGTGGCCGCGGCCAGGGAGTTCGCCGACACCCAGCCGGATCGGTTTATTTATTCCATCCGTGCCGGCGGGCGCCGTGCGGCCCTGCCGGAGCGCGCAGTCACCGGCCCGTGGCGGATCCTGGTGGAAAGTGCCCGGGCCGCAGCGGAACAGGACCAGGCGTCAGCGGACGACGCCGGAGCGTCCGGCGCGTAGCCTACCCCGCCTCGGCCAGTTGCCCCCGGAACGCCCGGCGATAGGACTGCGGGCTGGTATCCAGCACTTTTGCGAAATGGTGCCGCAGCAGCACCGGGTGGCCGAAGCCTGATTCCCTCGCCACTTCGTCGATATTCAGGTCCGTGGACTCGAGCAGTTCCTGCGCCCGCATCACCCTTTGGGAATTGAGCCACGCGGCGGGTGTGGCCCCGGTTTCAGACCGGAACTTCCGTGCGAACGTGCGCGCTGACATGTGTACCCGGGCCGCCAGTTCGTTAACCGAGTGCTCACGGTCCAGGTTCTGCACCATCCAGCGCAGCAGTGCCTCCATGGGCGCCGAACCGCAGGTAGGCATTGGCCTGTCGATGAACTGGGCCTGGCCGCCGTCACGGTGCGGCGGAACCACCATGTCCCGTGCGATGGCGGAGGCCACCTGCGCGCCGAGCTCCACCCGCACCAGATGCAGGCAGGCGTCAATGCCTGCGGCGGTTCCGGCGGAGGAGATGATGTTGCCATCCTGGACGTACAACACATTCTCATCGACCAGTGCGTGCGGATAGGACGCGGCCAGCTGGCCTGAGTAATGCCAGTGCGTGGTGCAGCGGCGGCCATCCAGCAGCCCGGCCCTGGCCAGGGCGAAAGCGCCGGAACAGATGGACATGACCCAGGCTCCCCTGGCATCCGCGGCGCGCAGGGCATCCAGGAGCGATTCCGGCAGGTCCTGGTCGCGTCCGAACGGGGCCATGATCACCAGGTCCGCGTCCTTGGTCGCTTCGAGGCCGAGACTGACGTTCATGGACAGGCCGGACTTCAGCGGCACCTCCCCGGGCGATGGCGTGCACACCCGGAATTCGAAACCGGGAACGCCGCGCCCCCGGTCCGAACGGTCGATTCCGAACACCTCGCAGGCGGTTCCGAATTCGAACATCGAGAAGTTGGGAACCACGATCACTGCCACGGTTTTCAGCATGTCTTCAGTGTGGCAGAAATTCTCTCTTTTTGGGCATTTCTGCCACTGTTTCCTGCTGCTCCACAGGAGAAGCATGGAGGTATGGAAATCTTCGCAGCCATCCTCGTCATCGTCCTCCTCCTCGTCGCCGCGGCCACCGTGGCGGCACTCCTCAGCGACGGCCGGGGGCACACGCCTCCCGTTGCTTCGCACCAGGACTGGTCCGCGCTGGACCTGCCCAGCACCAACTACACCCTCCGCATTTTCTAGCCACCAGCAACAGCCGCAGGCAGTCGAACCACAGGGAGCCGGCCCCGCCGCAGTAGACTGTCTGCAGCCATGACTCTTCACATTTCCTATCCCGCCGAGCTGCCGGTCTCCGAGCGCCGCGAGGACCTGATGGCAGCCATCGCGGCCAACCAGGTGACCATCATTGCCGGCGAGACCGGTTCCGGAAAGACCACCCAGATTCCCAAGATGTGCCTGGAACTGGGCCTGGGCGAGAACGGGCTGATCGGCCACACCCAGCCGCGCCGGCTCGCCGCCCGCACCGTCGCCGAACGCATCGCCGAGGAATTGGGCGTGGAGATCGGCCAGGAGGTGGGGTTCCAGGTCCGCTTCACCGGCGAAGTCAGCAAGGCCACCAAGGTCAAGCTGATGACCGACGGCATCCTGCTGGCCGAGATCCAGCGCGACAAGCTGCTCCGCAAGTACAACGCCATCATCATTGATGAGGCCCATGAACGCAGCCTCAACATCGACTTCATCCTCGGCTACCTGAAGCGGATCCTCCCCCAGCGGCCGGACCTGAAGCTCATCATTACCTCGGCCACCATCGATCCCGAGCGCTTCGCCAACCACTTCGGCACGCCGGAAACACCGGCCCCCATTATCGAGGTCTCCGGCCGTACCTTCCCGGTGGAAATCCGTTACCGCCCCCTCTCCCAGCCCAGGGAGGAAGACGATGACGCCTCGGACGACGAACTTGAAGAGGACCGCGACCCCCTGGACGCAGTCTGCGACGCCGTGGACGAACTCGCGGCGGAAGCCCCGGGCGACATCCTCGTGTTCTTCTCCGGCGAGCGCGAGATCCGTGACGCCGCCGAAGCCCTCCAGGCGCGCATCCAGGGGAACCGCCGGCTCGCGGGCACCGAAGTGCTTCCGCTCTTCGCCCGCCTGAGCCTGCAGGAACAGCACAAGGTCTTCCACCCGGGCAGCAAGCGCCGGATCGTGCTGGCCACCAACGTGGCCGAGACGTCGCTGACGGTTCCCGGCATCAAGTACGTCATCGATACCGGCACGGCCCGCATCTCCCGGTACTCGCACCGCACCAAGGTCCAGCGGCTGCCCATCGAACGGGTTTCCCAGGCCTCCGCCAACCAGCGGTCAGGGCGCTGCGGCCGCGTCTCCGACGGTATTGCCATCCGGCTGTACTCGGAGGAGGACTTCGAGTCCCGCCCCCAGTTCACCGATCCTGAGATCCTGCGGACCAACCTTGCCGCCGTCATCCTGCAGATGACCGCGATGGGCGTGGCACGCGGCCCCAAGGATGTGGAGGAATTCCCCTTCGTCGAACCGCCGGAAACCCGGGCCATCAACGACGGCGTCACCCTTCTTCGTGAGCTCGGCGCCCTGGCTCCCCCGCGATCCCAGGGCAAGGGCGGCCAGGCGGAAGCCGGCACCCGGGGCGGGCCCCAGGGCGGCGGCCTCACCGCCGTCGGGCAAAAACTCGCCCAACTGCCCGTGGATCCCCGCCTGGGCCGGATGATCGTTGAAGCCGGCAAACGCAACTGCGTGCGGGAAGTCATGATCCTGGCGGCGGCGCTGACCATCCAGGATCCGCGCGAGCGTCCCACGGACAAGCAGCAGCTGGCGGCCGAGAAGCACAACCGGTTCAAGGACGAAAACTCGGACTTCACCGGCTACCTGAACCTGTGGAACTACCTGCAGGAGAAGCAGCAGGAACTCTCGTCGTCGGCTTTCCGCCGCCTGTGCCGGGCGGAGTTCATCAACTATCTCCGGGTCCGGGAGTGGCAGGACCTGTTCGCCCAGCTGCGCCAGCTCGCCAGACCACTGGGCATCAGCCTGGACAACAAGCGGCTCACGGATCCGGTGGGGAACCACGAAGGTGTCCACATCAGCCTGCTGTCCGGGCTGCTGAGCCACATCGGCATCCTGGACGAACGCAAGCGCGAATATGCCGGTGCCCGGGGCAGCCGGTTTGCCATCTTCCCGGGCTCTGCATTGTTCAAGAAGTCACCCACGTTCGTCATGGCCGCCGAGCTGGTGGAAACCAGCCGGCTGTGGGCCAGGGTGGCCGCGAAGTTCGATCCCGTCTGGGCTGAGCAGGTGGCACCGGACCTGGTGAAGCGCAGCTACAGCGAGCCGCACTGGTCAACGCGCCAGGGCGCCGTCATGGCCTACGAAAAGGTGACACTCTACGGTGTCCCCATCATCGCCCAGCGGCGGATCAACTACGGCCGGGTGGACCCGGTGGTGGCGAGGGAGCTGTTCATCCGGCACGCCCTGGTGGAGGGCGACTGGCGCACCCACCACAAGTTCTTCCACCGCAACCGTGCCCTGCTGCACGAGGTGGAGGAACTTGAAGCCCGGATGCGGCGCCGCGACCTGATGGTCGACGACGACACGCTCTTCGACTTCTACGACGCCCGGGTGGGCGCCGATGTGGTCTCCGAGCGCCACTTCGACAAGTGGTGGAAAGAGGCACGCAGGGACAATCCCGACCTTCTGGACTTCGACAAATCACTCCTGCTCAGTGACGACGCCGAAGACCTTGACGAGGCCGCCTATCCGAAAACCTGGCTGCACAAGGGCTTCGAACTTCCGCTGACCTACGAGTTCCACCCGGTGGCCCCGGGGTCTCCCCCCAACCCCTCGGACGGCGTGACGGCGGAAGTTCCCGTGCTGTTCCTCAATCAGCTCGATGACGCCCCGTTCCGGTGGCTGATCCCCGGACAGCGCGTGGAGTTGGTCACAGCCCTGATCAGGTCCCTGCCCAAACAGGTGCGGAAGAACTTTGTCCCGGCCCCCGACGTGGCACGCCAGGCCGTAGCCCTGCTTGAGGCCGACTTCGATCCCGCCACGGACGGGCTCGAACCGTCACTGGAGCTGGCCCTTCGCCGCCTCCGCGGAGCGGTCATTCCCCCCGGCTCGTGGAACTGGGACGCCGTGCCGCCGCACCTGCGCGTGAGCTTCACGGTGGTGGACAGCAAAGGCAAGGCCCTCGGCGAGGGCAAGGACCTTGCGGTGCTCCAGGAGAGCCTCGCGCCGGCTACCCGCCGTGCCATAGCCGAGTCCCTCGGAGCCACGCCGGCCACAACGACCCGCGCCAAGGCCCAAGGCAAGGGCCAAGGGGCGTCCGGGGCCGCCCCAGCGGGAGCAACGAGCGACGGCGGAGCGGCGCCGGCTGGGCAGCCCGCCTCCACCAACGCCGGCGGCAGCCCGGCAGCTGCCGGATTCGTGGAGCGAGACGGCCTGACGGAGTGGAGCTTCGGCACCGTGGAGCGCAAGGTCAGCAACATGGTCAAGGGCCATACGGTGACCGGATACCCGGCATTGGTGGACCATGGCACATCCGTGTCGCTGCAGGTCTTCCAGACCCCGGATGAGCAGCTGGACGCCATGAGGGGCGGTGTAATCCGCCTGCTGGCGTTGCGCGTCCCGGCGCCGGACCGCTATGTCCTCGAACACCTGAGCAACACCGAAAAGCTCACCTTCAGCCAAAATCCACACGGCTCAGTGTCAGCCCTGATTGCCGACTGCGCACTGGCGGCAATTGACAAGCTCACTCCCGCAGAGCTGCCGTGGGACAGGGACGCCTTCGACCGGCTCTACGAGGTGGTCCGTGCGGAGCTGATCGACACCGTCTTCAGCGTGACTGCCGTCGTGGAGCGCGTACTTGCCAGCACCCGCCGGATCGAAAAGCAGCTTAAGGGCACCACCAGCCTGGCCCTGATCAGCGCCCTGAATGACATCAGGAGCCAGCTGGAGCAGCTGGTCTACCCCGGTTTTGTGGCACGCACGGGCTACGCACAGCTCAGCCAACTGCCCCGTTACCTCACGGCCATCGAAAAGCGGCTGGAACGCCTGCCGGGAAACGTCCAGCGCGACGCCCTCAACATGGCCGTGGTCCAACGCCTCGAAGACGACTACGACGATGCCGTCTCGGCGCTGCTCCCGGGGCGGCGAGCCGGGCGCGAGTTAACCCAGGTGCGCTGGATGCTTGAGGAGCTCCGGGTGAGCCTCTTCGCCGTCGAACTTGGAACTGCCTACTCCGTCTCGGAAAAGCGCATCCGTGCCGTACTCAACAAGGCCCTGGCCCCCGCATAGCGGGCAACTTACCCCACGAGAGGAAAACCCATGGAGATTTCGCTTGCCCACGGGCCTGCCGGCACCGAGATAGCCGGCCTTGGCCACGCACAGCCGGTGCGCGTCATGGACAACCATGAACTCGAAGGCATGATGGACACCAACGACGAATGGATCCGCCAGCGTACCGGCATCATCACCAGGCATATCGTCGCGGAGGGCGAAACCGTAGTAGACCTCGCCGTTCCCGCCGCACGGATGGCGCTGGAAGACTCAGGCGTTCCGGCCGCCGACATCGACCTCGTCGTCGTGGCCACCACCACTGCAGCCGAGCGCTCACCCAACACCGCCGGACGCGTGTCAGCAGCCCTCGGGCTGGGACGGGACGGCCGGGGACCCGCCATCATGGACGTCAACACGGCCTGTTCGGGATTCGAATACGCCCTGGGCATCGCCGACCAGGCCATCCGCATGGGAAGCGCCTCGCACGCAATCGTGGTGGGGGCCGAAACCCTCTCAGCGGTGACTGACTGGACGGACCGTGCGACGGCGGTGCTCACCGCCGACGGTGCGGGCGCCGCCGTCGTGCGTCCCTCCGCCACCCCGCGGATCGGCCCCGTGGTGTGGGGTTCCGAGATTGGCATGGCCGACGCCGTCAAGATCTCCCCGCCCTCGGGACGCTTCGCCCAGAACGGCCGTGAGGTGTTGCGCTGGGCCCTCACCAAGGCACCGGAGCGCGCCCGCGAGACCGTTGCCCGTGCGGGCCTGACGCTGGACGACATCCAGGTGCTGGCCGCGCACCAGGCCAACCTGCGCATCATAGAGCCGCTCGCCGAGGCCTTGGGCATGACGGACCGCGTTGTCATCACCGATGTCACCGAGTCGGGGAACACGTCTGCTGCCAGCGTGCCGCTCGGCTTGAGCAAGTGGTGGCACTCCGGCAAGATCCCGGCGGACGTCCCGGCACTGCTCTTCGGGTTCGGCGGAGGCTTCACCTACGCCGGCATGGTGGCGATGACGCCCCGCCGCAGGTAAAGAACACCACAGGGCTGCTGATTGCCGGCACATGGCGCCGGCAATCAGCAGGGCCTAGTCGGCCGGGACGAATTCCCCGTACCCGGCGGCCCGGAGACCCTCGCGGAGTTTGGCGGCATTGGCGTCGAGCACGGCAGGGTCCGGGCTCTGGTCCGCGGATGCGAAGTCGAAGTCTGCCATGGTCCGGGACGGCCACACGTGGACGTGCAGGTGGTTGATCTCGTACCCGGCCACGATCAGCCCGGCCCGGCTTGCGCCAAAGATCTCCACCTGGACTGCGCCGATCCGCCGCGCCACCTCCATGACTTTCGCCAGCGTCTCGGGCGAGGCGTCGGTCCAACGGTCCACTTCTTCGGTGGGAACCACCAGGGTGTGGCCGTCGGCCAGCGGCCCGGTGGTGAGGAAGGCACCGACGCCGTCCTCACGCCACACAAACCGGCCGGGAATCTCGCCATTCAGGATCTTGGTGAAAAGCGTGCTCATGCGTCTGCCTCCTTGGCGGGTGACTGAAGGGTTCCGGCGTCCAGCACGAAACGGTATTTGACGTCGCCGGCAACCATCCGGTCGTACGCTTCATCAAGCTGGTGCGCACCGACCACTTCGATGTCGGCCAGCACGCCGTGTTCGGCGCAGAAGTCCAGCATCTCCTGCGTTTCTGCGATACCACCGATCAGCGAGCCGGCATAGGCCACGCGGCGGCGGATGAGGGTCCGCGGATTGACCGGAGGCATCTCCCCGGACGGCAGGCCGAGCTGGAACAGGGCGCCGTCCACGCGGAGGGTGCGGAACAGCGCGTTCAGGTCGTGCGGCGCCGCCACGGTGTCGATGATGACGTCGATGGTCCGGTTGGCGCGCGCCATGGCATCCGCGTCCCGGGACAGGACTACCTCGTCGGCTCCCAGTTCAAGTGCGGCGGCCACCTTGGATTCCGAGGTGGTAAAAACGACCACCCGTGCACCCATGGCTTTGGCGAGCTTGACCGCCATGTGCCCGAGTCCGCCCAGGCCCACCACGCCCACCACGTCCCCGTCTTCAACATCGAAGTGCCGCAGCGGCGAGTAAGTTGTCACACCGGCGCAGAGCAGTGGCGCGGCGGCGGCCGGGTCCAGTGCATTCGGTACACGGAGGACATACCGGCGGTCCACCACGACCGACGAGGAGTAGCCGCCCTGGGTCATGGCGTCACCGTTCCGCCGGTCCGTGGCTCCGTAAGTCCCGGTCATGCCGTTTTCGCAGTACTGTTCCAGGCCGTCGAGGCAGCTTTCGCATTCCCGGCAGGAATCCACGATGCAGCCGACACCCACGCGGTCACCCACAGCGAAATCCGTTACGCCGGCACCGACGCGGCTGACCCGTCCCACAATTTCGTGGCCGGGAACCAGCGGGTAGGTTTGGCCGCCCCACTCACCCCGGGCGGCATGGACGTCGGAATGGCAGAGGCCGCAGAAGTCAATGGCGATTTCGACGTCGTCGGTCTTGGGTGCGCGGCGGGCAACCGTCAGCGGAACCAGTCCACTGTCCGGGGACACGGCTCCGCGGGCTGCAGCCAGCAAGCCATCGGCCCCGCTGGCGGGGAGACGGCTGCCGGGGAGGTCGGCTGCGGGTTCGACGGGTTTGGCAAGGGGCGGGGGAACGGGGCGTCCTGGGGTCATAGTGCGACGCTACCCTTGCCTGCGGCGCCGTTTCCAGCCGGCTCCCGGGCGGTGCTTCCGGGTTCGGGGCCTGTGGCCACGGGCAGGTCCGGATGGTTGGACCACTCGGAGAACGAGCCCGGGTACAGTGCCGCCGTAAATCCCGCGGTGGCCAGCGCGGCCACCTGGTGCGCGGCAGTCACCCCGGAACCGCAGTACACGGCCACGGGTGTCCCTTCCCGTACGCCCAGCGCCTCGAACCTGCTCCTCAACACGTCCGCCGGCAAAAATGTGCCGGTCCCGTCGACATTCTCCGACGTCGGCGCACTGACTGCCCCGGGGATGTGCCCGGCACGCGGGTCCACCGGCTCAACCTCGCCGCGGTACCGCTCCCCCGCCCGCGCATCGAGCAGGAGCCCACTGTCCGCCCAGGTGGCGGCAGCATCGGCGTCGGCCACCGGCATGGCACCATCGCCAAGGGCCACATTCCCAGGGACCGACTGCACCGGGCCCGTTTCGACAGCGAGGCCGGCGGCACGCCAGGCGCCCAATCCGCCGTCGAGCAGGTACGCCTCAGGGAAGCCGGCGTTCCGCAGCATCCACCACGCCCTGGCGGCGGCCATGTTTCCGGTGTCGTCGTAGGCCACCACCACGTCGCCGTCGTTGAGCCCCCAGCGCCGGGCCGCCGCCTGGAAGTCCGCCGGCGCGGGCAAGGGGTGCCTGCCCCGCCTGGGCTCTGCGTGGGCAGCGAGTTCCGTGGCCAGGTCCACGAACACGGCGTCGGGCAGATGGCCTGCGAGGTAATGGTCCCTGCCGTGCGGATCCCCCAGCGCCCACCGCACGTCCAGCAGTACGGTGCGCCGGCCTTCCGTGAGAAGCTCCGTAAGCCGGGCGACGTCCATCAGGGGATTCATCGTTCTCCTTGGGTGGGTGCCAATATGCTTCCACTCTAGGCGGGCGCGCTCCCGTCCGCGGGTAGGCTGGTGCGGTGGCAAACGGATACAGCGGCAACGTCGACGACGGCAGCAGGGCGGGTGCGGACGGGAGCCTCCGCGGGCGGCAGGACCGGGAATGGGCCGACCAGGCAATCCGCAGGATTACGGCGGAAAACAACCGCTCCGCCGACACCCATCTCTATTCGATCCCGCTGCCGGAGCACTGGGGCGTCCAGCTTTACCTGAAGGATGAGTCCACTCACCGGTCAGGGAGCCTGAAGCACCGGCTGGCACGTTCCCTCTTCCTCTTCGGCCTGGTCAACGGCTGGATCCGTTCCGATACCACCATCGTCGAGGCCTCCAGCGGCAGCACCGCCGTCTCAGAGGCCTACTTCGCCCAACTGCTGGGGTTGCCGTTCGTCGCGGTCATGGCCCGCAGTACCAGCCCGGAAAAGATCGCCCTGATCGAACAGTTCGGCGGTTCCTGCCTCCTGGTGGACCACGCCTCCGATGTGTACTCGGCGGCAGAAGAGGTGGCCGCCGCCTCCAACGGCCACTACATGGACCAGTTCACGTACGCTGAACGGGCCACGGACTGGCGCGGCAACAACAACATCGCCGAATCCATCTTCGGCCAGCTCAGCCAGGAAGAACATCCGGTGCCGGACTGGATCGTGGTGGGAGCCGGAACCGGCGGCACCAGCGCCACCATCGGCCGCTACCTCCGGTACCACAGCCACCCCACCCAGCTGCTGGTGGTGGATCCGGAGAATTCAGCTTTCTACCCGGGGTGGCTTGGCGGGAGGACTGGCACCGCAGGTCCCGCCACGGGGCTGCCGTCCCGCATCGAAGGGATCGGGCGGCCGCGCATGGAACCGAGTTTCGTGCCGTCCGTGATCGACCGGATGGTCCAGGTGCCGGACGCCGCGTCGGTGGCTGCCATGCGGCACCTCCGTACCCTCGCCGGGCTCCATGCCGGCCCGTCGACGGGAACCAACCTCTGGGGCGTGTGGCAGCTCATCGCGGAGATGGTGGCGGACGGCCGCCGCGGCAGCGTCGTCTCACTGATGTGCGACGGCGGCGAACGCTACGCGGGCAGCTACCACAACGCCCAATGGCTGGCCGCCCGGGGCCTGGAGCCCGCACCGTGGGAAGCGGTCATCGCGGAGTTCTTCGAGACGGGCCGGTGGACGGGAGCCTAGATGTCCACCGATTCCCCTGCATCCAGGTGGGCGTAGTCGGTCCCATACTTCGCACCGATCCGTTTGACGTGGGCCTCCACGATCTTCAGGCCATTGTCGTTGAGCAACCCGTCATGGATCTGGAAGGCTTTCGGCGCGCGCACGCCCACCACGAAGTCCACCACCTCACCGGCCTTGCTCCACGGCGCATGCAGCGGAACCAGCAGGGTCTTCACGCTGATGCCGTCAGGAATGATGAAGGAATCTCCCGGGTGGTACAGGTCTTCATCCAGCAGGTAGCCGATGTTTGCCACCACCGGAATCTGCGGATGGATCAGTGCATGCTGGCCGCCGAAGCTCCGGACATCGAATCCGGCTGCCTGGAAGGAGGATCCTGGTTCCACCGCGTGGATGCGGTCCTGCGCGTCCCCGGCTTCGGAGCGCATCTGCGCTGCGACGCCTGCCGGGGCATACAGCGATAACCCCTTGTTGCTGCGCAGGGCACCTGCCACGGCGTCGACGTCGATATGGTCAGCGTGTTCGTGGGTCACCAGCACCGATTCCGCACCGGCCAGCGCCTCCCCGGTTTCGGAGAAGTTGCCGGGGTCGATCACCAGGACCCGGTTGTCCTTCTCGAGGCGGACACAGGCATGGGTGTATTTCGTCAGCTTCATAGCGCCAGCCTAGGGCGGGCCCCGGAAAGGTGTCCACGGAGCTCCGGCTGGTAATCTTGATCGTTGCCACCAACACCACGGAAGCGAGTTCATCCATGCCGCTCGGCGCCAAGGCTGATTCCACCCCGCCTGCCCCGCCTGCGAGTGCCGGCAAGGAACAGCGCGTCACCAAGCAGCGCCGTGCCGTGAGCGCTGCACTGGACGAACTGGACGACTTCGTCAGCACCCAGGAGCTGTACCGGATCCTGCAGAACCAGGGCGTCTCGGTGTCCCTGGCAACCGCCTACCGCATCCTCCAGTCGCTCGCGGACGAGGGACTGGTGGACGTGCTGCGCAACGGCGAGGGCGAGGCCGTCTACCGGCGCTGTGCTGTCACCGGGCACCACCACCACCTGTTGTGCCGCAACTGCGGCAAGGCCGTGGAGGTGGAGGCGCCCGCCGTGGAAACGTGGGCCGCCCGCACCGCTGCCGAGCACGGCTTTACCGAGGTGGCGCACACTGTGGAAATCTTTGGACTCTGCCCGGACTGCACCGGGCTCAAGGCAGCCGGCCGGCTCTAAGCCCGGAGGCTTTCCGGCCCAAACCCGTCAGCGCGGCTGCAGGACCCGGCCGTTGATGCCCCTGCGCTGCCGTACCGATCCGATGACGCGGCACACCACATAGATCAGGAACGACAACGTGGTCACGTAGGGGCTGATGGGTATCCGTCCGCCGAGGGCCAGCAGGATTCCGCCCACCGTTGCCGTCACAGCGAACGCGACACTCAGCGCCACCACGGCCACCGGGGAGGATGTCACCCGCAGCGCGGCTGCCGCAGGCGTGATCAGCAGGGCCAGCACCAGCAGGGCGCCCACCACCTGGATGGACAACGCCACGCTGACTCCCAGCAGGACCATAAAGACGATGGCCAGGGTCCGCACCGGAACACCCCGCGCTTCGGCAAGCTCGGGATCCACACTGGCGAAGTTCAACGGCCGCCACATGGCTACCAGCGCAATCATGACCACCACGGCGGTCCCTGCGAGCGCCTGAAGCTGTACCGTGTCGACGGACACGATCTGGCCGGTCAGCAGGCCGAATTTATTGGCGGCGCGGCCCTCATAAAGGGAGAGGAAGAGGATTCCCAGGCCGAGCCCGAAGGGCATGATGACGCCGATGATCGAGTTTTTGTCCCGTGCCCTGACGCCCATCAGCCCCAGCAGCAACGCCGCGGCCACGGAGCCGACGAGGGAACCGAACACGATATCCGCGCCGATGAGGAGGGCGAAGGCCGCACCGGCGAATGACAGCTCGGATATGCCGTGAACCGCGAAGGCAAGGTCCCGCTTCATGACGAATGTTCCCACCAGGCCGCCCAGGAGGCCCAGGATGGCTCCGGCCCAGATGGAGTTCTGCACCAGGACCAGCAGCTCACCGTAGTTGTCGAAGTTGAAGATGGCTCCGAGGATGCTGTCAGCGTCCATCAGGCAACCTCGCCCGCGAGAGCATGCGGTTCAGCATGATGGTGGGTTGTGGCGTCAGGGAGCCCAACCACCACCAGCCGGCCGTTGGCGCGGATCACCTCTACATGGCTGCCGTACAGGTCGGACAGCACCTCGGTGGTCATGACGTCTTCCGGTGTTCCCACCCTGAACCGGCCGCCGGCCAGGTAAAGCACCCTGTCCACATAGTCGATGATCGGGTTGATTTCGTGGGTTACGAACACCACGGCGCTGTTGCGTTCGCGGCACTGGTTGTTGATGAGCGCGCTGACTGCCTGCTGGTGGTGCAGGTCGAGTGAGAGGAGCGGCTCGTCGCACAGGAGCACCTGGGGATCCGAGGCAAGGGCCTGGGCCACCCGCAGCCGTTGCTGCTCGCCGCCCGACAGCTGGCCCACCGGCACCTTCGCATAGTCGGCGGCGCCCACCAGGTCCAGGAGCCCGTCGATCCGGCGGTTGGTCTTCGCCGACGGGAGCCGCAGCCCCCAGCGGTGGCCGTCCACGCCCAGTCCCACCAGGTCTCTGGCGCGCATGGGAGTGTCGGGGGCAAAGGATTTTTGTTGCGGGACGTACCCAATCAGCCTGCTGCCGCGCTCTACGGGCCTGCCGCCGATATCGACATTGCCGCGGTGGAGGTTCTGAAGGCCCAGCAGGACCTTCAGGAAGCTCGTCTTACCGCTTCCGTTGGGTCCAAGGACCGCAAAGAACTCGCCGGGGTTGATCTCCAGGTCGAGGTCCTCCCAGAGCGTCCGCTCGCCGAATTTCAGGGACGCCCCGGTAAGGCTGACGACTGGTTCCACCTATTTGCTCTCCAGGATTGTGCTGATGTTGTCAACATTGTCCGTCATCCACTGCAGGTACGTCTTGCCGTCGGGGAGGGTTTCGTTGAAGTCCACCACCGGGACGCCCGCCGCCTCCGCCGCCTTCTTCAGGGCCTCGGTCTGTGGTCCCTCGGTTTGTTCGTTATAGGCGAGCATCCGTACGGACTTGCCCGACACCAGGTCCGTGGCCGCCCTGAGTACGGCGGGCGGCACGTCCGTGCCTTCCTCGATCGCAGCGGTGTAGTCCGCCGGGGTCGCGTTGACCAGGCCGGCGTCTTCCAGGAGGTAGAGCGGCACGGGTTCCGTGACAGCCACCTGGGCTCCGCCGCCTGACGCCTTCAGGGTGTCCAGCTTTCCGTGCAGTTCCTCCAGCGACGACTTGAACGAGGCAGCGTTGGCCTTGAACTCCTGCGCGGAGTCCGGTTCCCGTGCCGACAGTTTGGCTTCCAGCTCATCGGCGAGATGCTCCATGGCATGCAGGCTGTACCAGACGTGTTCGTTGAAATCGCCATGGTCATGCCCGTGGTCTCCTGGCGTGGCATCGGCACTGGCGGAGGGCTCTGCCTCCTCGCCGGAATGCTCCAGGCCGGAAAGTTCGAGGGCGTCAAGCACGTTTCCGGCGTCGAGCTTGCTGCCGTCCACCAGGGTATTCATGAAGTCGTCGTAACCGCCGCCGTTGGTGATCACCAGGTCGGCCTTTGACACCGCCAGCCGGTCCTGGGCGGTTGCCTCGTACGAGTGCGGGTCCTGGCTGGTCTTGGTGATGATCGAGGTTACGTTGACCTTGTCGCCACCCACTGACGACGCGATGTCGCCGTAGACGTTGGTGGAAGCAACCACATTGATCCCAGTGTCACCGGACTGCACCCCCGGCGAAGCATTGTCCGGCTGCGCGCTGCATCCGGAGAGCAGCAAGCCAAGGCCGGCAAGGGCGGCCAGGGACGGACGGACGGCGGAGCGGCGCACGGAAAACCTCGGTTCACTGGGGAGGGGAACAACAGGTGCCAGCTTATACCTAAATGGGAATCATTCCTATTTAGGCCCGGGTAAGCCCGATCCCCTGCACGCGCAAGGGGCCGGGCTCCCGGCACCGCAGTGCCTATCCCCCGTTGGGCTGCCCCAGCCGGCGGATGCCGGTGGCCTGGGTAGCGTCCCGGATCTCACCGACCAGCTGTTCAATCACGTCCTCGAGGAAGAGGA
Organism: Pseudarthrobacter sp. SORGH_AS 212; assembly: GCF_030818145.1. Classification (NCBI taxonomy): domain Bacteria; kingdom Bacillati; phylum Actinomycetota; class Actinomycetes; order Micrococcales; family Micrococcaceae; genus Pseudarthrobacter; species Pseudarthrobacter sp. SORGH_AS 212. The sequence continues at coordinate 3,741,445 of NZ_JAUTAA010000001.1, read as the reverse complement.
TGCCCTGGGTGTTTCCGTCCTTGCCGATGACGCGGGCAAGGTGCGAGCCTGTCCGCTGCATGACGGACATAGCCTTTTCGATCTCATCGCCGAGGGCCAGGTTGGCCAGGGAACGGACCCGGCTTTCTGCGATCGGGAGCTCGTACGCCGCTGCAGGGATGGACAGCACATCCTTGACGTGCAGGTAGCCGTATAAAAGATCGTCCTCGTCCAGCATGGGGAACCGTGAAAAGCCCGTGCGGCTGACGGCCTTCTCAAACTCCACCGGGGTCGTCGCAGCCTTGAGCATGACCAGGCTGTCCAGCGGCACCATGATGTCGCCCGCCGTATATTCGGAGAACTCCAGGGCGCCGGTGATCAGGCCGGCGTCGTCGTCCACCAGTCCGTGCCGGGTGGATTCCTGCACGATGGACTGGACCTCCTCGAGGGTGAAGGACGAGTTGACCTCATCCTTGGGCTCGATCCGCAACAGCTTGAGGATGTGGTTCGCGGACCAGTTGAGCACGGAGATGACGGGGTGGACCAGCCGTGCCACGAAGACCAGCGGCGGAGCCAGGAACATTGCCGCCTTATCAGCGACCGATACCGAGATGTTCTTGGGCACCATTTCGCCAAAGGTGACATGCAGGAAAGTCACGAACATCAGGGCCACGGCGAACGCGGCGACATCGGCTACTTCCACCGGCAGGCCCACCAGCTCCAGCGGCGCGGCGAGGAGGTGGTGGATCGCGGGCTCGGCCACCAGCAGGATCAGCAGCGAGCACACCGTGATGCCGAGCTGGGCGCAGGCCAGCATCAGCGACACGTTCTCCATCGCCTTCAGCGTGGTTTGGGCCCGCTTTGACCCGGCTTCCGCCAGTGGTTCGATCTGGCTTCGCCGGGCTGACATAATGGCGAACTCGGCCGCCACGAAGAACGCGTTGCCGAGCAGCAGGAACGCCAGCCAGACAATGCCGGCCCAGTCGCTCATGATGCGCTCCCGTCGTTGTTGCCGTCCGGTTCAGGGACAGACGGCCGGAAGCAAATACGGTCGATGCGGCGCCCGTCCATCCGGGTGACGCTCAGCGTTCCGCCGTCGACCGCCACGGTGTCCCCCACCGCTGCGATCCGGCCAAGTTTGCTCATCACGTAGCCACCCACGGTTTCATAGGCCGATTCGTCCGGTACCGTCAGGCCGGGGATCTGCTCGGACAACTCATCCGGGCGCAGGAGCCCGGGAAAGTACCAGTCCCCGGAAGCGCTCTGCAGCAGCCCCGGACGCACCTTGTCGTGCTCGTCGGCAACCTCGCCCACAATTTCCTCGACCAGGTCTTCGAGCGTGGCGATGCCGGCGGTGCCGCCGTATTCATCGAGCACCACCGCCAGTTGGAGGTTGCCCTCGCGGAGTTCCGCCAGCAGGGCGTCAAGGTGGATGGTCTCGGGAACCCTGAGGACTTCGGTCATGATGGCTCCGGCCTCGAGCTTGTGCCGCCTGTCCCAGGGCACGGCCACGGCCTTCTTGACGTGGACGAGGCCTTTGATATCGTCCGCGGAATCGCCGATCACGGGGAAGCGTGAATATCCCGTGCGGCGTGCCGCGTCAACGATGTCGGAGACCGGCTGGTCGGCGTCGAGCATCTCGACGCGGATGCGCGGCGTCATGACGTCGGCCGCGGTCCTGGAGGAAAAATTCAGGGTGCGGGCCACGAAGTTCGCCGTACCGGCGTCGAGCGTTCCCATCGCAGCCGACCGGCGCACCAGTGACGCCAGCTCGGAAGGGGTGCGGGCGCCGGAGATCTCTTCCTTGGCTTCGAGCCCGAAAATGTGGAGCACCCGGTTGGAAAAGCCGTTGAGGACCACGATGGCAGGCTTGAAGACCGCGGTGAAGATCAGTTGCGGCCGGGCCAGGGCCTTGCCCACGGGAAAGGACAACGCGATGGCCATGTTCTTGGGAACGAGTTCGCCAAGGAGCATGGACAACAGGGTTGCCAGCACCATGGCCAGGATCAGCGAAATTGATGCGGCCGCAACCTCCGGGAGGCCAAGGGCAGTGAGCGGACCCTCCAGGAGGCGGCCCACCGACGGTTCCATGACGTAGCCCGTGAGCAGCGTGGTGAGGGTGATGCCCAGCTGGCAGCTGGAGAGCTGGGTGGACAGCGACTTAAGGCACCTAAGCAGGGGCACGGCGCCGGCGTCACCAGCATCGACAGCCCGTTGGACCGTCGGCTGGTCAAGGGCGATCAGGGAGAATTCGACGGCGACGAAGAAGCCCGTGCCGGCAATCAGCAGCAGTCCTGCCGCCAGGAGCAGCCACTCCATTCAGCACCCCGCCGGCCCGGACAGGAGTCCGGGAATCACGGGGCTGGAAAATCGGTCCGGCGGAGGATGGTCAGCGGATGCCCTGTCCCCGGGGAATTCGACCGGGGAGGCCGACAGCAGATGATGGGCGCGTGTTCGGGGTTTGCCGGCTCTGCGGGTAGGCTGTGCGGCGCTGTGGTTCCTGCTCCGCTGACAGCCCCCAGGCCGGCACCTAGATTTACTGTCCATAAGGATTTCAGTCTACAGGAGCCCCTGTCCCCGGCCCGTTCCCCGGCAACGGCAGCGGACTCCCGAACCCCATACCCGGGGACACCGTCCAGGGTCTCTTCCAGCCGCCATAATCAACGCCCCGAACGTCACTTCATGATTTGGGTCACCCTTATTGGCAGATACCACATTGGGGTTACTAGACTTGCAGAGGTCTGGGTTCAGAGGACTCAGGGAAACCGGTCCGTCAGAGTGCTGTAGCACCGTATGGCCGGCAGAGAAATCAAACTCATGGAAGAGGCGTATTTCAAGTGCCAGAGCAGCCAAGCCACCGTCTACCAGAGGAATTTGGCGGGAACGAGTGGCTCGTTGATGAACTGTACGAGCAGTATCAGCAGGACAAGAACGCTGTGGATGCCAAATGGTGGCCGCTGTTTGAATCGTTCGACTCAGGCAGCAGTTCTTCTTCCAACGGACACTCGGCGAATGCCGCAGCGAACCCTCCCACAACCAAGATGCCAATTGTGAACGCGGCACCTGCAGCACCGGCACCGTCGCCGGCCGCCGCACCGCCTGCGCCCGCAGCAGCACCGGCCGCAGCACCCGCGGCACCGGCACCTGCGAAAAAGGCGCCCGCTACGGAAGCGCGCGACGGCGGCCGGAAGCCCGCCGCCGGAGCCCAGCCCATCCCGGCCCAGCTGCCCAAGAACGTCAAGGCACCCACCGCTCCGGAAGAGGACGTCGTCTCCGTCCTCCGCGGACCGGCCAAGGCCATCGCCACCAACATGGTCACAAGCCTTGAGGTTCCCACCGCCACCAGCGTGCGCGCCATCCCGGCGAAGCTGCTCATCGACAACCGCGTGGTCATCAACTCGAACCTCGCCCGCGCCCGCGGCGGCAAGGTCTCCTTCACGCACCTCATCGGCTACGCCGTGATCCGTGCCCTCTCCCAGTTCCCGTCCATGAACGTGTATTACGACGAGGTGGACGGCAAGCCTGTCGCAGTCCAGCCGGCGCACGTCAACTTCGGCATCGCCATCGACATGCCCAAGCCTGACGGCACCCGGCTTCTGATGGTCCCGAACATCAAGAAGGCCGAAACCCTCAACTTCGCCGAGTTCTGGCACACGTATGAGGACCTGATCAAGCGTGCCCGCAACGGCAAGCTCACGGCCGATGACCACCAGGGCACCACCGTGTCCCTGACGAACCCCGGCGGCATCGGCACCGTGCACTCGGTTCCGCGCCTCTCCAAGGGCCAGGCCGCCATCATCGGCGTCGGCGCCCTCGATTACCCCGCCGAATTCCAGGGTGCCAGCGAAAAGATCATCGCCCAGAACGCCATCAGCAAGGTCCTCACCCTGACCTCGACGTACGACCACCGAGTCATCCAGGGCGCCGGCAGCGGCGAGTTCCTCAAGCTGGTCCACCAGCTGCTGCTGGGTGCGCAGAACTTCTACGACGAGATCTTCGAAGCACTGCGCATTCCCTACGAGCCCGTACGGTGGAGCCCCGACCTTCAGGTCGACCCAGCCGACGAGATCAACAAGGTTGCCCGGATCCAGCAGCTGATCCACTCGTTCCGCGTGCGCGGCCACCTGATGGCGGACACTGATCCGCTGGAGTACGTGCAGCGCAAGCACCCCGACCTCGATGTCCTGACCTACGGCCTGACCCTGTGGGACCTGGACCGCGAGTGGCCTACCGGTGGTTTCGGCGGCAAGCCGATGCTGAAGTTCCGCGACATCCTGGGTGTCCTCCGCGACGCTTACTGCCGCACCACCGGCATCGAGTACATGCACATCCAGGAGCCGGAAGAACGCAAGTGGTTCCAGGACCAGCTCGAGCACCCCTACTCGAAGCCCAGCCGCGAAGAGCAGCTTCGGATCGTCTCCCGGCTCAACGCCGCAGAAGCATTCGAAACCTTCCTGCAGACCAAGTTCGTCGGACAGAAGCGCTTCTCCCTCGAAGGCGGCGAATCGCTGATTCCGCTGCTCGACGCCGTTATTTCGGAAGCGGCCGACGACGGCCTCGACGAGGTCGCCATCGGCATGGCCCACCGCGGCCGCCTCAACGTCCTGACCAACATCGCCGGCAAGACCTACGCCCAGGTGTTCCGCGAATTTGAAGGTACGCAGGATCCCCGCTCCGTGCAGGGCTCGGGCGACGTCAAGTACCACCTCGGTACCGAGGGCACCTTCACGTCGGAGAACGGCGTCGAGACCAAGGTCTACCTGGCCGCAAACCCGTCCCACCTTGAAGCCGTGGACTCCGTCCTCGAAGGCATCGTGCGCGCCAAGCAGGACCGCCTGGATCAGGGCGAGGCCTTCCCCGTCCTGCCCATCATGGTCCACGGTGACGCCGCGTTCGCCGGCCAGGGCGTTGTCGCCGAGACGCTGAACCTGTCGCAGCTCCGCGGCTACCGCACCGGCGGCACCATCCACGTGGTGGTCAACAACCAGGTGGGGTTCACCACAGCGCCGTCGTCATCGCGTTCGTCCACCTACTCCACGGACGTCGCCAAGATGATCCAGGCACCGGTGTTCCACGTCAACGGCGACGACCCCGAGGCAGTGGTCCGCATCGGCCAGCTTGCCTACGAGTTCCGCCAGCGCTTCCACAAGGACGTTGTTATCGACATGGTGTGCTACCGCCGCCGCGGGCACAACGAAGGCGATGACCCTTCGATGACCCAGCCGATGATGTACAACCTGATCGAAGCCAAGCGCTCGGTCCGCAAGCTGTACACCGAGGCCCTCATCGGCCGCGGCGACATCACCGAGGAAGAAGCAGAGCAGCTGCTCCGCGACTACCAGGAGCGGCTGGAGCGCGTCTTCGCTGAAACGCACGCAGCGCAGACGTCCCCGATCCCGATCGTTACCGCTGACTCCGCAGCTGTCTCGGACATCGAGCGGCCCATCGCCCAGCAGTCCGATTTCGGCACGAACGCCCCGGCCAACACCGCTATCTCTGCAGACACCCTGGCCCGCATCGGCAAGGCACACGTCGAGATCCCTGAGGGCTTCACGGTGCACGCCAAGCTGAAGCAGCTGCTGGAGAAGCGCGAGCAGATGTCCCGCGAAGGCGGCATCGACTGGGGCTTCGGCGAAATCGCCGCGTTCGGCTCCCTGATCATGGAAGGCGTCCCGGTCCGGCTCGCCGGCCAGGACTCCCGCCGCGGCACCTTCGTGCAGCGCCACGCCGTGTTCCACGACCGCGCCAACGGCAACGAGTGGCTGCCCCTGGGCAACCTGTCTGATGACCAGGCCAAGCTGTGGATCTATGATTCGCTGCTCTCCGAATACGCGGCCATGGGCTTCGAATACGGCTACTCGGTGGAGCGTCCGGATGCGCTGGTCCTCTGGGAAGCGCAGTTCGGCGACTTCGTCAACGGCGCCCAGACCATCATCGACGAGTTCATCTCATCCGCAGAGCAGAAGTGGGGCCAGCGCTCCTCTCTGGTCCTGATGCTGCCGCACGGCTACGAGGGCCAGGGGCCGGACCACTCGTCCGCCCGTATCGAGCGGTTCCTCCAGATGTGCGCCGAAGAGAACATGATCGTGGCCAACCCCACCACCGCGGCGTCACACTTCCACCTGCTGCGCCGCCAGGCGTACAGCCGGCCGCGGAAGCCGCTGATCATCTTTACTCCCAAGCAGCTCCTGCGCCTGAAGGCCGCCGCGTCCTCCGTGGAGGACTTCACCACCGGGACCTTCCGCCCGGTGATCGCCGAGCACGAGCACCTGGATGCGAACGCCGTCGAACGCGTCCTCCTGGTGTCCGGCCGCCTGTACTACGATCTTCTGTCCACCCGCCAGAAGACCGGCGACAAGACCACCGCGATCGTCCGCGTTGAGCAGCTGTACCCGCTGCCGAGCGCCGACATTGCGGCCGAGCTTGCCAAGTACCCGAACGCCGAGGTTGTCTGGGCCCAGGACGAGCCCGCCAACCAGGGCCCCGTGGCCCTTCATTGGCCTGAACCTGCCGGACGCACTTGACCGCAGGGTCCGCCTGGTGTCCCGGCCCGCGTCGGCCTCGACGGCGGCCGGCTCGATGAAGCGGCACGCTGCTGAGCAGGATGTGCTCTTGAAGCAGGCATTTGCCCGGAAGTAGGCAGCGGGCTGCCCGGCCGGAGTCGAAATACCAGACTCTGGCCGGGCAGTTCTGTTTAATGGATGGACAGCGCCCTTTGTGTGCCGGTTGCAGCTCCAGGCGGCAACCGGAACGCACCGGCCGGTCAGTACGAACGTTAAGAGGATCGTGTGGAAGACAGGAAGCTGCGCATAGCAGCTGTAGGAGACGAACTGCTGGCCGGACTGGGAGACCCCCGCGCGCTGGGTTGGCTGGGGCGTGTCCTTGCCCGGACGCCACAGGACGGCATGCTGCTGGAAAGCTATGCCTTGCCCTGCCCCCAGGAAGGCACCGAGGGGTTGGCCGCCCGTTGGCTGGGCGAGGCCGGGCGGCGTTTCAGCGACCAGGCGGAGAACCGGCTGGTCATCGGGCTGTCGGGCCGCGACATTGAGTTTGGCCTGTCCACGGCACGGAGCCGGCTTAACCTCGCCAACATCCTCGACTCCGCCTCGCAGAACCGGATCGAGGTCTTCGTCGTGGGCCCGCCGCCCACCCTGGACCCCGCCCAAAACCGGCGCCTGGACGAGCTGAACACTGCCTTCGCCGATGTCACCACCCGCCGGAAGCACCTGTACGTGGACACCTTCTCCCCCTTGCTCAACCATGAGCAGTGGCGCCAGGACCTCGCCGCCAATGGCGGAACTCCCGGGCAGGCTGGCTATGGACTCATGGCCTGGTTGGTCCTGCACCGCGGCTGGTTCCAGTGGCTGCGGATCAGCGCCCCGGAGTAGCCAGGCTTCGCGATATATCTTGACCGGCCCCGGCCCCCCGCGTACGCTGGATGCAACCGCGATATATCGTCTTTGGAGGGGAAATGGCTGAGCAGAGCTGGACAGTCAACAGTCCGCAAACCATCGATGTCGACGCCGTGACGTCGCTGAAGCTCGGCATGGTCAGCGGCAGGTTCGATGTTGTGACCCACGAAGAGCCGGTGACCCGCGTTGAGATCTCCCAGGTTGAGGGGGACCCCGTCGCGGTCTCGGTGGTGGACGGCAGGCTTGAGATCCGCCACCAGCTGCACGGCCCCCAAGGCTGGTTCAAGAACCTGATGGGCACAGTCAGCCACCACAGCGACAATTCCGCGATCATCAGCATCGCAGTCCCGGAAAATGTGGAAGTTGAGGCAGGCACCGTCAGCGGCGACGGACTGGTGTCCGGCATCTCCGGACACACCAGGCTGAACACCGTCTCGGGATCGGTCATGGCGGACGGCACGGCCGGTGAGCTGCACGTCAATACCGTCAGCGGGGATGTGACCGCCCGGAGCCACTCCGGCGTGCTGACCGCGAAGAGCGTTTCCGGCGAGGTCACCGTTTCCGGCACCCTCAGCCACGTCCGGGCCAACACGGTCAGTGGGGACCTCAGCTTCGACCTGCACGGTTTTACCGAGGATTTTGGTTCCAACTCGGTTTCCGGGGACCTGACGATCCGGCTACCGCATGATGTCGGCGTGGACATCGTGGCCAAATCGGCCAGTGGCGCGGTGGTCATCAACAACCACCGGTATGCCCAGGTGGGCGGCAAGGTGGAAACAATCGCCGGGCCGGACCGCCAACTGATGCTGGTCCGGACAAATTCGATCTCCGGCACCACATCGATCTTCCACGGGGCGGAGCGCGGTAACGCGGAAGCAGGGCTCTGATGCCCCCGGTATTCGCACACGGCGCCCTCCGCCTGTATCTCCTTGCACTTCTGGAGTCAGGGCCGAAACACGGCTATGAGCTCATCAAGGCCCTGAAAGACAGGTTTGGCGGCACCTACTCCCCCAGCGCAGGCACCATCTACCCCCGTCTCGGCAAGCTTGAGGAGGAAGGGCTGGTTTCCACTGAAACCGCCGGCAGGAGGACCAATTACCGCATCACCGAGTCCGGCCTTGCCGAGCTGGAGAGCCGCCGCGACGAACTGGCCGGGGTCGAGAACGAGATCTCGGCCTCCGTGCGCCGGCTGGCCGACAATCTCCGGGAAGACATCCGAAGCAACATGCGCGGCCTCCGCGCGGACCTTGCAGCCACGGCAGAGGCCGCCCGCGCCACCGCCACCGCTGCGGAGTTCCGGGGCAGGAGCGGACGAACGCCGGCCGAGGGAAACCGGTCGCTGAAGGAAGCGGAAATGATGCTGCAGGCCTTCCGCGACGACCTCCGGCGGGAGCTGCGGCTGAAGGCGGGCAAGGAGCCGCTCAGCCCCGTGGCACTGGAGACAGTCCGCACCGTCCTGGAGCAAGCCAGGATCGTCGTACTGAACTCCCTGGCGCGCTAGCAGCGGCCGCAGCCGCCTGATCCAGCTGCAGGTCATGAGGCGGTGCCGGTTCGCGGCGGGTCTGATCATGTGGGAGACTGGAGGGCAGCTCTTTTGAGTACCGAAAGTAAGGAGGCCAGCTATGAGCAAGCGTGCACGCAAGCGTCGTGACCGTAAGCGTGGCGGCGCGAACCACGGGAAGCGCCCCAACACCTAGGCAACAGCCAGGTACCACGGTTCAAGTGAAAGACCCCGGACGCCAATCGGCTCCCGGGGTCTTTTACTGTTTAACTTGCTGCTGCTTCCCACACCCAACGTATCCAGTTGAGGGCGGTGGCGTCGCGGCGCGTGGTCAGCGCACCGCTGTGTCCCTGGCTAGGCGTCCACGGGCCTGATGGCGTGAATGCGGTCCAGAATGGCGTTCTTGAGGTTGTCCGGGGCCGCTTCGGTGCAGGAGCGCTTCACCATGTTCCGGATGACGCACTCGAGGTCATACTGCTCCGTGCATTCCGGGCACTCGTCGAGGTGGTTCTTGATCTCTGTGATGTCCTCACGGGTCAGCGCACCATCGAGGTACTCATAGATGCGTTGCATCCGGGCGTCGTCGCAATCGCCCAATCCCTGGCAGTCGCTCATTTCCTGCTCTCCTGTTGTTTGGTGTCGGCCGCGGCCTGCGATTCCACGCCCGTCTTGAATCCGCGCTCCGCGGCGTACTCCGCGAGCATGTCCCGCAACATCTTCCGGCCGCGGTGCAGCCGGGACATCACCGTTCCAATAGGGGTGTTCATGATGTCGGAAATTTCCTTGTATGCGAACCCCTCGACATCCGCGAAGTACACGGCAAGCCGGAACTCCTCGGGAATGCTCTGAAGGGCTCGTTTTACGTCGGAGTCCGGAAGGTGGTCCAACGCCTCTGCCTCGGCGGAACGGAGTCCGCTTGAGGTGTGCGACTCGGCCCGCGCCAACTGCCAGTCCTCGATGGTGTCCGAGTTGGACTGAAGGGGCTCGCGCTGCCGCTTGCGGTACAGATTGATGTAGGTGTTTGTCAGAATCCGGTACAGCCAGGCTTTCAGGTTTGTTCCCGGCTTGTACTGGTGGAAGGCCGAAAATGCTTTGGTGTAAGCCTCCTGCACCAGGTCCTCAGCGTCGGACGGGTTCCGGGCCATCCGCATGGCGGCGGAGTAAAGCTGGTCGACGTACTGCATGGCATCACGCTCAAAACGGAGCCTGCGTTCCTCCACCGATTCGGCGGAAACATCCAGGCCGTTACCGCCCGAATCGCCGGCAGGTACGTCCCGGGTTTCCCCGCTGCCTGCCGGCACCGCAGCGTTTCCGCCCTTAGCTTCAGCGCTGGACGCTTCATACATGGCCGAAACGGCCGGATCCAAGGTACTCATTGCCTTCAAGTCTACTGTCAGGCTCTTCGTCCCGGCGCTGCCGTACTCCGGCAACGCGTCCGATACCAGGTCCAGTGCCACCGGCCCTGGAGCACCTACTCCGTCCAACACCCTCGCCAAGGCCCAACTCCGCTCTCTGTCCGGTGTCCCGATCTGCTGCTTGCTTTCGGGACCAGCCCCCTGTGCGGACCCATGAGCCATAACCGCCGGCCTTGGGCAAATATTCCCTAAAAGTGCAAGACTAGAACGGACTTACGCCGCTGCCGATGCGGTTCGTCCAGCCAGGAGGAAATCCATGTCCTTTGTCCGCACGCTCGCCCGCCCCATGCTGGCTTCCAGCTTCGTCATTGCAGGATTGGACAAGCTCAAGAACGCCGACGACACTGCCCAGCAGTTGTCTCCCCTGCTCCGCAAGGCGGCGGCGTCCCTGCCTTTCCAAACGGACGAGAAGACCCTCGCCCGGGTGATCGGAGGAACCCAGGTGGGCGCGGGAGTGCTCTTTGGACTGGGCAAGTTCTCCCGGGTTTCCGCCACCGTCCTGACGGTGGTCTCGCTGCTTAACACATTCGTTGAATGGCGCAGCGCGGACATCAGCAGCAAGGAAGGCCGCGAAGCCCGCCGGGGCAGGCTGCTCAAGAACCTGTCGCTCAGCGGCGGCGCACTGCTGGCTTCGGTTGACACCGCAGGCAGGCCCGGACTGGCGTGGCGCGCGGAACACCTGGCAGCCGACGCCCGCAAGGGTGCCGCCCACCTCGCCGCGGATGCGCGCAAGACCACGAACAAGAAGCTGACCAAAGCAGACAAGGCCGTGCGCCGCGCCGTGGAGCAGGCTACGGGGGCCTAAAGGACATGATCGCTGCAGCCGCTGCCCGGAATGACTCCGGAACGACTGTCCCCCACTGGCCGGCACCCTACGCAGGCCGTCCGGTAGACGCCACCGTCACGGTTCCCGGCTCAAAGTCCCTGACCAACAGGTATCTTGTCCTGGCTGCCTTGGCTGACGGGCCGTCGCGGTTGCGGGCGCCCCTGCATTCCCGGGATTCGGTCCTGATGATCGAGGCGCTGCGCCAGCTGGGCGCCACGATTACCGAGGTTCCCGGGGACGGCGCCTTCGGCCCCGACCTTGAGGTAGTTCCGCTGCAGCACCAGGACCATGGAGGACAGGAGGACGCAGCGGGCACCGCGGTGCACATCGACTGCGGCCTTGCCGGCACCGTCATGCGCTTCGTTCCACCACTCGCTGCGCTGCGCAGCGGTGCCAGCACGTTCGACGGCGACCCGCACGCACGCAAGCGCCCCATGGGGACGATCATCGAGGCCCTGAAAGCCCTTGGCGTCAATGTCTCGGCGGAAGATGGCGGCACTCCCGCGTCGCTGCCATTTGTCGTCGAAGGAACCGGAGAAGTCCGCGGCGGGCATCTGGTCATCGACGCCAGTGCGTCCTCGCAGTTCGTCTCCGCACTCCTGCTGGTCGGTGCACGATTTACCGAAGGCCTGCACCTGGAGCACGTCGGCAAGCCGGTGCCGAGCCTCGACCACATCAATATGACGGTGGCCGTGCTCCGCGGCGCCGGTGTGCAGGTGGACGATTCCGTTCCCAACCACTGGGTGGTCTCTCCGGGACCCATCCGTGCCTTTGACCAGCAGATCGAACAGGACCTTTCCAATGCTGGTCCGTTCCTGGCCGCCGCCCTCGCATCCGGAGGAACCGTCAGGATCCCGGGCTGGCCGGAGCAGACGCAGCAGGTAGGCGACCTGTGGCGCAGCATCCTGGCCCGGATGGGCGCAGAAGTAACACTGCTGGAGGGGGTGTTGACGGTCCGGGGCGGTCCCGAGATCAAAGGGGCGGATTTCGCCGACACCAGCGAGCTGGCGCCAACAGTGGCCGCGCTGTGTGCCCTGGCCACCGGCCCCTCCCGCCTGAGCGGCATCGCCCACCTCCGGGGGCATGAAACGGACAGGCTCGCCGCACTGGTCACCGAGATCAACCGCCTGGGCGGCGACGCGGAGGAAACCAGCGACGGCCTGGTCATCCGCCCGGCAAAGCTGCATGCCGGCGTCGTCCACAGCTATGCCGACCACCGCATGGCCACTGCCGGGGCAATCCTCGGCCTCGCCGTCGAGGGGGTCCAGGTGGAAGACATCGCGACGACGGCCAAAACCATGCCGGACTTCCCGCGGCTGTGGACGGGCATGCTCGCGCAGCAGGGCACGGCCCCTGCCACACAAGGCTCCGAAAACGGAGCGGGAGGTTCGGCCGGTGCCGCGGAGGACTGACTCCTGGGACGAATCCGACGTCCGGATCCGGCCCAACAAGAAGGGCACCCGGCCGCGCACGAAGGACCGCCCCAGCCACGACGACGCCGTAACAGGCCGCATCATCACCGTCGACCGCGGGCGCTACACCGCCGTCGTTGACGAAGACTCCGGCGATGAACGGACAGTCATTGCCGCGCGGGCGCGGGAGCTGCGCCGGAACCCGGTGGTTGCCGGCGATTTCGTCTCCCTCGTCGGCGACGTGTCCGGGGATCCCAACACCCTGGCGAGGCTCGTCAAAATCCAGGACCGCACCACCCTCCTGCGCCGCAGTGCAGACGACACTGACCCCGTGGAACGTGCCGTCGTGGCCAACGCCGACCAGCTGGTGGTAGTGGTGGCAGCAGCCAACCCCGAGCCCCGCACAGGGTTCATCGACCGCGCCCTCGTGGCAGCGTACGACGCCGGCATCGAGCCGATCCTGCTGGTCACCAAAGCGGACGTGAAGGATCCCGGCGAGTTCCTGGCCAACTACACGCACCTTGACTTCCCGGTCATCATCAGCCGGACCGCCGACCTGAAGGCGTCAGGCATTGACGCGCGCTCCGATGACGGGTTGTCGGCCCGGCTGGACAGTGACGCTGTTGCCGGGCTCAGGGCCCACCTGGGCGGCAAGGTCACTGTGATGCTGGGGCACTCCGGCGTCGGCAAATCCACCATGGTGAACGCCCTGACCGGTGCGGAACGGGCCACCGGCGGTGTGAATGCGGTAACCGGACGGGGACGGCACACGTCGTCGTCAGCCCTTGCCCTGCGCCTGGCCGACGCCCCACCCGGCAGCTGGATCATCGACACCCCCGGCATCCGGTCATTTGGCCTTGCCCACGTGGATCCGGACCGGATCCTGAGGTCATTCCCGGATCTTTCGCCGGGCACTGATGATTGCGAACGCGGCTGCAAGCACACCGCCGCTGCCGTCAACTGCGGGCTCGACGCCTGGGTGGCCGGCGGACACGCAGGACCCACCGGTGAAGCGCGCCTGGCTTCGCTCCGGCGGCTCCTGGGCACCGATCCCAGGATGGAAGCCCAGGAGGCCAAGGAGCTCGGCACCATCAGCTGACAGCACCAACCGGCACGGCCGACCTCCCGGCAGAAACGGCGCCAGACGGTAGTTTGGAACCATGATCCAACCCGCTTCGACCTATAACGACGACCTGCGCCTGGCCCATGTCCTGGCCGACTCCGTGGATGACCAGACCATGAGCCGCTTCAAGGCGCAGGACCTCCACGTGGAGACCAAGCCCGACCTGACGCCGGTCACCGATGCGGACAAAGCCGCCGAGGAAGCCATCCGCGGCCAGCTCTCACGTTCCCGGCCACGCGACGCTGTGCTGGGCGAAGAGTTCGGCAGCACCGGCCACGGCTCCCGGCGGTGGATCATCGATCCCATCGACGGCACCAAGAACTTCGTCCGCGGAGTTCCCGTCTGGGCCACGCTCATCGCCCTCGTTGATGAGGGCGAGCCGGTGGTTGGCGTTGTCAGCGCACCCGCCCTGGGTAAGCGGTGGTGGGCCGCCAAAGGCATGGGGGCTTACATGGGCCGATCCCTTGCGTCGGCCACCCGGCTCCGGGTCTCGGACGTTTCCACCCTGTCCGACGCTTCGCTGTCCTATTCCAGCCTGGGCGGCTGGAAGGAACGCGGCAACCTGGACGACTTCCTGGGCCTGACTGAGGACGTCTGGCGCACGCGCGCTTACGGCGATTTCTGGTCCTACTGCATGGTGGCCGAAGGATCGGTGGACATCGCCTGCGAGCCCGAGCTGAACCTTTATGACATGGCCGCCCTCGTGCCCATCGTGGTGGAGGCAGGCGGCCGCTTCACTTCGCTCGAAGGTGAGGACGGGCCGTTCGGCGGGAACGCCCTGGCCACCAATTCCATCCTGCACACCGAAGTGCTGCACCGGCTCAACCCCGGACTGGACGACCTGCTGTAAGCCGGCCTCCTTCCGAACAATCGACCGCGGGCGCCTCCAAAAGGGGGCGCCCGCCGTCGTATTCTTCGGAGAAAGTCCCGTTTCCGGGCCGCGCGTAACAAAGGCCTTAACAATCCCCCCGGCTTCGGACCGGGCCGCCTGATGTTCTATGGTTTTATCCAGGTCACGAGTGCCAGCGCTAAACCCCGGTTTGCTGGCCGGCAACCCTCCATTCGCGGTGGGGTGCCCCGGGTGACGACCAGGCCGGTCCGGAGCGGATGCGGCAAGCGCGGATTCCAGCACAGCCGGAGTCCTGTCCTGAAGTGAGGTCTCCATGACTACTGCCGTCGACTCCCCCATTACCGCCATCGCCGCCGGGAACGTTCCTGACGAACGACTGGCCGCCGCCGGACGTCCGCTTTCAGCGGTTACAGGCGCCGAAATCCTGGCCCCGTTGATCTCCGGCGGGCACGTCCGCTACGCCAACCTTGACTACGGGGCCTCCGCCCCGGCCCTGACCGTGGTGTCGGCCTACCTCAACGAGATCCTGCCGTTCTACGCCAGCGTCCACCGCGGTGCCGGATACGCATCGCAGATCAGCACTTCGGTCTACGAGAACGCGCGCAACATCGTCCGCGAGTTCGTCGGCGGGCGCCCCGACGATTCCGTGATCTTCACCAGGAACACCACCGATTCCCTCAACCTGCTGGCCGGCTGCCTCCCCGGCACCGACGGCGAACCCGCCGGTGACGTCCTCTACCTGGACATCGAACACCACGCCAACCTGCTGCCGTGGCAGGGTGTCCCCCACCGGAGCATCGTCGCCGCCGACACGATCGCCGGGACCATCGATTCCGTGCGCACCGAGCTTGAGCAGGGCGGCGTCAGCCTCCTGGCCGTGACCGGCGCCTCCAACGTCACCGGCGAAATCCTGCCCATCAGGGAGCTTGCCGCCCTCGCCCACCGTCACGGTGCGCGCATCGTGGTGGACGCGGCCCAGCTGGCGCCGCACCGCCGCGTGGACATCAGCGCCGACGACGTCGACTACCTTGCCTTCTCCGGGCACAAGCTCTACGCACCGTTTGGCGCGGGCGTCCTGGTGGGCCGCCCGGACTGGCTCGACGCCGGAACTCCGCACCTCGCCGGCGGTGGCGCCGTCAAGGAGGCAAAGCTCGACGGCGTCAGCTGGGCCATCGGCCCGGCCCGCCATGAGGGCGGCTCCCCCAACGTACTGGGTGCGGCTACCTTGGCGCGGGCAACACAGGTTATCGCGAGCCTGGACCAGGACCGCTGGCACGCCCACGAGTCGGCCATCCGTTCCTACCTGGTGGAAGGCCTGCAGGCGATCGACGGCGTCACGGTGCACCAGATCTTCAAGGACACCGATCCTGACAAGGACACCATCGGGGTGGTGAACTTCTCTGTGGCGGGTTACGACGCCGGCCTGGTAGCCGCCTACTTGTCCGCCGAACACGGCGTGGGACTCCGCGATGGCCGCTTCTGCGCCCACCCGCTGCTGAAGCGCCTGGGGCTGCCATCGGGATCGCTGCGTGCAAGCTTTGGAGTGGGCTCCCGGCTGGAAGATGCCCAGCGGCTCCTCGCAGGCATTGAAAAGCTCCGCCGGGACGGGCTCGGCTGGGACTACGTGGTCGATGCCGGCCGATGGGTGCCGGCCAACGACACCAGGACCTACCCCCACTGGGCACCGAACACCCCGGGAACGGCCGGCGCAGCGCCCTGCATCGACGACTGACCGCCGGGAGCCGGCACCCGGGTGCATGCTGTAAATTCGGACGGTACCCGCAGGGAATCAGCTGAAGGAGGCCGCACGTGGTTCGGGGTGGGCCCAAGCTCGATCACGGGCGGCGCCGGGAGCTCGGCCAGAGCTTCCAGGACGGCGGCAAGCACTATGACAAGGTCCGTCCGGGGTATCCGGCGGAGTCGGCACGGTGGCTGGTGCCCGCAGGCGCCCATGATGCGCTCGACGTCGGCGCAGGGACAGGCAAATTCACTGACCTGCTGCTGGCGCTCGGATTGTCCGTGACCGCCGTCGATCCCTCCGCGGACATGCTGGCGCAACTCTCCGCCCAATACCCGGCAGCTGCTGCCCTGCGCGGCACCGCCGAGGCCACCGGGCTCGATGACGCAAGTTTCGACGTCGTCAGCGTTGCCCAGGCCTGGCACTGGTGTGACGCCCTCGCGGCCAGCACGGAACTTGCCAGGGTCCTCCGTCCGCAGGGAACGCTGGGACTGGTGTGGAACCAGCTGGACACCTCGGTACCGTGGGTGCACCGGCTTTCCCGCATCATGCATGCCGGGGACGTCTACAAGCCCGGGCAGCGGCCACTGGTGGGCCCGGAGTTCGAGGGCCTCGAAGGACACGTGACCCGCTGGCAGGATCCTGTCACCCCTGCCGACCTGATGGAACTGACCAAATCCCGGAGCTATTACCTCAGGGCCAACGAACAGACCCGGGCCAAAGTCCTGGCGAACCTCACGTGGTACCTCCATGAGCATCTGGGGCATGCCGAGGGTGAAGAACTCAGCCTCCCCTACCTGACGTTGTCCTGGCGCGCCGTCCGCGCGTGAGACGCGGATCCCGGCCGCGTCCCGCCAAAGGGTAGGCTTGAACGTGTGAAGACCAGCGCGCCCTCCTCCTCCATTGAGGACTACGTCAAGGTGGTCTATTCGTTCACGGAATGGCAGGACAAGCCCATCACGTCCTCCCAGCTGGCACAGCGCCTGGGAGTGGCAAATTCTTCAGTCTCGGAGATGGTCCGCAAGCTGAAGGACCAGGGGCTGGTGGACCACAAGCCCTACAGCGCGATTACCCTCACGGATGCCGGACTCCGGCTTGCACTGTCCATGGTGCGCCGCCACCGGCTCATCGAAACGTACCTTGTCCAGCAGCTGGGCTACAGCTGGGATGAAGTCCACGACGAAGCCGAACTGCTGGAACACGCTGTCTCTGACACCTTTATCGACCGGGTGTCAGCGCAGCTGGGCCACCCGGACCGGGACCCGCATGGTGATCCCATTCCCACGGCCGACGGCAAGGTCCACATGCCCGTTGCCCGCCTCCTGGGCGAACTCGACGAGGGCCACACAGGCCGGATCACCCGCATCAGCGACGACAACCCTGAGCTGCTGCGCTACCTTGCGGCCGAAGAGATCGATCTTGATTCCGGGGTTGAAATCCTGGGACGGCGGCCCTTCGGAGGTGCCCTGATCGTGCGGATCAGCAATGCCGGCGGAACCAGGGAATTTGATCTCGCCGACGAGGTCACCTCCGCACTGTGGGTGCACACCGGCCACCCCCACGAGGGTTGCACCCTGACGGAGTCCTGACATGCGCAGGGCCGGATGAGGGAGACGTGGATTCCGTCGGGCCGTGCCTGGCTGGCTGTTGCCGCCGGCGGCCTCGTTGGTTCTGAACTCCGGTACGGACTGGGCCTGGCCTTCCCCGACCCCGCGGGGTCCGTGCCCTGGACAACGCTCTGGATCAACGTCGTCGGCAGTTTTGTCCTGGCCGCCCTGACCACCACCTGGATGGCGCGGCCGCAGACCGCATTCTGGCTCCGTGCCGGTCTGGGGCCGGGACTGCTTGGGTCCTTCACGACGTTTTCGGCGGTGGTGTTTGCCGTGGACCAGCTGGCGCGGGAGGGGCAGCATGTGCTGTGGATCGCTTACCTGGGTCTCTCCTTGCTGCTGGGCCTGCTCTCGGCGGCGCTGGGCTGGCGCCTGGGCAGGCTCACCGGGCGGTTGTCCGCGCGGGGCGGCTCCGGGAGCCGGCAGTGATCAGCGCCGCGTTGGTGGGAATTTTCGGTATCTCCGGTGCACTCCTGAGGTTCGCCACGGACAGCTGGTTCGCCCACCACAGCTCCCGGCGCACCGTACGGCCGGGACTGTCGAAGGAGCGGCTCCACTGGCCTTGGGCAACACTGGTGGTCAACGTGGCAGGCTCCTTCATCATCGGAATCTCGTACGGCCTCACGGCGCAGCTTGGGCTGGGGCACGAATGGAGCATTGGCCTTGCGACGGGCTTTGCAGGCGGCCTGACGACCTTCAGTTCCTGGACCACTGCCACGGTGCGTCTGCTCGGAGAGGCAAGGTTCGGAGCCGCAGCCATGAACGTCGCAGTGAACCTGGTACTGGGCCTTGGCGCTGCCGCCGCCGGCGTCGCGTTGGTGTCCTGAGGGCCCGTCCCGTCCGTGGCGGCCTTTCCCGTTCACGTATTGTGGAGGTGATGATCAGCAGACGCGACGTGGCAATAGCCCTCGATATCCCCATGGAAATGGCCCAGCGCCACGGCCTCCCCAAGTTTATGTCCGAGGAGCAACTCGGCGCGCTGTTGGACAGCCCGCCGGCCTGGCTGGAACAGTCCCGTGCCAACCGGACGGGCAAACGGCCGGTCTGGGTTCACCTCGTGTGCGCGGTGTGCGGTTACGAGGAAGCGGCACGGCCTAAGAAATGGTGGCCGGACTTCACCTATGTAGTGTGCGACCATCACCGCCCGGACGATGTGCCGCCGGCCTCGGCAGGATTTGTCCGCGGCGAGTTCGACGGCGTGGGCACCCGCTTCGTCGGCATCGCAGACGTGGAAGCGCCCGACGGCGGACGCTAACCCGTTCAGTCACGCTCACTTGGGGTTGCTGGTCATTTCGTCAGGGACCGCCACCAGGCGGAGGTCCGCCCCGTCACGGAGCACCGCCAGGTCCAATGGCTGGCCGATGGCATCGGAGAACAGCAGCCGCTGCAGGCTTTCGGCGTTGCTGACAGCCCTCCCGCCGGCGGTCAGCACGATATCCCCTGCAGCCAGGCCGGCCCGGTCTGCCGGAGAACCTGGCAGCACCTCAACGATGCGGAGGCCGTCCCGCGGGCCGCTCCTGATGACTGCGCTGGGAGTGAGCCGGACCGGGGTACTGACGAGTCCCAGGTAGGCCCGCCGCACCCGGCCGTCCGAGAGCAGGGCCGAAATGATCCGCCGGGTGGTGGAGTTGATGGGGATTGCCAGGCCCAGCCCTGCCCCGGCCACAGCGGTATTGATGCCCACGATCCTGCTGTGCGTATCGGCCAGGGCACCGCCTGAGTTTCCCGGATTCAAGGCGGCGTCGGTCTGGATGACGTCTTCGATCACCCTCCTGTTACCGTCCGCCCAGACCGGTATGGCGCGGCCCAGGCCACTGACCACTCCTGCTGTTACGGAACCTGCAAGTCCCAACGGGTTTCCGACCGCGATGACGAGTTGCCCAACGCGGAGGGACTCGGCATCTCCGAACTCTGCGGGCCGGACCTTGGGGCGCCGGCCATGGACAACTGCAAGGTCGGACAGCGGGTCTGCGCCCACTAGCTCCAACTCCAGCCTGCTCCCGTCGGCAAAGACAGCGTGCCCGTTCCTTGTTCCCGCCACTACGTGGGAGTTGGTGACGAGGTAGCCGTCCTCCGTGAAAAGCACCGCTGAGCCCGCTCCAACGCGCATCCGGCCGTTGCGGCGGGTAGCTGACATCTCAATGGCGGCAACATGCGGCGTGACCGCCGCTGCCACCCGCATGACTGTGCGTGAATACGAATCCAAGGCTTCGTCGTCGTACCTGTCCGAAGCCTCTTCCCGTGCGCGCTCCATGACGCACCTCCCTGTCCTGGCACCCCGCACCTGTCGCGCTGGAGGGCTTACCGGATACAACGGGCGGCCGAGCAACGCTAGTCCCTGGCCCGCTACGCCTTCGGTGAACGCCTGCTCTTCGTTCCCCTCCCCTGGTGCAGCCGCGTATCCGCCGCGCCCCGGGCCGCTTGTCACCTTGGCCTGCCCACACCATCACCGCGGTATGTCCGGTGCTAAAGTACCCGAGGGGATTTCCTCCACAACCTCACAGCATGTGGGTTGTCTTGGCTTCACCGACGATGCGGCTTTCATGCCATCCGGGCGTTGTTCCCGGTGGAAAGCACGCCTGGCCGCCACACCTGTGGCGGGACGGGACCACGCTCCCGGTGAACCCACAGGTCGAATAACAAGGAGTACGTGTGACCGGACAGGTCTTGTTCCGAACGCGGTCGGAACTGCGACGGAAAGAATCGGTCAACGCAACGCGCAAGGACATCCAGGCCCTCCGGGCCCTGGCAGTCATGCTCGTGGTCCTCAACCATTTGTGGCCCGTTCGGCTTCCGGGCGGGTACGTCGGCGTCGATGTATTCTTCGTGATCTCGGGTTACCTGAATTCCAAGCACCTGCTCGGCGAACTGGAACGATCAGACCGGATCAACCTTGGTCAGTTCTATGCGCGGCGGATCAGGCGGCTCCTCCCGGCGGCAACCCTTGTGGGCGTCGTTTCCCTCCTGGCAGCCTGGGCGCTGCTTCCGTTCTCACGCTGGGTGGCCATAGCCCATGAGACCATGGCATCTGTCCTGTATGTTGAGAACTGGGTTCTGGCCGCTAAATCCGTGGACTATTCAGCGCACAACGAAGCCGCGTCCACGGTGCAGCATTATTGGTCGCTCTCCGTGGAGGAGCAGTTTTACCTGGTCTGGCCCCTACTGATGCTCGGACTGGTTACGGCCGCGGTCAGGTTCCGGCTCCGCCGTCGGGCGCTACTGACCCTGGGGGTCGCGCTTGCCAGTGTCATCGCGCTGGTGTTTTGCATCTGGTTTACGTACACCAACAAGAGCCCGGCCTACTTTGTCACGCCGGCCCGCGTCTGGGAGTTCGGTGCCGGGGCCCTGGTGGCCATCGGAGGCGCCCACGCTTTGGGATCCTTGCGCCTGCGGCTGCCCTCCTACCATTTGGCACTCTCTGGAACAGCGCAGTGGCTGGGGTACGGCCTGATCGCCTTTTCCGCCCTGACGTTCAATGAGCACACGTTCTTCCCCGGCTTCGCTGCCGCAGTTCCCGTCCTCGGTACGGTGCTGGTAATTGCTTCGGGGCCGAACAGCCCCTTCTGGTCGCCCAACCGGGTCCTTGCCGCCAAGCCAATCCAGTTCGTCGGCGATGTGTCCTACTCGCTGTACCTGTGGCACTGGCCGCTCATAGTCCTGGCGCCGGCCATCCTTAGCCGCCCGCTGGGGACCTTGGACAAACTCGGCATCCTGGCACTGGCCATCGGGCTCTCCTACGCGTCGAAGAAACTTGTCGAAGACCCGGGCCGCACCAAACTCCTGAAGGGGGCCAGACCGCTCCGGGTCGTCCTGGTCACGGCGGCTGCCATGGCCACCGTCTGTGCCTTGTGCGGAGGCCTTTTGCTGAGTTTCGGAAAGGCGCAGGAGGCAGAGACAGCCAAGCTGCAGAACCTTTCCGGGGACCCCTGCTACGGCGCGCGGAGCCTGGACCCGGGAAACGATTGCGGTGATCCCTTTGGCGCTGCCCGGGTTGCCAACGTGGGGCCGAACGAGGCTCCGCGCTTTGACGCCCCGGAATGCCACCCGGCGGCAGACCCGATCGTTTTTGAGGACCAGAAACTCCTGACGGAGTGTGATTTCACGGGCGGCGCGCCGGCCTCGGCAACTGTTTGGCTGATCGGCGACTCGCATGCGGAGCAGTGGAAGAGCGCCCTGTATGAGCTGGCCCGGCTGCACAAGTGGAAGCTGAAGGAATCCATGGTGGGTGGTTGTCCGTTCGTCGACGTAAAGCGTGTCGCTTTCATGGGCGAACCCGCGGATGACGCACGCTCCCAGAAACGGTGCCTGGACTGGAGCAAGCAGGTGACCGACAGGATTGTCCAGGAAAAACCCGGCATGGTCTTCGCTTCCTCCTTCGGCGCCGGGGAAACGATCGACGATGGCACCGGCCGCCCCCAGTTGGAACAGTACGGCGATGCCGTCGCCAAGCGGTTCCTCGCCTGGACAGGTGCGGGCTCCCGGGTCTTCGTCTTCCGCGATCCCCCCTTGACGCTGCGCCACAGCAGCCCGGACTGCGTGGCGCTCAACCAGCAACAGCCCATTAACTGCGCGAACCCCCGGGCCGAAGCCTTGGTGCCGGACCCGATTGCGAGTGCGGCCGTCGGCATGGGCAAGCCCTCGGTGAAGGTGCTCGACATGTCTGACCAGTTCTGTGACGACCGGACCTGCTACGCGGTCATCGGCGGCCTGCAGGTCTACGCCGATTTCGACCACGCCTCACGGAGCTACATCCACTCGCTGATGCCCGTAGTGGCGCAACGGTTCAACGAGGCCCGGCAATAATCCTGCCTCCAGAAGTCTGAGGAATCAGGCCCTGGGTCACAGTGGTCCAGGGCCCGGCCCCGGCCTGGGATACCAGCCCGCTCAATCCGGGCAAAGAAAAACACCCCGGTCCGAAGACCGGGGTGTTTTTTCGGTGACTCGACTCATCCGCAAGGGATGTCCCGAATCACCGCAGGGGTGTGGAGATGGGGGGAATTGAACCCCCGTCCGATGTCGTGTTGTCAGGGCTTCTCCGGGCGCAGTTTGCGTCGGACTTTCTCGGCCCCAGCCATGCTGCAAACAGCTGGCTGATCCGGGCCCAGTCATCTAAGAGTCCCGTTTACCCCGATGACGGGGGTAAACAGCAGTGGCTATCTAAATGACGCCAGGATCCGGGGCAATAGCAACCTCGGGCTGACGGACTGTCTTACTGCTTAGGCAGCAAGAGCGAAGTCAGTGCGCTTAGATTCGGCACTTATTGGTTTGCAGACAGCGTTTACGAGATAATTCTGCATCCTCGGCCCGCTTCACCTGTCGCGACTAACATCGTCGAAACCGATCATCCCCGTATTTTGTTACCAATCGGTGTTACCCAATCCCGCGGGCGTACCCGCCGGACTATTTATAGTAACGCATGTTGTGCCAGATTCATTCCGGGCAACACCGTTCAGCCGCGCCGCCTGTTGCGTTCCCGCATCTCGCGCTGGGCTTCGCGGTTGTCCTGCTGTTCGCGGAGTGTCTGGCGTTTGTCATACTCGCGCTTGCCGCGGGCTACGCCTATTTCAACCTTCGCGCGGCCATCCACAAAGTAGAGCTGGAGAGGCACGATGGTGTAGCCGGCTTCCTGGACCTTGCGGGAGATCTTGATGAGCTCTTCGCGGTGCAGGAGCAGCTTTCGGCGGCGCCGGGCAGCATGGTTGGTCCAACTGCCCTGGTTGTACTCCGGGATATGGATTGCTTCCATCCACAATTCGTCGTTGTAGAAGGTACAGAACCCGTCCACCATGGACGCGTGCCCCTCGCGGAGGGATTTCACTTCGGTGCCCATCAGCGCAATGCCGGCCTCATAGGTATCCAGCACGTGGTAATCATGCCGGGCCTTGCGGTTGGTGGCCACCACCTTACGGCCACTTTCTTTGGGCACGGAACAGCTCCTCAATCAAATCGAAATGTCCTCCGGCCGGGTCGCAGCGGAGTCATACCAGTGTACGGCAGGGCCGCGCAGCCCTAGAGCAGGCCCATCGGGTCGACGGCGGCACCGTTCAGCCAGGTTTCGAAGTGGGCGTGGCAGCCCGTGGAGTTGCCGGTACTGCCGGAGTACGCGATGAGCTGGCCCTGCGAGACCCTCTGCCCATTCGACACCACGATGCTGGAGTTGTGGTAGTAAATGGTGGTCAGCGAGTTGCCCTGCACCACCCCATGGTCCAACTTCACCCGCCAGCCGCCGCCGTCTGCGGAGTTCCAGCCGGAGCTGAAGACTTCACCGGCTGCTGCGGCGTACACCGGGGTACCGCAGGCGGCGCCGAAATCGATACCGGTGTGGACATAGCCGCCCTGGCCGTAGAAATCGATGGTCCCTGGCGGAGTGGTGCGCCAACCAAATCCGGACGTGATGGGAATGCTGCCGTCGAACGGGTGGCGAAGACCAAAGGCCGACGGCGATCCGGCAGCAGGCGGAACGTACGGCTGGACCGGCGGTGCCGGGCGGTTCGCTGCCGCGGCCGCGGCGGCGGCGGCAGCAGCAGCTGCTTCGGCCAACCGGCGCTGCTCGGCTTCCCATGCCTCCCGGGCCCTGCGATCCCGTTCGGCAATCTCGTTGGCCACCTGGTTCTGGCTTGCCTGGACTCCGGCGAGCTGGGCCTGGATTCCCGGCTTGGCGGCCTGCAGTTCAGCGTCGAGTCGCGTCGTATCAGCGATCAGCTGGTCAACCTGGGCTTTCTTGGCGGCGGCTTCATCGCGGGCCGCCTTCTCGCGCTCAAGGGCGGCGTCAGCCTTGGCCTTCAGATCCTTGATTTCCGCTTCCACGGCCTGAAGGCGTGCCTCGGAGTTGACGTTGGTGGCGTTCTGCTGGCTCAACTTGTCCATGGCTGCGTTCTGGCTGCGCATGGCCTGATCCGCCAGGTCCATGGTGTCGGTGAGGCTGCCGCCGTTGTTCGAACCAAAGAACAGGGACAGGTTGGAGGGGACACCGCCTGACTTGTATGCCTGTGTCGCGATCTGGCCGATCAGTTTCTTGGTGTCGGCGATCTTCTGCTTGTCGGTTTCCAGCTGCTGGGTGATTTTCGCCTTGTTCTGCTGCGCCATGTCAACGCGGGCGGGACAGTGCCTCGACTTCCTTGACTGCGCTGGCCACGCGCCCCTGCGCTTCGAGCAGCGCCTGCTGGGCGCCGGGCAGCTGGCCCTGGTACAGGACCAGGTCACCGGCGGCCTTCGCAATCCTCGAGTCAACGAACTCCAATGACTGCTGGACGCGTTGCGCTTCGGCCTGGAGCGCGGCCTGCTTGTCCTCCAGCTCATCGGCAAATGCCGGTGGTATGGACGAGGCGAGCCCGGAAGCGAGGACGACGGCGAGTACCCCGCTCAGGAGCGCCGAGCGGCGCGCTGCATGACGCCTCGGTCGCAGGCGCAAGGGATTTTCTGACGTTACGTTCATCGGCATTCCTCGGTCGGTTTGCATAGCCTAAACGCGCAAATATCTGCGAAGGGTCAAGAGGGACGAAATTCCAGCCAAGGATCCGCCAAGGATCAGCAGTGCAGGCACCAGGATCAGTGTCTGGCCCGAGGAAATAAACGCGGTGTCCGGATACTGCTTGGACATGTACTCCCCCAGGAAGAAGTGGGCCACGGCCCACAGCGTTGCCGAGGCAAGGGCTGCACCGATCACCGCTGCTATGACGCCTTCAAGGATGAAGGGCAGTTGGATAACGGTCTTCGAGGCGCCCACAAGGCGCATGATCCCGGTTTCCCGCCTGCGGCTGAAAGCCGAAAGCCGGATGGTGGTGGCAATCAGCAGGATGGCACACACGATCATGACACCCGCGATGCCCACCGCAACGAGGGAAGCCCCGTTCATCACCGAGAAAAGCCGCTCCAGCAGCTGACGCTGGTCGATCACGGTTTCCACCCCGGGCTGGGAGCTGAAGGTTTCACTGATGATTTCGTACTTTTCCGGGTCCTTCATGTTGATCCGGAAGGAAGCCGGCAACTGGTCCGGGGTTACGGAATCGACGATCGGCGAGTTCGAGAACTGGTCCTTGAAGTGCTTGTAGGCATCTTCCTTGGACTCGAACTGAAAGTCGTTGATGTATTGGGCCACTGCCGGGGACTCGAGCAGGGTGTTGAGGCTGTCCTGCTGCTCCGGGGTGACCGAACCGCCTGCGCAGCCGGTGGCCGTCGAGCCGTCACTGCAAAGGAAGACGGCTACCTGGACTTTGTCGTACCAGTAGCCCTTCATCTGGTTGATCTGCATCTGGAGCATTCCGGCGGCACCCACGAACGTCAGAGAGACGAACGTGACCAGGATGACCGAGACCACCATCGATAGGTTGCGGCGCAGGCCGCTGCCGATTTCGGAAAGGATGAATGCGAGCCTCATCGCTGCGCCTCACCTTCACGGCCTTCGCCCGCCGGGCGGGCGTCGGGTTCGTCCCTGCCGCTGGCGTCTTTGAGTCTCCTGGACTGTCCGATGACCGGAATCATCGAGGTGTAGAGTGCCTTGGCTTCGTCGCGGATCACCACGCCGTTCTTGAGCTCCACCACCCTTTTGCGCATTTCGTTGACGATGTCGTCGTCGTGGGTGGCCATGACCACCGTGGTGCCATTCTGGTTGATCTTGTCCAGCACTCCCATGATGCCCATGGAGGTGGTGGGGTCCAGGTTTCCGGTTGGTTCGTCAGCGAGGAGGATGCCGGGGCGGTTCACGACGGCACGGGCAATGGCGACACGCTGCTGCTCGCCGCCGGAGAGCTCGTGAGGCATCCGGTGCTCCTTGCCTTCGAGCCCCACGGTCTTCAGGACCTCGGGGACGGTGTCGCGGATGACGCTGCGGCCCTTGCCGATGACCTGCATGGCGAAAGCCACGTTAGCGAAGACGTTCTTTTGGGGCAGGAGGCGGAAATCCTGGAAGACCACGCCAATGCCGCGGCGGAGGCGGGGTACCCGCCAGCTCGAGATCTTCGCGACGTTCTGGCCGGCCACGTAGACGGCTCCCGAGGTGGCGCGGTCCTCTTTGAGCACGAGCCGGAGGAAGGTTGATTTTCCGGAGCCTGATGCTCCGACGAGGAACGCGAATTCGCCGCGGTCGATCTCAAGGTTGATGGAGTCCAGCGCCGGCCGGGCCTTCTGGTCGTAGACCTTGGTGACATTTTCGAATCGGATCATGGCCCTAAGTACCCTGCAGGGCATGGCTGATGCGGAATGCAGCCCAGTTCTGCAGCCGGTGCACGGGTGTTCGTTGGGGGAAGTAGGGCCCCGGCCCCTCGACTATACGCAGGATTGGCTGCTTAAGACGCGGCTTTGGGGGCGTGTCGCGGTAGGCCGATCCGCCGTGGCGGTGTTCCGGCCCTACTTCTCAGCGTTACGGTTGTCCGTGCGCCAGCGGATGCCAGCGTCGATGAAGTCGTCGATCTCGCCGTCGAAAACAGCCGAGGTGTTGCCCACCTCGTGTTCGGTGCGCAGATCCTTGACCATCTGGTATGGGTTCAGGACGTATGAGCGCATCTGGTCTCCCCAGGATGCCTTGACGTCCCCGGCCAGCGCCTTCTTCTCGGCGTCTTCCTGTTCCTTCTTCAACAGCAGAAGGCGGGACTGCAGGACGCGCAGTGCTGCTGCCCGGTTTTGCAGCTGTGACTTTTCGTTCTGCATCGACACCACCACGCCGGTGGGAATGTGCGTGAGCCGGACAGCGGAGTCTGTGGTGTTCACGGACTGGCCGCCCGGACCGGAGGACCGGAAGACGTCGACCCGGATCTCGTTATCCGGGATGTCGATCGAGTCCGTCTGCTCGATCAGCGGAATGACCTCCACCGCGGCGAAGGACGTTTGGCGCCGCCCCTGGTTGTCGAAGGGGCTGATCCGCACCAGCCGGTGGGTGCCGGCCTCAACGCTGAGGGTACCGAATGCGTATGGGGCCTTGACCTCGAACGTGGCCGACTTGAGCCCGGCTTCCTCGGCGTATGACGTGTCCATGACTGTGGTGGGATACCCGTGGCGCTCTGCCCAGCGGAGATACATCCGCATCAGCATTTCGGCAAAGTCGGCGGCGTCCACGCCGCCGGCGCCGGCACGGATCGAGACCACAGCCTCGCGCTCGTCGTACTCGCCGGACAGGAGGGTGACCACCTCCAGGTTCTTCAGCGCCTTCTGGATCGATTCCAGCTCTGCTGCCGCCTCTCCCATGGAGTCAGCGTCACCTTCGTCCTGGCCGAGCTCCACCAGGACTTCAAGATCGTCGATGCGCGATGCCAGGGTTGTCAGACGCTCCAGCTCTGACTGCCGGTGCGAGAGTCGGGAGGTGATTTTCTGCGCCGCAGCGGGATCGTCCCACAGGTCCGGCTCCCCTGCACGCTCGCTGAGTTCGGCAATGTCTTCCCTCAGCGCGTCCATGTCGGTAACCCGTTCAATGGACTCGTAGGTGGCGCGGAGCGCGCGGATTTCAGCGGAAAAATCAATATTGGCCATGGTCGTTTAAGCCTACGCTATCCGGCGAAAGGCACGGTTCCTTGCACCCGGCCCTGGGTTTGCCTGCCTACCGCGTTAGCCGCGAGCGCGCTGTCGACGTCGCCTCAATCAGGATTCCGTCTGGGACCAGGAAGTTCACCACCGGCGGATGCACCGCGGCGGTGAGCACCACAACAGCGGTAGAGCCGTCCGGAGTACCGGTTGCCCCGGCAACTGCCAGGGCGTCAAACCGTGCCGAGGCGGGGCTCCGGGCAACAAAGTCAGCCGCGACACTCCGAACACGCGCGGGGTTAAGGACGGCAGATGGGCTGCCGCCCTGGGTCGCCACCTCACCCAGCGTATAGCTGTCCGCTGCAGCAAGGGAGGCGCCGTCAGCCAGGGACAGCAGGCGCTTATGCTCCAGGTAGATGGAAGAAATTCCCATCACGACTGTGGCCACCAGGAGTGCCAAGACCACATATCCGATAATCATTACCGTTATCTGGCCGTCCTCGGATGTCGATTCCCTCACCGGAACCTCCCCACAATTTGGGTAGCGGCGGCCTCCACCTCGGTGGCAGAGAGCCGGACGCCATCCTGGAACGGTACGAACGGCAGCGGGATGGACAACCTGACGGTGACGGTCACAGCAGTGCCCGGCGCGTGACAGTCAGCGGGGTCACAGGTTGTTGCCATCGAGGCCTGGTCCGGGCTGTGTCCAAAGTCGGCCAGTGCCAACGCCACGGCCTGCTCCGCGGCCGCCTGGGCTGACGCGCTGTCGGCTTGGGCGACGTAGACCTTCGCAGCCTGGTCTGCCGCCCCCACCACGGCGAACGAGCCACCCTGCATCTGCGCGACGGTGATGATGAAGTAAACGAGCGGGACCATCAGCAGCAGGGCAAGAAACGTGAACTCCACAACCGCACTTCCCTGCTCACTGCGCCCGGCCGCTTGCAGGCCGGATGGTTCCGGTCCCCGGCACAACGCCTCGAGTAACCGGCAACGGACACGCCGGAACACTCGGCGGACGTCACGGCTGTACGGCGGCATGTCCCGTCACCTCCAACATTCCCCGGGGTCCGATCAACCCCACTACAGGCATGGGAGCCCGGACCGTTACTTCCAGCGTCCTAAGGCCCTGAACGGTCACTTCGTTCGTGCTGATCTCCTCAGCGAAGGATGGGTTCAGGGCAGTAATGATGAGGCCGCGGGTCCGTTCTTCCGCGTCACCAGGGCCCCGGTCTGCGAGTGTTCCGTACCGCGCGCCAGAAGCTGCCGCGTCAATCAGCGTGTTCCGGACGTGCAGTACAAGGGTCAGTTGGAGAATTGCCAGGAAGAACATCGTGAGCAGGCCACCCACCAGCACAAAATCCACGACTGCCGAACCCTGTTCCCGGCCAAGGACACCTGGCTGGCCGCGACCCGAGACCCGTACGGAAGCGGCCATGGGGCTAGTTGCCCACCTTGTCCATTGCCTGGTTGAACATGGCCTCAAGCGCGGGACCGGCAAGCGCCAGCAGAGCAGCTACGAGCACCGCGGACATCAGGGTGATCATTACCCACCCAGGAACATCACCCCTCTCGGGATCATCGGCAACGTGGGACGTTCCTCGCTGTTGCGCGCGGCGATGGACGGCAGGGAAACGGTATCGGGCCGGGCGCCGGACGCCCTTGGTGGCCCAGGCGCCGGGTGAGGCGGCGACCGCAACCAGTAATACTGCCCAGCGGAGTACTTGAGTCTTCATCTACTGTTCCTGTCCCTTGTTGTTTTCCGTGCCGTTGACGGCGTTGTCATGGATTGCATGCTGTTTTCGCCCCGATCAATTGACGCCATTAGAGCCCCAGGCTGATGGCGGCGATGCCGGGAAAGACGGCAAATACCACCGTCAGGGGAAGCACACCAAAGACGAGGGGCACCATCATGGCAATTTCCTTCTTTCCTGCGGCTTCCATCAAGTCCCGCTTGGCTGTGTCGCGGACATCCTGGGCTTGCGCACGCAGTACGTCCGCGAGGGGTGTCCCCCGTTCGACCGCAACAACGATTCCGTCCACAAACCGGACGAGTGGTGCAAGGTCCGTACGCGCGGAGAACTCCTGGAGGGCGTTGGTCAGGGGCTTGCCAGCCCGCGTTTCTGCCAGGATCGTGGAGAACTCCTTGGACAACTCGCCCTTGGCGCTCCGGCACACCCGGTCCAGGGCTCCGGTGGCACTCTCCCCTGCACCGACGGCCAGGGCCATCAGTTCGGCGAGACTGGGAAACTCGGCCATCATCCGTTCTTCCCTCCTGCGGACTTGCATACCCAGCCAGTAGTCCCGAACAGCAAAGCCCGCCACCCCGCTGCCGATGATGGCCACAGCAGCCACCAGGGCGTTGAACCTTCCGGCCGCAGCCGCCACGGCAACAATGGCCGAAGACAGGGCGAATCCTGCAGCTGCCCACATAATCTGTTCGGCGCGAAAATCTATGACCGACTTGCCGATTCCGGCCTGCGCGAGCCGTCGGGCTGTTGCCCCCGGAGCAGGACTCATTTTCCCCAGGGCGGAAATGCTGTCGCGGATAAACGGGCGGAGGATCCGCTCCAACGGTCCGAAGGGCGTCAGGGGGTGTTCTCCGGACAGAAGGCGCGACTCCAGGTTCTGCGATTTAAGCTGGGGCTCTATGCGCTGGGTCAGAGTCATCGCCCGCATAAGCGGAGACCTGAAAATGACCAGCCACAGTCCGATTCCGAGGACCGCGCCGCAAACGGCGGCGGCCGGTGACACAGTCATCATCGAAGCACCCGTTCGTCCTGGGGCAGGGCGCCGATCCTGAGCATCGTTGAGTAGCAGACCAACGAGATCACGAGCCCGCCGAGGAGGACCGCCGCCCCCATGGCTGTGTTGTATGCCTGCACAGCCTCGGGCCGGGTGGCGAGGAGAAGCATCACGATCCACGGCGCTGCGACGGCAAGACGGGCAGCATTGACGGTCCAGGACTGGCGGGCTTCGAGTTCGCTGCGCG
Organism: Pseudarthrobacter sp. SORGH_AS 212; assembly: GCF_030818145.1. Classification (NCBI taxonomy): domain Bacteria; kingdom Bacillati; phylum Actinomycetota; class Actinomycetes; order Micrococcales; family Micrococcaceae; genus Pseudarthrobacter; species Pseudarthrobacter sp. SORGH_AS 212. The sequence continues at coordinate 3,710,138 of NZ_JAUTAA010000001.1, read as the reverse complement.
TTCGGGCGTTTTCGCGGAGGAACTCGGCGAGGGTTCCCAGTAACTTGCCGAGGTCAGACCCTCCGACCTCACGAGTCAGCCGCAAGGCTTCGACGATCCGGTCGGCCACGGGGTCGGCGAGCCGGTTCTTCAGCTTGTTCAGGGAACCATCAAACTGTCCTCCGGCCCTGTAGTCCGCGCCAAATTCGCGAAAGACCGGCCTGAGCTCTTCGGGCCCCTTATCACCCAATTGGATGAGCGCCTCAGGCAACGGGAGTCCGGCTCGGATCGCTGACCGCAGATGGTCAACGACGTCGGGCCACAGCTGGCGGAGAAGGGCAGTCCGCTTCTTCGCGCGCCACCGAAGGATGGTGAGTGGAAGCCAGCCGGCGAACAGTCCGAAGCACACAGCAATCGGCCACGACCTGCTCACGGCGAAGAAGACCAGGACGACGAACAGTCCCAAGCCAAGGCACGTTCCAAGCAGTCCGCCCAGGGAAACTTTTTCCACTCCTGCGGCGGCCAGCAGATCCGCGATCCGGCTGGGCGGCCGTTGGCGGGGCTTGCGCTCCGGCGATTCCCACAGTGACCACCAAACAAGGAACAGGCCCGTTCCCGCAGTGGCTCCCAGCAGTGCAGACATCATCGTGGGTCCAGCAGGGCTGCAACGTCATAGCCTGCCCGGGCAAACTTCTCTATTGCGGGCATCGCGTTGGCGCGTGCCTGCAGAACGCCGTCCGCCATGGCAAACACCGGTGATGACTCGATGATTCCGTTTTCAACCCGCCGCCCAACTGAAAGGATCTCTGTTACCTCCCGGCGTCCGTTGGCAAGCCGGCTGCAGTGGACCACCAGGTCTATGCAGGATGCCACCGTTGGAACGACGAATGCCGACGAGATGTTTTCGCCCGCCAGCAGGGGAAGCGTGCAGATCTTGGTGACGGCGTCATGGGCGGAATTGGCATGGACCGTGCACATTCCGGGAAGTCCGCTGTTGAGCGCAATCAGCATGTCGAGGCTTTCGGCTTCCCGTACTTCACCGACCACAAGGCGGTCGGGCCGCATGCGCAGGGCTTCCTTGACGAGGCGCCGGAGTGGGATCTCACCTGTTCCTTCAAGGTTCGGCTGCCGGCACTGGAGTCCCACCACGTCCCGCAGGGGAAACTGCAGCTCAAAGATCTCTTCCACCGTGATGACCCGCTCCCGGCTGCCGATGCTGGCGGCGAGGCAGTTCAACATGGTGGTCTTACCGGCCTGGGTTGCCCCTGATACCAGGATGTTCAGCCCACTGGACACAGCCGCGCCGAGGAACCGAGCCGACTGCGGCGTCAGGGTGCCGAGCTCCACCAGGTGTTCGAGCCGGCTGGCTTTGACAACAAACTTTCGAATGTTCACGGCCCAGTGGCGGCGCGTCACGTCCGGAATGACGACGTGGAGCCTGGAGCCGTCAGGGAGGGCAGCGTCCACAAACGGAGATGACATGTCCAGGCGCCTGCCGGAACTCTTCAGCATCCTTTCCACCATGTCGCGCACCTGCTGCTCAGTAAGGCTGAGCGAGGTTAACTCTGATTCCCCATTGCGTGCCACATAGATTTCGTTGGGAGCATTCAGCCAGATTTCTTCTATCGAGGGATCGTCCAGCAGCGGCTGGAGCACGCCGAAGCGCGCAACGGCGTCGAACAGAAACCGCCGCGCTGCGTCCAGGGAACCCAGCGGCGGAAGTGGTCCCATGAGGGCCCGTTCGTCGTAGTCCGTCACCGCGGCGTCGACAAGGCGCCGCACTTCGCCCGATTGGTTGAGCGGGTCGAGTCCCCTGCGCCTGATCAGTTCCCGGACTTCGTCCTCGACTATCCCCAGAGCATCCATGCCAGTTTCCCCCAGTTGACTGCCGCCCCCCCGGCGGAGGCAGTTCAATTGCGTCCAGCCTAGGGAGGCTACCTCATGGCAACAAGTCATATTTCCCGGAATGTGGATAAGCCACCATCGCGAGGCTCTCTATCACTCCAGCCCCAAAAGAACCACTGGTTACGCTGGTCACACCAGTGCTATGGTGAGCGCGTTAATTGTCGAATTACCACGGTCAGGTGCCTCCCTGGGGGGAGCATTTGGCCAGTTATCTAAATGAGCGCTCAGGAGAGCGCCACATTGTCTCCGGAGCCAATATGAAGCGGAACCCGTCTCAGTCCCGTCGCCCCGCCGTGAAATCGCTGTGGGTCATGCTGCTGGCAGCCTCGCTAATGGCAAGCCCCGGAATTACGGGCGCGGCCTTGGCTGTTGAACCGGCGCCCTCACCAACGGCGTCGGCAGCACCCGAAGCAAGTGCGCCGACCACACCGACGACCCCCGCCCCGCCGTCTTCAGGCGTACCTGCCCCGGCTTCGCAGGAGCCTGCGGCAGCCACCGAGCCGCCGGCTCCGGCACCCTCTCCGGAAGCCCAGCAGTCCATGGCTGAAGCCGTCGGGATTGGCGGCGCCGAAATGGGCCAGCGATCTGCACGGGTAGTGCGCTCCGCCCCCTCGGAATCCGTGAGGAAGCTCAGTTCCGAAGCACTGTCCAGCGAAGGCACCTGGATGCCCACGTTCGGCGTCCAGGGGCTCGACGTGAGCGGCCACCAGCCAACCGTGGACTGGAGACAGCAGTGGAACATGGGGGCCCGGTTCGCCTATGTGAAAGCAACTGAGGGGAACTACTACACCAATCCCTCCTACAGTTCCCAATACCAGGGAGCGCGGAACGTTGGCATGGTCAGGGGCGCCTACCACTTCGCCATCCCCAACTGGTCGTCGGGCGCAGACCAGGCCCGCTACTTCGTGCAAAATGGCGGCGGATGGTCCTCGGACGGTTATACGATGCCTCCGGTTCTGGACTTTGAGTTCAACCCTTACGAGGGCCGGACGATCAATGGCTTCTACTTCGGCAACACCTGCTACAACATGTCCGCAGCACAGCTGCAGTCCTGGATCCGGGACTTCGGCAATACAATGCGTTCGTTGACCGGGCGGCTTCCCGTGATCTACACCAATACCAGCTGGTGGAACCAATGCGTGGGCAACCCTGCCGGGTTCGGTGATTATCCACTGTGGATGGCCGCCTACCCCAGCTCTGCCACCAACAATGCCGGCCCTGTCCCGACGGGTAGCTGGAGCACCTACAGCATCTGGCAATACAGTTCCACTGGCCCCCTCGCCGGCGATTCCAACGTCTGGAACGGCGACTACGCCTCCTTGCGGACGTTCGCCGGCGCCGCGGCTCCCGACGGGTCCTTCGACGACCTCTCGGTGCAGCGAGTCGGATCCACCTCGCAGCTGAACGTGCGCGGCTGGGCCGTCGACTTTGCCAATTCCTCTGCCTCGACGCAGGCGCATGTCTATGTCACCGGCCCGGACGGAGTACGCACCGGCTATGCACTTCCCGCCAACATATCCCGCCCGGATGTGAACGCCGCCCTTGGAGTCACCGGGCAACACGGCTTCCAGCAGGGCATCCAGATTCAGAAATCCGGAACCTACAAGGTCTGCGCCTACGCCATTGGCGCCTTCAGCAATACTGAAATCGGCTGCAAGTCGATTGACGCGAAGGGCACCGAACCGCCCATAGGCAGCATTGATGACGCCAAGGAAGTGCGGAGCGCAGACAAGGTCACGCTTTCCCTTCGGGGCTGGGCAATCGACGGCGCCAACCCGGCGACAGCAACAGAAGCCCACGCCTACCTGACGGCGCCGGACGGTACCAGGACCGGTTACGTCATGCCCGCGAATCTGTCGCGACCCGACGTGGACCAGGCGTTGGGGATGGGCGCCAATCATGGCTACCAGCGCGATATTCCCGTCACGGCGCCCGGAACCTACAAACTCTGTGTTTACGCCATAGGCCAGTACGGCAACACCGAGATCGGCTGCAGGCAGCTGAACTTCGCCCCGGCGGCCGCCCCCATTGGCAGCTTCGATGACGCATCCCTGATAAAGACGTCCACCACAGCCGCACTTTCAGTTCGTGGTTGGGCACTGGACCGCGGGGACTCAACACGGTCCATCCCTGTCCACGTCTACGTGACCTCACCGGACGGCACCACTAAGAGCTACCCGTTCTCGGCGTCCCAGGCCCGGGCCGATGTCAACAGCGCACTGGGTGTAACAGGAAGCCATGGCTTTGCTGCCGCCATACCGATCACGGCACCGGGACAGTACAAGGTTTGCACGTACGCAATAGCGCTCAGCCCGCTTGCCCCGGGGAATCCTTTGCTGTCCTGCCGCAGCGTTGATGTTGGAGCGGTCGCACCACCTACCGGGAGCCTCGACAGCCTAACAGTCAACAAGACGACAACCTCTGCCTCGCTGTCCCTCGCCGGCTGGGCCGTGGACAAAGCAGATGCCTCGCGGTCCATCGACGTGCACATATATGTCACCGCACCTGATGGAACCACTAAGGGATATGCCTTCAATGCGTCCCGCCCCAGGGCTGACGTCAATACTGCGTTCGGCGTGACGGGCGACCACGGCTTCGCTCCCTCGATTCCCATCACCAGCCCCGGCGTCTACACTGCCTGTGCCTACGCCATCGCGCCCAGCCCCCTGGCGTCCAGCAACCCGTTGATAGGCTGCCGCACGGCTGACGCCGGCAAGAGCGGGGTACCGGTGGGTGTGCTCGACTCAGTAGCAATCAAGACGGCTGCGGGGGTTACGTCGCTGGAGGCGACTGGGTGGACCTACGACCCGGACATGCCCACCCTTTCGAATCCTGTTCACGCTTATGTCACCGGCCCCGACGGCAAGACCACGGGATACGTGTTCTCAACGACGGTGGACCGGCCCGATGCAAACAAGGCTTTCGGCATCACGGGTACCCACGGATATTCAGTCAACGTCAAAACCACGGTCCGTGGAACATATACGTTGTGCACCTACGGGATCGGAGTGTCCCCCTTCACCACCGGCAACACGGGGCTGGGTTGCCGGACCCTGACGTACTAAGGGCCGCCCGGCCAGCAGAAAGGGGGGTGAAGCTTGGCTTCACCCCCCTTTCTGCTGGCCCCGGCTAGCTGTTGCTCTCGGCCAGCAACTCCAGAAGGTACGCCCCGTAACCGCTCTTGACGAGCGGCTCAGCACGTTCCCGCAACTCGTCGTCCGTCAGGAAGCCCAAGCGCCACGAGATCTCTTCCGGTGCCCCGATCTTGAGACCCTGCCGGTTCTCGACGGTGCGGATGAAGTTGGAAGCGTCGTTCAGGTCATTGAATGTCCCGGTGTCCAGCCAGGCAGTCCCCCGCGGCAGGATCTCCACCTGCAGCTTTCCGGCTTCGAGGTATTTACGGTTGACATCCGTAATTTCAAGCTCTCCGCGGGCGGAGGGCTTCAGGTTTTTCGCAATGTCCACCACGTTGTTGTCGTAGAAGTACAGACCGGGCACCGCGTAGTGGCTCTTCGGAGCAGCTGGCTTTTCTTCCAGGGACAGTGCCTTGCCCTGCTCATCGAACTCCACCACGCCGTAGGCCGACGGATCCTTGACCCAATACCCGAAGACGGCACCGCCGTCGATGGTCTTGAACCGGCGCAGCTGGGTACCCATGCCCTGGCCGTAGAAGATGTTGTCCCCCAGCACGAGGGCCACACTGTCGTCGCCGATGTGCTCTGCACCGAGTACAAAGGCCTGGGCCAGCCCGTCCGGCGAGGGCTGCTGCTTGTACGTGATGGAAACACCGAAACGGGAGCCATCTCCGAGGAGCCGCTCGAACTGCTCGGCGTCATGCGGGGTGGTGATAATTAGAATGTCCCGGATCCCGGCGAGGATGAGGGTTGACAGCGGGTAGTAGATCATCGGCTTGTCATAGACAGGGACCAACTGTTTGCTGACACCCAGTGTGATGGGGTGGAGCCTTGAGCCGGTTCCGCCGGCAAGTATTATTCCGCGCATGTCCCCATCTTTCCCTTCGCTAAGTGCAGCGGCAAATCCGGTACCCTTGGGAATTATGCAGCGACTTCTTGTGACCGGCGGAGCCGGCTTCATTGGCTCAAACTTTGTCCACTATGTATTGGAAAACACTGATGACCATGTCACTGTTCTGGACAAGCTGACCTACGCCGGCAATCTTGAATCACTGCGCGGCCTGCCCGAGGACCGCTTCACCTTCGTTGAGGGTGACATCGCCGACGCCGGCATCGTGGACGGACTCGTCGCGGGCACCGACGTCGTGGTCCACTACGCAGCAGAATCGCACAACGACAATTCCCTGCATGACCCCCGCCCCTTCCTGGACACCAACATCATCGGCACCTACACGCTGATCGAAGCGGCCCGGAAGCACGGCAAGCGCTTCCACCACATCTCCACCGACGAGGTCTACGGCGACCTCGAGCTGGACGATCCCGAGCGGTTCACCGAGCAGACCCCCTACAACCCCTCAAGCCCGTACTCCTCCACGAAGGCCGGCTCGGACCTCCTGGTCCGCGCCTGGGTGCGCTCCTTCGGGCTGCAGGCAACCATCAGCAACTGCTCGAACAACTACGGCCCGTACCAGCACGTGGAGAAGTTCATACCCCGGCAGATCACCAACGTGATCGACGGGATCCGCCCCAAGCTTTACGGCAAGGGCGAGAACGTCCGTGACTGGATCCACGCCAACGACCACTCCTCCGCCGTCCTGGCCATCATCGCCAAGGGAACCATCGGGGAAACGTACCTGATCGGTGCCGACGGCGAGAAGAACAACAAGGACGTCGTTGAACTGATCCTCAAGCACATGGGCCTGGCCCCGGACGCGTACGACCATGTAGTGGACCGTCCCGGCCACGACCTGCGGTACGCCATCGACTCCACCAAACTCCGCAACGAACTTGGCTGGGAACCCCAGTTCTCCAACTTCGACGCCGGCATCGAAGACACCATCGACTGGTACCGCAACAACGAACAGTGGTGGCGCCCGCAAAAAGCCGCCACCGAAGCCAAATACAAGGAACAGGGCCAGTAGTCCATGTCTCTGGAGTTCTCGAAAAAGCTTTCCGGCCACACAACCCCCATTCCCGGCGTCGTTCTCTACGACCTCCCTGTCCACGGCGACAACCGCGGCTGGTTCAAGGAAAATTGGCAACGGGAAAAAATGGTGGCTCTTGGACTGCCTGACTTCCGGCCAGTCCAGAACAACATCTCGTTCAACGAAAAAGCCGGAACCACCCGCGGTATCCATGCCGAACCGTGGGACAAGTTCATCTCTGTTGCCACGGGGCGGATCTTCGGGGCGTGGGTTGACCTGCGTGAAGGGCCCTCGTTCGGCGCCGTCTTCACGGCTGAGCTGGACCCCAGCCAGGCCATCTTCATTCCGCGCGGAGTCGGCAATGCGTTCCAGACCCTTGAGGACAACACGGCCTACACCTACCTGGTCAACGACCACTGGTCCGCCGATGCCCAGGGACAATACACCTTCCTGAACCTGGCAGACGAGACCGCAGCCATTTCCTGGCCGATCCCGCTGGAGCAGGCTGAACTCTCCGACAAGGACAAAGCCCACCCCCGGATGGCAGACGTCGCCCCGATGCCGGCCAAGAAGATCCTCGTCGTCGGCGCCGACGGCCAGCTGGGCAAGGCGCTGCGCGGACAGTACGACGGCGATGCAAGGGTCGAGTTCGCCGGCCGCGGTGAGTTCGACCTCGCCAGGGAGGATTCCTACAAGAACCGGAACTGGAAGAATTACTCCGCCATCGTCAACGCCGCGGCCTACACCGCCGTGGACGCTGCCGAATCCGAGGAAGGCCGGGCTGCCGCCTGGGCCATTAACGTGACGGCCGTCGCCAACCTGGCGCGCACCGCCGTCGAGCATGACCTCACGCTGGTCCACGTCTCGTCCGACTACGTTTTTGACGGGAGCCGCGACAACCACGACGAAGACGAGCCCCCTACACCCCTGGGCGTCTACGGCCAAACCAAGGCTGCAGGCGAGGCGGTGGCAGGTGTCGTCCCCCGCCACTACATTGTGCGTACAAGCTGGGTTATAGGTGAAGGCAACAACTTTGTCCGGACCATGGCCAGCCTCGCAGGCAAAGGAATTAAGCCGGCGGTGGTCAATGACCAGACCGGCCGCCTGACCTTCACCCAGGACATCGCAGCTTTCATCAGCCACCTGCTGACCACCGAGGCCGCCTACGGTATCTACAACTTCAGCAACGATGGACCCGTAAAAAGCTGGGCCGACATAGCGGCGGACGTCTACGAGCAGGCCGGCGCCTCCAGGACTGATGTCACTGGAATCACCACTGCTGATTACTTCAAGGACAAGGCCGCCGCTCCGCGGCCGCTCAAGAGTGCCCTGAACCTGGCGAAGGCACACTCCACCGGATTTGATGTCGCCAATGCCGATGAGCGGCTGACTGCCTACCTAAAGGCGGAAAACGATAAAGCATGACTCCTGCAGAGCAAGCCCACCGCACCCTGGTGATCATGCCGGCCTGGAACGAGTCGGAGGCCATCGGCGGTACCATCCGGGAAGTGTTCGAGTTCGGCCCTGACTGCAGCGTCCTCGTCGTGGACGACGGCTCGCGCGATAACACTGCCCAGGTTGCCCGCGACGCCGGTGCACTGGTGGTGCAGCTCCCGTTCAATATGGGCGTGGGCGGAGCGATGAGGACGGGCTTCAAATACGCGAAAATGCACGGCTACACGCGGGTCATCCAGGTGGACTCCGACGGCCAGCATGATCCTCGTGACATCAAGGCCGTCCTCGACGGCCTGCAGGAAGCGGATATCGTCATCGGGGCCAGGTTTGCGGACAAGGGCACGTACACCGTCCGGGGGCCCCGTAAGTGGGCCATGAACGTCCTTGCCTGGACCATCTCGCGGATTGCGGGCACCCGTCTCACGGACGTGACGTCCGGTTTCCGCGCTGCCAATGCGAAGGCCATCCGCCAATACGTGGACCACTACCCCGCCGAATACCTGGGCGACACCATCGATTCCCTGGTCGTCGCCATCCGGTCGGGATGTACCGTGCGCCAAGTGGGCGTCTCGATGCGCGAACGGCAGGGCGGGACCCCAAGCCACGACCCCGTCAAGGCCGCCATCTACCTGGGCCGGTCAGCCTTTGCCCTCCTCTTTGCGTTGACGCGCAAGAAGAACGAACCGTCGTCCAACTAGGAGTTTCCATGGCCACCCTCGTTGGCTTCATCTTTGTGCTGGTCATTCTGCTGATCATTTTTGAAATGCTGCGCCGCCGCCACCTGCGCGAAAAGTACGCCGTCATCTGGATCATCATCGGGATTGGCGTCCTGGTGCTGGTGGCCTTTCCGCAGCTTCTCTTCTGGTCCAGCGGAGTGCTCGGCGTGAAGGTGCCTTCAAACCTTCTGTTCGCCATGGCGATCGTGCTGCTGGTTTCCGTGTGCCTGCACCTCTCCTTCGAGCAGTCCCAGGCGGAAGACGAAGTCCGCGTCCTGGCGGAGGAAGTAGGTATCCTCCGGCTCAAAGTCCTTCAGCTGGAAGAGAGCCTGGCGCAGGGTGGCACAGCCGCCGGTAACGGCACTCACCCCGAAACGCTCCCTCCCGAACCAGCGCCGTAACGAAAAAGGTGGCTGCCCCCAGGATCTGGGGGCAGCCACCTTTTTAAGCAAACCGCTAGGAAACCACGTGCTTCAGCAGCCTGGGCAGCGAATCGGTTTTCCCGATCATCAGTGATCGTGCTACCAGGGTGGCTGCATTCAACCGCGACGTCGTGTGGAAGGCCGCGGCGCGTGCCGTTCCGTTCCAGCCAAGTTCCCGGAAACGCCGTGCCTGTCCTTCGAAATACGCGCGCTCCTCGTCGAACCGGCGCCCGTCAAGCGCCTTGACCGACGAGTCCGATGCGGAATGGCGGCGGTAGAGGAACGCGAGCGTCGGGTCAACCACCATGGAGCCGCCTTCGGCTGCAATATCCAACAGCAGCGCCAGGTCCTGCACCACGTGCAACCCCTCCGTGAAGCCGATACGGCGGATAACATCCGTGCGCCACGCCAGGGACGGGAAGTACGCCCAGTCGGCCCGGACAAGGCTGGTGGCCATCTTCTCGCCCTGCAGCAGGACTGTGGACTTGGTGGACGGTGCGTACACCTTTTTGACGATGTCCACCAGCGGGGAGCACGCGCGCCCTTGCTCGTCGATAACCTGAACGCCAGGCTGGACAACGCTGGCTTCGGGGTAGGCTTCGAACGCTTTGGATACGACGTCGAGGTAGTTAGGCAGCATGATGTCATCTGCACCCATGACCACAACAATGGGAGCTTCGGCCAGTTCCAGCGCCTTGCGGTAGTTGCCGTTGGCGCCGAGGTTCTCTTCGTTCTTCTGGTAGCTGACCCGGGGGTCTGACATGGATTCGAACCAACGCTGGGGTTCCGGGCTGGGGTAGCCGTCGTCGACCACGATGAGGCGCCAATCCTCGAACTGCTGGCTCATGACGCTTTGCGCGGCAAGTTTCATCAGGTCGACGTCGCCGTAGTACGGAAGCAATACATCAATGGCCATGTGCCAGGTAGGTCCTTTTCTTGAAGATTCACAGGGTTGGATCTGTTTGCCCGGAGATGAGCACCCCGGTCAATGCTACCGCGTCGGCCTGCGCGAGCGGCTTCCAGCCGCCTGTCCCCCGCCAGTTGCCGGGTTCAAATGGAGGCCCCTCCGCCCCGGCGATAGACTGAAGCCTGCTGTCTGACAGTTCCCTGACGCATTGGAACGGTCTATTTGGGTAAGCGAGAAGGAACTATAAGACGTGACGCACCAGAGTGACCCGCGTGTGGTGGCTGTTATTTCAGCCTTCCACCCTCCCCAGGACCTTCCCGAGAGGGTCGAAAAACTCAACCAGCAAGTCGTTCATACAGTTGTTGTCGACGACGGTTCCGACCCCCAGCAAACGAGCAGCGTGCTGAACGGTCTGGAAGCGCTGGGATGCACCGTGCTGCGCATGCCCGAGAACGTGGGAATCGCGGCAGCACTGAACGCAGGCATCGATGAAGCGCTCAAGGCGTGGTCTCCGGATTTCCTCGTCACGCTTGACCAGGACTCCGCGCTTGATGATGGCTACATCGCTGCCGCATTGGCCACCTACACGGAGGCCAGTGCCAACGGCATCGACGTCGGCCTGGTCAGTGCCCAGTCACACAACGGCCTCAACGTTCCGCTGCTGGCCAGGAGGGCACGGTTTCCCGAAGCCTTCGACCCCCTGCAGTCCGGCGCCGTCATACCGGTGTCCACACTCAAAACAGCCGGAATGCTCGACGGCAGGTTATTCATTGACTGCGTCGATTCTGAATACAACCTTCGTGTCAGGTCCCACGGCCTTGCCACCCTTGTGGGCAAGGGGTGCAACATGACCCATGCCCTGGGCCAGGCACAGCCAATGATGCTTTTCGGATGGCATGTCAGCGTCTTGGGCCGAAAGCGCCATGTACACTCACATGCCCCTTTCCGGGTGTACTACATGACCCGGAACAACATCCACCTCTGGCGGCAGTACGGCGCCAGATTTCCGATCTGGCTGATCCGCAGGCTCCGCTTCCAAGTGGAAAGTGACGTCTTCAGGATGCTGTACGGCGCCGATCGAAAGGGGCAGTACCGGGCGTTTGCCCGCGGCTTCGTGGATGGCTGGCTCGGACGGCTCGGCAAGATCGATCCCTCGTTCCAGCGGAAGATCAGCGCATGAACGGGGACGGCGCTGTGCGGGTCTCCGTATGCATGGCAACGTATAACGGCCAGGACTACGTTGCAGAACAGATTCAATCCATCCTTTCCCAACTGTCTCCGGAGGACGAACTCGTCATCGTGGACGATGCGTCAAAGGACTCCACGCTCGACGTCGTCCGTCGCCTTCAGGATCCGCGCATAGTTCTCCTGCCAAGCGCGGAAAACAAGGGTTACGTTGCGAGCTTCGAAAAGGCAGTCTCCTCCAGCAGGGGTGAGTACATCATGCTGTCGGACCAGGACGACATCTGGCTCCCCGGACGCGTGGAGACGTTGGTGAGTGCCCTGCAGACCAAGGATTTTGCCGCCAGTAATTTCACCGTGTTCGGCGGCCCGGCCAACAGGTATCACAAGGTTCAGCTCAAGGAATCGGACAGCGGCAGGTGGGTGGCCAACCTGGTCACCACGTGGATAGGCATTCGTCCCTACTACGGGTGCACCATGGCATTCCGGGCGGCAGCCAAGAAATTGATTCTCCCCTTCCCGGAGTTCCTGACCGAAACCCACGATCAATGGATCGCCATCGTCGCCAACCTCAACCGCAACATGGTCCACGTGGCAGCCCCCACCGTTGCCCGGCGACTGCACGACGAGAATACGACCCCGAAATCCCGCCGCCCGGTCGCGGTGATCCTGCGGGCCAGGATCATGCTTCTTCGCGCCATTTTTGTGGCCCTGGGCAGGAAGCCGGGAACTCCATGACATCGAAAGGGACCCCTGCGCCCCACCCATCCGGGGCGGGCACTTACGCCGGAACCTTCGGCGCGGTGGCGTTGGCCGCCTACAAGCCGGATCAGCCCATGTTTGCGCGCCAACTCCTGTCAATCCAGGCACAGACCCACACGGACTTCGTCTGTCTCATCTCGGTGGACGGCGACTACCAACAGGTTGCGGATATGGTCCGGCAGATTTGTGGCGGCGACGAGCGTTTCCAGGTTCTCGGGTACAGCAGCCGGCTTGGCTTCCACCACAACTTCGAGCGGGCCCTCAAAGCCGTTCCGAAGGAGGCCCGCTGGGTCGCCCTCAGCGACCAGGATGACTACTGGTATCCCGGAAAACTGACGGCGCTTCTCCCCCGCCTTGACGGCGCCGCCCTGGTTACAGGGCAGGCACGGGTAGTGTCGCCGGAAATTTCCGCAACTGACCCGGACCCCGCAAGAGGGACTCTCACCGATAGGAGAAATGTCGGGGCTGCGGACCTTATCGCCACTAACCAGGTCACCGGATCCCTGTGCGTGTTCCGGCGCGAAGTGCTTGAGACGGCTCTCCCCTTCCCGTCGTTGGCAGCGCCATCCCAGTATCACGACCACTGGCTTGCGCTATGCGCCCTCGCCTCCGGGGGCATCAGCATCCTTGATGAGGTGTTGCAGGATTACATCCAGCACGGCGGCAACGTGGTGGGCGAATCGCGGCAAAGCCTGCTCACTTCCATACGGAACACTCTCCGCTTCGTAAAGCGGTACGAAGGAAACACCTCGCTGCGGAGTATCTGCAGCATCATCTACAAGACCGGCCTCGGATGGCGGACGCTCATGGCGAGGACTCTGCTGGCACGCTCTATGCAGGCTGGCATCTCCACGGACCCGGAATTGCAGGATGCCCTGAACCTGTATGCACGGCCACGCGCGTGGCGCCTGTTCAGGGCCCTGTGGGACGGCGTGCGACGCAAGAACGTAGCTCCGATCCGGGCTGCTGAGATTTATCTCGGCGTCGTGCTCCCATGGAAGCGGCACAGCGGGATCAGCGATCCACGGTAACCCAGTGTTGTTCCGGGAGCACCGGCGATGAGGCTTGAGGCGGTGCTCCGGCACGATGTGGTTCGGGGTGATCAAACATCCCCGCACACGGCCCTGGTGCGCACAGCCATGCGGCTCTGGACCACCGGACGAAGCAGCCGCCACGGCCATCCGGCACCACCAACAGAAGGAAGCACTTAAAGCATGAAAGCTGTGTTGTTAAGATTGGCCGGCTTTACGGGGTTACCCCTGGTGTCGATACTGACCCCGTTCCTTCTTGTTCCCATCGTGGCACGCGTCGCCGGGGAGGGCGGCTGGTCCACCGTCGCGTCCGGGCAGGCTATCGGTGCCTTCGGCGGTGCGGTCATAGCTTGGAGTTGGAATACCCTCGGCCCCGTCGAGATAGCCCAAAACCCTTCTCCGCAGCACCGTGCCGAGGTCTACCGGCAAAGCCTGAGAACCAGGCTGGTCCTTTCTGCGCTGGTTTTCCCCTTCGTCTTTATTCTGGCCTGGCAGTTGGCAGCCCCTGGCCATCGGCTGGATGGCGCAGCAATGTCCCTGACGACAGCTGTAACTGGACTATCGCCGGCCTGGTATTGCATTGGCGCAGGAAAGCCCGCCCTTCTGGCAACGTTCGACGCGCTTCCGCGGGTTGCGGCCACAATTCTTGCCGTTCCCGTGATCTTGCTGACGACTCATATTTGGCTGTACGGAGTCATTCTGCTCGCGACTGTTGGCGTAAGCCTGGTCCTATTCCACCGCATCGTAGTCCCGGAGCGGGGTAAGACCTTCACTGCCTGGGGCGGAACTTGGCGCTACCTGCGCCAACACTTCGGACCGGCCGCTATCAGCTTGTCCGGCACAACCTACGCAGCAACTCCTGTCCCAATAGGCCAGGCCTTTGTGCCCAACACCCTTATGGCTGGATTCAGTTCCGCGGACACGGTCTACCGCTTCGGTCTCTTCTCTGTGATGGCTTTGGGCAATACTTTCCAAGGCTGGACTTTGGAGCCGCAGGAAGCCAGCCCGAAGAAGCGCCACGCCGCCGCCATCGTGTCCCACCTTGCACTGGGTCTCGCGGGAGCTGCCTTCCTGGCAATCCTGGGACCCCTGGCTACGGAGATCATCCTTGGATCCGTCAACAAGGCAGGCCAAGCGACATGCGCTCTCTACGGCCTGTCATTCCTTTTCATCTCCGCCAGCACTCCGTTCATCCGCAACCTCCTGCTCCCACAGGGCCGCCAGCGTCTCATCCTTGTCTGGACGCTGATCTCGGCCGTGATCGGCATTACCCTCATGTTTCTCGCGGCGACCCGCGGCTGGGTGGATGGCATCGCGCTGGCAATGGCCCTCAGCGAGGCGATTCTCTTCCTGGGCCTGCTGGTCCCAGGGCTACGCCTGCTGAAGAAGGCGTGAATAAAGCACCAGTTTCCGTCAACGCCACGGCACGTGGAGACGGGCGGGCCGGTCCTGCGTTCAGTTCCCGCAAAGCTGCAACTTGTATAGCTTTGCGTCGCCTTCCGAATCTTCAAGAGTGGCCATGCCCGCGGCAATGAGGCTGTCCAGCCCCTTGTAACCGCTGTCCCGGCCGTGCACTTCACGGTGGCCGAAGTCCAAAATGTAGTCGATGTTCAGTTGTTCGACCGCAGGGCAAACCGCAGGATCGTCTTTGGACGGGGTAGGCCCGTTAAGGAGCGCTCCCGTCCCGTCAGGAACGGCGCTAAGGATGTGCAGCTGGATGAGCTTTCGGTCCGCCAGGGCATAAGCCAGGGAACTGCCGTTCCAGGGATTCCCCACCATCACGGCGTCCTCCGGCACTTCCTCCGAAAGGCGGTCAATCAACTCCAGCTCATCACTCGAGATCAGGGGTGAGTCAGCAGAAAGCCTGTAAGAACCGGCCATTGAGTCCTGCGCCTGGCGCACGCTTCCACGCTGTGTGAGCACACCCAGTGCCAGAACTGCAATCAGGCCGGCAACCACAACGTAGGTTGCCTGCGGTACTCCGGCGCCCTTTTCGAAGGGTCTTCCCCGTTCCGCTGCAGTCTTCCGCTGCACAATGCCCGCGCTGCGAGTGGCTCCCCGAAGCAGTAGTTCCCAAGCGCAAACGGCGCCACGGGTGGCAAGGGGAATCGTGACCAACGGCAAGAGCGCGGCAAGCCGGGGAGGATCGTTGTACCAGATCCCCGTCCAGTAGGTCCGGAAGTCGTCGGCGGGGAAAGAACTGACCACAACAAAGAGGAACCCCGCTACAGCATAGGTTCCCAACCACCACAGCTGCCGGCCGGACCTGACCACCACGAAGATGCCAACGAGGGTCAGTGCCATGATGGCCCATGCTACGGGGCGGCCAATCGCGGAGCTGGCGATGACTTCTCCGATGGCCTGGCCGCTACTCTCAACAGGTGGCCAAAAGGCCGCCTCCGCCGGTGGCCGGACGAGGTCCCAGAGAATGCGTGCAACGACGACGGCGATCACGCCCAACGCCATCAGGGCCGCCGTGGCTGTCCAGCGGGTCCGCCCACGCGACGTGGTCCATGTTCGCACCAGAAAGCGCACGTAGACGAAGACCGCAGGCGGAGTCATCAGGGCAATCCAGGCCATGGCGGCGCTGGGGTGGGCGAGGGCGACGCCCGGGAGTACTGCGAGGAGGACGAGTGCTCCGATGATCCTGGAATGGACCGGCACCGCGGACAATCCGAGTACTTCAAGCGAGATAGCCAGCACGAGGGGCAGGAGGGCAACGGCAAGGAAATTCGGGTACAGCACCCCAAAATCGAGCAATGAAATGGGAAAGGCGCCAAAACCGGCAGACAGGACACCGGCGGACAGGACCACCGCGGGCCGGTCGCCCCAGACGGAGCGAGCGAGATACAGGCAGCCAAGGGGCCAGACAACGGCGGCGACGACAATGTTGATCACATTGACCGAGACCGGTATACCGCCGCCGCCAAGGCTGGCCAGCAACGAAACAAGGTCGTGCCATGCTGCGGGGTACGAGGCCGCACCGGTCATCTCATTGAGCGTCAGGGATGAGCCGGAGCCGGTATCGAGGATGTACCGGATCGCGTTGAGATGAAAGACATTGTCAAATGTCTGTGAAAATGACTCCGGGTGTCCGATGGCTTCCACAAGCCGGCGCGAAACCAAAAAGGCTGCCATGGCAACCGCCAACACGATGGAACCCAGGACCCAACGCGGATTGCCGCCGTCGTGCGGCTGAACCATCGCGCCCTTCTTCGCCACCACAGCCGACGCCGCAAAAGCCATTCCGGCCAAAATGGCAGTGATAGCAAGGACTGGCAGCAGTGACCACCGGATCCCCGCGAACGGAGCCACGATCGCAGCAACGGCCACTACCGACACGCTGATTCCCGGCGCCAGGGCGAAGATACGGAATCCCCTCAGCCTGGCTGCCGCACCCACGGCGAGTCCCGGAATGAACAGCAAAGCCGCTGCCAGGACAAACTGTGGGACTGTATCAAACCAGGACAAGAATCCTCCGAAAATTCAGTGGCACAGCGGCCAGAGCGGCACTCCGTGCCACAGACTTTGACGATAAGGGACCATCATCCGCCCCGAAGCGAACGTCCTCGCGCCGCTAACTGTCAGGCGCGCAGAATCGAAACTGCCTCGTGGATTGGTCCATCGAATTTCACGTTACCGTGCTCCAGGAGGATTCCCCGGTCGCAAATGCGGGAGACCAGATCCAGGTCGTGACTCACCACGACCAGCGTCTTTCCGTCGCGGGCGAGTTCCTGGATCTTGTCGATGCACTTCCGCTGGAAAGGCTCGTCGCCCACGGCCAGAATCTCATCTATGAGGAACACCTCGGGATCAGTATGGACGGCAACGGAAAATGCGAGCCTTAAATACATTCCTGACGAGTAGAACTTGACCTCGGTATCAATGAACTGCCCGATCTCGGAAAATTCGACAATATCGTCGAATCGGTCCTTGACCTGCTGCTCGGTCATTCCCAGGATGGCGCCATTGAGGAAGACGTTGTCCCGGCCGGACAGGTCGGGGTGGAAGCCGGCGCCCACTTCAATGAGGCCCGCCACCCGCCCCCTGGTCCTCACGGTTCCCGAATCCGGCAGCATCACTCCGGAGATGTGCTTCAGCAATGTCGATTTGCCGGAACCATTAAGGCCCAGCAGCGCCACGGTTTCCCCCGTTTTGACATCGACAGAGACGTTCTTCAGCGCATGGAACTTCTCGGACAGGTCGCCTTTACGGCCCTTGACCAACCAAACAACTGCTTTCCTTGATGGAGCGTGTGTGCCGGAGGACGAACTGCTTGCTGATGTCTGAAACTTCAATTGCGTTGACCACTCACAGCTCCTGAGCGAAGCGGCCCTCGAGCCGCCGGAAGGTGAACTGACCCAAAATAACAATGGCCAGGGCGATGACCAGGCCCAGGGGTGTCCACAGGGTGAAGAGATTTGGTGGCATAGCGGTGGTGCCATCTGTCGTGGGGAACCAGAACGCGTAATGGAACAGTTCCACACCAATGGTGATGGGGTTCGCCTGGTAAATGGCAAACCACGTTGAACCGAGTTTTGCTTCCACCATCGACCAGGCATACATCACCGGCGAAGCCCAGGTAGCAACCATCAGGAGCATGTCCACGAGATTCTCCGAATCCCGGAAGTACACATTGGCAGATCCGAAAAGCAGGCCAAGGCCGGTGGCCAGCAGGCCCACGATCACGAAACCTGCGACAGCTGCCAGCAGCTGGAACACGCTCGGATGCCATCCTGCCAGCAGGCACCCAGCCACCAGGACTACCAGCTGCGGGAAAAAGTGAACCGCGGAGACCCACACAGAGGCAACCGGGAAAAGCTCACGTGGCAGGTAAATCTTCTTGATCAGGTTCCCGTTGTTCACAATTGAACGGGACGCATTTCCCAGCGCCTCGGAGAAGAAGTTGATCAGGACGATCCCCGAGAAAAGGTAGACCGCATAGTTCGGAAGACCTTCAGGGTTCCTGGCGCTGCGCTCCAGCCCCAGGAATACACCAAGGGCAACATAGAAGACGACGAACTGAACGCCGGGTTTTACGTAGGACCACAGGAGTCCGAGAACGGACCCGCGGTAGCGGACCTTGAGTTCCTTGCGGACCAACAGCTTGAGGAGGAATCCGGACTGCCGGATGTCCCGCAGTCCACCCCCAAGCCCTGGACTTGTCAGTTCGGCCGGTGACGATGCACTCACTTGATTTCGTTCTGCGTATGTTGCTCGAACGTCTTCCTCCACGACTCCATCGACGTCAGGTCCGCTACAGCTGCCTTGTACTTCCGGCTGAGCGCGGGCCATTCCTTGAGCAGCGCGGAGTGCAGTCGCGCACTCTCTGCCAGCATCTTCCTCAGTTGCTTGGGGTCCCGCTTGTACCAGGACGCACCGGTCCCCTCGGCGTTCGAGACTACTGCACTGTCATACTGCGCCATGCGCCACCACCGGTTGTCCTGGTGGGCAATGGTCGTTTGCGGACGTTCGGTGCTGGTTTCCTTCACCGGGCTCGCCAGCTGGCGGACGACGGTTTTCGCTGCCCAGGGAAGCAGGGAAATCTTGGACGGCTGGGCCGGCCCGTGTCCCCGGCGCGGCGGCTTGTCCATCTTCGCCGCCGGGAAGTCCTCAGGATTCGGTTTGAAGACGGCGTCGGGGTGCGCGGACATCATTTCGCGGATCTGGGGCAGCTTGGCCGGCAGAAGGTCAGGCAGGGCTTCGGGGCCCTTCAGGACATCTTCGAGCGCCCACTGGCGGCCCTGCGCCGTGGCGTACTGCATGGAAACAAGGTGTTTGACATCGGCATACTGCGATTCTTTAATCACGCGCCCGCCGAACTCGTAAGGACTGTGAAGCAGCGCGGCCACCACACGGTTCCGGGCGTGGAAGTACGCCTGCCAACCGACGAGGTCGTCCTTGTCAATCCAGGAAACGTGCCACACGGCCGATCCCGGAAGAGAGACCGTGGAGTAACCGTGGGCCTTCGCACGCAGCCCATACTCCGAGTCGTCCCATTTGATGAACAACGGAAGGGAGAGTCCAATTTCCCGGATTACCTCCGTGGGAATCAGGCACATCCACCACCCGTTGTAGTCAACGTCGCAGCGGCGGTGCAGCCAGGAAGTCTGACGAAGGTTGGAGGACTGGAAGTCGTGACCCAGGATCATTTCGTCGCTGGGCAGCGACGGCTGGAACCGGTAGGGGTTGACCACCTCTCCGAAGGTGTGCAGCACGGTCCGGTTATAGAGGTCGAACATGTGTCCGCCCACCAGCGTGGGCGTCTTGCAGCGATCAGCGAAGGTCAGCAGCCGGATGATGCTTTCCGGCTCCACGACGACGTCGTCATCCATCAGCAGTGCGTAGTCGCTGCCGTTTTCGACGGCTTCGAACATGCCGCGGGCGAATCCGCCCGACCCGCCGAGGTTGGACTGGTTAATGATGCGCAACTTGCCGTTGAGCATCATTTTGATGTCGTCAAACCCGTCCGCATCGGCGAGCTTCTGGGTCCCCTGGTCCACAATCAGGATTTCCTGTACGTGGTCGAGGGCCTCTTTGCTTTCGGCCAGGAGCCGGAGGTTGTTGAGGCAGAAGTCGGTCTTGTTCAGGGTGGTGATCTGGAGCGTTACGGAGCCGGGGCTGCTCTCAACGGCGGGGCCCTGCCATTCCGCATCGAGCATCACCAGTGGCTCAGTTCCTGCCAACAGGTCGAACCAATACCAACCGCCGTCACCGAAAGGTGCCAGCGACAGTTCGAAGAAGTTCTCGGCAGTACCCTCAACGCGGCGCGTGTCTACGCGCTGCAGGGATCCGCGGGCGTTCGACTTGTACACGATGACAGAACCAGCGCCCTGCGTGCGGACCTGCAGCCGGACCTTGTCCACAGTGGTCCAGCGCCGCCAGTAGCTGGCAGGAAAGGCATTGAAGTAGCTGCCGAAGGACACCCGTTCGCCCGACCGTACGGAAGTCGAGTGCCGTGAGAGGAAATCCTCCACGTGCGCTTCCTTGGTGGGGCTGCTGATGGTTCGGGCTTTGGGGGTTTTCCCGTCCCGGTCGCCGGCTGTAGGCAACTGGATCCCTGTGGCAGTGCCCATGTCCATGTAGAGGGGAACAGTGTCCATCTGGCTGGCGCTGGGGAGGATCACGCGCTGCAGCGTCTGCCACTGCTGGCCGGATTCCACGGCGCCGCCCTCGGCCTTGTCCTGGTTCTTGGTATCGGTGGGGACGCTCATGCGTCGACTCCTCCGCTTTCGATGTCGGCTCCCGCCTCGAAGTGAGGACGGATTTTGTTGTCGAACATGGTCAGGGCAGAACCGATGGCCATGTGCATGTCAAGGTACTTGTAGGTGCCCAGGCGGCCACCGAACAGGACGTCCTTTTCGCCGGCCGCGAGATCGCGGTACTTGAGCAGCCGGTCACGGTCTGCCGAAGTGTTGATCGGGTAGTAGGGCTCGTCGCCCTTCTCGGCAAAGCGCGAGAACTCGCGCATGATGACGGTTTTTTCCGTCTGGTACTCCCGCTCGGGGTGGAAGTGACGGGGCTCGATAACGCGGGTGTAGGCCACGTCTTCGTCGTTGTAGTTGACCACGGACGTACCCTGGAAGTCGCCGACATCGAGCACTTCCTCTTCGAAATCAATCGTGCGCCAGGACAGGTCTCCCTCAGCGTAATCGAAGTAGCGGTCAACGGGCCCCGTGTACACGACCGGAATATTGCCGACGACCTTGTTCTTGCTGTATTCGTGCGACTCATCAAAGAAGTCCGTGTTCAGGCGGACCTCGATGTTCGGGTGCTCCGCCATCTTTTCGATCCAGGCCGTATAACCGTTGGTGGGCAGGCCCTCGTACTTGTCGTTGAAGTACCGGTTGTCGTAGTTGTAGCGAACCGGGAGCCGCGAGATGATCCCGGCGGGAAGGTCCTTCGGGTCCGTCTGCCACTGCTTGCCCGTGTAGTGCTTGATGAAGGCTTCGTACAGGGGGCGCCCGATCAGCTGGATTCCCTTGTCGTTGAGGTTCTGCGGGTCGGTGCCTGCAAGTTCTCCGGCCTGCTCCTGGATCAGGTCCTTGGCCTGGCCCGGAGTGAGGTTTGCCCGGAAGAACTGGTTGATGGTGGCGAGGTTGATGGGGAGGGAGTAAACCTCACCCTTGTGGACCCCGTAAACCTTGTGCACGTAGTTGGTAAAGCTGGTGAACCGGTTGACGTACTCCCACACGCGTTCGTTTGAAGTGTGGAACAGGTGGGCACCATAGCGGTGCACCTCGATGCCTGTCTGCTCTTCCTTTTCGCTGTAGGCGTTTCCGCCGATGTGGTGGCGACGGTCGAGGACAACGACCTTCAAGCCGAGCTCAGTGGCGGCCTGTTCTGCGATTGTCAGGCCAAAAAAGCCGGACCCTACGATGACGAGGTCAGCGGTCACAAAATCTCCTGGTTCGAATGCGGGCAGCGCAATGTTGAGCATTGTCTGCTGCTCTAGCCTACCCGAGTGACTGCAGCGCCAGTCGAATCGGCCGCACGCACCGGCCCGGCGAAATGCCCATGAGCCAGCTGCGTCCCAGAGGGCACGGAACGTTTTCCACATAGCCCATGTACAGGCCTGCCCGTACGGAGCCTGTCTCTTAGCTTGGAAACTACGTTCAAAGGAATCCACCACATGACACTCCACTGCACGTTGGTAAGAGCAGCCGGCCCTGGTTCCGGCGACGATCCACTGGAGCTGACCATTGAGGCTCCCGCCGGAACCGCAGGGACGGAAATCCACCACCATCTTGCCCGCCAGTTCGGCACGGGGGAGATTACCGTCCGGGGAATCCGCCTGGGCTCGCTCAACGTTGGCACCGCTCCCCTTGTCACCGGCGCGGTACTCGTCGATGCCGGCGATGCCAGGCCGCCGCTCAGGAAGCAGCTGTCCCGGATTGCGGCCGAGGCGGAGGCTGGGCTGGCACTGGCTGTCCACAGCGGCTCGGGAGCCGGCGCCGTTGTTGCCCTTGTCCGGGGCACCTACACAGTTGGCAGGAGCGGCGCACGGATCTCCATTGCTGACGCCGAAATGTCGCGGGAGCATGCGAAGCTGACCGTCACGGACACAGGCATCTTCATCGAAGACCTGGACAGCTCCAATGGAACGTGGGTGGATGGCCGGAGAGTCCGGAATGCGGCCGTGTCCACGGCCTCCGTCATCCGGTGCGGGACGTCGGTCATGTCCCTGATCTTCACGGACCGCCTGCCGGGGCACCTGGCGGACGCGGGCGCTTCGGTGGCGGACCCCATTCCCGTTACCGCCGGCACCGATCACGGAAATCGCGCAGTCCTCTTACTGACCGCGACGCTCCCCTTGGTCATCGGGGTCGGTTTGGCTGTCTTTACGGGAATGTGGATGTTCCTGGCGTTCGCCGGCGCCTCAGCCGTCTCGGTGCTGATTCCGCTGCTAACGGGGCGAAGGCAGCGGCGGGACAACGCAGCCGCAGTCGCTGCGGCTGTCCAGGAGGACAAGGAACGACGACGACGGGCCGGGCCGTCCCTGGCCTCACTCGCCTTGAGTGCGCCGCGCCTTGGATCCCACGGGAGAGGCGCCGGCGATGGCAGGATCTGGCTTCGACTCGGCTTGGGCGCACAGCCCGCGAATATCAGCGTCCAGCCCGCCGGCGCAGTCCGGGACCTGCCGTCCGCGGGTGCGGTGCCAATCCTCCTCAATCCGTCCCGGCCGGAGACAGTATTTCAAGGAGCACGCCCGGCGCTGGACGCCATGATCAGGGCGCTGGTCATGCAGTTGGCCGGTTATCCCCGGGGTACAGAGACCAGGGTGGTCATCCACGGCCGGCCGGAAGTCCTTCCCCTCGCTGCAAGGTTCCTTCCCCGCGTCGTCCTGACAGCAACCGGGGAGTCATGCCGACGGCATCTGTCCGAGAATTCTTCCGGGGGCTACCCGCACGAAGTCCTCATCATCGCCGGCCCGTCAGACTGCCGGGAAACGGACAACGCCCTTGCCGCTACTGCCATCCAGCTCGGATGGCAGGTCCTCAGGTTCATCACCACGGGAGAGCCAGCCAGTAGCGCTGATGTGGAACTGTCCGAGCCGGAATCCTCCTTACTTTGCCCGGAAGGCGATACGGGATTCGTTCCCGACTTGGCTCCTGCGACGGTCTTTGACGCATTTTGCCGGAACCTTGCAGCCGGAGCGGATGGCAGGGCGCGGGAAGACTGCGTCCCGGATACGTGCGCCCTGGAGGATGTCATGCCCTTATCCGCGGCCGCCACAGCTGCGCGGTGGGAGACGGCGGAACAGGCCACGGGGCTGGCAGTTCCGCTGGGACTCAGCGCCGGAGGCGTCAGGTCCTGGGACCTTGACGGCGACGGGCCACATCTTCTGGTGGCGGGTACCACCGGTTCGGGGAAGTCGGAGCTGCTGCGCACCCTCGTTGTTGCGCTGGCACTAAGTCACCCGCCCGAACTGGTGAACTTCCTCTTCGTTGACTTCAAGGGCGGCTCCGGACTCGGGCCGTTAGCCGACCTCGTGCACTGTGTTGGGCTGCTGACTGACTTGTCCGCCAGTGAGCTGGACCGCACGCTCGCCTCATTGCGGGCTGAGATCCGGCTCCGTGAGGAGGCCCTCGCCGCGGCAAACGTGCCGGATCTGGCGTCCTACCGGTCCACGCCGGATGTTGCAGGCCCCGCGCTCCCCCATCTCGTCATCGTCATCGATGAGTTCAGAATGCTCGTGGATGACGCACCGGAGGTCCTGCGGGAGCTGATGCGCATTGCCGCCATCGGACGTTCCCTTGGCATCCATTTGGTGATGGCCACTCAGCGGCCGCAGGGAGCACTGACAGCCGATATCAGGGCCAACGTGACGTCGAGCATTGCCCTGCGGGTACAGTCCGACATGGAATCCCATGACATTATCGGCACCAAAGCTGCGGCAGGCATCGGAGTGGGCTGCCCAGGGCGCGCGTTCCTTGCACGTGGAACGGAACCTGCCCAGGAATTCCAGGCGGCAACACTGAACCTTTCCGTCGCGGAAACCCGGAACGACGCCCTTCACGTTCAGCGCACTTCTGATTTCCTGAGGGCGGGAGAAGGAGGTGCACCCCGCTGCCAAACGTCAACCCCGGCGCAGGCCGCACGGCCATACGTTGAATTGGTCCGCAGGCTTTGGGCAGCACGGGGTGGGTCACCTCCCCGGCACCCCGTAGCGCCTCCCCTTCCGCATGAGCTCCGGGAACCCGTGGTGCCACCGGTGCAGGCAAACGGCCAGCAGGCATCCGGGTCTCGTCCGGACTGGTCTGTTGAGCTGGGCGCCATGGACCTGCCCCATGCCCAATGCGTCCTTCCCCTGACCTGGGAACCAGCCCGGCACGGCCACCTGGGGCTCGTTGGCTCTGCCTCCTCCGGCGCCGTTGAAGCCTTGGAC
The DNA here is from genome assembly GCF_030818145.1 of Pseudarthrobacter sp. SORGH_AS 212. Taxonomy (NCBI): domain Bacteria; kingdom Bacillati; phylum Actinomycetota; class Actinomycetes; order Micrococcales; family Micrococcaceae; genus Pseudarthrobacter; species Pseudarthrobacter sp. SORGH_AS 212. The sequence goes on along the minus strand of NZ_JAUTAA010000001.1, from coordinate 3,685,331 downwards.
CTCGCAGTACGCCGCCTGCTGGCGCACCCGCGTGAGTCACACTGCTACTTCCTCGATGCCCCGGGCGGACTCCAGCATGCCGCCGGCCATCAAAGGACGGGGGCCCATGCCGGCCTCCACGAACTCCGCCGCGCGGTCCGTGTACTGGAGCGGCTGGCCCGCGAACTTGGCCACCGCCTCAACCGCCCTGATGATTGGGCCACTCCGTTGGTGCTGGTCATCTCCGGGTGGGGATCCTGGGTTTCTGCCTTCAGGTCCGGACCGCTTGCGTGGGCTGAGGACGTGGTACAGGACCTGGTCCGGGACGGTCAGCGCGCCGGGATATCGGTCGCCATATCCGGGGAACGGGAACTGGCCACCGCCCGTTTTGGCGGCTCCCTGCAAAACCGGCTGTATTTCCCCGCAGCCTCCAACGAGGACAGCAGGCTCGCTTGGCCCAGGATGCCTTCCACGGAAAAGGTGAAAGGGCGGGCGGTGGCCTTCGGACCATTCGCAGGAAGCGAGCCCGTGGTCTGCCAGGTCTATGACCTCGCCATAGCGGACCAGTGGCACCAGGACACGGGCAGGGAGCTGAACGCCAAGCAGGGAACCCTGCCCTTCCGGATTGAGTCATTGCCCCCGCTCGTCTCAGCGACGGACGTTCAGGAGTCTGCAACGAACCCGGTCTCATCCGTGGCCGCCGCCGGGTCCACCCCGCCCGGACTTCTGATCGGCGTGGGTGGGGACGAGCTCTCCCCGGTCCGCCTGCACGTACCCGCCGGCGGCGTTTTCACCATCCTTGGCCGCCCCGGCGGCGGTAAAACGAACAGCCTCCGCGCGCTACGGATCCTCAACCCGGAAACCTGCTGGGTGCATCCGCCGGATGCCGCAGAGCCGGGCAGGTTTTGGACATCACTGCGCCTGGACGCCGCGTCCCGGGCTCCGGCGGGGAGCCGGGTCCTGATCGCCGACGATGCCGACCACCTGCCTCCCGATGCGCTGACTGCACTGGCGGAACTCCAGTCACGGGGCCACACCGTCATGTTGACAGCAAACTACAATCCCCTGCTGCTGCAACGCCTCCCCCTTGTTATGGCGTCCAGGGCTCACGGCGCCGGAATGCTGCTCGCGCCGCGCTCCATGGCGGACGGGGACCTCTTCGGCGTCCGCTTCGAGGCGGAGCCCGCTGCTCCGCCGGGCAGGGCAGTGCTGATTTCCGGAGGAGGGTCCGCCGCCCTCCAGGTTGCCTGGGCGCCGCCCGGGGCTGAGGCCGGCGGCAGCGGCGGCAGCAAAACTGGCTACAAGGCCGGCGGCACTCCGCCGGCCCGGGAAGCATAGGCGATAACGCTGCTGTGGAACAGGAGCACAAGGGCTGCCACCGCAGGGACAACCATCGCCAATCCAGCAAGGACCAGGCCGCTGGTCAGGGTGGGGAAACCGATCGTCAGAACGAACAGTTGGGCCACCAGGGCCGCCGCACGGGTCCACCGGAACCCGCGGTACAGGAAATGACCCACCGCGAACAACCACGCCGAAAAGGCGAGCAAAAGCCCGAGGGTAAACACCGCACCCCAGAACGACAGGACGGGGCTCCCCGATACCAGCTCGAATGCGTACCATGCAGCTGCCGCCAGGAGGGCCGTCGCCTCGGCCGCAACCACCACGGCAATAAGGACAGCGGCGCGGGGAGGCCGCACCTTCCCTGATGCAACGGCACCGTCCTGGCCGGGGTGGGTTCCCCCGGGAGGGGGCGGGGACTCTGCAGGCATGGAAGGGGGTCTTGACACACTGGCACCATACCCGACATAGTCGGAGACTGGTGAGGGCCAGCGCCAGCAGTGTGATGTATCGCTCAGCATTCCCGGGATATCAAGCGTTATTACCCCTTGTTTACACAGCGTTAACATGACAGGCTTGATGGAGATGACCAAGGGGGCCCTGCCGGGCCCTTTTCCTTTGTAGCTACTAGTGAATAATTTCACAAAGGGCGATTCCCAGAAATGGAGCAACTAATCAGCATGGATTGGCGTAACCGCGCAGCGTGCCTCGAGAAGGATCCTGAACTCTTCTTCCCCGTCGGGAACACGGGGCCGGCCCTCCTGCAGATCGAGGAAGCCAAAAGTGTCTGCCGCCGGTGCCCGGTAGTCGATACCTGCCTTCAGTGGGCACTTGAGTCCGGCCAGGACGCCGGCGTCTGGGGGGGCATGAGCGAAGACGAGCGCCGCGCCCTTAAGCGCCGGGCAGCCCGGGCACGCCGCGCTTCATAAGCGGCAGGCCCCCGGACATACAGCGGAAGGATATCCGCCAAATAGAAAGAGCCCCGGCAGCAACCGATCAGGTTGCCGCCGGGGCTCTCTCCATTTAATGCCAGGGGACGCCGCCGGACAGCAGGCGCCGTCCGGCTACCGGCCCAAGAGGCTCAGGCGGATGCGGACCGCTGTGCCGCCGCCTTCGCGGGGCAGCCACTGGATGGTTCCGCCAAGCTCGCTGGTCACCAGGGTCCGCACGATCTGAAGGCCAAGACCCTCGACGTGCGGAGTATCCGGTAATCCCACGCCATTGTCGGCGATGGTCACGGTAAGCTCTTCGTCGTCGCCATCCTCGCCCTCCGCACGGTCGGCAATAAGCCACACCGTCCCTGCCCGCCCTTCAAGGCCATGTTCCACAGCGTTGGTGACCAGTTCGTTGATCACCAGTGCAAGGGGGGTGGCCAGGTCGCTGGGAAGCTCGCCGAAAGTGCCCGAACGTTCCGTCTTCACCTGCTGGGACGGTGAGGCGACCTCGGCGGACAGCCTGAACTGCCGACCAATCAGCTCATCGAAATCGACGCTCTGGGTCAGGCCCTGGGACAGGGTCTCGTGGACCAGCGCGATCGTCGCAACCCGGCGCATCGCCTGCTCCAGGCCTTGTTTGGCTTCCTCGCTCACCATCCGGCGCGACTGCATCCGCAGCAGGGCAGCCACGGTTTGAAGATTGTTTTTCACCCGGTGGTGGATTTCCCGGATGGTGGCGTCCTTGGTCACCAGCTCCATTTCCCGCCGCCTAAGCTCCGACACATCGCGGCACAGCACCAGGGCACCGAACCGTTGCTGTTCGTCACGAAGGGGAATCGCCCGCAGGGACAAGCTAACGCCGCGGGACTCGATTTCACTGCGCCACGGCATCCGGCCGGTAACAACCAGGGGCAAGGTTTCATCGACCATCCGACGGTCCTTGAGGAGGCTGGCAGTTACCTCCGCCAAGGAACGGCCCTCCAGCGATTCACCATCACCAAGCCGGCGGAAGGCAGAAACACCGTTGGGGCTGGCGTACTGCACCACGCCGTCGGCGTCGAGCCTGATCAATCCGTCCCCCACCCGCGGCGCGCCGCGGCGCGACCCCGTTGGCGAAGCGAAGTCGGGCCACAGGCCAAGCGTTCCCATCCGCAACAGGTCATAGGCGCACTGACGGTACGTCAGCTCAAGCCGGGACGGCATCCGTGAGCTGGACAGGTCCATGTGCGTAGTGACAACGGCCAGGGTCCGCCCATTCCGTACCATGGGGACAGCCTCGACCCGCAGTGCCATGTCGCTGCTCCAGTTTGTCTCGCTGGAGCGCTCGATGGCCCTGCTGTTCCAGGCCTTGTCCACCAGGGGCCGAAGGTCGGAGCGGATGCCTTCGCCGACGAAGTCCCCGTGGAACACGGTGTGCGTAGTGGACGGCCGGACGTGCGCCAGCGCCACGTACCCGTATTCCGGATGCGGGAACCACAGTGCGAGGTCGGCGAAGGCCAGGTCCGCAACCATCTGCCAGTCCCCCACCAGCAGGTGAAGCCATTCGGCATCACCCGGGCCGAAATCGGCGTGCTCCCTGATGGGGTCGGTAAAGATTGCCACTGCACCTCCAGTTGCGACGCCTGATTGATCAGCGCCGGACGATAGACCTCAAGAGCCTCAATGCTACCGACAGCGACGCCATATCGTCGGTTTCGAGTGCGTTGACCTCATCGAACATGCTCTTCGCGCGGCCCAGCTGTTCGGCGTTCCGCGCCTCCCACTCCGTGAGCCGCGCCTCGGGCGAGCCGCCCGCGGCCGTGGCGTCCAGCACCGCCGTCGTAATGTCCGACACCGTGGAGTACAGGTCATCGCGAAGCGCTGCCCTTGCCAGTGCCTGCCACCTGTCCTGCCGGGGAAGGCTGCTGATCCGTTCCAGGAGGGAATCGGCGTGGAAACGGTTGAACACCGTGTAATACGCGGCGGCGATGTCCTCAACCGGCTCTTTCCGCAGGCGGGCGATCTTGGCAATGTCCAGAAGGACAAAGCTTTCGAACAGTTCAGCCCAGCGCAGGGCAAGGCCATCCGGAAGTTCCCATTCGCGCGCGTTCTCGAGCCAGCTGCCCACCCGTTCCCGGTCTTCGCCGCGCAAGTAGTCCAGAACGCGTGCACGCAGGGGATCCATCAACGGCTTGAACTCAGCCACCACTTCATCGATGGGCTGGGAGACGGTTCCCTGGGTGAGGAGCCACCGCACTGCGCGGTCAAGCAACCTGCGGATATCCAGGTGGACCGTGCTCCAGTGCTCCGTGGGGAACGACGCAGGCAGGCTGTTGAGCTCCCGGACCATCACGTCCAGCTCGTAAATCTCCCGCAGCGCGACGAAGGCCTTGGCCACGGCCACTTCGCTGGCCGACGTTTCTTCCATGACGCGGAAAGCGAAAGTGATGCCTCCCATGTTGATCATGTCGTTGGCCACCACCGTTGCGATGATTTCACGCCGCAGCGGATGCGTGTCCAGTTCAGCGTCGAAACGTTCACGCAGTTGCGTCGGGAAATAACCGCGGAGGGTCTGCCGGAACCACGGATCGTCCGCGAGATCGCTTTCCCGCAGGGCCGTCGCCAATTCGATCTTGGCGTAGGCCGCGAGGACGGAGAGCTCAGGCGACGTCAGGCCCTGGCCCTGCTGCAGCCGTTCGCGCAGGGTCTCCGTGGTGGGCAGGGCCTCAAGGTCGCGCTTCAGGTCGGCCGATTTTTCCAGCCAGTCCATGAGGCGTTCGTAACTGGGGCTCCACTCCGCAACCCTTGTGCGGTCGTTCAGCAGCAGGATGTTCTGGTCAATGTTGTCTTCCAGGACGAGGCGGGCAACCTCGTCGGTCATCGAGGCAAGGAACTCGGCGCGTTCGGCCGCGTCCAGCCTGCCGGCAGCCACCATCCGGTCAACGAAGATCTTGATGTTGACCTCATGGTCGGAGCAGTCCACGCCTGCGGAGTTGTCGATGGCGTCGGTATTCAGGATGACACCCTGCAGTGCTGCCTCGATCCGTCCGCGCTGGGTCATTCCGAGATTCCCGCCTTCGCCCACCACCTTGACGCGGAGGTCCCTGCCATCAACCCTGATCGAGTCGTTGGCCTTATCCCCCACCGAAGCATTGGACTCGCTGCTGGCCTTCACGTACGTCCCGATGCCGCCGTTGTAGAGAAGATCTGCCGGGGCCAGCAGGATGGCCCGCAGGAGTTCGGGCGGGCTGAGCTCCGTAATGTGGGCGGGAAGTCCCAGGGCGTCGCGTACCTGGGGGGACACCGGGATGGACTTGGCCTGCCGCGCAAAGACACCGCCACCTTCGCTGATGAGGGACTTGTCGTAGTCGTCCCATGATGACCGGGGCAGTTCGAACAGGCGCCGGCGTTCAGTGAAGGACGACTCCTCGTCCGGCGTGGGATCCAGGAAGATGTGCCGGTGGTCGAAGGCAGCGAGCAGCCGGATATGCCGGGACAGCAGCATGCCGTTGCCAAACACGTCGCCGGACATATCGCCCACGCCCACCACGGTGAACGGCTGGGTCTGGGTGTCCAGGTCCAGCTCGCTGAAGTGCCGTTTCACGGATTCCCATGCACCGCGGGCGGTGATGCCCATGGCCTTGTGGTCGTAGCCAACGGAGCCGCCCGAAGCGAAAGCGTCTCCCAGCCAGAATCCGTACTCAGCGGCCAGGCCATTGGCAATGTCCGAGAATGTCGCAGTCCCCTTGTCCGCTGCGACCACGAGGTAGGAATCGTCGTCGTCATGCCTGACCACGTCCGACGGCGGCACCAGCTTCTCGTCCGCACCTTCGGTAACCAGATTGTCGGTGAGGTCCAGCAGGCCCCGGATGAAGGTCTTGTAGCTTTCGACACCTTCGGCCATCCACGCCGCCCTGTCGACGGACGGGTCCGGCAGCTGCTTGGCAAAAAAGCCGCCCTTGGCCCCGGTGGGAACGATGACGGCGTTCTTTACCGTCTGTGCCTTCACCAGGCCGAGCACCTCGGTGCGGAAGTCCTCCCGGCGGTCCGACCAGCGCAGGCCGCCACGGGCGACCTTGCCAAATCGGAGGTGCACACCCTCAACCCGCGGAGAGTAGACCCAGATCTCAAACATGGGACGCGGGAACGGCAAGCCGTCGATCCGCGCCGGATCGAGCTTGAAGCTCAGGTGCCGCTTGTCCTGGTAGAAGTTCGTCCGCAGGGTGGCCTCGATGAGGTTCACAAACGTCCGCAGGACACGGTCAGCGTCAAGTGTTGCAACTTTTTCGATGGACGCTGACAGTTCTTCCCGCACGGATTCCTGGGCGGCCTGCCGTGCATCGCGGTCCAGGGACGGGTCGAACCGTGCTTCGAACAGGGCACTGAGCCCCCTGGTCACATCAGGGTTGGCGAGGAGGGTGTCGGCCATGAACCCGAACGAATTGGTGTTGCCCATCTGGCGCATGTAGCGGGCGTAGGCACGCAGGACGGTGATCTGGCGCCAGTGCAGCCCTTCCCGAAGGACCAGGCGGTCGAAAGCGTCGGATTCTGCCGCACCTGTCACAGCCGCGCTGAAGGAATCCGCCAGGAAGCCTCCGGTTGCCACCGGGTCGACGCCTGCGGGGTATTTCAGACCGAGGTCGTACAGGAAGAAATCGCGGCGGTCCGCGGTCTCGATTTCGAAGGGCCGTTCGTCGAGCACCTCGAGTCCCAGGTTGTGGAAGAACGGAAGGATTTGGCTCAGGCTCTTGGGCTCGAGCATGTAAAGCTTGACCCGCGCATCTTCCTCAAGCGTTGCGCCCGCCCCCTCGGGGAGGTAGACGTGGACGCCCGGGCGCTCCTGCCGTGCCCCCTCGGTGCGTTCGGCCGCCGCTCCGTACTTCTCGAAGCGGGCAATGTCGTCAAGGGCGTCTTCCACTTCGTAGTCCACCCGGTAGCTCGCCGGGAACGCTTCAGCCCAAATTGCCGCCAGTTCCTTGGCTTCCGCCGCGTCGCCGCCGTCGCGCAGCACCTCGGCGATGCCCTCGCTCCAGGACCTGGCCGCACGGACCAGCCGCTTTTCGAGCTCTCCGCTGTCAACGTGGCTGACATCTGCATCCTTCGGCAGGCGGATCCTGAAGAAGAGGCGGGCCAGAGCCGATTCGGTCATCCTGGCTTCGTAGTCAATGGAAACCGCTTGGAAGGTCTCTCGGAGTTCCTGCTCGATCCGAAGCCTGACATTGGTGGTGTAGCGATCCCTGGGCAGGTAGACGACAGCCGACATGAAGCGGCCGTAGATGTCGGGGCGGAGGAAGAGCCGGGTCCTTCGGCGCTCCTGCAGCTTCTGGATGCCCACTGCCGTGGCGGCGAGGTCGGGGACTTCGATTTGGAACAGCTCGTCGCGGGGATAGGTCTCCAGGATGCCGAGCAGGTCCTTTCCGGAGTGCGAGTCCGGTGGGAACCCCGCATTGCGGAGAACGGCGTCGACCTTTTCCCGGACGATCGGGACTTCACGCACTGAACCGGTGTAGGCGCTGGTGGCAAACAGCCCGATGAAGCGCCGTTCTCCATTGACGTTGCCGGCGGCGTCGAAACTCTTAACGCCGATGTAGTCCAGGTAGGCGGACCGGTGGACGGTGGAACGGGAATTGGCCTTCGTGATGACAAGGGCACGCTTTTCCCGCGCCTTTTTGCGTCCTGTATCAGTCAGATGCTGGATGTGGGGGGAATCGGCCGCTGCCCGGAGCAAGCCAAGGCCGCTGTCCTCCCGCAATTCCAGGACGTCCTCCCCGTCCACGTTGATGAGGACGTATTCCCGGTATCCGAGGAAGGTGAAGTTGCCGTCGTCGAGCCAGCGCAGGAGGTCCTGCGCCTGCCGCAGTTCGGCGATCTGGGCCGGGTTGGCTACCTGGTCAAGGCTTTCGGCGATCTCCAGCGCCTTTTGGCGCATTTTGGGCCAGTCTTCGACGGCCGCGCGTACGTCCTTAAGCACTCGCTGCAGTCCTTCAAGCAGCGACGCTTTGGCTTCGTCGGAGATGCGGCCGATCTCGACGGCGATCCATGACTCCATATATGAGGCATTTTCGCCGGTGGCAATCAGGTGGGACAGGCTCGGCATCGCCGCGGTGTCACCGCTGGAAATTCCGATATGCGACGGAACCCTGTTGACCTTAACCAGGTGCCCGGATTCCCGGTTGCGCGTGGCAACGAACATAGGGTGGATGACCAGCTTGATGGCCGCATGCTGACGGACCAGTTCAGCGTTGACTGAATCCACCAGGAAAGGCATGTCGTCCGTGACGACGAATACGACGCTGCTGTCTTCCTCATCGGCAATGGCCACCTTCGCCTGCCCGGGCAGACGCCCCGATGCGACCTCGCGGTGATGGTCCGCCCGCTTAGCCAGCAGCTCCTGCGGATAGCTGCGCGCGTCCTCCTCGGCGAGATGCTGGTAGTAGTCCCCCATGAAGCCTTCAAAGCCTTCTACGGAAAGGGCCTGATCCTCCACGCTGGATCCAGACGACATCAACAAACGCCTCCATCACACGATATGCGCTGCACCTTTGCAGCTCTTATGGCGAGCCTAGTCCTTTGCCCTGCGGCCTGCTGTGGAAGAAAATACAGAGGATTTGGGCTTTTGCTGGACGGATGCACAAACGAGTTCGCGGATTGAGCGGCGAAGGGCTGACTGGGGCGACGATTCGAGCAGCAATGATCCGGCAAGCAGGGCAGCATCCGCGGCAGCGTTGTCGTACGGGAGGAATGCCTGAAGCTCGGATGCCGGACCGTAACGCTCCCAGGCATCCCGCAATTGCCGTTCGGGGCCCCTGCCAACAGAGGACGACCGCACTTTGTTCATCACCACCGTGGGCGAGGCTTGGGGAACAGCGTTCTCCAGTTCAGCAAGGCCCCTAACCAACCTCGGCACGCCCACGGGATCAGCAGCCCCGACCGCGAACACGGTGTCTGCCATCTCCAGTGCACGCAGGGTTGCCCCGTTTCGCCGTGGCGCCATGGTGTCAAAGCTCAGTTCTTCATCCGCTTCCAGGCAGAAGCCGGTGTCCACCACAACAACGTCGGCGATCTGCCGCGCCCGTTCCAGGACGATCGCCAGGGCCGGTGCCCTGAGCTCCGTCCAGCGATCTGCCCGCGTTATGCCGGTGAGTACCTTGAAGGTACCGGCAGTCGTTGCCACAGGAGCGGCAAGCCTGCGGAGGGCGTCTGCATCCAGGGCACCCTGGTCCGCAAGCCGGCAGGCCTGGGCCAATGCAGCCGATTCGTCGAGCAGTCCGAGGACCGCAGCGACGCTCGCCCCGTAGCTGTCGGCGTCGATGAGGAGGACCTGCTCGCCGTCGGCCGCCAGTTCAGCTGCCATGTTGGCGGCGAGGGTGGTCCGGCCCGGAGAGCCGGCGGGACCCCACACTGCGATGATTCGACCTGGTCCTGGCCCGCCCGTATCTGGCTCAGGCTCCGCGGCAACGGGATGCAGGGCTGCACCGGTGTCCGCGAGGGAGCTCATTGCGGCAGTACGGCCCGGCGCTCCTGTCAACTGCTCTACGGCGTCGGCGATCCGGTCCGAAAGTTCTGCGGATTGGACGCCTGTCAGGGCTGATGCAACACCGATCTTGCGGAGCCGCGCTGCTTCCTCGGCGCTGTCGGTGAGGGCGATGATGGCCACGCCAACGGCTCCCAGCCGGTCTACCAACGAAGCCGTGAGGCCTTCGGATCCGTCTGCCACGACGGCCGCCCTGGCCAGCCCGCTTTGGCACGCTGCCAGCAGTTCGGGGAGTTCGGCGCACCTCCTGACCACGGTGACAGGGCCGTGCAGGCGTTCGAGTCCGCCCACCAGATCTTCCCGGCTTTGCCCGACGGTAACGACAGGTATGCTCACTTGGCGCCCCCGGGGTTCCACACGACGGAGATCCGGGCGTCGTTGGCCTGGGCGCCCAGGATGGCCGGCATCCGACTGTCCTCCACCAGCACCATCAGCACTGTGCTCTTGGCGGATCCGAGAGTTGTTGAACCTGCTGTTACCTCGGCGATTTCTGCACCCGGCAGCAGGAGCTTAGGCTCACTGAATCCGTTCTTGGCATCCGGCTGGGCAACCCAGACATCCACGCGGGCCCCGGCGATAACCTGCGCAGGCAGCGTTTCGTCCACCGTAATGGCCACTGGTTTGCGGTCAAGGTCGTCAACCTCCCCGAGGCTGGCACGAGGGACCAGTTGGTCTTTTCCGATGCGCTGCACGGCCACTACGCCCTGGGGCAACCCGGATTCGGCGGTGATGTAGTGCTGTTCCGAATCGCCGAGCCGCACCTTGGCACGGACCACGTTCTCCTCCGTCAGCGCTTCGCCCACGGCTATCCCGTCGCGGGCAGCGTAGACCTCCGTGGTTTGGTCTGCACTTCCGACCAGGAATACAACTCCCGCCACTGACGCAAGCACCAGGAGGATCCCCACCAGCAGGCGCGGATCTTTCCACGACGGGCGCTTCAGGCGTGCTGATGCGGCTGAAGTTTCTGGAACCATGCCGTTTCTCCCCCTCGACGTGCCGGCGGGCCGTTCCGCGGCCGGACACCTCATTGTTGCGGGACGGACGCCGGAACAAAAGTCAAAGCCCCAAATATGGCGGAACTGTGGATAACGCAAGCGTGCACCCCGTTCGGATGGCAAAATGGAGGCATGCCCAGGTTCCTCACACTCGCAGATGTTGCCGAGCAGCTTCAGATCAACTCTCCAGCCGCTTACGCACTGGTACGGAGCGGGGAATTGAAGGCCATTCAGGTTGGTGGACGCGGGCAATGGCGTGTGGAAGAGAAGATGCTGGAACAGTACATCGAGGAACGCTACGCAGAAGCCAGCAGGATGATTCAGGAGTCCAAGTCGAAGTCGGTCTGAGCGGGCGCGTGTTTCGTCCCTGCCGGCAGTGCCGGGCCCGGGCGTTGGCTACAGTCCGGCTTGTTTCCTCGACCTGATGGCCGCAAGCGCGGCGAACGGCACGGTTGATACATCTCCCACGTTCCGGCTCCTCCGGGCTTCACCGGGAGTCACTGCCGCTAAGTCCACATAGTCCTTGCCCACGCGGTCGATCACGCCTTCCAACCGTGTGATGCCCGCGCTGCCACCGAGGCTGATACTCAGCTCAGCTCTGTCCCTGGCAAGGGCACGGAGCGAATGCGCCAACCCAAGCGCGCGCCGCACGGCTGACGGCTCGGTTTGCGCAAGCCTGCCCATGCCCACGTAGCGGGCAACCGCCGGGTATGGAATGAGGACCTGGTACCAGTCTTCGTCAATAACCAGCGCCTCGGCACCAGCGTGGGCAAGGCGGCCATGGACAGATTCTCCGTTCCGGAGGTGGACCCCCAGCGTGCATCCAAGTACTCCGCGGAGCCTGTCGGACAACGCGATGGCCACCAGTTCAGCGCGGGTCCTCTCCCCGATCTCGGCCTCCAGTGAAAGTCGGTCCGATTCCGCCAGCTGGCTTTCGAGGTCGTTGAAGAGTGCATCCCAGCGCATTCGGCCACAGTAAGTCCGACCGGGCAGGCCGTCAATTCCAGGAACTTTTTCTCTCCACCGTATGGACATATGACAGAACACAGGCGCAAACTGAATCAAGCATTACCAAACTGCATCAAACTGCATCAAAAGGATGAATAATGATGAAGCGCGACTCCCACGGAATCAGAATGGACGCCCTTACGGCCCTGGCGTTGTTGGTCCTGGGAGCTGTGCTCGTCTTTATTGGATGCGGTCTTGTCCTGCAGTGGCAGGAGGCATCGGCCAGGCACCAGAGCACGTCCGCCGAGGACATCCTGGGGGCCGTAGCATTATTTTCGGGTTCGTCATTGATCGCCTGGTGGTTCCTGTGCCTTCTGGCCGCCGGCGCGGGCGTGCTCCTGGAGCGGCAAGGAAAGGTCCGTGCAGCTTCGCTGACGCGCAGGCTTTCGCCGGCCTTCATGAGGCGCCTGGTCGTCGCGGCCGTCTCATTACAACTAGTATCGGGTGCAGCGGCAAACGCCGAGACCCCCGCTCCGGGTCCGCAGTGGGCGCCCACGCAGGACTATGCCTCGGCTATGGAGGCAACCCCGGACATGCCGGCCCCGAGCTCGGTACCTTCCACAGGTACGGCAGGCGACCCTATGTCGGACGCCACCTCCACACCGGCTGCGGCCTCTGATGCGAGCATTCCGGAGCAGACAGTGACGCCGGGATTGATCCCGACGTCAACGGCACCGGACGAACTTGCGCAAGCAACGCCCGCTGCTGCCCCAATCACTGCGGACGCGGGCTCCGGCGCCGCGGACCATTCCCGGCTGCAGCCTGGATGGCAGCCCCGCACCACCCCGGTGGTGGACCCAGGACTGATGGCCTCCCCCGCCACGCGCGGAGGGGCCACACCGGTTGGGGGGTCAGTTCACACAACAGGAACCGTGGCAGTCCTCGCGGGGGACACCCTGTGGGACATTGTGCGGGGCCAGTTGGGCAGCAATGCTTCCGACATCGACGTCGCCCTTGAGTGGCCCCGATGGTACGAAGCCAACAGGGCTGTCATCGGCCAGAACCCGGATGTCCTGCTCCCGGGCCAAGTCCTGCAGCCACCCTCACCGTCCTAAGCATCCGTAACCATGCCGGCCGAGTGCCGGCACCGCAAGAACAAAGGGGAAAGCAATGCCAGCAGTAACGCCGATCCGCGCCCTCCAGGGAGGAACCGAAAGTAGTGCTGAAAAGGGCTTCACCCCTGGCGCAGCCAGCCAGGAGGCGCTGCGCCAGACACAGCTGCGACAGGGCCAGTTGCGGGCCCTCGGCCAGGGCCGGCAGGCCCCGCGTCCCGGAGAGCCGGTTCAGCTCCGGGCAGCCGACGAGGAAGCGGAAGTCCGGGCCCTCACCCGGGGAACAGTGCAGGCGGCCATGGAAGTGCTGGCCGGTATCCGGCCCGTCCACCAGCTGGCCCGCCGGCTTGACCCCCGATGCCTCGCTGCCCTCCAGCATCGGGCCGCACTGATTCGGCGGGAAATCACCAGGACCGGAAATCCTGCGCTGGGCCGGCTGCACCGGAACTCCATTGTCAGGTCAGTAAGGATCTGCGAAGTGGCAGAAGGCACCTACGAAGCAAGTGCAGTGGTAGTCGATGACGTACGTGCGCGGGCCGTGGCAGTCCGCCTGGAGCGCAGCAAGCAGGTTTGGCGAGTCACGGAACTCGTCATTGGATAATCACCCGCATGGCCGCCCGGACCAAGGAAGGGCAGGACCCCGGGATGCTGTCTCCCGCTGGCCCTGCCCTTGCCTTACACGTCGTCGTCCGTGGACGCCGCTTTAGCGCCGCTTCTTTTTGGCCGGACGCTTGGCGGCTTCCTTTGCCGCATCCTGCTCCGCAGCCTTCGCGGGGTTGCCTGAGCGCCCTGAGGAACGGGTTTCCACCCGGGTCTGGGTGCCACCGCCCTCGCTGGGTGACGTGTACTGCAGCTGCGCAGGCTTTTCGGGCGCTTCCAGACCGGCCGCCCGGACCTGCGGCTCAACATGCTCGGTGTGTCCGCCGGCGGCGTCCTCCACCACCACGTCCTGGGCCGGAGTCACTTCGACTTCCAGGTTGAACAGGAACCCAACGCTTTCCTCCCGGATGGCTTCCATCATGCTTTGGAACAGGGTGAAACCCTCACGCTGGTACTCCACAAGGGGATCGCGCTGGGCCATGGCACGCAGCCCGATGCCCTCCTTGAGGTAGTCCATCTCGTACAGGTGTTCCTGCCATTTGCGCCCGATGACTGACAGCACGACGCGGCGTTCCAGTTCCCGCATGCTCTCCGACCCGATGCTTTCCTCCCGCGCCTGGTAGACAAGCCGGGCATCCGAAAGCAGCTCTTCCTTCAGGAACTCCACCGTCAGCCGGGACTTTCCTCCGGCTTCTTCGATGATGTCATCCGCGCTCACGCTCACCGGGTACAGCGTCTTGAGATTGGTCCACAGCTGGTTGAAGTCCCAGTCGTCGCCGTTGCCTTCAGCGGTGGCGTCGTCAATCAGGGCCATGATGGTGTCCTCGACAAAGAACTGCACCTTTTCGTGCAGGTCGTCACCCTCGAGGATCCGGCGACGGTCGCTGTAGATCGCTTCACGCTGGCGGTTCAGGACGTCGTCGTACTTCAGCACGTTCTTCCGCTGCTCAGCGTTGCGGCCCTCCACCTGGCCCTGCGCCGAGGCGATGGCACGGGATACAAGTTTGGATTCGAGGGCCACATCGTCAGGAACGGAGCTGTTCATGAGGCGTTCTGCGGCACCCGAGTTGAACAGCCGCATGAGGTCGTCCGTCAGGGAAAGGTAGAACCGGGATTCGCCAGGGTCGCCCTGGCGTCCGGAACGGCCGCGGAGCTGGTTGTCAATGCGACGGGACTCATGCCGTTCGGTACCGAGGACATACAGTCCACCCAGGTTCAGGACCTCTTCATGCTCATCCTTGACGGCCTGCTTGGCTGCTTCAAGTGCAGCCGGCCAGGCGGACTCGTACTCCTCGGAGTTTTCCTCCGGGTCGAGGCCGCGCTTGGCAAGTTCGGCGACCGCAGTAAACTCGGCATTGCCGCCCAGCATGATGTCGGTGCCTCGGCCCGCCATGTTGGTGGCCACCGTGACGGCTGCCTTACGGCCGGCCTGCGCAACGATCGCGGCCTCCCGTGCGTGGTTCTTGGCATTCAGGACTTCGTGGCGGATGCCGTCCTTGGCGAGCAGCCGGGAAAGATACTCGCTCTTTTCGACGCTGGTGGTACCCACCAGGACGGGCTGGCCCTTTTCATGGCGTTCGGCAATATCCCGGACGACGGCGTCGAACTTCACTGTTTCGTTCTTGAAGACGAGGTCGGACTGGTCGATGCGCTGCATGTCGCGGTTGGTGGGAATGGCCACAACGCCGAGCTTGTAGGTGCTCATGAACTCGGCGGCTTCAGTTTCAGCCGTGCCGGTCATGCCGGAGAGTTTGCCGTACATGCGGAAGTAGTTCTGCAGGGTGACGGTGGCCAGGGTCTGGTTCTCCGCCTTGATCTCGACGCCTTCCTTGGCCTCGATCGCCTGGTGCATGCCCTCGTTGTAGCGGCGGCCGGCCAGGATACGGCCGGTGTGCTCATCAACGATGAGGACTTCGCCGTCCATGATGACGTAGTCCTTGTCCCGCTTGAACAGTTCCTTGGCCTTGATGGCGTTGTTGAGGAAGCCGATCAGCGGCGTATTGGCGGACTCGTACAGGTTCGTAATGCCGAGGTAATCCTCAACCTTTTCGATGCCGCCCTCCAGGACGCCAACGGTGCGCTTCTTTTCGTCGACTTCGTAGTCTTTTTCGGGCTGCAGCCGAAGAACAACCTTTGCGAATTCGCTGTACCAGCGGTTCGTATCGCCCTGGGCCGGTCCCGAGATGATGAGCGGGGTACGGGCCTCGTCAATGAGGATGGAGTCCACTTCATCGACGATGGCGAAGTTGTGTCCGCGCTGGACCAGTTCGTTCCTGTCCCAGGCCATGTTGTCGCGCAGGTAGTCGAACCCGAATTCGTTGTTGGTTCCGTAGGTGATATCCGCAGCGTACTGCTCGCGCCGGACCGCAGGGTCCTGGTTGGCGAGGATGCATCCGCTGGTCAGCCCGAGGAAGCGGTAGACGCGGCCCATGAGGTCGGACTGGTATTCGGCGAGGTAGTCGTTCACGGTGACCACGTGGACACCCTTACCGGTGAGGGCATTCAGGTAGGCAGGAGCGGTTGCCACCAGGGTCTTGCCTTCACCGGTCTTCATTTCAGCAATGTTGCCCAGGTGGAGGGCGGCACCACCCATCAGCTGGACATCGAAGTGCCGCATTCCCAGGGTGCGCGAAGACGCTTCCCGAACAGCGGCGAAGGCCTCCGGCAGGAGGCTGTCGAGCTTTTCGCCGTCCTGGTGGCGTTCGCGGAGCCGGTCCGTTTCTTCACGGAGCTCGGCATCGGTAAAGGTCTTGAACGAGTCTTCGAGGGCATTGATGGAGTCGGCATAATTCCGCAGTTGCCGAAGTGTTTTCTTGTCACCCGTGCGGAGAAGTTTTTCAATAAGTGATGCCACGTGAAGATGCTCCCAGTCTCATGCCGCCGAATTCTGGCGTTTTTAGTCTACGGGAGAGACAACCTGCCGGTGTCGGTTTCCCTCAGAGCGGATCGGAGCCCGCGTTGCCGACGGCCCGCGCAAGGTCCGCCGCGAGGTCACCCGACGGCCAGACCTCCACGGACTGAAGGCCCAGCCATTCAGCCATGAGGCGCAGTTCCCCGGCGAGTTCGACGGCGGTGTCCGGCGGGGCGGCCGGCTCGGCGAAGGCGGCCCGGGCCAGCAGTTTTCCGCCTGCCCGGTCGGCCTTCAGGTCCACCCGGGCAACGATGCCGTCCCGGAGGAGGAAGGGAAGGACGTAGTAGCCGTGCCGCCGCTTGAGTTCTGGCGTGTAGATCTCAATCCGGTAGTGGAAGCCGAAGAGTTCTTCCAGCCGGCGGCGCTCGAACACCATGGAATCAAAAGGGCTGAGCAGGGCACGTCCAGTGGCCCGCCGAGGCAGGACAGCATCGGCATGGCGGTAGACATCCCGATTCCAGCCCGTGACGGTCACCGGTTCCAGGGCACCCCGCTCCACCAGGCGTTCCACGGACTGCGCTGTTGCCTTGACGGGCGTCCGGAAGTAATCGGCGAAACACCGGACCGTTCCGATGCCGTGCGCACGGGCGGCAGCGTCCGTCAGCCGGTCCAGTGCCCTGACCCGATCCTGGGTTCCCGTGGGGGCCTCCCCCGTGCCGTTTCCGGCCTGCGGGAGAATTCCCGCCGTGAGGGTGTATTTCCGCTCGAATTGTTCTGTCCGTGCAGCTGCGGAGACGAACCCCGCTTCAAAAAGGTGTTCGAGGACCCTTTTGACGGCGTTCCAGTTCCAGCCCCAATTGCCTGTTTGCCGTTCTTCCACGTGGCCGATCCGGGCGGTCAGTTCGGATGCAGTCAGGGGACGGCTTCCGGCAAGGGTTTCCAGGATCCGTTCCGATATGGCAGCCCGCTGGTCAGGGTCCATGCCCCCGGCACCAACCCACGCACGTTTCTGCCAGAGCAGGAGGTCCGCATAGTGTTCCGGCCGGATGTAGCTGGCCTCGTGTGCCCAGTACTCGATCATCCGGCGTGGGTGAACTCCGGACATCCGTTGCAGAATGCTCCGGTCGTAGTTCCCGAGGCGCGAATAAAACGGAAGGAAGTGGCTGCGCGCGAGGACGTTTACGGAATCGATCTGGACCAGCTGCAAGCGGGCAAAGGTGCGGCCCACCGTCCGCGAAGTTACGGGTCCGGTGGGCCGTCCTTTGTCGAGCCCCTGTGCTGCCAGAGCGATCCGCCGGGCCTGGTTAAGGCTCAGCGAAACCGGCACGCCAGTCCTCTCTGTTGATTGCTGCCAGCACCCTAAGCGGTTGCTGCAGCATCATCCGAACGGTAGGCAAGGATCTTTTCTTCGACTACGGTATCTCCGGGTTCACACTCGTGGTCAAGCGTGATCACACCATAGGTCCAGCCGCGCCGCCGGTAGACAACCGACGGGGTATTGGTGGCCTTGTCGACGAACAGATAGAAGTCGTGCCCCACGAGTTCCATGTTGTCCACGGCGTCGTCGAGCGTCAGCGACGCTGCCGGGAAGACCTTCCGGCGGATCAGGACAGGGGAATCGCCCGCCGGGATATCGTTGTCCACGTCGTAGGGAGACCTGTCGGCGGATGACTCGCTGGCCTCGCTCCGGTGGCTGGCCTCCATGTAAAGGGGCTCGTGCGCACTGGCCGGTTCGAGGGACGCGGTTGCTTCCCTCACAGCCTTGGGGGTGTGGCGTCCGTGATGGACTTTTTTCCGGTCCTTGGCCCGGCGGAGGCGTTCAAGCAGCTTGTTGTACGCGAGATCGAAGGCGGCGAACTTGTCTGCAGCGCTGGCTTCGGCGCGGATCACCGGTCCGCGGCCCAGGACTGTCACCTCAACGGTCAACTGGTCGCCTGTTTGCCGGGCGTTGGTCTCTTTGGAAACCTTGGCATCGACCCGCTGGACTTTGTCGCCCAACGACTCAATCTTTGAGATCTTCTCCCCGGCATATTCGCGGAACCGGTCTGACACTGTCAGATTTCGTCCGCTGATCATAAACTCCATGGTGCCCTCCAAATGACTTCGGTGACACGACGGCGGCGCTTCCCTGGGCCGATCTGCCTGACAGTCGAGCCCCTCTCCGAGCCGCCATCGAAAGGTACATTCTGTCTTGGTACCCATCACCGACGTTAGTTCATCGTCATCCGTTATTCATCCTTTCCCGGTTTATTTTTTTCTAAGTCGCGGTAGTTTCGCTGCTGGCTTAGGATGCGCCGTCCGGGCTGCCCGAGACCGGTGGACGCGTTGCGGCAAGGACCACCGCCCCTGCCACCAGGACCCCGTCGCGGTGCAGGGCACGCGCGGCCTCGGACAGCGTGGAACCGGTGGTGAGAACGTCGTCGACGATGATGCAGCGGCTCCCGGCCACCGTGCCCCGGGCGCGCCGCCGCACCGTCATGGAGCCCCGGACGCGCCTGGTCCGGTCGCCCCTGTCGAGGCCTTTCTGGCCGCCCGCCGTCCGGATACCTCCAGGGGTGGCCTTGGCGAGGACGTCCTGCATAACGGCGCCGGGAAGCTGCCGGACTGCCTCGGCAAGGAGCAGGTGCACGGGGCTGAACCCCCTCGCCAGGTAGGCGGCTGAGCTGGTGGGAACCGGAACCAGGACCAAGGGCTGACGGTCTCCCGTTGCCGTCCGCACCGCGTCTGCGAGCGCCCTGCCCAGGCACTTCCGGAGCCGGTGCTGGCCGTGGCGCTTGAAGGACAGCAAAGCCTGCGCGAGTTCTTCCCTGTAGACGCCTGCTGCAACCACCGGCAGCAGTATTCTTCCGTCCACATCTGTCAGCACGGGTGCGGCAGCTTCGGCACGGAACGGTTGCGCGGTGAGCCGGCGTACCTGCCGGGCGCAGTGCGGGCAGAGATGGTGGTCTTCGGCGCCGCAGCCTACACAGTCGGCAGGGATGGCAAGAGCCAGGAGGTCGGCCGCGGCTCCGCCGACCTGGTCGCCCAACCGAAGAAGGGCGCTCCGATGTTCTGATCGGTGCCTGGCCGCCGGTTGGGACGGGAGGAGGTCAGGGTCTGCCCGGCCACGGCGGGGCGTTGATTCGCTGCTCACGCCTCAACAATTCATCGGGCAGGCAGCAAAGCAAAGCAGTGTGAGTGCCTATGTGGACCCAGCCCAATGCCGCGTTCCCCCTGGGCGGCAGTGCGTGTGGCCCCTACCCCGGGTACGAAGGATCGATGGGGCCTTTGATTTGCGGCGACCAGCCGTTGCCCAGCCGCTGGAAGATGCCCTCGGACGATTGCCCGTAGATCTCCTCCGGCCCGTTTCCTGCGCTGAGCGCCACCAGGCCCGGCCAGGGAGCGAGCTGCTGGGGCTGACCCGAGGTGAGGGAGAGTAATTCCGGCGTCACGTTGGCCGCCGCCGCGCCCTTCATGACCACCACCGTGGAGTCGTTGACCCAGGCACCCTGGTCCGGGTTGCTGTCGGTCGCCAGGGTGGTCGGCTGGGTCAGTTCACGGGGTGTCCCGTCGCCGCCGCGGATGATCCCGGCGACCTGGACCCGGGTCTTACCGTTCTGTTCAGAAATGACCAACGCACGGACGCCTTCCCGGGATATCCGGAATTCCTTGACGGATCGTCCCGCCAGCCAGGCCGGCGCCAGCGTCACCGACGGAACGGATGCCCCTTCCGCGACTCCGGTGGGGCGGAAGGCCACCACTTCAGTGGCGCCGTTTCCCCCGGGGCCAGCCGACCAGACCCAGTCGTTGAGGCTGAAGGAGGGCCGGCTCAGGGTGCTCCGGGTCGTCAGGGCGCGGGCCGGCTGGCCCGGATTGATGCTGTACAGGGTTGTCCGGCTCTCGTTGAGGAAGGCAGCGGTCTGCGAGACCGGCGATTCCGCGGGGAACCGCGGGTCGAGGGCGGAGACGGGCTGCATGTCAGGAAGCGGCGAAATCCTGTTGTTTTCGTACCGCACCAGCTCATTGCCGCTGACGGCGATCTGGCGCGAGGGCGCACTCTTGTCCTGTACCGGCGGGAGGACTGAGCCGTTGTCCTCTACCCTCACCAGGTCCTGGTTGGCCCGCAGCTCGACATTCACGACGTCGGGCTGGCTGCGGAAGGTCAGGGTGAGCTGCATCTGCATCCGAAGGCGGTCCTCCGGGGATGTCTCCGTGAGTTCCTTGGCCGTCAGGTCCACCTGCGCGGCCCCGGAGACTACCGGGACGGACTCGCGGGCGAGTTTGATGCCCGACGGGAAGGCGCTGGCCACCGCGCCGCGAAGGTAGGGGGCCGGCCCCGCCAGCAGGGCACTGGTCATGGCCTTGACCGTCTTGTTCCTGATGAACCAGCGGACGTCGGGGACGGCGTAGGTGAATGTGGGGTCGTAGAAGTAGATGGGATAGGCGCCGTAAATCACCTTGAACGTTTCCTCAGCGATTGCGGTCCCGTCCGGTATTGCCGAGATACGCCATTCCCCGTCCACCTGGGTGACCGTAACGGGGATCCGTTCCACGGTGCCTTCCGGGGACTGGGTGGTGATGCCGTCAGCATCGACGGTGTAGGCCACATCCAGTTCATAGTTGTAGACGTTTTCGATGCCTGTGGCCACCACGCGTGCGTCCCGGTAGACCAAGGCACGCTGGTCCGGCTTCCAGGACACGGACGAGGCCTGCGTGAGGTACTGGCGGGCCACGGCGTAGTCATCCTCGTAGCCGCTGCCTGCGCGGTAGAAGTAGTCAATGATGGTTTCCGGCGATGCGCCCGGTTGGGGCGCAGCCGGGAGGAAGACCGGCGCGTTCAGGTTGCCGGCGCTGCCTTCGCTGCTTTTGCCGACCGGACCCGAGATGGGGATCCGGGCGCAGCCTGCCAGCACCACAACCAGCAGCGCCAGCAGGAAAGCACCGAGCTGTGCCGGACGGCCGCGGCCGGTCATGGGTTCTCCTTCGTCGTCGGCACCGGTGCCAACCGCGCCGCTCCGGTTTCCAGGACCAGGATGTTCCTGGTGTCAGGTTCCCGGGGAACGCTGCCCGGTTCGCCCGTGGTGATGTTGTCTTCGGGTTCGAGCTGGACCGGCGAGTTGCCGATCTCTTCGCCTTGGCGCAGCGGCAGGGTAAGCCGGAAGTTGGCCCCGCTGCCTTTCCTCCCCCACGCCTGCAGCCAGCCGTTGTGGAGCTTGGTGTCCTCCGCGGCTATGGACAGCCCCAGGCCGCTGCCGCCGGTGGTCCGTGCGCGGGCAGGGTCTGCGCGCCAGAACCGGTCGAAGACCCGGGCCGCCTCGGCCGGTTCCATGCCGATGCCGTGGTCACGGACAGCGATGCCGACGGCGGATTCGCTCGCTGCCACAGTGACAGTCACCGGCCTGCCCTCGCCATGTTCGACGGCGTTCAGGATCAGGTTCCGCAGAATCCTGTCGATCCGGCGCGCGTCCATGTCTACGACGATGGCGCCGGCCGGTGCACTCAGAACAATCTCCGATCCGTACTCCGCGGCTACGGGCGACGCGCCCTCAATGACGTGGGCGATGACTTGGAGGATGTCTTCCGGTTCGGCATCGAGCACCGCCACACCGGCGTCGAAGCGGGAGATCTCCAACAGGTCCGAGAGCAGCGACTGGAACCGCTCCACCTGGTTGTAGAGCAACTCGGCAGACCGTTTGTTGATGGGATCGAAATCGTCACGGGCGTCGTACAGCACTTCGGCCGCCATCCTGACCGTGGTCAAGGGAGTGCGCAGTTCGTGGGACACGTCGGACACAAAGCGCTGCTGCATCTGCGAGAGGGTGGCGAGCTGGGTGATTTGCTCCTGCAGGCTGGCAGCCATGTGGTTGAACGAGGCGCCCAGCCGGGCGACCTCGTCCTCGCCGCGGACCACCATCCGTTCCTGCAGTTGCCCGGCGGCCAGTTTCTCCGACACCATCGCCGCGTGGCTGACCGGGCTGACCACGTTGCGCGTGACGTACCAGGCCACCGCACCGATCAGGAGCACCAGCACTGCACCGCCGGCCCAGAGGACGCTTTGGATCTCGTCCAGGGTCTGCTGCGCCGTGTTGAGGTCATAAATCAGATACAGCTCATAGACCGTGCCGTTGAAGGTCACCTTGTTACCGACGGCAATGCCTGGCCGGTCCTCGGTGCCCACAGGGATCACGGTGGACGCCCAGTACTGGTCTTTGCCGGATTCCTGGACCGCTTTGCGGAGCTCCGGGGGGATAACACTGACTGTCAGCTGGTCCGAGGCCCGGGACTCCACCCAGCGGTTTCTTGGCTTGGTCTGCTCCGGCATGGCTTCGAAGACATAGCGGCGCTGGATCACGGAGCCACGGCCTTCCACGGCGTTCAGGGTGTCGTAGACCAGCGTGATGACACTCGACTGGTCGGTGACCTGAGCGCCGTCGAACGTCTCCTGGACCTGCTTGACGTTGTACCGGGTTTCCGATTCGGCCTGTGTCAGCCGTTCCTGGAAAAGGTTGTTGGCGATCTGGTTCGACAGGTACGCGCCAACTACGGCGAACGACGTGACGGCCAGAAGCAGGGTGGTGAGGACAGTCCTGAACTGCAGGGAACGGCGCCAACGCTTTTGCAGGGCGCGTCCGACGTAACGCAGGGCAGGCAGCAACCGGAGGATACCGGTCTTAACGAGCCTGGCCACCCTGAGGCTGACAATGACGGCACGCCGCTGCCAGATCCGCACGCGGAAGGCGAACTTCCTGAATCCGGGGCTGATGGCATCCGTGTGCTCCGGCGCCTGGTGGTGCTGCGCTGTCTGGTGATGCTGCGGTTCCTGGTCCGGCTGTGCCACGGCATGCTGTTCCGAAGCCGCTGCTTCTCCGGGGGTCGCCTGGGCGGGGACGCCGGTCCGGCGTTCCCCCTCGGAGGAAGCGGGGTCAGGCCCCTGCTTTGTAGCCGACACCACGCACCGTCAATACAACTTCCGGAGCTTCCGGGTCCTGCTCGATCTTGGACCGCAGGCGCTGGACATGGACGTTGACCAGGCGGGTGTCTGCCGCGTGGCGGTACCCCCACACCTGTTCGAGCAGCAGTTCACGCGTGAATACCTGCCACGGCTTGCGGGCAAGGGCCACCAGGAGGTCGAACTCCAGCGGCGTCAGGGAGATACGTTCGCTCCCGCGGCTTACTGTGTGCCCGGCAACGTCAATGGTGATATCCGCGATCCGCAGGGTTTCGGGCGCCTTCTGGTCTCCCGGGCGGAGCCTGGCCCGAACACGTGCCACAAGTTCGGCGGGCTTAAACGGTTTTGGTACGTAATCATCGGCGCCGGATTCAAGGCCACGGACGACGTCGGAAGTGTCTGCCTTGGCGGTGAGCATGACGATCGGAACGTCCGACTCAGCGCGGACCTGCCGGCAGACCTCAATGCCATCCACGCCGGGAAGCATAAGGTCCAGCAGGACAAGGTCCGGCCGCGATGACCGGAAGATGTCAAGCGCCTGGGCGCCGTCCGCGCAGAAGACGGGTTCAAAGCCGTCATTGCGAAGAACGATTCCAATCATTTCGGCCAGCGCTTCATCATCGTCAACCACCAGAATGCGTGCCTTCATAGTTATATATTCCCTTATCAGGGGGGCTTTGTCCTGTTGAGCGGCTTCGGCATGGCGGAACGCTAGGACGTCCGACGCCGGAACTATAGGCTGGGACCGTGCCGGACCTTCCCGGCGGCCAGGGGCTGTCAGGGCCCGGTCGCGGGACAACGGTGCGGCCGGAATGGGGGAAGGAAGAGCGTGTCAGGACAGGATTCAGGCCGGGAGGAACCGGCTATACCGGAGCAGCCCTCCGACGGTTCCCGGGAACCCTGGCCCGGCCGGGGCCAGGACGGCAGCGGCGGGTACCAGCGGGACCGGGACGATGACGGATGGGCGGATCCGAACCGGGGAACTGCCGGCGGGGGCAGCGGGACTTGGGGTGGTACGCCGTCGTGGGGTCCCTTCGGGCCATGGGACCAGCAGCCACGCGCCAGCCAGGACCAGCCGGGCCCGCATGGCCAAGCCCAGCCAGGTCCGGGTCAAACCCCACCCGGCCAGCAGGCACCGTGGAACGGTACCCCCGCCGGTTTACCCGGGCGCTGCCTATCCGCATCAGCCCTACGGAACGCCCTATGGACCCGCCTCCGGGATCCAGTACGGCCACCAGTATGGGAGCCCCTACGGACAGCCCCGCTACGTTGCCCCGCCAAAGCCCGGCATCGTTCCGCTGCGGCCGCTGATGTTCGGCGAAATCCTTGACGGCTCCTTCCAGGCGATCCGCCGGAACCCGAAAGCCATGCTGGGTGCCGCCCTGCTGGCGCAGTCGCTCTCGGCGATACTGGCCGCCGTCGTCACGGCCGTGTCCGCCACTTCTGCCGGCTCCATCGAGGCCTGGGTGGAGGGCGCCAGCCCCGCGGATTTGGCCGGCATGGGGTTCGGTTTCGCAGGCGCCATCCTGGTGGTCAGCATCCTGACGCTCGTCATTTCTGCGGTACTGCAGGGGGCCATGGTGGTGCCGGTCGCCCGCTCGATCCTCAACAGGCCCACAGGGTTCCGCCAGATGTGGGCCCTTGCCAAATCCATGGGCCGGTGCACTGATTGGCCTCGCTGCGCTGCTGGTGGCTGCCGTGCTGCTTGCTTTCCTGATATTTGGTGGAGCGGCTTTCGCGCTCATCGCCGGAACCGACCGGGCAGCGGGCGCACTGTTCCTGATTCCCCTTGTCCCTGCCTTCATTGCAGTATTTGCCTGGATCGCCATCAAGGTCATGGTGGCCCCTGCCGCGGTGGTCATCGAGGAAGTCGGTCCGCTCGCCGCCCTGCGCCGGTCCTGGCAGCTGACCCGTGCCAACTGGTGGCGAATCTTCGGAATGACACTGGTGGTAAGTCTGTTGGTGGGCGTGATCAGCCAGGTAGTGATGATCCCGGTCAGCCTGCTGACCAGTTTCCTCGGCACCGTGGTCTCGCCCCACGGCGGATCCGGACAGGACGCGGGGATGGCGGTGGCTTTAGGGATTGCCACCGCTGTCCTTGGCGCGCTGGTGGGCGCGTTGGGTTACGCGTTCCAGACGTCGGTGATGGCCTTGCTGTACATGGACCTCCGCATGCGGAAAGACGGCCTGGACATTACGCTCCTCCGCATGCTCGAGACGGGTGCTGATCCCGACGGCGTCCCTGGCCGGGGTGCGGCATTCACCGCACCGGGCCGCAGTTCCCAGGGGCCGTCCGGAAGTGCATGGCCGGATGTCCGCTGAACCGCCGGTGCTTCCCGACGCGGAACAGGCACGCAGGTGGGCCGCGGAGGAGCTGGCAAAGCCTGAGTACCGGGAGGCCCAGCCGTCCTGGCTGGAGGCCGCGTGGCACGACTTCCTCGAGTGGCTGGGTTCCCTGGACGGCCCCTCGGGACCTGACGGGTCGGTTCCCACCCCGGTCATAGGCATCGTTATCGTCCTGGTCATAGCCGTGGCCCTTGTCCTGGCCCGCCCGCGGCTCAACCCGGCCGCCCGGAAGCCGAAGGATGTCTTTGGTGCCGAGACCATCGTCACTGCCACGGACTACCGCCGGCGCGCCGCTGAGGCCGCGGCCGCCGGAAGGTGGGGCGACGCCGTCGTCGACCGTTTCCGTGCCCTGGTGCGCTCCGCCGAGGACAGGGCCGTCATCGATGCGCAGCCGGGCCGGACCGCGGATGAAACCGCACGCGAACTATCCGTGCCGTTCAGGTCCGAGGCGCAGCGGCTGGCACAGGCGGCCGCGGCCTTCGACGCGGTCCGCTACGGCAACAGGCCTGCCGGCGGTGCGGTGTACCAGGACATGGTCCGGCTCGACGACGCCCTGGCGGCAGCCAAACCCGAACGTCCCCTGGACCGGCACCAGCCGGCGGTCCTGCCATGACCGGATCCGTGTCCGAAGCTGACGTTGCCCGGGATGCCGGCCCGCGGCAAGCTGCCGGCCCGTCCTTCCGGTCACGGCTACGCCGCCACCGGGGACTGGTGGCGTTCGGCGCGCTGGTCGCCGTCGGGCTTGGCCTGGTCATCTGGGGCCAACTGGCGCCCAAGGGAGACGTCGTCCCCCTGTCCGTGAGCAATGCCGGCCCTGACGGCGCCCGTGCCGTCGCCCAAATCTTAGGCAACCACGGGGTGCAGGTCCACGACGTCCGGAACTACGACGCAGCGATGGCTGCCCTGGACGCCAGTTCATCCCCCACCCTCCTGATTTACGACCGGAAAGGAGCCCTCGACGGGCAGCGCCTCCGTGGCCTCGCGGACTCAAGTGCCCGGGTAGTGGTGGTCTCACCACGCCTTGAGACGCTCCGCGCCCTGGACGGCGGCATCCGGCAGGCAGGCGTTGTGCCGGAGGGCACGCCCGCGCTGGACCCCGGCTGCTCCCTTCCGGATGCGCGGGCGGCAGGACAGGTCAGCGGCGGGTCAGGATTCGTGTACGACGGCGGGACCACCTGTTTCCGCCCGTCCGGCTCGGCCGCCGGAGTGCTTGCGGCCGGCGCTGACGGCAGGCTGGTAGTCCTCGGCAGCACCGCAGTCCTGGGAAACGAACGGCTTGACGAGCTGGGAAATGCCGCCCTCGGGCTGCGGCTGCTGGGTGCTTCCCCTGACCTCGTGTGGTACCTGCCGTCATTGGAGGACATGGACCTCACCGGATCGCCGCGCACCCTCGACGAACTGGCCCCGGATTGGGTGCGGTTCGTGGGCCCGTGGCTGGTGGTCGTCGCCCTCGCCGCCATCGCCTGGCGCGGCCGGAGGCACGGGCCGCTGGTCTTCGAGCCCCTTCCCGTGGTGGTCAAGGCAGTGGAGACTGCCGAGGGCCGCGCCCGGCTCTACCACGACAACCGGGCCATGGACCAGGCACGGGACAACCTGCGCGCGGGCACGTTGTCCCGTCTTGCGGCTGCCCTCCGGCTTGGTCCGGGAGCCACCGCGGAGGCCACCGTTGATGCCGCGGCACGGCAGTTGGGTACGGCGGCATCCACGGTCAGCGACCTTGTCAATGATCATCCCCGCAGCGAGGCACGCCTGGTGGCCTGGGCCCGGGAACTGCACACACTGGAGAAAGAGGTCAAAAGACGATGAGGTGAACATGGCAGCGGCCAGCGGGTCCTTGACCCGATGGAGCACGACTCCGCCCGGCAGGCGCTCCTGGACGTCCGGCATGAAGTGGCCAAAGCCGTTGTGGGACAGGACGCTACCGTCACCGGCCTGCTGATAGCCCTGCTGTCGCAAGGCCATGTCCTCCTGGAGGGGGTGCCGGGCGTCGCCAAGACCCTGCTGGTGCGGGCGTTGTCCGCTGCACTGGACCTGGAGACCAAGCGGGTGCAGTTCACTCCGGACCTCATGCCCGGCGATGTGACCGGGTCGCTGGTCTACGATTCCCACACGTCCGAATTCACGTTCCGGGAGGGGCCGGTCTTCACCAACCTGCTGCTGGCTGACGAAATCAACAGGACGCCGCCCAAGACGCAGGCCTCCCTGCTCGAAGCCATGGAAGAACGCCAGGTCTCGGTGGACGGGGAGCCCCGCCCGTTGCCGTCGCCCTTCCTGGTTGCCGCCACGCAGAACCCGGTGGAGTACGAGGGGAACCTATCCCCTGCCGGAGGCACAGCTGGACCGGTTCCTGCTCAAGCTCACCATGCCATTGCCGGAGCGCGGCGACGAGATGGAAGTCATCAGGCGCCACGCCGTTGGTTTCGACCCCCGGGACCTGGCAGCGGCGGGCGTGCGTCCTGTGGCGGATGCCCGTGACCTGGAGCGGGCCAGGCAGGCGGTGGCCACTGTGGACGTGGCCCCTGAAATCATCGGGTACATTGTTGACCTCGTGCGGGCTACCCGGGCTGCCCCGTCCTTCCTGCTGGGCGTATCGCCACGCGGGGCGACAGCACTGCTGAACACGTCGCGGGCCTGGGCATGGCTGTCCGGGCGGGCGTTCGTCACACCGGACGACGTCAAGGCGCTCGCCCTCCCCTGCCTGCGGCACCGGGTCGCCCTGCAGCCGGAAGCACAGATGGACGGGGTGCAGGTGGATGACGTGCTGGGCAGCATCCTGGCGTCGGTCCCCGTCCCGCGCTGATGGCCATTTCCGGGCGTTTCGTCCTGCTGGTACTGCTGGGGCTGGTACCGGTCCTGCTGCTGCCGGGGTGGGGTTCGTTCTTTGCCGTGGCCGCTGTGCTTGCAGCCGTTGCAGGCGCTGACCTTGCCCTGGCCGGATCGCCCGGCTTGCTGCAGGTCGTCCGTGGCGGGCCCGTAAACGTTGCCCTCAACGCGCCGGTGCACGCCGCCCTCACCATCCATAACAACGGCCGGCGCCGCGTGCGCGGCAGTTTCCGCGACGCCTGGCAGCCTTCGGCCGGGGCGGCCGACCCGATCCAACCGGTGGACGTGCCCGCGGGCGAAAGCCGGCGTGCCGCCGTCGTGCTCCGGCCCTTCCGGCGGGGGGACATAAAGTCCCCGCATGTTACCTTCCGTTCCTTCGGCCCCATGGGACTTGCCGCCCGGCAGCGGACCGTCACTTCCGCCGGGTCAATCCGGGTGCTCCCGCCGTTCAACTCGCGGCGGCACCTGCCCTCGAAGCTGCAGAAGCTGCGCGAGCTCGACGGCAAGGCGGCGGTCCAGATCCGCGGCGCCGGCACCGAGTTCGACTCCCTGCGCGACTACGTCCGGGGCGACGACGTCCGGTCCATTGACTGGCGGGCAACGGCGCGGCGCTCTGCCGTTGTGGTACGGACCTGGCGTCCCGAGCGGGACCGCCGCGTGCTGATGGTGCTGGACACCTCCCGTACCGCGGCGGCAAGGATCGATGACGAGACCCGGCTGGACAGCGGCCTGGAAGCTGCCCTGCTGCTTGGCGTCCTCGCCGAGCGCGGCGGAGACAGGGTGGACTTCCTGGCTTTCGACCGCAGGGCACGCGCCCGGGCGGGCACCGCGGGCAAGGGCAACCTGCTGGGCCGGCTTGTCCAGGCGATGGCACCGCTGGAACCGGAACTCATCGAGATGGACTGGGCCGCCGTTCCTGCCCAGGTACGGGCGGTAACTGCCCACCGCTCCCTGGTGGTGCTGCTGACCAGCCTCGACGGCGGGGCACCGGAGGAAGGCCTCATTCCCGCGGCGGCGCAGCTGGCCGTACAGCACGTCGTGGTGGTGGCTGCGGTGCGTGACCCCCAACTGGGCGCCATGCTGTCCGAACGCAGCGATGCTGCAGGGGTGTTCAGGGCAGCCGCCGCCGAGCGTGCGCTCCTCCAGCGGGCCGCCGTGAGCGCTGAACTCCGCCGTTTCGGCGTGGAAGTTGTGGATGCCGAACCGCACCAGCTGCCCCCCGGGCTGGCCGACATGTACATCCGGCTCAAGGCTGCCGGTAGATTGTGAATCAAGCGCCGCAATCCAGCAGGAGGTCCCCTTGAACGCACCGATCTATCAGCAGGCCCTGGGCGCGGATTTTAGCCGGCTCCAGCCGGAACTCCGGGAGTACTTTTCGCTGGTGCCCGGCTCGGGGCGGTACGGCGTCGGTGAGGGAACGTTCGACGTCGTGGGCTGCCGCCAGTCCTGGCTGCGCCCACTCATGCGGCTTACCAGCAGCGAAGAGGCGTTCTTTCCGGAGTACGGCGAGAATGTCCCGTTCCGGATCGAGAACCACGCGCACCTCGATCCCTTCGGCCGTTCCAGCCTCACGGCACGGCGGGAGATCCGATTCCCGGGCCGCACCCGCATGTTCCAGGACACAACCAGCGTCAACCAGTGGAGCGAAGGGCAGGAGCAAGGCGAAGGAAAAGGTCCGCGCGGCGGAAGCCACCTGGTGGACTACGTGGGACGGTACCGGCGGATGGTCACCGACCTGAACCTCAGGGTGACCCCGGAGGGCAGGCTGCGCGGCGTATCCGAGGCGTCCCGCCTCTTCCTGGGGCCGCTGCGCATTCCCCTGCCGTCTGCCCTGGACGCCAAGGCCTACGCCGAGCAATGGTGGGATCCGGCCGTAGGCCCCGCCGGCAGGCACCGCATCCAGGTCAAAGTCATCCAACCGCAGATCGGCCTGGTGCTGGTGTACGCCGGCAGCTTCGATTACCGGCTGCGGCCCTACACCGGCGGCAGCTCCGCCCAGAGTTTCCTGCCCCGCTACGCACAGCCTGACCGGTGGGAAAACCGAACCTGACCGTCCCGGCGCGGTCTGCCCTAGCCGAGGGCCTGCTGGTTCAGGCCGTCGGCCACCTTGGTCAGCTGGCCCAGGAGTTCCTGTGCCCGGGACGGGGTGACGGCGGCGAGCCCGGATGAGGGAGTGATCCGGACGCTGCTGATGGCCGCGGCAGGAAGCCCGAGCTGCCGCCACGGGCGCCAGACTGCGTCAACACAGTCAGCGGTCTTCGTCCGTGCACTGCCGGCAACGTCCAGCGCACCGATCCAGAGCCGCTTTCCCGCTTCAGCGGCACCCGCCAGCTGTTCCCACTGGCGGGTGGTCAGCGCCTTGAGCGGCACGGCGATACCGTCGGCCCCGGCCGCGAGGATCTGTTCGAAAGGCGCCTCCACCTCAGGTACCGCAACAACAGTTTCCACGGAGCCGGCAGCGCGTAATGAATCAAGGACCAGGCGCCACGAATCCCGGGCTTCGGAACCTGCCACCGCACGGAGCGTCCGGTAGCCGCTGGCCGTGGGAATGGTGCCGGCCAGGACCGCAGCGATGTCCGGTTCGTCAAGCTGGACAACCAGCCGGGCTCCGGGCACGGCGGCCGCCACCCTGCCGAGGTACGTTCCCAGGCCGGCAGCCAGCGACGCCGCGAGGTCCCTCCGGGCACCGTAGTCGATCAGGGCACGCTCACCGTTATGCAGGTGCAGTCCAGCTGCGAGGCTCATCGGGCCGACCAGTTGAACCTTGATTTCCGGGGCAGGGCTGTCTTCTGCGCCTGCGACATCGGCCAGGATATTGATGTCCGTGGACAACGCCGAGGCCGCGCGGCGGTAATCCTTGCCGGGCCGGTCCACCAGGCGCCAGCCGAAGGGCTGCACATCGACGGCCAGCTCTTCAAGGAGGGACGCGGTGCGCCCCAAGGCGTCGGACCCGACGCCGCGGGCCGGGAGCTCGGCGAGGAACGGCATGTGCGGGCTGCCGAGTTCGCCACGGATGATCCGCGCTGCTTCATAGGGGTCTTCACCCGGCCACTGCCCGAGTGCCGTGGCGGTCACTTCCGTGGGCAGGAGCTGTTCCGGCGCCGGAGCGGAAGCCCCCGGGTGTTGGGCGGTCACGCGCGCGTCGGCGCCTGCGCCTGCCGGCCGGTCGCCGCCTGGTGGTCCTCGGCAATGGCTTCGTGGTGCCGGATGACTTCGCCAATGATGAAGTTGAGGAACTTCTCGGCGAACGCAGGATCCAGGTGCGCGTCCTCCGCCAGCCTCCGAAGCCTCGCGATCTGCGCCGCTTCCCTCCCGGGATCGCCCGCAGGCAGGCGGTGGTTGGCTTTGAGGAATCCGACTTTCTGCGTTGCCTTGAACCGCTCCGCCAGCAGGTACACCAGCGTCGCATCGATGTTGTCAATACTGGAGCGGATTGACAGCAGTTCAGCCATCACCGACTGGTCGACCTGCCCGGCCAACGAACTGGCGGAGGGGTCAAAATCGTCGGAACCGGAAGAATGGAGGTTGTGCTGCGTCATGCATCCAGTCTATGGGCAGGCAGCGTAATGAAACGGCTGTGAAGCGCCGATGCAGCGTCTGCCGCACCGGCGCTTCACACCGTGGCCGAACCCCGCTCCTAGAGGCCCAGCAATGCCCGGCTTTCCTCCCGCCGCCGGGCCTGCTCGTCAGGATCGGGAACGGGAAGCGATGCGATCAGGCGGCGGGTGTAGTCGTGTTGCGGGCTTCCCATGACCTGGCTGCCGATCCCCTGTTCCACCAGCTTTCCCTTGTACAGCACGCCCACCCACGTGGACAGGATGTCTACCACCGCAAGGTCGTGGCTGATGAACAGGCAGCCGAAACCGAACTCCTCCTGGATGTCCCGGAACAGCTCCAGGACCTTCGCCTGGACCGAGACGTCGAGGGCCGACGTCGGCTCGTCCGCAATCAGCAGCCGCGGGTTCAGGCTCAGCGCGCGCGCCAGCGACGCCCGCTGCCGCTGCCCGCCGGAGAGTTCATGCGGGTACCGTCCCGCATACGACGCCGGGAGCTGGACTGATTCGAGCAACTCGCCGACGCGTTTGCGCAGCTGCGCTTCGCTGGGCCGGGTGTGGATCACCATAGGCTCGGCGATGCAGTCCCCGATGGTCAGTTGCGGGTTGAAGGAAGCGGCCGGGTCCTGGAAGACGAAGCCGATGTCCTTGCGGAGCGGTTTGAAGGTCCTTTCCCGCAGGTCCAGCATCTCGTAGCCAAGGACCTTGAGGCTGCCGCCGGTGGTCCGGTTCAGGCCGGCGATGGCCCGCCCAATGGTGGTCTTGCCGGAGCCGGACTCCCCCACCAGCCCGAATACCTCACCCCTGGACAGGGTGAAACTGACGCCGTCCACTGCCTTGAATGCCGGTGTTCCCAGCCTTCCCGGGTATTCGATGGTGAGGTTTTTCGCCTCGACCAGCACCTCCTCTTCCTGGTGGCGCCGTTCCGTCAGCCCTTCCGACGCCGAGTTCCGGCCCAGGTGCGGCACTGCGGCCAGGAGCTGCCGGGTGTACTCCTGCTTGGGCTCAGCGAACAGCTTCCGCGCCGGGGCCTCTTCCACGATGTCGCCCCGGTACATCACCACCACCCTGTCGGCCAGGTCTGCCACCACACCCATGTTGTGGGTAATCAGGACGATCGAGGTGCCGTATTGGCCGCGCAGGTCGCGGAGCAGTTCCAGGATTTCCGCCTGGACGGTGACGTCGAGGGCTGTGGTGGGTTCATCAGCCACGATCAGTCCGGGGTTCAGTGCGAGGGCTGCTGCGATGACCACCCGCTGCTTCTGCCCGCCGGAGAACTGGTGCGGGTAGTAGTTCACCCGGTGTTCAGGATCCGGGATACCCACCTTGCGCAGGGCATCGATGGCCCGTTCCTTGGCTTCCTTGGCTGAGACCCGCTTGCCGCCGCCCTGTCCGGAGTGGGCGCGGATACCCTCTGCGATCTGCCAGCCGACAGTAAAGACCGGATTCAGCGCCGTGGACGGTTCCTGGAACACCATTGCCACGTCCCGCCCGCGGATCTGGCGCAGGCGGGCAGGGCTGAGGCTGATGATGTTGGTGCCGTTGATGAGGACGGCGCCGGAGCTGGTGGCCGTTTCAGGTAGCAGGCCGAGGATGGTTTTGGCGGTGACGGTCTTGCCCGAGCCCGACTCCCCAACGATGGCCAGGACTTCACCGGCCTTGAGCTCCAGGCTCACATCCTTGACGGCATGAACGTCGCCGGAGTCGGTGGCGAAGGTGACCTGCAAATGGTCGATGCCAAGGACAGTCTTCGGTCCGGGGCCTCCGCTGCCCGATGGCGTATCCAGGTTTTCGGTCACGGGTTGCTCGATTCTGTGTCAGGTCCCGGGGCGGCGTTGGCGGCCGGAGAGGCGACCGGGGCCTTGCGGTTCGCCCGTTTACGGCCGCGCAGGCGGGGATCGTTGAGGTCGTTGATGCTTTCACCCACCAGGGGTCAGTCCCAGGACCACCCACACAATGGCGAGGCCCGGGAAGACTCCCGTCCACCAGATACCGGAGGTGGTGTCGGCAAGGGCCTTGCTCAGGTCGAAGCCCCATTCGGAGGCGGAGCTGGGTTCGATGCCGAAGCCGAGGAAACCCAGTGCGGCGAGGGTGAGGATCGCCTCGGACGCATTGAGCGTGAAGATCAGTGGCAGTGTCCGCGTTGCGTTCCGGTAAATGTGGCGGGTGATGATGCGCAGGTTCGAAGCACCCACCACCTTGGCGGACTCAACGAACGGTTCGGCTTTGAGCCGGATGGTCTCAGCCCTGATGACCCGGAAGTACTGCGGGATGAACACCACGGTGATGGATATGGCCGCTGCCATGACACCACCGAAGAGGCTGGACTGCCCCCCGCTGATCACGATGGCCATGACGATCGCCAGCAGCAGGGAAGGGAAGGCGTAGATGGCGTCCGCCACCACCACCAGGATCCGGTCAAGCCAGCCGCCGATGTAGCCGCTGACGAGGCCAAGGATGACTCCGGCGAAGATGGACAGCACAACGGCGATGATGATGACGAGCAGTGCCGTCTGGGTTCCCCACATCACGCGGGAGAGGACGTCGTAGCCACCCACGGTGGTGCCCAGCGGGTGCTTGCCGCCGGGTGGCTGCTGGGCGGGAAAGTTTCCGTCGCCGTCAGACAGTTGGGCGAACCCGTACGGCGCGATGAACGGGGCAAGCAGTGCGGTCAGGAGAAAGACTGTCGTCAGGACGAGGCCCATGATGAGCATCCCGCGCTGCAGCCCCACGCTTTGGCGCACATGCGACACCACCGGGAGCCGAAGGAAGAAGGAGGCCCGCGGGTTGGCCACGGGTGCTGGAACTTCAGTTGTGGACATGGTCAGTACCTCACCCGCGGGTCGATCAGCGCGGCGACGACGTCCACGATGAAGTTGGTGGTGGCGACGATGACTGCCAGGAGCACCACGATGCCCTGGACGGCAACGTAGTCACGGGCCGTAAGATAGGTTGCCAGCTGGAAGCCCAGCCCCTTCCATTCGAAGGTCTTCTCGGTCAGGACTGCACCACCGAGCATCACGGCGATCTGCAATCCCATCACGGTGATGATCGGAATCAGCGCCGGTTTGTACGCGTGCTTGGTCACCAGCCTGAACTCGCTGACCCCGCGGGAACGGCCGGCCTCGACATAGTCCTTACCGAGCGTGCCGATGACGTTCGTGCGTACGAGGCGGAGGAAGATCCCTGCTGTCAGGAGGCCCAGGGCGATGGCCGGAAGCACAGCATGGGCCATGACGTCGCCCAGGGCAGCCATGTTCCCGCTGCGCAATGCGTCGAGCCAATAGATACCCGTGGGCGCCTGAAGCGAAGTCAGTGCCAGCTCGGTTGATGTCTTTGCCCGCCCGGCCACCGGCAGCCAG
The DNA here is from genome assembly GCF_030818145.1 of Pseudarthrobacter sp. SORGH_AS 212. Taxonomy (NCBI): domain Bacteria; kingdom Bacillati; phylum Actinomycetota; class Actinomycetes; order Micrococcales; family Micrococcaceae; genus Pseudarthrobacter; species Pseudarthrobacter sp. SORGH_AS 212. The sequence goes on along the minus strand of NZ_JAUTAA010000001.1, from coordinate 3,650,047 downwards.
CCCAGCCAGACAGAGAACGTCAGCTTCAGCAGCAGTCCGGCGAAGAATACCGGGGTGGCGTAGCAGAGGATGGCGAAGATGCGCAGGACGGCGTCCGGAACGTGGTCCCTGCGGTGTGCCGCCAGCATGCCCAGCGGAATGCCGACGAGGAGCGCCACGATCAGGGCGTTGATGCTCAGTTCCAGGGTGGCGGACCCGTAGGTGCCGAGCATTTCGGTCACTTTGCGGTTGTCTGACAGTGTGGTCCCGAAATTGCCGGTCACCAGCTGTCCCAGATATTCGAAGTACTGCACCAGGATGGGCCGGTCGTAGCCGGCGGCGGTGATCCGCTGCTGCAGCTGGTCGGGCGGCAGCCTGCCACCCATCGCGGCGGTGATCGGGTCGCCTGTGATCCGCATGAGGAAGAACACCATGGTGACCAGGATGAGGATAGTGGGGAAAATCAGGAGGAAACGGATCAGGATGTACTGGCCAAGTCCCCCGCCGGACGACTTCTTCTTGGCCGGCAACAGGCCGTCGGAATCTTCCGGCGGCGCTTCAATCAATGTGGTCATCGGATTACCTAAAAACTAAAGCCCGCGCCATTGCTCCCCCACAGGACTGGCTGGAGGCGGCCAACGGGGCGGGATGCTGATGCATCCCGCCCCATCTCCCGCCGTGGGCAGAATTGGCCGGACTACTTGGAGATGACACCCAGGCGGGTCTTGAACGAAGCGTCCAGGGTGGTCTCCACGCCCTTGACGTCGGCACCGGCCACCAGGACCTGGGCACCCTGGAGCAAAGGCAGGGTGGAGAGGTCCTTGGCGACGGCGTCCTGGGTTTCGCCCAGGATCTTGACGCGCTCGTCCTTGTCCACCGTGGTCAGCTGCTTCTGGATCAGTGCCGCAACGTCGGCGTTGTCGTAGTGGTTCTTCAGGAAGTTACCCGGAACGAAGAACGGGGTGAGGTAGTTGTCCGGATCGGAGTAATCGGGGAACCAGCCCAGCTGGTACACCGGGTAGGCATCGGCGGTGCGGTCCTTGGAGTAGGTGACCCACTCGGTGGACTGCAGGTTCACGGTAAACAGGCCGGACTTTTCAAGCTGTTCCTTGATCATGGCGTATTCGTCGCCCGAGGAGCTGCCGTAGTGGTCCGGGTTGTACTGGAGCTTGATGGTGACCGGACCGCTGATTCCTGCATCGGCGAAGACCTTCTTGGCCTTGTCCAGGCTCGGCTTTCCGCCATCTCCGTAGAGGTCCTTCAACGGCTGCTTTGCGCCGAGGAATCCTTCCGGGACCACGGAGTAGGCAGGCAGGTACGTACCCTTATAGACCTGGTTGGCGATGGCGTCGCGGTCCACAATGTTGGCCATTGCCTGGCGGACGGCCAGTGCCTTTGCGGGGTCGGCCTCGGGAGTCTTCGCACCGAACGGCATGGTGTCGAAGTTGAAGACGATGTACCGCAGCTCGCCACCGGGCCCCTTGTGGACCTTGACCTTGGAATCTTTCTCCAGGTCGGCGACGTCCGTGGCGGTCAGCGACCGGCCGGCAACATCGATGTTGCCCTGCTGGATATCGAGCTTGAGGTTATTGGCGTCGGCGTAGTACTTGATGTTTGCGCCGTCGTTGGCAGGCTTGCCGAGCAGTCCCTGGTAGTCAGGGTTCACGCTAAGGCTGATGAGCTCGTTCTTCTTGTAGCTGTCGATGCTGTAGGGACCGGCGAAGGGCTTGGCCTTGACGATCTCGTCGTCGCCCATGACCTTGTCCGCCGGGAAGACTTCCTCGTCGATGATGGGTCCCGAGTTTGAAGCCAGGACGCCCGGGAAGACCTGGTCGTTTGCGGCCTTGAGCTTGAACACAACGGTGGTGTCGTCAGTCGCCTCAACGGATTCCAGGTTGCTCAGCAGCGACGCGGGGCCGTTGGGGTCCGCGATCTTCACCACGCGGTCGATGGAGAACTTCACATCCGACGAAGTGAGGGCATGCCCGTTGGCGAATTTCAGGCCGGATTTGAGCTTGACCGTGTACTCGGTGGGGGCGGTAAAGGACGCTGATTCAGCGATGTCCGGCGAGGCGTCCGCACTTCCGGGCTTGGCGTTCAGCAGGAAGGGGTAGACCTGGTTCATCACCAGGAAGGAACCGGCGTCGTAAGAACCCGCGGGGTCGAGGGTGACCACTTTGTCAGTCGTCCCGAGGGTAATCGTGCTGCCTCCGCTGCCGTTTGTGGAGGTACCGCCGCCGCCCGACGGGCCCGTGCAGGCCGTCAGTGCGAGCGCGGAGATGCCTGCCAGCGCGATGGCGCCGTGCAGTGCTTTGTTGCTCTTGGTCATCTCTGAACTTTCTGTCCGATGAGTACCTGCGCGCCGGCCACGAAAAAGCGCATGAGCCCGGGCAGCGGCGCGCAGTGCTGATGGGTAGATTCAATCAGAGAGTCAGCACCCAGGAGCGCCAATCCTGTGAGTTGAGACACAAAATTTACCTTGGGCAACAGATGTTTTCCTCCGGCCCGCCAGTCAAGGGGCAGCACGGCTAAAGACGCCGCCCATATTGTGCTGGGCGGCGTCGTGAGTCGGGCGACTGCCCGGCCTGGGGAAATGTCCTAGAGCACTGCGCGCTGCAGCGAACGGGCGGCGTCAATGGTGGCCTGGCCGAGCACCCGGCTGCCCTGGTACAGGACAACCGTCTGACCTGGTGCGACACCACGCAGCGGGTCGGTCAGCGTGACCACAAGCCGAGCCGCGGCGTCCGCGGCGTCGGGATCCGCTTCCATCCGGGCACGCGCCGGCACGGGGTCCCCGTGGGCCCTGACCTGCGCATAGCAATCGAATTCTTCGCCGGTTTCCACTTCCTCGATGGGCAGTCCGGCCCAGGAGACTTTGATGCCCTGGATTTCGTCGATGGCCAGCAGCGCCTCGGGCCCCACCACAACTTTGTTTTCCTTGGGCCGGATCTCCAGCACGAAACGGGGCTTGCCGTCAGCGGCCGGGCGCCCGAGCTTCAGGCCGCGGCGCTGGCCTACCGTGAAGGCGTTGGCCCCGGGGTGCTCGCCAACCTTCGCGCCGGTTTCGTCCACGATGTCCCCGGTGGCCATGTCGATCTTTTCGGCGAGCCATCCGGCAGTGTCGCCATCGGGAATGAAGCAGATGTCGTGGCTGTCGGGCTTGTTGGCCACCGACAACCCCCGGCGCTCAGCCTCCGCACGGACCTCGGCCTTGGACGGCGTGTCTGCAAGGGGAAACATCGAGTGCTTGAGCTGCTCGTGGGTCAGGACGCCCAGAACATAGCTCTGGTCCTTGGCCCAGTCCGCTGCGCGGTGGAGCTCGCGGTTGCCGTGGGAGTCTTCGATGACTTTGGCGTAGTGGCCGGTGCAGACGGCGTCAAAGCCCAGGGCGATGGCCTTTTCGAGAAGCGCTGCGAACTTGATCCGTTCGTTGCAGCGCATGCAGGGGTTGGGGGTGCGGCCCGCGGCGTACTCGTCGATGAAGTCCTGGACCACATCTTCTTTGAAGCGCTCCGAGAAATCCCACACGTAGTAGGGAATGCCGAGCACGTCGCAAGCACGCCAGGCGTCCCGCGAGTCTTCAATGGTGCAGCAACCCCGGCTGCCCGTCCGCAGCGTACCGGGCATCCGGGACAGCGCCAGGTGGACGCCGACGACGTCGTGGCCTGCCTCGACGGCGCGGGCGGCTGCAACGGCGGAATCAACGCCGCCGCTCATGGCTGCTAAAACTCGCATGCTGGCTTTCTGGTGGGAGGTATTCGGCTCGTGGCCCGGGGCGGACCGCCGGCACGAGCCGGAAAACGATCCTCGCCTATCTATTCTACGGCCGGCCGCAAATCGCCGCCCTTGCCCGCCCGCGGCCGGCAGCGGCAAACGGTCAGCGTACGCTTCGGCGGGCCACCGTTGCGGCCGTCTGGATGGAGGACTCGTGGCCGGCCATCCCCGCCTGCCGCGCACGGGCGCAGGCATCCGGAAGCGCTGCCAGCAGGGCCTCCACGTCCGCCTCCGTGGACGCGTGGCCGAGGGTGAAGCGCTGCGCACCACGCGCGGTTTCCTCATCCAGCCCCATGGCCAGGAGGACATGCGAGGGGCGTGGCACCCCGGCGGTACAAGCAGAGCCGGTTGAGGACTCCACCCCGGCGAGATCCAGGAGGAACAACAGGGAATCGCCTTCACAACCCGGGAAGGTGAAATGGGCATTGCCGGGGAGCCGGCCATCGCCGGGCGCACCCCGGAGGACCGCTTCGGGCACCCGCTCCCGAACGCCGTCGATCAACCGGTCACGAAGAGCGGCGATCCGGCTGGACTCGGAGGCCAGGGCGGAGGTGGCTCCCTGGGCAGCAGCGGCAAAAGCGGCGATCGACGCCGTATCCAGGGTTCCCGAGCGGACATCGCGCTCCTGGCCCCCTCCATGCTGGACCGGGGTCAACTTGACTGCCCGGCCAAGGAGCAGCGCCCCCACGCCCACCGGCCCGCCGATTTTGTGGCCGGACACGGACATGGCGTCCAGTCCCGAGCCCTTGAAGTCCACCTCTACCGAGCCGAAGGCCTGGACGGCATCCGAATGGACAGGAACGCCGGCTGCGTGGGCCATCTCGACAATCCGCGAAACGGGCTGGATGGTCCCCACTTCGTTATTGGCCCACATCACGGTCACCAGGGCGATGGATCCGGGATCGCGCGCAAGCTCGGCGCCCAGGACGCCCAGGTCCACTACGCCGTCGCTGTCTACAGGCAGCCACGTCACGTCGGCGTGTTCGTGCCGCTCCAGCCATTCCACAGTGTCCAGTACTGCGTGGTGCTCGACGGCGGAACAGAGGATCCGCCGGCGCGCCGGGTCCTCAGCCACGCGGGACCAGAACAGGCCTTTGACGGCGAGATTGTCGGCCTCAGTGCCGCCGGAGGTGAAGATGACTTCGGAAGGGTGGGCGCCGGCGGCGGCGGCCACCGATTCCCGGGCATCCTCGACGGTGCGGCGTGCCCGCCGCCCGGAGCCGTGCAGCGACGATGGGTTTCCGGTACGGGCCAACTCGCGCGTCAAAGCGGCCAGCGCTTCGGCGGAAAGTGGGGTGGTGGCGGCGTGGTCGAGGTAGGCGGACACGCTGCAATTCTATCCCCGGGGCGTGACGGCCCCTGGCCGGAGGGTCTCCGCAGATGTCTCCGCAGCCGCGTCTGCATTGATTCTGGCGCAACATCCTCCCGGGCCGGCGGCGGCAGCCACATCGTCCCCGCTGCCCCCGCAGGCCTGCGCGGCGCCACGCAGGAAGGCTCCGTTCATGACGCAGACCACGTCCCGGTACTCCCGTGACAGCCGGTGGAACGGGCAGTTTGGCAGCGTGTAGCCGCCACTCCCGTCCGGAACCGGCCGGTATCCCGTGGCCGTCAGGAAGTCCTCCAGCGAGGCGGCGCCGCCGGCCTGGTCGCGGCCCGCCGTAAAGGCTGCTTCCCGAAGCGCATCGCCCACCGTCTCCCCCGTGGTTTGCGCCCGCTCAATGGCCGCAGCAAGGACTTCTCCGGCAAGGTCATAGTTCCGCTCGGGAACCGAGGCCGTAACTTCATGGGCAACGGGCCGGTACATCTTGGCCGGCCGGCCCGATCCGGGTCCGGTGCGCTCCGGCGGCTTGTGGAATTCCACGGACAGGAGGCCGTCCTGGACCAGCCGGTCGAGGTGGAACGAGGCGGTGCTCCTCGGTACACCGGCCGCGCCGGCTACTTCATCGCGTCCCAGCGCATGCGGGGCGGCTGCGACGAGTTCAAAAATCCGGAGCCGCTTGTCGTCGGCCAGCGAGGCGAGGGCCGCCACACGACGCGCCCAGGGAAGCCTACCCATTGTCCACCACTTCCATAGTCAAGATCTCTTGATTATAGACTCCCAACGTTTCTAAAATAGTGGAATCTACTTTTAGAAGGAGTTGCCATGAAAACTTCATCAGCCACCCGCCCCTATCACCTGACGGCCGTTGATCCGGCGCGGCAGGCCTTCCTGCTCCTGCGCACGGTGTTCACCGTTGCGCCCATCCTGTTCGGACTGGACAAGTTCACAAACGTGCTCACGGACTGGACCATCTACCTCGCCCCGCAGGCCACCGCCGTAGTGCCGCTCCAACCCCAGACCTTCATGTACGTGGTGGGTGTCGTGGAGGTTGTGGCGGGCATCGCCGTCGCAGTGCGCCCCCGCTTCGGATCCCTGCTGGTGGCCGCATGGCTGGCCGGCATCATCATCAACCTCCTCGTCCTGGGAAGTTTCTTCGACGTTGCCCTGCGGGATTTCGGCCTGCTGGTGGGTGCACTGGCCCTCAACCGCCTGGCGCAATGGAGCAGCGCCCAGCGGAACGGAGCGTCCCGGCAGGAGCAGACAGCGCCGCGGACCACCTAGTTGGACGGTGGCAGGACCGGCAGGAACTTTACGACGTCTCCACGTGCCGACCCCAAGGATGCGGTATCGGGGCAGGACACACTGACGTAGACCGAAGAACCTGCAGTAGCAAACAGCCGGGCCAGGATTGCCGTGGCCCGGCCGCCCTGCGGAACGGCGGGCTCCAGCGCCAGCACCTCGACGGTACGGGCGGGCGCGTCAGGATCGCCGCCCCACCGCAACTTCTCCGTCTTGAGGTACTCCGGGAGGATGGTGGGATCCAGGTACTTGAAGAGCGCCACTGTGGATTCGCGGTCGTCCCCCTTGGCCAACGCCGACTGGTTGGCCCGGACCTTCGCCGCCACCAGGCAACCGTCCGCCTTAAGATATTGGCTTTCACCGGCGACGTTGTCCTTGACCTGCTTCCACCCCGGGGCCTCCTTCAGGCCGTCCGCCAGCCCCACCGGAACACCGCGCGCCAGGATGCCGCCGGCGCTGAAGGGAAGGTCCTGCGCAGCCACAGCTTCAGCGTCATGGCCTGGAGTGATACTGGGGGTGGCCAGCACCGACGGACTCTGCACCGGTTCGGGAACGGACGGATCACGGACATCTACGCTGCACCCCGCCAGCAAAGTACCCACCACTGCGGCTCCGGCCGCGAGCGCCTGCAGCGGCACCCGCCGAGGCCTTACGCGCGCAGCCCTGTCCGCCGTCGGCATCTCCATCTCCACCCCAGTCAGTTCCCGGACGGCCGCTGCGGCCGTGCCCCAACGAGTCTAAACTCCAGGGCACCGGGAACCGGAGGCGCCCGGACAGACGTTGAAAGAACAGGGTCCGCGGCCGTCTCGCAAGGAAGGTCGCTGGCTAGACTGGGCAGGCCGGATTCCCGCGGGCCGGTGTATGGAGAAAAGGATGAGTGTTTGACTGAGGGCAACAGTTCCCACTACCAGGTCCTCAAGGTGGCCGTCACTGCCACCGACAAGGAAATCAAGCTGGCGTACCGTCGCGCTGCCCGCTCGGCCCATCCGGACCACGGCGGCGATGCCGCGATTTTCCGGCAGGTGACAGCAGCATATGAAACCCTCATCGATCCCCAGCGCCGCAAGGCGTACGACCGTTCCTATGCGGCAGGCTCCTTCCAGAACGGCTCAGCGGACAATGGTCCGCATTTTGACGCTCCGCCTGCTGGCAGCCGGGCCTCCGCCACTGTCCACCGCCAGCCCGGGACGCGCAACACCGCCGGAGACCCGCCCGTTTATGTGCCGCCCTACGACGACGGCGGCATGGTTCCGCTGATTCCCCTCGCCCAGGCCAGCCAGCAGGTCCACGGCATGCCGCGTAAACGGGGCATCTTCGGCGCCGAGGCCAGGATCCAGCGCGAGATGCGCACGGTACAGCTCCTCACCCGGCAGGTGCTGCCGGCCATCCCGGCCGCCAGGCTGATCAACGGCCTCCTGTCCCCCGCGGACAACAGCCACATCGATCACGCGGTCCTCTCCGGCTACCGGCTGGCGCTGGTGGGTTCCATGCTGCTTCCCAAGGGCGCCTACGCGTGGGACGGCCGGACGCTGAACCACGGCGGGCGCGCCATCGCACCACCGCAACTTGGGCAGGTGGTGCGCGCAATGCAGGATATCTTCCCGGAACTGAACGTGACGGGATGGACTGTGGTCCACAGCCCCGGTGGAAACTTGCACGAACCGGTGATTGACCAGCACCGGCGATCAGCGGGAGAACTTGAAACTGTCAGGATCGTCAACGCTGCGGGGCTGACCCGCGGGCTCAAGGAGTTCCTGTCCTCCGGCCCGGCCCCCAACACCGTGAATGTTCCGGTCCTTGCCCGCCTCCTGCGCGGAATGCACTGACTGCGGTAGCTAGGATGGGATGGTGTTCCGCATCCTCTTTCACGAACCCGAGATTCCCGGCAATACGGGCAACGCCATCCGGCTCGCAGCCATCACCGGTGCGGAACTGCACCTCGTTGAGCCGCTGGGCTTCGACTTTTCTGATGCGAAGCTCCGGCGGGCAGGCCTTGATTATCATGACCTCGCCGTCGTCACCGTTCATGCCACCCTTGAGGACGCGTGGCGCCACCTGCAGCCCGAACGCGTCTACGCCTTCACCTCCGATGGCACGGCCAGCTACACGGACATCGCCTACCAACCCGGCGACGTGCTGATGTTTGGCCGCGAATCCGACGGCCTGCCCGCCGAGGTGAAGACCGACCCGCACGTCACGGCAACGGTCCGGCTGCCCATGCTGCCCGCACTGCGCTCCCTCAACCTGGCCAACGCCGCCTCGATCGCCGTCTATGAGGCGTGGCGGCAGCAGGGGTTTGCCGGCGCCAAAGTCTAATCAGGCATCATCACCCCGCGTCGCGCCAGAGCCGGGTGCCTTCAGGAAATCCGCCAGGCGGCCCATCCATGCGCTCCGCAGCCCCGAATTACAGCTGGGAATCGTCGCACGCGTGATGGAGGAGGAGCAGGTGACACTTCTGGAGGCAGGGTCCAGACCCGCTCGGCATGTCAATGGCATTGCTAAAGATTCTCCGCCAGGAGACTTATGCTTGGAAGCAATGGAGACTCCCAAGGCGCCAAACAGCGAGGCTGTGGCAGCAGTAACAGATCCCCCGGCTGACTCCAGCCATCAACTGGCAGTCCTGCTGGAAGGGATAGCGCGCGGCGACCAGGCAGCGTTTGCCGAGTTCTACCGGCTCACGTCACGCAGGGTGTTTGGCATGGCGCGCAGGGTGCTGGTCGATCCCGAACTCAGCGAAGACACCACCCAGGAGGTATTCCTGCAGGTGTGGCAGAACGCAGCAAAGTTCGATTCCTCGGCGGGGAGCCCGCTCTCCTGGCTGATGACTATTTCCCATCGGCGCGCCGTGGACCGGGTGAGATCGGCACAATCCTCCACCGACCGCGAAGCGAAATACGGAGCGAGCTCGCAGGACATCGAACATGACAGCGTTTCCGACGAGGTCAGCAGCAGGCTGGAAGCCGAAGCTGTGGTCCGCTGCCTGGAGACCTTGACCGAAACGCAGCAGGAGTCAGTACGCCTGGCCTATTACGGGGGCCTTACCTACCGGGAAGTCGCTGAACGGCTGAACGCTGCAGTACCAACCATTAAGTCCCGAATCCGCGACGGGCTGATCCGCTTGAAGACCTGTTTGGGGGTGAGTTGAGATGACAGACATGAACCAAGGACACCACGGCCGATCTTTCGGCGATACGGTTGCCGCGGACCTCGCATCAGGCAGGGCCGTGGATCTCGCGGAGCTTTATGCCCTGGACGCCGTGACGGACCACGAGCGGCGCGCCATCGACGAGTACGTCTTCTCCGCACCCGAGCCCGAGCGGCAGGCCTTCCTCGGCAGGGTCCGCCAGGCGCGGGAAACGCTGGCTGCCACCTTCCGCGTCGAGGAAGAACCCCCCGCAGATCTCTTTGAACGGATTGTCGCCCAGCTTCCGGCGCACGCAGTGGCCACCGAAGCCCCACCGGCAACAGTGCCCGCCGCGGCCGATGGCGATGAACTCGCCATGGCGCGCCAGCGCCGGGAAGACCGGCGCCGGCCTTCGGGAACACGCCGCTGGCTCGCGGGCGTTGCTGCTGCCGCGGCAATAGCCCTGGGCGGAGTCGGGTTGGGAGCCTACTTCGCAGACCAGAACGATCCCGTCAACCAGGTCGTCAGGGCATCGGATCTTCGCGAAGCGTCTGTGGACGTTACCGGCGGCGGTACGGCGACATTGCTCATTTCGCCCTCGGAAAACGCCGCAGTGGTGAAGATGAACGGCGTTCCGGCGCCCCCGGCGGGCAAGGTCTACCAGATGTGGCTCATTCCCAAGGACGGTTCAGCACCAGTTTCCCAGGGTTTGATGGACAAGGAAGCCCTGTCCAAGCCGGCTGTGGTTGAAGGTATTTCGTCAGCCGCAACGCTAGGAATCACCGTGGAGCCTGTGGGCGGTTCCCGCACCCCCACCCTGCCCACTGTCGCAGCGGCTCCGCTCGGAGCGTAGCCGGACCCTGAATGCAAAGAACACCCCGCCTCCCGAAGGAGGCGGGGTGTTCTGCTTTGGCGGCTAGAAGCCGGCGATGGTGCCTGGACCGTTCACGGCCACCACATGGAACGCCTCTGCGCTCTGGCCGGCCGGAAGCCCGGCCCGCTGGGCGTTGACGCTCATACCCTGCCTGACGGCTGCCTCCATGGCTGCCACATCGGGGTGCTGGCTCACGTGCACGTGAATGGCCTGAAGCTTCGCGTCCACGTGGCCGGTCACGTCCACAACATGGTTTTCGCGCTCTTCCGGGCCCGCATAGAGCCACAGCCACGGCAGCTTGTAGGCCTCGAGTCCCGCTTCAGCCAGTTCCGGGTAGGCGAAGGGGTTTTCGACCGCCGGGTAGACGGCGCGTGTCACGGCCTCCCCCACCGCCAGATGGTCCGGATGGCTTTTCTGGATGCGCTGCCAGTTACGTTCAGGGTGCATGGAAAGCACGACGTCGGGACGGATTTCGCGGATAAGCCGCACCACTCCCCGCATCACCTCGTGCGTCGGTTCGAGGTAGCCGTCGCGCTCGTGGAGGTAATGGATGTCGGTGACACCCACCAGTTCGGCGGCCCTTCGCTGCTCAGCGTCACGCATGGCGGTGATGTCTGCCCGGTGGGCCGGATCGAATCCCCCGGCGTCGCCGTCGGTCATGATGCAGTAGCTTACCTGCACCCCTGCTGCCGTCCAGGCGGCGATGGTCCCGGCAGCGCCGAAGTCGATGTCATCCGGGTGGGCCGCGAAACAGAGCACCCGCTCCACCCGGTGGATTTCCGGATTGAACGGGCTCTGGTCCTGCTGAATCAGTGCAGCCAAGGTCAGCCTTTGCGCTTCCTGATTTCCGCCGCTGCCTGGGGCAACACATCGAACACGTCGCCGATAATTCCGAAGTCCGCGATTTCGAAGACTGGCGACTCGGCGTCCTTGTTGACGGCCACGATGACCTTGGAGGTCTGCATCCCGGCTTTCTGCTGGATGGCCCCCGAGATGCCTGCTGAGATGTAAAGCTGCGGCGAAACGGTCTTGCCGGTCTGCCCCACCTGGGCGTCGTGGCTGATCCAGCCTGCGTCGGTAGCCGCACGCGATGCACCCACGGCAGCGCCCAGCGCGTCTGCCAGTTCCTCGACGGGGCCGAAGTCACCGTCCATTCCGCGGCCGCCGGCCACCACTACGCGTGCGTCCGTCAGGTCGGGGCGTCCGCTCGCCGCTTTCTGCTCGCGGGCCGTGATGCGGGCAGCGGGAACGGTTCCGGCCGAAACCTCCACAGTGACGGTTTCCGGTGCCGAGGCTGCTGCCGCCGGTTCCGGTACCACGTTGTTGGCCTTGATAGTCAGGACGGACACAGGGGTCTTGGCCTTGCAGGCGGTGGTGTAGGACCCCGCCAGGACCGACTTGTGGGCGGTTCCGTCGGCATCCACGGACACGACGTCTGTGATGACGCCGGCGTTGAGCCGGATGGCCAGGCGTGCCGCTACTTCCTTGCCTTCCGGCGAGTTATCCAGCAGGACGACGCCGGCTCCCGTGTTCTCTGCGGCGTTCGCCAGGAAGGCGGCCTTGGGGGCAACCAGGAAATCGTTCAGGTCCTGGGCAGAGGGCCGCAACACGGCCGCGGCGCCGTATTCGGCAAGGGAGGCGGCGACGGCGTCGGTGAGCTCACCGTTGACGGCGACGGCGGGCTCCCCCAGCGAGCGGGCCAGGGTGAGCAGCTCAAGGCTGCTCTTCTTCAGGGCTGCGCCCGGGTTGTCAATGAAAACGAGTACTTTTGCCATGTCTGTGATCCTCTTAGAGCAGCTTCTGGGCGGCCAGGAAGTCCACCAGCTTGATGCCGGCGTCGCCTTCGTCGGTGATGATGGTGCCGGCGGTCCGCGGCGGCCGTTCTTCGGCGCTGGTCACCGTGGTCCAGGAGCCGGCGAAGCCAACCTGGTCGGGGGAAACTCCGATGTCCGCGAGGGACAGCGTGGCGATGCTCTTGCGCTTTGCAGCGATGATTCCCTTGAAGTTGGGGTACCGGGGCTCGTTGATCTGGTCCGTCACGGACACGATGGCGGGCAGTGGCGCTTCCACGGTTTCCGAGGAAGTGTCCGCGTCGCGTCGCGCAGTCAGGCTGCCGCCGGCGACCTCCAGCGAGGAAGCAAAGGTCACCTGAGGGAGGCCAAGCCGTTCGGCCAGCTGTGCCGGCACCAGGGACGTCTCACCGTCAGTGGATGCCATGCCGGTGATGACCAGGTCCACTTGGCCGAGGTGCCGGATGGCTGCTGCAAGCGCGAGCGACGTTGCGGCCGCGTCGGAGCCTGCCAGGGCGTCGTCGGTGAGGTGGACGCCTTCGGTGGCACCCATCTGCAGGGACTTCTTGACGGCGTTGACTGCGCCGGAGGGGCCCATGCTCAAGGCGATGACCTGGTTGCCGGCCTTGCTGCCGCCGCGTGCCTCGGCGAGCTGCAGCGCCGCTTCGAGCGCGTACTCGTCCAGCTCTGACAGGATGCTTTCATCGCGGTCCGTAGTGTTGCCCTCCCCGTTGAGGTGGCGGTCGAACTGGGCGTCCGGTACATGCTTGACCAGGACGACAATCTTCAAAGTATCTTCCACTGTAGTGACAGCAGCCTTCCATGCTTGTGGACAGCCAGCCGGGTGAGGTCGTGGCCGCGGAGTGCCCGGCATGCGGGTAGGTCTAGCTAACCATATTGCGGCCGCCATGTGACGCCCGGTTAACCCCTGTGTCCGTGCGTTTCCCTGCGCGGACGCCCGCATCCGGAAACCCGGCGGCCGGGTGGTCCACCCGACGGCGGCGCCGCCCCCGAAGGTGCGGCGCCGCCGTCGTTATTGCCGGTTCACCGGTGTAGTTGCCCTAGCTGGCCGCGGTGCCAAGTTTGACGTCGAACGTCTGTTCCTGGCCGCCGCGCAGGACGGTGATCTTCACGGAAGAGCCTGCCGGCTGTTCGCGGACAGCGGCGGTCAGCTGGTTGGGCTCACCGATGGCGAGGTCGTTGAACTTGGTGATGACGTCACCCACCTTGATCCCTGCGTTGGCTGCGGGCGAGTTGGCTTCGACCGTGGCCACGTCTGCGCCGACGGAGAACTCGGAGGATGCTCCGGAGGTCGTCTTTGCCTTGACGCTGACCCCCAGCTGCCCGTGGGACGCCTTGCCGGTGTCGATGATCTCCTGGGCCACGCGCTTGGCGTTGTTGATCGGGATGCTGAAGCCAACACCGATGTTGCCGCTGGACGAGGATGAGGTGCCCGAGCCGGCGGAGGCGATGGCAACGTTCACGCCGATGATCTCACCCTTGCTGTTGACCAGTGCGCCGCCGGAGTTGCCCGGGTTGATGGCCGCGTCAGTCTGGATCACATTGATGGCGATGGATCCCTGGCTTGAATTCTGCTGGCTCTGGCCGCCGCCGGGAGGCGCGAACTGGAAGCCCTCGTCCCCGCCCTGGCTGTTGTCACCGCCTTCGGGCGCTGCCGATGAGGCCACGCTGATGGTGCGGTTGAGGGTTGAGACGATGCCGTCCGTCACGGTGCCGGTGAGTCCCAGCGGTGAACCGATGGCAATGGCGGTGTCGCCCACATTGAGCTTGGAAGAGTCGCCAAGGGTGGCAGGCGTGAGGCCGGATGTGTCATCCACCTTGATCACCGCAAGGTCTGACAACGGGTCGGTACCCACCAGCTTGGCGGGAACCACCTTGCCGCCACTGGTGCGGATTTCCAGGTTGGCATTGGCGGACTGGCCGTCCAGGGTCACCACGTGGGTGTTGGTAAGGATGTGGCCCTGGTCGTCAAGGACGATGCCCGAGCCGGTTCCGCCGGAACTCCCGCTGGTGGCGCTGATGGTGACCACGCTCGGCGAAGCCTTTACGGCTGCCGCGGTGATCTCATTGACGCTGTCCTGGTTATTGACGATCACGGTGCCTGGCTGGCTGTTGCTGCTGGCCGTAGTGGAGGTTCCCGTGCTGCCGAACAGCTCGCCGGAACCCACCGTGGCAACGCCTCCGCCGACGAGGCCGGCAGCAAGGATGCTGGCCACCAGGGTCCCGACGCCGAACGTCGCCTTGCGCCGCGGAGCATCCTTGGCGTTGGGGGCAAGTCCTACGCCGCCGGCCGGCGCCCCGTGGGCAGTTCCGGCAGCGGGCTGGCCGTAGTGGTGCGCGTTCCCGTCGTGCTGGGTCTGCTGGTGTTGCGGATTCTGCCCGTAATAGGCCGACTGGCCGTAGAAGGGCTGGCGCTGCGGGTACTCGGGGTGCTGGCCCCGCGGAATTTCCCGGGTGGGGTTGTCCGTGGCATGCCGGTCAAACTGTTCCGTGGGGTACTGGCGCCCTTGGTCAACTCCCCCGGTGTTCGCGTGGGTAGGAGTATTGCCGTCCGCGCCCTGGTTTCCTGCTTCATCCGGACCGGCACCCGCACTGTCCGCATGCCGAGCGTCCGTGGGACCGTCTCCCGGCATGGTGGGCTGCTGCCAGGGGTTCCGGCTGGTGGACCGGTCCTCGGGGCCGTGTCCGGAACTTTGGTTCTCAGTCATGGGACTTCCTTTCATCCTCGTCTGCATTAACTATGTACCCCGTCGCTGGAACAAGTTCGGATGTTTGCTGGGAGCTTGCTGAACGCGGCTGGCGCCTGATCACCAGCTATCACCTCCCTTGGAAGCCGCCCTGCCCCCAACGTTTCGCTGGTGGCATATTCAGCTCAATGGACGGCCTGTGGGGTGCACCATAGAATCAAGATGAAATGCCACAGCGACCTGCGGCTTCACACCAAGCGTGGGGGCGCTGCTGGATTTCGTGACGACTGATTCGTCCGGAATCGGTGTCAGGCGTGCTGAAGGGTTGCACATGCGGTCAAAGTTCAAACGTATTCTCGCCGTCGTTGGCCTTACCGGCCTGCTTGCGGTGCCCGCCGGCGCGGCCTGGGCCGAAGATCCGGTCAGCCTGGATCCCCAGAGCAAGATCGTCGACTCAGCCGGAGTGCTGGGCGCAGACAAGTCCAAGGTCGAAGCTGCCATCAAGAAGCTTGGTACCGACCACGCCACCGTGCTGCATGTCGTCACCGTGAAGAAGTTCGAAAACCCCACGGATCGCGAAGCCTGGACTGACGAAGTAGCGCAGAAGGCGAACCTGGGGCCGAATGCCCTGATACTTGCGATTGCCACCGACCCCAGTGTCAGGCAGTACACACTGAACAAGGGCGGCAGCAAGTTCACCACCGCCCAAATCGACAACATCAAGTCGACAGCCATCGGGCCGCAGCTCGCCAACGACAACTACGCGCAGGCGGCAATCAACGCGGCATCGGCGATCGGCGACGCCGCGGGCGGCGGCAGCGGCAAGCTCCCGTCCGAAGGCGGCGCCGGTGCCGCGGTGCTCGTGGGCACAGGCGTTGTGGCCGCCGGCGGTGCCGGCGCCTACCTGTACTTCCGAAACCGCCGCAAGAAGGCAGCCGGTCAGGCTTCGAGCGCCAGCTACGGCCCCCAGGGTGGCGAGGTGGACCCGCTGGCTTCCCTCACGGTCGAGGAGCTGCGCCGCAAGAGCGGGTCGCTGCTGATCGAAGCTGATGACGCCATCAAGTCCAGCGAGCAGGAACTCATGTTCGCCCAGGCTCAATACGGCGACTCCGCCGTTGGCAACTTCACCAAGGCCCTAGACGAAGCCAAAGCCCACATGACCGAGTCGTTCAAGCTCCAGCAACAGCTCGACGACCACATCCCGGACACTGAAGAGCAGCAGCGGACATGGC
Source organism: Pseudarthrobacter sp. SORGH_AS 212 (assembly GCF_030818145.1). Classification (NCBI taxonomy): domain Bacteria; kingdom Bacillati; phylum Actinomycetota; class Actinomycetes; order Micrococcales; family Micrococcaceae; genus Pseudarthrobacter; species Pseudarthrobacter sp. SORGH_AS 212. The sequence goes on along the minus strand of NZ_JAUTAA010000001.1, from coordinate 3,633,946 downwards.
TGGGCGAGATCATCCGCCGGTCAGAGGCCGCGTTGGCCTCCCTGCAGGAGCAGAAGGCAGACTTCGACTCGCTGCGGGAACTCGAAAAGAATGCGCCCCAGGCCCTGGCCGCCGTCAATGCCGGAGCACGCGACGCCGACGCGAAGATTACCAACGCCGAGGCATCGCTCACCACACTGCGCGCCAAGTACGCCGACAGTGCCCTGGCCCAGGTGTCCGACAACATCCTCCAGGCCAAGGAACGCCTCGCCTTCGTCAAGAACGCCAGTACCGCCGCACAGCAGAAACTCGACGAGGGCGAAGCAAGCCTCGCCGCCGTGGCCGTACGCGCTGCCGAGGAAAGCCTCCACCAGACGAATGTCCTGATGGATGCCATCTCCAAGCTCTCGTCCAGCCTGGACGAGGCCCGGAACAGCCTTGAGGCCGCGGTGGTGGACACCTCCCAGGACCTGGCCCAGGCCCGGGCCATGATCCAATCCGGCGCCCATCCCGAGCTTGCCGGCCCGGTAGCAGGCGTCGAGGCTGCCCTTGCCCAGGTCAAAGCCGAAATCCAGGGTGGCAAGATCGACCCCATTGCCACGCTGCAGCGGGTTGAGACTGCCCATCAGTCCCTTGACCAGTCGCTGACCGGAATCCGCGACCAGCAGGAGCAGGCGCGCCGGGCCCAGGCCTCGCTGCAGCAGACCATCATGTCCGCCCAGGCGCAGATCAGCGCCACCTCGGACTACATCACGGCCCGCCGAGGCGGCGTCGGCACTGAGGCACGGACCCGTTTGGCGGAATCACAGCGGAACCTGGACTACGCGCTCTCCATCGCACGGACCGATCCCGTCACAGCCCTCACCTACGCACAGCAGGCACATGCCCTTGCCGCGCAGGCAGCCCAGTTGGCGCAGGCGGACGTGGACCACTTTGACGGCTACGCCAACCAGGGGTACGGCCGTGGCGGCATGTTCGGCGGCGGCGGCGGAGGCGGCGGCCTGGGTGGCGCCATCTTGGGCGGCATCCTGATCAACTCCATCCTCAACGGCGGCGGCGGTGGCGGTTGGGGCGGCGGCCACGGCGACGGCGGTGGCGGTTTCGGCGGAGACTCCGGCGGCTTCGGCGGCGACATGGGCGGCGGCTGGGGCGGCGACTCCGGCGGCGGAGGCGACTTCTGATCACCACAAGCTAGGCGCCCGCCGGAATGCCGGCGGGCGGATAGGCGCAATACACCACTGTTCACCGGCAGCAGTGGCCACAACAGAGCAGGACGAAAGGTAACACCATGGTTAAGCAGTCCATTTTCGGCCGCATCGCTCAGCTGGCGAAGGCAAACATCAACTCCTTGCTGGACAACGCTGAGGATCCGCAGAAGATGCTGGACCAGATGGTCCGGGACTACACCAACAACATCGCCGAGGCTGAGTCAGCCGTGGCACAGACCATCGGCAACCTCCGCATGCTCGAAGACGACTACAACGAGGATGTCCGCAATGCCCACGACTGGGGCAACAAGGCCCTGGCAGCCTCCCGCAAGGCCGATGAGTTCCGCAGCAGCGGCGATGTGACGGACGCCGAGAAGTTCGACAACCTGGCCAAGGTGGCCCTGCAGCGCCAGATGGCTGCCGAAAGCGAGGCCAAGGGCGCGGAGCCCAGCATCGCCTCGCAGCGCGAAGTGGTCGACAAGCTCAAGACCGGCCTCGACCAGATGAAGGGCAAGCTCAACCAGCTCACCAGCAAGCGCAACGAACTGGTGGCCCGGTCCAAGACCGCGGCCGCACAGTCGCAGGTCCACGACGCCATCAAGAGCATCGACATCATGGATCCCACCAGCGAGGTGGGACGCTTCGAAGAGAAAATCCGCCGCGAAGAGGCCAAGGTCCGCGGCCAGCAGGAACTCGCTGCATCGAGTCTCGATGCACAGTTCAACCAGCTGGAAGACCTTGGTGAGCAGGTGGAGATCGAGGCCCGCCTGGCCGCACTGAAGTCCGGCGGCAAGAGCACCCAGGCCATCGGTTCGGGCAATTCGGCCGCTTCCGCATCCCATGTGGATGAGGCGGATTTCGACAAGCTCTGAGCCTGCGAACGCAGGTAATTGCCAACGCTGAGGGGCCGGGACGGAAAGTCCCGGCCCTTTGCCGTTCCCCGGTGTGTAGCGTGGTGGCATGGCTTCCACAGATCTGACGTCACTCGTATGGCTGCGCGACGACCTTCGCCTTGACGACAACCCTGCCCTGTCCGAAGCTGCCCACCTCGGTGCACCGATGACCGTGGTCTATGTACTGGACGAGGAGTCGCCCGGCGTTCGGGCGCTCGGCAGGGCAAGCCGGTGGTGGCTCCACCACTCACTGGCGGCACTGGGCGCCGACCTGGAAGCCAAGGGTTCGCGGCTGGTGCTGCGCCGCGGCAAGGCTGCCGATGTCATCACTTCGTTGGCTACGCAAACGCATGCGGGCCACCTCTTCTGGAACCGCCGCTACGGCGGACCGGAACGCGATATCGACGCCGGCCTGAAGGAATGGGCTGCCAGGAACGGCATCGAAGCCTCCAGTTTCCAGGCCAACCTGCTCTTCGAGCCCTGGACCATCAGGACCGGCGCCGGCGGCCCGTACAAGGTCTACTCACCGTTTTGGCGCGCCTGCCTGGCAGCCGGCGACATCAGGGATCCTTTCGACGCTCCTCAAGACCTTCCCGAACCCGCTTCCTCCGGCCCGGGCCTCCCGTCAAGCGACTCCCTGAGCAGTTGGAAGCTGCTGCCCACATCGCCCGACTGGAGCGGAGGACTGGCCGAAACGTGGGTGCCCGGCGAAAAGGGCGCGGTAGACCGCCTTACTGACTTCCTGGATGGTCCCATCGAGGACTACGGGACCGGAAGGAACATCCCCGGCACTGAAGGAACCAGCCGGTTGTCTCCGTACCTCCGGTTCGGTGAAGTCAGTCCGTTCCGGGTATGGCGTGAGATCCGTCGCCGCCATCCGCGGCAGGTTCCTGCCGACGTCGGCATCTTCCGCTCGGAACTCGGCTGGCGCGAATTCAACTGGCACCTGCTCTACCACAATCCGGAACTGGCCACCCGCAGCTTCCGGCCGGACTTTGAGAAGTTCGAATGGGGATCCCTAAGCCGGAAGGAACTGGCTGCGTGGCAACAGGGCCAGACCGGCTACCCGCTGGTTGACGCCGGCATGCGGCAGCTCTGGCAGACCGGGTGGATGCACAACCGCGTCCGCATGGCAGCGGCATCCTTCCTGGTCAAGAACCTCCTGACCGACTGGAGGGTGGGCGAACAATGGTTCTGGGACACCCTGGTGGACGCCGACGCCGCAAACAATCCCGCCAACTGGCAATGGGTGGCCGGCTCGGGCGCAGATGCCTCCCCCTATTACCGCATCTTCAATCCGGTGACCCAAAGCAAGAAGTTCGACGCCGGCGGCGACTACCTGCGCCGCTTCATTCCGGAGATCGCCGGCCTTGAGGGCAAAGCGGTCCACGAACCATGGACGGCGGAGTTGGACGGCTACCCCCAGCCCCTGGTGGAGCTCCCGGAGTCGCGGGAGCGGGCACTGGATGCCTACCAGAAGCTCAAGGACTCCTGACCGCCTGCACGGGCCGGCAGGGTCAGCGGCTGACCTTACCCATCAGTGAGGCGACGGGGCGCAGGAAAAGCGGGCGGGCGAGGAACCAGGCGCCAACCATGACTGCCACGGAAGCGGCGAAGACCCAGAAGCCGAACCAGCCGTCATCGTCACGCACACCGTACATGTGGTTGAGGTTCCGCAACGCCCCCGTGGCGAAGACCAGGAACACGTGCACCACCACGAAGGCCACGAAGTAGATCATCACCGGGAAGTGCACTGCACGGGCCCACTCGATGGGGTAGGCCTTGTTCAGGCCGGCAGCCTTCTTGGGCCACGCACCGGACATGCGCAGCCCGGTGATGAACGCCAGCGGTGCGGCGATGAAGACGGTGATGAAGTACGTGAGCAGCTGGAGCGCGTTGTAGTTGACCCAGCCGTTCTCGGTGGGCCAATTCAGCGAGGCGTACTGGAGCGCGGCCGAAAGGGCGTTCGGGAAGACATCCCAGCTGGTGGGGACAATCCGCATCCATTGGCCCGTGGCAAACAGGAGAACAGCGAACACCAGCCCGTTGAGGATCCACAGGGCGTCCAGGGTGAGGTGGAACCACAGCTCAAGGCTGATCTTCGTTGGCGCGTTCCTGGTACGGATCAGGCCCTTGTTGTTGCGGGTCCAGTGCGCGCTCGGGCGGGTGGTGGTCCGTACCTGCCAGCCCGTTCGGATAATCAGCAGCAGGAAGAAGGCGTTGAGGAAGTGCTGCCACGCCAGCCACGCAGGGAAGCCCTGCGGGGCCGAGTCCGGCAGCTCCGAATGCCCCGGGTAGTCAGCCACGAAGGAAGCCACGGCGGGAAGGCCCACCAGCCATCGGGCAGCGAGGACCACCAGTACCAGCGCCACGAGGACGGCCGGGACGCCCCAGTAGAGTCGGGACCGCTTACCCGTGGCGGTGCCGGGCTTCTTCGTGGGTGTGGACATCGAACTACATTCCTCTCGAGAATGACTGGCCAGGTGCTCGCAGCACGCAAGCCCTGCGAACGAGAATACTAGGAACTACCCTCATCCACGGAAAAAGAAGACCCCGTCCGGCTGGTATGCCGAACGGGGTCTTTCCATAGTTGCGGGGACAGGATTTGAACCTGTGACCTCTGGGTTATGAGCCCAGCGAGCTACCGAACTGCTCCACCCCGCGTCGCTTGATCAACACTACCCTATCTTTTCGGCCGCCGTGACCACTGGGCCCGAAGCACCTTCCAGCCACGCGGCGGGGGCGTGCCGTGGCACCGCCAACGGCACGCGCAGGGGCACAAAAAAGACCCGGACACTGTTTCCAGTGTCCGGGTCTTTTACCAGTTGCGGGGACAGGATTTGAACCTGTGACCTCTGGGTTATGAGCCCAGCGAGCTACCGAACTGCTCCACCCCGCGTCGCAAGAACTACTTTACCGGGAGGTGAACGCCAGGCCAAATCGACGGAGCGTGACGTCCGTTACGCAAGCGGCACCCGCTTCCCGGAGGAAGCGGATGCCGCGTTACGTCGTCGTACTTTCGTTCAGGTCCTGTGCGCCCGGGGGTACCTCAGGACGCCGCACACCCCGCTAGTTGCTAGGCGACGGTGACGGCGTTGCCGTTGGTGCCGGGCTGGCTTCCGGGGTGGTGCCGGGAATCTTGGCCTCGGCATCCACGGCCTTCTTCAGCGCCGCGGTGATCCGCTTCTGCGCCTCACCGTAAGCGGCGAAGTCACCGGATGCAAGAGCTGACTGGCCGGCCTGGATGGCAGCATTTGCTTCGTCCAGCGCCGCCTTCAGCTCAGCCTTGGCGTCCGCTCCCGGCTCCGACGGAGTAGCCGGCCCCGCAGGCGCCTGCCCGTTGTTGTCCGAATCGCCCGCCGCTGCGCCGGAATTACCGCCGAAGAGCTGCTTGAGTGCTTCGTCCAGGGTGGGTGCGAAGCCCACCTTGTCACCGAATGCCACCAGCACGCGCTGCAGGGTGGGATAGGAGGTCTCACCGGTCGATTTCAGGTAGACCGGCTGCACGTACAGGATGCCGCCGCCCACGGGCAGGGTCAGCAGGTTGCCGTTCAGCACGTCCGAGGCGCCCTGGCGCAACAGGTTCAGGGCCTGGGACACCGTGGGATCGGAGTTGAACTTGTTCTGCGCCTGGCCCGGGCCGGGGACCTGGGTTTCCGGCGGGATATTGAGCAGGCGAAGCTTGCCGTAGCCCTCACCCTTGACCCCTGCCTGGTTTCCGGCGTCGGAATCCGCCGCCAGGAAGCCGTAGAGGACGTTGCGGGCGTTGTTGTTCACGATCTGCGGAATGAAGGAAGACGTGAGCTGGAACGCCGGCTTGTCCTGGTCCGGCATCTGCAGCGACATGTAGAACGGCGGCTGCTTGACGTCCGTGTCCACGGTGGGATCGGCCGGGACGCTCCAGGCGTCGTTGTTCTTGTAGAAGCTGCGGGGGTCCGTCACGTGGTACTGGCCCAGCAGTTCACGCTGGACCTTGAACAGGTCCTCCGGGTACCGGACGTGGCTCATCACTGCACCGGACATCTCCGAATAGGGCTTCAGGGACGTGGGAAACACCTTGTTCCAGGCCTTGAGGATGGGGTCCTGGTCATCCCAGGCGTACAGGGTGACGGACCCGTCGTAGGCGTCCACGGTTGCCTTGACGGAGTTCCGGATGTAGTTCACAGTGCTGTTCGGCAGCGCCACGGCACGGCCGGAGGTGGTCTGCGTATCAGCAGTGGCCTCGGACAGCTGCTTTTGCTGCGAATAGGGGTAGTACTGGCTGGTGGTGTAGCCGTCCACGATCCACTTCACCCGGCCATCAACGACCGCCGGGTAAGCGTTGCCGTCAACGGTGAGGTACGGCGCAACTTTCTGGATGCGTTCGCGGGGGTTGCGGTCGTACAGGACCTGCGACTCGGAGTTCACGCCGTCCGAGAGCAGCAGGTCCGAGGACTGGAACTTGATGGCGTACAGGACCTTGTTGAAGAACGAACCCACATTCGGGCCACCGTTACCGGTGAACGTGTACTGGGTTTCACCTTCGCCTTCCGGCCCGGATGGACGGTCCTGCTCACGCGGAGCGGTGCCTTCCGGGGCACCGACGATGGAGTACTCGGGCGAGGATTCACCGAAGTAGATGCGCGGCTGGTAGGACGCGTCGTTGCCAAGGACACCGTTGGAAGGAATGCCTGACTGCAGGAACTCAGGTTTTCCGTCCACGGTGAACTTGTTGCCCTTGGCCGCCACCACGCCATACCCGTGGGTGTAGACCACGTGCTGGTTCAGCCAGCCCTGCTGGTTGGATGCCACGTTGGTGGGGTTCAGTTCCCGGACAGCGATCACGGTGTCCTGGATCTTGCCGTCCACCTCGTAACGGTCGACGTTGAGGGCCTCGGGGAACTGGTAGTACGGGCGGTACTGTTCCAGCTGCGCGAATGCGTCAGAGATCAGGTTGGGGTCCAGGAGCCTGATGTTCGCGGTGGTCTGCGCGTCCGGGGCCAGGGCGCCTGAGGTTGCGGTGTTGGTGGCGTCGTAGCGGGTCTCCTGGATTCCATCGAGCCCGTATGCGCTGCGGGTGTTGTCGATGTTCCGCTGGATGTAGTCCTTCTCCAGCGTTTCTTCCGAAGGACGGACCTGGAACTGCTGAATCACCCAGGGGTAGACTCCACCGGCCAGGATGGACGTGATGATCAGCATCGCCGTTCCGATAACCGGCAGGCGCCAGCGGCCAATGATGGCTGCCACAATGAACAGCGCAGCTACAAGCACGGCAGCGACGGCGAGTATTGCCTTCGTGGGGATGACGGCGTTGACGTCCGTGTACAGGGCGCCGGCCCAGCGGCCGCCATTGCTCTGGACCGAGGAATACCGGTCCAGCCAGAAGTTGACGCCCAGCAGGATCAGGAACGCGGCACCCGTGACGGCAATGTGGATCTGGGCGGCACGGGCGGTGTAGACGCCGCGCTCCATGAGCCGGATGCTGCCGTAAAGGTAGTGGGTCAGGATGCCCGCGATGCCGGCAATGACAACGACGCTGATCAGGAAGCCCGTGACGAATCCCAGGAAGGGCAGGACCATCACATAGAAGCTGATGTCCATGTTGAACTGGGGGTCCTGCTTGTTGAAGCCCACCTGGTTGAAGAAGAGCAGTACCTTTTGCCACTGGCTCGCAGCAGCGCTTCCGGCGAAGAGGCCGAACAGGATGGGCAGGCCAATCATGACCACCCGGCGCACCGGTTCCAGCTGTGCCTGGTACCGGTTGAGGTTGTCCCGGATATCGGAATCAGGCGCATATACCGGCCGGGAGCGGTAGGCAATGCGGATGGCGAAGAACACGCCGGCAAACATCACGGCGAACCCGGCAGCGAAGATGGCGATCTTGGCCAGGTTCTCGGTGATGAAGACTTCCATGAACCCCAGCTGCCGGTACCAAAGGACATCGGTCCAGACGTTGGCGAAGAAGATGAAGCCCACGACGACGAGGGCAACAACGATCAGGGTGGGCGTCAGCGCGCCGCGTCGGGAAGGGGGTCTGCCGGTGGACATGGTGCTGGCGGGACGGGACAAACTGGGTACCTCATAGCTGGTCGTCAGATATTCGAAGCGTGCGTGCGAGTGACGTACTCCCCCGGCCTGCAGCTGGAATTGTCCGTCACCTTTGCCACGAGTGGCGGTAAGGCTTAGTTCCTGTCGAGTCTAGATGCGCCCAGTCTAGTTGTTTCCGCAGGTGGGCAGGCCCGTTGTGTCCTGGCCGCTGCCCGCACGTTCGACGGCGGACTTCGCCTCAGCGAGCTTTCCCACTTTGACCACCTGGAGCCCGTCCGGGATGTGCCCCACTACTTCCCCGCAGTTTTCCGCGGGTGCCAGGAAGAGGGTGGCTCCTCCGGCGCGGGCGCCCTGCATTTTCTGCACGATGCCGCCGATGGCCCCGACGGTGCCGTCCGGCGAAATGGTGCCCGTACCGGCGATGTGCTTGCCGCCGGTCAGGTCACCGGGGGTGACGGTGTCGATAATGCCCAGGGAGAACATCAGGCCGGCCGACGGGCCGCCCACTTTGTCCAGCGAAATATGCACATCGAAGGGGAACGTAAACAGGTACTTGAGCATCACCCCGAGGATGAACCGGCCTTCTCCGTTGTCCTTGGGGGTAATGGTCTCAGTCACCGGCTGGCCGTCCCGCTCCAGCACCACGGCTGCGGGCGCGCCCTTGCCTGCTGAGAGTTCGTCCTGGATGACGGCCAGTGACGTGATGTCCTTGCCGTTGATGGTTTTGAGGACGTCCCCGGTCCGGATCTTGCCTTCCGCAGCCGACCCGTCGGACAGTCCCGCGGCCTGCAGCTGTTGGCCGAAAGGAATGTCCAGTTCATTCAGGGCCGAGGCGACGGCGTTTTCCTGGGAAGTGGTCATGGCGACGGCGCTCTGCTCGGCGGCTTCTTCCTTCGTGGTCCCCGTGGGGTAGATCAGCTCCACCGGATAGACGGACTTGGACCGGTCAAGCCACGCGGAGAAAGCGGTCACGATGCTGACCGGGCTGCTGGGTCCGCCATCGACATAGACCGTGGTGAGGTCCAGGTTGCCCGCTGCCGGGTAGGACTCATGCCCGGTGACTTTGATGACGGGGGTTCCCTGGCCCTGTCCCAGGGTGTTGTATGTGGGCCCCGGGGACTCGACGACGTACGGCACGGGGAGGACCCCGGCGGCGATGCCCAGGCCCAGCGCCGTCACGCCGGCAAGCATCATGGCCGAAACCCTGGGGCTCGGCCGGGACGCAGGTCCTGTTGCCGCGCCGCCGTCCGCGTCATCGCCACCGGCCGCGCCGCCGTCGTGATCCCCTTGCCGGGGCTGGGAAGGAAGCTCTGAAGCGTGGTCCTCGGAAGGGTACCCGCCACGGGTTGTAGTCACGCAACAACAGTACGCGGTGGCAGGACCCGGGGGCTCTTTGCCCACAGCGAACGTCAAGCCGGTGCGGCAGACAGCCGTGGATGGCCGGGGTACCGTGAAGGTTGAGCAACAGTCACACCGACGATCGGCGGGATCATGACCTCCAACCCACACAATTCTTCGAACGGCGACGACACCCCCAAGGACCCGTTGGCCGAGATGCTGCAGAACCTGATGGGCGGCAAGGGCATGGAAAACTTCGATCCGGCCGAGCTCGCCAAGGCTGCCGGCCTGCCGAACGATCCCAACCTGCTGGCCCAGATGTTCTCCCAGGTCCAGGCCATGATGAGTGCCCCGTCCGAAGGGCCCGTCAACTGGACGCTGGCGCACGACAATGCACGGCGCGTGGCCGCGAGCGGTTCCGATCCTTCGGTGACCTCCCAACAGTCCCGGGAGGTGGACGAGGCCCTTCGCCTGGCGGAGCTGTGGCTGGACCGCGTCACGGACCTGCCGTCCACCGGACTGATCGGGCGGGCATGGTCCCGCGCGGAGTGGGTCGAGGCAACACTGGGGACCTGGAAGCGGCTGACGGAGCCGGTGGCGAACAGCATCGCCAATGCCCTCTCCTCCGCCATGACGGAGCAGATGCCCGAGGAAATGAAGTCCATGATGGGCGGCGCCTCCTCAATGCTGCAGAACATGGGCGGTGCCATCTTCGGGATGCAGCTGGGCCAGGCCATCGGCGCGCTCTCCGCGGACGTTGTCAGCTCCACGGATATCGGCGTACCGCTTGCGGACCTGGAAATGGCCCTGTTGCCGGCCAACGTCGCAGCTTTCGGCGAGGGCCTGTCCCTGCCGGAAAACGACATCCGGCTGTTCCTTGCAGTGCGTGAGGCCGCCCACGCCCGGCTGTTCGTGCAGGTCCCCTGGCTGCGGGGGCACCTCCTCGGGGCAATTGAGGCATACGCCCGCGGCATCCACATCGACACCTCGCGCATCGAAGAACTGGCCCGGGACCTGGACCCGAGCAACCCCGAGGGAATCCAGGAAGCCCTCTCCCAGGGCGTATTCATGCCCAAGCGCACCCCTGCGCAGGAGCAGGCCCTGGAGAAGCTCGAAACGGCGCTGGCCCTCGTGGAGGGCTGGGTCGACGAACTGACGGCCGCGGCCACCGAGAATGTGCTCCCCTCCGCTGCCGCCCTGCGTGAAACCGTCCGGCGGCGCCGCGCAACCGGCGGCCCGGCAGAGCATGCCTTCGCCTCACTGGTGGGGCTGGAGCTGCGGCCGCGCCGCCTCAGGGATGCGGCAACGCTGTGGGCCGCCCTCAAGGAGGAACGTGGCGTCGAAGGCCGGGACGCCATCTGGCACCACCCGGACCTGCTGCCCACCGCCGAGGACCTGGACGATCCCAAGGGCTTCAGCGCCCGCCGCAAGCTGGCCGAGGCCAGCGACAGCGAAGTGGATGATGCCCTGCAGAAGCTGCTCAGCGGTGGTTTTGATGCCCCCGCCGCCGATGATGCCGCTGGAACGTCGGCTGGCCCCGCCGAGAGCGGCGACGGCGGCGCGGGTTCCGGCGCGGCTCCGGGCCCAGCCGGCTCCGGTGCCGACAACACCGGTGACGACGGCGCCGGCGACGACGACGGCGAAGGTACCCAGCCGAAGGCCTGACCTTCCCGCTGCGGCGGCAGCACGCTTCACCTAGTCGGCGTCCTCCGGCCAGCCTTCGGGCTCCGGAAGGGCGCCGGTTTTGTTGTCCCCGGCTCCGCGGCCGGTGGCCAGACCGCGCGCCGAGGCATAGGACACCCCTTCAAGGAAGGCTTTCGCACGCTGCGTTTCCGGATACGCCTCGAGCAGATTCCAGAACGCGGCGTTGTGCCCGGCCACGAGGAGGTGCGCGAGTTCGTGGAGCAGGACATAGTCAATGACCCACTGGGGCATCGGCTTCAGCTTGTCCGAAAGCCGGATAGTGCCCTCCGCCGGCGTGGCAGAGCCCCAACGTGAATTCTGGTTGCTGACCCACCGGACGGAAGCCGGAGTTGACCGCCCACCCAGGTACTGGGCAGAAAGGTGGGCGGCGTGGGCTGCGAGGGCGGCATCGGACGCCGGCCGTTTCCTGCCCGCCGCACTGCGCCGCTCCCCCTGCCGCTGCAGCTTTGTCAGCATGCGCCGGACCCACTCGGTTTCCTGGGCCGACGTAAACCGCGCAGGGATGGCGACGACGGCAGTCCCGTCCTCCCAAAACGCCGCCACCGTCCGGGTCCGGCGGGAAGACCGCCTGACCTCCACCGGCGCGCCGTCGGCTGTGGTCATTGCGGGCGGCCCGCCGGACCTCACAGCTCAGTGCTTTCGGTCAGCACCTTCAGGACGTCTTCGCCGTACTTCTCAAGCTTTGATGGACCTACGCCCGCCAGGCCGGCGAGGTCCTCAATTGATGCCGGCCTCGCCTCGGCAATGGCGGTCAGGGTGGCATCGGTGAAGACCACGAAAGCGGGCACATCGGCAGAGAGGGCAACTTCGCGGCGCCAGCTCCGCAGGGCTTCGAACGTCTGTTCCTCGTAGCTGGGCGGGCACGCATTGCACCGTCCCACCTTGCGCTCCGCGCCAGAGGACAGCATGCTGCCGCAGACCCTGCACACGGCGGGGGCTGCAGCCTTCCGTCGTGGAGCCGGGCCCTTTCCACGGGTGCTGGACGTTGCCACGGAATTGGGGCGGAGTCCGTCAAGGAACCTGGACGGTTTCCGGTTGGCCCGTCCGCCAGGCGTTCGCGCCGTGCTCCAGGACAGGGAAAGGTTCTCCCGTGCACGGGTGATGCCGACGTACAGGAGCCGGCGCTCTTCATCCACCGATTCCGGGGAATCGGCGAAGGAGATGGGCATCAGGCCTTCGCTGAGGCCCACCAGGAACACGGCGTCCCATTCCAGGCCTTTCGCGGCGTGCAGGGACGCCAGGGTGACGCCCTGCACCGTGGGGGCGTGCTGGGCGAGCGATCGTTCCTGGAGTTCGTTAACGAAGTCCGCCAGTCCGAACTCCTGGCCGCGGACCTGGACCAGCTCATCGGCGAGGGCGACCAGCGCCGCCAGGGACTCCCACCGTTCCCGCAGTGCGCCGCCGCTGTGCGGGGCGGAGTCCGTATACCCGAGGGAGGAGACAATGTCCCGGACCAACTGCCCGAGCGGTTCACTGGCCCCCTCTTCGCTCACCGCCCTCGTGGCCGCACGCAACTGGAGGATGGCGTCCCGGACTTCCTTGCGGGCAAAGAACCTCTCTCCGCCGCGTAGCTGGTAGCCGATGCCGGCGGCGGCGAGCGCCTGTTCGTAGGCCTCGGACTGCCCGTTGGTACGGAAAAGAATGGCAACTTCGCTTGCCGGGGTGCCGGCGTCGAGCAGTGCCTTGATTTTTTGGGCGACGGTGGCCGCCTCGGCTTCGTCGTCCGTGCACTCGGTGAACGTGGGCACCGGGCCCGCGGGCCGCTGGGCTACCAGTTGCAGGGGCGCGGCCCACGCTGCATCCGCTGCCGGACCACCGCTGCGACGTCCGGCCAGCAGGTCATTTGCCAGCTTCACCACCTGGGGTGTGGACCGGTAGTCGCGGATCAGCTTGACCACGTTGGCCTGCGGATACCGGGCCTTGAAGTCCAGGAGGTGCCGGGGCGAGGCTCCGGTGAAGGAGTAGATGGTCTGGCTGGCGTCGCCCACCACGCAGAGTTCGTCCCGGCCACCGAGCCACAGCTCCAGCAGCCGCTGCTGCAGGGGCGACACGTCCTGGTACTCGTCCACCACGAAGTGCCGGTACTGCTCCCGGACGGTGGCCGCCACTTTCTCGTCCTCCTGGAGGATCCCCACGGTGATCAGGAGGACGTCCTCGAAGTCGATGACGTTGCGGTCTGTCTTCACGTCCTCATAGGACTGGAAGACGCGCGCCACGGCGGTGAGGTCGAAGCCGCCCGGCGCACCCCTGTCCTGCGCGTTCTCCAAGTAATTGGCCGGGGTCAGCATGGAAACTTTCGCCCACTCGATTTCCGAGGCGAGGTCGCGGATGGACGCCCTGTCCGTGCTGAGCCGCAGCCGGCGTGCCGCTTCGGCCAGGGTCTGTGCCTTGTGCTCCAGGAGGTTCGGCAGCGTGCCGCCAACGGCCTGCGGCCAAAAAAACTGCAGCTGGCGCAGCGCCGCCGCATGGAACGTCCGGGCCTGGACGTTGCCTGCCCCAAGGTCCCGGAGCCGGCTTCGCATCTCCGCCGCGGCCCGCGCCGTGAAGGTCACAGCCAGGAGCCGCTGCGGTGTGTAGACGCCGGAGTGGACCCCGTAGGCGATGCGGTGGGTGATGGCCCGGGTTTTTCCGGTTCCGGCACCTGCCAGCACGCACAGGGGTCCGTTCAGGGTGCTGGCCACCTCGCGCTGTTCGGCGTCTAGCCCGCCCAGGATGCGGTCCTCCAAGGAGGCAGTACCGTCTTGAGAAAGGGCTCCGGTGAAGTTGTCTGTAGTCACGTCTATTGCTCTGTGTCCCGTTGCTGCTTTGTTCGACTGCCGCGCCCAGTCTTGTGAATATGGATCTCAGGCGTCGGCGAGGTCCCGGATCCGGCCGCCGTACCAGTGTTCGATGAGTGCCCGGGCGATGGAGAGCCTGCTGGAAATGGTGATCTCACCGCTGAGGACGGCGTCCTGGAGTTCCTCCCGGCTGAACCAGCGCGCCCTGGTGACCTCCACGCCGTCGGGCGTTGCCACGGCGTCATCGGTGATGGCGGTAAATCCAAGCATAAGGGAGGCGGGGAAAGGCCACGACTGCGAGCCCAGGTACTGGCAGGCTTTCACGCGGACACCCACCTCCTCGAACAGCTCCCTGACCACGGCCTGTTCCAGCGACTCCCCCGGTTCCACGAAGCCAGCCAAGGTGGAGTAGTTTTTGGCGTCAGCCGGCCCCCCGCCGCCCAGGAGCAGGCGGCCGTCCGGGCCCACCACCGTCACGATGATGGCAGGATCTGTCCGCGGATAGTGCTCGGACGAATCCGCGGGGCAGCGCCGCACCCAGCCTCCGGCCTGCACTTCAGTGGGCGTGCCGCACCGCGGACAGTGTGTATGGCCGGCGTGCCAGTTGGCAATGGCACTTGCCTCCACGAAGAGGGCTGTTGCCGTGGGACCCAGACCGGCCGCCACGTCACGGAACCCGGCCCATGAAGCCTCCCGGGGAAGGCCTGCCGTTCCCGGCTCGACAGGGGCGGGCAGCACGAACAGCAACAGTTCCGTCCCGGCGGGAAGATCGGCCGCCGGCAATGCCGATCCAAGATAAACCATCAACTCCGGAACGGTGCCCGCCGCTGCCAGCTCCGTGTGCAGTGCGCGGGCGTTTGCAAGGACCAGGCTGCCCCCGCTCACCAGCCCTTGCCGGCCCGCCAATACAACCGCCAGGGTCTCCGGAGCGGCCAGGAGCTCTTCAACCATTCCTGCCCGCATCCGTTCCGTGGAGCCCCTGTCCACGAGGGCGGGCCGCACCGGAAGCAGGGTGTCGCGAAGATGGTTGGCAGCAAGGAGTCCCGGTCCGTCCGGTGTAATTGCTGGTTGCCCCTGGGCGGGCGTTTCCAGATGGACGGGCGTGGCAGACTCCGCGTGGCTCATGACTCCACCGTACTGACTGGGACTGACATTTGAACATTTTGGCCCCGTTGGGTATCCCCCTGTTTTGCACGTATCTGGAGACTCGCCGCTACCGGACCGGCGTCTTGGACGGCCGGCAATCTACCGTGGAACGGTGAGAAGAAAACCGATTGAACTGGCAGCCGTTGCAACCGCAGCAGTCCCCGGACTGACCCCGACGGCAGTTAGCTCCGCTCCGGATGATCCCGCGGACTTCGACTCGGCGCTGCTCCTTGACTCGGAAGGCAAACGCTGGCGAGTCAGGTCACCCCGCCATGCAGAAGCCAGCGCCCGGCTGGAAACGGAATTCCTCGTCCTTCGTGCGTTCGCTCCTGCCATCCGGGCTGAGCTGCCGTTCCTCATGCCCACGGTGGCCGGCAGCGTCCGGCTGGGGACCCTGAGCACCTTCGTCTACTCGCACCTGGCCGGCAGCACCCGCAGCGTTGAGGACCTCACCGCCGGCCCGGCTCCGCTGGCACGGGAGATCGGCGTTGCCCTGTCAGCCATCCATGACCTCCCGCGGTCGCTGGTCAGCAACGCCGACCTGCCCAGCTACACCCCCAATGAGTTCCGCCAGCGGCGCCTTAATGAGCTTGACCAGGCGGCCACCACCGGCAAGATTCCTTCGGCGCTGCTGCTGCGCTGGGAACACGCGATGGAAGACGTGTCGCTCTGGCGCTTCAATCCCTGCGTGGTGCACGGCGACCTGCACGAGGACAACCTGCTGGTGGAGGGCCAACGCGTCACGGCAGTCACGGGATGGACCGATCTGCGGATCGGCGACCCTGCCGACGATTTCGCGTGGCTGGTGGCCTCCAACGAACAGGACTTTGTGGACGCCGTCCTGGCCGGCTACACCGCCAGCCGCCGCGACACCCCGGACGCGCACCTGCTGCGCCGGGCAGCCCTGTCTGCGGAGTTTGCACTCGCCCAGTACCTGGTCAAGGGCATTGCCGCGGGGGACGCCGAAATGGTGGCCGAAGCAGAGGGCATGCTCGAGACGCTGGCCGCCGATATCGCCGAACACGGCGGCCAACCCATCAGCGTCGAACCCCAGCCGCCAATCCAGCCAGGGCAGACTGCCGGCGTGGCGCCGGCAGATTCGGGCGCCGGCACCGCATCGGACACCCCGTCCCCGGAGGGCCAGTCCCGCACGGGTTCTTCCACGCAGGACGCGCTCGACGACGGCCCGGCGGCGGGGATGCCCGCCGTGACGGTGGTTCCGGTGCCGGTCCAGCCCTCAGTATCCGCCGTTCCCTTGCCGGTGCAGGCAGCAGTTCACGTGAGCAGGATTCCGGTGACGCCTGCCGAAGCAGCAACGGGCGAGGGCATGCCGGCCCCGGAACACGGCGGCGACACGGCTTCCCCGGCCGGCGCGGACCAGGGCGCCGGCAGAACAGGGGACGATACCTCAACTGCGGCCCTTTCCGTCATCAAGACCAACCACGGTCAGTAACCGTTCGCTGCCGAACGCGGCAGCGAACGGTTACTGGTTGGCAACAGCGGCGGCAACGATCGCTTCGAGTTCTGCTGCTGTCCCAAGATCGTGGGGCCGGACAACCTCGTTGTCTCCCACGTAGAAGAATGCTGCCCGTACCGCTTCCAGCGGAACATCCTTGAGCCGCGCCCAGGCAAGCCGGTAGACGGCCAGCTGTACTGCCCGCGTCTTGAGCCGCGCACCGGACGGCCGCCGCCCGGTCTTCCAGTCAACCAGGTCCCAGCGCCCGTCGGCGTCGCGGAACACAGCGTCGATCCGACCGCGCACCACCACGTCGCCCACCCGGGTTTCCACTGGCACTTCCACGAAGGCGGGCGCCCGGCCGGCCCATTCCGAAGCCCTGAAAGTCTCCACCATGGCGTCGAGGTCGTAGGCAGCATCGATGTGGTCATCAGACCCAGGGGCCTCGCCGAGGTCGAGCATGCCCGCGGAGCCGAAGTAGTCTTCCACCCATGCGTGGAAGGCTGTCCCCTTGCGCGCGGACATCCCCGGTTCCCGGGGCACGGGCCGGCGGAGCCTGGCCAGCACGGCCGCCGGATCCTCTTCGAGATCGACCAGGGTCGAAGCAGAGATGTGGGTTGGCAGGTGGACGTCCTGTCCTTGGGACCGGCGCGAACGGCGCTGCAGCAGCAGCGCAGCTTCCCTGGCCCATCCGGCGGCCGGGCCGGTCAACCCGGGGTTCTTGGCCGGTTCCTGCTGGGTCCGGAGATCGGCTGGCCGTTTTTCCAGTTCGGCCCGCACCCGCGCTGCCGCGGCTTCCATGGGTGCCCTGCGCCCTCCGGAGAGACGGAGCCGTTCGCCCGAACGGGGATCAATTGGTCCCTCCAGCGGATCGTAGGGCCAGCCCGCCACTTCCGTTTCCAGCGTCAGCGGGCTGTTTTCCGGCAAGCCTGCTTCATCGAGTGACAGGGGGTGCACGCGGGCACGGGCAGGTGATCCGGCCGCCGGCAACGCCAAGGTTTCCAGCTCGGCAAGGAAGGGGGACATGGTGCTCCGCCCCGACCGCGATCCTACCCAGGCAGCGCTGGACACCCACAAGACATGTTTCGCCCGGGTATAGGCCACGTAGGCAAGCCGGCGTTCCTCGGATTCCCCATGCGCCTGCACGGCTGCCTTGAAATCCTTTTCGGCATCGATCCAGCCCTTCTGGTCAGGCTGGTCCAGGTCCCATTGCGGGAGGTCGGACCGGTCCCCGCGAAGCGGCCACGGAAGCGCAGCCGTTCCGCTGCTCCAGCGCGAATCCCTGTCGGTGGGGAAAGCACCGGCGTTCAGCCCCGGAACGAAGACCGCATCCCATTCCAGCCCCTTGGAGGCGTGAACCGTCAGGAGCTGGACAGCTTCCCTGTTCACGTCCCCGGGCGGGGCTTCGAGGCCGTTTTCCTCAGCCGCCGCTGCCTCGAGCCACGAAAGGAACGCGAGGATGTCAACCCTGTGGGAGGTGCGCAGGAACCCGGCAGCGGCGTCCTGGAAGGCATCGAGGTTCCGCCGGGCCTGGTGGATGCTGACACCGGGCAGGGCCGCAACTTCGATGTCGAGGAGCATGGCCCGTTCAACTTCGCCCAGCAGGGTGGTGAGGTCATCGCCAAGGTAGCCACGAAGCTGGCGCAGCTCGACGGACAGACGGTGGAGCCTTTCGCGGGCAACCTCCGTCAGGCACCGCCCGGCGGATGAGGTCCAGCCCTCGCGGGGCAGCCAGTCAAGGGCTTCGACCAGGCTGGCGCCGTCGGTCAGGTCCGACTCCGGGACCGTTCCGTCGTCGTCCCCAGGCCCATCAACCTCCGGACTTGCTGAAAGCTGCCCGCGCCGGCGGGCCAGGTGGCTGGCCCAGTCGCGCAGTGCCATCAGGTCTGCCGGTCCAATCCGCCAGCGGGCACCGGCCAGCAGGCGCATCAAAGCATCGGACCTGCCGGGGTCTGCCAGGACCCTGAGGGTGGCCACCAGGTCCACCACCTCCGGGGTGTCCAGGAGTCCGCCGAGCCCGACAATCTCATAGGCGATGCCGCGTGCCTCAAACTGCCGGCGGATCGTTTCCATTTGGGCACGACGGCGGCACAGGACGGCGAGCGCCGGGGCCACGGAAGATCCGTCCGGTTTGGTTTCAAAATCAGTGACCCGGTATTTCAGGACATCGTCCGCGAGCGCGGCGGCCTCTTCAGCGTCGCTGGCGAAACGCCCCAGGACCACCCTGCCCTCCACTGCGAATGGACTGGGCTGCAGCGGCGGCACGCTGGCTGCGGCTGTGGCTCCCCCGCCGGCCGGTCCGCGCTGCCCTTCTGCCTTGGCCAGGGATTCAGACATGACATTGGCGGCGGCCAGGATCGACTTGCCGTTCCGCCAGGCGGTTGTCAGGTACGACGTGGGGGCGGGCTTCCACTGGGCGGGGCCTTCCGCCGGGCCGGTGCGTACCGGGAACTCGCGGACGAAGTGGAACAGCTGCCCTGCCGAGGCGCCCCGGAATCCGTAGATGGATTGGTTGGGATCGCCCACCGCCGTGACGGCGTGACCGCCGCCGAAGAGGCGCGAGAACAGGACCAACTGGGCATAGGAGGTGTCCTGGAACTCATCAAGCAGCACCACCTTGTACCGCTGACGCTCCATGTGTGCCGCGAGGGGAACATCCCGGGCGACCCGGGCGGCCAGGGAAACCAGGTCCCCAAAGTCCAGCGCTCCCCTTGCCCGTTTGGCATCCGTGTAGCGGCCCACCATGTCCGCCACGCTGGCCCGTGTCCTCAGCATGCGTGCGATGTCCGCGGCTGCCTGCGGCGGATTTTTCTGCTTCTGGGCAAGGTACGGCAGTGCCTCATAGTCGGCAAGCCGGGCCATCAGCCAGGCCTCAACCTCCTCGGGCTCCTGCAGGTGTTCGGCACATTCGCCGGCCAACTGGATGACGGCCTTCACGAGTGTGGACTTGGCCGCGCGGAAGTGGCCGTACTCGCCGTCGTACGCCTCGACGACTTCGGTGGCGAGCTGCCACGCCTGCGCCCCGCCAAGGAGCACGACGTCCCGCTCGACACCGAGCCGAAGCCCGTAGTCCGACACGATGCCACTGGCGAAGGAATGGTAGGTGGAAACCTTGGGCTCAAGGGCGTCACTGCTGATCATCCCGGCAGGAAACAGCGGTGCGCCGGTACCCCGGGAAGCCACCCGCTGCAAAGCCACCAGTTTGGCCCTGATCCGCGACGCGAGTTCCCCCGCGGCTTTCCGGGTAAACGTCACACCAAGGACTTCCTCGGGCCGGACCCAGCCGTTGGCCACGAGCCACACCACACGGTCCGCCATGGTGGCGGTCTTGCCCGAACCTGCCCCGGCAATGACCAACCGCGGCGTCAGCGGTGAGGAGATAATTGCCGACTGCTCCGCGGTGGGGACGTTCTTCTCACCCAGCAGGACCGAAAGTTCCTCAGGGCTGAACCGAACAGGCGGCGGGGATTCACCGCCGGCAGGTTCGGCGGTTGGCCGGCCGTCGAGGGGCACCTGCACATCCTGGCTCATTCAGTCACCTGCCGCCCGCGGGCACAGAGCGGGCAGACCTCAGGGAGCCGGCAGCCGTGCCCGCCGAAGCTTCCCTTGCCGGGGTCGTGCCGGGCCTCGAACGTATTTCCTCCCATGACGGCTGCGGCCTCCTTGACCATGTCGAGCGCCCAGTTGTCCTGCGGGTCCAGCGGCTCCTGTTCCTGGACAGCCGGCGATTTCGCCGTTGTCCCCAGCTGGGCAAGGACCGCCCCGCCGGGAAGCACCTGCCCGGTGTCGCTGCCATCGTCGAAACCGCCCGCGAGAACGGCGGCCTGGTAGGCGCCCAACTGCGGGTGGCCGGCCAATTCAGTCTTCCCTGGCTGCCGTTTCCCTGTTTTCAGATCGACGATGACCAGTCTTCCCTCGCTGTCGATTTCCAGCCGGTCCACCTGACCGCGAAGCACCGCTTCCCGCGAAGATGCGTCATCGAGCAACACTTCTCCCAGGGCAACGTCAAAGTCCTGTTCCACGCCCAGCAGGCGGCGGCCGCTGCCGCGCATCACCAGCACGTATTGGGCGAGCTTCCGCACCATGGCCTCGGCCCTCTGGTGGTCGAGCCTGCCCTCCCAGTTGTCTTTCATTCCCAGCTGCGGCCAGCGGCGGGCAAGCTCTGCAACGTATTCCTGGCCGGAGGCATCAGGCATGTCCTGGGCGATGGCGTGGACCAGCGTGCCGAGGCTGCGGGCAAAGTCTGTCGCGGCTTCGCCGCCGGCTGCCTGGACGAACCAGTCCAACGGCGATTTCTGCACGGATTCGACCTTTGAGGGGGAGACAAACACCGTGCCGCCCGGCGGCACCACGGCGTCGGTGGATGTGAGCGGCTGAATCCCCCACCAGCTGTCCGGATGGGCGCCTGGGACCGGAGGCTCGGCGGCGGCGAGGCCAGCCAGGACCTTCGCCGCCTCCTGCGCCGGGGCGCCGTCCAGCTGTGCATGCTGGCGCAGCTCCGCGACGAGGGCACGCAGCGTCATGGGCCGTTCCACTGCCGTGAAGCCCCTTGCATCCTCACCCGGGTCCAGCGGTGCGGCGTAGTCCAGGAACGACGACGGCTGGTCGTCTTCGGAGGCCACTGCAGTGCAGATGAGCAGTTCCTCCGCACGGGAGACAGCGGTGGAAAAGCTGCGGAGTTCGTCATACCGGATGTCGCGCAGCCGGCTGAGCGGGTCGCGCTGCAGGGCATAGGACGTCCCGTGCTCAACAGCGTCTGCATACAGTGTGCTGCCCAGGAGCTCCCCCCGAAGCCTGGTATTGGGCCACACCCCTTCCTGCAGGCCTGCAATGAGGACAACTGGCCATTGCCGGCCGGCGGCGCTGGCGGGGGTCATGAGTTCGACGGCGTCGTCCACCTGGGCGCGGGCGGCGAGAGTGTCCATGGGCAGCTCCTGGTTCAGGAGGTATTCCAGGAACTGTTCCGGACCGGCGCCTGGCATCTGGTCCACGTAGCGCTCTGCCGTGTGGAACAGGGCCATCATCGCGTCCAGGTCCCTGTCCGCCCGGGCGCCGTGCGGTCCCCCGGCCAGGGCGGTTTCCGTCCAGGCCGCGGAAAGGCCGGTGGCGCTCCACAGGGCCCACAGCACAGACTCGGCGTTGGCCCCCGGTTGGCTGGCTGCTTCTTTTCCGGATTGGATCATCCGGGCAGTCCGGCGGGCGGCACGGCCTTCAATCCCCAGGCTACCCAGCGCCCCCGGCTCCAGGAGCGCCTCGACCAGCAGGGAGTCGCTGCCGCGGCCGCCGCCAGCCGTCAGCTCCTCGCGCCGAAGCGATTGCCGGAGCCGCCGGAGTTCAAGGGGGGTGGCCCCACCGATCCTGGACGTCAGGAGTGACACTGCCGCTTCGGGTGTCAGGAGCGAGGGGTCCAGCGCGATGGCATAGGCGTCGAGGAGGGGGCGGACGGCCACTTCGTCGCGCACCGCCGACTCAGCCACCGGGACCCGCACCGGGATGCCCTGCCCGGACAGGTATCGCTGCAGTTCGCTGACCTGGCCGCCGTTGCGCACGATGACGGCGATGTCTGTCAGGGGCCGGCCCTGGCCGATGTGCTGGTCGAGAATCCGCTGGGCCACGTACCGCAACTCGTGGACGGCCGAGGGCACCAGATGGGCTTCAACCCGGCCTGGACCGTCGCCGCCGGAGCCTTGCTCCAGGCGGCGCGAAAGCTGGCCGCCGGCCCGCTGGGAAATGCGGCCTGCTACACCGAGCCACGCTTCCGCGACCGCGGGAGCGAGCCGGTGGGCGTGCCATAGGGGCCTTTCGAGCACCAGGGCGTCCGGCGACAGCAGGCGGGGCAACTCGGCCACAAGATCGGGCCGGGCGCCGCGGAACCCCTGGACCACGGTATCCGGAGACGAGGTGACCAGGCAGTCCTTGCCGGCGGCAATGTCTGCCAACAGTTCGAAGACCGCCGGGTTGGCTTCCTGGATGTCATCCACCAGGATCAGCTGCAGCCGTTGCCGCTCCGCGGCGAGGAATTCCGGGGCGTCCTGGAAGATCTGCCGGGCAGCGGTGATGATGCCGGCCGGGTCGAAAGCCTCCGGCATGCGCAGGTCCAGGACATCCCTGTATTCGCTGTAGAGGGCCGCTGCCGCGATCCAGTCCTGCCTGCCGCACACCTTGCCCAGCTCCACCAGGTCGGCGGGTGTCCGGCCGGACTCGATGATGCGGTCGAAGAGCTGGCGGACTTCCTGCCGGAACCCGCGGGTCTCCAGGGCGCCCCCAAGGTCGGCGGGCCAGGGCAGTTCCAGCCCGGGCAGCCGGTGCCCTTCCAGCAGTTCCTTGATAATCAGGTCCTGTTCCGGCCCCGAGAGGAGCCGCGGCGGCCTGGCGAGGGGGATGATGCCCTCAGCCTTGGCCCTCCTGATGAGGTCGAATGCGTAGGAGGCCCAGGTCCGTGCCGGGGTGGTGCTGAGGCTTCTGTCCAGGCGGGCGGTGAAGCGGTCGCGGAGGTGGTCCGCGGCCAGGCGGGTGGGGGCGAGGATCAGGATCCCTGCGGGATCAAGGCCGTCGCGGTGGACGCGCTCCACGGCGGCCTCAACAAGGACGGTGGTCTTACCGGTTCCGGGGGCTCCCGGGACCAGCACCGGCCCGGAACCGGCCGCAACGTCGACGGCGGCTTGCTGGTCCGGGGTCAGAGCGGGCCGTTCGGCATGGGACTGGCTCGGAGGAAGCAGCCTGAGGGGACCCGCTCCGGAGAGCCGACCCTGCGCAGCGCGGCCGTCGGGAGCCTCCCCGCCCGCGCCATCCCGATCGCCAAAACCTTGGCCAGACGGGGCCGGATAGTCCTCTGGGTATCTGCCAGCCGGGCCTGTCAGTGGAAGTGTTACCGTCACACCGACATCCCATCATCAGCCACTGACAATCTATGAAGCTCGCGCTCCAGTTGCTCCGCCACCGCATCCATCCGGTCGAAATCCTCTCCATCGGGTGCCCAGCGCGCCGCCTGGAGGTCCACCCGCCACCGGCCTTCTCCGGTGCGCTGCCACTCCCGGTAGGCGCCGGCCAACGGCGTCCCTTCCTCAAGGTAGCGGCGCAGCGCGTCTGCCTCGTGTCCTTCGGGGGCGTGTCCACTGGCTTTCAGGATCCGCCACCACGGGACGCCACTGCCGTAGTGGCTCATGACCGAACCGACCTGGCGGGGTCCCCCGGAACCCAGCAGTTCCGCGACGTCGCCATACGATACCGCGGATCCCGCCGGCACCATCCTCACGATGGCAAGGACCGCCTGCACATACTCAATCCGCATTGATCCAATGTAGCCGCAGTGGCGTTCCACGGAATTGTCCGGGGGTCCCTTTAGCGTGGAGGTATGAGCACCTGGAACACCCTCCCCCGCGCCGCTTTTGACCTGGAAACCACCGGCCGCAACTCGCGGGCCGCCCGGATAGTTACCGCATCGGTCACCGTTGTGGACCACAGGGGCGAGGTCATCCGGGAGCACGAGTGGCTGGCCGATCCGGGGGTTGAAATCCCCACCGAAGCAAGCGATGTGCACGGCGTCACCACTGAGCAGGCACGCAAGGACGGCCGGCCCGCGCATGAGGTCACCAGGGAGCTTGCCGCAGTGCTGCAGGAGCTTTTCGATACCGGCGTCCCCGTTATCGCGTTCAACGCCAGCTACGACTTCACGGTCCTGGCGGCGGAGTCCGCCCGGTACGGTGTTCCCCAGCTGACCCGGTTCCCCGTGCTGGATCCCTACATCATGAACAAACAGGTGGACCGCTACCGCAAAGGCAAACGCACGCTGACGGCCCTCTGCGAGGAGTACGGCGTGGTCCTCGACAATGCCCACACCTCCGCAGCCGACGCCCTGGCCACCTTGAAGGTCCTGGACGCCATGGCAGGAAAATTCCCTAAACTGATGATGCCCGCAAGCCAGCTCCACCAGCTGCAGGTGGACTGGGCGGTGACGCAGGCCGCGGATTTCCAGGGGTATCTTCGCAAAACGAAGCCCACGGCCGTCATCGAAGGTGATTGGCCCGTGCTGCCCCCGCAGGACGCCACGGGCGGCGGGTTCTAGCTCCCGGAAGCCGAGTGCGAGGCACGTCACAGTAGTGCCGCGTAACATTTGGCGCTTTCAGTATCACCCATCTGTTCGGCTGTACTGGATATGAACGGCCACCCGGCGCTCAACGGTTGCCCAGACTCGAATTTCATGCGGCTTTTTGCCAGCACCTCACCCTGATCTTCGTCTCACGGCGGCATTTGCCCAAGGTGAGAGAATTTAGTTTTGCGGTCACCCCTGCCCTGGCCACGCTGGACCAGCACCGGGCAGGTGCCAGGCGCCACCAGCGCAGCCTTGCGGCCCGGTTGACTTAAGACTCAATGAAAGTGACAACCTGATGAAAATCAAAGCGATGAAGTGGCTGACAACCGCTCCCGTTGCCATTGCACTGGCGGTCTCCCTGGCCGCATGCGGCTCCGGCTCTTCCCAGCCGAGCGGAACGCCCACAGACGCCCTGCAGGGCAGCGACCAGCAGACGCTGGACAAGTACACCACCGCCGATGTCACCCCTGTCGACAAGATCGACAAGACCAAGCTTGGCCTGAACACCGAAGGCAAGCTCGAAGTGGGCACGCTCTCCGACGCCCCGCCGAACATCTTCATCGACCCGTCCGGCAAGTTCACCGGCTACGACAACGAGCTCCTGCGGGCCATCGCCGGCAAGCTGGGCCTTGAGGTCGAGTTCGTGGCTACGGACTTCTCCGCACTGCTGTCCCAGGTTTCCACCAAGCAGTTCGACGTCGGATCCTCCTCGATCTCAACCACGGACGCCCGCCGCCAGAACGTTGGCTTCACCAACGGCTATGACTTCGGCTTCATGGCTGTTGTCGCGAAGAAGGACAGCGACGTCAAAGGCTTCGACGACCTCAAGGGCGACCTCCGCATCGGCGTCGTCCAGGGCACGGTCCAGGACGATTACGTCACCAACACGCTCAAGCTCGAGCCCATCCGCTTCCCGGACTACGCCACGGTCTACGCCAACGTGCGCAACGGCCAGGTCGACGCCTGGGTGGCGCCGTCGCAGCAGGCAACCGGCCAGGTCAAGGAGGGTGACGGCACTGTCATCGCCGAGTCCGTGGTCAACACGCAGAACTTCACGGCCTACGCCGTCGCCAAGGACAACCAGCCCCTGATCGACGCACTGAACTCCGGCCTGGACGCCGTGATTGCCGATGGCACCTGGTCCAAGCTCACCAAGGAGTGGTACCCGGACCGCGAAACGCCGACTGACTGGAAGCCGGGCAGCAAGGCCGCCACGGTTCCCCAGAGCTGATTGAGCCCGGACGTTTATGGATCTCCTCGATCAACTGGCTGACACCTTCTTCAACTGGGAGGAAATGGCCAAGGTCATTCCCTCCCTGTTGTCGGTGGGCCTGCCCAACACCCTGATCCTCGCCGTGGCCTCCGGCATCCTCGGTTCCCTGCTGGGACTGCTGCTGGCCATGATGGGAATCTCACGGAACGCCGGCGCGCGTTGGGTTGCCCGCATCTACACCGACATTTTCCGTGGCCTCCCGGCCATCCTCGTGATCCTGGTGATCGGCATCGGCCTGAGCCCGATTGCCCGGGAAATCACGGGGTCGCGGAACCCGTACCCGTTGGGCATCCTGGCCCTGACCCTGGTCGCCGCCGCGTACATTGGCGAGATCTTCCGTTCAGGCATCCAGAGTGTCGAAAAGGGGCAGCTTGAGGCGTCGAGGGCGCTCGGGTTCAGCTACGGCAGTTCCATGCGCCTGGTGGTGGTGCCTCAGGGTATCCGCCGCGTCCTGCCTGCCCTGGTGAACCAGTTCATCTCGCTGCTGAAGGACTCCTCGCTGGTGTTCATGCTGGGCCTTGCTGCCTCGGACCGGGAGATCTTCCGGATCGGTAACGATGCCATGGCGAACACGGGCAACCTCTCGCCGCTGGTGGCTGCGGGTGTCCTGTACCTGATCCTGACCGTCCCGCTCACCCACTTCGTCAACTTCATCGATAACCGGCTCCGCACGGGCCGGCCGGAGAAGAAGGAACCCGACGACGCGGCAGCACCTATCGGCAAGGGGGCACAGGCATGACGGAATTCGCTTCCGGAACCCTGACCGGCAAGAACCTTCACCTTTCGTTCGGACACAACCACGTCCTGCGCGGCATCGACCTGCACGTCGAGAAGGGCACCACCGCTTCGGTGATCGGCCCATCGGGTTCGGGCAAGTCCACCCTGCTGCGGGTCATGAACCGGTTGATCGAACCGGACCAGGGCGACATCCTGCTGGATGGCCGCTCGGTCCTGAAGGACAACCCGGACGAGCTGCGCCAGCGGATCGGCATGGTGTTCCAGCAGTTCAACCTCTTCCCGCACAAGACGGTGGCGGAGAACGTGACGCTGGCCCTGCGCAAGCTGCGGAAGCTGCCCAAGGACCAGGCGCGTGCCGAAGCCCTGGAGCAGCTGGACCTGGTGGGATTGAAGCACAAAGCGGATGTCCGGCCGGCCAACCTTTCCGGCGGCCAGCAGCAGCGCGTCGCGATCGCCCGGGCGCTGGCCATGAAGCCCGAAGTCATGTTCTTCGACGAGGCCACATCAGCTTTGGACCCCGAGCTGGTCAAGGGTGTCCTCGCGCTGATGACAGACCTGGCCAAGGGTGGCATGACCATGGTGGTGGTGACGCACGAGATGGGCTTCTCCCGGAACGTGTCGGACACCGTGACATTCATGGACGCCGGCGTGGTGGTGGAGTCCGGCCCGCCGGAGCAGATCTTCACGTCTCCCGCCACGGACCGGCTGAGGGGCTTCCTCTCGGACGTCCTCTAGCCTCAGCTACACAAGAAAGATCCCCGGTTGCGCCGCAGCCGGGGATCTTTCCTTATGGTTTGGGCCGTGCGTCCGACGCTTGTTCGCAGGACCCCGCCGTCAAGGCAGGGTCCTGGGAACAAGGCTCAGGGAAGCGCACGACGCCGGCCCTCGCCAATGGGGGGCACCTCGCCTGACGCGGGACCAGCCTGCGCGGGACCGGCCAGGGCGGGACTGTCCACCCACGGGACTGGCCCGGGCGGACTAGCCCTGCGCGGCTGCGGCAGCCCTGGCCGCGGCGGGCAGGGCGTCGAAAATCCGGTTCATGGCAGCGTCGTCGTGCGCGGCGGACAGGAACCAGGCCTCGAATACCGACGGGGGCAGGTATACGCCGGAATCCAGCATCGAGTGGAAGAACGGGGCGTAGCGGAACGCCTCCTGACCCTGCGCATCTGCGTAGTTGTGGACCCCGTGGGCCGAGGTTCCGAACGCCACCGAGAAGAGGTTCCCGGCGAACTGGATGGAGTGGTCCACGCCGGCTGCGTCCAGCGCCGTGGACAGGGCGGACGACAGTTCCAGTGACCGCACGTCGATGTAGGAGTACACATCGCGGGTCGCGTGGGTCAGGGTGGCCACGCCGGCTGCCATCGCTACGGGGTTTCCGGAGAGTGTCCCGGCCTGGTAGACCGGGCCGGTGGGCGCGAGGTAGTCCATGACGTCGGCACGTCCGCCCAGGGCCGCCGTCGGCATTCCGCCGCCGATGACCTTCCCGAAGGTGAGCAGGTCCGGCGTCCACGGGTCTGCTGCGTCCGGAGCACCGCCGGTGAGCCCCCAGTAGCCGGAGTAGCCCGTGCGGAAGCCGGTCAGCACTTCATCCACGATGAGCAGCGCGCCATGCTCCCGGGTGATCTGGGAGAGGCCCAGGTTGAAGCCCTCGCCGGGAGTGACCACGCCCATATTGGCGGGGGCTGCCTCGGTGATGACGGCCGCGATGTTGGGCCCGTGGGTGGCGAACGCCTCTTTCACGGCCGCGAGGTCGTTGTAGGGCAGGACCAGGGTTTCGGCCGCGGTTGCCTCGGTGACACCGGCCGAACCGGGCAGGGCGAGGGTTGCCACCCCGGATCCTGCGGCGGCCAGCAGCCCGTCCAGGTGCCCGTGGTAGCAGCCGGCGAACTTGATGATGAGGTTCCGCCCGGTGAACCCGCGGGCCAGCCGGACGGCGGTCATGGTGGCCTCGGTGCCGGTGGAGACCATGCGGAGCCGTTCGACGGCGGGGACGCGTTCCATGACGATCTCGGCCAGGTTGGCCTCATCCGGAGTGGAGGCTCCGAAGGACAGGCCGCGGTCCACTGCAGCGTGGACCGCGTCAAGCACGGCCGGATGGGCGTGGCCCAGCAGGGCCGGACCCCATGAGCACACCAGGTCCACATATTCGTTGCCGTCGGCGTCCATCAGGTACGGGCCCTTGGCCGAGACCATGAACCGGGGCGTTCCGCCGACCGACCCGAAGGCCCGGACCGGCGAGTTGACCCCGCCCGGCATCAGCTTGCGGGCGCGGTCGAAAAGTTCCTCGTTGCGAGGGGTGCTGGAAGTCATGGTTCCTATTCTCTCAGTTTGCCGGCGCTCCGGGTGCCGCCCTGGTCAGCCGCCGGCAGTGCCGGGGCCGGCGTCGCGGGGCGTCAGCAGGCGGCGCGAAAGGTCAGCCGGCGAGGGCTTCTGCCACCCGGGGCGCAACCGCCGTGCCCAGCAGTTCGATGGAGCGCATCATGGCCGCATGTGGCAGCGGTCCGTTGCTGTACTTGAAGTCGAAGCGGTCCACGCCCAGGTTCCGTTTCAGCTGGACGATCTTGCGCGCCACAGTGTCCGGGGAGCCGACGTACAGGGCGCCTTCCGGGGCGCACAGGGCGTCAAACTCGCCGCGACCTGCCGGACCCCAGCCGCGTTCGGCACCGAGCCGGTTGCGTAGGGCCAGCCAGTGCGGGAAGAACTCCTCCCGCGCCCGCTCGTCCGTGGCAGCGACATGCCCCGGCGAGTGCGTGGCCACCTGCTGCATGGGATGTCCGTACTTGCCCATGGCCTCGCGGTAGAGGTCCGCCAGCGGGCTGAAGGCACGCGGCTGGCCACCGATGATGGCGAAGATGATCGGGTACCCGTACTGGGCGCACCGCAGGACGGATTCGGGTGTGCCGCCCACGCCAATCCACGTGGGCAGCAGGTGGTGTTCGAGCGGCGGGTAGACGCTCAGCCCGTGCAGTGAGGGACGGGTCCGCCCTTCCCAATGCACGGGTTTCTGCGCCCGCACCTTGTCAAAAAGCTCCAGCTTTTCCTCGAAGAGGACCTCGTAGTCGGCCAGGTCAAGGCCGAAGAGCGGGAACGATTCCACGAAGGATCCGCGCCCCAGCATGACTTCGGCGCGGCCGTTCGAGATCGCATCCACCGTGGAGAATCGCTGGAACACCCGGATGGGATCGTCGGAGCTCAGCACGGTCACGGCGGAGCCGAGCCGGATCCGGGACGTGCGCGCCGCGGCTGCGGCCAGGAAAACCTCCGGCGCGGACACGGCGTAGTCCTTGCGGTGGTGCTCCCCCACACCAAAGGCATGGAGTCCGACGGCGTCGGCAAGTTCCGCCTGCTCCAGCAGCTGGCGCAGGACGTGGGCGTGCGGTTGGGGGCTGCCGTCCGGATTCGTGCCGACATCGCCGAAAGTGTTCAGGCCCAGGAGGATGCGGTTCCCGCCCACTGGGGCTGTTGGGGAAGCGGCCGGCGATTCCGGGACAGGTCCTTCGCCGGAAGTCCCGGTCACCGGGCTTCCTTCAGCCAGCCGGCGAGCTCGGCGGCCCAGTAGGTCAGCACCATGTGGGCGCCCGCCCGGCGGATGCCGAGGACGGACTCGGCAATGGCTGCCTTGCGGTCGATCCAGCCGTTGGCGGCAGCGGCTTCGATCATCGCGTACTCGCCTGAGATCTGGTAGGCCGCCACCGGCACGGGGCTCATGGCGGCGACGTCAGCCACAATGTCCAGGTAGCTCATGGCCGGCTTGACCATGACGATGTCCGCGCCTTCCGCGAGGTCCAGTTCCACCTCACGCAGTGCCTCGGTGCGGTTGCCGGCGTCCATCTGGTAGGTCCGCCGGTCGCCCTTGAGCTGTGAATCCACAGCTTCCCGGAACGGCCCGTAGAACGCCGAAGCGTATTTCGCCGAGTAGGCGATCACCGAGGTGTTTGCGTGGCCGGCGTCGTCGAGGGCTGCCCGGATGGCGGCGATCTGGCCGTCCATCATGCCGGATGGCCCCAGCATGTGGGCGCCGGCCTCGGCCTGGGCAACGGCCATCCTGGCGTAGATTTCCACGGTGCGGTCGTTGTCGACGTACCCGTCGGCGTCGAGCACTCCGCAGTGTCCGTGGTCGGTGAATTCATCCAGGCAG
Organism: Pseudarthrobacter sp. SORGH_AS 212; assembly: GCF_030818145.1. NCBI lineage: Bacteria > Bacillati > Actinomycetota > Actinomycetes > Micrococcales > Micrococcaceae > Pseudarthrobacter > Pseudarthrobacter sp. SORGH_AS 212. The sequence continues at coordinate 3,603,177 of NZ_JAUTAA010000001.1, read as the reverse complement.
ACGTCGCTCATGATGACCAGGTCGTCGCCCACTTCGGCACGGACGTCGCTGATGGCCTTGTTCAGGACACCCTCCGGGTCGAGGGAAGCTGTCCCTTCGGCGTCGCGGGTTTCCGGGATGCCGAAGAGCATGATGCCGCCCAGGCCAAGTTCAACCGCCTCGGCTGCAGCCCGCTTAAGGGAGTCGGTGGTGTGCTGCACCACGCCTGGCATGGACGTAATGGGGTTGGGTTCGGTGAGCCCTTCGCGGATGAAGGCAGGAAGGATGAGTTCGGCGGGGGCCAGCCGGGTTTCGGCGGTGAGCCGGCGCATGGCGGGGGTGGTGCGCAGGCGGCGGGGGCGTTGGCTGGGGAAAGTCATGGATGATGTCCTTCAGGTTGTTGCGTGGGTGCTGCTGCGGCGGGTGGTCTGCCCGGTCAGGGTGGGGTGAGGGCTTTCACGACGGCGGCCACCAGCCCTTCCGGCGTGGGCTCCTCCGCCACCGCGGCCACGGGCAGGTCCAGCGCGGCCGCCTGTTCCGCCGTCGAACGTCCGATGGCCACGAGCCGGCAGACGGCCAACGGTGACAGGGCGGCAAGGCGGCGCACGGCGCTCGGGGATGCGGCCACCACCGCGGAGATTTGTCCGCCTTCGATTTCAGCCGCTGCGGCTTCGGGTGTGAGCAGCGCGTACGACGCCGTCGCCTGGCCGGCGCCGGCGTCTTCCGGCTGCACGGCGAGCCTGCGTTCCGCTGCCGCCGGGAAGTCGACCGTGCGGTAGGCCGTTACCGCTGTGACGTCACTGCCGCGGTGGGCCAGTCCGTCAGCCAGTGTGGCGGCGGCAATGTCGGCCTGGGGCAGCAGGACCCTGCCGCGCCCGGTCCAGGCTTCCAGGAAGCCCGCGGCCGACTGTTCGCCGGCCGGCGTCAGTTCCACTGCCAGGCCCTGGGATTCCAGGATCCTGCGGGTGGCGGGTCCGATCGCCCCGATCCTGGTGGCCTGAGGGACCAGGCGGCCCAGTTCCAGTCCGCGTTCCGCTGCCTTTTCCATCAGGACGTGGACGGTGGTGGCGCTGCTGACCACCAGCCAGTCGAAGGCACCGGCGGCCAGTGCGTCGCAGGCTACGTCCAGGGCATGCTGGTCAGGCGCGCGTTCAAAGTCGATCAGCGGCAGCAGGACGGGCGTGGCTCCTGCCCGGGCCAGCGCCTGGACAAGCGCCGCCGACCGTTCCGGGCTGCGGGTTACCAGGACGCGGGTTCCGCTGAGCGGTCCGTGCTGGCCGGGTGCGCTGGAAGGCATCGTCATCGCCCGGTCAGGAGGCCTGGAGGTCGGCAATGTCGGCGGCTCCGCCGGCAAGGAGGACTTCGGCCAGTTCAATGCCCAACAGCGTCGCGCCCACGTCGGTAAGCCCGTCCGTGGCGCGTTTGTCCCGGACGGAAGCTTTCCCGTCCACGGCACACACCACGGCTTCCAGGTGGAGCATGCTGCCCTTGCGGTACGCGTAGGCACCGACGGGAGCGGCGCAGCCGGCTTCGAGCCTGGCCAGCAGGGCACGTTCCGCGGTGACGGCCAGCCGGGTGTCGGGGTCGTCGAGGGCGGCAAGGGCCTGCGCCAGCACTTCCTGGGATCCCTCTGTTGATCCGGGTTTGTGCGGCGCGTCGGCGGTCCGGCACTCGATGGCGAGCGACCCCTGGCCAGCGGCCGGGAGCATCACATCGGGTTCAAGGTATTCGCTGACGGCGTCCAGCCGGCCGATGCGCTCCAGTCCCGCTGCGGCCAACACCACGGCATCGAGATCGCAGGACTTCCCGGGAACCACCTCGGCGGTGGTGTTGCCGGGCAGTCCGGGGACCCGGCCCAGTCGGGTATCCACGTTGCCGCGGATATCCACTATCTCCAGGTCGGCGCGCGCGGCCCGCAACTGGGCTGCGCGCCGCGGCGAACCCGTCCCCACCTTGGCGCCCGCGGGAAGGTCGGCAAGCTTGAGTCCGTCCCTGGCACACAGCACGTCGCGGACATCCACGCGTTTGGGCGTCGCCGCAAGGCTCAGGCCCACTGCGGCTCCCGTGGGGAGGTCCTTCAGGGAGTGCACGGCGACGTCGCATTCGTCGCGGAGCAGGGCGTCGCGCAAAGCGGCCACGAATACGCCCGTGCCGCCCATCTGCGAGAGCGGTCCGGTGAGGACGTCGCCGTCGGTGCGGATGTGGACGAGCTCCACGGGGAAGCCTCCGACGGCGGCGAGCTGGTCCGCGGTCTGCTGCGTCTGGGTCAGGGCAAGCTTGCTGGCCCGGGTACCGATGCGGACTGTCACTGCTGCACTGCTTCCCCGGTTTGGCCCGACGCGGTGTCGGATCCGGCGGCCGGATACGGGTCGTGCCCGGTACCGACGGTCGTGTCCGCTCCTGCGATGGTGGGTTTCCCGCCACGGAAGTTTGCGCAGCAGCCGGGCCGGCACACGTCGTACCAGGGCCCTAGGCCGGTCAGCGCCGGGCGGTCGCTGATGTTGTTGGCCAGCGTGCGTTCGGAGATCAGGTCCACCAGTCCGTTGACGAACTTCCGGTGCGTGCCCGGAGTGGGGACGCGGGTAGCCGCCAGCCCAAGGTTGGCACAGGTTTCCAGGGCCTCGGTGTCCAGGTCCCAGACGACCTCCATGTGGTCGCTGACGAAGCCGAGCGGAACGATGACGATTCCCTTGGTGCCCTTGCCTGCGAGTTCCTCAATGGCGTCGTTGATGTCGGGTTCGAGCCACGGCACGTGCGGGGCACCGGACCGCGACTGGTACACCAGCGACCAGTCCGCGGTGAGTCCGAATTGTTCCTTCACGCGCTCAATGACAGCAGCGGCCGTGGCAAGGTGCTGCGCCACGTAGGCGGAGCCTTCCTCGAATTCGCGCGGTTCGCCCTCCGACCGGCCGGCGGCCTCGGCGTCCCGGGTGGGGATGGAGTGGGTGGCGAACAGGATCTGGACCGGAGCGTCGGGGGTACCTGCATCGGCCAGCTTGGCGCGGACCTCGGCGAGGCCCGCGGCGGTGCCCTCAATGAAAGGCTCAACAAAACCGGGGTGGTCGAAGTACTGGCGGACCTTATCCACTTCGAGGCGGCCGTCCAGGCCGGTGTCCGTCAGGGCCATGCCGATGTCCTCGCGGTACTGGCGGCAGCTGGAATAACAGGAGTAGGCACTGGTGGTGACCATCAGCAGGCGGCGGTGCCCGGCGTCGTACGCGTCCTGCAGCGTCTCCGGGATGTACGGCGCCCAGTTGCGGTTGCCCCACAACACAGGCAGTTCGATGCCGCGGGCACCGAGTTCAGCCTCGAGTGCGGCCTTCAGCTCGCGGTTCTGCTGGTTAATGGGGCTGATGCCGCCGTTGGCACGGTAGTGGTGCGAAACTTCCTCGAGCCGTTCGTCGGGGATCCCGCGGCCGCGGGTGACGTTGCGGAGGAACGGGATGACGTCGTCCTGGCCCTCGGGCCCGCCGAAGGAGGCGAGGAGGACGGCGTCGTAATTCTTGGGAGCCATGCGGCCGGCCTCGGTGACGGGATTGGCGGCGGCGGTCTGGGGGTCGAGCGGGCTCATGCGAGTACCTCGGCTACTTCCTCGGCGGAGACCCGGCGTCCGGTGTAGAACGGGACCTCTTCACGGACATGGTTCCGCGCTTCGGTGGCACGGAGGTGGCGCATAAGGTCCACGAGGTCAACCAGCTCGGGGGCCTCAAGGCCAAGGATCCATTCCCAGTCGCCCAGGGCGAAGGAGGAAACCGTGTTGGAAATGACCTGCGGGAACTCGCGGCCAAGGAGTCCGTGTTCGCGCAGCATTCCGCCGCGTTCCTCCTCGGGCAGGATGTACCACTCGTAGGAGCGGACGAACGGGTAGACACACAGCCATTCGGCCGGGGCGACGCCGCGTGAGTAGGCCGGGGTGTGGTTCTTGGCGAACTCTGCTTCGCGGTGGACGCCCATGGCGGACCAGACAATCTCCGTGCCCGCGAAAAGGTTGCTGCGGCGGATGTCGCGGATGGCCTGCTGCAGGGCCTCCGGCTTGGAGCCGTGGAGCCACACCATCACGTCGGCGTCGGCGCGCATGGCTGAGACGTCGTAGCTTCCGCGGTGCGTGACACCGGCGGCGGCGAGCCGTTCCAGCAGCGTTTCGAACTCAACTGCAGCATCGGCGCTGCGGGCAACCTGCCCTGACCGCTTAAAGACCGTCCAGAGGGTGAAGAACTGCTCGGCTGATTCTTCGGTTTTAGTGACAGATTCGGCAGAAGTGTGGCTCATGGTTACAAGTTTGCCCCTTCGGTACCGCCAAGTCGAAACCGGAGACTTCTACGGCGTGTAGAAGTGCTTAATGTCACAGACGCCGCAGCCTCCGGTGCCGGCGGAGCGCCCGTCAGGGCTTGCGAAGACGCAGGTAAACGAGGCCCGCGGCGCCGCCCACGGCAACCAGCCCTATGCCCAGCCACACCACAGCCGTCTGCATTCCCGACTGCGCCGGCGTCAGCGTGCCGGTACTGCGCACGGTGCTGCTGGCAGCGGCACTGCCTGGCAATGTTGCGGCCCGGGGCACGCGCGTGTCCGCAACCTGTCCAAGCCCCCTCGCCGCAGATGCCAGCCGGTTCGCACCCGGCGACCCGGCAGTGCCCGAAGCACCGTCCGCGGAAGCGCTGCTGCCGGGAACGGCTTCGGCGGACCGGGCGGCGCCGTCCGTGGACGAGGGCCGGGCGGCCGCCGGGGCAACCGTCGTTGCGGGAACCTGCGGCGCCTGCGGCCGGGGAACGGCCGGAGCCTGCCGGGCCGCCTGGAGCTCGGGGACGGCCTGCGATTGGCGGGATTCCGGTGCGGCCTGCGTGGTGGCGTCACCGGCAGGTGCCACGGCGGTTTCCGATGGACCGTTCGGGGTGCCGGACGGCAGCGGCAGGGGCAAGTCCGGAAGCGGAACCGGCGGGAGGGTCACGGCCGGCGCCGTCAGTGCCCTGGCAGTGGACGTGGGAGCAACGGTGGCACTGGCCGTGGGAGAAACACTGGCCGTCGCAGTCGCAGTCGCCGTCAGGGATGCCTGCACCGCCGGGACCAGCGACGCCGGCACCGGGGTAACGGCGGAGGCTGCCGTCCGCCGACGGGCGTCCTTGGCCGCTGCTTGACAGGGTTCGCCGGATTCCTTGGCATCCCCGGAGCCGATCGTGAGGGACACATCCACAGGCAGGAAACCCGCGCCCAGCGTGGCTGACGCGGTGCTGTCGCCGGGGTCAGGCGTCGCTTGGGACGCTTGGGACGCCTGCGCGCCTGTGGTGAGAACCAGTACCGCTCCGACTGCGGCTGCTGCTGCGCTGCGTCGGATTCCCCCATGGATACCGGTCCGGGACGTTGAAAGCTCGGACCTGTGTTGAACCATGGTCATCGACCCTAACCAAAGCCTGCACGCAAAGGAAAGTTTGCAACCGCCGCCTCTGCATGCGCGGGTGGGACCCAAAGCTGTGGCCGCCTTCCTGACCAGCGGCGATGGTCAGGACAGCAGGTTTCGCAGCTGCGTCCGGGTGTCGGACACCACGGCTGCCAGGCCGTTGCCGGCCACCCAGCCGCCCACGACGGCCAGGGCGCCGGTGGCCGAGCAGGCTTCCCGGATGGACGCTGCCCGGGCACGGTGCCCTACCGCGGCAAACGGCAGCGAGCCGCGCCAGCGGACCACGTCCCAGTCCACAACGTCACTGCGCCGGATGGGAACTTCCAGCAGTGCCGAGGCGTCGTGCAGGGCAGCCGCGAGCAGTTCCTCATCGGTCTCCGGACCGCGCTGCTTCTCTGGCCCGCCGTCGCCGTCGGCCCTCCCGTAGGACAACCGCACCACGTGCCGGCCCGGCCCGGCGGCTTCGCGCAGCCATTCCCACTTTCCGGTGGCGTGCGTCAACGCCTTCGCGCCGATGCCGGGCGTTTGCGGCGCCACCAGGACGCCGGTGCCGCGCGGGCGGTTGTCCAGCGCTGCATTGCCAATGACCAGGGTCACCAGCTTCACGTCAGGACCGGCGCCCGGCTTCTTTCCTGCGATTCCCGGAACGGACGGCGCCAGGAGGTCGACGGCGGCGGGACCGTCGGTGGCCACCACCAGGACGGCGGCGTCGTAGGTTGTTTCCCCGGCGGTTACCCGCCATCCCCCGGACGTGCGGTCCGCGGATTCGGCGCGGGTACCCCTCAGGAGGGTCACTCCCCTGGAAGCGAGGTCTGCCACCAGCGCGTCGGTCAGCGTGTGCATGCCGCCCTTGAGTCCGGCGACGGCGGCGCCGGCTTTTGCGGGGCCGCCCGCCTTGCCCTTGCGCTGCGCGGAAACCGCGGCAGCGAGGGAACCCTCCCGACGCAGTCCGGCACGGAGACCGGGCGCCACCATGTCGACGTCGAGCATCCCCGGATCCGCTGAATGGACGCCCCCCACCACCGGCGCCACCAGCCGTTCCAGGACGCGCTTGCCCATCCGCGCGCGGACCAGCGCAGCCACGCTTGTTACGTCAGTTCCGGCACCCACCGACGCCGGAAGGAAGCGGTCCGCTGAGGCCCGGAGCGCACCGAGCAGGCCCAGGGACCGCCGGACTTCCGGGTCCCACGGATTGGCCGGGATACCCAGGACACCGGTCTTCGGCAGTTCGCGGGGGCCTTCGGGCAGCTGCACCCACGCGCCGCCCGGCCGGGGCTGCACGATGTTGGTGCCCAGCGCGAGTTCGGCGGCGAGGGAGGCGACGGCGTCGGACCTGGTGGCGAACGATTCTGCCCCGCTGTCCAAGTTGATTCCGGCCACAGTATGGCTGCCGACGCAGCCGCCCCAGGCGCCGCTTTCCTCGAGCACCGTCACCCGGTAGCCCGCGGCGGAGAGTTCCCTGGCGGCGAGCAGGCCGGATATTCCCCCGCCCACCACCAGCGCCTGGCTGGCTTCTGCCGGCGAGCTGTCCACGCGGCTACTCCGGGGAGATGGAATGGATGAGTTTGACCACGCGGGTCAGGACGTCCGGGTCGGTTTCCGGCGGGACGCCGTGGCCGAGGTTGAGGACGTGGCCGGGTGCCCCGGCTCCGGCGGCAATGACTTGGCGGACGTGAGCTTCAAGTACGTCCCACGGAGCGGACAGAAGAGCGGGGTCAATGTTTCCCTGGAGCGGTACGGAGCCGCCCAGCCGGCGGTTGGCTTCGTCGAGCGGCAAGCGGTAGTCCACGCCCACCACATCCACCCCGACGTCACGCATGGCAACGAGGAGTTCTGAGGTGCCGGTTCCGAAGTGGATCAGCGGTGCGCCAAGTTGGCGGACGTGGTCAAGGGCGCGGGAAGATGCCGCCGCCACGAACCGCTGATAGTCAGCGAGGCCCAGCGAGCCTGCCCATGAATCGAAGAGCTGTCCCGCGGACGCTCCGGCTTCGAGCTGGGCGCGCAGGAAGAGGCCGGAAGCGTCGGCAGCCCAGTTGGCCAGGGCGTTCCAGGTTTCCGGATCGGCGTGCATCATGGTGCGCGGGCCCAGGTGGTCGCGGGAGGGCTTGCCTTCCACCATGTAGGCGGCCAGGGTGAACGGTGCGCCGGCAAAACCGATCAGGGGCGTCTTGCCCAGTTCGGCGACGGTGAGCCGGACGGCTTCGCGGATGGGTTCCAGGGCTTCCCAGGTCAGCTTCGGGAGGGCGGCCACATCTGCTGCCGTCCGGACAGGCTTGTCCAGCACGGGGCCGACCCCGGGGACAATGTCTACGCCCACGCCGGCCAGCTTGAGCGGGATCACGATGTCCGAGAAGAAGATGCCTGCGTCCACGTCGTGCCGGCGGACGGGCTGGAGGGTGATTTCCGAGGCCAGTTCGGGCCGGAGGCAGGAATCCAGCATGGCGATGCCTTCGCGGACCTTCAGGTATTCCGGCAGCGAACGCCCGGCCTGCCGCATGAACCAGACGGGACGGCGGGACGGCTTGCCGCCCCGGTAGGCCGTGATCAGCGGGGAGTCTGCGGTGCGGCCATCCATGAGCGGATGGTCTGCGGCGAGTGTGCCGGCAGCGGAGACGGCGGGGCTAGGAGTCATGCCTTCGATTGTGCCCAAAATCAGCCGCAAAAGATAACGACAGGCTGTCACGGATGGGCCCTGCCGCCGCCCGGTGGCAGGAATCACAGCCCCTCATGGGCCATCTTCGGCGTACCCGTTGTTCTACGGAGCTGCGAAAAAGCTATGATAGGTCTGCTGTGGTTCTTTTTTCATTGGTGGCTACACACGCCGACATCGATCTTGAGACCGTTGCTCAGTTGAGCAACGGTTCCTCCGGGATTGCCGCTTCCGTGCTCTCCGGCTCGCCGGCAGTGTCCGGGGCCGTGGTCCTGGCTACCTGCAACAGGTACGAAATCTACGGCGAGGCTCCGAATACGGACGACGTCGAGGCCGCCCGTGCTGCCCTCGTGGCCCAGATCAGTGCCAAGAGCGGGCTCGCCGAACCACTCGTATCCCGCTCCTTCAGCACCAGGACCGGCCCCGAAGTGACCCGGCACCTCTTCGCCGTGAGTGCGGGACTCGACTCCGCCGTCGTGGGCGAACGCGAAATCGCCGGCCAGGTGCGGCGCGCCCTGATCACGGCCCAGCATGAAGGCACCGCCAGCTCCGGGCTGGTCCGGCTTTTCCAGGCCGCCTCCAAGACCGCCAAGGACGTAGGCGCCCAGACCGCACTCGGCTCGCGGGGCCTGTCCATCGTGTCCGTAGCCCTGGACCTCGCAACCGATCTCTCCGAAAATCCTGACTGGTCCGCCAAGAAGGTTGTCGTTTTTGGAACCGGTGCGTACGCCGGCGCCACCATGGCACTGCTGCGTGAACGCGGCTGCACAGACGTGTCGGTCTTCTCCTCGTCCGGCCGTGCCGAAGGGTTCGTCGCAACCCGGGGAGGCACAGCCCTGGACGCTGACTCACTCCGCCCGGCCGTGGCCGCTGCGGATGTCATGATCGGCTGCAGCGGTTCCGATACCCGCGTTGAAGCCGACGAACTGGCGCAGGTCCGTGCCGGCTCCGCCCAGCCGCTGATCGCCATCGACCTTGCCCTCACCCACGACTTCGATCCCGCGGTGGGCGAACTCGATGGCGTGGAACTGCTGACGCTCGAATCCGTGCGCCTCGCGGCGCCGCAGGAGCAGGCCGAATCGCTGGCGCAGGCCAGCGGCATCGTCAAGGGCGCTGCCAAGGCGTTCGAGCAGGAACGCGAAGCCCGGTCCGTGGACTCGGCCATCGTTGCGCTCCGTCGGCACACCATGGACGTCCTGGACGCCGAAATGGAAAAGGTCCGCGCCCGGCACGGCTGCACTGCAGCGGCCGAGGAAGTGGAGTTTGCCCTGCGCCGGATGGTGAAGCAGCTGCTGCACGTACCCACGGTGCGCGCCCGCGAGCTCGCTGCGAACGGCCAGCAGGACGATTATGTGGCGGCCCTGGAAGCGCTCTACGGCATTACCGTGGAACAGCCGGGGACAGCAGCTCCCGCAGGCGGCCAGGCGGAATGCCCGGTGGACCACAAGGGCCTCGAAAGCGCCTGACCCTTCCAACTTTGCAGTATCAGATATGGCTCCTAAACCGCCGGTTTAGGAGCCATATCTGATAGGGCAACGGGTCAGTAGACGGGCTTTTCCGGCTCCACCTCACGCACCCAGGAGAGAATGCCGCCGTCGAGATGGCTCACGCGCCGGTACCCTGCCTTCTGCGCCGCGGCCAGGACGTTCGCCGAGCGGGTGCCCGCCTTGCACAGGAACACGATGTCCCGGTCCTGGGCAATCTCCCCCCAGGCATCCCCCGCCAGGATCCTTCCCTGCGGAATGAGCACGGCACCCTCGATCCGGACGATCTCAAACTCACCCGGCTCGCGGACGTCCACCAGGTCGAAGTCCTTGAGCCCGGCCTTCCGTGAGGCCAGCATGGTGGCGAGCTGGGCGGCGGTGACGGTGTGTTCGGTGTCCGCCGGCGCCTGGGGCTCGATGCCGCAGAACGCCTCGTAGTCGGTCAGTTCGGTGATGGGAGCGGCGGCCGGGTCCTTGGACACCCGGATCTCACGCCAGCTGCCGCCCAGGGCGTCGTACAGCGCCACCCGTCCCAGCAGGGAGCGCCCGACGCCGGTAATAAGCTTCACTGCCTCTGTCACCATCAGTGATCCCACCGCCGCGCACAGCATGCCGAAGACGCCGCCCTCGCCGCAGGAAGGAACAGACCCGGCCGGCGGCGCCTCCGGGTAGAGGTCGCGGTAGGTGGGTCCGTGCTTTTCCCAGAAGACGCTCACCTGGCCGTCGAACCGGAAGATTGAGCCCCACACATAAGGCTTTCCCAGGATCGCGACAGCATCGTTGACCAGGTAGCGGGTGGCGAAATTGTCTGCGCCGTCCAGGATGAGGTCGTAATCGGCAAACAATTCCAGCGCGTTGGATGCGTCCAGCCGGACCTGGTGCAACCGGACGTCCACGAGTGGATTCAGGGCGGCGATGGCGTCGCGGGCCGATTCGATCTTCGGCCGTCCGACGTCTGCCACACCGTGGATGACCTGGCGCTGGAGGTTGCTCAGGTCCACGGCGTCATCGTCGATGATCCCCAGTGTTCCTATCCCCGCGGCTGCGAGGTAGAGCAACGCGGGCGAGCCCAGCCCGCCGGCGCCGATAACCAGTACTTTCGCATTCTTGAGCCGCCGCTGACCTGTCGAGCCGATTTCCGGAATGATGAGGTGCCGGGAATACCGTTCCACCTCTTCGGACGTGAGTTCCGCGGCGGGTTCCACCAAAGGATCAAGGGAAACTGCTGAAACATTTGCAGTGAAGGACGAAGCCATACTTCAATGTATGCCCCGGGGTACCGCCGGGTCATATTACCCCGCAGTAAAGTAGGGGTAACTGCAATGGAAAGAAGGACAACTGTGGTCCATGAAGCACGGGCTGACCGCCCGCCGGCAGCCGAACCGCAAACTTCCTCGCGACCCGCAGGACAACGGTCGGCCCGGCTCCCCCGCGATGAACGGCGGGCACAGCTTCTTTCCGCAGCGCAGGAAGTCTTCGTGGCCAACGGCTACCACGGGGCCGCCATGGATGAGATCGCCGAGACCGCCCATGTCAGCAAGCCGGTCCTGTACCAGCACTTCCCGTCCAAACGCGAGCTGTACCTGGCCCTCCTGGACAGCCACCTGGCGTCCCTGACCGACCTGATGCTGGGGGCGCTGAACTCCACCACGGACAATAAGGAACGCGTCCAGGCTGTCATGCGGGCGTACTTCCGGTTCATCGCCAGCGATGACCAGGCCCACCGCCTCGTCTTCGAGTCCGACCTCGTCAACGACCCCGACGTCAGTTCGCGCCTCGAGACTTTCAACCGGACCTTTGCCGATGCCATTGCGCGGGTGATTGCCGGGGACACCAAGCTGCCCCACCTCGAAGCGGAACTGCTGGGCCGCGGCCTTGCGGGGATGGCGCAGGTCAGCGCCCGGTACTGGCTGGAAACGGACGGCAACCTGGATCTCGATGTGGCCAGCGACCTCATCTACCGTTTAGCTTGGCGCGGAATCTCTCGCTTCCCCAAAGAGTCCTAGACTACAAATAGAGCATCATCAAAGAACCTGACCGGCTGGGAGGCCCCTGTGGAAATTAAGATCGGCGTGCAGAACGTTGGCCGCGAGATCGTCCTGGAATCAAACCAGGATGCGGAGACCGTGGCCAAGGTTGTGGGAGAAGCCATCAAGGGCGGCGGCGAACTGCGCCTCACCGATGACAAGGGGCGCCTGATCATTGTTCCCGGCAACGCCCTGGGCTACGTGGAAATCGGCGCGGAAGAAGTCCGGCGCGTAGGATTCGGCCAGTTCTAGCACCGGCCGGAACTGCCCTGCTTCCCGGAGGAGACCCATGCTTTCCCTGATCATTGTTGTGCTGGCCACCGTCGCGGCCGGCTTCATTGTCTGGGCCAATGACAAACGTCATGCCAAGTATGGCGCCGGCCTTCCGGCCGGCGTGGCCGTCGGGGTGGCTGCACTGAGCTGGATCATCCTGATGGCGGCCGGATTCGGTTACCTTCCCGGACGGACGTGGATTCCCTGGGTGCTGCCCATTGTGCTGGGCGCGGCGGCATCCGCCGGGACGGTGCTTGTCCTGGGCCGCACCCGCGCAAGGAACGATACCCACCGGTTGACCGCCATCCTGAGGCGTTAGTTACCGTAAACGGCTGTGGCCGCCACCTTCGACGGTGGCGGCCACAGCCGTTTAATAGGGGCAATCCCCCAGGCGGTTCAGTCCTAAAGCGTCACAGTCCCTGAAGCATCACTGGCTAAAGGAACTCGGCCCGGCCCTCCATGGCGGACGACGCCAGCGCGTGCTCGCGGCGGGGAATCCGCCCGGCCTCCTTCGCCAGCCGGCCGGCGATAACGGCGTGCTTGAATGCCTCACCCATCCGGGCAGGGTTCTGGGCACGGGTCACCGCAGTGGCCAGCAGGACGGCGTCGCACCCAAGTTCCATGGCCAGCGCCGCGTCAGATGCCGTGCCGATCCCGGCGTCCAGGACCACGGGCACGTTGGCACGGGACACGATGAGTTCGATGTTGTGCGGGTTGAGGATTCCGAGTCCGGTCCCGATCGGAGATCCCAGCGGCATCACTGCGGTGGCGCCCAGGTTTTCCAGCCGGAGGGCTAGGACGGGGTCGTCATTGGTGTAGGCAAAGACTTTAAAGCCGCGGTTGACCAGCTGTTCGGTGGCGTCCACCAACTCAACGGCGTCCGGCAGGAGCGTGTGCTCGTCGGCGATGACCTCCAGCTTCACCCAGTCGGTTTCCAGCGCTTCCCGGGCCAGTTCGGCGGTCAGGACGGCGTCCCGCGCAGTAAAACAGCCTGCTGTGTTGGGCAGGACCCGGATCCCGTGGTCCACCAGCAGTTGGAACAGGGAGCCCGATTCTGCGGGTGAGTAGCGCCGCATGGCCACCGTGGTAAGGGACGTTCCGGAGGCCACCAGAGCTGCGCCCAGGCCGTCCAGGCTGGGCGCGCCCCCCGTCCCCATGATGAGCCTCGACTCCAGGGCGACGCCGTCAATAACGAGGGAGTCAGGCCTGCTGGGTGCCGCTGGGGTAAGGGTGGTCGATTTGGTCATCGTGTCAGCCTCCCTGTACTGCGGTGACGAGTTCGACGTCGTCGCCGTCCGCGAGCGCGGTGCCGTGCCATTGGCTGCGGGGCACCACTTCGGAATTGTGCGCCACGGCCACGCCCAGCCTTTGTCCGTCGGTTGCCTGGCCGTCGGCCGCAAGCGCGCGTCCGGTTACTTCGCTCACCAATGCCGTGATGGACGCACCGTCCGCCACGGTGCGTGGTGCCCCGTTCAGGGTGATGTTCATGCTGTCTCCTTGATGTTGAAGCTGGGGGCCGGGATCCGGCCGGAAAAGCGGTCCGGACGGAACGGCTGCCACCGGGGGTCTGCCTTTCCCTCCATCAGGTCGCGGCAAATGGCGGCCGCGGCCGGCGTGAGGAGGACGCCGTGGCGGAAGAATCCTGTGGCCACGATCAGTCCGGGAATATGGGCTGCGCTGGCGTCTCCCCCATCCGCGGGTACCCTGCCCAGTAGCGGGGCATTGTCCGGGGTGGCCGGGCGGGCCCGCGCGGTGCATTCGAGCAACTCCAACTCTGCGACCGCGGGCACCAGCACCTGGGCGTCGCGAAGCAGCTGGTACACGCCGCCAGCGGACACCGCGCTGGACCCGGTACTCGGCGGCACAGCTCCGGACGCAGTGCCGGCCCCCGCCGGAGCATCCTCCCGCTGGGTGGCGCCTATGACCACGGTTCCGTCCTCGCGTGGAACCAGGTAGACGGGGACACCGCGCACCAGTCCGCGGACTGTGGACGTCAGCAAGGGCTGAAGGTGCTGGGGGACCGCCAGCCGCAGGATGTCGCCGTGCACGGGGCGCAACGGTAACCGGAGTCCATCCGGCAGGTTCTCGAGGGATGCCGCCGCCATGCCGTTCGCCACCACCGTTTCGCCGGCGAGCACCAATCCGCCTCCGGCAAGCCGGACACCGGCCACGGCGCCATCTGCCCACTCCAGCGACACAGCCCTGTCCGCCACCGCGAATCCATCCAGCGCGCCGGCAACGGCAGTGTCTGCAATGCCGCTGCTTGCCGGGAGGTGGCTGGCCAGGGCGGCCCGGAAGCACTCTACGAGTCGCCGGGGATCCACCTGGTGGTCCGCAGGAGTGTCCAGTGCGCAGGCGATGGCGGGGCTGAGCAGCGGTTCCCGGCGCCGGGCCTCGCGGACCGTCAAGGGTTCCACGGCGAGTCCGTTGGCCTGCTGCACGCCGCGCAGGTCCATCAGTGCCTGCCGGTCGCCGGCGTCGGCGCCAATGGCGAGCGTGGGCGTCGCCAGGTATCCGGAACCGCGGCCTGACACGCGGGTAAGGTCCGCGGCGAACTGCGGCCAGCGCTCCGATGCATCCAGCATGAGGCCCAGGAGCTCTTCCTCCTGGTAATGCAGCTCGCTGACGGGGGCCAGCATGCCTGCCGCCGCCCAGCTGGCTCCGGAGCCCGGTGCATCGTCTATCAGCACCACTGACCGGCCTGAGCGCCTGGCCTCCCAGGCTATGCCGTGGCCAATGACGCCCCCGCCGATCACTGCTACGTGGGCAGAAATTGTTGGAACGATGGAGGACCCTGCGATGGTGTCCGGAGGGCTTTCGGGGATGCCCATGGCGTCTCCTTCCCTACGCCGGTATTAACCGGATCAGGTCAAGCGGTCGGCTCTGACGCCCTCTCAGCCCGGCGCTTTGTGACAGCTGCCGCGGGCTCCCGCAGTACGAGGCAAGTGTAGAGGAACTAGGCTTGCAGCCATGAATGTGTCCCACTCCCCTGCCCCCGCCGCGGCGCCCGGCACCGATGCCTTCACCACTGCGGCCGGTAACGGCGCACTGAAAGCCGCACGCCTCTACCTCTGCACGGATGCGCGCCGCGGCCGGGGCGACTTCGCCGGGTTCGTGGACGCGGCGTTCGAAGGCGGCGTGGACATTATCCAGCTGCGGGACAAGTCCATCGAGGCGGCCGAGGAGCTGGACCTGCTGGCGGTCCTCAAGGAGTCGGCCCAGCGGCACGGGCGGCTGTGGGCCGTCAACGACCGGGCGGACATTGCGGTCCTTTCCGGTGCCCCGGTCTTCCACGTGGGCCAGAAGGACCTTCCGGTAGCAGCCGCGAGGACGCTGCTCAACGGCAACGCCGCCATCGGCCTGTCCAGCCACACGCCGGAACAGGTGGATGCCGCCCTGGCCGACGCCGCAGGACCTGCCGGCCTCGACTACTTCTGCGTGGGCCCGCTCTGGGCCACCCCCACCAAACCCGGCCGGGCCGCCGTCGGCCTGGACCTGGTGAAGCATGCGGCCGCGAAGGCCCCCAGTGATGTGCCGTGGTTCGCAATCGGCGGCATCGACCACTCCAACGTGGACCAGGTGGTCGCGGCCGGGGCCTCAAGGATCGTGGTGGTCCGCGCCATCACCGATGCTGCCGATCCTGCTGCCGCCGCTGCCTCGCTTCGTTCCGCCCTGGACGCCGCGGCGTCCTGAAGCTGACCGATTCCCTGCGTAATCGGATGACTTGGGGTTAGGCTGATTTTCGTGTCACATCATCGGCTGGCTCCCAACGTCCATGAGCGCACCAATGCCCTGGAAGAGGCCTTGGCCGCGCTGCGGACGGAGCTGGAACTTCCGGGCCCATACCCGGGTGAGGCGGTCAAGGACGCCGAGGCCGCGGTGGCCGCGCTGCGCGCCTGCCGGAGTACGACCTGACCGCGGTGGAGTTCGTCACCATCGATCCGGCGTCGTCCACGGACCTGGACCAGGCCCTCTTCATCGAAACGTACGACGACGGCGGGTACCACGTCCTGTACGCCATCGCCGATGTCCCCGCGTTCGTGGCGCCCGGCGGACCCCTGGATGCCGAAACCCGGCGCCGGGGCCAGACCTTCTACGCCCCGGACGGGCGCATTCCGCTGCACCCGGAAGTCATCAGCGAGGGCGCCGGCAGCCTCCTGCCGGACCAGGACTGCTCGGCTTTCGTCTGGGATTTCCGGCTCGACGGCAATGCCGAGGTCACGTCCGTCGGTGTCCGCCGGGCCCGTGTCCGAAGCCGCGCGAAACTCAGCTACAAGGGTGCACAGGCTGACCTGGACGCCGGTACTGCCTCTCCCCTGCTTGCCCTGCTGAAGGAAGTGGGGCTCAAGCGTGTCCGCCTGGAACGTGCCCGGAACGGTGCCAGCCTGAACATGCCGGACCAGGAGATCGTCCAACTGCCCGATGGCGGCTACCGCATTGCTGCTGCACCCCAGCTGCCCGTGGAGGACTGGAACGCCCAGATTTCCCTGATGACAGGGATGGCCGCCGCCAAGATCATGCTCGACGCCAAGGTGGGGATCCTGCGCACCATGCCGCCACCGGACGAGCGCTCCCTGCGCCACTTCCGGCTGCAGACGGAGGCGCTGGGCAAAGCCTGGGACGGCGAGGTGGGATACGGCGAATACCTGCGGACCCTTGACCCGACGGACCCCCGACAGCTGGCCATCATGCACTCGGCCGGCATGCTCTTCCGCGGCGCCGGATACACCGCCTTTGACGGCAACGTTCCGGCTGCCCCGATCCAGGCGGCCATCGGCGATGCCTATGCCCACACCACTGCGCCGCTGCGACGCCTGGTGGACCGCTTTGTGCTGGTGACCTGCGAGGCGCTGAGCAACGGAGGTACCGTCCCCGGCTGGGTGCGGGATGCGCTTCCGTCCCTCCCAGAGATTATGGCGGGCTCGGACCAGCTGGCATCCCGCATGGAGCGCATGGCCCTGGATACGGTGGAGGCTGCCCTGCTGGTCAACCACATCGGCCAGGAGTTCGATGCGATTGTGATTTCAGGATCGAAGCCGCAGAAAGAGAACGGCAACGGCAACAACGGGAACGGTAAAAACGGAAACGGCAAAAACGGGAACGGCAACGGAAACGGGTCCTCAGGGATCATCCAGATCGCCGACCCTGCCGTGACGGCCCGCTGCGCCGGTGAGCTGGAGTCCGGCACCAAGGTCCGGGTCCGCCTGGTGTCGTCGGATATCGCTACCCGGGAAGTGCACTTCGAACTGGTTCAGTGAGCCCGGACCGTCCGGTCCCGGCGTTCCCCACGGCGCGGAAACAGGGTTTCCGGGCTGATGCGGCTAGACTGAAGGGGTAGAAATGGATGCCCGGTCGTTGATTTCCTTGAACTGAAACCAACAAGCCCGCCCCTACGCGATCTTGAGATTTGCCCGCTGGTCGCCAGTGCCAGCGTTAGATAGCCCGCGATCGGCTTCCACTGGAATTGCTTGCGCGCTTCGTTCGTGCTCCGGATCGGCCCCACCGGCCGGCCTGTTGAGCACGCTGCGCGATTGCCCAAATGAATAAGGAAACTCCCTGTGAGTGAATTGCATACGCACCAGCTTTTGACCGATGAGTCCGGCACCGAGACCATCGAGCCCGAAGAAACCATCATTTCGGACGAAAAGCCGCACGAAATTGAGGAAAAGTCGTTCGCCGACTACAACGTCCGGGCAGATATCGTGGAGTCCCTGGCCGACGCCGGGATCACCCACCCCTTCCCGATCCAGGCCATGACCCTGCCGGTGGCACTGTCAGGCCATGACATCATTGGCCAGGCCAAGACCGGCACCGGCAAAACCCTGGGCTTCGGCATTCCCGCGCTCCAGCGTGTGGTGGGCCGCGATGACGCAGGCTTCGACAAGTTGCCCGTCCCAGGAGCCCCGCAGGCCCTGGTGATCGTGCCCACGCGCGAGCTCGCAGTGCAGGTGGCCAGCGATCTCGAGACCGCATCCCGCAAACGCAACGCACGTATCGCCACCATCTACGGCGGCCGCGCCTACGAGCCCCAGGTTGATGCCCTGCAGAAGGGTGTCGAAATTGTGGTGGGCACCCCCGGCCGCCTGATCGACCTTTACAAGCAGAAGCACCTGAGCCTGAAGAACGTCCGCATCGTTATCCTGGACGAAGCTGACGAAATGCTGGACCTTGGCTTCCTGCCGGACGTTGAAACCCTCATCGCCGGCACGCCCGCTGTCCGCCAGACGCTGCTGTTCTCGGCCACCATGCCCGGCCCGGTCATCGCCATGGCGCGACGCTACATGACCCAGCCAACCCACATCCGCGCCGCAGATCCCGATGACGAGGGCCTGACCAAGCGGGACATCCGCCAGCTGATCTACCGTGCCCACGCCATGGACAAGACCGAAGTGGTGGCCCGCATCCTGCAGGCCCGCGGCCGCGGCCGGACCATCATCTTCACCAAGACCAAACGCACCGCGGCCAAGGTGGCAGAGGAACTGGTGGACCGCGGCTTTGCGGCCGCAGCAATCCACGGCGACCTGGGCCAGGGTGCCCGCGAGCAGGCCCTGCGCGCGTTCCGCAACAACAAGGTGGACGTTCTGGTGGCAACGGACGTTGCCGCCCGTGGCATCGACGTTGATGACGTCACGCACGTGATCAACTACCAGTGCGTCGAGGACGAGAAGATCTACCTGCACCGGGTGGGCCGTACCGGCCGCGCCGGCAACAAGGGCACGGCCGTCACCTTCGTGGACTGGGACGACATGCCACGCTGGGGCCTGATCAACAAGGCCCTCGGCCTGAGCGTGCCCGAACCGGTGGAGACGTACTCCTCCTCACCGCACCTCTACGAAGAGCTGGACATCCCCGAGGGAACCAAGGGCCGCCTGCCCCGCAACAAGCGCACCCTTGCGGGCGTCGACGCCGAGGTCCTCGAGGACCTGGGTGAAACGGGCAAGAAGAACAGCCGGGAAAGCCGCGGAAACGATGGCCGGGACCGTGAAGGCCGCGGCCGGTCGCGTTCGGGCGGACGAGACGGACGCAGCCCGGAAGCAGGCCGCTCAGGTGAGCGCCGTCGTCGTACTTCCCCGGACGCTGCCGAAACCCCGGCTGCCGGACCGGAAGCGGCAGTGGCCTCCGACGCTGAAAAGTCTTCACGTACGCGCCGCCCCCGCACGCGTACCCGGCGCCGCAACGGCGAGGTAGTTGCCGGTGCAGACAAGGGCACCCAGCCCGGCAGCACCGAGGGCTGACCTGAGGGAATGACGAACACTGTTTGGGCGCCGGACGGCGGCAGCCTGGTGGTGCACGCGGATAACGCGCAGTACCTCCCCACGCTGCCGGACGGCGCCTTCACGCTGATCTACGTGGACCCGCCCTTCAACACGGGCCGGGCGCAGAGCCGGCAGGAAACCCGCATGGTTGCCAACGCCGGCGGCAGCGGTGACCGCGTGGGCTTCAAGGGCCGCTCCTATGACACCATCAAGGGCGCGTTGCACCGCTACGACGACGCCTTCAGCGACTATTGGTCCTTCCTGGAACCGCGCCTGGTGGAAGCCTGGCGGCTGCTGGCCGACGACGGCACCCTGTACCTGCACCTGGACTACCGCGAGGTGCACTATGCCAAGGTGATGCTGGACGCCATCTTCGGCCGCGAGTGCTTCCTGAACGAGATCATCTGGGCCTACGACTACGGCGCCCGCGCCAGGAACCGCTGGCCCACGAAGCACGACAACATCCTCGTGTACGTCAAGAACCCGTCCAAGTACCACTTCGACAACGCCGAGGTGGACCGGGAGCCGTACATGGCGCCGGGCCTTGTCACGCCGGCCAAGCGGGAGCTGGGGAAACTGCCCACGGACGTCTGGTGGCACACCATCGTTTCGCCCACCGGCAAGGAGAAGACGGGATACCCCACGCAAAAGCCTGAGGGTCTGATCCGCCGTGTCGTCTCAGCGTCCAGCCGGCCGGGCGACTGGTGCCTGGATTTCTTCGCCGGTTCCGGAACCCTTGGTGCGGTGGCGGCCAAGCTGGGCCGCAAGTTCGTGTGCGTGGACCAGAACCACCCGGCCGTGGACATCATGGCCAAGCGGCTGGGTGCGCACGCAACCTTTACGTCTTTCCCACCCAAGTAGGTAGCAGCAGATGTCGTTTTGACGGCTCAAAACGACATCTGCTGCTACCCAGTTGGGAAGGCGCAGGGATCAGGGCCGGACGACGGCGGTTCCCGAAGCCAGTTCCTCGATCCGCGCCAGCACGTCCGGTGCGGTCAGGTTTTCACCGAGCAGGTTCGGCTTGCCCGTGCCGTGGTAGTCCGATGACCCGGTGATGAGCAGGCTATTCTCCGCGGCCAGGCGGCGCAGGAAGCTGCGGCCTTCCTCAGGGTTGTCACGGTGATCGACCTCCAATCCCGCCAGGCCGGCATCGATCATGTCCCGGTAGACCCGCTCCCCCACGATCCTGCCGCGGGAGGACGCCACCGGATGGGCGAACACGGGAACACCGCCGGCAGCGCAGACCAGCTCGACGGCGACCGCCGGGTTGGGTGCGTAGTGCGGGATGAAGTAGCGCGAGCGCGAGGTCAGGATCGAGGCGAAGGCTTCAGAGCGGTCTTCCACCACGCCTGCCGCCACCAAGGCATCGGCGATGTGCGGGCGGCCCAACGTGGCCCCCGGCGCTACATGGTGGATCACGTCGTCCCACGTGAGGGGATAGTCCTCGGCCAGGAGCGTGACCATCCGCTCCGCGCGGGTATGGCGGGCTTGCTTGGCCTTGCTGATTTCCTCGAGCAGCCCTGGGTGCTGGGGGTCGTGAAGGTAGCTGAGCAGGTGGACGCTGATGCCCTCGGCCGTCCGGCAGGAAACCTCCATGCCCGGGACCAGCGCCACCCCCACGTCAATCGCGGCAGCAGATGCTTCCGCCCACCCGTCTGTGGTGTCATGGTCGGTCAACGCCACCACGTCCAGGCCCGCGCGGGCGGCAGAGGCCATGACGTCGGCAGGTTTCTCCGTGCCGTCGGAGACATTGGAGTGGGCATGCAGGTCGATCCTCACCTGTACAGACTAGTTGACCCTGCGCCTCCGGCACCGGAGGCTGTTCGCGCAGGCGGGACGCTGGTGAGACGATGGTCCCGTGAACGATGCCGAAAACACCCCCACCTCTGCTAACCAGCCGCTGGAGGAGCGCGTCAACAACCGCTCGCAGCGGCCCAGTTCCGACGCCTTCAAGGCCTTCATGGCCAGTAACTGGGCGCCGTCCAGCCAGGAACTTCCCGGCCGCGACGACGTCGCAGGCCACGCCGCGACCCGGCGCAAGGCCATCTCCGCCCGGTTCAAAGGTGAACGCCTGGTCCTTCCGGCGGGTCCGCCCAAGGTCCGCTCCAACGACTGCGACTACCGGTTCCGGCCGCATTCAGGCTTTGCCCACCTGACAGGCCTGGGCCTCGACCACGAGCCGGACGCCGTCCTGGTGCTGGAGCCCGTTGATGAAGGAAAGGGCGACGACGGCGGGAACCACCGCGCCACGCTCTACTTCCGTCCGTTGGCCGGCCGGGACACGGAACAGTTCTATGCCGACTCCCGCTCCGGCGAATTCTGGATCGGCGCCCGGCCCACCCTGGCCGAGTTCGAAGCCCGCCTTGGCCTGGCCACCGGCCACATCGACCAGCTGGAAACGGCGATCACCAAGAACGTTGGCGCGCCGGAGATCGGCGGCATCTCCATCCGCCTGGTCCGCAAGGTGGACGAAACCATTGACGCCCTGGTGGATACTGCCCGCTACAACACCGCCAAAGATCCCGAAAACCTCGACATGGGCGTCCTCGATGCCCTTGACGAGAAGCTGAGCGAAGCCCTCTCAGAGCTTCGCCTCATCAAGGACGAGTGGGAAATCGGGCAGATGGAGCTCGCCGTGGCCGCCACGGTGGAAGGCTTCGAAGAAGTGGTCAAGGTCCTGCCGCGCGCACTGACCCATGCCCGCGGCGAGCGGGTAGTGGAAGGCGCCTTCTTCGCCCGCGCCCGCGAGGTGGGCAACGAGCTGGGCTACGACACCATCGCCGCGTCCGGCAACAACGCCACAGTGCTCCACTGGACGCGCAATACCGGCAAGATCCACGCCGGTGAGCTCCTGCTCCTGGACGCCGGGGTCGAGGCGGACTCCCTCTACACCGCAGACATCACCCGCACCCTCCCTGCGAGTGGCAAGTTCAGCGATGTCCAGCGCAAGGTCTACCAGGCAGTCCTGGACGCGGCCGACGCCGGGTTCGCGGCAGCTCAACCTGGCACGAAGTTCCGCGACATCCACACCGCCGCCACCACCGTGCTGGCAGAACGCCTCGCCGAATGGGGACTCCTCCCCGTCAGCGTGGACGAGGCCATCAGCCCTGAAGGCCAGCAGCACCGGCGGTGGATGCCGCATGGCACCAGCCACCACCTCGGCCTCGACGTCCACGACTGCGCCCAGGCCAAGCGGGAGCTGTACCTCGACGGCATCCTGGCCGAAGGCATGGTATTCACCATCGAGCCGGGCCTCTACTTCAAGGACGAGGACTTGGCCATCCCCGAGGAATACCGTGGCATCGGTGTCCGCATCGAAGACGACATCCTGATGACCGCCGACGGGCCGGTCAACCTCAGCGCGGCATTGCCCCGCACGCCGGAGGACGTGGAGACGTGGATGGCCGGCATCTACCGTGAGGCAGGCGAATCCCGGCAGGCACCCCAGGGCTGACACCGGGCTGACCAGCCACGCAACAGGCACAAAAAAGCGGTGCCGCCGGATTTCTCCGGCGGCACCGCTTTTTCTGCTGTTCCTAGTGGCGCGGGTCGGCGGGCCGCTCTGCGTTGCCGGCGTCCTGGCCTTCGCCGGCAGGTGCATCGCCGTGGTGCTGCGGGCCGGCCTCCGGCTGCGCGGGCGCGGCGGGCTGCGGTGTTCCGCCGTCCTGGCCCTGCGGCAGCCTGACGCCGTACTGCGGCCGCCCGTCGGGAAGGTCGGGGTACCGGACCGCGCGGGCCGGTGCGGCCGCGGGCTGCTGGTGCCGGCCGCCGTCGTACTGCTGCCCCGGGTGCTGCTGCGCGTCCGGCTGCGGCGCGGGCTGACCCTGCTGACCCTGCGTGGGTTGGCCGGAGTCCTGCGAATGTCCCTGCTGGCCGTAGGGATCGTTCCAGCCCGTGGGACGCGCCGGGCCCTGCTGGTTGTACGGCTGATTCGGCGGGTTGTAAGGCTGGTTCTGCTGGTCGTAAGGCTGGTTCTGGTAGCCGTGCCGCGGCTGGTGGGCGTTGCCGACTGCGGCGTCCGAGCGGGTCATGGGGAGCTGCTGCAGCAGGCGGCGGGCTTCCTGCGCCGCCTCCGGAGCCACGATCACGTCATAGCTGGTGGCCACCACCTGACTGGTGGACGTGAAGTCCCGCTTCCCACGCTGCATTGCGTAGGTAACGATGCCGAACAGCATGAAGAACGCGGCACCCATCAATACGGAGGTGAGGATGGAGAAGTACCCGGGCGACGGCGCGAAGAAGGAAAGCATCACCCCCACGAACAGGCCGAACCACATGCCGCTGAGGGCTCCGGACAGGGCAACACGGGGGTAGCTGAGGCGTCCGGTGACCCGTTCCACCATCTTCAGTTCATTGCCCACGATGGACACCATCTGCACCGGGAACTGCTGGTCGGCGAGGTAGTCCACCGCCTTCTGGGCATCCAGGTAGGAGGTGTAGGAACCCACGGTGTCGCCGGTCGGGACGGCCCTGGCTTGGTCAAGGCCGTTGGGGCCACCTGTCCGGGGAGCACCAAAAATGTTTGCCATACCCCCATTCTTGCCCATGAGGTTGTGTGCTGCCTGTAAATTCAGCTAAAAGTGAGCAGACTCGGTAGCCTGTACAAGTGAGCACAACACCTACCCGTGTCTTCGTGGCGCGCCTCCTGGGACTCGACGTCTTCGACCCCCTGGGTGACCGGCTGGGCCGGTTACGCGATGTTGTGGTGCTCTCCCGCGGCTCCCAGGGCGCCCCCCATGTGGTGGGTATCGTCGTCGAAGTGCCCGGGAAGAAGCGCGTGTTCGTGCCGATGACGCGTATCACCTCAATTGACCAGACGCAGGTGATCTGCACCGGCCTGGTCAACCTGCGCAGGTTCGAACAGCGCGGCGCGGAAACGCTGGTGGTGGCCGAGATGTTCGACCGCCGCGTGACCCTCCGGGACGGCAGCGGCGACGCCACCATCGAGGACATCGCCATGGACCAGCACAGGTCCCGCGACTGGTTCGTCAGCAAGCTCTTCGTCCGGCGCGGTCATTCCCTGTCCCCGCTCAGCCGCCTGCGCCGCAACGAAACGCTCATCATCGACTGGGCCGACGCCCAGCAGGGCGCGCGCACCGAGCCGCAGGCAGCAACCCAGTTCGTTGCCAACCACGAGGACCTCAAACCGGCAGACTTCGCCGAGGCGCTCCAGGAGATGAGCGATAAGCGGCGTTTCGAAGTGGCCAGCGAACTTCAGGATGAGCGCCTGGCAGATGTCCTCCAGGAGCTGCCCGAGGACGACCAGGTGGAGATCCTCTCCGCCCTGGACATCCAGCGGGCCGCCGACGTGCTCGAGGAAATGGACCCGGACGACGCCGCCGACCTCCTTGGTGAGCTCCCCTCGGCGCAGGCCGAGGAACTCCTTCAACTGATGGAGCCCGAGGGGGCCGAGGACGTCCGCCGGCTCCTGGAATACGACGAGGACACCGCGGGCGGCCTCATGACCCCGGTGCCCGTCATCCTGCCCCCCGAAGCCACCGTGGCTGAGGCGCTGGCACACGTCCGGCGCGAGGAACTCTCCCCCG
The DNA here is from genome assembly GCF_030818145.1 of Pseudarthrobacter sp. SORGH_AS 212. Classification (NCBI taxonomy): domain Bacteria; kingdom Bacillati; phylum Actinomycetota; class Actinomycetes; order Micrococcales; family Micrococcaceae; genus Pseudarthrobacter; species Pseudarthrobacter sp. SORGH_AS 212. Next base: position 3,578,570 of record NZ_JAUTAA010000001.1, on the reverse strand, counting down.
CCCTGGCCTCGTCCATCTTCATTGCCAGGCCACCCATGGAGACTCCCACCGGCCGGTTCCTGGGCGTGGTGCACATCCAGCAGCTGCTCCGGTTCCCGCCGTTCGAGCCGCTGGGCAACCTGGTGGACAAGAACCTTGAGCCGTTGTCCGACCAGGCCCACATCAGCGAAGTGGCGCGGACCCTGGCGACCTATAACCTGAACTCCCTTCCGGTGGTCAACGACGCCGGCCGGCTTGTGGGGGCGGTGACTGTTGATGACGTTTTGGATCATCTGTTGCCGGATGATTGGCGCGCCCATGATGGCGAGGCCCCGATAAGAAGGCTCGGTGGCCGTATTGGCTGACAACAGCGCTCCGAAGAACCCCAACCAGCGGAATGCCGGCAACGCCGCCGCCAAGAACAACAAAGGCAGCCTGGACACGCCGCTGAGTGGCAGGCAGCGGATCCTGCCCAAGTTCTCCCCTGACCCCGACGCTTTCGGCCACGCCACGGAAGGCTTTGCCCGCTTCATGGGCACACCGCAGTTCCTGGTCTACATGACCATTTTCTGTATCTTCTGGCTGTGCTGGAACACTTGGGCGCCGGTTGACTGGCAGTTCGACTCCCGCGACCTTGGCTTCACCCTGCTGACGCTGATGCTGTCCCTCCAGGCGTCCTACGCGGCACCGCTGCTGCTGCTGGCCCAAAACCGGCAGGATGACCGCGACCGCGTGTCCCTTCAGCAGGACCGCCAGCGTGCCGAGCGGAACCTGTCCGACACCGAGTACCTCACCCGGGAACTTGCCTCGCTGCGGATCGCCCTGCGCGAGGTAGCCACGCGCGACTACGTCCGGGCCGAACTGCGCTCCCTCCTCGAGGACATGCTGGAGGCCCAGGAAGAACTGCGCACGCACGACTCCACCGGCCAAGGCAGCCACGAGTCACCCAAGGACAAAGTCAAGGAAAAGCTCCGCGAACAACGCGACCGGCAGCGCAATCCCCGCACGCAGCAGATCCCCCGGGTCAAGCCCGGCCATTCCACCCAGGACCGGTAAACACCCTTCATGGAAACAGCAACACCCAGCAATTCCCAGCTGCTCCAGGACGTCAACGACGCCCTCGCCACCGTCATTGACCCTGAACTGCGGCGTCCCATCACCGAACTCGGCATGGTGGACGCCGTCCACGTGTCCGGAGACGGCAAGATCAGCCTCACGGTCCTGCTCACCATCGCCGGCTGCCCGCTGAAGGGCACCATCACGTCCGACGCCGAGTCGGCTCTGGCCGCAGTCCCGGGGGTGACCGGCGTCAACGTCGAACTCAAGGTCATGGACCAGGCCCAGCGGGATGCCCTGAAGGAGAAGCTCCGCGGGCCCGGCGGCCAGCGCGGCATCCCCTTCAACCAGCCCGGTTCCCTGACGAAGGTCTATGCGGTTGCCAGCGGCAAGGGCGGGGTGGGCAAGTCCTCCGTCACCGTAAACCTCGCCACGGCACTGGCCGCGCAGGGGCTCCGGGTGGGGATCGTGGACGCGGATGTCTACGGTTTCTCTGTTCCGGCGCTCATGGGCATCACCCAGGCCCCCACACGCGTGGACGACATGATCCTGCCGCCGGTGGCCTATGGCGTGAAGGTCATCTCCATCGGGATGTTCGTCACCGGCAACCAGCCCGTGGCCTGGCGCGGGCCAATGCTGCACCGGGCACTGGAACAGTTCCTCACGGACGTCTACTTCGGGGACCTGGACGCCCTCTTCCTCGACCTTCCGCCGGGCACCGGAGACATAGCCATTTCGGTGGCCCAGCTGCTGCCCAAGGCCGAGATCCTGGTGGTCACCACTCCGCAGGCTGCGGCCGCGGACGTCGCCGAACGCGCCGGCGCCATCGCCACCCAGACGGGGCAAAAGGTTGCGGGCGTCATCGAGAACATGTCCTACCTTGAGATGCCCGACGGCGGGAGGATGGAATTGTTCGGAAGCGGCGGCGGAGCCGTACTCGCCGAGAGGCTGACTGCAGCCGTGGGCGCCGATGTCCCCCTGCTGGGCCAGATTCCGCTGGACATCAAACTGCGCGAAGGCGGCGACACTGGGGCGCCCATCGTGATTGGCCAGCCGGACACGGCGGCGGCTGCGGCGTTGACGGGAATTGCCGCGAACCTGGCTTCAAAGCCGCGGGGCCTGGCCGGGATGAAGCTGGGCCTGCAGCCCCGCTAGCCACCCCCGCGTGGCGGAACGCCTCAGGTGGCTTCGGTGTCGAACGGTGCGGCCTCGCCGGGTGGCAGGCTCTGCACTACGCGTTCCGGCCGTGACGGGGCGGACTCATCTGCCGCCCCTGCAGCTGCTGCGCCCGCAACGGCTGCCACTGCGGCCGGGGCGCCGGAGCTGACGGGCTTGGTGTCGTCATCCAGCAGCGCTTCCTTAATGATGCGCCGCGGGTCGTACTGCCGGGGATCGTACTTCTTCCAGTCGACATCGTCGATGTCGATGCCCACTTCTTCCTTGATCTGCTCGCGGGCACCGGACGCCATGCGCCGGACTTCCTTCACCAGGTTGGCGAGCTTCTGGGTATATTCGGGCAGCCTCTGGGGGCCGATCACCAGGACACCGATGATCAGCAGGAGGAAGAACTCCGGGCCGTTGATACCAAACACTTTAGGAAGATTACCCTCTCCGGGCTGCCAGAGACGATTCGCGCCCGGCGGGGACGGAAACAGCCTGCATTACTGGGTAAAGACGGCCACGATCCTGTTGATCCCGCGCTGTAACCGGTTTTCCAGAGGCTCCCCGGCGGCGTCTTGGGCATTGCCATCGACCCCCGCCGTGAGCCCCTCCGCGGCCACGCCGCCGACCCGCTCCAGAATGGGCCCTGCATCATCCGCCTGGTCGGCGGGCAGGTTCGACTCGATGGTGAAAGTCCGTCCCCCGGACGTGTAGGTGGCTGACCACGGCGAGGTTCCCAGGACCTGGACTGGACTGCCCTGGCGGCCCACCGCCTCCACCGGCGTCGGCACGTTGCCTGCGTGCTGCTCTGTCACGGTGGCGTAATGCGATCCGTCGCTAAGCCGCAGCTCCACCGCTGGCTGTCCGCCCCTGACAACGGCTTTGGCGGACTCCAGGCGGAATCCCATGGCTTCGAGCACCGGGCAGGCCCAGCCCTCCTGGCGCAGGCTGCTGAGCTGGTCCGCGGTGAGGGCCCTGCCGTCAGCGGGAGTGTGTGCCGAGACCTGGGCAAGCGTCGCCGGCGCCGGGGCATTTCCGGGGAAGGGCTCTCCGGCCGCAGCGAGGGCGCCGACGCCGAGGACACCTGCGGCGGCCACGGTACCGCCCGCGGCCATGGCCAGGACACGTGCGGCCGTGCGGGGGGCAGTGCCGGAAGGCGTGGATGGAACCGGCTGGGCTGCCAGCAGCGACGTCCGTTCCAGGAGCCGCGCCGTCAGGTCATTGCTTGCCGGCGGGATGGGAGCCTCACGGAGCCGCTCCAAATACTGGCGTTCCCGGCGCATGGCCAAGGCGCATTCCGGACAGGACGCCACGTGGCTGGAGGTGCGCGCGTGCCTGCCGCCGGAATTGAAGGGGGGCCTCATGAGCCGATCAGAGGATGCCGGCAATGCGCGGCATGGACAGTTTGCGCCGGGCGTGCTGCGGCCGGGGATCCCTGTGCGCGAGCTTCTCCCGCAGCATGGTCCTGCCGCGGTGGATCCGGGAGCGGACCGTCCCCAGCTTGACGCCCAGGGCCGCTGCCACCTCGTCATAGGACAGGCCCTCAAGGTCGCACAGCACGACGGCGGCGCGGAAGTCCGGCGGCAGTTCTTCCAGGGCGGCCTGGACGTCCAGGTCAAGGTTGTTCAGTTCGAAGCTCTGCTCCGGACCCGGCTCGCGTCCGGGAAGGCGGGACTCCGCATCCTCGGCCAGGGCGTCAAACCGGATGCGGGTCTTGCGGCGCGCCTGGTCCAGGAAGAGGTTGGTGGTGATGCGGTGCAGCCAGCCATCCAGCGTTCCGGGCTTGAAGTTTTCCAGCGAGCGGAAGACGCGGACAAACACCTCCTGGGTGAGGTCTTCGGCGTCGAACCTGTTGCCGGTCAGGCGGTAGGCCAGCCGGTAAACTTTGGCCGAATGGTTGGTGACCACTTCTTCCCAGGTGGGCCGGACCCAATCGGCTTCGGGATGTTGTACTGCAGGGACAGGTGCCACAACTGAAGATGACATCGTCCACTCCCCTCGTGGAATGCTAACGCCCGGATACTGTTGACATCTCTGATTCGGCGCCGGTCATCTCTTGGATGAGCGGATAATAATCATTTCAAACTTGGCTGGGAATTTCCTGACTGCCGGAAAGTTATGCCGTGGGCGCAACCGCCCGCCTGCCATGCTGTTTCGCCCCGACCCATTAGGCTGTAGAAGACAACCCCCTCAACGCCCAGAAAGCGAACATTAATGAGCGCCGACAAGTCCATCAGCTGGTCCTTTGCAGAAGATCTGCCCGCTGAGGATGACGTCATGCTTCGGGCCCGGGAGCGTTCCTTTGAACTCGGCGTAACCCCCGTCGGCCCGGGGGTAGGGGCCGTCCTTACCGTCCTGGCGGCCGCCTCCAAGGCACAGACCGCCGTCGAAATTGGCACGGGTGCGGGCGTATCCGGCGTTTGCCTGCTCCGCGGTCTCGGCCCCCAGGCCGTATTGACCACCATCGACGTGGATGTTGAGCACCTGAAAGCCGCCCGCGAGGCCTACGCGGAGGCCGGCAGCCCTGCAAACCGGACCCGCACCATTTCAGGCCGCGCCGGCGATGTCCTGCCCCGTCTCACGGACAACGCCTACGACATCGTATTCATTGACGCAGACAAGCCCGGCCTGCCCGGCTACGTGGAGCAGGCCATCCGCCTCCTGAAGCGTTCCGGGCTGCTGATCATCAATGACGCCCTGGACAAGGACAAGGTTGCCAATCCGGCGGGACGCGAACCGACTACGGTCATCCTTCGGCAGGTGGGCAAGGCAATCCGCGAGGACGAGAGGCTGGCCACCGCCATGCTCCCCACCGGGGACGGATTGCTGGTAGCCGTCAAGAGGTAACGCTGCCGGGTTTTCCGCCACGGCGTCGTGCCCGCTGGGGAAATGCTGCGCGTAAACGCAGCAGGGACGGAACAGGGCCCGCAGCGAAAGGCCGCGGACCCTGTCCGGCACGATTATTCGGTAACGCCTACCAGGCATTCCTTGAGGTTTGCCGCCTCTGCGGCGTTCAGCTCAACCACAAGACGCCCGCCGCCTTCGAGCGGGACGCGCATGATCAGGCTGCGGCCCTCCTTCGTGACTTCCATTGGGCCGTCGCCGGTGCGTGGTTTCATAGCAGCCATGAGGAATTCCCCTCCATTTAGTCCCAGGACTGTTCAGCCCGGTCGGGCTGTGTCCGCATGTCAATCAGGCCGCTATGACGGAGGTGCTCTCCACCGCCAAGGCTGCGCGTATTCTGAATGCTTTTTGTCCTTGCTTACTGACTATTATCCCGGAATTACCCGTACGTAGCTAATCGATGGACATTTTCGGCACGCCTTAATTCCGGCGTTGACCTGCACGGAAGCGCAATTAATCAGGGCGGGTAATCGCCGCCGCCGGGCAACTGCGCCCAGGCCCACAGCCAGACGATCCACACCATCTGCAGCAGCAGGAACATTGTTACGGCAGTCCCCCGGTAAGCCCTCGAACGGCTCAGCAGGACGGCGCCCAGTGCCAGCGGGAAAAGGGGCAACAGCATCCGGAAGGTGCTGGTCTGCGGGTGCAGGAAAACCACCAGGTAACCCATGTAGCAGGCGCACCATATGCGCATTTCAACGCCGAGACGCACCACCGGCGGAAGAAACAGCATGGCGCCGAACAGCGCCACGAAAACGAACGGGGCCAGGACGCCCAGCACGGGGCCGAAAAGGTCGACGCCGGCATCGAACCAGGGCCTGAATGGCACCAGGTCGTGTCCGCGCCACACCGTCTCGGTCTTGGTGTACGCCTCGATGTCGCCCGTGGCAGCCCACGCCGCGGCCGGCCAGGCAAGGGCGGACAGGCCCGCGACGCCGGTCAGTGTCCCCAGGCGGACCAGGTCTCCGGCCGAGTGCCCGGCGGAATGCGGTGTGCTCGCTTGTCCGGGCCGGAACCGGGATACCAGCCGGGCGAGGAAGAGTATCCCGAGCATCGCTGCGAAGGGGACACCCACCGGGCGGGACAGGCACATCAGCACCACGACGGGCATCGCCCACAGGTACTGCCGGCGGACCACCAGCAGCAACGCGGCCGCCAGCAGCAGGAGCGTTAGTGGCTCGGCATAGGGCACCTGAAGGACGGCCGATACCGGGAACGTGGCGAAGAACGCCACCCCCCACAACGCCTCTGCGTGGGCTGCTTTGTGGCGGAAAAGGACGTAGACCACCAGCGCGGCCGCCCAGCCGGACAGCATCGCGACGATGGTCAGCGAGGCCGCGGGGTTCAGCCCGGTCAGGCCGCTCAGGCCGCGGGCCAGCGCCGGAAAGAGCGGGTAGAAAGCCCAGGCATTTTCCTGAACGTTGCCCAGGGCGTCAGTGGGCAGCCGGGACGGATAACCGTTGGCGATAACTTCGCCGTACCACCGGGCATCCCAGATATTGATGAAATTCCAGTAATCGGGCTTGGCCGGGAACCACGGATTGGGGCCCTGGTGCAGGGCGGCAGCCATGAAGATGCAGGCGCTGACGAGCCGGGAAACCACGTAGATGGCGGAGACCTGCGCCCACCACGACCAGCGGCGGAGCATGTCACCCGCCTTGGCGGCCGCAGCCTGCGCAGAACCAAGGTTCGCGCGGCGACTGTCCACGGTGCTCACTGGACGTCCGCAGCGGATGGCGCGGTACCGCCGTCGGACGTCTTTCCGGGCTCGACGGCGGACACCGCGCCTTCGCTGTCCCCGCGCCTGGCCTTGGCCTCCAGGGCCAAGAGGCATGACCGCAGCTCGTCGGACTCCTTCCGGGCCGCCGCGAGCTGGTCCCGCAACTCGTCGAGGACCTGGTCCACCTGGTCCATGCGGTAACCCCGCAGGCCGAGCGCGAAACGCACCCCGTCCACATCGCGGGGCGCAGCGTCGGCGGGGAGCAGGACCGGCGGAAGGTTGGCCGGCGGCTGCTCAAACCCGCCGTCCAGCAGCGCGGGCAACGGCTGCCGGCCGGTCTTCCGCGAGCGCAGCCCGACGCCGGTCCACAGGACTGCCCCAACCAGCACGATGGCCAGGAAAACGAGAAAGAAGCTCACCGTCCCATCGTGCCAGAACCCTGCCGGGCGGGAAGCGCACTACTCCGGCCGCTGCTCCCCGTTCATTGGCGGGATGGGGCCGCCGTGGAGCACGCGCTGGACGGCCTCCGCAGGATCGTCCACCACCTGGATCAGGTCCAGGTCCTTCTCCGAGACCATGCCCTCAGCAACCAGGGTCCCCCTGATCCAGTCGATCATGGGGCCCCAGAACTCAACACCGAGAAGGACGATGGGGAATGACGTCACTTTGCGGGTCTGCACCAGCACCATGGCTTCGAACAGTTCGTCGAGGGTGCCCAGGCCGCCGGGCAGGACGATGAATCCCTGGGCGTACTTGACGAACATGGTCTTGCGGGCAAAGAAATAGCGGAAGTTGATGCCGAGGTCCACCCACTGGTTCAGGCCCTGCTCGAACGGCAGTTCGATGCCGAGGCCCACTGAGACTCCGTTGCCTTCCACGGTGCCCCGGTTGGCCGCTTCCATGGAGCCCGGTCCGCCGCCTGTGATCACCGCAACGCCGGCCTCGGCCAGCTTGCGCCCCACTTCGACACCCATTTCGTAGTATTTGCTGCCGGGTTTCGTGCGTGCTGAACCAAAGACGCTGACTGCCTTGCCGACGTCCGCCAGGGCCCCGAAACCCTCAACAAATTCGCTTTGGATCCGCAGGACGCGCCAGGGGTCGGTGTGGACGAACTGGCCCGGGCCTTTGGTATCAAGCAAATGTTGGTCCGACATTTCCACCGCCGCCTGTTTGCGGCGGAGTTCAAGGGGGCCCTTACGGCGGGGTTGGATGTTCTTGGCCGGATCTGCACTGATGCTCATTCCCCAAGGCTAACGCGACTCCCGCCGGAGCCACGGCAGGTATCTCTTGAATCACGATGTGCAGGAACATGCCGTGATTCGCGTCATAACCCGCCGTTCTTCGCTAGATTCTTCCTATGACTACTCATGTGCCCGGCGATGCCCTCGTCTCCCTGAACGCCGTTAATAAGCATTACGGCCAGCTGCACGTTTTGAAGGACATCAACCTGCAGGTCCGCAAGGGCGAGGTTGTCGTGGTCATCGGGCCGTCGGGCTCCGGTAAGTCCACCCTCTGCCGCGCCATCAACCGCCTCGAGACCATCGAGGACGGCACCATCAGCATTGACGGGAAGGTCCTTCCCGAAGAAGGCAAGGCGCTGGCACAGCTGCGCGCCGACGTCGGAATGGTGTTCCAGTCCTTCAACCTCTTCGCGCACAAGACCATTCTCGAGAACGTGACCCTTGGCCCCATCAAGGTCAAGGGCGTCGCCAAGGCTGCTGCTGACAAGGACGCCATGGCCCTGCTCGAGCGGGTGGGCGTCGGACACCAGGCTCCGAAGCTTCCCGCCCAGCTCTCCGGCGGCCAGCAGCAGCGTGTGGCCATTGCCCGCGCCCTCGCCATGAAACCGAAGGTCATGCTCTTCGACGAGCCCACCTCAGCGCTTGACCCCGAAATGATCAACGAGGTCCTGGACGTCATGGTCCAGCTGGCCAAGGAAGGCATGACCATGATCGTGGTCACCCATGAGATGGGATTCGCCCGCAAAGCCGCGGACCGGGTCGTCTTCATGGCCGATGGCCAGATCGTCGAGGACGCCACCCCCGAGGAGTTCTTCACGAACCCCAAGAGCGACCGCGCCAAGGACTTCCTCTCCAAGCTCCTCACCCACTGATTCCCCTTCGAACAAACACTCCAAGTTCGCACCCAGGCCGTGATCCGCGGCCATCAATGAAAGGAATGTCATGAAGGCATTTTTGACCCGGCGGAAATCATTTGTTGTGGCGGCGACCGCTGCCCTTGCCCTGTCCCTGAGCGCCTGCGGCGGAGGCGACGCCGGCGGCGGAAGCAACCCGGCTCCCGTGGAAAAGCCGACGTTTGCTGCCGGCACCACCATGGAAAAGATCGCCTCGGCAGGCACCATCAAGATCGGCACCAAGTTCGACCAGCCGCTCTTCGGCCAGGTGGGCCTGGACGGCAAGCCCGTCGGTTTCGACGTTGAAATCGGCAAGCTGATCGCCGCCAAGCTGGGCATCGCTGCGGACAAGATCGAGTGGTCCGAGACCGTCTCCGCCAACCGCGAACCCTTTATCGAGCAGGGCAAGGTTGACCTGGTAATCGCCACCTACACCATCAACGACAAGCGCAAGCAGGTTGTCAGCTTCGCCGGACCGTACTACGAAGCCGGCCAGGCCCTGATGGTGAACAAGGACAACGACTCCATCAAGAAGCCCGAAGACGTCAAGGGCAAGAAGGTCTGCTCCGTGACCGGCTCCACCCCCGCCGCCACCATCGTGGACAAGTACGGCGCGGAACTGGTTCCCGCTGCCACCTACTCCGCCTGCCTGGAGCCGCTGCGCAACAAGCAGGTTGAAGCAGTCACCACGGACAACGTGATCCTGGCCGGCTTTGTGGACAAGGAACCCGATGCCTTCAAGCTCGCCTCGGACGAGACCTTCACCAAGGAGCCCTACGGCATCGGCCTGAAGAAGGACGACACCGAGTTCCGCAACTGGATCAACGACCAGCTTGAGTCCTTCGACAAGGACGGCGACTACAAGAAGGCCTGGGAGGCCACCGCCGGTTCGGTCATCAAGACCGCGCCCGAACTGCCTGAGATCAACCGCTACTAAGGCTCAACGGCAGTGCCGGGGCGCGCTTCGGCAGCCCCGGCACTGCACTGTTCCCCTACCCTCCGCTTCTTGAGCCGAAGGAACCCATGGACGTCATCATTGAAAACCTCCCGCTGTACTGGGAAGGTTTTCTCCGCACCCTTTTCCTGTCAGTTGTTTCCGGGGTTATCGCGCTTGTACTGGGCACGCTCCTGGCAGCCGCCAGGGTCTCGCCGGTGGCAGCGCTTCGCGGTTTCAGCACTGCCTACGTTGAAATCCTCCGCAACACCCCCCTGACCATTGCCTTCTTCTTCGCAGCCATTGTGCTGCCACGCCTGGGCGTCCAGTTCGCCCAGTTCGAAGTGGCAGCCATCATTGCACTCAGCACCTACACCGCGGCGTTCATCGCTGAAGCTGTCCGCTCCGGTGTCAACAGCGTGCCCGTGGGCCAGGCCGAAGCCGCCCGCAGCATCGGCATGAACTTCGGCCAGGTCCTGAACCTCATCATCCTGCCGCAGGCCCTCCGGACGGTGATCCCGCCGTTGATCAACATCCTGATTGCTTTGGTCAAGAACTCGTCAGTGGCCGGCGCCTTCTTTGTCCTTGAATTGTTCGGCTACGGCCGCCAGCTGGCCAACGCCAACGGTGACCAGGTCATCACGGTCCTGCTGGGCACCGCGTTCTTCTATCTCCTTCTCACCGTTCCGCTGGGCATCCTTGCCAGCACGGTGGAGCGAAAGGTGGCGATTGCCCGATGAGCTCGGTACTTTACGACGTTCCCGGCCCCAAGGCCCGCCGGATTTCCCTGATCGGTTCGGTGGTGGGCGGCCTGGCCATCCTCGGCCTGCTCGCCTGGATCATCTTTACCCTGGGCCAGCAGGGAATCTTTGAAGGCCGCCGTTGGCAAATCTTCACCCGGGCGGACGTGTGGCGGCTGCTGGGCAATGGTCTGGGGGCAACGTTGTCTGCCGCGGCGTTGGCCGCCGTCATCGCCTTCCCCTTGGGCCTGCTGCTGTGCCTGCTCCGGATCTCGGACGTCAAGCTGATCCGGGTCCCCACCCGAGTGGTCCTGGAGTTCCTCCGGGGCATGCCGGTGGTGCTGATGATGCTGTTCATCCTCCTCGGCTTTGGCACGTCGCAGTTTATTGCCGTCGTTGCGGGCCTGGTGGTCTACAACGCAGCAGTCTTTGCGGAAATCATCCGCGCCGGCATCCAGTCCCTTCCCAAGGGCCAACGCGAGGCAGGCCTGGCCATTGGCCTGACCAGCTTCAAGTCGCGGATGCTGATCGAACTTCCCCAGGCTGTCCGCCGGATGATGCCGTCCCTGGTGGCGCAGCTGGTGGTGCTCCTGAAGGACACCTCGCTGGGCTACATCGTCGCTTACGGAGAACTTCTGCGGGCGGTCCAGCTCATGGCTGACGTCCTGGGACCCGCGTTCCTCTTCCCGGTGTTCTTCGTGGCCGCCGGAATGTACATCGCCATTAACATCGCCATCTCGCGGCTCGCTGTGTGGATCGAACGGCGCGGTTCCAAGAAGGCGGCCGGTGGCACAGCCAAGGCCGACCCGGCTGTGGCGGAAGCCGGGGCTCCCTAGCCCCCGCGCGTTGCCCCTAAACAGTTGTGGCCCGGATCTGGTGATCCGGGCCACAACTGTTTAAGGGCCACGGTGCCTGTGCGGCAGTTGGCGGTCAGCCCTGTAGCCAGTCCCGCAAGGCCCGAAGGCACTCACGGATGGCTTCCGCATCCACGTGTTCGTTGTCCTTGTGGGCCAACAGCGGATCACCTGGGCCAAAGTTCACGGCGGGGATCCCCAGTTCGCTGAACCGCGCGACGTCGGTCCAGCCGTATTTCGGCTTCGGCTCGGCTCCCACAGCGGCTATGAAGGATGCCGCAGCCGGGTGGTTCAGGCCGGGCCGGGCACCCGCGGCCGCATCGGTACGGACCACCTCGAAGCCTTCAAGAAGGTTCCGGACAACGGCCTCGGCCTCATCCGGCGACTTGTCCGGCGCGAAGCGGTAGTTGATCTCCACCACGCACCGGTCCGGAATAACGTTGCCGGCCGTTCCGCCGTTGATCTTCACCGCGTTGAGGCTCTCGCGGTAGTCGAGGCCGTCAACGTTGACGGTCTGTGGTTCGTAGGCGGCCAGCCGGGCGAGGATCGGGGCCGCCGCGTGGATGGCGTTGCTGCCCATCCACGCCCGGGCCGAATGTGCAGCCTCCCCGACGGTGGTGGCCTCGAACCGGCTGGTGCCGTTGCAGCCGCCCTCCACCGTTCCGTGGGTCGGTTCCAGCAGGATGGCGAAGTCGCCGTCCAACAGGTGGCCGTGGTTACGGACCAGGCGCCCCAAGCCGCTCTTGACGGCCTCGACTTCCTCATGGTCGTAAAAGACGAAGGTGACATCGCGCTGTGGCTGGGCGCCGTCGTCGAACATGGTGGCAGCGAGGGCCAGCTGGACCGCGACGCCGCCCTTCATGTCCGTGGCACCGCGTCCGTACAGCACACCTTCCCCCGGTACACCGGATTCCCAGGTGGACGGCACGGTTCCCTTCGACCCCTCCGTCAGCGGCAACGGAACGGTATCGAGGTGCCCGGCGAGGATGACGCGTTCGGCCTTCCCCATCTCTGTGCGGGCGATGATGGAATCGCCGTCACGAACAATCGTCAGCTGGGAAATGTCCGCCAATGCTGCTTCCACGGCGTCGGCAAGTTCCTTCTCGTTGCCCGAGACACTGTTGATGTCCATCACGGCTGCGGTGAGCAGCGCGACGTCCTGACGGAGGTCCAGTGCGGGTACGGATGCGTGGGGGGTGGGTTCGGCAGTCACGAAGCCAGTCTAGTTCGAACCCTGGGGCCACCCCTCGATAGACTGGACCACATGACTGAGACCGCTTCCTCCGCCGTGCCCGAAACCCTGAACGACACCACTGACAGCCGCTCCGCCTATGGCTTTGGCGTTGCCACCATTGCTAGCGCCAGCGGCGATGGTTCGGCTGAAGCAACTGTCCTGGACGTGTGGTTCCCGGCACCGTCGCTGGGTGTTGCCGCGGAGAACCTCCGCGCGGTGGAAAACGCCGATCCGACGCTGGCCCAGATCGCGGCCAACGGTGCCGACGAGGACCGTGGCACCGAACAGAAGGTGGTCTTCGTCCAGATCCACCTCGACGAGGCACCGGCGGACACGGCGGACGCCTACCTCCGCCTGCACCTGCTCTCGCACCGCCTGGTCCGGCCCAACACCATCAACCTGGACGGAATCTTCGGCAAGCTCCCCAACGTGGTGTGGACCAACTTTGGTCCCGCCGCCGTCGAAGGCTTCGAACTCACGCGCGCCCGCCTCCGCCGCCGCGGCGCCGTCACCGTCTACGGCGTCGACAAGTTCCCGCGCATGGTGGACTACGTGGTGCCCGCCGGGGTCCGGATTGCCGACGCCGACCGCGTCCGCCTCGGTGCCCACCTGGCCGCCGGCACCACCGTCATGCACGAAGGCTTCGTGAACTTCAACGCCGGAACCCTGGGCACGTCCATGGTTGAGGGCCGCATCTCCGCCGGCGTGGTCACCGGGGACGGCAGCGACGTCGGCGGCGGTGCTTCGATCATGGGCACCCTCTCGGGCGGCGGCAAGGAAAAGATCACCATCGGCGAGCGGGTCCTGCTCGGAGCCAACTCCGGCGTCGGCATCAGCATCGGCGACGACTCCGTCGTTGAAGCCGGACTGTACGTGACGGCCGGTACCCGCGTTCGCGTCCCCGGCCCCAAGGACGAGGTGGGCGAAGACACCACAAAGATCGTCAAGGCCGCCGACCTTTCCGGTGTGCCCAACCTGCTCTTCCGCCGCAATTCCACCACCGGCGCCGTGGAGGTCCTCCCCCGCCAGGGCCAGACGGTGGAACTGAACGACGCGCTCCACGCCAACTGATTCCACGGTGGCACGCAGACGCGGCCTCCGCCGACTCGCTGTCCTGTTGCTCGTCCTGGTCCTGGTGGCCGGCGGCATGTACTCCGCAGTGTTTTTCGTGCAGCGCTCCGAAACCCTCGTTTCTGAGCGCTGCACGGCTGTGGTGGGCGACAGGAAGGCCGAACTGGCTCCGGACCAAGCCGTCTACGCATCGTTGATCACCGCCGTCGCGGTGCAGCGCGGACTGCCTCCCCGGGCTGCCAGCATCGCGCTGGCCACTGCCATGCAGGAATCGAAGCTGCGCAACATCGGCCACGGCGACCAGGCCGGACCCGACTCGCGCGGCCTGTTCCAGCAGAGGCCGTCACAGGGGTGGGGAACCGAAGCCCAGGTCATGGACCCCTACTACGCCGTCAACGCGTTCTACGACGCCCTGGTGAAGGTGCCGGGCTACGAAACGCTCGAGATTACGGACGCGGCCCAGCGGGTGCAGCGCTCTGCCTTCCCCACCGCCTATGCCGAACACGAGGACATGGGCCGCTCCTTCGCGTCCGGACTGTCCGGCCAGACCCCCGGGGCTGTGCAGTGCACACTCCGATCCGCTGGCACTGCGGGTGACACGGGCGCGGTCCTGGCCGAACTTGGCCGCGCTTACGGAACCCTGCCGGCCACGGACGAAGGGCAGGCACTGGTGGTGGAGGCCAGCGGCAGCGCGGCGTGGTCCGTCGCCCAATGGGCCGTAGCCAACGCCAAGGGCCTTAACGTTGTCCGGGTGGACGTCGCCGGCAGGAGCTGGGACCGCGACGACCGCGCCGGGTGGCAGGACTCGGACGCGGCCGAAGGCCAGGTACGCATAACCGTGTCCCAGGCCTCCTCCGGCGCCTGAGCACCGGCTGCGGATCAGACGAGGATTTCCACCACCGGCTGCACGTAACTGCGGAACAGCTCCGGCTCGCCCATCAGCTGCTGGCTCATAATGATTTTGTCCGGCTCCAGGTACCACGCCCGGTGTTCGTTGAGCGGCAACTCGATGATGGACAGCTTGAAGTCACGCGAATCGCGGCCCACCTCCATGAGCCGGTCATCCACCATGTCGGTGAGCAGGTGATCAGCACCGTTGGCCTCCCGTTCCGCTTCCAGCTCTGCGTACTCGCTCCGCCGTTCCCTGGCCCAGGTCAGGGCGGAACCGAAGTGTGCCTGCAGGACCCGCTGGAGGGCCGGAGAGTTGCCGAACGCCTCGAAGTCCGGCGGCGAGAGGTCCGGCGAGGTGTGCGGGTAGGCCTTGAGCAGTTGTTCCCACCAGGCTTCCCACTCTGTTTTCAAGGCACCCAGACCGCCGACATCGGCGGTGAGGTGGCTGTGGTCGGCAGGGCGGACCTTGGGCTTGGCGTGCGAGAGCGCAGGGTGCCCGGCTCCGTTCAGTCCTGCAGTGTCGCGGAGAAAGAGCGCAATCATCATGGGCCCCGAGGTGTCCGTGGTGATCTGCCACCTGGAACCGCTTGCCTGCTGCATCCGAAGTCCTTCCTGGAGTACTTCCCTGCCCGGGCCGCCTGCACCATCCGCCAGCAGCCCCGGTTCCCAGTCTATTCCCGGTTCCACCCCACGTTAATGTCCTCGGCGCCCCAGTCCGTCAAGATGGCGTTCCAGCACGCCGGTGCACATTTCCGCGGTCATCCACGCGGGCTGCAGCAGTGCGTGCATGCCCAGGCCGTCAAGAGTCGCCAGCAGCCGCTCGGCCTCGATCACCAGATTCTCCTGGGGCTCGTCCGCGGGCATCAGTCCGGCTACGACGCGGCCGGCGATGGCTGCGACCTGCCGGTGGCTGCGGTCCGCCTCAGGCGCCAGGAAGGCTCTGATCCGGGCGGCACTCCTGAAGGCCATCAAGGCACAGATTTCCACGGCCCGCTCTTCGTCGAGCGGCAGCATCCCGCCCAGCAGTGTTAATACGGCCTGGCGGTGGGCAGCGCTGCCGGGAAGTGCAGCATCCGTGGCGGGGAGCATGGCCTGGAGCCGCCCCACCACCCGGTCCACAACGCTGGCAAAGGAGAACGCAAGAAGCTCGTCGCTGCCGGCGAAGTAGTGGCGGACGGACCCGACGGCGAGACCGGCTTCGTCTGCCACCTCCCGCAGCGACGCCCGTTCCAGTCCGTCAACGGCAATAATGCGCAGGACGGCGTCTACTACATCCCGGCGCCGGGCGTCCGGGTCAACAATTTTGGGCACCCTTATTATTTAGCACACTGGTGCCCCAAACGCGGGACCAGCCACCCCTGCCCGGCATCCGGAACGCGGCGGCAGGCGGGGGCTGCGTTGGATAGGGTTGAGGCATGAAAATTCTGGTTACCGGGGGCACCGGCTACATCGGTTCCCACACTGTCCTTTCCCTGCAGGAAGCCGGCCACGACGTGGTCGTCATCGACAACCTGGTCAATTCCAGCGAAGAGTCCCTGCGGCGCGTTGCCGAACTCAGTGGAAAGGAAGCGGAGTTCCACAACGTGGACCTGGTGGATGAAGCCGCAGTGGAGCAGGTGTTCGCCGGTGCCGGCATCGACGCCGTCATCCACTTTGCCGGCCTGAAGGCCGTGGGTGAATCCGTCCGGGAACCGCTGAAGTACTACTACAACAACCTGGTGGGCACGCTGAACCTGATCCGCGTCATGGACCGCCATGACGTCCGGTCCTTCGTGTTCAGCTCGTCGGCCACGGTTTACGGCGAGCACAACCCCATCCCCTACGTGGAAAAGATGGAGATCGGCGCGAACAACCCCTACGGCCGCACCAAGGAACAGATCGAGGACATCCTCTCGGACCTGGGCGATGCCGACCCGCGCTGGCACATCGCACTGCTGCGCTACTTTAATCCGGTGGGCGCCCACCCCTCCGGCAGGATCGGCGAGGATCCCCAGGGCATCCCGAATAACCTTGTGCCGTTCATCGCCCAGGTGGCGGTGGGCCGCCGCGAGAAGCTGATGGTCTTCGGCGGCGACTACGACACCCCGGACGGCACGTGCCTCCGCGACTACATCCACGTGGAAGACCTCGCCGAAGGCCACGTCGCGGCACTGAACTACGTGGCCGGCCGTGCGGGCGTGTTCCGTTGGAACCTCGGTTCCGGCCGGGGTTCATCGGTACTGGAGGTCCTCCGCTCCTTCGAAAAGGCAGTGGGCGAGCCCATTCCCTACGAGATCACGGAGCGCCGCGCGGGCGACCTCCCGGCCTTCTGGGCGGACGCCGCCTCCGCACTGGCGGACCTGGGCTGGTCCACCACCAAGACCGTGGACCAGATGTGCGAGGACCACTGGCGCTGGCAGAAGAACAACCCACAGGGCTACGCTTCCTGACGCTTTTCAACTACCGGTACGACCGACGGCGGCCGCCCACCTTTGGAAAGGTGCGCGGCCGCCGTCGTAATTATCCTGTGCGGTGCAGATTAGCGGACGGGGTAGTCGCGCTTCGGTTCGCCGATGTACAGCTGGCGCGGGCGGCCGATCTTGGTGTTCGGGTCGCTGATCATTTCACGCCACTGGGCGATCCAGCCGGGGAGGCGGCCGATGGCGAACAGCACGGTGAACATCTTCTCGGGGAAGCCCATGGCCTTGTAGATGAGGCCGGTGTAGAAGTCCACGTTCGGGTAGAGCTTGCGCTGGATGAAGTAGTCATCGCTGAGCGCCTTCTCTTCGAGGCGGAGGGCGATGTCCAGCAGTTCGTCGTTGCCGCCGAGCTTGGTGAGGATCTCGTGTGCAGTGGCCTTGACGATCTTGGCGCGCGGATCGTAGTTCTTGTAGACGCGGTGCCCGAAGCCCATGAGGCGGACTCCGTCTTCCTTGTTCTTGACCTTTTCCATGTAGTCCTCGGGCTTGAGGCCCTCGGCCTGGATCTGGCGCAGCATCTTGAGCACAGCCTCGTTGGCGCCGCCATGGGCGGGGCCGAACAGGGCGTTGATGCCGGCAGAAACGGAGGCGAACAGGTTGGCGTTGGACGAGCCCACCAGGCGCACCGTTGACGTGGAGCAGTTCTGCTCGTGGTCCGCGTGCAGGATGAGGAGCAGGTCGAGGGCTTTGGCGACCACCGGGTCAACCTCGTACTGCTCGGCCGGAAGCCCGAAGCTCAGGCGGAGGAAGTTCTCCACCAGGTTGTGGGAGTTGTCCGGGTAGAGCATGGGCTGGCCGATGGACTTCTTGTGCGCGTACGCAGCGATGACCGGCAGCTTGGCCATGAGGCGGATGGTGGAGACCTCCACCTGCTCGGCGTTGAACGGGTCCAGCGAGTCCTGGTAGAACGTGGACAGCGCGGACACTGCGGACGACAGCACCGGCATGGGGTGCGCGTCGCGGGGGAACCCGCCAAAGAAGCCCTTCAGCTCCTCGTGCAGGAGGGTGTGGCGCCGGATCTTCTGGTCGAACTCGTCCAGTTCCGTGGGAGTGGGCAGGTTGCCGTAGATCAGGAGGTAGGACACCTCAAGGAAGCTGGAGTGCTGTGCCAGCTGCTCGATGGGGTACCCGCGGTAGCGCAGGATGCCCGCATCGCCATCGATGTAGGTGATCGCGGACGTGGTTGCCGCGGTGTTCATGAAGCCGGGGTCGAAGGTGACTGCGCCCGTCTGCTTCAGGAGCTTGGAAACGTCGTAGCCTTCGTTTCCTTCAATAACCTGGATGCGCGGCAGCTTGAGCTCTCCGCCTGCGTGGAGCAGGGTGGCCGCGTTGTTGGTCTCAGTCATGGAGTCCCCTTCATGAGGCTTCTCGGCCTCTGTCGAAAGCTTGATCCAACATCAGGTGAGCCGCGCACTTGAGCCTGAGAAGACAGGATCCAACACCCGGACTGCCTTCTTGTAGAAAGCCACCATTGATAGTCACTTAAAAACTACCGCCAGTTGGGCACGTGTCGCTAATCCGGGTCGGCGCTGGGACCCCTAAAATACCGGCAGTGTGTTGCGAGTCACATGATTGTTACGGGATCACACACGTGATCAGGCCAACCGCTCCACAGCCGCGCCGATCCGTTCGTCGGAGCCGGTCAGTGCGACGCGGACGAAGCCGTTGCCGGCTTCGCCGTAAAAGACCCCGGGCCCCACAACGATGCCGCGACCGGCAAGGCGCGCAACGGTGTCCCAGGTGCTCTCCCCCGCGGAGCTCCAGAGGTAGAGCCCGGCGTCGGAATCCTTGATCTCGAGGCCGAAACCGCGCAGGGCGGGTACCAGCTGCTCCCGGCGACCGCGGTAGAGGTCCTTCTGGGCCTCGACGTGCGCATCGTCACCGAGCGCCACCCGCATGGCCTCCTGGACCGGGAACGGAACAATCATTCCGGCATGCTTGCGGCTGTTGACGAGGTTGGGCATCAGCGCCGGGTCACCGGCAACGAACGCCGCCCGGTAGCCGGCCACGTTCGACTGCTTGCTCAGCGAGTACACCGCCAGGAGACCTTCATGGGATCCGCCGGCCACGCGCGGATCCAGGATGCTGGGGACCGGCTGGCCGCCGCGCTGGACGTCCCAATCCCCCCAGCCGAGTTCTGCGTAGCACTCGTCCGAAGCAACCACGGCGCCGAGCTCCCGCGCCTGGACCACCAGCGCCTTCAGGGACTCGACGTCCCGCACGCTGCCGGTGGGATTTCCCGGGGAGTTGACCCAGATGAGGCGCACGCGGGAGCGGACCGCGTCGTCGAGCTCGTCCAAGTTGTCCGTGGCCACGGAGGTGACGCCGGCGAACGTCGCGCCGATGTCGTACGTGGGGTAGGCCACCTTGGGACGTACGACGACGTCTCCCGGCTTCAGGCCCAGCAGCAGCGGGAGCCACGCGACAAGTTCCTTCGAACCCACCGTAGGCATGATGTTGCGGGGGTCGAGGCCGGATACTCCGCGGCGGCGCTCGAACCAGCCTGCAATGGCTTCGCGGAGCGCGGGTGTTCCGTGAACCGTGGGATAGCCCGGGGCGTTGGCTGCAGCCTTCAGCGCGTCCTGGATGATGGCAGGCGTGGGGTCCACCGGTGTTCCGATGGACAGGTTGACTGCCCCGCCCGGGTGTTCGGAAGCCTTCGCCAGGTACGGTGCCATGGCCTCCCACGGGTAGTCGGGCAGGTCCAGGCCGAATGTGCGCACTGCAGCGGTCACCGTTACGCCCGTATCAGTGGTCTTGGTTCTGCGGGGGCAGCGCGGCGATCATCGGGTGGTCCTTGCCGGTGTTGCCGATCTTTGCGGCGCCGCCGGGCGAACCGAGGTCGTCGAAGAACTCGACGTTTGCCTTGTAGTAGTCAGCCCACTCGTCCGGGGTGTCATCCTCGTAGTAGATGGCTTCCACGGGGCACACCGGCTCGCATGCGCCGCAGTCGACGCATTCGTCCGGATGGATGTACAGCGAACGCTCGCCCTCATAGATGCAGTCGACCGGGCATTCCTCGATGCATGCCTTGTCCTTGACATCTACACACGGCTGCGCGATTACGTACGTCACGTCCCTGGCCTCTCCACGTTGGTCCCGGCATCCCGCCGGCTCTTTCGCCCGGCGCGGCCGGACTATTGACATCTGAGCCTATTATCTCCCACGCCGTTCCCGCGAACCTAGCCGGGCCTCCTAGTATGAAGTGGTGACGCTGCCCACCCCCGCTCCCGCCGGTTTCCTGTCCGCTGCCGTCCCCGGAATCCGCGTCGTGGTGCGGTACCGGATCGAGGGAGGCCTCACTGACGCCCTGGGCCACCTTGTCTCGTGCGACGGCGGCGCGTGCACCGTCCGGACGCGGCAGGCCGACGTCGTGATCCCCCTCGCCGCCGTTGTGGCGGCGAAAGAGGTACCTCCGGCGCCGGAGCGGCGCCGGCCGCGCTCCTGAGCAGCCGCCCGTGGCGCACCGTGGCGAAGGGGCTGCCCTGCCCATCCAGTGGCGTCGTGCCCTGAGCCGCAAGCCTCGTTAAACGCGGAATGCCGCCGGCGTGGGAGCCGGCGGCATTCTGCGGTGTTGCGGTGTGTTACGACTTGGCGCGGGCGCGGGCGGCCTTGGCACGCTCGTTGGTGTCCAGGATGACCTTGCGGATGCGGATGGCATCCGGGGTCACCTCAACGCACTCGTCTTCGCGGGCGAATTCGAGGGACTCCTCGAGGGTCAGGTCGCGCGGGGGCGTCAGGTTCTCGAAGGTGTCGGAGGAAGCCGCACGCATGTTGGTGAGCTTCTTTTCCTTGGTGATGTTGACGTCCATGTCGTCTGCGCGGGAGTTCTCGCCGACGATCATGCCCTCGTAGACCTCGGAGGTGGGCTTCACGAAGAAGGAGCCACGTTCCTGCAGGTTGATCATGGCGAACGGGGTGACCACACCGGCCCGGTCAGCAACCATGGAACCGTTGGTGCGGTATTCAATGGGGCCGGCCCACGGCTCGTAGCCTTCGGAGATGGACGCTGCGATGCCGGCGCCACGGGTGTCCGTGAGGAACTTGGTGCGGAAGCCGATCAGGCCACGGGCGGGAACGATGAATTCCATCCGGCACCAGCCGGTGCCGTGGTTGGCCATGTTGGTCATGCGGCCCTTGCGGGCAGCCATCAGCTGCGTGACGGCGCCCAGGTACTCTTCGGGGACGTCGATGGTCATGTGCTCCATCGGCTCGTGGATCTTGCCGTCGATGGTCTTGGTGACCACCTGCGGCTTGCCCACGGTCAGTTCGAAGCCTTCACGGCGCATCTGCTCAACGAGGATGGCCAGGGCCAGCTCGCCACGGCCCTGGACTTCCCAGGCGTCGGGACGCTCGGTGGGCAGAACCTTGATGGAGACGTTACCGATCAGTTCCTTGTCCAGGCGGTCCTTCACCTGGCGCGCGGTGACCTTGGCGCCCTTGACCTTGCCGGCCAGCGGCGAGGTGTTGATACCGATGGTCATGGAGATCGCGGGATCGTCCACGGTGATCAGCGGCAGCGGCTGCGGGTTCTCGGCGTCGGTCAGGGTCTCACCGATGGTGATTTCCTCGATACCTGCAACGGCGACGATCTCGCCGGGGCCTGCGGACTCGGCCGGGACACGGTCCAGGGCCTTGGTGGCCAGCAGTTCGGTGATCTTGACGTTCTTGAGTTCACCGTTGGCGCGTGCCCAAGCGACGGTCTGGCCCTTGCGCAGGGTGCCGTTGTAGATGCGGAGCAGGGCGAGGCGGCCCAGGAACGGGGACGCGTCAAGGTTGGTGACGTGCGCCTGCAGGACACCCTCGGGGTTGTACGTCGGAGCGGGGATGTGCTCGATGATGGTCTTGAACAACGGCTCAAGGTCCTCGTTGTCCGGGGCGGCGCCATCGGCGGGCTGGTCCAGGGAGGCGCGGCCAACCTTGGCGGCAGCGTAAACAACGGGAACTTCGAGGATCTTGTCCAGGTCAAGGTCCGGAACTTCGTCCGCGAGGTCAGAGGCGAGGCCCAGCAGGAGGTCCATGGACTCATGGACGACCTCCTCGATGCGGGCGTCGGGACGGTCGGTCTTGTTGACCAGCAGGATCACCGGCAGGTGCGCGGCGAGGGCCTTACGGAGGACGAAGCGGGTCTGCGGCAGCGGACCTTCGGACGCGTCCACGAGGAGGACGACGCCGTCGACCATGGACAGGCCGCGCTCCACCTCGCCACCGAAGTCGGCGTGGCCGGGGGTGTCGATGACGTTGATGGTGATGGTTTCACCATTGGACGACGGTCCGTTGTAAGCCACAGTGGTGTTCTTGGCCAGGATGGTGATGCCCTTTTCGCGCTCAAGGTCACCGGAGTCCATCACGCGGTCTTCGAGGTGGTTGTGCTCGGCAAAGGAGTTGGTCTGCTTGAGCATGGCGTCAACCAGCGTGGTCTTGCCGTGGTCAACGTGGGCCACAATCGCGACGTTGCGGAGGTCACTGCGCGAGGCAGTGGCTACCGCGGTGTTGGTGGTGGTTTCAGACATGCGTAAAGACTCGATTCCGTGGTCAGCTGTAGTCATCGCGACATTTCCGACCGAAACGCACGACAGATCAGGCCCATAACACAGGGCTCCTTCAACAAGTCTAACCGCAGTGGCAAGTGATGGCCTAAAACCGGTCCGGAACCGGCAGGAATCCGGCGCCGTGCCCATCCCCCTCGGGACAGAAATTGAGAGGTGTCACACTCACTGGATAAATACGGATTTATGCCCCATTATTGCTGTTGATGAGCAGCGAATACCACGAGAAACCAGCATGCGTCCTGCATCCGCTTTAACGCGGATCGCGGTATTTGCTATCGCCGCCGGCATTGTCCTGGCGGCTCCGGGCCAACCGGCACAACTTCCGGCGTCGGATGCACCGGCAGCCTCTGCCAGCCCGGACCAGGTTCCGCCTTCACTGCTCAGGGCCGCTGCCACGGACCCGGCGGACGCGCCCCGATACACTCCGGGCGTCGACCTGTCCGAGGTCCTCTCCCGCCCCGCCATGCGTCCAGGCGAGGTCTACCGGAACCCTGTCTTTGGCCGGAACGAGGTGGTAGTGCCGAACGTCCGGAACACCGCTGTCCTGATCGGCGACTCCCAGTCGGTTCCGGATGACAGCTGGCCCCGCCGCGCCTTGGCCTCCCTTGGCTACAACGTCCACTTCTGCGGTTACGGCGGTACGGGCTTCACGGCAGCCAACGGCAAGGTGGGCAACTACATTGACGCCCTGGAGCGGGGCGACTGGATGCTGCCGGTGGGAACCCCCGGACTGGTGGTGATTGAAGGCGGCGGCAACGATGCTGCCCGCGGCGCCTCGGATGCCCAGATCACCGCCAACGCCAACCGCCTTGTCCAGGCCATGAAAGCCCGCTACCCCACTACCAAGATGGTCATGGTGGGCACGCTTGCGAAGGGCGCCAATAATGGTGGCGGCCGCCGGAGCCAGGTGGATAACCTGCTCTCGAGCATCGCAGCCAAGCAGGGCATCACGTTTGTCAGCGCGGGAGACTGGCTGACCAAGTACAACCTCACGCAGCACCTTGCGGACCCCGTCCACATGGACAGCGAAGGCCGGAAGGCGCTGGGGACGGTGCTGGAACGCCGCCTCCGGGAACTGGGAATTCCGGACATCACGGCCACTGCCGCGGCCACCGCACAGGCCGGAGCCGGCAGCAAGAAGGGCTGAGGCCCCGCTCCTTTCGGAGTGGCGCCCCAGCCCTTCAGCTGTACTGCGACGGATCGCGGCGTTATGCCACTTCCGGCGGCAGCATCAGCTTCGCACCCGGGATGGCGTTCAGGAGTGCCCTGGTGTACTCCTGCTGCGGCGCTTCGAAGACCTCGTCGGTGGTTCCGGTTTCCACCAGGCGGCCCTTCTCCATGACGCAAACATGGTCGGCAATCTGCCGGACGACTGCCAGGTCGTGGGTGATGAAGAGATATGTCAGGCCCAGGTTCGACTGCAGGTCAGCAAGCAGGTTCAGGACCTGCGCCTGGACCAGGACGTCCAGTGCGGACACCGCCTCGTCACAGATGATGACCTCGGGGTCCAGCGCCAGGGCGCGGGCAATGGCAACGCGCTGACGCTGGCCTCCCGAGAGCTCGTTCGGGTACCGCTGCATGGCGGACTGGGGCAGTGCCACCTGGTCCAGCAGTTCCCGCACCTTCTTCTCGCGGCTGGCGGCATCACCGATCTTGTGGACCCGCAACGGCTCCTCGATGGTGCGGTAGATGTTGTACATCGGGTCCAGGGATCCGTACGGGTCCTGGAAGATCGGCTGCACCCGCCGGCGGAACTTGAACAGGTCCCCGGCCTTCAGCAGCGAGGTATCCACGCCGTCGAAGAGAATCTTGCCGTCGGTAGGCTTCTCAAGCTGGAGCACCATCTTGGCCACCGTGGATTTGCCCGAACCGGACTCCCCCACGATCGCCGTCGTTGTTCCCCGTTTGACGTCGAAGCTCACGCCGTCCACTGCCGCGAAGTCCGTGGTTTTACCCAGGCCCTGGCGGAGCTTGTACACCTTCCGCAGGTCCTGGATCTGCAGGACGTTGTCAGCCGCGGCTGCTTCCGCTGCCGGTGCCAGGAGGTCGGCCGTTTCGACGCCCTGTTCCTTGGCTGCCTGGATCCGCCGGCTGGCAAGGGATGGCGCCGACTCAACCAGGCGCTTGGTGTAGGGGTGCTGGGGGTTACGGAGCAGTTCCAGTGACGGTCCTGCCTCCACGACGCGTCCCTGGTACATGACCACCACTTTGTTGGCACGTTCTGCTGCCAGGCCCAGGTCGTGGGTGATCAGCAGCACCGAGGTGCCAAGTTCCGTAGTCATGGTGTCCAGGTGGTCCAGGATCTGCCGCTGGACCGTCACATCCAACGCGGACGTGGGCTCATCGGCAATGAGCAGGCGCGGCTGGCAGGAAAGGCCAATGGCAATCAGTGCACGCTGGCGCATACCGCCGGAGAACTCATGCGGATACTGGTTCGCGCGGCGCTTGGCGTCGGGCAGGCCGGCTTCGGACAGCACCTTGGCAATGTCCTCCGGGCCGCTTGGACGGCCGTTTGCCTTCAGTGTTTCCCTGACCTGGTAGCCGATCTTCCACACCGGGTTGAGGTTGGACATCGGGTCCTGCGGAACCATTCCAATGGTGTTTCCGCGCAGCTCGATCATCCGCTGCTCGCTGGCGTGGGAAATGTCCTCGCCGTCAAGCAGGATCTGGCCGCCGGAGACGCTGCCGTTATTCGGCAGGAGGCCAATGGCCGCCAGTGCCGTGGTGGACTTGCCCGAGCCGGACTCCCCCACAATGGCTACCGTCTCACCGGGCATGATGGTCAGGTGTGCGTTGCGCACGGCCTGGACTTCACCGCTGCCGGTCTTGAAGGTGATCGCAAGGTCGCGGATTTCCAGGAGCGGCTTGTTGCCGTTGGCGCGGGCCTCGCCGATGCTGACGTCTGGAGTTGTCATCTCTTTATCTCTCATCGCTGGCGGCTCTTCGGGTCGAGGGCGTCGCGAACGGCGTCGCCCAGCATGATGAAGCTCAGCACGGTGATGGACAGGGCTGCAGCGGGGAACAGCAGGATTTCGGGCCGGGTCCGGATGGAGGCCTGGGCACCTGCAATGTCATTGCCCCACGACATGATGCTTTGCGGCAGTCCGATGCCCAGGAAGGACAGCGTGGCTTCTGCCACGATGAACACGCCCAGTTCCAGCGTTGCCAGCACGATGATCGGTGCCAGGGCGTTGGGCAGGACGTGCCGGACCAGCGCCTTGAACTTTGACACGCCGAGTGCCTGCGCCGCGGTGACGAAGTCTGCGTTGCGTACTTCTATGACGGCGCCACGGGTAATACGTGCCATCTGCGGCCAGGCCAGGAGCGATATGACGAATACTACTGTCCACACGCTCTTGTTCTCGCGGAACAGCGGCAGCTGGGTGATCACCAGGGCGCCGAGGATCAGCGGCAGCGCGAAGAAGATGTCGCCAAGGCGGGCCAGTACGGCATCGACCCAGCCGCCGTAGTAGCCAGCCAATGCGCCGAGGGTTACACCGATTACCAATACGCAGAGCACCGAAAGGATGCCAACGGACAGTGACGCCTGTGTGCCGTGGATGACGCGCGAGTAGATGTCGCAACCCTGGAACGTAAACCCGAACGGGTGGCCGGCAGTGGGCCCGCCTTCCGAGTTCCCGAGTTCGCAGCCGTCGTTCGGCGGGGTGGACGTGAAGAGGCCGGGGAACAGCGCAATCACGATCAGGGCGAGGATCAGCAGCGACGAGATGATAAAAAGCGGACGACGGCGGAGCTTGCGCCACGCGTCTGCCCACAGGCTGAGCGGGGCCTGGTCAGTCTTGACCGCGTCCGTGGCCTGCAGCGGGGTTTCATCGATGGGCGCCACGAAGTGGCTGTTGTTACTGGTCATAGCGAATCCTCGGGTCAAGCCAGGCGTACAGGAGATCAACGAGCAGGTTGGACACCACGAACACCAGCACCAGCACGCTGACGATGGACACGATGGTGGGGCCCTCAGTGCGCAGGACTGCCTGGTACAGCTTGTTGCCGACGCCCGGGACGTTGAAGATGCCTTCGGTAACGATGGCGCCGCCCATTAGGCCGCCAAGGTTGGCGCCCAGGTAGGTCACCACGGGGATCAGCGAGTTGCGCAGGATGTGTGCCAGGACTACCCGGGGCCGGGACAGGCCCTTGGCGGTGGCGGTCCGGACGTAGTCCGCGTTCATGTTCTCGCTGACCGACGCACGGGTCAGCCTGAGGACGTACGCGAAGGAGACAAGGCCCAGCACGACGGCGGGCAGCAGCAGGCTGCCCCAATCGGCGTTGGCGCCCACGGTGGGTTTCGCCCAGCCGAGTTGAACGCCAAAGACCAGCTGGAACACGAAGCCCAGCACGAAGGTGGGAACTGCGATGACCACCAGGGAAGCCACCAGGACGGTTGAGTCAAACCAGCCGCCGCGGCGGAGGCCGGCGAATACGCCGAAGGCCACACCGAAGATGGCCTGGATGGCCAGCGCTTCGACGGCCAGCATCGCCGTTACCGGGAAGACGCGGGCGAGGCTTGCCGCAATGGGCTGGCCGGTGAAGTCGTTGCCGAGGTTGAACGTGAAGAGGTTCTTCAGGAACAGGCCGTACTGGACAATGAAGGGTTCATCAAGGTGGTACTGGCTGCGAAGGGTGTCGATGACTGCCTGGGGTGGCTGGCGGTCGCCGAAGAGTGCCGCGATGGGATCGCCGGGCAGGGCGAACACCATATAGTACACGAGGAGGGTGGTGCCGATGAAGACAGGGATCACCTGGAGGAGCCGGCGAAGGATAAAGCGGACCACGGTATCACCAGCCTTCCGGGGAGGAAGTGAACAGGTTCATGCATACCTTCCTGCCGTGCAAGCCAATGGGGGCCCGGCCGTAACCGGACCCCCATTTAGCCTTGGCGGCAAGTTAAATCAAGGACTACTTAGCCGTGATGTTGTAGTAGAGGATGCTGCCGTTCCAGCCGGTCTCGGCCTTCACGACGTTGTTGCTCCACACGATCGGACGTGCCTGGTCCCACAGGGGCAGGCCGGGCAGATCCTCGAACAGCACTTCCTGTGCCTGGTTGAACTTGGCGTTTGCATCATCGGTGGATGTGGCAGCCAGGCCCTCCTTGAGGAGCTTGTCGAACTCGGGGTTCGTGTACTTCTCGTAGTTGGAGGAAGCGTTGGTGCCCCAGACCGGGCCGAGGAAGTTGTACAGCGACGGGTAGTCACCCTGCCAACCTGCACGGGTCAGGCCGGGGAGCTGCTGGGACTTGCGCAGGTTCAGGACTTCAGCGAACTTGGCGAAGGGCTGGATTTCAGCCTGGATGCCGAGGTTGTTCTTGAAGCCGTTGGCCACGGCGTCGATCCATTCCTTGTTGCCGCCATCGGTGTTGGAGGCAATCTGGAGCGGCTTGGAGTCGTCGTACGGCTGGATCTTGTTGGCCTGCTCCCAGAGGTCCTTGGCCTTGGCGGCGTCGAACTTCAGGATTTCGCTGCCCTTGAGGTCTTCCTTGAAACCGTCGATGACCGGCGGGACAAAGGCCTTGGCCGGGGTGCGGGTGCCGTTGAAGACTACCTTGGCGATTTCCTCGCGGTTGATGGCGTAGGAGAGGGCCTGGCGGCGCAGCTTGCCGGCTTCACCCTGGAAGTTCGGGTTGTACGGCGGGATGTTCAGCGTGGAGTTGGTGGCAACGGCCTTGGTGGCGTTGCGGTCCTGGAAGTCCGTCTCATAGGTCTTCAGGGCGTTGGACGGCAGGACATCGGTGATGTCCAGGTTGTCCGACTGGAGATCCGTGTATGCGGGGCCCGGATCGGTGTAGAACTTGAAGGTCACGCCGCCGTTCTTGGACTCGCGCGGGCCGCTGTAGTCGGCGTTCTTGACGAGGGAGATCGACTGGTCGTGTACCCAGGCGCCTTCCTTCTCGAACTTGTACGGGCCGTTACCCACCGGGTTCTCGCCGAAGGTCTTCGGGTCCGCCAGGGCAGCGGAAGGAAGCGGGAAGAAAGCGGAGTAGCCCAGGCGCAGCGACCAGTCTGCTTCAGGCTGTGCCAGCTTCACGGTGATCGTGGAGTCATCGGTAGCTGCCAGGCCGGACATGGTCTCGGCCGTCGGGGCAGGGGTGGTCTTGGTCTTGCCGTCGGCCGTCTTCTCGCTGTTGACCGCCGATACCTCTTCGTAGCCGGCGATGGACTCAAAGAAGAAGCCGTTGTTCTGCAGGTTCTTCGAGTTGGCGGCGAAGTTCCAGGAGTCAACGAACGTCTTGGCCGTGATGGCCTCACCGTTGGTGAACTTCTGGCCCTGCTTGACCTTGATGGTCCAGTTCTGGGCATCGGAGGAATCAATGGATTCTGCCAACGCGTTGACCGGCTTGCCGTCGGCGTCGTAGGTCCGCAGGCCTTCGAAGAGGAGCTCGACGACGCGGCCGGCCGTAGACCTCATTGGTGTTGGCCGGCAGCAGCGGGTTCTGTGGTTCGTTGCTGTAGGCCGTGATGACCTTGTT
Organism: Pseudarthrobacter sp. SORGH_AS 212; assembly: GCF_030818145.1. NCBI lineage: Bacteria > Bacillati > Actinomycetota > Actinomycetes > Micrococcales > Micrococcaceae > Pseudarthrobacter > Pseudarthrobacter sp. SORGH_AS 212. The sequence goes on along the minus strand of NZ_JAUTAA010000001.1, from coordinate 3,549,400 downwards.
GGGATCGCCCGTGGCGTCGCTGGACCCCTCCGTGGTGCCGCCTCCAGCGCCGCACCCGGTCAGGGCAAGCGCAGCGATTGCCACGATGCCCAGTGCTTTGGAAGTGCGCGTGAAACGCATTCCGCCTCCTATGAGTTGTGGGAGATAACGAGGGGAAATCTGGTGTTTCCCCGCAGGCCGAGGCACAGCTGTGAACTGTGACGGGGCCTACATGTACGAGTAGCCTAACCGCACGAAGTCCAGATACTGGTACTCCGTTGCCAAACCGTGACCGGGGCGTTTTAAACGCGTTAACCGGTTAACGGAAGTTGTGCAAGTCACATGCTACTCGGCGGTAGCGCCACGGCGAAATCGAAGCGTGGCCTGCATCACCCATCGCCCGGTGGGAATCAGTTCTTGGTTCCCTGCTGGGCCAGGCGCCAATCGGAGACGTTCCACCACACGCCGAGGGGACCCGGGCTGGGTTTCACACCGGCCACCCGGGCGTTGAAGGCTATGGCGCCGACCGTCTGGTACAGCGGCAGTCCGTACGCCTTCTCCCAAACGCGTTTATCGATCCCGGCCAGCAGTTCGTCCTGTTTCCCGAGGTCAGTGGTGGTGGCCAGCTGTTCCATCGCCTTGTCCGCGTCGCCGTCGGAAAATCCGTTGAAGTTGCTGCCGGCCCCGGTGCGGAAGATCTGGGGGATGCGGCCCACTCCGGCGCCCGTTCCGATCCACCCCAGCAACGCGGCGTCGTACCCTGCGCCCCCAAGCGACTTTGCCCAGTCCGCGTTTCCCTGGCCGGCGTCGACCACGCGGAAACCGGCCTGCTGCGCCGAATCGCGGATCAGGGTGAATGCCTTGGCCCGGTTGGGGTTGTCCCGGTTGTACAGGATCCGGACCGTAGGGGTGGCTCCGTCGAGAAGTTCCTTGGCTGCGTCGATGTCCACCTTGGCGTAGTCGGCCGAGCCGTTGTTTTTCAGGGTATCCGCGTACTTGGGCTGCCCCGGAAGGAAGACCTGGGAATCGAGCGGCTTGGCGTCCGCAACCAGGTCCCCCACGACCGCGTCCACGATGGCCTGCCGGGGCACGGCTTTCAGGAAGGCCTTTCGGACGTCTTCGTCTGCGAAGGGCCCGGAGAAGTTGAGGTCAAGGTGGTCGTACCCCGACTGGCTGTACTGCTCCACCGTGTTTCCCTGGTCTGCCAGGCCGGCAAAGAGCTTGGCCGTGTCGGCAGAAGGCTGTGGCGAGATGATGTCCGCCTGCCCGCTGCGGAGCGCGTCAACAGCAGTGGGAAGGGCACCGGTGAACCTGACGTTGATCTCGTCAAGCCACGGCTCCGTCCCCCAGACGTAGTCGCGGTTCCGGACGAGTTTCATGGAAACTTCTGGAACGATGTCCCGCACGATGTAGGGGCCGCTGGAAAGATACAGCGCGGGGTCGTCGGGCAGGGATTTCGTGTCGAATCCGTTGTTCCAGAAATCTCCCACGGTTTTCAACGCCGAATTTACTGACGGCTTCCCGGGATTTCCCTTGGGGGCGTCCTTGATCAGGTCAACGAGGTCTTCCTCGTCGCTCAGCCCGGCCTTGGCGGCGACTACGTGGGCCGGCAGGCCGACGTCGAACGCGGTCTGCCAGTCCGCGTAAGGCGCGGCGTACTGCAGCGTGATGGACCGGCCGTCGTCGCCGAGTTCGGGGAACGCCGTGCCCGCCAGGCCGCCGGCGGCTGACGCGGCCGAAAAGTACCTGGTGCCCGTCCCGGCAGCGGGATCGGCGTCGTCGAAGTAACCCGAACCTGCGGCCCAGCTCAGGAGGAGGTCGCCGGCGTCGATCGGCGCGCCGTCGGACCATTTGACGCCTTCGTTGACTGTGTACCGCACCTTGAGCGGGTCATCGGAGACTTTTTCGTAGCGGCCGAACTTATCGTTCCGGACCACCACGGATTTGTCGTCCAGGTAGTAGAAGCCGGAGTGCGTGGCTGAGCCGATCTTGGAGTTGATGTCCGTGTTGCCGTCGGTGCTGAACGGGTTGAAGGAGGAAAAGGCGTTGGCCTCAGCCACGGTGGCGCTGCCTCCGCGTTTGGCTTCCCCCACCACCACTGGCGCGTTGCCGCCGCCTGAGCAGCCTGAAAGGGCCACTGCGGCCACTGCCGCTGCGGTGATGTACTGCATCAGGCGCCTGACTGGCATGCCTTGAGCCTCCTTGTGTATTCCATCCCGGGGAAGGGGGCCTGGAGTCGCCAGGAACGCGCCCTACACAGTCAGGATACTTTGGTGTCGCCAGCTGGGCGGGGAGGAGGAACCCTACGCCCCGGGTTCGCGGTCCGGCCGCAGCAGGCGCGCGCCGCCGTCGTTCGCGTTGAGCAGTGCCTCCGCGCGGCGCCGGTGGCCGTTCCGGGTGTCCGGATCCATCGAGTCCAGCAGGGAAACTGCCATCCGCGACCGGGGGTTGCGCTCAATGACAGGGCGGTGGTCATCGATGAAGGTCCAGTACAGGGCATCCCAGTCGGGGATCCACTCCCCCGGCGGCAGATCGGACATTTTCCGCAGGTAGTTGCTGCCGGAGATGTATGGCTTCGTGGTGATTCCGGCACCTGACGCGAACTGGCTCATCGCGTAGACGTTGGGAACCATGACCCAGTCGTAGGCGTCCACATACATGGCCATGAACCATTCATAGACGTCATTCGGGCGGATGCGCAGGAGGGACATGGCGTTGCCCAGGATCATCAGCCGTTCGATGTGGTGGCTGTACCCGGTGGCTAGCACGCGGGAGATCACCATATCCACGGGGGCCAGCCCGGTGGTGGCGTCCCACCACCCTGCGCCAAGTCCGTTCCCGTGGTTGAGCAGGTTTGCGCTGCGCATTTGCCGGCCCCGGAGACGGTAGGTGGCCCGCATGTACTCCCGCCATCCGATCAGCTGCCGCACAAAACCCTCGAGGGAAGCCAGCGGCGTGTTTTGCCCGGCGCCGTCCAGAATTGCGTCCAGGACCTCGCGGGGGTCCAGCAGCCCGATGTTGAGTGCCGGCGTGAGCAGCCCGTGGTTGATGAAGGGATGCGCGGTGGAGATGGCGTCTTCGTAGGCACCAAATCCGGCAAGCCGGTCGCGGACAAACTCGTGCAGGTGCCGCCGGGCTTCCGCCGCGTCGGTGGGCCAGGCAAAGGAGGCAGGGTCTCCCGGGGCGTCCGGAAACTCCTCCGCTACCCATGCAACGGCGGCCTCTACGTCGCTTGATCCGATATCAGGGGTGGTTTCCCCTCCGCCGCCGTCTTCCATCAGTGCGTCAAGGTCGAACATCGATTGCCCGGCGTTGATTCCGCTGTTGAACCTGCTCACGGCGGCCGGAACGTACCCGCGGGGAAGCTTTTTCCTGTTCTCGGCGTCAAAGGACCACTTGCCGCCAGCGGGGCCGCCGCCGTCCACCAGGACGTTGAGCCGGCGGCGTTGCCACACGTAGAAGTCGTGCATCCGGGCAGGATTTCCGGCGAACCACTCATCGATCCGACGGCGGTCTGTGAGGAAATTGGGAGTCTCCAGGACGTCGCTGGCCTGCATGCGGTAGCCGCCGTCAGCGAGGCCGGCGAACAGGTCCTGCCCAAGCCAGTCGTCCACGACGTCGAACCAGGTCACCTGCCGCGGGCGGCTGCTGCGAATGAGTTGCCCCAGCTGGCTTCGCGACGTGTGGGAGGGGTGGCTGGCCAGAACGGCAACCTCATGGCCATGGCTGCGGAGCCGCCGTGCAAAGCGTGCCATCGATGCCCGGTGCAGGACCAGTTTGTGCGAGTGGAAGGCGTACTGACGGAACATGAGGTCGTGCTCGATCAGCACAAACGCCGTTCCGTCAGCCGGCAGTTCAAGCTGCTGCCCGAAGAGCTGATGCGGCAGGACGAGGCGCAGGTGCTGGCCGGATTGCATGCCCCAACGTTAGTTGGAATGCTTTCCGGACGTTGCCGAGCGGACACCGGCCCCGCTGTCGCAAACGGTAACCTCCACCTGCCCTGTCCACGGGTGGCGGGCCAGGCGAGCATATTCTGGGGTCAACCACCAGGCCCAAGCAAAGGAAGCCCATGCCAGATCAGAACCGTCCCCTGCGAAAGCTTGGTTTCCTCACCATCGGCCTCTTCGATCCGGCCAACCCGGCCGCCGGTCACGAATCCACGTTGCAGGTCATCGAGCTGGGTGAGCGGCTTGGTTTCGACAGCGCGTGGCTGCGGCACCGCCACCTGCAGTTTGGCATTTCCTCACCGGTGGCCGTCATGGCAGCGGCCAGCCAGCGTACGTCCCGGATCGAGCTTGGCACCGCTGTTACGCCGCTGGGCTGGGAGAATCCCCTGCGCCTGGCCGAGGACCTGGCCACCACGGACCTGCTGGCCGGCGGCCGGATCAATTCCGGCCTCAGCGTGGGCGAGCCGATGCGCTGGGACACGGTGAAGCATGAGCTTTACCCCGATTCCGCAGCGGTGGAGGACTTCAGCTACGCCCGTGTGGAGCGGTTTGCCCGGCTGGTTGCGGGCGAACCTGTCCGCGATTTCTCCGGCAAGCAGGGCGTGGTGGAGGAGTTTTCCAACCGCGTGGAACCGCATTCCCCGGGATTGCGGGATCGTCTCTGGTACGGCGCCGCCAGCCTGAAGTCGGCGGTCTGGGCAGGCGGGAACGGCTTCAACCTGCTCTCCAGCAGCGTGATTTTCCCTGACGCAGGCGATGAACCCGACTTCGCCCGGATCCAGCAGTCCCAGATCCGCGCCTACCGGGACGCGGCCGCCGCGTCAGGACAGCCGCAGGAACGGACCCGGGTATCGCAGGGGCTGGTGGTCATTCCCACCGATTCGGCCTCTGCGGCACAGCGGAAGAAGTACCAGCAGTACGTTGACGAACGCACGCCCCGCACGGCCGCCCCGCAGGGTCCGAAGAGGATGCTGTTCGCCAGGGACCTCATCGGCACGAGTGGGCAAATCGCGGAGCAGCTGTACGCGCACGTAGGTTTCCAGGAAGTTGACGAAGTGGCCTTCGCCTTGCCCTTCAGCTTTGAGCACGAGGACTACGTCCAGATCCTCACCGACATCGCCACCCGGCTGGGTCCGGCCCTTGGCTGGGCGCCGGCCGGAGCCTGACGAGCTTAGAAGGCGGTGCTGGGCAGGTCCTTCTCGCCGTCGGCAATGGCAGTAACAATCCGCGCTGCAACCAGGTCGGGATCCAGCGCCGCGCCGAATCGCGGCGCTGTCCCGGCGATCGGATGCTCAGACAGGGCGGTGCCGGTGTGGCCTGGGCGTGCGTCCACGATTCGGATGCCCGCCCGGCGATACTCACGGGCCGCTGCGACAACGAAGGCCGCGAGCCCGGCCTTCGACGCTGAGTAGGCCGCCAGGCCCGCGACGGGTGCCTCGGCGACAACGCCGCTCAGTGTGACAACGAAGGGTTCCCGGCCTTCACGTGCGGAGGCCGCGAGGTAGGGCTGGCTCTGGGTGATGAGGTGGATCGGACCAGTCGTGTTCACCGCGAAGAGTTCGTCCACAGTGGCGGCTTCAAGTTCTGATGCGGCGCCGAAGGCAACGACCCCTGATGCAACCACTAGCCCGTCGAGACGCCCGTACCGCGCATTCGTGTCATCCAGCACCGCCTGGATCGCGGAGGGCGTGCGCAGATCGTGCCCCATTGACTTTGACGACCGGGCGACGATGGCGCCGTTTCCCGCCAGCTGATCGGCGATGCGCGAACCGAGTCCGCCGCTGGCGCCGACTACCAGAACAACCGCTCCCTGAAGAGTCGTCATGGATAGATCCTAGGCCACGTGCTGCAGGTAACGAGCGCGCGTCGGTTCCCTGGGGCTGGACGGCTGCGGTACCGCGCAGGCAAAGAAGCAGGCTTCGCCCGCTCCTCCGGGATCAAGCGAGCCATCAGGAACGGGCCCATCTGCGGAAGCAGATGGGCCCGTCCCGAAATTCTCTGGGCTTAGACGTTGAAGCGGAACTCCACCACGTCGCCGTCGGACATGACGTACTCCTTGCCTTCGATGCGGACCTTGCCGCGGGACTTCGCCTCGGCCATGGAACCGGCCTCGACGAGGTCGGCGAAGGAGACCACTTCAGCCTTGATGAAGCCGCGCTGGAAGTCCGAGTGGATCACTCCTGCGGCCTGAGGGGCGGTGTCACCTTGGCGGATAGTCCAGGCGCGCGCTTCCTTGGGACCCGCCGTCAGGTAGGTCTGCAGCCCGAGGGTGTGGAAACCGACGCGGGCCAGCTGGTCCAGGCCGGACTCTTCCTGACCGTTCATCTCCAGCATTTCGCGGGCTTCTTCCTCGTCCAGCTCGACGAGGTCTGCTTCGAGCTTGGCGTCGAGGAAGATGCAGTCTGCGGGGGCTACGAGGGCCCGCAGTTCGTCCTGCTTTTCCTGGCTGCCCAGGATGGCCTCGTCCGCGTTGAAGACGTAGATGAACGGCTTGGCCGTCAGGAGCCCGAGCTCCTTGAGGTGCTCCATCTCAAGCTTGTCGCTCTTGACCGAGGAGAAAATAGTGTCGCCGCGCTCAAGGACGGTCTGGGCGGCCTTGATGGCAGCCAGTTCGGCGGCCTCCCGCTTCTTGATCTTGACCTCTTTTTCGATCCGGGGAATGGCCTTCTCGATGGTCTGCAGGTCTGCGAGGATCAGCTCGGTGTTGATGGTCTCCATGTCCGAGCGCGGATCAACTTTGCCGTCCACGTGGATGACATCGGGGTCGTCGAACACGCGCACCACCTGGGCGATGGCCTCCGCCTCGCGGATGTTCGCCAGGAACTGGTTGCCCAGCCCTTCGCCCTCCGAGGCACCCTTGACGATGCCGGCGATGTCCACGAAGGACACCGCGGCGGGCAGGACGCGCTGCGAGTTGAAGATCCCGGCAAGCTGCTGCAGCCGGGGATCCGGCAGGTTCACGACGCCGACGTTCGGTTCGATAGTGGCGAACGGATAGTTCGCCGCCAGGACCTGATTGCGGGTCAGCGCGTTGAAGAGGGTTGATTTGCCGACGTTGGGCAGTCCGACGATGCCAATAGTAAGAGCCACGAGTACTGATTCTACCCGCAGCGTCCCGTCCGGCCGTACCGGTGGATGTCACTCCCGTTGATTGTCAGTGCCCCGTGCAACAGTGAACCCATGGATGGATTTGCCTTGATTCTTGCCCTCTTCATGCTTCTGGCCGGCGCCCTCGCCGGTGCGGCCGCCACCTACTTTGTGCTGCGGAAGAACACCCACGGCGTGGAAGCTGACTTTGACGCTGTGTCCGCCCGGCTGTCGGAGGTAAGCGCGCAGTTTGCAGCGGCCGACGCCGAACGCCGGCTTTTGGCGGCACAGAACCGCGAGCTGGGTGAGGCCAGGTCCCAGGACGGCACCGTGCTGCGCGCCCTTGCCCCGGTGGCGGAGAAGCTCACGGCAGTCCAGCAGCAGGTGGCCCTGCTGGAACGGGACCGCGTGGAACAGTATGGCCAGCTTGCCCAGCAGCTCCAGGAAGCGCGCCTCTCGGATGAACAGCTGATGCGCTCCACGCATGCACTGGAATCGGCCCTGCGGTCCAACAGCGCAAGGGGCCAGTGGGGTGAAGTACAGCTGCGGCGGGTGGTCGAGGCCGCCGGCATGCTGCGCCACGTTGACTTCGTGGAGCAGGTGCACAGCGCCGGCGGCGACTCCGCAGTCCGTCCCGACCTTGTGGTTCAACTTCCCGGCGAGAAGATCCTGGTGGTGGACGCCAAGGTCCCGTTGTCCGCCTACCTTGAGGCACAGGAGATGGGCGCCTCCGCGGCACACTTTGCGCATCCCGCCGACGCGCGGCCGGCACCCCAGTCGGTCTCCGAACGCCGTTCACAGCAGGCGCTCCTGGCTGCCCACGCAAAGGCGCTCAGGGCCCACGTGGATGCGCTGGGCAACAAGAGGTACTGGGACATTCCGGGGAACTCCCCCGAACTGGTGGTCTGCTTCATCCCTGCCGAATCAATTCTTGCGGCTGCCCTTGAAGCCGATGCGTCGCTCCTGGACCACGCGCTGTCCAAGAGCGTTGTCCTGGCCTCTCCGGGGACCCTGCTAGCTGTGCTGAAGTCGGTGGCGTTCACGTGGCGGCAGGACGTCCTGACGGACAGTGCGCGGGAACTGTTCGACCTCGCCAGGCAGCTCTATGACCGGATGGGAACGCTGGGAGAGAACGTCACGAAGCTGGGGTCATCGCTGAAGACGTCCGTTGACCGCTACAACTCCCTGGTGGGAACGCTGGAGGCCCGGGTGCTGCCCACGGCCCGCAAGCTGAACAGCCTGGACGAAGCGGGCCTGGCCTCCCCCGCGCCGGTCGAGGTCACACCCCGCGCCCTTGCAGCCCCCGAGCTCCAACAGGACGGGGCCGCCGCGTAGGACGCCGGACGTCAGTCGCGCGGCCGGCGTCCGCCGAGGGCGCGGCTGACGTCGCCGGCCTGCTTCAGGGTTGCGCGGAGTTCCTTGGGCAGCGAAAACAGGAGGTCTTCCTCGGCGGTGACCACTTCTTCCACGCTTCCGTAGCCGTACTCAGCGAGCAGCCGGAGCACGTCCTGGACCAGCACCTCGGGAACGGAGGCCCCCGAGGTCACGCCGACGGTCGCCACGCCTTCAAACCATGCTTCGTCCACCTGGTTGGCGAAGTCGACGCGGTAGGACGCCTTGGCGCCGTATTCCAGTGCCACTTCCACCAGCCGCACGGAGTTCGAGGAGTTTGCGGACCCCACCACAATCACCAGGTCCGCCTGGGGAGAAATCTTCTTGATGGCCACCTGCCGGTTAGTGGTGGCGTAGCAGATGTCATCGCTGGGCGGGTCCTGCAGGGTGGGAAACCGCGCCTTCAGCAGCCGGACCGTTTCCATGGTTTCGTCGACGCTGAGGGTGGTCTGCGAGAGCCAAATAACCTTTTCCGGGTCACGGACTGTCACCTTGTCCACCTCGTGGGGGCCGTTGATGATCTGGATGTGGTCGGGCGCTTCGCCCGCGGTCCCTTCCACTTCCTCGTGCCCGTCGTGGCCGATCAGGAGGATGTCGAAATCGTCCTTGGCAAACCGGACGGCTTCCTTGTGCACCTTCGTCACCAGGGGGCACGTGGCGTCGATGGTGCGCAGTCCGCGTTGGCCGGCCGACTCGACGACGGCAGGTGACACTCCGTGCGCGGAGAAGATGACCAGCGCACCTTCGGGAACCTCGTCCGTCTCGTCAACGAACACAGCACCCTTCTCTTCGAGGGAGCTGACCACATGGACGTTGTGCACGATCTGCTTGCGGACGTAGACAGGGGGTCCGTAGTGCTCCAGGGCCTTTTCGACGGCGATCACGGCCCGGTCCACTCCCGCGCAGTAGCCTCGGGGGGCCGCGAGCAGTACCTTTTTGGCCCCGGTGACGGGCGCTGCAGCTGCTACTTCCTCGGGCGAGCGGCGCCTACGCGGGACGGTTGGCATCGAGAGGGAAACAGCTGTGGAGGTCATCTCTCCATGCTACCGGGTTGACCGGGGCCGCCTTCGCGATACGGCTCCGCCAGCGAGCGCCAGCACCAGCAGCACCCCGCCGGCCACGGCGGTGCCCAGTGTCCAGGCCCCAAAGTTGGATGCGGCAGCAGGCACGAACCCGTCACGGAACAGGTTGGCCACGTCATTGCCCGTGTCTGTTGCGAGGGCCCTGGCCGTTCCGGCATCCGTGGCCAGCTTCCACGCGCCGGCCATCAGGAGCGCACCAAGACCGGCAGCAGCCGCCACTGTCCAGCGGCGGCGGGCCGCCACCAGGGCGAGGAGGAAGGCGACACCTGAACCGATGGCCAGCAGGTACCCCATGGGCGCGTAGGTGGCGAGGCGTTCCACCCACTCCCGGTGTTCCGGCTGGCCGACGTTGATCAGCGTCTCCTGGGGCGCATCGAGGGGAATCCCGCTGGTCCTGGAAATTTCCTCCACCCCCAGGGCCACCAGCGGCGCGACGTCGAGCGTCAGGGATGATGCCTGCCCAGCGGCGCCGGCATCGCCGGCCGTGGAGGCGAAACTCAGGCGGTGGCTCTTGCGCAGTGTCTCGTCCCACGCCGCCGGGTAGCCGGGAAGGCCGGTCAGGGTTGTTGCGGCGTTCTCCAGGACCGGCTGCACGAGGTCGTTCAGGAATCCGGGAACGGCGCTGGCGTCGATGGTCCCGACGGCGGCCGTCGCCAGCTGCTGCCGGAATTCCGGGTCCTGCCCCATAGGCGCCGCAAGGCTCACGAACCCGTCTTCACCGACGATGTTGCGGTCCAGCCAGATGGCAGGAACCGCCACGGCGGCCAGCAGGACGCCCAGCACGGCAGCCAGGGCGGAAACGAAAGTGCGCACAGCAGGTCCTTCAGGTTGATGGCGGTAACCCCATCCTAGGCAGGTAACCTGACCGGGCTCTGTCAGTCCCGCGTGCTATTGCTTATGGATAAGGTTGAAGAACCGGTACCCGCAGCTTTTTCTGACTCAGCTTTTTCTGACGCAGTACTTTCTGACAGCCTGATTTTCACAGCCACCAAAGGACCCCATGCCCGCAGTTCCAGTCCCGCAGGGGCACCCGCATGTCTGAGCAGTCTCCCCTGCCGGACACCGCGCCGACCACCCTGCCGGCCACGGCCGCTGAAACCACGCCGGAGAACCCGTGGCCCCTGCAGTTGCTCTCGCAGAAGCTGAAAATCCACATCGACCGTACTCCGTCTGCCTGGGTGGAGGGCCAGGTTATCGAGATGAACCGCCGGGGAGGCAACGCCTACCTGACCCTGCGCGACGTCGATGCCGAGGTGTCGCTGCCGGCGTCTGTGTGGACCAAGGTCCTGGAACGCAAGAATCTTCCCTTGGAGCGCGGATCACGGGTGGTGGCCCTGCTCAAGCCAGAGTTTTGGTTGAAGACCGGCCGGTTGAACATGCAGGTCCGGGATATCCGCCCCGTAGGCCTGGGGGACTTGCTCGCTCGCATCGAACGGCTCCGGCAGGCCCTCGCAGCGGAGGGCCTGTTTGCTGATTCGAGGAAGAGACCCCTCCCCCTGCTGCCGCACCGCATCGGCCTCATTACCGGCCGGGACTCGGATGCCAAGAAAGATGTCGTGCGCAACGCCGCCCTGCGCTGGCCGGCCGTTGAATTTGAGATCCGCGAAGTGGCGGTCCAGGGCAACAGCGCCGTCTCGCAGGTGGTGCGCGCCCTCCGGGAACTGGACGGCCTCCCGGAAGTCGACGTCATTGTCATCGCCCGGGGCGGCGGGGCACTGGAGGACCTGCTGCCGTTCAACAGCGAAGAGCTGGTGCGGGCGGTGGCGGCGGCAACGACGCCCGTAGTCAGCGCCATCGGGCATGAAGCCGACCGGCCGCTGCTCGACGACGTCGCCGACCTTCGGGCGTCCACTCCCACGGATGCCGCCAAGCGGATCGTTCCGGAGGTCTCCGAGGAGCTGGCCGGTGTCCGGCAGGCCCGGGAACAGCTGCGCCGCTGCATCGAACGGCTGGTGGACCGGGAATCCGACCGGTTGGCCTCCCTCCATTCCCGTCCTGTCCTGGCGTCACCGGAGGGCCTGGTCACTGTCCGCAGCGAGGAAATCGAACGGCTGCTCCGGCGATCGTCCACGGCCGTGAACTCCACGGTGGTCCGTGCCGGTGACCGGCTGGAGCACCTAAGGACCCAGGTACGTGCCCTGTCCCCCCAGAAAACGCTGGACCGCGGGTACGCGGTGGTGGAGCTCGCCGGGGCACACACGGCGTCCCCAGGCTCCGGCCACGCAGTGGTGCGGCGTCCGGCCGATGCCCCCGCGGGGCAGCCACTGGCCATCCGCGTCGCCGAAGGCCGCTTCGGCGCCACGTCCACAGGCACCGGCAGTCCTGAAGACAATCCACCAGCACCTGACCAGCACCATCCGGATACGGGAGAAACAACATGACCGAGCAGACGTCGGAAACCGGCACCGCCGCACTGAGCTACGAGGAAGCACGCGAACAGCTCATCGCCGTCGTTGGCCGCCTTGAGGCAGGCGGCGCCAGCCTCGAGGAGTCCCTGGCCCTGTGGGAACGCGGCGAAGCCCTGGCGGCGCGCTGCGAGGAATGGCTGGAAGGCGCCCGCAAGCGGCTCGCCGCTGCCCGGGACCAGCCGCTGTAGGCTCCAAAGTCTCCCGTCGGAACGCCTAGGAACGGACCACCAGCTCGCGTTCCATGGCGACATCGAATTCTGCCTTAGGCCAATCCAGGTTCAACCCGGCCATCGCGCCCAGCAGCAGCTGCTGGACCGCTATCCGGGCGTACCACTTCTTGTTCGCCGGCACCACGTGCCACGGTGACTCGGGCGTGCTTGTCGCATCGATGGCCGCCTGGTAAGCCGCCATGTAGTCTTCCCAGAACGCCCGCTCGGTAAGGTCCCCGCTGTTGTACTTCCAGTGCTTTGAGGGGTCGTCCAGCCTTGCCAGCAGCCGGGATTTCTGCTCGTCCGCGCTGATGTGGAGCATGACCTTCACCACGGTGGTCCCCGAGTCCGTCAGCCGTGCTTCGAACTCGTTGATGGCGACGTAGCGGCGCTTGATTTCATCCGGGCTGGCCCAGCGGTGGACCCGGTGGATGAGCACGTCTTCGTAGTGCGAACGGTCAAAAACCCCCACCATGCCCACTGCCGGCACTTCCTTCTCGATGCGCCAGAGGAAATCGTAGGACTTCTCCTCAGCCGTGGGCGCCTTGAACGCCTTGAACTGGACACCCTGCGGGTCCATGGCCGCCATCACGTGGTTGACGATCCCGCCCTTGCCGGCAGTGTCCATGGCCTGGAGGATCAGCAGGACCCTCTTGCGGCTCCCAAAACGGGAGGCGGCGAACAGCTTTTCCTGAAGTTCGGTGAGCGTGCTGTCCATCCCGGCCAGAAGCGCCCGGCCGTCTTCCTTGGTTCCGGTGTAACCAGGGGTGGAATCGGGGTCGACGTCGGCGAGGACGAACCCCTTCCCCGCCCGAAGCGTCTCGGACGGATGCTCATCGAATGTCTCGGGGCCGGCCATGGGTTTCCTTTCGCGCTGTGCTCACGGGCGCTGAGCCCGTGAGCACAGGCTAGTTCCCCTGGTACCTGCTGAGGAAGTCCCCCATCCGGCCGACAGCTTCTTCGATGTCCTTGACGTTGGGCAGGGTGACCATCCGGAAGTGGTCCGGCCGCACCCAGTTGAAGGCGCGGCCATGCGATACCAGGATCTTCTGCTCACGCAGAAGGTCCAGGACAAACTTCTCGTCGTCGCGGATGTGATAGACCTCGGGGTCGAGCCGCGGGAACAGGTACAGGGCCCCCTTGGCCTGCTGGGTACTGACACCGGGAATGGCGTTGAGCATCTCATAGGCCTTGTTGCGCTGTTCAAGCAGCCGGCCGCCGGGAAGGATGAGGTCGTTGATGCTTTGATATCCGCCCAGGGCCGTCTGGATGGCGTGCTGGGCGGGAACATTGGCGCACAGGCGCATGTTGGCCAGGAGGCTGATGCCCTCGAGGTAGTCCGCGGCGTCCTTCTTGGGGCCGGAGATTGCCATCCACCCGGCCCGGTACCCGCACACCCGGTAGGCCTTGGACAGTCCGCTGAAGGTCAGGCAGAGCACGTCGTCGCCGGTCAGTCCGGCCATGTTCACGTGGACGGCATCCTCGTAGAGGATCTTTTCGTAGATTTCATCCGCGAAAAGCACCAGGCCGTGCTTTTCGGCCAGGGCAACGATCCGCATCAGCGTCTTTTCCGGGTAAACGGCGCCGGTGGGGTTGTTGGGGTTGATCACCACGATGCCCTTGGTGCGGGGCGTGATCTTCGCTTCCATGTCCTCAAGGTCGGGCTGCCAGCCGGATTCCTCGTCGCAGAGGTAGTGCACGGGCTTGCCGCCGGCCAGGGCCACGGACGCTGTCCACAGCGGGTAGTCCGGAGTGGGGATGAGGACTTCGTCGCCCGAATCCAGGAGGGCCATCAGCGACATGGTGATCAGTTCGCTGACGCCGTTTCCCAGGTAGATGTCATCCACGTGGATGTTCTGGATACCGCGGGTCTGGTAGTACTGCGAGACGGCGGTGCGCGCCGAGAAGATGCCACGGGAATCGCTGTAGCCCTGGGCGTGCGGGAGGTGGCGGATCATGTCGACCAGGATGGCGTCGGGGGCCTCGAAGCCGAACGGGGCGGGATTGCCGATGTTCAGCTTGAGGATGCGGTGGCCTTCCGCTTCCATTTGCTGGGCGGCCTGCAGGATGGGTCCACGGATGTCATAAAGGACGTTGTTGAGCTTCGTGGACTGCCTGAATTCTGCCATTCCTCAAATATGCCACAGGAAGGATGGACAGCCGCTGAGACCTCGCCCACATACGGACGACGGCGGCTGCCGGACTTTTGGAAGTCCGGCAGCCGCCGTCGCCATGGCGAAGCCTTCCCTGAGGGCGGGGGAACTACTTGACGATGCCCTTGTCCTTCAACCAGGCGGCCGCAGCGTCTTTGGCGTTCTGCTTCTGGCTGCCGCTGACTGCGCGGTTAAGGTTGATGAGGTCATCGGTGGTCAGGATGCGGGAAACCGAGTTCAACGCTTCCTTGGCCTTGTCCGTCATGTTTTTTTCGTTGTACAGCGGTACCACCTGCTGGGCAATGAAGTTGTTCTTCGGATCCTCCAGCACCACCAGGTCGTTGTCCGCGATGGACGGCGTGGTGGTGTAGATGTCCGCAACCTGGACCTGGTCTTCGAGGAGCGCCTTCAGGGTCACGGGACCACCGCCGTCGCTGAAGGGTTCCAGCTTCTTGGGCTCGCAGTTGTAATTCTTCTTGAGCCCGGGCAGTCCGTACGCGCGTTCGGCGAACGTTGCAGGGGCACCCACCACAATCTCGCTGCAGACCTTGGCGAGGTCCTCGATGGACTTTAGCTGGTACTTCTCGGCGGTGGCCTTGGTGACCACCATGGCGTCCTTGTCCTCAGCCTTGGACGCATCGGCTACGGCGAGGCCGTCGGCCAGCTTGTCCGGCAGGGCTTTGTAGATGTCGTCGGCGGAAACCTCCGTGGCTGCCTTGTCCACATACAGCAGCAGGTTGCCGGTGTAGTCCGGAACCACGTCAACGGAACCGTCCTGGACGGCCTTGAAGTAGACCTCGCGCGAACCGATGTTGGGCTTGGTGGTGGCGGTGACGCCGGCCGCGTTCAGCGCACCGGCATACAGCTCCGCAATGATCTGGCTCTCGGGGAAGTCGGCCGAGCCCACCGTCAGGGACGTTGCGCCACCGGAGGAACCGGCGTTGCTGGACGGGGCGTTGCTGAGCGGATCAGATGAGCCGCCGCAGGCAGACAGCGCAACGGCAAGGCCAAGCCCTGCCGCGAGGCCGCCGAAGCTCCTCCGGCCCAGGCCGAGTGGACGGTTTTCTTTCATGACTTACCTCCTTGTAGGACAGTCTCCGCAGGGACGGGGTCTGTACGATCTGCCGCGGCCTGCTGGCTGCGGCGTGGCTTGTGCGGGGCCCCGCGTGTGAGGAAGAGCCTCTGGAACAGGGCGAGGACAAGGTCGACGGCGATGGCGAGCCCAGCGATGAGCAACGAGCCTCCCAGCATCTGGGGGAAGTCGCTGAGGACCAGTCCGTCGAAGAGGTACCGTCCCAGGCCGCCCAGGTTGATGTAGGCCACCACGGAGACGGTGGCCACCACCTGGAGCACGCCCGTGCGGAACCCTCCGAACATGACGGTCAGGGCATTGGGCAGCTCCGCCCGGAACAGGACCTGCAGTTCCGTCATGCCCATGGCGCGGGCGGCGTCCACGACGTTGCGGTCCACGCTGGAGATTCCGGCATAGGTTCCGGCCAGGAGTGGCGGAACGGTGAGGATTACCAGCGCCCAGACGGGCGGCATGAGGCCGATGCCGGCCAGCAGGACGAAGAGCGTCAGGAGGCCCAGCGTGGGCAGCGCCCGCAGGGCGCCTGCCAGGGCCACCACCGCCACCCGCCCTTTTCCGGTGTGGCCCACGAACAGGCCGACGGGGACAGCAATCGCTGTGGCGATCAGCATCACCAGGCCTGTGTATTGCAGGTGCTCGGCCAGCCGGACGGGGATCCCCATGCTTCCGGACCAGTGCAGGGGGTCGGCGAGCCAGGCGAAGGTATCTGTGAAGACGTTGCTCATGCGTTGCCCCCTCCGGCCTGCGGCTGGGAAAGGCGCCGGGCGGCATCGGCCGGTTCACCGGCAGCATCCGTGCCCGGCCGGGTGTGTTTTCCGGCCCGTTCCCAGGGCGTGAGGATTCTTTCGAGGAGAACCAGGACGGCATCCATCAGCAGCGCCAGCACCAGGATGGCGACGATGCCTACCACGATTTCGGTGACGAAGTCCCGTTGCAGGCCGGAGGTGAAAAGCATGCCCAGGTTACCGATGCCCAGGAGCGCAGCAACGCTGACCAAGGAGATGTTGCTGACGGACACCACCCGCAATCCCGCAAACATGACGGGCAGGGACAGCGGCAGGTCAACCTGCAGGAACCTCGCGAGTGGCCGGTATCCCATGGCGACGGCGGCCTGGCTCACTTCCTGGTCCACGGAGTCGAATGCGTCCAGCGCGGCCCGCACGAGCAGTGCCACCGCGTAGATGGTCAGGGCCACCACCACGTTCAGGGGGTCCAGGACGCGGGTGCCCAGGATGGTGGGCAGGATGATGAAGAGTGCCAGCGACGGGATGGTGTAGAGCAGGGAGCTCGACGTCAGCACCACGGACCGCAGTGCGGCGTTCCTGCGTGCGAGCTGCGCCAGCGGGATGGACAGCATCAGACCCAGCACCATGGGGACGAGGGCGAGGACCAGGTGTTGCCCGGCCCTTTCGAAGACCATGCCGCTGTTCGACAGGAACCATTCCATCAGAGCGCTGCCTGCCTGACCTGGCGGGCCTCTTCGATCAGGGCCAGGACTTCACCGCCCCGGACGGCACCGAGCACCTTGCCGGAGGCGTCAACGGCTACGCCCAGGCCGGAAGGCGAGGACAGGGCCGAGTCCAGGGCACGGCGCAGGCTTTCTTCCGGCCGGAACAGCGACCCGCCGGGAATGAGGCCGGTGTCTGTGCCGGGGGCCGCCCAACCCAGAGGGCGCATGTCCGCATCCACCACCAGCTGCCAGCCGCCTGCGGCACCGGGATCGGACTCGGTGCCGGCCGCCCCCCGGATGATCGTGGGCACCGGATGGATGGCGACGCCGTCGGACGGGGTGAACCCGAGGTGGCGGAACCCGCGGTCCCTGCCCACGAAGGACGCGACGAAGTCATTGGCCGGTGCGCGGAGGATCTCTTCCGGCGTGGCGTACTGCGCCAGTTTCCCGCCGACAGCGAAAACGGCAACCATATCGCCCAGCACTGTGGCCTCGTCGATGTCGTGGGTGACGAAGACGATGGTCTTGGCCAGGTCCTTCTGGAGGCGGAGGAGCTCCTGCTGCAGCTCTTCCCGGACCACGGGGTCCACGGCGCTGAACGGCTCGTCCATGAGCAGGACCGGCGGGTCGGCCGCCAGGGCGCGCGCCACCCCCACGCGCTGCTGCTGGCCGCCGGACAGCTGGGCGGGGTACCTCTTCCCGAGGGACCGGGCAAGGCCCACGACGTCCAGAAGTTCTTCAGCGCGCTTGCGGGCGTCGGCTTTCGAGACGCCGTTCAGCCGCGGAACGGTGGCAATGTTGTCCAGCACCGAACGGTGCGGCAACAACCCCGCGGACTGCATCACGTAGCCCATGGAACGCCGCAGTTCGGCGGCGGGCGCCGAGGTCACGTCTTTGCCGTCCACCGTGATCACTCCGGAGCTGGGCTCCACCATCCGGTTGATCATGCGCAGCGACGTGGTTTTTCCGCAGCCGGATGGCCCCACGAAGACCGTGATGGAGCCTTTGCGGATGGACATGGTCAAGCCGTCCACGGCAGGCTGTCCGCCCTGGTACTTCTTGGTCACGTTCTGGAATTCGATCATCGATGTGTCCATGGTGCGGACTTACCTGTTCTGCTCGGATGCCACTGAAAGCGACGTGACATGTTCATCAGCACGCTGATAGTTACGGTAGCCCAAGCCGGCCCGGCGCACAGCAGTTTGCGGCACGGATCCGGACAAAGGAATCCCTACTGTGACCATTCGCAGCCGGACGCGGTTCGGATGGGACACCGCTGCCGCACGGCAACACGCCACGGCCCTAAAGTGGGAGGGTGACCAACTTGGAAGTATCGCCGCAGCAGGAAGTCTGTCCCCCGGCCGCCGCAGAGGGTCCGTCCGGCCCGTGCCTGCAGCTGTGGCCTGAGCGGGAAGTGCCGCTCGGCGGGGTGCGCGCCATGAACGTCCGGCGGACCCTCCCGCAGCGCGGCCTGCCGACCATCGGTGCCTGGTGCTTCCTGGACAGCTTCGGCCCGGACCGGACGGCCATGTCGGTCCTGCCGCACCCGCACATCGGGCTGCAGACGGTGACCTGGCCGCTGGCGGGGAACATCCGGCACCGCGACAGCGTGGGCAGCGACGTGGTGGTCCGGCCCGGTGAACTGAACATCATGACGGCGGGCCACGGCGTTTCCCACTCGGAGTTCGCGGTCCTGCCGCAGGACGGCGTCCTGCCTGTACAGCGCGGCCTCCAGTTGTGGGTTGCGCTTCCTGACGCGGACCGGCACTGCGCGCCGGCGTTTGAACAGCACCGGGAGTTGCCGCGGGCCACCGGCGCCGGTTTCACCGCGACCGTCATGGTGGGAACATTCGACGGCGTGTCCTCGCCTGCCACGATGTTCTCACCCATCGTTGGGGCTGACGTCTCCTGCGGCGGCGATGCCGTCCTGCCGCTGGAGCCGGAGTTTGAACACGGCATCCTGGTGCTCGACGGCGGGCTGCGCCTGGACGGGCAGGAGCTTCCGCCGGGGCCGCTGGGCTACTTGGGTACGGGCCGAAAGGAGCTTCGGCTGCAGGCAGATCCCGGTACCCGGTTCCTGCTCATCGGCGGGGAGCCATTCCGGGAGGAACTGCTGATGTGGTGGAAACTTCGTGGGCCGCACCCATGATGAAGTGGAACAGGCACGCGGGGACTGGGAAGCGCAAGCAGGCCTGGCCGGTGACCACGCGGCAGCCGCACGCTACGGGTTGGTTCCCGGCCACGGTCCGGACGCCGGCGCTGAAGCCGGCCGGATACCGGCTCCGCCGCTTCCAGGCGTCCGGCTGACGCCGCGCAAGCGGACCGCCCGGGACTGATGCCGGGCGGCCGTGGCCGTCAGGCGGGCTCGGCCACCAGCTGGAGCACCCCGAAAACAGGTTCCTGGTCCAGCACCCTGACGTCGGCCGCGCCCCCTTCAGCGAGGTGGCGCCGGAACGCCTCCTGGAGGGGTACCACGTTCATGCCCAGGCCGCTGCCGAGGATAACGGGACCGTTGATTCCCAGCTGGCGAAGGACCTGGAGGGCCAGGCCTGCAAGGTCCTTGCCGGCCTGGTCCAGCATGTCCCGGCTTTCCTGGTGCCCCCGGGCGGCTGCCTCCACCACATGCCGTGCCTGCTGGGCCCAAAACCTGCGGCCGGTGTCCGGTGAGTGGAACATGGCAATGAGCCGGTTGGGGTGGTCCACTCCGCATGACTCCAGCAGCGCTGCAGTGAGCGCATCGACAGCCAGTCCCTGGTCCATCCGGCGGAGGCTGTGGCGGACCGCCTCCCGGCCCAGCCAGTATCCGCTGCCTTCGTCGCCGAGCAGGTAACCCCACCCTCCGGCCCGGGCTTCGGCGCCGTCGGCGTTCTTCCCCCACGCTGCCGAGCCGGTGCCGGCGATAACCGCCACTCCGGTTCGGGCCCGTCCGGCTGCCAGCAGCAGGCGGGAATCGTGCACCACCGTGACTACGGCGCCGGGAACGTGCGGCCTGATCAGGGCGGCCAGGGCTTCGGCGTCCTCGGCGGTATCGATGCCGCCGGAGCCGGCGTAGACGCGGGACACCGGCCCCTTACCGATCCGGGCAAACAGCTCAGCAATGTTGCGTGCGGCCTCGTCGCGGCTGACGTTCTGGACGTTGGAGCTTCCCACGGATTCGTCAGCCGCCGGCGTCCCGTCTTCGAACCGGATTCCGCGGGTCTTGGTGCCGCCGATGTCGAGGCCGATAATGATGCCGGCCAGCGGGCCGGCGCCGGGCACTCCGGACTTCTGGGCGGGAACGGCAGGGGTTTGTTCGCTGTTTTGCACGTCACAAGACTACTGTCCGGAACGGGCAGCGAGGCAGCTGCGGCATGCCGGGAATGTCACTGCCGATGCTCTCAGTGTTCGGTGTGGTGCCTTACCAGGCCGGCCAGCAGCCGGGGACCCTCGGTCACCACCATCTCCCGGAACAGGCGCACGGACGCAGGTTCGGCGTCGGCCTTGGCCCGGCGCCAGGACAGGCCCACTTCGCGAACGGCGAGCGCCGAACCCAGCGGTACTTCCACCCACCCGAGGTTGCCGGTTTCCGGGCTCACGGTGCGGCCGGGCGCGTCACCGCCTGGAGGCAGGATGCTGACGCCGAGTCCGGCCGAGACGAGCCCGCGGACCGTGTGGGAGTCCTGGCTTTCGAATGCTATCCGGGGCCGGTAGCCGGCCTCTTTGAACAGCGCGTCAGTCAGGGACCGCAGCCCGTATCCGGAGCCGAGGGCCACGAATGGTTCCGTCATGATGTCGGCAAGCTCCGCCGTCGGCCTGCCCGCGAGGCGGTGGGTATGGTGCACCACCAGGCGCAGCGGCTCCCGGTAGAGCGGCGCCGATTCCAGGTGGCGGCCGGCAGGTGCTGCCGGGGCGGTGAGGGCGAGGTCGGACTCACCGGATGCCAGTTCTTCGAGGCATGCGTTCCGGGCGCCCTGGCTCAGCGTAAAGGCCGCTCCCGGGTGCCTGCTGCGGAAGGCGCTGATGAGCAGGGGCAGTGTCCCCTCGCCGAACGTGTGCTGGAACGACACCGCGATCCTGCCCCTGGCCACATCCGATTCGTTGCGCACCACGTCCAGCCCCGTCCGGAATTCTTCCAGGGCGTTCTCGATGTAGGGCAGGAGGGTCCGGGCGGCGGGGGTCAGGCGGACTCCCCTTCCGTCGCGGACCAGGAGTTCGGTTCCGACGACGGCGCTTGCCCGGGCGATGGCCCGGCTCACCGTGGACTGGGGTACTCCCAGGACTTCCGCCGTCCCGGTGATGTGCTCCGTGCGGCCCAGCTCGGACAGTACGGGGAGAAGCGGAAGCAGCTGCACCAGTTGTTTCCGGTCCGGTTCCATCAGCCCTGCCCTCTCAAACTCATCCAATGTTGCTATGAGTCTTACATGAATAATGCATTGGAAGCATCTATTAGCCCGGGGCTACGCTTACCCCATGCCACCAGACACCAGCCTTGCAGGCACCCACGCCTCGCCGCCGCGCTGGACCGGGCATGCGAAGGGGTCCGCCGCCTACGGGAGGATCCTCGCCGGCCTGTCCTTCGCCGGTGTTGCCACCTTCGCCCAGCTCTACTCCACGCAGGCGGTGCTGCCCCTGCTCGCCTCCGACCTTCGAATCAGCGCCGCAGAAGCGGCGCTGACCATCTCGCTGGCCACCGTGGGACTTGCCGTGACTGTCATCCCCTGGTCTTTCCTCGCCGACAGGATCGGCAGGGTCCGTGCCATGACGTGGGGAATCAGCGTTGCCACAGTCCTGGGCCTCCTGGTTCCCCTGGCCGGCAGTTTCCAGATCCTGCTGGCCCTGCGCCTGCTGGAAGGAATGGCGCTGGGCGGTATCCCGGCCATTGCCATCGCCTACCTGAACGAGGAAGTAACAAAGGCGCACGCCGCCGTCGCTGCCGGAAGCTACGTGGCAGGCACCACCCTTGGCGGCCTGGCCGGAAGGCTGGTGGCAGGACCGGCGGGTGAATTGTGGGGCTGGCGCGCAGCAGCCCTGGCGGTGTCCGTCCTGGCCACGCTGGCAGCTGTGGCCTTCCTGCTGCTGGTCCCCAAAGCGCGGGGTTTCGTGGCATCCGGGGGTACTGGCCTGCGCGGGGCCTTCAGGACGATTGCCGGGCATGTACGCCATGGCCGGCTGCTGGCGCTCTATCTCCAGGCCTTCCTCATGATGGGTGGCTTCGTGGCTGTGTACAACTACTTGGGGTTCCGGTTGTCCGGCGAGCCATTCACCCTGCCCGCCACCCTGATCAGCCTGATTTTCCTTGCCTACCTGTCCGGGACCGTCACCTCCCGCTGGGCTGCCGGGCTGACCATGCGCTTCGGCCGCCGGTCCGTCCTCCTGGCGGGCCTTGCGCTGGCAGTGGGCGGGCTTGCCCTGACACTGACGCAGTCCCTGGCCCTGATCCTTGCCGGCCTGGTGGTCTTCACCGGCGGCTTCTTCGCGGCCCACAGCATCGGGGCCGGGTGGACGGGAGCCATCGCCACGTCCGGCCGGGCCCAGGCGGCATCGCTGTACAACCTGGCCTACTACCTGGGATCCAGCGTGCTCGGCTGGGCGGGTGGCCTGTTGTTCCAGTCCCTGGGCTGGAACGCACTGGCAGCAGCCGTCATGCTGCTGGCCTGCCTCACGGCGGCGATTGTCGCCGTCGTCCATCCCCGGCGCGAGCCCGCGGTGGCCTGAACGCGCCCCGGCGCCTCCATGTGCAACGAATTAAGTCCTTCGCAGGCACTGATGGGAACGCAGATATTCGGTGTGAGTGGCCTTGCAGGGCCCGGGAGGGCGGTTCCGGCGGTCTAGGATGAATGCAGGACCGTTGGAAGGAACCCGCAGTGAGCATGAATCCCCGGCACCCCAGGCCCGGAGCACCCCTGGAACCGCTGGATGCCATCGACGAGCGCCTCCTTGCCGCGCTGGTGGCCGACGCGCGGATCTCGAACAAGCAGCTCGCCGAAATGGTGGGCATCGCGCCGTCCACTGCCCTGATGCGTACCCGGGCGCTCTCCGAACGCGGGATCGTCAAGGGCTATGAAGCCAAGCTGAGCCTTTCGGCCATCGGCAGGTCCGTGCAGGCACTGGTGGCTGTCCGGTTGCGCGCCCACGACCGTGACCAGATCGACCGTTTCACCGCACGGGTCCCGCACCTGCCGGCGGTGCTGTCCACCTTCCACACCTCAGGTTCGGTGGATTACCTGCTGCACATCGCCGTCGGCAGCACCGAGGACCTGCGTGACTGGGTGCTCGACAACCTGGCCACCGATCCCGTGGTGGGCCATACCGAAACCACACTGGTTTTCGAGCACATCCAGGGCAACCACGGGCCACTGCCCAACTGACGGGTTACTGCCGTCAGGAGTGGCGGCCGCGCAACGCCCGCGCCAGCGTAAGGCCGGCCAGGACCAGCGCTGCGGCGCCGCACACCACAACGAAGCCGAGCACGGCCGCAGGCTGTCCCACCATGCCCGACGCCCATCCCAGGCCCAGAACCGGTACGGCGCTGCCCAGGTATGTGATGACGTAAACCGTGCTGATCACCTGGGCATGGCGGGCGGGCTCCACCTTGCCTGCAACGTCATTGAAGACCGTGCGGAAAGCCAGCCCCTGCCCCATCCCCGCGGCCACGCAGGCGGCCACCAGCAGCAGCGGGCTGTGCAGGGCCCCGGCAGTCCCCAGCAGGACCACCGATGCTCCCAGGACGGCAAGGCCCGCCGGAACAACAAGCCGGCCCCGCACGGTGAGCAACTGGCTGAAGGCCGATGCCGCCAGCGGCAAACCGGCCAGGACACCGATCAGGGGCCGGGAATCAGTCTCCAGGACCCGGGCAAAGTACCCGGGCGCGAGGGAAAGGGAAAACCCGAACACGGCGAAACTCAGGAAGCCCACGCCGGAAGCAAGCCAGAAGGCCCCCCGCGCATTACGGGACACCGCCGGGCGGCGCGGGGCGAGGGCCTGGAGCGGCCGGGATACGGCCGGGAGGGCAATGGCCGGACGTGCCCGGATGAGGAAGAGCGGAACCAGCAAACCGGCGAGGACCACGGAATGCACGCCGTAGGGTGCCGTGGTGGCGCCCGGCAGCAGGGACAGCAAACCGCCGATGGCTGGGCCCGCAGCGACTCCCCCGGAAGAAGCCAGCAGCGTGAAGCGCGATGCCCACTCCGGGCGGGAGGGCAGCAGCTCGCGCAGGGCGGCCGCGCTGGCGCCCGTTGCCAGCGCAACAGCGATCCCCTGCAGGGCACGGCCTGCGCACAATCCTGCCAAAGTGTGGGCTTCGGCGAAGACAAGGTTGCCGGCGAGGCCGCCCAGCACAGCCAGGAGCAGCGCGGCCCTGCGGCCGATGTGGTCCGACCAGTGCCCGGCCAGCATCAGGGTGGCCACCAGGGCCAGGACGTAGCTGGCGAACGCCGCAGTGACGTCCAGCGCGGAAAGGCCCAACGATGCCTGCAGCAGCGGGTACAGCGGTGTGGCGAGGTTGGCCCCCACCAGCAAGGCGAAAATCACCGCGCCGGAGATCACCAGCCGGGCAGTGGTCGAGGCGTTCCAGCCGGACGCCGTCGCAGGGCGCATCCGCAGTTCGCTGAAGACCGTCATAGTGCTGCCTCCGGGGTTGGCCGCACGGGTGGTCCTTGTGGGGTGCCGCGCGGGGGAAATTCAGGTGTGGCTCCAGAGTGCGGCACTGCTGCCCCTTTGATCGGAAACAAGTGCGAGAATTGAGCATAATCATCAAAGATGCCGCGAGTGAGTGACGGAGAATGAGCATTTGAACAATCTGGATGCCACCGACCTGAAGATCCTGCTGGCCCTCATCCGGGACCCCCGGATCCAGGTGGGTGAACTCAGCGATGCTGTGGGTATTGCCCGGAATACGGCACAGACGCGGGTGCGGCGCCTGATCAGGACCGGCGTCCTCCGGCCCGGCGGGCGGGAAGTGGACCTGGAAGCCGTGGGCTACGACGTCGTGGCCTTCGTCACCATCGAAGTGTCACACCGGGAACTGGACGGCGTTGTGGGAGCCCTCAGGCTGATTCCGCAGGTACTGGAAGTGCACGAAATTTCCGGGCGCGGCGATGTCTGGTGCCGGGTGGTGGCAACGGATACGCACAACCTCCAGTCATCGCTGCGCCAGGTACTGAGGATCAAAGGCGTCATCCGTACCGAAACAGTGTTGGCCCTGCACACCCACATCCCGTACCGGACCGAACCCCTCATCAGCGGCCTGAGCAGTTCGGCAGCCGCCGGCCGCTAGGATTTCCTGAATGACCATCATCGATAACGCCGTGTACGTGGACGGCGCCCGCCATGCGGAGCCGGAAAGCCTTGAACAGACGTTCGAAACCCTGGCCCGGCACGGCGGCATGGCGTGGATCGGTTTGTACAGGCCCACCGCGGAGGAGATGGCTGCCGTAGCTGCCGAGTTCGGGCTCCATGAACTGGCCGTTGAGGACGCCATTTCGGCGCACCAGCGCCCCAAGATGGAACGCTACGACGACAACCTCTTCACCGTGCTGCGGCCGGCGCGCTACCTCGATGCGAGCGAGACGGTGGAGTTCGGCGAACTCCACATCTTCACCGGAAAGAACTTCGTGGTTACCGTCCGGCACGCGGAGATGGCCGGCGTGGCCCGGGTTCGGCAGCGGCTCGAGGCCCGTCCTGAACTCCTGCGGCATGGGCCCGAAGCGGTGCTTTATGCCTTGCTGGACCGCGTGGTCGACGACTATGCCCCCGTAGTGGCCGGCCTGGAAAACGACATCGATGAGATCGAGGACCAGTTGTTCAGCGGCGACAGCAACGTTTCGCGCCGGATCTACGAACTGGCCCGTGAGGTCATCCAGTTCCAGCGCGCGATCCACCCGCTGCCGGACATGATGCACCAGCTCAAGCGTGGGTTTGCGAAGTACGGAGTGGATACCGAACTCCAGCACAGCTTGCGGGACGTGGAGGACCACGCCGAGCGGGTCATTTCCCGGGCCGATTCGTTCCGGGACCTGCTGCAGAACGCCCTGACCCTGGACGGGACCCTCACCGCCAACCGGCAGAACGAGGCGAGCGCCGAACAGAACGAACAGGTGAAAAAGATTTCGTCCTGGGCAGCGATTCTGTTCGCGCCGTCCTTTGTGGCAGGCGTCTACGGCATGAACTTTGACCATATGCCCGAACTGCACTGGGGTTTCGGCTACCCCATGGCGCTTGTCCTGATGGTGGCCGCCGCAGGACTGATGTACGGAATCTTCAAACGCAAGGGCTGGCTTTAGCAGGGCGGTACCCCAACAGCATCCTGCGGGACGCGGGCGTCACTCCTGCCTGGGCCGTGACAGCGGCGGGTGGACGTACCTGTCCGTTGCCGTAAACAGTGCAGCGGGCGCTCCGCCGGTCGACGCGCGGGCCTTCCTTCCGGTGTCTTCCAACTGGGGTGTCATCTTGCGGGTGAAGTTTCCTGCCGCCAGCGGGGCATTCCACACCGCCTCGTAAACGGTGCGCAGCTGGGTGAGCGTGAACTCTTCGGGGAGGAGCCTCGCTGCGACGGTGGTGTATTCCATCTTGCCGGCGAGCCGCTGCAGGCCCTCCGTGAGGATCTGCAAATGGTCAAAAGCCAGGGATTCGCCAATGCTGCCGGCGAGCACTTCGTGGACCGGGTACCAGTCGGCACCGGCGGCATCGGTCCCGGCCGAGACGGCGGGAAGGGTTGCGCCGTCCGTCGCCAGCAGGACCAGATGGGCAACGGAAACGACCCGCATCCGGGGGTCGCGCCCAGGGGCGCTGTATGTTGCCAGCTGTTCGAGGTGGACCGGCAGTGTTCCCAGGTCCAGCCCGGTTTCCTCGGAAAGCTCGCGACCGGCGGCTGCCTCCGCTGATTCCCGGGGCCCGACGAATCCACCCGGCAGGGCCAGCCGGCTCTTGAAGGGGTGGGTGCCGCGGCGGACCAGGGCGGCGCGGAGGACGCCGCCGGTGACGGCGAAGACCACCAGGTCTGCGGTCAGGGCGACGGACGGGTAGTCACCGGGCCGGTAGGAATCAAGGTAGTCCCGCTCGGCGTTGGAGTCACTCATGCCGGCGCCCCTTCCAGGACGGTCCGGGTGGCCCAGGGCGGGGACGTGTAGGCGTTCCGCTGGGCGAGGACCAGGTCTATGACGTCAGTGGCGGTTTTCATGCGCCGTTCGTGGCTGCCGGTAACCAGGATCCAGGAGTGTCCTTCCGCTGTCAGGGTCTCCTTGAACCATTCGGTCATATCGGCACGGCGGTGTTCACCTTCCCGCCAGCCGTCGTCTTCGAACGGCACGCCTTCATCGTCGGTGACCAGGTACAGATCCCGGCGCGGCAGGGTATCCATGGCGTGATAGGAGCCATAGCTGCGCTCCCCCAGGTAATACCGTTCCCACAAGGTGGTGGCCAAGGCATCGGTGTCGGCGATGACCAGCGGACAGGTATCGGCCGCCGCGTTCTCCAGCTCGTTTTGGCGCGCGCCGATGACGCTGAAGTCCCGCGCAGTCCACACCATATCGGCCAATGCCGCGTCCGGCTTCCCGGCCCGCAGGGCGTCGAACTTTTCATAGGTGTAGGCGCGGCCGTATTCGGGTACATCGGCGATCAGCGGGAACCGCGCCCGGTAGTGATCCATCAGGGCCCGGGTGAGGGTGGTGGTGCCGGTGGACTCCGCGCCGACAACAATGATCCGGGTGGCCAGTTCCTGCCGGGCCGGGGCCACCACGTACGGCCAGGCTGCGGCGGGGCTGTCACGGCAGATGGTGCCGCTGATCGGGTAGGTGGCGCGGGACTGGTCGACGAGCACGTGGTCGGCGCCGAAGTAGCCCGCCAGCCGGGTGCCATAGGCTTCGGAACTGAAGACGGCGTCGACGGCGGTGATCCCATGGGTCTTCAGGGCCAGGCGCATGAGCTCGTTCTGGGCTTTCCAGATGGCGTCGGAGTGGTAGTCCTCCGGGCAGTCGTTCGGCATGCCGATGACCTGGACGTTGGTGTCTTCAAATTCGGCGGCCAGCCATCTGGCGCGATCGGCGACGGTGATGGACTCAAAGCGCGTTCCCAGGACGAGGACCACCACCTTTTCGGACTGCGAGGCGGCCGTGGCAATGAGGTGGGCGTGGCCGGCGTGCGGCGGGTAGAACTTGCCGATGACCATGGACTGGGTAAACATTGTCAGGCTCCTGCCGGGACGGTGATCATGGGGGCCTTCCCGGCGGCCCGGGTGCGCTTCCAGCCGCTGAGCCCGTAAACGCAGAGGGCGAGGAATCCGATGTACAGGATGGCTGTCAGCGCCAGCCCCCGGCTGAAGTACAGCGGAATGGAAACCACATCGATGAGGATCCAGACGTACCAGTGCTGGAAGATCTTTTTCGCCTGCCAGTAGGTCGCAACCAGCGAGGCTGTCAGGACAAAGGCATCCGGCCATGGCACCTGGGAGTCGGTGCCGTGTGTCAGGATCATGGCCACGGCCGCAGTGCCGGCCAGGGTGGCACCGGCGCCGAGGAGGACTTCCTTGCCGGCGGCGTCCCGGATGGGCAGACCATTGCTGGCCTCGGTGGCGGAGCTGCCGCGGACCCAGTTGAACCAGCCATAGACGGCCACGGCAGCGAAGATGACCTGAAGGATAGTTTCGCCGTAGAGGCCGGCACCCAGGAACAGGATAATGAACGCAAGGTTGTTCAGGATCCCCACCGGCCAGTTCCACAGCTTCTGCTTCGCGACGCCGTAGACGCACGCCGCGCCGGTGACGAAGCCGATGACCTCGATCCAGCTCACAGGAGAGCCGAGAAGATCTGGCACTGCAGCGGAGTTCATCCAGTCAAGTAGGGCCGTCATCGCCGGTTCCTTCCGTAATTATCAATCCGATAATTACAACCTAGCGGTTAATTATCAAACTGACAACTAGCGTGTCCAGCCGCGGCTGCCACTCCCGCCATGCCCGATGTTGCCAGGACACGACAAAGGCCATCCCGGAAGGATGGCCTTTGATGAAACGAAAACTGTGGAGCTAAGGAGATTCGAACTCCTGACCTCTTCGATGCGAACGAAGCGCTCTACCAACTGAGCTATAGCCCCGGAACGGTGCGGCCTTTTACGGGATCTGAACCGGTGACCTTAGGCTACACATTTTTCCTGCCCCAATGCCAACCGGCGCTCCCGGTTCCGTCGATGCCCGCCCGGACGGCCGGCGTCGGGCCTGGCTAGGGTCTATGCCCTGCGGCGCTGCAGGACGTCGTCGAGGTTGCTGAGCGCGCTCTGCGCCTTCGTGAGCTGCTGGGCGTCAACGGGTGCCCCACCGGCCGCTCCCGCTGCGTTTCCGGCAGCGCCCTGCTTCAGAGACGGCTTGCCAACTGCTTTCGGTGCTTCCGGAAGCTCAAGCGGCCTGGGCTCTGGCCGCTCGGCCTTGGCAGCCTCCACATACACAGGCTTGGGGACCTCAACAGGCTCCCAGGGGGTGCTGGAGGGAGCGTCCGACGCCGGTGCTGCCGCGCTGGTATCGCCCGCGGCCACGGCTACGGCGATGGCTGCTTCACGCAGTTCGACGGCGGTCAGCGGCTTGGCCTGGGGCTTGTGGGCCTCGGCATCGAAAACGGGGCTTTCCGCCCGGGCAGGCACCGGCGCGGTTTGCGGCTTGGGCGGAATCCGGTCAAGGGGGGCGGCCGTCCGGGCCGGCGCGCTCATGGCCGAGCGGAACGCTGCGTTGACCTTCGCCTTGCGGCCCCGGACAGCGAGGGTGCGCAGAAGAACGACGCAGGCCGCCGTGAGCGCCACGCAGGACAGCGGCAGGACCGCAGAACCCAGGCCGAAGGGCAGCAGGACGCCGGAGACGAATGCCGTAACAAGCGAGATAAGCCCAGCGAGTGCGATGGATGTGCGCCCGTAGTGGATGCGCAGCCGCCCGTTGGCTGCGCTGGCGGGCCCGGCAGCGGCCGCAGGCTTGGCAGCGGGTGCGGCGCTCTTCCTCGTATCCATCGTTTTCTCCTGCTTGGCGGCGACGTTCAGAACCATGCCTTGCGGCCGTTCCGCTTTCTCCTCTGCGGGTGTGTCCGCCACGAAATCGCCGGCCGGCTGGAACTGGTGCCTGCGGTTCCGGAGGACGTAGGGGCCAACCCACACAATCCAGAGCACGACAGCAACCACAAGGATCACAGAACTGCTAAGGGGGAAGTCCACACTCAAAACCGTATGAGCATCACCACTGCCACACTGGCATTGGCTGCGGTGTGTCGCAGGGCGGTTGCCAAATGAGTGGAATTAAGACGTCCGGGACGACATCCATCGCGGCAACAGGCCGTCCGGGACCTCCTCGGAGGTCAGCGCGAAGGACCTGTGGTCAGCCCACTCACCGTTGATGTGAAGATACCGGGGCCGGTACCCTTCATCGCGGAAGCCCAGCTTCTCCACCACCCGCAGGCTGGGTCCGTTTTCGGGCCGGATGTTGATTTCCATCCGGTGCAGCCCAAGGGTCTGGAAGCAGTGGTCCGTCACCAGGGCCACCGCTGTGGGGGCAATCCCCTGGCCAGCCCGTGCCTGGTCCACCCAGTAGCCAAGCGTGGCCATCATTGCTGAGCCCCAGAGGATGGATGACACCGTCAGCTGGCCCACGATGGCCGGGGTCCGGCTGCCGGCCATCCGCTCCGTAATGAGGAACGGCAACGCCGTGGACTGGGCGGCTTGCGAATTCAGCGATCGGACCATCTGCCGGTAGTCCGGCAACCCTCCGCGCGGATCCGGGTTGGATGCCTCCCACGGCGCAAGCCACTGGCTGTTCCGTGACCGCACTTCGGTCCATTCTTTCCGGTCGCGGTAGCGGATGGGCCGCAGGACAAGGTCACCGCATTCAAGCGTGGCCGGCCAGATGGGACCGAAGCGCACGATGCTACTTGGAGAGTTGGGCGGCGAAGCCCGGCAACCACTCCCGCAGGCCTGGGCCCAGGTCATCACTGTCGACGGCCAGCTGCACGCAGGCCTTCAGGTAGCTCAGTTTGTCGCCGGTGTCGTAGCGGCGGCCGCGGAACACCACACCGTAGACGCCGTAGCCTTCACCCTCGCCGGTGGCAAGTTCCTGCAGGGCGTCGGTCAGCTGGATCTCGCCACCACGGCCGGGGCCGGTTTCCTCCAGCACGTCGAAGACGGCCGGGTGCAGCACATAACGGCCGATGACTGCCAGGTTGGACGGCGCCTCGTCCGCCGCAGGCTTCTCGACGAGCCTGTTGATCCGGACGTAGCCTTCGCCGTCGATCTCCTCGATGTCCGCGCAGCCGTAGGCGCTGATCTGGGACGGATCCACTTCGATCAGCGCAACCACCGAACCGCCGGTCTTGGCCTGCACGTCAATCATGGTTCCCAGGAGCTCGTCCCGGGCATCAATCAAGTCATCACCGAGGAGCACGGCAAAGGGCTCGTTGCCCACGTGCTGGCGGGCACGCAGCACTGCGTGGCCGAGGCCGTTGGGGTCGCCCTGGCGGACGTAGTGGATGTCGCCGAGGTTGCTGGCGGCCTGGATGGACTCCAGCTTCTTGGTGTCACCCTTGTCCGAGAGGGCGGACTCGAGCGACGGGACACGGTCAAAGTGGTCCTCGAGCGCCCGCTTGTTGCGGCCCGTAATCATCAGGACATCGTTGAGCCCGACGCCAACGGCTTCCTCCACGACGTACTGGATGGCAGGCTTATCCACCACCGGAAGCATTTCCTTGGGCATGGCCTTGGTGGCGGGAAGGAACCGGGTGCCCAGCCCCGCAGCGGGGATGACGGCTTTGCGAACTCTCGGGTTACTGGTAGTCACCGGACTAATCTAGCGTCAGCGGCAAGCATTAAGTAATCAGCCGTCCGGTCCCGGCGCGGACCTGCACATGAACCAGCCGCCCGCGGCGATGGAGGGAAAACCCATGACTGAATATCAGACCGGTGCCAAGGACGGCATCCGGACTGCCCACCGTGCCCGCCGCGCGGAACTCTCGCCGGCGGCCCTGGAGGAGGCCGGCAACGCCCTGGCGGAACATGGCACAGCCTGGGCCGGCTCCCTTGTGGACGGCGCGACCGCAACCTTCTGCGTCTATCTGGGCGTCGGCGTCGAACCCCCCACCCTCCCGCTGATCCAGGCCCTCCACGCCCGCGGACACCACGTCCTCCTGCCGGTTTGCGAACCCGCGCGCGAGCTGAGCTGGGTATTTTGGTCTCCGGGCATCCCGTTTGCACGCAGCCGCTACGCACCCGTTATGGAACCTGACGGGCCGCGGCACGGGCCGGATGTGGCCGGCGGGGCGTCCGGGCTGTTCATTCCGGCCACTGCCGTTGATCTTTCCGGTAACCGGATTGGCCAGGGCGGAGGCTATTACGACAAGTTCCTGGGCCATTTGGACACTGCCGGGAAGCAAATTCCGCTCGCCGCTGTTATCTACGACGAAGAACTCCTGCCTGCCGGTCGGATCCCCGCCGAGGAGTTCGACCGTCCCGTTCCGGCCGTCCTGACACCGGGCGGACTTCGGGTCCTGGCGGGAGCACCCTGAACCCGGACAGCCGGTGGACGGGGATGATAGAATTAGCACTCAGGCCCTGCGACTGCTAACGGACCATCAGTGGAACGGGTGGCAGCACGGGACCTCTCGTTTGCCCAAGAGGAGGAGCACCAGTGCCAACATATGCTTACGCCTGCAAGGATTGCGGCCATGCTTTTGACATCGTCCAGTCATTCTCGGACAGCACACTGACGTCCTGCCCGGAATGTGAAGGCACGCTGCGCAAGAAATTCAACAGCGTGGGCGTCGTCTTCAAGGGATCGGGCTTCTATCGCACCGACTCCCGCGATTCCAAGGGCAGCACCGTTTCCGCAGCACCCGCGGCTCCGGCAGCCCCCGCTCCGGCGCCCGCCCCGGCGGCTGCCGCCAGCTGACACCGGTCCGCACCCGTCCCAACACACCCGGACTGCCAGCGGCCCCGGACCTAAAGACGGCACCACCATGTTGTCCACATAGGGCCGGGGCCGCTGTCGTCGGCCATGCCTGCCCACCTAGCGTGAAGGCATGCCTGCACATCCCCCCGGTGCCCACCGCAGACCGTCCGTCTTCCAAGCTAAAAAGGGTGCTGCCGCGTCCCGGCGCGGCAGCCCGCTGACCCGTGTGGCCGGGTTGCTCAACCGCAACCGGCGCCTCGCTGTTGCCCTTCTTCTCTGCGCAGCGGCGTCCATCACGGTCCACCAGCTCACCCCTGCGCCGGCCGACACTGTCACAGCCCTGTCCGCAGCCAGGGACCTGCCCGCCGGAACAGCTGTAACTGCCGCGGACCTCGTTCCGGTGCGGGTACCGCCCGGCCTGCTGTCCGAAGGCGTGCTGAGCGGGCAGGCTGAGGCGGCAGGCAAGCAGTTGGCAACCCCGCTGCGAAAAGGGCAGCTGGTCACCGATGTCCAGCTCCTCGGTCCCGGGCTGCTCACCGGCACTCCCCCGGGATCGGCGGCCGTTCCATTGCGGATGGCCGATGCTTCATCCATCCAATTGGTTTCGCCGGGGCAACTGGTGAACGTCGTCCTGACATCCGGAAACGGGTTTGACCAGCAGGGACCCTCGGAAGTCCTGGCCGCGGGAGTCCCCGTCCTCTGGACCGCAGCCAAAGGTGGGCAGGGCGGACAATGGCTGGGCACCGCCCGAAACCGACGGGCTGATCGTGGTGGCAGCCACGGCTGAACAGTCAGCGCGGCTGGCAGGGGCGTCCACGCAGGGCAAATTGTTCTTCGTCCTGGTGGGACCGCCGTCGTGACAGGCCCTGCCGAGCCCGGCAGGGCCTGTCATAACGTCGACAGGGCTATGGGCCTTCAGCCCCAGTGCGGGGGCTTCTGCTCCTTCAACCATGCGTCATGGTCCTCGTCGCGATCGCCCCACGCCCGCGGGTCATCTTCCGCGGCAGTTTTGGGCAATACGCCCTCCACTAGGCTGCGCGCTGCGGATGAGCCGGCCTCTTCCGTGTCCACGGCATCACCGGAACCTTCGGTGCTTTCGGTATCGGCCGCATCCACGGCGCCGTCAGCGTCCTCGGGGTTCACGTCATCCTGTGGCGTCTCAGCATCCTTCGGGGTCACTGTGCCCGCCTCCTCACTGTCTGGTCCTGCAGCGGCGACGCCGGCGCCGTTTGAATCCGGACCGTCCCAGGATTCACGGCGTTCCCCGCCTCCCTGGGCGTCACGCCGGAACCCTGACCCGTTGGTGGCCGGGTATGAAACTGAAGCAGGCTGCGCGGCGTCGATTCCGTTCAGCGCCTGATGGACGTCGTCGTCAAGGAAACCGGCGGACTCTGCCGAGCGGCCCGGAAGAACCACCCGTTCCAGCCCCAGGTACCCTGCTATCCGGTCCGCGCAGGCCGAAGGATCGGTGAACACCTCAATCGTCCACAGCGGCATGTACCGCCACCCCAGCCGCTCCAGCATCTGCGGCCGCAGCCGGCTGCGCTCACGGACGCTCATAGTGCGGTACTGCTCGGTGCCATCGGACTCAATCGCCACCGGCCAGGGAAGGTCTGCCTCATCCTGGCCCATGGTGCCCAGCGGGTCTGCGGCCGCCACCACGTCGATGACGCCGTCGTATTGGTGCCACACCCGGGCGCCGCGTGCACGAAGCCTGTCGCCGAGGTCGGCAACTAGCGGGTCGGCCCCGAGCGCCTGCTCGCTGGCAGCGGCCCGGGAGGCCGGAGTGCCGAGGTCGGTGTTTCCCGAAATCTCCCGGTCAAGCAGCGCGTACAGGTCCAAGGCACCGTGCGACAACCTGGTGTGGTCCAGGTCCTCCGGGCGGAAGCACGTCAGAACGTGGATGGAACGGCGGGCACGGGTCATGGCCAGCGCAAACTTCTCCCTGCCGCCCTCGGCGGACAACGGGCCGAAGTTGTGAAGGGCACGCCCGTGGGGTGTGCGCCCGTAACCGGGAGAAAAAATGACATGGTCGCGCACCAGGCCTTGTGCCCGTTCAAGGTCAACAACCCGGAAAGACTCCGGCCCCGCTCCGAAGAAGCTGGCCAGCCCGGGGTAGTTGGGCAACTGGAGCCGGATGGACTCGCCGATCCTCGCGGCATGCCGCAAGCTTGCGGTGACAACCGCCAGGGAAGTCCTGGGCCGCAGCCGTGCGTGCTCGAACACCAGCTCCACCACGCGGTTGACCTCGGCCACCACGGACTCCACGCCCTCGTGATCGGCGCTGGGCAGGCCGGTTCCGTCCGGCAAGTACTCCACGAGCAAAGACCGGTCCAGCCCTGTGGCTGACTGTCCCTCGGGAAGGCGGCGGAGTCCGCCGTCGTAGAAATTCCTGCTCAGCTGCAGCACCAGGTCCTCGTCCACACCGCGGTAGACATTGGTGAGCTGCCACACCGGCAGCACGGCGGAGAGGGCTTTGAAGGCACTCTCGACCCGCTGGTGCGCGGACTCTCCGGGCGCGAGCCGCTCCACCCCTACGGTGAAGCTGCGCGGACTGGCGATCCTGGCATCGCCGAAGGCTATGACCTGCCGGGCCCTCGCGATGGAGGGCAGGACGGCCTGCAGGCTTGTGGCTTCGGCGTCAAGGATTACCACGGCGTCGAAGTGCTGTTCCGCGGGCAGCAGCCCGCTCATGAGGTAGGGACTCACCGACCAGACGGGAACCAGTGTGCCGATCAGGTCCGGTGCCTGGGCGGTCAGGGCGGGCAGTGAAACCCGGCCGTCCTTGAGCAGGCTGCGGAGGAGGCCGGCCTGCCGGGGCTGTTCCCCGATGGCTGCCCGCCAACGCTCGGCAAGGTCCCAGCGCAGGCGTGCTGCCCCGCTGGCGATGTGGGCGTTGTCCGCGAGCCGGTACTCGGCTTCGAGCTGGCGCAGGGCATCGCCGTCGGACATGGCGAGGTAGTCATCGCCGCTGATCATTGCCTCGAGGGCTGACTGCCACCACGCCAGTTCAAGTTCAGCAGCCACCGATCCGGCGGGAACTTCACGTTCGGCGAGGTCGGCCAGGAGTTCGCCCAGGCCGTGCTCGCGCATGTTCTCCACCAGGAGCGTCCGCTCCGGGAGCGTCTTAAGCGTGTCAGTGTCCGCGACGAGCCGTTCCAGCCGCTCCAGGAGGTCTTCGTAGCGGACGGTGGACAGCGCCCCGCCCCCGGCTGTGTGCTTCAGGCATTCACCAAGGCCCGCAAGCTCCTGGTCCAACTCGCGGTAAAGGGCGTTCATCTCGACCAGTCCGGACGGGACGGCAGGGTGCCGCTGGGTGGTGGCGTAGCCTGCCCAGCGGGCACGCTGTTCCTGGACCAGGACCAGGGACGTGTGCAGGTCTGCGATGTGGACGCCAGGCCGGACGTACTCCTTGGCCACACGGCGGAGCCGCGACCGCTGCATGGAGGTCATCTCGATCCCGCGTTCCCGCCGCCACGCCGAGGGTGCGGTAGCCGAAATGAGGTCCGTGACGGGCCGGTCGAAGATATCCGGCGTGAACTTGTCCAGGCTTCCACGCACGGCAACCAGCAGCTCAAGCTGTTCGCCCCATTCGGCGAAGGATTCACCGAGGCGGATTTCCGCGTGCTCGGCCACGGCATTCATCCGCTCCCGCAGTACGGGAAGACTCTTTGCAACGGCCCGGACCAGGTCCTGGGCCTCTTCCGTTTCCTTGCGCGTCAGGAGCCGGGCGCCATGCCACGGACTGGGTGGTGGACGCCTTGCTGAAGCTGCCCAGCTCCGCTGCGCGCTGGAGCCGGCCAGCCAGCTCCTCGCGGTCGCGGATGTTGTCCAGGACGCTCCGCTTCAGCCGCACGGTGGTGGCTGGTGCGGGATGGATGGATGTCAGCTCGGCCAGCGACTGCATGGCCTGGTACGGCGAGCAGCCCCACCGGTCGCGGACATTGTGCAGGGACGCCACATGGTCCATCAGCGCGTGACGGTGTTCGGTCAGTGTGCTATGCAGGTTCCCCAACTGTGGCTTGAGGGACTTTTCGTTCCGGACAATGGCGCGGACCAACTGGGACTTCAGCTGCTGCGCCGTGACGTTCCCGGACAACTGGAACAGGATCGATTCGAGGCCCAGGGCTTCGAGCTGGCCGGAAACCTCGTTCAGGCTGGCGCGCCGGTCCCCCACCACCAGGACGGTCCGGCCGGCGTCCACCAGGGCGCCGATGGTGTTGATGGCTGTCTGCGTCTGCCCGGTGCCGGGCGGGCTGCTGACCACCAGCGAGTCACCGGCGCGGGCGGCGTCCACTACGTACTGCTGGTCCGTATCCGCGTCCAGGAGGAGCAGTTCGTCCTGGGGATGCCGGCTGTCCAGCGAAGGGAAGCGGGCAGGGTCCGGGGTTTCGACATCCACCACTTCGCCACCGCCGGCCGTGGCGAGGGCGGAGACGATCGGGTTGGAGTCATTGATCCAGGGGTCGTCAAGATTGCCGGAGAGGTCCGCAAACGTGGACACCAGCAGGTTGTGCTGCGCCTCGGCGCCGTGGATGGGCCGGATGAGGGTGCCAAGCCGGTCCAGGACGGGCTGGGGATCGAAACGCGCCGTGCTGTACGCGAGGCGGGTGACGGCGTTGACGTCGAAGACAATGCCGTGGACGGACTTCAGGTGGCGGACCAACGCGGGGTTGATGTGTGCCTGCTCTGTCAGCTGCAGCTCGTAGTCATCTTCCCCGGGCCGGACGGTGAGGGAGATCGCCGTGAGCATGACGGGCGCAGAAACCCGTTGAGGTGTGCCTCCGACAGCGGATGTCCACACCACGGTGCCCGCGGAGAGGTACCCGGCGTCGATGCCGCGGTCATTGGACAGTTCGAAGATCTTGGACCGGATGTTGCGGGATGCCCGGGCGGCCACCACATACTGCTGCTGGTCACGGATCAGTGTGGACAAGCGGGTGCGGCGCCCCGCCATGAGCTGGGCCAGCCCTGACGGGTGGGCAGAGGTGAGGTCTATGGAACCTTCGGGTGTCTTGGTGAAGCGCAGCATCGTGTCTGCCCCGGTGACGGGTTTGAGCCCGGACAGCCATTTACGAAGCTCTTCCGAGCCTTCCGGGTGGCCTTGACCAACTGACACTTCTGCCTTCTTTTCTGCGTTTGCACGTGACGCCCTGGACCATACCGGCATAGGTTCGAGAGTAGCCGCTTCCGTGCCCGGACTGAGAGACCGCAACACTGGAGCCGCGAAATAGGGGAGATTTCACAGGCAGTCCCCGGAAGATTTGCCACCGTTGCCGAAGACAGCGGCAAGACAGAAGTGGCCGGCCTCCGTCAACGGAGGCCGGCCACTTCAGGATGCTATTCCCACTCGATGGTTCCCGGCGGCTTGCTGGTGACGTCCAGCACGACGCGGTTAACGCCGTCCACCTCGTTGGTGATCCGGTTGGAGATCCGGGCCAGGAGGTCATAGGGCAGGCGTGACCAGTCAGCCGTCATGGCGTCCTCGGACGAGACCGGGCGCAAAACGATGGGGTGGCCGTAGGTGCGGCCGTCGCCCATGACGCCGACGCTGCGGACATCTGCCAGCAGCACGACGGGCATCTGCCACACCTCGTTGTCCAGGCCTGCGGCGGTCAGCTCGGCACGGGCGATGGCGTCGGCCTTGCGGAGCAGGTCCAGGCGTTCCTTGGTGACGTCGCCAACGATCCGGATGCCTAGGCCGGGGCCCGGGAACGGCTGGCGTCCCACGATCTCCTGGGGCAGTCCCAGCTGGGCGCCCACGGCGCGGACCTCGTCCTTGAACAGGGCCCGCAGCGGCTCCACGAGCTCAAACTGCAGGTCCTCGGGGAGGCCGCCCACGTTGTGGTGGCTCTTGATGTTTGCTGCACCTTCGCCGCCGCCGGATTCGACGACGTCCGGGTACAGGGTGCCCTGGACCAGGAACTTGATCTTCTCACCGTGAGCCGCGGCCTCGGCGATGATAGCCAGTTCGGCTTCTTCGAAGGCGCGGATGAACTCGCGGCCGATGATCTTGCGCTTGGT
This sequence comes from Pseudarthrobacter sp. SORGH_AS 212, assembly GCF_030818145.1. Taxonomy (NCBI): domain Bacteria; kingdom Bacillati; phylum Actinomycetota; class Actinomycetes; order Micrococcales; family Micrococcaceae; genus Pseudarthrobacter; species Pseudarthrobacter sp. SORGH_AS 212. The sequence continues at coordinate 3,510,699 of NZ_JAUTAA010000001.1, read as the reverse complement.
TTCGGGATCACTCACGCCGGCCAGGGCGGAAAGGAAGCGCTCCTGCTCGTTCGCGATGTACAGCTTGACGCCGGTGGCAGCAACAAAGTCGCGTTCCACCTGCTCCGCTTCGCCTTCGCGGAGCAGTCCGTGGTCAACGAACACACAGGTCAGCTGGTCACCCACGGCGCGCTGGACCAGGGCCGCTGCGACGGCGGAATCGACGCCGCCGGAGAGGCCGCAGATGACCCGGGCATCGCCGATCTGGTTGCGGATGCGCTCAACCTGCTCTTCGAGGATGTTCCCCGTGGTCCAGTTGGGCTCGATCTTGGCGCCCTTGAAGAGGAAGTTCTCCAGCACCTGCTGGCCGTAGGCCGAGTGCTTGACCTCGGGGTGCCACTGCACGCCGTAGAGGCACTTTTCTTCGTTGGCGAAGGCTGCAACCTCGGCGCCCGCCGTCGTGGCCAGCACCTCGAAGCCGTCCGGGGCCGCGTGGACGGAATCGCCGTGGCTCATCCAGGTGTTCTGGTGCTGGGGCATGCCCTCGAGCACGGAGCGCCCCTCACCCAGGATGGTGGTCTGGGTTGAGCCGTATTCCCGGAGGCCGGTCTTGTCCACCTTGCCGCCCAGCGCGTTGGCCATGGCCTGGAAGCCGTAGCAGATGCCAAAGACGGGTACGCCGGCTTCGAAGAGATCGGCACCCACGCTGGGGGCGCCGTCGGCGTAAACACTGGAAGGTCCGCCGGAAAGGATGATCGCGGCGGGGTTCTTGGCGAGGAGCTGTTCGGTGGTGTAGGTATGCGGAACCACTTCCGAATACACATTCGCTTCCCGGACGCGGCGGGCAATCAGCTGCGCGTACTGGGCTCCATAGTCAACAACCAGCACCGGCTTCTGGGAAGTCTGGGATGCAGTGGGAGTAGTCACCGTAATAGCCTACGTTGCGGCGTTGCACCGGCGCACCTTGAAACGCCGCCCTGTGACGGAGCAAACGTCCGGCGGCGGTGGGCGGCACGGCTGCGGACGCGGGCAGCGCCGGCGTCCAGTTCCGCTAGCCTTCGGTACCGCCGGGTTCAGTACCGCTGCGGGGCCTGCGGGTTCGCGGCGAGCTCGGCTTCCACGTCGGCATGGAACTTCTTCTCGACGATGAAGGAAAGGAACGGGACCACACCGCCCAGGGCCAGCAGGATCAGCTTGAGGAACGGCCAGCGCATGAGCGACCAAAGCCGGAAGTTTGAAATCAGGTACACCACGTACATCCAGCCGTGGACGATCAGCACCGTGATGGACAGGTTCACGCCGTTGAGGACTCCCGGCGGCTCGGCGTCGGCAAAACCGAAGCCGAAGGGCTGCCCGGTGGCGGCATTGGTGCCGCCGGCGAAGAGGTACTGCCCGAAGCCGTACCGCGCCACGAGCTCCGCGCACAGGAGCAGCAGCATGGCGCCGGTCAGGTAGGCCAGCACCTTGTAGAACTTCAGGGCCGACCGGATCTGTGCCTCGGTGCCGCCGAACCGGCGCTTCCTGGTGGCGGCCTTCCCGGCCGTTTCGCTTCCGGTGGCGGGCTTCGGATCAATCATGGCTGTACCTTTTGGTCGGTGTGTTCAGGCTGCCGGGTGGTCCCTGGCTGCTGTTCTGGTTCATGCGCTTCGGCGTGGCCGTCGAGGGCGTCTTCGAGGTCCCGGTGGTAGTCGTCCTTGACCAGACGCCACCAGATGAAGAACGCGAACCCGGCGAAGACCACCCACTCCAGGGAGTAGAAGAGGTTGAGCCAGTTGATCTGTTGCGCGGGCGGCTGGGGGCCGATCTCCAGCGGCAGGAGGTTCCCCGGGACGGCGGCGGCGCTGACGTCCGCTCCCCCGGCAACCTCGGCGGTGGCCGCCACGAAGCCCTGGTAGCTGCTGATTTCCCAGTCGTTGATGAGTTCCGCCACGGAGACCGCTGTGGCCTCTCCTGGGTTGGCGGCTTTACCGGCCACGGGCGCTTCGGAGGGCAGGAGCCGTCCGGTCACCTGCACGGCGCCCGACGGCGGCGCTGTCGCCTCAGCGGCGTCGGCCACCCATCCGCGGGCCACCGGGATCCAGGTCCGGGGTGATGCAGCGGAACCGGTCAGGGTGGGTGCTCCGTCCACGGCGAAAGCGGAGACCACCCAGTAGCCGGTCTTCCCGTCGTGCAGGCGGCCGGGGACCAGGACCTGTTTGGCGGGATCATAGGTTCCGGTGGCGCTGACCATCTGGTCGGCGTCGGACCCGGGGAAGAACCCGCCCGGCTGGAGGGTGTCCGTCAGCGGCTGGACTTTCTCGGTGTCCGGGTTTACCGGCATTTCCGGGCTGGTGGAGCGGCCGAACTGCCATTGGCTCAGCAGCACGAAGACCCCGGACACGGCGATCGCAAAGATGAATCCCGCAATCCATCGGGGCTTAAGGGCTGTTTTCCACACGTCTTAACCGTACTTCGTAGTTCTGTAGAACAACTAAACGCCGGAGCTGCGGGCACGCCCGCAGGCCCCGGTCAGTGGTCGAAGAACACCAGGCTGGAGTTGATGAGTTCGGCGATCACTTCGGCGTCGTAGGCCCGGCGCAGCGATTCGCGGAACGATTCCTTGGACAGCGACCGCGCCAGCGTGGCCAGGACCTCAAGGTGGTCCGAGAAGGAACTGGCGGGGGTGGCGATGAGCAGGATCACTGTTGCCGGGCCGTCGGCGGCGCCGAAGTCCAGGGCATGGCCGTACTTGGTGATGCCCACGGCAATGGAGGTACGGGCGACGAACTCACTGCGGGCATGAGGCAGGCCGATGCCGCCCGGGAGGCCGGTGGCGAGCTGGTGCTCCCTGGCATTGACGTGCCTGAGGAACCCGTCAAGGTCGGACACCCGGCCGGCGGCGAACAACCGCTCGGACAGCTGCGTGGCGGCGTCGTCCTTGTCCGTGGCCTCCAACTCCAGGATGACCATTTCCGGGGTGGTGAGTTCGGCGTCGTACGGGTCAAGCGGTTCCGCCAAGGCGTGTCCCTTCAGTCAGCAGCGCCGGCCATCCGCCCCTCAGCGCAAGGGCACGATGTCTTCCACGCCCAGGCGGGCGGCGTCTGCGGATTCGTCATCCGGCTGTTGCTGGCTGAGCCGTTCTGCCTCAACCCGGGCAATGTAGTGCCGGACCTCATTTTCGCGCTGAGCGTCGCTCCAGCCGAGGACGTCACCCATCAGTTTAGCGACAACCGGAACAGCGGACACTCCGCGGTCCCAGGCCTCGATGGAAATGCGGGTCCGCCGGGTCAGGACGTCGTGGACGTGCCGGGCGCCTTCGTGGGTGGCTGCGTAGACCGCTTCGGCCTGCAGGTAGTCATCCGCTCCCGGCAGGGGCTCGGCCAGTTCCGGATTCTCTGCGATGAGGGCCAATACTTCCGGGGTCATGGAGCCGTAGCGGTTCAACAGGTGCTCGATGCGGGCCACGTGGACGCCCGTTTCCTCGGCCGTCCGGTTGCGGCGGTTCCAGGCTGCCCGGAACCCGCTGGCTCCCAGCAGCGGGATGGTTTCGGTGCAGCTGGGCGGCACCCGCTCGTCCATGGTGCGGGTGGCCTCGTCCACGGCGTCCTTGGCCATCACGCGGTAGGTGGTCCATTTGCCGCCGGCCACCACCACCAGGCCGGGCACGGGGTGGGCCACGACGTGCTCGCGGGAGAGCTTCGCGGTGGAGTCGTTCTCGCCGGCCAGCAGGGGCCGGAGCCCGGCGTAGACTCCTTCGACGTCTTCGCGCGGGTCAGCGGCCGCTTGAGGACCTTGTTGACGTGCTCGAGGATGTAGTCGATGTCCTTGCTGGTTGCGGCAGGGTGGGCCTTGTCCAGGTGCCAGTCCGTGTCCGTGGTGCCGATGATCCAGTGCCTGCCCCACGGGATGACGAACAGCACGGATTTCTCTGTGCGCAGGATCAGCCCGACGGTTGACTGGAAGCGGTCCCTCGGCACCACCAGGTGGATGCCCTTGGACGCGCGGACCTTCAGTTGCCCGCGGTCCGTGACCATGGCCTGGGTTTCGTCGGTCCAGACACCCGTGGCGTTGATGACCTGCTTGGCACGGACGTTGAACCGGGAGCCGTCCTCGCGGTTTTCCACCTTGGCGCCTACCACCCGCTCGCCTTCGCGGAGGAAGTCCACCACCGCCATCTGGTTGACGGCATGGGCCCCGTAATGCGCGGCAGTACGGACCAGATTGGCGACGTACTTGGCGTCATCCACCTGCCCGTCGTAATAGCGGATGGAGCCCACGAACGCATCGTTCTTCAGGCTCGGCGCCGCCCGCAGGGTGCCGCGCCTGGACAGGTGCTTGTGGAAGGGCACACCGCGGCTGTGGCCGCTGGAGACGGACATGGCGTCATAGAGGGCGATGCCCGCTCCCACATAGGGCCGTTCCACAAAGGGCTTGGTCAGCGGGTAGAGGAAGGGAACAGGCCGGGCCAGGTGGGGCGCCAGTTCGGAAAGCAGCAGCCCGCGTTCCTGCAGAGCCTCCTTGACCAGGGCGAAGTCCAGCATCTCCAGGTAGCGGAGCCCGCCGTGGATGAGCTTGGATGACCGGGAGGACGTTCCGGCTGCCCAGTCACTGGCCTCGACAATGCCTACGCTCAGGCCGCGGGTGACGGCGTCCAGCGCCGCTCCGGTTCCCACGATCCCGCCGCCAACAATCAGGATGTCCAACTCCTGGCCGGGTTCCGTCGTGGCGCGCAGCCGCTGGATGGATGCTTCCCTGGCTTCCGGGCCCAGGGCCCCGCCGCCTGCAGGATCAGTCTTCATTGAACGCCTCCAGTGCCTCAAGTGCCGGTAGTAGAACCACCCTACTTGCTTGGGGCACGCTTTGGCAGGGCGCCCTTTCGGGCGCCCTGCCGGAGTGCGTGGGCGTCAGTTTCCTTCGTAAGGGGAAACCACGACGTCGACCCGCTGGAATTCCTTCAGGTCCGAGTAGCCGGTGGTCGCCATGGAGCGGCGCAGCGCACCGATGAGGTTGGACGTTCCGTTCGTGTGGTGGCCGGGTCCGAAGAGGACTTCCTCCATGGGCCCGACGGTCCCCACGTTGGCCCGGTCCCCGCGCGGGAGTTCCAGGTGGTGGGCTTCCTGGCCCCAATGCCAGCCCTTGCCGGGCGCTTCTTCGGCGCGTGCCAGCGCACTGCCGAGCATGACGGCGTCGGCGCCCATGGCGATCGCCTTGACGATATCGCCTGAGGTGCCCATGCCGCCGTCGGCAATGACATGGACGTACCGCCCGCCGGACTCGTCCATGTAGTCGCGGCGGGCGGCGGCGACGTCGGAAATCGCCGATGCCATCGGCGCGTGGATGCCCAGCGCGCGGCGGGTGGTGGTGGTTGCCCCGCCGCCGAAGCCGACCAGGACGCCTGCGGCGCCGGTGCGCATGAGGTGCAGGGCGGGCGTGTAGCCGGCGGCCCCGCCGACGATCACGGGAACGTCGAGCTCATAGATGAACTGCTTCAGGTTCAGCGGTTCGTGGTCCTTGGAGACGTGCTCGGCGGACACGGTGGTGCCGCGGATGACGAAGATGTCGACGCCGGCGGCCAGGACGGTCTTGTAGTGCTCCTGGGTGCGCTGCGGCGTGAGGGAGCCGGCAACGGTGACGCCGGCTTCACGGATTTCGGCCAGGCGGGACGTGATCAGCTCGGGCTGGATGGGGGCCTTGTAGAGCTCCTGCATCCGGCCGGTGACGGCGGGACTGTTGGTCTCGTCCTCCAGGGCACTGATTTCATCCAGGACTGCCTGCGGGTCCTCGTACCGGGTCCAGAGGCCCTCGAGGTCGAGGACGCCCAGTCCGCCGAGGCGTCCAAGCGCAATGGCCGTCTTGGGAGACATGGCTGAATCCATGGGGGCGGCGATGACCGGCATGTTGAACTGGTAGGCGTCGATCTGCCACGAGACCGAGACGTCCTTGGGGTCACGGGTGCGACGGTTGGGGACGACAGCTATGTCATCCAGGGAGTAGGCACGACGCCCACGCTTGCCACGGCCAATCTCGATCTCGTAAGTCACTGCTCTAGGTTATCCCAGCAGGTTCGGCTGCTTCGCCTGGCCTGCCCCTGGCGCGGACAAGCAGGCGCCCGGATGGGCAGGGCTGCCCATGGCGGCGGCGTGGACCGGGCACGTAGCCTAGGGCGGGGGCTTCGGTGAACGCTCCCGTGCCCAGCTTCCGAGGAGAACCACCATGGCCCCTGGCCTTTACGGCGCCGACATTGAACAATTGCGGTCCTTGTCCAAATCCATGGACCGTTCCGGATCACGCCTGATGGATACCGAACGCCAGATCACCAGCCTGGTGTCGGCCATCGACTGGAAGGGAAACGACGGGGGCCGCTTCCGCCGTGAGTGGAGCGACACGTGGCGTCCCATGATGAAACAGACGTCGCAATCCCTCCTTGAAGCCTCCAAGACCCTGCTCACGCAGGCTGATGAGCAGGAGAACGCCAGCACGGGCGGTTCGTCCGGCGGTCCCGGTACGGCGGGTCCGGGCAGTACTGCCCCGGGCACTAACGGGACGAACCCTCTGGACAGTGTGCTCGGCGTCGCCGCGAGTCCTGGCTGGTGGGGCGCCAACGCCGCCGTGACCGGCGCGGGGCTGTACGCGGACAACCTGCTGGCCACCATGGCCAAGGGTGGACTCCTTACGAAGCTCACGAACTGGCCTTGGCTCAGCGCGCAGTACGCGCAGGTGCCGGGGGTCGGCTATGTGCGCGGAACCCAGCTCCTCAATGGCACGTCCATGCTGGGCAGGCTTTCCGGTGGCCTGGGCATCGTCACCGGTGCGCTCCAGGTGGCACAGGGCATGGAGACCGGCAATACCGGAATGGCGATCGACGGAGGCGTCTCCGCGGTCCTTGCGGCCGGAAGCTTCATCCCGGGCGCAGGACCCTTCTTCGCTGTGGCCGGGATCGCCTGGGGCGGCATGGGACTGCTTGCCTCCAACCTCGGCTACGGATCGGCCTCCGAAATGGTGGCGGACGCCGCCAAGAAGACGGCGGATGCCGTGGCCGACGTCGCGAAGAATACCGTCGATGCCGTAGCCGACGGCGCCAAGAAGGTGTGGGGCTGGCTCACCTGAGGGCCGGCTTCCCTAGAATAAGACCCGAGACTTGTCGACCCTAAGGCTGTTGTGACTATCCAAGAAGACGCACCCCTGCCCATTACCGAACACGAACTCATCGCACTGGTTGCCCTGGCCGGAACGCCGGGCGCACTGAAGTGCCAGAGTCTCTTCAGGCTTGACCACGCTGCCGGGGCGCCGCTCGAACAGGCGGGGGTGGCTACCCTCCTGGAACGTGGACTGATGACCGTTGAAGGGGAAAGCCTCGTGCCGGCAGGCCCGGCCGCAAGCGTGGCAGGGGTCCTCGCGGACTCCGACGCCTGGCTGGAGGTCGCCCTGGTAACGCCCAAGGCGGAGCATGTGTACTTCCTGTTCGGTTCGGAAAACGGCGCCCTGGTCCTCAGCCTCAGCAAGTTCGGTGTGCACGAACTGCGCCCGCTGACCGATGCCGACGGCATGTTCACCACCGCCGTCGAGATGGTCACGTTCTACCTTGGGACCGCACCGGACGGACGCCCGGCGGCCGGCACGGTCCGCCGGCACCTCGCGGACGGCACCTTCCACTCCGTCCACGTCAAGACTGAGGCCGACGGTTCCCTGGAGATCGTCGCCGGTGACGACGCCAAACCCTCCCCCGCGCCGCTGCCATCGGAGGACCTTGAGGACCAGCTCCGCCGGGGACTGGGCCTGCTCCCGGCATGACACACCACATTCCCTTCCCTGCCGGCGCGCCCGCGCATTCGCTCGACCACTGGCTCTCGCCCGAGCTGGCCCGCATCAGCCCGCCCAACGCGCCGTCCCGGCTGCGGCAGTTGGCCGATGCCCAGGGCACCATCGCTGCCGGCTGGAGCAGCGCGATCGCGGGTGGACCCGTCCTGGCCCTTGCTGGTGCATTCTTTTCAGCCATGTACGGACATCCGGCCCCGGTACTGGTGTTGGTCCCGCTGGGGGCGGCACTGACGCTGCTGGGCGTGTGGTCCTGGAAACGGGTGCGAGCGTCACTTCCGGATACCGGCAGGCTCCTCATCAGCCGTGGCCCCGGATCGGCCCGCGGCGGCATCGCCATGGTGTCAGTCCTGGCAGTTGCCTTGGCGGGGATCCTGGCGCTGTACCTGCCCTCCGCCGCTGCCAAGGGTGACGGCTCGGCCATCACCCTGGTGGGCGCCTTCGTGCTGCTTTTGGCCCTCCTGGTCGCATGCATCGTGGTCCCGTCCACGGTCATGGGCCGTGCCCGGCAGTCATTCAGGCTGCGGGTTCAGGCCAACCCCGGGCTCCGGAGGGCTGTGGAAGCAGATCTGGCGGTTTGGCGGGACCCCCACGGCAACGCCGGCTACGGCCCGCTGTGAGCCGGTAGCTGGGGCAGCCCGATGCACAATCGCTGGATCTTCGACGGGCACATTGCCGGGATCGGCACCTCATCCGGCCTGCGTGCTGTGGTGGGCATGTGGCAGAGTTCCCCCTTTGGCTCTTTTGCGGATGTCATGGTCCAGCAGCCCTCAGGGCACAGGCGGCTGTTGGCACCCACGCAAGCCATTGCGGAGTTCATCTCCGCCACCTACAGGTTTGACGATGTGCAGGTGGTCGACGTCCGCGCAGTCCTGGCGGACCGGGCCCTGCGGGTCGATGCCGGCCCGCTGGCAATCCGGGCGGCGACCGGGCGCAGGACGTTACTGGGTTCGGCGCTGAGAGTGCTTCCGCACCGGCTGGCCGTGCATCCACGCTGGCTGGGCGCCGTCAGCCCCCTCGCGTCACTGGTGGCTCCGGGTGCCCGGACGTTCGGGACCGCCGGCAGCGGCAGGCTCGAGTACTACGGGGTGAGCGACCTCCACCATGTCAGGTCCGCCGTCGTCAGCTGGGATGGTGCCGATGCCGGGGCACTCGCTCAGGTCCTGCCGCCGGTGACCTTCGGGTTCAGCAGCGTGCCGCCCCGCCCCAGCCTCGCCCGGGTGCGTACCACCGTGGAAGGGCAGGATCCAGTCCGGCGTTGATTCAGGGCTGGCCGGCTTCATCCACGGTGAGCTGGGATTCGAACATCCGGAAGTAGCGGCCGCGGAGGGCCACCAGTTCTTTGTGTGTTCCCTGCTCCACCACTTGTCCGTCCTCCAGCATGTAGACCACGTCCGCCTTCTCGATGGTGGCGAGCCGGTGGCTGATGGCGATGATGGTGCTGCTGCGGTCCGCGAAAAGCCTGGTGAAGATCCGGTGCTCGGCAAGGGCATCGATGGCTGATGTGGGTTCGTCCATCACCATGAACGCTGCGTCCCGGTAGAAGTTGCGGGCCATGGCCAGCCGCTGCCATTGGCCTCCGGACAGGCCGCTTCCCTTGCGGCCGCGCGGGTCCTCCATCCAGTTGCTGACGTGGTTCTCCAGGCCGTTGGGGAGCTTGTTGATGAAGTCCAGCGCCTCCGCGTCTGCCGCCGAACGGCGGATCCTGGCCTCGTCCCGGGGGCTTTGCACATCCCCGAAGTAGATGTTCTCTGCCGCGGTGGCGAACTCGTACTTGAGGAACTCCTGGCTGAGCACCGCCAGGTGCCGGTGCCAGGAGGTGACGTCCACCGCGGCGAGGTCGACGCCGTCGAGCATCACCTGCCCGGAATCCGGACGGTAGAGGCCGGCGAGGATGCGGATCAGCGTCGATTTGCCGGCACCGTTCTCCCCCACGATGGCGATGTGCTGGCCCTCCCGGATGGTCATGCTGATGCCGCGGATCACCTCCACGTCGCTGCCCGTGTAGGTGAAGCGGATGTCCCGGAGGTCCACTTGGCGCGGAGCGGCCGGCAGCGGCGGGGCGTGCCCGGAGTGGACGGGCAGGTCCATGAACAGTTCGTAATCCTTAAGATTGGCAAGGTCCTCGTCGATGGAGCTGAGCGAGGAGACGAGGTTGTTCGCCGTGGACAGGGCCCGGCTGACGATCTGCTGGACGTAGAGGAACTGGCCCACAGGCTGGGCGTGCGCAATGATCTGGCCCACCACCCAGATCAGCGAAACCACCTCAGCACCGTACTGGAGGGCGTCGGCGGCCAGCTGGCGGGGAATGTAGCGCCGCTGGTAATCGAGCCGGCGCCGTTCGTCCGCGTCCCGCAGGCGGGACCTGAGGCCCATCAGGAAACCGACCACGCCGTAGAGCCGCATCTCGGCGATGTGCTGGGGGCGGAGCAGGTTGGTTTCGATCATCCGCCGCTGCCGCCGGGAATCCACCTGGGTGTTCCAGTGCGTTATCTGTTCACGGGACAGCTTGAACTGCAGGTAGACGCTGGGGATGATCGCCACCAGGACGATCACCGCTATCCACCAGCTGACCAGCAGCAGTGCCCCCACCGCCAGGATGACGGAGACCAGTTGCGTGAAGATCGCCGCGATGCGGTCCAGGACCCGGGCATAGGAATCCGAAAAGCGCTTGGCCCGGTCGTAAAGATCGACCGTCTCCTTGTCGTCGTAGCGCCAAAATTCCAGTGCCAGGAACCGTTCGTACATCTGGTCCCCGACGATGGCGCCCACCTTGAAGCTCATGAGCTGCTGGATGTAGCGGTCCACGCTGGTGAAGGCTCCCCAGAAAAGGCCGAGCACTGCGGTGATGACGACGTAGACGATGGCCCGTTGTCCCGCCCCGGAGTCGCCGGCATACGCCGCCGCGAGGGCAGTGGTGGTGAGGGCCGCGAAATAGGTGGTGACGAGCGGCAGGACGGCGGAGATGAGTGAGCCGAGCACCTTCATGACCACGGCCCCCGGGGACGCCCGGAAGCTCACCCGCAGGACCTGGGCCACAGCGCGGGCATAGGGCCGCAGGGCCAGCCTGCGTGCGGGCTCGCGTTTGGGACTTAGTTCGGCCGGATGGCGCGGTTGGGACATGCCATCAGCCTATTACCGCCGGCGGGACGGATTTTCGCAGCAAAAAAGATGGGATGGGCAGGCTGCCCATCCCATCGTCAGTGCCAGCGTCAGCGTGAACCGTAGTTCGGCGCCTCCACCGTCATTTGGATGTCGTGCGGGTGCGATTCCTTGAGCCCCGCCGGGGTGATCCGGACAAACTTGCCGCGGGCCTTGAGTTCGGGAATGGTCGGCGCGCCGGTGTAGAACATGGTCTGGCGCAGGCCGCCGACGAGCTGGTACGCCACGGAGGACAACGGGCCGCGGTAGGCCACGCGTCCCTCGATGCCCTCGGGGATCAGCTTGTCATCGCCGGAAACGTCGGCCTGGAAGTAACGGTCCTTGGAGTAGGACGTGTTTTTGCCCCGGGACTGCATGGCGCCCAGGGAGCCCATGCCGCGGTAGGACTTGTACTGCTTGCCGTTGACGAAAATCAGGTCACCCGGGGATTCGTCACAGCCTGCCAGGAGCGATCCGAGCATGACCGTGTCAGCACCGGCCACCAGGGCCTTTCCGATGTCGCCGGAGTACTGCAGGCCGCCGTCGGCAATCAGCGGGACGCCGGCAGGAATGGCGGCCTTGGCGGATTCGTAGATGGCGGTGATCTGAGGAACGCCGACGCCGGCCACCACGCGGGTGGTGCAGATGGAGCCGGGACCGACGCCAACCTTGATGCCGTCAGCGCCCGCGTCGATCAGCGCCTGCGCGCCTTCGCGGGTGGCTGCCTGGCCGCCGATGACGTCCACGTGGGCAGCCACGGGGTCCGACTTGAGCCGCCTGATCATGTCCAGAACACCCTGCGAGTGGCCGTTGGCGGTGTCCACGAACAGGGCGTCAACGCCGGCGTCGATCAGCGTCATGGCGCGCTCCCAGCCGTCCCCGAAGAAGCCGATGGCTGCGCCGACGCGGAGGCGGCCTTCGTCATCCTTGGTGGCCAGGGGGTACTGCTCGGCCTTGGTGAAGTCCTTGGTTGTGATCAGGCCCTTGAGCCGGCCCTGCTCGTCAACCAGGGGCAGCTTCTCGATCTTGTTGGTGGCCAGCTTGTGCGAAGCTTCATCGCGGCTGATCCCCACATGCCCGGTGATCAGGGGCATTTTGGTCATGACGTCGCTGACGAGCCGCAGCGGAAAGTCGGACTCCGGCACGAAGCGGGTGTCGCGGTTGGTGACGATGCCCAGCAGGCGGTTCGCCTCATCCACCACAGGCAGGCCCGAGACGCGGTACTGCGCGCAGAGGTCATCAAGCTCGCGGAGGGTGGCCTCCGGGCGGATGGTCAGCGGATTGGTGATCATGCCCGACTCGCTGCGCTTGACGCGGTCAACCTGGTCGGCCTGGTCGGCGATGGACAGGTTGCGGTGCACCACGCCCAAGCCGCCCTGGCGGGCCATGGCGATGGCCATGCGGGACTCCGTAACGGTGTCCATTGCAGCTGACAGCAGCGGGGTCTGCACGGTGATCCGCTTGGAGATCCGGGAGGAAGTGTCGGCGTCCGACGGGATGACGTCCGTGTGCCCCGGCAGGAGCAGGACGTCGTCGTAGGTCAGGCCGATGAGGCCAAAGGGGTTGTGTTCGGGCTCGGTCATGAGTGCGCCTCTTACCTTGGTTGCTGGGGCGGGTAGGGGTTGCAGCCGATGACCAGCCCGTCATTACGGAACTGGCCTGTGCAGGACACACTCCGGAAACGCCGCTAGCGTCGGCCGGCCATCCGGAGCAGAAAGTGTTGAGTAAATATTAGAACCTTCGCGCCAATCCCCCTATTCCAGCCGGACGATGTGAGCAACCGCACTCCCCCGGCCCCACGCCTCGGCGTGCGGCCCGCAAGGACCTGGCTCAGGTCCAGCCGGTGGCGGCCAGCATCCGTTGCTCGAACATGGGAATCATGGATTCGGCGTAGGTCCTGCTCAGGTGGTTGTCGTCCTTGTACACATAGACATTGCCCACCACCGCGGGGCAGACGCCGCGGGCGCAGATGAAGTCGCTCATGTCCATCAGGTGCAGGCCATCCACCTTGCCGCGGTAATTTTCCAGCGGCGAAGGCTCCACCAGGGACTCGGCGACGGGCGGGTTGCATTCCGGAGCGTCCGCACCGTTGCGCTGGACGCACTCGGGCATGTTGAACGTGAACCTGGGGTTGTCGCGGATGCCCAGGATTTCGATCCCCGCGTCAGCAAACGGGCGGATGCCGTCCAGGTAGCCGGGGACCTCCGTTTCGAACGGGGCTTCCTCGTGCGTCAGGGATGCCACGGTGAAGACGGCGTCGGGCCGGTGTTCCAGCACGTAGCCAGCGCTTGCCCTGTTGTAGGCGTTGCATTCGGCGGTCCTGGTGTCCGACTCGGCACCGAACCTGCAGGCAGGCATCAGCAGCGTGACCAGTTCCCAGCCTTTGGCCGCCGCGATGGGGGCCAGCGCGCCGAGGTACTGCTGCGAGTGGGAATCGCCCAGGACGACGATGCGCTTGGTGCCGCCGCCTTCGGGGATTTCCTGGCGGCACCCTTCCAGGATGGGATCGTCCGTGGCGTTGGACCCGCTGCAGGGGGTCTGGATACCGGCCCAGTCATTGTCCAGGGCTGAGGGCCCGGGGATGATCCTCGCGGCGGGCGCGGGGTCCGCTTCGATCCCCGGGGTGAGCACCGCGGCGCCGGGCGTCAGCTCCCTCGGCTGGGCCGCCGTCGCGGTTTCCTCCGCGGTGAGGAAGGTCTGCCAGACGGAAACGGGTCCCGCGAGGATGGCACCGCAGGCGGCAATCACGACGGCGGTGCGCCAGGCCCGCAGCTTGGGCCAGTGCCAGTCCCGCAGCGGTTTCTCCACGAACCGGGTGGTGAGGACGGCCAGCAGGACGGACGCACCGACGATGCCCAGCCCCTGCATGAGGTTCGGGGCTTGGACGCCGGTGGCCGCGAGCGCGAGGACCAGTACCGGCCAGTGCCACAGGTACAGGGCGTAGGAGTTGTCGCCCAGCGCCACGGCCGGCTTGCTGCTGAGCACACGGTCCACGCCGTACCGGCTCCCGGTCTGTCCTGCCACGATGATCGCGGCGGCGGACAGGGTGGGCCACAGCGCCACGAAACCGGGGAAGGACCTGTCCACCGTCAGGAGGAGGCCGCACGACACCATTCCGACCAGGCCGGCCCAGCCCAGAACAACACGCAGCGCCTTGCCGGGTTTGAGGTACGGCAGTGCGAGCGCCAGCAGGGAGCCCAGTGCGAACTCCCAAAGCCTGGCCCGGGTGTCGAAGTAGGCGTAGGCCTGGTTGCCTGCCGTTTGTTCAATGGAGTAGGCCAGCGACACTGCGAACACGGCGCCGAAGCCGACACCCAGGAGGCCCCGGTAGGTCAGTCCTGCGCAGGCCGGGAGGCGGCGCAGCACAGCGAGGATGCCGGCGGCGGCCGCGAAGATGAGCGGCCAGAGGATGAATACCTGGCCTTGGATGGACAGCGACCAGAAGTGTTGCAGCGGGCTGGCTCCGGCGTGGTCCTGGGCGTAGTAATCCACGGCGGTGTCGGCAAGCAGCCAGTTCTGCCGGTACAGCAGGGAGGCCCAGGCCTGGTCCAGGATCTGCGGCCAGCGGCCCTGCGGCAGGATCAGCCAGGTGCCGGCCAGCACGCCGAGGATGACCACGACGGCGGCGGGCAGCAGGCGCTTAAAGAGGTGCAGCCAGTGTCCCAGCAACCCGAAGGGGCGGCCCGTTTCGGCTTTCCGGACGAAGGACAGCGTGAGGAGGAAGGCCGAAATCAGCAGGAAGATGTCCACGCCACCGGAGACCCTCCCCAGCCAGACGTGGTAGGCCACGACCATCAGGACGGCGAGGGCCCGCAGTCCCTGGACCTCTGGCCTGAAGGAGGCCGTCCGGGTCTTGGCACCTGCCGCCGGCTGCACCTTATCGCTGCCTGTCATTTCCACCCCGTTGCTTCGAAGAAGCGCCTGCCAAACTCGTCAGCCATGCTTTCGGTGTATTCGGCGGTGAGGTGGTTGTCGTCCAGGTACACGAAGATGTTCCCGACCACTCCCGGACATTCTGTTGCCGTGCAGATACGGTCTGTGAGGTCCAGGATTGCCAGATCCGGCAGGCTGTCCTTGAGGGCGGCCAGGGGATTCTCCGGCGCCAGGGCGTCCCGCACGGCCGGGCGGCATGACTGGGCGTCCGGGCCGTCCGTCACCACACATTCGGCCATGTTGAATGTAAACCGGGGATTGTCCCTGAGTGCCACCACGTCGATGCCCTTGTCCATCCACGGCCCCACAAGGTCCGCGAAGCCCGGCGTCAGTTCCTCTGCGAAACTGGAAGGCGCCGCTGCGGTGCCCAGCAGGATGATGGCATCCGGCTGCTGCCGCTCGATCTCTTTCTGGACGGAAGCGTTGTAGGTTTCGCAATCGTCGCTGGCCGCCTTCCCGGCCGGCGCGACTTTGCAGGCGCCCTTCAGCATGGAGTACAGGAGCCAGTTGTTTTGCGCGGCGATGGGTTTGACGGCTCCGGACCACTGCTGCGCATGGCTGTCCCCCAGCACCAGGACGCGACGCGACGGATTACCGGATGGCTTCTGTTCAAAGCAGGTGTCCTTCACCGCCTGGTCCTGCGGAGTGATGTCGCCCGTGCAGGGCCCGTCGAGTGAAACCCAGTTCTGGGGCAGGTCGGTGGCAGTCGGCAGCAGGGTGACGTCGCCGGCCGGCACGGTGCCGGTGAACGCCGGATCCAGCGCCCGCGAGCCCGGATTGTTCGCCACTTTCTGCTCCTGGGCCACCCGGCGCTCTGTGTCCAGCTGGTTGCGCCACAGCGCCAGGGGCGCCGCCGCCACGGAAACGGCCAGCATGATGGCCAGCACGGCACGGCGTTTCCTGGCCTCGGGCCACTTCCATTCCCGCCAGGGCTTTTCAATAAAGCGTGTGGTCAGGTACGCGAGGGCAAGCGCCGAGACGATGATGACCGTGCCGGACAGCCAGCCCGCATGTTCCTTTCCGGTCCATGCCAGCGCGAGCACCAGCACCGGCCAATGCCAGAGGTACAGCCCGTAGGAGATGTCTCCCAGCTTGACCAGGGGTTTGGAGCTGAGGATCCGGTCCACGCCGGCCGGGCTTTGCGTCTGGCCGGCCACAATGACGAATGCGGCCGCGACGGTTGGCCACAGTGCTGCCACGCCGGGAAAAGCTGCCTGGACGTTGAGCAGGATGCCGCAGGCGAGCATGGCGATGACACCCACCCAGCCCATGGCGATGCGCACAGCACGGGACAGCCGCAGCCCGGGAAGGACAAGGGCCACCAGCGTGCCCAATGCGAATTCCCAGAGCCGGGCGCCTGTGTCGAAGTATGCCTGGACCTGGTTGGTGGCCGTGAAGTAGATCGAATACGCCAGCGAGACGAGGAATACGAGGAAGAACACGTAGGCCAGCAGCGGCCGGTAGGAAAGTCTGAACCGGCGGGCCGCCCAGGCGGCGGCGAGGAAGATCAGCGGCCACAGGATGAACACCTGGCCCTGGATGGACAGCGACCAGAAGTGCTGCAGGGGGCTGGCAAGGCTGTGGTCGTTCGCGTAGTAGTCCACGGCCTGCGCCTGCAGAAGCCGGTTCTCCGAGTAGAACAGCGAAGCCCAGCCCTGGTCGATGAGGTCCAGCCACCGGGTCCGCGGCAGGACCAGGTAGGAGACGGCCAGGGTGGCAACAATGACGGTGACGGCGGCGGGAAGGAGCCTCCGGAACAGGTGCAGCCAGTGCTTGCGCAGGGCGAAAGGCTCCCTGCGCTCGTGGCGCCCGACGAACTGGAAGGTCATCAGGAACGCGGAGATCAGGAGGAAGACGTCCACGCCCCCTGACACCCTTCCGAACCACACGTGGTAGGTCACCACCATGAGGACAGCGAGGGATCGAAGGCCCTGGATTTCGGGGCGATATGACGACTTTCGGGACGCCTGCCGGCGGTCAGCGGCAGGCGCCGTCGCTCCCTTGGTCCACAGTGTTGGCACAATCAAACCCTTCGGAGCGCGTAATCAACCGTCGAGTTTAGCGGAAGGCGGCGCTCCTTCCCGAATCTACAGCGTGTCGTTCCGGCAGCCTGCCGGCCAGATACCGGGCATCGCGGACGCTTCCGGTCACTGTGGCGGACGCCGCGGCGTACTGGAAATTCCGGCCGAGGAAGTAGAGGCCGGGAGTGTCCAGAGCTTCCCCGCGGTACTGCCGCTGTCCTTCCCCGGCGCCGGCCAGGGCCGGGTCAACCCAGTCCAGGTCCTCCTGGTATCCCGTGCACCAGATGACGTTTGCGACGTCTGGGCGCGTCCCGTTTGCGAGGACAGGCAGCCCGCCCTCCACGCCGCTGACCCTGGGGACGAACTGGACACCGGCGGCAGCGAGGTCGCGGCGCTTGGTCCTGATCAGTGGCGCCCCGTGGGCTGTGAACTCCGGCGCAACCTTCCGTCCCACCGGGGTGCCCAGGCTCAGGACGTGCAGGCCTGCGAACCGGACCAGGGGCAGGATGAAGCGGGCTGTTGTCCGGCCGTGCTTGAACGGCATTTCCTTGGGCGCGTTCGCGGCAACAAGTGTTGCGTGGGTGCGGGCCACCTCTTTGGCGATTTCGGCTCCGGAGTTGCCCAGTCCCACCACCAGGACGGGGCCGTCCTGGAGTTGTGAGGGGTTCTTGTAGGCGCTGGAGTGGAACTGCACTATTGAGTCCGTCAGTTCCGCGGCAAACGGCGGAACCTTGGGATGCCGTTCCGCGCCCGTGGCCAGGACCACGTTGTGGGCCTCCCATTGCTGCCCCTTCGCGGCGGCCACAAAGCGGCCGCCCTCACGCCAGAGGCGTTCCACCCTGACTCCCGTCAGCACCGGAAGCTCCAGGCCGGCCGCGTAGCGTTCCAGGTAGTCGGCCATGTCGTCCTTGCCGGGAAAGGACAGCGGATCCGCCGGAAAGGGAACTCCGGGAAGTCCGTTGTATTTTGCCGGGGTGAAGAGGCGCAGGGAATCCCAGCGCAACCTCCAGCCGTCACCGATCCTCGGGTTGGCATCGAGAATCAGGAATTGCCGGCCCTGGCGGGACAGATGGTGGCCGATCGCCAGCCCTGCCTGCCCGCCGCCGATCACCAGGGTGTCCAGCACTTCCGGAGCGCTGTTGGTACCTGCAGTACCGGTGGTGTTCTCGTTCATGCTCTGAGGCTATGCCCGGGCCCGCCCGGCGTGCGTCGGCAAAAGTGTGCAAATCCGCGGTGCCCTCCAATGGGTATTTCTACCCAGCAGCGATCAGCCGGCGAGCCCGTGTTTGAAGGCATAACGCGTGGCGGCTGCCCGCGACGTGAGGCCCAGCTTGAGGAAGATGTTGCTGACGTGGCGTGCCACCGTCTTTTCACTAAGGAAGAGCCCGACGGCGATGGCACGGTTTCCCTGCCCGGACGCCACCAGCCGCAGGACCTGCTCCTCGCGCGGGGTGAGCGGCCCGGCCACCTTGCCACGGCCACGCGGCATCAGCGAGGCCGCCCACGCAGCGGCAGGCGCTGCACCGAGTCCGGCCAGCGCCTCGTGCGCGGCAGCGAGCTCCATGTCGGCCGAAGTTTCGTCGCCAAGCCCCAGGCAGGCCTGCCCGATGAGCACCCTGCACCGCGCGGCCTCATAGGGCACGCCGAGGTCGAACCAGAGGCGCCATGCCCGCCGCAGTGCTGCGCAGGCCCCCAGTGGGTCTGCCTCCGCCAGCCGGACAGCGCCGTCAGCCTGGGCCGCGACGGCGCGCACCATGGGCGTGGCGGACCCTGCGGCGAAGCGGCCCAGTTCATCGGCTCCCTGCCGTGCCGCCGCCACATCCGGAACTGCCAGTTCGATTTCCACCAGTGCAGGCAACAGGTGCCGTCGGATGGCGGCGTCCGCGGTTCCGGCTGCCCTGCGGATCATCGACTGTGCCTGCTGTATGTCTCCGCGCTGGAGTACCAGGAGGGCCAGGCCCGGCTGCGGCTCAAACCCGCTGTTGGCAGCACTGCTGAAGGAAAGGCCTGCCGCGTCCAGCTGGCCGCGAAGCCGCTGCACCTCGCCCCGCTGGTAGTTGGCTCCGAACAGCACCTCGGGGTCGTTGCCCGCAGTGCGTGCATCCGCCGTGGTGGCCGCGGCCAGCGCCTCTTCCCAGGCTCCGTGCCAGCGGAAGAGCTCTGCCCGGTGGGCCTGGCACTGGCCGCTGAATGCCGCCATGTCCGGCTGCCCGGCACACCAGCGGTCAAGTGCTGCCGTCCATTCCAGTGCCCGGCCGAGGTCGAAGGCCAGCTGGCAGGATGCAATGACGGCGCAGTAGGCAATCCCCGACGGTATGGCCGAAACTTCACCGGCTGTGACCGCAACCATGACCTCGTCGAAGATCTGCAGGCCCTCCTCCACCCGGCCCTGTCCCACCGCTGCCTGGCCGGTACCGAGCAGGGCGAGCGCCATGAGGTCCCGGTCCTGGAAGGCCTGGCCAATGCCGGCGGCCCGGGCGAGCAGCTCAAGGGCTCCCCCGGGGTCACCCTGGTGCAGGCGTGCCAGGGACATCGGGATCATCAGGAACCCCTCGACGGCGTCCGGCCGCGGGATCTCCGCCACCAGCCGCTGCCCCCGGGCCAGCCACCCGCCCGCACGTTCTCCCTCGCCAAAGTGCATGAGGTGGATTGCCATCCAGCCCGCACAGCGGGCGGCCCCGGCAAGGTCGCCTACCACCAGGTATTCCTCATGGGCCCGGGTCAGCGACGCAAACCCGGCAGCGGCGCTGCCGGTCAGGATTTCGGCGGTGGCAAGGCGTTCGAGGTCCGCCGCGGGAAGTCCGCCCGATTGGTCTGCTTCCCGCAGGGTTTGGAAGGCATCGGTCCAACGCTGCTCGCGGAATGCCGCGCGGCCGCGGTCCAGGCCGTCATCCAGTCCTGTTTCAGCCGACACCTGGCCTCCTTCCGGATACCCGCCGAGCCGGCCCGCCGCCGTCGTGCGCTGGCCGCAGCGGTGCCTAAGCGTCACCGTACGCCGGGCACCCGCGCCAGACAAGCAGCAGGCCGGCGGCCGAATCAGGGGCGCAGCAGCGCTCGAAGGGCCTGGATGGTGTCGGCCTCAGCGGCGGTCTTGTCCTCGCGGTAGCCCTTGACCCGTGCGAAGCGGAGGGCGATGCGGCCCGGGTAACGCGGGGACTGCTGCACGCCGTCGATGGCAATCTCGACGACGGTGACCGGCTCCACCCAGACGGTGCCGGCGGTGCGCCGCACCTCGATCTCCTGGAACCGTTCGGTCTGCCACTGCAACAGGGCATCGGTGAGGCCCTTGAAGGTCTTGCCCACCATCACGTACCCGCCGGGCTCACCGAACTCGCCGGCAGGGTCGAGGGCACCAAGGTGCAGGTTGGACAGCATCCCGGTGCGCCGCCCCGAGCCCCACTCGCATGCGAGCACCACAAGGTCGTAGGTGAGCACCGGCTTGACCTTGATCCAGTTGGACCCACGGCGCCCGGCCGAGTACACGGACCCCACCGATTTCAGCATCACGCCCTCATGTCCCGCCGAGAGCGCGTCACGCGATATCCGCCCGGCAACCTCCGGGTCCGCGGTAATCTCCCCCGGGATCCGGTGGGCGGGGGCAATGGATTCGAGCACCTTAATCCGCTCGGACAGGGGTTCATCAAGCAGGTCCCGGCCATCAATGTGCAGCACGTCAAAAAACCAGGGATGCAGCACCGTGGTGCGTGCGGCGTCGGCACCGAACCGGGACATGGTCTCCTGGAACGGCCGCGGGGCGCCGTCCTCTCCCAGGGCCAGGGTCTCGCCGTCGAGGATCACATCGTGCACCGGAAATCCGCGCACCACCTCCACCACCTCGGGGAGCCGGTGCGTCACCTCGGCCAGGGTGCGCGTGAAAATGCGGACGTCGTCGCCGGACCGGTGCACCTGGATGCGGGCGCCGTCGAGCTTGTATTCCACGGACGCTTCGCCCGTGGTCTCCAACGCGGCCGTGACGCTTGCGCCGGTCCCTGCGAGCATGGGCTGCACGGGCCGGCCCACCTGCAGGCCAACCTCGTCCAGCTCCGCCGCTGTGCCGGTCAGCGCCAGCCGGGCCGTCGAGCCGAGGTCACCGGACAGCATCGCGGCCCTGCGGACGGACTCGACGGAGCGCTCCGCTGCGCGGGCCACTGCATCGGTCAGGACACCTTCCAGCGCCCCCGTTCGCAGTTCGCCCAGGAGCACGCCGCCGATGAACGCCTGTTCCCGTTCGGTTGCCGCTGCGGTGAGCTCGCGGAGGGTGGCCGCGCGTTCGGCTGCCGAGCCCGCTCCGGCGAGGGCCTGGAGCCGGTCCAGCGCGGCGTCGAGGGCGGCGAGGGTGAGGCCGGGTTCCGCGGCAGGCACTCCCATGGCCGCTGACATGCCGCGCCACCCGACGCCCACCCGCCCTTGGCGGGGTTTGGCGGTGAGGAGGCCGACGGCGGCAGGAATGTCCGCGGGGTCGAGCCGCTTCAGCAGCTGGGCCAGGGCGTCCACCTTCGCCAGCCTGGAGCGGGTGGACGCGACGGCGTCAGTGGTCCTCACAAGCTCGTCCAGCAGCATGGCAACAGTCTGCCACGCCGCCGGACCCTCGACAGGTACGGACGGCCGGTTCCAGAATGGACGGATGGGCATCATCGTTGCGAACCTGTTCATCACCCTTGACGGCGTGTACCAGGCGCCCGGTGGCCGGGAGGAGGACCCCACGGACGGCTTCGCCTTCGGCGGCTGGCAGGCGCCGGTCTCCGATGATGAAGCAGGGGCGGACATCGCCGCGGCCATCGACCGCATGGATGCCCTGCTCCTGGGCCGGAAAACCTACGACATCTTTGCCTCATATTGGCCGCACCAGTCAGACGAGATCGCCGGCGTGCTCAACCGGGTCCCGAAGTTCGTGGTGTCCGGGTCCCTCACCGATCCCGGATGGGAGGGCACCACGGTGCTCCCGGACCCGGCGGCGGCAGGAGAGCTCCGCCGGCAGTATGACGAAGTGCAGATGTTCGGCAGCGGCGAACTCATCCGTTCACTGTTGGCCGCCGACGTGCTGGACCGCCTCCACCTGTGGCTCTATCCTGTGGCACTCGGGCAGGGAAAGCGGTTGTTCGACGCCGGGACCGTCCCTTCCACGTTCCGCCTCGCCGAGCCGGTCCGTTCCTTTCCAAAAGGTGCGGTGTCGCTGGTCTATGAGCGTGCCGGAGTCGTTGAAACCCGGGAGATGGATGCCACTTAGGCCGCCACTAACCTCGCTTCGCCCGGCCAGGGAACCCTGGCGGCATGGGCCCAGCCATTGACGGCACACAAAAAACCGGCCCGGCGGATGCCGGACCGGTTCTCTGTATTCGCGGCTTTACCCGCGGGACAACAGCCTTAGTGGCTGTGGCCTGCGTGCTCGTCCTCGTCAGCCGGCTTCTCCACAACAAGGGTCTCGGTGGTGAGAACCAGGGCTGCGATGGAGGCAGCGTTACGGAGGGCAGCGCGGGTGACCTTGACGGGGTCGATGACGCCTGCAGCGATCAGGTCCTCGTACTCGCCCGACTTGGCGTTGAAGCCGTTGTTGGTGTCGAGTTCGGCCACCTTGGCGGTGATGACGTAGCCGTCGAAACCGGCGTTCTGGGCGATCCAGCGCAGCGGCTGGACCAGGGCCCGGCGGACGATGCCGACAGCAGCTGCAGCGTCGCCTTCGAGCGCTTTGACGGCCGGGTCCTCATCCAGTGCCTTCAGGGCGTGGATCAGCGCGGAACCGCCGCCGGCCACGATGCCTTCTTCCAAGGCGGCGCGGGTGGAAGACACCGCATCTTCGATGCGGTGCTTCTTTTCCTTCAGCTCGACCTCGGTGGCAGCGCCAACCTTGATCACGCCGATGCCGCCGGCCAGCTTGGCCAGGCGTTCCTGGAGCTTTTCCTTGTCCCAATCGGAGTCGGTGCGGGTCAGCTCAGCGCGGAGCTGGGCAACGCGGGCGGAGACGTCCTCGGCCGAACCGGCGCCGTCAACGATGGTGGTGTTGTCCTTGGTGACGGTGATGCGGCGGGCAGTACCGAGCACCTCGAGGCCAACGGTGTCCAGGCTCAGGCCCAGCTCAGGGGAAACAACCTGCGCACCGGTGAGGGTGGCGATGTCCTGCAGCATGGCCTTGCGGCGGTCGCCAAAGCCGGGAGCCTTGACTGCCACCACGTTGAGGGTGCCACGGATGCGGTTGACGATCAGCGTGGACAGGGCCTCGCCATCGATGTCCTCGGCGATGATGAACAGGGGCTTGGAGCTCTGCAGCGCCTTCTCCAGCAGCGGCAGGAATTCCTGCACGGCGGAGATCTTGCCCTGGTTGATCAGGATGAGGGCGTCCTCGAGGACTGCTTCCTGGCGCTCTGCGTCGGTGACGAAGTACGGGGACAGGTAGCCCTTGTCGAACTGCATGCCTTCGGTGAGGACCAGCTCGGTCTGCGTGGTGGAGGATTCCTCGATGGTGATCACACCATCCTTGCCCACCTTGCCGAATGCCTCGGCGAGCAGTTCGCCCACCTCGTCGCTCTGGGCGGAGATGGAGGCCACGTTGGCAACCTGGGTGCCTTCGACCGGACGGGCGTTCTCGAGCAGGCGGGCAGCCACGGCCTCAACCGAAACCTCGATGCCCCGCTTGATCTGGCCGGGAGCGGCGCCTGCGGCCACGTTGCGGAGGCCTTCCTTGACCAGTGCCTGGGCCAGGACCGTTGCGGTGGTGGTGCCGTCACCGGCAACATCGTTGGTCTTGGTGGCAACTTCCTTGGCGAGCTGTGCGCCAAGGTTTTCGTAGGGGTCGTCCAGCTCGACTTCGCGGGCGATGGTGACGCCGTCGTTCGTGATGGTGGGTGCGCCCCACTTCTTGTCCAGGACGACGTTGCGGCCGCGGGGGCCGAGCGTCACCTTGACAGTGTTGGCGAGCTTGTCGATGCCGGCTTCGAGGGACCGGCGGGCAGCGTCGTTAAACGCAAGCTGCTTTGCCATGGTTGTGTCCTTTCAAGACAGAAACCCCGCGCAGCTGATCAGCATCAAGGCTTGACCAGCGGCGCGGGGATCCGGAAGATTTACTTTACGACGATCGCCAGGACGTCGCGGGCGGACAGCACGAGGTACTCGGTGCCACCGGTCTTGACTTCGGTTCCGCCGTACTTGGAGTAGATGACTACGTCGCCGACAGCTACGTCGACCGGGACGCGGTTGCCGTCTTCGAAGCGGCCGGGGCCAACTGCGACAACTTCGCCTTCCTGCGGCTTCTCCTGCGCGGAGTCCGGGATTACCAGGCCGGAAGCCGTGGTCTGCTCGGCTTCGAGCGGGCGGACAACAATACGATCCTCAAGAGGCTTAATAGAGACCGACACTCGGACCTCTCCTTTTCGTCAGCAAATTCGTGGACTTGAAAGCCGTTTGCCGTGGCTGGCAACCGTCGTCGCGGTGCCGGCAGCAGCCAGGCTGGCAGCTCTTCATGTGTTAGCACCCTCCTAGGGAGAGTGCTAATGAAGACTCTAGGCCGGGGTTAGCACTCGGTCAAGGCGAGTGCCAGCCATTTCGTCATCGGAGAACACTTAGCCTGTACATTGAACCGGTGCGAGCCGCCTTCTTCCTGATCCTTGCCACCCTCTTCTGGGCCGGAAACTTCGTGGTGGGCCAGGCCGCCGTTCAGTCCATGGCCCCGCTGCAGTTGACGTTCTGGCGCTGGACACTGGCCGCCCTGCCGCTGCTGTTCCTCGCGCACGTGGTGGACCGCCCCAACTGGCGGGCAGTCCTCCGCCACTGGCCCACGCTGCTCATGCTCAGCGCGCTCGGCATGACCGCCTACACGCTGCTGCTCTACAGCGCCCTCCAGCACACGTCAGCACTGAACGCATCCCTGGTGACGGCCGCAAACCCGGTGCTGATCATGGTGCTTGCCGCGGTGCTGCTGAAGGACAGACCGCGGCCCTTGGGCTGGATCGGCCTGGTATTTGGCCTGGCGGGTGTCCTGCTGGTCCTCACCGGCGGGCAGCTGCAGCGGCTCCTGACCTTCTCGCTGGGCGCCGGCGAACTGCTGATCCTGGCGGCCATCACCGTCTGGGGCCTCTACACGGTCCTGGCCCGCCGCGTAGCCGTACCCGCCGTCACCTCCACAGCCCTGCAGGCGGCCATAGCGGCCGTTGCCCTGGCTCCTGTGGCCGCCGTGACCGGCGCAGGATTCCCGTCCAGCCAGTCCGGAGCCTGGTCCCTGGCGTTCATCGCCATCTTCCCCTCGCTGGGCTCCTACCTGCTGTGGAACCTGGCGCTGAAGCGCACCAGCGCGGCCAATGCCGGAAACTACCTCAACCTCATCGCGGTCTTCACGGCGATCATCACCGTACTGCTGGGCCAGCCCATCACGGCGGCCCAGATTGCAGGCGGCGTCCTGGTGATTTCGGGGGTCCTGCTGACGGGTGCGGGCCAGCGCCCTCAGCGGCCGAGGTCGTCGAAGCCGACGTCCTCGCCGCCATCGGAGGCGTTGCCCCGGTTACGGGCCCGGTAGAGGACCACGGAGGAGGCGAGGACCACCAGCAGCGACGCCACCAGGAGGGCGATTCCTCCCGCCCGCGCACCGGAATACAGGCCGCGGATGTCCTGCGCTTCCTGCGTGTTGTCCTGGATGTTGTTACCGCCCACGGAATAGACAGTGGCGTTGAACGTGTCCAGGAAGAAGATGATGACCAGCAGCGCCAGGCACACCACTGCCAGCACCGCACCGGCGATCAACGCGGGCCGCGCGTACCTAGCCGGACCCTGGACCGGGGGCGGCTGTTCTCCGGACTGTTCGGGACCTGCGCTGTCAACCATGGGTTCAACACTATCGGCATCCCGCCGCAGCCCGGGGCACTAGGCTGGAACGCATGGCTCACGCTCCCCAGGACCAGATTGCACCACTGCTGACCCCCGAAGGATGGGAGTTGCTGGCGTCGCTGGGCCCCTACACCGAGGACGGGTCCTTCGCCCTGAACGGTGAACTCCGGAAGGCCGGCCACAGCCCCGAACTGGTGTCCGCCGTGCTCACCCAGTCCCGGCTCCGCACGAAGGCCGGAGCGAAGTTCGGCGAGTTCGCCCGGCAAATGCTCTTCACCCAGGCGGGGCTGGAACAAGCCACCCGCCTGAATGTTGCCGCCCGGCACGCCCAGCGGTTCGCCGCCGCCGGCGTTAGCCACGTGGCGGACCTGGGCTGCGGGCTCGGCGCCGATTCGCTGGCCCTCGCCTCCCTGGATATCGCCGTGACGGCAGTGGAGCTCGATGAAACCACGGCCGCGTGCGCCACGGTGAACCTCATCCCTTTTCCCAATGCGGCGGTTGTGCACGCCGACGCCACCTCGGTCCCCCTGGACGGGGTGGACGGCGTCTGGCTGGACCCGGCGCGCAGGGTCACCTCCACCTCCGGCACCAGGCGCATCTGGGACCCCGAGGCGTTCTCTCCCCCGTTGTCCTTCGTGGAGTCCCTTGCCGCGTCCGGGAAGGCCGTGGGCGTCAAGATGGGCCCGGGCATGCCCCACGATTCGGTTCCGCAGGGCTGCGAAGCGCAGTGGGTGTCCGTTGGTGGGGACGTCACCGAAGTGGCCCTGTGGTTCAACTCGGTCAGCCGGCCGGGGATACGCCGCGCGGCCCTGCTGCTGGGACCGCAGGGAGCGGCCGAGCTGACCAGCGGGGAGGATTTCGGGGAGGGCCCCGAGGCTCCGGTGGGCCCGGCTGAAGGGTACCTGTATGAGCCGGACGGAGCGGTCATCCGGGCAGGCCTCGTGGCCGACCTCGCGCTCGAACTGCGCGGGCACCTGCTGGACGAGCACATCGCCTACATCTGCTCGCCCGCCCTCGCAGATACCCCGTTCGCCCGCGCCTATAAGGTCCTGCGGGTGATGCCGTACAACGTCAAGGCGCTGAAGTCCTGGGTGAAGCAGGAAGGCATCACCGTGCTGGACATCAAGAAGCGCGGCACCGCCGTCACGCCGGAGGAACTCCGCAAGCAACTGCTGGGCGGCAAGGGCGCGGGCAACAGGAAGGGCGGCCGGACCGCCACCTTGGTCCTCACCCGCATCGGCGAGGACCGGGTGGCCATCGAGGTGGAGCCGGTCAAGCCGGCGTAGGCGTTACTGCGCGCGGGTAAATTCCTCGGCGGCCCGTACCTGGTCCGCCGTGGGACGCACACCGGTGTACAGCACAAACTGCTCCAGCGCCTGGATGGTGGCCACCTCAGCACCGGTGATCACCGGCTTGCCCGCCGCCCGGGCCGCCCGGATCAGCGGTGTCTCGGCCGGCAGCGCCACCACGTCGAAGACGAGTTTCGCGGCGTCGATGGCTTCTGGCGGGAAGGACAGCGCATCGGCGTCCGCACCGCCTGCCATACCAATGGGTGTCACGTTGACGATCATGTCCGCCATACCGCCGTCGAGCGCTGCACGCCAACTAAAGCCGTACTGTTCGGCGAGCGCCCGGCCCGCCGCCTCATTCCGGGCGATGACGGTGACGTCCGTGAAGCCTGCGTCGCGCAGCGCCGCCACGGTTGCTTTCGCCATGCCGCCAGCGCCCTGGACCAGGACCGAGTAGTCGGTGGGCACCGAGTTGGTGGCCAGCAGCTGCTCTATAGCCGTGTAGTCGGTGTTGTAGGCCTTGAGGTGCCCGTTTGTGTTCACGATGGTGTTGACGGAATCGATGGCTTTGGCCGAGGGGTCCATCTCGTCCACCAGCGCGATCACATCCTCCTTGTACGGCATGGACACGGCGCAGCCGCGGATACCGAGGCCCCGGACGCCGGCAATTGCCTGCTCCAGGTTGGTGGGCGCGAAGGCCTTGTAGATCCAGTTCAGGTCCAGCTGCCCGTACAGGTGGTTGTGGAAGCGCGTCCCGTTATTGCTGGGCCGGGCCGAGAGGGAGATGCAGAGGGTCATGTCTTTATTGAGGATAGGCACCTGTCCATTAAACGCGGCCCGGGGAGGTTAGGCGCAGCCGCTGCCGGCAGGATAGGGCCCGACGGCGGCCGGCAGCTTTCCGGGGGCCGTCGTCTTTCCGGCCAGCACGGCGGCCAGGGCATCGAACGCGGCGTCGGTCCGGCCGTACAGTGCGATCTTGACCGGAGCGGGGGAACCCTGCAGCGGCCAGGGGGCATCCAAAGTGACGGCGATGTCGCCGCCGGCGGGCGCGCCGCCGTACCCGATGAGGCTGACCAGTGGTCCCGAGCCGACGGCCAGGCCTGCGCGGGCGGCCGCGGCTTCAAACCGTTCCTTGTCGCCCGGTCCCCCGCCGGTTACCCGGACAGCGCCGGGGACCAGCGGTCCGCTGCAGTTGCCGGCCAGGATGGTGATGGCGGACCCGGAGACCTTGGCGGACAGTGCCGCGCCACTGCCTGCGGGGGCGGGCGCGGACCCCCTCCGCCCCTGCCAGATCATCATGGTGGCCACCCGGGTGGCGGCTTCGTCCAGCCGTTCCTTCGGCAGGGCACCGGAGGCCACAGCCTGGACTATTGCGGCGTGCGCCTGCGCTGCATCGGCCGGCATCAGGAGCAGGTCGGCCCCGGCGGCCAGGGCGGAAACGGCGGCGGAACCGGCCGGGTACTGCTTGGTGACGGCGCCCATGTTCAGGGCATCGGTCACCGCCACGCCCTTGAAACCGAGGCCACGCAGCGCGGCGTAGGTCCTGGACGAGAGCGACGCCGGCACGCCGGGTTCCAGCGCGGGCACGGCGATGTGCCCGGTCATCACTATCGGCAAGCCTGAGTCGACGGCTGACTGGAAGGGCTTCCAGTCCCGGCCGCGCAACTCCTCCACGCCGGCGTTCTGGAGCGGGAGGCTAAGGTGCGAGTCGGCGGTGACCGAACCGTGGCCGGGAAAGTGCTTGACGGTGGGCAGCACCCCGGCGGCCAGCATGCCCTGGGCGAATGACACGCTCTGCGTCGCCGCAGCTGCCGGGTCCCCGGACATGGACCGGGCGCCGATGGTGGGGTCTTTGGGGCCGATGGTGACATCCGCGTCCGGCGCGAAGTCCAGGTTGAAGCCCAGCGGTGCCAGCTCACCTGCCACACCCTGCCCGGCGTCCCGCGTGAGGGCCGCGTTTCCAGCGGCACCGTAGCTCATGGGCGTTGGCCATTCGGTCAGCGGCGCTCCCAGCCTGGCCACGATACCGCCTTCCTGGTCCACGCCGACGATGCCGGGCCACGGGTCACCGTCAGCGGTGGTCGCCCGGGAGAGCCGCTGGTTGGCCGCCGTCATGGCGTCGACGTCCACTTTTCCCTGCGGGTCGCGGGGAACGTTGTCGCCCATGATGATGCTGCCGGCCAGGTGCAAACGTTCGATGGCGGCTGCCTGCGCTTCCACCTGCTGCCCGCCGTAGAAAGGAAGCAGGACCTGGCCGGCCTTTTGCTCTGGCGCCATGGCCGCCACGGCGGCTGCTGCCGCGTCCTGGTCGCGCTGCTGGGGGCCCCAGCCCAGGGGCCGGGAACCCGGATCAGGTGACGGGGACGCCGTGGTGGGGGCCGGCGTCGTACGCGGCGCTGCCGGGGACGTGCCGGGCGACGCCGATGCGGAAGCTGACGGAGACGACGCCGGCGTTGAGGGCGCAGGAGTGGGCGGCCCTGCCGTGCACGCGGCCAGGGCAGCAACGGACAAAGCCGCGATCAGGGGAAGGGTTTTGTGGGTACTGTCACGCAGGCGTTGGAACGGGGACATCATTATGATGCTACCCCTGCGCTATAGACTTGAAACACCCGTTCGTTTGCCGGCACGTCCCGGAAGCGGCACCAGCCAGCGGCATCCCGGACAGTGAGGAAATGCGTGAAGATCGACTTCGCACCATCGAGGCAATCAACCCTTGGTGTTGAGTGGGAACTGGCGCTGGTGGACGGCCGCACCGGCGAACTCGCGTCTGTCGCCAATGAGGTGCTCCGCGGTGTCGCCTCCCGCCATCCCGAGCTGAACGAGGATGACGAACACCCCCACATCAAGCAGGAACTGCTGCTGAACACGGTGGAACTGGTCACGGGAATCTGCGAGACCGCTGCCGAGGCGAAGGAAGACCTCAGCCGCTCCGTGGCCGCCGTCCGGGAAATCACCGATCCCATGGGCGTGGAGCTCTTCTGCGCCGGCAGCCACCCGTTCAGCCCGCCGCAGCTGCAGCCCGTGACGGACAAGGCCCGCTACGCCAAGCTCATTGACCGTACCCAGTGGTGGGGCCGGCAGATGGTCATCTACGGCGTGCACGTCCATGTGGGCCTGGACCGCCGCGAGAAGGCCCTCCCCGTGCTCGACGGACTGGTCAACTATTTCCCGCATTTCCAGGCGTTGTCCGCGTCCAGCCCGTTCTGGGGCGGCGAGGACACCGGCTACGCCTCGCACCGTGCCCTGATGTTCCAGCAGCTGCCCACCGCGGGCCTGCCGTTCCAGTTCCCGTCCTGGTCTGAATACGAGTCCTATGTCCAGGACATGTTCACCACCGGGGTGATCGACACCATCTCCGAGATCCGCTGGGACATCCGGCCGGTGCCGGCCCTGGGAACCATTGAAATGCGCATCTGCGACGGCCTGGCCACCCTGGAGGAAGTCGGCGCCATCGCGGCCCTCACCCAGTGCCTGGTGGACGAGTTCTCCACCACCCTGGACAACGGCGGCACCATTCCCACCATGCCGCCGTGGCACGTCCAGGAAAACAAGTGGCGTGCCGCCCGCTACGGCATGGATGCCATCATCATCCTGGACGCCGCCGGCAAGGAGCAGCTGGTGACGGACCACCTGATGGAAACGCTGAACCGGCTGGAGCCCGTAGCGGCGAAACTGGGCTGCCAGGATGAGCTGGCCGACGTCGAGAAGATCATCCGCCGCGGTGCCGGCTACCAGCGCCAGCGGCGCGTGGCGGAGGACAACGGCGGCAACCTGCAGGCCGTGGTCCTGGACCTGGTCAAGCAGATGCGCAACGGCCCCACCGCCTGACGTACGGGGGTGTTCAGGCCTGGAGGGAGACCGAGGTGACGGGCATCGAGGAGTCCGGTGCGAAACCGATCCCGCTGGGTTCGGCGCCCGCCATGACCAGCTGCGCCCCGAGGGCGGCCACCATGGCCCCGTTGTCCGTGCACAGGTCCAGCGGCGGAACGTGAAGCCGGATTCCGGCCGACGCGCAGCGCTGTCCCGTGAGCTCCCGCAGCCTCGAGTTTGCGGCCACGCCGCCACCCAGCAGCACGTCCTTGATCCCGTGTTCCCTGCAGGCAAGCACGGCCTTTGAGGAGATCACGTCCACCACGGCTTCCTGGAATGCGGCGGCGATGTCAGCCACCGGGATGTCTTCCCCGCGGGCTTCAAACTGTTCCACGCACCTGGCCACGGCGGTCTTCAGTCCGCTGAAGGACC
Source organism: Pseudarthrobacter sp. SORGH_AS 212 (assembly GCF_030818145.1). Classification (NCBI taxonomy): domain Bacteria; kingdom Bacillati; phylum Actinomycetota; class Actinomycetes; order Micrococcales; family Micrococcaceae; genus Pseudarthrobacter; species Pseudarthrobacter sp. SORGH_AS 212. The sequence continues at coordinate 3,479,489 of NZ_JAUTAA010000001.1, read as the reverse complement.
AGTCGTAGCGGTGCTTGCCCGGCTCGTCCGACGTTCCCATGTACTTGGGCTGGCTGAGGCCGCGCGGGAAACGGATCGCCTTCGGGTTGCCGGTGCGGGCCTCCCTGTCGATGGCGGGACCGCCCGGATAGCCGAGTCCCAGGATGCGGGCCACCTTGTCGTAGGCCTCGCCGGCGGCGTCATCGATGGTGGAGCCCAGGAGTTCCACGTCGCTGGTGATGCTGTTGATCCGGAGGATTTCAGTGTGGCCGCCGGAGACCAGCAGGGCGCCGAGGTTCTCGGGGAGGGCCTGCTGCTTTCCGGTTGCCCGGTCATCCAGGAGCCCCACGCCCACATGGGCCACCAGGTGGTTGATGGCGTAGAGCGGCTTGCCGGTGGCTACGGCCAGTGCCTTCGCGGCGCAGACTCCGACCATCAGGGCACCGGCCAGCCCCGGGCCTGAGGTCACCGCGATGGCATCGACGTCGTCCAGGGTGGCGCCGGCTTCCGCGAGGGCCTGTTCCAGGGTGGGTACAAAAGCATCGAGGTGCGCGCGCGAGGCGATCTCCGGGATGACGCCGCCGAACCGGACATGCTCGTCCATCGATGAGGACACCGTGTTGGCCAGGAGCGTGGTTCCCCGGACGACGCCGACGCCGGTCTCGTCGCAGGAGGATTCGATGCCCAGCACCAGCGGCTGCGTGCGGTTCATGGCCGGATTCCTTTGCTTGGGGATTCTGTTTCTGTCTCCGGCACCAGCGCCAGCCGCATGATCAGGGCATCCACGCCGTCGCGGTAGTACCGGGGGCGGATATGGATCTGTTGGAAGCCGAAACGGAGGTACAGCCGCTGGGCGCGGGGGTTGTCGGCACGCACTTCCAGCAGGACGTCCGCGGCGCGCCGCCGGCGGGCCTCGTCGATCAGTTCGGTGAGGAGCGTGCTGCCGATGCCGAGGCCCTCACGGTGGGGCACGACGGCGATCGTCTGGACATCCGCGATGGGTTCAATGCACATGAGCCCGGCATAGCCGACGATGCCGTCCGTTCCTTCGGCCACCAGGTAGCGGCGGGTTTCCGGCTGCGCCAGTTCGTCGAAGAACATCTGCACCGGCCAGGCGTCCACCGGAAACAGTTCCTGTTCGAGGGCGCTGACGGCGGGGATATCGGCCTCCGTCATGTCCCGGATGGCGACGCTTTCCATAGCGGCGGAACGGGGCTCCGGAATTCCTTCCGGCCCGGCGGCACTCACAGGGCCCTCTTCCGCGGCCCCGGGACCTGGGCGTCGGATTCCCGAAGGTACAGGGGCGTGGAGTCCAGGAGCCCCGCGCCGGAGGCCAGCCTGGCCAGGGCGAACTGCCCCAGGTACAGGGCGTCCGGCTGCTCACCGGCAAAGTCCGGGTCCGCCCGGAGTGCGTCCGCGTACAGGCCGGCGCCCGCACCGTACGCGGGCAGGTCCGGCAGGTCCGCGGCGAAGCCGACATGCGGCCCGTCTTCGAGCACCGGCAACTGACCTTCGGCCAGGCTGTAGCGGGCCCAGTAGACCTCCTTGCGGCGCGCGTCGGTGACCACCAGGAACTCGGGGGCGGCCGCCGTCGACTCGGCCACCTCCAGTGCGATTGCGTCGAGGCTCATCAGGCCGTGCAGGGGCTTGCCCCATACGAAGGCCAGGGTGCGTGCCGTGGCGATGCCGGACCGCAGCCCGGTGAACGGGCCGGGTCCCACACCCACCACCAGGGCGTCGATGTCTCCTCCAGCGAGGCCGGCGTCCGCCAGCATTCCTGCGATGCCCGGGGCCAGCACTTCGGCGTGGCTGCGGGTGTCCTCGGTGGAGAAGTTGGCAACGACGCCTTCCAGGGCATCGTCGGAGACCAGGGCTGCGCTGGCCACGGCCGAGGTGTCGATTGCGAGGATCAGCATCAGTTGGCCCCCCCGGCAACGTCCAGCTCCGGAGCGTCGGCCCAACGGGGGCCATACCCACGCATGACGATGGTGCGTGGTTCGTCCGTGTCGTCCGTATCAAAGTCCAGGCTTTCGCGTGCCCCGTCCGGTCCGGCGTTCGCGGTTTCAGTGGTCCCGTCGGCAACGGACCTGTGGCCGAAGCCTCCGCCGAGGCCGATGGCGCGGTGCAGGTCGATCTCCAGCCGGTTCTCGCTCAGGTGTTCCACCCGGTCGTGGCCCCACTCCACCACTGTCACGGACGTGTCCATGGTGTTCTCGAGGTCAATGTCGTCCACTTCGGCGGCCGAACCGAGCCGGTAGGCATCCACGTGGACGAGGTCCGGTCCGCCGGGGCGGGGCCCGTCAAGGAGATTGGGGTGGATCCGCACCAGCACGAAGGTGGGGGAAATGATGCCGGAGCGCACTCCCAGTCCCTCCCCCAGCCCCTGGGTCAGAGTGGTCTTCCCGGCACCCAGCTCGCCGGAGAGCACCACCAGGTCGCCGGCATCCAGGACCCGGGCCAGCCCCGCGCCGAGCGCATGGGTCTGGTCCGCCGTCGTGGCCCGATAGGTTCTTTCCCAGTTCGCCTCGGCCGTGTGGCCGGGCAGGTTCGCGGCGCTCACAGGGCCCCTTCCCTGCCGGGCGCAGAAGCGTTCCCGCCGCCGGACGTGTCCTGTTCGTTGATGAAGCGGCGCGGCACGCGCGGACTGATCCGCGTGACGATCTCATAGTTGATGGTCCCGGCGGCGTGCGCCCAGTCATCAGCCGTGGGACCGCCGTCGGCTCCGCTGCCGAAAAGCTCCGCCTCGGCGCCCAGCAGCGCGGCCCCCCGGACTCCCGGGCCGAGGTCGATGACCATCTGGTCCATGGCGATGCGGCCCACCACCGGGTAGGTGGTGCCGGCCACCCGGACCGGCCCGCCGGTGGCGACCCGCGGGATACCGTCTGCGTAGCCCAACGGGATCAGGCCCAGTGTGCTGGCGCCGGCAGTCCGGTAATGGAGTCCGTAGGAAACCCCCTGCCCTGCCGGGACGGCCTTGCACTGGGACACCTTGGTCCGCAGCGCCATGGCCGGCCGCAGGCCAAGTTCCGCGGAAGTCTGGCCGTCAAAGGGTGAAAGCCCGTAGATGCCCAGGCCCACGCGCACCAGGTCGAAGTGGGTGTCCGGCCGGGACAAGGTGGCGGGAGTGTTGGCCAGGTGCCGGACTTCGGCGTCCACCCCGGCGTCCTCGGCCACTGCGAGCGCGTCGCGGAAGGCCGCCAGCTGGTGGTCGGTTTCGGGGCGTTCGGGTTCGTCAGCGACGGCGAGGTGGGAGAAGATGCCCACCACCCGGAGCACGCCCTGGTCCTGGTACTCCATGGCTTCGCCCACCAGCGTGTCCCAGTACTCCAGGGTGGCGCCGTTGCGGCCCAGCCCGGTGTCCACCTTGAGGTGGATCCTGGCCGGGCGCTCCTGCTCGCGGGCCGCGGCAACAATCCGTTCGAGTTCCCACCCTGAACAGCCAATGTCGACGCCGGCCGCCACCGCCGCGCCGAAGTTGCTGTCCGTGGTGTGCAGCCACGCCAGCAGCGGTGCGTCGATCCCGGCAGCGCGCAGGGCGAGCGCCTCGGAGATGTGCGCCACCCCCAGCCAGGCAGCGCCGGCCTCCAGTGCGGCACGGGCAACGGGGACGGCACCGTGCCCGTAGGCGTCGGCCTTGACCACGGCCATGACCTTGGCCGGCGAGGCAGCCGCAGCGAGCCGGCGGACGTTGTGCCGGATGGCGTCAAGGTCGATCACGGCGGAACGCTCGTAGTGGGGATCGTGCACTGAAGCAGCGCTGATTTCACCGGTTGGGGCGGGGTAAGTCACGGTAGCGATTCTAGTAGGGGTGCCTGCGGCCGAATAATCGGACTCCCGGCGCTGCCGGGATGGCAGTGTTCGGGCGGCAGGGAATATTCAAGCGGCAGCGGCTGCTCAGGCGTCCGAGAGGTGGGCGATGGTGGCGGCGGCCCTCCGCTGGGCTGCCTGCGGGACGTCCTGGATGATCTCGGCCAGGAACCCGAAGCGGCGCAGCCACTGGCTCATCTGGCGTTCGGGCCGGGCGTTGGCGCGCTTCCACCAGTCGGCGATGTCTCCCCAACCGGGAGCGGCCAGCGACCCGCCCACTTCCTGCACGGCCAGGGAGGCGCACAGGTTGGCGAACCTGAGCCTGTTGCCCAGCGGCCAGCCGGCCAGTGAGCCCACAATGAACGCGGCGTCGAAACAGTCACCTGCTCCCGTGGGGTCAAGTGCCTTGACCGGCAGGGACGGAACCCACTCCTCCTCCCCGGTTTCCGAATCGACGGCAAGCGCCCCCTGCGGGCCGAGTGTCACCACAGCCACGGGGACCCGGTCCGCGAGCGCATACAGGGCAGACCAGGCATTGTCCTTCCCGGTCAGCGCCATGGCTTCGCGCTGGTTGGGCAGGAACGCATGGAAGTACTGCAGGTTTTCCAGCCGGACCGGAGCCCACTCCCCGGTGGGGTCCCAGCCCACGTCACCGAAGAGTTTTACGCCGGCCGCGTGGGCGGCGCGTGCCCAGGGTTCCACTTCCAGGCCCACCTCCGCGATGCCGGCCAGGGTGGGCGGCGGCTCCCCGATGAGCTCGGAGGACGTGACCGGGGCGGCATGTCCATGGGTGACCATGGACCGGTCCTTCTCGACGCACAGTGACACCGTCACCGGCGAGTGCCACCCCTCCACCCGGCGGGACAGGCTCAGGTCCACCCGCTCCTGGCCGGAGAGGATCTTCCAGTTGAAGTCGCCATAGCCGTCATCTCCGAACACTGCGGCCAGGCCGGTCCGGAGCCCCAGCCGGGCCGCCGCGATGGCCTGGTTCGCCACCCCGCCGGGGCAGCTGCCCATGCCGTCGCTCCAGATTTCGGTGCCCGGTTCAGGGCCGTGCGGCAGTCCGGTGAAAATGATGTCCTGGTAGACGGTTCCGGCCAGCAGGAGATCGAACCCGGGCCCGGAGTGTTTCCGGACCGAGGCCAGCGGATCAAAAGGGCGTGCCGGCATCGCGTCCATGTCCGGCACACTACGCCCTGCCAACGACATCCGGTAGAGGAGCGCCCGGGCCCGCCCTAGACTGCTGGGTATGCGGCTTCTGATTGCCGGCGGCGGGGGTTTCCGGGTGCCGCTCATCTACCGGGCGCTGGTTTCGGGCCGCTTTGCCGGGCTGGTCACCGAACTGGTGCTGTACGACGTCGATCCCGCCCGCCTTGGAGCCGTCACCGCCGTGCTGCACAGCATGCCGGCAGGCCCCGGCCCGCGGCTGCCGGTCCGTTCCACCACCGATCTGGCCCGCGCCCTGCCCGGGACGGACATGGTGTTCGCCGCGATGCGTCCGGGCGGGACCGCCGGGCGGATCGCGGACGAGAAGGTGGCCCAGGACCTGGGGCTGCTGGGGCAGGAAACCACGGGGGCGGGCGGCATCTCCTATGCGCTGCGGACCATTCCGCACATGGTCCACCTGGCGCGCCTCATGGACCGGCACTGCCCGGGGGCCCGGCTGATCAACTTCACCAACCCGGCAGGCATGGTCACCGAGGCCCTCATCCCGGTGCTGGGGAACCGGGTGGTGGGCATCTGCGACTCGGCGGGTGCCCTGGTGCAGCGCGCCGCACACGCTGCGGGAGCGGACCTGCCGGCGGGAAGGCTCGACGGCGTGGGCTACTTCGGGCTGAACCACCTGGGCTGGCTGTACCGGCTGGAGTCCGGCGGCCGCGACCTGCTGCCGGGTCTGCTCGCCGATCCCGCCGCCCTGGCGTCCTTCGAGGAGGGCCGGCTGTTCGGCCAGCCGTTCCTGGCAGGGCTCGGCATGCTGCCCAACGAGTACCTGTATTACTACTACCGGCGCGACGCCGCCCGGCGCGCCATGCACTTGATGCAGCAGACGCGCGGCGAGAGTATCCACGCGCAGCAGCAGGACCTCTATCCACGCCTCGCCGGCGCCGGTACGGACGCCTTCCGGTTGTGGGATGGCGCCCGCCGGTCCCGCGAGGAGGGCTACCTGGCCGAGGCACGCCCGGAAGGCACGCAGCGGGACGAAGACGACCTCGCCGGCGGCGGCTACGAACGCGTGGCGCTCGCCGCCATGCGGGCGCTCTCCGGGGCAGGCGGGACGCAGCTGATCCTGAACACCCGCAACTCACTGAACCCGGGCGCTCAGGAACCCGCCATTCCGGGACTGCCCGCGGACGCCGTCGTCGAACTTCCCTGCATGGTGACGGCCGACGGCGCGCTGCCGCTTCCCCAGCAGGCGCCACCCGGGCCGCAGCTCCGGTTGCTGCGGCAGGTCAAGGACGTGGAACGGCTCACCGTCCGGGCAGCCACCACCGGCGACCGCGCCGCCGCCCTTGCGGCCTTCGCGCGGCATCCGCTGGTGGATTCGGAGGAACTGGCGGGCAGGCTCCTGTCCGGTTACGAGGAAGCATTCCCGGAGCTGCGGGCGCTGTGGCGTGGTAACGGGGCGGCTGCGGCCCCGGTTGGCTGAAGGAGTAGTGTTTTACCGAGTGCGCACTGAACGGGTACCCGGGGCAGGTGCGCCCGTAATACGCGCCGGCGGCCGGAAGGAGGTCCCTTGGCATTGATTCGCAGGGTGGCCTTGCTGTCACTCCACACCTCGCCCATGGAACAGCCGGGTTCCGGCGATGCCGGCGGCATGAACGTCTACATCCGCGAACTGGCCTCGGCCCTGGCCGAAGCCGGCGTTGAAGTGGAGATCTTCACGCGGGCCACGTCGGCCGGCCAGCCCGCCGTCGAACATCCGGATCCCGGCGTCTGTGTCCACAACGTCCTGGCCGGACCGCCGAAGAAGATCCCCAAGGAAGAACTGCCGGGCCTGCTGCACAGCATGGTTGAAGAGATCGAACAGATCCGCCGCCGGCAGCCGCACGGCCGCTACGACGTCATCCACTCGCACTACTGGGTGTCCGGCATCGCCGGGCTGGAACTGTCCGAACTGTGGGGTGTACCGCTGGTGCACACCATGCACACCATGGCCAAGGTGAAGAACCTCCTGCTCGAATCCGGCGAACAGCCCGAGCCGCGGCGGCGGGAGGTGGGCGAACACCAGATCGTGGACGGGGCGGCACGCCTCATCGCCAACACCAGCTCCGAGGCCGCCGAGCTCGTGTCGCACTACGGCGCGGACTACGACCGGATCGACATCGCTCCCCCGGGCGTGGACCTGGCCACGTTCACCCCGGCCTTCCGGACCAAAGCCCGGAAGGACCACGGCGTGGACGCGGGAGCGTTCCACCTCCTGTTCGCCGGCCGCATCCAGCGGCTCAAAGGCCCGCAGGTGCTGGTCAAGGCGGCCGCCCTGCTGCGGCAGCGGCGTCCGGACATCGACCTGCGGCTCACCATCTTGGGCGAGCTCAGCGGCAACAAGGAATTCAACCTCCGCAAGCTCGTGGCAGACGCCGAGATGGACGACGTCGTCACGCAGCTTCCACCCGTCACGGCGCCTGAGCTGGCGGCCTGGTTCCGCGCGGCCGACGTCGTGGTGATGCCATCCTTCAGCGAATCCTTCGGCCTGGTGGCCCTGGAAGCCCAGGCCTGCGGGACCCCGGTGGTGGCAACCCGGGTGGGCGGACTGTCCCGGGCCATCTTCCACGGCCGGACCGGGCTGCTGGTGGACGGCCACCACGCGGCCGACTGGGCGGACGCCTTTGAGGCGCTCTACGACGATCCCGCTACCCGGGTGGACATGGGCCGGGCCGCCGCCATCCGCGCCCAGAACTCCGGCTGGTCCCGCACCGCCGCCATCACGCTCGAAAGCTACCACGCCGCCGTCGACCGGCACGTGGGCCACCTTGTGCCGGCCGTTCCTGTAACCTGACGCCATGACCGGCGTTCCCAGCGACCTCGAGATAGCACGGGCAGCACGCATCAGGCCCATCGAAGACATTGCCGCTGCCGCAGGGGTGAATGCCGCAGCGCTGGAACAGTACGGGCGTTACAAAGCCAAAATCGATCCCGCCCGGCTGGACGCACCGCCGCCGCACGGCAAGCTGGTGCTGGTCTCGGCCATGTCCCCCACGCCGGCCGGCGAAGGAAAGTCCACCACCACCGTGGGGCTGGCGGACTCCCTGGCGCGGGCCGGCCACAACGTGATGATCGCCCTGCGTGAGCCCTCGCTGGGCCCGGTCCTGGGGATGAAGGGCGGTGCCACCGGCGGAGGCTACTCGCAGGTGCTGCCGATGGATGAGATCAACCTGCATTTCACCGGTGATTTCCACGCCATCACCTCCGCCAACAACGCCCTGATGGCACTGGTGGACAACCACATCTACCAGGGCAACGCCTTGAACATCGATCCGCGGCGGATGACCTTCAAGCGTGTCCTGGACATGAACGACCGGGCCCTGCGGGAAGTGGTGATCGGCCTCGGCGGGCCGGCGCAGGGCGTGCCGCGCCAGGACGGGTTCGACATCACCGTCGCTTCCGAGATCATGGCCGTATTCTGCCTCGCCACGGACCTGGCCGACCTCCGGGAACGCCTGGGCAGGATCACGTTCGGGTACACCTATGAGCGCGTCCCGGTGACAGTGGCGGACCTGGGGGTGCAGGGAGCGCTGGCCCTCCTGCTCAAGGAAGCGGTGAAACCCAACCTGGTGCAGACCATCGCCGGCACCCCGGCGCTGGTCCATGGCGGCCCGTTCGCCAACATCGCGCACGGCTGCAACTCCCTCGTCGCCACCCAGACCGCACGGCGGCTGGCGGACATCGTGGTCACGGAGGCCGGTTTCGGGGCCGACCTGGGTGCCGAAAAGTTCATGGACATCAAGGCGCGGATCGGCGGACTGGCGCCGTCCGCCGTCGTGGTGGTGGCCACCGTGCGGGCGCTGAAGATGCAGGGCGGCGTAGCCAAGGACCAGCTGACCCGGCCGGACGTGGCAGCGCTGGAGGCCGGCGTCGAGAACCTGCGCCGGCACGTCCACAACGTGGAGAAATTCGGGGTGACGCCGGTGGTGGCCATCAACAGCTTCGCCACGGATACGGCGGAGGAACTGGACTGGCTGCTGGCGTGGTGCGCCGCGGAAGGTGTTGCGGCTGCCGTGGCCGATGTGTGGGGCCGGGGCGGCGGCGGTGACGGCGGGGATGAGCTCGCCGCGCTGGTGGTGCGGGCCCTGGAGGCGCCCAACAAGTTCCGCCACCTGTACCCGCTGGAGCTCTCCGTGGAGGACAAGATCCGCACCATTGCGCAGGAGATCTACGGGGCCGACGGGGTGGACTTCTCCGTCCCCGCACTGAAACGGCTGGCTGATATTGAGCGCAACGGCTGGGGCGGGTTTCCCGTGTGCATGGCCAAGACCCAGTACTCCTTTACCGACGACGCCTCCCGGCTTGGTGCCCCCAAAGGATTCACCATCCACGTCCGCGACCTGCTGCCCAAGACCGGCGCCGGCTTCATCGTGGCGCTGACCGGCGCCGTGATGACCATGCCCGGGCTTCCCGCTGTGCCAGCCGCCCTCCGCATGGACGTGGACCCCGACGGCAACCCGGTAGGCCTCACCTAACCTCGTCCCCTGCCGGCGCACCTCGAATCAGTCCCGTTCACGGTTCACGCAGCGCGTGCGGCGAGCCTGCGCAAGGGAAGGCTGCGCTCGTACGACCTGGCACAGGGTTTCCGGCTGGCAGTGCGCCGGGTCCGGGCCACCCTCCGAGACTCCTGAACCGCACTTGCCCTATCACTTAGGGCTGCAAACCCTGGGAGTTGGGGACGTTATCTGATGGGGCAACGGGTGGTTGGAATGCCGTTCGGCGCCGCGAAGAAGGGAAACGTACACGGCTCCAACGGTGAGCAGCACCAAGGCAACCACAAACACGGCGGTGGCCGGGTCCGCCGAAAGAAGCCGCGGGATGCTGCGCCCGGGGACACCTACCGCGAACCCGAATGCGATGGCAATGCCCAGGTAGCTCCCCACCATGTTGCCGCGGTGGGCAGGGATGTTCCGGCGAATTGCGCTGACCAGGCCCAGGGTTACCGTAAGGACCGTGAAAGCAGACAGGCCGTGCAGCCAGGTGAAGTGGCCCTCGGAGACGATCCAGAAGCTGCTGACGCACACGTAATACATCGTCGCCACCCACAGGTACCCCATGGTGCGGTGGATGCGGTCCCGCCGCCGTCGAAGTATTTGAACCGGTCCGATCGCGAGGACATACAGGGCAGCCACCACGTGGCTGACAAGCAGTACATTCCAGTGCTCCATACGTCTAAGATAGTGCCACTATCCAGCTTATGTACATCAGGATAGTTGTCACCCGGACCACTATCCGGCCGAAGGAACTCAATGCAGCTCAAGGAACTAAGCAGCGCAACGGGCACCAGCACGGCCAGCATCAAGTTCTACCTGCGGGAGGGGCTTCTGCAGGCTGGCCATACTGTCCACCCCACGCGCGCCAGCTACACCGCGGACCACATCAAACGCCTCGAGCTGATCCGCTCACTCCGTCAGATCGTGGGCCTCAACATCGGACAGATCCGCAGCATCGTGAAAATGGCGGACGACGGCGTTCCACGCCTGTCGCTGCTGGCGCACGTCCAGCGCGTGGTCCTAAACCTCGAACCTGCTGCGGGCGACGTTGAGCGCACGGCGGCGGCAGACGCCGTCGTACGCATGCGAAGCTGGCCCGATGTGCCCAGCGATGCAAGGGATGCACTGGACCGGCACGTCGCGGCCATGCAGGACCTCGGCATCAACCTGCCGCTTGAGCTCCTTGACCGGTACAGCAGCGCAGTTGACGCGATCGCCGGCCTGGACCTGGAACTGACCACGGCGGGTGAAGACGTCAATGACGTCATCCTGACTGCCGCCGTCGGGATGCACATGCATTCGCAACTCATGCTCAAGCTCCTCGCCGTTGCCCAGGCGAGCCATGCCATCCGCACCCTTGAAGGTGGCTGACGGCCCCTTAAACGCGGGTTGCCCTACCACTTGGAGTTCCTAACAGGGTTTTGGGAACTCCAAGTGATAGGGCAACGCCGGGGGTTAGCGCTCCAGGTCGCCGCGGATGAAGGCCTCGACCTTTTCACGGGCGAGGTCGTCGTTGAACTGCTCCGGCGGGGACTTCATGAAGTAGCTGGAGGCGGAGAGCAGCGGGCCGCCGATGCCGCGGTCCAGGCCGATCTTGGCGGCGCGGATGGCATCGATGATCACACCGGCGGAGTTGGGCGAGTCCCAGACTTCCAGCTTGTACTCCAGCGACACGGGGGCATCACCGAAGTTGCGGCCTTCCAGGCGGACGAAGGCCCACTTGCGGTCATCGAGCCACTGGACGTAGTCGGACGGGCCAATGTGGACGTCCTTGGCGGCGAGCTCGGCCTCGACGTTGGAGGTGACTGCCTGGGTCTTGGAGATCTTCTTGGACTCAAGGCGGTCGCGTTCCAGCATGTTCTTGAAGTCCATGTTGCCGCCGACGTTCAGCTGGTACGTGCGGTCCAGGGTGACGCCGCGGTCCTCGAACAGCTTGGCCATGACGCGGTGCGTGATGGTGGCACCGATCTGGCTCTTGATGTCGTCGCCCACGATCGGAACACCGGCGGCGGTGAACTTGTCCGCCCACGCCTTAGTGCCGGCGATGAACACCGGAAGCGCGTTGACGAAGGCAACGCCGGCGTCGATGGCGGCCTGGGCGTAGAACTCAGCAGCCGCCTGGGAGCCGACGGGCAGGTAGCAGACCATGACGTCAACATCGGCGTCCTTGAGGGCCTGAACCACGTCAACGGGCTCTTCGGTGGATTCCTCGATGGTCTCGAGGTAGTACTTGCCGAGGCCGTCCAGGGTGTGGCCGCGCTGGACGGTTACGCCGGTGGGTGGGACGTCGGCAATCTTGATGGTGTTGTTTTCGCTGGCGAGGATGGCATCGGCGAGGTCGTTGCCCACCTTCTTGCCGTCGACGTCGAACGCGGCCACGAACTGGACATCGCCCACGTGGTACTGGCCGAACTCAACGTGCATGAGGCCCGGGATGGTCGCCGTGGCGTCGGCGTCCTTGTAGTACTGGACGCCCTGCACCAGCGACGCGGCGCAGTTGCCTACGCCGACGATTGCGACACGGATCGGATGTGAAGACACGGAACTCCTTAGGACAAACGTCAGCCGGCCTGATAATGCGTCGGGGAAATTGCGACGGCGGCCGGCTGGGACAGCGCCGCGCGGCGCTTATTCATAGTACCCAACACAGCGGGACCGGCTCTTGTTCCACCGGTCCCGCTGCGTAAGAAAGGGGGTTTTCGTCAGACGGCCTGCTTCCACGGGTTGATGTCCGATTCGACCGCGAATTCATCAATGGCGGTCAGTTCGTCAGCGCTGAATCCGAGGTTGTTGATGGCGGAGAGCGTGTCCTCGAGCTGGCGGACACTGGAGGCCCCCACCAGGGCTGATGTCACCGGGGAGCCCTTCGGCTGGTCCCGGAGGATCCAGGCGATGGCCATCTGCGCGAGCGTCTGGCCGCGGCCTTCGGCGATGGCTTTCAGGCCGCGGATACGGTCGAGCTTCTCATCCGTGATGGCGTCCTCGGACAGGAACCTGGCCTTGGCTGCGCGGGAATCGTCCGGGATGCCGTTGAGGTAGCGGTCGGTGAGCATGCCCTGTGCCAGCGGTGAGAAGGCGATGGACCCTGCCCCCACCTGGTCGAGCGCCTCGTAGAGGTTGGGGCTGCCGTTCTCGGTCCAGCGGTTGAACATGGAGTAGCTGGGCTGGTGGATGAGCAGCGGCGTGCCGAGCTCCTTGAGGATGCGGGCGGCTTCGATGGTCTGCTCCGGAGTGTAGGAGGAGATGCCCGCGTACAGAGCCTTTCCCGAGCGGACGGCGTAGTCCAGGGCGCCCATGGTTTCTTCCAGCGGCGTTTCCGGGTCCGGCCGGTGGCTGTAGAAGATGTCCACGTAGTCCAGGCCCATACGCTCGAGCGACTGGTCCAGGCTGGAAAGCAGGTACTTCCGTGAGCCCCACTCTCCGTAGGGGCCCGGCCACATGTAGTAGCCGGCTTTGGTGGAGATGACCAGCTCATCGCGGTACGGCTTGAAGTCGTCCTTGAGGTGCCGGCCGAAGTTGGTCTCGGCGGATCCGTCCGGCGGGCCGTAGTTGTTGGCGAGGTCGAAGTGGTTCACACCAAGATCGAACGCGCGGCGCAGGATGGCGCGCTGTTCGTCGAAGCGCTTGTCGTCGCCGAAGTTGTGCCACAGGCCCAGCGAGATGGCCGGGAGCTTCAGGCCGCTGCGGCCTACCCGGCGGTAGGGCATGGATTCGTAGCGGTCTTCCGCCGCGGAATAAGTCATGGGTTCCATCCTGCCAGCTGTGACCGGCGCAACAGGCAGGACCGCAAAAGTTACGCCGCGGGCTGACAATGCCAGCCCGCGGCGCAACCCGCGCACGCGGCAAGGAACGTAATCGTCAGGACTTGACGATGGCGGCGCTCCACGGAGCCAGGGCGAGGGCGTCGCCATCCTGGCTTGTCCCGTCGTCGGTGGAGAGCAGGAGGGACCCGCTGACGCCGTCCAGCCGGACTTTCGCGTCGGCGAAGTTCACCAGCACCTCCACGCTGCCGCGGCGGAACCGCAGCCACCCGGAGTCGTCGTCGAACGCCACCTCGGTCTCGCCGAAGCCGAGTCCGGTCAGTTCCGGATGACTGCGCCGAAGTGCAGTCAGCGATTTGTAGAGTTCCAGCAGCCGGGCGTGGTCACCCGTGCCGGCTTCGTCCCAGTCCAGCTTGGACCGGCGGAAGGTTTCCGGGTCCTGGGGATCGGGCACGACGGCGGGATCCCACCCCATGCGCTCGAATTCCTTGATGCGCCCTTCCGCGGTGGCCTTGCCGAGCTCAGGTTCCGGGTGGGAGGTGAAGAACTGCCACGGCGTGGTTGCCCCGTATTCCTCCCCCATGAACAGCATGGGCGTGAACGGCGAGGTCAGCGTGAGCACAGCCGCCACGGCCAGCTGCCCGTAGGACAGCGACTGCGAGAGCCTGTCACCGATGGCCCGGTTGCCGATCTGGTCGTGGTTCTGGTTGCAAACCACCAGAGCTGCCGGGCTCACGAGCGAGGCATTGATGGGCCTGCCGTGGTGCCGGCCGCGGAAGCTGGAGTAGCTGCCGTCATGCAGGAAGCCGTCCTTAAGGACCTTGGCCAGCACGGCCAGGGACTCGAAGTCGGAGTAGTACCCGGTGGTTTCGCCGCTGACGTTGACATGGACCGCGTGGTGGAAGTCGTCGCTCCACTGCCCGGCCAAGCCGTATCCGTTGGCGTCCCGCGGGTAGATCAGGCGGGGGTTGTTCAGGTCGGACTCCGCGATCAGGGTTTTGGGGAGCCCGGTTTCGGCCGAGACAGCGTCACCCAGGGCTCCGAACTCCTCGAGGATGTGCACAGCCCGTTCGTCGCGCAGGGCGTGCACGGCGTCGAGCCGCAGCCCGTCCACGTGGTAGTCCCGGAGCCACAGCGCGAGGTTGTCCAGGATGTACTCGCGGACAACGTCGGAGCCGGGTCCGTCGAGGTTGACGGAGTCGCCCCAGGTGTTGGCGTCGCCCTGTTTCAGGTACGGGCCGAACTTGGGCAGATAGTTGCCGCTGGGGCCGAGGTGGTTGTACACCACGTCCTGGATGACGCCGAGCCCGGCCTCATGGGCGGCGTCGACGAACCGCTGGTACGCGGCGGGTCCGCCGTAGCCTTCGTGGACGGCGTACCACTGCACGCCGTCGTAGCCCCAGTTGTGGGTGCCGTTGAACCCGTTGACGGGCAGCAGCTCCACGAAGTCGACGCCCAGGTCTGCGAGGTAGCCGAGCTTCCCGGCGGCAGCGTCCAGGGTTCCTTCCGGGGTGAAGGTGCCCACGTGGAGTTCGTAGATTACCGAGCCGGTGAGTTCCCTGCCCTTCCAGCCGGAATCCTGCCACGCGTACGCGGCGGGATCGAAGGTCCGGGACAGCTCGTGGACTCCTGCAGGTACCCGCCGGGACCGGGGGTCCGGCAGCGGGTGGCTGTCGCCGTCGAGCTGGTAGCCGTAGTCCACTTCGCCGTCGGCCGGCGCGTCCGGGGCGGTCCACCAGCCCTCCGTGCCGGGCGCGGTGTCCTTCTTCACCATGGGGTACTCCCGGCCGCCCGCCACGAGGGTCACGGAAGAGGCGTCGGGCGCCCAGACGTCGAAGCGTTCGGGTCCTTGGTTGACCAGGGTCATGCGTTTCCTCCATCCACAGGGACCAGCAGCGCCACCGGGTAGGTACCCAGCACGTCAGCCACCAACACGCTGCCCGCACCAAATTCGGCGCCCGTCAGTTCGTCACGCATAGGAGCGGGAAGTTCGACGGCGGTATCGCGCCACCCGCCGCCGGCTGCAAGGCCCGCAGGCAGCCGCGTTGCCAGGGTCACCGCCCCGGGTGTGCCGTCGGCCGCGCCGCGGGAGAACCCGAGCAGGTGTCCGGCGGCGGCACCGTTTGCCGTCACCGGGACATAGCCCCCGAAGAGCTCCGGCCGGTCCCGCTTGAGCCGGAGCGCCCGCGTGGTGGCCAGGAGCTTGCTGGCTTCAGTGCCCGCTTCAGGCAACGTGCCGGCGTCGATCTTGGCCAGCTCGGCTTCCCGGAGTGCGAAGTCCACGGGCCGGCGGTTATCGGGATCGGTCAGGGACCGTTCCCAGAATTCGCTGCCCTGGTAGACGTCCGGAACGCCGGGCATGGTCAGCTGGACCAGCTTGGCGGAGAGGGAGTTGGACGCTGCGAAGGCATCAATGCGTGCCACGAAGTCCTCCACCACCTTGGCTACACCGACGTCGTCGAACACAGCATCCACGGCGGCCTTCACCCGGGACTCGAAGCCCTCGTCCGGGTCAGTCCACTTCGTGGAGTTGCCGGCCTCGCGTGCAGCCTTCTCGGCGTAGCCTTGGAGCCGCTCCCGGCTGGCGGGCCAGGCGCCGACGATGGCCTGCCACAGCAGGTTCTCGTAGGGGCCGTCCGGGATGGGAGCCAGCTTCCGGAGGGTGTCCAGTGTGGCGGCCCACTCCCCCGGCAACTCGGCGATCACGGAGATCCGTGCCCGGGCGTCCTCGCTGCGCTTGGTGTCGTGCGTGGACATGGTGGTCATGGACAGCGGCAACTCGTCCTGCCGCCGGCGCATCCGGTGATGGAACTCCTCCGGGGACACAGCGAACTCGGTGGGTTCTGCGCCCACCTCGGTCAGGGTGCCCAGCCGGGTGTAGCGGTAGAACGCGGTGTCCTCCACGCCCTTGGCCATCACCATGCCGGAGGTCTGCTGGAACCGGACGGCGATGGGGTTGGCCGGGTCCAGCAGCAGCGGGAGGAGCGTCCCCACGGCAACGGCAAGGTCCGGACGGTGTTCGGCGGCAGATTCGCAGGCTTCCTTCAGGACCTCGGCCCCGGTGGGCAGGTAGCTCCGGTACACCGGGAAGGAGGCGATGACCTCTGCCAGGGCATCGGCCGCTTCCTCCAGTGCCACTCCGTGGGATTCCGGGACCAGCCGGGCCAGGCGCAGCACTTCGGAGCGGAGGATGCCGTCGGCGATCATCCGCTTGGTGCCGCGGATCATCTCCGCGTAGTCGGCGGCCTCGGGAGTGCCACGCAACTCAGCGTCCAGCGCGTTCAGGGACTCTTCTCCGGCAGGATCCACGAACACCCGGTCCACGACGGCAAGCGCGTCATAACCGGTGGTGCCCTCACAGGCGAAGTCCCCCGGCAGCACCTCGCCGGGTTCCAGGATCTTCTCCACCAGGACGTAGGCGCCGCCGGTGAGCTCCTTCAGCCACCGCAGGTAGCCTGCGGGGTCGGCCAGGCCGTCCGGGTGGTCGACGCGCAGGCCGTCCACCAGGCCTTCGGTGAACCAGCGGCCAACCTCGGCGTGGGCTTCTTCGAAGACGGCGGGAGTTTCCACCCGGATGCCGGCCAACGTGGTCACCGCGAAGAAGCGGCGGTAGTTGAGCTCGGCGTCGGCGCGGCGCCAGTCCATCAGCTGGTAGTGCTGGCGGCTGTGCACCTCCTGGGGGGAGTCCCCTTCGGAGTACGTTCCTTCGGCGAGGGGGAACCGGTGGTCGTAGTACCGGAGTTCCCCGTCCTTGATTTCCAGCTTGTCCAGGTCCGCATCGGAGCCCAGCATCGGGAGCCGGACCTTTCCGCCGCCCAGGTCCCAGTCGACGTCGAACGCTTCCGCGTACCGTGACCCGCGGCCCTCCTTCAGCAGTGACCACCACCAGGGGTTCTGCACCGGGGTGGCGACGCCCACGTGGTTGGGCACGATGTCCACCAGGACACCCATGCCGTGCTCGCGGGCGGCGCGGGAAAGGGCCAGCAGCCCTTCCGGGCCGCCGCGTTCGGGGTCGACGGCGGAGGGATCGGTCACGTCGTAGCCGTGGTCCGAGCCCTGCTCCGCCGTCAGGATCGGCGACAGGTAAACCCAGTCCACCCCGAGCGACTTCAGGTACGGAACCTTCTCCGCGGCATCGAACAGCGTGAAGCTGCTGCGGATCTGCAGCCGGTAGGTGGAGGCCGGCGTCCTCATGCCTCGGCTTCCTTATCGGCGCCCGTTGCCCTTGCCTCGCTCGCTTCAGCTGCCTTGGTCTGGGCTTCCACCATCTCCTCCTGGGCCTCTTCATGATCGGCCATGGAAGCCAGGGAGGCTGCCGCGGACAGGTCCACTTCGGCTTCCGGGCCGGAGTAGGCGCGCAGCACCACCATGGACTTGGCGTCCAGCGTCAGTGTTGCACCGGCTTTGAGGGGTTCGTAGGCATCAGCCTGGGCTGCGGTGTCGATCAGGACCTCCCAGTACTGCGAGTACTCGTCAGACGGCAACAGGAAGTCCACATCGTCGTCGTGGGCGTTGAAGGCCATCAGGAAGCTGTCGTCGGTGATGCGGCGGCCCCGGGAGTCCTGCTCCTGGATTCCGTCGCCGTTGTAGAAGACGCCGATGGTCCGGCCGAAGCCGCTGCCCCAGTCCTCGGGCAGCATTTCGGTGCCGTCAGTCTTCAGCCAGACGATGTCGGGCAGCTTTTCGCCCTCGCCGCGGCGGACTGGGCGGCCATCGAAGAAGCGGCTGCGGCGGAAGGTGGGGTGGTCGTGCCGGAGCTTGTTCACGAAGGCTGTGAACTCCACCAGGGGCTGGTCCATCGCTTCCCAGTGGATCCAGCTCAGCTCGGAGTCCTGGCAGTAGGTGTTGTTGTTGCCCTGCTGGGTACGGCCCAGTTCGTCGCCGTGCAGCAGCATGGGCACGCCCTGGGAGAGCAGCAGCGTGGCGATGAAGTTCCGCTGCTGGCGGGCGCGGAGGGTCAGCACCTTCTCGTCGTCGGTGTCACCCTCCTCGCCGCAGTTCCAGGACCGGTTGTGCGATTCGCCGTCGTTGTTGCCTTCGCCGTTGGCGTCGTTGTGCTTCTCGTTGTAGGAGACCAAGTCCCGCATGGTGAAGCCGTCGTGGGCGGTAACGAAGTTGATGGATGCGACCGGGCGGCGCGCGGAGCTCTCATAGAGGTCGGCGGAGCCGGTGAGGCGGGAAGCGAATTCACCCAGGGTGGACGGTTCGCCGCGCCAGAAGTCGCGGACGGTGTCGCGGTACTTTCCGTTCCATTCCGTCCACTGCGGCGGGAAGTTGCCCACCTGGTAGCCGCCGGGGCCAACGTCCCAGGGCTCGGCGATCAGCTTGACCTGGGAAACGATGGGGTCCTGCTGGATGAGTTCGAAGAACGTGGAGAGCTTGTCAACGTCGTAGAACTCGCGGGCCAGGGTGGAGGCAAGGTCGAAGCGGAAGCCGTCAACGTGCATTTCGGTGACCCAGTAGCGCAGGGAGTCCATCAGCAGCTGCAGGGAGTGCGGGTGGCGCACGTTGAGCGAGTTGCCCGTGCCGGTGTAATCCATGTAGTGCTTGAGGTCGTTGTCCACCAGCCGGTAGTACGCCTGGTTGTCGATGCCCTTGAAGGACAGGGTGGGGCCCAGGTGGTTGCCTTCGGCCGTGTGGTTGTACACAACGTCGAGGATGACCTCGATGCCCGCACGGTGCAGGTCGCGGACCATGGCTTTGAATTCCTGGACCTGGTGTCCCACGTCGCCGGTGGAGCTGTAGGTGTTCTGGGGCGCGAAGAAGCCGATGGTGTTGTAGCCCCAGTAGTTGTTGAGACCCTTCTCCTGCAGTGTGCCGTCGTTGACGAACTGGTGCACCGGCATGAGCTCTATTGCCGTAACGCCGAGCTTCTTGAGGTGCTCGATGACGGCGGGGTGGGCCACGCCTGCGTAGGTGCCGCGCTGCTCTTCGGGGATCTCCGGGTGCAGCTCGGTGAGGCCCTTGACGTGCGCTTCGTAGATGACGGACTGGTGGTACGGGACGCGGAGCTGCCGGTCGCCGTCCCATTCGAAGAACGGGTTGATGACCACGCCGTGCATGGTGTGCGCGGCCGAGTCGGCGTCGTTGCGCGAATCCGGATCACCGAACTCGTAGGAGAAGAGAGCCGGGTCCCAGTCGATTTCGCCCTGGATGGCCTTCGCGTAGGGGTCCATCAGGAGCTTGTTCGGGTTGAAGCGGCTGCCGTTGGCGGGCTCGTAGGGTCCGTGGACGCGGTAGCCGTATTTCTGGCCGGGCTGGATCTGGGGCAGGTAGCAGTGCCAGACGTAGCCGTCCACCTCGGTCAGTTCGATCCGCGTCTCGGTCAGGTCGTCAGCCAGGAGGCAGAGTTCCACCCGTTCGGCCTGTTCGCTGAACAGTGCGAAATTGGTGCCGGTGCCGTCAAAGGTCGCTCCCAGCGGGTAGGCGGTTCCAGGCCAGACTTCCATCGTGCTCCTCATTTGTTGGTCAGCAGCAGAGGACATCGGAACGCCCCTACTGCCGGTGCGAACTAATGCCTACCGTAATGGTTGGCTGTGACTATTACGTTTCAAGGCTCCAGAGTTACTAAGCATGCTGACTTTACCCCAGATTTCGGGTATGGCGTCAGCGACCGCACCCGCGGTGATCGGACCGCCCGAGCGCGCGTCCGACGCCGCCCTCCCGGCGGTGCCGTGCAGCGCAGCTCCCAGCGCGGCCAGCGCAGCCCAGCGGCCGTCGTCGTCGATGCCCATGGGGCGGAAACGGTCGACGGCGGGACCCACCTGGGCGAGCAGGGCGCCGATGACGCCGGCCAGGACGTCGCCGCTTCCGGCAGTGGCTAGCCAGGGCGTGCCGTCAGCCTGGCTGAAGGCTCCGCCGCCGGGCGCGGCCACCAATGTGGCGGGACCTTTGAGCAGGACGGTTGCCCCGGTCAGGTCCGCTGCTTTACGGACGGCTTCAAAGGTGGCGGCTTCCACGGCCTCGCGGTCGCCAAACCTGGCGTCGGCTTCACCCTCCAAACGCTTCAGCAGCGCCGCGAGCTCGCCGGCGTGCGGGGTCAGCACCACATGCGGAGCGAGCTTTTGGGGCAACGCCGGCAGCGCGCCGGCGTCGGCTACAACGGGCAGGCCGGACTCGATCGCAGCGCGTGCCCGTGCCAGTTGTTCGTTGTCCTCCGGCCCCATGCCCGGGCCCACCAGCCAGGCCTGCACCCGGTTGTCCGCCACGGATCCGTCGCTGCACACCACTTCGGGGCAGGAGTGCCGCACCAGGTCCGCCACCTCGGGCGGGCCAAGGTACCGGACCATGCCCACGCCGGCGGCAAGTGCCCCGCGGCAGGCCAGCACGGCGGCGCCCGGATACTGCACGGAGCCGGCCACGATGCCCAGGACCCCGCGCGAGTATTTGTGCGCCCGCCGGGCGGGATGGGGCAAAAGGCCGGAGAGCTCCGCGTCCCCGAGCCGGCGGAGGACCGGAGCGGGAAGGTGTTCTTCGATGCCGATGGGAACCACGTGCACCCTGCCGGCACGGTCCGAACCGGGGTCAGCCAGCAGGCCCGCCTTGGCGCCGCCGAACGTCACCGTCAGGTCGGCGGGCAGCACCGGCCCGGCCGCCTCGCCCGTGTCTGCGTTGACGCCGCTGGGCAGGTCGCATGCCACCACGAATCCGTTACTGCCGGCAGCGTCGCGCGCCTCAAGGACGGCCTCAACCAACGCGGCAGCACTCCCCCGCAGTCCACCTTTGGCGCCCGTGCCCAGGATGGCATCAATGACGACGCCGGCACGCCGGGTCTCCGCGGCCAGCGGCTTGAGTGCCTCTTCGGTCAGTTCCTCCGCACGGCCGCCGGCACGCCTGAAGGCAGCCAGCGCCGCCGGGTGCGCCGCGCCGCCGGTGAGGACCGCCGTCGTACGCATCCCCCGGGAGGCGAGGAAGGCGGCGGCGTAGAGGCCGTCGCCGCCGTTGTTGCCTTTGCCGGCCAGCACCACCACTCGCGTGCCGTAGACGCGGTCCCCACGCGAACGAAGCTCGGTGACCACCGCGTTAGCGAGGCCGTGGGCGGCGCGCTGCATCAGGACATCACCGAGCCCGGCGGCGAGGAGCGGCTCCTCGGCTGCACGGACCTGTGTTCCGCTGTAGGCGTTGATCATTGACTGAGGTCCCAGCGGGCGGGGCCGGGTCAGCCCTCGGCCAGGACCGTTGCCGTGGCGATGCCGCCGTCGTGGCTGATGGACAGGTGCCAGCGCTTGACGCCCTTGGCCTCCGCGACTGCCAGCACCGTGCCCTTGACCTGCACGGTGGGCCCGTTGTGGTCCAGGCCGATCCAGCAGTCCTGCCAGTTCATGCCGGCCGGCGCGCCGAGGACCTTGGCCACGGCTTCCTTGGCCGCGAACCTGGCCGCCAGGGACCGGGTGTTGAGCTCGCGCTCGGCAGGCACGAACAGCCGGTCCCGAAGGCCCGGTGTCCGTTCCAGTTGGCGGCCGAACCGCTCAATGTCTACTACGTCTACCCCAATGCCAACGATCATGGAACTACTCTACGGTGACGCTCTTGGCGAGGTTGCGTGGCTGGTCCACGTCGTAGCCCTTCGCGGCGGCGAGTTCGGCCGCGAAGATCTGCAGCGGGACGGTGGTCAGCAGCGGCATCAGCAGCGAGGGGGTTTCCGGGACGTAGAAGACGTGCTCGGCGTAGGCCTTCACGGCCTCGTCGCCTTCCTCCGCGATCACCAGGGTCCTGGCGCCGCGGGCACGGATTTCCTGGATGTTGGAGACCACCTTGGCGTGCAGCGAATCGCGGCCGCGCGGGGACGGGACCACCACGAACACCGGCTGGCCCTCATCGATCAGGGCGATCGGGCCGTGCTTGAGCTCGCCGGCGGCGAACCCTTCGGCGTGGATGTACGCGATCTCCTTGAGCTTCAGCGCACCTTCCAGGGCCACCGGGTAGCCCACGTGCCGGCCCAGGAACAGCACCGACTTCTCGTCGGCCATGGACCGGGCCAGTTCCCGCAGCGGGCCGGCGTTGTCCAGGATGGTCTGGATCTTCTCGGGGATCTTGGCCAGGTCCGCGAGGACGTCCTTGATCTGGCCGGAGAAGATGTTCCCGCGAAGCTGCGCCAGGTACAGGCCCAGCAGGTACGCGGCCGTGATCTGGGCCAGGAACGCCTTCGTGGACGCCACGGCGATCTCCGGGCCGGCGTGCGTGTACAGCACGGCGTCGGACTCACGCGGGATGGTGGACCCGTTGGTGTTGCAGATCGAGATGGTCTTCGCGCCCTGCTCGCGGGCGTACCGGACAGCCATCAGGGTGTCCATGGTCTCGCCGGACTGGGAGATGGACACCACCAGGGTGTTCTCGTCCAGGATCGGGTCCCGGTACCGGAACTCGTGCGCGAGCTCCACCTCGGTGGGGATCCGGCACCAGTTCTCAATGGCGTACTTGGCCACCATTCCGGCGTACGCGGCGGTGCCGCAGGCCAGCACCACGATCTTGTTGACCTGCTTCAACAGCTCCGGGTCGATCCGCAGCTCGTTCAGGGTCAGCTTGCCCTCCAGGTCGGACCGGCCCAGCAGGGTCTGCGCCACGGCATCGGGCTGGTCATGGATTTCCTTCTCCATGAACGAGGAGAAACCGCCCTTCTTCGCCGAAGCCGGGTCCCAGTCCACGTGGTATTCCTTGCCCTCGGCCGGGTTGCCGAAGAAATCCGTGATCACCACAGTGTCCGCGGTGATGGTGACAATCTGGTCCTGGCCCAGCTCCACCGCCCGGCGGGTGTAATCAATGAACCCGGACACGTCCGAGCCCAGGAAGTTCTCCCCATCACCCAGGCCCACCACCAGCGGCGAGTTGCGGCGGGCAGCAACCACGACGTCGGGCTGGTCCGCGTGGACAGCCAGCAGCGTGAAGGCGCCCTCGAGGCGCTGGCAGGCCAGCTCCATGGCCTTCGTCAGGCCGCCGTCGGAGACGTCCCCGCCCAGCTGGTTCCGGAAAATATCCGCCACCAGCGCGGCAGCAACCTCGGTGTCGGTCTCGGACAGGAACTTCACGCCCTTGTCGATCAGTTCAAGCTTGAGCTCTGCAAAGTTCTCGATAATGCCGTTGTGGATCAGGGCCAGCCTGCCCTCATCAGCCAGATGCGGATGCGCGTTCCGGTCCGTGGGGCCGCCGTGCGTGGCCCAGCGGGTATGGCCAATACCAGTCAGGGTCTCCGGCAGCGGGTGCTCCTCCAGCTCGGCAATCAGGTTGCTCAGCTTCCCGGACTTCTTCCGCGACTCAATCACGCCATCGGAGACGACGGCGATGCCCGCAGAGTCATAACCGCGGTACTCCAGCCGGCGAAGCCCCTCAAGGACCACATCCAAAGCACTGTGACCACTAACGGCGCCGTCAACAGAACGGCCTACATACCCCACGATTCCACACATAAGGCTAAGAATATCGGGTTCCGGTGCGTTGCCTGTAACCGGACCCGGATTCTTGAGCCCTTCTTGCACGTCCCGCCGCGCCCCGGAGCCGGTTCATTTCGCTATGCGCGGAGTGCGGGGCAGAATCTCTAACGTGACTTTGCAACGCAACGAGGCGAACGGGGAGGGTGCCTCCCCGTTCGTGGAACTGGACCGGCAGACCTGGTCCAGGCTGGCAGCCCAGATGGAACAACCCCTCAATGAAGAGGATATTGTCCGCCTGCGCGGCCTTGGCGATCCCCTGGACATGAAGGAAATCCGCGAGGTCTACCTTCCGCTGTCCAGGCTCCTGCACCTGTACGTCGAAGCGGCAGGGCAACTGCACGCGGCCACCACCACCTTCCTGGGCGAACAGACACAGCGCACCCCGTTCGTCATCGGCGTTGCCGGGTCGGTTGCCGTGGGCAAGTCCACCATTGCGCGCGTGCTGCGGGAGATGCTGCGTCGCTGGCCCGGCACCCCCAACGTGGAGCTCATCACCACGGACGGCTTCCTGTATCCCCTGGCCGAACTCAAGCGGCGGCAGCTGCTGGACCGGAAGGGCTTCCCGGAGTCCTACGACCGGCGGGCGCTGCTGCGGTTCGTCAGCGAGATCAAAGGCGGGGCCGAGGAAGTCCACGCACCCTGGTACTCGCATGTCACGTACGACATCGTTCCCGAAAAGGAAGTGGTGGTCCGCCGGCCGGATGTCCTCATTGTGGAAGGCCTGAACGTGCTGGCGCCGGCGCGCCCGCGGCATGACGGCCGGCAGGGGCTGGCGCTGAGCGACTTCTTCGACTTCTCCATTTACGTGGACGCCAAGACCTCCTATATCGAGGAGTGGTACGTGGACCGGTTCCGGAAGCTGCGGACCACGGCGTTCGCGCAGCCGGAGTCCTACTTCCACCGGTACGCCAGCCTGTCCGATGACGAGGCGGAGAGCACCGCCAGGGACATCTGGAAGCGGATCAACGAGCCCAACCTGGAGGAGAACGTCCTTCCCACCAGGGGGCGGGCGCAGCTGGTTCTCACCAAGGACGCCGACCACACCATCCGCCGGATGCTCCTGAGGAAGGTCTAGCACAGGTGTGCCATAACTGCGCCGTTTCAGCCGTAACGGCCAGCCGCCGGAGCTTCGCCCGCTTCCTCGCAGTGGGGGCCGGGCTGACCGTTCTCACCGCCTGCACCCCTGTGGCACCCGAGGCCGCGCCGCCGTCGTCGGCCCCGCTGCCGGCTGCCCCTGCGCCGTCCCCCACTGTGTCCACGGCACCCGCTGCCGTCTCTGAGGCCGCTCCCACAGGGGCAACGCTTCCCGCGGCTGCTGCAACCCCTTCCTCGTCCGCGGCGCTCCCCCGCCAGTTTTCACTCACCGATCCGGCCAGCCCGTGGGTAGTCGTCAACAAGCACCGGCCGCTGGCGCCTGCTGACTATGCGCCGGCGGACCTGGTGAGTCCCGCCGTCGGGATCTCCGCGTCGGGTGAGTCCGCGCTGCTGAACAGTACGACGGCGGCAGCGGCCGAGGCGATGTTCGCGGCTGCGTCGCGGGACGGCGTGGTCATGGTCCTGGCCAGCGGGTACCGCTCCTATGCCACGCAAGTGTCCACGTACAACGGGTACGTGGCCGCGCGCGGGCAGGCGGACGCGGACACCGCCAGCGCCCGGCCCGGCTACTCGGAGCACCAGACAGGCTGGTCCTTCGACATTGCCGACGGCGGCGGGGCGTGCGCCTTCCAGCCGTGCTTCGCGGAGCAACCGGCCGCGGTCTGGGCGAAAGCCAACGCCCACCGGTTCGGGTTTGTGGTGCGGTATCCGTGGATGTTCCATGAGACCACCGGGTATTACTACGAGCCGTGGCACCTGCGGTACATCGGCGTGGAGGCGGCAACCGACATGTCCGCACGCGGGATTGCCACGCTCGAGGAGTACTTCGGTGTGGGGGCGGCACCGGGATACCCCTAACGGACAATGCGGCCAGTAGGTTCCCAACACGGTTCAAAATAGGGGCCGGGGTTCACACAGGGTTAACAGACGTGGGCTAGCTTTGAACTCATGTTGACCGGATTCAAGAATTTCATCATGAAGGGCAACGTCGTAGACCTTGCCGTCGCTGTTGTGATGGGTGCCGCGTTCGGCGCCGTCGTCACATCGATCGTGGAAGGTCTGCTCACACCGCTGATCGGCCTTCTGTTCCAGGCGAAGGGAATCGAGGAGATGCAGTGGGAGGGCTTCCTCTACGGGCGCGTCATCTCCGCCGTCATTTCGTTCGTGCTGATTGCCGCCGCCATCTACTTTGTTGTGGTCATGCCCATGAACCACATGATCGAGCGGCGCAACCGCCGGCTCGGCATCAACCCTGACGTCAAGGAAGAATCTGCAGAGGATCCGCAGATCGCCCTGCTCACCGAGATCCGCGACGAGTTGCGAAGCCGCTCGTCCTAGCCGATATGCACGTGAGGCCCGTTTCCATTCGTGGAAGCGGGCCTCACGTGTTTGTGCAGCTATTCGCTGAGGAGTTCCAGCGCGAGCTCCGTGCGGACCACCTGTGCTAAGTGTTCTGCGATGGACTGGGCGGTTTCCTCGTCGGCAGCCTCCACCATGACCCGGACCACGGGCTCGGTGCCCGAGGGGCGGAGGAGGACGCGGCCCGTTTCTCCCAGGGCGGCCTCGGCGGCTTTGACGGCTTGGGCCAGGACGTCATTGCTGTTGACCTTGGTGCGGTCCACGCCCTTGACGTTGATGAGGACCTGCGGGAGCTTGGTCATGACGGCGGCCAGGTCCTTGAGGGATGTCCCGGTCAGGGCCACCTGGGCGGCGAGCTGCAGGCCGGTGAGCAGGCCGTCGCCGGTGGTGGCGTGGTCCGAGAAGATGACGTGGCCGGACTGTTCCCCGCCGAGGTTGAAGCCGCCTTCGCGCATGTTTTCCAGGACGTAGCGGTCCCCCACGGCTGTTTCGCGGATGCTGATGCCGGCGTTGCGGAGGGCGATCTTGAGGCCGAGGTTGCTCATGACGGTGGCCACCAGGACGTCGTCGTTGAGCTTGCCGGCCTTTTTGAGGGCGACGGCGAGAATCGCCATGATCTGGTCGCCGTCCACTTCGTTGCCTTCGTGGTCCACGGCCAGGCAGCGGTCCGCGTCGCCGTCGTGGGCGATGCCAAGGTCCGCGCCGTACTGAAGGACGGCTTCCTTGAGCGGGCCCAGGTGGGTGGAGCCCACGCCGTCGTTGATGTTGAGCCCATCCGGGTCGGCGCCGATGACAATGACGTCCGCGCCGGCGTCCTTGAAAACCTGCGGTGAGCAGCCGCTGGCGGCGCCGTGGGCGCAGTCCAGGACCACTGTGAGGCCCTCGAGGCGGTGCGGGAGGGTGCTGAGGAGGTGGACGACGTAGCGGTCCTCTGCGTCGGAGAAGCGCTGGATGCGTCCGACGTCGGGGCCTATGGGCCGGACGGCTTCGTTGTGCATCTGGGCCTCGATGGCGTCTTCCACGTCGTCGGGGAGTTTCTGGCCGCCGCGGGCGAAGAACTTGATGCCGTTGTCCGGTGCCGGGTTGTGCGAGGCGGAGATCATGACGCCGAAATCGGCTTCCAGGTCTGCCACCAGGTACGCGGCGGCCGGGGTGGGGAGGACGCCGGCGTCGTAGACGTCGATTCCCGAGCTGGACAGCCCGGCCTCCACCGCGGCGGCGATGAATTCTCCGCTGGCACGCGGATCACGGGCCACCACGGCGCGGGGCCGGGAGCCGTTGGAGTTGCGGTCGTGGCCAAGTACGACGGCGGCCGCCTGGGCCAGCTGCAGGGCCAGCTCCGCTGTCAGCAGGCCGTTGGCCAGCCCCCGGACACCATCAGTTCCAAATAATCTAGACACCGGTCAAGTGTATGGGATGGCGGTCCTTCAATTTGAAACGGCTGGCCAGCCGGATACGGCCGCCCACCCTGTGGATATGGCTAAACGCAAGAAGCCCGCCCCGCCAACGGCGGGACGGGCTTCTGTGCAAGCGGATTTAGCGCTTGGAGTACTGCTGAGCCTTGCGGGCCTTCTTGAGACCGGCCTTCTTACGCTCGATGACACGGGCGTCGCGGGACAGGTAACCGGCCTTCTTCAGGGTGGCGCGGTTATTCTCGACGTCGATCTCGTTCAGGGAACGGGCGATGCCGAGGCGCAGGGCACCGGCCTGGCCGGAGATGCCGCCGCCGTGGATGCGGGCGATGACGTCGTAGGCGCCTTCGAGATCAAGGATCTTGAAGGGCTCGTTGACGTCCTGCTGGTGCAACTTGTTCGGGAAGTAGTTGTCCAGCGCGCGGCCGTTGATGGTCCACTTGCCGGAGCCCGGAACAACGCGAACGCGCGCAACGGCTTCCTTGCGGCGGCCAACTGCTGCGCCTGCAACGGTCAGTGCCGGGCGCTCCTTCTTGGGAGCGGCTTCAGCAGCTGAGCTCTCAGAGGTGTAGCTGGTGGGGATTTCCTCAGCCTCAACGGCTTCGGTGGTCAGTTCTTCGTTCTGAGCCACGATTCTCCTTGTGTTAAGTAAGTTGTTTGGTGGCCAGGACTACTGGGCGACCTGGGTGATTTCGAAAGTCTTGGGCTGCTGTGCGGCGTGGGGGTGCTCAGCACCGCGGTACACCTTCAGCTTGCCCAGCTGCTGTGCAGCGAGGGAGTTCTTGGGGAGCATGCCCTTGATGGCCTTCTCAACGGCGCGGACCGGGTTGGATTCCAGCAGTTCCGCGTAGTTGACGGAGGTCAGGCCGCCCGGGTAGCCGGAGTGGCGGTATGCGCGCTTCTGCTCCAGCTTGGCGCCGGTCAGGGCAACCTTCTCAGCGTTGATGATGATGACGAAGTCGCCCATGTCCATGTGGGACGCGAAGGTGGCCTTGTGCTTGCCGCGCAGCAGGATTGCGGTCTGGCTGGCAAGACGACCAAGGACAACGTCGGTGGCGTCAATGACGTGCCACTGGCGGTTGATATCGCCGGGCTTCGGGGTGTACGTACGCACGGTGTTTGCCTCGTTCTTGTTCTGGCGTTCTTTGTTTAGGCACCACTCAGGGGTGAGCACCTACTTTCTGCGCGCTACCGGAACAGAGGTGAGGGCTCTATGTAACCAGTCATCCTGAGGTTCCGAATGTGCACGTTGAGTAGTTATCCTGCAACCGGATTCTCAAGCGGGCACGCACCATCGGAATAGGACACGCACAACGACTTACAAGATTAGCGTGCCAGGGGGTTCAGGGTCAAAATGGGGTAGCCGCAGGCCACCACAGCGCCGCCGGCAGGATGAGCGCAGGGGGACGCGGTGTTTACAGAGGGTGCTGGCGTCGGCGCCGGATGGGCTTTCGTGCTGGGCGCAGCACTCTCCCCGGCCGCGGAGGTTCTGATTGCCAGGTTCCTTCCCCGGCTGGGCGGAATGCCGTTGCCCTCGGCAAGGATTACGACGGCCGCACTTACGGGAGTTGCGTGCGCTGCCTTTGCGTTCCGCTTTGGAGTTTCCTGGACCCTGCCGGCATTTCTTTTCCTCGCCGTGCTCGGAGTTCAGTTGGCCAGGATTGATTTCTCACTTCACCTACTGCCGAATCCTCTTGTATTAATGCTCTTGGCCGGGGGAATTGCCCTCCTCCTGGCGCCATCAGCATTTAATCAGCATGCTGACAATATGCTTCGCGCACTCCTGGGCATGGTCATTTTGTTCGCTGGGTATCTAATTCTGGGGCTGATTTCCCCGGGAGCCATCGGAATGGGCGACGTCAAACTCGCGGCACCGGTTGGCCTATACCTCGGGTACCTAGGTTGGAGCCAGCTCCTCTATGGCGGACTCCTCGGGTTCGTCCTCAACGGCCTGGTCACCGTCATCCTGCTGAAGCAAAAAACCCGGAGCAGGGCCTCAGAAGTGCCTCACGGACCTTCCATGCTCGGCGCTACGGCCATCGTCGCCCTGCTCCTGCACTAGCCACCACACGACCGCCGCAGCCGGGGCTTGCGGCGCGGCGCCACATGCCGAATCCAAGTAGTCCGCCCAGTACTCACACCAGATCCTGCGTACTACGGTGTCTTTTCAGGTACGCATATTTGGCCACGCTGAAAAAACTCGAGTACCACTACGCATTGTTGCCGCCAACCCCCCAATGACAATCTCTTCCTAGCGAAGTCCAGCCGCTAAGGAATTATGGGGGCAGCTGGAAATTCGTTGAAATCTATTCAATCCATTTCACCGAATTAAGGAAATACAATGACTTCTCTCATGGTCTCGATGATGGCATTTGTCGCCGGCGTCAAGGATCGCTTCTCCTCCGAAAAGGGCGCCACGGCCACGGAGTACTCCCTGCTGGTCGGACTCATTGCACTTGTCATAGTGGTGGGCGTCGGCGCCTTCGGCGGCGCTCTGAACGATTGGTTTGACACTCTCGGTGACTCAGTGAAGAACAACTTCAAGGCCCCGACCACTCCCTAGCGCGGATTCAACTAGGCATTCCAGGGGTGTGCTGCGCAATTCCGCATAGCACACCCCTGACCGGTAGCAGCCACCATAACCCTGGTTGAGAGGTACCAATGAAACGCCAAAGCGAACAGGGCGCAGTCGCCGTCGAATTTGCTCTCGTTGCGCCGATCTTGATCGCCCTGATCATCGCCGTGGTCGAGTTCGCCAACGTCTACAACGTCCAGGTCTCCGTAACCCAGGCCTCGCGCGAAGCAGCCAGGACGGTGGCCGTCACCAAAGACACCTCCAAGGCAACCGCCGCCGGCAGGGCTGGAGCACCGTCTATCAACTCATCGCTGTTGAACTTTGACTATTCGGCGGCAGCCTGTCCCGCATCTACGGCGAATGCGCTTGTGACGGTTACGTACAACGGACCGACGCTCACCGGCTTCTTTGGGTCAACTCTTTCTCTCACTGGAAAGGGAGCCATGCAATGCGGCGGCTAGAACTCAAACCTACGATCGCGCGTGAATCCGCGGAGCGCGGCGCTGCTGGCGTTACCGTAGCCCTGATGCTCCTGGTCCTCATAGGAGCTGGAGCGCTGGCGGTTGATACCGGCCAAATCTACGCCGAACGCGCACAACTGCAGAACGCCGCTGATTCATCCGCGTTAGCTGTTGCGGCAAGCTGCGCCAAGGGCAGTTGCAACACCGCCCTGAGCGGTGCTTCATCATTAGCGGGGCAACTGGCGAACGCCAACTCCAATGACAGCGCATCGACCGTAAGGAGTATCGACACCTCTGTGGCCCACCAGGTCACCGTTGCAACCTCAACAAAGGACGGCACATCGGGTGCGGGCTTCCTATCAAAGCTGTTCGCATCCGCGCTCACTGATGCTCCGCCGGCCACCGTAGGTGCGACTGCTACAGCCAGCTGGGGCGGCGCTCCGCTAACCGGGCCGGCCACACTCCCGATGACTTTCGCGCCGTGCCAGTTCGATTTTTCAGGTAAGACCATCGCCATGTTCAGCAAGGGCAAGGACGTCAACTGTGCTGGGGATTCTTCTTCATCGGGGAAAGTGATTCCCGGTGGCTTTGAATTCATCAAAACAATCGGCGGTAAGTGCACCTCTCAGGTCTACCCGCCAAGCCCTGCCAATGCCGACCCCACATTGCCCTTCGTCAACTCGGGCACCGGAGCCAGCATGCCATCCGAATGCAGCAAAGGTGCGATGGCCTCGTACGTGGGTCAAGTAGTCCTGATCCCCGTCTTCAGCGGCACCAGCGGCACTGGAGATAAGGCCATTTACTACATCAAGGGTTTCGCTGCCTTCTTCCTGGAGGGGTTCAAGATCGGTGGCAGCGATTGTGCCGGCGACTACTCGCTGATTGCCGCTAAATGCGGCGGGTCAGAAAACGGCATTCAAGGGCACTTCCAAAAATGGGTAGCTGATTCCGGTCAATACACGGGGGGTGGCTACACCGAAGGCGGGGCCACGCTTCCACCTCAACTCATCAAGTAGTCACTACAAGGGGATAGCAATGAAAGCACGCCTACTGGGAGGCATTGCCGCGCTGGTTGTAGCGGTCATAGGTACAGTCCTCCTATTCAATTACGTTCAGGGCGCGGACCGTCGCGCACTTGCCAACACGGAAACGGAAGACGTCCTGATCGTCAGGCAGAACGTTCCGGCCGGCACACCGGCTAGCCAACTCAGCCAGTACGTCGCCACAAAAGCCGTCCCCAAGACCGCAGTGGCGTCGGACGCCCTCGAGGATCTCACCTCAGTCGGATCGAAGGTGACATCAGTTGGCTTGGTACCCGGCGAGCAACTCCTCAGCAGCCGCCTCGTCGAGTCAAGCACCTTCATCGGCCCGGCTCGGGTTGAGGTCCCCGAAGGGCTCCAGGAAATCACTGTCCAGCTCGGGATCGACCGGGTGGTTGGCGGGACAGTACAAGCCGGCGACACCGTCGGAGTGTTCCTCTCCCTCGGAGACACCGCCGGCGAAGGCAACGGGACCCAACTGACATTCCACAAAGTCCTGGTCACCGCAGTGCAGTTCAGCTCAGGACAAGCCGTCCAGACTCAAGGCGAAGCCGCCCAGGCCAGCTCTACAGGTGCCCTGAAGTCCGAGGGCAGCAAGCAGGCCTCCAGCGATTCTTACCTGATCACTCTCGCGAGGAATTCTGTTGACGCGGAAAAGCTCGTGTACGCGGCGGAATTCGGAAAAATCTACCTATCCAAGGAGCCTGACGGAGCCACTGAGGGCACCAGCGGCGTAGTGAACCAGACCAAGGTGTTCCGATGAGCCGCTTCGTTCTCATCACGTCCTCAGCCGACTTCGAACGCTCAGTCCGGTCATCGCTGGCTCCGCTGAGCGGGTCCGTGCAGTCCTTCCAGGCCAACTACCTGCCTGAATCCCCCGAAGACATCCTTCGGCAGCAAGCGGGCGAACCCCCTGAGGTACTCATCCTCGGACCAGGGCTGCCTCGGGAGGACGCGCTGAAGTTCGCCGCCGTCATGGATCTCCAGTACCCGGAAGTCAGCATCGTCCTGGTTGCGGAGGATGACGGCGAGCTGGCCCTTCACGCGATGCGTTCCGGTGTACGGGACATCCTCGCCCCCACTGCCGATATGGAACAGATCCGGGCCCTCGTGGAACGGGCCAGCCTGGCAGCGGCGGGTCGCCGGCGGGGGCTATCGCCCAACACCGCGGAACGGCCGGCAGCGGAAGGCGGCAGGGTCATAGCAGTCATGTCGCCCAAAGGAGGAGTCGGCAAGACAACCGTCGCCACCAATCTTGCCGTCGGCCTGGGCCAGCTTGCTCCCATGAGCGTGGTCCTGGTGGACCTGGACCTGCAGTTTGGTGACATTGCGAGCGGACTGATGATCGAGCCCGAATTCACGATCACCGATGCCGTGGTTGGGGCGGCCAGCCAGGACTCAATGGTCCTGAAAACGTACCTGTCACTGCACCCCGGCAACATCTATGTCCTGTGCGCTCCCCGCAACCCCATCGAGATGGACAGGATCTCCGGAGAGCACATCAGCCACCTCCTCCGTCAACTGCGCACTGAGTTTCAGTACGTGGTGGTGGACACGGCGCCCGGGTTGGGCGAGCACGTTCTGGCAACGCTGGAACAGGCAACAGACGCCGTGTGGGTCTGCGGCATGGACGTGCCGAGCATCCGCGGGCTGCGCACCGGGTTCCAAATCCTTTCGGAACTCGACCTGCTGCCGGACAACCGCCATGTGCTGCTGAATATGGCCGACCGGCGGACCGGGCTGACGGTGCAGGATGTCGAAGCCACCATTGGCGCCCCGGTGGACGTTGTCCTGCCACGCTCCAGGGCCGTGCCGTTTTCAACCAACAAGGGCGTTCCCCTTCTGCAGGACGGCAGCCGCGACGCGACCGCAAAAGGGCTGCGGCAGCTCGTAGAGCGATTCAAACCCAATTGGGAAGGCCCCCGCAAGAAGCTCCACAGAAGGGCGGTTGTACAGTGACTCTCTCAAATCGATTCGCAAAGTTGCGCGGCGAGGAGCCGGATGGTTGGCCTGCTCCCGATGCAACCGAGTCCGCACAGGCGCCCGCCACGCTGGGAGCTATCCAACAGGCGCAGGCAGCCGAACAGGCCCAGACGCCGGCCATAGTTGATGTCACTGCCGGCAGCGCCAGCGAAGCACTCAACGGATTGAAGGAACGGGCAAGCCAGGCACTCTACGAGCGTCTCGGTTCACGGATCACCGATTCTTCCCTCGACGAAGCCGAGCTGCACCAGTTCGTCAAGGATGAACTCAAGGCAGTTGTAGACGACGAACAGGTCCCACTTTCCCAGGGCGAGCGACAGCGCCTGACCCGGGAGATCATCGACGACGTCCTGGGGTACGGCCCCATGCAACGCTATCTCGATGACCCGACGGTCACAGAAATCATGGTGAACCGGGCCGATCAGATCTACGTGGAACGCGGCGGCCACCTCTATCTCACTGACACCAAGTTCGCCAGCGAAGAGGCACTCCGGAAGGTGATCGAAAGGATCGTCACCCGGATCGGCCGCCGGATTGACGAGTCATCACCCCTGGTGGACGCCCGGTTGGCGGACGGGTCACGTGTCAACGCCATCATCCCTCCGTTGGCAGTCAACGGTGCATCTCTCACCATTCGCAAGTTTGGCCGTGAGGCGCTGACAGTCCAGAAGCTGATTGAGTTCGGCAGCCTGTCCCCCGAAATGGCGGAACTGCTTCAAGCCTGCGTCCTTGCCCGCATGAACATCATTGTCTCCGGGGGCACAGGAACCGGTAAGACGACCATGCTGAACGTGCTGTCCTCATTCATCCCCGCCACTGACCGCATCGTGACCATTGAGGACGCGGTGGAACTGCAGCTTCAGCAGGATCATGTGGTCCGGTTGGAGAGCCGACCCGCCAACATCGAAGGGAAGGGCGAAGTCTCCATCCGTGATCTGGTCCGCAACTCACTGCGAATGCGGCCAGACCGCATCGTAGTGGGTGAGGTCCGGGGCGGAGAATCCCTGGACATGCTGCAAGCCATGAACACGGGCCACGACGGCTCGATCTCGACGGTGCATGCCAATTCGCCTCGAGACGCAGTGGCCCGCTTGGAAACACTTGTCCTGATGGCCGGCATGGACCTGCCTTTGCGCGCAATTCGCGAGCAGATTGCTTCGGCCGTGAACCTCATCGTGCATATCTCAAGGCTCCGGGACGGGACCCGCAGGGTTACACACATAACGGAGGTCCAGGGTATGGAGGGGGACATTGTGACCCTCCAGGATGCTTTTGTCTTCGACTACTCGGCGGGAATCGATGCCAACGGCAAATTCCTCGGCAAGCCAGTACCCACTGGCGTCAGGCCTCGGTTTACCGACCGGTTCGAAGAGCTTGGCATCAGGATCTCCCCTGCCGTATTCGGTGCACACACAGTCAGGGGCCGGTGATGGAGCCAGAAGTACCCGCGACAATCGCCGTTCTGGGCGTTGCTGCCATTTTCGCAGCAGTCATCCTGCTGTTTACTGTCGTCCTCAAGCCAGGCAACACCATTCCCCTGTCCCGCCGACGGCCGGACGTTCCGATTGCCTCTTCCAAGCTGACGGTGCTGACCGACTCCGCGGTCGGTGCCATCAACAAGCAGCTCAAGGGAAAGGACGATTTCATCATCAGCCGGGAGAAGCTGGAGCGGGCGGGTCTCAAGACCCAGCCGGCCAACTTCCTGCTCATGATGGGTGCCGGCACTCTGGCCGGTAGCGTCTTTGGTTTCCTTCTGGGCGGCTTCTTCTTTGCGATCTTGATGCTCGCGGTGGTGCCGGCCGGATTCCTCGCCACCCTTTCTGTCCTTGAGTCCAGGCGGAGGAGCAAGTTCGATGAGCAACTCCCGGACACACTTCAAATGCTCACCGGCAGCATGCGAGCCGGGCACTCGCTGCTCCGGGCCATCGACGCATCGGCGCGGGAATCGGACGCCCCGATGTCTGAAGAGCTGGCCAGGATCGTGAACGAAACCAGGATTGGCCGTGACCTCAACGCATCAATGACAGACGTTGCCGGCCGCACTCGGAGCGAAGACTTCGCATGGATCTCCCAAGCTATTGAGATCCACCGGGAAGTCGGCGGCGACCTTGCGGAAGTCCTCGATCACGTGGGAGAGACCATCCGCGACCGGAACCAGATACGGCGCCAGGTCAAGGCCCTCAGCGCCGAAGGAAAAATGTCCGCGGGAGTCCTGATGGCGCTTCCCGTCGTACTCTTCTTCGCCCTGATCTTCATCAACGGCCAGTATGCGAAGACCTTCACCAGCACGGTCCCTGGATTCCTGATGCTCGGGGCCGCAGCAATCATGCTCACGGCCGGCGGCTTCTGGCTCAGCCGGCTCATCAAACCGAAGTTCTAGGAGGCCGGTCATGTCACCATTGGCTTTAGGTGCGATTCTCGCTATCGTCCTGCCCATCACTTACCTGGTGTGGTCGGTCGCGGCAACCGACAGAGTCGCCATCCGCAACATCCAGGCAAACCTGGGGCAGCGGGCAAGGAATGCCGCGCCGCAGAATCTGTCCGCAGAGCTCGCCGCTCTCACCCTCAAGATCACCCCCGCTGGGTATGTTGCCTGGCTGGACAAGCAGCTGGCCGCGATGGGTCGCCCCAAGGAGTGGCCCCTTGAGCGCCTGCTGATGGTCAAGCCGCTCCTGGCGCTTGGCGGTGCCACGCTGGGCATCTTCTATTTCCTCGCTAATCCGGAGCCCTCACGCTTCGCCATTTTCCTGGCGGCTGCCGCCTTCGGCTACTTCGCACCAGACCTGCTGGTCCGGAGCACAGCGGAGAAGAGGCGGGCGAAGATTCGTCAGGAATTGCCGAACACATTGGACCAGATGCTGATCTCGGTTCAGGCGGGACTCGGTTTCGAGGCCGCCATGGCACGCACGGCCCAGAACGGAACCGGGCCACTTGCTGATGAAATGACGAGGACCCTTCAGGACATGCAGGTGGGACGTTCCCGGAAAGAGGCCTACCTTGCCATGTCCGACCGGGTCGACGTCCCGGACCTCCGCTCTTTCATCCGGGCCATTGTGCAGGCTGACGCGTACGGCATTGCTATCGCCAAAGTCCTCAAGGTGCAGGCGCAGGAGATGCGGCTCAAGCGGCGCCAACGGGCCGAGGAACACGCCATGAAGATCCCAGTTAAGATCCTCTTTCCACTGATCTTCTTCATCTTTCCGACCCTCTTCATCATCCTGCTCGGACCGGCAGTCATGAACATCGTCGCGGCGTTCTCCTAGTCGATCAGCAACGGTCAGGCAAGCTCCCCGTATCAACATCGCGTCAGCGTCTCCTCAAAGACCGGACCCCCTCGGCACCCAGAACCGAGGGGGTCCTTTTTGCCTGCCGGGAAGGCTACGCCCAGTGCGAGCGCAGGACAGGACCATCGAACGCACAGCATCTGCGCAGCTCACGAAGCCTTTCCGCAGGATGTTCCAAGATCCGGATCTGGCACCAAATCCCGTTGCTAACTTCGTTTCAGTGCTGGTGAAGGGCCAGCCATCCGTCTCGCACAGGAGTCACAATGCTTGCTCTCTACACCAACCTCATGATCCGTCTTCGCAGTGAAGAAAAGGGCGCAACTGCCGTCGAATACGGCATCATGGTCGCCCTCATTGCAGTCGTTATCATCGTCGCCGTCAGCACCCTGGGCGGTCAGCTCGGTGACCTGTTCACCGGGGTCAACACCGACATCGCGACGCCTCCGGAGCCCACAACAGCGGCTGTTCGTCCGGCCAGCTAAAACCTCTCCAACGTCCGGTTCCGGACCCCATATCGGAACCGCATAGCCCAACGCAGGGAATGAATCAGTCATGCAGGAGGAGGTGCAGCAGATGACGAAAGAATCGGAACGCGGAGCAGCCGCCGTCGAATTCGCCATCCTGCTGCCCCTCCTCCTGATGCTGGTGCTGGGAACCATCGAGTTTGGGCGCGCCTACAACACCCAAATCACCCTCACCAACGCGGCCCGCGATGGTGTCCGGGTCATGGCGATCGCCAACGACCCAGCGGGCGCCAAGACAGCCACAAGAAACGCGGCCGCCGCCGTCAGCAGCGCCATCCCGGATTCGAACATCACCATCAGCCCCGCCACCTGCAGCACCGATAAGCAAGTGACCGTCATCATCAGCTACAACCTCTCCACCATCACCGGCATCGCCGGCCCCTTTCCCATGACGGGCAAGGGGGTGATGCTGTGCGGCGGCTAGGCAGTGACAACGAGAAAGGCGCCGTCTCAGTCATCGTCGCCATTCTCCTGGTGACGTTGCTCGGCTTTGTTGCAATCGCCGTCGACGTGGGGGTCATCTACTCCGAACGCGCGCAGCTGCAGAGCGGGGCGGACGCGTCCGCCATCGCGGTGGCGCAGAAGTGCGCCAAGAACACGGCGGACACGCAATGCTCGACGACGGCGACACTCGCCGGCAGCCTCGCCAACCAGAACGCGCTGGACGGCATGAGCAATGTCTACAGCATCCAACTCGATAAAACCGCCCGGACCGTATCGGTGATCACCAGCGCGAAGGAAACCGGCGGCCCGGACAACTCCGTCTCCCTCTTCTTCGCCAATGCAATCGGAATTCCCAGTAAAGAGGTAGGCGCCAAAGCCTCCGCCACATGGGGAACCCCGGCCAAAGGACCGGTCATCCTGCCGCTGGCCATTGCCTACTGCAAGCTGAACATTCCTCCTGGCGGGGCACAGGGCGCCGAACTGGTGCTGGAACAGTCCGTCAATGGGTGCGGAGGCATCCCGGGCGGTTTCGGCTGGATGCAAACCACCTCTTCAAAATGCGCCATCACCGCAACGGCAGGAGCCTCAACCAACGCGGGAATCTGGTTCGCCAGCGACACCGGTGCCAGCGCTCCTTCCACCTGCACGGCATCGGACTTTAGCCAGATGAACAACCAAACCGTCCTCCTGCCGATGTACGACCTGGCAACCGGAACAGGCTCGAGCGGCAAGTACTACATCAAAGGCTTCGCCGCGTTCCACGTGACCGGATACCAATTCGCCAGTATCGGCTGGACGACGGGCCCCAAAGTGGCCAACAAGACCATCAGGGGCTACTTCGTGAAGTTCGTATCCCTGGCCCAAGGATTTGAACTGGGCAGCACACCTGACTATGGCGCCACCATCGCCCGTCTCACCCTCTGACCACAAACGCCACGGAGAAACACTGTGAAGTCTCGCCTGCTCGCCGGAACGGCCGCCGTCGCACTGGCGCTCGTAGGCGCCCTCCTCATCATTGTCTACGCCAACGGCGCCGACGCACGGGCCATGGCCAATATGGAGGTCAGAGAAGTCCTGGTCGTCGAAAAGGCCATCCCCGCCGGGACCCCGGTGAACGACATGGCATCCTCACTCGTCATCCAAGACGTTCCCGCCGCCGGAATCGCTGCCACCGCCCTGACATCGCTGGACAGCAAAGCCGGAACGGTCGCTGCCGTGGATTTGGTCCCCGGCGAGCAACTGCTCGCCGAACGCCTCATCGCCCCCGAAGACGCCACGGCAAAAGGCACGGTCGAAGTGCCCGCCGGCCTGCAGGAAGTTACTTTCGAACTGGAGCCCAAGCGGGTGGTGGGGGGTCGGATCGAGGCCGGCGACCACGTCGGCATCGGCTTCAGTTTTGCGGCCGGCGCAGACAAGGCGAAACCGCTTGAGTCCAGCACGCAGCTCACCCTCCGCAAGGTCCTTGTCACAGCCGTCCAGCGGGCACCACAGACCAGCGCCGAGAAACCGGCCGACGGCAGCAACCCCCAGGACACTACCCTTCCCCAAGGATCGTTCATGGTCACGGTGGCCGTGAGCGACGTCGACGCCACCAAGATCATCTACTCCTCGAACAACGGTGACCTTTGGCTCACCAAGGAACCCCTCGACGCCAAAGACAACGGCGGCTTCATCGCCCGGAAGGACACGGTGTACAAATGAGCCGCTTCGTCCTTCTCTCCCCCAGCGGCGACTTCGACGCAAAGCTGCGCGCCGCCGTCGCGCACGGCCTCCGCGGCACCGTGCAGACCATCGCGAGCGACATCCTCCCCGCAGGCCCGGCGGAACTGTTCGCCCTCCTCAACCAGGAGCAGCCCGAGGTCCTCATCATCGGCCCGGACGTCCCCTACGACGAAGCACTCCGGTTCGCCAAGGTCTTCGATGTCCAACTTCCGGGCCTCAGCCTGGTCCTGGTCAGCGACGTCCAACCTGAAGCCTTCCTGCAGGCCATGCGCGCCGGCGTCCGCGACATCATCAGTCCGCAGGCAGACCCTACCGAAATCCGGGTCCTGCTGGAGCGTGCCTGCCAGTCGTTCGCCACCCGCCACCGCGGCCCTGAACCCCAGCCGGCAGGAAACGGCAAGGGCCTGGTCATCGGCGTCTTCTCCCCCAAAGGCGGTGTGGGAAAGACCACCCTGGCCACCAACATCGCCATCGGCCTGGGCCAGATCGCGCCCATGAGCGTGGTGATCGTGGACCTGGACCTTCAATTCGGCGACGTCGCCTCCGGCCTATACCTCAATCCGGAGCACACCGTCACGGATGCCGTCACCCCGGCCGCTGCCCAGGACTCCCTGGTACTGAAAGCCTTCCTCACCGTGCATCCCGCCGGCATTTACGCCCTGTGCGCTCCGCCGAACCCCGTGGACGCGGACCACATCACGCCGGATCACGTCAGCCGGCTGCTCGAACAGCTGGCCCAGGAGTTCCAGTACGTCATCCTGGACACCGCCCCCGGCCTGCCCGAGATCGGCCTTGCCGCCATGGAACAGTGCACCGATGTGGTGTGGGTCAGCGCCATGGACATCCCCAGCCTCCGCGGCCTGCGCTCCGGCCTGGAAGTCCTCCGCC
Organism: Pseudarthrobacter sp. SORGH_AS 212; assembly: GCF_030818145.1. Lineage (NCBI taxonomy): Bacteria > Bacillati > Actinomycetota > Actinomycetes > Micrococcales > Micrococcaceae > Pseudarthrobacter > Pseudarthrobacter sp. SORGH_AS 212. The sequence continues at coordinate 3,439,032 of NZ_JAUTAA010000001.1, read as the reverse complement.
AGCTCGAGATCATGCCCGAATCCCGCCACGTCGTGCTGAACATGGCCGACGCCAAGGCCGGCCTCAACGTCCAGGACGTGGAATCCACCATCGGCGCGCCCGTGGATGTCAGCGTCCCCCGTTCCCGCGCCATCGCCCTGTCCACCAACCGCGGCATCCCAGTCCTGCAGGAATCCAGGAAAGACCCGGCCGTGAAAAGCCTCCGCCAGCTGGTGGAGCGGTTCAACCCGGCCTGGCGCACGCAGACCCAGCGCAAGCTTCACCGAAGGGTGGTCATCTGATGAAGCTCTCCGAACGCATCAGCGCGGTCCAGAACCGCAGCCAGGCTCCGGGTGCGGGCACTGCCGTGCTTGACCGCCCCGCCGCCGTCGAGCCCACCCGCCCCGCCGGCCCGACGGCGGATGCGCACCTTCCCGCGCACCCCGCCGTCGTGCCTTCAATGCACGACGCCGACGCGCAGCAGGTGCCCAAGGCACCGGGCGTGGACGTCTTCGCAGCCATGAAGCTCCGGGCGGCCACCGCCCTTTTCGAACGGATGGGTACGCGGTTCAACGACGCCGCCGTCACCGAGCAGGAGCTCCGCAACACCGCCAAGGAAGAGCTGACCCGCATCGTCGACGCCGAGCAGGTGCCGCTGACACCCGAGGAACGCACGCGCCTGGTCCGTGACGTGGCGGACGACGTCCTCGGCTATGGCCCCCTCCAGCGCCTCTTGGACGATCCCGGGGTCACCGAAATCATGGTCAACCGCATGGACCAAATCTACGTGGAACGCGGCGGCCGGCTGACGCTCACGGACTACCGGTTCAGCTCCGAAGACCACCTGCGCAAAGTCATCGAACGGATCGTGTCCAGGGTGGGCCGCCGCATCGACGAGTCGTCCCCGCTGGTGGACGCCCGCCTGGAGGACGGCTCCCGCGTGAACGCCGTCATTCCGCCGCTCGCCGTGGGCGGCTCCTCGCTGACCATCCGTAAGTTCAGCAAGGTACCACTGACGGTCCGCAACCTCATCGACTTCGGCACCCTCACCCCGGAAATGGCCGAACTGCTCAACGCCTGCGTGAAGGCGAAGCTGAACATCATCGTCTCCGGCGGTACCGGCACCGGCAAGACCACCCTCCTCAATGTCCTGTCCTCCTTCCTGCCCGCCGACGAGCGCATCGTCACCATCGAGGACGCGGTGGAACTGCAGATCCAGCAGCAGCACGTGGTCCGCCTCGAAAGCCGGCCGCCGAATACCGAGGGCAAGGGCGAGGTCACCATCCGCGAACTGCTCCGCAACTCTCTGCGCATGCGCCCGGACCGGATTGTGGTGGGCGAGGTCCGCGGCGGCGAATCGCTGGATATGCTCCAGGCCATGAACACCGGCCACGACGGGTCCCTCTCCACCGTGCACTCCAACTCCCCCCGCGACGCCGTGGCCCGCCTGGAAACCCTGGTGCTGATGGCCGGGATGGACCTGCCGCTGCGCGCCATCCGGGAACAGATTGCCTCCGCCGTGAACCTGATCGTCCAGATCTCCCGCATGCGTGACGGGTCCCGCCGCATCACCCACGTCACCGAAGTACAGGGCATGGAAGGGGACATCGTCACCCTCCAGGACGCCTTCGTCTTCGACTACTCCGCCGGCGTCGACGCGCAGGGACGCTTCCTGGGAAGGCCTGTCGCCACCGGAATCCGGCCACGTTTCATCGACCGGTTCGAGGACCTCGGCATCCACGTATCACCCGCGGTTTTCGCCGGGCCGCTCACTGGTACTGAGAAGCCAGGGGGGCACTGATGATTCTCGCCATTGGCGCCGTCATCCTGCTGGCAGCCATCTGCCTGCTCGGTGTCGCAGTGCTCCTGCCGAGCGCCCCCACCGTGCCGCTGGACCGCCGTCGTCCGTTCGAACCCGAGCCGCCGTCCTCACTGACCCGCTTCGCGCTCTCCGCCGTCCGTTCCTTTGAACGCCTCCTTGCCGGACGGAACATCACCTTGTTCTCCCGCCCCCAGCTTGAGAATGCCGGCCTGCGCCTGAGCCAGGCCGAGTTCTTCCTGCTGGTGGGTATCGGCGCCGGCGTCGGCATGCTGGTGGGGACGGTGACAGTCAACCCCCTGGTGGGATTCCTTCTTGCTCTCCTCGCCCCGTTCGTGGGCAAGCTGGTGCTTGGTTTCCTCGCCGGCAAGCGCCGGGCGGCCTTCGACGGGCAACTGGGCGACACCCTCCAACTCCTTTCCGGTGGACTGCGGGCCGGGCACAGCATCCTGCGCGCCATCGACGCCGCCGCCGCGGAATCGCAGAAGCCCACGTCGGAGGAGATGAGGCGCGTCATCACCGAAACCAGCCTGGGCCGGGACCTGCTAGCAGCCCTCAATGACACCGCAGACCGGATGAAGAACGAGGACTTCGTCTGGATCTCGCAGGCCATCCAGATCAACCGGGAGGTAGGCGGCAACCTGGCGGACGTTTTGGACCAGGTCAACGAAACCATCCGCGAGCGCGCAGAAATCAAGGGCCACATCAAGGCGCTGGCCGCCGAAGGCAAGTTCTCCGCGTACATCCTGATCGCCATGCCGTTCGGGATCGTGGCCATGCTGCTCGCCGTCAGCCCCACCTACATGAACTCCATGTTCACGCACCCGCTCGGGTGGGCCATGATCGTCGCCTCCTTCGTACTGATGACCGTCGGCGCCCTGTGGATGCGCAAGATCATCGACCTGAAGTTCTGAGGAGCGCCATGAACCTGATAGTCATCCTCTCCCTACTCCTGGTCTGCGTCCCCCTCGGCTTCGTCGCCTGGTCCGTCCTCACGGCCGACCGGCAGGGCCGAGCCGCCGTCACCAACCTTCTGGCCCGCGGAGCAGCGCCCACCGCACCTGCCGCGGATTACAAACCCGGCCTCCTGGAAGTGATCGGCAGGCGCCTGACTGCCCCCACGTATGTGGCCGTCCTGGACCGGCTGCTCGCACTGGCCGGCCGCCCGGCGTCCATGCCGCTGGGCAAGGTCCTTGGTTCCAAACTCGCACTGGGACTGGCCGGCGTGGGCCTCGGCCTCTACCTGACAGCCAGTGGCAGCACTCCCCTGATGAAGCTGGCCGGTCTCTTTGTCCTGTTCCTGGGCTACTTCATCCCGGACCTCCTCCTCTATAGCAAGGGGCAAGAGCGCCAGAAAACCATGCAGCTGGAACTGGCGAACACGCTGGACCAGATGCTCATCTCGGTGGAGGCGGGCCTCGGTTTTGAGGGGGCCATGGCCAGGGCAGGGGATAACGGCAAGGGACCGTTGGCCGAGGAGCTGGTCCGGACGCTGCAGGACATGCAGGTGGGACGAAGCCGCCGCGAGTCCTACACCGCCCTGGCAGCGCGGACCAACATTCCCGAGCTCCGCAGTTTCGTGCAGGCAGTGGTGCAGGCGGACACCTACGGCATTGCCATCAGCAGGGTTTTGCGCGTGCAGGCCAAGGTCATGCGGGTCAAAAGGCGCCAGCGTGCCGAGGAAAAAGCGATGAAACTGCCCGTCATGATCCTGTTTCCGCTGCTCTTCTTCATATTCCCGGTCCTTTTCATCGCCATCCTGGGTCCGGCCGTCATTAATACTGTGGTCACTTTCGCCGGGCAATAGGCGCCTTGGGAACTGCTGAAGGATCACGCAAGGTTTACACAGGATCAGCTGAAATAGAACACCGCAAGAATTCCAGGAAGTAGCCTTGAACAATGCACAGTCACGATTCCGGCTCCAGCGCAGGAGGGCCGGGTCCGGGTCCGCTGCCCGCCGGGATCCCCGCGGACCGGGTCACCTCCGGCGGACGCCCCTCCCCCGATATATCCCCTCCAGGACAGCCATCGCCCGGCCAGGAAGCAGTGGGACTCTTGCCGCTCGTTGACGCTGCCGTTCTTGAGGAACTGGAGGAAGAACTCGCGGGTACCGGCATGGCCCAGCGCTTCGCCAGGGATTATGCCGCCCTGTGGGACCAGCGCTACTCCCGCCTTGCAGCCGCAGTTCAACAGCACGACGGCGACTCCGCACTGGACGCCGCCATCAGCCTGAAGATCAGCTCGGCCATGGTGGGCGGGCTGCGCCTTGCCAGGCTGGCTGAGCTGCTGGAGGCCATGATCCGCAGCGGTGACTTCGGCCAGGGCCAGGTGCTGATGGAACGGGTTGCCCAGGACGGCAGCCTGACCGTCACGGAACTCCGCAGCACCTACATCCTGGAAACCGGCTAGGATTCCCCGGGCTGCCTGGCCGGCGCCAGCCGGTAGCCAACCCCGCGGACTGTCTGCAGCCACCGGGGCGCCACCTGGTCCTCCTTCAGCTTCCGGCGCAGGTTGCCGATGTGGACCTCGACCGCCCGTTCGTCCGATTCGCTGATGTAGGCGTCCTCGTCGTAGTACTCTCCGCGGACCGCCCGGACCAGGTCCGGCCGCGTGCACACTGCACCGCCGCCCTTCAGCAGCACGTGCAGCAGGTCGAATTCACTGCGGGTGAGGGCCAGTTGTCCACCGTCAACCTCCACGGTGCGGGTGCGGGTGTTCAGTACCAGCCCGTTGTGCTGCAGGACCGCGGAGTTCTGCTGGTGCACCACTGGGACAGCGGAAGGGGGTGCCCACACAGTGGGGGCGGAGTTGTGCGAACCGATCTCGTGCCGCGGCCTGCGCATCATGGCCGAAACCCGGGCCCGCAGTTCCCTGGGCCTGAACGGCTTGGCGATGTAGTCATCAGCCCCGGCATTCAGGGCGGAGAGCAGGTCCGGTTCCTCAGTCCTGCCGGTCAGCATGACCACATATGCGTTGCTGAAATGCCGGATGCGCCGGAGAACTTCAAACCCGTCGATATCCGGCAAGCCGATGTCCAGGGTGACCACGCTGGCCTGCCTGCTGCGGACCACCTCCACCCCGGCACGCCCGTCATTTGCCGTGTGCACTTCGAAGCCGGCTTGGCTGAGAACCCCCTCCAGGAGGTTCCGCACATCCGCATCATCTTCGATTACTACAGCCACACCTAGTTCGTCGTCCATTACTGTCCCTGAGCCAGGCGGAGATGGCCCCCCTCATCGGCCCAGCGCCAATGCCACACCCGCTCCAACCATTTATACGCTACTAGTAAGTCCGGCTGATGACATCCTCTTCAATACTGGTATTCGAAAGTCAATTATTATGACAGGACGTGTGCATTACCGGATGGAAAGGGCGTGGGTAACAGTGGACAGAAGGAATTCGGCGGCGCATCGTGCCCTCGCCGGGACGGTAATCGAAGGGAGCCTGAACACCCTTTATGGCTGATTCCCTTTTCCAGCGCGGACCTGCGCGCTTCTTCCGCGGATTGGGGACCCGTTCACAGGTGGCGCTGTGCCAGTTGCCGCTGACGCTGTTGGTGGCGGCACTCGCAGTTGCCACACCGTTCGCCTGGCCGGTACTGCTGCACAGCACGCTCTACATGGCAGGCATTGTCCTGCACGCGCTTCTTTTCCTTGCCTGCTTCCTGGTGCCGTGGGAGCGGCTCGAGCACCGCCCGTACCTGCTGATTCCGGTCTTGGACTTTGCCGCCGTCGGGTTGCTGCGCAATGGTGCCGCACCACTGCTGCCGGGCCTTGCGGTCCTGGTGGTGTTCCCGGTGATCTGGCTGTCCGCCTCCGGCATGCTGGCCCGCAGCGGGCTGATCCTGAGCTTTGCCGGGCCGCTGTTCATCATGCTTCCCTCTGCCCTGGAAAGGCTGCCGCACTGGACGGCGGCGGACATCACCACGGTGGTCCTCTTCCCGCTGATGATGTTGGCCGTGTCCCTGGCCATCCGGTTCGCCAGTTCCGGGCTGCGGGTCCAGCAACGTGAGCTGGCCAGGAAGGACGCTGAGCTGCGGTCACTGCTGCACCAGAGCCGGGAACGGGAGGAGCTGCTCCAAACGGTACTGGACGCCACGGACGTCGGAATTGCCGCCGTCGACCGTTCCGGGAACTTCCTGGTCTCCAACAACCGGCAACGGACGTTCCGCCGGGCAACTGGCGCCGACGACGCCGTTGCCGGGCAGGGCAACCAGCTGGTCTTCGGGCAGGACAAGACCACGCTGTTGCCGGCAGACAGGCGTCCCATCAGCAGGGCCATCGCCGGCGAATCCTTCTCCGACTACCTCGTGTGGGCCGGGGAGGGTCCGGAGCAGCGGGCGGTGTCCACCGCTGCCCGGCCGCTGGTTTCCGAGGACGGCCGGCTCACCGGTGCCGTAGTGGTGTACAACGACGTGACGGGCTGGGTTGAGGCCCTGGCCGCGAACCAGGAGTTGGTGTCAAATGTCTCGCACGAGTTCAAGACACCGCTGAACTCCATCATCGGCAACGTTGACCTGGTCCTGGACGACGTCGCTGCCCTTCCGCCCCACCTGGTCAAACGGCTCGAAGTGGTGCAGAGGAACTCCGAGCGGCTGCTCGCCCTCGTTTCGGACCTTTCCGCCACCGCTTCGACCGCGCTGAACGTCCACCCGAAACGGACGGACCTGGCCAGCGTGGTGGAAACCAGCATCGGCTCCGCCCAGGCCCTGGCCGAACGGTCCGGCATCGAGCTCGCTGCTGACGTACCGGCACCGCTGTGGGCTTACGCCGACCCCCTGCGCATCGGCCAGGCACTGGACAACCTCGTGTCGAACGCCATCAAATATTCGCCCGACGGCGGCAGGATCAGTATCCGCGCACAGCCCGGCGGCCGCTGGGTGCAGCTCAGCGTCAGCGATACCGGGATGGGCCTGGGCGCACTGGACTCGGCCCGGGTCTTCCAGCGATTCTTCCGCACCGAGGCCGCCCGCAGCGCATCCATCGCTGGCGCCGGGCTTGGCCTGTCCATCACGAAGATGATCGTCGAAGGACACGGCGGCACCATCTCCTGCGAGAGCGTCAAGGGCGAGGGAAGTACGTTCACGCTCACCTTGCCGGCGGATGGACCAACGGCGGCGTTCTAGTTGTGGATGGCTGGGCCCACGCCCGCGGGGTTCCCTGGCCGAGCTTGCGAGGTTAGGGGGCGGGTGGGGATTAGTGTTCCCGCCGTGCCCGGGTGAGTTCGGCCCGGGCCAGCAAGTCACTGTCGGACGGGTACGCCACTTCCTCGAACACCAATGGATGCGGGGCCGCCAGGACGGACTTGGCATCGCGCTTTTGTGCCAGCAGGCGCTCGTACAGCCACCCGGGTTCCACGGCGCCCTCCCCCACGTACAGGGCCGAACCGATCAGGGCGCGGACCATGTTGTGGCAGAAGGCGTCGGCCTGCACGGTGGCCACGATGGCGCCGTCTTCAGCGCGGGCAAATTCGAAGCGCTGCAGTTCCCTGATAGTGGTGGCACCTTCACGGGGCTTACAGAAGGACAGGAAGTTCTGCAGGCCCAGCAGCTTGGAAGCTCCCTCATTCAACAGGGAAACGTCCAGCGGGCTCTTGTGCCACAGCGTGAAAGCGCGCTCCAGCGGATCCCACAGCGCCGGGCCGTCGGCGATCCGGTAGCTGTAGCGGCGCCACAGGGCCGAGAACCGCGCATCGAAACCTGGCGGTGCCGGGGTGATTCTGCGGACCTGCACGGCGCCGGTCAGGTCGCCCAGCACGCGGTTCAGCGCCCCGCGTAGCCTTCGCGTCATCGCAACGGCGGGATCGAGTTCCTGCCCCCGCGCCATCCCGTGCCACTCGCTTTCCGCGAGGTCCAGGTGCACCACCTGGCCACGGGCGTGCACACCGGCATCGGTGCGGCCGGCGACGGTCACCCGAAGAGGTCGCCGGACCAGCAGCTCAAGGGCCTCTTCGAGTGCGCCCTGGACCGTGCGGCGTCCCGGCTGGAGCGCCCACCCACTGAAGGGGCCGCCGTCGTACGACAGGTCTAACCGGATACGCAAAAACCCGCCGCCCCCCAATACGGGGGCCGCGGGTTTTTGGTGGTTCATAGACTCAAGTCTATGCGAAGAAAATCAGCGAATTACTTCGCGTCCTTCTCTTCAGCAGGAGCTTCCTCAGCGGCCGGAGCCTCTTCGGTTGCGGCAGCTTCCTCAGCGGCCGGAGCCTCTTCGGTTGCCGCAGCTTCCTCAGCAGCAGGAGCCTCGGCAGCTTCTTCAGCAACCGGTGCTTCCTCGGCGGCCGGAGCAGCCTTGTCAGCATCGCGCTTGGCAGCAGCAGTAGCTTCAGCAACTACGGCCTGCTTGGCCGAAACCGGCTCGAGAACCAGTTCGATGACAGCCATGGGAGCGTTGTCGCCCTTGCGGTTGCCGATCTTGGTGATGCGGGTGTAGCCGCCGTCGCGGTTCTCCACTGCCTGGGCGATGTCGGTGAACAGCTCGTGGACGACGCCCTTGTTGCTGATCAGGCCGAGAACCCGGCGGCGGGAAGCGAGGTCGCCGCGCTTGGCGAAGGTCACCAGGCGCTCTGCGTACGGCTTAAGGCGCTTGGCCTTGGTCACCGTGGTGGTGATCCGCTTGTGCTCGAACAGTGCTGCTGCCAGGTTCGCGAGCATGAGGCGCTCGTGAGCCGGGCCGCCGCCGAGGCGCGGACCCTTAGTGGGGGTAGGCATATTTGTTTCTCCTCATGTGGAAGCCGTTGGGCGGCACACCGTGGTGCTGCCCGCCGGCCAAGGTCTGGTTTAGAGTTCGTCGTCGCCGAAGGCGGCGTCGTCCTCTTCGATTGCTGCGGCGCGTGCTGCGAGGTCAAAACCGGGAGGCGAGTCCTTGAGGGACAGGCCCAGTTCAACCAGCTTTGCCTTGACCTCGTCAATGGACTTGGCACCGAAGTTGCGGATGTCCATCAGGTCGGCCTCGGAGCGTGCAACGAGTTCACCCACGGTGTGGATGCCCTCACGCTTGAGGCAGTTGTAGGAACGGACGGTGAGGTCCAGATCCTCGATCGGCAGTGCCATATCGGCTGCCAGGGCAGCGTCAGTGGGCGACGGGCCGATCTCGATACCTTCAGCTGCGGTGTTCAGCTCACGGGCCAGACCGAACAGTTCCACCAGGGTGGTACCTGCGGAAGCAACAGCATCGCGCGGGGCGATGGCCTGCTTGGTCTCGACGTCGACAATCAGCTTGTCGAAGTCGGTGCGCTGCTCAACACGGGTTGCTTCCACGCGGAAAGTAACCTTCAGCACCGGCGAGTAGATGGAGTCGACCGGGATACGGCCGATCTCTGCGTCGCCGGACTTGTTCTGAGCTGCCGAAACGTAGCCGCGGCCGCGCTCGATGGTCAGTTCGAGTTCGAACTTGCCCTTCGAGTTCAGCGTGGCAATGTGCAGATCCGGGTTGTGGAATTCGACGCCGGCCGGCGGAGCGATGTCCGCGGCAGTGACGACTCCGGGTCCCTGCTTGCGCAGGTAAGCCACAACAGGCTCGTCGTGCTCGGAGGAAACCGAGAGGCTCTTGATGTTCAGGATGATCTCAGTGACATCTTCCTTGACACCCGGAACCGTGGTGAACTCGTGCAGCACGCCATCGATCCGGATGCTGGTTACAGCGGCACCGGGGATGGAGGAGAGCAGGGTACGGCGGAGGGAGTTGCCGAGGGTGTAGCCGAAGCCCGGTTCCAGCGGTTCGATGATGAAACGCGAACGGTTTTCGGAGACTACCTCTTCGGAGAGGGTGGGGCGCTGTGCAATGAGCACTTAGGTTTCCTTTCGGCGAGCATCCGCTATATGACGCAACACAGGTGGTGGAAATTCGGTCTGAGACTTAACGCGCTGGGCTTGCCCGGCCCATTGCTGGTCCGGGCAAGCTCTGCGGCAGAAAGACTTAGACGCGGCGGCGCTTCGGCGGGCGGCAGCCGTTGTGCGCTGCGGGGGTGACGTCCTGGATGGAGCCAACCTCGAGGCCTGCGGCCTGCAGCGAACGGATTGCGGTTTCGCGTCCGGAACCCGGTCCCTTGACGAAAACGTCTACCTTGCGCATGCCGTGCTCCTGCGCACGCTTTGCGGCGGCTTCGGCAGCCATCTGGGCAGCGAACGGGGTGGACTTACGCGAGCCCTTGAAGCCAACCTCACCAGAGGAAGCCCAGGAAATAACAGCGCCGGTCGGATCCGTGATGGAAACGATGGTGTTGTTAAAGGTGCTCTTGATGTGCGCCTGGCCGAGCGCGATATTCTTCTTGTCCTTCTTACGCGGCTTACGGACGGCGCCACGAGTCTTTGGGGGCATTTCTTCTCCTACAGAAAGTTATTGGGGAAAGCTCCGTTAATCCCGACGGGGATTTTAACGGGCCTTCTTCTTGCCGGCGACGGTACGCTTCGGGCCCTTGCGGGTACGGGCGTTGGTCTTCGTACGCTGACCGCGTACGGGCAGGCCCTTGCGGTGGCGCAGGCCTTCGTAGCTGCCGATTTCAACCTTGCGGCGGATGTCAGCTGCTACTTCGCGGCGAAGGTCACCCTCAACCTTGTAGTTGCCTTCGATGTAGTCACGCAGCTCAACCAGCTGGGCATCGGTCAGGTCCTTGACGCGGACGTCAGCGCTGATGCCAGTGGCGGCCAGGGTTTCGTGTGCACGGGTCTTGCCCACGCCGTAGATGTAAGTAAGCGCAATTTCCAGCCGCTTTTCGCGGGGAATGTCTACGCCAGCGAGACGAGCCATAGTGGCGGTACTCCTTGAATAAACCGGAGGTCGTAGGCAGTACACCCGCACGTTACGTACGGCCCCAGCCTCCGACCGGGGGTTAGCTGTCCGGACTCGTTAGAGCTCAATGTTCCAGATCAGCTTGTGCTGCCTTTATTTACTTGCGTGGGTTAGCAACCCAGGGTTTCCTTCAGGGAAGGAAATTAGCCCTGGCGCTGCTTGTGGCGCGGGTTCTCGCAGATCACCATGACCCGGCCGTTACGGCGGATCACTTTGCACTTTTCGCAGATCTGCTTGACGCTCGGCTTGACCTTCATGGCGTTCCTTTGCGTGTGGCAGTGGTCAACTGGAGCGGCATTCAATTCGCACTGAAGCCGCCCAGCAATTTACTTGTAGCGGTAGACGATACGACCACGGGTGAGGTCGTACGGGCTCAGCTCCACCACTACGCGGTCCTCCGGGAGGATCCTGATGTAGTGCTGGCGCATCTTTCCAGAGATGTGTGCCAGAACGATGTGCTTGTTGGTGAGCTCAACGCGAAACATCGCGTTAGGCAGCGCCTCGGTCACAACGCCTTCGATCTCAATGACCCCGTCCTTCTTGGCCATACCCTCCGCTAACTGTTGTTGCCGCAGCCCTGCCGGATTGCACCGGGCATGGCCACGAACGTTTTTGTTGGATCGATTGTCATCAGCGGGCCCAAAAGGGCGTGGCAGTCCAGACAACCAACAAGCAACACTACGCCATTTAGCAGCGAAAGTTAAATCCAGCCATGCTAGCGCATCTGCCCGCCGTACGCACCATAGTCACCCGCCGGGGTCCTGACCGGTTCCGCGCGTGCCACACCGTCCAGGACGGCCAGGCGTACGACGTCGGCTGCCGTACTTTGCAGGGTGACGAGGCTCAGCTGGCGGGCGGCTTGGTCCGAGCGGTCCAGGGCCGAGGCTCCGGTTGCGAGGCAAAACACCGTGTCCCCGTCCGCCAGGGTGTGCGATGGATTGAGGGCCCGCGCGATCCCGGCATGGGACGCGGCAGCGGTGCGCTTGCACTCCGCCACATCGAGCACGGCATTGGTGGCGACCACGATGAGGGTGGTGTTCAGCGGTCCCTGGCTGGCTTCCGCCTCACCAGCCGAAGCCCTCGGCGTGCTCGCTCGTTCCTCCCCACCGGCTCCCTCGCCTCGCAAGCTCGGCCAGGGAACCCCGCCGTCGTGGCCCCCGCTTAGACGCACGCTGCCGGGCTCCGCCAGCTGGGTCGTTGTGCCGAAAGGAAGTCCCAGCGCATTCACTATGGCCAGTGCTCCGACAACCACGCCGTTCTCCAGCGTGACCGATGCCGTGCCGACTCCGCCCTTGAACTGCCCCCTGCCGATGAGCGCTCCGGTGCCGGCTCCGACGTTGCCGCGTTCGACGACGTGCCCCTCCGGACGTGCCGCAGCCGCCGCCGTCGCCGCGTAGCCCATGTCCGGCGTCGGACGCGCCGAAAAGTCGCCTCCCCTGCCCAGGTCGAAGATCGCCGCGGCCGGGACGATGGGCACCACTCCCCCGGGAACGGCGAAGCCCCGGCCATCCTCCTCGCACCACCGCTGCGCCCCGGCGGCGGAAGCCAAGCCGTAGGCGCTGCCTCCGGTCAGCACCACCGCATCCACCTGCTGGACCAGGGTGGTGGGGTCCAAAGCGTCGGTCTCGTGGGTTGCCGGGCCGCCGCCCTGGACCTCCACTGAGCCCACGGTCCCGCGGGGCGGCAGGACCACCGTCACTCCCGTCAGCCAGCCGTCGCCGGCTTTCTGGACATGGCCTACCCGGATACCGGGCACATCCGTCAAAGATCCCATGCGCCCAATTCTGCTCCTTCACCTGCGCAAACAGTATGGAAACGGCAACGGAAGGCTCGGCCAACAGTTAGTGCCCGGGCCGCTTTTCGGGCTTCCCGCCCGTGGCCGTGTGGTGGAGTGAGAGTCGACTTCCTGACCGCGCGCCTGCCTCCAGGCCCCCTTTCCAGAAGAGACCCATGACTGCTTCCCTCGCCGGGTCCAGGACAGACCTGCCCGCCGGACCGCCGGCCGGCCTTTCCGGACCCGTTCCCCGCCGCCGCTGGTCCGCCAGGTCCCGCCGGGACTTCTTCGTTTTCCTGGCCCTCGCATTTCCCAACCTGCTGCTGATCGGCACTTTCACGTACCTGCCGCTGATTAACAACATCTACTACTCCACGTTGGACTGGACGCTGGGTTCTGCGTCCGCCACCGTCGTCGGACTGGACAACTACCTGACGTTCTTCACCAGCGCGGACGCCGGTAAGGTGCTCGGCACCACCGCGGTCTTTACCGCCACCACCGTGGGCGGATCGATGGTCCTGGGGCTGCTGGTGGCCCTGGCGCTGAACAGCAAGGTGCGCGGCACCACGTTCGCCCGGGCAGCGGTCTTCGCCCCGTACGTGCTCTCCGGCGTGGGAGTGGGCCTGGTGTGGCTGTTCATTTTCGACCCCGGCTATGGTGTCCTGTCCTGGATCCTCCGCGGGCTGGGCCAGCAGAGCCCGCAGTGGATCAACGACCCCCAGCTCTCCCTGGCCATGGTGATCCTGGTCTACGTGTGGAAGAACCTGGGCTATTGCGCGGTGGTGTTCCTTGCGGGGTTGCAGTCGCTGCCCAAGGACGTCATGGAGGCCGCCGCCCTGGACGGGGCGGGAAGCTTCCGCCGCTTCCTGAGCATCTCCGTGCCGCTGCTTTCACCCACCACGTTCTTCCTGCTGATCACCACCATGCTCAGCTCCCTGCAGGCCTTTGACCTGATCCGGATCATGACCCCACTGGGTTCCGGCACCAGCACCCTGATCTACGAGGCGTACCTGCAGGCGTTCGGCGCCTACAACCGCGCGGGCTACTCGGCGGCAGTCTCCGTGGTGCTGTTCGTGATCCTCCTGGTCATCACCGTGCTGCAGCTCCGCTTTGTCGAAAAGAAGGTGCACTACTCATGACAGCGCCCACGGCACCTGCCGCCCGCGAGACAAGCCAGACGCGCGACGGCGGGACCCCGCCCCGGGCGCGTGCCTTCAGCCGGCAAAACCTCGCGGCCACCCTGCTCACCGGATACCTGCCGCTCGCGGCCGCCGTCCTGGTGGTGTTCCTGCCGCTGCTGTGGATGGTCCTCAGCTCGTTCAAGCAGCCCGGGGAGATTGTCACCCTGGACCTCAAGGTGCTGCCTGAAGGCCTCAACCTGGAGAACTACGCGGTAGCCATGACCACCGTCCCGTTCGGACAGTTCTTCCTCAACAGCACGGTGGTCACCGTGGCGGGCTCCGGCATCAAGGTACTGCTGGCTATCCTCACGGCCTATGCGCTGGTGTTTGTCCCGTTTCCGTTCAAGAAGCTGATCTTCGTGCTGATCCTGGTGGCCCTCATGGTTCCCGCGCAGGTGTCCATCCTGCCCAACTACATCCTGATCGCCGGGATGGGTGGGAAGAACACCCTGTGGGGCATTATCCTTCCCGGCCTCGGCACAGCGTTCGGGACCTTCCTGCTGCGCCAGCACTTCCTCACGCTGCCCGCGTCCATCCTCGAGGCGGCCGAGATCGACGGTGCCGGACACTGGCGGCGGTTGTGGCAGGTGGTGGCCCCGGTGTCCCTGCCCTCGATTGCCACCGTGGCCCTGGTGACTGTGGTCAGTGAGTGGAATGAATACATCTGGCCGCTGATCATCACCGACAAGCCCGAAAGCATGACCCTGCCCGTGGGCCTCACCCTGCTGCAGAACTCAGAAGGCAACGGCGCGGGCTGGGGCATCATGATGGCCGGCGCGGTGCTGGTCATCCTGCCCATCCTCGTGGTGTTCGCCATGCTGCAGCGCTACATCGTCGCCGGCCTGACGCAGGGAAGCGTCACCGGCTGACCCGGCCGGCCACCCGGCGTCGGCCCCTGCTCTTTCCTCCTCCGCATCAAGCCGGTTGATGGGCTGCGCCCGCAGCACCCCACCGGCACCACAGAAAGGCACCACCTTGGCACGAAACATCTTCACCTCTCCGGTGGACCGGCGGCTCTTCCTCTCCCTGGCAGGCGCCGGGGCGGGCGCGGCGGCCCTCACCGCTTGCGGCGGTCCCTCCACCTCGGCTGGCCCCGGGCCGGCCACCGCGACGCTGGATTTCGACGGCGTGAAGCCCGCCGCGTCATTCGACTTCTGGTCCAACCACCCCGGCAAGTCGCAGGAGGTGGAGAAAAGCATCATCGCGAAGTTCCAGGCCAAGCACCCGGACATCAAAGTCAACCTGGTCACGGCCGGTGCGAACTATGAGGAGATTGCCCAGAAGTTCCAGACCGCGCAGGCCGCCAAGTCGGGCCTTCCCGCGCTGGTGGTCCTCTCCGACGTGTGGTGGTTCCGCTACTACCTGAACGAAAGCATCATCCCGCTGGACGCCCTCATCAAGCAGCTGGACGTCAAGCTGGACGATTTCCGCACCTCGCTGGTGGACGACTACAAGTACGACGGCCAGCAGTGGGCGCTCCCCTACGGCCGTTCCACCCCGCTGTTCTACTACAACAAGGACCACTTCGCCGCCGCCGGCCTTCCGGACCGTGCGCCAGCCACCTGGCAGGAATTCGCCGAGTGGGCACCGAAGCTCAAGGCAGCCACCGGGGCACAATACGCATTCATGCATCCGGCCCTTGCCGGATACGCGGGCTGGACGCTGCAGAACAATCTGTGGGGGGAAGGCGGCGGCTGGTCCAAGGACTGGGACATCACGTGCGACTCGCCCGAATCGGTGGCGGCGCTCCAGGCGGTACAGGACTCCGTCTACAAGGACAGCTGGGCCGGAGTGTCTTCGAAGGAATCCGCTGACGACTTCGCCGCGGGGCTGGCCTCGGCCACCCTGTCCTCCACGGGCTCGCTGATTGGGATCCTGAAATCGGCCTCTTTCAACGTGGGCGTCGGGTTCCTGCCCGGCGGCTCCCGGGCCAAGACCGGAGTCTGCCCCACCGGCGGGGCGGGCCTGGGCATCCCCAGCGGCGTGACCCGAGAGGAACAGCTCGCAGCCGCGATGTTCCTCCAGTTCGTCACCGAACCCGAAAACACCGCAGAGTTCTCCGCCGCCACCGGCTATATGCCCACGCGCACGTCAGCGGACATGACTGCAGTGCTGGCCAAGACCCCGCAAATCAAGACCGCCATGGACCAGCTGTCCGTCACCCGCGTCCAGGACAACGCCCGCGCGTTCCTCCCCGGCGCCGACCAGGAGATGGCAAAAGCCGCCGCGAAGATCCTCACCCAGCAGGCCGACGTCAAGGCCACCATGACAGAACTGAAGTCGACCCTTGAGGGCCTCTACACCAAGGACGTGAAGCCCAAGTTGAAGGCATAGCGCACCTGCTCAGCGGGGTTCATCGGGCAGGGCAGGGCCGTTGCTTAAGCTATCGATTCTCGATAGTCTTCCATTGTTATTCGATATGGGAGCTGTAATGGGAAAAATGACGGTCCTTGCCCTGCGCGTGGTCATCGCGATGGTCCTGGCAGGTTCACTGTTCGTTCAGGTGCGGATGGTGCCGCTGTTGTCCGCCGATTTGCAAGAGGCCGGCGCACCGAACGGCGCGCGTTTGGGCTTTCTGGCGATTGTGGTGCTGGGCATTGCCTGCGTGCAGGTCACCGCCGTGTGTGTCTGGCGGCTGCTGACCATGGTGCGCCGCGGGACGGTCTTCTCGCAGGGGGCCTTCCGGTACGTGGACGTGATCTTCGGCGCCATCTCCGCCGCCTCTGCACTGGCGTTCGGGATGGCAGTCCTGCTGGCACCCGGGGACGTTGCGCCCGGCGTCGTCCTGCTGGTCTGCGGTGCGGCCCTGATGGTGGCCGGCGTGGCACTCATCGTCCTGGTGCTGCGGACGCTGCTGGCCCAGGCAGTGGCACGGGACGCAGAGGCCACGCACCTGCGCACCGAACTCGACGAGGTCATCTGATGCCCATCATCGTGGACATCGATGTGGTCCTGGCCCGGCGCAAGATGTCAGTAGGGTCCTTGGCCGAACGTGTGGGCATCACGCCGGCAAACCTGGCCGTACTCAAGAACGGCCGGGCAAAGGCAGTCCGGTTCACCACACTGGAAGCACTCTGCGAAGTCCTGGAGTGCCAGCCCGGCGACCTGCTGCGCTGGGTGCCCGGGGACGGCCCCGCCGACGCTGACTCCGACGATGGGCCCGCCGGTGCACGTAGGCCGGTCCCCCACACCCCCAACTGAGTAGCAGCAGATGTCCTTCTGGAGCGTCAAAACGACATCTGCTGCTACTCACGTTGGGCTACGGGATGGGTACCGGGGTGACGCCGAGCGGCACGAGGTGCTCCGCACCGCCGTCGGGAGCCGAAAGCACCCAGATTCCCTTGTCGTGGACCGCAACGGAATGCTCCCACTGGCAGGACCGCTTGCCGTCCGTGGTCACAACGGTCCAGTCATCCTCGAGCACGGCGGTCTCAATGCCGCCGCGGACCAGCATGGGCTCGATGGCAAGGCACAGGCCGGGCTTGATCTTGGGCCCGCGGTGGTTGGTGCGGTAGTTCAGCACGTCCGGCGCCATGTGCATCTCGGAGCCGATGCCGTGCCCCACGTAGTCCTCCAGGATGCCCAGCGGCTTCCCGGGCACGGACGAAACGTAGTCGTCAATGGCAGCGCCGATGTCCCCCACGTGGGTGCCTGTGGCCAACGCCGCGATCCCGCGCCACATCGCCGCCTGCGTGACGTCGGAGAGTCGCTGGTCCTCTGGGTCTGCGGTGCCCACGATGACGGTCCGCGCCGAATCCGAGTGCCAGCCGTTAACGATCGCGCCGCCGTCGATGGAGATGATGTCGCCGTCCTGCAGGACCCTGCCGCCGGGGATGCCGTGCACCACTTCGTCGTTCACGGACGTGCAGATGGTGGCCGGGAAGCCGTGGTAGCCAAGGAAGTTGGACTTCGCGCCTGCGTCGCTGAGGACCGCGGCGAAGACGTCGTCGAGGTGCTTGGTGGTCACGCCGGGGGCGGCCGCAGCCGCGGCGGCGTCCAGGGCCCGGCTCAGGACGAGGCCTGCCTCGTGCATGGTGCGCATCTGGGCGTTGTTCTTGAATTCGATGCGGGGCTGGCCGAAGGCCATGGTGTGTCCTTTCAAATGGCTGAGGCCCCTCCCGGGATGCCGGGAGGAGCCTCGAATAACCAGTGGCCTGGAATCAGGCCGCCTGTGCGGCCTTGATGGCCTGCATGACGCGGTCGGTCACTTCGTCGATGGGGCCGATGCCGTCCACCTGGGTGAGGATGCCGCGTTCCGCGTACTTCGCCACCACGGCTTCGGTCTGCTCGTGGTACAGGTCGAGGCGGTGGCGGATGACGGCTTCGTTGTCGTCGCTCCGGCCCGTTTCCTTGGCCCGGCCCAGGAGGCGGTGCACCAGTTCCTCATCGTCCGCGGTGAGCTGCAGGACGACGTCGAGCTTCTCCTCGTTCTTGGCGAGGATCTCGTCAAGGTAGTCCACCTGGGCGGTGGTACGGGGGTAGCCGTCCAGCAGGAAGCCGGATTCGACGTCGGACTCGCTGAGGCGGTCGCGGACCATCTTGTTGGTCACGCTGTCCGGAACGAAGTCTCCGTTGTCCATGTACTTCTTGGCCTCGATGCCAAGCGGCGTTTCGCCTTTTACATTGGCACGGAAGATGTCGCCGGTGGAGATTGCCACAACGCCGAGGCGCTCCGAAATCCGCTCCGCCTGCGTTCCTTTTCCGGAACCGGGAGGTCCAATAATCAGCATTCTCGTCATCGCAAAAGCCCTTCGTAGTGACGTTGTTGTAGCTGCGCATCAATCTGCTTAACGGTCTCCAACCCAACGCCCACCATGATCAGGATCGAGGTGCCACCGAACGGGAAGTTCTGGTTCGCGTTGATCAGTACCAGTGCCACCAGCGGGATCAGTGCCACGAAGCCCAGATAGAGGGCGCCGGGCAGCGTGATCCGTGAGAGCACGTACTGCAGGTAATCCGCGGTCGGTTTACCGGCACGGATACCGGGAATGAAGCCGCCGTACTTCTTCATGTTGTCCGACACTTCTTCAGGGTTGAAGGTGATGGCTACGTAGAAGTAGGTAAAGAACACGATCAGGGCGAAGTAAAGCGCCATGTAGATCGGGTGGTCGCCGCGGGTCAGGTTGTTGTTGATCCATTCAACCCATGCCTGGAGCTGCTCGCCCTGCTTCGGCTGGTTGAACTGTGAGATCAGGCCGGGCAGGTAGAGCATGGAAGAAGCGAAGATCACCGGGATAACACCGGCCATGTTCACCTTGATGGGGATGTAGGTGCTGGTTCCGCCAACGGTCCGCCGTCCGATCATCCGCTTGGCGTACTGCACGGGGACCCGGCGCTGGGACTGCTCGACGAAGACCACCAAGGCCACGGTCAGCAGGCCGACCACCAGCACGATGAAGAACGTTCCGGGGCCCTGCGAGGTCCAGATGGCACCCAGGGACGTGGGGAACTGTGCAGCGATCGACGTGAAGATCAGCAAGGACATGCCGTTGCCGACGCCCTTCTCCGTAACGAGCTCGCCCATCCACATGATCAGGCCGGTACCGGCCGTGAGCGTGATGATGATCAGGATGGTGGTGATGATGCTTTCATCCGGGATGATCGGCAGCGCACACCCGGGCAGGAGCTGGCCGGAACGGGCCAGGGACACCAGGGTGGTGGCGTTGAGCAGGCCCAGGGCGATGGTGAGGTACCGGGTGTACTGGGTCAGCTTGGACTGGCCCGAAGCGCCCTCTTCGTACAGCTGCTGGAACCGGGGAATGACCACCCGGAGCAGCTGCACGATGATGCTGGCCGTAATGTACGGCATGATGCCGAGGGCGAAGACGGACACCTGCAGCAGAGCACCGCCACTGAACAGGTTCACGAGCTGGTACAGCCCACCCGCCGTCTGTCCGTTCTGCAAGCATTGCTGGACATTCTGGTAGTTCACACCAGGCGAGGGAATGAAGGCACCCAAGCGGAAGATGGTGATGATTCCCAGCGTGAACAACAACTTGCGTCGCAGATCAGGCGTGCGAAAGGCCCGGCCAAATGCGCTAAGCAAGCGTCCTCCTGTGGTGTGAAGAAGAGTGATGTGATGGGGATCTATGAATCCCAACAACCGAGTCTAACGGTTGTATGCGCCATGCGAACAATCCGGGGCAGCGCAACTGCGCCGGATGGCACCGCCCAAGCGACTAACGGAACGGCTGTGGGGATGAAAAAACTCCCGGTGACCAGGGCCTGGGCCCCGGTCACCGGGAGTTCAGCTACGGGCTCGCGCCCCACCGCCCTAGAGGGAGGTGGTGCTTCCGCCTGCAGCAGCGATCTTTTCTGCGGCGCTGGCCGAGAATGCGTGGGCGGTGACGTCAACCTTGACGGTGATGTCGCCGGTGCCCAGCACCTTGACGGGCTGGTTCTTGCGAACGGCGCCCTTTTCGACCAGGTTCTCCACGGTGACTGCGCCACCTTCGGGGAACAGCTCGTTGAGCTTGTCCAGGTTTACAACCTGGAACTCAACGCGGAACGGGTTCTTGAAGCCGCGCAGCTTGGGCAGGCGCATGTGCAGCGGCAGCTGGCCGCCGGCAAAGCCAGCCTTTACCTGGTAGCGGGCCTTCGTACCCTTGGTACCGCGACCGGCGGTCTTACCCTTGGATGCCTCGCCACGACCCACACGGGTCTTGGCGGTCTTGGCACCCTGGGCAGGACGCAGGTGGTGAACCTTCAGGGCGTTCTGCTTCTCAGCAGCCTGACCCTGTTCAGCAGTCTTCTCTGCCATTTACTTCGCCTCCTCAACGTTCACGAGGTGCGGAACCGTGTTGAGCATGCCCACGGTCACGGCGTCTGCGGAACGGACAACGCTGTGTCCGATGCGCTTCAGGCCGAGGGACCGCAGGGTCTCGCGCTGGTTCTGCTTGACGCCAATGACGCCCTTGATCTGGGTGATTTCCAACTTTGCGTCGGAGGGAACCAGGTTCTTAGCCATGACTACACACCTGCCTTCGGAGCCAGGAGGGCCTTCACCAGTGCCGCCGGAGCAACTTCGTCCAGCGGCAGGCCGCGGCGTGCTGCCACAGCTGCCGGCTCTTCGAGGCGCTTCAGGGCATCAACGGTCGCGTGAACGATGTTGATGGCGTTGGAGGAACCGAGCGACTTGGAGAGGATGTCGTGGATGCCCACGCACTCCAGTACTGCACGGACCGGGCCACCGGCGATAACACCGGTACCGGCGGAAGCCGGACGCAGCATAACGACGCCCGCAGCAGCTTCACCCTGCACGCGGTGCGGGATGGTGTTGCCAACGCGCGGAACGCGGAAGAAGGACTTCTTGGCTTCTTCAACGCCCTTGGCGATAGCTGCGGGAACTTCCTTGGCCTTGCCGTAGCCGACGCCAACCATGCCGTTACCGTCACCAACGACGACGAGTGCGGTGAAGCTGAAGCGACGACCACCCTTGACGACCTTGGAAACGCGGTTGATGGTGACAACGCGCTCTACGAACTGGTTCTTTTCGGCGTCACGGCCGCCATCGCGGCCGCCACGGCCACCGCGGTCGCCACGGCCCTGGCCACGGTCGCCACGCTCACCGCGACGGGCGCCACCACGGCGATCGTCGGTGGCGGGGGCAGTGGTCTCAGCAGCTGCGGCCTCGGGTGCCTTCTGATCTGCAGACACAGTGTCCTTTTCGTTGTTTGCTTCGGTCACAGTGACAGCCCACCTTCGCGAGCACCGTCAGCGACGGCTGCAATGCGGCCGTGGTACTTGTTACCACCACGGTCGAACACAACAGCCTCGACGCCGGCAGCCTTGGCACGTTCGGCAACGAGCTCGCCAACGCGCTTGGCCTTGGCAGTCTTGTCACCGTCGAATGCACGGAGGTCGGCTTCCAGGGTGGACGCGCTTGCTACGGTCTGGCCAATGGTGTCATCGACAACCTGGACAAATACGTGGCGTGCGGAGCGGTTGACCACCAAGCGGGGGCGGACAGCCGTACCGGAAATGCGCTTGCGGATACGAAGCTGGCGGCGGCTGCGACCAGCAGCCTTGCTCTTGTTCGTACGCTTCTTGTTAATGGCGATGGCCATGGTTACTTACCAGCCTTTCCGACCTTGCGGCGGATGACTTCGCCGGCGTAACGGATGCCCTTGCCCTTGTACGGGTCAGGCTTCCGCAGCTTGCGAATGTTGGCAGCAACCTCGCCGACCTGCTGCTTATTGATGCCTGAGACAGAGAGCTTGGTCGGACCCTCTACTGCAAAGGTGATGCCGTCCGGAGCCGAAACGTTGACCGGGTGGCTGTAGCCGAGGGCAAACTCAAGGTCAGAGCCCTTGGCCTGCACGCGGTAACCGGTGCCAACGATTTCGAGCTTCTTCTCGTAGCCTGCGGTGACGCCCTGGATCATGTTGGCGATCAGGGTGCGGGTCAGGCCGTGGAGTGAACGGGAGGCGCGCTCGTCGTTCGGGCGGCTGACGGTCAGGGTGGTGTCGTCAAGTGCAACCTCGATCGGGCTGGCCACAGTGTGGCTCAGCTCGCCCTTGGAACCCTTAACGCTGACGACAGAGCCGTCAACCTTGACCTCAACGCCGGCAGGAACGGTGATGGGGAGACGTCCAATACGTGACATTATTCTCTTCCTTTCCCGTTACCAGACGTAGGCGAGGACTTCGCCGCCCACGCCCTTCTTGCCGGCCTGCTTATCAGTCAGGAGCCCGGAAGAGGTGGACAGGATTGCGATACCCAGGCCACCCAGCACGTGCGGCAGGTTGGTGGACTTCGCGTAAACGCGAAGACCCGGCTTGGAGATACGACGGACGCCAGCGATGGAACGCTCGCGGTTCGGACCGAACTTCAGGTCGAGAGTCAGCTTCTTGCCAACCTCTGCGTCTTCTTCCTTCCAGCCGGCGATAAAACCTTCGGCCTTGAGGATGTCAGCAACGCGTGCCTTCAGCTTGCTGTAAGGCATAGACACGGAGTCGTGGTATGCCGAGTTTGCGTTACGCAGGCGCGTAAGCATGTCTGCGACAGGATCTGTCATTGTCATTTGGGCTCTTGCCCTTCCTCGTAACGGTTTCCGCCGCAAGCTTCAGGAAGCTGTGCGGCCGGACCTTTTACGTAGCTAATTAAGCTTCGGTCTTGAACGGGAAACCAAGCGCCTTGAGCAGCGCGCGGCCTTCGTCATCGGTCTTGGCGGTGGTAACGACCGTGATATCCATACCGCGAACGCGGTCGATCTTGTCCTGGTCGATTTCGTGGAACATAACCTGCTCGGTCAGACCGAAGGTGTAGTTGCCGTTGCCGTCGAACTGCTTGCCACTGAGGCCGCGGAAGTCGCGGATACGGGGCAGGGCCAGCGAAACGAGGCGGTCCACGAATTCCCACATACGGTCGCCACGCAGGGTAGCGTGTGCACCGATGGGCATGCCTTCGCGCAGCTTGAACTGTGCGATCGACTTGCGGGCCTTGGTAACCTGCGGCTTCTGGCCGGTGATCTGGGTGAGGTCGCGGACAGCGCCGTCGATCAGCTTGGAGTCCTTGGCGGCATCTCCAACACCCATGTTCACAACAACCTTCACCAGGCGGGGTACCTGGTTCACGTTCTCGTACTTGAATTCATCCTGGAGCGTTGCCTTGATGGATTCGGCGTACTTGGTCTTCAGACGAGGAACGATCTTCGTTGCCGGAGTCTCGAGAGTCTCAGTCATTAGATGTCCTTCCCGGAGCTCTTGGACACGCGGATACGGACGGTCTTCTTGACACCGTTCTTCTCCACAGTGTCGAGGCGGAAGCCCACACGGGTCGGCTTCTTGGTCGACGGGTCAACCAGGGCCACGTTGGAAATGTGGATCGGGGCCTCTACGACCTCGATGCCGCCGGTCTTGGTGCCGCGCTGCGACTGTCCAACACGGGTGTGCTTGGTGACGCGGTTGATACCTTCAACCAGCACGCGGTTGGTGTCGGTGAAGACGCGCAGAACCTTGCCCTGCTTGCCGCGGTCGCCGCCGCGCTCAGCCTTGGCGCCAGTGATGACCTGAACCAGGTCACCCTTCTTGATCTTTGCAGCCATGGACTAGAGCACCTCCGGAGCCAGAGAAACGATCTTCATGAACTTCTTGTCACGGAGTTCACGACCAACCGGTCCGAAGATACGGGTACCGCGGGGGTCACCGTCGTTCTTCAGGATCACAGCTGCGTTCTCGTCAAACTTGATGTAGGAACCATCCGCACGGCGGCGTTCCTTCTTGGTACGGACGATGACTGCCTTGACAACATCGCCCTTCTTTACGTTGCCGCCCGGGATTGCATCCTTGACGGTGGCGACGATGACGTCACCGATGCCTGCGTAGCGACGGCCGGATCCACCGAGAACGCGAATGGTAAGGATTTCCTTAGCACCCGTGTTGTCGGCGACCTTGAGTCGCGACTCCTGCTGAATCACTATTTACTCCTTGCGTCGCGCCGGTTCTCAGGCCGTGGTCTTGCTACGGAATGAGCCTTGCGGAACGGTTGATCGGGGTGTCTCTTGACCCGCCTGGATTTTGCCAGACCAGGCCTAAACGCCTGTGCCAGAAGCAGTTGCTCCCATCCGGTCCGGGACGGATCCCGGGCGCACAGGGGCACTGTGCTGTGGCACGCTTGTTTACGAGGTTGATGACGGCGCACAGAAGGCGCCATACAAACTCAATATCCTAGCATGCTTTTCGCCAGTTCCCATATCACCAGGAAGCACCGCCCCGCAAGCAGCGCAGGACGTACGACGACGCCACGCACGGCAGCCGTTCGCCCCACCCGGGGTGCCGCTCCCCCGCGCCGCCCGCCCGCCGTCGTCGTCCCCCACCCCGGTGGTTAAACGAGGAAGCCCCCGCTCCCGCAACGGGAACAGGGGCTTCCAGCGAAGCAGCAGGTGCTACTTGGCCTTTTCGAGAATTTCCACGAGCCGCCAGTTCTTGGTGGCGGACAGCGGACGGGTCTCGGCGATGACAACGAGGTCGCCGATGCCGGCGGTGTTCTCTTCGTCGTGTGCCTTGACCTTGGAAGTGCGGCGGATGACCTTGCCGTACAGTGCGTGCTTCACGCGGTCTTCAACCTCGACGACGATGGTCTTTTCCATCTTGTCGGAGACCACGTAGCCGCGACGGGTCTTGCGGTAACCGCGCTGCTCAGCCGTGGCTGCAGTAGCAGATTCGGTCACGTTCTGGTCCTTTTCACTCACTTGGCGTCCTCCTCGGACTCAGCCGTTTCAGCCTTCTCGGCCTTCTTGGTTGCAGCCTTCTTGGACTTCTTTTCTTCCTTGGCTTCCACAACCGGTGCGGCAACCTCGGCACGAATGCCCAGCTCGCGTTCGCGGAGAACGGTGTAGATGCGTGCAATGTCCTTCTTTACTGCACGCAGGCGACCGTGGTTCTCCAGCTGACCGGTGGCGGACTGGAAACGCAGGTTGAACAGCTCTTCCTTAGCCTTACGGAGTTCTTCTACGAGACGCTCGTTGTCGAAACCGTCCAGCTGCGCGGGAGCCAGATCCTTGGATCCTACTGCCATTTCTACTCACCACCTTCGCGACGCACAATGCGTGCCTTCAACGGCAGCTTGTGGATTGCCAGGCGCAGGGCCTCGCGAGCTACCTCTTCATTGACACCGGAGAGTTCGAAGAGAACCCGTCCCGGCTTGACGTTGGCGACCCACCATTCCGGTGAACCCTTACCGGAACCCATGCGGGTTTCGGCAGGCTTCTTGGTCAGGGGACGGTCCGGGTAGATGTTGATCCAGACCTTACCGCCACGCTTGATGTGGCGGGTCATCGCAATACGGGCAGATTCGATCTGACGGTTGGTGACGTATGCCGGGCTCAGAGCCTGGATACCCCACTCGCCGAACGAGACCTCGGTGCCGCCCGTAGCAGCGCCGGAACGACCCGGGTGGTGCTGCTTACGGTGCTTGACTCGACGTGGGATAAGCATTTAAGCCTGTCCTCCTTCTGCTGCTGCAGGTGCAGCCTCAACTGCCGGAGCCTCTGCAGCAGGAGCTGCGTCAGCGGCCGGGCGGTCGTTGCGACGACGGCGGTCACCACGGTCAGCGCCACCCGGGCGTCCGCCACGGTCGGAGCGGGGTCCGCGGGACGGTGCCGAAGCAGCCTGTGCGGCCAGTTCCTTGGCGGTGACGTCGCCCTTGTAGATCCAGACCTTCACGCCGATGCGGCCGAAGGTGGTCTTGGCTTCGTAGAAGCCGTAGTCGATGTTCGCGCGGAGGGTGTGCAGGGGCACACGGCCTTCGCGGTAGAACTCCGAGCGGGACATTTCAGCGCCACCCAGGCGGCCCGAGCAAGCGATACGGATACCCTTGGCACCGGCACGCTGTGCGGACTGCATGGCCTTCTTCATCGCGCGGCGGAAAGCCACACGTGAGGTCAGCTGCTCTGCAACACCCTGGGCAACCAGCTGTGCTTCCATCTCGGGGTTCTTGACCTCGAGGATGTTCAGCTGGACCTGCTTGCCGGTGAGCTTTTCGAGCTCGCCGCGGATGCGGTCTGCTTCTGCTCCACGGCGGCCGATGACGATACCCGGGCGGGCCGTGTGGATGTCCACGCGGACACGGTCACGGGTGCGCTCGATTTCGACCTTGGCGATGCCGGCGCGCTCCATGCCCGTGGACATGAGCTGGCGGATGCGGATGTCTTCGCGAACGAAGTCCTTGTACCGCTGTCCGGCCTTGGTGCTGTCAGCGAACCAGTGCGATACGTGATCGGTGGTGATGCCGAGTCGGAACCCGTGCGGGTTTACTTTCTGTCCCACTTAGCGAGCCTCCTCTTTCTCCGGGGTAGCGACTACCACGGTGATGTGGCTGGTGCGCTTCTTGATCTGAAATGCACGACCCTGGGCACGCGGCTGGAACCGCTTCATGGTCGGGCCTTCATCAACAAACGCTTCGCTGATGATGAGGTCGCCTTCGTCAAACGCAACGCCGTCGCGGTCCGCGAGGACCCGGGCGTTGGAGATTGCCGACTGAACTACCTTGAATACCGGCTCCGAAGCTGCCTGGGGGGCAAACTTCAGAATTGCCAGAGCCTCATTCGCTTGCAAACCACGAACAAGGTTGACGACGCGCCGGGCCTTCATAGGCGTTACGCGGATGTGGCGCGCAATTGCCTTGGCTTCCATTGCTTTCCTTCTCTCGTCTTTGACGTAAGTGCAGGCGCCTAGCGGCGCTTGCCCTTACGGTCGTCCTTGACATGGCCGCGGAATGTCCGCGTGGGAGCGAATTCGCCGAGCTTGTGCCCGACCATCGACTCGGTGACAAACACCGGAATGTGCTTGCGTCCGTCGTGTACGGCGATCGTGTGTCCGAGCATGTCGGGGATGATCATCGAACGGCGGGACCAGGTCTTGATGACGTTCTTGGTGCCCTTTTCGTTTTCCCTGGCTACCTTCACAAAGAGGTGCTGGTCAACGAAAGGACCTTTTTTCAGGCTGCGTGGCATGTGTCCAGGCTCCTATCGCTTGTTCTTGCCAGTACGACGGCGACGAACAATAAGCTTGTCGCTCTCTTTGTTGGGGCGGCGCGTGCGGCCTTCACGCTGACCGTTCGGGTTGACGGGGTTACGTCCACCGGACGTCTTACCCTCGCCACCACCGTGCGGGTGGTCAACCGGGTTCATGGCTACACCACGGACGGTCGGGCGGACGCCCTTCCAGCGCATGCGGCCGGCCTTGCCCCAGTTGATGTTCGACTGCTCGGCGTTGCCGACCTCGCCGACGGTTGCGCGGCAGCGCACGTCAACGTTGCGGATTTCGCCGGAGGGCAGTCGCAGCTGGGCGAAACGGCCTTCCCTGGCAACGAGCTGGATGGATGCACCGGCGGAACGGCCCATCTTGGCACCGCCGCCCGGACGCAGCTCCACTGCGTGCACAACGGTACCCACGGGGATGTTGCGCAGGGGCAGGTTGTTGCCCGGCTTGATGTCAGCGTTGGGGCCGGCCTCTACGAAGTCGCCCTGGGACAGCTTGTTCGGGGCGATGATGTAACGCTTGGTGCCATCAACGTAGTGCAGGAGGGCGATGCGAGCCGTACGGTTCGGATCGTACTCGATTTCGGCAACGCGGGCGTCAACGCCGTCCTTGTCGTGGCGACGGAAGTCGATCAGACGGTACTGGCGCTTGTGTCCGCCACCCTTGTGACGGGTGGTGATCTTACCGGTGTTGTTACGGCCGCCCTTTTTGGGCAGCGGACGTACCAACGACTTTTCCGGCGTTGACCGCGTGATTTCGGTGAAGTCCGCTACGCTCGAGCCACGACGGCCCGGGGTAGTCGGCTTGTATTTACGGATTCCCATAATTTATTTCCTCGTTAAAGTGGTCTCCGCTACGCGAGCGGACCGCCGAAGATGTCGATGGTGCCTTCTTTGAGGCTCACAATTGCACGCTTGGTGCTCTTGCGGGTGCCCCATCCGAATTTGGTGCGCTTGCGCTTACCGGCACGGTTGATGGTGTTGATCGATTCGACCTTGACGGAGAAAATCTTCTCCACGGCCAGCTTGATCTCAGCCTTGTTCGAGCGGGGGTCCACCAGGAAGGTGTACTTGCCCTCGTCGATCAGGCCATAGCTCTTTTCCGACACGACGGGTGCAAGCACGACGTCGCGGGGATCCTTGATGGTGGCTGCACTCACTTGGCATCCTCCTCGTTCTTAGCTGCCTTAGCGGCAACGAATGCTTCGTAAGCAGCCTTGGTGAAGACAACGTCATCAGAGACGAGAACGTCGTAGGTGTTCAGCTGGTCTGCGTACAGAACGTGGACACCGGTGAGGTTGCGCACGGACAGTGCAGCAACATCGTTGGCGCGCTCGATGACGACCAGCAGGTTCTTGCGGTCGGAAACGCCGCGCAGCGTTGCCAGTGCGGTCTTGGCGGAGGGCTTGGTGCCTTCAACCAGGTCAGCGACAACGTGGATACGACCGTTGCGGGCCCGGTCAGACAGTGCGCCGCGCAGTGCAGCAGCAATCATCTTCTTGGGGGTCCGCTGGCTGTAGTCACGCGGGGTGGGACCGTGGACAACGCCACCGCCGGTCATGTGCGGAGCACGGATTGAACCCTGACGGGCGCGGCCGGTGCCCTTCTGCTTGAACGGCTTGCGTCCTGCACCGGAAACTTCAGCGCGGGTCTTGGTCTTGTGGGTACCCTGGCGAGCAGCAGCGAGCTGGGCAACGACAACCTGGTGCAGCAGCGGCACGTTGGTCTGGACGTCGAAGATCTCGGCAGGCAGGTCAACCTGGACAGTGTTAGCCATTGAACTAGGCTCCCTTCACGGCGGTACGTACGAAGACGACCTGGCCGCGGGCGCCGGGGACGGCACCCTTGATCAGGAGCAGCGACTTCTCGGCGTCAACCGCGTGGACCGTGAGGTTCAGCGTGGTGTGACGCACGGCGCCCATGCGGCCGGCCATTTTCATGCCCTTGAAGACGCGGCTCGGGGTGGATGCGCCACCGATTGAACCGGGCTTACGGTGGTTCTTGTGGGCACCGTGGGAAGCTCCAACACCGTGGAAGCCGTGACGCTTCATAACACCGGCGAAGCCCTTACCCTTGGTGGTGCCGATGACGTCGATCTTCTGGCCGGCAGCGAAGAGCTCAACGGACAGCTCCTGGCCCAGCTCGTACTCGGCAGCATCTGCGGTACGGAGTTCGACGACGTGGCGGCGAGGCGTGACGCCTGCCTTTTCAAAGTGACCAGCCAGCGGCTTGGTGACCTTGCGGGGATCGATCTGGCCGTAGCCGATCTGAACGGCGACGTAGCCATCTACCTCTGCGTTGCGCAGCTGGGTGATGACGTTCGAGTCTGCCTGGACCACAGTGACGGGGATGAGCTTGTTGTTCTCGTCCCAGACCTGGGTCATGCCGAGCTTCGTGCCCAGCAGGCCCTTTACGTTACGGGTTGCGGTCATAGTTTCTCAGCACCTCCCTACAGCTTGATTTCGATGTTCACGTCGGCCGGCAGGTCGAGGCGCATGAGCGAGTCGACAGCCTTGGGCGTGGGATCGATGATGTCGATAAGACGCTTGTGCGTGCGCATTTCAAAGTGCTCGCGGCTGTCTTTGTACTTGTGCGGAGAGCGGATAACGCAGTAAACGTTCTTCTCCGTGGGCAGCGGCACGGGGCCAACTACCGTTGCGCCTGCGCGCGTGACCGTCTCAACGATCTTCCGTGCTGAAACGTCAATGACCTCGTGGTCGTATGACTTCAGCCGGATGCGGATTTTTTGTCCCGCCATGTCGCCTGACTCTCTTTCAGTCTGTGCTTCCCCGGGTTAGGGCTGCCCTGTTCACTTACCTGTTGTATGGCTGCCGAAGCAATTGAGGTCGTAACCACCATCCGCCGCACAAACTGAATCCGGATGAATCCGGGTTCCTCACCTTGCCGGCGCAACCGACCCCCGCGGTCGGGCGTGTCGCGCTGTACACGCAAACAAATCCGCATTTTCCATTGGGGTGGGTTATGTTTGGGCTTCCACTTGGACCCTGACACCCGGCATTATCCGGATCGGGACACGAAGAAGCGCTTGAACAACTCATCTAGTATGCCGGATATCTGCGGCAGAAGCCAATCGCCTGAATCGGCCCTGGCGCATCGCCTGGCGGGCACTCTTCGATACTCCTGCAAGCCCACCCATTGCCCCGGCTGCCCGGCGAATGGATGATGGGGACATGACGCTGGAGAGCACCGAATCCGTCACCGAACTGGCCACCCGCATGCCGCCGTCGTTCACCCTCGGCGTGGCTGCGGCGGCATTCCAGATCGAAGGCGCGCTGGCCGACGGCGGCCGCGGCCCGTCCGGGTGGGACGCGTTTGCCCAAAAGCCCGGCGCCATCATCGACGGCCACTCCCCCGCCATCGCGTGCGACCACTACAACCGGCTGCCAGAGGACGTCGCGCTACTGAAGGAGCTCGGCGTCGACTCCTACCGGTTCTCCCTCGCCTGGCCCCGCATCCAACCCGATGGCCGCGGCAGGCTCAACCCGGAGGGCCTCGACTTCTACGACCGGCTGATCGACCAGCTGCTGGAAGCCGGCATCGCCCCCATGGCCACCTTGTACCACTGGGACACTCCGCTGCCGCTGGAACACCGCGGCGGCTGGCTCAACAGGGAAACCGCGGAACGCTTTGGCGAGTACGCTGCTGCCGCCGGGGAACGGTACGGCGACCGCGTCTCGCAGTGGGTCACGCTCAACGAACCAGTCTCCGTGACGCTCAACGGCTACGCCCTCGGCGTCCATGCCCCTGGCAGGGCCCTGATGTTCGACGCGCTCCCCTCCATCCACCACCAGCTCCTGGCCCACGGACTGGGCGCCCAGGCACTCCGCGCAGCAGGCGTCCAGGGCGGGATTGGAGTCACGAACCTGCACGCCCCCATCCGTCCGGCGTCCCGCAAGATCGGAGACCGGCTGGTGGCCCACCTGTACGACCTGTTGATGAACAGGATCTATGCAGACCCGGTGCTGCTGGGCCGCTATCCCAACCTTCCGGTATATGCCCGGCCGTGGCTGCGCTCGATCGGGCGCATCTCTGATTCCGACCTGCGCACCATCCACCAGCCACTCGATTTCTACGGACTGAACTACTACTTCCCGGTCAAGGTGGCCCTGGGGCGGGGCGTCGCCCCCATCCCTGCGGACATGCACAAGGCCGTGGCACGGCTGCCCTTCCACGAGGTGGGCTACCCGGAGTTCAGCAACACGGGCTTCGGCTGGCCCGTGGCCCCCGGGCACCTGGGTGTCCTGCTGCAGGAACTGAGGGACCGGTACGGTGCGGCGCTCCCGCCGGTCTACATCACAGAAGGCGGTGCCAGCTTCCCCGAACCGGACACAGTATCCGGAACCCTGCAGGACGGTGAGCGCGTCAGCTATCTGGCCTCGCACTTGGGAGCCGCCCTGGAAGCTACGGCCCCGGGCGGGATCGCCTCCGGAGTGGACCTTCGCGGCTACTTCGTCTGGACCCTCATGGACAATTTCGAGTGGGCGGCCGGGTACTCGCAGCGGTTCGGCCTGGTCCACGTCGACTTCACCAGCCAGGAGCGTACGCCGAAACAATCGTTCTACTGGTATCAGGCCCTCTCCCGGGCCCGCAGGGGGCAGTCCGCCGGGTAAGCAGCCGTGGCCTTGGCAGAGTCACCCCGCAGGGCGTGGAGCATCTGCCGGTGCCGTTTACTGGTTTTTGTTGGCCCTGTTAATCCGCTTTGCCCGGTCGATCTCGTGGCGGAAGTGTTTCTTCGCCCAGAAGACCCCGGCCACCACGGCAGCGGCTACGATCAGGAAAATAAGCCATCCCATGATGAGCTCCTCTCAATGCTGCAACAGTATCAGGGCACTTTCCCGGCCGGAGCGTCGCTGCCGGCATCTGATGGTGCTGAAGGCGCTGAAGGCGCTGAAGGCCGCACAGGTTCCGCGGCCTCCGGGCCGGCGCTCCGGTTCAGCCGCCATACGGCAAAAGCAATCAGGCCGGCGGCGATGAGCGCCAGGAGTACGAACGTGTAGCCGCGCATCGCCCAAAGAATGCAGGCGGCAACACCGGCTGCGCCCCACCTGACGAAGATCTTCTCGCCAGCCAGGAGCCCGCCGACCAGCAGCACAGCGAGCAGCACCAAAAGCCACAGCTGCTGCCCTGCAGTGCCGCCAAAAACGGTTCCTGCCCCGGTCAGGGAGAGCAGGACGGCTGCCGCCACAGCGATACCGCGCCCGGCTTTGGACTGTCCGGAGCGGTACCGAAGGAACGCAAGGGCGGCCCCAAGCACCACATACCACTGCGCCGCCCAGAAGGGATCCGGGAAGCCGGTCCCAAAACTCCGGCGGCCGTCCAGTTCGAAGATCGCCGCGCGTTGAACTCCGGCCATCACCACCACAGCACCCGCCTCGAAGGCCACACGGCGCAGTCCTGCCGGGGCTTCCGCGATGCCGACAGCTGCCGCGCCCGCTAGTGCCGCGGCGGCAACCCAGGCCGTGGTGTCTGCCGGGAGACCCGCAACTGTGGCCAGGGCGAGCCCGGCCAACGCGGCGCCGGCCAGGGACCAGCGGCGCAAGGGGTCAGCTGCCAACCGGGCGGACCTTGCCACTCGCACACCATATAGTGCGGCACCGGCCGCGCCGGCACCGAGCCAGGGCGCATAGGCGGCCCAGACGTCCGGGTTTCCGCCTGCCGCCTCCCGGACCACCATGAAGGTACCGACCAGGACAGCGGCCGACGCCGGCGCGTACAGCACCGCGGCCCGCTCAACGTGGGAGGCGCAGAAGAGGACAGCGGCGAGCACCAGGACGGCGAACCCGGCGATCCAATCATCGGCCTGCGGAGCGAGGACCAGCGCGCTGAGGGTGTATCCCAGTGCGGCTGCGAGCCACAGCCAACGCTCAGTTCCGGAGGGGACCGGCATCCGCCGGAACCACGATACGCCGGCCACCGCTGCCGCAAGCGCCAGCGCCAGCAGGAGAAGTGCCACTCCGGTGTAGCCCAGCACCGGGGACGCTGCAGGCGCCACGAGCGGGCTCAGTGCCAGCATCCCGCCCAGCACGGCAAAGACCGCGAAGTAGAGTGCACCGCGCGCCGCGAACAGGGCCCTGGCGACGACGGCCGAAACAAGAACCAGCCCGAACTCCACCAGGAGGATCCAGCGTTCGCCACCGGTGCCGGCTGCTCCGAATCGGCTGAAGTAGGCCAGCGGAAGGGCGGCCTGGCCTGCGAGGGTGACCCATACCGCCGCCTGCTGGAAAGGAACCATCTGAAGACGGAAGCGCATCAGCCACCTGACGACGTGCTGCGCGGCAAGAACGCCGGCAAGGGTCAGCGACACAAGATCCGGGGAGGCCGATACGTCGTAACTGAGAACCACGGCCAGGGCCGCCGTCAGTACCCTCGCCGCAATAAAGTACCCTCCCTTCTCCACAGCCCGGGCAGCTGCCGCCACCATCACCGCGGCGAAGGCAGCAAAGATGCCCAGCAACACCTCGATCAGGGTGAGGTTACCGGCGGACAGTCCTACCAGCACCACGAATGACGCCGGCGCGAACCACCCGGAGCCCCGTTGACCGCGCAGCAACAGCCCGGCAGCAGCTGACGACAGCGCCGTGGCGCCCGGGATGACCAGATGCTGCCAGCTCCCCTCCGATAACGGCCACAGCATCGTGCACCCAATGAGCTGAACCGCCAGAACCACACCCGCATCCACGGCCGCGCCACGCGGAGAACGCCCAAGCCGGAAAGACACCAGCACCACGGCCATCTGGAGGGCCAACACCGCAACCAGCAGCGTGGCGGGGTCGACAGCTTCGCCGCCTACAACTGGCGCGCCCGCGGAGCCGACCAGCCTGTCGAACAGCGTCAGCGCCAACAATGTGGCGGCGATGCGGCAAAGCCACCAATATCCCCAACGGTGCAGCCGGGACCGCAGCCGACCCCCTGTGACGGCGAGGTATGCCACCACTACAGCCAGTGCGATGTTCCCGGCATCCGGTGTAATCCATCTGAAGGCGAACTCCACCATCACGCTTGCCAGCACCAGCGGCACCACTTCCCCTGCACGGGGACTCCAGGGGCGCTCCCCGCCCGGCCGGGGTACCAGGAGCAGACCCATGGCAACCGCTGCAGCGAGCTGCAGCAGAATCCCGCTCCACGTCAGCGAGTGTCCCGGCGAAGAGTCCACGGCGGCGAGAACAGCGACTCCCACCGTCCCAAGAACGGAGAAGCCAATCAGGGTGGCTTGGGATGCAAATTCCTTGCGACTCCCCCGCTGCACCCACGCAGACAACAACTGCTGTACCACGGATGCTGCGACAACACTGAAGCAGACCGCCTGCCCCTGCATGCGCCCCTCCGTCAAGGCGGCCGTCACGGCGGGAACGGCAACTGTGCCTGCGATCCTGGTGTTGAAGAGGAGGATCTGCCGTTGAATACCGCTTTCACGGAGCCCCCGCATTAACCAGAAGAACGCGGTGAGGAGCACCATAAGGGCGAATTCCCACTCCCCCATCACCCTGCTGACAACGCCCGCCAGGGCAATGCCCGCGAACGGAAGGAACTCAGCGGCCCGGCGCAGCCGGGCCGCCAGGACAAAGCTCGTGAGGAGAAGCAGCAGTACCGGGACCCACAGCGGAACTGCACCGTCGTCAGGCACCCATGCACCGGCAATACTGCGCAGCACAGTGCTGCCCGCAAAGGCTGCCGTCAACGCCCAGTGCACCACGTGGGTCACCATGACGTCGGCACGCCAGCGCGGCGCCCATGCGTCGCTCGGGGCAGGATTGGCCACGTCCGAAGGCAGGGGTTCCTTTTCCCCTTCAAGGCGCCTGGAAGGGAACCAGGCCTCCAGACGGCCGCCGCCTACGGTAACGCCGATGGCCTGCACGGCAAGCAGGACGCCGGCGGCCAGCAGGGCGCCCCTCGCAGTGTCGGTGAGCTCCAGGACAGCCACGGTGCCGGCAACTGTCAGCGCAACACGGGCCGCATAGAAATTGCGGAGCCTGAAGCTTGCTCCCGATACGGCGGCCATCGTGGCGAAGTATGCACCGCTGAGCCCGAGGATCAGTGCGTACTCGGCAAGGCTGGTGCGCACGAGGAACGTTGCAGCCACGGCAACGGCCGGTACCACGACAGGGTGGACAGTTACCAGGGGCCGCAGGAATAGCGGGGGAAGCCAGCCCGGCCTGGCCAGGCTCAG
This sequence comes from Pseudarthrobacter sp. SORGH_AS 212, assembly GCF_030818145.1. NCBI lineage: Bacteria > Bacillati > Actinomycetota > Actinomycetes > Micrococcales > Micrococcaceae > Pseudarthrobacter > Pseudarthrobacter sp. SORGH_AS 212. Next base: position 3,403,822 of record NZ_JAUTAA010000001.1, on the reverse strand, counting down.
CAGGGTAAACAGGACTGCCACGGCGATGAGCATCACGAAGTACCAGACAAGGGCGGCATCGAGGACTGCCATACCCGACCAAGCGGTGGAAACAAGGAAAGTCAGCGACAGATATGCCAGCACGCGGCTTTCGAGCCGGAGGGCGGCCGCAATGTAGGCAAGGGTTCCAACGAGCGAGGTGGCGAGCCACGCGGCAGGTCCGTTTTGCCAGACAAAGCTGTAAAGGGCCAGGCCGATGACAGGGACGAGCGCCAGCCCGGTGCCAGTGAAGGCCACGGCAGCAGGCTTCAGGCGCGGTACACGGTGGTGCAGGATGAATCCCGAGCCGTAGAACAGGGCAGCCACGGAGCAAACGCCTGCGAACTTCATCATGGGCGGCAGCGCCGTTCCCACAAACAGGGCCGCTGCGGCAACGAGCAGGAGGCTCGCCACATACAGCGTGACGTTGATGTTCTGGCGGTCACGCCGTTCCCGCCGTGCTGCCAGCTCTTCGGCTGATTCTGCCGGCCGGGGCGGAGCATCCGCGTATCCGCGGTATGGAACTGGCTGGGTGGTGGGCTTTGGCCGCGGTTTCGCAACGGCCCCCACGGGCACTGGCTGCGCGCGTGCCGCAGCGCGACTTGGCAGTCCGGGAGCAGGCTGAGGTGCAGAAGCCGTGACCATCGGCGGGGCGAACGTCGGCGGCACTGCCGAAGCCGGTGCCGGGGCGGGTGCCTGGACCTGGGCCTGCACCCGTTCCGGCGGCGAGGTGGTGGATTTCGTCGCCTGGCCCTCTGCCACTTTGGCCATGGCATCCAGCCAGCCCTGCAAGTGACCGGCCCGGTAGCCTGCCTCGTACGAATCGTCCGGCATGAGATGGCCTTTCAGGGAGGGCGTGGCATTAGTCCTGCGATTTATCCAGTGACTGGATTAACGGTAGCAAAAGAAGGCCCCGCTGCACACAGCAGCGGGGCCTTCTGTGGATTACCGGGACATAATCCCGGCTATCCGGTGATCAGCAAGAGTTACTTGATGATCTTGGTGACGCGTCCCGAACCAACGGTGCGGCCGCCTTCGCGGATAGCGAAGCCGAGGCCGTCTTCCATAGCGATCGGCTGGATGAGCGCAACGGTCATCTCAGTGTTGTCGCCGGGCATAACCATTTCCGTGCCCTCGGGCAGGGTGATCACGCCGGTAACGTCCGTCGTACGGAAGTAGAACTGCGGGCGGTAGTTCGAGTAGAACGGGTTGTGGCGTCCGCCTTCGTCCTTGGACAGGATGTAGACGTTTGCCTCGAAGTCGGTGTGCGGGGTGATGGAACCCGGCTTGACGACAACCTGGCCACGCTCGACATCGTCGCGCTTCAGGCCACGGAGCAGCAGGCCACAGTTCTCGCCGGCCCATGCTTCATCGAGCTGCTTGTGGAACATCTCGATACCGGTAACCGTGGTCTTCTGGACCGGGCGGATGCCAACGATCTCGACCTCGGAGTTGATGGCGAGGGTGCCACGCTCGGCGCGGCCCGTAACAACGGTGCCACGGCCGGTGATGGTGAAGACGTCTTCAATCGGCATCAGGAACGGCTTGTCGCGGTCACGTACGGGGTCCGGAACGGACTCGTCGACAGCTGCCATCAGGTCCTCAACGGACTTGACCCAAACCGGGTCGCCTTCCAGGGCCTTGAGGCCGGAAACGCGAACAACCGGAGCCTCATCGCCATCGAAGCCCTGCGAGCTGAGCAGCTCACGAACTTCCATTTCGACGAGGTCGAGGAGCTCTTCGTCATCGACCATGTCGGACTTGTTCAGCGCGACCAGCAGGTAGGGAACACCAACCTGGCGGGCAAGCAGAACGTGCTCGCGGGTCTGAGCCATGGGGCCATCGGTAGCAGCAACCACGAGGATTGCGCCGTCCATCTGGGCAGCACCGGTGATCATGTTCTTGATGTAGTCAGCGTGACCCGGGGCGTCTACGTGTGCGTAGTGACGCTTTTCGGTCTGGTACTCCACGTGGGAGATGTTGATGGTAATACCGCGCTGACGCTCTTCGGGAGCAGAGTCGATAGACGCGAAGTCGCGCTTCTCGTTAAGATCCGGGTACTTGTCGTACAGCACCTTGGAAATGGCGGCCGTCAGCGTCGTCTTACCGTGGTCAACGTGACCGATGGTGCCGATGTTGACGTGCGGCTTAGTCCGCTCGAACTTTGCCTTTGCCACAGGTTCCTCCTAGAACGATTTCAAATGGCTTGCCCTTCAACCGCGCTTTTCGCGGCAGAAACTCAGGCAAGTCTACTTGGGGGCTTTGGATTGGTGAAATTGCAGATTCAGGAACTAATACTAATCCCCTGAGCCTGTTCGTGCAGATGGCCTGGAGCCGGCTTGACCGGGATGGGCCCCGCCTGCCCCGGCCACCTGCACCGGCTGCGCTGTCCGTCTCCGGCTGCGCAGCCGAGGTATTCGCTTTAAGTGCCCTGTACGGACTACTCGCCGCGGCTCTTCTGGATGATCTCGTCGGCGACAGCCTTCGGGACCTCCGCGTAGCTGTTGAACGTCATGGAGTACACAGCACGGCCCTGGGTCTTCGAACGCAGGTCACCGATGTAGCCGAACATGCCGGACAGCGGAACGTGCGCACGGATAACCTTGACGCCCTGTGCATCTTCCATGGACTGCATCTGGCCACGGCGGGAGTTGATGTCACCGATGACTTCACCCATGTATTCCTCAGGGGTGCGGACTTCGACATCCATCAGCGGTTCGAGCAGGACAGGGTTCGCCTTGCGTGCGGCTTCCTTGAAAGCCATACGGCCGGCGATCTTGAACGCCATTTCCGAGGAGTCAACATCGTGGTACGCGCCGTCAACCAGCGTGGCCTTGATGCCCACTACCGGGTAACCGGCCAGGACGCCGTCGTTCAGTGCATCCTGGATACCAGCGTCGACAGACGGGATGTATTCGCGCGGAACGCGGCCACCGGTGACCTTGTTCTCGAACTCGTACAGCTCGCCGTCGGCAGTGTCCAGCGGTTCGATCGCAATCTGGATCTTTGCGAACTGGCCCGAACCACCGGTCTGCTTCTTGTGCGTGTAGTCGTGGCGTTCGACGGCGCGCTTGATGGTTTCGCGGTAGGCAACCTGGGGCTTACCCACGTTTGCCTCGACCTTGAACTCGCGGCGCATGCGGTCCACCAGGATGTCCAGGTGGAGCTCGCCCATGCCGGCGATGATGGTCTGGCCGGTGTCTTCGTTGAGGGACACCTGGAAGGTGGGGTCCTCAGCGGAGAGCTTCTGGATGGCCGTGGAGAGCTTCTCCTGGTCACCCTTGGTGTTCGGCTCGATGGCGACCGAGATCACGGGCTCCGGGAAGCTCATGGACTCAAGCACGATCTGGTTCGCAGAGTCGCACAGGGTGTCGCCCGTGGTGGTGTCCTTGAGGCCGATGGCAGCGTAGATGTGGCCGGCGGTGGCGCCCTCAACGGGCATCTCCTTGTTGGCGTGCATCTGGAACAGCTTGCCGATGCGCTCTTTCTTACCCTTGGTGGAGTTGACCACCTGGGCGCCTGCTTCCACGTGACCGGAGTACACGCGGATGAAGGTGAGCTGGCCGAAGAACGGGTGCGCTGCAATCTTGAAGGCCAGTGCGGAGAAAGGCTCATCAGCGGAAGGTGCGCGGGTCAGTTCCTTCTCTTCGTCGCGGGGGTCGTGACCGACCATCGGCGGGACGTCGAGCGGGTTCGGCAGGTAGTCGACAACCGCATCGAGCATCGGCTGGACGCCACGGTTCTTGAACGCGGAGCCACAGAAGATCGGGTAGAGCTCGGAGTTGATCGTCATCTTGCGGATGCCGGCCTTGAGCTCGTCTACGGTGAGTTCTTCGCCTTCAAGGTACTTCTCCATGAGTTCCTCAGAGGACTCTGCAACAGTCTCAACGAGCGCTGCGCGGTACTCTTCGGCCTTTTCCTGGAGGTCAGCCGGGATCTCGCGGATCTCGTACTTGGCACCCATGGTGACGTCACCCTTGGCATCGCCGGGCCACACCAGGGAGCGCATGTACAGCAGGTCCACGACGCCGATGAAGTCGTTCTCGGCACCGATGGGCAGCTGCATGACCAGCGGCTTGGCGCCGAGGCGGCTGACGATGGTGTCTACGGTGAAGTAGAAATCAGCGCCGAGCTTGTCCATCTTGTTGACGAAGCAGATACGCGGGACGTTGTACTTGTCAGCCTGGCGCCACACGGTCTCGGACTGGGGCTCAACGCCTTCCTTGCCGTCGAAGACAGCAACGGCACCGTCGAGGACGCGCAGGGAGCGCTCAACCTCAACAGTGAAGTCCACGTGGCCGGGGGTGTCGATGATGTTGATCTGGTTGTTTTCCCAGAAGCAGGTCACGGCGGCCGACGTGATCGTGATGCCGCGTTCCTTTTCCTGTTCCATCCAGTCAGTGGTCGAAGCGCCGTCGTGCGTTTCGCCAATCTTGTGGTTCACACCCGTGTAGAACAGGATGCGCTCGGTGGTGGTGGTCTTGCCGGCATCAATATGGGCCATGATGCCGATGTTGCGGACCTTACTAAGGTCGGTAAGCACGTCCTGTGCCACGGGGTCTCCTTTTGGGATGGACTACACGTTCGCCGCCGGCTCGGTTGAGCCGGCGGCGTCCGGGGAGTATTACCAGCGGTAGTGTGCGAAGGCCTTGTTGGACTCGGCCATCTTGTGGGTGTCTTCGCGACGCTTCACAGCGGCACCGAGACCGTTGGACGCATCCAGGATTTCGTTCTGGAGACGCTCGGTCATCGTCTTTTCGCGGCGGGCCTTGGAGTAGCCAACCAGCCACCGCAGGGCAAGTGCGGTGGAGCGGCCCGGCTTGACCTCAACCGGAACCTGGTAGGTGGCGCCGCCGACGCGGCGTGAGCGGACCTCAAGCGAAGGCTTGACGTTGTCCATGGCCTTCTTCAGTGCTGCCACGGGGTCGCCGCCGGACTTGGCACGTGCGCCTTCGAGGGCACCGTAGACAATGCGCTCTGCCGTGGACTTCTTGCCGTCAACGAGCACCTTGTTGATGAGCTGGGTTACCAGCGGGGAGCCGTAAACGGGATCCTGTACGAGCGGCCGCTTGGGGGCCGGACCCTTGCGAGGCATATTACTTCTTCTCCATCTTTGCGCCGTAGCGGCTGCGGGCCTGCTTACGGTTCTTCACACCCTGGGTATCGAGGGCGCCACGGACGATCTTGTAGCGGACACCCGGGAGGTCCTTCACACGACCACCGCGAACGAGCACAATGGAGTGCTCCTGCAGGTTGTGGCCAACACCGGGGATGTAAGCGGTAACTTCAACGCCACCGTTAAGGCGCACACGTGCAACCTTACGCAGAGCCGAGTTCGGCTTCTTGGGGGTGGTGGTGTAAACGCGGGTGCAAACACCGCGGCGCATCGGGCTGCCGTTCAGGGCAGGAGCCTTGGTCTTTTTGACCTTCGGCGTGCGGCCCTTGCGGACCAGCTGGTTAATCGTAGGCACTCTCGTGTTCTCCGTTGGTTTGATCTCTACCGGCACATTCAGGCGTCAGCCGTCTCTGCTCCGGTTTTGGCGTTGTCCCTGCAGCCTTGGTGGCTTGAATCTTGCCTAGGCGTGCAAAATGGTGGCATTCGTTGCGCACCTTACCCGCAACCCGGAAACAAGCTCACACCCAGCATCATGAGAACAAAACCAAAATGATGCTGCGGCGGCCTTCATCCACTGCCACACAGAACAATTACAGAAAAGTCTAGCACGGCTTGATCCTGAGCCTTAATCAGGTGTAGGGCGCACGACGGCGGCAACCGCCCGCCGCCGTCGTCCTCCACCGCCCCGGGTGCCCGTGCGCAAAAGGTCCGGTTAACGGGCCAGGCCCCGCACTCGAAAGTGCGGGGCCCGGCCTTGAAAGGGCTGACAGCCGTTTTTAGCGGAAGTCGTTGCCGAGATCGTAGTCATCCAGCGGGATGGCGTGGAACTCGGGGGCTCCGTCACCGCCCAGGGTGTCGTACGAGAAGTCGCTGAATGCGCTGGGGCCGGTGAACAGGTTGGCCTTCGCTTCTTCAGTGGGCTCCACGGTGACCTCGGTGTAGCGCGGGAGACCCGTGCCGGCCGGGATCAGCTTACCGATGATGACGTTCTCCTTGAGGCCCAGCAGCGGATCGCTCTTGCCTTCCATGGCCGCCTGCGTCAGGACGCGGGTGGTCTCCTGGAAGGAAGCTGCGGACAGCCAGGACTCGGTGGCCAGGGACGCCTTGGTGATGCCCATGAGCTCCGGACGTCCGGATGCCGGCGTCTTGCCCTCGGACACAACGCGGCGGTTGGCATCCTCGAAGCGGCTGCGCTCGGCGAGCTCGCCGGGCAGCAGGTCCGATTCGCCGGACTCGATGACCGTGACGCGGCGCAGCATCTGGCGGACGATAACCTCGACGTGCTTGTCGTGGATACCGATGCCCTGGCTGCGGTACACGCCCTGCACTTCGTCCACCAGGAACTTCTGTGCCGCACGCGGACCCATGATGCGCAGGACCTGCTTGGGGTCCACCGGACCGTTGATCAGTTTCTGGCCAACGGTGACGTGGTCGCCGTCTTCGATCAGCAGGCGTGAACGGCGCAGGACCGGGTAAGCGATCTCTTCCGTTCCGTCATCCGGGGTGATGACCAGGCGCATCTGGCGCTCGGACTCTTCGATGGCGATGCGGCCGGCTGCCTCGGCAATCGGCGCAACACCCTTCGGAGTACGGGCTTCGAAGAGCTCCTGGATACGGGGCAGACCCTGGGTGATGTCGTCGCCACCGCCGGCGGACACTGCACCACCGGTGTGGAACGTACGCATGGTCAGCTGGGTACCGGGCTCACCGATGGACTGGGCGGCGATGATGCCGACAGCCTCGCCGATGTCCACGGTCTTGCCGGTGGCCAGCGAACGGCCGTAGCACAGGGCGCAGGTGCCAACGCTGGACTCACAGGTAAGGACGGAGCGGACCTTGACCTCGGTGATGCCGGCCTTGAAGAGCTCGTCGATGACGACGTCGCCGCAGTCGGTGCCGGCGGCTGCAAGGACGTTGCCCTCGGAGTCCACGACGTCGACTGCCAGCGTACGTGCGTAGGCGCTGTTCTCGACGTTCTCGTCCAGGACCAGCTCACCGTTGGAGTCGGCAACGGCGATCGGCGTGACCAGCCCACGCTCGGTGCCGCAGTCCTCTTCACGGACGATGACATCCTGCGAGACGTCCACCAGGCGTCGGGTCAGGTAACCCGAGTTGGCGGTACGCAGAGCGGTATCGGCGAGGCCCTTACGGGCACCGTGCGTGGCGATGAAGTACTCCAGCACCGACAGGCCCTCACGGTAGGAGGACTTGATGGGGCGCGGGATGATCTCACCCTTCGGGTTGGCCACCAGGCCACGGATACCCGCGATCTGACGGACCTGCATCCAGTTACCACGGGCACCGGAGGACACCATGCGGTTGATGGTGTTCATCGGCGACAGGCTCTCACGCATCACCGCAGCGATGTCGTTGGTGGCCTTGTTCCAGATCTCGATGAGCTCCTGGCGACGCTCGTCGTCGTCGATCAGGCCCTTGTCGTACTGGCCCTGGATCTTGGCGGCGCGTTCCTCGTAACCGGCAAGGATCTGCGGCTTGGCAGCCGGAACCTCGATATCGGAGATGGCAACCGTGACGCCCGAACGGGTGGCCCAGTAGAAACCGGCATCCTTCAGGTTGTCCAGCGTGGCCGCGGTAACAACCTTCGGGTAGCGCTCAGCGAGGTCGTTGACGATCCTGGACAGTTCGCCCTTATCCGCTACAGCTTCAACCCAGGGGTAGTCCTCGGGCAGGGTCTCATTGAAGAGGACCTGGCCCAGGGAGGTTTCCACGATTGCGGGCTGGCCCTGCTCCCAACCTTCGGGGGCTTCCCAACCGGCGTAGGGCACGAAGCCTTCGAGGCGAATCTTGACCTGGGAGTTCAGGTGCAGGTCGCGGGCATCGAACGCCATGATGGCCTCGGATACCGAACCGAAGATGCGGCCTTCGCCGGCCGAACCCTTCCGCTTGGTGGTCAGGTGGTAGAGGCCGATGATCATATCCTGCGAAGGCAGGGTGACCGGGCGTCCGTCGGACGGCTTCAGGATGTTGTTCGAGGACAGCATCAGGATGCGCGCCTCGGCCTGCGCCTCGGGGCTCAGCGGCAGGTGCACTGCCATCTGGTCGCCGTCGAAGTCAGCGTTGAAGGCGCCACAAACCAGCGGGTGAAGCTGGATAGCCTTGCCTTCAACAAGCTGCGGCTCGAACGCCTGGATGCCCAGGCGGTGCAGGGTAGGTGCACGGTTGAGCAGCACCGGGTGTTCGGTGATGATCTCTTCGAGCACGTCCCACACCTGCGGGCGGTAACGCTCAACCATCCGCTTGGCCGACTTGATGTTCTGTGCGTGGTTGAGGTCAACCAGGCGCTTCATCACGAACGGCTTGAAGAGCTCCAGGGCCATCTGCTTGGGCAGGCCGCACTGGTGCAGCTTCAGCTGCGGGCCGACGACGATGACCGAACGGCCCGAGTAGTCGACGCGCTTGCCGAGGAGGTTCTGGCGGAAACGGCCCTGCTTGCCCTTGAGCATGTCGCTCAGGGACTTCAGCGGACGGTTGCCCGGTCCGGTGACCGGACGGCCGCGGCGGCCGTTGTCGAAGAGGCTGTCAACAGCTTCCTGAAGCATGCGCTTCTCGTTGTTGACGATGATCTCCGGAGCACCCAGGTCAAGCAGGCGCTTGAGGCGGTTGTTGCGGTTGATCACACGGCGGTACAGGTCGTTGAGGTCGGAGGTCGCAAAGCGGCCACCGTCCAGCTGGACCATGGGGCGCAGTTCCGGCGGGATCACCGGGACGGCGTCGAGGACCATGCCGAGCGGGCTGTTGTTGGTGGTCAGGAATGCGTTGACCACCTTCAGGCGCTTGAGGGCGCGGGTCTTGCGCTGGCCCTTGCCGTTGGCAATGATGTCGCGCAGCAGGTCGGATTCGGCCTGCATGTCGAAGCCCTCGAGGCGCTTCTTGATGGCCTCGGCACCCATGGAGCCTTCGAAGTACATGCCGTAACGGTCACGCAGTTCGCGGTACAGGCCCTCGTCGCCTTCGAGGTCGGCAACCTTGAGGTTCTTGAAGCGGTCCCAGACCTGCTCGAGGCGCTCGATGTCGGCGTCGGCGCGCTTGCGCACGTTGGCCATCTGGCGGTCGGCGGAGTCGCGGGCCTTCTTCTTGTCGGCAGCCTTGGCGCCTTCGCCCTCAAGGCGGGCAATTTCGCCTTCGAGGTCGCGGGCGATCGCCGCGATGTCCGAGTCGCGGTTGTCGATGAGCTGCTTCTTCTCGATGTCGTGCTCAACCTGCAGGTTGGGCAGTTCCTCGTGGCGGGCAGCCTCGTCGACGCTGGTGATCATGTAGGCAGCGAAGTAGATGACCTTTTCGAGGTCCTTCGGTGCCAGGTCAAGGAGGTAGCCCAGGCGGGACGGAACACCCTTGAAGTACCAGATGTGGGTGACGGGAGCGGCGAGCTCGATGTGGCCCATGCGCTCACGGCGTACCTTGGCGCGGGTGACCTCAACGCCACAGCGCTCACAGATGATGCCCTTGAAGCGCACGCGCTTGTACTTGCCGCAGTAGCATTCCCAGTCGCGGGACGGGCCGAAGATCTTCTCGCAGAAGAGGCCGTCCTTCTCGGGCTTGAGCGTGCGGTAGTTGATGGTTTCCGGCTTCTTAACCTCGCCGTAAGACCAGCCGCGGATGTCTTCCGCGGTGGCGAGGCCGATCTGCATGAGGCCGAAGGAGGATTCGCTGGACATATGGTCCCTGTTCTCTCTTGTTCTCTAAATTCTGAAGTCTTGACGAATGAGGGAGGTCAGGTCCGACGGCGGGTGGGCACCCGCCGTCGGACCGGACCTGCTAGACCTCTTCTACGGAGCTGGGCTCTGCGCGAGACAGATCGATGCCCAGTTCTTCCGCAGCCGTGAAGACTGCGTCATCAGAGTCACGCATTTCAATTGTGGTTCCGTCCGTGGAAAGCACTTCCACGTTCAGGCACAGCGACTGCATTTCCTTGATCAAGACCTTGAAGGATTCGGGAACGCCCGGCTCCGGGATGTTCTCGCCCTTGACGATGGCTTCGTAGACCTTGACGCGGCCGTGGATGTCATCGGACTTGATGGTGAGGAGTTCCTGGAGCGTGTAGGCGGCGCCATAGGCTTCGAGGGCCCACACTTCCATTTCACCAAAGCGCTGGCCACCGAACTGTGCCTTACCACCCAGCGGCTGCTGCGTGATCATGGAGTAGGGGCCGGTGGAGCGGGCGTGGATCTTGTCGTCCACCAGGTGGTGGAGCTTCAGGATGTACATGTAGCCGACCGAGATCGGATCCGGGAACGGCTCGCCGGAGCGGCCGTCAAACAGGCGGGTCTTGCCGGAGGAGTTGATCAGGCGGTCACCGTCGCGGGTCACGTTGGTGGAGTCGAGCAGGCCCGTGATTTCCTCTTCGCGGGCGCCGTCGAACACCGGCGTTGCAACAGTGGTGGGACCACTCTCGCGCGGCAGGTTCGGCAGCTGCTTGACCCACTCGGGCTCGCCTTCAATCTTCCAACCGGTCTTGGCAACCCAGCCGAGGTGCGTTTCGAGCACCTGGCCCACGTTCATACGGCCCGGGACACCCAGCGGGTTCAGGACGATGTCAACGGGGGTGCCGTCGGCAAGGAAGGGCATGTCCTCGATCGGAAGGATCTTGGAGATAACACCCTTGTTGCCGTGGCGGCCGGCGAGCTTGTCGCCGTCGGTGATCTTGCGCTTGGCGGCCACGTAGACGCGGACCAGCTGGTTCACGCCCGGGGGCAGCTCGTCGTCGTTGTCGCGGTCGAAGACGCGGACACCGATGACGGTGCCGGACTCGCCGTGCGGCACCTTGAGGGAGGTGTCGCGCACTTCGCGGGACTTCTCACCGAAGATGGCGCGCAGCAGGCGCTCTTCCGGGGTCAGTTCGGTTTCGCCCTTGGGGGTGACCTTACCGACCAGGATGTCGCCGGCTTCGACCTCGGCACCGATGTGGATGATGCCACGCTCGTCCAGGCCTGCCAGGACTTCCTCGGACACGTTGGGGATGTCACGGGTGATTTCCTCGGCACCAAGCTTGGTGTCGCGGGCATCGATCTCGTGCTCCTCGATGTGGATGGAGGAAAGAACGTCCTCGGCAACAATGCGCTGCGAGAGGATGATGGCGTCCTCGAAGTTGTGGCCTTCCCATGACATGAATGCCACGAGCAGGTTCTTACCGAGGGCGAGCTCGCCCTGGTCCGTTGCCGGGCCGTCAGCAATGATGCCGCCGACCTCCAGGCGCTGGCCTTCGTTAACCAGGACGCGGTTGTTGTAGCAGTTGCCCTGGTTGGAGCGTGCGAACTTGTTGATGCGGTAGTTGGTTTCCGTACCGTCGTCGTTGAGCATGATGACCAGCTCAGCGGAGACCTCGGTAACCACACCTGCCTTCTTGGCGATGGTGACGTCACCGGCGTCGACGGCTGCGGCGCGCTCCATGCCGGTACCCACGAACGGGGCCTCGGAACGGACCAGCGGCACGGCCTGGCGCTGCATGTTGGCACCCATGAGTGCACGGTTGGCATCGTCATGCTCGAGGAACGGGATCAGGGCCGTAGCCACGGACACCATCTGGCGCGGGGAAACGTCCATGAACTCGACGTCGGCGGCGGGAACCAGAACAGGCTCGCCTCCACCACCACGGGCACGGACAAGAACGGTCTCTTCCGAGAACTTCTTGTCAGCATCCAGCGGTGCGTTGGCCTGGGCGATCAGGACCTCGGCTTCGTCGTCGGCCGTCAGGTACTGGACGTCGTCGGAAACGACTCCGTCCTTGACCAGGCGGTACGGCGTCTCGATGAAACCGAACGGGTTGATGCGTCCATAGGAAGCCAGCGAACCGATCAGACCAATGTTCGGGCCTTCAGGAGTTTCGATGGGGCACATACGTCCGTAGTGGGACGGGTGCACGTCACGAACTTCCATGCCGGCACGGTCACGGGACAGACCACCCGGGCCAAGCGCGGACAGGCGGCGCTTGTGGGTCAGACCCGAGAGCGGGTTGTTCTGGTCCATGAACTGCGACAGCTGCGACGTTCCGAAGAACTCCTTGATGGCTGCCACGACTGGACGGATGTTGATCAGGGTCTGCGGCGTGATGGCCTCGACGTCCTGGGTCGTCATACGCTCGCGGACAACGCGCTCCATGCGGGACAGGCCGGTGCGGACCTGGTTCTCGATGAGCTCGCCGACGGCGCGGATGCGGCGGTTGCCGAAGTGGTCGATGTCGTCGATTTCGACGCGCAGGTCCACTTCCTGGCCGTCACGGGTGCCCTTGATGGTCTTCTCGCCGGCGTGCAGCGCAACGAGGAACTTGATCATGGCGACGATGTCTTCAACGTGCAGGACCGAGGCTTCCTTGTCGCCAAGGGAGCGGTCGATGCCCAGCTTGCGGTTGATCTTGTAGCGGCCAACCTTGGCCAGATCGTAGCGCTTGGAGTTGAAGTACAGGTTGTCCAGCAGGGACTGGGCAGCCTCGACGGTGGGCGGCTCGCCCGGACGCAGCTTGCGGTAGATATCCAGCAGGGCGTCTTCGCGGGTTTCGGTGGCGTCCTTCTCCAGCGTTGCGCGCATGGAGTCGTACTGGCCGAACTCTTCGAGGATCTGGCCTTCAGTCCAGCCGAGGGCCTTCAGCAGGACCGTGACGGACTGCTTGCGCTTGCGGTCGAGGCGGACACCGACCTGGTCGCGCTTGTCGATCTCAAGCTCAAACCATGCACCGCGGGACGGGATGATCTTGGCGGTGAAGATGTCCTTGTCACTGGTCTTGTCAGCGGCACGCTCAAAGTAGGCGCCCGGCGAACGGACCAGCTGGGAGACGACGACACGCTCGGTGCCGTTGACCACGAAGGTACCCTTCTCGGTCATCAGCGGGAAGTCGCCCATGAACACGGTCTGCTGCTTGATTTCGCCCGTGTTGTTGTTCATGAACTCGGCCTTGACGTACAGCGGAGCCGAGTACGTAGCGTCCCGGTCCTTGCATTCGGCCATGGTGTACTTGGGGTCAGCGAACTCCGGATCGGAGAAGCTCAGGGACATGGTGCCCTGGAAATCCTCGATCGGGGAGATCTCTTCGAAGATGTCCGACAGGCCGGACGTCGTAGCGACGCTGAGATCGTTTTCTTCGACGGCCTTCGCTACGCGTGCCTGCCAGCGTTCGTTGCCGACGAGCCAGTCAAAGCTGTCCGTCTGCAGGGCAAGCAGATTCGGAACATCAAGGGGTTCGTGAATCTTTGCGAATGAGAGCCGGCGAGTGGCACCATCAGTGCTGTCGGCGGTGTTAGCGGTTTCGTTATTAGAGGTGCTCGAGGCGACCAAGAGGGATCCTTCCACAGACCTTCAGGCGTTTTCAGATCTCCCCCGCTGTGCACCCTGCAGAAGTTACTCCGCAGCGCTACCATCCGGTTCCGCTATATGACCCGGGGCCCGGCTGGCTGTGATGTGACGTATCGACGGCACGTTGATTGCCAGCTGCCAGGCAAAGCCCACCGCTATATGAAGGCTGAAGGTAAACAGGGAAGACGCAAATATCTACGATACGGCAAAACAACCTATGTGTCTACCCCACTTCGCGCAGGATTGCAAGCACCCGTTTCCGGCCGGATCCGGGTTTCCGGCGGCGGGCTAGAGCTTCAGCGTCACGCCTTCGGCAGAGCAGGTCCCCGAGTTGGCGAACACCGCGTCACGCACTGCGTCCTTTGAAGCCTGCGCGGGTTCGCCGCCGCTTTCGGCCGCACTGGAATGGTCAATGGCCAGGAGGCTGAGCGACGCGAACAGGCCCTGGAGGTCGCCGGTGACGGTGTCCTTGGCGTCCTCTGCCTGCAGGTAGATGTTCTCGTAGCCGTTGGCGTCCCCGGAGGGCACAGCGGCGTAGTCGGCAAACAGCGAGTTGAAGCGTTCGCAGGCTTCCTTGGCGCCGCCGGACGTGCCGGAGGACGCTGACGGGCCGTCACTGGCGGAGCCGGTACTGCTGGCAGCCGGGCTCGCGGACTGGCCAGCGTCAGCGGTTTCGGCCGGAGCGGGCGCCGACACCGAGCAGGCAGTCAGCCCGGCTACGCCAACAACTGCTGCCAGGGCGAGGATCTTCTTCACTGTCATTGCTCCATCCGTCCCGGGTGCGGCATGGCTGCCCCCTGCATGAGTTTCCGCCGTCCACCCTACGCAAGCTGCCGCCGTCGTGCACATTCCGGCCATGGGGACCTCTCCCCTGCTGTCTTCCAGCTAACGCGGCTCCAGGCGGCGCAGGCCCGGAATGCACATGCCTGCCGCCGCGTTTGAATAGATGGGTGACCAGGGTCACGATAACCTTGGTGGCTTACACCGGATGAGATCGGAAGAGATAACCATGGGCAACTCCCCCGGCAACAGCGACGTTGTCATCCTTTCAGCAGTCCGCACCCCGCAGGGGCGGATCAACGGGCAACTGGCCAGCTTCACGGCCGTAGACCTTGGCGCGCACGCCATCCGCGCCGCCCTGGACGCCAGCGGCGCAGCGGTGGGTGACGTGGAAGCGGTCATCATGGGCCAGGTCCTGCAGGCGGGGGCGGGCCAGAACCCGGCCCGCCAGAGCGCCATTGCCGCCGGGATCGGCTGGAACGTCCCCGCGGTGACGATCAACAAGGTATGCCTGTCGGGGCTCACCGCCGTCATCGACGCGGCCCGGATGATCCGCGCCGGCGAAGCCGCAGTGGTGGTGGCCGGCGGCCAGGAGTCGATGACCCGGGCTCCCCACATCCTGCCGGGGTCGCGGCAGGGCTGGACCTACGGTTCCATCCAGGCCCTCGACGTGGCCTCCCATGACGGGCTCACCGATGCCTTCGACGGCCAGTCGATGGGCCTGTCCACCGAGACAGGCAACCTCGCCCTCGGCATCGACAGGCCTTCACAGGACAACGTTGCGGCCCAGTCCCACCAGCGTGCGGCGCTGGCCGCCAAGAACGGAACGTTCGACGACGAGATCGTCGCCATCAGCGTCAAGCAGCGGAAGGGTGACCCCCTGGTGGTGGGCACGGACGAGGGCGTCCGGCCCAATTCGTCCGTGGAGTCCCTCGGCGGGCTTCGCGCCGCCTTCGTCACCGACGGCACCATCACGGCGGGCAACTCCTCCCCCCTTTCCGATGGCGCCGCGGCCCTGGTGCTGTCATCGCGGGCTTACGCCGAAGAGCACGGACTGGAATACCTCGCGGTGGTTGGCAAGCCGGGCCAGGTGGCCGGGCCTGACAACTCGCTGCACTCCCAGCCCTCGAACGCCATCATGAACGCCCTGGGCAAGGCCGGCTGGAGCACAGCTGACCTCGACTTCATCGAGATCAACGAAGCCTTCGGGTCGGTGGCGGTGCAGTCGTTGAAGGACCTCGACTATCCGCTGGAGAAGTGCAACATCCACGGCGGCGCCATCGCCCTGGGCCACCCCATCGGGGCGTCGGGAGCACGCCTGGCCGCGCACGCCGCGCACGAGCTGAAGCGGCGCGGAACCGGCAAGGCAGCGGTGTCCCTGTGCGGCGGAGGAGGGCAGGGCGAAGCGCTCCTGCTCTACCGCGACTGATGGCGGACAAAGCGGCAAACGGAAGGGACGGCGTCGGACGCGAACGGTTCCTGGCCGACGCTGCCACCCGCGGCCTCCACGTGGAGGTTGTGGAACGGCCAGCGGCGAGGAGCCTCGAAGAGGCCGCCGGAATCCTTGGCATCACGCCGGCGGACATCGTCAAATCCCTGGTGGTGAAGCACAAGAACGGGACCTTCCTGTTCGCCCTGGTCCCCGGCGACCGGCAGATCTCCTGGCCCAAACTGCGGCAGCTGGTGGGCGTCAACAAGCTCTCCCTGCCGCCGGCGGACATCGCCCTCGAGGCAACGGGCTACGAACGCGGAACCATTACCCCGCTGGGGAGCACCAGCCCGTGGCCCGTATATGCCGACGCCACCATCACGGGGCGGCGGATATCGATGGGTGCCGGCGCCCATGGTTACAGCGCCTTCGTCGACGCCGACGCCCTCACGTCCGCCCTCGGCGCCGTCGTCGCGGATATTTCTGACCCCAACCCGATGTAGGTAGCAGCAGGTGTGGTTATGAGGGCTCATAACGACACCTGCTGCTACTCAGTTGGGGTCCGGACGCAAAAAACCCCGCCCCACTGCCAGGCAGTGGGACGGGGTTTTTAGTGGAGAAACCGTTGTTACTTGACGGTAACGCTGGCGCCTGCAGCCTCGAGCTGCTCCTTGGCCTTCTCGGCAGCTTCCTTGGTGGCGCCTTCGAGAACAGCCTTGGGTGCGCTGTCAACCAGGTCCTTGGCTTCCTTCAGACCCAGGGAAGTGATGGCACGTACTTCCTTGATCACTGCGATCTTCTTTTCGCCAGCGGACTCGAGAACGACGTCGAATTCGGTCTTCTCTTCAGCCTCTTCAGCAGCGCCACCGGCGGCGGGGCCGGCAACGGCTACAGCAGCAGCGGTTACTTCGAAGGTCTCTTCGAAGAGCTTGACGAACTCGGAGAGCTCGATGATGGTCAGTTCCTTGAAAGCTTCAATGAGCTCTTCGTTGCTGAGCTTCGCCATGGTAGGCGTCCTTCCTGTTGTGGTGTCCGAACGGCGCGGAGCCGGACAGACACCGGAGTCTGGTGGGGTAAAGAGAATTAGTTCTCTTCGGCAGCGGGAGCCTCGGCGGGTGCCTCGGCTGCTGCTTCAGCTGCAGAGTCAGCAGACTCTTCAGCGGCCGGCGCTTCGGCAGCTGCCGGTGCACCGTTCTCTTCTTCAAGCTTGAGACGCAGCGCATCGATGATGCGTGCAGCTGCGGCAGCAGGAGCCTTGAGGATGCCTGCAACCTTGGCGAGCTGCAGCTCACGGGACTCGAGGGCAGCCAGTGCGGCGACCTCGCTGGCGTCCAGTGCCTTGCCTTCGAAGTAACCGGTCTTGATGACCAGCTGCTTGTTGGCTTTAGCAAAATCCGTCAGGCTCTTGGCAGCGGCAACTGCGTCACCCTTGATGAACGCGATTGCAGTGGGGCCGGCAAGCTGGCCGTCGAATGCTTCGACGCCGGCTTCCTTGGCTGCAATGGCGGTCAGGGTGTTCTTGACGACCGCGAACTTGGTGTCCTGGCCGAGAGAAACACGCAGCTGCTTGAGCTGTGCAACGGTGAGCCCGCGGTATTCGGTCAGGACAGCGGCGTTCGATTCCTTGAAATCGTTAGTGATCTCAGCTACTGCTGAAACCTTGGTAGGCGTTGCCATAACCCTCCTTCCGGGGATAGTGCCGGTATTCGAGGGTCCCGCTCAGGTGAGCTAAAACTAAAAACGCCCCGCGCAGATGCACGGGGCTTGGCTCAACATGTTTCCATGGAGCGTTGCTTCGTTCACCTGCGCCGGCCGCCCTATGTCAGGGTCCTTCGTCCAGAAAACCACTTCATCTCCCGCGCACAACTGCAGAGTTGAGCAATGCTCGAAAGAGTGGATTTCCAACAACCGACGGTCTTTGGTCCTCCAAGTCTACGGGAGCCCGTGGCAGGACGCCAAATCGGGGCCTCAGCTGGTACTGGTATGGAGCTTCGGCAGCTCTTTCTGCCAGATCCCGGTCACCCCGGCAATGCGGAAGCCCAGCTGCTGGTTGACGGTAAGGAGGTACCTGTTGTCCGGAGCGTTCCAGGTGTAGATGACGCGGGCGTCAGGGAACTGCTCGGTGAGCCGTTCCATGTTGGAGACCTTGATCAGCAGGCCCAGCTTGTTGCCCCGGTGCTCCTGCAGCACCAGCGTGTCGTCCTGGAACACCACGTCCGCCCGGTGTGCCAGCACGGTGATGGTGGTCAGCCCCACCAGCGTGCCCGAGGCGAGATGCTCGACGGCGGTGACCACCGTCCGCCGGCCCTGCGCGATGGCGACGTCCTCGGCTTCGCGCAGGATGCCGCCGTCGAACACCAAGTCCTGCTCCACAGGGACGTCAAGATCGGGGTCAACGTCCGCACCGGCCTGGTTCTCGAGTACCGCGACGGCCTCAAGCCAGCGGTCCGGGCAGCGGTCGGTCCAGTGGTGCAGGCGGTAGCGGCCGTTGTTGGCGTCATCGGCCTCTGCCTGCAGGTCCGCCACAAGCTTCGAATCCAGTGGCAGGATGCAGGCGCTGAACTGCTCAATGTGTTGCAGGGTGTACCCGGTCTTCTGGGCGAACTCCACCTCGCGGCTGTCCAGCGGGACGAAGCCCGGCCCGGTCCCCGGCACCAGGAGGGCCTGTTCGAACTCATCCAGCGATGCGCCGGGATGATTGGTGTCCACCAGGATCATGGTGCGGCCCTCGCCGCGGGCAAGCTGCTCGGCGGCCTCCAGGAGCCGCCGCCCCACGCCCTGCCGCTGGAATTCGGGCAGGATGTCCAGGGTGAATTCCGCCAGGTCCAGGTGATCGGTCAGGGGCAGTGCGATGTCCACGGTCCCGACTATTTCGCCGTCCACTTTGGCGACGAGGATCAGTTGCCGCTCGTACGGATCCTCGAATTCAAGGAGCTTCTCGAGGGGACCGTAGGCGAGGTCGTCACTCCCCCAGGTGGCCATCCGAACTTTCCTGCCCACTTCGAGGGCGGCAAGGAAATCGGCAGCGTCAGGGGCCTCAAGGGAGTCGGGAATCCAGAGCTGCTCGATCTTCACGTCTTTTGCCATACGGGGCATCATCCCAGCCGCTTCTGCCACTCCCCTTCATAGCCGGCAGGCCTGAATCCAAGCGCAATATTAATCGAAAGCATATGCTGGTTTTCGCTGGCGTTCCACGTCAAAACCGAGCGGACCGAAGGCCACCTGGCCTGCGCCCGGCCCAGGTTTGCGGCCTTGACCAGCATGCCCAGCCGGTGGCCGCGGTGCGGCCCGGCCACCAGCGTGTCCTGCTGGGTGGCGGATCCCGGTACTTCCGGACGCCAGTTCAGGACCGTATATGCAACCAGTTCACCCGTCCCGCGGTGCCGGGCCGCTGCCACCACAGACTGCACACCGCCGCGGACCATGGCGGCCTCCTCGTCGCGGACCCGGGCAGGATCCCAGTCCTCCCGTTCCCAGCCCAGGGCGGCAGTGGGGACATCGGTGCTCATGGTCGCTTTAAGCGCGGCAAGGCCGGCAACGAATTCGTCGGGGCAGTGATCGTCCCAGCGGACCACCGTGTAGGCGGCGGCCCGGGCGGCGGCTTCAGCCTCAATCCGGGTCATAAGCCCTGCAGGCACGGGCAGGTCCAGCCGGCCGGACCGTTCCACCTGTTCAAGCGAGTAGCCGGCCGAAGAGGCAAAGGCAGTGGCGGGATCGGCGAGGGGAAGCGCACCTGATCCGGACTTCGCAGGCAGCATGGCCGCACCCGGGCCGACGCGTTCCAGCGGGATCTCGTGGTACCCGTCCAATGAGGTGCGCCCCCGGCTGCGGGCCGCGGCTTCTGCAAACTGCAGCAGCGTGCGGCCAACGCCTTGCCGCCTTTGGGCCGGGTGGACCAGTACATCGATTCCCGCGGTATCGGTGTTCTCCCGCAAGGGCAGGGTGACCGAACACAGCCCCGCAGGACTGCCGTCGCGGCGGGCCAGGAACAGGTGCCGCTCCTCGTACTGGTTCCCCCGCCAGAATTCCAGCGACTCGGCCAGCGTCGGGCACCGGTCCAGGTTGCCCCAGAGCGAGAGTTCGTGGGTTTCGCGCAGGGAATGGCATGCACGGAAGTCTTCGGAAGGTACGACGCCGGGCGGTTGCGTTCGGTTCCCCCGCGAGGGGATCTCCACGCGACTGATGTTGATGCCGACGGCGTCCGCGTCCGGCGGGAAGGGAAGCGGTGTCCCGGGCATTTCCCCAGCTTAGGCAGAACGTGTGAACAAGTTAAGCAAAAACCGCCCGGCGCATGCGCGCCGGGCGGTTTTCAATGCCCCGGAATGATCCGGGCAGATGTTCTGTAAGGCTTAGGCCTCGGTGAGCACCTTGGTGACGTTCGGGTCCACGGAGATGCCGGGGCCGAAGGTGGTGGCAACGGTGGCCTTCTGGATGTAGCGGCCCTTCGAAGCGGAAGGCTTCAAGCGAAGCACCTCTTCCAGCGCTGCTGCATAGTTCTCAGCCAGCTTGACGGCGTCGAACGACACCTTGCCGATGATGAAGTGCAGGTTGGAGTGCTTGTCGACGCGGAAGTCGATCTTGCCGCCCTTGATGTCATTGACAGCCTTGGTGACGTCCGGGGTAACCGTACCGGTCTTCGGGTTCGGCATCAGGTTGCGCGGGCCGAGGACCTTACCGAGGCGGCCAACCTTGCCCATGAGGTCAGGGGTGGCAACAGCGGCGTCGAAGTCGGTCCAGCCGCCGGCGATCTTTTCGATCAGGTCGTCGGAGCCAACGAAGTCGGCGCCGGCTGCGATAGCTGCCTCGGCCTTGTCGCCCGTGGCGAAGACCAGGACGCGGGCGGTCTTACCGGTGCCGTGGGGCAGGTTGACCGTACCGCGGACCATCTGGTCAGCCTTGCGGGGGTCCACGCCGAGGCGGAAAGCAACCTCAATGGTGGCGTCGAACTTGGACGGGTTGGTGTCCTTGGCGAGGGTCACTGCCTCGAACGGCGCGTAGGACTTCTCCGCGTCGATCTTGGCGGCTGCTGCCTCATATGCTTTGCTGCGCTTTGCCATGCTGCTCTTTCTCCTTGTGCAGTTGTGGTCTGCGGACCGCGCTGGGCCCTGCCACAGCCGGTGATCCGGACGGTTATTCGTCCCGGATAACCGGCATTTCAATTGTTGGTGGTGCCGGGATTCCGGCGGTGCCACTCGGCGCCATGCTGATGCGCGGCGTCAGGCGGCGGTAGGGGGATTAGCCCTCGACGGTGATACCCATGGAGCGGGCGGTGCCGGCGATGATCTTCGCTGCGCCTTCGAGGCTGGTGGCGTTGAGGTCTTCCATCTTGGTGGAGGCGATCTCGTTGACCTGTGCCTGGGTCAGCTTGGCAACCTTGACGGTGTGCGGGGTAGCCGAACCCTTGGCAACGCCTGCAGCCTTCTTGATGAGTTCTGCAGCCGGCGGGGTCTTGGTGATGAACGTGAAGGAACGGTCCTCGTAGACGGTGATTTCCACGGGGATGACGTTGCCGCGCTGGGCTTCCGTTGCAGCGTTGTACGCCTTGCAGAATTCCATGATGTTGACGCCGTGCTGGCCAAGTGCGGGACCGATCGGCGGGGCCGGGTTAGCGGCTCCTGCCTGGATCTGCAGCTTGATGAGGCCGGTGACCTTCTTCTTGGGAGCCAATGTAGGGTCCTTCTCTCAATAACTTCCTGGGGCACAGGAGCGTGGCCCAGGTTTTTGGCCGCCATGGCAAGGCGGCCTGCCGTTCCGGAGCCGCTAAGCGGGCGGCGCCGGAACGAATTCTCGGGTAATCAGATCTTGGTGACCTGGTTGAACGCCAGGGTGACGGGCGTTTCGCGCTCGAAGATGGAGACCAGCACCACGAGGGTCTGGGATTCGACCTTGATCTCGGAGATCGTGGCGGGAAGGGTCTCGAACGGGCCTTCCTTGACGATGACGGACTCGCCGACCTCGAAGTCGACGTCCACCGGCGCCTGGTGCTGCTTGTTGACCGGCTTGCCCTTCTCGGCCTGCTCTTCTTCGAAGACCGGCGCGAGCATGGAGAAGACCTCGTCGAGGCGCAGCGGCACAGGGTTGTGGGCGTTGCCCACGAAGCCGGTAACGCCGGGAGTGTGGCGGACGGCGCCCCAGGAAGCGTCGGTCAGGTCCATGCGGACCAGGACGTAGCCGGGAATGCGGACGCGGTTGATGACCTTGCGCTGGGCATTCTTGATCTCGACGACCTCTTCCATGGGCACCTGGATCTCGAAGATGTAATCTTCCATGTCCAGGGTCTGGATGCGGGTCTCAAGGTTGGCCTTCACGCGGTTTTCGTAACCGGCGTAGGAGTGGATGACGTACCAGTCACCTTCCTGGCGGCGCAGCTTGGCCTTGAATTCATCGGCCGGGTCAACGGCAGCGGTGGCTGCCGCGGCGGCGAGGGCGTCAGCGTCGGCATCGCCGGACTCTGCCTCGCTGTCAGCCTCCGCGTCGGCATCGGCGTCATCGGATTCGGGCGCGGAGGACTCAACCTCAGACTCTTCACCGATTTCTGCGGTGATGTCCACGGCCTCTTCCTGCTCAGTCCCGGTTACCTCGAGCTCCTGCTCAGACACTTGGTCTCCTGCTTCCTCATTGCCTAACATGCCTATTTAAATGGCTCAATTCCGCACACCGGCGCTCCCCTCCGGTTTCCCGGATGGAGCGCGCAGCCTGCGGACCCTGCAGCCTTAGTTGTCCGTGGGGCCTGTCCCGCCGAAGAGCCAGCCGACAGCGGTTCCAAAACCGATGTCCAGCAGGCTGACGATGACCATCATGATGGCCACGAACACCAGCACCACGAGCGTGTAGTTGATCAGTTCCTTGCGGGTGGGGGCAACGACCTTCTTCAGTTCGCCAATGATCTGGCGGACGAAAAGTGCAATACGGGCGAAGATGTTTGCCTTGGCATCCTTCTTAGCTGGGCGGCCCTTGGAGCTGCTGGCAGCTGTTTCGGTCACCTGGTCCTCGCTCATCTTTGCAATGGTGGATTACCCGGCCCTGATCAGAACCATGGTTGCTGCGCTTGCCCCGGATTTGTTGCCCGGGGCAGCTTGCGCAGGGCAGACAGGACTCGAACCTGCAACCTGCGGTTTTGGAGACCGCTGCGCTACCAATTGCGCCACTACCCTATGGAGTGAAACCAAACAGCAACGGCGATTCACCAGCTTTCACTGGGGCGCACGCCATCATCTGTGTTTCAACACCGGTGAATCAGTCTACGGCAACATCTTCGCGTTCGTAAAACCGACCCGTTCCAGCCCCTCCGCAAGCCGGTGTGTCCGTGCCTGGCGGGCCAGTCACATTTCACATCCGGCACCCCGGAGGGTCCGGTGAACAGCATAGAGTAGAAAACGTCGAATCCCACATTCCAGCCATCCGGCTGCAAGCGTAGAACGGACCTGCCATGTCTGCCGCCCGCGTTTCCCAGCGCATATCCGCAATTGCCGAATCCGCCACCCTGGCCGTTGATGCCAAGGCGAAAGCGCTGAAGGCTGCTGGGCGTCCGGTTATTGGCTTCGGCGCAGGCGAGCCGGATTTTCCCACCCCGGACTACATTGTCCAGGCTGCCATCGAGGCCGCAGGGCAGCCGAAGTACCACCGCTACTCCCCCGCCGGCGGGCTTCCCGAACTAAAGAAGGCCATCGCAGAGAAGACGCTCCGGGACTCCGGATACGCCGTCGACCCTTCTCAGGTCCTGGTGACCAACGGCGGCAAGCAGGCCGTCTACAACACGTTCGCCACCCTGGTGGATCCGGGCGACGAGGTCATTGTCCCCGCACCGTTCTGGACCACCTACCCTGAAGCGATCCGGCTGGCCGGCGGCGTTCCCGTCGAGGTTTTTGCGGGGCCGGAGCAGGGCTACCTGGTGACCGTCGAGCAGCTTGAAGCAGCCGTGACGGACCGGACCAAGATCCTCCTGTTCGTCTCGCCGTCGAACCCCACCGGCGCGGTCTACTCCCCCGAGCAGGTGGCCGAGATCGGCAAGTGGGCAGCGTCGAAGGGCATCTGGGTGGTGACCGACGAGATCTACGAGCACCTGACCTACGACGGCGTTCCGTTCACTTCCATTGCCACGGCCGTTCCCGAACTCGGCGACAAGGTGGTCATCCTCAACGGTGTGGCCAAGACCTATGCCATGACCGGATGGCGCATCGGCTGGATGATCGGCCCGGCGGACGTCATCAAGGCGGCCACCAACCTGCAGTCGCACGCCACCTCCAACGTCTCCAACATCATGCAGATCGCCGCCCTCGCCGCCGTCTCCGGCCCGCTGACAGCGGTCGACGAGATGAAGGTGGCCTTCGACCGCCGCCGGAAGGCGATCGTGGCCGGCCTGAACGCCATTGAAGGCGTGGAATGCCCGACGCCGAAGGGCGCCTTCTACGTGTACGCGGACGTCCGCGGGCTGCTGGGCAAGGAATTCCCCACGGCCGCCGGCACCGCCACGCCGCAGACCTCGGCTGAGCTGGCGTCGCTGATCCTGGACGAGGTGGAAGTGGCAGTGGTTCCGGGCGAGGCGTTCGGCCCGTCCGGCTTCCTGCGGCTCTCCTACGCACTGGGCGACGACGACCTCGCCACCGGCGTGCAGCGCCTGCAGGATTTCCTCGGCAAGGCCCAGTAGCGCCCGCTCACTCTTGGCGCCTTAAGCACAAACGCCCGCTCACTCTTCTACGGAGAGTGAGCGGGCGTTTGCGTTTTTCCCGCAGAATGTGAGCCCGCGTCGCAGAAATAGCCGCAGGATGTGAGCGCGCTGCGGTTAGAGGAGGCGGCGCTCCGCGGCCCATTTGGTGAGTTCGTGGCGGCTGGAGAGCTGGAGCTTCCGAAGGACCGCGGAAACGTGGGTTTCCACCGTCTTGATGCTGATGAAGAGCTCCTTGGCCACCTCCTTGTAGCTGTACCCCCGGGCGATCAGGCGCATGACCTCCAGCTCGCGGGCCGAGAGCTTGTCCAGCTCGTCATCGGCGATGTCCGCCGGCGCGGTGCCGAAAGCATCCAAAACGAACCCTGCCAGGCGCGGCGAGAAGACAGCGTCCCCGCCGGCAACCCGGAACACGGCGTCGGTGATCTCGGCCCCGGAGATCGTCTTGGTGACATAGCCCCTGGCCCCCGCCCGGATCACTGCCACGACGTCCTCCGCAGCATCGGACACGCTGAGGGCCAGGAAGCGGGTGGTGCCCAGCAGCGGAACGGACCCTGCGATAACCTCACGGCCGCCGCCGCCCAACCCGCCGGGAAGGTGCACGTCCAGCAATACGACATCGGGCCGCTGTTCGGCGATGACGGCAATGGCCTGCTCCACTGTGGCCGCTTCCCCCACCACGTGGATGCTGGCATCGAGATCGGCTTTGAGCCCGGAACGGAAGATGGCGTGGTCGTCCACGATGACCACGCGGACGGAGCTGGCGGCCTGCGCGGCTGCCCCCTGGTTGACGTTCATGACTTTCCTTCCACGTTGTCCGTGCTTGCAACCGGCAGCCGCAGGCGGACCTCCGTGCCGTCCCCGGTGCTGAGGATGGCAGCCGATCCGCCGTGCCGCTTCATCCTGCCGATGATGGACTCCCGTACGCCCAGGCGGTCCTCCGGCACGTCGGCCAGCTCGAACCCGGGCCCGCGGTCCTTGATGAAAATTTCGGCCTGGCCGTCCGAGGCTTCGAGGTACACGGAAACGGCGCCGCCACCGTGCCGGGAGGCGTTCAGCATGGCTTCCCGGCTTGCCTGGACCATGGCCTCGTGGCCTTCGGTCATGGCGGCATCGCCGACGCTGACCACCTCCACGGCGTTGCCCAGGAGATCTTCCACCTCGGCTGCCACGGCCTTGATCCGGTCCGAAAGCTGCCCCGCTTCCCTGCCGGGATCCTGGAACAGCCAGCCGCGGAGCTCGCGTTCCTGCGCCCGGGCCAGCCGGACGACGTCGTGCTCGCTGCCGGCCCGGCGCTGGATCAGGGCGAGCGTCTGCAGCACCGAATCGTGCAGGTGCGCGGCGATCTCGGCGCGTTCGGTTTCCCGGATCCTGCCGGCGCGCTCGGTCTCCAAATCCCGCCAGAACTTCAGCGCCCAGGGCAACAGGACCAGCACTACGCCACCGAGCACTGCCACGGAGGCCAGCAGCGCGAGCCAGGTCTGCTCCCAGGAGCCGGAACCGGACACCATCACCAACACGCCGGCCACCACCAGCGCCAGGCCGGCCGCGAGCCGTGCCCAGCCGCCGGCCTGGTCCGCCTTGGTCTTGTCCACCAGCCCGGCCCGCCGCGTTTCGTCCAGCTGCATCCACGCGATGGACGCGCCGCCCAGGACGGCGGCGGCGGGAATAAGGGTTCCCAGCGGCACGTCGACGCCCAGCAGCTGCGCGATCATGATCCCGGCCACCAGCAGCAGCCCGCAGCCAAGCAGGATCTCCTTGCCGTACTTCATGCTCTGCCAGCGGAACCACGGCGGTTCGCCCGGCTTGCGGGCGCCTGGCGGTGCCGCGCCGTCCTCGCCCTGGGGAGCGCCGCCGTCGGCAGCCTGGCCCAGGGATGCCTGATTCGAGGGTGCCTGGCTCAAGGGCGGCTGGCCAAAAGGTGCCGGGCCGGGTGGAGCGGAAGGCAGCGCCGACAGAGTGCCGGACACGGCGGCGGCAGGTGCCTGGCTCACCGCAGGGGCAATGGGCGACGCCGGCCGCCGGGCATTGCGCCGGGCAGCCTCATCCGCGGTGGGAACCATGATCCACAGCCACGCGTAGAAGACGAGGCCGGCCCCTCCCGCGAGGGTTGCAAGCGCCATGCCTACCCTGACGTTCTTCACCGGCCAGCCCAGATGAACGGCCAGGCCCGAGCAGACACCGGCAATCACGCGGTCGCTGCTGCGGGCCAAAGGGGGCCTGGCCGGGACGGTTGTCATGGGTCAATCCAAGCATGGATCAGGGTTCCCCGGACCCGGATCCGGCCGGAACCGGGGGCAACTCAGGGACCGCTCAGGGTATTCCCCAGTAGAGCGCAGACGGGGCTGGGCGGAAGGATTGAGGTATGAACTCGCAGACCCCCCTCCCCGACGACGGCCAGCCCACCGAGCCTCTGCCCGGCGCACCGCGGCCCACCGAACCCCTGCCGTCCGCGCCGACCACGCCGGACCCGTCCGAGGGCCCTCGGGCCTCCGAATCCAGCCGGCCAACTGCGGACCAGCCCGGCGCTGACCCTGCCCCGCGCTGGAGTCCCCGGCGCTGATCTCCCCGAAACCGGACAGGCATACACAGGCCGTCCCGGCACCGCACCCACCGGCCCGGGCGACGCCGATTTCTTCTCCTGGATCCGCGGCCATGGCATCCAGCGTGGCCGGGACCGGTGGATCGGCGGCGTGTCCAGCGGCATCGCGCAGAAGCTGGGCGTGGACCCGTTGATCATCCGCGGCGTCTTCATCGTCCTGACCCTGTTCGCCGGCATCGGCGTGCTGGTGTACGGCCTCGCGTGGGCGCTGCTCCCGGAGCCCGACGGACGGATCCACGTCCAGGAGGCCGCAGCTGGCCGGTGGACCACCGGGATGACAGGATCCCTGATCGCCACGATCCTGGGACTGACCGGACTGGGGGGCGGCTTCTGGGGCTGGTCGCACAACGGCTTCGGCGGCTTCCTCTGGACGGTCTTCTGGGTGGGCGGCGCCATTTACCTCATCTACTACCTCTCGCAGCGCAACAAAGCAGGCCGGCCGGCGATGGCCGCTCCGCACGCGGGCGGTTACGGTACGCCTGGCGCTTTCGGGACGCCGGGCGCAGCCGGCACCCCAGGGACCGCCTATGCAGCCGGCACTCCCGGGACCGCACCGTTCTCCTCCACGGGCACCTCATATGGAGCGGGCCCCGCTTCCCCCTCCATGCCCTCCTACGGCGACGGCAGCTATTCCGGGAGCGGCTCCTACTCCGGCGGTGGCTCCGGCAGTGGCTCAGGCTCCGGCGGCGGATTCCCGGGCGGTGGCCCCTACGGCGGATCCCCCGCACCGCAACGCACCCCGAAACCACGCCCGGCCGGGCCCGGCGCTCCCGCAGTGGCCGTCGCCGCCGGGTCGGCGCTGCTGGTGGGCGGCGGACTCAAGGCACTCGATGTCACCAACGTCATCGACCTGGGCGATTCCGCCAACGCCATCGTCTGGGCCAGCGCCGCAGCCGTCCTCGGCCTCGGCATCCTCATCGCCGGCCTGCGCGGCAGGACCGCTGGCATCCTGAGCTTCTTCGCCGTGGTGGCGCTGATAGCGGGCGGCGTGTACAACGTGGTGGGCAACGGCGACAGGATGCGGTTCCAGCAGGTGGACTGGGCACCGGCCAGCATCACGGAAGCCACCGGCGGCTTCGACATCACCGCGGGCCGCGGAACCGTGGACCTGACAAACCTTGACGGCGGCGCTCCGCTGCGCTCCGACGTCGTGATTCCCCTGGACATCACCGCGAGCAACGTGACCGTAGTGATCCCGGAGGACGTCCCCGTGGACATCAAGGCGGACATGACCATGGGCAACCTCAACGAGGCCTCGGGCCAGCGCGGCGGAACCACCACCCGGGAAAGCACCTATAACTCCGACCGGCCCGGCAGCCATCTGGTGGTCCAGATCGACGGCACCTTCAGCAACGTCACCATCCAGGAAGGCAATTGAGATGAGCACCAGTAACCAGGCACCGGATCCCACGGGCCGCGGCAGCTACTACCCGGACAGCACGACGACGGCGGGCACAGACCCTGCCGGCCCCTCCACCACAAGGGTGGGGACGGTGGTGTGGGGACTGATCGTCCTGGCCCTCGCCGCCCTGATCATCGTTGCCCAGCTGGGCATCGTGACCCTCAACGCCACCTACGTGCTGATCGGGCTCATGATCGGAGCGGGCGCCGCACTGGTGGTGGGCGGCCTGCTCTCCGCCCGGAAACGTGACAACCAACCGACAACAGGGAAGTCTTGAACCATGGACAAGTTTTTCAGCATCGTCAGGGGCTTCGGCCTGCAACGCGGCCCGCAGCGCTGGGTGGGTGGCGTCCTGGGCGGCATCGCCGCAAAAACGAACGTGGACGTGGCCTTCGTCCGCATCGCGTTCCTCGTGTTCTGCCTCCTCCCCGGGCCCGCAGTGGTCTTCTACCTCCTGGCGTGGGGGATCCTTCCGGACCAGCGGAACGTGATTCCGCTGCAGGCATTCCTGGAGCGCCGGTCCCTCAGCTGACCTGCAGGTGACATCCGAGGGCCTCCGCCGTTCACTACGGCGGGGGCCTTTGCCGTGCCCGGCCGGCGCGCGTGCGGGCGGCGTACCGCGTGTAACGGGTTTGTGTCGTACCCCACACCTCCCACTACACTTCTAGGTGAGCTCAGCGTGGCGCTCTGCCAGTAGACCCTCTTCCAGGATTTGAGCCGAAACATGAAAATTGGAATCCTCACCAGCGGTGGCGACTGCCCCGGACTGAACGCGGTTATCCGCGGCGCCGTGCTGAAGGGTATCGCCATCCACGGCCACGAGTTCGTCGGATTCCTCGACGGCTGGCGCGGCGTGGTGGAGGGCGACATCATCGACATCCCCCGCACCATGGTTCGCGGCATCGCCAAGCAGGGCGGCACCATCCTGGGCACATCCCGCACCAACCCGTTCGAAAACGGCGGCGGCCCCGAGGTCATCAAAGCCCACATGGACCGGCTCGGCATCGACGCGATCATCGCCATCGGCGGTGAGGGAACCCTTGCCGCGGCCAAGCGCCTGACCGACGCCGGCCTGAAGATCGTCGGCGTCCCCAAGACCGTGGACAACGACCTCGACGCCACCGACTACACCTTCGGTTTCGACACCGCGGTGCAGATCGCCACCGAGGCCATCGACCGGCTCCGGACCACCGGCGAATCCCACCACCGCTGCATGATCGCCGAGGTCATGGGCCGGCACGTGGGCTGGATTGCCCTGCACGCCGGCATGGCGGCCGGCGCCCACGCCATCCTCATCCCGGAGCAGAAGGTCAGCATCGAGCAGATCACCGAATGGGTGAACGAAGCCCACGCCCGTGGCCGCGCGCCGCTGGTGGTCGTCGCTGAAGGGTTCGTGCCCGAGCACATGGAATCCCCGCACTCCGAGCGCGGCCTGGACACGTTCGGCCGTCCCCGCCTGGGCGGCATCGCCGACCAGCTCGCGCCCGAACTGGAAGCACGCACCGGCATTGAAACCCGCGCCACCATCCTGGGCCACATCCAGCGTGGCGGCGTCCCCTCGGCCTTCGACCGCGTCCTCGCCACCCGCCTGGGCATGGCCGCCATCGACTCCGTGGTGGAGGGCTTCTGGGGCACCATGGTGGCGCTCAAGGGCACCGACATCCAGCATGTCGCCTTCGAGGAAGCCTTGGGCCAGCTCAAGACCGTGCCGCAGAACAGGTACGACGAAGCCGCTGTCCTGTTCGGCTAAGTACAGCACATTGCCCGGCCGGGCATGATGTCCGGCCGGGACAGCCGCCGGCGCCCTAGGCTGGGACCATGACACTCGATCCCGGCTCTGCCGCCATCATCCAGCTGGCCTGGGCCCGCCGCCTGGGCCTCGACGACGACGCTTTTAGCACTGCGCTTGCCTCCGGCGAACGCATCGTCCGGGCCGATGAATCAGCCGGCACGGTGGAGTTCGTCAGGTTGTTCGGCAGTTCCGTGCTGGTAGGGCCGCAGGACGTCATTGACGCGGCCGCGGACATCCCCGATACGGACATGGCCCAGCACGTCACCCTGCTGACGCTGACCCGGGCCCGTGGCGGGCACGGCCTGGGCGCGGCGGCGCTGTTCTTCGCCGACGACCTGCCGCTGCAGCAGCCCTCCGAAGAGATGACGGTGTCACACGGTAACGCCGAAGCGATCGAACTGGAGGGCCGCTGCCCGCCGGACGACGTCAACGAGGTGGGGCTCTCCGACCTTGAGAACCGCTTCACCATCGTCCATGAGCTCGACGGCAGGCGGGTTCCCCGGGCCTGCGGCGCCTACACAGAGTGGGAAGGACTGCTGGCCCACCTGGGGGTCCTGGTGGATCCGGAGTGGCGGCGCCGGGGCCTGGGGACACTGGCCGCCTCCATCGCGTCCCACGAAGCCTTGGCCGCCGGGCTGACGCTGCAATGGCGGGCGGACGTCAGCAACACGGGATCGCTGGCGCTGGCCCGCAGCCTCGGCTTGTCAGCCGGCGGAATCCAGACCAGCGTCCACCTTGGCTGAGGGAGCCGATCCTTCAGCGGCACCCCACCCCTGAACCGGCTTGGGTTTGGCGAAGAACAGCACCACAACTGCCCCGGCCAGCACCACGGCGGCGGGCAACAGGATGGACTGCGCCATCGCCGTCGAGAATCCTGCATGCAGGAAGTCCGGCAGGGAACCGCCCATGGCCATGCCCTCGCCCGCCCCGCCGGCCTGGCCGCCGGGGCCGGCCGGGAGCTCAGCCGCCAGCCGCGACTGAATCAGGACCGCGATGGCAGCGCTGCCCAGGACCGCTCCGAACTGGCGGGTGGTGTTGTAGACGCCGGAGCCGGCGCCCGCTTGCCGCGGCGGCAGGTTCCTGGTGGCGGTGGTGCTCAGGGGCGCCCAGATGCCGGCGTTGGCGAAGCCGAGAACAGCGCTGGGAAGCAGGAACAGCAGGATGGGGGTGTCCGGCTGCATCAGCAATCCGTTCCACACCAGGGCCACCGCCATGAGTGTCAGGCCCGCGGCTGCCAGGTATTTGGGGTTGACCCGGTCCACGATCTTTCCCACCACGGGAGCCATGCCACCCGAGATCAGCGCCATGGGCACCATCAGCAACGCTGACTGGGTGGGTGTCAGGCCGCGGACCATCTGGTAGTAGAAGATCAGCGGCAGCCCGAAGGACGTTACCGTGAACCCCACCATGGTGATTCCAAGGTTGGCCAGCGAAAAGTTCCGGTCACGGAACAGTCCCAGCGGCAGCAGCGGCTCGCCCTTGTTGAAACGCTGCCAGGCGACGAATCCGGCGAGGATTATGATCCCGGCGATGATCAGGGACCAGACGCTGATGGGTCCGGCGATGGTTCCCCAGTTGTACGTCTCGCCTTCCTGGATGCCGAAGACCAGCAGGAAGAGCCCGACGGCGCTGAGCAGCACACCGGGAATGTCGAACCGGTGCGGGTGGGTGCTGAGTGCGGGCACGTTGCGCACCGCGAGGATGAACCCGACGACGCCGATGGGAACGTTGATGAAGAAGATCCACTCCCAGCCGAGGCTGTCCAC
Source organism: Pseudarthrobacter sp. SORGH_AS 212 (assembly GCF_030818145.1). Classification (NCBI taxonomy): domain Bacteria; kingdom Bacillati; phylum Actinomycetota; class Actinomycetes; order Micrococcales; family Micrococcaceae; genus Pseudarthrobacter; species Pseudarthrobacter sp. SORGH_AS 212. The sequence goes on along the minus strand of NZ_JAUTAA010000001.1, from coordinate 3,371,948 downwards.
CAGGACACCGCCCAGGATTGGGCCCACCAGCGTGGCCATGCCCGCGGTGGCGCCCCAAATGGCCATGGCGGCACCCCTGCGGTCCGGCGGGAAGATGCGGGTGATGACGGCCATGGTCTGCGGTGTCATCACTGCAGCACCGAGGCCCTGCAGCACCCGGGCGGCGATGAGGGTCTCCACATCCTGCGCCAGGCCGCACCACAGCGAGGCCAGGGTAAAGACCACCAGGCCAAGCAGGTACAGCTTCTTGGGCCCGAACCGGTCGCCCAGCCTGCCGGTGATCAGCAGGGGTACCGCGTAGGCCAGCAGATAGGCACTGGTCACCCAGATCACGGAGTTAATATCGGCGCCCAGGCCCTCCATGATCCGCGGGTTGGCCACGGACACGATGGTGCTGTCAATCAGGATCATGAAGAACCCGATCACCAGCGACCACAGCGCCGCCCAGGGCTTTTCTACGTTTTCCATCCGGTCATCCTTCAGAGTCATATGGTGGTTGCCGGGCGGACCCGGGGGCTCAGCCCAGGAGGTCGAGGATCTCCTGGCGGGCAAACATTTGCGCGGCCGCGCGTGCCGACGGTGCTCCGGCGTCGGGATCTGCGCCGGCATCCAGCAGGACCCGGGCCACATCCGTGTATCCCTTGAATGCCGCACCGGCCAGCGGCGTCTGGCCGCGGTCATTGGCGGTGTTTGCCTCGGCGCCGTGTTCGAGCACCAGGCGCACCGTGTCGGCATGGCCGTGGTAGGCGGCCAGCATCAGGAGGGAATCTCCGGCGGCATTGGTAAGTGTGGCCGGAGCCCCGGCGCCGAGGTATGCGCGGAGCAGTTCGGTGTTCCCGTCCCGGGCTGCCTGGAAGAGGCTGTGGGCCAGGGCGACCGCGTCGTCGTCCGACCCTGATCCTGCCGCGGCGTCCTGCGCCGGCGTGGCGTTTCCGTGTTCTGTCATGCGCGTGGCCCCCTGAGGAATCCGGTCTGGCGCCCCACCACCTGGCCGGCGTCAGGGGCGACGATGAGTTCCTGTCCGGCGGTGTACGGCTCGTCCCCGTCCAGGACCGTCAGTATTTCATCCGGAGCGACGGACCGCTTTATGACCGCCAGCGCCACCGGCCCCATTTCGTAGTGCTGCGCCACGGATGTGACAGCCCCTACTTTGCGGTCGCCGGCAAGGACCACACTGCCGGCGGCCGGGAGGGTGTGCTGCGAACCGTCCAGCTGGAGGAACACGAGGCGCCGCGGCGGGTGCCCCAGGTTGTGGACGCGGGCGATGGTTTCCTGGCCCTTGTAGCAGCCTTTGGCCAGGTGGACTGCGGTACGGAGCAGGTCCAGTTCATGCGGAATCGTCCTGTCATCGGTTTCGGCGCCGATCCGGGGACGCCAGGCAGCGATGCGCAGCGCTTCGGATGCCATGACGCCTGCGAGCGGCCGGTCCGCCACCATCCGTTCCAGTTCGGCGGCGGGGACGAGGTATTCGAACCACGGCCGTTCCAGCCCGGGGTGGTTCTCTTCGGCAACGGTGGCGTAGGAGTACCCGCCGGCAGAGACATGCGGCCACGGGTCCTGCCAGGCCACCAGCGTGGCCCACTCAGGAACTGCGGCGGCACTGCCCACCACTGCCCAGCCAGCCGAGGCGTCGGCGATGTCCACGCGCAGCATGAACTTCATCCTGTTGAGGTACTCAGCCAGCGGAGCGGCCTCGGCGCCTTCGACGATCAGCCAGGCGGTGCCGCCGTCGTCAACGATGCGCGCATCGAATTCGATCCGCCCCTGGACGCTCAGCAGGAGCAGTTCGCTGGACTCCCCCGGCTGAAGGGCCGTCACCTGCTGGGATGACAGCGTGTTCAGCCAGCTCAGCCGGTCCGGCCCGGTGACGGTGACAACACCGCGGGAGGAGAGGTCGACGACGGCGGTTCCGGCCGCCAGGGCACGCTGCTCCCGGAGTGGCTCACCGTAGTGGGCTGCGACGCCGGCATCCGCACCGGCTGCCTCGACAGCTCCGGGGCGCGACAAAAGGGGGCTGGGAGTAGTCATATTGGGGAGAACGTCCTTCAGTCAGTCTGTATTCCGCTTTGTCGCCGGAACTTGGAACTCTGGCCCGGAGCGTCTGAACCTTGGCCAGGCCCGGGGGGATTGCGGAGCGGTTGGGTGTTTACCGGTATTCGGGGTTTTCGAAGTCGAACCGGGTCCCGGCGGTCCATTCCTTGGGCAGGTTGCCGTACGCAGGGTAGCCGCCGGCGTCCTTGAGGGTCCGGGCCAGGTGCAGGAGGTTCCACGTCATGAAGGTGGTGTTCCGGTTGGTGAAGTCGCTTTCCGGTCCGCCTGAGCCTTCGTCGAGGTAGCTGGGGCCGGGTCCAACGGGCCCGATCCACCCGGCGTCGGCTTGGGGTGGAATGCTGAAGCCGATGTGCTGCAGGCTGTAGAGGACATTCATGGCGCAGTGCTTGATGCCGTCCTCGTTGCCCGTGATCAGGCAACCGCCCACTTTGGGATAAAACGCCCACTGGCCCTTGCTGTTGAGCTCACCGGAATGGGCATAGAGGCGTTCAATCAGCTTCTTGGTCTGCGATGAGTTGTCGCCCAGCCAGATGGGGCCGGCCACCACCACGATGTCGGCATCCTGGACGGCGGGGTAGAGTTCCGGCCATTCGTCGGTGGCCCAGCCGTACTGGGTCATGTCCGGGTAGACCCCGCTGGCGATGTCGTGGTCCACCGTGCGGATCACCCTGGTGCTGACGCCCTGCTTCTCCATGATCCGCCGGCTGATGTTGATCAGGCCGTCAGTATTGGACGTCTGCGGCGACCTCTTGAGCGTGCCGTTGAAGAAGACAGCCTTGAGATCGCTGTAGTTTCCGGAGGTATCTTCATTTGCCACGGCGGCGCTCCCTGCTGGTGGACCTTCTGGTTATGAAACCCTTGCCAGGAACGCCGAGGCGTGGGCTTCGAGGCCCTTGCCCGCTTCCCCTCCTGTTGCGACGTCCCACCGCCACAACAGGTTGCCGTCCACCAGTCCGAAGATCCGGGTGGCGGCGCTGTAATCCTTGGAGTGGCTGCCGCGCATCACCATGTCGGTGGTGAGCTGGATCTGCGGGCCCTTGATCTGGCCGTAGTACAGCTCCGAGATGCCGCCGGGGTGGGAGATGGACACCGAAATGTCGAATCCGCCCTCGCTGTTGCGCAGGGCTTCCACTTCGTCGGCGCTCTTGAGCGCAGGCACGATGTCCGCGGGTACCAGGCCGGGGCCACCGTCAGCGTCAAGCTGTTTGCGCTCCAGCGCCCAGAAGCCGGTCTCAACCGTGAGGGGCCGCAGGCGCGTGCCGTCGTCGTCCGTCAGCCAGCTCTCCGCCCGGTACTGCAGGTACGGCAGGCCGTTATGGGTGAAGGAGACGTGCTGCAGGAAGTGCTCGGAATCCTCATCCCCGGTGCCGAGGCGGCCACGGCCCTCCCACTCACCAATGAGCCAGGAAAGGGGAACAAGTTCCGGAGTCAGATCTGTGGGAATCTCAATGGGCACGGCATTTACCTCGAGAAACTGCGGGATCGGAAGGCTGGTCTACTTCTGGCCCTTGAAGAGGCGGTAGACCACAAAGCCGGCGAACCAGGCCATGGACAGGCTCGCAATGCCGAGCAGGACAAGGAAGAAAATTTCAAAAGCAAGTACGGACATGATGCCATCCTAACCCGTCAGAAGATGAGTAGTTTGTCTATGAAGTAGGCGAGCGAGCCGACGGCCGAGACCGGCGCAAGGCCCATGCCAAGGGCCGCCGCAAGGTTCAGCGGCGCACCGCGCAGGGTGACCAGGCGCCGGAAGCTGGCAAGGACTGCTCCCACCACCACACCGAAGATGGCAGCCGGCAGGACGGCGATGTCTGAGAGCACCAGCCCGGCAAGCGGGCCCGCCAGACCGGCAAGGACGATGCACAGCGGGGCGATGACGTTATCGGGCCAGCGGATCAGCCCGGCAAGCAGGGCCACTGCCGCGCTGATGGCGGCCACCAGCAGCATCTCGCGGACGCCATTAAACCGGGCGCCGGCAACCCATCCCGCACCCAGGCAGGAAAGCAGGACGCCCACGCAGCAGCCCAGAGTGGACTCCAGCCGCTGCGCCTGTCCCGTACCGCGGATGAGCTGCACTACGAAGACGGCCATCATGCCCATCGCCACGAAACCGGGGGTCCAGTCCAGGTAGCCCGGAGCAGGCGCCCACAAGGCGGCCAGGGCAGACCCGGCGCCGGGCAGGGCAATGACGGCTGCGAGGGTCTTCTTGGCCGGTATCCGGAGGAAGTGCGGCCAGCCGATCCCCACCGCGAAGGCAACTACTACGGCAACGGCGGCCAGGGCTTCACGGGAGACGTAAACCCCGGCGATGATGGCGGCCAGGCCGGCGATGCCGACTACACCGATGGCCCAGGAACCAAGGGAGCGGGCAGGCGCCTGCAGGTCAGCCGTCATATGGAAACCGGCCTGTGAATCGTTACTGCACTCACTGCGCTGTCATCCCGTCCTGGCATTGGCACTAGGCGTGAAACGCCCCTTCGAAGGGCATGTCCGCCCCGTTCAATCCTGCCCTATGTGAACGGGATATGTCGCAAAACGGACTGTTGGGGTGCTGGAATCTCTGGTTCGGGAGGACCTGCCGGGTATACTCAAGCATCAGCTCAGTCGCCCGATGATGCGCGGACAGCCCATGGAGGAACAATGTCGCACATCCTGCTCTTATCGAACAGCACCGGCTCGTCGGTAGACATCCTGCCTGCCCTGGAACTGCTGAACCACCGCGTGCACATCCTCCCCGCAGAGCCAACCGCCCTCCTCGAAACGGACCCTTGCGACATCGTCCTGCTGGACGCACGCAAAGACCTCGTGGGCGCCCGTTCCCTCACCCAGCTCCTGAAGGCCACCGGCCTCAGCGCACCGCTGGTCCTGATCCTGACTGAAGGCGGCATGGCCGCTGTTTCATCGGCCTGGGCCGTGGATGACATCGTCCTGGATTCCGCAGGCCCCGCTGAAGTTGAAGCGCGCATCAGGCTCTCGGTGGCCCGTGCCGTCCCGGAGCAGGACGACGCCCCCAGCGAAATCCGCGCCGCCGGCGTCGTCATCGACGAAGCCAGCTACACCGCCAGGGTCAATGGCGCTCCCCTGAACCTGACGTTCAAGGAATTCGAGCTCCTCAAGTACCTGGCCCAGCACCCTGGCCGCGTCTTCACCCGGCAGCAGCTGCTGACCGAGGTATGGGGCTACGACTACTACGGCGGCACCCGCACCGTTGACGTCCACGTCCGGCGGCTGCGCGCCAAGCTCGGCGCCGACCACGAGAACCTCATCAGCACCGTGCGGAACGTCGGCTACCGGCTCACCCTGGTGCGCCAGCAGGAAGACGAACTGACCGAGGCCTGAGCCGCCGGCCCCGATCCCGTAGCCTAGCTTCATGACTCCAGCGCACCCCGAGAAATGGCCCGTCCATGTTGTCCAAGGCGGGGTTGACCGGCAACTCCTGAAGGACTGCCGCGACCTCCTGGTTGCGGCCGAAGAGTCCGACGGCAACCCCTCGATCTCCGAGCAGACGCTGGTGACCATGCGCTCCGGCGATTCTGCAGACCACTCGCTGCTGACCCTGGCGCTGTACGCCCCGGACGAGGACTCGGATCCGGCAACCGGCCAGGACCTGGCAGGGTTCGCCGTCGTGGTGGAGGAACCGGACCACAGCGGCGTGCTGGAAATTGCGGTGCACCCTTCGTACCGGAACCAGGGCGTGGCCGACCGCCTGGTGCGGGCATTGCAGGACCGGCGGGGGTTCGATGGGCTGAAGGCCTGGTCCCACGGCAACCACGAGGCCGCCGCCGACCTCGCCGCACGGTACGGCTACGCTCCGGTGCGGGAGTTGTGGAAGATGCGGATGACGACGGCGGAGGCGGACCTTCCCGAGGCAGTCCTTCCGGATGGCGTGTCGCTGCGTCCCTTCAGACCGGGCCAGGACGAGGACGCTTGGCTTGCCGTCAACCGGGCGGCCTTCTCGCACCACCCGGAACAGGGCAGCCTCACCCGGGCGGACCTGGCGGCACGGATGGAGGAAGACTGGTTCGACCCCGCCGGGTTCCTCCTCGCGGTGGACACCGCCGGCCGCGTTGTGGGCTTCCACTGGACGAAGGTCCATCCCCGCCATGGCTCGCACCCCGCCATCGGCGAAGTCTACGTAGTGGGCGTGGCGCCCGAAGCGCAAGGCTCCGGACTGGGCAAGGCCCTGACGCTCGCCGGCATAAAGTACCTGCAGGACCTCGGCCTGCACGCCGTCATGCTGTACACCGACGCGGACAACACACCCGCCGTCTCGCTGTACCGCAGGCTGGGCTTCACCCGTTGGGACATGGACGTCATGTACGGGCCGGTGAAGGAAGGTTAGTCCAATCGGCTGATCCACCCGGCGGGGGTGCGGAAATCAGGGGCTCTACCGCGGTGAATGCTTGTAAGGTTGAAACAGAACCGCGCAGGCCGGAAGCGCCAGCATCAAGCGCCAGGCAAAAGGAGATCCCATGAACCCGGAACCGTCCGGAACAGCCACGTCCCAGGATGCTGCAATTCCGGTCCGTGCCCGCTTCGGCTCCTCCGAGGTCCCGGCCTCCCGAGCCACGCAGGACCGCATCGACATCCCTGAGTTCGCACCGAACCTCGAGCCGGAGGGGGACATCAGCCCGGACCGTTTCCTGGACCGCGAGCTCAGCTGGCTCAGCTTCAACTCCCGGGTGCTGGAACTGGCTGAGGACCCCACCCTGCACCTGCTGGAACGGGTCAACTTCCTCTCCATCTTCGCCTCCAACCTCGATGAGTTCTTCATGGTCCGGGTGGCAGGCCTGAAACGCCGGATCGCCACCGGACTGGCTGTCCCCTCCCCGGCCGGCCTCAGCCCGGTGGAAGTGCTGGAACAGATCAGCGCCGAAGCCCACCGGCTGCAGCAGCGGCACGCCCAGGTTTACGCCGAGCAGATCCGGCCGGCCCTGGCGTACGAGCACATCCACCTCATGCACTGGGACGAACTCGACGACGCCGCCCAGCAGCAGCTGAGCGTCATGTTCGCCGAAAAGGTGTTCCCCATCCTCACGCCCCTCGCGGTGGACCCGGCGCACCCCTTCCCCTACATCTCCGGACTGTCCCTCAACCTGGCCGTGGTGGTCAGGAACCCGGTGAGCGACAAGGAACTGTTCGCCCGCGTCAAGGTGCCTGACCAGCTTCCGCGCCTGATCTCCATCGACGGCCCGCGTGCAGGCGCCGTGGCCGGACGGGTGGCACGGTTCATCGCCCTCGAAGACGTCATCGCCGTCCACTTGGACAAGCTCTTCCCCGGCATGGAAGTCCTGGAGCACCACACCTTCCGTGTCACCCGCAACGAGGACGTGGAGGTTGAGGAGGACGACGCCGAGAACCTCCTCCAGGCCCTCGAGAAGGAACTGCTGCGACGCCGGTTCGGCCCGCCGGTCCGGCTGGAAGTCACGAACGACATCAACCCCAACATCCGGGCGCTGCTGATCCGCGAACTCGGCGTGGAGGAGTCCGAGGTCTACTCGGTACCCGCTCCGCTGGACCTCCGCGGCCTCGCCGTCATTGGCGGCATCGACCGCGCCGACCTGCATTACCCCAAGCACGTTCCGCACACCTCCCGGTACCTGAACGAATCCGAAACATCCAAGGCGGCCAACGTGTTCGCGGCCATGCGCCGCCGCGACATCCTCCTCCACCACCCTTACGATTCCTTCTCCACCTCCGTGCAGGCCTTCCTCGAGCAGGCCGCAGCGGATCCCAAGGTCCAGGCCATCAAGCAGACCCTGTACCGCACGTCAGGTGACTCCCCCATCGTCGATGCGCTTATCGACGCCGCGGAGGCCGGCAAACAGGTCCTGGCCCTGGTGGAAATCAAGGCCCGGTTCGATGAGCAGGCCAACATCTCCTGGGCCCGCAAGCTGGAACAGGCCGGCGTCCACGTGGTGTACGGCATCGTGGGCCTGAAAACGCACTGCAAGCTGTCCCTGGTGGTCCGCCAGGAAGTGGATGGCCTGCGCCGCTACTGCCACATCGGCACCGGCAACTACCACCCCCGCACCGCGCGGTACTACGAGGACCTCGGCCTCCTGACGTCCAACGAGCAGGTGGGCCAGGACCTGTCCAAGCTGTTCAACCAACTGTCCGGGTATGCTCCCAAGTCCACCTTCAAGCGGCTGCTGGTGGCGCCCCGTTCCGTACGCTCCGGGCTGATCGACAGGATCGAAACCGAGATCCGCAACGCCCGGGCCGGCAAGCCGGGCCGGGTGCAGATCAAGGTCAACTCGATGGTCGACGAAGCCATTATCGATTCCCTTTACCGCGCGTCCCAGGCCGGTGTGAAGGTGGACGTGGTGGTTCGCGGCATCTGCTCGCTGCGCCCCGGCGTTCCGGGCCTGAGTGAGAACATCACCGTCCGGTCCATCCTGGGCCGGTTCCTGGAGCACTCCCGCGTGTTTGCCTTCGCCAACGGCGGGGACCCTGTGGTCTATATCGGCTCGGCCGACATGATGCACCGCAACCTCGACCGCCGGGTGGAGGCCCTGGTGCAGCTTGCCAGCGCCGATGACATCGCCTACGTCCTCGACCTGCTGCAGCGCTACCTGGCACCGGAAACCTCCAGCTGGCATCTGGACAATGACGGCCACTGGAACCGCCACCACCTCGGGGAGGACGGCAAGCCGCTTGAGGACGTCCAGTCCTGGCTGCTCGCCTCGCGCCCCCGGCAGCGCAGCCTGAGCCGGCGATAGGGCCCCGGCTTTGTCGAGCGATGCACTCATAGAAGACCAGACAGACCATCCCGGGGAACCAGTAGCGGTCACCGCTGCCGGAGCAATCCCCTGGCGGGCCACCCGGGAAGGCCTTGAAGTCCTCCTGATCCACCGCCCACGCTATGACGACTGGTCCTGGCCAAAAGGCAAGATCGACGACGGCGAGACGGTACCGGAGTGCGCGGTCCGGGAGGTGCGGGAGGAGATTGGGCTTGATGCCCCGCTGGGCATTCCCCTGCCGCCCATCCACTACCACGTGGCCTCGGGATTGAAAGTGGTCTACTACTGGGCCGTGAAGGTCAACGGCGCACGCCTCGTGCCGGATGGTAAGGAGGTGGACTCCGTCATGTGGTGCAGCCCGGACAAGGCGGCCGCGCTGCTCTCCAATCCTTCGGATACCGTGCCGCTGCAGCACCTGCGGGAGGCACATGCCCGCGGCGGGCTGGACACCTGGCCGCTGTTGGTTGTCCGCCACGCGAAAGCAAAACCCCGTTCGTCCTGGACCAAGGCCGAAGGTGAGCGGCCGCTGGCCGCCACGGGTATCCGGCAGGCGCAGGCCGTCGGCAGGTTGCTGCAGGCCTGGAAGCCGCCGCGGGTGGTCACCAGCCCCTGGCTGCGCTGCGTAGCCACCGTGGCTCCCTACGCGAAGGCCAGCGGTGCGAAGGTCAAGATGGCGGAGGCACTGACGGAACACCGGCATGAGCGCAGCCCCAAAAAGACGGCCGGCATTATCGAGTCGCTTTTCGACAAGCAGCGTCCCGTGGCAGTCTGCACGCACCGTCCGGCCCTGCCCACGGTCCTCGCCCAGCTGGCCAAGCACATGCCGGCGAGGCTGGGCAGCCTGCTCCCGTCCGCGGACCCGTACTTGTCCCCCGGAGAGCTGGTGGTGTGCCACGTAGCCTTCGCCAAGGGGAGCAGCGTTGTAGCGGTGGAGCGGTTCAAACCCTTCGACGACTGACCGTACTGGCTGGCATGCCCGGTTGACCTTGCGCCGCTATGTATCAAATACTTGATACATAGCCGCACGAATTTGGGGGATGATGTGCCAGGCCTCGACGCCTTAGCGTTCAATGCAATGCAGCCGACGGTGATCCTGTTTCCGTTCCTGCTGGCCGCAGGTGTCTACCTGCTGCTCCGGTGGGTCATCTGGCAACCGGGCAATCCCGGATCAGCCGGCACCGCGGCCAAGCACGCCCTCTGGATCGGGGTCATCGGCTGGCTGGTGAGCTCGCTCCAGCCGGCGGCGAAGGCGGGACTCATCCCTGTCTCCGGCCTGCACCAGGCGCCGTCCGGCGTCGACCTCCTCCCCGTCCTGGCGTGGCCCGTCCTGGGCTGCCTTGCGGTGCACGCCATCGGCCAGCTCAGCTATCCCGGTCCACGGCTTCCCCGCCGGCGGGCGAGCCTCGACGTTCGGCGGATACGCGACTTCCTCCCCCGGAAACTCGCCTGGACCGTGCTGGCCGTCTTCGTCACGGCAGCCGGGCAGATCGCGTGGACGGCGAGCCTGCCGGGCTTTGATCCCGTTCCCTACGCCCCGCAGCCCGAACCGTCCGGCGGCAGCACATACTATGGCGGCGACGGCCGGGTACCCGGCATGGACCTCGCTGCCCCTCTGGGTGGAGCACTGGCGGTCCTCGCGGCCGGAACCTTCGCCGTGCTGGCACTGATCGCCCGCCGGCGGCGGCTGGAATCGCTCACGTCCGGGGACAACGGCCTGCTGCGGACCATCGCCATGAACCGGCTGCTCCGTTCCGTGGCCACGGTAGCCTCCGGCCTGGCCGCAATCGCCGGCAACCACACTGCCCTGCCGAACCCCGCCGAAAGCACCGGAACGTGGGCCAGCCCGGCCGCAGTCCTGAACCTCGTGGTCCTGCTGGCCATGTGGTGGTGGGCGCCGCCCAAACTGTCCCATGGACTGACGGAACGCCGGGCCCGCCGGATCCTTGATCCGCAACCGGCCACGAAGCTGGCGGTTTCGATCGGGCCGGCCATGGGCTTGGCCGCTCTGCTTCCGCTGGTGGCAGCGGCGGTGATGCCTGGCGTCCTCACCGGCCAGCCGGCGCTGTTCGTAGCACTGGCGGCCATCGCTGTCCTGGCGGTAGTGGCAGGCGGCGAGGTCCTCCTGCACCGCAACCACGGCACGGACGGCGAGCCCCGGCACTGGCCCCGCCAGGTGGTCTCCCCCGCACTTATCGCCACGGTCGTTACGGCCATGGCCATCCTGCTCAGCGTCCTGGTCCTCATCGCCGTGCGGCAGGCGGAAACTGGCGTACCGCCGTCGTGGCCGGCAACTGCCTGGACCACCGTTGCTGCAATCGGAACCGCCGCCGTGCCCGTGGCCGTGGCACGGCGCCGCCGCAGCATCCCCGGGGCGGTTCCCGGACTCGACGCCGCCCTTCGTGCCATCACGCTGCACAGGGTAGCCCGCACCCTGGCTGCCCTCTTCGCCGCCCAGGCCGGGGCGCTGCTCATGAGCGCAGCACCGGGGCTGCAGCGCTTTTCCCCGCCGGGCGCCGACGCCACTTCAGTCCTGTGGCAGATAGCACCGGGAGCAGGAGTGATCCTGGCCTCTGCCGGCGTGGTCATTGCGGTGATCCCGGTCCGCGGAATCACCGCCAAACCTGCCGCCAAAGCAGCGCCCGCACCCGAAACGGTGCCGTGAGCGCCGGAATCACCGTGGACCTGCGGTCCGCCACCCCGCCCTATGAGCAAATCCGGTCACAGATCAGCTCCCTGGTTGCCGTAGGCGCATTGCCGCCTGAGAGCAGGCTGCCCACCGTCCGCAGCCTGGCCGCGGATTTAGGCATTGCTGCCGGCACTGTGGCCAGGGCATACAAGGAGTTGGAGGCGGCCGGGGTTGTTGAATCACGACGCCGGGGCGGCACCTTCATCGCCTCCGTTCCGGGCGGTGCCGGGCACGGCAGTCCGGGTGCCATACCGTCCGAGGTGACCGCCGCCGTCGAACGCTATGTGGAGGCCGGCCGGAAGGCAGGACTCAGCGACGGGCTGCTGCTGGACCTGGTCCGCGCAAGGCTCGGAACGGAGCGGACCGATGAACACTGATCCGCGCCCGGCGCCTGAGCGGACCTGGTTTGTGCCGTCCCTACTGCTCCTGGCGGCCGCTGCGGTCCTCGGGGCCTACCTGTACCCGGGGATGCCGGATCCTGTCCCCGTCCATTGGGACGGGGCGGGCATCCCGGACAGGTTCGCCGGCAAGTCAGTTCTTGCCGTCTTTTCGCCGCTGCTGATCGGTACCGGCGTGGTGGCGTTCCTGTGGCTGCTGTACCGGTTCCTTCCCGCCATGGCAGCCAAAGGAGCGCAGGACGCGGCCCGGGCGGCTCTTGAGGCCAGGGCGGGAAAGGACGTTCTGGCTAAGCTGGCGCCGGCCTTGGCCGTTCTTTTCTGTTGGCTGTGCACCACGGGCTGGCTCGGACTGGCAAGCCCCTGGACCATCTGGCCGCCGATGCTCCTCCTGATGGGCTTCACCCTGTGGCTGGTGGTCCGCGCCACCCGCGCGGTCTCCGTCCCGCCGGCTCCGCCCCGGTAGACTGGGACGGTGAGCATCCCCACGCCTTATGAAGACCTTCTGCGCGACGTCCTGGCCCAGGGCACGCACAAATCCGACCGTACGGGCACCGGAACCACCAGCGTTTTCGGCCGCCAGATCCGTTTCGACCTCGCCGAAGGCTTCCCGCTCATCACCACCAAGCGGGTCCACTTCAAGTCCGTGGCAGTGGAGCTGTTGTGGTTCCTGCGCGGCGAAACCAACGTGAAGTGGATGCAGGACCAGGGCGTCACCATCTGGAACGAATGGGCTGACGAGGACGGCGACCTTGGCCCGGTTTACGGTGTTCAGTGGCGCAGCTGGCCCACCCCGGACGGTGGCCACATCGACCAGATCGCCGAACTCGTGGAGAACCTCAAGGCCAACCCGGACTCCCGCCGGCATATTGTCTCGGCCTGGAACGTCTCCGAGCTCAACGACATGGCGCTGCCGCCGTGCCATGCGTTCTTCCAGTTCTACGTTGCCGACGGCAAGCTTTCCTGCCAGCTGTACCAGCGCTCGGCGGACATGTTCCTGGGCGTCCCTTTCAACATCGCCTCCTACGCCTTGCTCACGTACATGCTGGCGCAGCAGGTGGGCCTCGAACCGGGGGAATTTGTCTGGACCGGTGGCGACGTCCACATCTACGAGAACCACATGGACCAGGTCCTCAAGCAGCTCGAACGGGAGCCGTACGAGTACCCGCAGCTGAAGATCAACAGGAAGCCCGCCTCGATCTTCGACTACACGCTGGAAGACTTCGAGGTGGTCGGTTACAAGCACCACCCCACCATTAAGGCGCCGATTGCCGTATGAGCACCGAGAACTCCACCGATCCCCAGTCCTTCACCGAGGAACTTGCCGCCTCCATCACGGGCGTTGGCCTGGTCTGGGCCCAAACACCGAACGGCGTCATCGGCAAGGACGGGGACATGCCCTGGCACCTGCCCGAAGACCTCAGGCACTTCACCCGGCTGACCACCGGGCACCCGGTCATCATGGGCCGCAAAACCTGGCTGTCCTTTCCGGCGAAGTACCGTCCCCTGCCCGGGCGCACCAACATCGTCATCACCCGGCAGAAAAGCTGGGCCGATACGCCCGAGGCGGCGGGCGCCGTCGTGGTCCCCTCGCTGGATGACGCACTGCTGGAGTCCCAGTTCGTCGACGGCGGCGACACCGTCTGGATCCTTGGCGGCGGCGAGATCTTCCGTCAGTCGACAGAGCTTGCCAACGTTGCGGTGGTCACCACCATCGACGTGGAGGCCGACGGCGATACGTACGCTCCGGAGCTCGGCACCAGTTGGGAGGCCAGCTCCTCCCTCCCGCCGGACGGATGGCTGACCGGCGCCAACGGCACGCGCTACCGGTTCACCAAATGGTCACGGACCGAAAGCTAGGACGATGCTGAAGAAACCCGAAACCCTGTTCGTCCTGGGGTACATGCTCCTTCCCCTTCTCGCGCTGCTGTCCGCGATCGTTGGACTCACCATGATCCTGGGGGGCAACAAGATCGCCGGTGCCATCGTGCTGGTGGTGGTGACCCAGGCGTTTGCCTTTGGCGCGTTCTTTGCCCTGCGCGCCCGCAAGACCGCCCTGCTGGAAGAGTCCGACCAGGGCTAGGACCCTGCCGGCAGTGACGTAACCGACTGCGCCCTTACGGTGCCGAAGTCTAAACTGTACGAATGACTACAGCAGCTACCCCTTCCGTCGGCCTGGTCGGATGGCGCGGCATGGTGGGCTCCGTCCTCATGCAGCGCATGCAGGACGAGGGCGACTTCGCCAACATCAACCCGGTGTTTTTCTCCACGTCCAACGCGGGCGGTGCCGCCCCCACCCTTGCTGGTTCAGCAGGAGGGAGCGCCGGCAAGCTCGAGAACGCGTTCGACCTCGACACCCTGGCGAAGCTGCCCATTATTGTCACCGCCCAGGGCGGGGACTACACCAAGCAGGTCCACGGCGAACTGCGCGGCCGCGGCTGGGACGGACTCTGGATCGACGCCGCCTCCACGCTGCGCATGAATGACGATTCGATCATCGTCCTGGACCCCATCAACCGCGATGTGATCGACAAGGGCCTGGTCAACGGCACCAAGGACTTCATCGGCGGCAACTGCACGGTCTCCTGCATGCTCATGGGCCTCGGCGGACTGTTCAAGAATGGCCTCGTCGAGTGGGGCACGTCCATGACCTACCAGGCTGCCTCCGGCGGCGGCGCCCGCCACATGCGTGAGCTCCTCAGCCAGTTCGGCACGCTCAACGCCGAGGTCAGCACCGAACTTGACGACCCCGCATCAGCCATCCTTGAGATCGACCGCAAGGTGCTGGCCCACCAGCGCAGTGACATCGACGCCACCCAGTTCGGCGTCCCGTTGGCCGGCTCGCTGATCCCCTGGATCGACGCGGACCTGGGCAATGGCCAGTCCAAGGAAGAGTGGAAGGCCGGGGTTGAGACCAACAAGATCCTGGGCACCGCCGAGGACAACCACGTGATCATGGACGGCCTCTGCGTCCGCATCGGTGCCATGCGCTCCCACTCGCAGGCGCTGACGCTGAAGCTCCGCGAAGACCTCGCCGTAACCGAGATTGAAAAGCTGCTGGCCGAGGACAACGAGTGGGCCAAGGTGGTTCCCAACACCAAGGAAGCCTCCATGGCCGACCTGACGCCCGTTGCTGCTTCAGGCACCCTGGACATCCCGGTGGGACGCATCCGCAAGATGGAGATGGGCCCCAACTACATCAGCGCGTTCACCGTGGGCGACCAGCTCCTCTGGGGCGCCGCCGAGCCGCTGCGCCGCATGCTGAAGATCGCCACCGGCAACCTCTAAGCCTCCCAGCTGCTTCACAAGCGGCCCTGACCCGCACAACCGTTGCTGCCCTGCACCGGTCATGCGGGGCGGGGCCGCTTCTGTGTTCCGGTGGCGTCAGCGTGCCAGGAAGGCCTCGTACCGGCGGGCGGCCTTCGCCAGGGCTGCCCGCGCTGCCGGACCCAGCGGCGGGATCCCGTCGAAGAGTTCAGGTACGACGGCGGCAGCACGGCCGGTGCCTTCGCGCGCCCAGGTGCCCACCACCTGCCCCGCCGCAACCACAGTCTTCTTGAAGACCCCGTTGCCGCCGGGAACAATGCTGTCGAAGTGCTCCGGGGCCAGCACAAGGCTGCGGTCCTGGTAGCCAAGCACGAACTCGTCGAAGCCGGGCAACAGCAGGACCGACCTGGCTCCCGGGACCCCGCTGTCCAGCAGTGCGGCCGTCTCCGGCGACATCCAATAGCCCACGCCACCGAACTCAACCTCCACTACCTGGCTGCGGATGGCTTCGAGCGCGGCCCTGGCCTCGGTCAGCGGGATCTGCGTCCACCAGGCAAAGTCCCGTACAGTGGCCGGCCCGTGGCTTCGGATGTAGCGCAGCAGGAACTCCGCCACCGCTTCGGCCCGTTCGAGGCGCCGTGACACCGGAATCCATTCGTCGAACGCGACCAGCAGCTGCTGGTTTCCCGCCAGCGGCCCCTGCACCAGCCAGCCGTGCCGGCACAGCGTGCCCAGGATGTGGATACCCCGCTGGCCCGCAGTTGCCTGGCCCGCGGCGTCGAACTCCTTGAACAGGTCTGCACGGCTGACAGGACCGCCCGCAGCGATCCGGGCCAGCGCCACGTCCCGGCTTGCCTCGATATCGGCCCAGCTGATGGTCAGTTCCCGGTGCCTGGCAGCGATGCTCCGGGTGAGCCGCTCGGCCGTGAGGTCCAGCATCCACCCAAGGTCCTCGGGGGCCACCAGGTGCAGGGTTCCGCGCATGGGCCAGGAGCGCACGATCGAGCCGTCATCAAGGGCGGCGCGGACATCGCTCAGGCCACAGCCCGGGTGCCGTACACCCACGGCCCACAGCGCCGCCTGCAGGTCCTGCCCCTGCATCGCCGTCATCCACCGCACCACGTCCCCGGCGGAGCCGGGAACAGCACTGCCAGGCACGGCAGCCGGCGCAGGCCCCGCAGCCGTGAGCCCCTGGGACGCCAGGCGGAGCCGGCCCATGACACTGCGGCTCAGCCGCACGGCGGTTGGTGACATTGCTTCATCCTAGGTGCCGCACCCCTGGGCGCATACGCCGGTTAGGGTGGAACCATGACTTTGGGGAGTTTGTGGCTTTTGCTTGCGCGTAAAACCAGGATGTGGATGATCGGCGGGACCCTCAGCGTCCTGGCCGGAACGGCGCTGGGAGGCCTTTCCCTCACCAGGTTCCTGGGCAGCGGACAGTCTGAACCCCGGTTCCTTCTTCCATCACTGGCCCTGAGCCTGGGCGGAGGCTACGCGGTCCTCTTTCCCGGCCTCCGCACGGGCTGCCAGGGCGTGCGGATCCGCAGGGACTGGCGCCGCCACCCGATGACCGCACGGGTGCTCTGGGTCCTGTCCCTTGCGGTCGCCACCGCCGGCCTGGCCACCTGCATCGTGGCCGGGACAGTCAGCCCGCTGGCGCCCGGGCAGCTGGTATGGATCTTCATGGGCATCTACCTGGTCCTGGCAGGGTGGGCCTCGGCCGTCATGGGTGCGGCGGCATCCCTGCGACAGGACCCGGCAGGAACTTCAGCGGACGCCGAAGAGGACGTTACAGTTCCAGGCCGATAAGCAGCGGCTCGGGGTGCAGCCGGACACCAAACCGGCGTTCGACGCCGGCACGCACCTCGCGTGCCACGGCCACCACGTCGGAGGCGCCTGCGCCGCCGCGGTTGGTGATGGCCAGCGTGTGCTTGGTGGACAGCGAAGCCCGTCCCCCGGACACGCTGTCCGGTTCGAGACCGAAGCCCTTGCCGAAGCCTGCCTGGTCAATCAGCCACGCAGCGGACAGCTTCACCATTCCGTCCTGGCCGGCAGGGTACCGCGGCGCGTTCTCCGGCAGCGACGCCGCTTCCGACTCGGGAACGATCGGGTTGGTAAAGAACGAACCCGTCGAATAGGTGTCCCGGTCCGCAGGGTCCAGGACCATACCCTTGGAGGCCCGCAGCCGCAGCACTTCCCGGCGCACATCGTTCGAGTAGGCCCTTTTACCCGCTTCAACGCCGAGGGACCGCGCCAGTTCGGCGTACCGGATGGGGGCGCTCATCCGGCCCAGCGGGAGCTGGAATTCGACCGTCAGCACCACGTACCGGGGCGATCCGTTCACGGTGGTCTGCTTCAGGATGGAGTCCCGGTAGCCGAACTTCAGCTCGGAGTTGGTGAAGGTCTGCACGGCGTTCCGCTCACGGTCCCAGGTCCGGACCGCGGCAATGGTCTGCGAGACGTCAGCGCCATAGGCACCAACGTTCTGGACCGGCGTCGCGCCCGTTGACCCCGGGATCCCGGACAGCGCCTCGATCCCGGACCACGCGTGCCGGACAGCATAGTCCACCAGCTGGTCCCAGTTGTGCCCGGCCTGGACCACCACCGCCACACCGCCGCAGGAGTCTTCGGCGTTAATCATGAAGCCCTCGGAGGCGATCTTCACCACCGTCCCGGGGTATCCGTCGTCGGAGATCAGGAGGTTGGAGCCGCCGGCGATGATCAGCACCTGTTCCCCGGCTGCATCCGCGGTGCGGACGGCATCGATGATCTCAGCCTCGGTCCGCGCCTCGATGTATTTGCCGGCGGGACCACCGACGGCGGAGGTGGTCAGGGAGGAAAGCAGCGTGGAATTCACCAAACCACAGTACTTGAAGTTACTGACCTAAGGGGGTAATTCCAAGTACCTATGTGAGCAACTATCCAGCGGGCTTCCGGGCCACCGGCGAAAGGAAGAAGCTCACGGCCAGCATCACCATGACGGCCAGCAGCGAGTGCAGGATGCCCACGTGCTCGGCCAGCAGGCCCAGCAGCGGCGGCCCGCACAGGAACGCGCCGTAGCCGATGGTGGAGACCACGGACACCCTGGCGGCGGCCTTGGCGGGGTCGTCTGCCGCGGCGGACATGCCCACGGGGAATCCCAGCGAGGCACCCAGGCCCCAGATGGCGAGGCCAACAAAGGCAAGCCACGGCACCGGCGCGAAGACGAACATGCCCAGCCCCAGGACCGCCAGCGCAGCGCACCAGCGCATTACCGGTACCCTGCCGTAGCGGTCCAGGACGAGGGTTCCGGCGAACCGGCCGATGGTCATGAACGTGACGAACAGCCCGTACCCTGCGGCACCCGCGGCGTCGCTTTGCCCGTGCCCGTCCGCCAGGGCAAGGGCTACCCAGTCCCCCGCTGCACCTTCTGCCAGCGCCAGGCCGAGCACCAGGACACCCAGGAGGAGCGTCCTTCGGTCACGCCAGGCCTGGGCAATCTTGCGCTTGTTGTCGAGGGGGGCTTCCCCCTCCCCGGCGGTGATGAGGGGAATGGGCCCGGTGGTGGGGTCCTCGAAGTGGTCAGGGGTGTAGGTCCGCTCCCCCGCTACCGGGGTGATGTCTGCCCGGAACCAGGAGGCGGCCGTCGCCACGGATACGGCAACCACCAGGCCGGCCGCGCCGAGGTGCCAGGCCACGGGCAGGGACACCGCGGCAGCGGCAGCCCCCAGGCCCGCACCCGCCACGGTCCCGAGGCTGAAGGCGCCGTGCAGCCTGGGCATGATGTGCCGGCCCACGGCCCGTTCCACCGCCGCTCCCTCCACGTTCGAGGCGGTGTTCCAGCTTCCGGTGCCCAGCCCGATGACGGCAAGCCCCGCCGCGGTCACCACGGGGCTGGCCAGCAGGGAGGTGCCGAGGCCGGCGAGCAGCAGGCCGAAGCCCACCATGATGCTGCCGGTCCTGATGGTCTGCTTGGAGCCCAGCCGGAGCACGATCAGCCCCGAGGCAGACACCGACGCAAACGAGCCCAGCGTCAGGCAGAGCAGCAGGACGCCCACGTTGCCCGGGGTCAGGTCCAGGGCGTCACGAATTGCCGGGAGCCGGGACACCCAGGAGGCGAAAGCCAGGCCGCTGGCGCCGTAGGCCACTACGACGGCGTTGCGCCAGTGGGTGACGTTGGCCGCGGTGGCTTGGGCTGCTGCCGTTTTGATCAAGGAGGCGCCGCTAGGAAAGCCTGACGACGGCCTGGGCCTTCATCAGGACTTTTTGCCCGGCTGCGGTGACGGTGAGGTCCACGCGGGCGGTGCCCGCCTCGGCGTCGAGCTTTCCGATGGTTCCGCTGACCTCAATGGTGGCGCCGGGTTCCGCGGTGCCGGTGGTGTCGGTGACCAGGACGGGCTTGGTGAAGCGGGTCTGGAAATCGACGACGGCGGCCGGGTCGCCTGCCCAGTCGGTCACCAGCTGGACGGCCGAGCCCATGGTGAACATGCCGTGGGCGATGACGCCGGGCAGCTCGACGCCGGTGGCAAAGGCCTCGTTCCAGTGGATGGGGTTGAAGTCCCCGGAGGCTCCCGCGTACTTGACCAGGTCCGTGCGGGTGACCTCGACGGTGCGGCTGCCGATTTCCTGGCCTGCAGCCAGGTCGGTGATGCTGGGGCTCATGGTTACTGTCCCTCTCCGCGGACCAGGATGGATGACGTGGTGGTGGTGACCTGCTCGCGGGCGCCACCGTCGCCAAGGGCGAAGATTTCGGAGCGGGTGGTGATCATGGCTCCGCCGCCCATGGCGCGGACGCCGTCCACGTGCAGTTCGGCCACGAGCCGGTCGCCGGCGAAGATGGGACGGTGGTGGGTGAAGCGCTGGTCTGCGTGGACCACGCGGGAGAAGTCGATGCCAGCTTCCGGATCCTCGATGAGCTGGGCGTCGGCGCGCTGGGCGATGATAATGGCGAAGGTGGGCGGTGCCACGAGGTCGCGGTGGCCCAGTGCCGTGGCGGCATCGACGTCGAAGTGTGCGGGATGGGTGGCCTTGACCGCCCGGGCGAACTCGCGGATCTTCTCGCGGCCGACGTCGTACACCTCTGCGGCAGGGTAGCTCCGGCCCTGCAGATCCGGATTGATAGTCATGGCCTCAAGCCTATCGTCCGCGTCACGGCGGGCCGAAAACGGGACGTTCCCTGGCGGCGCGGCTAGCGGCGGAGGTTCTTCCGGATCGACTGGCCGCGGACCACCATACCCACCACGTGGAGGACAAGGCCCAGTCCGATCAGCGGCAGGGACGCCATGGCCAGGCCCTGGTTGCCGCTGGTGTTGCCCACGAGGTTCAGGATGATGCCGACGGCGATCAGGCCCATGGCGCTGAAGACCATGACTTTGTAGGAGGTTGGCGCGGTGGCCCAGAATTCGTTCAGCACCGTCCAAGTCTACCGGGGTTGCCCTGCCCGGACTGCCAGGGCCTACTTCCACGCAGGTCCTGGAACAGCGCTTCCTGCACGGCCGGCACCGCCGAGGCGAAGTCCCCCGGCTCAATGGTCCGTGCCGTCAGGTGCGACAGGTTCACCACGAACAGCGACTCGGTGCCATCCAGCCGGGCCAGGACATTGGCCCCGCTGATGGCTGCGACAGTAAAGCCGTGCTCCCCGCCGTCCAGTGGATGGGGGTAGGCGTGGCGGGCCGCCGGACCGTGGACGGCGTCTGCCTGGGCGGGACGCACCCACGTTTCGTCAACCACGGTGAAGCCGCCGACGGCGGTGCGGGCCAGCAAGTGCCGCACGTCGCCTGCATGGCGGCGGCTGATGGCGTCCAGGTCTCCTGCCGCCAGTGGCTGCAGGAGGGCCTCGGTTTTGGCCCTGGAGCGCACCAGTTGGGTCAGCCCCAGTTCGGCCGTGACCAGGTCCTCCAGGACCCGGACCACCCGGCCGTCGTCTGCCCGCGCCACGTAGCGGGCCACGGTGGCACCCTGCTCGGCCAGCCTGTTCCACTTGCGGGGGCCGGAGGCCGTACCCACCTTCGTGGTGCCTCCGGCGAAGGTGGCCACGTAAAGCCAATGTTCCTGCATCAGGTAGTCACGGAGCCCGGGAGTCACCCGGCCGCCGCGGTGGAAGTCGTGGATCAGCCGGGATTCGTCCAGGACGAAGCAGCGTTCGCATTGCCGCCCCCTGGCGGCCGGGGCGGCTGCCTTGCAGAGGATGTGGTCGCGCCGGGTGGACGAGTGGACCACCAGGCGCCCCAGGCAGGACTTGGCCGGCCCCGCCACGCGAAAGCCGAGCCGTGCGCCCGGGCGGAGGCCCAACTCCCGGAAGTCCCCGGACGGTGACTGGAGGCGCAGGACCGGGGCGCCGCCGTCGTCCGCTGCCGTGGCAGCCGGCGGACCATCCCAAAAGACCCCGTGGACCAGATATCGGGTATCGGTCACGGGGTCTCCTGAAGTGCTGGGGGCGGGCGCTACAGCGCGGGCTGCACCCCAAAGGCTACAGCCAGCTTCATGATCTTTTCGGCGCGGCCCAGGCGGGGAAGGTCCGAGCCGTCGCGGATGACACGGCCGTTGGCTTCGAAGTCGGCCATGAAGTCGGTGGCCCAGGCGACGTCGGACGGCGTGGGGCTGATGACCTCGTTGATCACGGGGGTCTGGTCGATGGCCAGGCACAGCTTGCCGGTCATGCCCATCATCACGGTGATGCCGGTCTGCTCGCGCAGGATGGGGTGGTTGGTGCCCACGGTGGGTCCGTCGATGGGGCCCGGCAGGTTGCCGACGCGGCTGGCGACCACCAGCTTGGCGCGCGGGTAGGCCATGGCCTCGGGGGTGGCGGCCATGCCGGTGTCGCGGCGGAAGTCGCCGGAACCGAAGGCCAGGCGGAAGGCGCCCTGGGCCTTGGCGATGTTGTTGGCTTCCTCGATGCCGACGGCGGATTCCACCAGGGGAATGACCGGGGTCTTGCCGTCCATGCGGTGGAAGCTTTCGGTGACCTGGTCCGCGGATTCGGTCTTGGCGAGCATGACGCCCAGCAGGCCGGGGGTGCCGCGGAGACCGGCAAGGTCATCGGCCCAGAACGGGCTGGTGGCGTCGTTGATGCGGACCCAGGCCTGGCCGCCGCGGGTCAGCCAGTCCACCACGTTGCCCCGCGCCGTGTCCTTCTGGGACGGGTCCACGGCGTCTTCGATGTCAAGGATGATCGAATCTGCACGTGAGACGGCGGACTGGTCGAAGAGCTCGGTTTTCATGGCGTTCACGAGGAGCCAGGAGCGGGCGATCTCTGCGGGGATGTTGCGTTCAGGCCGTACGGTCTCGGCGGCGGTGGTAGACGTCATGGCTTCTACAGTATCTGCCCCGCCACCGGCACGCGGAAAGAAACGGGCTCCGTTGTGAGGATCAATACGAACTAAACGGGTTGTGACCGATGCCTCGGGAAAATGTAAGTAGCAGTAAGTGTCGTTATGAGGCTCCATAACGACACTTACTGCTACCCAGTTGGGGCCGGGTCAGGGGATGTTGCTCCCCCGTGCGGTGACCCACAGCCGGTACCAGTCGGCGCGGGTCAGGGCTTTGGCAACACGGGCCGCGTCCCCGCACGCCCTGATGCGGCCGGGGTTGACGGTGCCAATCACGGGCGCGATGCCCGCAGGGTGCTTCATCAGCCACCCCAGCAGGATCGACTCGCCGGACGTGCCGTGTTCGGCTGCCAGCTCGGTGACGAGTTCCGCGGTGGCGGCTTCGGACGAAGCCGGACTTTCCGGACCAGCTCCGGTATAGAGACCCCGCGCCAGCGACCCGTAGGCCTGAAGGGTGATGTTGTTGCGCGTGCAGTACTCCAGTGTGCCGTGCGGAAAGCTGTAGTCCAGGTGTTCGGCGTGGTTGACCAGTACCTGGCTTTCAAGCCAAGCCCGCTTGAGCAGGCTCATCTCCAGCTGGTTGGCCACCACCGGTGCCTCCAGCCGGTCCTGCAGCACCTCAATCTGCGCCGCGGACATGTTCGAAACCCCCAGCTGCCGCACCTTTCCCTCGGACATGAGCTGCCCGACGGCGGAGGCCACCTCAGCGGGGTCCGCCAACGGATCCGGCCGATGCAGCAGGAGGATGTCCACGTAGTCTGTGCGGAGCCGTTCCAGGCTGCCGTTCACGCGTTCCAGGATGGCGTCCCGGCTGAGGTCGTAGTGCGTCTGCAGGCCGCGTTCGTTCAGCCTGATGCCGCACTTGGTCTGGAGGCGGATCCGCCCCCGCAGGCGCGGTGTGGAGGCGAGCACCTCGCCAAAGACGGCCTCGGACTTGCCGTTGCGGTATATGTCGGCATGGTCGAACAGGGTGATGCCCGCGTCCAGGGCCGCCTGGACGGCAGCTGCGGCCTCGTCCACATGGCCGGGGCCATGCGGTTCGTCGGTCCAGCTGCCGCCCAGGCCCATGCACCCGTAAATGAGTTCCTGCATCAGGAATTCGCGTCCGGCCGGCAGTCAATCACCATCAGCGGAGCCATGCGGTGGTGTTCGCCGGCAGCTTTCCGTCCTCCAGCGGGGCACTGCTGACCAGGACCTCACCGGCGGGAAGCGCCACGGCCGTGCTCCCGAAGTTGGTCACGGACTGCCAGCCGTTGGGGCGCTTGAAGTGCAGGATGTCCGGGTTGCCGCTGTCCACCCACTCGAGTTCCTCGCCGGTCTGCAGTTCCCGGCGGAGCTTCAGCGCCTTGCGGTAGAGCTCCAGGGTGGATCCGTCAGTACCGTCCTGCGCCTCCACGGCGTACTTGCTGAACCAGTCAGGCTGGGGCAGGTGGGAGCCGCCCTCGCCAAACCCGAACGAGGTACCCTCAACCTTCCACGGCAGCGGTACCCGGCAGCCGTCACGGCCGATTTCCACGCCCTTGTTGCGGAAGAAGGACGGGTCCTGGCGCTCCGACTCGGGGATGTCGGCCACTTCCTGAAGGCCGAGTTCCTCGCCCTGGTACAGGTATGCGGAACCGGGAACGGCGAGCATCAGCAGCGTCGCCGCCCGGGCTCGGCGTTCGCCCAGTCCAACGTCCAGCTGATCGGCCGGAGCGCCGGCCAGCAGCCAGTCCTTGCCGTCCTGGCCCTTCGCGCCGGCCTTGGTCTTCGCCATCTGGGGCAGACCGTAGCGGGTGGCATGCCGGACGACGTCGTGGTTGGAGAAGACCCAGGTGGAGGAAGCCCCGGTGGCGGCGGCTTCGGCGAGGTTGCGGGTGATGATTTCCTGGTATTCGGCGGCGTCAAAGTCAGCCTGCAGCAGGTCGAAGTTGAAGGCCTGGCCCAACCCTTGCGGGCTGGCGTAACGTGCCCGGCGGCTGGCGTGCACCCAGGCTTCGGCAACGGCCGTGCGCGGCGGGTTGTACTCGTTGAAGACCTCGCGCCATTCCGTGTAGACCTCGTGGACTTCGTCCCGGTCCCAGAACGGGTGCGTGCCGTCGTCGAAACCGTCCACGCCCGTGTTGGCGGCGCTGAGCTCCAGCTTGGACAGCAGCGGCTCGGTGAGGTCCTTGGTGAGGGCATGCGCCACGTCGACGCGGAAGCCGTCCACGCCGCGGTCGGACCAGAAGCGGAGGGTCTTCAGGAAGTCGTCACGGATTTCGCGGTTGGCCCAGTTCAGGTCCGGCTGTTCCTTGGCGAAGATGTGCATGTACCACTGCCCCGGCGTACCGTCCGGTTCGGTGATCCGTTCCCACGCGGGGCCACCGAAGACCGAGTCCCAGTCCGACGGCGGGAACTCGCCGTTGGGGCCCTTGCCATCGCGGAAGATATAGCGGTCGCGGGCCGGGGATCCCTTGGGCGCGGCCAGTGCCTCCCGGAACCACTCGTGCCGGTTGGACGAGTGGTTGGGGACGATATCGGCAATCAGCTTGATGCCGGCGTCGTGCAGTGCCGTGGCCATGGCGTCGAAGTCCTCGAGCGTGCCCAGCTTGGGGTCCACGTCGCGGTAGTCGTCAACGTCGTAGCCACCGTCTGCGAGTGCCGACGGGTAGAAGGGGCTCAGCCACACGGCGTCGATGCCCAGCGTCTTCAGGTACGGAACCTTGGCGGTGATGCCCTTCAGGTCGCCGATGCCGTCGCCGTTGGAATCGGCGAAGCTGCGGGGGTAGATCTGGTAGACGGAGGCCTGCCGCCACCAGTTCGGATCGGACAGGCGATCGGAGTCGGACAGGGTTGCCAGGGTGGCGGTGGTGGACAAGGAAGGATCCTTTTCTGCTGGTCGCGGTGTTTTTATATTGGATCTAAATTTACTTGCCTAAGTATTATCTGGTGCTTTGCACCGGGAGGTCAACAGTGCTGGCCGGGGACCGCACGTGGCTCCGGCGCTGCCGTCCGGATCACTCCGGCATGATCATGGTCCGCAGGTCCAGCTGGCGCAGCACCCGGTCCGCCACTTCGGGGTCCATGTCAGGTTCGCTCCGCGCGGCCACCACTTCCTGCCGGGCTGCGTCCAGGGCGATGGTCTGCACCGCAATGGCCAGTTCCCGGCCACGCTGGCGTTTCTCCGGCAGGGACTCGTTCCGGAGGCTGCCGTCCAGGAGTTCGGCCTGCAGCCGCTTCATTTTTTCCTTGACCAGTTCCACTTTTTCGGGCGGCAGGTCCTTCATGAGGTCGTGGTCCTTGAGTGCTGCGACGGCGGCACCCTGGGCGCGCTTGGCCAGCAGCCGTGCGGCATCGCGTTCCTCCGACCCGTCGCCGGTGGCCTTCAGGACCCGCATCAGCCACGGCAGGGTCAGCCCTGGCAGGACCAGGGTGGCGAGCAGGACGGCGCAGGCGATGACCAGCAGGTAGTCCCGCCCCGGGAACGGGCTCCCGTCCGCCAGTGTCACCGGCAGTGCCAGGGCGAGGGCCAGCGTTGCCAGGCCGCGCATGCCGCACCAGGTGAGGATGACCACTTCCTTCAGGGACGTGGGCTGCAGCAGGTTCCGCCGTTTCCGGGCTCCGAGGGCCAGCACCGCCAGCCACAGGAAGCGCACGGCGAACACCAGCACGCAGACCACCAGGGCCACGCCGATCATGCCGAAGATTGCCGTTCCCTCGTCCCGGATCACGTGCCGGATTTCCAGGCCCACCAGCCCGAAGGCCAGCCCGGTGACCAGGAGCTCCACCACGTCCCAGAAGGCGTTGCGGGTAACCCTTTCGGCGGCGTCCTGCGGCCGGGAGTGCCGCTGCATCTCCAGGGCGGTGACCACCACCGCGATCACGCCTGAAGCATGCACCTCCTCGGCCAGGATGTACGCCGCGAAGGGCACCACCAGCGTGACGGCACTGCGCGCCACCATCGAGTTCACCAACCGGTACGCGAGGGCAATGAGCCAGCCCATGGCGACGCCGACCACCACGGCAAGTGCCGCGCCCACCACGAACTTCAGGACGACGTCGGCCTCCACTTTGGTGCCGCCCACGGCTGCCGCGACCGCCGCCTGGAAGATGACGATGGCCGCGGCGTCGTTGAACAGCCCTTCGCTTTGGAGGACCGTGGTGAGCCTGCGCGGCATGTGCACACGGCTCGCCACCGATTCGACGGCAACAGGGTCCGGGGGTGCCACCATGGCGCCCAGTGCGATGGCAGCCGGGATGCCAATTCCGGGAACCATGAGCCACGCGGCGCCTGCCACCGTTGCTGTGGTGATGACCACCAGCGCCACGGCCAGCATGATCAGCGTCCGCCACCTGACCCGGAACACGGCCCAGGAGCTCCGCTGGGCCGTGGCGAACAGCAGCGGCGGCAGGAAGATCGGCAGGATCAGTTCCGGCTCGATTTCCAGGTCCGGGAATCCCGGAATGAACGTCAGCGCCACCGCAAGGAGCAGCATCAGGACCGGGTACGGCAGCCGCAGCCTGTCCCCCAGCCCAACGGCTACCACGGTGGCCAGGAGGAGCCCAATAATCAGTGCCAGCTGGTCCATCTGCAGTTTCCCGGTGCTAAGCCTGCGGCTCCAATGCTGCCGCCACCGGAAGCGACCCGTCACGGAATTCGATGGTCCGGCCCGCTGTTTCGGGCAGGTCCAGCACCGCTGCGGCGACGATGGCCGTATTGGCACGGGACGTTTCCCCGCCGCCTTCCTTGGGCGGGTTGACGTCGATGCGGCCCGAGCCCGGATTCTCCGTCAGGGAGCCAGGGCCAAGGATGGTCCACGCCAGGTCCGTGCCGCGCAGGTACTCATCCGCATCCGCCTTGGCTTCGGCGTAGGCGTAGAAGCTGTTGTCCGCCGGCACCCCGTGGTCCTTGCCGGCACCCAGGTAGGACACCATGACGTACCGGTTCACGCCTGCCTGCGCTGCCGCATCCATGGAGCGGATGGCCGCATCCCGGTCCACAGCGTAGGTGCGGTCCGGGTTTCCGCCGCCGGCTCCGGCCGACCACACCACGGCGTCGTGGCCCCGCAGCGCTTCGGCGATGGCCGGCGTCGGGGCGTTTTCTACGTCAAGGACCGACGGCGTGGCACCGGTTGCCGTGACGTCGGCGGCGTGGTCCGGGTTGCGGATGAACGAGGTGACGCTGTGGCCTTCCCCGGTGAGGAGGGTGGACAAATGCAGGGCCACTTTGCCGTGGCCGCCAATGATTGCGATTCGGGTCATGGACCCATTCTGCCCCCTAGCTGGAGTTCCCACTGAGGCTGCGGTAGCGGAGGTACACCACACCGTTGCCGAACCGGCGCTCCTCGAGGAGTTCCAGGTTGAGCTGCAGGCCTTCCGGGAAGAAGCGCAGCCCGCCGCCCACCACGACCGGGCTGACGAACACCTGGCATTCGTCCACCAGCCCTGCTGTGAGCGCCGCCACCGCGATGGTGGCACCGCCGATGCCGATGGTCCCATCGGCTCCGTCCTTGAGCTTCTGCACGGCTTCCGGGTCGAACCGGCGTTCGATCCTGGTCCGCGGGGTGGCCGGCCGTTCGAGCGTGGTGGAGTAGACGATTTTTTCTGCCGCGCGCCAGATGCGGGAGTAGTCCTGGATGACCGGCGGCTCGTCCGAGGGCGGCGCGCCAAAGGATTCCCAGGCGGACATCACCTCGTACATCCGCCGCCCGTACAGGTACGTGCCGGCGTCCCGTTCAAGGTCATTGACGAATGCGTGGACTTCCTCGTCCGGGGCGCTCCAGTCGAAGTTGCCGTTCCGGTCCGCCAGGTAGCCGTCCAGCGAAATGAGGCCGGAGTAAATGAGCTGCGCCATGCCCTATGCCGCTCCTGTACCGGAGGACGGAAGGGGCGGGAGCAGCGCGGCCTGCAGGCCGTCAGATTCGGCTTCGGGGATCATGCGAAGCATGGTCATGGCTGGTCCTCGGGGCAGGGCGATGGCTGACGCGCCCATTGTTGTCCGGGTCCGGGTTTTTGTAAACAGCCCGTCAGGCCTTGCGGTTCACCAGGTACTGCTGGCCGAGCGTCCAGAGGTTCGACACCGTCCAGTAGACCAGGACCCCGATGGGGAAGAACGCCCCGCCGGCGGCAAAGACCAGCGGCAGTGCCACGAGGATGAACCGCTGCTGCCGGAGCAGCGGAGCGGGGACGTCAGCCCCCTGGGCGGTGCGTGCGGTGACGAGCTTATGCGTCAGGAACTGGCACGCGGTCATCACCAGGATCATGGCGAGGGCAAGCACCGCGACGGCGGCGGGGTCGCCTCCGCCATGCAGCAGGGAGGCGGACAGCGGCGCACCGAGAACGGTAGACGCGTTAAACTGCTCCGCCTGGGCGGCCTCCATCGCGCCGATGCCTGTCCCCCGCCCCACCGCGTCCGGGATGCCGGCGAGGACCTGGAAGAGGCCCAGGAAGAACGGTGCCTGGATCAGCAGCGGCAGGCATGCGGAGAACGGGTTGGTGCCGTGCTTCCTGTACAGGGCCATCTGTTCCTGGGCCATGGCCTGCCGGGACTGCTGGTCCGTCCTGCCCGTGTATTTTTCCTGCAGGGCCTTGAGGTCAGGCTGCAGGAGGCGCATGCGCCGCTGGGCCCGCACCTGCGCCAGGAACACGGGGATCAGCGCGGCGCGGACCACCAGCACCAATCCGATGATGGCCAGCGTCCAGGTCCATCCGCCGTCCGCGGACAGTCCCAGGGCAGCCAATCCGTTGTGGAAGGCCACCAGGACGGCGGACATCAGCCACCTGAACGGCTCCATGACCTGCGCGACAACGTCCACCGATTCCCCGTCCGACAGTTGCTGCAAAACTACTGCCCTTCGGACAAACAGGAAAGCCCCCGGAATCTCGGGGGATTCCGGGGGCTTAGCCTGTAGCGGTGGGGAGGCTCGATCTCCCGACCTCACGATTATGAGTCGTGCGCTCTAACCAACTGAGCTACACCGCCACGAATGAGAAAAACCTGCGTCAAGCCGGTCAAAACCGCCTTGACGCAGGCCCTCATTCAGAGCCCCCCACCGGAATCGATCCGGTGACCTCGTTCTTACCAAGAACGCGCTCTACCACTGAGCTAGGGGGGCAACGAGTAAATACTCTACCGGAAGATTTACGCACCAACAAATCGGCCCGAACGGCCGTCCGGGCGGCCCGCAACAGTTGCGATTCTGCGCTGGAAGACCTCCGATTTCCGCGCAATTCCGGGGTTTCCGGGCATGCTGGGTGCTGGCCGGATTACGGCCGGAGGCGCCTTTGGGAGCCTCCCCGCCGCCGCTTGGGCATCCGAATGTGTCCAGCCCCACATGCGGCTGTAGGTGCTGGCCACGGATGCGGACATGCCGGGCCCCGGAACCGTGCCGACGCGGGCGAAGGTTCCGGGCGGTTAAACGGCGATGGGCCGGCTCGAAAGCCGGCCCATCGCCGTCGTGCATGGATCTAACCTGCGGAAGGTTTACCACTTGCCCTTGCGGTTGAAGTCGCGGTGACCGCTGTCGCCGCCGCTGCGGGGCTTGCGGGAGCCGTCGCCGTGGCCGCCGAAGCGGGAGTCGCTGGACTGGCCGCGGTCACCGAAGCTGCGCTCGGAGCGCTCGCTGTAGGAGCGGCCGCCGCGGTCCGCCGAGGAACGCTCGCCGTCGTTCTTCCGGAATTCCTTCTTGAAGCCGCCGTTGCCCTTGAAGTTGCCGCCGCGGTCGCCGCCACGGTTGCCCTGGTAGGCGCCGCGGTCGCCGGAGGGCTTGCGGCCGTTGTCCAGTTCGAGGTGGATCAGCTCGCCGCCGATCCGGGTGCGGGACAGTGCACGCAGCTGCTCGGGGCTCAGGTCCGCGGGCAGCTCCACCAGGGAGTGGTCCGAGCGGATGTCGATGCCGCCGATCTGTGCGGAGGAGATGCCACCCTCGTTGGCGATGGCGCCCACGATCGAACCGGGCATGACGCGCTGGCGGCGGCCCACCGCAATGCGGTACGTGGCGTTGCCTTCGGTCAGCTGGCGGGTGGGGCCGCGGGAGCCGAAGCCGTCCTTGGAGCGCTCGCGCTTCTGGAAGTCAGGAGCTGCAGCCAGTTCCTTGACCAGCAGCGGCTGTCCGCCCTGGGCCATGACGGCCAGTGCCGCAGCAATCTCCGCCGCGGGAACGTTGTGCTCTTCTTCGTAGGAAGCGATGAGGTCGCGGAAAGCCGAGATATCCTCCGAGGCAAGGGTCTCTGTGATCTTCTCAGCAAACTTGCCCAGGCGCAGCGTGTTGACCGTCTCGGCAGTCGGCAGGTGCATCTGCTCCACCGGCTGGCGGGTGGCCTTTTCGATGGAACGCAGCAGGTACTTCTCGCGGGGCGTCATGAAAAGGATGGCTTCGCCGGAACGGCCTGCGCGGCCGGTGCGGCCGATCCGGTGCACGTAGGACTCGGTGTCGTGCGGGATGTCGTAGTTGACCACGTGGCTGATGCGCTCCACGTCAAGGCCGCGGGCCGCGACGTCGGTGGCCACGAGGATGTCGATCCGGCCTTCCTTCAGCGCCTCCACGGTGCGCTCGCGCTGCTGCTGCGGGATGTCGCCGTTGATGGCGGCAGCCTGGAATCCGCGGGAGCGCAGCTTGTCAGCCAGGTCCTCGGTGGCCATCTTGGTGCGCACGAAGGCGATGACGCCGTCGAACTCTTCAACCTCGAGGATGCGGGTCATGGCGTCCAGCTTTTGCGGGCCCATGATCTGCAGGTAGCGCTGGCGGGTGTTGGCACCGGTGGTGGTCTTGGACTTGACCTGGACCTCGGCGGGGTCGTTCAGGTACTGCTTGGACATCCGGCGGATCTGGCCCGGCATGGTGGCCGAGAACAGCGCCACCTGGCGGTCCGAGGGGGTCTGCTGGAAGATCTGCTCCACGTCTTCGGCGAAGCCCATCCGCAGCATTTCGTCGGCCTCGTCCAGCACCAGGTACTGCAGCTCGGACAGGTCAAGGGAACCCTTGGAAATGTGGTCGATCACGCGGCCGGGGGTACCCACAACAACCTGGGCGCCGCGGCGCAGGCCGGCCAGCTGGGGGCCGTACGCGGAGCCGCCGTACACGGGCAGGACGGTGAAGTCGTCAATGTGCTTGGCGTAGGAGGTGAACGCCTCGGCAACCTGGAGCGCCAGCTCACGGGTGGGGGCGAGGACCAGGGCCTGGGTCTTGCGGGACGGGCCGTTGAGGTCGTGGAGTTCAGCCAGGCGGGACAATGCCGGCACTGCGAATGCTGCAGTCTTGCCGGTACCGGTCTGTGCCAGGCCAACAACGTCGCGGCCTTCGAGCAGCAGCGGGATGGTGGCGGCCTGGATGGGCGAGGGCTTCTCGTATCCAACATCCTGCAGGGCGGCCAGGACGCGGCCGTCAATGCCAAGATCGGCGAACTTGACGCTGTTGTCGTCCTCGTCGGCGTCAGCCTTGGCGTCGTTTTCAGCCGTGGCGTCGGTGCTGGTCTCGGCGTCAGCCGCCGGGGCTGCTTCCTCAATCGCGGGGGTTGCTGCCTCGTCGATGGCTTCGGCGGTTTCGTTCTGGTTTTCGGGCATAGGGAGATATTCCTCATCCATAGGTGGCCAGGCGGCACTACCCGGGGTGAGCGGAGCCGCAGTACGCGTGCCGTGGGTGCCGGGCAAACGCTGACCGGCCGGTCACAGAAGTCCGGCGCTTTCGCAATCCCGTGGCAGGACTTCGCGCTGCATCTCTTGGCTGCTATCCCAGCAGTCTGTACAGCGTTTTCTTCAGCCGGCTCTCCCTATGAAAATGCCCGTCAGATGCGGGCCCCAACACTTGCCAGTCCTGCCTCAACAATTGGGCAGGAAAAAGGGATTTCCGGAGTGGGGGATGTTTCAAGTGTAAGGTATGCGAGCCCCGCGTTGGTAATTCAACCGGCGACGACGGCGGTGAGGTTGCGCACATGGCCCCGGCGCAGATCAGTGCTGCCGCCCGGAGCTACTGCCCCAGCCGGCGCAGCAAAGCGTCGAACTTCTTGCCGAACTCGGGCTGCTGGAGCCTGATCTCGCCGTCGGCCTCGGCATCCCGGCAGCGCCTCCATGGACTCCAGGTCCGGATCGCTGAACCACTTGCCCACGGTGACACCGTGCCGCGGAACATAGGTGCGGTGGATGTGGTCTCCCGCCTGGATGCTGCCGGTCCTGATGACCCGCAGGTAGGCTCCCACCCGCCCTTCGTCGGTGAAGCGCTTGACCCACTGGCGCTCCCCCAGCTTCCGCTGGAATGTGGCGCACGGGGTCCGCGGCGACGTCACTTCCAACTCGACGTCGAGCCCGATCCTCCACCGCTCACCAATCACCGCCGAGGTGGCATCGATGCCGGACACCCGGAGGTTCTCACCGAACTCTCCCGGCGGAACCTCCCGCTGCAGGACGCCGCCCCAGTAGTCGGCGTCAGCCTGGGAATACGCGTAAATGGCCTGGTCCGGGCCGCCGTGGTGGACACGGTTCGCCTGGATGTCGCCCGTCAGTCCCAGCCGGTGAACCTTGACCGGGCCCTCCGCCGGGCGCTTGTCGATGGCGGTCACACCCACGTTTGAGGCATCCGGCAGGAGCTGGTGGACGCGGCAGACGGCAAGGAGCGAAGCGGTTTCCATGGCTCCAGTCTAGGGTCCTGCCCTTTGGCCCATACTGTGGGCAGTTCTCCCCTGTTTTAGGCTCGCAGCGGGCACCGGCAGGGACTACGCTGATGTGCAGATCACAACTTGGGGTGCAGCGCTGTGCCCAATTCACGTGGATGACTGAGGGGGACGCCATGGATCCAGACGACAAAGGTCCAAAGAACGAGCCGGACAACCAACCGGGCAGCAACGCCGGCAACGGCCGGCCCGGCGACGGCGCCCTTCCCCCAGGTGGGGAGAATACCCCCAAACCTCCTCCGTGGCAGGTGCCCAAGCCGGAGCTGCGCCCCGACCTCCTCAATGAACCCGTCACTCCGGTGGACCCGTTCGCCCGGGACCGGGAGAAGCAGCAGAACGAGGCAGCTGCCCGGAAGAAGCGCTCCCAGCGGCGCACCGTCGTCGTCGGCCTGGGCGTGACCGCCCTGCTCGCCGGCACCATCACCGCCGTCATAGCGAGCAACCAGGACGATCCCGAATACGCCCAGGTGTGTTTCAACGACGAAACCGGCGAACGCGTGGAGGACGCCAGCTGCAACAGCTCGGCCGGACGCAGCGGCGGCATCTACGCCTGGTACTTCTACTCCCGCGGCGCCTCCGTTCCCGCCGTGGGCCAGAACCGGTCCACGGCACCGAACTACACCCGGACCATGCCCAGCGGCGCGAAAGCCTCCACCGGCTACAGCAGCAAGGGCGGCACCGTCAGCCGCGGAGGCTTCGGCACCAGCGCCAAGAGCGGCACCAGCGGCGGCAAGAGTTCGGGGGGCTGAGCGTGAAGCGGTTGCTGTCAAACCCACGCCCGGACTGGAAACAGAAAATTGAAGAGCAGGGCCTGGTCTTCTCCACCACCACCATGGATGACGGCCGGAAGATCGAGTACTGGAACGAGTCCGCCTACTACGAGTTCACCGAAGCTGAGGTGGAACGGCTCGAGGAGACGGCCGAGGAGATGCACCGCATGTGCCTCGAGGCTGCCAAATTCCTGGCCACCGGCGCCATGGGCCCTATCGGCATCGGACCGCAGGCCCTCGAGCTTGCCGCCGAATCGCTCCAGGCCGGCGACGTTGACGTCTACGGCCGGTTCGACTTCATCTACGACGGGCAGGGCGGCCCGGCCAAGATGCTCGAATACAACGCGGACACCCCCACCGGCCTGATAGAGGCGGCGGTGGCCCAGTGGTTCTGGCTCCAGGACGTGTTCCCGGAAAAGGACCAGTGGAACGGCATCCATGAAGCGCTGATCCGGCAGTGGAAGAAGTTCCAGTACCGCACCGGCATGTCCACCCTGCACGTGGCCCACTCCGAGGTGGAGGAATCCGGCGAGGACTGGATGACCGCCGCCTACATGCGGGACGCCGCCAGCCAGGCCGGCTGGACCACCATTGGCATCAATATGTCCGACATCGGCTGGGACCCCAACCTGAACCGGTTCGTGGACATGGACAACTTCATGATCAGCACCATCTTCAAGCTCTACCCGTGGGAACTGATGATGAAGGAACCCTTCGGACACCGTCTGCTGGAGCGTGCCCACAACCCGCGCTGGGTGGAACCGGCGTGGAAAATGCTGCTCTCCAACAAGGCGCTCCTTGCCGCGCTCTGGCACCTCTACCCCAACCACCCCAACCTGCTGCCGGCCTACCTGGACAATCCCGGCCCGCTGAAGGAATGGGTGGCCAAACCGCTGCACGGCCGCGAGGGTGACAACATCAGGATCCATGCACCGGGGATCAACCTGGAACAGCCCGGCGGGTACGGCCGGGAAGGCTGGTGCTACCAGCAGTACCAGCAGCTGCCCGACTTTGACGGCAACCATCCGGTGCTGGGCCTGTGGGTGGTGGACGGCGAATCCGTGGGCTGCGGCATCAGGGAATCGGACGGACCCATCACCGATTACTTCTGCCGCTTCGTACCGAACACCATCGACGCGCCCGCACCGCTGGGCGCCGGAACTTCCTCCAGCAAGGCAGGTATCACCCTATGAGCACAGACATGACGACGGCGGGAGGCCAGGGCGGCCCGTCCGGCACCGCCGTCCAGGCCAAGGGGCTGCGCGCCGGCATCCTGGACCTCGGCGACTCCGTCATGCTCGGCCTCGCCTCCACGGCACCGGTGTACTCGCTGGCGGCGACGCTGGGCCTGATCGTGGCGGTCAACGGCAACTACACACCGTTCGTGCTGCTGCTCGGGTTCATCCCGGTCCTGTTCATCGCCTATGCCTTCCGGGAACTGAACAGTGCCATGCCGGACTGCGGCACCACCTTCACCTGGTCGCGTCGGGCCTTCGGCCCCTGGGCTGGCTGGATGGGTGGCTGGGGCGTCGCGCTCGCCGGAATCGTGGTGCTGGCGAACCTGGCCCAGGTGGCGGGGCAGTACCTCTGGCTGCTCATCGGTGACGGATCCCTGGCCCAGAACAAGCTGGTGGTTACCGGCACCGGTGTGCTCTTCATCGTGCTGATGACTCTCGTGAATTACCGGGGCATCCGGCTGGGCGAGCACGTCCAGCGGGTGCTGACATACGTGCAGTACATAGCTTTAGGCATCTTTGCGCTGGCCATCGTGATCAGGATCACGGCCGGGCCGCCCGAGGGGCAGGCGTTCGACTTTGAGTGGTTCAACCCGGTGGGCGCGTTCGCGGATCCCGGCGCCGTGGTGCATGGATCCCTGCTGGCCCTGTTCATCTACTGGGGCTGGGACACCTGCCTGGCCCTGAACGAGGAAACCGAAAACCCTTCCAAGACACCCGGCCGCGGCGCCGTCATCTCGGCGTTCGTGCTGGTGGCCATCTACGTCTCGGTGGCGCTGCTGGTGATGATGTACGCCACCGTTGGCAGCGACGGCATTGGCCTGGGCAACGAGGCCAACCAGGCTGACGTCTTCCTGGCGATGAAGGACGTGGTGCTGGGCCCGTGGGGGTGGCTGATCGTCGTCGCGGTCCTTGCCTCGGTGCTGTCCTCCACGCAGACCACCATCCTGCCCACGGCCCGCGGCACCCTGTCCATGGGCACGCACGGGGCGCTGCCGCCCAGGTTCGGCGAAGTGCACCCCCGCAACCAGACGCCCGGCTTCTCCACCAAGGTGATGGGCGCGGCGGCCGCAGCCTACTACGTGGCCATGAGCTTCCTCAGCGAGAACCTGCTGGCCGATTCCATCAGTGCCATCAGCCTGTTCATCGCCTTCTACTACGCGCTGACCGGGTTCGCCTGCTTCTGGTATTTCCGGGGAACGCTCCGCGAATCGGCACGCGACCTGTGGTTCCGTGGCATCCTCCCGCTGCTGGGCGCGCTGCTCCTCACGGCGGCGTTCTTCATCTCTGCCGTCCAGATGTGGGACCCGGCCTACGGCGATACGCAGATCTTCGGCGTCGGCGGTGCGTTCGTCAGCGGCGTGGTGCTGCTGGCCCTGGGCGTGGTGCTCGCCGCCGTCTGCCGGTTCCTGCCCTCCACCCGCGGCTACTTCCTGGCGAAGCGATGACCCGTGACCCCATGACCGCGGGCACCTCGGACATCCTGGACCTCGACGCCCTGCTCAGCGGGGAGGAACTGGCGCTGCGGCAACGAGTCAGGGACTTCACGGCACAGCGGATCAAACCGGACATCGCCCGGTGGTACGAGGACGGCGTTTTCCCCGTGGAACTGGCGCCGGAACTCGGTGAGCTCGGCGTGCTGGGCATGCACCTGGAGGGCTACGGCTGCCCGGGCCGGACCGCCGTCGAATACGGGCTGGCAGCCATGGAACTGGAAGCCGGCGACTCCGGGATCCGTACGTTCGTTTCCGTGCAGGGCTCACTGGCGATGACCGCGATCCACACCTGGGGCTCCGAGGAGCAGAAGCAGGAATGGTTGCCGCGGATGGCCGCCGGCGAGGTGATCGGCTGTTTTGCGCTGACCGAGCCCACGGCCGGATCCGACCCGTCCTCCATGGCCACGTACGCCACGAGGGATGGCAGCGGCGACAACGGCGGGTGGATACTCAACGGTGCCAAACGCTGGATCGGGCTCGCGTCAGTGGCCGGCGTGATGGTGGTGTGGGCCATGACGGAAGACGGTGTCCGCGGATTCCTGGTCCCCGCAGGCACCCCGGGCGTCACCGCCACGCCCATCGGGCAGAAGCTGTCGATGCGCGCGTCGATCCAGTGCGACATAGCGTTCGACGGCGTCCGGCTGGGTCCCGATGCGCTGCTTCCCGGCGCGTCTGGCCTGCGCGGCCCGTTCACCTGCCTGAACGAGGCCCGGTACGGCATCGCCTGGGGCGCCATGGGTGCGGCCCGTGATTCCTACGAAGCAGCGTTGGCCTATTCGCAGGACCGCCTGCAGTTCGGCAGGCCGCTGGCCGGCTACCAGCTCACGCAGGAGAAACTGGTGAACATGCTGGTGGAGATCCAGAAGGGGACCCTGCTGGCGCTGCACCTGGGCCGGCTCAAGGACGCCGGAACCATCCGGCCCGAGCAGATCTCACTGGGCAAGCTGAACAATGTCCGCGAGGCCATCAGGATCGCCCGCGAAGCCCGCACCATCCTGGGCGGCAACGGCATCACCCTGGACTACCCGCCGCTGCGGCACGCCGCCAACCTCGAGTCGGTGCGCACCTACGAGGGCACCGACGAGGTCCACACCCTGATCCTGGGCCAGCACATCACCGGCCTGCCCGCCTTCCGCTGATCTTGGCCTCCCCAGCCCAACTAGGTAGCAGTTGATGTCGTTTTGGTGGCTCATAACAGCATCTGCTGCTACCTAGTTGGGCCGGGGGCACGCAGGGTGGGTTGGGCCGGGGGGCACGCAGGGTGGGTTAGGCCGAGAAGCCGCCGTCGGCCTTGATCAGCTGTCCCGACACCCAGCGGCCCGCCGGCGACAGCAGGAACGCCACGGTCCCGGCAACATCGGCGGGGGTTCCCAACCGTCCCGTAGGCTGGCGCGCAATTCCTGACTCGCGCACCTCGTCGGACATCCAGCCGGTATCCACGGGGCCGGGATTGAGGACGTTCGCGGAAATGCCCTGGGGTCCCAGCTCGCGTGCAGCGGCAATCACAATCCGGTCCAGTGCTCCCTTGGACGCGCCGTAGGGCAGGTTGAAGGCTGTGTGGTCGCTGGTCAGCGCAACGATCGCGCCGCCGTCGTCCGTTGCCTGCCGTGCGAACGCGGCGATCAGCTGCCAGCTGGCCCGGGTGTTGACGGCGAAATGCCGTTCAAAGGATTCGAGACTGGTATCGAGGATCCCGGAATCGATGGATTCGGCGTGGCTGAGCACGAGGCCCTGCAGGGGGCCGGCGAGCTCGACGGCCTCCGCGACCAGGCGATCCGGCACCGCCGGATCCTGCAGGTCCGCTGACAGGACGTGGACCTGGGCGCCAATGGCTTCCAGTTCGGCGGTCAGCCGGACTTCGTCCTCGGGGTCACTCCCCCACGGCATCCGGCCGTCGTAGTCCTGCCAGCCGGCCAGCACCAGGTCCCAGCCGTCGGCTGCGAGCTGGCGGGCGATTCCGGCGCCGATGCCGGCCAGCCGGCCGGCACCCGTCACCAGGGCGACGTTGCGGGCAGGGACCGGAGCCGTGGTTTCCATGCGTCCCAGCCTAGCCGCGCCGGGCCAGCACCCCGTTCACGCCGCTACTTGTTCCACGCCGGCCTGCGCTTGTCCGGCGCCGCGGTGCTTCCGGATGGTGGCACTGATGACGGCGGCGATGGTGCACATGGCAGCGGCACCCAGCCACGCATAGGTGTAGTGCCCGGTGGCGTCGCGGAGCGCACCTGCGGCCAGCGCTGCAGCCGCGGCCCCCAACTGGTGCGCCGCGAACACCCAGCCGAACACCACGCTGCCGTCCGCACCAAAGGTTTCGCGGCAGATGGCGGCCGTAGGCGGCACGGTAGCCACCCAGTCCAGGCCATAGATCACCACGAACACGATCATGCTGGGCTGGACCTCGGCGCTGAGCAGCAGAGGGAGCACCAGCAGGCCGATGCCGCGGAACTGGTAGTAGACGGCCAGCAGGATGCGCGGGTTGAACCGGTCCGTGAGCCACCCTGAGGCGATGGTTCCGAGGATGTCGAAGATCCCGACGACGGCCAGCAGCCCCGCGGCGGTGGTTTCCGGCATGCCGTGGTCGTGCGCAGAGGGGATGAAGTGGGTGCCGATCAGGCCGTTGGTGGTGGCACCGCAGATCGCGAACCCGGCAGCCAGCGCCCAGAACGTACGCACCTTGCTGGCACGGCGCAGCACCTGCAGGGCGCGGACGGCAGCGTTGGCACGCTTGCCGGCGTCCGCCGAAGGCTGTGCATGCGGTGCTGTTGGTGGCTGTGCTGCTGCAGGTTCGGCGCCGAAGGGCAGCACGCCGGCTTCAGCAGGCGAGTTCTTGAGGAACTTCAGCACCAGCGGCACCACGGCCAGGGCACCGGCGGCGATCAGCAGCGAGGCCTGCCGCCAGCCCGGGTCCTGTGCGAGCATGGCGATGAACGGCAGGAAGACCAGCTGGCCCGCCGCGCTGCCGGCCGTCAGGATGCCGATCACCAGGCCGCGGCTCCTGGTGAACCAGGTGTTGGCGATGGTGGCGGCGAAGACCAGTGCCATGGAGCCGGTGCCCAGGCCGATCAGCAGTCCCCAGGTCAGCAGGATCTGCCAGGACTGGTTCACCAGGACGGTGAGGGCGCTGCCCATGCCGATCAGCACCAGTGCCGTCGCCGTCACGGCCCGGACGCCGAAGCGTTCCATCAGGGCCGCGGCGAACGGTGCCGTCAGGCCGAACAGGACCAGGTTGATGCTGACCGCCGCGGACAGGACAGTGGTGCTCCAGCCGAATTCCTGCTGCAGCGGGACCATGAGGACACCCGGGGCTGCCCGGAAACCTGCTGCGCCCACCAGGGCGAGGAAGGCCACGGCCGCCACGATCCAGGCGGGGTGCAGCCGGCGGGGAGGACGTGCCTGCTCCGCGCCGTTGGGGCGTTCCGGGGCATCGGCCGCCTGCTCGTCGGGGGCGGCCGCTTCGTCGGGCAGGGTGCTCATGCCGCTGTTCCGTTGTGGCTGGCGGTGGCAAGGGCCAGGGGCGTGGCGGACCGCGTCTGGCTGTGCCAGCTGGTGTTGGCGGCGGTGAGCTGCAGGCCGCAGGACGTGCAGGTGTCGGCGGACGTGGTGCGCTGCCCGCAGTCCGAATGGACAACGAACATGTGGGCCTTCTCCGATGGCGCCGGCAGGTGCTTCTCCGACCAGATCGTCACGGCATTCAGTACCGGGAGTACGTCCTCGCCCTTGGAGGTGAGGACGTACTCCTGGCGGGTTCGGCCGCCGTCGTCGTAGGCCTGTTTGGTCAGCAGCCCGTCGTCGACCAGGCCCGCAAGGCGCTTGGTGAGCACCGAGTCCGCCGCCTCCAGGCGGGCCTTCATGGCATCGAAGCGGCCGTTGCCGAAGAAGACCTCGCGGAGGACCAGGATGGTCCAGGGGTCGCCCAGGACGTCCAGGCCGCGGGCCATGCTGCAGTTTCGGCGGGACCAGTCGGATCGAAGGGGCATGCCCGAAAGGCTAGCTGACTTCTTTCAAGAAAGCCAGACTACGGGATCGAGGCGAAAGCCTGCTCCAAATCAGCCACCAGGTCCTCTTTGTCCTCGATGCCGCAGGACAGGCGCAGCAGGTTCACCGGCACGGCGAGCTCAGTGCCCTTGACCGAAGCGTGCGTCATTTCGGATGGGTAGTTCATCAGCGATTCGATGCCGCCCAGGGACTCGGCCAGGGTGAACACCGAAGTGGATTCGGCCACCTTCCGGGCAGCCGCCTCGCCACCCTTGAACTGCACCGACACCATGCCGCCGAAGCTCCGCATCTGCTTCCTGGCCAGCTCGTGGCCGGGGTGGGACGGCAGGCCCGGGTACAGGACGGCTTCCACCTCGGGGCGTTCCAGCAGCCATTCGGCCACGGCCTGGCCATTCTCGCTGTGGCGGTCCATCCGCACGCCCAGGGTCTTCAGGCCGCGGGTGGTGAGGAACGCGTCCATCGGCCCGGACACCGCACCCACGGCGAACTGCACGAAACCGATCTTCTCCGCCAGTTCCGCGTCCTTGACCACGACGGCGCCGCCCACCACATCGGAGTGGCCGCCGATGTACTTCGTGGTGGAGTGGACCACGACGTCGGCACCCAGGGCGAGCGGGTTCTGCAGGTAGGGAGACGCGAAGGTGTTGTCCACCACCAGGAGGGCACCGGCGTCGTGCGCTATCTCCGCGAGCGCGGCGATGTCCGTGATCTTCATCAGGGGGTTGGACGGGGTCTCCACCCACACGAAGCGGGTCTTGTTGGCGGCGACGGCGCTGCGGACGGTGTCCAGGTTGGCCATGTCCACCGGGGTGTTGCCGATGCCCCAGTCACCCAACACGCGGCTGATCAGCCGGTACGTCCCGCCGTAGGCATCGTTGCCGAGCACGATGTGGTCACCGGGCCGGGTGAGGGCCCGGATCAGGGCGTCCTCCGCGGCCAGGCCTGAGCTGAAGCTGTAGGCGTGGGTTCCCAGTTCGAGTGCCGCCAACTGTTCCTGCAGGGCGTCCCGGGTGGGGTTGCCGCCGCGGCCGTACTCGTAGCCGGCACGAAGGTTGCCGATGCCGTCCTGCGCGTACGTGGAACTGAAGTGCAACGGCGGAACCACGGCGCCGGTGCGCGGCTCGAAGGCCTGGCCGGCGTGCACCGCGCGGGTGTTGAAACCTTGGTTTTCCTGCAGGGACATGGTGCTCCTTCGTGTGTCTGGTTTCGACAGGCCCAACCACCGCAGGCGGCCGGGCCAACCGCCGGGATTAGTTGCTGAGGTACGCCAGAAGGTCGTGCCGGGTGAGGATGCCGATGGGGGCGCCCACGAACGTGACCATGACGGTGTCCACGTCGGAGAGCAGCTCGCGGGCTGCCGAGATGCTTTCCAGCGATCCGATGACGGGCAGCTTGGGGCCCATGTGTTCGGCGATCTTGTCCGTCAGTTTGGCTTCGCCGCGGAAGAGCTTGGCCGTCAGGGTGCGTTCGTCCACTGCGCCGAGGACCTCGCCCATCACCACGGGGGGTTCCTGCGAGAGCACCGGGATGTGGCTGACGCCGAACTCGTTCATGATGTTGATGACGTCGCGGACCGACTCGTTGGGGTGGATGTGCACCAGGTCCGGCAGTTCACCGTTCTTGGACTTGATGACCTCGCCCACGGAGGTTTCCTCGCCGCCGGCCAGGAAGCCGTACGAGCGCATCCATTGGTCGTTGAAGATCTTGGCCAGGTAGCCGCGCCCGGAGTCGGGCAGGATGACGACGACGACGGCTGACTCGGGGAGGTCCTTCGCCGCCTGCAGGGCGGCCACCACGGCCATTCCCGACGAGCCGCCCACCAGCAGTCCTTCTTCGCGGGCCAGCCGCCGGGTCATGGCGAAGGAGTCTGCGTCGGTGACGGCGATGACCTGGTCCGGGATGGTCTTGTCATAGTTGGCCGGCCACATGTCCTCGCCCACGCCCTCGACGAAGTACGGCCGGCCGGTACCGCCCGAGTAGACCGAGCCCGACGGATCCGCTCCTATGATCCGGACCACGCCGCCGTCGGACTCGGGACGGCCGGCCGAAACCTCCTTGAGGTAGCGGCCGGTGCCGGTGATAGTGCCGCCG
Source organism: Pseudarthrobacter sp. SORGH_AS 212 (assembly GCF_030818145.1). Lineage (NCBI taxonomy): Bacteria > Bacillati > Actinomycetota > Actinomycetes > Micrococcales > Micrococcaceae > Pseudarthrobacter > Pseudarthrobacter sp. SORGH_AS 212. Next base: position 3,329,287 of record NZ_JAUTAA010000001.1, on the reverse strand, counting down.
GTGCCTGCCCCGATGACCACATGGGTGACCTTGCCGTCGGTGTCCTGCCAGATCTCCGGACCGGTGGTCTTGTAGTGGCTGCCCGGCGCTGCCGGGTTGGAGAACTGGTCCGGTTTGTAGGCGCCCGGCGTTTCGCGGACCAGCCGGTCCGAGACGCCGTAGTAGCTCTGCGGGCTGTCCGGCGGCACGGCGGTGGGCGTCACCACAACTTCGGCGCCGTACGCCTGCAGGACCGCCCGTTTGTCCTCGCCCACCTTGTCCGGGACGACGAAGATGCACTTGTAGCCCTTTTGCTGTGCCACGAGTGCCAGGCCCACGCCGGTGTTGCCGGAGGTGGGTTCGATGATGGTGCCGCCGGGCTGCAGCTTGCCTTCGCGTTCGGCGTCCTCGACCATCTGCGCCGCGATGCGGTCTTTGATGGATCCGCCGGGGTTCAGGTACTCAACTTTCACCAGGACGGTGGCCCTGATGCCCTCGGTCACGTGGTTGAGTTTGATGAGCGGCGTGTTGCCGATGAGGTCCAGGATGGACTGGGCGTACTTCATAGGTATAAAGCTACCGCTTCCTGCACGCGCCACCCGGCCGGGGGTGCGACGATAAGGCGGTGAAGCAGTTCGCATGGGCCAAGGCTGCCCGCAGTTACCTGCTGCCCGGTGCCGCGCTGGCGGCAGGCCTGGCAGCCCTGGCCACAGGCATACTCCCCCTGCCGGCGTTCAGTGAGCTGGCCGGACGCACGGTGCCCATCCTGGGCTTTGTCCTGGCCATGTCCCTGGTCACCGAACTGGTGGACGAGGCCGGGCTGTTCCGGGCCGTGACCGGAAGGCTCGCAGCCCTGGGCCGGGGCAGGGTGTTTACCCTATGGCTGCTGGTGATCGCGCTGGCCACCGTATCCACGGTGTTCCTGTCCCTGGACACCACCGCGGTGCTGGTGACGCCGGTGGTGGTCCTCCTGGCCATGCATGCCGGAATTCCGCCGCTGCCGTTCGCCCTGACCAGCATCTGGCTGGCCAATACGGCCTCGCTGCTGCTGCCCGTCTCCAACCTGACCAACCTGCTGGCCCAGGAGCGGCTGGGATTCAGCCCGGTGGAGTTCGCCGGGCTGGTGTGGGCACCGGCAGTGGTGGGTTTGCTGGTCCCCCTTGTCCTGCTGTGGCTGGCGTTCCGGCGCGACCTCCGGGGGCGGTACCGGCCACGGCCCGTCCGCCCGGCCCGGGACCGGACCCTGCTGGCGATGGCCGCGGCCACGCTGCTGGTGCTGCTGCCGGCGCTGGTGTCCGGCCTGCCGGTCCAGTACCCCGCCCTTGCCGCAGCGGCTTTCCTCATGGCTGTCTTCGCATGGCGCCGGCCGGCGGCATTGAAGTGGTCCATGGTGCCGTGGCGGCCCCTGATGCTGACGGCCGGGCTGTTCATGCTGATGGAAGCCCTGCATGCCAACGGCCTCACCGCCCTGCTCGACGGCGTGGCAGGTTCCCGGGAAGACCTTCCCGCGCTCCTTCAGCTGGCCGGCGTTGGGGCGGGCGCTGCGAACGTGGCCAACAACCTGCCGGCCTACCTCGCCCTGGAGCCCGTGGCGGACTCCCCCGCCCGGCTTGCCGCGCTCCTGATCGGGGTCAACCTTGGGCCGCTGGTCAGCCCGTGGGCATCGCTGGCCACACTGCTGTGGCACGAGCGGCTCCGCGTTCTGAACGTCCCCGTCAGGTGGGGCGGCTTCGCGCTGGCCGGGATCGTGGCGGTGCTGCTGACACTCCCCCTTGCCGTCCTGGCACTGTGGTCCGTGTCAGGGATGCACTGAGCCTCAGGCGCCCCCTGCCGGCTGGCCGGCCTCGCCGGTTTCGTTGGCGGGAAGGTTTTCCCACAGCCCCAGCACGTTGCCTTCGGTGTCCTTGAAGTAGGCGAAGTGGCCCATGCCCGGGATGGTTTCCTTGGCCCGCACCACCGCTCCACCCAGCGATTCGACGGCCTTGAGGGTGGCATCGATGTCCGGGACGTCCACGGTGATGACGGGTGAGGCCAGGTCCGCCTCCCGGTCCATCATGCCGCCGTTGATCGCTCCGGGTTCCGTTGGCCTGCCCGAGGAGTCCATCGGCGTGGTGGTCACGTTGGTGTAGTAATCCATTCCCGGCACCGGTTCCAGTGTCCAGCCCAGGGCCTGCCGGTAGAACTCTGCCGCCCGTCCACGGTCGTCCGCGGGGATTTCGAAATGCACTACTCCGCCCATGGCAATTTCCTGCCTTTCCCGGCCGGGCGCGGCGTCTCCGCGCCTCACGCTGGATTCTAGTCCGGCCCGTCCCCACTGGTAAGGGGCCGCCTTGTCGCAGGGCCGTGGGACGATTAAGGCATGACCATCGCAGCAGCACCTTCCCGGCTTGCCGCCGGCGCGGACGTGTCCCTGTGCTGGTACCCGGAGGGCTCCTACAGCCTGGCCCGAACCCTTGGCCCGCTGCTGCGCGGCCACAGCGACCCCTCCTTCAGCGTCCAGGGAGACGTCATCTGGAACGCGTTCACCACGCCGGACGGGCCGGCCACGCTGCGGCTCAGCCCGGTAGGAGGTACTGCCGCCGGGGCGCACGACGACGGCCCCCGGGTCCCTGCCCGGGTGGACGTCCAGGCGTGGGGACCGGGCGCCGAACTGGCGGCACGGGCAGCTCCCCGGCTGATGGGCGCAGAGGACGACTGGTCCGGCTTCGACGAGCCGGACTTCCACGCCACACTGCCCCGGATGGTCCGCGAAGCCCGGCGGCGGAGCCAGGCGCTGCGGCTTCCCGCCAGTGGCCGGATGGTCGACCAGCTGGTGCCCATCATCCTGGAGCAGAAGGTCACCGTCATTGAGGCCCGGCGGGGGTACCAGTACCTGGGGCAGCGATACGGAACGCCTGCTCCGCCGGCCGGCACGTCAACACCCAAGGGTCTGCTGGTGCCGCCCACGGCCACGCAATGGCTGCAGGTTCCCAGCTGGGAGTGGCACAAGGCCGGTGTGGGACCCCAGCGTTCGGCCACAGTCATGCGGGCGCTGCGCTCCGCCGTCGCGCTTGAACGGCTGGCCGGGCTGCCTGCAGCCGAGGCAGGCCTGAAGATGCAGGCCATTCCGGGCATCGGAATCTGGACGGCGGCTGAAGTGGTGCAGCGGACCCATGGCTGCCCGGACTCCATCGCCGTGGGTGACTACCATTTGGCGGCTTACGTAGGGGCAGCCCTGACCGGACGCCGGACCGACGACGCCGGAATGCTCCGCCTGCTCGAACCCTGGAACGGGCAGCGGCAGCGGGTAGTACGGATGATCCAGAGCACCGGCTTCCGCAAGCCGACCTTCGGCCCCCGGATGACCATCCAGGACCACCGCGGGCACTAGCCACCGGACTCAACGCTTAGGCGGCACTCAGATGGGTAAGGTTTCCGGATGGATGCGGCAACGAATGCGACCCCCGGTACCAACGAGCCCGAAGAGGACAGCCATGTCCAGCTTCAACTGGCCATCTTCGACGTCACCCGGGATGCGGAAGGCAACGACCTCGAGGAGATCAAAGAGAGGCTCCGGGCAGAATTCGCCCGCCGTGGCGTACAGTCCCCGCCAGCCACCTGGCTGGACTCGGTGGCGTCCGCCGCGTTCTACGGGAAGCCATACATCGTCGACCTCCCCTCCGCCCTGGCCGCTGATGATGCGGTGCCCGCGCCCACCGGGGACGTGAGGGAACAGCTCGAACTGCGGCGGGAACTCCGGAACGAAAAGCTGCCCCCGGGCACCCTCCCCGCCGCCTCCGAATGGAAGTTGTCGCCGGACGAAGTCACGACAGCGGGATCCGCCCCATCATCAGGCGGGCCTCCCGCCCACAGCCCGGAAAAGAGCGCCGCCGGCTTCCGCCCGCTGCTCGTGGCCGCCACGCTCGCCGCCGCCGTCGTCCTGGCGTTTGCCGCCGCGCGGGCATCCCGCCGGGGTGCCCGCGGGGCAAAGTAGGGCTGCGCCGCAGGAACGGCAGAAGGGTTACAGGCCCAGCCGGGCCACCGCCTCCTGCCGCATCTCCACCTTGCGGATCTTCCCCGAGACCGTCATGGGAAAGCTGCTGCGGATCTCGACGTAGCGGGGCACCTTGTAGTGGGCCAGCTGCCCGCGGCAGAAGTCGGCCACCGCCGCGGCGTCCAGCGGTTCGGCGCCGGGCTTGAGGATGATGCAGGCCATCAGTTCCTCCCCGTACTTTTCGTCCGGCACACCGATCACCTGGACGTCCTGGACTGCCGGGTGGGTATAGAGGAACTCCTCGATTTCACGGGGGTAGATGTTCTCGCCGCCGCGGATCACCATGTCCTTGATCCGGCCCTCCACCAGCACGTACCCGTCGGCATCCATCCGGGCGAGGTCTCCGGTGTGCATCCAGCCCTCGGCGTCGATGGCCTCCGCGGTCTTGTCCGGCTGGTTCCAGTACCCGTCCATCACCGCGTAGCCGCGGGTGCAGAGTTCGCCGATCTCCCCGCGCTCCACCACCGCGCCGGACACGGGGTCCACGATTTTGCTCTCCAGGTGCGGCATGGTCCGGCCCACCGTTTCGGTCCGGTGCTGCAGGGTGTCGCCCTTTCGCGTCATGGTGGACACCGGCGACGTCTCGGTCATGCCGTAGCAGATGGCCACGTCCGTCATGTTCATGTCCGCGATGACGTGGTTCATCACCTCGATGGGGCACAGCGAACCCGCCATCACCCCGGTGCGCAGGGTAGAGAGGTCGTAGGAGGCGAAGTCGGGCAGCGCGAGCTCGGCGATGAACATGGTCGGCACCCCGTACAGGGACGTCCCGCCGAAATCCTGTACCGCTTCCAGCGCCGCGGCCGGCGAGAACCCGCGGCCCGGGATGATGGTGGCGGCACCGTGGCTCAGGGCGTTGAGGTTGCCGATCACCATCCCGAAGCAGTGGTAGAACGGCACCGGGATCACCACACGGTCGTGCTCGGTGTAGCCCAGCAGTTCCCCGATGGCGAAGCCGTTGTTCAGGATGTTGTGGTGCGTGAGGGTGGCTCCCTTGGGGAACCCCGTGGTGCCGGAGGTGTACTGCAGGTTGATGGGATCGTGCGGATCCAGTTCCGCCATCCGCGCCTTCAGGGCGGAGTGCCCGACGGCGTCAGCCCGCTTGAGCAGCTCGGCGTACGTCAGCTCGGCGTCGCTGAGCGGGGACACGGCGTCGTCCACGTCCCCGCCCGGAACCGGCAGGAACACCAGTTCCCGCAGTTCCGGGGAGCCGGCGAGCGCCTTCCGTGCCATGGCCACATAATCGCTGTTGGTGTCCGAAGGCGCGGTCACAAGCGTCCGCATCCCGTTCTGTTTCACCACGAATTCAAGCTCGTGGCTGCGGTACGCGGGGTTCACGTTGACCAGGATGGCTCCCACTTTCGCGGTGGCGTACTGCAGCAGCGTCCATTCGGCGCAGTTGGGACTCCAGATGCCCACCCGCTCCCCCTTGGCCACGCCCAGGGCGAGGAGCGCGCGGGCCAGCCGGTCGACGTCGTCGTTCATCTTGCTGTAGCTCCAGCGGCGCGCGTCGGCGCCCGGTACCGGAGCCGCCTCGATCAGGGCATCGTGGTACGGGAACCTGGCGGCCACCCGCTCGAAGTTCGAGCCGATGGTCTCCTCGAGCAGCGGAACGTCAGTGTCCCCGGCTGTGTAAGCACGCATGCAGGCACGCTACCAACAGGGCGGCGGCAATGACAGCATCCGGATCGCATGTCCGCCGCAACACGGCGGGAAGCGGCGCCGCTGCCCGGTATTGTGAAAGCCATGAGTGCACCGATCGACCTGCAGGCAACGTTCATCCCCAACGAGGGCGAGTTCTTCCGCGTGAAGCTGGCCCTGGAAATCGCCATCGACGAGGTGGTGAACGAGCCGGGCTGCATCCGCTACGAACTGACGGAAGCCACTGAGGAAAAGCTGGTGCTGACCGAACAGTGGGCTTCGGAGGAGGACCTGGAGAAGCATTCGAAGGGCACCGCGGTGCAGGACCTCAACGAATCGCTGAGCGCACTGCTGGCCGAGCCCGTCAAGGTGGAACGCATCTAGCAGGCCATTGAAACCAAAAGAGCGGGACCTCCCACAGGGAGGTCCCGCTCTTTTTGTTTAAGGATTCTTTACAGGTCCGGGATCTGCGAGCCGTCCTGGGGCCCCGAGGGCTTGGCTGCGGCTGAAGCCTCTTCGCGCTGCTTGGCCACGTGGGCATGGACTTCCTCCATGTCCAGGGCCTTCACGGCGTCCACCACCTGCTCCAGCTGCTGGGCGTTCAGCGCGCCGGGCTGGGAGAACACCAGCACCTTTTCGCGGAAAGCCATCAGGGTGGGGATGGAGGAAATGCCTGCCTCCGCGGCGAGCTGCTGCTCGGCTTCGGTGTCCACCTTGGTGAAGAGGACATCCGGGTGCTTCTCGGAAACAGCTGAGTACGTGGGCCCGAACTGCTTGCAGGGGCCGCACCATTCTGCCCAGAAGTCGACCAGGACAATGTCGTTGCCTTCGATCGTCGATGCGAACTGTTCACCTGTGATGTCAAGGGTAGCCATGGAACAACGGTACGCGTGATGCCGCCGCCGTGCTGGGCTGTTCGCTGGACGCGTCATCGGGAATAACCCGGCCCTGCGCATGTACACAGCCGCTCCGTGGGCCTACCCTGTGGTCATCAGCCCCGCAGCGGCACCCGGGAGGGCACCATGGACATCGCGGTATCCGCGCATTCCCTGACCAAGAGCTTCGGCCGCCGCGAAGTCCTGCACGGCGTCGACTTTGAGGTGCAGGCGGGCAGTGTTTTCGGTGTGATCGGCCCCAACGGCGCGGGCAAGACCACCACCATGCGCTGCCTCCTGGACATCATCCGGCCCAACGGCGGTGAAGTGCGGGTCCTGGGCCAGGACCCCCGGGCGGGCGGGCCGGACCTGCGCCGCCGCATCGGCTACCTCCCGGGCGAGCTCTTCCTCGAAGGCAGGGTGACAGGGCGGAAGCTGCTGTCCCACTACGAGGCGGTCAGCGGACCTGTGCCGCCCGGCAGGATTAATGAACTCGCGCAGCGGCTGGACCTCGACCTGGACCGGCACACCCGCAAGCTGTCCAAGGGCAACAAGCAAAAACTCGGGCTGGTGCAGGCCTTCATGCACCAGCCGGAACTGCTGGTGCTGGACGAGCCCACCAGCGGGCTGGACCCCCTGATCCAGCAGGAGTTCCACGCCATGCTGCGCGAGGCCCGCCGCAACGGCCAGACCGTTTTCCTCAGCTCCCACGTCCTCAGCGAGATCCAGCAGACCGCTGACACGGTGGCCATCCTCCGCGACGGCCGCATCATCGCCGTGGAATCCGTGACCGGGCTGCGGGAAAGCGCAGTGCGGCACCTCCGCTTCACGGCCTCCCACACAGCGGCGCCCGACGCCGTTGCGCTGCTCACGGCGGTGCCAGGCATCGGGAACGTCGAGGTGCTGGAGTCCAACGGCGGCGTCACCCTGTCCGCGGTCCTCGAAGGCGCCATCCAGCCGCTGCTCCATGCGCTGGGACGGCTTGAGCTGACCGATCTTGTGCTGGAGGAGCCCGACCTTGAGGAGTCCGTGCTGAAGATGTACGCCATGCCACGGAAGGAAGTCCGGTGAGGCATCCCGCGGGTACCACGCTTCCACTGTTCCGGCGGGCCTTCGTCGACTCGTGGCGCTCCACCCTTGCCTGGGCCGCCGGGCTCGCTGCGGCGGCGTTCCTGTACCTCCCGCTCTACCCCTCCATCGGCGGCAGTGACCAAATGCAGGAAATGATCAACGCCCTGCCGGCGGAGATGACCCGCGCCCTGAACTACGACCAGATCGCCTCCGGGCCCGGTTACGCGCAGGCCACTTTGTTCGGGCTGATTGGTTTCCTTCTCATGAGCATCGCCACCGTGGCCTGGGGCGCTGCTGCCGTGGGCGGCGATGAGGAGTCGGGACAGCTCGAACTGACCCTGGCCCATGGCGTGCGGAGGGTGCAGGTGGTCCTGGAACGCGCGCTCGCGCTGCTGTTGCGGGTGCTGGTGCTGGCCGCCCTGGCTTTCGTCATCGTCTCCCTGCTGAACGGCCCCTCGCAGCTGGACATCGATCCTGCCAACCTCTTCGGTACGGTGGTGCTGTTCGCCGGGCTTGGCCTGCTCACGGGGACCTCGGCGCTGTTCGTCGGTGCGGCGACCGGACGCCGCACGTACGGACTCGCGGCCGGAGCGGCGGTGGCGGTGCTCGGATACGTGTTCAACGCCGTTGGCAGGCAAAGCCCGGACGTTGAGTGGTTGCTCAAGGTCAGCCCCTACCACTGGGCCTACGGCAACTCCCCCATGGTCAATGGGGCCGACTGGGCCTCGGCCGGGTGGCTCTGGGGCATTTCCGCGGCACTGGTGGCGCTGGCCGCCGTCGCCCTTGAACAGCGCGACGTCGGCGCGTAGCCGGCACCGCTCATTAGGACCCGTTACGGGCTGGCGTCAGGGCCGGTGGTTATGCCCAGGTGTGTGGAGCCGGCGAGCGGCTGCCGGGCAACTGGCTGGATTCGCGCCATTCGTGGATCCATTCGGGCAGCACCAGGTTCGCGGGCGGCTGGCCGAACTCGCGGAGGATCTCCTCCTGGCTGACCGGACCGGACCTGCTGACCAGCCGGGTGGCGATGTAGGCACGCGCGTAAATTTCGCCGTCGGCCACCATCCGCTGCTCGAAGAAGATGGCTTTGGTGTCCAGCCCGATGATCCGGGTCTCGATGGTGTACTGCTGCCACAGCTGCAGCGACTTCCTGAAGGCAATGGTCTCGGCCGCCACCACGGGGCTCCAGCCACGTCCCCGCATCCGCTTCCACACGCCGCTGCGCACCATCAGGTCGAACCGGCCCAGGTCCATGAGGGACAGGTACATGCCGTTGTTGACGTGCATCGCGATATCGATGTCCGTGGGCAGGACCCGCAGCGGCAGCGAAGCACTGTCCCATACGGTGAGCGGACGGCGGCGGGCTGAACGGAACAGCAGGAGCAGGGTCCTCAGGAGAAGGTGCATGACTCGATGTTACCCGCTGGTAACTTTACTGGAGCGGCCTGGTCTGGAGGTCACTGACGCCGGCCGTGCACGTAGGATTTCCAGCATGACGCACCAACGCTACCGGGACCTGGCGGAATGGCCGCTGATGGGCACTGCGCTCGTCTTCCTGGCAGCCTACGCGTGGCAGGTGATCGGCCGTCTTGAAGGCAGCGGCGCGAGCTGGCTGGAAGCCGTCATGTGGGCCACCTGGATAGTGTTTGCCGTCGACTATGCTGCCAACCTGTGGCTGGCACCCCGCCGGTGGGACTGGTTCGTCCGCAACCTCCACGAACTGCTCATCGTGGCCCTTCCGTTCTTCCGGCCGCTGCGCCTGCTCCGGCTGGTCACGCTGCTGTCCGTGCTCCACCGGACGGTGGGCGAGACCCTGCGGGGCCGCGTAGCTACTTACGTGGCCGGTTCCGCGGGAATGCTCATATTTGTGGGTGCGCTCGCCGTCCTGGACGTGGAGCAGTCGGCACCGGACGCCAAGATTGTCACCTTCGGGGACGCGCTCTGGTGGGCCATCACCACCATCACCACCGTGGGCTACGGCGACCTCTACCCGGTGACACCGATCGGCCGGTTGGTGGCGGCCGCGCTGATGATGAGCGGAATTGCGGTGCTCGGCGTGGTCACCGCATCGATTGCTTCATGGCTGGTGCAGCGGGTGGAGGACACGGCGGAGTCAGTGGCCGAGGCCGTCGAGGAACCCGTCCGCGCCGAGGTTGCGGAGCTGGTGGCCGAGATCTCCGCACTCCGCCGGGAAATCGCTGAGCTGAAGGAAAACCGGACCGTCTAAACGGTGCCCGCAGGTATGCGGCAGCCGGTTCCTGAGTACGCGGGCCGGCGGCGGCCAAGTAGCCGGCTGGAAAAGTCGGGTAAGTCCTACTGATGCCGGGCTGTTCCCCGGGTTCCTAGACTCGGGACTCCTAGGAAAGAACCACGCACCGGCTGTTCCCCGGGTTTGCTCCCCGGGCCCTCCGCCGCCACAAGGAGCCCCCCGCATTTTCTGGGTATGCGGCCGGCCTCATCGCACGCATCGCGCGGCCCCCGCTACTGGCGGCCACGGCGCGTCAGATCTTAATCCTTGCTGCCGCCGCCGGCATTTTGCGCCCGGCCGGCGGGAGCGCACCCGGATGGGCCACCATGAACCAGCCATATGTCACCACCGATCCCAGCAGCAGAAGCTTCGCCACCGACGAACCCCGCGACACCATCACGCCAGGCCGCCCGGCTATCAGCAACAGGCTCTGGGCCGGGATGGCAACTGCGGCAGTAGTGGGCGGCTGTGGGGGTAGGAGCCTTAGCAGGACCGTCCACCCCTGTCACAAGTTCGCCGAACCAGGGCACGACGGCGGCCGGCCAGGTTGCCAACGCCGCACCTGCAGCGCAACCCGCCGCTGCCGGGGAGGCGCATGCCGCTCCGTCGGGGCAGGTTTCCCCGGCTGCCGCGCCAGCAGCGGCGGCCGGGGCTGACGCGGCCCCCGCCTCCGCACCCGATCCGGTCCCCGCGCCGGCTCCCGAGCCCGTACCTGCACCGCCACCTGCACCTGCACCTGCGGCCGATTCCAATCGGTACACAGTGGTGGCGGGCGACACCGTCGGCGCCATTGCCGGCAGGTACGGCGTCGACATGAACGCCATGCTGGCCGCCAACGGTCTGGGTTCCTACAGCATCATCGTTCCCGGGCAGGTCCTCGTGTTGTCCGGTCCCGCGGTGGCTGTGCCCGCGGCTGCTCCCGCGGCCAGCCCTGCAGCAGCGCCGGCACCCGTCGCCGCTGCACCGGCACCAGCACCCGTTGCAGCACCGGTTGCCCCGCCCGTTGCGCCGGCCGCCCCTGCCGTCCGCACCATCTATGTTGCCGGCGCCGGCGGGCAGTCCATGGTGGATGCCTGCATCGGCCCCATCCACTACACCCCGAACGACGGCTACTCGCTCTTCATCACCGAGCACGACTTCTGCGGCGGCTGGGCAAGGTTCTCCGGCATCGGTGCCGGCGAGACCGTGAGCATCCCGGGCTACGGGACGTACAAGGTGACGGGCCGGGGCCAGGTTCCCAACCCCGGTACCACCAATGACGTCATCGCCGTTTTCGGCGGCTTCCCCCGGGCCATCCTGCAGACCTGCATTCCGGGAACCAGCCAGATGCTGGTGATTGCCCTGAACTGACGGGGCTTAGAACCCGACGGGTTCTCAGAAGCTTGTCCGCGGGCCCGGACCTTGAGGGTCGGGATCCGCGGACAAGGCCATGAAATGGTGAGCCGGCTACACCCCGTGGCGCTCCGAAATGTGTTCCACCAGTTCGCCCACACGGTGCTCGGAGTAGTTCCGGGCAATGTCACCCTGGCTGATGATGCCGACGAGTTTATGGTCGGCGATTACCGGAAGCCTGCGGATCTGGTGCTTTTCCATCATGTCGATGGCAGCATCCACGTTGGCGTCGGCGTCGATCCAGTGCGGCGTGCCGGAGGCGAGCTCGCGGGCCATCACCTGCCCCGGGTCCCGGCCGGCGGCGACGCACTTGAGCACGATGTCGCGGTCGGTGATCATGCCTTTCAGCTTGCCGTCGTCGCCACAGATGGGCAGCGAGCCGCAATCCATGTCCCGCATTGTCCGGGCAGCTTCCACGAGGGACTCATTTTCCTTGATACATCGCGCATCAGTGGTCATGAATTCGCGTACAGCACTCATTGAATCCTCCTTCATCGATGGAATATCGACGCAGGGCATCGGGGCACGTGCGCCGATGGTGCCAGACTACGCCCGGTCCAACACGGATGTCGACGGCGGGCTGCCGCGGCGGATCAGGCGTCAGCTGACGCGGGAGAAGGTGTCCCGGGGAACGAAAAAGCCTCCGGAACCTGTTGGTTCCGGAGGCTTCTCCTTGGGTGGCAGATGAGGGATTCGAACCCCCGTAGGCGTTGCCAGCTGATTTACAGTCAGCCCCCTTTGGCCGCTCGGGTAATCTGCCGAACTTCATAAGAAGACCCAGGCTACAGTCTGCGAAACACACCTTTTCTGTTTCCAGTCCGGTCCGTTCCGCTTCCAGTAACCGCGGGCAAGACAACTTTACAGAACTTCCGCCCAAGAATCGAATCGGGTGGCCGGATGCCCCGGAAAGCCCGGAACGGCGCGGAAAACGGGGGTGCTTCAGGCCTCGCCCGCGATCCTTCCGGCCAGCCTGGCCTCAAACTTGATGGCCTGTTCCTCGGTGATCTGGTTCAGCTGCACGGCCCGCAACAGGTCCTCGCTGACTCCTGCCATCCGCGAGGATGCGTCAGCCACCGGGCTGAAGACGATGGACGCTGCGACAGCTGCTGCCGCTACGGACGTTGCTGCTGTTGCCACTGCTCCTGCAGCCGCCGAAGTGGTCCGGGTGACGTAACTGACGGCCTTGCGGTGCATGGTGGTTCCCTTCGCGACTTTCCAACACGTACAACTGTTCCCACCCCGCCTTCGTTCCCTCAGGGTGTCCGCTGAGAGGGAACTGTGAATCTTCGGCCCCCCGGCGGGAAGCAACCGTACTAGTCTGGAATGCAGTGAATAGTGCCCTGTCCGCGGACGGGGCTCCAGCCGGAATAAGGAGAGTCATGGCAGGCGAGTCAACGTTCGACGTCGTAAGCAAAGTGGACAAGCAGGAAGTGGCCAACGCCCTGAACCAGGCACAGAAGGAACTGGCCCAGCGCTACGACTTCAAGGGCGTGGGGGCCGAGGTGGACTTCAGCGGCGAGAAGATCCTCATGAAAGCCAACTCGGAAGAGCGCGTCCTTGCTGTGCTGGACGTCCTCCAGTCCAAGCTGATCCGCCGCGGCATTTCGCTGAAGTCCCTGGACACCGGCGAGCCCTACCCCTCGGGCAAGGAGTTCCGCCTGGAATCCACCATCAAGGAGGGCATCGCGCAGGACCTCGCCAAGAAGATCAACAAGATCATCCGCGACGAAGCGCCCAAGTCCGTCAAGTCCCAGATCCAGGGTGACGAGCTGCGCGTGACTTCCAAGTCCCGCGACGATCTTCAGGCCACCATGGCGCTGCTGAAGGATTTCGACGAAGCCGACCTGCAGTTCGTGAACTTCCGCAGCTGAACGTCCAGCGGCCTCATGTAGCCGCCGTTATCGACGCGCAGAATGTCCTGCCGCTGCGCACAAAGGCCGGCGCACCCCTATCCCGGGGCGCCGGCCTTTTGCGCGTCATGGACTGATTCGCGCGTCGCCAACCAGGCGGTCAACTGCGGCAGGCAGGCGTCCGACTGCGGGACGCCGGCTACTGCAGCGGCCGGCCGGCCATGCGTTCCAGCCGCGCGATCCGGTCCCGCATGGGCGGGTGGGTGGCGAACAGTTTGTTCATGGCACCGCCGCGGAACGGGTTGGCGATCATCAGGTGGGAGGCATTGACCAGCCGCTGGTCCGGCGGCAGCGGAACCATGGTGACGCCCCGCTCGATCTTTGCCAGGGCTGAGGCGAGCGCCAGCGGATCGCCGGTGAGCTGCGAACCGTCCTCGTCGGCGTCGTACTCCCTGGTGCGGGAGATGGCCATCTGGATCAGCGACGCCGCAAAGGGCGCCAGCAGGGCCATGGCGATCATGGCCAACGGGTTGGTGTTGCGCCGGTCGCCGCCGCCGAAGAAGAGCAGCATCTGGCCCACCGAGGTGATGACGCCCGCGACGGCGGCAGCCACCGAGGAGGTGAGGATGTCGCGGTTGTAGGCGTGCATGAGTTCGTGGCCCAACACGCCGCGGAGTTCGCGGGCGTCCAGGAGCTGCAGGATGCCTTCTGTGCAGCAGACGGCGGCGTTCTGCGGATTGCGGCCGGTGGCGAAGGCGTTGGGGTTCATGGTGGGTGAGACGTAGATCCGCGGCATGGGCTGGTTGGCCCGGGCGGACAGTTCCCGCACTACCTGGTACAGCTGCGGCGCCTGGGCCTCGGAGACCTCGAAGGCCTGCATGGAACGGATGGCGATCTTGTCGCTGTTCCAGTAGCCGTAGAACGTGGTGCCGACGCCCACGAGTGCCATGATCCAGATGGGCGCCGAGCTGCGCGTCCCCGCCCCGATCAGTGCGCCCAGAGCCAGCAGGACTGCCCAGAGCACGCCGAACAGTGCCGCGGTCTTGAGCCCGTTGTGATGTTTGTGCACGATTCCTCCTTACTAAGGGAACGGACCGCTACGGAGCCGGGTTCCGCGCATCGTAGCTGCGGAAACCCGGCTGCAGCTTCGCCGCGGTCCAGGCCCCTGCAATGCAGAGCAGCCCGCCGAAAAGCAGCACCCAGCCCTCATTGAGGATCTTCGTTGCGCCGCCGGCCAGGAGGTCACCAACCCGCGGCCCGCCGGCCACCACCACGATGAACACTCCCTGCAGCCGGCCGCGCAGGTGGTCCGGCGTGGCGGCCTGGAGGATGGTGTTACGGAAAACGCTGCTGACCGAGTCGGCCACGCCCGCCAGCACGCAGCACAGCGCTGCCGGCAGCAGCCACGGCGTGGCCGTTTCGCCGTCCGCCCTGCCGGCGAGGAGCACCACCAGGCCGAATCCTGCGATGGACGCACCCCAGCCCATCACGGAGAAGACCACCGCGGTGCCCTGGGCGCGCACGGTGCCCAGCGGCCCGGAGAACAGGCCGGCGAGGAAGGCTCCGACGGCGGTGCACGCGAGCAGGATGCCCACTGTCGCCTCGCCGCCGCCGATCATCAGCGCGGCGACGGCGGGGAGCAGGGCGCGAGGCTGGGCCAGGATCATGGCCACCAGGTCGATCACAAAGGTCATCCGTAGGTTGGGCCGGGTTCCAAGGAAAGCGGAATCCCTCGATGACCGACCTGACGCCCGGCTTGCTGCGGGCACCTGCCGGGGCCAGGGGCGGGAGCCGGTACACGGCCCAGAGGACGAAGGCGAAGCTCGCGAAGTCGACGGTGTAGGTCCAGCCGAAGCCGACCCAGGCCACCAGGACGCCGGCCAGCAGCGGGCCGGCGGTCATGGCGAGGCCAAACACCAGCATGCTGAGGGCATTGGCAGCGGGCAGGAGTTCCTTGCGGATCAGCATCGGGATGATGGCGCTCCGGGCGGGCTGGTTGATGGCCTGCGCAGCGCTCTGCAGCGCCACCAGCAAATAGAGCACCCAGACGTTCCCCACGTGCAGCCAGGACTGCAGCGCAATGAGCCCGGTGGTCAGCCACAGCACGCTGGTGGCCAGCAACGCCACCTTGCGCCGGTCATGTGAATCCGCGATGGATCCGCCCAGGAGGCCGCCGATCACCAGGGGAACCAGCGCGAAGATGCCCAGCAGGCCCACGTAGAAGCTGTCCTGGGTCAGCCGATAAACCTCGAGGCTCACCGCCACCAGGGTGAGCTGGCTGCCGACGGCGGATACCGCCGAACCCAGCCAGAGCCGGCGGAACTCCGGGCTTTCGCGCAGCGGTGTAATGTCGGCCAGCAGTTTCCCCACCCTGCCACAGTAGTGGGCTGCCCCCGCCCGGCCGGCAAAACCGCAGGTCCGCCACGCTTTGAAAGTAAGCCACGCCTTATTGTGAGATAGTCAAAATAAGTGGTCTAATGGGTTCCATGACGGAACACTTTGACGGCCAGGACGCTTGGGCTGCAGCCCTGCGTGCCCACGGCCGCAGGGTGACCAAGCAGCGGCTCGCTGTACTCGCCGCCGTCGAACGCCACCCCCACTCCCCCGCCGAAAGCATCCTGGCTGCAGCCCGCACCGAGCTTCCGGAACTGACGGCACAGTCCGTCTACGTGGTGCTCGGAGACCTGACGGACCTGCACATGCTCCGCCGGTTCGAGCCTCCCCACTCCCCCGCCCTCTATGAAACGCGGGTGGACGACAACCACCACCACGCCATCTGCATCAGCTGCGGGCGGGTGGAGGATGTGGACTGCGCCGTGGGCCACGCCCCGTGCCTGACCCCGCACTGGGACGAAAAGTCCAAGCCGATGACCATCCAGATCGCCGATGTCATGTACCAGGGCATCTGCCAGGACTGCCAGCAGTCCCAGAAACAAACTTTCAATCCTCCCCTGCAGATCAACGAGAAATAGGAGAACAATGACTGCCATTTCGACCACCCAGTCAGGTGCACCGGTTACGTCCGACGCCCACTCGAAGTCAGTTGGTGCCGACGGTGCCATCATCCTGACTGACCACTACCTGGTGGAAAAGCTCGCCCAGTTCAACCGCGAGCGGGTTCCGGAGCGCGTAGTGCACGCCAAGGGCGGCGGCGCATTCGGTACGTTCAAGGCCACCGAGGACATCTCCAAGTACACCAAGGCCGCGTTCCTGCAGCCGGGCACCGAGACCGAGATGCTGATCCGCTTCTCCTCCGTTGCCGGCGAGAACGGCTCCCCCGACACCTGGCGCGACCCGCGCGGCTTCGCCGTGAAATTCTACACCAGCGAGGGCAACTACGACCTCGTGGGCAACAACACCCCGGTGTTCTTCATCCGCGACGGCATCAAGTTCCCGGACTTCATCCACTCCCAGAAGCGCCTGCCGGGCACCCACCTGCGCGACGCCGACATGCAGTGGGACTTCTGGACCCTGTCCCCCGAGTCCGCCCACCAGGTCACCTGGCTGATGGGTGACCGCGGCCTGCCGGCCTCCTGGCGTGAAATGCAGGGCTACGGCTCGCACACCTACCAGTGGATCAACGCCGAGGGCGAGCGTTTCTGGGTCAAGTACCACTTCAAGTCCAACCAGGGCGTGAAGAACATGACTTCCGACGAAGCCGAAGCACTGGCCGGTTCGGACGCGGACTTCTACATCCGCGACCTGCACGAAAACATCGAAGCCGGCAACCTGCCCTCCTGGGACCTGCACGTCCAGGTCATGCCGTACGAGGATGCCAAGACCTACCGCTTCAACCCGTTCGACCTGACCAAGGTCTGGCCGCACGCTGACTACCCGCTGATCAAGGTGGGCACCATGGAGCTGAACCGGAACCCGGAGAACTACTTCGCGCAGATCGAACAGGCCACCTTTGCGCCGTCGAACTTCGTGCCGGGCATCGCCGCATCACCGGACAAGATGCTGCAGGCCCGCATCTTCTCCTACGCTGACGCCCACCGCTACCGCGTTGGCACCAACCACGCCCAGATCCCGGTGAACCAGCCGAAGAACGAGGTCAACAACTACAGCCAGGACGGCCAGGGGCGGTTCCTGTTCAACGCACCTTCCGTTCCGGTGTACGCCCCGAACACCTTCGGCGGCCCGGCTGCAGTTGAGCCGCAGAACACGGCCGGCGGCTGGGAGAACGACGGCGAGCTGACCCTCGCCGCGCACTCCCTGCACGCTGAGGACGGCGACTTCGTCCAGGCCGGAGCGCTGTACCGCGAGGTCTACGACGAAGCCACCAAGGCCCGCTTCCTCGAAACCATCACCGGTGCCGTGGGCGGCGTAAAGCGCTCCGACATCAAGGAACGCGCCATCCAGTACTGGACCAACGTTGACGCCGAGCTCGGCGCCAAGCTGCGCGCCAACCTGGGTGCCGCGCCGGTTTCCGACGCCGAAGCAGCCAACAAGATCGGCTAACACGCCGGCATCGGGGCAGGCCCCCGGTTCATGCATGACGGGAACACCCCGCCACGGACTCTTCCGGGCGGGGTGTTCCGCGTTTATCAACATATGCGCCGGCGCCTTCCGCGTTGTGCACATACGGCCGCCGGTCCGCTGTTCCCCGGTGCCTGCCGGCCCTAGGCTCCGTACATGGACACTTTCGCAGGGATTCCGCCGGAAGCCTTCCGCTTCTATGGGGAACTCGAAGACAACAACAACCGCGAGTGGTGGCTGGAGCACAAGTCCACCTACGATTCCGCGGTCCGCGAGCCGCTGGAGCTGCTCTTGGCCGGGCTTGAGCCCGAATTCGGGCCGGCCAAACTGTTCCGTCCCTACCGGGACGTACGTTTCTCACAGGACAAATCCCCGTACAAAACGGCCCAAGGCGCCTTCGCCACCCGGCAGGAGGGGGTGGGCTTCTACCTTCAGGTCAGCGCCGACGGGCTGCTGGTGGGCGGCGGCTACCACTCGCACACGCCTGCCCAACTGGCCCGGTTCCGGGCCTCAGCAGATGCCTCTGCCAGCGGGGCCAGGCTGCAGGACATCGTGGATTCACTGGCCGGGGCCGGGTTCGCCATTGAGGGCGAGAAGCTCAAAACAGTCCCCCGGGGTTTCGGCAAGGACCATCCGCGTGCGGAGCTGCTCAAGCACAAGTCGCTGTCCGCCGGGGTTGGGCTGGGGCAGCCCGGGTGGGCATCCACGACGGCGGCCAGCGAAGAAATTGCCCGCAGGTGGAGGGAGCTGCGTCCCCTGGTGGAGTGGGTGGGACGGTACGCCACCCCGTGACGCCTACTGCCCGGTGGCCGCCAGCCGGGTCTCAAGGTTGTTGAAGAACACCGTCAGCATCAGTTCGAAGGCCCGGGTGGCGGCCTCGGGCTCGTTCATCACCACGAAGTCGAACTGCAGCCCGTAGAACGTGGACGTGAAAAGCCGGGCGTCGGTATCCGCGAATTCTTCCTCGATGCCCTGCACCATCAGCCAGTCGCGCGTCTGGTGGTGCAGCATGCGGAAATGCTCCCGGGAGGTGCCGCGTGGTTCCGCCGCCACGATGTCCTGGGCTGCGGCCTCGAACTCCAGGCGGGTCAGGTGCCGGTTGCGCTGGGCCATGGTCCACTGCCAGGAATCGAGGAGGAAAGCACGCCATGCTGCACGGTCGATCTCACGCACGTCGGTGCTGCGCAGCCGGTCCAGCCTGGACTCGATGGACACCACAATGTCGCTGATCAGCTGGTCCCTGCTGCCGAAGTGGTACACCAGCACGTAGGAACTCATGCCCAGCCCCTCGGCCAGGCTGCGGAACGTCAGCTGGGTGAGGGTCTTGTCCATGAGATAGTCCTGGATGGCGCCCAGCAGTTCGGCTTTGCGTTCGGGTCGTGTGGGGCGTGCCATTCATCCATCCTAAGAGCGGGCTCCATCCCGGAGCGGGACATGCGAATGCCCGCCCGGACGGCAGCCGGGCGGGCATTGGCAGGGGCAGGTCAGGCGCGGGTGAATTCGTCCTCGTCGCCGGACTTGGACCCGGCGGCGCTGCCGTTGACTGCGGCGTCGGCGGCGCTGCCGTTGACTGCGGCGTTGGCGACGCTGAACCGTTCGTTCAGGCGTGAGTGCCGCTGGCCGTAGGCGAAGTAGATTGCCAGGCCGATGGCCAGCCAGATGGCGAAGAAGATCCAGGTCTCCACGGCCAGGTTGGTCATCAGGTAGAGGCACAGCACGGCCGAAACCACCGGCAGGACCTTGCCGAACGGAACCCGGAAGGCCGGCTTCAGGTCGGGGCGCTTGCGGCGCAGCACCAGGATGCCCAGGCTCACCACCACGAAGGCGGAGAGGGTGCCGATGTTGATCATTTCCTCAAGCAGGTCAACGTTCGTCAGGCCGGCCACCAGGGCAACTGCCGCACCGCAGATGATCTGCAGGCGCACCGGGGTGGAGCGCTTGTCACTGGTTTTGGACAGGGAGCGCGGCAGGAGGCCGTCGCGGCTCATGGCCAGGACCACGCGGGACAGCCCCATGAGGAGCACCATGATCACTGTGGTCAGGCCGATCAGCGAGCCGAAAGCGATGACCTTGGCGGCAGAGGTATCACCCACGGCCTCGAAGGCGGTGGTGAGGGTGGGGTTGTCCGCTTCGGCCAGCTGGGTGTAGGACACCATGCCGGTCAGGGCCAGGGAGACAAGGATGTAGAGGAGCGTGACCACGGCCAGGCCGCCGAAGATGCCACGGGGAAGGGTCTTCTGCGGGTTCTTGACTTCCTCGGCGGAGGTGGCAACAACGTCGAAGCCAATGAAGGCGAAGAACACCAGCGCCGCTCCGGCGAAGATGCCGAGGGTGCCGTACTGCGCCGGGGCTGCACCGGTCAGGAAGCCGAAGAAGGACTGCTTCAGGACGTCGGCGGCACCAGTGCCGCCGGTGGGCTCAGCTGCCGGGACGAAGGGGGCGTAGTTTTCGACCTTGACGTAGGTGAAGCCCACGACGATCACGAAGAGCACGACGCCGATCTTGATCAGGGTGAAGATGTTGCCCACGCGGGCGGAGAGCTTGGTTCCCAGCACCAGCAGTACGGTGAAAATGGCCACGATCAGGAAGGCGCCCCAGTACAGGTCCACACCGCCGATAGCCAGCGCCGGCGGAACATCGGCGCCCATCAGTGCGAACACCTTGCTGAGGTAGATGCCCCAGTATTTGGCGATCACTGCCGCGGCCGTGAAGAGCTCAAGGATCAGGTTCCAGCCGATGATCCAGGCGAGGAGCTCACCCATGGTGGCGTAGGTGAACACGTAGGCTGAGCCGGCCACCGGAATGGCGGTGGCGAACTCGGCGTAGCACATGATGGCCAGCGCGCAGGTGACGGCAGCGATGGCGAAGGACACAGTCACGGCCGGGCCAGCGAAGTTGGCGGCGGCTTTGGCACCCACGGAGAAAATGCCGGCGCCGACGGCAACAGCGACGCCCATGATCATCAGGTCCCACGTGCTGAGGGAACGCTTGAGCTTGCGTCCGGGTTCATCGGCGTCGGCGATCGACTGCTCGATGGGCTTGGTCCGGAGAAGGTTCATAGGGATCACAATCCTGATTTGTGAAGGAAACAGACCTATCAACCGTAGTGTCCATCCAGTGGACGGTCACAATCGTCCCGAATAATGAGACAGGGAAAATGCAGAACTTTGTTCTGCCAAAAGCGCTTGGGACCCTCAAAATGAGGGGCCCAAGCGCTTTTGAACCGAATCAAAAGATTCGCCGGTTTCTGCTCAGGCCGGCCAGTCCATCAGGGTAGAGCGGATGAGGAAGCGTTTGCCTTCCGGCGCCTCCACTGAGAAGCCGCTGCCCCTGCCGGGTACCACATCCACGGTCAGGTGGGTGTGGCTCCAGTAGTTGAACTGCTCCCGGGACATCCAGAATTCGAGGGGCTGCGGTTCCAGCCCGTCGGACAGGTCGAACAGCCCGAGCAGGACGTCCGCGTCGCCGGTCTGGAAGTCGCCGGCCGGGTAGCACATCGGCGAGGATCCGTCGCAGCAGCCGCCGGACTGGTGGAACATCAGCGGCCCGTGCTGCAGCCACAACAGGCGCAGCAGGTCCGCAGCGTCCGGCGTGAGCGCCACCCGGGAGAAGTCTTCCCCGGGCAGCGTCACGGCGGCCTGCAGGCTCTCCGGGGACATCAGAACCTCAGGACCACGCGGCCGTCGATCTTTGCGTGCTTCATCTCATCGAAGACCGCGTTGACCTCGGACAGTTCCCGGACTGAGACGGTGGGGTGGATCTTTCCCTGCGCGTAGAAGTCCAGGGCCTCTTCCAGGTCCTGCCGGGTACCCACGATGGAGCCGCGGACGGTCAGGCCCTTGAGCACAATCTCGAAGATCGGTGCCGGAAAGTCGCCCGGCGGCAGCCCGTTGAACACAATGGTGCCGCCACGGCGCACCATGCCGATGGCCTGCCCGAACGCTGAAGGGTGCACGGCGGTAACCAGCACCCCATGGCAACCTCCTGTCTCGCGCTGGATCACCTCTGCCGGGTCTTCGTGCAGGGCATTGACCGTCAGGGCAGCACCGTGGGCCTTCGCCAGGGCGAGCTTGTCGTCGGCGATGTCCACGGCGGCCACCCGAAGGCCCATGGCAACGGCGTACTGCACGGCAATATGGCCCAGCCCGCCGATCCCGGAGATGGTGACCCACTGCCCGGGCTGCGCCTCCGTCATCTTCAGGCCCTTGTAGACGGTGACGCCGGCGCAGAGCACCGGCGCCACCTCGACAGGGTCGGATCCCGCCGGTATGCGGGCGGAGTACCGGGTGTTGACGAGCATGTACTCGCCAAAGGACCCGTCCACGCTGTAGCCGCCGTTCTGTTGTGCCTCGCACAGGGTCTCCCAGCCGGTGCGGCAGTACTGGCAGTCGCCGCAGGCGGACCACAGCCAGGCGTTGCCCACCATGTCCCCGACAGCGAGGTCGGTGACGCCTTCGCCGAGTGCCACCACTTCACCGACGCCTTCGTGGCCGGGCACGAACGGCGGGGTGGGCTTGACGGGCCAGTCGCCTTCCGCGGCATGGAGGTCGGTGTGGCAGACGCCGGTGGTGAGGACCTTCACGAGGGCCTCCCCCGGGCCGGGGGTGGGGATGGGCAGCTCCTGGACCTGGAGGTCGGTGCCGAAGGTGTTGACCACTGCTGCTTGCATTGTCGTCGTCATTGGCGATCCTTGCGTTGATGGAGGTGTGGATCCGGGCCTAGAAGAAGCCCAGCTTGTTCTCGTTGTAGCTGACCAGCAGGTTCTTGGTCTGCTGGTAGTGGTCCAGCATCATCGCGTGGTTCTCGCGGCCGATGCCTGAGGACTTGTAGCCGCCGAACGCGGCACCCGCCGGGTAGGCGTGGTAGTTGTTGACCCAGACGCGGCCGGCCTGGATTTCGCGGCCTGCGCGGTAGGCGATGTTGCCGTTGCGGGACCAGACGCCGGCGCCAAGCCCGTAGAGGGTGTCGTTGGCGATGCCCATGGCGTCGTTGTAGTCGCTGAACTTTGTCACCGCCACCACGGGCCCGAAGATCTCCTCCTGGAAGATCCGCATCCGGTTGTGGCCTTCGAAGACGGTGGGCTGGACGTAGAAGCCGCCGGCCAGGTCGCCGGGCAGTTCGGCGCGGGCACCGCCGGTGAGGATCTTTGCGCCCTCCTGCTTTCCGATGTCGATGTAGGAGAGGATCTTCTCCAGTTGGTCGTTCGAGGCCTGCGCGCCCACCTGGGTCTCGGTGTCCAGCGGGTTGCCCTGCACCATCCTCTCCACCCGGGCCACGGCGTCGGCCATGAAGGAGTCGTAGATGTCTTCCTGCACCAGGGCGCGGGACGGGCAGGTGCAGACTTCGCCCTGGTTGAAGGCGAACAGGGCGAACCCTTCCTGGGCCTTGTCGTAGAACGCGTCGTCTGCCTGGGCAACATCGCCGAAGAAGATGTTCGGGCTCTTGCCGCCGAGCTCCAGGGTGACCGGGATCAGGTTCTGGCTGGCGTACTGGCTGATCAGGCGGCCGGTGGTGGTTTCGCCGGTGAAGGCGATCTTGCGGATCCGGGAGCTGGAGGCGAGGGGCTTGCCGGCCTCCACGCCGAAGCCGTTGACCACGTTGACCACACCGGCGGGCAGCAGGTCACCGATGAGTTCCATGAGGACCAGGATGGACGACGGCGTCTGCTCGGCGGGCTTGAGCACCACGGCATTGCCGGCGGCCAGCGCCGGGGCCAGCTTCCAGACGGCCATCAGGATGGGGAAGTTCCAGGGGATGATCTGGCCTACGACACCGAGTGGCTC
The DNA here is from genome assembly GCF_030818145.1 of Pseudarthrobacter sp. SORGH_AS 212. NCBI lineage: Bacteria > Bacillati > Actinomycetota > Actinomycetes > Micrococcales > Micrococcaceae > Pseudarthrobacter > Pseudarthrobacter sp. SORGH_AS 212. Next base: position 3,305,939 of record NZ_JAUTAA010000001.1, on the reverse strand, counting down.
GTGGAAGTGGTAGGCGGTGGTGTCGTCGTCGAGCTGTGAAAGGGAGCCTTCCTGGGCCCGGACGGCCGAGGCGAAGTAGCGGAAGTGGTCGGCGGCGAGCGGAAGGTCGGCATTGAGGGTTTCGCGGATGGGCTTGCCGTTGTCCCAGGATTCGGCGACGGCGAGCATTTCGAGGTTTTCTTCGATGCGGTCCGCGATCCTGTTCAGGATGGCGGCGCGCTCAGCCACGGACGTCTTGCCCCACGACGGTGCGACCTTGTGTGCGGCGTCCAGTGCGAGTTCGATGTCCTCTGCGGTGCCGCGGGCCACTTCGCAGAACGCCTTGCCCGTTACCGGCGTGATGTTTTCGAAGTACTGGCCCTTGACCGGGGCCACCCATTCGCCGCCGATCCAGTTCTCGTAACGGTCCTTGAAGGTGACCTTCGAGCCCTCGGTACCCGGCTGTGCGTAAACGGTCATTGCGTAGCTCCTTTGCTGTGCAGAAGGCTTTCCCGTACGGGATGAGCCGATGCAGCCAGCGTAGGAGCAGGGGGGTTGCAGCAAGGTTGCAACAAGGTGATGCAGGTCACCGCGACCTTGCAGGGCGCGTACGACGGCGCGCCAGGCCTTAGGCGCTGAGTTCGGCCTCCAGCCGTTCCAGTTCGGCGACGACGCCGGCCCGCTTGGGTGAGCGCGGCGGCAGGAGGCGGAGCGCGGCACGGCGGATCCCGACGTCGTCCCTCGCCTCGGGGAGCGCGGCGTAGCGCAGCAGCGAATCGGCGCTGCCGTCCGTGAGGACAGCCTCGCGCAGGAGTGACGAGACCTTGTTTCGGAGGTCGACGATGCCCGGCGCCTCGGACCGCGGCAGCACCGCGCCCCGGTAGATTTCCAGCGCAATGCGGTGGGCGCCGCGCTGCAGGCAACTCAGCACCTGGCCACTGTCCGGCACCAGGTCCAGCGGGAGCCGGTAGGGCCGGGATTCGGGCACGGCGCCCGGGTTGAGCTGTTGCAGGACCTTCCGCAACCGCACCATTTCAGCCCGCAGGGTGATGCTGGAACCCTCCGCCGGGTAGAGCAGGACGCACAGTTCCTCGGCGCTCAGCCCGTCCGGGTGCGTACTCAGCAGGGCCAGGATCTCGCTGTGCCGGGCGGACAGCGCAACGGTCTTGCCCTCGATGCTCAGCAGTGCCTGGTCGCGGCCCAGCAACTGGAGGCTGTTGCGGTACAGGCTGCCCTCCCGCGCACCACCGCCCGGTGTGCGGGCAGCGGATGCCGTGGACCGGCGTCGTACGGACGTGCCCGCCAGGTGCGCGGCGGCCTGGAGCCGCTCCACCCGCAACTGCGCTTGGGCCGCCGCCACGGTGGCCTCCACCAGCGACAGGGTGTGCGGGGCCACTGCGGCCGCCGTCCCGGTGATGTCCACAACCCCCAGCAGCGCGCCGGAATCGGGGTCGTGGAAGGGCACGGCAGTGCAGCTCCAGGGATGGACGGCCCGCTGGTAGTGCTCAGCACCGGCGATCTGGATCCCGCGGCCCAGCGCCAGGGCAGTGCCCGGGGCGCTGGTGCCCACGGTAGCTTCGGACCAGTCGGCGCCGGCAACGAACATCATGCCTTCCGCGCGGCGCTGCAGCGAGGGATCCCCGTCCACCCACAGCAGCCGGCCCACCTCGTCACCCACCGCCACCAGGAGCCCGGTGTCGTGGCTGGGCTGGACCAGGAGTTTGTTGATGACCGGCATGATGGTGGCCAGCGGATGCCGGCTCCGGTAGTCATCAAGTTCGTCGTGGTCCATGGCCAGCGGCGCGGCGGGGTTGTCCGGGTTGGCCTTGAACCCGGCGGAGCGGAGCCAGGACTCACGGATCAGGGAGCGCAGGCCGGGAACGTCGGGGGCGTCAGGAAACGGGCCGCCGTCGAGTTTCTCGTGGGCGGCCAGGGCGCTGCGCTGCAGCGGCTCCGGCTGGGTGAGGTTCTTCATCGAACTCCTGTGCTGCTGTGCTGCTGTGCGTTCTGAGGACACGGCGTCAGCACGCCGGCCAGGGGATGCTCGCCATTGTAGCGGGCACCGGTCCCCGGCGGGAGCCCGGTGTCAGCCGCGGGAAATGCGGATCATGTCCTCGCGCGGAACCACCTTGATGCGTTCGCGGACCACATGGTCCAGGCCTTCCGGACCGGTCCAGGCGGCGCCGAGGCCCGCCTCGTGCGCATCGAGCCTGTTCCAGCCCTCCCACGTGGTGTACTCGATGCCGCGTTCCTCAAGCAGGTCGATGATGGCCTGCGGATCAGGGTTGCTGGCCGCCGGCAGGGTGAGGCGGTCTTCCAGCAGGAAGCCGATGGTTTCCAGGGCGTCGCCCTTGGTGTGGCCGATGAGCCCCACCGGGCCGCGCTTGATCCAGCCGGTGGCGTAGATGCCCGGGACGGGGTTGCCTTCGGCGTCCAGCACCCGGCCGCCCTCGTTGGGGATGACGCCGCGTTTGGCATCGTATTCCAGCTCATCCAGCGCCGAGCCGTGGTAGCCGATGGCACGGTAGACGGCCTGGACGGGATACTCCACGTACTCCCCCGTCCCTTTGGCGTTTCCGGTGCCATCCAGCTGCATGCGTTCGAATTTGATCCCGGCCACCTTGCCGCCGGCAGCGTCCCCGCCCCCCGGAAGTATCTCTACGGGGCTGTGCAGGAAGTGCAGGTGCAGCCGGCGGGAGGAGGGATTCTCCGATTCCGCATGCTCCTCCACCAGCCAGTTGGTGAGGGTGTTCACCATGGTCTTGATCTGGTTGTTGCTGCGGATGGCCTCGTCCGAGGCTTCGTCGAACTCGAAGTCCTCGGGGTACAGGACAATGTCCACATCATTCATGTGGCTGAGTTCGCGCAGTTCCAGCGGGGTGAACTTCACCTGGGCCGGGCCGCGGCGGCCAAAGACGTGCACGTCCGTGACCGGGGAGGATTTCAGTCCCTGGTACACGTTGTCCGGGATTTCCGTGGTGAGGAGTTCCTCCGGGTGCTTGACCAGCATGCGCGCCACGTCCAGGGCCACGTTGCCGTTGCCGATGACGGCGATTTCCTTGGCCTCCAGCGGCCAGTCACGCGGAACATCCGGGTGGCCGTCGTACCAGGAGACGAAGTCCGCGCCGCCGAAGGACCCCTGCAGGCTGATGCCCGGGATGTCCAGGTCCGCATCCTTGATGGCGCCCGTGGAGAAGATCACCGCATCGTAGAACGCGCGGAAATCGTGCAGGGTGAGGTCGCGGCCGTAGGTTACGTTACCCAGGAAGCGGATGTCGCCGCGGTCCAGGACCTTGTGCAGGGCGTTGACGATGCCCTTGATGCGGGGGTGGTCCGGAGCCACGCCGTAGCGGATCAGGCCATAGGGTGCGGGATAGGCCTCGAACAGGTCGATGCTGACCTCGAAATCGCCGTCCTTCACGCCGCTGGACTTGGTGAGGATGTCCGCAGCATAGACGCCCGCCGGTCCTGCGCCCACGATGGCGACGCGGAGGGGACGGGTGGAGCTGGTAGCGCTGGGAGTGGACACCGGGAGCCCTTCTGGCCTGATCACATGCATGATTCGCGGAGCGCGCCGGGTTGGGTGGCGCAACAGCTTCCCATTCTAGGCCTCAGCCGCTTTTCGCCAGCGGTACAACGTCACCTTCGCGGTACAGCAGGGCCCGGAGCTCTGCTTCGGCGGACTCGATCCGGTGGGGGTCGATGGTTTCACCGTCGTTGAAGTGGTCCACGACCCGCGGGTCCACATAGCTTTTCCGGGCAATCGAGGGCGTGTTTCCCAGCACTTCGGCCGCATCCATCATGGCCCGGCTGACGGCCCGCTTCCGTTTGGCCACGGTAGGTTGCGTTCCGGTCCGGGCCAGGCTGGCCGCCGCTGCCAGGGTGCCGCGAAGTGTGCGGAAGTCCTTCGCCGTGAAATCGGAGCCGGTGCGTTCCTTGACGTAGGCGTTGATGTCCGCGCTGGTGACCGGCCGCCAGCTCCGGCCGTCCTTGTAGGCCAGCAGCCGGGCGTTGCCACCGCGCCGCTTGAGCAGCCTTACCAGGGCGGCGAGGTCGGCGTCGCGGATTTCCGATTCCCAGTCCTTGCCGCTTTTGGCCGGGAAGCTGAGCAGGATCCGGTCCTTGCGCACCTGGACATGGGCGCACAGCAGGGTGGCCAGTCCGCGGCTGCCGTTCTCGTTGGTGTACCGCTCGGATCCCACCCGCAGGGATCCGCTGTCCAGCATCCGGAAGGCTCCGGCCAGCACGCGTTCCCGGGTGAACCCTTCGCTGCGCAGGTCCATGGTGACCCGCCGACGGGCTGCCGGCAGCGACTCGGCGAGCTGCAGCGACCGGTCGAACTTGAGCCGGTCCTTCCGCTCCCGCCATTGCGGGTGGTAGATGTACTGCCGGCGGCCCACAGCGTCCACGCCCGTGGCCTGGATGTGCCCGTTTTCGAAAGGGGCTATCCACACGTCGGTCCACGCCGGCGGGATACCGATGCTTTCCAGCCGCTCCCGCACCGGGCCGGACGGCAGCGTTGAGCCGTCAAGGTCCCGGTAGCTGAAGCCCTTTCCGGCGGGAATCCGGCGGTAGCCACGGCCCGAGGCGTTGCTGCGCCGGAGCCTCAAGGGGCCACGTCCGGCAGGTAGGCACAATCCATGAAAGCAAGCGTACTGACTAATTGCCGGATTTCGGACCCGCTGCTTGGAATACCGGGCCGGCTGCTGATGTTATGGGTTCCGTGCCGAACCCCGATTCCTCCGTCCCCGCAGCTACTCCCCCTGCTTCCGCCCACGCCCCGGCCCGTCCGGACGCGGCGGCCCCCAAGGCCGCGGACAAGGATACGACGGCGGGCGTCCTCTTCGGCATTGGAGCGTACGGGCTGTGGGGGCTGCTCCCGCTGTACTTCTTCGTGCTCAAGCCAGCCGGCGCCGTCGAGATCGTGGCCAACCGCGTGGTGTGGTCCCTGCTGTTCTGCGCCCTGCTGGTCACCGTGACGAGGGCCTGGCCCGCCCTGGTCACCGCGCTCCGCACCCGGGCCGTCTTCGGTTCCCTGGCGCTGGCGGCCTTCCTGATCGCCGTCAACTGGCTGACGTACACGTACGGCGTGACCACCAACCAGGCGGTGGAAACCTCGCTGGGCTACTTCATCAACCCGCTGGTTTCCGTGCTGCTCGGCGTGTTCGTCCTCAAGGAGAAGCTGCGGCCGCTGCAGTGGGCCGCCGTCGTCATCGGTTTCATTGCGGTGGGGGTGCTGACCTACTCCTACGGCAAGCTGCCTTGGATTGCCCTGACGCTGGCGTTCAGTTTTGGCCTGTACGGCTTCGTGAAGAAGCGCGTGGGGCCCCGGGTGGACGCCGTGACCAGCCTCAGCGTGGAAACCGTGGTGCTGGCACCGTTCGCGGCCGCCGCCATGGTGGCCCTCGGCGTTTCGGGTGCCGCCACCCTGACCACCCAGGGCGCCGGCCACTTCTGGCTGCTCCTGGCCTCCGGCGTGATCACCGCGGTTCCCTTGGTGTTCTTCGGCGCCTCCGCGCGCCGGCTGCCGATGACCACCATCGGCCTGCTGCAGTATTTCGCCCCGGTCCTGCAGTTCATCGTGGCGCTCGTGGTGTTCCGCGAAGCCATGACCACAGAGCGCTGGATCGGCTTCGGCGTGGTGTGGGTGGCGTTGCTGCTGCTCACGGTGGACATGCTCCGGACCGCCCGGAAGAACGCTCTGGCCAGGCGGCGGACTCCGGTGCAGGCCGCCGGCTGAGCGGTCCGGGTCAGCCGCCCAGCACTTTCCTTATCGCGTCGTAGGGTGGGGTCGGCTTCCCGTTTTCGAACAGGTAGTCGTGGCCCTGCTGCAGGCTGCCGTCATCGTCGATCAGCCAGTCGTAGCGGTTGTCCACGCCCCACGTCGTGTAGGAGACGCAGGCGCTCGAGCGCAGGCAGGTGTCCAGGACGGTGGCGTACTGCGCGGCCTGGACGTCTGTGCCGTCGTCGTCCGCCACGTCGTTTTCCGAGATGCGCACGTGCAACCCGGCGTCCTGGAAGTTCCGCAGTGTTTCAATGAGGGCGCCGGCCGGGATGGCGTCGGTTTCGATGTTGTAGACGTGGGCCTGAAGGCCCACGCCGTATATGTGGCCGCCCACCGCGTTCGTGTCCAGGGCGAGCTTGAGCAGCGCGTCCTGGCGTGGCCCCGGGACGTCGGCCCCGTTCTCGTTGATGTACTGCTTCACCTGCGGATCGGCCGCGTAAACGGCCTGCGATACGACGGCCGGGTAGGCCGGTCCGAAGACGCGGTACCAGATGTTCTGCTGGAGGTCCGTGCCCTGGTCGACGTCGAAGGGTTCATTGACGACGTCCAGCGAATCGAGCCGGCCTTCGAAGTGCGATACGACGGCCGTGACGTAGTCGAGCAGGGCCCCCGCACTGGCGCTGCGTTCCGCTTCGGTGCCCGCGGGAAGTTCCTGCATCCAGCGGGGCATTGCCTCCGTGAAGGCGATGGTGTGGGCCGTGCACGGCCATGCCCTTGCTTTGGGCGACCCCGAGGATCGCGTCCGCCTCTTCGAAGGTGTAGACGCCCTGCTGCGGTGAGAGGTTCTGCGCCTTCATGGCGTTTTCCGGGGTGATGGCGCCGAAATTTCCTACGAGCACCCGCGCATATTCGGCGTCCGAGGCCAGCGGGCCGAGTGCCACCGCGGCCCCGATCCTGAAGTCCGGACGGATCCGTGCCGCCAGGGCCTGCAGGCCATCGGGCAACTGGCTTGCCTGGACGACGGCGGGGCCAGCCGTGGTCAGTGAGGCGCCGCCGGGAGCGGTGGCGGTGAGGGAGCTGACCTGGAACGAGCCGCCGTCGCTCGCAAGTCCCAGCCACAGCTGCCCGGAGCCGAAGATGCCGCGAAGGGACTGCGACAGCACAGTGTCCCCTCCGCTGGCCACCTCGAGCTTGTCCCCTGACCGGTGCACTGTAAGTTCGGCCCCGGGGTCCTGGAGCCGAACGTGCTCATCGTGTGCCGGCTGGGGGTTGGTCACGGACTTTTGGCGTGAGCCGTCAAAGACCGCGATGTCCAAGTTATCGCCGCGCAGGGTGAGCCGCAGGCCCGCGGGTTCGATCCGGAATTCGTCGGCGATCACCGGAGGGCTGTCATAGACCGTCAGGGACGCATCGGCTGTCACATCCGTGAACGCTGCGCTGAGGGTGAAATCGCCCGTGGCCACGAGGTGGGTTCCGGCCAGGTTGACCGGCGGGTTCGGCTGCCCTCCCCCGCCGTCCTGGTCCACGATGCTCCGCGACGTGGCCGCCACCCGCAGCCCGCCGCCGTCGGGCGTCACCCCGGGCGTGTGCCGCCAGTCCTGCTGGAGCAGGTTGAGCACCACGTCAGGCTCCGGATTGTCCGGCGTGCAGCCTGCAAGGGCGAGCAGGACGCCGGACGCCAGCACGATCACTACGCGCGGGCGCCTGGCCATCCTGTTTCCTCCCATATGGTGTCCTCGATCCCTGCCCGGACGTCAGGGCCTGGTCCAGCGGACGTCGTCGAAATACGCCTGCAGTCCGGAATTGGCCTGGACGATGACCTGCAGGCTTGCCTTCGCCACAGCGGTGGTGCTCGGTGAGTACGTCAGGTCCACGTTGGTCACTCCAGCAGCTGCCACGCCGAGTTTGTACTGCCCCGAGATCCATTGTCCGGCCGCGTTGTACTCGTCGATGTAGAAGCCCACCTCACCGCTGGTGCGGGCCGCGACATTCAGGTACCCGGCAATGTTGTAGGCCCCCGGAGTCACCGCCACCTGGGGTGAGAACAGGTGCTTGTTCGCCGTCGCGGCCGTCAGTTTGACGGAGTTGACCGGGTTGGCAGGGCTTCCGTGGTTGGCTGCGTCCGCCACGATGGTGGGCGCGGAGTCAGTGGTCCAGCCCGAGCCGATGCCGGCGTCGAAGGTGCCGTTGGCCACCAGGTTGGTGGACGTTGGCGGCGGGGTGGTCCCTGCGGTCAGTGCGAGCAGCTGCACGTTGTCCAGGTAGGCCGTGATGCCGGTGCCGGTCACCCACACCTGAAGGCTCGCCTTGGCCACATTGGTGGAGCTGGGCGTGTAGGTGAAGTTCATGGCCTCCACCCATCTGGTGTTCTCGCGCTTGCGGAACTGTCCGGAGATCCACTGCCCGGCCGCGTTGTACTCGTCCACGTAGAAGCCCACTTCGCCGCTGGTGATGGCGGCAACGTTCAGGTAGGACTTGAACAGGTAGTTCGTGGTCGGTGACACCGCCACGGCCGGGGAGAACAGGTGCCCCGTGGCCGTCCCGGAAACCATCTTGATGGACCTGGCTGCGTCCGGGAAGCTGCCGTTGGTCGCGGCGTCGGCCGTGATCGCGGCAGGTGCATCGGTACGCCATCCGTCGGCGATTCCCGTGTTGAACGTCGGGTTGGGCATCAGGTTCGGTGAACCGGTCACGAGCCCCTTGCTGACGTTGACGTTGCGAATTTGCCCGGCCGCCACCTTGGTCTTCACATAGGCGGCGAGCTGGTCCAGTTCCGCGGTGCCGTACTGGTAGTCATCAGGGACCTGGCTCGGGTTGGGCCGGATGTCATGGAACGTGAAGACGACCCATTGCTTGTTGGCGATGGCCGCATCCACCTGGGCCTTCAGCGCCGCCACCGGCGTGGTGACCTCCTGCACCGGGACGTTGCGGAGCAGGTAGTCGCCCAGGGGCCAGATGTTGTTGCCCGTGTCGGCGAAGCCGCGCATGGAGCTGTAGTACTTGGCTACGCGCGCAATCGTGGGCATGTCGTAGTCGCCGTAGGGCGGCGCAAAGGCCGTGGCGTTGATGCCTTGGGCGGCCAGTGCCGACTTGCTGTTCGCCAGCTGGGCCTCCACCTGGGCTGCGGTGAGCTTGTTCGCCTGGCAGTCATCGCCAACGCTGACGAGGCACTGGTGGTTGACGGTGTGCGATCCGATTTCCCAACCGTAGGTGTTCTGCAGCTGCAGGATCTGGCTCCACGTCATGTAGGGCACGTCCGTGTCGGCACGGCAGGTGTTGGGTACCGTCGTCATGCCGACGCAGCCGGTGGCGACGTAGTTCGTGCCTGTCAGCCCGTATTTCTGGAGGGTCGGCGCTGCCTGCGTCAGCGCGCTTTGGGCGCCGTCATCGAAAGTGAAGGACACGAGAGGTCCGGGTGCGGGGTTGTCCACAGCCGCGTTGGCGGCCGAGGGCGTCAGCAGCGCGGCGGCCATGGCCACCACCGCCACCACGGTGCTCATGAGCTTGACGCGCCACGGCGCCAGGCTGGATCTGGTTCCGGTCATGTGCTGTTCCGTTCCTATTTGGGGCCGGCGGCGCCGGGTTACACCGCCGAAGTCTGGTCAGGGTCCCTGTAGCTTCTCGAAGGCCTGTATGACCGGCTGGACTTCGATATTGCTGTCATCGACAAGCTGCAGCTGGGCGGCGAGAACGTCGCTGGTGATGGTGCTCCGGTCCGCCGCGATGCTGTGCTCCTGGGTGCCGGTGGACTGCGGCGTGGCTATCTGGTGGTAGACGAGGATGAGCCATCCGTTCATCCGGGCCGTCTCGGCGAGCGCTTCGGACAAGGTGGCCATGGTGGTCTGGTCGGTCACGTAGAAGACCTTCAGGTCCTGCTGGTCCAGGCTTTGCCGCGTATTGATGCCATCGTCCGTGCCGCGGACAATGTCGAAGTACTTGTTGGCGTACCAGTCCACCTGCGGGTCGTGGCGGCCGTACGGGGGTGCCAAATCCCGGGTTTCAAAACCGGCCGCTGCCAGCGCCTCTTCGCTCCTGCGCACCTGTTCGTCCAGGCGGTCCGTCCCGATGGAGGTCAGGTCCACGTGCTCGTAGCTGTGCGCGGCGATTTCGTGCCCGGCCTGGTGCAGTTGCTGCACCTCTGCTGCGGTCATGAAGTTGGGCGTCTCGATGGAACTGGCGTTGATGTACTGGGTGGACCGGAAACCGTGCTGGTCCAGCAGCGGAAGTGCGCGGTCGTACACCGATTGCCACCCGTCGTCGAAGGTGATCGAGACCATCGGCTGGCTCCAGCGGAGGGGGCCGGGCTTCGTCGTGTCGGTGAGCGAGTAGTTGCGGACGCTGCTGGTGCCGTCCCCGTGGGCCACCAGGGTGACCATAGCTGAGGTGGCTCCGGCGGGCGCCTGGAATGACTCGCTGACGGTGGTCCACTCTCCAGCCGGCAGCACGGTCTCAAGGCTTTGGAACGCGCGGCCTCCGTTGGCGAGCTCGAACTCGGCCACCACGTCCACCTCCCGGTCCGACCGGTAAGTGGCCCCGAATTCGAAAGACCTGTCACCGGTCACCGGGATGGGCTGGTACTGCCACTTTGCCTCGCCGGCCTTGTAATTGGAGATCCGGTTCCAGAGATAACTGCCGCCTGCGTCCTGGCTCCGGCCGGACTCCGCCGTCAGCGCCCCGGAAGAATAGGGGGACCATGCATCAGGTCCGGCAGGCTGGATCCCCGTGAGGCCAGGGTTCGGGATGAGGTTCGGGCCAGGCGGCGGTGAGGGCAGGAGCGCGACGTCGTTGGCCGGCTCCAGGTAGGCTCCTTCGATCTTGAGTGCGCCGTCCGATGCCAGCCGGAAGACGTACTCGACGGCGATTGTCGCCTCCCCACTGTCGAAGGCATCGCTCACCGTATAAGGGGTGTTTCCCGGCCGCTCCAGCGGGTTCCGGAGTTGCTCCAGCACGGTGCTGCCATCGGCATGGTAGCGGCGGGCCAGCAGGGTGAAGTCGGTGTCGCTGGATGCAAAGGCCTTGAAAAGGTAGGTCTGATGGGGCTTGACGTCGACGCGGGGGGTTGTCAGCGTGACGTCGCCCGCGGCGTAGCCGGAGATGTCCAGCCGGAGCGCCTGGCTTTGCAGCTCTCCGGCGGCCAGGTCGAGCGAGGTCTCTGCGGTCCCGCTGCGCCGGACGGTCCAGCCACCCACCTGCCCGGCCGGGTCCGGCTGGCCGGATGCCGCGGGGGTGATCCCGCCGGCCGGGTCGAAGGCCGGGAGCAGGTTGGCGCCGGGCCGGGCCTGGGCCAGGCTGCCGGTCCCCCGCGTGTACAGCAGCCAGCCGGCGGTGATCAGTGCCACCACCATCAGAATGACCACCAGCGGATTCAGCAGCACCCGCAGGAGCCGCCGGCGCTTACGTGGCACGGGCCACCACCAGGCTGCCGGCCCGCTGCGGTGACTTCCAGGTGTTGATTTCGGGACGCCGGAAAAGGCCCCGGGAACGCAGGATGCAGCGGATTGCCGCCGTCAGCTGCACCAGGTCCATGATGTAGAACAGGAAGTATGCCGTGGGCGAGTAGACGGACAGCCTGCCGCGCTCCCGCACGGTCAGGTTCTCGTCCATCCACACGGTGAGCAGTGTGTAGGCGGTGATGGTGGCGTAGGCACCGAGGATCAGTGCCGGAGTGTGCGTGGCCAGCGACCAGTAGACCGCATACGTCCAGGCCAGTGGCGAGACCAGGAGCGTGAATTCGCTCAGCAGGGCCATCGGCATCCGGTAGTACGTCAGCGCCGGCGTGTACTTGCGGCTCGGGTTGAGCATCATGCCGCGGTACTTGATGAGGTTCTGGATGCTCCCGTACTTCCAGCGGTAGCGCTGCTTCGCCAGGGCGCGGAGCGAGAGCACGCCCTCGGTCTTGGCAACCACGTCGGCGCCGTAGATCATGCGGAAACGCCGGTTGCCCAGGTTGGTGATTTTCGCGCTCAGCCCGATGTCTTCGGTGACCGTGTCAGTGTCGTAGAAATCGACCTTCCGCAGGACGCGCATCCGGTAGGTGGAAGCCACGCCACCCACCACGAACTCGGCGTTTAGCAGCGAGTAGAGCTTCTTGGAGCGGTAACCGATCATGTGCTCGAACCGTTGCAGGATGCCGAGCACGGTCGTCTCGTCCAGGATCTGCACGTTCGCGGCGACACCGGCGACGCAGGGGTCGTCGAAGTAGGACAAAGCGTTGGTGATGGTGTCCGGACCGATGATCGAATCGGCGTCGAGCGTCATGGCGAACTGTCCGCGGGCGTGCCGTCGAAGCACCGCGTTGAGCGCCGCGCCCTTGCCGATGTTGTGGCGCATCCTCACAAGGTGCAGCTCCATCGTGGGATGCCTTACCTGATAGTCGCGGACAAGCCGGCCGGTCAGGTCCGACGAAGCGTCATCGGCGACGAAGACTTCGAAGTTGCGGTAACTGCTCCCGGCGATGGAGTCGAGGGTCCGGACGATGACGGATTCCTCGTTGTGGGCGGCAATGATGATCGACACCAGCCCCGGCACTTCGGGGAGCGCCCGGCGGATCCAGGTGGCCGTCGCAGCGCATTCCGGCTGGAACTCGCCGGGGGCCCGCACACCCCGCATCCCCTTCCGGCGCTGCTGCCAAATGTCGTAGAAGTTGGCACCCGTAAGGTAGAGGCCGAAGTGGATGACGTAGAGGATGCTGACGCCGGCGAACAGCCAAAAGATGGCGAGAGCGAAGTCCATCCTCACCCCTCCGTTGAGCTGGCAAGCGCAGGCATGTGCCTGGTGCGCCGGCTGCGGAAGATGCGGCGGTGTACCTGTGCGGATGCCGCTGCGGTTGCCGGCGCCTGGGCGGGCTGCAAATCTTCCCTGGGGGAGGCGCCTGACGCCATGACCTGGACGGGTCCGCCCGCGGAAAGTTCAGCCTGGGTGTCCGCGGCGGCCACCGGAACGGGAGTGAACACTGCTGGCATCAGTGCCTCGGGTGCCAGTGCAGGCGGCGCCAATACCTCGGGCGTCAGAACAGGCGGCACCAGCGCAGCGGCAAGTGCCCTGCGGGTGGCACCCCTTCGATACAAGCCCACGCCAACGAACCGGATCACCACAGTGAGGACCACCAGCCCCCACAGCACCAGGCTCAGTTGGGCTACGAAATCGAGCAGGCCTTCAAACATGGCCCCGTCCCGGCCGAAGGTGGCCTGTGCAGGCACTGCAAAGCTTTCGATGCCCCTCATCGGAGGCCCTCCGTTGCTGTGTACGACAACTGCATCGCGTCGTTTCCCCTCTGTGTTGTGCAGGATGTCCTTCGCCGGCTTCGGGTGATGCCGCTGCAGCCGCTCAAACCCTGTGCCGCCGTCCGGATGTTGGTAGGCGCTTACTCGCTTCGCTGTGAGGCGTTCGTCATTGTGGAGGGGCTTCGCCGTCCGGAAACTCCTCAAAGTTGCACTCCAGGGGCCGCTTTCCGGGTCCCGGTGTGTCCAAGTTACGAGTAGCTGAGGATGCTTAACACGAGTACCAAGTACTCCAAAAAATTCTTGGGGATACTTACCGCAACCTGCCTTAACTACCGGGTGGTTAGGTGTTTGCCGGGCGGGCAAGTAGGGGGCATTAGGTAGTCCGCCTTCTCCGGGACGGGGAGTGGGTAGTTAGCCCGGGAAAACGGCACCGAAAACCGGGAAAACCTGTTAACCAAAAAGGCAGCACCCCCGCAGTGCGGGGGTGCTGCCTTTGGTTCTTGGCGGCCTGCTGTTTAGGCGTTGGCCTTGATGGCGGCGGCCAGGACGTCGAGGCCGTCGTTCAGCAACTCGTCGGTGATGACCAGCGGCGGGAGCAGCCGGATGACGTTGCCGTAGGTGCCGCAGGTGAGGATGATGACGCCTTCCTTCAGGCAGGCGGCGGCAACGGCCTTGGTCAGTTCCGGGTTGGGCTCCTTGGAGCCTGCCTGGACCAGTTCGATGGCGAGCATGGCACCGCGGCCGCGGATGTCACCAATCACTGCGGAGCCGGCACCGGCCAGTTCCTCCTGCAGGGCGCTGAGCCTGGTGGTGGCCAGTTCCTCGATGTGCTTGGCGCGGGCGTTGAGGCCGTACTCTTCCATGGAGCCGATGGAGGCCAGCGCAGCGGCGCAGGCCACGGGGTTGCCGCCGTAGGTGCCGCCGAGGCCGCCCGGGTGGACGGCGTCGAGCAGGTCTGCCCGGCCGGTGATGGCGGACAGCGGCATGCCGCCGGCGATGCCCTTGGCCATGGTGATGATGTCAGGAACGACGCCTTCGTGGTTGACGGCGAACCATTCACCGGTGCGGCAGAAGCCGGACTGGACTTCGTCGGCAATGAAGACGATGCCCTTGTCCTTGGCCCAGGCGGCCAGTGCCGGCAGGAAGCCCTCGGCCGGGACGATGAAGCCGCCTTCTCCCTGGATGGGTTCGATGATGATCGCGGCCACCTGGTCGCCGCCGATCTGCTTCTCGATGGCGGTGATGGCGCGCTTGGCTGCCTCGGCACCGGTGATCGAGGGGTTTTCCTCGCGGTACGGGTAGCTCATGGGCATCCGGTAGACCTCGGGGGCGAAGGGGCCGAAGTTGGTCTTGTACGGCATGGCCTTGGCGGTGAGCGCCATGGTGAGGTTGGTGCGGCCGTGGTAAGCGTGGTCGAAGGCCACGACGGCGTCGCGCCCGGTGGCCAGGCGGGCCACCTTGACCGCGTTTTCCACGGCCTCGGCGCCGGAGTTAAAGAGCACGGTGCGCTTCTCGTGGTCACCCGGGGTGAGCCGGTTCAGCTGCTCGGCAACAGCCACGTAGCCTTCGTAGGGCGTGACCATGAAGCACGTGTGGGTGAAGTGCTCCACGGCCTCCTTGACGGCACCGACGACGGCGGGATCGGACGCTCCCACGCTGGTCACCGCGATGCCTGAGCCGAGGTCGATGAAGGAGTTGCCGTCGACGTCCTGGATGATGCCGCCGTCGGCGTCCGCCACGTAGACGGGAACGCTGGAGGCGACGCCGGCCGCGACGACCGACTTGCGGCGTTCGGTCAGTGCCACCGATTTGGGGCCGGGGAAGTCGGCCTGGACTCGGCGCTTCTGCTCCAGGCGGTAGGTGAGGTCTGCTGCAGTGGTGGTCATGAGGGGTTTCCTTCTAGGAGTCGAGGGCGGACATCACGTGCTTGATGCGCGTGTAGTCCTCCACGCCGTACATGGAGAGGTCCTTGCCGTAGCCGGACTGTTTGAAGCCGCCGTGGGGCATTTCGGCGGTGAGGAGGATGTGGGTGTTGATCCAGACAGCGCCGAAGTCGAGGTCCCGGCTCAGGCGCATGGCGGTTCCGTGGTTGGTGGTCCAGACGCTGGAGGCAAGGGCGTATTCAACCCCGTTGGCCAGCTCCACGGCTTCTTCCTCGGTGCTGAATTTCTGGACCGTGATGACAGGGCCGAAGGTCTCCTGCTGCACCACGTCGTCGGTCTGCTTGGCGCCGGTGATGATGGTGGGCTCGAAGAAGTAGCCCTTCTCCCCCGCCCGGTGGCCGCCGGTTTCGATGCGGCAGTTGGCCGGGAGGTTTTCCACCACGGACGTGACGGCGTTGAAGTGGTTCACGTTGTTCAGCGGCCCGAAGTAGTTGTCTTCGTCGTTCTGCGAACCGGTGTGCAGGGTCCGGGTGTGCTCCACCATGGCGGCGACGACGTCGTCGTGGACTGAATCCTCCACCAGCACGCGGGTGATGGCCGTGCAGTCCTGGCCGGCGTTGAAGAAGGCGAATTCGGCGATGGCCGCGGCGCTCTTCTTGATGTCGGCGTCCTTGAAGACGATGGCCGGTGCCTTGCCGCCAAGTTCCAGGTGGGCGCGCTTGAGGCCCTTGGCGGCCCCGGAAGCGACGGCAATGCCGGCACGGACCGAGCCTGTGATGGACACCAGGCCGGGGACCTTGTGGTCCACCATCATGGCGCCGGTCTTGCCGGTTCCGAGGACAACGTTCAGGACGCCCGCCGGCAGGATCTCTCCGGCCAGCCGGGCGAGGACCAGTGTGGACTCCGGAGTGGTGTCCGAGGGCTTGAGGACCACGGTGTTGCCGGCGGCCAGGGCCGGACCGATCTTCCAGATGGCCATCAGGAACGGGTAGTTCCACGGAGCCACCTGGGCTACGACGCCAATGGGCTCGCGGCGGACGTACGAGGTGTGGCCCTCGAAGTACTCACCGGCGGACTTGCCCTCAAGGATGCGGGCGGCACCGGCGAAGAACCGCAGCTGGTCGGCGCCGGCGGCAACTTCCTCGGACGCAATCAGGGAGCGGACCTGGCCGGTGTTGCGGTGCTGGGCCTCGACGAGTTCGTCGCTGTTGGCCTCGACGGCGTCGGCGAGCTTGAGCAGCATCAGCTGGCGCTGGCCCGGGGTTGCGTGCTTCCACGACTTGAACGCCTCCGCGGCCGCGGCCATGGCAGCGTCCACGTCCGCCTGCACAGAGATCGGCGAGTGCGCCACGACGTCCCCGTTGGTGGGGTTGACCACGTCCAGCACCTCGGTGCCGGCGGGAGTGACGAACTTTCCGTTGATGAAGTTCTGCAAGGTTTGGACCACGGTGTGCAACCTCTTTCATAGGGGCCAACGCGCCCGGCGGAGACCACGGCGGATGGATGGAACTGCCTTGAGCCTATGCCAGCCCCCAACCCGAGTGAATAGCCACCTGCACACCCTTCGCGCAAGGACTTAGTGCGGTTGTCCAGCATCCCCGTATCCTTGTTCCATGGCCATTTCCCTCGCCGCCCTGCTGGGCGTGAACTCCCTGAAGCTGTCCAAGGCAGGGGTTGCCGAGACCACCTGGCACCAGGACATTAACTGGGTTGCAGTCACGGAGTTGGAGGACCCGCAGCGGTTCCTCAACGGCGGCGAGCTGATCCTCACCACAGGGCTGAGGTTGAAGTCCGCGCCGGAGCAGCGCCGCTTTGTCCGGCAAGTCCAGCGGGCCGGCGCGGTGGGGATCGGGTTTGGGGTGGGACTCTCGCACGATGCTGTGCCGCCGGCGCTGCTGGCGGAGGCAAACCGGTGGGGCCTGCCTGTGGTGGAAGTCCCGTACGAGACCCCCTTCATCGCCATCACCAAGCTGGTGGCGGATGCGCAGTCCGCGGACCATTACTCCAAGCTTGAACGCCTGATCGCCGGGCACCAGATCCTGGCCCGTGCGCTGCTGACCGGCGGCGGCCTCGCGGAACTGCTGAAGCAGCTCGGCAGCATGCTGCGCACGGACATCGCGCTCACACAGTTCACGGCCCAGCTGTACAACAGCAGCACCGCCACCCCCGCAGCCGATTCCTGGTCCTCCTTTCCCATCCCCACCGGCCGCCGCGACGCCTGCACGCTCTGGGTCCGCCAGCCGTTCGAGGACACGGGAATCGTGGGCTATGCGCAGAACCTCATCAGCGTGGAGCTGAACAACATGGTCAAGCAGCGGCAGGCGCAGCGTGCCCTGTGCGGCCAGGTGCTCGAGGACGTCATCCACGGCGCCCTGGAGACCAGCGAGGCGCAGCGGAGGCTGGCCGGGGTGGGCATCAACAGCACCCGCAAGAACGTCGTGCTGCTGGCTGTCTCCCCCGCCCACCACAAGGCCCTGGGGAGCACGTCTGTTCCGCGCGCGCTGGAAGGCGCGGTAGCCGCCGTCGTGGGTAAGGACCTGGTGGTGGTGATCAACGACGACGGCGGGGCGGCGCCGGCCCTGGCCCGCCAGCTCAGCGACCACCTGGCAGAGGCGGGCATCCACGCAACCATCGGCATCGGCGGCGCCTACACGAAGCCGAACGGCCTGCGCTGGAGCTACTTTGAGGCCCGCGATGCCGCAGGCCACGGGCTGCCGGTGAACGAACCTGAAAGGTTGAGCCTGACTTCGCTCCTGCTGGCCAGCGAGGACGTGCCCCTGGCGGACATGGCCCACGAATCGCTGAACCCGCTGCGGGCCTTCGATGCCGCCCACGGCGCCGAGCTGATGACCACCCTGGAGAGCTACCTGACCAACAACGGTTCGGTGGCGGCCGTGGCGGAGCAGCTCACGCTGCACCGGAACACCGTCCGGTACCGGCTGGCCCAGATCACCGAACTGACCGGGTACGACCCCTCGGTCACGCCAGACCGGGTGCAGCTATGGCTTGCCCTGGCCGTGGCGCGCCTGTCCGCGCGGCAGGGCAAATAGCCGCCCAATGACCGGGAGCGGGCCAGGTGCTGGAGCCTAGGACGCGAGGCGCTGTGGAGCCGTTCGGGAAGTAGCGCGGGCCGCTGACGGTGGTTCATTGATCTCTGCCCACACGGCGTCGAGGGACAGCCCCAGGACGTCGGCGATGGCCGCAATGGTGGGGAAAGCAGGCGTGGCCACGCGGCCTGACTCGATTTTCCGCAGGGTCTCCGGTGACACGAGGGCGTCGAGCGCAGTCTCCAGCATCGAGCGGTCCCCCCGGGCACGCCGCAGCAGCGCGCCGAGGCGTTGCCCGCGCTCGACTTCTTCGGGGGTAAGCGGCAGTCTGACCATGGTTCCAATAGTAATACCGGGATAATATGACCGGTATAGTTATTGGCCGTGAACCCTGCTGGAAACACAGCGCACACACCCTGGAACGAGCCAGCCACCGGAAAGGGCACCGCATGATCGAGATCCTCAACCCCGCCGAGATCGCCAAGGCCCGGGTGACGGGCGCCTTGGTGGCCGACATCCTGCAGGCCATGAAGAGCCGGGCCACCGTGGGCACGAACCTGCTGGAGATCGACCGCTGGACCGCGGAAATGATCACGGCGGCGGGCGCGGAATCCTGCTACGTGGACTATGCGCCGTCCTTTGGGCGCGGGCCGTTCGGGCACTACATCTGCACCGGCGTCAATGACGCCGTGCTGCACGGGCTCCCCCGGGACTACGCGTTGGTGGACGGCGACCTGCTGACACTTGACCTCGCCGTCGTCAAGGACGGCATTGCCGCCGACGCCGCCATCAGCTTCCTGGTGGGCGGTTCAGGGCCGGCCGGGAGCGTGGCCATGATCGACGCCACCGAACGCGCCCTGGCCGCAGGCATCGCCGCCGCCGGGCCGGATGCCAAGATCGGGGACGTTTCCTACGCCATCGGCCGCGTCCTCACCGACGCCGGCTACCCCATCAACAGGCAGTTCGGCGGCCACGGCATCGGCTCCACCATGCACCAGGACCCGCACGTGCCCAACATGGGCCGGCCCGGCCGCGGCTTCAAGCTCCGCCCCGGCCTGATGCTTGCCCTGGAACCGTGGATCATGGCGGATACCGCCGAACTCGTCACCGACGCGGACGGCTGGACGCTCCGCAGCGCCACGGGCTGCCGGACGGCCCACACCGAACACACCATCGCCATCACCGAGGACGGGGCTGAAATCCTCACCCTGCCCACGGGAACGCGGCCCTAACCCCCGGTGCCCTGTCGGATCGGGTCCCTAACACAGGGTTTTAGCGACCCTGAGAGATAGCGCAACAGGAGGGGCTACAGGACGCCGCCCCGCAAAAGGTCCCGTGACTTCTTGCGCGCCTTGCGGTATTTCTTCTCCGCCGCCGAGATCAGCTCATGCTGCCTGGCCAACAGGGCCGCCAAGGAGTCCGTGGCCGCCGGCGGCGCTTCGGAGCCCAGCCCGGCCAGCAGGTCCCGGGCAATGACGGCGTCGTGGTAATCGCCGAGGACCTTCTGCTGCCGGTGGGCGGCCTTGGCCACCTTCCGGGCACGCTTGCCGCTGACGGCCGCCGCAGATTCCGCTACATGCCGCAGCCGCTTGGCATCCTTGCGTACCTGGTGGAGGGCGGTCTCACGCTCGATTCCCCGGCGGGTGTGCAGCGCCGCCTTATGGGAGCGCCGGATCCGTTTGGCCGCCTTGTCCACCGCTTTCGCCACCGCGCGCCGCCCCGGCTCCACGGCGGTGCCGCGAACCGGCGGGGTGTCCCGGAAATCCTCGAGGCTGTCCAGGAGGCGGAAGTAGCGCCCGGACACCAGCGCCTCCTGCAGGAGCCGGTACCCGGCGTCGAACTTTGCCCCCGCGCGGCGGTCAAGGAAGTCCCGGGCCGCCTCGGCCCCCTCACCGGGCGGCAGTTCAGCGACCTGGCCCAGCAAACGGGAGCGAAGCACCTCGGCATCCCTGGGCGCACCGAGCACCCCGCCCAGCCATGAGAGCTCATCGCGGAGGCGCCGCACGGGAACGGCACGGTAGAGCTTGCGGTAGGCGGCGAGCGCAGACCGCATCCGGCGGGCGGCCGAGCGCATGTCGTGAATCGCCTCCGGCTCCTCCAGGCGCACTCCGGCGTCGTGTTCAAGAAGCTGATTGAGCTGGCCCGAAAGGAAGACGGTGACGACGGCGGCGGCCGGCGCTTTCTTCCCCGCCAGAAGGGCGGTGCCGCCACCCGCTTCGCCGCCTGCGGCCTTCGAAGTTCTGCCCGCCCCCAAGGCTTTGGCCAGCTTGGACGCATGGCCGGCCGGGCGGGCGCCGGCGGTGGCGAGGACCTGGCCGGCCGGTTCAAAGAGGCTGGTTGATCCATGGACCAGTTCCAGTTCCCATTCGCGCCAGTGCTTCCCGCCGGCGGCCGCGCCGCCGCCGAGGGGTTGGGCGTCCACCCTGTCGTCGGCCAGGTCGGCCAGGTGCACGCCGTCAGGTCCGTAGAGCGGGTAGGTTGTCCGCTCGGTCTTCAGCCGCACCACGGGCACGAGGGGGTTCGCGCGCACAAAGGCCTGCACGTAAGCCAGCAAGCTGTCCGGTACGACGTCGGGCTGGCCCAGTGGGGCGTGCAGCTCGCGCCGCCGCGGGGGTGCGGCCTCCGCCTGGGCCGCCCCTTCAGGAACGGCGCCTTGGGCAGCCGGCGTTTTCTCGGGTGATGCCGCTTCCGCTGGCAGCTTCAGGTGCCATCCGGCGTCCGTCCCTCCTGTCCGCCGCCTCAGAGTGATGCGGCGGGACTGCAGGGTCCGCTGGCCGGTGTCGAAGTAGACGGCCTCCAATTCGGCGGTATGGGCCTCCCCAACCCGCGCTATTCCGGGAAGCTCCTGGAGCTGCGGCACTACGGCATCATCGCCGACGTCGTACTTCTTCTCGACCTCCACGGCCTGTACAGCCTTCACAACCGCTCCTCCCACGCGTCCGTTACCGGCGATGGCCCGGACCGGCCGGGCCGCCGGGCTCCCGCTCGCATTCTATTGCCCCCACCTGCTGGACGGAGAGCTTCCCCACAAAACCCTAGACATCAAACGTCTAACCTTTAGTCTGGAAAAATGTCCGCCTCGCCACCCCCTGCCGCCGCACGCGCATCCCACCCGCCCGCACCTGTCGCCGCCGCTGAGGACGCCCCCAACACAGCGCCGGGGCTGGGCACAGCGGCACAGCCCAGCCCTGTGCAACCCAAAACAGCGCAGCCCGGCCCCCTGCCGGGCAATGCGGCGCACGTATTGGCAGCGCCCAAGACGCGCACCGCCGTCGTGTTCAGCGTCATCGCGCTGGTGCTCATAGGGCTTAACCTGCGCGCAGGCATCACGGGGGCGTCCGCGCTGCTGCACGACCTGCAGCTGGTACTCGGCTACGGCCCCCTGGTGGCGGCGATCATCCCGTCCATCCCTACGTTGTGCTTTGCACTGGCGGGCGCGGCAACGTCGTGGCTGACGGGCAAGGTAGGCGTGGAGAAGGCCATCCTGCTCTCCCTGGCCCTGCTGGCCGGGGGCCTCCTCCTCCGGGGCATTCCCGCAACAGGAATGCTCGTGGCCGGAACCGTGGTGGGCATGTCCGGGCTGGCTGTTTGCAACGTTGCCATGCCGTCCTTCATCCGCGAACACTTCGCCGCCCGCACTTCGCTGATGACGGCGGTGTACACCGTCACCATGACCACCGGCGGCACCCTGACGTCCGTGGCCGTGGTGCCGCTGGCGCAGGCCCTGAGCTCGCCGTCGGCGGCGGTTGGCTCGATCGGCATCATGGCCCTGGCCGCGCTGCTGGGTTTCCTGCCCGTTGCGCTGCACGCCCACCGGCACAGCGCACGGCCCGCAGGTGCCGGCACCTTGCCGTGGCCGCTGCTGCGGACCCGCAAGGGCGCACTCCTCACCGCAATCTTCACGCTGCAGGCCCTGCTCGCCTACGCCCTCCTGAGCTGGTTCCCCTACATGCTCACCACGCTGGGGCTCAGCGCCTCCGAGAGCGGCCTGATGTTCGGCGTGATGCAGCTGGTGTCCGTGCCCGCCGGCGTGCTGCTGATTGCCCTTGGCTCCAGGCCCGGGATGCTGCGGCCCGCGTTCTACCTGGTCAGCACCACCATGGCCGCGGGCGTGGCGCTGCTGCTGTTCCTGCCCGTCAGCCTGTCCATCATTCCGGCCGTGCTCCTGGGATTCGGGCTGGGAATTTTCCCGCTGGTCATGGTGATGATCAGCCGCAGCGGCAGGGACACCGCCGAGACCACGGCGCTGTCCACCCTGGCCCAGTCCACCGGCTACCTGCTGGCCACAGCGGGCCCGTTCGGCATGGGCATGCTGCACAGTGCCACTGGCGGCTGGACGCTGCCGCTGGCGCTGCTGCTGGTGCTGGCCGTGGTGCAGATGGCGGTGGCGCATCTGCTGACGTCCGGGAAAGTAAAGTAACAAGCCATGAGCCTTAGCCCGTCCGTCCGGCCCCCGCTTGCCGACGAGGTCACCGCCAAACTGCGCACCATGATCCACTCCGGCGAATGGCCGCTCCAACAGCGGATCCCCTCCGAGTCCGAGCTCATAGCCCGACTGGGCGTTTCGCGCGGGACGCTCCGCGAGGCGGTCAAGGCCCTGGCACACAGCGGCATGCTGGAGGTCCGGCGGGGCGATGGCACCTACGTGCGCGCCACCAGCGAAATTTCCGGCGCCGCCCGCCGGCTGTTCCAGGACCACACCGCCGAACACATCCTTGAGGTACGGCTGGGCCTGGACACCCAGGCGGCCAGGCTCGCCGCCAAGCATGCCACGGCCGACGACGTCACGGCACTCCGGGCGCTCCTCACCGCCCGGGACCAGGCCTGGCGCAGCGGTGACTGCGAAGCCTGGGCAACGGCAGACTGGGGCTTCCACGCTCGGGTGGCCCAGGCATCGGGAAATCCCCTGCTGCATGAGCTGTACGTCAGCTTTGGCCCGGCCCTGCACCAGGACCTCCTGGCGCAGCAGAAGAGACCGGGCTTCGACGGACTTCCCATGGAGGGGCACGGCATCCTGGTGGACGCGATCGAGCGCGGCGACGCCGATGCCGCGGTGGCCACCGTCAACCGGAACCTGAACTCCTGCGCCGAATGGCTCACTGCCTAGGCAGCCCGTTTCGCCGGAGCGCAACCGGTCAGTAGGCTTACTAGCTGATCCAGCTCCCCCATCCGCCGCGCACCGGTGGAATCCGTTGACTTCTGAGGAGCCTCCATGGCCCTGTTCACCCGCCACCACCGCAGCACGTGCTCCGAACACGGAGCTGCCGCCATCCCCGAGGGCGGCAGCAAGACCCCGCAGCAGCTGTGGGGCGACGGCTACGGCCGCGTGGGCATCCGGGCTGCCCAGACCCTGCTCATCCTCGCGGTGTCGGTAGTGGCCGTTTTCGCGCTCCTGCAGGTCAAGCTGCTGGTGATTCCGGTGCTCATCGCGTTGATCCTGGCCGCTGCGATCAGTCCGTTCGTGAATGTCCTTAAACGGCTCGGGCTCAATGATGCACTTTCCACCGTGACCGCCTTTGTGTCGCTCCTGGCGGTGCTGGGCGGGGTTTTCACCGTGATCTATTTCTCGGTCCGCAGCCAATGGGATGACCTGGTCCAGCAGGCCAGCTCCGGGCTGGACCAGCTGCAGGACTTCCTCCAGAACGGACCGCTGCACGTAGATGCATCACAGATCGATTCAGCCCGGAACGCGATCGTGGACTTCGCTACCAGCAGCCAGGCCCGCTCCGGCGCCATTACCGGCCTGTCTGTAGTGACGGAATTCCTGACCGGAGCCGTGCTTCTGGTGGTCATCCTGTTCTTCTTCCTCAAGGACGGCCAGCGGATCTGGAACTTCCTGATCAGCCCCTTCAAGGGCGAACGCGCCAGCCGCCTGCGCCGCGTTGGCACCCGAAGCCAGGAAGTGCTGGGCGGTTACGTACGCGGGACAGCGATTGTGGCCTTGGTGGACACGGTGGGCATCGGAGCCGCGCTGTTGATCCTGCAGGTTCCATTGGCATTGCCCCTGGCCATGGTGGTCTTCATCGGCGCGTTCATCCCCATTGTCGGTGCCACCATGGCCGGCATCCTCGCAGCGCTGGTGGCCCTCGTGGCCAACGGCCCCGTGGTGGCGCTGATCGTCGTGGCAGTGGTGGTGGCCGTCAACCAGCTCGAGGGCAACCTCCTTCAGCCGGTGGTCATGGGCAAGTCCCTACAGCTGCACGCACTGGTCATCCTGCTCGCCCTTACGGCCGGCACCCTGCTGGCCGGCATCGTGGGCGCGGTCCTGGCAGTGCCCATAACCGCCGTTACCTGGGCGATCATCAAGGTCTGGACGGTGGAGGACCCCAGCCACGCGGCCTAACACCCCCGGGATTTTCGAGCCGGTCCTTCAGTTTCGACGCACGTTTCCCCTGGCGCACCAGTTATCTCCGGCGCGCCATGGAATCAGCGCGTCGGGACCGGATTCGCGCATCGAATCCAGAACGCACGACGGCGGTCCGGCACCTTTCGGGATGAATGGTGCCGGACCGCCGTCGTACGCTGTGGGTATTCTGTGCCGTGCTACTGGCGGAGGCCTGCGAAGACGTTCTTGGGCCGCTGCATCTCGCCGTGCTTGGCGCCCAGGACCACCACTGCCCCCGCGAAGGCGGGGATGACCCACTGGAGGGCCTTAAGCTGCTGCTGCGCGGCCTTCAGTTCATCGGACGCGCCGGGCCGCGGTTCGGTGGCACCTTCGGACCCCTCACCGGCCAGCTTCTGGACCTTCTTGCCGAGGATGCCGGAATAGAGCGTGACAGCAGCGCCAGCCACAGTTACGGCCGTCTTGATGACGGTGTCCCGGGCAACGCCGTCCTGCTTGGCAATGCGGCCCTTGTTCTCGAAGGCTATGGCGAGGTCGGCGGCCAGGTGCGTGGCGAACGCTGCCGTCTGGACCGGAGCCCACCGCATCCAGCCCGCGCTCGAAAGCCGGGTGCGTTCGGATGGATCCTTGGCTTCCGCTGCCGCGCCGTTCAATCCGATGGCGCCCATCAGTGAGCCGCCAAACCATGCTGCTGCCGTCAGATCGTGGACTGACCGGGCAATGAGGTTTCCTGCCATGTTGTACATTCCTAACGTTGAACCGGTTCCGGGCCGCCGCCGGAGCGGCGTTGGCTTTCCGTGACCCAACCGTGGCCACTGTCCGCCTATGGTAAGCACACTTACTAATGTTAAGAAAGCCCGTCCCTGTCGGCGGGAACGCGTAATATCGTGGCCATGGGAAATACAGGGACTTTGTTCGGCTGGGCCTTCGGGGACCCGGCCCGCGAAAGTGATGGCAAGTACGTTGGCGGGCTCCAGGACGAGGCGCTCCGCAACGCCCGCGAGACCGCGCAGGCCAAGCACGTGGACGTTGTGGCAGGCTCGGAGGTCTTCACGGTCCTCAGCGGCAACGATTCCCTGGTGGAGCTGGACAACGCGCCGGGCCGCCTGGTGGTCCGCTGCACCGTCCACGTCGAAGGACCCGGCGCGGAGAAGCTGCGCGCCGAAGGGCCCATGAACGGCTGACCTGTGTCCGATGGCGAATCCACGCTCAGCCAGGCGGCAGATGCCGTCGAGGAAGCGTCGAACCACAAAGTCCTGGACGTCATGGCCCGCCTGGGCTTTGCGGTCATGGCCCTGCTGCATGTGATCGTGGGGGCCATCGCGGTTGCCACTGCCTTCGGCCGGCCCGGCCAGGCGGACGCCACCGGAGCCATCGAACAGCTGGCCGCCAACCCCTGGGGCCCTGCGGTCATGTGGGCCTGTGTTGCGGCCTGCACCGGACTGTCGCTGTGGCAGGCCAGCGAGGCCACCCTCCGGATGCGCGGCGAGCCACGCAAAGAACGTGTGGCAAAGCTGGTTTCGTCCGGATTCCTGGCCATCGCCTACGGCAGCGTGGGGCTCAGCTTTGCCGGCTTTGCCGTGGGGCTCCGTGGGGACTCCGGGGACAGCACGCGGGACTTCAGCGCAGCACTGATGGGCCACCCGCTGGGACCGTGGGTGCTCGTGGCCTTGGGGCTGACCATCATCGGGATCGGCGTCTACTTTGTGGTCAAGGGAGTCACCCGCGGCTTCAAGAAAGAGGAACTTTTCCACTTCAACGGGACCAGGCGCGGCAGGATCGTTGACAGCCTGGGCGTGGTGGGGCATATCGCCAAAGGCATTGCCCTGGGCCTTACCGGCCTGCTGTTCATCATCGCCGCGGCGAAGCACAGCCCGGAAGAGTCCACCGGCCTGGACGGAAGCCTCCAGGCCCTGCGCGACCACCCCTTTGGCCCCTACCTGCTGGTGGCCATCGGTGCCGGCTTCATCGCCTACGGCATCTTCGCCCTGATCCGGGCCCGGTTCGGACACATGTAGCCCGCATGATTATGGGTAGGGAGTAAACATGACCCAGCACCCGGGCGGCGCACCCGCCGCCACACGCAGCGCCGGGCAGGCGTTCGCCGCCCTGTTCCGGCTCCTGAAGGTTGCCCGGCCGGAGCGGCCCATCCATCCGCACGGACTCGGCCTGTCCGGCGAGCTCACCCGCACCGGCAACCCGGCGGCGCCGAGCGGGATCGACTGGCTCGATGAGGCGGGAGTGGATGCCGTGGAAGCCCGCTTCTCCCGCTCAGTGGGCCTTCCCCAGACACTGCCCGACATCCTGGGGCTCGCGTTGAGGGTGACCCCTTCCGCTGACGGCGACGCCCCTCCCGGCCCGGCGGACGTCCTGTTCGCCTCCACCGGATGGCGGGTGCCCGGGAGATTCCTGCTGCGGCCGCGGCTGGACGTTGCCGGCGCCACCATGACCACGCTGATGCCCTACCGCGGCCGGCAGGGCGCTGTCCTCCTGGGCCTGCGCACCCGCAGCCTCCCACCCGGATCCCTCGCGTCGGGCGAGTGGGTCCTGGGACTGCACTGGGCCACCCCGTCCGGGCGGTGGCGGGAGTGCGGCGAGCTGCGGCTGCACGCCGGACCCCATCCAACGGACACTCCCCTGCGGTTCGATCCGCTGGGAAACCAGCCGCCCGGGGCGCAGGCCTACGCGTGGACCCGGCTCCTCCGGAAGCCCTCGTACCGCGCGGCCCAACGGGCCGCACCTCCCGCCGTCGGACACCGCGCAGGCGGGCAGCCGGAACGGCCCAAGCAAAGCACCGCCAGCACCCCCGCAACCGGAAGGAACGCCATGTCCACCGTTTCGCAGCACTTCAGCTCCCCGGCCGGCGACGTCTGGCGGGTCATTGCCGACGGCTGGCTGTATTCCGGCTGGGTGGTTGGCGCGTCACGCATCCGGGATGTGGACGCCGAGTGGCCGAACGTGGGATCCCGGCTGCACCACTCGGTGGGCGCCTGGCCGCTGGTGATCGATGACAGCTCCCGGGTGTCGGCCGTGGAGCCCGGCCGTTCGCTGGAACTGGTGGCCCGTGGCTGGCCAATGGGCGAGGCCAAGGTGGAGATCACCCTTGAGGAGATGGGGGACGGCTGCCGCGTGACCATTGCCGAGGACGCCATCCGCGGTCCGGGCAAGCTGGTACCCAAGGTCCTTCGGAATGCTGCCATTTCCGCGCGCAACCGGGAGACGCTGCGCCGGCTGGAGCTGATGGCGGCCGGCGGGGCGGGCAAATAGCGCAGCAGGGTCAAAAGCGCCCGGCGGCCGGTTAACGGCAAAGGCCCGCGGAACCGGGAGGTTCCGCGGGCCTGCGGTCGGGCTTTAGACCTGTGCAGCGACGCCGTCGCGGGAGATGGCAACCATGTCCTCGCGCGGCACCACCTTGATGCGCTCGCGCTTGACCTCGACACCGTGCGATCCGCCGGCCTCGGTGGCTGCGGCACCGAGCGCAAGCTCATGGGCGTCCAGGGCCAGCCAGCCTTCCCAGCTGGTGAACTTCACGCCGCGGGCGTCCAGGAGTTCGACGACGGCGTCCTCGGCGGGTGCCGCGGCAACGGGCAGGTTTGCGCGGTCCTCGAGCAGGTAGGTCACGGTCTCAAGGGCGTCGCCCTTGGTGTGGCCGATCAGGCCCACGGGTCCGCGCTTGATCCAGCCGGTGGCGTAGATGCCCGGCACGTGGTTGCCGTCGGCGTCCAGGACGCGGCCGCCGTCGTTCGTCACGACGCCCTTCTTGTGGTCGAACTCCACGTCCGGGAGTGCGGAACCGAAGTAGCCGATGGCGCGGTACACGGCCTGGACCGGGTAGTCCACGAACTCGCCGGTGCCGCGGGCGTTGCCCGTGCCGTCCAGCTCGGTGCGCTCGAACTTGATGCCGGCCACCTTGCCGGGGGTATCGGCGTCGTCGTAGATTTCCACCGGGCTGTGCAGGAAGTGCAGGTGCAGGCGGCGGGAAGCCTTGAGCTCGGAGAGGTCCTCGGGCTGCTCGGCGATCCAGTTGGTGAGCGTGCCCACCATGGTCTTGGTCTGGTTGTTCGTCTGGATCTGGCGGTCCGATTCCTCGTCGAACTCGAAGTCCTCCGGGTAAAGGATGATGTCCACGTCCTTGGAGTGGGACAGTTCGCGCAGTTCCAGCGGGGTGAACTTAACCTGGGCCGGGCCGCGGCGGCCGAAGACGTGAACGTCGGTGACCGGAGAGTTCTTCAGGCCGGCGTAGACGTTGTCCGGGATCTCGGAGACCAGGAGGTCATCGGCGTGCTTGGACAGGACACGGGCCACGTCCAGGGCCACGTTGCCGTTGCCGAGCACGGCAATTTCCTTGGCCTCCAGCGGCCATTCACGGGAGACGTCCGGGTGGCCGTCGTACCAGGACACGAAGTCCGCGCCGCCGTAGGAGCCGTCCAGCTCGATGCCCGGGATGTTCAGGTCCGCATCCTTGATGGCGCCCGTGGCGAAGATGACGGCGTCGTAATGGGTGCGGAGGTCCTCGATGGTGAGGTCCGTGCCGTAGTCCACGTTGCCGAAGAAGCGGATGTCGCCGCGGTCGAGGACCTTGTGCAGGGCGTTGACGATGCCCTTGATGCGGGGGTGGTCCGGGGCCACGCCGTAGCGGATCAGGCCGTAGGGTGCCGGGTAGCGGTCAAAAAGGTCGATGCTCACGGTCAGCTCGCCGCTCTTGACGGCCTCGCTCTTGGTGAGGATGTCTGCGGCGTAGACGCCGGCCGGGCCGGAACCCACGACGGCGACGCGCAGCGGACGCTCGGCAGAGCCTACGGTGGTGCTAGATGACACGGCTGTGTTCCTTTTCTTCGTTCCGTCCCATCTAGGTAGCAGCTGATGTCGTTTTGAGGGCTCATAACGACATCTGCTGCTACCTAGTTGAGTGGGGCTAGGTGGTGACGACGGTCTTGCGGGGCTGGTTAGGGCTGGTGGTGCTGTAGTCAGCGGTTTTGAAGTGCGACGGCGCGAACGGGCTCACGCGCACCACGTCACCGATGACAATCACTGCGGGATTCGCGACGCCGGCGGCTTCGGCCTGCTCCGCAATGGAACCGAGCGTGCCGATGGTGACACGCTGGTCCGGCAAATAGCCGTTTTCAACGATACCAACAGGGGTCCCGGCAGGCAGTCCGGCTTCGCCCAGCGCGGATGCCGACTCACGGAGCTGGCCCACGCCCATGAGCAGGACGATCGTGTGGTCGGCGCGGGCTGGAAGCTCGGACAGTTCCTCGTGGCCGGTGACCACGCTGAAGCCCTTGGCGAGGCCGCGGTGCGTCACGGGGATGCCTGCGGCCGCGGGTACCGAGATGGCGGATGTGACGCCGGAAACCACTTCAACTTCGACGCCGTGCCGGCGGCAGTGTTCGGCTTCCTCGCCGCCGCGGCCCAGGACGTAGGGGTCGCCGCCCTTGAGCCGGACCACCCGGTGGCCCTTCAGGGCTTCCTCGACGAGGATGCGGTTAATTTCGGCCTGCGGTACCGGGTGGTGGCCGGGGGTCTTGCCCACTTCGATGACGCGGACGTCCGGGGCGAGTTCGTTGAGGAGTTCGCGCGGTCCCAGGCGGTCGGCCACCACGACGTCGGCCTGACCCAGGAGCCGGCGGCCACGGACGGTGATGAGGCCGGTGTCGCCGGGGCCGCCGCCCACAAGGGCCACGGAGCCGCGGTGGGCGCGGCGGCGGCGGAGCGGAAGGTCCCCGGTTTCGAGGGCGGTGGCGACGGCGTCCCGGACGGCCATGGCGCGGCGCGGGTCTCCCCCGGCGTTGACGGCGATCTTGACGTCATCAACCACGGCGACGGCGGGAGTCCAGGCGGCGGATGCTTCGTGGTCGGAGGCGTTGACACACCACACGCGCTGTGCCTCGGCGTCGGCCGACACGAGGGCGTCCACGGCGGGATCGCCGGTGGCTGTCTGGACGAACCACGCGCCGTCGACGTCAGTGGATTCGTAGGGGCGGGCCGCCCAGGTGAGGAGGCCGGCGCCGGCCATGTCCTGCAGCGCGGGAGAGGCAACGGGTGCCACGACGGTGACCAGGGCCCCGGCGTCGAGCAACCCCTTGGCGCGGCGGGTGGCCACGGGCCCGCCGCCCACCACCAGCACGGGGCGGCCGAGCAGCCGCAGCGCCGTGGGGTAAATATCCTGTATTGCCATGGATCAACGGTAGGGCTGCGTCACAATGGCCCACAAAGGCTCAGCAACACCAGTTCACGTAAGGTAACGCTGCGTCACATAGCCGGGCTGCCGCCGTTGTGCCCGCCACCGTGGGGCAGATTGACGCCGATAAAGGCCGGCGCAGCCTCAATCCGCGGCGTGCCCGTGTCGAAGTGCCCCACGACGGCGGCTGGCCGACCTACTGCGCGGCACCAGGCAGCCCGCGCGCGAGAGCCTCGTTGAGCAGGGCGGTCGCCGTCCACCGTTGGGAGGCGACGGCGTCGTCCCGGCTCAGGCCGCCGATGTCCGTGAGCCAGACCAGGGACTCGATGCCGATGGCACTGCGGATCGCCAGGACCAGCCGCTGAATGTCCTTTTCCGCCATCGTTTCCTGAAGCGGGGAGAGTGCTTCGGCGATCCAGGCGATCGCCCGGCCCTGCCGCAGGGGCAGGCCTTTTTGCTCCTCGGCGGTCTGCTCAAGGGACAGCCTCAGCATGGTTCGCTGCTGCGCTTCCGTTTCGAGGATCATCCGGGTGAACTCCACGACGACGGCGTCCAGGCGCTCGGCGACGTCGGCCGGCGGATCGTCCGGCAGCATCGACGTCCGGGCAGTTTCCGGATGGGCGGCGGCGAGCAATTCACGCTGCCCCGGGAAATACCGGTAAGCGGTGCTGCGGGCGACGCCGGCGACGAGTGCAGCCTCGTCCACCGTGGGCGTGGCGCCGTCTGCGACAAGCTGACCCGCCGCTGCGACCAGGGCATCCAGGGTGCGGCGTTTCTGGCCCGTGCGGCCGACGTCTGCGTAGGGTCTTGACATGCACTTCATGGTACTCCAGTCTTGTTATGGGACTTCAGTCCCATAAACCCATCAGCGTCGAGGCGGCCACCATGGAGACCAGGAATTCAGCATCCGCAATTGTCCGGCAACCCGGCGAAGGTGCCAGGCGCTGGTTCTTCGGCGGCGGCGTACACACCTGGAAGGCCACGGAGGAAGACACCGCCGGGGCGTTCCTGCTGTTCGAAGACGAGATGTCCGTCAATAAGGTCACTCCCCTGCACACCCATGCGGAGTCCGATGAAACGCTGTACGTCCTGTCCGGGGAGATCCTGTTCAACATGGACGGGACCGAGCATCGGCTCGCAGCAGGCGGCGTGGCCATAGCCCCACGCGGCGTCCCGCACGCCTTCAAGGTCACGCAGGAGGGCACCCGTATTTTGTGCCTACAGACGCCCGGAGTAGCCCAGGCTTTCTACGATGGCGCGAGCGAGCCCGTCGGTCCGGGCCCTGACGCTGGGGCTGGCGGCCCCGGCGGAGGCAGCCGGCAAGTGGATTTCGGCAGGATCAGAGAATCCGGCCGGCTAAACGGAGGAATTGAGATCATCGGCCCGCCTCCGTTCCCGGAACCTTAAGGCTGACGAACCGCCAGGAACTTCCCGCGGTCCCGGATGAGCCGTTCCAGGTAGCCCTTGAGGACGAAGCGTTCGACGGCGCGGCCCGCGGCGCCAAACGGGGCACTGAACTCCACCCTGTCCATCATGACGCTGCCGGTTGCCGTGGCCTCGAAGTCGTGGACGTGCCGGAAGGCTTTGAACGGGCCTTTGACCTGTTCGTCCGTGAAGCTGCGGGGGAAGTCCAGGTGCGTGACCCTGCTGGTCATGGTGAGGGGGACGCCGAAGTGCCGTGCCCGCCAGGTGACCTCTTGGCCGTTGCCGATCAGTCCCCCGGTGACGCCAGCTGTGGCCCGCTCCCCTGAGCTCCGTTGGGAATCCACGTGCAGGTCGATGCTGCGGGCCCGGTCGAACAACTGCTCCACCGGAAGCGGGGACTCGGTGCGGCACTCGAAGCTGAGGGTCATGGCGCTAGTCTGCCATGGACACGGGACCCGCCATGGTGGGGCACATTGCGGCGGTTCCGGGGCGGGCCAGCCCCGTTCACCGGCGTGTCCGGGTCGAAGTGCCCCGGTTCCGTCAGCGCCGGACGCAGGAAAACAGTGAGCCCGACGGCGGGAGGTCGCCGTCGGGCTCTGCGGTGCGTTGGGAAGGTGTTGGGTCAGCGGGTGCTGCCGGCCAGCAGGCCGCGGGCGGCGCAGGAGGCGCTTCTCGATGGGCGCGAACACCAGCAGTTCGATCAGGATGCCGACGCCGAGGATGAGCAGGATCGCTGACATCACCACTGTCATGTCGGACAGCGCCCGGCCCTGGTCGAGCAGCGAGCCGAGGCCGAAGCCGATGGTGCCGCCCACGGCGATGATTTCCGCGGCCATGAGGGAGCGCCAGGAGAACGCCCAGCCCTGTTTGAGGCCGCCCAGGTAACCCGGCAGCGCGGCCGGCAGGACCACCTGCAGCGCCATCTGCAGCCGGTTGGCGCCGAGGACGGTTCCCACGCGGCGGAACTGTGGCGGAATCTGGTCCACACCTGAGATCAGCCCGTTGATGATGGAGGGGATGGCGCCCATGAACACCACGAAGTAGACGGTGGCGTCAGTGAGTCCGAACCAGATGATCGCGGCCGGCACCCAGGCCACGGAGGGCAGGACCTGAAGGCCGGAAATCAGCGGCCCGAACGCGCGGCGCAGCGGCGCAACCTGGGCCAGCAGCAGCCCCACCGGAGTGGCGATGGCCACCGAGATCAGGAACCCCACCAGGCCGCGCTGCAGCGAGGTCCACATGGCTTCCTGCAGCTTGCCTTCTGTCCACAGGACTCCCATCTGCCCTGCCACATCCAGCGGACCGGGAACCAGGTCGCGGCGCTTGACGCCCAGGGAGACGTAGAACTGCCAGACGAGCACCAGGACCACCAGCGCGGCCACCGGCAGGAGCACGCGGCTCCAATCGATCCGGTGCTTCCGTTCGGCGTCGGACTGCAGCGAATCGAGCCCCGACTCGAGCTCCCGGAGGTCCTCCTTGCCGGTGGACGTCCGCGTCAAAGCGGCATGCACATACTCCGCCCGGCCCGGCGCGGCGTCCGGCTCTGTTTCCGCAAGGGGTGTGGTGTTACTTGGCATGGCGGCGAATCTCCTCACGCAGCCGGGCGGTGATGACCCCGGTGAGCTGGCCGGCGAGCCCGGCGTCGGTTCGGTGTTCCTCGGTGACGTCCCATTCCTGGACCACACGGCCGGGGCGGGAGGAGAGCAGCAGCACGCGCTGGCCCAGCCGGACGGCCTCGCGGACGTTGTGGGTGACGAAGACGATCGTGCGTCCGGTTTCCTTCCAGATGCGCTCCAGCTCGTCGTGCAGCAGGTCGCGGGTGATGGCGTCCAGGGCGGCGAACGGCTCGTCCATGAGCAGCAGCTGCCGGTCCTGGGCGAGGGATCGGGCCAG
Source organism: Pseudarthrobacter sp. SORGH_AS 212 (assembly GCF_030818145.1). Taxonomy (NCBI): domain Bacteria; kingdom Bacillati; phylum Actinomycetota; class Actinomycetes; order Micrococcales; family Micrococcaceae; genus Pseudarthrobacter; species Pseudarthrobacter sp. SORGH_AS 212. The sequence continues at coordinate 3,272,240 of NZ_JAUTAA010000001.1, read as the reverse complement.
CGAGACGCGCTGGCGCATGCCGCCGGACAGCTCGTGCGGCCGCTTGTCCCCCGCCGTGCCCAGGTGGACCAGTTCCAGGAGTTCTTGAGCCTTGGTGCGCCGGTCGGCTTTGCCCACGCCGCGAAGCTTCAGGGCCAGCTCGATGTTTTCCCGGGCCGTCAGCCAGGGGAACAGGGCGGCGTCCTGGAACATGAAGGCGGCACCGTCGCTGGGGACTTCGAGGGCGCCCGACGACGGCGCTTCCAGTCCGGCGATGATGTTCAGCAGGGTGGATTTGCCGCAGCCGGACGCACCGAGGAGGGCGACGAATTCGCCTTTCCCGATGTTGGCGTTGACGTCGTCCAGCACCGGGGCGCCGTCGCCGAAGCGCTTGCCCAGGTTTTCCAGTACGACTGGCATGGTGCCGTCCTTAGGTAGTGGGGGTGGTTCAGTCCTGGCCGAGGCCGGCTGCTGAAATCTTGCTGGTGCCGGTGGCGGCGGCAACCTCGTTAAGGGCACGGAGGTCGAACAGCCCGTTGAGGTTGGCCTGCTTGGTGGTCCCTGCTTCGACGCCGTCCTGCAGCAGCCGCGGGTAGCTTCCGGCCAGCGGGTCCAGGGTGAAGGTGATGTTGGCGAGGGAGCGGGACAGGACGTCGTCGGCGAGCGTGGCTCCGGCAGACTCCTGCAGGCCCGCGTTGATGACACTGGCCTTCTCAGGCTCCGGAGCTTCGTTGAGCCAGGCCACGGACTTTGCGTGGCCGGCCAGCAGCGCCTTGACGGTGTCCGGGTGGTCGGCAGCGTACTTCTGGTTCACGATCAGGACGGTGGTGGGGAACTCGCCCGGCTTGCCCGTGCCGGTCCCGTCCCACAGGTCCTTTTCATCCACCAGGACCTTGGCGCCGGCCTGGAGCACCAGGCGTGAGGCCCACGGCTCCGGCAACCACGCGCCGTCGAGCTTTCCGTCCTGGAACAGCTTGAGCGTCTGGGCGTTGTCCGTGGGGTTGATGGCGACGTCGCCGCTGCCGTCCACGTTGGTCTTGTACCCCTGCCCGGCGAGCCAGGCGCGGAGGGCCACATCCTGGGTACCGCCCAGTTGCGGGGAGGCCAGGGTCCTTCCCCGGAGGTCCGCAGCGGAATTGATCCCCGGCTTAACCACCAGTTGGGCCCCGCCCGCGGCTGCGCCGGCGATGACTTTCACGGACTGGCCAAAGCTTTTGACGAAGGAGTTGATGGCCGGGTTGGGGCCGATGTAGGCAGCGTCGATGGCGCCCGCGTTGAGCGCCTCGATGGCGGCGGGGCCGGCGTTGAACGATTCGGTGCTCAGCTGGGTGCTGCCCAGGGCGTCGGCAAGGAACCCCTTCTTGATGCCCACCAGCGCGGGAGCGTGCGTCACATTGCCGAAGTAGCCGAGCTTCAGTGCGGCCGCCGGCGTTGGTTCGGCCGCCTGGGCCTCGGTGTTGCGGGCAACGGAGGAAGCCACCACCGCGCCGACGGCGATCAGCAGGACCAGCCCGATGGCCAGGGCGGCCTCGATGGCACGCTTGCGCCTGGGAACCGCGCTTTCGCCTGCCACGATGCGGGTCATCCCGGGCTTGGAACTAGTCATTGTTTCACCATAGGGAGTGGCCCAAAGCCGTTCAATGAAGCCTCAACGGAGGGTCACGCGGGTTCATGCGGCGTCATATTCAGCCGCACAGTCACCGGGTTTTGACGCCTCAGCGGCCTTTGACGTTGACCAGCCGGCGCAGCTTGTGCCGCACCGCGACAAGCCCCCACCGCGCCCCTGCCTCCACGGTTCCGCCGCCCAGGCTCCGCGGCTAACGTGGCATCACGGCAACCGCCGCAACATCCCCACCCGGCGGCCGCAAGGAGACGCAACATGGTGAAGGTGCAGACCCGGATCCACATCGACGGGCCCCGTGCCGAGGTAGCGGACTTTGCTGCCAACCCGGACAACGCCCCGCAGTGGTACGTGAACATCCACAGCTCGCAGCGGCTCACCGGCGGGCCGTTGGGGGTTGGTTCGAAAGTGGCTTTCAACGCCGCGTTCATGGGCCGGGAGCTCAGCTACACCTACGAGCTCGTGGAGTATGTCCCGGGAGGGAAGCTGGTGATGCGCACCGCGCAGGGCCCGTTCCCCATGCAGACCACCTACACCTGGACGGACGACGACGGCGGAACGCTCATGACGCTCGGCAACACCGGGAGCCCCTCGGGTTTCCCGCGGCTGGCCGGGCTGGTTATGGCCCCGATGATCCGCCGCCAGACCCGGAAAGACCTGCAGAAGCTCAAGCGGATCCTTGAGGGGCGGCAGTAACCCTGCAGAGACGACAAAACCGCGGCTTGTTCGCAACACCTCGCCTTGAAGGCCGGGTTTTGCGAACAAGCCGCGGTTTCACGTCGGGACTAGATGCTGTAGCGCTCGTCCTCGTGGTCGCCCGGGTGGTCCTTGACCAGGCCGGCTGCCAGCGTGTTGCCGTCCAGCGGGTCGATCACCAGGAACGCACCGGTGCGGCGGTGGTGCAGGTAGTTCTCCAGCGGCAGCGGCGCGGCGAGCCGAAGCTGCGCGTGGCCGATGTCGTTGAGCTCCAGGCTCGAGGCGCCCTCAAGCTTGAAGGAGGCCAGGTCCAGTTTCCCGGAAACACTGCGGACCAGCGCCTGGACGGTGCGGGTACCGTGCTTGACCAGGACCTTCTGGCCTTCACGGAGGGGCTTCGGGGACAGCCAGCACAGCGCCGCGTAGAGGTCTGCGGTGGCTTCGCGGACGGTGCCGGCGGCGGCGATGGTGTCACCACGGGCGACGTCGAATTCGTCAGCCAGGCGGACGGCCACGGACTGCGGCGCGGCGGCTTCCTCCAGGGACTTTCCCGCGAAGTCGATGCCCACCACGGTGGTGGTGCGCGGGGCCTGGCCCGGCGTCAGCACGGATACCTGGTCCCCCACCTTCACGGAGCCTTCGGTGATCTGGCCGGCGTACGCACGGTAGTCGCGGTAGGCCTCAACGTCCAAGCCGGCGGCCACGGCGTCGGGAGCCAGCGCACCCTGCGGCCGGACCACCAGCTGAACCGGGAAGCGGAAGCTCTCGAGGTGGCTTTCCAGCTCATCGGCGGCAGGCAAGGTCTCCAGGACCTCCAGCAGCGCGGGGCCGGTGTACCAGGGGGTGCGCTCCGAGCGTTCCACCACGTTGTCGCCGTCCAGGGCTGACACCGGGATGACCAGCAGGTCGCTGATTCCGTCTGAACCCAGGCCCAGTTCGCGGCCCACCTGCTGCACGTCGGCTTCGATGTCGCGGAACACGGACTCGCTGAAGTCCACCAGGTCGATCTTGTTGACGGCCACAATCACGTGGGCCACGCGCAGCAGCTGCAGCACGGACAGGTGCCGGCGGGTCTGCTCCAGCACGCCCTTGCGGGCGTCGATGAGGACGACGACGGCATCCGCGGTGGACGCGCCGGTCACCGTGTTCTTGGTGTACTGAACGTGCCCGGGGCAGTCCGCCAGGATGAAGCTGCGGCGGTCGGTGGCGAAGTAGCGGTAGGCCACATCGATGGTGATGCCCTGTTCGCGCTCGGCACGCAGGCCGTCGGTCAGCAGGGCGAGGTCGATCCCGCCCTTTTCGCCGCCGAAGCCGCGGTCCGCGGACGTACGGGCGACGGCGTCGAGCGTGTCAGCGAGGATGGCCTTGGAATCGTGAAGGAGGCGGCCCACCAAAGTGGACTTCCCGTCGTCGACCGATCCTGCGGTGGCGAAGCGGAAGAGGGTGGTGGGCAGGGCTGATTCCAGGCCACCGGCAGCGCCGGACAAAACAGTTTCGGTGGTCATTAGAAGTACCCGTCCTTCTTGCGGTCTTCCATGGCGGCCTCGGAGATGCGGTCATCTGCTCGGGTGGCGCCACGTTCGGTCAGGGTGGATGCGGCAACTTCAACCACGACGTCGGCCACGGTGAAGGCGTTGGACTCGACTGCGCCGGTGCAGGACATGTCGCCCACGGTGCGGTAGCGGACGGTCTTGGTGATGACGTCCTCGCCCTCACGCGGCTGGGAGACTTCGCCCACTGCGCGCCACATGCCGTCGCGGGCGAAGACCTCGCGTTCGTGGGCGTAGTACAGGCCGGGCAGCTCGATGTTCTCGCGCTCGATGTAGCGCCAGATGTCCAGCTCGGTCCAGTTGCTGATGGGGAAGGCACGGACGTGCTGGCCCACCGTGTGCCGGCCGTTGTACAGGTTCCACAGCTCGGGGCGCTGGTTGCGCGGGTCCCACTGGCCGAACTCGTCGCGGAGGCTCAGGATCCGCTCCTTGGCGCGGGCCTTGTCCTCGTCGCGGCGGCCGCCGCCGAAGACGGCGTCGAACTTGTTCTGCTGGATGGCGTCCAGCAGCGGGACGGTCTGCAGCGGGTTCCGGGTGCCGTCGGCGCGCTCGGCAAGCTCGCCGCGGTCGATGAACTCCTGGACGGATCCGACGACGAGCTTCAGGCCCAGTCGCTCCACGGTACGGTCGCGGAAGTCAATGACCTCGGGGAAGTTGTGGCCGGTGTCCACGTGCAGCACGGGGAACGGAACCTTGCCGGGCCAGAAGGCCTTGGTGGCCAGGTGCAGCATCACCACGGAGTCCTTGCCGCCGGAGAACAGCAGGGCAGGCTTTTCGAACTCGGCAACCACCTCGCGGATGATGTGGATGGCCTCGGACTCGAGGGTGTCCAGGCTGGAGAGTCGCGTCGAGACGGCGGAGTCAGTCACCTGGGTGGTCTCCTCGGTTAGTGATGTGCTCATACGTGTAGTCCGCATTCTGTCTTGTCGGAGTTCGCCCAGCGGCCGGCGCGGGGATCCTCGCCGGGTGCCACCTTGCGGGTGCAGGGCTGGCAGCCGATGGAGGGGTATCCCTGGGCGAGGAGCGGGTTGACGGGCAGGAGGTTGTCTTCGGAGTACTCGACCAGCTGGTCGAAGGTCCAGGCAGCCATCGGGTTGACCTTGACCAGGCCGTTCTTGTCATCCCAGCTGACCAGCGGGGTGTTGGTGCGGGTGGGGGCTTCATCGCGGCGCACACCGGTGAACCAGAGTTCGTAGCCGGCCAGCGTGCGCTGCAGCGGCGCCACCTTGCGGAGGGCACAGCACTGGGCGGCATCACGGGCGAAGAGGTCCTTGCCCAGCAGCCGGTCCTGCTGCTCCACGGTGGTCTCCGGGAGGACGTCCACCACGTTGACGCGGAGGTTTGCGGCCACCTCGTCACGCGTGGCGTAGGTTTCCGGGAAGTGGTAGCCGGTCTCCAGGAACAGGACGTCGACGCCGGGCATCTGGTCCGCGACCAGCGCCGGCAGGACGGCGTCGGCCATGGAGCAGGCCACGGAGACGGCGGGCAGGTCGAAGTTGCGCTCCACCCAGGCGATCACGTCGCGGGCGGGGGCGTCCCAGCCGAGCTCGGCAGCACCGGCTTCGGCCAGGGCCTTCAGTTCTTGCTTGGAGCGCTTCATGGTTGGGCTCTTCGAAACGGTGGTTGCCACAGTGGCCTCAACCTGGGCCGAAGCCTCGGCCGGCGCAACCACGGGGTCAACTCCGAGTGCGTGCTTGGACATTACTGCAGTGCCTCCTCGTCTGCTGCGTGGGCCCACTCGGCGAAGGTCTGGCCTTCGGCACGCTGGGCCACGAAGGTGCGGACCACGCGTTCCACGTAGTCGGGCAGGTCGTCAACGTAAACCTTGAGGCCGCGGACCGTTCGACCCAGGCCAGCCTCGCCGCGTTCGTTGGATGCCAGCCCGCCGCCCAGGTGGACCTGGAATCCCGGGGAGGGATCGCCGTCGGGCGTGGGAAGCATCATGCCCTTCAAGCCGATGTCCGCGGTCTGGATGCGGGCGCAGGAGTTGGGGCAGCCGTTGATGTGCAGCGACAGTGCCTGGGGCAGTTCGCCGGACGTGGCCAGGTCAGCCAGGCGGCGTTCCAGCTCGGCCACGGCGGTGGCGGCGGTGTGCTTGGTCTCCACGATGGCCAGCTTGCAGTATTCGATGCCGGTGCAGGCGATGGTGCCGCGGCGGAACACGGACGGGCGGGCGGACAGGCCGAGCTTGTCCAGTTCAGCCACCAGCGGCTCCACCTGGTCCTTCTCGACGTCCAGGACAACAAGCTTCTGGTGCGGGGTGGTGCGCAGGCGGAAGGAGCCTCGGGCCTCCAGGGTGTCCGCGAGCTTGACCAGGGCCGAACCGGACAGCCGGCCGGCCAGCGGGGTGGCGCCGATGAAGAACTTGCCGTCCTTCTGCTCATGCACGCCGATGTGGTCGCCGGGGGTGGTGGGCTTGGGCGCGGCAGGACCGTCGGCCAGCTTGTAGCCCAGGTATTCGTCCTCCAGGATCTGGCGGAACTTCGCCGGGCCCCAGTCGGCCATCAGGAACTTCAGGCGGGCCTTGGTGCGCATGCGGCGGTAGCCGTAGTCGCGGAAGATGCTGGTGACGCCGAGCCACACGTCGGCAGCCTCTTCGGGCTTAACGAAGGCGCCGAGGCGCTTCCCCAGCATCGGGTTGGTGGACAATGCGCCGCCGGCCCACAGGTCGTAGCCGATGCCCAGTTCAGGGTGTTCCACGCCCACCAGTGCAAAGTCGTTGATCTCGTGGACCACGTCCTGGCTGGGGTGGCCGGTGATGGCGGTCTTGTACTTGCGGGGCAGGTTGGACAGCAGCGGGTTGCCGATGAACCGCTCCCCCAGCTCGGCGATCAGCGGAGTGGGGTCGATGATCTCGTCCTTGGCGATGCCGGCAACCGGCGAGCCCAGGATGACGCGGGGCACGTCGCCGCAGGCTTCGGTGGTGGACAGGCCAACACCTTCCAGGCGGTTCCAGATCTCGGGGATGTCCTCCACGCGGATCCAGTGCAGCTGGATGTTCTGCCGGTCGGTAAGGTCGGCGGAATCCCGGGCGAAGTCCACGGAGATCTGGCCGATGACGCGCAGCTGCTCGGTGGTGAGCGCACCGCCGTCGATCCTCACGCGCAGCATGAAGTACTTGTCTTCGAGCTCGTGCGGCTCCAGTGTTGCGGTCTTGCCGCCGTCAATCCCGGGCTTCCGCTGCGTGTAAAGGCCCCACCAGCGGAACCGGCCGTGCAGGTCCTGGCCGGGGATCGCGTCGAAGCCCTCTTTGGCGTAAATGGTCTCGATACGCTCGCGCACGTTCAAGCCATCGTCTTCCTGTTTCCAGGTTTCGTTGGCGTTCAGGGGCGTCTTGCCGTCAACCTTCCACTGCCCGTGCGGCTTTGCAGCGGGGCGGGACGGGCGCTTGGGGGCAGCGGAGTCCGCGGACGCTCCGGCTAGAGCTGTATCAGTCATGCATCGACTGTAGGTCGCCCCGGATTTACGTCACAAAGGTCCGGCAATGCGAAGTCACCTAGGGAAATATTTCGTCACGAAACGCCGAACTGCCTTGAAGACGCCACCCTCCTGTGCATCGGCGGCCGCCTGCGAGGCTCCCGTCTCCGGCGCCGCGGGCGCGGCTTCCAGGGCAGTTCCGGAGGGGGCTTCGTGCATCCCGGCGACGGCGGCGTCGTACCTGTCCAGCGCAATCTCCGCGAGCACCGGGGACGGCAGAAGGGGTTCGGTTACGACGTCGGCTCCTGCCTTGGCCAGCTGGTCGTGGAAGAAGCCCGGCGCCAGGAGGTACGAGGCAATCACCACGCGTCCGCCGACGCCGACCGCTCCCGCGGACTCCCCCGCCCCGGCACCCCCGGCGAGTTCCTCGCGAAGCATCGCGACGGCGTCGGGCACGGATGGCTGGGCGGAGGCACCGTAGGCGGCCACTATCCGGTTGGACCGCAGCGCCTGCAACTGGCCGAGCAACTCCTCGACGCTGACCGCGGCGTTGGGGTTGGAGGATCCGGCGGCCGCCAGGACAATGACGTCGTTGTCCGTGGTGCCGGCCTCGCGCAGCCGCTGGTCCAGCAGCCCGGCCAGCCGCGGGTCCGGACCCAGGGGCGCGGCGGCGGCACTGCCTGGACGGCTCTTCACGGCGCGGGCAATGTCCACTTTCACGTGATAGCCCACGCTCAGCAACAGTGGCACCACCACAGCAGGTTCCCCCTCAGGCAGGCCTGCCACCACGTCCACCAGGTCCGGCTGCTGGACATCCACATAGGCCTCCCTGACATCCAGTCCGGGGCGGAGTCCGGCGATGGCCGCGCGAAGGGTGTTAACCTCCGCGGCGCCCTGTGTGCTGGACGTCCCATGGGCGCAGGCGATCATGATGGGGCTGTTCATAGGGGCTAGCGTAACGTTGGAGCCGCACTGTCCGCCCTCTTTGAAATACCGGGACGTCCCATGACATTCGCCTTTGACAACTCCCCGGTATGGCTGGACCTGCTGGGTGTGTTCTTCTTCGCTGTCTCGGGTTCACTGCTGGCGGCGCGAAAACAGATCGACATTGTCGGCTCCCTCCTGCTGGCCTCGCTGGTGGGCCTCGGCGGCGGGGTGATCCGCGACATCATCATTGCGGTGGTCCCGGCCGCTTTCACCAACCCGGCCTACCTCTTCCCGCCGGTGCTTGCCACTGCACTGGTGTACTTCCTGTTCTCCAGCGTCCAGCGCTACACATCCCTGCTGATCCTCTTCGACGCCGCCGGCCTGGCCCTGTTCTGCATGACGGGGACCCTCAAGGCGCTGGCCACGGGCCTGAATCCGGTGGCGTCAGTGCTGCTGGGTGTTACCACCGCGGTAGGCGGCGGCCTGCTGCGGGACATCACGGCCAACGAGGTACCCGAGTTGTTCAACCCCAAGGACATTTACGCGCTGCCGGCATTCCTGGGATCGTCGTTGACTGCTGTGCTGTGGGTGGTGGGCGTGTTCAACGTACTGACGGCTGCGGCTATCGCGGCAGTGGTTTTCACGTTCCGGATCCTTGCCTGGCGCCGGTCATGGCAGGCTCCGCTGGCCGTACGCGGGTGGCACCGGCGCACTGGCGAGACAGGGCTGTAGAGGCTGGTCCGTGGCACTTTGAGGGGCCCGGGATTGGCTAGGATATGAGCATGACTGACATGTTCCTCGAGAAGTTCCGCGCGCTTGTTCCAAAGTATCTCGAGGACGAATGGCAGGAAGAGGACGGCCTGTCCGCCGAGGAGCTGGACAAGGCCCTCGCCGACCACCAGTTCCAGATCCCCCTGGTCCTCCGCGAGTTCTACCTCGCCGTGGGCGGTTGCGAGGACCTGATGGAGGCCTACCACTACTTCTGGGACCCGGACGAGCTCGAAGTCGATGACGAGGGTTTCCTGATGTTCCTCGAGGATGAGGAAGAGGAATACACCTGGGGTTTCCGCACCGGCGACCTCAGCGTCCCGGACCCCATCGTCTACCGCCGCAACAATGCCCGCGGCCAGTGGAAGTCCGAAGAGGGAACCTTTTCCGAGTTCGTGTTCGACATGTTCGAGTGGGCCTTCGGAGACGAGGAAGACTAACACCCCCGCCGCCCGGGTTTGTCCGCGGCGGCGGGGGTGCCCGTGAGCCCGCTCGAATTCTCCACCTTTGAGGACGCCCGACGGCGTGTTCCCCGGTTTTGACGGCGCGCCTTCAGTCCCACAGGCCAAACCTGGGGAGTATCAGCGGATGACTCTGCCCTTAAGCACCTGCCAAACCTCGGCAACCACCTTTTGCGGGTTGTATACAACCTCGGCATAGCCATACCTCAGTACCGCGAAGCCGTTCAGGGTGCTGGCGTTGTTGCGCCACCGGTCCTTCTTGACTTGTCGCGCCTCGAGGTGGCTGCCGCAGTCGATCTCCACAATCAGAAACCCCTCCAGCAGGAAGTCGACTATGCCGATCCCCGGCAGTTCCACTTGGGTCTGCGTGTGGATTCCTTCGGCACGAAAGAGGATCCGGGCCACAACTTCGATGGCTGAATCGGCAGTGCCATCGACTAGGTCCAGCACATTGCGAGCGGCCCCGTTACGGTTTCCCGGCAGCCAATGCCGGAGGTAGGGCAAGGTGGTGACGCCTTGCCGGGCAGCGCTCTCCACCATGACTGCGGCTTCAACTGGAGGGAGGCAGCGCAGGCCGTGGATGAGGATGTCGGTGGTGCTGGCAACGGGCTCCGCCGTGCCATGCACGATCAGGGACTCGCGGTGGACCACCGTATCCGGCGGCCCGCCATGCCGGCAGAGCAGGTGAACCCTATCCGGCCGATGTAACAGCCAAAGTCCTCGGTGGGGTGCACCGGAGGCACAGGTGAGCAGTCCGTTGCCAAGGACCGCAGCGAGGAAATCCGGTGATGCCCCCGGAAGGGCTACTACGCCGTGCCTGAGCCGGCGGACTTCACCCGCTGCCACTGACTTGCGGATGTCCCTGTCGGTGAAGCCGGCCTTCAGGATTGTTGCGGTGCGGGCTACAGAGCCGGCCTGGCGGAGAAAGCGGATCACATCCATCCTGCCAGCACAGCGGATAAGCGTTGGTGGTGGGACGCAGCGGAGTGCCTATGTGCATAACCGGCACCGCTGGGATTCCCCGAGTTTGCGTGGCAACCGCGGCGTGGCGTCGCGACGTGCTGGGGTGGTAGCCACCTTCCGCCGGAAAGATGGGGAATCTCAGCGCGGAAACCTTGTGACACTCTCAGTAAATTTGGACTTGCATTCTGTGACAGATGTGTCATAAGCTGTTCACGGATCCGCTAAACGCCTCCGGCGGATCTGATGCGAACGGAGAGATAGCCCCGGTTCACAGCAGCTTCGGTTGCTGGGCACCGGGGCTATCCCGTTAACAGCAACCTGCAGCCAGGCCGGCAAGGGACCGCCGGCGCAGAAGCCCGCAAAAGCAGCACCCAACAAAAGCAGAAGCCCGGCGCCGTTGGAAGGCACCGGGCTTCGACGCGCAACAGCTCAGCTGGCGCGGTCCACCACGGCAACGGCGAAGTTGGACAGCGAATCCTTGACGACACCCTCAGGCAGGGGCGCCAGCGCAGCGATTGCCTCATCGGCCCACCGGCGGGCAACAACCCACGATTCAGCGGTCACGGCGTGCTCACGCAGCCCGGCCACGGCTGCGGCCAGTGCCTCATCGGAGGAAAGGTCGCCGTCAATCAGGGTCAGGAGCTCGACGGCGGACTGGTCGCCGTCAGCGGCAGCCTTCCGCAGGAGCAGCACCGGCAGGGTGGGGACGCCTTCGCGCAGGTCGGTTCCCGGGGACTTGCCGGACTTCACCTTGACGCCGGTGACATCGATGACGTCGTCGGCCAGCTGGAAGGCCACGCCCACCTTCTCGCCGTATTCCACCAGGACGTCCTCGTAAGCCTCGTCGGCGCCGGAGAAGATGGCACCGAACTGGCCGGAGGCGGCCACCAGGGAACCGGTCTTGTCCGCAATGACGGACAGGTAGTGCTCCACCGGGTCTTCGTCCGGCCGCGGTCCAACCGTCTCGTGCAGCTGGCCCAGGCACAGCCGTTCAAACGTCCGGGCCTGGATGCCCAATGCGCGGCCGCCGAGTTCGGACACCAGGATGGATGCCCGGGCAAAGATCAGGTCCCCGGTAAGGACGGCCACCGAGTTGCCCCACACTTCGTGGGCCGTGGGTGCGCCACGGCGGAAGGGCGCGGAGTCCATGACGTCGTCGTGGTACAGCGTGGCAAGGTGCGTCAGTTCAACCACGACGGCGGCCTGCACCACAGCGGGCAAGGATGCGTCCCCGAGGTGGGCGCAGAGCAGGGTCAGCAGCGGCCGGATGCGCTTTCCGCCGGCTTCCACCAGGTGGCGCGACGTCGCGTCAGCCAGCGGATCCGAGTTGGCGATGGCCTCGCGCAGCTTCTTTTCCACGCGCGCCAGGTTGTTGGTGATGGCCGGGCCCAACTCGGGGTCCCCGGCGATGGCGGCAAAGCCTGCCGGCAGCTGGAGGCCGGTGGCAATGGCGGTGGTGTTGAGACTGGGTTCGGAGTCCGGCAGGCCGTGCCCGGCATGCGTCCAGCTGTGGTCTGCGGAGTTGGTCACGGGTTAACCCTAACTTTTTGTTGCGGATACCGCTGATTCGTCACCGGAGAGGCATTGGATGTGGCAGGCACCAGGGATTCGAGGACCCGGATCATCCGGTCCTCGATGCCCTTGGCGGATGGATCGGTCAGGTTGGCCAGCAGCCGCACCACGAACCGCATCAGCACCGGGATGGGCATGCCCGTCCGCAGCGCGAGCTTCATGACGGCGGGCTTGCCGATCAGCGTGGCGAACGCCCTGCCGAGAGTGAAGTGCGAACCCCACTGGTCCCGCACGTAGTCCGCGTACCCCGCGAGGTGCGCGTCGGCGTCGTACGTTGGCCCCGCGGAAACGGAGCGCGCTGAAGCGTCGATGATGAACTCCGCGGCGAACCGTGCGGACTCCATGGCGTAGGAGATGCCCTCGCCGTTGAACGGGGACACCATGCCGCCGGAGTCGCCGAGCAGCAGCAGCCCGGGTGAGTAGTGCGGGGTGCGGTTGAAGCCCATGGGCAGGGCGGCGCCGCGGATTTCGCCTACCTGGTTTTCCGGCGTGAAGCCCCATTCGGAGGGCATGCCGGCGGTCCATTCGCGCAGGACCTGCTTGTAGTCGAGCTTGCCGAATTCCCTGGAGGAGTTCAGGATTCCCAGGCCCACGTTGGAGGTGCCGTCGCCCACGCCGAACACCCAGCCGTACCCGGGCAGCAGCTTGCCGTCGCGGCCGGGCAGTTCCAGCCAGCCTTCCATCCAGTCATCGTCCGTGCGGGGCGAGGTGAAGTAGGTCCGGACGGCGACGCCCAGTGGGCGGTCGTCACGCCTACGGATGCCGAGCGAGACTGCCGTGCGGGTGGAGTTTCCGTCCGCAGCAAGGACGACGTCGGCACTGAACCCGCGCGTCTCCCCCGTCTTGCGTCCGGACTCGTCCAGGAGCGCTGCGCGGACACCGGTTACCCGGCCGGCGTCGTTCCGGATGGCTTCGGTGACGCTGTGCCGCTCAAGGATGGTGGCGCCGGCGGACTCGGCATGCCGCGCCAGTTCCTCGTCGAAGCCCAGGCGCGTGCGGATGAGCCCGTACTGCGGGAAGTCGGAAACCTCGGGCCAGGGAAGCTCGATGGTGCGGCCGCCGGCAATCAGCCGGAGCCCCTTGTTCCGGCGCCAGCCCTCGCCCTCAGGATGCGGCAGGCCGAGCTTCTGGATTTCGCGGACCGCCCGGGGCGTCAGCCCGTCACCGCAGACCTTCTCGCGCGGGAAGCTGGTCTTCTCCAGTACCGTGACGGAGAGGCCTGCTTTGGCCAGGTAATACGCGGCGGTGGATCCGGCAGGACCCGCGCCGACAATCAGTACGTCCACAGGTCAGCGGGCGATGTTGCGGCGCAGTTTGGCCACGGGGCCCTTGTGCGCCGCGATGGCTGCAGCTGCACTGTCCGGGGCGGCGGCCGGCTTGAACGCGCGGTGGACCGCCACGATGCCGCCGGTGAGGTTGCGGTAGTTGACGTTCTCCCAGCCCTCGTCCTGCAGCCACGCGGCCAGGTGGTCCTGGTCCGGCCAGGCCCGGATGGACTCGGCGAGGTACACGTACGCATCCGGGTTGGAGGCAACCTTCACTGCGATGGCGGGCAGGGCGCGCATCAGGTACTCGGTGTACATGGTGCGCCAGAGCGGAACAACAGGCTGCGAGAACTCGGCAATGACAAGCCGGCCACCCGGTTTGGTGACCCGAAGCATCTCCGCCAGGGCCTTTTTGGGCTCGTTGACGTTGCGCAGGCCGAAGGAAATGGTGGTGGCGTCAAAGGTGTTGTCCGCGAAGGGCAGGTTGGTGGCGTCACCGGCAATAAAGTCGATGTCCGGGCGGCGGCGCTTGCCCACCTTGAGCATCCCCAGGGAGAAATCACACGCCACAACATCTATGCCTGCATCGGCATATGGCTCACTGGACGTGCCCGTTCCGGCGGCGAGATCCAGGACCCGCTGGCCTGTGGAGACTTCCATCGCATCAACCACGATTTTCCGCCAGCGGCGGGTCTGCCCCATGGACAGGACATCGTTGACGACGTCGTATTTCGGTGCGACGTCGTCAAACATCGTGGCTACTTCGTCCGGACGCTTATCCAAGGATGCTCGGTTCACCATGACATTGTCTCAAATGTTCCAGCAGGTCCGGACCAGTACGGCTTCGCCGTGGACCGGGGCGGAAAACTACCGCGAAGTAGCGTGAATTACCGTCGGGGGTACTGTTGATCCATCATGACAAGCACGATCGGCACCGGACTCCTGAAAAGCCTGACAGTCCCCCTGGATGGAAAAGAATTTCCCGGGGGGCTTCCTGCGTTTCTGGTGCGGGACGACGTCCTTTGCTGGACCCGGCGGGAGGCCGGCCTGGCGGGGTTCGGCGAGATCGCCCGGTTTAGCGCGACCGGCCCGGAGCGCTTCCTCGAAGCAGATATCTGGTGGCGCCACCTGGTCCTCGAAGCCCGCGTCACGGACTCCGTGGAACTTCCCGGCACCGGGCCCGTGGCTTTCGGATCCTTCGCCTTCTCCAAAACCTCCGCCCACGAATCCCGGCTGATCGTCCCGGAAATCGTGGTGGGAGTGCGGGACAACTCCGCATGGCTCACCCAATTGACGTTCGACGACGGCCCGCTCACCGAAGCGGGCGCCCTCGCCGCGTTGGAGCGCTGGCTCGGCGGGAAGCCGCTCAGCGCGGCTGCGCCAGTGGCAATTGCCACGGCCGGAGACCCGGCGGCAGGAACCACGACGGCGGGAGCGGACTCAGCCGGGGACGCCCGCCAGGGTGCGGTTCCCGCGAAGGAGGGCGGCGCCGTCGTACGTCCGCTCCCCCTGGCCGCCGGCGCCACTCTGCACACAGGCTCGCTCAGCGAGGAAGCGTGGATGGATGCCGTGGCCGCAGGCGTGGAGGAAATCCGGACAGGTGCCCTGGAGAAGCTGGTGCTGGCGCGCGATGTCGTGGCCACGGTTCCCGGCGGCGTCAACGCCTCCCAGGTCCTGCGCGAACTGGCCGCCCGCTACCGCGAATGCTGGACCTATGGAGTGGACGGACTGGTGGGCGCCACACCGGAAATGCTGATCCAGGTGGAGGGCCGGACCGCCCAGGCGCGCGTGCTGGCCGGGACCCTGGACCGCCGGGACGCCCATGGTGAGGACGGCCTGCCCATGGACTACGCAACACGCGTGTTGGCAGGCTCTGAAAAGCAGCGGCACGAGCATGAGATTGCCATCCAGTCGCTGACCTCCCAGCTGGCCCCGTTCTCCGAGGCGATGAACGCCCACGACGAACCCTTCATCCTTGAGCTGCCCAATGTCTGGCACCTGGCCTCTGACGTCAAGGCCGAACTTGCGGAGGTGGAAGGCCACGTTCCCACCTGCCTGGCCCTCATCAACGCCCTGCACCCCACGGCCGCGGTCTGCGGAACCCCCACCCAGGTGGCCGGGGCCCTGATCCGCAAACTGGAGCACCTGGACCGCGGCCCCTACGCCGGACCGGTGGGCTGGCTGGACGCTGCAGGCAACGGCGAATGGGGCATCGCGTTGCGCGGCGCAGTGATCGAATCTCCGGACACCGTACGCCTGTATGCCGGCTGCGGCATCGTGGACGGGTCGCAACCGGAGGCGGAATTGGCTGAGACATGGGCCAAGTTCAGGCCGATGCTTGAATCGCTCGGCATCCGCAGTTAGCCCAAACGTCCGGTATCCGAGACAGCAGGCCTTCGCCTAGGCTTGAAAGTGCGGGTAATTTAGTTATCCAATAGTGAAACTAAGTTTCCTGTGATGCACATCTCACATTCGGCGCTACACTATGAACCGATTTAGTACCGCATACCCCTGCAACAAAAGGTAAGAAACATGCAGCTCAAGTCCCTGGCCACGGCCAAATTGACCGCCAAGGCAGCAGCACTCTTCGCCGTCGGTGCCCTCACCCTCACGGCGTGCGGCGGCAGCTCCACCCCCGCAGCATCCGAGGGCGGCATCCAGCTCATCAACGCAGGCAAGCTCACGGTCTGCTCCGACGTCCCCTACGAGCCCTTCGAATTCCAGAAGGACGGCAAGACGGTGGGCTTCGACATCGACATCGCCAACGAGGTGGCCAAGGACCTCAAGGCTGAGCTGAACATCGTGGACAGCTCCTTTGAGGCCATCGAGACCGGTACCGCGCTGACCGGCTGCGACGTGTCCATCTCCTCGGTGTCCATCACGGACACCCGCAAGCAGGTCATGGACTTCTCCGACCCCTACATGGATGACGACCTGACCCTCGTGGCGAAGGAAGGCTCCGGCGTGGAGAACATCGACTCCGCCAAGGGCAAGAAGGTGGGCGTGCAGCAGGCCACCACCGGCGCCAAGTACGCCCAGGAAAAGGGCATCGAGGCACAGCAGTTCGAGGACTCCGGCCTCCTGGTCCAGGCCCTCGAAGCCGGCACCGTCGACGCCGCCCTGGGCAACCAGTCCGTGCTCGGCTACGCCATCAAGGACAACACCCAGTTCACCCGCGTAGAGGACTACGCCACCGGCGAGAAGCTCGGCATTGCCATCAAGAAGGGCAACACCGCAATGCTGGACCAGGTCAACACCACGCTCAAGCGCCTGACGGACGACGGCAGCCTGGCAAAGTTCAAGACCACCTGGTTCGGCGAAACCGCCAAGTAGCCACCGCTTGGGGCCACCCCGGGCCCCGGTGAGCAGAGTTTAGGCAATGAGGCCCCGGTCGGCACGCACGGCAGCCGTCCGGGGCCTCAGCCACGCACAACGAATGTGAGCACCCAATGGCAATGACCGCACGCCAGCGAGCCAGAGTAAGCCTGTATGTCCAGGCCGGAATCTTTGTGGTGGCCATCGCCGCCCTGATCCTGGCCACGGACTGGAAGACCATGGCCACCAATGTCTTCAACTTCGGCAAGATCGGGCCGATGTTCCCGGACATCTTCCTGGTGGGCCTGAAGAACACCCTGATCTACACGTTCCTCGGCTTCGTGGTGGGGCTCAGCGGCGGCCTGCTGCTGGCCCTGATGAAACTGTCCAGCTTCCCGCTGTACCGCTGGATTGCCACCGGTTACATCGAGTTCTTCCGCGGCATCCCGGCACTGCTGGTCTTCATCGCCTTCGGCTACGGCGTCCCCCTGGCCTTCGGCGTCCAGTGGAACGTGACCATCATCGTGATGATCTCGCTGGGCATCGTTGCCTCGGCGTACATCGCCGAAACCCTGCGCGCCGGCCTGCAGGCGGTCCCCAAGGGCCAGCTGGAGGCGGCCCGTTCCCTGGGCATGCCGCAGTGGCGGGCCATGGTCACCATCGTCATTCCGCAGGCCTTCAAGATCGTCCTTCCGCCGCTGACCAACGAGGTCATCCTCCTCACCAAGGACTCATCGCTGATCTACGTCCTGGGCCTGACAGCTTCGCAGTACGAGCTCACCAAGTTCGGCCGCGACGGCATCTCCAGCCTGGGCGCCGGCCTCACGCCGCTCCTGGTGGCCGGCGCCTTCTACCTGGTGGTCACCATCCCCCTGAGCCTCCTGGCCCGGAAGTTCGAAAGCCGCTCCGCGCGGACCAAGCGATAGGCAGGGAAGCCATGAACGACGCCGTACATTCCACCACCGTGCACGCAGCCGGCGTGGACATCTCAGACCTCCGTAAGTCCTACGGTTCCAACGAGGTCCTCAAGGGCATCAGCCTGAACGTGAAGCCCGGTGAGGTGGTGTGCCTGATCGGTCCCTCCGGCTCCGGCAAGTCCACCCTGCTGCGCTGCGTCAACCTGCTGGAACAGCCCAACCAGGGCAGCATCCAGGTAGGCGGTTTCGAGGCCACCGATCCCGATGTGGACATCGACAAGATGCGCCGCAAGGTGGGCATGGTGTTCCAGCAGTTCAACCTGTTCCCGCACCTCAACGCCCTGCGCAACTGCTCCATCGCGCAGACCAAGGTCCTCAAGCGCTCCCAGGCCGAAGCGGACAAGGTCTCGATGCACAACCTGGAGCGCGTAGGCCTGGGGCACCTCGCCGACCGCTTCCCGGACCAGCTCTCCGGCGGCCAGCAGCAGCGCGTGGCCATTGCCCGCGCGCTGAGCATGAACCCGGAGCTGATGCTCTTTGACGAGCCCACCTCCGCCCTGGACCCGGAGACCGTTGGTGATGTCCTCTCGGTCATGCGGAACCTGGCCAAGGAAGGCATGACCATGCTGGTGGTCACCCACGAGATGGCCTTCGCCCGCGAGGTGGCTGACCGCGTGGTCTTCATGGACGGCGGCGTTGTGGTGGAGGAAGGCGTGGCCGAGCAGGTCATCGGCTCCCCCGCCCAGCCGCGCACCAAGGAGTTCCTGCGCCGCGTGCTCGACCCCACCCACATCAACATCGAGGACTAGGCCAGGCCTTCCCTCCGGTTTTCGGACACCTCGAATCCCTGGCGCTGCGGATACCCCCGCAGCGCCAGGGGTTTTGTGCGTCTGGGCACCTTTACGCGCCGGGGACACCGCGCCGCGAACGACGGGCTGCGAACGACGGCGGGACCGGGCGTGGGCATTCACGCCAGCCTTTACACGGGGGCAGGCGGAGCCGAGAATGGGTCCCACCACAGCCCTCGCCCCGCAGCGCGCTGCCCGACCGCCTGCGGCCCGGTCCCGGGCCAGCAGAGGAGCGCCGATCCATGAACCATGCAACAGCCGCCCCGCAGGCAGCCTCGCCGGTCTCCGCCCGGGCAGCCCGGCTGGCGTCGATCCCGTCCTTCCTGCGGGTTGACGAATACATCCGGGAGTTCGGCGCACGGAGGGACGCGGTGGCGGGAGGCTGCGATTTCACATTCGGCAATCCCCACCAGATGCCCGCCGGCCGCTACGTCACTGCGCTGCAGGATGCGCTGGTCCCGCAGCATGACCAGTGGTTCGCCTACCAGGCCAACGGCCGCGCCGCCTGTGAGGCCGCCGCTGAGTCGCTTGAGGTGTTACTGGACGTCCCCTTCCGCCCGGAGGACATCTACCTCACCACCGGCGGTTTCGCCGCGATTGCGCTGGCACTGAAGACCGTTGCCGACCCCGGGGATGAGGTGGTCTTCAGCCTGCCGCCGTGGTTCCTGTACGAGCCGCTGATCCTTGAGGCGGGCCTGGTACCGGTGAAGGTCACGGTGGACACCACGTTCGACCTGGACCTGGAGGCCATCGAATCCGCCATCACCGACCGGACCCGGTGTGTCATCGTCAACACGCCCAACAACCCCACCGGCCGCATCTACCCGCCCGAACTGCTGGCCCGGCTCGCGCAGTTGCTGGAGACGGCATCGGCACGGATCGGCCGGCGGATCTACCTCATTTCGGACGAGCCCTACAACCGGATCGCGTTCGACGGCATCCGCTTTCACAGCCCCGTGGAGTTCTACCCTTACACGCTGTTGGCCTACTCGTATGGCAAGACCCACCTGTCCCCCGGCCAGCGGGTTGGCTATCTTGCCCTGCCGCCCGGAATGCCGCACCGGGATGACCTGCGTCCGGCCATCTCCGGCCTGCAGGTGGCAATGGGCTGGATATACCCGAACGCGCTGCTGCAGCATGCGCTGCCGGACCTCGAAAAGTTCTCCATCGACGTAGGCCAGTTGCAGCGCCGCCGGGACCGCCTGGTCGACGCTCTCGGCGGCATGGGCTACCGCGTGCACCCGCCGGAAGGCACCTTTTACTTGTACGTCACCTCCCCCATCCCGGACGACGAGGCGTTCACCGCGCGGCTCGCGGCCCGGGACGTCTTCGTCCTTCCGGGTGCGCTCTTCGAAACCCCTGGCTTCTTCCGGATTTCCCTCACCGCCAACGAGGACATGATTGAACGCAGCCTGCCGGTCTTCGAAGCGGCCCTGAAAGAAAGCCCTGCATGACAACTTTCCCCAACGCACAGGAGTGAAGCATGAATCCCAGGACCTATCCGGCGGGCGTCCCGTGCTGGATCGATACCACCCAGCCGGATGTTGACGCCGCTGCGGCCTTCTACTCGGGGCTGTTCGGCTGGACGTTCGAGGACGTCATGCCTCCCGGCGCCCCCGGCCGGTACCTGATCGCGAAGCTCGATGGCCTGGACGTCGCCGGCCTGGGCAGCGGCGGCGCCGCGGAGGCCTTCTGGAGCACGTACATTGCCGTTGACGACGCCGATGCCGCCGTCCAGGAGCTTGTTGCCGGAGGTGCCACCCTTCTTTCCAAGCCAGAGGACGCCGGCGAGGGCGGCCGGGACGCGGCCCTGGCCGATCCGCAGGGGGCCGGATTCCACGTCTGGCAGGCCAGGCGGAGACCGGGTGTCCAGGTGGCGAACGTGCCGGGAACCTGGAATTTCAGCGACCTGCATACGCCGGACCCGGGCCCTGCCATCAGCTTCTACCAGGAGGCCTTCGGCTGGAAGGTGGACGATCTCGGCTTCGGAATGCTGGTCCGGCGTCCCGGATACGGAGACCATCTGGAAGCCACCGTTGACCCGGACATCAGGAAACGTCAGTCACAGATAGCGGCGCCCATGGGGTTCGAGGACGCGGTTGCCTGGATCGTCACCACCGGTCCGGACAGGCCGCCGCACTGGCACGTCACGTTCACCGTCGCGGACCGGGACCAGACTGCTTCCGACGCCGAGCGGCTGGGTGCCGAGGTACTGCACCGGGACGAATCCGACTGGACACGCGAGGCACTCATCCGGGACCCGCAGGGAGCCATCTTCTCCGCCAGCCAGTTCACTCCCCCGGGTGGCTGACGGCACGGGTTTCCCGCCTACTGCCCCGCCAGCACGCCAGTCACGGCCGCGGACACCGCATCCTTGATCCGCCCGTGGAGCTGCCGCAGGGCGCTGCGGTCGGTGCGGACCTCCACAATGCTGCGCCCCTTGACCGGCCGGCCGAGCGCTTCGGTGAGTCCCGCCGTCGTGGTCACCAGTGAATGGCCGACGCCGTAGGCTGCGGCGAGTGCCGCGATGTCGGCTGAGTGCGGGGTGGCGAAGAGGCGTTCGACGGCGTCTCCATAGCGGCCGCCGTCGCGCACGGCACCGTGCTCCAGCAGGTCGAAGATCGCTCCGCCGGCATCGTTGAGGACCACGATCCGCAGGTCTGGCACCTCCTCGCCGGTGCCGAGGAGCAGCCCGCCGGCGTCGTGCAGGAACGTGACGTCGCCCAGCAGGACGGTGGTTTCCTGGCGGCCGCCCAGGGCCAGTCCGGTGGCGGTGGAGATGGTGCCGTCGATGCCCGCCAAACCCCGGTTGGCGTACACGGTGGCGGCGGGGTCCGGGGCGGGGAGGGCTGCGAGGTCGGCGTCGCGGATGCCGTTGGAGGAGCCCAGGAGCAGCTGGCCGCGGGTGTGCTTCCACACGAGAGATGCCACCGATGGGCCCGTGGCAGCTGCCTCCGCGGCCACCACCTGGTCCACGGCGTGCTGGGCTGCCGAGCCCGCCAGAAGCCAGGTGTCCAGCCAGGCCGCTGATCCCCTTCCCGCAAATTCGGCGAGGTCGGCCAGGTCCGCCAGCGGCAGTTCCGTGCGGCGGCCGGGCTCGTACCAGGCCACGGGTACTGGCTGGTACAGCGCGGACTGGACGTCGGAACGGGCCAGCAGCGCGGCCACCGGCCGGGACAGCGTGGGCCGGCCGAACAGCACCACGCGCTCGATGGGCTGCGCGGCGTCGGTGCAGAAGTGGTCCAGCAGCAGCCGGTAGGGGCCTACTGCGTTTGGACCGAACCGGGCATTGGAGGAAGGCTCGGCGAGCAGCGGCAGGTTGTGGGCGCGGGCGAACGCTTCGGCGACCGGACCGGCGTCGTGCCCTGCCAGCACTGCGGTGCGGCGCTCCGGCAGGTCTCCGGAGGCCGGGGGCAGGTCCATGACCAGCGGCTCGGCACCGATCCGGAAGCGCCGGCGCGCCGCGGTGGCCGGAAGCCCCTCCCCTTCTGCCGGCACCAACGGATCCCGGAAGGCGAGGTTGAGCTGGACCGGGCCCGGCGGAATGTCATCGAATGCACCGGTCGCGGCGGACAGCGCGGTGCTGACGGCACGTTCGGGGCTGGCACCCGCTGGAACGTCGGCGGCGAACCGGACGTGGTCGCCGAACAGGTCCGGCTGGATGGTGGTCTGGTTCGCGCCGGTGCCGCGGAGCTCGTCCGGCCGGTCCGCGGAGAGGACAACCAGCGGGACGGCGGCGTGGTTGGCTTCCATCACCGCCGGCATCAGGTTCCCGACGGCGGTCCCGGACGTGGTCAGCACGGCGGCGGGTGCGCCGGTGGCCAGGGCTAGTCCCAGGGCCGTGAAGCCTGCGGCCCGCTCGTCGATCCGGACCAGCAGCTCCACCCGGCCCGCCGCCGACGCCTCGGCGAGTGCGTAGGCCATCGGTGCCGACCTCGATCCCGGGCAGACCACCACGTGCTGCACGCCGCCGTCGAGCAGGACCCCGACGGCGATGCGCGCCGCGGCAATGGCGCCCAGCGCGGGCGTGTCGAAGGTGGCGGCGTCGCGCCCGTCAGAAGTGGCGGCGTCGTGGGCGGGATCGTTCAGCGAAGTCACCAACCCAGTCTGCCACCCTCCAACGCCCGCTCACTTCCGGTCGTTTAAAACAAAACGCCCGCTCACTTCCGGTCGTTTAAAACAAAACGCCCGCTCACTTCCGGTCGTTTAAAACAAAACGCCCGCTCACTCTGGTCGCCTAAAACACAACGCCCGCTCACCTGCCCCAGCTGACTGGAACTCCGGTGAGCGGGCGTTTGCCCCGAAGGCGCCACAAGTGAGCGCGCGTCGGTATTAGCCGCGGAACACCTGGATGACTGCCGGGCGCGGTGCGCGTACCTGGCCGGCGGCCGGCTTTGCACCCGCACCGACGTAGTCCGGGAAGTAGGAGTGCGGTGCTTCGAAGGTGCCTTCCTCGCCCGGGTGTTGGACTGCGACGAACACGGTCCGCTCCTCATCGTGGATGATGGGGCCGCAGGTCTCGGCGTCGCGCGGGACGGCCAGGAACTGTTCCACCTTGCCACGCTCCGCGCCGTCCAGGGTGACCTTGAACAGGCCGTCGTTGTAGCCAATACCGGAAGGGGCGCCATCGGTGGAGATCCAGAGGTTGCCCACCGAGTCGAAGGCAACATTGTCCGGGCAGGAGATGGGCGAAACCTTGTCCACCGGGTAGCCGGAGAAGTAGGTGACGTCGCCCTGGGCCGGATCGCCGCAGACCATCAGCAGGTTCCAGCTGAAGCTGGTGGACGTCTGGTCGCCGGTCTCGGTAATTTCGACGATGTGGCCGTCGCGGTTCTGGGTGCGCGGGTTGACCTCCGTGGCACCTTCCTTACCGGCCTTGCCGCGGTCGGAGTTGTTGGTGCAGACCACGTAAACCTTGCCGGTGTGCAGGCTCGGCTGGACGTCCTCGCAGCGGTCCATCTTCGTAGGGCCGCCCTTGGCATTGGCCGCCTTATCAGCGGCGATGCGGGTATGAACCAGGACTTCTTCGACGGACATGCCGGCGATGGCTGACTTGCCGTCAACCACCAAGGGCAGCCATTCACCGATTCCGTCAAACGCACCGTCTGAGGGGACCGCGCCGGTGCCGGTGATCTCCGCGGCGGGCGAGTTGCCGGTGAACTGGGCCACGAAGAGGTTGCCCTCGGACAGCAGGCCCATGTTGTTCTTGCGGTTGCCTTCGATGTACTTGCCCTTGGAAACGAACTTGTACAGGTAGTCGAATCGCTCGTCGTCGCCCATGTAGGCCACAACGTGGCCTGATTTGGCGACAATCACGTTGGCGCCCTCGTGCTTGAAGCGGCCCATGGCGGAGTGCTTCTTCGGAGTAGAGGTGGGGTCGAAAGGGTCGACCTCGACGATCCAGCCGAAACGGTTGGCCTCGTTTTCGTAGCCGGCGTTGCGGGTGTCGAAGCGGGGGTCGTCAAGTTCCCACTTGCGGGAGGTGGCGTTGGCGGTCAGGCCGTAGCGCTTGTCGCTGGCCGAGGCGCCGCCTGCCACGAAGTAGCCGTTGAAGTTCTCCTCGCCAGAGAGGATGGTGCCCCAGGGAGTGGTGCCGCCGGAGCAGTTGCCGAACGTGCCCTTGATGGCCTTGCCGGTGGGGTCGGCGACGGTCTTCACAAGGGCCGAGCCCGCAACCGGGCCGGTCAGTTCATAGGTGGTGTCGTCGAGGAAGCGGCGGTTAAGGGGTGCGCCCTGGACGTAGGACCACGGCTTGGTGGTGTTCTTGCGCTCGAGTTCGACGACGGCCAGGCCATGGGCGGCGCGGCCTATGGCCCGGGTTTCCTTGGCGTCGTAGCCGGCGGGAACCATGATGTTCTCGTTCGTGTACTCGTGGTTAGTGAACAGGACTGCGCGGCGGCCCTTGGTGTTGGGGATTTCCAGGATGTCCGTGTAGTCATTGTTGTAACCGAACTGGCGGGCCTGGGCGGCGGCGGTCTGCTTGTTGATGTCGAAGTCCGGCGAGTCACTGAACAACGGGTCGCCCCAGCGGATGACCGGCTGCCAGGTGAAGCCGTCCGGGACGGTAACCGCGTCAACGGCGGCGTCCACCGGCTTGATGGCGGTGAACTGAAGCTTGGACTTACCGAAGCCCTCCTTGGCAGCCTTGGACAGTCCGGCGGCGGAGGACGGTTCAGCCGATGTGACGGCGGAGCCGAGCGCCACGGCGAGGGCACCGGCAGCACCAAGGCCCAGTGCGGCGCGACGGGACATGGTGGCGGAGGCGATATCACGGAAGTAGCTGTTGGAGCTGGTGTTGCAGGTTTCGCCTGCACACGCGTTGTCGCACTTCAGGGCACAGGTTACCGGGCTCCGCTTGCCCTTGGTATGGCCGAGCATGGGCAGCAGGTTAAATTTGCGGGCAGTTTCAGACATGGGGAACCTTCCAAGGAATCTCTCTGGGGTGCCCGATCACCTTTCCAGCCGGTTCCGACGCGGAGCCATCCAGCAGGTGAAGTTGAGGTTAACCGGCCATGACCTGCAGAAACGTCAGCGCCTACCCGGCCAGGAGGGCGTGGACGCGGCGCAGCCGTGCCAGCCACCAGTCCCGGCGTTCGGGCGTTGCCGCGTACTGCTCCAGCAGCCCGGGATCGGCGGCGGCTTCGCGGAGGGTGATGGCGCCGTCGTCGGCCGTCAGCGGGTCCCGGGTGATGTCGGATTCGAACAGGGATACTGTCCCCAGCCCGCAGGCGTAGGGCAGTTCGGGGAGAGCCGCCGCAAGGGCCAGCCCGGCGCGGATGCCCACGGAGGTGTCCAGCGCGGAGCTGACGACGGCGGGCAGCCCGGCCTGCGCCACGATGTCCAGGGCACGCCGCACTCCCCCGAGCGGCGCCACCTTGACCACAATCAGGTCGGCCGCACCGGCCCGTGCCACTTTCAGGGGATCGTCCTCCTTGCGGACGCTTTCATCCGCGGCCACCAGCACCGGCGTTCCCGCCGCACGCAGCCGCGAGCGCACCTCGGCCAGGCCCCCGATGTCCGGGACGGGCTGCTCAGCGTATTCGAGGCCGACGGCGGACAGCCGGGTCAGTGCCCTGACCGCGGCGGGCACGTCCCACCCGCCATTGGCGTCCACCCGGATCGTGGCGCCGGGGAGCTCCGCGCGGACGGCTTCCACCCGTGCGGCGTCGTCCTCCAGGGTTTGGCCGCGCTCCGCAACCTTGACCTTGACGGCATCCACCCTGCCGAAACGCGCCAGGACCTCCGGCACCCGGGAGGCTTCCACGGCAGGGACCGTGGCGTTGACGGGTATCGCCGTGCGCAGCGGCTGGGGAAACCCCTGCCAGGCGGCCTCGAAGGCGGCGGCCAGCCACCGCGAAGCCTCGGCATCGCCATACTCCGGGAACGGGCAGAATTCGCCCCAACCGGCCGGGCCCTGGATCAGCAGCGATTCCCGTTTCATGATCCCGCGGAACTTCACCCGCATGGGCAGGCTGACAACGTGTGCCCCTGCCAGCAGTTCGTCCAGTGGGGGGATCTGTGCGTCGGGGGCATGCATGGGTTCACTGTACCGGCGAGCCGCGCGCGGCCGCCGCGGGCAGCAGAATGCCTGGGTGGATAAGCCTAGATCCACTTGTTGTGCTTGAAGGTGACGTAGAGCCCCAAACCCATGGCAAGCATCAGGCCGATGGCGTAGGGGTAGCCATAAGTCCACGTCAGCTCGGGCATCGCGGTGAAGTTCATGCCGTAGATGGACGCCACGAGGGTGGGGGCGAACAGGATGGCGGCCCAGGACGAGATGCGCTTGACCTGTTCATTCTGCCTAAAGCTGGATTCGGTCATCCGCTGCATCTCCTCGTTTTGCCGCTGCGCCACCAGGGCTGCGTTGACCGCGAGCGCGTTCTGTAGCAGTGCCCGGAAGGCCGCCACGCGTTCGTTGAGCCGCAGGACGTGGTCCAGCACATCGCGGAGGTGGTCCTGGAGGTCGGCATCAGCCGGGCGTTGCGGGGTTCCCGCCATCAGGGCCTGCAGGATCCCTGCCAGCGGGCTGGTGGCGCGCTGGAATGTGATGACCTGGCGGGAGAGTTCGTAGATGCGCCGCGAGACCTCGGGGTCGGCGCCGAAGAGGTCGTCCTCGATTTCGTCGATGTCGTTCTCCAGGCCGGCGGCCACTGGCTCGTACTCGTCCACCACCTGGTCCAGGATGCCGTAGAGCACAGCTTCAGGGCCAAGGGCCAGGAACTCCGGCATCGACTCCATGCGCCGCCGGACCTTGGCCAGGTCCGGTGATTCTGCGTGCCGGACGGTCACCACGTACTCGTCACCGGCAAAGACGTGGATCTCGCCGAAGTCCACCTTCTCCACGTCATCGCGGTACCTGGCCGGCCGCAGAACCAGGAACAGGCATTCGCCGTAGTGTTCCAGTTTGGCCCGCTGGTGGCCTGCGAGGGCGTCCTCGACGGCGAGCGGGTTCAGGTCGAATTCCTCGCCCACCGACTGCAGCTCCTCGGCGTCCGGGCGGTAGAGGCCGATCCAGGCCATTCCCTCGCGCTGCCTCAGCGCAAAGTAGGTTTCGTCCAGGCTTTCCGGGTCCGCTGTCCGCATTCCGTTCACGTAGACGGCGTTGTCGACGATCGTCACGGCTTCGCCTCCTTCAGGAGCCACCGCGGGGCCCGCGCCGGACCCCTTGCACGAAGGGTAGACCTTCGGGACGGGCACGCCAACAGCCCCTTCTTTGCATATCCATATGGGTATACGATGAGGCCATGGCACGGGCAGCGACAACCGCAGATGCGTTCAACGCCGTGGCCGAGCCCCGCCGTCGGGAAATCCTGGACGTCCTAGCCGGCGGCGAGCGGACCGTCAGCGAACTGGTGGAGCTGCTGGAGCTGGCGCAGCCGCACGTGTCCCGGCATCTGCGGGTGTTGCGGGAGGTGGGCGCCGTGGAAGTCCGCGACGCCGGCCGGCAACGGGTCTACCGGCTCCAGCCGCAGGCGCTGAAGCCCATCCACGACTGGGTCTCCAGCTACGCGGACCTCTGGGCGGAGCGCTTCGGCCTCCTCGACGGCATGCTGGATGACATCCGGGAGCAGGAAAAGCAGGACGGACACTAAGGAGCAGGACAATGGCACAGGCAGGCAGCAGGACCATGGATGTAACCTTCCCCAGCGACCAGGAAATCCTCATCACCCGGACGCTGGATGCACCGCCTCACCTCGTCTTCAGGGCCTGGACCACGCCGGAGCTCGTCAGGCGCTGGTGGCCGGGACGGCGCGGCGAGATGACGGTGGCGGAGATGGACTTCCGGGTGGGCGGGAAGTGGCGGTACGTCATGCTGGCGCACGGCGAAGCGGAGGTGGCCTTCCACGGCACCTACCGCGAGATCGTGCCGGACCAGCGGATCGTGCACACGGAGGTGATGGAGTTCCCGGGTATGGCGCAGGACAGCGAAGAAGGCGCGGTGGTCAACACGGTCACCTTCGAAGCGGCCGACGGCGGCGCCGGCACCAGGGTGAGCATCCGCACCCATGCGGGCAGCAGGGAAGTCCGGGACATGATCGCGCAGTCCGGCATGGAAGGCGGCGTCCGCGAACAGTTCGAGATCCTTGGGGAAATCGCGGCTACCCTCGCCTGACGCGGGGGCAGCACACCAGGAGATGCAACAGTTGTTACAGTCCATCGTGTGACTGAGTCCGGAACCCCTTCCCGCCACCAGGTGGCCACCCGCACCGCCACGGCCCCGCTGTACGCCGCCGGGTTCGTGACGGCCTTCGGCGCCCACAGCATCGCTGCCGGCCTGGGCGCGCAAAGCGGGAACATCGGCCTGACGCTGCTGAACCTCGGCATCCTGCTGGCCCTGTACGACGTCGCCGAGGTTTTCCTCAAACCTGTCTTCGGCGCCCTCAGCGACCGGGTGGGGCCCAAACCGGTCATCGTGGGCGGGCTCCTGGCCTTCGCTGCCCTGTCGCTCATCGGACTGTGGGCAGCGGACCCGCTCATGCTCGCCCTGGCCCGGCTGGGCCAGGGCGCCGCCGCCTCAGCCTTCTCGCCGGCGTCGTCCGCCATGGTGGCGAGGCTCGCACGCGGCGGCAAGGCGGGCGCCTACTTTGGCAAATACGGCTCCTGGAAGAGCCTTGGCTACATCATCGGCCCGCTGCTCGGGGCAGGGCTGATCCTGGCCGGCGGCTTCGCCCTGCTGTTCGGCGCCCTGGCCGTACTGGCAGCGGCCACCGCCGTCTGGGTGCTGGCGGCGGTACCGCATCTTGAGCCGCTCCCCCGCCAGCGCTACACGGTCATGGACCTCGCCCGGCAGGTGGGCGAGCGCAGGTTCTGGGTTCCCACGCTGGTCCTCGCTGCCTCCACCGGTGCGCTCGGCGCGGCCATCGGCTTCCTTCCGGCACTCGCCACCCGCCACGGCATGGACGCTTTCGCCGGTACCGCCGCCGTCAGCGTCCTGGCGCTCGGCTCGGTGCTGACCCAGCCGTGGATGGGCAGGCTGCGGGACCAGGGCCGGGTCACGGACAACAGGGGCACGACGGCGGGGCTGCTCCTGATTGCCGCCGGCGTCGCACTGCTGGCGGCCGCCCCCGCCTCGGTCACCATCTTCGTTGCGGCGGCGGCGATCGGAGTGGGCATCGGCGCTGCCACTCCCCTGGGCTTTGCGCACCTGGCGGACAGCACACCGCCGGAACGGATGGGCCGCACCATGGGCTCGGCCGAGCTCGGCAGGGAACTTGGCGACGCCGGCGGCCCGCTCCTGGTGGGTGGCGTGGCGACGCTGACGGCGCTGCCGTTCGGGCTGGGCGCCCTTGCCCTGGTGGTGGCTGCGGCCAGCATCCCCAGGCTGCCCCCACCCAGCCCGCCCGAGTAGCGAACACCGACGGCGCGCCCAGCACACGCGGAGAGGCCTCCCAGCTTTTTATGACACCCTTATCGACGATGACTTCCTCACGGCAGACGCACCCCAGGACGCCTGCCCGGCCCGCACCGGGATCGGGTTTCCTGTTCGTGCTGGCCACTCTGGCCTGTGTTGCCGGGCTCGTGGCCACGTACTACTACTTTGTGCAGACCACCACCGGGCAGTTCATCGATGAGTCCGCGCTGGTGGAAGCAGTGGACATCCACGGCCCGGCCGGCAAGGCAACCACCCGGTTCCTGGACCTGCTGCCCACCATTTCCCTGGTGATGGCCGCCGTCGTGATCCTGTTCGTCACCGTGATCCGGAAGCACTGGACCGAAGCCGGGATCGCCGTGGCCGCGTGCATCGGCGCGAACGTGGCCACGCAGGTGCTCAAGGACCTGCTCCCGGCCCGCCCGGACAAGGGCGTGGTAACCCTGGAGCTGAACTCGCTGCCGTCCGGGCACACCACCCTGGCGGCATCCGCTGCGGCTGCCGTGTTCCTGATGGCATCGCCCCGGTGGCGGCCCATGGCCGGGTTCGTGGGCGGCACGTTCGCCATCGCCTCCGGGGTGTCCACCCTGATCAACCAGTGGCACCGCCCGGCCGATGTTGTGGCCGCGTTCCTCCTGGTGGGGGCGTTCATGATTCCTGCCGGGTGGCTGATCCTGCGGCGCGGAACCTGGATTGCGTGGGAGGGCTTCAACCGGCACATCGGCTCGGCCAGGATCTGGCTGGTCCTTCCCGTGCTGATTGGCCTGGCTTCCGCGGCCGTGGCGGCCTATTCGCTGATCCGGATTGCGCCGAGCCCGTGGCAGGAAACCAGCACCACCAACTACTTCTGGGCCGGGATCTCGCTGATCGTGATCGCCGGCTACCTGGCCACGGTGGCCACCACGTCCCTGTTCGCCTTCGCGGCGCGGCGCCGCTGACGCCAGGACTGGGGCTCTCTGGGTCACCTTGACCACCTCCCCCTTTTCCCTCCCCAACCAGGTAGCAGTAGATGTCGTTCTGAGCCCTCAAAACGACATCTACTGCTACTTAGTTGAAAGGACGATTAGGCAGGTCCCCGCAACGCCTATCTGTAGACCTCGCGTCGACTCAAACCTGACAGGAATTTGAGTGTTCCTTGCGGCAGATCCGGCCCTTCCTTGATCTGCCTACCGGATAGTAACTTTTACCGGGTTGCTGGGACCCGGTCACGCGGCTCCTGTTGGAGGCGCTCCAATTCTCCTGGCGGCGTCTTGAAGTGGGCGCCGCCAGGAACCCACTTCAAGTCAAACGAACCGTTCCCGCCAGGGCAGCGGTTCTTTCGCTTTTAACGGCTTGTTGCCCTGGCGGCGCCTTGCCTTGCCTTGGTGATCCGCAGGGAAATCCGCGGGTTCTTAAACCACACCAGCTCGGCAGAAGCTGGCGCCGCCCTCGGGGGGGTGGTGGCGGCGCCTGCTTCCGCCGAGCTGGCGGACTAACTCGTGGACTTCTGGAGGCCAATTCCTACGAACAGGTGATCTCGCTGTTGCCGTTTCCCTTTCGGATAGAGCGGAGGACCGAAGCTGAAGAATTGTCCTTGTAGGTAACGGTCACCACGATGTCGATCAGCCCGGTGCTCTGGCCGCTGACGAGGGGGTGCCCTGTGGTGAGACTGATCTTGCCGCTCGTGTTGGGCGCTGTAATCTGCCAATCCGAATAGGTTGCCGAGGAGTTGACCGCAGAGACAGAGAGCGTCGCCGGCAGCTGATTCGACGAGAGAGTTGTACTCGGCGCCACCGTAAGTTCCACGGTTTTCTTCGATGGGTCGGCACACGAAAGTGTGAAGGCAGGCCCAGCCCAGGAGCCAGCCGCTGTGACAGTCATGGTGGCGGTGGCGCTTTGCTGCCACAGGGCCGATGCCGCAGTTCCACCGAGCCCCAGCATGACTGTCAGCACGAAAGCACCGACGGCCACCGCGGCCCCTGGCAGGTTCCGGAACGTGCGCATCTAGGCCACGGCTCCGGACGGATCCTTGCTGCCGCGGGGCTTGCGGACTGATTTGTAGACGGTGATGGCGCCGTAGCCGATGAGGCCGACGGCGGCCAGGACGGTCCAGGTGTCCCGGTCCGCGTTGCCCAGGGCGTTGGCCACGAAGCCCACATACGGAACGGCGTAGAACAGCTTGCCCTTGACCTGGATGGCCCGGACGGGCTCGGGATCGTTGGCGCCGTTGTTGTCGCCCTTGGTGATCAGCGTCTTCTCCCCCGCCTGGGTGGATCCGAAACCGACAATCCGGTGCGTGTCCACGTCCGGCCGGCCGGAATACATCTGGAAGGTGATGACGTCGCCGTACTTGAGTTCGCTGAACGCCACCGGCTTCATCACCATGAAGGTGCCCGGCGGGAACTTCTGCGCCATGGACTTGGTCAGGATGGTGTAGGACTGCGAGCCGGTTGCCACGGGAATCACGATCAGGACCACGGCCGCGAACAGTGCCACGAGCATGGCGGACATGCTCAGGATGCGTCCGACGGCGGCCCATGCCCCGGTGCCCTTGCGGCGGCTTGCGTCAGCGTCCGACGGCGACGGGTTGGCGGAGCGGGACTTCTTGCGCGATGCGCGGGCCGGGAAGGCCGGCCCGGCGGTCAGGTCAGCAGCCACCGGACACCCCGCACTGACGGGCGGTGAGCGGAAGGGTGATGTTCACTGCTTGTCCTTTCACGGAGCTGGGGGCCGCCGAGCTGAGGCTGGCCTGGAAGCAAAAGATGGTGGAACCGTTTTTGGCCACAGTGGGCGAGTCAAGCCCGCCTGCGCCGATCGCCAGGTAGCCGGCGCTGTTGCTGCATTCTGTGGTGGAGGTGGCCCGCTTGGCGGTGACACTGATGTAGCTGGCCAGGGTCCCGCCGCTGACATCGGTGATGCTTGGCTGGCCCGCCGTGATGACGGTGTTGAACTGGCCACCGGCGTTGGTGTTGTTGGTGACCTGCACCCCGCCGTACACCGGGGTTCCCGGCCCCAGCGTGCCTGCCGGAGACAGCGTCAGGGTTGCTGCCGTTCCGTTGGCCAGCGTCATGTTGGTGGTTTGGCCCGAGTTGACTGCCGTCATCGCCATATCGAACGATGCCGAGCTGACTGTCCCGGGAGTCGCAACAACTGTGGCATTCCAGAGGGCGTAGCTGCCCTGAACGGTGAGGAGGCCCAGGAGCACTGCTGCGGCGACCAGGGCCGCCGCCTGCAGTGAGCGCTTGATGCGCATGGTGTCTCCTCCTGGTCTGTTTCCTTATTCTGCTGGCCGGGCGGCCCGAGGGCCACCCGGCCGTGTCAGGTCAGGAAAGACCAGTCTGGGCCACCTGCGTCAGCTGGAACGCCACGTTGTTGAAGTTGTAGCTGGCGGTGGTGTCCGCACGGCCCGTGGTGGTGGACAGGAATTCAAAGCTGATGGTTGCGGTGACCGTCTGCGCGGAACCGGTGGGCTTCAGCGGGTTGGCCACGGCCGTCCCACCCAGGGTGAGGGCCGGCGCGGAGACCGACACGTTGGCGGCGGTAAATCCGTTGGTGGCGCTGATGCCGGTGGTGCTGACGTCAGCGGCCATCTTGTTGCCTACCAGGGTGACGGTCAGGTCCTGTGTGAAGGTGAGCTTGTCGCCCGGAACCACCTTGTAGGTGTTGATGTCGATGGTGGTGCCGGCCCGGTCCTTCCAGACGCCGGCGGCGGTCTTCGCGACGTTCAGGTCGCCGGCAACGATGGTGCCGGGAGCCGCAGTTGCCTCGGCGTTCCAGTTGGCCAGCGATCCGCCGCCGCCCAGCAACAGTGCTGCGCCTACGGCGATGGCTGCGGTTCCCTTGATCAGAGTGCTGTTCTTCATGATGTGTCCCCTCAGACTTTGCTTACTTGGGTGGAAGTTGTCTTGCTGGGAACAACAATGCACAGCCAAACGCAGGAACATATCGCGAAAAAAGGCAAAGAAAGCTCAAGTTATTTGAAAGTTAAACCACGGCCTGAACAGGGCTTTTATAGGTTGCAGCCCCGCAGCGGGCTTACAGCGAGGGCCCGGCCGCCGGGAGGGCCAGCTGATCAGTGATGATCCGGGCGGTTTCCGGGTCGCCCAGGATCCGGAAGTGCCCGGCCGTGGGAAGCGCGATATTGGTGGCGCCCGGCAGGACGCTCCCCTCGGGGATGTGCGGATCGAACGGGCCGTAGATGGAGGTGATTCTGCTGTTGATGGCTTCTTCGCGGGCCAATTCGAGGGTCAGGGCATTCCGTGGCGAGAACATCCGCAGGCTGGGCAACAGCATGTACCTGGCGTAGCTGGAGCCGGAAAAGGGGGTGCATACGGTGATCATTTTGCTGATCCGGTGCTCCGGGTCCATCATCAGCATCGCGTACTTGCCGATCAGCCCGCCTTTGCTGTGCGCCACGATGGCGGCGTCACGCAGCCCCGCCTCCTCGATGTGCTGGGCCACCAGCCGGGCCGCCGCCGGGATCTCCAGCTTGTTCCGCTGCAGGACCGTGACCACGTGGACGGGGTGGCCGGCGTCGTGGATCCGCTGGATCAGGGGCAGCATGAACTGCCAGTTTTCGTACACCCCGGGGATGATCACCACGGGGTTCCGTGTGCCCTGGTGGAAAGAACCGGGCTGCACCCGGGACAGGACGCCCTCCACCTGGCACATGGCCGCATACACATAGTCCTGCACCCACCACAGCGCCTTCTGCAGCGGGCTGGTCCGAACCCGAGTCCCCGTTTCACCCATGTGTCGAGGATAACCGCGGTCCGGCGGGTACCCACCAATGCGGCCGGCCAAACTCCCCCGTTGCCCTATCAGATCGCGTTCCAAAAACCGCCGTTTGGGGACCCGATCCGATAAGGCAATGAGAGGGTCACAGAATCTGTGGGTGTTCGGGGCGGAACCCGATGCCGATGAAGCGGGCTGCCGCGCGGTGTATCCGCGGGGCGAAGGCGCGCAGGACCCACTTGGCCGGCCGGGGAACGAAGGAGCGCCGGCCGGGGCGCCGAGCAATGGCCCGGTGGCCCAGGCGTTGGATGCGCTGCATTTTCCGGACAGGTACCTCCCGCCGTTTCTGCACCGCTGCGAGCATGTCGTCGCGCACCTCGCCACGGGCGAGCCCGGGGGCGACGGCGTTGGCGAGTGCCACGGCATCCTGGATGGCGTAATTGACGCCGACGCCGAACATGGGCGACATCGCGTGGGCCGCGTCCCCAATGGCGATGAATCCGGGCCGGTGCCACGTCTCCAGCCGGTTGATCTTCACGGACAGGAGTTTGATCTGGTCCCAGTCCACGAGGCTCTCCGCAGGGACGGCAAGGTGGGAAGCCGCGGCACCGATGCGGGCACGGAACGCCGCAAGCCCTTCGGCTTTGATGCTTTCGAAGCTGTCTTTGCGGATGATCATGCCGGATTGGTAGTAGCTGCCCCGGTCCAGGGTCAGCACCATGCCCTTGCCCGAAACGTATCCGAGCGTTGGCGGAAGCGGGTCGCGGGGTTTGGGCAGGTGGAACCACAGCACGTCAATGGGCACGCCCGACCCTGTTGGGTAGAGCCCGGCGTCGTTCCGGAGCGTCGATCCGCGCCCGTCGGCGGCCACGGTCAGGGGCGCGTGGATTTCCAGGGCGCCGTCAGGATCCGCGGCCCGGACACCGGCCACGCGGCCGCCGTCGTGAAGGACTTCATCTGCCCGTGTGCTCATCCGGAGCTCGAACCCCGGGAGCGCCGAGGCCTCGGCCGCGAGGAAGTTCAGGAAATCCCATTGCGGGGCGAACACCAGGAAGTTGTCCGGCGCCGGCAGGGTGCCAAAGTCCGCGATCGTGAACCGCTCTCCGTCGAAGACCGCGTCCATGGTGGTGATGCGGGTCAGCGGCAGGTCCAGGAACCGCTCCAGCAGCCCCAGCTCGCGCAGGAGCGTAAGGCTGGACGGGTGGATGGTGTCACCGCGGAAGTCGCGGAGGAAGTCGGCGTGCTTTTCCAGGACCGTGACCTGCAGGCCGGCCCGCGCGAGGAGGTAGCCAAGCACCATACCGGCAGGCCCTCCCCCGGCGATGACGCAGTCCCGCTTGATGCTCCGGGGAGTGTTCATGCGTACAGTGTCCACCCACCAGAGCCCGTTGCCCTATCAGATGGAGTCCTTAAGATGCGGTTTTGGGGACTCCAAGTGGTGGCGCAAGTCAGTAGTTGCGGCGGTGCTTCAGGCGGGGAATGACGACGGCGAACACGGCCGCCGCCGCGAACCCCAGGATGCCGGTGGCCGAGATCCCCGCGCCCAGCGATGCCACGGCGGTCACCCCGGAGAGCAGCAGCGGCCCGCCCGTGGAGCCGGCGTCGGCCATGAACCGCCAGAGGCCCAGGAACTGGCCGCGGCCGCGGTCCGGCGAGAAATCGGCCCCCAGCGTCATCACCAGCCCGGAGCTGATGCCGTTGCCGAACCCGATCAGCAGCGAGGCCAGCAGCAATCCCGTGAACGAGCCCGTCAGCGGGATCAGCACCAGCGCCGCGCCCATCAGCAGGGTGGACGGTACGGCCACGAACTGCCGGCCCTTGCGGTCCATGAGCTTGCCGGCCGGATAGAACACCAGCATGTCGATGGCCCCGGACAGGCCGTAAATGAGCGAAGCGGACGTGGCATCCATACCCAGGTGGTCGGCCCACAGCGGGATCACCACCTGCCGCGAGGAGCGGAGGGCGGACAGCAGCAGGATGCCGATGCCCACCGAGAGGAAGACCCCCGCATGGGACACCGCAACGCTCCGGAGCGTGGGCTGCGGGCCTGGTTTGCCGCCGTCGGACGCGTGCGGAGCGGCCAGGTCCGGGATGGTCAGGGACAGCAGCGCGGCGGCCGCCATGGCCACCACACCCACCCAGTAGGCGCCGTTGATGCCGCCAAACTGCATCACCGCAGCTCCCAAGAACGGTCCGATGAACACGCCGATCCTGTTCACGCCGCCCAGCGTGGACAGCGCCCTGGCCCGGAAATCCACCGGCACCGCCTCGGTGAGGTACTTTTGCCGGGCCAGGCCAAAAACGCTTCCTGACATCCCGACGACGGTCATCGCCACGGCGAGCAGCACCAGGCCGTTGGGCGCAAGGGAGGACAACCCGGCGGCGGCGAGCGCCAGGCCGGCGGCGACGGACGCGCCCACGATGGACCAGCGTTCACCGAACTTCAGCGTGACCAGCGACGCCGGCAGGTTGAAGAACCAGGATCCGAGACCCATCAGGGTGACGATGAGGGCCGCTACGGCGACGGTGGCGCCAAGGTCGCGGGCGGTCAGGGCCACCACGGGAAGGATGGCCCCCTGCCCCAGGCCAAACAGCAGGGTGGGGCCGAAGGCGGCCACCGCAATGCTGCGCAGGTTGAAGGGCTGGGCGCCACCGGGGGAAGTCATCAGATTTATCCTAGGGCTGCCCCCTCTCTCACCCCGGCGCGCAACGTCGCCCCGCGCAACAGAAACTACTGCCGGGTCCGGGGTGCGGCGGCGCGGACCTGCCTTCCAAGGGCAATTATTCCGGGGGGTCACAAACGGCCCGCGGAGGAGTACATTTCGCCTTAGGGGTGCTGTTCCGCGCCCCCAGCCAAGGGGAGGTCAACGTCATGGGTGAAGTGTGGATCCGTACGCTCGGCAACGGGCTGGTCCGGGCAGACAGAGCCACGGAAATTTCATCCACCCGCGGATCCCTCCACGAGGACCAAGGGTATTCGCTGAAGGTCATCGTGGACGGCAAGGGCCATGTGCTCATTGACGATGCGGACCTGCAGGGCTCCCTCGGTGATCGGCTGGAGTATGCCCGGCACATGGAGGACGCCCTGCTGCTTGCCATGGATGAGGCCCGCGAGAACGATGCCTCAGTGGTGGTGTCCTTCGAGCCTGAGCGGCAGCGCTGGTCCGCAGCCCCCGTGGCGGTGTTGACCGGAAGGCTTCCGGACCGGGCTGGCAGGGTTCCAGAAGCAGTGGGCTGACCCGCGGTCACAGGATCAGCATCGAAGCCACCGGTAATAAATTCGTCAAAGTGTTGCGTGCATCACATTCAACCCCTACTCTGTATGAGGCTGATGAAAACGGCCACGCAAAAAGCTGCAGCGTCGCAGCCAATGCCGGGGAAGGCTTTACATCTTGAACTCTAAGCTCCACATTGTTGTCCGTATTGATCTCGACCACGCACGTGCGAAGGTGATTGCAAAGGGGCATATCACCGTCCACAGCGTCAACGCCCTTTATGTAGTCGCTAAACGGGCCAACTCCTTGAGGGAAGGGCTTGACCTGGAACTGGACATCTCGCAGGCCTTCGTGGATGAAGCCGCACTGGAGATGCTCCGTACCGCGTCAGAAACCCGACATCTGCCCACCAGGATCGATCCGCTCCAGGCACCCTGCACCATCAGTGTCCTGGCACCACGCCGCAAGGTTCCCGCCGCCGCCACCCGCCTGGCCGCATAGCGAAGACCCTGGCACCACAGAGCCCATGCATCGGGCCCGCGTGCCAGCCATTCCTGAAAGTTCCGCCCCTCGCCCTGTCCCCTTGCCGCTGAACCCACACATACGGGTGGCGGCTCCGGACGGGGCGACGTGCGGTTAAGGGCGCACTCAGGCGTGCGATGCCAACCATTCCCTGAGCTGCGGCACTGGAAGCGGACGGGCGAAGAGGTAGCCCTGCGCAAGGTCGCAGCCCATGTCCTGCAGCGCCTGTGCCTGGCCGGAGGTTTCAACCCCCTCAGCCACGGCCCGGATTCCCACCGCGTGCGCCAGGTCGATGCAGCTGCCCACGATCGCGCCGTCCCCGGTATCCAGTCCCAGCCCCATGATGAACGATCGGTCAATTTTCAGTTCGTTGACAGGGAATTTCTTCAGGTACGTAAGGCTTGAGTAGCCCGTGCCAAAGTCGTCGACGGCGAGCCCCACGCCCAGGTTCTTGAGGGCGTTCAGTGATTCCACGGCCGCGCCGGGATCGGACATCAGTGCCGTTTCGGTGATTTCAAGCAGCAGCAGCGCCGGGTCCATGCTGCGCCGCTCCAGCGCGCCCTCCACCATGTCCACCAGCCCGGGATCGTTGAGTTGCCGGGCGGACAGGTTGACGGCAAATTCCAGTCCGGCACCGTGGTCATTCCGGCGCAGGCTTTCAGCGAGCTTCAGGGTTTCGTCGAGCACCCACGCACCCAGCGGACGGACCAGCCCGGATTCCTCGGCCATGGCAATGAATTCCGACGGCGGCAGCAGGCCTCGGGTGGGGTGCTGCCAGCGGACCAAGGCCTCCACTCCGCTGGCCCGCCCCGTACGAAGGTCGATCCGGGGCTGGTAGTGCACCCGCAGGGCGCCTGCGCCGATGCCGCGGCGCAGTTCGCCGAGGGCTCGAAGCCGGTCTACGGCCGGGTCCGATGGTGCCGGCCGGTGCAGCTCCCAGCGGTTCCTGCCCCGCTCCTTGGCACGGTAGACGGCGATGTCTGCACGGCGGATCAGGTCCTCAACGGTGTCGTCCCCGCCCTGGGCAACCGCGATGCCGATGCTTGCGGAGATGACGATTTCCAAGCCCTCGAGATGCATCGGTGCAGCCATGACGTCCAGCAGACTCGCTGCCAGTGCCGTCGCATCGTCTGTCCCGGCCACCTCGTCCACCACCACGAACTCATCACCGGACAGCCGCGCCACCGCACCGGACGCCTGGACGGCGGCGGCCAGCCGTCCCGCCACGGACACCAGGAGGTTGTCCCCGGCGCTGTGGCCCAGGCTGTCGTTGACCGCCTTGAAATGGTCAAGGTCGATGAAAAGGGCCGCCAGCGATTTCCGCTCGCGCGCTCCGCCGTGCGGTGCTGCGCCGAACCGCGCCTTCAAGCCGGCCCGGTTTGGCAGGCCGGTGAGCGCGTCGTGCAGCGCCAGCCGCCGCAGTTCCTGCTCCGCCAGGGCACGCTTGGCGTCCGATTCTTCAGCCGCCCGCAACGCCGAAACCAGTTCCGTCTCGTACAGCCGTCGCTCGTGGGCGCTGAAGATGATCACACGGATGCTGCCCGATTCCTGGCCAGCGGCCGCAAACCTTGAGGCCGAGAGCAGTGCCGGGCGCCGGATATGGTCCGCGCCAACGATGTCCACTGCGATTTCCGAGACCGAACCGGTGATCCCCAGCTGGGGAATGCAGTGCGTGGCGTAAAGGATCTGATCACCCACGGGCATCAGGGACTGCAGCTTCGTCCCCAGGAGGGTTGTCCTGCTGTAACCGGTCCACCGCACGAAGGTGTCGTTGACGGCGGCGATCCGGCCGCCGTCGTCCGTTACCAGGTATCCGCACGGCGCCTGATGGAAGAGCGCCTCGAAGTTGACCACGGGCCGGCCCGCGGTGTCCGTCACGGGCGTGGGCCGATGTACTGCAGGATCGCTCCTGCAGTGGCTTCGGGTGCGCTCACGTGGGGGCAGTGGCCGGTGGCCTGCAGGTGCACCAAGGTGCTGTGTCCGAGGTGTTGGTGGACATAGGTACCCACCTCCGGAGGAGCCAGGAGGTCATCGGAGCACTGCAGGATCAGGCTGTCGCACTGGACCCGGTCCAGGATTGAACGGCTGTCCGAGAGGAACGTGACCCGGGCAAAATGGCGGGCAATGGACGGGTTGGTCCGGCAGAAGCTGGACCGTAGCTCTTCCGCGTACTCCGGAGAATCGGGGTTGCCCATGGCCATGGGCGCCAGCGCCTCGGCCCAGGCGAAATAGTTGCTGTCCAGGGACTTGAGCAGCCCTTCGATGTCCTCATGCGAGAACCCGCCCACGTAGCCGTCGTCGGCATCGTTCGTATATCGCGGCGACGGGGCCACCAGGATCAGCCTGGCGAACCGCTCCGGTTCGCGGGCGGCAGCGATCAGCGCGATCATGGCGCTGACGCTGTGGCCCACCAGGATCACGTCGGCCAGGTCCAGGGCGGCACAGATTTCCAGGACGTCGGTGGCGTAGCCGTCCAGGGTCCCGTATTTCTCCCGGTCGTAGGCGTCCAGGTCGGAGTGGCCGGCACCCACATGGTCGAAGAGCACCACCCGGTAGTCAGCGGCGAAGTAGGGCACCAGCCGCCGCCACATGTCCTGGTCGCAGCCGTAGCCGTGGGCGAAAAGCATCACCGGACCGTCCGCGCGGCCCAGCACTGTGACGTTGTTGCGCTTTGCAACCGCCTCTGCTGTGAGTGCTCCGAGCATGATCCATCCCCTAGGTCGCAGGCAGGGTGACTTCTTTCTCAGATATTAGTAGCGGCCGGCCAGGAACCAAGCACAAATTTCGCGCAAGACCCCTGGGAGCCGCGGACGCCCCGCCGGCGGCTCCCAGGGGCAGGCCCGGACAGGCTTAGCCGGTGACCCCGCTCAGTTCGTTCGGCGCAGCGTCCAGCGTGCCGGTGCCGGTGACCCTCCCGGTTTCGATGTCGACGGCGTGGATGGCCTTCGACGCCGGGTCCGTCACGTAGGCGGTGTGCCCGTTGACGAACAGGGTGGGCCGGGACTGCTGCCAGTCCAGCGGTTCCTCCCACGGCGCGGTCACCGGGAAGACATTTTTGACAGCCGCCGTTGCGGGGTCGATGACGTGCAGCGCGCCGTCCGTGCCGAGTACCAGGGCCTCGCCGTGCGGGCCGCGGCCCAGGGAACGGAAGCTGTAACTGGTGCCCAAATCCACGAAGGCCAGGGATTTCGTCTCGGTGTTGATCAGGGACACGGTCTCCGGCCGTTCCAGTTCGGCGTCCTTGTCCTGCTTGTAGTCGCCCAGGGTCACCGGGGATTCCTCCGAGCCGGCCTGGTTGCCGATCCTGCCGTATTCAGTGGGGCTCTCCAGTTTGGTGATGGCGCCATCGGCGTAGATCAGGACGCCGGTCTGGCA
Organism: Pseudarthrobacter sp. SORGH_AS 212; assembly: GCF_030818145.1. Lineage (NCBI taxonomy): Bacteria > Bacillati > Actinomycetota > Actinomycetes > Micrococcales > Micrococcaceae > Pseudarthrobacter > Pseudarthrobacter sp. SORGH_AS 212. Next base: position 3,231,246 of record NZ_JAUTAA010000001.1, on the reverse strand, counting down.
TCCAATGACTACTGCCTCCCCGGCTGCCGTGGCCTCGCCGTGCACTCCCGGGCAGTCCTCATTCCGGGCGATTTCCTTGCCGTCCGCATCCAGCACCACTATTCCGGGCCGTTCCTGGCCGTTCCCGAGGGTGAGGACAAGCTCACCGTTGGAGAGTTCGACGGCGACGCCATGGTGGGCTTCTTCGGCGCGGTGGGTTTCCACCCGGGGCTGTCCGGAGGCCAGGTCCGCGGAGTTGAAGACGCTCACCTCGCCGGTCCCGTCGCTGAAGAGGATGGTCTTTCCATCGTGGCGGACCACGTGGCCGGGCTTGGTGGTGGGGAAGACGATGTCCGTCATGGCCGGGTCCTGGGCGTAGTGCCTGCCGCCGTCGGTCCACGCCCCGGTGTCCAGGACCTCGAATCCCTTGGCGGTGGAGATGACCACGTGGCGGCCGTCGCCGGCGGGGTTGATGCGGTTGAACCCCTCCATGGGAAAGTCGGCCAGCACCTCGAAGGTGGCGGGGTCGAGGACCTGGATGCCGCCGTCGTAGGTGGTGACAAGGCGCGGCGCTGCCGAGTCCACGGTGGCGGCCTGGGTTGGCGCAGGGCTGGCGGGGCTTGAGGCGGGCGTGCCGCAGCCGGAGAGCAGCAGGCCTGCGGCGGCCAGCACCGTCATCAGGCGGACGGGTGCGGTGCGGTGATACATGGTTGGTTCCTTCTTTATGGGTGGGGAGCTCCGGGAGCGGAGCCCAGGAATGTCTGGTGACGCAGGATCAGCCCAGGGCCTGGGTGATGCGTTCGGCGTTGGCGCGCATCATGCCCAGGTAGGTGCCGGCGTCGGACCCCTCAGGGCCCAGGGATTCGGTGAACAGCGGGACCACGGCAATGTCCTCGCCGGCCTCGGCGGCCAGCACCTCGGCCAGCCGTGCGGGCTGCGACGAGTCGGCGAAGATGGCCCGCACCCCGGCGGACCGGATCTTGCCGGTGAGGTCGGCCAGGTCCGTGGGGCTGGGCGAGGCGAGCGTCGTGCCACTCGGGATCACGGCACCCACCACCTCGAAACCGAAGCGGTTGGCCAGGTAGCCGAACACGTGGTGGTTGGTGATGAGTTTTCGCTGGCCGGGGCCGATGCCGGCGAACCCGGCCTCCATGGCCGCCTCCAGTTCCTGCAGTTGCCCGGTGTAGGTGGCCGCCTGCGAGCGCACGGCGCCGGCGTCGGCGCCGCCCACGTGCTCACTCACTGCCGCGGCGATGGCCTCCGCGGCCTTGGCCACGCGGGAGGGGTCGGTCCAGAAGTGCGGGTCCGGAGCGCCCTGTCCGGACTGGGTGAAGGAGAGGGGCCCGACGGCGTCCAGCACCGGCAACGCCGGCACACCTTCGGCCTCGGCTGCTTTCACATGGTTGAGGACGTTCTCTTCGAGGCCGCCGCCGTTGTGGATGATGAGGGCAGCGTTTTCGATGCCGGCGGCCTGCCGGGCGGAGATGCCGAATGAGTGCGGGTCGGCGTTGGCAGCCATGAGGACCACCACATCGGCCTGCTCCCCCACCACGTTGCGGGTGATGTCGCCCAGGATGTTGGTGGTTACCACCACCGTGGGGCGGTCCGCGGCGGCGGCCGAGCATCCGCCCAGCGCAAACCCCAGGCCTAAGCCCAGCACCAGGAGCGCGCCCAGCCGGGCCGGCCAGCCTGATATTCCGGCACGATTCCGGCCTGCAACCAGGTCCCGCCGCGTGGCCAGGCCCCGCCTCACAGTCCGGTCTCCAGCACAATGTCGGCAGCAGGAACGTCGAAGCTCCGTGCCACCCGCAGCCCGTCCGCGTAGTCGATCTCATGTACCGCGGAGCCTGCGGGGTCGCTCACGTAGGCCCGGGAGGTGTCCACCAGGATCCGCGGAGCAGCGCTTCCCGGGGTGGAGGCCGCAAGCAGCGGAACCTGTGCATCAACGGCCCCTGTTGCAGGGTTCAGGGTCCACAGTGATCCATCGGCAGCAACAGCCAGTACCCGGCGTCCGTCGCCCACCGCGGAAGCAGCAACCACCGGAGCCGGTGTGGGCAGGAACGTCCACTTCCGTTTGGCGGCATCGAGGTGCCACACCCCGGCGTCGCCGGCGGGCCCGGCCAGTTCATTGGACCCGGGGCGGTGGTCCAGGTGTACGGCCGGCGGGCGGCCCGCGGCGCCGTCGGGATACGGAATCTTCTCCGCGCTGAAGGTGCCGGCATCCTCAGTGACCAGCAGCGCCCCGTCCGAGCATCCGAACACGATGCCCGCCCGGGTGACGGCGTGTCCGGCCAGGCCCGGGCAGTCCTGCCGGCCGAGCACCGCCGAATCGCCGGCGTCACGCACTTCAATACCATCGGCGGCAGCGGCACGGGCTGCCACGGACGCCAGGAAGTGGCCCCGGTAAGGCACCACCACGCCGGTGTGCGGGGAGGTGGTGATCCGGGCCGACTCCGCCAGGTTGCCGGCGTCGAGATCCTTGTGGCGGTACACGGCCGCGTACCCGCCGGACTCCGAAAACACTGCAATGGACGTGCCGTCGCCGGCCACTGCGCCCGCGTCCGGAACCTGGAGCAGGCCCACGGACCCGGGCTCGGCGCTGTAGTAATGCTTGTGCTCGCCATGGTCAACGGTCCAGGCGCCGGTATCGAAAACCTCCACCCCGGCGCCCGTGGCCATCAGGGCGTACCGGCCGTCGCGGTAGGCGGCGGTGACTGGACCGTCGGTGCCGGCGTCGGACGTCGCGCCGGTGAGGAGCGAAAGCAGCTGCCCCTTCCCCGTGGCTGCGTTGACGGTGAGCAGGCCCGTTTGTGGTTCGGAGTTCTCTTGCGCCCCGGCGATGTAGCCGTGCGGTTCAGCGGTTTCCGGCGCTGAGGCCGCGTCCGGGCCGGGCGCGGCGCAGGCGGATAGCAGCAGGGGCAGGCCGAGCAGGAGGGCGGCGGTTCTAGGCGTAGTGGTGCGGGGCACGGGTTTCCTTTTCCGGGAGTGGGGCGGGGACGACGACGGCGGCGGCGGCCAGCGCGCCGGGGCGCGGCTTGGTGCCGCGGGTGGCGGAGTGGCAGAGGGCTGAGGCGAAGTAGGACAGGGCGGCGACCAGGGCGATGGTTGCGCCGGCGGCAGTGGACGCGTGCCAGGAGATCCACAGTCCGGCCACCACGCTGGAGACACCGATGAGCGCACCGAGGGCCATCACCGCCCCCACCGACCGTGCCCACACCAGCGCCGCCGCGGGAGGGGCGATCAGCAGCCCGAACACCAGGAGCGTCCCCACCACCTGGAAGGAGGCAGCCACGGCAACGGTGACCATGCCCAGCAGTACGGCATGGGTGAGCCGGGGCCGCAGCCCCAGGCTTGCCGCCTTCTGCGGATGGAACGTGGCCGCCGCCAGCGCGCGGTGGAAGCGTCCGGCCACGGCCAGCACCAGGCATCCGACGACGGCGAGCAGCGCCACGTCCTCCATGCCCACCGCCAGCACGTCCCCAAAGAGCGTGGCGGTAAGGTCCACGGCGAACGAGCCGGAGGCGGACACGATGATCACGCCCAGTGAAAGCATGGCCACGAACAGCAGGCCAATGGCGGTGTCCTGGGAGATGCGGCGGTTCCGGGTGATCGCGGAGACGCCGGCCGCCGTGGCCGCAGCGCTGAGCGCGGCACCCAGGAGGAGGTTGCCGCCCAGCAGGGATGCAATGGCAATTCCGGGGAGCAGCCCGTGGGACATGGCGTCGCCGAGGAAGGCCATGCCGCGCACCACCACCCACGTGCCCACCACGGCGCAGACCACAGCCACCAGGCTGCCGGCCAGGACGGCGCGCTGCACGAAGGAGGCGCCCAGGGGTTCAAGTATCCATTCCATCGCCGCCACTGTATCTTAATAAGAATCATTATCAATAAAGGAGCAGTATGGATGCCATCAGGTTCAGCGACGTGGGGTACGCCTATCCGGACCGGCCGGTGGTGTCGGGTGTCTGCCTGGCGTTCGCGCCGGGGACACATGCCGTCCTGACCGGGCGCAATGGCTCCGGAAAGTCCACGGTGCTGGCCATGGCTGCCGGGATCCTGGCTCCGGACAGCGGCACCGTCACCACCCAGGCCCGGCCCGCCTACGTCATCCAGCACATCGAGGCCCCGGACACCATGCCCTGCACGGTGCGCCAGGCGGTGGAAATGGGCCGTTGGCCGCACCGCCGGGGACGCCCGCTCCGGGCCGCGGACCGCCAGGTGGTGATGGACAGCATGGAGCGGATGGGGATCACGGAGCTTGCCGGACGGCAGTTGCGCGAGCTTTCCGGCGGACAGCGGCAGCGCACGCTGATTGCCCAAGGGCTGGCGCAGCAATCCCCCATCCTCCTGCTCGATGAACCCACGGCGGGACTGGATGCCGAAGCGCACCGGCTGATCAGGGCCGCCGTCGGCGATGAGCTGCGGCGCGGCACCACGGTCCTGGAGGCCAGCCATGACGCGGCGGACATCGGCCGGGCCGACCGCGTGGTCACATTTGAGTCCGGGCGCGTTTCAGAAGGCGGCGGCCGTTTGGCCAGGCGTTAAGAAAGCGTCAAGATCCGCCGGATGGCCAAACGGGGACGCGAGACCCGGTGCTAGGCTCCGGTGGTCAGCAGCCGCAACCCTGCCCGTAACGGGCGTCCGGAGACCACACCAGGATGAGCAGGAAAGTCGAGGGCCGGCCGGCCGCGAGTGGGCCCGGCAGGCTCGGTCCCCGGCCCGGCAGTCAGGGTGCCCGGACCCGCTCCGGGCGGGCGCGGGACGTCTTCAGCATGGCTGCACGGGGCGGGGACGGCCCAAGCCGGAGGGAAAGCGCGCTCCGGCGCGTCCTCTCGCACCCGGTCCGCTCGCTTCCTTTGGCGTTCCTGGCGGTCATCATCGCAGGGGCTGGGTTGCTGATGCTGCCCTCATCCCGCATCGGAAATGACCCCGACGTCTTCATGGCGGCAGCCTTCACCTCGGTGTCCGCCGTGTGCGTGACTGGCCTGGCAACGGTGGACACGGCCACGTACTGGACACCGTTCGGCCAGGCGGTCATCCTGTGCCTGATCCAGGTGGGCGGCTTCGGCATCATGACCCTAGCCACCCTGCTGGCGCTTTTGGTACGGAAGAGCATTGGGCTGCGTGGCCAACTCGTGGCCCAGTCCGAAACACACACATTGAACCTGGGCGACGTCCGCTCCGTCCTTCTCCGGGTGGCACGGATCATGCTCTTCTTCGAAGGTTTCACAGCCCTCGTGCTGACGGTGCACTTCTGGATCAGCTACGACAAAGACCCAGTAGCCGCTGCCTGGCATGGCATCTTCCACGCGGTATCGGCATTCAACAACGCGGGATTCGCCCTTTACAGCAACAACCTCATAGGCTTCGCGGAAGACCCATGGGTCATCGTCCCCATCTGTCTTGCCATCATCGCCGGAGGGCTCGGATTCCCGGTCATCATCCAGCTCTCCAGGGGTGGGGTGCATCCCAAGAACTGGACAGTGCACCTGCGGTTGACCGTCTACGGCACGCTGTTCCTGCTGGCAATAGGCATGGCGCTGTTTGCAGCTTTCGAATGGAACCGGGGCGAAACCCTTGGCAATCTCTCGCTCACCGGCAAACTCGTCGGATCCTTTGCCGGCAGCGTCTTTCCACGCACCGCGGGTTTCAACAGCATCGATTACGGCGCCGCGTCCCCGGAGACTCTGATGGTCACCAACATCCTGATGTTCATTGGCGGAGGCAGCGCAGGAACGGCGGGCGGCATCAAAATCACCACGTTCCTTGTCCTCGGGTTTGCCATCTGGAACGAAGTCCGGGGCCGGGACACGGTCACCATCGCGCACCGGTCCATCAGCTCCTCTTCGCAACGCCAGGCCCTCTCGGTTGCCCTGCTGGGCATCGCGGCGGTCATCGGGGGCACCATGATGCTGCTGATGCTCACAGACCACAGCCTGGAGAGGGTGCTGTTCGAATCCATTTCGGCGTTCGGCACAGTGGGCATGAGCACGGGCATCACACCTACCCTGCCGCCCACAGCGCAGTGGGTCCTCATGGTGCTCATGTTTACCGGGCGCATCGGCACCGTTACGGTCGCGTCCGCGCTGGCGCTCTCCGCCCGTCCGCGGCTTTTTCGGCTGCCCGAGGAGCGGCCCATCATCGGCTGACGGACAAGTGCCGCACGCCCGGCGGAACGTCGAAGTGCGGTCCGGGGGGCTGCTTGGACACGGTGGCGAAGGGGGCAGCCTGCAGATGGTCGATGGTCCGCATCGCGCACCGGGTGACCGGCGTGTAGAAATCCACGGCCAGCTTGGGCAGCCTGATGGTTTCCGCCTCGTAAGCAGGTCCCCGGAGCTCCTCCTCCAGGTCAAGCATCAGGCCCGCCAAACGCTCCGCGCCCACCATCTGGCTGGCGACCTTCAACGCCCCGGCCGCCTCAAGGGCGCCAGCCGGGTCTGCAGTGGACAGGGCGAGCCGGAGCCGATCCACCCTGCGCGGCAGGCCCGCAATGAAGTCGGCCACGAAGACCTGCCGGCAGCCGTCGCCCTGCTCACGCTCCAGCCCCAGTTCAAGGAGGAATGCCTTGTCCACGACAGGAGGCTCAGGGGTTGCGGGGATTCTCATGTCCGTCCTTCCGGGCTGCGGTGCCACCACTTTCCAGCAGGCTAACCACTGCTGATTGGGGTTAGCTTGGCGGCGGAACGGCCCGTCCGGTGAGCTTCAAGGAGGCCAAAGGTTCCTCCAAGGTGCCGGCCCCTTGGGCGGGAGCTGCTATGTCCGGCCGGTCAGCAGGGTTCCCTGGACGGCGGTGAGCGGCACTGCGCCGTAGTCCCGGGAATCAATGGACACGCCCCTGTTGTCGCCCAGCACGAAAATGCTGCCGGCAGGAACCGTTACGGGGCCAAAGTAGGTGGCGTCAATGCGGCTGTGGTCGACGAACGGTTCGTCAACGTGCAAGCCGTCCACAAAGAGTTCGGCGTCCCGGATGGCCACGCTTTGACCCGCCACGGCAATGACCCGCTTGATGGCCACATGGCCGTCCTCCGGGTTGGTGAAAGCCACCACCACGCCGCGGCCCACCGTGCCTGACGCCGCCGGCTTGTACATCAGCACCACCGAACCCTGGGCGATGGTGGGTTCCATGCTGTCCGATGAAACCGTGAAGGGCTCCACGAGCCAGGCCCGGGCGCCGAGCAGTGCCAGCGCCGGTACCAGCGCCAGGATGAGGCGGCGCGGAACGCGCCGGTCTGTCCCCTGCTGACGCGACGACGGGCGGCCGCCGGGGTTTTCGCCCCCGCCGCCGCCCGTCGTCGTACGTTGTGTGGTCAATCCTTTTCGTCGTCCCACTCGGCTTTTGCGGCGGTCATGGGATCGTTGACGTCCACATCCGACTCCTTGAGGCCTACCCGGAACTGGACCATCATGTCGTGGTCCTCATGGGGCAGGTTGTGGCAGTGCATCATGTAGAGGCCCTGCTGGGGGGTGAACTTCATAAGCAGCCGGACCTTTTCGTCCTCACCCACGTAGACCACGTCCTTCGGGCCGCGTTCGTGCAGCATGGGCGCCTGGCCATTGCGGCTGAGGATCTGGAAGTCCACCAGGTGGATGTGGACCGGATGGAACCAGCCACCCGATTTGTTTTCGATCTCCCAGATCTCCACCGAGTTCAGCGCCGGATCCGCGGCCACCTTCTTGTAGCCGCTGGCAATGACGTCCTGCCAGCTGTCATCGTTGATGGTCCACATGTTGGTGGCGTCGTTCCGCTTGACCCGGAACGACCTGGTCTTCACCGACTGGCTCGCCTTCAGCGACATCGCTTCGCTCCCTGCCAGGGTGGTGGGAATCCGGTTCCAGGTGGGATCCGTGGTGTCCACGGGCTCGTCGGTGACATCGAAGGCCATGATCTTGTTGGTGTAGTCGTAGTCCACGTTGTTCTTGTTGGACAGGTTCCGGAGCTCGATCCGCTGCCCGGTCTTGTACTTCCGGAAGTCGATCAGCACCTCGTAGCGCTCCGCCCCGCCGTGCCGGTAGCTGGTCACGCTTTGCGCCAGGGGCACCAGGCCTCCGTCGGTTCCAACAACCACCAGCGGATCGCCGGTGCTGAGGGTGGGTCGGAGGGAACGTGAGATGGAGGCGTTGAGGATCCTGAACCGGTAGACGCGCTTCTGGACCTTCATCACCGGCCAGGGCTTCCCGTTAACCAGGATCACGTCCCCCCACAGGCCCGAATGTGTGTTGTCGTCGTAGCCCAGGGCCCCGTTGGAGGCGAACATGACATCGTTGACGGTCAGCGCCACGTCGTAGCGGCCTTGCGGGAGCAGCTGGCGTTCGATCGGATCGTGCATGTGGTACTGCGCAGCGAGGCCCGAGTAGGCGTTCAGTGCGGTGTAGTGGACGCCGTGGTCGTGGTACCAGAGGGTGCGTGCCGGCTGGAAGTTGGGGTAGTGGTAGTCCTTGTAGAAGCCCGGGTGCGTGACGTCTGAGGCGTAGCCGTCATACTGCGGCAGCGACGCCGAGCCATGCAGGTGGGTGGATGTGGACAGGGCATGCCCGTCGAGCGCGTGCTGGGCCGGGAGCTGGTTGCGGACCCGCAGCACGGCCTTCGTCCCCTGGTCCAGGCTGATGGTGGGCCCGGGAAAGATTCCGTTGTAGCCCAGGATCGGCGTGGTGAGGCGCGGCAGGATGTTGGCTGTGGCCGCCATCTCGGTCACCTTGTAGTAGTTGACCGGCAGACCGTCAGCGGGGTCGATGCCGGTGGCGTAGGGCGCCAGGAACGGTGCCTGGACAAAGGTGGACTGGAACGGACGGGGCATCTCCCTGTCACTGAGCCGGCTGGCGGACTTCGCTTCAACCGAACCCGTAGGCAGCATGGCGGCTCCCGCTCCAAGGACTCCCAGTCCTCCGATCAACAGGACCTGGCGGCGTGAAATGGACATTGGGTGTCTCCTTTGCTCAATACCCAGACTGTGCAGGGGCCAGCTTGGGGATTCCCTGCCCTGGTTGCCTGGTTCTTGGAAAATTCATGGAAGTCCCGGAGTTGACGGGGCGGTTCACTTGGCGCCCCGGTGGTGCCCTGCTCCAAGGGACAGTCCCGGGCCGCCGGGCAACTCCAAGGTCAGGTCGATGGCGCGGTCGGGGAGCTCGAACACCAGCGTGGCGTTGATGCTTTCTCCCTGCCGGACAAGGGCCGGGCCGGGCGTTGCCCAGATCGGTTTCCAGCTGCCCGTGCCCAGGGCCGAGACGGCGTACCGGGACGGGTCGAAGGAAATGCCGTCCTTCTCCATGGCTGTCAGTTCCACGAGGATGCGGACGCGGTGCATTTCCCCGTCCGGCGGGCTGGCGAGTGTTGCCGGGGCTGATGGGGGCGTCCAGCCGTCGGCTTCGAGGGGTATGACCCCATTGATTCGTCCCAGCCCGCCGTCGAGGCTTCCTGAGGCACCCAGCATTGCCGGCGGTGTCCGCGGTGCAGCAGTCACGATGCCCGCCACGAGGGTCCCCACCAGTGTGAGGAGGATGAGCGGGACAAGGACCCTGATGCGCCTGATGGTTGCTGTTGATGCCATGCCGGACAGTGTTGCCCGGCCTTCTAGGGAAAGCCTTGGAGTCCGGCGAGGACCTGCGGCCGGACGGCGCGTCGCCAGGCATGACCTTCCATAACGGGCCGGGAAGCCAGCGTTTCCGCAAGGTCTCGTTCCTACCGTCAGGGCATGCGCGAACACCTTGCGCAAGCACCCAGGATCAGTGAGGTTCTCATGAAATCACCACAGCACGAACCGGGAGGGCCGCGGTTCCGCGTCAGTTACGGCAGGGCCGGCACCATTGCCGGCGTATCCGCCGTACTCTGCGCCACTTCCCTGTTGGCCATCCCGTCCGCCAATGCGGCCGTCCCCAGCTTTCCGGATAACCTGGTGGTTTTCCCGGACCGGGACTTCATCACCATCGAGGGCTACCAGGACCGCGTGGGCCAGACCGCGCTGGTGGAAGTCACCCGGAAGGGAGCCGGAGTCGTGGGGTCGGCCCAGGGAGTGGTCACCGCCGGGGACGTGGCGTTCGAAATCAACCACCCCGGAGGATACTGCTGGGGCGCCGGCACCGGCCTGAACGTCACCCCCGATATCCGGCCCGGCGACGTCGTCTCCATCAAATTCAACGGCGCCGAGGCAGGAGCCACCACGGTCCAGGACGCCTACGTCACCGAGCACTCTTCCCTGTCCGGCACGACGCTGACCGTCAAGGGCCATGCAGGAGCCGGCGTCAACCCCGCCCAGATGGAACAGCGGATCGTGGAGCCGGCGCTCAAGGACACCAGCGTGGGCCGCCGCGATGTCCGCGCTGTCCCCGGGCCGCTCACCGCCGACGACGGTTACAGCTCCAGCCTTGCCTTCGGCACCGACGGGACGTTCACGGCCACCTATGTGTTCAACGACGCCGCCACCGCCGAGATCGCAGCCGCTGCCTCCGGCGAGCGCGCCATGGCGTGGGAAGTCGAGGACGCGGACGCGAACCGCCAGGGCCTCACCATCGCCGAATTCGGTGAGCTGGGCGGTCCCGGAATGGGCGGCTGCCCCAACGGCCCCCTGCAGTCCGGTCCCGCCGGGCCCACCAACGTGAAGGTGGCCAAGGCGGGCGGCGACCTGAAGGTCAACTGGACCCCGGCCCAAGCAGTCCCCGGCACGCCCGCCATCACCGGGTACCGCGTCACCGCCGTCGGCCATACCGTCACGGGCCGCGAACAGGCCGAATCCGGGGTGCGCATCAGCGACCCGAAGGCCGCCGGCACTACCATCAAGGGCCTCAACTCCGGCGAGGACTACGACGTCTACGTGGTCTCCGTGAGCAGCGCTGGCGAGACCTTCCCTGCTGTTCCGTTCATCCCGGAGACGGACTCCGCACCACCAACGGTGACCGCCTCACCAAACGGCGGAACCTTCCCGACGGCGCAGGAGCTGACGCTGACCGCCAGCGAACAGGGCAGCGACATCTACTACACGCTGGACGGGACCGACCCCATCGGCAGCGGCGGCGTCGCCGCCGAGGGCGCCATCCTGTACAAGGCCCCGGTCCCGGTGGCTGCAACCAGCAAGTTCACCTACGCGGCCATCGACCCCTCCGGGAACGTCTCGGACAAGGCCACGGTCGAGTTCACCATCACCAACGACCCCGTACCGGCCGCACCCGCCTTCGCCGGAGCCCCGGTGGCAGGCAAGGGCACGGCCACGGTGTCCTGGACGGCACCCAATCCCGGTGCGGAAGGACTGACCATCACCGGCTACACCGTCCAGGCCTACACAGCAGACGGCACAGCATTCGGCTCAGCGAAGAAGGTGGCCGGTGACGTGACCAGCCTCGTCTACGACGGGCTCGCCGGGGACACGCAGTATCGCTTCACGGTGAAGGCAGGTAACAGCAACGGTGACAGCCCTGAATCCGCCATGAGCGCTCCCGTTACTGTCCAGGGCGATGTAGTGGCCAACGCCGGACCCGACCAGAACGTAGCCCGCCGGACCACGGCAACGGCAGTAACCCTGGACGGCACAGGCTCCACCACCGCCGGCGCCATCTACCAGTGGCGGCAGGTGCTGGCCAGCCCCACGGATCCTGACGGGGTCACGCTGAGCGGCAGCACCACGCTGCGGCCCACGTTCAACCTTCCCGTCTACAAGTACCCCATGACCAACAAGCCGCTCACGTTCGAGCTGAAGGTCACGGCAGGCGGCGTCACCAAGACCGACGTGGTCACCGTGACTCCGGTTCCTGACCGGGTGACCGCGAGCCAGGGGCAGTGGAAGAGCCGGGACTTCCGGGTCGATGGCACCAGCAGTGCCGTGGGCGGGACGGTTACCATCCGCGTCGGCGGCCCCGGTGGCACCATCATCGGAACAGCACCCGTAACGGCTGCGGCGGCACCGGCAACCGGCGGCGTCTTCAGCCTCCGCCTGCGGGACGGCAACGCACCGGCAACCAACCCCGGCAACATCTGGATCGAGTCGTCACTGGGTGGCACGGCAGGACCCATCACGGTGGTGAACAAGTAGCACCGGCTTAGCCCAACGAAGGTCCGGCGGCTCCCGCTTAGTGCGGGGGCCGCCGGACCTTTGTGGTGGCACGGGACTGCAGCGTTCCAGGATCTGAGGTGGTCCAGAATCTGTGGCGGCCGGGGGTCTCCCCCGGCTGCCAACGGCGAAAGGCTTAGATGGTTTCCGGTTTCATGGCGTGGTTGCCGTAGAACCTGAAAGGGTACCGGCCGGCCCACCGGACCGCCGGAGTGGCAGTCCGGAACGTGGCCGTAACGAACGTTCCCTGGCCCGGGGCCGAACGGATGTGGAGGGTTCCCCCGGCCTGCTGGACAGTGTCCTTGAGGATTCGAAGGCCAAAGTGGCCTTCCCGGTAGGCGGTGCAGGGATCGAAGCCCTGGCCGTCATCCGAAACAGTGATCTGGGTGAGCTCGCCGGATTGGCGGATCTGGATGTCCACGGCCGAGGCCCCGGAATGCTTGGTGGCATTGACCAGCGCTTCACGTGCCACCCGGTATGCCAGGACCGCCCGGTCCCGGTCCAGTGATACCCGCTCCGGAATGCTGGCGGTGAAGGCGATGCCGCGCTCCACCAAGGGTGCCTCCAGCCTCAAGATGGACGCCTTCAGCCCCAATTCTTCGAGGTCCGGCGGATAGAGTTCGCTGGTCATGGCGCGCAGGGCCCTGATGTTGCCCTGGAGCATGGTCCGCGCGTCGGCGAATACCTGCCGCTGGCCGGGCTGGCCGCGGCGCTCTTCTGACTCCAGGGCATAGGCCAGCCCGGACAGGTTCTGGATGACGTCGTCGTGCAGTTCGCTGGCGATCTGGCGCCGTTCCTGGTCGGAGGCCTCGATGGCGCAGCGCAGCAGGGCGTTTCGCTGCGCCTGGTGGAACTGGATCCGCTTGGCCAGGCGGACCGCCGGAATCAGCAGGACCAGTTGCAGTACCGCCAGTGACAACAGCACGGGCGGGATCATGCTGAGCAGGACCGCCTGCTGTTCCGCGCGCACGGCCGCCCCTGAGGAATACGTTTCGAAGATCATCGGCGCCCCGTCCTTGGCGGCGGAGCGGACGTAAACCTCCACCAGTTCCCCGGACGAGGCCTCAAACTCGTTTTCTTCAGCAGTCTGTGACTCGACAGTGGCTGTGGCCGGCCCGCCTGCAAGGAGGAGGTGCGCCCACTCCTCCTGCTCAAAGTCCTGCCCGATCAGGGACGGAACGTCCGAGTACACCACCCTGCCGTTTTCATCCCACACCTTGATCCTGGTGACGCCTCCGTTGGCCAGCCACGACGCCACCCGCTGGTCCAGTTCCTCGAGGGCTGCGGGCTCCCGGGCCAGGAGCTGCGGGGTAATAAGTGGGCCAACAACGTTGTCGGCCAGGCGCTGGGTGAAATCCCTGGCATTGGCAAGGGCGTGCTGTTCCGCAGCATCGCGGATCCAGAAAGTCACGGGCGTGGCCACCAGGACCAGTGCAGCGAAACCTGCGGCGAGGAACCGGGTCACAGCCATCCGTACCTCGCGCCGCTGGATGACCTCCGGTGCAGCACCGGAACTGCCGCGCGTCCTGCGGCGAAGTGCGTTCACTGTCAGTGGCCTGGGTCAGGCGGCAGATTGCGGCGCGGATCCCGGCCCTGTCCCCAGCCGCGCCACCAGGGATGGATGAACGATCATGTTGCCCGGGCAGGCGTGCCGCAGCGCGTCGAGGATGACGCCCAAAGCGCCGTCCTTCGGCAGGAACCCGCAGATCCCCATGCGCGCAGCCTCCCGCAGGGCCTCCTGTGAGGGGTTGCCGGTCAGCATGACCACCCGGGTTTGCGGGGCTTCGGAGAGGATGCGTTCGGCCGCGTGCAGTCCGGAACCGTCGGCGAGGTGCAGGTCCATGATCACGACGTCGGGACGCAGTTCCCGGAACATAGTCACCGCCGAGTCCACGGACTTGGCGGCGCCCAGGCTTTTGAGGTCCGGTTCCCGGTCCAGCGCACCGGCCAGCAGGTCGGAGAAGATGGTGTGGTCGTCAACGATCAGGATGCGCAACCGGTCAGCAACCGCTGCTTCCGGCCCGGCTGTGGGTGCAGCCACCGGATGAACATCACGCACCGGGCGGACAGCGGCGCTGGTCTTTGGAGCTGCGGCAGGTGTAGCCGTCCGCTCCAGGAGCCGGGCCTGTGCCTGCCTCAGGGCGGGAGACGGCGTGCATCCCAGCTCGGAGTCCATGATCCTGCGGCAGCGTTCGAAGGCACGCAGGGCTTCGTTGTCCTGACCGTTCCGTTCAAGCCCCATGACCAGGACGTTCCATCCCCGTTCGTTGAGGGGATCTTCGTTCGTGGCGGCAAGGCCCCACGCAACGGCCTTGTCTGCTTCCCCCACAGCCAGGGCGCATTCTGCAGCCTGGACCCGGGCCAGTGCAACGCGTGCCGTGTGCAGCGCCCGCTCCTCCTCCGCCCAGGCAGGGAGGAGCTCATCCCCCAGGAGCGGGGCGGAACCGAGCTCAAGGGCTTCACTGAGCAGTGCCAGCGCCGCTGCCGGGGCGGCGTGGCTGGCTTGCTTGATCAGGCAATTGAAACGGTCCAGGTCCAGTTCCACCAGGGAACGGTCCATCGCATAACCCCCGGTGACTGTCCGCAGGGGTCCCGTCCGGCCGGAACCGGGCTGCAGGTTCCGGCGCAGGACGCTGACATAGCTTTCCAAGGTGGGAAGGGCAACGGCGGGATGGTTGTCGCCCCAGAGCAGGTCCATGATGCGGGTCTTGGAGACCGCCGAGCCGAGATTCAGGAGGAGGATCTCGAGGACCTGGCGGGGTTTGGGACCGCCAAGGTCGTTGGCTCGGAGTTCCACGTTCCCGCGCTGGATGGCCAGGGGGCCAAGAACCGAGATTCGGAGCGCCGGCGTCGTCGACGGCGCTCCGGATTCCTGGCCCAGCAGCCCTGCATTCTTTTCCAACGTAACCACCATGAATTCCCCCTAAGTGATCGAACCTTCTGCGCTAATTCCAGTTCCCAGGCAAAAGTCAGACAACAGTAGTAGGTACTCGCATCAGTTTTCGGGCTTTCCGGCCGACTACTTGGGCAGCTTCCAGCGGGTACTTGGCGCCAGCGCCCTGCCAGCCGGTACCGCAACAGGTTGCGGGGACGGCCTGGACCGCGTTTCCGCAGGTCAAAGCGGTGCGGCGTCGGCACTGCGAACGTTGGGAAAACCCTAGGTGGTCACCCGGACATACGTGCCGCCGCTGTCAAAGGAATCCCCAAGCGGGTCCCCCTAATTTGGCAGGAAGACGGCAAGACAGCGCGGTATGACAAACCCGCCCTCCCCATACGCCGGCCGGAAAAGGATTGGAGACGCCCATGAACCTGCGTAGCACCCCCGCCTCTGCCCCTTCCGACAGGTGGGGGGCAAGTTCGCTGGTCCGCTGGTGGCGGGCCATCCCGGCAGCACTTCGGAGCGTCCGGGCGGGCCTGCGGACCGTCCGGGTCCGGGTCCTCGCCACAGTTCTGGCGTTCCTCGCGGCGGGACTGTTCGTTGCCGGCACCACCACCCTTGCGTTGGACCTGCGGGACCTCAACAGCCGGGTCAGCGAAGACCTCCTGCACCAGTCGGCACGCCTCCAGGACATCGTGGACCAGGGCCTTCCCGACGGCACGCCCTACCCGACGCTCGATGACCTGTTCACCGTCTTCCTGCGCGGCGGCACCCTGGGCAGGTACGAGTCCGTGATGGCCACCGTGGCGGGAGGGGACACGTTCCTGCCCGCCGGAGCCCAGGCACGCAACCTCGGCCAGGCGCAGGTGCTCGAAACAGCTCTCGCCGTACCCCTGGACGGCAACACGGCCCTGCGGGACGTCATCCTGGACGGCCACATGGTGCGCCTGGCCATTACTCCTGTTTCACTGGGCGGCGACTCCCCGAAGGGCGTGCTGGTGGCGGGGAACGAGATCGGGCAGCAGCGGGAGCAGATGGTGGCGTCCTTCGGAACCTTTGCCGCGGTCTCGCTGGCCACCCTGCTGCTGGCCGGCGCAGTGGGGTATGCCGTGACCGGACGCCTGTTCGTCCCCATCCGGCGGCTGCGCCAGGCCACCGAAACCACCACCTTCGAGGACGTGAGCAGCCGCGTCCCGGTCCCGCCCGGCGACGATGACGTCTCGCAGCTGGCAACCGACTTCAACCGCATGCTGGACCGGCTGGAAGTGGGCATCGAGGACCAGCGGCAGTTCGTGGATGACGCCAGCCACGAACTGAGGACGCCACTGACCATCATCGGCGGCCACCTGCAGCTGCTGCAGCCTGCAGATGCCATGGACGTCGCTGAAACCCGGGCGCTGCTCCTGGAGGAGGTGGACCGGATGCAGTCCCTGGTGAACGAGCTCCTGGTGCTGGCCAGGAGCGGCCGGCCCGACTTTGTCCGGCCCGACTGGATCGATACCGACTCCTTCCTCGAAGCCGCCATGGAGCGGATCCGCGTCCTGGGAGACCGGCACTGGCAGATTGAACAGCTGCCCGGCGGCTGGTTCCGGGCAGACCGCAACCGCCTCACCCAGGCCGTTGAACAGCTGGCGGCCAATGCCGTGCACTCCACGGAGCCCGGGGACATCATCTCCATCGGTGCAGCATGGGTCGCTGCCGGGGACAGGGCTTCCACCGAAAAGCCCCACGAACCCACGATTGATATCTGGGTTGCCGACACGGGGTGCGGCATCAGCGCCGCGGACCAGGAGCGGATCTTCGACCGGTTCGCCCGGGCCAACGTCTCCAGGGGCGCCGAGGGCTCGGGACTGGGCCTTCCCATCGTCAAAGCGATCGCCGAAGCGCATGGCGGCTCCGTACGGCTCTCATCACGGGTCAACGTGGGCAGCAGGTTTGTCCTCGCCCTTCCGTCAGGAACATCGTGGCTCGCATTCTGATCGCCGACGACGAGCCACGGATCGCCGCCTTCATCGCCAAGGGCCTCACGGCGGCCGGCTACACCACGTCTTCCGTGGAGGACGGCGTCCGGGCGCTGGACTACGGCAGTTCCGGGGAGTTCGACCTGCTGATCCTGGACATCGGGATGCCGCGGATGGACGGCTTCGGCGTGCTCTCGGCCCTGCGCGCCATGAACTGCACCGTTCCGGTCATCGTGCTGACGGCACGGGATTCGCTTCCGGATACGCTGGCAGCGCTCGACGGCGGCGCGGACGATTACATGAGCAAGCCGTTCCGTTTCGAGGAGCTGCTCTCGCGCATCCGGCTCAGGCTGCGGGACGCTCCGGCAATGCCGGCGTCCGCGGCCCCCGCCAGCGGCGACGTCAGCCTGGATGTGGACCTGCGTTGCGCCAACGTCCGTGGCCGGACAGTGTCGCTGTCCGCCCGCGAGTTCGCCATGGCACGCGTGTTCGTGGAGAACGCCGGCAAGCTGCTGAGCCGGGAACAGCTGCTCAGCCGGGTCTGGGGCTACGACTTCGACGGGTCCTCGAACGTGGTGGACGTCTACGTCGGGTACCTCCGCACCAAGCTGGGGCCGGAGCACTTCCAGTCCGTCCGGGGAGCCGGCTACCGCTTCACCCCTGTCATGGCAGGCCCCGCGAGCCCTGAACCGGCCCTATGAACACCCTGAATCACAACCCTGAACCATGGATGAGAGGTCTCTCATGGAAGATTCATTTCCCTTTCACAGCGGCGAGGAAGAGTGGTGGAACCAGCAAATGAAAGGAAGACCAATGTCCAAGCTGTGGTACCTCCCACTCGCCGCCGTCCTCGGCGCTGCCAGCCTGACCGTCTGGGCCCAGGCGAATGCCGGCCCGCCTCCGGCCGTCTCCCCCGGCGTCGTGGTTTCCAACGTTGATTCCGGCAGCAAGCCGGCTACCTTCGAAGACTCGCCCAAGCCCGACGATTCGCCGTCGGCCCTCGCCACTGCCGATCCCACCCCGACCGCCAGCATCACGGCGGTACCTGAGCACACGCCGGAGACCCGGATCGTTCCGGCCGAACCGGTAACCCTGCCTCCGGTCCAGGTCACGCACGCCCCCGGGCCGGTGGATGACAAGGGCGGACTCCGTGCACCGGGAGTCTCCGATGACGGCCCCACCCACGACCTCAACGACGACAAGGGCGGACTCCGCGCACCGGGCGTTTCCGACGACGGCGCCGCCCACGACGCCAACGATGACAAGGGCGGACTCCGCGAACGGGACGCTTCCGACGACGGCAAGGGCCACGATTCGAAGGACGATAAGGGCGGGCTCCGCTAGCGTCCCCTGGAATCACAAGCTTTTCCCTAGAACGGTCCTCCACCATGGCCTTGCGTAGCCGGCTCAACTGGGAAGCCGGCGCTACTGGGGAGCAGTCAAGGCATGGGGAAAGTACGTCGCGTTTCAGCGCGCAAACGAAACCGCACCACCACCGGAGCAGGGCTGCGTGCCTTTGCCGCATCAGGGGCGCTGGCGCTGGTGGCGTCCATGGGCCTGCCTCCGCTGGCAGCCCAGGCCGTCCAGGCCCCGGTCGGCTCGGGGTTCACTGTCACCCCGGCCGACCTGTCCTACATCCTCAAGCAGATCAAGATCGCCGAAGCGCACGTGGCGAACACGACGTCCGCCACAGGCCCGTGCGGGGCGCTGATCGGCACCGGACCCAACCAGCTGGCCAGCCCCCTGCTGTCCCACGGCCTGCGGACCGTGGACGGCAGCTGCAACAACCTGCAGCCGGGCCAGGACACCTACGGCGCCTCGGACCAGGTGTTCCCGCGGCTGGCACCCAAGTCCTTCGGACCCGCCGAGAGCGGCTCCTTCGGTGGGCCGCCGGTGGCCACAAGCTACACGCAGAAATCGGGGAGTGTCTTCGATTCCCGGCCCCGGACCATCAGCAACCTGATCGCGGACCAGACGTCCGCCAACCCGGCCGCGGTGGCTGCCGCCGGCTTCCCCGCGCGCTCCCAGGGCAACACGGGCGTGGTGCCCTGCACCACTGATCCGAACCCTGAGGCCGTTCCCCCGGTCGCGGCGGCGCCCGAAGGCTGCGTCCCCTCGCACAACACGCTGGACATCCCCAACGTCACTACCGACGTCGGCCTGTCACCGCCCTACAACTCGCTCTTCACCTTGTTTGGCCAGTTCTTCGACCACGGCATCGACCAGACCGTCAAGGGCGGCGGAACCGTGTATGTGCCGCTCAAGGCCGACGATCCGCTCATCGCTGGGCCGGACCACGCCTTCGGCACAGCGGACGACCTCGATCCCCACCTGCGCTTCATGGTCCTCACCCGCGGGCAGAACCAGCCCGGCGAAGACGGCATCCCGGGCACCGCCGACGACGTCCAGGACGCGCTGAACACCAACTCGCCCTGGGTGGACCAGAGCCAGACTTACGCCTCCCACTCCTCGCACCAGGTCTTCCTGCGCGAATACACGAACAACTCCGAGGGCCGTCCGGTATCCACCGGCGGCCTGCTGGGCGGCCCGGCGGGCACGGCGGCGGCCGGTGGCATGGCCTCCTGGGCCGACACCAAGAAGCAGGCCCGGGAGATGCTCGGCATCCAGCTCTTGGACAAGGACGCCCTCAACGTTCCCCTGCTGGCGGCCGACGCCTACGGCAAGTTCATCCCAGGCCCCAAAGACGGGCTTCCGCAGTTCGTCACCCGGTCCGGGCTGGTGGAGGCGGACCGGTCCGCGAACGGCGGCAACGGAACGCTGGTGCCCCAGGATGTGCTGTACTTCAACACACCGTTCCTGACGGACATCGCCCACAACGCAGATCCTTCGCCCCAGGACACCGACCACAACCCGGCAACACCGCCGGCCGCACCTGCCCCGGACGCGGACAACACGGCATCCGCAGACTTCGCGGCCCAGGCTCCCGGGACGTACGACGACGAGATGCTCAACGCGCACTTCATCGCCGGCGACGGACGGGTCAACGAGAACATCGGGCTCACGGCAATCCACCAGGTCTTCCACTCCGAGCACGACCGCCTGGTGGGGGACATCAAGAACGTCCTCACCACGGACAAGTCCACCCGGGGTGCTGCTGCCCTCACCGAATGGCAGGCGACGGCGGGCGCTGGCGGCTGGAACGGCGAGCGCCTCTTCCAGGCCGCACGCTTCATCGCGGAAATGGAGTACCAGCACCTCGTCTTCGAGGAATTTGCCAGGAAGATCCAGCCGGCGCTGAACATCTTCGAACCCTTCGCGTTCTCCCAGACCGACGTCAATCCGGCCATCAACGCGGAGTTCGCCCACTCGGTCTACCGTTTTGGGCACTCGATGCTCACCGAGACCATCTCGCGGCGCAACGAGGACAGCCCCGGACCCGACGGCGTCTGGGGCAACCAGGACGACGTGCCGGGTTCGCAGAATGACCTGCCGCTCCTGGGAGGATTCCTGAACCCGCCCGCCTACACCGACGGCGGCCCGGCGGGGCCGCTGACCTCCGAGGAAGCCGCGGGCAGCATCGTCATGGGGATGTCGGACCAGGTGGGCGCCGAACTTGATGAGTTCGTCACGGACACCCTGCGCAGCAAGCTGCTGGGCCTGCCGATGGACCTGGCTGCCATCAACCTTGCCCGCGGCCGGTCCGAGGGTATCCCTTCGCTGAACGTCTTCCGCCGGCAGCTCCACGGCGCCACCAATGACAGCCAGCTCAAGCCGTACGCCAACTGGATCGATTTCGGGGAGAACATCAAGCACCCCGCGTCGCTGATCAACTTCATCGCCGCCTACGGCACCCACCCCTCCATCGTTTCCGCCACCACCCTGGAGGCCAAGCGGAAAGCTGCCCGGCTGATTGTCAGCCCGGACGCCCTGGCCGGGGAGGTGGCGCCGGACGATGCCGTGGCGTTCATGAACAGCACCGATGCGTGGGCCAACGACGGCACCGCATCGACCACCGGCCTGGACGGCATCGACCTCTGGATGGGCGGCCTCGCCGAACGGACCAACCTGTTCGGGGGCCTGCTGGGCAGCACCTTCAACTACGTCTTCGAAAGCCAGATGACGGATCTGCAGAACGGTGACCGGCTCTACTACCTGGCGCGCACCCCCGGGATGAACCTGATGGCGCAGCTTGAAGGAAACTCCTTCGCGGAGCTGATCATGCGCAACACGAATGCGAAGGCCCTGAAGGCTGACGCGTTCGCCACCGCCGACTGCAAATTTGAGCTGAAGAACCTGGCGGGAACCGCCGAAGGGTTTGCCCACTCCGGCAACACCGTGGCGGACGATGCCGGAACCGAGTGCAGCGAAACCGCACTGCTGCTCCGGATGCCGGACGGCACCATCAAATACCGGGCCTCGAACTCCGTGGACCCCGTGGGAATCAACGGCCAGGCCGTGTACAACGGCACGGACCGCGCCGACCGCGTCCACGGCGGCTTGGACAACGACACCTTCTGGGGCGGCCGGGGCAACGACGTCATTGAAGGCGGCGACGGCGCCGACACGGTCCTCGGCGGCGAGGACAACGACGTCGTCACCGATCTAGCCGGCGACGACATCCTCAAGGGCGGCCCGGGCAATGACGCGCTCGACGGCGGCCCGGGCCTGGATCTGATGCTCGGCGGGGACGGCAAGGACTTCATCAACGGCGGGGCGAACTCGAACGAAACCTTCGCCGGCGAAGGCGACGACTTCGTGATCGCCGGCGAAGGCCTGGACGGCGTCTTCGGCGGCGGCGGGGACGATTGGGCCGAGGGCGGCGACAGCCCCGACCTGCTGATCGGCGACTCCAGCAACCTGTTCTTCCTCGACGATTCCCAGAAGCCCGGCCACGACATCCTCATCGGCCAGGGCGGCGATGACGACTACGACATGGAAGGCGGCGACGACATCGGCCTGGCCGGGCCGGGCATCGAGAAGGTGGCCGGGGCGTCAGGCTTCGACTGGGAGATCGGCGCCTACGATCCCCAGCCCCAGGACGCCGACCTGAACCTCCCCATCGCACCGCTGGACATCCTGCAGGTGGGCGTCCGGGACCGGTACAACGAGGTGGAGGCACTCTCCGGAGGTCCCTTCGCCGACACCCTTCGTGGCGACGACCTTACCCCCCGTACGGTGGGCGGCGGCGGTTTCATCGGCTGTGACGTCCTGGACCAGGCCGGGATCGACCGGATCCTGGGACTCGACCAGCTGATTCCTTCCCTGCCGACGCCGGTGGAGGACGTCATCAACGCTTCGGCCTCGAAGGAATGTCCTGTCCTCACCGGATCCCAGGTGTGGGGCGAGGGCAACATCCTCCTTGGCGGCGGCGGCGACGACACCATCGAAGGCCGCGGCGGGAATGACATCATCGACGGCGACCGGTACCTCAGCGTCCGGCTCAGCGTCCGCACGGATCCCGCAGACCCGGCCACCGAGGTGGGCAGCGCCACGTCCATGACGGCCCAGTTCCAGCGTGCCGCGGACGGCACGCTGACCGGTCCGACGCTCCAGCAGGCAGTCTTCGCCGGCAGCATTGACCCGGCGGACGTCGTGGCGGTGCGGGAGATCCTCAACTCGGCCGAGGGCACCGACACCGCACTGTTCTCGGACCTCGAGTTCAACTACACCGTCACCACCACCGGCGGCGACGGCACGCTTGGCTCCCCCGGCTCCGTCACCACCGTCCAGCACAACGGCGGCCGTGACGGCACGGACACCCTGCGTAACGTCGAACTGCTCGTCTTCGGCAATGGGACCGGCACCGGCGGAAACGGCGCGGACGACGGCGTTACCGAACCGCCGGAGGACGAGCCCGTCGAAGGCGACGAGGGCGCAGGTGACGGCATCGGCGAGGTCGTCCCGGGCGACGGCGAGGTGGTGGTCGTCATCGATCCCGTTACCGACCCCGCGACGGATCCCGGCACTCCGCCTGTTGACCCCGCACCCCTGGACCCGGCACCGGTGGACCCGCCAGCCAACCCGGCACCCGCGGACCCGCCAGCCAACCCGGCACCCGCGGACCCGCCAGCCAACCCGGCACCCGCCAACCCGGCACCCGCGGACCCGCCAGCCAACCCGGCACCCGCGGATCCACCGGCCAACCCGGCACCCGCCAACCCGGCACCCGCGGACCCGCCAGCCAACCCGGCACCCGCGGATCCACCGGCCAACCCGGCACCCGCCAACCCGGCACCCGCCAACCCGGCACCGGCTAACCCGGTACCCGCGCCAGTCGGCGTGGCCGTCAGGACAGTTGATGCCACGGGCACCCAGGTGGGCGAGATCATCATGGCCGAGCCCGGCACGTCCCGGGTGGTGGTCCGGGGCCTGGAGAACGGGGAGGAGTACCGGTTCCAGGTAGCCCCCACCACAGGCGACAGCGAGCCGTCGTTCTCGGCACTGAGCGCACCGGTTGTCCCCGGCCCGGCCGCCGGACTCCGCAGCCAGGCCGGCGGCAGCGCCGTGGCACCGGTCCCCGCGGAGCCGGTGACGGAGCAGCAGCCAGCGGTCACCGGTACCCTGCCGCTCGGTGGCCTGGCCGCCGTCGCGCCCGTCCTCCTGACCGCCATGGGGCACTATCTGTCCACCGGGGAAGGAGCCACAACCCTGGGCCTGGTCATCGGCGGATTGCTGGCAGCCGCAGCCTTGCTGGCATTCCGGTTCTACTCCGCCCGTTCCAAGGCCAGGACTGCAGGCAGCGGGACAGCCCGCGGCACGAAGGCCGGCGACAGGGCGTGAGCCGGACCTCAGGCCCCGGCCGTCTCCTCGGCCGGGGCCTGGGCGTAGGACGCCGACACCCGCCGGTATACGGGAGTGAGGAAGGCCAGCAGCGCGGCCACGATCATGACGATTCCGGCCACCAGGAACACCAGGGCGATGCCCCGGGACGTCCCTTCGCCCAGAAGCGGCGCCAGCTGTGCCGCCCCTTCACCGGACCGTGCGTACGGGATGATCCAGAACTGGGCGATCGGTGCGATCAGGAAGGCTGTGATGGGGGCCGCCGCGGATTCGAAGGCCATGGCGAACCCGAACACCCGGCCCTGCTTGTTGAGCGGAACAACCCGTTGGATCACGGTCTGCTCGGCGGCCTCGACGCAAGGCACCAGTGCCAGGTACAGCCAGATTCCCACCACGTACAGCCAGGCCCATTCCCGGATAGTGAACAGGGCCCCGAGCGCACCCATGATGGCGACGGCGATCAGCAGGGTCCGCAGCGGATTGGCGCCGAGGCCGAACTTGCCGATCAGGGCACCACCCACAATGAATCCGGTGGAGCCCACGGCGAAGAACACGCCCCACAGCTCCACGGGGAACATCTCGAGCCCGTACGGGTCCATCAGGGCCATGTAGACGCCGCCGATGAAGTTGTTGAACGTGGAGAAGATGATCAGTGCGAACAACCCGGCAACGGCCAGCACGGCGGCGATGGAGCCGCGGAGGTCGAAGCCGCCCTGGGCGTCGCTGGCTGCCACCTGGCGTTCCTCGGGCAGGCGCAGGGTCAGCAGGTGCAGGAAAGCCAGGGCGGTAAGGACCACGGCGATAGCGATGGTCCAGCCCATGCCCAGGAGTCCCACGGACAGCCCGGACAGTACCGACGTCACGATGAAGGCAAGTCCCTGGACCATCCCCACCATCCCGTTGGCGTTGGCGCGCCGGTCCGGCTCGATGAGGATGGTGACGGTGGTGGACAGGGCCACGTTGCGCATGTTCTCCACCACCGCGCCCACCAGGATGATCAGCGTGAAGACCCAGAACCAGGGCTGCCCGAGGTCCAGCAGGCCGGCGCCGGGCGTCAGCAGGAACATCACGCCGGACAGCACGAACATCACCAGGGTGAACGCGGCGGCGAACCGCATGATGGCCAGCTTCCGGTAGCGGTCCACGAAGGTGCCGAAGCTGATGCTGGAGAGGGCGATCAGCAGCATGTAGGCGCCACCCACCACGCCCGTGGCGATCACGTTGCGGGTTTCCAGATAGACCCAGAACGTGAGGGCAAACCAGAGGTAACTGGTGGTGATGTTGGCCAGTGCCGTGTTGATCAGGATGCCCGCGAAGGTGCGCGAACGCTCCGCAGGGGTTCGTAGGGACGTGTCGGCTGCAGCTTCCTGCCCGGACATGGGTCCCAGTCTACTGAGAACCCGCTGCCGCGGACATGGCTGCCCCTCCCCTGCCTTTGCGGGGCTCCATTGCTCCAGGCACCGGCGCCCGGTCAGGCCGCCAGTTCGCCGCGGCGGAAGCGCAGCTCACGCAGGGCGCCGTTCAATGGCGATCCGGAGAACGGCAGAGCCTCCAGGTTGATTCCTTCAGCCGCCCCGAGGGCCATCTGGTTCGCGGACTTCGCAGCGCGTACAGGGAGTCCGATGTCGGCTGCGAACTGCTCCCAGTGCCGGGCTTTGAGGTTCTTGACCCGGCCGCCGATGGGCAGGGCCAGCGTGTCGTCGCCGTACACCAGGGTGCAGGGAACGTCGTAGACGGGCGACACAGCCCACGCTCCGGTTTCCCCTTGGAGGACCGACATGTTTTTGGCATGCAGGTCGCCGTTGCCGGTCAGCCAGGCGAAGACGCATTGCAGGTACAGGTTCCGGACGGCAACAGCCCTGGCCTTGCACACGCCGGTCAGCGCCAGGATGGCGTCTTCGGCACTGACGGCATACTTGGACGACGGCGGCAGGTTGAGGACCTGGGCAGCATCCTCGAGTGCCAGGCGGGCCAGGCCATCCTTTCCGGTCCGGTCGAAACGCTCCACCAGCAGGCCCTGTAATCCGTTCCGGTCCGTGACAACGGTGCCCTTTGCCACGGGGATCCGCAGGGCCTTGGCCGCGGCAAGGTGTGCGGCCTCGTTGGCCACGAGGTGCCGGTGGCGGGGCGGGTCCAGCTTGAGCAGGTAGCGGCGGCCCGCGAGGGAAAGAGGGGTGGTCAGCATCGATGCGCTGGCCTTGGCCTGGACCCCTGGGAGACCGTGCGGATCGACGGCGTCCGCGAGCGCGGCAAAGTCAAGTGCCTCCGGATGCGACGCTTCCGCCAGTGCCGGAGGTTCCACCGGGTCCTGGCCGGCGGCGACCACCTGGACGTCGCCCGGGGTGTCGGAACCAACCGCCAGGAGCAGGCTGAGTTCGTCCCCAAGGCTGGTTTTGATGGCGTCCTTGAGCACGGTCAGGCGGTGGCCTTCGGGCAGCAGGCCGGCGAAGAATGCGGGAACAGCGCCGCTCGGCGCTTCAACGGGTGCGTCCGTCAGCGGCAGTGAGTGGGATACGGCAGCCCCGCCCGCGGCCAGGTACGCGGGGGTGTAGGTGAAGACGATCCCGCCGTTGCCGCCGCGGTTCAGCTGTCCCGCAAGTACCCCGGCTTTGTAGACGTCCGCTTGGGCAACGAATTTGAGGCGCGCCAGGTCCTCAGTCATCGGCGGTCCTGAGGTGCAGCCCCACCGCGTTGGCCGCTGCGACGACGGTGGTCAGGGACGGATTGCCCGACCCCGTTTCGATGGCGTGAATGGTGCGGGGTGAGGTTCCGATCAGGTCGGCCAGCGTGCCCTGCGTGATTCCCGCTTCTTTTCGGGCCCGCCGGATGCCGGCACCTATGGCTGCCACATCCTCCACGCTGGACCCCTTCGGAAATATATTGCAGATCAATAATCCTGCCAGACAAATTCTGACTCAATAGCATGGATTCCGCAAGATATTGCAGATTTCTGCCTTCGCCGCCGCGGACGCACCTGGCCCAAGGTGCCATCGGCAATATCCTTCCGATTCTCCACCACAGATCAGACATAGGATGCTGCCATGAGGATTGCCGTTGCCGGTGGGACCGGGACCGTGGGACGCCATGTGGTGGACGTCGCCAAGCAGCGCGGGCACGGGGTGGTGAGCCTGAGCCGCGCCGGCGGAGTGGATTTGGCAACCGGCCGCGGCCTGGATGAAGCCCTGGCCGGCATCGACACGGTAATCGACGTTGCCGGCATCAACAGCACGGCCACCAAAAAGGCCGTGGACTACTTCACGAACGCCTCGCAGAACCTGCTGGCCGCGGAAGAGAAAGCCGGAGTGAAGCACCACGTGGTGTTGTCGATCGCGGGGATCGACAACGCACGCTCCGGCCTCTACGCCGGGAAGCTGGTGCAGGAGGACACCGTCCGGCATGGGGACGTGCCATGGACCATCCTTCGTTCCACCCAGTTCCACGAGTTCGTGCCGCTGGTGGTGCAGGTTGCCTCGGCAGGGCCGGTTGTCGTGGTCCCGAAGATGTTCACCGCCCCGGTGGCAGCCCGGGAGGTGGCCGAGGCCCTGGTGGACGCGGCTGAGGCCGGCCCGCGCGGGCGGCTCCCGGACCTCGGCGGCCCGCGCACGGAGCAGCTCGCCGGCCTGGTGCGGACCTACCTGCAAAAGACCGGCCAGCGCAAAAAGGTGGTGGAGGCTCCTTTTCCCGGCCCCATGGGCAAGGCGATGCGCAGTGGTGCGCTGATCCCGGTGGCGGGCGCCGCCGTCGGACGCCAGACGTTCCAGGAGTGGCTGGACGGGCTGCCCCGCTGACAGCGCACCTGCCCAGGCGCGGTCAGCCCGGCTGGCAGGACTGGGCGGGCCCGTAACGGAACCAGTCCGGCAGGGCGGCGGTGAAGGCCTCCCGGATGGCCGGCGTATTGGTGACAGTCCAGTCCACGCGGCCCTTGACCTCCACCTCGTTCTTGTCCCATTCGAACCAGTTGATCATCTTCAGCTGAGGGAATTCGGTGGCCAGGTCCGGGCTGAACAGCTGCTCCCACCAGGCACTCTTGATGTCCAGCTCGGCCGCACCGCCGGCGCCGGGAGCAAACAGCGCCGCGGATTCGGGGATGGCCACGGGTTTGCCGTGCTCCTGCCCATAGACGTGGTAGAAATCCGTCAGCAGGCTGTCGTCACCGTTGGCGCCCACGTAGTTGCCGGTGAGCTGGTCCGTGAACTTGTTGGCCTCGGGCAGTTCGTTCTCGCCCCACGGGTACTTTGCGCCCCAGTGGTAAAGGGACATGCCCACCCAGTCCACCGCGTCGTCGCCCGGGTAATACGGCGCGTAGGAATCGTCGGCCATGGTGACGGTGCCGTCGCCGTCAGTGTCCAGGGCGGCGAAGTCCGCGGTGTCCCGCTTGGCCTCGTACTGGCCGCCGGCGAACGGGTAGCCGCCGCCGTAGTTGGGCGCCCACATCATCGAGGAGCCCGGCGCCGTCGCATGGATGGCCTTTGCCATCCGGGTGAACGCGTCCACGTACGCGGCGGGCTGCTGGGACCACGGGTACCAGGAGCCGTTCATTTCATGGGCGAACCGGACCATCACGGGAACGCCGTCGTCGTTGAACGATGCCAGGTCTGCCGCGAGCGCGGCGACGGCCTCGTCTGTGACGGCGCCCAGGCCCTGCATGGGTTCAAGGGTGAGCAGCATGGTCTGGCCGTCGGCGCGGATCTGGCTGACCGCCTGGTCCAGGTGCGCCTTCTCCTCGGCCGTGTACGGGAACCCCGCGAAGGACACACTGACGGCGGGTTTGTGGCCGAGGTCGGCGGCGTACCGGGACAGGGGCTTGGCGTTCAGGTCCAGGTTCACGCCAAAGAGCGCGCCCGACGCCGGCACCTGGCTCTTGCGGTCCGGCACCTCGCAGCGCGGCAGGGAGGGGGTGGCCTGGGCAGCGTTGTCCCGGTCCGCCTGGTCACGGGAGGCGAGCCCGTTGGCGATGCTGGCAATGCCGATGCCGGCCGCTGCCACTGCTATCACCACGGGCAGGGCGAAGTCCTTGAGCGATGAGGGCGTGAACCGGCGCCGGGCGGGGTCCTTGGATGGGGTTTCTTCACCGGACATGAAGGGGTGGGCCGCCTTTCTGACCTGCGGTTTTACCCCCATCCTAGGGGGTGGCCCGGCAACCTGCCCGTCAAACAGGTGGTGCGGGACGGCAACGCGGCGAAAGTAGAGTACCCACTACTCGTGTTCCCTTTACCGGCGCCGCCTACATTCGAGGGAAGCCGCACATCACCGCGCGGCACGGAGCGTATTGGGGGAACAGGTGACAGTACAACCGGCAGTTGGCAGCAGGCGCATGGACCGGCCGGGGTTCCTGCTGGACCTGATCAGCGGCGCGGACACTGACCTGGAGTCCGTCCAGCGGCTGGCGGACAGCGCCGCTGTGGCACTCGCAGGATCGGCAGGGGTGCCGGTGGACGCCGCCGCAACCCTGACGCGGGCAGGAAACCTGCCTGCCACAGCCGGCAGCGCCACCCTTGCCTACAACGTGGCGTCGTCCGAAGACAGGTACAGCGACGGGCCCATGGCGCAGGCCGCCGCCTCCGCCGCGCCGGTCCAGGTCACCGGGGACAACTCATCGCAACGGTGGGAACCGTACCGCCGCAGGCTGGTGGGCGCCGGTTATGGAACGGCCCTTGCCGTTCCGCTCGCCCTGGATCCCCGGTCGTCCTGCGCACTGGTGTTCCTTGGTCCCGCAGGGTTCGAATTCACGCCGGAGCTGGCGGGCGAGGCCACCTGGTTTGCCGCCGTCGCGTCGCAAAGCATGAAGCTGGCCCTCGAGGTGCGCAGTGTGCGGTCCGCCGGTGACAACCTCAAGGCGGTGTTGGAGAGCCGGACCTCCATTGATGTTGCGTGCGGCGTGATCATGGCGCAGAACCGCTGTTCCTACACGGACGCGTTCGGCAAGCTGGCCGGCGTCTCGCGGCAGCGGAACCTCAAGGTGCGCAGCGTTGCGGAGAACGTCCTCAAGGCGCTGCCCAACGGGTCGCCGGCCACCCGGTTCGAGCCGCCCGCGCTGGCGTAGGGGGACGGAACTTCACATTTAGTGCCGGGCTTTGGCCCGGATGACTCCGGCGGCCAAAAGCCCCACGGCGCCGAGTGAGGCCAGCATGCCGCCAAGTGCTGCAACGTATTCGGTGATGCTCATCGCGTCCACTCCCTTTCCGAACTGCCTGATGAGCCCAACGTACGCGTCAACAGTCAAGGTTCCCCGAAGGATCGCCCGCGGGTTGGGTCAAGATTGGTGCAGACCAGAAGGCCTGGCTGCCCGCTGACGCACTGCATGCCTCGCAACGGCCCACAAACTGGTGCGGGCAATCCAGGTCCTGGCCGTCGGATGACGGCAGCCTCACACGCATGGCGGACCGCCTAACCCGCAACCGCGAACATGGCGATCCCCACAGCCACCAGAAGGGCTATGCCGAGGAACACGAATCCCTGGGCGGTTCCCTTGGCGGCACCGGGCATCCGGCGGCGCCCACGCTTCCTAACAATTATTTCAGCCATGCACCGAATGTACGGTGCGGCAATCCCCCACACACGAGAAGTGCGTACTTGTCTTGGTCGATTCCACTACTCGATTTAGCACCTGCCTGCCGCCGTCATGCCGGGTGCCCGCAGCTGAAACATCCAGCCGGGAGCGCGAATCAGACAGTATGCTTCAACAACGTTGACGTAACCGGGGCATGGCTGGGGGCACGATGCTATTCGACTGGGGAGCCCGCTACTTCCGCACGCTCGGGAGGAGTGGCCGCACGGTCCTGTTCCAGTTGCCGCTGACCGGCACCATGCTGCTGGTCATCCTCCTGGCATCGGTCCTGCACCCGGACCTGAAGTGGTCCGCGGCATTCGTTTCCTCCCTGGCTTTCCACGCCGTCCTGCTGGCCGCGTGCGCCGCCATCCCCTGGGACCGGCTGCCGGAGCGGGCGGTCCTCGCCATCCCCGTGCTGGACTGCCTGGCCGTCGGGTTGTCACGGGAAGCCGGCGACCAGTACTTGTCCGTGCTGAGCTTCCTGCTCGTCTTCCCGGTGGTCTGGCTGTCCCATGGCCCGCGCCGGGGCGGCGTGACTCTGGCGGTAATCGCGGCCATCCTCAGTGTGGCCCTCCCGCCCATGATTCTCGGTTCGGGCTTCACCAGCGCTTCGTTTATCCGGGCGGTGCTGCTGCCGGTCATCCTGGGCGCCATCGCCTTCACCACGTTTGGTGTGGCCAACGCCCTGCGCCTGCAACGGCACCGGCTGGAAGAACGGGAGGCGGAGGTCAGGGAACTCCTCGCGGCCAGTGAGGACCGGGAACAGCTGCTGGGCACCGTGATGGACACCGTCAGTGTGGACGTCTGGGCGCTTGACCGGGAGGGGCGGACCATCCTCACCAACCGCCACCACGGCAGCCTGTCCGGCGGGGCCGTCCAGCACGAGCCCGCCCCCGCGGAGGCGCACCGGCCCATTTTCGGGATTGACCGGAAGGAACCCCTTCCGCCTGAACAGCACCCCCGGGCACGCGCAGCGCAGGGGCAGTCCTTCACCGACGAGCTCGTATGGATCGGCACGGGCAACAGCCAGCGTGCCTACTCTGCCACGTGCCGCCTCATCCCGGGCTCCGACGGCCGGCAGGCGGGCGCTGTCCTGGCCCTCACGGACGTCACCGCCCTGGGTGGAGGCCCTTTCGGCCAAGGACCAGTTCGTGGCAAGCGTCTCCCACGAACTGCGCACGCCGCTGACTTCGATCCTGGGCTACCTGTCCATCGCCATGGACGAGGAGGGGCTGGACCCGGAACTGGAGCACTGCCTGGAAGTGGCCAAGCGCAACGCCGAGCGCCTGTTGAACCTGGTGGCGGACCTGCTGACCATCGCGTCCGGCACGCTCACCGTCCGGCCACGGCCGGCGGATCTGGCGGAGGTTGCCGCGCAGAGTGTGGACGCCGCACAGCCGCGGGCCACCTCCGGCGGAGTCACGCTCAGCCTGGAAACCGAGGGGCCCGCAGCGGGCCGCTTCGACCCGGACCGGCTGGGCCAGGCCATCGACAACCTGGTCTCGAATGCCATCAAATACACACCCAAGGGCGGCACGGTGACAGTGCGCGTGCGCAGGGAGGACGGCTACCTGGTGTGCGAGGTGGCAGATACCGGCGTTGGCATGACGGACGAGGACCTGGCGAACGCGTTCACGCGCTTCTTCCGGACGGCCAGCGCCCATTCGTCAGCGATTCCGGGCGCGGGCCTGGGCCTCGCCATCACCCGGTCCATCATCGAGAACCACCGCGGCAGCGTCACGCTGGCCAGCCGCCACGGCCAGGGGACCACGGCAAAACTGACTCTGCCCGAGTCGCATGCGGTGGAAGGATCCCCCGCCGGCACGAGGTAGCAAAGGCCAGGCACGGGAGAGGCCGGGCACCCGGAATAAAACCCGGCACCCGGCCTGTAGCCGAAACAGCGCTGCAGCGTCAGCCCTGCTTAACGAGGGCAGCCTCCAGGTTGATCTTCACCTTGTCGCTGACCAGCACTCCCCCGGCTTCCAGCGCGGCGTTCCACGTCAGGCCGAAGGCCTTGCGGCTGATCTCGGTTTCGGCGGAGAACCCGGCCCGCGTGGCACCGAACGGGTCCACGGCCACGCCGGTGAATTCAACCTCCAGTTCCACGGGCTGGGTGACGCCCTTGATGGTGAGGTCACCGCTGAGGGTGTAATCCTCGCCGTCGCCCGTGATGGACGTGCCGCGGAAGGTCATCTCCGGGTACTTTTCGACGTCGAAGAAGTCCTCGCCCTTGACGTGGCCGTCGCGGTTGGCGTCGCCCGAGTCAAAGCTGGCGGTGGCCACTGTTGCGCGCAGGCTGGAGTCCTGCAGGGAGTCACCAACCCGGGCTTCGGCCTCGGCCTGGGTGAAACGGCCGCGGACTTTGCTGATGCCTGCGTGCCGGACACTGAACCCGATCTCGCTGTGGGACATGTCCAGGGTCCACGTCCCGGGGGTCAGTTCCTGGGGAAGAGTCATGGCCAATCTCCTCTTGTTCGAAGGTCTGCGGGCACGGGCAGCCCGCCGCCGGCGTGTGCCGTCGTGGCCAGCCTATTCCCCGCAGCGCCGCCTGGGCAGGGCCGATGGGCCATAGTTCATCTGCCGGCTACCGGGCGGTCACCAGTTCACGTGCCTTCCCGGCAGCAGGCTTGGGCGCAGGGCGTACGACGGCGGGCTCAAGCCTTTGGTTTGCCCAGCGGCGGATGGGTGCCTCCACTAGCCGCGAGGAGGCGAACGCCAGCACCACGGTGAGGACGGCGGCGAACCCGACGCGGACGGACAGCGACGGCACGAGGGGAAGCAGCAGCAGGTAGACGGGAATGTGCCAGAGGTACATGCCGTAGGAGAGTTCGCGGCCGGGCCAGGCGAGCCAGGGGTGGCTGAGGACCCGGCCCAGGAAGCCGGCCGGCTGCAGGACCAGTGAGCCGATCAGCACCGCTGCCAGCAGCGAGAGCGTGGTGGGCCCCGCGGTCCAGAACACGGTGAACCAGGTGCCGGGCGTGTCCGGTTCCTTGAGCAGGAACAGCGCTGCCACCAGCACGGTCCCCGCGGCCGGGGCACCCCAGCGCGCGGCGGAGACCAGGGCGGCGTGCACCCGGGAGCCGTTGCGGACGGCGGTGAACAGCAGCGCGAGGGCGCAGCCGATCAGCAGTTCGTCGGCCCGGGTGTCCGGCCCGTTGTAGAGCCGGTTCAGCGGCGCGCCGGACGTCACCAGGGCGAAGCGTTCCAGCATGAACGCGGCGGCGAGTCCGGCCGTGGCCCACGCGGCGGTCCGCAGCTTGCAGTACCGGAGCCTGACCAGCAGGAGCACCGGCCACACCAGGTAGAACTGTTCCTCGACGGCGAGCGTCCAGGTGGGGCCGAGCGTCTCACCCGCTATCGAGTCGCCGAACGCTCCCACGTGCGCGAAGTTCATGACGTAGGCGGCGGCGGGAAGGATGAATCCTGCCTGGCCACCCCAGCCGGAAGCGGGGAAGACGAAGCCGACGACGGCGATCACCGCGCACAGTGCCAGCAGCGCAGGCCACAGCCGGGCCAGGCGTTTGGCGTAGAAGATCCCCATGCGGACGCGGCCCGTCGCGAGCCGCTCCTTCATGATCAGCAGCGTGATGACGAAGCCGCTGAGGGTGAAGAAAACGTCCACGCCAATGAAGCCGCCCGGCATCTGGGCGGTGAGGGTATGGAAGAAGAACACCCCCACAACGGCCACTGTACGGAGGCCGTCCAGGGAGTGCTTCCGCCCTGAGATGATGCTTGTTTGGTGCCCTGGGTTGTGCGCTGTTTTATGCGCGGACGCGCCCTCCGCAACCGACAAGTTTCCACTGCTTGACCTAAGAACCACCAAGCAAGCATATATAACGTTTCGGTAACTAGGCTAAATGGAGGCTGGGAAAAGCCTCCATGGATCACCCCGGAAGGAAGTAACCGGAGACGTCTGCGATCAGGTGCGTGGACCCGGCTGAGCGGTTGAACAGGGCGACTCTGCCGAATTCGCCGATCGGCGTGGTTACCGAGTTTGCAACGATCTGGCCCTTGTCGAAGTTGACGCTTGAGATGTCCGGGCGGGCTGCCGCCATCGGGTAGGCGGTGGCAAAACCGTTCGACGCCGCTTGGGCCACGGTGAGGTTCAGCACTATCGCGGGGGCACCCTCGGGAACGCCGTGTTCCCGGGCAGCCTGGAAAGACGTTGCCGTGTCCGGCAAGAGCGGGTAACCCGAGCGGGTGTCCAGGAAGCGCGTCGGGGCGGCCAGCGGCTGGAAGGTGCCACCCGCC
The DNA here is from genome assembly GCF_030818145.1 of Pseudarthrobacter sp. SORGH_AS 212. NCBI lineage: Bacteria > Bacillati > Actinomycetota > Actinomycetes > Micrococcales > Micrococcaceae > Pseudarthrobacter > Pseudarthrobacter sp. SORGH_AS 212. The sequence continues at coordinate 3,196,851 of NZ_JAUTAA010000001.1, read as the reverse complement.
GTTGGGGTTCCGGACAGGTAGTAGCCGGCGACGTCCGCTATCAGGTGGGTTGCCCCGTTGGAGCGGTTGTAGAGCATCACCTTCCCGTCCGGTCCCACCGGAACGGTCACGGAGTTGGGGATGATCTGCCCGGCGGCGAAGTTGATGTTGGAGGCGTCCGGACGGTTGACCCCTGATGGATAGGCGGTGATGAAGCCGTTGGACTTCGCTTCCGCCACCGTCAGGTTCAGTACGACAGCGGAAACGGTGGGCGGCAATCCGTTGGCGCCGGCCACCTGGAAGGCCCGGGCGGTATCGGGTGCGACGGCGGTGGTGCTGCGGGTGTCCAGGAACCGCTTGGGGTCAATTGACTTGAAGGCGCCCGCCGCCGTCGGGATCCCATCGCGGTAGTAGCCGGAGATGTCGGCAATGAGGTGCGTGGCCCCGGCGGACCTGTTGAAGAGCGTCACCTTCCCGTCCGCGCCTACGGGAACGGTGACGGAGTTGGCTACAATCTGGCCCTTGTCGAAGTTCACGTTGGAGGCATCCGGACGCGTGGTCCCCGAAGCATACGCAGTGACAAACCCGAAGGACCGGGCTTCGGCCACTGTTAGGTTGAAGACCACCGCGGACACCTTGGCCGGAATGCCGCCGCGGCCCGCCACCTGGAAGGAAACCGTGGAGTCTCGCGCCACGATGGAACTGGTCCGGGTGTCCAGGGCGCGGAACGGTGTGACGGTGATCAGCGAACCCGCCACTGGCGCCGTGGTGGAGGTGTATTTGTAAGTCCACTGGGCTGTGGCACCGGCCATCAACGTGTAGCCCGGGAGCGACCGTGCGAATACGCTGACAGTGCCTGACCCTGCGTGGGGGCCTGCGGGGAGGACGGTCCCGTCGTAACGGACGTACTCCACGCCCTGCGATTCTGGCACCGTGAGGGTGTCTGCAGCAGTGCCGTCCTTGTCGGAGAACGTCACGGCTGCGGGGATGACCGTATGTGCCGGAAGGTCCGCGGCCGTGAGGGCGAGGGCCTTGGCGGCGTCTGCCAGGCCGGCACCGCAGCCTTGGGGGCAGGCTACCGGCAGCGGCCGGGCCGTGGCCTTGATGCGGGCCTTCACCATGTCCGGGGTGTAGGTGCTTCCCACTTCGGACATAAGCATGGCCGCGATGGCGGATACATGCGGGGCGGCCATGGAGGTGCCCTGCAGGAATTCGTAAGCTTCGTCCTCGGGTACGGTCGAGCCGTAGTTGGAGGTGGAAAGAATTCCGTACCGATAGTCGGCGTCCATGTCGCCGCCTGGGGCAGTGACGTCGACGGCGGCGCCGTAGTTGGAGTACGGGGCGCGGCTTCCATCTGCTCCGGCGGCGGCCACGGTGATGACGTTCTGGCAGTTGGCCGGGCTTATCTCAGCTGCCGGGCGGCCGGTGTTACCCGCGGCCACCACCACTGCGGTGCCGGCATTATGGGCGAAATTGATGGCGTTCTGCTCGGTAACGGAGCAGGCGGAGACTCCACCGAGGCTGAGGTTCACCACGTTGGCGCGGTTCGGGTTGGCAGGTACGCTGGCGACGCTCCCGCCGGCGGCCCAGACGATGGAGTCCGCCACGTCCGAGATGTAGCCGCCGCAGGAGCCGATGGCGCGGATGGGCAGGATCTTGGCAGCCGGCGCGGCGCCGGTGATGCCGTCGTTGTTGTTGCCGACGGCCGCAACAATTCCGGCCACGTGGGTTCCATGCCAGGAGGAGCGCGAGGCCGGGGAGCCGGCCTCGCACTGGCCGTCGCCGGCCCAATCGCCCTGGTCCTGCGGATTGGCATCGCGTCCGTCGCCGTCGCGCGCCCACTCCGGGTTGGACAGCATGTCGTAGCCGGCAAGGACGTTGGGGGCCAAGTCTGGGTGATACGTGATACCGCTGTCCACGACGGCAACTACGGCACCCTCGCCACGGTTGTTGTCCCAGGCACCCAGCGCCCGGATGCCGGCACGCTCGTCCCAAAGGCCCCACTGCAAGTCAAACCCTGGATCATTGGGGTTGGCCGCGGTGGCCCGGACGATGGTGTCCGGCTCGGCGTAGGCCACGTCGGGGCTGGAGCGGAGTGCCGCAAGGAACGTGTCAGCGTCGGCACCCTGAAGTGACTTGCCGGTTTTCACCACCTGCGCACCGGTAGCGGTGGCCCGCACGTACTGGGCGGCGGTGCCCACGCGGCCTGCGGCTGACCGTGCGGCCTGGGACGTCACCGCTGCTTCGGAAGCAATGTTTCCGCGGCTCTTGAGGCCCACAATGAACTGGTCAGTGGGGGCCTGGGTTGAAGCGGCCCGGGAACTCGGGTCCCGCAGGGGAAGCTCGGCAGCCGCGGGCTGCTGGGCGGGCTGGGGTGGCTCGGTGGCCTGGGCGGGAAGGGCCGTCAGGGCAGCACCGGCAAGTACGGTGACCAGCGTGAGGGCAGCGGCAGCGAAGGGCCGGGGGTTGAACATGGGCGGGCATCCTTGAGACGGGCGCGGGCCACGAACAAGGGGCCTGGCGCGGACAGCCGGGAATCACCAGCTGACCCCCGCCCTGATTATAGCCATCGAGTTGACTATTCGGAGGACATTACGAGAGTACATGCCCTGTTCGCCCGCAGGGGCGTCCGTCCAACTTCCGCCCCAGCTCACTCCATCTTCTTGAGTGGGACTCGGGGACAGAGCCTAGAACAACGACAAAGTCCCGAGCGAAGGCATCGTTTCCACGTCCCCCGATACTGAACGGTTAGAACCGTGTGCCGCTCGCAGCAAGGAGCACCTGGCACGAGGTTGCCTCCCACGACAGGCTTGGCGACTTTATGTGATGGTACGGTCGCGTCTAGGAGGTCACCAGTGCAGCTTTCGGAACTATCGCGCCAGTCGCGAGTACCCGTGCCATCAATCAAGTTCTACTTGCGTGAAGGCCTGCTTCACCGTGGGCAGCCTCTCTCGCCACGTACGTCTGCTTACGACGCGAGTCATTTGCGGCGGCTGGAACTGGTCAAAATACTTATCGACGTCCAAGGGCTGTCCGTGGCGGGCACCCGAAAAGTGCTGGAGGCGGTGAATACGGCTACCATCGACGAGGCGGCATCAATTCGCCTGGGAGTTGCGGCGCTGTCAGCAGATCGCGTCGGCCCCCAGAATCCACAGGAGTCCGCGCCACCAGAATTAGTATCTGAGCTCGGCAACCGGCACGGCATGGATGATCCGAACATTTGCGCCCTGACCCAGGCTTTGGATACTGCTGTAAAGGCGGGCACACCAGTGGACCCGGCCACACTCACACTCGCGTGGGAGCTGCTGGTCAAACTGGCAGCGGCGACACTTACCGACCTTCCGGCGGATCCTACCGATGCCGCGGAGCATGTCGTCATCGGCACGGCAATTCATGACCGGTTGATTTCCGCACTTTGGTTTCTTAGCCGTCGGGAGGCCGCGGAAAGACTCGTCGCGAACAGAGCGGGGTCGATCTGTCAGGGCCGTTGAACTAAAACTAACGCTTCTGTTCAGTGAATCGGACTCCTCCTCCGTCCTTCAATAGCAGGCGCAGGGCCCAGGACCAGCGCAAGGGATATTCCGTCAACTTCCTGAAGCCAGTAATCACATTCCGTGGTGCCGTCGAACGCGTGTTTGCCCCATCCGGTCCCCGGGACGCGGGGCAGCCCGAATTCACCTGGTGCCGGCCTCCGGCGGGCGTTGCCGCTGGCCTTCCAATAGGCTTCGGCCACGGCCCAGTGTCCAATGGAGGGCTGAAAGGTCGCCTCGGTGGTCCTTGCCAGCCAGCGCAGCGCAGCTGGACGGTGGACATGCCGTTGCACGTCTATGCCCACAGGCAGCGAGCACCGCGCCACCGCCAGGCAGCCCGGGGTGTGGCTGGCGCTCCACCACGCCAGGCACGAGCTGCAGAAGTTCTGACCGGTTTCCCCTTCCGTATCCAGAGCGGGCGACAAGCAGCACTGTCCGCTCTTCTGCAGCAGGCGGATCATCCTGCGCCCCTCGCCCATTCGTGGCGGACCCGCTTCTTCTCCGGCGCGGGTCCGCCACGCCTCCAATCCGCCCCGCCTATCCATGGCAGGCGGACGGCCGAGCCCAGAAAGCTTCACTATGTCCACGAGTGTTTCCTAGGCTTGGACCACCACGGACTGATAGCTGCCACCGATCTCCATCGAATTCACCAAAACCCGGAATGGTTGCGCGCCGTCAAGGGCGGCTGCTCCGTCTGCTCCGGATACGAAATGAGTTGTCCCGGGAACCTGTGCGCGTGCCTTCATCCACAGTGCCTGTTGCACGCCAAGGAGCGCCGCTGAGGACTGGGTGTCACCCAGGACCGCCTTTGGAGCGCTGACCACGGCCTGCGTCAGGTGGAGGCTGTTGATGGCCCGGCGCTCAAGCTGGTCGATCTGGTCCCTGCCCGGCGCAGCAGCAATGACCACATCGATGTCGCAGGGTTCCAGCCCGGCTGACCGGATGGCTTGGTACATTGCCAGCCTCCACGCTGTGGGGTCCTGTTTGATGTTGCCGCAGCCGCTGTCGTCTCCAGCGAAACCAAACCCCAGTATCCGGGCCGGAGGCACCGCCTGGACGTGGTCCGTGGATTCCAGCAGCATCGCGGCGGCTGCACCGCTGTAGAGGCGGCCGCTGTTGCCAAAGGGCCGGAGTGTGTCCTTGCTGAGGTAGCCGTCAATGCGCGCGTAGCCAGCCAACAGGGCAGTGGACGCTTCATCCGCCGACAGGACAATCACACGATCGCAGGAGCCGGAGGCAATCAGCTGGTGGCCGAAGTGCAGGGCGCTGACAGCGCTGGTGCTTCCGGCACAAAACGTCGCTGTAGGTCCCCTCAGTCCGTGAAGCAGGGCGACATGGCCGGCGGAGGCGTTCATCACGGTGTTGGGGAACAGCCTGGTGTTGCCTGCCCCCTCGGTAATGAGGCCGCGTTGGAAAGCCTCCACCGTAGACATCGGTCCCGAAGCAGTGGCAAAGATGAGCCCGGTTGTTTGGAGCTCGGTACGGCTGAGCGGCCTTTCCTTGAGCAATTGCCCCACCACCGATGCCGAGCGTTTGCTGAGGGCATCGAGGCGTCGGAGTGCAGTGGGGTTGATGCCTGATTTCTGCACGGATTCCGGTACTTCCCCGATGGGGAAGGGGCCGTATTCGTCGATGGTTACCGAACTGTTGCCGTAAAGCGGGGTCCCGGAGAACAGTGCTTCGGCTACGGCCTCGGAGTTTCCGGCAGGACCCACCATGGATGCCACAGCGGTGATACCCACCTGCCGTGCCGCGGGCGCTGCCCGTTCGCCGGCGTTGGCCTTGCTGCGGAAAACCAGCGTCGAGTTGTTGCCGCCGAACGCAAACGAGTTGGACAGGGCCAGGGAGATGGCTGCCGGGCGCCCGGAGCCCGGCACGGCATCGAAATCGAGCGTTTCTTCGAAATCGTCCGGGACCACCGTGGGCGGAAGGACCTGTTCACGCAATGCCATGACGGTGGTAACGGCTTCAACTGCTCCGGCGGCGCCCAGCGTGTGGCCGATCATGGACTTGGTGGAACTCATGGGGATGTTGTTCTCGCCAAGGTGGAGCAGAATCTTCTTCTCGCCACCGTCGTTGGCAGGAGTGCCCGTGCCGTGGCCGTTGATGTAATCGATCTGCTCTGCCGTGGCGTCGGCCATCTCCAGGGCAGACATCATTGCAGAGAGGGCACCACGGCCGCGCGGATCGGGCGCGGTGGGGTGGTGGGCGTCCGCCGACAGGCCGTATCCGGACAGGACAGCCAGGACGGGAGCTTTGCGGGCATGGGCGGATTCGGCCCTTTCCAGGATCAGGAATCCGGCACCTTCCCCGAGGGTGAGGCCTTCGCTTTTGCTGTACGGGGCGCAGTCTTTCGGTGATAGGGCACCCAGGCAGGAGAACCCGCCGAACGACAAATAGGCCAATGGGTCCACGCCGCCGGCCACCACCATGTCCGCTGCCCCGGTCCGGAGGTACTCCATGCCGTTGGCGATGGCCACCGACCCTGCTGCACACGCATTTGAGTGCACCGTCCGTGGCCCGAAGAGCTTGAAACGCGCGGCCAGGTAGTCGGCCGTGGCGTGCAGCGGGTACTGGCGCAGGAGCCCGGCGTCTGCCTGCCGCAGGCCCCGGGCGAGCCACTGGCGATGAAATTCCTCTCCCCTCCGCGCACCGCCGAGCGATGTGCCGATGGCCAGCCCCACCCGATGGTTTTGGTAGGGACTATCGACGGCCAAACCCGCTGTTGTCAGCGCTTCTTCGAGGGCGATGCGGCTGAGGATGATGCTGCGGTCATCGTCGTCGTCGGCATCCACGTGCTTGGAGCGCACCTCACCCGCCCGGGTGCTGATCAGCCCGGGGTGGGGTACCACGCTGACCGTGGAGAGTCCGGACTTTCCGTCAGCAATGTTTTGCCAGCATTCGTCCGCCGTGTCGCCCACCGCGGTCATCATCCCGATGCCGGTAACTACGATTGTCATGTCTTATCCGCCGATCTGCTGGGTCCAGGACTGCGGGTCAACGGCGGGACGGGCCACTGTGGACAGGGTCCGGCCCCCGGCAACGAGCGTCAGCCCGGGAACGCAGTACGGGACGTCGAGGAGCAGGAGCCCGAACCCGGAGTCGAGGCCCGCCCGCGCCGTGGCGGTCTGGACCTGGCCCACCGTGACTCCCTCGTCAGTGACGGCGGTCCCGGCTTCCGGGAAGTCTGCGTTGTCGCTCACCGCTGCCACAACTTTCCGGCCCGGCGCTTCAAGCTGGACGCCGGCTTTGCCCCGGTATTCGTCGTCGCGGTTTGGCGTGGCCATCCACTGGATGCCTGCTTCGAAAATGTTCAGGCCCTGGGCCTGGGAGGGCAGTACCGGGTGGTTCACTTCGGCCTGGGCGCGGTGGAGGACCTTCTTGTCGATGCGGCCGCCACCAATGTCCTGGGCGCGTCCCACCAGCCGGTCGAACGCGGAAGACCCGGCGGCGGACGTGATGACCAGGTAGCCGTATTCGGCGGTGGTGCCGATGCGGACGAGCATGCAGGCGGTTCCGTTGAGCGTGCCACGGCGCCATTCGTTGAGGAGGATTTCGGAGATGGGCTCGTCAGTGACGTCCTCTGCGACCTGCCAGGACAGCGGGCCTTCAACGGCGAGGACGGCAGCCAGGTCTTCTGCGTCCTCGGCGAAGGTGCCCTCCAGGCCAAGGCTTTCGATGGCGGCCAGGGCCACCGGCAGCAGCGGTGCCTGCGAGTCCGCGATGACCACGGCGGCTTCGTCATCCAGCACCACCAGTGCTGACCCCTCCACGTTCCCGGCCTCGCCAAGGATCAGGGATTCGACGACGGTGCCGGGTTCAGCGAATTCAGTCTGCTTGGCGAGCAGCCAGGACAGGAGTTCAACACGATGGGTTCCCGTGAGCCGGAGGACTTCGCCGCCCCGGTTGTAGACGGCGGCGGTGTTGCGGATTGCTGCGTAGCTTTCCTCGGTGGTGAGCATGGTTTCTCCTTTGTGGGTGCGGAGTCCGCAAGGCTTGCGGGTCCGCTGTTGCGACGGGTATACGGAAGGACAGCGAGCGAAGGGAGGACGGCGTGGGAAGATCAGGCGCTAACGCGTTCGCGGATGAGCGCGGCGGCCGTCGGCAGGCCTGCCACCTGGCGGCTGAGCGCCTGGGTAGCGGGCCCGTCACGCCGACCAAGGAGTTCCTGGACAGCTGCCACGCAGGCTTCCAGGTTGTAGATTTCGGCCTTTGGCAGCGCGGCCATGTAGCCGTTCCTGTACAGGAGCGGAGCGAGCTCTTCGGCCCAGCCGAAGGGGTTGACCAGAAATCTGACCCCGAACCCCGGGAAGCTTGCCTCCATGTCGGCCAGCCATCCGGCGGAGAACGGGTCTCCGGAGCGTTCGTTGTGCTGGTTTACCAGTGCCAGGACCGGGGTGCCGAGGGTTGCGGCCTTGGCCATGGCACCGGATGTCACGTTGTCCGTGACGTAGAGGTCAGCGGCAGCCAGAATGTCGGCGAAGTCATCCATGGGCAGGTACGGGCAGGACAGGAACTCCACGTTGCCGTGGACGGTGGCCTTCCGGGCGCTCGATGAAAGTTCCAGGACGGTGACGTGCCGCCCGGTGCGGCTGAACATCTCGGCCGCCCACCGGTCCTTGAGGCTGCGGTAGGTATCCGTGCCTGCGTTCCGGGATACCCGTCCCAGCAGGCCGTACGCCGAGGTGGCCCAGCCTGACTGGGCTGCAACCACCAGGGACCGCTTGCTGCTTATCCCCAGGGAGCTGAAGACCTCCGCTTTGGTCCGTGCAGGCCTGAGCTCTTCGCCGTAGAGGTTGAAGGAGTCCGCGGGGCGGCCCAGGCCGGCCACAGGTACAGCCCGCATGAGGGCGACGTCGTCGGGAAGCGCCGGGATTGTCGTCTCGGGAGGAAACCAGCGGTGGATGGGTGCGGTGCCCGCCTGCCGGGCAACGGCCATCGTCAATGTGGAGGCTGCCGGGCCCATACACAGTGAATCCATGGCGATAACGGGGCAGCCGAGGTCCAGGAGCTGCTGCGCGGATACGTTGCCCCGTTCCAGGGCGAGGAGGTGGTGGTCGGCCACCACCACGGCCAGGGGCCGCAACTGCCGCAGAAGGGACATGGTGGCTTCCCGGTTTCCCGGGCCCTGGGGAACGGCGCGGGCATCGATGCCGGACCGGCGGACAATATCGAGGTACTGCTCCGCGACAAGGAATTCGACGGCATCTTCCGGGGAGAGCTGCCTGGCAACGGTAATGGCATTCTGCAGTTCCCCGAAACTGAACTTTCCGGGACAGAAGAAGACCAGGGGACGACGCACCATCAGCGGTCCATTTCCGCGAGGGCGGCGGACCTGTGTGGCAGGACGCTGATCCTCCACCGGCTTTCGGCGCCGTCTTCGCCGGGCCTGGAGAGCAGCGAGAGGTGCAGGCCCTTGCGTTCCGAGCGGACGAACAGTTCCTGGTGCAGTCCGTGCACGGGCCGGACCACCAGGTAGCCTCCGCCTTGCAGCTCGACGGCGATCGTGGAGGTACCCACAGTCCAGGCGTGGCCGGTGGCCTCCACTACCCACTTTTCACCCTGTGGGTGGCCGAACAGGACGGACGCTCCCGGGAGACTGGCCGGCGTGAGATAGAAAGCCATGTCGCCGTTCTCCTGCCCCGGCGCCAGCGCGGCGGCGACTTCGATGGCCGGCACCGGGCCATCCACGGCCTCGAGCGTCCACGAGTCTTGCCCGGAGCGCGGAACAGTACCGGCCAGCGGGATGGCGAAGGCGCTTCCAACCCATTCGACGCCCTGTTCGGGGTTGTCCCGGGGTGCACAGCGGGATGCCCACAGGCCCGCGGCCCAGTCCGTGAGTGAGCCCCAGCTCCGGACGCCCGGGTAGGGGCTTGAGAGAATCTGGTTGCCGTCGTGGGACCAGCCCACCACTCCGCCGGCCGTTTCCGAGTAGCGCAACTCCATCACGGCGCCGAGGTGTTCGACGATGTCCCGCCCGGAACGTTTTGACGCTTGCCAGGTGACCGTTCGGGTTTGCGTGGCTGCCCGTTTCGCCGTCCGCTGGACCCGGCGGACCTTCTCCACCGTGATGCCGGCCGGCGTCGACAATATCCGGGGGGCGGGCGTACTGCCGGCTGTGTTCACCGCCACCATGTACGCCACCGTGCTGTTTGCCGGCCCGCGGAGCTGCGGTAGGTGGTTACCTTCATGCCGAGCCGTCACGTTTTTGGGCCAGGAGGCTTCAAGGACCAGCGACTGGTTGCGCCACAGCGTTGTCCGGGCGGGCAGCTCCGGCTGGACCTCGTCGGCGCAGGCTTCGAAGTCGGTGAAGTCCCGCGGCCAGATGCCCCGGACCACGGGCCCTCCCACCGTTGTTCCATCGGCCGCCACCAGATACTTTTCGGCGGCCCGCATCGAAACCCATGGGCTGACAACCAACTCTTTGCCGCCGTCGTCCGTGGAAAGAACCGATGAAATGCTCATCCGGCCGTCGCCGAACCGGACGTCCCGCGTCACAGTTCCGTCAATGCCGTCGGCGCTCATCCGCCAGCCGTCCTCACGGGCCTCGAACGCCACAGGGGAAAGCCGGGGACGCCGCCAGCCGGAGGCGGTACTCCCCCGGACCACCGGCCAGTGGTCAACCAAGACGGGCCCCGGGAAGCCCGGGCCGAGGATGGATACGGTGCCGAAGGTGTCCGCCTGGGCAACGACGCCGGGGGCCAGCTCCCAAACTGCTCTGGGCTCTGCTTCCCCGTGCCGGTCCATGCCGGCGTGGAGCGGGAGTTCCGTAATGGATCCGGAGACGACGTCGTACCCCAGGGTGGCTCCGGAGTCCATGGCAATGCTGGCACGCAGGCTGAAGTCACCGGCGCTAAGGTCGTAGCTGACCACGGCAGATCCGTCCGGGTCTACGGTGACGCCTGACGTGGGGGCTGTGTCCCGGCCACCGGCGGCATTGCGCCAGCTGAAACGCGGCAGCACATCGCTCAGTTCGTCGCCGATGTTGCTGCGGAGAAGGTCGCCAATGACGCCCGGCAGGTGGCTGACCAACTCGATGTATCCGTCTTCGTCAGCCTTGGCACCCGGAAGCGCGCGGAAGCCCACCCGCAGATACAGGGGAAAGGCTTTTTTGTTCGTGGGGTTCGCTTCGATCCGCATGGCGCGGGTTCCGCCGGCAACCAGTTTTTCGAAGGACTTCACGAACATGTTGCCGGCGAGCATGGAGTTGCGGTGCCGGGGGTCGAGGACGAACAGGCCCGCGAAAAGTTCACCGTCCCGGGTGACGCGCCTACCGGAGCCGCGCATGAACCCGATGCAGCCAACAATATCGTCACCATCCATGGCCACCATGAACAGCTCAGGTGCCCGTTCGGACAGCACGGCGGCCATGGTGTTGGCCCCGAGCAACGAAGCCCCGTGGTGCGGGCCGTACCGGCTCCGCACAAAGTGCGCGGCGAGCGCGGCAGCATCGGCGGGTTGGTATTCCCGGATCAGGGTCATTGCTTGTCTCCGTGCCCCACGCTGATTGCCAGGCTTCCCTCCGCCACAGTTTTCCTGCCTACTGTCAGCGTGCATTTGAACTCGATGAGCGATCCCACGGAAACGTGCCGACGGCATTGGATCTGCAACTGGTCGCCGGGAATCACCAATTCCTTGAACGCGAAGCGCTTCACGGTGGCCAGGTAGCCGATGGACGCCTGGTCACCGTCAACGTCGTCCGTGAACGTGCCGATGACGCCGCACGCCTGGGCAGCGGCCTCAATCATCATGACGCCGGGATAGATCGGCCTGCCCGGAAAGTGCCCGGCAAAAACGGGGTCACTGATGCTGATGTTCTTGATCCCCACGCCGCTGACGCCGGGATCAATTGAGTGCAGGCCGTCCAGCAGGACGAACGGGTGCCGGTGCGGCAGGCGCTGAAGCAGCTCCGTAGCGGAAAGGGCCCGTTCCAACTCAGGCGCCGTTGTCAGCGAGTTGGGCGGCTTCGGCGAAGTCCACCAGCTTGTTGACGGATCCGAAGACAAACCGCTGTTCGTCGGTGATATAAACCCCGAAATCCTCTTCCATCAGGCTGACGATTTCGAGGGTGTCCAGCGAGTCGAGTTCCAGTCCCCGCCCGAACAGGGGCTGGTCGTCATCTACCAGGTCTGGGTCCACAGGGAGGTCGAGACCCCCAATAATGCTCCGCCGGACTGCGGCGTTGAGTTCGAAGCGGCGCTGGGCGCGTTGGTACTGCTCAGTGTTTTCAGGCATGGTGTCCTTCTTTCGGCTTGGTGGTGCAATCAGGCGGTGAGTCCGCCGTCGACGGGAAGTATTTGGCCGGTGATGTAACTGGACTCCGGGGTGGCCAGGAACCGGATAGCGCGTGCTACCTCGTCGGCGTGCGCTACGCGCTGTAGCGGGATGTGACGGGTGAGATCGTGCCGGGCCTTAGCGTCCATGCGTCGGAACATGTCAGTGTCCGTGAACCCAGGTGCCACGGCGTTAACGCGAATCCCCATGCCCGCAACTTCCTTGGCCAGAGATTGCGTCATGGCGTTCACGCCGCCCTTGCTGGCGCTGTAGTTGATCTGGCCTGCCTGGCCGGACACGCCGGAAGTTGAACTGAGAAGGACAATCGAGCCCCCGGACTTGCGCATGGCCTTGACCGCTTCCCGGCACACCAGGAAGGTGCCGCGCAGGTTGACGGCGATCACTGAGTCAAAGCGGTCCGCAGACATCGTTGCGGCGAGTCCATCAGAGGTGATGCCGGCGGAAACCACCACGGCATCCAGGCGCCTTCCGGTAGCCGCCAGGAAGGACCTGAAAGCCGTCCTTACGTCTGCTTCCACCGAGACATCAACCTTGTGCGAACTGTAAGTCCCACCAGCCTGCCGGACGAGTTCTGCCGTCTCGGAGCTGTCCGATTCACCGGAACGCGAGAAGCCCACGACGTCGTATCCGGCCTGGGCCAGTGCGACAGCAGAGGCGTGACCAATGCCCCTGGACGCACCCGTTATCAGGGCTACGGGCCGGGCGGGAACATCGGGCCCGGTGGCATCGACGCTATGCACGGCCAGCACCTTCCGCGAGCTTGACGTTGTCCTCAACAATGAGCACTTCCCGAGACTGCTGATACGGCCGGGCCAAGCGGGCAATAGCCCGTCCTGAGCCGAAGATGCAGAGCCGGTCATATGCGCGGCTCTCCTCCATTACCGAGCTCCACATCACGGGGTGGCACAGGCCTCGCTTAAGGTCTGCCAGGACGTCGGTACCCCGGCGGGTTGGCCTGGCGTCCGTGCAGCCGATATAGGTCCCGGCGGCCTTGGCTATCCCTACGCTGTCCAGCACCTCATGCCATTCCGCCTCCACGGGTCCCATAAGACGGGAGTGGAAAGCGTGGCTGACACTGAGCCGTTTGGCTTTGGCTCCGAGGGCTGCTGCCGCCATGTCCAGTGAGGGAGCTGCCCCGGAAAGCACAATCTGCCGCGGCCCGTTGTGGGCGGCAACATCCAGCCCGAAGGCGAGCGCCATGTCCTGCCCGGCCTTGCGGCCTTCTTCTGCAAGGTCCCGGGCAGGGACTGCGACCGCAAGCATCCCTCCGCTGCCGGGTGCACGGGCCATCAGGCGGCCCCTGGTCTGGGCAAGGACCGACGCCGATTCAATGGAGAGATAGCCGGCGGCCGCGGCCGCCGCGATGGCGCCAACGCTGTGCCCGGCACAGCCATCGATAGGGGCGCCACCCCCTGATTCGTAGGCGCTGTGTGCGGCGAGGCTGAAGACTGTCAGCGCCAGCTGCGCATTTTCGGTGCGTTCCAGTTCGGCGCTGTCGGTTTCCCAACAAAGCTGCCGCACATCCACACCTGTAGCGGTCCCGGCCCGGTCGAACACCGCAGCGGCGGCGGCGTTCCCTTTGGCGAGGCGGTTCCCCATACCTACGTACTGGCTGCCCTGCCCTGGAAACAGCCCGATGGTTTGACTCATATCAATGGCTCCTAATGCAAAAGGGTGCACCTGCCAGCGAAAAAGGGTGCACCAAGCCACACCACCGTCGGGGACGGTGGTGTGGGGGAAATTGGTGTTGAGGCCTAGCGGATGTGGGTGCGGATCCGCACCATGCCCAGCGCGGCGAACAGCGCAAGGACGGCGACCATGACGCCAATGGCCATGGGCACTGTGACGGCAAGGTCTGACACGAAGATGTCGACGCCGTAGAACTCGTCCAGGGCGGTGATGGCCTGATCCTGGCCTCCGGCAAGCTGGTCGATGGTTGCCTCGGTGAGTGGGCCGCGCACCAGCATCGCCGCCTGCGAGAACGGCAGGGCGTTGATGACGTTGGTGACCCCGTCCGGCAGGGTTCCCAAGGGGATGTAGGCACCGGCGAGGAAACCAATGATTGTTCCGACGATAGTGCCAAGTGACGAGAAGGCGCTGGAGCTGCGTATGAACGTCACGATGAAGGAAGATAGTGCCGAGAATGCTGCGGACAGCAGGCAGATGTAGGCGAAGGTCTGCGCCAGGCCGGTCCACGAGGTGATGGGCTGACCGCTGGCAAGCATGTAGACCTGCCCCACCACCAGGATCACGGTGCTCATCATCACGGCAATCACGAAACTCGACAGCAGGTAGCCGCCCACCAACTGACCTCGCCGCACCGGAGAGACCATGAAATCCTTGAAGCGTCCGGATGCCCTGTCCTCAACGAAGATGTTGAGGGCCGAAAGGCTGGTGGTCAGCGTAGTGATCATGACGATGCCAGCGAACACCCAGGAATTGACAAAGCCCTGAACATCCCCGGCACTGGCATTAGGGAATTTTTCCTGGACATTCTCCACCTGGAGATTTCCCAGGAACAAGGCGTAAAGGGCGAAAAGGATGATGGCTGAAAGGAGGGAAAGAAATACACCCATCCTGTCGCGGAAGAACAAGGACAAATTGCGGCCCATAAGGAGAGCGGTAATTCGCATCTTTATGCCTTTCCAGTCAGCGAAAGGAAGACGTCGTCCATCGTTCCGTGCCGTAATTCGAAGTTTCCAATATGTTCACGATGGGCATCGATGACGGCCAGCGCGTCCCGCGTCGTTTCGACGCCGATCTCGAATACGTCGGTCCGGGCCTCGTAGGGCAGGCCGAGTTCCGTGACGGTGCGTTCAAGGCTCGCATGGGCCAGCGACTGGATTGTCAGCACGCTGCGGCTGTGCTGGGAGCGGAGCTCCGCCGGCGTACCGGCTGCGATTTTCCTGCCCTTGTCAATGATCACCACCTCGTCGGCGTTCTCGGTCTCCTGCATGTAGTGGGTCGTCAGGAACACCGTGAGGCCCTGTTCCTCGCGCAGGGTGTTGATCGCTTCCCATACCTGTTCCCGGCTCTGCGGATCCAAGCCGGCCGTGGGTTCATCCAAGAACAGGACGGACGGGCTGTGGATCAGGGCGCGGGCAATGTCGACACGCCGCTTTTGCCCGCCTGAAAGGGGGCCATAGCTGCGGTTGGCAAAGCTTCCCAGGTCCACCAGTTCAGTGAGTTCCTTGATCCGGGCATCGGTTTTGCGTCCTAGTCCGTAGAACCCAGCGCGGAGCCTGAGGTTCTCCACCGGGGTGGCCAGCGGGTCAAGCAGCGACTGCTGGAAGACGACGCCAATGTCACGCCGGATCCGCTCATCGTCTTTTCCGACGGTGTTGCCATTGATGACAATCGTGCCTTCATCAAACGGAAGGCTGGTTGTCATGCAGGAGATGGTGGTGCTTTTTCCTGCTCCATTGGTTCCAAGGAACGCGAACACGGATCCCGTGGGTATCTCCATGGATAACCCGTCCACTGCCGTGACGTTCTGGAATTTCTTTCTGAGACCTTCAACGCGAATCAAGAATGCACCCCTACGCATGCTCTACAGATCAACCTGCCGGCACCCAGTAAGGCGCCGGCTACAAGCTTGTTTTGACCCGCCCCCAAATCGGCATGTCGCTTGAAAGACTACATAGCCGGAGGCTGGCCGCAAAACGAGGATGCCGCGCGGCCGGAATAGCAAGTCAATTCCAGCGCCCACCTTTTCGGATAGCCACCTCCCACTTATTGCCGCGGAACTTCACAAGTGACATGTGAGGTCAAGAGGGTTTTTCGACTCGGCAATTTACAAATGCTGTCACGCCTCGCGACCAGGAGGGGTCAGCCGCAGGTGGCAGGGCGATCGCGGGGAGCCGGCCCGTCCAAAGTGGCGGGGGCGTAATTCCGCGGGCCAGTGGGGCCATCGCAACCGTTAATTAGTAAATCGTTTAGCTAAACTTCATCTGACGCTGACCTGCGAAAACACCTACCGGTTGTCACACGGGCAAGTCAGCCATGCTAGCCAAGAAAGTAGGATCGCGCCGAAGCTGTCAAGGCATTTCCGTGCGCCGATAAGGATTGGCCGGCCTCCAGAACCCTGAACAGCGTTTGCAGCGTTCGGCTAAGCGGCGGATGGGTTCGGCGCGGCCCTGAAATTGGACCTTTTGTTACACGATTGGAGGCTCAGGGTGTGCAGGCGGTCCCGCGCCGCGTGCTCCACAAGGATGGGCACGAAGTCCCGCACCCTGCCCCGGTCCAGTGACCGATGCTCCTCTTGGACCACGTCCTCGATCACGTGCCGGGACAGGCCCGGGTGCCGTTCGGCAAGCCGGTCCACTACCGCGGACAGTGCCCGCACCTCTTCGCTGACGCCCATCGGCACAGGATCCGGCATCGACAGCGGCGGTTCAAGACTTGACTTATTCCGGCGCCTCCCGCAAAAAAAGATACGACGGCGGCCCATATCTGGCCGGACAATGGGACGGCATACTGGCCTGATGAGCAATGCGGAGAAAGTACTGGCGGGCCTCGAGGCGGAGCTCGGCTGGATCCGGGATACGTACCGGGACCTGCACCGCCATCCCGAGTTGAGCCTGGAGGAGCACCGCACCGCCCGGCTGGTGGAGGACAAACTTGCCGCGTTCGGTTACCGCGTGGTCCGCCTCGGAGGCACCGGCGTCGTGGGTGTCCTGGCGAACGGCAGCGGGCCCACCGTGCTGGCGCGGGCGGACATGGACGCGCTTCCGGTCACCGAGGCCACCGGACTTTCCTATGCGTCCGAGGCCGTCGGCGTCATGCATGCCTGCGGACACGACGTGCACGTCAGCACCCTTCTGGGGGCCGCCAAACTGATGGCGGATGGCCGCGGCGCCTGGTCCGGCACCTACATCGCCCTCTTCCAGCCCGCCGAGGAGGTCGGTGCCGGCTCCAAGGCAATGGTCGACGACGGCCTGGCCGCCAAGGTGCCGCGGCCCGACGTCGCGCTTGCCCAGCACGTGATGCCCGCCCCGGCGGGAACAGTTTCCACCACGGCCGGGCCGGTACTCTCCGCCGGCGACTCCCTCAGGATCACCGTGTACGGCAAAGGCGCCCACGGGTCCATGCCGCACATGGCCGTTGACCCCGTGGTGCTGGCGGCATCCATCGTGCTGCGGCTGCAGACTGTGGTGTCGCGGGAGATACGGCCCGGCGAGTTTGCCGTCCTGACCGTTGGGGCGCTGAACGCCGGGACCAAGTCCAACATCATCCCGGACCGGGCCGAGCTGCTCCTCAACATCCGCACCTATGATCCGCAGGTGCGGTCCACGATGCTGGCGGCCATCGAGCGGATAGTCAAAGGTGAATGCCTGTCAGCGGAGTCTCCGCGCGAGCCGGACTTCGAGTTCTACGACCAGTTCCCGCTGACGGACAATGATGCAGCCGTGACGGAACAGGTGACCGCCGCGTTCCTGGCCCATTTTGGTGCCGCTGCGGTGGGCCAGGCGCAGCCCCAGACCGCATCTGAGGACTTCAGCCACATCCCGGATGCCTTCGGGGCGCCCTACACTTTTTGGCTGTTGGGCGGCGTGGACCCGGCAACGTACCAGGCCGCCGAGAGCCAGGGAACCGTCAGCCGCGACATTCCGGGCAACCACTCGCCGTTCTTCGCCCCGGTGCTGGACCCCACCCTGTCCATGGGAGTCCAGGCCCAGGTGGTGGCGGCCCTGTCGTGGCTTGCCCCGGAAACCAACCGTCCCTAGATGCTGGATTAGTTCCCGGGAAAGTTCCCGGCCATCCAGTCTTGAGGAATTCTTGACCCTAATTGGCGCAGATGTTGAGCCGGTTCCCGCACAGTCTTCAGTAAAGGATGGGAATGCATGGGGGTGCACCTGGGATCTGAGGCCCAGTCAGCCCATTCCTGCAGTCGGCGTAGAACCCGATGGTCTCAATGGTTTGGCGGCGCTGAGCAAAGGCGCCGCCAAACGCTCCAACCCAAATACATAAAGACCGGGGCCGACGGCGGAGGCGGCGGATCAGCGTCGATCCGCAAATAGCTGTCGGCCCCCACACTTCTTATTCCACCGGCCCGGCAATAAATGACCAGCGCAAAATTGCCAGCGCAGCGCTACTCCGCCAGCGCGGCCCAGGACTCCAGGAACTTGTCCGCAATGTAAGCGTGCCCGGCGGCGTTCGGATGCGCGCCGTCGGCGTCGAATCCCGGGCTGTTCGCGGCCGTGAACCAGCGGCCCTCCACGGCGTCGATGAAGGGGGCGTTCGCCGCCTCGGCACCGGCCCGGACCGCAGTGTTCACATCCCGCAGGTCCTCCCCCAGCGGCTGCGGCGCCGACGGCCCGAGCACCACCACCTGCACCCCCGGCCAGAACCGGCGGGCCGACTCAATGGTCTGCCGGGTGGCGTCCGTGATCTCACCGGCATCGGTGATCTCGGCGTCGTTCTGCCCGCCCTGGAGAACCAGCAGGTTGGGGACGAAGGCCGGGTTGTTGGCCGCGGTCTGCCGCAGCCGGATTTCGTATTCGCCGCCCTGGTCGTCCCGGGCACCGCCGCCCCACGCGAACCCGGTCCCGCCGCGGCCGTCGATGTTGGTGGGGTATCCCAGCGACCCCGCAACGAGGTTCGCCCAGCTCCCGTCCGGCTGGTCGGCGCCGTCGCCGGCCGTATAGGAGTCCCCCATGATGAGGAGGACGGGGTTCTCGGGCAGCTCGATCTTTGCCGGCCGGCCCGTTGAGGTGGACGTGGGGGCCGGAGCAGGTGAAGCAGGAGCCGGGGAGGCCGCCGGCGAACCGGTGGCCGATGCCGCAGGGGTGCTCGCCGCCGCCACGGGAACGGTCCCGCTTGGGTCCCGCGGGCCCATGAGGGCCAGCGCGGCGACCCCGAAAGCCGCAACCGCCAGCACCAAAAGTGCCGCGTACTTGATCCACTCCCCCGCGGGCGCGCCCGGGCGCCGACCGTTTCCCCTCACCCGCAGAATCTTACTTGCCGGCACGCGCCGCAATGGCGCTTAAGACGACGCCCCGCACAGGAAAGACGTACGACGGCGGCACGCGGCCGCCGTCGTACGTCCTTCCCTTGTGGTGGTCCGGGCCGTTCCGGACTCAGGCGGGCATCCTGCGCAGGGTGAGGTAGGAACCGACGGCGAGCAGCCCGGTCACCGGAATGGCCCACAGCGTCAGGCCCAGCGCTCCGGTGTCCGTGAACCATTGGCCCACTGCCGGCCATGCCTGCTGGAACGTCACCAGGGCAATGAAGCCGACCAGCGCCAGGCCCAACGCCAGCAGCGCGATGGTGAGCCCCAGGGCGCCGAACCGCTTGAAGATGGTGGCGAACCAGAAGCCGATGGTGAAGAAGAACAGGGTGGCCGTCAGGTAGGTCAGGCCGGCGGCGAACGGACCTGCCGCCCATACCCAGTACAGGTAGGCGAAGTAGCCGTTGATCCCATAGCCGCCGGTGGCCTGCTCGAACAGGCCCAGCAGCACGAACACCAGGGACATGCCCAGCCCGCTGACCGCAGCCGCCGCGAGGGAGCCCAGGAAGAACTCCCGCCGCGTGAGGCTCATGGCCTGCGAGAACGGGAACGTCATGGTCATGGCCTGGATGCCGATGGCGAGGAAGTACCACAGGGGTGCCTGGGAACCGCCGCCGGCTTTGACCTCGGTGACGCCGGCGCCGCCGATGATCCAGAAGATCATCATGGACAGCACCCAGGAGCCGCCCAGCACCAGCGCCGGCACCCAGATGAACGTCTGGGTGTTGACGAACTGCAGCCGGACAACGTTGAGCATGCGGTTGCGCGGCACCTGGTGTTGCAGGGCTGCGCCGGAATCGAGGGTTGTCATCGCAGGCTTCCTTCCTGGGTATCCGCGTCTGAGGTGTTCGTGCTGGGGCTCTTCGTGCCGGAGTTGTTCGTGCCGGAGTCCTTGGAACCGAAGCCGTCCGCACCCGGGCGCCCGGCTGACCGGTGCTGGGTCAGGCGCACAATGAGTTGCTGCAGTGAGACCGGCGCCAGTTCGAGGCCGTCGGCAACAACCGCGGCGCGTTCGGCGCCGTCCAGGCGGCCCAGGAAGGTCACGGATGCCACGCGGCCCAGGCCTTCGCGGTGGATGACTTCCCGGCCGTTCACCACCCGCTCCACAGCGGCGGCGTCGCCCACCACGTTGGTGGCGAGGGCGCGGGCGTCATCGGCCGATTCGTCCATGATGATGCGGCCGTCGTCGATCAGGAGCACCCGTTCGATCAGGTTGGAGACCTCGTCGATGAGGTGGCTGGAGAGCAGGATGGTCCGCGGGACTTCGGCGTAATCGGCCAGCAGCCGGTCGTAGAAGATCTGCCGGGCCACGGCGTCGAGGCCCAGGTACGGCTCGTCGAAGAAGGTGACCTCCGCCCGGGACGCCAGGCCGATGATGACCCCCACGGCCGAGAGCTGCCCGCGGGAGAGCTTCTTGATGGTCCGTTTCAGCGGGAGCTGGAAATCGTCAATGAGTTCGTCCGCCAGGCCCTGGTCCCACCGGGGAAAGAACAGCCGGGCGGCCGCGAAGGCGTGGCGCGGGGTGGCGTCGTCCGGGTATTTCTGGCTTTCCCGGACGAAGCACATGCGGCTGAGGACCCGGGCGTTCTCATACGGGTTTTCGCCGAACACGCGCACCTCGCCGCTGGTGGGCAGGTTCTGGGCCGTGAGGATGGACATGGCGGTGGTCTTGCCGGCGCCGTTGCGTCCCAGCAGGCCGTAGATGGCGTCCTGCTCGATGTCGAAGCTGACACCGTCCAGGGCGAGCGCGTCTTTGTATCGCTTGGTGAGGTTCCTGACCTGTATTACGGAGTTCATCGCGTCCTTCGATCTGGCAGGTTTATGGTTTTGCCGGTTCAGCGCCGGCACCGGTGCGGACCAGGTCCGCGACGTCTTCGGGCCCGAGCCCGATCCTGCGGGCTTCGGCCAGCAGGGGTTGCACATACCGTTCGGCAAAATCGCTGCGGCGCTCCTTGAGCAGGAGTTCGCGGGCACCCGGGGCAACGAACATGCCGATGCCCCGGCGCTTGTACAGCACGCCTTTGTCCACGAGCATGTTCACGCCCTTGGCCGCAGTTGCCGGGTTGATGCGGTGGAACACGGCGAGCTCGTTTGTTGACGGCGCCTGTGACTCCTCGGCGATGCTTCCGTCCAGGATCGAGGCTTCGACCTGTTCGGCGATCTGCACGAAGAGTGGTTTGCCTTCGTCCATCAGGCGACCTCCCGGCCAGTTGGTTACTTACTTGACTAACTAACCATGGAAGTAGGCCGTCGTCAAGACGCAACGTTCCTGTTCAGCCTCCGGCGCCCGGGCGTTAGGCAACCGTGACCTTCGGGCAGTTCCTAAGCCGGGAAACAGCCACTACTGTCAACAGCACCATCCGGCTATTACGGAAAAGAGGCGACGATGAGCATCGACATCGGAATTGGTAGCAGCCTCAGCAGCGAGGACGCGGCACACTTTGTGGCCACTACGGAAGCAATCACGTCCGCCCTGCAGCAGGTCAGGGAAATCCACTCCGCGTACAGCTGGGTGTGGACGCACGAGATCCGCTGCCGCGGCTGCCACACCCGCCTCGAGATACCGGTGCTTGCCAGCACCAAGGCCAACGCGGACAAGGCTTTCGCCGCCCACCAGTCGGCGGAGCTGGACGCGTTCCTGGCCGCGGACGGCGGACCCACCTTCACGTGAGGAGACGTCCGACGGCGGAGCGCGGCCGCCGTCGTACGTCTCCGTTTGACGCTGGCCGTCTCTAGAAAGCGGCGCGGGGCGGGCTACCCGTCCAGTACCGCAGCGGTGCTGCCCTGCGGCACCACGACGTGCACGGCGTTGCGCTCGATCGTGAAGTCCGCGGGCGTGACCGTGGCGATTTCGCCGTCGAGGTTGACCGGCATGGGCGGGTCGGTGACCAGCCGGACGCGCTGGGTAGTCGCGTGGTGCACGTCGCTGCGTTCCACGAAGCTGCCGTCCTTGAGGAGCCGGGCGATGCGCATGTGTTCGCGCAGCGGTGCGCCGGGGATGGCGTAGATGTCGAGGGTGTGGTCGTCGATGCCGGCGGTGGGTGAGACGGCGTTCCCGCCCCCGTAGTGCTTGCCGTTGCCCACGGCCACCTGCAGCAGGTTCTCGAGCTCAATGGCCTGGTGGTCGCCCTCGGGGAATTCGAGGCGTGCCCGGAACGGCTGGTGCCGGGCGTAGGCGCGGACGGCAGCGACGGCGTAGGCGAGCGGGCCGAGTCGGCGCTTCAGCCGGGGGCTGAGGGTTTCGGTGACGCCCACCGAGAGGCCCACGGAGGCGACGTTGAGGAAGGGCTGGCCGTTGACCCGGCCGAGGTCGATGTCCACTACTTTTCCGTCGGCGAGTGCGGCGCAGGCGGCGGGCAGGGTACTGGGAATCTCCAGGGTGCGGGCGAGATCGTTGGCTGTTCCCAGCGGCAGGACGCCCAGCACGGTTCCGGTCCCGGCGAGCCGTCCGGCAGCGAAGGAGACGGTACCGTCGCCGCCGCCCACCACCACCAGGTCGTGGTTCTCGGCCATCACCCGGTCAAGGGTCCCGGCCATGTCCGTGCCGGACAGGATCCGGTGCACGGCATTGACGGGCAGGCCCGCGTTCCGCAGCATGTCCACCGCCTGGTCAGGAGCCGCGGCCCCGAGGCGCGCGCCGGCGTTGATCACCACGGCAACGGACCGGGCGTCTCGGGCAGCCTTCATGAGCTCCATCCTAGGGTGGCGGAGCTGGGAGGACCCTGCACGTTTCCTGTGTGCCCCGCACGGGCAGGCCGGGTGTTGGACCCGTTGAAACTCAAGGGCGACGCCCGTTAGGGAAGCCGCCCGCTGGGTACGGAGGCTGCAGAGAGCCCCGCGGAAAGTGATATCCCCCGCGGGGTTTCTCGCGTCAACGGGTGCCCGCCCGGTCAGTACTCCCGGTGGGTTTCCTGGAGGCGTTTGATGAACCAGCGTGACTGTTCCGGCCCATAGGGCAGCACGGGGATCGCCTTGGTGGCGTCGTCCGGGGTGTCCCGGATGGACTGGCGGGCCTGGCGGACGGCGGTGGTCAGCGTGTTGGCCATGGTCTTGACGAACTGGTCGCTGCACGGCTTCCCGTGCCCGGGGATCAGGTACTCGTAGCGGTGGCGGAGGGCCGAGATGTGCCGGAGCGCGTCGGCCCACTCCTCGGGGAACGAGTCTTCGAAGGACGGATGGGCGCCCTGTTCCACGAGGTCGCCCACGTACAGGGTGGTGGGAGTGCCCACCAGCAGGTCGCCGTCGGTGTGGCCGCGGCCCAGGTAGAACAGTGTGGCGGTGACGCCGCCGAGGTCCACCAGGACGGGCTGGTCGCGGACGATGGCGTTGGGCACCACGAGCTCCACGTTCTCGCCCTCGCCGGTGGACATCTCCGGTTCCAGCGTGCCGACGAAGCGCCGCTGCAGGTCACCGCGCTGGTCGATCTCGGTGGCGCAGTTCTCGTGCGCCCAGAATTCCGTGACGCCCGCTTCGGCGAACACCGCGTTGCCGAAGAAGTGGTCGTAGTGCGCGTGGGTGTTGACGACGACGAGGGGCAGCTGGGTCTTTTCCCTGACCGCGTCCAGGATTTCCTTGCCCTGGCGTGGGCCGCAGCCGGTGTCGATCACCATGGCCCGTTCGGTCCCGACGATCAGTCCGGTGTTCAGCAGCGATCCCTCGGTGACCAGCACGTAGTTGTCCGCGCCGACCTCAAGCCATTCCGACATTGTTTCTCCGTACCTCCGGCAAAGCAGTGTGCGTTCGTGTAGTCGTCGATTGTACCCATGGGTCCTTAGCTGAGCCCGGGGCCACGCCCGCAGGGCCCCAGGCCTACCGGGGGTGGCCCGGATCAGGAAGTCGCCGGACAAGGGGAAGGCCCCTCCTAGGAGGGGCCTTCAACGTAGTGATCATTTGTCTTCAGATTACGGTCAGCGGTGATGCACTCCCCCTCCCCGAACGCCTCTGGCGTCCATCCGGACTATGACAGAACCGACTCTAAAACGGTTGCCGCCCGGGCGTAAAGGGTTCGGCAGGAAAAAGTTCATCTAGGTTTCGTCGGGCGTAAGCGATGGCGCTACCCGGATAGGGGCAGCGCCATCGTTCAGGAACGTCGCAAATACCTAAGCGCGTCGACACTCTCCGTCACATTGAACGTGAGACTTACGACTACTGCACGGAGGCGCAGTCGTACGCCGCACTCTCGAGCTAGCCAGCGAGGAAGTAGCCGGAAACGTCCGCCACGAGATGGGTTGTACCAGCTGAACGGTTGAACAGGCTGACCTTCCCGTCGCCGCCCACCGGCGAAACCACGAGGTTCGGCACGATCTGCCGGGCGTCGAAATTCACATTGGATGCGTTCGGCCGGTTGGTGCCTGAGGCGTGCGCCGTAACGAAGCCGAACGACGCCGCATCGGCAACCGTCAGGTTGAAGACCACAGCAGACGCATCGGCTGGAACTCCGTTGGCACCGCCCACTTGGAATGAAACCGAGCCGTCTGCGCGCGCGGGGGCGGAATTTCGCGTATCCAGGAAGCGGGTAGGCGCAACAGCCTTAAACGTGCCGGCAGCCGTCGGCGTACCCGCCAGGTAGTAGCCCGAGACATCCGCCAATAGGTGGGTGGATCCTCCTGAGCGGTTGAACAGAGTCACTTTTCCGTCCGCCCCGACAGGAACGGTGACGGCGTTGGGGATAATCTGACCCCTGTCGAAGTTCACATTTGAGGCGTTCGGCCGGTCAGTCCCTGCCGGGTAGGCGGTGATGAACCCATTGGCTTTCGCCTCCGCCACCGTAAGGTTCATAACTACCGCCGAGACTCCGGCTGGTACGCCGCCGACACCAGCTACTTGGAACGAAACCGCTCCGTCGGAAGCCACTGCCGCGCTTTTTCTTGTGTCCAAGAATCGGCTAGGTGAAATCGACGCGAAGGCGCCAGCCGCCGTCGGCGTCCCGGGAAGGTAGTAGCCGGAGACGTCCGCCAAAAGATGAGTGGCGCCCGCGGAGCGGTTGAACAGAGTCACTTTTCCGTCCGCCCCGACCGGGACCGTGACGGAGTTGGCGACAATCTGGCCCTTGTCGAAGTTGAGATTAGAAGCGTCGGGACGATCAGAGCCTGAAGCATAAGCAGTCACAAAACCAAAGGACTTCGCGTCTGCAACCGTCATGTTGAACACCACTGCTGACACTCCCGAAGGAACGCCCCCAACTCCGGCCACCTGGAATGAAACTGTGCCGTCAGGCTGGACGGTGGCCGAGTTACGCGTATCCAGAGCACGGAAGGGCGCCACGGGAATCATGGATCCAGGGACTGCTGGATGTTTGCTGGAGAAGGTCTGGGACCACTCAACTGCTGCGCCCGCGGCCAAGACGTAATCAGTGGTGGCCCTAGCCCTGACGGACACAGTCCCAGACGCGGGATAGGTGCCCGCGGCCTTCACGAGGTCGCCGACCACATATTCGACGCCCGCCTTGGTCGGGATCGTAAATGTGTCCTCCGAGGTGCCGGCCTTGTCAGTGAACGTTACAGCCGCTGGAGTAACCGGATACGGAGTCGACTTGAATACGTGCGACCACTCCGCTTTCGCATTCGAGGCGAGAATGTATTCAGCCTTGGCGCGCGCCTTCACAGTCACAGTCCCGGAGCCCGGGTACGTTCCCGCGGTCTTCACGGCGTCCCCCACCAGGTACTCAACACCCGTTGTGGATGGGACGGTGAAGGTGTCTTTCGCGGTGCCGTCCTCATCAACGAACGTCGCATTAGCCGGCGTCACCTGATATGGCGTTGCCTTGAACTCATGCGACCAACCCGCAGTCGCCCCATCGGCCAGTACGTAGTCTGCCGCAGCCCGCGCCTTCACAGTCACAGTCCCGGAGCCCGGGTAGATTCCCGCTGCTTTCACTGCGTCGCCAATAAGGTACTCAACGCCCTCTATCGCTGGGATCGTGAAGGTGTCCTCCGCAGTGCCGTCCTCGTCAGTAAAAGTTACTGCTGCCGGCGTTGCCGGATACGGCGTCGCCTTGAACTCATGCGACCACTCCGATGTTGCCCCGTCGGCAAGGACATAGTCTGTGACAGCCCGAGCCTTGACGGTCACAGCCCCGGAGCCCGGGTAAGTTCCCGCCGCCTTGACAGCATCCCCCACCAGATACTGAACACCCTTGGTGAGCGGGACGGTAAACGCGTCATTCGCCGTGCCGTCCTCATCAACGAACGTCACCGAAGCCGGCGACACCACGTACGGCGTCGCCCTGAACTCATGCGACCACTCAGCCACTGCACCCTCAGCCAGGACGTAGTCCTCCAACGCGCGAGCCTTCACCGTGACCGTCCCCGACCCCGGGTACGTCCCGGCAGCCGTCACCTTGCCACCGACCAGGTACTCCACACCCTCCGTGGTTGGGACCGTGAACGAATCCTTCGCCGTGCCGTCCTCATCAACGAACGTCACCGCATTCGGAGGCACAGCTTTCGGCGGCTCCACAACTGTGAAGCTAAGGGAGCTTAAATCAACTCCCTCCCCAAGGGCATTGCCCTCACGGGTGTCAGCAAAGTTATCCGCCGCATCAGAAAACTGCGCAAAATCAACACGGTACTCCCCCGCAGGCCACGTCAAACTATCAATGACATCCGAATACATCACCCCAGAAGACGAATCACCACTCTTCGTATGCCCGGTAGTTATGTACACGTGCTTGATACGGCCGCCGGGGCCGATCGCCCAGAAGATCACGCCCTCAACATCGCTGGCATCCGTGGCGCTCCACGCGATCCGAACCCGATCACCAACAGTCACCGTCTTCTTCGACAGCAACGACACCGACGACAACACAGGAGGAGTTGAATCAGCCTCTGTACCCACGACTGTGAAGCTGAGAGAACTTAGATCAACTCCCTCCCCAAGGGCATTGCCCTCACGGGTGTCAGCAAAATTGTCCGCCGCATCAGAAAACTGTGCGAAGTCGACGCGGTACTCACCAACAGGCCACGTCAAACTATCAATGACGTCGGAATACATCACTCCGGAAGACGTGTCCCCCACCTTCGTGTGACCAGTAGTGATTTTGACATGCTTAATGCGCCCGTCGGGCGCGTATACCCAGAAGACCACGCCCTCAACATCGCTGGCATCCGTGGCGCTCCACGCGATCCGAACCCGATCACCAACAGTCACCGTCTTCTTCGACAGCAACGACACCGACGACAACACAGGAGGAGTTGAATCAGCCTCTGTACCCACGACTGTGAAGCTGAGAGAACTTAGATCAACTCCCTCCGCAAGGGCATTGCCCTCACGGGTGTCAGCAAAATTGTCCGCCGCATCAGAAAACTGTGCGAAGTCGACGCGGTACTCACCAACAGGCCACGTCAAACTATCAATGACGTCGGAATACATCACTCCGGAAGACGTGTCCCCCACCTTCGTGTGACCAGTAGTGATTTTGACATGCTTAATGCGCCCGTCAGGCGCGTATACCCAGAAGACCACGCCCTCAACATCGCTGGCATCCGTGGCGCTCCACGCGATCCGAACCCGATCACCAACAGTCACCGTCTTCTTCGACAGCAACGACACCGACGACAACACAGGAGGAGTCATGTCGGCCAAAGCCATTGCTGAATTGGCCCCAAGGAAAACCAAAATGATTGCCAAAAATGACGCCAACATACGGCGCAGGGTTTTCCTCAAAGTTGTCCCCGTTATTCAGAATTTCTACACAAACCTTCGAATCATATCCGTATTTCCGCACACGGATAACACCGCTCTGGAAGGGCTGACAGGGTTACTTAGGCGCATCGCATCAGGTGTGACAAGAGCGCGCGGCGGGAGTGGCCGCTGGGGTGGCCACGGCTGTCGATGCGTACGTTCGTTTTCGACGTACGCAGCGCCATCGCATGTGAGGGTCGGCCGCGGATATGCGTGTACGGGAAGACCACCACAACTGAGCGGACGTTTGGGAAAACACCACCACAAGTGAGCGCGCGTCGGTGGGGGTTAGATGTCGGCGAGGAGGGTGGTGGGGTTTTCGATCGCGTCGGCCACGAAGCGGAGGAAGCCTGCCGCTGTGCCGCCGTCGCAGACGCGGTGGTCGAAGGTCAGAGTCAGCTCTGTCACCTTGCGGACTGCCAGCTCGCCGTTGACCACCCAGGGCTTGTCGATGATCCGGCCCACGCCCAGGATCGCCACCTCGGGGTGGTTGATGATCGCCGCCGAGCCGTCCACGCCGAACACACCGTAATTGTTGAGCGTGAAGGTGCCGCTGCCCAGTTCCGTGGGGGTCGCCTTGCCTTCGCGTGCGACGTCGGTCAGCCGGCGGATCTCCGCGTCCAGCTCGCGGGCGCTCAGCTTCTCCGCCGAGCGCACGGATGGAACAACCAGGCCCCGGTCCGTCTGGGCGGCGATGCCCAGGTTGACGCCGTCGAACCCGACGATCTCCTGCGAGCCGTCCTCAGCAGACTCAATCCGGGTGTTCAGCTCCGGGTACTTTTTTAGCCCGGCTGTGACAAAACGCGCGATGAACGCCAGCAGACCCGGAACCGCGGCCCCGCCAGCCTTCATGCTTTCCCGAAGTTCCATCAGCCCGGTGGCGTCCACGTCCACCCACACCGTGGCTTCCGGTATCTCCGACCGACTGCGGGACATGGTGGCGGCCACGGCCTTCCGGACTCCCCGAACCGGCGTGCGGGAGGAGATCGCGAGCCCCGTGCGGGCATCACGGCCCTGGGTTTCTTTGGTTTCGGCAGGCTCAACCACCGGTGCGGGCTTGGTTTCGGCAGGCTCAGCCACCGGAGCGCTGATGGCCTTCTCCACGTCGCGGCGCATGATCAGGCCGCTCTCCCCCGAGCCGTGCAGCACCCCCAGGTCCACGCCATGCTCGCGGGCCATCCGCCGGACCAGTGGGGAAATGACGGCCCCCAGCTTGCCGGGGACGCGGGTGCGCAAGAGGGTGAGGTCGTCAGCGGCCTTGTCCGCAGGCTGCGTTTCGGCCGGCTCAAGAACGGAGACGGAAGCTTTCGGCAGCCGCGTCCGTTTGGCAGCAGCGTGCCCGCCCGGGGTTCCGTAGCCGATCAGGACGTTCCCGGATCCGGCCTTTTCCTCCTCGCGGTATGCCTCGGCTTCCGCGTTGGCGGGTTTGGGTTCGGCAAGCTCAGTTTCTGCGGGTACGACGGCGGGCTGCGCCGGCTCTGCGGGGGCGGCATCATCCGTGGCGACCCCAGCACCAGAGGAAACAGGCGTCACCGAAATCAGCGGCTTCCCCACGTCCAGGGTCTCCCCCGGCTTGCCATGCAGCTCGGCCACGATCCCGGCATAGGGGGACGGCACCTCAACAGCTGACTTTGCCGTCTCCACCTCGGCGATGGGCTGGTCCACCTCAATCGAATCGCCAACAGCAACGTGCCAGGACACCAGCTCGGCCTCGGTCAGCCCTTCGCCCAGGTCCGGCAGCAGGAACACTCGCGTCTCGCTCATAGAAATCAGTTCTCCCACTGCAGGTCGTCAACGGCGTCGAGGATACGGTCCACGCCGGGCAGGTAATACTTCTCGAGTTTGGGCGCCGGGTACGGCACGTCGAATCCGGTGACGCGCCGGATGGGCGCGGCCAGGTGGTGGAAGCAGCGCTCCTGCACCCGGGCCACGATCTCGGAGGCCACGGACGCGAACCCGTGCGCCTCGGCGATCACCACGGCCCGGCCGGTCTTGCGCACCGACTCGCACACAGTCGCATCGTCGAACGGCACAATGGTCCGGACGTCGATCACTTCCAGCGAGCGCCCCTCCAGCGCGGCGGCTTCGGCCGCCGCCAAAGCGGTGGGCACGGATGGGCCGTACGCAATCAGCGTCGCGTCGGTGCCGGGACGCGCGACGGCGGCCCTCCCCTCGGAGCCGAGTCCCGCCGTCGCGCCTTGCTCATGAAGGCGGCGCAGCTCGCCAAGGTCCACGGAGTCCTTGGTCCAGTACATCTTCTTGGGCTCCATGAAGACCACGGGATCGTCCGAGTCGATGGCTTCGCGGAGCATCCGGTAGCCATCGGCCACGGTGGCGGGGGTGTAGACCTTCAGGCCGGCGGTGTGGGCGTAATAGGCCTCGGACGAATCGCAGTGGTGTTCCACGCCGCCGATGCCCCCGCCGTACGGGATGCGGATTACCAGGGGCAGCTTCACGGTCCCGCGGGTGCGGTTGTGCATCTTGGCCACGTGACTGACGATCTGCTCGAACGCCGGGTAGGCGAACGCATCGAACTGCATCTCGATCACCGGGCGCATCCCGTTGATGGCCATGCCCACCGCCATGCCCACGATGCCGGATTCGGCCAGCGGGGTGTCGAAGCAGCGCTGCTCGCCGAACGTGGCGGTGAGGCCGTCGGTGATGCGGAAGACGCCGCCCAGCATGCCCACGTCCTCGCCGAACATCAGGACTGACGAATCGGCGTGCATGGCGTCGGCCAGCGCGGTGTTCAGTGCCTTGGCCATGGTGACCGGCTGCGGGCCCGTGGCTTCGGCGGTTGCCGCGGCGGAGGCTGCGGCCCGGGCGGTGGCGGCGGAAACGTTGCCGTTGGCCTCGGACGAGGTGGTGATGGTGGGACTCACTTGCCGGCCTCCTTCGAGTCAGTTGTGGATGCAGCGTCGCGGGCGAGTTCGTCGGCGAGCATTTCGGACTGTTCCTTCAGCTGCGGCGTCTGCCGGGCGAACACGTGGCGGAAGAGTTCCTGCGGGTCCACGGGCACATCCTCGCTGAGGCCCTCGCGCAGCTGCGCGGCAACCGCTTCCGCCTTCGCGCGGATCCGGGCCTCGCCGTCGTCGTCCAAAATCCCCTGGCCGGTGAGGTACGTCCGCATCCGGTTCACCGGGTCCTTGGCCCGCCACTCGGCAACCTCGGCGCTTTCCCGGTAGCGGGTGTCGTCGTCGGCGTTGGTGTGGGCCTGCATGCGGTAGGTGTTGGCTTCCACCAGCAGCGGGCCGGAGCCGTCGCGGCACAGCGCAACGGCGCGGTCCAGGACGGCGAGGAGCGCCACCACGTCGTTGCCGTCCACGCGTTCGCCGGCCATGCCGTATCCCACGGCTTTGTGCGCGAGCGACGGCGCCACGGACTGGTGCGCCAGCGGCACCGAGATGGCGTACTTGTTGTTCTGGACGAAGAAGATGACGGGCAGGTGGAAGACGGCGGCGAAGTTGAGGGCCTCGTGGAAGTCGCCTTCGCTGGTGGCGCCGTCGCCGCACATGGCCAGCACCACGGTGTCCTCGCCGCGCAGCTTCGCGGCATGGGCGACGCCGACGGCGTGCAGCAGCTGCGTGGTCAGCGGGGTGGACTGGATGCCCACCTTGTACTGGAGAGGATCGTAGCCGCCGTGCCAGTCGCCGCGGAAGATGGTCATCACCTGGACGGGGTCCACGCCGCGGGTCATCACGGCCACGGCGTCGCGGTAGGTGGGGAACATCCAGTCGCCGTCCGCGAGGCACAGGGCGGCGGCCACCTGGCACGCCTCCTGGCCGTGGCTGGATGGGTAGACAGCCATGCGGCCCTGCCGGACCAGGGCGGAGTTCTGGTCGTTGACGCGGCGGCCGACGACGAGCTTTTCGTACGCTGCCAGCAGTTCTGTATCGCCGGGCACGGGATATTCGTGGCCGGGTTCGGTGCCCTGCTCACCTTTGTCCTTGAGCCGGCCGTCCGGGTCCACCATCTGAATCTGATGCCGGGCGGGCAGCATGTAGTCCTCGGCGGTGATGCCGAACTTCTTGACTGCCTCGGAGAGGGCGTTGTCCGGCCCGGTGTTACGGGCGGTTTCCGGGGCCGTGTGGTTCGCGGAGATCGTCATTGGTCCGTCCTTCTGTTGCCACTATTCCTTCCAAGTATTGACCTGCGGCAGGTTTCGTATCCAGCACCTGCGGGAATCGTGGAGAAGATGCTTCTCGAGGGGTGAAATGGGAGACGATCTGTAAATGTGAGCTGGCTTACGGGAGGGGTTGTGGACGAAATGGCGGCGCCCGGTCGATTGGGGCACTTCCTTCATGCAGGATTACGCAGGGGCGCTCTGGCCTGTAGTTGCGAAGCGCTCGGCAAGGATGGCGAACGCAGAAGCCAGCTCAGGCGGCCCCACCACCTCCATGGGTGCGTCGAACCGTCCAATCGTGGCGGCCAGCGCCGCCCAGGACCAGGCACCTGATTCAAGGCTGCAGGTGTGTCCGTCAATGGCGGTGACTGTTCCGTCGCCGGCGAACGGGAGGACGCGGTCCGCTGGCAGGTGCAGGATCACTGTTCCCGTGCATGGCCACTGGTTTGCGCTGGATCCTTTGAAGCGGGCGGAGACGAAGTCCCTGAGGTCGCCGCCGGGAAGAGTGCGCGGAGTGAAGCGGGGCCCGGGCGGGGTGCGTGGCTGGATGCGGTCCACCCGGAAAAGGCGCCAGTCGTCCCGGCCCAGGTCCCACCCCATGAGGTACCACCGCCCTCGGGCGGTAAACAGGTGATGCGGCTCAACACGGCGGGGTGGGGCTGGCCCCGGGTCCACCGTGATGGTTGCGCCAACGTGCGCGTAGTCGAACCGGAGGGTCTGCCTGTCGCGGATGGTGTTTGCCAGGACAACCAGGATGTCCAGCGAGATGTTCCTGGGAACGCCATTGGCCGATGGGCCGATGGCGGTCACCTTAAGCGCGTCGAGGCGGTGCCGGAGCCGTGAGGGAATGATCTGGCGGATGGTGCCCAGGGCGCGGATGGCGGCTTCTTCGATTCCGGCGCCCATGGCGGGGGCCGTCTGCAGGGCGATGGCGACGGCGAGCGCCTGTTCGTCGTCGAAGAGCAGCGGCGGCAGCTCGCTTCCGGCATCCAGCCGGTACCCGCCGTGGGGGCCCATGGTGGTCTGGATGCTGTATCCCATCTCCCGCAGCCGGTCGATGTCACGGCGTACGGTCCGATCGCTGATCTTCAGGCGGGTGGCCAGCACGGTTCCCGGCCAGTCCCGGCGGGTCTGCAGCAGGGACAACAGACTTAGCAGCCGCGAGGAAGTGGACATGACATCACCCTACGCTTCAGTCCCGGACAGAAACTGACCTGCACCCTTGCCATGCTGGGTTCATCGGCCTGAGCAGGCCGCAACCACAGAGGAGTACAACCAGCATGCAGACAACCACCCATCTCAACTTCCGCGGCGACGCCCGCCAGGCCTTGGAGTTCTACCAGTCCGTGTTCGGCGGCCACACGGTCCTGAACACCTACGCTGATTTCGGCATGCCGGCGGGGCTGCCGGGTGCCGACAACGTGGTGTTCGGGCTGGTCACCTCGGAGAACGGCTTCCGAGTGATGGGATACGACATTCCCGGTCAGAGCGGGGGCTCCCTTGCCGGCGGCGGGTCCACCCGGCGCGAGAACAACACCACGGTTACAGAGCAGGCCCTGTTCGTCTCCATAGAGTCCGAAAGCCTGGACGAGCTGCAGGGGTACTGGGACAATCTGGCTGCGGACGCCGTCATCGTAGAGCCGCTGGCTGCCTCGGCATGGAGCCCCGGGTTCGGCATGCTCACGGACCGGTTCGGCGTGACCTGGAGTGCCAGCGTCTCCGGCGCACCAAGCCGCTAAGAGGGCACGTCTCGAAGGGGTGGTGTCGCTAGGGCGTCATGCGGTAGCCCACCCCGTGGACCGTCTCGATCCACCGCGGCCTCCGCGGCGTCTCGCCGAGGCGCTTGCGGAGGTTGCTGACCTGGACCTCCACGGCGCGCTCTTCCTTGGCACTGACGAAGCCTCCGGTGTTGTACGGCTCGTTGCGGAGCCGGTGGACCAGGTCCGCCTTCGTCTGGATGGTTCGCCCGTTTTCCATGAGGGCCAGGAGGATATCGAATTGGCTCCGCGTCAGGATCACGGACCGTCCATCAACGGCGGCCTGCCGGGATCCTTCATGCAGGGTGAGCCCTCGATGCGAAAAATCGATTTGTCTCTGCTCAGCAGCGTGCGTTGATGGTTCTAAAGAATGGCCGACGGCGGGACGCAGGTGGATTGCTTCGTCAGGGCCGGCGTCGGGGGTTCCGTGGTTCTGGTGGGCTGCGGCTGGACCTTCCAGGGTCCGGGGCCGCCGGAACATTGCCCGCACGCGGGCTTTGAACTCGCGGGCCCGGAAGGGCTTGACCAGGTAGTCGTCAGCGCCTGCCTCGAACCCAAGGAGCGCATCCGCCTCCTCGGACCGGGCGCTGACGATGATGACGTAGGCGTCGCTGAAGGTGCGGATGCGCCGGGACACCTCGATCCCGTCAAAGTCCGGGAGGCCGATGTCCACGGTGACCAGGTCGGGCTGGTGCTCAGTCACCTTGGCAAGCCCTTCGGAGGCCGTTGCCGCCGGATGAACGGAGAACCCTGACTGTTTCAACAGGTCGGTCAGGGCCATCCTGTTGGTGGCTTCATCCTCAATCACCACCGCCACGCCGCGCTGCCCCATAAATCTCCTTACGTCGCGGAGCTCCGGCAATGGTCTGATCCGGCATGCCCTCCCCAGTGGCCCTTACTGCTTACCTGACCATCCGCGCACCACAGCGCGGCTGCCTACTCCTGCTTCCTTCTTCAGGTATTCGGCGCCGCGCTGTGCGTGGATGGACCGGGTTAATGATGCTTAGTTGATGAAGTCCTTCATCCAGGCCTTCAGGTCTTCGCCGAATTCGACGCGCTCGGACGCGAGGGTGATGACGGCTTTGAGGTAGCTGAGTTTGTCTCCGGTATCGAAGCGACGGCCCTTGAACACCACGCCATAAACCCCGGCCCCTTCACTGTCGCCCGCAGCAAGGGACTGCAGGGCGTCGGTGAGCTGGATTTCATTACCCCGGCCCGGCGGGGTGTTCTCCAGCACACCGAACACGGACGGGTGCAGCACATAGCGTCCGATGACGGCGAGGTTCGACGGCGCTTCCTCCACAGCGGGCTTCTCCACCAGGCTGTTGACGCGGACGTAGTCCTCGCCCTCAACGGCCGTGATGTCGGCGCAGCCGTAGGCGCTGATTTGAGACGGTTCCACTTCGATCAGGGCGATGACAGATCCCCCGGTCTTCTGCTGCACATCGATCATGGTGCTCAGCAGGTTCTCAGCCTCATCAATGAGGTCATCACCCAGCAGCACCGCGAACGGCTCATCGCCAACGTGCTGCTTGGCGCACAACACAGCGTGGCCAAGTCCCTTCGCCTCACCCTGACGGACATAGTGAATCGGGCCCAGTTCGGACGCATCCTGGATGGACTGCAGCCGGTCCTTATCGCCCTTCTGCTCCAGCAGGCGCTCCAATCCAGGGGCGCGGTCAAAGTGGTCTTCCAGGGCACGCTTGCTGCGGCCCGTAATCATCAGGACGTCGTCCAAACCGGACTTGATGGCTTCTTCCACCACATACTGGATGGCCGGGCGGTCAACCACCGGCAGCATCTCCTTCGGCATTGCCTTGGTGGCGGGCAGGAAGCGAGTTCCCAATCCGGCAGCAGGAATGACGGCTTTGGTCACAGATCTTCCCTTAGTCATGGGAGAACCCTATAAACGCGCCCGGCAAGACGGCAAAGCGAATTAGTGGCCAGCAAAATGACAATCTTCACATTTGCCTCTTTCTCTAACCCGCCAAGCTACTAAAGTCGGTGGATTTTTGCTTGTCAGACGGCATATTTCAATGAGGAAACGCTTTCCACTCATTCACCAGCCGCCTTTCACGAGACCTTAATCACACGGAAAAATGTAGTCATAAAAGCAGTAACATGTTCGCCATGCCGTACGGTTCGCGCGCTAGCGCAGCCGCTCTCACCTGCGTCGAGACGGCCTGACCTGCGGTAATGCACTCATGCGGCGAAAACCGTCAGGTTACTGAGGAAATCCTGAGAAGTAGTCCACACGTTTACCAAGTCTTGAGCCGCATCCCAGAAAAATCTGAGAATTAGCTGGTTTGCTGGGTTTTTAGGGAACCAAGTAGTGCCATTTTGAAAATAGAGTACCCGCTACCCGTGCAGATTTATTGCGTTTGCCTGTGTAATTGGAATTGTCCAAATTTCCGGCCTCCTCCGCAGGGGCCGGGCTCCTGCTGGAGCCGACGGCGGTAGCCAACTCCCTGAGACCGGGTTGGCCCCCCAGTCCGTCGTCGGCTCCGTCACCTGTCCGACTTCCACGTCGACTGTCAGTTGGATCATCCACCGCCTGCCGGGCCTGTCATCGAAGACAGACCGGCAGGCATTTTCATGCCCTGAAACAACAGGCTGCGGTTCCGCTGCGGCCCGCCGCCGTGGCCCCAGGCCATCCCAGTTAGACCTAGAGGAAAGAACCACATCTTTTGAAGTCCCTGCTGCAAGATACGTATGCACGTCAAATGTCCATGATCATTCTCGCGGGACTGGTGTTGTCGGCTTGCGTACCCTTCGCCGTCCAGTTCTTTTCCACCGGTTACCAGCTGCCCGTCTTCGTGGCAGCCGTCCTTCCCATGCTCCTGGCCCTTGCCCTGATCCTCAGGCCGGGCATCGCAGGGCGGGACCGCTTCGGCAATCAGCGTGCCACCGAGCGTCTGGGCGCCCAGCTGCTCCTGTACTTGTCCCCCGTGCTTCTGCTGAACATCGTCTACCCGGTGGTCAGCCCCACCATGGCAGCGGTGGACGTGGACGGGGTGCCGCTGACCCTGGTGGTGCTGGCATCCTCCATCACCGTGCCGTGGATGGCGCAGGCAGCCTGCCTCCCCATCTACCGGGTCCTGGGTGACCTCATGGCAGGGCAGGATCTGGCCGCCATCACCCGGCGGTTCTGCCAGTACTGGCCCACCATCTTCCTGCAGACACTTCCACTGATCGCCGCCTTCGCCGTTCCCATGTGGTTGGCCACCGGATGGTCAGCATCGGTCATCCTGCACTACGTGATCCTGTGCGTGCTGCATCTTCTCTTCGTTCAGTCGCTGGTCCTGGCCAACGTGGCCAACCGCCGAGGCCTGTGGGCCTTGGCCTGGTCCGGCTACGCTGCCGCGCTCTTTGTATCGCCCACCACGTGGTGGCTCCCGCCGCTGGTGGGCACCGTCACCCAGATCGTGGCCATGCGCAGCGGACTCCGCCACCTGGGCTTCATCCAGCGCCTCAGCATGCGCGTAGTGGGCCAGGACCTGGTCCGCGGCATCTTCATGGGAGCCGTCCTGTGGGCTGACAAGTTCGCCCTGTTCGCCGTGACCAAGGGCGACTTCAACGTCGTCGCTGTCTTCGCCGCAATGCTGCCCGCCGTAGTGGCGTACAACTTCTACTTCGTCCAGCTGGCCCC
Source organism: Pseudarthrobacter sp. SORGH_AS 212 (assembly GCF_030818145.1). NCBI lineage: Bacteria > Bacillati > Actinomycetota > Actinomycetes > Micrococcales > Micrococcaceae > Pseudarthrobacter > Pseudarthrobacter sp. SORGH_AS 212. The sequence continues at coordinate 3,159,827 of NZ_JAUTAA010000001.1, read as the reverse complement.
CACCGTGGACAAGGCCCTGGGCCGGCTCCACAAGGACATCGCCGAGGCACCCATCAGCGCGCTCAAGGGCAGCTCACGCCGGCTCACCCGGGTGGTTGACAGGTCCGTGCTGCTCACCGGCGCCATCGCCGCGCTGTTGACGCTGACCGTCGCACTGGTGATGGCCGGCGTCGATCCGGCGCAGACAGTGCTGGCGGTGGCAGCTGCAGCGGCATCCTGGGGCTTCATGGTCCTCACCCTTTTGAGCTACGAGCTTGACTTCATTGGCGAAAAAGTGACACCGCAGCTTATTGGTGCCGTTCACCTGGCTGTCTGTGTCCTCGCGTTCATTGCCGGCGGACTGTTCGGCCCCCTGGCCGGCGCGGCCGGAAGCTACCTGCTGCTGGGAGCCGTGGACTTCATCCTCATCGCCATCGCCTGGATGTTCTACAAGCACCACTGGAGCCAGCCGGAATACACGCTCTTCTGGCGTCACGCCACCAGCTGGTAACTGCCCGCCCGGTCACCGGCCATAGCTTCATCACAACACCACGCCTGACTTCTTGAACGCATAAGGGGAACATTTTGTACTCGACACTGATAAGCCCAGACACCCTGCCCAAGGACATCCTGCCACTGCGGACCTCCCGGCCTGCCACGGCTGCGGAGCCTGAGTACGAAGACGTTGACGTAGCCATCGTCATGGAGTCCACTTACCCGTTCCTCAAAGGCGGGGTGTCCGCAGTGGTCCACGACATCGTGACCCACAACCCTGACCTGAGCTACGGCATCATCCACATCACCTGGGACTCAAACTCCCCGCTGACGGACCTCTACGGCATGCCCGCCAATGTCCGGTGGGTCCGCACCGTGTTCCTCAGCATGGAAGAACACCGGCAGGATTTCCTTGCGGTATCTGCCAAGGACCTGGGCATGACCCCCCAGCAGCGCGAGCAGCTCTCCCACCGGCTATTTGATTCGCTTTATGCGCTCTCCGAATACGGCGACGTTGACGGGCTGTGGAAGCTGATCGATGAAGGCATGAACGAACGGACCCGGCAGTACCCCCTCTGGGCCCTCCTGGGCTCCAGGGAGTTCATGCAGGCATTGCAGGTGCGGATGCCACAGCTGAACCTTTCCCTGTCCAACTCCTTCTGGACCCTGCGGAACTTCTTCTCCCTGGCATATGCCGTCCTCGGCGAGACGATGCCCCGTGCCAGCGTCTACCACGCCCACACAACCGGGTATGCCTCACTGCTGGGCGCAGCCGCAGCACGTGACCACGACACGTCGTTCCTGCTGACCGAGCACAACCTCTACGTCCGCGACACGGTCAACACCCTGCTGGACCGCAACATGGCGCTGTCCATCACGGAGGACGATTACCGCACCTTCGACGTGACCCCTGACCAGCGCGCCTGGATGGCGTGGTGGACCGAAATGGGCCGTTTCTGCTACCCCAGTGCCCGTCTGATCACCTACCTGTACCCCAGCGCCATCACCGAAGCTGCCCGCCTGGGCACCGACATCGACAAGTCGGTGGTGGTGCCCAACGGCATGGTCATCGAAGAGTTCGATGACAAGTACCGTGCCCGGCAGCAGGCGCTGGCAACGATGGAAAAGGAAGGTTCGGACTACGTCTGGCACCTCGTCTACATCGCCCGCGTGGTACCCATCAAGGGACTCCTTGACCTGCTTTCCAGCCTCGAAATCCTGAGGGACCGCGGCTACCCCAACATCCACTTGGATGTCCTGGGCCCCACCGAGCACGTGCCCGAATACTACGAGGCATGCCTCGCAAAGATCGAGGCCCTGGGCCTCACTGACCACGTCACCATCCACGGCACGGTCCACGTGCGGGACATGCTGGACCAGTTCGACCTCCTGGTCCTGCCCAGCTACAACGAGGGCCAGCCCATCGTTATCCTCGAGGCCATGGCAGCCGGTATCCCCACCGTTGGTTCGGACGTGGGAGGCGTTGCCCAGCAGATCGCGGACAACCTCATCACGCCGGACGGGCGCACCATCGGCCCCTGCGGCGAAACCGTCACCCCTGGCGATGTCCACCAGATGGCCGACGGGATCCAGGCCGTGATCGGCAACCTGGATGAGTACGCGGCCTATGCAGCCAACGCCCGCACCCGGGTCCAGGAGCTCTTCCAGATGCACGAGGTCATGTCCTCGTACAACCAGATCTACCGCGCCCTGGGCGATCTCCCGGTCGCGGACGAAATGGCTGAGTTCATGGACGAAAAGGTCCCGGCAGAACTGTGAGCGGTGTTGGCGCCTGGATCAGATACGGCGATCCGATCACCCCGGACCAGCTGTCCTTCGCAGCCGAGCACTACCGTTCCGCCATCCTGCAGCCCTGGGAGACGGACGCAGCAGCGGAGCTGAAGCGGCGCCGCCGGGATATGACAGTCCTGTGCTACAAGTGCCTGTCCTCCACCCGGGACTACGAGCCCGGCCCGGTGTACAGCTCCGGTGTCAGCCATCAGGAGGCCGAGGACCAGGGCGGGAACTGGTTCGCCACCCGGCTGGACGGTTCCCGCATCCAGTGGAACGGGTACGGCGGGCACTGGCAGATGAACGTCCGGGACCCCGGGTATCGCGAGCGCTGGGTCCGGAATGTCACCGCTGAGCTAGCGGATTCGTCCTTCGACGGGGTGATGGCGGATAACGACGTCTTCGAGGATTACTACCAGCTGAACCTTCCCATCCGGGAAGCCTCGTCCATGGCCGACCTCCGCGACGGGCTGGATCTGCTGGTGCACGCCGCCGGCCGGTCCCTGAACGGCGTCGGCAGGATCCTCGTCCCCAACATTGCGGAATCACGACGGCGGCCCGGGCGTTGGGCCTCGCACGCCGCCTACGGTGGCGGGTTCGAAGAAGTATGGCTGGGTTACGGACCGAAGAACCTTTTCGATCCCCAAACCGCCGAGGCCCAGCTCTCCCAGGCCGCGGGGCCTGGCCTGTCCATCCTGCGCGTTCCGACCGACGGGGATGACTCCCATCCCAACTTCACGTACGGGCTGGCGGCCTTCTGGATCTTCGGCGCCGGCCGCGGATCGTATTCGGCAACAGCCCATGACGATTACAGCCGCACCCAACACATCCCTGAGCTCGACTGGAGCCTGGGCAATCCGGCGGAAGAACCCAAGGGCCGCAACCACGTCTGGTCCCGGGAATTCAGCAACGGCTGGGCGGCCGTGAACTTCAACCAGGACGGCCGCCGCCGCCAGAAAGTCAAAGTGCCAGCCGGCCTGGCGGATGCTGCCGGAAACCCGGCCCCGTCATCAGTGGTCCTGCCGGCACAGCGGGGCGTCATTTATCAGCGAGGGCAGAACAATTAGGATTCTCATCACCCGGCGGCTGCGGGTACATCGGATCGCACACCATCCTGCGGCTCCTCGAAGCCGGGCACGACATTACCGTCATCGATAACCTGAGCAACTCCCTGTCCGAGTCGCTGCTGCGCGTGGAAAAACTGACCGGACGGGAGATCGCCTTCGTTGAAGGGGACATCGCGGACAGGTCATGCCTCGAGCGGATCTTCCACCAGGACGAAATTGAGGCGGTCATCCATTTCGCCGGGTACAAGGCCGTGGGCGAGTCCGTTGACCAGCCGCTGCGCTATTACGGCAACAACGTCAGCGGAACACTGACCCTCCTGGAGACCATGGACGCTCACGGCATCCGGAACCTGGTGTTCAGTTCATCCGCCACCGTGTACGGCGCGAACCCCCAGATGCCGCTGCGCGAAGACTTCCCGCTGCGGGCCACCAATCCGTACGGCCGGACCAAGCAGCACATTGAAGAGATCCTGGTGGATCTGCAGGCAGCGGACAGCCGGTGGCGGATTGCGCTGCTGCGCTACTTCAACCCTGTGGGCGCCCACCCTTCCGGGCTCATCGGGGAAGACCCGCAGGGCCCGCCCAACAACCTGTTCCCCTTCGTCACCCAGGTGGCGGTGGGCCGCAGGGACAAGGTCAGCGTCTTCGGCAATGACTACCCCACGGCTGATGGGACAGGGGTCCGCGACTACATCCACGTCATGGACCTCGCTGCGGGCCACGCGGCCGCGCTGGACTATCTGTCCGGCCACCAAGGGCTGCACACGTGGAACCTTGGGACCGGGCGGGGCTATTCGGTGCTGGAAATCATCCACGCGTTCGAGGCCGCCTCCGGCACCAGCGTGCCCTACGAGCTGGTGGACCGCCGCCCGGGAGATGCACCGGTCAGCCTGGCCGATCCTTCCAGCGCCCTCCGCGATCTGGGGTGGAAGGCGTCGGAGACGCTGGAGAGCATGTGCGCGGACGCGTGGCGCTGGCAGCAGCACAACCCGGACGGGTACCGGGCGAAGGCCCTGCCTGCATGACGCGCCCGACGGCGTAACTTGCCTGCCGCCGTCGGGCGTTCAGGGAGCAGGGAGGTACTTCCGGCCCAGGGTGAGCCAGCCGGGCTTGGTCTGATCCTGCGAGGCGTTGGCGAAGCGCAGGGGCGTCCCGTTGGGCAGCGGATTCACGGGGCGCACCAGGAGGGTGTAGGTTCCGGGGACCAGTCCGCTGACGCTGACCGGCGCCTTCCACTGCACCGTCATTCCGGGCTTCACCGCGGTCAGCTTCCACGACGTTCCCCACGTCCTGGCTATGTTTCCAGCGCTGTCCACGGCTGCGATCTGCACCGGCCAGTCGTAATAGAAAGGTGCCACCCCCACGTTGCTGACCATGACACTGACATCGCTCTGGCCGGTCACGGTTCCGCGGGTGACGGCGAAGGAGGTCGCGTGGAACCGGTAGCCCAGGGACTGGGCCGCGGCGGTGGCGGTGCTGAGCGCCTGTCCCGAGTAACCGGGGCTGAAGGCGTGCTGGTTGAGAAGCCAGGAGGCGTGGGTGGCTTGCACGCTGTCCGTGAACTTGTTGTCGGCACCGCTTTCCACCACGGGGCAGAGCATGGGAGCGTCGAAAATGCAGTGCTGGATTTCGGGCCGGAGTTCCCCGCCCACTGGCTGGGTGAGCCACTTCTGGGTGGCGCCGGCCTGCGCCATTTTGTCCATGAAGTGCCACCCGGTCCCCGGCAAAGTGCTCACGGCGAAGGAGTCGTCGTGGTAGCCCACGTTCAGGCTGCTGTTGGCGGCGTCCGGGTACCTGACCTGGAGCTTGGTTTTGGTGAAGGCCTTCGTGTAGGCCTGCAGCACGCGCTGCTGGGAGGCAGGAGATGCGAGCCAGTTCTCGGCGGACGCCCACCCGTCGTGCGGGTAGGTGTGCCATTCGCCCCAGAAGCCCAAGAGGCCCATCTGGATGAACCCGATCCGCGGATCGCCGTTGTAGCGGGACCCCAGGGCGGCGATGAAACCGTCCAAGGCGTCCAGCAGGCGGGGGTCGTCGTAGTTCGGGGAGACGCTGATCCCGCCGTTGCCGTGGTCCCAGTAGGTGTGGGTGGCGAGGCCGGAGTTCAGGAGGTACGCGGGGACACCGGAAGGCTTTCCCGGATAGTCAAGGTAGAACCTGAAGACCGACTGGTGGCCGCGGGCGGCGATGGCGTTCAGCTGCGCTTCAAAACCTGACCAGCTATACGTGCCCGGTCCGGTCACTACGGAGCTGACCGGCACGTAGAACCACTCCATGGAATGGGGCACCCCGGTGTAACTGCCGGCGTACGGAACGAAACCTGCCAGGGGACTGCTCGCCGGGACAGGTCCGGCGGCCAGGGAAGCCCACTCACCCGCCGGATCCGCTGCTTCGGCCGGAGGAGCCGCTGATCTGGAAGGAATGACCAACAGCACCGCGGCCACCACGCAGGAGATAAACACCGCAATAAAAAGCCGCCAGCCCTGAGCCTTTCCGCCCGAACGGTACCCCAAAGTATTCAATTGCATTCCCCCTGAGACCCGGTGACAAGCACCCAAATGAGACCACACAGTGAAAAACATCAATGAGACCAGGAACTTCTGACGCCACTCCCAATGCGGCGTTTCAAACTCAGTACTTCGGACTGATCCTAAAGCCGCAGACCACCGTTTCCCCATGGGTTTCCCGATCTTTCTTCGAGAACTTTTTCCTGGAACCACACCTACCCCGAGGCCATACGCATGACCCCCACACAATCCCCGTCCCCTGGCCTTCAGGCCCCGATGGAACAGAAGGTTCCGGCTTACGTGGCGGGTGCCCGGCCGCCGGTGGACCATTCGGTGCTCGACCGGTTGGAGGAAGAGCTGGAAGACGACGCCGGATACACCCCGGTGTTCGTGGCCAACTTCATCCAAGGCCTCCCCAAGAGGGTGGAACGGCTGCGCGTTGCCCTGGTCTCGGGCGACCTTGCAGGTTCCTTCGACGCGGTGCTCAGCCTCAAAACGTCCAGCCAGATGGTGGGCGCGGAGCAGCTGGCATCCCTGGCGCAGCAGCTGGAAGCCGGATTGCGCCGTGACGCCGCGACTGCCGACTCGGCCGTAGCGCTGCCGCAGCTCGCAGCTGCGTTCCTGGCAGCCATCACCCGGTGCAGCGGGGAGACCGCCCGCAGCCTCACGTCCCGGCAGGCAGACCCGCTTCAACGCTGACGGTTCCGGTTCACTGGGTGGTCACTATTTCGTCCGGATGCCGACCGGAGACTGGTTTCGTATCCCGACCCTCCAACAGTCAGGCAGACCTGCTCGATGAATGCCTAGACTGGGAGACGATTTGTAATGTGAGCTGGCTTACGGCAGGGGTTGTGAACGGGATGACGGCAAGGGACGGCCGGGCAGAGCCGGCGGAGCTGGACGACATCGACAGGAGCATCATCGCGGAGCTCACCCGGGACGGCCGGATGTCCGTGACACAGGTGGCGGAGAACGTCCACATCTCCCGGGCACACGCGTACACCCGGATCAACCGGCTCACGTCCGAGGGCGTGCTGTCCCGGTTCACGGCGTTGGTGGACCCCATCAAGGCGGGGCTGAAGTCCTCCGCCTACGTGACGCTCAAGCTCAAGCAGGACTCCTGGCGGGAACTGCGCGACCAGCTCGGCGCCATCCCCGAGGTGCACCACATCGCCCTGGTGGGCGGCGACTTCGATGTCATCCTCCTGGTCCGGGCCGTGGACAACATCGACCTCCGCCGGGTCATTTTCGACCAGCTGCAGTCCATGCCCGGCGTGCTGGACACCCAAACGTTCCTGGTATTCGAGGACGTGGACACCAGGTAGGAACCGGGGTTCGGCAGGATCAGCCGGCGCCCGACGTCGGGGCTACCGTCTCTCCCGTACCGGAACCAACGGTAGGTGCCGGCGTCGCATTGTCCACGGACGACGTCGGCTGGCCACCACCCGCAGGCTGGCTTGCCGGGGCGGTGGGCAAGGGAGTCGCGGCCGGGGCCGGGGCGAACGTCTCGGCAGGTGTACCGGCCGGAGCTGTGGCCCCGCCCGGGGCAGGCGAGGACGTAGAGGCTGTGGAAGGCCCGCCACTGGGCCCGGCGGTGGGCGGAGTGGTCGCAACAGATGTGCCGCCCGCAGCCGGAGAACCCTTGACGATGGCCGTGATCTGCTCCTTGAACCCGTTGAGGGTGGCCTGGATTTCGGAGAGTGGGACGTCGCGGATGTTCCGGCCGTACTCGGCAATCTGCGCCCAGAGCGCCTCAAGCTGCTGCTTGCTGTCCCCGTCCAGCGGCCCGTCGAGTGAAAGGACCAGCTGGCTGGCCAGGGCGTACGTTAGGCAGTCGAGGCAGTTGTAGTTGGCCGCCGCGGAGAGATTTTCCGGCACGATCACATCCGTCTGCCCCACCACCAGGACCACCTGGAACCCCACGGCCACCGCCGCGCAGCCCGAGCAGTTGGCAAACGCGTAGGCCTCGTTGGCAGTGGTGACCGGAGCGCCGTCCTCCGCCCACACCAGCGCGAACGCCACGCTGTAGGCAACGGAGCCGTCCGTGGTGTTGACGGCGAGCGCCTGGTTCCCGTCGGCTTCCGGGGCGGCGGGCCGGTCGAACGGGAACACCCAGGACGGCGCCGAGGGCGCCACGGCAGCATCCGTGCCGCCAGCTGGCGCAGCCTCACCAGCAGGCTCCCCCACCGGCACCAGCACCATGCTCAGCTGAGGGTTGTCCCGCGTGGGTTTCGTGGCACCGGCCGGCCACAACGCCACGGTCTGCCCGGTGCCGCCCTGCCGCAGTTCCCCGGCGTCGCGGGCGGGAAGGATGGCGCGGGTGGCGTCCCCCAGCGTCCCGCGTTCGTACGCCTGCACCGGACGGTACGTCCCGCCGTCGGGCCACCATGCCCAGGCGAGGCCGGCCAACAAAGCACCCACCAAAGTCATGGCCGCGGTGCGCTCCAGCGCCTTTCCGCGGGTCTTCTTCCACAGCCCGGTGACCAGTTGCCGCAGCAGCCGCACCACGATGTACAGCAGGCCCAAAACCGGGATGGCCACAATGACAATGGCCACCGCCCGCATGGCGGCGCCCAAAACATCCCCATCGGCGAGCGACGCCGCCAGCATCCCCTGCTGCTTGCCCACACTCGCCCAGCCCGTGGCCAGCAGCCGGGGCAGTGACAGCACCATCATCACCATGCTGAACAGCAGCACGGGGACGGTCACCAGCACCCACACGGTGACCACGGCCCGCGCCCACGGCTTGAGCACCTGGCTTCCGGGGTTCCCCCACCGCCAGGGCAGGATCCCCAGGAGCGTGGGTTTGATGCGCTGGAAGAGGTCCGGGACTCCGGTGGCGTCGGCCAGGATGTGGTAGCCGTCGTACTTCACCAGCGGGATCAGCTGGCGGACCATCTGCAGGATCTGCGTGACCACCACCAGCAGCAGCGCGTCGAAGCCGGTGGCCCACCAGAGCCCCATGATGGCCACGGCAACGATGGCGTTGAAGTACAGCCCGCCCAGGTCCGTGCGGATCCTGCCGCCGCGGCCCAGCCGGTAGGAATCGGTGACGTCGGTAAAGAACGCCGGCCACAGCAGGTACAGTCCGGCGCCCATGGCTCCCGGCGTTGCACCGCCCTTGCGGGTGGCGGCGGCGTGGCCGAATTCGTGGAAGCCGGCGGACAGGATGGTGACGGCGAGGATCAGCAGCAGGAGGGCGGGCTGTTCGAACGCCTCATGCGTGGCCGAGCCGAGTCCCTTGACCATGAGCACCCACCAGCACGCGGCCAGGAACGCCGCCGTCACGGCCACCACCAGCAGCGGATGGAACAGCACGGCAAACGGTGCGGTGATCCTGCGGGTGCGCTCGGGATCGGACACGATGTAGCGGAACCGCAGGCCCAGCAGCGGGTTGGACTTCCTGACCTCCGGCTGGCTGCCGTCCGCGAGCCGGAGCACACCCATCGGCAGCAGCTGCGAATCCATCAGGGTCCGCACGTTGTCCGCGCTGACCAGCCGCCCGGAGCCTTCGCTGACGTGCCGGGCGATGCCCTCGAGGTCCTGCGTCCCGTCGGCGGCCTCCAGCACCAGGTACAGGAGCCTGGTCAGCTGCAGGGTCTGGCCGTCGGCGCGGCGCACCAGGGCGGGCGGTTCGCGGTAGCCGGAGCCCTCTGCGGTGCCCATCAGCTGGACGCCGTCGGCGCGGGCGGGAAGGTGGGCTCCCGCCGTCGTCGTCCGGCCCGGCGGATCCTGGGCAACGGCAACGCGCGACGACGGCCGGCCCGCCTCGGGAGGCGGGCCGCCATGGGTCTGGGTCATGGTGGCTTACTGCTGCAGGTCGGACTGCTGGCCGGCGGTGGCGTCGGCGGCGCCGTCGATGTGCTGCGAGATGGTGGCGCTCTGGTCCGAGATGGCGTACGCCTGGCTGTCGATGGAGCCGATGTTCGCGGCAACGGCGGCGTCGATGGGTGCGGCCACGTTGGCGTTCGCGGCCACGGCGCCGTTGATGGGGGCGGCGATGGCGGCGTCCGCGTCCAGGTTCACGTCCACGTTCAGCAGGTTGCCGTTGAGGGCACCGGCGGCATCGGTCACGGCACCGGTGCCGGGCAGTGCGGAGACGGCATCTGCGGCACCGTCCGTGGTGCCGGCGTCCGTGGTGCCCGTGCCGGCGGCATCAGTGTCAGTTGCGCCGTCGCCCTGCCCGATCACACTGTCCTGCTGGGATTCGGCGGTGGCGTCCGCGGTGATGCCCTGGTCAATCGCGGCGTCCTGGGTGGACAGTGCCTGTGCGTCCGAACCGTAGGAAAGAATGTTGGCCGAGGCTGCAGCGTCGATGGGCGCGGCTACGTTGGCGTTGGCGGCGACGGCGAGGTCGATGGGCGCGGCGGCGTTGATGCCCAAATCCAGGTCCGCGTTCAGGTCCAGGACCGATGCCACTTCCTTGTCCGGCAGTGCGGTGGCCTGCTCCTGCAGGAGTTCTTCGTCAGTGAGGGGACGCATCTGGTTGTCCATGCTTGAAAAACCTCCGGTGCAGCGCGGGTGCTCTGCCCCCAGCGGGCAGCCCGCGCTCCACAATACTAAGCATGATTAGCAGTTTTGCGAAGGGAAGCCACCTTCGACGCGCACATTCGATATCGCGGCCCAGATAACGTGCGCGTCACCGAGCATGAGCAGCGAAAACGAACCCGCAGTCCCACCCAACAGACCGCGGACAGCCGCATTTCCCGCGCGTGGAACCGCGCTACGGCCTGTGCGCTGACGCGTCGCCCCAGTACTGGTAGCTGTCATAACAGTCGCGGGAGCAGAACACTGCAGACGGCGTTGGAAGCAGGGCCAGCCCGCAGTACCGGCATGTCGGTTTGGGTCGCAGAATCTGCTTCACGAGTCTCAGCATGGTTGAAGGCTAAGCGCTCAATCCGCGCCTGTGATGAGTGGACCGATACTTCACTTTTCCCTGCCGCTATACCTGCCCTGCCACCGCTCGCCGGCGTTCAGCAGGCCTGGCCGGGACAGCCGTAGCGGAGCGAAGGTAGCAGGCCGTCTAAGAATTGCAGGCAAGCGGAGGGACATGTCAACGCGACCGAAATACTGAGTACGCGGCGGTCAGTAGAGCCCTTCGAGCATGTATCTCGCGTGAGCGGCGGCATCCTCTTGGTCCAATCGCGACAACTCGTCCGTGGGGTCATCACTCACCACGTAGTCAGCCACGAAGCTGCGGAAGGCTTGAAGGAGACGCTTCATGCTCAGACGCTAGGCGCCGTCGCAACCGGCCGACCCGCGTAACCGCTACCCGAAAACGCTCGCTACGGATACTTGGATGCGGTTTACTGGCGAGGACTCACCCCGGTACGCCGAGCCACGCCGGAGCCGCCTACCGGTACCCGTCCACGATCGCGGCAGCGATTTCCTTGTACGCCCGGCGGGTTTCGGGCTTGAGTACGTCGAGGGTCACCAGGTCACCGTCTGCAACGCCTCGGTCGTGGGGTACCGCGATGAGCTGGCGGCAGATACCGGACAGATGCTCCTCAATGGCGTCCTTGTCCACACGGGACGAAACTTCGTCTTTGTCTGTAATCACGACGATGGCGTTCCGGGCTAGGTCCTCGTACCCGTGGCTGGCCAGCCATTGAAGTGTGCTGCGGGCACGCTTTGCACCTGAAACCGCATAGCCGGCGGCGATGACCAGGTTGTCCGCCGACTGAAGAATCCCGCTCATCGCGTTGTGCGTCACGCCCGTGCCGCAATCGGTCAGGGCAACGGAGTAGTAGCCGGAAATGAGCTTGCGGATCCGCAGGTACTCCTCGGCGGTGAGAGAGTCCGAGACTTCCGGGTCCTGCTCCCCCGCGATCAAGTGAAGCCGGCCGGCATGGTGCATGTATCGGGCCAGCGCAGTCAGGGAGTCGATGGACTCGATGTTCTCCAGCAGGTCTGTGATGGTCCTCGGACTGGCCTGCTGGTAGATGCCCTCGCCCAGGGCGCGCTCCACCAGGTCACCAGAGTCCGGGTTGGCATCAATGGCGCACGGCGCATCGCCGCGGAATTCGGCAAGGGTAAGGCCTACGCCCACAGTGGTGGAGGTCTTGCCGATGCCGCCCTTCAGGCTCAGAACAGCGGTGTTATAGCTGCCCTGGAGCTGACGTGAAATGCGGCGGGCCAACTCATCCTCCTGGCGCTGCTTGGGCCCCGGCCCCATGTTCCAGGAACCGCCGGTCAGCTTGTACATGGCGCCGCGGAAGCCGCCCACGGGTCGCGGCTTCTGCTCCTTGACGAACAGTCCGGGCGAGCTTATGAAGTCCGGTGCAGGGCTGCCCGCGATGGCATCGGCGACTGTGGGGCGGCTTCGGCGGAAGGACGGCGCCTCAGGAGCAACATCTGACGACGGCGCGGAGACTTCCTGAGCGGCATCGCCAGCAGTGGGATCACTGGGAACAGCAGAAATGGGCGCGTCCGCTTGGACTGTGGACTGCGCGGAAACCGGTGGTCGCGTCGGCGCCGCAGGACCGGGCACGCCGGGCTTTGCTGCATCGGCCGCTGCCGCTGCTTCCGCCCAGGACGAGCGGCGCGTCGCCGACCCTCCGGCGTCGTTCTTGCGAGGCGTGTTTGGGGTTACGGCTGGCATGGTTCCTGTCCAGGCATCCTCAACCGAACCATCGGCGCGACGAATGTCGCGGCGTCGGCGCAGTTGCGGCTGCCCTGCATCTTCTGCTGGGGCGCCTGCATTCTGATCCGCCGGTTGTGGCATGTCTGTCCCCCCGGACGCTCGGCAAACTGTTATGCAGCACTAGTTCAAGGAGTAAGTCTAGGTGCTGTCAGCGGCATGCTCAGCCAGGCTGGCGATTCAGTGGTGCGTCAACGCGGTAGCGACCACAGCTGCTGTGAGAACCAAAAGGACAGCGACTAGTGCGTAACCAATCCACTTGGGACGGCCCTTATGGGGGTTGATGTCGACATATGGCACGTCAGCCCCTGTCCTCGCAAATTGACGACCGGGCGGGGACCCGGAGCGCGCGGCGCCTAAGCCGGAGTCTCTGATGAAAGAAAACAAAGGGAACCAAGAGTGTGCCTAGCAGGGCGCTGAGCGCTAAGGCGTAGTCAGATATTGCCAAAATGATCTCCATCGTTCATAAGCTTCCTTATCGACTCTGACATAAGCACGTGACACAAAGATTGACAAGTCACGTCAAAAGACTTGCGAGAAACGACAGGTTCCAGTTGGCAATCACGAGTAACGAGACTCCGACGCAACGGGCGGGACACGACGTGACTAGGGTGCGACTGGCGGTCTTAGCGGCGCTGCATAATTCTCACGCGCGAACCGACGAGAAAGTCGTGATCGGAGGACCAATCGTTGCCGAGAACATGACCCGCCACATCGAGATGCTCACGCGCGCTGGCGAAGACCAGATCAAGCGGTACACAAACGCCGTGAAGAACTACTTCAGCGGGCGCCTGGGCAAGCTGCCCGTTGCCGCCGTAGAGCACGAAGACGTCGTCCTCTGGGTAAAGGAAATGCTGGGCAAAACCTACAAGGGCAGCCACTCTCCGCGAAGACCATCGCCAACCACCACGGGCTACTGTCCGCGTCCGTGGAGACAGCGATCAGGCTCAAGCGCCGCGGCGACAACCCATGCAGGGGCGTCCAACTGCCCCGCGACGAGTCGAGCAAAGAGAAGATGCACTTCATGACGGCATCGGAATTCCTCGCCGTGATTCAGGCGCACCCGGAGCGGTATCAGCCGCTCGTGGCATTCTTGCGGGCAACCGGGGCACGCTTTGGCGAAGCGACCGCGCTGCACGGGAAGGACTTCCAACTGGACATCCCACAGCCGACCGTGCGTATCGAAAAGGCATGGAAGTGGGACAAGAATGACCGCTTTTACATTGGGCCGCCCAAGACTAAGAAGTCCAGACGCAGCATCAGCCTCCCACCGTCCTTCGTCAAGCAGCTGCGGCCTCTCGTTGAGAAGGCTGGACCCGGCGGTTTGGTGTTCGTCACGAGCTACGGCGGGCCCATCCAGGCATTCGACCTTCTATGGGTTCTGGGATGCCGCCCTGACCTCTCTCGGCTACCCGGATTCACGACATGCGACACACGCATGCGTCACTGATGCTCGGTGCCGGCATGAGCCCTTTCGAGCTGTCTCGGCGCCTAGGGCACGAATCGATTAGCACGACCGTCTACCGATACTCGCACCTCTTCCCTGATGCCCAGTTCCGTGCTGCCGAGATGGCAGAGAAGGCCATGGCCATCGAAGCTCCAGATGTCAAAGATGACCACGATGGAGAGCTCGAAGCCGCCAGCTGAATGTCAGCGCCCGGCCATAGAGTCTTACCCCGTGCTCACAGACCAACAGAAAGCCATGCTCGACTTAGCCGGGGAATCGTTCAAGTATGCAGGATCCCTGGACGCAGAAGCGAGAAGAGGTTCGGCCTCTCCCCAACCTGCTACTGGCAAGGGATCAACAGACTCCTGCGCACCGAGGAAGCGGTCGCGTACCGGCCCGCCCTAGTCGCCAGAGTGAACAACAGGCGCCGACCGTACGGCCCGGCCCATCCAACACATACTGGCGCCTCAGCTCGCCACGTAGTTGCCGTGCCATTCCCCTTCGGCCGCGCGGCGGACGTCGGCGGCCGGCACCCAGCAGGTGAAGTGGTGGACGTTGTCGTTCCAGTCCACGGTCGCCCAGTCGCTGTTGTAGTGGCCGCCGTATCCGTGGATCTCGATTATCCCGCCGCCCTTTAGCGGGACCCGGGCGATGATCTGCGGCTCCGCGCCGTACGTGAACCGGCGGACGCTCCCGGGAACAAGATCCGGCTTAGTGTCGGCATGCTCGTACTGGATGCCGTCCTGTACGAACTTCGTCCGCATCACAATCTTTTCCACGTGCACTACTAAACAAGCAGATAGCCGGACGCGTCGCCGGCTACGATGGCGGCCATGACCGAGGACCGCAACGCCGTCGAACCCGACACGTGCACGGAGGACGCCCCGTTGTATCGCTTGTCCGTTGGATGCTCCATGCCCTTCGGTCACGGCGGCCAGCACAACGCTATGGGCCCTACCGGCCAGATCGTCGCAGCCTGGCACTGAGGCAAGCGAAGAGGGTGCCCATCGCCGCTTCACTTTGTCCCGGGCGTGTCGGGCCAGGTTCTTAACTTTGGTTCGGGCTCAGACTGAAGGCAGCAGTCACCTTGGCTGCACCCTCCGGGAAGGAAACATAGTGGGCCAGACCCAGACCAAGTACAAGCAGGGCAACGAGTTCAAGTGCCGCGCATGCGGATCGTTCACGATTGACGAAGCACTTCCAGTCGTCACCTTTACTCAGACGTCCTACACGGACTACGCCCCTGATCGGTGCAGCAACGACGGGTGCAAGAACAGTTGGCCGGAGCACCCGAGAGGCTGGTGGGAGGCCGCCTAAGGAACGACCAAAAGCGCCCCACCTCCGAAGAGATGGGGCGCGAGGGGGCGATGCCCAGGTGTTATCGACTGTTGCTTACAAGTTCCGGCTTGCTCGTGCGAGCCTGCGACTTCGTTTGGATTGCCTTGGCCAAGCGGTGGCTTGGTCGCTCCACCAAGAGGAAGAAGAGCGGCGCGAGCAGGAGTGACAGTACGAAGCCAAGAAAAGCGGCCAGTGGCGCAAACTGGTCCCCCATGATGTATCCCAACGTGACAATGATTGGTTCGTGAACCAGGTAAAGGCTGAAGGATATTTTGCCGAGCCACTGCGCGGGCGCTGATTCTAGAGATGTCTTAAGTGGCTTCCAGTACATGGAAGCGAAGATCAGAACTGAAGCGCCCAGCACCATCGGGCCGATCATGGCATCCTGAAGCACTGCGTTTGAGCTGACGGGCATGACCCACCAGTGCGTTGTCAGGAGGACGCACCCTATGACGAACAGGGCCGGGAATATTGCGGAATGTCGGCCTGCAGCTTCAGCCCAGCGGGTCAATGTCCGGTGCTCGGCCATCATGACAACGCCAATCATGAACATCGGCATGTACTTCAACACGAGTTCCGGGGTTCCGTCTGTAAGTGCGCTGGCAGAGATTGCGCCCAGCAGGACTATCACCTTCGTGGCGAGGTGCCCCCGTAGCTTGAGAGCAAGCCAAAGGTACAGCGGCAAGGCGAGAGAGAACAGGATTTCCCACTGCAGGGACCAGAGGGGCGTTGCGAGGCCACCGGGCCCTCGAACGAGGGTGAGGTCGCGGCTGAGAATCGCCGCAGTTACGTTCTCAACACGAGCATTCAACCACTCGTTCGAAGTGTCGCCGTGGCGGGGAACAAAGAATACGGTTGTTGCCGCGAACAGAACTGCAGCCCATATCGGCAGGTAGAGACGTAGGAGCCTGTGCGGATAGAAGACCTTAGCCCGAAGCGGTTTCCTGAGAAAGGGAAGTGCTAGCACCACACCGCTCAAAACAAAGAAGATGTAGACCGCGCCATCACCTTCCCAAAGGATGTGCAGGGGCGTGTGCGTCAGCCACCAAACCAGAGGTCCGTCGGTGCTTGCGCCACGGGTGAAGTAGGTTGCCGCCAAGGCGGGAAACAGGAGGGCCGAGTGATGTATGAGGACAACAAGAGCCGCTACTCCGCGTATCCCGTCCAGCGAATGAATTCGGCCCCCAAAGCTAGTTCTTGTTCTCGAATTCATACTGTGATGTTAGGCGAACTCCAACTGAATGCATTCCTTCCGAGTTCCCACTCGCAGGTAGGCCGAGTTTTGTTACCGAATGAAACGCAACAGCGCCCGCCCAGATAGTGTGGGCGGGCGGTGTCACGGGGAAAGGGGCACCGGGGTCTAAGGGGCTGTGAAGCCCGCTGCGACGCTGATGTCTTTCGCAATGTAGGGCCCGAGAGTTTTGCTGTAGGTACCGGTTATGTGCGATATGCCGTCGCGGTAAACAACGACATTGCCGATAACAGCCGGGCACTCATCTGCCACGCAGAAGTACTTGACCGTACTCACCACTGCAGTGTTAGGAACCAGCGCTGCTGCCATAGAAGCTGCATCCTTGATCCTGAACGCTGCTGCTTGAGTGATGTTGCAGTTGTTATTAGTGACGTCAAAGGTCACCCGCTGCATGCATTCGAGAGCTGGCGCCACGTCGTTAGGAACGTCCTCTACAACGACAACCTTGGACCCGTTCGATGCCACGGGGCGCCACTGGGACGCGAAGGCTTCGGCCTGGGCCTCTTTGGACTCGGTGCCAGTGCCGCGATACGCAGTGGTGATCACCGCGTCATAGCGGCCCCCAAGCAGTTTCGTCTGGATGTCTGTCATCGCGGAACAAGTGCTGGTCGACCAGAGGCACCCAACGCCAACGTAGGTGTCAAGCTGCCAGTTCTGAGCCTTCGCCTGTTCGGTCAGCCCCGGAAGGAGCGCCGCCGCATGGCTGTCTCCCACGAGCGCGACCCGCTTAGTCCCTTCCCCGTACGTGCATGACTTCATAGGCTTGTCTTTGCCGAAGAAACAGTCGTAGGAGTTGCCGTGGTCATCCGCAAACGTACGCGTGGAAGGCGTGATGTCGCTGCCGAGATCACGGTCGCAATCAGCTTTAGGATCAAGGGAGGCCGCACCAAAGCACTTCACTTTGGCGATGGAAGTACCGCCTGAATTTGCGAGGGGAATCGAAACTGCACTAGCAGGGGACTCCCGCGGCATCAGGGCGGCAACCACAACAACGGCCGTGACTGCAGATAGCAGCCCGAGCCCGACCAATTTGGCGCGATTGGTTGGCACCTCACCAAATGATCCCCGTTTCGACTTAGTTGGCAATTCAAAATGCCTGGCCGGATTTTCTACCAAGTGGAAACTCAGCACGGAGAGGACGAGCATGGCGACAACGCCGACTCCGACATACTCCAGACTGTCTCCCGGGTAGATGCTCAAAAGCAGGATGGTCACCGGGAAGTGCCATAGGTACAACGAATAGGAGATGTCACCGACGTAGCGAGACACAGGATTGGTCAGCGGCCACAGGAAGCTGCGTCGCACTCCCGTTCCTCCCGCGATCAGCAGAGCCGCCGCCAGAACTGGGAACGCAGCAGACGGCCCGGGAAACGCCACGGTGTCAGTCACAACGAAGATGGATACGGTTATGCCCGCAAGACCGAGGACGGAGAGAGCGTGCCTGATCGCCACGGGAATGCGTGAGATCAGTGGTGCGTATACGGCGACGGCGGCTCCAATGCCAAGTTCCCAGGCGCGGGAAAATGTGGAGAAATAAGCCACAGAAGCATTGGTGTTCGTTTCCCATACAGACCAGACGAACGAGGCGACTGTAAGGAGAATGATGGCCATGCCGATGATTCGTCTGGCGTGCCCGGCAGCGGAGCCGCCCTTGCGATTGATGGCCCAATAGATCAGAAGCATGAGCCACGGCCATACGAAGTAGAACTGTTCCTCGACAGCGAGCGACCAGTAATGCTGGAGCGGGGATATCGCGCCGCCAAGCTGGAAGTAGTCTGTGCCGAGAATCGCGAAGCGCCAGTTGGCCCCAAAAAGGGTGGCCCACACTCCATCCCAGACCGTTGCGTTGAACCGCGTGCTGTTCAGCAGAAGGTAAGACGCTCCTACGGTGGCGAGAATAACCAGGAGAGCGGCCGGCATGATGCGTTTGGCCCTACGCAGGTAGAAGCCGGTGAAGGAGATCGTTCCCGTCCGCTCATGTTCGCGTAACAACAGGGCGGTGATGAGGAAGCCGGAAATTACGAAGAACACATCAACGCCCACGAAGCCGCCCGTAGGCCACCCGAGGAAGTGGTCGGCGATGACAGCCACCACGGCCAAGGCGCGAAGCCCTTGAATGTCCGGGCGGAAACCCTTGGATTGCGGCTTTGCTGCGGATGGCTTTGAATGCCGGAGTTGTGAGACGGCCATAGTTCCCCCGATGTATTTGTGAAAGACCCCGGCTGATTGTATTGCACCAGAGCATGCAGATTCGAAAGCAGGGAGTACGCTGGGTCCGTGACAACTGTTCACTTTGTCGGGGGACCGTTGGCCGGGCGGGTGTCATACCCGAGAGCGCCTTCAATACCGGCCTTGGTTGCGGAAAACGACTCAAACTGCGCGACCAAAAGACTAGAGCTGTCCAGCACCGGCGCGGCTGTTGGCACTGCGAATGTGTCGGTCGAGTACCGACCGGCAACACCATGAGAAATACGTGCAGCGTCTACCGCTGCAACGTTGAGGGTTCCCGAAGATGCGAACCCACCAAAGACCAGATTCCCGTCCCATGCCGTCTGCCCGGAGGAAGCACCAGCAGCGACGATCCGCGCACCGTCCACCCATAGGCCCATGGTCCGCTTCGAAGTAGCGGCAACGCGCCGGTAAACGAGCGCAACGTGATGCCAATTACCGTCCACAACGGATGGACCGGCCACCGCTGACGGATCATTCAAGAATATCTGCCCCGTGGTGTGCAGGCCGATGTAGATGCCAGGCAGCGCAACGATGACTTTGGAACCACCAGGCGCTCCCACGTGCTTCAGCGAGAACTTGACTGTGTAGTCACCATTGATATCAGGCAGCCCGGAATGCTGGATAGCAGCCGGACCGGAGGCCGCATTCCCAAACTTGCCGGCCGCGAACGTTGGAGTGCCCCGCAGCGCCGTCCGCGTCACTGTCTGCGGAACGGTAGGTGAAGGGCGCTCCACCAGCGTGATGGACAGGTTCTCCTGCACAAGCGCATTTGTCACCGCCGCAGCAGCTGCGGCCACTACATCGGGCGCCATGGACACTGCTTCAGCGACCTGGCCAGCGATGTTCGCCCGGTTGATACCATCTCGCACCTGGGCGTCCGTGGGGCCCTGCGCAAGTGCTGCAGCTGCTGCAGATGCAGCGGCGGCGTCGCGCATGCCTTTCGCGGAGGATACAAAGATCGTCAGCCCGTCGCCGACGTACTTGATGTCCTGCGAAGCCGGCATGCTGAACAACCACCCATCACCGGCGCGCCGCTTGTGACAAGGACAAGCCAAGGCGCCATAGGACTCCGTCCGGTCAGCCATTTGGCTCAGTTCTGCTAACCTGAAGCCCATGTATGGGGCCATAATAGCGGGCATATCAGCTCTAGCAATCGCGCTGATCCTAATTTTTGGACCCGTCGTTGCAGCGGTAGCCATATTCGGATTATGTGGGCTCACACTTCTTGCCGTGAAGCCATCATGGTCCTTGTACGCCACGATTGCTGTCGGACTCACCGCGTTCCCGGCCATAATCCCCTACAGCGTGCAACTGGGACCCACGACAGTTTTCTTATTCGAGCCCTTCCTCGTGATGGCAGCTGTCTGGGCCATATGGACACACCCACATCGGAGCGTGGCCAGGTTTCGTATCGGCGGGATGGTTGTACTTTTCCTCTGCGCAGCACTTGCGGGAGTTGTGAAATCGCACCCCCCACTCGAAATCATCGGTGATGGACGAGGGCTTTTTTCCACTATTTTAGCGGCTATCGTTGCATCACGCATATATGGAACATCCCATGCCGGCACGTCGTTGAAAATTATCAGGATTTCTTTGTGGGTTTCCCTAGCAGTCACAATTGCTGCTTCAATATTCAAGTTTCCCATTGCTGGCAGATCCGAAGCGGCCGCTCTCTTTCTAAACAGTTCCGGCGCAGGGGTCAGCGATGGCACTCGCTATCTGACGCCTGCTTCCCAGATGGCGGTGATTGTCGCATCGGTGGTCATCGCTCTTTTGATCACGAACAGGACCACGCTGAGGAAAGCAGCGCCCTATTTTGTTCCATCGCTGGCACTCTCTTTTTTCTCGTTCTCGCGGAATAGCTTCTTGGCGCTTGTGGTTGCTGCGCTTTTTGCAATTATCGCTGCCCGCGCCATAAGCTCGTTAGCGGTTATCGCGAGGTTATCCCTAGTTGTTGGATTCCCACTGCTGGTTTTGACATTGGCCCATTCTTCTCTCGGACTACCTGGTGGTGATTATGTTGCTTCCCAGATTAATGCCTTTTCAAGTCGCGTACTTGGAGGTCTAGACTCCGCGACTCTTGCAGATGACACGTCGGCCATCGCACGCGTCAATGAAGACTCTTATCTAACCGCTGCGATCGCCCAGTCGCCAATATCCGGGCATGGCTTTGGCTTCGCGTATAGGCCACCAACCGGCCCCCCTGGTAGCTTCTCAGCAACAAAGGGTCAATACTACGGACACAATTTTTACTTGTGGATCATGGTAAAGACGGGAATTTTTGGACTAGCCGCGTTCCTGTACTTTGCACTTTCGCCAATGCTGCAAGCGCTGAGGCAGCCGAAGAATAGTGCAGTTTTGGGCCTTGCATCAGCCAATGCGGGTCTTCTTGTCGCAATCGCTTTCGCTCCCTTTCCCAACGACGCCGGGAACGGTGGAAGTTTAGCTGTGGGCACGCTCTTCGGATTGCTCATAGCGGCTATCGCAACGAAAAATAGCGAGCACCCAGTGGCTTTGCCGCGGATACCTGGAGATACGGCCCGGTCCGTAAGAAGTGAAAGGTACGCGCGATCGGCTGAGAGCGACCCTACAGGCACTAGAGAAGCCGCCCTTAAGAAGGATGGCGTTAGTGCGGAGCCAAAGTTCGGCATGATTTAGGTCGGACGCGTGCATCGCCGCCCCGCCTGCAGAAAGCGGTACTGGGCGACTTCCTTTTTCATAAAGCCGCTGACGCCCTAACGGCTTCTCCTCGTGTTAAGTGTTTCTTGGGGCGTTGCGAGCGGAGGCTGCTGGAAGTGGGGCGCCCCGTGGAATTTGTGCACCGCCTGATATCACGGCTGTCAAGCTAGGCACGCAACAGCGGTCCCGTCTCGTCACGAACCGCGAAGAGGCTAGTCAACCGCATAACATGGGGTTTGACATTACTATTCCAAGTCCGCCTTCGGACCAATCAGGTCGACACTGAGTTCAAGGTAGGATTGCTTGGACTTCACGCACATAGCCGTTCTGGGGGCGGCTGGTCTTTCGGCCCCCTCCAACAACTAAGGGGCCCGAGCTTGGACCTACGCGAGTACCTTCGTACTTTTCGACGTAACTGGACACTGATAGTGGCTGTGACCTTGGCGGGTCTTCTCGCGGCAGGCACCTACTCGATACTCACAAAGCCGACTTACACTGCGGAAACGCAGTTATTCGTGGCCATTCAAAGCTCCGGTTCCGTGCAGGAACTTCAACAGGGCAATACGTTTAGTCAGGCCCGAGTTCAGTCGTACGTCAAGACAGTTTCTTCGCCAGTAGTCCTTCAGCCTGCCATCGACTCACTGGGATTGGCCGTCAGTCCACAAGAGCTTGCAACGCGAGTGAAAGCGACGACGGACGCAAACACGGTGCTGATTACGATCTCGGTCCAAGATGGAAGCGCCGTCCAGGCCGCAGCAACAGCCCAGGCCGTGGCAGACAGCTTGATCAGGGCCGTCGACACCCTCGAGAAGCCGAAAACCGGCGGCACTTCGCCGGTCAGCCTATCTATAATCACGCCGGCTATCGCACCAACTTCTCCCTCGGCGCCCAACACAAGAATCAATCTCGTCCTCGGGCTTCTAGTCGGTCTCGCCATAGGCGCGGGAGTGTCGCTGTTGAAGTCAACTCTGGATACAAGAGTCCGCGGTGAGGCTGACGTTCGTCGGGTGACTGATGCACCACTCCTAGGTGGCATCAGCTTCGATCCCTCGGCAAGCCGGAAGCCGCTGCTTACACAGACCGCTTCACAAAGCCCCCGGGCCGAATCCTTCCGACAGCTTCGAACGAATCTTCAGTTCGCTAATGTGACTGGTCACGCAAAATCCGTTCTCGTCACCTCCTCCCTGCCCGGAGAAGGCAAGAGCACAACGGCCACAAACCTAGCCATAGCATTGGCACAGGCTGGAAGTTCTGTCTGCCTGATCGACGCAGACCTCCGACGGCCGATGGTTCATGAGTACTTAGGCCTCGACCGGAATGCCGGCCTAACCACGGCGCTGGTGGGAATGGCTGACGTGAACAATCTCCTCCAGCCCTGGGGCGAAGACGATCTCCACGTGTTGACCTCGGGCCAGATACCTCCCAATCCAAGTGAACTCTTGGGCTCGGACGACATGGCGCGGCTTATTGCAAACCTGGAAGCGTCGTTTGACTCCATAGTGATCGATGCACCGCCTCTTCTGCCCGTCACAGATGCAGCAGTACTTTCCCGGCATGTGGGCGGCGCGGTTCTAGTTATCGGCTCTCAGAAGATTTCGCAACAGGACTTGGAGAAGTCGTTGAACGCTCTCGACCTCGTGGGCGCGACCCTTCTCGGCCTGGTGCTGAACAGACTCCCTGTAAAGGGCCCTGATGCCTACAGCTACAGCTATTACAGCCACGACCAAGACCACGAAACGCGTTTACCGCGGCGTGATTCGTCCAAAGACACGCAGGTACGACGAGCCGTTGAAGCCCCTGAAGAAGTGGAGACACGGGCGTACCGGTCCGCTAGCAAATTCCCACTTAGCCACAACTGATCATTAGATTTTCACGTCGGCAGCCGCCGCGCATGGGGCCAATATTAGTTTTATCCAAGGCTTTGGCCGGCCGACATGCCCTTCGTTCATAAAGTGAATTCTCTCTCCACCTGATTTGCAAGGAATCTACTAATGGCTGCTTTGCCCCGCACGAGTCGCGCCGCCGGCCGACGAGGCAACACGGCAAAGGGGATATCGTTCAGCGCGCTCGCGGGCGTAGCTTCCCTGGTGGCTGGTATTGTCTTGCTCCCCGTGGTTCTCACTTCCATCGGCCCCGCCGCCTATGGCACTTGGCTTTTCCTGCTCGCAGTTGCGTCCTTCTTGTTCTTCCTCGACCTCGGCGTTGGAACTGCGATAGTGCACTTCCTCGCACGTTCCCGAAGCGGTGACGATGAGACCGATCCGCACGCCGTTGCATCGACGGGTCATGCATGGGCTCTTGCAGCCTGCCTGGTCGCCATAGCCATCTTTGTCTTGGTGTCCGTCAACTACGCCGCGGAGGGGCTTCAGAGTGTAACTCCCTCGGAGTTCCTTGTAATGGTGCTAGCCGGAGTTGCTGTGTTGGCCTCCATGGCCCTGCGGCCAATGAGTTCCGTAATGTTCGGAATGGGTTTTTTGCACGTTGAACGAACCTACCAAATCATTGGAGTGGCCGTTCGAGTGGTAGGGACTCTGGCCGCCTGCTGGCTGATCGGAAGCGTCGTAGGAGTCGTTATAGCGGAAGCTCTCGCGCTCATGATTCCACCCATTATTGCTACTCTCAGGGTTCGTCGTCTAAACCTGGTAAAAATTCATTGGCGCCATATTTCCACACGTGAGCTGCGGCGAATGATGAGCTACAGCCTCGGCGCGTTCAGCGTATCGATGGTAGGCGCTTCAATTCTCCAATTCGGAACGATCATCATCGGAGTTCTAGGCAGCGCAAATCAAGTTGCATACTTCAATGCAGCCTTCCGCATTTATGCGAGTGTTAGACAAGTTGTTGGATGGCTCACAGATCCCTTCCGCTCCGTGTTGAGCCGTCTATATGTAGGCGACAGGCGCAGGGCCACCCAAGTCCTGTACGACCTGCTCTTCGTCGCTTTCATAGCATCTTCTGTAGGATGCCTCTTACTTTTGGTTACACTCCCGGTGGTTTTAAACATTTGGCTAGGTGGGACAGTACCGATCGACGAAGTGTCGGTTGCGGCGGGGGCGCTGCTGGCGGGCTTGATCCTAAACGCCCTTCACATTCCCCTCATCCCTGCCTCCGATGCGGCTGGTAGTCCTGGAGCATTCCTCCCACATCAAATATTTTGGCTCGCCTCGTATGCTGGTTTTACCTTTATTCTTTTTCCGATATTTGGCATTGCCGGTGTAGCAATGGCTTTAACGGCTCCGCTGCCAATTTTAGAGTTTATGTATCTCATGACAGCGGCTCGAACCGTAAATCTGGACT
Source organism: Pseudarthrobacter sp. SORGH_AS 212 (assembly GCF_030818145.1). NCBI lineage: Bacteria > Bacillati > Actinomycetota > Actinomycetes > Micrococcales > Micrococcaceae > Pseudarthrobacter > Pseudarthrobacter sp. SORGH_AS 212. The sequence goes on along the minus strand of NZ_JAUTAA010000001.1, from coordinate 3,135,106 downwards.
TCAGGCTATGGTTTTTGCGTGTAGCACGCCCCACCCTCCCAGTACTGCTGCTTGGACTGGCTGCGACATCATTCACGGCAATCTACACACAGCCCATCCTGGTCCTATTAGCGGCTGTTCTATTCGCCGCAGCAAGTTTTTTTGTTTTGTTTTTGACGCGAAATAGTTGGTCCTATAGGTCCGTGCTCGGTTCTCTAAAGACTGAAGCATAGCCTGGGCCTTGGGAATAGCGATAGGAAATAGTATTGGGTACAACAACGAGATCACTTCTGTCGAGCTTTCAGAGCGAAACAAAATCTGCTCTGTTCGACACTCTGAAGGGGACGGAAAACGTAGCGCTCCTTGATTTTCCATCACATATGAATGTGGGCGACGGAATGATCTGGGCGGGCGAGCGCGAGTATTTGAAGTCGCTTGATATACAGGTCCGTTATGCCTCTGACATCGAGCGCTACAGTCCCGCCGCGCTCAGGAAGTTGCATCCCAAGGGCGCCATACTGCTTCACGGTGGTGGGAACCTAGGCGACGTTTGGCCCAAGTTTCAAAGCTTCCGTGAACGAGTTATCCAAGACTTTCCGGATAGGAAGATTATCCAGCTTCCACAGACTCTCTTCTTCAACTCGACCGAGAGGGCGAGGGAAGCAAACCGTATATTCGGAAGCCACTCTGATCTAACCGTCATGTTGAGAGACGAGAACTCCATGCAAAGGGCGGAAAATCTACTCCCGTCTGTGCGAAAAATATTCGTCCGAGACATGGCATTGGGGTGGGATCCGAACGCTTCCGCATCGGATGGGAGCCGCGAGGTTCTCATCCTTGCCAGGAACGATACTGAGGCCAAGGGTTCGACGGCCAGTGCTGCAAAGGAGCTGCGCGGAATTGCTCAAGTTGAAGTCGCCGACTGGGGACTGCGCGGATTGCATTTAGCGAAATGGAAGGCCGCCAAGCTTCCCGGCCGAATCGCCAGGCAACATGGAAAACTCTTGGATGCAGGAACTACTGCCCGGCTACTCGCCTCCTCCTACGACCGGATGCTCGCGATGAACCTGAAAGCCGGCGTGGACCAGTTTCGTGATAGAAAGCTCATCATTACGGACAGGCTTCATGCTCACGTACTCGCCTCAATGATGCAGATACCGCACGTTGTCCTGGACAACTCCTATGGTAAAGTGCGCTCCATCTACGACAATTACACGCATCAATTCCCCTCAGCACATTTCGCAACGTCGCAACATGAAGCTGTGGAGCTTGCTGCAACCCTACTGAGTGGAAAGTCATGAGGTCGAATTCGATCGAGATCCTTTATCCCACCGGCCGCGACGTGCCGGGATGGGAGAAAGCACATGACGAGGGCCGGGTTCCAGATCGGTGGCCCTACGGACTCCACCGCATTCGAACTATCGTGGATAGCCCACCGCGGTATGCTGAAGCGTTTCCATGGAACCCGTTGTCCTTGGTGAAGTCAGGCAGTACCATCGCTCGAACTTGGTTTGACGATCACACAGCGATTGCCTGGGACGAAGACACTGCTATACGCCTTTTCATGCAAAGGCCAAGAGCTAAGAAGTTCGCCGGAGTCATATGGGCAACCGACCGCCTCACCCGCCGTGAGTTTAATAAGAAGGACCTGATTCTCCGTCGGATACTGCCGAAATTTGATGGCCTATGGGTGCTTAGCCGTGCGCAAGAGGACGTACTCCGCAGTTGGTTAGGGGCGGACGCGCCTCCCATCTCGTACCTCCCTTTTGGAATTGACGAAGATTTCTTTTCACCGTATCCGTACCCTGAACAGCCTCTCGTTCTCAGCGTAGGAAGGGATCGAGATAGGGATCCGGATACTCTCTTCGAAGCCCTGGAGGCCGTCAAACGAGCAAGGCCGGAGGTGGACGTAGCGGTTCAGACCATGGCGTCGATGAGACCACCGACGGGCGTTAGGACCCTGCCCATGATGCCCCATACCGAGCTTCGAAAGAACTACCAGGCGGCCTCTGTAGTCGCCGTAGCAACCCAGCCAAATGTCCATGTATCGGGGATGACCGTTGCCCTCGAGGCCATGGCCACAGCCCGACCTGTAGTAATGAGCAATACCGAAGGCATGTCCGACTACGTGGAGCACGGCGTTACCGGCCTTCTCACTGAACCGCAAGATGCAGCTTCGATGGTCACGGCCATACTCCATCTCCTAGACCATCCTGAAAAAGGCGCGGAGATGGGGAAAAAAGGTAGAGAGCGAGTCGAACGGCATCACACTACCCAGCTAATGGCCACGACTCTTTCGTCATTCATCCAGACGTAAAAATTCCTGTAGTAGGCGTTGTTGACGCCAACCGAAAATAGGGCCAGAAACGCCAACAGAAAATGTGTGGTCCTGTCACATGGCTGACAGTCCGTTAGCGGGACATCGCTGACACTCTTTATCAGATGAGAGTGATGAGCGTGAATGATCGTTGGCTCGAAATCCTGTTGGTACCCACCCGTGATGGCATTTCCGTGGCGGAAGCTTGCCGCCGGTACGGGATTTCGCGCCAGAGCTTCTACAAATACTGTCGGCGGTTGTAGGCAGAGGGAACCTCGGGTCTCCAGCCTCGTTCTCGGCGTCCTACAAACGCTCCTGGGCAAATTGCCGACGAGGTGGAGTCGCTGATCGTCCGGCTGCGGGTGGACAATCCGCGTTGGGGCGCCCGGATTCTGCAGACCAAACTCAAACAGGCGGGGCTGGATCCGGTGCCTGCCGTATCAACGGTTCATCGGGTCCTCAGCCGCCACGGACTGGTCAGCCGGCAAGAGCTCCGGCCGCCGAAGGCGTGGAAACGGTTCGAGCGGCACGCCCTGAACGACCTGTGGCAGATTGACGGCGCTCAGGTTGCCTTGGCTGATGGTTCCAAGGCCTGGATTGTGGATCTGATCGATGACCATGCACGGTTCGCCATCGGCGCCCACGCAGTCCGTCGCTTCACGGCACAGGCAGCTTGGGCGGCCATGGAGACGGCCGTCCTGGAGCACGGCGCGCCCCGGCAGCTGATCAGCGACAACGGGTTGCAGTTCCGTTCCCGCAAAGGCCACAAACCGGTCCACTTCCAGGAGCGACTCGCAGCCCTGGGCGTCAGCCAGCTGAACGCCCGGCCCCGCCATCCGCAGACCTGCGGGAAACTTGAACGCTACCACCGCACATTCAAGGAGTACTACGCCGACCACGGCCCGGCGCCGAGCATCGAGGCCCTGCAACATCTGTGTGACGCCTTCCGGTGGCACTACAACCACGCAAGGCCGCACCGTTCCTTGGAACAACAGACGCCAGCTGCCGTCTACACCGTGTCTAGGAAGGCTACGCCGACCGATGGCCGCCGCGTCCGCTCTTCCCCTCGGGTCCTGAAAGTCTCCTCAGCCGGATCTGTGAACTTCCGCAGACGCAAAACCAACATCGGTCAGGCATATAGCGGCGAACACGTCAGGGTCATCGACGGCCCGGAACAAGTCATGATCCACCACGCCGGCACCGGCGAAATCCTGCGCCAGCTTGTGCTGGGACCCGTCGGCACCTACCACGGCAGCGGTGCCAAACGAGGGCGTCCCTCCAAACCACCTGCTGATGGCTAGACTGTCAGCCATCTCCCGACAACACAGTGTCAGGGATGTCCCCGGACCACACACAATAGAACAGCAACCCGTGGCCCTGTTTTCAGTTGGCAAAACTGGCCCTATTTTCGGTTGGCCTTAACAGGCGTTCCAATATTTCACCGCAGGACCCGAAGGACCAGCAGTTTACGCCTGGTTCTAGGACACAAAGCAGTATGGACTTGCGGTGGGTCAGTATGGCGTTCTAAAAGGTTCGCGATCCTTGCGTTGAGGCTCGCTACGGCCTTCGCGAGAAAGGCCTTGCAGACTCGCTGACAGTCAAATGCCGCATATGTTTGCTGGCTTGCCAAAGGACGAGTGCGGCCGGGAGGATGCGACGTCAACTTGTCGGGAAGTGTCACACGAAATCGCTCTGGAACGAGTGGGGTGTCTGCTCCGGTGTCGACCATGCCAGTGCGGCCGGAGAAGCAGCATTCAAAATGTGCGATGGATCAGGACCGACGAAACGGCAACGGCCGCGCACATGTACACCCGCCGGTATAACGGCTTATGAACTCGCCACCAAGCAACCAACACTGGCCGCGCAAGGACGTTTGGATGAAGACAGTGGCGTACACATGCCGGCGCAGCCTACGACGCAGCTACGCAGACAAGCCCCGGTCCCAGGGCGGGACCGGGCTTGTTCGGGAGTCGTTCACTCACGACCGAGTGCGCTTCGGACGCTTACAAGTTTAACTTTCGGGGACCATACACAAATGTGCCCGAAGCACCCTGCCGGCAGGCTTCTTACCTCTCGGAGCTGGCGACCCAAGTGGATGCTTCAATCCATGCAGACCATTCTCGAATATTCCGCTCGCGCCACCCGACGCCCGCACGCCATGCTGCCTGCACACCACCCTCTATTGCGTAAGTCACTGCCCGGTTCCATCCATCTTTCGACTCTGAGTCGACGAGAAGACCTGATTCATTTCCGAGCATCTCGGCTAGCACGCTTTCTCGTGGTCCAACGAAAGGTGTCCCAACCTCCAAAGCCCGTACGGCAATTCCGCTTTGAAAAAATCTCTTGTAAGGAATAAGCACTGCCGCGCTTTCCGCCATGAGTGCATCCAACTTTTGCTCTTCGACAAATCCGTCAATGACTGTCCAGCCTTCGATCGCTGGCCATCCTCGCCCATGAACTTCGAAAATGGCTGATAGCGATAAATCCCGGCTCAGATCCTGAAGTGCCTGCAAGTCTCTATCGGCCTTGTACTGCCCAAGAACTCTCACAATTGGTAGCGGTTTAGAGCCCCTTCTGAGTTCTGCGACAGGAGGCAAAATCGGGTGCGGGAGTACAGCCACGCTGAAGGGGTAGTCAACGAGGTCAATCGCCTCCCGCGCCTGTTTACTATGTGCGACGATCTGGACACGAGACCGGAAAACGGAAGCGAATCTCTTCGCTACATCTGAGTATCCAACCGACCTCACCAGAGGCTCAGGGTCATGCAGAACTACGGCCACGTTCCGAAAACCAAGCAGTCCCACCAACACGATATCTAGGTAGCCTAAAACTGGCCAAGTTATGACAATCCTCGACGGTTTATTTAGTGAGAATCGAGCATAAACCAGGGTTTCGACGTATTTAGCCACCCATCGAATAGGGCTCTCCCGACCAGCTGATGGTTCTGAAAATCGCGCCGAGGAAACCGTGCACCCGGCCTCATGAAGCACGCTCGTCAATTCGCGTTCATAGTGAAGCAGCGCGGCACCTAACGGGTTAATAATGTGTACTGACCTATTAATCTGAGGCGTCGTCCCGGCGGAGGGGATGGGCGCCACGAGGCCACGCAAATAGTCCTTCACCCGATCGAAGCCCCTTCGACGAACAAGGTCAGCAGCAATTCTTCGCGCCACAATAAGCGGCGGCACCGCAAACGAGCGAATGAAACCACCGTGTTTTCGAAGTAGAATTCTGATATTTCTTGCGAAGTAGAAGGGCGGAATTCCTCCTGACTCCTGCCACACACGTGCTTGGGGAACCCAGAGCACTTCCTTTCCAGACTTCTGCAGGCTTAAATGCAGGTCGGTTTCTTCCATGTATAGAAAGTACTCTTCAGGAACCAGGCGTTCCGAAATGTCCATCCATCGGTACAACAAAAATGCACCGTCTAACCATGAACGTCGGACTGGGGAACTGGAGCCGTCGAGTATGCCTAAGTCTTCTTTGTGGTCATGATGACCCGGCACACCCGTAAAACTGTCTATATAGCCTCCAGTCGACCATACGTACAGTTCCTGCGTGCCTGAAATCAGAGTGGGGCCAGCTACAGCCGCTCTGGGATTTCGTTCTAGTTCCTGGTGAAGATGAGCTACGGCACCCTCCGACGGCCGGACCTCGTGGGTTGACACCAGGAAGTACTCAGGAGCTTCGGTGGAACTCGAAAAATGACGCAATGCGTGGTTAACTGCGGCGGCGTATCCACGATTCGGGGTGTAGTCAATATCCACACTCGAGGTAATCGATTGTCTGAGCCTGTTCCGGTTATCGGGCTCTTCGCTGTTATCAACAACCAAGATGTTCTGAGATGTAATACCTTGGGCGAGTAGAGCATCGACTACCCCCGCCACGGAGCTGTAGCTGCGGTGATGCACCACTACCGCTGCAACTTTGCTTAGCAAGATGTTTCCCCTTGTCACGAAATTGAACGAGCGGTCAGCGCTTAGGACGGCACGAACGCGCGGCGAGTTTTCACGGCTTGCCCAGCTTCACGCTCGTAGGCGCCGCAGACCGTTTCCCACGAGTAAGTTGTTTCGGCGCGTGACAGTCCGTTGGCGGATGCCTCTTGCTGCAGACGGGGTTCTTCCATCATTTCTACAATCGCCGACACGATTTCGCCGGGCTCGACCGTCGTAAATCGTCCTTGCTCACCCAAAACTTCTCGGTTATAAACAGTATCGCGAGCCACTGTCGGGGCACCGCATGCCATTGCTTGAACGAGTGCCGGGTTTGTTCCTCCGACACTGTGGCCGTGAAAATAAGACCCGCAGTGCTGCCAGAGAGAAAGCAATTTAGCATCATCGCTTACATGTCCTAGCCAATGAACGTTGTCGAACTGCCGGCTAAGCGCCTCTGCTTTATCGTCGAGAGGTCCACCGTAGCCGGATGAACCGACGATCACGACAGGGAACTTCTCGGCAATCTGAGGAACCGCTTCGAAAAACTCCTCAACCGAATTTTCCGGTACGAAACGGGCCACTATCAATACGTAACCTCTATGACTAAAGCCTTCGACAACTGGCAGTTTTCCAGGCATTTCTCCACCATAGGGGATGAAAACAGAGTCTCTGCCAAAGTCCTCCTGCCATCGTCTTGCAATTTCAATTGAATCAGCGATAAGTGTCTGCCCGAAAAGTGCCGTGAACTTCGCGCCCAGCCTGAAGATAAACTTTGCAAGGCGTCCCCATTTCGCTCGCTCCCACTCGATCCCATCCACATTAACCACAGCTGGAATCCCCCGAAGCCGGAGTAGAGGTAGCCAAAATCCATTGGCCACGTTCATCACAATGACCGCGTCCGGCTTTCGTACGCAAGCATGAATGACAGAAGTAAGCCCGAAAGTCAGGGTGCTTAGAGACTTCGTCTCAAGCCCGGATGTTTCGACGGTCTCCACACGGTGGTCGCGGCCCGGGTCATCCACTCGCGCGGCGCCCGGTCGCCCGTAAACGACGGTATCCCAGCCACGTTCGACTAAGTAAGGGGCCAACTTGCGAACCGCCGTCTCGAAACCACCGTAGTAACTTGGGTAACCCCGGGTGCCGATAATCGCGATAGACCGGTTGCTTCTCCGGCCAGAATTCCTTTTCATCTGTTTCCATCTTCTCGCGGTTGCCGACCGCCACCCGATGCCGCCAATTGACCATCTGGTTTGGCATAAAAGGGGGTGACGCTCAGCGGTCCTGTTGTCTCTGTATGCGGCAAATTCTTTATGAGCAGCGTCACATCGAGCGCTACTGGGCTTCCGATCACCCCGCTAACCATAACCCGCACCGGAATCCTGCCCCGTGAAGCATTCGGCAAAGAGTCGTTGCTACACTCGCAGAGCCTCAAGGCCGTAACAGTTCAGGCGGGCAGGATGCGTGCCTTCGTGCAACAATGGGCGCTGCCCTCGCGATGGGCTGTATGGTAGCGACGGGATTTTCTTCCCGAACAAACTAACTTGTAGGGATGCTGACGTGGGGACAGTACGGGATTGGCGGCAGCGGACGTCTCGCAGGCTTCGCGTCGTAGATGCGTTCGTCATAATATGGGCGATTTCCGGCGCATACATCGTTAGGTTCGGCTTCGGTCCCGGCTCGGTTGTCGAAGGACAAGACTTTTCCTACCTTGGGCTATCCGCCGCATTGGTGATTGCTTGGTGGTTGATGCTCGGCGCATGGAACAGCAGACAAAGCAGAATCCTGGGCTCGGGGGCGGACGAATATAAACGCGTGGCTGCCGCATCACTCTGGCTTTTTGGCATCGTGGCCATAGTCTCGTACGTGTTACGTATCGAAACGGCCAGAGGCTATGTCGGTATCGCCCTGCCAGCGGGGTTGCTCGGCTTGCTCCTGGCGCGTTGGCTGCTTCGACAGCATCTCTCTGTTGACCGCCAAGGCGGAGCCAGCATGTCTCGCCTGATGATTCTTGGCGGGCCAAGCGCAGTGGCGCATCTGGCTAACACCCTGGCCGGAGCGAGACACTCTGGCTACTTGCCCATTGCCGCCTACACACCGGGCGCCTTGGAGAAAAAGGATGGATCGACGATATCGGGCCTCCCGGTCCTCGGCTCAGACGTCGAGATCCCTTCCATATTGACCGCTATCGAAAAATCTGAGGCCGATGCCGTTGCTGTGTCGGCTGGTGTGCAGTTACATCCGCAAACTCTGCGCCATCTTGGGTGGGAACTGGCCGCAAGAAATGTGGGCCTCATAATGGCACCGGCTCTAACCGACATCGCAGGTCCACGCATCCATACTCAGCAAGTTGCAGGACTACCACTAATTCATGTGACTACCCCCTCGCTTGAAGGCGGACAACGAGTTGCAAAACGTCTCTTCGACATTGGGGTGTCGGCAGCACTGATACTTTGCGCAGCTCCCCTTATGGCTCTCATTGCTTTGGCGGTAAAGGTAGACAGCCGCGGTTCGATCTTGTTTCGCCAGGAGCGAGTCGGGATCCAGGGCGCACCTTTCAAGATGCTGAAGTTCCGGTCCATGGTAGTAGACGCGGAGTCACGGCTTGGAGACTTGGCTGCCCATAATGAGGGAAGCGGAGTCCTATTCAAACTAAAAAACGACCCACGAATCACGCGTGTGGGTGGCTTTCTGCGTCGCTACAGCCTGGATGAAGTCCCCCAACTATTCAACGTCTTGGCTGGTTCGATGAGCTTGGTAGGGCCACGGCCCCCACTCCCCCGAGAAGTAGAAGCCTACGAGCATGATGTGCGTCGTCGTCTGCTGGTCAAGCCGGGACTGACGGGCCTCTGGCAAGTAAGCGGTCGATCAGATCTTTCCTGGCAAGACTCGGTCCGGTTGGATCTCTACTATGTCGAAAATTGGTCCCTCGCTGGGGATCTCGTGATTCTGCTACGTACAGCGCGTGCCGTATTTCAAAGTACTGGCGCCTATTAGCCGCTGAAATGTCCCTTGCTTCAAGCCGGAAGGATGCCGTCCAATGACAGGACCTCATCAGCCCCAATCGCAGGTCCGTGATCGCAATGACTCCACGCGACAAACTCGTAGGCGACTTGCGCGTCGCCTACTGCCTTGGTCGCTCGGCTGTTTGGTTCTCATCACTATCGCGGCCTCCTGGCTCGCGTACAAGGTGACGCGCGTCGATGATGATCTGTCGGCAACGATAACCCTTGTGCAACAGCTGAAGCGCGAAGTCTCCTCGTCTGATGCGGCCGGCGCAGCTTCAAGCGCTGCTCAGATAGCAGACAAGACGGAAAGCGCAAAGAAGTCAGCGGAAGACCCAGTTTGGACGCTTGCCTCCGGGTTGCCATGGATCGGACCAAACCTTTCAGCTGTGGCAGAAGTAGCTCGGTCGGCTGATGACGTCGCTGATTTGGGCATTGAACCGCTCGTGAAAATATACGACTCCCTCGACTGGCAGGAACTCATTCCCAAGTCGGCAGGGTCGAATCTCGCCCCGCTCCAAAATGCTGCTCCAACGGTTTCCTCTGCAGCCTATGCAGTGGCAGCATCTGCCGACAGGCTAAACAACGTCAGCTCCGATAACCTTTTGCCTCAGGTGGCTGGCCCTTTAGACCGCGCTCGATCTGAGCTCCGGGATGCGGCGACGGCACTGAATACCGCGGCTGATGTGGCAACGATTGCTCCCGACATGCTCGGAGCAGACGGAACCAAGCGCTATCTGTTGATGATCCAGAACAATGCCGAGGCACGGGCTTCTGGTGGTATCCCGGGAGCTCTGGCCGAGCTCACGATCGAACAGGGAAAACTGAAACTCGGCAAACAAAGCTCCGCTACCGAGCTGGGCGCAATGACACCGGTGCTTGCAGTCGAAGCCGAGCAACGGCAAATCTTTTCAAGTCGCATCGGTAAATACATGCAGGACGTCAACCTAACGCCTGATTTTCCGACAGCAGCCTCGACAGCGAGGGCAATGTGGCAACAAAAAACCGGAGAGAGGGTCGACGGAGTAATTTCCATTGACCCTGTGGCCTTCAGCTATCTTCTGGGCGCCACGGGCCCGATCGAAATCACCAACGCGGAGGTCAAGGCCTTGGCGACCAACCGGCTACCTCTTGTCCTTACTCAAGAGAATATTGTTTCAACACTCCTTTCCGACGTCTACGACAAGATCGACGATCCTGAAATGCAGGACGCTTATTTTGCCGGCGTAGCCCAAGAGGTTTTTGGTTCGCTGTCGGATGCCGGTGGCGACGCGAAGTCCTTGGTGGCAAGCCTCACCCGGGGAGTTAGCGATGGTCGGGTCTTACTGTGGTCTGCGAGTCCGGCCCAGCAAGCTATCGTCGGGAAATACAGAGTAGGGGGCGCTATCAGTGGGCCCAACGTCCCACCCGCAGGATTTGGCGTCTACTTCAACGACGGCACCGGCGCAAAAATGGACTACTTCGTCAAGCGAACTGTTCAGCTCATTAGGGGATGTCCTCAGGACGGCTACGAGGAGACGACCGTTCGAATCGTTAGTACAAATACAGCACCGGCTGATGCGGCGACAAGCTTGCCCCCGTACGTGACTGGCGGGGGCCACTACGGCATAAGCCCAGGAACGGTTCAAACGAATATCATCGCATACGGGCCAGCCCAAGCGCACGTCGAATCCGCTACTATCGATGGGCAAAAAACGCCGTTCGCACCGTATTTCCATGCGAGTAGGCCAGTGGGGGTGCTTGCACAGCAACTCGCGCCAGGAGAAAGTACGACGGTCGAGTTCCACTTTGCCAAAATTGTCCAGCACACCGAATCTAACTTGGTAGTCACACCCACCGTCCAGCCTGTAAAGGACGTTGTCTTGCCCACGCTGGACGCTTCATGCCAAGAGGGATGATGACCGTCGCGTTAACACTATGTAAACCGATTAGATTGAGGTTGGTCCCAGACCTAGACAGGTGATACCGTCTTTTTGGGATATCTATCCGTAGTTCTGCACTCGGTCTCGTGCGGAGGGGACATGCTCCCAAATCGGGTAATCAAACTTAAACGTCTCCGGGGGGACACTCATGAAGAAAACACTCGCAGCACTCGCGCTTGCAGGCTCCATCGCTCTCGTCGGCTCGGCACCCGCCATGGCCGCTACTTACCCGGCCCTTCCGCCGCAGGCAGCCGTATCCGACGGCACTGTCGGACCGGGTGAAACCTTCATCTTCCGCGGCCAAGGCTTTCTCGCTGGCGAAGGCCTGACCATCACAGTGACACCGGGGCAGGCACCGGCGTCAAACGGGGCCGGTCTGGGCCGTTCGGTTGCAGTGAAGATTCCCGTCTTCCAGGCGCCGCAGACTCTCTCCGCGACCGCTGACGCGCAGGGTGCATTCTCCCTGCCGATCTCGATTAGTGAAGCAGGCACCTACTCTCTGACGGCAACCGGTAACACGTCCGGCGTTACCGTGGGCCCCGTCACGGTGGTCGTTGCTGCTTCGCTGGCTAACACCGGCGGTAACGCTGGCGGAGCTCCTCTGGCCAACACTGGTTCAGGCCTGGCCAACACCGGCGCTGATTCCGGCCTGGTCCTCTGGACACTCGTTGGTGCAGGCGCACTGGCCGCCGGCGCAACCTCGGTTGTGGTTGTGCGCCGCCGCGCCAAGGTAGAGGCTGCTGCATAACAGCATTATCTGATCACCAATGATGGTGGGTGATTCTCCGGTAACGGAGGATCACCCACCATCTTTTTAAGCCACAGCGGTTCCCTAGCGGAGAATAACCTTTGGCAAATCTTCGCACGGCCCCTCGGCTGTGCGCAGATTTGGGAATAGATGACGGACACTCTTGAGGCTCATTTGAAGTTCCCTGATAATCAGCGGTGCTGGCAACTGATTCTTGCGGCCATGTTTGTACTTTTAGCACTGATAGCGTTCTGGCCAACTCCCGTGGACCAACCTGTGTCTGGGCAACTAGCGAGCGTCTTGCAGTTCGTTCACAGTAATGGAGTGCCCGGATGGTTCAATTACAGGCTTGTGGAGGCGTCGGCGAATATTGCTCTCTTCGTGCCGCTGGGCTTCGTAAGTCGATTCGCGTTCGTTGGCAAGCCGCTCTGGCAGATTGGCGCATTTGGCCTCCTCGTTTCAGGCAGTATTGAGCTTGGCCAGCTATTGTTTCTTCACAACCGTTTCGCAAGCCTGTCAGATATCTTGATGAACACGACGGGCACCATAATCGGCGCACTCCTTGCAGCTATTCTGAGGAGTCATCCCGAGACTTGAGTTCCTAATGGCACTCTACTTCGTTAGCGCCAGCACTTGGGCGGTTCTACTGGCCCTGTTCCTTGTATTTGGCTTCGGTGGCGGCTTTTTGCGGGCGCCACCACTGTTCGTTGTGGCGGTACCAGTCGATGGTGTCTTCGATGCCGGCGTCGAAGTTGGAGAACTGGGGTTCCCAGCCAAGTTCGTTGCGGAGTTTGGTGGAGTCGATGGCGTACCGCAGGTCGTGGCCGGGACGGTCCACTACATGGTCGTACGCGTCCGGGGCCAGGCCCATGTGCTTGAGGATCAGTTCAACGACGTCCTTGTTGTTCTTCTCGCCGTCGGCACCGATCAGGTACGTTTCCCCGATGGTTCCCTTGGCGATGATGGCCAGGACGGCGGAGGAGTGGTCGTTGGCGTGGATCCAGTCACGGACGTTCTCGCCCTTGCCGTAAAGCTTGGGGCGGATCCCGTCGATCACGTTGGTGATCTGCCGGGGTATGAACTTCTCCACGTGCTGGTACGGGCCGTAGTTGTTCGAGCAGTTGCTGATGGTTGCCTGCAGCCCGAAGGAGCGCACCCAGGCGCGGACCAGGAGGTCCGAGCCGGCCTTCGTGGAGGAGTACGGGCTTGAGGGGTTGTAGGGGGTCTGCTCGGTGAACCGCTCGGGATCGTCCAGCTCGAGGTCGCCGTAGACCTCGTCGGTGGAGATGTGGTGGAAGCGCTTGCCGTGCTTCCGGGCCGCTTCGATCAGCGTGTAGGTGCCGATGATGTTGGTGTCCAGGAAGGGGCGGGGGTCATGCAGGGAATTGTCGTTGTGCGATTCTGCTGCGTAGTGGACCACGACGTCGGTGCCCGCGACGAGTCCGTCCACGATGCCGGCGTCGGCGATGTCACCCTCAACGAAGGTGAAGCGGTCCTCGGGCAGGCCGCGCAGTGATTCAAGATTGCCGGCGTAGGTCAGCTTGTCCAGAACAGTGACATGGTCATCAGTGTTTTCCAATACATAGTGGACAAAGTTTGAGCCAATGAAGCCGGCTCCGCCGGTCACAAGAAGTCGCTGCATAAATTCATGGTTCCATGCCGACATGATTTTGTTCAATTTCAAGTCATATCGGAAAATAGAGCTATGCGCGGAATAATCCTCGCCGGGGGAACCGGTTCACGTCTTCATCCAATAACGCTCGGAATCAGCAAGCAGTTGGTGCCTGTCTATGACAAGCCGATGATCTACTACCCGCTGTCCACGCTTATGCTGGCCGGTATTCGTGACATTCTGATTATCACTACCCCTCATGATGCCGACCAATTTCAGCGGCTCCTGGGCGACGGCAGCCGTTTCGGTGTCTCCATCACCTACAAGCAGCAGCCCTCTCCGGACGGGCTGGCCCAGGCATTTGTCCTCGGCGCTGACCACATCGGTGACGGCCCGGTCGCTTTGGTGCTTGGGGACAACATCTTCTACGGCCAGGGCATGGGTACCCAGCTACGCCGGTTCGAGAACATCGAAGGTGGAGCTGTGTTCGGTTACCGAGTTGCTGATCCGTCGGCCTATGGAGTAGTCGAGTTCGACGAAAATGGTCGGGCGATCTCTCTTGAAGAAAAACCTGCGGAACCCAAGAGCCACTACGCTGTGCCCGGACTGTACTTCTACGACAACAACGTTGTGGACATCGCCAAGAACCTGAAGCCCTCCGCCCGCGGAGAGCTTGAGATCACCGACGTCAACCGCAAATATCTCGAAGCCGGAAAGCTGCAAGTAGAAATCCTGCCCCGCGGCACCGCCTGGCTGGACACCGGGACGTTCAACGATCTCAACGACGCTTCTGAATTTGTCCGTACGGTGCAGCACCGGCAGGGGCTCTCTATCGGTTGCCCTGAAGAGATTGCTTGGCGTTTGGGATTCCTCAGCGACAACGAACTCCGCGAGCGCGCCGAGCCCCTTGCGAAGAGCGGTTACGGCAAATATCTCTTGGAACTCCTGGCAGAAAGTGCTTAAGCAACCCTTGAGCTAGCCGAAACGACATCAGGCCCATAACGAACATGATGGGCCTGATGTCGTTTTCACGGAATTATCCGACGAAGCCCTTCATCCAAGTCCTGAGGTCCTCGCCGAACTCAACACGCTCGGACGCCAGAGTAATGACGGCCTTGAGGTAACTGAGTTTGTCGCCGGTATCGAAGCGGCGGCCCTTGAACACCACGCCGTACACGCCGGATCCTTCACCTTCTCCAGCGGCCAGGGTTTGCAGCGCATCCGTCAGCTGGATTTCGTTGCCTCGGCCCGGGGCTGTGTTCTCAAGGACCCCGAAGACGGACGGGTGAAGGACGTAGCGGCCAATGACGGCCAGGTTGGAGGGCGCGTCGGCGACAGCCGGCTTCTCCACCAGGCTGTTGACGCGGACGTAGTCTTCGCCCTCTACGGCTGTAGTGTCGGCGCAGCCGTAGGCGCTGATTTGCGACGGGTCCACCTCGATCAGGGCGATCACCGAACCGCCGGTCTTTTGCTGCACCTCGATCATCGTGGTCAGCAGCGACTCAGCCTCATCAATGAGGTCGTCACCCAGCAGCACCGCGAATGGCTCGTTCCCTACGTGCTGCTTACCGCAGAGCACCGCATGGCCCAGCCCTTTGGCTTCTCCCTGGCGCACGTAGTGGATGGGGCCAAGTTCCGAAGCAGCCTGGATCGACTCAAGCCGGTCCTTGTCGCCCTTCTGTTCAAGAAGTCGTTCGAGGCCCGGTGCACGATCAAAATGATCCTCCAGAGCTCGCTTGCTCCGGCCTGTGATCATCAGGACATCGTCGAGTCCAGACTTGATGGCCTCTTCTACGACGTACTGGATGGCCGGGCGGTCAACCACCGGCAGCATTTCCTTCGGCATCGCCTTGGTGGCGGGAAGGAAACGAGTTCCCAATCCGGCAGCAGGAATGACGGCTTTAGTTACGGCTCTCCCCATAGTCATAGCTGAACTTTATAAATTCTCTGCCCATAAAGACAATCGCAAGAAGCAAGTTTCGACAGGCTCAACCACCGCGGAAGATTCAAGCACGGTAGCGTTTTAGGTCGCGTGTGATCCTGGGGACAGAACGTAGAAACCGCGCCCAGCGGGCAACATGCTGGAGGAGACGTCCTTTCAAGGACATATCTGCGTAGATGTTTCGGGTCAAGAAGACTTCACCCCGGGGGAATACCGCCCGCCACAACATCTTGGGCTTGTCCCGCCAATGAGCTTGAACAAGGGCAATGACCCGTGCGCTGCCCGGTTCCTGCGCTAGAAGACGGTTCTGCCACTCGGTCGATGGCTCCGGCCAGACAAGAGACATGTTCTTGGGGAGAAGCTTTTCAAGGAAAGGACGCGTCGCCGCCAGACTGCCCGTCGTCGTCGACAGATCCAGTACCGGCAGCGCCAGTGATTGCTGGGAAACAGCATCCGAAAGAAAGTCGAGCTCGTCTCGGCAGGCCGGCAGGTGGGGTGACCGCAGAGCGTGCAAAGCCAGAAGCAGGATAGCCAGCGGCTTGGATGGCACCGGTATGTCCTGCCCCGCCAGTACAACGCGCTCGGAGTTGTGCCACATAGTCTCAAAGCACTCGGAGGCAGAGGCTTCCATTCCTGGAAAGCGGTAGTGCACATCGATGCAGCACGGCCATTCGGCGTGGTCAAGAGTGACAGAGTGCTTGGGGAAAGTCTTGCTGTCCGGATCAACCGGTCGTTCGCGCCACCCCCTGTCCTGCAGGGCTTCCACCAGAACTTCCAGGTCTTGTGGAGCCACAAAGACATCCACATCGCCCGATGTCTTCGGGGGGCGCAGCCCTTGGAGCACGCTCACCGGACCTTTAATGAAGAAGGCTCTGATACCCAATGCATCGGCCACCCGTGCTACGAGGGCATGCCCGAGAAGCACGCCTTCAGAGACGCTCAGTTGGACGATGTCTTCCGGGTTCTCCACAGCGCCACTCAGACTCTCGCCCGGCGCCCACTAAGCGCCGCCTCAAGCGAACCCTCGCCCGCGTCGTCCTGCAGAGAAGCACTCGGCAGCTCAGGGGTGCTGCCCTGTTCTTCCGGCGCCGCCGTGTACGTCCCGTAGTAGGAGTACGAGTCCGTACCGCGGGTGGGTACATAGTTTAGGACCGCTCCGAGAACCCTGCCCTTCACCTTGTCCAGGTTCCCCATGGACTGCGCCAGTTGGTCTTGTGTGGTCCTTCCTGTCCGGATCACCACTATGGCGCCGTCCGCGACACGGCTTAGGACGGCGGCATCCGTCACTGGAAGAAGGGGCGGAGCGTCGATCAGCACGGTGGCATTCTCTGCCAA
The DNA here is from genome assembly GCF_030818145.1 of Pseudarthrobacter sp. SORGH_AS 212. Lineage (NCBI taxonomy): Bacteria > Bacillati > Actinomycetota > Actinomycetes > Micrococcales > Micrococcaceae > Pseudarthrobacter > Pseudarthrobacter sp. SORGH_AS 212. Next base: position 3,118,314 of record NZ_JAUTAA010000001.1, on the reverse strand, counting down.
GGTTTTGAGCATGCTCTTCATGGCATTGGAGCCCAGCAGCTCGCTCGGGTTGGGCGGGATGCGTCCCGACCCCAGAACTTTAAGGTTTGGCAAAGCACTCCAGGGCTGAAGGACATCTTCCAGTTCGGCGGTCCCGGCGAGGACATCGGTGACTCCCGCTCCAGGAACCAGGTTGAACACATCCACCAGCGTCGGACGGCGGAGATCGCCGTCGACCACTACCACGTTCTCCCCCGCAGCGGCCATGGTGACGGCCAGGTTGGCGGTGACGGTGGATTTTCCTTCGGACTGAACCGAGCTGGTGACCACGATAATCCGCGGCGGCTGGTCGACGTCCAGGAAGCTGATGTTGGTCCGGAGTTCCCGGAGAGCTTCGGCCATCGCTCCCCCGGCGTCGTGGACCTGCGCCGACATGCCGGCATCCAAAACTGTGCTTTTTCCCTCCAGGCGATGGTCCAGGGGAAGGGTGCCGATGGCAGGGATACCGAAGACCTGCTCAATCTCGGCCGCGGTACGGATTCGCCGGTCGAGGTGCCTGCGGATCACCGCATACGCCACGCCAAGAGCCAATCCCACCATCGCCCCGAGTGCGAGGTTCAACTTCGTGTTCGGCGAGGTGGGACCAGTGGGGAGGACTGCCTTGCCCAACGGAAGAACGCGGACTGCTGTAGCCGTGGCACCTGCCGGGGACCCGGTGTCGGACGTGGCCTCGCTGCCCCCTACCGGCGCGGTCTCGATGGCCTCCACCTGTGCCGCCAGCCCATTCACCCACGCATCCGCCAGGCGCTGTGCCGTGGCCGGGTCAGTCGATGCGGCTGTGACACGGATCTCTGCGGTATCGAGCGGGACCTTGACGCTGATGCTGCCAAGGAGGGCGTCCGCCGTCGTCTTCAGGTCCAGGGCGGCGATGACCCGGTCCGCGACAAGACGGGACTTGGCCACGGACTCGTAATTCTTGACTTTGGCCTTGGCCAGGCTGTCGCCGGCGAGGGACAGGCTGACATTGTCCGAGCCCGGAGTCACCACGATTCCGCTGGAATCGGACGAGTAGACCTTCGGCTGGAGCACAGTCCAGCCCATGGCCGCAAGGGTGGCCAGCAGCGTGAAGCTGACGATCCCCTTCCAGTACGTCCGAATGACCTTGAGGTAATCCCTCAGGTCCAGGCCAGCGGGCGCTTCCGCGGGAGCTGCCGTGGTGCTCATAGTGGTTCCTTCCCACTCAAGATGTTTGGTTGCCGCCCCCGCTTGGGGACGTGATGCTGCACGGGCCTCCCGGTGTTAGCAGCGGCCCTGCTCAAGAACGCCTTCGGCGGCAAGTAGTTCCACGGCCTGTTCGACGGCGGCGCGGTAGCCTTCCGGCGTGCCATGCACCTTTGCGACTTTCTCGGCCAGCTGACCGGGCGTGAGAGGCTCGGCTGCGGCTTCCCAGATGGCTGGCCCAATGCCGGCAAGGTCCACGATGCCGGCATCCACCATGACGAGCAGCTCGCTACCGATCGCGATGGCATCCTTAGCCGGTGTCCGCTGGATGTAGCCCTCCCGGACCTCCCCCGGTTCCGCACTCCCACTGTCGCGTGGTTCCCAGCGGGGTTCCAGCCGCGGCTGCTCTTGGAACAGCGGGGCCAAAACTGCCGGCAAGTCAGTGGCCTCGGAGTACGTTACTTCCCACACTCCCCCGACGCTGTCGATAAGCCGGCAGAGCGACTGCAGCGGCTGCTGGAGCTCTCCCTGGGACGACGAGTCCGGGATGAGAGCCAGAAGCGCTTCCGGGAGGGGAACTCTCTCCAGCGCTGGAGGGGTTCTGCCCTCACCCGATACGCGGTTCAGGAGCACGATGGACTGAAGAAACGGGTTAGGAGGTGCTAACCGCAGCCCAAGCGCATCCGGTCCCACCTGTTTCTTGGGACGGCCGTGCCTTAGCTTCACTGACAGCGGCTTGGGATAGGGCATTACCGTTCTGTCGTGCCGGATGGCGACCGTCTCGTCGGTGACATAACCGTATGTCTTGGCCAGCACGGATGCCGCGGTGGTCTTGCCCGTTCCGGACTTGGCCACTAGCGCCACCGTCGCTCCCGTTTCCGGATCCGCGATCCCACAGGCGTGGAGCATTGTCAGCTGGCCGGCGTTGGCGAGTATGGCAGTCACTGTGAGGCGGGACGTCAAGTTCTCGGCCAGCTCTTCGAACGACGACGCCCCGAGCTCAAACTCGTCTGTCTCTTGCTGCCTTGACTGGTAGGCCACGGAAACTGCGAACGCCTCGGACGCAGCGGGCGGCGATGGGACTGCAGCCCCCGGTACCTGCTCGCTTGCACAACGGGCCCAGGCCGCCCGCATGTTTAGTTGTTGCTCCCTGGAGACACCGCTGCCCCACCGAACGACGAACTCGACGCCCAGGATCTGCAAATGCAGCAAATCAGAGCTGGTTACCAGCGCCGGTTCCTCCTGTTGCTGCACCGACACGAGAACATCCCCCATGATTCCCCTAGATCTCGGTGCCGCTACGCGGCGTTAGCCGGTTCGATGAGGCGGCGGGCTTCCAAGCTGGCCAGGAAGAGTTCTGCTTGCGCTTGCATCTGCCCCAGCTCGTCTTCGAAGGTCTCCTCAAGTTCGCTGAAGATCTCGCGCTCGGAACGGTGGCCGTCAATTAACTCCCAGATGACGGCGGCCGGGCCTTCCAACACGACTGGCTGCGCTTCATCGAGATGGAGCAGGGCGACCCGCTGCCGCCCTGTACGCGCCTCCGCCACGAGACCGCCACGCTTCCACACCACGCCTACGGTCACCCAGCCTTGGGCAGGGAAATCGACGAGGACGGAGGGGCGCTCATCTGGATCGACGTGCCGCCCTGGATATACGTGATCGCAGTGGTGACCGTGTAGGTAGCGGCATCCTGCTTCTTACCTGTGTAGCTGTACTCGCTGAAGGCAAAATCAAGAGTTGTGGCTCCTGCAGGCAAAGCAACAGCGAATTCGGCCTGAGTAGCCGTTGGCCGGGTGATGGAAGGCGTCGCTGTCCCGACCTTGACGGTCGAGAAGGAGATGATCGGCGCAGGTGACGGGGCCGAAATGGTCATTACTACCCTGACTTCCCCCGTGACGTTGCTGAGGTTCTTCAGACTCAAAGCCGCGGGGACAGTCACACCCGTACGGTTGTGTGCGCTGCTCACGGTCGATGTGACGTTCTGCGTTCCGGTGCTGATGGATCCGGTGGCGGGTGTAGGCGGCGGTGTCACAACGGGGCCAGGCGACGCCGATGCCGGCGGAGCGCCAACGGCGGTCACAAGAACCGGCACGGTCCAGACAACGCCCTTGACCACGCGCCGGCGGCTGAAAACCGCTTTCTTTCGACTCGAGCTCTTCGTTCAAAATCTCAGACAATTGTGCCCCCACAGTAGTTTTCAGCCATGGCCGACCAGTCAAAGGTCGCCAGTGAGCTTCACCGGTGATTACCGGTTGCTTCTACTGTTGCGAACACACTCAAAGATTTCTGCAAACGAGACACAAGTTTCACTCAAGACTCTCTTGATTCTTGAGCAAAAGGCACTTGACCTGCGGCGATGCGTCTGCGTCTGCATCTTTGCATCCCAGGCCAGATGCCATAGCAGGCCTTTAGGTACCGCGTCGACGCGGGATTCAGAACGGTCTGACGGCGCCATCGGTCCTGCAAAACGTGCCCTGGCCGCTTTGGCCTCGCCGCCCGGAGGCCGAGCCGCGGCTTCTAAAGGCCCTGCGCGGCACTCTCCCGGAGAACCCGGCCGGTGTGCCCGGCCAACGCAGCTATGTCCTCGAACATCTCAATCAGCTGCAGCCATTCAGGCGCAACCTGTTCCGGGCCGGCCAATACGCCCAGCCGCCCTTGCAACTGAAGGGCAAGGCCAGCGAGCCGTTCGGCGCCCACCATCTGGCAGGAGATTTTGAGGCTGAGGACGGCGTCCATGGAAACCTCGTAGTCGGCATGTGCCAGCCCGCCCCGCAGCTTCTCAATCCTGCGGGGCAAGTGGGCCAGGAAGTTGCTGAGGAACAAACGCAAGCCCTCGTCGTCGTCGAGCTCGCTGCGCAACTGTTTCAGAACGGCCGGGTCCAGGATGCAGGTGCCCGGGCCAGCAGACCCGTTGACGCAGTCCCCGCTCATGGACCGCTCCTTCCTGTGTTGGTGTTGGTGAATGTCGCAGCAGGACATTGTCTCGCCGCTGGATGCTGCATCTTCGGGTCCTTGCTAAGTTTTTGGGCAGGATTAGCGCAAGATCCGATCAATATGAGCGCACCGCCTTTACGATCAGCGTGTGCTATCCGGCACATATGGACCGTCAGCAAGCGTTGCTGCCATAACGATTCTGGGGATCGATCGCCGTGTTCAATACCTTCAAGAAGCCCCTTGCGGCAGTGGCCGCCGCCCTTGGCCTGGCCCTTGCACTCACCGTGGTGCAGCCCGCCGCAGCGCAGGCCGCGGCGGGCCAGATTTCCCTGAGCCCTGCCACCGGTCCTGCCGGCTCCGCCATCACGGTGACCGGGAGCGGCTTCAAAGGCTCCGCCACCGGAACCGTGATTATCGGATCCACCACGTTTCCCCTGAAAACCACGGCGGCCGGCGCGTTCAGTGCAGCCGCCACCATCCCGGCAACCGCCACGGGCAAAGTCACGGTGACAGCCAAGACATCCTCCGTGCAGGGCTCCGCCGCGTTCACCGTGACGGTGCCCGCACCACCCACGCCGCCGGCAGTACCGGCGGTCAGCACCGCAAAACTCCGCTTCGGAACTGCGACCGATGGCGGGCCCCTGGCCACCGCTGAACTCGACGAGGTGGCTTCCCTGGCCGGCGAAGCACCGTCCAGCGTGCTGTTCTACAAGGACTTCCTCCAGCCCGCCCCCATCACCGAAATGAACGCCGTCCGTGCGCGCGGCGCCGTGCCGCTGGTGACCTGGGAGCCGTGGGCCTGGGGCGGTGGCGTCAGCCAGCCCGCCTACAGCTTGGACAGGATCGCCGCCGGCGACTTCGACTCCCACATCGCCCAATGGGGGCAGGCGCTTGCCGCGTGGGGCTACCCGGTCCAGCTGCGATTTGCCCACGAAATGAACGGCGACTGGTACCCGTGGGCGGAAAGCGTCAACGGCAACCAGCCCGGCGACTACGCCCAGGCATGGCGGCACGTCCACGACGTCGTCGGGGCCCAGGGAGCCACCAACGTGTCCTGGGTGTGGAGCCCCAACGTCCCCTACTGGGGATCCACCAGCCTCGCCGGACTCTACCCGGGCGCCGGCTACGTGGACATCGTGGCCCTGGATGGCTACAACTGGGGCACATCCGCGTCCTGGAGCGGATGGATCTCCCCGCAGGACCTGTTCGCACCCGGCATCGCCGAGCTCCGGGCCCTGGCTCCGGGCCTCCCTGTCCTGATCGCCGAAACCGCGTCCAGCGAAGCCGGCGGCGACAAGGCCGCCTGGAACACGCAGCTGATCTCCTACCTCGCCGCGCAGCCGGACGTCGTGGGGTTCGTGTGGTTCCACATTCAGAAAGAAGCTGACTGGAGGATTAACAGCAGCGCAGCCTCGGCCACTGCCTTCAAGAACGCACTGCAGGCACGCCGCACCTCGTGACGGATTGCCTGCTGAGCAGGCCGCCGGCCCGGCCGAAGATTCCGGCCGGGCCGGCAGCCTGTGCATCAGGGCCTGGCTTTGCTGTTCTTGCGCAGCAGCGAGAGCATGGCCACCCCGATGAGCAAGACGCCCAGGGCCGTCAGCAACGACGAGCCAACGTTAAGGCCTGTGTAGGCCAAGGCTGCTGCTCCGGAGGCGGGAAGGGCGGCATTCATTCCGTACATGTTTCTAGATATCCTCTGCTGTGTATTGGGCTTCCCAGCGGTCGATTCGCTGCCGGGTGATCTTGGTTTTCAGGACTGCGCACCAGGAGGCCAGGAACCAGCCCGAGCGCAACCACATGAACAGTTCCTGGGGGAAGAAGGCTGCGGCCAGCACAATGTCCTTCCAGTCCCGGTGCGGGATCCGCATGGCGCGCTTGATGTCCAGCGCCACGAAAAGCACGGGCACCAGCCACCAGAACAGGATGAACTTGAAGACGCCCAGCGCGAGCGACAGGACCATGACGGCGATCCACAGGGCCTTCAGGAACACGCCCAGCAGCCCCATGGCCTGCTGCCCCCAGTCGCGCAGAGTCAGCCTGTTGACGCCGAGGTCCAGGAGGTCCTCCACGGTGCCCACCTGCCACTTCATCCGCTGGCCCCACAGCGCCTTGATGGTCTTCATCGAGTCCGTGTAGGCGCGGACGTCCGGGGAGACCTGGCAGATGTAGCCCAGTTCCCGGATACGGTAGGTCAGCTCGAAGTCCTCCACCTGCGAGGTGTAAACCCAGGGGCCCTCGCGGTCATCCCGGGCCGCGATCTCCCGCAGGACCGCATTGTTGATGGCGCAGCCTGTTCCTGCGAGGACGCTCGTTTCCCGGCGCCGGAGCGCGGTGTCCGTCCAGGTGGCGAACTCGGCCTTCTGCAGCCGGCTCAGGAAGCCGGGGTCCTGCATGGTGAATTTCGACGACGACCCGCCCAGCCGCGCGGACCGCCGCCCCGCGAATTCCCGCTCCCACGCCTCGAGGGCGTTGGGCGGCAGCACCGTGTCAGCGTCCAGGCAGACCAGCACATCGGCGTCGTACGCGTACTGCGCCCACGCCCGGTTCAGGGCCTCGGACTTGCGGTGCTCCAGCCGGGGCAGCTCCATCACCGTGACCGGATACTTCCGGGCCTCCTCCGCGGTGCCATCGGTGCACCCGTTGGGCACCACCACCACCAGGTCCGCGAGGCGGGACTGAAGCATCAGGCCGTCCAGGGTGGCCCCGATGGAAGCGGCCTCGTTGTACGCCGGAACCAGGACCACTACCCGCAGGATCCCCTGGTGCGTGGGAGTATGGCGGGCCTCGCCTAGAGCCGGGGTGGTTTCCCGGCTGGCCCCGTTGCCGGAGACACCGGAGGTGTCTGTTGGGGTTCGGAGCAGGGCTGACTGCATGGAGGTCTCCTCGAATGTTGTGAGGCCCCCCATTGGGCCGCACCTTCATTCTTCAAACCGCTTCTCAGCTTTTGCCCCGCCGTACAGTCAAGGTTGCGCCAAGTTCTCCTCTGTTTCTTGAGCTTTCAACCAGCCTCTGACCTGCGGAAACATTCCCGAAGCCCAATTCTGTTGCCTAAATCACTCTTCCGCCCGCCATCCAGTCGGGCATGAAAATGGCCCCGCGGGAGCTACCCGCGAGGCCGTTCTTCAGCAGTTGCTGCTCACTCACCGTCCGGTGAACGTCGGCTCCCGCTTCTCCTGGAACGCAAGGAAGCCCTCCGCGTAGTCGTCGGTCTTGCAGAGGCGCGCCTGCTCCCCGTTCTCCTCCTGCATGGACGCCCACAGCCCCAGCCGCTGGTCGCGGATGTGCGCCACCAGCTCCTTGGACGCCACAAACGCTCCGGTGGCACCGGTGGCCACCCGCTCCACAATTACCCGCGTGGACTCCAGCAGCGAGTCGGCCGGCATGGCGCGGCTGAACATCCCCTGCGCCACCGCCTCAGCGCCGGAGATCAGGTCCGCCGTGTAGATCAGGTCCAGCGTCCGGTGCATGCCCAGCCGCTCCGTGAAGTACCAGTGCCCGCCCGAATCCAGCGTGGCGCCCAGCTTGGCAAACGGCGAGCCGAACTTCGCGTTCTCCGCCACGTACACCACGTCCGTGGCCAGCAACAGACCCAAGCCCACGCCGAGGCAGGCACCCTGGGCGGCGGCAAACGTCGGCGCCGGGAACGCGGCCATCTTCTTCAGCAGCGGCTCCACCAGCCCGCCCAGATATGCGGCGGCGTCGTCGCTCTCCGGCGTGACCCCGGCAATGTCGCGGCCCGCGCAGAAGGCCCGGCCCTCTCCCCGCAGCAGCAGCGCCCGCACCTCACCGCGGGAGGCGGCGGCAGCAGCGTCGTCGTACGCCTGGGTTAAATCGCGCAGCGCCTGCTCGTCCAGCGAATTCAGCTTGTGCGGAGCGTTGAGGACAACCTCGGCGATGCCGTTGCTGATGGAAAGGGAAATCATGGAACTCCTCCGTTGAAGCTGCAAATTACCTACACGTCGAAGTCGACGGTGACTTCCTTGCTGGTGGGGTGGCTCTGGCAGGTCAGCACGTAGCCCTTGTCCAGCTCATCCTGCTCCAGCGCGTAGTTCTCGTCCATGGTCACGGTGCCGGTGACCACCTTGGCCCGGCACGTGCCGCACACTCCCCCGGCGCACGCGAACGGCACGTCCGGCCGCACCCGCAGCGCCGCGTTCAGGATGGACTCGCGCGCATGCGTGGGGCTGGCCACCTCGCCCTGCAGGCCGTCCAGCTTGAACGTGATCTTGTACGTCTCCTTGGACTCGTCCACCACCACGGGACGGCCGGCGTTCCCCTCCGGGCGGTCCGGCTTGCCGGAGGTGAACAGCTCGAACCGGACGTTCTCCGGCTTCACGCCGCGCTCGGCCAGGGTGTCCCGGCACAGCTGCACCAGCTCGAACGGCCCGCACAGGAACCACTCGTCCACATCGTCCGCGTGGATGGCGGTGCCCAGGAGCTGCTGGAGCTTGTCGGCGTCGATCCTGCCCGAGAGCAGCGGCGCGATCCGCTGCTCGCGGCTCAGCACGTGGTGGATGGCCAGCCGCTGCGGGTACTTGTCCTTCAGGTCTGCCAGCTCCTCGAGGAACATCACGTCCATGGCGGCCTTGTTGGCGTAGATCAGGTCGAACCGGGTCTCCGGGTTGGCGGCCAGCAGCGTCCGGGCGATCGCGATCACCGGGGTGATGCCGGAGCCCGCGGCGATGGCCACGAAGCTGCCGGCCTCCCCCGCCAGCTCGGTTGCCATGTCCTGGGGACGGTTCATGGAGTTCATAACGTTCTGTTCCACGGCCACACCGTCGCGGCCGTGCTTGGACACGAATGCGCCCATGGGGCTCATCACGTCCAGGGTGTCCCCCGCCTTCAGCTCGGCGTTGGCCCACGTGGAGAACAGCCCGCCCAGGTCCTTCTTCACGGCCACGCGGATCTCGCTGCTGCCGTCCTCGAAGCTGCGCGGCTCGGCGCAGATGGAGTAGCTGCGGCGCACCTCGTGCGGCTCGCCGTCGGCGTCCGGCAGCGTGGTGCGCAGTGCCACGTACTGGCCGGGCAGGTAGTCGAACTTGCCGGCGAGCTCCGCGGGCACGTGGAAGGAAACCTCGATGGCGTCCTCGGTGAGCCGGCGCACCTCCTTCACCGCAAGGGTGTGGAAGGACGGACGACGGCGGCCGGTGGCCTGCGCCTCCTCGGCGGCGGTCTGGCGGACAACAGTCATGGCGGTTCCTTAGAGGACTTTGAAGTAGTCGAACGGTTCCTTGCAGTCCTGGCACACATACAGCGCCTTGCAGGACGTGGAACCGAAGCGGGTGAGTTCCTTGGTGTGCAGGCTGGAGCACTGCGGGCACTTCACGGCCATCTGCAGCCTGATGGGCCCTGCGTGCCGGGCGGCGTCGCTCTTGCCGGTGGGCGGGGCGATGCCGTACTCCCGCAGCTTGGCCTTGCCGGCCTCGGTCATCCAGTCAGTGGTCCAGGCCGGCGCGAGCACCAGGTCCACCGTGACGTCCGCGTAGCCCTCTTTGGCGAACGCGGTTTTCACGTCGTCACGGATGGCGTCCATGGCCGGGCAGCCCGAGTACGTGGGCGTGATGGTTACGGTGATCCGGTCCCCCTCAGCCACCTGTACGTCCCGCAGGATGCCCAGGTCCTCGATGGTCAGCACGGGGATCTCCGGATCGCACACCGTGGCTGCGATGTCCCACGCGTTCTGCCGCGGGGTGCGGGTCCGGGTTTCGAAGTCCGAAATGTACACGGTCACCAGCTCGCCCCGGGATGTTCGCGGGCAAGCACCTGCATCTCCGCCAGGAGGTAGCCGAGGTGCTCCGAGTGCCTGCCCTCGCGGCCGCCGCCGGGGGCCGCCGGAACGTCCGGCACCTCCAGTTCGGCCTCATTGAGGACTTCGCCGGTGAGGTGATCAAAGTCTGCCCTGAGCGAGGAAGGCGCGACGGCGGCACCCGCCTGGGCGAGCCTTTCGGTCAGTTCGTCGTCGCGGAACAGTTCGGCAACGTACGGCCACATGGTGCGCAGGCCGTGGATCATCCTCTTGCGGGATTCGTCCGTGCCTCCGGCCAGGCGCAGGACCCACTGGGCGCTGTGGTCCCGGTGGTAATCCACTTCCTTCACGGCCTTGGCGGCGATGGCTGCCAGGGTGGCGTCCGTGGATTCGGTGAGGCGGCGGTACAGCTCAAACTGGTAGTAGCTCACCACGAACTGCCGGGCGATGGTGGCCGCGAAGTCCCCGTTGGGCTGCTCGAAAAGCTGCACGGAGCGGAACTCGTGCTCGCGGCGGAAGTAGGCCAGGTCATCCTCGGACTTGGCCGTGCCGTCCTCGTTCAGCATGGCGCCGCCGGCGTAGGTGAGGAAGCTGCGGGCGTGGCCCAGCTGGTCCAGGGCGATGTTGCCCAGGGCGATGTCCTCTTCCAGCTCCGGGGCACGGGAGATCCAGTGGCCCAGGCGCTGGGCGAGGATCAGGGCGTCGTCACCGATCCGCAGGGCGTATTCCGCCACGTCTTCGGTGGGCTTGGCCAGGCCTGTTTTGATCTCGAGGGCGATGTCCTCCGGACGGAGGGCGTTGCCGGGGGTGATCCTGGTGGCGGAGGCGTTGGAGTCGCCGCCGGCCACACCGGTGGAGATGTCGCCGTGGCCTGTGGTGGTGTCGGGGGTGCTCACAGGTGCTTTACCCCTTCGCTCTTGGTGTAGTACGTGGCGTGCCGGTAGTCCTTGCCCTGCGGGGACTCGAAGAAGGAGCCCTTGGAATCGGGATCGCTGGCGGCGATGGCGTCCGCCGGGACAACCCAGATGGAGACGCCCTCGTTGCGGCGGGTGTAGAGATCGCGGGCGTTGCGGAGGGCCATGGCGGCGTCCGGGGCGTGCAGCGAGCCGGCGTGCACGTGGCTCAGGCCGCGGCTGGACCGGACGAAGACCTCCCAGAGGCCCCAGGCGCTCCGGTCGTGGTGCTCGGCCGGTGCCGACTGCTCGGGTGCCGGGCTGACCTTGGGGGCTTCGCGGTTGATTTCTGCGGCGCCGCTTGCGGGGGCTTCCGGGTTGCCGTGGGGGCTCATGCTGCGTATTCCTTCTGCTTGTTAACCTGTTTGGCCGCATACGCCGCCGCTGCCTCGCGGACCCAGGCGCCGTCGTCGTGCGCTTCCCGCCTGCGTTCCAACCGCTGGGCGTTGCAGGGACCGCGGCCGGCGAGCACTTCCTGGAACTCGTGCCAGTCCAGCGGGCCGTGCTCCCACTTCCTGGTGTCCTCGTTGTAGCGGACCTGGTCATCCGGGAGGGTGAGGCCCAGGACCCGGACCTGCTCCACCATCATGCCCACGAAGCGGCTGCGGAGCTCGTCATTGCTGAACCGCTTGATGTTCCAGGCCATGGACTGCTTGGAGTTGGGCGAATCGTCATCCGGCGGGCCGAACATCATCAGCGCCGGGGCGTACCAGCGGTTCACGGCGTCCTGCGCCATCTGCTTCTGCGCTGCCGTTCCGTTGGAGAGCTCCAGGAGGATCTCGAAGCCCTGGCGCTGATGGAAGGACTCTTCCTTGCAGATGCGGACCATGGCGCGGCCGTAGGGGCCGTAGGAGGCGCGGCAGAGCGGGACCTGGTTGCAGATGGCTGCGCCGTCCACCAGCCAACCGATGGCGCCCATGTCCGCCCAGGTGAGTGCGGGGTAGTTAAAGATGCTGGAGTAGCGGGCCTTGCCGGCGATGAGGTCGTCCATCATCTTGTCCCGGCTCTGGCCCAGGGTTTCGGCGGCGCTGTAGAGGTAGAGCCCGTGTCCGGCCTCGTCCTGGACCTTGGCCATCAGGATGGACTTGCGCTTCAGGCTGGGGGCCCGTGAGATCCAGTTGGCTTCCGGCTGCATGCCGATGATCTCGGAGTGGGCGTGCTGGGACACCTGGCGCAGCAGCGTCTTGCGGTAGGCGGCCGGCATCCAGTCCTTGGGCTCAATGCGTGAATCTTCGGCGATGACGCGGTCGAAGTGGGCCTGGCCGGCTGTGTCCGCTTCTTGCTGGGCCGCCTGGGCCTGGGTCTGATCGGCTGTGGGCTCAGCGGGCACTGACTGCAGGTTCTGCGCTGCCATGGTTGCTCCTATGCAATGACCTTCCGGGACGGCGCGGATTTATTTACCGACCGTTCGTTCAGGATATGCGGAAGCGTTTGGGGCGTCAAGCGTGCCGCCCCTTTTCGACGCGCGCTCACTCGCGGCGAGGCGCCGGCGTCGTACGCGTTATTAGGTTCAATGGTTGCGGGTGAATTCGCTGGCGAGGACAATGACCTCAAGCCTGAACACCTCAACGGGCGGACCCATCGCAGGCCGTCGCGGCGGAAAAGCACCGCGAGAACCGGATCCGCGCAACTGCGCTGACGGTGATGCGCTGCGACGGGGCGGAGCTGATGGAACCGGGAACGCTGGAACGCAAGCTGGCAGCGGCGGGCCTGTCCCGGCGTCGTGCGCGCTTCGGAGCCCGCAAGGCGCTGACCCTGCCATGAACCTGGGACTTTCGGCGACCCAGCTCACAATGGCGGCTTGCCACGTTTCGATCCCGTATCGATGCAGCACCTCAGGGATTCTGATATCCGGCCGAGCCGCTGCCCTCCGTAGACTGCTGGTTGCACTCGACAATCCAGCACCAGACGACCGTAAACGTACATAACGAACCAAAGCAGTCTGAGCGCCACAGGCGCATAAGGGGTATCACGCATGTCCGCCACATCCGGCACAAAGAAGACCGACCCGCCGCACGGGGAGGCACCGCCCGGCAGCGCAGGCCGGAGCAAAGACCAGGCCGCCGCCGACGTCCACAAGGTGGCACCTTGGGTATTCTGGCCCGCCGCCGCAATCATCTTCGTCTTTGTCCTCTTCGCAACCATTTTCCCGGGCGCTGCAACGGACCTGTTCGGCTCCGTCCAAACGAACGTCATTAAGTGGTTCGGCTGGTACTACGTGGCCGCCGTCGCCCTCTTCGTCGTGTTTGCCCTGTGGATCGGCATCAGCCGCTACGGCGACATCAAGCTCGGCAAGGATGAGGACGAACCGGAATTCAGCATGATGTCCTGGTTTGCCCTGCTCTTCGCAGCCGGCATGGGAATCGGGCTGGTCTTCTTTGGAGTGGCCGAACCGCTCAGCCACTTCTCTTCGCCGCGGCCCGGCGTCGAGGGAACGCCCACCGTCCTGGCCCAGCAGGCCCTGACACAGACCTACCTGCACTGGGGCCTGCACGCCTGGGCCATTTATGTGGTGGTGGGCGTTTCCATCGCCTACGCCGTGCACCGCAAAAACCGCCCCATTTCCATCCGGTGGACCCTTGAGCCGCTGCTGGGACGCAAGCGCGTGGCCGGCGGCTGGGGCAACCTGATCGACGTTGTGGCCCTGGTGGGCACGCTCTTCGGCGTGGCCACATCCCTGGGGCTTGGCGTCCTGCAGATCTCCGCCGGACTGGAGCACGCCAACATTGCCCAGGCCACCACCATGACGCAGATCGGCCTGATCCTCTGCATCATTACGCTGACGATCGTTTCGGTGGTCTCCGGTGTAGGGAAGGGCATGAAATGGCTCTCCAACACCAACCTGGTCCTGGCCGGGCTGCTGATGCTGGTGGTCCTGTTCACCGGCCCCACCCTGTTCCTGCTCCGCGAGTTCGTGCAGTCGATTGGCAACTACCTCCAGAACGTCATTGGGCTGACCTTCAACACCCTGGCGTTCTCCGGCGCCGAAGGCGAAGCCTGGCAGGCCGCCTGGACCACGTTCTACTGGGGCTGGTGGATTTCCTGGGCGCCGTTCGTCGGCATCTTCATTGCCCGCATCTCCAAGGGACGCACGGTCCGGCAATTCGTGGCGGGCGTCCTCCTGGTGCCCACCGCCATGGGATTCCTCTGGTTCTCCGTGCTGGGCGGCGCAGCCATCCACCGGCAGCTCTTCGGCTCCGGCGGCCTGGTGGCCGAGGATGGCAGCGTGGACACCGAGGGCGCCCTGTTCGACCTCCTCGGCAACCTCCCCGGAGGCGTAGTGCTCACCATCGGTGCGCTCCTCCTGATTGCCATCTTCTTCATCACCTCCGCAGATTCCGGCGCGCTGGTGATGGGCATGATCGCTACCGGCGGGGACGTGGAACCGCGGAACTGGCTGCGCATTTTCTGGGCCCTGGCTGCTGCGGCCGTAGCCATCGCCCTGCTCCTGGCCAACGGACTTGAAGCCATCCAGACCGCCGCGATCCTCACGGCGGTGCCGTTCAGTGTGGTCATCATCCTCATGTGCGTTGCCACGGCCAAGGCCTTCCATCTGGAACACCGTGCCCTGATGCGTGCGCAGCGCAAGCTGGCCCGGGACCAGATGGCAGCCCACGTGACCGAACACGTGGCCGAGCACGTCCAGGACACCATGGCCGGTTCCGTCCAGGAGCACTACCAGGAACACCTGGCGGACCAGGTCAACGAGGCCGTGGAAGCCCAGCTCAGCGAACGGTTCACGGACGCTGACGACGCTGCCACCTCCCCCGCCGCCGCCCCCGCCCAGCGGGAAAAGTAACACCGCACGCTCAGAGCGCCCGGTTCCCTTGGTGGAGCCGGGCGCTTTGTGCTTTCTTCGTCCGGCGGACTTCTTCAGCCGGCGGATGCCCTCAGCTGGCGGGGTCGTACATGAACTCGCGCAGCTCCTGCGCGCAACGGCACGCCACGGCGATCTTCCGCGCCCATTCCTCAGCATCCTCGCGGGTGGGCAGCTCCAAGCACGGTGAACCCGCCGGTGATGTCCGAGCCCGCATAGATGTCCCTGCCCACCGAGCCGTCGGCCTGCACCAGCACCGGTGCCACATCCTCGGCGATGCCGCCGCCGAAGACGTAGACGCCGGCGGCCTTGGCCTCTTCAATGACGCCGTGGGATTCGGCCACGACGGCGGGAAACTCCTCCTCGGTGAGCTTCATGGCTTGGCCCTTGCCCGGGAAGGAAATCAGGTACTTGGTCATCCTTGATGATGCCACTCCGGCAGCGCGCCGCGGGAGTGGCCTGGCCTTGGCAACAGCGGTTCTTCAGACACTGCTGCCCCGCTGACGGCCCTCTGGTTCGACGGCAAAATAGGCAGTAGGCTTACTATCTTGCAGCTGGGCGCTCCCTCCAGCGGTTGATGAAGCGCCTGATGACCGGAACCCACCAGACGGCTTTGCGGTAATGCGGAGCCGCGTAAGGAGTCACATCATGAAAGCTCTTGTATGGCACGGCGAAGGCGATATCCGGCTGGACACCGTGGACGATCCCACCATCCTCGACCCGAACGATGCGATCGTCCGGATCACCCGCAGCGCGATCTGCGGCACGGACCTGCACTTCATCCGCGGCACCATGGCCGGCATGAAGGAAGGGACCATCCTCGGCCACGAAGCGGTGGGCGAGGTGACGGCCGTGGGCAAGGCCGTGCGCCGGTTCGCGCCGGGCGACCGGGTGATCGTGTCCTCGACCATGTCCTGCGGGGTGTGCTGGCACTGCCGTGCAGGGCACACGGCCCAGTGCGATACCGCCAACCCGAACGGGCCCCAGGCCGGCACCTGTTTCTTCGGCGGTCCGGAGACCACCGGTCCCGTCAACGGCCTGCAGGCTGAGTATGCCCGCATCCCCTGGGCATCGAACACACTCACGGCCATCCCGGAGAACGTCAGTGACGAACAGGCGATTCTGCTCTCGGACATTTTTCCCACCTCATGGTTCGGTGCGCAGCTGGCGGGTGTCCGGCGCGGTGACACCGTGGCCGTCTACGGGGCGGGCATCGTGGGGCAGCTGGCCATCGCTTCAGCCTTCCGGCAGGGCGCATCCCGGGTGTTCGCCATCGATGGCATCGAGACCCGGCTGGTCCAGGCCCTTGACCAGAACGCGGACGTCATCAACTTCAACAGCGAGGACCCGGTGGAGGCCGTGAAGGAGGCCACACTCGGCATCGGGGTGGACGCGGTGATTGATGCCGTGGGCGTGGATGCGCAGCGGCCCTGGGCCGGACCGGCGGCCGCGAAGGGCGAGGAGCAGGCCGAACAGTTCGCCCAGGAGGTTGACGCGGTGGCGCCCACCACCAACATCCAGGGCGACAACTGGGTGCCCGGCAACGCGCCGTCGCAGGTTTCGCAATGGAGCGTGGAAACGGTGCGGAAGTACGGCCGCATTGGCATCATCGGGGTTTACGGGCCCACCATGACCTCCTACCCAATTGGCCAGGCGATGAACAAGAACCTGACCCTCCGGATGGGCAACTGTGATCACCGCTCCGTCACCCCGCCGCTGGTGGACCTGGTGGCCTCCGGTGTGTTCGACCCCACCCGGTTCATCACCCAGCATGAGCCGATCACCGATGTGGTGGACGCCTACCTGAACTTCGACCGCCGCGAGGAAGGCTGGCTGAAGACGGTACTGACCACGGCTTAGCCCCGGCATACCCGCTCGAGCCTGCAGTCCCCTACCCCTGCCACCTGCACGGGCGTAAGCTCAGTGCGCGCCGGCTTGCCAACCGGTGGGCGGGGGGAATGGCCGGAAGGACAACCGGCTGCAGGGTCCCCTTGCATGACGGGCGTTGGGAGGGGCTGGAGGGCGCCATGGCTACCGGACGGACCGGGCCCGGCCTGCAGCTGCAGGTGGGAGTCAACACCGAACTCCGCGCGCTGCCCGGACTGCTGAATGCCATGGGCATGCTGGCCATGACCCACGACGAAGTGGCAGAGGCCACCGAGCGCGCCCTCGCCCAGAACCCCGTCCTGGAGCGGGCCGACGGGCACCCCTGCCCGGGCTGCGGGCGGCACGTAACTTCGGGTATGTGTTCCCGCTGCCGCGGGCACCCCGGCGTGTCCGCCCTGCGCGACGGCCCTGAGCAGGGGGTGGACCCCTTCGCAACGCTGGAAGCCGACGCCGGCCTGGACATCAGGGCCGACTGCAGGCACGCCCTTGGACAGGTTCTCGCCCACCTGACAGCACGTGGCCTCCTGGACTGCGGACCCGGGGAAATTGCCGCCGCCGAAGGCCTGGACCCCGGGCAGGTACACGAGGCGCTGCGGGCCATCCGGGCCGTCGGGCCACCCGGCATCGCCGCCACCAGCGTTACCGAACTGCTGGCTGCCCAGGCTGGGGTGCTGGCCGACGCCGGCCTGGCCCCGCCGTGGCTCCCCCGCCTTGTCCGCGAGCACCTGGGCGACCTTGCCGCGGGAAGCACCGGCGTCGTCGTCCGCGCCATGGGCTTGACCGCGGACCAGGTCCTGGCCGGGCTGGACATCATCAGGGATCGGCTGAAACCGTTCGCCGCGTTCGTGGCGAACGAGGCAGAAGCCCCTGCCCCGACGGCCGACGTGTTCCTGTACCGTCGCCCGGACGGGTCACTGGAGGTGGAGGTTCCCGCCAGCGCATGGTTCGGGCTCCAGGTGGCGGATCTCGCCGCGGGGGTGCCGGCAGCGTCCGGGGCGAAAGAATGGCTGGCCGGCCACGAACATGCTGCCCGGCGCCTCCTGTACCAGGTTGACCGCCGCGCCGGTGCACTGCTCCGGATCACCGAATGCGCAGTCGCCCATCAGAAGGCCTTCCTGGAACATGGCCCCGGCCACCACCACCCCCTGACCCGCACCGCCGTCGCCCAGGAAATCGGGCTGCACCCGTCCACCGTAAGCCGTGCCGTCAACGGCAAGCGGCTCCGTCTCCCCACCGGGTCCGTCACCGACCTTTCATGCCTTTTCGGAAAAGGCCTCGCGGCCCGGGCTGTGCTGCAGAAGGCCCTCACGGGCGGCGCCGCCTCGGACCAGAAGCTCCGTGAAGAGCTGGCCCGCAACGGTTTCGCCCTCGCCCGGCGGACGGTGAACAAGTACCGGCGTTCCCTGAACCAGGACGTCTAGCCGCGCCCCGCGAATCCCCCTTCGCGGCCGCGAAACTGCGTTCGGGCCTGCGCCGCCCCGCGGCCCGGACGGCCCGCGCCGCACCCCGGAAACCCGGCCCCCAGACCTGCCGGAGCCCAGCCGCCAAAGGTGGCACGAATTGTGCAGTAAGAGGGTATGCGGTGTTCCGCGATGGTGCCTCCCACGGCGCCTGCAAGACTCCGGAAAGGAAATACTCATGCACGACATCGATAGGGCACTGTTCGAGGGCCAGGACGAAGGCACCTGGGGCGAGGTGATGGAACAGGAGTCCGGCTACTCCTACGAGGACGAGTCACCGTTCCACGGCGAAGACGCCGGCGAGGCCGGGGGCCTGTGGGGAGAGGCGGACAGCCGCGAAGCCGACGAGCTCGCCCTCGCCGCGGAACTGCTCGAAGTCAGCGACGAGGACGAACTGGACCAGTTCCTCGGCGACCTGGCCAAGAAGGCCTTCTCCGCCGCCCGCGACTTCGCCGGCAGCGCCGCGGGACAGGCCGTGGGCAACGTGCTCAAGTCCGCTGCCAGGAAGGCCCTTCCCCAGCTGGGACAGGCGGTGGGCAACTACTTCGTCCCCGGCGCCGGCGGCCAGGCCGGACGACAGGTGGGCAAGTGGCTGGGCAGCAAGTTCGAATCCGGCCTGCAGCTGGAGGGCCTCTCCGCCGAGGACCGCGACCTGGAAACCGCGCGCGCCTTCGTCCGCTTCGCCACCGACACCGCGCAGCGGACCGCCGCCACGCCCAAGAGTGTGCCCGCCGTCCAGGCAGCGCAGCAGGCAGCCACCGCCGCGGCCCGGCAACACCTCCCGGGCCTCCTCAAACGCCCCGGCCAGCCCGGCCAGTCCGGACGTTCCGGCGGCCGGTGGATCCGCCGCGGCCGCAACATCGTCATCCTCAACGCACGCTAACCCGGCACAACCCACCCCCGAGCACCACCCAACCCAAAGGACATTGCCATGAGCACCTACTACGAGACCGAGTCCGCCAGCCCCTGGGCGCAGGAAGAAGAGGACGAAGGCGGCTTCAGCGGCTACGAAGGCGAATCGGACCACGAGGGGAACCTCGAAACCGAACTGGCCATGGAACTCCTCAGCGTCAGCTCCGAGGAGGAACTGGACCAATTCCTGGGCAGCCTGGCCCGCAGCGTGGTCCGGGGCGCCTCCAAGTTCATCAAGTCCCCCATCGGCAAAGCACTGGGCGGCGCGCTCAAATCGGTGGCCAAGACGGCGCTGCCCATCGTTGGAGGCGCCATCGGCTCCTTCGTGGCTCCCGGCGTCGGGACAGCCATCGGCAGCAAGCTCGGCTCCATGGCCGGCGGCCTGCTCGAAGCCGACGAAGCCGAGTCCATGGACGAATCCGAGGCCGAGGAAGAAGCCGCCCGCCGCTACGTCCGGTTCGCCCGGGCCGCCTACCGCAACGCCGCGCGGACCCCGGTATCAGTACCGCCCGATGCAGCCGCAAGGGCTGCCGCCACCGCTGCTGCGCGCCGGCACGCCCCGTCCCTGCTCCGCTCCCGCCAGGCCGCAAGGCGGGGCAACCGCCGCTCCCGCGGCGGCACGCGCGTCTACAACAATCAGTACGCGGGTGCGGTCTGGGGTGCTCCGGATGAAGGGTGGGACAGCCAGCAGAACGGCGACGGCGGCGGTACCAACGGCGGCAGCGCTGACGAGGGCCGCTGGATCCGCCGCGACGGCCGCGTCATTCTGCTCGGCATTTAGGCACGCGAACGGCAGATGGCAGACCGGCAGGCGATACGGATGGGCACAAAAACCTTCAGTACTTCGCTGATCGAGAGCGAGGCGACCGGGCTGATGTCCCGGCTGGACCAGATCAAGCCATTCGTCATGCACGAAACCATGGTCCTCGCCGCTGCCCTCCCCCGCGACGCACAGCTGCTGATCGAACGTTTCCTCCACACCGGCCGCCACGAGCTCCGGGTCCAGATCGCCGAATTCATCGACTGGCTGCACGCGGACGGGCAGACCGCCACCCCGGCGCAACAACAGCACCGGTTCGTCCTCATCCGCCTCCAGTTCAACGTGGTCCTGTCCCAGTTCGACATGTTCACCGAGGTGGTCACCCAACGCAGCGAACACTCCACCGGCGTGTGGCTTTCGGGGCTGGATATTCTCGCCCAGGACGCGCTGCGCCTTGGAGCGTCCGACGACGGCGACGCCCGGTTGGTGGTCTACCTCGCCCGGGGTGCGGGTGCTGCGATCCGGCGGGCCAAGACGCGCCTGCCCGGGGGCAAGCCCAACCCGGTGGGCATCATCCGGCTACCACGCGAACGGATGGTGGGCAGCGGAATCGCCTCTTCCCTGGCACACGAGGTGGGCCATCAGGGGGCCGCCCAGCTGGACCTTGTCACTTCACTTCGGGCCGAGCTGGACCGGCGGGCAGCGCAGGACCCGGACGGCGGCTGGGACGTGTGGTCCCTCTGGATCAGCGAAATCGTGGCGGACATGTGGTCCGTGGCCACGGTGGGTATCACCTCCACGGTGGGCCTGCTGGCGGTGGTCAGCCTTCCCCGCTATTTCGTCTTCCGTCCCGGCGGCTCCGACCCCCATCCCATGCCGTACCTGCGGGTGCTGATTTCCGCAGCCATCGGCGACGCCCTTTACCCCCACCCCCAATGGCGCGAACTGGCGGATGTGTGGCGGGCCATGTACCCATCCGCCGGGCTGGCCCACGACCACCTCGCCTGGGTCAGGAAACGCGAAGCCCGCATCAGCGATCTGGTGGAGGTGCTCATAAACCACCCTGTTTCCCCTGCGGGCGGCCGGAAACTCGGCACCATCTGGCCCGTCCGCAACCGGCAGCCCGACCGGCTGCTCCGCCTCCACGAAATGTGGGACGGGGACCTCGGGATCATGGCCCGGCAACGGCCGGCCCTGGTGTTCGCCGTCCTGGGCCAAGCCAAGGCTGCTGGCCGCATCACCGCGGAGGAGGAAAGCGGGCAGCTCTCCTCGCTGCTCACCGCGTGGGCCGTGCGCAGCAGCCTGGACGTCATGGGCTCCCCTGCTCCGCGCGGCATCACGTCACCCCAAAACCCCACAGCAGCACTAACAACAAGGAGATAGCCATGGAATTCACTCGACAGCCAATATCGCCGGTCTTTCCTCGTCAGGAAGTATCATTTACGTTCAAGCTAGAAGGCTGGGAAGATAAACCCGAGACCTATGAATTCCGCATCATCGACAGCGCCGGCAAGGCAGTCGGCTTCGCTGACAGGGCAGGAAGCTCCGGCGGTACACTCACTCACCGAATGACCAAAAACACGGTTTTCCAACCAACAGCACGGTTTCCTGGGCCAGGCGACTATCGAGTGGAAACATCTATAGCCGGCACCAACAATTGGTTTGATCTTGACAGGATTACCGTCGATCCGCCGGAGGACGCTCCAGAGGTAAAGATTTCGCTTCAGGCGACAGCAAGGCCTAACAGCAATCAGGCTGACCTGTGGCAGTTTATTCGTGATGTTAGTCGAAACCTCCGGTTCAGTGGTTTTGCCCGCTTCACGAAGGAAAATCCTACTGAGCTCCGGACCGCAGCAGCTTATGGTTCTACCAGCTATGACGCGCTGCATGAGCTGTCAGAAATGTTTGTTACTGGCGGCGCCCTGGGCTTCAAAAACCGCAAGCCCACTAGCAGTTCTCCAGGGTGGGGTCCTGGAAAGAACGCCGCCAAGGCACTGCCCCTGTCGTACGTCCGGCGGCAAAGGAAAGCGCCGTACAAAGCCTTCTATCCGAAAAGTATTTCAGATGGCACGTTTCCCCTCGGCGAAGTGCCTTTCGTGGAGCTGATATACGTCTACTGGATGGAGGAGGCCATGCTTTTTCAAACACTTAATCATGTTATTGCACGCTTCCAAAACCGCCGATCACCGGGCGGCACTGATCCTCTTGCGAGGCTAGCCGTCAACCCCTTGATGCCGCTGCGTGGAATCCTGTGGGGGCTGGCCGAAGCGGAAAAAGACCGATTGTCACTTCGGCGACGCGCAGTTGAATACGAGTACCAGTATGGTTTGCAGCTCATTGGACGAGCTGTTCCTCCAACGGATCTTCTCGTTGAGAGGCGAACTCAATTTTTGGAAGCGTTTCATAGTTTACTGAACGCATGCCGTCGCTACTACAGGGAACTCGACGACAAAACTGTTGACGCTGATGCATTCCCATTACTGAGTCATCTACAAGAGCTCCATCTAGTACTCGCAAGAGGCGCAAATAATCAGTTCGCTGACATCGCTGTCATAGCGAGGATCGAAACGCTAGATGTCCAGTGGATGCTGGCCCAGCCCGAGATGCACCAGTTCCTTGGGGGCCCAACAATGGTGCCCTACGAGGAGAAATGGATGGATCGAGTGGACACGATGAAGACCATTCAGGGATGGTCGGAGGCCAGCGTGACCCATTTCTACGATCTCGCCGTACATGGGGAGCAGCTGCTTTTGTCCGTCCGCCATGGCCGCTGGAATGACTCCAACATGGAGGGAGATGATGCGAAGAACTGGGCCATGACTTGGAGGCCGTCCGTCCAGCGTTACATCCACGCTTACCGGGCCGTCACCGGGGTGGACCTCAGCGAGCGCGTGGACACCACCATGCCGTCAACTTTGCTGCAGCGCCGGCTTGCCCGGAAACTCGTACGGTACTAGGAGATGGCCGGGTCACACAGGCCTGCTGACTTCACGTCCGCACTGTTCCTGGGCCAGCACCACCCCAGCGCCTCGCTGGCACCCTGGCGGGAGTTCACCACCGGGGTCCCGGCGGCGTTGCGGGCGTTGCCAGCCGCCGCGGAACTGGCATCCGCGGTGGCCAAAAGCCAGGATGCGAGTGCCGCCCTAGTGTCGAGGTCAGCCCTGCACGGAATGATGGACGTCCTGCAGTCGCTCCCCCGCCCCGGTGACCTGCTCCTGGTGGATGAGGGCGCCTACCCCCTCACCCGATGGGCCTGCAGGGCCTCCGTTCCCCGTGGCGTGCGGGTGGTTACATACCCGCACTTCCAGCCGCCCGCCGTCATACCTCCTTCTAGGGCGGCTCATTCCGCCCGGACCTGGCTGGTTACCGACGGCTGGTGCCAGGGATGCGGACAGCCCGCACCCCTGGCCCGGCTAAAGGAACTCGCCGCATGCACCGGCGGGCAAGTAATAGTGGACGATTCGCTGGCCTTTGGCGTCCTGGGCCGGCGGCCTGAACCGGGCAGCTTCGGCGACGGGTCCGGGACGCTGCGCTGGCAGGGACTGGAGCACGACGGCGTGGTTTGGCTTGGGTCACTGGCCAAGGCCTACGGAACACCTGTCGCAGTCATCACCGGCGACAGTCCAACGATCACGCGGCTGGCCCGGCACGGAGAGAACCGGATGCACAGCAGCCCGCCCTCCGCGGCGGACCTGGCCGCCGGGCTGAGCGCCCTCCGCGACCTCCGTGTCCCCCGCCTCCGCACCCGGCTGTGGCGGCTGACCCGCTGGCTCCGGCAGGCGTTCCAGGGCTTGGGCCTACCGCTTGTCGGACTGCCGTTCCCCATCGTGGGCACCCACATGGGCTCGGCGCGTCTGGCACGGCAGTGGTGGTCCGCACTGTCAACACGCGGCGTCGAGACGCTGGTCCAGCTGCCCCGCTGCCGACCGGGCGCCCTGCTCTCAGCAGTGGTGCGGGCCGACCATAGCCAGGTCGATCTGGACCGGCTGGTCCGGGCGCTGGAAGCAGTGTCACGGGACAGGCGGGCGGCGTGATGGACATCGTGGACTCGCACGTCCACGTCGGCACCGCGGGCGTCCCGCTGGGTCCGGCCCACTCCGATGCCAACTTTGCGCTGTGGCGCAAGCGGGCCGCCGGCGTCGGAATCCACCGTGCCGTGCTGATGGCCGCACCCGTGGGAGACTATTCGGCTGCCAACCGGATGGTGGCCGCATTGGCGCGGCAAGCTCCGGGCCGGTGGCTCTGGTACGTGTTCGTCAACGCTGTAACGGAGCGGGGACGGGTGGCGGACGTGGTGGCGGAAGCTCACGCGCGCGGTGCCTGCGGGATCAAGGTGCACTGGTCTGACGGCCCTGCCACCGATGAGGTGGGCATTGCCGCGCAACGCCACCGGATGCCGGTGCTCTTCGACCCCGGAGGGGACGTGCAGCGGGTTGTGGACCTCGCCGGGCGCCACCCCGACGTGGCATGGATCGTACCGCACCTGTCCGCCTTTACAGATGACTGGCGCG
This sequence comes from Pseudarthrobacter sp. SORGH_AS 212, assembly GCF_030818145.1. Lineage (NCBI taxonomy): Bacteria > Bacillati > Actinomycetota > Actinomycetes > Micrococcales > Micrococcaceae > Pseudarthrobacter > Pseudarthrobacter sp. SORGH_AS 212. Next base: position 3,094,131 of record NZ_JAUTAA010000001.1, on the reverse strand, counting down.
CCCAGAGCCGGCTCACCGACGCGCTGGTCCGGGCGCCCAACATCTTCGCCGACACCTCCGGCGTGCGGTACTTCGACCTGGTGGAGGAGGCAGTTGCCCGGGCGGGCTCGCGGAAGGTGCTCTTCGGCAGCGACGGCCCCTACCTGCACCCCGGCCCCGGAGCTGGCCAAGATCTTCGCGCTGACCCTGCCGCCTGCTGACCGGGCCCTTATCCTGGGCGGCAACGTCCTGCGGCTGACCCGGCCGGCGCGCAGATCGGGCAGGCGCCCAAACTACACACCACAAGTCAGGAGGACGGAAGCATGGGCATCACGGGACAGGGACCGCTGAAGGGTCCCGGACTGGCCGAGATCAAGCCGGAAAGTCCGGCGGGTATCCGCGCCGGACTGGACCAGCTGCGCGATTACGTTTGGCAAAGCAAATACGCACGCGGAACAAAGCCCTCGTTGGCCGCTTTGAAAGCCGGCAGGGGGCGCTGGGGTGCCTGGGCCAGAGGCAAGGAACCCGACCGCCAAGAAGTCTGGCTCATCACCTATCTTCCGGTGCCGGACAGGCTGTCACCAACCCATGTGCGCGTCGCCGCGCACGAAGTGGACAGGAACAAGCTGCCGGAAGTGGGACCACTGCCTCCCACCCAGAGTTTGGTGCTGTACAAGCGCACGCTCGGCGACATCAAGCTCGACAAGTTCATTCCGTTCCCGTCACCACAGAAACAGCCAGACATGTTCGGTCTGGCCGTAGAAGATCTCGTCCGTAAAGAATTCGGCAAGGTCTACAAACGCGCGAACTACAGGGGCCGAATTCCGGGGCGGAAAGGTCCGGACGTCCTCTGGCACGAGCTTGGGGACCTGTTCCGGGAACTCGCCGAAGAAACAGGTGACGGGTACTGGCACGACGTGGCCGACGAGCTCATGCAAGGTGCTTAGCTTTCCGCACCTGACTTGCGGGCCTGCCGCTGCTGGACGGCGCGGTCCGTGAGCCCCAGCATGGAGGCGGCCGCATGGACGTTCCCGCCGCTGCGCTCCACCGCCAGCGCAACGGCTGCCTCCGCGGCGCGCTCCTTGATCTCACGCAGCCCCAGGCCCGCGTCAACGGCCCAAGCCACCGCGGCGGTGAGCGGATTCGCGGCGGAGGTCCCGCCGTCGTACGCTTCTTTGCCCAGCGGCGCCCGGGATGGTTGCGGCCTGTCATCGCGGGGAACGTCGCCGGGGGTGATGGCGCCGGGGCCCACGTGCCGGGCGGCGATGCGGAAGGCGAGCTGCCGGAGGTCGCGGAGGTTGCCGGGGTAGCTGCGGCTGACGAGGGCGTCCTGGACCGCCGGGTCCACCTCGGGATCGGTCCGGGCCCCAGTGGCTTCGCGGCAGAACCTGGCGAACAGGCAGAGGACGTCCCCCAGCCGGTCGCGGAGGGGCGGCATGGTGACCACGGAGGCGGCGATGCGGTGGTACAGGTCGGTGCGGAAGCCGCCGCCGGCCACTTCGCTGAGGAGGTCGCGGTTGGTGGCGCAGATGAGCCGGAACTTGCTGTGCAGCCACCTGTCGCCGCCCACCCGCTTGTATGTGCCCTCCTGGACCACGCGGAGCAGTTCCGGCTGGAGCTCCAGCGGGAGCTCACCCACCTCGTCCAGAAACAGGGAACCCTGGTCCGCGCCGGAACACGCACCGGTCCGCACGCTGACCGCACCGGTGAACGCGCCCCGCTCGTGGCCGAACAGTTCGCTGCCCATAAGTGTGGGGACGATGGTGGTGCAGTCCACCACCACCAGGTTTCCACGCTGGCTGCTGACCGCATGGGCCACCCGTGCCGCGAGCTCCTTGCCCGTGCCCGTCTCGCCCTGAATCAGGATGGGCGCGTGTCCGAATTTCGCCGCCACCACCAGCTCTCGCAGGGCTGTCCGGAGCGCCGGGCTCTGCCCCGCCAGCTTGTCCCGGACCGGCAGGGAATCGATCACCGATTCGACATCCTCCACCCGCTGCAGCCACGCCGAAACCGCCGCCGCCTGCTTGTGCCATGCCACGCATTCCGCCGCGCCCGCCTCCAGCACCGGCCACGGCCGCAACGATCCGTCCGGCGGCCCGATCACCATCACCCGGCACCGGCCGTGCTCCGCAGCCGCGAGCGCCGCCTCCAGGTCCCGGGTCAGTTCCTGCGCCACGATCAACCCCGCTGCCGCACCGCTGCCCGGCGCCTCAACGGGATCCAGCGCGATGTCCCCGGCACGGAGGGTTGCTATCGCCTCCCCGGCCCAGGCCTGCCGGCCACTGAGGTCCATCACCCACGGCATCGAGCCCCTCGCAGTTCCGCCGCCCACGTTGCGACCGCCTGAGGAAGGAGACCACGGCCGGCGTTACTGCCCCGTTACCGGTGCGTCCCGTCGCGCGGACCGGCTGCGCGGGTGTGCCGATCTTGCGTCAATCTTTCCGTAAAAACAGCGGGTTGCAGACGGTTCCTGCAGCATGATCAGGGCTACAGAGAAGGAGTCAGGTGACAGCATGATCGACGACAGCGCCCCCGCCGGTTCCGCCGCTCCCGCCAGCGGCGGGACGCTGGTCATCCGCACGTGGATCGAGGCCGACGGCGACCCTGCCTTCCGTGCCCGGGTGACCTTCAGCGAAGGCCCCGGACGCCACGGCAGCCTCGCCGCCGCCGACCGGGAGGAAGTGGTCCAGGCCGTGCGGGAGTGGCTGTGGGACCAGAACGGCTGAATAGTCCACCGGTGTTTTCCGGCCGCTGTGCACCTGCGGATGGACCGGGCCCTGGACTTCGTCGATAAGTTTCACGAGTTCCTCGGAAGGCACCACGCCCATTTCCTGCCACAGGCTCACCGCATATTTTTCATACGCCAACAGGCCTGAGGCGGAATTTCCCATCCGTATTTCGGCGATGACCAAAGCCCGCACTGCGCTCTCATAAAGCGGTTCAATATCCAGAGCGGCCACCGCGGCTTCCGCCGCGCCTTCACAGTCACCTGCCGTCAGCAGCGAGCGGGACAGCGTGGTCAGGGCCCAGAGCCGGGACTGGCGCAACCGGCCTTCCTCAAAGACCACCCAGTCCTCGTACCACCCGGGCAGCAGCTCGGCCCCGCGCAAGTCCAGGAGCGCCCGGGCGGCCTGCCCGAAGCCGGCGGAGCCGTCCTGGAGCAGGGCACGGACCCGATGCAGGTCAACCTGCACCGCAGGGTCCAGGGCGAGCATCGGTCCGTTTTTTGCCAGCAGCCCCGGCACCTGGCGTGTCACCAGATGGGTGCTGACCCTCAGGCTTTCCAGCGCCCTCGGCTCAGGGCAGTTCGGCCACAACAAACCGGCCAGATAGATCCGCAGGCTGGGCCCGTGGACGGCAAGCACGGCGATGAGACGCTGCTGCCTGGCGGCAACGCGGACAATTTCTCCGTCACGGCGCAGTTGCCAATACCGGAGCAAATTCAATTCCAAATGTCCACAGACGCCATTGCCCACGGGACACCTCAACCCGTTTGAATTACCTGAAACACGTAGGAACGAGCATCCCCAGCTTGAAATGGAAAGTCAATGAACGTTAGCCCCTAATCAGGTTGGGAGGGCTGTCTCTCATAATTGGCAAAGAACGTCAGCGCTTTGCTCATCCGGACGGCACCCCCACCGTGCGCTCCCGCCCGGTTACAGGTTCCCGCCCAGCCACGACTCGCAGGCCAACCGGCGTGTTGGGGGTTCCCGGGCGCCGTCCGCCGAAAGTAACTGGGCGGGAGTGCACACCCATCCCCACCACGGGAACAGGGCACAGGAGTTCTTAAGCCTTTCTTAAGGACGCCTTGGGAGGGTTGAATGTGGGCCGGACAGCGGCCTGATCCCCTCTCCAAGGAAGCCGATGCACCAGCCACCAGACAACTCACGCGGTCAACAGCACCCCGTCCCCATGGCTTCCCCGGCCGTCGGCACCCGGTTCCGGGCACTCCCCCAGCCCCGACACTGGCTGCCGGTGGGAGCGCTGCTGTGCGCCGCCGTCGTGGTGATTGGCCTGGCCGTGCAGCTGCTGCCCGGCGATACCGCTGCGGAACTGGGCTTCGACCAGGCCCTCAGCCTGCACCACGCCGCCGCGCTGACTGCCGTGGCCATGGGGATCAACCTGCTGTTCGGGCCGGTGGCGGGACTGCTGCTCATCGCCGCGGCCGCACTGGCCATCTGGGTGTTCCGGCGCGATCTGATAAACGCTGTGGCGTTCGGCCTCACGGCATGCTCGGGCTGGGTGGCCAGCGAGGCCTTCAAGCTGATCTTCGCCCGGCAGCGGCCCAACCCGGCGCTGCTTTTCGACCCCCTGGCCCCGGAGACCGGCTCCAACAGCTTCCCCAGCGGCCACACCTGCTTCGCCGTCGCCCTCGCGTTCGCACTGTATTTCCTCTTCCGCGGCACCCGCTGGGCCAAGACCGTGGCCGTGGCCGGTGCGGTGATGGCCGTGGTGGTGGCCTGGTCCCGGCTCTACATCGGCGTGCACTACCCCACTGATGTGGCCTCGTCCTTCCTGGCCGCGAGCGCCGCAGCGGTCCTGCTCGCCGGGCTCTGGAACCGCTACACCCCGCGGCTCCTGGAACGCCTGCCTGCCGCCACCATGCGCCCCTCGGGCCGGATCTAAGGGACCAGACATGCACACCATTCTTGCTTCAGGCGTGGTTCACGCCGCCGGTTCAACGTCCCTGCTGGACCCGGCCAGCCTCCTGGAGGGCCTCGGGCCGGCGGCGCTAAGCGTGATCGCGGCGATGGTCTTCATCGAATCCGGCGTCCTGTTCCCGTTCCTGCCCGGCGACTCGCTGCTCTTCACGGCCGGGCTCCTGCACCAGCAGCTCCAGCTGGCACTGCCCGTGCTCATCGGTGTGATCACCGCGGCCGCCATCGCCGGCGACCAGGTGGGCTACCTCATAGGGCGGAAATTCGGCCGCCGCTGGTTCAAGGACGATGCCCGCATCCTCAAAACGGCGCACCTGACCGCCACCGAAGACTTCTTCCGCCGCCATGGAGGCGCCGCCGTCGTCCTCGCCCGTTTTGTGCCCATGGTGCGCACCTTCGCGCCGCTCACCGCCGGGGCCGCCCGCTACGAATACCGGTCCTTCGCGCTGTGGAACATCGTGGGCGCGGCGGTCTGGGCGACGTCCGTGACGCTCCTGGGCACGTGGCTGGGGCACTACGAGATCGTGGCGAAAAACATCGACGTCATAGCCGTAGTGATGGTGCTGGTCTCCGTGGTGCCGTGGGTGGTGGAGTTCCTGAAGCGCCGCCGCAAAGCAGCCGCCGCGGACAGCGCCGCTCCTGGCACCGCCACCGTTGACCCCACCGCCGGGCCGGCTGCGAAAGAATAGGCGCATGACAACCGCGGAACGGCTGGCCCTGCTGCTTGTTGAGGACGATCCTGTGCTGGGTCCGCTGATTGCCGAGCTGCTGGAGCCGGACTACGAGGTCCGGCTGGCCGCCAACGGTCAGGAGGGCCTGCACCTGGGGCTGACGCAGCCGTGGGACGTGATGGTGATTGACCGCGGCCTGCCCGTGATGGACGGGGTCAGCGTGATCGCAGCCCTGCGGTCCAAGGGCGTGGCCGCACCGATCCTCATCCTCACCGCGCTGGGCGACACGGACCAGAAAGTGCTGGGCCTGGACGCCGGTGCCAACGACTACATGACCAAGCCGTTCGACGCCGGCGAGCTGGCCGCGCGGCTGCGCGCCCTGACGCGAACGTACAGTATGCCCGACGACGGCGGCACCGCCTTGGTGGGCATCGGCACCTGGGAGCTCGACCCGGCGTCGCGCGCTGTCCGGTCCGTGTACGGCGACACCGTCTCGCTGACCGCGAAGGAGGCCGAGGTTCTGGCGGCCCTCGCGGCCGAACCCGGCCGGGTGTTCACCCGCGACGAACTGCTGGCCGACCACTTCCACCCCACGGACCAGCCCGGGGTGATCGACACCTACGTCCACCATCTGCGGCGGAAGATTGACCGGACGGTGGTGCGCACCGTGCACGGCGTGGGCTACCAGATCGGCGACCCGTCATGACGCCGGCTCCCGCATCCGGCGACGCCGAGACGCTCCGGCGGGCCTCGCTAAAAGTGGCCCTGCGGATCACTGCAGCGTGCGCGGTGCTGGTGCTCTGCCTCCTCGCCGCCGCCACCGCCTTCCTGATGTACAAGCTCGCCAACCCGGTGCTGCCCGGGTCCACGGCGCCCGGGAAGGACTACACGTACCTCGATTCGAAGGACCTGATCGAGGGCATGATCCTGGCCGGGCTGGCAGGCGTTGTGCTGGCCGGCGTGGTGGGGTGGCTCAGTGCCCGCAGCGCCATCCGCCCCCTGGGCGAGGCGCTGGCCCGCCAACGGCAGTTCGTGCAGGACGCCAGCCACGAACTGCGAACGCCCCTCACCATCCTGGACACCCGCATCCAGCTCGCCCAGCGCAAGGCCGACCCCGCTTCCGAAACCGGCCAGGCCCTGGCGCGGATCAGGGAGGATGCCGGCACCATGACCGGAATTGTGAACGAACTCCTCCTGGCTGCCACCGGGGGTGCTGCGGAGGCTGCCGATCCCGTGGATGTGGCCTCCGTGGGCCGCTCTGTGACGGCCGGCCTGCAGGACCTCGCGGAGCAGCAGGGGGTCCGGCTTACCTTCACGTCCAGCGGCGCGTCCTCCGCGAGGATTGATCCCGGTTCCCTGCGCCGCGCAGTGCTGGCCCTGGCGGACAACGCGCTCACGCACACGCCCGACGGCGGGACCATCACCATCAGCGCCTCGGCGGAGGGTTCCTTCGCGGTAGTCCAGGTAACGGACACCGGCACGGGAATCACCGGCGTTGACCCGGACCGGATTTTCGACCGCTTTGTCCGTGCACCCGGGCCCGGCAACGCCCCCGGCAAGCGAAGCTTCGGGATCGGCCTGGCCCTGGTCCGGGAGATCGTCTCCGGGGCAGGGGGCACCGTGAAAGTAGCCCGCACCGGACCGGACGGGACCACCATGCGGCTCGCCCTGCCGGTGGCCCGGGACTGAGACCGAGCCTGTCCCGACGCTGATCTCCGTTGGCGACGCCCATCCTCGATGACGCACCGGCTATACCCGGGGCGTCCACGAATGTGCGCGTCGAAAATGAAGGTGCGCAGCGGGGCTGTCAGCTGGCGGGGTCGTACATGAACTCGCGCAGCTCCTGGGCGCAACGGCACGCCGCCGCGATCTTCGCAGCCCATTCCTCGGCCTCCGCCCGGGTGGGTACCTCCAGCACGGTAAACCCGCCGGTGATGTCCGAGCCCGGGTAGGTGTCCGTGCCCGCGGAGCCATCGGCCTGCACCAGCACGGGAGCCACATCCTCCGCAATCCCACCGCCAAAGACGTACACGCCGGCAGCCTTGGCCTCCTCGATCACCGCATGGGACTCCGCCACCACGATGGGAAACTCCTCTTCAGTGAGGTTCATGGCTTGGCCCTTGCCCGGAAAGGAAATCAGGTACTTGGTCATGCCTCGATAGTGCCACTCAGGCGGCCCGTTGGCACCGCAATTTTCCGCTCCGGTGCCGGGCGGGCGGAACGGTGCCGGCCGCCGTCGTGCACTCCTGCCCAGTTGCTGGATCCCCACCCCTTTCGACACGCCCTCGACGGCGGCGTGTTAGAGATCCCGGGCCCGGGTCCCCGCAAGCAACCGGGCGGGAATGCACGCCACAACCGGTTATTGGCCCGCGAAGAACTCCGCGGCCAGCTTCTTCGGCGCCCGAGTGGCCCAGGCGTCCACGAGGATCTCCGCCAGTTCGTCCCGGGCGATCTCACCGAGGCGGGACTCCTGCACCAGGACGGCGTTGTACCCGTTGAAGTGCGGGACGGTGAAGAACGGCAGGGAATCGTCCTCCACCAGGGCGGCCTTGGCGGCATCGTCCGGAACCATGATCACCAGCAGGTCCCGGTACTGCTCCCCCGTGTCCGGGTCCACCGCCGTCTTGTGCGGAGCCCGGTACAGCACGAAGCCCCGGCCCTTTGGTCCGCGCGGCACCTTGTAGGTGGGCCGGTCACCCCAGGAGATGCCGAGCTCCACTTCCGGCAGGCCACGGCAGATGGCATCAATGTCTTCGGGCGTGGCCTTCCGTTCCATCGCCACAACGTAGCCCCGCTGCCCGGAAGGCGGCAATACCCAGTGCCGCCGCATACCAGTCCGGTAGGCTCGGGGAACCAACGCCTGAGGGGGCAGACGCATGGAACAGGAACGCTTTAGCGACGACACCAAACCACCGGCACACGCGAAGAGCCGGGACGAGCAGGTCAACATCAGGTTCTCGGCCTGGGCATCCAGCCTCGTGGCCCTTCTGGTCATGGCACCGTCCATCTACCGCCTCGCCACCGGGGCGTTCGCTTGGTGGGACCTCGCATTCATCGCTGTGGGCATCGCGCTTATCACCTTCCACATGGTGCGTTTGGTCCGACTCCGCAACGAACAGGGGCGCACACAGTGAGCACGTCACTGGCTGCGGGCAAGACCCTGAAAGTGCCGCTTTTCATCATTCTCGCGATCGTCGCGGCCCTGGCCCTTGGGGTGCTGCTGAACCCGCTTCCCAAACCCGTCGAGTTAGCCGTCCTGGACCGTCCTGCCACGGCGGCAGACACTCTCCCGGAGGGTGTCTCTGCGCAGCAGGGCTCCGGCTACAGCGTCCGGCTCGCCGCGCACGACGACGGCATCCGGTACTTTGTCAGCGGGAATCAAGACCGGCAGAATCTGTGCGTCACAGTGGTCCCGGACAACCACCCCAATCAGTGGTCCAGCGGCTGCGCGTCCGGCGCCAACAGTGACCGGGAGATTGTGCGGACCGGCGTGAACGGCATCGTCTCCGCCGTCCTGGTTCCGGACGGCTACAACACCGCCGAGCTCGAACAGGGCGGGTTCAAGAAGGTCCACGACAACGTCTACGCCGTCAGGACCGAACGGGTTCCGGGATCACGCTGAGAAGCACGACGGCGGGACGGCCCTTGCGGAGTTCCGTTACCGCGGGTAGCTGCCGGATGCCCTCGCGGCCCAGTATTGCGCAGTGGCAAGGGACTCGTACCCGAGGATACAGCTGATGACCATGAGTCCCAGGGCAAGCACCGCCACCAGTCCGCCGCCAATGATGCGAACCGGACGGCGGGGCAGGGCGAACATCGACGCGGCCGCGGTTGCCAACGAAGCGGCGGGAACGGCAACTCCGATAGCCAAGATCCGCTGGCGCGTGGGGATCTCCGCTTGCCAGTAGGCGACCGAACGATCATCCGGCTCCCAATCGAAACCGTAAAAGAACACAAAGAACGTGGACGCCGCCGCAAGGAACAGCAAAGTGACGGCAAAGACCATCAAGACGCCGCCATCCAACCGTTTCCCCATGCCAACCATCCAACCACGGCCCTGGCACGGCCCTGGCCCGCCCTGACCGGCAGCTGACCGGGCGTGACCGCGAAACTGCCCTCCCGCCGTCGTACGCGGTCTGCCGGAAACAGCCGGCTCAGGGCCGAAGCTGGTCCTGCGCCCCATGGGAAGGCCGGGCAGCCCCGTCCATGCTCCGCTGCGTGGCGGCCCAGCTGGCCAGCACCTTCAGCGCATCCTCCGACGGCGAGGCGGGCTCGGCCGTGTACACGTTGATCCGCAGGCCCGGATCGGCAGGGAGCTCAAGCGCCTCGTAGGTCAGGTCCACGTCCCCCACCACTGAATGGTGCAGCCGCTTGCGGCCGGTCCGGTGGTATTTGACGTCGTGCTTGGCCCAGCGGGTGCGGAACTCCTCGCTGCGGGTGGAGAGCTCGCCGATCAGGTCCGTGAGGTCCTTGTCGAAAGGGTTCTTCCCGGCAGTGGACCGCAGCACGGCCACGATGTCGTCGGCGGTGCGCTCCCAGTCACGGAAGAACTCCTGCGCTTTCGGGTTCAGGAACGTGAACCGCGCACTGTTGGGCGGACCGCCGGCGGCCATCATGTCCTGGTACAGCGCCCGGCCCAGCTCGTTGGCGGCCAGGACATCGCCGCGGTCGTTGCGGACCCAGGCGGGCGCCGTCGTAATGGAATCGAGGATGCGCTGCACGCTGGGCCGTACCGTCTGCGGGCTCCGCTTGCGCCGCACCCGGGGCGCCGCCGCGGACGCCCGGGCCAGGTCGAACAGGTGGGCCGTCTCGGCGTCGTCCAACTGCAACGCCCGCGCCAGGGCTTCCAGCACGCTGTCCGACGCGCCGGAGAGGTTTCCGCGCTCCAGCCGGATGTAGTAATCAATGCTCATCCCGGCGAGCATCGCCACCTCCTCGCGGCGCAGCCCCGCCACCCGCCGGTTCCCGCCGTAGGCAGGCAGCCCGGCCTCCTCCAGTGTGATCCGGGCACGGCGGGAGGTCAGGAACTTCCGCACGTCGTCGCTGTATGTCATGGCCTCCACGGTACGCGCAGGCCCGGCACCGAAGGGAGGTACCGGCGCACCCTCCCACAACCGCGCAAACCGAAATACCGTGAAGGCATGACCATGGAACTAACCCTCAACAACGGCGTCACCATGCCCGCCCTGGGCCTTGGCGTCTTCCAAAGCCCACCGGAACAGACGACTGCGGCAGTCCAGTCCGCGCTCGAGGCCGGCTACCGGCACATCGACACCGCCGCCGCGTACGGCAACGAGCGCGAGGTGGGCGAAGGCATCCGCCGCTCCGGCCTGGACCGCTCCGACGTGTTCATCGAAACCAAAGTGTGGGTCAGCGACTACGGCTACGACGAAACCCTGCACGCCTGGGACAAGGCCGTGGGGAAGCTCGGGGTGGAGCAGCTGGACCTGCTCATCCTGCACCAGCCCGCGCCGGACCGGTTCACCAAGACCATCGCCGCGTACAAAGCCCTGGAGACCCTGCTTCAGGACGGGCGTGTGCGGGCCATCGGCGTCAGCAACTTCATGCCGCACCACCTCGAGCAGCTGCTGGCGGAAAGGTCAGTGGTTCCGGCCGTGAACCAGATCGAGCTGCACCCCTACTTCGCCCAGCCGGACGTCCAGGCAGCCGATGCGGCCAGCGGGATCCTCACCCAGGCGTGGTCGCCCATCGGCGGCATCACGTTCTACCCCGGCTGGGGCGATGAGCACCGCCGGAATGTCATGGAAGACCCGGCGATTGCCGCCGTCGGGCAGGCCCACGGCAAGTCGCCCGCCCAGGTGATGCTCCGCTGGCACCTGCAGCAGGGCCGCTCCGCCATCCCCAAGTCCACCAATCCGGGGCGGATCACCGAGAACTTCGACGTGTTCGACTTCGAACTGAGCGCCGGGCAGCTCGCCGCGATCGATGCGCTGGACTCCGGGGTGCGCAGCGGGCCGGACCCGGACGAAGCACGCCTGGACCGGTTCGCGATGCCCATCCCCGAAGCCTGATCCCGCCCGACAAACACTTCGAAAGGAAAACCCCATGGCAACGTGGCTCATCACAGGATGCTCCACCGGACTTGGCCGCGCCCTGGCCCAGGCCGTGCTCGAAGCCGGGCACAACGCCGTCGTCACCGCCCGGAACGCCGCCTCGGTGGAGGACATCGCAGCCGCCCACCCGGACACCTCGCTGGTCCTGCCCCTGGACGTTACGGACTCGGCCCAGGTGGCCGAGGCGGTGCGGCAGGCTGAGGAGCGTTTCGGCAGCGTGGACGTGCTGGTGAACAACGCCGGCTACGGGTACCGCGCGGCCGTTGAAGAAGCAGACGACGGCGACATCCGGAGTTTGTTCGACACGAACTTTTTCGGCGCGGTGGACATGATCAAGGCAGTCCTGCCCGGGATGCGGGCACGGAAATCCGGGGCGATCTTCAACATCTCCTCCATCGGCGCGCGCATCACCCCGGCCGGTTCCGGCTACTACTCCGCCACGAAGGCCGCACTCGAGGGCATGTCCGGCTCGCTCCGCAACGAGGTGCAGCCGCTGGGCATCAGCGTCACCGCCGTGGAACCTGGCGCCTTCCGCACCGACTTCGCCGGCCGCTCGCTGACCCAGTCCGCGACGCCGATCGGGGACTACGCGGACACGGCCGGGAAGCGGCGCAAGGAGAACGACACGATGGACGGCAATCAGGCCGGCGATCCCGTGAAGGCGGCCCACGCGATCATCACGGTGGCGGAGTCCGCGAACCCGCCGGCCCTGCTGCTCCTGGGCACTGACGCGTACGGCGCCTTCGGCATGGTGGCCGACGCCCAGCTGGCCGAGCGGGAGCAGTGGAAGGACCTCAGCACCAGCACGGACATCACCTGCTAAACGCGTCTCTGCCCGGCGTTCCCCTCCCCGCCCACCCCGCCGTCCCGCCCGCACCCCGCCCTACCTTGCCGCTGAACCCAACTGGGTAGCAGTAGATGTCGTTTTGGGGGCCCATAACGACATCTACTGCGACCCAGTTGGGGGCGGGATACGCTGGCCTGATGCCCCACCTTGCCGACCTGCTGCCCACCCTGGCGGCGCTCGCCATCCTGGTGGCACTCACGGTGGGCGTCCTCTGGGGCTCCCGGACGCCGCAGTACCTCGCCCCCGCCGTGGCCATCCTCCGCGGCGCCGCCCAGCTGGCGCTCATCAGCCTCATCCTGGGCGGCATCATCAGCGATCCGCTGTGGGTGGGCGCGGCGTTACTGGTCATGTTCAGCGTGGCGGCCACGACGGCGGCGCGCCGGCTGGGCTGGTCCTGGCACCGGTTTGCCGTGGTGGCCGGAACGATGGCGCTGGGCATCACGGTGACCCTGGGCGTCGTGTTCGCAACCGATGCAATCGAGTTCACGCCGCGGTACGTGCTGGCGGTGGGCGGGATCGTGATCGGCAACTGCATGACCATCGCCGTGCTGGCCGGGCGCCGGTTCTACGAGGCCGTCAATGAGCAGTGGGACCAGGTGGAAGGGTGGCTGGCGCTGGGTGCCACCGCCGGTGTGGCCACACTGGCGCAGGCCCGGCAGTCCGTGCATTCAGCGCTGATCCCCTCCACGGACCAGACCAAAACCACCGGCCTGGTTACCCTCCCCGGCGCGTTCGTGGGCGCCATCTTCGGCGGCGCCTCACCGCTGGAGGCGGGCCGGTTCCAGGTGGTGGTGCTCGCGTCGATCATGGCAGCTGGGTCCGTCACCGCCGTCGTCCTTCTCCGCTCGCTGCGCGGCGTGAAGGTGCGGCCGGCGGTTCCCTAAGCGCCCCGGGCACCCGGACTCCCGGAAAGAGCGGCAGGAAGTGCTGCCACACATAGCTCCGCCACGGCCTCGGCGGCTGCCGGAGGTCAGGAGTTCGGATCTCCCTATCCTTCGACCGCTCCGGCCATGGCGGAGTGTTTTGCTAATGCGAGACGCGGTACGTGTGGCGGACATCGGTGCTCGGCTTGATGGCTGCTGCTGTAACCACCAGCGCCGCGCCACCTGCGATCCACGATGTCAGCGCCGCTCCCGTGGCGCCTGTGTAGGTCCCCAGCCATGGCGAGAGGACCAGCCCTGCGGCGAGGATTGCCTGGACGTATTCCATGGCCGGCATTCCGGGCATGGCCAGGTTGATCAGGCCACTGACCACCAGCAGCCCGCCGAAAACGAGCATGCAGGTTGTGGACAAGTTGAGCTGCCGGGTCCACAGGACCGCGACCGCAGTGAAGAGTCCGGCGGCGACTGTTGCCCAGTCCTGCCACCGATACCACTTAGTCACTGAATTTCCTTTCTGTCCGGAACGGTGGGGCCCGCTGCCTTTCCGCCCCGCGGACACTGCTGCCCGCAACTTAAGTCAACGCCTCACTGACGCCTTCTTCAAGGGCAAAAGGGCCCTCCGTAGAAGCCCGGAAAAACCCCTTGCACCACCGGTACCCAGTGTTACTATGTACTGGTAGTCAGCAACACTAAGTAGCAGGAGCAGCACATGGGCAAACAGATGACGGAGATGCTCAAAGGCACGCTGGAAGGCATCGTCCTGGCCATCCTGGCCACCCAGCCCGCCTACGGCTACGAGATCACCACGCGGCTGCGGGACCAGGGCTTCGCGGACATCGCCGAGGGGACGGTGTACGCGCTGCTGGTCCGCATCGAACAGCGCGGCCTGGTGGACGTGGAGAAAGTCCCGTCCGAGAAGGGCCCGCCGCGCAAGGTGTACTCGCTGAACAGCACGGGCACGCAGGAACTTGCAGAGTTCTGGAGGACGTGGAGCTTCCTCGCAGAACGTATCGAACAGCTCCACCAGGAAGGTAACTGACATGGCCGCCAAATGGATCGAAGCACTCACCGGACCGCTCGAACAGAAGAAGCAGTACAAGCAGGCCAAGGCACGCCTCGATGCGCTCCCCGAGCCCTACCTCACCGCCGCCGCGGCCTTCAACAGGTACCTCATGTACTACGGCGGAGTCACCGAGGGCGACACCATGGTGCAGATGATCTCCGACCTTGCCGACCTCTGGGAACGCGCCGCCGTCGACGGCACCCCGGTGGGCGACATCGTGGGCAGCGACCCCGTGGAGTTCGCCGAATCGTTCGCCCAGGCGTATGGGGGCAAGCGCTGGATCGACAAGGAACGCGCCCGGCTGATCGAGGCCGTGGACGATGCGAAGAGGAAGGAATCCCGGCCATGACCACGGCAGCCGGCTGGGAACCCGCCATCCGGGTGCGGGGCATCGAAAAGTCCTTCAAGGACCTCCACGTGCTGCGGGGCGTCGACTTTGACGTGGCGCCCGGGACCATCTTCGCGCTCCTCGGCTCCAACGGCGCCGGCAAGACCACCCTGGTGCGCATCCTGTCCACGCTGCTGGCAGCGGACGCGGGCACCGCCACGGTGAACGGGTACGACGTCGGCGCGGAGCCGGCCGAAGTGCGCGGGTCCATCAGCCTGACGGGACAGTTCACCGCGGTGGACGAGGTGCTCACCGGGCGGGAAAACCTGGTGCTGGTGGCCCGGCTGCGCCACCTGACCGAACCACGTGCCATCGCGGATGAACTCCTGGCCAGGTTTGCCCTCACCGAGGCGGGAAACCGCAGGGCCGCCACCTACTCCGGCGGCATGCGGCGCCGGCTGGACATCGCCATGAGCCTGATCGGCAACCCGCCCGTCATCTTCCTCGACGAACCCACCACAGGCCTGGACCCGCAGGCCCGCCTGGAGGTGTGGCAGACCGTCCGGCAGCTCGCCGGCCAGGGCACCACCGTGCTGCTCACCACGCAGTACCTTGACGAGGCCGAGCAGCTGGCGGACCGCATCGCCATCCTGCACCAGGGCACCATCATCCGGAACGGGACACTGGCCGAACTGAAGCAACTCCTGCCACCGGCCACTGTGGAATACGTCGAGAAGCAGCCCTCCCTCGAGGACGTCTTCCTGGCCCTCGTTGGAAAGGAACTGTGATGACCACCCACGTCCTCAGCGACACCCGCGTGCTCACCGGCCGCTCGCTGCGCCACATCCTCCGCAGCCCGGACACCATCATCACCACGACGGTGACCCCGGTGGCCATGATGCTGCTGTTCGTCTATGTATTCGGCGGGGCCATCAGCACCGGCACGGGCGGGCCGTACGTCAACTACCTGCTGCCCGGCATCCTGCTGATCACCATTTCCTCCGGCGTGGCCTACACCGCGTACCGGCTGTTCCTGGACCTGCAGGGCGGCATCTTCGAACGGTTCCGGTCCATGCCCATTGCCCGGCCCAGCGTCCTCTGGGCCCATGTGCTCACTTCGCTTGCCGCAAACTTTGCCGCCGTGGCGATCGTGGTTGGCGTGGCCCTGGTGATGGGCTTCCGGTCCGGGGCGTCCGTGGCGGCGTGGCTCGCCGTCGTCGGGATCCTGGCGCTGTTCACCCTGGCGCTGACGTGGATCGCGGTGATAGCGGGCCTGCTGGCGAAGACCGTGGATGGGGCCAGCGGCTTCAGCTACCCGCTGATCTTCCTGCCGTTCATCAGCTCCGCGTTCGTCCCCACCGGCTCCATGCCCGGCCCGGTGGCCTGGTTCGCCGAAAACCAGCCGGTCACCTCCATTGTGGACACCCTCCGCGCACTCCTCGCCCAGGAACCGGTGGGCAGCGGCATCTGGACGGCGCTGGCCTGGCTGGTGGGCATCCTGGCCGTCGCCTACGGGTTTGCGGCGGCCATCTACCGCCGGAAAGCCAACTGAGCCTGTTGCCTGGGTGCACCGCAGCCGCCCGCCGGGATACTTAGATGGTGGAGACCATCGCAACCTGGCGCCCGACGCCGGCCGACCGGATCACCTTGGTCCGCGCCGCCCTCGCCGCCGCCTGCGCCGTGCTGGCCGTCCCGCCGCTGTTCACCGGGCAGGCAACCGGCCAGGGTACCGGCCTGCTCCTGGTGGTCCTGGGCGGCACGGCACTCCTGCTCGACGCGGTGGACGGCCGTGTGGCCCGGCGGACGGGAACCGCCTCGGAGGCGGGAGCCCGGTTCGATTCCGCCACGGACGCCTTCCTGGTGCTGGTCCTGTCCGTTGCGACGGTGGCGGTGGTGGGCCTGTGGACGCTGGCCATCGGGGCGATGTATTACGTGGTGGCGGCGGCCGGGCTTGTCCGGCCGCACCTTCGCCAGCCGTTGCCGCGCAGCACGGCGCGCAGGGTGATCGGCGCCGTCCAGCCGCTGGCCCTGCTTGTTGCCTTGGTCATGGCCCTGGTCCCGGGCATGCCGCCCGCCTTTGCTGCCGCCGCTCCGGCCGTGGCACTCCCGCTGCTCCTGTTCTCCTTCGGCCGTGACGTCGTCGCGCTTGAACGGCTCCACCATGCGTCCGCGACTACGGTTCCGAGCGCGGCCACGCAGGCGGCACCCGCACGCGGCCCCGCAACCTGACCCGCCGCCTGAGCCTAAAACGCAGGCTTTCCGCCCGTGAACTATCCGCCAGTACCGAGGAACCCGCGGATAGCGTCGGCCATCCGCGGAGCCTGCTTCCAGTGCAGGTAGTGGCCGCCCTGAAGGGGCAGGACCTGGTGCCGCGTCACGTTCCTGAGCAGGGCCTCCGCCGCTGAGACCTTCTCCGCCGTCCGGTCATCCCCTTCGTCGGCGATGAACGCCAGGACCGGCAGGTCATCGGGGTACGTGACGCCCCGCAGCGCCGCTGCGTTGTTGGCGATCCGGGCAGTCTCATCGGCAACGGCTGGGTTGCCGAAATTCCAGGACGACATCATGCGCATGCGCGTCAGTTCGTCGTCGGTGAAGGCGCTGCTGTCCGGATCCACGACGGCGGGGGCCACCGCTGCCACGGCCCGCACCAGGCCGGTGGCGGCCAGGGCCCTGGCCCAGTTGATGCCCGGCTCCGGCTCCGCGACGGGCCCGTCCCCGGGCTTGGGAATAGTGGCGTCAATGCCCACCACAGCCGCCACTTCGCTGCGGTACCTGTTCGCGTAGTCCAGCAGATAGAACCCGGCGATCGAGTGGCCGGCCAGGACATACGGCCGTGGAACCTTGAGCATGGCCAGCGCCTGGTGGAGTTCGTTGCTGATGTTCTCGTTGCTCCGCGGGCCGGCCTCCGCATCGCTGTAGCCGTAGCCGAACCCCTCCACCACCGTGACATCGAAGCCGTTGAGTTCACGGACCAGCGGCTGGAAATCCAGGCCCGGGGCCGGGGTTCCCAGCCCGCTGAGGAGCACGATGGCCTGGCCCTGCTGCCCGTTCCGCACCACATTCAGGCTGCCGCCGGCCACCGCCACCCGCTCCCCGTACGGCTGGACGGTGGCCCGCTCCCGGGACTCCAGGAACAGGTTCAACAGCGTGGAGGCCAGGACCAGGCCCACGACGGCGAGCAGGGCGAACCCGGCGCGGCGCCACCCGCGCCGGGGCTTCTTCCGAAGCCCGGCGTCGGTGTTTTCCTTCCAGCGGAACATGCGCGGCAGCCCGGTGAGCGGGATCAGAAGCGGTTCACTCGGGCTTGGCGTACGCGGCTGCGCTCAGGAGCTCGTAGCCCACGAAGGTCTCATCGCCTTCCACCCAGGCGTCATGGCCCGGCGGAATGGCGTAGGCGTGGCCTGCGCTGACGGTGGTCCGCGTGCCATCGTCCATCTCGACGGTCAGTGTCCCCGAAGTGCAGATGCCTACGTGGTTGACCTGGCAACTGTCCGTGTGGACCACGGTCTTGACAGTCTCGGACCAGCGCCAGCCACGTTCGAACGTGAGCCGGGCCAGAGTGGTGCCGCCAACGTGCACCACATCCACCACGGTGTTCGGGGGGCGGCGCTTCTCGTCGGGTTCATCAAAGGATTTCGCTTCAAGCGCTGTGGCAGTTTCTCCGGCCATTTCATTCTCCAGACAGGGAGCATATTCAACTGTTCGTCCGGGGCGCCGGGGCAGCTCCGGGATGGTTGGCCGCCCGCCCGTGGGGTTCAACGCCACGGGTCCCTGCCGCGATTTCCAAACAGCCGCGCCGGGGTCCAGGCCGCACCAATGCTGGCCCCAGCGGTATCAGCGTGCGCCCGGGAGGGGCCGCTGTCAATCCCCCGGCAGCCCCCGCTGCGCACCCTGGATTTCAGAGCCCGCAGTGCAGTTGGCGGCGTCGTCCACCACGTCCTCCAGGTCGCCGGTCCGGTGCAGCACCTCGAGCTGGCGGACGGCTCCTGTGCCGGTGTGCAGGAGCTGGTCCGTCAGTGCCTCCACCCGCTGCAGATCGCCCATGTCCTCCAGCGCCGCGCGGATGTGGTGCAGGAGGGAATTGACGACGCCGAGGGCCGGCCCGGGCCTGCTGGTCACCGGATCCAGGAGTTCCCCACGCAGTCCCCAGCGGCTGGCCTTCCAGCCCGCCAGCCGGAGCAGCGCCGTGGGCACCGGTGCCGGCTCAATTCCGGCTTTCCATTCCCGGGCAGCCGTTTCCACCAGCCCGCGGACGATCCCGGCCAGCAGCACGGTGTTTTCCGGCATCATGCAGACGTCGGCGATCCGCACCTCCACGGTGGGATAGTGCCGGGACAGCCGGGCGTCGAAGTAGATCATGCCTTCATCCATGGCGACGCCGGTGCTCACCATGTCGTGCACCAGCTGGTGGTACGCGTCCGGGCTACCCAGGATGTCCAGCGGCCCGGCTGACGGCCACCGGCTCCACACCTGGGACCGGTAGCTGGCGTATCCGGTGTCCTCGCCATGCCAGAACGGGGAGTTGGCGCTCAATGCCACCAGCACCGGCAGCCAGTTCCGGATCCTGTCCAGCACCCCCACCGCTTCTTCATCGGACTCCACCGACACGTGGATGTGGGTTCCGCAGGTCAGCTGTTCCCGGGCCGTGAGTCCGTACTCCTCCACCATGGCGGCGAACCGGCGCAGCCGCACCGGGTGCGGATCGCTCGGCAAGGGCGAGGTGCCCAGGGCGGCCACCCGGACGCCCACATCCTCCGCGGCCTGCCGGGCGATGTCCCGCCCCGCCACGATGTCCGCCTGGAGCCCGGCGAGCGTGGAGTGCGGCGGGGTGACCACTTCGATCATTTCCTGCTGGAACTCGGCCGTCAGTACCGGCCCGGCACTGGATTCGAACGGCCGGACGTAGAGGTCCAGCAGGGCGCCGGCCATGGGCACCGCGTCACCCCTGCCCGGGTCCACCAGCAGCAGTTCCTCTTCAACCCCGAACGTCCTGTTTTTGAAGCTCCCGGTGCCGTCATTCGGGACGATGTCCATCGCCATGTCCTGCCCGTCCATGCCAGCCCTCCCGTTGGCCACGCCGTGGGTATCTGCTGGCGGTCGCTGCTTGCCGCCGAGGAGTACAGGATAAGCACCCGGATCGGCCGGCGGGAAGGGCGCACCGGTCAGGGCAACCCTGGGCGACGAACGCGGTCAGCGGCCAATTAGGCAAGACAATTGGGTCTTTTTGATTGGCCCACCCGGGTCTACGGTGGACAAACGGAGCTGCCCGCCCGGGGTGGCCGGCCAAGGAGGACTTTCCATGACAACGCACGTCGCGGACTGCAGCGTAACGAACTGTTCCTTTAACGACCACACGAACTGCAACGCCGCCGCCATCACCGTGGGCGGGGACGAAAACCACGCACAATGCGCCACGTTCATCGAGATCGGCGTGCACGGCGGCCTGCCCAAGGTGCTGGCCGACGTCGGAGCCTGCCAGCGCAGCGAATGCGTCCACAACGATCACCTGATGTGCAAGGCGTCCGAGGTCCATGTGGGCCCGGGCCGGGACAACGCAGACTGCCTCACCTACGCACACGCCTAGACCCGACAAGTCCGTCACATGCACCCGGAGCGGCTTCCGTTCCGGGTGCATTGCTGTCCACCCCTCCCCCTCTGCACAGGCCGGCGTCGTACGTCCTGCCGTGCATGACCACGGTGTCAGGCGTCGAAGTGCGTGCTGACGGTATCGTCGGGGGCCACCGAGGCAATCACCCGGGCAGCAACGTCCCGGAGCTTGATGTTGCGGGTGCTGGAGGCGCTTTTGAGGATGGCCATGGCCGTCTCCTGGGTGCACCGGTTCTGGCCCATGATGGCCCCGGCGGCGAGGTCGATGGTGGTGCGCGAGGCCATGGCGGCGGCAAGGTCGTCGCGGGCATCGGTCAGCTGGGCGATCCGCAGCGCCAGCCGCAGTGACTGGCTGGCTTCCCGCGCGAACCGTTCGGCGGAGGCCACCGAGTCGGCGGGGAACGCGTCTTTGCCGTCGGAATAGAGGTTAAGGGCCGCCCGTGCATCATCGTCCACCGGGACGGGCACGGCCAGGATGGATTTGAGGGTTCCTTCGTTCACCGCCTCCAGGTACTCCGGCCAGCGGCTCTCGTTGTGCAGGTCCGGTACATGGATGGTGGTGGCCAGGCGGATGGCCGAAAGGCACGGGCCGTCATTGAAGGCGTATTGCACCTCGTCCATGGCCCGGGCGCGTCCATCGCTGCTGGCCGCCGTTGCGGACTTCTTCCGACGCACCACGGTGATGGAACAGGACACCTGCTGCCCCGTCGACGAGAGCTCCGTTGCGGCCTCAACGGCCAGGTCATGGAGGAATTCCGCAACATGGGAACTGGTGAGGACCAGTTCGCCGAGGCGCTTGGCTACCGGCTCGTCGGTTCTGTCTGTGGCCATGGAGGGCTTCCTGGTACTGCCCGGCACAGCCACCCACGGACTGAACCGGGACCCGAGCCGCCCAGGACCGGACGGCAATTCCAGCCTACTCCCACGGCAACGCTACGGGCCCCGCCGCCGGCACCACGGACTCAGCCGGCGAGCGCCAGCAGCACTCCCCCGGCCGCGCCCACCAGCACCACGGCCCAGGGCGGCGCCTTCCACGCGATGAGCAGCACGAAGCAGACCAGTCCCAGGCAGAACGGCCCCGGCCCGGTGATGGCAGTGGTGAACAGCGGGTTGTACAGGGCTGCGGCCAGGATGCCCACCACGGCGGCGTTGGCACCCCGCATCAGGGCCTGGGCTCCGGGCCGGGACCGCCACGAGTTCCAGAACGGCAGCACGCCGGTGAGCAGCAGGAACCCCGGCAGGAAAATGCCGGCGAGCGCGACGGCGGCGCCCGCCACGCCGCCCGGACCGTATCCTGCCGCCGCGCCCAGATAGGCCGCGAACGTGAACAGGGGTCCCGGCACTGCCTGCGCGGCGCCGTAGCCGGCCAGGAACTGCTGGCTGGTCAACCAGCCCGGGTCCACCACGCCGGCCTGGAGCAGGGGCAGGACCACGTGCCCGCCGCCGAACACCAGCGCCCCGGAGCGGTAGAACGCCTCGAACACGGCAATTCCGGCCGAGCCAGTGGCCAGCGCCAGCACCGGCAAGCCCAGCAGCAGCAACATGAACAGGGCCAGGCAGATGATGCCCGCGGTCCGGCTGACGGGGAAACGCATCTGGCCGGTGAGTTCTGCGGTGCCCCGCCGGCAGACCAGCAGCCCGGCGAGCGCGCCGAACAAGATGGCCGAAATCTGGCCGAATGAACCGGCCAGCAGAGTGGCGGACAGGGCCGCGACGACGGCGATCGCCGCCCGTTCGCGGTCCGGGGTGAGGGCCCTGGCCATGCCCCACACGGCCTGGGCCACGATGGCCACCGCCACGATCTTCAGTCCGCTGAGGATCCCGGACCCCACGGCGCCCTGGAACAGCGCGGCTCCCAGCGCAAAGGCGACCAGCAATGCAGCGGACGGGAGGGTGAAGGCAAGGAACGCGGCCAGCGCGCCGAGGGGGCCGGCGCGGTGCAGCCCCATGCCGAAGCCCACCTGGCTGGAAGCAGGCCCGGGAAGGAACTGGCACAGCGCCACCAGGTCCCCGTATCCCTGTCGTCCACCCACTTGCGCCGCCGGACCAGTTCGTCGCGGAAGTAGCCCAGGTGCGCGATGGGGCCGCCGAACGAGGTGACACCCAGTTTGAGGAACACCCGGAAGACCTCCCAGGCCGAACCGCGGGCCGCGGCTGGCGCCTCGCCGGTCATGGGGCTGCCACGGAGGGCTGCGGTGGGGTCATGGGCCCATTATGCAGCGGATTGACAGGGGCCGATGACCATTGCTCCACTGGTAGGGCGCGCAGCCCGTAACCTCCAAGGAGAACCCCATGAGCAACGAACAGCTGATCATCATCGGCTCCGGCCCCGCGGGCTACACCGCCGCCATCTACGCGGCCCGGGCCGGCCTGGCCCCGCTGGTGCTGGCCGGTTCCGTCACCGCGGGCGGGGCGCTGATGAACACCACCGAGGTGGAAAACTTCCCCGGTTTCCCCAGCGGCATCCAGGGCCCGGAACTGATGGACGGGCTGCAGCAGCAGGCCGAGAAGTTCGGCGCCAAGGTGGTGTTCGACGACGCCACGTCCGTTGACCTGAAGGGTTCCGCCAAGCGCGTGGTCACCGGCGCCGGGGAGACCCACGAGGCACCCGCGGTCATCCTGGCCACCGGCTCCGCCTACAAGGAACTGGGCCTGCCCGAGGAGAAGAAGCTCAGCGGCCACGGTGTGTCCTGGTGCGCCACCTGCGACGGGTTCTTCTTCCGCGAGCAGGACATCATCGTGGTGGGCGGCGGCGATTCCGCCATGGAGGAAGCAACCTTCCTGACCCGCTTCGGAAAGTCCGTGACCGTCGTCGTCCGCAAGGGCGAACTGCGCGCCTCCCGCATCATGGCGCAGCGTGCCAAGGACAACCCCAAGATCCGGTTCGAATGGAACTCCGCCATTACCGCCATCCACGGCGACTCCAAGGTCACCGGCGTCACCCTGGCGGACACCCGCTCCGGCGAAACCCGGGAACTCGGCGCCACGGGGATCTTCGTGGCGATCGGCCACCTGCCGCGCACCGAACTGCTGACCGGCCAGGTGGACCTGGATGACGAGGGCTACATCAAGGTGGACTCCCCCACCACGTGCACCAACCTCTCCGGCGTCTTCGCGTGCGGCGACGCCGTGGACCACCGCTACCGCCAGGCCATCACCGCTGCCGGCACCGGTTGCGCCGCGGCCCTGGATGCCGAGCGGTACCTGGCTGCCCTGGACGACGCGTCGAGCATCGCCACCGCCCTGGTGGAGGAACCCACCCACGGCTGACCCGCCCAAGTAGGTAGCAGTAGATGTCGTTATGGATGCCCATAACGACATCTACTGCTACCCAGTTGGGCCGGAAAAAGGCCTCCTGAAAGCCTTGCCGCCCACGGACTTATAAGTACACTTAGTACATTCATCCGATGGGCTTGGGAGAGGCTGCTGCTCCTCCCCGGGGAGGGCTCCCAGCACAAAGGCGGCACCCCCATGTCCGGCAAACCCAAAACTCCGCTGTCCGTCACTGAGGAAGTGGCGCTCCTGGACCTCCAGTTGCAGGCGCTGGAAATCATCGAGGAAATCATGAGCGGCACAGACCCCGCGGAAGCCGGTGCCCGCGCCTCCCTCAGCCTGTTCGTGGACCGCAATCCGGGCCAGCCGCAGCGCGCCCTGCTTCTCCACATGCTGAGCACCCGGCGCACCAACCTCAGCTGACACAGGAATAACACCCTGCGGAAACACTCCTGCAACCTCGCTGCGGCAAGCTGGGCGTACGGGGACACAACCAGCAGGAGGCAGCCCGCATGGAGGCACAGGGAGTCAGTACCGCTCAGCTCCGCATTGGAGACAACATCGAGGCGTGGCATCGGGGCAAGCTGTTCCACAGCGGCCGGGTGACCGGGGTGGTGCCCGCGCTGGACCTGTTCTGGATCCTGGACGCACGGACCGGCGCACGCAAGCTGCTGGACCCGGAGGCCCTGGAGATCCGGCACATGGAGGCACCCGCGGAACCTTTGCTGGGACTCTCCCCGGCCTAGCCGGCCACAGACAGACCACGACGCCGGCACACGTGTAAGTGCCGGCGTCGTGCGTCCCTGGATAATCCGGTTAAGCGCGGTTCTGGTAGACGTCCGGGATGCCGTCCTGGTCAGCGTCCACTTTTTCCAGTTCCTCGGCCTGCCGGTACTGCCGGTTCCGGGTGCGGAGGATAACGCTGGCCAGTAAGGCAGCGAGCAGCGACGCGGTCAGGATGCCCACCTTGGCATGGTCGTCGTGGAGGCTGCCCTGGCCGAAGCTGAGCTCGGCCACCAGCAGGGACACGGTGAAACCGATGCCGGCCAGCAGGGCCACGCCAAAGATGTCGATCCAGCGGTAGGAGCTGTCCAGCTTGGCCTTGGTTGTTTTGGTCAGGAGCCAGGTGGCGCCGAGGATGCCAATGGGCTTGCCAAGGACCAGTGCCAGGATGATGCCCAGCGCCACCGGGTCCGCGAGCGCCGACACGAACCCGTCCCATCCGCCGATGGCGACGCCCGCCGAGAAAAAGGCGAACACCGGGACGGCAATGCCTGCGGAAATCGGCCGGAACCGGTGCTCGAAAATTTCTGCCAGACCGGGCCCGGCCTCCGGGCCTCCACTGGCCTGCGACCGGATTACCGGGACGGCGAAGCCCAGCAGCACTCCAGCCACCGTGGCGTGGATACCGGAGGCGTGCACCAGTGCCCAGGTGGCGAAACCCAGCGGCAGCAGGATCAGCCAGGCCGCCGCCGCATGGGTGCCGAAGAACCGGCGGTACTTCTGGACCAGGAACGTGAACACGGCCAGCGGAATCAGGGCCAGCAGCAGCGGAGTGGGCTGGAGGTCGCTGGAGTAGAAGAACGCGATGATGCTGATGGCAATCAGGTCGTCCACCACGGCAAGGGTCAGCAGGAAGATCCGCAGGGCGCTGGGCAGGTGCGATCCGATGACGGCCAGCACGGCCACGGCAAAGGCGATGTCCGTGGCCGTGGGGATGGCCCAGCCGCGGAGCGTGTCCGGGTTGGAGAGGTTCACGACGGCGTAGATCACCGCCGGGACCAGCACACCGCCGGCGGCGGCCAGCACCGGGACGATGGACGTACTGATCTGGCGCAGGTCTCCCGCCACGAATTCGCGTTTGAGCTCCAGGCCCACCAGGAAGAAGAAGACCGCGAGGAGCCCGTCAGCCGCCCAGGCGCCGAGGCTTAGTTCGAGGTGCCAGGGTTCGTAGCCGACGGTGATGTCCCTGAGGGCAAAGTAGCTGTCCGACGCCGGCGAGTTGGCCCAGATCAGGGCGATCACCGCGGCGGCCACCAGCAGGGCACCGCCCACCGTTTCCTTGCGCAGGATCTCGCCGATGCGAAGGGCTTCCGAATAGGAGCCCCGGGCGAGGATGGAACGGCGCGGCTGGGGTTGGGCCTGGTGCTTGTTTGGGTGCTTGTGCGGGGGCTGCGGGGCGGAGGTCACGGCAGGGTCCTGACTTTGGGGGTCGACGAAACTATGCCGACCAGACTTCCCGGCGCACCTTCATCCATCCTACCGGCACGGCAGCTTCCCCTTCTACGGACACAGGCGCTGGGGCCAACTTCGGTATGACAAGACCCGCCGGGAACACTCCGGTAGCGTCATGGGCACGGTATTCACAACCTGGGGGACACGGATGATGAAGCTCAAACCCGCGGCAACGCTTGCAGCGCTGACGGTTCCGCTGCTGCTCGGTGGCTGCGCCAGTGACGGGTACGGCATTGATGCGCTGAAAGCCCCCGCAGGACCCGAGGATGCCTTCCCCGCCGATGCAGGCTTCCTGGAACAGGTCGATCCCACCACCCTGCGTTTCCTGGTCGAAGATGGCGGCCGGAAGTTCTTTGCAGCGCAGAGTTCTGATGGCGCACAAGCCTGCCTGGCGGTGGTCAACGTGGATCAGCAGGTCACCGATTACGCGGGATGCGGCGTTGCAGCCGGCAGCTCCAGCAACAAGATCGTGACCGTCAGCGGGTCCGACAGAAGACCCGCCGCCCTGGTGCCGGACTACGCCGACGCCGTCCAATTGGAGTCTGAAGGCTTAAGGCGTATCCACCAGAACGTGTACGTCGGCCCGTAGCCTGCCTACTTCGCCAGGAATTCGATCACCACGCTGTTCCACTCCTCTGCGTGGCTCACGTTGCAGCCGTGCGGCGCGTCCTTGATGACGTGGACCTCACTGTCCGCCAGTGCGGCGTGCGTCCGCTGGCCGGACCCCTCGAACGGCACGGTCGCGTCGCCGTCGCCATGAATCACCAAGGCCGGGACGGTGACATCGGCGAGGTCGCCCCGGAAGTCGGTTCCGCCGAAGGCCGCCATGCAGGCAAGCGCCGCGTTCTTGTTGGCCTGCCCGCACATGGCACCGGCTTCCTTGCGCTGCACCTCGCTGACCTTGAGGACCCCGTCCACGGAGAAGAAGTCGCGGGTGAAGGAATCGTAGAAGGCTGCCTCGTCCGTGACGAGGTCCTCCGCCATGCCGTCCGCCTGCTCCGGGGTCAGGGGCCCATCCGGATTGCCGTCCGTCCGCATGAGGTAGGGCGTCACGGCGGAGGCGAAGACCACGCTGCGGATACGCGCCGGTCCGTACAGGCCGAGGTAGCGTGCCACCTCACCGCCGCCCATGGAGAACCCCACCAGGGTCACGTCGCTGAGGTCCAGCTCCACCAGGACCTTCTGCAGGTCCTCGGCCAGAACATCGTAGTTGTAGCCCGCCTGGGGCTTGCTGCTGAGGCCGAACCCCCTGCGGTCATAGGTAATGGGCCGGTATCCGGCCTCCTGCAGCGCCGGTATCTGCTCCTCGAAGGATTTCCCGGAGAGCGGCCATCCGTGGATGAGGACCACCGGGCGGCCCGCTCCGCCGGCATCGTCCACATGCAGGTTGGTGTCCTTGAACAGCCCGTGGTGGGCAGTAACTTCGGTCATGGCTGACCTTCCGATATGCGGTTACCGGGCCTCGGTTGACGCCCGAACACCAGTCATTCGGCAGCATGCTGACTTCTGGATGGGTCCCGCTGGGCGTCAGCCCGTGGGGCGGCGGCCGGGACCCGGGCGTCCCGTGGGAGGACGGGGCGAGGGTCCGGGGACGGCGGAGCGTCCGGCAGCTACCGCGGACGGACCTGCGGCGGTCCGGCGTTCAGGTGCTGCCCGGTGGTCCCGGGCGGCCTGGTGTTCCCTGGACTTGCTCCGGTCCCCCGAAACTGCCGGCGCCCGGTCAGCTATGGCCCTGACGGCCCTGACCAGGTACTCCCGGGCGTCTTCCGAGTTGGCCAGCTGCACCAGTTCCGCTGCCACTGCCACCAGCTTGACGTTCCGGTAGCTGCTGGTTGCCACCAGCAGCTGGAAGGCTTCATCGGAGCCAATGCCGAGCAGTCCCATGAGGATGCCCCGCGCCTGGTCGATGACGGTGCGGGTGGACGTAGCCCCGGCCACCGCATCACGGGCGGTCTGCTCGGTCTCGCGCTGCAGGGTTGAGGTGAGGTCCACCATCACGCCCTCGATCACCGTGACCTTGCCGTCCGGGCCGATGATGCCCTCGCCGGAGGACAGCACCCGTTTGGTTTTGCCCCTGGAGTCGATGATCCGGTGGTACATGCAGAAGTACCCGCCGGTCTCGGCAACCTGGGCCACAATGGCTTCGCAACGCGGCCGGTCCTCGGGATGCTTGTGCGCGAACAGCAGTTCCAGGGTGGGGACCACGTCGCCGCGGCGGTAGCCGTGCAGCTGGTACATCCCGTCGGACCAGGAAAGCTTCCAGCCATCCACCTCTGCCGTGTAGGTTCCGGCGACGCAGTCGTCATCCCCCAAGGCACTCGAGTAGGTGTAAGGGCCGCGAACGTCCTTCACAGGGCCACCTCCATGTAGCATCCGTTCCGCCCGCACAAGCATGCTCTGCCCGTGTGGGCCTTTATACAAGTATGACGGGAGCAAGATTAAGTTGGTAGCCCGGGCTGCTAGCTCTCCCCGGTCACAAGCCGCGCCGAACTCTTGACGACGATACCCCCTAGGGGTATATTAAAGGTGTTGTCAGTGAAGTGGTATGTCCCGGCCGGCGTTTCCAAGCGCCCCGCTTTCACAGCCGTTCAACCCCAGCGCCTGCTTGTCCACAAGGATTCTTCCTTCGCCAAGAAACGGACCTGACTCCCATGCAAGACCATTCCCATCACCATCACGACGGCGGCCGCCAGTCCGCGGGCGGGGTCACCGACGCTCCGGCTGCTGCCGCCCCTGCCGGGCAGGGCCACGCTCCCGGCCACGCGCACACCGCGGCCCCCCTGCAGCACGGCGCCCACATGCACCACGATGACGGCCACACCGTGCACACGTCCGGCCAGCACGCCGGGCACAGCACCGCCATGTTCAAGAACAGGTTCTGGCTCACGCTGGCCTTATCTCTTCCCGTGGTCTACTTCAGCCCCATGGTGGGCCACCTCCTGGGCTACATGGCGCCCGTGTTCCCGGGCTCCGCCTGGATCCCGCCTATATTGGGAACCGTTATATTCCTGTACGGCGGCCAGCCGTTCCTCAAAGGCGGCCTGCAGGAACTGAAGGACCGCCAGCCCGGCATGATGCTGCTGATCGCCATGGCCATCACGGTGGCGTTCGCCGCCTCCTGGGTCACCAGCCTGGGCCTGGGCGGCTTCGACCTCGATTTCTGGTGGGAGCTGGCGCTCCTGGTGGCCATAATGCTGCTGGGCCACTGGATCGAGATGCGCGCCCTCGGATCGGCACAGGGAGCGTTGGACGCCCTCGCCGCGCTGCTGCCGGACGACGCCGAACGCGTCACAGCTTCCGGCACCGAGACAGTACCCGTGTCCGGGCTGAGGCCCGGCGACCTCGTCCTGGTCCGCCCCGGCGCCCGGATGCCCGCCGACGGCACGGTTGCGGAGGGCCGCGCCGAGTTCGACGAATCCATGATCACGGGCGAATCCAAGACCGTTCCGCGCGGGCCCGGTGACGCCGTGGTGGCCGGCACCGTGGCCACGGACTCCGGGGTGCGCGTCCTCGTCACAGCAGTGGGCGACGATACCGCCCTGGCCGGCATCCAGCGGCTGGTGGCCGAGGCACAGGCATCGTCCTCCCGTGCCCAGGCACTGGCCGACCGCGCCGCTGCCTTCCTCTTCTATTTCGCCGCCGGAGCGGGTGTGCTCACGTTCATCGCCTGGACCCTGCTGGGCAGCGTGCCGGAAGCGGTCACCCGGACGGTGACGGTGCTGGTGATCGCCTGCCCGCACGCCCTGGGCCTGGCCATTCCGCTGGTGATCGCGATCTCCACCGAACAGGCTGCCCGCGCAGGGGTGCTGATCAAGAACCGGATGGCCCTGGAGCGCATGCGGACCATCGACGTGGTCCTCTTCGACAAGACAGGCACCCTCACCAGGGGCGAACCCGAGCTCCGGGACATCGCCACAACCGGGACCCTGGATGCTGACGGCCTGCTGTCCCTGGCCGCCGCTGTCGAATCCGACAGCGAGCATCCCGCAGCCCGGGCCATCGTCCGTGCTGCGCGGAGCCGTAGCCTCACCGTTCCTGCCGCGTCCGGGTTTTCGGCACTGGCGGGCCGCGGCGTGCAGGCAACCGTGGACGGCCGTCCGCTGCACGTGGGCGGACCCGCGCTCCTTCGCGAGCTTGGCGTCGTCGAACCTTCCGGCCTGGCTGA
The DNA here is from genome assembly GCF_030818145.1 of Pseudarthrobacter sp. SORGH_AS 212. Taxonomy (NCBI): domain Bacteria; kingdom Bacillati; phylum Actinomycetota; class Actinomycetes; order Micrococcales; family Micrococcaceae; genus Pseudarthrobacter; species Pseudarthrobacter sp. SORGH_AS 212. The sequence continues at coordinate 3,064,350 of NZ_JAUTAA010000001.1, read as the reverse complement.
GGCCACGCGCAGCTGGCGGGAGCGCGGCGCGTCCGTCCTGCACGTGCTCGACGGCGGCCGTGTCCTGGGTGCCGTGAGCCTGGAGGATGCGGTGCGGCCGGAGTCCCGGCAGGCGGTGGCGGCGCTGCAGAACCGCGGCGTCAAGGTGGCAATGATCACGGGCGACGCGCGCCAGGTGGCGCAGGCCGTGGCCGCGGACCTGAAGATCGACGAGGTGTTTGCCGAGGTGCTGCCGGCGGACAAGGACAAAAAAGTGGCGGAGCTGCAGGGCCGCGGGCTGAAGGTGGCCATGGTGGGCGACGGCGTGAACGACTCCCCCGCCTTGGCCCGCGCCGAGGTGGGCATCGCCATCGGCGCCGGGACGGATGTGGCGATGGAATCCGCCGGCGTGGTGCTGGCCGGCAACGATCCGCGTGCCGTGCTGTCCATGGTGGACCTGTCCCGGGCAAGCTACCGCAAGATGTGGCAGAACCTGGTGTGGGCCACCGGCTACAACGTCCTGTCCGTGCCTCTGGCCGCCGGGGTGCTCGCATTCGCCGGGGTGGTCCTCTCGCCGGCCGCCGGCGCCGTCCTGATGAGCGCCTCCACCATCGTGGTGGCGCTGAACGCCCAGCTGCTGCGGCGGCTCAAACTCAACCCCGCCGATGTGCGCTGACACCGCCACATCCACAAACACTCCATTGCCAGCTACTTTCCTGAAGGACGTTCAACCATGACCACCAAGACCAAAACCCTGATGCTCGCCGTTGCCCTCACAGCCTCCCTTGGCCTGGCAGGCTGCGCCGCCGGTTCGGGAAGCTCCGGTGGAAACACCATGCCCATGAACCACGGCAGCTCCGCACCGATGTCCAGCATGATGCCGGACGCAAACTCCGACCATAACCAGGCCGACATCATGTTTTCCCAGATGATGATTCCCCACCACCAGCAGGCCGTGGAGATGAGCGGCATCATGCTGGCCAAGCAGGATACGCCCGCCCCGGTGGCCTCGCTCGCCACCCGGATCAGGGACGCGCAGACGCCGGAAATCAAACTCATGACCGGCTGGCTGGAGGGCTGGAACGTGCCCACCATGATGAGCGACCAGTCCGGCCACGGGATGGGCGGCATGGTGGACGGGGACGGCATCGCCAAACTCAAGGCCGCGCAGGGCACCGAAGCGGCCAGGCTCTTCCTCCAGCAGATGACCGGGCACCACGAGGGCGCCATCGACATGGCCCGCCAGGAGATCAGCTCCGGCAAGTACCCGCAGACCATCCAGCTGGCCCGCGACATCATCAAAGCCCAGGAAGCCGAGATCGCGGAGATGAAGGGGCTCCTGGCCGGCCTCTGACCCCCCACCACCGAAACGCGCGCCCACCATTCCAGCGCGAGGTGAGCGCGCGTTGGCCCCCAGGCAACCAAAGGTGAGCTCGCGTGCGGGGTGGGGCGGCCTCCGTCGGGCGTGTGCGTGTTAAGTTGAGAGGCACGGACTGTACGGTCCCGGCACCGGCTGGAAAGAGTAACTTCCCTTGGATATCCCCGCACCAGTAAGAATCCTGACCGTCTGCACGGGCAACATCTGCCGTTCGCCCGTGGCCGAGAGGCTGCTGCAGACAGGACTCAACCAGGTGGTGCCCGGCGGGTTCGAGGTGGCCAGCGCCGGAACCAGGGCCATGGTGGGCGATCCCATGCAGCCGATTTCGGCGGAAATCGTGCGGACCTACGGCGGGGACCCGGACGGCTTCGAGGCCCGGCAGCTCAACTCCAAGATTCTTCGCGGGGTGGACCTGGTGCTCACCATGACTTCCGGCCACCGCGGCGAGGTGCTGCAGCAGGACGCGTCGATGCTGAAACGGACGTTCACCATCCGCGAGTTCGCCCGGATGCTCGACGTACTGGACGGCCGCGCCACGGAAGCCCCCGCCGAGGATCACGGTGACGCCGACCCGTTGGCCGCGAACACAGCCTACTGGCGGAGCCTCCCGGCCCGCGCTGCAGGTGTCCGGCACCTGGCCCTGCCGGCGGATTCCTCGGAGAACGACATCATTGACCCCTACCGGCGCTCCCCCGAGGTGTACCGGCAGATGGAGGACGAGCTGGCCCCCGCCATCGTGTCCATCCTGCGGCATGCCCGACTCAACTCGGTGCCATCACGACGGCGGCACCCGGCGGTGTCCGGCCCGTGACCACCGTGCAGGTGACAGTTTGGCCACGGCTGTAGCCAACCGGGCACCGGCGGGCGGACACTGATCCCACCACAGTCACGGTGAGGTGAGGGGCCACTATGAGCACACCAGGCGGTTCGGACCCATCCGGTCCTGCGGGACCCGCTTCCCCGGGCGCCCACCCGCACGGGCGCTGGATGGTGGCGCACGGCCGCCGCCGCTGGATCGCGGCGCTGCTGGCCCTGGTCCTGGTGGCTGCCGCCGTCGTGGCCGTCGTCAGCCTCAACCGCGCGGGCACCGTCACGCCGCCGGCCGCCCAGGGCACGGCGACCCAAAGCGAAACCACCACCCCCACGCCGTCGGAGACCCCGTCCGAAACGCCCCCGCCACCGGCACCAGCGGCTCCTCCGCCGCCCCCGCCCATCGCGGAACTGCCTCCCGGGGCCATGAACGTCCTGGTGATCGGCAGCGACATCCGCGGCGGCACACCAGCAAAAGATGCCGCCGCGCACACGGCAGCCACCGGTGAAGCGCAGGACCACCGGGCGGACACCCTGATGGTGGTGCACGTCCCCGCTGACCGCAGCACGCTCTACCTCATCTCGATCAACCGCGACACGTGGGTGAACATCCCCGGCTACGGTGGCGCCAAAATCAACGCCGGGTTGGAATACGGCGGCATCGACATGCAGACCGCCGCCGTCCAGGAGCTGCTGGGAATCACCATCAACCACACCCTGATGCTGGACTTCGGCGGGTTCAAGCTCCTGGTGGACGGCCTGGGCGGCATCGACGTCAACGTGCCCATCGCGTTCCAGTCCACCATCGAGACCCAGCATGTGTTCCCCGCCGGCATGAACCACCTGGACGGCCAGGCGGCGCTGGAGTTCTCCCGGGAGCGGTACGCCTTCTCCGACGGCGACTTCCAGCGGGTCCGCGACCAGCAGATCATGCTCCGCGCCATCCTGGCCCGCCTCACCGCCGGCGGGGCGCTGAACGACGTCACGGCCGTGCGGTCCCTCGTGGAGTTCGCGTCCTGCTGCCTCACCGTGGACAAGGGCTTCGACCCAATCCAGGCCGCCATCCTGGCCTACAGCCTGCGGAACCTGGATGCCAACGCAATCCGCAGCATGACGCTTCCGACGGCGGGGTCCGGGTTCATTGCCGGGCAGTCGGTGCTGTTCCCGGATTACGGCGGCATCGCGGCGGTGGGTGCAGCCCTGCGGGAGGGCCGGATCGGCGAGCTCGCGACGCAGTAGTCAGGGCGCTGTTCAACCCGGGCTTACCCGCAGTTCACCCTGCCGAAAAGACCTGTGTGCACGGCGCCTGAAGGGTGGAGGGCATGACTGACATCTCGCGCCGCACCATCGTCAAGGGCTCCGTGCTCGCCGCCGCACTTGCCTCCGCCCCGACCGCAGCGAACGCCGCCAACACAGCCACGCCCGCCGCACCCACCCGGTCACCGGCCGGAGTGGCCCTGGTCCGCAACCGGCTCACGCTCCCCAGCGGCATCGCCACCGGCGACGTCACCTCCGATTCGGCCGTCCTGTGGTCCCGGTCCTCGGAGGCTGGCCGCATGACGGCGGTGCTGCGGGCAGTGGACGACGGCGGCGCGGTCCTTCGCGGGCGGGGCGCCTTCGAGCGGGTCATCCGCGGGCCCCGGGCTACCCAGGCGTCCGACTTCACCGCGAAGATCCATGCAGGCAACCTCCCGTCCAAACACCCGCTTCGCCCTGGAGATCAGTTTCGAGGACGACGGCGGCGCCACCAGTGAGACGGTAGGCGGCACCTTCCGCACGGCGCCGGACAGGGGCGCGGTCAACGGCAAGGGACGCACCGGCGGGACAGGCAACGGCGGCGACGTCCCGGCGTCGTACGCGCAAAGCTTCGTCTGGACCGGCGACACCGCGGGCCAGGGCTGGGGCATCAACGAGGAGGTGGGCGGCATGTTCGGCTACCGGGCCATGCACCAGACCCGGCCGGACTTCTTCATCCACTCCGGCGACACCGTGTACGCGGACGGCCCGCTCACCGAAACCGTGGTGGAAAAGGACGGGCAGGTGTGGCGGAACCTGGTCACCGAGGAGGTGTCCAAGGTGGCCGAGACGCTCACCGAATACCGCGGCCGGCACCGCTACAACATGATGGACGCCAACATGCGGGCCATGTTCGCGGACGTCCCGGTGATCGCCAATTGGGACGATCACGAAACCACCAACAACTGGTACCCCGGCGAGGTCCTGGACGATCCCCGCTACACGGTCCGGGATGTCAACACCCTCGCCGCCCGCGGCCGGCAGGCCTGGCAGGAAAACATGCCCATCGCGGACAGTTCAGCGCTGTGGCGCCCGGGCACGTTCGACGACGGCGGCCAGTACCAGCCGGCCCGCATCTACCGGAAGATCTCCCGCGGCCCGCAGCTGGACATCTTCTGCCTGGACATGCGCACCTTCAAATCCCCCAACACGGACGGCAAGGAGGCGTACACCACCAACATCCTGGGTCAGGAGCAGGTGGACTGGCTGATCCGGGAGGTCTCGAAGTCCAAGGCCATGTGGAAGGTCATTGCCGCGGACCTGCCGCTGGGCATCATCGTTCCGGACGGTGCGGTGAACCAGGAGAGCCTGGCCAACCGCGACGACGGCGCTCCCCTGGGCCGCGAGCTCGAGATCGCCGGGGTGCTGAGCGCCTTCAAGAAGAACCGGGTGAAGAACGTGGTGTGGCTGACCGCCGACGTGCATTACTGCGCGGCCCACCACTACTCCCCCGAGCGCGCAGCCTTCACCGATTTCGACCCGTTCTGGGAATTCGTGGCCGGCCCCATCGCCGCGGGCTCGTTCGGACCCAACTCTATGGACGGCACCTTCGGCCCCGAGGTGGTGTTCGCCAAAGCAGGCCGCTTCCCGGGCGAATCACCGCGCGACGGCGAAAACCAGTTCTTCGGGCACGTCCAGCTGGGCGAGGACAACAGTTTCACCGCCAGCCTCCGGAACGCCAACGGCGCCACGGTGTTCTCCAAGGTGCTGACCCCGGAGCGGTAGGACGCACGACGCCGGCCGGGGCACCCTGGACTCCGCCACCGGGGCACCCCGCCGCGCCCGTCCGCCCGTTTATCTTTCCGGCCCCGTGGGTACGGCCGCTGGTAGTGTTCCGGATTCGGCACGGACGCGGACGGGGAGTGATTTTCATGAACGACGACGGACTGACGGAAGCGGTGCAGGAAGCCGGCGCGGTGGAACTGCTGCTGATCCGGCACGGCGAGAGCGAAGGCAACGTGGCCGCCACCGAGGCCCACCTGGCGGGTGCGGAGATCATCGAGGTCCCGGCACGCGATGCCGACGTGAACCTCTCTGACGTGGGCCAGGACCAGGCTGCGGCACTGGGGACGGCTTTGGCCCGGATCGCCGAGGACTACCGGCCGGACGCTGTGGTGTCCTCCCCCTATGCCCGGGCACACCAGACGGCGGAAATCGCCGTGGGAACTGCCGGCTGGTCCGTGAAGGTGCAGGTGGACGAGCGGCTGCGTGACCGTGAGCTGGGCATCCTGGACCGGCTGACCCGGGTGGGCGTTGAGACGCGCTACCCGGAGGAAGCCGAACGGCGGTCCTGGCAGGGGAAGCTGTACTACCGTCCGCCGGGCGGGGAGTCCTGGGCTGATGTGGCGCTCCGGCTCCGCTCCGTGCTGGCCGAGCTGAACAACCTCGGCACCGGGCACCGGGTGATGCTGGTCTGCCACGACGCCGTGATCCTGCTCTTCCGCTACCTGCTGGAGGGCATGACGGAGCAGGAGCTGCTGGACCTCGCGGCCAGTACCTCGGTGCTGAACGCGTCGATGACCCGGTATGTGCGGCCGTCCGGTGCGGGGCCGTGGACGCTGGAGAGCTTCAACGTCGCTGACCACCTGGCCGAACAGGGCGTCGAAGTCACCGAACATGCCGGAGATGCCAGTGTCCGCCCGCGGTGACTCCGGCCCCGAGCTGGTGACGCCCTCGCTGCTGCGGGACTGGCGGCTGCCTTCCCCGGGCGAGGACAAGTATTCGCGCGGCTCGGTACTGGTGGTGGGCGGTGCACGCGCCACCCCCGGCGCTGCGCTGCTGGCCGGCACCGCCGCGCTGCGTGCCGGCGCAGGGAAGCTGACGCTCGCCGTGGCCGAATCCGTGGCGGTCCAGGTAGGTATTGCCCTGCCCGAGTGCGGTGCCATCGGGCTGCCGGAAACCGTTGACGGCTCGGTCACCGCGGAGGGCGTGGACCGGATGGCGGCCAACCTGGACTCGGCCGACGCCATCCTGGTGGGGCCCGGGCTCGATGATCCGGACCTGGCACGGGAGCTTCTTGAGGCCCTCCTGGCACGCGAAGAGGCAGCCGGCACTTCAGGAGGGGACGCTGATGGTGACGGGCAAGCCGGCGGGAAGCCCGACGACGGCGGCGCAGGCCCCGGCGCGTCCGGCCGGGAAGGAGGTCCCGCCGTCGTCCTTGACGCGTTTGCGCTGGCCGCGCTCGCGGAGCTGGAGGACCGGGTAGGGCCGTGGCGGGGCCGGCTGATCCTGACCCCGAACCCCACCGAGGCCGGCATCCTGCTGGGCCGGGACACTGAGGAACTGGAAACGGACGTGGCCGAAATCGCCCGCAGGTTCGGCGCGGTGGTGAGCTGCCAGGGGCTGATCGCGCGGCCGCCAGGCGTTGGCCCGGAGGAATCCGAGCTGTGGAAGATCACCACGGGATACGGCGGGCTGGGGACCTCGGGCAGCGGGGATGTCCTGGCCGGGGCGATCGCCGGTGTGCGCGCCCGCGGAACCACCGGCGCGCAGGCCGCCTGCTGGGGCACGCACCTGCACGCGGCAGCGGCCGACCGGCTGGCCAGCAGGATGGGACCACTCGGATTCCTGGCCCGCGAACTCGCCGACGAACTGCCGGCGCTCATGCTGGAGCTCGGCACCTGACGATGCCCCGGCACGCGGATGGCCCCCCTGCATCAACGCGGAGGGCCACCGTCTCGGAGGGGATCACTCGCAACTGCCGATGCGCTACCGGCGCTGTGGCGTTCCATAGTGGCAATCGCCCGAAACTGGCAGATACAACGCGTTCGGATCCTCCCGGTATCCCCCGTTCTACACCGCGGGGACGCCCATCACAAGGCATCCCCGCCGGTAACTTGGACGGCGCAGAACCTAAGCTGCGATTTCCTGCTTGGCTCCCTTCATCTCGATTTCGATCTTGCGCGGCTTGGCCTTCTCGGCAACCGGGATCCGCAACGTCAGGACACCGGCGTCGTAGCGGGCCTTCACGTTTTCCGTGTCCAGGGTGTCGCCGAGGATCAACTGGCGGCTGAAGACACCGCGCGGCCGTTCGGAGGCGATCAGTTCGGTGTTGTTGGCGGCGGGATCCGGGCGTTCGGCGCGGACGGTCAGCACGTTGCGTTCCACATCCAGGTCCACGGACTCGGGCGAAACTCCGGGCAGGTCGAAGGCGACCACAAAGTCATGGTCCTCCCGCCAAGCGTCCATCGGCATGGCTGCCGGACGGGCTGCCGTCCCGAGGACCTGCTGGGCCAGCCTGTCCAGCTCGCGGAACGGATCGGTTCGCATCAACATGGCATCCTCCTCATTAGGGTGGTCCAACACTGTGTAAGTTTTCAGCCGATCTATGGTGGCTGATATAGATTTTTTAGCACCGGCAGCAGAGGTATGCAAGCCCGTCCGGCGAAAATTTTCCGGCGGTTCAGTGCACGCTCCGGGACAAGCCAAAAGGGGCCCTCCGCACATCTGCAGAGGGCCCCTTCGACGGGTTCGTTCTGGCGCTAATCCCGCGTGGGATCAGGGCGGAGGGGTGCCGGCCCCGGGTCGGGGACAGGCAACGGACCGGGCGGCTCGGGGGTGGGGAACGGGCTGGGCGCCGGCGAGCCGGGGTGGCCGGGCTGCGTGGGATCGGGCGATGTTGGATCCGGACCGGGCTCCGGCGGGAACGGCGACGGTTCGTGCACTGGCGGGATGGTCATGGATCTTCCCCTCTCACGCTGGGCGTAGGTGCCTTGAACTGAACACGATACGCCTGCCACCCCCGGCCGGACAGGCCTTACTCCCCACAACGCGCGCCCACTCCCCCTCTGCCGGAAATCCGCGTCAGCCAGAAATCCCCGCTGCCGGTGGCGGAAGGAATCAGGGGTTTCTTCCCCGGTAGCGAACGCCGGCCACGGTGAAGTGCCCGGTCTATATATTGAGTCCATGACCTCCACTCCGCTGCAGAACTCCGCCAGCACGCCAGCGTCCGCCGCCACCCCGCCCGTGGCCAAGAAGGTGCCCACCGAAAGGACGCACCATGGGGACACCTACGTGGACAACTACGAGTGGCTGCGGGACAAGGAGTCCGCCGAGGTGGTGGAGCACCTGAAGGCCGAGAACGCCTACCAGGAAGCGGTCACCGCCCACCAGGAGCCCCTGCGCGAAGCCATCTTCCAGGAGATCAAGGGACGCACCCAGGAAACCGACCTCTCCGTCCCCCACCGCAAGGACGGCTGGTGGTACTTCAGCCGCTCGGTGGAGGGCAAGGAGTACGGCATCCAGTGCCGCGTCCGCGCCAGCGACACCCATGACAGGATCGCCGACTGGACCCCGCCGGCCGTGGAACCCGGCGTCGAAATCCCCGGCGAAGAAGTCCTGCTGGACGGCAACATCGAGGCCGAGGGCAAGCCGTTCTTCTCCGTGGGCGGCACCGCCGTGACAGTGGACGGCAACCTCTACGCCTACGCCGTGGACAACTCCGGCGACGAACGCTTCACCCTCCGGATCAAGGACCTCCGCACCGGCGAACTGCTGCCGGACGTCATTGAAAACATCTTCTACGGAGTGTCCTTCTCCCCCGATGGCACCCGGCTCTTCTACACCGTGGTGGATGACTCCTGGCGCCCGTACCAGGTGAAGGCGCACGTCCTGGGCACCCCGGTCAGCGAGGACACGGTGATCTACCAGGAGGACGACACCGCCATGTGGCTCGGTTTCGAGCTCTCCTCGGACCGGCGTTACCTGGTCCTGGGCATCGGCTGCTCCGAGTACAGCGAAACCCGGCTGCTCCGCTTCGACGACCCCGCGCAGGAGGTCACCACTGTTATTTCGCGGGACGAGCGCGTCCTGTATGAGGCGGAGCCGTTCCTGCTCGAAGGCCCGGACGGCGTCAAGGCAGAGAAGATCCTGCTCACCCACAACCGCGGAGCCATCAACTCCATGATCTCCCTGGCGGACCCCGCCGAGCTGGCAAAGCCGCTGGCGGAGCAGGCCTGGCAGACCGTCGTCGAGCATTCCGACGACGTCCGCGTCAACGGTGCCAGCGTCACGTCCACGCACCTCATCGCCTCCATCCGCAAGGACACCATCGAGCGCGTCCAGGTGATGGGGCTGGCCGGGCTGGGCACGCCGGCGCAGCAGGCTCCGGTGGAACCGGCGTTTGACGAGGAGCTGTACACCGCCGGGGTGGGCGGCTCGGACTACGAGGCACCCGTCATCCGGCTGGGCTACACGTCCTACTTCACGCCGTCGCGCATTTACGACTTTGTCCTGCCCACCGCGGAGCAGCCCGCCGGCGAGCTGCTGCTGCGCAAGGAAAGCCCCGTCCTGGGCGGCTATGACGGCAGCGACTACGTGGCCACCCGCGAATGGGCGACAGCGGCGGACGGCACGCGCATCCCGCTGTCCGTCCTGCGGCATAAGGGCATCAAGCAGGATTCGACGGCGGCCGGCCTGGTGTACGGATACGGCTCCTATGAGCTGAGCATGGACCCCGGGTTCGGAATCGCGCGGCTCTCGCTGCTGGACCGCGGTGTGGTGTTCGTGATTGCCCATATCCGCGGCGGCGGTGAACTGGGCCGGCACTGGTACGAGGACGGCAAGAAGCTCACCAAGAAGAACACGTTCACGGATTTCGTGGACGCCACAGACTGGCTGGCCAATTCGGGGTGGGTGGACCCTGCACGGATCGCGGCGCTGGGCGGCTCGGCGGGCGGCCTGCTGATGGGCGCCATCGCCAACATGGCGCCGGAGAAGTACGCGGCCGTCGTGGCCCAGGTGCCGTTCGTGGACCCGCTCACCAGCATCCTGGACCCGGACCTGCCCCTCTCCGCCCTCGAGTGGGAGGAATGGGGCAACCCGATAACCGACGCCGACGTGTACGCGTACATGAAGTCCTACTCGCCCTACGAAAACGTGCGGGAAGTGGCCTACCCCAAGGTCGCCGCCGTGACGTCCTTCAACGACACCCGCGTCCTCTACGTGGAGCCCGCCAAGTGGGTGCAGGAATTGCGGAACCGCACCACCGGATCCGAGCCGGTCCTCATGAAGATCGAGATGGACGGCGGCCACGGCGGCGCGTCCGGCCGGTACGTGCAGTGGCGCGAACGGGCGTGGGACTACGCGTTCATTGCCGACTCCCTGGGCGCCACCGAACTGCTGCCGGGGGCCGGACTCAAGTAGGCCCTCCTGAAGCGGGGCGTACGACGGCGGCCCCGCGCCGCCGTCGTACGTCCCGCCTTCCTCCCGCGCCTGGATGCCCCCTCCATGGGTATCCAGAAATGATCACCATGCTTACTATTGTTGGGCAGTTGTTTTCCGCCACCGGATGCCGAAGGAGCAGCAATGTCACTCAGCAAGGGAACGCACGTGGAGTGGAACACCTCCCAGGGCAAGACGCACGGCAAGATCGTGGAGAAGAAGACCAGCGATTTCGAGCTGGACGGCAACACCCACCGCGCCAGCAAGGATGAACCGCAGTACGTAGTGGAATCAGACAAGACCGGTGCCCGGGCGGCGCACAAGGCGTCGGCCCTGACCGAGAAGAAGTAGCGCCGTGGCCGCTTTGCATGAAGTGGTCATCATTGGCGGCGGCAACGCGGGAGTGTCGCTGGCGGCGCGGCTGGAGCGGTACGGGGTCAGGGACGTGGCGCTCATCGAGCCCAAGGACCACCACTTCTACCAGCCACTGTTCTCGCACATTGCCGGCGGCCGCGCGCAGGCGAAGGAGGCAGTCCGGAGCCAGGCCGCGGTGATCCCGCCCGGAGTCGAATGGATCCGGGACGCTGCCGTGGACGTGGACGCGAACACCAACACGGTCACGCTGGCATCCGGCTCAACTGTTGGCTACGGGCAGCTGGTGGTCTGCCCTGGGCTGCAGTACGACTGGGACGCCGTGCCGGGCTTGGCCGATGCTGTCCATTCGCCGTACGGCGCCACGCACTACGAGTTTGAGCTGGCATCAAAAGCCTGGACCCTCCTCAGCGGCCTGACCTCGGGGACGGCCGTGTTCACCATGCCTGCCGGCCCCATCAAATGCGGCGGAGCCAGCCAGAAGCCCATGTACCTGGCCTGCGACTACTGGCGGCAACAGGGCGTCCTGGACCAGATCCGCGTGGTGATGGTCCAGCCCTACCCCACCGTGTTCGGTGTGCCCGAGGTGGACCGCGAACTGGACCGGAAGATCGCCGAGTACGGCATCGAGCTGCGGACGGACAGCGAACTGGTGTCCGTGGACGCAGCCCGCCGGGAAGCGACCATCCGCAGCCTCGGCTCAGGCAGCCAGGAAACCGTGCAGTACGACGTCCTCAACGCGGTGCCGCCGCAGTCCGCCCCTGACTGGCTGAAGGCCACCGACCTCCCGGCCCCGGCGGACAAGGGCGGTTTCGTGGAAGTGGACCGGCAGACCCTCCGCCACCTGCGGTACCCCAACGTCTGGTCGCTGGGTGACGCCGCAGGCACTACCAATTCGAAATCCGGCGGGGCGCTGCGCAAGCAGACCAAGGTTGTAGCCAAGAACCTGGTGGCCGCCCGGAAAGGAAAGCCACTCACGCAGAAGTACAACGGCTATTCGGTCTGCCCGTTCACCGTCTCACGCGACACCGTAGTGTTCGCCGAGTTCGACGACCGGTACCGGCCCATGCCCACCATTCCGCGGATCCCCACCTGGAACGAAAGCAAGGCGTCCTGGGTGGTGGACCGCGACGTCTTCCCGCAGGTCTATTGGAACCTCATCCTCAAGGGCCGGGCGTAGGGACCCCGCCGGACCCGGCCCGCCCGTCGGCGGACACCGGCACATCGCCGGCCCGCCACTGGCCGGCCCGCCACTCGTCCGCGAGGACCGCGTAGATCATCTCCGTTGCCCACTGGTCCTTGTAGAACCATTTGTCCACGTGGCGGCCCTCCAGCCGCATGCCCAGGCGCCGGCAGAGCGCGGCGGAGGCAGTGTTGAGTTCGTCCAGCCGTGCTTCGATCCGGCGCAGGCCAAGCTCCCCGAAACCAAGGTCCAGGACCGCTGCCGCCGCCTCGGTGGCGTAGCCCTTACCCCGCGCCTGCGGTGCCATGGACCAGCCCACTTCCGCCTGGCCGCGGCCCGGAAGCCACTTGAGCACCACTTCCCCCAGCAGGCCCGGCTCCCCTGCGGCTTCTATGGCCAGGCAGAGCCAGTCGCCTTCCTTCTCGTAGACGAAGTTGGCGTATTTCCCCACCGACTCCATGGATTTGGTGTAGCTCTTGGCCGGCCCGGGCAGGAACCGGGCGGTCTCCGCCAGCGAGTGGTAGGCGTGGAACGCCTCCAGGTCTCCGGCCTCGAAGCGCCGCAGGACCAGGCGCCCGGTACGGATGGGCAGCGCGATGTCCGGCATTGGGGCGGCTACCGGCCGGAACTTACGACGGCGGCCGTCGCCTCCGCGATGGCGCGCTCCTCGTCGGTGGGAACCACCAGGACGGGGATGGCGGACTGCGGCGTGGAAATAACGCGCGGTTCCTTGGACCGGGCGGCATTGAGGCCGGCGTCGACCTCTATGCCCAGCGCACCCAGGCGGTCGGCGACCAGCGCCCGGAACTGGTGGGAGTTCTCGCCGATGCCAGCCGTGAACACCAGCGCCTTGGCCCCGCCGACGGCCACATGGTAGCCGCCGATGTACTTGGCCAGCCGGTAGGAGGTGACGGCGAGCGCCATGGCGGCTTTGGCGTCGCCGTCCTCGGAGGCCTCCACCACGGAGCGCATGTCATTGTTGCCGGCCAGGCCCTTGAGCCCGGACTCCCGGTTGAGCATGGAGTCCAGGTCCTCGGGTGTCCAGCCGGCGCGGCCCAGGAACACCAGGATGGATGGGTCCAGGTCGCCGGAGCGGGTGCCCATCACCAGGCCTTCAAGCGGGGTGAAGCCCATGGAGGTGTCCACGGAGTGGCCGCCCTGGATCGCCGTGACGGAGGCGCCGTTGCCCAGGTGGGCGATGACGGCGTCGAACTCCTCCACTGGCAGGTCCAGCAGTGCAGCAGCACGGCGCGCGACGTACTCGTGCGAGGTGCCGTGGAAGCCATAGCGGCGGATGCCGTGGTTGGTGTAGAGCTCGTCCGGGACGGCGTAGCGCCAGGCGTGCTCGGGAAGGGTCCGGTGGAAGGCGGTATCGAACACGGCCACCTGCGGCATGTCCGGCCATTTCCTGGTGATGGCGCGGATGCCCAGGACGTTGGCGGGGTTGTGCAAAGGTGCCAGCGGGTTGAGGCGCTCGATGGCGCGGGTGATCTCGTTGTCGATCAGTACCGGCTCAGCGAACCGCTCCCCGCCATGCACCACCCGGTGCCCCACGGCCCCGAGTTCCAGGTCGCCCAGCTCTTCATGGATGGCGGCTTCCACCTGTTCCAGCGCCTCGGCATGGTCCCGCGGGCCCACGATTTCGCCGTCCCCGCCACCGCCGTTGCCCATGCCGATCTTCTCGATCAGCCCCTCGGTCAGCACCGTCCCGGCGGCCACATCGCGCACCTGGTATTTGAGCGAGGACGAGCCGGAGTTGATGACGAGCACGAGCATGCGGGGCCTCCTGGGGCTTGCTTCTGCAGTTCAACCCCCACTATAGGTGGCAGCACTGACAGGAGGGTTTCCTTGCGCATGCAGCCCGGCTGTGCCTATGGTCGGCGGACAGGCTGGACCACGTCGAGAGGACTGTCCCAATGACGAACGACCCCACTTCCAACGAAGAGAAGGATCCCACCAACACCGGATCCAGCAGCACCGCGCCGCTTGGTTCCGAGGGGGGCTCCGGTTCCAAGGACCCTACCGGTGTGGAGGGCTCCAACCCGGCGCTGGACGATACCGGAGACCTCAAGGCCGCCGAAACCGGGGACTCCCCCGAGGCGCCCGAGGACCGTGAAGGCCTGGACCTGACCCCGCAGGGGCTGTCCGATGAGCCGGCCAAGGAAGAGGACGACGACAGCCTCGCCAAGCCGGACAACAGCTAAGCATCACAAAAAGTACGACGGCGGCACCAGGCTTTTCGCCAAAGCCGGGTGCCGTCGTCGTGCTTCCCTAGGCCTGGGCCTGGATGGCTGTGATGGCCACCGTGTTGACGATGTCCTCCACTGTGCAGCCGCGGGAAAGATCGTTGACAGGTTTCCGCAGGCCCTGCAGGACGGGCCCCACGGCGACGGCCCCGGAGCTCTGCTGCACCGCCTTGTAGGTGTTGTTGCCGGTGTTCAGGTCCGGGAAGATGAAGACGGTGGCCTGCCCTGCCACGGATGAACCGGGCATCTTGGATTCCGCGATGGAGGCGTCCACGGCGGCGTCGTACTGGATGGGCCCTTCGACGGCGAGGTCCGGGCGGCGCTCCCGCACCAGCTCGGTGGCCTGCCGCACCTCGTCCACGGCCTCGCCCGAACCGGAGCCGCCGGTGGAGTAGGACAGCATGGCCACCCTGGACTCCACCCCGAACTGCGCCGCCGTCTCCGCGGACGCAAGCGCGATGTCCGCCAGCTGCTCCACGTTGGGGTCCGGGTTCACGGCGCAGTCACCGTATACCAGCACCCGGTCCGGCATGAGCATCAGGAATACCGAGGACACAATCTTCACGCCCTCCCGGGTCTTCACGAATTCCAGGGCCGGCCGGATGGTGTGGGCGGTGGTGTGCGCGGCGCCGGAGACCATGCCGTCCACCACGCCCAGTTGGACCATCATGGTGCCGAAGTAGCTGACGTCCTGCATGATTTCGAGCGCCTTGGCCAGGTCAACGCCCTTGTGGGCGCGGAGTTCGGCGTACTTTTCGGCGAACTGCTGCCGCAGCTCCGAGGTTGCCGGATCCACGATGTTGATCCCGGTGAGATCGATGCCCCGGGAGGCCGCCAGTTCGCGCACGTCCGTTTCGGGTCCGAGGACCGTGAGGTCGCAAACGTCGCGGCGGTGCAGGATCTCGGCGGCGCGCAGGATGCGGACGTCGGTTCCCTCCGGCAGGACCACGTGGCGGCGCTGGGCACGGGCACGTTCGATCAGGTCGTGCAGGAACCGCAGCGGCGTCATCCGTTCCGGCCGGGGCAGGTGCAGCCGCTCCATCAGCTCTGCTTCGTCCACGCGCCGGGACCACAGTCCCAGGGCGGAGGCCACCTTGCGGCGGTGCCCGGACCAGATCTCGCTGCGGACCTCGGACACGCGCCGGGCGGTGGTGTAGGTGTCCGCCCCGGCGGCAAAAACGGGGAAGGGTGCCTGGGCAAGGAGCGGGTAGATGTTGGCGTCCGGGGCGAGCCCGCCGGTGAGGATAAGGGCGGAGGCCACCGGGAACTCCGGCGAGAACGAGGACGCCAGGCAGGCCACCATCACATCGGCCCGGTCCCCCGGCACGATCACCAGGGCGCCCTCTTCCAGGACATTGAGGAAGTTGCCCACGTTCATGGCGGCCACCTTGATGTCCTTCACATCCCGCTCCATGTCCGCCCGGCCGGCGATCTGCCGGACGCCCAGGGCCGCGGCCACCTCGCCGGTGGTGGGGCGGGCGATCTCCTCCAGCTCGGGCAGGACGTAGACGGGACGCTTGGAGGCACCGGGCTTGATGGCGGCGGCGATAGCCTCGACGTCGTCCGGGTCCGCCCGGTTCACCAGGATGGCCAGCAGCGAGCATTTCTCGGCGGCGAGTTCCTTGCGGGCAACCTCGACGGCGGCAGCGGCCTCCGCGACGGTCCGCCCCTTGGCACCCACCACGGCCACGATGGGGGCAGCGAGGTTGTTGGCCAGGCGCGCGTTGAGGTCGAATTCGACGGCGGCGTCCTGGCCCGTGAGGTCCGTCCCCTCCACAATCACCACATCGCAGTACCGGGCAATGTCGGCGAAGATTTCCACGCAGCGGGCGTCGATCTCCTCGCGCTGACCCTCGGCCAGCAGCGTCCGGACCTCCTCGAAGGTGAGGCCGCCCCGGCAGCGTTCATCCTCCAGGGCAAACCGGGACTTCATCAGGGTGACCATGGGGTCCTCGCCGGCCACCGGGCCCTGGACCACGGGCTTGAAAAAGCCGATCCGGTCCGCGTGCCGGTGCAGGGTGTCCGCCAGTCCGAGGGCCACAAGGGACTTGCCCGAGCCCGGGGTGGTTGCGCTGACGTAGATGCCTTTGGCCATGGTCCGCCCTTTGCTGTTTTGCTGGTGCCGGTCCTCCCATCCTTGCACCTCCGGCGCCCCAAGTGACAAAGGTGCGCGCCGCCGTCGCGCGTTCCCGCCCGGTTGCTTTTCCATCCACCGTGCGGCGCGCCGCGGACGACGGCGTGTCCCCCGGTTCGGTGCGCGGAGCGGCGAAGTAACCGGGCGGGAAGGCCCGGGCCGGGCGGCCCCACCCTTGACACCGGACCCCCTTATGGGATTACCTAATGAACATTCGGTAAATAAAGCTGGAGGCAATGACGCATGGCTGAAGCAACACTCTCCGGGGCCACCCACCCCATCCTGGAAAACGACTATGCCTCCGAGTGGATGGGCATCGAGGTCTTGGCGCTCAGCGACGGCCACGCCACCATCCGGATGACCCTCCGGCAGGAAATGCTCAACGGCTTCGGCATGGCCCACGGCGGAATGATCTTCGCCTTCGGCGACACCGCCTTCGCCCTCGCCTGCAACCCGATCAGTCCCGCGCCCGCCGAGGAAAACACCATCACCGTTGCCTCCGGCGTCGACATCAATTTCCTCAAGCCGGCGTTCCGCGGCCAGGTCCTCACCGCCGTGGCAGACCGCCGGTCCAGCGCCGGCCGCAGCGGCCTCTACGACATCCAGATCTTCGCCACCGACGCCCACACCCCCGGCGCGGACCCCGGCACCAGCACCCCGGGCGAGCTCATCGCCGAGTTCCGCGGACGCAGCCGCACCATCCCCAAGAAGTAGGAAAACCATGACCCTGCATGCCCCCGAAACCCCTGCCGCCGCGTCCGTGGACACCGCAGCCATCGGCACCGACGCCGTCCTGGACCGCGAGGAGACCATTTCCCGCGACGAACTCGAAGCGCTCCAGCTCAGCCGCCTCCAGCACACCGTCTCCTACGCTTACCAGCGCGTGCCGCTGTACAAGCGCAAGTTCGACGACGCCGGCATCCACCCGAACGACCTCCGCGAACTGGCCGACCTCGGCAACTTCCCCTTCACCACCAAGGACGACCTGCGCGCCGAATACCCGTTCGGCATGTTCGCCGTGCCGCAGAGCGAAGTAGCCCGCATCCACGCCAGCTCGGGCACCACCGGCCGGCCCACCGTCGTCGGGTACACCAAGCAGGACCTGGCCGACTGGGCCAAGCTGGTGGCCCGCAGCTTCCGCGCCGCCGGCATCCGCCCCGGCATGAAGGTCCACAACGCCTACGGCTACGGCCTGTTCACCGGCGGCCTTGGCGCGCATGCCGGCGCCGAGGCCCTGGGCTGCACCGTGATCCCGATGTCCGGCGGCCAGACCGAACGGCAGATCCAGCTGATCCAGGACTTCAAGCCGGACGCCATCCTGGCCACGCCCACCTACCTGCTCACCATCGCCGACGCCATGGCGCACATGGGCATCGATCCCGCCTCAACGTCACTGAAGTTCGCCGTCCTGGGCGCCGAGCCGTGGACGCAGGAGATGCGGCACGAACTCGAGGTCATGATGAACATCAAGGCGTGCGACATCTACGGCCTGTCCGAAGTGATGGGCCCGGGCGTTGCCGGCGAGGCCGTGGAGACGCAGGACGGCAGCCACATCTGGGAGGACCACTTCCGCCCCGAAATCATCGATCCCTTCAACCCCTTGGCGGGCAAGGAAAACGTCCTGCGGGACGGCGAGCACGGCGAACTTGTCTTCACCTCGCTTACCAAGGAAGCCCTGCCGATCATCCGCTACCGCACCAAGGACCTCACCCGGCTCCTGCCCGGCACCGCCCGCCCGGCACACCGCCGGATGGGCCGCATCACCGGCCGCAGCGACGACATGATCATCCTGCGCGGCGTGAACCTCTTCCCCTCCCAGATCGAGGAAATCGCCCTCCGCATCCCTGAGCTCAGCCCGCACTTCCAGCTCGAGCTCACCCGCCCGGAAGGGCAGCGGATGGACCAGCTGACCGTCCGGATCGAACGGCGGGACGCCGTCACGCTTGAGCAGGGCACGACGGCGGCGCGCGCCTTGAAGGAGCAGATCAAGATCCACGTGGGTTCTTCGTGCACGGTGGACGTGGTGGATCCCGGATCGCTTGAGCGCTCCAACGGCAAGCTCCGCCGCATCTACGACATGCGGCCCAAGGGATAGACGGAGCCGGCGGGCCCGGGCCCCGGTCCGGGCCGACCGACCGTTCATGAGAAACTAGCCACTATGCCCAGCCAGACCACCAGCACCAACGGCGCAGCCGCCAACGGATCAGCCAAGCGCGGCCGCCCCGGCTATGACCAGCAATCCGTGCTGCGCATCGCCGTCGACGTTTTCAACCGCCATGGCTATGACGCGACGTCCATGGGGATCCTCGCTGACAACCTGGGCATCTCCAAGTCGGCCATCTACCACCACGTGCCGTCCAAGGGCGACCTGCTGAAGCTCGCCCTGGACCACGCGCTGGGCGGGTTGGAGTCCATCCTGGAACAGCCCGAGGCCGCCGCAGGCGCCGCCGATGCCCGGCTGGAGTTCGTGCTGCGCCGCACCGTGGCGGTCCTTGTGGAGCGGTTGCCGTTCGTCACGCTGCTGCTGCGACTGCGGGGCAACACCGAGATCGAGCGCAACGCGCTGGAACGCCGCCGTACCTTCGACCACAAGGTTGCCGCACTGATTTCCGCCGCCCGGGATGAGGGTTCACTGCGCCAGGACATCGACCCGCGAACGGTTACCCGCCTCCTGTTCGGCATGATCAACTCCATTGTGGAGTGGTACAAGCCCGGCGGTTCCCTGAGCCCCGGGAAGCTCGCGGACGACGTCATCACCATGGCCTTCGACGGCCTGCACGGGCACACGGCCCCCCCGCCTGACCCGGCGGTCATCGCCACGGCCTGACGCACCCCCAAGTAATAAGGGTGCTTGGTATTTTCCCTGCTTCGAGGCTACGGTGGTAGAAAGCCACTGATTACAGGGAGGTAGGGCAGATGAGCACCCACAAAGAAGAGCCCGACGCAGGATTCATCGTCCCGGATCCGTCCAAGATCCGGGAGGACGTCCCCGGGGATGCGGGCGACGAAGCAAACGTTATCCGCTTCAGCGAGGAGCAGGCCCTGATCGAGGAGCAGTCGCACGGCATCCGGCCGGACACCTACAGCGTCCCCGCCGGCGGCCCCACCATGGACGAGGCCCGCGGCAACATGGACCTCTCCGACCGCAGCGAGTCCGGTAAGGGCACAGGCCGCGAGGACGACAGCAGCGACGACGGCCTGCACGGCGGCGCGGAGTCCTGACGCTCCCGCACTGAACCAGGGGCGGCAATCCGCCCAAGCGCGCAGCAACTTCC
Source organism: Pseudarthrobacter sp. SORGH_AS 212 (assembly GCF_030818145.1). Taxonomy (NCBI): domain Bacteria; kingdom Bacillati; phylum Actinomycetota; class Actinomycetes; order Micrococcales; family Micrococcaceae; genus Pseudarthrobacter; species Pseudarthrobacter sp. SORGH_AS 212. The sequence goes on along the minus strand of NZ_JAUTAA010000001.1, from coordinate 3,044,516 downwards.
AGGCCCGGCGATGGGCAGCCCTGCCCATCGCCGGGCCTGTTCTTGCGCCGTACACTCGAAACCACCAACCGCAGAAAAGCCTTGGCATCTCTGCGGCCCAATAAATCCATACGTTATAGTTACTCGAGTTCGCATCACATCATCAGGGGGAAATCATGATCAGTAACCGCACTTCTTCGCGCCCATTTACCGCCTTGGGCGTCGCCGCCGTCCTGGGGCTGGGCCTGTCCGCTTGTGCAGCAGAGGCGCCTGCGGCCTCCGAAACCCAGCCGTCAACCGAAGCGGCCACATCGGCTTCGGCGTCACCCAGCGGCTCCGCCAGCGAGTCCTCCAGCGCTTCTGCTGCCTCGCCTGCCGGCGCCTCCGGAACCGCGAAGGACCTTACGGCTCCCGGGACAAAGCTCGGCCTGGGCGAAAAGGCAGTCACCCACACCAACACGGGCAAGGATCCGGCTGACGCCAAGTACACGGTAGCCACCTACACCACCAGCGTCACGAAGATCACGGCCGGAGCCGAAGCCGATCTCGCCGCCCTGAAGGATGCTGCGAAGTTCGCCGGGCAGACGCCGTACTACGTCTTCACCGAACACACCCTGGACAGCCTGAGCAAGCCCTCCGCCGGCATCAGCGAACCCCGCCTGAACGCGCAGCTGAAGGATGGGACGGATGCCCAGAAGCTCATCATCATCGGCTCCCTGGACCAGTGCCCCACCAAGCGGTTTGAAACCACCGGCTCAAGTGACAACCTGAGCTACAAGGTGGGCAGCACCATGACCTCGTGCCAGGTCTTCCTCGCACCCGCCGGGGACGAGATCGTCTCCGCGGACTACGCCGATTCCGGCTTCAGCTACGCAAGCTCCAGCGACAACCCGTACCGCAAGAACCCGATCGTCTGGTCCAAGTAGGGACCGGCCCGCCCGGCCAGCGGGCCGGGCCGGCAAACCGACGCAGGGGCGCCCCGATCCGACCGGAGCGCCCCTGCTGCTGTTAATGCTTCCTAGACCTGGTAGTCGGCTGGCCGTTCAGCCGCTCGTTGACGCAGAGGTGGTTGTGGCTGTGCTCATCTTGAGGGTCATGCGGCCACCTCCTACGAGGCAAAATTTTACGCCGGGGCCCCGCGAAACACCCTCCCCCTTTTGCCCCGCACCCCCTCCTGGATTGGGGGCGGCTACTTCTCGACGAGGGTGAGGACGTCGTAAGTGGCCACGATATCGTCACTCTGGTTGGTGAGGACGGCGTCCCAGGCCACCTCGCCGTATTCGTCCGTTTCACGCGGCGTGATCTTCTTCGCGGTGAGGGTCACCCGGATGGAGTCGCCGGCGGCCACGGGCGTGATGAAGCGCAGGTTCTCCAGCCCGTAGTTGGCCAGGACGGGGCCCGGTGCAGGCTCCACGAACAGCCCGGCGCCCCAGGCCAGCAGGAGGTAGCCGTGCGCCACGATGCCCGGGAAGAACGGGTTGGCCTCGGCGGCTTCCTGGTTGGTGTGGGCGTAGAAGGTGTCCCCGGTGGAGTTGGCGAACGCCGTGATGTCCTCCAGGGTGACCTGCCGCAGGTCCGAGCGGACGGCATCGCCGATGCGCAGGGTCTCCAGGTGCTTGCGGAACGGGTGCGTCCCCTCAGTGTGTACCGTGAAGTTGCGGTCCGCTCCGGTGTGCCAGACGCCGGTGACGGCGGTGAGCATGTTGGGCGAGCCCTGGATGGCGGTGCGCTGCATGTGGTGCAGGACGGAGCGGATGCCGCCGAGCTCCTCGCCACCGCCGGCGCGGCCGGGGCCGCCGTGCACCAAGTGCGGAACGGGTGAGCCGTGGCCGGTTGAGGTGCGGGCGTCTTCGCGGTTCAGCATGAGGACGCGGCCGTGGTGTGCGGCAATGCCGGTGACCAGTTCGCGCGCCACGTCGGGATCGTTGGTGCACACGGAGGCCACCAGCGAGCCGCCGCCGCGGGCAGCAAGCCGGACGGCATCGGCGAGGTCCGTGTAGCCCACCACGGAGGAGACCGGGCCGAAGGCTTCGAGGGAGTGGAGCGCCTCGGCTTCGGGATTGTTCCAGTTGAGGACAACGGGGGCCATGAAGGCGCCGGCGTCCACCACTCCGGTGGTTCCGTCGGCGGAGGTGACCGACGGCGAATCAAGGGTCCCATACGCAAGCTCACCGCCGGCGTCGAGCATGGACTGCACGGCCGCCCGGACGTCCTCCAGCTGTTCCACGGACGCCAGCGCACCCATGGTGACGCCCTCGGCGCGCGGATCGCCCACCACCACACGCTCCTGGATGCGCTTGCCGATGGCGGCGGATACCGCGGGCACCAGCTCCTGCGGCACGATGGCGCGGCGGATGGCGGTGCACTTCTGGCCCGCCTTGACGGTCATCTCGGTGACCACGGATTTGACGAAGGCCTCGAATTCCGGGGTGCCCTCCACCGCGTCCGGGCCGAGGATGGCGGCGTTGAGGGAGTCGGTTTCGGAGGTGAACCGCACGCCGCCCTCCACCACGTTAGGGTGCGCCTTCAGGGACTTGGCGGTGGCGGCGGACCCGGTGAAGGACACCAGGTCCCGGTAGTCCAGCACGTCCAGCAGCCCGCGGACAGAACCGGAAACCAGCTGCAGCGACCCCTTGGGCAGGATGTTGGACTCCACGATGGCCTTCACCACGGCGGCGGCAACGTAGCCGGTGGGGGTGGCGGGCTTGACGATGGTGGGCACGCCGGCGATGAACGCGGGGGCGAACTTTTCCAGCATGCCCCACACCGGGAAGTTGAAGGCATTGATCTGCACTGCGACGCCGGGAATGCGGGTGTAGATGTGTTCGCCGGCGAAGGATCCGTCCTTGGACAGCACCTCCATGGGCCCGTCCACAACCACCTGCGAGTTGGGCAGTTCGCGCCGGCCCTTGGAGCCGAAGGTGAAGAGCACGCCGATGCCGCCGTCGATGTCCACCATGGAATCGATCTTGGTGGCGCCGGTCTGGTAGGAGAAGCCGTAGAAATGTTCACGGCGGGCGTTCAGGTACTGCGCCAGCTCCTTGAGCTTGAGGGCGCGCTGGTGGAAGGTCAGCTTGCCCAGCTCGGCCTGGCCGGTGGTCCGGCCATATTCCACGGCCGCTGCGAGGTCAAGTCCCTCGGTGCTCACCTTGGCCAGGAGCTCGCCCGTGCTGGCGTCGCGCACCGGGGTGGCAGCGGCGGAGCCGGTTTCGGGCGTCCACCAGGAGTCCATAATGAAGCTGGGCACCGTCTCCACGGTATCGAGCGTGGCGTGGGGCGCTGTGGCAGTGGTGGTCATCGTTGACGGGTCCTTCCAACAAAAGGGGCAGACAATCGGCGCATCATTACTGACCGTCCGTTCGGTAATATAAGTACCATACAGGAATGTCCCCGCACCGCACTAGGAGAGCACATGAGCGACGCCGCCCCGCACCACTCCCCCACAGAGCATGAACTGTGGAAGATCACCCTCGGTGAGCTCGACGAGAAGATGGGGGTGAAGATCCTGGAGGAGTCCGTGGAGCGGGTGGTCGCCACCATGCCCGTGGAGGGAAACCGGCAGTCCTTCGGCCTGCTGCACGGTGGCGCTTCGCTGGCGGTGGGTGAGGCCGTGGGTTCGTGGGCGGCAGTCATCCACGCGAGCACCATGGGCAAGACGGCGGTGGGCATCGACGTCTCCGCAACGCACCACCGCTCCGCCCGGGAAGGCCAGATCACCATCACGGCCACGCCCATCCACCTGGGCGGCACACTGACCACCCACGAAGTACTCATCACCAACGAGGCCGGCCAGCGGCTCTGCACCCTGCGCATCACCAACCTGCTGAGGAAGCACAAACACCAGGCAACAAAGATTTTTCCCGGCCCTGCATCCAAGGACCCCCTCCCCGGGGTATTAAGCGCGTAAGCACAAACAGCCCGGCCACCGGGCATCCTTCAAGGAGTTTGATATGCGCAAAATCAGCTACGCCGCCGGAGCACTTTCACTCGCAGCCTCGTTGGCCTTCGCCGCCCCCGCCCAGGCCGGCGGATGGCACCATGATGACGACCCCGCCCTGCTGTCCGTACTGCATGGCGTTCCGGACCTGACCGTGGATGTGTGGGTCAACGGGGCCCTCACGCTGGATGACTTCACGCCCGGCACCCTGGCGGGGCCGCTGGAACTGGCCGCCGGTGACTACCAGATCGCCATCACCGCCGCCGACGCCACCAGCGCCGACAACCCGGTCATCGGGCCCGTGGACGTGGAGCTCGAAGAAGGCGGCAACTACACCGCCGTGGCCCACCTCAATGCCGACGGTGCCCCCACCGCCACGCTCTTCACCAACGACACCAAGGCTCCCCGCAACGACCGCAAAGGCAAGCTGACGGTCCGGCACGTAGCGGCAGCTCCCGCCGTGGACGTTCTGGCCGGTGGGAAAGCGGTCATCGAAGGCCTGAGCAACCCGGACGAGGCCACGCTGAAGCTCAAGGCCGGCACCTACTCTGCTTCGGTGGCTGCAGCCGGAACCACCGATCCTGTGATCGGCCCGGCGGACGTCACCGTCGAGGGCGGGAAGAACACCATCGTTTACGCGTGGGGAAGCCTCGCTGACAAGACCTTGAAAGTGGCTGTCCAGGTGGTTGACGGCGCGAACAGGTGGCACGGCCACCACTGACCGCCGGCCACGCCGCTTTCCTGCGCCGGAAGGGCGGGACGCTTTCCGCGTCCCGCCCTTCCGCTGTCTATTTGGCCGAACGCCGGCTCCGGCGGCGCACCAGGACTGTCAGGATGATCCCGACGGCGAGCGCCGCGGCCGCTGCCATGGCTGCGGGAACCAGCCCCGAGGGTCCGGTGTTCGCCAGGTCGGCGGGTGACGTACCGGCATCGAAAGGTACGACGACGGTGCCGGCGTCCGCGGGCGGTTGCGGTGCCGCGGGGGCGGGCGCAGCCGGGACGGGCGCAGCCGGGTCTGCGGGGACGGCCGGAACGGGTGCCGGGTCCGCGGGCACGACGGGATTGGGTTGCTCCGGTGCGGGCGGTTCCGGGGCAGGGTTGCCGGGGGCAGGCTGCTCCGGCGCAGGCGGCTCCGCAGCTGCCCGGGCAAACTCAAACTCAACTCCCCCCGAGGTGCTGAAACCGTTAGCCGTCTCCGCCGTAAAGCGGAGGGGCCCGTTGCCCTCGGGAGCGGTGAAGCTCCACGTTCCTGCGGCGTCCACCGGGACCTCCACCGGGTCCTTGCCCTCCACCGTGATCTTGACCGTGGAGCCTGGGGCGACGGCGGAGGCGGGGGCTGCCGGGACGTTTCCGCTGATGGCCTGCCCGGGTTCGTAGGTTCCGCCGGGCGCGGGCGAGCTGACGGCCGGCTTGTTGAGGAACAGTTCCAGCTGGTAGCCGGGAAGGACCGCCAGGCTTTCGGAGAGGGTGGCGCCCACCGCGAAGTTGGCGGGTGCCGGCTCGCCGGGCGCGGGAGGCGCGTCACCCGCGGCGTGCGTTCCCACGGCGTAGTTGCCGCTCACGTACGGGCCTCCGGAGTCGCCGCCGCTGGACTGGACGCCATAGGAGAGGAATCCGCGGAAGGCACGGAGGTCTGTGGGGTCTGCGGCAAAGTCCGGGCCGGGCACCACGTAGATTCCCACGGCGTCCACGGTGCCGCAGGACCAGGCCGAAGTCCGGCCGGACCGGCAGATGGGCATGCCCAGGACCGGATCGGCGGTGCCGATGATCTTCACATCCGGGCCGGGCTCCGAGGGATCACCCCAGGTACTGGCGGCGGGCAGCGGATCGAGTCCCTCCGGAATGTTGTGGATCACCGAGATGTCAGTGCCCACGTTTCCGGGGTTCTCGGGGTCCGCGGGGTTCTCAATGATGCGGGAGTTGCCGGGGCCGCCGAACTGGCTAAATCCGAACTCGCCCAGCTGGTCCTTCCGGACGAACTGGAACTCGAGGGTTGCCGTTCCCGCCTGCCCGTCCGAGGCGCAGTGCCCTGCGCTGAGGACGGCAGGCAGTCCCGCGGGATCGAAGGCGGAGAACCCGGTGGAGCAAATCCAGCCGGTATCAGCGATGTAGCCGACGCCGCCGGGAACGTCGGCCTCGGATCTGAGGGGGGCGGCGCCGTCGAGCTCCACGTTGGCGTACCGGGCCACGAAATCGGCCGGCGATACCCTGCCGGAGCCGCCGGCCGCCGTCGTTCCTGTTGCCGCTCCTGCCGTGGCTCCGCCAGCGGTTCTTGCGGCAGCGGTTGTTGCGTCAGTGGTTGTTGCGTCAGCCGCCGCCGTGCCGGACGGTCGGGCCGACTCGGGTGCGTTCAGCGCCCCGGTGCGGATAACGAACTTCCCGTCCGCGGCCATGACTGCCTGCAGGCCTTCGGGGCCGACGTCGCGCACGTATGCCTGGAAGAGCTGCTCGGTGCTGACCGCCAGCTGTGAACCCTCGCCGGCTTCCCCGCTGGATTGCGCGCCGCCGCCGGCACGCCGGGCCTGCGGGGCCTCTACGGCGAGGTCCGGAAGGGTCCCGGCCAGCGCTGCCACTTTGGCGAGGAACTCCGGACCGGATCCGGTGACCACCACGTGCCCGTCGTCCAGCCGGATGCCGGCGTAACCGGGGACGTCACGCAACTGGGCGGCCGCGGCTGCCGCCTGGGCACCAAGCCCGCCCGCCGCGGTGAACTGCTCCCGGGTGAGTCCGAGGTCCCGCTGGACGGCGTCGTCGAGGGCGGCCTCCGACAGCCCGGAGCCCTGTGTTCCGGCGACTGGTGTTCCGGCGGCGGGGGCCTCCGGGGACGCCGTGGCTGCGGCCTGGCCGTCGGCGGCCCATGCCGGCGCAGCCACGTAGGCCGACGAGACCAGAATGCCTGCAACGGCACCCAGGGAGAGATACCTGCGCGCTGACGCCGGGCTCATCGGGCCACACCCGCCCCACACAGGGACAGCACTGCGTCGAGTTCGGCCCCGCTGAGTCCGTTCTTCAGGAGGTAGCTACGGCTGTCCAGGGTCCGCACGAAGTCCACCACGGCTTCCCCGCGCCGCTCCAGCAGCGGCGCCAGTTCGTCGTCGGCCAGGTAGCGTTCCCGGTCATGCGGCGGCCCATGGGTCCGGTACCGCTCGTTGATGCCACGCGCTGCGCGCCGGTAGCCCTCGGCGATCTGGTGGTCCGAGTCCCCCGCGAGGTCCTGCACCATGGACGCCACCAGGCCGCTGCGGTCACGTCCCGCGGCGCAGTGCAACACCACCGCTCCCCGGCCTGCGGCGTCGGCGAGGGCGCGAAAGACTGCCACGATCCTGTCCGGGAACAGGCGGGCGTTGTCTGCGTAGTAAGCAGGATCGTTCAGGTAGGGGCCGGTCAGTGCGGCGAACTGCTGGTGGTTGGCTTCCTCCGTGGGAGCCGACACCACGGCCAGGCCGTGCAGCGCGGCCGCAGGCACCACGGGATCGGTGTCCCGGCGCCGGGCTTCCGCCGCGTTACGGAGATCCACTACCGTGCGGACGCCGTCGTCGTACGCCTGCCGCCAGCCGGTTTCCGTGAGCCATTCCCGCCGGCCCATGCGGTACACACCGCCGGCAACATGCCAGGCATTGACAGCACCATCCCAGTCCATGGACCCGCCCGCTTTCTCCATCCGCACAGCTAACCACAAGCCTGTGAACCCCGCATGTCACAGACGGGTACCGGGACGGCGAAAGCCGCGTACCCTTCACCCGTGCAAACGGGGTTCTCCGGAGGTACCGTCGGACCTGTCTGCCCTCAGCCCGAGGTCCTGTTCAAGGGAGAATTGCGATGGGTACTACAGCATTACGACGGCGGCTCCCGGCTTTTGCAGCCGGCCTCGCCACCTTGGCCCTGGCTCTTGGTTCCACGGCACTGCCCGCGGGCGCGGCACCGCCCGTCAAGGATGTCGACCTCGTAGCGGTCGGTGACTCCTACACCGCCGGGGTAGGGGCGGGTGACTACGTCACACCCCTACCTTGCCTGCAGACCAAGGAAGGATATGTAAACCTGCTCATAGAAGAGCTGCCGATCGTGGACGGCAACAGCACCAACGCTGCCTGCGCCGGGGCCGTCATTGTCGACCGGCCGTCCGACACCGCGCCCAGCGTGCTGGAGCAAATTACGGCTCTGACGGCGTCCGGCACACTTTCCGTCCGGACCGAACTGGTCACCCTGACCGCGGGCCCGAATGACATCAACTTCACCGCACCGCTAACCGCCTGTGCACGATTTACGCTCGACGTCTGCGCCCAGGCAGTCCAGGCAGTCCGGGACAAGTTTCCCGCCCTGCAGGCCGACCTGGTGGAAGCCCTGATTGCCATTCGCAGAACGGCGCCCCATGCCACGGTAGGGGTCTTTGGGTATCCGCTTCTTTTTGATCCCGCAGGCGGACCCGCCCTGCTGACCCCGGAGGCGCAAGAGCTGGTCAACGCGGGCACCCGGGCCCTCAACAACGTCATAGCGCAAGCGACGGATGCCCCCAGAGTGAAGGCCAAGGCCGTGTACGTCGACGTCACGGAGGCATTCGCGGGGCACGCCGTGAACTCCGAGCGGTCGTGGATTCACCTTGGGTCGCTGGAGGACCCCCAGAATTTCCACCCCACCCCGTTAGGGCATCAGGCCTACGCAGATGCCCTTCAAGACGCTGTGAACCTTAACAAGCTGGCACGGCCGTAACCGCCACCCCTCCCCAGCCTGGGGTTTACCCGCGCCGGTCCAGGCGGTACTCCAGGCCGGCGCGGACCATGGGCCATTCGTGTTCCAGGATGGAGAACACCACGGTGTCCCGCAGCAGGCCGTCGCTGGTCCGGGAGTGGCTGCGGAGGACGCCGTCCTGCTTGGCGCCGAGCCGGGCGATCGCCTCGCGGGACTGGTGGTTCAGCCAGTGTGTGCGGAACTCCACGGCCGGGCAGCCCAGCGCCTCGAAGGCGTGCTGCAGCAGCAGGAGCTTGGAGTCCGGGTTTGTTCCGCTGCCCTGTACTGACGCCGCATTCCAGGTGGAGCCGATCTCCACGCGGGGAGTGCCGGCGTCGACATTCATATAGGTGGTCATCCCGATGACCCGGCCCGGCCCGCCGGTCTCCGTGTCGATCAGCCGTGTGGTGAACGGCAGCATGGACCCCTGCTCCTGCAACGCCAGGCGGCGGCGGATCTCGGCCGCCATCCCGGCGGGAGACGGCACGGAGGTGTACCAGAGTTTCCACAGCTCGCCGTCCTCGGCCGCCTCCACCAGCCCGTCGTGATGGGTTGGGTCGAGGGGCTCGAGGATTACGTGCCGGCCGGTCAGGGTAAGGGGCTCAAGGAAAGTCACTGCACCAGCCTAGGACCAAACACCGGGGCCGGTTACGCTGGGGAAAGCCCCAGACCGCGAGCAAGGGAGTTAACGTGTCAGGAACCAATCCGGACCCGGAGGACGACAAGATCACAGGCCTGGAACCCGGCGGCGGAGTTCCCCCGGGTGAAACCCCGCCCGGGGAAGGCTCGGTGGCGGGCACCCAGGAGCCCCGGCAACCTGGTTCCGGAAGGGGCCAGCAGATCTTTTGGCTTGGAGCCATCGGCGCAGGCGTCCTGCTGTTCCTGCTGTATTTCATCGGCTACATCGTCGGATTCTTCGACTAGTCACCGCACCTCTCCAGGACTGCCTTAGCTGGGCCAGTCGAAGAAGCCTTTGCCGGTTTTGCGGCCGAGTTCGCCGCGGGCCACCTTGTCGCGCAGGATCTGCGGCGGGGCGAACCGCTCACCAAGGGTGGACTGCAGGTACTCGGCGATCCCCAGCCGCACGTCCAGGCCCACGATATCGGTGGTGCGCAGCGGCCCCGTCGGGTGCTTGTAACCCAGGACCATGGCGTTATCGATGTCCTCCGCCGACGCCACACCCTCTTCAACCATCCGCATCGCCTCCAGGGCGATCGCCACACCCAGCCGGGACGACGCAAAGCCCGGCGCGTCATTGACGACGACGGCGGTCTTCCCCAGCGCCGCCACCCACTTTTTGGCGGCGTCGGCGAGTCCGGGTGCGGTGTGTTCGCCGAGCACCACCTCAATAAGGGTGGACGCCGGGACCGGGTTGAAGAAATGCAGCCCCAGGAAATTCCCGGGCCGCTGCAACTCCCTCGCCAGCCCGTTCACCGACAGCGAGGACGTGTTCGACGCCAGGTACGCCTCCGGCGCCAGCCGCTCCTCGATCCCGCGCAGCGAAGAAACCTTCAAATCCCAGTCCTCCGGCACCGCCTCAACCACCAGTTGCCGGTCCTTGAACGCGTCAAAGTCCACGCCCACCGTCAACCGGGAAGCCATCTCATCCAGGTTCGCGTCCACCACACCCCGCTCGATGCTCTTCGCCGCGGCGGACTCCACCCGCTCCCGGGCAGCCTCGGCCGACTGCTCATCACGCTCCACCACCAGCACCTCGGCGCCCTTGACCAGGAACGCATGCGCAATGCCCGCACCCATCCGGCCACCACCCAGGACACCCACGAAATGGGGCAGGTCAGTGGAAAGATCAGCGGGCCGGCCAGAAGGAATTGCAGTGTTGCTCATCGGTTTTCTACTTTCCGTCAGCGGTGTCGGAGGACGCAGCCTTCTTGGCCGCGTTGCGGTCCAGGAACTTCTGCATGCGGTCGAACTTGGCCTGCGATTCGAAGAGGATGCCCTGGGCCAGCTGGTCGATCAGCGGGTGCGCTTCCGCCGGGGCATGGAACACGGACTTGGTGATCCGGACGGCGAGGGGGTCCTGCCGGGCGATGCGGTCCGCGAGGCTGTGGGCGGCGCCCAGGAGCTCCGCGGGGCTGTGGATCTCGGTGATGAGGTTGACGGCCAACGCCTCGTCGGCGCCCAGCACTTTGCCCGAAAGGAGGATCTGCTTGGCCACCGGCTCCCCCACCAGCTCCTTGAGCCGCCAGCTGGCGCCGGCCGCGGCCAGGATCCCCAGCCCCGTCTCCGGGTTCCCGATTTTAACGTCCGGAGTTCCGATGCGGAAGTCAGCCGCGTAGGCCAACTCCGCGCCGCCACCCAGGCAGTACCCGTCCACAGCCGCGATGACCGGCATCGGCAGCTTGGCGATGCGCACGAAAATGGTGGAGTTGATCCCCTGCAGGGCATCGTCCCGCCGCCGCTCACGGAGCTGGGCGATGTCGGCGCCGGAGGCGAACACCCCGTCCACGCCGGCGATGATCAGGACCTTGGGATTCTGTTCCAAGGCAGCGCAGACGGTGTGCAGCTCATCCACCATCTGCTGGTCGATGGCGTTGCGCACCTCGGGACGGTTCAGCAGGACAACCACGCGGTCGCCCTGCTCCTCCACCAGGAGCGCGGAGAACTTCTCGGCCGCCAGATCCACTGCGCCCGGCATCAGATCTTCTCCAGCAGCATGGCCGTGCCCTGTCCGACGCCCACGCACATGGTGGCAAGGCCCAACTTGGCATCCTCGCGTTCCATACGGCCGAGCAAGGTGATGGCGATCCGTGAGCCGCTGGAACCGAGCGGATGGCCCAAAGCGATGGCGCCGCCGTCGTTGTTCACAATGCCCGGGTCCAGGCCCAGCCGGCGGATGCAGGCAAGGGACTGCGTGGCAAAGGCTTCGTTAAGTTCGACGGCGGACAGGTCACCGACGCTCAGGCCGGACCGCTTCAGGATCTTCTGCGTGGCCGGGACCGGGCCGATGCCCATGATCTCGGGCTCGCACCCGGCCGAGGCGCCGTCGATAATCCGGGCACGCGGTGTCAGGCCGAGCCGCTCGATGGCCGCTTCGGACGCGATGATGATCGCGGAGGCGCCGTCATTCAGCGACGAGGAGTTCCCGGCGGTGACTACCGATCCGCCATGCGCCACGGGCTTGAGCTTCGCCAGCACCTCGGCGGTGGTGCCGGCGCGGGGACCCTCATCGGTATCCACCACGGTTTCTGCCTTACGGGTTTTGACGGTGACCGGGACGATCTCGTCCTTGAACCGGCCGGCTTCGATCGCGGCAAGTGCACGTTCGTGCGAGCGGACGGCAAAGGCGTCGGCGTCCTCGCGGGAGATGCCGTCCACCCGCGCCACTTCCTCGGCGGTTTCAGGCATGGCATAGGTCATCTTGCCGTCCCGGGACAATGCGCCGTGCTGGAACTGTGGGTTGGTGAAGCGCCACCCGATGGAGGTGTCGAAGATCTGCCCGGGCTTGGCAAAAGCGGCACTCGGCTTCTCCTGCACCCACGGCGCCCGGCTCATCGACTCGACGCCGCCTGCGATCACGATGTCCGCGGCGCCGGCTTTGATCATGTGGCTGGCCTGGATGATGGCGCTCAACCCGGACGCGCAAAGCCTGTTGACGGTAATTCCGGGGATGTGCACCGGCAGCCCGGCCAGAAGGACGGCCATCCGGGCGACGTTGCGGTTCTCTTCACCGGCGCCGTTCGCGTTGCCGAGGATCACTTCGTCGATGCTGTCCGGGTCCAGGCCGGCGCGTTGCACGGCTTCACGGACCACCAGCGCGGCCAGGTCATCGGGCCGGACCGCCGAGAGCGCACCTCCGTACCTGCCCACCGGAGTCCGGACTCCGCCTACCAGGAAAGCCTGCGGACCTGCGCTTGCAGCCATGGAAACACCCTTCACGCGATTAACAGCACTGTCACCGGCGGCCGGCAGGGCGACCTGCGCCACTTACCGACCGTTCGTTCTGTAAATAGTACACGGCAGGCCCGGCGGCGCGTAGCCCCACTTAGATGACGGTGATACCCAGGTGTGCGGCCAGCAGCGGCGCCAGCAGTCCCAGCTGGTATTCGTCCATGACGACGCCGGCCATGTTGCCGATGCCGCTGACGCTGCGGAAGTCAGCGCCGCGGAGATCGAAGTCTTTGAGTTTGGCGCCGGTTAGGTCCAGCGCTCCGATGGTGCAGCCCTTCAGCGCCACCCTCATTGCCGCTGCCGAGCCGAGGTCCAGTTCGTTGATGATGCAGTCGGTGATCAGCACGTCCGTCAGCTTCGCCCCGCGCAGGTTCAGGTAGTCCAGCTTGCCGCCCTCGATCCGGACGGACTGCCATCCGCTTTCGTAGAGTTCGGCCGAACCGAGCCGGGGGTTGCTGATCTCGACGTCCCGCCAGGTGCTGCGGGCGGCCCGGAAAACGGGGGCATACAGCTCACTGATGACCGTGTCGCGGAATCCGGCGCCCCGGAGTTGGGCTTCGTTGAAGGAGACCCCCTGAAGTTCGCACTCAGAGAAGTCGGCGCCGGAGAGCTCCAGCCCGTCTGCGTCCAGGCGGCTGTAGCGGGCACCCTCGTGGCGTCCGCCGCGGCGGAAGTCCAGGCTGCGGTCCTCAAGGTCCTCAAGCCGGACCGGCGAAAGCCGCGGGGCAGTAACGGCGGCCTTGGGCCGCCGGGTTCCGGACCCGGTCACGGGGTGGATTCCGCTTTGGCCGCGATGTCCGCCAGATCCTTGGCGAGTGCTTTGCGGCTTGCCGCCATGCCCAGCCTGCCGAACACTGCGGCGAGGACCCGGCTGGCCGCAGTGGGCTTGGAGATCTTGGCCCCAAAGGTCAGCGTCAGGTCCGTTCCGCCGTCGCGGTTGGCCAGGCTGAACCTGGTGCTGTAATCCGCCCCGCCCTGGGCGGCCTTAATGGTGGTGCTGCGCGGCGGTTCAGCGCTGTCCACCCACATCTCCACGGTTTCGGACCTGCCGAACATCTTCCGGGTTTCCTTCCAGCGGGTGCCCTCACCATAGGCACCGTCCGTCAGGAGCTGCACCGCCTCCACCCCGGACAGCGTTCCGGGTGCGTTCCGAATATCCGTGATCACGGCCCACACCGTTTCCGGCGAAGCATGAATGTGCTGGGTCAGGCTGAGGCTTTGGTCCATGATCCCGAGCCTATCGCCGCGGGCGGACAAAGGCAGGGCGGCCGACCCGCCCGCGGCACTCCCGCGGCCTGCCGGGCTTGAACTAGTAAGCATGCTTCGTGTTAGTGTGAAAGGGCATTGTTTGATCGACGGAAACGAAAGGAGGCCACACCATGGGCCTCGGAGACAAGATCAGTAACGCAGCAGAAGATATGGGCGGTAAGGCCAAGGAAGCTGCGGGCAACGCAACCGACAATGACCGCCTGAAGGCAGAAGGCCAGACCGACCAGGTCAAGGCTGATGCCAAGAAGGTCGGCGAAAATGTCAAGGACGAGTTCAAGCGCAACTAGTCCTTTGCCGGGGCGGCCGCAGCGAACGGCATGCTGAACCGGTAGACAATGGCGGCGGATCCCCCGGATCCGCCGCCATTTTGCTGCCCGGGCGCCTACGGAACAATCGATAGGGACCTGGTGGGTCACCAGCCACTGCGGGTTGGCGTATGCCCCTGCCTCGAGTCGTCCGGCATGGTCATTTCAGCCCGCAGCCCCAGTAGCCGGATGGGCCGGTCCGGTTCAACCCTGCCCCTGAGGTCGAGGGCGCAGGCCAGTACCTCCGCGGGGTCGTCCGTTTCGGGAATCTTGCGGGCATAGGTTTTGGTGGTGAACGGGACGTACCGGACCTTGAGCGTCAGCCCCACCACCGGGCGCCCGTCAGCGGCAACATCCTCCAGCACCGCCGCCACCAGTTCCCGGACAGCTTCATCCACCTGCACCGGCTCGGTGAGGTCGCGCTGGAACGTGGTTTCCCGGCTGTGGCCGCGCGCCACCCATGGGGTGTCATCCACCACCGAGGAACCGTCCCCCCGCCCAAGCTGTGCGTACCAGGGCCCCATTTTGGGACCGAACTCCGAAACAAGGGAGTCCGGGTCCACTGCCGCCAGCTGGGAAACCGAGGTGATCCCCAGCGTTGCCAGCCGGCGCGAGACCTTGGTGCCCACTCCCCACAGGTCAATGGTGGGCCGGTTTCCCATGACGTCCAGCCAGTTCTCCGCCGTGAGCCGGAAAACACCGGCCGGTTTGCCGAACGTCGTGGCCACCTTGGCGCGGACCAGGGTGTCACCGATGCCCACACTGCAGTGCAGCCCGGTGGCCTCAAACACCGCATCCTGCAGTTGACGGGCGTAGGCCTCCGGATCACTGGACTGCACGCCGACGAATGCCTCGTCCCAGCCGAGCACCTGGACGACGGCGCCGGGCCGGGAGCGCAGTACGCCCCATCACCTCCCCCGAGGCCTGCAGGTAGGCCTCCTGGTCCACGGGCAGAATGACAGCGTCAGGAACTTTCCGCGCGGCAATGCGCAGCGGCATCCCGGATCCGACGCCGTAGGCCCGGGCTTCGTAGGAGGCGGTGGAGACGACGGCCCGTTCGGTGGGATCGCCACGGCCGCCCACGATCACGGGCTTGCCGGCCAGCTCAGGGCGGCGGAGCACTTCCACGGCCGCGATGAACTGGTCCAGATCCACATGCAGCACCCAGGGTTCGCCCACATGCCCCAGTCTGCCCCGCGCCGCCGCACGGCACCAGTATCCCCCGCGTGCGGCTAGCCTTGGGCCATGACGAACGTGGACCTGAGCACCGAGAGCATGGCCGCCGGCGGATCACCCTCACTGGGCGGCTACCTGGCTGTACCCGAGGGCGAGGGCCCCTTCCCCGCCGTCGTCGTGATCCATGAAGCCTTCGGCCTGGATAACCAGACCCGCCGGCACGCGGACCGGTTGGCCCGGGCCGGCTACCTTGCCCTGGCCCTGGACCTGTACAGCGACGGCGGGGCACGGCGGTGCCTCGTGGGAACCATGCGCGCCATGGCAGCCCGCACGGGCCGGCCCTTCACGGACATCGCCACGGCCCGCACCTGGCTTGCGGAATCGGAGCTCAGCAACGGCAGGACCGGGGTGATCGGGTTCTGCATGGGCGGCGGGTTCGCCCTGCTGGCCGCCAAGGACGGGTTCCAGGCCGCATCGGTCAACTACGGACGGCTCCCCAAGGAGCAGGAGGACCTTGTGGCTGCCCTGCGCGGCGCCTGCCCCATCGTGGCCAACTACGGCGGTGCGGACATGTCCCTGAAAGGAGCGGCCGCGCGGCTCGATTCGGCCCTCGACGGGCTGGGCATCGAGCACAGCGTGCAGGAATTTCCCGGCGCCGGCCACAGCTTCCTCAATGACGTAGAGATGGGCCCGGCACTCCTCCGGCCCCTGATGCGCGTCATGGGTGTCGGCCCCGATCCGGAGTCCGCCCCGGAGGCGTGGCGGCGGATTGAGGACTACTTCGCGCGGTACTTAAGGGACTGACCCGAGGACTTGCGCAGGACGGCGGCCCGCCCTCTGAGCCTTTCGGGACTCAGGGGCGGGCCGCCATCGTGCGTATCCGGCAGTCCGCAGCCTTAGCTGAAGAGCTCGCTCTTGGGCGCGTTATTCTTGACCTTCTGCCAGCCCAGCCAGAGGACCACGGCGAAGAACGGGATGGTGGCCAGGGTCCACAGCCCCAGGTAGAACACCTCGCCGTCCTTGCTGGTCATGGTGTCGAAGCCGATGAGGACGGCGATGACGAGCAAGGCGATGAGGCCGGCCCAACTGGTCCACGGCGAGCCGGGCATGGGCAGGGTGGAAACGTTGCCCTTCTTCTTCCGCAGCGCAATCTGGCTGGCGAAGATGGAGCCCCAGGTGAAGATCACGCCGATGGAGGCGGTATTCAGGGCGAGGTCGAACGCGTGCGAGCCGCCCAGCCAGATGTTCAGCAGGATGCCCACGAGGTAGACGGCGCCGATGGCGAGGATGGCCATGTACGGAACCCGGCGGGTGGACATGCGGGTCAGCCACTGCGGTGCGTGGCCGTTGTTGGCCATGGTGCGGAAGATTCGGCCGATCGAGTAGAGGCCCGAATTGCAGGAGGACAGGGCGGCGGTGATGACGATCATGTTCATCACGTCGCCCATCCAGCCCAGGCCCATCTGGCCGAAGACGGTGACGAACGGGGACGTCCCGGCCTTGTACTGGTCCGAGGGCAGCAGCATGGCCAGCAGGGAGACGGAACCGACGTAGAAGACCACGATGCGGACCACGACGGCGCGGATCGCCTTGGGGACTTCGCGTTCCGGGTTCTGCATTTCGCCGGCGGTGATGCCCACCAGTTCGATGGCGTTGTAGGCGAAGATGACGGCGTTCAGCACGAGGATCATGACCAGCGCGCCCTTGGGGAACATGCCGCCTTCGTCATGGAAGAGGTTGGCCACGGAGGCGTGCCCGTCGCCCACCTTGGCGTTGGTGACCACCATGAAGGTGCCCACGGCCAGGAAGATGACAATGGCGGCCACCTTGAGGCAGGAGGCCCAGAATTCGAATTCCCCGAAGGCCTTGACGCTGAAGAGGTTCACGGCCACCAGCAGCACCAGCGCGGCGATGGCGGACAGTTCAACGGGGACGTTGGGGAAGAAGAACTGGAAGTAGAGGCCGATCGCGATGAGTTCGGCGATGCCGGTCATGGCCCAGTTGATGAAGTACATCCAGCCGGACAGGAAGGCGCCCTTGCGGCCGAACATTTCACCGGCGTAGCTGACGAACGAGCCGGAGGTCTGGCGGTACATGATGAGTTCGCCCAGGGCCCGCATCAGCAGGTAGGCGATGACGCCGGCAATGGCGTAGGAGAAGATGAGGGCCGGGCCGGTGGAGGCGAGGCGGCCGCCGGCTCCCATGAAGAGGCCGACGCCGATGGCGCCGCCCATGGCGATCATGGTGACGTGGCGCCTTCCCAGCGTTTTGCTGTAGCCCTCGGCGCTGAGGGACGGGTCGACGGCGGTGGATGCTGCCGTGCTGTTCTTGATTTCGGGCGGGGTACTTTGAGGCACAACGGTTCCTTGTGGGTTGGGGGTTGGCCGCATCCGGAAGCGAATGATCCAGCTCACATAATTCGGCCTTCAGCCGTGGGGACGGCCGTTTGTGAGCGTAAGTCTTCGTCTTGCCGAAGCTTCGCGCGGCCTATCCATCGTACAAGATCCATCCGGGTGCCACGTGACGCGCACTACACCAGCCGCACTACGGCTTCCCGTAAAGACACTTTTCGGTATGCCTAAATTTGCGGTAGTCTCGTGTCATTACCGCAATGGCGAGGAGATGATCATGGCAGCACCCACCCTGCAAGTACGGCCGGCCGCAGGCAAGCTGTGGTCACGGCTCCTGCTGCTGGGCCCGGCGTTCGTCGCCGCCATCGCCTACGTGGATCCCGGAAACGTCGCCGCAAACCTGACCGCCGGCGCGAACTACGGCTACCTGCTGGTCTGGGTGCTGGTGATGGCCAACGCCATGGCCGTCCTGGTGCAGTACCAGTCCGCGAAACTGGGCCTTGCCACCGGCCTGAGCCTGCCGGAAATCCTTGGCAAGCGGCTGGGAACCCGCTCCCGGCGCCTCTACTGGGTGCAGGCCGAGGTGGTTGCCGGCGCCACCGACATGGCCGAAGTCATTGGCGGCGCCGTGGCCCTGAACCTGCTGTTCGGGCTGCCGCTCCTGCTGGGCGGGGTCATCATCGGCATCGCGTCCATGCTGCTTCTGGCGCTGCAGACCGCCCGCGGCCAACGGTCCTTCGAATACGCCGTCCTGGTCCTCCTCGGAGTGATCGCCGTCGGCTTCATGTCCGGCCTGTTCGTCAACCCGCCCGACGCCGGCAGCGCCCTGGGCGGACTGGTTCCGCGTTTCGAGGGAACGGACACCGTCCTGCTCGCCGCGAGCATGCTCGGCGCCACGGTGATGCCGCACGCAATCTACCTGCACTCCGCGCTGGCCCGTGACCGGTTCGGCTTCTCCCCGGACCCGGCCGTGCGGACCCGCCTGATCCGGGCCACCCGGTTCGATGTGCTGGGCGCGCTGCTGCTGGCCGGCGTGGTCAACATCTCGATGCTGCTGCTGGCCGCATCCAGCCTGCGCGGCATCGAAGGAACGGACACCATCGCCGGAGCCCACGCCGCCGTCTCCGCCGCCTTGGGACCAGCCATCGGCGTCGTGTTCGCCGTCGGGCTCCTGGCATCCGGCCTGGCCTCCACCTCGGTGGGCTGCTATGCCGGCGCAACCATCATGGGCGGCCTGCTGAAGGTCCGGATTCCGCTGCTGGTCCGGCGGGTCATCACCCTCATCCCCGCCCTGGTGATCCTCGGGGCAGGAATCGAGCCGACGCTCGCCCTGGTCCTGAGCCAGGTGCTGCTGAGTTTCGGCATTCCGTTTGCGCTGATCCCGTTGATCCGCCTGACCGGCAAACGCGAGATCATGGGCATCCATGTTGACTCCCGCGCGCTAAAGATCGCCGGTTGGACCAGCGCCACGCTGATCGTCGGATTGAACTGCGTGCTGATCGCCCTGACCATCGCCGGGCAGTCCTGATCACCACGCCAATCCTGAAAGCCGGGGCAACAATCATGACCGGGCAATCCCGGGGCCTGATTCCGGCAGCCCACCCGGGGGCATCCGGAAGCTAGGCTGAAACCATGGCCACCACGCACCGCCGCCCGCCCGCACCACAGCCGGAACTGTACCGGTTCGCTCCCCTGGACTTCGCCGCCCTGGCCACATATGTGGCCATTGCCGGCATCTTCACCGTGGCCGGCGAACTCCTGGCACCGGCGCTTCAGCAACTGGCCCCCTCCCCGGCGGCGGCGTCCTACCTGGTCAACCTGGTCTTCTACGGAACCGTGGCGGTCCTGGCGTTCCTGGCCGCCCGGCGGGTGGTGGTGCGCGACCTAAGGGTCCTGGCCACCCGCCCGTGGTTCACCCTGCTGATGGTCCCGGCGGCCGTAATCGTGATGATGATCCTCACGGCCGTGGTGGTGGCTGCCGGCGGGGAGGCCCAGACCTCCGCCAACCAGGCCGGCCTGCAGTCGCTGATGCAGCAGGTCCCTGCCTGGCTGATTGTGCCCGTCCTGGTGGTGGTGGGCCCGTTCGTGGAGGAGTACATCTTCCGGCACCTCCTGATCGGCAAACTCAGCAGGCGGCTAAACATCTGGCTGTGCTGCGCCCTGTCCGTGGCGGTGTTCGCCGGCATCCATATCGCCGGCCAGGAAGCCATCACCCTGACGGCGCTGCTGCCCTACCTGGCCATGGGCGCCACCCTGGTATTCGTCTACGTCTGGACCGGCCGGAACGTGATGTTCTCCTATTTCGTCCATGCCGCCAAGAACCTGCTGGCGGTGGTTTTCATCTACGCCATCCCGCCGGAGCTGTTTGAACAGCTCCAGCAGGCCCACGCCTGATTACTGGCGCGCCCCGGTGCTCCCCCTCAGGACCAGGCGGTGGCTGCCGGCGGTCCGTCCCGTGATGAACACCTTGACCCCCTCCGAGGCGTTGGTCCCCGCCAGGTAGCGGTAGTTTTCCCCCGGGTTGTAGGCGGGTGGAGTGTCGGAATCAGCCGGCAGGCCCGGCCCGAACTCGATGGCGTCAGTGCCCACCCGGTAACTGCCGGTCCCCTGCACCAGCTGGAAGGCTCCCGGCGTGTCTGAAGCCGGGACCACGCCGTCGAGCACGCCCCCGGGCCGGAACGTCAGTTCCAGCGCAAAGGCGGTGTCAGCACCGTCGAAATCCAGCTCCAGGACGGTCTGCCCCGGCTCGGCCCGGACGGCAATCTCCGTGCCCAGCCGGTGGACCACCGTGGGCCTGCCGGGAAAGTCCATGCTGGCGCTGAACCGGCCCTCGTGGCCCAGCGCGTAGACGCCGTCCTCCCGCCTGCGGGCGGCGGGCAGTGGCAGGTAGAAGTTCGCTGAAAGCTCCTCGGACAGCCGCACCGTGGCGCCGTCACGCACCGTGTGCTGGCTGCGGAACGGGCCCAGGTCGAAGAAACTGCGGGACAGCCGCACTCCGGAGAGGACCGCTGCTCCGTGTGCGAACCGCAGGAACGTGGGGTTGCTGGCCAACCCGGACACCACGCCCGGGACCAGGCCGTCACAGCCGCCGTACACAGTGGTCACTGCTCGCCCGGCCCGGAACCGGTAGGCGCCGCAGGTTTCCAGTGCGGTGCCCGCCGGAGCGAGGGGAACGGGCAGTGTGCTGTCCGGTGCCGCGGCTGCTGCCGTCTCTTCCGGGAGGGCGGCGTGCAGCCAGGGGTCCAGCCGCAGCAGCGCCAGCAGTTTGGCGGGTTCGTGCAGCGGGAGCGTCCCCAGCCACGCGGCCGCGGCGGCAAAGTCCGGGTTGGCGTCCTGGTTGGCCAGCCGCCGGTAGAGCGGAAGGAAGGGGGCGGCGTTGAAGTCCATCCACTGGTCCTGCCGGCGGGAGAACACGGACTCCAGGGTTCCGTCCGGGTTAAACCAGGGCAGGAACGCCGTGAGGTTCCGGCGGACGTGGTCCAGCAGTTCAGGACGGCCTGCATGGTCAGCGATGGCCAGCAGCGACGGGTTGGTC
This sequence comes from Pseudarthrobacter sp. SORGH_AS 212, assembly GCF_030818145.1. NCBI lineage: Bacteria > Bacillati > Actinomycetota > Actinomycetes > Micrococcales > Micrococcaceae > Pseudarthrobacter > Pseudarthrobacter sp. SORGH_AS 212. Next base: position 3,023,330 of record NZ_JAUTAA010000001.1, on the reverse strand, counting down.
ACGGCCGAGGCGTACAGCGCGCTGCGTTCGGAATACATGCCGTCCGGCAGCTGGTCGATGCCTTCGGCCAGCCATTCGGTGATCCTGTCCGCGATGTCCTGCCGCGGCTGCAGCGCGTTGATCCTTGCCAGGGCGGCGCACAGTTCCCAGCGGTGGTTGGGGGTGTGGACTCCCCCTGCCACCAGCGCGTCGGTGGCGCGGGAGATGATGCCGGCCAGCCGGGCCCCCGCGTCCGCGAGCGCCTTCCCGGGCGTTTCCAGGGCACTGATGACGCCCAGGGCGATGCACGCATCGTTGAGGGTGAAGGCGGAATCCGGCGGGGAACAGAGGTTGGTGCCGTCGAACAGGCCGGTGGGGCCCTGCAGGTGTTCGAGCCGGTCCAGGCACCGGCGCATCGCGTCACCGGTGCCATCTGCGGCGGAGTCTCCCCCGGCGACACCACCGGCGCCGTCGCCGGCGCCATCCGCGCCGGAGCCGTAAAAGGCGGAGCCGGGCTCCGTGGTGACCGCTGCCAAAGCCAGCAGCCTGCCCATGGCAGCGCGGTGCGGAAGTGCCGCGGCGTCGTCGTCGTACGTGGCCAGGAACTCTGCCACGCTCCTGTCCGCCGCCTCCACCACCCGGGCGCGGAAAGCCGTGTCAGTCGTTGTCGTTTCCATGGCCCTAGTCCTTCAGTCCGGCGCTGACATCGGCGTTGAGCACGTACTTCTGGAACACAAAGAACACGAACACCAGCGGCAGGAGGGAAATCACCGAGGCCCCCAGCAGCACCGGCCAGTCGATGTTTTCCGCGCCAACGATGCTGCGCAGCGCAACCTGCAGCGTGTACCACTTGGGGTCGTTGAGCACGATCAGCGGCCAGATGTAGTCGTTCCAGCGCCATTGGAAGGAGAAGATGGCCAACGTGAACAGGATGGGCTTGGACAGCGGGAGCATGATCCGAAAGAAGATGGCCAGCTCACTGGCGCCATCGATCCTGGCCGAGTGCAGCAGGTCGTCCGGGACGGTCAGGAAGAACTGCCGGAACATGAAGACGCCGGTGGCCGTCAGCACGGAGGGCACGATGATGCCGGCCAGCGAGTTGTAGAGGCCCAGGTCCCGGATGACCGAGAACGTGGGGTTCAGGATGACTTCGGTGGGCAGCATGGTGGTGGCAAGGATGCACACGAAGAACAGCCGGGTGCCCTTGTTGTTGTACTTGGCCAGGGCGTATCCCGTGCAGGCACTGAAGAAGACCGTGAGGACCGTGGTGACGATGGAAACCGTCGCCGTGTTCAGGAAGTACTGGGCGAAGTCCACCCGCTCCCAGGCGTCCACGAAGCCCTGGAAGGTCCATTCGCGCGGAATCATGGACAGCGGGTAGCTGAAGAGTTCGCTGCCGGGCTTGAAGGAGCTGAGCAGGAACCAGAGCAGCGGGAACGCGTAGATCGCTGCGATCAGCCAGGTCACCACGGTGAGCGGGACGGATGCCTTGGCGCGGGCCTCCCGGTTTCCCCGCGGCTTCTTCCCCGGGGAAGCGGGCGGGGAAGCGGCGGTCTTTCCCGCCCCGACGGCCGCTTCATCGGCGACGGCGGGAGGCAGGTTTGCAGCTGTTGCCATGGGTCAGCCCTTCTTCCGGTTGAACCGCAGCTGGATCAGCGCGATGGCCAGCAGGACCACCATCAGCACCATGGAGGCGGCGCTGGCGTAGCCCACCTTGGACTGCTCGAAGCCGGTCTTGTAGATGTACTGCACAATCAGGGTGTTCTCCGTTCCAGGCCCGCCGTTGGTGAGTGCCTGGATCATGGCGAACTCCTTCATCGCATGGATGGTGGAGAGCAGGATGACCATGAATGACGTGGGCGCGATGGCCGGGAGCGTGACGTGCAGGAAGCGCTGCCACGCGTTCGCCCCGTCCAGCTCGGCTGCCTCCAGCAGGGCCTCGGGGATGTTCTTCAGCGCGGCGATGAAGAGGAGCATGTTGAACGCGGTGCCGCCCCAGGCCGAGGCGAAGATGACCACCGCGAGGGCCAGGTTGCCGTTGCTGGACCACGGGACGGGGCTGCCGCCCAGCAGGGAGATGATGAAGTTGACGAAGCCGAAGTCCTGGCCGAACAGCCACTTCCAGATCACGCCCACCACGATGGGCGAGATCAGCCAGGGCAGGAAGATCACCATCTTCGCCGCAGTGCGGCCGCGGACGGCCTTGCTGACCAGCAGCGAGGCCACCCCCAGCGAGCACACGTACACCAGCGGCACGGACAGGACCGTGTAGGCGAAGGTCCTGCCCAGCGCCGCATAGAACGTGCTGTCCGCGAGGAGCTTCTGGAAGTTGGCCAGGCCGATGAAGTGGAGCTTGCCCACCCCGCGGTAGTCGGTGAACGAGTACAGCATCCCCAGGGCGCCCGGCCAGACGAAGAAGACCAGGAAGAGCACTACGTTCACGCCCACCAGGACCAGCGGGGCTATGACGTAGCGGTTGCGGCGCTTCTGCTGCGACTTGCTCCGGACCGCCCCCGTGGGGGGCGGCGTTTCGGGAGCCGCAGTAGTGCTGATGGTTGGGTTGGCCACTGGCTTAGGCGCCGTTGTAGAGCTTCACGATGTTGTCCACCGTGGTTTTGGCATCCTGGCTGCCGGAGAGCATCTTCACGGTCTCTTCACGCAGCGGGTCCCCGGAGAACGGGGTTTCGGCGTAGGCCTCAGCCACCACGCGCTTGATGGCGTTGTCGCCCTTGGCGTCGTTTTCGGCGATCTGCTTCTGGTACAGCTCAAAGGACGGCTGCTGGAACTGGTACTCCACCTTGAGGTCCTTGGCCGGCAGGTAGCCGCCCAGCTGTGCGAACTCGGTGTAGTTGGCGTCCTCGTAGAACCAGTCGATGAACTTCTTGGCTTCCTCGTCCGCGCCCGTGTCCTTGAAGGCCACCATGAAGCCGCCGCCAAGGTTGGTGGCGTTGACTTCCTTCTTGGGCAGCGGCACCGAGAGCCACTCGAAGTCCTTGATGTTCTTGTTGAAGTCGGCCACCTGCCAGCTGCCGGAGTAGTACGCCGCCACCTGACCGCTCTTGAACATGGCGTTGCCGTCCTCGCCGCTGAGCCAGACGGACTTGGGCATGGTCTTGTCGTCATTGATCTTCTGGAAGTACTCCAGGGTTTCCACGGCCTTGCTGTCGCCGGCGTACTTGCCGTTCTCCTTGGCGAAGGCGGTGCTGCCGAACTCATACATCATGGCGCGGAGGCGGTGCCCGGAGCGGTCCATGACAACGCCGTACTTGGCACCGGCTTTTTCGCGGACTTCGGTGACGGCGGCAATGAACTCGTCCCAGGTCCAGGTGCCCTCGATGGCTGTGGGGTATTTGACGCCTGCCTTGTCGAACAGGCTCTTGTTGACGAACAGGCCCACTGCGGTGAGGTCCGAGGGGATGGCGGGAATGATGCCGTCCGGGGATTCCTGCAGGTACTTTTCATCGATGCCGTGGGACTTGGCGATGTCAGAGAGGTCCTGCAACTGGTTGACCCACAGCGGGTCGATGCTGGTGACGCGTGCCAAGGCCGGAAGGTCGTTGGCGGTAGCGGCGTTCTTGAGCTTGGTGGTGATGTCCGCGGTGGGCACGTCCACCACCTCGATGGTGATGCCCGTGGCTTCCTTGTACTTCTTGGCCGCCGCAGCGAAAGCGCCGCCCTGGTTGGTGTCACCGGAGAGGACCAACTGGAGCGTCTTGGACCCGGAGTCCGAGGAACCACCCCCGCCACCGCAGGCAGTCAGGCCGGCGGCAAGGGCTGACAGTCCAAATGCGGTCAGGCCGAACTGGCGGCGGGTGATGCTTGAGATTCTTGTCTTCTCTGACAATGGTCTGTCCTGTCTCTCAGTGCTCCTGGCCTTGCAGCAAGGCCTTTGCCGATGGTGAAAGCTAAGCCCATTCCGGCAGCATTGCCGACGAGGAAAAGCCTTTCCGGACCCAACTGTGACTTATGTCATGACATATTGTCAAGAGCACTTTTCAGCGTTGTAGATCCTTCTCGATCGCGGGAAAGCGCACCCCTACCGCTCGGGCGCATGCGCCTTTAACGTTGTGGGATGGGACTGAATATCCAGATTGTCATCGACTGCCGCCGGCCGCACCAGCTTGCGGACTGGTGGGCCGAAACCCTCGAATGGTCGGTTGAGCCGCAGGATGCCGGGTTCATCCGCTCCATGATCGAGCAGGGCTTCGCCACCGAGGACCAGACCACCACCCACCACGGGAACCTGGTGTGGAAGGACGGGGCAGCCATCCGCCCGCCGGATGAAATCGAGTCCAAGGCGCCCAGCCGCCGCCTCCTGTTCCAGTCCGGCGAGGAGGAAAAGGTGGTCAAGAACCGTGTGCACTGGGACGTCAACCTCGCCGGACGGGACAAGGACGATGTCCGGAGCGAGCTGGAAGCGCGGGGCGCCACGTTCCTGTGGACGGCGCGTCAGGGACCGCATTCCTGGCACACCATGGCGGACCCCGAGGGGAACGAGTTCTGCATCAGCTAAGCACGATTACTAGACTTGGACGGTGAGCAACCAAATTCCCGCCCCGGTGTCCGATATCTTCGATCCCACACGCTGGCGGGTGGTTGCCGGTTTCGAGGACTTCCAGGACATGACCTACCACCGCCAGGTGGAGCGGGACGCCGACGGCGGCTGGGTGCGTGACCTGCCGACGGTCCGGATTGCCTTCAACCGTCCCGAGGTACGCAACGCCTTCCGCCCCGGCACCGTGGACGAGCTCTACCGTTCACTGGACCACGCCCGGATGACCCCGGATGTGGCCACCGTCCTGCTCACCGGCAACGGCCCCTCCCCCAAGGACGGCGGCCACTCGTTCTGTTCCGGCGGGGACCAGCGGATCCGGGGCCGGGACGGGTATCGGTACGTAGTACAGAACACAGCCGACGGCGAGACGCAGGAGACCATCGACCCCGCGCGCGCCGGCCGGCTGCACATCCTTGAAGTCCAGCGGCTGATGCGCACCATGCCCAAGGTGGTCATCGCCGTCGTCAACGGCTGGGCGGCCGGCGGCGGGCACTCGCTGCATGTGGTGGCAGACCTGACCATCGCTTCCCGGCAGCATGGCAAGTTCAAGCAAACCGACGCCACGGTGGGCAGCTTCGACGCCGGCTACGGCTCGGCCCTGCTGGCCCGGCAGATAGGGCAAAAGGCGGCCCGTGAGATTTTCTTCCTGGCGCGTGAATATTCCGCGGAGGACATGGTCCGGATGGGTGCCGTCAACGAGGCCGTGGACCACGACCGCCTCGAGGACGTCGCCCTGGAGTACGCCGCGGACATCGCACGGCAGTCACCGCAGGCCATCCGGATGCTGAAGTTTGCGTTCAACCTGGCCGATGACGGCCTGGCGGGCCAGCAGGTCTTCGCCGGTGAAGCCACCCGGCTGGCCTACATGACCGATGAGGCGGTGGAGGGCAAGGAAGCCTTCCTGCAAAAACGGGACCCCGACTGGTCCGGCTTCCCGCACTACTTCTAAGGCAGGAGCGGTATATGAACAGCACCTCCCCCAACACCAGCCACCTCAACATCGAGCCCGTGCTCAAGGCCCTGGCTGCCGCGCTCCACGGCGAGGGTCCCGCCGTCGAACTTTCCATCGGTGCCGACGGCGCCCTCGTGGTGGGGCACATCGAAACCCCGGGCTGCGACGACGCGGTGGCAGTGGTCCGCACCTCCGGTTCCACCGGTGCGCCCAAGGCCACCGTCCTGACCGTGGAGTCCCTGGCGGCCTCCTCGATGGCCACGGCACTGGCGCTCAAGGGCGAAGGCCAGTGGCTGCTGGCCCTCCCCGTGCAGTACGTCGCCGGGATCCAGGTCCTGGTGCGCTCGCTGTTCGCCGGGGACCCGGCCGTGGGTGATGGACATGTCCGGCGGCTTCACGCCCGAGGCCTTCACCGCCGCCGCCCTGGAGCTCACGGACAAGATCCGGTACACGTCCCTGGTCCCCACCCAGCTGCAGCGGCTCCTGGACGATCCTTCCCCTGACACGCTCGCCGTACTCCGCCGCTTCAACGCCATCCTGCTGGGCGGCGCCCCCACCCCGCCCGCGCTGCTCGACGCCGCCCGGGAGGCCGGGGTCCGCGTGGTCACCACCTACGGCTCGGCGGAAACCTCCGGCGGTTGCGTCTACGACGGCTACCCGCTGGAAGGCGTGTCCGTCCGGGTGGCCCCGGACGGCCGCATCCACCTGGGCGGCGACACCATTGCCGCCGGCTACATCGAGGCCCCGGACGAGGAAACCGGCACCTTTTTCGAAGAGGACGGCGTCCGCTGGTACCGCACCAGCGATATCGGCAAGATCGACGACGACGGCCGCCTCACCGTGCTGGGACGCGCCGACGACATGATCATCACCGGCGGCATGAAGGTTTCCGCTGCGGACGTCCAGGAAAAGCTGGAAAAGTCCGACGGCGTTGCGGCGGCTTTCGTGGCCGGCGTTCCGTCCGAGGAATGGGGCCAGGCCGTGGCCGCCTACGTGGCGCTCGCCGCGGGAGGCGCCACGGACGACGATAACGCGGGTCCTGCCGCCGACGTCGACGGCCTCCGGAACTCCTGGCACCGGGAACTGGGCTTTGCTGCGCCAAAAACTGTCCTCACCGCGCCTGCCCTGAAGATGCTGCCGAACGGGAAACCGGACCGGATGGCCATGACCGCCGAACTCAGCGCACTGCACCGGGGAAAGTAGAGTGGACCTGCACTACTGCGGCGCATGCCTGCCTGGCATCCTGCCGCTTACACGAAACAACATGAGGTACTGACCGTGGCAACAGCCGCCCAATGGATCCAAGGCGCACGCCTGAGGACGCTTCCCGCCGCGATTGCGCCGGTGCTCATCGGCTCCGCCGCCGCCTATGCGATGGATTCATTCCTTCTGCCCAACGCCATCCTGGCAGCGCTGGTGGCCCTCCTGCTCCAGGTGGGCGTGAACTTCGCCAACGACTACTCGGACGGCATCCGAGGAACGGACGACGACCGCGTGGGTCCGCTGCGCCTGGTGGGCTCCGGAGCGGCCAAGCCGGAGCACGTTAAGCGGGCTGCGTTCGCAACCTTCGCCGGAGCCATGGTGTTCGGGCTGGCACTGGTGGTCATCACCCAAAGCTGGTGGCTCATCCTGGTGGGCCTCGGCTGCGTCATGGCCGCCTGGGGCTACACCGGCGGCAAGAACCCCTACGGTTACATGGGCCTGGGCGACGTCTTCGTGTTCGTGTTCTTCGGCCTGGTGGCCACCCTGGGAACCACCTACACCCAGGCCGGGCAGGTCAGCCTGCCCGCCGTCATCGGCGCCATCGGTACCGGACTGATTGCCACTGCCCTGCTTATGGCCAACAACGTCCGCGACATCCCCACGGACATGCAGGCAGGCAAGAAGACCCTCGCCGTGCGGCTGGGAGACAAGCATGCCCGCGAAAGCTACGTGCTGATGCTGGCTGTCGCCATCCTGTTGGTGGTCATCCTGGCTCCGGGACGTCCGTGGATGCTCATTGTCCTGCTGCTGATCCCGGCCTGCCTCATGCCGGCCTGGCTGATGATCAACGGCCGCAAGCGCAAGAGCCTGATCCCGGTACTCAAGCAGACAGGGCTGATCAACCTTGGCTACAGCGTCCTGTTCTCACTGGGACTGGTGCTCAGCCACGGCTTCTGAGCCGTCTATTACCGGCCACGGATAACCGCCCTGGCCCGCTGGCCGCGTCAGTTCTGCGGCTTGGGGTTCCTGGCGTCATTGTTGATGGCGACGTCCGGGTTGGCGTCCAGCAGGGCGTCCTCGGCGTTGGCGTCCTGGACCTCGCCCGCGGAGCGCAGCGGCTTGGCCTTGCCGGAGAACCGGTGGTGCAGGTTTGCCGTTGCAGCGTCCCGCTGCTTCTGGAAGAACAGGTAGCTCACGGCGAAGGCGATCACTCCGGCGAAGACCACCGACATCAGGGCACCCAGCTGCAGGAGCATGAAAACGACGAACAACGGCACGAAGAGCGCCAGGCGGATCAGGGAATATTTCAAAAAGGCCACATTCAAGTTTAGCCGTCTCCGGCCCGCGACCCCCTGCGCCTGCGGACGATAGACTTAGTGGCATGCTTCTCCGTGTGGCTTTGGCCGTGGCAGTCCTCGTCATCTTTGTGTATGGCCTCGTGGACGTGATCCGCACCGATGGCCGTCTCACCCGCGGAATTTCCAAACCCGCCTGGATCGTGGTCATGATCATCCTGCCGGTGCTGGGCGCGATTCTTTGGCTTCTCATTGGCCGTCCCCGTGCCGCCGCACCGCAGCAGCAGGGTTACCGCCACCCCACCGCACCGGACGATGATCCGGAGTTCCTCCGCAATCTCGAGGTCCGCCGCCGCAACGAGGCAGAAGCCGCGCGGCTGAAGAAGCTCAAGGACGATCTCGAGGCCAAGGCCAAGGAATCCGACGGTAACAAGGGCAAGCACGAAAACGACCACGACACCGACGGACTGAAGTAGGGCCCATGGCTTATGACCCTGACGGAGAAGAACGGCTGCGCACCACGCCCACCGGTACAGCCCCGCCGTCAGGGCCAGACGCCCAACCTTCGCCGCCGCCCCGGCCAGGCCTGTCCTACGCGGCCCCGGCGCCCATCGCCGTCGTCCCTCCCGTCCCCGGTGCCGTGCGGCTTGCCCGGGCCCTGTGGCTCCTCAGTTTCGTAGCGGGGCTGACCGTCCTGGTGGGGTCTTTCCTCCGCCGCGACGGGCATCTGGAGCGCCTGCGCTCGGTGGTGGACGGGATGGCCCCCGGCGGGGATGCGGAGGCCGTCAGCACCGCCAGCGGAATCGTTTTTTGGGGCAGCGTGGGGGCACTACTGTTGGTGATCCTTCTCGAGGCCGCCCTCCTCGGCGCGGTCCTGGCACGGCACAACTGGGCACGCTGGGCGCTGGTCCCGCTGCTGGCGGTGCATGCCGTGGCAACGCTGCTCGCCACGGCATTCCTGATGCCGGAAGGTGACAGTGCCAACTACGTCATGTTGCTCTGGGGAGCCCAACTGCTCCTCACGCTGGTGGGGCTGGTCCTGCTGTTCCTCCCGGCCTCCAACGCCTGGCTGAAGAGCCGCCGAACAGTCCGCCGCTAGGCGGTGCGCTGCCGCTGAAGAGCTGCTGACTCCGCCAGCACGCCCTCGCAGCTGCGGATCACCACACGGCAGGCGTCGATGGCCGAGCGTTCCGTGAGCGGATTCTCGGCAAGGGCCCGCCACCGCAGCAGGCACCGCCGGGCCTCGTCGGAAAGCTCATCCGGCGTGGCGTCCGCCTCCAGGCCCAACCGCACGTGGGTGGCGGCACCCAGTCCGCCGACGAGGCGTTCGGCGTCGGAGGCAAGATCGGATTTCAGGGACACACCGGTGGTCCGCAGTGTTGCCAGCAGCCGCAGTTCGCGGAATTCATGGGCATTGGCCTGAAGGCGTTCAAGGGAGCCGGCGAGTTCTTCTGTCCCTTCGCGCGGACTGGACCGCAGGAGCGCCTCGACCCCCACCAGCGCCGTACGCGCCTTGAGGGCCCCGGCGCGGGCCTGGAACTGCCGTTCCAGCAGTTCCAGCAACGGATCCAAGCCGCTGCGCCGGGCAAGTTCGTGGGCCAGGGGGGTGGGTTCATTGAACCCGTTGCGGATAAGGACCACGGCAAGCCGGATGCCGAACAGACCGAACCTGGCAAGCAGCGAAGCCCTGGCCTCGGATGTCAGCCGTTCGGGTTCGGAGCCGCGGAGGAACCGGTCCGCCGAGAGCATCATCCTTTCGCGGGCCGCACGGTCCAGCCCCGCCAGCAGCTGAAGTGAGGCGAAGTCCTGTTGCCGGAGGCTGCGGGCGGTCTGGGCGAGCAGGCCCGCCACCGGAACCACCCCCAGCGCGAGCTTCCGGAGGTTGTGGTCGCGCCGGTACCGTTCGGCGATATCTCCGGCTGAGAGCAGCGAGTCAATGCGGCCGGCGCCCACCTCATCGGCCCGGGACAGCACGGCCAGTGCGTTGACGGTGCCGGACCTGCCTGACTCGGTGTCCTTGAATGATTCCAGGAACCGCAGGTCCGAAGCGTGCATATGCCGCATAAGGTATACGATTGCGTCGGCCTGCGACGGCGTATCCGCAGGAGTAAGGAATCCGGTCGCCACGGCTGACACGTCCTCGGAAAGCGACGCGATGCCGGGGGTGTCGATCAGTGTCATGGCCCGGAGCGTGGGCGAGGGCCACTCGACGTCCAGCCGCTCGGCGTCTTCGGCGCGGACATCACCCAGGACGAAGACCAGCCGCCCATCCACGCGTTTCAGCGGCAGCGGACGCGGTTCGCCGTCCCGCAGGTGAAGCATGATCCTGGGTGTCCGGCCATACCGGTACCACGTGACGATCCGGGTGCACTCGCCGGTGTCCGTGGGCGCGATTTCCTCGCCGATGATGGCGTTCAGCAGCGTTGACTTGCCGGCCTTGACCATGCCGGCGATGGCAATGCGGAGGGGCTCTGCCAGCCGCTGCCCGTACCCCTGCAGCAGGGCCACGGCAGCGGCGTCGTCAGCGTAGACGTCCAGGGCGTCCCGGACCAGGCCCGCGGCCCCGGCAACGGTATCCGCAGTCATCCGGCCGCTACCGGCGCGAGGGGCCGGGACGCGGCCACTTCAGCCGCCACCGCGGCCGCTGCGGCGTGCAGGGCGTCCACCTTCTTGAGTTCGGCCTTGATGTCCCTGATCCGGACGTCCTTTTGCAGGGTGAACGTGGTGGCTGCTTTCTGCGCCACGGCCACGGAGTCGGACAGCGACCTGTGGTGCTCCTCTGCGATCTCGGTGAAGTGGTCCCGGATGGACCGCTGCACCAGCCGCAGGCGGTCCTTGAGCTGCTTGCCCACTTGGAATGTCACGTCGTCGATTTGGCGCCGGACCAAAGCTTTGGCCTCGCCCTGCCGCCGCTTGAGCCGGGCTTCCCGGTCCTCCCGGTAGGCCTTGCGTCCCAGCAGCAGGCCGGCGCCCACGGACAGCGGATTGATCAGCGCCATGCCGAAGATGCCGGTCAGCAGGCCAAACATCAGCACACCGCCGTACGAACCGCGCATGCCGATCAGGACTTTCTGCATGGGATTGATGCGGCCAGGGTCAAGGGCCGGCATCTCCTCCACGGGGTCCAGGGCGTCGCCGGTGTCGGAAACCCTCAGGGCCGGGATCCTCACCTCGTCGGCGGCAAAGTGCTCGGCCACCTGCGAGGCCAGCCAGTGCGCCCGCTCGCTGGTCCACACGAAGGTGTCCGAGATGGCTGCGGCGGAGCATTCCTCCAGCCACTTGGAGAATTCGTTCCACGTGGGCCCGGGATCGCCCTGGTCAATGGCGGCCTCGGCTTCCCTCTGGATCCGGCGGAGCCGGTCGCGGAGGTCGTACTCCATGTCCGCAATGAGGTCGCTGATGCCGTCGCTGAGTGTGACCTGCCAGCGGGCCGAACGCTTCCGAAGATCATCGGCTTCGGTTTTGGCCAGTTCCAGGCCCGCGATCATCCGGGGTGTGCCGGCGGGGTTCTCGAGGGCATCGAGTTCGGACTGCAGGGACAGCCGCAGGTTTTCGGTGACCGAGAGCAGGTCCTGGCTGACGTGCCGGCGCTGGAGCCGCTCCGATTTGCCTACGATTTCGTTGCGCAGGTGCCGGACCAGTGCCGGGAACCCGGACTCGCCGTTCAGCTCGGCGTCCTGCAGCCGGCTGGCCTCGAGCCGGAGGTCCGAGGACAACGGGAAGAGCGGGATGTCCGGTGCAACGGTGTCCAGGCGGGACCGGTCCATGTCCGCCACACGCCGCCACTCCGGGTAGAGGTCAGTCTTGGACAGGACACCCACCACGCTGGGGGTGATCCGCATTGCCTGGCGGAGGAAGCGAAGCTCGGGTTCGGTGTATTCCTGCGAGGCATCGGAAACCAGCAGCATGGCATCGGCCGTTGGGAGGGCCGTCAAGGTGGTGAGCGTGTGCGAGGATCCCATGCCGCCCACACCCGGTGAGTCGATGACCGTCAGCCCGCCGGTGAGGATCTTCCGCGGCAGGTACACCTCGGCGGCCACCAGTTTCTTGCTGTTGCCGGGATTGCCCTGCTCGGAAACGTACGCGGCGATGTCCTCGATGGGGATCGGCTGGCGTTCAACGCTTCCCTCTTCGCCGCCGTCGGAATCCGCCTTGGGAACAAGGATGGTGGCCGAGGCCGGTTCGCCGTGGCGGACCACTGTGGGCACTGAGGTGGCAATGTCATCGTCCACCGGGCACACCGGCGCGTTCACCAGGGCGTTGATCAGCTTGCTCTTGCCCTGTTTGAACTCCCCCACCACGATGACGCGGACACTCGGGTCCCGCAGCCGTCCCGCGGCCTGCTCCAGGCGCTTGCGGAGGTCGGCGCGGTCTGCCGTCTGGGCCAGTTGGAGGCCGTGCTCCACCAGCTTGATCAGCTGTCCCGCTGTCATTGGTGTTGGTTTTGCCAGTCCTGCTTCTGCCACAGTGTGTCCTTTGCGTCGGGCTCCGGGTTGGAAGGCGGGCTAAGCCGGGGATAGCCCGGCAGGAGGGTTTCCCCTCCTGCCGGGCTTTCTGCCCGGACCGGGCCTAGAGGATCACGGTGTTGTCCTCTACTTCGATGTCGGTGTTGATCTCGGAGTTGTCCTGGAAGGAGTCCTCGACCTGCAGCGAGTTGTCCTGGAAGGAATCCTCAACCTCCACCGAGTTGTCCTGGAACGAATCCTCGACGTCCACATCCGTGTTGATCGAGTTGTCCGAGTTATCGGTGGTGCTGCTGGAGTTGTCCGAATTGTCGGTGGTAGTGGTGTTGGCCACGTTGTCCAGGTCAACATCCAGGTTTGTGGAGTTGTCCGAGTTGTCCTGGAAGGAATCGGCGATGTCCACGTCCGTGTTGATCGAGTTGTCCGAATTGTCGGTGCTGGTGGTGTTCCCCACGTTGTCCAGGTCGACGTCGATGTCTGTGGAGTTATCCGAGTTGTCCGAATTGTCGGAGTTGTCGGAATTGTCGTTGTACGAGCCGTTGATGGAGTTGTCCGAGTTGTCGGAATTATCCGAGTTGTCGTTGAACGAGTCGTCCACGTCGAGGTCCACGTCGGTGTTGAAGGAGTCGTCGATGTCCGTCTCTTCGTTGCCGATGTTGACGTCGCCGCCGGCTCGGATGGAGTTGTCGGTGGAGTTATCCGTCGAGTTGTCCGAGTTGTCGTTGTAGGAGTCCTCGATGTTGTTGGAATCGTCCACGTCGGCGTCGTCACCGGCAGCGATGGAACGGTCGCCGGAGGCGATCACGGAATCGTTGTCGAACCACTGCTTGACGTCGCCGTCGGCCCAGATGTTCTGGTTCACGGACTGGTCAACGATGTTGTCCCGGTCGTCCACCGTGGAGGTGTACGAGTAGTTGTTCACGATGTGGTGCAGCTGCTGGATCGCGTGCCCGTGGTCATCGTGGTCATGGTCGTGGTGTCCGCCGTTATCGCCGCCGGCCGGGGGCGGGGTTACTGCGCCACCGCCACCGCCGTTGTGGCCGGTGTCGGCGCTGTTGCCGCCGGTGCTGTACTCGCGGTCGAAGCGGGAAGCGTTGACCGTGATGGGGGCGTAGTCCAGCACTACGGGCATTGCGGCATCCACGTCAGCTGAGCACACGCCGCCCAGGCCGTGGTCTTCCAGGACGCGCTCCGGATCGTCCAGGAATTCCTGGGCCGCCTGGCGGTCGCCGAAGAGGCTCATCAGGAACTGGACGAGATCATTTGCGAGTGTCATTTCGTGGTCCTCAATCTTCTCTGTATTGCGGATCACCGGGCATCGTTGCCGGGTTGGAACCAACGTACGGGCCCCATACCGGCCCGGGCATCGGGCCGGTTCCCCCTACCGGCCGGTGCACCGCCGGGGAACAGCGCTGCCGTCCGTTAGGGGCATTAGGGGTTTACTCCTGCGGGGGATTCTCGGCGGCCAGGGCGAGCCGCAGCCGGGCCAGGAGGTCCGACCGGTTCTCCGCCCCCAGCCGGCGCCGCATCCGGGCAATGTGGTGTTCGGCGGTGCGCGGAGAAATGTAGATGGCCTCGCCGATCTCGCGGTAGGTCTTGCCCTCAAGGACCAGCCGTGCCACCTCTTTTTCCCGCTCGCTCAGGCCCGAGCCGTCCGGGTGCAGGCCGTTGCCGGACTCGGCTGTGGCCGCTGCCCGCGGTTCGCCCGTTCCGGCGCTCCCGTTGCCGGGTGCGTTTCCCTGCGGGTGGAGGTCCCTCGCACAGGACAGCAGGCGGACCATGTCCTTGCGTTCCACAGCGCGCGCGGCCGCGTGGCCGGCGAGCCTGGCACCTTCCCAGGGCATGCCCATCCGGCCCAGGCCCCGTGCCGCCGCTTCCACATCGGCGGGCTGGAAAGAACCGGCAAGGACGGAAACCCAGGCTTTACCGGCGCCGGCCAGCACGGTGGCAAGGTGGCTGTTTCTGGCAGCCCGGGCCAGGGCCGTCGCATGGGGCGCAAGTGCGGCGGGGTTTTCGCTGAGGAGCGCAGCCTGCACCGCGGCCCAGTGGAACGGCACGGCCCACAGCGCCGGGCTTCCCAGCCGTTCGAGCAACTGGTTTGCCTCGTCGAAGTAGTGGGCGATCCGCCTGGTCTCCCGGAGCCGGGCAGCGGTGATTACCAGTTCACCCCACGGCAGCAGGCTGTAGAGGTCAACCGAGATGTGCAGCATTGCCTCACGGGCGCGTTCCCAGGCCAGCACCAGTTCCGCAATTTCGCCGTTGCGCCTGGCCAGCCCCACTTCCAGCGCAGCGCGCAGGAACTCGTCACGCGGAACGAGGGGCCAATGGTTGGCTTTGGACGCTTCGTTGACGGAGAGCCGCGCGTCCTCCAGTTTGTCCTGCTGCATGGCAGACCACGCCTGGAGCAGGAAGAGCCTCGGTTTCGCCGCGTTCCCGCCCTGCCCCGCAGCGGCCGCTGCCCGGCACACAGTCTCCGCCAGGTAGGGTTCCCCGCTGTGGAGGGCCAGGAGCGCGGCCAGGGCAGCAGGGGTGTCCGGCAGCGGCAGCGCAGAGCCGACCGCATTCAGCATGTCTGAGGCGTGGATCAGGATGGGAAGGGCCTGTTGCGGATCGTCGGCGAGGGATTCCAGTATCCCCTTGCCCGTGCCGGCCAGCGCGGCTGCCAGCAGCGTAGGCGATTCCGGTGTGGAGTCGGCCCGGAACAGTGCATCCGCGTCGGCGCGGTTGCCGCAACCCACCATCGCGAC
The DNA here is from genome assembly GCF_030818145.1 of Pseudarthrobacter sp. SORGH_AS 212. Taxonomy (NCBI): domain Bacteria; kingdom Bacillati; phylum Actinomycetota; class Actinomycetes; order Micrococcales; family Micrococcaceae; genus Pseudarthrobacter; species Pseudarthrobacter sp. SORGH_AS 212. The sequence continues at coordinate 3,008,136 of NZ_JAUTAA010000001.1, read as the reverse complement.
TGCGGCCAGCGGCGCCGAGGACCCCAGCCTGGGAGCGCCCAGCCAGCTGTAGGCATCGGCACTCCGCGCCAGCATTCCCCTGTGCGCCCAGACCGCGGCCGCCACGTCCACCCCCCGGCGGACGTCAGGCGGGTCGACGCTCACCAATAGGGTGTCGATGATCCGGGTGGCCGAGTCCAGGTCGCCATTGGCGGCAGCCGCCTGGGCACGGCGGGCAGCGGTTGCGGTTTCGTCCGCTCCCGCCAGCAGGGCTTCGTCGTAGAGCCTGCAGGCCAGGGCCGGGTCGTGTTCGAGGGCCTTGTCCGCAGTATGTTCAAGTTCCGCGGCCACGCGCTGGTCAGCCAGGCCGCCGCGGGCAAACTCCCGGGCCAAGTCGCCCAGCGGCTGGCCGTCCGCGGCGTAGTGGGTGACCAGTTCACGCTGGAGTGCATGCACCTTGGACGTGGGCGCTGCCGCCAGCAAGGCGTTGCTGGCGGGCCCGGCTACCGTTCCGTCCGTCAACAATCCTGCCTTCTCGGCCTGGCCGATCAGCACATCAAGGCTTTCCACCTCTCCAGCGTCGATCCTGCGCTCCAGGTCTGCGGGCAGGGGTCCGGGCAGGACGAAGCCCACTGACAAGGCAAGGAGCAGTTCCCGGACGGCGGCGTTCTCACCTTTGAGTTGCCGGGCCATGGCCTCGGCAGCGTGGGGCGAGGGTTCGCCGTGGTTAAGTCCCGAATGGTTGAGCCGGGTGTCCAGGAGTTGCGCCGTATCCTGGGGCCGCGACTGGAAGCTTGCCATCCTAGGCCGCCGGATCCGTGATGGGAGGCTCGGACCCGGGGGCAGGGGTAGGTGCGGGATCCGGAACAGGTGTGGGGTCCGGCACGGGAGCGCTGCTGGGTGCCGGTGTCTCGGGCGCAGGCGGGTTCGTCGTCGGGTCCGGCACCGGCGGATTCGTGGTGGGATCCGGCGCCGGCGGGTTGGTCGTCGGGTCCGGCAACGGCGGATTCGTGGTCGGATCCGGCAGCGGCGGATTCGTCGTCGGACCGGGGACGGGCACCACGGTGGCGGGGTCGGTGGGAACAGGTGCCGGCGTACCCGGGGCCGGATCCACTGTCCCGGCTCCCGTGGTGGGCGTCACGGCAGGAACCGTGCCGGTTCCGGAGCCGGTTCCGGAGCCCGTGCCGCCTCCGGTGGTCCCGGGTACAGTGCCTGTTCCCGCGGCCGGGGCCGGTCCGCCCGCTGCGGGACCCGGCGAGCCGTCCGGAGCCTTGGTAGCCGCTGCGGATGGCTTGCTGGTTGGTGAGGCCTCAACGTTCAGGCCGGGACCGGCGTCGGACTTCCTTTTCTGTACGCCGGCGTCGATGCCTGCCAGCGGCTGGGCGTCACCGGCAGCGCCGGCGGCCGCGGCACCTCCGCCACCGGTCACCGATCCGGTCCCGCCCGCCTGGGCCGGCGGACCGCTGTCGGCGCCGGCCTGGGGAACAAACACCGATGTGAGGTCGCTGAAGCCGCCCGGGCTCTGGGCAGCGGTGGCGGACAGCACGGTGAACAGGGCGGCCGCAGCCGCGATGGCGGTGAGCCGCACCGTCGGCTTCGGCGCGTGCGCCCCGCCGTGGCTGTGGCCCGGGCCGTGCCCCAGCGCTGCAAAGGCGCCGGCCGCCGTCGTACTCTTCCGGGACCAGCTGGCCAGCCGCGCGGGAACGTGTCCACCGGTGTCCAGCGGCTCATCGCCGGACGCCGGCACCGGCAGCTTCGCGTCCTCGGAAGCAGGAGCCGCGGCACGCTCCGCGGCCGCACGGGAATGCACAGCTGATACCGCTGCACCAAGGCAGATGGACGATTTGGGATCGGCGTCCACGGCGATGGGGCGGTCCAGCTGCTCGGAGATGAGCTCCGCCACGAGTGGGATCCGCGATGAACCGCCGATCAGCAGGACGGCGGTCAGGTCCGCCGGAGCCAGCTTCAATTGCGCGAGCGATTCCTCCAGCGCATCCACTGTTTCCCGGACGGGTTCCTCGATCAGGGCTTCGAACTCGGACCGGACCAGGCGTACCTGCTGCTGGTAGCCCGGCAGCAACACCGGGATGGTGGTCTCGCTGTCCGATGAAAGCGCTTCCTTGGCCTCCACGCATTCGCGCCGCAGCCTGGACAGTGCGGCCAGGACGTCCGGGTCCGCAGGGTCCAGGTCCGCCAGGGCTCCCCCGGTGTGTTCGGCGACGTAACGGAACACGGCGGCGTCGAAGTCCGCGCCGCCGAGGTCGTCAATGCCCTCCGGGCGCCCCACTGCTGCAAACCGGTCATCGCCCGCCTTGGTCAGCACGGCGGTATCGAACGTGCCGCCGCCGAGGTCATAGACGGCGATGGTGCTGCCTTCCTCAACCCGCACCTGGGACGCGTAGTGCAGCGCCGCAGCCTCCGGTTCGGCCAGGAGCGTCACATCATGCAGGCCCTTGGCCGCCAGCGCTTCCAGGACGGCGGAGGTGCGGTGGCTGCCCCACGCTGCCGGGTGGGTGAGGATGATGTCCGACGGCGCTGCCCCCTCGCGCTCGGCCGCCCGGTCCGCCACCCAGCGGGCAACGGTGGCGAAGACCTCTTCGGGGCGGACGGACAGGGTGCCAAGGGCAATGGGCACGGCATCGCCGATGCGGCGCTTGAACTCCCGCACAACGCGTTCCGGCGTTGCGAGCCCGCGGCGCTCAGCGGCCTCCCCCACCAGGACGGGACCCTGCTCGGGGTAGTACACCACGGAGGGCACTGCGGTGCCCCGAAGGCCCAGCGGCAGGCACTCCGGGACGGGTGGAACTCCCTGGTTGAAACGGACAACCGCGGCTGCGGTGAAACTGGTCCCGACGTCTACGGCGAGAACGTAGGTCATTGCTACCTCGGAAAACTGGTGTTTCGCCAGCAAGCTTCATCACAGGCGAACGTCACCAAAGTAGCATCACCAACAGGACCCGGAACAGCCCTGTTGCTACATCGAATGGTTATTTACCGGGGATGCCCCCGGCGTTTCAGCGGGACCCCGAACAAAAGCCCTGTTCAGGGCCGTAGAAGCCAGGCGTGGCCTCTACGGGTGTCAGAGGCCCGAGTAGGAGTGCAGGCCATTGAAGAACTGGTTCACGATGGTGAAGTTGAAGACCACGCACAGGTAGCCCACGATCGACAGCCAGGCCGCGCGCGTTCCTGTCCAGCCCCTGGTGGCGCGGGCGTGCAGGTAGCCGGCGTACACCACCCAGATGACGAAGGTCCAGACTTCCTTGGTGTCCCAGCCCCAGAACCGGCCCCACGCCTTCTCGGCCCAGATGGCACCGAACATGAGTGTGAAGGTCCAGCCGATGAAGGCGATGGCGTTGATCCGGTAGGACAGGTTTTCCAGGCTCAGGGCTGACGGAACCAGGCGCATGAAGCCCAGTTTGTCCTCGCCACCGGCGGCCACGGTCTTCTGCCGGTGCGACTGGACCAGCTGCAGCGCGGACATGGCGAAGGTGAGGGTGAACAGGGCCGAGGACAGCACGGCGATGGAGACGTGGATGATCAGCCAGTAGCTCTGCAGTGCCGGGACCAGGTGGCCCACCGGGGTCCAGTACGCCACCGAAGCCGCCACCAGCATGATGATGGCCAGGCCCACCACGAAGGTGCCCAGGAAGCGGAGGTCGCGGCGGATCAGGACCAGCAGGAACACGGCAATGGCCACGAAAGCGCCCGTGGTGAGGAACTCGTACATGTTGCCCCACGGCACGCGTCCGGCTCCCAGTGCCCGGGTGACCACGCCGGCGCCATGGATCAGGGCGCCCAGGACGGTGAGGGCCACCGCAACGCGGGCGGGGGCGCGCCTGGCCGCCGAGTATTTCATGTCGGCGCCGGCGGTGACGATGCCGCCGCCCACCGGGGTGCCAGATGCCGCGGACGACGACGGACGCTCGGCCCGGCCGGCCGGCCCGCCAACGCTGGACTCGGCACGGTTGCCGGCGCCGACAGCGGCGGGAACCTTGGCCGGTTCCACGGCCTGTGCGGCCTTGAGGTCGATGGCCTGGAGTGCCCGGCTGCTCTTGGCCAGGTCCCAGGCGAAGGCAATGAAGGCTACGGTGTACGTGCCCGCCGCCAGCAGCATGAAGAGCTCGCTGTACTGGCCCATGGTTTCGTTGATTCCAAACGGCATTACTGGTCCTTTTCGGGCCCTGCGGGGCTTGCTGGGGTGGGGGTGCCTGCGCCATTATCGCCGAGGCTGCTGGGAGTTTGCTGGGACTGGGTGGAATCTTCCTGCCGGTCGCCGTCCTGCTGCGGATCGGCCGCGAGGCCCCATTCCTGGGCCAGCAGGGTGCGTATGGCTGCAGCTTCCCCGGCCAGGCGGTGGTCCTCGCCGCGGGCCAGGAGGCCGTACTCCACCATGGTCCGGCCGTCCTCGTGCGTGCCGGTGCGCACCCAGGCGCGGCGCCGGTTGACGTACAGGGAGAGGATCAGGCCGGCCACTGCCAGGAGCGCGAAGATCAGTGCGTACAGCTGGCCGGGGTTGTGGTGGATGTCCACGCCTACGTACCGCTTGACGCCGTCGAAGCTGATGGAGCCCTTGCCGTCCGGCAGCGTGTAGGTGGCGCCGGGTGACAGGGTGATGCCGCCGGAGTCGAGGTTGCGGGCGTTCAGCGGCGTGAGGTCCTTGACGTCGATCTCGAAGACGTTCTGCGGCGAGCCGGTGTCCAGTCCCAGGTCGCCGTAGTAGGAGTTCAGGGACAGCTGCGGGTTGAAGAGAGCGGGGTCGCCGCTAAAGGACACGCCCTGCTCCGTAACGAAGGCCGTCGGCAGGAAGAAGCCCTGGAATCCGAGCTGGTCCGGCTTGGCGTCGGGGACCTTGATGACCACCGAGGAGTAGTAGTTGTCGCCCTGCAGCTTGGCCACCACGGGGCCCTGCATGGCCACGTTGCCGTCGCCGTCGCGGATGGTCACCACCGGGGCGTAGCCGTTGCCGGTGAGGTAGATGCTGGTGCCGCCCAGGGTGATGGGGTCGTTGACCTTCAGCGTCTCCTTCTTGGCAGGCGCGTCGGGGTTTTCCTTGGTGGTGACAGCTGCCGAGAAGTCGATGGGCTGGCCGAACTTGCCCTGCGATTCGCGGTCAAAGGTGATGTCGAACTTGTCCAGCTGCACCGAGTAGGGCTGCAGTTGGCTGGACTGGAAGTTGGTGCCCGGCGTGAACTGGTCATAGCCCACCAGGGTGTTCACGAAGGTGTCGCCTTCCACCAGGATCCGCTGGCCGCTGTAGCCGAAGAGGCCGCCGAGGGCCACTGACACCAGGACCCCGATCAGGGAGGTGTGGAAAATCAGGTTTCCCACTTCCTTGGAGAGCCCGCGTTCTGCGCCCAAAGACGGCCGCGCGCCGTCGGCGTCCCTTACCTCAACGCGGTAGCCGCGCTTCCTCAGCAGCCCCGCGGCACCGTGGATGGCGTCCGACGCCGGGATCCCGGCGTCGGCGGGAATGACCAGCGTGCCGTACTCGGGGAGGCGGGAGAGCCGCTTGGGCGTCCGGGGCGGTTGGGAGCGCATGGCCTTGTAATGGGCGATGGCCCGGGGCACCACGCAGCCGATCAGGGAGATGAACAGCAGCAGGTAGATGGCGGAGAACCATACCGAGGAATAGACGTCGTAGAGCTGCAGGCTGTCCAGCAGCTTGCCGTAGTCTGGGTGGTCTTTGATGTATTGAGTGACAACGGAGGGGTTGGCCGGGCGCTGCGGAAACAGCGATCCCGGAACCGCGGCCACCGCCAGGAGCAGCAGCAGGAACAGCGCGGTGCGCATGCTGGTCAGCTGGGTCCAGGCGAACCGCAGCATCTCCTTGGCGCCCAGCGCTGGCAGCGCGGCGTCGGCCTTTGCCGCTGACACCTTGTCCGCATCCGGGGCGGGGGACTTCTTCTTTACGTTCACACGCTCGCTCATCAGATTGGCAACTTCACGTCGGTTTGGAACCAGTACTGCAGCTCGGTCACCCAGGTCCCCCAGACGCCGGTGGCCATCAGCACACCCAGCACCACCAGGATGCCGCCGCCGGTCCGCTGGATAGCGAGCCGGTGCTTGCGGAAAAATGCCATGACACCCATGCCGCGGCGCACGGCGAGCGCGATCAGCAGGAACGGGATGCCCAGGCCAAGGCTATAGACAAACGCCAGGAAGGCGCCCTTGGCTGCTGACGAGCCGCCGGAAAGGCTGAGCAGCTGGACAGCGGAGTAGGTGGGTCCGATGCATGGTGCCCAGCCCAGCCCGAAGGTCAGGCCGAGCAGTGGCGCACCCCACAGGCCGGCGGGCGGCTTGGCGTGGATCTTGGCGTCGCGCTGCAGCCAGCCCAGGCCGCCCATGAAGACCACTCCCATGATGATGACCAGCACGCCGAGGACCTGGGTGATCCAGGCGTTCTGGGATCCGGTGATCAGGGTGCCCAACTGCCCGAAGGCCCCGCCCAGCAGGACGAAAATCACGGAGAAACCCAGCACGAACAGTCCGATGCCCACGAACATCCGGCCCCGCCGCTGCTTTTGCAGGTCCACGCCGCTGAGCCCGGTGACGTAGCCCAGGTAACCCGGGACCAGGGGCAGCACGCAGGGAGAGAGGAAGGAGACCAGGCCGGCCAGCAGCGCCACGGGGATGGCGAGCAGGAGCGATCCGTTCAGGATGGTTTCGGCGAAGGGGCTGTTCACGGGAGCGTGCCGCCGCTACTCGGCCACGGCGGCGGTGATCAGGGCTTTCAGGGTGCCCTTCTGGATTTCGCCCAGGACGCGGGAAGCCACGCGGCCCTGCTTGTCCAGGACAAGGGTGGTGGGGACCGCGCCGGGAGGAACCAGGCCGGATACGGACAGCAGCACGCCGCCGTCCTTGTCGTCGAAGCTGGGGTAGGTGAGGTTGAACGTCTTATCGAACGCTTCCGCGGTTGCCTTCTCGTCGCGGAGGTTGACGCCGTAGAACTGCACGCCCTGGTCCTTGAACTCCTGGTGGAGCTCCTCGAGGATGGGGGCTTCCACCCGGCACGGGGCGCACGCGGCGAACCAGAAGTTCAGGATGGTCACCTTGCCCTGGAAGTCTGCCGGGGTCACCGTGGTGCCGTTGAAGAGGGTGCCGTTGACCTGGATGGCGTCCTTGCGGTCCGCTACGGCGAACTCGGTGACGGAGCCGTCGCCCGCCACATAGTTCTTGTTGTCCCCGGCCCTGGCCTGCTTCGCCAGGGCGTCTTCCTGGGCGCAGCCCGATAGTCCCATGGTGAGCGCGGTTAGGGCGAGGCCGCCGGCAGCCAGCACGCTCCGGCGCGGGGTCAGGTTGTTGTGGGTCACTGCTTAGGCTCCAGGGGTGCTGGCGGCACCGGGAAGAAGGGACGCCGCCGGTTCGCTGTACTGGACGCGCAGGAGGCTGCCGTCGTCGTCGAACACCAGGGACGTAATGGAGGTGAGGGTGCATTCGCGTTTCCGCGGGTCATGCCAGAGTGGTTTGCCCTCCGCGCTGAGGCGGGTGGCCCAGATGGGGAGCTGGTGGCTGACCATGATGGCTTCGGGGCCGTTGGTGCCGTAGTCACCGCCGGCGAAATCGATGGCGCGCAGGCGTGCTTCCTGGACCGCCGCCATGACGCGGGATGCCTGCTGCTTGTACGGCTCGCCCCAGGAGGGCCGCAGCGGGTTGACCAGCCGCGGCCAGTGCTTCGGCCGGCGCAGTTCGGCCTTGGTGACCTTCATGCCCTCGAAGTAGTTTTCGGCTTCGATGATGCGTGCGTCGGTGTGGATCTGCAGGCGCAATGCTTCTGCCGTGGGGGCTGCCGTTTCCTGGGCCCGGTCCAGCGGAGAGGCAGCAAGATAGGTGATCCTGGCGCCGGCTTCTGCCTGTTCCCGGAAGTGCCCGGCAAGCATGCGGGCCATCTCCCGCCCCAGTTCGGAGAGGTGGAATTCGGGCAGCCGTCCGTACAGAACGCCGTCGGGATTATGGACCTCGCCGTGGCGGAGCAGATGGACAGTGGCTTGGGGCATGTTTACCAGTTTCTCAAAGATGGCCTGCGATCCGAAATCTTCTACAAAGAGTAGAACTGAAGTTTTTGAAGAAATGTTCCGCTGACGGGAACAAAAGATGCAAATGCATGTTTATACTGGATGCAGCAAGTTAGTTGAGACTTCAACCGATGAAGCTTCAACAGCAGAATCCCGCAGGCACGCAGACACTAGGAGCAACACCATGGCACTTCCCGCAGACGTCACCACCGGCACCTGGACCCTCGACAACTCCCACAGCGAGATCGGCTTCACTGTCCGGCACGCCGGCATCAGCAAGGTGCGCGGGCAGTTCACCGACGCCAACGCCACGCTCGAGCTCGCCGAGGACGTAGCCCAGTCCAAGATCGCCGCCACCATCAACACCGCCAGCTTCGACTCCGGCGACGCCAACCGCGACGGCCACGTCAAGGGCGAGGACTTCTTCGACGTGGAGAAGTTCCCGGAAATGTCCTTCGTGTCCAACGGCCTGGTGGCCAAGGGCAACAGCTACGAACTGACCGGCGACCTCACCATCAAGGGTGTCACCCGCCCCGTGACCCTCGAAACCGAGTTCAACGGCGTGGCGGTTGATCCCTTCGGCAACACCCGCGCCGGCGTCTCCGCAGAGACCACCATCAGCCGCAAGGACTTCGGCCTGACCTGGAACGCCGTCCTGGAGACCGGCGGCGTGCTGGTCAGCGACAAGGTTGCCATCAACCTGGAACTCGCGTTCATCGCCCCCGCCGCGTAAGCAGCGAATCCTTCGGGCGAAACCCCGGCGCCGCCCTCAGGGCGGGCCGGGGTTTCCCGTTTAAGCAGGACCCCTTGCGCAGTTCCCGGCCCAGCCCTGCGGCACGGGAGCGTGAGGCCCGGCCAGGCACGACGACGGCGCTACAGTGAACGCCATGAGCAACTCCCCCAGCGCTCCCCGCAGCGGGGCTGCCGCGATGTTTTCCCTCGCCGGGCTGCCCCTTGAACTGAAGGTCTCCTTCTGGATCTGGTTTGTGGGCGGAGTCCTGTCCCTGCTGGGAGGCCTGCTGGGAATGCTGGCTTCGCTGGTCCTGTTCGCCGCGGCACCGGCGGCTGCCATGGGCGTGGTGGTGCTGATGCTGCTGGCCGCCGCGGTGGGGGCGGCCCAGATGGTCTTCGCGCTCAAGATGAAGGCAGGGCGGTCCTGGGCGCGGGTGGCCCTCACTGTGCTGGCGGCCATCACCCTTGGCCTCGCCGTGGTGAATGGCTCCGCCGGCACCGGCCAGGCCGGGAACTGGGTGGCGTTCGTGGTGGCGCTGGCTGCAACCGTCCTGATGTGGTTGCCGAAGGCGCAGGCCTGGTTCCGCGGAAGTCCGCGCCGGAATACCTCTTCCGAATGATCCCCAAGGGCGGCGGCCGGGGGTACGGTGGTCTTAAGTCATGCTGGGGGTAGGGGCACTGGACCGATCCTCGGCAACCCACCTGTAACCCGACATGAATAGAGGACCGCTCATGAGCACTCCCCCTGTCCCGCCGCCGGGATCCAACGATCCCCACTCCGGCAGTTCAAACACCGGCAACTCGAACACCAACGGCGATGCCGGCAACCAGCCGCCGCGCTTTGGCGAAAACGCCCCGCAGTATGGCCAGAACGCACCCCAGTACGGGCAGAACGCGCCGCAGCAGGGCCAGGACCAGCCGCAGTACGGCCAGAACGCTCCGCAGTACGGGCAAAACGCGCCGCAGCAGGGCCAGCAGTTCGGTTCGCAGCCGCCGGCTGCCCCGCAGTACGGGCAGAACGCACCCCAGCAGGGCCAGCAGTACGGCCAGGGCTATGGCCAGCAGTTCGGCCAGAACGCTCCAGGTAACGGTCAGCAGTTCGGCCAGTCGCCGTACGGCCAGTCCCCCTACCCGTCTGAGCAGCCCCAGCCGGCCGGCAGCAACGGGGTTCCACAGCTGGTCAACATTTCCTTCTGGCTCCTGCTCGCGGCCGCAGCCATTTTCGTGATTTCCATGCTGACGGGCCTCGGCCAGTTGAACGACCCCGTGTTCCGCCAGACATTCGAGGACCAGATGGAGTCGAGCGGCGCCACCGGCGTGACATACGACGACGTCCAGGGCTTCATTGGCGGAACCCTGGTGGTATTCGCCATCCTGGGCGCCGGCCTGTACTTCCTGGTGGCCTTCTTTGTCCGCAAGGGCAAGAACTGGGCACGCATCCTGGGAACGGTCTTCGCGGGCCTGTCGGTCTTCGGGCTGTTCGGTATCCCCACCTTCGGTACGCTCGGCACCGTCCTGGGCATCGCGGCCATCGTGCTGCTGTACCTGCCGGCCGCTGCGCCGTACTTCCGGAAGCAGCAGCCCTTCGCCAACCCTTACGGTGGCGGTTTCGGCAGCCCGTACGGCCGCTGACCCTTAGCTCCACTCCCGCGGGCGCGGGTTCCGGACCTGCCGGTTTTCAGGCAGTCTGCTCCGGGGCCTGCGCCCGTTGTGCGTGGTAGGCAAGGATCTGAAGCTCGGTGGCCATGTCCACCTTGCGCAGGTTGACGCCCTCGGGGACCTGCAGCATCACAGGGGCGAAGCTCAGGACGCTCCGCACGCCGGCCGCCACTACCCGGTCGCAGACCCCCTGGGCTACGGATGCCGGCAAAGCCAGCACCACCATGTTGGCCCCGGTCCGGTGCAACACCGCTTCCAGGTCCGCGACATCGCTGACCCGCAGCCACCCCACTTCGTTTCCCACCACCATCTGGTCGGCGTCGAAGATGGCCACTACGTCGAATCCCCTGGACTCGAACCCGCCATACCGGGCCAGGGCCTTGCCCAGGTTGCCGGCGCCCACAATGGCGACCTTCCAGTCGTGCGTCAGGCCCAGTGCGGCAGCGATATGGCGGCTCAGGTACTGGACTTCGTAACCCACCCCGCGGGTGCCGTAGGAACCTACATGCGAAAGGTCCTTGCGGAGCGTGGAGGAACTCACGCCGGAGGCTTCGGCCAGTGATTCGGAGGACACCCGCTCGATGCCGTCGGCCAGGAGGGTGTTGAGGGCGCGGAGGTAGATCGTCAGCCGTGCCACCGCTGCGGGCGGAATCTGCTTGGCCGGCGTACCCGTGGCGTCCGGCAGGTCCGGGACGGCCTGGGGAGTTGAGTCCAGCGAAGTCACCAGCCCTCCCTTGCATCGCGTTGTGCCTCCACTCTAGAGCCCCATCGCCGGTGCCAACAAAGCAGGTACCGTCACGTCGGACCGCGCCCCTACTGCGCCATGGCCCGTTGCAGGACGCGTTCCAGCCGGGCTTCGTCGATCTTCCAGAAGTCGCGCTGCACACCGTCCACGAGGACCACGGGGATTTCCTCCGCATAGCGTTCGCGCAGTTCCGGTTGGTTGTCCACCAACTCTTCGCTCCACTTAAGGCCCAGGGCGGCAGTGACCCGGCCGACGGCGTCGCGCGCGTCTTCGCACAGGTGGCAGTTCGCTTTGGTGACCAGTACAACATGGGGTGTGGGCATGCTTTAACGGTAGCGCCGTTGAAGCACGCCTACACCCCGCCCGGCATGCCGGCCGCGGCCGCCCGGTGAATTGACTAGACTCAAGTCCATGCCCGAGGAGAAATACGTCGCCGTTGTGACCCGGCCGGTCGCTGCGCCGCAGCCGGGCGAGGCGGCGTTTTTCGATGTGGACAACACCCTCATGCGCGGCGCCAGCCTGTTCCACGTGGCCCGGAAGATGCACCAGCGGGGGGCATTCACGCTGGCGGAGGCAGCCGGTTTCGCCTGGAAGCAGTTCAAGTTCGTGGCCCGCGGCGAGAACATCGACGACGTCCACGCTGTCCGTGATTCAGCGCTCACCCTCGCTGCCGGCATCGCAGTGGAGGACATCAAGGCGCTGGGCGAAGAGGTCTACGACGAGATGATCGCCTCGCGGATCTGGCCCGGTGCCAAGGCACTGGCCGAACAGCACCTCAGGGTGGGCCGCCGCGTCTGGCTGGTCACCGCCACCCCCATTGAAGTTGCGACAGTCATCTCCACCCGGCTGGGCCTGACCGGGGCGCTGGGAACGGTGGGCGAGGTCTCGGACGGAATGTACACCGGCAGGCTGGTGGGAGACATTCTGCATGGCTCTGCCAAAGCGGTGGCGGTGCAGGGCATCGCTGACCAGGAGGACCTGGACCTTAAGCGCTGCTGGGCCTACAGCGACTCCTACAACGACATCCCGCTGCTGTCCCTGGTGGGCCATCCGGTGGCCATCAATCCGGACGCCAAGCTGCGCCGCCACGCGCGCGACAACAACTGGCCGGTGTACGACTTCCGCGCCGGCCGCCGGGCTGCGACGTTCGGCCTCAAGGCCGCAACCATGGGCGGCGCCGTGTACGGCCTCTGGAAGGGCTTCGCGAGGATCCGCGGCCCCCGGGCCTAACCCGGCGCTTCTGAGGGCAAAAGAAATGCCCGCCACCTTGGAAGGCGGCGGGCATTTCCACGCTTTTCGAAGTATCTCTACTTCTTATTGCGGCGCTGGTGACGGGTCTTGCGAAGCAGCTTGCGGTGCTTCTTCTTGGCCATACGCTTGCGACGCTTCTTGATAACTGAACCCACGAAAGTTCCTTACAAACTAGATGCAGTACCTGTCTGATGGAAATGGTCCGCGGACAAAGCTACGAACTGAACAACTGACAGATTCTTACAATGACGTAAAACGTTCCTTAACAGCGTACCGCTTCCGGGGGGCGGCATCTAACCGCCGCCGCGGACAACCGGCACAAGTACCGGATTTACGGCGCACCCGGCTCAGGCGGTGCCTGCGTGCCCGTCCACCACGGCGCCCCTGAGGTACTGGTCCACCGCAGTCTCGGGCACGCGGTAGGAGCGGCCAAAGCGGACTGCTGGCATTTCACCGGAGTGGACCAGGCGGTAGACGGTCATTTTGGAGACGCGCATGACCTGGGCAACTTCTGCCACGGTCAGGAACTTCGCGTTCGAGAAGTTCTGTTCTGCGGACATTTCCCTATTTTCCTTTGCTGACGGATGGACACAGTGGACCCCCGGGTCGTACCAAATGCGGTGTTCCGATGCTGAGCCATCCACCAACCACCTATCCAGATACTCTAGATGTTCCTGTGGCAGAAGTGAAAGTAGTGGGGTCCCCCTATTTACCCGGCGCCCCACCCCTCCCGTTGACCCCGTCAGCCCCTGCGCTTGCGGGCTGAGGCGGCCAGCTGCTCCAGCACCGACGCCGAGACGTCCCACTCCATGCACGCATCGGTGACGCTCTGCCCGTAGACCAGCTCATCCCGGCCCGCAGCGTGCTCCACGACATCCAGGTCCTGGGCGCCTCCCACCAGGAAGCTTTCGAGCATGACGCCGGCGATCGCCTGTGCGGCGGGGCCACCCTCTTCGAGCTGCGCACCGATTTCCAGGGCAACCTCCGCCTGCCGGTGGTGGCTCTTGCCGCTGTTGGCGTGGCTGGCGTCCACGATCAGGCGCGGGTTCAGTCCCTTGCCTGCCAGGGTGGTGGAGGCGGCTTCGACGTCTGCCGTCGAGTAGTTGGGGCCCTTCCGTCCGCCGCGGAGGATGACGTGCGTGTCCGGGTTGCCTGCGGTGGTCACCAGCGCGGCCCGGCCATCACCGTCGATCCCCAGGAACGCCTGGGCTGCCGCAGCGGCACCGCAGGCGTCGATGGCAACCTGCAGGCCGCCGTCGGTCCCGTTCTTGAAGCCGATCGGCATGGACAGGCCGGACGCCAACTGGCGGTGGATCTGGCTCTCGGTGGTGCGGGCCCCGATGGCGCCCCAGGAAATGAGGTCGGCCATGTACTGCGGGCTAATCGGTTCGAGGAACTCGGTGGCGGTGGGCAGTCCCAGGGCGGTGACCTGCTGGAGGAAGTGGCGTGCGGTCCGCAGGCCGGTGACCATGTCGTGGCTGCCGTCCAGCCGCGGATCGTTGATCAGGCCCTTCCAGCCCACGGTGGTGCGCGGCTTCTCGAAGTACGTCCGCATGACGATCAGGAGGTCTTCCTTGTGCTTTTCAGCCTGGCTGACCAGCCGGCGGGCGTATTCCAGCCCGGCCTTGGGATCGTGGATCGAGCACGGGCCCACGATCACCAGCAGGCGGTCGTCCACGCCGTCCATGATGGCGCGGACTTCATCGCGGCCGCGTTCGACGACGGCGGCCGCCTGTGCGTCGAGGGGCAGGTCCGCGATCAGTTCGGAAGGGGTGGGCAGCGGGGTGAATTCGCTGACGCGCAGGTTCGAGGTGGATTGTGCTGCTGCTGCTGTTGCGGTGCTCATGTTCGGGTCCTGTTCCAGATGGGAAGCGGGCCCGGATTTCAGAACCCGCCGGAGAAACGGCGAAGGGCAGAGAATAATCTCTGCCCTGTTGGCTCTGAAGGAAAGTTGGATGCGTGTCAGTTAGACGCGGGCCCCTCCAGAGCCAACGAAAAATACGCATACCAACGGTTAGTCATGGGAAGACCATAGGCTCACGCCAGCCGAACCGCCAAATCGCCTCCCAACTAGGTAGCAGTAGATGTCGTTTTGAGGCTCCAAAACGACATCTACTGCTACCTAGTTGGGGTGGGGGCAGGTCAGCCCAAGATCTTGCGCAGGAACACCAGCTGCCTGATCCACTGGTGCTCCTGGCCACCTTCGTGGTTGTTGAACCGGTAGACCTCGATCTCCTTGGCCGCTCCGGTTCCGGAAGAACCGGCGTCTCCCCCGCCGTAGGCGTTGAAGCTGGCGAAGACCGTGGACGGCGGGCAGACGTCATCCATTTGCGCCACCGAGTAGAGCGCCGGCACCGTTGCCCAGCGGGCCAGGTTGACGCCGTCGAAATACCGCAGGACTTCGAGGATGGAGTCATAGCGGTCGCGGTGGCGGCCAAGGAACTGGGCGATTTCGGGGTAGGGGCCGCGGGGTGTGATGTCGATGGCGCGCGGGAAGTCCTGCAGGAAGGGAACGTCGGGCAGCGCGGCGATGACGCCGTCGAGCCTTCCGGCCGCAAGGCCTGCCGTGGCCACCACAATGCCGCCGCCCTGGCTGACGCCCGCCAGCACCACCTTGGTGGGGTCGACGCCGGGATGGGACTGGGCGGCTTCCACGGCCCGGAAGGCGTCCACGTAGACACGCCGGTAGTAGTAGTCCTCCCTGCTTCCGGCGCCCCGGGTCATCAGGCCCGCGTGGGCTACGTCCCCGGCGGAGGGGTGCGGGTCCGGAGTGTCGCCGATGAGGCCACCGTAACCCTGTCCCCGCGTGTCCATGATGAAGTGCGCATAGCCCGCCTGGGCCCACCGGGTGTCCTGGTTAACCAGGCCGCGGCCACCGGAGTAGCCGGCGTACTGGACCACTACGGGCAGGCGTGCACCCGGTTCGCGGTTGGCCGGCAGGTGCAGCCAGCCTTTGATCGGGGCCCCGCCATAACCGGCAAACGTGGCGTCGAACGTGTCGATGAGGGTGAGGTAGTTCTCGACAGGTTCGAAGGCGGCCTCCAGCGGGAAGGCCCGCGCCTCTTCGATGGTCGTGTCCCAAAACGTTGCAAGGTCGTTGGGCGGTGTCACGTCGGAGGTGTAGCCGCGGAGCTGGGCCAGGGGAAGGTCAAAGAGGGGCATGGCTAGATCCTATGACGCGGGAAGCTTCCCGGACTGTTTGGTGATGATGACGTCCAGCCGGCGTGGCCCGTGGACGCCTTCGACGCGTTCGAGTTCGATGTCCGAGGTGGCGCTGGGGCCGCTGATCATGGTGAGCGGGCGGGTGCCGTCCAGGCGGCGGAGGGCTTCGGGGAGGATCTGGGTGATGTCGCGGCTGTGGACCACGCAGATGTGGTGGTCCGGGATCAGCGAGATGGCGCGGCGGCCCTGGTCGGGGCTGCCGTCCAGGATGATGGTCCCGGATTCGGCGACGGTCACCGCACTGGAGGTCACGACGGCGTCGGTTGCGTCGAGTTCGGTGACGGACCGCGCGCCGTGCCCGCCGCCGTCGTACTTCACCCTGGAAGGTTCCGTTTCCCAGGCGAGCCAGGCCGGGTCCAGCCCGGCGGGCACCACGTAGGAGCGCGCGCCGGCGAGCAGGCCCTGGATGGTGGCCGGAATAGCGGCTTCGTCCACCACCGTCACGCCGGCTTTGTAGTCCTCCAGCCGGTCCACCAGCACGTCGATGCGTTCCTCCGCGTTGAGGTTTCCGTCCTGGCGGTAGGTCCGTGGAATGTCCGGAACGGCCGGGGCGTCCTGCAGCGCGGTGCGGACGGCAGCGAGGATGTGTTCGCGGGTGCTCATGATTCCTTGTGCTCCTTGGCCCACCAGTCGCGGAAGGACTGGGACGGGGGCGCGGGGATGTCGCGGCTCTGGGTCCAGCCGGCGGCGATGCCGGGCAGTTTCTTGATTTTCTTGTCCTTGCCGGCGGCGGCGCGGCCCAGGGGCAGGAGCTTTTCGACGGCGCCCAGCCGGCGTCCGTCGGACAGCGCCCATGAGGCCGCCTTGAGCCCGACGTCCAGTTGGGACGGGAGTCCGCCGCGGTGGGCGTCCACGTCCTTTCCGCGGAGGTGGACCAGGATGTCCGGGATGTTGATCTTGACCGGGCAGGCGTCGTAGCAGGCCCCGCAGAGCGAGGACGCGTACGGCAGCGACCCGTTCTCCTCGGCTTCGACGCCGGTCATCAGCGGCGACAGTATGGCGCCGATGGGGCCCGGGTACGTTGAGCCGTAGGCGTGGCCGCCGGTGCGTTCGTAGACGGGGCAGACGTTGATGCAGGCGCTGCAGCGGATGCAATGCAGGGCCGAGCGGCCCATCTCATCGGCCAGGGCGTTGGTCCGTCCGTTGTCCAGCAGGATGACGTGGAACGTGGAAGGCCCGTCTCCTTCGGTGACGCCGGTCCAGAGGGAGGTGTAGGGGTTCATCCGCTCGCCGGTGGAGGAGCGCGGAAGGAGCTGCAGGAACACCTCAAGGTCCGAGAAGGTGGGCAGCAGTTTCTCGATGCCCATCACGGTAATCAGGGTCTCCGGCAGCGTGAGGCACATGCGGCCGTTGCCCTCGGACTCCACCACGCTGAGGGTCCCGGAGTCCGCGATGCCGAAGTTCGCCCCGGAGATCGCCACTTTGGCGGTGAGGAACTTGGCGCGCAGGTGGGCCCGGGCGGCCATGGCGAGGCGGCGCGGTTCGTCCGTGAGGTGGGGATCGACGCCGGGCATTTCCTTGAGGAAGATGTCGCGGACCTCGGTGCGGTTCTTGTGGATCGCCGGGACCAGGATGTGGCTGGGCTTGTCATGGTCCAGCTGGACGATGAGTTCGGCCAGGTCCGTTTCGTAGGCGGCAATGCCGTGCTCTTCGAGGTATTCGTTCATGCCGATTTCCTGGGTGGCCATCGACTTGACCTTGACCACCTCGTCCACGCCCTCGGCTTTGACAAGTTCGTGGATGATGCGGTTGGCCTCATCGGCGTCGCGGGCCCAGTGCACCGTGCCGCCGCGGGCGGTGACGTTGGCTTCGAAGGCTTCCAGGAGTTCGGGCAGTCGCGCCATGACGGAGGTCTTCAGGGCACTGCCGGCGTCGCGCAGTTCCTCCCAGTCGGGCAGTTCCCCGGTGACGTTGAGGCGCTTGGTGCGGATGGTGGAGGTGGCGTGCTTCAGGTTGCGGCGGAGCTGGCTGTTGCCGAGCTCCCTTCGGGCCGCTGAGGGAAACTTTTCCTCAGCGAAGAGGTTCCCGGAGCCGGGCCGCAGGCCGGGCATTCCCAGTGCGGTGCGGGACATTATTTGACCACCACTTTCACGGTTTGTCCGGCAGGTCCTGGAACGGCGACCGGCTCGGCTTCGGTGCTGGCGAGGATCTCGGCCAGGTGCAGCGTGGCCACACCGGACTCCTGCCGGGAGAGGCCGCCGCCGATGTGCATCAGGCAGGAGTAGTCCCCGCCGGCGCACACCGACGCCCCGGTGCTGCGGATGTTTGCCGTCTTGTCCGCCAGCATCGCCGACGAAACGTCGGCGTTCTTCACGGAAAATGTGCCGCCGAACCCGCAGCACTGGTCTGCCTCCGGCAGGTCCAGCAGCTCCAGGCCCTCCACGCCGCGGAGCAGGCCGGCCTGCCGGTCGCCGAGCTTGAGCAGGCGCATGCCGTGGCAGGAGGGGTGGTAGGTCACTGTGTGCGGGAAGTAGGAGCCCAACTGTCCGGCAGGGTCGGTGACGCCCAGGACGTCCACCAGCAGTTCGGACAGCTCGTAGGTTTTCTTCCCGACGGCGGTTGCCCGCTCCTCGAGCCCGGCATCCCCTGCGCGGCGGGCCACCATGGGGTGCTGGTGCTTCACGGACGCCACGCAGGACCCGGACGGCGCCACCGCGACGTCGTAGTCCTCCGATTCGAAGGCCCTGACGTGGTTGGCCACCACTGGCAGGGCTTCCTTGAAGTAGCCGCTGTTGACGTGCATCTGCCCGCAGCAGGCCTGCCCCTTGGGGAAGACCACCTCGTGGCCCAGCCGTTCCAGGACCGCCACCGTGGCCTGGGCAGCCCGCGGATACATGCCGTCCACGATGCAGGTGGCGAATAGTGCGATTTTCATAGTGTCAATTCCGGGAGGCGGTAACGGGGAGGTCGAGGGGCTCGTAGCGGTGCAGGCTGGCTCCGGCGGCGATGAGCCGGCGCAGTTCGGTCAGGCCGCCTGCCACGGCGCCTGCCGCCCGGGCCTGCACGAGCACATTGCCCAGGGCTGTCGCTTCCACGGGCCCGGCGATGACCGGGCGCCGGGTGGCATCGGCCGTGAGCTGGCAGAGGAGGGCATTCTGCGATCCGCCGCCCACCACGTGCACCACGCCCACGGAGCGGTCCGCCAGGCGTTCGGCATCGGCCAGGGTCCGGGCGTATCCGGCAGCGAGGCTGTCCATGATGCACCGGGTGATGGCTGCAGGATCGTTCGGCAGCACCTCGCCCGTGCGCCGGACTGCCGCACGGATGCGTTCGGGCATGTTGTCCGGGGCAATGAAGTACGGATCATCCGCATTGATTTGCGGTCCGCCGGCGGGCAGCGCGGCGGCAGCGGCCAGCAGGGCCGTCAGGTCCGGCTGGAACCCTTCCGATGCCCAGGTGCGCTGGCATTCGCTGAGCAGCCAGAGCCCCCCGATGTTGCGCAGGTAGCGGATGGTGCCGTCCACGCCGCGTTCGTTGGTGAAGTTCGCCTCCCGGCTGGCTTCGGTGAGGACCGGGTGCTGCAGTTCCAGGCCCACGAGGGACCAGGTGCCGGAGGAGACGTAGGCGAAGTCGCCGCCGTCGCCCTCCGTATCAGCCGGGACGGCCGCGACGGCGGACGCGGTATCGTGCGAGCCCACGGCCACTACGGGGGTGCTGGAGGGCAGGCCCACCTCCTCGGCAATGGCCGGGAGGAGGGTGCCGAACGCTTCGCCGGGCTGGATCAGCGGCGGGAACAGGTCCTTCCGCAAGCCCAGCGCCGCCAGGAATTCGGTGGCCCACTCCCCCGCCACGGCGTCAAACAAACCGGTGGTGGAGGCGTTGGTGGCCTCGGTCCGGCGGGCGCCCGTGAGCAGGAAGGCGATGAGGTCCGGGATCAGGAGGGCCTGCAGCCCGTCGAGTTCCCTCTCGGTGGCCAGCTGGTAAATCGTGTTGAATTGCAGGAACTGCAGGCCGGTGGTGGCGTACAGCCGCTCCGGGTCCAGTTTCCGGTGGACAGGCTCCACGGCGGACCGGCTGCGGTCATCGCGGTAGCTGAACGGCTGGGCCACGAGGTTCCCGTCAGCGTCCACCAGGCCGTAGTCCACGGCCCAGGTGTCGATGCCGATGCTGGCGATCCGTTCGCCCTGCCCGGCGGCCACCGTCGCGGCAGTACGGAGGCCTGCAAGCACCTCCGCGAAGAGCGCGTCGAAGTTCCAGCGGAGGCCGCCGTCGATCTCCACCACGCCGTTGGGGAAGCGGTGGACGGTTTCCAGGGCCACCCCGGACTCCGGTGAAACACGGCCGAGCATGACGCGGCCGGACGAGGCGCCGATGTCGACGGCTGCGAACACGCCAGAGGCCGTGTCCGCGCCGTCGGCATCGTTGATCAACGTGCTCACCGGAGGAAGGCTGCGGCCACTCCGGCGTCCACGGGGATGTGCAGGCCGGTGGTGTGGGACAGTTCGTTGCTGGTGAGGACGGCGGCGGCGTTGGCCACGTGCTCGGGCAGGACTTCGCGCTTGAGCAGGGTCCGCTGGGCGTAGTACTCGCCCAGTTTCTCTTCGTCCACGCCGTACACGGCGGCGCGCTTGGCGCCCCAGCCGCCGGCGAAGATGCCGGAGCCGCGGACCACACCGTCGGGGTTGATGCCGTTGACGCGGATACCGTGCTCGCCCAGTTCGGCGGCGAGCAGGCGGACCTGGTGGGCCTGGTCTGCCTTGGTGGCGGAGTAGGCGATGTTGTTGGGGCCGGCGAACACGGAGTTCTTGGAGGAGATGTAGATGATGTCCCCGCCCAGGCCCTGCGCGATCATGACCTTCGCGGCGGCCTTGGCCACCAGGAAGGAGCCCTTGGCCATGACGTTGTGCTGCAGGTCCCAGTCCTTTTCCGTGGTTTCCAGCAGCGGCTTGGAAATGGACAGGCCGGCGTTGTTGACCACCAGGTCCACACCGCCGAACGCGAGCACTGCGGCGTCGATCGCGGCCGCAACCTGCGCTTCGTCGGTAACGTCGGCCTGGACGCCGATGGCGACGTCCGGGCCGCCGAGCTCTTCGGCCACCTTTTCGGCGTTCTCCAGGTTCAGGTCGGCGATGACCACGCAGGCGCCTTCCGCGGCGAGGCGGGTGGCGATGGCCTTGCCGATGCCCGACGCGGCGCCGGTCACCAGGGCGATGCGGGTGGCGTGGGACTTCGGCTTGGGCAGCCGCGCCAGCTTGGCTTCCTCCAGTGCCCAGTACTCGATCCGGAACTTCTCGGATTCCTCAATCGGGGCGTAGGTGGAAATCGCCTCGGCGCCGCGCATCACGTTGATGGCGTTGATGTAGAACTCGCCGGCAACGCGGGCGGTCTGCTTGTTGGCGCCGAAGGAGAACATGCCCACGCCGGGCACCAGGACGATGGCCGGGTCCGCGCCGCGCAGCGCCGGGCTGTCCGCATCCGCGTGGCGGCTGTAGTACGCCCGGTAGTCCTCGCGGTATGCCGTGTGGAGTTCTGTGAGCCGTGAGACCGAGTCCTCGACCGAAGCGTTGGCGGGCAGGTCCAGGATCAGCGGCTTGACCTTGGTGCGCAGGAAATGGTCCGGGCAGGAGGTGCCCAGGGCGCCCAGGCGCGGGTGCTCGGCGGCTTCGAGGAAATCGAGGACGACGGCGTCATCGCTGAAGTGCCCCAACTGCGGTTTGTCGGTGGAGGCCAGGCCGCGGATCACCGGTGCCAAGGCTGCGGCCTTGGCACGGCGCTCTGCCTCCGGCAGCGCACCGTATCCGGGCAGCTTGGGCCCGAAGGGTTCGGCCGCGCCGTTCTCGGCGATGTACTGCTCAGCCTGGTCGATGATCCACAGCGAGTTGGCCTCGGCCTCTTCGCTGGTGGCGCCCCAGGCGGTGATGCCGTGGCCGCCCAGGATGGTGCCGATAGCCTGCGGGTTGGCGTCCTTGATCGCGGCGATGTCCAGGCCCAGCTGGAATCCGGGGCGGCGCCAGGGAACCCAGACCACCTTGTCACCGAAAATCTTGGTGGTGAGCGCTTCGCCGTCCACCGCCGTCGCGATCGCGATGCCGGAGTCCGGGTGCAGGTGGTCCACGTGCGCGGCGTCCACCAGGCCATGCATGGCGGTGTCAATTGACGGCGCGGCACCGCCCTTGCCGTGCAGGCAGTAATCGAAGGCGGCCACCATTTCGTCTTCGCGCTCGACGCCCGGGTAGACGTTCTTCAAGGCGTTCAGCCGGTCCAGCCGCAGCACGGCAAGGTTCGCAGCCTTCAGCGTGCCCAGGTCACCGCCGGAACCCTTCACCCAGAGGAGTTCGACGTCCTCACCGGTGACCGGGTCCTTCTCGGTGCCCTTGGCGGAGGTGTTGCCGCCGGCAAAGTTGGTGTTCCGCTTGTCCGCGCCGAGGCGGTTGGAACGCGAAACCAGGTCTTCAACAGTCTTGTTGCTCATAGGAATTAAGCGCCCCATCCGGCTTGCTGGCCGCCTGCGCGGTCCTCGTTGATCTGTTTCTGGTAGCCGCTGGCCTTGTAGGCGGCCATCGGGTCGGCGGGAAGGCCGCGGGATTCACGCCACTCGGCCAGGGCGGGGCGGACGTCCGTGTAGAAGGCGTCGTTGAAGATGCCGTTGGCGGCCAGGACGTCCCCGGCGCGCTGGGCCTCGGTGAGGGCCGCGGTGTCGATCAGCAGGGCGCGGGCCGTCATTTCCTGGACGTTCAGCACGGACCGGATCTGGCCCGGGATCTTCTCTTCCAGGTTGTGGCACTGGTCCAGCATCAGCGCCACACCGGATTCCTTGCCGAAGCCGCCACCGCGGATCACCTCGTGCATGATGCGGAAGAGCTGGAACGGATCGGCGGCACCCACAATGAGGTCGTCGTCGGCGTAGAAGCGCGAGTTGAAGTCGAAGGAACCCAGCTTGCCCAGGCGCAGCAGCTGCATCACGATGAATTCGATGTTGGTGCCCGGGGCGTGGTGGCCGGTGTCCAGGCAGACGAACGCCTTCTCACCCAGCGCCAGAGTCTGGGCGTAGGACGTGCCCCAGTCCGGAACATCGGTGTGATAGAACGCCGGCTCGAAGAACTTGTACTCCAGGACCAGGCGCTGCTCGTCACCCAGGGCGGCGTAGATTTCCTGCAGGGACTCGGCCAGGCGGTCCTGGCGGCCGCGGAGATCATCCTGGCCCGGGTAGTTGGTGCCGTCCGCCAGCCAGATCTTCAGGTCGCGTGAGCCCGTAGCGTGCATGATGTCGATGCAGTCCAGGTGGTGTTCAATGGCGCGGCGGCGGACGGCCTCGTTGGAGGACGTCAGGGAGCCGAACTTGTACTCGTCATCCTGGAAGGTGTTGGAGTTGATGGTGCCCAGGCCCACGCCCAGGCCGGCGGCGTACTCCTTGAGGGCGGAGTAGTCGTCCACCTTGTCCCACGGAATGTGCAGCGCCACGGTGGGCGCAAGGCCGGTCAGCTCATGGACCTTGGCCGCATCGGCCAGCTTCTCCTGGACCGTTCGCGGCGTGCCGGGCGTGCCGAACACCTTGAACCGCGTGCCTGAATTTCCATAGGCCCACGAAGGGACCTCGATGGCAAGCTCTCCGAGCCTGCCCAGCGCCTTTGCTACGTCATTCATGATGGTGGTTCTTTCCGGTGTCTTGTGCTGCTGTGGTCTGTTGGGTACTGCCCCGCTGCAGGAGCTGGGTGTCGCTGTAGTTACCGGGGTATGGAACTACTGGACTGTGGAACTACAGGACTGTGGAACTACTGGGGCGTGGAGCCTGCTGCCGCAAGCTGGCCGTCAAGGTTGAACACTTCTTCCAGGACCTGGAACCCCTCGTCGGGCGCCTGGCCGGTGTTTTCTGTGTCATCGAACAGAGAGGCCATCTCGGCCTGCCATCGCGCGTTGACTTCGGTCAGGGCCATGCGGGCACGCACGGCGTCGAAGTCGTCGCACTCGACGTAGCCCACCAGGAGCCCGTCGTCCGCCAGGAACAGGGAGTAGTTGTTCCAGCCCGCTTCCTTCAGGGCAAGAAGCATCTCCGGCCACACCGCGGCATGGCGCCGCTTGTACTCGTCGATCAGCGCCGGCTGGATCGAGGACCGGAAGCACACCCTCATCTGGAACTCTCCTGAACTCGCGGAAATTTGAATCGTTTCATTGGTACGATTCAAAGTACTCTTGAACCTGAGTAGGTGTCAAGCATTTCCACCCGGCCCCGGCAATTGGGCCGCGGAAGTCAGGGCATCCGTACCAGCAGCTCGGAGAATCATGAACCGCACCGCCAGTATCAAGGACGTTGCCAACCACGCCAGCGTTGCCGTGGGCACCGTCTCCAATGTGCTGAATTACCCGGACAGGGTGTCCCAGCGCACCAAGGAACGCGTCTTGAAAGCCATCGACGAGCTGGGGTTCGTCCGCAACGACGCGGCCCGCCAGCTCCGCGCCGGCCACAGCCGCACCGTGGGGCTGATTGTCCTTGACGTGGGCAACCCGTTCTTCACGTCGGTGGTGCGGGCGGCAGAGGATGCCGCCAGCGTCCACGGCAGCGCGGTGCTGCTGGGCGACAGCGGGCACGACGCCGGCCGCGAGGCGAATTACATCGATCTTTTCCAGGAGCAGCGGGTCCAGGGCCTCCTGATCTCGCCCGTTGGCGACGTCACCGAGCGGCTGGACCTCCTCCGCGAGCGCGGCGTGCCCACGGTCCTGGTGGACCGCCTCGCGGACGAGTCCAGGTTCAGTTCAGTTTCCGTTGATGACGACGCCGGCGGGTACCTGGCCGCGCGGCACCTGCTGGACACCGGCCGCCGTCGGCTCGCGTTCGTGGGCGGCCCCACGTCCATCCGCCAGGTGTCAGACCGCCTGCAGGGGGCGCAGCGCGCCGTCAAGGAGGAGCCCGACGCAACACTGGAAGTGCTGACATCGGAGGGGATGACCGTCCTGGCCGGACGCAGCGTGGGGAACATGCTGGTGGAACGCGGGCCGGAGCAGCTGCCGGACGGCATCTTCTGCGCCAACGACCTCCTGGCCCTCGGCGTCATGCAGTCCCTCACCATGACCCACACCTTCCGCATCCCGGAGGATGTGGCGCTGATCGGGTATGACGACATCGACTTTGCCGTCTCGGCAGTGGTTCCGCTGTCCTCCATCCGGCAGCCCACCGAGGCGCTGGGCCGGACCGCCATCGAGCTCCTC
This sequence comes from Pseudarthrobacter sp. SORGH_AS 212, assembly GCF_030818145.1. Taxonomy (NCBI): domain Bacteria; kingdom Bacillati; phylum Actinomycetota; class Actinomycetes; order Micrococcales; family Micrococcaceae; genus Pseudarthrobacter; species Pseudarthrobacter sp. SORGH_AS 212. The sequence goes on along the minus strand of NZ_JAUTAA010000001.1, from coordinate 2,983,392 downwards.
ACCGAGGAAGTGGAGTCCCAGAACGCCACGCACCGTGCGGTGGTGTTCACTCCGGAACTCGTAGTCCGGCAGAGCACCGGCAAGGCGTAGGACGCCTCAGCGCAGCTTCTCCACCACCAGGTTCCGGTAGGCGGCCCGCAGCGGGGCCATCTGCCGGAACCCGATACGGCCGCCGCCGAGCACCCTTCCCGAGGAGTCTGTCCACTCGAACAGGGTCAATCCGTTGATGGCAAAGGACACCTGGGGGCCGTCCTTCACCACTTCCAGACGGTAGAAATCCACCGCGTCTTCCGTGGGCGGCAGCGGGTCAGCGCCCTGCGCCACCAGTTCGAAGCCGGCGCTCTTGCGGAGGTTGCACGTCCGGAAGGCCCGCTCTGATTCGTACTTGTGCCGGAAATACGAGACGTGTCAGGGCATCGATGTCCCCCGAATGGTACTGCGGGTAGAACCCGGTCCGCGGGGCCAGATCAGGGCTGAAGAGATCCAGCCCGCCCTGGCCGGCCGCAGCGAAGAACAACATCGCCAGGCCCGGCTCTTCGAGCGGCCGGAACTCCCAACTGATGCGGATCCCGTCCGGAAACTCCTCCGGGCACCAGAACGTCCAGTGGGCGTGGTCACCGAAGTCCGCGTCGTCCAGTGCGCCGGACAGCTCCAGCGTCCCTTCATGGCCATGAACACTCAGCGGCCCTTCCGGCACCCAGTCCGCGACGTCCGCCGGGCCACCCAGCGCGTTGCTGTACAGCACCCCGGCGCTCCGCATGGCGGTGCCCACTCAGGCGCGTTCCGCCGTCGTACCTGCAAAAGCCGGGGCTGCGAGCCCAAGCTCCGCAAGCTCGGCTGCCACGTGCTCAGCAACCACTGCAGCACCTTCATGGGAGAAATGCGTGTTGTCCGCCAGCCCGTCCGGCCAGTAGGCATGCTCCCCCGGCGCGAAGTGGCAGAACAGCGCCACGGATTGCTCCCGGCCCAGGCGGACGTACAGGTCCCGCGTCCAGGCGTTGAGGTCGATCACCGGGACTCCGAGTTCCAGCCCCAGTTCCCGCACCACCTCGGGGTAGTCCTCCAGGCTTTCCTCCAGCACGTCGCCCATGCCGGCGGACGACGACGGCGCGTCCCGGAAGTGCCGCCGTTCCACGGAGGTGCACAGCACCGGAGCCGCGCCCAGGGCACGTACCTCGCCCACCATGGTGCGCAGGTTGGCCGCGTAGCCGGTGCGCGCTGCGAGGTGCTGCTTCTTCTGGTCGTTGTGGCCGAACTGGATGAGGACAAGGTCGCCTTCGCCGGCCTCTCCCAGCAGCGCCGTCCACAGCCCTTCGTCGCGGAAGGACCCGGTACTGGCCCCACCCTTGGCGAAGTTGTGGACCGCTGCACGCCGGTAGACGTGCGGGGCCAGCTGCGCGCCCCACCCGCTCATGGGGTACTCGTGCGTGGGGCAGTTGGCGACGGTGGAATCACCGGCGAGCAGGATCTTCATGGTCTTCTTTCTCTGAGTGCGGTTTCTAGCCCTTGACGGAGCCGATGAGCATGCCTTTGGCGAAGTGCTTCTGCAGGAAGGGGTAGAAGATCAGGATGGGCAGGGTGGCCACCACGATCACTGCGAATTTGATGCCTTGTTCCGGCGGGATGTAGTTGGGGTCAACGTTGCCGGTTCCCAGCAGGTCCGAGGCCGCGGTGACCTGGCGCAGGTACATCTGCAGGGTCCACTTGGAGTTGTCGCTGAGGTAGAGCAGGGGCGACATGAAGTCGTTCCAGATGCCCACGGCGTAGAACAGTGCGAACGTGGCCAGGACGGGCTTGGACAGCGGCAGCAGGATCCGCCAAAGGATGCCGATCTCCGTGGCGCCGTCCATCTTGGCGGATTCCTCCAGCTCCGCGGGAAGCTCCTGGAAGAAGTTCTTGATGATGATCAGGCTGAACGGGTTAATCGCCGCCGGGAGGATCAGGGCCCAGTAGGAGTTGAGCAGGCCCAGGTCCTTGACCAGGAGGAAGGTGGGGATCATGCCGCCGGAGAACACCATGGCGAAGACCACCAGGGACAGGATGAGCTTGCGTCCCCGGAGGGTCTTCTTGGCCAGCGGGTAGGCCATCGTCACCGTGAACGCCAGCTGGACAACCGTTCCGACGGCGGTGACCAGGATGGTGGTGATGAGCGCCCTGGTGAAGGCCGGCGTCGAGAAGATGTACTCGTAGGAACCCAGGCTGAACTGCTCGGGCCAGACGAAGAACGCCCGCCGGGTGATTTCCGCTTCGGTGGCGAACGAGCCGGCGAAGACGTAGACGAACGGCAACAGGGTGACGATGCCCACCAGGGACAGGAAGACGTAGTTGGCGGCGTCGAACACCCGGCCGCCGGTGGTGTTGTGGATCTTCATTAGAACAGTCCGCTCTGGTTGAACCGCTTGGCCAGCCAGTTGGTGCCGAAGATCAGCACCAGGCCCACCAGGGATTTGAACAGGCCCACCGCAGTGGAGTAGGAGTAGGCGCCCTGGGTGATGCCCACGAAGTACACGTAGGTGTCAAAAACATCCGCGACGTCCCGGTTGAGGGCGTTGGTCATCAGGTAGATCTGTTCGAATCCGGTGTTGAGCATCTGCCCGATCGCCAGGATCAGCATCACGATGATGGTGGACCGGATCCCGGGCAGCGTGATGTGCCAGACCCGCCGGAAGCGTCCGGCGCCGTCGATGATCGCGGCCTCGTACTGGTCCTGGTCCACGGTGGACAGGGCAGCGAGGAAGATGATGGTTCCCCAGCCGGTGTTCTTCCAGATCTCCTGCAGCACGATCAGCGGCCGGAACCAGGCGGGATCGGACAGGAAGTCGATGTTGGTGCCCATCACGTTGTTCAGGAACTGGAACATCGGGCCGATATCCAGCGCGAACAGCAGGAAGCTCAGCGACGCCACGATGGTCCAGGACAGGAAGTGCGGGATGTACACCAGGGTCTGGACCGTGCGCTTGAGGACGGAGAGGCGGACCTCGTTCAGCAGCAGTGCCAGCACGATGGTCAGCGGGAAGGCGATGCCCAGGTTCAGGAACGCCAGGATCAGGGTGTTGCCCAGCAGGCGCGGGAAATCCGGGTTGGAGAAGAAGTCCTCGAAGTGCTGGGTCCCCACCCAGCGGCTGCCGTTGACGCCCAGGAACGGGACGTAGTCCTTGAAGGCGATGGACACGCCGTACATGGGGCCGTAGCGGAACACCGCGAAGTACAGCACGCCCGGCAACAGCAGCAGGTACAGCCACTTGTAGTGCGCGAAATGGACGGAGAACTTGGCGTTCTTCCGCTCCCGGGCGGGCGGCCGGGTGGCCGCCCGCCCCGAGGCCTCAGCCTCGACGACGGGGGCTGCCATTTACTTGTTGTCCTGCCAGAGCTTGTTGATCTCTTCCTTGACCTTGTTGCCGCCGCTGGTGTCCCAGAGCTTGATGGCGTCCTTCAGGCCCTGCTCATCGATCTGTCCGGCAAGGTACTTGATCCGGGCGTCGGCCACGATGTTGTCCAGCTGCGCGCCCTTGGCCACGTAGGTGGCGGAGACATACGGGGCGGCGGGGTTGTACACAGCGCTCTTGAGGTCCTCGGCCATGACCTCGGTGCGCTTGTCGAAGACCTGCTGCTCGTAGTCGCTGGCCTGCTTTACGGGGTAGAAGTTGTTGCCGGCCACGTTCATTCCGAGCTGCGCGTAACTCTTGATGTCCGTGCTGACTGCCTTGCCCTCGCTGGTTTCAGGCTTGATGGTGGCGGCCTTGCCGTCCTCCACCGTGAAGTTGACCCCCTCGATGCCGTTGTTCAGGAGGGTGGCCACCTCCTTGCCGTTCAGGGTGTTCAGGACTTCGAGGACCTTGTCCAGCTCGGCCTCGGTGCGGACGCTGGACTTGGGGACGGCCAGGAAGCCGGAGTAGCCGTCGGTGGGGTGCGCGTGGAGTTCGCCGTCGGGGCCTTCGAGGTTGCCCACGAAGCCCACCTTGTTCTGGAAGTTGTTGGGATCGGCCTGCTTGAAGAGGTTGACCAGGACGCTGACGCGGGAATCGACGTCCACAATGATGCCGCCCTTGCCGTTGAAGAACGGTTCGTTCCACTTCGTGCCGTCGAACGTGGCGAAGTCCGGGTTGATGAGCTTCTCGTCCACCATCTTCTTCACGAACCGGTTGGCCTCAAGGAACTCGTCCGTCTCAAAGCTGGGGATCAGCTTTCCGTCCTTCTCGGTCCACCGGTTGCCGGCGCCGTACCATTCCTCGATCAGGTCGTAGGGGCTGTTGGTGCCCAGGGCGCCCCACTTGGGGATGGTGATGCCCCACGTGTCATTCTGGCCGTTGCCGTCCGGATCCTGCTCGGTGAACGCCTTGGCCACCTTGTAGAGGTCCTCGGTGGTCTTGGGCGGCTGGAGTCCCAGCTTGTCCAGCCAGTCCTGGCGGAACATCACCGCAGCGCGCATGGGCGCACGGCCACGGTAGACGCCGTAGACCTTGCCGTTGATGCTGGCGTTCTCCTGGATGTCGGGGAACGTGGTCTTAAGGTTCGGGTACTTGTCGAGCTTGTCAGTCAGGTCCCAGAAGGCACCCGCTTCGGCGTTCTTGACGAAGCCGGGGGTCTTGCCCTGGATGACCATGATCTGCGGGATGTCCGAGCCTGCCAGCGTGATGTTGGTCTTGTCCTCGTACGAGGAGTTGGGCGTCCAGTTGATGTTGATGTCCTTGCCGGTGAGTTCTTCCAGCTTCTTCTGGACGGCGCCGTCAGCGCTGGGCGGCTGGGCCTCAAGGAACGGGGCCATGATGGAGACGCTGGTGAGGTCCGCGGCGGGTTCATTGCCGCCGCCGCTGCAGGCGGTGAGGGACAGGGCGGAGACGGTGACGACGGCGGCCGCCAGGGTGAGTTTCCTACGGATCATGGTTTTTCCTTTTCCACTTCTTCGGGGTTCGTTGGTCGTTCAGATGAGGTTGATACGTTTCATTTACTGCAGGCAGGCACGCCGAAGGCGCGGGGTTGGGCTGGTTCGCCGGACAGGCGTTCCGGTGGACCCCACCGGAACGGCAGCCGGGCCGGGGGCCGCACCGACTGTCAGCCGGTCAAGCGCTGGAGACGGCGGCGGGCACCGGCCCGGCACCTGCAGCGGCCGGCTCGGCGTCGGCGGCAACCGACTCGTCATTGGCGGTGAAGAACCGGTCGCAGAGCCAGCCCGTGGTGTAAAGCCACGCGCCGGCACTGAAGAACGGAATGAGCCCGGGAACGGTGGTGCTGGCGTACACCACCGCCGCCGAGACGAACAGGAGGATGACCGTCCCGGCCAGGTGCCGCACGGCAAAGCGGGACGAGAGCATCAGGTACTGCCGCAGGGGCAGTTCGTAGCGGGCGTACATGGGGAACACGTAGCATGCGGCCCCCGCCAGGAAGATGGCTGCCACAAAGATCCCGGCCGCCATCAGCTGCGAGATGAGGTCCCGGCCGCCGGAGAAGAAGTTCCAGTTCATGGCCAGCGCCACGGCCACTGCCAGCAGCGGCAATGCAAGGATGTTGGCGCGGCCGAAGTTCCGGAAGTACTCCGCCGTGAACCCGCGCAGCAGTGGCGCCGCTTCCCCCCGGGCGCGCTTGCGCACCAGGATCTGCGCCGCGGCAGTGGCAGGTCCGACCCCGGCCACGCCCAGCCCGAGCAGGGTGAACACCAGCCACAGCACATTGAGGCAGGCGATCCACAGAAGGGTGTCAAAGAACGAATAGGCCCGAGCGGCGAAGGTTCCGGACAGCATGGCACTTCCCTTCCGTTTCTCCATCGTTGCAGAGGCGAAGGCGCAAGTGGTCCGCGTCACGCCGGTAATCGGTTTCTCGAAAATCTAGACCCAACTTGAGGGTGGGGTCAAGCCATTTTTTGAATCGTTACATAACTGGACTCTGCAGCTCCGGGTGGCGCACACTAATGGTTGGAAAGCGCTTGCTGCACCAAGCCCGCGCCCCTGTAAGCGTGCCCTCGAGGGCAGAATGGAGAACCATGGGAACGTCCGCTGGCACCCACCTTCCCGACGTTTCCGCCGGTAACGCTTCTACCGGTGAAGCGGCCGAACCGGCAGGACTCCGGAACGGGCCGCAGGGCTCCGGCCCGGCAGCCCGGATCGCGCTGGTAGGCGTGCACGGCTTCGGCACCCACCATCTCCGGAACCTTGAGCGGCTGCAGGCAGCCGGCGCCGTCGAGCTGGCGGCCGTCGCGGACCCGCAGCCTCCGGCACCCGGCTCCGTGCCGCCGTCGGCCGCTGTGCACCGGGGCCTGGACGACCTGCTGGCCGCAACGGCCAACCTGGACGTCGTCATTGTGGCAACCCCCATCCAGACGCATGCCCCGCTGGCGCTGGCTGCCCTGGCCACGGATGCCGAGCTTTACCTGGAAAAGCCGCCCGTGGCCTCTTTGGCGGACTTCAACCGGCTGTGCGACGCCGCAGCAGCTTCCGGGCACGGCGTCCAGATCGGTTTCCAGAGCCTCGGCTCGCATGCGCTGGCGGCAATCGCGGAACTCCTGGCCGCCGGCACCATCGGAACCCTTGAAGGGATCTCCGCAACCGGCCGCTGGGTCCGGGACAGGGCCTACTACAAGCGGTCCCGCTGGGCAGGCAAGCGCAGCATCAACGGCGTGGACGTGGTGGACGGCGTGGCCACCAACCCCCTCGCGCACGCTGTGGCAACTGCGCTGCGGATCGCCGGCGCCCGCACCGTTGCGGATGTCGCGTCCGTGGAAACCGAGCTGTACCGGGCCAATGACATCGAATCGGACGACACCTCGGTGATCCGCATCCGCACCACGGCCGGCCTGCCCATCACCTGCGCCCTGACCATCTGCGCCACCGAATCCGTTGAACCGTACGTGACCCTGCACGGCTCCGCCGGCAGTGCGGCCTTCCATTACACCGAGGACCGGCTGGTGGTGGAAACGGCTTCCGGCAAGACCGAGCAAACCTACGGCCGGGACGACCTCACCGAGAACCTGCTCGAGCACCGCAACGCAGGAACAGCGTTGCTGAGTTCCCTGCCGGACAGCGGGGCGTTCATGCTGGTGCTGGAGGCAGTCCGGACTGCGCCGCTGCCCGCGCCGATCGACCCCGCCTACGTGCAGTGGCAGGGCGAGGGCGAATCAGCCCACGCCGTGGTGGCCAACGTCGAGGACGCGCTGGAACGTGCCGGCCGCGAGCATGCAACGTTCAGCGAGCTGAGGCTCCCCTGGGCCACGTCCGCACCGGTTTCCTTCCCCGTTCCGTCCGCCTGATGTCTCCGTCAGGCGGCACGGCCCCCACGTCAGCGGACACAGCACGGGAAGCCGCCGGGGCTCTGCTCGCCACCGGCCTCCTGACCGACGGCCTGGCCGAATGCCTTACGGCCTCCGGGCGGCCCACCTTCAGCTGGCAGCTGGACCAGCCGGACCGCGCCGATCCCTCCCGGGCCAGCCAGACGGCGTACGAACTCTCCGTGCAGGACGCCGGCGGCCGCCAGGTGTGGAGCTCCGGCGACGTACCCTCAGCTTCGCAGCGCGGTACCTATGGCGGGCCCGTGCTCGACGACGACACGGACTATGGCTGGCGGGTGCGCCTTCGCGACGCAGCCGGCGCCCCGGGCGCGTGGTCCGGCTGGCGCACCTTCGGCACCGGGCTTTCGGACTCCGCCTGGGAGGCCGACTGGATCAGGCGCGCCCCGGGCGGCCGCGCCCCGCTGGAGATCCTGGACAACGCCCTCCGGGTCGCGGGGTCCCCCGGGCTGCCCCTTCCGTGCCCGCCGGTCCGCGGCTTCCGGCTGGAGGCGCGGGTGCGGCCCGTGATGGGATGGACCGGCCTGATCATCCGCAGCACCGGTCCGGGAACCGGGCTGCTGCTCGAACTCAACACGGCCGGCGAACTGCTGCTGCGGCAGGTGCCGCAGTGGGACATTCCCGCCGCTGCGGCCCCGGACACCCCCGTCCTGGCCAGGGCCAGCGCAGACCGCACCCACACCGTCCGGCAGGAACGCCTCCCGGGCAAGGACCTGGTTCCGGGCACGTGGCAGGACCTGACAGTCACCGATGACGGGCAGACCATCCGCGCCTCCCTCGAGGGCGAAGAACTGCTGGCGTTCGAGGAGCCGCTCCCCGCCGGCACTACCGGCAGGCTTGCCCTCCACCAGGGCCCGCGCAGCCAGGCCGAGTACGCGTGCCTCCGGGTTTCCGAGCCTGGCACCAGCGCAGGCACCGGAACCGTCCTGTTGGACCACCGGTTCGATGCCGGCGAAGACCACGCACGCGCTGCCCTGGCGCACTGGGCCCGCACCACCGCGCACCGCCAGCCGGACGAATGGACCCTGTTCCGCACCTCGGTCCGGCTCAGCGGCACCGTGCGGCGGGCGCGGCTCTACGCTGCTGCCCAGCACCATGCCCAGCTGTCCCTCGCCGGCACCCCCTGCCTCGCCACCACATCCTTCGGCTACCCCGGTGAGGGCTACTACGATGCCGCGGACGTGACGGAGTTGCTGGCGGCCCAGCCGTCCGGACCGGACGGCGCGGACGTTCCGCTGGCGGCCCTGCTGCACTGGTACGGCCCGGGGCAGGGACGGGCCGCGGGCCTTCCCGGCCTCCTGGTCCGGCTGAGCGTGGACTATGTGGACGGCCGCCGCGACGTGTTCGGTTCGGGGCCGGGCTGGCGCGCCGCTGAAGGCCCGTACCGCCAGTCCGGGTACCGGAACGACGAAGGCGACCCCGTTGAACACCTGGACGGGCAGGCCGCCGCCGCGCTGGCCGCCACTGCCCTGCAGGACCTGCCGCCCGCCGTCGGCTGCGGGAGCCACCCCACCCCCGAAATCCCCGCGCTGCATCCGCGGCGGACGTCCATGTCGGAGGAATTCGTTGCGCCCCGCGCGTTCCTGACGGCTGATGACGGCACGCTGGTGGCGGACTTCGGCCAGGTGCTTCCCGGCCGGCCCGAGGTGGATTTCCTCGACGGCGTGGCCGGCCGAACGGTGATGATCCGTGCCGGTTACACGCTTCGGGACGACGGCCGCGTGGATACCGGCAAGACGCCCACCCAGAACACCGACATGTCCTTCCCGTACACCCAGGCCGCCGGGCCGCAGCAGTACCGGGCCACCGTGCACCTTGGCTTCCGCTACCTGGAGCTTCCCGGGGTGGACGCCGCGGACGTGTCCCGGCTCGGCGCCGTCGTGGTTCACGGCAAACACCCCGGCGAAGGCAGCTTCAGCAGCTCGGACCCCACGCTGGACGCCGTGTTCGGCCTGTTGCGTCACTCGGCGCTGTACGGCGTGCAGGAGCAGTTCGTGGACACCCCCACCCGGGAAAAGGGCCAGTTCCTGGCGGACGCCGTGAACATCTCGTACGCCACCATGTCACTTTTTGGCGAGCACGCCTACACGGCGCAGGCGCTGCGGGAGTTCGGCTGGTCGGCGGGCAGGTACTGGGCCGAAGGCGAGGACAAGGGCCGCTACAACGCGGTCTACCCCAACGGTGACGGCAAACGCGACATCCCCGATTTCTCCCTGATGCTGCCCGAGTGGGCCGAGGAATACCACCACCGCACCGGCGATCTGGCCCTGATCCGGGAGCTGCTGCCGCACCTGTGCGATACGGCCGATTACGCGCTGCGGTACATTCCGGCGGAAGGCCCGACGGCGGGACTGGTCACCAGGCTGGGCGGCGGCTCCGGCCCCTACCTGCACGGCATCGTGGACTGGCCGGCACCGGGGCGTTTCGGTTACGACATGGAGTGCACCGCCAAGACCACCGTCAACGTCCAGGCCTACTCCGCTCTGTTGTCCACCGCCCGGCTCTGCGGCTTCGCGGGCGAGCACGAAACCGCCGTCCCCTATGCCGAGGCCGCCCGCACGCTGGCGGCCGCCATCCGTGCCCGGCTGCGGGTGGATGGCGTGATGGTGGACGGGCTCCACGGCGACGGCTCCCCCAGTGCCCATGCCTCCCAGCACGCGGCGTCGTTCCCGCTGTCCCTTGGCATCACGGACGCCGGGTGTGCTGAGGCCGACGCCCGGCGGATAGCGGACCTGGGGATGCAGCAGGGGCCACTGACGGTCCACCGCCTGGTCCGGGCGCTGCTGGCACAGGGCAGGACAGACTCGGTCCTGGACCTCCTGACGTCGCGCGACCAGCCCGGCTGGGCGCAGCTCCTGGAACGGGGCGCCACGTTCACCTGGGAGGCCTGGGACCTGGAGCCCGGTACCGACTACAGCCAGTCCCACGCCTGGTCCGCCTCGGTGGTCAAGGAGATCCTCGAGCACCTTCTGGGCATCCGCTTCCAGTCCCCCGGTGGCGGCGAACTGCTCATCGAGCCGCCATGGTGCCGGCTGGAGCACGCCCGCGGCAGTGCCCCGGTGGCCAGCGGCTACGCGGAGGCCAGCTGGCGCCGCAGGGACGGCCTGGTGGAGCTGGAATGCACCGTCCCCGCCGGTGTCACAGCGGTGGTCCGTTTGCCCGCCGGCACCTACGGAATTAAGGGACCGACGCCGGATGCCGCCGTCGTGCGTTCCCTCCCGGACGGCGCGAACACCGGCGCGACGCGCGACTTCCGCGTGCAGACCGGCACCTGGAGCTTCGAACCGCAGGCCTAGCCGATATCCCGTGGATGAGCCCCGCAAACACGCGGGTGTTTGCGGGGCTCAACCACCGTTAGAGCAGCGCGCTCTTGGCTTCTTCCAAGGCCTTCTTCGCGGCGTCCTGCGGGGACAGCCTGTTGAAGTGGACTTCCAGGGAGTAGCGGGTAAGGGCTTCCACCGCTGCACTGCCTCCGGCTGGCGGAACCGGTACGGCGCCGCCCAGTTCGCTGGAGATCTCATCGATGAACTTCGCGGTCTTGGCATCGGCCGGAGTCAGCTTGGAAACCACTGCCGCACGGATATCGGAGTTTGCGGGGATGCCGCGGTCTGCCAGCCCGATTTCGCCGGCCTTGGCGTTGTTGGTCACGAAGTCGATGAACTTCTGGGCCTCGGCGGGGTGCTTGGTGCGTGAGCTGGCAGACCAGAACATGGATGACTTATAGAACTGCTGCGCATCGGCTGCTTTGCCGTCCACGCTCGGCGGCCGGCGGATTTCCAGGTCCTGCCCGGAGGCCTTGCTCAGGGCACCCAGCTGGTTGGACCAATACATGTTCATGGCGAACTTGCCGGTGGACAGTCCCTGCTGGTCGATCGAGGCGGTAGCGTCTTCGGTGATGACCGATGCCGGCGGGACGGCCTTGGAGTCCCGCATCGTGGCCTGGTATTCGTACCATTCGGCCAGGTCCGACTCATCGAAGCCGAGCTTGCCGTCGCTGGTGAAGAGTGACTTCCCGTGCTGCCGGAACCACAGGTTGGCGGCAGCGTCGGAGTTGACCTGGCCGGTGCCGTACACCTTCCCGCCACTGGCCTGGGTGATCGCGGCAGCCGTGTTGTCCAGCTCGTCCCAGGTCCAGGTCTTGTCATCGGGAAGGGCCACGCCGCTGGCCGATACCAGCGCCGGGTTCGCCATCACCACCATGGCGTTGACGCCGCTGGTCACGGCGTACTGCTTGCCCTCCACCTTGCCGGAATCGGCCACGGGCTGGTCAAACTTGGAAAGGTCAACGTCCTTGAGCTCCAGCAGCGCGCCGCGCCCGGCATACTCGCCAAGGTATGCGGCGTCCATCTGGATGATGTCCGGGGCATCCTGCGACGCCACCTGGGTGGCCAGTTTGTCCCAGTAGCCGCTCCAGTCGCCGTACTCCCCCTGGACCTTGATATTGGGGTTCTCGGCCTCGAACGCCTCGATCAGCTTTTCGGTCATCTTGTGCCGGGTGTCCGAGCCCCACCAGCTGAAGCGCAGGGTCACCGGGCCGTCCGAAGCCTGCGGCGATCCTCCGCAGCCTGTCAGCGTCAGGGCGAGGACGGCCGCGGCGGCGGCCGCTTTGGGCAGCAGGGGCTTTCGGGCGCGAAACATCATCGTTTGTCCTTTGGCGTCGGGATGCTGGTAGCCGATAGAAACCGGTTTCCCACAGCGTAGGTGTGATCCCGCGCACGCGTCAAGGACTGCTCAGGACTCCGTCAACCCGGCCTCCCGGGCCTTCGCAGCCCTGCCGTGCCGCCACAGCAGGAAGCCGATGGCAGCGGCGGACAGCATCCCCAGTCCACCCGTAACCACCAGTCCGGCGCGGACACCGAACTGTTCGGTCAGCCACCCGGCCAGCAGGCCGCCCAGGGCGTGCCCGCCCAGCAAAAGCGGCAGGTAGAGCGCCATCACCCGGCCGCGGATGGCGGGGCCGGCTTCGAGCTGGACGGCCGTGGCTGCGCTCGTCAGGAACAGGAGTGTCATGAGTCCCACCACCACCAGCATGGCGATGAACAGCGGAAGCGTGGGCATGAGGGCCGCAACCAGTTGGGACAGTCCAAAGAGTCCGGCCGCGGCCACAATCCCGCGGCGGCCCATGTTCCGGAGCCGGGCCGCGAGCAGGGCACCGGCAAGCGCACCCACGGCACTGACGGTATTGAAGAGGCCGAAGCCTTCAACGCCGTTGTGCCACACACGCTCGGCGAAGGCTGCGAGGACCACCGGCCCGTTCATACCGAAGGCACCCAGCAGGCCCGCCAGCAGGATGAGGAGCAACAGCCGGGGCCGCTCCCGCACGTACGCGAAGCCGGCCAGCAGCTGTCCGCGGCCCCGGGCAGCAGGAATGCCGGGAAACAGCTCAGCCGTACGGATGGCCGCGATCAGGCCGAGGACCAGCACGCCAATGGCTGCGTTCGCGGCGAATGCCGCAGCGGGGCCGGCCTGCGCGATCAGCACCCCGCTGAGGGCGGGCCCTGCCATGGCACCGAGCTGGCTGAGCGCGTTGTTGAGGCCGATGGCCGGACGCAGGGCGGCGTCGCCCACCACTTCGTTGACGAACACCTGTCGGGCGGGGCTGTCGATGGCGGAGGTAATGCCCAAGGCGACGCAGCTCGCGTACACGGCCCAGACGGTGATGGTTCCGCTGGCCACCCACGCGGCAAGGCCCAGGGCGAGGACCACGATCACGGCCTGGCAGACCATCATGATCCGGCGCTTGGGGAACAGGTCCACCACCAGCCCGGACAGCGGCCCGACAATCAGCATCGGAAGGAATTGGAGGGCGACGGCGACGCCTACGGCCGCGGGACTGCCGGTCAGCTGCAGCACCATCCAGTCCTGGGCGAGGCGCTGCATCCAGACACCTACGCTGCCCGCTACCTGCATGCCCAGGAAGAGCCTGTAGTTGTGCCTGGTCAGCGGCTGGTACCACCGCGGTTGGCTGTCGTGGGAAAGATGGACGGACTGCTCGGAATTCGGGCGGTCGGAAGGCACGTCTGACTCAACTCGGTTGTGGGGCGGAAGGTGTGGTGGTGCGGTTGAGCCGGTGGTGGATCAGGTGTGGCGGGCCGAGCGGATCTTTACCGCTGCCGAGGCGAGGACCAGGGTGCCCGGGACCACCACGAAAAGGGCCACGAGCATCCAGACGAACACCGCGGCGCCGAACAGTGCGGCTGCGAGCAGGGCCGAGCCGGACCAGTCCTTGAGGGACAACGCGCGGCCCGTTCCCAACGCGGACGTCCAACGCTCCTTCGCGTGCGTGCGGTCACCCGGAAAATCGGACCAGGCCGCGGCAGTACGCAGCAGCAGGATGGCGCCGCAGGCGGCCAGGATCAGCGTGGCCGGCAGCACCACTTCGCGGCCAGGCAGCTGGCCCACCCAGGCCAGCAGCAGGTTCAGCACAATGACGACGGCGGCTCCGGCCGTCAGCGCGCCAAGTTTCCAGCTGCCGGGCAGGGCAGCTTTGAAGGTTCCCCACAGGCCGCGGACTGAATCGTCCCGGCCGTCGAGGTGCCGCTCGAGGTGGGCGATCCCCGCCGCGTAGGCCGCGGGGATCGTCACCAGGGGCAGGGACAGCACCAGCACCAGCACCCCTGCCAGGAGGGTTTCGGAGAACAGGGCGAACCGGTTTACCGGAATGGGTTCGTGGTGGTTCGATGCGGGTATGGTGCGGTCCATGATGCTCATTTCCGTCGTGCTCCCTTGTCCCGTTAGCCCTTGAGGCCCTGGGTGGAGACGCCTTCAACAATGTAGCGCTGGAAGATCAGGAAGAAGATCAGCACCGGGAGCAGGGCCAGGACGGACATGGCGATCATGGCGCCGTAGTCCGAGGACTGGGTCTGGTCCTGGAAGAGCCTCAGCGCGAGGGGCAGCGGGTATTTTTCCGGGGTGTTGAGGTAGAGCAGCGGGCCGAGGAAGTCGTTCCAGCTCCAGATGAAGGAGAAGATCGAGGTGGAGATCAGGGCCGGTTTCATCAGTGGGAGCATGATGGAGCCGAAGATCCGTACGTGCCCGGCGCCGTCGATCCGTGCCGCTTCGTCGAGCTCTGCGGGCAGGCCGCGCATGAACTGGACCATGAGGAAGACGAAGAACGCGTCGGCGGCGAGGAACTTGCCGATCAACAGCGGAATGTAGGTATCCACCAGCCCCAGCTGCTGGAAGATGATGTACTGCGGGATGATCACCACGTGGAAGGGCAGCAGGAGGGTGGCGATCATCATGCCGAAGAACACGCTCCGGCCGGGGAACTTGATCCGGGCGAACGCGTAGGCCGAGACGGACGCGGAGAGGATGGTGCCCACCACCGCGCCGAGGGCCAGGATCAGCGAGTTGGTGAAGAACTGCATCGTGGAGACCCCGCCGATGCCGTCCAGGGCCGTGACGAAGTTATCGAGGCTGAAGTTCTCTGACCACAGCGAGGTGTTTCCGCCGCCGATCTCGGAGTTCGGTTTGAACGCCGAGGCGATCATCCACAGGCCCGGGTACAGCACGATGCCGGTCAGGACGAGGGCCGCGAGGTGGAAGACGGTGCTCTTGGCCCGTTTGGCGCCGACAGACTCGGATTTCGGGTTGTATACCGGGGCTCCGGTCTCCGGTGCGGACTGGGTAGGCGTTGCCATGGTTGTCATTTCGAATCACCGCTGTAGTGGACCCAGGACTTGGACGTTTTGAAGAAGATCAGGGTAATGATGCCCACCACGATCACCAGCAGCCAGGCCATCGCCGAGGCGTAACCCATCCGGAAATCGCTGAAGCCGCGCAGGTACAGGTAGAGGGTGTAGAAGAGGGTGGAACCGGCCGGGCCGCCTTCACCGTTGGAGATGATGAACGCTGACGCGAAGATCTGGAACGCGTGGATGGTTTCCATCAGCAGGTTGAAGAAGATCACCGGGGAGAGCATGGGCCAGGTGATGTTGAAGAACTTCCGTACCGGCCCTGCACCGTCCATGGACGCTGCCTCATAGAGTTCGTTCGGGATCTGCTTGAGCCCTGCGAGGAAGATGACCATCGGTGCACCGAACTGCCACACCGTGAGCAGGATGAACATCGGCATGGTCATGGTGGGGTTGCCCACCCAGCCGCCGAGGTTGATCCCGAAGAAGGACAGGCCCTGGTCCACCGGGCCCGAATCGCCGAACATCGCCTTCCACACGATCGCGATCGATACCGAGGCGCCGATCAGCGAGGGGGCGTAGAACGCGGAGCGGTAGAAGCCCTGGCCGCGGCGCTTGCTGTTGAGCAGCATCGCCACCGCCAGCGCGGCGGCGAGCTTGAGCGGGGTGCCGAAGACCACATAGCCCACGGTCACCCCGACGGACTGCAGGAACCGTTCGTCCTGGAACAGGGTGATGTAGTTATCCAGCCCGATCCATTTGGGCGGCTCGAACAGGTTGTAGTTGGTGAAGGACAGGTAGAGCGAGGAAATCATCGGCCCAACAGTGAGGGCAATGAATCCCAGCAGCCAGGGCAGCAGGAAAGTGTAGCCGGCGCGGGCATCCACCCCGCCCCGCCTCGACTTGCGAAGCGGGGCAGGACCGGATTGCGTCGATCGCCTGCTCAGGGTTGGGCTTTGAGTCACGAGTTCAGTCCGTCAGTTGTGAAGCCCGTATCAGGCATTCTGCTTGATAAGGTCTTCGGCTTCCTTGAACCAGGCGTCGGTGGCACCGTTGATGTCCAGCTTGCCGTAGTTCAGGTCCGAGGCGATGCGCTTGAAGGAAGTCTCCAGCGTGCCGAAGCCGACGATGGGCGGCTCGGGAGCGTCCTTGAGGTACTGCGAGATGGACGTTTCGTAGTCGACCACAACCTTGTCCGTACCCTCGAAGGTGGTGCCGTCGCGCTGCGTCTTGGACGCGGGGACGCCGCGGGAGGTCTTGAAGATCTGGCCTACTTCGGGGTCGTTGACCATGAAGTCGATAAAGCGGGCAGCAGCGTCCTTGAACTTGGTCTTGGCGCTGGCCACCATCAGCATGGACGGCTTCAGGAACAGGCCCAGGTTGTCCGCGTCATCGGAGGGGACCGGAACGAGCTTGAGTTCCTTTGCGCCGCTGTCGCCGAGGTAGCCGGCCATGAAGTTGTCCCAGGTGACCTCGGTTGCGGTGACGTTGGAGCCGAACGGCGACTTCGGTGCCAGCTGCGTGACGCGTTCTTCGGAGACGATCGCGGGGGTGCCGCGAAGATCAGCGGTGAGGTTCCACCACTTCTTCAGGTCGTCCTTGCTGAAGCCGAGCTTGCCCTCGGAGGTGAAGGCCTCGATGTTGTTCTGCCGCAGCCAGACGTTGAACATCCACCAGACGCCCGTGTAGTCAGTGCCGCCGAAGAGGGCACCGTTGCTCTTGCTGCCCACCTCGGTGAGGAAGGTGTTGAATTCCTTGTAGGTCCAGCTTCCGTCCGGCTCGGCGATGCCCAGGGAGGCCAGCTTGGCGGGATCGTAGTAAACGGCGAACGCGTTGGTGCTGGTGGGGATGCCGTAGGTCTTGCCCTTGATCTGGCCGGAAGGCAGCAGGGACTTTTCGAAGGCATCGGTGTTGATCTTGACCGTGCCCAGGTCCAGCAGCTGGTTGCGCTGGCCGTAGTCGCGCAGGTAGGACAGGTCCCACTGCATGACGTCGGGCAGGCCGCCGCCGGCAGCTTCGGTGGCACGCTTCTGCCAGTAGCCGGCGAAGTCGGTGAAGTTGCCGTTGACCTTGATGTCCGGGTTCTTCGATTCGAACAGGGCAATGGCCTTGCGGGTGCGCTCGGCACGGTCGTCGTTGCCCCACCAGGTGTAGTTGATGGTAACGGGGTTGTCCGCCGAACCGGTTTGTCCTGAGGTGCTGGATCCGGTTCCGCAGGCCGCCAGTACGCCGGCAGATGCGGTGCCGACGGCTACGGTTGTAAGGAAATGCCTTCTGTTGATCACGGGAGCCTCCTTGCTCAATGTGTGCAATCCCTGATCTCATCTACAACGTAAGTAGTGAGCTGGCTTACACGGCTTCTGAAACGATACAATATCGGCATTCCGGGAATTGGGCAAGCGTTTTCCAATCCACAGGTTTTCCCATCCCGTTCCACTGGTTCAGCAGACATAGGAGTCCCATGGCAACGCAGGAAATTAACGGTCCGGCAAGTGTTTGGAGCAACGTCGAAGGCCTCGGATTCGGCGGCGATTACAACCCCGAGCAGTGGCCCGTGAGCGTCCGGCTGGAGGACCTTGAGCTGATGCAGGAAGCCGGCGTGAACTTCCTGAGCGTCGGGATCTTCTCCTGGGCACTGCTGGAACCGGTTGAGGACCAGTACGATTTCGGCTGGCTTGACGAGGTGCTGGACAACCTCGCAGGCATCGGCGTCAAGGTCGCCCTCGCCACAGCAACCGCCGCTCCCCCTGCGTGGCTGGTCCGCAAGCATCCGGAAATCCTGCCCGTCACGGCTGACGGAACCGTGCTGGGACCGGGCTCACGGCGGCACTACACACCGTCGTCGGCCGTCTACCGGCGCTACGCCACGGGCATCACGCGAGTCCTTGCCGAACGCTACAAGGACCACCCTGCGCTGGCGCTCTGGCACGTGGACAACGAGCTGGGTTGCCACATTTCCGATTTCTACGGCGAAGAGGACGCAGCCGCCTTCCGCCGCTGGCTGGAACGGCGCTACGGCACCATCGGCGCCCTCAACGCGTCCTGGGGCACCGCGTTCTGGAGCCAGAACTACGCGTCGTTCGAAGAGATCCTGCCGCCCTCAGTTGCCCCCAGCACGCTGAACCCCGGGCAGCAGCTGGACTTCCAGCGCTTCAATTCCTGGGCCCTGATGGACTACTACCGCGAACTCGTGGCCGTACTCCGGGAGGTGACCCCGCGCATTCCCTGCACCACCAACCTCATGGCCTCCAGCGCCACGAAATCCATGGACTACTTCAACTGGGCCAAGGATTTGGACGTCATCGCCAACGATCACTACCTTGTGGCCGCCGACCCCGAACGGCACATTGAACTCGCGTTCAGCGCGGACCTGACCCGGGGCATTGCGGGCGGCGACCCGTGGATCCTGATGGAACACTCGACGTCGGCCGTCAACTGGCAGCCCCGCAACCAGCCGAAGATGCCCGGCGAAATGCTCCGGAACTCGCTGGCGCACGTGGGCCGCGGTGCGGACGCCGTGATGTTCTTCCAGTGGCGGCAGAGCTTCGCGGGGTCAGAAAAATTCCACTCCGCCATGGTGCCGCACGGCGGCCGGGACACACGGGTATGGCGCGAGGTGGTGGACCTGGGCGCGGCGCTGAAGCTGCTCGAACCGGTCCGCGGTTCCCGGGTGGAGTCCCGGGCGGCCATCGTTTTCGACTATGAGGCGTGGTGGGCCAGCGAGATCGATTCGAAGCCGAGCATCGACGTGAAGTACCTGGACCTGCTCCGGGCGTTCCACCGGTCCCTGTTCCTGAAGGGCGTCTCTGTGGACATCGTCCACCCGTCGGCGCCGCTCGAGGGCTACGACCTGGTGCTCGTCTGCACGCTTTATGCCGTGTCCGACGCCGATGCCGCCAACATCTCCAAGGCGGCCTCCGCCGGCGCCACGGTCCTGGTCAGCTACTTCAGCGGGATCGCGGACCCGCAGGACCATATTCGGCTCGGCGGGTACCCCGGAGCTTTCCGGGACCTGCTGGGCGTGCGGGTGGAAGAGTTCCACCCGCTGCTGGCCGGATCGCAGTTGAAGCTCGACGACGGCACCGTCTCCTCGGTGTGGAGCGAGCACGTGCACCTGGCCGGCGCCGAAGCGGTTCAGGCCTTCACGGAGTATCCGCTGGAGGGGGTACCAGCCCTGACCCGCCGGTCCGTGGGCAGCGGCGCCGCCTGGTACCTTGCCACCTTCCCCGACCGCAACGGCGTCGACGCACTGGTGGACCGGCTGCTCGCCGAATCGGGTGTCTCCCCCGCGGCCGCCGCCGACGCCGGCGTGGAGCTGGTCCGTCGGCGCTCGGACGACGGGCAGGGCTTCCTGTTCGCCATCAACCACACCCGCTCCACCGCCGCCGTTTCGGCCACCGGCACCGATTTGCTGACCGGCGAGCCCTTTGGCGGCTCCGTTCCGGCGGGCAGCATTGCGGTGATCAGGGAGGGCTAGGCACCTTCGGTCCATACATACGTACGACGGCGGTGCCTTCTTGGGCGCCGCCGTTCTGCTGTGGCGGAGGTACTTGGCCGTCGTCATCTGCCGCCCCTTTCCTTGCTGCACGTGCCTGCCTTGAGATCGTCGGGAGGTTTCCACATAGGGCTTTGGGGCCGTCGGAAATGTCGGTGGGTGCTGGAAGACTTTGGTCATGGAGACGGTTGGCGTGGCGGGAATGGAGGCGGGGCATGCAGCTGCCACCGCGCCACCTGCTTTGGAGAGCATCTCTGGCCTTGCTTCAGTTGCCCGTATCCCATTTAGTGCTCACGCCCGCCCAGCTGCCGCGCCCGCTCCGGTTGCGGATGTTCCTTCTCCTGCCGGCGCACCGCAGGCCACCGCCCTTGTCTCGGCTGCCCATGTTTCCTCGCGTGTGGGGCGCCGACCTGTTGCCGACCATCCCTCGGGTGGTGGTGCCCTGAGTGTTGCTGATGTGTTGAGGGTCCTGGCGGTGGTGCCGGTTGCTGGTGATGGTGCGGGGATGATCGATCAGCTCCGGCAGTTTGAGGATGTGAAGGCTGTGGCGGCGGCGAGGCAGGCCGAGATCACTGTGGCTTTTGACTTGGCGCAGCGGCGGGAGCAGGCTGCCGCCGGTGTTCCCGCTGATCAGCTTGGCGTAGGGGTCGGGGCGCAGGTGGCGCTGGCGCGGCGGGAATCCCCGGCCCGGGGCGGGCGGCTGCTGGGACTGGCGAAAACCTTGACCGGGATGCCCCACACCTTCGCCGCGTTCCGGTCCGGGCGGTTGAGTGAGTGGCGCACCACCCTGGTCGTGAGGGAAACCATCTGCCTCTCACCCGAGGATCGGGCGGGGGTGGATGCGGAACTCGCGCCCGATAGCGGCGTCTTCGATGGTGCCGGGGACCGGACCATCATCTCCGCGGTTAAGGCCGCCGCGTACCGGCGGGATCCTGCGTCGGTGGCCCGGCGGGCCGCCACAGCCGTGGGGGCAAGGACGGTCAGCCTGCGCCCGGCGCCGGACACCATGGCCCGCCTGACCGCGCTGCTGCCCGTTGCCCAGGGCGTCGCCGCCTACGCGGCCCTCACCAAAGAAGCCGACACCCTCCGCGCCTCCGGGGACGGACGGTCCAAGGGCCAGATCATGGCCGACACCCTCGTCGAACGGGCCACCGGGACCCCGGGCGGGATCAACGGGATTCAGGTCCAGCTCCTCATGACCGACCGCACCCTCCTCCAGGCCGACACCGAACCCGCCCGACTGACCGGCTACGGCATCGTCCCCGCCCAATGGGCCCGCGAACTGATCACCGGAGACCAGCCCGGGTCCGGGTTGCCGGTCTGGGTCCGGCGGCTCTACACCGCCCCCGGCAGCGGGGAGCTCGTCGGTTTGGACGCCAAGGCCAGGCTCTTCCCGGCAGGACTCAAACGCTTCCTCCAGATCCGCGACGACACCTGCCGCACCCCGTACTGCGACGCACCCATCCGCCACCACGACCACATCACCCCCTGGCACCACGGCGGCAACACCACAGCCTCCAACGGCCAAGGACTCTGCGAAGCCTGCAACCACACCAAAGACAGCCCCGGCTGGAGTTCAACACCCGTCCCAGTACCCGTAACGGCGCCGCTGACGGACCCCACATGCTTCCCTGACGGACCACCCCGGGTCAGGCACGTCACGCGCCACACCGTAAAACTCCGAACCCCCACCGGCCACACGTACCACTCCACCGCACCACCACTCCCCGGGACGCCCTTCACCCACGCCAGCAGCCCGGGCAAACGCGCAGGGCCAGCACGAGCCCCCACGCGGGCACCCGCCAACCAGCCACCCCCACAACCATCCGTCCAAGTCCTCGGCCGCGTCATCCAAACCGGCGTTCCCTGACACAGGAACACACTGACTGAATTTCCAGGGCGAGCCAGCGCGCAACACGTCAAGGGGCCCTTCGGATAGCCGACGACGACCTTAACAGCCCCGGCTTAAACAGCTCCGCCCCGGGAGAAACCAAAGGTTCCTGCCGGGACGGAGCTGCCACCCGCCGTCGGACGCCTGGCCGGAGGAGGCTTCCTGCCAGGCTGTCCAGAGCCGTGTTGGCGGCGTGAAATCTGGTTGTTGCGGGATTAGCTGCTGATGGCCGACTTCATCTCGTCGACGGCCTTCTTGCCTGCTTCATCCGTGGACAGCCGTTCGAAGAGCACCTCGGAGGTGTACCGCTTGATGATCTCCTGGATGGCGCCTGCACCCTTCGGCGGCGGGGCCGGAGCTTCACCAAGTTCGTCCTTGATCTGGTCGATGAACTTGACCACCTTCACGTCGGCCGGAGTCAGCTTGGATTCGATCGCAGCACGGACTTCCGCGTTGGGGTATACGCCACGGTCAGCCAGGAGGGTCTCGCCTGCCTTGACGTTGTTGGCCAGGAAGTTGATGAACTTGGCGGTCTCCTCAGGGTGCTTGGTCCGCGAAGAGGCGGACCAGAACTGGGATGCCTTGTACCAAAGCCCGGCGTCGGCCGAGGATCCGGTCTTGGAGGGGAACCGCAGGATCTTCAGATCCGCACCGGATGCCTTTTCAAGGGCAGGCGCCTGGTTGGACCACCAGAAAGCCAGCCCGTTCTTGCCGGTGGCCAGGCCGCTCTGGTCCAGCGGTGCTGCCTCGGCCTCAACCACCTCGGAGGCGGACGGCACTGCCTTGTTCTTGCTGAGCTCTTTCAGGAATGCCCACCATTCGCTGATGTCGCTGGGCTCGAAGCCGAGCTTGCCGTCGGAGGTGTACAGGGACTTGCCGTTCTGGCGAAGCCAGACTCCCAGCGAAGCCTCATCGGTGCCGTAGGCTGCGGCTCCATACGTGCCCTTGGGCGACTTCTCGGTCACCTCGGCGGCGATGCGGCCGAAGTCTTCCCACGTCCATTTGGAGTCATCCGGCAGCGGAACACCGGCGGCTTCGAACACCTTGGGGTTGGCCAGGATGGTGGCGGCGTTAATGCCGGCGGGGATGCCGGTCAGTCCGTCGTCGCCCTTGCCGGCGTTGAGGGCGGCTTCGTCCAGCTTGGACGTGTCGATGTCGTATTTGGACAGGTCCAGCAGCGCGCCGCGGCTGGAGTATTCGGTGATGTACTTTTCATCCATCTGGATGATGTCGGGAGCATCGTTGGCGGCAACCTGGGTGGCCAGTTTGTCCCAGTATCCGCTCCAGTCGCCGAACTCCGGCTTGATCTTGATCTTGGGGTTCTCTGCTTCGAACTGCTTGATGGCTTCCTGGGTCAGCTGGGCACGCTTGTCGCCGCCCCACCAGGAGAACCGGAGCTCGACCGTTCCGTCGGCGCTCTGCGGGGCGGATCCCCCGCCGCATGCGCTAAGGGCCATGACGACGGCGGCTGCCGCGGCGACGGCGCCCGTCTTGCGGAAGCGGCGGGCCGGGCGGGAGGAAGGGGTCTCTGCAGGCTGCCGGGCAGCTGCAGGACGGGGGAATAGCGGCACTGGGTACTCCGATCTTCGTTGATCTGTGGTGCTGGGGATGATGCTCGTAAGTGCTGTGATGCGAGCGGAAGGGCGTTTTCGGGACTCAGGACTGACGTCCGGGAAAACGCTTTCTAGATGCAATGCTACAAGTGCATAACTTGTAGTACAAGATGTCGGGCCAAGATCTTTTGTCTCAATTCAGTAGCGGGTTGCGGCGGGCAACGGCGAACGGCCCGCCACAGAGGGGCGGGCCGTTCCGAGGTAGTGCGTGAACCGTGTGCGGTTACTTGATGCCGGTCGTGGCGATGCCCTTGATGAGGAACCGCTGGCCGAAGAGGAACACCAGGAACACCGGGAGCAGGGACACGATGGACATCGCGAACAGTGAGCCCCAGCTGGTGGCGGACTGGGAGTCCACGAACGCTCGCAGTGCCACGGGAACGGTAAACATATCGGGGTCCGTGAGGTAGATCAGGGCGCCGAAGAAGTCGTTCCAGGTCCAGATGAAGGTGAAGATGGTGGTGGTGGCCAGGGCCGGGACCATCAGCGGCAGGATGACCCGGAGGAAGATCCGGGGGTGGCCGGCGCCGTCGATGCGTGCAGCTTCATCAAGGTCCTTCGGGATGCCGCGGATGAACTGGACCATCAGGAACACGAAGAACGCGTCCGTGGCCAGCAGCTTCGGCACGATCAACGGCCAGAACGTGTTTACCCAGCCGATCTGGGAGAACAGGATGTACTGCGGCACGATGATGACGTGGAACGGCAGCATGATGGTCAGCAGCATGATGCCGAAGAACAGCTTCTTGCCGGTGAACTGCAGCCGGGCGAAGGCATACGCGGCCATGGAGCAGGAGATCAGGTTGCCCAGGATGGATCCGATCACCACGATCGCGGAGTTGATCATGTAGTGGCCGAACGGGTGGGTCAGCGCGGACCAGCCCGAGGTGTAGTTGCTCATCTCCAGGCTGTTGAGCCAGAGTCCCGGTTCGCGGAAGATCAGCTCGTTGGGCCGCAGGGATGAGACAACCATCCAGAGCAGCGGGTAGATCATCAGGCCGCCGGCCAGGATCAGGATGGCGTGCTTCGTCAGCGCTTTGGTCCGCTGCGCCCGGCTGAAGGCCAAGGTGCCGCGGGACTCGCGGGGCTTGCGGTGGTTCGTAGGCTTACCGGCCCCTGCGGACTTCTTGTCCGAGGCGGGCAGCGTCTCCAGGTTAGTCGTCATAGAAAACCCAATACTTAGAAGCGATGAAGTTGATGGCGGTGAAGACGCCGATGATGAGCAGCAGCACCCACGCCATGGCGGACGCGTAGCCCATGTCGAACTGGCCGAAGCCCTTCTGGTACAGGTACAGCGTGAAGAACATCGTGGAGTCCGACGGCCCGCCGTTGCCGCCGGAGACGATGAACGCCTGCGTGAACGACTGGAACGAACCGATGATCTGCAGGACAAGGTTGAAGAAGATGATCGGGCTCAGCATCGGCATCGTGATCCGCCAGAACTGCTGGAGCGTGGAAGCACCGTCCACCTTGGCGGCCTCGTAATACATCACAGGGATCTGCCGCAGGCCCGCCAGGAAGATGATCATGGGCGCACCGAACGTCCAGACGTGCAGCAGGATGATGGACCCCAGCGCGGTACCCGGATCCGAGATCCAGCCCGGACCCTCGATCCCGAACATGGCCAGGACCTGGTTCACCAGGCCGGTGGTGCCAAAAATCTGCTTCCACAGGATGGCCACAGCCACGGAACCGCCCAGCAGGGACGGCAGGTAGAACACCGAGCGGTAGAACGGCAACCCACGCAGGCCCTTGTCCAGCACCAGTGCGATCAGCAGCGCCACCGCCAGCTGCAGCGGGACACCCACGAACACGTAAGTGAACGTCACCCGCAGGGAGTTGTGCAGCCGGGCGTCACTGAGCATCCGGATGAAGTTATCCGCCCCGGTCCATTCCGGCGGCTGCAGCAGGTTGTAATCCGTGAAGGACAGGTAAAGGGACATCACCATGGGGCCGATGGTGATGGCCACCAGGCCCACCAGCCACGGCAACAGGAAGATGTACGCGGCCTTGTTGTCCCGGCCGTTCGCCTTCTTCTCCTCCGCGGTGGCCTTGCCCTTACGCCGACTAAGGGAGCTCAGCTCACTGATGGCGCTCATCGCTGCTCCCCCGCTCCATGCGTCAGGCCCGGCGCAACCGGCATTCCTGCCGGGCGCGGCGCCCTGGGTATCTGCTTTGCGGCCATGTGGTCTCCTTTGGTCATCGTGGCCTCCACGTATTGGGTCATCGCCGGGGCGATGAGTGTCAGCACCCCGCGCCGTCCTGGAACCGTTGTGGAAACCGGATGGGACCGGCCGCTGGAGGTGCTGGATGAAAAAGCGGCTCCGTACCAAAGTAAACGGTTTCTTGACTCCTGTATAGCCCTTTGTTAGTTTTTGAGAAAGCGTTTTCTGTAACGGGCATCACTCAACTGTAGAACACCACCTGAGGGGCAGGACAATGAGGTTTCGTCGGAAGAAGTCTGTAATGGGGGCGGCTGCTGCAACAGCCGTACTGGCCTTGGCGCTCACAGGTTGTGGCAGCAGTCCGCAGGCCGGAAAAGTCGGCACGGCGGAGGATCCCGCGACCATCCGTTTCGCCTGGTGGGGCAACGATTCCCGCGCCAAGACCACCCTTGAAGTCATTAAGGACTTCGAAGCGGCCAACCCCACCATCAAGGTGCAGGGCGAGAACACCGAGTTCAGCTCCTACTGGGACAAGATGGCCACGCAGATTGCCGGCGGCACCACCCCGGACGTTTTCGCCATGAGCGGTTCCTACCCCAGCGAATACGCGTCGCGCGGAGTGCTGCTGGACCTGGACAAGGTCAAGGACCAGATCGATACTTCGAAGTTTGCCGACGGAACCGTGGAACTCGGCCAGCTGGACGGCAAGCAGTACACCATCACTGCTGGCGTCAATGCCATGTCCATGGTCCTTGATCCCACAGTGTTTGAAGCCGCCGGCGTCCCACTGCCGGACGACGAGACCTGGACCTGGGACGACTACGTCGATATTGCCGCCAAGATCAGCAAGAACTCCCCTGCCGGCACGTTTGGCACCACGCCGATGTCCAATGATTCGTTCGTTGCCGTGTGGGCGCGCCAGAGCGGCGAAGAGCTATACACGGATGACGGAAAGAAGATGGGCATCAGCGAGGGCACCCTCGCCAAGTGGTTCGAGTTGAACAAGGAGCTCATGGATACCGGCGGCGCGCCTTCCGCTTCGCAGACCGTCGAAGACGGCTCCGCCCAGCCGGAACTGACGCTCATGGGCCAGGGCAAGCAGGCCATGAAAGTCTCCTGGAGCAACCAGATGACCTCATACTCGGGTGCTCCGCTGACCATGGTGAAGCTCCCCGGCGAGAGCAAGCAGCCGGGGACCTGGCTGCGGTCCTCCATGGAATACGCCATCTCGGCCAAGTCGGCCCAGTCCAAGGAAGCTGCGCTCTTCATCAACTACCTGGTGAACAACATGGACGCCGCCAGCAAGATCAAGAGTGACCGCGGCATGCCCGCCAACACCGAACTGAAGGCCGGCATCACCCCCCTGCTGAAGGAAACCCAGCAAAAGGAAGCCGGCTACCTGGACCGCGTTGCCGAGCTCAACGTCCAGCCGCCCAAGCCGTTCCCGGCAGGTTCCTCCTCAACGCTGGAAGTTTTGAACCGATACAACACCGATGTACTCTTCGGAAAGATTTCACCGCAGGATGCGGCGAAGGGCGTCATCAGCGAGGTCAACTCAAACCTGGGCTAAGCCCGGTACCGGCCGCGGTCAGCCAGACCGCGGCCGGTTCCTCTTCACCCAACGGCACTACAGCAGACAGGAGGCAGGCCAGTGGCAGCCGGTACAAAGGATTCCAGGCCCAGCGCCATCGCCGGCTACGAGGACTGGCCTGCCTATGTCCGCGATCATCCGCGGTACACCGCAGCCACCCCCGCCGCGCAGGACCTTGCGGACGCACTGGGGGTCCCCGGTGCATCCGGCCGGCCGGACGTCACGGTGCACTGGGAGGTAACGCACGACGATGTCACCACCTCCCAGCTCAGCTGGCAGTTGGGCTTCGGCCCGCGGACCACGGGCTGGCTGGCGCGTCCGGCCGGAAGTACAGAGGCCCTGCCCGGCGTCCTGGCCCTGCACTGCCACGGCGGCAACAAGTTCGGCGGAGCGGACCGGCTGATGGATCTCCCTGACAGCCACCCGTCCGCTGCCGCCGCCCGCGCAGGCCACTATGACGGCCGGGCCCTCGCCTCCGAAACCGCCCGCCAGGGTTTCGCCGTGCTGGCCCATGACTCCTTCGCCTGGGGCAGCCGCCGCTTCGACCTCTCAACGCCCCCGTGGCGCACCGCCTCCGCGCTCGAGGCGCGGCTGGCGCAATGGCGGCAGGACGGCGTCGTACCTTCCGAATCGGACCACTACAACGCGGCCGCCGGGTTCCATGAGGACACCGTGGCAAAGACCGCCGGACTGCTGGGCACCAGCCTGGCCGGCATGGTGGCCCACGACGACCTTGCGGCCTTGGACATACTCGCCCACCTCCTCGGCGTCGATGCGGACCGCCTGGGCTGCGTCGGCTTTTCCGGTGGCGGCGGCCGGTCCCTGACCCTCGCCGTCCTGAGTCCCCGCATCCGCGCCTCGGTGGTGACCTGCATGATGACCACCTTCGAATCCCTGCTGCCCGCCTACCTGGACGCCCACTCCTGGCTTTTGCAGACTCCGGGCCTGTGGAAGCTGGGCGACTGGCCGGAACTCACGGGCCGCTCCGCCGCCCGGTTCCTGGTGCAATACGCGCTGGCCGACGAACTCTTCCCGGAAAGCGGCATGCGCCGGGCCCACCAAATCTTGGAGGCCCTGAACGCCGGCGGCCGCTACACCGGAAGTTTCTGGCCCGGCGGGCACGTCTTCACTGCGGCCATGCAGGATGAAGCCATCGGCTTCCTGGCCGCGTCCCTTGCCCTTGCAGCATCACCCGCCACCGCCTCCTGACCACCCCGACCCCACAAGGACCCCTTGATGATTTCGCACTCCGCCACCGTGGAACCGGGCAGCCGCCCCGAGCACCGTGCCGCTGCCGGCACCGCAGTCCCCCGCATTGCCCTGGTGGGCGTCCACGGTTTCGGTGAACGCCACCTTGCCAACCTCGCCCGGCTGGAAGAGGCAGGGGCACTGGAGCTCGTGGCCGTCGCCGATCCCAACCCGCCGGCGGGCGGCCGGCTCAAGGAAACGGTGGCTGTCTTCCCGGACCTCAACAGCCTCCTTGCAGCGCAGGCAACTGCCGACGCCCCCGCGGACATCGCCATCCTCGCCACCCCCATACAGACCCACGCGCCGCTGGCCACTGCCGCCCTCGCAGCCGGGCTGGATGTGTACGTGGAGAAGCCTCCCGTGGCGTCCCTGGCCCAGTTCAACGATGTTCTGGCCGCGGCAGAGGCCTCGGGCCGGCTGGTTCAGGTGGGCTTCCAAAGCCTCGGTTCGCATGCCCTCCCGGCCATCAGGACTCTCGTGGAGTCCGGCGGCATCGGCGAGGTGCTGGGCCTCAGCGCCAGCGGCCGCTGGGTGCGGACCAAGGCCTACTTCAAGCGCTCCCGGTGGGCCGGCAAGCGCAGCCTGGACGGCATCGACGTGGTGGACGGCGTAGCCACCAACGCTCTGGCCCACGCCGTAGCCACCGCCCTGCACATGGCCGGGGCGCACACCCTGGCCGATGTGGCCTCCGTGGAAACAGACCTTTACCGCGCGCACGAAACCGAGAGCGACGATACGTCGGTGATCCGCGTCCGGACCGCCCACGGCACCACGCTGCTGTGCACCCTCACCCTATGCGCCCCTGAGCAGGTAAACCCGTCCGTCACTGTCCACGGCACCCGCGGCGAGATCACCTTCTTCTACACCGAGGACGAGGTAGTGGTCAGCACGCCCGACGGCGAGCGCCGGGAGAAGTACGGCCGCACCGACCTGCTGGAAAACCTGCTCGAGGCCCGTTCCACCGGAAGCCCGCTCCTGTCCTCAGCGGCGGACACGGGCGCGTTCACCTCGGTCCTCGAAGCCATCCGCACGTCACCTGCGCCGGAGCCGATTGGTTCCGCGCACATCACGTGGGAGGGCGACGGCGACGACGCCCACCCCGTGGTGCACGGCATCGTGGAACTCTTCGACCGTGCTGCCAAGGCTCAGGCCACCTTCGCCGAACTCGGCGTTCCCTGGGCGCGGCAGCTTCCGCCCGTCCGGACCCTGACCGTGGACGGGCACCCCGTGGCCGACTACCAGGACGGCAGCCACATCCGCGCCGTCTCCTCGCCGCGCCCCTACCTGCACCCCGTCCGCACCCTGGCCGGGACCGTGGTGACGGACCACCAGCCGTTGGACCATGTGTGGCACCTCGGCGCCGGCGTGGCCCTGCAGGATGTGGACGGCGTCAATTTCTGGGGCGGACGCACTTACACCCGGGAAGCCGGGCAGTACGTCTGGCGGCCCGACCACGGCAGCATCGCCGTCACCGGCACGGACGCAGGGCAGGAAGGCCGGCTTGAGGAACGCCTGAGCTGGAACGGGCCTGACGGCGGCCCGGTCCTCGTGGAGGAGCGCCGCTGGAGCTGGACGGGAGTCAGCGCCTCGGCCTGGCGCCTGACCCTCGACTTCGCCCTTTCCCCCGCCGGGGAGCAGCCGGTCAGCCTGGGCAGCCCCGGTTCCAATGGCCGCTTCGAGGGCGGGTACGGCGGATTCTTCTGGCGCCTCCCGGAATGCGGTGGCGCAAGGGTGTGGTCACCGGCCGGAACCGGTGAAGCAGGGGTCCACGGCACGGTGTCCAGATGGCTTGCCTGGACGGGAACGTTCGGTGCGGGAACGGACCGGGCCGGCGATGCCACCCTTGTTTTCATTGCCCCGGAATCCTCCACCGATCCCTGGTTCGTCCGGGTGGACGGCTACCCCGGAGTGGGCCAGTCCCTCGCCTGGGACTCGCCTGTTATCGCAGAACCCGGCAGCCCCGTGCGCCGGAGCATTTCCGTCCTGGTGGCCGACGGCATCCTGGGCACAACCGACATCGAAGCACTGATCACTCAACAGGGGGACCTCTCATGACCCAGACAACAGCTGCACCGCCGCAGGCTGTCCGCACTGCCCCGGCCTCGGTCCGGGACCGCGCGGTGAAGCGCCGGCGAGTGCTGGACATCCTGGACGCATCGGGCAAGGACGCCCTGCTCCTCACCACCCACACAGCCCTGACCTGGTACCTGGACGGCAGCCGCGTGCACATCAGCCTCGCTGGTGATCCCATCGCCGCGCTGCTGGTGGACCGCTCCGGCGACCACCTGGTGACGTTCAACAACGAAGCCGGACGCATCGCGGCAGAGGAACTGCCCGAAGGCGTGGCCCTCCACAGCGTGCCCTGGTACGGGAACCTCCACCAGGCCGCGGCCGCCGTCGGAAGCGTTCCCGGCGGATCCCTCCTGGCCGAAGCCGACGCCGCCACCGAGCTGCGGGCGGCACGCCAGCAGCTGCTCCCGGCCGAGAGCGGCCGCTACGCCCGGCTGAGCGCCGACGTCGCCGCCATCATGACCGATGTGCTGTCCTCGGCACGCCCCGAGACCACGGAGTTCGAGCTGGCGTCGGCGCTGGCCGCCCGGGTGGTGGCCGCCGGCGCTGAGCCCCTGGTGCTGCTGTGCAACGGCAGCGGCCGCAGCGGGTTCCGGCACCCGCTGGCCACGCACGCGCCACTGGGCCGCCGCGCCATGGCGGTCATCTGCGCGCGCCGCGACGGCCTGGTTGCCAACATCACCCGCTGGGTAAGGTTCGACGCCGGCACCCCCGAAGAGCGCGACGCAGAGTCCCGCATCGCGGCAGTGGAGGCGGACATTTTCGACGCGACGGTTCCCGGTGCCCGGCTGGACCGCATCTTCACCGAGATCCAGGCCGCCTACACCCGGCACGGCTTCGGCGCCGACCAGTGGGAACAGCACCACCAGGGCGGGCCCGCCGGCTACGCAGGCCGTGATCCCCGGGTCACCGCCGCCGCCACGGACATTGTGGTTCCCGGCCAGGCCTTCACGTGGAACCCTTCCGGCCCGGGCGTCAAGATCGAGGACACCGTGCAGCTCACGGACAACGGGCTCCAGGTCCTGACTGTCGATCCCCGCTGGCCCGCCACCACCGTGAACGGGCTGGACCGGCCCGCGACGCTGCAGCTGTAGGGCAGCACGCCCTCTGGCAAACCGGGCAATCCAGCCAGACAAGGGCAAACAAGGACAAACAAAAAACCCCGGGACCGCGGTCCCGGGGTTTTTTGTTGGTTGGCTACGGAAGCACCAGTTCACCGTTCACGCGGCGCGGAATGCCCAGCGGGTTGTCCTCCCGCAGGGCGGGGTGGAGCACCGTTTCCGGGGCATCCTGGTAGGCGACGGGGCGCTGGAAGCGGCGGACCGCCGTCGCGCCCACCGAGGTGAACAGGGACGTGGTGGCCGGGTACGGGCCGCCGTGCTGCTGCGCCCAGTTCACTGCAACGCCCGTGGGCCAGCCTTCGAACAGGACCCGGCCGGCGAGCCCGGAAAGCTGCTCCACCAGGGCAGAGATCTCCTCGCCGGGCTGGGCCTGGAGTGTGGCGGTCAGGCTGCCCGGCACCTTGGCCAGGACCGCTGACAGTTCCTCCTGGTCCGTGTACTCGATCAGCATGGTGGTGGGGCCGAAGCACTCCTCCAGCAGCTGCTCCGGGCGTTCCAGCACCTTCGCTGCCGTGGTGGAGAAGACCACCGGCGCCGCTCCGTTGGCCGCAGCGTCCTGGTCCACCGTGCCACCCACCACGTCCACGCCGTCCACCGACGCAAAGCTGCGCAGGCCGTCCGGGTAGGCCTCGGCGATGCGGCTGGTGAGCATGCCGTGGGCCGGCTTGTCCTTGCTGGCCTCGGCCACGTCCGCGGCGAAGGACGTTCCGGCCGGGATGAACACCAGGCCCGGCTTGGTGCAGAACTGTCCGGCGCCCAGGGTGAAGGAGCCCGCCAGCCCGGTGGCGAGTTCATTGGAGCGTTCCTTCAGTGCAGCGGCCGTGATGACCACCGGGTTGAGGCTGCCCAGCTCGCCATAGAAGGGAATGGGATCCGGACGCGACGTGGCGAGGTCGAACAGGGCCCGGCCGCCGGGGATGGAGCCGGTAAAGCCGACGGCCTTGATGGCCGGGTCCTGCACCAGTGCTGTCCCTGCTTCGCGGCCGCTGACCAGGGCAAAAAGGCCTTCCGGTGCGCCGGCGCCGCGGAGGGCGTCAGCGACGATTTCCGCCGTACGTTCCGAAAGCCGTACGTGCCCGGAGTGGGCCTTGACGATGACGGAGCAGCCAACAGCCAGGGCCGAGGCAGTGTCGCCGCCTGCAACGGAGAAGGCGAACGGGAAGTTCGACGCCGAGAATACGGCCACGGGGCCGATGGGCTTCAGGATGCGGCGCAGGTCGGGCTTCGGCGGGGTGGAGGACGGGTCCGCGTGGTCGATGATGGCCTCGAGGTAGGAGCCCTCGGTAATGACGCGCGCGAACAGGCGCAGCTGGCCGGTGGTGCGGGCCACCTCCCCTGTCAGCCGGGCAGAGCCCAGGCTGGTCTCGGAATCGGCGATCTCCACCAGTTCCGCGGCGTTCGCGTCCAGGGCGTCGGCCACCGCATTCAGCCAGTCGGCCCGCTCGGCGTCGGAGGCCGTTGCCGACGTGCGGGCGGCCTCGGTAGCCGCCGCGGTCAGCTCGGACAGGGAAAGCGTTGCAGTTGTCACGTCAGGTACCTGTTCTGTTTATGTACGTTTTTCGTTACAGTGCGTTGTTGCTGTGTGCTCACACAACATCCCGGAAGCGGAAGCCCAGTCCGGGCCGGCCCGCCAGGGTGACCCTGCTGTTGCTGAACCGGACCGGCGACGGCCCGTCCAGGATGCCCAGCTGCTCGAAGGACGCCTCTTCGACGTCCTCCACCAGCGTGGGCTCCGCCAGGGTCAGCGCCAGCTGCCCGGACAGTTCCGGCAGCAGGTGCGGCATCACCTTGATGCTGTTGGTCCGTGCCAGCTCCACGATCCGCCGGAACGGGGTGATCCCGCCAACCCGGATGATGTTGGGCTGGATGATGTCCACCGCCTCCGCCTCAATGAAATCGCGGAACCGGTAGATGGTGTGCAGGTTTTCGCCGAGGGCGATGGGCACCGGTGAGTGCTTCCGCAGCCGGCGGTAGGCCCAGAGGTCGTCCGCCCGGAGGGGTTCCTCCAGCCAGTCCAGCCCGTATTCGGAGAGCACCTCCAGTGCCCGGAAGGTAGTGGGCAGGTCCCACCGCTGGTTGGCATCGATCATGAGCCGGCGGTCCGGTCCCAGGACGGAACGGACGGCGGCCACGCGCTCAGCATCCTCGCGGAGGTCCGGTTTGCCCACCTTGATCTTCACTGCCTGGTGGCCGGCGGCCACCCAGCGTTCGGTCTGGGCTACCAGTTCGTCAAGGGTGTAGTGCAGGTTCACCCCTGATCCGTAGACTTCGGCGGACTCCTGCCGCTGGCCGATCAGGCCGGTGACCGAGGTGCCGGCGTTGCGCGCCTGCAGGTCCCACAGGGCGAGGTCGAGTCCGGCCATCGCGATGGTGGTCAGTCCCCCGCCGCCGGCCTCATGCAGCCGCTTCCACACCGCGTCCCACACCGTTTCCGGGTTGGCGGGCAGGCCGGTGGCGAACGGGGCGATGTCGTAGTCCAGCAGCGCCTTGACCGCCTGCGGACCAATGGTGGGGGTCCAGGAAAAACCGAGCCCCGCGCCGCCGTCGTCCGTGTGGATCTCCGTGGCGATCACGTGGTTCTCCGGCGCCTCCGCACCCCAGTGCCGGCGGAGCGGGACGGTCAGGAGCCGGGTGGTCAGCCCGGTGATCCGGGGAACGGTGCGGACGGCAACGGCTGCGGGGGCACTCATCAGCCGGCCAGCTCGTAACCCCTGGCCAGGATGGCCTTGAGCTCCACCAGCTGTTCCTCGGTGGGGTCCACCAGCGGCGGACGGACCGGGCCCACGGGCAGGCCGCCCAGGCGCAGGCCCGCCTTGATCAGCGAGACACCGAAGCCGGGGGTCTGATCGCGCAGGCGGACCAGGGGCGCGTAGAAGCCTTCGAGCAGCGCGTTGCGCCGGTCCTCGTCACCGGAGACGTATGCGTCGTAGTAGGCCTTGGCGATCTCCGGTGCCATGGCGAACGCTGCCGAGGAGTAGAGCGGAATGCCCAGGCCGCGGTAGGCGCCCTGGGTGAGCTCTGCGGTGAGCAGGCCGTTGAAGAAGGCGAAGTCTTTGCGTCCGGTGGCTTTGACGGCCGAGACGATCTCCTGCGCCAGGCCCACATCGCCCAGTCCGTCCTTGAAGCCGACCACCTTGGGGTTGGCGGCCAGGCGCACCATGGAGGCGGCCGTGAACTTGGCGTTGCCGCGGTGGTAGACGATCACCGGCAGGCTGCTGGCGTCGGCAACGGCTTCGATGTAGGCCACCAGGCCGTCGGTGGGGCCGGTGACCAGGTAGGGCGGCAGGACCAGGAGGGCGTCGGCCCCTGCTTCCTCGGCTGCCTTGGCGGCGGCGAGTGCGTGGCCCAGCGGCCCGCCGGCACCGGCAACCACCGGAACCTTGCCTGCCACGACCTCGACGGCGGCCGTCACCACGGTGCGGACCTCCTCGATGCTGAGGGCGTGGAATTCGCCGGTGCCGCAAGCGGGGAAGACGCCGCCGGGGCCGAACGGGAGCCGTGAAGCTATGTGCTCCTTGAGCAGGTCCACGTCAACGGCGCCTTCGGCCGTGAAGGGTGTGACGGGGAAGAAGAGTACGCCGTCGAATTTCATGATGTCTCCTTGGTTCCGCTGCCGGCGGTCACCAGCGCGGAGGTCTCGTCGTTGAGGGTTTGGTGGGACTTGAGTTCGGTGCGCCAGCTGCGCTTGGGCTGCCAGCCCAGCAGTTCCTGCGCCTTGGCGATGGAGAAGGCGGGGCTGGTTCCGGTGAGGCCGCCGCTGATGGCGTCGCTGCCGGGCAGGAACCGGGGCATGAGTTCTGCCAAGGGCGCGGTGGCCAGGGCATCAGCTGCGCCCACAAAGAAGGTCTCGCCGTTCGGGATGGACTCCATTCTTTCCAGCAGCAGGTCCAGGAACTCCGCCACATCACGGGCGTCCACGTAGTTGAACAGGGCTGGCGCGGACAGGGCGGGATCGGCAAGCCGCTCGGCAAGGGTGTGGCCCTGCTGGGTGGGTGCGCCTTCCCATTCCTCAGGGGAAATCACGAAGCAGGGGCGGAACGCCGCATAGCGGATCCTGTCCCCCTGGGCTGCGGCGAACATCTGGACCGTCTGCTCCGCAATGAGCTTGGACAGGGCATAGGCGTTCCACGGCTTGGGAGGCGTGCGCTCATCCAGCGGGAACGACGGCGGGAGCCAGCCCGCCGGCGACCCGTAGCCGAGCACAGTAGGGCTGCTGGCGGTGATGATTTTCGGCACGCCCAGCTCCGTCGCGGCGCTGATGACGGCGAAGGCGAGCCGCGTGTTCGTGGCGAAGATGACGTCCTCGGGTGCGCTGAAAGGCACGGCGATCGCGGCCAGGTGGATGACGGCGTCGGGACTGGCGTCCCGGAGGAGGCGAAGGGCCTCCCCCGGCGCCAGCAGGTCCGCGGTTGCCTGTTCAACGCCCGCCGGCATCAGCCCGGCCGGCAGGGCGTCGCGGTCCACCGAGATGACGTGGTGGCCGGCTTCGGCGAGCCCCGCCACCACACTGCGTCCCAGCCGGCCGGAGCCGCCGGTGACAAAGATCCTGCTCATGGTTGTTCCTTAGGGTCCGGTGATCGTGGGTGCGGGCATCAGGGGGCGCGACGGAGGTCGACGCCGAGGTCCAGGTCCTCGATGCGCACGGGCAGTGATGATTCGAGCGAACGGTTGCCGGCGATGCCGACGGAGACGGAGCGGAGGCCGTCCAGGTAGCCGGAGGGCCGGCCCAGCGGGTCCTCGCCGGGGCCGTTGAACAGGTCGGAGAGCAGGAGCGCGTCGCCGCCGCCGTGGCCGCCTTCACCGTTGACGATGGGCACCTCGTAGGCAGGCTCCCAGTGGCGCTGGACCACCAGGCGTTCACCGTTGCGGCGGACGGCGTCCTCTTCCTCGACAGGTGTGGCGCTGGGATCAACAACGGTCTTCTTGTCCGTGCTGTGCAGGACGGCGGCGCGTTCCACCACCTCGAGTTCGGCGCGGCCTTCGGTGCCGTTGACCGCCACGCGGTAGCCCTCCCAGGGGCTGTGGGCGTTCAGGGAGTAGCTCAGGCGGGGGCCGCCCTGGTATTCCACCACCAGTGCCAGGTTGTCCTCGATGGTGATGCCGCCGGTGAAGACGTCCTGGTCGCGGCGGTAGCCGTCGTAGTGCTCGTTGTCCAGGAAGAGGGCCTTGAGCCGCTCATCCTCGCGCAGGTCGAGGGCGAACGGATCGCGTTCGCCGGCGGGGGTGTCCGCAGCAGGGGTGCCGCGCTCGGGACGGGCGCCGAGTCCCCGTTCAGCCGCGTTCGTGTCGCCGTAGAACTTCAGGCCGCCGGAAGCGAACACGCGCTCGGGGACGTCGTCGATCCACCAGTTGACCAGGTCGAAGTGGTGGGAGGCTTTGTGGATGAGCAGGCCGCCGGAGTTCTTCTTTTCCCGGTGCCACCGGCGGAAGTAGTCGGCGCCGTGGACGGTGTCCAGGACCCAGCTGAAGTCAATGGAGGTGACCTTGCCGATCACGCCGCTCTGGATGATTTCCTTGAGGGCGCTGTTGCGGGGCGAGTAGCGGTAGTTGAAGGTGACCACCACGTTGCGCCCGGTCTCCTGCACGGCCTGGGTGATGCGGCGGCAGCCTTCGGCGTCAATGGTGAGCGGTTTTTCGACGACGACGTCGGCGCCGGCGCGCAGCCCCTCCACAATGAAGTCGGCGTGCGTGTAGTCCGGCGTGGTGACCACTACGCGGTCAATGTTGTTGGCCTGGACGAAGGCCGTCAGGTCCTGGGGGTCGAACGAGGCGATGGGTCCCGGGGCGCCGAGTTCCTGGATCAGCTTCTGGTAGAACTCCACCCGGCCGGGGTTGACGTCGGAGAAGGCCACGAGCTCCGCGGTGTCGGCGTGCTTGCCGAAGATGGCGCGGATGTACATCTCGGAGCGTCCGCCGGTACCGATGAGGGCAAAGCGGGCCTTGCCGCCGTTTCCGGGGCGTGCTCCGGTGGCCACTGCTGGACTCGATTCGGCTGTGTTGACCATGGGGGTCCCTTTCGAAGACTGGTGCCCGGCCTGGTGGGTGATCCGGGGAGGTGGCGCCGGCGCACTGCAGCACCGCTGAGAAAGCGTTTTCTCGGTTCGCTATATGATTTGTATCAACAGCAACCTGCTTCCGTCAACCATTATGGGCACTGGGAGAAAGCGTTTTCTACCCGCGGCATGTGCGGTCGATCCCGGAAAAGCGGGAAAAGCGTGGGAAAACACGGGAAAACAATAGAAATCGCTTTCCCATAGCGTTATATGCTGTCACTCAACACACCGCCATCAGGCGGCCGGAAGCTGCTGCAGCGCTGGCAACCCGGCCGTGGACCCGAAGTCCGTGGCGCTAGGAAAGGTTCCCTATGGTCAGGAAATCGGCAACGGGCCGAATCGGCATCGCGGATGTCGCCGTGAAGGCGGGCGTCTCGCACGCCACGGTTTCCCGCGTCATGAACGGCAACTACACGGTGGACCCGGAAATTGCCTCCCGCGTCCGCGCGGCGGCAGCCGAGCTGAAGTACCAGCCCAACCCCGTCGGGCGCAGCCTGGCACTGGGCAAGACGGATACCATCGGGATTGTTGTGCCGGACCTGGCCAACCCCACCTTCCAGGCGATCCTGCGCGGGCTGAGCCGCGCCGCCGCCCAGGACGGTTACCGCGTTCTGATTGCCGACTCCTTCGAGGTCTCCAGCGAGGAGTCCATCCTGGCAGGCGAGGCACGCCGCCGCTGTGACGGCCTGGTCCTGTGCGCGCCCCGCATGACGGATGCCGAGCTGGAAGAAATCGCGCCGTCCCTGCACCCGCTCGTGCTGATCAACCGCACCACCGCCACTACTGGCGTGCCCAGCCTGGTGGTGGACTACGGGCAGGGCGTCCAGGACCTCGCCGAACACCTGGTGGAACTCGGCCACACGCGGTTGGCCTTCCTGGCAGGGCCGCCGCGGAGTGCCTCCAACGGCATGCGCCTGCAGGGCCTGGAAACGTTCAAGGCCGCCCACCCGCAGGTGGACGTCACCATGCTTGAAGGCGGCTCGGACTTCGATACCGGCCACGAGGCTGTGGATGCGGTCCTGGAATCAGGCGCCACGGGCATCCTGGCCTTCAACGACCTCGTGGCCATGGGGCTCATGAGCGGCCTGCATGAACGCGGCATCGACGTCCCCGGCGACATGTCCGTCACCGGTTTCGATGACATTCCTTTTGCAAAATACACAACGCCGGCCCTCACCACCGCCGCGGTGCCCATCACCGAACTGGGTGAGCAGGCCTGGCGCCAGCTCCGGGCGCTCATCCGCAAAGAGGAGAACGACGCCCCGGGCAGCAGGTACCAGCCACGGCTTGAGGTGCGCTCCAGCAGCGGCCCCGCCAGGGCAGCGCGGACCGCTGTCCACGGCTGAGCGGGGTCAGCGGTCCGGGGCCAGCCCGGCTTCCTGGTAAAACCCCTCAATATGGGAAGCAACCAGCCGCGCCGCGGTCCCGCCGTCGCCCGCCCTGATGGCGGCAAGGATGTCCCGGTGCTCCGTGCGCAGCCGGCATGACGTGGCTTCCCAGTCCGGCAGGTTGGCGGTGAGATCGGCCGCGTACCCCTGGATCGATTCCCGCAGCGAACCCATCATGGCGCTGACCACCGCGTTTCCCGCGGCGTCGGCAAGCGCCAGGTGGAACCGCACGTCGAGGGCCAGGAAGTCGTTGACGGGGAGGTTTTCCGCCGCCATGGCCTCCACCAGTGCCGCAGCCTCATCCAGCATCGGCGCGTCCGGGACCGCCTTGGCGACCGCCCATGACTCCAGCAGCACGCGGGTCTCAACGATGTCCGCCACCGGCAGGTGCCTGGTGGCCACATGCAGCCGCAGCGCGGAGCCAAGGGCCGTTGCGGGGTCCGAAATCACCACGGTGCCTGCCTCTGGCCCCGATCCCACGCCGGCCCGCACCACCCCCATGGCTTCCAGGACCCGGATGGCTTCACGCACCGACGTCCGCGATACCTTCAGCTGCTCGGCGAGGCTGCGCTCGGCCGGCAGCCTGCCGCCCACGGCCAGCCTGCCGGCTGAGAGTTCGTTCTCGATCCAGTGCAGGACCAACTGGTGGGTGCGCATGGATGAATAGTACTTGATGTGGTTGGACCACAGCGTTTAGAGTGTGGTTAGACCACAGGAGGACGACATGACCCACACCATCCAGCCCAACAATCCGGAGGCCACCCCGGCACCGGATGCCACGGACATTCCCGCAGCCCAGGCACCTGCCGGTGCTCCGGCGTCGTCCGCTTCTGCCGGTCCCGCCCCCGCCCCCGCTGCCGTGCCTGCGGCACTGCGCCGCCGCGTCCCCAAGTACTCGGACCTGGCCCCGCTCATGCAGTTCAAGAAGCCGGACTTCAGCAGGGACGCCCGGCTCAAGCGGGCCAGCACCATCTGGGAACTCCGCGACATCGCCAAGCGCCGCACGCCGCAGGCGCCCTTCGATTACACCGACGGCGCGGCCGAAGGGGAAATCACCCTCCGCCGCGCCCGCCAGGCCTTCCTGGACATCGAATTCCGGCCGGGCATCCTGCGGAACGTGTCCGCCATCGACCTCAGCACGGACATCCTGGGCAGGCCGTCCCGCCTCCCGGTGGGCATCGCCCCCACCGGCTTCACGCGGATGATGCAGTCCGAGGGCGAATACGCCGGTTCCCAGGCGGCCGAAGCCGCCGGTATCCCCTACACCCTGTCCACCATGGGCACGGCCTCCATCGAGGACGTGGCGGCTGCAGCGCCGAACGGCCGCAACTGGTTCCAGCTCTACCTGTGGACGGACCGGGACCGGTCACTGGAACTCATCGAACGCGCCGCCAAAGCCGGAAACGACACCCTGATGGTCACCGTGGACACCGCCGTGGCCGGGGCCCGCCTGCGGGACGTCCGCAACGGCATGACCATCCCGCCGGCACTGACCCTGAAGACCGTCCTGGACGCCTCCTACCGGCCCGCCTGGTGGTTCAACTTCCTCACGCATGAGCCGCTGACCTTCGCCTCGCTCTCCCGCTACACCGGCACCGTTGCCGACCTGATCAATTCCATGTTCGACCCCACGCTAACGTTCGAGGACCTTGACTGGCTCAGGGAAACCTGGAAGGGCAAGCTGGTAGTCAAGGGCATCCAGACCGTGGAGGACGCCCGCCGCGTGGTGGACCACGGCGCCGATGGGGTGGTCCTGTCCAACCACGGCGGCCGGCAACTGGACCGGGCCCCCATCCCGTTCCACCTGCTCCCGGAGGTCAAGCAGGCCTTCACCGCCGACAACTCGGACGCGGCCATCATGCTGGACACCGGCATCATGAGCGGCGCGGACATCGTGGCCGCACTGGCCCTGGGCGCCGATTTCACGCTGATCGGCCGGGCCTACCTCTACGGCCTGATGGCCGGCGGCCGGGCCGGGGTGGACCGCACGCTGCAGATCCTGGAGAAGGACATGGCCCGCACCATGGCGCTGCTCGGCGTCAGCCGGATCGCCGACCTGACGCCGGAGCACGTCCGGCTGCTGGGGAAGTAGGCCCTACTTCTTGCGTCCGAACTTCGGCAGGTTGGGGAGGTTGGCCAGCAGGTCGGCGGCCCGGGTTGCGGCACGCCCCACGGACCTGCCGATCTGCTGCGGAACGCTGTCATCGCTGAGCGGTGCCGAGGTGCCGCCCGGAATGACGACGGCGGGACTCAGCTCAGCGCCCTCCCGTTCCAGGACGTCAGCGGACACGGCGCCGGCGGGGACTGCTTCGGGCGTCCCCTCACCAACGGTGGCTGGTTTGGCGGCAGCCGATTCGGCGGCAGCGGATTTAGCCGGGACAGATTCAGCGGCGGCAGGTTCCGGGGCAGCTGTGGCCGCGGCCGGCTTGTCCGCGGTCGGCTTGTCCGCGGCAGGGCCGGCGGGCTTAGTGTTGGCTGTAGCTTCAGTCGCGGTGGCGGCTTCGGGCACCGCGAGGGGGGCACCGACGTCGAACATCCCAAGCCAGCTGGCCACGCCCTCAAGCGGCTTCCGGTTCAGCGCGTAGTAGCGCTTTTGTCCCTGCGCGCGCATGCTCACCAGTTGCGCCTCGCGCAGGACTTTCAGGTGCTTGGAAATGGTGGGCTGGCTTGCTGCCAGTTCTTCCACCAGTTCGCCTACGGCTTTGTCCCCGTTGCACAGCGAAACCAGGATCTCCCGCCGAGTTGATTCCGCAATGACGGCAAATACGTCGTCTGTCACCATGCCTCCCACCCTAACGACATATACGCCGAAAGGCATCAACTATTTCGGGCTCCAAAGGGAATGGGACGGAGGCCACGTCAGTCGAACCAGGGGTCCAGGCCATGCAGCGGAAAAACGGCCTTGCGGGTGGCCATCACGGTGCGGTCCACTGCGTCATTGGGGTCGAACCCGACCTCCCAGGAGCGCCACCACAGCTCAACATCGTCGCCCATCAGCTCCGGCGCGGTGGCACCGTATTTGGCTTCGACGTAGTCGCGCCAGTCCTGCGGCACCGGCGTGCGGAGGGGCACGGGCCGGCCCGCCGCGATGGCCACCAGGTGGCTCCAGGCGCGGGGCACCACGTCCACCACGTTGTATCCGCCGCCGCCGGTGGCGATCCAGCGTCCGCCACAGAATTGCGCGGCAAGGTTCCCGACGGCGGACGCGGCCTCACGCTGGCCGTCCACGCTGAGGTTGAGGTGCGTCAGCGGATCCGTCCGGTGCGAATCGCAGCCGTGCTGGCTGACAATTACCTCCGGCCCGTAGGCTGCCACCACCTGGGGAACCACCGCATAGAACGCCCGCAGCCACCCGGCATCCCCCGTTCCCGAGGGCAGGGCCACGTTCACTGCCGTCCCCTCGGCGTCCGGGCCGCCGATCTCGTTGGCGAAGCCTGTACCGGGGAAGAGGGTCATTCCCGATTCGTGCAGCGAGAGAGTCAGCACGCGGGGATCGTTCCAGAAGATGCTTTCCGTTCCATCGCCGTGATGGGCATCGACGTCGATGTACGCCACCTTGCGGACCCCGCCGTCGAGCAGCTTCTGCACGGCCAGCGCGGCGTCGTTGTAGATGCAGAACCCGCTGGCCCTGTCCCGGGCGGCGTGGTGCATGCCCCCGCCGAAGTTGACGGCATGCACGGCCGAGCCGTCGAGGATCCGGGAGGCCGCCAGCAGCGAGCCGCCCGCCAGGCGGGCGGCCGCCTCATGCATGCCGGCAAAAGCGGGGTCATCCTCGGTGCCCAGGCCCCTCGATTCATCAGGGGTGGACGGGTCGGCGCTGACCTTCCGTACCGCTGCCACATAGTCCGCCGAGTGCACTGCTTCGAGTTCGCTGTCCGTTGCCACGCCCGGCGCTTCCACCGCCACGTGGTCCAGGTCGAACAGACCCAGGCTTGCCGCCAGGCGCGCGGTGAGCTCCATCCGCGCCGGCGCCATGGGGTGCCCGTGGCCAAAGTTGTACGCCGTCATGTCAGCGCCCCATGCCACCATCGTTGGCGGCGCGGGCTGGCGGAGGCCGGGCAGGTATGTCATCAATCACAGGCTACCTGAGCGCGGCACCCTGCCGGCCCGGCCATGACGCGGCCTTTAGTGGTTTACTACTGGGGGAAGCAGATTCGACCGAGGAAAAGCCACACATGACGCAAAGCCAGTCGAGGCCCCGGACCCCGGCCAGCTGGCACCCCCCAGCGCAGGAGCGGGAGGGCCTCTGGATCTTTACCCGGTTGCGCGACTTCATCGACGACATCGCCAACACCTCCCCTGCCCGGCTTGCCCTCAGCGCGTTCGCTGCGGTGTGCCTGGTGTTCACCTTCCTGCTGTCCCTTCCGGTGTCTTCTGCCTCAGGCACAGCCACTCCGCTGCACCAGGCCCTGTTCACGGCCGTCTCTGCAGTCTGTGTCACCGGGCTGACGGTGGTGTCCACCGCGGTCCACTGGTCCTTCTTCGGACAGCTGGTGATCCTGGTGGGCATCTTCATCGGTGGTTTGGGCACCCTCACCCTGGCCTCGCTCCTGGCGCTCATGGTCAGCAAGCGGCTCGGTGTGCGCGGCAAGATCATCGCCGCCGAGTCCATGAACAACGCAGGGCGCCTGGGCGAGGTGGGCACACTGCTCCGCATCGTCATCACCACGTCGGTGGTCATCGAAGGCATCCTCGCCCTGACCCTGATCCCGCGCTTCCTCACCCTCGGCGAGCCCTTCTGGCAGTCCGTCTGGCACGGCATCTTCTATGCCATTTCAGCGTTCAACAACGCCGGCTTTACCCCGCACTCGGACGGCATCGTGCCCTACGAGACGGATTTGTGGATCCTGATTCCGCTCATGGTGGGAGTCTTCCTGGGCAGCCTCGGCTTTCCGGTGGTGATGGTCCTTCAGCAGAACGGGCTGAACTGGAAGAAATGGAACCTGCACACCAAGCTCACCATCCAGGTCTCCTTCATCCTCCTGGCCGCCGGAGCGTTCCTTTGGGCGCTGATGGAGTGGGACAACGCCCGCACCATCGGGCCCATGGGCTTCGGTGACAAGATCACCCATTCGCTCTTCGCCTCCGTCATGACCCGATCAGGCGGCTTCAACCTGGTGGACCAGAACCACATGGAATCCACCACCAAACTGCTCACCGACGCGCTGATGTTCGCCGGCGGCGGCTCTGCGTCGACGGCGGGCGGCATCAAGGTCACCACCATTGCCGTCATGTTCCTGGCCATCATTGCCG
This sequence comes from Pseudarthrobacter sp. SORGH_AS 212, assembly GCF_030818145.1. NCBI lineage: Bacteria > Bacillati > Actinomycetota > Actinomycetes > Micrococcales > Micrococcaceae > Pseudarthrobacter > Pseudarthrobacter sp. SORGH_AS 212. The sequence continues at coordinate 2,939,591 of NZ_JAUTAA010000001.1, read as the reverse complement.
AGGCGCGCGGCGACGCCGATGTAAAGGTGTACGGCCGAACCATTCCGCAGGGCACCATGCGGGTGGCCATTTCCGTGATCGTAGCCGGCGCCACGCTGGTTTCCGTCTCCGCTTTCCTGCTCCTGCAGATCAGCGGCGCGTCCCTGGACCGGGTACTGTTTGAGACGATTTCGGCCTTCGCCACCGTTGGCCTGAGCACCGGGCTCAGCGCCGAGGTGGCACCCGAGGGTGTCTACGTCCTTACTGCGCTCATGTTCGCCGGCCGCGTGGGCACCGTGACCCTCGCCGCTGCCCTGGCCCTGCGCCAGCGCAGCCAGCTGTACCACTACCCCGAAGAGAGGCCCATCATTGGCTAGTTCGTCAGAAGCTTCCCGGCGCCCCGCGCACAACGCGCCGGTGCTGGTTATCGGGCTGGGCCGCTTCGGCTCGTCCACGGCCGAGCAACTGGTCAAACAGGGCCGCGAGGTCCTGGCGATCGAGCGGGACCGGAGCCTGGTGCAGAAGTGGGCTCCGCTGCTGACGCATGTGGTGGAGGCGGACGCCACCAACATCGACGCCCTGCGCCAGCTCGGTGCGCAGGAGTTCAGCTCGGCAGTGGTGGGCGTGGGCACCTCCATCGAGTCCTCGGTGCTGATCACGGTGAACCTGGTGGACCTGGGCATCGAGCACCTGTGGGTGAAGGCCATTACGCCGTCCCACGGCAAGATCCTGACCCGGATCGGCGCCAACCATGTGATCTATCCGGAGGCGGACGCCGGTGTCCGTGCGGCGCACCTGGTGTCCGGCCGCATGCTCGACTTCATTGAATTCGACGACGACTTCGCCATCGTCAAGATGTACCCGCCGCGCGAAACGGTGGGCTTCACCCTGGATGAGTCGAAGGTGCGCTCGAAGTACGGCGTCACGATCGTCGGGGTGAAGTCCCCGGGCGAGGACTTCACCTACGCCCGCCCGGAGACCAAGGTTTCCTCCCGCGACATGCTCATCGTTTCAGGCCACGTGGACCTGCTGGAGCGGTTCGCAGCCCGCCCCTAGCCGAGCTGCCTGGTGATCTCCGCTGCCCGGTCCGCTGCAGCCCGCGCGCCGGCGGCGATGATGGACGGAATGCCCTGTTCATCAAAGGTGGCAATGGCGCGTTCAGTGGTGCCGTTGGGGCTGGTTACTGACTTGCGGAGCGCCGACGGATCCGCGCCGGGCTCTGCCAGCATGAAGCCGGCCCCCGCCACGGTCTCCCGTGCCAGCAGCACGGCGAGTTCGCGGTCCAGGCCGAGTTCCTCCCCTGCCGAGGCCATGGCCTCAGCCAGATAGAAAGCGTAGGCGGGGCCGGAACCGCTGATGGCCGAGAGCGCATCCACCTGTTCCTCGGGCACTTCGACGACGGTCCCAGCACCCTGGAAGAGGTCCTTTACCTGTTGGAGCTGGCCGGGTGTGCAGTTGGTGCCGGGCGAGACGGAGATGACGCCCCGGCCCAGTTTCGCCGGGGTGTTGGGCATGGTCCGGATGACGGGCTGCCCCGCCGGCAGTGAGGCTTCGAGCTGGGCAATGGAGACGGCTGCCGCCACGCTGACCACGATCGTGTCCGGGGTGAGCGCGGGGCTGATCTCCCGGGGCCAGGTCCGCAATGCCCACCGGCTTGACTCCCAGGATCACGACGGCGGACCCCTTCGCGGCCTGCCGGTTGTTGTCCGGTTCCTCCTCGCCTGCGATCGCGGTGATGCCGTGGTACCGCTCGGCCAGCTCAGCGGCACGCTCGGCCCGTCGGACTGTTGCCACGATGTCTGCCGGGTTGGTGCCGGCTTCCACCAGGCCGCCGAGGATGGCTTCGTTCATGGACCCACAGCCAAGGAATGCGATTCGGTTGCTCATGGCTCCATCATTGCAGGCCGCCCCCATTCACAGGCAACTCCCATGTTCAGCGCAGGGAGCGCACAACTTGCGGTCCTACTGTAGTTATTACCTCATTGAGGGTGCGAGTGATGCGGCAGGCATGGGGATGCCTGCCAGGGCACCGGCGGTGGCAACAGGTTTTCCCCCATTTTCCTGTTGCCACCCCGGTGCTTCCGCTTTTAACCGGTCCTTTTAGAATGTGGGCTGTACGGCTTAGAACGTGGGCTGCACGGCCGGCGGCGCGGCAATGTGCGGCGCAGGCTCCAGCGGCCCGTCGAACACCAGCTGGTCCAGCCGGCGCAGGATGAGCCCTTCACGAAGGGCCCACGGGCAGATCCGGAGTTTCTTGAACTTGAACAGTTCCAGGGCGGCCTCCGCCACCAAGGCACCGGCCAGGAGCTGGTGGGCCCTCGCCTCGGAGACGCCGGGCAGGTGCAGGCGGTCCTCGGCCTTCATGGCGGAAATGCGCTGCGCCCAGACGCCGAGGTCCGTGGCGTTCAGCTCCCGTTTGACGTAGGGGCCGGCGGCGCTGGGCGCCGCACCGGCAATGCGGGCCAGCGACCGGAAGGTCTTCGACGTTCCGGCCACCAGGTTGGCCCTGCCCAGGCCGTCGAACTCGCGGACGGCAGGCTTCAGCGTTGACCGGATGTACCGCCGCAGTTCCTTCACGCTCCTGGCTGAGGGTGGGTCCTCGGCCAGCCAGTCCCGGGTGAGCCTGCTGGCTCCCAGCGGCACCGAAGTTGCAACTTCGGGGAGTTCGTCCTGGCCGAAAGCCATTTCGAACGAGCCGCCGCCGATGTCCAGGTTCAGGATGGGCCCGGCGCCCCAGCCGTGCCAGCGCCTGACGGCAAAGAACGTCATGGACGCCTCTTCACTGCCGGTCAGTTCCTGGAGCGTCACAGTGGTCTCGTGCTTGACGCGCGCCAGGACCTCTGGGCCGTTGGTGGCCTCACGGATGGCCGAAGTACAGAAGGCCAGGAGGTCCTCGGCTTTGTGGCGGGCGGCGAACTCCCAGGCTTCCAGGACGAACTCGGTGAGCTCGTGCTGGCCCTCGTCGCTGATGCTGCCGTCCGGTTCCAGGTACTGCACCAGGGACAGCGGCCGTTTGTGCGAAGCGAACGGCAGTGGCCGCGCGCCGGGATGGGCATCCACCAGCAGGAGGTGGACAGTGTTGGACCCGATATCGAGGACGCCTAGCCGCATGGTGACATTATTGCTCGTCAGCGCGCTTGAAGTCGCGCTTGATGTTTGCCACGCCTTCCGGGTTGATCTCGAATCCGTAGGCTGCGCCTGGGTTGATCACCAGGCCAAGTTCCTCGCCAATGTTGGCGATGATGGCCGCGCCCTGGGTTCCCAGGACATTTGGCGCTGCTTCCAGGTACTGCTGGTCAACCCGGGTGGGGTGTGAGAAGACGGCCAGGACGGGGGCGCCCTCAGAATTGGCCAGGACCAGGGGCTCCACCTGTGAGTCCTCGCCCTCGATGCCGTCGGAGCTGATGATGTAGACCTCGCTGTTCAGGAACGACAGGATGACGTCCACTGGGTTCGCGTCAGGCTCGTTGCCCGTGGCGAGCTTCTCCTCGAGGTCGTTGAGCGGCGTGGGATCGGCGATTCCGGTCTGTTCAGTCATTCCCCTAGCCGATCACGATACGGTGGCCGGCGCAAACGCGCCGGCCCCGCTGCTACTTCTTGGCCGTAGCCTTCTTCTTGGCCGGCGCCTTGCGGGTGGCGGTCCGCTTGACCGGTCCCTTGGCGCGTTTCTCGGCGAGCAGTTCCACCGCCTGTTCGCGGGTGAGCTCCTCCAGCGAGGTGGCCCGCGGAACCGTGATGTTGGTGATGCCATCAGTGATGTAGGGGCCGAACCGGCCTTCCTTAACCACGATGTTCTTTTCCGACACCGGATCCGGACCGAACTCGGCCAGCGGCGGCACCGCGGCGCGGGCACCGCGCTGCTTGGGCTGCGAGTAGATCTCCAGCGCCTGTTCGAGCGTGATGGTGAAGATTTCCTCTTCGGTCCCGATCGAGCGGGAGTCCGTCCCCTTCTTCAGGTACGGGCCGAACCGTCCGTTCTGGACGGTGATGAGGTTTCCTTCGGAGTCCTCCCCCAGTGCCCGGGGCAGGCTCATGAGCTGCAGCGCCTCGTCCAGGGTGACGGACTCCACCGTCATCGACTTGAACAGCGATCCGGTGCGCGGCTTGGCCTTGACCGGCTTCTTTGGCGGCTTGGGCTTGCCGTTCTTGTAGTACTCCACCGGCTGGGCGGCGATCTGTTCCTCGGTCATCTCGGGAATGACCTCGGTGACGTAGGCGCCGTAGCGGCCGTTCTTGGCGACGACGGTGTGCCCGGTGTGCGGATCAGCGCCGAGGACGCGTTCCTCCGGCGCGGCGGTCTCCATGAGTTCAACAGCCTTGGCGGCGGTGAGCTCGTCCGGGGCAAGGTCCTCCGGGACGTTGGCGCGCGGGGATTCGACGATCTCGCCGGTCTTGGGATCAACCGTGGCCGCGGAGCTTTCCAGGTAGGGGCCGAACTTGCCCACCCGCAGCGTGATCTGGTCGGTGATGGGGATGGAGTTGATCTCGCGGGCATCGATCTCACCGAGGTTGTTCACGATGCTCAGCAGGCCGGGGTCCGAGTCTTCACCGAAGTAGAAGTGCCGCAGCCAGGAGGTGCCGGCGGCCTGGCCGTTGGCGATCTTATCCAGGTCGCCTTCCATGTCCGCCGTGAACTCATAGTCCACATAATCCGAGAAGTGCTGCTCGAGCAGGCGGATCACGGAGAAGGCGATCCAGCTGGGCACCAGCGCGGAGCCCTGCTTCCGGACATAGCCGCGGTCCTGGATGGTGGAGATGGTGGAGGCGTAGGTGGAGGGGCGGCCGATGCCCTTCTTTTCCAGCTCAGCCGTCAGGGACGCTTCTGTGTAGCGCGGTGGCGGCGAGGTTTCGTGGCCCACTGCCACGATGTCGGAGGCCTTCAGCGAGTCGCCCTTGGCCACGTTGGGCAGGCGGCGGGCTTCGTCGGAGTCGTCGTCGCCGCGGCTTTCGTCCTTGCCCTCCTCGTAGGCGGCCAGGAAGCCGGGGAACGTGATGACCGTACCGGAGGCGCTGAACTCGGCGTCGCGGCCGGCAGCGTCGCCGCTGACAGCCACGGCACCCAGGCGGATGGTCGCCGTCGAGCCCTTGGCGTCCGCCATCTGCGAGGCGACGGTGCGCTTCCAGATCAGCTCGTAGAGGCGGAACTCGTCGCCGCGGAGCTGGGAGGCAACCTGGGCAGGGGTCCGGAAGGAGTCACCGGCGGGGCGGACGGCCTCGTGGGCTTCCTGCGCGTTGGCTGCCTTGTTGGTGTAGACGCGGGGGGAACCGGGAATGTATTCGGGACCGTAAAGCTCGGAGGCCTGGCGGCGGGCCGCCGTGACGGCTTCGTCACTCAGCGCCGACGAGTCGGTACGCATATAGGTGATGTAGCCGTTTTCATACAGCCGCTGGGCGATCTGCATGGTGCTCTTGGAGGAGAAACGCAGCTTACGGCCGGCCTCCTGCTGCAGCGTGGAGGTGGTGAACGGCGCGGCGGGGCGGCGGGTGTACGGCTTCGTCTCAACGGAGCGCACCGTGAAGGCGGCGTCCTGCAGCCCGGCGGCCAGGGACGCGGCCAGCTCCTCGTCCAGGTGCGCCACGTTCTTGGACGTGAGGACGCCGTCGTCGTTGAAATCGCGGCCGGTGGCAACCTTGGCGCCGTCCACGGCGGCCAGCTTTGCTTTGAAGGTGGAAGCAGCGCCGGAATCCGCCCCGAACTGTCCGGTCAGGTCCCAGTAGGACGCGGACTTGAAGGCCATGCGTTCGCGTTCGCGGTCCACCACCATGCGGGTGACCACGGACTGCACGCGGCCGGCCGAGAGGCCGCGGGCCACCTTGCGCCACAGCACGGGGGAAATTTCGTAGCCGTAAAGGCGGTCCAGGATGCGGCGGGTCTCCTGGGCGTCCACCAGGTCCTGGTCCACGTCGCGCAGGTTGCCCATGGCGCGCTGGATGGCTTCCTTGGTGATTTCACCAAACGTCATCCGGTACACGGGGACCTTGGGCTTGAGCACTTCCAGCAGGTGCCACGCGATGGCTTCGCCCTCGCGGTCCCCATCGGTTGCGAGATACAGTTCGTCGGCGTCCTTGAGCGCGGCCTTGAGCTCAGTCACCTTTTTCTTCTTGTCCGGGGACACCACGTAGTAGGGCTTGAAGTCGTGGTCGATGTCCACTGCGAACTTGCCCACCGAGGTCTTCTTCAGTTCGGCGGGGAGCTCGGACGGCTGCGGCAGGTCCCGGATGTGACCGATGGAGGCCTCAACGATGAAGCCCTCGCCGAGGTACTTGGCGATGGTCTTGCTCTTGGCCGGAGACTCCACGATCACGAGTTTCTTGCCGGTTTTGGCCTTGCTTGGCACGGTGCTCCTACAGAAAAAGGTTGCTGGGGCAGATGAGCCCATACTGGCCTAGTTCACCATATTTTGGACAATCCTGCGCATTCATGTGGAAAACGGGGGGTACCAAAAGGGGCGCGGAGACCACAGGTGGCAGGTCAGTTTCCGGCCGGCAGGAGGAAGCCGTCGCGGACCAGGTTTTCGACGTCGGCCAGCAGCCTGCCGCGGAAGGAGCCCTCCCCGGAACCGTCCTCCCCGCTGCCCAGCAGCGCCTCAAGGGCTCCGGCAATCTGGCCGGCAGTCAGGTCGCCGTCGCACGCTGAGACGAACCCGGCGAGTTCGGTGCTGAGGAGGTTGGTGCGCCGCAGCCCGGCACCCTGCCGCAGCAGGATCACGCCCGGGTGCTCGGCGCCGGGCCGCTGGTGGCGTTCCTCCGTGACGTCGCCGGCCACCAGCAGGTACGTGTCAGCCACCGGGTGCGCCGCCAGCCAGTCGCTGCGTTCGACGGCGGCGCCCAGGTGGGGGCCGACAGGCTGCTCGATGGGGTAGCTGATTTCCTCGAACCGGCGCAGGACGGGCTGCCCGTCGGTAGGTTCTGCGGCCGGGCGCCGGAGCCACACCATGCCGAAGCCGATGCCTTCGACGTTCCGGGAGGCGAAGTCCGCAAGGTACGCCCCGTAGGCGTCGCGGTAGTGGTCACGGTCCCGGCCCTCGGAAGCGTCCTGCAGCCAGGTCTCCGCGTACTGTTCGGGGCTGACCTGCTCCCGCTGGATGAACCAGGCGTCGGTGCCGGTCCGCACCCATGACTGCGGCCCGTTCGTGCCATTCGGTACCGGCCGCCACTTCCCAGTTCCCAAGCATCTGTGCCGTGCCGCCCGGTGCAAGCACGGTGGGCAGGTCCGCCACGAGGGAGGCGACGATTTCGTCTCCCGGCAGCCCGCCGTCGCGGTAGGTGAACTGGTCCACGGCGGCCTCGCCGGCGTGGCGCGGGGTGATGACGAACGGCGGGTTGGACACCACCAGGCCGAATTCCTCGCCCGCCACCGGCTCCAGGAGAGAGCCGAGCCGCAGGCTGACCCGGTCAGCCAGCCGGCCGGGATCGACCGAGAGGGCCTCGGCGTTGAGCAGGATGTTGAAGCGCGTGAAGGCCAGGGCACGTTCGGAAATGTCGGTGGCCGTGACGTGCTCGCAGTGGTGCAGCAGGTGGAAGGACTGTATTCCGCAGCCGGTTCCCAGGTCCAGGGCCCGTGCAGTGTGCCGGCGGACGGTGGTCTGCACCAGGGTAGTGGAAGCCTGCCCGATGCCCAGGACATGGTCATGCCGCAGGACGCCGGCCTGCTGGTGCGCGGCGAGGTCGCTGGCCACCCACAGCTCGGCGCCGCCGCTGCCGTCTTCATTCTTCTCCCAGCCGTAGGGCCGCAGGTCCGCTTTGGCGGACAGGCGGCCGGTGCCGGGTACGGGCTGCAGCAGCCCCAGCTCTTCCAGGCCTTCCGCGCGGATCCCCGGCAGGGCGGCGTCGAGCGTTGCCTTGTCCTGCGGTTCGGCCAGGAGCCAGAGGCGCACGACGGCGGCCAGGGGCGCTGCGGCGGCGTCCTCCCGGACGGCACGGTCCACGGCCAGCATCGCCGGAATGATCTGGTCCCGGTTCAGCGCGGCGGACGCTGATGGACCCAGGAGGCCCGCGACGCCGTCGAGGGTGTAGTCCAGCCGCCGCAGGTCCGCGGCGAGCGCCCGCATCAGGTGGGGCAGGTCGCTGCGGGGAGCGTCGGGAGTGTTGCCGGCGGTGAACTCAAAGGGGGATTCAGGCACCGGACAAGTTTAGTCCGGGACCGGACAGCGGGTAGCGTTGAGGCATGCCTTCCAGCCTTCCCTTCCTGGCGCGTGCCCGCGTGCGGCCCGCCGCTCACCCTCCGGAACGGTCCGGCGGCCCGAAGCTGAAGGCTGTCACGGCTGCCGCTTCCGCGCTGGCTGCCGTGGCCCTGGCCGGCTGCTCATCCGTTGTTTCAGTGGAAAACGCCGATGTTCCGCAATGGCGTACGACGGCGCTTCCCACGGCCCCGGACTCGGTGCTTGACGACGCCGGCAAGATCCTCAACCGCGACCGCATCGTGCGTGAGGCGGCCGACGTCCCGGCAGGCAACTACACGCTGACGGCCACCTGCGACGGCGGCGGAAAGGCTTTCTTCGCGGTGGCGCTGAACGGGGCCGGGATCACCGAAGCGGGAGCTGCCTGCAACGGCAGCAAGGAGACGTCCAAGGTGGCGCTGCCCGAAGCGGGCCGGCTCGAAATCAGCACATCAAGCGTTGATGCGCCGCTCATTTACGCTTATCAGCTGGCTCCGGCGCCAGCGCGTTAATACGGTGGTTCCTGCTCTGGCAGGCGGGCGCCCGCAGGCATAAAGTCGGGATATGCCCAGTGTGCGGAGATTCTCCGTGCCGCGTCCCTTGGGAGCCCCCTGCGGAGCGACACCACGGGCGGCAGCACGGGCGACGCCAGCGCGGAAGCCGGCGGGCGCCGTCGTTGGCGTTGTGCTGGCCGCCGGCGTGGCGCTGGGCGGCTGCGAATACACGTACGACGACGGTCGGAACTACGCCGCGTCGGCGGAGGCAGAGGCGACCGCCGTCCCGGGTCCCCTGTTCACCAGGGACCCACTGACGCGCGACCCCGTGGGCCAGGATGAGCTGGACGGGTGGGTGGCCCGCACGCTGCCGGAAGCCCCGCAGCCCGCCGTCCACATCGGCGCCGGCGTGCTGGCCGCCGGCGAAGTGCGGTCGGACGCCTCGCCCGCCCTTGAAACAGGGACCTACGCGTTGACCCTGGCTTGCCGGAGCCAGCGCCGCGTTAACTTCACCGTCCGCAGCGACACCCTGACTCTGGTGGATTTGGGCTTGCGGTGCGGCATCAACCGTGAGAACGTCATCTACCTTTCGGCACCTACTCCACTGACAATCATGGTGGAGGCCAGGACCGGTGCGAACTACGCGTTCCGGCTCCGCAAGTTGTGAAAACGCAGGCTGTGGCCGGGGCGGCTGTGGCAGTGCTGGCTGTGACGGCGCAGGTGCAGGGCCCCCGGGCCCAGCCGGTCAGGCCGCGCAGCCCTCGGGGCAGCGGAGGGTTTCCGGGCTGGCGGCGCAGTCCGCGCAGTACAGTGTGAGGGTGCGGCAACTGGGATTGGAGCAGTTTTCGAACTTGCTGGTGGGTGCCTTGCAGCGGACGCATTCGCCGATGGTTTTGGCTTCGTCGCTGAATTCGAGGTGCATGCGTTTGTCGAAGACGTACAGCGAGCCCTCCCACAGGCCCTGATCCTTGAAGGCCTCGCCGTAACGGACGATTCCGCCGTCCAGCTGGTAGACCTCTTTGAATCCGCGGTTGACCATGAGGCTGGACAGGACTTCGCAGCGGATTCCACCGGTGCAGTAGGTGACCACCGGTTTGTCTTTCAGGGCATCGTATTTGCCGGAATCCAGTTCCTTGATGAAGTCGTGTGTGGTGGCCACATCCGGCACCACGGCGTCCTTGAACCTGCCGATCTGGGCCTCGAAGGCGTTGCGGCCGTCAAAGAAAACCACGTCCTCGCCGGCCTGCTTCCGGGCGTCCACCAGCTGGTGGAGTTCCTCCGGCTTGAGGTGCGTTCCGCCGCCCACCACGCCACTGGCATCGACCCTGAGTTCGCCCGGTGCGCCGAAGGAGACGATCTCGTCGCGGACCTTAACGCTCAGCCGGGGGAAGTCCTCCGCTCCGCCGTCGGACCATTTCACGTCGATGCCGTGGAAGCCCTTGTATTCGCGGGTGGTCTTGACGTACTGCTTGACCGCGCCGATCTCGCCGCCCACGGTGGCGTTGATGCCGTCCTGGGAGATGATGATCCTGCCGGTCAGGCCGAGCTTCTCGCAGAGGGCTCGCTGCCAGAGCCGCACTGCGTCGGGATCCGGGATGGGGGTAAAGCCGTAAAAAAGGACGATTCGGTTCAAAGCCACGTATTTAAGGGTATCTGCCTTTCCACGAACCGTGTCCGCGTCCGCTCCATCACGAATTGCATAAGCTCTGGGGCGTACCCTGTTGCTTGTGATCGGGCTGGCATAGTCTTCATGCCATGAGTCCGGAAACGTTGATTGAAGACATCACTGGCCTTCTTGAAGTGTGGGTGGCGGGCTGGGCCGGCTGCCGCGGGTACCAGACATCCACCGAGGGCCGCTTCCCCGCCGCGCTCCGGTCCGACACCAGCGGGGAATGGGAATACTTCGCCGCCGACCCCACTGACCAGGAGTTCGCTGAGCTGGCCGCCCGAACTGGGGAAGCCGCGCCGCGCGTCCTGACCATCCTCACCAACGACGTTCCCCGGTACACGGCGCTGGCAGCAAGGCACGGGCTGAACGTCACTTCCGGTTCCCAGACCATGATGATCGTGGACATGGAAACGCAGGATGCCGAGGACCCCTGGCTCTCCGACGACGACCTGTCCCTGACCACGTCCACCCACCATGGCGTGCACTATGCCGAGGTCAAGTCCGGTGAGGCGCTTGCCGCCAGCGGCAGGGTCTACGTGGTGGGCGAGACGGCGGTATTCGACAAGATCATCACCGAGCCTGCGTTCCAGCGCCGCGGACTCGGCAGCTTCATCATGCGGGCGCTGGCAGCGCAGGCTTTCGAACACGACGTGCAGACGGGGCTGCTGCTGGCCTCCATCGACGGCCAAAAGCTGTACTCCCACCTGGGGTGGAGCACTGTTTCGCAGGTGCTGATGCTTTCGGCGTCGCACGACGGTTCGGATCTGTCCCTGAGCTGACTTCGCCGCCGATCCGCGCGGAGTTCCTTTACCCCGATGGCGAACCCGGCCGGCGGTGTCCGTGCCGGGTGAAACAATGTTGGGGTGAATCCCCATGACTCCCTGCTCCCTTTACTGGGCCGCGGCCCGGACCCGGAGCAGCTTCGTCATGTCCGCACCATTCCCGCGCGCGCCGCGGTCCACGAGCCCTGGCCTGAGTGGGTACACCCGGACGTGGTGGCGGCGTACGGCTCGCTGGGGATCGGGGAGCCGTACCGGCACCAGGTGGAGGCAGCAGACATCGCCCATGGCGGCGGCCACGTGGTGGTGGCCACCGGAACGGCGTCGGGAAAGTCGCTCGCATACCAACTGCCGGCGCTGGACGCCATCCACCGGGCGGAGCTGCGGGTGCTGGCCGAGCCCGGGAAGATCCACGACGACGGAGCGGTCACCCTGTACCTCTCCCCCACCAAGGCCCTGGCCGCCGACCAGCTGAACGCCATCCGTGCGCTCCGGCTGCCCACTGTCCGGGCCGAAACCTACGACGGCGACACTGACCCCGCGTCCAGGCGGTGGATCCGGGACCACGCCAACTTCATCCTGGCCAACCCTGACATGCTGCATTTCGGTATCCTGCCCAACCATGCGTGGTGGGCAGGATTCTTCCGCCGCCTCCGTTACGTCATCGTGGACGAGGCCCACAGCTACCGCGGCGTTTTCGGCTCCCATGTGGCCAACCTGATGCGGCGGCTCCGCCGGATCTGCGCCTACTACGGAGCCGGCAGTTCCTTCCCTGAGCCGGTGTTCATTGCCGCATCCGCCACAGCGTCTGACCCTGACACGTCCTTCTCCCGGCTCATCGGAGCACCGGTCAAGGCCGTTTCCCGGGACGCCTCACCCCACGGTTCCACCACTGTGGCGTTCTGGGAGCCTGCGCTGACCGAGTTACGCGGTGAAAACGGGGCCAAGGAGCGGCGCACCGCTGTGGCCGAGACCGCGGACCTGCTGGCCAACCTCGTCTCGGCACAGGTGCGGACCATCGCGTTCATCAAGTCGCGGCGCGGAGCCGAAACCATTTCGACCATCACCAAACGCCTGCTGGACGAGGTGGACCCCAGCCTCCCGCAGCGGGTGGCCGCCTACCGGTCGGGCTACCTGCCGGAGGAACGCCGGGCAGTGGAGAAGGCCCTGCGGTCAGGCCAGTTGCTGGGGGTTTCCAGCACGTCGGCACTGGAACTGGGTATCGACATATCCGGGCTGGACGCCGTGCTGGTGGCGGGCTGGCCGGGAACCAGGGCGTCCCTGTTCCAGCAGATTGGGCGTGCCGGCCGGGCCGGACAGGATGCCATCGCGGCCTTTGTTGCCAGCGACGATCCCCTGGACACGTTTTTGGTGAACCACCCCGAGGCTATTTTCGACGTATCGGTGGAAGCCACGGTCTTCGACCCCGCCAACCCCTACGTGCTGGGTCCGCACCTCTGCGCTGCCGCAGCCGAATTGCCCCTCGGTCCGGGCGAGTTGGGCCTGTTCGGCGACACCGCCGAGGGGTTGCTGGACCGGCTGGTAGCGCAGGGTTACCTGCGGCGGCGCCCGGCCGGCTGGTTCTGGACCCACCCCCAGAGCGCCGCGGCCATGGTCAATTTGAGGGCCGACGGCGGCGGTCCCGTCAGCATCGTGGACGCGGACACTGGCTCGCTGCTGGGCACCATGGACTCCCCCCAGACCCACTACCAGGCGCACAACGGGGCCGTGTACATCCACCAGGGAGACAGTTACGTGGTGGAAGACCTGAATGAGGAGGACCACTGCGTGGTGGTGCGCCGGGCCAACCCCGATTACTACACCACGGCCCGGGACGTCACCCAGATCGAGGTGCTGGGAACACAGCGGACCATGCAGTGGGGCGACATCACTGTCCACTTCGGTGACGTGAAGGTCACCACCCAGGTTGTCTCCTTCCAGCGCAAGGCCCTGATCTCCAATGAAATCCTGGGCGAGGAGCCGCTCGAGCTCGGGGCAAGGGACCTGTTCACGAAGGCGGTCTGGTTCGTGGTGGACAACCGTTCCCTCACGGCCGCAGGGCTCATCGAGGCCCAGTTCCCCGGGGCCCTGCATGCTGCCGAACATGCCGCGATAGGCCTGCTGCCGCTGGTGGCGTCCAGCGACCGCTGGGACATCGGTGGTGTCTCGACGGCTCTGCACGCCGACACCGGGGTACCCACCATTTTTGTGTACGACGGGCACCCCGGCGGCGCCGGATTTGCGGAGCGCGGTTTCGAGAAGGCCAAGGTGTGGCTGGCGGCGACGCGGGCTGCCATCGAAGCCTGCGAGTGTGAGTCCGGGTGCCCGTCCTGCGTCCAGTCACCCAAGTGCGGCAACAAGAACAACCCGCTGGACAAGGCAGCCGCCATCACCCTCCTGGGCGTGTTGTTGAAGGATGCCACAGAGTCCGCGCCGGTTGAACAGACGGACTCAGGATCCCGGCTCACCTAGGTTCCGGGCCGTCGCCGCAGGCAGCCTAGGGAGGCGGTCCGGCACGTGCCCGCCCGGTTGCGGCGCCCAGCATCGACCGTTCCTGCAGTTCCGTCCGGACCTCCAGGGTCTGGCCGGGGCCCTCTACGCAGCTGAGGACCCGTGCCGCATGCCGGGATGCAGCATCGTTGGCCACCGTGCAGGGCTCGCCTGCCGAGATTCCGCGCAGGGCATCGGCCCCCGCGAGCGCTGCCAGGTCCGCGGCCGACGCCGCACGGCTGGCCTGCACTGCTGACTGGGCCAGCAGCATCACCAGAACGGCTGCCATCAGGACCACCAACGCCAGCCCGGCCGCGAGGACGGTGCCTGATCCCCGGTCCCGGTTGTCGCCAACTGGCCGGTCCCATGTCACCTGTTTCCCTTTCCGTCAGTGAGGCCGCTGCTCCCTGTTGGCGCACCGGCCGTGCGCTCCGCGCGTGTGGACGCCCGGGCAGTAAGGGTCCACGGGATGGATGTTCCCAAAGGGCCTCCCACACGGTCAGTCACGGTGATGTTGAACCATTCGCCCTCGGCCGCCCACCGTGGCGGCCGCCGTTCCACCCGCAAGGGTGCGGACGGTCTGCTCCACGGTGGCGGGGTCTTCACCCCTGGCCAGGGCCCTGGCGCCGGACCGCGCCCCTTCCTCGATCCGCAGCTGGGTGACACCGGCGGCCGCTCCTGCCAGGAGCATGGCCAACAAGGCCACCACGACGGGAAGGGTAACGGCGAACTCGGCTGTGACCGCACCCCTGCACGCGGCTGCAGCACCAGGCCGGCACCGAGCGGCTCCCCGTGCGGCCTGTGCACCTGGCACGGCCGGCGCAGCTGTCACGGCAGTGCCAGCGCCGTACGGATCAGGTTCAGCAGGAAACCCCGGACTTCATCACTGCGGAGGATGAACACCAGCAGGCCCGCGAATCCGACCGCGGCGAGGGTGGCGATGGCGTACTCGGCGGTGGCCATTCCGGCTTCCGCCCCCATTAGCCGGACCGAACGCCGCCGGCGGCGGGATGTACCGGCGCCGGGCCGCAGCTCCACGACGTTGGCCGGCAGGGTGCTGTCCCGTGCGCGGCCGATGGACTGTGGACCACCGGCGCTGCGGCCTGTGGGAGCGGGCCGGGCGGCGAGCGCGGACGTGCCGGTAAAGGAGTGATGGTGGTGGTTCATGGACATGTGGTTCTTCCTTCCGTAGCGCCGGAGGTTCTTCCGGCTGGTGATGACTCTTCCGGCGCGGGCGGCGGCCGGTAAGGTCCCTGTTTCGGTAAGTGGATAAGCTGCGGCTGCCCGCCGCTGTGGAGGACTGGACGGCGTGCTCCGGCCCCCGGAGGGCGGCCGAACCCCGCTGCTGCGGTCAGGAGCCCGAGGGCACCAGGGCCAGCAGTACCGGAACGACGCCGAGGCAGATGAAGGCAGGGAGCGAGCACAGTCCCAGCGGAATGACGAGCTTGACGCCCAGCGACGCGGCACGCTTTTCGGCGGCCCGGAACCGTTCCCGGCGGAGCCTGGCCGCCTGGGCATAGAGGATGGCCGACGACGGCGCGCCGGTCAGCGCAGCGAAGCCCAGTGCATCCCGCAACTCCAGGATGTCGGGCTGCCGGACGGCGGAGCTGCGCCAGGCCGTTTCCCAGTCGGCACCGATGGCCAGGGCTGAGACCACCGGCCGCAGTGATTCGCTGTACTTCGCCGAGGCGGACACGGAGACCAGTTCCAGGGCGCGGCCGATGCTGGAGCCGGCGTCAAGCATGGCCGCCACGAGTTCGAGCATCATGGCGGTGTCTGCAAGACCGGGTCCGGCCCGGTTACGGGGCTCCGGGACCGTGGACGGGTGGACCGGGCCCGGACCATGCAATCCGAAAATGCGGAGTCGTGTCCGGGCCTTGCCGCGTCCGGCGCAGGCCAGGAACGTTGCGGCGGCAAGGACGGCGAACAGCCACAGGGCGGCGATGCCGGGGCCCGTCACAGCTTCCCGGTTCCTGCGGCAGTTGCCACCAGGCGCGAAGACCAGAGCCTGCCTGCAACGGTCAGGACTGCGCCGCCCAGCAAGGCAGCCAAGCCCAGGGGCGTACCCAACAGCATGGCAAGCGGATCAACGCCCAGTGCCATCCCGAGCCCAAGGCCCATCAAGGGCAGCCAGGTCAGCAGCGTGACAGTGGCTTTGGGACCGGCCAGGGCTGTCTGGCGCGCCGCATCTGCGTCGGACTCCACCTCGAGCTGGGCCGCAAAGCGGGTGAGCACATCAGCGAGGGGGCATCCGCTGGCTTCGGCGATATCGAAGCAGGCTGCCAGCTCGGACCAGATCCGTGCTTCCCGGCACCCGCCGGGAAGCACCTCCGGCAGCGCCCGCCTGATGGCCGCCGACACCGGTGTGCCGCGCGCCGCGGCACCCCGTGCTGCGGCCAGGAGGGCAAGGGAACCTTCCGACAACCCTCCCCTGGCCGGACCGGCAACGGCATCCCCCACGGATGGTTGCGGGCCGTCCGTTCCATAAACGGTCCAGAGTTCATCCCACAGCCTGGCGGGTGTCCGGCCCCCTTTGAGCAGCGCAGCCAGTTGCTGCACCAGGAGTGTCAGGGGTGCCCCCACCGTTGCGTTCTTTCCCGATCCCCTTTTTCCCTTGGGGGTAAATCGCCTGCGGGCAGATCCGCCCAACAGATCGGATGTCCGGGCGGGCGGTTGGCCGGCGGCACGGCGCAGCCGTGCGGCAGCACCCCTTGGCGGCTTGAGCAGCAGCAGCACCGCCAGGGACAGGGCAAGCGCCAGCAGCACAATCACCGGTTTTCCTCCGGGTCCATGCCCAGCCGTGCTGCCAGCGCCGGCCACGCGGAGCCCGCGACACCTGCAGCAGTTTCCAGGGCCGGCACCACCGTTAGCCCCTCCGGAGAATCGACGAAAACACCGATGCACGTGACTTCGCGTCCCCGGGGGGTCCGTTCGACGTGGATGGCTACATCCAACGCGCTGGCTGCCTGCAACCGCACACCGTCCGGGCTCATCCCGGCCAGCGCCCCCAGCGCTGTGAGCCTGGCGGGAACCGAGGCTGCCGTGTTGGCGTGGATGGTGCCGCCTCCGCCGCTGTGGCCTGTATTCATGGCGGTAAGGAGCTCACGGACCTCGGCGCCGCGGCACTCACCCACCACCAGCCTGTCGGGGCGCATGCGCAGGGCTTGCCGTACCAGTTCGCCCAGGTCCACCTCGCCGCCGCCTTCCAGGTTCCCGTGCCTGGACTCCAGGGAAACGATGTGCGGGTGGACGGGGTTCAGTTCCGAAGCGTCCTCGATGAGGACGAGCCGCTCCCCCGCCGCACACAACCCCAGCAGCGTTGACAGCAGGGTGGTCTTTCCGGAGCCGGTGGCGCCGCTGACCAGGAAGCTCAGCCTCTGCTCCACTACCTTCTCCAGTACGTCCCGGACCGGCCGGCTGAACATGCCTCCTGCCTGCAGTTCGTCCATGCCGAAAACGTGCTCGCGCCTGATGCGGATACTCAACAGGGTCCCCGCCGTGGAGACTGGCGGCAAGACAGCGTGGACACGGTAGCCGCCGGGAAGGCGGACATCAACACAGGGCGACCCGTCGTCCAGCCGCCGCCCGCCCGCCGCCACCAGCCTGCAGGCGAGCGCGCGCAGCTGGGATTCACCCTCGAACGCCACCGCCACACGTTCGATGCCGCGCCCCCGGTCAACCCATACAGAGTCGGGAGCATTGGCGAAGATGTCCGTCACGGCGGGGTCCCGGGTGAGCTCCTGCAGGGGACCCAATCCGTTCAGTTCCGCGCTGATCCGTTCCACGGCGGCCAGCGCGCCCGCAGTTCCCAGCAGCTTTCCGGTGGCCTGGACCGCCGCGGCCACCCGGGACGGAGTCACGGCCCCGGCCTCGGCCATCATCGATTCGCGCACCGATTCCAGGAGGCCCGCGTCCACGGGGCGGCCCCTGGCCGGTGTCCCGCCCGGGTGGGGTCCGCGCCGCTGCCCTTCCAGGACCCGGGCACTTCGCCGGGACCGTGGCGGAAGCGCGGAAACATCAGGAGGTGCCGCAACAGCCCCGGATGCGTACCCCTCGCCCGGCGTCATACCGGTTCTCCTATAGGCAGCCCGTCACCGAGGGAATCGAGCACCGTGCCGGCGAAGCGCCGCACGCTGCGCCGCCTGCCAAGATCCAGGAGCCTGCCGGATTCCACGGCGGCCGCCATGCCGCGCAGTTCGGGCACCCGGCCCAGGACGGGAAGCCCGATGGCGTCGGCGAGGAGCGGGCCGTCAATGGCCGCCCCCGGTTTGCCCCGCACCAGCACCGACGCTTCCACTGGCGGAAATTCCTGCAGCAACCGCACCGCGGCAACGGCTGCCTTCAGCTGGGCCGGCACCACCACAAAGACGCGGTCGCAGTCCCAGGCGAACGTCTTCAGTGGCTCGGCACGGCGGCCAATATCCACCACCACCAGCTCGTAACCCCGCCGGGCAGCGTCCAGGACACCGGCGGCAGTGGGCGGTGCCACCTGGTCCGGCTGTTCGCGGCTGGCAGGCCAGGACAGGAACGAGAAACCGCCGGACACGGGCAGGGAGTCGGCCAGTTGGAGGGGGTCGATGCTGCCCCGGGCGTCGGACAGGTCCGGCCAGCGCAACCCCGGGTAGTCCTCGGCGGCGATGGCCAGTTCCAGCCCGCCGCCCCAGGGATCGCCGTCCACCAGCAGTACGCGCGCCCCCATGCCCGCCGCTGCCTGCGCAATCCAGATGGCCGCCGTGGTGGCGCCCGCACCGCCACAGCCGCCGGTCACGCCGAGAACCAAGCCACCGGGCCCCGGCGATCTAGACCGGCTCAAGTGGTCCGCCAGCCAGGCAGCAGCATCCGGCAGCACGGCGACGCGTTCGGCTCCAAGCGCGGCGGCCAGATGCCACAGGCTGTCCCCCTCGCCGTCCAGCCCGACGAGGACGGCAGGTGCCCGCCGCCGGGGCGGCAACTCCCGGATGTCACTGCCCACCAGCACCGCTGCCGCCCCGTCCCAGTGACGGCCGCCCTCTGCGGCATCGGCGGCCACCCGCAGGCGTCCGCCGGCGGCAGCAACAATCCGTTCCACCTCCGAGCGGAGGAAAGCCGAGGCCGTCACCAAGAGCACTTCGCCGGATGCGTCAGGCAGCCACGCGTCAGTGGACCCGTCCGCTGGTCCGGCGGATGCGCGCGACGTTCCTGCCGGCGGGGAGCCCGGGGCATGGCCGGCGGACCCGGCGGGGCCCTGCCCCGACGGCGGAGGAAGTATCTGGTGCCTGCTCATGAAACCACTCTCCACGCCGGCGCGGCGGCAGGTAAGGTCCGCCGGCGGCTATGTGGATAAGGCTGGTGTGGAGACGGTTGACGTGTCCCGCCGTACGGAAGCGTCCCGCCAAGCGTGCACAATTGGAGCATGTATGTCCTGCTCGCCGCCCACCCCTCAGGGGCCGCGCTGCAGGAGCTCACCCCGGCAGGCGAACCCGGGCCGGCCAATCCTGGAGTCCGCGTCGTCAGCACCGGCGACCTTCCCGCCGTCGTGCGCAAACTGGAAAGCCGCCCCCACGCCGCCCCGCTGGATCTGGCACCGTACCCAGGACTGGTACCCGGCGCTGCTGCGGGCCGGCGTGGAACTCGAGCGCTGCTACGACCTCACGCTCTGCGGCAATATCCTGGCCTTTTCGCAGTTCACCGCCCACACCGAGTACGCCCGCACGTCGGACAGGACCCCGGTGGACGATCCGGTCCTGCCGCCAAAGTCGTTGCTTCCCCCTGCTCCCCCGGCGGACCAAGGCGCCCTGTTCGAGGACCCGGGCAGCGCCCCGCCCCTGCGCCATACCCCGGAAGAGCTGCGGACCGAGTACGCGGCACAGCAGTCCGCCCTGGCCGGTGCCGGCACCAACGGCAGCATGCGCGGCCGCCTGCAGCTGCTGCTGGCCGCTGAATCAGCGGGCGCGATGATCGCCGCCGAGATGCAATACGCCGGGGTGCCGTGGCGGGAGGATCTGCACGAGGAAATCCTGGCTGGCTACCTTGGCCCGCGTCCGCCCGCCGGGCAGCGGCCGGCACGGCTGGAGGCGCTGGCCGCCGATCTGCGGCAACTGCTCGGCTCCCCCACGCTGAACCCGGACTCGCCGCAGGAACTCATCCGCGCCCTGCACCGCAACGGCATCGAGGTGAAGAGCACCAGCAAATGGGAGCTGAAAGACTCTCCCCATCCAGTCATCGGCCCGCTGCTGGAGTACAAGAAACTGTCGCGGCTGCACACGGCGAACGGCTGGTCCTGGCTCGATGCCTGGGTAGCGGGCGGGAGGTTCCGGCCAGAGTACGTGGTGGGCGGCGTAGTGTCCGGCCGCTGGGCATCACGGGGCGGTGGCGCACTCCAGATCCCCCGGCAGATCCGTGGTGCCGTGCACGCTGATCCTGGCTACAAGCTGATCGTGGCCGACGCCTCGCAGCTTGAGCCGCGGGTTCTGGTGGCCCTGGCCCGGGACTCGGTGATGGCCGAAGCCGCGCGGGACCAGGACCTCTATGCGGGCATCGCCGCCAAGGGCTTCGGCGGCGACCGCGCGAAAGCCAAGGTGGCCCTGCTCGGGGCGATGTACGGTGCCACGTCCGGCGAATCCGGCCGCCTCATGCCGCAGTTGGCGCGGACGTATCCGCGGGCTGTGGACTTCGTGGAACAGGCCGCCCGTGCCGGCGAGGCCGGCGGCACGGTAACCACCCGGCTGGGGCGCAGCAGCCCGCCGCCGTCGGAGCGCTGGTACCAAAGCCAGCGCTCGGCCACCGCTGAGGAGCAGCGCCGTGCCGAGTCGATTGCCAGGTCCCGGGGCCGGTTTACCCGCAATTTCGTGGTCCAGGGCTCGGCTGCGGACTGGGCTGCGTGCTGGCTGGCGGAATTACGACGGCGGCTGCGCACCCTCCGCGCGGACGGCACCGGCGCAGGGCCTGGCGGTACCGGTCCGGAACTGGTGTTCTTCCTCCACGACGAAGTCATGGTGCACGCCCCGGCGGGTGCGGTGGACGAGTGCATCAGGGCGATTGAGGACGCCGCCGGTGCCGCGAAGGACCTCCTGTTCGGTCCCATCCCGGTGGAGTTTCCCGTCAGCGTCGCGGTGGTGGACTCCTACGACCTGGCCAAGTAAGCCTCCCAGCGCGGACCGGCCAACCCCGATTCCTACCCATATGACGGAGAAAGTAACCTACCGGGCAGTAGTTCGACGCGCCGCGTGACGCGGATTACAGTCTGTAGCGGCGACTGATGCAGACCGGTCGGACGGCTGATGCGACGAAGCACACCAGGAGGTCCGGCATGGCGGGCAGATTTGAGATTCACCGGGCAGGAGACGAGTCCTACCGGCTCCGGCTAACAGACGCTGAGGGCAACATCGTTGCCGTTTCACCAAGCTTCAAATCCTTGAACAAACTGATGGACGGCGTCAACGCGATGCGCGAGAACGCCGCGACAGGAATTGTGGTCGACCTGCGGCAGCAGCAGGCCTGACCCATTCATAAGGCCTGAGAAGGCCCCAACAACCGGGTGGCCGCGCTCAATGGCGCGCGCGGCCGCCCTAATACCTACACACCGATGGGGTGCAGCCGGGTGCTGTCCCAGGGCACGGACCAGCCCAGCTGGTCGAAAAGGCCGCTGAGCACAATGCCGGTGAAACCCCACACCACCACACCGTTCACCGTAAACGCGGGGCTGTCGAACGTACGCCCGGCGCGGTGGACGGTGGCCATGACCCGGTTGTCCGGGTCCAGCAGATCACGGACGGGGATCCGGAAGACCTGGGCGGATTCCGCATAGTCCACCACGCGCACCGGCGACGGCGACGCCCACCAGCCAAGCACGGGGGTCACCAGGAAGTTGCTGTGGGCCAGCCCGAGCTGCTGCAAGGTGCCCAGGACTTCAACACCGCCCGATTCCAGGCCGGTTTCCTCCTCGGCTTCACGGAGGGCCGCATCCACGGCGGATTCACCCGCATCCAGGCTTCCGCCCGGGAAGGCGACCTGGCCGGGATGCGAACCGAGCGTGTGGGCCCGTTCCAGGAGCAGCACGTCGAGATCGGCGGGGGCCAGCGGCTTGCCCGAGACCGCGGGGACGTCATCAAGGGCGCCGAACAGCATCAGCACGGCCGCCCGGCGGGCCAGGCTCGCGTCGACGGTCAGGGCGGCCCACCGCGGGTCCGGGGTGGTATTGGATCCGGACGCCGCACGCCGCGCCAGCCCCAGCAGATCCTCCCTGGCGCTCACAGGTCCTCCCCAGCGGTCACGGGTCCTCCCCGGCGCTCCGGGGGCCGCCGCTGCGATGCCATCCGGATCTCGGCGGCCCGGTGCGTCTCGGCCTGCAGCTGCTCCAGCAACGCCTCGTTGCCCGGTGCGAGCTCATATTTGAGGAGCTTTGCGGCCTTCACGGGATCCAGTTCCCCGAGCCCGTAGCTGGGGCACCAGTTGGCCACGGGGCAGGCGCCGCAGGCGGGCTTCCGGGAGTGGCAGACGCGCCGGCCGTGGAACACCACCCGGTGCGAGAGCATGGTCCAGTCGCGCGGCTCGAACAGTTCTGCCACGTCCGATTCGACCTGCACAGGATCGTCCGACTGCGTCCAGTTGAACCGCCGCGCCAGCCGCCCGAAGTGGGTGTCCACCGTGATGCCGGGGATGCCGAAGGCGTTGCCCAGGACCACGTTGGCAGTTTTGCGCCCCACGCCGGGCAGCGTGACCAGGTCCTCGATCCGGCCGGGGACCACGCCGTCGAACTCGTCCACCAGGCGGGTGGCAAGGGCCAGCAGGTTCCGCGACTTGGCCCTGAAGAACCCGGTGGGCTTGAGGATTTCCTCGAGCACGGCCGGGTCCGCTTCGGCCATGGCACGGGCGTCCGGGTAGCGTCCGAAGAGCACCGGCGTGACCAGGTTGACGGTGACGTCGGTGGTCTGGGCCGAAAGGACCGTGGCCACCAGCAGCTCAAACGGGTTGGTGAAGTCCAGTTCCGCGTGTGCGTAGGGGTACTTTTCGGCCAGCGCCCGATTGATCCGCCGGGCACGCCGCTTCAGGGCCAGCGCCGACTCGGAAGACACCACCGGCATGCCTGAAGCCTGCCCACTGGGCACGGCCTGCCCGCCCTTTCCGGCGGCCCTCGGCGCGGCCATGGGGGCTAGCCGCGCTCGATGTTGCTGAGGTCGCGGAGGACCCCAAGGCGTCCGTCCGTGTGCTGCACCAGGAACTCGTGCCCGCGGTCTTCCAGGGCCAGGACCCAGCCGCCGGGCTCGATGACGAAGGCGGGGGAACCGCTGTGCGGATCGAACGCGGTGCGGTGCTGGGCCACGGCAAACCAGAAGGCCTCATGCACGGGATGCTCGTCCCCGGCGTCGTGGCTCGACGGATCGACGGTGGCGCCGATCGGCTCTTCGACCCGTACCTGCTGGTGCACAGCGGTTGCGGCCGGCGGCTCCCACGTGCGCTGCGGAGCGGAGGCAGCCGGGGAGCTGACGACGTCGTGCGTTGCCGTCTGCTGGCCCGTGGAAGCGGCGGGAAGGTTGGCGCGCTGCGTTTCCTCTGCGGCTGGTGCCTCAGCAGGGCGGACGACGTCG
Source organism: Pseudarthrobacter sp. SORGH_AS 212 (assembly GCF_030818145.1). Taxonomy (NCBI): domain Bacteria; kingdom Bacillati; phylum Actinomycetota; class Actinomycetes; order Micrococcales; family Micrococcaceae; genus Pseudarthrobacter; species Pseudarthrobacter sp. SORGH_AS 212. The sequence goes on along the minus strand of NZ_JAUTAA010000001.1, from coordinate 2,916,455 downwards.
GCGGCCTGGGTTGGCGGGCCGGCGTCCACCTCGGGAGCGTGGTCGGCTGCTTCGGGCGCGGTGGATACGGGAGTGCCCGCAGCGGCTCCTGCTGCCGGAGCCGGAGCCGCGGTGGGAACGGCAGCGGTGGCGGGTGCCACGGCGTCCGCCGGGCGTGCTGCCGGTGCGGTGGCCGCCGCCGGCGCGTGGTGCGAAGGCTCAGGCGCATGGTGCGAAGACCCTGGCGTTACTGCTGAGGATCCGGCCCCCGCTCCGCCGAACAGCTTGCCGCCCAGCCGGGACTTGGGGGTGGCTTCATGCTTGTGGTGGGAGTCCGCTTCCGGGTGGGACCCCGCCTTGGCCGCCGCTTCAGGCTTGGGCTGCTTCGGTGCACGGGGCGCCGGTGCGGGTACTGCGGACTCGCGGGCCGCCACGTGTGCCGGCGCTTCGGCGCGGCCCAGGAAGTCGCTGGAGAGATAGGGCACGAACCGGCCCAGGACGGTGGCGACGAACAGGATGATGGAACCGATCAGGCCCACCAGCAGGCTGGGAACATAGGCCCCGGCAACGGAGATGAAGAAGAACGCCACAGCGAAGCACGCGGACACCGAGGCGAACTGGTCAACTGAGAGGGAGCCCACGCGGATCTTCGTGGCGGGCGCCAACCGGCGGGCGGCGAACAGTGCGCTGACAATCAGCGGCAACAGGATTCCGAGGCCAAGGAAGAAGAGGTTGTTCAGGTTCCACAGGTTGTAGCGTGCGCCGAAGATGGGCAGCAGCGAAGCAACGAACAGGACAATGGTGGCCACGAAGACCGTCAGGTCCCGCACGGTGAAGGGGCCAAGCACTGCCTGGTTGGAATCCTTGGCGAGGCGGAACGGCGTCCCGGCGCCTTGAGGCGCGGCCTGCTGGCCTGCCCCGGCGGCGCCGGTCTGGCCGGCACCCGTTTCCGTGGCGGGGCCGGTTTTCTGGCCGTAGCTGGGCTGGTTCATTCTGCTCTCCTTAGCATGGCGGCACGGAACCGGCCTGGGCCGATCCACGATGTGCCGTCGAAACACCGTTCCCCCGGCCGGGCCCGGAGCCCGGCCCGCGGGCCCGAAGTAAAGTCACAATTTCATTTCAGCCTAGTCAACAGCCCGGCTGATCACTAGCTGAAACGGCGGCAGGGGGACCTCGCCGGACTGCCACAGAAACCATTCACCGCACAAAAAATGCCGCTTACGGGCACAACTGTGACAAGGCACACATGGCCGCGCCGGCAAGAGTTAGGGTGGATTCCGGAACAGCTCTTTGCGGTATGTCCGTGATCGGCCGGTGCCCGGTGTCGTGCTTGCGGCCCTGCACGGCCGTGGCCTGCATCCCGCGCAGCAAAGATCGATGAATGATGAGGTTCACATGTCCCAGGACACTCCAAGCTCCACGGCCACCGTTCCCGCTGCCCCGGCAGGACAGGGTGCACAGCAGGGCGACGCGTTTGAAAACCTGCTGCATGAGACCAGGACCTTCCCGCCCACGCCGGAGTTCGCGGCGAACGCAGTGGTCAAGGCCACCGATTATGCAGAGGCCGACGCCGACCGGCCGGCTTTCTGGGCGAAGCAGGCCCGCGAGCTGCTCACCTGGAGCAAGGACTTCGGTGAAGCCCTTGACTGGTCCAACCCGCCGTTCGCAAAGTGGTTCGTGGGCGGCGAAGTCAACGCCGCGTACAACGCGCTGGACCGGCACGTGGAAAACGGCCTGGGTGACCGCGTTGCCATCTATTTCGAAGGCGAACCGGGTGACAGCCGCACCTATACCTACGCCGAACTGACTGAGGAAGTGAAGAAGGCCGCGAACGCCTTCGAATCCCTTGGCGTGTCCAAGGGCGACCGCGTGGCCGTCTACCTGCCCATGATCCCCGAGGCCGTCATCACGCTGCTCGCCTGCGCACGGATCGGCGCGGTCCACTCCGTTGTGTTTGGCGGCTTTTCCGCCGACGCCCTGCGCTCACGCATCGACGATGCTGAAGCCAAGCTGGTGGTCACCGCTGACGGGACGTACCGCCGCGGCAAGCCGAGTGCGCTGAAGCCGGCCGTTGATGACGCCCTGTCCAAGGACGGGCACACCGTGAACAACGTCGTGGTGGTCAAGCGCAACGGCCAGGACGTGGACTGGCACGAGGGCCGCGACCACTGGTGGGACGAAACCGTCGGTGAAGCGTCCGCCGAGCACACCGCCGTCGGGCATGATTCCGAACACCCGCTGTTCATCCTGTACACCTCCGGCACGACCGGTAAGCCCAAGGGAATCCTGCACACCACCGGCGGGTACCTTACCCAGACCGCATACACACACAAGGCCGTGTTCGACCTGCACCCGGAGACGGACGTGTACTGGTGCACGGCCGACGTCGGCTGGGTCACCGGCCACTCCTACGTCGCCTACGCGCCCCTCGTCAACGGCGCCACCCAGGTCATGTACGAGGGTACCCCGGACTCCCCGCACCAGGGCCGCTGGTGGGAGATCATCGAGAAGTACAAGGTCTCCATCCTGTACACCGCCCCCACCGCGATCCGGACGTTCATGAAGTGGGGCAGGGAGATCCCGGACAAGTACGATCTGTCCTCCCTTCGGGTCCTTGGCTCTGTGGGCGAATCCATCAACCCCGAGGCCTGGATGTGGTACCGGAAGGTCATCGGCGGAGACAAGACCCCCATCGTGGACACGTGGTGGCAGACCGAGACCGGCGCGCAGATGATCGCGCCGCTCCCCGGGGTTACCGCCACCAAGCCGGGCTCGGCCCAGGTCCCGCTGCCGGGCATCGCCGTAGACGTGGTGGACGAGATGGGTGAATCTGTGCCGGACGGGCACGGCGGGTTCCTGGTGATCCGTGAACCCTGGCCGGCCATGCTCCGCGGCATCTGGGGCGACCCCGAACGGTTCAAGGACACCTACTGGTCCCGGTTCGAGACCATGTACTTCGCCGGGGACGGTGCCAAGAAGGACGAGGACGGCGACATCTGGCTCCTCGGCCGGGTGGATGACGTCATGAACGTGTCCGGGCACCGGCTCTCCACCACGGAAATCGAGTCCGCCCTGGTCTCACACCCGGCCGTGGCGGAGGCCGCCGTCGTGGGCGCCTCGGACGAGACCACAGGCCAGGCCGTCGTGGCCTTCGTCATCCTGCGCGGCGACGCCGCGAACAACGGCGACGCAACCGTCCAGGAACTCCGGAACCACGTGGGCAAGGAAATCGGCCCCATCGCCAAGCCCAAGAACATCCTGATAGTCCCGGAACTGCCCAAGACCCGCTCCGGCAAGATCATGCGGCGCCTGCTCAAGGACGTTGCCGAAGGCCGCGACCCGGGCGATGCCACCACTCTGGCCGATCCCACGATCATGCAGCAGATTGCGCAGTCGCTCAGAAAGTAACACCGGCTTAGTATGTTCCGCAGCACCGCCGAATGGCCCCTTTTAGCCCGTAAGTTCGGGATAAACGGGGCCATCCTGCGTTTGTGACGATTCAAAAACGGCCACCAGAAAAAGTGTTATTTAGCGTTCTTCCATGTTCTGTTTTGCGAGGTTATAGTCGTACTGATGTGAGGTGCCTCACATGCTGCTATTACTCAAGGGAGAGAACATGGCTTCACCGTTTGATGCGTCCGCAACTGCCTTCCCGAGCAGGCGGAGCATCCTCAAGACCGCCGGCGTTGGCGCTGCCAGCCTGGCCGGCATCCCGTTCCTCGCAGCCTGCACCGGCGGCAGCGCACCCTCCGCAACAGGTACCGATTCCGGCGGGCTGACCTTCGGCTCCGGCTCCTCCGACGACGTGCCCAAGCGGGCCTACCAGGCAGTCACCGATGCCTTCACGGCCAAGACCGGCAAGAAGGTCACCACCAACACGGTCCCCCACAACGACTTCCAGAACAAGATCAACTCCTACCTCCAGGGTTCCCCGGATGACACCTTCACCTGGTTTGCCGGCTACCGGATGCAGTACTACGCCGAAAAGGGACTCCTGGCTCCCATCGACGACGTCTGGGAAACCATCGGCGCAAACTATTCCGATGCCCTGAAGAAGGCCTCCACCGGGCCGGACGGCAAGCTGTACTTCGTCCCCAACTACAACTACCCGTGGGGGTTCTTCTACCGGAAGAGCCTGTGGGCCGAGAAGGGGTACGAGGTTCCGGAAACCTTTGACGCCCTCAAGACCCTCGCCGCCAAGATGCAGGGGGACGGCATCATCCCCATCGGCTTCGCGGACAAGGACGGCTGGCCCGCCATGGGCACCTTCGACTACATCAACATGCGGCTGAACGGCTACCAGTTCCACGTGGACCTGTGCGCGCACAAGGAATCCTGGGACCAGCAGAAGGTCAGCGCCGTCTTTGACACCTGGTCGGCGCTGCTGCCGTTCCAGGATCCCGGAGCCCTCGGCCAGACCTGGCAGGACGCCGCCAAGTCCCTTGAGTCCAAGAAGACCGGCATGTACCTGCTGGGCTCCTTCGTGACCCAGCAGTTCACCGACGCGGCAGTGCTGGCCGACATCGACTTCTTCGCCTTCCCGGAGATCGCCATGGAGGGCCGGGACGCCGTCGAGGCCCCCATCGACGGCCTCCTGCTCTCCAAGAAGGGCGGCGAGAACAAGGCTGCGCGGGACTTCATGGCATACCTGGGCACACCCGAGGCGCAGGATGCCTACGCCGCAGTGGATGCCTCCAACATCGCCACCGCCAAGGGCACCGACACCTCCAAGTTCAGCCCGCTGAACAAGAAGTGTGCCGAAACCATTGCGGATGCGAAGTACATCAGCCAGTTCTTCGACCGTGACGCGTTGCCGGCCATGGCCAACAACGTGATGATTCCCGCCCTCCAGAGCTTCATCAAGGACGGCAAGATGGACGTCAAAAACCTCGAGGCGCAGGCCAAGACCCTCTACGCCGCGCAGTAGCCGCCCACAGCACACCGGCACCGCAGCACTGCAGGACGGACGACGGCGGCGCACGCCCGCCGTCGTCCGTTCCCTTCCAGCGTCCCCACCCAGCAGCACCGCCCCGGCGGCGTCCCACCAGCAGAGGGAAGATTTCCATGAGCAGCACCGCGCAAGAATTGATCCCGCCGGAAGCGCAGGAACCCGGCGGCGGCCGGATCGGCCGGACCAGGGGCGGCCGGGTCCGCCGCCTGACCGGCCGGGACAAAGTGGTCCTGTCGCTGATGGTGGGCATCCCAACCCTGATCGAACTGGCCCTGGTATGGCTGCCGACGCTGATGTCCATCGGGCTCAGCTTCACCCGGTGGAACGGCCTGGACCTGGCCGACATCCGTCCCGCCGGCACCGAAAACTACCAGTACATCACCCAGGACTACCCGCCCTTCTGGCCGGCCGTCCAGCACAACCTCATGTGGCTGCTCTTCCTGGCCCTGATCGCTACGCCGCTCGGCCTGCTGCTGGCGGTGCTGCTGGACCAGAACATCCGCGGCAGCAAGATCTACCAGAGCATCTTCTTCGCTCCCGTGATGCTCTCCCTGGCCCTCATCGGCATCATCTGGCAGCTGTTCTACCAACGCGATAACGGCCTCCTGAACTTCCTCCTCGGCACGGCGGGGACGCCGCAGGCCGTCGACTGGTTCGGGGACTCGTCCGTGAACATCTGGGCCGCCATGATCGCGGCCACCTGGCGGCACGCCGGCTACGTCATGCTCCTCTATTTGGCCGGCCTGAAGGGCGTGGACCCCAGCCTGCGGGAGGCGGCCTCCATCGACGGCGCCAACGCCTACCAGACCTTCTTCCGGGTGGTGTTCCCGGCGATGCGCCCCATCAACATCGTCATCGTGGTGATCACCATCATCGAATCCCTCCGCGCCTTTGACGTGGTCTACGTCATCAACCGCGGCACCAACGGCCTGGAGATGCTCAGCGCCCTGGTGATCCAGAACCTCGTGGGAGAAGGCCAGGTGATCGGCGTCGGCTCAGCCCTGGCTGTCGTGCTGCTGGTCATCTCCCTCGTCCCCATCGTCTTCTACCTCAGCCGCACCTTTGGCAAGGAGAACAGAGCATGAGCACCACCCCAGCACGCACGGTCCGCACCGGCCGGATCCAGGCCGCTTCCGCGCAGCGGACCGGCAGCAGGCCCAAGCGCCACTACGGCACGCACATCTTCCTGCTGGTCATGGCCGTGATGTGGCTGATTCCCCTGGGATGGTCGCTGTACACGGCGCTCCGGCCGGTGGCCTCCACTAACGAACACGGGTACTTCAGCTTCGCCGGTGACTTCAACTTCGACAACTTCGTGCAGGCCTGGACCCAGGGCGGGTTCGCCACGTACTTCTGGAACTCCGTCATCATCACCGTCCCCGCCGTGCTGCTGACCCTATTCCTGGCGTCCCTCATGGCCTTTGCCGTCAGCCGGGTGAGCTGGAAGTTCAACGTCACGCTGCTCATCATGTTTACCGCCGGTAACCTGCTGCCCCCGCAGGTCCTTGCCGCGCCGCTGTTCGAAATGGCCAAGCACTTCGAAGTGCCCTACTCGTTCAGCGACTCCGGGAACATGCTGAACACGTACATCATCGTCATCGCCGTCAACACCGCTTTCCAGATGGGTTTCTGCACGTTCGTGCTGTCCAACTACATGAAGGCCCTCTCGGCGGACCTGACGGAGGCGGCGCTGGTGGACGGAGCCGGCATCTGGCGGCAGTACCGGGAAATCATCATGCCGCTCTGCCGGCCGGCCTTCGCGGCGCTCGGCACCCTCCAGGTCATCTTCATCTACAACGACTACTTCTGGCCCCTGATCTTCATCCAGAGCGGCAACCGGCTCCCGATCACCACGGCCATCAACAACCTGCAGGGCGAGTTCCTGAGCAACTACAACCTCCTGGCGGCGGGGGCGGTGATCACCGTCATCCCCACGCTGGTGATCTACCTGCTCCTGCAACGGCAGTTTGTTGCGGGCCTGACTCTTGGTTCCAGCAAGGGGTAGACCATCATGGAAGGTGACGGGGAGACAGCTCCCCCACCCCAGCACGAAAGGATCTCCATGCTCCCCGCAGCACGCCACCAGGCAATAGTGGACGTCGTCCAGCGCGAACGGGTTGTCCGCGTCTCGGACCTCGCCCAGCAACTGGGCGTCTCGCTGATGACTGTCCGCCGGGACATCGAACTGCTGGAGGAGGGCGGCAAGCTGGAGCGCATCCACGGCGGTGCGAAGCTGCCCGGTGATGCCAGCACCCACGAGCCCGGCTTCGAGCAGAAGTCCACCCAGCTGACAGCGGAGAAGCGGGCCATTGCGGTGGAAGCGGCCGCTCTGGTGCAGGAAGGGATGGCGGTCGGCCTGAGTGCCGGGACCACCACGTGGGCCCTTGCCAAGGAACTGGTCAACGGGCCGCCCATCACTGTGGTCACCAACTCCGTGCGCATCGCCGACCTGTTCCACCACGCAGCCGCCACGGGCCCGGCCCGCTACAGCTCCACTGTGATCCTGATCGGCGGCCAGCGCACGCCCTCGGACGCCCTGGTGGGCCCCATCGCCACGAGCGCACTCAAGCAGCTGCACCTGGACCTGCTGTTCCTCGGTGTCCATGGCATGGACTCCGCAGCCGGTTTCACCACCCCCAACCTCCTGGAGGCCGAGACGGACCGGGCTTTCGTGGCCGCAGCCCGCAAGACCGTGGTGCTGGCGGACCACACCAAATGGGGCGTGCTGGGCATCAGTTCCATTGCGTCGCTGGACGACGTGGACGAGGTCATCAGCGATCCCGGGCTCGGTCCCGATGCGCAGCGCATCCTGCGGGACAGGGTTGGCAGGCTGCGGCTTGCGCCCGCCCTGGGCCAGCCGGCCTAAAGGCAAATACTCAGGGGCAGCCGCAGGATTGGCGGACCTGGAGGTCGGCGGGGAAGATGAGGTGTTCGGGGGTGTTGCCGCGGCCCGTGCCGATGAGGGCGTTCACCGCGGCTTCGGCCATGGCCTTTGCCGGCTGCCTGACCGTGGTCAGCGGCGGCCAGCTGTACTCCGCTTCCGCCGAACCGTCGAAGGACGCCAACGCCATATCCTTCGGCACGGACAGGCCCGCCTCGTGCAGCGCCCGCAGGATCCCCACGGCCTGCAGGTCCGACGTCGCGAAAATAGCCGTGGGCCGCTCCGCCCCGGCCAGCAGGCGCTTGCCCGCAGCGTAACCGCCCTCCCGCGTGAACGGGGTCCGCACAATCGGGCCCTCCGGCAGGCCCGCGCCGGCCAGGGCCTGCAACCAGCCCTCCTCCCGGCCGTCATAATAATTGCCCGTGTTCGTCCCCATCGCCAACGCAATCCGCGTGTGCCCGTGGCCGATCAGGTGCTCCACCGCAGCCCGCGCACCGGCCACCAGGTCCACCCCAACACTGTTGAACCCCGGCGCCTCGGCACTGTGGTTCAACAACACCACCGGGACCTCCGCCGACTCGAAATCCGCCGCGCCGGGCTCCATCAACACACTCGAGACGATCACACCATCCACCTGCCGGGCCACCAGGTTACGCACGTTCCGGCGTTCCTTGGCCACGTTCCCGTCCGAGTTGGTCAGCACCAGGGCATAGCCACGCTCGGCCGCGGCCTCTTCCACCGCGTGGGCCAGCAACGAAAAGAACGGGTTGCTGTTATCCGGAATGACCAGCCCGATGGTCTCACTGGAGCCCAGCTTCAACGCCCTCGCCGCAGCATTGGGCCGGTACCCCAACCGGCGGATGGCATCCTGGACCTTCGCCTCAGTAGCCGGCGCCACCCGCTTCGGACCACCATTAACCACATAACTCACCACGGCAGTACTCACCCCCGCGAACCGCGCAACATCCTTACGCGTCACAGGCCCCCGGGGCCCCGGCACAGCCGACATGGTCATGGAGTACATGCTAGCTCCCGGCTCCGGCAGGACGAGGCACGTAAGAATGCACGGCACGCCGGGCCAGCCGATAGATTGGCAGGCATGACTGAAGCCTCCACCCCGGACACCAGCCGCGGCACCATCCTGGTAATCAACGGCCCCAACCTGAACCTCCTGGGCACCCGGGAGCCCGAAAAGTACGGCACCTCGACGCTCCCCGACGTGGAGCAGCTGGCACGCTCAGCAGCCGAGGCGCACGGGTTCGCGGTGGAATGCGTCCAGTCCAACCACGAAGGCGTCCTGCTTGACGTCATCCACGCCGCGCGCGAAACAGCGGCGGGCATCGTCATCAACGCCGGCGCTTTCACCCACACCTCCGTGGCGCTGCGTGACGCACTCGCCGCCGTGCAGCTTCCCGCCGTCGAGGTCCACATCACCAACGTGCACCAGCGCGAGGAATTCAGGCACCACTCCTACCTGTCGCCCGTGTGCGCCGCCGTCATCGTGGGCGCCGGCGTCACGGGTTACCGGCTGGCCATCGATTACCTGGCCGAAACCCTTTAGCTGCTTCGGGAGTCCCTACTTCTGGATGCACTGGCCGGAGGACACCGGCGCGCTCAGGGAAGATGCCTGCGCCGCCACCGGGTTCAGCTCATCCATGGTGATGGCGAAGCCCACGTCTGAGTCAGTTGTGGCCTTGGCGAAAATGACTCCGGCCACCTGGCCGTCCGTGGTGAGCAGCGGGCCGCCGGAGTTGCCCGGCTGCACATCACCGGCCAACCGGTAGATGTCCTCGGGGGCCGGGTTGTTGCCGTAGATATCGGGCACCAGGACGGTGGCTATGTCCTGGACGGTGGCCGGCTTGGACTGGAACGGTCCGCCGTGGGGGTAACCGGAGAACGCGGCCGCGCTGCCGCCGGGAAGGTCTGCCGAGAGGGGCAGCGGCTGCGCAGGCAACCCGTCAACGGCCAGCACCGCGAGGTCGTGCCTGCTGTCGAAGTAGACCACGCGCCCGGGGATGGCATCGCCGTCGGGCATCTCCACCACGGGCTGCGACACGCCCGCCACCACGTGCGCGTTGGTAACCACGCGGTCCTCGGACACCACAAAGCCGGTGCCGGTCTGGTTCTGGCCGCACTCGTACGCAGTTCCAGCGATGCGCAGCACCGATGCGGCGGCACGGTTAAGTGCCGGCGTATCCGTGCTGGCGTTGGGAACGGGAACAGCCGGCCCCTGCCCCAGGCCCTCGATCAGGGTGGGGATGCCGTTGCCGATCACCGTGGAACGCAGCTGCGCCATGGTGGCCTTGACAGGGATGGGGGTCAGCCCGTCGATGAAGCGGATGACCTTGGATTCGGCCAGCTGCTGGGACACCACCGGCACGCCCAGGGAGCTCACGCTGAAAGCCAGCATGGACATCACCAGAGCCGAAACCACCACGTTCACGGCGCCGCCCACCAGCCGGTCCACGGCGCGGAGCGGCCGGATTCGCACGGCGCCCCGGACCTGCCGGCCCACCATGGTGCCCAGGCCGTGGCCCAGCACCACCAGTACGACGGCGGCAGCCACGATAGCGGTCAGCCTCCATCCGGAGTCCGCAACAAAACCGCTGACCAGCGGGACGGCGAAAAAGGCAGCCACGGCGCCGGCTGCAAAGCCCACCAGGCCGCCAACAGTGACGAGGAAGCCGTTACGCAGCCCGTAGACCAGGTAGGACAGCAACGCCAGGATCAGGATCAGGTCCAGGACAGTCAAGCCGACCACGAAGGCTCCTTATAAACAGTTGAAACCTCATTCTAATGGGGGTCCCTGACAATCATCTGTGACGTCATCCCCGTCACAGCGGGCCTCCTGCCCGGACCCGGGCGGCCCCGTCGCAGGCCGTCTTATAGGCGTTTCGGCTGCCAAGTTCGTCACAGAAGCTTGAAAATTCTGAAACAATGGCAAAAGCGCCACAGACGATACTTTTTACTCAGGAGATTTCATGGACATCGAGGTACTGCGCCGAGCACCACTTTTCGCCACGCTCGACGACGACGCATTCCGTCTGCTGACGGACGAGCTCACCGAGGTGGACCTCTCCCGCGGCGCGTCCGTCTTCCGCGAAGGCGACCAGGGTGACCAGCTCTACTTCATCGTCTCCGGCAAGGTGAAGCTGGGGCGCACTTCCCCGGACGGTCGCGAGTCGCTCCTGGCCATCCTTGGGCCGGGCGAGCTCTTCGGCGAGATGGCCCTGTTCGACCCCAGCCCCCGCACGGCCACGGCCACTGCCGTTTCCGAGACGCGGCTGGCCGGGCTCAAGAACGAGAGCCTGAACAACCTCCTGCGCACGCGCCCCGAGGTTTCCGCCCAGCTGCTGCAGGCCCTTGCCCGCCGCCTCCGCCGCACCAACGACTCCCTGTCGGACCTCGTCTTCTCGGACGTCCCCGGCCGCGTGGCCAAGGCCCTCCTGGACCTCGCAGACCGCTTTGGCCGTCCCGCCACCGACGGCGTCCTTGTGGCCCACGAACTTACCCAGGAAGAGCTGGCGCAGCTGGTGGGCGCCTCACGCGAAACCGTCAACAAGGCCCTGGCCGAATTCGTCCAGCGGGGCTGGCTGCGCCTGGAAGCCCGCGCCGTCGTCATCCTGGACATGCAGCGCCTCCGCCAGCGCTCCCGCTAGGCGCTTCGCACCCAAGCGAAACCTAAAAGGCCGCCCTACCTCACCGGTAGGGCGGCCTTTCGTTTGTCCGGAAACGGCGCCGGATGGGCGAGTGGGTTAGCGTTCGCGCTGGGGGTCGCCGGGGGTTGTCTTGGCTGCTTCCACCTCAAGCATCAGTTGTCCGTCCTCTTCAATGAGCGCCGGCTGGTAGACGTGCGCCTTGCGCTTGTAGCTGAGGTAGGCGATGCAGCCGTTGGCCGAGGCCATCTTCTCGAGCATGATCTCGGAGCCCGGCACCAGGAGCTTGCCCAGCGTCCGGCCCACGGTGTTCTCCTGCCCCGCTTCATCGCCGAGGGCCGTGGTGTTGCGTCCGTCGATGACCTGCGCGGCGTTGACCCAGCGGCCCCAGATGCCTTTTCCGTCCAGCAGCGTGGGCTCCTGGCCCATGGGGACCGTGGCGGCGAAATAGCGCGTGTCGAACCGGCGGTGCGCGAAGTCCGGGGTGCGCCAGTTGACCAGGGATTTCAACAGGTCGGTCCGGAGCAGCAGGCCGCGCTTGTCCAGGACCTGCGCGAGGGTCTTTTCCTGTTCGGCCACGGCAACGCGGGCACGCATCCACTCGGGGGTGGAGGTGGCCTCGACGGTACTGGACATGTCCGGCCCGGCCAGCAGGATTCCGGTCTCTTCGAAGAGTTCGCGGATGGCGCCCACCACGTGCCGGCGCGCCAGCCCGACGTCGTCCGTTCCCATCTGCTCAGCCCAATGCTGGGGTGAGGGGCCTAGCCAGCCCATGGGATCGTCGTCGGCCGTGTCCAGCGATCCGCCGGGAAACGCAAGAACCCCCAGCGGCGAGGAACCCGGCCGGTAGGCCAGCCAGGTTTCCAGGCCGTTGGGGGAATCCCGCAGCAGGACAACTGAGGACGCAAGACGCGCGGCCCTGGGCGTCCGCTCGCCGTGTTCAAGCCAGCTTTGTGCTGCTCCTACAAGTTCCTCGGGGAGTGCAAAAAGACGGCGGGCGAGCTGTGGCAAGGAAAGGACCGGTCCTAGCTGAATTCGGCGATCAGTTCGACTTCCACCGGGGAGTCGAGGGGAAGGACGGCAACGCCGACGGCGGACCGGGCGTGCTGGCCGGCGTCGCCGAGGACGCGGCCCAGCAGTTCGGAAGCACCGTTGATCACGGCGGGCTGCCCGGTAAAGGTGGGGTCCGAGGAGACGAATCCCACAACCTTGACGATCCGGGTGATCCGGTCAAGGTCGCCGATGACGCTCTTGACGGCGGCGAGGGCGTTGACAGCGCACACTGCGGCGTACTTCTGGGCGTCCTCGGGGGAAACCGTGGGCTCGTCGGCGAACGCTTCAGCGCCGGCGGCCACCTTGCCCGTAGCTTCGAGTTTGCCGTTAATAAACGGCAGCTGGCCGGAGGTGTAGACGTGGTTGCCGGAGATGACGGCGGGAACGTAGGAGGCCACGGGGGCGGCAACCTCGGGGAGCGTCAGTCCGAGCTCTGCGAGGCGCTGCTCGACAGCTGAAACTGGCGCTGATTCCGCGCCGGTGCGGGCTTCTGCGGGGGTGCTCATGCTACTGCTTCTCCCTCTTGAGGTAGGCAACCAGTCCGTTTCCGTCAGGTCCTGTGACTACCTGGACGAGCTCCCAGCCGTCCTCTCCCCACTGGTCCAGGATCTGCTTTGTGGCGTGAATAATGAGCGGAATCGTCGCGTACTCCCATTTGGTCATGAGAGAAAGACTAGTCCTTGCCGGTAAAGTGGAAAACATGGCAACTCGTAAGAACCCCTTATTCGACACTGCCACCACCCTCGGAAAGATCCTTATTTTCCTTGGCGTGAGTGCTGTCTGCGGTGTCCTGGTGGCCGGCCTCCTGGTGCCGGCGGCTGCAGTGTCGGGCAGCGCAGCGAGCGGTTCGATCGAGTTCTTCGACACCCTCCCGGCAGAACTGAAGGTCGATCCGCCCAACCAGACCACCCGGATCCTGGCCGCGGACGGCAGCGAGATTGCCAGCGTCTACACGGAAAACCGCACCAAGGTTGCCCTGGACCAGATCTCCCCGTTCATGAAGGAAGCTGTCATCGCTGTTGAGGACAGCCGCTTCTACGAGCACGGGGGCGTGGACACCACCGGCATCCTGCGTGCCTTGGCCGCCACCGCCCGCGGCAACAAGCAGGGCGCCTCCACCATCACCCAGCAGTACGTCAACAACGTGCTGAACGCCAACCTCGCTGCCGAAGGCAACGAGGACCAGATCAAGCTCAATGGCGTTAACAAGGGCGTGGGCGACAAGCTCCGCGAGATGAAGCTGGCCATCGCCCTCGAGAAGGAGTTCAGCAAGGACCAGATCCTTGAGGGCTACCTCAACATCGTCTTCTTCAACCGCGACGCGTACGGCATTGAAGCCGCCTCGCGGTACTTCTTCAGCACCTCCGCCAAGGACCTAACGCTACCCCAGGCGGCGCTCCTGGCCGGCCTGGTGAACAGCCCCTCAGCTTTCGATCCCATCACCAACCCGGAGAGCTCCAAGCAGCGCCGCGACCTGGTGCTTGGCCTGATGCTGAACCAGGGCAAGATCACCAAGGAAGAACACGACGCCGCAGTGGCCACCCCGGTGGAGCCCAAGGTGACCCAGCCCAAGCAGGGTTGTGCGTACGCGTCCTCCGCCCCGTACTTCTGCGACTACGTCCTGCACCTGCTGGAGAACAATCCGGCGTACGGTGCCGAGCGTGAAGAGCGCCAGCGCCTGATCTACGGCGGCGGCCTCACCATCACCACCACGCTTGACCCGAAGGCCCAAGCTGTTGCCCAGGACCAGGTGAACGCGTCCGCGGGCGCCAACCCGGACAAGTGGGGCGCCGCGCTGGTGTCCGTCCAGCCGAACTCGGGCAAGATCATTTCGATGGCCCAGAACACCACGTTCCTGCCGAACCAGGGGTTCGATTCGCAGCTGAACTTCAACGTGGACCAGATGGACAAGGACGGCAACGACCTCAACGGCATCGGTGGTTTCCAGCCCGGTTCCACCATGAAGCCGTTCACGTTCGCGGAGTGGCTCAATGAGGGCAAGTCCATGAACACGGTGGTCAACGCCGCCCAGCGGGTGTACCCGTTGAGCTTCCCGTGGCGGAACTCCTGCGGCAAGGTCACCGGCGGCTACAGTACCGCGCAGAAGAACGCGGGCCTTGGCACCGCCGATGACCTGCAGAACGCCGAGCCGCAGTGGTACAGGAACCTCTCCGTCCTGGAAGGCCTCTACAACTCCATCAACACGGTCACGTTCGCTTCGGCCGCCCAGCTCGACTTCTGCGGCATCCAGAAAGTGGTTGACGCAGTAGGACTGCACAGCGGCCTGCCGTCGGCAGACGGATCCGAGCCCAACCCGAAGATCGACATGAACCTGCTGGGCAACCTGCTGGGTTCCACCCAGACTTCACCGCTGACCATGGCCAGCGCGTTCGCCACGTTCGCCAACGACGGCAAGTACTGCGAGGCCATTGCCATCACGTCCGTCACGGACGCCACGGGCAAACAGCTCCCTGCGCAGTCCACCAACTGCCGCGATGCCATCAAGCCCGAGGTTGCCCGCGGCGTGAACTACGCCCTGCAGGAAGTCCTGAACCGCGGTTCCGGTTCGCTGATCCAGCCCCGGATCTCCACCCGCACCAGCTTCCCCATCGGTGCCAAGACGGGTACGTCCAACAACAACGGTTCCACCTGGGTTGTGGGCCACACCACCGGCCTTGCCACCGCCACGTGGTTCGGTGACGCTTTGGGCGCGCAGGGCCGTCCGGGCCAGAACATCACCGTCAACGGCAAGTTCTACCAGGGCATTGACGGGTACATGATTGCCGGGCCGATGTTCTCGAACTACATGTCCCAGATTGCCCCGGGCTACGGCACCGATCCGTTCCCGGCACCGCCGAGCAACCTGGTGAACGGCACCACCCGGAGCACCACTCCGGCGGCCCCGCAGGCGACGCAGGCACCGCAGGCACCGTCCGCCCCGGCGCCAAGCCAGCCAGCTCCCCAGCCGAGCAACAACGGCAACGGGAATGGTAACGGCAGCGGAAAAGACTAGCCGGCCATGACCATGGATTCATTGGTGAGCCGCGCCCAAGCAATCGGGCGCGGCTTTGCCGTCACCGCAGGAGCAGGGACGGCGGCGGGGCTGGCCGCCTTCGGGTACGGCCTGTGGGAAAAGAACCAGTTCGTCCTGCGTGAAGAGACGCTGCCCATCCTTCCCCCGGGCAGGGACCCGTTCCGCATCCTGCACCTCAGCGATATCCACTTCGTTCCGGGCCAGGACAAGAAAGCTGCCTGGCTCCGGTCGCTGGCGGAACTCCGGCCGGACCTCGTGGTGAACACCGGCGACAACCTCAGCCACATCAAAGCTGTCGATCCGCTCCTGGCTGCCCTCAGGCCGCTGATGGAATTTCCGGGCGTCTTCGTCCCGGGTTCGAACGACTACTTCGCACCCACCCTGAAAAACCCTGCGTCCTACCTGATGGGCCCGTCCAAGGCCAAGCCCAAACCGGTGGCCCTTGACTGGCCGCGGCTGCGGTCCGGCTTCGGAATGGGCGGCTGGGTGGATCTGACCAACCGGAACCAGTCACTGGTCCTGAACGGCATGCGCTTCGATTTCTCCGGCGTCGACGATCCCCACCTGAACCGGGAACGCTACGCCGGCTGGCCCCGCGGGACCCGGAACCAGGACGCCAAGGACCACCTCCGGGTGGCCGTTATCCACGCGCCCTACCAGCGGGTGCTGGACCACTTCACGGGCGAGGGCGCGGACCTGTTGCTGGCCGGCCACACGCACGGCGGGCAGCTGTGCATCCCGGGCTACGGTGCGCTGGTCTCCAACTGCGACCTCCCCACCTGGCGCGCCAAGGGCCTGAACGATTGGCAGAGCAACGGACGTACGACGCCGGTCAACGTCTCCGGCGGCATCGGCACCTCGCGCTTTGCTCCAGTCAGGGTCGCCTGCCGGCCCGAGGCCGTGCTGCTGACTCTCACCTCCCCCTCCTGACCCCTCTGCCCTATCGGATCGGGCACCCAAAACAGGGTTTTGGCGACTCGATCTGATGGGGCACCAGGGATTACGGAATGCAATAAGTCAGCAAGCTGGCTGATGTGCCCTGGATCCTGTGAATCGTCTCACGTGATGGCATAGGGTAGTTGCTACGGGAAACTACATTCGTTTTAGAGCTTTAGAAGCGGGCATGGCGAAGCAAACTCCATTTTTCAGGTCAATCAGCCGTCTCTACCCCCATGTCCGGCCCATCATTCCCCGGCTGCTGCTCGGGCTCCTCTGCGCATTGATGGCAAGTATCGTTGCCCTCACCATCCCGCAGGTCCTGCGGGTGCTGGTCAACGAATCACTGAAGCCCGGCGGCGCATCCGATGCTGTGTGGATCTCAGCCGGCGTCATCCTGGTCCTCGGCGTGGCAGAGGCGGGCCTGGTGGCGTTGCGCCGCCAGTTCGTCATCAACCCCGCCACCACCGTGGAAACCCGCATGCGGGTGTCCCTCTACGACCACCTGCAGGACCTCACCGTATCGTTCCACGACCGGTGGGGTTCCGGGCAGCTGCTGTCCCGGGCCATGACGGACCTGAACTTCCTCCGCCGCTGGATGGCCTTCGGCGCCATCATGCTGGTGGTCACCACCCTGACGGTCATCATCGGCATCGTGGCCATGTTCTCCATGAGCTGGCAGCTGGCCCTGATCTTCCTGGCCGCCGCCGTTCCCATCACCATCAACAGCTTTCGGTTCCGCACCAGGTTCAGCAAGGTTGCCCGGCGCAGCCAGGACCAGGCCGGCGACCTCGCAACCACTGTGGAGGAGTCCGTTCACGGTATCCGCGTCCTGAAGGCCTTCGGGCGCAGTCGGGAGGCGCTGGAGAACTTCAATGAGCAGGCGGAGGAACTCCGCCAGACAGAGATCGAAAAGGCCCGCCACCAGGCGACCTTCACCATGGTGGTCACGCTGCTCCCCGAGCTCGCCCTGGGCGCCGGGCTGGTGGTGGGCGTCATGCTCTGCGCCAGCGGCCAGCTCAGCATCGGTTCGCTGGTTGCCTTCTTTGCCACGGCAGCGGTCATCGCCTCCCCAGTGGAGTTCTCCGGGATGCTGCTGGCCATGGCACTCACGGCCAAGACCGCTATCGACCGCCACTACGAGGTGATGGACACGCAGAACACCATCACCAGCCCGCCCCAGCCCCGCACCCCCGCCACGCTTGCCGGGACGCTGCGCTTCAACGACGCCTCCTTCGCATTCGAGGACGCCCCGGACAAACCCATCCTGAAGAACATCAACCTTGAGGTGCGGCCGGGCGAAACCATGGCGCTGGTGGGCATCACCGGCAGCGGCAAGAGCGCCCTGATCCAGCTGGTCCCCCGCCTGTACGACGTCAGCGACGGTTCCATCACCATCGACGGCGTGGACCTGAAGGAGTTCGACGTCGGAGAGCTCCGGCGGGTAGTGGGCGTCGCCTTCGAGGACACCACGCTCTTCTCCAATTCAGTCCGGGACAACGTGCTGCTGGGCGCCCGGGACAGGACGGACGGCGTCCTGGAGGAGGCACTGGACGTTGCCCAGGCGCACTTCGCGCACTCCCTGCCCGAGGGCGTGGACACCCTCATTGGCGAGGAAGGGCTCAGCCTCTCCGGCGGGCAGCGCCAGCGGATTGCGTTGGCCCGTGCCATCGCCGCCCGGCCCCGCGTCCTGGTGCTCGATGACCCCCTCTCCGCGCTGGACGTGCACACCGAGGAACTCGTGGAGGCGCGGCTGCGGGAAGTCCTGAAGGACACCACCACGCTGATCGTGGCGCACCGCCCCTCCACCGTGGCACTGGCGGACCGGGTGGCCCTGCTGGAGGACGGCCGGATCGCCGCCGTTGGAACACACACCGAGCTGCTGGCACGCAACGCCCACTACCGCTACGTCATCGCCAGCCTGGACCAGGAGCCGCGGGACCTGGACTCCGAACTGTCGGAGCTTGAGGACCAGGCTGAGGAAGTGACCCGATGAGCACAGCAACGTTCGGTACCGCCAACGAAGACAACGCCCACCTCAGCAAGAGTGACAGCCGGGCAGTACGGCGGCGCTCGCTCGCCCTGCTGCGCTCACTCATCCGCCCGGTCCGGGTACGGTTCTGGCTGACCATCGCCATGGTGGTCCTCTCCCAGGCCGCCCGTGTGGCAGGCCCGGCGCTGATAGCCTTCGGCATCGACCGCGCGCTGCCCGCCCTGCAGGCTGGAGACAACCTGCCCTTGGTGTTCACCGGCGTCGCGTACCTGCTGGCAGCGGTGGCGACGGCGGGACTCACCGCCCTGTATGTCACCTCCACGGCGCGGCTCAGCCAGGCGATGCTGCTGGACCTGCGGGTGCGCGTGTTCCGGCACACCCAGCGGCTCAGCCTGGAGTTCCACGAGAAGTACACCTCCGGCAGGATCATCGCCCGGCAGACCTCGGACCTCGAGGCGCTCCGCGAACTCCTGGATTCGGGCGTCAGCTCGCTGGCCTCAGGGCTGCTGTTCATGGTGTTCACCGCGGTGACGGTCTTCGCCCTGGACTGGCGCAGTGGCCTGCTGGTCTTGGCAGCCGGCGTGCCGATGTTCTTCCTGGCCCGCTGGTACCAGAAGCACTCGCAGATCGCCTTCCGGGAGTCCCGGGTGGTGTCCGCCCGGCTGATCGTGCATTTCGTGGAAACCATGACCGGCATCCGCGCCGTCAAGGCCTTCCGTAAGGAGCGCGAGAACGCGGAGACCTACGGGCAGCTCGCCGAGGACTACCGGAAGGTGACGGTCCGTTCCATCAACCTCAACGGTATCTTCCAGCCTGGCCTGGTGCTGATCGGCAATGTGTGCGTGGCGGTGGTGCTGCTGTTCGGCGGCTTCCGGGTCCTCTCCGGGGACCTCGCCGTCGGCGTCCTGCTGGCCCTGATCCTTTCCACCAAACGCTTCTTCCAGCCCGTGGACCAGATGGCCATGTTCTACAACTCGTTCCAAAGCGCCCAGGCGGCCCTCGAAAAGGTCTCCGGCCTGCTGGAGGAAGTCCCCACCGTGCGGCCACCCAAGAATCCGGTGGCCCTGGAATACGCCCGCGGCGGGATCGACTTCAACGGCGTGGAGTTCCGCTACGGCTCCGGCCCGCTGGTGGTCCCCCGGCTGGACCTGCACATCCCCGCCGGGCAAACCGTGGCCCTGGTGGGCCAGACAGGCGCCGGAAAGTCCACACTGGCCAAACTGATCGCCCGCTTCTACGACGTCACGTCAGGGACCCTGACCCTGGATGGGGTGGACCTGCGGGACCTCAGCAGCACGGACCTGCGCCGCAACATCGTCATGGTCACCCAGGAGGCCTTCCTGTTCAGCGGCTCGGTGGCGGACAACATTGCCCTGGGCCGTCCGGAGGCGTCGCGGGACGAAATCGAGGACGCCGCCAAGGCCGTGGGTGCCCACAACTTCATCCTGCAGCTGCCGGAAGGCTACGACACGGACGTCAACAAGCGCGGCGGCCGGGTCTCCTCGGGCCAGCGGCAGCTGATCAGTTTCGCCCGCGCGTTCCTGGCCCGCCCGGCGGTGCTGATCCTGGACGAAGCCACCTCGTCCCTGGACATCCCCTCCGAGCGGCTGGTGCAGAGCGGGCTGGCACGGCTCCTGGCAGGCAGCGATTCCGCCGGCAGGACAGCGCTGATCATCGCCCACCGGCTGTCCACCGTGGAAACCGCGGACAGGGTGCTGGTGGTCCATGACGGCCGCATCGTCGAGGACGGCAGCCCGGCCGACCTCATCGGCGGCGGCGGACGTTTCGCGGACCTGCATGGGGCGTGGAAGGACTCGCTGGTCTGAAGTTCCCCACGATTTCGCATCGGGACCCCGCATCGGCTATTCTTGTAAAGTTGCTTTTGGGCAACGGATCGGGATGTAGCGCAGCTTGGTAGCGCGCTTCGTTCGGGACGAAGAGGTCGCAGGTTCAAATCCTGTCATCCCGACCACACTGAAAGAGGGTCTCCTTGCGGAGGCCCTCTTTTGCTTTACCCGCCCCGTTGCCCCGGCGGTGAAGACGCCCCCGCACGGGGGCCGGGCACGGGCGGTTAAAGGAAACAGCCCCGGAGCAGTGCTCCGGGGCTGTCCTCGCCTCCTGGGTTGAGGAAGCTGTTACATCGGGTCCGGCCAGTTACCAACGAACGTGGTGTACGTGGTACCGGAGGTGTCCTTCTTGGTGTCCTTGACCTTCTTGGACATCGGGTCCGGCCAGTTGCCAACGGCTACCGAAGTACCCGTGGAATCAGCAATGGAACCGGCGGACAGTACGGCCGGAGCTGCAGCAGAAAAAGCAAGGGCACCGGCCAGCGCAGCCGCTGTTGCGATCTTCTTCAACATAAATAGGTTCCTCAATACGAGTCGGATTCGTTACAAAGCCAGCACTGTCCTTGTTGACATACATTGTAAAATGTTTTCCACAGGGACTGTCAAGCATTTGGTGGAAAGACTGTCCGGAAGAGGAGGAAACGCCGTGGGCAACGGATTCGGGGAGAAGCTCCGTGCGGAGCGTCTCGAACGGGGGCTGACGCAGGCTGAACTGGGCAAGGACCTGTATTCACCCAGCTACATCTCACTGCTGGAAACCGGCCGGAGGGAACCCACGGCCGAGGTTATCGAGGAACTGGCGCGCAGGCTGGAGCTGGCACCCAAGGCACTGGAAGCCTGGAGCCAGCCCATCTCGGTCAGCGACGCCGAATACGTCCTGGCCGGGCTGTACGCCCGGCAGGCCTGGGACCTGCGGGACTATCCGCTGGCCGCCAGCCACGCCGCCACGGCCGCGCAGATCGCGCTGGACGGCAGGAACACCAGCGCCTGGTGGAACATGACCTACATGCAGGCAGAATGCCTGATCAAGCAGGGCAACTGGCAGGAGTGCCAGCGCATCATGCAGCACCTGCTGGAACACCCCATGGCCAAGGAATCGGCAGGGCTCGCTGTGCGCGCCCGCCAGATGCTGGCCGGCATATGCCAGGGCCAGGGCCAGCTGGGCGCCGCGGTGGACCATGCCCTGGAGGCCGTCAAACTCTGCTCGCAGCTGCCCAAGGGCTCCACCCTCATCATCGGTGCCCACCGGGCCCTGATCGGCGCCCTGGCCGAAAGCGGCCGCCTGGACGAGGCCTGGAAGTACTGCCAGGACATGAACGACCATGTGGACGAACACTCCATGTCACAGCTGGCCGGCGAGGTTGCCTGGGTGATCGGCAACGTGGCCTTTATGCGCCACGACTACCAGGAGGGCATCAAACACCACGAGCGCGCAGCCCGGCTGCTCTCCCCCGCGAATGACATCGAACTGTGGGCACGGTTCAACAAAGCCTCCGCCGCGGTGCGGCTCTCCTCGGGGATTGTGGAACCGGAAACCCTGTCATCCATCGAGCGCGCCGAGCTGGCCCTGTCCATCGTGGGCGGCAACAAGTCGGACCAGCTGGAGGTTGCCTTCATCCGCGCCCGGTGGCTGTACCTGACCGGGGACATTGTGGCCGCCGTCGAAAAGCTCCGCGAAATCCATGGCGAACGGGCCTCACTGGCCAAGCACACAGCAGGCGAGGTTTCGCTGCTGCTGGGCAAGTCCCTGAAGGCCGCCGGTGAGTCGGAGGAGGCCCTGATCCACCTCCAGGAAGCCCAGAAGGCATTCAGTGCGGCAGGCGCGGCGGACCGCGTCCAGCAGGCACTGGACGCGGTCCTGGAAATCAAGCTGGCCCAGAGGCGGGCCGCCAACGCCGCGAAGGCCAGCTAGCCCAGCAGCACTTCGCCGGAGGGGCAGCTGGGGCTCCCGTCAGGCGAAGGTCTTGCCCGTGATCTTCTCGTACGCCTCGACGTACCGGCTGCGGGTGCGCTCCACCACTTCTGCCGGCAGCGCCGGCGGCGGCGTATCCGAGGCCCGGTCCCACCCGGATTCGGCGGAAGTCAGCCAGTCCCGGACATACTGCTTGTCGTAGGACGGCTGGGCCTGCCCCGGCTGGTACGTGCCGGCGTCCCAGAAGCGTGAGGAATCCGGCGTCAGCACCTCATCACCCAGCGTGATGGAACCCGAGACGGCGTCATAGCCGAATTCCACCTTGGTGTCGGCCAGGATGATGCCACGCTCGCGGGCAACCTTTTCCGCGGTGGTGTAGATCTTCAGCGTCAGCTCGCTGAGGCGGGCAGCGATGTCGTCCCCCACCAGCGCCACCACGGCGTCGTACGTGATGTTTTCGTCGTGCTCGCCCACAGCGGCCTTCGCCGACGGCGTGAAGATGGCATGCTCCAGCCGGGACCCGTCCACCAGCCCGTCCGGCAGCGGAATGTTGCAGACGGTGCCGGACGCCCGGTATTCCAGCAGCCCGGAACCGGTGAGGTAGCCGCGGGCGATACACTCCACCGGGAACATGTCCAGCTTCTTGCAGATCATGGCCCTGCCCTCGACCTCGGCAGGGACGCCTTCTTCGACAGTGGAGCCCAGGACGTGGTGCTCCACGCCCAGCTGGTCGAACCACCACAGGCTCAGCTGGGTGAGGATACGGCCCTTGTCCGGGATTTCGCTGGAAAGCACATGATCGTAGGCGCTGATCCGGTCGCTGGCCACCACCAGCACGCAGTCCTGGCCCACGCGCTCCATGACGGACTCATCGGCGGGCTCATACAGGTCGCGGACCTTGCCGGAGTAAACGTGGGTCCAGCCCGGCAGGTCCAGGGTGCCGGCGCTGCTGAAGCCGCGGGATGCGGGAGTATCGCTCATGCTAGGCCTTCGCTTTCGTGATGGGCAGCGCACCCGTGGCGGCGTACGGCACCTTGATTTCGCCGCGGGCGGCCTTGCGGCCGATGTCACTACGGAACTGTCCGCCGTCCAGCTGGACCAGTTCCACGCCGTCGTATGCGCGTTCGCGCGCCTCCACCAGGTCACTTCCCAGTGCGACCACCGCCAGGACACGGCCGCCGGCGGACACTGCCTTGCCGTCGTCGTCCAGGGCCGTACCGGCGTGGATGACGTGCACGCCGTCCAGTGCCTCGGCCTTCTTCAGGCCGCGGATCCGGTCTCCGGTGCGCGGAGTGTCCGGATAGTTTTCGGACGCGACGACGACGGCGACGGCGGTGTCCTTGGACCAGCGCAGCTCTTCCGCGGTCTCCAGTTCGCCCTTGGCGGCGGAGAGCAGCAGGGAGCCGAGCGGCGTCTTGAGCCGTGCGAGGACGGCCTGGGTCTCGGGGTCGCCGAAGCGGACATTGAATTCGATGACCCGCGTGCCGCGGGAGGTCAGGGCCAGGCCGACAAACAGGACCCCGACAAAAGGCGTGCCGCGGCGGGCCATTTCGTTGACGGTGGGCTGGGCCACCCTGTCGATGACTTCCTGGACGAGCCCTTCGGGAGCCCACTCAAGCGGGGTATAGGCGCCCATGCCGCCGGTGTTGGGGCCTTCGTCATTGTCGAAGATGCGCTTGAAGTCCTGGGCGGGTGAAAGTGCCACGGTGTTGTGTCCGTCGCAGAGGACAAAAAGGGACACCTCGGGTCCGTCGAGGAATTCCTCGATCACCACCGACCCGCCGGCGTCAAAGCAGGACTGGGCGTGGGCCAGGGCCTCCTCGCGGTTGCGTGTGACCACCACGCCCTTGCCGGCGGCGAGGCCGTCGTCCTTGACGACGTACGGGGCGCCGAAGGTGTCCAGCGCGGACGCGGCCTCTTCGGCGTTGGTGGCCACCAGGGCCATGGCCGTGGGCACACCTGCCTCGGCCATGATCTCCTTGGCAAACGCTTTGGACGCTTCCAGCTGCGCGGCGGCCTTGCTGGGGCCGAACACGGGAATGCCTGCCTCACGGACAGCATCGGACACGCCTGCGGCCAGCGGGGCTTCGGGGCCCACCACCACGAGGTCAACGGCCAGCTTGGTGGCCAGCTTCGCGACTGCGTCTGGATCGTTGCCGTTGATCTTGTATGTGGGGACCAGCTTGCTGATGCCGGCGTTACCGGGCGCTGCATGGACCTCGGACACGTTGGGGTCGGCGAGCAGGGAGCGGACAAGGGCGTGTTCGCGGCCTCCGGGGCCGATGACGAGTACCTTCACAGTCTCCAAGCGTACTTTGTGGACCCTGCCCGCTCCTAAGCTGTGTCCTTGCCGTCCGCTGCCATCCGCGGGGCTGTCCCGCTCCGAACACCTGCCATGACAACGCTACGGAACCGACTTACTGGACCCGCTCCCCTGGCTGCGCTGGCAGGTGTGGTGGCTGCCGCCGTCGTACTGGCCGTCGCGGAGCTGCTCGGCGCGTTCTTCACCGCCCGCGCCACACCGCTCTTTGCGCTGGGCTCCACGTTCATTGATTTCACGCCGGGATGGCTGAAGGATTTTGCGATCGCCACGTTCGGCACCAATGACAAGGCGGCCCTGTTCGTCGGCATGGGCCTGACCATCACCGTCCTGGCGTGCGTCCTGGGTGTCGTGGCGTACCGCAAATGGGCGCTGGGCGTCCTGGGCGTCCTGTTCATGGGTGCGGTGATCGTGGCGTGCGTGGTGACGCGGGCGGGTGTTTCGGCCGTTGATGCCATCCCCGCGGTCCTCGGGACCGTCGCGGGTGTGGCGGTGCTCCGTTTCCTGGTGAACCGGGTGCAGGCCCCGAAGGAATGGCCCGAGGCGCCGGCAGACCTGGCGGACGACGCCGATGCACGGGTGGGGAGCGAAGGCAGCAGCCGCCGGAGGTTCTTCGCCGCGGCCGGGATCACCGCCGTGGCGGCCGGCGTCGCAGCCACGGGCGGGCGGTTGCTCGGTGCCGCCCGCAGCAACATCGCCAAGGCCCGCGAAGCGCTCCAGCTCCCTGCACCCGCCACGGCCGCCCCTGCCATTCCCGCCGGCGTCCAGTCGCCCGTGGACGGTGCGCCGCCGTGGGTGACCCCCAACAACGACTTTTACCGCATCGATACTGCCTTGAGCGTTCCCGAGATCAACGCGGACGACTGGGAGCTGCGGGTCCACGGCCTGGTGGAGGAAGAGGTGCGCCTGACGTTCCAGGACCTGCTCGACGCCGACCTGATCGAATCGCACGTGACGCTTACCTGCGTCTCGAACCCGGTGGGCGGCAACTTGGCGGGCAACGCGAAGTGGCTGGGACTGCCGCTCCGGGAGGTGCTGAAGCGGGCAAAGCCCAAGGACGGAGCTGACATGGTCCTCTCCACCTCCATCGACGGTTTCAGCGCCTCCACGCCCCTGGAAGTACTGCAGGACGGCCGCGACGCCATGCTGGCCATTGGCATGAACGGCGAGCCGCTTCCGCTGGAGCACGGTTACCCGGTGCGGATGGTGGTCCCGGGCCTGTACGGGTTCGTCTCCGCCACCAAGTGGGTGGTGGACCTGGAAGTCACCCGGTTCGCGGACAGCAAGGCATATTGGACTGAGCGCGGCTGGTCCGAACGCGGACCCATCAAGACCATGGCGCGGGTTGATGTGCCCAAGTCCTTCGCCAAGGTCCCCGCCGGGAAGGTTGCGGTGGGCGGCACCGCGTGGGCCCAGACCCGGGGCATCACCAAAGTGGAAATCCAGATCGACAACGCGGATTGGGTGGAGGCCACCCTGTCCACCGAGGCATCACTGGTGACCTGGCGGCAGTGGTCCTACGAATGGGACGCTACGCCGGGTCCCCACTACATCAAGGTCCGCGCCACGGACGGCACGGGCAAGGTGCAGACCGAGCAGCGTGCGGACCCCGTCCCGGACGGCGCCTCGGGCTGGCAGTCCGTGATGGTCACGGTGGAGTGACGCCGCGTCGGCCAGTGCCGCCCGGGGGTTCCCCCTAGACTGGCAGCATGCCGCACAATCCCCACGCCACCTTTACCGTGGACTCCGCCGTCGAACTGGCCGTGATCGAGCGCAGCGGATTCGTGGAGTCCCGGCATATCGGCTCGGCCGTCCTTCTTGCCGCTGACGGATCCGTGGTGACGGAGCTGGGCGACATCAACACTCCTATCTACGCGCGGTCGGCCCTCAAGCCGTTCCAGGCCCTGGCCGCCATGCAGTCCGGCGTCCCGCTGCGGGGCGCCCAGGTGGCCGTTGCCTGCGGCAGCCACACTGGCTCCCTGGACCATATGGACGTGGTGGCGGGAATGCTGAAGGCGGCCGGGGTGCGCGAGGACCAGTTGCAGTGCCCCGAAGCGTGGCCGCAGGATGAAACGGCGCGGAATTGGCTGGTCCGCTCTGAGAAGGGCAAATCCCGGCTTGCCTTCAACTGTTCCGGCAAGCACGCCGCGTTCCTCTGGGCCTGCACCGAAAACGGCTGGGACACACACAGCTACCTTGAGCCGAACCACCCGCTGCAGCAGCGGGTGCGCAGCGTCATCGAGGAATACACCGGCGAGAAGATCGCGCACCTGGGCATCGATGGCTGCGGCGCCCCGGTGGCGGCCCTGTCCCTCAAGGGCCTGGCGCGGGGGTATTCGCTCCTGGCCAAGGCCCCCGGCGACCAAAGCTCCAACGCCCGCGCCGCCACGATTGCCACGTCCATGCTTGATTACCCCTGGGCGGTGCAGGGCCGGGGCGAGGCGAACACGCTGGTGATGGATGAGCTGGAGGTCATCGCCAAGATCGGTGCCGAGGGCGTGCTCGCCATGGCCACACCGCAGGGTGTCTCGGTGGCCGTCAAGATCCTCGACGGGAACCTCCGTGCCACCTCCCTGGTGGCGCTGACGCTGCTGGCCGCGGCCGGCGCCGTGGAAATCCCGGGCGTGGCTAGCGTCCTCGAAAAGGTCGTGGAACCCGTGCTGGGCGGCGGCCGCCCCGTGGGCAGGATCCGTCTGGGCCCCGCCGTTTCCGCTCTCCTGGACTGACCGACCCCGCACTGATCGAACCGCCACCGGAACTAAGGATGGAAACATGGCAACCGCCCGCCGCCGCGTCGACGTGAAGGAAGGCAAAGCGGCCCTGGACGCGTGGCTGGAAGCGGCCCGGTCGCCGTCGGACGCTCCCCTCCCGCGGAACGTCCTGGCCACTGCCGTGCGCTATACCCTCGAGGAAGTCACCGCCCGGGCGCCGGGCAACTCCGTGGAGGTCCGGGTGCCGCCCTTTGGCGTCACCCAGTGCGTGGAAGGGCCGCGGCACACCCGCGGCACACCGCCGAACGTCATTGAGTGCGACGCCGCCACCTGGCTTGCGATGGCCACCGGCGGGCTCGCCTGGGCGGACGCTGTCGGGGCAGGCAAGGTGGCCGCGTCAGGGCTCCGCGCGGACCTCTCCGCGCTCCTGCCTCTCTAGGACTGCGCCGGTATCCAGTTGGGCATCCGTGAGGCTCCTCCGGGCTTATGGCTGCGAGGGTGCACTGGCGGGATGGGGCACCGAATTCTGCAAGCGGGTGGAGAGTGCGGCCACGGCGGCGAAGGCAAACGCCCCGACGGCGATCAGCAGGGACATCACCGCAACAGTGCCGTAGCCGGAACTCCGGGGATCCAGGAACGGGTAGGGGTACCAGCCCACCAGCGGGCCGCGGAGCAGGCTGTAGGCGAGGTACAGCAGTGGAAACGCCAGCCACACCAGGGACGTCCGGACAGGAATCCGTTCCCTGGGCAGGTCCACCAGCCAGTCGATCACCATGACGGTGGGCACGGTGTAGTGCAGGACCACGTTGACCCACGGGATGGGGGTGTTGACGTCGATGTCGCTCAACAGGAGGCTGTAGGTGATGCCGGTGATGGTCATGTACACGGTGGCGGCGCCGCGCAGGAGCTCCAGCCAGCGCGGGCTGGCGCCCTTCCAGGCGTACCAGCCGGCGATGCCCAGCGTCATGAAGGCGATGATGTTGGACTCGATGGTGAAGTAGCTGAAGTAGTTGCCGGCACTGGCTCCCGGAACGTTCTGCACCAGGTGCAGGAACTGGAACAGCACCGCCACGAACCCCAGCAGTGCGAACCAGAATCGGAAAAGAGCAAGCCCCCTGTTTGCGGTCATGTGCCGAGCATAGCCGCGCGCAGGCGCGGGCCGGTCAGCCGCGGCCAATGAAGGGCATGCCCGCCGCCGTCACCACCACGGAGCCCACGCTGGCAGACGCCGGCATGTTGGCCATCATCAGCACCGCACGGGCCGCATCCGCCACCGGAAAGGTCGGTTCCACCCGGCGCGTCCCGTCGGCCTGCAGCGCACCGGAGCCCACGCCGATGGTGTCCATGATCTCCGTGGCGGCATTGCCGATATCGATCTGCCCGCAGGTGATCCCGAACCCACGGCCGTCCAGTTCGATGCTCTTGGTCAGGCCTGTCATGGCGTGCTTGGTCACCGTGTAGGCGACCGTCCGCGGCCGGGGCGAGTGGGCCGCGATGGACCCGTTGTTGATGATCCGGCCGCCCTGCGGTTCCTGGGCCTTCATGGCCCGCACCGCGGCCGCTGCGCACAGCATGGACCCAGTCAGGTTTACGGCCACGGTGGCGTTCCAGTCGTCCACGCTGATCTCGTCTACGCTCGCGGCGGGACCAAACACGCCGGCGTTGTTGAACAGGACGTCCACGTGGCCCCACCTTTGCAGGGTGGCGGCGAAGAGGCGTTCGACGTCGTCAGTCCGGGAGACGTCGCACGCCACCACGAACGCGCCGGGATGGTCCGCCGCGGTTTCCTTGAGCGGAGTTTCCCGCCGCCCGGCCAGGACCACCCGGTACCCGTCGGCCAGCATCTGGCGTGACACCTCCCGCCCGATGCCGGAGCCGGCGCCGGTGACGACGGCCACCCGTCCTTCGGAGTGGGAAATGCTCACGTGTGCTCCTCGTTCTACGGTTGGTTCTTCTGCAGCTGCTTGTTCTACGGCCGTGTGTTCTGCAGCTGTGCTGCCGTTCCGGCGCTGTTCAGCGGCCAGCCTATGACGGTCTTGGGCCGGGGCGCAGCGTAGGTCCGTACCTTGGAGGTTGACAGCCGCATCCGCACCAGCGACTCCGCAATGGTGACGGCCGAGGCCACACCGTCCACCACGGGAACACCTGCGCGCTGCCGGATCTGTTCGTCCAGCCCGGCCATCCCGCCGCAGCCCAGGACAATCACCTCCGCCTTGTCCTGGGTGACGGCCCGCATGGCCTCGCTGATGATCGCCTCCACTGCCCGTTCCGGTTCTTCCTCCAGTTCCAGTACGGCCATGCCGCTCGCCCGGACCGAGGCGCACCGGGCGTCCAGGCCGGCGAGCTTGAGCCGGTCCTCGATGAGCGGGACGGCACGGTCCAGGGTGGTCACCACGGAGTACTTGTGGCCCAGGAACATGGCGGTGCTGGCCGCGGCCTCGGTAATGTCCACCACCGGGACGTCCAGGAGTTCCTGCAGCCCTTCCCGGCCGTGCTCGCCGTAGCCGGCCTGGACTACCGCATCAAACGGCTCCGGGTAGGACGTCACCGCGTCCATGACGGCGATGGCCGCCAGGTAGCTTTCGAAGTTCCCCTCACAGGAATCGGCGCCGAAGCGGGGCGTGATGCCCACAATCTCCGTGCCCGGCGCGGCAACCGCACGGGCAGAGGTGGCGATGGATTCGGTCATGGACTCTGTGGTGTTGACGTTGGCAACGAGGATGCGCATGGTTGTTCCTTTTCGGGGCTGCAGCGGTAGGCGCTGGTGGTTGAACGACGCGGGCAGGCGCTGGTCAGTGGGTGCTGGCGACGGCGATGGACTCGCCGTCGCGGTCTTCCAGCCGTTGCGTCCGGTCGGAAACGAAGTAGTACACCACTGCCGCGATGCTGGCCGCGAAGAACCAGGCGAAGGGGGCCACGGCGGCCAGCGCCGGAACGAAGGCGATACACAGGGCCACGACGGCGGCCGGCACCATGGCGGTGATGGCCCGCGGGTTGACGCCTTTGCGGTAGAAGTAGGCGCCGTCGGGTGAAGCGGTGTAGAGCTCGGGGACGTTGACCTTGCCGCGGCGGATCAGCCAGTAGTCGGCCATGACCACGCCGAACAGCGGGCCAAGCAGCGCTCCGAGGCCGCCCAGGAAGTAGAGGATGACCAGGGGGTTGTTGTAGAGGTTCCAGGGCAGGATCACCAGGCCGATGACGGCGCTGACGACGGCGGCCCGCCGGAAGTTGAGCCGCTTGGGGAACAGATTGGTCAGGGCGTACACGGGGGCAACGAAGTTGGCCATCAGGTTGACCGCGATGGTGAGGATCAGCAGGGCCAGGCAGGCCAGCACCAGGAAGAGCGTGTTCGGGATGGTCTGGACGATGTCCGACGGGCTCTGGATGATGGTGCCGTTGATCTTGAACTGGCCGCCGGCCATGACCACCACGATGGCGCCGAAGAGCAGCATGTTGATGGGGATGCCCCAGAAGTTGCCCCGCACCACGGCGTTCTTGGAGACGGCGGACCGGGTGAAGTCGCAGAAGTTCAGCACGAACGTGCCGTAGATGGATACCCAGAGGGCTCCGCCGGCGAAGATGGTCCGCCACATGTCCAGCCCTTCAAGGGCGTTGTTCGATGACCAGGCAATGGACCCGCCCGCTTCCATGAAGATCCAGATGGCCATGGCTGCCATGGTGGCCAGGATAACGGGACCGGCGAAGGCTTCGTACTTGCGGATCATCTCCATGCCGAAGCTCACGATGACCAGCTGCACCACCCACAGGACCAGGAATGCGGCCCAGCCAAGGGTGGACAGCCCCAGGATGGAGTCTTTGTCCAGGTCCGCCAGTGCGGGGAACATGGCCACGAGCATCACGCGGAACACGACGGAGGCGAGGTAGGTCTGGATGCCGAACCAGGCCACCGCGACGGCGCCGCGGAGGAGGCTGGCGATCTGGGCTCCCCTGATGCCGAAGCTGATCCGGCTCATCACCGGGAAGGGAACGCCGGTCTTGACGCCCATGAAGCCCGAGAGGGTGAGCAGCCCGAACAGCAGCGCCGCTCCGATGCCCAGTGCCAGGAGGATCTGCCAGCCGCCGAGGCCGAGGGCGAACAGGCCGATGGCGAAGGCGTAGTTTCCGAGGCTGTGCACATCGTTGGCCCACAGCGTGAAGATGCTGTAGCTGGTCCAGCTGCGGCCTTCACGCTTGGTGGGGGCAAGGTCCACGTTGTAGAGGGTGGGGCTGATGCTCTTGCCTGATGCTGCGCTTGCTGCGTCGCACAGGGCGTCAACGCCAACGGCCGGATGGGTGGGAGCAACTGACGGCGTTGTCAGGTCCTGGGCCGCGTCAATGCCCGCCGAAGGAGGGGTCTTCATAAGGTGGTCTCAATTCGTTGGGGCTTCCGGGGTGGTGAGTCCGACGTTGGGAGTCAGTCCTGCTGGTCCCCGTCGTTTCTGTTATTCCACTCTGCGGAATCGAGATATTGAATAATGAAAACCAGCGTATGACCTGGGTCACGTACGGTCAAGGCGATACTGCCGGCCGGAACAGTCACAAACAGTTGGAAAGGCCCCGACTATGGCCCGGGATGCGGGCCACGGGCTGCCGCATTGACCCGACCCGCACCTCGCAGATAATCTCGTCATACAGAAATGTTTTCTCACAATACGAAAACATGGGCCATTCGAAGATGAAAAGAGGCTCCCGTGGCTGCAGGAGAAGATACCTCCCATATCCTCAGCGGGTTGACTGACCAGCTGCCTGATCGTGATCCGGAAGAGACTGCGGAGTGGGTTGAGTCCCTGGATGCGTTGATCCGGGAACAGGGTACCGAGCGTGCCCAGTACATTATGCGGAGCCTGCTGCAGCGTGCGGGCGCGCAGAGTGTCGGGGTGCCGATGGTGACCACCACCGATTACGTGAACACGATCCCCGTGGACCAGGAAGCACCGTTCCCGGGCAACGAAGAGTACGAACGCCGGTACCGGGCGTACATGCGGTGGAACGCCGCGGTCATGGTGCACCGGGCGCAGCGGCCCGAGATCGGGGTGGGCGGGCACATCTCCACCTACGCCGGTGCCGCGACCCTGTACGAGGTCGGCTTCAACCACTTCTTCCGCGGCAAGGACGCCCCCGGCGGCGGGGACCAGGTCTTCTTCCAGGGCCACGCCTCCCCCGGCATGTACGCCCGCGCGTTCATGGAAGGGCGCCTAACCGAGGAGGACCTGGACGGGTTCCGGCAGGAAAAGTCCCGGGCCGGCCACGCCCTGTCCTCCTACCCGCACCCGCGCCTGATGCCGGACTTCTGGGAATTCCCCACCGTGTCCATGGGTATCGGCCCGATGAACGCGATCTACCAGGCCCAGTCCAACCGGTACCTGCACAACCGCGGCCTGAAAAACACGTCCGACCAGCAGGTCTGGGCGTTCCTGGGCGACGGGGAAATGGACGAGCCCGAATCCCGCGGCCTGCTCCAGCTCGCCGCGAACGAGAACCTGGACAACCTGAACTTCGTGATCAACTGCAACCTCCAGCGCCTCGACGGGCCGGTCCGGGGCAACGGGAAGATCATGCAGGAACTCGAAGCGTTCTTCCGCGGCGCGGGCTGGAACGTGATCAAGGTCGTCTGGGGCCGGGAATGGGATGACCTCCTCACCCAGGACACCAACGGGTCCCTGGTGAAGATCATGAATGAAACCCCCGACGGTGACTACCAGACCTACAAGGCCGAATCCGGCGGGTTCGTCCGCGAACACTTCTTCGGCAAGGACCCCGCCACCAAGGACATGGTCGCGGACCTCACCGATGACCAGATCTGGAACCTCAAACGCGGCGGCCACGACTACCGCAAGGTCTACGCAGCCTACAAAGCCGCCACCGAGTTCAAGGGCAAACCCACCGTCATCCTCGCCAAAACCGTCAAAGGCTACGGACTCGGACCCAGGTTTGAGGGCCGGAATGCCACGCACCAGATGAAGAAGCTGACGGTGGAGGACCTCAAAGACTTCCGGGATTACCTCCGCATCCCCGTGTCGGATGAGCAACTGGACGCCGATCCTTACCGTCCTCCCTATTACCACCCGGGTGCCGATGCGCCCGAAATCGCCTACCTTCACGAACGCCGCAGGGCGCTCGGCGGGTCGGTGCCGGAACGCCGTTCGCATCATGAGGCTGTTGAACTTCCGGAAGCGAAGACCTACGAGGTTGCCAAGCGCGGCTCCGGTAAGCAGCAGGCCGCCACCACCATGGCGTTCGTGCGCCTGCTCAAGGACCTGCTCCGCGACAAGAAGTTCGGGCACCGGATCGTGCCCATCGTGCCGGACGAATCCCGGACCTTCGGCATGGATGCGTTCTTCCCCACGGCCAAGATCTATAACCCGGGCGGCCAGAACTACCTCTCCGTGGACCGCGACCTGGTCCTGGCCTACAAGGAATCCCCCGCAGGCCAGCTCATCCACCCCGGCATCAACGAAGCCGGCGCCGTGGCAGCCTTCACCGCCGCCGGCACCGCCTACGCCACCCACGGCGTACCCCTCGTCCCGGTCTACGTGTTCTACTCCATGTTCGGCTTCCAACGCACCGGCGACGCCTTCTGGGCAGCAGCAGACCAAATGACCCGCGGCTTCATCATCGGCGCCACCGCAGGACGGACCACCCTCACCGGCGAAGGCCTCCAACACGCCGACGGCCACTCCCCCCTGCTCGCCTCCACCAACCCCGCAGTAGTCACCTATGACCCCGCCTACGGCTACGAAATGGGGCACATCATCCGCGACGGCCTCGAACGCATGTACGGGCCGGCCGCAAGCGGCGAAGGAACCGGAGCTGGCTCCGACAAAAACCTGATGTACTACCTCACGGTCTACAACGAGCCCATAGTGCAGCCCGCCGAGCCGGAAAACCTGGATGTGCAGGGTGTCCTGGGCGGCATTTACCGGGTTTCGGCGTCGGGCGTTGAGGGACCGAAGGCGCAGATCCTGGCCTCCGGCGTGTCCGTGCCCTGGGCCCTCGAAGCCCAGCGCATCCTCGCCGAAGACTGGTCCGTCTCCGCCGACGTCTGGTCCGTCACCTCCTGGAACGAACTCCGACGCGACGGCCTCGCCGCCGAAGAAGAAGCCTTCCTCAACCCCGAACAACCCGCCCGGGTCCCGTTCGTCACCCAGCAGCTCGAAGGTGCCACCGGCCCCGTCGTCGCCGTCTCCGACTACATGAAAGCCGTCCCGGACCAGATCCGGCAGTTCGTCCCCAACGAATTCGCCACCCTCGGCGCCGACGGCTTCGGCTTCTCCGACACCCGCGCAGCAGCCCGCCGCTTCTTCAAAAACGACACCCACTCCATCGTGGTGAAGGCGCTGCAAATGCTCGCGGCCAGGGGTGACGTTGAGGCAGGCGCACCGGCCTACGCCATGGACCGGTACAAGCTCCTGGACGTCAACGCCGGGACCACCGGTGGTGTGGGCGGCGACGCCTGACCTGAACAACAGATCAGCGGCGGGGCAGTTTCCGGAAGGAAGCTGCCCCGCCGCCGTCGTGTGGCTAGGGTGCAGGTATGGAAGAAGGACGCATGCAGGAGCGGCGCACCACGGGCATCGTGCTGGCCGCGGGTGCCGGGACACGCCTGGGCCTCGGGCCCAAGGCGCTCCTGCCCTACCGTGGGCGGCCGCTGGTGGAGGCCACCGCCGGAACACTGTCCGACGGCGGCTGCCGGGAAGTGGTGGTGGTCCTCGGCGCGGGTGCCGTGGACGTCGTCGCGGCGGCCCACCTGGGCCGTTGCCGGATTGTCGCCAATCCGGACTGGCAGTCCGGCATGGGCAGTTCCTTCCTGCTCGGTGAACGGACGGCAGATCCGGCGGACCACCTGCTGGTGGCCCTCGTGGACCAGCCCGGACTCACCCCGGAAACGGTGGCGCGGCTGCTCGCCGCCCACCGTCCGGGCCGGATCACCGCCGCCGCGTACCGCCGTCGTGATCTCAATGGCGGCAGTCCCGTCAGCCAACTCCTGCGCGGCCATCCACTGCTCATCGACGCTTCGCTGCGGGCCGCGGTTGCCGCAACGGTGACCGGTGACGCCGGTGCACGGGGCTTCCTCCGCGCCCATCCGGAACTCGTGGACGAAGTGGATTGCACTGACCAGTCCACCGGCGAGGACATCGACACACCGGGCCAGCTGCGCCTACTGCAGTAGCAGCTGCTCCAGCCCGCTTTTAAAACCGGCCCGGCCGCCGTGGGCCGGGTGCCGGATCTTGGGCGCATCCACTCCGCTCCGGAGCAAGCTGCGATGGGCCACGTTACCCACGGCCACTATGGTGCGGACAGCGAAGAGCTGCGCCAGTGCCTGCCAGAACGGGGTGCCCAGGGCCGCTTCGGACGGCCGCGGCGTGCGGTTGGTCAGCGGCTGCCCCGGCTTGTGCGGATGCCACGGGAATGCACTCCACAGCAGCGGCAGGACGCCGAGTTCGGCCAGGACTTCCCACATCACCGTAGCCGTGGGTTCCGCCGCAACCCCCGCAGCCTCGGGCGGCAGGACGTATCCCTTGCCGGGCCCGAACAGCCCAAAGCTGTTGGCCGGCCCCTCGAAGATGGTCCGGTTGGTGAAGGGCACGCCGGTAATCCGCATGCCACGGAAGCCCGGCGCCTCGCCCACCAGCAGGACCGTTGGGCGGCGTTCCAGCATCTCCTGCAGATAACGCTTCAGGTTGTAACGGCGCAGCGCATTCTCCGGGACGGTGTGGTCGAAGAAGTTGGTCCAGTCGGCGCCCGGCTCCACGGCGGCGAGCGCGCCAATGAACGCGTCAACGCTGTCCGCGGGCCGCATGGAACTGTCCGGACCTGGAATCCCGGCTACCAGCGCGGGTGGATGGCCTCGCGGAAGTAGTGGTCGTAGATCCAGCGGACACCCTCGCCGAACTCATCGGTGACAGCCACGGACGCGGCGGCAGCGTTCGCCACGGCCTGGTCCACGTTGCGGGCACCGGGGATCACCGTGGTGACACCGTCCTGTGCGGCAATCCAGGCGATGGCGGCCTGGGCGGTGGTGGCGCCGGAGGGAACCAGTTGCTCGAACTCGGCCACAGCCTTCAGGCCAAGCTGGAAGTCCACCCCGGAGAAGGTCTCCCCCACATCGAAGGAGCCTCCGTCGCGGTTGTAGTTCCGGTGGTCGTTGTCCGCGAACGTGGTGTCCTTGGTGTATTTCCCGGACAGCAGCCCGGACGCCAGTGGGACGCGGGCAATGATCCCCACGCCCGCTGCCTTCGCGGCGGGCAGGACCTCGTCCAGCGGCTTGAGCCGGAAGGCGTTCAGGATGATCTGGACCGAGGCCGTTCCCGGGCGCCGGATGGCTTCCAGTGCTTCGTCCGTCCGCTCCACGCTGACGCCGTAATTGCGGATGGCGCCTTCGGACACCAGGGTGTCCAGGGCGTCGTAGACCTCGTTGCTGCTGAACACCGGTGTGGGCGGGCAGTGCAGCTGGACCAGGTCCAGGGTGTCGGTTCCCAGGTTCTTCCGTGAGCGGTCAACCCATTGGCGGAAGTTGGCCAGCGTGTAGTTTTCCGGGCGCTGGTCCATCCGGCGGCCCATCTTGGTGCCCACGGTGATGTCCAGCCCGGGGTTGTCGGCCAGGAATTTGCCGATTGCCTGTTCGCTCTTGCC
The DNA here is from genome assembly GCF_030818145.1 of Pseudarthrobacter sp. SORGH_AS 212. Taxonomy (NCBI): domain Bacteria; kingdom Bacillati; phylum Actinomycetota; class Actinomycetes; order Micrococcales; family Micrococcaceae; genus Pseudarthrobacter; species Pseudarthrobacter sp. SORGH_AS 212. The sequence goes on along the minus strand of NZ_JAUTAA010000001.1, from coordinate 2,879,549 downwards.
GTCGCCATATACGTCAGCGGTGTCGAAGAAAGTGACACCGGCCTCAGCGGACGCCGCCAGGATGGCCTGGGCCTGGGCCGGGTCCACGTTGCCCCAGTCCGCGCCAAGCTGCCAGGTGCCCAGCCCCACGATGGAGACGTTCCGTCCGGTCCTGCCTAAAATCCGTTGTTCCATCCCCCGACTATAGGGGGCAGCCCGGCAGCCACCGGAATTTTACGGCCCGCCGGTTCACCGCACCGGCTGGGAATGGACGTGGTCCGCGGGCACCAACCCGGCCTCCTTCAGCCCCAGGTAGATCCGGTCCCGGGCAATGGGCAGGGACGCGAACCGCACTCCGGTGGCGTTCCGGATGGCGTTGGCCAGCGCGGGCGCTACCGGGTTGAACGGGCTTTCACTCATGGACTTGGCACCGAGCGGGCCAAGCTTGTCGTTGGTATCGGCAAAGTACACCTCGCTCCGCGGCACGTCCGCGAAGGTGGGGATGTGGTACTGCCGCAGGATGTCCGTGGTGACCTTACCAGCGTCGTCCACCACCACTTCCTCGTACAGCGCGGCACCTATGGCCTGGGCAATGCCGCCCTCGATCTGGCCGCGGCACTGCCGGGGATTGACGACCACACCGGCGTCGGCGGCCTGCACGCTTTGCAGGATCCTCAGTTCGCCGGTATTCCGGTTCACCGCCACGCGGAAGCCGTGCACGTTGAACGCCACCGACCGCGGGGTTCCACCCCAGCGGCCTTCGGCAGCGAGTTCGACGCCGGCTTCCGCAGCTGCCTGCGCCAGTTCCGACAGTGCCACGGCTGTCCCGTCCACCACCACGGCGTCTCCCTCGAGGACGCAGGCGGAGGCCTGGGTTTGCCGGATCCCTGCGGCAAAGGCCCGGATGCGGACAGCAAGCTCCTCTGCCGCAGCGAGCGTGGCTTTTCCGGCCACCACCGTGCCGGCCGAGCCGAACGCGCCGGTATCGTGCTCCACCAGGTCCGTGTCGGACTGCCGGACCGCCACCCGGGCAGCCTCGGTGGACAGCGCGGTGGCGGCAAGCTGGGCGTGGACGGTGGTGGTGCCGTTGCCGAACTCGGCCGTGCCGACGTCGGCCTGGTACGTTCCGTCGGGAAGGAGCCGCATCCGCGAGTGGGCGAAGTGTCCGCGCGGCGGCACGGTGTCGATCATGGACAGCGCGGCACCCTCGCCGGTCATCCATTCCGGTCCCAGCTGGTCCAGCCCAGCCGTCCGGTACCGTTCCAGGCCGCGGTCCAGGGCACCGCGCACCAGGTCCAGGCACTGGTCCAGCCCGTAGCTGCCGTAGTGCACGTCTTCCTCGGGTTCCGGGTGGGTGGACAGCATGTGGTCGCCTTCGCGCACCATGTTCCGGCGGCGGAACTCGTAGGGGTCCATGCCGATGCCGGCGGCTAGTTCGTCCATGGCGGACTCCACTGCGAAGATCATCTGGCTCAGCCCGTACCCGCGGAACGCCCCGGCCGGGACCGTATGGGTGTACATGGCGTGGGCGTCCACTTTTTTGTTGTCGCACTTGTACACGGCCAGGGATTCGCCGCAGCCATGGAACATGACGCCGGGGCCATGGTTTCCGTAGGCTCCGGTGTTGGTGAGGACGTCCAGTTCCAGGGCGGTGAGGTGGCCGTCTTTGCTGGCACCGGCCTTGAGCTTGATGGTGAACGGATGCCGCGTGGTGGTGGCGGTGAACTGTTCGGTGCGGGTGAGTTCCAGCTGGACGGGCCGCTTCAGCTTCAGCGCAGCGAGCGCCACGAGGTCCTCGGTGAGGACTTCCTGCTTGCCACCGAAGCCGCCGCCAACCCGCCCGGCCACCACATGCACCCGGTCCTCTTCCAGCCCGAACACCCGGCACAGGGTGCGCCGGACCAGGAACGGAACCTGGCTGGAGGTACGGACCTGGAGCCGCCCTTCGGCATCAATGGAGGCAATAGCCGCGTGGGTTTCAAGGGCCACATGCTGGACGCGCTGGGTCCGGTAGGTCTGTTCGTGGATGAAGTCTGCGGCTGAAAACCCATCCGCCACGCTTCCCAGCTCGGAATGCAGCTCAGCCACCACGTTGCGGTCCGGACGGGAGATCCGCGCGGTGGCGCCGTCCTTGTCACCGTGCACCAGCGGGGCGCCGGGACGCAAGGCATCCTGCGGCGTGAAAACGGAGGGCAGTTCTTCGTAGCCAACCTTCAACGCCCGCACGCCTGCCTCGGCGGCAGCTACGGATTCGGCGGCTACGGCGGCCACGCGCTGCCCGATGAACCGGACCACGTCATCCAGCACCCGGGTATCGTCCGGATCGTCGGTGAACAGTTCGTGCTGGGCGGTGGAGAAGAGCTGCTCCGGGGCGTCGTCGGAGGTGAAGACAGCCACCACGCCGGGGACCCGGAGGGCAGCGTCCTTGTCGATGGACACCACCCGTGCGTGGGCGTGCGGTGAGCGGAGGATCTTCAGGTGCAGCAGTGCCTGCTGCTGGTCCTGCGGGATGTCCAGGGTGTAGCGGGCCGCGCCGGTGACCACCGCACGGCTGGCGGGTGCGGGGACGTCGTCGCCGAGCTGGCCGTGTTCCGGGTCCGGCTGGCTTGCCCCGGCGATACCCGAGCCCTGCCCCTGCGGATCCGGGTGCCCCGCGTGGCCGCAGACGGCGTCAGCAATTGCGCGGTAGCCCGTGCAGCGGCAGAGGTTGCCCTTGAGGTTGCGGGGCAGGTTGTCCTTTTGTTCGTCGTCGAACGTGGCGGCAGTCATCACCATGCCGGCGGTGCAGAAGCCGCACTGGAAACCCTGCCGCTCCATGAACTGCTGCTGCACCGGGTGCAGGCCGGGACCGTCGCCGGATGCGGCGGCCAGTCCCTCGATGGTGGTGACCGAGTGCCCCTCGGCACGGACGGCGGGGTAGATGCAGCTGTGGACCGGCGTGCCGTCCACGTGGACCGTGCAGGCACCGCAGTCGCCGCCGTCGCAGCCCTTCTTGACGCCGGGGTTTCCCTGTTCCCGGAGGAAGGTCCGGAGGCACTGGCCCGGGCGGGGATCCGTTTCGGCCGGTGCGCCGTTGATGTTGATGGCCATGGTCAGGCCCCTTTCGGAAGTGCTGTGGACCCGGAGGCCGGGGTGCTCCGGGGAGGCCAGAAGTCGCCGGACACGGTGAGGCCCGCCGCTCCTGTGCCCTCAGGCGCTGCCAGTTCGGTACGGATTTCCTCGGCCAGCCGGTAGGTCATATCCCGCCGCCAAGCCGGGAGCCCGTGGATGTCATCGTGGTACAGGGCGGCCGGTATGGCGTCCTCGAGCGCGGCCGCCAGGTGGTCGGCGTCCGGGATCGTGTCGAAGCGCAGCTGTACGGGCCGCTTGGTCGCAGCGGTGACGGTCAGGACCAACGCGGTGCCGCCGTCGAGCCTTCCAATCAGCAGCACCCCGGATCTGCCCAGGTTGCTCAGCGACAGGCGGCGGAAGGCGGTTCGGGATGACAGGGCCGACGCCGGGAGGTGGACGCTGCGGAGCAGCTCGCCCGGTGCCAGGCAGTTCGTCGCGTCCCCGGTCACGAAGTCGGTCACGGGGACGCTGCGGCTGGTACCGCCGGGGCCCAGGATGGTGGCCACGCCGTCCAATCCCGCGCACAGCGAGATGACAGGCCCTGCGGGCAGTGAGGTGCACAGGTTGCCGCCCACGGTGGACATGTTCCACACCTTGAAGGAAGCAACGAAGGAATCGCAGCACGGCCGGACCAGGTCCAGCGCGGGCCAGGGCAGGCCTGCGGCGTCCGGGGATTCCGGGAGGCGGTACAGCTCGGCGATGGTGCAGGTGGCGGCGAGGTCGATCCCGTCATCGGTGACGGTGACAGCTGTCCAGCCTGCTGCGCCGAGGTCGAGGAGGCGCTTGAGGGGCTGGGGTCCGAAGGCATAGCTGCCATAGGAGAACAGGACCGTGCCGCCGGCGAGCCAGGCGTCGCCGTCGCGCCACTGTGCGGGGTCCGTGGTGGGGACCACTGCCTCGATGGTGTTCATGTCCATGCGTTCTCCTGCTGGTAAAGGGTGGTGGGCGCCGACGGACCGGTAATCGCAGCCTGGCCAACGTGGTTCCCGTGGATGGGCCCGGAACGGTCCCGGAGCGGAATGCCGGTGGCGGCGCGGGTCCGGGCGGCGATGAGCTCGGCCGTGATGGACACGGCCACCTCCGCCGGGGTGACGGCGCCGAGGTCCAGGCCGATTGGTGAATGGAGCTGTGCGATCCGGCCGGGCGGGATGCCCGCACTGAGCAGGCTGTCGACGCGCTGCAGGTGGCTGCGCCGCGACCCCATGGCCCCCACGTAGGCGAGGTCGAGGCCGAGGGCCGTTTCGAGGAGCGGAAGATCGAACTTGGGGTCGTGGGTGAGGACGGCCGCCACGGTGCGGCTGTCCAGCCTGCCCGCCGCTGCCTCGGCCGCCAGGTACCGGTGCGGCCAGTCCGTGACCACGGCATCCGCGGCGGCGAACCGGGGCTGACTGGCGAAAGCAGGGCGGGCGTCCACGAGGGTCACGTGGTAGCCGAGGAGCTTGGCCGCAGGCACCAGGGCGGCGCCGAAGTCATTGGCGCCAAACACCAGCATCCGCGGTGGAGCCAGCCGGGATTCCACCAGCAAGGCAGGTTCGCCGTGGCTGCCCGCCGCCCGGTCCGGAAGGCACCCGTCCGGACCGGGCAGCGGAACCAATCCGGTACCGCCGGTCCGCAGCAGCGCCTGGAGAAGAGCAGGAATTTCCGCCCCTTCCCGCCCGGATCCCACGGCACTCAACAGCGCCGCGAGTTCCGGTGCCGCCGCGTGGGCACTGGCCGGATCCGGCAGGACGACGGCGGCCCCTCCCCCGGCGGCGCCGTCCGGTGACAGGCGCCGCACCAGGGCAACGGGTTCGCCGGCGATGCCGCCCGCCAGGTGGATGAGGGCTGCGCGCAGCGGGTGCGGCGTGCCGCCGGGCACTGCGGCGGACACCGGTTCCACGTGGATGTCCAGCTCTCCGCCGCAGGTGAGCCCGGCGGCGAAGGCATCCGTGGAACTGAAGCCGAAGGTCCTGCGGCGGCTGCCGCCGTCGTCCATGGCGTCCTGCGCCAGCGCCACCACGGCGCCCTCCACGCATCCGCCGGAGAGGCTGCCCAGCACAGCCCCGGACTCAGCGACCAGCATGGAGGTGCCAACTGGCCTGGGCACCGAACCGCCGGCACCAACAATGGTGGCAACGGCAAACCGTCCGCCCAGGTGGGGCGTCCAGCTGCCGAGGAGTGGAATCAGGTCAAGCATTGCGGTGCTCCTTCTTCCGCGCGGCGGTGGTGTCCATATTGTCGTTCCTCGCAGGTGGTTGGGGAAGGTTGCCGCGGCCGAAGGGGCGCGCGGCGGGTCAGCCGCCCAGCAGGGCGTTGATGGGCCCGCGGGCGAAGTACACCAGGAACCCGGCGCTGACCACCCACATGAGCGGATGGATCTTCTTCGCCTTTCCGGACGCGGCGCCGATGATGGCCCAGCTGACGAAGCCCACACCGATGCCGTTGGCGATCGAGTAGCTCAGCGGCATGGTCACGATCGTGAGGAATGCCGGCAGCGCCACCGTGAACTTGGTGAACTTGATCTCGCGGATTTGGGCCATCATCATGGCGCCCACCACCACCAGGGCAGCGGCCGCGACCTCCAGCGGCACCACGCTGGTGAGCGGGGTGAGGAACATCGAGCCCAGGAACAGCACGCCGGTGACCACGGAGGCCAGGCCGGTGCGGGCCCCTTCGCCGATGCCGGCAGCGGAATCGATGTAGACCGTGTTGGAGGAACCGGAGGTGGCACCGCCGGCAACAGCGCCGAAGCCTTCCACGATGAAGGCGGACTTGAGCCGCGGGAACGTTCCGTCTTTGTGTGCGACGCCGGCGCTCTTGGCCAGGCCGGTCATGGTGCCCATGGCGTCGAAGAAGTTGGTGAACACGAGGGTGAAGACCAGCATGGTGGCTGCAAGTCCGCCGATCCTGGCGAACGAGCCGAAGAGGTCGAACTGGCCCACCAGGCCCAGGTCCGGAGCTGACACGAGCTGGCCGGACAGGACGGGGGTGTTCAGGTGCCAGCCGCCGGGGTTGGTGGCGCTGGCGGGGCCGATCTTCATGAAGGCTTCGACGACGGCGGCCAGCACGGTGGTGCCGACGATGCCGATGAGCAGGCCGCCCTGGACCTTGCGGGCCACCAGGATGCCCATGGCCAGGAGGCCAACGACGAACACGAGCGTGGGCACGGAGGTGATGGAGCCGCCGTCGCCCAGCTGGACGGGAGGACCTCCCGCGGTGGGCCGGACGAAGCCGGAGTCCACGAAGCCGATGAAGGCAATGAACAGGCCGATGCCCACGGTGATGGCGGCCTTGAGTTCCTTGGGTACCGCCCGGAAGATGGCGGTCCGGGCGCCGGTGACGCCGAACAGCACAATCAGGATGCCGTTGATCACCACCAGGCCCATGGCTTCGGCCCACGTGACCTCCTGGATCACGGAAACGGCCAGGAACGAGTTGATGCCGAGGCCGGCCGCGAGGCCGAACGGAAGGTTGGCGATGAGGCCGAAGAGGATGGTCATGACACCCGCCGTGAGGCCGGTGACTGCCCCCACCTGGGCTGCGGAGAGCCAGCCGCCCGCCACGTCGGTGGGGGCGTTGTCCGCGCTGAAGCCGCCCAGGATCAGGGGGTTCAGGATGACGATGTACGCCATGGTGAAGAACGTGACCAGGCCGCCGCGGAATTCGCGGGCCACGGTGGAGCCGCGCCGGGTGATCTGGAAGAACCGGTCAAGGATGTTGTTTGGCGCCGGCGGGGTGCTTCCTTGCCGTCCCCGCCCGGTTGCCGTTTGCGTGTCGCGTGCCCCTGCGGGCTCTGCACTGTTGTCACCCTTCGGGAACAGTGCAGCCTGCTTTTCAGAGGAATTGTCCAGGATTGTCATGTCAGCCACCGGGCCCTAGTAGTCAATCCTGGATTCGAGCGTGTTCCAGGTGTTGAACGGCTCCAGCGGGGCCGGCGCCTGGGGATCGGCCAGTTCCAGCTTGGAGACCGGCATCAGGGAGTCCCTGTCCTGGTTGTCGAAGTACTCGTAGAAGACGGCGTCGTCGAAGCCCACCGAGGCGGCATCGTGGCGGTCCGCGGCGAAGACCACGCGCTCCACGCGGGCCCAGAGTGCCGAGGCCAGGCACATGGGGCATGGCTCGCAGCTGGTGTAGAGGACAGCGCCGCTGAGGTCGAAGGTGCCCAGCTCGCGGCAGGCGGTGCGGATGGCGGTGACTTCGGCGTGGGCGGTGGGATCGTTGTCCGCGGTGACGCGGTTGACGCCGTCGAACGTCTTGCCGTCCGCGGTGACGATCATGGCGCCGAAGGGCCCGCCACTGTTGAGGACGTTGGCTGTTGCCAGCCGGATGGATCGGGCCAGGAACTGCTCGGCCGTGACGGTGGTACTCATGATGCGACTTCCTTAGTGCCGGGAAGCCTGAAGCCGCGCAAAGGACCAGAGGAACCAGGTGCGAACGGTTACCAGGCTTCAGCATGTGCTGTGAAGGTTTAGTTGCGCCTGGTAGATAGCTTCCCGGGTTTCGGGTGCCCGCCTTTGGCAGAATCGAGATTAGCACCGGTTTGTGGTCCACGCCATAGGTTTCTGGAAATTTAATTTCGCAATGTGAAATCAATGTTTCGCGCTCTTCACCGGCCGCGCCCATCCCCCGGTCACATTCCGCGGCCATTGACGCAGGTCACCGGCATTCCCTACGCTGGTGCGGACCCGGACCGCCCGCCGCATGGCAGTTGGCAGTTGGCAGCCGGCCACCTGGATCAGCAGACAGGGCCTCACTGAGCTGGAACGTGCAGAACTCCGCCCAGACAAGGATGCCTTCCGTGACTCTTCCCTCCCCTGCTTCCGCCGCCACCAATCCCGCCGCCCGGCTCTGGATCCGGAACCCGCTGGCCGTCTTCACCGCCAATTCCCTCGACGCCTCGGGCGGGCTGGTTATCAGCAACGGCGTCATCACGGAGGTCCTCGCCGCGGGCCAGCAGCCGTCCGCACCCTGCTCCCAAACCTTCGACGCCGGCAGCCACGTCCTGCTTCCAGGGCTGATCAACACGCACCACCACTTCTACCAAACCCTGACGCGCGCCTGGGGTCCGGTGGCCAACGCCCCGCTGTTCCCCTGGCTGCAGAACCTGTACCCGGTGTGGGCGCGGCTCACGCCGAAGGACCTCGAGCTGGCAGCCACGGTTGCCCTGGCCGAGCTGCTGCTGTCCGGCTGTACCACCGCGGCAGACCACCACTACCTGTTTCCGGCCGGCCTGGAGGATGCCATCGACATCGAGGTTGCCGCAGTGCGCCGGCTGGGCATGCGCGCCACACTCACCCGCGGTTCCATGACGTTGGGAACGGACGACGGCGGCCTGCCGCCACAGTCCACGGTGCAGGATCCGGACGTGGTGCTGGCGGACAGCGGGCGCCTGGTCTCGGAGTACCACGAGCGCGGCGAGGACGCGGCGGTCCAGATCGCCCTGGCCCCGTGCTCGCCGTTCTCGGTGACCAAGGAAATCATGGCCGAGAGCGCAGCCCTTGCCGAACGGCTGGATGTGCGGCTCCACACGCACCTGGCCGAGACGCTGGACGAGGAGGACTTCTGCCGGGAACGGTTCGGGCTGCGGACCGTCGACTACCTGGACAGTGTCGGCTGGCTGACGGACCGCACCTGGCTGGGGCACGGCATCCACTTCAGCGACGCGGAGATCACCCGCCTCGGCGCGGCCGGAACCGCCGTCGCACACTGCCCCACCTCCAATATGCGCCTCGCCTCGGGAACGGCCCGGGTCCTGGAACTGGAGGACGCGGGCGTTCCCGTGGGGCTGGGAGTGGACGGCTCAGCGTCGAACGATGCCTCCAACATGATCCTCGAAGCCCGGCAGGCCCTGTACCTGCAGCGCCTCCGCTACGGTGCGGACGTGCCGGTGGAGCGGGCGCTCGGCTGGGCCACCCGGGGCTCGGCGGCGGTGCTGGGCCGGAAGGGACTGGGCCAGCTTGCACCCGGGATGCAGGCCGACCTCGCCCTGTTCAAGCTGGACGACCTGCGCTTCTCCGGCAGCCACGACCCCATCGCGGCGCTGCTGCTGTGCGCGGCTGACAGGGCTGACCGGGTCATGGTGGGCGGTCAGTGGCGCGTGGTGGACGGCCGGATCCCCGGACTGGACATCCCCGCGCTGATTGCGGAGCACTCCACGGCAGCGCGCAGGCTGGTCAACGGCTGACAGGCATCAATGCCGCTGCTAGCGTGGCGCCATGACTCCGTCAAAGACGCCGGCCGAGATCCTGGACATCGAGGGTGTTGAGGTCCGGATCTCGAGCCCGGACAAAGTGGTGTTCCCCGAGCCGGGCCTGACCAAGCTGGACCTGGTGCGGTACTACCTTGCGGTCGCGGAGGGTGCGTTGCGGGGTGCCGGCGGCAGGCCAATGGTGCTGAAGCGGTTCCCGAAGGGCATCGACGCCGAACCGTTCTTCCAGAAACGCGTCCCGGAAAACCATCCGCCGTTCATTGACACCACCACGCTGCACTACGCCTCCGGGACGTCGGCGGAGGAAGCCGTCATCCGGGACGCGGCCGGCCTCGCGTGGGTGGTGAACCTCGGCTGCCTGGACCTGAATCCGCACCCCGTCCGGGCCGAGGACCTGGAGCATCCCGACGAGTTGCGGGTGGACCTCGATCCCATGCCGGGCGTGGACTGGTCGCAGATCGTGGACGTGGCCTATGTGGCGCAGGAGGTCCTCGACGACGCGGGGCTGGTGGGCTGGCCGAAGACCAGCGGGTCCCGCGGGCTGCATATCCTGGTGCGTATTGCGCCGGAGTGGTCCTACAAGGATGTCCGGCTGGCCGCCGAAACCCTGGCCCGCGAGGTGGAGAACCGGGCCCCGGGCCTGGCCACCGCGCGCTGGTGGAAGGAGGAACGCGGCGAGAGCGTGTTCGTTGACTTCAACCAGAACGCCAAGGACCGCACCGTGGCATCGGCGTACTCGGTGCGTGCACTGCCCGATGCACGGGTGTCCACGCCGCTCACCTGGGATGAGGTGCGCACCGTCCGGCCGGAACGTTTCACGGTCCCCACGGTGCTGGAACGGTTCGCGGACATCGGCGATCCGCACGCGGGCATTGATGCCGCCGCCGGGTCGCTGGACGGGCTGCTGGCACTGGCGAAGGAACTGGGACCGGCAGAAAAGGCGCCCCGCGGCGCGAACGGCACCGGGCGCCGGCAGTCCCTGATGCCGCTGATCGAGGTGGCGCGCACCAAAACCAAGCCTGAGGCGCTCAAGGCACTGGAGGATTGGAAGTCCGGGCACGCCGTCGTCGTAAAATCCCTGCAGCCCGCGGACGTCCTGGTGGACGGAATGCGGGGTTCAAGCTCGCTCTGGTACCGGGTGCGGGTCAACCTGCAGCACGTCCCGGATGCGGACCGGCCGGGCCAGGAAGACCTCATCGCGGACTACGATCCGTGGGCCGGAAAGGAATGGCCCGGCCGCCCCGGAGCTTAGCGCTGCCGGCCGAAGCCCGGGAGGGTGGAGATCCAGCGCGAGAAGCGGCTGGGTTCGTGGATTCGGTCCTCCGGAACAAAGAAGTCCGGATCGGTGCCGCCGCCGAGGGGGAGGTAGAACTCCGGAACCGCACGGCCCGCCGTGTTCGCCGGTGCAACTGCCTGTGAATCCTGCTGGTACATCTGATCCTCCTCGATTTCTTATTTCGTATTATGGAAAGTAATTTTTGCTGTACGAAAAGAGTAGGTTGATCCCTGACGCTGAGTCAATGGTTCCGCGGGGCGGCTCAGGGGGCCGCCGGTCACAATCGGATTTTTCTCCTTGTGATGTACACCACCGGCTTGCGGGGGTACGCTGTTAGGCAACTCGTGGCGCAGGTCACGTAACCTGGGAGCAGCAGGCAGGGTCGTAATGAGCTGGCATCAATGGATGCCGGCTCTTTTTTGTTGGGTCGGCTCCACCGGAAACGCGCTTGAAATGCGCGCTTAATTTCAGTGATGGAACCTTGGTTCCACTTACCGGAGATTGGGAAAAGACCATGAGCAGCAAGATCATTCTCGGCGAAAACCAGTACGGCAAGGCCGAAGTCCGCGTCGTCAAGATCACCAGGGACACCAACCGCCACGAGATCGAAGACCTGAACGTCACCTCGCAGCTGCGCGGCGACTTCTCCGCGGCCCACCTGGAGGGCGACAACGCCCACGTGGTGGCCACGGACACCCAGAAGAACACCATCTACGCCTTCGCCCGCGACGGCATTGGCTCCCCGGAAGCATTCCTGCTGCGCCTCGGCGAGCACTTCACCTCCAGCTTCGACTGGGTCAACGGCGGCCGCTGGGAAGCCGAGTCCTACTCCTGGAACCGCATCCAGGCCCACGGCAGCGAACACGACCACTCGTTCGTCCGCAACGGCCAGGAAGTCCGCACCGCCGTCCTGGTCCGCGACGGCGCCACCAGCCACCTGGTTTCCGGCCTCAAGGACCTGACCGTCCTGAAGTCCACTGAATCAGGCTTCGTCGGCTACCCCCGGGACCGCTACACCACCCTCCCGGAAACCACCGACCGCATCCTCGCCACAGACGTTTCCGCCCGCTGGCGCTTCAAGACCGGCACCGATTTCAGCACGCTTGACTTCAACAAGAGCTACGACGACGTCAAGGGACTCCTGCTCGAAGGATTCACCGAGAAGTACTCCCACGCCCTGCAGCAGACCCTGTTCGACATGGGCACCAAGGTCCTGGAGGCCCACAGCGAGATCGACGAGATCAAGTTCTCCATGCCCAACAAGCACCACTTCCTGGTGGACCTGTCCCCCTTCGGACTGGACAACCCCAACGAAGTGTTCTTCGCAGCCGACCGCCCCTACGGCCTGATCGAAGCCACCGTCCAGCGCGACGACGCAACCGCAGCACCCGCAGCCTGGTCCGGCATCGCCGGCTTCTGCTAAAGCCTGCACGCTTTTCGGTTTCGGCGGGCTCGGCCCACCGTTGTTGAGCCCGTCGAAACCAACCCACAGCTTCACCTGTTAGCCAGACAACGTTAGCCAGACGATGACGTCTGCCATGAACCAAGAAAGTCTGCCATGAACACCAAGAAGAAACCGGCCGCCACAGCCGCCGGACACCGCACCCAGCCAGGCCGCCCGGAAGACCAGCGGCTCCCGCTGGGAAGCACATTCGCCTACGGCTTCCAGCACGTCCTCACCATGTACGGCGGCATCATCGCCCCTCCCCTGATCATCGGCGCCGCGGCCGGCATGTCCTCACAGGACATCGGCCTGCTCATCGCCGCCTGCCTTTTTGTCGGCGGCCTCGCCACCATCCTCCAGACCATCGGCGTCCCGTTTTTCGGATCCCAGCTCCCCCTCGTCCAGGGAGTATCCTTCGCCGGCGTCTCCACCATGGTGGCTATTGTCCACGGCGGGGGCGGCATCCAGGCCGTCTTCGGGTCGGTGATCGCGGCCTCGCTCATCGGCCTGCTGATCACCCCGCTGTTTTCGAAGATCATCCGGTTCTTCCCGCCCGTGGTGACCGGTACCGTGATCACCACCATCGGCCTGACCCTGATGCCGGTAGCCGCCAACTGGGCCATGGGCGGCAACAACAAGGCGGACAACTACGGCAGCATGGCCAACATCGGCCTCGCCGCCGCCACCATGGGCATCGTCCTGCTCCTGAGCAAGGTGGGCAGCGCGGCCATCTCCCGGCTTTCGATCCTCCTGGCCATGGTGCTCGGCACCGGCATCGCCTTCGCGTTCGGCATGGCGGACTTCTCCAAGGTGGGCCAGGGCGAGATCGTCGCCTTCCCCACCCCGTTCGCCTTCGGCCCGCCCACCTTCGAGATCGCGGCCATCATCTCGATGCTGATCGTCATCCTGGTCACCCTGACCGAAACATCAGCGGACATCATCGCCGTGGGTGAAATCGTGGGCACCAAGGTGGACTCCAAGCGGATCGGCAACGGCCTCCGCGCGGACATGCTCTCCAGCGCCATCTCCCCGCTGTTCAACTCCTTCACGCAGAGCGCCTTCGCCCAGAACGTGGGCCTGGTGGCCATCACCGGCGTGAAAAGCCGCTTCGTGGTCAGCGCCGGCGGCCTGATCCTGGTGATCCTCGGCCTGCTTCCGGTCCTGGGCCGGGTTGTCGCAGCCGTCCCCACGCCTGTCCTGGGCGGCGCCGGCGTGGTCCTCTTCGGCACCGTGGCCGCCAGCGGCATCCGCACGCTGTCCAAGGTGGAGTACAAGAACAACATGAACCTGATCGTGGTGGCAGCATCCATCGGGTTCGGCATGATCCCCATCGCCGCACCGGCGTTCTACGACCGGTTCCCGTCCTGGTTCAGCACCATCTTCCACTCCGGCATCAGCTCGGCAGCCGTCATGGCCATCCTGCTGAACCTGCTGTTCAACCACCTCAAGGCCGGCAACTCGGACAACCAGTCCGTATTCGTCGCCGGCACCGAACGCGTGGTGCAGGAACAGGACATCAAGTGCCTGGTGGACGGCGACCGCTTCGAAGGCGGCAAACTCCTCGACTGTGACGGCAAGGAAGTCCGCATCGAATCGGCCCAAAAGGCATCAGAGCATTAGCAAAGACGCAGCCAACGACGGCGGCCCGCACCTTTTCGCCAAAGGTGCGGGCCGCCGTCGTCACGTAGTTTTTGGGCGTGTCAGGTGCGGTTCAGCTCGCGGGAGATGGTCTCGGCCGCCTGGCGGAGCACCGGCACGGCTTTGTCGGCGAAGTGCTCGTCCACCCGCGATACCGGCCCGGAGACGGAGATCGCCGTGGGCGTGGGGACATTGGGGACGGCCATGGCGAAGCAGCGGACACCCAGTTCCTGCTCCTCTTCGTCGATGGAGTAGCCACGTTCCCGGATCAGCTTGAGGTCGGCCAGGAGTTCCTCGACGTCGCCGATGCTCTTCACGGTGGGCGTGGGCATTCCTGCACGGGCCACGATGCCGCGGACGGTCTCGTCGTCGAGCTGGGCCAGGATGGCCTTGCCGACGCCGGTGGCGTGGGTATGGGCCCGCCGGCCCACCTCGGTAAACATGCGCATCGAGTGCAGCGAAGGCACCTGGGCGACGTAGATGACCATGTCCGAATCCAGTACGGCCATGTTGGAGGTCTCGCCGAGCTGGTCCACGAGGGCTTTCAACTGGGGACGGGCCACCGCACCGAGCTGCTTGTTGGCGCCTTCGCCGAGCCGGATCAGCCGCGGGCCCAACGCGTAGCGGCGGTTGGGCAGCTGCCGGATGTAGCCCAGCGATACCAAGGTCCGCAGCAGGCGGTGGATGGTGGGCAGCGGCAGGTCGGTGGAGGAGGACAGCTCGCTCAGGGTGACGTCGCCGCCGGCATCGGTGATCAGCTCCAGCAATTCAAAGACGCGCTCTACCGACTGCACGCCACCGGACGCTTTTTCTGCCATTCCGTTGTCTCCTACGGCTCGGAATCCGACAACTCTTATCCACATCGTGAAAAGAGTGCTTAGAACACCCAACATACATCAAGCGCGGAGTTGCGGGCACGCGTCGGCACCCAGCTCTTCCAGTCGCATTCGGAGGGCTTGTATTTCCATCTTGTAGATAATAATATCCATAATACGAAAACATTCGTAGAAAACAGGCTTACCGGAACAGGCCGATGCACGGCCCCAACAGGAGGACATTCAATGGCGAACCCCAGCCCCGGAAACTCGATCACCCTGCGCGTCGAAGCGCCGTCCAGCTTCAGCGCCACGAGCGAGCTCGCCGCCGCAGTGGGGGCGGCAGGCGCCGCCATCACCGCCCTGGACGTCAGCGAGTCCCACCATGAGACCCTCGTTGTGGACGTCACCTGCAACACCACCGACGACGAACACGCCGCCCGCGTCAAGGACGCCCTGAACGCGCTCGACGGCGTCAGGGTCCAGCATGTCTCGGACCGCACCTTCCTGATGCACCTCGGCGGCAAGCTTGAGGTGGTCCCCAAGGTAGCCCTGCGCAACCGCGACGATCTCTCGCGTGCCTACACCCCCGGCGTCGCCCGCGTCTGCCTGGCCATTGCCGAAGACCCCGCCGCGGCCCGCAACCTGACGGTCAAGCGCAACACCATCGCCGTGCTCACCGACGGTTCCGCCGTCCTGGGCCTGGGCAACATCGGCCCAGCCGCTGCGCTCCCCGTCATGGAAGGCAAGGCAGCCCTGTTCAAGCAGTTCGCCAACGTGGACGCCTGGCCGGTCTGCCTGGACACCCAGGACACCGAAGAAATCATCATGATCGCCAAGGCCATGGCCCCGGTGTACGGCGGCATCAACCTCGAGGACATCGCCGCACCGCGCTGCTTCGAGATCGAGAAGCGCCTCCGCGAGGAACTGGACATTCCGGTGTTCCACGACGACCAGCACGGCACCGCCATCGTCACCCTCGCTGCCCTGGTCAACGCCCTGCGCGTGGTGGGCAAGACCCTCGGTGAGGTCCGCATTGTCGTCTCAGGCGTCGGCGCCGCGGGCTCAGCCATCATCCAGCTCCTCAAGGCCCAGGGCGCGGAGCACATCGTCGCCGCCGGCCGCTCGGGTGCCATCCACTCCGGCGAAACCTACAGCGACGAACACCGCAGCTGGATTGCCGCGAACACCAATGAGGAAGGCTTCTCCGGCACCCTTCACGAGGCCCTCGTCGGCGCGGACGTCTTCATCGGCGTCAGCGCCCCGCACGTCATCGGCGAAGAGCAGGTAGCGTCCATGGCCAAGGACGCGATCGTGTTCGCCATGGCCAACCCCACACCGGAAATCGACCCCGTCATCGCCGCAAAGCACGCGGCAGTCGTGGCCACGGGGCGCAGCGACTTCCCCAACCAGATCAACAACGTACTGGCCTTCCCCGGCTTCTTCCGCGGCCTGCTTGACGCGGGAGCCTCGGACATCACCCCCGAAATGCTGGTGGCCGCCGCGGAAGCCATCGCCAACCGGGTAGCTGACGATGAGCTCAATGCCAGCTACATTATCCCCAGCGTCTTCGATCCCCATGTGGCCGCCGATGTTGCCTCAGCCGTTGCCGCCGCAGCGCACGCCGCCAACGTGGCAACCGCCGCAGTCTCGGAACAGGCGGAACCGGAAGCCGCCCTGGCCAACGCCTGATTCAGCACAAGTCTTCAGCCTAAGGAAAGGACCAGAAATGGCCATCACTGTCACAGATCCCCTGCCGATCAACCGCGCGGAGGAGATCCTCACCCCCAAGGCGCTGGCGTTCGTGGAGGAACTGCACAACCGGTTCGCCGGCACCCGCAACGGCCTCCTCGCGGCCCGTTCCGCCAAGCGGCAGCGCGTGGCCGACACCGGCAAGCTGGACTTCCTGCCGGAGACGCAGGACGTGCGCGACGGCGACTGGAAGGTCGCTGCCGCCCCTGCGGCACTGCAGGACCGCCGCGTGGAGATGACAGGACCTGCCTCGCCGGCAAAGATGGCCATTAATGCGCTGAACTCGGGCGCCAAGGTGTGGCTGGCGGACCTTGAGGACGCCAGCACACCAACCTGGGGCAACGTCATCGACGCCATCCTGAACCTCCGCGATGCCGCCCAGGGCACGCTCAGCTTCACCTCGGAAGAGGGCAAGGAATACAAGCTCCGCACTGACGCGCCACTCGCCGTCGTGGTGGCCCGCCCGCGCGGCTGGCATATGCAGGAGAAGCACCTCCTCATCAACGGCGAACCCGCCGTAGGCGCACTGGTGGACTTCGGCCTGCACTTCTTCCACGTCGCCAAGCAGCTGGTGCTGAACGGGCAGGGCCCGTACTACTACCTGCCGAAGATGGAAAGCCACCTCGAGGCGCGGCTGTGGAACGACGTGTTCGTGTTCGCCCAGGACTTCCTCGGACTGCACCAGGGCACCATCCGCGCCACGGTGCTGATCGAGACCATCCCGGCCGCGTTCGAGATGGACGAGATCCTTTACGAGCTGCGGGACCACGCCTCGGGCCTGAATGCCGGCCGCTGGGACTACCTGTTCAGCATCATCAAGTACTTCCGCGACGCCGGCGAGGAGTTCGTCCTGCCGGACCGCGCCTCCGTGGCCATGACCGCGCCCTTCATGCGCGCCTACACCGAACTGCTGGTCAAGACCTGCCACCGCCGCGGTGCCTTCGCCATGGGCGGCATGGCCGCCGTCATCCCCAACCGCCGCCACCCGGAGGTCACCGCAGCAGCCTTCGAAAAGGTCCGGGCGGACAAGACCCGTGAAGCCAACGACGGGTTCGACGGCTCCTGGGTTGCGCACCCGGACCTGGTGTCCACCTGCCGCGAGGTGTTCGATTCCGTGCTCGGCGACAAGCCAAACCAGGTGGACCGGCAGCGCCCCGAAGTGTCAGTCACTGCAGCCGAGCTGCTGGACGTCTCCTCCGCCGGGGGCCAGGTCACCGAGGCCGGGCTGCGCCTGAACCTGTACGTTGCCGTGGCCTACACGGCCGTGTGGCTGTCCGGCAACGGCGCAGTGGCCATCCACAACCTCATGGAGGACGCCGCCACCGCTGAGATCTCCCGTTCGCAGGTCTGGCAGCAGATCCGCAACAAGTCCGTCCTCGCCGACACCGGCAACACCGTCACCAAGGACCTGGTGGAGCGGATCCTGGGCGAGGAAACCGAACGGCTCCGCACCGAAGTGGGCGACGAAGCGTTCCGCCGGTACTACCAGCCGGCCAGCGACCTGATCGCCGACATCTGCCTCTCGGACGGCTACACGGACTTCCTCACCACCCCCGCTTACGAACTGGTGGGCTGAGGCATGGCCGCAACACCCAAGCCCTCACTGTCGGCGGGAGACCTCGCGTCCATCGACGGGCAACTGGCCGCCACCGACCGGCTGCTCGAGCAGAACTACCCGGGCGACGACGGCTCCCGCCAGCCCGTGCACACGGTGTACGTCCCCGCAGACCGGTTCACGCCGTCGTTCGCTGCCCAGTGGGGCGCCGAGGCCAGGGCCACCGTGGAGGCGCACGGCGGCTACCACAGGCTGGGCCAGCTCCTGGGGCAGCAGCCCGGCCTGGCCGAGGCGGTCGCCGGACGCGTCGAAGCCAAGCTCGCCAGCGAACCCATCGAGGACCTGCGCCTGGACTTCGAAGACGGCTTCGGGGACAGGGGCGACGACGCCGAGGACGCCGCCGCTGTTGCCGCGGCTGCCGCGGTGGCCCAGGCCGTCGCGGCCGGGTCCGCTCCCCCGTTCATCGGCATCCGCTTCAAATGCTTCGAAGCGGCCACCCGGGCCCGCGGCCTGCGCACCCTGGACCTGTTCGTCTCCGGACTCGCTGCGGCCGGCGAGCTGCCCGAGGGACTGGTCCTGACCCTGCCCAAGGTCACCACCGTGGACCAGGTCCGGGCCATGGACTACGCAGTCTCCCGGCTGGAGGAAGTCCACTCGCTGCCCGCCGGGCGGCTGCGCTTCGAGGTCCAGGTGGAAACACCCCAGCTGATCCTGGGTCCGGACGGCACCTCGCCGGTGGCGCAGCTGGCGCATGCCGTGCCTGGCCGCATCAGCGGGCTGCACTACGGCACCTACGACTACTCCGCATCACTGCAGATCTCCGCCGAATACCAGTCCATGGAGCACCCCGTGGCCGACTTCGCCAAGGAAGTCATGCAGCTCGCAGTCGCCGGCACCGGCATCCGGCTCTCCGACGGGTCCACCAACATCATTCCGGTGGGCGACAACGTGGAGAACGCCTGGCGGCTGCACGGACGGCTGGTCCGCCGGTCCCTGGAACGCGGCTACTACCAGGGATGGGACCTGCACCCGGCCCAGCTGCCCAGCAGGTTCGCTGCCACCTACGCCTTCTACCGCGAAGGCCTCCCGGCTGCCGCAGCCCGCCTCCGCAACTACGTCGAACGCACCGAAGGCGGCGTCATGGACGAACCCGCCACCGCCCGCGCGCTGGCCGCGTTCGTCCTCCGCGGCGTCCAGTGCGGCGCAGTAGGTGCCGAAGAGGTCCAGGCGCTTGCCGGCGTCGGGATTCCCCAGCTCACCGCACTGGCGCACCCGCGGCTCGCCACTTCCACCACCACAGCAAAGGATCTCCTCCATGGGTAAGTACTACTCCCCCACCGGCGGGCTGCCCCCGCAGACGCACCTGACCACCGAACGGGCCATCGTCACCGAGGCCTACACCGTGATCCCCAAGGGCGTCATGACGGACATCGTCACGTCCAACCTGCCCGGTTTCTCGAACACCCGGTCCTGGATCATCGCCCGCCCCATCTCGGGCTTCGCCACCACGTTCTCCCAGCTGATCGTCGAGATCGGCCCCGGCGGCGGTGCACCCAAGGCCGAGTTCGAAGCCGGCGTCGAAGGCGTCGTCTTCGTGACCCGCGGGCAGGTCAACCTCACCCTCGACGGCGAACTCCACCAGCTCGAGGAAGGCGGCTACGCGTACCTTGCCGCCGGTGCGGAGTGGGGCCTGGAGAACGTTTCGGACGACGTCGTGTCCTTCCACTGGATCCGCAAAGCGTACGAACGGCTTGAAGGCTTCGAAGCCAAGTCCTTCGTCACCAACGAAAAGGACGTGGAGCCCACGTCGATGCCGGACACCAACGATGCCTGGAAGACCACCCGGTTCACCGACTCCAGCGACCTGGCCCACGACATGCAGGTGAACATCGTGACGTTCCAGCCCGGCGGCGTCATCCCCTTCCCCGAAACCCACGTCATGGAACACGGCCTGTACGTCCTGGAGGGCAAGGCCATGTACCTGCTCAACAACGACTGGGTGGAGGTGGAGGCGGGCGACTTCATGTGGCTGCGCGCCTTCTGCCCGCAGGCCTGCTACGCCGGCGGCCCCGGCGAATTCCGTTACCTGCTGTACAAGGACATGAACCGCCAGGTGCGCCTCACCTAAGCACCTACCCCCTCCCAACCCAGTAGCAGCACATGTCGTTTTGGGGCCCCAAAACGACATGTGCTGCTACTGGGTTGGGGGAAAATAGGTCCATGGGTGCGCGCCGGGGCGGCGGATGGATACGGGCGGCTGCTGCCCTGTGCACGGTCCTCCTGATCTCAGCTGCCGGCTGTACCGGCGAACCCCGCCCTCCGGACCCCACGCCGACGGACCCTGACAGGGCAGCCGCTTTCGCCCTCCTGGAAGCCTTCAGCGACCGTATGATCGGCGGGGGCGCACCCGCCGTCCTGATCGACGTCCGGTATGACGGCAAAGCCTGGGCGCACGCGGCCGGGGTGCGGAGCCTGGAAACCCGCGAACCCGCAGCGGCGTCCGACCCCGTCCGGGTTGGCGGCATCACCGAATCATTCGTGGCGGTTTCCGTGCTGAAGCTGGTGGCGGAAGGAAAGCTCGGACTCGACGATCCCGTGAGCCGCTACCTGCCGGAGTTCGGGAGCGTCCTGCATCCGCCCGGCCCGGTCAGTGTGCGCCAGCTTCTGACCCACGAGTCGGGGCTGCCCGACTTCACCGATCCACTCCTGGCATCCGGCCCCTGGGAAAAGGTCACGGTCCGGAAGATCAGCCTCGAGCAGCAGCTGGCCCTGGCGGCCACCGTGCCGTGGGAGCCGCGGCTGGCACGGATCTTCAACTATTCGCGGACCAACTATGCGGCGCTGGCCCTGATCGTCGAACGGCTCCGCGGCCAGGACATCGCACAGGTCCTGGCCACGGACATAGCCCGTCCGCTGGGCCTGGGCGCAACCCGGCTGGGCGGGCCGGCCCTTCCGGGCATGGTTCACGGCTACGTCATGGTGGGCGGCGCGCGCCTGGATGCCAGCTTGCCAGAATGGCAGGCGGAGGCTCCCTCTTCCGGAGCAGTTTCTACCCTGCCGGAGGTGAACCGTTTCTACGCCGCGCTCCTGAAGGGCGAACTGCTCCCGCCGGACAGCGTTACGGCCATGAAGGGCGGCTACCTGCAGTACTACGGTTTTGCGCTGCGCCGCTGGAACAACACCTGCAACAACCGCTTCTACTACGGCCTGCCTGGCGACACCGACGGTTACGGAACCATTGCCATGACCAGCGAGGACGGCAAGACCCAGCTGGCCATGGCGATGGCCTATCCGCCCGAGCCGCCTACCCTGGGGGTCAACCCGTTGATTTCCGAGCTGGCGGAGGTCTCCCAGGACGCGCTCAACCACCTGTGCTGAGCGGCATTCGTGATGCGGCTCAGGCTCCCGGGTTGAGGACTACCTTGATGCAGCCGTCTTCCTTCTTCTGGAACTTCTCGTAGAGTGCCGGTGCCCCGTCCAGGCCAGAGCGGTGGGTGACGAGGTCCATGACGCCCAGCGGATCGGCGTCGTCCTCCACCAGCGGGAGGATGTCATCCGTCCAACGCCGCACGTTGCACTGGCCCATCCGCACCTGGATCTGCTTGTCGAACATGGTCAGCAGCGGCATGGGGCTGGCCTGGCCGCCATAGACTCCGCTGAGCGAGAGCGTTCCCCCGCGCCGGACGGCGTCGATGGCTGTGTGCAGCGCGGCGAGGCGGTCAACACCGGCGGTCTCCATGGCCTTTTGTGCCAGCTTGTCCGGCAGCAGTCCCAGTGCCTGGTGCGCGAATCCGGCCACCGGGGAGCCATGGGCTTCCATGCCGACGGCGTCCACCACCGCGTCAGGGCCCCTACCGGCGGTCTTCTCCCGCAGTTCGTCACCGAGGGTTTTGGTGTAATCGAGCGTGTCCACGCCGTGCCGGGCCGCCATGGCGCGGCGTTCCGGGACGGGGTCCACGCCCACCACGTTGAAGCCGCGCTGGACGCCGATGCGGGCGGCGAATTGCCCCACTGGCCCGAGCCCCAGCACCGCAAGGGTGCCGCCTGGCTGCACGTCCGCGTACTCCACCGCCTGCCAGGCCGTGGGCAGGATGTCGGAAAGGAACAGGTACCGTTCGTCCGGCAGTTCGGTCCCCACCTTGACGGGTCCGTAATCCGCGTGCGGGACACGGAGGTACTCGGCCTGCCCGCCCGGCACTGAGCCGTACAGTTCGGAGTAGCCAAAGAGGGCTGCTCCCGAGCCTTTTTCCTTTACCTGGGTGGTTTCGCATTGGGACTGCAGCCCTTGCTTGCACATGTAGCAGGAGCCGCAGGAGATGTTGAACGGGATCACCACGCGGTCACCCTTGCGCAGGTTGGTGACGGCGCTTCCCACTTCTTCCACGATGCCCATCGGTTCGTGGCCGATCACGTCGCCCTTGTGCATGTAGGGCCCCAGGACCTCGTACAGGTGCAGGTCGGACCCGCAGATCGCCGTGGAGGTGATGCGCACGATCGCATCGGTAGGCTCCTGGATCACGGGATCGGGTACTTCTTCGACGCTGACTGATCGTTTTCCTTGCCAGGTCAGTGCTTTCACGGTGTTCTCCTTTTCCTCGCAGTCCGGGCCGTGCGCCCTTCATTCGACGCTACCGAATTTTCGGGCAAAAAGTAAGCATGCTGATGATCTTCTGGCATTTGGCACTTTTACGCCAGGCGGCCCGGGCGTCCACTGGGGGCACGATCGGATGAACCGGATACTCCGTGGTACTTGTCCCACCCGCCCCGGACTCCTAGCGTAGGAAGGGCCCGCCGGGTTTGCTTCACGAGGCCCATGCCAACGGAACGAGGACGTCATGACGCTGTACCAGCCCGAACCGGTTGAGATTTCCACCCGCATGCGGCCCGGCGAATGGACTGAAGCCAGCCTGGAGGACCTGGTGGCCAGCTACCGGGCCAGGATTGTTGACATGGGAGCCAGCCTGGCCGACGTCGTCACGGACGTCGAAAGGAACGATGACGGCTCCGTGAAGGTGGCCGTGTCCTGGGTCAAACCCGCCGACAATGGCACCGAGAAGGACGCGGCAGGCGGCTCTTCCATGAAAACCCCGGGCTAGCTGCCGCGGTTCAGCAACTTCCCGATGGCGCTGCCGGCCAGGTTCCGCAACAGGTCGGCAGGTCCCTCGTAGACGTCCACCGCGCCGGCCTCCCGGAGCACGTCGGCGCTGATTCCCCCGCAAGTGACCCCCACAGCCGGGATGCCGAGCGCGGCCGCGGCCTTCATGTCCCAGACTGCGTCTCCGACGAAGACAGCATCTGCCGGCTCTACGTCGATCGCTTCCAGGGCAGCAGCCAGGATGTCCGGGGCAGGCTTGCTCTCCTCGGCATCCTTGGAGCTGGTGGCGGCATCGATGAACGCGTCAGCGTCAAGGATTCCCTTCATGATCTGCAGGTCCTGCTCCCGGGCCGACGAGGCCAGGGCGACGGCGAGGCCACCGGCATGGCACCGGGCCAGCAGGTCCTTCGAACCATCAAACGCGCGCAGGGAAGGCCAGCGGGCGGCGTACAGTGCGCCATGGCTGGCCATGATGTCCTCATCGGCGCTGCGGTCCCGGCCCTCGGGCAGCAGGCTGTCCACAAGCCGGTCCCCGCCCATGCCCACGAGGTAGTGGATGGATGCCATCGGAACGTCATAGCCGTACTGGCGGAAGGCACCCCACCAGGAAACGGTGTGTAGGTACGACGAATCGATCAGCGTCCCGTCAACGTCAAAGAGAACCCCCCGGCGGCGTCCACCGGGGGGTGCGTCCTGCCGGCCCATCAGCCCACCGCGGCCCGCCTGGCCTCCGGGGCCTTCTTGTGCCGGGCAGCTTCTTCCTTGGGCGTTGCCACGGGCCGGACCCGTTCCCTGATCACCGTTCCGGCACCGTCCAGGCTTTTATCCCGAATAAGGCCTGTGCCTGCAATTTCACGGGCCATGGCCACTCCGGCCACGGCCGCCCGCTTCGTGGGAAAGGTCACCGAGATTGCCATCAGGTGGCCCGCCCCGTCCATCATCCTGACCCTGTAGCCACCATCAGGGGCATCAACGAGTTCAAAATACCCGGCCATGCGAATCACTCCTCCTCCGTCAGTCACGGCATTGTGCTTGTGGAGCACTCCATGAGGTGTTAGTAAGTCTACTTATCTATTCTGCGAAGGGAAAGTTCAGCCCTGTGCCGGCCCCGCCTCAGCGCCGCCCCGCCGATTCCGGCGGGATAGGGGTGTCACTCCGGCGAACGGTATCCTGATGCAGCTCCAAAGCGCTAGTCACAAGGGCAAAGTGGCTGAACGCCTGCGGGGTGTTGCCCAGTTGCCGGCCCGCGCGGACTGCCCACTCCTCGCTCAGGAGCCCCACGTCATTGCGCAGCTCCAGGAGGCGCTCGAACAGTTCGCGTGACTCCTCATGCCGTCCCGCGCCGAGCAGCGCCTCCACCAGCCAGAACGAGCAGGCGAGGAAGACGCCCTCGCTCCCCGGCAGGCCGTCGTCGCTCTTCTCCGGACGGTAGCGAAGCACGAACCCGTCCTCGGTCAGCTCGCGCTGGATCGCCTCGATGGTCCCGATGACGCGGGGATCATCCGGCGGCAGGAAGCCCACCCGCGGAATCAGCAGCAGGCTGGCATCAAGCTCTGGGCTGCCGTAGGACTGCACGAAAGTGTTGCGTCCGGCGTCGAACCCGTTGGCCATCACATCCCGGTGGATGGTGTCCCGCAGCGCCTCCCACCGCTCGACCGGCCCCGGCAGCCCGGACTCCCTGACGCCCTTGACCATCCGGTCGGCGGCAACCCACGCCATGACCTTCGAATGGGTGAAGTGCCTGCGGGGGCCGCGCATTTCCCACAACCCGTTGTCCGGCTGGTCCCAGATTGTTTCCAGGTGGGTCATCAGGGCGCACTGCAGGTCCCACGAATCGTCCGGATGCTTCAGCAGTGAATTACGGGTCAGCGCCAGGCAGTCCAGCACCTCGCCCCACACGTCCAGCTGGAGCTGCTCGGCCGCCGCGTTGCCGATCCGCACGGGCGCCGAATTCTCATATCCCCTGAGCCAGGGCAGCTCCAGCTCGGGCAGGCGCCGCTCGCCGTGTATGCCGTACATGATCTGCAGGTCGGCCGGGTCCCCGGCAACCGCCCGCAGCAGCCATTCCCGCCAGGCGGCCGCCTCGGCGGTGTAGCCGGCGGCCAGGAGCGCCTGCAGCGTCATGGTGGCGTCCCGCAGCCAGCAGTACCGGTAGTCCCAGTTGCGGGGACCACCGGGCTGTTCGGGCAGGGAGGTGGTCACGGCGGCCACGATGCCGCCGGTTGGTGCGTAGGTAAGCGCCTTGAGGGTCACCAGCGAGCGCACCACGGCGTCCTGGTATTCGCCCTGCACCGTGCACTGGGTGGTCCAGCCGCGCCAGAAGGCGAAGGTGGTGTCCAGGACCTTCTCCGCGTCCACCGAGTGGGGCCGGCCCACATGGCTGGGAGCCCACGTGAGGACGAACGGGATACGTTCCCCGGCGCTGACGGTGAAGTCGCCCACGGTGTGCATGTTCTCGCCGTGTACCTCCGCCGGCGTCACGAAGTAGGCAGCGTCCGGCCCCGCGATGGCGTGGAGGCCGTGCTTGTCCTTGCGTACCCATGGAACGATGTGGCCGTAGTCGAAGCGCAGGACCAGCTCGCAGCGCATCTTCACGGTGCCGCTGACGCCCTCGACGATCCGCACGATGTCCGCCACAGAATCACGCGGCGGCATGAAATCGATGACGCGCACCGTCCCGTCGGGGGTGTCCCATTCGGTTTCCAGGATCAGGCTGCCGTCCCGGTATCCCCGCCGGGTGCACGGTCCGCCGCTTTCGGGCGCCAGCAGCCAGCGGCCGGCGTCGGGCGTGTCCAGCAACGCGGTGAAGCAGGCCGGGGAGTCGAACCTGGGAAGGCACAACCAGTCGATGGAACCTTCTTTGCTGATCAGCGCCCCGGTCTGAAGGTCGCCTACCACCGCATAATCTTCGATTCGCGCCATGACCTTACCCTGCCACAAACGCGCTCCCTGTTCCGGGCACATTTGCGAAGTGCCGGTGTAGCCTGCAGTGGTGGCAGTCCATATCGGCACCTCCGGCTGGAGCTATGACCATTGGGAGAACGTCCTGTACCCGCCAGGCCTGCCGGCGAAGGACCGGCTGGGACACTATGTCGCGCAGTTCAGCACCGTGGAGCTGAACGCCAGCTTCTACCGCTGGCCCCGGGACACCACGTTTGCCGGCTGGAACCGCAGGCTGCCCCCGGGCTTCAGCATGTCCGTCAAGGCTCCGCGTGGCCTCACACACGCGCGGAAGCTGTACCAGCCCGAAGTCTGGGTGGACCGGATTGCCCGTTGCTGGCACGAACTCGGGGACAAACGGGCGGTGCTCCTGGTGCAGCTGCCGCCTCAACTGGAACGGGACGATGCCCGGCTGGACTACTTCCTGGCCGCGTTGCCGGAATGGATCCGGGTCACCGTGGAATTCCGCCATCCCACCTGGGACTGCCCGGAAGTCCTGGCGATCCTCGAGCGGCACGGCGCCGCCTACTGCATCATGAGCGGAGCCAATCTGCCGTGCCTGCTCCGGACCACGGCCCCGTTCACCTATGTCCGGCTGCACGGGCCTGACCACCAGCACCTCTACGCCGGCTCCTATTCGGACGATGACCTGCACTGGTGGGCGGACAGGATCCGCGGCTGGGCAGCGGAGGGGTTGGACGTGTACGCCTATTTCAATAACGACGGCGGCGGGCACGCGGTGCGCAACGCCCGGACCCTGCGCGCCATCCTGGGCGCCTGACGTCATACTGTGCTGCCGTCTCCCGCACGCCGCCACACGGGCCGCCGCCTGTGGCAGAGTGGAACCATGGACCCGGCGCCGCAGAACCCGACCCAGCCCGCAACCCAGCCCGCTTCCGGGCGGCCGGGAAAGTTTCCGGAGCGCCGGCCCGAGCTTGGCGGGAACCAGGCCTTCCGCTTGGCCCACCGCATCTCCGACGGGTTCAACAGCTTCCGGATCCGGCTCGCCAGGCGTTGGGACTTCGTGCCCCGGACCATTGCCTACCAGGGCTACGGATCCACCAGCCGTGTCCGGGTCCTGGGCCGCGTGCTGATGACGCAGAAGCCGCTTCCCGGCAGCAAGGCCGAGCAGGAGGCCAAGAACGCTACCCAGAACGTCCGCGGCTGGCGCGCCTTTACCGGCGTGCCGCTGCAGTTCGCCGACGTCGAAATCACCATCGGTGATGTTGTCACCCGCGTACAGGCTGACCGCGGCGGCCTGGTGGACACCGAGGTGGACGTCCAGCTGTCGCCGGGCTGGCACACGGCGACACTGCAGGCCGAGGGTACCGAGCCGGCAGAAGCACTGATCCACGTCATCGCCCCTGACGTGAAGTTCGGCATCGTGTCCGATATTGATGACACCGTCATGGTGACGGCACTGCCCCGCCCGTTCCTGGCCCTGTGGAACACGTTCGTCCTCAGTGAGCGGGCCCGCATGGCAACGCCGGGGATGGCCGTACTGCTGGACCGGCTGACCATCGAACACCCCGATGCCCCCGTCATTTACCTCTCCACCGGGCCGTGGAACGCTGCGCCTACCCTGGCGAGGTTCCTGGGCCGCAACATGTACCCGTCGGGGCCGCTGCTGCTGACGGACTGGGGCCTGACGCAGGACCGCTGGTTCCGCAGCGGCCAGGACCACAAACACCGCAACCTGGAAAGGCTCAGCAAGGAGTTCCCGGACATGCGCTGGCTCCTCATCGGGGACAACGGCCAGCACGACGAAGCCATCTACTCCGGCTTCGCATCGGAGAACCCGGACAAAGTGGCGGCCATCGCCATCCGCCAGCTGTCCGTCAGCGAATCGGTTTTTGCCGGCGGCCACTCCGAGGACGGGGACCATACCGCGTCCAAGGTGCCGTGGATCTACTCCCCTGATGGAGCCGGCATGGCCAAGCAGCTGGGCATGCTGGACCTGCTCTAGGATCCCGCTCCGCCTGAAACGTGACCCTAGGCGGCGTCCTCCGGGATGACGGCCTGGGCGATTGCCGCACTTGCAGCCTGGAACAGGTCACGCTCTTCAATGAGTTCCTGCAGCCAGAAGTAGGACGCCTTGGGTGTACGCTCAAGGGTCTCGAAGTCCACATGCAACAGCCCGAACGGCTGCTTGAAGCCCGCGGACCACTCGAAATTGTCCAGCAGTGACCAGACGTAGTAGCCGCGCAGGTCCACGGACTCCGCTTCGCCGCCGGGAGCGGTGGCACGCAGCGCCGCCTCGAGGTGGTCCGAGAGGTACTTCAGCCGCCGCTCATCCGGAATGAACCGGGTGTTGGTGGATTTGTCCCGGACGATGATGTCCTCGAAACTGGCGCCGCCCTCGGTGAGGATGACGGGCGGGAGGTTGGGATATCGCTCGGCCATTTCCTTCAGCGCCACCCCCATGTACTCGGGCTTCACGGGCCACCCGTAGGACGTGATGTCCGCTTCGGGCCAGGTTTCCACGTGGAACGGTGTGCCGCCATTGCCTGCCGCGCTCAGGTCGCTGCCCATGGCTTCGGCCATGCTGGCAGGGACCGCCCCGCCGCCGGGGCCAACGGCCACCTTGGTGGGCATGTAGTAGTTGAGCCCGTAGAAATCCAGTGGCTGGGAGATCAGTTTCATGTCCTCCTCCGGATGTTCGAAGGAGGAGAAGAACTTCGCTGCCCTGATGAGGTCCGGATATTTTCCGGTGAGGACGGGATCCGCGTACAGCCGGTTCTGGGCGAGGTCCATGAGGCCGGCGCTGATCTTATCCAGCGGATTGATGGAGTTGGGGACCATGGGTGAGTAGACATTGGTCATCCCGATTTCGCCGGGGACCTTGGCGGCACGCAGTGCCTGCACGGCAAGTCCGTGGCCCAGCAGCTGGTGGTGCACAGTGGGGAAGGCACCCAGCATCAGCTCCTTGCCCGGCGAGTGCAAGCCCAGCGTGTAGCCGTTGGTGGTGACGGTGGCCGGTTCGTTGATGGTGACCCACCGCGCAACCCGGTCGCCGAACTTCTCCGCGAGGATTGCGGCATACTCCCCCAGCCGGTACGCGGTGTCACGGTTCATCCAGCCGCCTGCCTCGTCCAGCGCCAGCGGCGTGTCCCAGTGGTAGATGGTGGCCATCGGGGAGATTCCGTTGGCCAGCAACTCGTCGAGGAGACGGTCGTAGAACGCGAGGCCTGCGCTGTTGGCGGGTCCGCTGCCGGTGGGCTGGATCCTCGGCCAGGCAAAGGAGAACCGGTAGGAGTCCACCCCCAGCTGCTTCATGAGGGCAACGTCCTGCGGCATCCGGTGGTAGTGGTCCGTGGCCACCGCAGGGCTGTGGCTGTCCACGATCGCACCGGGCTTGGCGGCGAAAACATCCCAGCCTGCGGGACCGCGGCCGTCCTCGTCCAGGGCCCCCTCAATCTGGATGGCCGCGGTGGCGACGCCGAGCGTGAACCCCGGGGGAATGATTGCTGCGAGGTCCTTGGCGGAGATGTGCATCTGGCGGCCTTCGTGGTGATCGGCGGATAAGTACGTCTCAGGATGGCACAGCGGAAGCCCCCTGACGAGCAACTGCTGCGGTGCCCGTCAGCGAGCCTGCTGCGGACGGCTATTGGGAGCCGAAGAGGAACTCCTTGGCGTGGGCCACGGCCTTCCGGAACGCATCATTGCGCAGGGTGACCAGGTGCTCCGGTTCGCCGTCGGCAGGTTCAAGGTAGGCCGTGTAACCCGGCCTGAGGACCCAGATGTCACCCGCAGGCGGGAGGTAGAAAACGCCGAAGGACCGCTGTTGCCGTTCATCCACGGTCCACACCGGCACCACGGCAAGGGCTGCGCCGGTTGACGGGTTGATCCACTGCGCCCGCGGCACCGGCTCCTCATGCGCTTCAGGATCCAGGAAGGGTGCCGTTCCTTTGCCCCACCGCTGTTCAAAGCGCTCATGGAACGCCGGGATCAGGTGTGAATCGTAACGCCGCCACTCGCTCATGCGGCTCTCTCCTTCCTCGTTGTGTGTGATGTTGCCAATGCGTCAGATACCTCCCCCGCTTGCCCGGAGTCAGGCCCAGGGCCCGCTTTCCCAGCGCACGGGGGTGACCCGGATGATGTCTCCGGAGGCTCCGCCGTTGCCGGGTACCTTCCGGACAGCAACGGGCCTGGCTGTGGACAGGGGCTGGCCCGTCGATGCAGTCCTGTCTGTCGGTAAAGTCCGCTGCCGGTCATAGGCCGCCCGCCGGGCCGGGTCGCGCAGCACCCCGTATGCGTCCATGATCCGCAGCAGCTCGTCGCCTGGCGAGCCCTGGACGGAATCCGCCGGCCCGACGTCGGGATGGTGGGCGCGCATGAGGCCGCGGTAGGCCCGCGCAATGTCCAGACGGCCGGCGTCGGGCGGCACGTTCAGGATGGCGTAGTAGTCGGGAGGACGTGCCATCATCGCCCACTCCTTGCAGCTTAGTGGTGCGGGACAGGGGTTTCGAGTCTTCTTCCTACTGTGCATCTTCTATGGTGGCGGATATAGATTTTTTATAGCACCCGTGAGAAACTGAAGCAAGACCGCACCGAGTGCTTGGAGGATGCATGGCAGAACCGCAGGTCCCGCCTCCCGCGCGGCCCGGATCCACTGCGGTTTACGCCATTTCGGTAGCTGCCCGGCTGACCGGCACGGGCCAGCAGAACATCCGCCTCTACGAGACCAGGGGCCTGCTGACGCCGGCCCGGACCTCCGGCGGTACGCGGCAGTACAGCGAGGATGACATCGCGGTGCTGCTGCGGATAGGTGAGCTGCTGGAACAGGGCCTCAATCTCGCCGGAGTGGCCATGGTGCTGGAACTCGAAGCTGCGAACCTGAAACTGCACAGCGCCCTGAAGCGCGCCCGGCAGCGGCCGTCCGGCTGACCAGCCTCAGTCGCGAGGGGTTTCCGCCTTGGACAGCTCCCCGGTGACCCGCTCGCCCGGGACCCTAGCCGTCCGCCAGGTATCCAGGGCGATCACGCCGCCCAGGATCAGCAGCGAGAGCGAAAACGAGGCGAGGGTGTCGGTCAGCCAGTGGTAGCCCAGGTACAGCCTGCTCACCGACGCCAGCACGATGCCGACGCCGGCACCGACGAACCCGAACACGGCGGCCCGGGTGTTCCTGCGGCGCGAAAAGATGAGGAAGGTGCCCACCAGCAGGAAGTCGCACGCGCCCAGGACGTGGCCGGACGGGAAGGAAAAGGTGTGGTCGATTCCGAAGAGCATTGTGTCCTCCGGCGGGCGGGACCGCTGGACAATGCGAAGGATGATCTGCGAGATGATGACGCCGCTGAGCATGGCTGAAGCCAGGAGGATGGGGCGCCAGGCGTGCTTCGCCGCGAATCCCCACACCACGATGACCACGAGGACGATGATGGGCAGCGCGATGGGGCCGAAGACCACGGCCAGGAAGATCATGACGGCGGTGAGGGCGCCGGAGCGCTCCATCAGCAGCCAGTCGCGGACCGGGCCGTCTGCCGCGGACAGGCCGTCCGCCTGCACCACGCTGACCAGTGTGGCAATGAACAGTCCCAGGCCAACCACAGCCAGGATGACCGAGGCGCGGTAGAGGCCGCGCCGGTCCGCCGGCTCCAAAAAGCGTTCCTCCACCACGAACTTGTCGTGGAAGGCCCGCCAGCGTCCGGTGTTCCTGCCGGCCGCCGTGCGGGACGTTCCGGAGCCTGCTGTTTCGTGCTGTGCCACCGTTGTGTCCATCCTTGCCGCATGGGTCAGTGCCCGGTAAGTATTGCCTAGGGTGAAGATTATCCCTCGTGATCCCGCCAGCTGTGTTTGGGCTCGAAGCCGAGGAGCCGCCGCGCCTTGTCGATGGAGAGCATGGTTTCGTGCTCGCCGAGTTCCTTGGTGACCTTGACAGCGGGGAAGACCTCCGCGGCGAGGCTGGCGCTGGACCGGCTCATGACGGTGTCCGCGTTGGCGATGATGAACGCTTCGAACCCCGGTTTTCCGTTCTCCAGTGCCTTCGCTACCGCCTGCGCGCCGTCCCGTCCGTCGATGTAGCCCCAGAGGTTCCACTTGCGCAGCGTCGCGTCGGAGTCGAAGGAAGGGAACCGCTCATAGTCTTCGATGTCCATGACGTTCGAGAACCGCAGTCCCACGATGCTGAGGTCGGGGTCCCAGCGCGTCATTTCGACGGCCATCTGCTCTTCCAGCTTCTTGACCAGGGAATACGTGCTTTCGGGCCGGGCCGGGTATTCCTCGTCCACGGGAATGTAGGGCGGGTCGACGTCGAACGGCAGTCCCAGCACCGTCTCGCTGGAGGCGTACACCACCTTTTTGATCCCGGCGCGGCGCGCGGCCTGGAAGACGTTGTAGGTGGAGAGCATGTTGTTCTCGAACGTGGCGGCGTCCGGAAGGATGCCCGGCGCCGGTATGGCACCAAGGTGCACCACGGCGTCGAACCCGTCGTGGCGGTCATCCACCCCCAACAGGGCGTCCAGCACCTGGCCGTAGTTGCGCAGGTCCACCACCAGGAGCGCCGGGCTGCGTGTTCCAGCACGGTCCAGGGTCAGGACCTGGTGGCCGTCGTCCGTGAGGCGGCGGACCACATGCCCGCCAAGTTTTCCGTTTCCGCCGGTGACGGCAATCTTCATGGGGTTTCCTTTGCTGGTGAGGCCGGTCAGGGGCGGGGATGGAAAGAGGCCAGGAATTTTTCGACGGCGGCGATCGCCAGGGCGGTGATCTCTCCGGGGTCTCCGGTGCCGTCCACGGATACCAACAGTCCGCGGCCCGCATAGGCCGAGACTACTTCATGTGTTTCCGTGTGGTAGAGCTCCAGCCTGCGGCGGAAGACCTCCTCGGTGTCATCCGAGCGGCCCTGCTCCTGTGCCCGCCGGTGCATGCGCTGCTCCAGTTCGGCATCCGGGGCCAGCAGTTCGATGACGGCATCCAGCGCCCTTCCCTGGCTGGCCAGCATGGTGTCCAGCTCCGCCACCTGCGGCGCGGTGCGGGGATAGCCGTCCAGGAGGAAACCGGAACGGAGGTCCGGGTCCTGCAGCCGGTCCCTGATGAGCGCATTGGTGAGATGGTCCGGAACGAAACTGCCGCCGTCGAGATATCCCGCGGCCTGGCGGCCAAGTTCCGTTTCCCTGTTCACGTTGCTGCGGAAAATGTCCCCCGTGGAGACGGCCGGAACGTTGAAATGGCGCGCAAGGTGCTCCGCCTGCGTCCCTTTGCCCGAACCCGGCGGACCGATGATGAGCAGTCTGGTCATGTTCGCGTCCCTCCGGCGAAGTGTCCGTTGGCGTCCGGTTGCCACCGCAGCCACGGCGACCGCTTCATTCTGCCGGGAACACCCCGCGTCCGCCAGTGGTGGAGGTGCGGAAACATGACACTTTGGCCTGCGAAGCCATGTATATACTTCTGAATATCGGTTTAGCAGCAGGCCGTTGGAAAGTTCGTCGATCCAGCGACCTGAACCCCTTCCGGCTTTCCGCCGGCCGGCGTGAATGTTGCCTGGCTCGTTTTGACCTGAGCGAATGGCACCAGAGAATCGTGGCCAGCGAGTCAACAGCAAAAACCGATACATCCATCACTGAACACCTGCACGAGCTGGTCCTCAGCAGCTCCGACGTTGAGGACTTCCTTAATGAACTGGCGCGGGTGTCCGCGCGCAACCTTTCCGAACCCGGCGATGAGATCCTGTGCGCCATTGCGCTGCTGCGGCAGCGCAAGGCCGCAACCGTGGCCAGCAGCAGCCCGGAAGCCGCATCACTCGGCCTCCTCGAGCACCAGTACCCGGAGACGCCCAGCCTGACGGCGTCCATGGAAAAGGTGACAGTGCACGTGCCGGACCTGGAAAACGACGGCAGCTGGCCGGAGTATGCCGGGGCCGTCCTCGGCCAGGGCATCCGTTCGGTGCTTGCACTGCCGTTCCGGCTGGAGGGCGAAACCAGGGCCGCCCTGCTCCTGTATTCACGGCGCCCGCACCGGTTCGAGGGCCGGGCGCTCAAGTTTGCCGAGGATTTCGTCGGCCAGACCTCACTGGCCCTCCGCCTGGCAGTGCGCTTCGCCCACTACAGCGAGACTGCGGCGAACCTGCGCGCCACCCTCGAATCCCGGACCGTCATCGACATGGCCGTGGGCATCATCATGGCACAGAACCGGTGCAGCCAGCAGGACGCCTTCGATATCCTCAAGACCGCCTCCAGCACCCGCAATGCCAAACTCCACGAGGTGGCCAGCGCGGTTGTCAACTCCCTGGGCCAGGGGCCGGCGAAGACTCACTACGACGGTTAGGCCCGCCACGCTAGACTGATGCCATCTTTGGCCTGGGGGGCTTCAATGGAACAACAACGTGTCTGCCTTGTGGTGGAGGACAACGACGATATCCGCGGTCTCATCACCGTGGTCCTGACGCGCGCGGGATTCGAGGTGAGGGCAGTGGCGAGCGGTGCCGAGGGCATTGCCGCCGCTGCCGATCCGGCGGTGTCCCTGGTAACGCTGGACCTGGGCCTGCCGGACATGGACGGCCACGTAGTGGCGCGGGCCGTCCGGGCGCTGAGCAAGGCGCCGCTGCTGTTCCTGACGGCCCGCTCCGAGGAGGACGATGTCCTGGCCGGGATGGCTTCGGGAGCTGCCGCCTACCTCACCAAGCCCTTCCACCCAAAGGAACTCAAGGACCTGGCCAACCGGCTATGCCCCGCCGTGTCTGCCCCCTCCGCGCAGAATGTCGACGCCCCCCAAATTTCACAGGCCAATCACATCAACGGCAAATCCTTCTGCTAACTTGCCTCCGTAGAAATGGGGCATGACATTCCAGCAGACCACCGAACGTAAACCCGGCCGCGTCAGGCGAGCCGTCATCGCCGGGGCCGTAGCCCTCACGCTGTCCGCCGGCGGCGCCACCGCCTGGGCGCTGGACCGGTTCGTGGTGCAGCATGTGGAGATCTCGGACGTCTCCGCGTACGAAGCCAGCCAGGCCGCGACCGCCCAAAGCGGCACTGCCCAGTCCAGCACCGCCACGGCGTCCAGCGACGGATCCGGCACCGCCACCACCGCGGTCACCACGGACACGTCCTACACGTCGGATTCGTCCAACATCAGCATTTCCACGGTGACCACGGGCAGCGGCGACAGCACCGTCACGTATTACGTTGCCGACGTCGTGCTCGATGACGCCACCGCGCTGCAGTCCGCGTTCGCCAACGACAGTTTCGGCGAGAACATCACCGAGAACACCTCCGCCATCGCCGAGGCGAACAACGCCATCTTCGCCATCAACGGCGATTACTACGGGTTCCGGGACACCGGCATCGTGATCCGCAACGGCGTGGTGTTCCGCGATGAAGGGGCCCGCCAGGGCCTCGCCTTCTACCGCGACGGCACGGTCAAGGTCTACGACGAAACCAGCACCACCGCAGAACAGCTGGTGGCGGACGGCGTCTGGAACACCCTCTCCTTCGGCCCATCCCTCCTGGACAACGGTGAGGTGGCTTCCGGAATTGAGGACGTGGAGGTGGACACCAACTTCGGCAACCACTCCATCCAGGGCGAGCAGCCGCGCACCGCCGTCGGCATCATCGATGAGAACCACCTGGTATTCGTGGTGGTGGATGGCCGCAGCCCGGGCTACAGCGCCGGCGTCACCATGACCGGCCTGGCCGAAATCATGCAGGGCCTGGGCGCCACCACCGCGTACAACATCGACGGCGGCGGCTCCTCCACCATGTACTTCAACGGCGGGCTGGTCAACAACCCGCTGGGTGAGAACAAGGAACGCGGCACTTCCGACATCCTCTACATCGCCGGGTAGGCGGCCATGATCATCCTGATCCCGGCCTACGAACCGGACCACCACTTGCCCGCCCTGATCCGCCGGATCCGCACCGCCGAGCCGTGGACCGCCGTCGTGGTGGTTGATGACGGCAGCGGCCCCGCCTACAAGGACGTGTTCGACGACGTCAGGGCACTGGGGTGCCACGTCCTCAGCTACGCACGCAACCGGGGGAAAGGGTTCGCCTTGAAGGCCGGCTTCGGCTTCATTTCGGACAACCTGCCGGGCCATGATGTGGTCTGTGCCGACAGCGACGGCCAGCACACGGTGACGGACATCCTCCGCGTGGCCGAAAAGGTCCACGGGAATACCAACGATCCCCGCGGCGCAGCAACCATGGTGCTCGGCAGCAGGAGCTTCACGGGCGATGTGCCTGCCCGCAGCCGCCTCGGCAACACGGCCACCCGGGCGCTGTTCACCCTTGCCACCGGCGAGCGCATTGCGGACACCCAAACCGGGCTCCGCGGTTACCCGGCGGCCATGCTCCCGTGGCTCAGGTCGGTCCGAGGCGACCGGTACGAGTACGAGCTGAACCTGTTGCTGGAAGCGAAGAACGCCGGCTACTCCATCCAGTCCCTGGACATCGCCACGGTGTACCTGGACCACAACTCCGGTTCCCACTTCCGCCCGCTGGCAGACTCCGTGCGCATCTACGCCCCGCTCCTGAAGTTCCTCGGCTCGTCCTTTGCGGCGTTCCTGGTGGACACAACGGTGTTCCTGCTGCTCACGGTGCTGGTGGATTCGTTGCTCCTGGCCGTGCTGGGGGCCCGGGCGGTGAGTTCCGCGGTGAACTTCCTGGTAAACCGGCACGTGGTGTTCGAGCACGGCAGGCAACGGCCGGCCCGGTCCGCGGGGCTCCGTTATTTCAGCCTGGTGGCGGTGCTCCTCGCCGCCAACGTCGCGCTGATCTGGGCCCTTGAAGCGATCGCCGTACCGGCCCTGGCTGCCAAGGTCCTGGCCGAAATCATGCTGGTCGCCATCAGCTTCTCAGTGCAGCAGCGCTGGCTTTTCGCCCGGAAGCAAGACCGGCTGCCCGCCGTGGAACCCGCAAGGGGGGCGGCCGGAAATGCTGCCGGCAAACCCCCATCCAAAGCTCATATATCCGGCTAGGTTCCGTCACAGCACCTGCACAGTATCGCCGGGCATCGTAAGAAACAGCCCACCGAAAAACATCCCGGAGAATCCCATGAACCTCATTTTCATCCTCGCCGACCTGGCAGCCATCAGCATCCTCACCTTTGCCCTCTACCTCCGCCGCCACCGCCGGCGCGACCTGGTGGTCTCCTACCTCGGCATGAACGTGGGGGTCCTGGCCGTCGCCACCGCATTGTCCGGTTCCGCGGCCGGCCTGGGACTGGGGCTGGGACTGTTCGGCGTCTTGTCCATCATCAGGCTCCGCTCCACCGAGCTGGCCCAGCACGAGGTGGCCTACTACTTCTCGGCACTGGCCCTGGGCCTGATTGCCGGGCTCGGGATCGAGCCGCTATGGCTGACCGTTTCGCTGATGGCCCTGATCCTGCTGGTGATGTTCGTGGGCGACCACCCCAAGGTCCTGCCGGCGCACCGCCATCAGACCGTCATCCTGGACCGGGCCATTGCCGAGGACGGCGAGCTGTTCGCCCGGCTGGAGGAAGTGCTGCACGGCAAGGTCCACTCCGCCACCATCCAGCAGCTGGACCTGGTCAATGACAAGACCATCGTGGACGTCCGTTACGCCTACTCCCCCGCCGCCTACGCCGCCACTTCAGTCCCGGGAACCCTGACGGGATTTACGACGACGGCGCCGGCCACAGCGGGCACCATCCCCGCCGCTGAGTACATCCCCAGCCCGGAGCAGCTTCCCGGCCACGTCCAGGCAGGCGTGCGATGAACCCCGCGGGCGCCGCCGTCGGGAATCTCCATCTCTTCCCCTCCGTGGGCCTGGATGAACTGAACGCGGAGGCCGCACTCCAGACCCGCGTGGACCGGAAATATGTGCTGGCCGCCGGGACCGCGCGGCACCTGCTGGCCACCTTCGGCTCGGACATGCGGGTCCTGGAAATGGATGGAGCCCGCAGCTTCGCCTACGACTCCGTCTACTTCGACACCGCCGCCCTGGACAGCTACCTGCTGGCAGCCCACGGCCGGCGCCGCCGCTACAAGATCCGCACGCGGACCTATGTGGACAGCGCCATCAGCTTCCTGGAAGTCAAGACCGAAGGCGCACGGGAAGCCACCGTCAAGGAACGCATTCCGTACCTGCCAGAAGACCGTTCGCGGCTGACGGCCGAGGGGCTGGAGTACGTCCGGGACACCCTGGCCGCCGCGGTGGGGTCAATCCCCGCCGGACCCCTGGAACCCGTCCTCGAAACCCGGTACCACCGCACCACTTTCTACCTCCAGGAGTCGGGAAGCCGCGCCACCATCGATACCGGTGTGACATGGCAGCGGCCGGGCCGGGAGCCGTGGATCCTGGACAACGCCGTCATCCTCGAAACCAAGTCCGGCTCCACCGCCGGGCCACTGGACCGGCA
This sequence comes from Pseudarthrobacter sp. SORGH_AS 212, assembly GCF_030818145.1. Lineage (NCBI taxonomy): Bacteria > Bacillati > Actinomycetota > Actinomycetes > Micrococcales > Micrococcaceae > Pseudarthrobacter > Pseudarthrobacter sp. SORGH_AS 212. The sequence continues at coordinate 2,841,448 of NZ_JAUTAA010000001.1, read as the reverse complement.
TCTGTGGGCGGCCGGCGTCAGGCCGTCCCGGATCTCCAAGTTCGCCACCGGGATGGCCGCCCTCCGGCCCGAACTTCCCGCCAACCGCTGGAACCGCACGCTGTCCCGCAGCCTCCCCCTCCGCCCTGCCGCCTGAAAGGGCGCCCTCCAACCGCTGCCTGATTGGCCGCCCGGCCAACAGCACGCTGCCCGGCAGACCATCCTGCATGCCTTACCCATCCGCTCTCCCCCCACCCCACCCAAGGACACTCCATGAAAAGCCTCCGCACTTATCTCTCCGTTGCCGCCATGGCAGCCGCCATCGGCCTGGCCGGCTGCTCCGTAACCGGCACGGCCCCCACCGGTGTTACCGGAACCTCCAGCACCGGGTCCTCCAGCTCGGCCTCTTCCGGCTCGGCGTCGTCCAGCTCGGCCGGCACCACCACGGCGGTGTCGCTGGACACGCTTGCCCAGGACACCCACTTCGACGGCGACGACCTCACTTGGGATACGGCCTCCGAGGTAGCCGTGACCCTGGCGGATGGCGCCAGCTCCGTGGCATCCGGGTCGTCATCCGGCGTCTCGGTAGACGGTGACACGGTCACCATCAGTGCCGCGGGCACCTACCGCCTCAGCGGGTCGCTCACCGACGGCAAGATCGTGGTGGCCGCCGGCGAGGAGGACACCGTCCGCGTCATCCTGGACGGCCTCACCCTGGCCAACTCCGCAGGGTCTCCCTTCGTGGTGGAAAGCGCGGACGAGGCGATCATCTACCTGGCAGACGGCACCAACAACTCGATCAGCGACTCCGCCACCTACGCCGACCAGGGAACGGACGCCCCCAACGCCGCCCTCTACTCCAAGGCCGACCTCACCATCGCCGGCCCGGGCACCCTTGCCGTGGACGGCAACTACAACGACGGCATTTCCAGCAAGGACGGGCTGGTCCTGGCCGGCGGCACCGTCACCGTGGACGCGGCAGACGACGGCATTGTGGGCAAGGACTACGCGGTGCTGCTGGACGGCGCCTACCAGGTCACCGCGGCCGATGACGGCTTCAAGTCCGACAACGAGGAGGACGAGGGCCGCGGCTGGGTCCTGGTCAATGGCGGCACTCTGGCCGTGACGGCCGGCGACGACGGCGTCAAGGCCTTCAACACCCTCACCATCGCCGCCGGCGACACCACCGTCAAGGAATCCGAGGAGGGCCTGGAGGCCCAGCACATTGTGGTGTCCGGTGGAACCGCCAACATCACCTCCAACGACGACGGCGTGAACGCCTCGGGCGGCAGCAGCACGGCCTCCGCCGGTGCAGGAGCAGGCGGCAGCATGGGCGGCGGCAGCATGGAGGTGGGCGACTACACCGTGGACATCAGCGGCGGCCTGCTGACCATCAATGCGCAGGGCGACGGCCTCGACTCCAACGGCAACGCCACCATTTCCGGCGGCACCCTGGTGGTGAACGGCCCCACGAACGACGGGAACGGTGCCCTCGACGTCAACGGCGAACTCGCCGTGACCGGCGGAACCGTAGCCGCTGCCGGCAGCGCGGGCATGGCGGTCACCCCTGGGGCGTCCTCCACCCAGTCCGGCGTGCAGGTGACGCTCGGCTCGTCCGTCCCGGCCGGCACCGTCATCCAGATCGCCGACCCGTCCGGAACCGTGGTGGCAGCGTTCGTCACCACCAAGGCCGCTGCCTCGCTGGTCTTCTCCTCAGCGGCAATCACCGCGGGCACCGAATACACCGTCTACACCGGGGGCACGGCAACGGTGAGTGCGGGCCTGGGTGAGGGCTCGCTCGACGGCGCCGCTCAGGCTGATACCGTCACCGCCGGCGAGTACACGGCGGAGCAGGGCCCCGGCGGCGGAGGCGGCGGCTTCCGCCGGTAGCCCCCGGTTCACTTCCCCACCCGCACCGACGTTGCCCCATCGGATAGGGTCCTTAAACCACCGTTTTGGGGAGCCTCTCTGATGGCGCATCCGATCCTGCTCATCCGGCGACGGCGGTTTCCCGCCGTCGCCGGATGTTTTTAACGCAGCTGGCCAGTCAGCCCTGCTTGGCCAGGAAGCCGAGCAGGGCTTCATTGACCTCCGCGGCGTGGGTCAGGAGCAGGCCATGCGGCGCCCCTTCGATTTCCACGTACTCCGCTTCCGGCAGTGCCTTGGCGAACAGCCGCCCGGTGGAGTCGATGGGGAGGATGTTGTCCGCGGTGCCGTGCACGATCAGCGCAGGAACGTCGATCTTGGGAATGTCCTGGCGGAAGTCCGTAATCCAGGTGGCCTGCGCGGCCACGGACGCGGTGGCACCGGAGCCTGCGGCCACGTTCCAGCTGGCGGTGACGGCCTCCTGGCTGAGGCGGGGTGTGCCCAGGAACGTGTCCGAGTTGTAGAAGTTCTTGAAAAACTCGGTGAAGAACGCATACCGGTCCGCGGTGACGGCTTCCTCAAGCCCGTCGAAGACCTCCTGCGGCACACCGCCGGGGTTGTCATCGGTCTTGAGCAGGAACGGTTCCAGGGACCCCAGGAAGGCTGCCTTGGCAATGCGCTCCGAACCGTAGGTGCCCAGGTAGCGTGCTACCTCGCCCGTGCCCATGGAGAAACCCACAAGGACGGTGTTGCCGAGGTCCAGCGTGGTCAGCAGGGTATTGAGGTCCGCCGCGAACGTGTCGTAGTCGTAGCCTTCGGTGGTCTTGCTGGACTTCCCGAAGCCGCGCCGGTCGTAGGTGATCACCCGGTAGCCGGCAGCCAGGAGGGCCGTGGCCTGCCGTTCCCAGGACGCACCGTCCAGTGGGTAGCCGTGGATCAGCACCACCGGCTGGCCGGAGCCGTGGTCCTCGTAGTAGAGCTCGATGTCGGTGCTGTTTTCAGTTCCAACGGTAATGAAAGCCATCGCGGCGAATTCCTTTCGAGACTGATCGGAGCAGGCAGGCGGCATGCCAATACCTGCGCAGTCCCTACTCTAGGACCGGTCCGGCCGTTCTCCTGCAGCCGCGGGGCGGCCCTGTCCGCCTACTGGGACGGCTGCGGCAGCTCACAGGTGATCTGCGGATTGACGCCCATGTAGTTCAGCGGCCCTGCGACGATGGTCACGGCGACGGTGCCTGCTTCTGCGCAGGACCCGGGGGCTCCGCCGAAATAGCCCCGCTGCCAGGCGGCCACGCCGCCGATGACCAGCCAGATGACGATGAGGGCTCCCACGAATTTCATCTTTCCTCCAAAGGCCGCGCAGCTTTGCGATCCATTATCCGACGGCTGCGCCCGGCACCATAGTGCGGGGCATGACATTCATGTGAAACTATATGCGCATGAATGCAGATAAGAACAGATGCTCGCTGGCAACGGACAGCCAATACGTGGAGCTGGCCGTTGAGGTCTTTTCCATGTTGGCCGACGCCACGCGGGTGCGGATCATCCTGGCGCTGCGCGGCGGCGAAATGGCCGTGGGTGCATTGGCGGACGTCGTGGGAAAGTCCCCTGCCGCCGTCTCGCAGCACCTGGCGAAAATGCGGCTGGCCCGCATGGTCTCCACCCGCCAGGACGGGACCCGGGTGCTGTACCGGCTGGAGAACGAGCATGCCCGGCAGCTCGTGGCCGACGCCATCTTCCAGGCGGAGCACGCATTGGGTGGCGAACCGGCCCACCACCGACTGCCGGGCCAGGGCGGAGAGGGGCACGTGTCATGACTGGACCCGGCCAGCAGGCGGCCCGGCACACCCACGACGGGCACGGCCACAGCCACGGGCACGAGCACAGCCATGACCACGGCCACCATCACCACAGCGGCTTCAAGGGCTGGCTGATGGAGCTGTTCGTCCCCCACACGCACGACTCCGCGGATTCGATCGACGACGCTATGGAGGCCAGCACCGAGGGGATCCGTGCACTGAAAATCAGCCTGTTCGTGCTGCTGGGTACTACCGTGCTGCAGTTCATGGTGGTGCTGTTCAGCAGTTCCGTGGCGCTGCTCGCGGACACCATCCACAACTTTTCCGATGCCCTGACGGCGGTGCCGCTGTGGATCGCTTTCATCCTGGGCCGGAAGGCGGCCTCCCGCCGCTACACGTTCGGGTTTGGGCGGGCGGAGGACCTTGCCGGGCTCTTCATCGTGGGGGTGGTGGCCCTCTCGGCAGTGGTGGCCGGCTGGCAGTCCGTGGACCGGCTGATCCATCCGCAGCCGCTCCAGAACCTGGGCTGGGTGATGGCGGCCGGGCTGATCGGCTTCGCCGGAAACGAAGCTGTGGCCATCTACCGCATCCGCGTAGGCCGCAGAATCGGGTCCGCCGCGTTGGTGGCCGACGGCGTCCATGCCAGGACGGACGGCTTCACGTCCCTGGCCGTGGTGCTGGGTGCCCTTGGCGTGATGCTGGGCTTCCCGCTGGCGGATCCCGTCGTCGGCCTGCTGATTTCAATAGCGATCATGGTGCTGCTGTGGGGAACCGTCCGCAGTATCGGTCGCCGGCTCATGGACGGCATTGAACCCGACCTGGTGTCCCGTGCCGCCGAGGCACTGGAAGGCACTCCGGGAGTCCTGGCGGTGCAGCGCCTGCAGCTGCGCTGGAGCGGCCACCGGTTGCAGGGCACCGCCACCGTGCTGGTGGAGGACGGCAGCCTGTCCTCGGCCCAGGACGTGCTGGACCAGGCGGACCACCGGCTCAGGCACGCCCTGCCGAAGCTGGATGACATGGTGCTGTCACCCGGCAGGCGGGCCTAGAGCCGGCGGCGCGGCTGTGGTCAGGCCTTGGCAGCCTTGCCCGGCAGCGCCAGCTTGAAGATCTTGCCCCAGGTGGACCCGACCTGCTTCAGCAGCGGACCGGTGGTGTACTTCAAACCGTAGCGCTGGCAGATCTCACGGACCTTGGGTGCAACCTCGGCGTACCGGTTGGAGGGCAGGTCCGGGAAAAGGTGGTGCTCGATCTGGTGCGAAAGGTTACCGGTCATGATGTGCATGAATTTCGATCCGGAGATGTTGGCCGAGCCGATCATCTGGCGGATGTACCAGTCGCCGCGGGTCTCGCCTTCCGCCATTTCCTCCGTGAAGGTGTCCGTGCCTTCAGGGAAGTGGCCGCAGAAGATCACTGCATGGGCCCAGACGTTCCGCACTGCGTTGGCGGTCAGCGTCCCGTAGAGCGCCTGCTTTCCGGAGCCGGTCAGCATGGCAACGGCGGGAGTCGCGGCGTAGTCCTTGGTGAACTGCGTGATCACCTTCTTGCCCAGGGCTTTGAGGTCCTTGTGCAGCGCTTCCTTGGACTTCTTGCCTTCCTTGAACTCTGTCAGTTCGAGGTCGTAGATGGCGATGCCCCACTCGAAGAGGGGTGCCAGGATGGCGTTGTACAGCGGGTTGCCAAGGTTCATCGGCTTCCACGGCTGCTGTTCGTCCATCCGCAGGAGGTTGTATCCGACGTCGTTGTCCTTGCCCACCACGTTGGTCCAGCGGTGGTGAAGGTCGTTGTGGGTGTGCTGCCACGAGCGCGAGGGAGTGACAAAGTCCCACTCCCAGGTGGTGGAGTGGATGTCCGGGTCCCGCATCCAGTCCCACTGGCCGTGCAGCACGTTGTGCCCGATCTCCATGTTTTCCAGGATCTTGGCCAGGCTCAGCAGGGTGGTGCCGGCAACCCAGGCAGCCTTGTTCTTGCCAACCAGCAGGGCGGCGCGGCCGGAGATTTCCAGGCCACGCTGGACCTTGATCACCCGGCGGATGTAGGCGGCGTCTTCCGCGCCGCGCTTGGCGAGGACCTCGTCGCGGATGGCATCGAGCTCGCGGCCCAGCTCCGCCACCTGCTCGTCCGTCAGATGGGCGGCCGCAGGGGGCCGTACGGTGGGGCTGCCGGACTCGGCAAGCTTGCCGGGGCGCGTCCTTGAGCTGCCGGCGTTCGCCCCTCCGGTGGAGGCGGCCTTAGCGGGTGAGATGACAGACATTATTCTGCTCCTCAGAGTTCGAGGTTGACGGGTCCGGCGGCTGCCGAGACACACGTTTGGATCAGTTGGCCGGGATCGCCGTGGATTTCCCCGGTTCGGAGGTCGCGGACCTGGCCGGACAGGAGTGGGGTGAGGCAGCTGTGGCAGATGCCCATCCGGCAGCCACTGGGCATCAGCACCCCGGCGTCCTCTCCGACGTCCAGGATGGGGGTGTCGCCGTCGGCCTCCACCTCGCGGTCCGAGGCTTCGAAGGTGACCAGGCCGCCGTCGTGCCCCACACCCGCGGCAAAGGTTGTGTTGAACCGTTCGATCATGAGGTTGCCCGCGCTGCCGGCCACCGCAATGTCGGTGCCGGGCGCGGCGGTGGTGAGGGCGGCGCGGTTCCATAGGGCTTCGGCGTCGTCCAGGAAGCTGTCCGGGCCGCAGGCGTAGGCGGCACGGTCCTTCCAGTCGGGACAGATCTCGTCCAGCTGGTTGGTGTTGGAGAAGTCCATCCGGCCTTGCTCGCCGGTGAACCAGTGGGCGAGGCGGAAGTTGGGGAACTGGTCCGCAAGTTCGGCAAGTTCCTCGCGGAACAGGCTGTCCCCGGGCGTGCGGGCGGAATGGACGAGTACGACGTCGGCATCCGGGCGGCGCGGCACCAGCGTACGGATCATGGACATCACCGGAGTGATGCCGCTGCCGGCGGTAACCATCAGCAGCGGCCTGGGGTGCTCGGGCAGGACGAAGTCGCCCTGCGGCGGGGCAAGGAACAACACGTCGCCGGGGCGGGTGGTGCGCACCAGGGTGCCGGACACGGCTCCAACGTCCGTCACGGTGATGGCAGGGTCCTTGCCGGCGGCGGCGCTGAGGGAGTAGGAGCGCCAGTGCCGGACGCCGTCCAGCTCGACGCCGATGCGGGCCCACTGACCGGCCAGGTGCGACTGCCAGCCCCGCCCGGGGCGGAAGAAGATGGTGGCCGACTGGGCGGTTTCCTGGACAACCCGGGTGACGACGCCGCGGAGTTGCCGGGCGGAAAAGACGGGGTTGAAAAGGGCAAGGATATCTTCGGGAGCCAAGGGCGTGGTAAGCACCGAAGCCGCTTGGGCCAGCTGTCGTAGCCTGATCATGCAGTCAAGCCTAAGGCGGCGCGAGCCATATTTCTCTCTCTCCGTCATATGACCGTCCTGCAGCCATACTGGTTTGGGCGCTAAGCCCCCAAGCCGCACCTTAAGAGTAACGGCTGGGTCACGGAGATAGTTCCCACCCGGTCACTCCCTGGACGGATTCCAGCCCAGGGACGGAGCAATGTAGCGTGCCACGTTCCCCAGGAGTTTCGCGTTGAACTCGACGCCCAGTTGATTTGGAACTGTCAGGAGAAGGGTGTCAGCGGCCTGGACAGCGGTATCCGCAGCCAGTTCCTCCGCGAGCCGGTCGGGCTCGCCCACATAGCTTTTTCCGAACCTCGCCGTAAGTCCGTCAATGATGCCCACCTGGTCCCGGCCGTCGCGGAGGGCACTGCCGGCGAAATAACGGCGGTCCTCGTCATCGACGATGGGCAGCACGCTGCGGCTGACGGAGATCCTTGGCTGGTGGGAGTGGCCGGCCGCCTGCCAGGTATCCCGGAACAGCTGGATCTGTTCCGCCTGGAGTTCATGGAAAGGCACGCCGGTGTCCTCGGTGAGCAGGGTGGAACTCATCAGGTTCATTCCGAGTTCCGCCGCCCAAACGGCCGTTTTGCGGGTGCCGGCTCCCCACCAGATCCGCTCCCCCAGTCCGGGCGACTGCGGCTGCACGGGCAGGAGGCCGGTGGCACCACCGGCATACCGGGGGTCGGCTTCAGCCACTCCTGCCCCCGTAACCGCCTTCCGGAACAGCTCGGTGTGGCGGCGTGCCATGTCTGCGTCGGTTTCGCCGTCCCGGGGCACGTAGCCGAAAGCTGAAGCACCCTGGCGGGCCGGCTCGGGTGATCCGCGGCTGATGCCGAGCTGAAGCCTGCCCCCGCTGATCAGGTCAGTGGCTGCCGCTTCCTCCGCCATGTAGAGCGGGTTCTCATAACGCATGTCAATGACACCGGTACCGATCTCTATCCGGCGGGTGCGTGCTGCGATGGCGGCAAGGAGCGGAAACGGCGAGGCCTGCTGGCGGGCAAAGTGGTGGACCCGGAAGAAGGCACCGTCCACTCCGAGTTCCTCGGCGGCTACGGCTAATTCGATGCCCTGTACCAGCGCCTCGCCCGCGGTCCTGGTGCGGGAGCCCTGACCGGGCCCCCAGTGGCCGAATGAAAGGAATCCTATGCGCTCCATACCTGCCCCAACCTCCGGCTGCCCGGTGGCATTCCCGCGTTGCCGGCATTCCCGGCTGGCATGATGGCCGGGTGGGTATCCCGGAAGAAGCTGTCAGCGTCCTCAAGACCATCGTGCTGTTTGCTCTGGCTGCCGTGGCAGAAATCGGTGGAGCCTGGCTGGTGTGGCAGGCGGTCCGGGAAGGCAAGGACTGGTGGTGGGCGGGACTTGGTGTGATCGCCCTGGGTGCCTACGGCTTCGTGGCCACGCTCCAGCCGGACGCCCACTTCGGCCGGATCCTGGCGGCCTACGGCGGGGTGTTCGTTGCCGGATCTCTCGCCTGGGGGATGATGTTCGACGGTTTCCGGCCCGACCGGTGGGACGTGGCGGGCTCCGTCATCTGCCTGCTGGGGGTGGCAGTAATCATGTTTGCCCCGCGAAGCGCCGGATGAGCCGCCGCTAAACTGGCACCGTGACCAACAGCCAGCAAGCACCCGGAGACGCCGCACCGCCGTCGCGCGGCAAGATCGCCGAACGGCTGCTGCCCGGCGGCGAGGAACCGGACCCCAGGTTCACCCTCGCCAACGAACGGACGTTCCTCGCCTGGATCCGGACCTCCCTGGCCCTGCTGGCCGGTGGCATTGCCATCGAGGCGTTCACCTCGGACCTGTTCCTGGAACCTGTCCGCAAGGGTCTGGCCATCGTGCTGCTCCTGCTGGGCATGCTGCTCAGCGCCGGCGCCGCGCTGAGGTGGCTCCGCGTGGAACGCAGCATGCGGAATAAGGCGCCCCTCCCCCTGCCGCTCATTGTGCCCCTGCTGGCCGGGGCTGGCGCGGTGGCGGCCGCCGTCATCCTCGTTTTTGTCCTCTGGCGCTGATTCCTGTGGCACCGTCCGTTCCAGCGGGTGATACCCACGGGGATCCGGGCCTGCAGCCGGAGCGCACCTCGCTGGCCTGGGGCCGCACCATGCTGGCCCTGGTGACGGCGTGCGCGCTTTTCCTGCGTTGGCTGCCGCACCACGGGCTTCCCATCCTGCTGCTGTTCGCGGTGTCCGCCGGGGCTGCCCTGGCCATCTACCTCACGCAGCGCAGGCGGTACGGCGCCAAGTCGCACGGCGTCTCCGCGGAACACGTCGACGCAGACATCACGGCGGTGATCTGGACGGCTTTCACGGGTATCGCCCTGGGAGTCCTGGGGATCGGCGTGGTGCTCGCCGGGTAGTGCCCCGGATGCCGCCGCTAGAACATGGGGAGGACGAAGCCTGCCAGCAGCGCCACGGAACCAATGGCCGTCAGCACCCGCCCCAGCACCGAGGCTGTCTTCCCGGCTTCCTCAGGCGGAGTGATCTGCCACTGCGTGGGGCGCTTGGGATGGTAGTAGATGGGCAGGGTCCCGCCGACTTCCAGGTCCCTGATGTCATGGGGCGACATGGGGGCATTGTGCACCTGGTGCTTACGGTCCAGCCACCTGAATCCCACGCCGGTTTTGTCCGAGTACACCACGGCCTCGGCCACGTCCCAGGGGTGCACGAAGCGGCGCTGGAAGCCCACGTAAAACAGCAGCAGCAAGCCAACGGGCAGGCACATCCACGTCAGCATTTCCAGGATTGGTCCTGCCATATCGAGCACATCGGGCATGACCTTGATGGTACCGCCCGGGGGCTGGTGGCATCTGCACAGACTCCGTACGCTGAGGAGACCGGTCCGGACGAAGGGGAAAGCATGAACGACGAAGACATCCTGACGCGTATACAGGCCCTCGTGGACGAGGAGCATTCACTTCGGGAGGGGCCAGGGGACGGCCAGGCACCGGACCACGCCAGGTTGCGCCAGGTGGAGATCAGCCTGGACCAGTGCTGGGACCTGCTGCGGCAGCGCCGCGCGAAAAAGGACTCCGGCGAGAACCCGGATGAAGCCGAGACCCGTCCCGTCAGCGAGGTGGAGGGTTACAAGCAGTAGCCCGGGGCCAGGGCGTGCATGATGGATACAACAGATCGGAGTTCATGGATGCGTCTCGCAGTCGCCCAAATCATCAGCAGCGCCGATACGGCAGCCAACCTGGAGCTCATCCGGGACTACGCCACGCAGGCCAAGGCGGCCGGCGCGGAGTTGGTGGTTTTTCCCGAAGCCGCCATGCGTGCTTTCGGACATTCGCTGACCGATATCGCCGAGCCGCTGGACGGGCCGTGGGCGGACAAGGTCCGCGCCATCGCCACTGAACTGGACATTGCGATCGTTGCCGGGATGTTCACGCCGGGGAAGGACGGCCGCGTCCGCAACACCCTCCTGGTCGCCGGGCCCGGCCTGGACACCTCCTACGACAAGGTGCACCTGTTTGATGCTTTCGGTTTCACCGAGTCCAGGACGGTCGACGCCGGCCAGAGCCCGGTGACGTTTGAGCTCAACGGGACGGTCTTCGGCCTGGCCACCTGCTACGACGTCCGTTTCCCGGCCCTCTTCACGGCCAATGCCCGCGCCGGGGCGCAGGTGAACATCGTCTGCGCGTCCTGGGGTGCCGGCGAAGGTAAAGCAGAGCAGTGGGACCTCCTGGTGCGCGCCAGGGCGCTGGACAGCACCACGTTCGTGGTGGCCTGCGGCCAGGGCGACCCCGAAACCATCGGCGCCGGGCCCGCAGGCAGCGCCCCCACCGGGATCGGCCACAGCGCCGTCGTCTCCCCGCTGGGCAGCGCCCTGGTCACGTTGGGCGGAAGGCCGGAACTCGCCGTCGTGGACGTCGATCCCGCCGTCGTTGAGGATGTACGCACGAAGCTGCCCGTACTGGCCAACGCCCGCCAGTTCTAGGGGCAGGCCCGTCCCCCGTCAAAGCCCTTCGCGGTCCAGGAAACCGCGGAGGGCACGCACCCAGTCGTCGAAGGCATCCAGATGGGCGTCATGCGACGCTTCGGGCAGGTCAACCCGGGAAACCCGGTGACCCTGCTGCACGAACGCGTCCTTGGCGTCCGGGGTGAACATCCCCCGGCCGCCGTAGACCACCAAAGCCGGCGCCTGGACTGCATGCCATTCCTTCCAGCGGGACGCGGCCAGCCCGGCCGCCGCTTCCGCCATGATTTCCGGATCGAACCTCGGCCAGAAGCCGTCCGACCGCTCCTCGAGGTCCTCGGCCCAAGCACGGGCCAACGGGCCATCCCCCAGGAAGCTGCGCGCCGCTCCCCGGCTGCTGAACGGCGTCGGCCAGGACCTGAAGTACTCCCCCATGGCCCGGTGACCGTCCGGGTCTCCGCCGGCCGCGCCGCACTCCAGGAGGACCAGGCCGCCCACCAGGTCGGGGCGCTCCGCCGCGACGAGCATGGCCGTGTGCGCCCCCATTGACTGGCCAACCAAAACCACCGGTCCACCAACGTGCTCGATGACGCTGACAACATCCGAAACATAATCCGACCGCGCAACGCCGGGAGGGACGCGGGTGCTGCCCCCATGGCCGCGGAGATCCACGGGAATGGCACGGTACTCGGGGAGGGCGGCCGCCGTCGGAAAGAATTCGCGGGCGCTCCCCGCCAGGCCGTGCAGCATCACCACGGCAGGCCCGTCGCCACCCGGGTCATAGCACTTCAGCTCGACGCCGGGAGCAGGGGTGACGGTGAACGCAGCCATGCCCGTTCCAAGGTTCGTCAGCGGCGGCATGGTGCCACGCTACGGCACGCAGAAGCGTCCGACGGCGGTGAGTTGCCGTTCACGGGCAGGAAACCTTGGCCTCTGGAGGCACGACGGCGGGAGCTCACCTTGGGATTCCCCTGCGTTACCTTCGGCTGCGGGCCCGGCAGGCCAGGCGACGGCTGGCTGGGCCGTGCCGGTGGGAGTGCGTTTACATGACCGAAACATTGCCGACACGCGAACTTCACGCAGACGCGTTTTGCGTAACGCAATGGCAACTTTCCGCAGCATCGGTTGAAACACAGGCACCGAAAAATAGACCCCGGGGGAAAAGCCGGGGTGGCACATCGCCCCGTTGAATCTCATGCGAAGGGACCACCGGTGGAGATCTCTGCCCAACACGTCTGGCTGCTTATCTCGGCAGCGATGGTATTGCTGATGACCCCCGGGCTCGGTCTCTTCTACGGTGGCATGACCCGCGCCAAGGCCGCGCTGAACATGATCATGATGAGCTTCATCTCGGCCGGCATTGTTGGCGTGGTGTGGATCCTCTGGGGCTATTCAATGACCACCGGCGAGGGCATCCTGGGTCTCTTCGGCAATCCGTTCACCAGCTTCGGGCTGCAGAACCTGATGGGCTCTCCGGACCTGATCAAGGCCGGCTACAGCGCAACCTTCGCCATCATCACCGTGGCCCTGATCAGCGGCGCTATCGCAGACCGCGCCAAGTTCAGCGCCTGGGCCGTGTTCGTGCCGGTATGGATCACCCTGATCTACTGCCCCCTCGCCTACATGATCTGGGGCGGCGGACTGATGAGCGCAGGCGGTGCAGTGACGGCCATCTTCGGCCAGGTCATCGACTTCGCGGGTGGCGCCGTGGTGGAAATCAGCTCCGGCACGGCCGCGCTGGTGCTCGCCGTCATCGTGGGCCAGCGCCACGGCTTCGCCAAGGACCCCAACCACCGCCCGCACAACCTCCCTTTCATCATGCTTGGTGCGGCCCTGCTGTGGTTTGGCTGGTTCGGATTCAACGGCGGTGCGGCGAGCAGCGCCGAACAGGCCGGCCTTATCTGGATCAACACCCTGGTAACACCTGCCGCAGCCATGCTCAGCTGGCTGGTGACAGAGAAGATCCGCCACGGCCACCCCACGTCCCTGGGGGCCGCCTCCGGCGTGGTGGCCGGCCTCGTGGCGATCACGCCTTCCTGCGCCAATATCAGCCCGGTGTCCGCAATCGGCCTGGGGCTGGTGGCAGGTGCTGCGTGCGCCATCTTCGTTGACCTCAAGTACCGCTTCGGGCTCGATGACTCGCTGGACGTTGTGGGCGTCCACCTCGGCGCCGGACTCATCGGCACCTTGGCACTCGGGTTTATTGCCCTGCCGGCAGACGGCCAGGGCGGAGGTCTTTTCTACGGCGGCGGCGTGCAGCAGCTCATTGCCCAGACGGCGGCAGTAGTCATCACGCTGTTGGTCTCAGGGCTGGGCACCCTTGTGATCGGCCGTGCCATCAACAAGACCATCGGCTTCCGGGTCAGCCACGAGGCCGAGACGGCCGGCGTGGACCTGTCCGAGCACGCCGAGAGCGCCTACGCATTCAACGAGGTGGGCGCCGGGTTCAACCCGTTGCGGGCGGTATTCGGCCACATTCCGGCCAGCGGACAATCCGCAGGCCGCCAGGCCGCCGAGGGTTCAGACCGCCAGGTTTCAGACACCCCGGGCTCGGACCGCCAGGCAAAGGAAGATACTTTCGCCTGACGGCCGCCCGTGCTCCGGCAGCCCCGCCACTAGTCCGCCAGGATCTTGTAGAGCGCCCGCCGGGTTTCGTCCAGCTTCTCGATGGCTGCGGTCCGCTGTTCCTCCGTGACACCGCTGCGGAACTGATGGATAACGCCCATCAGCTTGCCGATGCTGTGGTGGAACTCGCGGTCCGATCCTTCCGGGACGGCGCTCCATGCACTGTCCATCTCCTCCGCGTGCCCGGCCACGTACTCTCGGCCGGCCTCGGTGAGTGAGAACTCGGTGCCACGGCCTTCACTCATGGCCTCGATCAGCCCCTCGTCCACCAGTTGCTGGAGTGTGGGGTAGATGGAGCCCGGGCTTGGTCGCCAGGCTCCCTCGGTCTTTTCAGCGATGGTCTTGATCAGCCCGTAACCATTCGACGGTGACTCCGCCAGGAGCGAGAGGATGGCGGCGCGAACGTCGCCACGGCTTGCCCGCCGCCCCCCACGCCCGAATCCCGGACCGAAACCCGGGCCAAAGCCAGCCCCGAAACCAGGACCGAACCCGGGACCAAAACCTGGGCCGAACCCGCCCCCGCCGCGGTGACCATGCGGTCCCCGGCGTCCCCTGCCTCGTTCAAACCGGCCCTTTGCGAACTCTGGACCGGGGAATTTTTCGTCAGAAATGCCTCTCATGATGGCATCCACCTTTCGATTCTCATATTTACGCCGATCTCTTCGGCGATACTTAACGATATGTCGTTAAGTATCGCCGGTCAAGTGTTTTTTGTGATCGTATCCTGACCTTCGAAGTTCTGGATCAGCCCATCCGAGCGGCGTAGGCTGGACGCACCTCCAAGCTTGAGGGCTGACAGATGGCGAAGAAGAAGAAGAAGCGCAGAAGCGGTTTCGGCGCCGCCCTGGGACGGTTCGTGGGGTTCCTCGCAGCCAGTGCCATGTGTGGCGTGCTGGTGGCCAGCCTGGTTGTCCCGGCAGTTGCGGCAGCCGGGATCGGAGTAAGCAATTCGATCGGCTTCTTCGAGGGCCTGCCCAAAGAGCTGACGGTCCAGCCGCCGTCGCAATCCACCAGGGTACTCACCTCCGACGGCCAGCCGATCGCGACGTTCTACGCCGAGAACCGTGTGCGGATTCCACTGGACCAGATGTCGCCGTACATCAAGGACGCCATCATCTCCATTGAGGACAGCAGGTTCTACGAGCACGCGGGAATCGACCCCCAGGGCATCCTCCGGGCGGTAATCGCCAACGTGACGAAAGGGGACCAGCAGGGTGCATCCACGATCACGCAGCAGTACGTCACCAATGTGGTCAATGAGGCCCGGCTGTCCCAGGACCGGCCTGACGAAGTGGTCCTGAGTGGCCAGAAAGACATGGGCGACAAGTTGCGGGAGATGAGGCTGGCCATCGCCCTGGAAAAGAAGTACAGCAAGGACCAGATCCTTGAGGGGTACCTGAACATCGTCTTCTTCAACAGCGATGCCTATGGCGTCGAGGCCGCGGCACGCTACTTCTTCGGCACCACCGCAAAAGACCTAACGCTGCCGCAGGCCGCCCTCTTGGCCGGCCTGGTCAACAGCCCCACCTTCTACAACCCGGCCATCAACCCAGAGAACTCGCTGGCCCGCCGCAACCAGGTCCTTGACGAAATGCTCCGCCTGAAGAAAATCACCCAGGCCCAGCATGACGAAGCACAAGCCACGCCGGTGGAACTCAAGATCACGCCGGAACGGCAAGGCTGCGCCAATGCCGCCATGGCCCCCTACTTCTGCGACTACATCTCCCACCTCATCCTCAACAACCCGGCCTTCGGGCCCAACCAAATCGAGCGCGAGCGCAAGCTGTACCGGGGTGGTCTTACGATCGTCACCACCTTGGACAGCAGGCTGCAGGCGGCGGCACAAGCCCAGGTGGATAGCACAGCGGGCGCCAATCCGGACAAGTGGGGTGCAGCCCTGGTCACGGTACAACCGGGAACGGGCAAGATCCTGGCCATGGCGCAGAACACCGTGTTCCTGCCAGACCCGGGCAAGTTTGACACGCAGCTGAACTTCAACGTTGATGCCCGGGATCCGCAGGGGAACGACCTGAATGGGGCGGGTGGTTTCCAGACCGGATCCACCATGAAGCCATTCACTTTCGCGGAGTGGCTCAACGAGGGCAAGTCCCTGACCACAGAGATTGATGCTTCACGGCGCGTATATCCGCTCGGGTTCCCATGGCGCTCCACCTGCGGCAAGGTGCTGGGCGCCTACAGCACAGCGCAAAACAACCCCGAGCTGGGTGCGGCCGATGACCTGCAGAATTCGGAGGAGGGCTTCTACCGGAAGATGCCCATCAATTACGGCCTCTACAACTCGATCAATACGGCCACCTTCGCGTCGGCCGCACAGCTGGATTTCTGCGGCATCCAAAAGATGGTTGACGCAGTGGGCCTGCACAGCGGCCTGGATGGGACACCCATCAACATGCACCAGCTGGGCAACCTGCTGGGAGCTACGGGCGTGGCGCCCCTCCACCTGGCCAACGCCTTCGCCACCTTCGCCAACGACGGCCGCTACTGCAACCCCATCGCCTTGCTGGACATCAAGGACGCTGCGGGCGGAAAGCTTCCCGCCCAAACAACCGAGTGCAGGGACGCCGTGAAGCCGGATGTGGCACGCGGCGTCAACAGCGTCCTTCAGGACGTGTTGGTGAGGGGTTCCGGCTTCTGGATCCAGCCGAAGGTTCACGACAAGTGGCCCACGGCTGCCAAGACCGGCACCTCGAACAACAACGGCGCCACCTGGATTGTGGGGTACACCAGCGGCCTGGCCACGGCGTCCTTTTTCGGGGACGCACTTGAGGGGCAGAAACGTGCCGGCCAAAACGTCACCATCAACGGAACGTTCTATCCCCGCCTCGACGGGTACATGATCGCCGGCCCGCAGTGGGCAAACTACATGCTGAAGGCGGTTCCGCTATATCCCGCTGCGCCATTCCCTGGGCCTCCCCAGTCAATGATCGGGCCGAGTCCGACACCCACCCCCGCTCCCAAGCGGTAGGACGCCGGGCTGGCTGCTTGAATTCGGCTTCACCCGGCAGGCGTTGGTCCGGCCATGCCGAGCACCTCCACGGTGTCGCGTGCGGCTTCGGCCATGGCAGAGGCTACCGCCTTAGGGCCGTAAGAGGATGACATACGGTGCTGTGCCCGGTGATGCAGTATCTGGCCCGTGGGCAAAGTAGGACCACGGCGGCGCTGTTGTTTCGTGCCCGCGCCAGGGAGGACTGCCCGGCGTGGGACGTGGGTCGAGTGTTTCGGACTAAGGGTTCCCGGGAGTGGTGGTGCGGTGGAGTAGTAGGGGACCAACACCCGCGCGACCGGCAAGAGAAGGACCACGGGCAATCGGGGCCTGCACGGCAGCCGCGCGGAGTCCCGCGGGCGAAGGAACATGGGCAGCCGCATTCCCCGCCTCCGCTGCCGCCACGCCAACCGTCTCCATGACCAAAGTCTTCCAGCACCCACTGACATTCCCCACGCCCCAAAGCCCTATGTGGAAAAGCGGTGCTTCCGGGAGGATCACGTGCACAATAAACGGCGTGGAGAACCTTGAAACAGAGCGGCTGATACTTCGGCCCTGGGAGCCCGCGGATGCCGACTTTGTGCTGGATCTGTACTCCCGCTGGGAGGTGCAACGCTTCATCGGAAACCCGCCCCGCGTGATGGCAGACCGCGGTGAGGCCGAGGAACGCATCCGGATGTGGCGTGCCATGGAACATCCGGTCCACGCCGTCTGGGCCGTGCAGCTGAAAGGCACAGCCCAACCACCAAACCGCGCGCAACAAACTAGCGCAGCGCAGCCGAAAGTCCCCGGGCACAGCCAGCCCGCACTCGCCGGGACGCTGCTCCTCAAGTCCATTCCGGCGTCGGGCGCTGAACTCCCGCTGCAGCCGTCGGGGGATACGGAGATCGGCTGGCACTTCCACCCGGACCACTGGGGAAAGGGGTACGCCACCGAGGCCGGGGCGGCGGTCCTCAGCTACGCGTTCTCAAGCGGCCTGCCCAGAGTGGTGGCTGTAACAAACCCCGCCAATGCAGCGTCGCAAAGCGTGTGCACCAGGATCGGCCTGATCCACCAGGGGCAGACCAGCAGGTACTACAACGCCCTGTGCCAGCTGTACGAACTGGCCAACCCGGCAGCCTAGCCCGGCCCCTTCCAGAGCCGCTGCCACCAGGAGCGCTCAGGAATGGGCTCCTCAACCACCTCAGGCGTCCGCGAGGCACGCCTGGCCCGCCACCGCTCCACCTGTTCCTCCACGTCCCGGGTCATTGTGACCACCGGCGGCCCGCCCTGGAGCTGGCGGCGCGCATCAATGACTCGGCGGTTAAAATCCGTCACGAGGTCGCGGACCTGCTGTTCGGTGTACTGCGCATCCAACTGGGCGTCGAGCCCGGCGTCCTCCGCCCGGAGCAGGATGGCAGGCGGTCCCAGCCCGCTGATGTTCTCGCGCTGCAGCAGGCCCTTGACCCACCAGTCGGGATCGTAGGATTCCCCCAGCCCGGGAATCGGCTTGCCGGCGTACTTGAGGTCATCGAACTTTCCCTGCGCCATCGCGTCCCGGACCAGGTACTCGGCCCGGGCTGGGTCGCTGACTTTGCGGCGCTTCTCCCGCTCCTTGGCGTCAAGCGCGTCCAGGGCGGCTTCTTCCTCCGAGCTGATGCCCGCCCCGCGGTAGGAGCGGACCCCGGCCGCGCGCTCCAGCCGCTTCCGGTATTCAGACGTCCCACCGCCCACCTGTGTCACCGCCTTGCCTTGGTTGATGCCCTCCTCCCAGTATTTCGAAGCATCGCGCCGGGTTCAACGCCCTGCAGGGACCACACCAAGAAAGCGTTTCCCGAGTGTGCAATACTTCCTCCCATGCCATCACCCTCCAGCGGTTCCCCGTCCGTCCTGCGCGCCGCCCACACGCCGTGGGAAACTCCCCTGACGTTGCCGGCAATGAGCAACACCGTTGACCGTCACCACCGCTACCGCGTCACCAACCGCTACCTGGAGGCCGGGGGGCAGCCCGTCCTTCCTGTGTCAGGCGAGCTGCATTACAGCAGGGTGCCGCGGGCGCGGTGGGAGGAGCGGCTGCGGCTGATGAAGGCCGGCGGCATCACGGTGGTGGCCACCTACACTTTCTGGATCCACCATGAGCAGACCGAAGGCAAGGTGAGGTTCGACGGCGGACTGGACGTGGGTGCGTTTGTCCGGCTGTGCGCAGAGATCGGCTTGGACGTGGTCCTGCGCATCGGTCCCTGGTGCCACGGCGAGGTCCGCAACGGCGGCTTCCCGGACTGGGTGCAGGAGGCGCCGGTCCAGCACCGCACCAACGATCCCGCCTACCTGGAACTGGTGAAGGGCTGGTTCGGACACCTCGGGGAAGAACTCCACCAGCTGACCGGACCGGACACCAACGTGATGGGCATCCAGCTGGAAAACGAGCTGTACGACCAGCCGGGCCACATCCTGGAGCTCAAGAAACTGGCCAGGAACGCCGGCCTGACAGCACCCATCTGGACGGCCACGGCCTGGGGTGGCGCGGACCTGCCGGCCGGGGAGGTCCTCCCCCTGTTTGGCGGCTACGGCGACGGGTTCTGGGTAGATGCGGACGCCCCCTGGGATCCCACGTTCCGCGAGCACTACTTCTTCAGCCATGTCTGGGATGATCCGGGAATTGGTGCAGACATCCGCGAGTTCGTCGGCAACGGCGCCGAGGATCCAGGCAGCATGGGCGGCGGGAACGGCGCAGCGGCACCTGCACCCCGGACACCGTCGGCCCTTTTCCCGCCGGCCACGTGCGAGCTGGCGGGTGGCATGGCCACGGCTTACCAGCGCCGCCCCTGGCCGCAGGGGCTGGACGTGGCAGCCGTGGCACACAACAAGATTGGCAACGGCTCCGCCTGGCAGGGCTACTACATGTTCGCCGGCGGGACTAATCCTGCCGACGGGCTCCAGGAATCCCAGGAAACCGGCTACCCGAACGACCTGCCCCGGTTCGACTACGACTTCCACGCCCCCATCGGCGCGTCCGGACGCCTGGCCGGCAGCTTCGCCGCCCTGCGCAAGCAGCACGCCTTCCTGGCAGCCTTCGGCGACCGGCTGGCGCAGATGCCGTCATCCCTCCCCGAGGCCCAGCCGCACGGCATCGGGGACACCACCACCCTCCGCTGGGCACTACGTTCCGACGGCACCGCCGGCTTCGTGTTCATCACGTGGCACCAGCCGCACATTCCTCTGCCCACCTACGAAGACGCCCGCTTCGAGATAGCGCTCGACGGCGGCCCGGTCACCTTTCCGGGACAGCCGGTGGAGATCCCCGCGGGCACCGTGGCGCACTGGCCGGTGAACCTCGAGGTGGCCGGCGTGACCCTCGCCTGGGCCACGGCCTCCCCACTGACGTTCCTGGAGCCCTCCGCCGAGGACCCGGATTCGCTCCCCACCCTGGTCCTCGCGGCCGAGCCCGGAATACCCGTGGAGCTCTGCTTCGCCGCCAGCACAGAGGTCCATGGCGCTGGAGGATCGGACGCTGCGGGCTCCTACCGGATCCACGGCAACGAACCCGTGGTTGCCACAGCACGGTGCGGGGATGCCCGGCTGGACATCCTGGTCCTCCCGGCGGAGGCGGTGGACACTGCCTGGGTCCTGGGCAGCACCGCCCGGCGTGAACTGATCCTCGCCGGCGATCCGGTGTGGCTGGATGGGACCGGCAACCTCGCTGGCCGGTCCAGGGCCACCCCTGAAGTACTGCGCTACCGCCCGGGGGCACGCTCATTCGAGCCGGCGGCCGCACTCCCGGCACTTCCGGGGGTCCCGGCCACGGGCAGCGTGGAAGTGGCCGCCGAGCTGCTCAAGGCGGCGGGCACTGTCCCCGCAACCTACGGTTCCTCCGCCAACCGGGCCGCGGCGCCGGACCCAGCGCTGATTACGGAGCTGGCCCAGGCTTACCGGCTGCCCCTTCCCGGCCAGGCGCTGGCCGGGGTACACACCGAGCTGGAAATCCACTGGGCCGGGGACGTGGCCAGGTTGCTGGTGGACGGCGCGGCAGTGGCCGACAGGTTCTGGGACGGCTCCCCCTGGGTCATTAACGTGTCCGACGCCGGTATTGGGCCCGGCGCCGATGTCACCCTGCAGATCCTCCCGCTTTCCCCGGCGGCCAAGGTGGGGCTGCCCGCCGAGGCGCAACAGCGCCGGGAAGCATCGCAGGGCGACCTTGCCGCTCTGGATTCTGTCCGTCTGGTCGGCTGGACCGGCTGGCGGGAGGCGCCGGCGAAGTAACCCCGCCCGGCAGCGGGCCACTGCACGCGGAAGCGGACGACGCCGGGAGGCCCCGGCGTCGTCCGCTTCCGTTGTTTGCGGCGCAGTCAGCCCGCCGCCTCAGGCGTTGGCGTGCTCGGCGAGGATGCTGTCCATCTGGCCGACGGCCTCCTTGAGGCCTTCTTCCATGCCCATCGCCATGACCTGCTCAAGCTGTTCCTCGGACTCGAACGTGGACAGCATGGTCATTCGGGTCCGCTCCCCCACGGGCTCAAGAGTCACCGTGGCGTGGCTGATGCCGAATTCCGCGGTGGGGTTGCCGTCGCTGTCCGCAAAGCCGTCATCGAACTCGAGCTGGCGCGGCGCTGCGATGCTGGTGAACTCCCACCAGCCGTGCGCTTTGTCCCCTTCCGGCCCTGTCATGTAGTAGTTGGCCTTGCCGCCCGGCACGAACTCGTGCTTGTAGAAAGTTGCCGGATAGGTGGGCGGCCCCCACCAGCGCTCCAGCTGCCGCGGGTCCTCGAAGAGCTGCCAGACGCGTTCCACGCCGGCGTCGAACTCGGCGACCAGGGTAAGGCTCAGGGCCTCGGGATTCTTATCCGTACTGATGACTGTCATGGCAGTGCCTTCCTAACCTTCAGCGAGAATGTCGGCCATCCGGGCGGCGCGTTGCCGCCAGATGTGTTCGTATTCGTCGAGCAGCCAGCGGGCTTTCTGCAGGCCTTCATGATTACCCCGCACAATCTGCTCCCTTCCGCGCTTCTCCTTGGTCACCAGGGAGGCACGCTCCAACACCGCAACATGCTTTTGGACTGCGGCGAAGCTCATGGCATAAAGCGCTGCGAGGCCGGAGACTGAAAACTCACCAACGGTCACCCGGCGGACGATGTCGCGGCGGGTGGAATCGGCGAACGCCTGGAAGAGGCGGTCCAGTTCGGTTTCTCGGAGCTGATCTACAACCATTTGGTTGTACGATAGTCCGCCGCGGACGGCGTGTCAACGGTTCTGTATCTTGAGGGGCATGAGCATTTTCCTGGTCGGCGCCGGGCCGGACGCTGAATCGTTCCCCGAAGTGTTTGACCTGTTTGCCGCCGAGGTGGAGCTGAGGGCAGGCCCGGGACGGAGGGCCCGCATCGCCGTGGTGGTTCATGACAGCGGCGGCGCCCCGATGACCCGGCTGCCGGAGTATGCCGGTCCGCTGCAGGAGCGGGTTGATTGCGACGTGGTTCCCGTACTGCTCGGCAACGGCGGCCCGGCTGATCCCGCGGCGTTCGCCGAAGTGGACGGCGTGGTGGTGGGCGGCGGCCTTACGCCTGCCTACCTGCGGGGCATCGGGAATGCGTCCCCAACGCTTGCACAACTGGTGCGACGCGGCGTTCCCTACCTCGGCTTTTCCGCCGGTGCCATGGTGGCTCCGGGACGGGCCCTGATCGGTGGATACCGCATCGACGGGATCGAGGTTTGCGGCGAGGAATGCTCCGAGGGCCTGGTCGACCTGGAGGTCCGCGAGGGCCTGGGGATTGCCCCGTTCGCGGTGGATGTCCACGCCGCACAGGCCGGAACGTTGAGCCGGGCCGTCGGCGCCGTGGCGGCCGGACTGGTGGACCATGCCGTGGCGATCGATGAAGGCACGGCCATCATCCTGGCCGCGGCGGAGGCCGGGGACTACACGGTGATCGGAGCGGGCACGTGCTGGGACATCCGGGAACGCCCTGGCCGCGGGCCGGGCCTTGGCGGAGGAGCCGCCGTGGTCACCGCGCGGACGGCGGGACCGGCGCGGAACTAACGACGACGGCGCCCGCCGCCGTCGGCCGTCCCCGCCGGGGCGGGCGCCTACTCGAAGTGGGTCTGGATGCGGTCTCCGGAGAGCTGTTGGATCAGCTCTGCAGCCACATCGCGGAGTTTGCGGTTCCGGTTGCTGGACACCCTGGTGAGGATTTCCATGGCCTCGGCCTGGGAGCAGCGGTTCTGCGCAATGATGACGCCGCAGGCGAGGTTGATGGCGGTCCTGCTTTCCAGCGCCGCCTCCAGGTCATCCGCACGGTTCTGGGCCCTGTTGAGCCGTACGGAGAGATTGAAGGTGTTACGGGCCGAGGCCGCGAAACCCACGGCCTTCGCGTAGACGTCCTCGGTGAACGCACCCGGCTTGTCAGCGAAGAAGTTCAGGGCCGCACTTGCACCTTCGGTGATCTCCAGCGGAACGCCCAGCGTACTGTGAACGCCGGACTCGAGCAGCGCCTTGCTGTAGGCGGGCCAGCGCTCGTCCACAGTGACGTTTTCCACGAGCACCGGGGCCATCTCGCGGATCGCCTCGATGCAGGGGCCGTCACCCAGGGCCTGCTCAACCCGGTCCAGGTCCACAGCCCGCTCGCTGCTGCCGGCGGCGGTTGCAGGCCGCCGTTGGATTTTGAGCGTGACCGCACATTCGATGCGGTCGTTGGCAGCCTCGGAGACAGCGGCAGCGGCAATTCCGGACAGCCCGGAGAGAAACTCCACCACACTCTCGGCGCCCGTCAGGACCTCTTGAAGTTCATGGACAACGTTGATGTCAGCCGGTTTCGACATGCGCCCATACTACTGCGGCAGCCGATCGGATGGACTTCCCGACCGGCAGTATCGGTTGGCCTTGCCGGCGGTCCGGATGGGCTGGCGGAGAAACCGGAAGAATAGTCCGGGCTGCCACGCCCCGGATTACGCCGCACCACGCCCTTCTCCCGCTACCGCCCTCCTGCCCGCCGCCCCAAGGCACAGGTGTGTGATGAGTTTCACCTGCAATATTCGGCCATCTGGTTGGGCGGCCCCCAAAGCCTTGTGCACTATGGAAGGGCAGGGCTGGATGTTATCCGGCCTTCTACCCACCTGGTGAAGCGATGAAGCGCACCGGTGCGCCCCCGGCCGCCGACGCCTCAGAGCTCGACCAGGCCGCTTCCCGGCTTCCGGCCGGGCATCACAGAAAGTACAGAACCGTGAATCCCGTGCCGCCGCGTGGGCCCGGTGTGATTGCTCACATTGCGGCCAAATTGGTTGCCAACTCCGGCAGGGGCATGCACCATGGAAGAACGGGAATGCGCTTTCCCAACTAATTGCCTCACCGACGAGGACCCGGCCTGTTCAGCCAGGCCGCCCACCGCAAGAAATGGAAGTTGAATAATGACGTTCGATGCCACTCACTCCGTAACCCTGAAGATCTGGGACAAGGCAGCCCTCCACCACACCCTTGATGCTGCCATCAGCGACCTCTCCTCCCGCCACAACACCACCACCTGCCAGGTGGCGGTTACCTGCAGTGGCCCGAACACCTTCACGCTGAGCCTGCGCAACAGCGGCGCCCTGGCCACCGCCTAGGCAGCCAGCACTGCCGCAGAAGCGGACGACGACGGGCCCGCCCGTCGTCGTCCGCTTTCTTTTTGGCCGCCTCCGCCAGCAGGCGTCCAGCGGAGCAGGGCTTCCAGTAGAGTCGTGGCAACAACCGCGACACAAAGGTTTGGAAGATGCAGGCTGGCGGTAAATCCATGCGCACGCCCTCGTCGGATCCCGATGCGGGGCAGGTTGGGGCGGCGCCCGTCCGGGCGAGGGTGGCCGTTGTTCCGGCGGCGATGCTGTCAGCCGCGGGATTCCTCCTTTTCGCCCGCGAAGACCGGATCTCCGGCTTCATCCTCCTGGCAGCCGCCCTTGCCCTGGCGGGATTCCTCGGCCGGAGGCTTCTGATCGATCTGGCCCTGATCGCCGTGGGGCTAACAGCCATGAGCCTGGTGCCCATCACCACGGATATCAGCACCGAACACATGGCCACCATGGGTACCGCCATGGTTTTGGCGGTGGGCATCCCCTACGCCACCTCCCGTTTCATCACCAAGGACCACGCCATCCGGTTCCCCATCCGGACCGGGCAGCGGTGGACGCGGGCGGAAAAGTGGTACCTGCCGGCGGTCCTGGTGATCGGCTACGCCCTGATGCCCGTATACATGATCCGGACCGGCGTTTACGGGAACTGGCCTGCGGTCAGTGACGCTGACGGCATTGCCCGGCTTTTCCTGGGCACCAACGTCCTGGGTATCTGGGACGAACTGTTCTTCATCTGCACCACCTTCACGCTGCTCCGCCGGCACCTTCCGGATTGGCAGGCCAACCTGCTTCAGGCCGTGCTGTTCACATCATTCCTGTGGGAACTCGGCTTCCATGCCTGGGCGCCTTTCTTCATCTTCCCGTTCGCCCTGCTGCAGGCCCGGCTGTTCACGGTGACCAAGTCGCTGTCCTACATTGTCAGCGTCCACCTATTGTTCGACTTCGTGCTGTTCCTGGTCCTGATCCACGCGCACAACCGCGAATGGATCAACATTTTCCTGTACTGACGGCTTCACAATGAGCGTGATTCACGTCACACGCAAATGACCGTGACGATCTTCCGCCCTGCTGCGTCTTACCTGTAACGGCGCAAACCCGCGCCTGGAACAGAACGCCAACCGAGCAGGAGTGACGTAATGACCACGCAGACCAACGCCAGCACACAGCAGACCGGCAACGCACAGCCGAACGCAGCACAGAACACCACCGCGCAGACCAGCACGGCAGCAGGCAACACCTCGCAGAAGAAGCCGGCAGCCACCCACCCCCTGGGCACCTCCGAGGGCCACGACGGCCGCGGCCGCACCACCGTCGCCGACGGCGTTGTGGCAAAGATCGCCGGCATCGCCATCCAGGAAATCGAGGGCGTGCACGCCTTGGGCGGGGGCGCTGCCCGGGCCATCGGAAACCTGCGCGAGCGGGTGGGCCAGAAGGACCTCACCCAGGGCGTGAGCGTTGAGGTGGGCCAGACCCAGGTGGCCGTGGACGTGACCCTGGTGGTTGAGTACCCGCACCCCCTCCAGCAGGTGGCGGACAACGCCCGCGACGCCGTCTACTCCGCCGTGGAGGACCTTGTGGGCATGGAAGTGACCGAGGTCAACATCACCATCACGGACATCCACGTCCCGTCCGAGGACAACGACGGCGAGGCTGAAGACGCCAGCCACGAACCGAGGGTGGCATGACCCCGGTCATCGGCGGTGCGGCAGCCGGGGCAGTCCTGGCGGTAGTGGCGCTGGCCTTCGGATTCTGGGGCTTCGTTTTGACCCTGCTCTTCATGGGCATTGGAGCTGTCCTGGGACGCGCAGCCGAGGGCCGCCTGGACCTGGCGGCGGTGTTCGACGCCCTGCGCGGCCGCCGCACGTCGTCGTGAACCGCCAGGGCCACACCCGCATCGCCCCGGCCGCCCTCCGGAAAACCGTGGAAGCCGTGACGTCCCAGGCGTTCGGCATTTCCCAAACCGACGTTTCCGCTTCACTGCGGGACGACGCAGGGAAGCTGGGCGTGGACCTCCTGGTCCGCCTGCCGGCACCAACCCTGCTGGCGCCAGCCCCGGAGGGACGGCCACCCCTGTTCGAACAGGCGGACACGGCCCGGCTGAAGATTTCCTTCATGGGGCGCCAGGTCACAGGCATGGAGATCGGCAAGATCAACATCAGGCTCGGGGCTGCATGAGAAGCCTTCTCCCGGCGGCGCACAGGCTGCCCGCGGCCAGGGCTGCAGCGCCGATTATCAGCAGCACACCCAGCAACCCACCAGGAGGTCACCGTGGGCATGGCCCGAACCCATAGCAGGATTGTCCGGCGGGAAACGCACTCATCGCGCGCCGGGCTCTCCGCCGCCACCGCGGTGCTCCTCCTGGCCGTCTTCCTGTGGCTGGGCACCGAAAGTGTCCTCGCCCTGCTGGGACAGGACGCCCTGGTGGCCAGCCCCGGCCGGCTTGCCGATGCTGCGGCCACAGTGCCGCAAACCACGCAACCTGGCGAACTGACCGCGGCCGGGGTTGCCACCGCCGTCCTGGGCCTCACCCTGTTAGTGGCGGCGTTCAAGGGCGGCCGGAAGGGACGCCGGGCCATGCAGGCCGAACGGGCCGCGGTGGTTGTCGACGACCAGGTCATCGCAGCAGCCGTCTCGCGGCAGGTGCAGTTGACCGCCAAACTCGCCCCCGAACAGGTTGCCACCACCATCAGCCGGGCCCGCGCCCAAATAGCCATCCGGCCGACGTCGGGCGCTCCCCTGGACCGCGAAGCCGTCACCCGGGCTGCGGCAGAGGAGATCGATTCCTGCCGCCTGGGACGGAAACTCAACACCGATATCCGCATCGCCACCGAAGGAGCACTGGGACGATGAACCACACCAACCGCGCCCTGAACCGCTTCTTCCTGGCCGCCACTGGCCTGGTCCTGCTGGCCGCCGGCACCCTCACCGCGGGTGCCGGCATGGACGCCGGCATCCGGGACCGCTGGAGTTCCGTCAGCACCAACCTATTGGGGGGCTGGCGGAACCTGCGGGGCACCGCACCTCTGCAGGAACCCCTGGGCAGCTGGTGGGCACTGGCCGTGCCCGCCGTGCTGCTCCTCGGCGCCGCGGCCAGCATCATGTGGCTGACCCGGCAGGGCGGCGGGCGGACCAGTGAGGCAGCCCGGCAGCGGGACCCCGAACTCGGGGACACCGCCGTCGACATTTCCTACCTCGAATCCGCCGTGGAGGCCGCGCTGGAAGGCAACCGGGCCGTCGTCGGCAGCTCCGTGTCTGCCTGGCGCGGACGCGGCCGGCGGCGCACCACAACCCAAGGACTGCGCATCACCCTGCAGGCACGGCGCGGAGCGTCTCCGCGCGAGGTGGCCGACCTCGCCGAGGCACTGGTCACCGGCATTGAAGCCCTGCTGGGCCATCGCACCACCGTTCTGGTCCGAATAGCAGGTGGAACCAGGACACGGCTGGCGGGTGCACACCGCACCAGCTAGCAAACGCTGCTGTGTCCAGGACACACAGGAGCACAACAGGAACACCGAGAGAAGGGCATCATCATGGGACTCGACGACAAGATCAACAACGCCGCCACCAACCACGCGGGCGCCGCCAAGGAAGGCGTAGGCAAGCTCACGGGCAACGAACGGCTGGAGCGCGAAGGCCAGCACGACCAGGCCCAGGCAAAGGTCCAGGAAGCCGGCGAGAAGGTCAAGGACGCTGCCAAGGACATCGGCCACAACCTCAAGGAAGCTGCGGAGAAGGTCAAGGAAAGCTTCCGCAAGGAGTAGCCAGCCCCCGGACGGCAGGCGCGTTGCAGCCAACCATGGCGCAACGCGCCCTGCCGCCAGTCCGCTCGTCCGGCGCGCGCCCGTTTCAAGCCTATGCAGGCAGGCGAGCACCGATTATGAAAGCAGAGTCAGGTGACAGGAACACCCTTGGTGCGGGACCAGTTGGACCTGGTCCCCGATGCCATCCTGGCCGGCAGGGCAGCCGACGGCGATACAGCGGCTTTCGAGGCCCTCGCCCGGCGGTACGGGCCGCACATGCGCGCATGCGCCCGCCGGCTGACCGGACAGTACGCCGATGCCGACGACGTGGTCCAGGAGGCCCTGGTCCAGGCCTGGAAGCAGCTTGAATCGCTGCGCGAACCCGCTGCGGTGAAGGGCTGGCTGCTCCGGCTGACGGGCAGCAGGAGCATCGACTACCTGCGCCGGCGCAGGAACCACACCAGCCTGTCGGCGCTGGAAGAGGGCGGAGCAGGACGTGAACCTGCAGCCGCCGCGCCCGGCCCCGAGTCGTCCGCCGTGGCTGCCTCGGGTACCGAAGCCCTAAAGGCCGCCCTGTCCCGGCTGCCCGAGGAACAGCGCCGCTGCTGGGTACTTAAAGAGTTCAACGGACAAAGCTATGAGCAGATTGCGCAGACCCTGAACATCAGCCCAGCCAGTGTCCGGGGCCGCCTTGCCCGGGCCCGGATTACACTGGTCCGCGAAATGGAAGGATGGCGATGAGCATCCCCCACGACACGTTCGAGTGCGGGCACACACTCGAGGAGTTGAGCCAGTACCTGGATACCGGTGACTTCCCCGACCTCCGCCACCTTGAGACCTGCCCTGATTGCCGCAACGGCCTCGACTCGCTGCGCCGGCTCTCCACCGCCGGCAGCGAGCTGTTCAGCAAGGACCTTGCCGAGGCCGGCAGCGGCAACGACGACTGGATGAAGGACATCCTCGCCAACCTCAAGCTCGAGCTCCGGCCCGGGCGTTCCATCCCGCTGCGGTCCGAGCACCCGGCGGACACCCTTACCGAAACGGAAGGCTCGGTCCTCGCCCTGGTCCGTTCCGTCACCGACCTTGCGCCCGGGGCCGTGGCGGGCAGGGTCCGGCTTGAAGGAGATGTCACCGTCCCGGGCGAAGCCATCACCGTCAACCTGGACCTTGCCGTCGCCTTCGGCAATCCACTGCTGGGCAGCGCGGAAGCACTCCGGCAAGACCTCGGGGAAGCCCTGGCCCGGCATACCGAGCTGAACATCGCCACCATCGACATCACCATTACCGACGTGATCGATACTCCCCGGGAGGAACCATGACAGTGCCGGCGCAGCCACCCACCGCGAAGCGGGAAGAACTTCCGGCCAACAGGCAGGCAGGGCTGCCGGGCGGCGCTGCACCGGGTTCCCTGCGGGCCGCCGTCCTGGGCGTGGAGGGCGTCACCGACGTCTTTCCGTCCCGGCCCTTGTGGCAGCGGCTGCCCGCCGGAGCCCTGTCGCTGCTGCAGCAGGCAGCGCGTCAGCAGGGTGCCGGAGACCAGGGCGCAGGGGATCCCGACGACGGCCCGCTGGTTGAAGCCCGGGCGGACGGCAGTGCCACGGACGTGACAGTCCGCATCGGCGTGGGTGCCGACGCCCGGACTCCGGACGTGGTGCGGGCGGTGGCCGCGGTGGTCCGCACCCACTTTGCGCCCGCTGAGGTTTCGGTGAAGGTCACCGTGGCGCGCATATCCCCCGAGTAGCGGGAGCTGGGGACGTGCGGCGGCAGCGCATCCTCACACGCGTTAGGTAAACTTCAGCATCACTGTTGTTTGCCACCAGAGGATCACCATGAATCGCAAGGCCACCGCACTGGACGTCGCCAAGCTGGCCGGTGTTTCGCGAAGCGCTGTCTCCCTGGTCCTCAACGGACGCGGTGACGGCAACGTGGCGCTGGAAAGCCAGCAGCGGATCCGCGAAGCTGCCGCCACCCTGAACTACACGCCCAACAAGATCGCCCTGAGCCTGCGGAACCGGCAGTCCCGGATCATCGGCATCGTCTCGGACCAGGTGGTCACCAGCCCGTTCGACGGCAACATCATCGCCGGAGCGGACGCTGTGGCCCGTGAACATGGCTTCGTCACCGTGGTGATGGACACCGAGCTGGACGGGTCCCGGGACGAAGGAGCAGTGGAAACCCTGTTGGACCGGCAGGTGGACGGGCTAATGTACGTCACGGTGGGCCTGCGTCCGCTGCACGTTCCGGCGAACATGGAGCGGGTGCCGTCCATCCTGGCCAACTGTTTTGATGACCGCCCCGAAGCTGGCGTTGGAGCGGTGATTCCGGACGAGGTCCGCGGCGGCCGGGAGGCCGCCGAGCACGTCATGTCTCTCGGCCACCGGGACATCGCGTTCCTGGCCGGTGACTCGCTCACGCCCGCGGCTCCGCGCCGGATCGAGGGCTACCGGGATGCGTTCCTCCGGGCGGGACTGCCTGTGAACGAGGCAAGGGTCCTGCAGGTGGGCTGGGACATTGACGCCGGATTCCACGGGACGATGAAGCTTTTGGACGGCGTCGGGGCCGGCCGCCGCCCCACCGCCATCCTGTGTGCGAACGACCGCCTGGCCATTGGCGTGGTACTGGCCTGCTACCGGCTGGGCCTGAGCGTCCCGCAGGACATCTCCGTTATGGGCTACGACGACGAATTCCGCGTGGCCAAGCCCATGGTGCCCGCACTAAGCACCATGGCCTTGCCGCTGCGCGAGATGGGCGCCGTCGCCATGACCGCGCTGCTGGGCGACGTCACACAGCACCGGGCGCAGTTGGACGATCACGGCGTGCCAGGCGGCAGCGGCACCGAAACGATGGTGCCCTGCCGCCTGGTGGTCCGCGAGTCCACCGGCCCGGTACCTGCGGAGCGCTAAGCAACATGCGCCGAGAACCGGGCGTTGAAAGCGGACGCTAAAGCCCTGCGCTAGGGCTGGCTCAGCTCCCACACGTCTGCCGTAGTGCCGGCCGGAAGCAGCAGCTGCCACGTCTCCCCCGCCGCCGGGTACGCGCGGAGGGTGGTTGCCACGGCCCCGGTGCGGTAGACCTCCGCCAGCGAGGCGTCCACGTAGATCCGCAGTTCCTCGCCTTCGGCAAGGGGTCCGCTGAAAACGGTCTGTTTCCCGCCCTCGCCCACCAGCAGGAGTTCGACGGCGGCATCCCCGGCAGTGGCATCCAGCGCGCCGGCGGCGTGGGTCACCACGGCTTCGGCGAACGGCGGCAGTTCCACGCGGCCTTCGGCCGAGCGGGCCACCGGGTCTCCGCGGTAAGCCTCGATTTCCGGGGCAGGTGTGACGGCCAGGGCCCCGTCCACCACAGACAGCTCCCGCGGGAAAGTGAGCACTCCGGCCCAGCCGGCGGCGTCGATTTCTTCCTGGCTGCGGCCACGGCGCCCGTCGCGGCCGGGCCCTTCGTTGGCCCAGCCCCACAGCAGGGCACGGCCCCCGAGGGCAACAACCTGAGGGGCGTAGAAGTCCCGGCCCTGGTCCGAGGACCCACCGCCGCGGGGCGTAAACACCGGCAGTCCCGTGGCAGGGTCTTCGGTGAGCGAGCCGATCAGGTGGCCCACCCCGTTGGCGTGCTCGTGGGCGTCGCCGGAGAGCCACAGGGAGAACATCATCAGCCACGTGTCCTCGCCGGAGGCATCAGGCACCTGGACCAGCTGCGGGCACTCCCAGATCTCAGCGGGCGTGAACCGCGATGCAACCGGGTTTTCCGTGGTGAGCCAGATGCCCTGGTACTTCCAGTCGGACAGGTCCTCCACCGTGTAGAGGAGCAGCGCGGCGTGTCCGTTGGCCAGGCCGGCGCCCTGCATGGCGTACCGCTTGCCGTTGAAACGGAAGATGAAGGGGTCCCGCACCGCCGTGACGTCTCCGCCGTCGGGCATCCGGGCCGCAACGTGCCCGGTCTGGTCCCAATCCACAAGGTCCTGCGAACCGCGGGCGATGACCACCTCGGAGTGCCCGCCGTCACCGCGGACGCCCGAGTACGCTGCGGTGGGGACACCGTCGTCGTCCGTCACCACGCCTGTCCAGCAGCCGTACTCGTCCGGCCCGCCCGGCTGGGGGCGCAGTGCGACGGGGTGTTCTTCCCATCGCACCAGGTCCGCGGAGCTGACATGCCCCCAGGCAATCCTGTGGTGCCGGGCCGAATCCGGGTTGTACTGGAAGAAGACGTGGTACCGGCCATTGATGAGGCTGATGCCGTTGGGATCGTTGATCCAGCCCCGGGCAGGGCGCGGGTGGAACCGCGGGAAGGCTGCATCGGGGTGGGCGGCGGCGACGTCGTCGAAGGAGATGGCGGCGAGG
Organism: Pseudarthrobacter sp. SORGH_AS 212; assembly: GCF_030818145.1. Taxonomy (NCBI): domain Bacteria; kingdom Bacillati; phylum Actinomycetota; class Actinomycetes; order Micrococcales; family Micrococcaceae; genus Pseudarthrobacter; species Pseudarthrobacter sp. SORGH_AS 212. Next base: position 2,809,243 of record NZ_JAUTAA010000001.1, on the reverse strand, counting down.
TCCGGGGTGGGCATGGCGGAGCCTTTCGGGTGGGTAGGTTATTTGCCGGTGCCGGCGGTGAGGCCGGCCTGGAGTGCGCGCTGGCCGAACATGAAGACCACCAGCGCCGGGATCATTGACAGGACAACGCCTGCCAGGACCACCGAGATGCTGCCGGTGCCCAGGTTGCCCTGGAGCGAGACGAGGCCCAGCGGAAGCGTGAAGTTCTGTTCGGAGATGGTGAGGATGAGGGGACGGAAGAACTCGTTCCAGTGGAAGTTGAACGCCAGGATCCCCACGATCGCCATGCCGGGCATGGCCAGCGGCGCGTAGACCGAGCGGAAGGTCCGCCAGGGTGAGGCACCGTCGATCGAGGCGGCCTCGGCCAGCTCCGTGGGCAGTCCCAGGAAGTACTGCCGCATCAGGAAGGTGCCGAACGCCGTCGGGATGGCCGGCAGGATCAGCGCCAGGAGGGTATCGGACAGGCCCATGCCGCGGATCAGCATGAAGACGGGCACGATGGTCACCTGCACCGGCACCATCATGGTGGCCAGGACGATGGAGAACAGTGCGCCGCGGCCGCGGAACTTCAGGTGGGCGAAGGCGTAGCCGGCCAGCGCCGCGGACACCATCTGGCCCACGGCGATCAGGCCGGTGACCAGGGCGCTGTTGAGGACCAGCAGGAAGATGTTCAGCTGCTGGAACACCTGGCTGTAGGACGTGAAGTCAGGGTTCCAGGGGATGAACGACGGCGGCAGCTTGAAGGATTCCGACGGCGAACGCAGCGAGGTGGACAGCGTCCACAGCACCGGTCCCAGGGTCACGGCCGCGGCGATCAGCAGCAGGACCACGCGGAGGGCGGTGTTCCAGCTGAATCTGCGCCCGTTAGTGCGGACGGCCGGGAGGCCTGCGGAGAGCCGGGGCGTGGGCCCGGAGGCCAGGCCGTGCTCAGTGGTGGTGGTCATGGCTGGCCTTACTGGTAGAAGACGAATCGTTTGCTGAGCCGGAACTGCGCGGCCGTGATGGCCATGATGATCAGGGTGAGCAGCACGCCGATGGCAGATGCCTGGCCGAATTCGAGCCGCTGGAAGGCCGATTCGAAGATCACCATGACGGCGGTGCGGGTGGAGTCGCCCGGGCCGCCCCGGGTGAGGACGTACGGCTGGTCGAACACCTGGAGGGCGCTGATGATGGCCATGACGGAAGCCACCAGAGTGGTGGGGCTGAGCAGTGGAAGCGTCACGTGCAGGTGCTTGCGCCAGCCGGTGGCGCCATCAATGGATGCGGCCTCGTAGGTCTCCACCGGGATGGACGCCAGGCCGCCGATGAACAGCAGGAACGAGAAGCCAAAGTTCTGCCAGACGTAGACCAGGATGACGACGGCGGCGGACCCGCCGGGGGTGGTCAGCCACGGGACCGCGGGGATGCCCACCAGGGACAGGAGCCAGTTGACCACGCCGAACTGTTCGTTGAAGAGGTACCGCATGAAGATGGACACTGACGCTGCGGAGAGGATCAGCGGGAAGAAGAAGGCGGAGCGGAAGAACACCCGCAGCCACGCCGGCATCTTCTCCTGCACCATGATGGCCAGGGCGAGGGCCAGACCCAGTTGCAGGGCAACGGCCACCACCACGAACACGATCGTGTTCAGGAATGACACCCGGACGGTGGGGTCCTGCACTACTTCGGCGAAGTTGTTGAAGCCCACGAAGGACGGTGCGGAGATGATGTCCCAGCGGAAGAAGGCAAGGACCACGGACGCCACGATGGGGATCAACGTGAACAGGCCCATGCCGAGGATGGTGGGGGCCAGGAAGACCCAGGCCAGCCAGCGCTGGCTGTGGCGGTTGCCGGAGGCGCCTTTCCTGCCCCGGGCCGGCGCGGGCTTGTCCGGCCGGGCGTCCTGCCGCGGCCTTTCCCGCGGCGGGATGGTGGTGCTCATGGCTGCCTCCTCAAGGCAATTTCAAGGTCGCGCTGCATCGATGCAAGGGCCTGCTTGAGCTGCTGTTCGTCGCCGCTGACGGCGAGTGAGACGTTCTTCATCAGGGCCGTTTCGACGGCGGCCTGCTGGGGCGGTGCCGGGATGGGGCCGGTGGTGGGGAACCTGTCCAGGGTGTCGTAGAAGACCTTCCAGTGTGCGGGCCCCTTGCCGGCGTAGAGCTTTTCGTTGACCATGGAGCGGCGGGCCGGCGTGGTGGCGGGGTTGGGAAAGATCAGTTCCATTGCCTCGCGGCTGGAGCTGAACTTGATCCATTCCCAGGCGGCGTCCTTGTCCTTGGCGGTCTTCATCATGGCGTATCCGGCGGTGCCGAACTGGTGCCGCTGCGTTTTCCAGCGCGGGAAGAACTGGACGTCGAAGCCGTCTTCGGCCATGCCTGCCTCGTGCAGGCCCTGCACCCAGTAGCCGCCGGCAGGCGTGGTGCCGATCCGGTTGGAGGCGAACAGGCCCACCAGGGAGTTGCCGCCGCCTTCTTCCGGGCGGACACCGAGCCCGTCCTTGACCAGGCCGCGGAGGTAGTCGAAGGATTCGAAGACGCGGTCATCATTGGCGTTGGGTTCCAGCCACTGGTAGCCGCCGGAACGGAGGCTGCGGGAGGGGTCGCTGGCATAGAAGCCGTCCCAGAGCCAGTCTCCGCCGGTGGACCGGGTTTCCTTGAGGAAGCTGGTGTCGTTGGCGTAGAGCCAGGGCACCACGCCGCCGAAGAGCCGGTTGGTCCAGTAGTACGGGGTGAAGTCCGAGGGCCGGGCCTTGCGCATGGCGGCGAGATTGTTGCGGAAATCGAGATGCGTCCAGTCATCTGCCGGGCGGTCCAGCCCCGCTTCCGCGAACGCCGCGGTGTTGTAGTACATGTTGGCCGCGTTCCAGTCCATGGGGAGCTGGTAGAGGCTGCCTTTGTACATGAACGCTTCCACCAGGCTGGGGTGGACATCGCTGAAGAACTCCCGCATGTCCGCAGCGTCGCGGCGGATGTATTCGTCCAGCGGGTGGGCCAGCTTCTCGGCGAAGAGCTGGGCACCTTCAGTGGCCACGTAGACCACGTCCGGCGGGGTGCCTGCAGCCACCATGGTGAGGATCTTGGTGAAGAAGTCCTTCCAGTCCACGGCCTGGATGGCCTGGACCTTCACCTTGATATCCGGGTGAAGGCTGCTGAAGGCGTCGATGGCGCGCTGGCGGGCGGCGGCGTCCGCTGCAGTGCCCAGGATGGCGATGCTGAGGCTGTTGTCCCCGCGGCCGGGGATGTCCGTCCCGGAGAGCCGGGGCCACGACGCCACGGATGCTCCGATGATTCCCGCGCCCAGGGCACCCAGGGCGGTGCGGCGGGTGATCTGCCGCAGCTGCCCGTTTATGGCTCCGGTCATGTCTAGTTCCTTCCTAACACGTGTTAGGAACTGTAGACCGAGTACCTAACACGTGTCAAGCGTCACAATATAGGGCGGCGTCGCGGTGACTCCGTACCGCAGTGCCGGTGCCGAATCCGGCAGTATGGCGCTGCGAACCGGAGGTATACGCTTAGCGCAACTCGTGCAGGGCAGCGGTGCCGCCGAACGGCGGCCTGTGCCTTGGAGCGCCCCGGCCGATCAAAGGAACGACGATGGACTCCCCGTTTCCCACGGAACTGGGAAAGCTGTGATGAAGAAGGGTATTTCGAGGGCCGGCAAGGAATCCAACGTTGTTCCCCCGACGACCACCGGAACAGCAGGTCTTTCCGCCGGTGAGGTGGCAGCGCGGGTCGAGGCCGGCTCCACCAATGTGATGCCGGACTTTTCCAGCAGGAGCCTGTGGGACATTTTCAGGGCAAATGTCCTGACCCTGTTCAACGCCATCGTCGCCGGCAGTTTCCTCCTGCTTCTGTTGCTGGGCCAATGGCGGGATGCCTTGTTCGGCTTCGCGGCGGCGAGCAACGCACTGATAGGCGTGATCCAGGAATACCGGGCCAAGAAGTCCCTTGATCACCTTGCCGTCCTGAACTCACCGCTGGCGCGGGTGCTCCGGGACGGTGCGGTCCGGGACATCGACGTCGAAGGCGTGGTCGAGGACGACGTGTTGGTCCTTCGCGCCGGCGACCAGGTCACTGCCGATGCGTTGGTGCTGGACGCCCAGGGGCTTGAGGTTGACGAGTCGCTGCTCACCGGTGAATCGGATCCGGTGGGCAAGGAGGCTGGCGCCGAGGTGTTATCCGGTTCAAGCGTGGTCAGCGGCCATGGCAGGGCAAAAGTCATACGAGTTGGACCTGCGTCCTTCGCAAGCCGCCTGACGGCCGAGGCCAAGCGCTTCTCGCTGGTCCACTCGGAGATCCGTGCGGGGCTCAACCGCGTCCTCCGGTGGATCACCGTGGCCCTGCTGCCCATCATGGCTATCGTCGCCAACGCGCAAATGCAGCAACAGGGCGGGTGGCAGCAGGCAATCGCCACCGGCGGGTGGCAAACCGGTGCCGTGGGCGCCGTCGCCAGCATCATTGCCATGATTCCGCTGGGACTGGTTCTCATGACCAGCGTCGCCTTTGCCGTTGGCGCCGTCCGGCTCGCCCGCCAGAAGGTCCTGATTCAGGAATTGGCCGCGGTGGAGGGGCTTGCCCGGGTGGACGTGCTGTGCCTCGATAAGACAGGGACGCTCACCCTCGGCAGGATCGCTTTCGACGCCGCACACCACGTCGGTGCCGCGCCGCCGGAAGATTGGGCGAGGGTCCTGGGCTGGTTCGGCGCGGACCCTGACGCCAACGCCACCGCCCAGTGCCTGGCCAGCTCCTTCCCGAACGACGACGGCGCCGGCCCGGACTCGTCCGTCGCGTTTTCCTCGGCCCGGAAATGGAGCGCGGCGAGTTTCCCAGCCCAGGCATCCACGGCCGGTGCATGGGTGCTGGGCGCGCCCGAGATTGTCCTCGATGCCAGGGACGCCGGCGCCGTCCCCGTGCTGGAGGCGGCCGCCGTCCTGGCCGCCACGGGCCTGCGGACCCTTGTCCTGGCACACTCGGCAACGGGTTCCTGGACCGGTCAGGATGAACCGGTTCTTCCCGCCGGACTGGCTCCAGCCGTCCTCCTCACTTTCCGGGAAGAAGTCCGGCCCGACGCCGCACAAACGCTGGCCTACTTCCGGGATCAGGGCGTGGGCCTGAGGATCATTTCAGGGGATGACCCCCGGACGGTGGCAGCTGTCGCCAGGGAGGTCGGACTGGCCACTGATAACGGCTTTGACGCCCGGCAGCTGCCCGAGGACCCCGAATCCCTGGCCTGTGTCATGGAAGACCACACCGTGTTTGGCCGGGTAACCCCGGCCCAAAAGAAGGCCATGGTCCAGGCGCTGCAAAGGCGGGGCCACGTCGTGGCCATGACCGGCGATGGGGTCAATGATGCCCTGGCCCTGAAGGAAGCCGACATCGGCATTGCCATGGACTCAGCCGCAGCCGCCACCAAGGCTGTGTCGCGGCTGGTGCTGCTGGACGGCCGGTTCGACAGGCTGCCGTCGGTGGTCGGGGAGGGCAGGCGCGTGATTGCCAACATTGAGCGGGTCTCGATGCTGTTCCTGGCCAAGACGGCCTACGCCGTCATTCTGTCCGTGACGTTCGGCGCCATGCTCTGGGCATTCCCACTGCTTCCCCGGCAGTTTTCGGCTACCGACGGCATCACCATAGGAATCCCCGCCTTCTTCCTCGCCCTGATGCCCAACAGCCGCCGCTACCACCCCGGTTTCCTCAAACGCTCACTCTCATTTGCCGTACCGGCAGGGCTCATCACGGCCCTCGCAATCCTCGCCATCAACGCATACTCCCTGCAGCTGAATATTGGCACCAAGGAAATGCGGACGGCTTCCGTCATCGTGCTGACCCTCGTAGCGCTCTGGGTGCTGGTAGTTCTCTCCCGGCCGCTGAACCGGTGGCGGGCCATCATCATCGTTGCCATGTACGCTGCCCTGGTTCTCCTGTTGACACTGCCCCCACTGCGGGACTTCTTCGATTTCGAGGTGCTGTCACTGGAACACCTCACGGCATCTGTGCTGGCCGGCCTCTCCGGGGCCCTCGCCGTCGAAGTCCTGTTCCGGCTCCACCGCAGGTCCCTCAATGCCGGGCCCCGCGCTCTAGTCTGAGTCATGGACCATCACACACAGACCTGGCACGACAAACACCTTGCGTCACTGACGCCGGGCCAGCGCGCCGCCGACGTCATGCGCAACGGGATGGGAAGCTGGCCATTCGTGGGCAGCTTCATCGGTTTCATGATGATCTGGGCTGCCATCAACACGTGGGCACTGGCGTCCAACGCATGGGACCCGTACCCCTACATACTCCTGAATCTGCTGCTCTCCATGCTGGCAGGGCTCCAGGGTGCAATTCTCCTCATCGCTGCCAAGAGGCAGGACGCCATCACGGCGGCCATGGCCCAACACGACTACGACACAAACCTCAGGGCCAAGGAGGAGATCGAACTGTTGATATCAGTCAACCGTGAGCAACTCGAAATCCTCCGCGAACTCAGGAAGGAACCCACCTAGCGGCCGGGCTGCGGGACCGGAACTCAAAACCGGGCACGCCTGGACTGTCACCCGGCCGGGCGGAGCGAGGTAATCATCCGGCGGATGTTCTGGTATTCCGTGGTGTCCATGTACTTTCGGGCCTGTTCCAGGTACGGAAGCGACTCGCTGCCGGGTGTGGTGTTGTTCTCCGGGTTATAGAACGCACCGAACATGGCGGCAGTGGGCGGCCAGGTGAAGAACTGGAAGATCGGGCAGGCCAGGTCGCCGTCGGGTGCGGCGGAGACGGTTATGCCGTAGGCCGCAGCCGGGGTGTTGTCCGGCCCGGGGGTGCCGGAATTGCCGCGTGTTTCGTATACGAAGCGCGGCACTGTTCCGGCCTGGGCCAGCGCAGGGAGCTGCTGGGATTCTAGTTCAGTGAACGGGTACTTCTCCGTGCAGGTGGAGCCGGTGGCCATGTTCGTCCGCAGCGTCGCCAGCGGCTTGCCGGCCTCGTTGGTGACCTCGGCAAAGGCCCAGCCGCCTTCCGGCAGCTCCCCTGCCGGATCCCGGACGCTCCAGCCCGCGGGGTGGTCGAACGCCAGCTGCCCGTCCGCCGTCGTAAACGTTGCCCAGGTCCCCTTGGTGCTGGTGGGAGTGGGCGCCGGGGTCGTCGTTGTACCTGTCCCAGCGGACGGGACGGACGGCTGCATCGACGGCGGGGAGGGAGCTGAGGTGGTGGACTGCGGCGGGCCGGCCTGCTGTCCGCAGCCCGCTACGGCCACCGCGGCCAGGACCAAAACGGGAAGCAACCCGCGGAACGCTTTCATGACACCCTCCCGGGCCTCGCAAGATAAGTCCTTCAATTGTGGGACTGCCGCCCGGTTTTGAACTGGCCGGCATCCGATTGGCGCCCAACCGTTGCGCCCGGTAACGGCGGGATCTACGTGGCGGTCCTGCACGGACTTAACGCACGAACGGCGGCCGCGCTCCTTCCGGAGCGGGCCGCCGTCGCACGTTTACTGGCTTAGATCGTGGCGGTGTCGATCACGAAGCGGTAGCGGACGTCCGAGGCCAGGACGCGCTCGTAGGCCTCATTGATCTTCTCGGCCGGGATGACCTCGATCTCTGCGCCGATGCCGTGCTCGGCGCAGAAGTTGAGCATCTCCTGGGTTTCGCGGATGCCGCCGATCATGGAGCCGGCGAAGGACCGGCGTCCGCCGATCAGGGCGAAGGCGTTGACCGGGAGCGGCTCGGCGGGAGCACCCACGTTGACCAGTGCGCCGTCGAGGGTCAGCAGCTGCAGGTAGGAGCTGATGTCGATCGAGGCGCTGACCGTGTTGATGATCAGGTCAAAGTGGCCGGCGAGTTCGGAGAACGTGTTCTCGTCGCTGGTGGCGTAGTACTTGTCGGCGCCCAGGCGGAGGCCGTCTTCCTGCTTCTTCAGGGACTGCGACAGGACCGTCACCTCAGCGCCCATGGCGTGGGCGATCTTGACGGCCATGTGGCCGAGGCCGCCGAGGCCGACGACGGCGACCTTCTTGCCGGGACCTGCGCCCCAGTGGTGCAGCGGTGAGTAGGTGGTGATTCCGGCGCAGAGCAGCGGGGCGGCGACGTCGAGGTCCAGGCCTTCGGGGATGGTCACCACGAAGTCCTCGGTGACGACGACGTGGGTGGAGTAACCGCCCTGGGTGATGGTGCCGTCGCGGTCAACAGCGCCGTAGGTGCCGACGTTGCCCTTGAGGCAGTACTGCTCCTCGCCCTTCTGGCAGTTCACGCACTCGCGGCAGGAGTTCACCATGCAGCCGACGCCGACGCGGTCGCCGACCTTGTGCTTGGTGACCTCGGAGCCAACCTCGGTGACGATGCCGGCGATTTCGTGGCCGGGGGCCAGCGGGTACTGCTGGGGGCCCCAGTCACCGCGCACGGTGTGGATGTCGGAGTGGCAGATGCCGGCGAACTTGATGTCGATCAGGACATCGTGGGGTCCCACTTCGCGGCGTTCGATGGTGGTTGCAACCAGGTCCTCGGTGGCGGACGGGGATGCGTATGCCTTGACGGTGGTCATGGTTCTCCTGTGCTTCTTGGGGGATCTCTAAAATGCTACCGGCGCTGTGGGCCTGGAATCTGCAAAACGGGCCTGCCTCGGTGGCCCTGTTGTACCTAGTACTGGCAGTCCTACCTTTGGCTGCGGATGGGATGTTCTCCATCACACCTGTTATTGGGGCCGGTAGCGAGGGCCCTGCTGTAACGGGTTATGGCAGACCCTCCTTAGGGCCCGGGCATTCGTCGTAACGTGTCGTGTATGGATAACCGAGCCGAGGTACGGCAGTTCCTTTCCACCCGCCGCGGGCGCATCACGCCCGAACAGGCAGGCATTGAACCTTACGGTGGGCGGCGGCGGGTGCCAGGGCTCCGCCGGGAGGAAGTGGCCAGGCTGGCCGGCGTCAGCGTGGACTACTACACGCGCCTGGAACGGGGGAACCTGACGGGGGTCTCGGACAGCGTGCTGGATGCCATCGCCGGTGCGCTGGAACTGGACCGTGCCGAGCACGACCACCTCTATGACCTTGCCCGCACCGCCAACACGTCGGGGCGCAAACGTGCCGCCACTGCTCCGGCGGCGGGGGTGCGCCCGGAGCTGCAGTACCTGCTGGACACGATCACCGGGGCTCCAGCGTTCATCGGCAACAACCGGCTGGACATCGTTGCTGCGAACACCCTCGGTTACGCCTTGTATTCGGACATGTACCGTGGACCGGCACGTCCCGCCAACCATTCACGGTTCATCTTCCTGGACCCCCGGGCTCACACCTTCTACACGGACTGGGAGCGTGCCGCGAACACCAATGTGGCCATCCTGCGGCGCGAGGCGGGGCGGAACCCGCACGACAAGGGCATTGCCGAACTCATCGGCGAGCTGTCCATGCGCAGCGACGAGTTCCGCACCCGGTGGGCTGCCCACAACGTCCGGCGCCACTACGCGGGGACCAAGTTTTTCCAGCACCCCGTGGTGGGCCTGCTGGAACTGAACTACCAGGTCCTGGGGCTGGAGGAAGACCCCGGGCATTCCCTGACGGTTTATCCGGCCACCCCCGGCAGCGCCTCGGACCAGGCCCTGAAGCTGCTCGCGTCCTGGGCGGTGACGGAGAACATCGTGGAACTGGCCCACGCGGGCGCCCGGAACTGACCCGGCATCAGGACCGGCGGTGCCCGCCGCAACGGGCCCCAACCTTGTAGGTGCTATCCCAATGGAACGGCGAGGATCCGGTCGTCGCCCTGCCGTGGGCTGCCCCGCCCGTCGGTGTTGTTGGTGACCAGCCACAGCTTGCCGTCCGGTGCCACCGTGACGTCGCGGAGCCGGCCGAACTCCCGTCCGAAGTGCTCGCCAGAGGTGGACGGATCCGAAACCGGAACGGACCGCAGCACCTGCCCGCGCAGGTTCGCGATGAACAGGGTCCCGCCGGTGTGGACCATCCCGCTGGGGCTGGCCGAACCTGGCTGCCACTGCTGCACCGGGTCCACGAAGCCGTCCCGGTCCGCGATGCCCTCCACCGTTGGCCAGCCGTAGTTCGCTCCGGCGGTGATGATGTTGAGCTCGTCCCACGTGTTCTGCCCGAACTCCGTGGCGAACATGGTTCCGTCATCAGCCCAGGCGATTCCCTGCGGGTTCCGGTGTCCGTAGCTGTAGACGAGGGATCCGGGGAAGGGGTTGCCGGCTGGAACGGTGCCCTCGGGCGTCATCCGCAGGATCTTTCCGGCCAGCGCGTCCCGGTCCTGGGCGTCATTCCGCCGCCCGGCATCCCCGGTGGTCACGTACAGCATGCCGTCGGGCCCGAAGGCGATCCGGCCGCCGTCGTGGTTGCCAGCCGCCGGGATCCCGTCCAGGAGGGTCCGCGGCTGCCCCAGGGACAACGAGCCACGCGTACCGGTGACCGGGAAGCGTTGAACACGGTTGCCGTCCTCCGCCGTCGAGTAGACGAAGAGGTCACCGCCGTTGCCCACGGCGAGGCCGAGCAGACCGGCTTCCCCGCGGGCGGCCACGCCGTCCACGGTGCCGATGGACCGCGCCGAGCCGTCCGCGGCAAGCTCCAGGATCCGGCCGCTGTTGCGTTCGCTGACCAGCGGAACGCCGTCGCGGAACACCACCGACCACGGAGCCTCCATGCCGGTGGCCACCGGCTGCGGGGTGCCCGCGATGGTGGCTGCCACGGTGGGCGATGGACTGTCCGCAGTGGAGGAGGCCGGAGAGGACGGTGCCGGTGCAGACGAAGTAGGGGAAGCCGGCGTTCCTGTTGCAGGCGGGGGCGACTGGTCCACCGTGCACCCTGCCACGGCCACCAGGGTGGCGGCGAGAGCTGCGGCAACCATGAACCGCACCGACAGGGCAGCGGACGGTGCACGCCGGACAGGTTGATGCGCTTTCACCACAGGCCGGCGTGTAGTCATAGGTAGATCATCGCCTGCCTTCAATCGATGCGCATCCCCGACGCCGCCCTACTAGGCTTGCCGTCATGGGGGATACACACGATAACGGTGGGACGCGGCTGGCTGTAACGGACGCGGGTGATGAACGCCAGCCCCGGGCGCTTTCGCCGGTGGCGAGGGCCTTCAAGGCTGCCTCACCCTGGATTTGGCGGCTGTGCGGCGGCGCCTTCCTGCTCTTTGCCCTTGTCATGGTGGTAACCATTTTCGGGGATTCCTGGGATGTCCGGACCGTCCGCTGCGACGTGGTGTCTGCCGCACCGAGCACCAGTTCCGGCGGAACCCGCGGCTCCGCTTCCACCGCAGGGGTTCAGCTGGAAACATCGGACTGCGGTCCGGTGCACTACTCCGACGGCGTGTCCTTCGAGAACCGTGACCAAATTGCCTCCTCAATCACGCCAGGCGAATACGACTTCGAAATGGGATGGTCTTCCCGCGTTTTGGGTGTGGAAATGAGGCAAATCATGCCCACGGCCCGCGGGTACCGGGTCTACAGCGACTGGATTGTTGACGGCGCGGCGTTCGGCTCGGAAGAGGATGCCAAGAATGCAGCCCTGGCCGCCCTCCGCGCCCTGGACGGGACGAATCCCGGAGCGCTCGTTGTGGAGTACGGCACCTCCCGGTTCGAAGCCGTTGGCTCTGCCACTGTGGGTTTCGTGTGCCACCGGAACAGCGACACCGGAAACGCGGACCGGTGGTCGGAGCTGCAGGACTTCGGGCCCGGTGCCGGGTCCGCCACGGGCACCGTCGAGGTGCCGGTGGCGAACGGAACAGCCTCCGTGGCGGCTCGCAACGTGCACACCCTGGACCGCACCGTGGCAGCGATGGAAGAGTTCTTCGCCGACCCCACGGCAACGCCGGCGGCGCCGGCATGGGTCACCGGAAACTTGGTCGAGAGGACGCGCTTGGCCCGCTAGCCTCACTAGCCCGCAGTTCCAGTCACATGACACCCCGTTGCGGTTCGTGGCGCAGGGTTGCCTGTTTTGACCGTGCAGCACCCGAATATGTAGCGCCGTTGCGTCCCGTTGAGCGTCCGCCGCAAAGTGCTGGCCAAGCCCCTGAGATGCGTGCTTAGGTAGTTTTCACGGTCCCGGCCAGGCCGATTTGCAGCACCCACCAGCTTCAACCCGCGCCAGCCCAACCCGGCCCCATCAAAGACAGGAGGACCTGATGTCTGATTCATCCAGCCGAATGCACGGCAGCACCACATGGGGTCCGCATTGTTGCTCCCGAATATCTCCGCCCCGCCGAATGGCAGCAACACGGCGCTAGCTTCGGCCGCAGCCCCACAGATTTCCTTGCAGCGGGGGCCGGCGCGTCGGGCCTGATTCGCCCGACGCCGGCACTCCCCTTTCACCCCTTTCCCGCCTTCCGGGCCACGAGCCTTAGCCTGCCCTGCCCGGATTCGCCCGCATTCCTTCCGAAAGGCACCCATGTCCTTCGCAGCATCCTCCCCACCCCCTTTCACCCGGCGCCGTGCGCTCGGGGCACTCCTGGCGATTCCCGCCGTCGGGCTCCTTACGGCCTGCGGCGGTTCCGCCACCGCCGGCGGCGAGCGGATCAGCCAGGAAGCCCTCGCCCCGCTGGCGTCATCGGTACCGCCCGGCACCACCATCACGGTGGGCGACCCCAGCATCCGCGTGGCATTGGAACTCTCCGGCCTGAACAAGGAACTGGCCGGCATCAACGTGGAGTTCGCCAACCTCTCCGGCGGGCCACAAACCACCGAAGCGTTCCGGGCCAATGCCCTGGACGTCGGCTCGGTGGCCGATATCCCGCCCATCCACGCCACCTGGACCGGCCTTGACGTGCGCATCATCGCCGCCGTCTACCGCCAGGACGCCGTGAACCACCCCATCTACGAACTCGGCGTCGCGCCCGGAGCCGGGATCACGAAGCTGGAGGACCTGCGCGGCAAGAAGGTGGCGTACAGCCCCGGCCAGGCACAGGGCGCCCTGGTTTTGCGCATCCTGGACAAGGCCGGCCTCACGCAGGAGGACGTGAAGCTCGTGGAACTGCCCAGCACCGGCGACGCCTACGCCTCCGCACTGTCCAGCAAGCAGGTGGACGCCGCACCACTGGGCGGGGTCCAGATCAAGCGCTACCTCGCCAAATACAAGGACGACGGCGCCAGCACCCTCCGCCACGGCCTGCGGGATGACCCCGGCCACCTCTACTCCCCCGCCGGCGTCCTGGCCGACCCCGCCAAGGCAGCCGCACTGGCCAAGTATGTGGAGGTGTGGGGCAAGGCCCAGCGCTGGGTGGAAGACCACCCGGAGGAATGGCTGGCCGGCTACTACGTCAAGGACCAGGGCCTGTCCCGCGAGGACGGCCAGTACCTGATCGAAGCCACCGGAAAACGGGACATCCCCACCTCGTGGACCGAGGCAATCGAACGCCACCAGCAGACCATCGACCTGCTGTCCCGCGAACAGAAGAAGCCGCAACTGAAGGCCACGGACCTCTACGACACCCGGTTCGAGGCCATCGGCGGCACGTCCTTCGCCGCGGCCGCCACGGCAGGTGCCGCGTGAGCGCCGTACTGGACCGTCCCGCCGTCGAACCCCATCTGGACCCGGACCTCGATAAGCGTGACGACGTCCGGCCCACCGGCAAGCGGCTGGGCCCGGGCAGGCGCCGCCGGCTCGCCTGGCTGCTCGGCCCCGGAGCGCTGCTGGCACTCTGGACCGTCACGTCCGCCACCGGCATCCTCGATCCGCGCATCCTCTCCGAACCCTGGACCGTGGTGGCCACCGCAGGGGAGCTGATCGCCGACGGCCGGTTCCAGGAGAACCTCGCCATCTCCGCCCAGCGCGCGGGCCTGGGACTGTTCTTCGGAATCGTTGTCGGCGCAACCCTGGCACTCCTGGCCGGGCTGAGCCGGATCGGCGAAGCACTGATCGATGGCCCCGTGCAGATCAAGCGCGCCATCCCCGGCCTGGCCCTGATCCCGCTGCTGATCCTGTGGTTCGGCATCGACGAGACCATGAAGGTCCTCACCATCACTTTGGGCGTGTTCGTCCCGATCTACCTGCAGACCCACGCCGGGCTGCGCGGCATCGACCTGCGCTACGTGGAACTGGCACAGACCGTTGGCCTGAGCCGGGCCGGCTTCATCCGCAAGGTGGTACTCCCCGGCGCCCTGCCCGGGTTCTTCCTGGGCCTGCGCTTCGCGGTCACCGGCGCGTGGGTGTCGCTGGTGGTGGTGGAACAGATCAACGCCACCAGCGGTATCGGCTACATGATGGAGCTCGCCCGCACCTACGGCCAAACCAACATCATCGTCCTCGGCCTGGCTGTCTACGGCATCCTTGGCCTGCTCTCCGACGGCATTGTCCGCTTCATCGAACGAAAGGCCCTCTCATGGCAGCGCACCCTGGCGGGCTGACCGCCGTCGCATCCCGTCCACTCACCAACCCCTCCGCGGACGCCGCCAAGGCCGCGGTGTCCGTGCGGGACGTGGTCCGCAGTTTCGGGCCCAAAGGCGTCCTGAACGGCGTGGACCTGGACATCGCACCCGGCGAATTCGTGGCACTCCTTGGACCCAGCGGCTGCGGCAAGAGCACCCTGCTCCGCGCCCTGGCAGGGCTGGACCACGACGTCCGCGGCAGCGGCGTCATCAGCGTCCCGGACCGCGTGTCAGTGGTGTTCCAGGACTCCCGGCTCCTGCCGTGGGACACCGTCCTGGGCAACGTCACCCTTGGTTTGCGGGAGCACGACGCCGAGAGCCGGGCGCGCAGGGCCCTCGCCGAGGTGGGGCTCGCGGGCCGCGAAAAAGCCTGGCCGCACGAGCTGTCCGGCGGTGAACAGCAGCGCGTCGCCCTGGCCCGATCCCTGGTCCGTGAGCCGCAGCTCCTGCTGGCAGACGAACCGTTCGGCGCCCTCGACGCGCTGACCCGGATCAGGATGCACGGCCTGCTCCAGGACCTCGTGGCCGCGCACCGGCCGGCGGTCCTGCTGGTCACCCACGACGTGGACGAGGCCATCGCCCTGGCGGACCGGATCGTGGTGCTGGACCACGGGCGCATCGCCACCGTGCGCACTGTTGCACCGGGGATCGCTTCGTCAGCCGATGCCGCCGGCCACGAAGCCCTCCGCCGCGACCTGCTCACCGCCCTGGGCGTCGAAGCCCCGCACGCCCCGGAACCCGTCCACCCCGCCCAGCCCGCCGCCGTCGGCCGCTAACCCAAAACTTTCCAAGGAGCCTTCCATGAGCAGCACGCCCACTGAACCGCAGCGCCACCTCCACCTCAACGCCTTCCTCATGAGCACCGGCCACCACGAGGCCTCTTGGCGGCTGCCGGAAAGCGACCCGCAGGCCAGCACCGACGTGGAGCACTACAAGAACCTCGCCCGCACCGCCGAACGCGGCCGGCTGGACTCGATCTTCTTCGCCGACTCCCCCGTCCTGTTCGGCGAGGTGGGCCGCCGCCCCGCGGGCAAGCTCGAGCCCACAGTGCTCCTCACCGCCATCGCCGGCGCCACGGAGCGGATCGGGCTGATCGCTACCGCCTCCACCACCTACAACGAGCCGTTCAACCTGGCCCGCCGCTTCGCTTCGGTGGACTGGGCCAGCGGCGGACGGGCCGGCTGGAACGTGGTGACCACGGCCGGGCCGGACGCTGCCCGCAACTTCGGCGTGGACGATCAGCCCGCCCACGCCGTCCGGTACGAGCGTGCCGGCGAGTTCATCGAGGTGGCGCAGAAGCTGTGGGACAGCTGGCAGGACGATGCCGTCCTGGCCGACAAGGATGAGGGCGTGTGGGGCGACGCGGACAGGATCCGCACCGTGGACCACGAGGGAAAACACTTCAAGGTCCGCGGACCGCTCAACGTGCCCCGCTCCCCGCAGGGCCATCCGCTGATCGTGCAGGCAGGCTCGTCTGAAGACGGCAAGGACCTCGCCGCGAAATACGCGGACGCTGTGTTCACCGCGCACCAGACCCTTGCCGACGCGCAGGAGTTCTACCGCGACCTCAAGGCCCGCACCGCCGCTGCCGGCCGCGACCCGGAAACCATCAAGATCCTCCCCGGGATCGTGCCCGTCATCGGCGCCACCGTGGAGGAAGCCCTGGAGCTGGAACGCGAACTGGACCGGCTGATCAAGCCCGAGTACGCCCGGATCCAGCTCGCCAAGACCCTGCGGGTGGAGCCGGAAGACCTGCCGCTGGACCGTCAACTGCCGGACAACCTGCCCAGCGAGGACGAAATCGAGGGCGCCAAGAGCCGCTACACGCTGATCGTGCAGCTGGCCCGCCGCGAGCAGCTCACCGTCCGGCAGCTGATTGGCCGGCTGGGCGGCGGCCGCGGGCACCGCACGTTCACGGGCACCCCGGCGCAGGTGGCGGACGCCATCCAGGAATGGTTCGACGGCGGCGCGGCGGACGGGTTCAACATCATGCCGCCGGTGCTCCCCTCCGGGCTGGAAACGTTCGTGGACCAGGTGGTGCCCATCCTGCAGGAGCGCGGGCTGTTCCGCACCGAATACACCGGACGGACACTCCGGGAGCACTACGGCCTTCGCCGCCCGGAGAACCAGTACGCCCATGCGGCCGCTCCGGAGCTCGCATCGATCGGCTCCGCGTTCTGATGGGCCGGCAGCTGAAACTCAACCTGTTCATCTATCCGGGCGGCCACCACGAGGCCGCGTGGCGGCACCCGAAGTCCCACACCGACCGGCTGCTGGACATCCGGTTCTACCAGGAGCTGGCGCAGCGGGCCGAGGCCGCCAAGCTGGATGCGGTGTTCTACGCGGACGGCCCGGCGCTGGAAAGCAATGTCCAGTTCGCCACCCGGTTCCGGATCGAACCGTTCACCTGGCTGTCCGCGATTGCGGTGGCCACGGAGCGGATCGGCCTGATCGGCACGGCCAGCACCACCTACCTGGAGCCGTACAACGCGGCCCGGCTGTTCGCCTCGCTGGACCACCTCAGCAACGGCCGCGCCGGCTGGAACATCGTGACCACCGGCGCGGAACGGGCGGCGCAGAACTTCGGACTGGATGAGCACCCGCCGCACGCTGAACGCTATGACCGGGCTGACGACTTTGTCCGCGTGGTGGGCAAGCTCTGGGACAGCTGGGAGGACGACGCAGTAGTGGCCGACGCCGGCACGGGAATTTTCGCCGACACGTCACGGATCCATCCGGTGGAGCATGAGGGCAGGTACTTCCGCGTGGCAGGACCCCTGAACACGCCGCGCTCCCCGCAGGGCCGCCCGGTCTACGTGCAGGCTGGTTCGTCCGAGGACGGCAAGGCCTTTGCCGCCGAACACGCGGAGGCGGTGTTCACGGCCCACCAGTCGCTGGACAGCGCGCAGGAGTTCTACGCGGACATCAAGGCCCGGGCGGCGGCGTTCGGCCGGGACCCCGGACAGCTCCTGGTGCTGCCCGGCATCAGCCCGTACCTGGGCTCCACCGAAGCCGAAGCGAAAGCGCTGAAGCAGGAGTTCGACGAGCTCACCCAGCCCGAATACGGGCTGGGGATCCTGCGGAAGCTGCTGGGCATCGACCTGGACGGGGTGCCGCTGGACGGGCCGTTCCCGCCGGAACTGCTGGCCACCGCGGGTAAGGCGGGCAGCCGCAGCCAGCTGGTGCTGGACATCATCTGCCGCGAAAACCTCACCGTCCGCCAGGTGCTGCACCGCTTCGCCGGCGCCCGCGGACACTACGTTTTTGCCGGGACTCCTGTTCAGGTGGCGGACGAGATCCAGCGCTGGTTCGAGGGAGGCGCCGCGGACGGGTTCAACATCATGCCGCCGTGGCTGCCCGGGGGCTTCGATGCGTTCGCTGACGAGGTGGTCCCCATCCTGCAGTCCCGCGGCCTGTTCCGCACCGAATACTCCGGACGGACGCTGCGTGAGCACTTCGGCCTGGCCCGCCCCGCAAGCCAGTACAGCCGGGGCCGGCACACCCCGGGCCAGCCCGGCGCCGTCCAGCGGAGCCAGCACGTTCCCGGCGAGCCGCTGCTGGGAGCAAACACCTGACCGGACACCGCAGCCCCGGTTCCCTGTGCCGCCGCCGCATCCGCTGGCCCCTCCTTTAGACTGGCCCCTTGACGGTATTGCCCCCGAGTGAAGGAGCCCCCATGAGTGGAGTAGTCGTTGTAGGCGTGGATGCCAGCGCATCTGCGCGGAAAGCTGCGGAAGTGGCACTGGACCTGGCCGAGTCGCTCGGAGCGTCGCTGCACGTGGTGACCGGGTTCGAGTCGGAGAGCGCCGAGACCTTCGGTTCGGGCTCCGACCAGGTGACTGTTTTCCGGGGTGACAGCGCCCAGCATGTTGCCGAATCCCTGGGCGCGTCCAGGCCTGGAGTGGAGGTCACCCACTTCGCTTCCCGCGGAAAGCCGGCGCGACTCGCTCATCAAGGAAGCCATCCGCCTGAATGCCCGGCTGATCGTGGTGGGCAACCGCAGGATGCGCGGCATCGGCCGGCTCCTGGGCAGCGTGGCCAACAGCGTGGCGCACAACGCCCCGTGCGATGTATACATCGCAAACACCTACGAGGACTGAGGCACTTCCCGCACAACGTGAAGCGGACGACGGCGGAAATTCCCGCCGTCGTCCGCTTTCGTTTTCCGGCCGGTCAGGCCAGGTACTCGTCGTCGGTGACGTGGTCGAGCCAGGTGACCACCTGCCCGTTCCCGTCGGCTTCCTGCATGGCCACATGCGCCATGAACCGGTCCGGGGTGGCTCCGTGCCAGTGCTCCTCGCCGGGCTCGATGTAGACGACGTCGCCGGGTCGGATTTCCTGGACCTCCCCACCGCGCCGGGCCACGAGGCCGATGCCATCCGTCACGTAGAGGGTCTGGCCCTTGGGATGGTGGTGCCAGGCGGTGCGTGCCCCGGGGGCGAACCGGACGTGGGCACAGCCGATGGCTGACTGGTGGTCGGGGTTACGGATGCCGTCGATCTGCACCGTTCCGGTGAACCATTCTGTCGGCCCGGCCCCGGTCTGGCCGCCGCTCTTGGTGAACTTCACTTTTTCCTCCTTGTATTCCGGATTAATCGAAAGTCTTGGACGGGTCAGCGGGCCCGTCCTCCTGCCCGCGAGGCCTGGAACGCCAATGCCGCCGCAACTGCAAGAACCGCTGCACTCACCAGGAACGTCCCGCGGTGGCCAGTGGCATCGAACAGCACCCCGCCCAGCATGGATCCGATGGCGATGGATGTCTGGACAACTGCGACCATCAGGCCACCGCCTGCCTCGGCGTCGTGCGGCATGGCCTTGGCAACCCAGCTCCACCAGCCCACGGGTGCGGCGGTGGCCAGGAGTCCCCACAGCCCCAGGAGGACCACGACGGCGGCGATCCAGCCGCCGGACGGAACAAGGGCTGCGGCAATGACTGCCATCAGCACCGGAATGGCAACCAGCGTCCTGTACAGGCCCGTACCCAGGAAGCGCCCAATCAGCATCGTGCCGGCGAAACCGGCCACACCGATCACCAGCAGCACCAGGGACACGGTGGCGACGCCGGCCAGGGTCACCGTTTCGAGGAACGGCCGCACGTAGGTAAACAGGATGAACTGACCCATGAAGAAGGCCCCGCAGGCTGCCATCCCCCAGGCGACAGGTCCGTTCCTGAGCGCCTGGAAGATTCCGAAAACGCGCACAGTTTTGAGGGGCCGCTCTTCAATCTTCATGGCGGGAAGGCTGATCCACTGCCAGGCCAGGGCGATCAGAGCCACCGGCACAAGGCAGAAGAACGCGCCGCGCCAGCCCATAAGGGTCCCAAGGTAGCTTCCCAGTGGGGCGGCCAGCACCGTGGCCAGGGCGTTGCCGCCGTTGAAAATGGCCAGGGCACGCGCCACCTGGTGGGCCGGCACCAGGCGCATCGCGGTAGCCGCCGACATGGACCAGAATCCACCGATCACAACGCCAATCAGCGCGCGGCCAACCATGAACAGCAGGTACCCGGGCGCAAGGGCCACCAAGGCTCCGGACACCGCCATCAACGCTGTCAGCCCAAGGAGCAGGGTTTTCCGGTTCATGGTGCCCGCCAGCGCAGACACGGACAGGCTGGTCAGTACGGCGAACAGGCCCGAGATGGCGATGCCCTGCCCCACCATGCCTTCCGAAACCTGGAGGTCGGCCGCCATCGGGGTGAGCAGGCTGACGGGCATGAATTCGGAGGCGATCAGCGCGAAGACGCACAGCGACATCGCATAGACGCCTCCCCAGCGCGCGCGGTGGTCTTCGCGGCGGTCTGCAGTGCCGGGCTTACTGGTATCGACAGGTGTTTCTAGGGCCATGGTTTCCATCAAACAGCCCCTGCGGAATCCTAGCGAGGGCCCTGCCTAAACGGGTTACGGCAGTGCCCCTCTGCACGGGAGGGTTCTGCCGCGGCAACGTCGCCTCGGTCTTCTCCCAGGCGTCCCCTCAACCGGGCAGGTTTGACCGTACCCGGAACGCCCGGCGTCGTCCGCCTTCTTCTTCCGGGGGTGCCGGCTTGTAGACCCAGGCCACCAGCACTACGGAGATGATCATCAGCAGGAACCAGGCCACGAGTTTCTCCAGTCCCACCGGGTGCCAGCCCGCCATTTGGCTGGGATAGAGCCACGCACCGGACCAGGTGGCGATGTTCTCGGCGATCCAGATGAACAGCGCCACCAGCAGGAACGAGACCACCAGCGGCATCTGGAACTGCCGCCGGAACACCCGGAAGTGCATCACGCAGCGGCCGAAGACCACCACGACGGCGGCGAGCAGCACCCAGCGCAGGTCCCAGATGTAGTGGTGGCTGAAGAAGTTGACGTAGATGGCCGCGGCCACGATTGCGGTGATCCACCTGCGTGGGTAGTTGGCGAACCGGAGGTCGAAGAGCCGGTAGACGCGGACCATGTAGGAACCCACGGCCGCGTACATGAAGCCGCTGAAGAGGGGCACGGCGCCGATCCGCAGCACGCCCTCGGCCTCGTAGGACCAGGAACCCACGTCCGTTTTGAACAGTTCCATGCAGGTCCCCACCAGGTGGAACAGCACGATGACCCGGAGTTCCTTCAGGGTTTCGAGTTTGAAGGCAACCATCAGGACCTGGATCACGACGGCGGCGAGGGTCAGGAAGTCGTTGCGGGCCAGCGCCGCGCTGTCCGGGTACCAGAGGCGGGCCGCCATGAGCACCGACAGGAGGGCCGCCCCGAAGATGCAGGCCCAGCCCTGTTTGAGGCCGAAAACCACGAACTCCGTGAGCCTGGCTTTGGCGCCGTTGGCCGGAGCGGTGGCGAGGAAGCGGCGGGCACTTTCATCGATCCGCTGCTCAACCGGGGTGGAACTACGCACTGACTCCCTGACGCTTGGCTGACCGGCTGTTCCTGCGGATGTCCTTGTCCAGCTCGCCCAGGAGGTAGTCCTTGAGCCCGTGCCGGATGCCCCGCGGGAGCCTTGGGTAGGTGAGTGACAGCATCCGCATGGTGCTGTTGAAGCGGCGCTCATGGCGGTCGTTCCACGGCAGGCCGAAGTCCTGGCGGATCCGGTCCGGCAGGAACCCTGCGGTGAGGAACCGGGCCGGCGGAATGATGGCCCGGTACCAGAGGGCGGTGTGCTTGGGGTAGAGCAGGCCGTGCGCCACCCGGATGCCGGCGGGTCCGGCCTGGAGGGTTGCCACCTGTTCGTCCCAGTAGCGGCCAAACGCGGCCCGGTCCTGCGGCCACATGCCCTCGGGAACCTGCAGGGCGGTGCCGAGCCGCGCATAGTCGCGGTACATCGCATCGGCCGTGCCGGCGTCGAGCGGGCCGTAGATCTTCTCGATGACGGTGCGGGCGGTGTCGTAGAGCGTGGCCACCACCCAGAGCTGGAGTTCGGGATCGTAGGCGCTGTAGCCGGGCGACTCCGCGGTGTCCGGGCGCCCGACCGGCACGTGGGCCCGGTTTACCCGGCGGCGGACTTCCTTTACCTGTTCGTCGGTGCCGTAGACGATGGCGTACACATAGGTGAGCGTGCCCTTGAGCCGGTTAACCGGGCGGCCCTCAAAGGTGCTGTGTTCCGCCACTCCGCGTCCCACGGCCGGGTTGGCGAGCTGCAGCAGCAGGGCACGGCCTGCCCCGGCGAGCATGATGCCCTCGCCGCCGAACTCAGCCATTTCCCGAACCATCCCAACAGGCTACCGGAGGTAAACAGCACTGTAAGCAGGGGTCGGTACCCGGAAATGCGAGTACCCACCACTCATGCGCTCCGGCCCCGCAGGCACGTACCGTCCGTTGAAAGTCCTGCCGCAGCATCGCGCAGGTATGCCGACAGCGGGAGGCGCATCATGGGCCGGCAGCGGGACGTGCGGGGTGGAGGACCGTGACGCAGGACGACGGCTACGCCCTGCCGCTGCTGGACAAGGCGGTGCTGGAACGGCTGCGCTCCGACCTGGACGACGACGAAGGCGTGTGGCAGGTCTTCATCCAGGATTTCATCGCCAACCTGCCGCACCGGATCCAGAAGGTACGCCTGACGTTCACCACCGGCGACGCCCCGGGTGCCCTGGATGCCATCCTGAGTTTGAAGACGTCCAGCCAGATGATCGGTGCGGAGCGGCTGGCCGGCCTGGCCCTGGAACTCGAGCGGGCGCTGCGCACCGCTGCCCGCGGCAACGGCTCGGCCACCGCACTCCCCCGGCTGGCGGCAGAGCACCTGCGGGGCATCAAGCAGTGCGCGGACCAGACCACCAACCTCCTGCGGGCACTGCTGGAGGACCGGCCCGGCGGTTACTGACGCCCGTCAGGGTGGCTGGCCAGAATCCCGTCGATCCGGTTCAGCAGGCCGGGCCAGCCGCTGCCCATTCCTTCGTAGGCGGTCCGGCCTTCCATGGGATGTTTCAAGCGGTGTTCAAGCCGGATGGCGTTGGTCATGGCGGGTCTCCTCGTCCGGGTTCTTACGAACGTGTTTAGCACGCCGGTACGACACCCGGCCCGCCCAAGCCGGCTGTTTAGCGGCCAGAACGCCGACTCAGCAGAAGGTTCCCGACGGCGGGATACGCCTTCTTCGCAGGCGCCTCGGCAGCGGGGACGGACATCAACGGAAAATGTGTCATAGTCCGCCCGGCATTCAATCGCAAAGCTACAGCAGTCCCAATGGTCCCGACCTCGTAGTGTGCTCAGGAACTAGGTTTACAAGATGTCACGTCTGCCCGTAAGCGTCGAGGACGAGGACCATCATGGACGTAACCACCATCGCGAGAAGCGGTATCCAGAACGCGATCCGTCGCTTGGCGAGCATCACGATCGTGGCTATTGCCGCTGCGAGTGGGATGAGGAAGATCAGAACGTAGGCAGTCGTTGCCGCCCATTGCGGTATCGAACGGCTTCCGTCCATCCACTCGGACGCGCCGAGGGCGACAATCAAGAACTGCGCGACGGCCACGAACGGCTGCCCAACCAAGATGATGATTGAAAAGACGCGATCGATGATCGAGGGCTGTCTGGCACTCCGTTCATCGACCTGTGCTTTTTCCACTATTCGTCCTAACGCATTCTCGAAGTAGCTTTGAGCGGGCCTAAAGTGCTGCTGATGCGGGTACCCTGCTCAGTCGTGGCACCCATTACAAGCACACCAAACTCGAACCCTGAATACCGCGTCCGCCTAAACAGACCGGCCTTCGGTTCAGCGTGCGCACCGGGCCCGACTGCCGATACGAAGACATCGCTGTTCTCGTCACCACTGGCGATGAAGGTCACCCGGCGGTCGAATATCTCCGACTCGAAGCGGGCTCGTAGCTCAATGACGAACTCGCCACCGGCTTCCACATCTAGATGCAGAACACCTAAGTCGCCAAAGGCAACTTCGCCAGCGGACTTCAGAGTCCCGTCAGCCTGACGGACCGATATCGTCGCGCGACCTTCCCGAACCTTGCCATCTTTCACCCATGAGACGTCATCACGCGGATAACATCCCAAGGTCACCTCGTCTGCCTTCACAACACCCACCCCTTTCCAAAGCTATAGGGCACAACTTACGACGATATTGGAGGGGACTGCCCCCGGTTGGGTTGACTCGTTCACCTAAGTCGCACGGTGACCGAAGCGTCCGGTAAAGGATCCCTAAGCGGGCAGGACATTGTTATGTCCGAAACCTCTTACGGTATTGCAACGAAGAACCAGTTTGGATATGTCGGATCTGATGGAGCACTTTTCCGCCCATAGGGCCCGGACGGTCGCCAAAACTTTCCCACGCAAGATTAGAGCAACTCAGCGTCTTGAAACCCTTTATCGGTGCTGACGCAACTCGTATCCCGTTGCACCCCGAAGCATCCTGATCGTCCAAGGTGGCTCACCGGCAGGCTTGATTGGAACTGCAAGGTATTCCATCTCGTAGGCAGACGAAAGCGATTTACGGAATACGCGAGTGAACACCTCATTACTCAGCGACTCATAGAGAGCGTGTTCGAATGCATCACTTTGACCAAGTTCGGTGGTGAGGAACTTCGCCATCTCATGGTTAGCACCAGACATGAACTTCTTGGTCATGGCCTTGCCCCAAACCGCCAGCCCCACAGTCACTAACACCAGCACAAGGGCAAAAGGGATGAAACTCTGTGTGGCAAGCAAGACTGCTTCGATGACCACGAACAACAGAAGGATCAACACTGTTGGTATGTGCGCGGCGTTGCGTTTCTTGAGGATCTCGTCAGGGAGAAGCAACGTGACGTAGGGGCGGTCCGTTTTATCCTTTGAAGCCGCATCATCCATACCTGGCTACCTTACCGGCCGACCTGGGCGCACAAGGTCACAGCACCCAATGCTTAGCTGCCTACTCCTGCCGCTGTTCGGGCGTACGAGGTGCTGCGGTTCGACTACGCCACCGACCGTCCGGGGGTTGATGCGGCTTTACATCTGCCGCGCCGGGTCGGCCGCGCGAGCCCCTACGCTCTTAAGCAGAAATAAGCCATCCCGAGTACGCCCCGGTAGCCCTCTTCATATGCAGCGCGCTGTGCCTCATATCGCTGGCGGACGTGCTCCGCGGCGGGATGGTGGTCATCATGTGCTTCCAGCCAACGGGTGAACCTGCCGCGATACCCGGCCTCGAAGACGTCCCACTCCTGAACGGTTGCCTGGTCGTCGTCCACCACCTCGAAGCCGGCGGCGCGGATCTGCTCGCGTAACGCATCTTGCGTGAGGTACTCGTCGTCACGTCCAGCCAGAGGGGCGGTGGCAGCCGGATGAGGTGTTGCTGACCAGATCGCCTCGCCGTAGATGAGTCGGCCGCCGGGAAGCACCAGTTCTCGAAGGGCACGCAGTGCTGCGGCGTAGTCGAGCGGCTGCGCGTCTTCTACCGGCGGCCCCCAAATCTGGCTCGCGCCGATGCAGATGACAGCATCTGCGGAGCGATCCTCGGCTTCCAGCCCAGGCACCGACTCAAACGTCACTCTGTCGAGCAGCCCACGGGTCAAGGCCTGTTGCCTGGCTCGGTCGATGGACGCGGAAGCAATGTCCACTCCGCGTCCCCGTGCCTGCGGTGCCGACCCCAAAACCCGAAGCAGCAGTTCACCCCATCCGCACCCCATGTCCAGAACCTCAGCCGGCGCCGGGTCGGACAGGAACGCCACAAGGTGTGCAGCCCGTTCCTCGGAGAGCGGCGTAAGCCAGGTCAGAGACTCGTAGAGGGGCGGCAATTCCAGCGAAGTACTGTCGGTCATCCCCAGATGTTCTCACGACACACAAAAGCGACGGCCTGTCCGTAAGCCGGCACAGCCAACGCTTTGAAACCGGCACCCCGGCTGCCACCGGCTGTCACCGGCTGGTCCGCAAACGCAGGCGGACGACGGCGGGAACCTCCCGCCGTCGTCCGCTGCTGTTTGATTTGGCCTACTTCAGCGCCCCCTCCCGCACTGCCGCCGGCGTGAACGCTGCACCCGCACCGGGGAATACTGGCACGTCGATCCGGGCGTGGGTGTGGATTTCGGTGACCGAGGCCTTGGTGTGCCGCGCGATCTCCTCCATGGTGGCCACCCACATGCCGTCCAAGCCCTTCACCCGCTCGATGAGCTGTTCCAGGGCCACGGCCTTGGAGGGCCGGCCGGAGATGAACGGGTGGTTGGTGAGGACGAAGCAGCTGCCCTGCGAGTGGTGGGCTTCAGCCTCGAGCGTCCACATTTCGAGGACCTTGGCGGGGCTTTCGATGACGCCGCTGCCGGTGACGCCCGGGTAGAAGGCGTACTGCTCCCAGTCGTCCAGCGTCCAGTCCACCGGGATCTCCACGATGTCCCGGGGATCATCGGCGGCGACGGCGAAGCGGTAGGGGGCGTCGCCGTCGAGCAGGCTCGAATCGTAAAGGAACCCGCGGTCCGCCAGCAGGCCCGGCGAATGCCAGTTCAGCTCCCACCACGGCGCCCGGTATCCCACCGGCCGGACCCCTGCCACCTTGGCCAGGGCTTCGAGGCCGCGGTCCATGTAGCTGGCCTCGGTAGCGGCGTCGATGCCCTGCATCGGCTCGTGCAGGTAGCCGTGGTGGCCCACCTCGTGCCCGCCGTCCACGATCTGCCGCACGATGTCCGGGTAGGACTCCGCCGTGAAACCGGGGATGAAGAACGTGGCCCGGACGTCCTGGCGCTCCAGGATCTTCAGCAGCCGCGGCACCGCCACCTTGGGCCCGTAGGACTGGTGGCTCATCAGCGACATCCGCCGCGTGCTGGTGGGATCGTGGGCGATGGTGCAGGACTCGGCGTCAACGTCGAACGTGAAGGACGCTGCGGCCTTGAAGCCTTCAGGCCAGGTGATGGGGTGCAGGAGGTCCGCGATGGCGGGCTGGTTCACGATGGATTCCTTTCGGCGGGCGCCGTGCGCCCGCCTGTACAGCTGGGGTGTTGAGTGGAAGTGCGGGTCAGATGACCGGGAGGACTGCGGCGCTGTCCGGGTTTCCAGCGACTGCGGTCTTGGCGTCGGAGCCGGAGCCCGTGACGTAGCGGAGGTGGACCCGCGGGCCGAGGACCGCGTAGACGCCGGCGCTGGTGAGTCCGCCGGCCAGCCAGGAGAGGTCCCAGCCGCCCAGGGCCACGGCGATGGGGCCCTGCATGGCGGGTACCAGTCCGTACATGAACATCCAGGTGGCGAAGATGCCGGCCAGGAGCGAGGTGACGCCGGCCCAGTTCACGCCGGGGAGGCGGCGGGTGCCGATGCCGTCGAAGAGCCGCTCGGTTCCGCCCGGCCAGCGCTTCTCCAGCCAGAAGTAGTGCACCAGCATGACGCCGCCCCAGGCAGCCACCCAGGCCACGAGGCCGATCAGCCAGGCGTCCAGCACCTCGGCGAAGTTCTCCTGGAAGATGAAGAAGACGACGGCGGCGAGGGAGAAGACGCCCACGAACAGGTTGAGCTTGCGGCGGCTGATGGAAATGTCCAGGGCCTGAGTAGCGACGGAGAAGGTGTAGATGTTCAGGATGTTGGTGGCGATGGGGCCGTGCAGCACCATCAGCAGGACCGGCAGCGCCATTACGCCGAAGTTTTGGACGATCAGCTTTCCGGGGTCAACTTCGCCGCTGTTCGTGGCAAGGCTGGCGCCGAGGATGCCCAGCCAGACCACCGGGATGAACTGGCCCAGGACCGAGGCCAGGTAGACCTTCTTCTTGGGGACCGAGGTGCTCACGAAGCGGGAGTAGTCAGCGGCGTAGGTGAACCAGGTGATGCCCCAGCCGATGCCGATGGCGGTCATCACGGCGCTCATGGCGGCGATGCGTTCGGAGCCCTCGAGGATGTTGCCTGCGGGGCCGGCGTAGCCCCAGTCGATCTTCATGCCGAACCAGGCGACGGCGGACATGACCGCGAGGATGATGATGGTGGGCGGTACCGTCCACTTTTCGAAGGCGGCGATGGCTTTGTAGCCGAACCAGGCGATGGCAACCTGGGCAGCCATGATGGTGGTTGCCACGCCGATCTTCCAGGCGTAGTTGTGGGCTTCCGGGTCCACCCAGCCGAGCGTTCCGAAGAGGGCCATCACCAGGTCCAGGATGATCCAGGTGTTGACGGCGCACCACCCGATCACCAGCAGCGCCTGGATGGCGGCGGGGAGGTAGTTTCCGCGCCGGCCGAAGGCTGCGCGGGCCAGGACCATGCCGGTGGCTCCGGTTTTCTGGCCCAGCAGGACGAAGCAGCCGAAAAGCAGCATGCCGATCAGGTTGCCAAGGACAAGGACGGTGACGGTGTCCGCGAAGCCGAGTCCCAGGTGGATTCCGAGTGCTCCGAGTACCCAGTTGATGGGTGCCAGGTTGGCGCCGGCCCAGATCCAGAACTGGCCGGACACCTTGCGGGTGCGGGCGGATTCGGGGATGGGCTGGAGCCAGGCTTCGTGGTCGACGGTGGAGTGGTCTGTGGTGTGGTCTGTGTGGCCGTTTGCGTCAGAACCAGCGCGCCTTTGCGCTGAAGTTGAAAGCTTTTCTTGCATGGGGGCCTCCGTGAGGTGGATTTCGTACTTCCAAGGCTATGTGGCCCCAATCACAGTAAACAAGATACGATGTGTCGAACAGATTCCACTTCTACGTTACGGACCGTCGTGTCAGTGTCTCTTGGTGAAATACTCGCCCATCCAGCCCTCGCCGCAGCCAATCCCGTGGTCCATCCGCTGGGCACGGACACGTCCGCGCAGCCGGTCCGCTGGGTGCACTCGAGTGAAGTTCTGGACATCGCGCCGCTGCTGCGCGGCGGTGAGCTGCTGCTGTGCGGCGGCATCACCTTGGCCACGGCCACTCCCGCCAGGCGCGGCGATTACGTCCGTGAACTGGCCCAGCGCGGCATTGCTGCCCTGGCCATCGAGACCGGCGGCGTGCTTCCCGAGGTACCCTCCGACATGCTGGAAACGGCGGCCGAGTACGGTCTTCCGGTGGTGGAGCTGCGCAAGGTGGTGCCGTTCGTGGGCATCATGCAGGCCATCAATTCCATCCTGGTCAGCGAGTCTGCGGGGCACCTGCACCAGGCGGACGCCGCCACCCGGGCCATGGCCGCCGAGCTGGCCCACGGCGCGTCCCTGGACAAGATCCTTGGCGTCCTGGCCGGCATCACCGGGTCCTCGGTGCGCCTGGTCTCTCCATGGGGCGTTGCCCTGGGCAGCGCACTGCCGGAGGGTTTGGACGCAGCGGAACACCAAGCCGCGAACGACGCCGGCACGGACAGCGGCGGGCCGGCCGACGGCGGCGCGGGCAAGGGCGGCAGCGCGACGCTCGACGAGGCTGCCGGCGGCAGCGCTGCTGGCGGCAGCGGGACATTCGACGCCGCCGGGACTCACGCAGGAACGGACGGCGCCGGGGGCGACGCGGTCACCGAGACGCCGGACCTCACGGACGCGCCCGCACCTCCCGACGCGCCCACCGGAACTGCAATGAGCGTGGACATTCCCGTGCGCGGCGTTCTGATGGGCAGGCTGGAGGTGTTGGTTCCGCACGGCTGGGGACACGGCGCTGGCGCAGGTGGCCGGGGAACGCGCCGTCGACATCCTGGGCTTGGCGCTGCTGCAGCACACCCCGCCCGGCCTGCATGCCCAGGCCGGGGCCGAGCTCATGCGCGCCGTCCTAACCTCAGCACCCGAGTGGCGCCTGGAACAGCTGGCCCCGGGGGCAGGGTTTCCGCTTGATTCGCCGCTGGTGGTGGCCGCCGTGCATGCGGCGTCCCCGCAGGAAATGCGCGGGGCGATCGAGGCGTTCCTGGGTGCCGGCCGGATTCCCAGCGCCGCGTACCTGGACGACGCGGAACTGGTGGTGATGGCGGGACTCCCCTGCGCCGATACGGCCCGGGTGCGGCGCGAGCTGCTTGCTTCGCTGCAAGGACTGGAAGGCAACCACGACGCGGTCATTTCGGTGGGCCCGCTGGTTGACGGGGTGGCAGACGCCGCGTGGTCCCTGGCCGAGGCACGCCGTGCCCTGGATGTGCGCCAGGTGCGGCGCCGGAACGCGTCAGCGCGCAGGCGGCCGCCGGCCCACGGCCTGGTGGTGCTCGACGCCGACGACGCAGCCGTGGAGAGCCTGGCGCTGACGGGGCTTGCGGCGTCGGCCCGGGAGGCGTTCGTCAACCACCAACTGCGTGCAGTCCTGCAGCATGATGCGCAGCGGCAGTCCCAGCTGATGGAAACGCTGCAGGTCTGGCTGGATTCGGGCTGCAACACGGCCCAGTCGGCCCGCGAACTGCACCTGGAGCGGCAGTCGATGCACCACCGGCTGCAACGCATCTTCGATCTGTGCGGCGGCGATCCCCGCGGCACCGGCAGGCTGGCGGCGTTGCACCTGGCCGTGCGGATGGCCGGCCTGCCCTGACCTTCGGCGGGCGCCGGGGGTGACGGAACACGGGGATCAGAGAAGCTCGCCGAAGATGAGCTGGCCTACGCGTGCCACCGCAGCATTGTTGTTTACAGCATCCGGGCGGTCGGTCCTGGTCATCACGGCGAGTGTCAGCGGAGGACCATCATCCGGCCACACCACCCCGGCATCGCTCACTACCCCATAGTCGCCGGCGCCCGTCTTGTCGGCGAATTCAGCTCCAGGTGGCACCGCCGCCCCCAGCCGCCCACCGGAGGTGGCATTGCGGAGCATCCACCCACGGAGCCGGGCCTGCCCCAAGGTGTCCAGTGCGTTGCCGAGCAGCAACGACTCGTAGAGTCTGTGGATGTCACTGGGCGTGCTGGTATCGCGAACGTCGCCGGGAAGCGCCTCATTGAGCTCAGGTTCCCACCGGTCGAGGCGGGTGGACAGGGCACCGAGGGTCTGCGCATATGCGCCAATCCCCTGCGGTCCTCCCATGAGTCCGAGCAGGAGGTTTCCGGCAGTGTTGTCACTGAAACGCAGGGCGGCGTCGGCCAGTTCCTCCACGCTCATGTTCCGGTCCTGATCGGCCGCGCAGATGATGGAGTTCTCCACGATTTGATCCTTGCGGAACGCGATGCGACGCTGCCAGAACCCGTCGTCGTACGCATGGTCGCGAAGCAACCTGGCAACGGCCAGGGTCTTGAACAGGGAACACATCGGAAAAGTGTCGCCGCCCCTGTACGCATATGCAGGAGGTTTCCCCAGCCGTCCCGCCGCGACCCCTACGGTGAGGCCGTATGCTGACTCGATCCCGCTCATCGCGCTGTCGAGGCGCCGGCGGACGTTCCCGGGCGCCGGCTGCTGCGCAGAGGCCGGGCCTGCTGTTCCGGCAACGGCGGCCGCCAGCACTCCTCCTGCACTGAACATCAGGACCTTGCGGCGGGTTGGTTGGGCTGACGGTTCCGGGAGCTGGGATTTGCGAAAGTGATCCATGCGGCCAGTCTGGGCGGAAAATTTGCTTCGCTCAAAGACAGAAATAGCAGGATTTATGCGTCAACGGCATGATGGGTGGATGGACCTCCTCAGCGGTGCGCGCGCGTTCGTGGCCGTCGCCCGCCGGCAAAGCTTCTCGGCAGCGGCCAGGGATGAACGGACGACGCAGCCCGTTATAAGCCGCCGCGTTGCCGGTTTGGAGGCCCACCTCGGCGGGGCGCTGCTCGAGCGGAGCACGCGCCAAGTGCGGCTGACAGCCCTGGGCACGGCGCTCCTCGAGCATGTACAGGCCCTGCTGGGCGCCGAACGCTCGCTGGTCGACGCTGCGGCATCACACCGCCGCGGCACGGTCCGGCTGCTCGTGCCCTGCGATCTCGATCCTGCCCGGTGGGCGGCCCTGAGATTGCGTGCACTCGGGGCGGGCGCCGATCTCGAAATCGAGGAAGTCGGCCGGGAGCGGCGTACCTTACGGTTTCGGCTCGGCGAAGCGGATGCCGCCCTGCTTTGGGTCGAAACTGCACGGGCCGACTGGGTGGTGCCGCTGGGCCTCGCGCAGGTGACCGACCGGCGCAGGCCGCTCACACTCGCAGCTTTGCGGCCCACCCGCGCCCTGGGGCCAAAGGCGGCTTCCAACCTTGTGGTGATGGCCGAGGATGCCTCCGGCCAACTGCTCTCCGCGCTCCGGGAGTCCGCTGCGGAATGCGGTTTGGCAGCACATCAGGTCGCCGAGTCTCCCGGCCTCGTCAGCGCACTCGCAGGAGCCCTGGCCGGCGACGACTGGGTCCTTTGCGCCCGGGGGCAGGCTGCCGCGTGGGGCCTGGAATGGTTTGAAGTCCGTGAGCTGCCGGTGGCACGTACCTACCGGCTTGAGGTGCGCACGCCGGACGGGCGGCGGCTGTTTGATGCAGCACTTCGGCGGGACATCGCCGCGGCACTCGGCGCCGATCCACGGGAGCAACCTTGACCTTGACGGCGTACGACGCCGGCGCTGGCGCCAGTGCCCTGCGCCAGGCAGCCCACGTACTTGAGGCCGCGGGCCTTGCCGGATCCCTTCTGGTGCGCCACTTGGGCACCGGACACGAGTTGGCACTGGACGCCGACCGTCCCTATCCCCTGGCGTCCGTGGCGAAGCTGCCGCTCGCGGCGGCTGCGCTGGACACTGCCCACAGGGGCGGCTTGGACCTCGGCATGCCGGTGCATATCGACGGCCCAAGCCGGTCCCAGGGCGGCCCCGGCATTGCCCGCTTCACCCACCCGGCCACGATCGCAGTGGGGGACCTCATCCGGCTTGCCATAGAGATCAGCGACAACACAGCCGCTGACGCAGTCTTCCGCATCGTTTCCCCGGGCGACGTCACGGAGTGGCTCCGGGACCTGGGCACCAGCGGCATCATTCTCCGTCATCCCATTGGGGAGCTCTACGCCTCGCTCGCCACGCAGGCAGCAGCTGGCGATGCTGCCACCGTGCACTCGCTCGTCGTTGAAGCTGACAAGCAGGGGCATCCGTCTCCGTTGCCCCAACTGGACGTCGAACGGGCCAACGCCGGCACCGCGCGGGGCCTTGCCGATCTCCTGCAAAAGATCTGGGACGGAACCGTCTCCCCGGCGGTCGCGGCGCCCCTCCGTGAGATGCTTGCCGCAAACGTCTTCCGGCACCGCCTCGCGCCGGATTTTTCGGCAGATACGTCCACCTGGTATTCGAAAACGGGTTCCTTCGTCCATCTTCGGCACGAGGCTGGGGTCGTCGAACACATCGGCGGGCCGGCCCTGGCCGTTGTTGCCCTGACGCGCAGCCGGGTGCCCGCGGCCATCCAGCCTTCAGCAGAGCAGGCAATGGGTCACGCTGCCCGCATCCTGCACGACGAACTCGTATAGCAGCACACCCGGACGGCAGTACACCCGGACGCGCCGGAGCGCCTACTGCGGGCTGCGGCCGCCGAGGCGGGTGGTCACCTGGGCGGCGGCGGCCATGCAGGCTTCGCCGAGGTCTTCCAGCCGTTCGCGTGAGACCCGGAACCTTGGGGCGGGGATCAGTACGACGGCGGTGACGTCGCCGCGGTGGTCGTAGGCGGGCGCGGCGACCCCCACTTCGTCCATGGAGGATTCGCCATAGTTTCCGGCCCAGCCGCGCCCCGCAACCTCCTTGAGCCGGGCTTCGTAAGCCGCCAGCCCGGCGTCGTCCATTCCCGGGAAGGTGACGGCGCCGCTGCGGAGCAGCTCGCGGACCCGCTCGGCGGGCTGATGGGCGAGGAAGACCTGAACCGAGGCGCTCATGGCGTCGCGGTAGCGTGCGCCGAGGGGTGTGGTGTGCTTGATCTGGTGGGGGCTGGCGATCTGTTCCACGCAGATTGCCTCGTCGCCGTTCCACAGCATGAGTGCGCTGGTCTCCCCCGTTTGCTCGGTGAGCCGGCGCAGCACGGGGTACGCCACGCGGCGTTCGTCCATTTCCGCCAGCAGCGGCCCGGCCACGGCGATCAGCCCCAGGCCCAAACGGAACCGGCGGGTTTCGGGGTCCCGTTCCACCAGGCCTTCCTGCTCCAGGGTGGCCAGGATCCGGGAGACGGAACTCTTGTGCATGCCCACGCGGCCGGCTATTTCGGTGACTCCCAGCAGGGGTTCCTCGGCGCTGAAGGTGCGCAGCACGGCGATGGCGTTGACGACGACGGAGGCACCCTTGGCGTCCGCCCCGCCATTGGCGCCGGTGCCGGCAGTGCCGTTCTCACCTGCGGCGTCGTTATCTGCTGCGTCTTTTTGGCTGGTCTTTGCAGGAGTCATGGTGGACACCATCTTTCCCTAAACGGCGGAAGCGGCGCCACGTGTCCGTGACGCCGCTTCCAGTGCTGGACGGTTAGGCCTCGATGATGTTCTTCTCCGGGCCGAACGGGAACTTGGTGATGTTCTCCACCGAGTTGTCCTCGCCGATGACCAGGATGTCGTGCTCGCGGTAGCCGCCGGCACCCGGCTGGCCGTCGGCGACGGTGATCATGGGCTCCATGGAGACCACCATGCCGGGCTCCAGGACGGTGTCGATGTCCTCGCGCAGTTCCAGCCCGGCTTCGCGGCCGTAGTAGTGGCTGAGGACGCCGAAGGAGTGGCCGTAGCCGAAGGTGCGGTTGGCCAGCAGCCCGTGGCTGATGTAGATCTCGTTCAGTTCCGCAGCGATGTCCTTGCAGACGGCGCCGGGCTTGATGAGTTCCAGGCCGCGCTTGTGCACCTCCACGTTGATGTTCCACAGTTCGAGGGAACGCTCATCCGGCTGGCCCAGGAAGAGGGTGCGCTCCAGGGCGGTGTAGTAGCCGGAGGTCATGGGGAAGCAGTTGAGCGAGAGGATGTCGCCCTGCTGCAGCTTGCGGGTGGTGGCCCAGTTGTGGGCGCCGTCGGTGTTGATGCCGGACTGGAACCACACCCAGGTGTCGCGGACTTCGCGGTCCGGGAAGGTCTTGGCGATCTCGTGCACCATGGCCTCGGTACCGATCAGGGCGACCTCGTACTCGGAGATCCCTTCGCGGATGGCGTTGCGGATGGCCTCGCCGCCCAGGTCGCCGATGCGGGCACCGTGCTTGATGACCTCGATCTCCTCGGCGGACTTGAACATGCGCTGGCGCATGGCATCCTGCGAGACGTCCAGGAGCTGCGCGCCCGGGAACGCGGCGGCGATCTTCTCGCGGGTCAGGCCGGGGAGGAAGTCATCCTCGACGCCAAGGCGGGTTGCCTTGACGCCGCGCTGGCGCAGCGCTTCCTGCAGGCCGAAGTAGAAGTTGTCGCGGCGCCAGTCGGTGTAGACGATGTTCTCGCCGTAGGAAGTGCGCCACGGCATGCCGGCGTCGATGTTCGCGGTGATGGTGACCGAGTCGTCCGCGGTGACCACCAGGGCGTAGTTGCGGCCGAACGTGGTGAAGAGGAAGTCGGAGTAGTACTTGATGCCGTGGTAGCTGGTCAGGATGACCGCATCCAGGCTCTTTGCGGCCATGATTTGGCGGAGGCCGCCCAGGCGGCGCTCAAACTCGGCGTCGGAGAACGTGAGCTTGCCCTTGGTGCCGTTGTGGAGGACCTTGAGGCGCTCGAGGTCGGCGATGGACGAGGCGTTATCGGCGGTGATAGTCACTGTTGTGCCTTTCGTTGGTGCTTCTGGATTGTCCAGTGCAGTTGATGTGGTGTGGATCGGAAGGGTGGTCAGGGGCCTTGCGGCGGCCGGAGGTGCCGGCGGGTCTGGGAATGCCGGCGGCTTAGAGGTGCTTCAGGGGCTTTCGCGACGTCTCGGTGGCGAACAGGACTGCCGCCAGGGACACCGCTGAAGCCGCCACCAGGTACCAGCCCGGGGCGATCTTGCTCTGGGTCATGGCGATCAGCAGCGTGGCCATGAAAGGCGCAGTGCCGCCGAAGAGCGCGTTGGAGAGATTGAAGCTCACGGCAAACCCGCTGTAGCGGACCTTGGTGGGGAACAGCTCTGCCAGGAAACTGGGCAGTGTTCCGTCGTTCAGTGTGAGCATGCCGCCCAGGAGAATCTGGACCAGCACGATGATCAGGAAATTACCGGTTTCCAGCAGCATGAACGCCGGAACAGTAAGGACCATGAACAGGATGGATGCTGTGATCAGCATCCGCTTGCGGCCGAAGACGTCCGAGGCCATGCCGGTGAGGAAGATGAACCCGATGTAGCTGGCCAGGGCGATGGTGGTGGCCAGGAAGGATTCGGTGGGACCGAAGCCCAGTTCCTCGGACAGGTAGGTGGGCATGTAGCTGAGGATGACGTAGAAGCCGACGGCGTTGAGCAGCACTGCGCCGCAGGCGATGACCAGCTGCTTCCGGTAGGTCTTGAACATGGCCAGCGCGGGAGCCTTGGCTTCGGTGCCCTCCTTCGCGGCCAGTTCCCGGAAAGCGGGGGTGTCCTCGAGCTTGGTGCGGATGTAGCGCCCGATGAGCCCCATAGGGGCGGCAAGCAGGAAGGGCAGCCGCCAGCCCCACTCATGCAGCTGGTCTGTGGTGAGCACCGCGCTCAGGAGTGCGGCAATGAGAGAGCCAAGGAGCAGGCCGGCCGCGGTACTGGCCGGAACCACGGCGGCGTAGAGGCCGCGCCGGTTCGCGGGGGCGTACTCCACCAGGAAGGCCGACGCGCCCGCGTACTCGCCGGCGGCCGAGAAGCCCTGGACGATGCGGATGAGGAGGAGCAGAACCGGTGCCATCAGCCCGATGGACCCGTATCCCGGAATCAGGGCGATGCAGAACGTGGACACGGACATGATGACGATGGACAGGGACAGGGCCTTCCGCCTGCCGAGCCTGTCACCGATGTGGCCCCAGAAGAAGCCGCCCAGGGGCCTGACGAAGAAGGAGACCGCGAAGACACCAAAGGTGGCCAGCAGCGCTGTTTGCCTGTCCGCTTCCGGGAAGAAGACCGATGAGATGACGGCGGCGAGGTAGCCGTAGACGGCGTAGTCGAACCATTCGACGAAGTTCCCGATGAAGCTGGCGGTGACCACCCGGCGTCGTACGTCCTTGCTGGGCGTCAGGGTGCTAACGCCGTCGCCTGCCACTGGGGATCCATCGGCATCCTTGGCGATGACTCCCGCCTGGGGCGGTGTTGTTTCGTGACTCATAGAACCACCAATAAAAGTTGGAGTTGCACTGGTTGCAACGTCGTTGTTTCAACATAGGTGGTGACCACGAACACAGTCAAGGGATTTACGGACTATTTCCATGGCAGTGGCACTCGTAATAACGGTCCTTGCCGCGCGCTGACGTCAATTCCGCAAAAAACGAGCAAGTTGCACTCAAAGCAACATTGTTGAAACTTGATGGAAACCTGTTGCGGCTACGTGAACAGGTAAGCAGCCTGACTGCAGGCGGACCCTGCAACGCGAAAAACAGGCGACGCCGGGATAATCCCGCCGTCGCCTGCTGTGATTCCTCTGTCCTAGGAGGAACTGCCGCCCCGCTGGTCCCCATCAGTGAGGGGCTGATCCGGCGGAGGCTCCTCCCCGTGCGGGTGATCCTTGTGGCGGGCTTCCTGGAGGTGGTGCTCCAGCTTCTCCTCGGCGTCGCGGCGGCGTTGGCCCACCGTGCGCATCTGCTGCGTGGTGGGCGTGGTGTGGGCACGCAGATGCGGTCCTTCATCATTCGGGGTGTCAACCCTGTTTTCCTGCATACGAACATAGTCCCACCGCCGCTGTGGTGCGGATAGGGCCGGGCAGGTAGCTGGCAGGTAGACAACGATTGGAGCCTTGCGCCTAACCCCGCACTGAGTCCCGCACCGGGCCAAAAGACATCTGTAAAACTCCCTGACCAGGGCGCATACTGTCGCCATGAGCGACGCCGCGCGGAAACCGGACCGAATCCTGTTCGTGCTGATCGGCGTCGTCGGACTGCTGGTGGTAGTTGCGCTGGCGGTGGTCTTCACGCGCGGCGAGCCCGCTGCACTGGACGAGGCCAGCCCGGCCGGGGTGGTTCAGCGGTACAGCAAGGCCGTGATCGACGGCGACAACGCCACCGCGGATTCCTACCTCACCGATGCCGCCCGGAGCAGATGCCGGGGAGGCTATCCGGGTGAGCCCCGCCCGGCGCGCGTCGTTTTGGTCTCGACGTCGGAGCGCACCGATTCAGCCACGGTGCGGGTTTCGATCGTCCAGCAGTCCCAGGGCGGACCGTTTGGCCCGTCCGAGTACGAGATGGAGGACGCCTTCTCGCTCCTGAAAGCCAATGGCACCTGGAAAATCGACCAGCCGCCCTACATCCTGACGGCGTGCTCCGGGGTTCCGGCCAAACAATGACCACTCGGGCAGCCACCACCACCCGCGCACCGGCCGGCGGCCTGGCCACCCTCCGCCGCCTGATCCTCTACGTGCTGCTCTTCGCCTTGGTGGTGATTGCGGCGTCGGGTGTGAGCGGGCTGCTCGAACGGCTCTTCCGTGCGTCTTCCGTGCTGGTCACCGGCGATCCTGCCAGCCTGGCACTGCCCCTGGCATTCACCCTGATCGGCGGCCCGCTGGCCCTGCTGCTGTGGTGGTTTGCCTGGCGGCGCCTCGACGACCCGGCGGAGCGCACCGCCGCCGGCTGGGGACTGTACCTGTCCGGCATGTACGCCGTTTCCCTCATCATCGCCACCACCTCGCTGTTGAATCTGGCAACGTCTTTCATCAATACGCAGGCAAGCCAGTGGCATTCTCCGCTCGCCAACGGCCTGGTGTGGGCAGCCATTTGGCTCTGGCACCGGTGGATGTGGAAGCACCCCGCGAAGCCGTCGACGCACCTGGAGGACGTCAGGACACTCCTCGGATCGGTCTTCGGCCTGCTACTGGGCGCCGGCGCGGCGATTGCCGCCCTCAGTGGCCTGTTGGATGTGGCCATCCGAGGGTTCCCGCTCAGCGCGGCGGTTGAGCCATGGTGGTTTGCCCCGGTCCGTTCGCTGGTGTGGGCGGCGGGCGGCGCCCTGGTGTGGTGGTGGCACTGGTTCAGTGAAGGCGGCCGGCACTTCCGGACCGGCCTGGCGGATGTGGCAATGATCGCCGTCGGCATCTTCGTTGCGGGCATCGCAGCGCTGGGCGGGGTGGGCGTGGTGGTGTTCGTCCTGCTGCGGCTCGCGTTCGACCGCAGCGATCCGATGAACCTTCTGCTGGAGCCCCTCGCGCGGGCAATCTCGGCCGCCGCAATCGGCGCGGTGATATGGCGCTACCACCGGGACGTGGCGGCAACCCGTTCCACCGAAACCAGGCGCGCCAGCCTCCTGGTCACCTCGGCCGTTGCGCTTGCCGCGGCGGCTTCCGGGGTGGGCGTGGTGGTGAACGCCCTGCTGGCCGCCGCCGTCTCACCTTTGGCCGGCGGCGCCGCGCGCACCCTGCTGCTGGGCGGTATCAGCTCCCTCGTGGTGGGCGGCCCGGTGTGGTGGCTGGCCTGGCAGCCGCGGCAGCAGCCCCGGACGGCGGGCGAAATCCCACCCGGCCGGCGCATTTACCTGGTGGCATTCTTCGGCGTCAGCGCCGTGGTGGCCCTGATTACGCTGCTGGTGACGGGCTACCGGGTGTTCCAGTACCTGCTCGGCGACGTCTCCGGCGGAAGCCTCCTGGACAGGACCCGGGCGCCGCTGGGCCTGCTGGTGGCGGCTGGCCTGGTGGCGGGCTACCACTTCGCGTTGTGGCGCCATGACCGCACTCTGCTGGCGGCCGCGGCCCCGTCCCTACGGCGGATGACCGGCCACGTCGCCCTGGTCAGCGGCTATCCCGCGGACATCATTGACGTCCGCTCTTTGGCACGGGGCATCGCCGACGCCACGGGAGGCGCCAGGGTGACCGCCTGGCTGAGGGCGGACGACGGCGGCACTGGCCTGCCGCCGTCGTCCGCCCTTGCGCCTGCGTCACCGGCTGCCCAGCCCGACGAAATCATCCAGCAGGTGATGGCGGCATTGAACGGTGTGGCCGCGCCGCACGTCCTGGTGATCGTGGGCCCGGGGGGCCGCCTCGACGTGGTTCCGCTGGCCGTGCCACCTTCCGGCCATCAGGGCTGAAGTTTTCGGCGGCTACTCAGCTCTTGCTGCGAATGGGCAGGCCCAATGACTGTGGCTGCGAGGGAGTGCACCCGGGGCAGCACGCGTCTAAGTCCTGCCCGCTGCCGGCCTGGCTGGCGGCGGCATTTTTGGCCGCGTTCCCATTGACGCGGGAGACCGCAGGCGACCCGGCAGATGACTCAGCAGCGTGGGGCACCGCGCAGCACGCGTCCCCGCGCCAGGCGTTGAAGCCCTCGCGGACGGCGATGCCGGCGATCACAATGGCGGCTGCCGCGTCCGCCCACCACCAGCCCAGGGTGCTGTTCAGGACCAGGCCCACCAGAAGAACCGCCGAAAGATAGGTGCAGAGCAGTGTCTGCTTTGAGTCGGCGACGGCGGTCCGGGACCCGAGCTCGCGTCCTGCCCGGCGCTGGGCCCATGAGAGCACTGGCATGATGGCCAGGCTCAGGGCTGCAATCACGATGCCGGGGGTGGAGTGCTGGGCCTCTCCCCCGCCTGCCAGGGACCGAACGGCGTCGATCGTGACGAAGGCGGCGAGCGCGAAGAAGGAGATGGCGATGATCCGCAGCGTGAGGTGCTCGCGCCGTTCCGGGTCCTTCGCGGAGAACTGCCACGACAGTGCCACGGCCGACGCGACCTCGATGACCGAATCCAGTCCGAACCCGATCAGTGCCGACGAATCGGCCACGCCGCCGGCCCAGAGCGCAACCACGGCTTCGATGACGTTGTAGGTGATGGTGGCGGCTGCGAAGAGGCGGATCCGGCGGGTCAGGATGGCCCGCCGCTCGGACGGGAGGCGCTGGGCCAGGGTTCCGCTCACGCGAGGCACTCGCCGTCAGGGGCGCAGCAGGCAGGGTCCACGGCGAGGACGACGCCGAGGAGGTCCTTGATGGCGTGGCCCAGCCGGGCATCAGCAAGTTCGTAGCGCGTCCGGCGGCCGTCCGGGACCGACACCACCAGCCCGCAGCCCCGCAGGCAGGTGAGGTGGTTGGACATGCTCTGCCGGGACACTCCGATGGAGTCGGCCAGATCCGACGGGTAGGACGGTGCCTGGGCGAGGGCCAGCAGGACCTGCGCCCTGGTGGGATCCGAGACGGCGTATCCGAAGCGCGCCAGGACCGGGGCGTGGGTAAGGGTCTCCATGCCTCCGACAATACATCTTGGGCTGTATCCATTCAAGGCTGTACTGCAACCAGGCCTCCTGGACCCGTGGCCTGGCCGGACGCCTGACCCAGCAGGACTAGGTGGCTAGCTGGACGCGTCCCGTTCGATCTCTTCCGCGAGGTCGTCCACTTCTTCGGGCCGGGCATCTATGCCGGCTTCCTCGAACCGTTCCTCGAGGACAGTGCTGACATCGTCCTGCACATGGCCTAACTGGATCTCATGCCGCACGTCGTCGGCAATGGACTCTGGTGTCTCTTCCGGGGGCGTTCCTCCTACGATTTCGTCGCTGCCATCGAAGGGGTCGTCGGCGCCGCCGGTTCCGGAATCAGTCATATTCCATGGTTACCCGCCTGCCCGCCGGAGTAAACGGCCCCGGGCGCCGAGGCCGGGAACCTTGCCAAGGAAGCGTACGACGGCGGCCGCCTCCCGCCGTCGTACGCTCGACTTGGTCATCTGCCCGCTCAGGCGTCCGTTCGCTGCGGCGGCCACGCCCCGCCGTCGTGCTTGGGCCTTTCCGTTGTTGCCGCACGTTCCCTTTGGCGGCGTTCCTGGGAGAATGACCCCATGGAAATCGCCCTGGGCCTTCTGGTCCTCGTTGCCGTGGTGTGCGCCGGCAGCGCCCTTGGCCGGAAGCTCAACGTTTCGGTGCCGCTGCTGCTGGTGCTGATCGGGGTGGCGGGTTCGTTCCTCCCGTTCATACCGGATATCGAACTGAACCCGGAACTGGTGTTGGTGGGGCTGCTGCCGCCGCTGCTGTATGCGGCGGCGCTGCGCACATCGCTGTTCGATTTCGGCTCCAACCGCCGCGCCATCGGCCTGCTTTCGGTGGGTTATGTCATCTTCGGCACCCTCACCGTGGGCTTGGTGGTCTGGTGGCTGTTTCCGGAGATTCCGCTGGCCGCCGCGTTTGCGCTGGGGGCCGTGCTGGCACCGCCCGATGCGGTTGCTGCGACGGCGATCGCGCGGAAGGTGGGGATGCCGCGCCGGATCGTCACCATCCTCGAGGGCGAATCCCTGGTCAATGACGCCACGGCCCTGATCTGCCTGCGGGCCGCGATCGCCGCCATCTCGGGTGTGGTGTCCGTGGCCGGGATTGCCGGGGACTTCGTGCTGGCCGTGGGCGGCGGACTGGTGGTGGGCATCGCCGCGGCGTACGTGCTCACCATGCTCCGCAAGCGGATCCGGAACGTTGCCATCAATACTTCGACGTCGCTGGCGGCGCCCCTCGTGGCGTACCTGCCGGCCGAGGCAATCCACGCCTCGGGTGTGCTCGCCGTCGTGGTCACCGGCCTCATCATGGGCACCAAGGCGCCGTCCATGCCCAACGGCGCGGCCCGGCTCAGCCAGCGGAGCAACTGGAACACCGTGCAGTTCCTGCTGGAAAATTCGGTGTTCCTGCTGATCGGGCTGCAGGTGCGCACCATCGTGGACGGCGTCCAGGACGATTCCCTGGGCGCGGGCAGGATCTGGGCCGGCTGTGCGGTCATCCTGCTGGCCGTGCTGTTCCTGCGGCCGGTGTGGGTATTCCCGGCCACCTACCTGCCGCGGCTGATCCCGTCGGTGCAGCGGAAGGATCCGGCGCCGCCGTGGCAGTTTGCGGCCATTGTGTCGTGGGCCGGGATGCGGGGCGTGGTCACCCTGGCCGCCGTGCTGGTGCTGCCGGAGGACCTGGAACACCGGTCAGTGCTGATCCTCGCTGCCCTGGTGGTGGTGGGCGGCACCCTGACGCTGCAGGGTTTCACACTGCCGGCGCTGGTGCGCATCCTTCGGGTGCAGGGGCCGGACCAGCGCGAGGACGCCTTGAACCAGGCATCGCTCATGCAACTGGCCACCGCCGCGGGCGTCGCGAAGCTGCATGAACTCCGGACGGATGACGACCCGCCGGAGGTGGTGTCCATGCTGAAGCGGCGGACGCAGGAACGCGGGCTTGCGGCGTGGGAGCGGCTGGGGCGGCCGTCGGCGGAAACGTCCACGCCCAGCGAGCGCTATGCCCGGCTGCGGCTGGCGATGCTGGAGGCGGAGCGTGAGAAGGTGCTGGAGCTTCGCCGGGGTGGCGAGTATGCGCACGAGGTCCTGAGCGCTGTCCTTGAGCGGCTGGATGTTGAGGAATCGATGCTGGACGTGTCCCTGGACGAGATTGACCCGTCGGGCGGTGGCGGGGGCGAAGGCGTGGCAAAACCCGGTGGTGAATGCGACCATCTGGAGTCCGCGGAACCAAGGGAAGTGCCCGGTGGCGCCTTCTGCGAGGACTGCGTCCGGGAAGGGACGACGACGGTCCACCTCCGCATGTGCCTGGAGTGCGGCAACGTGGGGTGCTGCGATTCCTCCCCCGCCACCCACGCGTCCAGGCACTTCGAAGCGACCGGGCACCCCGTCATGCGCAGCATCGAGCCCGGAGAGGACTGGCGCTGGTGCTACCAGGACGATCTTCTGGGGTGAATGGGCCCTATTCCGGTGAGCTGGCGGGTGCGTGGCCGGTGACGGTTGCCGTCAGTGCCGGAGGCGGGCGCTGATCGCTGCGTGCGGCCGGACACCTGCTTCGGTGCGCCTCGTTACGGAAACGACGTCAAACCCCGCGCCCTGCAGGAGTTCTTCCAGGTCGGCGGCGGGCCAGAAGTAGGCAGGGGCCACGGCGTGCGGGAACTGTTCCACCCGGGCGCCTTCGAAGAACCCGAGGAGGAGCGCTCCGCCGGGCGCCA
This sequence comes from Pseudarthrobacter sp. SORGH_AS 212, assembly GCF_030818145.1. Lineage (NCBI taxonomy): Bacteria > Bacillati > Actinomycetota > Actinomycetes > Micrococcales > Micrococcaceae > Pseudarthrobacter > Pseudarthrobacter sp. SORGH_AS 212. Next base: position 2,765,782 of record NZ_JAUTAA010000001.1, on the reverse strand, counting down.
GCCTTCTTCCCAATTCTTCGAGGATCAGGGGCATATCTTCCGGTTCGGTGTGGATCAGCGAATACCAGGTCAGGATGCCGGCCACGGAGCCTGGGGCGACAGGGAGATCCCGGAAGCCTGCAACCCGAAAGGCGACATTCGGGAACCGTGTGCTGGCGTGCTCCACAAACTCGGGGACCGGGTCGAAGCCTTCCACGTCCGCGCCCCGGTCCGCCAGGAAGCTGCTCCACTGGCCGGGTCCACAGCCCACGTCCAGCACGTGCCCCGATAGCGGTTCAGCCCATTCAGCGATGAGTGTCCTGTCCTCGGGATGAGTGGACTCCAGCGATCCGAACCTGGAAATATACTCGGCTGCGCGCGCCGCATACGCGGCCCGAACTCCGCCGTCAGTCCCGGGGCGTCCGTGCACGGCTTCTGGTTGCGAAAAAGCCCGGCAGGCTGACCATGAAGGCCGCGACGCCGAGGCCCAGCAGGATGGTGAACGGGAGCCCGCCCTCCCTGACGCCGTATTCATCGGCAATCAGGGCGAAGTTCCAGGCTGCCACGGCGCCGCACACCAGCAACGTGGCGCTGGCCACCAGGGCAAGCGCCCAAAAATCAGTGCGCCGTGTCATCGATTCGTTGTCCGCCCGCTCCGACTGCCGCTCCGATAACCGGCCCAGAAGGCGAGGACCAGCAGGCCCAGCACTGCGATGCTCAACCCGATCTGCGTCCCCTGCGTTACGAAGGTCATGCCGGATCCGTTGAAGGTGTCGTTGCTCAGCGGTGCGTAGGCGAACCAGCCAAAGCTGGCGTTCGCCTGCCCGTTCCACGCGACGATGCACCCCACCAGCAGCGCGGCGACGCCGAGGAAAGGCACCACGACGGCACTGATTTTGCTGCGTTTGGACGGTTTTCGCTGTTCAGGTATTTCGTTGTCCCCCATGCCTGCGAGTCTAGCCGTGGGAGCCGGGGCGCCCTTCCCGGTTCAGCCCGCCCCGTCTAGGCTGGGCGGGTGCCCGGCGTAAGCTTCACGGCCTCACCCGCAGCCGGCACCCGGATGAGACGTCCGGAACAGCCCGACTTCCCGGAACCCGAGGATGGATGATGACCAGTACCCCTTCGCAGGACGCCGTTCGCACGCCAGGGCCCCAGGTCTATGTCAGCTTTCCCGGAACAGCGCGGGAAGCCCTGACCTTCTACCGGGACGTCTTCGGCGGTGAACTTGCCCTGCACACCTACCAGGACTTCAGCCGGAGCGACGGCTCCCCGGACGCCATCGCCCACGGCACGCTCAGCGGCGTCGTGGCGCTTGGAGGCTCGGACGCGGCGGCCGGCGAGGCGAGCGTCCGCACCGAAGGCGTCATGCTCTCGCTGCTGGGGACCGCGGAACCGGCAGTGCTGCACGAATGGTTCCACAGGCTTTCCGACGGCGGCACCGTGGTTGATGCCCTCGCGCCAAAACCGTGGGGCGCATCGGATGGCCAGGTCATCGACCGGCACGGGCTCCACTGGCTGATCGGTTATGAGGACTAACGGCGGAATGGGCTAGCGGCGGAATCAGCTGCGGGCGGGCCGCCGGCCCATCCTGAAACCGGCCCAGAACGCCAGCACCAGCAGGCCCACGACGGCGATGGCCAGGCCCGCCTGTGTTCCCTCGGTGATGAGGTCCGCGCCGATGCCGGTGAACGGCCGGTTACTGTTCGGCGCGTAGGCGAAAGTGAATGAAGCGTTCCGGTTCAGCCACGCGATCAGGATTCCCGCCAGCACCGCAGCAACGGCCAGCGAAGGTACGACGGCGGCACGCCACTTGGTGCGTTTGGACGGCAGGCGGTCTTCAGGTGTGTTGTGCTCCCCCATGGAGGCGAGTCTAGCGGTGCCGTGTTTGTCCCATCGGCGAGAAAAGCTGGCCCCGAGACCCTGACAGCCTGCACGGGACGGGTCTAGGCTGGGCGGATGTTGACCATCGGCACCATCGTCCTCGGCGTCAACAACGTCGCCGCCGCTACCGAATTCTGGCACTCAGCCCTGGGCTATGTCCCGCGGGAACCCGGTGACGACACGTGGGTAACCCTCGCGCCGCCGTCGGGCCCTGGCGCGTTGCTCTCGCTCATGCTGAGCGAAACCCCCGTGCAGGACCGCCCGCGGATCCATCTTGACCTGTATGCGGAGGACCAGGGGGCCGAGGTGGAGCGCCTCGTCTCGATTGGCGCCCGGCGCGTGGACTGGGATCTCTACCCGGAGGACCCGGACTTCATCGTCCTGGAGGATCCCGACGGAAACCGGTTCTGCGTTATCGACAAGAGCGGCGGCTAAACTACCGCCGCCTTCTTGCAGCAGGCTGCAATGCCAGCCGCCCCACATCTGAGAGCTCAGCCGGTGGTCGTACGCGCGCCGTTGCTCGACTTTTGCTCCGCGGTGCCATCCTCCGGCTCCTAGAGCATGGCGGTTTCCTCCTCCGCCAGCCGGATCAGCCGCAGCTCGTCCTCGACGGCCCGCGCCGGCCAGTACTCCTTGGCGAGACCGCTCGCCCAGTTCCTGTCGGCGTCCGGGAACAGCTTGTGCAGCAACCCTGCCGCCTCAAGCAGTGCGATGAGGGCCAAAATCCTCGTCTTCTGCGCGGCGGTTGCTGAATTGTTGGATTGGGCCGCTGGCTCCTCCGCTGCGCCGTCAGCCGGTGAGTCCGGCACCACGGTTGTGGGCGTCGCTCCGCTGAGCGTTGACCCGATCCTTTCGAGGAGTGCGAACTCCGGCTCATGGTCTTTTTCCGGATAACGTACCGGCCGGAAGCGTGCCAGGTGCCGCTCCCCCACGTGTTCCACTATGCCGAGGGCCGCCATGCCCTCGTAGATCCGATGAACCTGGGCGCGGCCTTCCATGATGGAAACCCAGCGTGCGGGAGTGTGGGGGCGGGACTTGCCGCGGATCAGTTCCAGGTCAGTTGCAAGGTCGTTCCTGGCGGCTGATCCTGTGGCCCGGACGTGCTTGCCCTGCAGCTCGATTGCGCCGGCCAGGTCCAGCTCGGCCAGGATTGCACCGGCCACTGTGGTCCTGAGCGCGAACAGCGGCACTTCAGGCTTTCCGTCTTTGTCGTTGGTAGCCAGCAGCAGGAATTGCTGGGGCAGGTTAAGGTTCACCGCAGCCGGTGCTTCAGTGTTCATACGGCCATGGTGGACCTGCTGGGCCGCCGCGACTACGGCCTTTCGTACCTACCTGCCCGATATAAGCATCCAGACAGGGCTTGGGTCCGGCTGGTGACTGCCCGGACCGGACGCGCAGCAAGTGCCGGTAAATTTGAGTGAATGATCCATGTTGACCGGGACAATCCCGTACGCGGTGATGTCCACCGGCTCCTGAGCGAGCATCTGGCGGACATGTTCGCCACCTCGCCTGCCGAGAGCGTGCACGCGCTGGACCACTCGGCACTGTCCGTGCCCTCGATCGCCTTCTGGACTGCGCGCGAGGACGGCCAGTTGTTGGGCTGCGGCGCCCTCAAGCTTCTTGATCCCGAACCCGGGCCCACACTCGATAGCTCAGAACCCCGCAGCGCCGCAGTTCACGGAACCGAACTTCACGTTGCTGGCCGGCTCGGCGAAATCAAGTCCATGCGCACGGCCGCGGCGGCTCGTGGGCGTGGTGTGGCTACCCTCATGCTCAAGCACATCATCGACCACGCCCGATCCCAGGATCTCGAGCGCGTCTGCCTGGAGACCGGAACCGAGGATTACTTCGCTCCGGCCCGGCGCCTTTACGCGCGCCACGGTTTCACGGAGTGTCCGCCTTTTGCCAACTACGTCCTGGACCCGAACAGCGCCTTCATGGAGCTGCGCCTCTAACCTTTGCTGCAGCGGGCACGCGCTCTAGTTGTACGAAATGCAGGCGTTAGGCATGGGTGAGCCGAACGCACCGCGCTCAGGCCGCTGTCTCGTCCGCCCTCCTGACTGCCTTATCACCGAGCATTCTGTTACTTTCCAGACATGGGGATGCCGAACAAGGTCTTTAGGTCGCTGAGCATTTTTCTCGCTGGCTTTGTGCCGTGGGCGTTGCTCTGGCAAGTTATTGGGGTGATCCAAGCGTTGATCGTCGGGGCTGTGGTCGCTGTTGTGGTTGCCCTCCTATTCCGCAGGGCTGCGGCAAGGCGTTGAAGATTGGTGCAGACCGTGACACTGATTGCTGGCGTATGACCAAAGTGTGGACGAGCGGAGGGCCAGGCGGCCCATACTCACATGGTTTGATAATCTTATGAAGGTCTGGGTTTGGGGAGCCGCCGGAGCATTGTTGTTTTGCACTGCGATATCTTTGGTCGTTTTCGGTTTTTTGCAACCCGGCGTTTCCTGTGAGGGCGAAGACAGTTCGGCGGGGTGTCCGTCGACGGCCACCCATGCCAGTCTGTTGGTTGCAGGAATAATCACCCTCCCCGTCAGCGCCCTCTTCATAATTCGTGCAAGAACGATGCTCCGACTCGCGGACAGGATGTCGAGTTGAGCCCTAGCCAGATAGGCGTGAAGACACACCTGTCTGATCGACGGCACAAATCAGGCGTGACCGTATGGCCGCATACGGGAGCCGATTCTGCCAGAGGAACCCAACTCTCCGATTCGCTCCGCCAGTAAGCTCCCAAGAAATCCGTTGGCCGACAATTCGGCTGGCGTCAACAGTCAGACCTCAGCGCAAGAACGCCCAGATACTGAGGGGTGCCCGAACAGAACGAAGTTCGTGCCGTCATCTTCCAAGACGGAGACGTGCCTTGGGCCGAAAAGAGCAACAACCGATTGGCAGATATCAATCGCGCTCTTAACCTCTTCGCTACCTTCTGTATCGCGAGGGCGCATAAGACTGGTTTCCACGCTAATCCTGCCTGGCTCAATCTCGGTTACGGACTTTATATAGCCCCACCAAGGCGCATTCTTTTTGGCCATCTTGAAGTCTGCAGTCTTGTCCGGGCTGTGGGCTGCGTTCGGAATGGAGTCAGGGGGTGCAGCAGCCTGACTGACTCTGGTCTGGACCGGCGTAGTAGCGTTTGACGAAGTCTCGGGAGCGTATGCCAGGCAACCGTGTCGGTGACGGTTGAAAAGTGAGCCATTGTGACGGTTGAAAACTGAGCCACCTGTTCCAAACGATTGGGTGGGTGATCACAGTGGAGGATTGGGCGCTTATTCGGCGGTTGCATCTGGCCGAGGGTGAGTCGATGAGGTCGATAGCTGCGCGGTTAGGGATCTCCAGGAACACGGTTGCGAAGGCAGTCAGCGCTGAGGGTCCGCCAACATATGTTCGTGCGCCGCAGGACTCCGGGATTAAGGCTGTGGAACCCGCAATCCGTGCGCTGCTGCTGGAGAACCCGCGGATGCCGGCGACGGTGTTGGCTGAACGGGTGGGCTGGTCGGGGTCTGCGGCCTGGTTCCGGGAGAACGTTGCCAGGATCCGGCCCGAGTATGCCCCTGCTGATCCTGCTGACCGGATCTCTTACGATCCCGGGGATCAGGCGCAGTGTGATCTGTGGTTCCCGGAGGTGCGGATACCTGTCGGTGCAGGCAAGGCCAGGGTGTTGCCGGTCCTGGTGATGGTGTCCTCGCATTCACGGTTCATCATGGCCCGGATGATCCCGTCCCGCATGACCGGGGACCTGCTGGCCGGAATGTGGGAGCTGCTCGGGGCCCTGGGTGCGGTTCCGCGGCGGCTGATCTGGGACAACGAAACCGGCATCGGCCGGCGGAACAGCTACGCCGCCGGAGTCGCGGCATTCGCCGGGGTCTTGGCCACCCGGATCGTGCAGGTCAAACCCTACGACCCGGAAAGCAAGGGCGTGGTGGAGCGGGCCAACCAGTTCCTGGAGACTTCCTTCCTGCCGGGCCGGGTCTTCGCCTCTCCGGAGGACTTCAACAATCAGCTCGGCCAGTGGCTGCCGAAGGCCAACGCCCGGCTGGTCAGGAGGACAGGCGCCCGCCCGACGGACCTGCTCCCTGCGGACAAAGCGGCCATGCTGGCGCTGCCACCGGTTCCGCCGGTCACCGGCTTCACCTCAAGGGTTCGGCTCCCGAGGGACTACTACGTCCGGATGGGATCCAACGACTACTCCGTCCACCCGCAGGCCATCGGCCGGTTCGTCGACGTCACCGCCGACCTCGAAACTGTCACGATCAGCCTGGACGGCAGGCCGGTCGGCACCCACTCCCGGTCTTGGAGCGCCGGTCTGACCATCACCGATCCGGACCACGTCGAGGCGGCAAGGGCACTGCGGAAGGCCTTCCAAACCCCGCACCCGGTGGGCGAAACAACCGGGCTGAGGGACCTGGCGGACTACGACCGGGCGTTCGGGGTTGTCCTCGATGACGGGCAGGTTGCCTGATGCCGGCCGCCAAGGAAACCATCGGCCAGATCGAATACTACGCCCGGGCGATGAAAGCACCCCGGATCCGTGAAGCAGCACCCCGGCTCGCGGACCAGGCCCGTGAAGGAGGCTGGACGCACGAGGAATACCTCGCCGCTGTGCTGTCCCGGGAAGTCGCAGCACGGGAAGCATCCGGCGCCGAGATCAGGGCCCGGGCAGCTGGTTTCCCGGCCCGGAAATCACTCGAGGACTTCAACTTCGATCACCAGCCCGGCCTCAAACGCGACACCATCGCGCACCTGGCCACGGGCGCGTTCCTCACCGAAGCGTCCAACATCGTCCTGCTCGGACCGCCCGGCACCGGCAAAACCCACCTCGCCACCGGCCTGGGCTTGCAGGCCACCCAGCTCGGTCACCGGGTCCTGTTCGCCACCGCCATCGACTGGGTCGCCCGGCTCCAGGCAGCCCACCAGAACGGCCGGCTGCCCCAGGAACTGGTGAAGCTGCGCCGCTACGGCCTGATCATCGTGGACGAAGTCGGCTACATCCCGTTCGAACAGGACGCCGCGAACCTGTTCTTCCAACTGGTCTCATCACGATACGAGCACGCCTCGCTGATCCTGACCTCGAACCTGCCCTTCGCCCGCTGGGGAGACGTCTTCGGCGATCAGGTTGTCGCCTCGGCCATGATCGACCGCATCGTCCACCACGCCGAAGTCATCACCCTCAAAGGCTCCAGCTACCGCCTCAAACACACCCAGGTCGATTCGCTGCCCTCGACAAGACCGGAAAATACGGCAGAATAACCAGCGTCAAAGTGGCTCAGTTTTCAGCCCGCGAAATGGCTCACTTTTCGACCATCGCTGACAAACCGCACAGCAGCAGCGCAAAAGGAATAGCAACCAACGCGGCCAGTGGGAACGAATTCCTGTAGGCGTTCCGTTGCCTGGAGTACGTCGACTTTTCCAACTGCATTTTTATCCCCCAAGTTGCAACGCCTACAGGTAATCGTGGCGCCCTCAGCATGGGCGCCTGGGTATCCCGCTGTAAAGGACTTCACGGGCGACACAGGTGCTAACCAGAGCACAAGCGGGTCGAGCGCCCGGTGAAAGACCTCTCTTGACGGACGGTCAGGAATGCGCGGTGATCCTAAGAAACGGATGCTGCTTATGCGTAGCACGGTTCGCCGCGCCATCTCCGACCAGGCTTTGCCGCCAGCTACGAGGGGAGTGTTGGGAAGCTGTCCAACCAGGCAAGAATCCGAGCTGCTGCCTCCTGCGGTGCGAGGCTGCCGTTGTCCAGCCGCATATGCCGGTGTTCAGCCAGGAGGACGGTTGCTGGCAGAGACTGGTCCAAACTGGCATCGAGGTCGGTATTCATGAGAAATCGCTCCATTTCGCGAACATTCATGTCAGACCACTCCACGTTTCTCTTCGATCGCTTCTCAGCCAGTCGCAGCTCAGTTCGATTCCGTTGTAGCCGCGTATCCAGATCTGCCGCCAGTTCCACGAACGCTACCTCTGCACCCTTTTCGACATAAGGGCGGATGTATTTCCTAAGCTCGTCGGCGTCTGTCTGCAGCTCAAGGCCCCAGACAAATGTGAACAGCAAGTCGGTGTCTGAAAGGGCAGCTTCCTCGACGACCCCCTCCCGCCAATCGGCAAGTAGCCGATTGAACGGCGGTGTCCCGTAGTTGAACACCTCAAGTAGGGGCTCGATAAGCGCGTGGTTATGGAACAAGCGAAAATCGCTTTGCCGAGCGACCTCGCGTCCGACGGTCATCTTACCGACGGCGGGTGGACCGAATATCACGAGCAAGCGCATGCAGTAACTCTCCCACAGGGAGTTGCCGTCATCCCCGCGCTAAAGCGGGATGTCCAGAAGATCGCAGAGCAGGCGTTTGGTCCCATAAACCCGTGGCCCACCGGACGCTTCAAGCGCCCGTTTGGGGATCCTTTATCTTTCGACGTTTAGGGAGTGCTACTGCATCAGCTGGTCACTTGTCGGAGCTTGAACACGATCGAGTCGAAGACGGCTCGTGCCTCTCGTGTCAGCTCCGGATTGATCGATTCGTGGAATTGGACCATCCAGAACATAGCGCGCTGGCCGTGCAGGTTGACCACCCGGTAGGTTTCGCGCTCAGCGACGCTTGAGTACCAGCGGGTGCATAGGTTCGAATGTTCTGAGTGAACGCAAAACTGGCCGTTGTCGCAGGCTTTGATGTCCACGTCGCCCTCGACGGAGAGGTCGAATTCGACGCCGGAGTAATCGCCCACCACGACCTCGGCGGGAGGGGTGCTCGCCGTTGACGTCTGCGCCGTCAACGCGTCGACGAACGCCTTAGCCGACGGATCGACCTCGACGAGCGCGCCCTGCCACGCGCATGCGTCCCTCGGCACATGGTCGGAGTGCCACCAGCCCACGAAGACCGCCCTATCACCCGGGTGATCCGGGTCGTCCTTACGCAGTCCGTCGCCGTCTTCACTCACCCAGCCATCTGGGACGGTGATCTCGAAATTCTCGGCGAAGCTGGTGACGACGTATTTACCGGCATCGATGTCGCCGCTGGCCGGTAGCGGTGGGATCGTGGGCAACGCTGGCGCCGTGCGGGCCTCCGTAGACGGTGCGGGGGATGGCGCCTCGGCGGGGGTGCACGCCGACAGGCCGAAGCAGACGGCCAAGACTGATGTCATGGAGATGAAATGGCGTAGCAGCACACGCATGGCGGCCTCCAACAACAAACCTTATGCTGCGGACGTTACGCGCAGCCAACACTGACTGCAAGAGACGCCAGTAGCCAACGCACCCCTACTTTATATAAAGGGAAACGGATGGTGAGTTCCGCCGCCGGCTATTGTGGTCATCCCTTCTGGTTCTCCAAAGCCTCAGCCCCCATGCGCTTGAAAGGGCGCTCTCCGAACTCTGGACTAACAGAGTATTCGGTGCCCGATTGGGGATGGGCTTATGCCTTGAGGCTGTTTTCGGGTGCGCCCGTAGCTCAGCGAAGCGATAGTGGCATTCCGAGCAACGACTGCGTAGAGCGGCCCCCGAAATTCGCGGGAGCGCGTTCCGGCGACTTCCGAATGACGTTTAGCTGGAAGAGCTAGGCAGCGAGGTACGCAATGAGGGCATCCTCCAGCGGGCTGACATCCCCGGCGGCACCGCCAACTTCATCGGGAGTTCCGCCGTCAATGTTTGGAGGCATGTTCGAAACCCCGGCAAGCAGCGCGAGCGGCAGCCGTGGTGGCACCCAGTCCGGCTGTTCCGCCGGATAGTGGCGCCCGCTAGGTGAGGTCCAGCCCGGCGGTTCAATCCTGCTGGCCGGAGTAGGTGTCCAAGGGCTTTGATGCTTGAGCCTGTGGTGTTTGGGGCACAACTGTGCCAAATTACTGATTCCCGTTGCCCCGCCGTGCTGCCAAGCGATGAGATGGTCGTTCTCGTTGTCCTGCGTGTGGTTGCAGCAGCCCGGGAAGGTGCATTTGCCATCCCGCATCCTCAACCAACGCTTCAAACTTTCGGGGAGCCGGTAGTTCGTCCTGCCGATCTCCAGCGGCGCCCCGTCCTGGGGGTCCACCAGAACCCGGTAAAACGACCCGGCCCCCTCGGCAACGATCCTCCGCGCCACCGATGCCGGGACAGGCCCGTAACCGTCCACCTCGCCCGGCTCGTCCGTGGCGCCAAACAGTGAGAACACCGGGACTGTGACCAGCACGTCAGCCTTGGGCGCCGGGAGCTTTTCCAGATCCTGTCCGGTACAGCCAAGGAGAAGGTTGGCGCTGGCGTCTACCCGACGCTGGCTCAATGTGCGCGGGTCATCGGGGTTCTGCAAACCGCGCGCGATAGCTGTGGCTTTGTTCCAGATTGCGCAGGCGGTCTCACCGGGAAGTATGAGGCAGATCTGGGCCATCCCGTCAGCCAAGGGTCGGTACTCCATGCGCCGGTCCGCCATGCTCATGGCCCGCCGCAACTCCAGCGAATCGGGATACTGGCGCTCGCGCCAGGCCCGGACCTTCCTGCGGAAGCGAGACGGCACCAGCTCCCCTGGAGCGGCACCACGGGCAGCATGGGGCGCGTCGGGATCAAAGAAGTGCGTTTCCAATGCTTTGACGCCGTCAGGTTCCAGGCCCGCTGTTTCATCCGCGAGAATCCGCGCGTGCTGCCAGGAGATGGCGCCCGCCTGCAGCTCGTCCAACGCCGCAGGCAAAGAGTTCGTCAGCGCGTGCGCTTCACCCAACAGGGCGGAAGCCGCCCGCTCGCCGACGGTCAGCACACATGCGACCTCAGCCACCAGGGATTTCTCACGCGCGGAGGCCTCATAAGAATCGGCGGCCGGGCCCTCGATCTGGGCTGACGCCTCAGCGTACGCGGCTACCAGCCGGACCTTGGCGGCCGCCGCGGCAGCTTCGACCCGTGCCAGCACTTCCAGCCCTGCCAAGCACGACTCGGCCAACTCCCCCAACGGATCAGCAGAGATGGGGGCGTCACTTCGACCGGCTCCATGGCTGTGCGCATCACCACCGGCGTTGACGTCCCATAGATGCTGGCCGGCGCCATTGCCGCGTACAACACAGCCGGTGCTATTGCTGTGGTCGGTGTCGTCGCAGCTGTGATTGCCTGGTGCCGCCATGGGACCACGCACAACACGCGCCAGTTCATCAACCAACCCGGCCACCGATGCAACGGCAGCGGCCACCGTGGCCTTGCCTCCCACATCTGTGACCGCTCCGGTTTCCATAACTGAAGCATGGCAGGAGGGTCTGACATTTTGAGTGGGCTGCCCACCTAGGCGGCGAGCGGCATATCGAACAGCTGCTCGGCCAGCCTGATCAGGTGCCGGGGAGCATCTGCTTCCTCCCACGGTTCTGCGTGGCCGAGGAACGTGACCGACCCGTGGATAGTGCTCGCCACGTCCAATCCGGCTTCCCGGAGAAGGACTTCGGCCCGAACATTGTGGAAGATCCGGCCCGACTCATTGGTCAGGTAAGCGTGCCAGTCATGTCCGGCAAGCACTGTAACTTCCCCTGCCGCTACGCGCTGCTGTGAAGCGGCGTCCAACTGCAAGGGCCGGATGTGGACGGGGTGGGTGAGCCTGGCAGGAATCACCAGGGCATTGAGGAGGCTGTTCATGACTCGTGTGTCTTTCGTCCGTCCGCTGACCGCTGATTGCTGGCGATGTGTGCGGAGTGCCTTTTGCCGATCGCTGCGCAACGTAGGCCGTAAGCCACTGCGCAGCAATGTGCGCCGGAAAGCCGTAGGGAGGGGTAGGCATCGGGTCCGGGCGCCGGAGGGCAGTTGCTGCACAGTGACGCGGGCGGCCGGACGGGGCTAGGAGTTCCCCATCCAGCCGCCCGCGGGCTTTTAGCGCTGGTTCTTGCGCGGCTTGGCGAAATTCAGTTCACTGTGTTCGTGCCTGGCCTTTTTATCGGCCCGTTTTTCAAGAATCGACTTGCCCGCTTTTTTCGCGGCGCCGCCTTTGGGGGATTTTCCGGACATCGGAATCACGCCTTTCTGTGCTTGCGTTAACCGATACCATACCCACTTTTTATTTTTATGCCAGTCCTGCCGGGAAGCACCCGCCGTCGGAGCGCATCCCTGCAACAACGGGCATACTGGCGTGACCAAGGCGGTCAACCCGGCTGACATCTTTCCACCGAAAGGCGACTGCCAGGTCTTTTCCTGTAAGCGTCGGGTTACAGAAAAAGACCGACGTCGCCTTGGCTTTCCGGATTCTCCAGAAATAGCACAAATTGGGTCATGGAAAACCAGGACCACCCACTGTTTTTGCACCGCGAAAAACTCAACCTGAACCTTTTCCAGAGATTCAGCGCCAGAATTCGACAAGTTCCTCGGCGAGGCCCAGTCCCTGCTGATATCCAGCGCGGGCAGCGGCCGGCCGCAGCGACACATCCATCGCATTGGCGCCGAACAGCTGCTCAGAAGCGCTGTCCGGGAAGACCGTTTCCACCCTGCTGCCGCCGGCGCGCAACCCTCTGACCTGCGACGCGAGATGCATCCCCCAGTCAGCGGGCGTCCGCGACCGGCCGCCAAACGGGGACAGGACGAGCACGCGGGCATATCCCGATGCCAGGTCGGCATTCTCGGCGTTGGCCCGGTAGCCGCCGTCGATATAGGCACCCCCGCCGGAGCTGTACGCGAACCCGCTGGCGCAGCTGGCTGCCACGGCGTCCACGAGGTCCACCCCGCTCTCGCGGTCGAACACGACGGGGTGGCCGGTGCGGGCATCCACCGCCGTGATGAGCGTGTACCGGTCCGGCCACAGCTGATGCGGCAGCCGCGCTGCCACGGTGGCCCGCCAGCGGTCTGAAGGGTCGTAGTCTGCAGCCAGGTCCAGCGCCGCGGCGCCAATTTTGCGGCGCATGTCGGCCGCGTCCACGGACGCCGCGATGATCCTGCCCGTTCGTTCCAGGTGGTTCACCGCTCCACCGGCGGGCGACGGCCGCTGGGAGCCTGAACCCGAGCCGGCAGCACCGGACTGAAGCCGGGAACCGGCATACACCGTTCCGGAAGTTGCACCGCCTGCCGACGGTCCGGGTGCCGCCGGATCCGCAGGTACCGCGTCCGACGCCGGCCTGCGGCTTTGGGGCGGAGCGTCCAGGATTGCGGCCAGCAGCTCAGCCGGGGTCGCGCCTGAGATTTGGGCCGCCGCCGTCGAGCCGGCCGATGTCCCGATGACGAGGTCGGCGTCGGTGACATCCAGCCCAGCCTCGGACAAACCGGCCATGACGCCGATCAGCCACGCGTTGCCGGTAGATCCGCCGCCGCCCAGGACCAAAGCCCGTTCACCGGACCCGGGCATCCGGGGTGTGGCATCAGTGCCCGCCACAGCAGACGCAGTTAAAGGAGGTGCGGAAGTGGGCGCCGAAGCGTCCGAGAAATGGCTCGAAGGAACAGCATCAAAAGGGAAGGAAGAAGGTGAAGACATGGGAGTCGCCTTTCGCGAATTGCCTGGTGGGGCGCTCCCGGCGGCGGCTAGCTCAGCCGCGTGATCGTGGACTGCCGGGGAGCACCCATTACGGATACAGCGTTCATGGGTCTCACCTCCTGCGGTCGTGTCACGATCACCGGAATCGTCGCACAACGTCGCGCCGTTGCGCAATGGCCAAGGTTTTACATTCCCGAAACGAAAACACCTAGCCGCAAACAAAATTGCAGAGTAGATTTGGTGCAATCAGGTTTGCAGAGTGATCTACAGCACAACCCTGCGTTACAGGCCAGCAGAACAAACCACCGTTACAGGACGGGTACACCTTGAACACCAACGCCATCAGCGAGAAGGCCGCAGCGGGAGAAGCCGGCGAGGCTGGCACCTCGTCTGGCGCCTGGCTGGGCGATGCGCTGCCGGATGTCCCGCTCACCAAGGCCCAGAGCCGCGTGGTGGAGATCATCACCCGCAACCCGCAGCTCTCCTCCTACGCGGACATCGCCGAAATCGCCCAGCGCGCGGACGTGAACAATTCCTCCGTGGTTCGCACGGCGCAGCACCTCGGCTACCGCGGCTGGCCGGACCTGCAGCGCGAACTCCGCTCCCGCTACCTCGTGATGATCTCCACCGAGGACACCCTCACCGAACACGGCGAACACCGCAGCCCGCTCCGCGAGGCCATCACGCACGACATCGAAAACCTGCGCCTGACGCTGGATTCCAACACCTCCGAGGAAGCCGAGGCGGCTATAGCGGCGATGGCCGCTGCCAAGTCCATCACCGTCGTCGGGATCGGCTCGTTCGCCGGACCGGCGGGCGTTATGGCCCACCTCGGCTCCACCATGGGTTACCCCATCTCGCTGGAAAACCGCGCCGGCGTCCACCTCGCCTCCAGCACCAACAGCCTGGGCCCCGGCGATGTGCTGGTGGTCATCAACATGTGGCGCTCGGTGAAACACATCATCATCGCCGCCGAGGCCGCCAAGCAGGCCGGTGCCACCGTCATCGCCATCAGCGACCTGCGCCGCGGCCGCCTGGCCACCGCCGCCGACCACCTGCTGGTGGTCGCCTCCGAAGGCATCTCCTTCTTCCAATCCGTCACCGCCGCCAACTCCCTGGTCTACGGCCTCCTCGCCGGCATGGAAGCCGCCCACCCGGAACGCAGCCGGGCCACCATCCGCCGCACCCAGCAGCTCTGGAAAGACCTGGACATCTACCTGGACTAAACACCCCGAACTAAACAACCGCAGGTTCGCGGCAACGCCCGGCAAGCACCGGGAAGATCCGCACCAGCAACCACCAACCGCCACAGGCACTCAGGAGTACCGCATGAACGAGCCACAAAACCGCCGCATCGCCGTCATCGGCCTCGGCGCCATGGGCGGAGCCATGGCCGCCACCCTGCACAAAGCCGGCTGGGAGGTCACCGGCTTCGACCCCTCGGACGCGGCCCGCGAGGCAGCAGCAAGCATCGGCATCAACACCACTGACAACCTCGCCGCCGTGGCCGGAACACCCTACGCAGTGCTCTCCCTCCCCGCGGCCAGCATTGTGGAAACCACGGTGCCTCAGCTCCTCGCGGCCCCGGGCACCGTGGCAATCGTGGACACCACCACCTCCGAGCCGGCCACCAGCAAGCACATGGCCGGGCTCGCCGAAGCGCAGGGTGCCGCCTTCATCGATGCTCCCGTATCCGGAGGCCGCGACGGCGCCGCAACAGGCATGCTGAGCGCGTTTGTCGGTGCCACGGGCGCCGCCCTGGCGGCCGCAGAGCCGGTCCTGCTCGCCCTTACCGGCGGGAACTACAGCCACATCGGCGGGCCGGGCAGCGGCAACGTGGTCAAACTCCTCAACAACGTCCTGGCAGCCGCAAACCTCGCCTCCGTGGGTGAGGCGCTGGGCGTGGCCAAGGCCTACGGCATCGATCCCGCGACGGCGGCCGCCAGCATCAGCGGCGCGTCCGGCGGCAGCAAGGTCTCGGCCAACATGTACCCCAACTGGGTGCTCACCGGCACCCACGATTCCGGCTTCTCCATGGGCCTGATGGCCCGGGACGCGTCCCTCGCCGTGGACATCGCAAAGCAGATCGGGGAGAAACCGGCCCTGCTGGCAACGGTGGCCAACCAGTGGCAGGACGCCCTGGCAGTGCTCGGCCCCAAAGCCGACTTCACCGAGATTGCCCGCACCGTGGCACCCGCCATCACCCCCGCCGGTGCACCAGCCACAGGCACAAGCGCTGGAACAGGCACAAAAGCAAGCGCAGCAACCCCGGACGCCACGTCCCCAGCGGCCTGAATCGCCGCCTGAAAGACCATCCCTCCGGCCCCAAAGCCCAAGCCCCAAAGCCAACCGCCCCAAAAGCCCGTAAGGACACAGCATCTTGAGCAGCACCACAGCACCAACATCCTCCTCGGCGGCCACCGCCAAGGCAGTCCTGGACGCCACCTTCCCCAACGGCCTCGGCGCCTTCGTCGCGGGACGCGTCGCCACCGGCAGCGGCGACGCCATCACCCTCACCGCCGCCGCCACGGGCGAACCCTTCGCCACCTACGCGGACCCCGGCGCCGAAGGTGCCAACGCCATCCTGGAAAGTTCGACGGCGGGCGCCAAAGTGTGGGGCGCACTGAACGGTTTCGAGCGGGCCGCCATACTCCGCAACGTCAGCCGCGCGGTGGAGCAGCACGCCGAGGAACTGGCCATCCTGGAATCCGCCACCACGGGAAAGCCCATCCGGGACGCCCGCGTGGAGGCCGCCAAGGTGGCGGAAATGTTCGGCTATTACGCCGGCTGGGCGGACAAGCTCACCGGCCAGACCATCCCCGTCCCGGGCAACTGGCACACGTACACCGAGCGCGTGCCGTGGGGCGTCGTGGTGGCCATCACGCCGTGGAACGCACCCATGTTCACGGCCGGCTGGAACTCCGCCGCACCCCTGGCCGCGGGCAACGCCGTGATCATCAAGCCCAGCGAGTTCACCCCGGCGTCGTCCGTCCGGCTGGCCCAGATCGCCCACGAGGCAGGCCTTCCGGAGGGCGTCTTCAACGTGGCCGCCGGCCTCGGGCAGACCGTGGGCGCAGCCCTCACCACGGACCGTCGCGTGGGCAAGGTCAGCTTCATCGGTTCCGTCCCCACAGGCCGCAGGGTTGCAGTGGCCGCAGCCCAGGCGGGCATCCCGGCGCTGCTGGAACTCGGCGGCAAGAGCGCCAACATCGTGTTCGCCGACGCCGACCTGGAGCGGGCCGCGGACGGCGCCATTTCCGCCATCTTCTCCGGCGCCGGCCAGTCCTGCGTGGCCGGGTCCCGGCTCCTGGTGGAACGCAGCGTGCACGCCCGGTTCGTGGAAATGGTGGCGGCGAAGGCCGCGTTGCTCCGCGTGGGCGATCCCCTCAGCGAAGACACGGAGGTGGGCCCCATCATCACGGCGCAGCAGTTCGCCACGGTCAGCCGCCTGATCGAGGCGGGAATGGACGACGGCGGCCGTCGCCTCACGCAGGCAACGTTGCCGGAGTCGTTGAGCGGCTCGGCGCTCAAGGGCGGCCACTGGGTGATGCCCACGCTCCTGGACGGCGTCACCCCGGGTAACCGGCTGGAAACCACTGAGGTCTTCGGCCCGGTGGTGGGCGCCGATGCGTTCGATACCGAAGCCGAGGCCATCGCCCGCGCCAACAACACCAACTTCGGCCTGGCCGGCGCGGTGTGGACCTCGGACGTGTCCCGCGCCCACCACGTGGCCCGTGAGGTCAAGGCCGGCACGTTCTGGATCAACGCCTACAAGACCATCCACGTGGCGGTGCCGTTCGGCGGCTTCGGCGACTCCGGCCACGGCCGTTCCTCGGGCCCGGGCGTGCTGGACGAGTACACGCAGGCCAAGGCCATCTGGGTACCCACCCGTGCGGCAGGCTCCCCGTTCCCGTCCCTGTCCTACTAGGAGGCCCCATGGAAACCACCGACACAGCCGGCACCGAGCCCACGAGCACAAAAACTACCGGCACTGACTCAACTGGTACTGCCACGACCCCGGCGGCGGACGCCCTGCGCGCGGCCCTGGCGGACGGCGTCGAACGCTGGAAGCCCAAGGTGGAGGAACTGGCCCGGAATATCCACGGCTACAAGGAAATCTCCTTCGAGGAAGTCCAGTCAGCGGAGGCCATCAGCGCGCTGCTGGAGGAGGGCGGCTTCACCGTGGAGCGCGGCACCTCCGGGCTGCCCACGGCCTTCACCGCGAGCGCCGGCAGCGGCGAGCTCACCGTCGCACTGTGCGTGGAGTACGACGCATTGCCGGGCATCGGCCACGCGTGCGGGCACAACCTGATCGCCGGAGCTTCGGTGGCGGCGGCACTGGCTCTCCAGCCGTACGTGGACGAACTGGGCATCACGCTCAAGGCCATCGGCACGCCGGCGGAGGAGCACGGCGGGGGCAAGGCGCTGATGCTGGAGCGGGGAGCGTTCGACGGCGTGGGGCTGGCTTTGATGGTCCACCCCGTCCAGGACGGGCTGACCTACAACCCGGCCGGGACCAGTGCCCAGGCCGTGGGCCGGTACAAGGCCACGTTCACCGGCAAGGCGGCCCACGCAGCAGCTGCACCGCACCAGGGCGTGAACGCTGCCGACGCTGCGGTCCTCAGCCAGGTGGCCATCGGCCTGCTCCGCCAGCAGATCCCGTCAGACCACCGGATCGCCTGCTTCGTGGCCGAGGCCGGGCACGTCACCAACATCATCCCGGAGAAGGCAGTGGTGGAGTTCGAGTGCCGTGCGTTCACCCTGCCGGAGTTCCGCGCCCTGCTGGAACGCGTCCGCCGCTGCTTCGAGGGCGCCGCGATCGCCACCGGAACCACGCTGGAGTATGAGGACACCGAGCCTCTGTACGAACCGCTGCTCCAGGATGACGACCTCGCAGCGCATTGGACCTCGGCGATGGACGCGTTCGGCAAGGACACGTCCCGGTCTTCGGGCCTCAGCGGCGGGTCCACGGACATGGGGAACATTTCCCAGGTCATCCCGTCCCTGCACCCGTGGCTGAGCATTCCCGGTGCGGACGTCCCCATCCATTCGCATGCGTTCGCCGCCCTGGCGGACACTCCCCCTGCATACGGGGTGATGTTCGAGGCAGGCACCGCCCTGGCCTGGACCGTCGCCGCCGCTGCCTCAACCCCCAACCAACGCGAACGCTTCACCCAGGCGGCGTACCGCCGTCGTACTTCCCCCCAGGAAGCTGTCACCCAGGAAGGCGCATCATGAGCACTGCCAAAACAGCCCGGACGGACACTGCCGGCACCAGGCTGACCATCCCCATCGCCGCCCTGGCGTTCGTCATCGCCCTGACCGTCCAGTTCATTGGGCAGGCCAAGATCGATCTTGGAATCGGCGCCATCATCATCTTCCCCATGGTGTGGGGCCTGATCCTCGGCCTGCTGGTCTCGGTCCAGAAGTTCAAGCCGCTGGGCATCGACCTGCAGCGGGTGGCCGCGGCCCTGGTGGGCGTGGCGGTGCTGCTGCTGGTGGCGCGGCTGGCGTTCAACATCGGCCCCAGCCTGCCCACCATGCTGAAGGCGGGCCCCGCGCTGCTGCTGCAGGAAGTGGGCCACCTGCTGGGCACCATCGTGCTGGCGCTGCCCCTGGCCGTGCTGCTGCGCATGGGCAAAGCCACCGTGGGTGCCACGTTCTCGCTGGACCGCGAACCGTCCTTCGCCATGGTGTCCGAGAAGTACGGGCCGGACTCGGACCAGTACCGCGGCGTGCTGGCCATGTACGTGTTCGGGACGCTGTTCGGCGCCGTGTTCATTACGCTGCTGACCTCGCTGGTGGCCAACTGGAAGATCTTCGATCCGCTGGCCCTCGCCATGGGCGCCGGCGTGGGCTCGGGTTCCATGATGGCTGCCTCGGTGGCGAGCATCACCGCCGCCTACCCGGGCGACCAGGAAGCAGTGCTGGGCATGGCCGCCGTTTCCAACCTGATCACCACCGTGCTGGGCGTCTACGTGGGCATCTACATTGCGCTGCCGCTGGCGGACAAGTTCTACCGGGCGCTGACCCGCAAGCAGGAAACCCGGCAGGCAGTGGCTGCCGGTGCCGCCGGAACCACGGCCGGGCCCAGCGCCGCAGACCTTGAGCGTGAGGCAGCACAGGCCGAGGAAAACCGGCTGTTCCGGGAGCGCGTGGCCGAATCGTCCGCGGCGATCAAGCTGCCGCTGTGGCTTTCGCTGTCCGTGCTGACGGTCCTCGGCATCGGCACGGCGTCGGTGGCGGCCAAGGGCTTCAGCCTCAGCATTGTGGGCGGCTACGCCGTGATGCTGGCGCTGGTGCTGGTCAGCATCGTGCTGGCGAAGCTGACCCGGAAAATCTCGGCCATCGTGTTCATCACCACCATCGGCGCCTACATCTCCAGCCCGTGGTTCTTCGGGGCCGAACCGCTCAACGCCGCCGTCAAGACCGTTGACTTCCTGTCCATCGCCACCGTGATGCTCACGTTGGCCGGCCTGTCCCTCGGCAAGGACATCCCGCTGCTGAAGAACATCGGCTGGAAGATCATCCCGGTGGGCCTGGTGGCCATCACGGCCTCCTTCCTCCTCTCCACGGTGATCGCCGAGTTCGCCCTGGGGCTCTGGCACTGACACCTGCACGGCCCTAGCGGAACCTACGGAAGCGGACGGCGGCGGGTACATCCCGGCGTCGTCCGCTTCCGTTTCATTGGCACGTTCCGGAAAGCTGTGCGCGCCGGGGACGTTCGGCCCTACGCCTGCGGGGAAGGGCTTGGCAGAGTGGCTTCGACAGGCACGCCATCCCGAGGAGGCCAGCGATGAGCAGGATCTACATTCCCTACGGAACCACCGAGGGGCAGACGGCAAAGATCGCCGAGTTCATCGCGGACGTGTTCCAGGCACACGGCCATGACGCCACAGCGGCGGACATCAAGGACGCCGGCGAAGCCATCCCCGACGGGTATGACGCTGTCCTGGTGGGTGCCTCCGTCCACGTGGGCAAGCACGAGAAGTACGTTGGGGAGTTCGTCCGGAAGAACCGCGAAACCCTGGAGCGGCTGCCCTCCGCGCTGTTCTCGGTGAGCATGGCGGCGCACGGCGACACCGAAAGTGCCGAGGGCTACGTGGGCAAATTCGAGGACGAAACCGGGTGGCGGCCCGCGCAGGTGGGGCTGTTCAGCGGTGCCATCCCCTACACCCACTACGGGTTCGTCAAACGCCTCATCATGAAGCGGATCGCCAGCAGCCAGGGTTCAACGGACACGGACACGTCCCGCGATTACGTCTACACGGAGTGGGACGGCGTGAAGCATTTCGCGGAGGATTTCCTGGCGCGGCTCCAGCCGGCCACCTGAGTTTCCGGGCGCGGTCCGATTCCACATCACAGACGGACGGACGACGGCGTGAGGTTGCCGCCGCCGCCCGTCTTCCTGCCGTGGTATTCGTGCCATCGGGCGAACCTCCGTGATCCATCTACCGTGCTGCGGACTCCGCCGACTGGTCCTTCGGCGCGCGCGGCGTTGCCTGTTTTGCCTTGGGGCGGCGCTTCCCCCTCCGCCGGCGTTGGCCGGGGATGACGAACGGCGGCCGGGGAGCGCCGAGCTTCGGCCCGATCCAGTGCCGCCCGCCGATCAGGATCCCGGCGAGGGTGCCGAAGGCCCACGCGTGGGGGATCCCGATCTGGCCGACGGCACCACCTACGAAGCCCATCGCGATGTAGACCACCGGAATAGCCAGCAGCAGTCCGTTCCTGATACCCAGGGGCGGCGGGAACCGGAAAAGCGCCCACCCCGCCAACATGGCTGTGGCCAGAACGGCGGCGCTGCCCGCCGTCGGTGAGAGCAGCAGCAGTTGCCACGCTCCTACCGCCAAGAGCACCAGCGCGCAGGCCGCGTTGATGAGCGCGAGCCGCCATCCGCCGTCGTACGTGCCGTCATCCCTGAGGACGCGCTTGCGGGACTGCCGGAACTCCGCACCCGCCGCCCGCCCGGACCAGACGTGCCCGCCGACGATGCCGCCCACCAGGAACCCGACAAACCACGGTGCCGACGCGGGGACGGCCAGCCGGTCCGCCACATCGATGGAAATCAGGGTGAAGTAGTTCAGCAGGAGGGTCCACTGCATCACCACGAAAGCCCTGACAGATTGCGAGACCACGCGGTACATGACGAACGCGTACACCGCGCCCACCAAGAGGAACGGCAGGGTCTGCAGAATCCTGCCTCCGGCCAGCCACGCGAACACTCCGAGCACCACAGCGATCAGGGTGCCGTAGAAAATCCGCCCGGCCCACACGTCGTTCTTCAATAAGTCCTTAACCCCCACAGGTCCAAGGGTAGGGGAACCTAGAGGTAGTCGCCGGCCCGTTCGCGGGCGATCTCCAGCAGTGTGGTCTGGAAGGCCACCTCGGCCGGGGCGTAGACCTTGTCCTGCCGCTGGGCGAGCAGGACGCGGCGCAGCGGCGCTTCGTCGCCAAGGCTGAGCACCCGGACGTCGGGGTGTTGAAGCGCGACGGCGGTTTTGGGCACCATGGCCACGCCCATACCCACGCTCACCATGGCCTGGGCTTCCTGGTAGTCGTTGGCGAGGAACCCGATGGCCGGTTCGAACCCGGCGTCGTGCGCTGAACGCTGCAGGACCTCCACCACCGGGTGTGCCTCCGCGCGGACAATCCAGGACTCGTTGCGCAGGTCCTCCATGCTCACCTGTTCCTTCCCGGCCAGCGGGTGGCTGGCCGCCACCAGGATGACGGTGCTTTCGCGGAACACCTCGGTGACCCGAATGGAATCGTTCTGGAACCTGTTCCACGGGTAGTCCCACAGCAGGCACAGTCCCGTCACCCCGGACTGCAGGTCTGCCACGAGCTCGTCGAAGCGGGCGCTGCGCAGCGACAGGCTGATGGCCGGGTACCGCTTCTTGAAGGAACGGATGACGATCGGCAGGAAGGACCCGGCCAGCGTGGGGAACGTGCCCACCGTCAGGGCGCCCCGCTTGAGGCCGGCGATCTGGTCCAGGTCTGACTGCGCCGCCTTCATCTGGCGCAGGATCTGGCGTGCGTGGCCGGCCAGCACCTGCCCCGCCTCGGTGGGCACCACCCCGCGGGAACGGCGGGTCAGCAGCGGCTGCCCCACCTCCTGCTCCAGCTTCCGCAGCTGTTGGGACACCGCGGACGGCGAATACAGCATCAGGTCCGCCGCCGCCGTGATGGAACCCTGCTCCACCACCTCCAGCAACACGGCCAGGCGGCGTACATCGAAAAGTTGGGCTTCGTCATCGTGAAGCATTGCTTTACCCCTTGGCGGAACTGGTTAAAACGGTTCATGCGGACTGGCATCCCTGCGGTAGCAACGACGCAAGCTGCGCCGTATGTGGCCAATAGCCAGCGAAAAGAGTCAGCAACCACAGTGATTGAAGCAATGCTACATCCCCCTTCAATTATTGAACATTGTCTTAATTTGTGATCCGGATCAATCTTTTATCAGGGCCCCTCGCAGTAACCGAGGCAATGAGGAGATGTGAAAGACCAATGAAGATCGAAGCAGAGTGGATGCGCGGAGGCACGAGCAAGTGCTGGGTGTTTGAAGCCGGCCATCTGCGCGAAGGCACCAGCCTGGACGCGCTGCTCCCCCGCGTATTCGGCAGCCCGGACTCGCGGCAGATCGACGGCGTTGGCGGGGCAACCTCCACCACCAGCAAGGCCATGATCCTGCACCGTCCCGACGACGAGGGCATCGACGTCGACTTCACCTTCGCCCAGGTTGGCATTGAGGAAGCCGCCGTGGACTGGGGCAGCAACTGCGGAAACTGTTCCGCCGTGGTTGGCCTCTACGCCATCGAAAAGGGCTGGGTGGTTCCCGGCGGCGACGTCACCAGGATTGTCACCCGCAACACCAACACCGGCCAGGTCATCGTCCAGCGGGTAGCCACCCCCGCCGGCGCCCTGCCCATCGTCCCCGACGCGCAGATGCCGGGCGTCCCGTTCCCCGGCTACCGCGTGGGGCTCGGCTTCCAGGATCCTGCCGGGAAAACCACCGGTGCGCTGCTGCCCACCGGATCGGCCACGGACACCATCACCGCCGGCGGAACCCGGTGGACGGTATCCATGGTGGACGCCGGCGCCCCCGTGGTGATCGTCCGCGCCGAGGACCTCGGCCTGGACCCCGCCCGCTACGAAAGTTGGCTGCCCGGCGTCGAACTCCAGCTCGACACCCTGGACCAGATCCGCCGCCAGGCCGCCGTCCGCATGGGCCTGGCCGCCACCACCGCCAGCGCGGCGCGGGCCATCCCGAAGCTCGCTGTCGCCGCAGCCCCCGCTCCGGCGGGTTCGTCTCCGGCAGAAGCGGAAGCCAGCGACCTCAACGTCATGATGCTCTCGATGGGCCGACCCCACCCGGCGCTGGCCATCACCGGCAGCATCGCGCTGACCCTGGCAGCCCGCACACCGGGCACCGTCCTGCACCAGATGACAGGCGGCACCCAAGGTGCCGCACTGAAGCTGCGGACCCCCGCCGGGGTCCTCGAAACCTGGACCGAAGAGAACGCCGGCGGAGTGCTCGTCGGCGTCGACCGCACGGCCCGGACCATTGCCACCACCGTTATCCACCTCCCCGAGGCCCTCGGCAACGCTGCCGAGGAAGCCCTCGCGGGAGCCACTCGATGAGGAGTAACCGCCATGACTAACACCGTGCAGCAGCCCACCAGCACCGTTGAGGAAACCCGGGACCAGCAGTCACCGGACCAGAGGTCACCGCGTCCCAACCGCCGCCGCCGTATCCTGCTGATGGCGGTGGTGGGCATCACCCTCCTGGGCGCGCTTGCCCTGTTCCTGGCGGGAGGCGTCTTCAACCAGGCGCCAACCGCAGGATCGGAGCCGAGCATGACCGCAGTGCAGATCATCCCGCTGATCATCCTGGTGGTGATGTTCGTCGTCGCCACCAAGTGGCCGCTCAACATCGGCGTGATGGGGCTGGTAGCGTCCTTCGGCGTCGGCTATTTCATGCTGGGCATGACCGACAAGGAGATCCTGGCGGACTTCCCGGCCAACATCGTCATCACCATCATCGGCGTCACCTACTTCTTCAGCATGGCGCAGCGCAACGGCACCATCGACATCATTGTCCAGTCCTGCGTCCGCATGGTCCGGGGCAAGACGCTCCTGCTCCCCTGGGTGTTCTTCCTGATGGCCGCAGCACTGACCTCGCTGGGCACCTTCTCCCCCGCCGCCGTCGCGCTTCTTGCACCCGCTGCCATCGGCCTGGCCTATGAGTCCCGCATCCACCCGGTAGTGATGGGCGCGTTCCTCATCAACGGCGCCCACGCCGGCGGCTTCTCCCCGCTCTCCGTGGCCGGCGTGCTGGTGCACGACATCGCGGTGAAGAACGGCTTCCCCATCTCACAGGGCGCACTGTTCACCGCCAGCTTCGCGATCAACCTGATCCTCTCCGTACTGACCGTGGTGCTGTTCGCCCTGCTGGGCAAGCTGCGCGAAGGCGACGGCCAGCACGCCGACCTCGAAACAGGCAGCACCGGCCGCCCGCACGGCCAGCAGATCCTGACCCTGGTACTGATCGTCGCCATGCTGGTCTGCGCACTGGGCTTCCACATGCCCATCGGCTTCGTGGCCCTCTCCGCAGGCCTCCTGCTGGCCTTCGTCAACATCAAGGAACACCAGACCTTCATCGGCGGCATCTCCTGGTCCACCGTCCTGCTGGTGGCCGGCATGATCACCTACGTATCCCTGCTGCAGCACGTCGGCGTCATCGACACCCTCGCCGAGCAGGCCCTCGCCCTGGGCGCACCGCTGCTGGTGGCACTGGTGCTCTGCTACGTGATCGGCGTCGGCTCGGCCTTCGCATCGTCGACGGCGCTGCTCACCGCGTTCATCCCGCTGGCCGGGCCGCTGCTGGCCACCAGCTCGCTGAGCGCCTCCGGCACCGTGGCGGCCCTGGCCATCGCGGCCACCGTTGTGGACGTCTCCCCGTTCTCCACCGACGGCGCCCTGGTGGTGGCCAACGCCCGTGAGAACGACCGCCAGCGCGTGTACAAGCAGCTGATGATGTACGCCGGCGGCGTGGTGCTGGTTGCCCCGGCACTGGCCTGGGTCCTGCTGGTTCCCACCGGCATCATGTAAGCCCGGATGCCGCTCCCGCACTCCCTTCGCAACAGGAACCCCGAAAGTCGGGCGCAGGAGCGCGCATCCGTCAGTCAAAAGGCAGGACCCTCCAGAGGTCCTGCCTTTTGGCATGTGCGGCCGACGCGCACCGCAGCCCGTAACCGGCGCTGCTTCCCGGCTGCGGCCTGTTGCCGCTCCGGCTAGGATCGCGGCATGGGGTCAGCGGAGGAGTTGTTCGAAGGAAAGCCAACAGGATTGCCGGAGCCCATGGCGCGCGGCAGTGCAACCTACCGGCTGGCGTCGGACCCGGCCCCACCCGTCAGGCACCTTGGCGGCTACGAGCGGTTTGTTGAGTTCTGCACGGGCCAGGGCGTCGAGGCCGGGGAGCTCGCCGCGGATCCGATCAGGCTCTTTCGGTTCCTGCGCGATGTGGGCCAGGACATCGCGGACGACGCAGCCCTCAAGCATGCGGCGGGCGTGTTTGCGGGCAACGCCCTCGCGAGTGCCAGGCCGGACGCGGAATGGACAGCGTACGAGGGCGCGCCCGTCATGGTGGGAACGGAAGACCTGCGGTTCGACGTTGACCGCCTGCTCGACGCCCTGCGCGAAGTGGACGAGGCAGCGCTCCAGGGGTTCATCGCCAAGGTGTCCGAGTGGTCCGGGGACCAGCCCGATCCGCCGATGATGCAGCCGCAGCCGAAGTCCCTGCCAGCAGCCCGCGCCTATATCCGGCCCGCACTCCCGGAGGATAGGTACTACGCCGAAGACGGCACTGCCATCCCCTACGGCCGGAGGTGGGGCGATGGACCACCTGACCCGGATTCGTACAGTGTGGACAGCCACACCGAGAGGTTCGCGGGGCTGCACCTGGTGGCCCGCGCCCTCATCGATCACCTGGTGGCCGTGTACGACGTGGAGGTCCGCGAGGACAACGCGGTGGCTGCCGACCTGCTGGTGGACGTCAGGGACGTGGTGGCCCCCATCAAAGTCACGCCGCGGGCTTCCGGCGCAGCCCCGCTGACATTTGTGCTGACCGGCTACCCGGGAGTTGTGGTCCACGCCGGGATGCTGCACAGCTTCCCTTTTCCCGTGTGTGGCTGCGATGCGTGCGACGAGACCGTCCTGACCGAGGCCGACAGGCTGGAGCGGCTGGTTCTCAGCGTGGCGGCCGGCGGATATGCCGAACGCTACCCGGTGGGGCGCCGGCGATGGCGGGAATATGCACTGACAGCGTTCGACGGATCCGGCGCCGAAAGCGGCAAAGGCGAGCCCGGCCCCATCGATGAAGCCATACTCCACAAGGCGGAAATCCGGCTCAGGGACGTACAGGGCGGCTGGGCTCCCTGGCCGCTGCGGCAGCGCTGAGGACCGGGGCAAGGCACTGACGGAAGCGTACGACGGCGGGCGCCCACCCGGCGTCGTACGCTTCCGTTCTGGTGCGCGGGGCCGCAGCCCGCAAACGGCGCACCGCTACACTGGCGGATACCAGCCATCACAGGGGGAAGTGCAGTGCTGAACAATTTTCGCGAGGCAGCGGAGGCCAGGCGGGCAACACGGGGCCGACGAATGTACGGCTACATTTCCGCGGCCATCATTGTCGTTTTGATCCTGGCAGTCATTTTCTGGAGCCTGCCTCTGTGGCTGTTCATCGCCATCGTGGTGGCCGGGATCGCGCTCGACATCGTCCTGCTCCGCAAATGGGTCAACGAGGACCTTCTCAGCAAGTCCAGAGCCGGGCAGTAGCGCCAGGGTCTTGCTGACCGGGAAGCACCCGGCCCGGAACGCAGCGTCACACAACGTGACGGCACCTGTATCCGGCCGGGCAACGCCCTACCCTTGACAGGTGACTTTGACTACGATGCGCACCGCCGCCGCGAGCTCCCTCGCCGCCGCCGGTCTCCTGTTGACCCTTGCCGCCTGTTCCACGCCGGCCGCCACCCAGCCTTCCTCTTCCGCCCCCGCCTCCTCCGCGAGCGCATCCGCCAGCGCCGATGCCGGCCCCTGCACCGGTGTGAAGGTCATTGTCGATTCCGGTTCGCTGGACCAGGCCGCCGCGGACACCTCGGTCTGCGTGGACGCGGACGGACCCACCCTGGCCTCGGACGTGCTGGGCAAAGCTGACGTGAAGATCGAAGGCACCGCCAAGTACCCCACGAGCTTCGCGTGCCGCGTCAACGGTGTGCCCGCTGCGGACTTCGACATCAAGCACAAGGGCGGAACTGTCCGCGAAGCGTGCGATGACAAAAACACTGTCTCCTATTGGGCCCTCTGGGTGAAGCCCGCCGCCGGCACGTGGGGTTACGCGCAGGAAGGCCTGGACAGCCTCAAGCTCAACCCGGGCGACAGCCTTGAACTGCTCTACACGGTGGACAACGAACCGGCAGCCCCCGCGGCATGACCTTCCGACCCGCGCCGTTACGCGCAGCGGCGGTTCTCGCCGTTGTGTTTATCGCGGCGCGGGTCATCTACCGCGTTCTCTTCAACGGGGCGGGCCTCGGTGCGCCGCTCCTGCTGGACCTGCCCCCGCTGCGGCTGCCGGCCCCTTATGCCCATGTGGTCCTCCTCGGCCCGGTCTCGGCGCCGGGGGTGTGGGCGGCAGTCGTTTCAGCCCTCCCCATTGCCGCGACCATCCTCGCGTTCGGCCTGCTGAACGCCTGGGTGGACGTGGCCCGCGGCTTCGTCCACCTGGCCCGCCGCGGCCCCCTGCAGGGCATCGCCCGCATGCTGGTGGTGGCGTGGTCCGCGCTCCCTGCGCTTGCCGACGCCGTCACTTCCGTGCGCCTGGCGTTCCGGTTGCGGGGCGAACGGTTCGGTCCGCGCGCCCTGGTGCCGATACTGGAGCGGACGCTGGAGCACGCCGGCCGGGTTGCCGCCGCCCTGGAGCTGCGCGGCTTCGGCAGCAGGGGTACGCCCGGTTCCCTTGACGACGACGGCGGCCCGCTTCAGGTGCGCGGCGCCCGGTTCCGCATTGGCCGGACGCAGCTCCGCGTCGCCGAGTTCACGCCGTCGTCCGGGACGGTGTCGGTGATGACCGGGCCTACCGGTTCCGGCAAGTCCACCATCCTGCGGGGCATTGCCGGGCTGCTGTCCCATGTTGACGGCGGTGAGGTGGCCGGGACGGTGCGCGTTGGCGGGCTGGACCGGGTGTCGACGCCGCCGCGGGAGACCGCCGGGGTGGTTGGGGTGGTCCTGCAGAACCCCCGGGCCGCGTTCGCCACCACCCGGGTCCGTGACGAGATCGCCCTGGCCCTGGACCTCCGCGGTGTGGCAGCGGCCGATTCCAAGGCCCGCGTGCAGGAAGTGGCGGACCGCATCGGCGTTTCGGCATTGCTGGACCGGACCATCAGCACGCTCTCCGCGGGCGAGGCGACGCTGGTGGCCATCGCCGCCGCGGTGGTGGAGCAGCCGGCGCTGCTCCTGGTGGACGAGCCCCTGGCCGACCTCGACACCACAGCACGCGCCCGCGTCATTGCCGTGCTCCACGCTCTCGCCCGCGACGCCGGTGTCTGCGTCATTGTGGCGGAGCACCGGGCGGAAGCGCTGGTCCCCGTCGCCGATTCGTGGTGGACCATCCGCGACGGCGCACTGGTGCCAGGGGTGGCTCCAGCTGCTGCTGCGCCCGCCCCCGTCATGGCCGCCGTCGTTCCCAGCCCGGCGGCCGCGGCCGTACTGGCCGCGAAGAACCTCGCCGTGCACCGCGACGGCAAGCCGCTGGTGCAGGACGCATCCATGACCCTGCACCGCGGCGAAGTGGTGGCGCTGGTGGGCCCAAACGGCGCCGGGAAGTCCTCCGTCCTGGTGGCGCTGGCGCTCAGCGAAGTCAAAGGTGCCCGGGGCAAGGCCTGCAAGGGAACAATCCGGAGGGGAACAGCCGACGGCGGCAGGGTGGCCCTGGTGCCGGACGCCTCGGACG
This sequence comes from Pseudarthrobacter sp. SORGH_AS 212, assembly GCF_030818145.1. NCBI lineage: Bacteria > Bacillati > Actinomycetota > Actinomycetes > Micrococcales > Micrococcaceae > Pseudarthrobacter > Pseudarthrobacter sp. SORGH_AS 212. The sequence goes on along the minus strand of NZ_JAUTAA010000001.1, from coordinate 2,736,529 downwards.
ACCTCTTCACCAGGGACACCGTGGCCGGCGAACTCAAGGCCGCCGAGCGGCGCCTGGCCCGCCGGACGAACGCCGCACCGCTGCCGCCCGGCTACGCCGCTGAGCATCTCGCCCGGCTGCGCGGGAATGGCGGCATGCCGATCGGGCACGAGCATCCCCGGGACCTTTCCGCCGGTGAACGCAGGATCCTCGCCATCGCGCTGCAGACCCTGGACCGGCCCCAGGTCCTCCTCATCGACGAGCCCACCCGCGGGCTCGACCCGGCAGCCCGTTCTGCAGTGGCGGCGGCGTTGCGTGCTGCGGCCGACGACGGCACGTCAGTCCTGATTGCCACCCACGACCACTCCTTCGCCCACGGCCTCGGCGCCCGCATCCTGCCGATGCGTGACGGCGTGGTGCCCGCGGTTGCGTTGGCGCCCGCGGAATCCGCGGCTCCTGTCCCTGCCACCGCGGCCCGGCCGCTCACGGTTCCCCGTTTCCTCGACAGGCTGCCGGACGTCCCGGCCCGGCAGAAGTCGCACCGCCTCCGGATGCCGCGGCCTGTTGAGCTCGCTGTCCTCGCAGCCGCGAACCTGCTGGCGCTCGGTGCTTTCTGCTGGCCCCTGCTGGCCGCGGCCCTCCCGGCGGATGCCGCCGCAGCCCTCCCCTACGCGGCCCTGGCCATCGCACCCGTGGCGGCTGTCGCCGTCGTGGTTCTGCTGGACGGATCGGTGCGCTCGGCGCACACCGTGGCACTGCTCGGTGTGCTCGCAGCGGTGGGTTCGGCGGTGCGGGTGGCGAGCACCGGCGTCGGGGGCGTGGAAGCGGTGTTCATCCTGCTGGTCCTGGCCGGCCGGGCGTTCGGGGCCCGGTTCGGACTCCTCCTTGGTGCCGCGACCATCGCGTTGTCGAGTGCGCTGTGGGGCGGAATCGGGCCGTGGACGCCGTTCCAGGTTTTCGCGTGTGCGTGGGTGGGCGCCGGGGCGGGTCTGCTCCCCAGGAAGGTGCGCGGGAAGGCCGAACTGTGGATGCTGTGCGGGTACGGGATTGTGGCGTCGTACCTGTTCGGGCTGCTGACCAACCTGTGGTTCTGGCCCTTCGCGGTGGGTGCCGGCACCGGCATTTCGTACGTGCCGGGGGCGCCGCTGGGCACCAACCTGAGCAGCTTCCTGCTCTACTCGCTCCTGACCTCGACGGCGGGGTGGGACACACTGCGGGCCGTCACCACCGTCGTCGGGATCGTCGTGGTGGGCCGGGCGATCCTCGCGGCTCTGCGCCGGGTGAAGCCGGTCTCCGGCGGAATTTCGAAAGACCGCGCCCGAGAGGTCCAGTCACCTGAGTCATCCTCGAATGGGACCCGCCACCAGCTCACGTCCTAGGGTTTTGCTGAGCTATTGAGACGTCAAACAAAACCCCCTATTTACGGTCCAGAAAAATAGGGGGGTCTTGCTACGGAAATTGTTCTTTTCGCGGATTAGCTTTTAGGTAGTCGTCTTCCGCGGCTGCCCGCCGAGCGTTAGGACCAAATTCAATGAAGACCAGAAAGCTTCTAGCCCCGGCAATTCTTCCATATATCACTGCTGTTTCCCTGTCCGCGCTGTTGCTCGCCGGATGTACTGCGCCTGTCGCGTCACCGCCTCGGGAAAGTTCACCAACAACATCTGCCACGGTGACGCAACAACCGTCACCGACCAGCCCCGTCCCGAGTCCTTCGCCGACGACTGCACTGCCCACGTCATCGGAGCGGGCGGCGCCGGCGTCCTGGCCGGAGGTGGTGGCCGAAGTGCAGTCCGGGGTGGGACAACTGAGCGTCACAGGCTGCGCCGTGAACTCCACCGGCACCGGCTTTCTGGTCGCTCCCGATCTTGTGGTCACTGCGGCCCACGTCGTTGACGATGCTGCAGCCATCAGCATCGACTTTGGCGGCACCTCGGTCGGCGGCGTGATCTTGGGGTTCAATGAACTTGCAGACCTGGCACTAGTACGCCTGGAGTCTAAAGCGGCAGGCCATCAGTTCCAGTTTCAATCCTCGGAGCCACCAATTGGAACCGAAGTTGCCGCCCTCGGCTTTCCTCAGAGAGAGTCGTTAACCCTTACCAGGGGTGTTGTAAGCGGGCTGAACCGCGATATCAACTTCGGGAGCGGAGTTATCGGCAACATGCTGCAAACTGACACCGCAATCAATCCAGGAAACAGCGGTGGACCTCTGCTCAACCTGGAAGGGAAAGTCACTGGAGTAGTTAGCGCAACCCGGAAGGACTCGGAAGGCATGGCCTACGCAGTCACCGCACCTAGAGTTACTGAAGCGGTATCAGAATGGCAAAAACGGGGAGTACCGATGGCACCCGTTGATTGCGGGGAGGCTCCCGCGCCAAATTCCGGGATATTCCCCATGAAAGTCAGCTCGAACCATGATCAGGCCAACAACATCGGCCAGGCTTTGTTACTGCACGGCCAAGGCATCAACCGCGGCGCTTACTCTGCAGCTTTCAAACAATTCACACCGGAGTTGGGGGCAAGTTTCGGTGGCGAGGCAAAGTGGAGTGAAGGACTCGGCTCGTCTTACTGGACGAAGCTCGAGGTAGTCAACGTGACAGGAGCAGGAGATTCCCTGGAAGCTAACGTTCTTTTGCAGACACGACAGGACGCCGGACATGGAGTCGATGGACAAACCTGTTCCAACTGGCGAATCACCTACACCATCGTGTGGGACGGAGCAGCTTGGCGCATAGCGGGAACTTCCTTGCCTCACGGCAAGCCCCAGCCCTGCAACTAGGACTGCCGCTCTCGGGAATCACTAAGGCGCCGGGGCAGCGGTGGCAGCTTGGGAAAGCTGCAGCGCACACAAAAAGGCGGACGACGGCGGGTGGGCACCCGCCGTCGTCCGCTTCTTTAGCTCTGACGCTTCAGGTCAGGCGTGAGTTTTCCGTTTCAGCCAGCCCCATACGGCCGTGGCGACGAACAGGACCAGGCCGATGATGGCCAGCCACAGCAGTCCCTTCACCACGAATCCGAGAACGGAGAGGACAAGCCAGATAATAAGCAATGTGATGATAATTCCCATACGGGAAGCTTAGGCCCTCTGAGCTGCGGAAACGGGCACCAACTCACACCTTGAAGTACTTGGCCTCTGGGTGGTGGAACCGCGTCAGTACGTAATGGGTTGGATCGAAACAGCCTTGAAGGTCATAGTGGGAGGATCCTTAGGATTCGTTGTTTCCCGTGGACAGTCTGGGATTGGACGCCGCCCGACGAAGGGTCAGTGAGAATGTGATCGAAGCAGCTGCTGCGGTAATTGGCCGGAACAACGTGACCATATCCGGGCGGGATGATGGGCCCGTGATGATGTTTGCCCACGGTTTTGGCTGCGATCAGGCGATGTGGCGGAAGCTGCTGCCCTATTTCGCTGATGATTACCGGCTGGTGCTTTTCGACCATGTGGGTGCAGGACACTCGGATATCAGCGCCTATGACTGGGAGAAGTACGGGTCCCTCAACGGGTACGCGTCGGACCTGCTGGAGATCTGCGCCGCCCTTGAGCTGGAGGACGTCATCCTGGTGGGCCACAGTGTCAGCACGATGATCGCCGTGTCCGCCGCCGTGCAGGACCCCAACCGTTTCTCCCACCTGGTCCTGCTTGCTCCTTCACCCCGTCATACGGATGACCCGTACGACGGTTACGTGGGCGGGTTCTCACGGGAAGACATCGAGGGCCTGCTGGCATCCCTGGACAGCAACTATTTCGCCTGGGCCGCAGCCTTGGCGCCCATCGTCATGGGCAACCCGCAGGAGCCGGACTTGGCGGAGGACCTGCGGGCCAGTTTCTGCCGGACAGATCCGACCATCGCACGGCATTTCGCCGGGGTAACCTTTTTCTCCGATACCCGGCCTGAACTGAGAAAGGTGCGCACCAGCTGCCTGATTCTGCAGTGCTCCGAGGATCGGCTTGCCCCGCCGGAAGTGGGCGCCTACCTGCACAAGAATCTGGAACACAGCACCCTGGTGCAGCTTCAGGCCACCGGGCACTGCCCCCACCTCAGCGCTCCGGAGGAAACGGCCCGGGCGATTCTGCAGTACCTCGACACCCGCTCGTGACAGGCGAGCTGCAGGACCCGGGTTCAGGCCAGTTTGGTTACCTGGTAGGTGTGGCCGGCGGCACGGAGCCGCTGTATGAGCACGTTGCCGAGTGCAGTGGCCGGTGTCAGCGACCCTTTAGCGGCGGGCAGCCTGTCACCGTCGAGGGCAAGAGCAAGTGCACTCTCTCCTGCCATCACGGCGGTGGCGGCATAGCCGGGATCACCGGGGCCAGCAGCAATGGCCTGGTGGCGCTGGCCGGATTCGGTCCGGGCGGTCACCTGCGAGTGGAACCAGCCCGCGCGCTGCGTGCCGGTGCTCGGACCCGCACCTGGTGCCGGAAGAAAGCGGTCGAGCACTTTCCGGCTGGGTGGGAACGCCATCGCGCCCATGAATGACCGGAGCCCGAGTGCCATTGCCCTGGCGGTGACCGCTCCTGCCGGTCCGGGCGCCACCCCCATCACCTCGCCGTACTGAAGGGAGCGGCCGTAGGCCCAGTCCTGCAGTGCGTTGCTGCGGCGCACTATCCGGGTCTTGAACGGGGCCATGATGAAAGGCGCAGTCCAGGTGCCGTCATCGGAACGGTGCACGGGACCGGCGTCAGGCGGCTGTGGTGTCGTCGGTTCCCGTGTGCGGTCGGGGCTCAGGGCGTAGGGGTCCGCAGCCAGTGACCTCAGGGCGCTGTTTGATCGCATTGCGTCGAGCTGCCCGCGCATCGATTCGAGCGTGCCTCCGCTGATGCCGGCCTTGGCCGTCGCAACGAGCTGGACCTCGGCTAAACCGCCAGCGGCATCGGCTTCTGCCGCCTGATGAAGCAGCAGCACGGCGAGGTCGGACGGCACGGAGTCGTAGCCGCAGGAGTGCACTATCCGGGCCCCGTTCATCTTGGCCAGATCGTCGTAGCGGTCGATCGCCTCCCGGATGAAGGACACCTCACCGGCAAGGTCGGCGTAGTGGGTGCCGGCCCGGGCGCAAGCCTCGACGACGGGCAGTCCGTGTTTCGCGTATGGACCGACGGTGGTGAAGAGGACGCGTGTGGTCGCAGCCATGGCGGCGATTGAGTCCGCGTCCGCGGAGTCGGCTTCGATGAGGGCCCATCCGTGCGCCGCGGCCGGCAACTGCCGCCGAACCGCCTCGAGCCTGGACGTGGACCGGCCCGCGAGTCCGACCCTCATACCGGCCGGTGCATGCTCGGCGATGTAGGCGGCGATCAGTCAGCCAACGAAACCCGTCGCTCCGTAGAGAACGAGGTCATGTTCCCGAGATGAGGTGTCCATGACTGCAGCCTCTCACAGCGGCGTTGCTCTTACACCAGCGAAACCGTCGTGACGAGCCCTCGTTGATGGATGTGTTTCAGGCACCTGCGTACTGAGCGGGGGCGTTGGCTTCAACCGCAGCGTTTAGTTCCTCAAGGGTCGGCGGATTTGCTCCGGGGCGCTGCACGGTGATGGCCGCTGCTGCAGCTGCGGTGTGCCCAAGCTGCTCCAGGACAGCCGGGGCGAAGCCTTCGGTTCCCCGCGTCAGGAACCCGAGGATCAGGGCTGACATGTAGGAGTCGCCGGCGCCGATGGTGTCTGCGACTGTCGTTTTCACGGCAGGGATGCTGATGGTGGCGGCAGCTGTGGTGAATTGCGATCCTTCGGCGCCTTTAGTAATGACCGTCAACCGTGTGCCCAGTCCGAGGATGTGCGCTGCGGTTTCGTCCAGGCTTTTCCCGGGGTACAGCCACTGGGCATCCTCATCGCTGAGCTTGACCACGTCCGTGAAAGCAACGAGCTCTTCGAAAATGGCTTTCGCTTCCGAGTGACTTCCCAGCAGCGCCGGCCGGATGTTGGGGTCGTAGGTAATCATGCAGTGCCGGTGGGCCCGTTCCAGCAGGGATTTCACTGCGGTGGCACCCGGGCTCAGGAAAGTGGCGATGGATCCCGTGTGCAGGATTTTGGGGAAGTAGGCGGGCGGGGTGGGGGCCAGGTCCCAGGAGATGTCGAACTCGTACGTGGCGGAGCCGTCCGAAGCGAGGGTTGCTGTTGCCGACGGCGTCCGCGTGAGGGATTTTGAACCGGGCAGGAGTGTGACTCCCGCGCTGCGGAGATGGTCTTCGATGGCGGTCCCCCGGGCGTCCGGGGCGATGGCCGTGAGCAGACCTGTGGTGACGCCGAGGCGGCCGAGTCCGTAGGCGACGTTCGCCGGCGATCCGCCCGGGTGTTCCACCTGGCCATTTGAGGTTGTGACCACGTCGATCAACGCTTCGCCTACGACAGTAACGTCAAGTGTCGAGTGAATGTCCTGCCGGGCTGTTGTGAGGTAATCCATGGTCTGTCTCTCGTGTGGAGCTTATGGTGTGGGGCTGTTCAAGCGACGTCAGTCCGCGGACCGGTGATCTGGTCCGCGGACTGACGTCGGGGGCAATCAGTTGGTCAGGCGGTGGCTGCGCCGGTCATGATGGCCACTGCATCGGTCATATTGTGGGACTGCGGGGTGATGGTAGCCGCGCATTTACCGAGCCGCTGGATGTGGATCCGGTCTGCCACGTCGAACACGTGGGGCATGTTGTGGCTGATCAGGATGACGGGCAGGCCGCGGTCCCGGAGGTCCCGGACCAGCTGCAGGACCTGGTTGGATTCGCGCACGCCCAGCGCCGCCGTCGGCTCATCCAGCACGACAACCTTTGAACCGAACGCCGCTGCCCGGGCCACGGCAACGGCCTGGCGCTGGCCGCCGGAGAGGTTCTCCACAGGGACTGTGACGTCCTGGAGCGTGGAGATGCCCAGCCGCGTGAGCTCGTCCTTGGCTTTGCGGCGCATTCCCTTCGTGTCCAGGACGCGGAAGAGCTTGCCCAGCGGACCGGGGACCCGCTCTTCCCGGCCGAGGAACAGGTTCGACGCGACATCGAGTGCCGGCGAGACCGCCAGGTTCTGATAGACGGTTTCGATGCCGTGCACCCTGGCGTCCTGCGGCCGCTTGAAGTGCACCGGCTGGCCTGAGACGAAGAGCTCGCCGGAATCAGGAACTTCTGCTCCCGTGAGGCATTTGATCAGGGTTGATTTGCCTGCCCCGTTGTCGCCGATGACTGCCAGGACTTCGCCCGGATACAGGTCGAGGCTGACACCGTCCAGGCCAACAACGCGGCCGAAGGTCTTGACCAGGTTCCTCGCTGACAGGATGGGTTCGCGGGTCGCGGTGTGGGAGGCTGCTGATTCTGTCATGGTCATGACTTGACCTTTCGGATCCACTGGTCGATGGACACAGCGAGGATGATCAGGACACCGACGGCGAGGGTCTGGTACAGAACGTCCAGGCCTGCGAGGGAGAGTCCGTTGCGGAAGACGCCGACGATCAGGGCGCCGAGGAGTGTTCCCCAGACGGAGCCGCGGCCACCGAAGAGGCTGGTTCCGCCGATGACGACGGCGGTAATGGAGTCGAGGTTCAGGTCCACGCCGGCGTTGGGGCTGGCTGCGTTGGTGCGGCCGATCTGGATCCAGGCGCCGATGGCCAGGACGGCCCCGGCGGCGAGGTAGACACTCATGAGGACTTTGTTCACGGCGATGCCGGCCAGGCGGGCGGCTTCCTTGTCATCGCCCACGGCGTAGACGTGCCGGCCCCAGGCGGTCTTGCCGAGGATGAAGGCGATGGCGATGTAGAGCAGGAGCATCACGACGACGCCGGTGGAGATCCTGACGCCGCCCACCGGGAAGGTGGTTCCGGTCCAGGTCAGCAGGCCCGGCATTGCCGAGCCACGCACTGTAGCCCCGTTGGAGTACAGCAGTGTCAGGGCGATGAAGATGTTCAGGGTACCGAGGGTGACGATGAACGGCGGGAGCCGGAACCTGGTGACCAGGAATCCGTTCACCGCTCCGGCGGCGAGTCCCACCACCAGGCCCGCGAACAGGGCAACTGGCGCGGGGAGTCCGTTGTTGACGGCGAGCTGGGCCACCACCATGGAGGACAGGATCATCACGGCTCCGACGGACAGGTCAATCCCGGCCGTGAGGATGATGAGTGTCTGGGCAATGGCCAGGGTGCCGACGACCGAAACCTGCTGGGTAATCAGCGAGAGGTTTTCAACCCGCAGGAACCTGTCGTTGAGCAGGCCGAACACCACCACCGCGATGAGAAGTACGAGGGCCGGGCTGAGGGCGGGGTAGCGGTGGAGGATGTTGCGTATCCGGCTGAGCGGGGTCTGGCGGTCAAGGAATTCCTCCGCCAGGTCGGCATGCCCGGCGCTGGGCGGGCCGGCGGTCTGTTGCTGGGTCACGATGGGTCCTGATCTTCGATGATGGTTTGCTGACGCGTAGCTGACGCGGAAGTGGTGCACCGGGGAGGCCGGAGCGGAGCGCGGCCTCCCCGGGCGCATGGCTGCAGGGTTCTACTTACCCCAGCAGATCTCGGACGCTTCGGTGGTGGTGATGCTCTTGATGCCGTCGGCCGGCTTGTCAGTGACGAGTTCGACGCCGGTGTTGTAGAAGTCCAGGCCGGGCGAGTTGGCAGGCTTGTTACCGGTCTTGGCCAGGTCCACGATGGCCTTCACGCCCAGTTCGGCCATCTTGACCGGGTACTGCTGGGCGGTGGCACCGATAACGCCGGACTTCACGTTGTTCACGCCCGTGCAGCCGCCATCAACCGAAACCACGAGCACGTCCTTCTCCTTGCCGGCTGACTTCAGTGCCTCGAAGGCGCCGGCGGCGGCGGGTTCGTTGATGGTGTAGACAACGTTGACATTCGGGTTCTTGGCGAGGAGGGTTTCCATCGCCGTGCGTCCGCCGTCCTCGGCGCCCTGGGAGGCCTGGCTGCCGACGATTTCGTACTCTCCGCCCTTGCCACCGGTGTACTTGCCGTTCTTGGCCTCGTCACCGTTCTTCTTCTTGTCAGCGGTGTCGATGCCCAACCCGGTCAGGAAGCCCTGGTCCCGGTTGTAGTCCACCGAGACGACTTTGTCGTCGAAGAGGTCCAGCAGCGCGATGGTGGCCTTCTTGCCGTCCAACTGCGCGGCAGTCCACTTACCGATCAGCTCGCCGGCGGCGAAGTTGTCCGTCGCGAACGTGATGTCGGCGGCATCGGCGGGGTCCGGCGGAGTGTCCAGGGCGATGACGAACAGGCCTGCATCCTTCGCCTTCTTCAGGGCATCAACCACGGAAGGGCCGTTGGGCGTGATCAGGATCCCCTTATCCCCCTTGGAGATGGCGTTCTCGATCGCCTGGATCTGCGTTTCCTCATCGCCGTCGGCCTTGCCGGCTGCCAGCTTCAGGTCAACCCCGTCTGCTTCGGCGGCCTTCTTTGCACCGTCCTGCATGGAAACAAAGAACGGGTTGGTGGTGGTCTTCACGATCAGGGAGACGCCCACCTTCTCGTCAGTGGAACCTCCGCTGGCCGAGGGGCCACTGGAACTGCCGCCACAGGCAGAAAGACTGACCGCTCCCAACGTCAGGACCGCTCCTGCCGCGAACAGGCGGGTGGCCATTGAACGAGGTGCTTTGGAACTCAACATTGAATCTCCTGGTGTTTGAGGCCCTAGCTGGCCTCGACAACGATGTCATACAGAGGTAATCAGGATCACAGGTTAGAGTCAATAGGAAAAGAACGAGAAGGAGCGACTTTCTTGACAACGATGTCCGATCGTTACCAGCCACCCCTGTCTCCGACGCGACCCACGATGCGCCATGTAGCGGCACTCGCGGGCGTCGGAATCAAAACCGTTTCACGGGTAATCAACGACGAGGCCGGGGTCTCTGAGGCCACCCGGCAAAAGGTGCTCGATGCCATCGCCCAGCTCAACTACCAGCTGGACGTCACAGCCGGCAGCCTCCGCCGGGCTGGCAGGAGGACCCTCTCGGTTGGCCTCCTGCTGCCCAGCGTCTCGAACCCGTTCAGCGGTGAGATACACCGGGCCATGGAGGATGCGCTTGGCACCCGGGGAATAGCAGTTTTCGCCGCCAGCCTCGACGACGACCCTCAACGGGAGCAGGCCATCATCGCGGCCTTCCTGGGCAGGAGGGTGGACGGCCTTGTCCTGACGCCGATCGCAAAAAACCAGGCCTACATGATTCCTGAGCACTCCAGAAACCTGCCAATGGTCTTTATTGACCGTGAGCCGGTAGGCGTGGAGGCTGATGCCGTGGTCACTGACAACGCAGTGGGCGCGGGCAAAGCGGCCGCACATCTGCTGGCGCATGGGCACACCAAATTGGCCTACCTGGGCGACCGCACAGACATTCAAACCGCACGGGAGCGGCGGCGGGGCTTCCTCGAGGAGGTCGCCCGGGCAGGCCTTCCCACCTCCGCACTGCCCGTCGTTGACGAGCTTCATGATGAGGAAGCAGCGAGGCGGGCGGCCCTTGAACTATTGAATTCCGAGGATCCTCCGACGGCAATCTTCTCCAGCCAGAACCTCGTCACCTTCGGAACGATGCGCGCGCTGAAGGAGCTTGCCGCACACAAGCGTGTGGCACTTGTCGGCTTTGACGACTTCACGCTGGCAGACATGATGGACCCCGGGGTCACTGTCATCGCCCAACACCCCGAGCGGATTGGCGTCAAATCCGCTGAACGGCTTCTGGCGAGAATCGACGGCGACGAACAACCTGCGCAGACCTACGTTGTCCCCTCCGAGCTCATCCAGAGGGGCTCCGGCGAAATCCGCCCGCCGGCATAACCCCCTCCCCCAAACGAGATAGACCTCTGCAAATCCCCCTGAAGAGAGAGATCATGACCAAAACCCTGTATGCCGAATTCACCGTCAAAGCCGGCAGTGAGGCCCGCGTTGCCGAAATGATGGTCGAACTGACCCGGCACGTCCGCAACGAACCAGGCAACGAACTGTTCCTTCCCTACACCCGCGAAGAAAATCCGCGGGAATACTTCGTCTTCGAGGTCTACCGGGATGAAGCCGCATTCCAGGAGCACATCACCGCGGACTACGGAGCCAGGTTCAACGAGGAATTGGCCAGTCACATCGAAGGTGACGGCTCGGAGCTGACCTGGCTGAACCCGGTCCTATAACCAGTTGCAAACAGCGGCCAGAGGGTAGGCGCCACCGAGGGCCTTTCCCTTAGAGACCGCACCTTCGCACGCCTCAGCCCCCGTCCTGCGGACGCGGGGCCAGTCGTCGTTCCCTCATCCCGGCGGCCTGTTCATACGCGAAAAAACCGGTCGCAAAATGACCGTTGACTTGTCTGATGGACATCTTTTAGAGTCCATCGCACCGATTGACAACGTTGTCTACTGACTGGACACGCGCGATGAAGGGCGACACAAGCAACATGAAACAATCCACCATGCGGAGCACGCGCAGCGTCTCTGCACTGACACTGGCCAGCCTCTCGCTCGCCACTGCATTGGCCGGTGCCATGCCTGCGTCCGCCGCTGAACTTGGGGATGAGCAGCACCGGCCGGCGATCCATTACACGCCGGAGAAGAACTGGATGAACGACCCCAACGGGCTCGTTTTCTACAAGGGCGTCTACCACATGTACTACCAGCACAACCCCTCCGGTAACACCTGGGGGAACATGTCCTGGGGCCACGCCACATCCAAGGACCTGGTCCACTGGGAAGAGCAGCCGCTGGCCATCCCCACCGATGCCCAGGAGGATGTCTTCTCCGGCAGCATCGTCGTCGACAAAAACAACACGTCCGGTTTGGGCACTAAAAAGAATCCCCCGTTGATCGCGATCTACACCAGCGCCTACAAGGACCCGTCCCCGCACCGCGGCCTGCAGGCCCAATCCCTGGCCTACAGCCTTGACGACGGCCAGACCTGGACCAAGTACGACGGCAATCCGGTGCTGAGCCGGAACTCAGCCAACTTCCGTGACCCGAAGGTCTTCTGGTACGACAAGCCCGGCGGTGGCGGCTACTGGGTCATGACCGCCGTGGAATCGCAGGAGCACAAGGTTGTCCTCTACAAGTCCGACAACCTCAAGGACTGGACGGTGCTGAGCGAATTCGGGCCCGCCAACGCCACCGGCGGGCAGTGGGAATGCCCCGACCTGTTCCCCTTAGCTGTTGATGGCGACCCGAACAACGTCAAATGGGTCATGATAGTCAGCATCAACCCCGGCGGTGTCGCTGGAGGCTCCGCCGTCCAGTACTTCGTGGGCAACTTCGACGGCACCACATTCACCTCCGAAACCACCAAACCAGCCGTTGCCCCGCCGGCCGGCACCGTCCTGGCCGGATTCAACGACGGAACCTACAACAGCTGGACGGTGAACAACGAACCGGGCAACTGGAAGAACGGCCCCTTCGGTGACGCCCCGGCGACCGGTTCGATTTCCGGCCAGAGCCCCGTGACCGGATTCGGCGGCAGCGGACTGATCAACTCCTTCAATGACGGGGACTGGCCGCTCGGTTCCATGCAGTCGCCCACATTCACCGTCACCGACGACTACCTGAACTTCCTGGTGGGCGGCGGCAAGCACCCCCACGTCTCCGACAAGCTGGACAACAACCCGCCTGAAGGAGAGCTCAAGTTTGACGGCTTCGAAGTTCCTGACGGGACGACGCTGGCCGCAGCAGGCTGGACCGGAACAGGAGACCTGACGCCCAATTACCAGCCGGCCACCAGCGGCGGGGACTATTACATCGGCGCCAAACGGATCAACACGTTTGAAACCGGCACCGTACCCGGTGATGACCGCCAAGGCACCCTGACATCACCCGCGTTCCCCCTCACGAAGAACTTCATGAGCATGTTGGTGGGAGGCGGCAACCGCACCGCCGACTCCGGACAGACCCTGGCTGTCCAGCTGCTCATCAATGGCAACGTGGTCCGCTCCCTGGCCGGCGACAATGCCGGGTTGCTGAACTGGAAGGGCTGGGACGTCTCCGAATTCGCCGGGCAAAACGCCCAGCTGCGGATCGTTGACCAAGCTACCGGCGGGTGGGGACACCTCACCCTTGACCACGTCATGCTCACCGACACCGCAGCTGTGCCCAGGTCCGATGAAGAAACGGTGAACCTGGTAGTCGACGGACAGGTGGTGCGTACTGCCACCGGCAACGACAGTGAATCCCTTGACTGGGCATCATGGGACGTCAAGGAATTCGTTGGCCGGCAGGCACACATCAAGGTGGTCGACAACAACCGGTTCGGCTGGGGACACATACTCGCGGACGAATTCACTGCGAGCCCCACACCGGCGGCATCCCGCTTGGAGGCCTACGACTGGCTTGATTACGGACGGGACTACTACGCCGCCGTATCCTTCGCCAACATGCCCGACGACAAGCGGATCATGCTCGGCTGGATGAGCAACTGGGACTACGCAAACAACATCCCAACCAACCCCTGGCGCAGCGCCATGGCCCTTCCCCGCGAAGTAAAACTCACCCAAACCCCTGACGGCCCCCGCCTTACCCAAAGCGCCGTAAAGCAGGTGGAAAAACTGGGAGGGAATGCCGCCTACAAGGACAAGAAGGGCGGACCGATTTCCGCAGGAACGCACCCGCTGCCGGCACAGTCGGCAGGGCAGGTGCAGCAGGTGGACATCACCTTCGACCCCGGAACCGCAACAAAATCCGGCATCACCGTCCTCGGCGACGGAACCTCATCCACCGTCATCGGCTACGACGCCACAACCGGCAAGATGTTCGTTGACCGCAGGAACTCAGGCAACACAACATTCCACCAGGCGTTCGCCTCCATCGAGGACGCCCCGGTTACGCCGGACAAGAACGGCACCATCACCATGCGGATCTACCTCGACCGCTCCTCCGTGGAGGTGTTTGCCCAGAACGGCCTGAAGACCATCACCGACCAGGTGTTCCCCAACCCGGGAGCCGACAAGATGGCCCTCTTCGCTGAAGGCGGGACCGCCCAGCTCAAATCACTCACCGTGACATCGCTGGACAAGGCAATGTTCCTTCCCGAAAAGAAATAACCCACCGGTAGGGCCAGCTCCCCCGCGAGCTGGAGCTGAAGGGATTGGGTTCGGTATTAAACCGGGCCCAGTCCCTTCAGCTATATTCGCCAAGCAACCAAGGTCCTGATTCCCTACATCTAGGCGTCGATTGGCCGGATTTGCATCATCAGCCCGAAGAGGTCCGGGAGGCCGTGCTCCTCAGTGATTTGACCATTTGTGAATCGATAGACGTTCATCGCCTGCGCTTGGATTGGTTTGCCTGTTGCAGGTACGCCGAGGAAGTCCCCTTGGTGTGTGCCACGAAGGATGAATCGTGCGGCTACCGTGTTTCCTTCAATAATGGTTTCTTCCAGTGACCACTGGACGTCGGGAAACGCTTGCCGCATTATGCCGATTATTTTCAGGTAGCCGCTTGGACCCTGCACCGGCTCCGGCAGGAAGGGCACGTGGAACGTCGCCGACGGTGAAATGACCTCAACACCGATCTTTTCGTCGGCTGAATTGATGAATTCGACGAAACGATCCATGCGTTCACGGAGTTCTTCACTCATTTGCTTGCTTCCTTCACGTCTCAGTGCCTGACCGTACACCGTGGCTAGTGGCGGGTAGATGATGACTATTTCGCAGTCGGCCCAGCAGTTCCACGAGATCATCTTCCTGACTCATGCCAACAGCATTCGACAATCGGCCATTGGCTCGATGAGGGAGGACCTGCGGTCCAGCTCTTCCTCCGACGATAATGTCCGGCCTTTTCCACGCGGTCAAGAGCTCGCTCGTGCCTCCGATGTTAATCGCAAGGGCCGAAGCTAGATCGAAAACCCGGCTTGAGCCGTGAACCGATCATGCATCGGTTCCGCACAGGCTGAAGGTCCGGCTCCACTCACACCTTGAAGTACTTGGCCTCCGGGTGGTGGAACACGAACGCGTCGGTGGACTGTTCCGGGTGCAGCATCAGCTCGTCGCTGAGGATCACGCCCATCCTCTCGGGCTTGAGGAGCTCCACCACCTTGCGGCGGTCCTCCATGTCCGGGCAGGCCGGGTAGCCCAGCGAGAACCGGGCGCCGCGGTAGTCCAGCTTGAACAGGCCTGCCTTGTCCTTGGGCTCCTCCGCAGCGAAGCCCAGCTCCTTGCGGATCCGGGAGTGCCAGAACTCGGCCAGGGACTCGGTGAGCTGCATGACCAGGCCGTTGAGCTCGTAGTAGTCGCGGTACTGGTTGGCGGCGAACATCTTGGAGGTGAACTCCTCGATCTTCGAACCGGCGGTGACCAGCTGCACCGGCAGCACGTCGATCTGGCCCGACTCACGGGAGCGCACAAAGTCAGCCAGGCAGAGGTGCCGGTCGCGGCGCTGGCGCGGGAAGTTGAAGCGCAGCCGCTCCGTGCCGATGGGGCCGCCTGAACCGCCGTCCGGGGCGAGCAGGCCCGCAGCGCCCAGGACGCCGTCGCGGTCTTCACCGTGGTGCAGCACCACCACGTCCTCTCCCTCGGTGACCACCGGGAAGTAGCCGTACGCCACGGAAGCGTCCAGCATGCCCTCGCCGAGGATGCGGTCCAGCCAGTAGCGCAGGCGCGGCCTGCCTTCGCGTTCCACGAGTTCCTCGTAGGAAGCGCCGTCCTCGCCGCGGCCGGGCTTGAGGCCCCACTGGCCCATGAAGGTGGCGCGCTCGTCGAGGAAGCTGGCGTAATCGTTCAGGGCCACGCCGCGCACAATGCGGGTGCCCCAGAACGGCGGCGCGGGCACGGGATTGTCGGTGACGACGTCGGACCGGCCGGGCATTGCCTCGGGCTCGGTCACGGTGAACTTAGGTCCGCCCTTGTGGATGCGCTTCTTCAGCGGCGGCAGGCCGACGGTGTCCGGGTCCTCGCCGCGGGCCACGCGGACCAGTGGTTCCATCAGGGCCAGGCCCTCGAAGGCGTCCTTGGCGTAGCGGACGGTGCCTTCGAACTGCTCGGCGAGGTCCTGCTCCACGTAGGCGCGGGTGAGGGCGGCGCCGCCCAGGATGATGGGCCACTTCTTCGCCAGGCCGCGGGTCTGCAGCTCGGCGAGGTTGTCCTTCATCACCACGGTGGACTTCACCAGCAGCCCGGACATGCCGATGACGTCCGCGTCGTGCTCCTCCGCTGCGGCCATGATCTCGGCGATGCCCTGCTTGATGCCGATGTTGATCACGTTGTAGCCGTTGTTGGTGAGGATGATGTCCACGAGGTTCTTGCCAATGTCGTGAACGTCGCCGCGGACGGTGGCGATCACCATGGTGCCCTTACCGGAGGAATCGGACTTCTCCATGTGCGGCTCCAGCAGGGCCACGGCGTTCTTCATGACCTCGGCGGACTGCAGCACGAAGGGCAGCTGCATCTCGCCGGCGCCGAACCGCTCACCCACCACCTTCATGCCTTCAAGGAGCTGGTCGTTGATGATGGACAGCGGGCTCATGCCTTCGCTGCGGGCCAGGTCCAGGTCCGCTTCGAGGCCCTTGCCTTCGCCGTCGATGATGCGGCGCTGCAGGCGTTCGCCGGTGGGCAGCGCGGCGAGTTCCGCGGCGCGCTGGTCCTTCAGCGCTGCGGTGTCGACGCCGGCGAACAGGTCCAGCATGATGGCCAGCGGATCGTACGTGACGTTCCCGTCGGCGTCGTACTCGCGGCGGTCATAGACGAGGTCCAGCGCCACCTTGCGCTGCTCCTCCGGGAGGGAGGCGAGCGGGACGATCTTGGCGGCGTCGATGATGCCGCTGGTGAGGCCGGCCTGGACGGCTTCGTGCAGGAACACGGAGTTGAGCACCATGCGCGCTGCCGGGTTCAGGCCGAAGGAGACGTTGGAGACGCCGAGTGTGGTGTTGATGCCGGGGTACTTGGTGGTGATCTGGCGGATGGCCTCGATGGTTTCGATGCCGTCGCGGCGGGTCTCCTCCTGGCCGGTGGCGACGGGGAACGTGAGGGCGTCCACGATGATGTCCTCGACGCGCATGCCCCAGTCGCCCACCAGGGAGTCCACCAGGCGGGAGGCGATGGCCACCTTGCCCTCGGTGGTGCGGGCCTGGCCCTGTTCGTCGATGGTCAGGGCGATCACGGCGGTGCCGTGTTCCTTCACCAGCGGCATGATGCGGGCGAAGCGGCTGGTGGGGCCGTCGCCGTCCTCGTAGTTGACGGAGTTGACCACCGGACGGCCGCCGATGAGCTCGAGTCCGGCCTGCAGCACGGGCGGTTCCGTGGAGTCGATGACCAGCGGGAGGGTGGAAGCCGACGCGAACCGGGAGACGATCTCCTTGATGTCCGCCACGCCGTCGCGCCCTACATAGTCGATGCAGACGTCCAACAGGTGTGCGCCCACGCGGACCTGCTCGCGGGCGATGTCCACGCAGTCGTCCCAGCGTTCCTCGAGCATGGCCTGACGGAACGCCTTGGAGCCGTTGGCGTTGGTGCGCTCGCCGATGGCCAGGTAGGCGGATTCCTGGTCGAAGTTCACGTGGTGGTAGAGGGAGGCGATGCCGGCTTCGCGCTCGGTGGGGGTACGGGCTGGTTCTGTTGCCGCGTTGGCGGGCACGGCTTGCTGGCGGAAGGGCTCGAGACGTTCGACGACGGCGGCCATGTGCTCCGGCGTCGTACCGCAGCAGCCGCCCACCAGGCCCAGGCCGAATTCGCGGACGAACTGTTCGTGGGCGGTGGCGAGTTCGCTGGGTGTGAGGGGGTAGTGCGCGCCGTTGGGGCCGAGGACGGGCAGGCCGGCGTTGGGCATGCAGGCGATGGCGACGGTGGACTGCTTGGAGAGGTGGCGCAGGTGCTCGCTCATCTCGTCAGGGCCGGTGGCGCAGTTCAGGCCGATGGCGTCGACGCCGAGCGGTTCCAGGGCAGTGAGCGCGGCGCCGATTTCGGAGCCCATGAGCATGGTGCCGGTGGTTTCGACCGTCACTTCGACGAAGATGGGGAGGCGGATTCCCTTGGAGACGATGGCCTGCTTGCAGCCGTTGACGGCGGCTTTGGTCTGCAGGAGGTCCTGGCTGGTTTCGATGAGGAACGCGTCCGCGCCGCCGTCGATGAGGCCCTCGGCTTGCAGGGCGAAGGTCTGCTTGAGGTACTCGTAGGTGGTGTGGCCGAGGCTGGGGAGCTTGGTGCCGGGGCCCATGGAGCCGAGCACCCAGCGCATCCGGCCGTCGGTTTCTTCTGCGGCTTCGGCGCGTTCGCGGGCGATCCTGGCGCCCTTGTGTGCCAGTTCTTCGATGCGGTCGTCGATGCCGTAGTCGGAGAGGTTGGACCAGTTGGCGCCGAAGGTGTTGGTTTCCACGGCGTCGATGCCGGTGGCGAAGTAGGCGTCGTGGATGTCCGCGAGGACGTCCGGCCGGGTGTCGTTGAGGATCTCGTTACAGCCTTCGAGTCCCAGGAAGTCATCCTCGAGCGAGAGGTCCCGGCCCTGCAGCATGGTTCCCATGGCCCCGTCGGCAATGACGACCCTGTGGTTGACGGCGTCCAGGAGCGCCTGCGCGCGGACGGGACGGGCGACGGAGTCTATATCAAGAGCAAAACGAGGCATCTCAACAGGTTACGTGTGGGGGCTGGCACGTTGCGCTGTGTGTCCGAGTGCTACGGCGGGGGCCTCCTTGCGGTCTGCTCCCTGGACGAGTCGGGCAGCCGGGAAGGGTCAGCGTCCAAATGCCCATAGCGAGTTGCGTGTAAAAGTCGCTGGTCACATGTAGGTTTTTGCTACACAGCTTGAAATTGCATCTGGCACGTAGACGTGACCAGTTATAGCGGCCTTACTGGGGGTAAGAATGGAATTCGCGGAAAAGCTTTCGGCTCTGGCGGCAAAGGTGCGGCAGCAGCGGGGTGTGATCCAAACAGAAGAGGCAACGAAGAACGCCTTCGTCATGCCTTTTATCTCGACGATCCTTGGCTACGACGTCTTCAACCCTATGGAGGTCGTACCTGAGTTCATTGCGGACGTGGGGCTGAAGAAGGGCGAGAAGATCGACTATGCCATCGTCAAGGACGGCGAAGTTCAGATCCTGATCGAGTGCAAGAAGTCGACTGAGCCCGTGAAAATCGAGCATGCTTCACAGCTTTTCCGCTACTTCGCGGTGACCAATGCTCGCATTGCGATCCTGACGAATGGAGAGGTCTACCAGTTCTTCACTGACTTGGACGCTCCGAACCGCATGGATGCCAAGCCGTTCCTCGTCCTGGATCTGAACGACATCGACCAGTCGCTGATCCCTGAGCTCCAAAAACTGTCCAAAGACGTTTTCGACCTGGATTCGATCATTAGCGCCGCCGGAGAGCTGAAGTACATCGGCGAACTCAAGCGCACGCTTGCAGCGCAATTCAAGGAACCAGAAGATGAGTGGGTCAAGTTCCTTACCACGAGGGTTTACACGGGCCCCTACACGCAAAAGGTTCGGGAGCAGTTCACCACCTTGGTTTCGAAAGCAACCAAGCAATTCCTCAATGACCAGGTCAACGAGCGGCTGAAGAAAGCTCTTGGCAACCCGGGGTTTCCGCAGACAGAAGAGACAGCCATCCCCACCGCTGTCACCAGCACGCCAGTCGCGGAAGCGGATCTCGCCGAGGTCGACGCGCTGGAAACAACGCTTGAGGAGATTGAGGGCTACCAGATCGTGCGAGCGATCGTCTGCAGCGAGGTCAAACCTGTCCGCATCGCGCAGCGCGACGCAAAGTCCTACTTCGCCGTTCTCCTGGACGATAACAACCGCAAGCCGATCGCCCGTCTGCATTTCAACCGGACACAGAAATACATCGGGATCTTCGATGAGAATAAGGATGAAACCCGGGTGCCGATTAACTCCCTCGAGGAGATCTACGAGCACACTGAAGCACTCCGCGCGACAGTCAAGAGCTACCTATGAACGTGCCCGCATCCGACCTCGATCGGCTACTCGTTGCGATTGCAGCGATGCCAACGCCGTGGAAAGAATGGCCCGGCGGATATCCCACTCGCTTGGATCTGGCCTTGATAGATGCTGTCATGTCCATCCGATTTCGGTATGGTCGAGAACGCAAAGACGGCACTTGGAGTGGTGCGCGTGGTGCAGTTCTGCGCTACCAGAAGCACTCAGAGCACGTGGCACCTTCGGAAAAGATGCGCCACTTGGCGACGTACGACCCAGTCGCCCTTGAGAAGATTCTAAATCGCCAAAAGGTGCACGCAGGAAAGACCAAGGCGTCCGCAATTGTGGAAGCAGCCCAACGCTTCGCGGATATCGGAGTTACAGAGGCCTCGCATTTGGTTCCCGACAAAGCCGAACATCGTCAGACATACACCGGAGTTTCAGGCCTCGGCCCTGTGACTTGGGAGTATTTCACGATGCTCCTGAGCCACGACGGGGTGAAGGCAGACACGTGGATCACGGAATTCGTCGGGCGGGCCATCGGGCGGCGGGTTTCGTCCGAAGGTGCCAGAGGCTTGCTGAAGGAAGCCGCCCAGAAACTGAGCGTGAACGAAAAGACGCTCGACCATGCCATATGGAGTTACTCCAGTGCCACGGGGCAAAAAGATATGCCCACCTAGTCGTCATGATGATGCCCTCACGTATACATGCCCCTTACCTATAGACCTTTTCGACTCCTGCGGCGGCCAGCAGGTCGGCGATCCGGCTGGGCTTGCTTCGGCGGGGCGTGCCCTCCGGCGATTCCCACAGTGACCACCAAATAAGGAACAGGCCCGTTCCCGCAGTGGCTCCCAGCAGTGCGGACATCATCGGGGATCCAGCAGGGCTGCAACGTCATAGCCTGCGCGGGCAAACTTCTCTATTGCAGGCATCGCGTTGGCGCGTGACCGCAGAACGCCGTCGGCCATGGCGAAAACCGGTGATGACTCAATGATGCCGTTTTCAACCCGCCGCCCAAGGGAAAGGATCTCGGTCACCTCCCGGCGTCCGTTGGCAAGCCGGCTGCAGTGAACCACCAGGTCAATACAGGATGCCACCGTTGGCACGACGAAAGCGGAAGCGTTAGGCGTCAAAGGACTACAAGCCTGTCATCGTCAGCGACCGCCTGATACGGAGCCATGATCCAATGGGAGCGTGAAAAACTCCATGATATTAAGCGATTTCGCCCCGGGGCTCAAGCGTCTCAACGGAGCGTTAAACGAATCTTTCAACGACTCTGAAAATGATTATCTGGCCCGACTCCGCGCAAGCGACGTGGTGCAGATGTGGTGGGACGCATTAAACGACTATCAGTTCATGGAGAACTATGTCGCCCTCGTCCTCAATGACAGGGATGAGGTTAAGGACTACGACGTCACTGTCACTAACTTAGAGCAATCTATACGTGGAGGCGCGGATCGGGACATAGAGATTTGGGCTGACAGGTTATTGGGTTTCCTCAAAACCTACGTGGCCAAAGTGAAAAATCTGGTGTTGGAGCGAGTGCGTTCCGGGCATAGGGCGCCGAAAGTCGAAGACCACACATATATATCTGCGCACATGGAGTTTAGCGCCGTGAGCCTTCTTGTTGCACGCATAGAGAATATTGACTACTCCCTGCAACTCCGCAGAGCCGTTCGCGACGCTAGGCAGGATTCAGTCGATGCACACACTGCCGCTGAGGCAGCGAGGAACGCGGCAGGCATGGCATCCGGATCGACGCTCACAGCAAGATTCAACTCGTTAGCAACCCGTCACTTCTTGGCGGCGACATTGTTCCGTGTCTTGACGGCGGCTGGCGTGATTGTGGGACTTTGGTTCGCGTTGGCGGTCTCTATTGGGGAGACGGTTGCAGGGCCCGTCGGGTCGCCGGGCCATGCAATTCTCCGCGTTTCATTGCTGGCAGGTGTATTGGGATTAGCTACCTACTTCGGCAGGCAAGCCGCATACCACCGGGACGTCAGTACATGGGCCCGCACAATCAAAGAACAATTGTTGACCTTTGACGGCTACATGGAACCTGTAACAGACGATGATCTCCGTCACCAAATGCGGGCCACTTTCGCTGCCCGCGTCTTTGGCCCGTCCCCCGAATCGAAGGAAGACGGGGGCGTCACCCTCAGCTCGCCAGTCCTCAGCGAACTTGCTGCGGCCGTCGCAAAGGCAGGCGCAAAACCCTAGCCAGGAGGCGTGGCACCATTTCTCCATGGAATCGAAAAGCGAAGGCCGTAAGCCCCCGCGCACTAGGCCAGCAGCAACGGCAAAACATGACGGAACCGAGGATGAGCTAAACCCTGACAGAACCTCACCCAAACGTGTTTTTGTGGTGTCCCCTATCGGAACTCCCGGTACAGACATCTATAAGCGGGCGCAGTATGCACTGAAATTCATCTTCAAGCGTGCTTTGCCGGCACCGGAGTGGGAGGTTCACCGCGCGGATGAAGGAAAGCTCTTCGACTCCATCGGCCAGCATGTTATTCGAAGCATCATGGACGCAGACCTGATTATCGCGGACCTCACCGGTCATAATCCGAACGTGTTTTACGAACTAGCCGTAGCTCACGCTTCACGTAAGCCTGTTGTTCACTTAATCTCCAAGGGCGAAAGGCTTCCTTTCGATGTGTTTGACCAGCGAACGATTCACTACGACATTTCTGACCTTGAGTCGGTCGAGGAAGCCGTTGAAGAAGTACGCGCCTACGCCGACGCGGTTATGGGTCAGGCTGACGAAGTGGTCAATCCGCTGACGAACTATGTGGCCTTCGACAGGATCCGGGGTGATGGAACAGGTGAAAGCGCCAACGATGCGCTCGCAGACCTGCTAGAACAGGTTGTCGCCAGGCTCTCCAATCTGGAGCAGACAGTAACCATCAGTCGGGCCCGCGATTACAGGATCAGACAGGAAAGGGCTTTCGACCCCCTGACAGATGATGCCCTCACACCCGATCGCGCTGCCAGACGAGAGCGCGAGCGAGCCTATATGCGCGATCAGGCCTATCGCCAGCAAGCTAACGAGCTGTCCATCGCAGAACGGCGGCAACGTGAGCAAAATAGAATTCTCACGGTGGAAGACCTGGGTAGGGTCACTAAGGAAGATATGGACGGAGAACAGCGTCGCGGCGGGAGTCGTCGCCCTCCGGAGTCAGCCAACTAGCTCTCAGCTTCCGAAGATGAACAAAAAGCCCCGCAACACGGTTGTGTTGCGGGGCTTCTGTTTCCTATCTGCTGCGCTGGTTGCCGGAGCAGTGGCTTCCATCGTTCCCTGTCTGCCGTGCACCGAGGGTGAGGTTTACGGGCGTCCGAATCGCTGGGAGAAGTAGGGCGGCCCCCTGTTGCCGGCAGCGGTCCTTCTCGCCCCGATGGGAACCCGGGGGCACGCGCGCGACTATAATTCTCCCTCGCCTTCCACTATTCGCCTTATGTGCTCAAGTGCTTGCTCATTTCCGGGATTGGATATCTCCACTAATTTAGGAGCGCTCTTTTTGAAATCATTATCGCGAAGCACCAGATCAAAAGGATAGTACGACCCCGTCGCCTTCACTGAAAATTCTTCATCCAGCACTTTCGTTGCAAATACGGATTGAACAAATTTTAGCTTTCGAGCTCCTGGCCAAATTATAGGGCTGGGAAAATCCTTAAACGTGCATCGAATTAACTCAATATTCTTAGACGTGGCGGCATTACTCAGAACCAGGAACGTGCCGTCGAAAACGCATCCAAGAAATGCCACCCGATGCCCGACAGCAACACCAGATAGGTCGAGAATCCCTCCGCTGAAGGAGCAGCCTTGGAATTCGATACGCTCATGACGGGACCGAGCAAAGCTCAACACTCCCCCATCGACCAAAGTTGTAGCTTGAACTAGCATGGGCTTGTCCGAAGTGGTACGGGAAAAATCCAGGCTTCCGTCTATACGTAGATCTATCAAGCCGGAGTCTGGATTTCTTATTCCGCTAAAATCCAAGTGACTGCCCACCCAGCGTCGCCCGTGGTTACTTTTTGATTTGAACCTATCAATGACTGTCCGCCATATTGCGGATTTCGTCTCTAACGCACCAGGCTCAGTACCCTCCGCAGAAGCCCGATAGGTCGCTACCAGCAAATCAATGCACGTTTGTCGATCTGCAAACGAGTTTTCCTGACGGTCCCAGTCATCGGCCAGGGTCGCCAGGGCAAACACGCCGGCTAATTTACTAGCCAGGGCAGGCTCACCCATTTGGTCGGCCGCGCGCGAATAGCGGGAACGGAGATCAGCAACGACGGCGTCCTGTCGCCTTTCGCGCTCAAGCTCGTACTGCTTGTTACTAAGTTCCAAGGCCTTCGCGGCAGTGTCTTGAGCAGCGGCCGCCGTTAGTTGGGCTTCAGCTGTAATTCGCTGTGTCGCTTCCGTAGTGCGTTGGCGACGGTACGAGAAGAAGAGCGTTATCCCCACCCCGAGAGCAGCCGCCGTTGTGACGGCATTGCGAATAATGTCGAAAAGTCTATCTTGGCTAAGACGTGGTTCATGGAGCCAAGGACGCCACCGTGCCGTCTCGTATGCGGCAAACAGCCAGCTGAGCCCGGCGACAACTGCGACTGAAAATATGAACCCGAAAAGGAAAACTATTAAAAGGCGAAAAGGCTTCCGGTTTTCTCCATCCGATCTGATCCACTCATCGATTCGCCGCAAGAGACGTCCCTGCTTCACCAGCAATTCTCATCGTTACCGCCGCCCATCCGAGCAACTCCCCCCATATTCATGATCCTCATCGTAGATGCCGTCGCTTCAACTTCTCGCATTGCTCTCACTGCGGCCCGCGAGCGGATTCTCAAGCGCTAAAGACGGACCAGCGGCAGGCCCGTGGCGTTCTCGTTTCTTGCTTGGGCTTCAAGCCGAACCCATTCATACAGGGCAGGCTCCCTGTGCTCGCGCGTGAAGCGGTGTCCTTTGGTGTGCCCTACTTACGAAAAACCGGAGTGTACTCAGACCTCCGCCGCCGGCGCCGCGAACTGCGCCTCATACAGCCGCGCGTAAGCCCCACCGGCGGCCAAGAGTGAAGCGTGCGTCCCCTGCTCCACGATCTGGCCGGCCTCCATCACCAGGATGAGGTCGGCGTCGCGGATCGTGGACAGGCGGTGCGCGATCACGAAGGACGTCCGGTCGGACCGCAACGCACTCATCGCCTTCTGCACCAGCACCTCGGTCCGGGTGTCCACCGAGGACGTTGCTTCATCCAGGATCAGCACCGACGGCCTGGCCAGGAACGCCCGGGCAATGGTGAGTAGCTGCTTCTCACCGGCGGATACGTTTGAGCCCTCGTCGTCCAGCACGGTGTCGTACCCCTCGGGCAGCGAGTGCACGAACCGGTCCACGTACGTTGCCTGCGCCGCCTCCAGAATCTCCGCCTCGGATGCCCCGGGCCGGCCGTACGCAATGTTGTCCCGGATGGTCCCGCCGAACAGCCACGTATCCTGCAGCACCATCCCCATCCGCGAGCGCAGGTCATGCCGGCTCATGGCGGTGATGTCCACGCCGTCCAGCGTGATCCGGCCGGCGTCCAGCTCGTAGAACCGCATCATGAGGTTCACCAGCGTGGTCTTCCCCGCCCCGGTGGGCCCCACGATCGCCACCGTTTGCCCCGGCTCGGCCACCAGGGAAAGGTTGGAAATCAGCGGCTTGTCCGGCGAATACGCGAAGGACACCGCCTCAAACTCGAGCCGACCCCGCATCGCACGGCCGCCGTCGTACGCGTCCTCCGAAGCCGAAGCCGCGGCACCCAAAGCACCAGCACCCACACCGGAACCAGCACCAACAGAACCAGAAGGATCCGCCGACTGCTCCTCCGTATCCAGCAGCTCAAACACCCTCTCGGCAGAGGCAACCCCGGACTGCAGCAGGTTGGCCATGGACCCCAGCTGCGCCAGCGGCTGCGTGAACTGCCGCGAGTACTGGATGAACGCCTGCACATCGCCCAGCTGCATTGCCCCGGACGCCACCTGCAGGCCGCCCACCACGGCGATCCCCACGTACACCAGGTTCCCAATGAACGTCATGGCCGGCATGATCAGCCCGGAAATGAACTGCGCCCCGAAGCTCGCCTCATACAGCTCCTGGTTCTTCTGCCGGAACTGCTCCCCCACCTCGCGCTGCCGGCCGAACACCTTCACCAGCGCATGCCCGGTGTACGTCTCCTCGATCTGCCCGTTCAGCTGCCCCGTATTCTTCCACTGCGCCACGAACAGCTTCTGCGAACGCTTGGCAATCAGCGCCGTGATCCCCAGCGTCAGCGGAATGGTCACCAGCGCGATCAGCGCCAGCGTGGGCGAAAGGATGAACATCATCACCAGCACACCCACCACGGACAGCACGGACGTTACCGCCTGGGAGATGGACTGCTGCAGGCTCTGCGAAATGTTGTCCACATCGTTGGTGACCCGGCTCAGCAGCTCACCGCGCTGGATGGAATCAAAGTACTTCAGCGGCAGCCGGTTGATCTTCGCCTCGATCTCCTCACGCAGCCCGAACACCGTCCGCTGCACCACCCCGTTCAGCACATACGCCTGCCCCCACATGAACGCCGACGCCAGCACATACAGCACCAGCGCCCACGTCAGCACGCTCCCCAGCGCAGTGAAGTCGATCCCGGCCCCGGGCGTCAGCGTCATGGCGCTGAGCATGTCCGCCTTCTGGTTGTCCCCCGCCGCGCGCAGCTGCGCAATCAGCTGCTCCTGCGTCACGCCCGCCGGCAGCTCCTTGGACACCACACCGGAGAAGATCAGGTTGGTGCCCTCGCCCAGCAGCCGCGGCCCGATCACCTGCAGCACCACGCCCGCCACGGCCATCAGCAGCACCAGGGTGAGCCAGGCACGTTCCGGCCGCAGCGTCCCCAGCAGCCGCTTGGCGGACGCGCCGAAGTTCATCGCCTTCTCCGCCGGAATGTTCATCCCGCCGAACGGCCCGCCACGTCCGGGTCCGCCGGCCGGACGCGGGATGCGTACGACGTCGGCGTCCGCGGTTTTGGTGCCGGCCGCGGCCTTGGTGCCGGGTGCCGACGCGGGTTCGGGGCTCATGCCGTCTCCTCCGCCGCGGGCCGGAAGAACACGCGCCGGCTTACTGCCTGCCGCAACGGGCGCGGCGGCAGGTGTTCAAGAAACAGTCTCCAGAGCATGCCGGCTCCAACCTGACTCGAAGCTCACGGGAAGTGATGCGAAGGTCAGTTTACGTCCGGAGGCTGGGAATCACCGGGCAGATTCGCCACAGGAAATGCCCCTCTCAATAGGCTTTGACCCGCTGTTCCACAATGAGGTGGATCAGCGCGAAGACGCCGTCCTCATCGATGGCCGCCAACGCCGCGTCCAGGGCGGCCGGAACGTCCCGGTCCTCGGTAACGGTGATCCCAAAACCGCCGAAGGCCCGGGCCATCAGGCCGAAATCCGGATTCTTCAGCTGCGTCCCGGAAACGCGGGCCGGGTAGTGCCGCTCCTGGTGGGTGCGGATGGTGCCGTACTCCTGGTTGTCCATCACGATCACCAGCGGCGTGGCCCCGTACTGCGCCGCGGTGGCCAGTTCCTGGCCGTTCATCAGGAACTCGCCGTCCCCTGCGATGGTGACCACCCGGCGTCGTGGGTTAGCCAGCGAGGCCGCAATGGCCGACGGGACCGAATATCCCATGGAACCGTTGCGGGCACTGATCATGGAGACGTAGCGGCGGGTGGGAAAATAGCGGTGCGCCCAGTTGGTGTGCTCCCCCGCACCGAAGGTGACCATCGAATCTTCGGGCAGCCTGGGCACCAGGTTCGCCATCAACGTGTCCATCCTCGCCTGCCCCGCGGCCGGTTCCGCCGGAGGCAGCGTGGCGAACCGTTCCTGCTCGCCACGCATCCGGGCGGTCCACGCTTTCCACTCGTCCTTCACGGGCAGGTCGATGCCCGCAAGGTCGCGGACAAACGCGTCAGGCTTGGCCAGGATCTGGCGCGAAACGGGCCCCGAACGTCCCCGGAGTGAGGGGTCCACCGTGACCAGGAAGTTCTTCTTGTTCCAGTCCTGCCGGCAGAGGAACCCGTCGGTAATCACATCGCCCGGCACCGTCCCCACAAACACCAGCAGGTCGGTTTCCTCCAGCAGGTCGTAAGTGGGCCGGGGGCGGCCATAACCGATGGGTCCCACATAGGAGGGGGAATCGAAGGAAACCGTGCCCTGCGTCCGCCATTCCGCTGCTGCCGGGATGTGATGCCGTTCCAGCCATCCGGTCAGCTGGTCCGCTGCCTCCTGCGTCCAGTCGTTGCCGCCGGTGACAAACAGGGGTTTGCGGGATTCTGCCAGCGCAGCCTGCAGGGTGGTGGCGTCGGTGCTGCTCATCCCGCCGGCTGCCACCGGAATGACGGGGTGGACCGCCGGGTCGATCTGCTGCCGGATGATGTCTTCCGGCAGGCCCACCACCACCGGGCCCGGCCGCCCGCTCATGGCCGCGAACATCGCCTCAGCCACGATCTCGGACGCCCGTTCCGGGTGGTCCAGCACCATGACACGTTTGGCGCCGGTATCAAACCAGGCCTTGATGTCGAACTCCTGGAACGCCTCACGGTCACGGTGCGCGAACGGGATCAGGCCCACGAACAGCAGCATCGGGGTTGAATCCTGCCACGCGGTGTGCAGCCCCACATGCGCGTTGGCCGCCCCCGGCCCCCGGGTCACCATGGCCACCCCGGGACGCTGCTGCATTTTCCCGTCCGCCTCGGCCATGTACGCCGCGCCGCCTTCGTGCCGGCAGACGATGGTTTCAATTTTCGAGTGGTGCAGGCCGTCCAGCACGTCCAGGAAGCTCTCGCCGGGGACAACGTAGGTGCGTTCCACCCCGTGGGCCAGCAGCGAATCAACAATCACGTGCCCGGCGGACTTCCGCGCCGGGCGTGGGTCGGCAGTGGAAGGAACGACGGCGACGGGCCGGGTGTGGGATGCGGTCAGGGTTGCTTCGGTTTCCGTTGTCATGGGCTTTCTTTGGCAGTGCGGACAGGTTTGGCGGTGTCAGGTTTGGCGTTCGTATGGCCGTCTTTACCTGAACGTCTCCGCAGGTGGGTTGGCTACCACGGGTGCGGTGCCGGTGTGGCCTTCGCGGGTTGCGGCGATTTCGTGGATGCGTTTGCGGCAGGCGTACCAGCCGAAGACCATCAGGACTGAGGCGATGGCGGTGACCATCATGGTCAGTGGTGAGTCGATGAACACCATGATGAGGACACCCACCAGGAAGACCAGGGAGAGGTATCCGGTGTAGGGGGCGCCGAACATCCGGAAGGAGGGCCGTTCCACCCATCCTTTATCGGCCCAGCGTTTGAGCTGGATCTGGCACAGGACGATGGTGGCCCAGGTCATGATGATGCCTACGGAGGCGATGTTCAGCACGATCTCGAACGCTTCGGCCGGGACCAGGTAGTTCAGCGGGACGCCGAGGAGGGAGACGCCGGCGGTGATGGCGATCCCGCCGTAGGGGACACCTGCCTTGTTCATCCGGGACGCGAATTTCGGGGCGGAGCCGTTCACGGACATCGAGCGCAGGATCCGGCCGGTGGAGTACAGGCCGGCGTTCAGCGAGGACAGGGCCGCGGTGAGGACCACGAGGTTCATGATCACGTCCACGCCCTGGACGCCGATGGAGCCGAAGAACGTCACGAACGGGCTGACGCCCTTCTGGTAGGACGTGTAGGGCAGCAGCAGGGCCAGCAGGATCACGGAGCCGACGTAGAACACGGCGATGCGGAAGACCACGGAGTTGATGGCCTTGGGCATGATCTTTTCGGGGTTCTCGGTCTCGCCGGCCGCGGTGCCCACCAGTTCGATCGAGGCGTAGGCGAACAGGACGCCCTGCATGAGGATGATCATGGGCAGCAGGCCGTTGGGGAAGACGCCGCCGTTGTCCGAGAGGAGGTTCAGGCCCACTTCCTGGCCGTCCACCGGGGTCCCGAAGATCACGAAGTAGGTGCCCACCAGGAGGAACGCGACGAGGGCGGCGACCTTGATGAGGGCGAACCAGAATTCCATCTCGCCGAAGACCTTCACGGAGACCAGGTTCAGGCTCAGGACCACCACCAGGGCAATCAGGGCCCACGCCCACTGCGGCACGTCAGCCATCCAGGGGACGTAGTTGCCGAAGAAGTGCATGTAGAGGGCGGCGGCGGTGATGTCCACGATGGTGGTGGTGGCCCAGTTGATCCAGTAGAACCAGCCGGAAACGAACGCGGCCTTCTCCCCGAAGAACTCACGGGCATAGGACACGAACGAACCCGACGAGGGCCGGTGGAGGACCAGCTCACCGAGGGCGCGCAGGATCAGGAACGCGAAGAAACCACACACGGCGTACGCGATGACCAGCGACGGGCCGGCTGCGTTGAGGCGGCCGCCGGCACCAAGGAACAAACCGGTACCAATAGCACCGCCAATAGCGATCATCTGGATCTGCCGCGGCTTCAGGCTCTTGTGATAACCCTTATCCTCGGCATGCAGCGAGGACTCGGTGGCATGGGCATGACCACCATCAATCAGGTGGTCCGGTGCGGCGGTGCGGTCCGCTACAACCTCGTCATTG
The DNA here is from genome assembly GCF_030818145.1 of Pseudarthrobacter sp. SORGH_AS 212. Taxonomy (NCBI): domain Bacteria; kingdom Bacillati; phylum Actinomycetota; class Actinomycetes; order Micrococcales; family Micrococcaceae; genus Pseudarthrobacter; species Pseudarthrobacter sp. SORGH_AS 212. The sequence continues at coordinate 2,706,181 of NZ_JAUTAA010000001.1, read as the reverse complement.
GGGTTGTTGGGCATGGTTGAGCCTTTCAGTAGGGGAACATCAAGCAGGATTGGGGATGAATGTGGCGGGCTGTGCAGCCCGGGCATTTAGAAAACGGACCAGCCGGTGCGGTCCGAAAGGTCGGCCAGGGCGGCAGTGCCTGCCAGGGAATTTCCCTTGGCGTCCAGGCGGGGGCTCCAGACGCAGATGGCACATTCGCCTGGAACGATCACCAGGATCCCGCCGCCCACGCCGCTTTTTCCGGGCAAGCCAACCCGGTAGGCGAACTCGCCGGCGGCGTCATACATGCCGCACGTCAGCATGATGGAGCCGATGCGTTTCGCTTCGCTTCGCGACACTACAGGTCCGTGGGTCCCCTGGCCGTCCCGGGCCAGGAAAAGTCCCGCTTTGGCTAGTTCCATGCAGGTCATCATGATGGAGCATTGCCGGACATAGTTTTCCACCACTGATTCGGCTGGCCGCGCCAGGTTGCCGAAGTCCTTGAGGAAATGCGCCAGGGCCAGGTTGCGGCTGCTGCTGGAAAGCTCGCTGGCCGCGGCGTCCTCATCGATGAACGGCCCTGCGCTGCCTGCCTCGTCGGTGAGGAACCGCAACAGCCGGGTGGCGGCGTCGGGCGTTTCATTCATCAGGTGGTCGGTGACCACCAGGGCACCGGCATTGATGAAGGGGTTCCGCGGGATGCCGTGCTCCACTTCCAGCTGGACCAGGGAGTTGAACGAGGTACCGGACGGCTCCCGCAGCACGCGGGACCACAGTGTTCCGGCGCCGTCCCCCCGGAGCGCCATGGCCAGGGTGAACACCTTGGAAATGCTTTGGATGGAGAACGGAACGCTGGCATCGCCGGAACTGAACAGTTCACCGGACGTGGTGGCAACAGCGATCCCGAACCTGTTGAACGGCACCGCTGCCAGGTGAGGGATAGTGGCGGGTACTGAGCCGCTTTCCCGCTGGGGTGTGTGGCTGCGGACGATGTCGTCCAGTAACGGGCCCAGCGGAGGTGCCATGAGTGCTGTGGTCATTTCCTGCCTAAAAGTTCTTTGTGTGTACCGGCCCATTCCTGGATGTGCAGCAGGGCCACCAACGCATCCCGGGGGTCGCTGAAATCGAGGCCGGTCAGCCTGGATGCCTTACTGATCCGGTAGTAGACGGTGTTCTTGTGGAGCTTCATCCTGGCGGCGCACCCGGCCACATCAAGGGAGGCCTCGAAATACGCGTGCAGGGTTTCGGCGAGTTCGCCGCCCTCCCGCAGCAACGCGGAAAGGCTGCGGTGACGGAACGTTGAGGACGTGAAATTTTGGACTGCTTCGCGGAAGAGGATTTCGGCTTCGAAGTCGTCCACGGTGGCAACGGACGCGTCCGGAGATGCGCCAACGCAGCCCAGCAGGGCGCCTGTGATGCGGGTGGTTGAATGCAGCGACAGCAGGTCCGGGACCACCGGACCCACGGCGGCGAACGGACGGATGCCGAGGTGCTTGCCTGCATCCCGCACGATCGATTCAGCCAGGCTGCGCAGCCCCGGTTCCGCGGCGGTTGACTGCAGCCCAGGGACAATCACGGCGGTGTCGCCCTTGAACTGGCCCACGATGGCGGAGGCTTTATACGCGGCCGCATGAATGGATGCCAGATTGGCCAGCTCGCCGTGCTTCAGTGCTGCGTCGTCGGCCTGTGCCTCGGCATCCGAGATGCCCAGCAGGATCAAAGCTGCCGGGCGGTCAGCGGGGATCTTCTCGCTGTGGGCGCTGGCCGCGGCTTCCGCCGGGCCCGACAGGATCCGTGCCACACGGTCTTCGCGCATGTGCACGGACTGCTGGTTGCGGTAACGGATCAGCTCTGCCGAGGCCCTGGCGGCGGATCCGTTGAGCACGTAATCAACGTCCGCGCCGAAGCCTGCCCCGGTTTCCTGGAGCCAGATGTACCCCATGATCCGGTCGCCGGCGAACAGCGTGATGGCCACCCGTTCCCGCAGCCCGTCCTGTGGCCGGGCCGGCACCCGCACGGGCAGCCTGGTCCGGTGCAGTTCCCGGTAGGCGCCCAGGTCCTTGAGCAGCAGTTCATATTTCCGCGGACCGCGCCGGGTCAGGATGGAAGCTTTGCGCAGCTCGTCAATGTCATTTGAAACAGTGGAGTAGGCCAGCACCTTATTGGCGGCGTCTTCGATGAGCACATGGCTGGAGGTGAGCCTGGCCGTGGTCTGGGCGATCGCAAACAGATCCTCTTCCAGCAGGGTCAGCACTTCGCTCTGGTAGCTGCGGGGCTGGATCCTGTCCTTGGCGATGGACAGCAGGCGGTCCCAGTCAGCCGCCGGATCCACCAGGAGCAGGCCGGTGCCCGCATCGCGGAGCAGCTCTTCGGCCTCGATGAGCTCTTCCCGTTTTCCCTTGAGGGCGATCACCGGCGGGGGATTCTTCACGAGCCGCCGCAACGCGGGCAGTGCCGAGCGGCCGCGGACGCCGATCAGCAGCACAAAGGCCGCACCGCCGTCGGACGTTTCATCATCGGCGTCCACAATCAGGAACCGTTCGATGGCGGAGCCGGCCGGAACAGGCCTGAGGACGAGGGTGGCGAAACCCAGGGGGAGATCCGAGAGGATGTCGTCCACCGTCACCGCTGCCATGGGCTTCCTTCTGCGTCGAACTGGCCGGACGGCTCTGTCCGGACACCTCATGCTATCGAGGCGGGGACCTGCAAAATATGGGCGCGAGCCTAAAGGCAGGGGCAGCTTTTCGGTCCGCGGACCATGCCTGCGGGCCTGCAGGGTCTCCAGGTGCCCTGCCTGGGGCCACAGCCAGCCAGGTTCCGCCGGTGACGGACGCGGGCCATGGGTCAGACCGTCTCCTCCGCAGCGAGCTGGGACGAGACAATCTCGCGGTACGTCTCGGACGTCTCCAGCAGCTCGTGGTGCGTTCCGCGCGCCACGATCCTGCCGTCGTCGAGCACCAGGATCTGGTCCGCCTCCACGATGCTGGACACCCGCTGGGCGATCACCACCATGGTGGCGCCGGCCGTGCTCCGCTTCAGTGCCCGCCGCAGCCGCGCGTCCGTGCCGGTGTCCAGGGAGGAGAAGGAGTCATCGAAAATGTAGAGCTCGGGCCGTTTCACCAGGGCCCGGGCGATGGCCAGCCGCTGCCGCTGCCCGCCGGAAACGTTGGTTCCGCCCTGGCTGATGGGCGCGTCCAGCCCCTCCTCCATCTCTTCCACGAAATCGCGGGCCTGCGCGATCTCGAGCGCCTCCCACAGCTCATCCTCGGTGGCTGCGGGGTTGCCGTAGAGCAGGTTGCTGCGGACCGTGCCGGTGAACAGGTAGGGCCGCTGCGGCACCAGGCCGATGTGTCCCCAGAGCAGGTCCGGGTGCAGGTCGCGGACGTCCACCCCGTCAATCAGCACGGCCCCGGTAGTGACGTCAAACAGGCGCGGCATCAGGTTCACCAGGGTGGTCTTGCCCGCGCCGGTGCTGCCGATGATCGCCGTCGTCTGCCCTGCCCGCGCGGTGAAGCTGATGCCGGAAAGGACGGGTTGATCGGCACCGGGGTAGGCGAATCCGACGTCGCGCATCTCCAACTCGCCCCGCCGCTGCCTGCCCCCGGCCGCGGCGGTGACCGGGTCCAGTGGCGGCAGCACGCTGGACCTGGTGCCCAGCACCTCGCCGATGCGGTCCGCGGACACCGAGGCGCGCGGGATCATCACCGCCATGAACGTGGCCATCATGACGGACATCAGGATCTGCATCAGGTAGCTCAGGAACGCGATCAGGGTGCCCACCTGCATGGACCCGTCCCCGATCCGGAACGAGCCAAACCAGATCACCGCCACTGACGAAACGTTCAGCACCAGCATCACCACCGGGAACATCAGCGCCATCAGCCGGCCGGCGTGCAGGGCCACGTCCGTGACGTCCGCGTTGGCCTTAGTGAACCGGGCCGTTTCCACGTCCTCCCGCACGAAGGCCCGCACCACCCGGATGCCCGTGAGCTGCTCGCGGAGCACCCGGTTCACGGTGTCGATCCGCTTCTGCATCTTCCGGAACAGCGGCACCATCCGGGTGACGATCAGGCCCACGGCGATCAGCAGCACCGGCACGCACACCGCGATCAGCCAGGACAACTGGACATCCTGCTGGATGGCCATGATCACGCCGCCGATGCTGAGCATGGGCGCCGCCACCATCAGCGTGGCGCTCATCAGCACCAGCTGCTGGACCTGCTGGACATCGTTGGTGGACCTGGTGATCAGGCTGGGGGCGCCGAACCGGGTGACCTCCTGCTCGGAGAACTCGCCCACCCGCTCGAAGATCGCCCCGCGCAGGTCCCGGCCCAAACCCATCGCCGCCTTGGCGCCGAAGTAGACGGCCACCACCGCGCACGCGATCTGCGCCAGGGTGATGACCAGCATGATGGTGCCGGTGGACAGGATGTACCCGGTATCCCCCTTGGCCACGCCCTCATCGATGATGTCCGCATTCAGCGTGGGCAGGTACAGAGACGCGATGGACTGCGCCAGCTGGAAGATTACGACGGCGGCCAGCAGCGCGCGGTGCGGCCGCAGGTATTCAACAAGCAGTTTCCAGAGCATTCCGGTTCCAACCTGACGGAGTGTCCACAAAACGTGGTGCGAGCGTCAGTTTACGTCCGGAGGCTGGGAGTTGGGCGGCTAAAGTGATGGTCTTTGAGTCACCGCGGCTGCCAGCGGCGCAAGCTCGGCGGTATGCGGCGGGTCCGCTCCCGGCCGGGAGCAGGTGACCGCGGCGGCGCGGTTGGCGTAGGCAGCCAGGGCAGAAAGCTGTTCCGGCCGCAGTGCCCGCAAACGCTGCCTTCCCGCTGCCCCGAGCGCTTCCAGCTGCCCAAGGCCGGCGATGAGGGCGGCCATGAAAGAGTCGCCGGCGCCCACGGTGTCAGCCACCGTCACTGGCTCCGCCGGCAGCTCCACCCGTCCCTGCCTGCTGAGGAGAACGGGACCCGCAGCTCCTCGGGTCAGGGCTGCCAGGGACGGCCCGAGGTCCAGCCAGGCTTCGAGGGTTTCCTCAGGGGTGCGGTGCGGGTAGAGCCAGGCCAGGTCCTCATCGCTGGCCTTCACAATGTCGCTGGCCGCCACGAACCGCTCCGCCTGTTCGCGGACGGCATTGACCTCAGGGCTGATGGCGGGCCGGAAGTTGGGGTCGTAGCTGACGGTTGCCCGCTCCCCCGCCGCCGCAAGGAGACCAAGGACGGACTGGTCCCCCGGTCCCAGCACAGCAGCAATTGACCCTGTATGCACGTGGGAGGACGCCTCGACGGCGGCCAGTGCCGGCAGGGTTGCTCCAGTGAGGTCCCAGCCGATGTCGAAAACATAGGTGGCGGCGCCGTCGGTCCCCAGCGTTGCCGTGGCCGTCGATGTGGGCGCGTTGCCGCCCCTGATCACCGTGACGCCGTTGGCCAGCAGATGCTCTTCGATCATGAGCCCGTACCGGTCCTCTGCGAAGTGCGTCACGAGGTTCGCCGCGAGGCCCAGCCGCGCAACCCCCACCGCCACGTTGAGGGGGCTGCCGCCGGGGTGTGCCTGGACTTCGCGCGGCCGCCGCGGATCGCTGATGATGTCCACAAGGGATTCGCCGATGACGGTGATCATAATCAGCGGCCCGGGTAGACCACGGCTTTGAGCTGTCCGGGCTGCTTTCCCGCTTTGAGCGCCTCTTCCGAGTCCGCGAGGGCGAACTTTCCGGTGACCAGGATGTCCAGGTCCACTTTTCCGTCCGCGATCAGCTGGATGGCCAGCGGCCACGTGTTGGTGTAGCGGAACACGCCGGAGAGCCAGATCTCCCGGTTCTGGATGTAGGAGACGGGCAGTTCGACGTCATCGGCGCCGAGTCCCACGAGGATCACGCGCCCGGCCGGGGCCACGGCCTTGATGCCCGCGCGGACGGCCTGGGGTGCGCCGGAAGCGTCGATGAACGCATCGACGTCGAGCCCTTCCACGCTGTCTGTCTTCGCGTTGAGCGCGTGCGTGGCGCCGTGTTTGAGGGCGAACGCGAGCCGGTCTTCGGCGATGTCCGAAATGTAGATTTCAGTGGCACCGAAGGCGCGCGCGGCCTGGGCGGCGATGATGCCAATGGGGCCGGCGCCGGCGATGAGGACCCGGCTGCCGGGCTTGATCTCCGCGCGTTCGCAGGCCCAAAGGCCCACGGAGAGCGGTTCGATCAGGGCGGCGGCTTCGTCGCTGACGCTGTCCGGAATGTCGTACGCGAAATCGGACTGGATGGTCACGTATTCGGCGAACGCACCGTCGATCGGCGGGGTGGCGTAGAACTCGATGTCCGGGCACAGGTTGTAGCGGCCGGCTTTGCACTGCTTGCAGGTGCGGCAGGGGCGCTGGGGTTCGACGGCGACGCGCTGGCCGACCCGCGAGGGATCGACGGCGCTTCCGACGGCGGCGATGCGGCCGGAGAGTTCGTGACCGAGGATGAGCGGGTGGTCCACCACGTAGGGGCCGATCCTGCCGTGTTCGTAGTAGTGGACGTCGCTGCCGCAGACGCCGACCGCGGCCACCTGCACCAGGACCTGGTCGGCGTCGAGCTGCGGGAGGGGCAGGGTTTCCATTGCCATGTCACCCTGGCGCTTCAGGATGTTGGCGCGCATCGTGGCCGGCAGGCCGGGCTGCGCGAAGGGGCGGGACTGGGTGGTGGGGATTGTCATCGGAGCGATCCTTTCGAAAGCGGGAGGGGTTACTTGACGGCGCCGAGGGAGAGGCCCTGGACGAGTTTGTCCTGGGCCGCGAAGCCTGCGAAGAGCACCGGGAGGGAAATCACGACGGCGGCGGCGCAGACTTTGGCGAGGAAGAGGCCCTGGCCGGAGACGAAGCCTGTCAGGAAGACCGGGGCGGTGCCTGCCACCACGCCGGTGAGGACCCTTGCCAGGAGCAGTTCGTTCCAGCTGAAGATGAAGCAGATCAGGGCGGTGGCGGCGATGCCGGGCATGGCCACGGGGGCGATGATTTTGCGGAGGATGAGCAGCAGGTTGGCGCCGTCGATCTGGGCTGCCTCCAGCATTTCCTCAGGCACTTCAGCGAGGAAGGAGCGCATCATCCAGACGGCGATGGGCAGGTTCATGGACGTGTACATCAGGATGAGGAACCAGATGTTGTCCAAAGCCCCGACGGTCCTGGCGAAGAGGTAGAGCGGCAGGATCGCGGCCACGACGGGCATCATTTTGGTGGAGAGGAAGAAGAACATCACGTCGGTCCACTTCTTCACCGGCCTGATGGACAGGGCGTAGGCGGCCGGGAAGGCCAGGAGCAGCACGAGGACCGTGGACAGGATCGAGGCGGTGGCGGAGTTGATCAGTGACGGCCAGGGGCTGACGCCGGAGGTTTCGCCGAAGAACTCCCGGTAGGCGTCCAGGGTGAGGTTCGCGGCGACCGAGGGCGGGTTGGTGGCGGCGTCGGTTTCGGAGTGGAACGAGGTGAGGACCATCCACAGGACGGGGACTGCGAAGAGCAGGGCGAGCAGCCAGGCCGCGATGCCGGCGGCGGTGTTGTTGCGGGTGGGGTCCATGCGCGCCTTGCCGCGGCGGCGCGCCGCCCGGCTGCCGGTGTTCAGTGCGGTGGGCGATGTGGGACGGGCAGGGCCCGAATTCTGCGGTGCAGCGGGGGTGAGGGTGCTCATCGTGCTGCCTCCTTCTTGAAGAGTGAAAAGACGGTGCGGAGCGCGAAGGTAGCCACGATGATGGTGCCGATGACCACCACGACGCCGGCGGCGGAGGCCAGGCCGTATTCGTTGGCGAAGTAGAACGTCTGGTAGATCGCGTAGGGCAGGTTGGCGGTGCCGAGGCCGCCGGCGGTGAGGGTGAAGACGGCATCGAAGTTCTGCACGATGTAAATGGCACCCAGCAGCCCGCCGAGCTCCAGGTACTGGCGCAGGTGCGGCAGCGTCAGGTGGCGGAAGATCCCCCAGGGTGTGGCGCCGTCCATCTGGGCAGCTTCCACGGTGTCCATGGGGCGTGACTGCAGGCCGGCCAGCAGGATGAGCATCATGAACGGGGTCCACTGCCACACCAGGGAGAGGATCACGGCCATCATCGGTGCCTGTGAGAGCAGGTCCAGCTGGGGCGCCTCAGCGCTGCCGAACAGCGACCACACCCAGGTGAGGACACCGTTGATCAGCCCGAACGTCGGGTTGAGCAGGGCATGCTTCCAGATCAGGGCCGCTGCCACCGGCACCACCAGGAACGGGGCGATCAGAAGGGTGCGTGCCAGTCCCCGGCCGAGGAACTTCTTGTCCAGCAGCAGGGCCAGCCCCAGGCCGATGAGCAGGCTGATCAGCACCACGGAGACGGTGAGGAGGATGGTGGTGAAGATGGCCTGGCGGAGGTCAGGGTCGGTGAGGACGGTGGCGTAGTTCTCCAGGCCTGCGAAGGCGGTCTTGTCCGGGCTGAGGCTGTTCCAGTTCATGAACGAGATGACCAGTGTTGCCACGAATGGGAGCTGCGTGACCAGGATGAGGAAGACGAGGGCCGGGAGCAGTGGTGCCCGCCGCGCCCATGCGAGGGCCCGTTCGCGCGACTTTGCTTCTCGTGAGGGGTTGGCTGCATTGTGTCCCGGGCGGGAGATGCGCGCCGTTGCGGTAGTCATGATGTTCTCCTGCGGTTCGGTTAAGGCTGCTTGTACTTGTCGCCGACCTTTTGGGCGGCTTCCTGGCCCTTGGCCAGCGCGTCAGCCACGCTGCCCTGGCCTGCGATGGCGGAACTGACGCCCTGGGAGACGTTGGTGCCCAGGGCTGCGAATTCGGGGATACCGACAAACTGGATGCCGACGGCGGGACGTGCCTGCGCGCCGGGGTTCTTCGGGTCGGCGTTCTCGATGGCGAAGCGTTCGGCTTCGAAGAACGGGGCGGCCTTCTGGAACTCGGGGTTCTCGTAAGTGGAGATGCGCTTGCCGGACGGGACCTTGGCCCAGCCGAGCTCGGAGGCGACCAGTTCCTCATAGTCCTTGGAGCTGGCCCAGGCAATGAACTTCTCGGCGGCGTCCTGCTTCTTGGATGCGGCCTGCATGGCCCAGGACCAGGTCCACAGCCAGCCGGAGGACGTGGTTTCCTTGACCGGTGCCTGGGCGTAGCCGATCTTGCCCTTCACCGGGGAGTTCTGGGCTTCCAAGGCCCCTGCGGCGGACGTTGCGTCGTACCACATGGCGGTTTTGCTCTGGCCCATGTTGTTCAGGCACTCGGTGAACCCGGCCTGGGCGGCGCCTGCTTCACCGTGTTCGCGGACCAGCTTGGTGTAGAACTCCACTGCTTCGGTGAACTTCGGGGAGTTGACCTGGGCGTTCCAGTCTTTGTCGAACCACGTGCCGCCGAAGGTGTTAACCACGGTGGTCAGCGGTGCGAAGACCTGGCCCCATCCCGGTTGGCCTCGGAGGCAGATGCCCTTCATCCCCGGTTCCGCGCCGTCCACCTTTGCTGCGATGTCGGCCACCTCGTCCCAGGTGGGCTTGGCCGGCATGGTCAGGCCCTTGGCGTCCAGGATGTCCTTGCGGTACATGAGGAAGGAGGACTCACCGTAGAACGGTTCACCGTAGAGCTTGCCGTCCTCGCCGGTGAGGGACGCTGTGTAGGCGGGCAGGACGTCGTCCTGGTCAAACGCAGGGTCCGCGGCAACGTCATTCAACGGTGCCAGCCAGCCGTTGGCCGAGTAGAAGGGTATTTCGTAGTTGGAGAGGGAGGCCACGTCATACTGGCCGGCCTGGCTGGAGAACTCCTGGCTGATCTTGGCGCGGACGTCATTCTCCGGCAGGATCGTGTAGTTGACCCTGATGCCCGTTTCCTTGGTGAAGTTCTCTGCGGTGAGCCGCTGCAGATCCTCCATCTGGGGGTTGTTGACCATCAGGACACTGATGCTGTTCGGGTCTCCGGCAGAATTGCCACCGCCGGCACCTGCGCAGGCCGAGGCACTCAGCGCGACACACAAAGCGCCGGCGGCCAGGGTCGCAGCACGCATTTTTGGGCGCATTAAGGACTCCTTTGTTCTTCAGGGATGCACAGTCACCGCACCACGACCGCTACGTCGGGGTACTGGACCTGGTGGGCGAGGGCCATCCACCGGAGATCCCGGTGTTCCTCGCTGATGTTCTTCCAGATTAGGCGCGGGAGTCAGGTCACAACTAGCGTTCTGGTTGCTACTTTCTGATACTTATTTTCCTGATATGCCGTCCCGGGCAGCCGCTACTCTGGGATCAGGACGCTGCGTCCCTGTCCAGAGTTCATAAAACAGCCCAACCACTGGAGCGCCATGATGACTGCCGCGGATACTGCTGACGGAGCCACCGCCAGGCTCGCCGAACGCCTGCTGGGGATGCGGGCCAACCGGGAAGTCATCCCCCCTGACCCCAACCACTCCGTCCGTTGGCACCAGCACAGTTATCCCAGCCCCGTGGCACGCTGGAACTACCACCCCGAGTACGAGATCCACCTCATCCGCAAGGGCACCGGAAAGTTCATTGTCGGTGACCACATCGGCACCTTCGAGGCCGGACACGTTGCCCTGGTGGGGTCAGGACTTCCGCACGACTGGGTCAGCGACCTTGAACCGGGTGAGGTTCTGGAGAACCGGGACGCGGTGATCCAGTTCGACGGGAAATGGGTGGAGCAGACTGCCGCCCTGGTGCCCGAGATGGTCGAGGTGAAGCCGCTGCTGGAGCAGTCACAGCGGGGCATCGAGTTCCTGGGCAGGTCGGCTGAGGCGGCGGCAGCGGCGATCGAGGCCATGGGCGCCACCACCGGACTGGTGCGCCTCCAGCACTTGTTTACCCTCTTCGGTATCTTGGTCCGCGCACCTGAAACGGACCGGCGATACCTGGCTGAGGAATGGTTCCGGCCGCAGCTGGACGGCCAAGCGGCTGCCGTCGTCGACCTCGTTTTGGAGTATGTGTTCAGCAACCATGCCGGCAGCGTGAAAATGTCCGAGGCGGCGGCGCTGGTAGGTATGCAGGAAGCCTCCTTCTCGAAGTACTTCAAACGCGCTACCGGGCAGAACTTCAGCGACCTGGTCCGTAAGCTGCGCCTGGCCCACGCACGGCGCCTGCTCGAACGCAGCGACAAACCAATTTCCGACATCTGCTACGAAGTGGGCTTCTCCAACCTGTCCAACTTCAACAGGCACTTCCTGAACGATGCCGGGGAAACTCCGCGGCAGTACCGGCAACGGGTCAGCGGCTGACCTGACCGTCCCGGGATGATGCACTGCGTCGAATCGACAGAGCCGAAGGGGAAACGGAAGGGCGAAGGACGGCGTTAGCCGGACCGCATATCAAACCGCCGCCGGTATTCCGTAGGCGCCGTGGAGAATGCAGCCGCGAAGTTTTGCCGCAGCGTGACGGCGTTGCCGAACCCGCAGTCGTCCGCGATCTGTTCCACTGACAGGTCGGTGGTCTCCAGCAGCCGCCGGGCAGCGTCCAGGCGCCGCGCACGGATCCAGGCGGCCGGCGTCGTACCCGTCGCGGCCCGGAAGGCGCGGACGAAGGTCCGGCGGCTCAGGTGCGCCTGCGCCGCGAGCCGGTCGATGGTCAGCGGCTCCCCCAGGCGGGCCAACGCCCACTCGAGGAGGCTCGAGACCGGGTCGTCAGCCGTACGCTGCGGCACCGGCCGCTCGATGTACTGCGCCTGTCCGCCGTCCCGGTGGGGCGCAATGACCAGGCTGCGTGCCACCTTGTTCGCCGCGTCCGCCCCCAGCCGCGAACGCACCACGTGCAGGCAGGCGTCGAGCGCGGAAGCCGTGCCGGCAGAGGTCAGGACGTCACCGTGATCGATGTACAGCACGGACTGGTCAAGGGCGATATCCGGGTGCCGCACAGCCAGCGAATCAAACGCCTGCCAGTGCGTGACAGCCCGGCGCCCGGCGAGCAAACCGGCGTCGGCCACGGGAATCGCGCCCAGGCACAAGCCCATGATCGTCACCCCACGCCCGTGCGCATCCTGGAGCACCTGCCGCAGCGAATCACCGGGGACGCGGCCGTCGTTGAACCAGGAAGGCACCACCACAACGTCCGCCGCCTCGGCAGCCTCCGGCCCCCTCACTTCACCCAGCCGGTAGCCCTCAGCGGTGGTTACCTCGCCTTCCTGGTCAGAGAACAGAACCGTTTTCCAGCCGGCAAGGCCCTGGCGGGCAACTTCGTCAAAAACCATCTGGGGAACGGCCAGGTGGAACATCGTTGCCCCATCGAAGGCGTATACCGCGCAATCCTCATCCCGCCCCATTCCAACACTTTGGCCTGAATCCATCGTACATTCGCCTTCGTGCCACTGTTGATCCGGGTCATTGGTGGGAAGACTGGATGGGTCGCCAACGGGCGGCCACATCAACCACCAGGGAGAAACCAGAACATGAGCATCCCCCGCCGCGCCCTCATCCTCATCGACGTGCAGCAGCAGTACTTCAGCGGTCCCCTCGAAATCCAGTACCCGGCGCACCAGGAGTCCCTGCCCATGATCACGAAGGCCGTGGACGCCGCGACTGCCGCCGGGATTCCGGTTGCCGTGATCCAGCACTCCGCGGGCGTTGGCGCACCCGTCTTTGCCCCCGGCACGCCGGAGTTCGAGCTGCACCCCGAGATTGAAGGCCGCAGGACCGGCGAATGGAAGTCCGTCGTCAAGCAGTACGGGTCCGTCTACGCGGGCACGGACCTCGCCGACTGGTTGCGGAAGCACGACGTCGATACGGTTACCCTGGCGGGCTACATGACCAACAACTGCGTGCTCGCCTCAGCTGTGGAGGCCGAGTTCCTTGGCTTCAGCACCGAAGTCCTCTCAGACGCCACCGGCGCCATCAACCTCGCCAACGACGCCGGATTCGCCGACGCGAAGACCGTGCACACCACGCTCCTGACGCTGCTGAACTCGAACTGGGCAGCAGTGGCGGATACCGACACGTGGAGCAGTGCTCTGGCTGCGAATCGGGCCCTCAACGGGAGTGACCTCGGCAGCTCGGCCGTCGCCGGCATGGAACTGGCACCCCAGTCATAGCCAATTCCCGGGCTTCACACCGGCGCACAGCGATGGGAAGCCCGGAAACACCAGCGGCCCGCGCGCAGTTGCATCAGGGGGACCAAGCCCCGACGAAATTCAAGGACTGTACAGATGAAGTGGATTCTTCTCGCCGGCGCCATCCTGAGCGAGGTGACGGCGTCGCTCTCCCTGAAAGCGGCCCTTGATAATCCTGCCTTCTTCATCGTGGTGGTTCTCGGCTATACCGCGTCCTTCGCTTTCCTCGCCGGAGTCCTCCGCAAGGGCCTCGGCCTCGGGGTCGCCTACGGCATCTGGGCCGCGCTGGGAGTAACACTCACCGTGCTGCTGGCGGCCGTTCTCTTCGGAGAGGCGTTGACACCGGTGATGATGATCGGCGTGGCCATGGTGATCGGCGGAGTGCTGTGCGTTGAACTCGGGTCACACAAGGAGCCTGCAGCAGAATCCGCCAAAGAAATGGCCGGCTCATGATGTGGCTGTTGCTGACGGCGGCCATCCTTACCGAGGTGAGCGCTACCCTGCTCCTGCGGGTCGCGTCCACCGGAAAGCGGCGCTGGTACATCCCTGTCGCCGTCGGATATTTCCTGGCCTTCACCCTCCTGACGCTGACCCTGCAACAGGGCATGAACCTTGGCGTCGCCTACGGCATCTGGGCCGCGGCCGGGGTCGCGCTGACCGCGCTGGCCAGCCGCATCTTTTTCAGGGAGGCAATCACCCCCGTGATGATGCTGGGGCTCGGACTGATCATCGGCGGTGTCCTGCTGATCGAGCTTGGGGCGGTCCACTAGTCCGCAATCGAATGACGCCCGGCCGGTGAATTCGGCCGGGCGTCGCCACTTCCGATGTTCCGGAGCGTCGTGCCGTTGGTGGTTCCTATGGTGCAGGAGACGGGGCCACAGCGTCTTTCGCGACGGTGTGTGCCAGGGGTTTCGGGCGGGTCTTGGGGCCGAAGATGGCCAGCACCACCGCCCCGAACAGCCAGGTTCCGGCGATGAAGAAGAACACGCTCTGGTAGCCGCTGCCCGTGTAAAGGCCTGCGATGATCAGCGGACCGGCAGCGTTGGAGAGCCTGCCCAGGCCGTAGGAGACGCCGGTGCCCAGGGACCGGCCCGCGGTGTCGAAAACCTCGGGCGAGTAGGCGTAGACGAGTGCTGTGTAGCCGCGTTCGAAGAGGTTCACCAGGAATCCGAAGACGACGATCAGGACCGGGTTGAAAGTCAGCCCGTAGAACAGGCCGCAGACGGCGATGGTGGTTCCGAAGACCACCAGGCACCACTTGCGTTCGAAGCGGTCCGTCACCAGGGACGCCAGGTAGGAACCCAGCGGCGCGCCCACCGTGGTCAGGGCGACGTAGAAGATCGAATCGCTGACGCTGAACCCTTCCTGGGCCAGCAGGGTGGGCGCCCAGCTGGAGTAGCCGAAGAACCCGATGGTCTGGGTTACCCACAGCACAGTCAGGAGGATGGTGGGGCCAAGGTACTTCTTCTGGAGCAGGAGTTTGTACGAAGCCTTCGGCTTGCTCGTCGTGGCTGCGGCGGCTGTGGGGGCCGGGGCGGGCTCCGGCAGGGCACCCTTTTCGGCAGCGACCTGCGCTTCCACCTGGCTCAGAAGGGCATCGGCTTTATCAAACTGGCCTTTGCTCTCATACCAGCGCGGTGACTCCTTGAGGTGCCGGCTGAACAGGAGGAAGACGATGCCCATGGCGCCCCACAGGTAGACCAAACGCCAGGACCAGTCGCTGAGCGGGACCACCCAGCTGGCCAGGAGGTTGGTGGCGGGGGTTCCGCAGATGCCGATCACAATGGCGTACGCCTGGTACTTGCCCCGGACCGCGGCCGGGAAGATCTCGTTGACGTAGATCACCGCGACGACGGTCATCGCCGCCAGGCCGGCGGAGGTCAGGACCCGGAAGATGCCAAGGGAGACGATGTCCCAGGAGAACACCGCGGCGAACGAAAAGACGGAAAACCACACGGTGGTGATGGCGAGGGCCTTCTTGCGTCCCCACCGGTCCGCGAGCCAGCTGGCGACCAGGGAGCCGAAGAACATGCCCACGAAGGACAGCGAGGTGACGTAGGCGATCTGGTTGATGGTGACGCCCCACAGCTTGACGAGCTTGGGGACTGTGGTGGCAAAGCTGTTGATGTCCGCGAACTCGAAGAAGTAGGCGAAGGAAACGGCGATCAGGGTGATCTTGTGCATGCGGGAAATGGGAAGCCGGTCCAGCCGGTTCGCAGCATTGGAGTGCATCATTGGAGTCCTCTGGTGTGTTCTTGGGCGGTGCCGGCTAGGCCCGGGCGTCTTCGCCCGGCCAATAGAGCCGCATGGGGTTGGCAACGAGCAGCTTCTGCTGCAGGTCAGTGGTCACGGCCACCTGCGGGATGTAGTCCACCAGCAGGCCGTCATCGGGCATGTGCCCCTTGAGGTTGGGGTGCGGCCAGTCGGTGCCCCACAGCACACGGTCCGGAAATTCCTGGACCACGCGCCGGCCAAACGGAACCGCATCGGTGTACGCGTGCTGCTCGCCGTCCAGCGCGGGCGGCCCGCTGACGCTGAGCCGCTCCGGGCAGCTGACCTTCACCCACACATCGTTCCGGTCCACGAAACGCAGGAACCTGCTGAACTCGGGACCGTCCACCGGTTTAGTGACATCGGGCCTGCCCATGTGGTCCACCACCAGCGGCGTGGGGAGTGAGCCGAAGAAACCTTCCAGGCCTTCGAGGTCCCCGCCTTCGAAATAGATCACCACATGCCAGCCCAACGGCGCGATTTTCCTGGCGATGGCCGCCAGGTCCTCCTGGGGGGCGGAGCTGACCAGCCGCTTGAGGAAGTTGAACCGGACGCCCCGCACCCCGGCCTCGTCCAGGCTGCGGAGTTCGGATTCTGAAATGTCCGGCCGGACCGTGGCGATCCCGCGGGCCCGGCCCCCTGCGGACCGGACGGCGTCCACCATGGCGCTGTTGTCGGCCCCGTGGCAGGTTGCCTGCACAATAACGTTGCGGCTGACGCCCAGGTGATCGCGCAGGGCGAACAGCTCGTCCTTGCCGCCGTCGCACGGGGTGTACTTTCGTTCCGGTGCGAACGGAAACTCTGCGCCGGGGCCGAAGACGTGGCAGTGGGCGTCCACTGTACCGGCGGGAAGCTGGAATCGCGGCGTGGAGGGGTTGGCGTACCAGTCAAGCCATCCGGGAGTCTTGGTGAAAGTCTCCATGGGGATACTCTGCTCCTTTCCGGTGTCAGTCGACATAGCGCAACCCGGCGGCGGCAAGGGGTTCACGCATGGAATAGATGTCCAGTCCCAGCTCCCCGGCGGCAAAGCGCCGGCGCTTGGACTCTTCGTTGTCTTCGCGTTTGCGGGCAGCTTCTGCGACGTCGGCGGCCCGTGCGGCGGGAACCACCACGACGCCGTCGACGTCGGCCACCACTACATCGCCGGGGTGGACCAGGGCGTTCGCGCACACCACCGGAATGTTGACCGATCCCAGGGTGGCCTTGACTGTGCCCTTGGAGTTGATGGCGCGGCTGAAGACGGGGAAGTCCATCTCCTGGAGGGTGGCGATGTCCCGGCAGCCGCCGTCGATCACCAGGCCGGCGGCGCCGCGGGCCTGGAGGGAGGTGGCCAGCAGGTCGCCGAAGAATCCGTCCTCGCTTTCGGTGGTGCAGGCCGCCACCAGCACGTCGCCGGGCCGGACCTGCTCTGCGGCCACATGCATCATCCAGTTGTCACCGGGCTGCAGCAGCACTGTCACGGCGGTGCCGCACAGTTTGGCGCCGGGGTAGACGGGCCGGATGTAGGGCCGCATCAGGCCCAGCCGGCCCATGGCCTCATGAATGGTGCTGACGCCGAATTCCGATAGTGCTCTGACGTCCACCTCCGCCGCACGGGTGATGGTGCGGTGGACAACTCCTAGTTCCTGCATGTTCCTGGCTCCTTGGTACGTGGCTGCGTCAGCGGCCCTGCTGCTTGAGCAGGGCCTTGAGGCGGGGGTAGACGGTGCGGGCGTTGTGTTCCTGGATGGCTGCACGATCGGGTTCGGCCAGCCCTGCCGCCTCGATATAGCGGGCAGTGTCGTCGAAGTTGTGGCCGGTGCAGGGATCAATGTCCCGGACCGCGCCGATCATTTCCGAGGCGAACAGGATGTTCCTGGTGGGAATGACGTCCAGGAGGAGGTCGATGCCGGGCTGGTGGTAGACGCACGTATCGAAGAAGACGTTGCCCAGCAGGTGCTCTTCGAGCGCCGGCTTCTTCAGCGCCATGGCCAGTCCCCGGAAGCGGCCCCAGTGGTACGGGACGGCCCCGCCACCGTGGGGGATCACGAGTTTCAGGGTGGGAAAGTCGGCGAAGAGGTCACCCTGGATCAGCTGCATGAACGCGGTGGTATCGGCGTTCAGGTAGTGGGCTCCGGTGGTGTGGAAGGCCGGGTTGATGCTGGTGCTCACGTGGACCATGCCCGGGATGTCGTACTCCACCATTTTTTCGTAGATGGGGTACCAGTAGCGGTCCGTGAGCGGCGGGGCGGTCCAGTGCCCACCGGACGGATCCGGGTTGAGGTTCAACGCCACGGCGCCATACTCCTCCACGCAGCGGGTCAGTTCCGGGATGCAGCTGGCCGGATCGACGCCGGGCGACTGGGGCAGCATGGCCGCGGGGACGAAACGCTCGGGGTAGAGCTGGCTGACGCGGTAGCAAAGCTCGTTACAGATCGCAGCCCACTCAGCGGACGTTTCGAAGGTTCCCACGTGGTGCGCCATGAAGGACGCCCTGGGCGAGAAGACTGTGAGGTCGATTCCGCGCTCATCCATGAGCCGCAGCTGGTTCTGTTCGATGCTCTGCCGCAGGTCGTCGTCGGAAATCCTCAACTCCGCTGGCGTGGGCGCCTGGGCCGGGTCCGTGAGCCCGGCTACCTGCCGGTCCCGCCACTCGCCGAGGGCCGGCGGCGCCGTGGTGTAGTGGCCGTGGATATCGATGATCACAGGTCTTGCTCCTTTGAGGACTGGGGTTGCCGCTGGCGGGCCGGGATCATGACGTCACCGGCCATGATCAGCCGGGCGGTCCGGATCAGCGCGGACTTGGCCACGCGGGTGGGGTCTGCGGGATCGAGCTCCAGCTGGACGCTGAATTCCCCGCTGGGGTGTTCCACCGAAACCGTGGGGGTCCCGCCGTCGGGCATCTTTGCGACGGCGTGCGCCACCGTGCCGGCCAGCACGGCGGCCGTACCCACGGTGACGGCGGCCAGCACGCCGATCGATTCGTGGCAGACGTGCGGGATAAAGCTGCGGGTACCGATGGTCCCGCCCTGCGCCGGCGGGGAGACCAGCGTCATCTTGGGGTAGTTCTTCCCGGCAACGTCGCCGAGCCCCATCAGCTCGCCGCAGCTGAGCCGGAGCGCTTCGAGCCGGGCCTTCAGTTCCGTGTCCGCGTTAAGCTCGACGACGGGTTCCCGGCCCGTGCGCCCCAGCGCGGCGGCGTCGATGATCACCAGCGGCTGGCCGTTGTCGATGCAGGTCACCTCCACCGGACCGAAGCCGCCGATCTCCACGGAGTCCGTCAGGTTGCCGGTGGGCAGCATCGAAGAACAAACGGACCCTGCCGTGTCCAGGAAGCTGATGACGACGGCGGCCGAAGTGCCGGGAACTCCGTCAATTTCCGCGTCCCCGCCGTACTCGACGTACCGGCCGTCCTCCCCCGCCGGCGTCGGGATGGCGATCTCGGCCACCAGCCCGGTGTTCAGGGTGAGGACCCGTGCGGAGGTGATGTCGGCGCCGGGCTCCAGCAGGCCCGATTCAATCGCAAACGGCACCACGGCTGCGAGCATGTTGCCGCAGTTGGCCGTGGTGTCCACGGTGTCCTGGTCCGGCTGGACCTGGGCAAACCTGAACTCGAGGTCGATCCCGGCCTGCCGGCTCAGCCCCACGATGCCCACTTTGCTGGTCAGCGGGTGGGCCCCGCCCAGGCCGTCAATCTGGCGGGGGTCCGGCGAGCCCATGGCCGCCAGGAGGATGCTGTCACGCGCGTTCGAATCCTGGGGAAGGTCGTCGGCACGGAAGAAGGGGCCCTTTGACGTGCCACCTCGCATGAACCAGCACGGCACTGCGAACTGGCTGCCCGCGCGGCGGGGGGCCGCCCGGCGGACCTCTCGAATAGCTGTTGGAACCACGACGTTCCCTCTCAATTGATGGTGATGCAGTACACACACGATAGCCGTTAGCTAAATTGTTAGCAATCCTTTTGATGATCTTTCGCACATCCTGGGCGGTTGAGAGGGCAGGCCAGGTGACAAAATTGTTTACAATGGGTGGCACGGCGGCCATAGACAAGGGGCAGCATGACAACGATTCCTGAGACCGAAGGGCCTACGCTTTCGGCTCCGCAGCTGGTGGAAATCCTGCGCAAGGCGATCATTACGGGCGAGCTGGTGCCCAAGCAGCGGCTCGTTGAAGCCGACCTCGCCGAAGATTACGGGGCCAGCAGGGGCAACGTGCGGGTGGCGCTCGCGGAACTCAGCGTCGAAGGCCTCGTGGAACGCGTTCAGAACAGGGGTGCGCGGGTCAGGGCCGTCTCCATTGAGGAAGCCGTGGAGATCACTGAAGTCCGCGGCGCGCTGGAGGCGCTTTGCGCCCGGAAAGCCGCGGAGCGGATCACTGATGCCGGGGCCCAGGAACTGCGGGAACTCGCCCGCCAGATGGAAGATGCCGTGGCGCGGGGTGACCGCGAATCCTATTCGGCCTGCAACCAGCGGCTGCACGCCAAAATTATCGAGGTCAGCGCCCAGGCCACGGCGGCTGCCACCATCCAGCGGCTTCGCGGCCAAGCGGTGCGGTTCCAATTCCAGCTGGCACGGCAGCCTGGGCGCCCCAGCGTTTCCCTTCCCCAGCATCTGGCCATCATCGACGCCGTGTGCCGGCATGATCCCGAGGGTGCCGCGGAGGCCATGCGGCTGCACCTGGAAAGCGTGGCCGACGCTATCCGGGAATCGGCCTAACGGCTTGTGGCGGCCCTGCGCCGTCAGGGAATCAGGTTCTCCGCGCGGTACCGGTCGAAAAGTGCGGTGAAGGCGTCCAGCGTCCGCCGGTAGCCGGTGAAGCCGGCGTCCCTGCTCTTGCCCATGTCCGTCACCACCTCGATGTTCCGCCCGAGATCACCGTCCGTGTGCCACCAGGATGCCACGCGGCCCAGGTCCGGTTCGCTGAGGCCATGGCGCCCGGCCAGCTCCCGCCACTGTTCCTCCCGCCCCGCCATGGACTGCTCAAGCGGACGGGGCTCCCCCTGGTATCCCTCCCACTCCACGCCGAAGTAGGCTGCGAGCTTCGGCCACATCCAGCGCCAACGGAACACATCGCCGTTGACGATGTTGAAGGCCTCATTCGCGGCTGCCGGAGTGGTGGAAGCCCAGAGCATGTGCTCGGCCAGCAGGCCGGCATCCGTCATGTCGGTCAGGCCGTTCCATTGGGTTTCGGATCCTGGGAAGACGAACGGCTGCCCGCTGTCCCGGCACAGGGCGGCCTGCGCGGCAAGGGTGAGGCCCATGTTCATGGCGTTGCCCACCGCGTGCCCGATCACGGTGTGGGCGCGGTGCACGGACCAGGTGAACCCCTGCTCAGCCGCTGCCGCCCAAAGTTCGTCCTCCTGGGCGTAGTAGAAGTTGTTCACCGGAAGCCGCGGCTCCTCCTCATGGAAGGGCGTGTCCGGCATTTCCCCGGCGGCGTAGGCTTCGAACGGTCCCAGGTAGTGCTTTAGCCCGGTCATCAGGGCTACGTGGGCTACGTCCTTTCCCCGCAGCGCCGCGAGGAGGTCACGCACCATGCCCGCATTCACGGCGATGTTCTCTTCCTCCGTGGCGCGCCGCGACCATGCGGTGAAGAAGACATGGGAGGGGTTTTCCGGAGCAAGCACAGCGGTGAGCGCGGAAACCGAGGTCAGGTCCGCGGAAAGCCACCGGACGCCGGGACGCTCGGCCCCGGGCCGGCGGGACAGGGCAAGGACTGCCCAGCCGTCGCCAACCAGGGTATCCACCAGGGCCGAGCCCGCGATTCCGGTGGCCCCCACCACCAGGGCCGTCCGTCCGTTGCCCGCTGCTGTTCCTGATCCGATGGTCATAGTGCTCCTTCTAGTGGGTGCTGGGTGTATCCGCGCGTCAGCACGGCCTCACGCTGTGGCGGAGGCCCGCGCGCTGCGTCGCGCCGGGACAAAGGGCCACCGAAGGCCCCTTAGCGACAAGCCCCGCCATCAGGCAGATATTCCATGGAGCTCCCTGGCGGGACTGTTACGCGGAAGGCGGAAAGCGCCGGCTGCACCTCAGCGGTGGCAAGCCCGGGGGAACGGGCCGCACGGCGGATTGCGAGGAAAATAGGGTCTCATCCGCCCAGCCGTCTATGTTCCAATGGGAGGGTTGCACCGGCTGCCCGAGTCCAACCGCGGCCTCGGCCCAACGGAAGGAAGAAGCACATGACCGAACCCCAAGAGCATCCTCCGGTTCCCACGCCCGCGAGCGCCCAGGGCTCTGGCCAGAAGGCCGAGGGTGGCTGCCCCGTAATGCATGACAGCGTTACCGCACAGGGCAGCGAGAGCGAAAACCCGGCCATCGACTCACCCCAGCCCAAGGGGCACCGGCCGCGGACCATCGCCGACTGGTGGCCCAACCAGCTGGACCTCTCCGTCCTCCACACCAACCACCCGGCCGGCAACCCGCTGGGCCCGGACTTCAGCTACCGGGACCAATTCCAGAAACTCGACGTCGAGGCGCTCAAGCAGGACATCACCGAGGTCCTCACCACTTCCCAGGACTGGTGGCCGGCGGACTTCGGCCACTACGGCGGCCTGATGATCCGGATGAGCTGGCACGCGGCGGGCACCTACCGAGTCCATGACGGCCGCGGCGGAGCGGGCGACGGCGGCCAGCGGTTCGCGCCGCTGAACAGCTGGCCGGACAACGCCAACCTGGACAAGGCCCGCCGCCTCCTGTGGCCGGTGAAGCAGAAATACGGCCAGAAGCTTTCCTGGGCGGACCTGCTGGTCCTCGCCGGCAATGTGGCCCTCGAATCGATGGGCTTCAAAACCTTCGGCTTCGCATTCGGCCGCGAGGACGTCTGGGAGCCGGAGGAGATCTTCTGGGGCCCCGAGGATGCCTGGCTGGGCGACGAGCGGTACGTCGCCGAAGGCCAGATGGCTGATGAGGTGGGCTCCACCGAGATGGGCCTGATCTACGTCAACCCCGAAGGCCCCATGGGCAACCCGGACCCTATGGCCGCCGCAGCGTTCATCCGCGAAACGTTCAAACGGATGGCCATGAATGACGAGGAGACCGTGGCGCTGATCGCCGGCGGCCACACCTTCGGTAAGACCCACGGTGCCGGCAGCGCGGATGACCATGTGGGTCCGGAGCCGGAGGGCGCGGACCTTGAGTCCCAGGGCCTGGGCTGGCTGAGCACGTACGGGTCCGGCAAGGGTGCGGACACCATCACCTCCGGCCTGGAAGTGACCTGGACTGACGTGCCCACGCAGTGGAGCAACCGGTTCTTCGAGATCCTGTTCGGGCATGAGTGGGAGCTGCTGGAAAGCCCCGCCGGCGCCAAGCAGTGGGTGGCCAAGAACGCCGAGAAGATCATCCCGGACGCCCATGACCCGGAAAAGAAGCACCTGCCCACCATGCTCACAACGGACCTGTCGCTGCGCGTGGACCCGGAGTACGAAAAGATCTCCCGGCGCTTCCTGGAGAACCCGGACCAGTTCGCGCTGGCGTTCGCCAAGGCCTGGTACAAACTGCTGCACCGCGACATGGGCCCGGTGGGCCCGCACCTGCTCGGCCCGTGGGTTCCGGAGGCGCAGCTGTGGCAGGATCCTGTTCCCGCCGTCGGCCATGAACTGATCGGCGAGGAGGACATCGCCGCCCTGAAGGCCAAACTCCTGGACTCCGGCCTGACTGTCCCGCAGCTGGCCTCGACGGCATGGGCATCCGCCGCCACGTACCGCAAGACAGACCGGCGCGGCGGCGCCAACGGGGCCAGGATCCGTCTGGAACCGCAGCGCAGCTGGGAAGCCAACGAGCCCGAACAGCTCTCCACCGCACTGCAGACGCTTGAACGCGTGCAGGAGGAGTTCAACACCGGCCAGGCCAACGGCAAGAAGGTATCGCTCGCGGACCTGATCGTCCTGGGCGGCGCCGCGGCGGTGGAAAAGGCAGCGTCCGACGCCGGGGTCCCCGTCACGGTGCCGTTCCGTCCGGGCCGCACGGACGCGGCACAGGAGCAGACCGACGTCGAGTCCTTCGGCTACCTGCAGCCACGCGCGGACGGGTTCCGGAACTACATCCGGCCCGGGGTGAAGCTGCAGCCCGAAACCCTGCTGCTGGACAAGGCCTACCTGCTGGACCTCTCCGCGCCGGAGATGACGGCGCTGGTGGGTGGCATGCGCGCGCTGGGCACCAACGTGGGCGGCTCCGGCCACGGTGTCCTCACCGACAGGCCACAGGCCCTGACGAACGACTTCTTCGTCAACCTCCTCTCCCCCGGCACCAAGTGGAAGGCCTCGGAGAATGAGGAGAACGTCTACGAAATCACGGACGTCTCCACTGGCGAGGTGAAGTGGACTGCCACCCCCGTGGATCTGGTGTTCGGCTCCAACTCCCAGCTCCGCGCCCTGGCCGAGGTCTACGCCAGCGGCGACGCCAAGGAGAAGTTCGTCCACGACTTCGTGGCTGCCTGGGCGAAGGTCATGGAACTGGACCGGTTCGACCTAAACTGAGCCCTACTTTCGGCGGCTTCTAGCCGCTGAACCGGCGTCAGGAATGGCGGCGAAACCATGCCGGTTTCGCCGCCATTTCCTTGACCTGAGCTGTCGATGTCAGAAGTCGACTCACGCCGGTTCTGTAGATCCTGGCCTCCAGGGCGTGTGCGTGTGCGTCAGCCACACCGCGCCCGGGTTCAGCGAGCGCACCAGCAGCTGGCCCTCGGTGCTGGGGTTGTCGAGTTCTCCGAACCACACTGCCGTGTCCCCCGCGATGACCGTGGGGACTCCTCCTGGGTCGATGACCACGATCTGCGAGCCGGGGGTATGACCAGGGGCAGGGAGGAGCCGAATCCCTGGAAGCAGCTCATGCTCGCCGTCGACGGGGACGTAGGTGACCCCCGGCGGATCCACCCACTCCGGGATGGTGTAGTCCTCCTGGGTGCGGGCGTCGTCGAGTTCCCGGCGCTGCACATAGATGGGTTTCCCCGCAAAGAGATGGTTGCCGCCGCAATGGTCAAAATGCAGGTGGGTGTTGACCACCATGTCCACGCTGCCCAGGTCAAAGTCCTGGTCGGTCAGGGGATAGAGGCGGGGATCCATGTCCGCCACCGCCGGATGAAGCCGGGTCAGTCCGGTATCCACCAGTACGCGGGCTTCGGGGTGGTCGATGACGTGCACATACACCGGCATCAGCTCGCCCTCGGCCAGCAGCTCGGCAACCCGAATGGCGGTAACACTGATTGCAGCGGAAGAATTCATGCCTGGACCTCAGTTCCACGTCGTGGCGGTTGAATTGCCGGCACCAACGCCGGTGGCTGGGGCGGCGACGTTCTGGTGCTTGGTCCAGACTCGCACCTGCTCCGGCGTTCCGCTAGGTTGCCGCTGCAATAAGGGACGCCATCTGCGTGCCCGCGTCGCTCCCGGGTGCCGGGGTGTAGACCACCAGGTGCAGGTCCGGCCGGTCCGACGGGGACAGCTGGTGGTGCTCCAACTGCAGCACTCCCACGGCGGGGTGGTGGAACAGCCGCTCGCGTGATTCGAAGCCCAGGATGTCGTACCGGTCCCATCCTTCCCGGAATTCCGGGCTGGCCTCCTTGAGCCGTTCCACCAGGTTCTTGACGTCCACATCCCCCAGCCGCTGGCCCGTTTCGGCGCGGAACTCGGCCAGGAACCTCTTGCTGGTCACCTCCCAGTCGGGCAGCAGGTCCCGCACGTAGGGATCGGTGAACACCAGCCAGAGGAGGTTGCGGTCCGCAGCAGGAACCGTGGCGATGTTGGGGAAGAGTGCCGCGTAGGCGTTGTTCCAGCCGGCGACGCCCCAGTCCGGGAACAGCGCGAAGGAGGGGTTCGGGTCCAGGGCATCGAGCAGCCGCTGGAGGTGGGCTGGTGCGGTGGCGGCCGCCGTCGTGCTTGGTCCGGCGGACGCATATCCGCCGAGCGACAGGACGTAGTCCAGACCGGTGTCTGAAAGATGCAGTGCCCTGCTGACGGCTTCCAGCACCTGGCGGGACGGGCTGATGTCGCGGCCCTGCTCCAGCCACGTGTACCAGGTGACGCTCACGCCGGAAAGGAACGCCACCTCTTCACGCCGGAGGCCCCGCTCACGCTTGCGGGCTATCGGCGGGAGTCCATAGTCAACCCGGACGGCTTGGTCCCGGCGGGCCCGGAGGAAGAGGCCCAGTTCTTTGCGCCGGCCAGAATTCTGCACGAAAGAAATACTATTACTCTGGTACTTTCACTACTAGTAGCAAGGCCGTCTTCCTCTTGCGGCGGCGCCAGAGAAGGATGGTCATCATGCCTGCACTACGTTCAAAGACAGTTACCCACGGCCGCAACATGGCCGGAGCCCGCGCACTGCTGCGCGCATCCGGCGTCGCCAACTCGGATATCGGCAAGCCGATCATCGCCGTGGCCAACTCCTTCACAGAATTCGTCCCCGGCCACACCCACCTCGCACCTGTGGGCCGGATTGTCTCCGACGCGATCCTCGCCGCCGGCGCCGTGCCGCGCGAGTTCAACACCATCGCCGTGGATGACGGCATCGCCATGGGCCACTCCGGCATGCTCTACTCGCTGCCGTCCCGCGACCTGATCGCCGATTCGGTCGAATACATGGTCAACGCCCACTGCGCCGACGCCCTGGTGTGCATCTCCAACTGCGACAAGATCACCCCCGGAATGCTGATGGCCGCGCTGCGCCTGAACATCCCCGTGGTCTTCGTCTCCGGCGGACCCATGGAGGCCGGTCGCGTCACCCTGACCGACGGTTCCGTCCGCTCCCTTGACCTGGTGAACGCGATCGCCGACGCCGTGGACGAGTCCATCTCCGACGAGGACATCAACCTCATCGAAGAAAACGCCTGCCCCACCTGCGGCTCCTGCTCCGGCATGTTCACGGCCAACTCCATGAACTGCCTCGCCGAGGCCATCGGCCTGGCCCTGCCGGGCAACGGCTCCGTGCTCGCGACCCACACCGCACGCAAGGCGCTGTACGAGAAGGCCGGCGCTACCGTCGTCGAACTCGTGAAGCGCTACTACGACGGCGACGACGAGTCGGTCCTGCCCCGCAACATCGCCACCGCGGAAGCCTTTGACAACGCCATGGCGCTGGACATCTCCATGGGCGGCTCCACCAACACCATCCTGCACCTGCTGGCTGCAGCCCAGGAAGCCGGCGTGGAGTACGGCCTGGCCGAGATGGATGCCAAATCCCGCCAGGTGCCCTGCCTGGCCAAGGTTGCCCCGAACGTTGCCGGCAACAAGACCTACTACATGGAAGATGTGCACCGCGCCGGCGGCATCCCTGCGCTGCTGGGTGAGCTGAACCGTGGCGGGCTCCTGCACAAGAACGTCCATTCCGTGCACTCCACCGACCTGGACGGCTGGCTGGATGACTGGGACATCCGCGGCGGCAAGGCCACCGAAGAGGCACAGGCCCTGTGGCACGCTGCTCCCGGCGGCGTCCGCTCCTCAACCGCGTTCTCACAGTCGAACGAGTGGACGTCCCTGGACACCGACGCGGAGGGTGGCTGCATCCGCTCGGTGGAGCACGCCTTCTCCAAGGACGGCGGCCTGGCCGTGCTGCGCGGCAATGTGGCAGAGGACGGCGCCGTGGTGAAGACCGCCGGCGTGGACGAATCCATCTGGACCTTCCAGGGCCCGGCCGTGGTGTGCGAGTCCCAGGACGAGGCCGTGGAGAAGATCCTGAACAAGGGTATTAAAGAAGGCGACGTGGTGGTCATCCGCTACGAAGGCCCCCGTGGCGGCCCGGGCATGCAGGAAATGCTCTACCCGACGTCGTTCCTCAAGGGCCGCGGCCTGGGCAAGAAGTGCGCACTCATCACGGACGGCCGCTTCTCCGGCGGCACGTCCGGCCTGTCCATCGGGCACATTTCGCCTGAGGCTGCCTCCGGCGGAACCATCGCCCTGGTGGAGGATGGCGACATCATCAGCATCAACATCAGCCAGCGCTCCCTGCAGCTGGAGGTCTCGGACGAGATCCTTGCCGAACGCCGCGAGAAGCTGCTGGTCAACGGCGGCTACAAGCCGAAGGACCGGGACCGCCACGTGTCCGCAGCTTTGCGTGCCTACGCCGCCATGGCCACCTCCGCGGACAAGGGAGCCGTCCGCGACGTGTCCCTCCTGGAGCACTAGGCTTTAGCGATCAGATGACCCCCGCCCGGATGCTTTTCGGGACGGGGGTCATCTGCGTTACAGCAGGTCAGGACGGGAACGGCCCGGAAACCTGCCAGAATGGCCGGATGATTACCGAGCACGCACTGCTGCCCGTCGTTCCCGGCCAGGAAGAGGAGTTCGAAGCCGCCTTCGGCCAGGCCCGGCACATCATTGCGGCCATGCCGGGCTTCCTTTCGCTCTCGCTTTCGCGCTCGCTTGAGTCCCCCAGCACCTACCTGCTGCTGGTGGAATGGGAAACCCTCGAGGACCACACCCAAGGCTTCCGCGGCTCCCCCGAATACCAGCAGTGGCGGGCTTTGCTGCACCGGTTCTACGAGCCGTTCCCCGTGGTGGAGCACTATAACCAGGTGATGTCGGCAGGGCCTGCCGATGTGGGGGCCGCCGACGTGAAAGATCCGGCCTGATCTGGTGGGCAGGCTCGCAGTGGTCACTGGGGCCAACCGCGGACTGGGATTCGCCATCGTCCGCGAGCTCTCGGAGAACGGGTGGGACGTCCTCGCCCTGACCCGTACCTCCGCCGAACCTGCGGGGGGATCCTGGCCGGCCGGCGTCGTACCCGTCCTGCACGACGTCCGGTCCGAACCGTCGCACGCGCTCACGGCGGCAGTGGGCCAGAGGCCCGTTGACCTGCTGGTCAATAACGCGGCGCAGGGTGCCCCGCACGCCAGGCTGGGAGCCATTGAGCCGGCCGGCCTCATGAACGCTGTGGATGCGAATGTGGCCGGTCCGCTGCGGCTGACGCAGTTCCTGCTGCCGAACCTCCTGGCCGCGCCCGACCCCGTCATCGTCAACGTGGCGTCCCGGCTGGGTTCCGTGGCGGCGCAGGCGAAGGGCGATTTCGCGGATCTTTCCACCAGCTATGCGTACAAGGTGTCCAAGGCTGCCCAAAACATGCTCACCGTTTCGCTTGCCCAGGAACTCCAGGGCCAGGTGCGCTGCTGGGCGGTGCACCCCGGCAAGCTTGCCACGGCCATGGGCCAGTCCGATGCTTCCAAGAGTCCCGCCACCGCCGCGCGGCAGCTCCGGGAACTCGTCGACTCGGGCTCCCGCACGTCTCCCCGGTTCTGCTCCCTAGGCGAGGAAGACCTGGCCTGGTAGGTCCGGGACCGCGGCCCGGCGCCATTAGCCTTGAACCGTGAGCATCAAGGCTGTCCTCTTCGACCTGGACGACACACTCTTCGACCATCTGGCATCGGCAAAGGCAGGGCTTCAAGCCTTCACGCGGCATCTCGGGCTTGCACCCTCCAATGACCTGGCCGGGGACTGGTTCACCATCGAGCGAGCCAACTACGACCGCTTCCTCGCCAAGGAGTTAACGTTCCAGGAGCAGCGACGGGAACGGCTGCGGCAATTCCTCCCGCTGGCTGGCTACGCCGCACCCGCCGGCGAGGAAGATTTGAACGAACTCTTTGCGGTCTACCTGGAGTGCTACGAGCGGTCCTGGCAGGCATTCCCTGACGCGGGACCCTGCCTGCAGGCGCTTCGCGATGGCGGCGTACTGACGGCCGTGATCTCGAACGGAAACCACGCACAACAACAGGCGAAGCTCAGGAACATCGGGCTTGAGTCGGCGCTGGATGCAATCTTCACTTCGGAGTCCATCGGCCATCCCAAACCCATGCCGGAGGCCTTCCTGAAACCGTGCGAGGCCCTGACTGTGCTTCCGGTGCATGCACTGTACGTGGGAGACAACTTCCGGGTTGATATCGAAGGTGCCCGCAACGCCGGGCTCCAAGCTGTTCATCTCCAGCGGGGAGGCACCCCAGAACGCGGGACCCTTCAGAACCTAAAGTGAGCTCACTTTACTGATGTCCGCTACTGCGGTGCCAAGAGCGTAACTCCTCACCTGGCAGGCCCGCGGAATGAGGAAAGGCCCCCACGCGAGTCGAAGCTCGAGCGCGGGGGCCTCCTTGTTGCCTCCGCATTGGGGGAATTGGAAGCAACTAGAAATCTACCCGCTGGTAACCTCCGGAAATGCCGATTTTGGCGGCCGGCGGGGAATCTTGACTCAAATTTGAGCCCGGGCACGGGCTGACGCTGCGGTTCAGTCTGTTTCCGTGCCCTTGGCCGCGTCCGGGTCCTCTTCGGGCTCGAAGGTGTTGGCTTCGGCGTCTGCGCCGATTCCGACGCCGTCGCTGCCGCCGGGCACATCGCCGCCGCCCTTTGCCTTGTCTTCCGTCTCCCGGGCTTCGCCGTCAGGCAGTGAGTCGGGTGAGTTGGTGGTCATCGTTGCTCCTCCATTGGCCGGGCCTCCACGCTAACAGCCCCGGCCGCGAAAGGCTCCGGCCCGGGGCAAACTTTTTGACGTACGACGGCGGGCGGCAGCCTGGGCGCCGAGGCTACGGGCCCATGGGGTCGTCACCGGGCCGCCTCTCAGCGCGGGCCCCGCACCGCAACATGAAACACCAAAACATCACAGAAAACGATCAGAATCTCTTGACTGTGAAAGTTGAACGCTGTTACAACTGTTGTAACAGCGGCTCCAGGCTTCTACTTCCATCCCCATTCTCCGAATGACCGCCCGCTCCATTTTGAATCGATACAACATGGCCGTGTGCCGACCACCCGTTATCAAAGGAGATCAACGTGACCGAAACCCGCCCTGCCCGCAGCGCCCGCAGCAGGAACTACCAAAAGCCCCTGGCCTGGTGTCTTGCCGCCACTGCGTTGGCCAGTGGAGCCGGACTGGCGTTTTCCGCCCCGGCTGCCCGGGCCGAGCCCAGCAACTACAGGTTCGACTTCGGCAGCGGCCCGGTTGAAAAGGGATACACAGGAGTCAGCGCCTCGGACGCCTACACACCGGAGCGCCGGTACGGCTTCAACACCCCGGAACACATGGCCAATGTCGCGGCCAAAGGAACCGGGGCGGGAAGCGACGCCGTCCGGTTCCTGGAGTTCGGCACCAAGAGCAACAACACGTTCAACGTGGACCTCAAAGAAGGCCTGTACAGGGTGACCGTCACCCTCGGCGACACGTCACGGGCAAGCGTTGCCGCGGAAGGCGTCTTCCAGGAGATGAACCTGACCGGAAACGGCGCCACAGTGTCCTTCGAGGTCCCGGTAACCGACGGCCAGCTCAATCTCCTGGTCACGGAAGGCAAGGTGGGCACGGCCTTCACACTCAGCGCCCTGGACATCGAAAAGGTGTCGCGCCACCCGGATATGGACCCCACCATCTGGGTGGGCGGCGATTCCACGGTGGCCAGCTACTACCCGCTGGATTCCAGCGTCCAGGGCGGCTGGGGCCAGCTGCTGCCCCAGTTCGTCAGCCCGGAAAAGTACAACGTCCGCAACATGGCCACCGGCGGTCAGATTGCGCGGGGATTCCGCAACGACGGCCAACTGGAGGCCATCCTGCAGTACATCAAGCCGGGCGACCTGTTCCTGCTGGAGATGGGCATCAATGACACTGCCGCCAAGAACGCCACCACCGAGGCGGAGTTCAAGGAAATCATGCGGGACATGGTCCGCCAGGTGGCGGCCACCGGTGCCACCCCGGTCCTGGTGACCCCGCAGGGCCGCGCCACCGATTTCGTGGACGGTGTGCACTCCTCTGTGGACCGCTGGTACCGGCACTCCACCGTGGCCCTGGCCCAGGAGGAAGGCGTCCCGCTGGTTGACCTGAATGTCCTCTCGTCCGCTTACTTCACGCAGATCGGCCCGGAGGCAACGCTGGCCCTGTTCATGAACGGCGACACCCTGCACCCCAACCGGGCCGGCGCCACTGAACTCGCCCGGATCGTCACCGCGGACCTGGCGCGGCAGGGCCTCCAGTAGGCCTACACCTTCCGAAACAGTCGGACGACGGCGGCGCGCGGCACCGGGAGCTGGTTCCGGAAGCCGCAACCCGCCGTCGTCAGTCCTTCTTCAGCTCTTCGGCGAGCATGACGATGATGCCGCTGGGCCCGCGCACATAGGAGAGCTTGTAGATGTCCTGGTAGGTGGCCACACCGCGCAGCGGGTGGCAGCCGTGTTTCGCGGCGATCTCCAGGGCTTCGTCGATGTTGTCCACTGAGAAGGCGACTCGGTGCATGCCGATTTCGTTGGGCAGCGTGGGGCCCGTCTCGATCGCGTCGGGGTGGATGTACTCGAAGAGTTCCAGCTGGCCGTGGCCGTCCGGTGTCTGAAGCATCGCAATCTTGGCGTGGTTGCCGTCAAGCCCGACGGCGGTGTCGGTCCATTCGCCGCTGACGGTATCCCGGCCCACCACCGTGAGGCCGAGATCGGTGAAGAAAGCGATGGTTTCTTCGAGGTCCCGGACGGCGATGCCCACATTTTCCAGCTTGATGGTCATGGGTGCACGCTATCGAGGCGGACAGACGAGGTCCAGTGCCACACCGAACGCGTTGGCTGGTGTGGTCAGCTGCTACATTCGCCTGGCTTGTCGGTTTAGGGACTCGCAGGCCGCAGAATCAGGGTGTTTCAGGTCCAGTCGGACGAGAAATCGAGGGGCGGCCACCAGCGGGTCCGTGAATGCACGGGGAACCTGCGGCCGGTGACTTCGGTGGGAGTAATGCGGATCAGGTGGTCCTTGGGTCCCGGCAGCCACGGTTCACGGTCCGGGTCGGCCAGCTCAACAGGTGCTTCGCCCTCCGGCACTTGGCCCGGGATGCCCTTGACCACCACGCTCCACACTTCCGTGCTGTAGGTGCCCAGCCCGTCCGTCTCAAAGGCAACGGGCGTGCTGCTGAGCAGGGCATTGAGCTTGGCGCCGGGGGCCGTGCGGAACAGGATGGTGCGGTCCACAGGCACGAAGTTGACCGGGAAGATCTCCGGAACTGCCCGGTTGATCACCGCCAGCCTGCCGATGTACGCGGATTCCAGGTATCGCCAGCACTCGTCTTCTGTGAGGGTCTCGGCTTGCGGCTGCTGCTGTGGGGTGGCCATGGCCGTGATTCTAGGCCGGGGAGCCGCGGCGCAACAGGGCCGTGTTGCCCCAAACGCCAGCGGACCAGAAACCGATCAGCCGTTGCCACCCGGCGGCCGGATGATCCGCCGCTGGGTGGCCGCGGCGATTGCCGCGGTCCGGTTGTCCACCCCCAGCTTGCCGTAAATATGGACCAGGTGCGTCTTCACGGTCGCCTCGGAAATGAAGACCTGCTTGGCGATGGCACGGTTGGAGAGGCCGGTGGCCAGCAGTTCCAGCAGCTGCACCTCCCGCGGGGTCAGCGAGGTGCCGGGGTTGCTGATCCGGTCCATCAGCAGGGCAGCTGCCCTTGGTGCCAGGGCCGTGCCGCCCGCCGCAGCCTGCAGGACGGCCTGACGCAGCTGTTCTGGCGGGGCATCCTTCAGCATGTAGCCGCTCGCCCCTGCCTCCACGGCAGCGAGGATGTCAGCGTCGGTGTCGTAGGTGGTCAGGATCAGAACCGGCGGCGGGGCAGCCAGCTTCCGGATCTCGGCGGTGGCGGTGACCCCGTCCATCCCCTGCCCCATCTGCAGGTCCATGAGGACAACGTCCGGCGGCTCCCCCAGCGCGGACAGCCGGTCCAGTTCCTTCAGCGCAGCCCGCCCGTCGGACGCCTCGGCGGCGATGGCGATCCCCTCGAACCCCGCCAGCATGGCCCGCAGCCCGGCCCGGACCACGGGATGGTCGTCCACCAGGAGCACACGGACTTCACTCACGGAATTCACCAGCCAGCGGCAGCCGGATGGCCACCACGGTGCCCTCGCCGGGAGCGGATTCCAGCTCCAGCGAGCCGTTCAGGGCATCCACGCGTTCCCGCAGCGAGCGCAAACCGAACCCGCCGCCGTCGCCACCGCCGGCGTGCGCGGCGGCCGCCGCAGCATCCGGATCAAAGCCCGCGCCGTCGTCGTAAATGTCCATGGTCACCTCCGTGCCGAGGAAAGCCAGGGTCACGACGGCGGTGAGCGCCCCGGCATGTTCGCGGACGTTGGCGAGGCTCGCCTGGGCCGCGCGCAGCAGGGTGACGCGAACCGGCTGGGGCAGGTCCAGGGGATCGCCGTCCACCTCCACGCGGCAGCGCAGCGGCAACCCGGCGGCGGCGGCGCCCGCCTCGGTGGCGGCGCACAACCTGCGAAGTGCGTCCACCAGCGTGCTCCCCTCCAACTGCGGTGAGGACAGTCCACGGACAAAGCTGCGGGCCTCGGCCAGGTTCTCCGCCGCAGTCCGCTGCACCAGCACCAGCTGCGAGGCAGCCGCAATGGAATCGCCGCCGGCCAGGGACTGTTCGGCGGCCCGTCCCAGCAGCACGATGCTGGACAGGCCTTGGGCCAGGGTGTCGTGGATTTCGCGGGCCAGCCGCTCCCGCTCCGCCAGCACACCGGCCTCATGCTGGGTCCGGGCGAGCGCCTCGCGCGTCCGGCGCAGCTCCTCGGCCGCGCGCCGCTGGTTCAGCGCCTCGCGGTACAGGGCGGCGTAGGCCAGGCCCGTGATGACGGCGAAAATGGCACCGAGCGCGGGGCCGACGACGGCGGCCGCGTGTGGAACCGGGGCACCGCTGGCTGCCCACTGGGAGGCGATCACCGCTACCGTCATCAGCGCAATGGTCAGCAGCGCCGCGCGCCGGGGCAGCAGGTGCAAGTGCAGGAAGAAGATGGGGAACGCCAGCCAGGCAAAGTCGGCGCTGCCAGCCAGCAGGAAAGCCCACAGCCCCGTCACCAGCACCAGCCACAGAAGGGCGAAGCGGCGCGGATCCATGCTGGCCCGGCCCTCGGCATGGCGCTTCTCGAGGACCGTTCCGGCCAGGTACACCCCGGCGAGAACCACCGCCACCCCGGCCCAGAGCCAGCGCAGCGGACCGCCGGCCATCAGGATCCGGACCAGGGCCACGCCCAGCAGCACGGCGAACCCGGTGTGCAGGGTGACCCGGAGAACTTTCAGGATCGCTGCGGACGTCGCATTCTCCACGGCATCCAGCGGTCCCCCCGACAGGCTTCCGCCGGTTCTGTCCGGGGATGTCTGTAAGGGCGCGGCGGGCATTCCCCCAGCTTATGCCGGGGCTGCCGGCGGCGGATCAATCAAATGGTTGACTCCGGGATCCACCCCACGGCGGCCGGGGATCAACCATCCCCGCGATGCCCCGGCCGGTGCCCGGCGGGAGAGTGGAATTACCCAATTCCACTCCTGCTGAGAGAAGAACAACGTGTTCCTGGCAATCCGCGATATCCGTTTCGCCAAAGGCCGGTTCGCCATGATGGGCGGCGTCGTAGCCCTGATCACCCTGCTGCTGGTGATGCTGACCGGCCTCACGGCCGGCCTGGCCGAGCAGTCCACCTCCGCCATCGGCAAGCTCGGCGGAGCTGCCGGGTCCAGGCCCGTCGACGCCGTCGCGTTCGGCGCGCCGGGTACTGGCACCCCCAAGGCTTCGTACACGGAGAGCTCGGTGACCGCCGGGCAGGTGGACCGCTGGAAGGACCAGCCGGGGGTGGCCGCCGCCGAGCCGCTGGGCATCACCCAAACCCGGCTGCAAACCGCTGATGGTTCCGGGACGGCAAACGTCGCCGTCTTCGGGGTCCCGGCCGGCAGCCCGCTGGCGCCTGAGTCCGTGGCACCGGGGACGGCGGTGCTCGGCGCCTCGGTGGCGGACGCGCTGTCCGTGGAGAAGGGCGACACGGTAGGCGTCGGCGGCGTGGAACTTGCCGTCGCAGCCGTGGTCCCGGACCAGTGGTATTCGCACACCAGCGTGGTGTGGACGGACCTTCCCCAGTGGGCCAGGGTGGCGCACGTGTCCGACGGCGGGCAGCTGGCCACGGTGGTTGCCGTCACCTTTGCGGACGGTGCCGACGTGGACGAGGCTGCGGCCAATGCCGCGGCGGGGACTGTGAGCGAATCCCGCACCGGGTCCTTCCAGGCTTTGGGATCGTACAAGAGCGAGAACGGGTCGCTGACCCTCATGCAGGCGTTCCTCTACGGCATCGCTGCGCTGGTGATCGTGGCGTTCCTGACCGTCTGGACCATCCAGCGGACCCGGGACATCGCCGTACTCAAGGCCATGGGAGCCCCCGCGTCCTACATCCTTCGCGACGCCATCGCCCAGGCCGCCATCGTCCTGGTGGCTGGTGCCGCCGCCGGCGGGGCCGTGGGTGTTGCTGCGGGGTCCCTGGCCGCACAGGCCGCCCCCTTCATGCTGAACGCCGGCACCACGCTGCTTCCCGTCGTCGGGATCATCGCTTTGGGTCTTGCCGGGGCAGCCCTGGCCGTCCGGCGAGCCACCCGCGTGGATCCGCTCCTGGCTCTCGGCGGCAACTAAAACACCACTTCCCGAAAGGAAACCCCATGCCTGCATCCCCCACCCCCGCTCCCCTTGATCTCATCGACGTGACCCTCGAATACCCCGACGGCACCGGAACCACCACCGCCCTGGACCGGGTCAGCCTCACCGCGAATGCCGGTCAGCTGGTGTCCCTCGTGGGTCCCTCGGGCTCAGGGAAATCCAGCCTCCTGGCCACCGCGGCCACCCTGGTCCGGCCCACCGCCGGGCAGGTCTTCATCGACGGCACGGACACCACCGGGCTCAGGGACAAGGAGCTGACAGAACTGCGGCGCAGCAAGATCGGCATCATCTTCCAGCAGCCCAACCTGCTCCCCTCCCTGACGGCGGCCGAGCAGCTCATCATCACCGACCACCTGCGCGGCAAGCCTGCCCGGGCGGCCCGGGACAGGGCGGCCGGGCTGCTGGACGTCGTCGGGCTCTCTGCGAGCGCCCGGAAGCTGCCGCACCAGCTCTCCGGCGGGCAGCGCCAGCGCGTCAACATTGCCCGCGCGCTGATGGGCAGCCCCAAGGTGCTGCTGGTGGATGAGCCGACGGCGGCGCTGGACCATGAGCGCAGCGAGGCGATTGTCCGGCTGCTGCGCCGGGTCACCACGGAATTCTCGGTGGCCACGGTGATGGTCACGCACGATACCGAGTTCCTGCCGCTGACCGACGCGGTCGCCACCATGCGGGACGGACGGCTGGCGGCACCGGTCCTGGCCAGCGCCTGAGCGGGGGCAGCAACGCAAACAGCCCCGGAAGGGTCTCCCGCCGGGGCTGTTTGCGTCCGTGACGCGGCTGATGGCTAACCCTTCGGGGTCACCTGCAGGCGGTCGAAGGAGACCTGTTTGCCGTCCTTGTCCAGGACCACCACATCATCGCGGCCGTTCTGGACCCCCGCCGGGAGGATGAACTCCACGGTGTTGGCGGTAGTGGGGAAGAGCCAGCCGATCCGCTGGCTGCGCTTGTTGAGGTAGACGTAGTACCACTGCCCGTAGTCGAGCCCCTCGAGGACCACCTTCTGGCCGTTCCGGTACTTGTCCTGCGTCTTCAGGTCGAACGGCGGCGCCTGGCCGTCGAAGTCCTGGACCGTCAGGGCGGGTTGGGACTCCGGCTGGGCGGGCTGGAGCTCAAGCTGGATTCCGCCGCCGCTGACGGAAACGGTGGCACGCTTGGTTCCGTTGTCCCCGGTGGCGCTGAAACGTACTGCGTCCAGCTTCCCGGCGGCGATGTCAGCTGCGGTGAGCACGTAGTCCCTGGTGGCCGTCACAGTGCTGCCGGCTGCGAGGGACGGTTCGCTGATGCCTGCGTCCGGGGCAGCCACCCCGGTCAGCGGGACGTTGCCCGCGTTGCCCAGGGTGTAGGAATACGTCACAACGTCGCCTGCGGAGGCGTACCGGTCGCCGTCCTTGTCGGTCCAAACAGCTGCGACGGTGCCGTCCAGGCTGGCATCTCGCACCTTCAGGTCCACCTCGCCGCCGTTGACGGCGAAGGTCCGGGTGCCCTGGCCTGCGGCGCTGACGTCCCAGTTGGTTTGCGGGATGAAGAAGCCCTGGGCTGCTTCCTCTGCGGTGACGGTGTGCCGCGGCGTGGCGCAGGTGTAGCCCTGGCCCGCGGGCAGGACGCTGTACCGGCAGTTCCCGGGACCGTCAGGCACGAGGGGGCTGAAGTTGCCCGCCGTGGGCACCACCTTTTCCACCAGGGGGCTGGTGTTGGCGACGTCGAACTTGTAGGGGAAGGCCTCCCCTGCCGTGTACGGCTGCGCGGCCAGGTCCCGGCCGGCGTCATTCCGGCTGCCGGTGATCGCGGCGGAAACCAGGCCGTCGCGCAGGGCCACGGCCGCTCCGGTGAACGCCACCGTTTTAGTGAGCGACGGCGTCGCGCTGGCCGTAATGCTGAAGGTGGCCTGCGGCACGAAGTAGCCGCGGGCAATATCCTCGGCCGTCACCGTGTGCCTGGCCGTGGTGCAGGTGTAGCCGGCACCGGCGGCCAGGTTGTTATACCGGCAGTTAGGGCTGCTGGGTGCCCCGGGGGCGGGTGGCAGGAAGCCGGCGTCGAACGGCCCGGAAACGGGTACGGCGTTCGCGGTGACGTTGGCTGTGCTCTTCACAGTGAACGTGTAGCTGACAACGTCACCGGTCTTGTACGGGCTGGCCGCCACGTCGCGGTCCGGGGCGGAGCCGGTAATGGTCATGCCCACCTGCGGTGCAACCGGCACCGTGGCCGTGAAGGTGGCCTGCGAAACCCGGCCGTCCGCCGTCGTGAACGCCGCAGTAAGTATCTGCGGGCCGCTGGCGTTCGCCGGCGCGGTAAGGTCCACGTTCACGGTAGCGGAGGCACCGGGCGCGACGTCGGGCACGGGCACCGTGGTGGCAGACCAGCCGCTGGGAGTGTAGACGGTGGCGGTGGCGCCGGAGAGCGTGGATGCCTCCTGGTTGGTGACCGTCACGGCCACCTGCTTGGTGGCACCGGGTGCGGTGGTGACCGCGGGGACGGACAGTGGCGCGCAAGCGTAGTTCAGCCAGGCATCGTCGAAGGCGGCGAACGGCATGTTGTCCGTGTAGTTGCCCTCGTACAGGACGCCGAAGCGGCCCTCGTCCAGCCGGGTCACGGTGGAATAGGCCGAGAATCCGGCGCGGATGGTGCGGACGCCGGGCCAGGTGGCGCCGTCGTCGCAGGACACCCGGGCCGAGACGTTCTCGCGCCCGGTCTTGGAATTGGCGTTGGTGAAGATCAGCTTCTTCGCGTCGGCCGATCCTTGGGCGGCGTTGGGGAACATGCGCGCGATGGCGCCGTTGTTGGCGGGGTCCGGAAGCTCGGTGTCCTGCGTGACCGGGCCGTAGGTGGCGCCGCCGTCGGTGGAGACCGCAACTTTGCGGTATCCCTGGTTGGCGTTGTCACGGGAGTTGAGCAGCACGCGCCCGTCGGAGAGTTCCACCGTCTTGTTTTCGTCCATCCGGTCGCCCACGTTGGCGCCCTTGTGCCACGTGGCGCCGTGGTCGTCGGAGTAGACGCTGTAGGCCTGGATCCTGTTGCTGCCGTCCGCCTGGCGGATATCCCCGGCGTACTGCTGGATCAGGCGGCCCTTGTACGGGCCGTATTTGAGCTGGATGCCCTCACCGGAGGAAGCGAAGTTCGAGCGGACATCGCCGGCGGCCGGGCTGGCCTTGCTGGTGCCCGGCTTGGTGACGTCAGTGATGAGGTGCGGCTGGCTCCACGAGAGGCCGCCATCGGAGGACTCGATGACCGCGGAGGAGATGACGGACCGGTCCGCGTCGTCGTTGCCGAACTGGCTGCCGCCGAACCCCTGGTCCTTGGAATACACGAAGAATGCGAAGATCTTTCCGGCCTCGGCGTCCACAACGTAGGACGGATCGCTGTAGCCGTACTTTGCAGCGGCGGCGTCGCCCACATGCCCGGCGGCGATCACCTGCACCGGCCCCCAGGTCCGGCCGCCGTCGGTGCTGCGGCGCTGGACGATGGAGTTGGGGTTGGGGGCATCGGCGGAGCTGCCGGGCCTGCCGTCCCATGCCGCGAGGACCACGCCGTTGCCCAGGTAGGACAGTGCGGGGATGCGGTAAAAGAAGTTGTTGGCGGTCCTGTCCGCGGCCAGGTTGGTTTCCTGGAAAGCGCCGGGAGGAGCCGTGGGGCTGTTGGACGGGGTGGGTGCCGCCTGGGCGGGCAACCCGGTTCCGGCAAGCAGGGCTAAGGCGAGGGCGCCTGTGCCCGCAGCATGCCCCATCGATCTTTTCCTGGTTCTTTTCGTGGTAATTCGCAAACCCATGTCCTTTCTGGACGCCGCGCTGCGGCTCGAATGGAGGTGTGGAACGCCGTCGCGCTGAACCCAAAGTGTGATTCCTTCTACATACGACGTCCTACCACCTTAGGCATGGGAAGACCGGAAAGCTAGACTCAACATGTGACGTCCTATCTCCTCCGCCCAAGCGCATCCTCCGCGCCCGCCGCTTTACCCGCCGCCGTCCCCTCAGCCGAGCACGTCCTCGCCGTCCGGGGTCGCGGGGGCTACCGCCAGTACCGGATCCCGGCGCTCGCCGTCACCGCACGGGGCACAGTCCTGGCCGCCTACGACGGCAGGCCGAACCTCGATGACCTGCCCAGCCCCATCGATCTCCTGGTCCGGCGCAGCACAGACAACGGGCAGACCTGGAGCGGCCAGGAAGTGGTCCGAAGCGGCACTGGCTTGGAGGGCTTCGGTGATCCGAGCCTGCTGGTGGACGCCGAAACCGGACGCATCTTCCTCTTCCACGCGGCCGGAACGCGCGCGGGCTTCTTCGAGTCAGCCACCGGGACGTCGCCGGACGACCCCACCATCCAGCACACCGACCTCAGCTGGTCCGACGACGACGGCGCCACCTGGCAGCACCGCCGCCTCACCGCGGAGCTGAAGGGCAGCTCCCCCGCCGGCCGGGATGTCACCGGCATCTTTGCCGCCGCCGGACAGGGTATCCAGATCCACGCCGGGCCCTTCACCGGCCGGTTGGTGCAGCAGTTCGTCCTCCTGTGCGGAGGCGAGATCATGGCCGCCTCCGCCTACTCTGACGACCACGGCGAGCGCTGGATGCTTGGGGAATTCATCAGCGCCGGAACCCATGGCGCGGCGCCCAACGAGAACAAAGTGGCGGCCCTGGATGACGGACGGCTGCTGCTGCACAGCCGGGCAACGCCCCGGCGCCTGGCCGCCACCTCCACGGACGGCGGCCACAGCTGGAGCCAGCTGGCGCCTGTCGAGGACCTTCCGGATCCCAGCGACAACGGCTCACTGTCCCGCTTCGACGGACTGCCGTCCGTCACGGGTTGCGCCGGCACGGCGACGGACCGGTGGCTGCTGGCCACCAACAACCGGGACACCTCGCTGCGCCGCAACACCGTCCTGAGCCTCTCACCGGACAACGGCAGCACCTGGCCTGCCGGGCTGGTGCTCTGCCCGGGAAGCTCGGCGTACTCCACGGCCACACGGCTGCCGGACGGCAACATCGGCGTCCTGTACGAACGCCAGGGCTACCGCGAAATCGTCTTCGCCTCCATTCCCTCGCGTCAGCTGACGGACCAGCTGGCAACGCCGCCGCACCCGCAGCCGTCCACCCCTGAACCGGCCGCCGGACTCACCTTCCACATGGAACTCCGTTCCATCACGCCGGGCCTTCCGGAGGAGTGGCGTAACGCCGGCGAGTTCCACGTCATGGCGGACGACGGCGGCGACTGGGGTGCGGCGTCCAAGGAGATCGGCCAGGGCTACTCCGCCGGGCAGGCCCAGGTGCTGGGTACCCGCGCGGCGCAGGACCTCAACTACGGCCCCATCATCCCCGGCTACAAGACAGGCGACATCCTCGCGTTCACAGGCAGGGCACGGAACGACGGCGGCGATACAGTCACAGGGGTCAGGCTCACTGGGCCGGGGGCCGCGGCTTTCCCGGCCCGGGACCTCCTGCCGGGGGATGCGGCACTGTACTTCACGCCGTCGTACACCCTGACGGCGGGGGACGTGGAGCAGGAAGCCGTGACCATCACCTTCACCGTTAAAGGAACCAGCCGGGACACGGCATGGCAGCTGTCCAGGACCTTCCGGTTCAACATGGCCACCGGGGATGTCAGCGTAGAAGACGCGCCACCGGTCAGCTCCCCTCGATAAGGGCGCACATCTGCCGCAGGCGGTCAACACGGCCCTGCACCGTCAAGCCCTCGCGAGGCAGCCCAACCTTGAAGCCGATGAATGGCCCCGTGCCGGCAGCCGCGAGGCACCGTTGGATTTCGGCGCGGTTGAGCAGGGAGCCCGGCGGCGACCCTTCCACCTCGACGGCCGGAAGGTGCGCGTCGATCCACGGGTAACCGAACTCCGTGGCGTCCGGTGAGCAACCGGAAAACATGACGCCCGCCAGGACGCCCGCCTCCCGGGCCTGCGCAATATGTTCGGCGGCAGTGTCCGGGTTGCGGGTTTCGATGACGGACCGGGCCCAGTTGATCACGAGGCCCACCCGGCCGTCAGCCTGTTCGCGGAGTGAGCGGACCACCTCCACCTCGTCGGCAAACGGCAGGAAGCCTTTCTCCGGCCTGCTGCCGGGCCGGGGCGCGTCGCAGTGTTCCACCAGCACCCGGGTGGTTCCCCAGTCCCAGTCGAGGATTTCGCTCAGCGATGCCCTGAACATGGCCGCATCGGCGCCGGGATACGGCGCTGAATGCAGTTCGACGGCTTCCACCTGCCGCCCCTCGCCCTTAAGGCTGAGGACGAAGGCATGGAGGCCTGCCACGAATTCAAGGGCTTCCCGCCTGCCGCCGGCGTCCCTGGAGGCCAGTCCGAAAGCAGCCGATGCGTTCAGCCGCTGCATGGTGCCCGGTATTGAGGTCACGACGGCGGACCATCCCGCGGGTGCCCCGGCGGGCCAGGGGTTGCCGCCGTGCGGTCCGTACGGAAGTTCCAGTCCCCGTACAGCCTGGACGGATGCGAGCTCACGGTAGAACTCCTGCTGCGAGCCGGCAGGCTGGGCCGGATAAGCGCCGACGATGAGGGACATTTCAAACTCCGTTGCGTGGAAGGCGGTGTGTCTGCAGGGCGATCGGGTGCAGCTGAGCCGCCGCACTTGACGGCTGGCTGTGATCGCCCTTACAGTCGTTCTACGAGCTAGGACATCCTACATCCGATAAACATCTTTTGAATGGTGAGGCACATGAACAACATCAAGAACCTGCCGCTGGTCAATGACGCCAGCCGCCGGAACTTCCTGAAGCTGGGCGGGGCCATGGGCCTGGCCGCAGCTTTCGCCGGCTCCCTCGCAGCCTGCGGCGGTCCCGCCGCTACCACCACGGGCGCCACCGAAAACACCTCGCCCGTCAACAAGGACCTCACCATCGAGGCCGGCATCTCCTACGCGCTGTCTACCGGGTTCGACCCCATCTCCTCTTCCGGCGCCACCCCGATGGCCGCCAACCTGCACGTGTTCGAAGGCCTCATCGAACTGCACCCCGCCACCCGTGAGCCGTACAACGCCCTGGCCGCCGCGGACCCCAAGAAGGTCAGCGACACCCAGTACCAGGTGGCCATCCGGGACGGTGCCGTCTTCCACGACGGTACGCCGGTCACCGCCGAAGACGTGGTGTTCTCCTTTACCCGCGTGATGGACCCGGCCAACAAGTCGCTGTTCTCGCAGTTCATTCCGTTCATCCAGGAGGTCAAGGCCCTGGACGCCAAGACCGTGGAGTTCACGCTCAAGTACGCGTTCCCCGGCTTCGGCCCCCGCATCTCCGTGGTGAAGGTGGTGCCCAAGGCGCTGACCAACTTCCCGTTCGGTTCCGATCAGCTGAAGTCCTTCGATGCAAAGCCCGTAGGCACCGGCCCGTACAAGCTCATCTCCGCCGTCAAGGACGACAAGATCGTTTTCGAAGCCAACCAGGCCTATAACGGCCCGATGCCTGCCCTGGCCAAGGGCATGACCTGGCTGCTGCTCTCCGATGCCGCCGCCCGCGTCACCGCCATGCAGTCCGGCCGCGTCCAGGCCATCGAGGACGTCCCCTACCTGGACATGGAGGGCCTGAAGTCGGCAGCCACCGTTGAATCGGTGCAGTCCTTCGGGCTGCTGTTCATGATGTTCAACTGCAACGCCGCACCCTTCAACAACAAGAAAGTCCGCCAGGCCCTCCACTACGGCCTGGACAAGGACTCCATCATCAAGAAGGCCCTGTTCGGCAACGCCAAGCCAGCCAGCTCCTACTTCCAGGAGGGCCACCCGGACTACGTCAAGGCCAAGAACGTCTACGGCTACGACGCCAAGAAGGCCGAGGACCTCCTCAAGGAAGCCGGCGTCACCAGCCTCGAGTTTGAGCTGCTCACCACGGACACCGCCTGGGTCAAGGACGTGGCACCCCTGATGCTCGAATCCTGGAACAAGATCCCCGGTGTCAAGGTCACGCTCAAGAACCTGCAGTCCGGCGCCCTGTACACGGACCGCGTGGCCAAGGGCGACTACAAGGTTGTTGCCGCGCCGGG
This sequence comes from Pseudarthrobacter sp. SORGH_AS 212, assembly GCF_030818145.1. Classification (NCBI taxonomy): domain Bacteria; kingdom Bacillati; phylum Actinomycetota; class Actinomycetes; order Micrococcales; family Micrococcaceae; genus Pseudarthrobacter; species Pseudarthrobacter sp. SORGH_AS 212. The sequence continues at coordinate 2,662,568 of NZ_JAUTAA010000001.1, read as the reverse complement.
CGATCCCTCGGTGTTCGGCAACGACGCGGACCTGCTGCTGAGCTGGTTCTACGCAGGTGACACCTGGATGAAGAACCGCGCTTTCTGGGGCGATACCCCGGAGCGGGTGCAGCTGGTGGACCTTATGTCCAAGGCTGGCCGCGCAACCAAGGAAGACGCCAAGAAGCTGACCGGCGAGATCGTGGACCTGGTATCCGAGGAACTCCCCCTGTACCCGCTGTTCCACCGCCAGCTTCCCAGCGCCTGGGATTCCAAGAAACTCAGCGGCTTCAAGCCCCTCCCCACCACCGGAGTGTCCTTCGTTGGTGTGGGCCGCACCGCCTAGACCTACCCATCGGAGACTACATTGAGCACCATATTGCGACTGCTGGGCCGACGGCTCGCAGCCCTGCCGCTGATGGTCCTTGGCATCACCCTGCTGGTGTTCCTGGTCCTGCAGGCCGCCCCCGGAGACCAGGCAAGCAGCGCCCTGGGCGAGGGCGCCAGCGAGGAAGCCAAGGAACAGTACCGCCAGGCAAACGGCCTGAACGATCCGCTGCTGCTGCAGTATGTGCGGTTCCTGGGCAAGCTCCTGCAGCTCGACCTCGGCGTCACCACGCCGCCGGCCAAGTCTGTGGCGAGCATGATCGGCTCGGCGTTCCCCCTGACGCTGCAGCTGACCTTCCTGGGCGTCATCATCGCCGTCGTGGTCTCCCTGGTCTTTGGCATCATCGGCGCCCTCTACCGGGACAAATGGCAGGACCAGCTGGTCCGCGTGTTCTCCATCGCCGCGGTGGCAACGCCGTCGTTCTGGCTGGGCATCCTCCTGATCCAGTGGTTCGCCCTGGGGCCGGCAGCGATGTTTCCGTCCGGCGGCATTGCCACCCCGGAGTCCGGATTCGGCGGCTGGCTCAACTCGATGGCGCTGCCCGCCCTGGCCCTCGGCATCCCGGTTTCGGCCTCGCTCATCCGGGTGGTCCGCACCTCCATGGTGGAGGAGCTGGACCGGGACTATGTCCGCACGGCCATCGGCAACGGCGTGCCGTACCGCGAGGTGGTCTCCAAGAACGTGCTCCGCAACGCACTCGTCACTCCGGTGACCGTGCTGGGGCTGCGGATCGGCTACCTGCTGGGCGGCGCCGTCGTGATTGAAATGATCTTTGCCCTGCCCGGCATGGGCCAGCTGATCCTCAATGGCATCACCAACCTGGACGTGAACCTGGTGCAGGGTGTGGTGCTGACCATTTCCGTCACTTTCGTCCTGGTGAACATCGCCGTGGACCTGCTTTACCTGCTCATCAACCCCCGAATCAGGACCGTGTGACCCATGCGCAGCAAACTCGCTGAACGTCTGAGCGCCCCCGGGATCCGCCTGCGGGCCCTGCCCTGGGGCTCCCGGCTGGCCCTCGCCTTCCTGGTGGTGATCGCCTTCGCCGCCGTCTTCGCCCCGGTCCTGGCACCGCACGATCCGCTGGAATCCTTCATGCCGGCCACTCCCCCGGGTGCCGAGCATTTCTTCGGCACCGACCGGCTGGGCCGCGACATCTTCTCCCGGCTGCTGTATGGCTCGCAGTCCTCGCTGATGATCGGCCTCGGTGCCGTGGCCCTGGCCGTCCTGGCCGGAGCGTTCCTCGGCTCGCTGGCCGCCACGTCCAGCAAGGCCGTCAACGAGCTCCTCATGCGCATCATGGATATCCTGATGGCGTTCCCCGGCATTGCCCTGGCCGCGGTGCTGCTGGCGGCCTTCGGCAACTCGGTACCCACCATCATCATTGCCATCGCCATCATCTACACCCCGCAGCTGGCCCGCGTGGTCCGCGCCAACGTGCTCTCGCAGTACGGCGAGGATTACGTCCGTGCCGAGCGCGTCATCGGTGCCGGCCGGTTCTACATCCTGGCCAAGCACATCGTCCGCAACACCGCAGCCCCCGTGCTGGTGTTCGCCACGGTGATGGTGGCCGACGCCATCATCCTCGAGGCCTCGCTGTCCTTCCTGGGCGCCGGCGTCCAGGATCCCGCCCCGTCCTGGGGCAACGTGATCTCCTACGGCCGCAACCTGGTCCTGTCCGGCGGCTGGTGGGCCACCACCTTCGCCGGCCTCATCATCCTGCTCACCGTCCTGGCCTTGAACATCCTTGCCGAGGGCCTCACCGACGCCATGGTCAACCCCCGGCTGCGGCGCGCCCCGGTGGTGAAGGACGACGACGGTGCTGCCGCTTCCGTTGCCGGCGCAGCAGTCGCAGGTTCGGCCGTGGATACCGAGGTGGCCACCTCGGTTGCGCAGCCGTCGATTGTGGAACAGCACGAACTCGACGCCGTCCTGCCGGCTTCCGGAACCACCCCCACCGAAGGCCGGCAGGACACCTCAGCGGTACTCACCGACGTCAGGACCGCCGCCAACCCGCACGCCCTGCTGGACCGTGAGCTGGAACTGCTCGCCGCCGTCGAGGCCACCCGCACGGACCGACTCCCCCAGGTCCCGGCGGACGCCCGGACGGTCCTCGAGGTCAGCAACCTCTCCATCCGGTTCCCCGGCCGGTTTGGCGAGACAGCCATCGTGGACAACGTCTCCTTCACCGTCCGCGAAGGCGAAACCATGGGCCTTGTGGGCGAGTCCGGTTGCGGCAAGTCCATCACGTCGCTGGCCGTCATGGGCCTGCTGCCCAAGACCGCCCGGATTAGCGGTTCCATCCGGTTCGACGGCAAGGAACTGCTGGATCCGGATACCAGCCACAGCAACACCAAGGCCTACCAGGGCCTGCGCGGCGAACAGATCGCCATGGTCTACCAGGACGCCCTCAGCTCGCTGAACCCGTCCATGAAGATCAAGGACCAGATGCTGCAGCTGACCCGCCGCGGCGGCCGGAAGACCCCGGCCGAGCTGCTGGAGATGGTGAAGCTCGATCCGGTCCGCACCCTGGCCAGCTACCCCCACGAATTGTCCGGCGGGCAGCGGCAGCGCGTGCTGATCGCCATGGCCTTGTCCCGTTCACCCAAGATTGTGGTGGCGGATGAGCCCACCACTGCCCTGGACGTCACAGTCCAGAAGCAGGTGGTGGACCTGCTCAACGAACTGCGCGAGCAGCTGGGATTCGCCATGGTGTTCGTCAGCCACGACCTCGCACTGGTGGCCTCCCTGGCGCACCGCATCACGGTCATGTACGCCGGCCAGGTGGTGGAATCCGCCCAGGCCTCCGAGCTGCTGCGGAACCCGAAGCACGAATACACCCGCGGCCTGCTCGGCGCGGTTCTCTCCATCGAGGCCGATGCCGCCCGACTGCACCAGATCCCCGGCACAGTCCCGTCACCCAACGACTTCGCCCCGGGGGACCGGTTCGCGCCGCGTTCCCTGCGCAGCGACGCCGACCCCAACCAGCAGCTGGTCCTCACCGCCGTGGCTTCGGCCAACGGCGGGGATTCGGACCACTACTGGGCCAGCCACCGCAAGGAGGACGCCAAGTGAGCGCATCCACCGGACAGCCCGTCATTGAGCTCAAGGGCGTCAAGGTCCACCACCGTGCCCGCACCGGGGGCCTCTTCCGCCCCAACGTGGTCAAGGCTGTCAACGGTGTGGACTTCACCATCAGCCGCGGCGAAACCGTGGGCATCGTAGGCGAATCCGGCTGCGGCAAATCCACCCTGGCATCCGTGCTGGTGGGCCTGCAGGCGCCTACATCCGGGGAGGTCCTGTTCCACGGCAAGCCCGCCATCAAGCGCAACGCCGCCATGCGGAAGGAGTTCGGCCGCTCCGTGTCCGTGGTGTTCCAGGACCCCGCCACCGCGCTGAACCCGCGCATGACCATCCAGGACATCCTCACCGATCCGCTGCAGGTGCATGGCATCGGCAACGCCGCCAGCCGGGCTGCCAAGGTCCGGGAACTGCTCACGCTGGTAGGCCTGCCCGCCTCAGCGGCGGAAGTGACGCCGTCGCAGGTGTCCGGCGGCCAGCGGCAGCGCGTGGCCATCGCCCGGGCCCTCGCGCTGGATCCGGACATCATCGTGGCGGACGAGCCGACGTCGGCCCTGGACGTCTCCGTCCGCGCGCAGGTCCTGAACCTGCTCTCCGACCTCAAGGCGCGGCTGAACCTGGGGATGGTGTTCATCTCCCACGACATCCAGACCGTCCGCTACGTCTCCGACCGCATCTGCGTCATGTACTTCGGCGAGATCGTGGAGGAAGGCCCGGCCGCGCAGGTGTTCGACAACCCCAGCAACGACTACACCAAGAAGCTCCTCGGCGCGGCCCCCAGCCTGCTGCACACCTAGACCACCCATCCCCTCTCTTCTACCAACCCAGTTATCGGAGTTTTCCCGTGTCTTCCCAGTTCTCCGGCGTCATCCCGCCCGTCGTCACCCCCCGCCACGCAGACGGCAGCATCGACACCGCGTCGCTGCACAACCTCACCAACCACTTGCTCGACGGCGGCGTGTCCGGGCTGTTCGTCCTCGGTTCCTCCGCCGAGGTGCCCTACATGACCAACGCCGAGCGCGACCTGGTGGTCAGCACCATCGCCGAAGCCAACGCTGCAGCCGGCGCCAAGGCGGTTCCGCTCATCGTCGGCGCCAACGAGCAGACCACCAACCGGGTGATCGAGGAGGCCAAGCGCGTGATCGACCTCGGTGCGGACGCCATCGTGGTCACCTCCATGTACTACGCCATCGGCAACGCCGAGGAGACCGAGACCCACTTCCGCAGCATCCACGCCGCCGTCAGCAAGCCGATCTTCGCCTACGATGTGCCCGTCCGCACCCACTTCAAGCTCCCCACTGACCTGCTGGTCCGGCTGGGCCGCGAAGGTGTCATCGCCGGCGTCAAGGACTCCTCCGGGGACGACGTCTCCTTCCGCCAGCTCCTCCTCGCCGCACGGGACATCGACAACTTCGATATCTTCACCGGCCACGAAGTAGTGGTGGACGGCGCCCTCCTGGGCGGCGCCCAGGGCGTGGTCCCGGGCTTGGGCAACGTGGACCCGCGCGGCTACCGGAACCTCGTGGACGCCGCAGCCGCAGGCGACTGGGCCAAGGCTGCCGCCGAGCAGGACCGCCTGGCCGACCTCTTCGAGATCGTCTACACCCCCAACGGCCGGGTTTCCGGCGGCGCGGCGGGACTGGGCGCATTCAAGACCGCGCTGCAGGTCATGGGAGTCATCGAATCCAACACCATGAGCGCACCCATGCCGGCGCTGAACGAGGACGAAACCAAGGCCATCCGCGGCATCCTCGAACGCAACGGCCTGGTCTAGTCTGCCGTGGCTGGGTCGCGGCTGGGGGCCATTTTGCCGTCCCTTAGACACCTCCCGGCGCACCGCTACGGTCGCTGGGCGACCTACGCGATGCTCTGGTCGGCGATGCGGGACTACGCAAAACAGCTCCCAACCGCTGGGCGGGCACGTCGCCTTCGCCGGCCGTGGGGTCAGCTGTTGATTGATGCCCTGTGAGGGAGAAGTGATGATGTACGCGATCGGTGTTGACCTTGGGGGTACTAAGACGGCTGCCGGGGTTGTTTCCGGGGGTGGGGAGGTCTTGTTTTCGGAGACCATCCCCACGCTGAGCCGTGACGGTTCCGCCGCGATCCTCGACGCTACTGCGGCGCTGGTTTCTTCCCTCATATCGCGGGCTCAAGCAGAGAGCCTCGATGTGGTGGGGGTCGGCGTCGGGTCCGCAGGGGTCATTGATGCCGCGCGCGGCGTGGTGGTGTCCGCGACGGACGCCATCACCGGCTGGGCCGGGACGGCACTCACCGCAGGCCTGGCCGCACGGCTGGGCCTGCCGGCGTCGTCTGTCCTTGCCGTGAACGACGTGCACGCGCACGCCCTCGGCGAAGCCTGGACAGGCGCCGCCGCGGGGACCTCCAGCTCGCTGCTGGTGGCGTTCGGCACCGGCGTGGGCGGGAGCTTCGTCCTGGACGGCAAGCCCGTGCTGGGGCACCGCTACGCTGGCGGGCACGTGGGCCACTTTGCGTCCCCATACGCGTGCTTCGACAGCGCCCCGCTCCCCTGCGTCTGCGGCGGTTCCGGGCATGTCGAAGCCATCGCGTCCGGGCCTGCCATCCGTGAGGCCTACGTCCGGCTCGGCGGCTCATCCCCAGCTGCGGACACCCGCGCCGTCTTCGGCCTGGCCGCGGCAGGTGATTCTGTTGCCGCCAGCGCAATCGGGACGGCAGCAGCCGCCGCCGGGCAGGCCGTGGGCGGCCTGGCGAACATTCTTGACCCCGAGGTGGTGCTGGTGTCCGGCGGGCTGGCCGACGCGGGCGAGCGCTGGTGGCAGCCGATGGAGGCCGCCTTGCGCGCAGAACTGTTGCCTGCCCTGAGCGGCATTCCGGTGCGACCCGCCTCGCTGGGAAATACGGCCGCCATTGCGGGTGCTGCCCGCCTTGTTCTTGACCCTGCCGCTTTCGGCGCCGCCGTTTCCGGCCCTGCCGATTTCACTACCGCCCAGACGTCCCGAAGGAACTGACCATGCTCCTGTCCCCCGATGCCCTTGAAGCCCTGCACGGGCGCCTGATTGTCTCGTGCCAGGCGTACCCGGGCGAGCCGATGCGTGATCCCCGGACCACCGCCCAGGTGGCAGCATCTGCCGTGATTGGCGGGGCGGCCGCCGTGCGCGTGCAGGGCCTGACGGATGTCCAGCACACCCGTGCGGCCGTGGAGGTTCCGGTGATCGGGCTGTGGAAGGACGGGCACAGCGGCGTCTTCATCACCCCCACGCTCCGGCACGCGTTGGCGGTGGCGAACGCGGGATCCCATGTGGTGGCCATCGACGGCACCCGCCGTGAACGTCCGGACGGGCTTTCCCTGGGCCAGACGGTGGCGGGGATCCATGCGGAATCGCATGCGCTGGTGATGGCCGACTGCGGGTCGTTCGCGGATGCCGCCGCCGCCGTGGACGCCGGCGCGGACCTGATCGGCACCACGCTGTCCGGGTACAGCGGCGAACGCCCCAAGACCTCCGGCCCGGACCTGGAGCTGCTGGCGGAGATTGCGGCTGCCGGTTTTGACGTCCCGCTCATTGCCGAGGGCCGCATCCACACGCCTGCCCAGGCCCGCCAGGCGCTCGACGCCGGGGCCTTCGCCGTGGTGGTGGGCACGGCCATCACGCACCCGGCCACCATCACCGGCTGGTTCTCGGACGCCCTGAAGTGACCCGTTCCTACCTGCTGACGGGCACCCTCCTGACGGACGGCGCCACGGTGGTGGACGCCGCCGTCGCTGTGGTCGACGGACTGATTGCCTACGCCGGGCCGCGGGCGGGCCTGGACGTTGCGTCCCTTCCCGCGTTGGCTCAGATGAAGCTCCCGCCGGGGAGCATTCTTCTTCCCGGCCTCATCGACCTGCACTGCCACGGCGCCGCCGGCGGCGACTTCCCCGGTGGTGACCCCGGGGCCGCCCGGACTGCGGTGGATTTCCTCCACCGCAGCGGGACCACCACGCTGCTGGCCAGCCTGGTGACCGCGCCGCGGGAGGATCTGCTGCGAAGCATCGGGACGCTTCGAGACCTCGCGGACGACGGCCTGATCGCGGGCATCCACGCCGAGGGACCGTTCCTGTCCCAGGCCCGGTGCGGCGCCCAGGATCCGCGGTTCCTCCGGGATCCTGATCTGCACTTCCTAGGGGAACTGGTAGCGGCGGCCGGCGGCCACCTCCGGACCATGACCTACGCCCCGGAGCTGCCGGGCGCGGCCGGGCTGGTGCGGGAGCTTGCCATGCGCGGCGTGGCCCCTTCCTTGGGCCACACGGACGCAGATACACGCACGACGGCGGATTCGCTCACCGATGCGGCGGACCTGCTGGCCGCTTTTGGTCCTGACAATGCCCGTCCCACAGTGACGCACCTCTTCAACGGCATGCCGCCGCTGCACCACCGCAGCCCCGGCCCGGTGGCCGCATGCCTGCAACTGGCCTCCGCCGGGCGGGTTGCCGTGGAACTGGTGGCCGACGGGGTGCACCTGGACCCGGAGACGGTGCGGATGGTCTTTGGCCTGGTGGGTGCCGCGAATGTTGCCCTGGTGACCGATTCGATGGCGGCCACGGGGCTGCCCGACGGTGAGTATGACCTTGGCCCCGCGGGAGTGGTTGTCCGGGATGGCGAGGCTCGCCTGCGCAGCAACGGCGCCCTGGCCGGCGGCACGGCCACACTGCTGGACGTCGTGCGCCGGACTGTCGAGGCAGGAGTGGACCCCGCCGATGCCGTCCTGTCCGCCACTGCGGTTCCTGCGCGGATTCTTGGCCTCAGCGGCGAGGTGGGGAGCCTTCGCACCGGGCTGCGCGCCGACGTCGTGGTGGTTGATCCGGACTTCCGGCGTGTCCTGGTGATTCGCGGCGGAGAGGTCCTGGCGTAGTCCCCGGTTTTACTTACGGGGGCGGCAAACAGCTGCCGTTCCCCCGAATTCGAGCGTGACCTCTTGGGAGATGTCTACGTCGCCGGGCGTTTTGATGATGTAGATGCGTGGGGCCATGTCGTCCGTGCAGGCCTGCGCGGACCCCGTGACTATGCTGCGTGTTTGGATGGGAGGATGACCGCCATCAGCGTTGTAAGGCCAGAGGATCTGCCACTCACCGAAATCCTTGGGCTATACCGTGCGGTGGAATGGTTCGCCTACACCAAGGACCCTGACAAGCTTGTGCGAGCGCTGGAGGGGTCTTCCACCATTGTGGCCGCTCACGATGGCCAGACACTGGTTGGGTTAGCGCGGGTAATTTCCGATGGTGCGTCAATTTGCTACCTTCAGGACATTCTTGTCCTGCCGTCGCACCATAGAAGGGGTATAGGACGAGTCCTCGCTGAACGGGCACTCAAACAGTACCCGCATGTTCGCCAGAAGGTCCTCATCACCGACGACGAGCCGACCCAGAAGGCGTTCTACAAGGCGCTCGGCTACACCCAGGCCGACGAATATCCAGGCGGATCGGTGAGAGCTTTCATCAGGTTCGACTGATTGCCGTTACTCCTTCTTCTCCCGTCGGGCCAGCATTATTTCGTTGGCAGCATACGGCAGAAGGGCAACAAGTGGAATCGCTACGCCTTGCCAGAATGGGACCAGCGACAACACCAGCGGCATGAAGGATGCGACAAATATTAGCGGGTGAACATATCGATACAATTTCATGATCAGTTCCATCATGCTGACAGTTATCTCCGGTTCACTCAACCCTGTGACTTGATACCAAAATCACCATGGGTAAGTTATCCCTATGCCACGAGCCGCGAAGGCCCCGAAACCCGTTCCTTCATCCTGTTTCCCGAAAGTAGAGCTGCTGGGTGCTTGAGATCCGACCGAATTGCGAATGTTGCGGCGTCGACATTGCTCCCTCCGCCGAGGCGTACATTTGTACATTTGAGTGCACGTGGTGTCCGGATTGCGTTGAACGGTTCCCGAATCGTTCTTGCCCAAACTGCGGAGGAGACCTTCAGCGACGCCCCATCCGGCCCGCTGATGCTCTAATCAATAATCCAGCCAGCACTAAAAGGGTTGTATCTCCCCGTTGCCTCGAAAAGGTCACCGGGCTCTAGATCTTTCGAGACGGATCAGAAAGCTGAGTCAATGGCTTACACCCTGAGTCAGATCGAACAAGCACTCCGCGATTCATGGGGAGCCGACACCACCTGTCTGGACACCAAAAGCCTTATGAGATGGCACCAGGGCAATCCAGCGCACGGTCAGTGCGGGCCCACAGCCCTCCTGGTGCAGGACCTTCTCGGCGGCGAGCTCCTGATAGCAGAGGTCACCGGCGGAGATAAGGAAGAGGAGGTTCACTATTGGAACCGCTTCGTTGGCGGCATCGAGATTGACCTCACCCGGGAGCAGTTCGGCCCCCACCGCATCATTGGTGATCCCCGGGTTGTTGTACGGCCGCCAGAAGGGCCCCGTGCCTACGCAACGGAATATGCGCGGCTGAAGGCAAGGGTTCTGTCGGCGCTCAAGCAAGGGTCTGCCCGGCGTTCCGAACCCACCTGCCCGCACCCGGTTACGCTGTCCTTCATGTCTCGAATTCTGATCACCGGCATGTCAGGGGCGGGAAAGACAACTGTGCTGCATGAGTTGTCCCGGCGGGGCTACCGAACGGTCGACACCGATTACGACGGTTGGGTGCTTCCTGACGGAACATGGGACGAACCACGGGTCTCAGCGCTCCTCGCGTCCAGTTCATCCCTCATCGTCTCGGGAACGGTTGAGAATCAAGGTCGCTTCTATGGCCGCTTCTCCGCCGTCGTTCTGCTCAGTGCACCGGTGGAGGTTCTAATCCAGCGGGTCTCAGCCCGTACGAACAATTCCTACGGCCACTCCGAAGCTGACCAGTCCGCGATCCGGCAATACGTACTCGACGTCGAACCGCTGCTTCGGGGCGGCGCAACCCTCGAGCTCGATGCCCGGAGGCCAGTCTCGGACCTGGCTGACGATGTCGAACGCCTCGTGGCTGCCGAGGGCCCAGCCTGACCAACCGGACGCTCAAGCAGCTTCGGCGAGGCGAGGGATTGGCACTAGGGTTGACGTTCAGTCGAAAAACAGGGTTAAGGACCACCGGGGGAACCATGCAGCAGCCATCGGCCAGTGATGTCGGATTTCGGGAAGTTGACCAGGACGGGAGTACCCAGGGCCTTAGGTCCACGGCAGAACCGATGCCCCTCCGGCAGTATCCACGTTGGTCCGTGAACCCGTTCATTGCAATGCTGTGGCTGTTGGCCACGGCATTGCTTACCGGCGGAATCTGGGCCATGGCGACCATGATGTTCACCGCCGGGCCCATGGGAGGGCCTCCCACCCTTTCATTCGTCATGATGACCTTCGCGCCGCAAGGGCTCCTGGTTGGAACGGTATTGGTCCTTTGCCTGCTTTTCTGGCACGCGTGGCAGTGGCAGCGGCGCCGCATGTGATGACTGCACTATCGCAGGCTGTTCAGCCCGCGTGATGGCCACACGGCCACGAAAGGCCCCCTGCACTCATTGGACCGTCGAGTGATGCCCTGCGTTGCGAAGGAGCGGTTGAGTGGGCTGCTGAACGTCGGCTAAAGGCTGGATCAGCAGGTTCCGGTGCAGTGTCACCCATCCGTCGCGTTCAAGCGGAAGGTGATCGAACTGGTCGGGGACAAAAACTACGGTCCTGTCGTCCGGATCCTGCACTTCCACCAGGATGTCCCGGCCGTCACCGAGGCTGTTGCACGCTTCCCAGTAGTTGTATTCGTCGTCATATGGGTATTTCGCCACCAGGCACACGACTTCAGGCAGCGGGCCCGGTGCGGCGTAATAGTTCGTCGACTCGTACGCGGCCAAGAACCGCGACTCGCCGATCTTCGCTTCCCCTGCTTCGTCCTGGATCGCAGGGACGGCATCCTGCTTCGTCAACTGCCGTTCCAACACCTCAACCGTTCCGGGAATCGACAGGAAGAACCGCACGTACAGAAGCCCGAGGGCCAAGCACGTGCCCACACCGGCCACGGCGGCGAACGTGATCATCAGTTTCCAGAACGCCGTCAACGGAACTGGCGGTGGCTGCCCGGTCATTGCCGTCCCCTGAAGAGGTTGTCACTGATCTTCGTCCACCCAGCGGCCTGCAGCTCATTGGTGTCGTACTGGTCGGGGACGAGGGTCAGCTCGCGTCCTGCCTGGTCGCTCATCGTGACGATCGGGTCGTGGGCGGAGACCATGCCGGCGCACCCGGCAATCGGAAGCCCCGGCGCATTCCCTGCTTCAATCAGCAGGCAGATGATTTCCTCGCCATTCGCATCCCTGGTGGCGACAAAGACTTTGGATCCTGACCTCGTCCCCAAGTACCGGGCCGACTCCGTATGAATCCCGCCGTACAGGGAGTAATTCGCGGTAACCACATCTTCGGCCGTGGCCGTCCTCTCCAGGACTTTCAGGGTGGGCCGGCATTCCCACGGCCCGTACTGGAAGACAGCCAGGCCGACGGCTGCGACGGCGAGCCCCAGCCCAAGCCACCGGGCGTTTCTGAACCGGCGGACGGCAAACGCCAGCACCATGGCAGCGGACAAAAATGCGGCGAAGATCAGGTAGTCAATAATGTTCAAGCGCTGCCCCCTCAGGCTGATTGATCTCCCTGCACGCTACACGCTGCCGGCAGGCCGGCCTTCACCGGTCCCCTGAGCCGTCCGATATCGTCCATTTAAGAGATTCATCGTGATGGGGGTAATTGTGCGGGAACTTGTCTACTACGTGGCGGCATCGGTTGACGGCTACATCGCGGCGCCGGACGGGTCATTCGACGTCTTCCCTGTTGAGGGCGACCACATGCAGGTGCTCTTCACAGAGTTCGCCGACGCGTTGCCCACCCATGTCCTCGCAGCACTGGGCATCGAAGCGCCCAAGAACCGTTTCGATACCGTCATCCAGGGCTGGAACAGCTACAATGTCGGCCTCGCCGTGGGCATCGACAGCCCCTACGCCCACCTGCACGAGTACGTCGCCACCCGCAGCAGGACCAGTTCCAACCCGGCAGTCACGTTCACGGACGACGCCGTGGCCACCGTCCGGAACCTCAAACAGGAGGCGGGGCTGGACATTTACCTCTGCGGCGGCGGCGCGCTGGCCGGGGCGTTGCTCCCCGAGATCGACAGGATCATCCTCAAACGCAACCCGGTTGTCCTCGGGGCAGGCATCCCGCTGTTCGGGAACACCGCCTTTGAGCCGGCGGGCTTCCAGCCCGTCACGTCGCGGACCTTCAGGTCCGGAGTGGTGATCGAGGAGTACGAACGCACCCCGCTGGGTGCCGCTGACGCGTCCTGAGTTAGACGCCGACGGCGGCACCGGCCACCCGCACGGTGACCTCGCCGAATCCGGGGGCCAGCTTGGCCGCGGCTGCTTCGTCCGCCACGACGGTGACGTGCGCGTGGCGCTGCAGGATTGACGCCGGGCAGTCGGCTGACACGGGCCCCTGCAGCGCTGCCGTAAGGATCTCTGCCTTGTCCGCCCCGCTGACCACCAGCAGCAGGTGCCGGGCTTCCATGATGGTGCCCAGCCCTTGGGTGATGCACTGTGTGGGGACATCGTCCAGTGACGCAAAGTACCGGGCATTGGCCTGCCTGGTGCGTTCGGTGAGCACCTCCACCCGCGTCCGCGAGTCGAGGGCTGAACCCGGCTCGTTGAAGGCAATGTGTCCGTTGTGGCCGATGCCCAGGATCTGCACGTCAATGCCACCGGCGCGGGCAATGGCCGCGTCGTAATCCGCCGCCGCCTGCCGCGGGTCCGGGGCTCCGCCGTCGGGCACAGCAACCTTTGCCGCATCAAGGCCCAGCCGCACGGTGACCTCACGGCGGATGACTTCGGCGTAGCTTTCGGGGTGCCCGGCCGGCAGGCCAACATACTCATCGAGGGCGAACCCGCGGACGGCACCCATCTCCACGGAATGTTCCGCGAGGGCCTTGTAGATGGGCAGCGGCGAGCTGCCGGTTGCAAGCCCCAGGACGGCGTCGGGCTTGCTGCGGACCACGGCGGCCAGGATGCCGGCGGCGACGGAACCGGTGGCGGAGGCGGTTGGCACTACGAAAATTTCCACGGCAAAGGCACTCTCTACGGGAATCTGGCACGAAACATCGGAACGGAACAGGGCATGGCGCAGCCACATGGAGGGGCTTAGCCACAGGAAGGGGTGCCCCCAACTGCGGTGGAGGGCTGGCGAGGAATCCGGCGGAACCGGGAGCTAGGCTGCGGCGACGTCCTTGAGCTTGAGGCGGATGCCATCGAAGTGCCGCTGGAGCCGCTCGGAGGCCAAGGCCTTGTCGCGGGCCTCCACGGCTTCGTAGATCTCCCAGTGAATCCGGGCCTGTTCTTCCAGGTTGACCGGCCCGGAGCCCAGGGCTTCGTGGATCTGCCGGTAGACCTGCCAGAAGACATCCATGAGGTTGATCAGCAGCTCATTGTTCAGGGGCGCGTAGAGCCGGCGGTGGAACTCGGCGTCGTGCTCCACCAGGGACTCCCCCTTGGCGGCGGCGTCCTCCATGGCCTGCATGGTGGACCGCAGGTCGGCGAGGTGTTCGTCCGTCAGGAGATCGATGGCGGACCCCACCAGTCCGGACTCCAGTGCCTGCCGCACGTCGATAAGCTCCATGGCTTCTTCGCCCTTGTGGCGCAGCGACAGCCGGCCGCGGAACATCAGCCCGGAGACCAGTGCACTGAAGTTGTTGGGCGCCACGAACATGCCGAAGCCGTGGCGGATTTCGATGACGCCGAGGGCCTGCAGGACCTTCAGGGACTCGCGCACAGTGTTGCGGCCAACCCCCAGCTCGGCGGAGAGTTCACTCTCAGTGGGCAGCGCATCGCCCACGTCCAGCCCGCGCTCGAGGATGAGTTCCATGATGCGGGTCTGTAGCGCCTGGGAGCGGATTTGGGCGCTGAACCTGGCTGACGATACCGCCGCGGGTGTTGCTGTCACGTCATCTCCTTCGGCCACACTCCGTGGCGGCCTTCATCTCGAATCAGTGTACAGGACATGGGACGTCCTTTGTCTTGCGGCGTCTCCTTTTCTTCCGGGAACGCTATCCGCCCACGTGGTGGATCGTAAAGGCGGTCAGGAAGCCCACGGAGGCGGTGAGCCCTGTCAGGTTGTGGTGCTCCTCGAAGGCCTCCGGAATCATGGTGTCCGCCAACATGGCCAGGATCCCGCCAGCGGCCACGGAGGTTATGAACGCCACCAACTCATCCGGCGCGTTTTCCAGCAGCGTGTATCCCATGAGTGCTGCCAGGCCGCTGAGGACCGCAATCCCGCCCCACAGTCCGAAGACGTACCCCGCACTCCTGCCGGCCTTCTTCATGCCGGCCGTTCCGGACAGCCCTTCGGGAACGTTGGAGATGAAGACGGCAGCCATCATGGCCGGGCTGACCGCACCGCCGGCAAGCATTGTCACACCCAGCACCACGGATTCGGGCACGCCGTCCAGCAGCGCCCCGACGGCGATGGCCGTCCCACTGCCCGGATCGTCCTTTTCGGAGGGCTGCTGGCCGCCGGACCTCTTGCGGTGCTTGGCGCCCGCCCGGGCCAGCAGCATATTCGCGCCCACGTACACCACGGAGCCGGCCAGGAAGCCTGCCACCGTGGGCCAGAGCCCGCCGCCCTGCACGGCCTCGTCCACGAGTTCGAACGCCAGGGCGGAGATCAGCACGCCGGCACCGAAGGACATGATTGAGGACACCAGCTTGGACGGCAGCGACCACCGCCAGGACAGTGCGGCGCCCAGGACCAGGGCGGCACCGGCGATGGTGCCCCACATCAGGGCCTGCAGCCATACGGGCATGTTTCCCACTTTCCGGCTCCTCCAGCGGAAGCCACGTCCACCAATGCGTACCCCCGGGAGCAGTTCCTAAGCAACAGCTCCTATGCAAACATGCGCGCCGCAGGCACCACCCCCACGCAGAATTGATGGGATCTTGACCCAAACCTTACTGACCCCTGCAGTTGCGGGTCCACGCTGGACGAAGAAAGGCAAACCAGCTTATGGGGAGCAGGAAGTCATGGGAAACGAAACAGCATATGACAAGGACGTCATCGCAGTGGGAGGGGTCCTCACGGACCAGCACCCGCTCGACTTCCACACCTTGGGGCTGGCCGGCTGCATTGACAGGCTGACCGGCCCCCTCCGCCAGCGCGGGACCGCGGTCCGCTGGGATACTCCGCACTGGGGGATCGAAATCCCGGCGGACTGCGCTTCCCTGCTGTACCAGTCGGCACGCGAAGTGATCAGCAACGCCTACAAGTACTCGGACGCATCCGAACTCAGCGTGCAGCTTGCCGTGGTGGACCACAGGATCAGGATGAAAGTGGCCGACGACGGCACAGGCTTTGATTGCAGCCGCGCCAACCGCGGGCGGCACCATGGCTACGGTCTCCGCCTCATGGCGGTTGCGGTCGAGGAAGCGGGTGGCTCCGTGGACATCGATTCCCGCCCTGGCCACGGCACCTCGGTGACGGTCACCCTGCCGCTGGACTGAAGAAGCCCGGCAACACCAGCCCGGCCCCGCATAAGGGCCGCAGAAGACTCGAATGCCCGCCGTCGCTGGGACGGCGGGCATTCGTACATCCAACAAGGCGTCCCATCGGACGCTTCGGCAGCAGCCGTGGAACTGCGGGGAGCTAGCGGGACAGTTTGTCCGCGTCCGGCTCCAGGTCGCCGATATGGCCGGGGGCGTTGGCGGCCAGCACCCGGGCAACAAAGGCGCTGTACTCCTCGATGTAGTGGCGCAGGAACTTGGCGGTGCCCTCATCCCTGAGCTCGCCGTCGTCGTCGAAGGCATCCGGCTTGTACTGGATGTAAGCCTCCGGCGCGTTCAGCTGTGGCGCGTCCAGGAAGCTGAGCACGCTGCGCATGGAGGACTGCATCACCGCCGTGCCGATGCTGCCCGGCGAGGCGCCGATGATGCCGGTGGGCTTGCGGGCGAAGGAGTTGGTCCCCCAAGGGCGGGAACCCCAGTCGATGGCATTTTTCAGGGCACCCGGGATGGACCGGTTGTATTCGGGCGAGACAAACAGGATGCCGTCGGACGATTCGATGGCTTCCTTCAGGGCGCGGCCCTCGGCGGGGAAGTCGGCGTCGTAGTCGTAGCTGTAGAGCGGGAGATCCCGGATGGGGATCTCCGAAAACTGCAGATCTTCAGGGGCCAGCTTGATCAGTGCGTTGGCGAGGACCCTGTTGATGGAGCCGGTTGCCAGGCTCCCTACGAAGTAGCCGATCTTGAACGGTGCCATGAGTGTTCCTTCCGGTGGCCGGCCCGGGCCGGCCACGTGCTGTCCTGGATTGCCTTTCCTGGGAAAACTGCCGTCCCTGGACAGGACCAGCGGCGGCGGTGGTGCTCAGTGCACCCCCAGTCCAGCACAGAAGGCCGGCCCCGGCCAGAGGTTCCCGCACGCGCCATTGACACGCAGCAGGCAAGGGCGCTCAATGATCAGTACCGCCGCCACCGAGCCGCGGCACCAGCAAAGGAGCAGGCAGCGATGACCGAAAATCCATTGCGAGACGAGCGGGTCCACCCGGAGTCTCCGGCGGAGGGCGATCCGGACGCGGATCCCTCGGACGACGTCAGGGCCCATTCCCAGGACCCCGCGGAGGGGCCGGACGTTCCGGACGAGCCGCACACGAAATCCTGATCCGGGGCTGAAAGTCTCCGCAATTTCCGGCCACCCCCTTGCCACCCCGCACCCCGCGCAGTAGGTTTGAAACCATTCAAGAAAGCGCTTTCCCTTGCAGTGGGCGGGGGTTTATTCTGCGCGCCACAAACCGGCGGGAACGGACAACATGACGGACAGTACCCTCATCAGGTGGATCGACGGCGAAGCACCGGCAGGGACCAGCAACGGCACCACTTGGGGGATGCCCTTCCCCCGCGGCACCGTCCACGGACCGGACGCGTTGACAGTAACGGACGCCGGCGGTGCGGGCGTTGCCAGCCAGGCATGGCCCCTGGCCACCTGGCCCGATGGTTCGCTGAAGTGGGCCGGGATCGCGCTTCCGGCAACGGATTCGCCGTCGGCCAGCTACCAGGTGAGGCACGACGCCGGCGCCGCACCTACGGACGGCGACGCACCGCCGCCGGGCGCTCACGACGCCCAGGGCGTTCCGGCAGCCCTGGGCGGCGCCCGGGTCAGTGTCACCGAAAGCCCCGACGCTTTCACCGTGGACACCGGCGCCCTCCAGATGCAGATCAGCCGCAGCGGCTCTACGCTCTTCACCAGCCTCGTCCGCGACGGCCGGACTGTGTCACGCGATGCGCGCCTGGTGAGCCTCCTGCAGGACGGCATCCCGGAAGAGGCGGGCACCGCCAGCCGCCAGCAGTTCACGGGCGAGGTCACCGCCGTCGTGCTTGAACAGGACGGGCCGGTCCGCGCGGTGGTCCGGCTGGAAGGCCACCACCGCCAGGACAACACCGGCAGCGAGGGACGCTGCTGGCTGCCGTTCGTGGTCCGTTTCTACTTCTATGCCAATGCCCGCAGCGTGCGGATGGTGCACTCCTTTATCTGGGACGGGAACGCGGACCGGGACTTCCTGGCCGGCCTGGGCGTCCGCTTCACCGTGCCGCTGGAAACCGAGCTGCACAACCGGCACATCCGGATTGCAGGGGCCGACGGCGGCTTCCTCACCGAAGCTGTCCGCGGGCTTACCGGCCTGCGACGGGATCCGGGTGCTGACGTGCGCGCCGCCCAGGTTGCCGGACGTGCCACCCCATCAACGGACACCTGGAACCCTGAAGTCTCCGAACGCCTGCACCTGATCCCGTCGTGGGGCGACTACACGCTGACCCAGCTCAGCGCGGACGGCTTCGAATTGCGTAAACGGACAGCACCGGGCCACGGCTGGGTGGGCATCTCCGGCGGGACACGATCGGCCGGCTTCTGCTCGCTGAGCGATACTCGCGGCGGGCTGGGCATTGGCATCAAGGACTTCTGGCAGTCCCACCCCGGCCAGCTGGACATCCGCGGCGCCGCGGGAACAGATGCCACCGTGACAGCCTGGCTCTACTCCCCCGAGGCCCAGCCCATGGACCTGCGGTTCTACCACGACGGCCTGGGTCAGGACACATTCGAGGAACAGCTCGAAGGCCTGGAAATCACGTACGAGGACTATGAACCGGGCTTCGGGCACCCCACCGGGATTGCCCGCACCCATGAGTTGACTTTGTTCGCCTACGACGCCACTCCGTCCGCCGAAAGCCTCGCCGCCGACGCCGCTGCGGCGTCCTCACCAGCCCTGCTCCAGGCCACTCCGGAGTACCTGCACTCGGTGGGGGTGTTCGGCGACTGGGATCCGGTGGACCGGGGCACCCCCGCGCGGGCACGGCTTGAGGACCACCTCGACTTCCTGTTCGATTTCTACGCCGGCCAGGTGGAACAGCGCCGCTGGTACGGGTTCTGGAACTACGGCGACGTGATGCACACCTACGATTTCGACCGGCACGTGTGGCGGTACGACGTGGGCGGCTACGCCTGGGACAACTCGGAACTCTCCCCCGACCTCTGGCTCTGGTACTCCTACCTGCGCTCCGGCCGGGCGGACATCTTCCGCTTCGCCGAGGCCATGACCCGGCACACCGGCGAGGTGGACGTCTATCACCTGGGCCCATGGAAGGGCCTGGGGTCCCGGCACAACGTGCAGCACTGGGGCTGCAGCGCCAAGCAGCTGCGCATCAGCACGCCTGCCTACCGCCGTTTCTACTACTACCTCACGGCGGACGAGCGCACCGGCGACCTTCTGACCGAGCTGGTGGACAGCGACCAGAACTTCCTGGGCCTGGACCCGGTCCGCAAGGTCCGCCCGGACGCCGACACCTACCGGCCCAACCGCGGAGCCCTGGGCGTGGGGCTGGGCACGGACTGGGGCTCACTCGCCGCCACCTGGCTCACCGACTGGGAGCGCACCGGCAACCCCCGCTCCCGCGACCGGCTGCTGGGAACCATGGCGGATATTGGCGCCCTGAAGTACGGCTTCCTCACCGGCGAAGCGCTGTACAACCTGGACAAGGGCCGCTTCGATACCGGCCGGGAGATGATTTCCGTGTCCCACCTCAGTGCCGTGTTCGGGCTGGTGGAGATCTGCAGCGAGCTGGTGGACCTGGTGGATGATCCGGAGTTCGAGCGGGCCTGGCTGCAGTACTGCCGGCTGTTCCTGGGCACCAAGGAAGAGCAGGTGGCGGAGGTGGGTGAACCGCTGGCCGGCATCTACCTCACCCAGGCGCACAGCCGCTTGAGCGCTTATGCGGCAGCACGTTTGCAGGATCGTGACCTGGCAGCCCGCGCCTGGGAGAGCTTCAGCGAGGGCGGGGAGCACCTGAACCACGAATCTGCGTTCACGCTGCGGACCATCGAGCCGCCGCAGGTGCTGCTGCCGGTGGACGAAGCACCGACGGTTTCCACCAACGACACCGCGCAGTTTGGCCTGGCCGTCATCCAGAACCTGGCGCTGATCGGCCAGCACCTGCGCTGATACCCGCTCCCTCGAACTAACCCGCGACGGCGGCGCCCGGCCCGTTCATCCAAGACCGTGCGCCGCCGTCGTCCGCTTCCCTCACGCTGCCCTCCAAGGCCCGCAAAATAACGCCCGCATAACGGCCTTTTCGTGTCGCCAGATGTTACCCAGTCGAGGCCCGGCGCGTGTTTACACCGCCTTTCAGGGCGCCATAGGGTGCTTCACCTAAACAAGGTTCAGGAGGACCTTGGGAAGGGAAACGAGCACCATGAAAAGCAAATTTGCCGCCGTGCTCCTGGCTGCCGCGAGCTTGGCTGCGGCCTTGCTGGTGGGCAGCCCGGTGGCGGCCAACGCAGCGGACAAGCCGCTGATCGGCCTTACCTTCGACGACGGCCCGTCAGTCCAGCGCACGGCCTTCGTCCTCGACGTCCTCAAGCAGAAGGGGGTTAAGGCCACCTTCTTCCTCCAGGGCAACCACGCACAGCAGTACCCCGACCTCGTCCGCCGGATCAAGGCCGAGGGACACGTGATCGGCAACCACTCGTGGGATCACGCCAATTTCCCGGAACTGAGCCAGACCAGGCAGCGGCAGGAAGTTGACCGCACCAACTCCGCCATCACTGCCATCACCGGCGTAACGCCCAGGCTGATGCGCTTTCCGTTCGGCAACAGCACGTCCTACTCGCTGAACTACATCAGGAGCATCGGGATGAGCGGCGGCATCCAGTGGCGCTGGCATATCGGCCAGCCCGGCGACTTCGAATGCCCCGGTGCGGCCGGCGTACAGAAGTACGTCCTCGATGAAGCTGCACCCGGCGCGATCATCCTGCTCCACGACGGCAACGATGTCCTGTCCTGCCCCGCGTCGCAGTGGTCCTACCTGGCCCGGTCCATCGACGCTCTGCGGGCACGGGGTTACGACTTTGGCGTCGTGGCACCTTCCGCGACCGCCAACCCGCTGAACGAGGGGTCGTACGGCGTGGTGGTGGCACCCTGACCGAAGCCTCCGCCCGACCCCTGTGCCGCCGTCGGCCGCTTCTCCTCACGCCGCCCATCCCAAAATCAGGGGGTGGATTCCTGCGTCTCCGGAAGGTAACTTGGTAAGCATGCTGATGATTTCTGCAGATCCATCGGCTTCCGGTAACAGAGCAAAGGAGACGTTATGAGCACGAAGGTGGAAAAGCGCATTCTGGTGAACGTTCCGGTGAGCACGGCCTACAACCAGTGGACCCAGTTCGAGGAGTTCCCGCACTTCATGGGCGGAGTCAAGAGCGTCACCCAACTCAGTGACGACCGGCTGGAATGGGTGGCCGAGATCGGCGGCATCCGCCGGCAGTGGGAGGCCAGGATCCTGGAGCAGGTGCCGGACCGCAAGGTTTCCTGGGCCGCCACGGAGGGCGCAACCAACGCTGGAGCCGTCGAATTCGAGGACGTGGGCGGCGGCCAGACCTCCCTGCGGCTGACCCTCGAGTACGAGCCCGAAGGCGTTGTGGAGAAGATCGGCGACAAGCTCAACGTCATTGAACGCCAGGCAGAGTCCGACCTCCAGAAGTTCAAGGAGTTCATCGAGGACGAGGGTTACGCCAGCGGCGCCTGGCGAGGCAGCGTCAACCCCGGCGTAACGACGGGTACGCCCGGGGTTGAGCACGCTGGGGCCTCCCGCGGTGATTCCGGCAAGGCAGGCGTCTCAGGCAAGGTGGCGGCCGGCGTCGGCGTGGCCGCAGTGGCCGGCGCCGCAGCGGCAATGGCTGCCAGCGGTAACAAGGACACCACCGTGGGTGCCGACGAAACGGTCACCCCCGTGGCTCCCGGCGAACCCGTCACGGTCACGCCGATCCCGACCGACACGACCACCGACACCGCCGGCAGCGGCGCAGGCGTTACTGGCAGTGGGGCCGGGGTCACGGGCAGCGGCGCAGGAGTGACAGGCAGCGGCACCACGGCAACAGGCACGACGGCGGCAGCCGGCGCCCCCGGCCCGGTCACCGACGGATCGGTCGCCGACCTCGGCGATGACAGGATCGGCCACCCGTTCGACCAGACCAACGGCCTGGTGGACACCACGGGCGAATCCGACGAAACGCGCGAAGGTGAAGAATTCAGCGCTGGCGAACGCCGCGAGGATGAGCGCCGCCCGGACGGTGGCCTGCCCCCGGTTGGCGGGAACCTCGGCCAGCACTGACGGACGCCGCGTCCGGCCACCGGCCCGCCCAAGGCGGGTGCCGGCGTCGCACGTTGCATTCCTCAACAAAAGCACCGCCCGCCTCTCCCCGAGGCGGGCGGTGCTTTGTTGACCAGCGGCGTTTACTACTTCGTTTTGCCTGCGTAGAAGACGGACGGCGCTGCCGGCGTCTCCATGCCCTCGCCGATGAAGAAGCTCGGGTGCGGCGGCTGGTTGTAGCCCACGGTCTCGCGCGCCACGCCGGTCCGGTACATCGGATCGTGCATCAGCGTGCGGAGCCGGACTTCGGTGGGCGAGGTGCTGGTGTAGATCCGCAGCTCGGTGCTGTCGGTGGACGGGAAGACCAGTTCCTCGCGCCAGTCGCCCAGCAGGTCGGCCTGGAGCGACGGGTTGCCCTTGGTGTGGTTGTTGGTGCGGGCGCCAGTGGCGGTCAGCAACCGGTCGCTGGTTTCGGTCTCCCAGTTCCACTTGGAGATGGTGGGTACGCCCATGCCTGCTTCGGCGTCGAACTCATGGTCCACGATTTCACGCAACAGGTCGCCGTCCCACCAGGCCATGAAGTTGGCGGCCGGAATCTTGTCCGAGATCCGCTCGCCCTTGGCGGACATCAGGAAGCCGACGGGCGAGTTCCAGGCAGCGTCCCCGCCCACGGCCCAGCTTTCAGAGCCGGGGAACCGGGGGTCGATGTCGCCAGTGGCGCCGCGGCCGGTGTCCTTGATGGCGGGGATGCTCCACAGCACTTCGCCCGTGGCGGCATCGCGGAAGGTGGCGCCGCGGTTGCCGCTCTGGCTCATGCTCTCGTGCACCGCGAACGTTTCCAGGCCGGGCCGGGACGGGTCCAGGTCGCCGGTGTGGATGGCATCGCCGTGGCCCAGCTTGGTGTTGTACAGGGGCTTGCCGTCGTCGTCGATGGTCATGGAGCCGAAGACGAACTCGTCCTTGCCGTCCTGGTCCACGTCCGCCACGGAAAGGTTGTGGTTGCCTTGGCCCTTGTATTCGGCGCCGGCGATGTCCGAGTCGAAGGTCCAGCGCTTCACCAGCTTGCCGTCCACCAGGTCATAAGTGACCAGGACGGTGCGGGTGTAGTAGCCGCGACTGAACATCAGGGACGGCTTTTCGCCGTCGAGGTAGGCGACGCCGGCCAGGAACCGGTCCACGCGGTTACCGTAGCCATCGCCCCAGGCTGCGACGTTGCCGCGCGGCGGGTCGTAGGGAACGGTGTCCATGATGGTGCCCGTTGCCCCGTTGAAGACCGTGAGGAATTCCGGGCCGGACAGGACGTAGCCGGCGCTGTTGCGGTAGTCCGCCGCGGCGTCGCCGATGACGGTTCCGGCGGCGTCCGTGGTGCCGTCTGCCGTCTTGAACGACACCTCGGCCTTGCCGTCGCCGTCGAAGTCGTAGGCCAGCATCTGGGTGTAGTGCGCGCCGGCGCGGATGTTCTTGCCCAGGTCAATCCGCCAGAGCTTGGTGCCGTCCATCTTGTAGGCATCGACGTAGACGTTGCCCGTGAAGCCGGATTTGGAGTTGTCCTGGGCGTTGGACGGGTTCCAGAGCTGGATGATCTCGTAAGCGCCGTCGCCGTCCAGGTCCGCCACCGTGGAGTCGTTGGCGCTGTAGGTGTAGGGCTTTCCGTCCTTGCTGACGCCGTCCGCCGGCTTATCCAGCTTGATGGCCAGGTAGTTCTGCGCCAGCGGGGTGAACTCGGCGCTGAGCTTGTCCTGCCCGTTGCCGTTGCCCACGGTCTTGATGACGTACTTGGACTGGGCCGTTCCGTCGGGGTCAACGAAGGTGGTGGTGTCCCGGATGGGCTCCTCCGTGATCTGCTTGCCGTCACGCAGCACCTGGAAGCCCACACTGTCCTTGTCCAGGCCGAGCATGCGCCAGCCCAGGGTGACGCCCTGGTCCGTCAGCACGGCCACGGGGGCCCGGTCCAGGTTTTCCACCTGGCGCTTGAGGGCCTGCTTTGCCGCCTGGCCCGGCGCCGAGGACTGGCCTTGCGCGGTGGGCTGGCCCTGCGCGGTGGCCTCATCGGCCTGGGCCAGCGGAACTCCCGTGAAGGCGAGCGCCGCGGCGGTGAGGGAGGCCGCTGCTGCTGCCAGGGGTGCTGCTTTCCGGGCCCTGCCGGCCCGGGATGTGGGGGAACACTGCGAGTGGTAAACCAAAAGAACATCTCCTTTGATGCGGCGGCAGCTGAGTCTGCCGCTCAACATTTTGGAACGTTTCAACCACGCGGAAGCGCACCGCTTCGTAGAGGTGGGCTAGGGGTCCGCGTCGGATGGAAAACGCTTTCTGCCCTTCTGGTTTATCAACGAATGACAAAGCTGGTCAAGGGTTTGACCGTTAATGGTTGGGAGAAATTGTTCCGTTACGTTCTTTCTTCCATGGTGACGGGCGCTCAGTTTGCAGCGGACTTTCCCAAACGCGTGCCCCCTTCCCGGGACGAAATGCCGAACGCCCGCTCACGTTTGGCGCCTTACACGGAAACGCCCGCTCACCACGTAGCTCCGAAAGGAGGAAGGTGAGCGGGCGTCTCCGCAAAATCTGCAAGGCGTCGCGGGAAGTTGCGCCAGAGACGGCCGGGCGCCGGGTGGTTTACCGGATGCCGCGGAGTTTCACACCGGCAGCGAGGGCAACAAGGCTGATGATGGCCACCACGGCCAGGTAGTAGCCCGGCGCCACCGCCTGCCCCGTCTGCTGCACCAGGAACGCGGCAATCATGGGCGTGAATCCGCCGAAGGCCACCACGGCCGTGTTGTAGCTGAAGGACAATCCTGTTGCGCGGGTCCTGACGTCGAAGGAATCCGACATGACGGAGGGCAGCGCACCGAAGTAGGCAGCCTTGAGCAGGCCAAGGATGGTCATCACCAGAGCCAGCACCAGGAAGGACTTCGCGCTGATGACCCATATGAAGAGAGGTACGACGGCGAGCAGCAGGACCACCACGGTGGGCACCATGATGTTGAGCCTGCCGTACTTGTCCGAAAGGTGCCCCACCACCGGTGTTCCGAAGGTCAGGATGACGCCGGTAATGATCAGCGAGGTGAACGAGATGCCGGGCTCGAGCCCCAGTTCCTTGATGGCGAAGGTGGGCATGTACTGCAGGATGAAGTTCAGTGCCGTGGATACCGCCAGCGCGCCTCCGGCCAGCAGCATTCCTGTCTTCTGCGTGGCGAAAACGTCCCGGATGGGGGAATGCTTCTCCTCCGCAGCGCCCCGCTGGACGGGCACTTCCTTCATCTCCCGGCGGATCAGGAACCCGGCCGGTCCCACCAGCAGTCCGAAGAGGAAGGGGATCCGCCAGCCCCACTCGGTCATCTGTGCATCCGTCAGGACGGTGGTCAGTACGGCCACGAAGATCGCGGCGATCAGGCTTCCCAACCCCTGGCTGGCGAACTGGAAGCTGCCCAGGAAGCCTTTGCGCTTTCCGTTCTGGGCGATGAGGTAAGCGGTGGCGGCGCCGAACTCTCCACCGGCGGAGAAGCCCTGGATCAGCCGCGCCAGGACGATGCCGATGGGGGCCAGGATCCCGATGCTGCCGTAGTTCGGCATGAAGGCCAGCAACGCGGTGCCCAGGACCATCAGCCGGATGGTGACAGTCAGGCCTTTCTTCAGCCCATGGCGGTCAGCGAACGAGCCCAGCACCAGTCCGCCCAATGGACGGATGAGGTAGGAGACGCCGAACACGGCAAAAGCCTGGATGAGTTCGACTCCGGGATCGCTGCTGGGGAAGAAGTTCCGGCCAATGTAGATGGCCAGCAGGGCGTAGATGGCAATGTCGAACCATTCGAGGGCGTTGCCGATAGTGGCGGCAACAATTCCGCGGGTGGCCGCCCTGGAATCGGGCGATGCGTCCGGCGCATCGGCGGCGGCGAGGGCCGTGGGCTGGTTCTTCTGCTGGGGAATGGTCATGGAAACTCCAGGTTTCAGGATACGGAGCTGACGGTCAGGGAGTGCTGGTCCGCGCCGGCGGACGCGGGACTGTGTGAATTGGCGAGGTCGAAGAACAGGCCGCTGGCGATCTGCAGGCCTTCCCGGGCCACGTCCACCAAAAGGTGTTCGTCCGGGGCATGCTGCTGGCACCCCGGGTGGGAGTGCGGGATCCAGAGGGTGGGGAGGTCAAGGACATCAGCGAAGACGTAGCTGGGCAGGGAGCCGCCGATGTTGGGCAGGACGGTGGCCTCACGGCCGGTGCTTGCGGTCAGCGAGTTCGCGGCCCAGGCAACCCAGGGATTGTCCGGATCGATGCGGCTGGCGGCGAACGAGGTGCCCATGCGTAGCTCCACCATGGTGAAGCCCGCGGAGTCCAGGTGTCTGCGGATGGCCGCTTCAAGGTTGGCCACGTCTGTGCCGGGCACGAACCGCAACTGCAGCGCGGCCCGGGCGGTCCCGGGAATGGCATTGACGGGCTTGTCCGGGTTGCCCGCTCCCAGCGCCAGAACTTCGAGGGTGTTCCAGGCGTAGAGGCGCTCGGCCGGGCTGAGGGTCCGGTCTCCCCAGGCAGGGTCTGCTTGGGGATCACCTGGATTCGGCACCAGGTCCAGTACGTCCAGCGCAGCGGTGACGGAGTCCGGGATAGCGGCCGGGAGCAGTTCGGGCAGCTGAATGGTTCCGTGCCCGTCCACCAGGGACCCGACGGCGGCCGCCACCGTGGTGGCCGGGTTCCGCAGGAGCCCGCCCCAGTTTCCTGAGTGGTACGAGCCGGCACGGAGGTCTGCAATCAGTTCGAAGCTGACGCCGCCGCGTGCGCCCAGGAACACCGTGGGGCTCCCGGCGGCGAGGCGGGGGCCGTCGGAGCCGATAAAGACGTCGGCCCGGAGCAGGTCTTGGTGTTCGGCGGCAAAGTCGGCGAGGTCCGGGGAGCCGATCTCCTCTGCCCCCTCCAAGAGGAATACGAGGTTGAAACCGAGGCGGCCCCGCTGCTCAAGCAGCAGCCGGAGCGACACGATGTTGATCCAGTGCTGGCCTTTGTTGTCGGCGGCGCCGCGGCCGTACCAGCGGTCGCCGTCGTCGCTGAGCGTCCAGGGGCTGCGGCCGGCGCTCCATTCCCCGGCCTGGCCGTCGGTGACGTCGGCGTGTCCATAGCAAAGAACGGTGGGCAGCCCAGGATCCTCGTGCCGGGTGGCCACCAGGAAGGAGTTGGCGCCACCCCGCCAGGAGTCGAACCGGTCCACCACGCAGCCCATCGCCAAAAAAGCCGGCCCGATGACGTCATCAAGGTATGACTTCAGCGCAACGCGTCCCTGCGGGCTGAAACTCTCCGTGGGGTAGGAGACCAGCCGGGCCAGATCCTCCCGGAAGCGGCCGGAGTCTACAAATTCAGCTGCTGCGGCCAGAATTTCCTTGCGTTCCTGCATTCCGTACATCCTTTGCTCTTATGGCGTGAGTCCCAAGTTAGGTGTCCCTGGCGCAAACAACCAGTATCGTTTTGTCGATGAGCGTTGACTTCCATGCAAACCTAAAGGTCGGTCCGCGGGCATGAACATGCTGACTCCGGCACTGCTGTACTTCGACGCCGTGGCGCAGGAGGGCACCCTCACCGAGGCCGCAACAAAGCTGCACGTGTCCGCATCCGCCATCAGCCGCCAGATCAACAAGCTCGAAACCTCGCTCGGCATGCCGCTGTTCCACAGGCATGCCCGGGGTGTGGAACTGACCGAGGCGGGCAGGCTCCTGCTGGCTTACGTGCGGCGGGCAGAGGCGGAAGGTGCCGCCGTCCGGGAGGAACTGCTGGTCTCCATGCAGCGGAAGACGAGGACCCTGCGGGTGGCCTGCGCGGAGGGGTTCGCCAGGGTGTGGGTCCCCTCGGCGATCGCCGGCCTCAGCCGCCAGCATGACGACGTCGAATTCCACCTCGACGTAGTCTCCTCCTCTGAGGGGACCCGCCGTGTGGCGGAGGGCGAGGCCGACGTCGCCGTGGTGTTCTCGCTGGGCCCGCAGGCGAAGGTGACGGTGGAACATTCCACGCCAACGCCTGTGGCCTTCGCGCTGGTGTCCCCGGACCACCAGCTCGCCGCGGAACAGACCACCACCCTGAAGGACCTGTGCCGCTACAAGCTGGCGGTCACGGCACCCGGTTCAAGCCAGCGGGAACTGTTCGACCTCGCCATGCAGATCGAGGGCCTCACCCCATCCATCACGTTGCAGTCGGACCACATCAACCCGGTGATCCAGTTCGCCCGTTCCGGCGTCGGCGTTTCTCTGGTGGGCGGCCTGTCCCTGGACCGGCGGGACCGCGAGGAACTGGTGACGGTTCATCTGGACCATCCGGTGTTGCGGCAGCGTCACGGGCAGATCCAGACCATGACCGGCCGCACCCAGCCCGCCATCCTCACCGCATTCGTGGATGCGCTTATCGACGCTTTGGAACTGCTCGCCTGACCACTGGAGCACGTGAGCGCGCGGCGCGGGGGCTACTTGGAATGGGCCACCGCTTCGAGGAGCGGCAGTGTCCGGGTGGGCATGACCTCCACCAGGGACATCGCCGTGCTGGTGCGTACGACGCCGGCGATCGCCAGCATCGCATTGGTTACCCGGTGCAGGTCGGCCGGGTCCTTCGCCGCCACTTTCGCAAGCAGGTCCGCGTCGCCGGTGGTGGCGTGCATTTCGATGATTTCCGGAACGGCCTGCAGCGCCGCCGTGGCTTCGTCGCTGGCGGACTGGCTGATGGAGATCGAAATGAAAGCGATCAGCGGCAACCCCAGGGCTTCGGTGCGGACCCGCTGGCTGAATGGCGCCAGGCTGCCGTCGTTCACCAGCCGCCGCAGCCGGGCATGCACGGTGTTGCGGGCCACGCCCAGCGACCTCGAGAGCGAAAGGACTGTGGCCTGCGGGTCCCGGTCGAGTGTGAGGAGGATCTCTGCGTCAAGGGCATCAATGCGGTGCATAGTGAGCATTTTGCCACTCATGGGCACCATTGCATCAGGATCTGTCCTGCCGGAACCGGCTGTGTTGCGCAGACGCCCCTATTTGTCCCACGATGCTGGCATGACCAGCACCCTTCCCGAAGCGGCCGCTCCCCGCCCTCCGCGCCGCCGTCGCACAGCTTCCCGCGTACGTTGCCGGCAAGAGCGCCGAGTCCGAACTGACCGCGGCCCTGGCCTCCAACGAGAGCCACTTCGCTCCCCTGCCCCCGGTGGTCGATGTGGTGGCCGCCGAGGCCTCCCTGATGCACCGGTACCCGAACATGGGCGTGGTGGACGCTCGCGAGGCGATCGCCCGGCACGTGGGCGTCACCGCAGATGAAATCGCCGCGGGTCCGGGCAGTTCCGGCGTGCTGCAGCAGATCATTTCCGCCGTGTGCGATGCCGGCGATGAAGTGGTCTTCGCGTGGCGTTCCTTCGAGGCCTACCCCATCCTGGTCACGGTGGCGGGCGCCAGGCCGGTGCCCGTTCCGCTGCTGGACACCGAGCACCACAACCTCTCCGCCATGGCCGCGGCCATCACGGACCGCACCCGCCTGGTACTCCTCTGCTCGCCCAACAACCCCACCGGCGTGTCCATCGAAGCGGACGCACTGGAGGAGTTCCTGCAGGCAGTCCCGCCGCACGTCCTGGTGGTGCTGGACGAGGCGTATGTCGAATACCAGCGCGGCTCCGGCCTGGATTCGCTGGCCTTCTACCGCCGGTACCCCAACCTCTGCATCCTGCGCACCTTTTCCAAGGCCTACGGGCTGGCGGGGCTGCGGATTGGCTATGCCATTGCCCGCCCGTCGATAGCGGACGGCCTGCGGCGCACCGCCATTCCGTTCGGCGTGAACCGGATGGCCCAGGCCGCGGCCATCGCTTCGCTGGCAGCCACCGACGAGCTCGCCGCCCGCACCGACGCCGTGGCGGAGGAACGCACCCGCGTGATCGGGACCCTGCGGGAATCCGGTTGGGACGTCCCGGACAGCCAGGCCAATTTCTACTGGCTCCGCGCCTCTGACGAACTGCGCGGGCAACTCCTGGACGCGTTGTCCTCGGCCGACATCCTGGCCCGCGGCTATGCCGGTGACGGTGTGCGGATCAGCCTGGCGGACCGGGCAACGAACGATCGCGTGCTCGCTGTCCTCGCCCACCGGGAACGGTTCGCCGCCCAGTGACCACCTCAGCACTTCGCACCCCGGCCCCGGCCCCGGCTGACGGAACGCCCGGGCAAGGCGGGACGACGGCGGGACCCGCCGTGCCGCCGTCGGCCGCCCGCCATTCAGTGGTGGAGGACGTCCTGGGCATCCTGACGGGCACGTTCGCGGCGTCGCTGGGCCTGTTCCTGCTCAAGTCCAGCGAGGCGGTGACCGGCGGCACCGCGGGGCTGGCCCTGCTGCTCAGCTACACCGTTCCGTTGCCGTTCGGAGTTATTTTCACGGCGGTCAACCTGCCGTTCTTCGGCCTCGCCATCTGGAAGAAGGGTTGGAATTTCGCCCTGCGCACCGGGGCCGCCATCGCGCTGGTCTCGGTGATGGCCAGCCTGCACCCGTGGGCCTTCGGGTCCCTGGAGCTGGACCCCGCCTACGGCGTTGCAGCCGGGAACCTCCTGGCCGGCGTGGGACTGCTGATCCTGTTCCGGCACAAGTCCAGCCTGGGCGGCTTCAACATCCTGGCGCTGCTGCTGCAGGACAAGCTGAAATGGCGGGCCGGGTATGTGCAGATGGTGCTGGACGTGGCCATCGTGCTGGCAGCCCTTGCCCTGGTGTCCCCGCTGATGGTGCTTCTCTCCGCAGCCGGCGCCACCCTGCTGAACCTCATCCTGGCGCTGAACCACCGGCCGGGGCGCTACCTGGGAAAGTAGCTGCTTCGCCGCCGTTTTATTCCCGAAGTTTGCCTGAAATAACTTCATGGAAGCCGCTGTTGCCGCCACTATGACAACAATCGGAATCATCGGTGCAGGACATATTGGAAGCCAGGTTGCCCGGAAGGCGGCGGAGCTGGGCTACGACGTAGTCATCAGCAACTCGCGCGGACCGGAAACCCTGACGGACCTCGTGGCAGAGCTTGGCCCGAAGGCACGGGCTGCAACTGCAGCTGAAGCGGCCGCTGCCGCGCGACTTCGCCGTGGTTACGGTGCCGCTGAAGAACTACAAGGACGTTCCGGCGGAGCCGCTTGCAGGCAAGATCGTCATCGACACCAACAACTACTACTGGGAGCGCGACGGCCGGGTCCCGGCACTGGACAACGGCGAGGCCACCACCTCCGGCCTGCTGCAGGAGCACCTGCCCCAGTCAAAGGTGGCCAAGGGCTTTAACCACATCATGGCCAAGGACATCACCACGGACGGCACCCCGGCCGGCACGGACAACCGCCGTGCCCTGGCCACCGCCAGCGACTACCCGGAGGCCGCGGAACTGGTGGCGAACCTGTACGACGAATTCGGATTCGATACCGTCAATGTGGGCCCGCTGGAGGAAAGCTGGCGTGTTGAGCGTGACCGGCCGGCCTACGTGAAGCGGCAGAACGCCGCCGAACTCAAGGACAACCTGACGAAGGCACCCCGCACCGTCTGAGCACTTCTTGGCTAAGACCAGCCCGAACTGGCTGGCAGCACCTGTCGCGAAAACCCGGTTTCGGCGACGGTTTGCTGCCAGCCAGGGTCTTGTCAGTCCTCGTCCTGATTGTGGCTGCCGTCATGGTCGTGGCTGCGGGCAGGGACCAGCACCACTTCATACTGCGTGGGCGGCGGCATCTTGTTGAACTTCGCGTTCACCGCGGCGAGGGTATCACCGAACCTGGCCAGTGTGGTGGGGACGTCAAAGTTCTTGCTGGTGATCTCCTCCTTGAGCTTGCCGGATGAGAGGTCGCCGGAAAGCCTGATACGGGCGATCTTGTCCTGCTGGTTCTGGACGGCCCACAGGGTGCGGCCCTTCACCAGGATGCCGTCAACGTAGGGCAGCGCCGGAGTGTCGATCTTCGCGGTGTCGCCGGTCTCGGGATCCACGGTGTAAACGGCCTCGTTGAAGGTATGTGCAACGATCAGGACTTTACCGCCGCTGGCCGACGCTATGCCGTTGAGTCCGAACTGGCTTGCCGGATCAGACAGGGCAATTGTTGGATCATTGAGGGTCCTCGTCTCCACCTTCCCCAGCTTTCCCGAGCGGCTGACGGGGACGAAGTACAGCTCCGGGCGCTTGGAGTTGGTGAACCACGCGCCGTCTTTGGTGACGGTGACGTCGTTGATGAAGCCCGGCGCCAGGTCAACGGCGCCCGCGTCCTTGCCGGTCTCCGCGTCATAGACGAAGGCCTTGCCGGTACCGCCGCCGGCTACGAAGAGCAGGTTGGTGCGCTCGTCATACTTGAGGCCAACAGCCATCCGGGGGTTCGGGTCGAAGGTGGAGACGTCGATGAACCGCCCTGCCTTCCCGTCACGGATGTCGCCTCTGAAAATGTCACCGGTCATCAGCTCGCCGGCGTAGAAAGCAGTCCCGCGGCCCTCGGCAATGCCCTCGGCGGAATTGGCGCCGTCGAGCACTATGACGTCGCGCGGAGGCGCCGAGGCCGAGGCGGGAATGGCGGATGGCGCAAGCAGCGCGAAGAGGGCGATGAGTCCTGCGGCGGTGCGGCGATGTGCTGTTCGGCGCATGCTGGATCCTTAGTTGGCGGGTGATGCGCGGGGCCAATCTGCGGCAGCTCCGCACGGTGGTCCAGTAATTTTAAGCGCCTGCGTCATGCCCGCCAAGGCATCGAAGCCCCCATTCTGCTTACAATCGAACCCTCAATCGACTACTGAGGGATCCATGAAGAAACTCGCCACAGTCCTGTTCGCCGCAGGCCTCCTTGCCTCCGCCACGGCCTGCTCCGCTTCCCACCAGCTTTCCACCACCGAAACCTGCGAGCGTATTCAGTCCGTTGTCTCGAACCCCGCCAACGGTGCCGGCAAGACGGGCATGAACCGCCTGGCCAACCAGATCCGCCCCATCCACGCGGTCGCCTCGGATGACCTCAAGCCCGCACTGCAGTCCATCCTGGAGTACACGGATGAGCAGGCAAAGGAAACTCCGGACGAGGCCAAGCTGGCCGAACTCCAGACCGGTTACGAACAGGCCAGCGGCACCTACAGCCGTTTCTGCAGCTAAACCAGCGCAGCGGTTAACTGCGCGGCGGATCCGGCCGCCTACAGCGTGGCCGGGTCCGTGTTGGCGCCGCAAAGGACCACGGCCACGCGTTCGCCCGGCCCCGGCACATACGCGCCGGACAGCAGGGCGGCGTAGGCAGCGGCTGCACCGTGCTCCACCACGATGCGGTAGCCGTTCCACAGCGCGCTCCGGGCGGCGATAATGTCCGCATCCGTCACCAGGACACTTTCGACGCCGGCGCGGACCGCCACCGCGAAGCCGATCGCGCCAACGCTGCGGGCACCCAGCGAATCCGCCGCGACACCCGACACGGCCACGTCCACCGGGCTGCCCGCACGCAGCGCGGCATGAAGGGTGGGTGCGCCTTCGGGCTCCACTGCCACCACCTTGGCGTGCCCTTCCACGGCTGCGGCAATGCCGGCCATCAGTCCCCCACCGCCCACGGCCACCAGGACCGTGTCCACACCGGGTACCTGGTCCAGCAGTTCCAAGCCCACCGTCCCCGCGCCGGCCGCGATCTCCGGCTGGTCGTACGCGTGGCAGTACACCGCGCCGGTCCCGGCAGCATGCGCCACCGCTGCTTCGTAGGCCACCGCGTATTCCGCGCCGCCCTGCACGACGGCGGCACCGATGTCCCTGAGCTTTGCGACCTTGACGGCGGGCGCCGCGGCGGGGACGAAGACCGTTGCAGGGACGCCAAGCCGGGCAGCTGCGTAGGCGTTGGCCAGGCCGGCGTTGCCTCCCGAAGCCACCACAATGCCCGCCGGGGTCAGCTCCCCGCGTTCCTGGCTGGCCAGGATCCGGTTCAGCGCACCGCGTGCCTTGAAACTTCCGGTGTGCTGCAGGAATTCGCATTTGAACCAGACCGGGCCTTGGTACTGGCCGCGGTCTGCCTCCAGCACGGGCGTTAGCCGGGTGAGGCCGGCAATCCGCTGGGCGGCCTCATCCACATCCGTACGGTTGATCATCCTAGACGTCGTCGTCCCAGGTCCCGGGATCCTTCACCGCTTCCTCAGGCTTGCGCTCCTGCCCGCCGTCCGCAGGGTCTGCAGCCTCGCTGCCGGCAGTCTCGCCGCTTCCCACGTACGACGCCGGCACGGTCCCGGCAGCGTGGGCCTGCTGCTCTTCGCGGATATTGGCGGCGTTCGGCTGCTCCGGGTGCTGCCCGCTTTGCGGGGCTTCGGTGACTTGTTCCGCGTTGTCCCGGGCTTCGTCCGGGTCGCCGGGTCCACGGAGGTCCGCGGTGTTGCGGGGTTCATCGTTCGGTGTGGTCATGATCCTGCCTTCCGTTGTTGCTGGCTGGTCCTGCGGGCGGTTCCGGGGAAGCACGCCGCGAGTCCCAGCCTACTTTCTGCCGCGCTTCCTGTGAGTTCGGCCTCAACCGGGACGTTGGCCGGCCGGCCCGCGTTGTAGGAAGTGGCGGAAGGAGGCCACATGATCATCGTTCTCACCGGCATCGACGGTTCGGGCAAGTCGACGGCGGCCCGCGCCCTGGTGCAGGCTGTCCGGTCACGAGGAGGCAAGGCGATGCTGCTGAGCAACCATGCGGGCCGGCGCACCATGTCAGTCCTGGCTGCCAGGTGGGGTGTGCAACTGCCGGCCAGGGCCGCGGACGCCGCCGAAACACTCCTGCGCGTCTCCAACGTGCTGGTGTCCCATGTCCGGGCCCGCTGCTTCGATGGCGTGGTGGTCATGGACCGCCACCTTCATTGCCAGCTTGCCCTGCGCACCACGAAGGGACTGCCGCGCGGGCGCTTCCTGCCCTGGCTGCTCACGGCACTTCCCCAGCCCGCCGCCGTCGTACATCTGGACCTGGACCCGGCCGAAGCGCACCGCCGGATCACAGCGCGTGGAACCGATTCCGAAACCCTGGCGGACCTGGCCGCTTTCCGGGATGCCTACGCGGGACTGCCTGAATTCGGCACCTTCCTCCGGGTGGACGCCTCCCTTCCCGCCACCGAACTGGCAGAACGTGTGCTGCACGCTGTGGACACGCTTCGCGGCGGCCCAGGCGGCTACGGGAGGGGCGCGGCAGTCACAAACTGAATTTAGGCATTTCGCATTGTGGAAATGCAATTTCCCCTTGCGGAATTGATGTGACTGGGGTTACTTTTGCCTTAAGCCCCGGGCGTCCCCGGGCTGTTCCCGAATCGAAGAGGCAAAGGTCAATGAAGATCCCCAACCCTGAGGCACTGAAGGCGAGTTCGGTGCCCGCGAAGAGGAAGCCGCTGTATAAGTCGCTCTTCTTCCAGATTCTGATCGCCGTCGTGGCAGGTGTCCTCATAGGGCATTTCTGGCCGGACCTCGGATCACAGCTGAGGCCGCTCGGAGATGGCTTCATCAAACTCATCAAGATGATCATCGCGCCGCTGATCTTCCTGGTGATCGTCACCGGCATTTCGGCCGTAGGCGACGTTAAGGCGGTTGGAAGGGTTGGGGTCAAGGCCCTGGTCTATTTCACGGCGGCCACCCTGTTCGCCCTGCTCTTTGGCCTGGTGGTGGGAAACCTGGTCCAGCCCGGCGCAGGACTGAATATTGACCCGGCCACTTTGTCGCAGGCGGATCTGGACGCCAAAACCGGCTCTGCCGCACCCAAGGACGCGGCATCCTTCATCCTGGACGTCATCCCCGCCAGCGTCATCGGCGCCTTCGCCAGCAACAGCCTCCTGCAGGTCCTGTTCTTCTCGGTATTCTTCGGTGCAGCCATTGTGGTCATTGGCCGCGAACGGTGCATGCCGGTCATCAGCCTGATGGAGACCGTCCTGGAACTGATCTTCAAGATCATGTCCTGGATCATGAAGGTGGCACCCATTGGTGCCTTCGGCGCCATGGCCTTCATCATCGGCCAGTACGGCCTCAGTACGCTGAGCACCTACGCCGTGTTGATCGCCGCGTGCTACGGAGCCGCCATCGTCTTCATTGGGCTGCTCTTCGCCGTCGCCTGGCTCACCGCCCGCGTGCCGCTGTGGCAGTTCCTCAAGTACACCCGTGAGGAATTCCTCCTGGCCCTGGGCACCGCTTCCACCGAGGCCGTCATGCCACGGATCATGACCAAGCTGACCAACGCCGGCTGCTCCCGCGCCACCACCGGCCTGGTGGTACCCACCGGATACTCCTTCAACCTCGACGGCGCAGCCATCTACCTCTCGATTTCGCTGCTCTTCCTGGCGCAGGCCTTCGGACATAATCTGGACCTCGGCCAGCAGCTCGCCGCCCTGGGCGTCCTGCTCCTCACCTCCAAGGGCATGGCCGGCGTCCCGGGCTCGTCCTTCCTGGCACTCTCCGCCACGGCCGCCGCGCTGGGGATCTTCCCGGTAGCCGGCGTGGCGCTCCTGCTCGGTGCGGACCGGCTGATGGACTCCATGCGCGTGGTGGTCAACCTGCTCGGCAACTGCGTGGCCACCTTCGTGGTCTCCAAATGGGAAGGCCAGTTTGACCGCAGCGTCATGGTCCGGGCCTTCAAGGGCGAGATCACCAACCACGACTCCGCCGTGATGCTCGGGAAGGAAGAAGACTTCCAGGACCAGGAGCTGCAGCGGATCAGCGAGGGCCAGGCACCGTCGCCCAAGTTCCGCGGCGGCCCGAATCCCGGTGATATTCCCCGGTTCCAGATGAGCAAGTCAACGCGCGCCGGCACGGGCAACAGCCCGGACTAAGCGTTACCAACCCTTAGCAAGGCGGCAGGCGGGCAGGACCACCAGGTCCTGCCCGCCTGCTTTATGCGCCGCAGTTATGCACCGCGTGCCGTCAGTTCGAGGCGGTAGGCGAGGGCGTGGGCCCTTCGCTCTCCTCCATCTCCGATTCGGTGGTGCTTGGCACCGCCGACCCGCTGGGCGTCGCGGAACTGGAGGACGTGCTGCCGGAAGTAGCCGACGATGTGGACGTGGGGCTGGACGTCGCACTGCCGCCATCGTCCGCCTTCTCCAGCACCTTGTCGATAAGGTCCTCAAGCTCCTTCCTGTCCGGATCCCCCAGGCTGGCGCCGCTCTTGGTGGCTACCACCAGCAGCCTGCCTTCTGCGGCCGAGACCTGCATCAGCTTCTGGCCGTTCTCACCGCTGCGGGTGCTCACCGTGGCAAACGTCTCGCTGGCGTCGGTGTCAGCCTTGAGCTCCTCGGAGGACACCTCGTAGGTCTGGCCCAGGGCGGACACCTTGAAATTGGCGCACTGGTCCATCTTGTCCTTGATACCGCTAAGCACCTTCACGGCGTCCGGCCCCTCGCTGCCGGACTGGGCGGACAACGTGCGTGGCTGGTCGCCTTCAGACAGGGCAACGGCTACGTCGCCGCTTTCCACCTTGTCCAGCAGGCCCGCTGTCGCGATGTCCTTGCAGTCCTTGGGATCGACTGTCGCAGTGCTCATCAGCAGGTTGGCGATGTTCCCGCCCTGGTCCACCTGTTCCTTCGAGTAGAGCTTCAGCTCGTTGCCGTCCCCGTCCTTTTGGCCGGCGATCAGGTCACGCAGCTCATCCTCGCTGAACACCTTCGCCTCGGCACTTGGGGTTGCCGACGCCGACTCCGTTGCCGAAGGGCTGGATGTCCCGCCGCCCCCGCCGGAGCAACCGGCCACGGCCAGCATTGCCGCCGCCATCAATCCAAGCGCAGGTACTTTTCGCATCAGAAACAACCCTTTCAGAATAGAAAGCATGCTTAGTGTTTCTACTCTAGGCCCGTGCCGGGAAGACCGGAAGCACCCTCGGCAACTTTCAGGCGGAGCTGTTTCCGCGCGCGGCCGGTACAGGATGCCGCCAGGCACCGCTGGCCTTCCCCTGGTGCCCCAGGCTCCGGGAGATGGCGAGGGCCGAGGCACGCACCAGCGGCACCATTTCATGCGCCTGGGTGGCGGCATCGGGCACCACGATGGACAGTGCCGCCACAACATCCCCGCCGGCGCCACGGATGGGCGCCGCCACGGATACCGTCTGCGACGGATGGGTACGCCTCACCACGGCGGCGCCCGCCTGCTTGACCTCGGCCAGCAGTGCACGCAGGTCCTTGGCGGGGCCTGGTCCCGGGCCGCCGCCCTCTCCGTCAGGCTGAGCCAGCAGCTCCTCCTGCACGTCCGGGGCAGTGTAGGCCAGGAGGACCTGCCCGACGGCGGTGGTGGACAGGGGCATCCGGCCACCTACCCGGTACGCGACTTCGGTGGCGGTGCGTGAGGAGAGCCTGTCGATCAGGACGGCCTCGTGGCCTTCGCGAACGGCAAGGAGCACGTGGTGGCGCGTCACTTCGTAAAGGTCCTCGAGGTAGGGCAGGGCGATCTGCCGGACCCCGTGGCCGCGGGGCGACAGGGAGGCAATCTCCCACAGCCGCACTCCCACCACATAGCGGCCGTCCTCCAGCTTTTCCAGCGCTCCCCATTCCGTCAGGTGGCGCACCATCCGCAATGCGGTGGCGGGCGCCAGGTCCGCGAGGCGGGCCAGCTCGGACAGGTTCAGGGCCCTTCGCTGTTCGGTGAACTGGGCCAACAGGCTGAGGGCGCGGACCACCACGGGCTGGCCGGGAACCACCGGCACGGACCCCGCTGCACTACCCGCTCCCGCCACGCGGTCTCCCTTCACCCTTGATAGACGCCCCTCCTTCTTCAAGCCTCAACTTTGTGGCCCACGACACAAAGTGCATTTTCACTCAGTGAAAAGTACGATTTCGGCGGCGCCCACCGGCGGGCAAGCTGATGGACGACCCGCCGGGGACTGCCTGGCGTCTTATCCGATTGGAATCAACGATGAACTCCAATGCTCCCAGGAAATCCCTGGCCGTCATCTTCGTGCTGTGCTGGCTTGGCCTGCTCGCGGACGGCTACGACCTTTACGTCTACGGCGCCACCCTCCCCGGCCTGATCGGACATCCGCCGTTCAACGTCACGCCCGCCGCCGCTGGTGCCGTTGGCTCCATTGCGCTGGTGGGGATGCTGCTTGGCTCCCTTATCGTCGGCACGCTGACTGACCGGCTGGGCCGGCGCCGGATCTTTGTCAGCGCCCTCGCCCTCTTTTCGCTGGCCATGCTGGCCTGCGCCGCAGCGCCGAGCTGGGAGCTTTTTGCGGTGTTCCGCTTTGTCGCCTGCTTCGGCGTCGGCGGTTTGCTCCCGACGGCGGTGGCGCTCACCAACGAGTTCGCCCCGCCCGGCAAGAAGTCGCTGGTGCTCGGCGCAGTGCTGACGGGCCCGGCTGTGGGAACCGTGGTGGCATCCCTCAGTTCGCTGGCACTGTTGGAGGGGAGCGGCTTCCGCCCGGTCTACGCCATCGGAGCGGCCGGCCTGTTGATCGTCCCGTTCGCGTGGTTCCTGCTGCCGGAATCGCCGTCGTTCCTCCGCACCCAGCTCCGCACCGCCGAGGCGGACAGGCTCGAAGCCGCCTATGGGTTGCCCGGCAGCGGCGATGCCGCCACGTCATCCGCCGTCCCATCCGCCAGGATCTCGCCCACCCGTGCCCTGTTCGCCGAGGGGACAGCCCGCACCACTGTCCTGCTCTGGGCCATCACGGTCCTGAGCCTGCTGACGATCTTCGGCGTCAGCACCTGGCTCCCGCAGATCATGCGCACGGCAGGTTTCGGCGTCGGCTCCTCGGTGTCGTTCCTGCTGGCCTACTCGGTGGGCGCCGTCGTCGGTACCGTCCTTGCGTCCGTAGCCAGCCAGAAGTTCGGGCCACGGCCGCTGGTGATCGTCGGCTTCGTGAGCGCGGCGGTAGCCCTCCTGCTGATGTCCACCAACCCGCCGGCTGCCCTCATGACGGTACTTGCCGCCGTCGCGGGCTTTGGCGGACTGGGAACACAGAACATGATCAACGACTTCATCGCCCAGTTCTACCCAGCCGCTACGCGTGCCACCGGCCTGGGTTGGGCCCTGGCCGTGGGCCGGCTTGGCGCTATCGCCGGGCCCACCTACGGTGCATTGCTGGTGGGTTTTGGTGGCGGAGTACCCGTGGCTGCCATGGCGTTCGCGGCACCCGCGCTGATCGGGGCCGTGCTGATGCTCGCGCTGCGCACCAGGGCGGCGCGGCGTCCTGCCGTCGCGGCCGACGCAGAACTGGTTGCCTGACAGAGTGGCGTAGGGACGCAGGTCCCCTGAGCTGAACCCATGCCCCGGGCGGTAACCGCCCGGGGCATCCTGCTGTGGAATAATCCGCTGCGGGAGGCCTGACGACGTGAGCAACGAACTGATCCTGCGCGGGCGCGTGGTCACCGGACGCCTGGACATCGCCGATGGTGTGGTGGCTGTGGACGGCCGCCGCGTCACGTACACCGGTCCGGCGTCGGACTTCCCCGGAGAACCCCTGCCCGCCCGCGACCCCACTGCCGCCGGACGTATCCTCCTGCCAGGGCTGGTTGATCTGCATTGCCACGGCGCGCACGGAAACGACTTTTCGGAAGGATCTGTGGACGGCGCCCGGGCCGCGGCGCGCTACCTGCACAGCCGGGGCACCACAACCCTGCTGGCCAGCGTGGTGACGGGGTCGCCACGGGACCTGCTGCGCAATCTGAGTGCGCTATGGACAGTGGCCGGGGAGGGTTTGACTGCAGGGTCCCATCTTGAGGGCCCCTTCCTCGCGTCGTCCCAATGCGGCGCCCACGACCCGGGGTTGCTGCTGGAACCGGACAACGCCCTGATGGAGCAACTGTTGGAAGCCGCCGGGACGTCCCTTGCATCCATGACGCTCGCCGCAGAGCTTCCGGGTGCTTCCGCGCTCCTGGATCTGCTGGCCTCCCGCGGGGTGATCCCGTCGCTGGGGCACACGGCCGCCGGGCATTCCACTGCCGCGGCTTTCCTTGACCGAGCAGCCTTGGAACTTCGTGGTTCGTCCAACGTTACGGGCAGGCTTCGGCCCACGGTGACCCATCTGTTGAATGCCATGCCGCCGCTGCATCACCGGTCCCCCGGCCCCGTTGCCGCAAGCATCAGTGCCGCGCGCGCCGGACAGGCGGTGGTGGAACTGATCGGCGACGGCGTCCACGTGGTGCCGGAGACCATCAAGCTGGTGTTCGACCTGGTGGGTGCCGGGAACGTCGCACTCGTCACCGATTCGATGGCCGCGACAGGACTGCACGACGGCGGCTACCGGCTTGGGACGCTGGCGGTCACCGTTGAGCAGGGCGTGGCACGGGTCGACGCCACGGGTGCCATCGCCGGCGGTACGGCCACGCTGCTGGATGTGGTGCGGGTTTCCGTGGCCGCCGGGGTCCCACTTCAGGATGCGGTGCTGGCTGCGAGCAGCGTGCCGGCTGCGGTCCTCGGGCTTTCTTCCGAGGTGGGCGACCTTGCCGCGGGAATGCTTGCGGACGTTGTGGTGGTTGACTCCGGACTCGGGCTCACCGGGGTGCTCCGGAACGGCGAATGGGTGACCCCGCTCGTTTGAGGGTGCCGGGCGGCTGGCTTTGTTGCGCTGCTGGTTCTGTGGCGCTGCTGGTTGGGCTCCGGCGATGAGTTGGAGCAGCCTATGAATGTCAGACCCTCACGCGATGATGTCTGTATGGGAAACGCGGCGGCTTCTCCGGTCGAGGAGACAGAGGTGATGGAGGGTCTTCGGGCCTCTGTCGCCAGCCTCGACGTGCTGTTCCTGAAGGACGAGGAGCTGGACCGGGCTGGCTCGGATGTGTTTGGCGCGAACGCTCCATATGTGGCTGGTTCCGGCGGTGCTGATGTTGATGGTTTGGAGCGGAAGTCTGAGCTGCGGCTGCAGCGGTTGGCGTTCTGGAGCAGGCTGGAAGCCCAGATCGCGGCGGGCAAGGCCCGGGACGCCGCTGAGTTCGCCGAGTTTCAGGAGGCGATGACGCCGCCGGACGCCACAGACTCGGAGCGGGCGTTCGTGGAGATGTCCACGACCGCGGAAGTCGCCGGGGTCCTGACGCTCAGCCCGGGTGCGGCGGCAGCGTTCATCAGCCAGTCCCGGAAGGTCTGTGCGATGCCCCTTGTTGCCGGTGCGCTGGCTGCGGGGTTGATGTCGTGGCGGCATGCGGTGATTGTGGCCGACGAAGCGGACTGCCTCGCCCCCGAGAGTGCTGAGGCGCTGGTGGCGCACTTCTTCGACCCCGACGCCCCCAACCGTGCCCGCGGGTTGGCACCCGGTGACCTCGTGCCGCACCTGTTCCGCCGGAAAGTCAGGACCTGGCGCGAACGCACCTACCCCGCCTCCCTCGCAACCCGGCATGCGAGGTGTGTGGCGGACCGGCGGATGGAATACCGCCCAGACGCCGACGGGATGGCAACGATTACCCTGATCCTGCCCGCGGACACCGCCTGCGCCATCTGGAACAAGACCACAGCGATCGCCCGCGGCCTCCAAGGCCCCGGCGAGACCCGCACCCTCACCCAGCTCCGCCCCGACACCGCCGCCAGGCTCCTCCTCGGCACCCACACCGGGGCCGCTGCCACCGGTACAGCTGCCACCGGTACAGCTGCCACCGGCCAGTCCAACGACGGCCAAAAACCCGGTGGCGGGAGCGACCCGTTCGCGATTGATCTCAGCAAGGTCCCGGCACCGAAAGCCGACGTCCTGGTGACCGTCCCGCTGCTCGCCCTGCTGGGCATCACTGATGAACCGGCAGATTTGGACGGGTACGGGCCCATCCCGGCGGCCATGGCACGGAAACTCGTCGCCGACGGGGCGACCTCGTTTTACCGGGTCCTCGTCGATCCCCGCGACGGCGCACCGCTGGAGATCGGTAGGACCAGTTACCGGCTGACGGAGGCGATGAAACGCTGGATCAGGATGCGCGACGGGCACTGCACCTTCCCCGGCTGCACCAACCCCAGCACAGACAACGAAACGGACCACCTCACCGCCTGGCAGCACCACGGGACAACAGGAATCAGCAACCTGGCCCAACTCTGCCCGAAACATCACCGGCTGAAGCACAACAGCCGCTGGACCCCCACACCAGCAACCGGGACTGAACCACCCGGCTGGACCTCCCCCACCGGCCGCCACTACCCGGGCCAACACCCCCACCCACAACAACCACACTGGCCACCCGCACTCCTCGAACTCGAACAGGACAGGGCCCTGACAGGAGACGTCGTCGCGCCCGGAGACTCAGCATCGACCGGAGACCTTGCGCCGGGCGGCGACGTTGGCGCGGCCGAGGAATCTGTCGTGACCAGCGTGCCCGGCGCGATCGGACACACGGCACCGGACAGACACCTGACAACTGTCGGAGACCCTGCACCAGCCACAGATCTTGTATCAGCCGGAGCCGCTGGCACTGCGGGTAGGCCCAGCCCGACCAGAGCATCAGGCGCTCCGGCAAGCATGCAGCCGGACAACCTAAGCCCGCTCGAACGCGCACTCACGGCCTACCTCGCCGCCTGAATCCAGGAAGTCGCGAGTGAGCCTTCTGCTCAGCCAATAGGCATTGCTGCGTGACACGTCACCAGCCGCAGCCAGACAGAAGGCGTGGTGCGTGGGCAGTCGAGATTTGTCGGCAGTTCGTACCCGTCGGCAGGCGTGATGCCGCGGCAGAGTGATCCGTGGGCGGTTTTTACCCGTCTGCGCCGGGAAGGCTGACCTCCACAATGCCGTCGGTGATGCGGGTGTCGAACCGCGGCTGCTTCGCTGTAGCCGGGCCCGCCACAACTTCGCCGGTCCGGAGGGAGAACGTGCTCCGGTGCCAGGGGCAGACGACGCAGG
Source organism: Pseudarthrobacter sp. SORGH_AS 212 (assembly GCF_030818145.1). NCBI lineage: Bacteria > Bacillati > Actinomycetota > Actinomycetes > Micrococcales > Micrococcaceae > Pseudarthrobacter > Pseudarthrobacter sp. SORGH_AS 212. Next base: position 2,618,837 of record NZ_JAUTAA010000001.1, on the reverse strand, counting down.
GCCCGCCGTCGTCCGCAAGGTTGGAACTCTTGAGCTTGCCCTCATGCAGGGGGCCGGAGAGGTGGCTGCAGACATCGGAGAGCACGCTGACGCTGTCCCCTTCACGGAAGACCAGAAGGTTCAGCCCGGCAACCACGCGCTTATCAAGCTTTCCGTCGGGCAATTCTGCAAGTGGCGCCAGGGCATGCCACCCCGACGGGAACCGGTGCGGAATTTCTTCACTGTGGTTCACGCCGGCTGCCTGCCGATACGTCAGATGGCCGCCCAGGAAGCCTCCGCCGCTCACTACGGCGAGGCCCAGGTAGGCCAGCACCTTGCCGCTCGCGTGGCTGCCCCTGGCACGTTGGACCAGCGACGCCGAGTACAGGCTGGTGGCCGCGATGTTGGCGGCCGCATGGACCAACCCCACGCGCTGCTGCTGGGGATGCAACTGCGTCCAGTCCGTGAATCCAGCCACGGCCGACGGGACAGCGCTCAGGGCACCCACACCCACCAGGATCTTGGCCGCCTGCTCGGTCCCGGGAACAGCGTCGAGCACTGCGGCCGAAATCCACGCGCCCATGGGGACCTGAACGGCCAACGGGTGCACGGGGTGTCCCACGGGGACGCCGTGGAGGACATCGCGCATCCAGCCGGGCGGGATGATTTTCTTGACTGCTTTCCGCACGCTCTTGGCCACTGGATCAAGCCATTCGGCGTCCTCAAAGCGGGTTACTAGCTCAAGTGCAGGCAGCGGTTTCATGGAACTCCCTTACCCCGGAATCTCGTATGCAGTCGATGCACCCAGAGCATAGCGGGGAACCCTGCCGTTCAATAGGGCTGCTTGCGGCCAAAGCACAGGGCCTACGAAACCTGGATCCCAAAGAACTGACTTGTAGGCCCTGGCATGTGTAGGCCTGGGCACGCCGGGAGCTACGTCAGCGCATGCATGCCGTAGCTCCGCGGCCGTCCGAAGGATGCAGCGCCAAGGAACTCGACGGCGACGAACGGCTCGTTGCCCACCACCCACTCGTCGTGCCCGGGAGGGAGCGCGTAGGTATCGTGCGCGTGAATTGACGAGCACCCGCCGTCGGCCGTTTCGATGTCCAGCCGGCCTGAGATGCAGTAGCCGAGGTGGTGATGCTCGCAGAAGGCTGTCAGCTCAGTGGGTTTGGCGGATTCGGACCATCGCCAGCCAGGGGCGAGGATGAGGCGGGCCACGGTGTAGTCGTCAACGGTGACAAGGTCGAACTCGGCCTTGTCCGGGCAGCGCTTCCTATCCGGAAGATCAAATGATTTCACTGCCAACGCTCTGATGAAATTAGCGGTCACTGGAACACAATCTGTGGGTCAGTGCAGGGAAGCCCGCCGTAAGGCGGGCCATGAATCGGATACCGATGAAACGGTTTGTGAAGCGAGACCTGTTTCCGCATGCACCTATGCCCCCGGTGCACACCCGTCGAACCAGACAGCTGGTTACCTATAACCGTAGCCCTGCCGGACCTGAAGTCAATGGAGGATACCTGGCACGTGCAGCACCCCGCGAGGATCCCTGAACGGGTCGCAAAAACGCGTCAAAAAAGGTACTTCGGCATATGGAATAAGACCGTGTGCGGGTCCACGCTTAGATAACCGGATCACGAACTCCGGTGAGTCAAGCCCCCGCTCAGTCGGGCGTGCTGTTTGAAATGGGACAGGCAGGCTGTTGCCGCCATACTGGTCAATCGCGACTTGCCCGGTCGCGCGCTCAGCGCTGCCTTAGCAGGGACACTCGCACCCTGCACAAATGGGAAATGCATCCTTTCAGGAGCAAGAAAATGTCAATCACCCCAACACTGAAAACCCGGTCCATCAGGGCGAAAATGGCGCTCGTTCCAGCCCTCACCCTGGGCCTTCTTGGCGGTGCCGCGGTAATCGCCGCACCGGCCCAGGCCAATGACAACTACAGAAATGGTTGTACCGTCAAACCCCTGACACCGCAGGATGCCCGCGGCGATTGGGTGAACTTCCCGGTAAGTGTGAGATGTGGTGACGGGATGAAGCTCGTCCACATCCAGCAAAAGCGCTACGAAAAGGATCGTGGCCGCGACACCAAGCTGCACGAAGGCATGTATGACGGCTTCACCTACTACGTGCACCGCGGCGACCGCTACGAGATCGTTGACAGGTATGACCGTGTGAGCCGCAAGCTTGATCGCCGCGGCCCCGAAGAGGTTTACCACGAGATCCGGTTCGCTGTAGTCGATCGCAATGGCCGGCTTGAATGGTCCGGATGGATGAGAAGCGGCACGCTAACAGGCGTCAACTCGCATAGCTGATCCAAACCCGGTGAGCCAGGGGCCAAGCCCCTGGCTCACCTCTGTATCCGGGCCCGCCGGGGACACACGTCAGCCGGCCATCTCCAAGCCGCCGGCATGGACGACGGCGCCACTCGCCGTCGTATCCCGGTTCAGCAGCCAACCCACGCGTTTGACGGTGCTGAGCATGACCACGCTTTCCACCAGGTCGATGCCGGGTACCTTCTGCTGCAGGGTCAGTTCTGCCGTCATGACGTCGGCCAGGGAATGCAGCCACATGATGATCACGAAGTTCGTGGGCCCGGTGGTGGAGGCACTGAGCCGGACATTACTGATGGTGCGGATCGCCGCCGCTGCTTCCTCGTGCCGGCCTGCCGGAACGTTAGCGAACCACTGGCAGGTCACGGGGTAGGAGGACAGTCCCTGGGCCACCTCGCAGCGGAACAGCAGTATGCCGCTGCCCAGCACCCGGTTTAACTGGCGCTGTACCGTGGCCGGCTGCCGGCCCAGGCCGCGGGCAATATCCGCCGCGGTGGCCCTGCCGTCCCGCGCCAGGTAGGGCAGCAGGTCCAGGTGGCTGGCGGGAAGCTGGGCCGGCGCAGGACTGCCGCCGGACGCAGCCTGATTTCCGAGCGTCCGCAGCGTCGCCAGTTGCGGTTTGTCGAGAATGTTGAGCCGCCAGGCGTCACCGCTGCTGTGCAACCGGGTGCACAGCGAGATCTGGTACTTGGTCAGCCCGCGGATGGCCTTGAACCGGGCGACTACCTTCTCGCTGAACTCCTCAAGGGTTTTGGTGATCACGGTCAGCATGAGGTCCCGGTGGCTGGCGGCCTCCTCGACGGTGACGATCTCCGGGATGGCTGTGAGTTGCGCGGTCACGGCTTCCCGCTGGTTCATCTCGCAGTCCACGGCCACGAATGCCAGAAGCATCTGCTGAGGATCACCCGCCAGATGGGCCGTCACCCATGCGGTACCGCTGGACTTCAGCCGCTCCCACCGGGCCGCGAGGGTGGTGGCGTGAACGTCGAGTACTTTGGCCGCATCAGCCCAACCCAACCTCGGTGAGGTCTGCAGGACCTGGATCAGGGCAAGATCCTCCTCGCTGAGCTCCATATCCATCCTTCTCATGTAGTGCATGAATCGTGGGGAGAGGCCGGCCACACAGCATATTTCCTGCGCTAAACGGGAATGTGAACCACGCCACTCCAGAATAGTCGACGAGAAGGACTGACCGACGCCGAGGAGCGGGAATGACGATTACCACCGATGCCAAGGACCTGCAGCAAGACCTGACCCGCCTCCGCCACGACCTGCACCGGCAACCGGAAATCGGGCTCCACCTCCCACGCACCCAGGAGCGGGTTCTTCAGGCGCTGGACGGACTTCCCTATGAGATCACCCTGGGCAAGGACACGACGTCGGTCACTGCAGTCCTGCGCGGCGGCCACCCGGGCGCCGGAGAGCAAAAGAATGCCGGCGTCAGCAATGCCCGCCCGGCCGTCCTGCTCCGCGCGGACATGGACGGCCTCCCTGTCCAGGAGAAGACCGGGGTGGACTTCACCTCCCAGGCCGATGGCGCCATGCACGCCTGCGGCCACGACCTGCACACGTCCATGCTCGCCGGAGCCGCCACCCTCCTGGCCGAGAAGCGGCACCAGCTGGCCGGCGACGTCGTCCTCATGTTCCAGCCGGGCGAGGAAGGCTTCGACGGCGCCAGCTATATGCTCCGCGAAGGCGTCCTGGACGCCGCAGGCCCCCGCGTCCAGGCGGCCTACGGCATGCACGTGTTCTCCTCGCTGGAGCCGCACGGCACGTTCTGCACCAAGCCGGGCGTCATGCTCAGTGCCTCCGACGGGCTGGAGGTCACCGTGCTGGGCGCCGGCGGCCACGGTTCGGCACCGCATTCGGCCAAGGACCCCGTGACGGTTGCAGCGGAGATGGTGACCGCCCTGCAGGTGATGGTCACCCGGCAGTTCAACATGTTCGATCCCGTGGTCCTGTCCGTGGGCGTGCTGCATGCCGGCACCAAACGGAACGTCATCCCGGAGTCGGCCCGCATCGAGGCCACCATCCGGACGTTCTCCGAAGCGTCCCGCGTAAAGATGATGGAGGCCGTGCCGCGCCTGCTCAAGGGGATTGCCGCCGCACACGGGGTGGAGGTCGCCGTCGACTACCTGCAGGAGTACCCGCTCACCATTACCGATGAGGACGAGACGCACACCGCCGAAAAGGTCATCGGCAGCCTCTTCGGCGAGCGCCGCCTGGCCCGCTGGGCTACTCCGCTCAGCGGCTCGGAGGACTTCTCCAGGGTGCTGGCAGAGGTGCCGGGCACGTTCATTGGCCTCAGCGCCGTCGCGCCGGGCGCCGACCACGCCACTTCACCGTTCAACCACTCCCCCTACGCAACCTTCGACGACGGCGTGCTGGCTGATGGAGCGGCGCTCTACGCCCAGCTCGCGATCTCGCGGCTGGCCACACTTTCCGCCGCGTCATAGCCGACAAGACTCACAGCCGGCAGCAGCGCCGCTGCCCGCCACCACCATCCGAACCGACCACCAGGAAGCCACCATGTCCATTGCAGTAAGCAAGCAGCAGACTGGACGCATGTCCACCGCCAAGACCGTCGTCGGCACCGGCATCGGCAACGCCGTCGAATGGTACGACTGGGCCATTTACGCCACGTTCACCCCGTTCATCGCCAGCCAGTTGTTCAGCAAGCAGGACCCGGCCTCGGCCGTGCTGTCCACCCTGGCCATCTTCGCCGTCGGCTTCGTGGCCCGCCCGTTCGGTGGCTTCCTCTTCGGCTGGATCGGCGACAGGGTGGGCCGCAAAGCGTCCATGACCCTCGCCGTTGGCCTCGCCTCCCTGGGCAGCCTGATGATCGGCGTCGCACCCACCTTCGCCGCCGTCGGCGCCTGGGCATCCCTGATGCTTTTGGTGGCCCGGCTGGTCCAGGGCCTGGCGCACGGCGGCGAGCTCCCGTCGTCGCAGACGTACCTGTCCGAGATGGCGCCCAAGGAGCACCGCGGATTCTGGGCCACCCTCATCTACACATCGGGGACGGTGGGAATCCTGTTCGGCACCCTGCTGGGCGCGGTCCTGAACATGACAATGACCGCCGAGGCCATGAACGCCTGGGGCTGGCGGGTCCCGTTCCTGCTGGGCGCCGCGATGGGCCTGTACGCCCTGATTATGCGGTCACGGCTGCACGAAACCGAGGCGTTTGAAGGCGAGTCAAAGACGGAGAAGCGTGCCCCGATCTGGCCGCAGGTTGTCCAGTACCGCAAGCAGGCCCTGCAGGTGATCGGGCTGACCGTCGGGCTCACGGTGATCTACTACATCTGGGGCGTCGTGGCACCGAGCTACGCCACTACCGCTCTGAAGATCGACCGAGGCGAAGCCCTGTGGGCCGGCGTGGTCGCCAACATCGTGTTCATTGCCGCCCTCCCCTTCTGGGGCAAGCTGTCCGACCGCATCGGCCGCAAGAAAGTGCTGTGGGCCGGCGCCATCGGCTCGGCGGTGTTCCACTTCCCGATGACTTGGCTGCTGAAGGATTCCGCGTGGCAGCTGGCAGTATCGATGTCCGTCATGCTGATCTTCATCGCCGCGAGCGCCGCCATCGTTCCCGCCGTGTACGCCGAGCTCTTCCCGACGTCGATCCGCACCGTTGGCGTCGGCGTCCCGTACTCCATCTGCGTGGCAGTGTTCGGTGGCACCGCGCCCTACCTCCAGCAGTGGCTGGGTACCTCGCTCGGGGCGCCGCAGGTGTTCAACGTGTACGCAGTGGTGCTGCTGGTCATCAGCGCCGCGTTCGTCTTCAGCATCCCGGAGACGAAGGGCAAGGACCTGACGCACTAGGTCTGCACAGGCTTCACGGACGACGGCGGGCTCCGCACCTGATCTGGTGCGGAGCCCGCCGTCGTTGTTCTGTTTTCATTCGCACCCGCAGCGGTGCACCGCGGCTAGGAGGCCGTTCCGCCGTCGTTCTTCGCCGGCGGCTGGGCTGTGGCGGCATGGTTGCCGTCAGTCGTGCCGCTGCCCGCGTGACCGTGCTCTTCTTTAGCCTTGGCCTTGCTGGACGGCAGCGCCTTGAGCAGCGGCGTCACAACAGCCATCACGATGGTCCCCCAGATGAGACCCAGCACTGCGGAACACAGGGTGTTCACGAGCCAGGCCAGGAAGCCGCCCACCACCGCAATGCCGGCGAACGGGTGCTCCAGGGCATGGACAAGGTCGTACAGTGTATGCCAGCCGAGATCGTGCGTTCCCTGCAGCATGATGTGGCCGCCCACCCAGAGCATGGCGATGGTTCCGATGAAGGTGATGGCGCCGAGCACTGCGGGCATCCCCCGGACCAGGAGCTCGCCAAATCGCTGGGAGCCCGCCGAATCCTTCGCGGCAAGGTGCATGCCGACGTCGTCCATCTTGACGATGAGCGCCACGGCGCCGTACACCGCCACGGTGATGACAATCGCGACCACCACCAGGATGAGCGCCCGCACCCACAGGGAAGCATCGGGGACCTCGTTCATGGCGATCACCATGATCTCGCAGGACAGGATGAAGTCGGTGGTGATGGCACCCTTGACCACCTTGGATTCCGCCTCGGGACCCCGGTCAACGGCAGGCGAATCTTCGTCCGCGGAGTGGTGGCCGCGGAGCTTGTGCCACACCTTCTCCGCACCCTCGTAGCAGAGGTAGGTGCCACCGAGCATCAGGATGAACGGAATGCTCCACGGGATGAAGGCACTGATCAGGAGCAACGCCGGCAGGATGATCAGGAGCTTGTTGCGCAGTGAGCCCCAGAAGATCTTCTTGATCATCGGCAGCTCGCGGGACGGGTCGGCCCCGGATACGTACTGAGGCGTGACGGCGGCGTCGTCGATGACCACACCTGCCGCCTTTGCACCGGCCTTGGCCGCTCCGGCTGCGACGTCGTCCACCGAGGCCGCCGCTATGCGCGCCAGGGCCGCAATGTCGTCGAGCAGCGCGACGAGGCCGCCGCTCACAGCTCCGCTCCGGTTCGGGTGGAGGCTGACGGCGTCACTGGGATGTCTCGGTCGAGGCGCGTGATTGGCATGTTCGGAGTATATGTTGGCGGCTCAAGGTGCTGGCTACCCGGCCGGCCGGCGGCAGGGCAAAGTTGTGTGGGAAATTCGCTTTGCTGCGTTGGTGTCAGGCCCGCCGCGCGGCACCCTCCAGGCTGCGGCCGAGGTGCGCCTTAGTTGCTGCATAAGCTGCCTGACGCACTGGCTGGATGCCGGGGTACTCGACGTGTCCAGCGGGTTGGATGTCCAGGTCAAGTTCGGCGCCAAGGCCTTGGCTGGACGCGCAGGCTACCCCGTTCGCCACGGCGAACTGGCCAGGCGGCGGAACATGGTTATCCCACAGAGCGCACTCCACCCGTACAGGAACCTTCAGGAAGGTAGCGGCCGTCGATGCATCGAAGTACCGAAGGACCTCACGGGCTTCCGGGTGGAGTTGCACATGGGAACGTACCCGTTCGCCGCTGCCGTCGCAGGCAAGGCTGTTGCGCAGGTCGTAGTGGCCGAAGCTGGGCACCACCAGCGTGGCCCCAACAAAGCGCCGATCCCACGGAACTGCCAGCGCGCCGATCCCTCCACCGAAACTTTCACCCACATAGTAGAGCGGTACGTCGCCAACCACTTCGGTAAGTGCACTGGCAGCATGCCAGATGTCCACGGCACAGCGCCCCAATACATACGTGTCAATGGACTCAATACCGAAGAGCACGTGCCCATCTTCCGGAAGAGGGGCTCCCAAGCCGGCGTTCAACCGTCCCTGTCCGCGGGCCAGCGCGAACATCACTGCCGCGTCCCCGGGAACCCGCGAAAAGTCGACTGCCTCCCGCCCGCCATAACCATGGCCATGCACCACACCAGCACGCGGCTCTCCGCCGCCTGCTGGCATTGCCAGCCATCCCCGCAGCCGAAGCCCGCCGGTCGCCGCGTGTTCGATTTCGTAGACACGGCGCCCCTCGACGGGGGCCACTTCTGTCAGCCGGACAGAGGCCGGAACGGGAACCGCTTGCCTGTACCAGGATTTCCACAGGCTGGCGAAATTCGCCGGCGCTTCAACTGGCTGGATGGACAGCAGTCCATCTGTTTCATAACCGTATGAGCCATCACGATGGGCTGCCGGGAACCACTTGGAATAGGGAAACTTTGTCACCGCACCCCTGCCGTCGGTCCGGCGCGTCAGCATGTGCGATCTTCGCCCGCCCCAGCCAAGGGCGGCCGGTGACTCATGGCAGACTGAGGGGGGAACTGAAGGGAGAAGCCGTGCTTGTTGCTGAACGCAGGTCGCGCATCATGTCGGAGGTACGCCGGCTTGGAACGGTGAGCCTTACCGGACTGGCGGAAGTGCTTGGCGTCAGCGAGATGACAGTCCGCCGGGACATCGAAAGCCTCGCCACCGAGGGGCTGATTGAAAAGGTCCGCGGCGGAGCAACGATGCCTCGAGCCGCGAACGAACGAACCGACATCACCTTCGCAACCCAGGCGCGGAACATGACCGCCGAAAAACGAAGTATCGCCAAAAGGGCGGCGGCGCTGGTAGTTCCCGGAATGGCGGTAGGCCTCGCGGGGGGCTCCACCCTGTGGGCTCTGGCCCAGGAGTTGCGCGGTATCCCGGAACTGACCATCGTCACGAATTCGATTCCTGTTGCCGATGTGTTTGCCCGGCCGGACCGTGCGGACGAACCGTACACCCAGACCGTTGTACTGACCGGTGGTGTCCGCACGCCTTCCGATGCCATGGTGGGCCCCGTCGCCGTCCGCTCCCTTGGCAGCCTGCACTGCGACCTTGTCTTCATCGGCGTGTCCGGCGTCGACATTCAGGCCGGCCTCACAACGGTAAACCTCCTGGAAGCGGAAACTAATCGTGCGTTCGTTGCCGCCGGACGCGAAACCACCGTACTGGCTGACTCCAGCAAGTGGGGCGCCGTCGGTTTGACGACGATCGCCGAGCTCCACGAGGTCGATAGGTTGATCATGGACGACGGCATCGACGAAACGGCGCAGAGGACGCTGCGCGCACATGTCAGGGAATTGTGGATCGTTGAGCAGGACGAGGCTGGCGCCCGCGGCGAAGCCCTGGACGATGTAGCCGGCCGGGCCGGATGATCCGGCGTGGCTCATCTGATGGTGTCGGGAGCTCATCGTTCCTGCACCCCGCTGGCCCGCAATGAGCTCGCCCGCACAACCAAGGCAGAATCAACGACGATGTGACGGACGGGGGTGTCAGACCCCGGAGGCGCTGCTATCTGCCGTTCCAGTTCGCTGAAGGCTGCCTCGACAATTCGTCCGTCATCGGGGGCGACAGAGCTTAGCGCCGGTACGGAAAACTGGCTGGCGTGAACGTTGTCGATTCCAATGACTGCCACGTCCCCGGGGACCCGGACACCGGCTTCGTTGAGGCCGGCCAGTACGCCGAAGGCAACGGAATCGTTGGAACACACCACGCCGTCAAAGCCTGCGCCTGTGGCCTTGAGGGACCGTATCGCGCGCAGACCTTCCTCGGGCGTAAAAGCGTCCACGGACACTACCAGGTGGGATTCCTTTGCAAGGGCGAGACGGTCGACAGCGTCGCGGTAACCGGCGTAACGCTGATCGGCCGCGTCAGAAGGCCTGGCGTCCCGTGGTCCAATGAACGCCACCCGCGCACACCCGGCCGATGCCAGGTGTTCGGTGGCAGTGTCTGCGGCTGCCCGGTTATCGATCGAGATATGCGTGAAAGGGCTCACCTGGATGTGCTCGCCCAGAAGCACCAGCGGCCCCGGGGACGTACGGCGGGTGAGGTCGCCGACTGTCAGCGACCGCGGAATATGGATGAGGCCGTCGATGGCGGGAAGCCCAACGCCGTTGGCAACGTCCACCTCCCGGTCGTGATCGCCTTCAGTCTGCTGGATGAGGATGGACAAGCCCCGTTTCTCGGCACCACGCGCCAGCAGTGTCGTCAGCTCAGCGAAATACGGTTCCTCCAGGTTGGGAACGGCGAGGGCCACAATTCCGGTACGCTCCCGCCGGGTGACCGGCGTGCTGCGCTCGGAGGCCGAGTTGGCAACGGACACTGTTGTCCTCCTGGCTAAAGGTCGCCCGCTGGGTCCCCCGGGACGGTCTGATCTGTAGGTTAGGGTATCGCGCCGCATTTCACTCCTGCACCCGCAGGGCAACGACGCGCGCCTGTACGGCCCCGTTCGTCGCGGTGATAACCAGTCGCAGGGCCTTAAACGGTCCTACCCCGGGAGGAACAGGGTGAACGCGGTGCCGCCGCCTGTTGCCGGTCTCTTCCGCAATGGGAAGCCAGTCGCCGCAAGACTCACTCCCTGCCGACGGAGGCCTGTCCGGCAGCACCTCAATACGGTAGTCCTTGACGAGCTCAGGGATAACCAGATGGGGGCTTCGGTGATGATGGAGGGTGTTCAGCTCAAGGTCAACGTCATCGTCGAACACCACGCGGACCTCCCGCGCGTCCACCGCTTGGCCCCAATCCAGGCGCAGCCATTCCGGCTGCCCGGCCGTCATTGGAGCCGATGCCCACATGTTCGGGCCCCCGAATGGCCGGTTATAGCCGCTGACCGCACGTTCCGGCGCCAAGGCCGCTGTCCGCGGAAGGGCACGGAACACCACGGATTTTCCCCGTAAGGGCTTGGTTGGCCACTGCACAAGGAGTTCTTCCTGGCTGATCATCACATTCTGATCTTCCGAATCGGGTGCCCGCAGAAGCGTCAGGACCCCGGGTGGCAGCTCCGGCGACAGATGCACCACGACGTCGTCATTTGCGCGTAGGACCACGACGGCGTTTTGGGGCTCGCAGGTTGGCCAGCCAATGGCTGCGGTGATCCATTGTTGGTGCCCCGCCGGGATCATGACCTCTGCCGATGACTCCAGGTGTTGGGGGACAACGTTCTGCGTTTTGCCCGTTGACCAGGCTTCCACCGTCAATGTCGTGTCCCGCAGGGCGGTGATGAGGAGCTCCACGGCGTCGAGTCGCGGATGGACCGGCACAACGATGCCGATGTCGTTGACCAGGCTATGGGATTCGTGATCAGTGTGTTCTCCCGTCCCGATATGCGTTGTCAACGTCGATGCAGACACGGCTGCCCGACGCGCCAAATCGGCGGGGTCGTTGTTGGGGACGCCCAGAACGGGGGCATCCCAGCGGAGCAGGGTCTGGCGCAGTTCATCGCGGTGCTCCTTGTAGAGGCCGCGGGGCGTTGTCCGCTTGTCGAGCACCAGGGAGGCGGCTGTCCCCGCAGCCTGCCCCATAGCAGCGCATGTGGCCATTACACGTGCGGCCCCGAAAGCGATGTGCGTGGCAGAAACATTGCGGCCGGCCATCAGCAGGTTCTCCACGTTCGCAGAATAGAGGGAACGGAAGGGGATCTCGAAAACACCATTCGAGAAACGCTGCAAGGCTCCGGCATTTCTTGAATACATCCCTTCAGCGGGGTGCAGGTCGATGGACCAGCCGCCATATGCGATGCCATCGTCGAATTCCGTCTGTCCGACGATATCGCCCTGGTGGAGGGTGTAGTCCCCCACCAGACGGCGGTATTCCCGTTTCCCGGGTACGTTCCCGATCCACTCAAGGTCGAGGGTCTCGGCATCGAACGCCCCGGAATTCTTGATGTAGTCCCAAATACCGAGGATGACCGACCTGAGCTCATCACGGATCCGCTCGTTGTCCTCCACAATGTCCAGTTCCCCGCCCCATTCCACCCACCAATAGTGGGCGCCGTTGTCGCCGCTGCGGATGACGCGCGAGGTCGGGATGGATGTTTCGCGGATGTCCTTCGCAGTTTCCGGGGGGACAAAGCGGATCGGGCGTCCCGTGTCCTTGGTGTAGAACAGCAGCGTCGACCCAAGGAACTCACGCACTGGTTCTTCCGGTGCCCAGTCCTCGCCGAAGTCCGCCCGCCCTTCCTTCCCTAGCCGTGCCTGGGCGCCCGCTAGGTGGCCCACCAAACCGTCGCCGGTGCAGTCGAGGAAGACCGGGGCGATGAATGTGGTCAGGGTTTCCGAACCCATGGTCCAGCCGCACACAGACTCTATGGTGCGGGCGTCGTCGGGACCGCTGGCGAGGACATCCCGCACGTCGGTGTTGAGGAACAGCGAGATGTTCTCCTCCCGCCGGACTGCGTCGAGCACCACGTCGTCCCAGTGGATGGGGTTACCCTCCGGATTTCGGAACTGATTTTCGACATAGAGCTCGCCAATGATTCCGGTTTCCCGCGCCCACCGCTGGTTTCCGTGGGCCGTGGCTCCGCACACCCACACCCTGACCTCCGATGATGAGTTGCCGCCCAGTACTGGGCGGTTGTTGATCAGAGCAACGCGTTTTCCAAGGCGCGCTGCAGAAACCGCTGCACTGACGCCGGCCAGACCTCCTCCAATAACGACGACGTCGGCCTCGACGGTCTGTGTTCGCATGCTCTGTTTGTTCCTTCCTGGGGGCGGAGCTGAGGACTCAGCTTTTTGCGATGGCTTCAATCTCAAAGACCCTTGCAACGTCGGTCGGTGAAGCGGAAGGGTCACTGATGAGTAGGCGGATTGCTGTCTACTTCGAGGTCAACAGCTACGGCCGTCCTGACCAGCCGGTCCCGGTTGCCGGTGTACTGTCCCACTTGGGTCCAGCCTTCAGTTGTGTGGACCTCCACGGTGAAGCTGCGCAGCACCGAATCTGTTCCCGGGTCAGTGCTGTAGCCGCTCCGGACCCTTATCTCGTCGAGCCGTTGGGGTTTGCGCAGCGTGATAGTAATGCTGGGGGCCGTATCGCCGACTGCCGATATCCACCTGCTTGCGTCGGTGCAGATGCCGTCGACGGCAAGTTCGCCGCCCGTGTCCGGCCGGAGGGCGGACGAGGCCTGCACACTGGCTCCCAGTGCGACATTGACGCCGCCGAGTTCTCCGCGCAGGTTTGCCACGATGTCCTCGAGTTTGCTGCCCTCGCTTGTCCGGCCGGCACGGGGCAACTCGACGTATTCCAGTACCGCAGGAGCAGCGTTGGGAGCACTCAGGTACAGGATGTCTGTACCGTCTGGCCGGGTCTCTGCCCGCATCCGTTGCTGCCCGATGCGCTGCTCACCCACGGGAAAGTAGGCCAATCCCTCTCGGCCCTGGGTCTTTTCGATCATCACTGCCTGGCTGCGGAGCTCTCCGCACACCTGTGCCGTAAGGACAGTGTAGGCACGTGTTCTGGATCCGAAGGACGTGGTGTCCAGCGCCGCCGCAGTGGCCACGCCACTGCCCAGGGAAGAGGTGTCAAGGAGCATCTCAGTGACCCAGTTGGAACCGTCCCACGTCACGTTAAGAAAGTCATAAGCGGCCGCATCCTTGGGCACGAAACGGTAGACGATGCCCGCCGGCCTGGAGCCCCGCATAGCAAGCTTGGCTGACTGCAGGGCCGGCATGAAGGAACGTATGGTCTCATCCGGCCCTAAGTCCCGCCAGATCACGGCCCCAGCGGTGGTGGGAGTGATAGGGCCGGTAAGGGCCTGGCCGGCGACGTCGGTGAACGTCCCGGAGTCGGGGTCATAGACGGCGTAGGAGCCAAGATGCCGCGCAGGGTCCGCCGGAAAGGGACCCCATTCCCAAAGGAGGTGCAACCGTCCGTCCTCGCCGACTGCGAGGTCATCCGGATAGAAGGCGTATCCCTTGGCCGCAGCGATGACAGTCTCCCGCTCCCACCGGCCCGCTCCAAGGTCGTAGTGATACAGGACGCCCTCCCGTGCGCCGTCTGCGTCGGTACCTGTGCGGACCAGCACCCATGCGTCCCCGTCCGGGCCGCTGGCCGTTACCGGGTAGGTGATATCGACGTCGAGGTCAGGCATTTCGGCCGTTGCGTCAGTCATCGATCTGACGTCACCTGGGGAGGCCGAGCGGAAATAGTTCCACTTCTCGTTGTGCATGGAGACAAAGGCATGGATTGTTCCGTTGCCGTCGACGACAATTGATGGCTGGTTGTGGCCGTTGTCGTCAAGGAACGTTACACAGGGTCCGTTCGTGTCGGTGCGCAGGCAGCCTTCGGTCCACGCGCCGCCATCGTCCCGGGAAGCGAGGTGGACTTCGTGCCGCGAAGACGCCGCGGCGGGTGCGTTGAAAGCAAAGTAGGTAGTTCCGTTGGCTACGGCCACAGGATTCCACCATGCCGCCTGGTTTGAACTGTCAACCTTGAAGGGCAGCGTTTCCGAGGAGGCCCGGGAGGCGGTGTCTACAGTGCCGTTGCTGGCTGCCGCTCCGGGCACCAGGCCGGCGAGGAGGACCACAAGGGCCGAGCTGACGGTGAGGACGGGTCGAAGGAGGTGCTGAAGCATACGTTCTTCCTTGAACTGTGATGCGGGTCTGGCATGGCGGATGGGGAACCCGGCGGCGCCGCCGGGGCCGAACAAGTACCGGCCTAGCGAACGAGCTTCTGGGCGGCCTCGCCGGCCGCCTTCATGGCGTCGGCTGGTTTCGCTGAACCGACCAGGACGGCCTGGACGCGGTTGGCGATTTCCGATTCCACTTGTGAGTACGAGGTGAAGGCCCAGAGCGGATTCGTCGTGGCGGTAGCTGTGATGCGTTCGCTGAAGAGGGAACCGAAAGCGTCGGACGCCACTTTGTCCGATTCCAGCGCTTCGGCCGTTGCCGGAGGCAGTCCGCGGACCGCATAGTCGCCGAGCACTGTGTCCAAATCGGATGTTGCGAACTGGGCGAAGTCGCCGGCAGTTGCGGCACCGTCTCCGTCCACGACGGCAATCGCGCCACCCCAGACGAGCGCGCGCGGCTTGTCTCCCTGTTTCAGGACGGGGCGCGCCACGGGGTTGAGCTTGCTGGCGAGATTGGCATCGGGTGACTCCTTGGTGACAGCGTTGCGGCCCACCGGGGCGTCGTCGTAGATCGCGGCGCGCCCCTGCGAGAACAGCGAGCGCGCGTCAAAGCGGTCCACATCAGGAGAAATCAACCCCTGGTCGTAAAGGCTCTTATACCAAGTGACCGCTTCAACACTTGCGTCATCGCCGATGGTCACTGTGTCACCGTCAACCAGCGGACTGCCGAACGTCTGCATCCAGATCAGGACGTCCTTCAGCTGGGCGGCCTTCGTTGAAGCTGCGTAAGGAATGATCCCGCCGCCGAGTGCCTTCAGGTCCTTCAAAGTCTTTTCAAATCCGTCAATTGTTGTGGGAAAGCCGTCAGGGGCAACACCGACCTTCTGCAGCATCTCCGCGTTTGAGACGAGCCCGATTGCGCCAATGGTCCACGGCAACGCGTACTGGACCCCGTCAAACCGGGCAGCGGCTAGGGCGGCGTCAGTGTATCCGCGGCCCTCTGCCAGGCTGGAGAGGTCCTGGAGTTTGCCCATGGCGGCCAGTGAGCCCAGCCAGGCAACGTCAACGTGCGCCGCACCTGTGAACTGTCCGCCTTTGATCTGAAGCGTCAGCTGGTTGATGTACTCGTTATAGGGGAAAGACGTGGGCGCGACTTTCACTCCTTGTTTGGCTTCGTAGCCGTCGATGATCTGCTCAAGCGCCGGCGCTGCGGCGGCTTCAGTCAGGGACCAGGAAGCGAACTTAAAGTCAGTCGGCCCTGCCCCGCTGAGGCCGGCGCTCCCCTGCGGAGAAGCGCCGCCCGACGTCGGCATGCACCCGCCCAGGGCGGTAGCGGCGGCGCCAAGGCCGAAGAGCTGCAGTGCTCCGCGCCTTGTCAGTGAGGGACGGGTAGGAAAGTTTGCGGACACAGGTGTCCTCCTTGTCGTGGGTCTTGTGTTGGATGCTGCGGGGTACAGCGGTGTTCTAGCCTTTGACGGCACCGGCAGTCATGCCGCTGACAAGGAACCGCTGCAGCAGGATGAAGGCGAGAGCAACGGGCAGCGAAACAACCAGCGAGGCGGCCATCAGTTCCGGCCACGCCGTGGCCGCTTCGCCGACATATGTGTTGACGAGTCCGGGTGGAAGCGTCTGCTTGTCAGGACCGGCCAGTGTCAGGGCGAAAATGAAGTCATTCCAACCTCGGACGAACGCAAACAGCCCGGCCGCCACCATGCCCGGGGCGGAGAGCGGCAGCACTATCGAGTGGATGATGCGCAGGCGTGACGCTCCGTCCATGAGGGCGGCCTCAATGAGCTCGTTGGGGATGGTGTCGAAGAATCCCTTGAGCATCCATACGCACAGGGGAAGCGTGAAGGTGGTGAAGGAGAGAACCAGGGCCGTATAGGTGTTGAGCAGGCCGTAGGCGCTGAAGACTGTGTAGAGCGTCACCAGCAGCAGGGCCTGCGGGAACATTTGGGATGCGAGAACGAAGTACATCAGCGCCCGGCGCCCGGTGTATCTGAACTTCGAGAAGGAGTAGCCCATATAGGCGGAGACAATGACCGACAGCACAGCCGTAACGACGGAAACGATGATGCTGTTCTGCATGTAGGTGAACAGCTGTGAATTCGAGAACAAAGACGCGTAGGCCTCGAATGACACCTCGCTGGGAAAAAGCCGTGGCGGATAAGAGAAGACCTGGTCCCTGGGCGTCAGGGAGGTGGCCAACAACCAGTACACCGGGAGCAAGCCGAAGCCGCCGCAGACAATCACGGAAGCCCAGGCGGCGACGCGCACACCCGGGCGGTCTGCGCGCAGGGCCGGCGCCTTCCGCGGGGTCCTTTCCTTCATTAGATGGCTGCCACTAGCATCTGGTGCCGTCGTAGGGGCTGGGCTCTGGTGAGTGGTGGTCATCGTTCCTCGCCTTTCTCTGAGAAGCGCACATAGACCACCACGAGCGCCATGAGGAGAATCAGCCATAGCAGGCCCAAAGCACCGGCATGCCCGAGGTCATACCCGCGGAATGCGGTTTCGTAAACGGAAGTAGCAAAGGTCTGGGTACTGCCCGCAGGCCCTCCGCCGGTGAGGACATAAATGATGTCGAAGTGCTGGAAGTTCCAGATGAACTCCAGAAGGAGAACGAGCCCGATGATGCCCTTCAGTTGCGGCACCGTGATGGCGAAGAAGCGCCTGACCGTGCCGGCTCCGTCCATTTCGGCGGCTTCGTGCAGCTCGCGCGGCACTGTTTGAAGACCAGCGAGGAGCATGACCATGATCCAAGGGAAGGACTGCCACGTCTTAGCGATAATGACAGCCCACATGGCCGTGCCGGGCTGGGCCAGCCAGGCCTGGGGCTCGACCCCGAGGGGTGCGAGCAGGGCGTTCATCACACCGTAATTTCCGTTGAAGATCCACATCCATAAGAAGGAAACCACCACGCCGGGCACCAGCCATGGAATAAGCATGAGTCCACGCATCAGGTTGGCACCCCGGATTCGGGTGTTTAGTGCGAGGGCAAGGGCGAAGCCGATGGCAAACGGCAGGATGGTTGTACCGAGGGTGAAGATCATCGTCTGCTGGAACAGTTGGAGGAAGTTCCCTTGCAGGACGTCGACGATGTTGTCGAAACCGACAAATTTCCGTCCCGGGACTACCAGGCTCTGCTTGAAGAAGGCCGTCACGAGGGCCGTCAACAGAGGATAAGCCACGATTGCGGTCATCAAAGCGATTCCCGGCAGGACCAGGAGGATAGCGAAGACTCCGTCTGACAGCCTTCGAGGCTTGTTAGAAGATGTTATTACTTGTGAACTACTTGTCATATTCACATCCGTGTGATTTTTCCTCGCCCTTGAGGCAAATGCGGGCTCATATGGGCCTGTTTCGTTTATGTGCCCCTTCAGAATGCAGGCCGCACTTGAGGCCTGTCAAGCAAATCCTGTGAAGTTCTGAAAAGAAATCACGCTGGCTTGTAATTATTTGGTAGTTTTTGCAACTCGGGTTGGGCTAAACATCACATCACGCCCCTGCGGCATACCGCCGCTCTTGACGCTCACGCCGTAATGTCCCTACACTTTTCATAAAGCAGAATCTAAATTCCACAAAGCGGAAAGTGGCGAAGAGCCGGAAACGGCAGGCCGCACCCACCGCAAGGGAAAATAGATCAAAGCCCCTCCCTCGGAAGGACCTACGATGACGTACACAGTGAACTGCTCCATCCTCCTCACGGAATTGCCCCTGCTCGAGCGCCCCGCGGCGGCCAAGGCAGCAGGCTTCGACGCCGTCGAGTTCTGGTGGCCCTTCGAGACCTCAGTCCCTGCAGACAGCGAGATCGCCAAGTTCGAGAACGCCATCACGGACGCGGGTGTGCAGCTCACCGGCCTGAACTTCAACGCCGGCAACATGCCCGGCGGCGACCGCGGCCTGGTCTCCTGGAAGGGACGCTGCTCCGAGTTCAAGGACAACATCGAGGTAGTGGCCGGTATCGGCGAGCGCCTCGGCTGCACGGCCTTTAACGCCCTCTACGGCAACCGGCAGGACGAATTCACCCCCGAAGAGCAGGACGAGCTGGCCGTCAGGAACCTCGCGGCAGCAGCTGAGGGCGTGGCCCGCATCGGCGGCACCGTCCTCCTCGAACCCGTCAGCGGCGCACCCAAGTACCCGCTGCTCACCGCCGACGACGCACTCAAGGTCATCGCCCGCGTCAAGGCGGAGGCCGGCGTCGGGAACATCAAGCTCCTCGCCGACTTCTACCACCTGGCCGTTAACGGCGACGACGTCGAATCCGTCATCGAAAACCACGCCAAGGACTTCGGCCACATCCAAATCGCGGACAACCCCGGCCGCGGCGCACCCGGCACCGGAACCCTCCCGCTCGGCGAATGGATCGCCCGCAGCCGCGAACTCGGCTACGACGGCCACATCGGCCTCGAATACAAGGAACCGCAGGAAACAGCCTTCAGCTGGGCCATCCGCGAACACGCCGCCAAATAGTACCAACCAGCCCAACTGAGTAGCAGCAGATGTCGTTTAGACCGCCCAGAACGACATCTACTGCGACCTAGTTGGGCCGCCACCCGCAGACTTTCAGAAAGAGAACCATCATGAGCAACGTTGCAGTCATTGGACTCGGAATCATGGGCCTGCCCATGGCCATCAACCTGGTCAAGGCCGGCCACACCGTCACCGGCTTCAACCGCAGCCAGGACAAGATCGACAAGCTGGTCTCCGAGGGCGGCCAAGGCGCCTCGAGCATCGCCGACGCGGTCAAGGACGCCGACGTCGTCATCACCATGGTGCCGGACTCCCCCGATGTTGAGGGCGTAGTCAGCGGCAAGGACGGCGTTTTCGCCAACGCCAAGCAGGGCGCCATCTGGATCGACGCCTCAAGCATCCGCCCGGACGTTGCCAAGCGCCTCTCCGACGACGCCCGCGAAGCCGGCATCCGCCCGCTCGACGCCCCGGTCTCCGGCGGCGAACAGGGCGCCATCGACGCCGTGCTCTCCATCATGGTGGGCGGCGACAAGGCAGACTTCGACGACGCCCGGGACGTCCTGAACGCCGTCGGCAAGACCATCGTCCACGTAGGCCCCTCGGGCTCCGGCCAGACCGTCAAGGCTGCAAACCAGCTGATCGTGGCCGTCAACATAGAGGTCCTCGGCGAGGCAATTGCGTTCCTCGAGGCTTACGGCGTGGACACCGACGCCGCCCTCAAGGTCCTCGGCGGCGGGCTTGCCGGCTCGAAGGTCCTGGACCAGAAGGGCCAGAAGATGCTGGACCGCAACTTCGACCCCGGCTTCCGCCTCGCCCTCCACCACAAGGACCTGGGCATCGTCACCGCCGCCGCCCGCGAAGCCAACGTCGCCGTCCCCCTCGGCGCCGTCGTCGCACAGCTCGTCGCCGCCACCGTCAACCAGGGCGACGGCGCACTGGACCACTCAGGACTCTTCAAGCAGGTCCTCCAGCTCAGCGGCCGCGAGTAAAGCACCGCGGCGAAGGCCGCAACCCAGCACTCAACGGAAGCCCCGGCGTCGTACACGCCCGACGCCGGCTCCCCTTCCACACCCAAAAACCAGCCCGCACAGGGCCCCCAAAGTTTCCCAAGGAGCACACCATGAGCAAGATGCGTACCGTTGATGCAGCGGTGGCCATCCTGGAAAAGGAAGGCGCCATCGAGGCGTTCGGCCTGCCAGGCGCTGCCATCAACCCCTTCTACTCCGCAATGCGCGCCCACGGCGGCATCCGCCACACGCTGGCCCGCCACGTTGAAGGCGCCAGCCATATGGCGGACGGTTTCAGCCGGGCCAAGGACGGCAACATCGGCATCTGCATCGGCACCTCCGGCCCCGCCGGCACGGACATGATCACCGGCCTGTACGCCGCCTGGGCAGATTCCATCCCCATGCTCTGCATCACCGGCCAGGCCCCCGTGGCCAAGCTGCACAAAGAAGACTTCCAGGCCGTGGACATCGAGTCCATCGCCAAGCCCGTCACCAAGATGGCCATGACCATCCTGGAACCCGGCCAGGTTCCCGGCGCCTTCCAGAAGGCCTTCCAGCTGATGCGCTCCGGCCGTCCCGGCCCCGTCCTGCTGGACCTGCCCATCGACGTGCAGATGGCCGAGATCGAGTTCGACATCGATACCTACGAGCCCCTGCCCGTCGAAAAGCCCAAGGCCTCCCGCAAGCAGCTGGAAAAGGCCCTGGACATGCTGCTCGCCGCCAAGCACCCGCTGATCGTGGCCGGCGGCGGCATCATCAACGCCGGCGCCTCCGCACAGCTGGTGGAGCTGGCCGAGACCCTCAACGTTCCGGTCATCCCCACCCTGATGGGCTGGGGCACCATCCCGGACGACCACCAGCTGATGGCCGGCATGGTGGGCCTGCAGACGTCCCACCGCTACGGCAACGAGAACTACCTGCAGAGCGACTTCGTGATCGGCATCGGCAACCGCTGGGCCAACCGCCACACCGGCGGCCTGGAGACCTACACGGCAGGCCGCACGTTCGTGCACATTGACATTGAGCCCACGCAGATCGGCCGCGTGTTCTCGCCGGACCTGGGCATCGCGTCCGACGCCGGCGCAGCGCTGGCAGGGCTGGTGGAGCTCGCCAAGGAAAGGGCTGCTGCCGGGTCCCTGCCGGACTACAGCGCCTGGGTTGCCGAATGCCAGGACCGCAAGGCCTCCCTGCACCGCAAGACCCACTTCGAGAACATCCCCATCAAGCCGCAGCGTGTGTACGAGGAGATGAACAAGTCCTTCGGCCGCGACACCACGTACGTGTCCACCATCGGCCTGTCCCAGATCGCCGGGGCGCAGATGCTGCACGTCTTCGGACCGCGCAAGTGGATCAACGCCGGCCAGGCAGGGCCCCTGGGCTGGACCGCCCCGGCAGCCCTCGGCGTCGCCCGTTCCAACCCGGACCAGACAGTGGTGGCGCTCTCCGGCGACTACGACTTCCAGTTCATGATCGAGGAACTGGCGGTGGGCGCGCAGTTCAACCTGCCGTACATCCACGTGGTGGTGAACAACTCCTACCTTGGCCTGATCCGCCAGTCCCAGCGCGGCTTCAAGATGGAGCAGAACGTGTCCCTGGCGTTCGAGAACATCAACAGCTCGCACCTGTCAGAGGAGACCCGCGGCTACGGCGTGGACCACCTGAAGGTGGCCGAGGGCCTGGGCTGCAAGGCCGTCCGCGTGGAAGACCCCAACGACCTGGGCGCAGCGTTCGACAAGGCCAAGGCCCTGATGGGCGAGTTCCAGGTTCCCGTGGTGGTGGAGGTGATCCTGGAAAAGGTCACCAACATTTCCATGGGCGTGGAAATCAACGCCGTCAACGAGTTCGAGGAACTGGCCGAGTCCGCCGCTGACGCCCCCACCGCCATCCTGGCACTGCAGGCCTAAACCATGCGCATCGTGATTGCCCCGGACAAGTTCAAGGGATCCCTGTCGGCTCCGGAGGTGTGCAGGTTCCTCGAAAAGGGCCTGCAGCGCGGAGCAGGCGGCAACCTCGATGTCCTCCGGATTCCGGTGGCCGACGGCGGCGAGGGCACCCTCGACGCCGCCGTCGGCTCCGGCTTCACCCGGCGCACGGCCACGGTGGCCGGGCCCACCGGGCAGCCGGTGGAAGCCGAGTTCGCCGTCCGGGGCCACGAAGCCGTCATCGAAATGGCCACAGCCTCCGGGCTGGCGCTGGTTCCCCGGGTACAGGACGGCGGCCGGCCCGCCTCGGCGGATGCCACCACGGCCACCAGCCTGGGCACCGGGCAGCTCATCCGTGCGGCGCTGGACGCAGGTTGCCGCCGCATCGTGCTAGGCGTTGGGGGCAGCGCGAATACCGACGGCGGTGCGGGGCTCCTGCAGGGCCTCGGCGCCAGGTTCCTCGACAGCGGCAACAACGAACTTCCCCCGGGCGGTGCGGCGCTGGCAAACCTGCACAGCATCGACTTCACCCACTTTGAACCCCGCCTGGTGGACACCCGCTTCGTGCTGGCATCCGACGTCGACAACCCCCTGCTGGGCGCCCAGGGCGCCGCGGCGGTTTTCGGCCCGCAAAAAGGTGCCACACCACAAGACGTCGGCATGCTCGACGCCGCCCTGGCCAGGTTTGTCGAAGTCCTGGCCAGGGAAATCGGATTCCGCGCCGTCAAGGCCGCCGAGGCTCCCGGAGCCGGAGCAGCCGGCGGCGTGGGCTACGCCGCCATCGCAGCCCTGGCCGCAACGCGGCGGCCGGGAATCGACGTCGTCCTCGAATTCACCGAACTGGCGGACCGGCTAACCGGCGCCGACCTGGTGATCACCGGCGAAGGCAGCCTGGACGAACAGAGCCTGCTCGGCAAGACCCCCATGGGAGTTGCCAGGGCCGCAGCAGCACGGGGCATTCCCGTCATTGCGGTGTGCGGGCGGACCACCCTGGAGCACAGCCAGGCCGCCGCCGCAGGATTCGAAGACGTTTACGCTTTGACCGAGCTCGAAACCGATGTAAACAGGTGCATATCAGAGGCCGGCGAGCTCCTGGAGCAGCTGGGCACCCAGATCAGCAAGCGGCTGGCGGCCGGACGGCCTGCCGGCGCCGCAAGTACCAAGGAGGACCTCCGTGTCTGAAGAACGTTTTGACCTGGTCATCCGGGGCCAGCGCATCCTCACCACCGCCGGGATCGCCCCACGCGAAGTGGGCGTCCGCGGCGGCAAGATCGTCGCCATCGAGCCGCTGGGCAACGGCCTGGCCGGTACCGAGATCATCGAACTGGCCGACGACGAAACCCTGCTCCCTGGCCTGGTGGACACCCACGTCCACGTCAACGAACCCGGCCGCACCGAGTGGGAAGGTTTCGCTTCCGCCACCCGCGCGGCAGCGGCCGGTGGCGTCACCACCATCATCGACATGCCGCTGAACTCCGTCCCGCCCACCACCACCGTGGCAAACCTCAAGCTCAAGCGCGAGGTGGCCGAGGACCAGGCGTTCATCGACGTGGGGTTCTGGGGCGGCGCGATTCCGGGCAACAAGGCGGACCTGCGCCCTCTGCACGACGACGGTGTCTTCGGCTTCAAGTGCTTCCTGCTGCACTCGGGCGTGGACGAGTTCCCCCACCTGGACGCAGACGAGATGGAGGAGGACATGGCCGAGCTGAAGTCCTTCGACTCGCTCATGATCGTCCATGCTGAGGACTCCCACGCCATCGACCGCGCACCGCACCCCGGCGGCGACCACTACGAAACCTTCCTGGCCTCCCGCCCCCGCGGCGCCGAGAACAAGGCCATCGCCGAGGTCATCGAACGGGCACGCTGGACCGGTGCCCGTGCGCACATCCTGCACCTCTCGTCGTCGGACGCGCTGCCCATGATCGCTTCGGCCAAGCGCGACGGCGTCAAGCTCACCGTGGAGACGTGCCCGCACTACCTGACCCTCATGGCCGAGGAAATCCCTGACGGCGCCACCGCGTACAAGTGCTGCCCGCCTATCCGCGAGGCCTCCAACCGGGAGCTGCTGTGGCAGGGGCTGCAGGACGGCACTATCGATTGCATCGTCTCGGACCATTCCCCTTCCACCCTGGACCTCAAGGACCTGGAAAACGGCGACTTTGCCGTGGCCTGGGGCGGCGTCTCGTCGCTGCAGCTGGGCCTCTCCCTGATCTGGAGCGAAGCCCGGCACCGCGGCATCCCGCTGGAACAGGTGGTGTCCTGGATGGCGGAGAAGCCCGCCAACCTGGCCCGCCTCACCAACAAGGGGCAGCTGGCCCTGGGCTACGACGCCGACTTCGCGGTGTTCGCCCCGGATGAGGCTTTCGTAGTGGACGTCTCCAAACTCAAGCACAAGAACCCCATCACGCCTTATGACGGCAAGACCCTTGCTGGCGTGGTCCGCAAGACCTTCCTGCGCGGCGCCGTGGTGGACGGCCAGACCCCCACGGGCAAGCTGATCCGCCGCGGCGGCGTCTAGGGACGCGCCATGGCAGTGGAAGCACACCATCCGCGGGCGGCTTTCCCCTCGGGGATGCCTTCCCGCCCGAGGATGCCCCACAGCCGGCAGATGGCGGAGCCTTCCATGACCCAGCCCCCTCGTTCAGGCCAGCCGCCGCGGACGGTCCAGCCCAAAGCTGTGGCCCGCGGCCTGGCCGTATGGGTGGTGCCGGACGAAGGAACCAGCCCTGAAATCCTGGCCCGGGCCGCCGAACTGGTGCTCGCCCGTGCCCTGCAGACTGCTCCGGAGGCGGAAGTCCACTGGCCTGCCACCGGAGCCCCCACGTCCGGGGCCTCCGCCGCGGAGGGAGCCACAGACCACTCCTCCCGCACTCCCTCCACGGCGGAGGACCCCGGCGATTCAGCCGGTGATTCATCGGGGGATTCAACCGGTGTTCCAACTGGGAGGGCCGGCGGCGCCGCTGCCGGGACTGTTGCAGTGACTGCTGCGGCGGAAACCGTGGCGGCAGGCAGCGCGGACGACGACGGGCCCCACCTGCCGCCGTCGGCCGGGACGGTCAGCACCGTGGCCGTGGACCTCGCCGCCGATACCGTCCTCCTGGACGGTGTGCCGGTGTCCCTGACCGGCGTCGAATACAAGGTGCTGCGGTTCCTGGTCACCCACCTGTCCCGTACCGTCAGCCGCGAGGAGCTTCAGGAATTCCTGGAGTTCCTGAATTACCCCGGCGCCACCGCCCGGTCCATCGACGTCTACGTGGGCCGGATCCGCCGGAAGCTTGGCAACGCCCGCCACGCCGTGGCCACGGTCCGCGGCGGCGGTTACCAGTTCATCCCCGGCCCGCACGCCACCGTGCGCGGGCCCGCCGAATACTCCATCTGAAACCCCACCGAGGAGCAGTATGACCACCGCGCCCAACAACATCGCGCCCACCAGCACCGCGCCCACCAGCACCGCTCCCTACACCGCCCGGCTCCAGCCCGGCAACCCCGCGCCAGCCTTCACCCTTCCGGACGCCGCCGGAAACCCTGTGTCCCTCGAGTCCTTCCAGGGCCGGAACGTGATCGTGTATTTCTACCCGAAGGCCGCCACTCCCGGCTGCACCACCGAAGCGTGCGACTTCCGCGACAACCTGGCCTCGCTGCAGGGCCGCGGCTACGAGGTCCTCGGCATTTCCCCCGACGCCCCGGAAGCCCTGGCCGGCTTCACCGCAGACCACGCACTGACGTTCCCGTTGCTCTCAGACCAGGACCACGCCGTGGCCCGGGCGTACGGCGCCTGGGGCGAGAAACTGGTCAACGGCGAGATCATCGAAGGCGTCCTGCGCTCCACTGTGGTGGTGGGGCCGGACGGCCGTGCCATCCTCGCGCAGTACCAGGTGGACGCACAGGGCCACGTCGCGGCGCTGCGGGAAGAACTCGGCCTCTGACCCCCAACGCCCGCTCACTCGTGGTGCCCAAAAACCCAACGCGCGCTCACTCGTAGCGCCAGCCGAATGGATGCGCCATCAGTTAGGGCTCCCAAACCCGGGTTTGGGGACGCTATCTGATGGCGCATCCGGTTTGCATACCGGCCGCATGGCACCCGCACAGCAACGGCACAGCTGGGCCCGGGAACGTGGATGGAACACATCCCCGAGCCTGAAGCAGGACCCATGCGACGTTTCCCCGGTGCCATCCTTTCCTCCTCCGCCCTGGCGGTTGCCCTGGCCCTGACCGGGTGCGGTGCGGGGGCCGGTGGGGAGGCGTCCGGGACGCAGGGCACGTCAGCAGCGTCCGCCAGCGCGGGAGTGGACGCCGGCACCAGCACCACAGACACCACGACGGCGGACTCCACACTGTTCACGGACGGAACCTCCCACACCGTCAGCGTCACGTGGAGCGAGGACGACTATGCCGCGATGATTGCCACCTACGAGGCCGACGGGTCCAAGGACTGGATCGCGGCCGACATCACCATCGACGGCACCACCGTGTCCAACGTGGGCGTGCGGCTCAAGGGCAACTCGACGCTACGGAGCCTGAGCGGCAACGGCGCGGGCGGCGGCGGGATGGGCGGGAACGCGGCGTCGTCCGGGATCTCCTCCGACGTCCCCGAATCCCTGCCCCTGCTGATCCGCTTCGACAAGTACGTTGACGGCCAGACCTACCAGGGG
This sequence comes from Pseudarthrobacter sp. SORGH_AS 212, assembly GCF_030818145.1. Lineage (NCBI taxonomy): Bacteria > Bacillati > Actinomycetota > Actinomycetes > Micrococcales > Micrococcaceae > Pseudarthrobacter > Pseudarthrobacter sp. SORGH_AS 212. The sequence goes on along the minus strand of NZ_JAUTAA010000001.1, from coordinate 2,592,179 downwards.
CTTGGCGAGGTGTCGTTGCGCCCCGGCTCCCCCGTCCTGAATGAGGCGTTGGCCCTGGCGCTCACCGGTGCCAGCGGCCAGGCCACGCAGCGGTACGCCTACACCACCTACTCGGTGAACGGCAGCCCCACCCAGACCAGGCTTCTCGTGGAAAACCCCGATGAGGACTATGCGGACACCCTGTTCGATACGCCGGGAGTCCTCTACAAAGCTGATGCCGACTCCAGCTTCACGTACCAGGGCGACGACCTGGCCACCTATGGGGACCAGTTCAAGCAGCTCAACAACGAGGACAGTGAGACAGTCCAGCCCATCGTCGACTTCCTCAAGTGGCTGTCCGAAGCCACCGACGAGGAGTTCGACGCCGGCCTGGCGGAGCGGGTGGATGTGGAGTCCTTTGCCCGCTACACCGCCACGATGAACCTGTTGGTCAACGGCGATGACATGGCCGGGCCCGGGCAGAACTACTACCTCTGGTACAGCCTGGACACCAAGAAGATCTCGGTCATTTCCTGGGACCTCAACCTCGCCATGACCGGCGACGCCACGGCCTCTCCCGAGGCGCAGCTGTCCATCGGTGGTGGCGGCGCAGGCGGCGGAGGAAATCAAGGTACGGGCGGCGGCATGCAGCCTCCGGGATCGGACGACGGCGGCTGGGCACCTTTTGCGGGCGCCGCTGCGGACGCTGACAGCACGGCAGGGGCAGCGGGCGGAACGGGAGCAGGTGGAACAGGGGCAGGCGGGGCTGGAGGTCCAAGCGGCGGAGGCCGCGGCAGCAACGAACTGAAGGAAAGGTTCCTGGCTTCGGAGGCCTTCCAGTCCGTCTATGACGCCGCCTACGCGGATCTTTACGCGCAGCTGTACGCCAGCGGAACCGCCGCCGGCCTCCTGGACTCAATTGCCGCCGTCGTACCCCTTAGCGACGGCCTCACCGCCGAGGAACTGGCTGGTGAAACGCAGACCCTGCGCACTTTCATCCAGCAACGCACGGACGCGCTCAAGGACCAGGTTTAGGCCGCCGGTCAGGGGTCTCCGGCGCGGGTGGCGGAATACCGGGTGTGACGGCGGAGTTGTTGCTGACAGCGGAAACCCGCTTCACTTGATGTTGGCCATTATTGACCGAATCTCCAAAGGAACGCCATGAGCCAGACCTTGACCACCAAGCTTCAGCCCGGAACCCCGGCTCCCGACTTCACCCTGCGGGATGCCCAGGGCCGGGAAATCTCCCTGGCCGATTACCGTGGCAAAAATGTCATTGTGTACTTCTACCCCAAGGCCGCAACCCCCGGCTGCACCACCGAGGCCTGCGACTTCCGCGACAGCCTGGGCGCACTGCAGGGCCAGGGGTACGAGGTCGTAGGCATCTCCCCCGACGCCCAGGAAGCCCTCGCCGGCTTCAGCGGCGACTTCTCCCTGACGTTCCCGCTGCTCTCCGACCAGGACCACGCCGTGGCCCTCGCCTACGGCGCCTGGGGCGAGAAGCTGGTTCACGGCGAGATTGTCGAGGGCATCGTCCGCTCCACCGTTGTGGTGGACACCGAGGGCAAGGTGGTCCTGGCGCAGTACCAGGTGAAGGCCGACGGCCACGTGGCCCGGCTGAAGGAAGCCCTGGGACTCTAGCCTGCGCTGACGGGGTGACGCGTCTACGGCAGACGCTGCTTCAATAACCTGATGACGAAAGAATGCCTCCGCGCCGAAGGTGCGGGGGCATTCTTTCGTTTGCAGGCGGCGGCGCGATTGTCCGGTGCCGGAAGCGGCCGCGGAATCGTTGCCGCACCCGCCGGCCGGTGACAGGATGGCGGCATGGCGATCGAAATCCGTCCGGCCACCGATTTCGCGGACGTCCAAGCCCTCGTGGGCCCCAAGCGGCCCGACGCGAACGTGTGCTGGTGCCTGAGCTACCGCCTCCCGTCCAAGCAGAACCAGCAGCTCCACGGAACGGAACGCGGGGCGTTCGTGAAGAAGCTCGTGGCGGAGGATCCTCCGCCGGGAATTTTGGCGTACGACGGCGGCGAGCCGGTGGGGTGGGCAGCGGTCCACCCCCGCGCGGACACCTGTTTTGCGACCAACCGCCGGATCCCCCACGTGGACGGCCGGGAGGTATGGTCCATCTGGTGCATCCGGGTCCGGCCCGGGCACCGCGGCAAAGGAATCTCGCACGCGCTGCTGGCAGGTGCCGTGGATCTGGCGCGGACCTACGGGGCACCCGCTGTCGAAGGGTATCCGGTGGACAACGCCGGGCAGAAAGTGGACCTCACCATGGCCTACGTGGGCACTCGGAAGCTCTTCGAGGACGCCGGTTTCACGAAGGCCGCGGGCACGGAGTCGGTACTAAACGGCTTCCCGCGGGTGCTGATGCGGCTGGACCTGGAACAGTAGCCGGCGCGGCGGTGGCAGGCCGGTGGTGAGCCCCGTACTGAACAGGCCGGGGCGGGCAGCTCGATCAGGAGGCCCCGGAGGTAAAGCCCGGGCAGTGACTGACGGAGCCCGGCCGTAAGCTGATACTTCACGGCAACGGAGGCGGAGGTAGGGAATGTCCCAGGCAGTGGATGAAGTTCTGGCCGAACTGGCGCGGCTCGAAGATCCCAAGTTTCGCGAAGCCAATGAAAAGCGCGGGGACGATCACGGCGTCAACCTGGCCAAGCTCCGGGCCGTAGCCAAGCGGCTGAAAACCCAGCAGGACCTGGCCCGGCAGCTGTGGGCCACCGGGGATACCGCCGCGCGGCTCCTGGCGCTGCTGATCTGCCGGCCCAAGGACTTCAGCCGTGAGGAACTGGACGCCATGCTGCGCGAATCCCGGGCACCGAAAGTCCACGACTGGCTGGTCAACTACGTAGTCAAGAAGAGCCCGCACGCCGAAGCACTCCGCGTGGCCTGGACGGCAGACCCTGACCCGGTGGTGGCCAGTGCCGGCTGGGCCCTCACCACGGAGCGGGTGGCCAAAAAGCCGGAAGGGCTGGACCTGCCGGGCCTGCTGGACACCATCGAAGCGGAGATGAAGGCCGCCCCGGACCGCCTGCAGTGGGCCATGAACCACACCCTGGCGCAGATCGGGATCGAGCATCCGGACCAGCGGGCCAGGGCCATCGGCATTGGCGAGCGCCTGGAGGTTCTCAAGGACTACCCCACCCCGCCCAACTGCACGTCACCGTTCGCGCCGGCATGGATCAACGAGATCGTGAGCCGCCGCAGCGCATAGGCGGGACGCTGGTGGCGGGTAACTGGTGGTGGGTGTGGCGGTTACTTCCTTCGCCAGTACTTGCCCCAGTCCACTTCCATGGCCCACAGCGCCAGCAGAAGCGCGTCCATGGTCATGAGTCCTGCCAAAAGGTAAGCCCAACCTGCCATCCAACCCACCGCAATCTCCTGACTGTTTCCCCCAGCCAATCGATTGCTCCTCAGTGTGGCAGCTAAACCGCCTGGACGGAACGCCCCCGGCCCACAGTCTTAAAAAGCCCTTCCAGCCGGAGGTGCGCGTCCGTCTCCACCCTCAACCGGTGCGTCAGCTTCTCCACGTGCTGCGACATCTCGTCCCCCACGGGCAGCCGGTCGCCCGGCCAGTTCCAGACGTCCCTGGACTCGGCCAGGGCATCCGCGAGTTCGCGGGCAGCGGCACGGACTTTGCGGGCATGGACATGGAGGCACCACAGGGCACGGGCCTTCGCCGCGCCCACCTCCAGGACTTCCCGGACGATCAGGTCCAGGCCGACACCCGGACGAGCTCCGGTTTGCGTCCCAGCTGCACCCTGGGCGGGCGCACCCCGGTTCGTATTCTCCGTCTGTTCCATGGCTTCCCCCCGCGATCCGCCAGCCAAGCAACTCCCGGCGGGGACCGCCGTCGTGTCCCCTGCTGCCCGGAATCTGCAGCCTTGCTCCGAGTGTCCCGGCCGATGCTCAACGTCCGGGCAAGCCGGTCCCAAGATTTGCGCAAGAAGCCACGACGACGGCTCCGGGCGCCGTTGCCACGGCAAGTTTTGGCCGCTGAACAGCGGATTCGCTTGAAACTGTGAAGCGCTGAGACATGCCCCGTCCGCCTTAATACGGTAGAAGTAGAGCTATGGTCTCTCCCCCTGAAGTTCGTCGTGCCGTTGTCATCGAGGATGACCCGGACATCCGCGGGCTCCTGGTCCGTGTGCTGACCAAGCAGGGCTTCGAAGTCACGGAGGCCGGCGCGGGCCTGACCGGCGTTGAGGAAGTCAGGCGCAGCCAGCCGGACCTGGTCACACTTGACCTGAACCTCCCGGACCTGGACGGCCTGGAAGTCTGCAAACTCCTCCGCGAATTTTCCGATGCGTTTATCGTCATGCTGACAGCCCGCGCAGACGAACTGGACAAGCTGACTGGCCTGGACAACGGCGCCGACGAATACATCAGCAAACCGTTCAGCCCGCGTGAACTGCAGTCGCGGATCAACGCGCTGTTCCGCCGCCGGCCCTCCCCCGCCGCTGACACGGCGTCGCGAAGCGAACTCCAGCGTGCCACCGAAGTCCAGCAGAGCCTCCTGCCCAAGGAGGACATCCGTGTTGAGGGGTACGACGTCGCCGGGGTCTTCCGCCCCTCACGCAGCGTGGGCGGGGACTTCTACGACTGGTACCAGACACCGGAAGGCCTGCACCTGACCTTTGCCGATGCCATGGGCAAGGGCATGGGTGCAGCACTGATCGCCGCCACCGTCCGCGCCGTCATGCGCTCCACCGGCCGCCGGCAGGACCTGGACGGTGCGTTCGCCTCCGCCAGCAAGGCCATCGCCACGGACCTTGATTCGTCCAACTCCTTTGTCACCCTCTTCCACGCCCGGCTGGATGCGGCGTCGGGCAAGGTCACCTATGTCGACGCCGGCCACGGGCTTGCGCTGCACGTCGAGTCGGGCGGGGCAGCCCACCGCCTTCCTTCGGGAGGGCCGCCGGTGGGGGCCTGGTCCGGGTCCGAGTGGCCGCAGTCCGGCCTTGACCTGGCGCCCGGCGACTGCCTGGTGGTGGTCAGCGACGGCGTACTGGATGTCTTCGAATCCGTGGAAGACTTCACGGAAGCTGTCCGGCGGGCCACCCAGGCCGAGGATTCCGCGCAGGCGGCCAGCAGCGCCATCCTGTCCCTCGCCCCGGCCGAGACCGCTGAGGACGATGTGACAGTGGTTGTGGTCCGCAGGCTCCCGCAGGAGGTGGCGGCATGACCCGGTTCTGGACCCGCCTGGTGGTGGTGCTGACCGTTATCACCGGCGTGAACTACATCGCCTGGCGGTGGATGGCCTCCCTGAACTGGGAAGCCTGGTGGATCGCCCTGCCGCTGGTCATCGCCGAAACCTACAGCCTCATCGACGTGATGCTGTTCGGCATGACGGTGTGGAACCTGAAGATCCGCAAAGGGGCCCCGGAGCCGCCGGCCGATGCCACGGTGGACGTCTTCATCACCACGTACAACGAGGACCTGGACATGGTGCTCACCACGGCGCTGGCGGCCCAGCGGATCCGGCATCCACACAGCACCTGGATCCTGGACGACGGCGCCCGCCCCGAGATGAAGGCACTCGCCGAACAGCACGGGCTGGGTTACGTGACGCGCAGCGAGGACTGGACCAAGGACCTGCCGCGCCACGCCAAGGCCGGGAACCTGAACAATGCGCTGATGCAGACCGGCGGCGAGTTCCTGCTGATCCTCGACGCGGACCAGATCCCCGAGCCGGACATCCTGGAAAAGACGCTGGGGTACTTCAACAACCGCAAGGTGGCGCTGGTCCAGACCCCTCAGTACTTCAGCAACGTCCCGGCCGATGACCCCCTGGGCAGCCAGGCGCCGCTGTTCTACGGCCCCATCCAGCAGGGCAAGGACGGTTGGAACGCTGCCTTCTTCTGCGGCTCCAACGCCATCCTGCGCCGCGAAGCGCTCATGCAGCTGGGCCTGGTGGGCTACGTGAAGGAAACCGAGAAGAGCATCCGCCGCGCGTTGGCCGCCTCCCGGCAGGCCATCCGGCAGGCCCGCAAGTCCACCGACATGGACTCGCCGCTGGTGGCGCAGGTGCTGGACGAGGTGGAAGCCGCCACCGTTGAAGCGCAGCAGGAACTGGACTCCGGCATGGCGCTCAGCGAGATCACCTACCGGGTGCGCCGCCGCGTCGACACCGCCGTGCAGACCCTGGTGCAGGCCGACGTCGAGGCCCTGCAGTCGGACCTCGAGGAAATCGCGGCCATGGAACTCGCCCATGTTGGCGAGGCCGGCGTTCCGGTGGTGGCTGACGACGCCGTGCAGCGCATGTCCGCCCGTGACTGGTCCCCGCTGGGCGCCCTCGAATCCGTCCAGGCCGTCCTGGACGCGCTCTCGGTGGAACGCAACGACGAAGCCCAGCCGATCATGCCGCTGGCCACCATCTCGGTCACCGAGGACATGGCCACCGCCATGCGCATGCACGCCATGGGCTGGCAGAGCGTCTACCACCACGAGATCCTGGCCTACGGACTGGCGCCGGAGGACCTGAAGACCATGCTCACCCAGCGGCTCCGCTGGGCCCAGGGCACCATCCAGGTGCTGCTCCGGGAGAACCCGCTGGTGCAGAAGGGCCTGAAGGTCGGCCAGCGGCTGATGTACTTCGCCACCATGTGGACCTACCTGAGCGGCTTCGCGGCGGTCATCTACTTCGCCGCCCCCATCATCTACCTGTTGCTGGGCATACTGCCCGTCACCAGCCTCAGCTGGGACTTCTTCATCCGGTTCATCCCGTTCATGGTGGTCAACCAGCTGCTGTTCGCGGTGGCCGGCCGCGGCATTCCCACCTGGCGCGGCCAGCAGTACAGCCTCGCCCTGTTCCCCACGTGGATCAAGGCGTGTACGACGGCGGCGCGCAACGTCTGGTTCGGCCGTCCCCTGGGGTTCGCGGTGACGCCCAAGGCGCGCCAAAGCGGCGGACCCAGCTGGAGCCTGATCCAGCCCCAGATCGTGGTGTCCATCCTGCTCGCCGTGGCCGCCGTCGTCGGAATAGTCCGCCTGGCCACCGGCCTGGCAGAACCGCTGGGCACCCTGGTGAACGTGGCCTGGGTGATCTTCGACCTGGTGGTCATGTCCATCCTGGTCCGCGCAGTGCTCTACAAGGGCTTTGAACCGCCCGCAGAATCCGCAGAACCAACACAATCCGAGAGGAATCCCGATGGAGTTTAGCTATGAGGTCAAGGACTCATATGCCGAGGTCAAGGCGGACGGGCGGCTGAACATGGTGTCCGCGCCCAAGCTCCGCGAGTTCGTCACGGACGTTATCGCCGGCGGGTCGAACCGGATCGTGGTCAACCTGGAGAACACCGCCTTCATGGATTCGTCCGGTCTGGGCGCCCTCATTGGCTGCCTCAAGGCTGCGCGGCAGGCCGGCGGGGACCTGCGGATCGCTGCGGTCCAGCCGCAGGTGAAGATGGTCCTGCAGCTCACCAGCATGGACAAAGTCCTCACGGCCTACCCGTCGGTCGAAGAGGCGTTCAGCAATGACTGACGTCCTCGCCTCACGCAGCTTCCGCGGGCTCGCCACCGAAGACGCGATCAACGACGTCCACAACGACATGGACAGCCTGTGGCTGGACGTACCGTTCGTGAATGACATGGACCAGATGACGTTCACCACGGCGGTCATCGAGTCAGCGTCCAACATCGTCCAGCACGCCGAACCGGCGGCCGCGGATCCCGTGGAACTGGGCGTGGACATCACCGTGGAGCCGCTGCTTCTCCAGGCCCGGGTGAGCGCCTACAACGCCAAGCCGCCCTTCGGCCCCATGGAACCGGCTACACCCGGCGAGGATGCCGAGTCAGGCCGCGGGCTTGCCCTGATCCAGGCCCTGGTGACCACCGTGACGTTCGAACGGCAGGACGGAACCAGCACCTGGGTCCTGTCCCGCACGTCTTCCCAGGACTGACTGCTGCCTGGGGTTGGGGTTGTCGAAACCCGGTTTCGGCAAGCATAACCACCGGCGCTAAGACCGCACGCTACTGCTTCGCGGGAAACAGTACTGAGACGGTTGCTCCGCCGCCCGGCGTTTCACTGATGCTCAGTTCGCCACCGTGTGACTGGGCAATCCGCTGGCAGGTGGCCAGGCCCAGCCCCGATCCCGCGCCGTCTCCGGGCCGGTGGAGCCGGACCAGCGGTTCCACCGCCCTTTCACGGTCCTCTGGTTTGATGCCCTTGCCGTTGTCCGCCACATGGATGGTGACACCGCGGGGGCAGGTGGTGGCGGTGATGGCCACCTCCAGCCCACGGGCGGGTTCACGGTAGTTGAGTGAGTTGGCCAGCAGGTTCTGGATCAGGGTACGCAGCTGCTGGCGGTCCGCGGTGAGTTCGGTGTCCTCGCACAGGAAACCGCTGCCGAGCCCCAGGTCCACCCCGAGGTCCTGGGCAGCTTCTGCCGTGACGGCCAGCAGGGACACCCGTTCCAGGTGCAGCTCCCCATCCGCGCGGGCGTAGTTGAGCACGTCTTCGAGGGTTCCCAGCATGCGCCGGCCACCGCTTCCAATCAGCCCTAAGTACTCGGCTGCCGGGTGGTCCGGCGCCATAGCGGGATCGTCCTCAGCCAGCTCAACATAGCCCAGGATCGTGGTCAGCGGAGCACGCAGGTCATGGCTCACGCGGCCGGCGAACTCGGACAGCATGGCGTTGCTGCGGCGCAGCTCCACCAGTGCATGGTCAAGCTGGAGCGTCCGGTGCTGGAGCTCGAGGAGTTCCACCACCTGCAGGGCCAGCACCTCCACCAGGTCTATCTGCTCCGGGGTGGGGAGTTCGGCCTGGTCGGAGAAGACACACAGCGAACCCAGGACCAGGCCGCTGGAGGTCCGCAACGGGACGGAGGCGTAGAAGCGGACCTCCGCGATTTCCCCCGTAACGAACGGGTTGGCGGCGAACCGGGGATCCAGGGAGGCGTCCCGCACCACCGTGGTTCCGGGGTCCAGGAACACGGAGGCGCACATGGAATCCTCGCGCGAGCAGATGCCTGCCGCGGTCCCGGACGCCGCAATCTGCAGCTGCTGGTCCGAGGTGATGATGTTGACCACGCTGTAGGGCACCCCGCACAGCGATGCCGCCACGCGTACCAGGTTGTCGAGGGCGCCCTGCGCCTGACGGTCAAGAAGTATGGGGATAGTCCCCTCGTGGGCCGGCAGTAATCCGTATTCCTGCAGGCCCAGATCGCGTCCGGCGTCCTGATCGGTCAGCGTCTGCATAGCGTCCCGTCCATATTCTGTTGACTCCCCAGTCTGTGTCACCAGGCCTTTGAAAGGCCTTTCCGTGATGATACCGGGTAGGCCGCGGTGGTGTTGTAGTCTCTTGACACCACACCCCCTGTACCCTTAAATATTACGTATGCTGAAATAACAGTTCCATGATGCGGAACCTTCGTTGGCTTGCCTTGGCGAGTTCGTCACGGAGGCGCCGGGCAATCCGGCCTCCGCATAGCCGTCACCATGGATGCCAGCATCGCTACCGAGGAACCAGCCAGCATGAAGCTTGCCGAATTCAACAGCGCGGACCCCTCCTCCGCCGCAGACACCCTTAAGCCCTGCATCGATGTCACCCGCTGGGTGGATGCCGTCACGGCAGCCCGTCCCTTCCACACCAGGGAAGCCCTCCTGGCGTTCGCGTCCGCGGCCGCCAACCCCTTCACCCCCGCCGAGGTGGAGTCCGCCATGGCCCACCACCCCAGGATCGGGGAACGGCCGACGGCGGGCACAGCCGAGGCGTCCATGTCCCGTTCCGAGCAGGCCGGGGTGGATCCCGCGGACGCAGCGGCAGCGGAGGCGCTGGCCCACGGGAACCGGGAATACGAGGAAAAGTTTGGCCGGGTGTTCCTCATCCGCGCCGCCGGCCGCACCGCGCCGGAAATCCTGCAGGCACTCAACAGCCGGCTCGCCAACACCCCCGCAGAGGAAGACACCATCGTGGCCCAGCAGCTGCGCGAAATCGCCGTACTCCGGCTCGAAGGACTGATCACCGAATGACCGCCTCCCACGTAACCACCCACATCCTCGACACCGGCGCCGGGCGCCCGGCGGCGGGTGTCGCCGTCGTCCTTTCAAGGAACGACGCCGGCACCTGGCGGGAGCTCGCCGCCTCCACTACTGACGCGGACGGCCGCGCAAAGGACCTTGGCCCCGAGCAGCTGGAACCGGGCCACTACAAGCTGAACTTCGCCACCGGTACGTATTACGCCGGCCTGCAGACCGCCACTTTCTTCCCCGAAGTGGACCTGGTTTTCGAGGTGACAGGCCCTGAGCATTACCACGTCCCGCTGCTGCTGAGCCCGTTCGCCTACTCCACATACCGGGGCAGCTAGCACCCGGCCCCCACCGCACCCTCGGCACACCGCGGCAGACCGGAATGTCGGGTTCCGGGTCGTGCCGGTCACAAATCCCGGCATAGGATCGAATGGAGTAACCGACCAGCGCTTGCGGCCCGCCGGCACGCAAGCGGCAGCGACGACGTGGGAGCGCCTGATGGCTTCGAACAACCACCCCGAACCCGACGCGGACGCCGAAAGCGGCCCGTCCGGCGGGGTGCAGTCCGTAGAGCGCGCCCTGGCGGTCCTGGAGATCCTGGCGCGTGAAGGCCAGGCCGGAGTCAGTGAAATTGCCGAAGAAATGGGCATCCACAAGTCCACAGTGTCCCGGTTGATGGGATCCCTGGTCAGCCGGGACATGGTGCAGCAGAACAACGACCGCGGAAAATACCAGCTGGGGTTCGGCATCCTCCGCCTTGCCAGCGTGATCCCCGGCCGGCTCAGCCTGGTCCACGAGGCACGGCCGGTCCTGGAGGGCCTCGCGGCCGAGTTCAAGGAGACGGTCAACCTCGCCGTACTGCGCTCCAACTACGCGGTCAACGTGGACCAGGCCATGGGGCCGTCCACGCTGGCCACCTACGACTGGGTGGGCAGCCTGACCCCGCTGCACGCCACGTCCAGCGGAAAGATCCTGCTGGCCGCGCTGGCCACCGACGAGCGCGACAGGATCCTGAAGGAGACCGGCCTCCCGGCCCGCACGTCCCGCACCGTCACCAACCGGCAGGAGCTGGACCGCCAGCTGCTGGAAGCCGGCAGCAAGGGTTACGCGGTGGTCCGCGAAGAGTTCGAGATCGGCCTGAACGCCATAGCGGTGCCGGTGCACAACCACCAGGGCAACGTGGTGGGCTCCATCAGCATTTCCGGCCCGGCCTTCCGCTTCGATCCGGAAAAGATCCCGGGCCTGGTGGAGGCACTCCGCGAGGCAGGCCTCCAGATCAGCGCCAACATGGGGTACGCCAGGCGCTAAACACGATCAGGAACGGCCCCGGCCCTATGGGTCGGGGCCTTTTTATGTCTCCTTCGGTGCTTTCCAATTGCCTCTTGCGCAACCGTCGCTGCACTGTGCAACAAATAGATTTCGCTTTCCTCACTGTCAAGCGGCCGGGTCTTGTTGCCCCGGCCGGATGAAATACCTTGACTTTGAATGTGGCCTAGCGCACTCTGTTGCCTAACGCGAATACTGTTGACCCTTGCGAAACACTCCCCAGGTGCTTTACCCGTCCGCCATCCCGGTCCGTCGGAATCTTCCAGCCGCCGCGACCCATACCAGAGGTAACTCCACGCACCCCGCCTGCCGGCGCCGGGAAGAGACTGCCGGCAAGCACTTGCCTTAAAACAGCTACGCACCATCTACGGCGACATCATGGCCTTCAAGTCCGGCGAAGTCCCCCAAGCTTCGATCCGGCGGACGCGCCGGGCCCTGCCTTGCGCATGTCCATGACCGCCGAGCAAAGGATCCAGCTCATGGCTATCAATAGTGAATTAACCACCCCTAAACCCGGGCGTCCCGAGGACGACCAGGACAGCATCCCCGCTGAGGCAGCCGCCGCCCCGGGCGGCAGCACACCGGACACCGCAGCCCCTCCCGCGGAAGACACCCTCACCGAACCCCTCCCGGACACCGAAGAGTACGACCAGATCCTGGAGGAACTGCGCCAGACCAAGACCGAACATGCGGTGTCCCAGCGCCGCAACCGCAAGCTCACCCTGGACAAGGCAACTTTCGGAATCACGGGCGCCATCGCCGTCGCCTTCGTGCTCTGGGGTTTCTTCGGCAAGGACAGCCTGGCCGCGACCTCCAAGGACGCCCTTGACTGGGTCATGGAGTACACGGGCTGGCTCTTCATGGTTCTCGCCTCCCTGTTTGTCGTCTTCGTCCTGTGGTTGGCCATGGGGAAGATTCGGCAACATCCCCCTCGGCAAGGACGGCGAAAAGCCCGAATTCCGTACCGTGTCCTGGATCGCCATGATGTTCGCGGCCGGCATGGGCATCGGCCTGATGTTCTACGGCGTCGCAGAACCGCTCTACCATTTCATCTCACCGCCACCCGGAACGGTTGACGGCCGCACACCCGCCGCCATTCAGACCGCCATGGCCACCTCGATCTTCCACTGGACCCTGCACCCCTGGGCCATGTACGCCGTGGTGGGCATTGCAATGGCCTACGGGACCTACCGCCTGGGCCGCAAGCAACTGATCTCCGCAGCCTTCACGTCACTGTTCGGCATCCGGACGGTTGAGGGACCGGTGGGCAAGTTCATCAACATCCTGGCCATCTTCGCCACGCTCTTTGGAACCGCAGCATCGCTGGGCCTCGGCGCCCTGCAGATCGGCAGCGGCCTCACCTCCAACGGCTGGGTGGGCGAAGTGGGAACCCCGGCACTGGTGGCCATCGTGGCCATTCTGACGGCATGCTTCGTGGCGTCCGCAGTCTCCGGCATCAGCCGCGGCATCCAGTGGCTGTCCAACATCAACATGGTCCTGGCCGTGGTCCTGGCCGTCATCGTCTTTGTGGCCGGTCCCAGCCTGTTCATCCTGAACCTCATCCCCTCTGCCGTCGGCGACTACGCCCGTGACCTCGCGGAAATGTCCTCCCGCACCGAGGCGGTGGGGGATGAAGCCCTGCGCACCTGGATGTCCAGCTGGACCATCTTCTACTGGGCTTGGTGGATCTCCTGGACGCCCTTCGTTGGCATGTTCATCGCCCGCATCAGCCGCGGCCGCACCATCCGCCAGTTCGTCACCGGCGTGCTGCTGGTACCCAGCGTTGTCAGCGTGATCTGGTTCGGCATCTTCGGCGGTGCCGCGTTCAACATCCAGCAGGAGGCCGACAAGGCCGGCCAGCCCGGCCTGATGACCGTCACCGACGGTGTGGCTTCCATCGACTTTGACGGGGCACTGTTCAACCTGGTGAAGAACCTGCCGATGCCGGGCTGGCTGACCGCCGCGGTGATTGTCCTGGCGATGGTCCTCGTAGCCATCTTCTTCATCACGGGCGCGGATTCAGCCTCCCTGATCATGTCCTCCCTTAGCTCCAACGGAGCCTCGGATCCCAAGCGCGGGCTCGTCATCTTCTGGGGCGCCCTCACCGGTGCCGTGGCCGCGGTGATGCTGCTGGCCGGCGGCGATGAACCTTCCGAAGCGTTGTCCGGCCTGCAAAGGATCACCATTGTGGCGGCACTGCCGTTCGTGGTGGTGATGCTGCTGCTGTGCTTCGCCCTCGCCAAGGACCTCCGGCGGGACCCGCTGTCGCTGCGTCGCCGCCTGGCGGATTCCGTCGTCGAACGCGCCATTCGCACCGGCGTCGAACAGCACGGCGGCGTCCAGTTCGACCTGGTGACACGGCACGAACACAGCGAGAAGTGCGCGGAAGGGGAATCCTGCCCCGGCTCGGATTCCAGCCCTGTTTCCAGCACCGAGTCCAGCAAGAACTAGGCAAGCCACGCAATAGAAAAGGTCCGGCTCCGGTGGATGTCCACCGGGGCCGGACCTGTGCTGGTTCGCCTACCCCTCCAGGCCGGGAGCAGGCCGGGACCAGGCCGGGAAGGTTGGGCCAAGGCAGCTTCAGTACGGGCTTAAACCCATATCTGGTAGCCGGTGCCCTTGTCGAAAAGCCGGCGGGTATCGGCGCCGGCGCCGGCAAGCCACAGAACCGAATCGTCGTCCGCGGCCTGGTCCACTACTCCCGTCGCCACATGCTCCCCGAGCAACCACACCTCCACGGTGTGGCCTGGAAGGCGGGCCCAGTCGGCCCGGACTCCTTGCACCGGCACGCTCTTGCCGCGGCCGTTCCGCTTTGCTTCGATGGTGCTGCTTCCGGCATCTGCGACGGCGTGCACGCTGGGGTTCATCTCTTCCTCCGGATAGTCTGGTCAGCCCCTTAGGGGTCAGCATTGATATTTTTTTGATATATCAATGCTGATGAAAGTATGACCCGGGTCACACGGGGCGTCAACACCGTTCCGGAATAGCGGTGGCATTCGTCGGAAATGCGCGTCCGCGCCCACAAGGCTGAGCGGCAGCGGGGCGGCGCGACGGCGAGGGCCGGGCGCTGAAGACGGCCTCGCGGACAACGTCACGACCGCGAGCGCAACGACGGCGAGGGCCGGGCGCTGAAGAGGGCCTCGCGGACAACGTGACGACGGCGAGGGCGACGATGGCGATTAGGCGCTGAAGAGCGCCTCACGGACGGCGCGCTCAAACCCGCTGACGTGCACGCGCGCCAGATCGGCTGCGCTGTCCTCATCGCCGTCGATGACCGCCCGCAGCAGGTTCAGGTGCTCGTGCACGTGGGCCGAGAGATCCGGCAGGCGGTCCACCACCATGCACCAGATCCTTGTTGCCAGGTTGTCGTAGCGGATCAGGATGTCCTCGAGGTGCGGGTTGGCAGCTGCCGCATAGATGCTGTGGTGGACGCGGGAATCCAGCTGGAGGGTTTCCACCACGGAGGCTGCGCTGACATCAAAGGCCTCAACCTCGGCGAGGATGTCCTTGAGATTCGCCCGGACAGCGGGCGAGGCAACCCGCGCGGCGCGTGAGGCGGCCAGGGGCTCCAACTGGGTGCGGATCTCGGAGATATACGAAAGATCGGTCACGTCCACCCGGGTGGCGAAGGTGCCGCGCCGGGGGTAGGTCACCACCAGCCGGTCCAGCTCCAGCCTTTTAAGGGCCTCGCGGACAGGCGTGCGGCCCACTCCCAATGATTTGGACAGCGCATCGTCGTTGAGCAGGTCGCCGGGCTTTATGTCCAGCATCAGCAGCCTGTCGCGGATGCTTTCGTAGGCGACGTCCGCGAGCGATTTCCTGGCGGCATCTTCCGCGAGCGCCAAAGTCTCAATTGCCATCGCAGTACCTCTCCCCTTGAGCCGAAAAACCTATTGACCTCACCCACCGACCAGTATACGCTGATATTCAACCTAATATATCAGTACGCAACACAGGAATATATCTATAGAAGGAGGAGACATGACCCTGGTGGAAACAGCCTCATCGACGGCCCTCGGCGGGACCACGCTTACCGAAACGGTTGAGCAGCCGACGGATCAGAAGTTTGTCCTGACCCTGTCCTGCGGCGAGCGCGCCGGTATTGTCCAGGCCGTGACAACCTTCCTGTTCGACCGCGGCTTCAACATTGACGAGCACCAGCAGTTCGATGACAGCCTCCGCGAAACGCTGCACCTGCGTACCGCGTTCTCCGGTTCGCCGGCCTACACCCGGGCCACGCTCGAAGAAGAGTTCCGTCCCATCGCAGACCGGTTCGGCATGAAGTTCAGCTTTGCCGACCAGACCCAGCAGCGCGTACTGGTGATGGTGTCCAAGTTCGGGCACTGCCTCAACGACCTCATCTTCCGCTGGCGCGGCGGCACCCTGGGCGGTGACCTGGTACTGGTGGTGTCCAACCACGAAACCCACCGCGCGATGGCCGAGGCCGCCGGCCTGCCGTTCATCCACATTCCCGTCACCGCGGATACGAAGGCGGACGCCGAGCAGCGCCTGCTGGACCTGGTGGAGGAATACGACGTGGACCTGGTGGTCCTGGCCCGCTACATGCAGGTCCTGTCCAACGATCTGTGCCGTGCCCTGGAAGGCCGCGCCATCAATATCCACCACTCCTTCCTTCCCGGTTTCAAGGGGGCACGCCCCTACCACCAGGCCTACGACCGCGGCGTGAAGCTCGTGGGGGCCACGGCCCACTACGTCACCGCCGACCTGGATGAGGGCCCGATCATCGAGCAGGAAGTCATCCGGGTTGACCACAGCTACGGGCCCACCTCCCTCTCCACCGTGGGCCAGGACGCCGAAGCCCTCGCCCTGTCCCGGGCCGTGCGGTGGCACTGCCAGCACCGCGTCCTGCTGGACCAGACCAGCACCGTGGTGTTCCGCTAGCCGGCGCCGCACCCAGCACACAGCACATCAATGACTTTTCAGCAGGAGAACCACATGGAATCGACGCCACGCATTGTCATCATCGGAGCTGGCATTGTCGGCACGAACCTGGCGGATGAACTGGTCACCAAGGGTTGGAACAACATCACCGTCCTGGACCAGGGCCCGCTCAACATGCCGGGCGGCTCGACGTCCCACGCCCCCGGCCTGGTCTTCCAGACCAACCCGTCCAAGTCCATGGCGCTGTTCGCCAAGTACACGGTGGAAAAGCTCCTCTCCCTGACCGAGGACGGCGTCAGCTGCTTCAACCAAGTGGGCGGACTCGAAGTTGCCACCAACGAAACCCGTCTGGCCGACCTCAAGCGCAAGCTCGGGTACGCCCAGGCATGGGGCATCGAGGGTTCCATCCTCTCCCCGGCGGAATGCAAGGAGCTCTACCCCCTGATCAACGCGGACGACATTTTGGGCGGCCTCCACGTTCCCAGCGACGGACTCGCCAGCGCCGCCCGCGCCGTGCAGCTGCTGATCAAGCGCACCGAAGCCGCCGGCGTGAAGTACCAGGGCAACACCACCGTCACGGGGATTGAACAGTCGGGCCGCCGCGTCACCGGCGTGCAGACGCCCGACGGCGTGATCCCGGCTGACATCGTTGTCTCCTGCGGCGGATTCTGGGGTGCCAAAATTGGCGAGCTGATCGGCATGTCCGTGCCGCTGCTGCCGCTGGCCCACCAGTACGTCAAGACCACTCCGGTCCCGGCCCAGAAGGGCAAGAACGAGCTGCCCAACGGCGCCCGGCTCCCCATCCTCCGCCACCAGGACCAGGACCTCTACTATCGCGAGCACGGTGACCGGTACGGCATCGGCTCCTACGCCCACAAGCCCATGCCCGTGGACCTGGACGAACTCGGCAGCTTCAAGCCGGACGAGATCAGCGAGCACAACATGCCCTCCCGGCTCGACTTCACCCTGGAGGACTTCCTCCCGGCTTGGGAAGCCACCAAGCAGCTGCTGCCCCCGCCCTGCGCGAAAGCGAGATCGAGGACGGCTTCAACGGCATCTTCTCCTTTACCCCTGACGGCGGCTCCCTGGTGGGCGAGTCCAAGGAACTGGACGGCTTCTTCGTTGCCGAAGCCGTGTGGGTTACCCATTCCGCTGGCATCGCCCGCGCCGTGGCCGAGTTGCTGACCACCGGGAAGTCCTCCATTGACCTGGGCGACTGCGACATCCACCGCTTCGAGGAAGTCCAGCTGACCCCCGAGTACGTCAGCGAGACCTCGCAGCAGAACTTCGTGGAAATCTACGACGTCCTGCACCCGCTCCAGCCCAAGCTGTCCCCGCGCAACCTGCGCGTCAGCCCCTTCCACGCCCGGCACAAGCAGTTGGGCGGCTTTTTCCTGGAAGGCGGCGGCTGGGAACGCCCTTACTGGTTTGAGGCCAACGCCGAACTCCTCAAGGAGATGCCGGCAGACTGGCAGCCGCCGGCACGCGATGCCTGGTCCGGCATGTTCAGCTCGCCCATTGCGGCTGCCGAAGCATGGAAGACCCGTACCGCCGTCGCAATGTACGACATGACTCCGCTGAAGCGCCTTGAGGTCTCCGGCCCGGGCGCCCTGAAGCTGCTGCAGGAACTGACCACCGCGGAAATGAACAAGAAGCCCGGAGCCGTCACCTACACGCTCCTGCTGGACGAGCAGGGCGGCGTCCGAAGCGACATTACCGTGGCCCGCCTGAGCGAGGACGCCTTCCAGCTCGGCGCCAACGGCAACATCGACACCGCCTATTTCGACCGGGCAGCACGGCACCAGACCGCAAGCGGCACCGCCGAAGACTGGGTCCAGGTGCGCGACACCACCGGCGGCACCTGCTGCATCGGACTCTGGGGCCCGCTCGCCCGTGAGGTGGTCGGCGCGGTCAGCAACGACGACTTCACCAACGACGGCCTGAAGTACTTCCGGTCCAAGCAGGTTGTCATCGGCGGTGTCCCGGTCACCGCCATGCGGCTGTCCTACGTCGGTGAGCTCGGCTGGGAGCTGTACACCAGCGCAGACAACGGCCAGCGCCTCTGGGATGCGCTGTGGAAAGCCGGCCAGCCCTTCGGCATCATCGCCGCAGGCCGCGCCGCCTTCAGCTCACTCCGCCTGGAGAAGGGCTACCGATCCTGGGGCACGGACATGACCACCGAGCACGATCCGTTCGAGGCGGGCCTGGGCTTCGCCGTCAAGATGGCCAAGGAGAACTTCGTCGGCAAGGCCGCCCTGGATGGACGCACGGAGGAAACGTCGGCGCGTCGCCTGCGCTGCCTGACGGTCGACGACGGCCGCAGCATCGTGCTGGGCAAGGAACCGGTGTTCTACAAGGACC
This sequence comes from Pseudarthrobacter sp. SORGH_AS 212, assembly GCF_030818145.1. Lineage (NCBI taxonomy): Bacteria > Bacillati > Actinomycetota > Actinomycetes > Micrococcales > Micrococcaceae > Pseudarthrobacter > Pseudarthrobacter sp. SORGH_AS 212. The sequence continues at coordinate 2,573,636 of NZ_JAUTAA010000001.1, read as the reverse complement.
AGGCGGTGGGTTACGTCACCAGCGCAGCTTACGGGTACACGGTGGCCAAGCCCATTGCGTACGCCTACCTTCCCGCCGAAGTATCGGTGGGCGACTCGGTGGAAATCGAGTACTTCGGCCGCCGCATCGTTGCCACCGTGACGCAGGATCCGCTGTACGATCCCACGATGTCCCGGCTGCGCGGCTGACCATGGCCGAACAGCAAGCGAACAGCGCAGGTTCCCCCGGCTCAGCTTCAATCGGCGCAGAGACCATCAGCGGCTACCTCGCCCGGCTCGCCTCCCGGCAGCCGACCCCCGGGGGCGGTGCCGCTGCGGCCCTCCATGCTGCGCAAGGCGCTGCCCTGGTGGCCATGGTGGCCCGGTACACCACCGGTCCCAAGTACGCCGAAAACGCGGCGCTGGTAGAGCGGATCGCCGGCATCGCCGACGAACTGGCCACCGAAGCACTGCGGCTGGCGGATTCGGATGAGCAGGTCTTCCAGGCGGTCATCGACTCCTACAAGCTGCCTGCCGACACGGAGGAACTGAAGGCCGCTAAGAGCGGCGCCGTCCAGGCGGCCCTCGTCCAGGCGGCGCAGACCCCGGCGCAGCTCATCAAACTCGCCGGTTCGGTGGTGGAACTCGCCACCGAACTGGGCGAGGTGGCAAACCCGAACGTCATCAGCGACGTCGCAGCAGCGGCGGATGCCGCCCGGGCTGCCGCAACCACCGCCCGGGTGAACATCGACATCAACCTTGTTGCCATCAAGGACCCGGGTGTCAGGTCACTGCTGGCAGACCAGACGGACGGCCTCGCAGACAAGGTTGTTGCGGCAGCGGACAGCCTCGCGGCCCGGGTGCGGGAAAGGATCCTTCAATGAGCCCCTCTACCACCACAACACTGTCCGGAAAGGCGCTGGCCGGAGTCATCCGGCAGCGCACCCAGGATGAGGCCCGGGAACTTGAGCGGGACGGTGCGCATCCGTCCCTCGCCGTGGTCATCGCCACGGACGACGGGTCAACGCACTGGTACGTCCGCTCCATCGAACGGGCGGCCGAAGCTGCGGGCATCGGCTGCCGCATCATCGACCTCGGGCACGATGCCACCGAGCAGGTGCTGGCCAACGTCCTGCGGGACCTCAGCGCAGAGCCTTCGGTCCACGGCATCATCCTGCAGACGCCGCTGCCGGCAGGAGTCCGGACCGATGCCCTGGTGGGCCTGATCGCGCCGGAAAAGGACATTGACGGCGCCAACCCGCTCAGCCTCGGCCGCCTCGCCGTGGGGCAGCCGGCCTTCGCCCCCGCCACCGCCCGCGCCGTGGTCGAAATACTCGACCACTACGACGTCCCCGTTGCGGGCCGCAGCGTGGCAGTGGTGGGCCGGTCCGCCGTCGTGGGCAAACCCCTGGCCCTGCTGCTGCTGGAACGCGACGCGGCCATCACCGTGTGCCACTCCCGCTCCGGCCCGCTGGAGCGGCACACCCGGCAGGCGGACATTGTGGTGGTGGCCGCCGGAAGGACGGGACTGGTGAACGGCAGCCATATCTCGCCGGACACTGTTGTGGTGGACGTTGGCACCAACGTCCTCCCTGACGGCTCCCTGGTGGGCGATGTGGACGGGGCAAGCGTGAACGGCATCGCCGCCGCACTGACCCCGGTTCCCGGCGGCGTCGGCTCGGTAACCACCGCGCTGTTGCTGCTGCACACCGTAGAGGCTGCGCGTCAGCAGTCGCCGGTCCAGCTTTTGGAAAACGCCTAACGTTCAAAAAAGTGTGGACACGACATTCACCACTGACCTAAAATTACTGATATATCTTTATCCGCAACAATGAGATATCAGTCGCCCGTTGCTCGTAGACGGTGCTTCGATGGCCTGAAACCTGGGGAGGTATTCCTCGTCGAAGCACCGCTTACGGGCAACGGGCTTTTCGCTTCAACTCCGCAAGGGGCATCCATGATGACGTTTACGCCCATCGCAGATCCCACATCCCCAATGGCGGGGACCGGTCTGCACTCGATCGATTGGCCGAAAGCCAGGCGCCTGGCCTACGACTGCGCAGGCCCCCTCCCCTCCGCTCAGGTTCCGCTCCATGAAGCGGCCGGCCGAACCCTCTCCCGCGCGGTGACCGCGTTGCAGGACCTGCCCCACTACGCCTCCTCGGCAATGGACGGCTGGGCGCTGAGCGGGGATGGTCCCTGGCTGCTGTCCGGCGGGCAGCAGCCCCTGGCGCCGGGCACGGCCGCCGTCATCGCCACCGGTGGCCTGGTTCCGGACGGCGCAACTGCGGTGCTCCGCAAGGAAAGCGGCCTGGTGGCCGGGGACGGAACGGGGCGCCCCGTCCTTACCGTCAGCGCCGGCGCGAAGCCGGGTGAACCCCGGCCGGGCCAGCACGTGCGTCCCCCGGGAACCGAGGCATTGGCGGGCGAAACACTGATTCCCGCGGGCACCGTTCTCAACCCTGCCCACCTCGCCCTTGCCGCCGTGGCCGGCCATGACCAGGTGGAGGTGCAGTCACAACCCGTGGTTTCCGTCATCCTGACCGGCTCCGAGGTAGTGACGTCAGGCGTTCCTGCTCCCGGGAACGTCCGGGATACTTTCGGGCCCCAGCTGGGCACCGTCATTTCCCAGCTGGGCGGCGTACCGGGCGGCTTCACCCGCGTTGGCGACTCCTTCGATGCTTGGCTGGCGGCGCTGGAAGGCTCCGGTGCGGAATCGGCGTCGCGGGCCAACGTCGTCATCACCACCGGAGGGACCGGCAAGTCCGGCACTGACCACTTCCGGGACGCGGTGGCCGCGCTGGGCGGACGCCTGCTCCTGGACGGCGTCGCCATGCGCCCCGGACACCCCGCCGTCCTGGCCGAACTGCCCGACGGGCGCTTCGCCGTCGGACTTCCCGGAAATCCCCTCGCTGCCATGATGGCACTGGCCACCATCGGGGCCCCGTTGCTGGCCGCGCTGGGAAACCAGCCCCTGCCGCAGCTCCAGCACGCCGCCTCCGGCAACGACTTTGGCCCCGACGGCGGCTGCAGCGACGGAAAGGGGCGGACGCGGCTCATCCCGTGCAGGTTCCTGTCCGGCCTGGCATTTCCCGTGGACCACACCGGACCCGGAATGATGCGCGGCCTGGCGTGGGCTGAGGGCATCATGGTTGTCCCTCCCGGCGGCGTCGACTCGGGCCAACCCGTGCCGGTACTGCCGCTTCCCTGGACCCCGGCGCCCGCAGCCAGCCAGGTGGCCACCAGCACCGGAAGGAACACGCCTTGGCCCGCATGACGCAGCGCCGCAAGATCCACCGCTTCCATCTGGACGGCTCGGGCACCGAATATCCGGTCCGGTTCAAGGAGGACGTGATCGCCGCCGAAGAGCCGCTGGAGATCCGGCTGGGCGGCCGATCGTTCGCCGTCACCATGAGGACGCCGGGCGACGATTTCGACCTCGTGGCCGGGTTCCTCGTCTCCGAAGGTGTTATCCGGGACGGGTCCGAGCTGGTTTCGCTGCGCTTCTGCGCCGGCGGCCCCGAGGACGTCCAGACCTTCAACGTAGTGGACGCCCAGCTGCGTCCGGACGTGCCCCTGCCCGAAACGATGCGGCACGTCTACACTTCCAGCTCGTGCGGCATCTGCGGCACGGAGTCCATCGAGGCGGTGCGGAAGACCCTGCACTGCAATCCCTCCGCGAACCCGCTGAGGGTACCCGTCGACGCACTGGCCGCCCTGCCGGAGAAGCTGCGGGAAGCCCAGGCCGTGTTCGACAAGACGGGCGGCGTCCACGCTGCCGGCCTCTTCCGGCTGGGTGATGGCGAGCCTGAGCTGCTGTGCCTGCGCGAGGACGTCGGCCGGCACAATGCCGTGGACAAGGTGGTGGGCTGGGCCCTCCGGCAAGGCCTGCTGCCCCTGCGCGGCACGGTGCTCCAGGTGTCCGGCCGGGCGTCGTTTGAACTCGTCCAGAAGGCGGCCTTGGCGGGCATCCCCATCCTGTCCGCAGTGAGCGCCCCGTCAAGCCTGGCCATCGACCTGGCGGTCGAAACCGGCCTGACGCTGGCGGGGTTCAGCAGGGGGCACAGCCTGAACGTCTACGCGGGCCGGGACCGGCTGGAGCCACCCCGTGCCGTAACAGATGACCTTCTCCAGGCAGTCGCCGGCCAGGAAAGCTAGCGCCCCGCGACGCCATTCGGGCCGGTCACTCCCCCGCAGCCGGGGGTGCGATTCCTACTGCCCATATTGAGCCGGGTGCCGGTGCCGGACCCCGCAAGCGCCAGCCGACATCTTCTTGACAACGGGTGTGACGTCACGCACTGTTTTGTTGCATAAAACGAAGCTCGTTGATCATCCCGGAACGAAGGCTTTTTCTCGAATGCGCGTACCTCCTGTTCCACGGCACCGGGCCGCGGCAACCGGGACGCGACTAATCACAGCGAAAAACCAACCTGCGGTGGCCGCTCGTGGAGGAACCCTGTTCCCCCGAAGCTCCCGCTGCGGCGAGCACCACGCTGCCGCAACAGAAACCCAAAGGAACTGTTGATGACAATCCAAGGTGGCAGCACCATCGATCAGACCAGAACAGAAGAGACCAGCTCCACGTTCAAACGCCGCTTCATGGTGCGGCTTGTCGCTGTCTTCATCGGCGGGATGTTCCTCGACGGTTACATCCTCGGAATCATCGGCCCCGTGGCCGGACTCATGCGGACAGATCTTCAGCTCGACGCACTGTCCCTGGGCATGATCGCTGCGGGCCCGCTGGTTGGTATCTTCGTCGGCTCCCCGCTGGCCGGCTGGGCTGCTGACAAGTTCGGACGCAAGCCCATGTTCCTCGTGGACATGGGCCTGTTCCTGGCCGCCTCAGCGGCCCAGTTTTTCGTAACCTCCGGAGACGGAGCCGTGATCCAGCTGGCCATCATCCGGTTCCTCATGGGCGTCGCGATCGGTGGCGAATACTCAATCGGCGGCCCATTGCTGTCAGAGTTCTCCCCTCCAAAGCTCCGCGGGCGGCTGCTCGGGCTGACCCTGGTGGCCTGGTACGTCGGCTTCATGATGGCATTCATCATCGGCACGCTCCTGCACGACGCCGGCACACCATGGCGCCTGGTCCTGGGCACGAGCACGATCATCGCATTCGTCCTGTTCCTCGCCCGCATCGGCCTCCCCGAATCGCCGAGCTGGCTCATTACGAAGGGACGGCGCGAGGAGGCACTGGCCGTTGCGCACCGATACGTCGAATCGCCCCAGATGCACGAGAGCATCACCGAAGAGATCGATCTCAGGATGATCCAGGAGGCCCAGGCCGCGCAGAGCAGGAGCAAAATCAAGACCGCCTCCATGGCAATGCTGTTCTCGAGGCAGTACTGGCGCACCACCCTCTTCACCTCAGGTTTTTGGTTCTGCGCTGTCACCCCGTACTTCGCGATCGCGACCTTTGCCGACGACGTGCTCACCCAATTCGGCTTCGGCGGCGGCTGGGCCGGTGGAGTAGGACTGTCCGCCCTTGCGACAGCGGGTGTTGTCACCTCGGTGCTATTGATTGACAGACTAGGCCGCCGAATCCTCACCGTGCCCGGGCAGTGGATCTGCGCAGGCATCCTGCTGGTCATCGGAGTCTGGGCGGACGCGCCGGCGATCCTCGTGCTTGTCCTGTTTCTTGCCTTCTCCTTCTTCAATGCCGGCTACACCACGATGACCCAGGTCTATCCGTCCGAAGTTTTCCCGGGCCACCTGCGCGGCATCGGCACGGGCTTCGCTGCTGCCTTCAGCCGCATCGGGGCCGCGCTGGGCACCTTCGCCCTCCCGTGGGCGATCAGCAACATCGGCATGGGTCCAAGCATGGTGGTGGCCGCCGCCGTCGCACTACTCGGCGCAGCCCTCTCGCAATGGCTCGCGCCGGAGACGAAGGGGCGCACCCTCGCCGAGATCTCGGCAGACTTCTCCCACTGACCCCGGGACTGCACCCCGAAAACGGCCCCGTGGGACAACCGGGCCGCAATGGAAGGAGGCCTTCGCCGCGTTTGCGGGGGGCCTTCTTCCTTGCCCCGACATACTCCCGCCGGCCCCGCAACAAAGCAGGCAGCCCCTTGACATCTGATGTGAGCTGCGCCACCGTGTTGCATATGGTGATGTGCGTTGCTCATAGCGAAGCGACAGCGCAGCTCCCACTCAACACCGCCAACCAGGAGAACCACACGCCATGACTGCATCGCCCCGCGTCGTCATCATCGGAGCCGGCATCGTCGGCACGAACCTCGCCGACGAGCTCGCCAGCCGCGGCTGGACCAACATCACCGTGGTGGAACAGGGACCGCTTGGACTCGCCGGCGGGTCCACCTCCCACGCTCCTGGCCTGGTATTCCAGACCAATCCGTCAAAGACGATGACTGAGTTCGCCACCTACACGGTGAACAAGCTGCTCTCCCTGAGCACTGACGGGGTCTCCTGCTTCAACCAGGTGGGCGGCCTCGAGCTGGCTACCACAGAGGCCCGCCTGGAAGACCTCAAGCGCAAGCTCGGCTACGCCACCTCCTGGGGTGTTGACGGCCGCATCATCGACGCCGATGAATGCGAGAAGCACTGGCCGCTGCTCAATGCCGGCTCCCTGGCCGACGGCCGCCAGGTCCTGGGCGGACTGTTCGTACCGTCCGACGGCCTGGCCTCGGCGGCGCGAGCCGTCCAGCTCCTCATCGCCAAGGCCCGCGCGGCAGGGGTCACGTTCCGCGGCTCCACCACTGTGACCGGCGTCGAGCAGGCAGGCGGCAAGGTGACGGGCGTGCAGACGTCCGACGGCGTGATCCCGGCGGACATCGTGGTCTCCTGCGCCGGGTTCTGGGGCCGTGAGCTGGGCAAGATGGTGGGGCTCAGCGTGCCGCTGCTGCCGCTGGCCCACCAGTACGTCAAGACCACCCCGGTGGACGCGCTGAACGGCGTCAACGACCTGCCCAACGGTGCCAGCAAGCCCATCCTGCGCTACCAGGACCGCGACCTCTACTTCCGGGAGCACGGCAACCGGATCGGCATCGGCAGCTACGCCCACAAGCCCATGCCCGTGGACATGGACCGGCTGCCCCGGGTGGGCGCGGACGAGATGTCCGACCACCGCATGCCGTCCCGGCTCGACTTCACGCTGGAGGACTTCGCCCCGGCCTGGGAGGACTGCCAGGACCTGCTGCCGGCACTTCACCAGGCCCAGATCAACGATGCGTTTAATGGCATCTTCTCCTTCACCCCGGACGGCGGCCCGCTCATGGGCGAGGCACCGGACCTCTCCGGCTTCTTCGTGGCAGAGGCCGTTTGGGTCACCCACTCCGCCGGCGTGGCCAAGGCCATGGCCGAACTCCTGGTCACCGGACACCCGGAGACCGATTTGCACGGCTGCGAGCTCACCCGGTTCGAAAAGGTCCAGACGTCCGATTCCTACGTCAGCGAGACCTCGCAGCAAAACTTCGTGGAGATCTACGACGTCATGCACCCGCTGCAGCCCCGCGAATCCCCGCGCGACCTGCGCGTGAGCCCGTTCAACGTGCGGCAGAAGGAGCTCGGCGCGTTCTTCCTGGAATCCGCCGCCTGGGAGCGCCCGCACTGGTTCGAAGCCAACCGCGGGCTCCTGGCAGAGCTGCCCGGGGAATGGCGTGCGCCCGAACGCGACGGGTGGGCTGCCATGTTCCACTCCCCCATCTCCGCCGCCGAAGCGTGGAAGACGCGCACCGCCGTTGGACTCTACGACATGACGCCGCTGAAGCGGCTCTCCGTGACCGGCCCCGGGGCGCAGGCGCTGCTCCACCGGCTCAGCACCGGCAACATCGCCAAGAAGCCCGGCGCCGTGACCTACTGCCTCCTGCTTGAGCACGACGGCGGCATCCGCAGTGACGTGACCGTCGCCAGGCTCACCGAGGAGGAGTTCCAGCTGGGCGTCAACAGCAATGTGGACTTCGACTACCTCCGCGTGGAGGCCCGCCGGCAGTCGGCTGCGGATCCGGCCCAGTGGGCGCACGTCACGGACATCACCGGCAGCACCTGCTGCATCGGCTTGTGGGGCCCTCTGGCCCGCGAGGTGATCGGCAAGGTCAGCGCAGACGACCTGACCAACGACGGCCTGAAGTACTTCAGGACCAAGGAGATCACGGTAGGCGGCATCCCCGTCACCGCCATGCGCCTGTCCTACGTGGGCGAACTCGGCTGGGAGCTCTACACCACCGCCGAGTACGGCCTGAAGCTCTGGGACCTGCTGTTCGAGGCCGGCCAGGAGCACGGCATCGTCGCCGCCGGACGCGGCGCCTTCAACAGCATGCGGCTGGAGAAGGGCTACCGGCTGTGGGGCACCGACATGACCTCCGAACACCACCCCTACGAGTCCGGCCTGGGCTTCTCCGTGGCCAAGGACAAGACCGGGTTCGTTGGCGCCGAGGCCCTTGCCGCGCGCAAGGAGCAGCCCGCCACCCGGGCCCTGCGCTGCCTGACGGTCGACGACGGCACGTCAGTGGTGCTCGGCAAGGAACCTGTGTACGTGGGCGGGGAAGCCGTCGGGTACGTCACCAGCGCGGCCTACGGCTACACCGTGCACAAGCCGATCGCCTACGCCTGGCTGCCCGCCGGCGTCGAAACCGGTGACGCCGTGGAGATCGAGTACTTCGGTAAGCGCGTGGCGGCCACTGTTTCCGCTGAACCCCTGGTGGACCCGGGCATGGAGCGCATCCGCGGCTGACAAAGCCAGCCAACGGCAGAACGCCCCCGTTTCCTTGCGGAAGCGGGGGCGTTCGTGTGGTGAAATCTAGACGCCGCTCGCCTGCAGCGACGCGGACTCTTCAGCCACGGCCGCCTCGCCCTTGTGCGGTTCGAAGCGGACGAACATGGCTTTGAAGCCGGGGGTGTTGGATTCGCGGGCCACGTTTTCCTTGTGGACCAGGGCGTTGGCTTCGGGGAAGTATGCGGCCGCGCAGCCCTTGGCGGTGGGGTAGGCCACCAGGCGGAACTTGTCTGCCCGGCGGTCGACACCCTGGAACGTGCTCACCACGTCCACGAGTTCCCGGTCCTGGAAGCCCGACTCGGCGAGGTCCTCCGGGTGGATCAGGATGACGCGGCGGCCGCCGGAGATGCCGCGGTAGCGGTCGTCCAGGCCGTAAAAGGTGGTGTTGTACTGGTCATGGCTGCGGATGGTCTGCAGCACCAGGTGGCCGGCCGGCGGTGTCAGGTACTCCAGCGGGCTGACCGTGAACCGGCCGCGGCCGATGTCCGTGGCGAAGGAACGGGTGTCGCGCGGCGGGTTGGGCAGCACGAAACCGTTCTTGGTCCGGACCCTGGCGTTGAAGTCCTCGAAGCCGGGGAGGACGCGGGAGATGTGGTCGCGGATCACGTCGTAGTCCTCGGCCATGCCGCGCCAGTCAACGGAGTGGCCCTTGCCGAAGGTGGCCTCTGCCATCCGGGCCACGATCACGGGTTCGGCGAGCAGGTGCTCGGACACCGGCGTGAGGCGGCCCTGGGTGGAGTGGACCACGGACATGGAGTCCTCCACGGAGAGGAACTGCGCGCCCTTGGGGTGCTTGTCGTCCTTGTCCGTGCGGCCCAGCGTGGGCAGGATCAGCGACGTGCGGCCGTGCACAATGTGGGAGCGGTTGGGCTTGGTGGAGATGTGGACGGTCAGGCCGATGCGCTGCATGCCGGCTTCCAGGGCCTCGGTGTCCGAGCAGGCGAGCGAGAAGTTCCCGCCCATCGAGACGAAGACGTCCACCTCGTCACGGTCGAAGGCCTCCATGGACTCCACGGCGTCGTGGCCGTGGTGCCGCGGGGACGTAATCCCGAACTCGGCATCGAGGGCCGCGAGCAGCCATTCCTTGGGCTTTTCCCAGATGCCCATGGTCCGGTCGCCCTGGACGTTGGAGTGCCCGCGGACGGGGCACGCGCCCGCGCCGGGCTTGCCGAAGTTGCCCTGCAGCAGCAGGACGTTGACCATTTCCTTGATGGTGTCCACGGAGTGCGGCTGCTGGGTGACACCCAGGGCCCAGCAGAAGATGGACGCCTTGGAGGCCAGCAGCATCCCTGCCACCTTCTCGATCTGCGCCCGGTCCAGGCCGGTGGCCTTCTCCGTCTCGTCCCAGTCCAGGGTGCGGCGGGCGTCGCGGTAGGCGTCGAACCCGTCCGTCTGCGCGGCGATGAAGGAATGGTCGACGACGGTTCCCGGGCCCTTCTCCTCGGCCTCCAACAGCAGGTGGCCGAGCGCCTGGAACAGGGCCAGGTCCCCGCCCACCTTGATCTGCAGGTACTCATCGGCCAGCGGTGTGCCGCCGCCCACCACGCCGGACACCGTCTGGGGGTCCTTGAAGTTGAACAGGCCGGCCTCGGGCAGCGGGTTCACGGCCACCACCTTGCCGCCCTTGTCCTTGCACTCCTTGAGCGCCGAGAGCATGCGCGGGTGGTTGGTGCCAGGGTTCTGGCCCACCACGAAGATGAGTTCGGAGTCGTGGATGTCCTCCAGCGACACGGTGCCCTTGCCGATGCCGATGGTCGGGTTCAGCGCGGAGCCGGAGGACTCGTGGCACATGTTGGAGCAGTCCGGAAGGTTGTTGGTGCCCAGGGCCCGCGCGAACAGCTGGTACAGGAACGCGGTCTCGTTGGCGGTGCGGCCTGAGGTGTAGAAGACGGAGCGGTCCGGCGTGGTGGCACGGATGTGCTCACCGATCAGCTCAAACGCGTCATTCCAGGAGATGGGCGAGTAGTGCGTCTCGCCTTCCCGGATCACCACGGGTTCGCTGAGCCGGCCCTGGTTCCCCAACCAGTATTCTGTCTTCTCCGACAGTTCCGCAATGGAGTGCCTGGCCCAGAACTCGGCGCCCACGGTGCGGAGGGTGTTCTCCTCGGCCACGGCCTTGGCGCCGTTCTCGCAGAACTCGGCAGCCTTGCGCTTCTTGTCCGATTCGGGCCACGCGCAGCCCGGGCAGTCGAAGCCGCCGCGCTGGTTCAACCGCAGCAGGGACTGCGCCGTCCGGGTCACGCCCGCCTGTGCCACGGCGCGCTCCAGCGCGACCATGACGGCCTTGACGCCTGCGGCCTCGGTCTTGGGCTTGTGGACCTCAAGGAGGTCCTCATTGATGTCCGCCACCGGGGCGGGCTGCTTACCGAACTTCATCGTTCCAACTTCCTTACCGGCATATAACTTCCTTGCCGGCATATGTTGATCAATCGCTGATGGAGGCGTGCACGGGTTTCCCGGCACGCCTCCACTGCGCGGTCTTCTGGACTGCGCCTACTCCGCGATCTTGGCCAGGGTTTCCTGTTCGGCCGCGATGGTGGTGTTGTCGCCGTGGCCGGTGCGCACCACCGTTTCGGCCGGCAGGGTCAGCAGCCGTTCGCGGATGGAGGTGAGGATGGTGGGGTAGTCGCTGTACGAGCGGCCGGTGGCACCCGGTCCGCCGTTGAACAGGGTGTCCCCCGTGAACACCGTGCCTTCGCTTTCCAGGTAGAAGCAGGTGGATCCCGGCGAGTGGCCCGGCGTGTGGATGGCCTTCAGCACGGCGCCGCCCACTTCGAACTCGTCACCGTCCTCGTGGTACTGGTCCGGGGTGGAGTCCGGGTATTCCTGTTCCCAGAGGACCAGGTCTTTCCGGTTCAGGCAGATCGGTGCACCTACGGCTTCGGCGACCTCGCGGGCAGCGCCGATGTGGTCGTTGTGTGCGTGCGTGAGCAGGATGGCCTTGACTGTGCGGCCGTTGACCTGGTTGATGATGGCAGCGGCGTCATGCGGGGAATCGATGATCACGCATTCGGTGCCGTTGCCCACAATCCAGACGTTGTTGTCCACGTCCCAGGTGCCGCCGTCGAGCGAAAACGTCCCCGAGGTGACCAGGTTCTCGATGGTGACGCTCATGCGGAGGCGCCCGCAGTCTCGGTATCAGCCTGGATTTCGACGACGGAACGCAAGACCTTGCCCTCGTGCATCTTGCCGAAGGCCGCCTCCACCTGGTCGATGGTGATCCGCTCGGACACGAAGGCGTCCAGGTCCAGGTTGCCCTGCTTGTAGTGGGACACCAGCATGGGGAAGTCACGGGAGGGCAGGCAGTCGCCGTACCAGGAGGACTTCAGCGATCCGCCGCGGCCAAAGACATCCAGCAGCGGCAGTTCCAGCTGCATCTCGGGCGTCGGAACGCCCACCAGGACCACGCGGCCGGCAAGGTCGCGGGCGTAGAAGGCCTGCTTGAAGGTTTCAGGACGGCCGACGGCGTCAATCACCACGTCCGCTCCGTTGCCTCCGGTGAGGGCCTGGATGGCCTCCACCGCGTCCTCCTGCTTGGAGTTGACGCCGTGGGTGGCGCCGAGTTTCTTGGCCATTTCGATCTTGTTGTCGTCGATGTCCACGGCGATGATCGTCGTGGCCCCAGCGAGCTTGGCCCCGGCGATCGCCGCGATGCCCACGCCGCCGCAGCCGATCACGGCCACGGATTCGCCGCGCTTGACCTCACCGGTGTTGATCGCGGCGCCGATGCCGGCCATCACACCGCAGCCCAGCAGGCCGACAGCGGCAGCATCAGCCTCGGGATCCACCTTGGTGCATTGCCCGGCGGCAACGAGCGTCTTTTCAGCGAACGCTCCAATGCCCAGCGCAGGGGACAGCTCGGTGCCGTCCTCAAGGGTCATCTTCTGGGTGGCGTTGGCGGTGTTGAAGCAGTACTGGGGCTGGCCCTTGGCACAGGCACGGCACTGGCCGCACACCGCACGCCAGTTCAGGATCACACGGTCGCCCGGCGCCACTTCGGTGACGCCCTCGCCCACGGCGCTGACCACGCCGGTGGCCTCGTGGCCCAGCAGGTAGGGAAAGTCATCGCCAATGCCGCCCTGCTTGTAGTGCAGGTCGGTGTGGCAGACACCGCAGGTCAGGATGTCCACCAACGCCTCGCCCGGGCCCGGATCCGGCACCAGGATGGTCTCCAGCGACACCGGAGCGTTCTTCTCACGGGCAATGACAGCTTGAACTTTGTGAACCATGGTTCTGTGTTCCTTTCCTGGATCCGGCCGGATCCGGTGAGTCGGCACCAGCTGCCAATCTAGCCGACACAGCAGGGTGGCTGCCCGCCGGCGGCTTGGTCGGAATGCGCCGGAGGCATTGCGCATTACACAACACGGCGCACATAGTGCTACTTGAGAATATGACAGCGGCCACAGTTGGTGTCAATAGATATATCAGTCATATCGCTTGGCGGACAGTGCCGGCCTTCCTTTCCCCCACGCCGTCCACCGATGCCGGCCCGCCCAGCTCCGCGGCTGCATTACGCGCACCAAATCTCCGGCAGTAGGCTGGATGGCATGTCTTCGAACCAACCCCCCGCCGAGCGGCGCGAGGTAACCGTCCGCCGGGCCCCCAAATTCGTACCTTTCCTGGTCCTGGGCGCACTGGCGGGCTTCGCAGCAGCTGCAATTGCGGCTTTCGGAGTGCCCGCGGATGAGGACTTCGATCCGGGCGCGGTTTTCGGCTTCCTCATGATCACGTTCGGCGCCGCCGGAGCCGTCCTCGGTGCGGTCCTGGCGCTGATCCTGGACCGCCGGAGCGTCCGCAGGCAGCAGCGCGTCGTCGTCGAATCCGTTCCGGATTCCGAACCGGACACAGACCCGCAGCCGTGACCCGCGCCACCGGCAGCACGCCCCGGCATCCGGGCGCGTGACGCTGCCGGGTCACAAAGGGAAGCGGGAAAAAGTCCTACCCCATGTCGTGCGATAATCGATCAGTGGCACGCGGCGATGGAAAACTTTCCCATGATCTTCTTCCCGGCGAAAAAGGCCCGCAGGACGCCTGTGGCGTCTTCGGCGTCTGGGCTCCCGGCGAAGAAGTAGCAAAACTAACCTATTACGGGCTGTACGCACTGCAGCACCGTGGCCAGGAGTCGGCTGGTATCGCTACCAGTGACGGCAAACGGATCAATGTCTACAAGGACATGGGGCTGGTGTCCCAGGTCTTTGACGAGACAACCCTGAACACCCTCACCGGGCACCTGGCCGTGGGGCACTGCCGCTACTCCACCACCGGAGCCAGCCACTGGGCCAACGCCCAGCCCACCCTCGGCGCCACCTCCACCGGCACCGTCGCCCTGGCGCACAACGGCAACCTGACCAACACTGCCGAGCTCAATTCCATGATCACCGAACGCAACGGCGGCCAGCTCACCGGCGAAATGAAGCAGGGCAACACCTCGGACACCGCCCTGGTCACGGCCCTCCTTGAAGGCGAGCCCGGCAAGACCCTTGAGGAAACCGCCACCGAACTGCTGCCCAAGATCAAGGGCGGCTTCTGCTTCGTCTTCATGGACGAAGGCACCCTCTACGCAGCCCGCGACACCTACGGCATCCGCCCGCTGGTCCTGGGCCGGCTGGAACGCGGCTGGGTAGTGGCGTCCGAGCAGTCCGCACTGGCCACTGTGGGCGCCAGCTTCATCCGCGAGATCGAGCCCGGCGAATTCATCGCCATTGACGAAGAAGGCGTGCGGTCCAAGAAGTTCGCTGAGCCCACTCCGGCCGGCTGCGTTTTCGAGTACGTGTACCTTGCCCGCCCGGATGCTGCGATTGCCGGCCGTTCCGTCTACGAATCCCGCGTGGAAATGGGCCGCCAGCTGGCCCGCGAAAACACCCACGAAGCGGACATCGTCATCCCCGTCCCGGAGTCGGGCACCCCCGCCGCGGTGGGTTACGCCGAAGAATCCGGCATTCCGTTCGCACACGGCTTCGTCAAGAACTCCTATGTGGGCCGCACCTTCATCCAGCCCTCGCAGACGCTGCGCCAGCTGGGTATCCGGCTCAAGCTCAACGCCCTTGAGTCCGTGATCCGCGGCAAGCGCGTGGTGGTGGTGGACGACTCGATCGTCCGCGGCAACACCCAGCGGGCCATCGTCCGGATGCTGCGGGAAGCCGGCGCCGCCTCCGTGCACGTCAAGATTTCCTCCCCGCCCGTGCAGTGGCCCTGCTTCTACGGCATCGACTTCGCGTCCCGCGCCGAGCTGATCGCCAACGGCGCCACCATCGAGGAAATCTCCCAGGCCATCGGCGCCGATTCGCTGGCCTACATTTCCGAAGACGGCATGATCGACGCCACCCGCCAGCCCCGGCAACGCCTCTGCACCGCGTGCTTCACCGGCAAGTACCCGATTGCGCTGCCGGGTGCCGACAAACTGGGCAAGAACCTCCTGGAACGCACGGACCTTGTTGGCCTGGCGCCGTCGCCGTCAGCCCTGCCGGGCGAAACCGCAGCCCTCGCCGTTGACTCGGAAGAGGATCCCGCCGAAAAGGCCGGCGCTACCGGCTGCGATCCCGGCCCGGACTCCGAGTTTGAAAACCTGCTGACCGACGCCGACATGGTGCCAGACGTACACGCCGCCGCAGGCACTGACAAGAAAGAGTCCGTATGACTTCCGCAAACACTGCCGCCGGCAACGGTTCCGTAACCCCCGGAAATACCGCAGGCATCACGTACGCCTCTGCGGGCGTCGATGTCGAAGCCGGCGACCGCGCCGTCGAGCTCATGAAGGGCGCCATCAAGGCAACCCACAACTCCTCGGTGATCGGCGGGGTGGGCGGTTTCGCCGGCCTCTACGACGTCTCGAAGCTGCTGACCTACAAGAAGCCGCTGCTGGCCACCTCCACGGACGGCGTCGGCACCAAGGTGGCCATCGCCCAGGCCATGGACATCCACGACACCATCGGGTTCGACCTCGTCGGCATGGTGGTGGACGACATCGTCGTGGTGGGCGCCGAGCCGCTCTTCATGACCGACTACATCGCCTGCGGCAAGGTGGTTCCTGAGCGCATTGCCGGCATTGTGCGCGGCATTGCCGCCGCCTGCTCCGTAGCCGGTACTGCCCTGGTGGGCGGCGAAACCGCAGAACACCCCGGCCTGCTGGGTGAGCACGAATACGACGTTGCCGGTGCAGCCACCGGCGTCGTGGAGGCAGATGCCCTCCTCGGCCCTGACCGCGTCCGCGCGGGCGACGTTGTGATCGGCATGGCCTCCTCCGGCCTGCACTCGAACGGCTACTCGCTGGTCCGCCGCGTGATCAACCACGCCGGCTGGGCTCTGGACCGCCAGGTCTCCGAACTGGGCCGCACCCTGGGTGAAGAACTGCTCGAACCCACCCGCGTTTACGCCGCCGACTGCCTGGACCTGGCCCGCACCTTCCCCGTCACGGGTTCTGCAGCGGTCCACGGCTTCAGCCACGTGACCGGTGGCGGCCTCGCCGCCAACCTGGCCCGGGTCCTGCCGCAGGGCCTGGTGGCCACCGTGGACCGCGCCACCTGGGAACTGCCGGCCATCTTCAAGCTCGTATCCGAACTCGGCAACGTGCCGCTGGCCGACCTGGAACGCACCCTGAACCTGGGCGTGGGCATGGTGGCCATCGTCTCCCCCGAAGCCGCGGATGCCGCCGTCGCGCGTTTGAACGAACGCGGGCTGCCGTCCTGGGTAATGGGCACCGTCGCCGCGGACTCGGATTCCATCCTGAAGTCCGGACCGGACTACGTCCAGGGCGCCAAGGGCGTGGACGGCGGCGCAGTCCGCATGGTCAACGCCTACGCGTAATCCCCCATCGAGTGCTCCGTAACTGCCCTTTTGAACCCTCAAAACGGCGGTTACGGAGCACTCGATTTGATTTAAGCGGCTTCAACCTCCAGCAAGCTGAATTCGCCGCCTTGCGGATCGCGGATGGTGGCTGGCCCCCCCGCCGGAGCCGTCATCCGGTTCCACCAGGACCTCGCCGCCCGAATCCCTGACGGCCTGCACGGCGGCACTGAGGTCCGCCACGCCAAAGTAGATCTGCCAGCCAGCCGGTCCCTCGTCCGGCGCCACCCCGGCCACTTCCGTGCCGTCCACCAACAGCGTGCTGTAGGTGCCGCCGTCCTCCTGCGGGTACTCCGTGACTTCATGCCCGAAAAGGTGCTGGAAGAATCCGATGGCGGCCTGGGGCTCAGGGGTGAGCAGCTCGGCCCAGGACAGGGCACCGGGCCCGTTGTACCGTCCTGAGCCGCGGTGCGTTCCGGCCTGCCACACTCCGGTGGTGCCGCCGCCCGGCGGGTCCAGGAACACCATGACGCCGGTGTCCCCCACCGCTTCCGGGCCAAACTGCACGGCACCGCCGGCATGGACTGCGTCGCCGGCTATGCTGCGCGCGTCCTCCGCGGCCAGGTAGACGTTCCACCGGGCAGCCGAACCGGGTGCCCGCATGGGGCTCTGCGGTGCGATGGTGGCCACCACGTCGTCGCCCAGGAAAGCCATCGCATAGCTGCGGCCATCCGGAGTTGGGTGGTCCTCGAAACGCCACCCGAACACCGCTGCATAGAACTTTTTGGCGGCCTCGACGTCCGGCGTCTGAACGTCAGCCCAGCACGGGGCACCCTGCGGGTAGGTGTTTACAGTTGGCATGGGACCTACCGTACACGGAGGCCCAGGGGAAGCCCCGGCCGCCGTGCACGCAGCTTCCGGTGTCTGTGCCCGGGAATCGGGTTGGGAATCCGGGAGGGCTGCAGAGCCAGCGGAAAGAATGACGACGACGGAAAGGCCCGCGGGCACGCACTGTGAAGAGGCGTGCCCGAACGGGCCTTGTGACCGAGGTCAGCAGTAATGGTGCTGCAAAAGAATTGTTCAGCGGCGGCGACTAGCCGATGCGACGGTTGTCAACCTCGTCGTCATCATCTTCCAAATCATCCGCGTACTTATCCACATAAGCCGAATAGTCCGGTTCTACCGGCTCATTGGCGTAATGGCTCGTTACACGACTGCCCGGACCCGTCAGCTCCCGCTGAAGTGCCGAGTAGTCAGTGTTCGGGGAGTAGTACTTGATATCCCGAGCCTGCTTGGTAGCTTTTGCCTTTTGACGGCCGCGCCCCATGGCGTGACCCCCTTTTGTACTTGGACCGGAGGTGGTCACCTTGGCGATCGGTGAGGCCCCGGAATGTTTGGTCAATTTGTCGTACACCTAGATTACATGCTTTCTGCGGCAACTGCTTGCCGCCCGACGCGCTCCCACGGGTGTTTGGGATACCATCCCCCGGTCCGCCCGCGGGATTCCGGGTTTTTTCTTCGGTAGAGTCGCTTCAGGCAGCTGCCAAAACCGTTCGGACAGCCGGTTTTGCAGCACTGACGCGACGACAACGCAGGAGGATGCAGCCGTGAACCCCCAGGACGTCCCGCCGAAGCCAGCCTCCCCGCCAACGGCCGGCATCCCCCGGGTAGACGCCGCCCCCGCCCCGGCCTCCGTGACGTGGCCCCGGCAGCATGCCGAAGCCGGCCCCTCGACCTCCGGAGCCTCCGAATCCGCCCCATCCGGCGCCACCGCATCGCACCGGGCACACCGGGCAAAGGCCCTGTGGAAGGCGCTCTTCGCCGTCGTGCTCATTGCTGTGGTGGGCGGCCTCGTGTGGCTGGCCCTCTGGCTTAATTCGGGCGCAGCGTCACCGGAGGCCCAGGGAGGGCAGGCTGGAGTCCTGGAAACCACGCCCACGCCGAGGGCGACGCCGCTGCCGCTGCCCAGGGAGGGCGTCAAGCCTGCCGACTATGCCGTGGGCGACTGCTTCAAGGACTTTGATCCGGAATCGCTGGCCTCAACCGCGGTGCCCTGCGACACGGGCCATTCCGCGCAGCTGGTTGGCGTCTTCCGCTATCCCGCAGGTGAGCGCTACCCCGGCGCCGAAACGCTGAAGGCCAAGGCCCTGGAGATCTGCCAGGCCACCAGGCTGGGTCCGGCCGCCAACAACTTCCAGCTCAATTACCAGCGCAGCTTCCCCAGCAGCACCAGCTGGGACGCCGGGGACCGCAGGGCGGACTGTTATGTGACGGCCCCGAACGGCAACGTCATCAACGCGAGCGTGCTGCCCTGACAGTTGCCTGCCAGGACAGCACGTTTAAGGGTCCGCTAATCCTTCCGGCGCACCGACAGCCCGGCTGACGGGGCACCGGTGAGGGCGTCCACGTTGCCGTTGGTGAGTTCGTCCGGATCGGCCGCGGTGTCCACGAGCACCGTGTCGCCGTCAACGATGTCACCGGCGAGGATGGCCCTGGCCAGCCGGTCGCCGATCTCCCGCTGGACCAGGCGGCGCAGCGGCCGTGCGCCATATGCGGGATCGAAGCCGGAGAGGGCCAACCATGCCTTGGCCCCGTCCGTGACGTCAAGGGTGAGCCGGCGATCATGGAGGCGCCGGCCCAGCTCGTCCACGTGCAGTTCAACAATGTGGCCCAGCTCCTCCACCGTGAGGACATCGAACAGGACCACCTCATCCAGGCGGTTCAGGAACTCCGGCTTGAAGGACGCGTTCACCGTGGCCATCACGGCGTTCCGCTTGGCCTCGGCATCCAGGGCCTGGTCCACCAGGAACTGGCTGCCCAGATTGGACGTCAGCACCAGGATGACGTTGCGGAAGTCCACGGTGCGGCCCTGGCCGTCGGTGAGCCGGCCGTCGTCGAGCACCTGGAGCAGGATGTCGAACACCTCGGGGTGCGCCTTCTCCACCTCGTCCAGCAGCACCACGGAGTACGGACGGCGGCGGACGGCCTCAGTGAGCTGGCCGCCCTCTTCGTAGCCGACGTATCCGGGAGGGGCGCCCACCAGGCGTGATACGGAGTGCTTCTCGCCGTACTCGGACATGTCGATGCGCACCATGGCACGCTCGTCATCGAACAGGAAGTCCGCCAGGGCCTTGGCCAGCTCGGTCTTGCCCACGCCGGTGGGACCCAGGAACAGGAAGGAACCGGTGGGCCGGTTGGGATCGCTGATCCCGGCACGCGCACGGCGAACGGCATCCGATACGGCAGCGACGGCCTTGGCCTGGCCGATCAGCCGCCGGCCCAGCTCCTCCTCCATGTGCAGCAGCTTCTGGCTCTCGCCCTGCAGCATGCGCCCGGCGGGGATGCCGGTCCAGGCGGAGATTACCTCGGCGATGTCATCGGCGGTCACCTGTTCGGCCACCATCTGGGATGACTTGTCCGTCACGGCAGCCTCGGCCTCGGCGGCGGCGGTGAGCTCGCGTTCCAGGGCGGGAATCTCGCCGTACAGCACGCGGGAGGCGGTTTCGAGGTCTCCTTCGCGGGCGGCCTTCTCATACGCGCCGCGCAATTCGTCCAGCTTGGCCTTCAGGTCGCCCACCCGGTTGAGGCCGGCTTTCTCGGCCTCCCAGCGGACCTTGAGCCCGTTGAGTTCCTCCTCGCGGTCAGCCTTGTCAGCCCGCAGCGCGGCGAGCCGCTCCACGGAGGCGGCATCTTTCTCGTCCTGAAGGGCCAATTCCTCCATGGTGAGCCGGTCCACCAGCCGCTGGAGCTGGTCGATCTCCTCCGGAGCGGAATCGATCTCCATGCGCAGCCGGGACGCGGCCTCGTCCACGAGGTCGATGGCCTTGTCCGGAAGCTGCCGCCCGGAGATGTAGCGGTTGGAGAGGGTGGCGGCGGCCACGAGTGCGGAGTCCGCGATGGCGACCTTGTGGTGCGCCTCGTAGCGTTCCTTCAGGCCACGGAGGATGCCGATGGTGTCCTCGACGCTGGGCTCTCCCACATAGACCTGCTGGAAGCGGCGTTCCAGGGCGGGATCCTTTTCGATGTTCTCGCGGTATTCATCCAGGGTGGTGGCGCCGATCAGCCGGAGCTCCCCGCGGGCCAGCATGGGCTTGAGCATGTTGCCGGCATCCATGGAGGAGTCGCCGGTAGCGCCCGCGCCAACCACGGTGTGGATCTCATCGATGAAGGTGACGATCTGGCCTTCGGAATTCTTGATCTCCTCGAGCACGGCCTTGAGCCGCTCCTCGAATTCGCCGCGGTACTTGGCGCCGGCCACCATGGACGCCAGGTCCAGGGCGATCAGGGTCTTGCCGCGGAGGCTTTCGGGGACGTCGCCGGCCACGATGCGCTGGGCAAGTCCTTCCACAACGGCGGTCTTGCCCACGCCGGGCTCGCCGATGATCACCGGGTTGTTCTTGGTGCGGCGGCTCAGCACCTGGACGATGCGGCGGATTTCCGTGTCGCGCCCGATCACCGGGTCCAGCTTGCCGGAGCGGGCCATGGCCGTGAGGTCGGTGCCGAACTTTTCCAACGACTGGAAGGTGTTCTCCGGGTCCGGGCTGGTGACCTTGCGGTCGCCGCGGACGCCGGGCAGGGCGGCCACCAGGGCTTCGTGGGAGGCGCCGGCTTCGCGGAGGAGGCGCCCGACGGCGTCACTTCCGGAAGAGAGTCCCAGCAGCAGGACTTCGGTTGACACGAAGGTGTCGCCGAGGCGCTCGGCCTCCTCCTTCGCACTCTGGATGGCCTGCAGTGCAGTGCGGGAAAGCTGGGCCTGCTGGGAAGATCCACCCGAAGCCGAAGGAAGGGACTTGATGGCGCTGCTGGCGTGGACACTGACTGCGTCCGGTTCTGCGCCGGTCGCGCGGAGCAGCGCCACGGCCACACCCTCGCGCTGGTCCATCAGCGCTTTGAGGATATGGGCGGGTTCCACCTGCGGGTTGCCGGCCGTTGAGGCGTTCATGGCGGCAGCCGAAAGAGCCTCCTGGCTCTTGGTGGTGAATTTGACGTCCAAAGAGGGCTCCTTTCAGGGGCGTTTTCTTTAGGTTGAGTGTACTACGCTCAACTTTTAAAAACGCAGTCCTTTGGCCCTGTTTTCCCACAGCGAACCTTCGGCGCTTCCCGGCGGGACATGCAAAACCGGCGGGCGGCTCCCCCAACAAGCCATCCGCCGGACGGCCGGTTCCCGCGGCATCCCCCGGGAACCGGCACCGCCCGCCCCCTACCGGGACGGGCGGAAGTCGCGAAGACCGGAACTCAGGAGGCACCCACCCCTGAGACGCTGGTGATCCAGCTGAGGTTGCGGGACACGGACGCATGGTCGTTGTAGTACCTGGTGAAGCTGGACGGGTTGGGGCTGGGCAGGATGCTTGACGTCGACAGGACACCTACCAGCTTGCCGCTGACGATGAGCGGGCCGCCGGAGTCGCCACCCAGGGTGTGCCCGCTTTGGGACTGCGTCCGGACGGAGGCTCCGCCGTAGGTATCAGTCCCTTGGCCGGCCACGGTGACGTCGGCGGTCTTGAGGTTGTAGGACATGGTGCCCGCGCCTTCGGTCTGGTCGCCCCAGCCGTACACCTTGGCCGGAGCCCCGGTGGCGGGGAATGAGCTGGAGAGCCCTACGTAGGAGCCGTAATGCGGGGTGGACAGTTTCAGCAGCAGGACATCGCCGGTGCTGGAGGCATAGCGGCCGGCCACGGTCTTCACGGTGCCGCCGGCCTCCAGGTAGGTGGTTCCCAGCCGGACGGACTGCAGGGAGGCCGAATTGCAGTGCTTGGCCGTGATCACCCAGCTGGCCGAGATTTGGCTGCCGGTGCATCCTACGTTGGTACCGGTGGCATCGAAGGAGATCTGCGCTGCGTAGGGGGCTGCGGAAATGGCGGTGGTGCTGCCGCCGGCTATATCGGGGCTTGCCGCGTCACCGCCCGTTGCGGGTGCGGCCTGTGCGGGCAGCGGGCCCATGAGCGCAGCAGTCGCGGCAACGGCGGCAAGGATTCTGGCGATTTTCACAGCGGTGGCTCCTTCGCAAGGGACCCCGCACCGCTGCCGGTTGAGGCGCGGGCGGGGTCGGTTCCGGTTGATGGGCGGAGGCGATGGCCTGCCGCCCATCCGAACGGTACCGGAACATTGTGAAGCTTGTCACTGACTTTGACAAAATATGTAAATTAGTTTGTAAATCAAGTCGCGTAGATGGAAACCGCAGCGGACTTGATCACGAAGTGGGCCCGGATCCCGGGGGCCAGGCCCAGCTCTGCCGAGGCTGCGGGAGTGATGTCCGCGGCCAGGCCGCCTCCCCGCACCCGGATCTGGTCTCCATGGGGCTCCAGTTCGGTGACCTGCACGGGGAAGGAATTGCGGGGGCTTCCGTGTGCGTCCGTCAGGAACACGGACACGGCCGACGGCGGAAACACGGCCGCGCCAGGCAGCCCGGCGGCGCCTGCCTGGCCCGCTTCGCCCGGTTCCTCCAGGTGCCCGGCGATCTCCAGGTCAGGAGCGATGCCCTGCCCGCCGGCTGTCCGGATTCCGGAAGCCGTCAGCGTGCCTGTGACGAAGTTGAGCCCGGCCAGGCCGGCTGCGAACGGGCTGCGCGGCCGCTCCAGCACTTGGCGGGTGGGTCCGTCCTCCGCGATGCGCCCATTCTCAAGGACCACCACACGGTCCGCCAGCACCAGCGCATCCAGAACGTCGTGGGTGATGATGATAGCCGGCCGGTCCGCGAGCACCCGCTTCAGCAGCCGCCGCAGCAGCGGAGCCGAATGGATGTCCAGGGCCGCCATGGGCTCGTCCAGCAGGAGGAGGCCCGGGTCCGCAGCGAGGGCACGGGCCACGGCGACGCGCTGCGCCTGGCCGCCGGACAGCCCGGCTGGGCGGCGGCCGGCCAGGGCTTCAGCCTCCACTTCGGCCAGCCACTGGAGGGCGCGTTCCTTTGCCTTGCGTGGGGGGACGCCGGCGCTCCGGGGCCCGAAGGCCACATTGTCCGCCGCCGTGAGGTGCGGAAAGAGCAGGGGTTCCTGGGCCAGGAGTGCGGTTCCGCGGCGGTGCGGCGGCGTCCACTGATGGATCCCGGATCCCAGGTGGAACAGCGTCCGGCCATTGAGCTCGGCCCTCCCGGTGTCCGGCCGGACCAGGCCCGCGATGGTGGACAGCAAGGTGGATTTGCCCGCGCCGTTGGGCCCCATCACCGCCACGGTTTCGGTGGGCCCCAGCGCGAGGGACACGTCGAAATCCCGCTGGGCCACGGCAGCCTGGAACGAAAAGCTCACCGGACCGTCCCGCCCGCGGTGCCCGCCGTCGTCGGGCGCCGGGAAGAACCGCCCCATGGTGCCGGACCTTGGCGCTGCAGTCCGCCGGGGCGGCCGTAGGCAAGTGCCACCACCGCTACCGCGACAGCCACCAGGACGAGTGACAGGGCGACGGCGGCGTCAGGATCGGTTTCGCGCTGGAGGTAGATTTCCAGCGGCAGGGTGCGGGTGACGCCTTGGAGGCTGCCGGCGAAGGTGAGGGTGGCGCCGAATTCGCCCAGGCTGCGGGCAAACGACAGCACGGCTCCGGAGGCCAGCCCGGGAAGGATCAGCGGGAGGGTGACGCGGCGGAACACGACGCCCGGCGGTGCGCCGAGGGTGGCGGCCACGGCCTCGTACTTCTGCCCGCCGATCCTCAGCGCCCCCTCCAGGCTGACCACCAGGAACGGCAGTGCCACGAAGGTTTGTGCAAGGACCACGGCGGTGGTGGAGAAAGCGATCTGGATTCCCAGGACCTGCAGGGCGCCGCCCAGGAGTCCCTGCCGGCCGAAGGTGTAGAGCAGCGCAAGGCCACCCACCACAGGCGGCAGCACCAGCGGCAGCAGCACGAGGGAGCGGAGCAGCCGCTGGAAGGGGAAGCTGCCGCGGGCCAGGACGAGAGCGAGGGGGACGCCGAGAACGATGCACAGGAGCGTGCTCGCGGCCGACGTGCGCAGGCTCAGGCCCAGGGCGTCAAGCGCGGACTCCGAGGTAACCAAGGTGATGAAGTTTGCCCAGTTGACCCGGGCCACGATGGCTACAAGGGGCAGGACCACCACCAGGGCTGACAGGACAGCGAGTCCGGAAACCCACCGCGGGATGCCGGTATACGGCTGCCGCGCCCGGAGCTTCATTGTCCGCCCGCGCCGAACCCGGCTTTGGCGAGAACCTGCTGGCCGTCTGATCCCAGCACGAGGTTGATGAAGGCCTTGGCGGCTTCCTGGTTCTTTGCCCCGGACAGGGCTGCGATGGGATAGCTGTTGACGGCCGCTCCGGCCTCCGGGAACGGGATGCTGTCCACCCTGCCCCCGGCTGATTTGACGTCCGTGACGTACACCAGGCCGGCATCGGCTTCTCCTGAGGTGACCTTGCCCAGGACGTCGGTCACCGCGTTTTCCTCGCTGACCGGGCGGAGGGTGACCCCTGCCTTGTCCGCCGCCGTGGCGGCGGCCGCGCCGCAGGGCACCTGCTTGGCGCAGGTCACAAGCCGGAGGCCGTCCCTGGCGAGATCCTGGAACCCGGTGACACGTGCGGGGTTTCCGGCCGGGACTGCTATGGCCAGGGTGTTGGTCGCGAAAACCCGGGGCTCGCCCTCGGCCAGGCCCGCCACGGTGACTTTGTCCATGTTTTTGGTATCCGCGGAGGCAAATACGTCTGCGGGGGCGCCCTGGGTGATCTGGGTGGCGAGGTCGGAGGAGCCGGCGAAGCTCAGGCTGACGCGGGTGCCGGGATGCTGCGCTTCGAAAGTCTCCGCCAACTCGGTGAAACTCGACTTGAGCGACGCCGCGGCGAAGACGGTCAGGGTTGTGGCGGCATCGTCGGATGAAGTGCCAGCGCTGCCCGCCGGTGCGCTGCTGCCGGCGCATCCGGCCAGCCCGGCCGCCAGTACCAGGGCGGCGACCGCCGTCGTGACGCCTCGTTTCATACTGTTCCCTTCCCCTGCGGGGTTTCGATG
Organism: Pseudarthrobacter sp. SORGH_AS 212; assembly: GCF_030818145.1. Lineage (NCBI taxonomy): Bacteria > Bacillati > Actinomycetota > Actinomycetes > Micrococcales > Micrococcaceae > Pseudarthrobacter > Pseudarthrobacter sp. SORGH_AS 212. The sequence continues at coordinate 2,548,211 of NZ_JAUTAA010000001.1, read as the reverse complement.
ATGACGGTGGTGGCCTTGACTACGGCCGTGGCCACCGAGCCCAGTTCGAGTCCCAGGTCCCGGACGGCTTCGCTGCTCATCAGGGACACCACCCGGAAAGGCCCGCACTGGAGTTCCACCTGCGCCATGACCTTGTCAGCCACAATGCCGGTCACCAGCCCCACGAACCTGTTGCGCGCCGAACTTCCGGTCCGGTGCGGATCGTCGGGGAGCTGGGCGAGTTTCTGGGCGTGCCGGGCGAGCTCCAGCCCGTCCACGGCCAGCCGGCCGGACTCGTCCCTGAGGGCCGTGAGGGAACCGTTGTCCGTCCAGCGCCGCACGGTATCATCACTGACGCCGAGGAAGCGTGCGGCCTCGGAAACGCGAATGAGGGTCATGCGCCTACTGTAGTTCGTAATTGCGGACCGAATGGCGAATTCAGTCCGCAGATCGGATTGTGACCGCAGTGCCCTTTCCTCCGGGTGCCGCGCTACCGGGCAGCAGTGGGGCGGCGGCACTACACTTCCTGCATGGCCATTTACCTGGACCCGCCATTGTGGCCTGCCCATGGAACACACTTCTCGCACCTGGTGTCAGACACGTCGCTGGATGAGCTGCATGCCTTCGCCGGTGCTGCGGGCATCCCTGAGCGGGCGTTCGACGGCGACCATTACGATGTGCCGGAGCGCCGCTTTAACGATCTGGTGGCGGCCGGCGCGGTGCCCGTCGAGGCCCGCGTCCTGGTACGGAGACTGATTGCGAGCGGCCTGCGGATCCCGGCGCGGCAGCGAAACAAATCCCTCAAGGTGCCTCTGCTTAACCGGTGGAACACCATCATGGACGGCCATGACGCCCTCTTCCTGGACCTGCTGGACCGCTGGAGCGAACCGCACCGGCACTACCACGGCTGCACCCACCTGCTCTCGGTCCTCGAGGCGCTGGACCTGCTGACGGAGCCCGCCGAACCTCCACGGACGGTGCTGCTGGCTGCCTGGTTTCATGACGCCGTCTACCGCGGAATCGCTGAACAGGACGAGGAGGAATCGGCACGCCTTGCAGAGGACCGGCTGGCAGAGGCCGGGCTCCCCGAAGCGGACGTGGACGAGGTTGCCCGGCTGGTGCGCCTGACCTCTGACCATCGGCCGGAAGCCGGGGACGACGGCGGCGCCCTGCTCTGCGACGCTGACCTTTCCGTTCTCGGCGGGGAACCGGACCAGTACGCCCGTTATGTGGCAGCCGTGCGAAAAGACTATGCGCACATTGGTGACGCGGACTTCGCCGCCGGCCGGGCCGCCGTCGTACGCCATCTGCTCGAACTGGACCCGTTGTTCCACAGCCCCCGCGCGAAGGCGCTGTGGGCGGACTCCGCGCACCGCAACCTGAAGGGCGAACTGGCATGAACGCACCAGGCTCGAACCCGCGGCACACCAGGACGGCGAATGCCGCGCACTGGCAGCTTCCCTACACGGTCCGCTTCGAGTGGGGACCCGACGCAGCCGCCATCACGTCCGGCGCCAACCTTGCCGTGGTGGTGGACGTCCTGTCCTTCACCACCTGTGTGAGCGTGGCACTGGACCGCGGCGCGGAGGTGCTCCCCTACGCGTGGAAGGACACCAGCGCCGAGGACTTTGCTGCCCACCACGGTGCACAGCTTGCCGGCCCGCGCGACGGCGGCGGGCTGAGCCTGTCCCCCGCCAGCCTGCGCGCCGCGGACTCCCTGGGCCGGGTGGTGCTCCCGTCCCCCAACGGCTCGGCTCTCTGCCATGAACTGGCCGGCCACGTTCCGCTGGTGGCCGCGGTGTCCCTCCGCAACGCGGCGGCAACGGCCGACTGGGTGGCCGCGAACCTACCGGAGGACGCCGTGATCGCCGTGATCGCCGCGGGTGAGCGCTGGCACGACGGAACCCTGCGCCCCGCCGTGGAGGACCAGATCGGTGCCGGCGCCTTCATCGCGGGCCTGGCGGCCACGGGCAGGGGCGGCTACGACGCGGATGAAGGCAGGGATGGCCGGCACGGATACTCACCCGAAGCCGTGGCGGCGATGGCGGTCTACGAGGCTGCCGAGCCGCGGTTGCGGGAGATGCTGCACGGCTGCGCCAGCGGCAGGGAGCTGGCGGGCGCCGGCTACGCCGCGGATGTGGACATCGCCGCGGAACTGGACGACAGCGACGCCGTGGCCATCCTGGCGGACGGGGTATTCCGGCGCAGGTGAGGAATGTTATTGCTTAAGGCTGGCTACTGCGTGAACTGCTGCACGGCACCTGGTATGAAGCCCAAAGTGTTGATCAGCGCCAACGAGGCAATCCCATAGCCAATCATCAGGGCAGCAATTGCCAGCAGCTTCCCCCGTTCACCCCTGAGGCGAATTTGGTTCAAGGCAACGTGCCCGGCACCCACCGCAAACACGGCAAGAACGGCCACCCCAAAAATCCACAGCCCAGATGCAGCCAGGACAGCCAAAACCATGGCCGCAACAGCCAGTTTGTTCAGTTGATGTCTTGCCGTGTGCGTCGGCTCCGTCGATGCGCTCATCCTGGTCCCCCAACCTAAGGTATGCATGCGAGTCTAACTGGAGCCATCGCCGCACCTCAGGACCAGTATCCTGACCGTACTTGGAAAGCCGAAAAGTGGGGGCATGATGGACGCCGACTGGAGCTTTAGGACAGACGACAGCAATGCACGTTACCTCGTCCCATCCGACGAAGTGCGCCTGCCCGTTGAGAAGGCCGCCAAGGAACTGCGCGAGGCCATGGAATCGTGCAGAAGAGCCGCCGTCGATCTCGGCGCCGTTATCCGCGCTTCAAGCCAGGCTGGGTATGGAACGGGATGGATCCTGGAGGCAGCAGGCCTCAACAGCGCAGATCTGGAACGAGTCCTTCGCGGCGAAGAACTCTTCTGAAGAATTTCTGGCACATCAGAGTGGCCCGGATCGAAGACCTCCCGGTCATCACGACCAGAGCCGGGATTTAGCGGTAGGTGCTCACGAACGGAGTGCTGGTGGGCACGATCTGCTTGCCCAGCGGCATCAGCGACACCGGGATGAGCTTCAGGTTGGCGATGGCCAGGGGGATGCCGATGATGGTGAGGGCCATCGCGATCGCGGTGGCCACATGACCGATCGCGATCCAGATGCCGGCCACCAACAGCCAGATCACGTTGCCCAGCAGGGCGAACGGCCCGTTGCCGCCCGGCTTGTCCACCACCATCTGCCCGAACGGCCACAGCGCATAGGCCCCGATCCGGAACGAGGCGATGCCCCACGGAATGGTCACGATCAGCAGGCAGCAGATGACCCCTGCCGCGAAGTACCCCAGAGCCAGCCAGAAGCCGCCGAATACCAGCCAGATGATGTTGAGCAGTGTCTTCATGCATCCATTGTCCACCGGTACTGCGAACCGGAACGTAGGGGATCCCCCTGAGCGGACCCTTAATTGGCCTGGCTGACGGCGCCGGGAGAAAGGGTCCGGCCAGCCCTAGACCTTCGCGCCGGCCTTCGCGGCTCCGACGAACGCACGGATTTTCGCCAGGTCCTTGACGCCGCGGGATGCCTCCACACCGGAAGAGACGTCCACGCCCCAGGCGTGGGCCGCCACTGAGGCGTCATGGACATTGCCTGCATCCAGCCCGCCGGCGAGCAGCCACTGGCGGCCCTGCAGGACGGGGAGATCCGCCATGGACGCGTAGTCCCAGCTCTCACCCGAGCCGGGCACGGCGGCATCGATCAGGAGGAGGTCTTCGCCCCAGTCCGCCAACTCATCCGGGCCGGCACCAGCGGTGACGGCCCTGACCAGCTTCATTCCGGCGTCGTGCACTGTGGCAACGTCCGCGCGGGTGCGCTCACCGTGCAGCTGGATCCACTGCAGCCCAGCGGCGCGGGCAATGGCAATGGCGTCGGCCACAGGCTCGTGGCGGAAAACAGCAATGGGTGAAACGTTGGCTGGCACGTCAGCCAACAAGGTGGCAACCTGGCCCGGCGAGACCACCCGCGGGCTGGCAGTCAGGACAAATCCCACCGCATCCGCGCCGGCATCCACCGCTTCCCGGATGGATTCAGACGTGCTGAGACCACACACTTTGACGAACATTCCCGGGCTCCTTCAGGCTGTTTTCGTGTTGACCCCCCGCAGGAGAGTAGCAGGGACGGGTCCAACCTGCGATGCATGCCCACGTAACCAAACCGCACACTCGCCAGGTGGCGGGACCGGTCAACCCCGGCCGCAAACTAGGCTGGGCAGATGCAGATCATCCGCTTCGCAGAACTCAAGGCCAAACCCTGGCGCAACGGCGGCGGCACCACACGGGAAATCCTCAGCGGCCCGGCGGACCAGGCTGACGGGTGGGGCTGGCGGGTCAGCCTCGCCGATGTCACCAAAGCCGGTGATTTTTCGGAGTTCCCGGGCTGTGAGCGTGTGCTGACCGTGGTGGAGGGCGAACTCCTGCTGCTCAGCGTGGACGGCTCCGAACGTCCCGTGGAAAAGTACCGGCCATTCCGCTTCGACGGCGGCGCGGCAACCACCGCCACGCTGCCCACCGGCGACATCCGGAACCTCAACGTGATCACCAAGTCTGACGCCTTCAAGGGCTACGCATCCGTCATCGAAATTTCGAAGAAGCGGGCCCACCCGGTGTTTGCGGGACAGGTTGCCGTGCTGCTGCAGGGACAGGCGACGGCTGGTGACGGGGCCGGCGGCTCCGCTGACCTGGGGCGCTACGACGCGGTAGTGGGATCCGATGACGCCACTCCGGAGGTCACCGGCCGCGGGTTCCTGGCCGTGGTGTCCATCGATCCTGCAGCGGACTGACACGCCGGCCAACCGGCCCAACCGGGGACAGGGACAAACCTCCCGGGCCCAATATGTCGCCCTCTGGTAGGCGCTCCGGTCCGTCCCTACACTCGGCACTATGACAACAACAACGTTCAACGCGCTCCTGTCTACCCAGATCGGCAACGAATTCACGGCGTCCCAGCAGTACATCGCCGTTGCCACGTGGTTCGCCAACGAGGACCTGCCCCAGTTGGCCCGCTACTTCTACCGCCAGTCCGTGGAGGAACGGAACCACGCCATGATGATGGTCCAGTACATGCTGGACCGGGACATCCCCTTCAACATTCCCGGCGTTCCGGCTGTCCGGACCGACTTCGCCAAGGTCACTGAGCCGCTGGCCCTGGCGCTGCAGCAGGAACAGGAAGTCACCAGGAACATCGAGGACCTTTTCCGTGCCGCCCGCGCCGAAAATGATGCCCTGGGCGAGCAGTTCATGCTCTGGTTCCTCAAGGAACAGGTGGAGGAGGTGGCGTCCATGACCACACTGCTGAACATCGCCGAACGCGCGGACAACCTCTTCGACATCGAGAACTTCATCGCCAGGGAAACTGTCGGCGACGGCGGCCGCGACGCCAACGCGCCGGATGCCGCAGGCGGCGCGCTCTAACCCCCGGCCAACTGCGTAGCAGCAGATGTCGGATAGAGCCTCAAAAGAGCATCTGCTGCGACCTGGTTGGGTGCAGGCACCCGTGGTGAGCTTGGGCACCAACGCTGGCCAGCCGGCGTCGGGCGTTGCTATGTTGGATGCCAAGGCTCCGCACCCGAGCCTCCGGACGACGGTTCAGTACCCGGCACGCGACAAGACTGGCCAAAGGATCTGTCATGTCGTGGTTAATCCTGGTTCTCTCCGGGGCGCTCGAAGCAGTCTGGGCCGCCGCCCTGCACCGCGCAGCGCAGGCATCCGGCAAACGCCGCATCGCCCCCTCCATCCTCTTCCTGGTCTCCGTCGTTGCCAGTACCGGCGGCCTGGCCTTTGCCATGCAAAGCATTCCCACCGGTACCGCCTATGCGGTGTGGGTGGGCGTCGGCGTGGTCCTGACGTCCGCCTACGCGATGGCCAGCAAGGTTGAACGCCCGACGGCGGCGCGCCTGCTCCTGCTGACCGGCATCGCCGCGTGCGTGGTGGGCCTGAAGGTGGTGGCGTGATGTTGAAGTGTTCAGCTCCGTGGCTGGTGCTCCTGGCATCAGCCGTCCTCGAAGCGGTCTGGGCCACCGCGCTGGGCCTGTCCGACGGCTTCAGCAAACCGCTGCCCACGGTTGTCTTCCTGATCACCGCCACGCTCAGCATGCTGGGCCTGGGGATGGCGATCCGGTCCATCCCGCTGGGCACCGCGTACGCCATCTGGGTGGGGATCGGCGCCGCCCTCACAGTTGGCTGGGCAATGGCCACCGGAGTGGAACCCTTCAGCGTGCTGAAGCTGCTGTTCATTGCCGGAATCGTGGGCTGCGCCGCCGGGCTCAAGGCACTCCCCACCGAGAAGAAGCAGCCGGCTCCCGCAAGCTGACTTTCCCCACCTATGAGGCGGGACGACGGCGTGTCCCGGCGGCCCGCCGTCGTCCGCCGTCCTGGTGGCCGCAAAGGTGGGGAGGTTCAGCGGCGCGGCCCTGGCCTTTAGGCTTTTGCCATGGACTCCCCCGAGATCGCCCAGGCCGTGGACGCGCTCCGGCGCCGGATAGCCCCGGGAACGCGAACCATCCTGGGCATCGCCGGGGCGCCCGGCTCCGGAAAATCCACCTTGGCCGCCTGGCTCCAGCAACAGTTCGGCCCCGGAACGGCGGTGGTGGTGCCCATGGACGGCTTCCACCTGGGGAACGCCATCATCGACGGAACCCCGCTGCGGGAGCGCAAGGGCGCCATGGACACGTTCGACGCCGGCGGATACCTGTCGCTGCTCCGGCGCCTGGCGGCACGGGACGAGGCGGTCGTTTACGCGCCGGAATTCCGGCGCACCCTGGACGAGCCTGTGGCGGCGTCGATCGCGGTGCCGGCCGACGTTCCGCTGGTCATCACCGAGGGCAACTACCTGCTGGCCGACCAGGAGCCGTGGAAAGAGATCCGGGCGCAGCTGGACGAGGTGTGGTTCCTGGAGACGCCCCACGAGCTGCGGATCAGCCGGCTGGTGGCCAGGCACGCCTCATTCGGGATGGCACCGGACGCCGCGGAGGCGTGGGCCAACGGGCCGGACGAGGCCAACGCGGTCCTGATCAGGTCCACCCGCCACGCTGCCGACCGCATCATTCCCTGGCTCTGACCATCCCCTTTTTCCACATCGGACAGACTGACGGCAGCACCGCTGGGGTTCCCCATCTTTGAGGCGGGACGACGGCGTGTCCCGGGGACACGCCGTCGGCCATTCCATCCTCACGGCGAAGGTGGGGAATTTCAGCGGCAGATCAGGCTGTGCGGGCGGCCCGGACCAACTCGGCACAGCGCTCGCCGATCATCATGGTGGTGATGTTCGGGTTCACGGTGGTCAGCTCCGGCATGACTGACGCGTCGGCCACCCGCAGGCCGGTGACGCCCTTGACCCGGAGTTCGGGATCCAGGGGCGACATCCGGTCCCCGGTTGCCCCCATCCGGACCGTGCCCGCGGGGTGGTAGACGGTGTTGTGGGTCTTACGGATGTACTCGGTGATCTCTTCATCGCTCTGGATGCCGGAACCCGGGTACAGCTCGGTTCCCACCCACTCGGAAAGCGCAGGCTGGGCCGCGATCTCACGGGCTTTCCGGATGCCGGCCACCATCACGCGCATGTCGTGGCCCTCGGGATCGGTGAAGTAGCGCGGATCCACCTTGGGCTTGTCCCGGAAGTCCTTGCTGCGCAGCTTCACGGTCCCGCGGCTGCGGGCGTGCGTGACGTTGGGCGTGAGGCAGAAGCCGTTCTCCGTGGTGGGGAAGCCCTGGCGCAGGGTGTGCATGTCGAACGGTACGGACCCGTAGTGGAACATCAGGTCCGGGCGGTCCAGGCCGTCCTCGGTGGTGGTGAAGATGCCGGCTTCCCACCACTGGGTGGACGTCTGGGTCATGGGCTGCTTCGCTTCCCACTGGATGACGCCCTCAGGGTGGTCCTGCAGGTGCTCGCCCACGCCGGGTGAGTCCACCCGGACGGGGATGCCGAACTCCTCCAGCTGGGCCGCCGGGCCGATGCCGGAGAGCATCAGCAGTTTGGGCGAATCGATGGCACCGGTGGACACCACTACCTCGGCCCGGGCGGTGAGCTGGTGGGTCTTGGCGAAGGCGTTGTCCACCACGGCCACGCCGGTGCAGCGGTTGGCGTCGTCGAACGTGAGCTCCTTGGCGCGCAGGCCGGTCAGGAGGGTGAAGTTCTTCCGGTCCATGATGGGGTGGATGTAGGACACCGAGCTGGAGGACCGGGTGCCGTCGGCGCGGCGGTTGATCTGGAAGAAGCCGGCACCGTTGATCACCGTGTCGCCGGTGTTGAAGTGCGCCTTGGGGATTCCTGCCTGTTCGCAGGCTTCCAGCATGGCCCGGCCCGTGGGGTCCGACGCCGGGACGTTCATCAGGTGCACCGGTCCGGAGTCGCCGTGGTGCGGTGCGTCCGGGCCGGCGTCCTCATTGGTTTCCAGCTGCTTGTACAGCCGGTAAGCCAGGTCCGAGGTCCAGCCGGTGGCGCCGAACTTCTGCTCCCACTCGTCAATGTCCTCGCGCGGCGCCCAGAAGGCGATGCAGGAGTTGTGGCTGGAGCAGCCGCCCATCACCTTGGCCCGGGCGTGGCGCATGAAGGAGTTGCCGTTTTCCTGCTCTTCGATGGGGTAGTCCCAGTCGTAGCCGGATTCCAGCAGTTCCATCCAGCGGTCCAGTTGCAGGATCTCGGGGAGGTCCCGGTCGTCCGGACCGGCTTCCACCAGGGCAACTTCCAGCGATGGGTCTTCGCTGAGGCGGGAAGCCACTGCAGCGCCCGCCGAGCCGCCGCCGATCACGATGTAGTCGAAGTCCGTCCTTGCTGCTGCGCTCATTATCAGTTCCTCCCTGCAGGTGCGGCGGCGTGGTCCGCGAACCAGCCGGTGACCTGCGGATCGATGTTCTGGTAGACGTGCTTGGCTTCCTGGTACTCGGCCAGGCCGGTGGGGCCCAGTTCACGGCCGACGCCGGACTGCCCGAAGCCGCCCCATTCCGCCTGTGGCAGGTAGGGGTGGAAATCGTTGATCCAGATGGTGCCGTGGCGGAGGGCACGGGCCACCCGCTGGGATTTGCCGGCGTCCTGTGACCAGACAGCCCCGGCCAGGCCGTAGTGGGTGTCGTTGCCGAGCTTCACGGCCTCGGCCTCGCTGGTGAAGGTTTCCACCGTCACCACGGGCCCGAACGCCTCGTCCACCAGGACCGACATTCCGCTGGTGACCTGGTCCAGGACGGTGGGCAGGTAGTAGAAGCCCTTTTCCAGGTCCCCGGTTCCCCACGCGCCGCCGCAGCGCAGGCGGGCGCCCTCCGCAACGCCCTTGTCCACGTAGGCGGTGACCTTGTCCCGGTGGGCTGCTGAAATCAGCGGGCCGGCCTCGGCGTCGGGGTCGAACGGGCCGCCCAGGCGGATCTGGCCTGCCCGGCGCACCAGCTCATCCACGAACTTCTCCGCAATGGATTCCTCCACGATCAGGCGGGCACCCGCGGAGCAGACCTGGCCGGAGTGAACGAACGCCGCGTTGAGGGCGTTGTCCAGGGCAGCGTCGAAATCAGCGTCCGCGAAGACGATGTTGGGGTTCTTGCCGCCCAGTTCCAGGGCAACCTTCTTGACCGAGGCGGCTGCCGAGGCCGCAATCACCTTGCCTGTTTCCAGGCCGCCGGTGAAGGACACCAGGTCCACATCGGGGTGGCTGGACAGGACGGAGCCCACGGTTTTGCCTTCGCCCAGGACCAGGTTAGCGACGCCGTCGGGCAGTCCCAGCTCCTGGAGGACTTCCATCATGAGGATGGACGTGTGCGGCGTCAGTTCGCTGGGCTTGAGGACGAAGCTGCAGCCAGCCGCCAGCGCCGGGGCGATCTTCCACGCCGCCTGCAGCAGCGGGTAGTTCCACGGCGCGATCAGGGAGCAGACGCCCACGGGCTCGTACTCGATGCGGCTGACCACCGTGGGGCTGCCGGCATCCACCAGGCGGCCGGATTCCTGCCCGGCGAGCTTGCCGAAGTATTCGAAGCAGTTGGCGATGTCGTCCATGTCGATGTCGCTTTCCACCAGGCGCTTGCCCGTGTCCAGCGTTTCGGCGCGGGCAAACTCGTCCTTGCGGTCGCGCAGCCGGGCGGCCACGTTGAGCAGGAAAGAGCCGCGCTCCAGCGGAGACCTCGCGGACCACTCGCCGGCGTCGAAGGCAGCACGTGCGGCCAGCACCGCGCGGCCGGCGTCGTCAGCCGTCCCCTCAGCAACGGTGCCCACCAGCTCGCCGTCCGCCGGGCAGTGAATGTCCCGCGTGCCGCCGTCGGACGCTCCGGTCCAAGTGCCGCCGATGAATAGCGTTGAGGCGCTCATTTCGTTTCCTCCTGCATGTCGAAATCGGATTCCCAATTGTCTTTAGCCACCTGGTCCTCGACCAGGACGGTGTTTCCGGGTGCTGCACGGTTCAGGTGCAGGAATTCAAGGTGCTGCTCGTAGTGGTCCAGGACATCGGTGATGACCTGCTCGCGGGTGTATCCCATGAGGTCGTAACCGTGGCTGCCCTCCTGGGAGAACACCTCCATCCGGTAGTAACGGTCCTCCGGATCAGCGCGGCGGGTGGCGTAGCTGGGCGTCTCGTACTGGACCGGGTAGATCTGGTACTTGAACGCCCGTTCCTCCCCCATGGCCAGCTGCAGGTCGATGCTCTGGATGCCGCAGGTCTCCACCGTGGCTACGGTCAGCGACGTCTCGGCGCCCTGGGACTTGAGTTCCGCCTCGACGTCCTTCAACGCCGGCAGGGCCACGGTTTCGGCAAAGCGGGTTGTCTGCTTGCGGCCCGGGTAGCTCATGGCACGGCTTAGCCGCTGCCGCCAGGTCCGTCCGCCGCGCTGGTCCAGGGACCTTCCGGTGATGATGCCGGGCAGGCTGGCGCGGTAGCTGTCGTTGAGCGAGTTCTCCACCCGCAGCGCCTTGTAGAGCCCCAGCATGATCAGCACCAGCAGCAACGAGAGCGGCAGGCCCATGATGATGGTGGCGTTTTGCAGCGTGGGAACGCCGCCCACCGTCAGCATGGCCAGGGTCAGCAGGCCGGTGGCCACCGCCCAGAAGACGCGCATCCACTCGGGGCCGTCGGAATCGGCGTCCTTGAGGTGCGAGGTGAAGTTGGACATCACCAGGGCGCCGGAATCAGCCGAGGTCACGTAGAAGAGCAACCCGGTGAAAGTGGCGACTGCGGCGGTGACGGGTACGGCGGGGAACTGTTCCAGCAGGCTGTAGAAGCCGCGTTCCGGGTGGCTCATGGCCGCCTCGCCGAACGCCGCGTTGCCGTTCATGATCAGGTCAAGGCTGGAGTTCCCGAAGATGGAGATCCACAGCACGATGAAGATGAAGGGCACGGTCATGGTGCCCAGGACGAACTGCCTGATGGTGCGGCCGCGGGAAATGCGGGCCAGGAACAGGCCGACGAACGGCGCCCAGGCGATCCACCAGGCCCAGAAGAACAGGGTCCAGGCGTTCATCCAGTCCGTGGGCCTGTCGTAGGCGAACGTGTCCAGGGTCATGGCGGGGAACCGGCTCATGACGTCGCCGATGTTCTGGGCGATCCCGTCCAGCAGGAAGCTGGTCTTGCCGGTCACCAGGACGAAGAGCATCAGGGCAACGGCCAGGATCACGTTGAGTTCGGAAAGCCGCCGGATCCCCTTCTCGACGCCGGAAACCACGGACACGGTGGCCATCACCACGGACAGGACGATCAGGCCGATCTGCACGGCCAGGTTCTCGGGAATGCCGAACATGAAGTTCAGCCCGTAGTTGAGCTGGACGACGCCGATGCCCAGTGAGGTGGCGATCCCGAAGATGGTGCCAAGGAGCGCCGCGATGTCCACCGCGTGCCCCACCGGCCCCTCGATCTTCTTGCCGAAGATGGGGTAAAGGGCCGAGCGGATGCTCAGCGGCAGGTTGTGCCGGTAGGAGAAGTAGCCCAGCGCGAGCCCCATGAGGGCGTACAGCGCCCAGCCGGTGATGCCGTAGTGGAACAGCGTCCACACCAGGGCCTGGCGGGCGGCCTCCGCGGTTCCTCCCTCGCCCTGCGGCGGGGCCAGGTACTGGCTTACCGGTTCGGAGACGGAGAAGAACATCAGGTCGATGCCGATGCCGGCGGCAAAGAGCATGGCCGCCCAGGTGAACATGCCGAACTGTGGTTTGGAGTGGTCCGGCCCGAGCTTGGTCTTTCCCACCCGGGACAGGGCGGCCACCAGGACGAAAATGACCACGGCGGTGACGATCATGAAGTAGTACCAGCCCATATTGGTGGACACCCAGCCCACCATGGCCCCGATGACCGCCTCCGCGTTGTCCTTGGCCATGATGGCCCACAGGGCAATAGCCACCACGCCGGTGGCGGAGCCCAGGAAGACTGTCTTGTTGACCCGGGTTTTGGCCGCCGGGCCGGCGCTGTGGTTGGTGTTTCCGCCGTGCGCGGGCGGCTTTCGTTCTTCTTTCTCAGGACCCGTGGTGTCCACGGGCGGTACTGCATTCTGGCTCATCAGATCCCGTTCCAGTTTTGAGGCTGCGGTCCAGACGCCGGGCGTACGGTGCCGCTGAGGGCACACCGAATGAAGGTCAGGCCGGGCGTCGCATTGAGTCTGGCTTGGCTTTCGACGCTATCAACGGGTGCCCGGAAGGGCAGACTTTTATGAATCCGGTCACGGCTGCCCGTGATGCGGCCAACGGCCGAAATTGCGCGGATGCACCCGGGTTCGCAGGGAAGAAAGCGGTCCCCGAGCTGGTTGCAGCAGTAAGGTTGGCTGGATCGGCCCTACTCCCACAAGCCAAGGAGCACCATGCCCGCCATTGTCCATTTTGAGGTCCGGATCGATCCCGCACGCCGGGACGAGGCCGCGAAGTATCTGGCCGAAACACTCGCCGCCACCCGCGCCTGGCCGGGCAACCAGGGCATCGAGGCGCTGGTGGACGACGCCGATCCCTGCCATATCCTGGTGGTGGAAACCTGGGCCACCACGCAGGACCACGACGACTACGCAGCCTGGCGCACTACCCCGGAGGGCAAGAGCTCCCTGGGCGAGATCCTGGCCGCTCCGCCGTCCAAGCAGGTCTACTCGGAAACCCTGCCGCTGGGGCTGTAGCGCCTGCAGGACTGCTGCTGGCCCGACAGCGCCCGCAAGGCAGCACGGATGCCGGAGACCCGGCACCCGGCGTCCCTAGACTGAAGCCTATGGACTCACTTCTGTACGACCTGCCGGCACTGACCATCCGCAGCATCTCCGTCAGCGAGATGGACAACAACGTGTACCTGCTGACGGCGAAGGCAAGCGGCGCACAACTGCTGATTGACGCCGCCGACGACCTCCCGGCCATCCGGCAACTGATAGCGGACGGCGCTGCGGACACCAAGGCCGGACCGCGCCTCGCCCTCATCGCCACCACGCACCAGCACTGGGACCACGTGAGGGCGCTGAAGGAACTCGTGGAGGCTACGGGGGCGCGCACCGCCGCGGGAACGGACGACGCCGAGGCGCTGCCCGTTCCGGTGGATGTCCGCCTCAGCCACGGCGACGTGGGTAACTTCGACGGGTTCAACGTGACGGCAGTGCACCTGCGCGGCCACACCCCGGGCTCGATCGCGTTTGTCTACGAGGACCCTGAAGGGCCGGCGCACATCTTCTCCGGCGACTCACTGTTCCCGGGCGGCGTGGGCAACACCCAGAAGGACCCGGAACGGTTCGCCCAACTCCTGAGCGACGTGGCGGAGCGGCTGTTCAACGCCTACCCGGACACCGCCGTCGTCCATCCCGGCCATGGCAAGCCCACCACCCTGGGCGCCGAACGGCCGCACCTGGAGGAATGGCGCGCCCGCGGCTGGTAACCCTTAAACGCATTGAGTGCTCCGTAACTGCCCTTATGAACGTTCTAAAGGGCAGTTACAGAGCACTCAATGGTGATAAACAGGGGCCACGACCGCCGGGTTCCCTGACCTTGGATCCGCTCCGGCGAGGGACCCGCCCGGGCTTGCGAGGGCAGGGAGCCGGTGTGGCCGTGCGAGGTTAGGGAGCGGTTGGGGACTTAGCGGCCGCGGCGCTCGTTCGACGCAGGCGCGGAAGCGCGGCGGGGACCGCTGCGCGCGGGACGGCCGGAACCGTTGCCCGAGCCGCCGTTGCCGGCGCTGTACGAGCCACCCGAGGTGCCACCGGTGTTGGAGGACCAGACTGCCTTGGAACCGCCGCTGGCTGCTCCGGCGGAACGCTGGCCACGGCCACCGGACGCACCGGCTGCAGCACGCTGGCCGGTTGCCGGACGTCCGCTGCGCTGCCCGCCGCCCGAAGCGGGACGGCCGGATCCGCCGCGGGGTGCCTCGCTGCGGGTAATGCGTGAATCGGTGCGGCCCTCCGAAGAGCGTCCGTCCGAACCGCGGCCGGACGCTGCGCGGCCGCCTGCTGCGGGGACGTCGTTGCGGTGGGTGCTGGCGGTGCCACGGCCGCGGGCATTGCGCCGGGCAGCTGCTGCCGCCACGGAGCGGTCCTCGTTCTGCTCCCGCACGGCGTCGACGGCGGCGCGGGCCTCGGTGCGGCCTTCGAAGGCAGCAGCGCGGCGCTGGGCACGCGGGACGTCGGTGCGGGCGGGTTCGGCGGAGACCTTGCCCCGGCCGCCACGGCCGCCACGGCCACCGGCCGACGGAGACGCCTGGCGGCGGGCGCGCTTGCGCTCAGCGTTGGCGCCGGTGGAGGTTCCGCCGCCCTGCTGCGCAGCCTTCTTGGCCAGCAGCGCAGCGCGGGTACGCGGATCGATCTTGTCAGCCATTTCGCCCACCAGTTCGGCGACCAGCGGGGAGTTCGCGGTGACGCGTTCGAAGCTGACCTCCACGCCGGCAGCCTTCATCAGCTTCTTCACGTCGGACTGCTGTTCCGGCAGGGTCAGCGTGACAACGGTGCCGTCGGAACCGGCGCGGGCGGTACGGCCAGAGCGGTGCAGGTACGCCTTGTGCTCGGTGGGCGGGTCAACGTGGATGACCAGTTCGACGTCGTCCACGTGCACACCGCGGGCGGCGACGTCGGTGGCCACCAGGACACGGACGTCACCGTTGGAGAATTCGGCCAGGTTGCGGTCACGGGCGTTCTGCGAGAGGTTGCCGTGCAGGTCGACGGCGGGGATCCCGGCATCGGTGAGGGTCTTGGCCAGCTTGCGGGCGTGGTGCTTGGTCCGCATGAAGAGGACGCGGCGGCCGGCGCCGGAGGCGAGCTCCACGATCAGCTGCTTCTTGACGGTCTGGTCGTTGACCACCAGCACGTGGTGTTCCATGGTGGTCACCGCGGCCTGCGGGTCGTCCACGGAGTGGGTCAGCGGGTTGGACAGGTAGCGCTGGACGATCTTGTCCACGCCGTTGTCCAGGGTGGCGGAGAAGAGCAGGCGCTGGCCCTGGCTGGGGGTCATGTCCATGAGCTTCTTGACCACGGGCAGGAAGCCGAGGTCCGCCATGTGGTCTGCCTCGTCGAGGACGGTGATTTCCACGGCTTCGAGGGTGAGGATGCGCTGGCGGATCAGGTCCTCCAGGCGGCCGGGGCAGGCGATGACGATGTCGACGCCGGCGCGCAGCGCCTTCTCCTGGCGGGCCTGGGAGATGCCGCCGTAGATCACGGTGGTGTTCAGGCCGGCGGCCTTGGCCAGCGGCTCGATGGTGGCGTTGATCTGGGTGGCCAGCTCACGGGTAGGTGCCAGCACCAGGCCCATGGGGCGGCCGGGCTTGCGGAAGTGCTTGGCTTCCCGCTCAGCGAGTCTTGCTACAAGCGGGATAGCGAAAGCGATGGTTTTACCGGAGCCGGTCCGGCCGCGGCCCAGGACGTCACGTCCGGAGAGGGTATCCGGAAGGGTCTTGACCTGGATAGGGAACGGCTCAACAATTCCCTGTGCGGTAAGGGTGTCTGCAAGCGCCTTGGGAGTTCCGAGGGCAGCGAAAGTAGTCATGTATTTATACGGTCTTTCAGGCGGTATCCAGGCGGATATCGGCCCCCGGCGCCGGTTGGACCAGGGGTTCGCCGAAGAAAAGTCAGGTGATCAACCGTTCTGCTGCATAAAGGGGCAGCCAGCCGGGACCAAATGGAACGCGTTCATCGACGCAGGATGTGCCTCTCACATGAAAAAAGCCCTGTCCCTAAATGAAGGGTTACCAGGGCATCACTGCACATCAAGTTCCACCATCGTAGCATCCCTGCCCCGTCGACGTATAAGTGGCGGCCTCCGGGGCCGCTTCAGGGCGTTGCCCTGCCGGGTGGCACAAGGCAGGGTTGAGGCATGAGCGAACATGCGGCGCACCACCATGACACGCACGACGACGGCGCCCCCACCGGCGGACACGGCACCAGCGCGGACCACCACAGTGCTGACGGCACCAGCGCGGCCCATAACGGAACTGAAGGTGCCAGGGCTGCCATCGATCCGGCCGCGGCCTGGGACGAGCGGTACCGCACCAAGACGCAGCTCTGGAGCGGAAACCCGAACCCCCAGCTGGTCCGCGAGGCCGGCGGCCTGAAGCCGGGACATGCGCTGGAACTGGGCTGCGGCGAAGGTGCCGACGCCATCTGGCTGGCCCATCACGGCTGGACGGTCACCGCCGTCGACGTCTCAGCGGTTGCCCTGGAACGGGCGCAGTCCCACGAAAAAGCCGTGTTCGCGCGCGAAAGCGTGCAGGCTGCAGAGGCTGTGCCGGCCAGCCGCATCACGTGGCAGCAGGCCGACCTGGAGCAGTGGCAGCCCGAGGGCGCCTTCGATTTGGTGACCTCACAGTTCCTGCACTCCGAGGAACTCGACTGGCGGCTTCCGCTCCGGACCGCAGCAGCAGCCGTCAAGCCCGGCGGGACGCTCCTGGTGGTTGGGCACCACCCGGACCGGCTGCCGCCGTGGGGCGGCGGGCACCACCACGGGGACATGTTCTACAAGGGCGAGGACCTGGTCCGGGAACTGTCGTTGGAGGGCCCGGGCTGGCAGGTGGAAGTGCTGACCAGCCGGGAGCGCCCGGTCACGGGGCCGGAGGGCCAGCAGGCCACTATCGCTGACGTCGTGCTGCGGGCCACCCGGCTCCCCTGACCGGCAGGGTCAGCCCGCGCGGGAGGTGACCCGCGGTGCCACCACAGCCGCGGCGACGCCCACCAGCGCAGCGAAGGTGAAGACGCCGGCGAAGGAGGCCGCCGTCGTCGTGAACGCCGTGAAGACGATGCCCGTGGTGGCCAGGGCCAGCGCCCCGCCGAGGGAGTCGGAAATGGACATGGCCGAGGAGTTGAAGCCTTCGTTGTCCTTCGTGGACAGTGCCAGCGTCATCACGCTGAGCCGCGGATAAAGCAGGCCCATGCCGCCGCCCGCGAAGATCCAACCCACGATGGCGACGGCCGCGGGCCAGTGCAGCGCGGTGGTGGCCAGAGCGAGGATCACCGCGCCGAGGACCATGAATGCCCCGGTGCTGACGGCGCCGGGGTTGGACAGCCGGTCGCCCAGCCGGCCCTGCACCGCCGCGGCTGCCGCCCAGGCGAGCGCGCCACCGGTGAGGGTGAGGCCGGCGAAGGTGGGCGGGAAGCCATACTGCTCGATCAGCAGGTACGGCAGGTAGACCTCGGCGCCGAAGAACGAGGCTGAAGCGAGTCCGCGGGCCAGGATGACGCTCGGCAGCCCGCGGCGGGCGAGGAGGGTGCCGCGGGGAACCAGTGGCCGGACGGCGGCAAGGGCAAGCGCGACGGCGGCGACGGCCAGGACCGCGGTGGCAGCCGGAAAGCCCTGGATACGGACCTCGGCGGACAGGTTCAGGCCCAGCACCGCGACTGCGGCGAGCGCCGCCCAACCCAGCCGGCCGATGGCCCAGGGCGTTGCAGCTGCCGCCGCTCCCGGCCGGTCCATCCCCTTCAGCACCGGGGCGATCATGAGCAAGGCCGGAATGACGAGGCCCACCACGCCGAGGAAGACCCAGTGCCAGCTGAAGACCTGCGCCACGATGCCGGCGGCAAACGGTCCCACGAGCGACGGGATCACCCAAGCGGCGGAGAACGCCGCGAAGATCTTCGGGTGGAGCGTGCCAGGAAAAATCCGCGCCACCAGGACGTAGAGCGCCACTGTCAGGGCGCCGCCGCCGAGGCCCTGGACCAGCCTTCCGGCCACGAGCATCGGCATGGACGCGGCGGTGCCCGCGATCAGGAGGCCGGCCACGAACAGAGCCACAGAGGCGTAGAGGGGGACGGTGGGGCCGCGGCGGTCGGACCAGTTGCCGGCGGCCACATTGCCGATCACCCCCGCGGCCAGGGGGCCGGCGAAGGCGAGGGCGTAGAGGCTTGCACCGTCCAGTTCGCGGCTGACCAGCGGCATGATGGTGGTGACCGCCAGCGATTCGAAGGCAGCAAGGAACACCAGCGCGCAGGTCCCCACAGTGACCCACAGGTAGGGCCGCTGGAGGATGCCGGCCGTGCGCTCCGTGGCGGGGAGGGTGGAGCGGCGCACTGTCCCCTACCCCACGTACCGGCTGCGGCCGGCGCGGTAGCCAAAGACGGCGGCCAGCAGCCCCACCGCGAGGAACAGGAAACCGGCGGCGGTAAAGGACCCCGTCCCCTGGTGCAGTTGCCCCACCATCAGGGTCCCGGTGGAGCCCAGGCCGTACCCGACGCCCTGCATCATGCCCGACAGGTGCGCGGCAGTGTGCCCGTCGCGGGTGCGGAGCATGATCATGGTGAGGGCCACAGCGGTAAGGCTGCCCTGCCCCAGCCCCAGCAGGCCTGCCCACACCCAGACCAGGTCCAGGGGCCCGAAGATGCTCAGCGCGAAGCCGCCGCCGGTCATCAGGGCAACAACGGTATTGATGGCACGCTGGTCCCGGAACCTCGCCGCCAGCGCGGGGGCGAACAGCGAACCCAGCATCTGCAGCACGATGCTCACCGAGACGATCAGCCCGGCAGTGGCGCCGTCCACGCCGCGTTCCCGCAGGATGGGGGCCAGCCAGGCGAAGACGCTGAAAGACATCATGGCCTGCAGCACCATGAAGATGGTGACCTGCCAAGCCACCGCGGAACGCCACACGTTCACGCCGTCCCTGACAGCCGGGTGCCGGGCAGGGTGCTGGCGCAGGGCCACCGGGAGGAACAGGAGAAGGACGACGGCGGCCGGCAGCGCCCAGAACCACAGCGCCACGGTCCACTCCCCTGCTGCCGCGTAGACCGGGTAGGTGAAGCCGGCCCCCAGCGCCGCCGAGGCACAGATGGCCGTGGTGTACAGGCCGCCCATCAGGCCCAGCCGGTGCGGGAAGTCGCGTTTGACCAGGCCGGGGAGCAGGACGTTGCACAGGGCGATGGCCGCACCGCAGGCCGCAGTTCCGGCGAGGAGGCCGGGCAGGTGGCCGCCGGGAAGTCCGGGGTCGGCCGGGCGCAGCAGCAGCCCCGCGGTCAGCACGGCCATGGCACCGAGCAGCACGCGTTCGGCGCCGAACCTCCGCGCCAGCACCGGGGCCAGCGGCGCGAACACCCCCAGCAGGGTGACCGGCACCGTCGTCAGCACCACGATGGCCCACCCGGGCAACGACGCCTGCGCCGTGATCTCGGGAAGTACCGCAGAGAAACTGGAGAAGACGGTCCGGAGGTTCAGCCCGATCAGCACCAGGCACAGTCCCAGGTAGGCCAGTTGCCGGCGGTTCCCCACCCGGGTGGGTCCGGGGGCGGGCGCCTCATCAGCCTCGGCGTCGATGAGGCCGATGGAATCCTTGGGTGGCGCGGGGTCCTTCGCCGCCTTCAGGCCAGGTTTCCTTGCCCCGGCATTCGTTGCTTCGGTCACCCGCCCATTCTTGCAGCACCGACGCCGGCGGATCCCCGCCAGGCTCCGGCAACTTGCCGCCGCCACCCCACACCCGGAGGTTATCCACATACGGGAGCCGATGGCTTATGGACCGGCCGGCGCTTTCCTAGTTTGGAGACGCGGACCAGTGCCAAACGAAGTCCTCTACCCGTCCACTGCCCTACCCGTCCATTGCCCAACTACCGGCCAATCCGGCCCAGCAGGGAGAACATGAGCGCGCAGCCCTTTCAAGAGTCCATTCCGCCCGTCCCCGGACAGTCGGTTTCCGCCAAGGCCATCGCCAGCCTGGTGCTGTCCATCGTGGCACCGGCCACACTCTACATTTCCAGTCCCTTGGCGTTTATCGCCGTGCTGATGACCTACCCGGATGAAGGCCCGTCGCACGCGCCCTGGGTGGCGCCGTTGGTCTTCCTGAGCCTGCCACTGGCCTGCTGGCTCGTGTCCGTCCCATTGGCTGTATCCGTCATCAGGAAGTCCATAGGCCGATCGGGCGGTTGGGGGCTGGCGGTGGCATCACTCTGGGTGTCCGGCGTCCTCTCCGTGATCGCCCTGGTCCTCTCGCTGAGGTATGTGCCCATGCTGTTCTACTGATCCCGCAGGGTCCATCCGGGTTCGCGAGTCCATCCGGCGGGCTCCGATGGGGCCGGGCGGCAGCAGCGGTGCAGCGGGCGGCGGGGCCGGCCAAGCAGGGCCGGGCGGGCGGCCGGCGTTGCCTGCCGGTATTCTGGAAGGGATGAGCGATTCCCCCGAAAACCCCCAGCAGCCGCATGTCCCGAGGCCGGTGACGCCCGGAACGCAGGCGTCCTTCGGCACCTACGGTGGCCGGCCGGTCAGCTTCGTGCGCCGCGGCACCCGTCTCCAGGGCCGGCGCCAGACCGCCTGGGAGGAGCACGCAGAACGGTGGGCCGTCGACGTCCCCCGGCACGTCGCCAACACGTCGGTCCACCCGGATTACACGTTCGACGCCGAGGCGGAGTTTGGCCGCAAGGCGCCGCTGGTGGTGGAAATCGGCTCGGGCCTGGGCGATGCCATCTGCCACGCCGCCGAACAGAACCCGGACACGGACTTCCTGGCTGTTGAGGTCTACACGCCCGGCCTGGCCAACACCATCATCAAGATCAACGGCCGGGGCCTCACCAACGTCCGCGTGGTGGAGGCCAACGCCCCCGAGGTGCTGGCCACCATGCTGCCCGAAGGCTCCGTCGATGAACTCTGGGTCTTCTTCCCGGACCCCTGGCACAAGTCCCGGCACCACAAGCGCCGGCTCATCCAGCCGGAGTTCGCCGGGCTGGCATCCCGTGCACTGAAGCCCGGCGGACTGTTCCGGATTGCCACTGACTGGTCCAACTACGCCATCCACGTCCGCGATGTGATGGCAGGGTCCGCCGACTTCGAGAACCTGCACACCGGCGAGCGCCGCGGACCGGAGAGTCCGCTGACGCAGGTGTGGCAGTCCGGCGTCGAATCAGTGGTGGGCGGCGCCCCTGTCCGAGAGGGCCGCGCGCCGGTCAGTACCGGGCACACCGGCCCCAACGAGGGCGTGGACGAGACCGGCGGCTGGGCTCCCCGGTTCGAAGGCAGGATCAGGACCAGCTTCGAGGCGAAAGCCCACGAAGCCGGCCGGTTGATCTTCGATCTCTGCTACCGCAGGCGCCAAGCCTGACAGCCGGGGGCTGGAACCACGCCGGCAGAAGGACTCAGCTGACGCTGATGGCGGCGACGACGTCTTTGAGCAGGTCCAGGCGCGGCTCCGCTTCAGGGCTGGTGTAGGGCCAGATCACCACGACGCCGATGAACCGGCCGTTTTCCAGCACGCCTACCGTCGCGGCTACTTTGGGTGACCCCTGGGCGTCGCTGTAGCCCGCCACCACGGCGTACGCTGACTTGCCGGGCAGGCCGAGCTCGCCTTCAGCCAGCAGTGTGCCGCCGCGCTCCTCCAGGTAGAACCCAGCCATCAGGTGCGCCCAGCCCGTGGCCTGCGGCGCGTCCTGCACCGAGTTGTCGTCCTTGATGACCGTGACCAGGACTCCGCACAGCAGGCCGTACTGCTCGGTGTTGGGACCGGCGCTGGAATCATCCAGGACCTGGGTGTACTCAGGGAAGTCTGCGGTAAACCCCAGCGGGGATTCGATGTGCACTGACATGGGTTCAGAGCCTCTCGAGCTTGGTGTCGTTGGGGACCTTATAGTACGTGGACACGTTGGTGGTGGCAGAACTCTCGGTCTTGACCTCCACCTCGCCCAGCTTCACGTCGAAGCCGGCCTCGTTGGATGCTGTCACCACACTGTTGACCTGGACGGTGGCCGAGCCGGCCTCGTACAGCTTGGCGGCGTCTTGCGCTGCTCCGTAGTCGTTGCCCAGGGCGACGTTGCGCAGGTAGCTGTCCACCACGGCGCGGTTCTCAGGGGTGTAGTCCACGTTGATCTTCACGGTGCCCTGCGTTCCCGCGGACACGGAGGATTCCACCTTGGCAGCCTTCACGTCGGTGCCCTCGGTAACGCCCTGCGCTACGGTGCCTTCCATCGAGACCGTCACGGAATCGATGTTGTTGCCCTTGTCCATGTTGACCTGCAGGCCGCCCTTGCCGGAAGCCTCGAACGTCCGTCCGTCCAGGTTGAGTTTGCCCTGGGCTGACACTTCGCCGCTGGCGGTCGCCATGCCGTCCGTGAGGTTCCGTTCGTAGGAGAGGTCCAGCTTGGCTGAACCGGAGGCTGCCCCGCTCTCGCCCTCTGCCTCGAGGGACAGCGTGCCCTTGGCCTTGTCCGTCTGGCCGGTTGAGCCGTTGTCTCCGGCGGCATCGTTGATGGTGTCCAGGACGTAGCCGGGCGGGTTGCCGGCAACGTCCTTGATGTCGCCGATGCTGTCCGGCGGCAGGTCCTTGTACATCTGGGCCCGCGCCGCCATGGCTTCCTCCACGCTGCCGAACGTGTACTCCCGCGAGACTTCGCCGCTCAGGGTGACGCCGGCCGTGCCCGAGGTGTCATTGACGCCCAGGCCCATGTTTCCGTAGACCTTCATGGTGGCGGAACCGTCCGCGTTCTCCACCACCTCGGTGCCCACTTCGGCGCCGCCGTGCACCCAGGCGACACGTGCCTCGATGGAGGCCTTGCCGGTCTCCGTGTAGACCGGAATGTCTGCTTTGGCCAGTTCCTGCAGGTGCTCCTTGGCCTGCTGCTGCGCGGACTCGGGAATGCCACCGTCCATGCGCATGAGGTCCTTGGCGAAGGGGCCGTCCTCGCCTTCGCCCTCGATCAGGTACTTCCGGTCCGCCTCGGACAGGCCTGCCCACCACTTGGCCTGCTCCTCGGGGCTGGCGTCCAGCATCCGGTCCAGGCCGGACTCAAGTTCCTTGCGGTGTTCGGCGGCGGCCGCCGCTGCGGCGGCCTGTTCCTGCAGCCAGTCCCTCGCCTGCCCGGCCAGGGACTTGATCCGGTCCCAGGTGCCGCCCCCGCCGCCTCCGCCGGAGGAGTTGGAAGACTTCTCCTGCTCGTCCGCGTGCTTCATCAGGATCTTGGAGTTGGCCCGGAGGCTGGAGACCACCTTTTCCAGGTTGGGCCGGTGGCTGGAGCTCCAGTCCTGGCGGAAACGGGCGCCGTCGGCCCCTTTCCACGGTGCGGACTGGATCTGGCCCTGCAGCGAACCTGCGCGGCTGCTCAGCAGGGAGGCGGCCTGGTCCACTGCCTTGGCCAGCGCCCGCAGCTGGCTGACGTCAGCGCCGTAAAAAGTCATGGTGTTCCCCCGGGTGGTTCGCGGTGAGTGTGAATCGCTGAAGCTTATGGTTGCACAACCACCGGACCGGGGCGATGGGGATCCCTCCCCATCACCCGGACCCGTGGCACGATTACCTTATGTGGGGCACGCATACCGGTGAACCACAGCGCCGCCGCCCGGCGCACGCACAAAGGAACTGCCATCAAAAGAGAACTCAAGCAGGCCGCCGATGCGGCTGAAGACGTCACCAACTCACGTGCACTGGAAGTGCTGGCCAGGGCGGGATTCGCGGCCAGCGGCATACTGCACCTCCTGGTGGGTGCCATAGCCATCCGCCTCGCCACCGGGGGAACCGGCAGCGCGGACTTCAGCGGAGCCGTGGCCGAGCTGGCCACCCAGCCTGCCGGACCGTTCCTGCTGTGGGCCAGCTTCGCCGCCTGCGCAGCCCTGGCCATCTGGCAGGCCAGCGATGCGATCTTCGACTACACACACCTTCCCGCAAAGCAGAAAGCCGCCAACAAGGCGAAGGCCGCAGCGCAGGCAGTGGTGTTCGCCGGCATGGCCCTGACGTTGATGTCCTTTGCCATGGGCACGGGATCCGATGGTGACAACCGAAAAGCCGCCAGCGACCTGACCTTCTCGCTGATGAAGGCTCCGGGCGGCGTCGCCCTCCTGGTACTGCTGGGGACCGCCATCGCCGTCACCGGCGTCGTGTACGCCATCCGCGGGCTGCGGAAATCCTTCGAAAAGCACCTGGTGTTGCCCAGCAATCCCACCGCCAGGACCGCTGTCACGGTGCTGGGTGTCGCCGGCTACGTGGCCAAGGGGACGGTGCTGTTGCTGACCGGGCTGCTGATCGCCATTGCCGCGTGGCAATCCCATCCGGAGCAGTCCACAGGCCTGGACGGCGGCCTGCGCGGCCTGCGGGACCAGCCCCTGGGGATCTATCTCCTGGCTGCGGTGGGGGCAGGGCTGATTTGCTACGGCGTGTTCATGATCGTGCGGGCCAGGATCGCACGGATGATCAAGTAGTCCCGCAGGACGTACCGGAGGTGGCCGGGCACGGGCGCCTCCGGTACGGTCCGGCGCGGCCGGAGTGCTGCCTGTGTCGCTAGGGTTGGACCATGCCCCAGGTACGCGCTGAACGCCATATCCGCACCGACCCGGAGACGGCCTTCGCCTTCTCCCAGACCACGGGTTCCTTCCGGTTGAAATGGGACCCGTTCATCTCCGCGCAGGGATTCCTGGACGGCGCAGCCCAGGCCGGCAAAGGAGTCAGGACCCGGACGCGGTCCCGCCTGGGCCTGGTGATGGTCAGCGAGTACGTCTCCTATGCGCCGCCCCGGAACGTGGGCATGACCATGGTGTCCGGCCCCTGGTTCTTCGAGAACTTCGGCGGGGGCTGGCGCTTCACGGTGGACGACGGCGGAACCCGGGCCGTCTGGAAGTACACCTTTTCCTGCCGTCCGGCGCTGCTGCGGCCGGTGATGGAAAAGATCGGCACCTGGCTGCTGGGCCGGGAGATCGAAAAGCGGATCGAGGCGTTCGCACGCGCTTGCGAGGACGCCGCCCTCCAGGCGGAGTTCCGGGAACTCCGCGGCCGCACCGCCTAGGGAACGGTGATGACGGCGACCGCCTGCTGCGTCCCGTCCCGCAGCTCCACACTGGAGATTTTGCCCAGCTGGATCGGCGTGGCGCCGGTGACCTTGACCCGGCCACTGGGCGTGGCCGTCCAGGCGCATGCGCGGTCCTCGCCGCCGTCGCGGTCCCTGACCCACAGCGAGAGAGTCCCGTCGGATGGCAGGCTGCTGCCGTTGACCGCCAGTTCCGTCCCCCAGGTCTTCCGGGCCAGGTCGATGCTGAACTGCAGCCCTCCCCCGGACTGCACCGAGTAGGTGGCGTCAGGCTGCGGCGCCCGCACCAGCAGCGGCCCCACGGCCAGGCCCACCGCAAGGCAGGCAGCGGCGGCGGCGCCCGCGAGCGCTGCCCACCGTCGTCGCGCTGTCCGGCGCCGGTGCGCCAGTTCGTGCAGCAGCCGCGACTCGGGTGCCTGGTCCGGGGCCGAACCGGAGAAGGCCGTGGGCACGGCGCCGGCCAGCCCGGTCACAAGCCCGGCCTCCTTTACACCGGCCTCGGTGGCACCGGGCTCGATGGCAGCGGGCTCGGTGGCGCCGAGAACCGACGTGAGGGCCAGGGCGTCCGGCACGGGAAGGGCGTCAAGCAGCGCAGGGAGGGTCTCCAGCCCGGCGAGTTCGTCCCGGCAGGAGCGGCACTGCCGAAGGTGTGACTCGAACACCGCCCGGTCTCCGGCGTCGAGCCCGCCCAGCAGGTAGGCACCCAGGAGGTGGTGGGGGTCCTTGGTCATGGTTCCACCCCCATCTCATCCAGGATGGTCCGCAGGGCCCGCACCGCATAGTAGGCGCGGGACTTCACTGTGCCGCTGGGGATGTTGAGCTGGGCGGCGGCCTCGTTGACCGTGAAGCGGCGGTAGTGCAGGGCCACCAGGACATCCCGGTGCTCCTTGCTAAGGCGCAGGAGGGCTTCCTCGATCAGCACCCGGTTCAGCAGGCCGTCCACGCGCTCCATGACCCCGGCCTGGCGGGATGGCTCGCCCTCCAGCGTTTCGGCGGGGCGGCGCTGGGCGCGCCGGTAGTTGTCGATCATGATGTTCCTGGCCGTCCGGTAGAGGTAGCTGCGGATGCTGCCGTTGATGTCGGGCGCCTGCTGCCAGACCCGCAGCACGGTTTCCTGCACCACGTCCTCGGCCAGCTGCGGGTCCCGCGAGGCACTGAGCACGAACCGGCGCAGCGCCGTGCCGTGTTCACGGTAAAGGGACTCCACCGCATCCTCGTCGAGCGGCATCCCATCCTCCTGCCCGCGTCCATCCGCTGTTTGTCCATTCAGACGCCGTTTCCGGGCAAATGGTTCAACCACACCGGCCTACCCTGTTTTGCCGCCGCCTTGAACCATTCTTCACCCGGAGGCGTCATACCGGTTAGCGTCCGGTGATCCCACACCGGGCACCAGCAAAGGAGCAACCATGAAATCCCGTTTGGGTACAGGTTTCGCCATTTTGGCCCTCACTGCTGCACTGGCCGCCTGCGGCGGAAGCAGCGGGACCGCACCGGCCTCCAGCCCGGCCGGAACGGCAAGCGCCCCGGCCACGTCCGCTGCGTCCGCTTCGCCGTCCGCCACCTCCACCGGCACGTCAAGTGCCGCCGTCGACCTCAAGACGGCGTCCTCCAGTGCGGGCACCATCGTGGTGGACGCCAAGGGCATGAGCGTCTATTTCTTCACAAAGGACACCAAGGACTCCGGTACCAGCGCCTGTGCTGATGCCTGCCTGAAGGCGTGGCCGCCGCTGACCACCACGTCCGCCACACCGTCGGCCGACGGTGTGACCGGGAAGCTGGGCACCATCACCACCGCGGACGGCAAGCAGCAGGTAACGCTTGAGGGCATGCCGCTGTACTACTTCGCCAAGGACACCAAGCCCGGCGACGTCCTGGGCCAGGGCGTCAACAACGTCTGGTACCTGGCAGACCCATCCGGCAGCATGATCCAGACGGCCAGCGGCGCCGCCTATTAGGGGCGGCCTGCCGGGCCCTTATGCTCGTGGGCACAGGTCTCGTAGGCAAAGGTCCGCGGGTACAGGTTTTCGGGCACAAAGACGGGCTGCAGGCGCCTATTGGTGGGGGGCCGCCGGAAGCGTGGTGGGCAGCGGAAGCTGCGGCACTTCCGGCAGTGGCACCTGCGGCCGCTGGGGCAGCCTGTCCGTGACCTCGGTGGGGACGGCCGTGGGCAGCGACCCCGGCGCCGGTACGCCCGCAGGCTTGCCCGGTGTCACGGCCGGGGACGGGACGCCTTCCGGAACAGCGGGAGCGTCCGACGCCGGCGCCCCGGCAGGTGCCTCAGCCGGCACAGGAGCCGTGGGCACTGCGGCCGGGCTCACCGGTGCGGCCGGGGCGGGCGCCGCCGGTTCCCCCGGTTGCGTCGGGGGTACGGGTGCCTGCCGTTGTCCGGCGGGCCCGGATCCCGCGACGAAGGAGGTCACTGCGTGGTTGAGGTGGGTGAACGAATCGCGGATGCCCTGATCGGACGCGGCAGCAACAGCACCGCCGGCGGTCAGGGTAACGCCCAAGGTCAGTGCGGTGAGGGCGGCCCGGCGCTTCGCCCGGCGCCGCGCGGCAAGCTCGTCACCGGGTGAGCCGGTTGTGCCAGCTCGAACATCGACCGGGGCAGCAGGGGAATCCGCCGCGGCGGGTTCAGCCGGGTCAGCAGGTGCTGCGCTGGTCTCGCCGGGCCCGGCGGCATGGGCGCCTCCGAGCAATGCCGCGACGGCGGCCGAGGGCTCGGGAACTTCGGTGCCCAGGGCGCGGAGCTGCAAAAGGGCGGGGCGGAGCTGGCCGTCGTCGTCCAGGTCTGCCTCGAGCAGCAGCTGGTCAACGAAACCTTCACTGCGGGATCCTGCGGTGTCACTCATGATTCGCCTGGTTTCTTTTGAGCGTCTGTGCCTTGAGGTTTTGGAGGGCCCTGCGCTGGAGCTGCTTGATGGCTCCGGTGCTTTTGCCCATGATGGCGGCCACCTGTTCGATGGACAGGTCCGCCACTATGCGGAGGGCCAGTACTTCCTGGTGTTCATCGGCCAGCCCTTCGAGCATGGCGGCCGCCCCTCCGGTGATTCCCACCGCGTCCTCCTCCGCCGACGGGGACGTCCGGGCGTCGTCGTGGGGATCGTACGGCGTCAGGTGCGGCCTGCGCTCCAGCCGGCGGTAGTGGTCCACCATGCGGGCGTGCGCGATGGAGAAGATCAATGACTTTGCGCCCTGCAGGCCGCCCGTGAGGCTTTCGATCCTGGGGTAGAAGGCCAGGAAGACGTCCTGGGTCACGGCCTCGGGATCATCGACGCCGCGTGCTTTGAGGTAACCCTGGACCGGGCCGGCGAAGGACCGGTAGGCAGCAGCAAACAACACAGCGGGATCCGCTCCGGCAGTGTTCTCGAATTCTTCGGTTTCTGCTTGGGCCAAAGTGTCCAGCACCAGCGGCTCCTCCATTCCAGGACACGGCGTGCGCGCGCCTTTCCCGGTTCTATCTGCAGGCTGCCGGCGCGTTGCCCCGGCTGCGGCTTACCAGCCGAGGTGGACTGCGGGGGCAGGCGGCAAAGGCCGGTTCCCGCAGTCCACCCTAGCCAACTGCTGCTAGCGGGCGGAAACCGAAGGAACGTCCACGGTGTTGCCCGGGACGGCGGGAACTGCGGGCACAGCCGGGAACCTTGGGAGCGTTGTCAACGCCGGGGACGGCCGGAACAGCAGGAACGGCCGGGAGGGTGGGAACGGCCGGGAGTTCCGGGCGGTGGGCGTCGACGGCGGCGGAACCGTTGGCGGAGGCCGCGGCCTTCGCTGCGGCATCGGCGTCGGCCGCGATGTCGGCGCAGTAGCTGCCGATGTTGGCTTCGCCGTCGGCGGCGAGCTTCAGCGAGGAGAAGCCCTCGGAGGCGGTGTTCAGGCCACCGTGGGTGAAGGCGGTGCAAAGGCCGATTGCTGCGGCACCTGCGGCGTCCACGGCGGAGTTGGCCGCGGCGGACGCGGAGCCCTTGGCTGCTACGCCGTCCTCGCTGACCTTGGCGTCGGCGTCAGCGGAAGCAGTGGCGTCCGCGGAGGCGGTTGCCACTGCCGTGGAATCAGCGGCAGCCTCGACGTCTTCAGCATCAGTGCTGGCTGCGGCGCCGGCGGTGCCTTCAAGAGCGTCGGAAGCGGCGCTGGCTGCCAGCTTCGGGGCCGGAGCGCCGAAGAGTTCGTGGGCGGCCTGCTGGGCTTCGGTGGGGAGGACACCGGAAGCGGCGGCTGCGCCGGTTCCACCTACGGCCAGGGTGCCTGCTGCCAGGACTCCGGCGGCGACTTTACTGGTGGCAAGAACGGTGAACAAAGACATAAAACACTCCAAACCTTGGCGACTTGCGGGTCGGGGCCGGTGGGCCCATCACCCCCTACATCGCCGGGCAATCCGGAAAGGTTACGGGTGCTGTGAAAGTTTTTCCGGCAGCCCGGTTTCCGGGGGACCACTCGGCGTGGCCGGAAAACGCGTCCCTAGGCTTCGACCAGCCCGGCGTCTGCCTCTTCGAACTCCACGGCCGCCACGATCTCCTGGGTTTCCGGATTGATCATGAAGGCTTCGTCGTCCTCCTCGACCATGAGGAAGTCGCCGTGGTCCGTACTGAAGTACCATGCGAGGGTCTTTTCGCCGTCGTGCACGTAGTTGGGGTCACCCATGGTGATCCTGGCCAGCTCGTAGCCGGCAATGCTGCACAGTTCCCGGATGACGATTTCGAAATCGGGCGCGTCCTCCAGGGCTTCCTCGGCCGCCCTGGCCTGGCGCTCCGGCAGGTCCGGGATCTGGGCGGCGAGCTGCTGGATGTAGGGGCCCACCTCTTCGTCGTCGAGGACCAGCAGGTCCGCCTGACCGCGCAGCCACGCCGCGTTGAGGGCGGTGATGTTCTCCCGTTCGAGCAGTTCCTCGAACTCGCCGTCGAGCTCTTCCATGGCGAGGACCCCGGCCGGCACCTCGTCGTCGTCATCCAGCGGCCCGTCCAGGTAGTGCTCCGCGTCCTCGTCGGACAGGTCCCCGTAGGCTTCCACTGCGCGGTTGAACAGGTCCAGGTGGGCCGTGGCGCCCATGCCGGCCATGCCCTCCCGGATGAGGGTGTCCATCCCGGTGCGGTCAACGGACATGAAGGCGTATTGCGCGAACCCGCCCTCCAGCGCCTGGGTGAGGTAGAAATCCACGTAGTAGCTGCGGACGGCAACAGGCGACATTTCGTCAGTGGCCAGGAGCGCCGTGTGCATGGCATCCACCACGCTGACGTTGGCCGCCACGGCTTCCTCATCACTTGCTTCGATGCTGCTGCTGGTCAGGACGACGGGCTGCTGGGTGGTGATCATGGAATCCCTCACTGCTGGCTGGTACTGCGGACATTTTTCACGCTACGTCCGCAAAACTGCCGCCCCGTAGAGGGGGACATGAACGTCAGGCGAAGTTTTCATGGGAGGCCGGTGCCGGGGACCGCGGCACGGCCGGGCTGCCGGGCGAACTAAGATGGATCAGATAACCACCCGACGGACCCGGCCCTTCCGTGGGCTGCTGAAAGTAGCGCGCACCATGCCATCCCAACCGGACGAGAGTGCGGCACTGGCAATACAGACTCCCGCCATCAACGACCGCTCGCTCGCGGCCGGGCTTGCCTATGCCATGGGCAGCCGGGTCACCGGGATATCGTTCGACGCCGGCACCGGGCTCATGCTGGGCAAGGTCAGGGGAAGCGCGGACACACCGTATTCCACCACGGCCAAGCTGGTCCGCAAGGGCGGCGGGTGGAGCTGCACGGTGGGTGTGTGCAGCTGCCCGGTGCGGAAAGACTGCAAGCACGTTGCCGCCCTGCTGTTCGCGGCTGAGGACAACCCGGCCACAAGGGTCCAGCTGCTGGCCCCGTCAACGTCCACGCAGGTCTCGCACCAGCCCGGAGGGGCCGTCCTGTCCGATTGGGAGCAGGCCCTCAACCCCCTGATTGCCAAGCCTGGAACGGCAGCTGCCGGCAGCGGGGTGCCGCTGGCGCTGCAGTTCGAGGTTGAAGAACCCGCCCCGCACTTCTCCTACACCGGCCGGCGGGACCCGGTGCGCAGCGTCCGGCAGCTCAAGGCCCGGCCCGTGATCATGGGCGCCAAAGGCAAGTGGATCCGCGGCGACGTCTCCTGGAACACCCTGAACTACCTGAACTTCCGGCGGGAATCGAACCAGGAACACGTGGAGTGGCTGCAGGAATTCCTGGCTTCCCACTCGGCGGCGGCCAGCCGGATGCACAACGCCTCCGGGCTGTGGCTGGGGCTGAACTCCTACTCGGGGAAGAACCTGTGGAGCCTGCTGGCCGACGCCCGGAAGATCGGGCTTGTTCTGGTCAACTCGCGCGGCTCTGAACCCGTGCGGCTCGCCGAGGCGCCTGCCGCCGTCGCGCTTTCCCTCAGCCGGTACGGCACTCCGCTCGCGGAACCGGAACAGCCCGAGCCCGCCGCCCCGGGCAGCGGCGCGTCCGACGGCGGCCTGGAGTTGGCGCCCACCATCACTGTGGAGGGCGAAGAGATCGATCCGGCGGCCGCCGGGACCATCGGCCGGCCCGCGCACGGGATCTTCTTCACCACCGGGGAGGCGTCGTTGCCGGGCGTACCCGATCCGGACGGCGTCCTCACGCTGGCACCCCTGGAGGGCGGGCTCAGCGAGGAACTGCTGGCGTTCGTCACGGCCGGCAGCACGCTGCACATCCCGGCCAGGGATGAATCCAGGTTCCTCACCGGCTTCTACCCCAAGCTGAAGCAGACAGCGCGGGTCACGGCCCGGGACGAATCGGTGGAGCTGCCCACGCTGGCCGTTCCGTCGCTGTCCCTGCTGGCGAACTACGGCAACGACCACCGGGTCCGGCTGCACTGGGAATGGCATTACAAGAGTGGCAACCATGTGACGGCCCAGCCGTTGTGGCGGCACCCGGGCGACCAGGGCTACCGGGATGACACCGCGGAGTCCCGCATCCTGGAAGGCATCGGGCAGCCGTGGGAGGTTGTGGCCGCGCTGGGCGAGTCCTCCACCGGCGGCTGGGGCACCCCCCGGCTGGCGGCCTCGGCCGAGCTGAAGGGGCTGGACACCCTCGCCTTCACGGAAGAGGTGCTGCCGCGGCTGCGCGAAGCACGGGACGTGGACGTGGAGACGGCCGGAGATATCGCCGACTACCGCGAGGCTGAGGAAGCGCCGGTGGTGTCCATCTCCACCAAAGCCACCGAACAGCGCGACTGGTTCGACCTGGGCATCCAGATTTCGCTGGAGGGCCAGCCGGTGTCCTTCGCCGCCGTGTTCTCCGCCCTGGCGTCCGGGCAGACCAAGATGCTGCTGCCCAGCGGCGCGTACTTCTCCCTGGACCTGCCGGAACTGCACCAGCTGCGCGCCCTCATCGAAGAGGCCCGGTCGCTGCAGGACAACAAGGATGCGCCGCTGCAGATCAGCCGGTTCCAGGCGGGCCTCTGGGATGAGCTGGCGCAGCTGGGGATCGTGGACCAGCAGGCGGCCACGTGGCGCTCCGCGGTGGGTGGCCTCCTGGAGGGCGGCATGGACGGGCTGCCGTTGCCCGCTTCCCTGAACGCCGAGCTGCGCCCGTACCAGCTCGAAGGGTTCAACTGGCTCAGTTTCCTGTACAAGCACAGCCTGGGCGGAGTTCTCGCGGACGACATGGGCCTGGGCAAGACCGTGCAGGCGCTCGCCCTGATGTGCGCGGCGAAGGAACTCGCCGTCGAGGCGGCCGGGGCGGTTCCGGAAGATTCGGTTCCGGCGGATTCGGTTTCGGACGCTTCGGTTTCGGGGGCTGCGGTTCCGGAGGATTCGGCCGCGGCGGCTGGCGCTGGCTCGTCCGACGGCGGCACTGGCACCCCGGGTGCGCAGCCTGCGGACACCCGGCCTGCCGCCGTCGCGCCCTTCCTCGTGGTGGCACCCACCAGCGTGGTGGGCAACTGGGCGCTCGAAGCCGCGCGCTTCGCCCCGGGCCTCACCGTCCGCACCGTGGGCGAAACCTTTGCCAAGAGCGGGCAGGACGTGGCGGATTCCCTGGGCGGGGCCGACGTCGTGATTACCTCCTACGCGCTGTTCCGGATCGATTACGAGTCGTATGCCTCGCGCGAGTGGTCCGGGCTGGTGCTGGATGAGGCGCAGTTTGTGAAGAACCACCAGTCCAAGGCGTACCAGTGCGCCCGGAAGCTGCCGGCGGCGTTCAAGCTGGCCATCACCGGTACCCCGCTGGAGAACAACCTGATGGAGTTCTGGGCGCTGACGTCCATCGTGGCCCCCGGCCTGTTCTCCAGCCCCAAGCGCTTCGCGGAGTACTACCAGAAACCGGTGGAAAAGAACGGCGAGAAGGGCCAGCTGGAGAAGCTGCGGCGCCGGGTCCGCCCACTGATGATGCGGCGCACCAAGGACCAGGTGATCAAGGACCTGCCGCCCAAGCAGGAACAGATCCTGGAAGTGGTGCTGAACCCGCGGCACCAGAAGGTCTACCAGACGCACCTGCAGCGCGAGCGGCAGAAGATCCTGGGGCTGATCGAGGACGTCAACAAGAACAGGTTCACCATCTTCCAGTCGCTGACGCTGCTGCGGCAGCTGAGCCTGGACGTCTCGCTGGTGGACCCTGCTTTGTCCGCGGTCCGGTCGAGCAAGCTGGATGTGCTGTTCGAGCAGCTCGAGGACCTGGTGGCTGAGGGGCACCGGGCCCTGATCTTCAGCCAGTTCACCGGTTTCCTGGGGAAGGTCCGGGAGCGGCTGGACGAGGAGGAGATCGAGTACTGCTACCTCGACGGCGGCACCCGGAACCGTGCCGACGTGGTCAGCGAATTCAAGAACGGCAGCGCACCGGTGTTCCTGATCTCGCTGAAGGCCGGCGGATTCGGGCTCAACCTCACCGAAGCCGACTACGTCTTCCTGCTCGATCCGTGGTGGAACCCGGCGTCGGAGGCCCAGGCCGTGGACCGGACCCACAGGATCGGCCAGGCCCGGAACGTGATGGTGTACCGGCTCGTCGCCAAGGACACCATCGAGGAGAAGGTCATGGCGCTGAAGACCCGGAAGTCGCAGCTGTTCGCCGACGTCATGGAGGGCGATGCCCTGTCCGGCGGTGCCATCACAGCCGAGGACCTGGCGGGGCTGTTCAAGGAGTAGGCTCGCGCCGGCGCACTCTCGACACGTAAA
Source organism: Pseudarthrobacter sp. SORGH_AS 212 (assembly GCF_030818145.1). Taxonomy (NCBI): domain Bacteria; kingdom Bacillati; phylum Actinomycetota; class Actinomycetes; order Micrococcales; family Micrococcaceae; genus Pseudarthrobacter; species Pseudarthrobacter sp. SORGH_AS 212. The sequence continues at coordinate 2,513,986 of NZ_JAUTAA010000001.1, read as the reverse complement.
CCCCGTTCGATGCGCAGATCCGGTTTCGCGGCCCGGATCTGCCCAGCGTCAGCGAACCTGCGCAGCGCCAACGCATTCACGCGTCCGAAATCGCCATCTATGCTGGTATCCAGCCGAAAACTACAACGTTGGAGAAAAAGTGCCCCAGCCACAGCAGGCCGAGCAACTTGTCCCTGATGCGCCGGCCCCGCAGGCCCTGCCGCACCTGAGCCCTGACGCCTTCACGGTCCCCTACCGCGACCCCGTTTGGGACGGCCCCACCGATCCCGTCCTGGTGGCCGACCACCTGGCCAATGAGTGGGTGCTGTTCTACACCCAGCGCCGCGCCACCGCTCCGGGACTGAGCGGCGTGGAATGGGTCCACGGGACCGGCATCGGCGTTGCGAGATCGTCCGACGGCGGCGAAACCTGGCGCTATCAGGGCACCGCGGAGGGGCTCATCCCGCCCGGAACAGAACTGCCGGCAACCCTCTGGGCGCCCGACGTCGTCCGCATCGGGGACCTGTGGATCATGTACCTTTCCGTACTCGGCGGACGGCGCACGGACTGGACGGGGAAAGCCGAAATCGTCCAGTTCGCCAGCCGGGACCTCAACCACTGGGAGTACCTCGGCCCCATCGACCTCGACTCCCCCAGGGTCATCGACGCCGCCGTGGGCCGGTGCGGGGACGGCCGCTACCGGCTCTGGTACAAGGACGAGACCCGCGGTTCGAACACCTGCAGCGCGTTCAGCGACACCCCGGAAGACCCGGCGTCGTGGGTCCTTGAAGGCGTGGCAATCCCCGGGCGCCCGCATGAGGGGCCGAAGGTCTTCCGGCTGGGCGGCAGCTACTGGATGATCGTGGACGAATGGCGCGGCCAGGCCGTCTACCGTTCCGAAGATGCCGCCGGCGCCTGGATCCGGCAGGAACACCTTGGCGGGCTGATCCTCACGGCGCCGGAAACCGTGGACGGGCGGCCCGTCGTCGGACGCCATGCGGACGTGGTGCCGCTACCCGTTCCGCCTGCAGCAGGAACGTACGACGGCGGCGCGCAGCAGGCGCTGCTGGTCTACTTTACGCACCCGCACTGGGGCGGCGAGGACATTGGCACCATGGCGCCGGACCCGCGCACCCGCCTGAGCCACGTCCGCGCCGCGGTGCTGGAAGTCCGTGACGGCGTCCTGGTGTGCACCGAACACTAGGCCTTGCACGGGAATGCGCGCCACAGCGTGACGCGCATGAACCGGGCACCGCCCCCAGCAGGCGGGCCCGGCAGCTTTGCTTTCCGGTAGGTGACGGGCCGGGGTTAGACCCGCTGCGGCGAGCCCAGGTCCACCGGGTCCTCGTCCGTCAGGTAGGCCAGCTCGGAGTGGGCTGCGAGGTCGATGCCGCGCAGTTCGTCCTCGGGCTTGATGCGGAGGCCGCCCATCGTCTTGTCCAGGATCTTGGCCAGGAGCCAGGTGATGCCGAACGAGTAGGCCAGCACCGTGACGGTGGCGAGGGCCTGGACTCCGAGGAGTTCGAACCCGCCGCCGTAGAAGAGGCCGCTGACCCCGTTGGGGGCGGCGTCGGTGGCGAAGAGGCCGATCAGCAGGGTACCCAGGATGCCGCCCACCAGGTGGACGCCGACGACGTCGAGCGAGTCGTCGAAGCCCAGCCGGAACTTCAGTTCGATGGCCAGCGAGCAGACAGCGCCTGCAATCGCACCGATGGCCACGGCACCGAGCGGGCTGACCGAGCCACAGGCGGGGGTAATGGCAACGAGCGCCGAGATCAGGCCGGACGCTGCGCCCATGCTGGTGGCGGAGCCATGTCGGAACCGCTCAACAAGGGCCCAGGCCAGCAGGCCGGCGGACGCGGCCACGGCCGTGTTCAGGAAGACCACCGACGCCGAGTGTCCGGCGGAAAGGGCCGAGCCTGCGTTGAAGCCGAACCAGCCCACCCACAGCAGGCCCGCGCCCACCAGGACCAGCGGCCGGCTGTGCGGCTTGGCGTGTTCCACCTTGGGCCAGCCGGAGCTCTTGCCGAGGACAAGGGCCAGGGCCAGGGCAGCTGCGCCGGCGTTCATGTGCACCGCGGTGCCGCCGGCGAAGTCGATGGCCTTGATGCCGTTGGCGATCCAGCCGCCCACCGTGCTGCCGTCCGCGGAATTGAACGCGAACACCCAGTGCGCAATCGGGAAGTAGACGATGGTGGCCCAGATGCCGGCGAACACCATCCAGGCGCCGAACTTCATGCGGCCCGCGGCGGCACCGGCAACCAGCGCAGTGGTGACGCAGGCGAAGAACAGCTGGAACGCGGCGAACAGGATGACCGGGATGGACGCCTCCTTATCCTCGGCCATCAGCTGTCCCATGCCGGGGAACTCGGTGACATCACCGATCAGCCCCAGCCCGCCCACGGAGTTTCCGAAGGCCATTGAGTACCCGAAGAGTGCCCAGAGGACGGCCACCAGGCTGGCGCCGCCAAAGCACATCATCATCATGTTGAGAATGCGGCGCGAGCCCACCATGCCCCCGTAAAAGAGTGCGAGGGCGGGAATCATCATGCAGACCAGTGCCGAGCTGGCCAATATCCAAGCGACATTTCCCGAATCCATGGGAAACCCCTTTCGTGATGCGACGAAGAGAACGGAAATTTTGCCGTCAGAACCGCTCCGGCGGAAGGGACGCGGGGTCTGTGCCATCTTCAGCGGAGGGCGGCAGTTTGCCGTCGTGATCCAACTGTAAGGCGGGCATTTCGGGCTGGGTTTCAGGCGTGTTAAATGCTGGTTTCAGTCATCCACGCGCGAGTTTCAGGAGTAACAGGGCAGGCCAAAATGCCCGGTATTGCGGGTTTCCTGCACAGCAGCGGAAGCTATCTGGCGGAGATGGCCAGGAAGCTGATGGGGAGGTCCAGCAGCTCCAGCGGCCCGTGGGGTCCTTCACCGTCCAGCAGCAGGGAGTCGCCGGCTTCCATCGCGTATTCGTAGGAGCCGTGGCCGTAGACCATCCGGCCCGAAAGCATGTAGATGAACTCGGTGCCCGGGTGCTGGAACAGCGGAAACACGTCGCTGGCGTCCGTGAGGGTCACCAGGGTTGGTTCCAGGGCGTCGGTGCGGCCCTTGAGCGTTCCCAGCACACGGTATTCGTGGCCGTGCTGGGTTCCGCTGCGGACCGTCAGGCTGCCCTGGCCGCTCCTGGTGAAGGTGGCATCCCGGTCGGTGTCGGCACCGCGGAACAGCGCGGTGACGGGGACTTTCAGCCCGTCGGCGAGCCGCTGCAGGGTGGTGAGGGAACAGGAGGTGGTGGCGGTTTCCACCCGCGAGATCATGGCCTTGGACAGCCCGGTCCGGGCGGCCAGTTCAGCGGAGGACAGGCCCTGCGCGGTGCGGTAGTGCCGGACCTGCGCGGCGATGACCCGCTCGAGCTTGCCGGCCACGTCACCGGCCGGCTGGTCTTCTGCGCGGTCCCCGGCCTGTTCGGTCATGGTTGCCATCTTAGGCGGGCCACGCGGGCTCCGGAGTACGACGCCGGCGCTAGCCAAGGACGCGGGCCCCGCCCAGGAGCCCGGCAAGGGAGTCCGCCAGGGCAGCGGCGCCGGCTTCGGCGTCCCGGTCCTCCACCAGTTCGTCGGGCGAATGCGAGATGCCGGTGGGGTTGCGGACGAAGAGCATGGCCGTTGGCAGGTGCGCCGCCAGCACCCCGGCGTCGTGCCCTGCGCCGGTGGCCAGCACCGGCGCGGCAGGCAGGAGCTGCTGCAGCCGGTCCCGGAGGCCGCCGTCGAATTGCACCGTGGGGCTCAGCGACTCCATGGTGAGCGCAGCGGAGCAGCCTTCCCCGGCGGCGAGGACCTGGGCGTTCAACCCGATGGCCTCCACCAGCGCGGCGGTGACCGAATCCTCCGGGTGCCGGACGTCGATCCAGAGGTCCACGCGGGACGCGATGACGTTGGTGCCGCCGGGGACGGGCTGCAGCCGGCCCACCGTGGCGCGGGCGTCGCGGTACTTGCGGGAGGTGTCGCGGATGCCTACCACCACCTTGGCGGCCGCGATCATGGGGTCCCTGCGGTCCTTCATGAGTGTGGTGCCGGCGTGGTTCCCCTCGCCGGAGATGGCCAGTTTCCAGCGGCCGTGTCCCAGGATGGACGAGCCAACCGCCACCGGCTGGTCCAGGTCGATCAGGCCCCTCCCCTGTTCCACGTGCAGCTCAACGAACAGGCCCAGCTGCTGCAGCGCCTTGTAGTCGGCGCCGATGAACCGCGGGTCCTGTCCGTTGGCAGCTGCGACGTCGGCATAGGTGTTTCCGTCCGGGTCGCGGAGGTTGCGGGCCTTGTTGGGATCGAGTTCGCCGGTCAGGAGCCGCGAGCCAAGGCAGGCGATACCGAACCGCGAGCCTTCCTCCTCAGGAAACACCGCGATCGCCAGGGGGCGGCGGGGGCGGAAATTGCGGGCTTGGAGGAGGTCGACGGCGACCAGCGCCGAGGCGACCCCCAGCGGACCGTCATACTCGCCGCCGCCGGGGACGGAATCGAGGTGGCTGCCGGTGGCCACCGCGTCCTTCCGTACGCCCGTCGCCGTGTCCCACCAAGCCCAGATGATTCCGTTGGCATCGGTGTGGACGTCCAGCCCGCGCCGGGTTGCCTGCTCGATGAACCAGCTCCGCAGGTCCGTTTCGGCGGTGGAAAACACCGGGCGGGAGTAGCCGCCGCGCGTCCTGTCACGCCCGACGCCGGAGATCTCCCTAAGGAGGCCGGCTACGGTGGGTGCGCCGGTGGTTCCTGCGGGTACGGCGAGCGGCGCGGGTGCTGTCTGGGGAAGGCTCACGGGGATCCGTTCTACGTGGTGAGTGCTGGCAAGGTGGCGCCGCGGAACCGTTCCGGGACCGCCGCTGCGCCGGTGGCCAGGTCCGCTGCCCACTGTCCGATCAGCGGGGCGAATTTGGCGCCGTGCCCGGAGCAGGGCGAGACGACGGTGAGGTTGTCCGCCCGGGCGATGAGGAAGTCCTCGGTGGGCGTATTCGTGAAGAGGCAGGTGGTTTCGGCGTAGGGTTCGGGGTCCAGGCCGGGCAGGTAACGGCGGACGTAGTCCACCACGCGGGCGCGGTTGGCAGGGTCCACGTGGCCGGTCTGGTCCGCGGCCGACGGGATCAGCGGACCGCCGTTGTACTCGGCCACCTTTTGGCCGGCGAATCCGGCGTCGCGGCCGCCAGGGAGCCCGTAGGCCTGGATGTCGGCGGCCTTGTGGATGAAGGTGGGCCAGGTGGCTCCGGAATAGCCAGGGTCCTCCCGGTACCTGAAGTGGAAGGCCTGCTCCTGGCGGACGGTGAATTCCGGCAGGCCGGCGAGGAACCCGGCCGGCAGCGGCAACGACTCCAGCAGCCGTGGCAGCCAGCCGCCGGCGCTGATGACCACGTGACCGGCGTCGAGTGTTTCCCCTGCGGCGGAGTGCAGCCGGTAACCGGCGCCGGTACCGCTGCCCAGGCGTTCCACCCGCTCCTGGGTCCAGCCGGTCCGCACCTCCGCCCCGTTCCGGACCGCGAGCGCCACCATTGCGTTCACGGAGGTTTCGGCGTCGATGACCCCTGCCCCTGGGTGCCAGAGGACCTCGGTATCGAACGCGATCTGCGGCCATCGGCGGCGGGCCTCCGCGGCGGAGAGCAGCTCATGGTCGATCCCGGCCCCGGCCAGGACGCTGGCCAGCAGGGCGGGCTGCCGGGTGGGGCCGTAGTCCACAGCGCCAAAGGGTGTGATCAGTTCGGTTCCCGCTTCGGCGGCCAGCCCGTCCCAGAGTGCTTTCGAGTCCAGCACGGCCTGTGTGTAGAACGGGTCCGGGTAGGCGTAGCGGAAGATCCTGGCGGAGCCGTGGGAGCTGGCGTCGTGTGCGGCCGGGACGTCGCGCTCCAGCAGCGTGACCTGGTGCCCGCGCGCGGACAGCTGCCAGGCGGTGGCGGCACCGGCCAGGCCGGCGCCCACCACCACGTAATCTGACGGACCTGAGCGGCCGCCGGATAAGCCGGTGGCCTCGCCGGATGTCCCGCCAGGGACGCCGCCTGACATCAGAAGCTTCCCTGCACGCCGGGGATCCAACTGGTGCCGGCCAGCGGCACGCGGGCCATGGCCGATGCTTCGATGGTCAGGGCCACCAGGTCCTCGGGTTCGAGGTTGTGCAGGTGGGACTTGCCGCAGGCGCGGGCGATGGTCTGGGCTTCCATGGTGAGGACGCGCAGGTAGTTGGCCAGGCGCCGGCCAGCGGCCACCGGGTCCAGCCGCGAGGCGAGTTCCGGATCCTGGGTGGTGATGCCGGCGGGGTCCCGGCCGTCCTGGAAGTCGTCGTAGAACCCGGCCGCGGAGCCCAGGTCACCGTATTCGGCGGCGTAGCGGGGGTCGTTGTCGCCGAGTGCGATCAGCGCGGCGGTGCCGATGGCCACGGCGTCTGCGCCCAGGGCCATGGCCTTGGCGACGTCGGCGCCGGTGCGTATGCCGCCGGAGACAATCAGCTGGACCTTGCGGTGCACTCCGAGTTCCTGGAGCGCCTGGACTGCCTGCGGGATGGCGGCGAGGGTGGGGATGCCCACGTTCTCGATGAACACCTGCTGCGTCGCGGCCGTCCCGCCCTGCATGCCGTCCACCACCACCACATCGGCGCCGGACTTCACGGCGAGCGCGGTGTCGTAGTACGGCCGGGACGCGCCGATCTTGACGTAAATGGGGGTTTTCCAGTCGGTGATTTCGCGCAGTTCGCCGATCTTGATTTCGAGGTCGTCCGGGCCGGTCCAGTCCGGGTGGCGGCTGGCGGAACGCTGGTCGATACCGACCGGCAGGGTGCGCATTCCGGCCACGCGTTCGGTGATTTTCTGGCCCAGGAGCATGCCGCCGCCGCCGGGCTTGGCGCCCTGTCCCAGCACGATCTCAATGGCGTCGGCCTTGCGGAGATCGTCCGGGTTCATGCCATAGCGGGACGGCAGGTACTGGTACACCAGGTGCTTGGACTGGCCGCGCTCCTCAGGCGTCATGCCGCCGTCGCCCGTGGTGGTGGAGGTGCCCACCTCGCTGGCGCCGCGGCCCAGCGCTTCCTTGGCGTTGGCGGACAGGGCGCCGAAGCTCATGCCGGCGATGGTCACCGGGGTCTGAAGGTGCAGCGGGCGGCTGGCATGCCGGTCGCCAAGGACGACGTCGGTATCGCACTTCTCGCGGTAGCCCTCCAGCGGGTAGCGGGACATCGAGGCGCCGAGGAAGAGCAGATCGTCGAAGTGCGGGACCTTGCGCTTGGCGCCCCAGCCACGGATGTCATAGACGCCGGTGGCGGCGGCGCGCTGGATGTCGGCGATGGTGGCGCGGTCGAAGGTGGCGGACTCGCGGAGACCGAGTGCAGCGATGTCAGAAGCAGCCAGGTTCTGGGCGGGAGCTGCAGCAGGTGCCTGGGCGGGTGCGGGGAGGGAGGTGATGGTCACGGGGGCCTCCTAGTAGGCGGACGAATTGTCGACGTGGAAGTGGTAGAGGTTCCGGGCGGAGCCGTAGCGCTTGAAGTCGGCGGGGTTGTCGGTGCGGCCGGCGGCTTCGAGGAGTTCGGCGAGCTCTGCGAGGTGCTCTTCGCGGAGCGGCTTTTCGATGCAGTCTGCGCCGAGTGAGGCCACGGTTCCCTTGACGTAGATCCGGGCCTCGTAGATCGAGTCGCCCAGGGCGTCCCCGGCGTCACCGCACACCACGAGGCGGCCGGCCTGCGCCATGAATGCGGACATGTGGCCGATGTTGCCGCCCACCACGATGTCCACGCCCTTCATCGAGATGCCGCAGCGTGCCCCGGCGTTGCCGTCGATGACCACCAGGCCGCCGTGGCCGGTGGCGGCGGCGGACTGGGAGGCATCACCGGTCACGTGGACGCGGCCGGACATGATGTTCTCGGCCAGCCCCACGCCGGCATTGCCGTTGATGGTCACGTCACCCTTTTGGTGCATCCCGGCTGCGTAATAGCCCGCATGGCCTTCGATGGTCACGGCCACGCGGGCACTGATGCCGACAGCGAGGCTGTGCTTGCCGCCCGGGCTGGTGATGGTCCAGGACTGGCCGTCAACGGCGTCATGCAGGGCCTGGTTCAGGCTGCGGACGGGCGCATCGGCGAGGTCCACCACGGTGGGTGCGGCCCCGCCGTCGGACTCCGCTGGTGCAGCTGCTTCAGGCGCAGCGGTTTCGGGGGCTGTCAGAGTGACCATGTGTAGACCTTTCCGGGTTCCGGTTCAAAGATGCGGGCGTTGTCGATGCCGGGCAGGGCGGCCAGGGCGCGGTATTCGGAGGCCATGGCCACGTAGTCGTCCGTTTCGGCGATGATGGCGGGCTTGCAGGCGATGGGGTCGCGGACCACTGCCATGCTGTCCGCGGTGGTGACCACCAGGGTGTAGAAGCCGTCCAGGACCTTGCCCAGGTTCACCAATGCTTCCTCGAGGGTGTCGCCCTGTTTCAGCCGGGAGGCGACGTAGCGGGCGCCCACCTCGGTGTCGTTCTCGGAGTCGAACACCACGCCTTCACGCAAGAGGCCCCGCCGGACGGTGGCGTGATTGGAGAAGGAGCCGTTGTGGACCAGGCAGAGGTCGTCGGCCACAGAGAACGGGTGCGAGCCGCCCGCGGTGACGGCCGATTCGGTGGCCATCCGGGTGTGGGACAGGCCCTGGCTTCCGGCCATCGCCTCCAGACCGTGGTCAGCGGCGACTTCCATGGGGTGGCCCACGCTTTTCATGACCGCCACATGCTCGCCGCGGCCAATGATGGTGGCGCCGGGCACGGTTTCGGTGACGGCCTTCACCAGCAGGTCGGTCCCGACGGCGGCGCTCACCAGGGTGGTGTCGCCCACCACCTTCACGGCGGCCTGCGCGTCAGCTGGAAGCACTCCGGCGAGGAGGGCCGAGACGCCTGCGGTGAGTGCCGCCGTCGGGATCCCCTGATCCGCGCCGAGCAGGCTCAGCGTGGAGGTGCCCGGGGAGACCAGGCCCGGCGTGTTATAGACGGCGAGGCCTGCCGAGTCCGGGCCGCGGTCCACGATCTGGCAGAGCATCGAGGACAGGAGGCTGCCCATCTGGGGGTGCAGCGAGGGATTGCGCAGCTGCAGCGCGGCGATTCCGCACATGGAAAGTCCTTTGCTTGGGTTCTTGGTGGCGGGGTGGAGGGCTAGATCGAGGTGAGGTAGGTCCGGATTTCCCAGTCGCTGACCTGGTTGTGCCAGCTGAGGAACTCGTCTTCCTTGGCGTCGGCGTAGTACGCCCCGATTGCCGCGTCGCCGCTGAGGCTGGCCAGGATGACCGGGTCCCTGCGGAGTGCTTCGACGGCGTGCAGCAGCGTGGCGGGCAGGAGGTGGGCGTCCGGCCTGGACTCCCCCGGGCCGGACGGCGTGCCCGGGTCGATCGACCTCTCCACCCCGTCCAGGCCGGCTGCGACGATTGAAGCGATCGCAAGGTACGGGTTGGCGGAACCGTCGCCGGAGCGCAGTTCGATCCTCTTGTTGTCCGGCACACGGATCATATGGGTGCGGTCATTGCCGCCGTACGATGCCTTCCGCGGCGACCAGGTGGCGCCGGAGGAGCTGGTGGTGGCGCCGGTGCGCTTGTAGGAATTCACCGTGGGGGCGAGGAAGGCCTGCAGCGCCGGGGCGTGGTCCAGGACCCCGCCGATGAACGAATAGGCGAGGCCGGACAGCCCAAGGCCGCGGCCGCCGCCGTCCGTTGCATCCCCTTCCTCCGGGAACAGGGCCTTCCCGTCGGACCAGAGCGAGAGGTGGAAGTGCAGGCCCGTGCCGGTGCGGTCCGTGAACGGTTTCGGCATGAACGTGGCGGTCATGCCGCGCTGTTCGGCGAGGATGTTCAGGATGTAGCGCAGGGTGACCACGCGGTCCGCCGTGGTGAGGGCATCAGCGTAGTTGAAGTTCTGCTCGAACTGGCCGGCGGCATCCTCATGGTCGTTGGCGTAGTTGCCCCATCCCAGGCTGTTCATCGCTTCGGAGATGGAGGTCAGGTGCTCGTACATCCGGGTGACACCGCGGGCGTCATAGCAGGGCCGGGGCGAATCGTCGCGGGCGTCGGCGGTGCTCAGCGTCCCGTCGTCGTTCCTGTTGACCAGGAAGTACTCCACCTCCGCGCCCACTTTGGCCTGCATGCCCTGGTCCGCGAGGCGCGCCAGTGCATTCTTGAGGATGACACGCGGGGCGTAGGGCCAGGGTTTGCCGTTGACGTGCGGATCGCAGTGGATGATGGCCAGGCCCTCCTTGATGAAAGGCACCGGGGTGAAGGACGTGAGATCGGGGACGGCGATGAGGTCCGCGTCCTGGGGCTTCTGGCCGATGAGGCCCGCTGCATAGCCGGCGAAGCCCATGGCGCCCTTTTCGAGTTCGTCGGCGGCCTCCACCGGGACCAGCTTGGCGCAGGGCTTGCCGGTCATGTCCACGAAGGTGGCCAGGAGGAAGCGGACGTTGTGGGCACGGGCGATATCCGCAAGGGAGATGGCGGGCACTTCGGCGGGAGTTTCCGGGCGGGCTGCCGGCGGCTCGGTGCGTTCGGAAGTGGTGAACTCCGCCGCGGGGGTTACAGCAGGGGTTGCGACACTTGTCATCGAAACATTCCTGTCCGGGTTGGTGTTAGCTACTAGTAAACCTTGTTGCACCAGAGTATCCAAGGGCACGTTTCATGCGTCGCGCCGGGAGGTTAACTCGATGTTTCTCCGCACGCACAGCCGCGGCACGCTGCATTCTGCCCGGACTTGTTCGCGGGCCAGAACTTCCAACTCGAAAGCTAAACCTCCGGCCTCATGTATTTGTTTGACAGATGGTATATATAGCAAAAGCGCTCTTTCCCAAATACATGAACTGGCTCACAGTATTTACAGGACCTGCAGCAAACCGATAGCAGCCAGTACACAGAAGGAATTCAGCGTGGAAACTCCCCTCTCCCATCTCGCCCACCTTGAGATCACCACCCCCGACGTCGAAGCCTCAGCCAAGTTCTACGAGGAAAAGTTCGGAATGCGCATCATCGACCGGGTGGATGGCAACGTCTACCTGCGCTGCTGGGGCGACTACTACCGTTACAGCCTGGTCATCACCGAAGGCCCCGAGGCCACCCTTGGCCGCATGGCTTGGCGCACCAATTCGCAGCAGGCACTTGAAGCCGCTGCGGCCCGCGTTGTAGCCAGCGGTGTTCAGGGCACCTGGACTGCCGGCGGCCACGGCTTCGGCAAGGCCTACGAATTCACCGGCCCCTACGGCCACCACATGCGCCTCTTCTATGAGGTAGAAAAGTTCGTGGCTGAGCCCGGCTTCGAATCCACCTACCCGGACCGCCCCGAACGCCGCAGCAGCCACGCCGCCGCTCCCCGCTTCCTGGACCACGTCACGGTGGCGTGCTCGGATGTCCGCGGATTCGCCAAGTGGTACAACGAGGCCCTGGGATTCCGCGTCATGGCGTTCGTGGACCTGGACGAAGCTCCCATCACGGTCTTCTCCGTTTTGACCACCAACGAGAAGTCCCACGACCTCGGCGTCGTCATGGACACCTCCAAGCGGGCCGGCCGCGTCAACCACATCGCTTTCTGGGTGGACGCCACCGAGGACCTGCTCCGCACCGCGGACGTCATGATGGAAAACGGCACCCCCATGGAATACGGCCCCTCCATCCACGGCGTTGGCGAACAGAACTTCCTCTACTTCCGTGATCCGTCCGGCATGCGCGTTGAGCTCAACTCCGGCGGCTACCGCAACTACGTGCCGGATTGGGAAGCCAACACCTGGAAGCCGTCCGAGGGCTCCAACAACTTCTACAAGAACGGTGCCATGCCGCACTCCATGACCGAGTCCTTCCCGCCGGCTGAAGGTTTCACGGCCACTGAAGAAGGCGCTTCTCCTGAAATGAAGGAAGCCCTGCTCAACCCCTACGCCCAGCAGGGCCGCGGCTGATGACTGAGGCAGCATACTCCCTGGTCCGCTTCCTGGAAGCCGGCACGGACAAGGCCCGCGCAGGCCTCCTGGTGGGAGAACGCGTCCTGCCGCTGGACTCTGACATCAATTCCCTGATCCAGCACTGGGACAGCATGGAAGCAGAACTGGACACCCTGGCGGCCTCGGCCGGCGCGGACAGCGGCCTGGACCGCGCCGCCGTCGAAATTCTTGCGCCCGTTGAACCGGCGCAGGTCCTGCAGACCGGCGCCAACTACCGCAAGCACGTCGTTGATCTTGCGGTGGCACACCGCGATGCCGGGCAGGATGCGGAGGAAGTCAGGGCCAAGACCGCCGCGATGATGGATAAGCGCGCTGGCCAGGGAACGCCGTACTTCTTCATCGGACTCCCGACGGCGATCGCGTCCGCCACGGACCCCCTCACCCTGCCGTCCTACAGCAAATCCGACGATTGGGAACTGGAACTGGCGGCCGTGATCGGCAAAGAGGCTTTCCGGGTCACCCCGGAGGAAGCCCTGGAGTACGTTTTCGGCTACACCATGGTCAACGACATCACCACGCGGGAATTCGTGTTCCGCAAGGACATGCCGGCCATTGGTTCGGACTGGTACCGTGCCAAAAACGCACGGGGCTTCCTGCCCACCGGTCCGTTGCTGGTTCCCGCCAAGTTCTTCGGCGATCCGCAGAATGTCCAGGTGACCCTGAAACTCAACGGCAAGGCCATGCAGGACGAGTCCACCCAGGACATGATCTTTGGCGTGGCCAAGCTGGTCAGCGAAGCTTCCCAGATCATGCCGCTGCGTCCGGGCGATCTGGTCCTGACCGGAAGCCCGGCCGGCAACGGCCAGCACTGGGGCCGCTTCCTCCAGGACGGTGACGTCATGGAAGGCACCATCACCGGCCTGGGAACACAGCTTATCCACTGCCAGGACGAAAAGTGACGTCCAACCAGGTGGAGGTGCCGGTGATCCAGCGCAACGATCCTTTGGCCAGCATTACGGCCGCGGCGGAGCAGTACAACAACTGGGGCCGTTGGGGTGAAGGGGACGTGCTGGGGACACTGAACTTCATTGATGCCGGAAAGCGGATCGAGGCAGCGGCGCTGGTTACCTCCGGCGAGGCTTTCTCCCTTTCGCAGCCGTTCGATACCAACGGGCCGCAAAAGGGCTGGCGGCGCCGCACCAACCCGGTGCACACCATGACGGACACCGGGGTTGACGCCGAACGCGGAAACCAGGGTTTCCCTCATGGTTTTGGCGGGGCAGATGACGTGATTGCCATGCCCCTCCAATGTTCCACGCAGTGGGACGGGCTGGGGCACATCTTCGATCGCGGCAAGGCCTGGAACGGAAGGGCAGCGGGCGACGTTGTCACCTCCGAGGGAGATTTGGTCACCGGTATCGAGACCGCGGCAGCAAAGGTTGTCACCCGTGGCGTGTTGCTGGATGTAGGGCGCGTTCTGGGGACCGGTGGGGAATTGCCGGACGGCTTTGCCATCACGCCGGAACACCTCGAGCAAACCATCCAGGCGCAGGGTGCCAGTTCGCAGGTACGGCGCGGGGACATCGTGATCATCCGCACCGGCCAGTACAGCCGTGTACGCCGCGACGGGTGGGGCGACTACGCAGGTGGCTCCGCTCCGGGCTTGTCCTTCACCACGGCTTCGTGGCTCCACGAATCCGAGATCGCGGGTATCGCAACGGATACGTGGGGTTTCGAGGTCCGGCCGAACGAGTTCGAGGGTGCTTTCCAGCCGCTCCACCAGATCGCCATCCCCAACCTGGGCCTGTTCCTGGGCGAAATGTGGGATCCGGATGCCCTGGCGGAAGCCTGCGCCCTGGACGGCAGGTACGACTTCATGTTGACCGCGGCCCCGCTTCCCATCACGGGTGCAGTGGGATCACCGGTCAACCCGATCGCCGTCAGGTAGTCAGCCCGCGTTCCGGAACCGGGCACACAATGCAATAAACGCCGTCCCAACAAAGGAGTCAACGATGGCAGCAGTACAGACAGTGGGAATAGCCGGAGCCGGAGCCGCGGGCCTGGCTGCTGCCATCCTCCTCGCCGAGGCCGGCGTCGACGTCGAAATCCTGGAGAAGGCCAGCGAGCCGCAGGTGCTGGGTTCAGGAATCACCCTGCAGGGCAACGCCCTGCGGATCCTTCGCCAGCTGGGCGTCTGGGACCAGGTGGAAGCCAAGGGGTATTCCTTCAGCAATCTTGGCCTCCGCGCTCCGGATCCCGCCGGGACGGTGATTGCGGTTCTGGAGGACATCCGGACAGGCGGCGAGGATCTTCCGGCTACCCTGGGCATGTACCGGCCGGATCTCACCGCCATCCTCCGCGAGCGCGCCGAGCAGGCGGGCGCACGCATCAGTTACGGCAAGAGCGTCACGGAGATAGCGGACGACGGCGGGTCTGTCACCGTACGCACGGCCGATGGCACCGCCGCCAGCTACGACATCCTGATCGGCGCCGACGGCCTGCACTCCGCTGTTCGCCGGGCGATCGGCATCGATGTCGAACCCAGGCCCACCGGCATGGGCATCTGGCGCGCTTTCGTCGAGCGGCCCGAAGAAGTGGTCCGCACCGACCTCACCTATGGCGGCCCATGCTTCATCGCCGGCTACTGCCCCACGGGCCCTGACACCATCTACGCGTACCTGGTGGAAAAGGCGCAGGAGCGCAAGCATGGGGACGGCCCCCGCATCATGGCCGAACTCGCCGCAGCCTACGGCGGCCCGTGGAAGGAAATCCGCGCCAACCTGGACCACAGCGCCCGCATCAACTACACGTGGTTCACCACCCACCTGGTGGACGGGCCGTGGAACCGCGGCCGTACCGTGATCATCGGCGACGCCGCACACAGCTGCCCGCCCACGGTGGCGCAGGGCGCCGCCATGGCACTTGAGGACGCCGCTGTCCTCGCTGAACTGCTGATCCAGGCCGACGAGATCACCGAGACGCTCTGGAAGGAATTTACCGACCGCCGGCTGGACCGGGCCAAGGCAGTAGTCACCGCCTCCGTCCAGCTGGGCCAGTGGATGCTCGACGGCGTCCGCGACGCCAACGTGCCAGGCCTGATGAACTCGCTGTCCACGATGCTGAAGGAACCCGCATGAGCACCGATTCAGTTCAATCCCCCACTGTGGACGTCCACGCCCACGTCCTGCTTCCGGCCCTGCAGCAGCTGGTGGCCGAGGCTGATCCCGAGGGTTTCGGCGCCCAGCAGGCCCTGGAAGTGCGGCGCAACGGCCAGGAGTCCATGGCCGTGTCGGGCAAGATGATCAAGGACCGCTGGCCGCAACTGACGGACCTGGACCGCCGGCTTGCCGACATGGATGCCCAGGGTGTCGATGTGCAGCTGGTCTCGCCGTCGCCTTCACACTTCTACTACTTCGCCGGCGGGGAACTCGCGCTCCAGCTGGCCCGTTCCGCCAACCAGGCCGTGCGGGACTTCGTGGACCGCGCCCCGGACCGGCTCAATGGCCTGGGCCTGGTTCCGCTGCAGCACCCTGACCTGTGTGTGGAAGCCCTGGAACACGCGGTCCTGGCATGCGGGCTGCTGGGCGTGGAAATCGGTTCTTTCGCCGCCACCCCCGGTGGCGACCGCACCACCGTTGAGCTGAGTGACCCGCGGCTGGAACCGTTCTGGTCCCGGGCGGAGGATCTGGGCGCCCTGGTGTTCCTGCACCCGTTCGGCTGCTCCCTGGATGAGCGGCTGGACCGCTTCTACCTCGCCAACACGGTCTCCCAGCCCGCCGAAAACGCCGTGGCCCTGTCCCATCTGATCTTCTCCGGCGTCCTGGACCGCCATCCGGACCTCAAGATTCTGGCCGCACACGGCGGCGGGTACCTGCCCACCACCCTCGGCCGCTCCGACCGCGCCTGGCGGGTCCGGCCCGAGGCACACGGGTGCGCCGAACCGCCGTCGTCCTACGTGAAGAAGTTCTACTTCGATTCCCTGGTGCACAGCCCGGCCGAACTGGCGGCCCTCGTGGCCGCCGCCGGCCCGGGCCAGGTGCTGCTCGGCTCCGACTACCCGTTCGACATGGGCTCAGACCAGCCAGTCACCGAGGTAACCCAGGCACAGCTTCACTCCACAGACGAGGCGAAGATCCTTGCCGGGAACGCCGCAGCCCTCGGTATCGTGCCAGCGTCCGCCCGCACCGCCAGCCGCACAGCCTAAGGAACACATTCATGGTCAAGATCGCCCGATGGAATCACGACGGCGGAACGCAGTCCGGCTTTGTCGATGACGGCGCCTGCCACGCCCTGCCGGCGGCCCAGGACGTGCAAACCCTGCTGGACGCCGGATTGGAGGAGACGCTGGACATTGCCCGGCGGACTATAGGCTCCGGCCCGGCGGTTCCGCTGGAGGACGTGCAACTACTAGCCCCGCTGGCGCCGGCCACCATCCGCGACTTCGTGGCCTTCGAGGAGCATGTTGAGGGGGTCCGGAAGAGCATCGACGGCGTCGCCGGCGTGGTACCCGAATGGTTCGAGGCGCCCACGTTCTACTTCACCAACCCGCACACCGTGACCGGCACCGGCGAGGTGATTGGGATCCCGGCGGGCTGTACGGACCTGGACTTTGAGACCGAGGTGGCAGCCGTCGTCGGACGCGTTCCCGGCAGCGACGGCCGGAACCTGGACGCGGACACAGCGCACCGGCACATCTTCGGGTACACGATCCTCAACGACTGGTCCGCCCGCGATTTGCAGCGTCGGGAGATGAAGGTCAGCCTGGGGCCCTGCAAGGGCAAGGATTTCGCCAACACCCTGGGACCGTGGATCGTCACCGCGGACGAGTTCGAGGACCGGCACGATGGCGAAGGGTTCCTGCCGGTCTCCATGGCCGTGGAAGTCAACGGCAAACAGATCGGCCAGGACCTGCTCTCCAACATGGGCTGGCCGTTCGCCGAACTGGTGGCGTACGCTTCCCAGGACTCCGTGGTGAAGCCCGGTGACGTACTGGGCTCCGGAACCTGCGGCAGCGGCTGCCTCGCCGAACTCTGGGGCCGCAACGGATCCCAGACTCCCCCACCTCTGCAAACCGGCGACGTAGTGCGCATGACCGTCGAAGGCATCGGCAGCATTGAAAACACCGTAGGCGAGCGCCGCGAAGCGGTGACCCGGGTTCCCGCCCGGACCCGTCCGCGCAACCGGGTTGCCGCTCCGGTTCCGGCTACCTGATAAACCACTGCAGGTAGCCGCAAGTGCCGTTGAGGAGGCTCATGACGGCAGTTACTGCTGCCCGGTGGCGGATTCAATCACGACTGCGTGAGCCTCGACGGGGAAGAGTTCCTGCAGCCGGCTACATGAACGCTGGACCACCGAACGCAGCCAGACGCTTGCCGGGTCCTCCGTCTGGGACGGATGCCAGTACATGGCCTCCACCAGGGACGCTTCGGTCCCCTCTGCGAATTCCAGGACCACGATATTGGCGCCGCGCCCGGCGCGCGCGGCCAGCATCCGCGGGACCAGCGCCACAAGGTCCGTCCCCTCCACCAGCAGCGGCAGGGACAGGAACCCGGCCACAACGGCCGCTACCCGCCGCTGCAGGCCCAGTGACTCGAAGAGCTTGTCCGCCGGGGTGCTGACGCCCTCGCCGAAATACCCGACGGCGTGCGGCACCGTGATCAGGTCTGCCGGTGTGAGCCGGGGCTGCTGAAGCAGGGGACTCCCGGCGTCCGCGACCATCACAAAGCTGTCCCGGAAAAGCTGTCTGCTGGCACCCTGCATGTGGTATCCGGTGGGCCCCACCAGAAGGTCGATCTTCGAGTAGTCGGCCAGCTGGCCCTGGATCCCGGATTTGGAGGTGGGCATGAAGTCCACTGACACTCCGGGAGCCTCATCACGGAGGATTCCCCGCAAGGGACCAACAATCAGCGCCGCGGCATAGTCCGAGGCGGCGATGATAAATTCCCGCTCGCTGGTGCCGGGGTCGAAACCTGACCTCACCCGGGTGGCCCGCCGGATGTGCAGCAGGGCTTCGTCAACCAGTGGGACCAAGGATTGCGCAAAAGGGGTTAGATCATAGGTACGGCCGTTGCGGACGAGGAGTTCGTCGTCGAAATGCCGCCGGAGCCTCGCGATCGCCGCGCTGGTGGCCGGCTGGCTGAGCTGGAGCCGTTCCGCCGCTCGGGAGATGTTCTTCAGCTCCAGCAGGACCTGCAAAGGGGGCAGCAGGTTCAGGTCCAGGTTCTTCATACCCACAGGTTATCCGCGCCCCGCACCCACAAAGACCGGGCACCTCTGGAGGCAGCTCACGGACCGCCTTCCGCGCGCCCCGGATGCGTAGGTAGCACCTGGGTGATTGGAGTGCCCCCACCCCGCAGAGGGGTGGTGGGCACGCTTTTAGGGCAGCGCCGGGGCCGTCAGAATTGCTGCATGGATGCTCAGGAAATGGAGCGGGTGTGGCATGGAAGCCACCGGAAGGGCCAGGCCAAGATGTGGCAGTTGGCCTTTGTCTGGTGCGTCCTTGGCCTCGTGTCGATTTCGGTACTCATGACGTCCCTGCCGCTGTAGCGGGGATGCCCGGCACCACCAGGGCCCGGCCGGAAAGCTGCATTGCAGTCTTCACCGGCCGGGCCCCTTTGCGGGCAGTAGGTTGGTGCAACCCTCCTGGCGGGCCGGGCTACTCCGGGAAATCCCCTCCGTGGTTCCACACCTCGGAAAGTTCCTGCCGGCTCGAAACCCCGAGTTTTCCGTAGGTCCGCTGCAGGTGGGCGTTGACTGTATTCACGGAGATCCCCAGGCGGACCGCCGCTTCTGCGCTGCTCAGCCCGGAAGCTATCAGCCCGGCAACTTCCCTCTCCCTGTTGGACAGCTTGCCGAGGTCAGGGAGGGCAGCGGCGGGCCTTGCAGCTGTGGCCCCTGACGCCGGCATGTCCCCGGTTCCCAGGACATCCTCCTGGTCAGGATCGTCGTCCCCGGGGAATGCTACCTCCGGACGGAACGCCGGCACGTCGTCCTGCGACTCCCCCAGCATTGCCGGCGTCACGGTCCAGATGAGGTCCGCCACCCCCACCTCGTGGGACCTCACTCCGCGCGCTCCCGTCCGTGCCGCAAGTCCCAGGTTCAGGTTCTCCAGGGCGCGGTGTCCCCGTTTGCCGGCGGTATCCGCCAACTGCAACAGCCTGCGGTTGGACGAGCCTGCTCCGCTCACCACCGAACGGGCCGCCGAAGAATAGCTGTCCGCCAGCCGGGCAGCCAGATAGCTGCCTGACTGCCGTCTCGCGTCGTAGGCTGCCAGGGCGCGGCGGACCTGCCCCACGTCTCCCAGCAGCCACGCGGCCGCGGCAAGTCCACCCAGCGTGACCGGCAACAGCCCTTCCGGGTCAGCTTCATCGAAACGCACTTTTGCTTGCCGGAAATGCTCACA
The DNA here is from genome assembly GCF_030818145.1 of Pseudarthrobacter sp. SORGH_AS 212. NCBI lineage: Bacteria > Bacillati > Actinomycetota > Actinomycetes > Micrococcales > Micrococcaceae > Pseudarthrobacter > Pseudarthrobacter sp. SORGH_AS 212. The sequence continues at coordinate 2,494,710 of NZ_JAUTAA010000001.1, read as the reverse complement.
CGCCAGGTCGAGGCTGCCCTGCCGGGCCAGGACGAAGGCCCGGTACAGGTGCGCCGGTCCCTCAAAATAGCTGAGCCGGCCCACAGTCTGCCTCGGCGCCCCCGAGCACACCATTTCCCTGCCACCCCACTGCCCCCGCCAGATCAGGTTGGAGCCGTGAATGATCAGCACCACGGCATGGAAGTCCACAGTGCACCGGGGCAGGTGTTCCAGGGATTCCAGGGCCGCGGTGGACAGCTCCACCGCCTCGGCAAACCGGCCGCCAACGGCCAGCCCCTGCGAGACCAGGGCCATGAGCAGCACACCCGCCTCGGTTGTCGGCAGCGGAGGCGGGCCACCGGTCTCACCGGAATCCCGGTGATCGCCGCCCAGAGCGGTACCGATGGTGTGCTGCCGGCTAAGCCGCTGGTACAGCGCATCCCCGGCGCGTGGCCAGGTTCCGGACTGGGCGTCAAGGTACAACTGCAGGACGTCCAGTTCGTCCCGGGCCTCCTGCCCGCCAAAGGGTTCGGCGTCGGCGGCGGCCTCCACCCGCCGTCGTGCATCGTCAACGAGGGCATGCAAAACGTTGGGGTCCGGGGACGTGGGATACAGCGCCCGCAGCAGCAACCAGACCGCCCGCAGGAACTCCCTGTTGTCCGACCCGTCCGAGGATGCCAACAGCCGCCGGAGCAGCTGGACGCTGCCGTAAATGTCCCCCATGAGGTACAGGGCCCTCGCATGTTCAACGCCGGCCGGGAGCCTGAGTTCCGGCGCCGTCACCCCTGCGGCGGCCTGCCGGGCCCGGTGGCTGTCATGCAGGTCGTTGGCGGCGACGGCGACGGCCAGCAAGTCGGCGTCCGGCGTGGGCAAGCCGCTTACCTGCTCCAGGGCGACGCGGCGGAACAGGTCCCACAGCGAACCGGCATCGCCGTGGGACATCTGGCCGCGGAGGGCAAGCCGCAGTTCACGCTGCCGGTCCGGCGCCAACTGCTGCAGGGCAGCACCGGCTTCGAGGACATGGTTGAGAGTTGCGGTGGCGGCAGCGGGATCCGGCAGTCCGGCGTCTTGGATCCGGACGGCTCCCGCAGACCGGAGCTCCGCCAGGGCTACGCTGCCTGCCAGCGCCTCGGCGACGCCGACGGACAGGGGCTCGCCGACGGCCAGGAAATCTATCAGCTGCCGCTGCTGGTGCGGATACATGGCCAGCCGGCGCGTCACGAGCTCCTGGATCTGGGTGCTCCCGCGTGTGTCGCGGGCCATCGACCATTCACCGCCGGAACAGGCAACACCACCGCCGGCCACCGCCGCATCCAGGAGGAGCCTCGCGGCCAGCATGTTGCCTGCGGAGTCCGCCTGGATGTTCCGGACCAGGCCTTCGGACGGCCGGCCCTGGAGGCGGGACGCCAGGAAGTCCCGCATCCGTTCCGGTCCAAGCTCGGAAAGGTTGACCACGGACAGCTGCCTGGCCACCACCGACTCCATCAGTTCCATGCGCAGCGGCCGGTCGGAACGGTGCGTTGCCAGCAGCCGGATGTCCGGTTCGGACACCACCCTGTTGAGGAGCCAGAGCGACAGGTCGTCGAGGAAATCTATGTTGTCCAGGGCCAGCAGCACGGGCGTCCCCGGCGGCCCGGCGCTGCGCAACGCCTGGCGCGAGGCCTGCACCAGGAACCTGGGGGAAGCATTCGATTTCGCGGGCAGGTCCGGAACCAGCGCCATGGCAATGCTGAACGGAACATCGGCGAAGGAACTGGCCGCTGTGCGCGCAACTACAGAGAAGGTGCCCTCCAGGACGGAGGCCGCGGCGTCCAGCAGGGTTGTCATGCCCGAACCGCCGGCGCCGGAGATCAGCACACCCGCCGGTTCCGGCCCTGACAGGGCGACAACAATGTCATGCAGCTCCGCTGCCCGGATGATTCCCTGAGAAGGGTGGTTGCCTGCCGCGTTGTCCATGGTCCTGTCTTAGGTGAGGGCCACCGGGCGCATTTCCTGGTGGCCGCGGTAGGACCGTTGTCGAGATGCTCACACGGTATCGGGCCGGTTCAGGCAGGGATTGAGTGTGTACTACTTGGATTTTCGGGCCCCGGACCGGGTATCCCCGATTCGGGCGCTGGACCCTGCCTGTGTAAGGTTGGGTGGCGTGGGCAGGTTCCGGCGCCTGCGGCTGGGGAGTTGACGTGCCGCCGATTGATGTAGCTGCCCCCACCGCGATCCACCATCCCGGGCGATAGAAAAACGACGTGCAGCTTTGCCGCTGCGCGTTACTTTTGCGCGCCCGCGGCGGGTCGCCATGGTCTCGGAGTCCATGCACCCAACAGATATGAACCCCCATGAAACACCTCATTACAGCTCTTGCGGCAGTGCTGCTACTGGCCGTCGGCGGACTGTTCACGGTTTCGGCCACGCAGTCGTCCGCCACCACATCCGCAGCCGGACAGCGCCCTTCCGAGTCGCCGGCCAAGGACAAGGCACAGCCCAAGCGGACGCCCGCTCCCACGCCAAGCAGCACGCCGGTTCCCGCAGCGGAAACCTCCCCTGCGGCCGCCGCTCCCGCTCCGGCCCCCCACGCCCCGGCCCCCGCAGCACCGGCTCCGGCGCCCGCTCCGGCCCTTGTTCCGGCGGCAGCCACCGGGAGCGGCAGCAGCGCGTACCCCCTGCACAGCAACATCGTCAGCACCACGTTCTGGGTTGGCGAGATCTTCAACGCCAGCCTCTCGGACGGTTCGCAGGTCTGCTCCACCTACAACAGCCAGTGGGCGTACCAGCACACCGGTGTAAAGCTCGGCACCGTTGACGCCGGTGCTGCCGGGTGTCCCGGCAGCTACTACGGCGGGTGTGACGGAGTGAGCTCCGGTTCCGGCGCCGATTTCAAATGCGACACCGAACGGCGCGTTGCCAGCAACGGATACTTCCCGCTCAACCAGCCCAGGCCTCTGCAGAACCCGTTCTACCTGGACCTGCCCTACGACGACCTGAACGACGGCGTCGCCTTCCAGGAGCGTTGCCGGGTCATTCCCTGGGCCGCCGCGGACAACGCCGCCACGGGGGTGGACCACTGCGCGGACCAGGGCTACAGCTACATGAAGAACCGGTGGGTCCAGATCACGGGCCCGAACGGCAGCACCTGCTACGGACAGATCGAGGATGCCGGCCCCTCCAGCGGCTCCGAATACCACGACTCCGCCTACGTCTTCGGGACCGGCGACGCGCGCCCCGTCAACCAGAGCTTCTCCGCCGACGCTACCCAGGGCGCCGGCATGGACGTCTCCCCCGCCCTGAACGGCTGCCTTGGCTTTGCCGAACTGGACGGCAGCAGCGACCGGGTCTCGTGGCGCTTCATTGACCGTGCCAACGTTCCGGCCGGTCCGTGGCTGACCGTGGAGACCACCTCCGGAGTCAGCAACTGACGGGATCATCTCCTGCAGTGCCGCGCGACGTAGCCTCCTGACAGCTTTCAGGAGGCTACGTTCCCGGCCGTCACCGGGGTCAGTTCCTTCCCCTGCACCCTGCGGGCGGGGCTGACCCAGGTGCCGGTCGACGCCGAGGAGAACGCCTTCGGGAGTACCTGGAGGCACAGGAAGGCATCCAGGATCCGCATCAGCGGGAACAATGGCGCCATCAGCAGTATCCCCGGTTTGCGGAGGGAAACCGCTGCAAGGATGGTCAACAGGAAGTCCGGCAGCAGGACACCGATCAGCACATCCTGTGGCCGCAGCAGGCCGGACAGGAAGACCATCACGTCCCAGTCGTTGCCGAAGGCTGCCACCTGGATCGCGGCAAACGTGGAGACCAGGAACACGGGCAGCAGCAGCACGAAGAAGATGCAGCTCATCAGCAGCTCGAAGATGTAAGTTGCCAGGACCAGCCAGAACCGGCCGGTCTGCTTCCGGTGGCGCCGGACCGTCTGCCAGAATCCCAGAATCCACCGGCGGACCTGCTTCATATAGTCCTGCAGCCGGTCCGGGTCCTGGGTGTAGGCCACCGCAGCGGACGGGTGGAACGCGATCCTGCCCAGCTTCCTGGCGTGGATCTCGAACGTCATGTTGAAGTCCTCGATGACCAGGCCGGGCGCGACGACGTCGATCTCCTGCAGCGCACTGGTCCGGTACATGCTGGCGAACCCAGGAACGATGGACACCACATTCGCGCCGCGAGCCGCCTGCCCGTACTTCAGCAGGAGCTGCACCACTATGTACAGCCGCTCCCGGTACGCCACCAGGAACCGTCCCATGGCGGTGGGCGATGGCGGATCCATGATGGATTTCGCCCTGCCTGCCACGGCCACCACTGTTGAATCCGAAAACAGCGGCAGGCCGGTCCGAAGGTAGTCCTCGGTGGGACGGGTATCGGCATCGAGGAGCATCACCACCTTGAACCGCCGGCAAAGGTCGAAGTGCACGATCCCGGCGGCCAGGGCACCGGCCTTGCCCCGGTTGGGGTCAAGCTCCAGCACTTTGACCCCGGCGGCGCGTGCCAGCTGTGCTGTGTTATCCGTGGACATGTCGGAAACCACGTGGATGTTGCGGCGCGGTACCAGCCTGGACGCAGCGCGGATAGTCTCATTGATCACCAGCGCCTCGTTGTGGGCGGCCACCAGTACGGCAACATGGGACGGCAGGATGCGGACGCCCGGGTCCCTGTGGCGGCCCCTCCGTGGCCGGGCCGCGACGGCAGGCAACCCTGCCCGGGCTGAACGCCAGGTGCGGTACCGGCGTGTCCACTCCTCCAGCAGCCACGAGTTCTCCCCCGCGAAGCGCGCCAGCCCCACGAGGGTCCAGAAGATGGTGCTGACACCGAGGACCAGGATGATGGAAACAGCAATCACAGCGCCGGAGCCCCCACAGTGTCGTACATGGCGTAGTCATCCGTGACGAGGGTGCCGTTGCTGAAGAGATTCAGGCCGAAGCTGATGGCAGTGGCCCCCGCCGGCAGGGCCGGTGTGGTGAAGCTTGCCTGCGTGAAGGTGGCGGTTGGCGCGAGCCAGGGGCTCGAGGTCCAGTACACCCATGCCCCTGCGGAGTTGCGGTAATAGACCGCGAACTGGGTGGTGGCAGTGGAGGTGTACCAGGCCCGCAGCGAGTAAGTCTTGCCGGCGATGGCAGGTGGGGCGCAGGAACCGGTGTCCAGGGACGGGACCAGCTTGCTGTCACCGTTTGAGTAGTTGCTCATCACCAGCCGGACGGCCTTCGTACCGGAGTGCGCGCCGGTGGCGAGCGTGGCGTAGGTGGGGGTGTTGGTCCCGAAGCCCGCCGTCTGCCAGCACTGCGGGAGGGTACCCGTGCCTGCAGTCTCCAGCCCGGCGTTCTGCACGAGGTTCGCGCCCGCCGCGGGCGGGGGCGGCGGTGGTGTTGCGGCGGCGTCGAACATCTCGGCGTCATCGGTGACGAGCGTGCCGTTGCTGAAGATGTTCAGGCCGAAGCTGATGCCGCTGGCCCCGGCAGGAAGCGCGGGGGTGGTCCAGGCCGCCTTCTGGAACGTTGTTGCCGCTGCAAACCAGGGGCTTGAGGTCCAATAGGTCCAGGAGCCGATTCCGCTGCGGTAGTACAGGGCGAATTGCGTTGGGACCGTGGATTTGTACCACATGCCCAGGTTGTAGCTGTGCCCGGCCGTTCCCGCGGGTGAGCATCCGCCGAGGTCGAGGGATGGCAGCCATTTGGCGTCGCCGTTGGCGTAGCTCCGCATGACCACTTGGGCTCCCCTGCCGGTCCGCCCTTGGTTGACGGTGCTGAACGTGGGGGTATTGGTTCCGTATCCGCCTTGCTGCCAGCACTGGGGAGCGCCGTTGGTGAGCGTTTCAAAGCCGGGATTCTTGACCAGGTTGCCCGTGCCGGGCGGCGGAACGGCCGGCCCGGAAACCAGTGGCTTGAGCGTCCCGCCGATGACCTGGTCCACCGTCTTGACGGTAGTGGTGGTGGGACGGGTCTTCAGCCAGGTGGCGAACTGGTTGAAGACCGTTGGCGAAGTGGTGATGGGGTCGGAAGGGTTGTTGGCGATGTGGTGGAAGGTGAGTTGCACCCATCCCCCGGCCCCGTTTTCGGCCTGCGTAACGCTTCGCTGGAGGTCGGCCAAGGTCCAGGTGTTTTCCACCTGGTCGGGCGCCTTCGTGTAGTACGGGTCCGCTGGCGGCATCGACTCACCTACCGCGCAGGTGCCGCAGCTGAACCTGGTCCGGATATCACCGAGTCCCCGGGCACTGTTGTAGCCGCAGTTCCTGACGATTGCCTCGGTGCTGGCGTTGGCCGATGCGAAGGGGTGGGCGAAGCTGGTCACCCGGAATCCCCAGTTGCTGAGGTTGACGCGGTCGTTGCAGACCTGCCGCGTGGCTTCGTCGCTGGGCAGGGTAGTGAGGTCGGGGTGGGTCACGGTATGGCCGCCGATTTCATGCCCCGCAGCCGCCAGTGCCTGGACCTGCGCGAGCGTGAAGTAGTTCGGGGTATTCACGACGCCGGAGGTCACGTAGAAGGTGCCCTTCAGTCCCAGCGAGTCCATGGTCTGGGCTGCGGACATCTGGTCCGCGTGGCCGTCGTCGAACGTCAGGCTGACCACCGTGGGCGCGGCAGCGTGGGCAGCAGGCGGGCTCATCGCCAGGCCGGCGACGGCCAGGGCCAGGGCGGCCGTCACTGTCACCAAGGATTTTGCCCGGCGGAGCAGTCCCCGCCGGGCACCCTCGCGCGGAGGGAGCTCTTCCACGGGCTCGTTACCAACAGTCTTCATGGCATACCACTCGATTCATCTTGGGGAGGCCCCGGGGCAGGGGGCTCACTGGGCAGGAGGCGGCGCCCCCACGGTGTCGTACATTTCGTAGTCATCGGTGGCCAGCTGGCCGTCGCTGAAAAGGTTGAGCCCGAAGCTGATGGCTTCCGCCCCGTCGGGAACAGGCGGTGTCTCCCAGACCGCCTGCCCGTACGTGGTCCTGGCGGGGAAGTACGGGCTGGCTGTCCAGAACTGCCAATCACCCATGGCATTGCGGTAGTAGACAGCGAATTGCGTCGGCGCATTGGACTGGTACCAGGCGCGGAGCGAGTAGGCGTGGCCTGGGATGACGCTCGGTGCGCAGGCGCCCAGGTCCAGGGCAGGGAGGAGCTTCACGTCGCCGGATTTGTAGGCCGTGACGTCCAGTCGCCGGGACGTTCCGTCCCGGAAGCCGGGTACCAGGGTTGCCAATTCGGACGAATTCTCTCCGTAGCCTGCCACCTGCCAGCATTCCGGCAGGCCGTACTTCCCCGGTGTTTCCAGCCCGGGATTCCGCAGGGCGTTGACGCCCGGCCCGGCAGGCGGTGCATCCGCTCCCGGAACCACAGGCTTGGCCACCTTCCCGATGACCTCGTGGACGGTCCGCACCCCCATGGTGCCCTTCGCTGTCCGCGCATCCAGCCATGCGGCGAACTGTTCGAACAGGGCCGGGGTGATCGAGAGCGGACTTCCGGAGTCATCGATGTCGTAGAAGGCCAGCTGCAGCCAGCCGCCTGCCGCCTCGGCCTGCTCCACAGTCTGCTGCAGCCCCTGCAGGGTCCAATCACGGCCCACCTCGGCGGTGGCACGGGTGTTGAAGGGATCCTCCGGGCGTACGGTCTCGGCCGGGGCGCAGGATTCGCAGGAGTACGGGCTGCGGATCCGGTCCTGCCCCCTGGCGCTGTTGTAGCCACAGCCGGACACGATCTCCTCGGCGGTGGGGGACGTCGCACCGAACGGGTAGGCGAAGCTGGTCACCTTGAAACCCCATTCGCTGAGCGTCGCCCGGTCGCTGCACACCTGCCGTTGCGCTTCGCCGGGTTCGACGGCGGTGAGGTCCGCCAGGGTGACCGTGTAGCCGCCGATTTCGTGGTGCTGTTCGGCCAAGCGGTGCAGGTCCTCCTGGTTGAGGAAGTCGGCTGCGCCAATGAAGCCTGAGTTGACGAAGAAGGTGGCGCGCAACTGGTGGTCCGCCAGGATGCGGGCCGCCTCCCGCTGGCTGGACCGGCCGCCGTCGAACGTCAGGGAAACTGACAGCAGCGGCGCGGCGCCGGCGGTGGGCGCATCGGAAGTTTGCGGGCCCGCCGCAACGCCGCTGCGGTCCCCGCCTTTGGCCGTCATGAGCGACGCGCCGCCAGTCAGTACGGCAAGGACTGCAATCCAGGACACGGCGAGGAGGCCCACCCTCCTGCGCGAAGCACGGGCCTGCATTGACGCCAGCTTGCCATTCCCGCGGCCGGCGCTCCCGGAACCGGGATATGCGCCGGTCACGGCGCGGACCTGCCCGCGGCGGCACGCTGCCATCGGAGGGCAACGCCCTTCACTGCCGAGATTTCCATGGTGAGACCCGTTTCTCCACCGACCGGTTTCAGTCGTTCACAGCCTCAGCCTATGGAGGGCCGTTCCCCCCGGACACGAGTAGGCAGTACCCGTATTTTGGCTTTCGCACCACGTACCCGCGCGCACCCACTACTCGGCGCTGCCTGTCCGGCGATTGCGGCCCGTCATGCAGGCGATCCTGGCCTGAAAACAAGGCGCCTATGGTCAAATGGTGGTTCAGGAGAGTGGACAGGAATTCCGACCAACACGGGGGAAATGTGGCAGCCAAACCCGGCACCGGCCAGGTCAGCAGGGCTGCCGCGTCCCCGGCACCATCGCGGGCGGAAAGGCTGCACCTGCCTTCGGGCAACCGGAGCTCCAGCACGCGCCTCGCGGTGGTCGCCGCAGCAGTAACGCTGGCGCTGGTTGGCGGGTTATTCCTATGGCGTTTCATTGCGGAGGCGGGCATGGCACAGCAACCGTGGTTTTCGGGTTACGCAGATGTGACGGTTGACCCGCCCTACGACCTGGCCGGGCCCGGCCTGCCGGAGAGCCGGAACGTCACCCTGGCCTTCGTCGTCGCAGACTCCTCGCAGCCGTGCGCTCCCAGCTGGGGCAACGCCTACAGCCTCGATGCCGCCCGGGACGCGCTCAACCTTGAGCAACGGATCTCCGCCCTTAAGTCCAGTGGTGGCGCCATTGCCGTTTCGTTTGGCGGCTCGGTTAACACGGAGCTTGCCGTCGCGTGCCAGGATCCTGCCCAATTGCAGGCGGCCTACCGTTCAGTGGTGGAGCGCTATTCCCCCTCCACCATCGATTTCGACATCGAGGGGGACGCGTTGCTTAACGGTCCGGCCGGCGAACGGCGGGCAGAGGCGGTAGCCGCCCTCCAAAAGGAAAAGGATGGGTGGGGCGGCGGACTGGATGTGTGGCTCACGCTTCCGGCGTCACCCCGCGGGTTGACCGACGACGGCATTGCCGTGGTGGACCAGATGCTGGCCGCCGGAGTCGACCTTGCCGGCGTTAACATCATGACCATGAACTACGGGTCCAGCCGCGGGCCCTCGCAGAGCATGCTGGACGCGGCGGTGGCGGCCGCCGACTCCACCCACGACCAGCTGAGCATCAGCTACCAACGGGTGGGGACCAACCTCAGCAGCCAGGAAATCTGGTCCAAAATGGGGCTGACTCCGATGATCGGCGTCAATGACCTGCCGGACGAAGTCTTTGGGCTGGACGCTGCCAGCGGCCTGAATTCCTTCGCCGTCCAAAAGGGCATCCAGAGGGTGTCCATGTGGTCGCTCAACCGGGACCGGGAGTGTGCAGCCGCCGCTGCCGATGGCCAGGCGAGCCACGTGTGCAGCGGAGTCCAGCAGGAGCCCGGCGAGTTCGCCAGGGTCCTCGCCGGAGGTTTTGAGGGCCGGCTGCGCTAACGGTGCCGGCGGGCTGCCTGGAGCTGCCGGGTCAGCGGACCTGGCTGGTGGTGACAATGTCGAGCCATGGCCCATCCGGCACCTGGTCGCGTGTCACGAATTGCCAGTCCACGGTGTCCGATTCGCCGTTAATGTCTTCAAAACCCAGGCACGCGTTCAGCGCCGGAGAAACGTCCATGCCGGCCCCGTTGAATTCTTTATTGGCAGGGCGGGCATCAATGGACCCAAAGACATATTCCTTGTCGTGGTACTGGCCGGGACCTGCATCCTGGATCTGGCCGTAGCATTCCTGGTTTCCCTTGCGGATCCGCACCCATTGGTTCTTCATGTAACTGAATGATCTGTCCTGCTCACGGCCCGCATATGCAGAATCCCTGGCCCAGGGAATGACACTGGCCCGTTCCGCGAACGCTTTGCTGTCGTTGACGTCGTCGTAGGGCAGGTCGAGATAGAAGGGGTTCTCCTTGGGTGTCATGCCGGTGGGCATGTAGCGGTTGGCTTCGGTCCGCTGTTCGGTCTCGCAGGCACCTGATTTCATCACCCCGTCGCAGCCGCCGTAGTTCCGCATCCAGCCGGAGTCGTAGGTGGACATGACCTGGCTGCCGTCGTCAGCGCTGGGATCGAAAAGTTCGCCCACCCAAAAGGTGGTGGCCACGATGTTGGTGTGCCACGGATAACCGCCCTCTCCGGAGGAACTTCCTCCGGCCGGAGGGGCAGGGGGCGAGGAGCAGCCCGCGGCGATGAGCGCCACTGAGGACAGGGCGGCGGTGAGGCCCCACCGGAGCCGCTTGTTGTGCCGAATTCGGGGCGTGCGCGATCCCCCTGGTACAAGCCGATAATTCAGCGCTGCCGCTCTTTTCAACCCAAGCTCCTTCGTATGCCTTGCCACTTTATTTTCCTGATATCCGGTGGCATAGGCGAGGGAAATGCGCACTTTGACAGCCAATTCATAGCTTTCCGGACATTTACGGCATTTCCGGAAATTTGCAGCCCAATGGCCGGGCCGGGAAATTAATCCCTGCCCGGCCACTGGAATACCGGATAACCGGACTTCAGGCCATCAGGAGGCGAGAATAACCTTCCACCGTGAAGCGTCCACCGTGTTCGCCGTCCGGTTGTCCGCGGCGACGTTGGTGATGATCTGGTCCACCGTGGTCTTCGGGTCGAAGCCCACCAGGCCAAAGGCCTTGGTGTTGTCCGGTACACGCCGGCGCATGTCCTCGTACCCCTCGGAGTAGGCCTGCTCGTAGGGCACCAGGGTGATGGGGCTGTCGCTTCCCACAAGTTCCACGATCCGCTCCGCGAGGGCGAGGATGGAGATTTCGTGGTTGCCACCCAGGTTGTAGGCGTTACCGTACGCGCGCTCGTCCTCGGAGATCCGCGTAATGGCGGGCACGATGTCGCCCACATAGGAGAAGCAGCGTGTCTGGTGCCCGTCCCCGTATACCGTCAAAGGTTCGCCCGCGAGCGCCTGGCGTACCAGGCGCGGCACCACCATTCCGTAGCGTCCCGTCTGTCGTGGACCAACGGTGTTGAAGAGCCGGACGATCGCCACCCGCAGCCCGAACTGCCGCCAGTAAGCATGGGCGAAGGCTTCGTCGATGCCCTTGGCCGCCGCGTACGTCCAGCGCGATTTCAGGGCCGAGCCCAGGATCCGGTCCGATTCCTCGGAAAGGCTGTCCGAGGTGTTCTTGCCGTAGATCTCGCTGGTGGATGCCAGCAGGAGGCTGGCTCCGGCTTCAAGGACGGAGTCCAGGACCACTTCCGTGCCGTGGATGTTGGTGCGCAGGCTTTCCAACGGGTGGTCAACGATCAGGTTGACGCCTACCGCGGCGGCCAGGTGGAACACCCGGTCCGCCCCCGCGACGGCTTTGTCCACGGCAGCCCGGTCAAGGATGCTGCCTTCGATGAAACGGAACTTGCGGTGCCCGATGACGCCCTTGAGGTTCTCAAGCCGGCCGGTGGACAGGTCATCCAGGACAATTACCTCGTCCCCCGCTGCCAGGAGGTGCTCCACAAGGTGGCTCCCGATGAATCCGGCACCGCCGGTAATTGCTGTTCTCATGCTTCCTGCTTCCAAATGGAGTGATGTGGTCAGAGCCTGGTGACGTTGTCTGCCTTGGGCAGCCGGTAGGTGGTGTCCAGCACTGCCGCGGCGTTCTCCAGCCAGTCAAGGTCCGTCTGGCTGTGCCTGGTGTGCAGGATGACGAGGTCCGCTTCCCACAGTTGGGGAGCGGGATTGGAGATGAGCGTGCCGCCCCTGCCATCGGGCGCGGTGAGGCACCAGGGATCCGAGTAGGCCACCTCCGCGCCGTCCGCGATGAGCTCGGCGATGATCTCGAGGGCCGGGGATTCACGGAGGTCCTCGACGTCGGGCTTGTAGGCCACGCCCACCACCATCACCCGCGAGCCCGCCAGGCCGTGGTTCCGCTCGGAGAGGATCCGCCGCGCCTTTTCCACTACCTGGTGCGGCCTGCCGGCAATCCCGATCATTGCCTGCTCGATCACGGGCGCCGTCACGCGGGCCTTGCGCAACTGCCACAGGAGGTAGTGCGGGTCGCAGGGAATGCAGTGCCCGCCGACTCCCGGTCCGGGGGTGAACGGCATGAACCCATACGGTTTGGTGGCGGCCGCGTTGATCACGTCCATCACTTCCATGTCCAGTTCGTGGCAGATCTGGGCAAACTCGTTGGCCAGGGCAATGTTGACGGCCCGGAACGTGTTCTCCACGAGCTTGGTCATTTCCGCGGCGTCGGCGGACGGGACCACATGGACCAGCTTGGTGCTGGCGCTGAGCAGCCGTTCCGCTGCCTCACCGCAGGCTGTGGTGACACCGCCCACCACCCGTGGCACATCTTCGTGGGAGAAGGAGTCGACGCCGGGATTGATGCGTTCCGGCGAGAAGGCCACGTACACGTCGCGTCCCGGGATGAGTCCCTTCGCCGCGAGGGGCATCGCCAGCAGGTCCCGTGTTGTGCCCACATACGTGGTTGACGTCAGCATCAGCAGCTGCCCCGGCACCGCGTATTCCACGACTGAGGCGCACGCTGCGCGCAGGATGCCGAGGTCGGGAACAAGGTACTCGTCCACCGGAGTGGGAACGCAGACCACAACGGCCGCAGCGTGGGCCAGCAGCGAGAGGTCGCTGGTCAGCATGAACGAGGGGTCCAGCAGCGCTGTCTTCAGCCGCTCCTTGTCCGAGTCCAGCAGGTCCGCCTGCTGTTCACGGATCACCGCCAGCCGCCGCTCCGAGACGTCGAGCCCGAGGACCCGCCGCCCGGAGGCATTGATGGCCAGGGCGGTGGGCAGTCCCACGTATCCCAGGCCGACGATTGCGACGTCGAAAGTGAACACCTGGTCCTGGGCGGGAATTGCCCTCGCCGCGGTGCCCTCAGTCCATTCCACTGCCTCAGCCGGCAGGGAATGGGATTCAACGGCGACCTGTTTCTTGAGGGCTTTTACCTTCGTGTTCGGTGCCATGGTCAGTCGACCTCCCGGTGCATTTTGTCTCCAGTGTGAATAAAAGTCGGCGGCGAGAAGGCGTGTGCCCGGGTCTCCGGGGGCACGTCGCCCTTCACCGCCGGTCCGTTTTGGGGGGTCCCCGCCAAGGGCGGGAGACCTGTCGCATCGGAGCTGCCTTCCGGCCGGACTGCCATCAGGCTGTCCCCCGCAAAGGAAATCTTCCTGCGCTTCATGTCGAGGCCCACTTCCCCTCGTGCTGGCGGTTGCCAACAAGACGAGGGTATTAATCAAGTCCTTGGCCCGGCGCGAGTGTGGTGTACCCGTCTTTGACCCCGCCCGCCGCACCCGGCGGTGAGACTACGTGGCTTGTGGCGGCCCACCACTCGCATTGGTACTCGGAGGGGCACGCGCCCTTGGATTGCCCGGAATTCCGCGGAGGCAACACCGAAAACCAGCGCCGCAGCAGGCGCTGGTTAACGAAGAAGGATGGTTAGACGGTCTGCTCGCCGCCGTGATCGCCGCTGATCAGCTTTTCGCGGTCGCTGATTCCGAGCTTGGCGAACATCCGGTACAGGTGGCCTTCCACCGTCCGGAGGGAGAGCCCGAGGCTGAGCGCGATGTCCCTGTTGCTCGAACCCGTCTGCACCAGGGCCACGATCTCCTGTTCGCGACGCGTCAGCTTTGAAAGGTCCGGCATGCCCTGCCTTGTGGCCGCCGGCGCCTTGCCCAGGGCCGCGGTGCGCCGTTTAAGGAGCCGCTGCGCTTCAAGCTGGCGGGACTTGTCCCCCCGGCTTTCGAGGATCCTGAGCGCGTGGCCCGCGTAGTCCGCTGCTGCGAGGTCCAGGCCCTCCCTGGCGGCGGATTCGCTCAGGGCGATGAGCCCGGCGGCATCCTTGGTGTCCAGGGCCTGGCTGTAGCTGACGGCGAACTCGGCTGTGCGGCCTTCGCTGGTCTCAGCCAACGACTTCAGGCGGCGCACCACGGAGAGGTCCCCCGCCCGCAGGACCAGGACGAGGATATCGATTTCCGGCCCCACCGCCCCGTTGGCTGCCGCGGTATCCGCGAGCGACATCAGCCGGGACAACGTGGGGCGCAGCCCGACTTGCTGGACTTTGGCCATGGCGGCGTGGGCACGGCCCAACAGGGATGATTCCATCCCGTCCCTGGCCAGCGCCTCATGCTCCAGCGTGTAGGAGGAAGCGACCTCCCGGAATTTCAGCAGGGATGCAGCGTAGGCGGCGGCAGCGACGGCGTCGGGCAGATCGCTTTGCAGGTCCGACACCCGAAGCATGCTCACCGCCTGGCGAAGGCACGGCAGCGCCGCCCCCAGGTTGCCGCGGCGCAGGTCCACGCTGCCAGCGCTGAAATGCAGCGCGCCGCCGTCGTAGATCAGCGAGTTGGGCGCCAGGGACACATGGTCCCGGAGGTACTCCTCCAGGACAGCGAACTCGCCGGCGTGCAGCAGGGCCAGGATGTAGCGGCGCATGAAGAAACCTGTGTGTTGCAGACCCCAGTGGCCCGCAGCATCGAGGATGTCCTTGACGTCGGCCAGGACCTGGATCGCCGATAGGGGTTTGCCGGTGACGGCCATGGACTCAGCCAGCAGGGTTCCTGCGAGCAGCCGCGTTTCCCCGTCCCCGCTCCGTTGCCAGATCTGCCGCAGCTCTCGCTCCGTTTCCACGTGGCGGCCCTCCGCCTGCATTCCCTCCAGGACCAGCAGCCGGTTCCCCAGGCGTCCCAGTTCGAGCTCCTGGGCGTCGATTCCCCTGGCGGATTCGGCGATCCGGGCCAGGGCGGCCTCCCATTCGTACGCCGCCTGCTTTACCGCGTTGGGTCCGGCCCCCTGGCGCCTGGCGAGTTGCGCCGCAAGCATGGACACCTGCCGCAGGGTGGCAGGATCGTTGGTCCTCTCAACGATTCCGCCTATTTCCCATGCCGTTCCGCGGATATCCCCGCGGTACCACTTGGCGCGGGCCACCTCCACGCGGGCTGCGAGCTTGAGTGCCGGGTCTTTGATGGCACCCGCTACGCGTTCGACGTAGCTGGGGATGAAGAGCCGGTTGGCCAGCTGCGCGGCCTCCAGGATTTCGCTGTCCGGGATCCTGGCACCGGCCTCGAGCCCCCAGGACACGTAACGGAGCAGGCCGTCCATGGTCTGCGGACGGCTTTCGAGGAGCTGCAGGATGTGCTGGCGGATCCGCAGGCTGCGGGCGGCCGGCACAATCTGCCGGAGTACTTCGCCCACCAGCGGCTGGGCCAGCCGGACATGCTGCCCGGCATCGGAATCGATGGTGATCAGCCGCATCTCCTGCAATTCGTCCACGGCGTAGTGGTCGCTCGCCTGCCGCAGCACGTCCAGAGGCAGGGGTTCGGCCAGGGCGACGGTGTCCAGGGCTTCACGCTGCAGGTGGTCCAGGTGGACGATCTGGTTCCGGACCAGGTCCAGGAGCCGCAGGCTGCTGCCGCGCAGCTCAGAGGTCAGCATCCAGGCTCCGTTCCGGCTGACCAGCTGGCCGGTGGACCTGGCATTGCCAATGAGTTCAAGCAGGAACATCGGGTTGCCACCGGATGCCCTTCGGAGCACTGCGCCCGCACTGGGCACCACGGGTGCGCCCAGCACCTGGGCGCACAGCTGGTCGACGTCCTGTCCGTTCAGGGGCTGCAGATCGAAGCGGTCCAGCAATCCTTCGGACCACATCGAAAAGATTTCGCCGGGCGGCGCCGGATGGGGGCGGCAGATGAAGACCACCTTGGCCACTTCGGCTGCTGTGAGCTGGGCCAGGACGGCGACGCTGCCCTCGTCGAGGTGCTGGGCGTCCTCCACCACCAGGACGGCAGGCACCGATTCCCGTTCCCTGGCTGGATTCAGGGCGGCGGTCACTGCCTTCAGCACGGACAGCGGCTCGGTGATCTGGCCAGGCGTCAGCGAGGTGATCAACGGTGCCAGCGCGGCGAACGGGACCCCGGCCAGCGTGGCCCCGGCGAACACCCGGAAGGGCCGCACGCGGTGGCCCAGTTCCTGGATCACCGCGTTGACCAGAGCAGTCTTGCCAAGGCCGGCATCACCCAGCAGGAGGACGCCGGGCCCGTTGCGGTCCAGCAGGCAATCCGCAACAGCGGCCAGGATGCCCGAGCGCCCGACGAGCGTTTCGTTTGCCAGTACCTCGGTCATTGCTGGTTCCCCTCAGCGAGGCCCAGGGCAAACGGCAGCTCCGAGCGTTCCACGATTTTCAATTTTCCGTAGATCTGGTAGAGGTGTCCCTCCACCGTCCGTACCGACAGGTGCAGCCTGGCGGCTATGGCCTTGTTGCTTTGGCCCCTGGCCGCGAGGGTGGCGATCTCCAACTCCCGCGCGGTGATGCGGTCTTCCTGCTGGGCGGTGTCCTCCGGGGCGCGCATCCGGTGCCGGCAGGTTTCCGCGATGCGCCGGGCCTGCAGGAGCAGGGCGCGGTCCTCCAAAGCATGTGCACGGCGGATTACCGCCTCCGCAACATCGAAGGCGAACCGGTCGTGCTGCAGGTCCTGGGCGAGCTGGGCCACGGCCACCTGCTGGGCCACGTCATGGGCGAGCACCGCATTCGCGTAGGCTGCGCACAATCCGGCGAAGTCGCCGTCGCACCTCAACGCTGTCTCAAGCAGCCGGGGAGCCGCGGCCGTCCGTCCCAGCCGGACGGCCGTGCTCAGGGCGATCACCTCAAGGCCGTAATTACCGGCGGCATGCTCGTCATCTGCCAGCCGCATCAGTAGGTCGATGGCAGCTTGGGGCCTGTCGGGGCTGTCCGCGGCGAGGATGGTGAAAAACGCCGTGATGAACTCCAGCGGCCGTCCGGGCCGCGCAGGCCCGGGCCGTTTGCCGGCAGGGGATTTCCCGGCTTGCTCCGGCTCGCCCTGCAGGGCTGAGGCGTACGCCGCCGCCCTGGTGGCAGCGCCGAGGAGGCCCTCGTCGTCCCGCACGCGCAGCTGCCCGATCAGCGGAACCAGGGCCTCCAGGCCCTCGTGTGCCCTGCCCTGAAAACACCGCAAGACAGCCAGGGCCAAGTCGAAGCACGCGGGGAGCGGCTGGCCTGCGGGCAGCGGCGAGTCCCAGTGCGGCTGCTGCATGGAGGCCGCGTCTTCCCAGCAGCCCGCCAGCAGGAGCGCGAAACGCAACCGGCCCGCGGCCGCCCATGCCGCTGCAGCGGACACCATGGGGTTCCGGCTGTCGGCGAGCAGCTGGCCGGCAAGATCAGCTGCTTCAGATTGGCGCCCGGTCAGCGCCCAGGCCTCGCACAGCAAGCTCCCGGCCGTGAAGCGGAAGTCCGGTCCGTGGGTTTCGAAGTCCTGAAGGGCACCTTCCAGCTGGGCGGCGGCCTCGCCATAGCGGCCCAGGAGCCCCGCACTCCGGGCTTCGGCGAGCACCAGCTCTTCGTGGAGGAACCGCACGGTTTCACCGCCCGAACCGTCACCGCTCCCCAGGCGCGAGCGTCCGGCCAGGTCTGCCTTCAGCAGTTCCCCGTCCAATGCCTTCCGGGCATGCCGGAGATGTTCCACTGCCTGGTCCATGGTCTCCGGATCGGACTGCAGCACCGCGGCCTCCGCCAGCTGGAACCGCACGTCTTCTTCGGGGGGCAGCGGACCCGGACCATCGCCGTCCGCACTTTCCCCGATTTTGTCGCGATATTGCCGGAGGACGTTTCGCGCTTCGTTGACAGCCCCGAGCGCCGCCAGTGCGGACGACTCCTCAGCGACCGCCGTTGCACTGAGGTAATGACCCGGAATGGAACGGACCAGACGAAGCGCCAGCGGATGGTCAGCCCGGGTATTGGCGATTCGGGCCGCCTGCAGGGCATCTCTTTCGGAGAGCGGAACACCACATTCCAGGGCCCACCCGGCGAGGGCCGCGGTGAGGGCAGGATGCATCAGCGCAGGGTCCACTGCTTCGCAGAACCGCCGCCGGAGATCGCTGCTGCGGCCGGTGGGGATGTTGGCGCGGATGACATCGCGCAGCAGCTGGTTCTGCACGCCGACCATCCTCGGCAGCGAATGGTCCACCACCAGGATTCCGCGCCTCTCAAGCGAGTCGACATCGTCAGGCAGCGCGATGGCCAGCAGCGCCTCCAGCGGCACGGTCCCGGCCAGGGACACGATCTCCACGGCCATGCGTTCTCCGGGCCCCAGCCTGCCCAGCCGGGTTACCACCAGGTCGGTAATGGCGGGCCCATGGGGCCGGTCCGTGGCAGTCAGGACCCACACTCCGTCGCGCACCGCGAGGGAGCCCGACTCAACCAACTCCCCGGCAAGCATTTTCAGGTAGTGCGGGTTCCCGCCGCTCGCGGTCCAGAATTCGTGGGCTGCGGATGCTGAAATCCGGCCGCCGAGGCTTGCTTCAAGCCAGGTGACGGCTTCGGGCAGGGGCAGCGGCCCGAGCTCGATCCGTGCCAGATATCCGTCCGTGCAGAGCCGGGCGAGTTCGCTGCCCAGCCGCTGCGGATCGGAGCAGGTCAGGATCAGGCCGGCCGTTCCGTTGCGGGCAAGTTGGGAAATGACCACTCCGGCGAGCTCGTCCACGTCCGCCGCGTTCTCAATCACCAGGTACACCGGTTTGCCCTCGGCCCGTTCGGCAAGCAGGGTGGTTAAGGCAGACAACACGAGCGCCGGGTGGGACAGGAATTGGGAATCCAGGTCCCGCAGCAATACGTTCAGCGCGCCGTACGGGCTTGCGGTGAGGCCGGCACTGGCACGGAGCACCACAATGTAGGCGTCATCACGGATTTCCTTGGTCAGGAGGCTGGTGAGGTAGCTTTTGCCGCTCCCTGAGGCTCCTGTGATGAGTACCCCGGCGCGGGCTTCGTCCAGGGCGCGGACGAGGTCCTCTCCGGTGGTCCTGCCGCCAATCTGCGGCCAGGTCCTTGAGCTCACCCCGCGGCCCCCTCTGCTGGTAGACGTCGTGATGCCCGGCCGTCCGGCACCCCAGTGAGGCGGGCATCGGTGAACGGACTTCGGGGGCCCTGACGCACCAACTGCCACCCTGACCGGGTCCCCGCCAGTCAAGTAGTGACAGCCCCAATTAATCAGTTGGACACCTGGCAGGCACCAGTAGCGGGTACTCGTCTTAACTACCTAACGGACTACTGTGCTACTCGTGAGTACTCGACAACGCAAAGAGGTTGTTGAAGGGGGTACCAGTGGTTCCTACGCGGGATTGAGCTGCGCGAACACCGAATCAACGTCGATCGTGGCGCCGTCCGCGAAGGCGAACCGGCCGTTGGCTCCGAAGCGCGCCCCGCACGCTTCGGCGAGGGGGCCTGATCCTGAGAGCACGACGACGGCGGCATAGTCCCCGTCGGCCACCGCACCGGCGGTGCCAATCCAGGGGATGGCCAGGTGCTCCCCCACCGGGTGCGGCGCCTCGCGGTGCCAGGTGCCGGCGTCGTCAAGGACCCCGCCCCACTCAACGGGCAAGACCTCACTGGCCAGGCCGGCCGCGGTATCAGCCGGCCAGCCGCCAATCCGCAACCGGGCGCGGCTGCGAGCCGCGTTGCGGACACGCACCAGCCGCAGCTCCACGGCGCCGCGTGTCACAGATGCCACCAACACCTCCGGCCCCGGCGTGGCAGTTCCCGCAGCGCCGCTGCCGTGGTCCGGGCCGCCGTCGGGATCAACATCGATCCAGTGCGCGGTGAAGCGCGAGGCCCCCACCTGCACCCCGTCCTGCCTGAAATGGCCAAGGAACTCGAATCCGGTCCGGTGCGTCAGCCGGCCATCCGCATCGGCGAAGGCGACGGCGTTGTCCACTGATTCCGCGGCAAGGTCCGGGAAGGTGGCGGTGGAGTAGCCCAGCCGTGCGTAGAGCGGGGAATCGGCTACCCGGACGCCGGCGTTGGCATGGTCGGTGCCGTGGTTGCGGATCCGCACCACACCGTCCGAGACGGTTCCGTCCACCTGCCAGCCCGGAGCCGCGATGAACCGCTGGGTGTCACCGGATTCCACCGGCAGCGGCTCCTCGACGGCCGTCCACACCGGATGGTCGGCGGGCAGGGCGAGGCCCATCATTCCCTTGGCGGCCCAGTAGGGGGACCCCGCTCCGGAATAGGACTGTTTCATGCCCGGGAACTCGGAGTGGAAGCCGATGGTCAGCAGCCCGTCGGCGTTATGGGCGCCCCGGTCCAGGAAGTACTTCAGGATGCCGGAGGCCGCCCGCCGGGCCACACCGGGCGTCAACCGGGTGTGACCCGCGAACTGTCCCGCCCAAAACGGCGCTGCCGCCGCGAAACGGTAAATCAGGCTGCGGCCCTGGACCAGCGGGGCGCCGTCAGCCCCCACCAGGTGGACGGCGTCGTCCAGGAAATCGGCCAGCCGTTCGCCGTCGAGTGCAGCACGGGCCTTCACCCGGGGGTCCTCCGGCGCCATCAGCTGCAGCAGCTGGGGATAGACCTGGAACGCCCAGCCCACGTAGTGGTCGTAGGCGCGCTCCTGGCCGTCCGCAAACCAACCGTGGCCGCGGTACAGGGAATCGTGGATGGCCAGCCCGGCGTCGATGTCCGCATCGGAGTATCGTCCGCCCACGCCCGCAAGGAACTTTTCGACGACGATCTGGAACCACACCCAGTTGATGGGCGGGTACGCCTGGCCGATCACGGTCTCAAACCAGGCCACCAGCTGTTCCTTGACGCGCTGCGGCAGCCGGTCCCACAGGACGCCCCGGGTCAGTGCCAGACCCACGGCCAGCGATGCTGCCTCCACCTTGGCCTGGTCCAGTTCGCCCGGGGTGGGCCAGCGGTCAGGGTTCGCGGGGTTGGTTCCGGCGTCGAGGCCCTTTGCGTACCAGTCGGCCAGCCACGCGGTGCCCTCCGGATCACCTGCGATCCGGAACGAGGCCAGCAGGAAGGTCCGGGCAAAGGCCTCCAGCGAATCGCTTTTCCGGCCGTAGGCGCTGGTGGCTCCCGGCAGGTACAGGTTGGCGTGGTCTTCCGTGGCATGGCGGTGCGCTGACCGCAGCAGGTAGTCGGCGTACGCGCACCAGTGGCCCCGGGTGAGGCCGGTATACGGCGAGATACGGAAGTCCAGCGGGGGCATGGCCAGGGGCGCGGCGCTCACAGGGAGTCCTGCAGTACGCCGGCAGCCGGAACCCGTGGAGCCCCGATGGAGGATTCACGCAGGATCAGGTCCGGGTTCAGCTCGATCCGGTGCACTGGACGCATCCTGCCTTCGGCCAGCCGGGCGGCCATAAGCTGGACCGCCACCTTGCCCACGTACTGTTTTGGCGGCCGCACGGCGGAGATGGCGGGCTCGGCCAGGTAGGCCACCTCGTCGTCGTATCCCACGATCGCGATGTCCCCCGGAACGGTGAGCCCGCGGTCCACGCAGTGCTGCACGAATGCCACCGCCTGGGTGTCCGAATGCACCAGCATTGCCGTGGTGCCGGTCTTGGTGCACAGTTCCAGCACTTGGTCGAAGTGGCTGGCCCGGCCACCGTTGCCGTGCTTGGCGGGGTCCTGCCTGGCGGAGTCCTCGTGGACAGAGTCCTCCACCGGAATCTTCAGTGCGGCCAGGGCCTGCTGCCAGCCCCGGACCACGTGCGGGCTGGTGGGGCTGGACGAATCGGTCAGGCAGCCGATCCGCCGGTGGCCTTCCTGCCACAGGTGCCGCACGGCCATGCCGGCACCAAACGCGTGGTCCGTGGCCACCCATTCGAGGCGGTGCGCGGGAATCTCGGCCGGCGCACGCCGTTCGGCGAGCACCACCGGGATGGGCAGGGCGTTCAGCCAGCGGAGCAGTTCATGCCCGTGGTGGCCGCCCATGTCCGGCGCCACGATCAGGCCGTCGATGTTCTGGGTGTCCAGCAGGGCCTGCACCTGCCTGCGGTTGTCCGTGGCGTCGTACGCGGACCCGCGCACCATGATCCGCAGGTTCTGCTCTTCCGCCTCGGCCCGCGCCCCGCTGATGACCTGCGGCCAGTAGTAGTCCAGCGACGGCACCACCATGCCGATGGAGTAGCTGTGCTGGGCGGCCCGGCCCGCTGCCGAGCGGTCCAGCGGGCTGGGCAGCGTGGCGCCGCCATGCACGCGGGACACCAGGCCCTCATCCGCGAGGATGTTCACGTCGCGGCGGATGGTCAGTTCGCTGACGCCAAGCTTCGCCGCGATATCGCGGACGGTGATGGCACCGTGCGCCCGCAGGTCCTCCATGAGCCGTTCCCGTCGCTGCAGCGAAAACAACGACTTACCGGTGGGTTCGGTCGGTTGCTCAGGGCTCATGGTGTTGCCTCCACAGTGAGGGTGAATGCGCCGGCGGCGCGGAAAACAGGGCATGGTGCAGTTGCGGCCGGCGTGCGGAAACGCAGCCTGGTCAGCCGTGGTCCCCACACGTCGGCGAGGAGTGGATCGTCCAGCAGCCATTCGTCCACAAGGACGACGACGGCTGCCGGGTCCCAGCGCAAGGCAGCTCCCCGAGGGGTCCGGGCTGCCGTGCCAACCGCCCGGATGCCGTCCGGGCGCACGGTCGCCGTCCCTTCCGGTCCGAGGCTCAGGGTTCCCGCCGTGAGGAAAGTGATGTCGACGTCGGCCGTTCCGCCGGTGGCCGGCGCGGGAAGGTCCCAGCGGTCGGCGATGGTGATGCGGCCGGGGGCCCGGCGCAGTTCCGCCGTCCGGATCCAGGCCCGGGGTTCGAAACCGTACGCCGCTCCCAGGGCCAGCTCCAGCTGCGGCCGCTCCTGGGTAGGGGCGCTGAGGACGCCGGCCGCGAACTCCCTGCCGGTCCCCTGTTCAAGGCCAAACGGGGACGGGACGCTGTGCCAGTTGCTCTGCATCGCGCGGATGCCGTAGCGGTCCGGGCCGAACGTCTGGGCGGTGTAGGTGGGCTGCCCGGCGTCAACCAGCAGGGGAACCCCATCCACGGCAACCACTGCCGAGCCGATATCGCGGTGGTTGTGGTGCTCGCCGTTGTGGCCACCCTTCGCGGCCAGGAGCAGTCCATCCGCCGTTCCCCCGGTTTCCCGGGCCACCATGATCTGGACCGATGGCAGGTACGTGACGGCCACGAGCGGAGGAAGGGCCGGACTGGCGGTGGAAGCCGGTTCCGGGAGTTCGAGCAGCGCGTGCAGGACACGGCCGAGCCCCGCGGCGGGATCCGGCGCCCCGGTGGCCATGGCGGCGGCGTGGGCGGCCGCCTCCGGATCGCCCAGCCGAACTGCCCAGCGGTGCAGCATGTCCCACGGGAGGGCAGCCGCAGCGCGCGCCGGACCGTCTGCCACATTGAGGAACCATGCGCCGCCGATGTGCATGCGGTGCGGGAAGGCGACCAGTTCGCGGACCACCGGAAGGCCGCCGTCGAGCACGCCGCCCGTGGCCTGTTCCAGCAGGGCCAGCCCCTCCAGCGCCCGCCCTGCGCCGTTCCACCAGTAGGCAAAGCCCTCGTCAATGGCACCGTCGGCCGGGATGGATGCGAGGAAACGGTCCAGCCCCTCGATGCAGCGGGCCACCGTCTGCGCCTGGGTGGCGGGGTCATCCACCAGGAACAGCGCCGCCGCAATCAGGTTGGAATGGATCCAGGGATTCCAGTTGTGGACGTCCCCGTCCAGGCCAAGCCAGTGCCAGTCCAGCCGGTCGAGGAAAGGCCGGATGACGCGTTGGGTGACCTCCCCGCGGATGCGCCGCCGCAGCCCCGGCGCCCGGTCATCGAGTTGCCTGCCCAGGACATGGTCCAGCCATGCCAGCTGCGCGGCCACCTCCCCGGCGCCGAGGTCCAGGTACGGTGTAGCCAGGTCCGGAACAACGCAGCCCGTGCGGCGGAAGACGTCGTCGTGCGCTGCCCAGCTCCACGAGCTCTGTTCGCAGAGCAGGAACGCGCCGTCGATGACCTCGTCGAGCCACGCTTCCGCATCGCTTCCGTACGCGCCCTGGCGGCCGGGATCACTGGCCAGGGCCATGACGACGGCGCGGGTCAGCCGCTGCTGGCGGGCGGCCACCAGTCCCTCGTAGGCAGTCCGGTTTCCGTCCCGGAAGTACCGGGCGTAGTGGGACACCAGGGGCTGGGGCCACGGCGTTCCCCGTTCCTCCAGTGCCTGCCCGAGCGCAGGCCCGGGCAAATTCAACCCCGCGGCAGGCCACGCTTTACTGCCCGCTGCGGGGATACTGATGCGCTCAGCCGCGCCGGCCAACAGGCGGAGGAGCGACGGCTGGGAGGCGTGGGGTCCCCAGGCTGCGGCCAGTGGCGCTGCGGATGCCGGCAGCGTGGTGTGGGGACCGGAAGGGGACGTCATCATCAGCTCACTTGTTCGAATACGATCGTTTTAGATCGATGTTGAATAACTTGGTTGTTCTGTCTTGTTCATGAGTATCTACTGATTGTTAGATGTGATGCAAGACATGAATTACGGTTGTGAACGCAAACGAACATGAGAGAAGGGAGGCCCGGATGTCGCCAAAACCCAAGGCCCTGCTGGTCATGAACCGCGGAACCTTTGCTGACCAGTTCGATTCCACCCGGTTGGACCGGTTGGCGGAGCTGGTGGATCTGGGCGGGCAGCCGTGGACCGATTCGCTGGAGGATCCGGCGGTGGCGGCCCGGCTCGCGGACGTTGAGGTCCTGCTGACCAGTTGGGGCGTGCCGCGGCTTGATGCTGCGGCGCTCGAGCGGATGCCGAACCTGCGGGCGGTGTTCCATTGCGCCGGTACGGTGCGCAGTTTCGTCACGCCTGAGTTGTGGGATCGGGGCATCCTGGTGACCAACGGCGCTGATGCGAACGCCATTCCGGTGGCCGAGTTTACGTTCGCGTCCATCGTGCTGGCCGGGAAGAAGGCGCAGGTGCTGGCCAACGATGCCCGCACCTGGCGTGAGGACTGGTCCTACGCCACCGAGCGCGGTGAGGTGGGCAACATCGGCCGCGTGATCGGGGTGGTGGGGTTCTCCCGCATCGGCCGCCGCGTGGTCCGCCTGGTCCAGCAGCTTCAGGACGTCACCTGCCTGGTCCACGATCCGCATGCCGATCCTGCCGCCGTGGCCGCCGCCGGCGGCCGGCTGGTGGACCTGGCCGAACTGCTGCGGGAGTCCGACGTCGTAAGCATCCACGCCCCGGCGCTGCCGGAAACCCGGCACATGATTGGGGCAGCGGAACTGCGGGCCATGAAGGACCACGCCACCCTGATCAACACGGCCCGCGGCTCGCTGGTGGACACCCGGGCCCTGGAGGCTGAGTGCGCCACTGGACGGATCCACGCACTCCTGGACGTCACCGAGCCCGAGCCGCTGCCGAAGGATTCTGTCCTCTATGACCTGCCCAATGTGGTGCTCACGCCCCACATCGCCGGGTCGCTGGGCACCGAAACCCGGCGGATGTCCGACGCCGCCCTCAATGACCTCGAACGGTACCTCACCGGAGAACAGCTCGTAGCCCAGGTGGTCTCCGAAGACCTCTCCCTGAGCGCCTGAACCAACCCCGGCCGCGGATGCGGCAGACCAAAAACCCAGTAAGGAGCACGCAATGAAGCGCACCACCCTCGCCGCCATCGCACTGGCAGTAACCGCAGGCCTGGGCCTGTCCGGTTGTGCCGGCGCCGCCGGACCGGCCGAACCCCAGGGCCAGGAAGGCAAGACCCGCCTGACCGTTTCGGTATGGAACTACGAAGGCACCCCGGAGTTCAAAGCCCTCTTCGACAGCTACGAAGCAGCCAACCCGGACATCGACATCGAGCCCGTGGACATCCTCGCCGATGACTACCCGCAGAAGGTCACCACCATGTTGGCCGGTGGAGACACCACCGACGTCCTCACCATGAAGAACGTCATCGACTACGCCCGTTACGCCAACAACGGCCAGCTGCAGGAAATCAACGGCGTGGTGGACACCGTTGGCAAGGACAACCTCGCGGGCCTGGACGCCTTCGACATCGGCGGCAAGTACTACGCCGCCCCCTACCGGCAGGACTTCTGGCTCCTCTACTACAACAAGGACCTGCTCAAGGCCGCAGGCGTGGAGAACCCCGCTGACCTGACCTGGGACGAGTACACCGCACTGGCCAAGAAGCTCACCACCGAGGCCGGCGGCAAGAAGGTCTACGGTACCTACCACCACATCTGGCGCTCCGTGGTGCAGGCCATCGCGGCCGCCCAGGATGACGCTGACCAGAACAGCGGCAACTACGGCTTCTTCGAGGACCAGTACAACACTGCCCTGGACCTGCAGAAGAGCGGTGCCACCCTGGACTTCGGCACCGCAAAGAGCCAGAAGACCAGCTACCGCACCATGTTCGAGACCGGCCAGGCAGCCATGATGCCCATGGGCACCTGGTACATCGCCGGCATCCTGCAGGCCAAGAAGGACGGCAAGTCCACCGTGGACTGGGGCCTGGCTCCGATGCCGCAGAAGAACGACGACGGCAAGGTCACCACTTTCGGTTCGCCCACTGCGTTCGCCGTCAACAAGAACGCCGCGCACTCGGACGCAGCCAAGAAGTTCATCGAGTGGGCCGCCGGTGAGGAGGGCGCCAAGGCCATCTCGAAGATCGGCGTTGTGCCGGCCCTGCAGAACGACGCCATCACCGCCGAGTACTTCACGCTTGCCGGCATGCCCACGGACGAGCTGTCCAAGAAGGCCTTCACCCCGGACGAGGTTGCCCTGGAAATGCCGGTCAGTGACAAGTCTGCCGCCACGGACAAGGTCCTCAACCAGGAGCACGATCTGATCATGGTGGGTGAGCGCTCGGTGTCCGACGGGGTTGCCGAGATGGGCAAGCGCGTCAAAAGCGAAGTCCTGGGCCAGTAACAGGCAGCCATGAGCACTGAAACTATTCCTTCGACGGTTGCCCCGGCTGTCCACAGCCGGGGCAACCGGAAGCAGGCCCGCCGCAACACGCTGATTGGCTGGACGTTCATCCTGCCGAACTTCCTGGGGTTCCTGGCCTTCACCCTCATCCCGGTCCTGGCCGCGTTCGCGTTGTCCTTCATGGAATGGACCTCCTTCACCGCCCCCAAGTGGGTGGGACTGGCCAACTTCCAGCGGATGTTCGCCTCCGATTCCTTCTGGATCGCTCTGCGCAACACCGTGGTCTACGCCATCGGCCATGTCCCCCTCACCATGGCCCTGGCCCTGCTCCTGGCGATGCTCCTGAACCGCAAACTCAAAGGCATCGGCTTCTTCCGCGTCGCCATCTTCTTCCCGTACATCACCTCACTGGTAGCAGTGGCCGTGGTCTGGAACATGCTCTTCAGCCCCGACAACGGCCCCATCAACCAGTTCCTCACCACCATCGGCATCGCCAACCCGCCGGGCTGGACCTCCAGCTCCGACTGGGCCCTGCCCGCGGTCATCATCACCAGCGTCTGGCGCGACATGGGCTACTACATGGTCCTCTACCTCGCCGGCCTCCAGGCCATCCCCGCCGAACTCTACGAAGCCGCCGAAGTCGACGGCGCCTCCGCCTGGCAACGCTTCTGGAACGTCACCATCCCCTCCCTGCGCCCCACCACGTTCTTCGTCGTCGTCATGCTGACCGTCTCCAGCTTCAAAGTCTTCGACCTCATTGTCGTCATGACCAACGGCGGCCCCGGCCGCTCCACCACCGTGCTGTCCCAGCTCATCTACCAGGAAGGCATCGGCGAAGGAAAATTCGGCTACTCCTCGGCCATCTCCCTCGTGCTGTTCCTCATCGTGCTGACCGTCACCGTGCTCCAATTCAAGATCCAACAGCGGAGGGAACGCTGATGACCAACATGGCCGAAGACCTCAAGGCCGAGTCCCGGCTCCTGGGAACCGGGCTTCCCCCGAACGATGCGGAGGAGGACCGCAACACCGAACGCCGCCGCTCCCCGCGCGAGCGGAAAAAACGCACCACCGACCTCGTCATCTACGCCGCCCTCGTGGTCCTCGTGGCGGCGCTGATGGTGCCGTTCATCTGGATGCTCTCCTCCTCATTGAAGGAAAACAACCAGGTCCTCACCGTCCCCATCCAATGGATCCCCACCGAGTTCGTGTGGAGCAACTACACCGACATCTGGACCCGCATCCCCATGATGGGCTACCTCCAGAACTCCCTCTACCTCGCCGTGATCATCACCTGCCTGCAGGTCCTCACCGGTTCCCTGGCCGCCTACGGCTTCTCCAAGGTCCGCTTCCCCGGCCGCGACGTACTGTTCCTGGCTTACATCGGCACCATCGCCGTGCCTTGGCAGGCCTACATGGTCCCGCAGTACATCATGATGCAGAACCTTGGCCTCACCAATAGCTTCAACGCCCTCATCCTGCTCCAGGCCTTCGGCGCGTTCGGCGTGTTCCTCATGCGCCAGTACTACATGACCATCCCGGACGAACTCTGCGAAGCCGCCCGCATCGACGGCCTCAGCGAATACGGCATCTGGGCCCGCGTCATCCTCCCCCTGTCCAAACCCGCACTTGCCAGCCTGGCCCTGCTGACCTTCGTGAACACCTGGAACGACTACATGGGCCCGTTCATCTACCTCACCTCCAACCGGCTCTGGACCGTCCAACTCGGCCTGCGCTCCTTCGTGGGCCAGTTCGACGCCGAATACGCCATGATCATGACCGGCTCCGTGATCTCGGTGATCCCCATCCTCGCGATCTTCCTCATCGGCCAGCGCTACTTCATCCAGGGCATCGCCACGAGCGGCATGAAAGGATGACCACCGTGGCACAGCACCCCACCCGGCACTCACCGAACACAGGCCAACACCCCCGGCAACGCGGCCTGGCCGGGCGGATCCCCAGCCCCGGCTTCGAGGCCTTCGGGAACATCTTCGGCTTCATCTACACCTTCCTCGCCGGAAATGTACTGATGGCCCTCGCAAACGCACCGCTGGTGCTGTGCCTGGCCCTCGTGGCAGACCCCGCCGCCGCGTGGCCCTTCTTCCTCGCCCTCACCATCACCATCCCGCCCTCCCTCGCCGGACTCTTCACCACCTTCAAGGCCCTGCACGACGACGGCGCCGCGGTAAAACCCGTCGCCGCCTACCTCCGCGGTTACCGCCGCAGCTTCCGAAAGACCGCCCCGCTCGGGCTCGCAGCCGTCGCCATCCTGCTGTTCCTCGGCGTGGACCTGGTGATCGTCCAGCCGATGCCGGCGGCGGCCCTGCTGGTGCCAGTGATCCTCGTCGCAGCCGCCGCAACGGTGACCGTGACCGTGATGGCGATCGCCGGCGTCGTCCTCCTGCCCGGAACAGGCCTCAAGAACCTGCTCAAGGCAGCCCTCTACCTCACCGTCCAACGCTGGTACCTCAGCCTCGCCGCCCTGGTGCTGCTGGGCATCATCGCCTCCGCTGCCGTCCTCCAGCCCGTCCTCGGCATTGCCCTGGCACCCGCACCACTGCTCTTCGTCATCTGGAGCAACACCTCCTACGCCTACGCCGCCGCCCTCCGCACCGCCAACTGATTTGGGATCCACCGTGCATACCTTTGCCATCGGCAGCCGCGACTTCCTCCTGGACGGAGAACCGTTCCGCATCCTCTCCGGCGCCATCCACTACTTCCGCGTCCACCCGGACCTGTGGGCGGACCGGATCCGCAAGGCGCGCCTCATGGGCCTGAACACCATCGAGACGTACGTGCCGTGGAACGAGCACTCCCCCACGCCCGGCAGCTTCCGGACCGGCGGCGGCCTGGACCTGGGCCGCTTCCTGGACCTGGTGGCAGCCGAGGGCATGCACGCGATCGTCCGGCCCGGGCCCTATATTTGCGCGGAGTGGGACAACGGCGGCCTCCCGGCGTGGCTGTTCACCGAGCCGGGTATTGGCGTGCGCAGCAGCGAGCCCGGTTACCTGGCGGCCGTGGACGGGTTCATGGACCAGCTGCTGCCCATCGTGGTGGAGCGGCAGGTCACCCGCGGCGGTCCGGTGATCCTGTTCCAGATCGAAAACGAATATGGCGCTTATGGCTCGGACAAGGCCTACCTGCAGCACCTCGTGGATGCGGCCAAGCGCGCAGGCGTCGAGGTTCCCCTGTTCACCTGCGACCAGCCTTTCGGGACCATGATCGAGGACGGCTCGCTGCCCGGGCTGCACAAGACCGGCACGTTCGGTTCACGCGCGGATGAGCGGCTGGCCTTCCTGCGGGAGCGGCAGCCGGACGGGCCGCTGATGTGCGCGGAATTCTGGAACGGCTGGTTCGACAACTGGGGCACACACCACCACACCACCGATGCCGCCCCCTCGGCCGCGGAACTCGACGCCCTGCTGGCCGCCGGCGCGTCGGTGAACATCTACATGTTCCACGGCGGCACCAACTTCGGCTTCACCAACGGTGCCAACGACAAAGGCATCTACGAACCCACCATCACCTCCTACGACTACGACGCGCCGCTCACCGAGGACGGCCACCCCACGGCCAAGTACTTCGCGTTCCGGGACGTCATCGCCAAGCACTTCCCGGTTCCCGCGGAGGTGCCGGAGCGCCGGGCCGCTGTTCCAGCGTCGGCTGTGTCCGTAACGTCGAGCGCCCCGCTCCTGGATGCCGCCGCAGCCTTCCCCGCCGTGCCGGTCCCCGGTTCCGTGCCGCCGAGTGAAACCACCGGCCAGTACCGCGGCTTCTTCCTCTACGAACGGCTGCTGGACGACGGCGTCCTCACCTTCAGCGAAATCCGCGACCGCGCGCGCAGTTCTTCCTGGACGGCTTTCCCCTCGGGACGCTAAGCCGGGAGCTCGGCGAGCGCTCCATCGTCCTCCCTCGCGGCGGCATACTGCAGGTCCTCGTGGAGGACCAGGGCCGGGTCAACTACGGGCCGCGGATCGGGGAGGCGAAGGGCCTGACCGGTCCGGCACTGCTGGACGGTGTGGAAGTGCGGGACTGGAGCGTCCGGCCGGTGGACTTGTCTTCGCTGGCGGCGTTCCGTGCCGCTGCAGTGGAACTTCCCGCCGAACAGCCCGGCGGGACCGGAGTTGCCGGGCCGTCGGTTTCGTTCGCCACGTTCGAGGCCGAGGGTCCGGGCGACAGGTTCCTCCGCCTGGACGGCTGGACCAAGGGCAACGCCTTCATCAACGGCTTCAACCTGGGCCGCTACTGGAGCCGCGGCCCGCAGCGCACCCTTTACGTACCCGGGCCGCTGATCCGCGAGGGCGCCAACGAGCTCGCCGTCCTGGAACTGCAGGGCAGCACCACCCGGGAGGTCCGCTTCGTGGCCGCCCCGGACCTGGGGCCGGACGAGAAGTAGTTCGCGGGACCTGCCCGCGTCACGCGCAGCATCCTTTCGGCGGGCGCCCGACGGCGGAGCCCGGCTTTTGCGCGGAGCACCGGGCCCGGGAAGGCCAAAAGCGTGCCCTGCGTGACGCCGGGCGGCTCAGCCAGGCCGGCGTTCAGCACGAAGCCGCGCCACCAGCGTTGTGGCGAGCAGCGCGGTGGTGAGTTCGAGGGCGATGACCAGCAGCAACTGCAGGCTGGCCTCCGCCGCGGGCAGGGAAACGGCGGACGACGCCGGCCCTTCCCCGTGGGCGTGCACCGCACCGGCCGTGCCCAGCAGCAGGGCAGCGTGCACGGCCACCATCGCCACGGCGGACGCCGCCACCTGGTGCAGGGGCCCCACCCGGCTGTGCCGCCAGATGTGCACGGTGCAGGGAAGGCAGGCGGCTGCGAGGGCGAGCATCAGGAAACCCAGCCAGGGTCCGTGGTGCCCCGGGACAGCCAGCCACAGGTGCGCAGCGCAGGACACTGCGGTGACCACAGCGCAGAGGCGCCGGTGCAGGACGGGACCGTGGGCGCGGACCCGTCCGCCCGGCGTCGTCCGCGTGGCTGTGCCGCCCGGCGTGGCGGGGGCCAAGCTAGTGGCAACCACCGCTGCTGCCCCCGCTGTGGCATGAGGACGCCTGCTGGTTCGGGTTCGCGGGGACGTCCAGGACTGGGCTCCTGTCGAAGAAGCCCTCGGGGCGGAGCTTGAACCCCACGGTATCCACGGGCATGATGGGCCAGTCCTCCACCCGAGGGAAATGGGTGAGGCCGAAGGTATGCCACACCACGATGTCCTGGCCGTTGATGTCCCGGTCCTGCGCCACATACCCGGGCAGGCCAGCTCCGCCGCCGTGCTGGTTCACGAAATCCCCGGTGGGGTACCGCTCCTCCTCGGCGTACCGGGTGACCCACAGGTCCTTGGTGGCGAACGCCGCACGGCGGGCAATGGAGGAGTCCGGATCGGCCAGCAGCGTGGGCTGGTTCTGCGAGTGGAGTTTGTAGCCCACCGGCTCGCCCAGCCGGTTGCGGGATTCGGGGTTGGAGATGATCCAGGTGCGGCCGGCCCGCGCGTCGGCTTCGCGAACGGCTTCGGATTCCCGGGTGAGCAGCGTGCGCTTCCGGGAGAAGGCGTTGCCCCGCTCGTTGCCGGGGCCCATGGCCTGCCGGATGACGTCTTCTTCCTCCACCCTGTTGGTGAATCCGTCGATGGCCATGTCCAGCCTGGCGCTGAAGAGATGCTGGTGGAACGGTGCGCCCAGGCCGGGGGCGAGCTGGGAGATGTTGTCCGAGCCGCCTTCCGGGAACGCCGACGTGAACACGACGCCGGTGGCCTTGGCCTCGAACTCGATGGTGCCGTCCAGGTAGAGGTACCAGTAGAAGCCGTAGTCGTAGTTGCCGATGGTGGTGAAGAAGGAGATCACCAGGCGGCGGTTCCGGCGGGTGTAGGTGATCCCGCTCCAGAGGTCGGAGTGCTTGGAGAGGATGCTCCAGTCCTCCTCGTGCATGCAGATGCCATTGCGGATTTCCCGGGGGTTGCCGAACGCATCGCTGATGACGGGGCTCAGGTAGGTGATCTCGCCCAGGCAGTCGCAGCCCAGTTCCAGCGAGTTGGCGTACTGGCCCACCAGGTATTCGCCGGTGTCGAAGTAGTTCTGCCAGGACCGGATGGGGGACGGGTCGCCGTACGGAACCACCATCTCGGCGATGGAGCCCCGGTTGATGATGGGCCGTTTCCGGTCACCGTCCTGGAATGCGAGATTGTGGAGGACCACGCCTTCGCGGGAATCGAACCCCACGTCCAGGCTCCACTTTTCCCATTCCACGTGGTTGCCGCCGGTGACGGTGAAGCTGGGCCCCTCCGGCTGGGTGATGCTGATGGGCTTCTGCGTGGTGCGCAGCGGGCCGGTGAGCTCCGGGTCGGTGTAGTTGCCGTGTTCGGCGGGAACCGGGACGGCGCCCGTGTCCAGCACCTGCGTGACTTCCTGGCTGACGACGTCCACGTACGCCACCAGCCCGTCCACCGGGTGCGCCCAGGCGCTGTCCTCCGGGAACTCCTGGACGAACGCCAGGCCGCGCAGGATGCGCCGGCCCTTTTCCTCCGGGTACTCGAAGACGCCGGCGGAAAGTGGTGCCACCCGGACCTTCCTGACGTCCAGGTTTCGGTCCGCCAGGGCCTGCAGCCAGCGTCCGTCAGTGGCAAGCAGCGACTCCACCACCTCGAACTCCTCTTCGAGGACCGGCAGTTCGCCGGTCACCGCGGTGTCGAGTTCGACGGCGGTCTCCACCGTCCGCTGCGTCACGGAGACCACAACATCGCGCGGCGCAGCGCCGGAGACATCGTGGATGAAGGTACGGAACCGGCGGTTCACTGCGCCGACGTCACCGCGTGGGTCCGCGCCACGCGGGTCCGTGCCGCGCGCCGGATCCAGCAGCCCCAGGTAGGCGATGCGGTGCTGTGGGCCAAAGAGCCCGTTGGCCTGGAGGATGGAACGCACTTCGAGGATCTCCGCTGCCGTGACCGGCCCATAGGAAGATGCAGAGGCCGATTCCGTGCTGGTTTCAGTGGGGGTGAGAGTCATGGGAAACCTTTTGATCGGGCCGT
The DNA here is from genome assembly GCF_030818145.1 of Pseudarthrobacter sp. SORGH_AS 212. Taxonomy (NCBI): domain Bacteria; kingdom Bacillati; phylum Actinomycetota; class Actinomycetes; order Micrococcales; family Micrococcaceae; genus Pseudarthrobacter; species Pseudarthrobacter sp. SORGH_AS 212. The sequence goes on along the minus strand of NZ_JAUTAA010000001.1, from coordinate 2,460,815 downwards.
CGCCGGCTGCCGGTGGTTTATTTTCTATAGTTGTAGAGAATAAACGTCCGTAACATGGCCCACAAGAGTCCGAGCCAAAAAATTTCCGGGAGTGGTCCGCGGTGCCGAAGATTGTTGACCATGACGAGCGGCGCCTGGAGTTGGTGGATGCCACCTGGCGGATCATCGCCAGGCAGGGCATGGAAGGCGCCACCATGCGGGAAATCGCACAGGAGGCAGGCTTCGCGAACGGAGCCCTGAAACCCTATTTCCCCACCAAGGACACACTCCTGGAGTTCGCCTTCGGGCACGTGTTCAACCGGACCAACCGTCGCATTGCGGAGGTCACCGGGGGCAGGTCCGGCCTCGACGCCCTCCAGGCCTTCTGCCTCGAGGTCCTCCCGCTGGACGAGGAACGTGTCAACGAGGCCCGCATCGTGATCCCGTTCTGGCAGAAGGCGGTCACCGATACCGGGAAGGCGGAAATCCACCGGCAGTCCATGGAGGAATGGGTGGAGACCATCCGGCGCTACCTCGCGGAGGCGCGTAAGAGCGGCGACGTGCGTGCCGCCGTCGACGATTCCCTCCTGGCCCGCCAGCTCCTGAACATGCTGCTCGGCGCCCAGATCGAGGCCGCACTCGCCCCGCCGGACCGCATGGAGTTCGGCCACGCCGCGCAGCTGGAAGGCTATCTGGCCCTGCTGCGCTGCTGAACCGCGCCACAGCCACCCCCGGCAGCGCCGGGAAACGCAGCCAGACCGTGCCGCAGCCGGGACGCTGCAAGGGGCCCTACCCTAATCCTGTGAGTTTGCCTTAAACCCGCCGGGAATGGGACGCGGGAAACTAAAAGCATGCTTAGTATTGAGGGTCAGGTTCCGGGACTTCCCGGGGCGGGTACGAACGCAAGGAGCAGCTCATGGGTTTGGACGACAAGATTGATAACGCCGCGGAAAAGCTTGGCGGCAAGGGCAAGGAAGCTGCAGGCCACGCTTCAGGCGATGAAAGCCTGAAGGCCGAGGGCAAGACCGATCAGGCCAAAGCTGACCTGAAGCAGGCCGGAGAAAAGGTCAAGGACGCCTTCAAGAAGGATTAGTCCCAGGCCGGCTCCCGGTACAGCAATGGGTGCAGCCCCCTCAGGGAGACTGCACCCATTCGCATGTCCGGGCATGCACCTGGCTCCGCCTAGCGGACGAGGCCCGAGACCAGGTTGATGGTGGTGGCCAGCACGATGGTTCCCAGGAGGTAGGACAGCAGTGCCTGCCGGAGGACCGCACCGCGGATCGCCCGCGTTTTGAGGCTCATGACCGAAACCTGGAAGGTCATGCCCACCGTGAAGGCCAGGTACGCAAAATCCCTGTGGCGGGGAGGTTCCTCCTCGTTGAAATCGACCCCACCCCGGTCCCGGTAGAACATCGAGGCGTACCGCAGGGTGAAGAGGGTGTGCACCAGGAACCAGGACAGGGCGATGCCGCCGAGGGCCATGGCCACCATGGCATCTTTGGCGAAGCCCTCCGCCGTGGACGCATCGACGAGGGTGAGGCCCACGCCGGCGAAGCTTGCCACGGTTGCGGTCAGGACCAGCGCGTCGGAGAACACCCGGCCCGGGTCTTCGCGCCGCGCATGGGCGGCGGTGGCCTCCGGCCCGAAGCGCGCTCAGGGGACGGACGACGACGGCACGCGGGAAAGTGCCCCCGTCGCCTTTTTTCGCCAAGTGTTGAAAAAAAATTCCAGGGACCCTAACCTGTTGTCACTGTGTTCCACGACACAGTCCCGGGGGGAACGTCCGAGTGACCACTCGTCAGGAGCAGCCATGCCAGCACCCGTCCGGGCCACGGTCCCCGCAAGCCAGGCCCTCACCGCCAGCATTGCCTCATCGTTCGACCACTGGAAGCATCTGGTGGCCGAGTCCTTCGTGCCGCTGGCGGCGGAGACGGCAGACGTTGAGGGTTTCCGCGGACAGCTGCGTTCCAGGGTCCTGGACCGGATGTCCATCGTGGAGGTCACGGCCACATCCCACGAAGTCCACCGCACGCCGGCGCTCATTGCCCGGGCCCACGAGCGGTACTTCAAACTGAACCTGCAGCTCGAAGGCACCGGCCTGCTGATCCAGGACAACCGGGAGGCGGTCCTCCGCCCCGGCGACCTCGCCATCTACGACACCAACCGGCCCTACACCCTGGCCTTCGAGGACACCACACGGATCCTGGTGGTGATGTTCCCGTGCGACGCCCTCGCCCTGCCCACGGATTACGTGGGGCAGCTGGCGGCAGTGCGGATGGCCGGCGATGGCGGTCTCAGCGGCATCGTGGGGCAGTTCATCCGGCAGCTGTCAGGGAACCTGGACGTCCTCAACGGGCCCAGCGGGTCGAGGCTGGCGGCAAACGCCCTGGACCTGGTGTCCACCATGCTGCACGCCGAGATGGACATCTCCCCGGACCGGATGAAGCCGCAGGCACTGCTGGCGGTGGCGGTGCGGGAGTACATTGACGCGAACCTGTCGGACCCACTGCTCTCGCCGGCCAGCATCGCCGCGGCGCATTTCATTTCCACCCGGCACCTGCACAACGTCTTCCACGAGTCCGGCACCACGGTGGCCAACTGGATCCGGACGCAGCGGCTCGAAGGCGCCCGCCGCGACCTCCGGGACCCGCTGCACGCCGGGCTGCCGGTCGGCGCCGTGGCCGCCCGGTGGGGTTTCCTGGATGCGGCACACTTCAGCCGCACGTTCCGGGATGCGTTTGGCGTGCCGCCGTCGGACTGGCGCCGCGGAACGTAACGGTCAGATCAGGCCCTGGGCCAGCATGGCATCGGCCACTTTAACGAAGCCGCCGATGTTGGCGCCCAGCACATAGTTGCCCGGCTGGCCGTACTCGTCAGCGGTGGACGCGCAGCGGTGGTGGATGCCCACCATGATCTCCGTCAGCCGTTCCTCGGTGTGCTCGAAGGACCACGAATCCCGGCTGGCGTTTTGCTGCATTTCCAAAGCCGAGGTGGCCACCCCGCCCGCGTTGGCAGCCTTGCCGGGGCCAAACAGCAGCCCGGCGTCCTGGAACACCGCAACGGCGTCGCGGGTGGAGGGCATGTTGGCGCCTTCGCCGACCGCCAGGAGGCCGCCGCGCACCAGGCGGGCGGCAGCATCGCCGTCGAGCTCGTTCTGCGTGGCGCAGGGCAGCGCCACCGTGGCGTCGACGTCCCACACGGATCCGCCGTCCACATAGGTGACACCGCCGCGGCGTTCCGCATAGTCCTTCAGGCGGCCGCGCTCCACTTCCTTCACCTCGCGAAGAAGTGCGACGTCGATGCCCGCCTCGTCCACCACGTAGCCGGACGAGTCGGAGCAGGCCACCACTGTGGCGCCCAGCGATTGCGCCTTGGCGATCGCGTTGATGGCCACATTGCCGGAACCGGAAACCACCACGCGCTGGCCGTCGAAGGAGGATCCGCGGGTCTTCAGCATCTCCTGCGTGAAGATGACCGTACCGAACCCGGTAGCTTCGGGGCGGACCAGCGAGCCGCCCCAGGAGATGCCCTTGCCGGTCAGGACGCCGGACTCGTAGCGGTTGGTGATGCGCTTGTACTGGCCGAAAAGGTAGCCGATTTCGCGGCCGCCCACGCCGATGTCGCCGGCCGGGACGTCGGTGTATTCGCCGATGTGGCGGTAAAGCTCGGTCATAAACGACTGGCAGAAGCGCATGACTTCGGCGTCGCTGCGGCCCCGGGGATCGAAGTCGGAGCCGCCCTTACCGCCGCCGATGGGCATGCCGGTGAGGGCGTTCTTGAAGATCTGTTCAAAACCCAGGAACTTGACGATGCCCAGGTACACCGAGGGGTGGAACCGCAGGCCGCCCTTGTACGGCCCCAGCGCTGAGTTGAATTCCACCCGGAACCCGCGGTTGATCTGGACGCGTCCGGCGTCGTCGGTCCACGGGACGCGGAAGATGATCTGCCGCTCGGGCTCGCAGAGCCGTTCCAGGATGGCGGCTTCAAGGAACTCGGGGTGCCTGTCATGAACGGGCCCCAGGCTTTCGAAGACTTCCACCACAGCCTGGTGGAATTCCGCTTCGCCGGGGTTCCTGGCCAGGACGGTGTCCCTGATGGCCTCGAGTCGAGCATCCATGATGTTTTCCTTACCGTGGCCGGACGCGGGACGGCACACCGGAGGCGGCGCTGTCCCAAGAGGTTTACGTTTCAACCTAACCGATTGCGACTGCCGCCCGCCAAGCGAAACCCACTTTCTCAGCTAATCTCCGTATTGTGACAACGAAATTCCATTCAGCGATATCTAATGCCGGTCGTCACTGCGGCTCACAGGCGGCCTGACATGGCGTACCTGTGCCTCCTGCTCTCCGGCGCCGTCCTGCTGGTCAACGGCCTGGCCACCCTGAACCGGCTGCCGTGGCGGGACGCCGCCATCCTGAACCTGGTGGTGGGGGCCCTCCAGCTGCTGCTCGGCCTCATGTCCCTGGCGGGTGGCGCGGCGCAACTGCTGACGGTAGCCGGCATGTTCCTGTTCGGACTGACCTACGTCTACGTGGGGCTGGACGCCCTGCTGCACCTGGGATCGAAGGGGCTGGGCTGGTTCTGCGGCATGGTGGCCGGACTGGGGCTGCTCCTGGCCGCGGCCTGGCTCGGCACCGATCCCCTGCTCGCAGTCTTGTGGCTGGCCTGGGCCGTGTTGTGGGCCGCCCTGTTCGGTTCCCTGGCACTGGGCCGGAGGCGGATGGACCCGTTTATCGGGTGGTCCCTGGTGCTGGCCGGCCCCGTTACCGCCACCGGTCCGGCTTTCCTGGGGCTGGCCGGCAACTGGCCGGCCGGCCCGGAGGTGGCGTGGGCGGCCGCCGCCGCCGTGGCAGGGCTGTTCTGCGCTGCGCAGCTGCTGGCCCGGCGCGAGACGCTAGCTGCGCACCGGGCCAATCCGCTGCCGCCGGGTCCTGCGGCCGGCAGGGCAACACTCAGCTGAGCCGCGGGTCCGGCTCTGCCGTTCCGCGCCCGGCACCGTCAAGGTGGCGCTGCACCCTGGCTTCCACCAGCACCCCCGCCACGAAGACCACGGGGACGGCCACCAGCAGGGCCGCTGCTGTCTCCCCACTGCCGCCGATCAGGGCGGTGAAGTTGCTGACCACCAGGTAGAGGACCCACGCGAGCAGGACGGAGGCGAGCGCAGGGGCGATCAGCGTCTGCCACAGCCCGGCCCCGGCGGATTCGCGGCGGAAGAAGCCGACGACGGCCACGGAGCACAGCATGTACAGCACCAGCAGCGCCGCCACGGCCAGCCCGCTGAACCAGGAGAACAGGGTGAGGACGGGGTCCAGGGCGAGTGCCGCGAAGGGCATCACCAGGACGACGGCGGCGGCAGTTTGGATCCAGGCGGCGACAGCGGGTGCACGGTGCCGGTTGGTCCGGGCCACCCGGGCAGGCATGGAACCGCGGAGCGCCAACGAGTGCAGGTAGCGGTTGATGCCGTTGTGGAAGGCGATGATCCCGGCCAGCAGCGACGTCACCAGCAGGATGCCCGTGACAGTCCCCGCCCACGGACCGAAGAGTTCCACCATCGGGCCGAGCACGAAGGAGGTGGCATCTCCGGATTCCAGGGCTGCCCCGGCGGCGTCCATCACCCTGGACGGCCCGTAGTAGCTGACCAGCATCCAGGAGATGAAGGAAAAGAACACCGAAATGACGCCCACGGAAAGGTACGTGGCCCGTGCCACTGTGCGGTGCGGGTCCTTGGCTTCCGCCGAGTAGATGGCGGTGGATTCGAACCCGAACATGGACGCCACGGCAAACATGATGGCCACCCCGGGGGCGCCGGCGCCGATGGCCTGGGGCGAGAAGGATGCCGCAACGCTGATGCCCTCCGGGCCGCCGCCGCTGAAGAGTACGGTGAAGCCGAACAGCAGCAGCACGGCAACTTCCAGGCCCACCAGCAGGGCCAGGATGCGGGCGCCGAGTTCGATATTCAGGGACCCGAGCACCTGGACGCCGGCCATGGTGGCCAGTGCCAGCAGCCACCAGGGAACGTCAAGGCCCGCAGAGGCGAGGAGCCCCGAGAAGGCCGCACCGTACAGCCCGTACATGGCCGCCTGGATGGTGTTGTAGGCCAGCAGGGCCAGCCAGGCCGCACCCGCACCGGTTCTCCGGCCGAACGCGGCCGTCACGTAGGCATAGAAGGCGCCGTTGGCCTGGATCCTGCGGCTCATGGCTACGAAGCCCACCGCGAAGATGACAATCACGACGCCGACAATCAGGTAGGCGCCCGGGGCGCCGGCGCCGTTGCCGAGGGCTGCCGCGAGCGGTGAGGCGCCCACGATGCCGGTCAGCGGCGCCTGGGCGGACAGGACAAAGAAGAGAATGCCCATCACTCCGACGCTTCCGGCGCGGAGGGCGGTGGAATGCTCCCTGGCCGGAGCGTCAGTGGTCCGGGGTTCAGAATTCGAAATACTCATAAGGGTCCTTCTCACGGTCATGAGCGGGGAAGTTGTTGAGGAATCCAGCTTCGCAGCGGGGATCAGGCGGCCGTTTGTCCGCCAGCGACCGGTTCTTGTCCGTGAGCGCAGCGGTACGTATGACAGTCCTTTACTGCCGCACCGCCGCGGTTCCGCGAATAGCCCTTGCCCGCCGGGGTACGGTGAATTCGTGCGCAAGGTGTCCCGGGGCTTCGCCTCCGGGCCATGGAAGTAACCTTCGGAAAGAGGAACCATGAGCGAACCGACCACCAGCGAGGGGATTTTTGAAGCAGATGCCCTCGACGTCGAAGAAGGCCAGGAGACGGCCGCTGCCACCGAGCAGGCAGCCGACGCGGAGATCAGTTACGACGAACAGTTCTACCCGGCGCGCCCCAAGGCCCTGAGGCCCATCGCCCGGCGCCGCCAGTACCTTGCCACCAGGCCGTCCTTTGAGTTCGACGGACGCAACGCCGCCTATGTCGAATGGCTGCGGAACCAGGCGATGCTCGGGGATGCCAACACGCTCGCCCGGCAGCTCTCGGGCCAGGCCAGCATGTGGCAGAACTCCTACGCGCACCCCAACCCGCGGGCCGCCGTCGAACGCGCCCCCGTGTGGTTCACCGCCTATCCCCTGTCCTTCATCACCCAGCCCGGCCAGTCCTTCCTGTCGGCCCTGGGCGACGAGGGAATGTGGGAGGCGTTCCGGAACATCGGCATCCGCGCCATCCACACCGGCCCGGTCAAGCTGGCCGGCGGCATCAGCGGATGGATGCAGACCCCCAGCGTGGACGGCCACTTCGACCGGATCAGCATGGGCATAGATCCGGTGTTCGGCGACGAGGATGAATTCCGGCGGATGTGCGAGGTGGCCGCGGAACACGGCGGCACCATCATCGACGACATCGTCCCGGGCCACACCGGCAAGGGCGCCGATTTCCGCCTCGCCGAAATGAACTTCCGGGACTACCCCGGCATCTACCACATGGTGGACATCCCCGAGGAGGACTGGCACCTGCTGCCGGACGTCCCCGAGGGCAAGGACTCGGTGAACCTCAGCCCGGACGCGGAACAGGCCCTGCAGAAGGCCGGCTACATCATCGGCCGCCTGCAGCGGGTGATCTTCTACGAACCCGGCGTGAAGGAAACCAACTGGAGTGCCACCCGGGCCATCGTGGACACCACCGGCAAGACCCGCCGCTGGGTCTACCTCCACTACTTCAAGGCCGGCCAGCCGTCCATCAACTGGCTGGATCCCACCTTCGCCGGCATGCGCCTGGTGGTGGGCGATGCCCTGCATTCGCTGGTGGACCTCGGCACCGGAGCCCTCCGGCTCGATGCCAACGGGTTCCTGGGCGTGGAGAAGAGCGCCGAGGAGGAGCCGGGCTGGTCCGAGGGGCACCCGCTGTCCGAGGCTGCCAACCAGCTCATCGGCTCCATGATCCGCAAGGTGGGCGGGTTCTCCTTCCAGGAACTGAACCTGACCATCGACGACATCAAGGCCACCTCCGAATCCGGCCCGGACCTTTCCTACGACTTCATCACCCGTCCCGCGTACCACTTCGCGCTGGTCACCGGGGATACGGAGTTCCTGCGGCTGACGCTGCGGCTGTCCAAGGAGATCGGGGTGGACCAGGCCTCCCTGGTCCATGCCCTGCAGAACCACGACGAGCTCACCTACGAACTCATGCACTTCGCCGCGGGCCACCGGGACGACGTCTTCGAGCTCGGCGGCCAGGAAATGACCGGGGCCCAGATCGCCGAGCACGTCCAGCAGACCATGCGGGAGCGGCTCACCGGCGAAAACGCCCCCTACAACTCCGTGTTCACCATGAACGGGATCGCCTGCACCACTGTCAGCTTCATCATGGCCACGCTGGGGATCCAGGATCCGGATGCGTTGACGCCGGAGCAGGAGGCGCAGGTCCTGGACGCCCACATCCTGCTGTCCATGTACAACGCGCTGCAGCCGGGCGTCTTCGCACTGTCCGGCTGGGATTTGACCGGGATTTCGGTGCTGGACCGCGGCACCGTTGGGGAGCTGATCGCGCAGGGCGACACCCGCTGGATCAACCGCGGCGCGCACGACATCATGGGCACCAGCCCGGACGCCACGGCCTCATCCTCCGGAATGCCCCGCGCCCGCAGCCTCTACGGGCCGCTCCCGGAACAGCTCGACAACGAAAACTCCTTTGCCCGCAGGCTCCAGCGGATCCTGGCGGTGCGGGAGGAGCACGGCATCGCCACCGGAACGCTCCTGGACGTGCCGGACGTTTCGCACCGCGGGCTGCTGGTCCTGGTGAACGGGCTGGCCGGCGGTGCCGTCGAAATCACCGTGCTCAACTTCTCCGGCCAGGACATCTCCGGCAGCGTCCGGTCCACCCACCTTCCGCCGGGTGCCAGCGTGCGCGACCTCTTCAGCGGCGAAACCGTGGGCCAGGTGGATGACCTGCACAGCTTCTTCATCGACCTGCCGGCGTATCAGGGCACCGCGCTGCTGCTCGAGGTTGAAGAAGCGGACGACGACGGGTCCCCGGCAACGGAGGCCTGATCCCCGGGGCGGGGCTGCTTTGGCAAGTGGAGCACGCCCCGCCGTGGCGGGAGCACCTGGGCGAGGAAGAGGACCAGGACCCCGGCGAGCGGCACCACCAAAAGGCCGGTGCGCACGCTGGTGGCGTCGGCAATGAGCCCCACGACGGGCGGTGAGCAGAGGAATCCCAGGCGCATCAGCCAGCTGACCAGCGTCAGTCCGGTGCCGTGCCGCAGCCCGGGCAGCTCATCTGCGGTATGCATGGCAGCCGGGACCAGGGTGGCCACACCCAGGCCTGCGGCGGCGAACCCGGCAATGGTTCCGGGGACTGTGGGCCAGGCCAGGGCACAGCCCATTCCTGCCAGGACGATCACGCCGCCGCAGCGGGCCACGGCACGCTGGCCGAAACGGTCCACCAGCCGGTCGCCCACCAGCCGGCCGACGAATTGTGCGCCGGTCAGCGAAACATAACCCAGCGCCGCGAGCGAGGCGGCAGCCCCGAGGGAACCGGACAGGTACACAGCGGCCCACGTGCTGCCCGCGTCCTCCACCAGGCTGCCCGAAACGGCAATCAGCACCAATGCCGCCAGGATTGCCCAGATCTTCAGCGGTGGCCGTCCCGTGGTTTTCGCCGTCCCTGTGGCCTGGGCTTCTTGCGCTGCGGCCGCGGGATCATGGCCCGGCAGGAGCAGCCTCGAGGCAGCAAGTGCCACCGCGGCGAAGACCAGGCAGGACAGGCCGAGGTGGAGCCCCCGGGACAACCCGGCCAGGATGGCACCCGCGCCCATGAGTCCGCCCAGGACGGCGCCGATGCTCCACACCGCGTGGAACGAGTTCAGGATGGACCGGCCGTACAGCCGCTGCACCCTGAGCCCGTGCGAATTCTGGGCCACGTCCGTGATGGCATCCGCCGCCCCCGCGGCAAAGAGCGCGCCGGCCAGTAACGCCCAGGAGGGTGCCACACCGGCCGCCAGCACACCGGCGCCGGTCAGCACCGTGCCGAGTACCGCCACGGCTGCGCTTCCGAAGCGCCGGATCAGCGCGGCGGCGCCCAGGCCCGCCACCAGGGCGCCCAGCGGAAAAGCGGCCACCGCCATGCCGAACTGCGCATTGGAGAGGTGCAGTTCATCCATGATGGCCGGGTAGCGCGGCAGGAGGTTGGCGAACAGGGCGCCGTTGGTCAGGAACAGCAGTGCTACGCCGATGCGTGCCCGGCGGAGCCGTGCTTCCGGGAGTGCTGTGCTGCCGGGACGGGCATCTTTCCTGGAGGAAGCAGGGCCTTCGGAAGGAGGTGGGCTTTCGGAGGAAGCCATGGGGCGGCCTTTCTGGGGGCGTTACGTCAGTGGTTTTACGCGTCAGTGGCGCGGCGCGGCGGGCGTGGTGATGCGGGCTACCGCCTCGGCCGTAGCAGTGCGGTGGTGTTCCTCGATGTCCAGCGCGGCGTGGAGGGACAAGCCTTCAATCAGGGCGTCCAGCATCCGGCACGTGGCGGGGTCGAAGTGCCGGACCAGCGCGTCGCGGCTCTGCTTCATCCAGGCGTGGGTGATCTCGCGATAGAGCGGTTCGCGGGCCGCCAGGGTGTACAGCTCCTGGGTGAGGACCAGTTCGCGGGCTGAGCCGGTGAGGTCCTCGTGGATCAGGTCAACCACGGCGGCACGGGCCTCCTCGAAGGTGGTCGCCCGCGCCATCCGGGCTTCGAAGCGGACGGCGATGGTGGCGGCGAAGCGGGTGAAGGCTTCGCGCAGCACTTCTTCCATGCCGGTGAAGTGGTAGGTCATGGAGCCAAGCGGCACATCTGCCCGGGCAGCGATCTTGCGGTGGGAGGCCCCGGCCACTCCGGCTTCGGCGATGACGTCCAGGGCTGCGGCGATGATGCGGTCACGCCGTTCCGGGTCGAAACGGCGCTGGGTCACTGCCACCGGAATACCCTCACGGCAGGTCCCTGACTACCCGGGCCGGGTTCCCCACGGCCACCACGTTGGCGGGGATGTCCTTGGTGACCACGGCGCCTGCACCGATCACGGTGTTCTCCCCGATGGTCACGCCGGGCAGGACGATGGCGCCGCCGCCCAGCCAGACGTTGTCTCCGATGCTGATGGGCTTGGCCGCTTCGAGCTTGTCCCGGCGCGGCTGGGCTTCGAGCGGGTGGGTGGGGGTCAGCAGCTGCACGTTGGGGCCGATCTGGCAGTCGCGTCCGATGGTGATCGCGGCGACGTCCAGGGCCGTCAGGTTGGAGTTGACGAAGGTGCCTTCACCCACGGTGATGTAGCTGCCATAGTCCACGGTGATCGGCGGCCGGACATCCACGTTGTCCCCCACGGAACCCAGCAGTTCCGCCAGCACGGGCCGCGCGGATTCCGGGTCCTCGATGTAGGCCGCCGTGTACCGGGCCTGCAGCTTCAGGGCACGGTGAAATGCCTTGGCGTTGTCCGGGTCATCGGCGATGTAAAGGTCCCCGGCCAGCATCCGCTCGCGGTTGGTGCGCGGATCATCCGCGAAATAATCGGCCATGCGTACGATCGTACACAGCGGCTTGGCGTACGGACAAGACTGCCTGGACAAGCACCACGCATGGATTTGTGGCACAGGAAAGGCCCCGCCACAGCACCGGAGGCGCTGCGGCGGGGTCTTTGGAACTGCTTAGCCGCGGTTGTACATCACGTGTTTGGTGCGGGAGAAGTCGTCCAGGGCGTAGCTGGAGAGGTCGCGGCCGTAGCCGGATCCTTTGAACCCGCCCCATGGCATTTCGGTGGCGATGACCAGGTGGGAGTTGACCCAGACCGTGCCGAAGTCCAGCTTGCGGGGAACGTTGAGCGAGCGGGCGGAGTCCTTGGTCCACACCGATGCTGCCAGTCCGTAGATGGTTTCGTTGGCACGGGTGACGGCTTCCTCGTCGTTGCTGAACGTTTCCACGCTCACCACGGGACCGAAGATCTCATTGCTGGTAATCGGGGCCCCGGCCGGCACGTTGGTGACAACGGTGGGCTCGATGAAGTAACCGGGCCCGTCGATCGCGTTGCCGCCCACGGCGATGGTCAGGCCGTCCTTCCGGATCTCATCGATTGCTGCCAGGACACGCTCATAGTGCGCCTTGGAGATCATGGAGCCAATTTCGGCGTCACCGCCGCCGGGGGTGCCGACGGTGATTTCGCTGATCTCCCGGACCAGCAGCTCGGTGAACTTGTCCGCCACCGATTCGTGGACCAGGACGCGGCACGCCGCGCCGCATTCCTGCCCGCCGTTCCAGAACCCGGCACTGCGGACGCCTTTAGCAGCGGCCTCGAGGTCGGCGTCGGCAAAGATGACGACCGGTGCCTTGCCGCCCAGCTCAAGGTGCACGCGCTTGACGGTATCGGCGGCGGCTGCGGCCACTTTCTGGCCGCTGCCCACGCTGCCCGTGATGGCCACGAGGTCCACGCCGGGGTGCTCGGAGAGGCGGTTGCCCACCACGCGGCCGGGGCCCGTGACGATGTTGATAACGCCGGCGGGAACCTCGGCGGCGATGAGTTCGGCCAGCTTGAGGGTGGTCAGCGGGGTCTGCTCGGAGGGCTTGAGGACTAGGGTGTTCCCGGCGCCCAGGATCGGGGCGATCTTCCAGGCGGCCATCAGCAGAGGGTAGTTCCACGGCGTGATGACACCGACGACGCCGACCGGCTCGCGGTGGATCACCGAGGTGTGGTTCTCGGCGTAGTCGTCCGCGCCGAGCGTGCTGTAGGCACGGGCGGCGCCGGCCGAAAACCGGAAGGTGTCGATGGCGCTGGAAATGTCGTCTTCCGCCACCGCTTCGGGCTTACCGGTGTTGGCAGCTTCGAGGGTTTCGAACACCGCACGGTTCGTCTCGATGATGTCGGCGATCTTCAGCAGGACGGCGGACCGTTCCCGCGGCGTGGTGGCGGCCCAGGCTGCTTTGGCGGCAACGGCGGCCGCAACGGCGGCGTCGACGTCCTCCACCGTGCCGGCGGGCACCTGCATGAGGATGCCCTCGGTAGCCGGGTTGACGACGTCGGCCGTCTCGCTGGAGGTGGAGGGGACGAACTTTCCGCCGATGAACTGGCCGACGGGAGGGAGGGCGGGTACCGGCGGGGTCTCCGCCCGGAGGACCGTGAAGAGTGTCTTTTCTGCGGTGGTCATGGCGTGCCTGATGTCCTTTCGCTGGAATGCTGCTGGGGGTGGTGGTGGTGTTCGACCGGAACCGGCTTTTCCCAGAAGTCGGCGCCGTCGATGCCCAGGGCTTTGGGGTCGAAGGTGGGGTCCAGGCCGAGTTTGCGCTGGCATTCGTAGTCCTTGTAGATCTTGCGGACCAGCGGGAACAGGAAGGCCAGGCAGATGAGGTTGACCCAGGCGATCAGGCCAAGGCCGATGTCGCCGGCCGCCCAGACGATCTGGGCGTTGATGATCGAGCCCAGGAACACGATGACCATGGTGCCCACCTTGAGGATGTTCTTCCAGAGGTGGCCGGGCCTGCCGTCCAGCAGGTAGAGGAGGTTGGAGTTCGCCACGTAGAAGTAGGCCAGCAGGCAGGTGAAGCCGAAGAGCAGGACGGCGACGGCGACGAACCCTGCGCCCCATCCCGGCACGAGGGTGTCAATGGCTTCCTGGACCCAGTTGGCGCCTACCGGGACGCCGGGCAGGTTGTTGACCAGGTAGCCGCCGGATCCGTCGGCCACGTTGTATTTGCCGGAGACCACCATCATGAGCCCGGTGGCCATGCAGATCAGCAGCACGTCGATGTAGATGCTGAAGGTCTGCACCAGGCCTTGCTTGCCCGGGTGGGACGTGCGGGCTGCAGCTGCGGCGAAGGTGGCCTCGCCGAGCCCGTTGGAGGAGGCGAAGACCGCGCGGCGGACGCCCCAGGCCACTGCGGCGCCGGCGATGCCGCCCAGGACGGGATGGATGCCGACGGCGGACTGGAAGATCAGTGCGACGGCGGCGGGAACGCTGCCGATGCTAATGGCGATGACAGCCAGGGCCAGCACCAGGTAACCGACGGCGAGCAGCGGCACCAGCGCCTGGGTGACCTTCACGAGGCGGGAGGTTCCGCCGAAGATGACGAGTGCGATGAGGACGGTCACCAGGATGGCGGGGATCCAGCTGTCCAGGCCGAATGCGAGCTTGGCGGTTGCGGCAATGGTATTGACCTGCAAGCCGGGGAAGACGAAGCCGTAGCCGATGACGCCGAGCACGGCCACGAGGGCTCCCACCTTGGGAAGCTTCAGGCCGTACTTGATGTAGTACGGCATGCCGCCGATGTCCTCGTTGGCGTTGCGCCGGTCCTCGTCCTGGACCTGGCGCTTGAATGTTTGGGACAGGGCTGCCTCGGCGTATCCGACCGTGCAGCCCACCAGGCCGGTGATGGCCATCCACACCAGGGCGCCGGGTCCACCGGCACCCACCGCGGTCGCCACCCCGGCGATGCTGCCGACGCCGACCCGGCTGGCCAGTGCCAGCACCAGGGCCTGGAAGGAGGACAGGCCGCCTTCGCCGCCTTCGCTGTCCTTGAGCTGCCTAAGCATGTCCGGGATGCGGCGGAACTGGATGCCTTTGGTGGCGATGGAGTAGGCGACGCCCAGGCCCAGGACCACGTAGGCCATGGGCGCCCAGATGGCGTCCGAGACGGTGGACAGGAAGGCGCCGAAATCGGTATCCATGGCCTAGCCGACGGTCTGGTACAGGGCGGACAGGGCCTGCTTGACCCGGTTAAGGTCGTCGCTGTCGAGGTCCGCGGTGGGGCGGCGGGGTGATCCGGCAGGGAGGCCCTGGAGGGCCAGGCCGGCCTTGACGGCGGGAATGAACGGCACGGACAGGAGCGCATCAATCACGGGGTAGACCTTCTTCCACTGGCCCAGTGCACCCTGCAGGTCACCCCCGGCGATGCGACGGCTGACGTCGACGATCTCCCCCGGGACAACGTTGGCGGTGCCTGCCATGACGCCTGCTGCGCCTTCAATCAGGGCGCTGTAGAGGTAGACGTCCCAGCCGATGAAGGTGCCGATGACGTCGGAGTGGTGGTGGATCAGCTGGAGAGCCTGTTCCCAGTTGGCGCTGGAGTCCTTGATGTAGCGGATGTTCTCCACGTCTTCGGCCAGGGCCCGGACGGTGGCCGGGTCCAGGTTCACGCCCGTGACGGCCGGGATGTTGTAGAGCATCACCGGGATGGTGACGGAACGGGCCACGTCCTTGATGTAGGTGACGGTCTCCTCGAGGGTCAGCGGCTCGTAGTACGGCGTGACCAGCATGAGCACGTCGGCACCGAGTTTCTCGGCTGCCTGCGAAAGGCGGATGGCCTCGGCAGTGGAGGTGGCCCCGGTGTTCGCGATGACCGGCACGCGGCCGTTGGCCTGCTGGATGACGGTTTCGATGAGCAGCAGCCGCTCCTCGGAGGAGAGCGCACCCACCTCGCCGGTGGATCCTGCGGCCACCACACCGTCAACGCCGGCGTCGATGGAGCGGTCAACGATCAGGCGCAGGGTCTCGACATCGAGGGATTCGTCCTGCGTGAAGGGGGTGGTCAGGGCGGTGAGGACACCGCGGAGTTGGTTGGACATGAAGTTCTTCCTTACTGAAGTACGGGGGGGCAGGGACGGAGGTTGGGTAGGGCCGGGGGTCAGGCCACGATGGACAGGCCGGAGAGTGGCGGCGCCTGGCGGTGCGTTGCCAGCACGCTTGCGGCTTCCTGGGCTGCGGAGAAGCCAGTGGTGATGGAGCTCTCGGTGTAGAGGGTTCCCAGGTAGTCGCCTGCCAGGAAGACGCGGTCGGTTCCGCGCATCAGGGTGGACTGGATTTTCGCCCGGCCCGGGAAGCAGTACGGTGAGGCGTTCTTCCACCGGTCCACCTTGGCTTCGACGACGCTGTCGGCGAAGCCGTGGCCCAGCACTTGGTCCAGGTCGGTCAGGTGGGTGTTGATGACTTCCTCCTCGGGCTTGTCCAGCAGGGCTGTGCCGAGGCTGGCGGGCGAGAAGGTCATGAAACTGCCGCCGGGCTTGCGGACGGATTCGGTGCCGCGCACGATGCTCGCCTGGTTCAAGGCGATCGCGAACGAGCGCTTGGGGGCGGCGATCGCGTAGATGTCATCCCACGGCTTTGCGGTGGTTTCGTTGGTCAGGAAGGCCGTGCTGACGTGCGGACCGTATTTGATCTGGCCCAGCGCGCCACGGAGGTCCTCCGGAAGGTCCACGGCGATCCTGTGCGAGACGTCGGAAGTGGTGGCCAGGACCACGGTGCGGGCCTCCACTTCGCGGTCGACGCCGTCCTGGCGGTACCGGACCAGCACGGAGTCCTTCTTGTGGACTACTTCGTGCACCGCCGCGCCGAGCTCGATGCGGTCACCCAGTGCCGCGGCGATGGATTCAGTCAGGGTGGACGGGCCACCCACGATGCCCTGGCTGAGGCCCTGGCCGAAACCGAGGACCAGGCTGAAGTAGCCGATGCCGGCGCCCGCGGAGATCTGGTCCATGTCACCGGCAGAGCGGGTCACGGTGGTCTTGAACAGGGCGGCCGCATCCTCGGACAGGTTGCCGATGAAGTCCTGGAAGGAGGAGCTGTTCTCGAAATCGTAGATCCGCTGCTGCCTCATGGCCCCGGATTCACCAGCGCGCTTGCGGACCACTCCGGTGTACTTGGCCACTCCGCTGACCACCTTAAGGCCTGCACGCATGGTGTCCACGCGGGCTGCCAGGGACATCGGGATCCGGAAAGGGTAGGTGGCGATGTGACCCTTCTTGATGAACTTGCCGTTCATGGACAACCCCTGCAGGGAGCCTGGGATCTGGACAGCCATGACGCCGACTTCGTTGAGGAGCGCATCGGTGGAGGACCCGGCGCCGGCGAAGACGTGCCCGCCCCAGTTCAGCCAGTAGTCTCCGCGGCGCTCGGAACGGATGCGTCCGCCCACCCGGGTGCCGGATTCGAGGACAACAGTGTCCCAGTGCCTCAGCCGCCAGGCCGCCGAGAGCCCGGCGAGTCCGCCTCCAACGATTACTGCGTCTTTCATCTGACCGTTCCTTGCTGTTGTTCGTGTGCCGGGTTCGCCGCCGTCGGTGGCGGCGTCCCGCAGGTGTGGGCCGGCTGGGTCCGTGGTTCCGGAACGCTCGAGCCATGTGACTCAAACCACCATAAGATGTGATCACAGATCACACAAGACCTTCGACGAAGATTTCCTTGGGCTTAGGAGGCTCGCTGATTGAGCCGTCGGGGCAGATCTCCACGCGGCCGTATATTGGACGGGTGGTCATATCCAAGCGCGTCGAGCCCACCCTGCTGACGGATCAGGTCTTTGCGATGATCCACGCCTCGATCCTCAGCGGCGACCTCCCGGCCGGCTCCAGGCTCAAGGTGCGGGACCTTGCCGAGCAGGTGGGCACCAGCGTGATGCCCGTGCGCGAGGCGATCCGGCGGCTGGAGGAGATCGGCCTTGCGGAGCGGGAACCCCACAAGGGTGCAGTGGTCAAGAGCCTGACCTTCGAGGAGCTCATCCACGTTTACGGCGTCCGCAGGCTCCTCGAAACCGAGGCGGCCCGGCTGGGCAGTGAAAACATCACGCCCGAGGACTGCAGAAGGATGCAGTCCGAGTACGAACTGATGCGCAAGGCCATCGACGAGCAGCGGGTGATCGCGCTGCTGGACCACGATGAGGCGATGCTGGCCATCCTGTACCAGGCCAGCGGCAATCCCGTGCTGCTCCAGATTATCAGGACGCTGTGGCAGCAGTGCCGGGCGTACAAGATTGTCGGCGCGCAGGGCTCCCTGGACTCCGGCACGGACGATTCGCTGTGGCGGTACCAGCAGGACCTGGTGACGGCGGCACGAAACGGGGATGCGGCGGCTGCGGCAGCGGTGAACGAGGCATCCCTGGTGGACGCCACCGAACGCATCAGGGCCCGGCTGGCCGAACAGGCGACGCCGTAGGGAACGGCAAAAAAACGCGGCCGGCCACCCGTCAGGGCAACCAGCCGCGCTTCAGCTGTAAAGATGTCCGCTCAGGCGCCGGCCGGGACGCCTATGAGGCGGTTCCAGTCCCGGCAGCGGCGCAGGCCCGTGCTAGCGGAGCACCACGGTGCGGTTGCCCTGCAGGATGACCCGGCCTTCGCAGTGCCACTTCACTGCGTTGGAGAGGGCCTTGCATTCGGTGTCGCGGCCCGCGGCCACCAGGTCCTCGGGGCCGTAGGTGTGGTCCACGTCCACCACCTGCTGGGAGATGATGGGCCCCTCGTCCAGCTCTGCGTTGACGTAGTGCGCGGTGGCGCCAACGGTCTTGACGCCGCGTGCGTACGCCTGGTGGTAGGGCTTGGCGCCCTTGAAGCTGGGCAGGAACGAGTGGTGGATGTTGATGGCCCGGCCGTCCAGTTGCCGGGTCAGGTCGTCGCTGAGCACCTGCATGTAGCGGGCCAGCACCACCAGTTCGACGTCGAGCCCGTCCACCAGTTCCATCAGCTCGGCTTCCGCTGCGGGCTTGGTGGCGGCAGTGACCGGGATGTGGTGGAACGGGATGCCGTGCCACTCCACCAGGGCCTGGTGGTCCCGGTGGTTGGACACAACAGCCACCACGTCCACGGGCAGTTCGCCGATGCGGGCACGGAACAGCAGGTCGTTGAGGCAGTGCCCGAACTTGGACACCATGATCAGCACCTTGCGCTTGGAGCCCTGGCGTTCCAGCTGCCAGCGCATGCCGAATTTCTCCGCCACGGGGGCGAAGGAGTTCCGCAAAACGTCCAGCGTGGAATCGTCGCCTTCGGAGGCGAAGTGCACGCGCATGAAGAAGTGCCCTTCAGAGCGTTCACCGAACTGCTTGTTGTCGATGATGTCGCAGCCGTGATCCAGCAGGAAGCCGGACACGGCGTGGACAATGCCGGGCCCTTCCGGGCAGTCAAGGGTCAGGACGTGTTCCACGGTGGTGGGCGCCTTGGGCGCGGGCACGTGGGTTTCAGTGGCAGTCATGGTTCAGCACTCGATCACATTCACGGCGAGTCCTCCTCGGGAGGTTTCCTTGTACTTGGTTTTCATGTCGGCTCCGGTATCGCGCATGGTCTTGATCGCCTTGTCCAGCGAGACCTTATGGCTGCCGTCCCCATGCAGGGCCAGCCGGGCCGCGTTGATCGCCTTGACGCTGGCGATCGCGTTCCGTTCGATGCAGGGGATCTGCACCAGCCCGCCCACGGGGTCGCAGGTCAGGCCGAGGTTGTGTTCGATCCCCACCTCGGCGGCGTTCTCCACCTGCGCGGGCGTTCCGCCGAGCACCTCGCAGAGACCGGCGGCGGCCATGGAGCAGGCCGACCCGACCTCACCTTGGCAGCCCACTTCAGCGCCGGAGATGGAGGCGTTCGTCTTGAACAGGATTCCGACGGCGGCCGCCGCCAGCAGGAAGCGGACCACACCGTCGTCGTCGGCTCCCGGAACAAACTTCACGTAGTAGTGCAGCACGGCAGGCACGATGCCCGCTGCCCCGTTGGTGGGGGCGGTGACAATGCGCCCGCCGGCGGCGTTCTCCTCGTTCACGGCCAGCGCGAAGAGGTTCACCCATTCCATCGCCAGCAAGGGATCGGCCGGCGCCTGGACGGGCGACGGCGAGGCTGCCGCTGCCTTGGCGGACGCTTCGGCCGAGGCGGCGGAGGCAGTCAGCGTGCGGAAGAGCGACGGCGCCCGCCGGGTGACCTTCAGTCCGCCGGGGAGGATGCCTTCGGCGTTGCAGCCGTTCTCCACGCATTCCTTCATGACGTCCCAGAGCCCCAGCAGCTGCTCCCGGAGCTCGGCTTCGCTGCGCCAGGTCAGTTCGTTGGCGAGCATGACGTCGGAGATGGACATGCTTTCGCGGCTGCAGATCTCGAGGAGTTCGTCAGCCGTTGAGAACGGGTACGGCAGCACGGTGTCATCCGCCACCACCTTGTCCGCGCCCTCGGCGTCGCCGTCCACCACGAAGCCGCCGCCGATCGAGTAGTAGCTCCGTTCGCTCAGCACGGCACCGCTGTGGTCCAGCGCCCGGAACGTCATGCCGTTCGGGTGTGCCGGGAGGGACTTGCGCCGGTGGAGGACCACGTCCTCTTCCCAGTTGAAGTCCACCCGGTGGGTCCCTGCGATCTGGAGTTCGGCGTTGAGTGCTGCGGAAGCCACCTGGTCGTCGGCGGTAAAGGTGTTGACGGTCTCCGGTTCCAGGCCCTGCAAACCCAGGACCACTGCCTTGTCCGAGCCGTGGCCGCGGCCGGTGGCGCCCAGGGAGCCGAACAGTTCGGACTGGACCCGGGTGGTGGAGGCCAAGTGGCCGTCGCCCTTCAGCCCGTCAGCGAAGAGCTTTGCCGCCCGCATCGGGCCCACCGTGTGTGACGACGAGGGCCCGATGCCGACAGAAAAGAGGTCAAGGACGCTCAGCGCCATCAGGGGACCTCTGGCGAGGCGTACTCCCGCATGCCGTCCAGGAGCCAGCGGCCCAGGAACTCGGCGAACGAGGCCCGCGGGAAGACCCTGAAGGACTCCTCACCGGTCTTCCACAGGAGGGCGGGGATGTTCCCGATTTCCGTGGAGTACGCGGTGCCGGGCTTGAAGACGCGGGGGTGCAGGTCCAACGAGCAGCCCTTTTCGAGGACGGAGCGTGCCTGCGGGCCGGTCAGTTCGAAGGTGGTGCGGTTGGCCGAGAGGTCAACCACCTGGCCGGAATCGCCGCCCAGGGCGTCCCGGAGCGCCTGGATGAGGCCGCCGCCCAGGGACTCGTGGGCTTCGGTGGGCGCAACCACCAGGAACTCGGCCGGGCCCAGCCACAGGACGGAGGTGTCACCGCTGCCGGCCACCGCGCCGGAACCGGCGGGCAGGCCGCCGGTCACCGCGGCGATGCGCTGTGCAGCGTCGGAGCCTGCGGCTGCCCGGATCCCCACCATGGTAAGGAAGGGGAGCTCGGAGATCTCGACGGTTCCGGCGAGCGAGCCTGCCGCGAACGCGTCCCGGAGCACTTCGGCCGGGCTGGTGCGGACCGCGAGGTCTTTATCCACCGGAGTCTTTGCGGGGGTGGGGGAAGCTGCTGTCTCAGCCATCTTTGCGGGTCCCTTCGGAGTCAAAAAGCACTGTCTCTGCAACAACCACGTCCACCAGCTGGTCGCCGGCGGCGGCAATCAGCGTCTCGCCGATGCGGTTGCGTCCGTTCTTGATCAGGGCCAGGCCGAACGAACGGCCCAGCGCTGCGCTGTGGTAGCTGGAGGTGACGAACCCTTCCATCGGCACGGGGCCGTAGGCGGGGTTGGTGGAGCGTCCCTTTTCCACCAGCTGGGTGCCTTCGGGCAGCCGCAGCGTGCGGTCCACGGGGAGGACGCTGACCAGGTGCTTGCGGTCTTCACGCTGGGCGTCCACCCGTGAGTAGGAGCGCTTGCCGATGAACTCCTTGGCTTTGGATACGATCCACTCCATGCCGGCATCCTGCGGGGTGACGGTGCCGTCGGTGTCCTGCCCGACGATTGGGTAGCCCTTCTCGGCGCGCAGCACGTGCATGGTTTCGGTGCCGTACGGGGTGATGTTGAATTCGGCGCCGGCAGCGGCCACGGACTCCCAGGTGTTCAGGCCGTACCAGGCCGGGATGTTGATCTCGTAGGCGAGTTCGCCGGAGAACGAGATCCGGCAGACCCGGGCCCGGACGCCGGAGGCGAGGGTGGTTTCGCGGAAGGTCATGAACGGGAAGTTCTCGGCCTCGAGTCCGCCGTTGGCGGCCAGTTCCGGAGCCACCTTGGCGATCACTTCGCGGGATTTGGGCCCCACGACGGCAATCGTGTTCCACTGCTCCGTCACCGAGGTGCACTGGACGTCCAGCTCGGGCCATTCGGTCTGCAGCCATTCCTCCAGGTGGTCCAGCACCTTCGCGGCGCCGCCGGTGGTGGTGGTCATGAAGTAGGTGTCTTCATCCAGCCGGAGGGTCACGCCGTCGTCGAAGATCATGCCGTCAGCGAGGCACATGACGCCGTAGCGTGCCGAGCCCGGGGCGAGCTTCTTGAAGGCGTTGGTGTAGACGCGGTTCAGGAACTCGCCGGCGTCCTTGCCGCGGATTTCGATCTTGCCCAGGGTGGTGGCATCCATGAACCCCACGGAGTCGCGGACGGCGGCGCATTCGCGCAGCACTGCGGCGTCCATGTCCTCCCCGCCCTGCGGGTAGTACCAGGGCCGCTTCCACTGCCCGACATCCTCAAACAATGCACCCTTGGCAACGTGCCACGGCTGGATCGAGGTGATGCGGGCGGGGTCGAAGAGCTCACCGCGCTGGCGTCCGGCCAGAGCCGCGAAGGCCACCGGCGTGAACGGTGCCCGGTAGGTGGTGGTGCCGATGTCGCCGATGCCGCGGGAAGCCTCGCCGGCCGTGCGCAGTGCCGCCGCGATCACGCCGATGGCGTTCACGCCGGAGGTCTTGCCCTGGTCGTTGGCGGTGCTGATGGAGGTGTACCGCTTGATGTGCTCCACGGAACGCATGCCGGCACCGGTGGAGCGGAGCACGTCCGCCACGGACTGGTCGCGTTGGAAGTCCACGAAGTGGTGGTGCCAGTCGTCCGGGGTCCCGCTCTCCCCCGGTACCAGCCAGAGCTGGCGGGTGGGGGCGGAAGCCTTCGGCTCGGAAAGGAGAATGGGATCGACGGCAGCGTCGGCATTTTCAGGCTCGAAGCCCGCGGCGATGGCCGCCTTCGCACCGGCGGAGATGCCCTCGGCGAGGCAGTCGGCGGTGTCGAAGGAGCCGCGGCCGGCGCCGATGGTCTGCTGGTTGGGAACCTCGGTACTGGGCACGAAGGCTGCCAGCTCGTCGTCCCAGCGCAGCTTGCCCTGCCGCTGCGAGTGCAGGTGCACCAGCGGGCTCCAGCCGCCGGACACAGCCAGCAGGTCTGCGGCGATCTGCTCGACGCCGGAGGTGAGCTCGCCGTCGTCGTTGATGCTGCGGACGGTGACGCCGTCCAGCCGTCCGGCGGAATCAGCGGAGGTGTTGGCCACCGCGCTGCCGATCAGCACCCGGATTCCGGATTCCACGGCGGCGGTTGCCGCGGGTGTGAGCTTGGGGCGGGCGTCCACGACGGCTGCGACCTTGACGCCGGCGGCGGCGAGGTCAGCGGCGGTGGCGTAGGCGCTGTCGTTGGTGGTGCCGATGACCACGCGGCTGCCGGCGGCCACTGCGTAGCGGTTCAGGTAGGTTCGCACTGCCGAGGCGAGCATGACGCCCGGGCGGTCGTTGTTCTCGAACACCAGGGGGCGCTCGTGGGCGCCGGGTGCCAGGACAACCTGGTTGGCACGGATGTGCCAAATCCGCTGGCGGGAGACTCCGGGCGCTGCCGGGCTGGTGAGGTGGTCGGTGCGGTTCTGGACGGCGATGACGTAGTTGGCGTCGTAGGCGCCGAACGCGGTGGTGCGGTTCAGGACCGTGGATTCCGCACCGGAGACCAGTTCAGCCTCGACGTCAGCCACCCATTCCAGGGCGGGCTTGCCCTCGATGGTTTCGGCCAGGCCCTCGGCCGTGGAGCCGGAGAGCAGGGAACCGCCGAGTTCGGGCTGGTCGTCGAGGAGCATGACCCGGGCACCGGTGCGGGCCGCTTCGCGGGCCGCGGCGAGCCCGGCGGGGCCGCCGCCGACCACCAGGATGTCCGTGTGGACGTACTTCTTGTCGTATTCGGCGCGGTCGTCGGCCGGATCCAGTTTGCCCAGGCCGTTGAGCTGGAGGGCCTGGAGCCCGTCCACCAGGGAGACCGTGGTGGCGGGCAGCATGGATTCTGCCACGTGGCCGGGGAAGCGGGCTTCCACCCGGACCAGGGCGTTGGCTTCTTCAACACCGGCGGACATGATGCCGCGGTGGCGGTCCTCGTAGAGAGAGTTTCCGGCGGCGATGCGGCCGTTGGCGAGCAGTGCGGAGGCCAGGGTGTCGCCGGGGTGGCCGGTAAACTCCTCGCCATCCACGGTGAAGCGCCAGGAGATGGTGCGGTCGATGCGGCCGCCGGTGGCCAGGCGGGCGTTCTGGGAGGTCACTTGGTGGCTCCTTCCGGGGCTGCAGTGGTGGCGGAGGAAATGCTGGTGCCTGAGATGTCGGGTGCGGCGGTCCCGGTGGTGGTGCTGTCCGCGGCAAGGCTGGCGGTCCCGGACTCGGCGCCGGTGGTGCCGGCCCGGTCAGGCCGCGGCGCTCCCATCGGGTAGATCGCCTGGATGTCGTAGCTCACGGTGTCTCGGAGCATGTTGAACCACTGGCGACAGCCGGTGCTGTGGACCCAGCGTTCGGCGAAGGTGCCCTTGGTGTTGCTGCGGTAGAAGAGGTAGCGGGACCACTCCGTGTCACTGAGCTCGTTGGGGTTCTCGGGGTACGGGA
This sequence comes from Pseudarthrobacter sp. SORGH_AS 212, assembly GCF_030818145.1. NCBI lineage: Bacteria > Bacillati > Actinomycetota > Actinomycetes > Micrococcales > Micrococcaceae > Pseudarthrobacter > Pseudarthrobacter sp. SORGH_AS 212. Next base: position 2,436,568 of record NZ_JAUTAA010000001.1, on the reverse strand, counting down.
CGTGGGCCTGTCCCCCGTAGTGGAATTCGGTTTCGTCCCGCGGGCCGCAGTTGGGGCATGGGATCAGCAGCATGTGCGTTAGTCCTTTTCTGGTGGCGGCGGCTAGTGGGCCACGGCGGCGGCGCCGTGTTCGTCGATGAGCGCGCCGGTTTCGAAGCGTTCCAGGGAGAACGGCGCATTCAGCTTGTGCGGGGCGCCGGTGGCGATGGTGTGTGCGAAGGTCATGCCTGCCGCGGGGGTGCCCTTGAAGCCGCCGGTTCCCCAGCCGCAGTTCACGAACATGTTCTCCACCGGGGTGGTGCCTACAATCGGCGAGGCGTCCAGGGTGGTGTCCACGATGCCGCCCCATGTCCGGAGCACGTGGGCCCGGGCAAAGATGGGGAAGAGCTCGACGGCGGCCGCCATCTGCTGCTCGATCACGTGGAAGGAGCCGCGCTGGCCGTAGCCGTTGTAGGAGTCCACGCCGGCGCCCATGACCAGTTCGCCCTTGTGCGCCTGCGAAACATAGACGTGGACGTGGTTGGACATGACCACCGTGGGGTGGACCGGCTCGTGCAGTTCGGACACCAGTGCCTGCAGCGGTGTGGGACTGGATGGGAAGCTCGAAGCCTGCCATCTCGGCCAGGACCGAGCTGTGGCCGGCGGCGCAAAGGCCAACCTTTTCGGTGTTGATGGTGCCGCGGCTGGTCTTGACGCCCACCACGCGGTCACCGTCCTTGAGGAAGCCGGTGACTTCGCAGTTCTGGATGATGTCCACGCCCAGCTCGTCGCACTTGCGGGCGAAGGCCCAGGCAACATGGTCGTGCTTGGCGATGCCGGCACGGGGCTGGTAGGTGGCGCCCATGACCGGGTAGCGGATGTTGTCGCTGATGTTCAGGATGGGGCAGAGTTCCTTGACCTGCTGCGGGTCCAGCCATTCAGCGTCAACGCCGTTGAGCTTGTTGGCTCCCACGCGGCGCATGCTTTCGCGGACGTCGCCCAGGGTGTGGGCCAGGTTCATCACGCCGCGCTGGCTGAACAGGAAGTCGTACTCGAGTTCCTCGGGCAGGATCTCCCAGAGCTTGAGGGCGTGCTCGTAGATTGCGGCGCTCTCGTCCCAGAGGTAGTTGGAACGGATGATGGTGGTGTTGCGGGCCATGTTGCCACCAGCCAGCCAGCCCTTTTCCAGGACCGCGATGTTGGTCATTCCGTGGTTCTTGGCCAGGAAGTATGCGGTGGCCAGGCCGTGCCCGCCGCCGCCGACGATCACGGCGTCGTAGGAGGACTTGGGTTCCGGGTTCCGCCAGAGGAATTCCGGGTGTTCGGGGAGGTGGGGGGCGCTCACTGGGCTGCTCCAATCAGGTCTGCTTCTGCACCGGCCAGGCGGGCGCTGCTGTTCTCGGAAAGATGCGGGTAAAGGGGGAACTGCTCAGCAAGCGCCGTAACGCGTGCGCGGAGTTCGACGGCGGTGTCCCCCGGCAGGGTGCCCGTGGACGCGGAGGCAATAAGCGCCGTCGCGATGATGTCCGCAACCTCGGTGAATTCGGCTGCGCCGAAGCCGCGGGCAGCCAGGGCGGGGGTGCCGATGCGGAGGCCTGAGGAGACCATCGGGGGGCGGGGGTCGAACGGGACGGCGTTCCGGTTGACCGTGATGCCGATGTGGTGGAGGGCGTCTTCGCCCTGCTGGCCGTCAAGTTCGGAGTGCCGGAGGTCAACGAGGACCAGGTGCACATCGGTGCCGCCGTTGACCACGGAGATTCCGGCTTCCTGGACGTCCGGCTGCAGGAGGCGTTCGGCCAGCAGCTGCGCACCCTGCAGGACGCGCTCCTGGCGTTCCTTGAATTCCGGGGTTGCGGCGAGCTTGAAAGCCACGGCCTTGGCGGCGACCACATGCTCCAGCGGTCCGCCCTGCTGGCCGGGGAACACGGCGGAATTGATCTTCTTGGCGTACTCCTCCTTGGCGAGGATGACGCCGCCGCGGGGGCCGCCGAGGGTCTTGTGCGTGGTGGTGGTGACCACGTCCGCGTAGGGGACGGGGTTCGGGTGCAGGCCGGCGGCTACGAGGCCGGCGAAGTGTGCCATGTCCACCATCAGGTAGGCGCCCACAAGGTCGGCGATCCGGCGGAACTCGGCGAAGTCGAGCTGGCGGGAGTAGGCGGACCAGCCGGCAACGATCAGCTTGGGCTTGTGCTCCAGGGCCAGCGCTTCCACCTCGGCCATGTCCACCCGGAGGTCGTCCTCACGGACGTGGTACGGCACCACGTTGTAGAGCTTGCCGGAGAAGTTGATTTTCATGCCGTGGGTGAGGTGTCCGCCGTGGGCGAGGGACAGGCCCAGGATGGTGTCGCCCGGGTTGAGCAGGGCGAACATGGCGGCGGCGTTGGCCTGCGCGCCGGAGTGCGGCTGCACGTTGGCGAATTCGGCACCGAACAGTGCTTTGACCCGGTCGATGGCCAGCTGTTCGATCACATCAACGTGCTCGCAGCCGCCGTAATAGCGCTTGCCGGGGTAGCCCTCGGCGTACTTGTTGGTGAGGACCGAGCCCTGCGCCTCCATCACTGCCGAGGGAGCGAAGTTCTCCGAGGCGATCATTTCCAGGGTGGACTGCTGGCGGTACAGTTCCTGCGCAACGGCGGCGGCGACGTCGGCGTCCACCGTGGCGAGCGAGGCGTTGAGTGCGTCCTGCATGTTTCTCCTTCTAAACCTGAAGTCCTGATCCGTAACTGATCTGTAACTGATATATTAGAACTGACGTAATAGTATGTTCCAGATCACGTAGCAGTCAATAGTCACCATGGAAGAGAGCTCAACATGGGCGTAATGCTGGAGAACTCCATCGCCGGCGATGAAGACCTCTCACTCGCCGAGCGGGCGTACCGGCATCTGCGGGACCGCCTGATCATGCTGGAAATCCGCCCCGGCGAAGCCATTAACGACGGCAAGCTCGCGGCCGAGCTCGGCATCGGACGCACGCCCGTGCGGGAAGCCCTCAAACGCCTGGAAAGCGACCACCTGGTGGTGTCCTACCCCCGCCGGGGAACGTTCGCCACTATCGTCGACATCACCGAACTCGCGGATGTCTCCGAGCTGCGTGAATCGCTGGAGCCCCTGGCAGCCAAGCGGGCAGCCAAGCTGGCCACGCCGGCACTGCGGGCGGAGATCCGGGAAACCGCCGCCGCAATTGCCGGCATGGACGGCGACGATGACCCCTACGACCTGATGCGCTACGACATCAAGGTCCACCGGCTGATCTACCGGGCCGCGGCGAACGCGCACCTGGAAGACGTCCTGATCCGCTACGACAACCTGGCCACCCGCATCTGGTGCATGGTGCTGGAGAAGGTCCCGTCGGTGTCATCACACATTGCCGAGCACGTTGAACTGCTCGAAGCAGTGGCCGACGGCGATTCCGAGCGGGCGGGCAAGCTCGCCCTGGAGCACGTCACCAGCTTCGAGCAGGCCATCCGCAGCGTGCTGTAGGCGGGGATGCAGGGCCCCTTCCCAGCCCTCCGGGCGCCCGGGGCGCTACGGGTCGAGGCGCTTGCGCAGGAGGCAGAACTCATTGCCCTCGGGGTCCTGCAGGACGTGCCAGTTTTCGTCGCCGGTTTGCCCCACGTCGGCCGGGCGGGCGCCCAGGGCCAGCAGGCGTTCCAGCTCGGCAGCCTGGTCCCGGTCCACCGGATTGACGTCGATGTGCAACGGCAGCCTGCCGGTGCGCGGGTTGCTGCTGGGGCTCAGGATGATGGTGGGCTGCGGTCCGCCAAACCCGGCCGGAGGCCCGATCTCGATGTAGCCGTCCTCCCGGTCGAGCTCCACGTAGCCGAGGACCTCACTCCAGAACCGCGCCAGCAGCTCGGGGTCGTTGCAGTTCAGGACCAGTTCACTGATGCGGCATGACATGGTGGCCAGTGTACGGGCAGGCGGCCCGATCCGGCCGATTTCCCGCAGCGGCAGTGCCCCGGGGCAGGGCAGGGCAGATGGGTCAGGGGCGGGTTGCCCGCGGCAGGAACGCCGTGGGATCGCGCCTGAACTGCGTCAGGGCCGATTCAATGGCTCCGTGGACCACAGCTTCCGCTCCGAAGGTGCTGGCAACGAGGTCCGGAAGTGGCAGGCCGGAGTTTGCCGGCAGCAGCGTGCGTGCGTGCTCCAGGACCGGCTCAATGGCGCGCGAGATCCCACCCGCTATGACCACCCGTTCGATATCCAGGAGGCTGGAGAGCACCACGGCGATCCGTGCCAGCCGGGTACCGAGCCGGGCGATGATGTCCCGTGCCAGCGCGTCCCCCTCGCGGGCCGCCTGGAAGACATCCTCCGCGTTGATGTCCTCTTCGGGGATCCGGCGCAGCGACGTGTCTCCTTCATAGGAACGGACCAGCGTGCGTGCCCACTTCCGGGCCAGCGCCCCGAACCCGTCCGAGGTTCCTTCCTCCGGCTCGAGCTTGCTGTCGGAAAGGATGTCCAGGAACCGCATCTCGCCGGCGCCGCCCCTGCGCCCGCGCAGCAGGCGCCCATCGACGATCAGGCCGGCACCGAACCGCTCCCCCGACAACAGGGTTGCCACGTTGGCTGACGGCTCCTGCGCGTGCTCGGCAATGGCTGCGAGGTTGGCGTCGTTTTCGATGGTGACTGCGCCCTCAAGGTGTTGGTCGAACCCGGAATTCATCAGCTGCCAGAATTCCCCCGCCCCGGGAGACCTGCCGTCCGCGTCCACCGGCGCGGGCACTCCCACCACGGTCAGCAGCACGTCGCCGGAGTCGCAGCCCACATCGGCCAGCGCCTGGTGGATCAGCTCTTGCGCGCCGGCAACTCGGCCGGCACGCCCCAGCGCGTGTGAGTCGATGCTTTGGCGCCGCTTGGCGAGCTCACGGCCGCGCAGGTCCGCGACGATCGTGGTGAGTTGGCCTTCGCCGGCGTCGAGTCCCACCACAACCCCCGCTGCCTCGCGCAGCTGGTAGCGGCGCGCAGGCCGGCCCTTGGGCGCGCGGCCGGCCTCGCCGCCGTCGGTCACTTCCTCCAGCCAGCCGGCGTCCACCAGGCCGTCGCAGACGCCCAGAACCGTGGCGCGCGTCAGCCCGGTGGCACCCATGGCTTCCCCTGCTGTGAACACCTGCTCCTGGAGGGCGAAGCGCAGCAACGCCCCGGAGTTGATCTGCCGTAACAGTTGGGTCGAGCTCGCCGTAGTTCCGTCCACCCCTTGACGATATCCCCTGCGTCCCCCATCCTCGTATAGGACCTAAATATAAGATCCAAATAAATTCCGATTGACCCCCTCTGAGGAGCCGATGTTGCCACCTTTGCCGTCCGCCGGGACATGTGTCTCCCGGCGTACCTTCCTTGCCGCCGCCGGAGGCTCTCTGGCCGCTTTCGGCCTCGCGGCGTGCAGCCCGGCCGGAACCCAGCCCACCATCACGTTCCACCAGTCGAAACCGGAAGCGGTCCCCTACTTCCGCGACCTCACAGCGAAATTCACGGCGTCACAGAGCCGCTTCCGCGTCCTGCATGACATGGCAACGAACCTCTCTGCCAGCTTCGTCCGCAGCAGCCCGCCGGATCTTGGCTGCCTCAACTACAACCTGGAGATGGCGCGGTTCATGGAGCGCGGCGCCCTCTCGGACCTGGCTGACCTTCCGGAAGCGGCATCCATCCGCGACGACGTCCTCGACCTCACCAACTGGTACCCCACCTACCCGGGCCGCACCAGCGTCATCCCCTATTCGGTCATGGCGGCGTCGGTCATCTACAACCGGCGCATCTTCGAGGCGAACGGCCTCTCGGTCCCTACTACCTGGGACGAACTCCTTAACGTCTGCGATCGGCTCAAAGCCGCGGGGATCACTCCGATCTACGGCACCTTCCGGGATCCCTGGACCATCGCCCAGGGCCTGTTCGACTACACCGTGGGCGGGATGGTCGATGTGCGCGGCTTCTACCAGTCCATGCACGAGGCGGGCGAGAAGGTTGGGCCGGATTCCGAGGTCTCATTCCAGAAGACGCTGCTGGAACCTGTCCGCCGCATGGTCCAGCTCAAGAAATACGTCAACGCCGATGCCGCCAGCCGCGGCTACGGGGACGGCAACACCGCCATGGCGCAGGGGCAGGCAGCCATGTACTTCCAGGGGCCGTGGGCCTTTGGTGAAATCGAAAAGGCCGGCACCGATGTGGACCTTGGCACCTTCCCCCTGCCTGTGACCGACAACCCCGCCGACCTCAAGGTACGCGTCAACATCGACCTTTCACTCTGGGTCCCCGAGGTCTCGAACGGACAGCAGGGGGCACGCGCCTTCATCCAGTACCTGATGCAGCCAGAGATCCAGGACACCTACAACGCCAAATTCCTGGGCTTCGGAACGGTCAAGGATGCCCCGCCGGTCACCGACCCGAGGATCGTGGAAATGCAGAAGTACTACGACGAGGGCCGCTTCTACATGGGTGCGTCACAGTTCATCCCCAACACGATTCCCGCCGCCAACTACATCCAGTCGATCATCGGCGGCGCCGATGCCGAGGCCACCCTGCGCCGGATGGACGCCGACTGGGCGCGCCTGGCATTCCGCGCGTAACCACTCAACAGACCAAGGCACGAAACGAGGACCATCCATGTCATCAATGACGAGACCTTCCACCGGGGCGGTGGCGACGTCGCCCCCAGCAGCGGCAAACCCGCCACGGACGCGTAAACGCAGGGTTGACCCGCTCTACTACTTCTTCCTGTTCCCGTCCCTGGCGATCTTCACGCTCGCCGTCACGCTGCCTGCCGTGCTGGGCTTCGTCTACAGCTTCACCAACTCCGTGGGGTTCGGCGACTTTGAATTCATCGGCATCCGGAACTTCATCGCCGTGTTCCGGGATGACGGAATCCTCGGATCCTACGGATTCACGCTCGCTTTCTCGCTCGTGACGGTCATCCTGGTGAACGTTGTGGCCTTCTTCCTGGCCCTGGGGCTCACGTCCCGCATCCGCTTCCGCGCCGCGCTGCGTACCGTGTTCGTGATCCCGATGGTGATATCCGGCATCGTCATCGCCTTCGTGTTCCAGTACCTCTTTTCGAATTCGCTGCCGCTGGCGGGCCAGGGCCTGGGCATCGAGCCGCTCGCCACGAGCATCCTGGCCAACCCCGACCTTGCCTGGCTGGCGATCGTCCTGGTCACGGCTTGGCAGTCGATTCCGAGCGCCATGCTGATCTACATCGCAGGGCTCCTCACCGTTTCCCCGGAGGTCTACGAGGCAAGCTCCATCGACGGAGCAACCCCCTGGCACAACCTCCGGCACATTACCCTGCCGCTGGTGGCCGGGTACGCCGTGATCAACACGGTCCTCGGCTTCAAGAACTACCTCAACACCTACGACATCATCGTGGGCCTGACCGACGGCGGCCCCGGAGTCTCCACGCGCAGCGTCGCCATGGCGATCTTCCGCGGCTTCGAAGGCGGCGATTACGCCTACCAGATGGCCAACGCCGTGATCTTCTTCCTCATCAGCGTCACCATCGCAGTCATCCAGCTCCGCTTCACCCGTGGCAAAGGAGGGATCGCAGCATGAGCACCGCGACCCGCACCATCCCAGCAAAACCGTCGGCCACCGGGAAGCGGCGGTTCGGCGGCGGCCAGGAGCGTACCAACTGGCCGGCAACCGCCATCCTGATTGTCTGCACCCTCGGCGTGCTCGTCCCGCTGTACGTCACCGTCAGCATGGCGTTCAAGACCACGGGCCAGGCCGTCGACGGCAACGCGTTTTCGCTGCCCAGCCCCCTGACCTTTGACAGCTTCGTCCAAGCCTGGACCCTGACGAACTTCTCCCGCGGCTTTGCGATCTCCGTCTTCGTGTCGGTCATCGCGGTGGTGGGGGAGATCGTGGTGTCGGCCCTGGCAGCCTACGCAATCGTCCGGAACTGGGACCGCAAACTCTTCCGCTGGTCATTCTTCTACCTGCTCGCGGCAATGTTCATCCCGTTCCCCGTAGTGGCACTCCCGCAGATCCAGCTCACGGGCCTGGTGGGACTCGACAACCCCCTCGGCGTCGCCATCCTGCACATCGTTTTTGCCCTGGCCTTCAACACCATGCTGTTCACGGCCTTCCTGCGCTCCATCCCGCTCGAGCTGGAGGAAAGCATGCGCATGGATGGCGCGGGGACGTGGCAGGTGTTCTGGCGGCTCATCTTCCCGCTGCTCGGGCCCATGAGCGCCACGGTGGGCATCTTTGCCTTCATCGCCTCCTGGAACGACTTCATGATGCCCTCACTCATCATTTCCGACCCCGAAATGCAGACCATTCCGGTACTGCAGAAGATCTTCCAGACGCAGTTCAGCAACAGCTACAACGTGGCGTTCGCCTCGTACCTGATGGCCATGGCGCCCGCCATCGTGGTCTACCTGTTTACCCAGCGCTGGGTCATGTCCGGCCTCACCCAGGGCGCCGTCAAGTAACTTCTCGGCCCGGACCCACCCGCAGAACACCAGACGTAAAGGAACCTTCGTGACCACCACCGCCATCACGGCACCCCGCACCGCCGCCACCTTCCAGGACGATCCCAACTGGTGGCGCCAGGCCTCCGTCTACCAGATCTATCCCCGCAGCTTCTCCGACTCCAACGGCGACGGCATCGGCGACCTCAACGGCATCACCGCCAAGGTCCCGTACCTGACGGAACTGGGCGTCGACGCGGTTTGGCTGAGCCCCTTCTACCCCTCCGCCCTTGCCGACGGCGGCTACGACGTGGACGACTACCGCAACGTGGACCCCAAGCTGGGCACCCTTGAGGATTTCGACGCCATGGCCGGCGCCCTGCACGCGGCAGGGATCAAGCTAATCGTTGACATCGTGCCCAACCACTCCTCCGACCGCCACGAGTGGTTCCGGGAAGCCCTGGCCGCGCCCAAGGGGTCCGCGGCCCGCAGCCGCTACATCTTCCGCGACGGGCTGGGCGAGAATGGTGAACTGCCGCCGTCGGACTGGGACTCGGTCTTCGGCGGCCCGGTGTGGGAGCGCATCACCGAACCGGACGGGACACCGGGTCAGTGGTACATGCACATCTTCGCCAAGGAACAGCCCGACTTCAACTGGGACAACCCGGAGGTCCGCGCGGACTTCCTGGAGACCCTCCGCTTCTGGTCCGACCGCGGCGTGGACGGCTTCCGCATCGACGTCGCCCACGCACTTACCAAGAACCTCGAGGGGACCCTGCCCTCCAAGGCTGACCTCGACGCCCGGGGCGAGGCGCTGTACCTTGCCGGCGAGCACCCGTACTGGGACCGCAACGAAGTCCACGGGATCTACGCCGAGTGGCGCACGCTCTTCAACGAGTACAACCCGCCGCGCACCGCCGTCGCCGAGGCCTGGGTGCACGCGGACCGCCGTGCCAGGTACGCCAGCCCGGATGGACTGGGCCAGGCCTTCAACTTCGACCTCCTGCAGGCAGACTTCGACGCCGGGCAGTTCCGCAGGACCGTCACCAAGAACCTCGCCGAGGCCGAGGCGTCCGGCGCCTCGTCCACGTGGGTTTTTTCCAACCACGACGTCGTCCGGCACGCCACTCGCTACGGGCTCCCCGCCTCCGCGTCGTCGGCGGAGGGGGAGATCATGGCCGGCCAGGCCGGCAAGCGCTGGCTGCTTGAGGGCGGCCGGCAGGAAGATGTGGACATCGAGCTTGGACTGCGCCGCGCCCGCGCCGCGTCGCTGCTGATGTTTGCCCTTCCCGGCTCCGCCTACCTGTACCAGGGCGAGGAGTTGGGGCTGCAGGAGGTCGGCAGCGAAATCCCCGACGCAGAGCGCCAGGACCCGTCCTTCTTCCGCAACAAGGGCGTGGAAATCGGCCGCGACGGCTGCCGCGTCCCGCTGCCCTGGAGCGCAGGCGGCAGTTCCTTCGGGTTCGGTCCGGGCGGTTCCCACCTGCCGCAGCCCGAATGGTTTGCCGGCGCCTCGGTGGAAGCCCAGGAAAACCGGGAAGACTCCACCCTGTCCCTCTACCGCCGGGCGCTGTCCCTGCGGTGGGAACTGCAGTCAGCCGAGACCCTGGAATGGCTGGAAACCGGACGGGATGACGTGCTGGCCTTCCGGCGGCCCAACGGCTGGACCTCGGTAACGAACTTCGGCACCGCGCCGTTCGCGCTGCCCGCCGGCCGCCTGCTGGTGGCCAGCTCGCCCGCGGAAAACGGTGAACTGCCCGGAGCGGCCACCGCCTGGCTGCAGGCCTAGCGTGGGGTTCGGGCTGGGGATCGACGTCGGCGGGACCTGGATTAAAGGGGCTGCCGTCAACCTTGACAGCGGCATCCCTGCCGGCGCCGTGCGCCGGCTCCGCACACCGGCGGGCGGCACTGTGGAAGCCGTCGCGGACACCCTGGACCGGCTGCTCCGCGAGCTCGAAACCCAGGCACCACTATCTCCGGACCGGCCCATCGGCGTCGCCATCCCTTCGATTGTCCGGAACGGGGTGGCGGCGTCCGCGGCAAACATGGACCGCAGCTGGGTGGGGCTTGATGTGCGGTCCTTCCTCGAGGTCCGGCTGGGACGTGCGGTGTGCGTGGTCAACGATGCTGACGCTGCGGGCCTGGCGGAAGTCCGTTACGGGGCGGGGCAGGACGTCTCCGGCACGGTGCTGGTCCTGACCCTGGGAACCGGCATCGGATCGGCACTCATCGTCGACGGCAGGCTGGTGCCCAACCTCGAGCTGGGACACCTGGAAGTGGGCGGCCGCAAGGCGGAATCCCGGGCGTCCGCCCTTGCCCGCGAGAACGAGGGTCTTGGCTGGCCGGAGTACGCCGTGAGGCTGCAGCAATACCTGCAGCACGTGGAGTTCCTCTTCTCACCGGACCTCATCATCCTGGGCGGCGGCATTTCGGCGTGCAGCAGCGAGTTCCTCCCCCGGCTGTCCCTGCGCAGCCCGGTGGTCCCCGCCGGTTTGGAAAACTCCGCAGGGGTGGTGGGCGCCGCCCTGTACGCCGCGGCAGGGCGGGATGCGCTGCTCCCCGCCTGATCCCGAACCGGTATACGTCGCAGGGCCGCTGAATTTCCCCTGGCTTGGCCCACGGCGCAGGGCGGACGACGGCGCGTTGCCGGGACGCGCCGTCGTCCGCCCTGAAAGGTGGGGAAAGTCAGCGGCCCGCACCTGCCGCACCACACCCCAAAGTGTGACGTGGCATACTTCGGTACAAAAGCCGGCTGCTTCATTCAGGGGACGCCCGGCGTCAGCGGAAAGGGCCGTGACATGCAGGAATCCGTCAGCGTGGAGGACAGCCCGCGGCAGCAGGTTCTGGCAGCACTGGCCAGCGAACACGCTGCCGGTCTCGCGGCGGACCCTGACTTCCACCGGCGGCTGGACCGGTACCTCCCGCTGCTGACCGGCCTGTTCCGCCCGCTGTACGGCACCCGGGCGGACTGGCAGGACCAGCTGGCAGCCCTGGTGGTCCAGGCCGCCCGGTCCTGGCAGGAGCGCGCCCCGGAACTCAAAGCCCTGGACGCTGAGCGGGAGGCAAACCCGCACTGGTTCCAGTCCAACGGCATGCTGGGCGGCGTCTGCTACGTGGACCGCTACGCGGAGAGCCTGGAAGGGGTTCGCAGCAGCATCCCCTATTTCAAGGAACTCGGCCTCACCTACCTGCACCTGATGCCGCTGTTCCTGGCACCCGAGCCGCATTCGGACGGCGGCTATGCGGTGTCCAGCTACCGGCAGGTCAACCCCAAACTGGGCACCATGGAACAGCTGCGTTCACTCGCGGCCGAGCTGCGCAGCAACGGGATCAGCCTGGTGGTGGACTTCATTTTCAACCACACCTCGGACGAACATGAGTGGGCCAGGAAAGCCGCCTCGGGAGACCTGGAGTACAGCGACTACTACTGGATCTTCCCGGACCGGACCATGCCCGACGCCTTCGAGCAGGACGTCCGGGAGATCTTCCCCGAGAACCACCCGGGTTCCTTCATCCGCATGGAGGACGGGCGCTGGGTGTGGGCCACGTTCCACACCTACCAGTGGGATTTGAACTATTCGAACCCCGACGTGTTCCGGGCCATGGCGGGCGAGATGCTGTTCCTGGCCAACCAGGGCGTGGACATCCTGCGCATGGATGCCGTGGCGTTCATCTGGAAGCAGCTGGGCACCACGTGCGAGAACCTTCCCGAAGCGCATACTCTGCTCCGGGCCTTCAACGCGGTGTGCCGGCTCGCGGCGCCGTCGCTGCTGTTCAAGTCGGAAGCGATCGTGCACCCGGACGAGGTGGCGCTTTACATCAACCCCGCCGAGTGCCAGCTCTCCTACAACCCGCTGCAGATGGCGCTCATCTGGGAATCCCTGGCCACCCGGGACGTGTCACTCCTCGCCCAGGCGCTCGAACGCCGGCACAACATCCCGGACGGCACCGCCTGGGTGAACTACGTCCGCAGCCACGACGACATCGGGTGGACCTTCGCCGACGAGGACGCCGCCGAACTGGGCATCAACGGCTTTGACCACCGCCGCTTCCTCAATTCGTTCTACGTCAACCGGTTTCCCGGCAGCTTCGCACGCGGCGTCCCGTTCCAGGACAACCCCCGCACCGGGGACTGCAGGATTTCAGGGACGACGGCGTCGCTGTGCGGCCTGGAGGACAGTCCGGCGGAAGCGGTGGAACGGATCCTCCTGGCCCACTCGGTCCCGTTCAGCACCGGCGGCATCCCGCTGCTCTACCTGGGCGACGAGGTGGGGCAGGTCAACGACTATGGCTACGCCGGCGAACCCGGCCACGGGGAGGACAGCCGCTGGGTGCACCGCCCGCACTATCCGTCGGCGCAGTACAAACTTCGCAACAACCCCTCCACGCCCGCGGGTGCTGTCTACGCGGGGCTGCGCCGGATGACGGAAGTCCGGGCCGGCACCCCCGAACTGGCGGGCACGCAGCTGATCGACTTCGCCACGCACAACCGCTCGGTGCTGGCGTACCAGCGGCCCGGCGCTTCTCCGGAAAGCACCCGGGTGCTGGCCCTGGCCAACTTCAGCGACTCCGCCCAGGACCTGCCGGCAGAAACGTTCGGCGGGTTCGCCCCGGCCGCCGTCGACCTTCTCTCCGAAGCTGCGGTGCAGCTGGACGGGGGCGTCACGCTCCTCCCCCGGCAGTACCTCTGGCTGCGCGTCACGCCCGTCTAGACCCGCGCTTCCCCAACCAGGTAGCAGCAGGTGTCGGTTTGGGGGCCCAAGACAGCATTTGCTGCTACTCAGTTGGGCGGGCGGGGCGGCGCGTGAAACCATACGGACCATGGCCCAAAAGATTGCGTACCAGGGTGAGCCCGGCGCCAACTCCAATATCGCGTGCAAGCAGATGTTCCCCCACATGGACAGCGTCCCCTGCGCCAGCTTCGAGGACGCCTTTGAACTGGTCTCCAGCGGCGAGGCGGACCTGGCCATGATCCCCATCGAGAACTCCATCGCCGGCCGGGTGGCGGACATCCACATCCTGCTGCCGCAGTCCAACCTGCAGATCGTGGGCGAATTCTTCCTGCCCATCCACTTCGACCTGCTGGGTATCCCGGGCAGCACCATCGAGGGTGCCACCGAGGTCCACAGCCACATCCACGCCCTGGGCCAGTGCCGGAAGCTCATCCGCGAGCACGGCCTCAAACCCGTCATCGCGGGCGACACCGCCGGGTCCGCCCGCGAGGTGGCGGAGTGGAACGATCCCCGCAAGCTTTCCCTCGCTCCCCCGCTGGCCGCCCAGATCTACGGCCTCGACGTTCTTGCCTCCAGGGTGGAGGACGATCCCTCCAACACCACCCGCTTCGTGGTCCTGGCCCGGGAAACCGCGCTGCCGGCCAGGGATGAACTTCCCGGACCGGCAGTCACCAGCTTCGTGTTCCGCGTCCGCAACGTGCCCAGTGCCCTGTACAAGGCGCTGGGCGGGTTCGCCACGAACGGCGTGAACATGACGCGGCTGGAGAGCTACATGGTGGGCGACGAGTTCGCGGCCACCATGTTCATGGCCGACGTCGAAGCGCACCCGGAGGACACTCCCCTTCGGCTGGCGCTCGAGGAACTGGAGTTCTTCACCACCGAGGTGCGGATCCTCGGGGTGTACGCCGCGGCGGACCACCGGGCGGCCCGCACCCCGGCGGCCTGAAGCCAGGGACTGGCCCGGGCCCCCGGTTCTATTCCGCGCGCTGGCCGTCCCCCGGTTCCACCACCGCCATGCTGCCTGTGGCCACCGGAGGGGTGAGCACGGACGCAAAGTCGTGCTGGGTGGAGTAGGTGAGGAAGCCCAGGTGCGCCTCGTAGCGGTCCAGGACGTCGTCGATCACCTGCTGGTGGGACAAGCCCATGAGGTCGTAGCCTTCGGATCCTGTCTGTGCGAACACCTCCACCCGGTAGTAGATGTCCGTCTGCCGGGACATGCGCCCACCAAACATGGGCACCGGCGCTTCCACCGCCTGCACCTGGTAGTGGAAGTCGCGGTGCTCCGGGATGCTGACCACCAGTGCGTGGCTGGAAATGCCGGCGTCCGGGTTCGGCACCACATCCAGGGTGGCGTGGTACCCCTGCCTGGTGAACTCCTTGACCACATCCGCGAGCGCCGGCTGCACAGTGCCCTCCATGAAGAGTGCCACCTGTTTTTTGGACGGGTATGCGCGCATGTTGGCCAGCCGCTGCCGCCAGGTGCGGTCCGGCACCTGCCCTCCGTGGGCCGCCGTCGACTGCCGCCGCAGGACCTGCCCTTCGCGCTCGGCGCGCTCCATCCGCAGGGCCTTGGAGAATGACGCCATCACAAGCCACGCGATGATTGTCACCGGCAGGGCGAAAATGAGGGTGGCGTATTCCATGGTGGTCACGCCGCCGGCCACCAGCATGGCGATGGTGAGCAACGCCGTCAGGACCGCCCAGAAGATGCGCAGCCATTTGGCGCCGTCCTGCGAGGGATCGGGGATCGATGAGGAGAAGTTGGACATCACCATAGCGCCGGAGTTGGCGCTGGTGAGGTAGAACAGCATGCCGGACAGCGTGCCCAGCCCGATCAGGAAGCTCGCGCCCGGGAACATGTTCAACAGGGCGTACCAGCCCTCCTCCGGGCTGGCCATGGCGAGCTGCGCGAATTCCGCGTTCCCGCCCAGGACCTCGTGCATGGCGCTGTTGCCGAAAATGCTCACAATCAGGAAGTCGCACAGCACCGGGGCGGTGATGGCGGCAATGACGAATTCCCGCAGGGTCCTGCCCCGCGAAATCCGGGCCAGGAACAGGCCTACGAACGGACCCCACGCAAGCCAGAAGGCCCAAAAGAAAAGGGTCCAGCCGGCCATCCATTCCGAGCCGCCGTCCTGGTAGGCGAACGTCTGCAGGGTGCGGTCCGGCAGCGTGAACAGGAACCGGCCGATGTTTTCGACCATGGCATTGAGCAGGAAGGACGTCTGCCCGGTCACCAGGATGTAGAGCAGCATTGCCGCTGCGCTCCAGATGTTCAGCTCGGAGATCCAGCGGATGCCTTTGTCCACGCCGGAGGTGCACGCGGCCACGGTGAGGATGACAGCCACAACCACCAGGGCGATCTGCAGCGCCAGGCCCTCCTGCAGGCCGAACAGTATGGCGAAGCCGACGTTGAGCAGCACCACGCCAATGCCCATGGACGTGGCCACACCGAAGACGGTCCCTACCAGGGTGACGATGTCGATGGTGTCTCCGACGCCGCCGCGGACGCGCTTCCCGAGCAACGGATACAGTGCTGCGCGGATGGACAGCGGCATGCCCCAGCGGTAGGCGAAGTACCCCATGGCCATGCCGAGGAGCGAGTACATGGCCCAGCCGGCAATTCCGTAGTGGAACATGGTCCACACCACGGCGTCCTGGGCCGCGGCCGCCGTCTGCCCTTCACCGGCGGGTGGTTTCATGTACTGGGTGATGGGGCCGGTCACGGAGTAGAACAGCATGTCGATGCCCACCCCGGCTGCGAACAGCATGGCCACCCAGGTGAAGAGTTTGTACTGCGGCCTGGAGTGGTCCGGGCCAAGGCGGACTGAGCCTTCCTTGGACAGCGCCACCCACAGGACGAATCCGATCACGACCGTGACAGTGAGGACGTAGAACCAGCCCACGTTCGTGGCGATCCAGGCCACCACTGTCTTCATGGTGGCCTGCGCGCTGGCCGGCACCAGCATGGCCCAGACAGAAAACGCCAGGATGATGGCTGACGCGATGACGAACACCCGCCAGTTCACCTTTGGTTTGGATTCCTCGGCGAGCTCGGCCTTGGCCTTGCTCAGTTCCTGGCTGGAAACGGGCGGGCGGTTCTCCCCATCAGGAATGGGCCGCCGCCGTTCGGTGCCGCCAAGCTGGCTGCGCGGGATCATCGCTTTCGGTTGCTGGTCCCCCGGGCTGTTTTCCAATTCTTCGGCCAATGAAGTCCTCCTCCGATCGGCAGCGGGCCGGCCGGGCACCCGTGGCGGGTGGCCGCAGAAGACCCCGGTCCGGAAAAGGAGGGAGGGCCGTGCACAGAGGGGCACTCGCCGAGCGGGCTGCATGCCAATGGTAGTACACGACCCCCCACCTCTGGCAACCGGTTGCCTTGCCTTAGACCTCTGCGCGCTGGCCCGCCGCCAGGAGGGGAGCGAAGAACTCGGCGAGCTCATCCACCGCACCGAGCGGCAGGACATTCGCGACGTACTGGTCCGGGCGGACCACCACCACAGCGCCGCTGCGGTCGATGCCGCGAAGCTCGAAGATGTCCGCAGCAGGATCGGTGGCGTAGACCTTCTCATAGTCGGTGAGCCTGAACGGGCCCACCTGCGGCTTGAAGACCGCGGGCACGGCACCGATGTCGACGGCGGTGTGCGGCTGCTGGTAGATGACTTTCAGGTCGAACCACGCATCCGGGTCGGCGTCCGGCGGCGTTGCGGCCAGCGGTGATTGCGGCGAGGCCGCGAACCACGCTGCGAGCTTGTCCGCGGCTGAGCCGGTACCGGGCAGGGCGGCGTCGGCGAAAACGTAGATCCGCCAGCGGCCGTCAGCGGTGGCGTGGTGCCCCAGGTGCAGGGGGTTGGTGTCGCCCACCCGGACCACGGGGGCGGACTTGAAGCGCTTGCCCACGGGGAATCCGCCGGCCAGCTCCTGGTGATTGGCGGAGCCCGTCACCACGGACGGCGTGTACTGGGTCATGAACCCGGCCGGGAACTCGGCCGTGCGGACATAGAAGTCTTCAAGGTCTGACGGGTTGTCGAACTCCTCCGGCTTCTTGGCCATCATGGTGGACCATTCCTTGTCGAAGTCAATGAGGTTCCTGGCCACCACCTGGCGTTCTTCGGAGTAAGTGCTGAGCAGGCTTTCCGGGCTGCGGCCTTCAAGGACGTGGCCGAGCTTCCAGGCGATGTTGAAGCCGTCCTGCATGGAGACGTTCATGCCCTGGCCCGCTTTGGCGCTGTGCGTGTGGCAGGCGTCGCCGGTGATGAACACCCTCGGGGTGCGGGTGCCGCGCTCCTCCGGCAGGACGTCGTCGAACCTGTCCGTGAGCCGGTGGCCCACCTCGTACACGCTGTGCCAGGCAACATTCCGCACATCCAGCGTGTAGGGGTGGAGGATTGCGTTGGCCTTGGCGATGATCTGCTCGATGCTGGTGCTGCGGACCTCGTGATGCGTGGCGGGGTCCACTTCCCCCAGGTCCACGTACATGCGGAACAGGTGGCCGCCTTCGCGCGGGATCAGCAGGATGCTGCCCTCGGCGGCCTGGATGGCACATTTTGTGCGGATGTCCGGGAAGTCCGTCACGGCGAGCACGTCCATGACACCCCAGGCGTGGTTGGCCTGGTCCCCGGCCATGGTGCAGCCGATCGCCTGGCGCACTTTGCTGCGGGCGCCGTCGGCCCCCACCACGTACTTGGCGCGGACCACCCGGTCCTTGCCCTCGTCCGGGCCGGCGGTGTGCCGGAGCGTGACGGCAACCGGGTAGTCGCCGCCACGGGCCACCTCAAGTCCCACGAAGTCGTAGCCGTAGTCGGGCTTCATGCGGGTGGGCGCGTTGGCCATGTACTCGGCGAAGTAGTCCAGGACGCGGGCCTGGTTCACGATCAGGTGCGGGAATTCGCTGATGCCCATTTCGTCGTCGACGGCGCGGGCGGCGCGGGCAATGTTCGCGTGGTGGGCCGGGTCCGGCTTCCAGAACGCCATCTCGGTAATCCGGTAGGCCTCGGCGATGATCCGTTCCGCGAAGCCGAAGGCCTGGAATGTTTCGACACTGCGGGCCTGGATACCGTCTGCCTGGCCGATGGCAAGCCTGCCGGGGCGGCGCTCCACGATACGGGTGGTGATGTTGGGAAACCGGGACAGCTGCGCCGCGGCCAGCATCCCGGCGGGACCGGTGCCGACGATCAGCACGTCCACCTCGCCCGGAAGGTCCTCGGGCCGGTTGAGGCCGACCCCGGCTGCGGGCTGGACACGCGGGTCGCCGGATACATAGCCGTGGTGGTGGAACTGCACGGGTTACCTCACTTCGTTGTGGGCGGATGACCGCTGCGTCATCTCGTGGACCAAAGCCTGCGAATGCGTTCTATATGAGAACACTACATTCGATAATAGAAACGTCAGAGCTGGCTTCCACTGTACGCCGCCTGTGACGGAGGCTACAAGTAGTTCCCGGAACGCTGTGGTGATGCCCGGAAATTCAGGGGTTGACGGCGGGCTGCAGGATGGAGAATAGTGATCGTATACGATTTCGTACCTGATGAGGAGAAGGTCTTGGAGCAGGTCAACGGCGACACCCTGGCAGCAACCCGCAAGGTGATCGCGGTGCACATCAACTACCCCAGCCGGGCCGCCCAGCGGGGCCGCACCCCGGAGCAGCCGTCGTACTTCCTCAAGCCCACCAGCTCGCTTTCCCTGGGCGGCGGAACAGTGGAGCGCCCGGCCGGTTGCGAACTGCTCGGCTACGAGGGCGAGATCGCTTTGGTCATCGGGAAGGCCGCCCGCCGCGTCAGCCTTGAGGACGCCTGGAACCACGTCGCCGCCGTCACCGCCAGCAACGACCTCGGCGTCTACGACCTCCGGTACGCGGACAAGGGCTCCAACCTGCGCTCCAAGGGCGGGGACGGCTTCACTCCCGTGGGCCCGTCACTGATCCCGGCAGACGCCGTCGACCCCGCCAAGCTGCGCATCCGCACCTGGCACAACGGCCACCTGGTCCAGGACGACACCACCGAAGACCTGCTCTTCCCGTTCGCCCGCCTCGTCGCGGACCTGTCCCAGCTGCTCACCCTCGAGGAGGGGGACATCATCCTCACCGGCACCCCGGCCGGCGCCTCCGTGGCCACGCCCGGTGACGTCCTGGAGGTTGAGGTGGGCACCATTGACGGCGCCCTCACCACGGGACGCCTGGCCACCACAGTTGAACAAGGCACGACGGCGTTCGCGGACTTTGGTGCCCGGCCCAAGGCTGACGACCTGCAGCGGGAGGAAGCCTACGGTTCCCGCGAGGCCGCCGGCCTGGCGGGCGTTGGCGAGGCACCCGAGGCGGGGGCCGCCGTCGGGCCTGCCCTCTCCCCCGAACTGAAAGCCAAGCTCGGGTCCGTGGCAACGGCCACCCTGTCCTCGCAGCTGCGCAAACGCGGGCTGAACAACGTCAGCATCGACGGGCTGCAGGCCACCCGCCCGGACCGCAAGGTGGTGGGCCTGGCCCGGACCCTCCGCTACGTCCCCAACCGCGAAGACCTCTTCAAGACCCACGGCGGCGGGTTCAACGCCCAGAAGAAGGCCATCGACTCCGTCAACGACGGCGAAATCCTGGTCATGGAAGCCCGCGGCGAGAAAGGCACCGGAACCGTAGGCGACATCCTGGCCCTCCGCGCCCAGGTCCGGGGCGCCGCCGCCATCATCACCGACGGCGGCGTCCGCGACTTCACCGCCGTTGCCGGCCTGGAGATGCCCACGTACTTCGCCAACCCGCATCCCGCCGTGCTGGGCCGCCGCCACATCCCGTGGGACACGGACATCACCATCGCCTGCGGCGGTGCCACCGTGCAGCCCGGCGACATCATCGTGGCTGACTCCGACGGCATCCTGGTGATCCCACCGGCCATCGCCGAAGAACTCGCGGACGACTGCATCCGGCAGGAACGGGAAGAAACGTTCATCTTCGAGATGGTCAAGCAGGGCAACAGCGTGGACGGCCTCTATCCGATGAACGCCGAATGGCAGGCCAGGTACGTGGAGTGGGAAGGCAAGGAAGGCAACGCCGATGACTGAGACAGCAGTGACTGGCGTGCCGGAGCTTTCCGACGCCTCCGCCGGCAGCAAGTCCGAGCAGGCCTACCAGGCCGTCAAGGCCCGCATCGTGGAGGGCACCTTCACCCCTGGCTACCGGCTGGTCCTGAGCATCATCGCCAAGGACCTCGGCGTCAGCGTGGTCCCTGTCCGTGAAGCCATCCGCCGGCTCGAGGCCGAGGGGCTGGTGACCTTCGAACGCAACGTCGGCGCCACCGTGGCAGGCATCGACCCCACCGAGTACCTCTACACCATGCAGACCCTCAGCATCGTGGAAGGGGCAGCCACCGCGCTGTCCGCACCGTTGATCGACGGGCCGGCCATCGCCCGCGCGCGCGCCATCAACGAGGAGATGCGTGACTGTCTGGGCCACTTCGACCCCGTCCGGTTCACCAGGCTCAACCAGGATTTCCACTCCGTACTGTTTGAGCACTGTCCCAACCCGCACATCCTGGACCTGGTCCACCGCGGCTGGAACCGGCTCGCGGCGCTGCGGTCCTCCACCTTCCGCTTCGTCCCCGGCCGCGCCCTGGGCTCCGTCGAGGAACACGAAAACCTGCTGACGCTCATCGAAAACGGAGCAGACGCCGACACGATCGAAAAAGCAGCACGCCAGCACCGCACCGCCACGTTGGACGCTTACCTCGCCCAAACCCGTTAGCAAGCTCAGCACCAGTAAAGGACTTCAACGATGACGACCTCAACAGAAACTGCCAAGCACTACATTCCCGAGGACCTGCCCACCCACATCCAGCACTACATCAACGGCCAGTTCGTTGACTCCGTTGGCGGCAAGACCTTCGACGTCCTGGACCCGGTGTCCAACACGAACTACGCCACCGCCGCGGCCGGCCAGAAGGAAGACATCGACCTCGCCGTCGCCGCCGCCCGCGAAGCGTTCGTAAATGGCCCCTGGCCCAGGATGAAGCCGCGCGAACGCGCCAGGATCCTGAACCGGATCGCTGACGCCGTGGAGACGCAGGAGGGGCGCCTCGCCGAACTCGAAACCTTCGACACCGGCCTGCCCATCACCCAGGCCAAAGGCCAGGCACTTCGCGCGGCCGAGAACTTCCGCTTCTTCGCGGACCTGATCGTGGCCCAGTTCGACGACGCCATGAAGGTCCCCGGCTCGCAGATCAACTACGTGAACCGCAAGCCGATCGGCGTCGCCGGCCTGATCACCCCGTGGAACACCCCCTTCATGCTCGAGTCCTGGAAGCTCGCCCCTGCCCTGGCTACCGGCAACACCGTGGTCCTCAAGCCAGCCGAGTTCACGCCGTTGTCCGCATCCCTTTGGGCCACCATCTTCAAGGACGCCGGCCTCCCGGACGGTGTGTTCAACCTGGTCAACGGCCTGGGCGAGGAAGCGGGCGACGCCCTGGTCAAGCACCCGGACGTTCCGCTGATTTCCTTCACCGGCGAGACCACCACCGGCCAGACCATCTTCCGCAACGCCGCCACCAACCTCAAGGGCCTGTCCATGGAACTCGGCGGCAAGTCCCCGTGCGTCGTGTTCGCCGACGCGGACCTGGACGCCGCCATCGACTCGGCCCTGTTCGGCGTCTTCTCCCTCAACGGCGAGCGCTGCACCGCCGGCTCCCGCATCCTCGTGGAACGCGCCATCTACGACGACTTCTGTGAGAAGTACGCCGCCCGGGCCAGGAACATCGTGGTGGGCGACCCCCACGACCCCAAGACCCAGGTGGGCGCCCTGGTCCACCCCGAGCACTACGAGAAAGTCGCTTCCTACGTGGAGATCGGCAAGTCCGAAGGCCGGCTCCTGGCCGGCGGCGGCCGCCCGGACCACCTCCCTGACGGCAACTACATCGCACCCACGGTGTTTGCCGACGTCGCCCCCGACGCGCGGATCTTCCAGGAGGAAATCTTCGGACCCGTTGTGGCCATCACCCCGTTCGAGAATGACGACGAAGCCCTCGCCCTCGCGAACAACACCAAGTACGGCCTGGCGGCCTATATCTGGACCCAAAACCTGACCCGGGCCCACAATTTCTCCCAGAACGTCGAAGCCGGCATGGTGTGGCTGAACAGCCACAACGTCCGGGACCTCCGCACCCCGTTCGGCGGCGTCAAGGCCTCGGGCCTGGGCCACGAGGGCGGCTACCGCTCCATCGACTTCTACACCGACCAGCAGGCCGTGCACATCACCCTCGGCACCGTCCACACCCCCAAATTCGGCGCCTAAGCACCACCCCGCCCAACTGACTCGCAGTTGTTGTCGTTATGAGCCCCCAAAACGACATCTGCTGCTACCCAGTTGGGAAAGAACCCACCTTTCAAAGAAGAGAGAATCCCATGACCAACTTCGTCCCCACTCCCAGCGTCCCGGCCCCGGACATCGTCCGCTGCGCCTACATGGAAATCGTGGTCACCGACCTCGCCAGGTCCCGCGCGTTCTACGTGGACGTCCTGGGCCTGCACGTCACCGAGGAAGATGGGAACAACATCTACCTGCGCTCCTTGGAGGAGTTCATCCACCACAACCTGGTCCTCCGCCAAGGCCCCATCGCCGCCGTCGCAGCATTCGCCTACCGGGTGAAGTCGCCCGCCGAAGTGGACGCCGCCGAAGCCTACTACCGCGAACTCGGCTGCCGCGTGGAGCGCCGCAAGGACGGCTTTACCAAGGGCATCGGCGACTCCGTCCGCGTTGAGGACCCGCTGGGCTTCCCCTATGAGTTCTTCTACGAGACCGAGCACGTGGAACGCCTCACCCAGCGCTACGACCTCTACTCCGCCGGCGAGCTGGTCCGCCTGGACCACTTCAACCAGGTCACCCCGGACGTCCCCAAGGGCCGCAAGTACCTCGAGGACCTCGGCTTCCGCGTCTCGGAAGACATCAAGGATTCGGACGGCGTCACGTACGCCGCGTGGATGCACCGCAAGCAGACGGTCCACGACACGGCCCTCACCGGCGGCAATGGCCCGCGCATGCACCACGTCGCCTTTGCCACGCACGAGAAGCACAACATCATCCAGATCTGCGACAAGATGGGCGCCCTGCGCATCAGCGACAGGATTGAACGCGGTCCCGGACGGCACGGCGTGTCCAACGCGTTCTACCTCTACATTCTGGACCCGGACGGCCACCGTATCGAGATCTACACCCAGGACTACTACACCGGCGACCCCGACAACCCCACCATCACCTGGGACGTCCACGACAACCAGCGCCGCGACTGGTGGGGCAACCCCGTGGTCCCCTCCTGGTACACCGAAGCTTCCCTGGTCCTGGACCTCGACGGCAACCCGCAGCCCGTCATCGAACGTGAGGAAAAATCCGAGATGGCGGTCACCGTGGGCGCCGACGGCTTCTCCTACACCCGCAAAGCGGACGGTGACGCCGGGCCTGCCGGGGAAGCGCAGGGTTTCAAGCTGGGAGCGCAGGTCTGACCGATGCTGGAGCCGAAGACGATCGAAGCCATCGCGGATGAGCTGCTGGAAGCCGCCCGGACCCGCACCCCCGTCCCCCGCCTGACGGCCCGCTACCCGGACATGACGGTGGAGGACTCCTACGCCGTCCAGCAGTTGTGGCGGCGCCGCAACGAGGAAGCCGGCCGGACCCTGGTGGGCCGGAAGATCGGCCTCACGTCCAAGGCCATGCAGGACGCCACCGGCATCACCGAACCGGACTACGGCGCCATCTTCGATGACATGGTGCTGGAAACCGGCTGCTCCGTCCAGTGGGACCGGTACACCCACCCGCGCGTGGAGGTGGAGCTGGCCTTCGTGCTGAAGGACGGGCTCAAGGGCCCCGGCTGCACCATTTTCGATGTCCTGAAGGCCACTGACTACGTGGTGCCGGCCCTCGAGATCCTGGACTCCAGGATCGAAATGGAGGGCCGGACCATCGTGGACACCATCTCGGACAACGCCGCCATGGGCGCCATGGTAATCGGCGGCCGCCCCGTGAAGCCCGACGCCGTAGACCTCCGCTGGGTCTCCGCCATCCTCTACAAGAACCAGACCGTGGAGGAAACCGGCGTGGCCGCCGGTGTCCTGGACCACCCCGCCAACGGCGTCCACTGGCTCGTCAACAAGATCGCTTCCCACGGCGACTCCCTGAAGGCCGGCGACATCATCCTGGCCGGTTCCTTCACCCGCCCTCTCTGGGCCTACAAGGGCGACACCGTCCACGCCGACTACGGACCCCTGGGGAGTGTGACGTGCCGCTTCGAATAGACCACACCTTCCGCGATGCCCTGGCCGCACAACAACGCGACGCAGGCCGCCCGCTCGTCGGGATGTGGGTGTGCTCCGGCAGCCCGCTGATCGCCGAGCTCTGCGCCGGATCCGGCCTGGACTGGCTCCTGGTGGACGCCGAGCACAGCCCCAACGGGCTCGAATCCATCCTCGCCCAGCTCCAGGCCATCCACGGCTACCCGGTTCAGACGCTGGTCCGGCCACCGGTCAACGACACCGTGGTGATCAAGCAGTACCTGGACCTCGGCGTGCAGAACCTGCTGATCCCCATGGTCAACTCGGTCGCCGAGGCCGAAGCCGCGGTGGCCGCCACCCGCTACCCGCCGCAGGGCGTCCGCGGCGTCGGCTCGGCGCTGGCCCGGGCCGCACGGTGGAACCGGGTCCCGGACTACCTCGCCCGGGCCAACGGCACCATCAGCGTTACCGTCCAGATCGAATCCACCGCCGCAGTCGAAGCAGTCGAAGACATCCTGAAGGTGGACGGTGTCGACGCGGTCTTCATCGGCCCCTCCGACCTCGCGGCCTCCATGGGCCTGCTGGGACAGCAGGAACACCCCGAGGTGCGTGCCGCCGTCGAGCACTGCCTCGCCGCGGCAAAGGCTGCCGGGAAGCCTGCGGGTGTCAACGCCTTCAACCCGGACACCGCACAGCACTACCTCGACAACGGAGCAGACTTCATCCTGGTGGGCGCCGACGTCGCCCTCCTCGCACGGGGCTCCGAAGCCCTCGCCGCGAAGTTCATCCAAAAGCCCGACGGCGAAACCCAGGCCAGCTACTGACCCGCTACCGGCCAGCGCGGCAGGGCAGAGTGCCCGGCGCAGGTCAGCCGACGCGCGTGTAGCTTATGAGCTGTTCACAATAACTTTTTTGTTGATGACGCGGCAGCATCGGCCACGGCGGGGTCTGCCGGCAGGACAGTGACCGTGCCGGCGTCCCCGTCCACCAGGACCTGCTGCCCGGTGGTGAGGCGTTGAGTGGCCACGCCGGTGCCGAGGACGGCCGGGATGCCGTATTCGCGGGCAACGATGGAGCTGTGGCTCAGCGGGCCGCCCACATCGGTTACCACCGCCGAGGCCATGGCGAACAGCGATGTCCAGGCGGGCGTGGTAATCCGTGCCACCAGGACATCCCCCGGCCGCATTTGGCCGAAATCCCGGGGCCCGTACACCACGCGGGCGGGTGCGCTGACCCGGCCCGAGCTCGCACCGACGCCCTTGATGACGTCCCCGCTCTGGTGCTGCGACCCGGCCGGCATCCATGAGCCGAAAGACCGCTCCATCCACCGGCTCTCCGGGAGCATCTGCGGGGCAGCGGCTTTCGCCTGGCCCCGCCACAGCATCCGCCGTTCCTCGACGGCGTCGGCGCGGACAGGGCGGGCAGTTCCGGTGATGGCCACGGCTGCAGTACCGGCCGCCTGCGTGCCGGGTGCAGCGAGCCCGAACTCGACGGCGCTCCGCAGCTCCTGGAACCGCAGCCAGAACACGTCCTCCGGGACAGTGATCACGGAGGCGGCCACCAGCCGGTGCCCGAGTTCGAGCAGTGTCCGCCTCAGCAGCGGCCAGGCGAGTCCGACGTCGGCGAGGGCGTCCTCCCGGATCGGAGCCGTGGCCTGGGCCCACCGCAGCAGACGGAAGAACACGGCGCGCCGGCGGGGTCCCAGCCGGGCCGCGGCATCATGGGTCAGTTCTTCCCGGCGCCCGGTCAGGAGCCGTTGGCGCTCATGCGGATCGGTGCCCTGGCCGCGCAGGTAGAACTTCACCGTCTCCAGCAGGGTGGCGGGGTCGTCGGCCGGGACCGGGGTGGCGAAGTCCAGGTTGTAGACGGCGTGGCCGTAGAGATCCAGATGCTCCTGGAAGGCGAACCGCCACTCCTGCCACAGGACGTCGTCCACCCCTGCCGGCGGCGAACCGGTGCGCTGGCACCCGGCGAGTTCCGCCGTCGGCCGTTCCAGCAATACCGATGTGAGCCCGGGGTCGCTGCGTGCCCAGCCGGCAAGGTCGTAGAGCGACTTCTCGGCGCGGATGGGCTCGCTGTCGAAACCGAGGAGCAGCGCCTGCGCCGGGGGATCTCCGTCCCGCCGGACCAGCTTGTCGTAGAACGCCCGGAACGAGAGCTCACTGGTGGCTGCGAGCGGAATGATGGACTGCACGGCGGTGTAGTAGACGGTCCCGGCGTCCAGCAGCGCCTGCGCACCGGCCAGCAGTTCCTCGCCGGACAGCTCCAGCAGCGGCTTCGCGGCCCAGTCCTTAACCACCCGCTGATACTTGGGGTGCGAGTATCCGCGCCAGCCGGCCACGCCCATATGCGCCTCGCCGCGGAACAGGGCGCGGAAGGCTGCCGGCGATTTGGCCATCATCCGCCACATGCCGGAGTTGCGGTAGTAGTAATACGCATAGCCGTTGACGGTGGGCAGCCGGACGTCGCCCTCGCGGACGGCTCCCTTGCCCACCGCCCCGGCCAGAAGGGCCTGCAGCGACCTCGCCACGGAGCCGTCAATGAGGTCGGCGAACAGCGGCGTCAGCGGGTCCGGCAACTGCTCCACGATGCTGGCCCGGAAGTACATGCCCTTCGGGTAGGGCAGGGGCCAGGTGTCCGGGATGTCGGCCGCCGGCTCCGGCAGGGCGGTGATGGGACGGGACTGCAGGATGAAGAAGCTGCCGCCGGCACGCGCCCATTCGATGTCCTGCGGCATCCCGAAGTGCTCCGCAATCCGCCTGCCAAAAGCGGCCAGTTCGGCAGCGGCGGGGTCATCCAGGACGGGCGCACGACGGCGGGCTGCCGCCACCGGCTGCTCCCGGGTCCCGCCCTCCGCGTATACGGTCATGACGGATTTGTCGGCCGTCTGGCGCGAGAGCACCTTCCCCGTGGCCGCCTCCACCACCACGTCATCGGTGCTGACGGTCCCGCTGACCACCGATTCGCCGAGCCCCCACGCGGCACTGATCACTGCCTGGTCGCGCCGGCCGTTCGCGGGGTTGGCAGTGAACATCACGCCGGCCGCCTCGGCATCCACCATCTGCTGGACCACGACGGCGAGCCGCACCTGGCCGGGCAGGACGCCTTCGCGGGCCCGGTACGCCATGGCGCGCGCCGTCCAGAGCGAGGCCCAGCAGTCGATGACCGCCTTCGTGAGGGCCTCGAATCCACGGATATTCAGGTAGGTATCCTGCTGCCCGGCGAAGCTGGCCGAGGCCAGGTCCTCCGCGGTGGCTGATGAGCGGACCGCCACCGGGACGTCCGCTCCGCCGAGGAGCCCATAGGCGCCGGCAAGTTCGTCCCGCATCCCCCCAGGCAGGGTGCCGCCCGTGAACAGGGCACGGATCCTGTCGGAGGCAGCCGCATAGTCGCCGGGCGCAGCGTTCGGGGGCACCGCGGCCACGCGCTGGATCCCGTCCCCCAAGCCGTTGGCGTTGACGAATTCGGCGTAGGCATCGGTGCCCAGCACGAATCCCGGCGGAACCGGCAGCCCGGCGCGGATGAGCCCGGACAGGCCAAGAGCCTTGCCGCCGGCAGCAGCCAGATCGCCGTTTCCCACATCGCTGAGACCGTTGATATATGGCATGACCGCACGTCCTTGCTGCCCGGCGGGGCGGTGCCGTGAACCTGATCCTCAACATCATGGCACCGCGTCGCGGGCCTGGCCACTGTTCCCTCAAGGTCAACAGTCCTGCGCCACAACACAAGGGGCGCGCCCCGCGCTCAACCACACTGGGAAGTAGCCCGTCCAGCCGCCGGCTGGCGTCCTTGCCTACTCGAAGTGGAGTACCCGTGGAAACCTATGATGCGCTTCTGGCCGCCATCTCACCCGCCCCCGGCACCGGCCGGACCATCCTGGATCCCGCAACCGGCGCGGCTGTGGGCGAGGCACCGGTGCACAGTGTGGCGGACCTGGAAGTGGCCATCACTGCGGCCGCCGCCGCGCAGCCGGCGTGGGCTGCCCTGGGCCACGACGCCCGGTCCGCAATCCTTCTGAAGGCTGCCGACGCCGTCGAACGCTCAGCCGAGGAGCTCGCCCAACTGCTCTCCCGCGAGCAGGGCAAGCCCCTCAACGGGCCCAACGCCCGCTTCGAGGTCGGCGCCTGCGCGGCCTGGCTCCGCGCTGCGGCCGGCACTCCCCTGGCCCCCGAAACCTTGGTGGACGACGGCGAAACCCGCGCCGAACTCCACTACCGGCCCATCGGCGTCGTAGGCGCGATCGGGCCGTGGAACTGGCCCATGATGATCACCACCTGGCAGATCGCCCCCGCCCTCCGCATGGGCAACACCGTGGTGGTCAAGCCTTCCGAGTACACGCCGCTTTCGGTCCTGGCCCTGGCCAAGGTGCTCAACGAAGAACTTCCCGAAGGGCTGCTGACAGTCGTGTCCGGAGGCCGGGACGTGGGCGAAGCTCTGGCGTCGCACGGGGCGGTTGGCAAGGTCATGTTCACCGGGTCCACCGCCACGGGCAAGGCGATCATCCGCTCGTCGGCGGACACCGTCAAACGCCTCACGCTCGAGCTCGGCGGCAACGACGCCGGCATCGTCCTGCCCGGCACCGATCCCCGGGCGATCGCCCCGGACCTCTTCTGGGGCGCCTTCATCAACACCGGCCAGACCTGCGCCGCCCTCAAGCGCCTCTACGTCCACGACTCCATCTACGACGCCGTCTGCGAGGCACTCACCGACGTCGCGAAGGCCATGCCGATGGGCAACGGCCTGGACGAGAACAACGTCCTCGGCCCGCTGCAGAACAAGGCGCAGTACGACGTCGTCGCGAACCTCGTGGAGTCGGCCAGGGCTTCGGGAGCGCGCGTCCTCCTCGGCGGGAACCCGGACTCCAGCCAGCCCGGCTACTTCTACCCCACGACGCTGGTGGCGGACATCGGCAACGGCAACCCACTCGTGGCCGAGGAACAGTTCGGCCCCGCACTGCCGATCATCCGCTACGGCACCATCGACGAAGCTGTGGAGATGGCCAACGCCCTCGACGTCGGCCTGGGCGCCTCGGTGTGGTCCTCCGACCCCGCGGCCGCCCGTGCGGTGGCCGCCCGGCTGGAAGCAGGCACCGTTTGGATCAACCGGCACGGCGCCGTCGATCCGCGGATTCCATTCGGCGGGGCCAAGCAGTCAGGATACGGCCTGGAATTCGGCGCCGAAGGCCTTAAGGCCCTGGGCATCCCGCAGGTCATCAACGGCTGAGGACTCCGGCTCACCCCATGGCAGGGGCCACCGACGTGCGGCCGGACAGGTGGCGGCGGGCCCAACCGGCGAGCTTCCTGCCTTTGCCCTGCCACCAGTTGTCCTCGTCCCTGCCGCTGTGGAACCGGAAGATGATGGCGGTGAGCACGAACATGCCCATCACCACATCGATCCACGACGACACCACGATGGCCACCAGGACCGTCAGGGCATCGGCGATGACCGCCGGGATGGCCAGGGTCCGGAAGACGGTGCTGGCCACGTAGCGCCGGTGCGACCGCGGAACGGACGTTGCCCGGACCATGTCGAAGCAGACGCACACCACCACGACTGTTTGCCCGATGGCCAGCAGGGCCTGCCCGGGCACCGAAGCGCTGAAGGACGCAACTGCTTCCATTCCCGGGCTCATGACCGGGCCAAGAAAAGAGAACCAAACATGGAATAACCCCCAGAAACGAATGGAACCACTGCTGCAACAGCAGTGGTTCCATTGAAGGTTTCCTTGGGCGGGGCTGCACGAGTAGTGGGTACTCTATTTTCGCCAAGCGGCCAGGCGCCGGTTACTCACCGGCCGGCTGCTGCCGCTACTGCCCGATGGCGCGGGGCCGCCACAGCACCACGGCCTGCGACCGGGGACGGGGGCGCTGGCCGCGGGCCAGGCTCACGACGTCGCCGGCCGCGCCCGCGGCAAAGATGCGGGAGTCGAATGCCTGCGGGCGCCGCCCCAGTTCCTCGGTCAGTTCCAGCACGCGCCGCTGCAGGGCAGATACCTGGTTTTCGAGTTCCAGGATGCGTTTGATCCCTTCGAGGGAGACGCCTTCCTGGGACAGCCGCTGCACTTCGCGGAGCATGTTGACGTCGCGCTGCGAGTACCGCCGGGATTTCCCGGGGGCACGGCTGGGTTTGACGATGCCCAGGCGGTCGTACTGGCGGAGCGTCTGGGGGTGCATGTCAGCCAGCTCAGCCGCCACGGAAATCACGAAGATGGGCTGGTCAGCGTTGATGTCCACGGCACACCTCCTCCGCTACAGCCGGGCCTTGGCGGCCAGGCCCTCTCGGACGTCAGCGCCGGCCGTGGCCTCGGCGAAAGCCTTCACGGCGGCCTCGGCCTCCTTGTTCAGGTTCTTGGGAACCGCGACGTCGATGGTCACCAGGAGGTCACCCGTCGCCTTGGAGGTCTTCACACCTTTGCCCTTCACCCGCAGGGTACGGCCCGACGGCGTGCCGGCCGGAACACGGACCCGAACCTTCTCACCGTCGATGGTGGGCACCTCGATGTCACCGCCCAGGGCAGCCTCGGGGAAGGTGACCGGGACGTGGATGCGGAGGTTGTCGCCGTCGCGCGTGTAGAACTCGTGCGGCTTAACCGAGACGGCAACCACCAGGTCGCCATTGCCGGCCTGGCCGGGCTGGCCCTTGCCGCGCACACGGACCTTCTGGCCGTCCTTGATGCCGGCGGGGACGCGAACATCGATGACTTCGCCATTGGGTTCGCGCAGGCCGATGGTGGTGCCGCGGATGGCACCGGAGAACGAGATGCTGGTGGATGCGGTGCGGTCCGCGCCCTTCTGGGGTGTCCGCTGGAACCCGGGCGAGCCGCCGAATCCGCCGCCGAACAGGTCCGCGAACTCGGGCGGGATATTGCCGGCGGACGGGTTGAAGCCGCCCGCGTGCCGCCCTGTATTGCCGGTGAACAGGCCGCCGAAGAGGTCCTCGAACCCGCCGTTGCCGCCTGCGGCACCGCCGCCGCCGGGAGCGAACCGGGCGCCGCCGCCCATGGCGCGGATGGCATCGTACTGCTGGCGCTCGTCGGCATCGGAGAGCACCGAGTAGGCCTCGGAGACGTCCTTGAACTTCTTTTCGGCAGCAGCATCGCCGGAGTTGGTGTCCGGATGGAACTGCCGTGCCAGCTTCCGGTAAGCCTTCTTGATATCGGCATCGGAAGCGTCCTTGGCAACACCAAGGATCTTGTAAAAGTCCTTGTCCACCCAATCCTGGCTAGCCAATGGCGTTTCCTTTCAAAAGTTACGGGTCAGTGGCTGGGCTTGCCGAAACCTGGGTTTCGACAAGCCCAACCACCGGGGTAATGCTACGCAGGTACTGCGACGATGACCTGTGCTGCGCGGAGCACGCGGTCGCCTGACTTGTAGCCGGAGCGGAGCACCTGGCTGACGGTGTCAACCTCGATGTCTTCGCCGGGCTGCTGGATCAGGGCCTCGTGGACCGTGGGGTCGAACTCCACGCCGGTTTCGTCGATGCGGACCAGGCCGTAGGTCTTCAGCGCGTTCTCCAGCTTGGCGGCGATCGCGGCGAAGGGGCCATCGGTGAGGTCGCCGTGCTGCCGTGCGGCGTCGACGTCGTCCAGGACCGGGAGCAGGGAGTTCAGGACGCCGATGACGGCCATCTCCCCTGCCACGGCGCGGTCGCGTTCCACGCGCTTGCGGTAGTTGACGTACTCGGCCTGCAGGCGAAGGAGGTCGTTCTTCAGCTCGGCCGCCTCAGCGTTGGCGGACCCTGCGGGAACACCCTGGGCCACGGATTCCTCCGCGGGCACCTCGACGCCGTTGAGGATCTCCTCGGCCTGGGCCAGCGCGTCGCCGTCGGAATCCTGCGCGGAACCGGCCTGCTCGCCTTCAGGGTGCCGGGCCTGCCCGGTCACCGGGTCAACCTTGCGGTTGTCCCGGATGACCGGTTCCTGGCTGTTGCCCTTACCCTCGTGGTTCGCGGGTGAGCTGTGCTCTTCCTCGTTACCGTGATGGGGCATGGCTTACTTCTTCGCTTCGTCTTCGTCGATGATCTCGGCGTCGACGATGTCTTCGTCGGCCTTGGCGCCATCGCCCGCTGCTGCGCCTTCAGCACCCGCGGCACCGGTGGCACCGTCCGGCGAACCGGCCTGGGAGTAGATGGCTTCGCCGAGCTTGGTCTGGGAAGCCTGCAGCTTCTCGAACGCGGTCTTGACCTCGGCGTCGTCGGTGCCTTCGAGCGCCTTCTTGAGGGCGTCGACGTCGGCCTGGACCTCGGTCTTGACCTCTTCGGGCAGCTTGTCGGCGTTGTCGGCGATCAGCTTGTCCACGGAGTAGGCGAGCTGCTCTGCGGAGTTGCGGGTGTCCGTTGCCTCGCGGCGGGCCTTGTCCTCGGCTGCGTGCTCCTCGGCGTCCTTGACCATGCGGTCGATGTCTTCCTTGGAGAGTGCGGTGCCGCCGGTGATGGTCATGGACTGTTCCTTGCCCGTGCCCTTGTCCTTGGCGGAGACGTGGACGATGCCGTTGGCGTCGATGTCGAACGTGACCTCAACCTGCGGGACGCCGCGCGGCGCCGGAGCGATGCCGGTCAGCTCGAACGTGCCCAGCGGCTTGTTGTCCCGGGTGAACTCCCGTTCGCCCTGGAAGACCTGGATGGCCACGGACGGCTGGTTGTCGTCAGCGGTGGTGAAGGTCTCGGACCGCTTGGTGGGGATGGCGGTGTTGCGCTCGATCAGGTGCGTCATGACGCCGCCCTTGGTTTCGATGCCGAGGGACAGCGGGGTGACGTCGATCAGGAGGACGTCCTTGCGCTCACCCTTCAGCACGCCGGCCTGGAGTGCAGCACCAACGGCCACAACCTCGTCCGGGTTCACGCCCTTGTTGGGTTCCTTGCCACCGGCGAGTTCCTTGACCAGCTCGGAGACGGCGGGCATACGGGTGGAGCCGCCCACCAGCACGATGTGGTTGATGTCGGAGAGCTTGATGCCGGCTTCCTTGATCACGTCGTGGAACGGCTTCTTGGTGCGCTCGAGCAGGTCCTTGGTGAGGTCCTGGAACTTGGCACGGGTCAGCTGCTCGTCCAGGTGGACCGGGCCGTCGGGGGTGACGGACAGGTACTGGAGGGAGACGTTGGTGCTGGAGGAGGAGGAGAGTTCCTTCTTGGCCTGCTCAGCGGCTTCGCGGAGGCGCTGCAGGGCGATCTTGTCCTTGGACAGGTCGATGCCCTTGACCTTGAGCTGGTTCAGCAGGTAATCGACAACGCGCTGGTCCCAGTCGTCGCCGCCGAGGCGGTTGTCACCGGCAGTGGCGCGGACCTGGATGGTGGAGAAGTTGTCTTCGTCCTTGCCCACTTCGAGCAGGGAGACGTCGAAGGTACCGCCACCGAGGTCGAAGACCAGGATGAGTTCGTCTTCCTTGCCCTTGTCCAGGCCGTAGGCGAGGGCGGCGGCGGTGGGCTCGTTGACGATGCGCAGGACGTTCAGGCCGGCGATTTCGCCGGCTTCCTTGGTGGCCTGGCGCTCGGCGTCGTTGAAGTAGGCCGGGACGGTGATGACGGCGTCGGTGACCTTTTCGCCCAGGTAGGACTCGGCGTCGTTCTTCAGCTTCATCAGCGTGCGCGCGGAGATTTCCTGCGCGGTGTACTTCTTGCCGTCGATGTCCACCTTCCAGTCAGTGCCCATGTGGCGCTTGACGGAGGCGATGGTGCGGTCGATGTTGTTGACGGCCTGGCGCTTGGCGATTTCGCCAACCAGGACTTCGCCGGACTTGGAGAATGCAACCACCGACGGCGTGGTGCGGCCACCCTCGGCGTTGGCAATAACGGTGGGCTCGCCACCTTCGAGAACGGAGACGACGGAGTTGGTGGTTCCGAGGTCGATACCTACTGCACGTGACATGTGTTGCTTCCTTCTTTCCTTGGAAACTGGTTGGCGCCCGCATGATTGAGCGTTCTGCACTCAACTTTACTCAGGGCCCACATGATGTCAACTGAAGTTGAGCGTACTTCACTCAACTCTTGTCCCATGCGGATGCAGGCAACGACGACGGCAATCACCCGGCGCCCGGAATGGCGGGGAATTCCGGGCTGCTAAAGCCTGGTTCCGCTGTGGGAGAACGGGCACCAGCCAGCCTCGGCAGAGTGGCTTCCGGGGGGATCGCTGCCTGCGCATCCACAGCAACGGAATGGCACGCAGGCCGCGGACGGCGCCTACTGCACCGGCGCGTCGAGGACGGCGGGCAGCAAGCCGGGGAAGCGGGCTTCCAGATCCTCGGACCGGAGGGTCAGGCGGCGGCCCCGGCCGTTGGCCTCGTTGCGGATGATCCCGGCCTCGCGCAGGACCTTCATGAGGTGCGATTTTGTGGACTTCGGCATGTCCGGAACCCTGAGCGAGCAGTCAGCCATATCGAGGGGGCCGGAGCGGAGCTGGCGCACGATGTCCAGCCGCTCAGGATCGCTCAATGCGAAGAGCACGCTGGGCAGATCAAGATCCGCGCGGGTGGGGTGGGGGAGGTTCGCCGGCGTAGCCACGGTTCGATTTTAGTTGAACCATCGGGGTTGGTGCCAGTAAGCTGTTGATTCGATATTTTTCGAACCAACCCCAAAACCCAGAAGGTGGCACGTTGTGACGCACTCCCCCGCAGCCCGGCCCCGTGAAGCACGCCGGCGGCTGGGCTTTGTCCTCGTCGCTGCTGCCACGGCGGCAATGATGGCCGGCGCCAGCGCCCCATCCCCCTTCTACCCCACCCTGCAGGAGCAGTTGCATCTGCTGCCGGTGGCCACCACGGGAATCTTTGCTGTCTATGCCGTTGCGCTGCTGGCGGCACTGCTGGTGTTCGGATCCCTTTCGGACCACCTGGGACGCAGGCCGGTCATCAGCGGCGCTTTCATCCTGCTCGCCGGCAGCGTCACGGCGTTCCTCCTTGCGGACTCGCTGGCAATGCTCCTGGTGGCACGCGTCCTGCAGGGCATCGCCAGCGGCCTCCTGCTGACCACGCTTTCTGCGGCCATTGCGGATCTCGAAGCTGAAGACGACCCTGGCTCGAGTGCGGCCTGGAACACGGTCGCCCCGCTGGGTGGCCTGGCGCTGGGAGCTCTTGCGTCCGGGCTGCTGCTGGATCTGATGGCAGAGCCGCGGACCCTGGTGTTCGTCTCACTGTCGGTCATCTACATCGCTTTTGCCGCGCTGGTGTGGGCCGCACCGGAAACCTCGCCCCGCGCGCCTGGCCTGGCAGCATCGCTGAAGCCACACCTGACCCTTCCGCCGGCAGCCCGCAGCGGATTCGTCAGCGGTGCGCCGGCCGTGTTTGCCGGCTGGGCGACGGGCGGACTGTACCTCTCGCTCGGCGCTGCAATAGTCCACACAACGTTCGGCATCCGGGAGCACCTCTGGCAGGGCATGGTGATCACCATCCTGGCAGGCGTCGGCGCCGCAGCGGCCGCGCTCCTGCACCGGTTCGGCGCCCGCACCATCACCATTTTCGGAACCACAGCCCTGGCGCTGGGGACCGCCCTTTCACTCCTGGCCATCGGGCTGGGCTCATTCGGCCTGTTCCTGGCCGCTGTGGTGGTGGCCGGCGCCGGATTCGGCACCGCCTTCATGGGCGTCATCCGGTCCATCAGCCCCCTGGTTGAGGACCACGAACGCGCCGGCACCTTCGCGTCGCTCTTCGTGGTGGCCTACACGGCCTTCGGTGTCCCGGCGGTGCTGGCCGGACTGCTGGCACCTGTCCTCTCACTGCCGGTCACCACCTACGCCTACGGCGGCCTGGTAACGGTGCTGGCAACCGTGGCAGCGATCAGCCGGGCCCGCAGCAAGGACGCCGGACAGGCCGGCGAAGCGGCGGACGGCACCGCCGGAGAGGCCCCGGACACGGCAGAGCGCATCGGGGCCGGAGCGGTTTCGGACGCCGGGCACTAGGCCCTCGGGCACAACGGCGGCGGCCAGCCGGCTCGGCTGGCCGCCGTCATGGCCGGATCAGCCCTCGGGCCGCCTACCGGTCGGACTCCGGACGCCCGTGCAGCGGCCCGCGCTCGTCCTCCGTGGCCTGGACCTGCCCGTCGGCCAGCCCCTCGCGGACAGCCTCTTCCCCGCGTTCACTTCCGCTGGTGCCGGCGTCGCCGTAGTCGCCGTCGGGATACTGGCCGTCCTCAAGGTTTTCGGAGGGAACTTCGACCGCGCCGGCCTCACCGTAGTCGCCGTCCATGTACTGCCCGCCCTCGCCTTCCATGCCGGGGGCAGATCCGCCCTTGCGGGGTTCCTCATCAGCGCGGTTTTCACTCATGCGTCATCTCTCCTTCGAGTTCCGCGTCCAAGCGGGCGCAGTGGCAGTTTATCGAGCCACGCAGCCCGCCAACAGGTGCGGAAAGGGCTTTTTGACACCCCGATCAGGCCGCGCTGCCAGCCCGGATACGGCTGCTGCCGCCACCATGGAGCGGTGGCGGCAGCAGGGCCTGGCAGATAGATGACCGGCAGGGCGCCTGCCGTCAGCGGCTGGAGACCTCCTCGAGGGGTTCGACGCCGGGCTCCCGCGGCTTGTCCGCAGCAGAGGCGCCGGCCCGGGCGAGCTTGCCGGGCCACCAGATCTTCGGGCCGAGGTCGTACGCCAGGGCTGGCACCAGCAGCGAGCGCACCAGCACGGTATCCAGCAGCACGCCAAAGGCCACGATGAAGGCCAGCTGCACCAGGAACATGATGGGGATGACGCCCAGGGCAGCGAAGGTTGCCGCCAGGACCACGCCGGCGGAGGTGATGACGCCGCCGGTGACGCCGAGGCCGCGGAGGATGCCGGGCCGTGTTCCGTGCTTGATGGATTCTTCCCGGACCCGGCTCATCAGGAAGATGTTGTAGTCCACGCCCAGGGCCACCAGGAAGACGAACCCGAACAGCGGGACGGTGGCATCTGCGCCCGGGAAGCCCAGGAGGTTGTTGAACACCAGCGCGGAGACACCCATGGCGGCGGCGTAGGACAGCACCACGGAGAGCACCAGCAGGACCGGCGCCACGATGGAGCGCAGCAGCAGCATCAGGATGAAGAGGATGACCACCAGGACCACGGGGATGATGATCACCAGGTCACGCTGGGCGGTGGTGTTGGTGTCCAGCGCAGTGGCCGTCACGCCACCCACCAGGGCACCGGAGTCAACGGCCTTCACGTCAGTCCGGAGCGCTTTGACGGCTTCTTCTGCCTCGAGGGAGTCCGCGGCGGAGTTCAGGGTGGCGTTGATGAGGACCTTGCCCTCGCGGACGTCCGGCTCGCTGGGCGCGCCGGGGGGCTCCGGTGATGGGAACACTGCCCTGGGCCAACAGATAGGCGTCGCCCACGCCGCCGGCCGCCTTGACCGCGTCCAGGACTTCCTGCGCCTTGGCCTGGTCCGCAACCACGACGGCGGGGCTGCCGCTGCCGGCGTCGAAGTGGCGCGCCAGCGCATCCTGGCCGTCCACGGCGTTGGAGGCCGTGAGGATCACGTCGGTCTGGGGCACCCCATTGGCCTTCAGCTGCAGGACGCCGGCAGAGGCAACCAGCAGGAGCAGGACGGAGCCGATCCAGATGGTCCGCGGGCGGCGGGACACCACCGAACCGGTGGCGCGCCACAGCCCCTTCTGGCCCTCGAGCCCGGTCACCAGCTCGGGCTCGCGCTCCTCGGCGGGCACCAGCTTGGGCCGGAAAGGCCAGAACGCGGCACGGCCCAGCAGAGCCATGAGGGCGGGCAGGAGGGTCAGCGCGGCGAACAGCGAGCAGAGAATGCCCGCCGCGGCCACCGGGCCGAGGGCCTTGTTGGAGTTGAGGTCGGAGAACAGCAGGCACAGCAGCGCGATGATTACCGTGGCGCCGGAGGCCAGGATGGGCTCGAAGGAGGCCTTCCACGCAGTGATCACCGCCTTGGTCCGGTTGGTGGTGTGGGTGAGCGCCTCACGGAAGCGGGCCACGAACAGCAGGGCATAGTCCGTTGCCGCGCCGATCACCAGGATGGACAGGATGCCCTGGCTTTGGCCGTTCAGCTGGATCCAGCCCGCTTTTGCCATGCCGAACACCAGCAGGATGGCTGCGCAGAGGGCAAAGACGGATGTCAGCAGGACCATGATGGGCAGCAGCAGGGACCGGTAAACGATCAGCAGGATCACGAACACGGCGGACAGGGCCACGAGCAGGAGGATGCCGTCGATCCCGCCGAACGCCGCCGTCAGATCCGCTGCCAGGCCCGCAGGACCGGTGACGTAGGTCTGCATGCCCTGCGGCGCCGCCTCCGCCACGGTGTCCCGCAACTCCTTGACGGCCTCCTTGACCTCCACGGAGCCACCTATGGGGGCGATGAACTGCACGGCCTTGCCATCCGCGGACGGAATGGGGCCGATCACCGCGCTGCCCAGTTTCAGTTCCTCCAAGGTTGTCCGGAGTCCCGCAACTTCACCGAGCTGGGCAGGAGTGAAAGCCTCGGCGTTCTCAATGACGATCACTCCGGGAACCTCGTCCGAGTCACGGAATTTCGCTTGCCAGTCCTGGGCCTCCGTGGCCTCGGCGCTGGCGGGCAGGAACGACGCCTGGTCGTTGGAGGAGACCTCCTCCAACCGGCCGAAGGTTGGGCCGCCGATGCCGGCAAGGCCAAGCCAGGTCAGCACCAGGATGACGGGAATGAGCCAGCGGAGCCAGAACGGGACGCGTTCCTTGGCTGCAGTCTGATGTTTCATGATGCCTTCCATGCGGATGGTCCACGCGGGACAAAGCGGAGTAGGATTGATTCCAGCTTAGACTATCTCCATGATAGAGATAAGTGCCAGTCAAGCTTTTTAGCTTCGCGGCCCGGTGCGGGCCAACCCGGGACCAATGCCACGCAATGCCAAGGCAGCTGAAGTAATATCCGTCAGGGCCAGTGCGCGCAGACCAACGGCCCCGCGAACTCCAGGAGGTGACGATGACCGGCAGCAACCCGGACAACACCGGCCCGGCCGCGCCTGAAACACCTCGTGCCGGCGGACCCCACCCCCTGGTCCGGCTGCTGCAGGACTTCACGCTGGAGGCCAACCGCTACGTGGACGCCGCGGGCGGCCGCAAGGACATGCACCGGACGGACCTGAACGCCTTAGCCGTCATCATGCGCCATACCGCTAAGGGCAACACGGTCACGCCCGGGCTCCTCCGCAAGGAACTGAACCTGAGCTCACCCGCCACCACGGCCCTGATCGACAGGCTGGACAACTCGGGCCACGTGGTCCGCGAGCGCCACAGCTCGGACCGCCGCCAGGTCCAGCTGAAGATGACCCCCAAGGCCTTCACCGAGGGCGGTGCCATCTTTGCGCCACTTTCACGCCACATGGGAATGGCCATGGCGGAGTTCACCGACGCGGAGCTGGATACCGTTTCGCGTTTCATGGCCGCCATGGTGGACGCCACCATTGCCGCCCGCGAGGAGTCCCCCGAACCCTCCGGCCACAGCGCCACCTAGCAGACACTCCCGTTTTGCCGGCCCCAACGCCAGTCCCTGCCGCCGGGTTGGGAGTAGCGTTTGTCCATGAGCGACCAGCAGCCTGAAGACGACGTCTACACGCACGGCCACCACGAGTCAGTGGTCCGCGCCCATGCCGCCAGGACCGCCGAGAATTCAGCGGCATTCGTCCTGCCGCACCTCACCCGGGGGACGGACGTGCTCGACGTCGGATGCGGGCCGGGCAGCATTACGTGCGATTTTGCCGCAGTGGTCAGTCCGGGCAGGGTCACCGGGCTGGACCGCTCACCGGACATCATTGCCCAGGCGAAGGCGCTCGCCGTCGAACGTGAAGTGCCCAACGTGGAATTCGTGGCCGGCAACATCTACGGCCTCGACTTCGCTGACGGGACGTTCGACGTGGTCCACGCCCACCAGGTGCTGCAGCACCTGACCGACCCCGTCGAGGCGCTGCGGGAGATGCGCCGGGTGGCCAAGCCGGGCGGCATTGTTGCAGTGCGGGACGCCGACTTCCACGGCATGAGCTGGTACCCCGCCATCCCGGAGCTGGACGAATGGATGGACCTCTACCAGCTCATCGCGCGGCGGAACGGGGCCGAGCCCGACGCCGGGCGGCGCCTGGTCAGCTGGGCCCAGTCCGCGGGCTTTCACGACGTCGCCCCCACCAGCAGCAACTGGCTCTACGCCACGGGCCAGCAGCGCCGGTGGCAGGCCCGCGTGTGGGGTGAACGGGTGCTGCATTCGGCGTTCGCGGAGCAGGCCCTGGAGTACGGTTTCGCCAACCCGGCGGACCTGGCGCGGATCTCGGCCGGCTGGCACCGCTGGGGCTCCACGGACGACGGCTGGTTCCTGATTCCGAACGGGGAGGTCATCGCCCGGGCCTAGGTTGGGCCGGTTTTTCCACATGGCCCCAAGGTTCCCTGCCGCGCATGCGTTCCCAGGCGTAGCCTCGGGGTCATGACCTATTACGGAGACCACGAGTATTGGGCTGAGCCTTATGCCGTGGAGGTTGACCAACTAGACTTGGTCAACATGGGACAGTACAACGTCCAGGAAGCCAAAACCCGGCTTTCCGAACTGCTGAACCTCGTGGAACGCGGCGAGGACGTGGTCATCGCGAAAGCCGGACGCCCCGTTGCGCGGTTGGTGAAGATCGAGCCTCCCACCAGGCGGGATCTTGGGTTCCTGGGCCCGCTTCACATCCCGGACGGGTTTTATGAGCCGTGGACAGAGGAGGAAATGGGAGTTGCCGCAGAATGAGGCTGCTCCTGGATACGCACGTCTTCCTGTGGGCAATCGCCGAGCCGCGGCGGCTCTCCACCAAAGCCCGGAACGCCATCACCAAACTGGATAACCAGGTCTTCGTTTCGCCGGTGACCGCCTATGAGCTCTCCTACAAGCACAGGCTCGGAAAGCTTCCCGCCGGGTCTGCGATCGTCGCGAGCTTTGGCCGCCAACTCGCCCACCTCTATGCGTCCGAGCTTCCGGTCAGCGCATCCCACGGGCTTGCTGCCGGACAACTCGACTGGGACCACAAGGATCCCTTTGACCGCCTGCTGGCAGCGCAGGCCATGGTGGAGGGTTTTACCTTGGTCACGGCGGACGGGAGTTTGCAGGCCTTCGAACCGGTGGCCACATTGTGGTGACGGGCCAGCCGGCCGGCCCGCGTAAGATTGGTTAGTGCAATTTTCCCTGTGGCTGGCCCTGGCAGGCGCTGGCGCCCTCATCAGTTTCACGCCCGGTGCCGGCGCTATCAACACCATGAGCAATTCCCTGAACGCCGGCTTCCTCCGCTCCATCTGGGGAATCCTTGGCCAGCAGGCAGCGCTCGTTGTCCACGTGCTCATCGTGGCGCTGGGCGTGGGTGTGCTGGTTTCCGGGTCGCCGCTGGCCTTCAACATCATCCGCTACGCCGGGGCCGCCTACCTGGTCTACCTGGGCATCCGGCAGTTCCTCAGCAAGCCCGCCGTCCAGGAGGAGCAGGCGGCCGCGTCCACATTCGAGCCCGCTGTGTCGATTTTCCGGCGGGGTTTCTGGGTCAACCTCCTGAACCCCAAAGCGATTGTCTTCTTCCTCGCCTTCACCCCGCAGTTCATCCGGCCCGAAGAATCGCTGATTACCCAGTACGCCATCCTCACGGCCACCATCGTGGCCATCGACATCCTGGTCATGTGGTTCTTCTTCGCCGCGGCCGCCCGGTCCTTCCAGCGGTTCACGCAGACCGAACGGGGCCAGCTGGTCCTCAGCAAGGTGTTCGGCGTGTTGTTCGTCGGCGTCGGAATCCTGCTGGCCTTCATCCACTGATCAGTTGATGGGGCCGCCGGACACGCGGCCCGCCAGGCGTCCGGGGACCGTCAACCCTGCCCCTTACCCGTTTCCAGCAGCCGTCATGCATCTTTACAAATCCGTCAAATATTGTGAATCGCCGCTGGCCATTGGTGGCCATAAAGCGCATGCTTAGACACATGAACTCAACGTCGAGCCCATACCGCGTCATTGCCGTTTGCACAGGCAATATCTGCCGCTCCCCCATGGCTGAACACATGCTCCGGGCGGCACTGGAACGCGAGGGGCTGGACGACCTGGTGATGGTGGACTCAGCGGGCACCACCGGGTACGAGGCCGGGCGGCCCATCGATCCGCGCGCGGCCCGCCGGCTGGCCATCACGCAACTCACTACGGACTTCCATGTGGCCAGGGAGTGGGACCACGGGTGGTTCCGCGACCGGGACCTGATCCTCGCACTGGACATCGACCACTACGCGTGGCTCAGCCAGGCAGCTCCGGACAGGGAGTCGCTGGAGAAGATCCGGATGCTCCGCAGCTTCGACCCCGCGATGACCGGCCGGGACCTCCTGGACCAGGGCATCGAGGATCCCTGGTACGGCGGCCA
This sequence comes from Pseudarthrobacter sp. SORGH_AS 212, assembly GCF_030818145.1. Lineage (NCBI taxonomy): Bacteria > Bacillati > Actinomycetota > Actinomycetes > Micrococcales > Micrococcaceae > Pseudarthrobacter > Pseudarthrobacter sp. SORGH_AS 212. The sequence goes on along the minus strand of NZ_JAUTAA010000001.1, from coordinate 2,393,921 downwards.
CGCCGATTTCGACGCCGTCTGGCACCAGATCCACACCGCAATGCCCGGCCTCGTTGACCACATCCGGGCAGCGGTGGCAAGCAATGCACACCTGGCGCGGCAGGCGCACTGAAAACGGTACGCTCTACTCCATGAGCCCAGCCCCCGTCATCATCGCCATTGACGGACGCTCGGGTGCAGGCAAGACCACCCTCGCCGTGGAACTCGCCGCGCGGCTGCGCGCCCGCCACAAGGTGTCGCTGTTCCACCTCGAGGACATCTATCCCGGCTGGAACGGCCTGGCCGCCGGCATCGAACGCTACATCAGCACCGTCCTCGGCCCGCTCAGCCGCGGTGAGGCCGCTGCCTGGACCAGTTGGGACTGGGAAAGGCATTACGACGGCGACCCCCGGGTCACCCTTCCCGCCGAGATCGTCATCGTGGAGGGAGTCGGCGCCGCGGCCGCCGCGGCCCGGCCCTTCCTGAGCGCGGTCATCTGGGCGGACTCGCCGGAGGACGTCCGACGCACCCGCGCGCTGCAGCGGGACGGCGAAACCTACGAACCTTACTGGGACCAGTGGGCGGCCCAGGAGTCCGAATGGCTCGCCGCGGACGATGTTGCCGCCGAGGCGGACCTGCACATCCGGAACGTGGCCGATGGCGGCGCGCCGGAGGACGTGCTGCAGCTCCTGCCGTATCTCCCGGGGCTGGCCCAGGTCCTCGCGCCCGAACTGTCTGCCCGCCGGGGCCTGAGCCTCCGTGCGGAACGGCTCGACGCACGCCCGCGGGCCGCCGAACTCTTCAGTGCCCTTTACGGCCGGTCCGCCAACGCGGTCTGGCTTGACTCGTCCAACGCCGGGGTTTCAATCATCACGGGGCCTGCGGCAGGCGGGGATCCCGCCGATCCAACCGTGCGGACGGCCGCCGAACGCAGCCGCTTCAGCATTTTGGCGGACGACGGCGGCACGTTCGGCCAGTCGGTCACGCACCGTGCCGGAGCCAGCCACATCAGCGCCGGCTCCGTTACCGCCAGCGTGGACGGACCGTTTTTCCGGTGGCTGGACACCGTGTGGGGCCGCCGGGCGGTCCGCGCCCCGGAGGGCTACCCCGGAGAGTTCACCCTGGGGTGGCTGGGCTACCTGGGCTACGAACTGAAACGGGAAACCGGCGGCGCCGATGTTTCCGCGGCCACGCCGGACGCTGCCCTGATCTTCGCCGGACGGGCAATTGTCCTGGACCATGTGGAAGGCACTGCCTGGCTCCTGGCCCTGGACGCCCCGGACGCCACCGAATGGCTGGACACCGCACGGGCAGCGGTGCGGGCCGCAGCGGTTACGCCCACGGCGTCGGACAGCCAGGATGCCGCCGCTGCCCCGGCCGGCGCCGCCCTTGACGGCGGCAGCACCGGCGTCGGCGGCTCCCCCGTGCCTGCGTTCACGAGCCGGGACAGTGGCGTGGCCTACCGGGCCAAAATTGCCGAGGCGCAGCGCGAAATCGGCGAGGGCAACACCTATGAAGTCTGCCTGACCACCACCCTCGCGGCGCATGTTCCGGCGGATACCGTGGATCCATGGAACACGTACCTGGCCCTGCGCCGGCGAAACCCGGCACCCTTCGCCAGCTACCTGGCGTTCGATGGGCTGGCGGTCGCCAGCACCTCCCCGGAACGTTTCCTGCGGATAGCGTCCGACGGCGGCATGCGGGCCGAACCGATCAAGGGCACCCGCCGCCGGGCTGCCGACGCCGCTGAGGATGCTGCCCTGCGGACGGAGCTTGCGACGTCGCTGAAGGACCGGGCCGAGAACATCATGATTGTGGACCTGCTGCGGAACGACCTCAGCCATTTCGCGGTCCCCGGCTCCGTGACGGTGAGCCGGCTGTGCGCGATCGAAAGCTACGCCACAGTGCACCAGATGGTGAGCACCATCGACGCCAGCCTGCCGCCGGGATCCCCGCGGGCCGAAGCCGTGGCCGCCTGCTTCCCTGCCGGTTCCATGACCGGGGCGCCGAAGATCAGCACCATGGCCATCCTCGACCGGCTGGAAGCCGGCCCCCGCGGCGTCTATTCGGGTGCCATTGGATATTTCTCGCTGAACGGTGCCACGGACCTGGCCGTCGCCATCCGGACCCTGGTGATCAGCGCGGACGGCGACGGTACGGCGGAACTGACCCTCGGCGTCGGCGGCGCCATCACGTCCGACTCCGTGCCGGACGAGGAATACGATGAAATCCGGACCAAGGCCTACGGGGTGCTCTCAACCCTCGGCGCGGAATTCCCCGGCCCCTAAAGCACCTGCCGGAACTGGCTGGCCGCCACTACTGGACGGTTGCCGTCAGCCTCGCCACGTTGTCCACATAGCGGGCGGCGAGCGGCCGGTTCAGCCAGTCCGCCAGCCGCAGCTCGTGGGAAATGTCCCGGTACGTGTTCTCCACCGCGCGCATCTTGGCCACGATGTCCGCGCCGAGCAGCATGACGGACACCTCAAGGTTCAGGGAGAACGAGCGCATGTCCATGTTGCTCGAGCCCAGGACGGCCACCTCGTCGTCGATGGTGAAGTGCTTCGCATGGAGAACGAACGGGGCCTTGTACAGGAAGATCCGGACGCCCGCCTCGAGCAGCGCCTCGTAGTAGGACTGCTGGGCGTGGTGGACCAGGAACTGGTCGCCCTTTTCGGAAACGAACAGTTCAACGTCCACGCCGCGCTGGGCTGCCGTGGTGATGGCGTACAAAAGGGAATCATCCGGGACGAAGTACGGGCTGCAGATCGAAATCCGGTGCTGCGCCGAGTAGATCAGGGTATTGAACAGCCGCAGGTTGTTCTCCGTGATGAATCCCGGGCCGCTGGGCACCACCTGGGCGGTGACGTGCCCCGGCGTCCTGTCCTCCGGAAGCTGCAGCTGGTGCTCCAGCGACTCGTCCGTTTCGCTGAGCCAGTCGGTGGCGAAGACGACGTTCAGGGTGGTCACGATCGGTCCGCGGAGGCAGGCCATCAGCTCAACCCATTCGCGGCCGGCCTTGCGGTGGCGGGGGTTGTTATAAGAGGGCTCGATAAGGTTCTGCGACCCGGTGAAGGCCAGCTCACCATCCACCACCATGATCTTGCGGTGGTTCCGGAGGTCCGGCCTGCGCCACTGCCCGTGGATGGGCAGCAGGGGCAGCATGCGCTTCCACTGGATCTTGCCGGCTCTGAGGCGCTTGAGGAGGTTCTTATATCCCTTGACCCGCAGGGTGCCGATGTGGTCAAAGAGCACCCGCACTTCGACGCCGCGTTCTGCGGCTTCCTCGAGGGCGGTGAGGAGGTCATCGGTGATGTGGTCGGTGCTCATGATGTAGAACTCGGCGTTGACGAACTTCTTCGCCTTCCGCACCGCTTCGGTCATGGCAAAGATGGAATCCGGGTAGCCGGGGATGAGGTCCACCGTATTGCCGTCCACCATGGGCAGCGAACCCAGCCGGCGGTTCAGTTCACCGGCCGACTTCACCCATTCGGGGCCCTGGTAGTCGCTTTCGGCGTCCGAGAGGGCCGTGATGCCCGCCTGCACCCTCTCGTTGACCTGCTGCTGCTGTTCGCGGCGCCGGCTGGACAGCCGGAAGTTGCCGAAGAGCAGGAAGAGGATGATGCCCAGGAACGGCACGAAAAAGATGCCCAGCAGCCAGGCCATGGCCGTGGTGGGGCGCCGGTTGCCCGGGATGATCCCCAAGGCCAGGATCCTGATGGCGAGGTCTGCGACACCGAGGATCACCACTACCCACATCGGCGCGGTGCCGGCAAGCGAAAATGGCCACAACACGAGATAACCCCCGGAAGATGAGCTCCCGGCGGACGGGTTCCGTCCGGGCACTCCGCCCAGCTTATCCGCGCGGCACCGCACTAAGCTGGTCCCATGACCTCTCCCGCCCCCGTGGTACTCGTTTTCCTCGATCCCGCCTACCCCGACGGCCGGCCCGCCGACGCATCCCAGCCGCAGCTGATGGTCACGGACCAGGGAGCAACCCGGGGCGACGGCATCTTCGAGACGATGCTCGCCGTACGTGGGTCAGTCCGGAAAATCCAGGCCCACCTGGACCGCCTCGGTGGCTCTGCGGAAGCACTGGACCTCAGCATTCCGGGGCAGGATGAGTGGCGGCGGGCCATCGCTGCCGGTATTGCCGGGCACCACGCAAAGTACCCGGCCACCAGCCCGGATGACGACGAGCTGGTGGTCAAGCTGGTGGTTACCCGCGGCGTGGAGGGCGCGGCGTCCGCCACCGCCTGGGTCCAGGTCTCCCCTGCGCCGGCCGCCGGCCGCCGGCAGCGCGAAACAGGCATCGACGTCATCCTGCTTGACCGCGGTTACGACAGTACCGTTGCAGAGCGCGCACCGTGGCTGCTCATGGGTGCCAAGACGCTCTCCTACGCCGTCAACATGGCCGCCCTGCGCCATGCCCGCAAGCAGGGCGCCGACGACGTCATCTTTCCTGTCCTCCGACGGTCGCGTGCTTGAGGGCCCCACCTCCACGGTGCTGCTGGCCCATGTGGAAGAGTCCGGGGACGGCACCACCGTCAAGCGCCTCATCACACCGCAGCTGGACAGCGGCATTCTCCCTGGAACATCCCAGGGTGCCCTGTTCCACGCGGCAAAGGCAGCGGGCTGGGAACTGGGCTACGGACCCCTGGAACCGCAGGACCTGCTGGACGCCGACGCGGTCTGGCTGATCTCCAGTGTCCGCCTGCTCGCCCCCGTTAACACGATCGACGGCAAGCAGATTGGCACCCCGTCATTGCAGAAGGAACTGACGGCCGAGCTCACCGAGCTTTACGCCGGAATCGAATAGCACTGAAACAAGGGGTGAAGTCCCTTTTCCGCATCCCGCTTCGCCCGTAAGGTGTGGACCATGGACTCGCTCAAGCTGCCAATCGAAAACCTTTCCTTTGACGACTGCTGGGACCTCCTTTCAGGCGACACGCTGGGCAGGCTCGCCATCGTCGTGGACGGCCACCCCGAGGTCTTTCCGGTTAATTTTGTTGTCCACCGCCGGAGCATCGCCTTCCGCACGGCAGCTGGTTCCAAGCTGTGGGGCGCCATGATGGAACGCCCGGCGGCGCTGGAGATCGACGGGTACGACCCCGCCACGGAGCTTGCATGGAGCGTGGTGGTACGCGGCGATACCCAGGTCATTGAGGACCAGTCCGAAATGGACGCCGTGGACGGCCTGGGACTGGAGCCCTGGCAGCCCGGCGAAAAATCGAACTACATCCGGCTGAACGCCAAGGCCCTGACGGGCCGCCGGTTCCAGGTGAACCGGCCGGACGTCTGGAACACCCGGCTGCAGGACCGTCGGCGGGCATCGTTCGAATAGCCACTGCCGGCCGCGCAGACGCTGTCAGGAGCGGTTGGCATTCAGGGACAGCTGGGTTTCGAGGCCACTCAGCAGGATGGTGATTCCCTGGTCGAGTTCGTTTAAGCCGTCGTATTCGGCAAGGGCCGGCGCCAGGGCCCGCAGCCGCGGGAATTCCTTCGGCGGCAGCCTGTGCAGGCCCAACCGGAGCAGCGCCTCGTTTTCTTCCGGGTCAACGATGAATTCCTGCAGTTCGTTGAGGATATGGCCGTAAAGGAATCCGTAGTAGGCGCGGTACACATGGAGGGCGTCCGAGGGCTTGAAGCCCGCTGCAATCAGCAGTGACAGGATTTGCTCCAGCGGCCTGAGGGTGCCCAGGGGACGCAGTCCGAGTGGTGTGGAGAGCGGCCTGGTGACAAGCAGCGGCACAAGGTTAGGGTGGCGCAGCGCCAGCAACCGAAGGTTGTGGGCGATGGTGCGGAGCTGTTCCTTCCAGTCAGGATCTTCCGGCTCAATACAGAGGTCATCAAGAACCAGTTCGGTCACCCCGTCCAGGAGCGCTGCACGGTTCTCTGCGTACCGGTAGAGGCTCATCGGATCGCGGCCCAGCTCCTGGCCCAGGCGGCGCATGGTCAGCGCGTCCACGCCGTCGGAATCCACGAGTTCCAAGGCTTTGGCAAGGACCGTTTCCCTGCTGAGGGGTGTTTTGCGCCGCGGCTGAGCGCTTGCTCCGCGGGTTTCGGGGGAATCCATGGTTCCATCCTTGGATCTGGAACGCCCGGACCCGGCGGCTGCCGCACCTGGTGTCGGCCGCATTCAGCGGCCATGGGCATTGCTTCTGTTGTAGTCTACGGGTAAAGTCTACATTGTAGATAAGGCAGTTACTCCGCCTGAGAGTCCCCAATTTTCCAAGGGGTCAAGTCACACTCCATCGCCCCGTGCAGGGCGTGGAGGTTCGCCGCTATAGCCGAATGGCGACACCATGCACTTAGCGAAGGGATGCCGCCATGGCTAATTCGCAGTTCGATCTGTTCCTCCAGGAAGCCACCTACCTCGACGACTCCACAGAACATGGCCTCAACCGTGACCGCCTGTTCGGGCTCTACACCAGCTGGTGCTTCATCAACCAGCACTCCCCGGGCGCGGAACCACAGTTCTGGTCAGCCATGAAGCACCGGATCAACCCGCGGCACAACCGCCTGCGGATGAAGGGACCGGCTGCAGCCGACTACATCGTCGCCAGCTACCCCGGACTCGTATAAAACCGAAACCAATGCTGTGGCACCACGTGTGCCACAGCATTTTTCATTTGATGCCGCGGCAACAGCATCCGCCGGGACGGCCGATGCGCCGGGCTGCAGGCAGTGGCGGACTACACGGCACAATCGAAGGATGAACAATCCACTCCCCGCACCTGTCGCCGAGCCGGAAGAACTGCTCCACGGCGTGGGTATCCGGCTGCTCCACGGCAATGACGGGCACGCCCTGGCAGAGGCGTACCGCCGGAACCGGCTGCACCTGGCGCCGTGGGAACCCCGCCGGCCCGAGGCGTTCTATACGGCCCGGCGTCAGCGGGAGCTGATCCGGACCAAGCGTGAACAGCTGGTGCTGGGCACGGAGGTTCCCTGGGTTCTCATCGAGGGCTTCGGTAACTCATCAGCGGCCCAGCGCATCGTCGGAACCATCACCCTCACCGGGATTGTCCGGGGACCGTTCCTCAGTGCCAACCTTGGCTACTGGGTGGACCACGGCCTCCTGGGACGGGGCGTCGGCACGGCTGCTGTCCGGTTCGCGGCCGGGTACGCGCAGGGCGAGCTTGGCCTCCACCGCATCCAGGCCGCTACCCTGCTGCACAACGCGGCGTCGCGGCGAATCCTGGGCCGGGCAGGGTTCCGTGAGATCGGGGTTGCCCCGGAGTACCTGAAAATCGCCGGAACATGGCAGGACCACCTGCTGCACCAGCTCATCCTGCCGCACGGACAGTAACCCGGGCCGCCAGCCCAGGCTCCCCGAACGCCGCAGCTAGGTAGGAATGATCTTGAAAAGGAACTTCGTCCGGACCATCGCCCACAGGAGCCCCAGGACCACGGCGTAGGCCGCCGTGTTGAGCAGCACATTCTCCTGCTGCAGGGCGGGGATGTTGGCCACCACAGCGATCAGCACCACGTGCATGATGAACACGTAGAGGGTGGCGCGCCCCAGGGGGATCAGGAACCAGCCCAACACCCGCTGGATGGGTTTCCAGTACGCAGTCAGCAGCGCGTAGGCAGCCACTACCAGGATCAGCACGTTGAGCAGCCTCCCCGGCGCCAGGTAGGTGCGGGCGAAGAGTGCGTCGTACATGACCCGGTACGCCGTGTCCGGAATAAGGGCGAGGCGGACGTCGAAGCCGTTGGCCAGGTAGGGGTTGCCCCAGGACAGGAACGCGAACAGCAGTGCGACGGCGGTGCATGCCACTACCAGCCAGGTCCTGGCAGATAGCCACGCCACAATGGTCCGCCGGTGGTAGCCGGCCACGAGGCCGATGACGAACAGCACCTGCCAGACAAGCAGAGGGAACGAATCCTCGAACTGCGACGGCAAGAGCCGGAAGCGTGTGATGGAGCCGACGGCGTAGAGCCCAAGCGTTGCGGCCAGCACCCAGACGGCCTTCCCACGGCTGAGCGCGGCGAGGACCACCGGGCTGACCAGCAGCAGCACCACGTACAGGCCCATGACGTTGAACTGCCAGGGGCCGAACTGCAGCAGGAGGACGGCGGGCAGCACCTGCGGCGGCACCGGGAACTGGAAGAGGGATTCCATCCCCGCATAGAGGTCGTAGGTACGGCCGGCCCCCTGGTGCCCGGCCCCTCCGGTCCCCTGGTCCACGAAGGTGGTGAGGGCCTCGGTCCGGAAAATGGGAAGCAAGGACATCAGGAAGACGCCAACCAGGACCACCAGCGCCGTCAGGTACAGCTTGCCGGCGCGGCGGGATGTCAGGTCCAGCACGGTGCCAAAATCCTCGCGGACGCGGGGCCCGTAGACCATGCCCACCACCAGCCCGGAGAACAACACGAACAGTTCGGCGCCGCTGACGAAGCCCACTGCCTCCTGGGTCAGCAGCTGGAACAGCGATGTCATGCCCAGGTGGTTGACCACCACGAAGACAATGGCCATGCCGCGGAGCAGGTCCACCCGGGAATCCCGTTGGGAGGGGTCGCCGTAGCCCCAGGCCGTGGCAGCGTTAACCCTGCGGGGAATCTGCCACAGTGCCACCAACAGGAGGATCAGCGCCGCTCCCACAGTCCAGGCCGCGGCGCCCGTCAGTGTGTTGGCCCGTTCATAGCTGCCGCCGGCGCCAACCTCCGTGACGGGTCCGGTCACCATTGACGAATCCTTCAGCCGGGCGTGGGCAGCCGCGGCTACGGTGGAGTTGCCGGTCAGCAACCAGCTGATGCTCGCTACACCCGTGTCCCGGGTACTGGTCCTTTCGTCCCACACCACCATGGCGGTCTTCGGGAAGTTGGTCGACGTGGCGGCCCCCACCACCTGGTCGAACCAGCCGGCCTTGACGTCCACCTCGGAGGCGCCGCCGGCTGCGGGGCTGTAGAAGGCAGCGGTCTGCAGCATGAACGGCTTGCTGCGGCCGGCTGAATAGTCCCTGTAGAAGTTTTCCCCGCCGGAGGCGGTGAGCATCTCCTGGAGCTCGCCTGCCCGCGGCACCGTGTTCACCGCCGCCCCGCCGGCCGTATCGTCGTGGAAAGCGGTCAAGCCCACCCAGTCCACGGCGTCATCGCCGGGATAGTAGGGTTCGTAGGCGCTGTCCGCCCCGTCCCACGCTCCGTCATCGTTGGTGTCCAGCAAAGCGAAGCCCTCACTGCCGGGAGCGGGCGCATTCCGGCTCCGGGCGAAGGGATAATCCTTGCCAAGGTACGGCTCCCACACCATCAGCGGGCCGCCGCCGGACGTCTTGAAGGCGGCGGACACCGCACGGAAGGCGTTGCGGTACGCACCGGGCTGCTGGCCCCATTCCACCCAGCTGGCATTCATGTCCGGGGCAAAACGGATCAGCACCTGCCCGGTGAAACCCGATGTCAGCCGCCGCACTTCCGCGGCAAAGGACGCTGCGGCAGCGTCATCAATCTGGTCGAGCGGCACAGTGGGCTTCACAGTGAACATCGCATGCGAACCCTGGAGTGACGCCTGCTCCAGGAAGCCCCGGAGGTTGTTCTGCTCCGAGGGGCGGTACGGCAGGGCGAGGTCGTGGCCGTAGGCGGCGGGAGATGCTCCAAGCCGTTCGGCGAAACCGGCAGCGGAATCTTCACCCCACTCCAGCACCGCGCCCAGCAGGGGTTTTCCCTCGTCCGGGTTAAGGTCGGCGGCGCTGGCGGCGCCTGCGGGCAGCACCACGGCACACGCTGCCAGAAGCACAACGGCAAGGAATGTCCACACCCTCGACGCGCCCGCGCGGAACGATTGGACCGAAGGTTTGGTGCGTCGTCGCGCGGATGTACGCATGCTCATGGAACCCCCCGGTGCCGAAGACCTGATGGGGCAGCGGCCCCACCTGTACTTTATCGGTCGAAGCCCGCCGGGAATGCATGCAGGAAGCAGCGTAAAACCCGCCCACCTGCGGCAATGCCGCCGTCGGGCGCTGCCCGGAAAGCGCCCGGCACGCCTGTGACCCTGTGTTTCCGGTTCAGTTACGGAAGATGACGACGGCGGCGGTGCGGCTCCCGGCGGCAGGTGTTACGTTTTTGGGGAGTAATGAGTACCGGCGCCAAGCCCTGACTGGCCGGTCGGCAACCCTCCTTCCACGGCGGGGTGCCTCAGGTGACTACTCGGCATATCGACCGATTCGAGCTGCAAGCGTGAGAGAAGGAGATCCGTCATGTCTGACGCACCTGTCCCTGAAGAGAAATTGTCCTACCGCCTGATCAGCGGCCCGGACGACCGCGCCTTTTGCGAGCGGATCTCGGCTGCCCTGGCGGAAGGGTACGTGCTGCACGGCAGCCCGGCAGTGACCTTCAACGGCAGCAGCGTCATCGTGGCCCAGGCCGTGGTGCTCCCGGCAGCCATCGCCTCCGCGGACGCCGCCGTCGCCACCGCTGTGGACCACCTGGAATCCGCCACTGAAGAACCCGAATTCGACGGCGAGGGCCACGCATGAGCTACGCAGGAGACCTGACACCCCAGGAGGCCTGGGCCAAACTGGAGCAGGGCGCCATCCTGGTGGATGTCCGCACTGAGGGCGAATGGGCGCACATTGGCATCCCGGACACCAAGGCCACGGACAACGATCCCCTGTTCATCCAGTGGACGTTTCCGGGCGGCATTCCCAACCCGGAATTCATAACCGACCTTGAGCAGCAGGGCCCGGAGAACCGCGGCACCGAGCTGCTGTTCCTGTGCCGCTCCGGGCAGCGCTCCATTGCGGCGGCTACGGCGGCAACCCGGGCGGGCTTCATCTCCTACAACGTCCTGGAAGGCTTCGAAGGCGAACCGGACCGTTACGGCGAACGCACCGTCAACGGCTGGAAGAACCGCGGCCTGCCCACCAACCTCGGAAAGAACTAAGTGACCTTCAACGAAGATGCCGCCGGCTGGAGCCCTGACACCCAGGCCGTCCGCGGGGGGCTGGACCGCACCAACTTCCAGGAAACGTCCGAGGCGATTTTCCTCAACTCCGGGTTCGTGTACGAGTCCGCCGCCGCTGCCGAACGCGCCTTCACCGGCGAAGACGAACGCTTCGTCTACTCCCGCTACGGCAACCCCTCGGTGGCCACGTTCCAGGAACGCCTCCGCCTGCTGGAGGGCACCGAGGCATGCTTTGCGACGGCGTCCGGCATGTCCGCCGTCTTCACGGCCCTCGGCGCGCTGCTGGCTGCCGGGGACCGGGTGGTGGCTGCCCGCTCGCTGTTCGGCTCCTGCTTCGTGATCCTCAACGAAATCCTGCCGCGGTGGGGCGTGGAGACCGTCTTCGTCGACGGCCCTGACCTGGACCAGTGGCGGTCCGCCCTGTCCGAGCCCACCACCGCTGTCTTCTTCGAGTCTCCTTCCAATCCCATGCAGGAAATCGTGGACATCGCGGCGGTCAGCGAACTTGCGCACGCGGCGGGTGCCACGGTGGTGGTGGACAACGTCTTCGCCACTCCGCTGCTGCAGCGCTGCGGCCAGCTGGGGGCGGACGTGATTGTGTACTCCGGCACCAAACACATCGATGGCCAGGGCCGGGTGCTCGGCGGGGCCATCCTGGGTACCAAGGAATTCATTGACGGTCCCGTGAAGCAACTGATGCGCCATACCGGGCCCGCCCTGTCCGCGTTCAACGCCTGGGTGCTCGCCAAGGGCCTGGAGACCATGGGACTGCGCGTCAGCCACTCCTCGGCCACGGCGCTGCGGCTCGCGGAATGGTTGGAGCAGCAGCCCGCCGTCAGCTGGGTGAAGTACCCGCTCCTGAAGTCCCACCCGCAGTACGGGCTCGCGGCCAAGCAGATGAAGGCCGGCGGTACGGTACTCACCCTTGAACTGGCACCGTCGGGCGGCCGCTCCGGCAAGGAGGCCGCCTTCGCACTTTTGGACGCGCTGCGGGTCATCGACATCTCCAACAACCTGGGCGATTCCAAGTCCCTCATCACGCACCCGGCCACCACCACGCACCGGGCCATGGGTCCGGAGGGCAGGGCTGCGATTGGCCTGACCGACGGGGTTGTGCGCCTGTCCGTGGGGCTCGAGGACGCCGAGGACCTCATCGGCGACCTGGAACAGGCCCTCAAGCAGATCTAGCCTGTTTCCGCGGCGGCGACGCTGGTCCGGACACGGATGGCGTCGCCGGCGGTGTGCCCAGCCTTGATGGCAGTGGGGGCAGGCTCCCCGGCAGAGCGGGTCAGGACTGCCGGACCCGCAGCAACTCGGGCGCCGTATCCGCCTCCGAAACCTTGAGGGTATCCCGCATGGTCACGTTGACAGCGTGCTTCACCACCGCACCGAAGCCGAAGTCCCCGGGCTGGCCTGCCAGTGCCTTTTCCCGCACCTGGCGCTGCTCAGCCGAGCCCGTGCCGCGGGCGATGATGTCCTCCACGCCTTGCCGGGCCAGTGTCAGCTCACCCTGCTCGTCCAGCACCGGGGCGAGGTAATCCACCAGCGACCGGACCACATCGGCGGCGCGTGCCGGACGGAAGTTGCCAAAGTCCAGCAGCTCGCCCGTGAGCCCGGAGTTGCTGGCCTGCCATGATGCCATCCGCAGCAGGACCGTGGGGACCGGAGCCGGGTCCACGCCGTCACGCCACTCCCTGCTGGCCGACTCCACCAGCGCCCGCACCAGGCAGGCGATCAGTGCGGCGTCGTCGGCGCGCAGGCAGACGTCCGCTACCCGGACCTCAACCGTGGGGTGGTTCCGCGAGAGCCGCGCGTCAAAATACAACATGCCTTCGTCGAGCATCACGCCGCTGTCCAGGAGCCGCGTCACCACCCTGCGGTACGCAGGGTAGGTACCGTAGACGGCCGCTGGTCCGGACGTCGGCCAACGGTTCCAAGCCTGGGTCCGGTAGCTTTCGAAGCCGGTGGGCAGCCCGTTCCAGAAAGGCGAGTTCGCACTGAGCGCCGTCAATACCGCGAGCTTGTCCCTGATCCGGTCCAGCACCGCCACGCCCTCATCCGGTGACTCGATGTAGGTGTGGACGTGGAAGCCGCAGGTCAGCTGTTCCTGGGCGGTGAGCCCGAAACGCTCCAGCATCCGGGCGTACCGGGGGTCAGGGGTGGTGTGGCTGGTGGATCCCAGCGGTGAGGTTGCGAGCGCCGCAACCCTGGCATGGTTCTTCTGCGCCGCCTGGTCGGCGAGGGACCGGCCGGCACGGATCTGGTCCAGCAGCGTTCCGTAGTCCAGGCACGGGCGGGTCTGCGTCTCAATCTGCTCAAGCTTCAGTTCGGCAGTCAGGCCCATCCCGTCGCCGTCCGTGTTGTCCCTCGCGGCAGGCGCCTGCGGAGGCTGCGGCAAATCGTCTGCTGCCACGTGCCGCCCGGACAGGAGCGCGTCAGCGAGGGCGAGCGGTTCGCCGGACTCCGGATCAACAATCAGGAGCTCTTCCTCAACGCCGAAGGTACGCATAGTCACATTCTGCGGCAGGGACGGGACATTTGAAGTGCCCCGCCCCTTCATGACGAAGAGTGAATGTCAGCCCTGGAAGTACTCGATCCTGGCGCCGATGGTGTTCAGCCGCTCGGCCAGGTCCTCGTACCCGCGCTCGATCACGTAGATGTTGCGCAGCTCGGACACGCCGCGTGCCGCAAGCATGGCCAGCAGCAGGCATGCGGCCGGACGCAGCGCCGGCGGGCATCCCACTTCAGCGGCGCGCCACTTGGTGGGGCCGTTGATGTAGATCCGGTGGGGATCGAGAAGCTGGACCTGCGCGCCGAGCCGGTTCAGCTCCGTCAGGTAGATGGCGCGGTTCTCGTACACCCAGTCGTGGATCATCGTCTGGCCGGTGGCGTTGGCTGCGATCACCGCGAAGAACGGCAGGTTGTCAATATTCAGGCCGGGGAACGGCATGGGGTGGATCTTGTCCTCCGGTGCCTTCAGCTCCGAGGGCTTGGTGGTCACGTCCACCAGCCGGGTCCGGCCGTTCCGTGCCATGTATTCACCGGAGATTTCCAGCTGCTGGCCCATCTGCCCCAGCGTGGCCAGCTCGATCTCCATGAACTCGATGGGCACGCGGCGCACCGTGACCTCGGAGTTCGTCACGATGCCCGCGGTAATCAGGCTCATGGCCTCGATGGGGTCCTCGGACGGGAAGTACTCAATGTCGGCGTTGATGACGGGCTTGCCGGTGATCCTCAGGGTGGTGGTGCCCACGCCTTCAATGGTGACGCCCAGCATCTGCAGGTAGAAGCAGAGGTCCTGCACCATGTAATTGGGGCTGGCGTTCCGGATGACGGTGGTGCCCTCACGGTGGGTGGCCGCCATGATGGCGTTCTCCGTGACGGTATCGCCGCGCTCAGTGAGAACGAAGGAGCGGTCCCGCGAATCCGCCGTCGGGGCCTGGACAGCGTAGAAACCGGCCGTGGCTTCGACGGACAGGCCAAACTGGCGCAGCGCCTGCATGTGCGGCTCGACGGTGCGGGTGCCGAGGTCGCAGCCTCCCGCATAGGGCAGCCTGTACTCGGCGGACTCGTCCAGCAGGGGACCCAGCAGCATAATGACGCTGCGGGTGCGGCGGGCAGCCTCCACATCCATCGAGTCGAGGTCCAGGACGGCGGGCCGGCGCAGGCGGAGGTCGGTGGCGTTGAGCCAGGTGCATTCCACACCGATGCTGGTCAGCACCTCCACGATGCGGTTGACCTCTTCGATCCGGGCCAGGCGGCGCAGGATGGTGGTGCCGCGGTTGATGAGGCTGGCGCACAGGAGCGCAACGCCGGCGTTCTTGCTGCTGTTGACATCAACCGAACCGGACAGGGTGCGCCCGCCTTCCACGCGAAGGTGGGTCATCTGCGGTTTACCCACGTTAACGATGCTCCGGTCGAAGATGGTCTCGAGGCGCTGGATCATTTTCAGGCTCAGGTTCTGTTTACCCTGCTCCATCCGGGCCACCGCGCTCTGGCTGGTTCCCAGCTCGGCGGCCAGCTGGCCCTGGGTCCAGCCCTTCTCGCTGCGGGCGTTCCTGAGCATGACGGCGACGTGTTCAGCGGTTTCCTGGATCATGCAGCGAATATATCATCTATGAGTTTTTGATGGCGAATTAGGCAGGTTACAGCTCCATCAAGGTCCATCTTTATCTTTTCTATGCGATAGCGCTGGGCTGCGGCGTTGCGCCTTGTCCTCTCCGTAATACCGCGGGAAACTGGAACATACGTTTCTTCAAGCAATAAAACGGAGCCTGACATGCCCCGGACTCGAGCCCACCTGCCAGTGTTCAGGCTGGCATGGCTGCTGGTGGCAGCAGTACTTTTCACCTGCGCCGGGCCCGTGTGGGCTGATCCAACTGATCCCCCGGCAGTGCCGCAAGGTGGAGGCGGAAGCCAGCCCCTCCTCGGCAACGACGTTTCGTGGCCGCAGTGCGGCGCCGAGCTGCCGCGAGACCAGGCGTTCGCCATCGTGGGCGTCAATAACGGTTTGGCCAACAACACCAACCCTTGCCTGCAGGAACAGCTCGAATGGGCCGAATCGTCATCCGGGGCAGTCGACTCGCAGCCCAAGGCGCAGCTCTACATCAATACTGCCAATCCCGGGCGGGCCGGTTCCTGGTGGCCGGTCAGCGACGAATACCCCACCGGCTCGAAGGTGCACAACCCGTACGGTTCCTGCAAGGCCGGGGACTACGGCACGGCCTGCGCTTACATGTACGGCTACGCCAAGGCCTTTGACGCAGCCTACGTCCGTGGAGTGACCGACCCCGCGGACTACGTCTGGTGGCTGGATGTGGAAACCGAAAACACCTGGTCCAGCAGCAAGGACGCCAACCGCACCGTCCTGGAAGGCATGACGGATTTCTTCCACAGCATCGACGCAGCAGGTGTGGGTATCTACTCCACCGGCCAGCAGTGGCACAGGATCGTGGGGAACGTCAGCGGTTCCAGCAACCTCTACCCCTTGCCCAGCTGGCTGGCGGGATCCCGCAATGCAGCTTCAGCAGCCACCGCGTGTTCAAAGTCCCCGCTGACGGGCGGCGGGAAAGTGGTGCTGACGCAGTTCATCCACGCCGGGCTGGATTACAACTACGCCTGCAGCTAGCAGGTCAGTTCCCGGCCCACACCATGTTCCAGGTACCGGCTGTCACTGCCGCCGTGACGGCCAGGCCGGCCATTGCCAGGCCGCCCGCCAGGACCCACGCATCCAACAGCGTGTAGGTGGATTCACGGGCCCACGTTCGTGGCCCGCCGCCGAACCCGCGCGCTTCCATGGTGACCGCAAGCCGTGACGCACGCCTGATCGCCTGGACCAGCAGCCCGAAGCTCTGCCCCAGGGTGGCCTTCAGCCGCTGCAAAACGCTGCCGCGGGAGCCAACCCCCCGGGCCCGCCGCGCCATTCCGATGGTCTGCCATTCCTCGGCCATCAGCCCCACGAGGCGCATCGCGGCCAGGGTGCCCAGGACAAACCGGTGCGGCAGCCGGGCCTTCTGCGCCAGCGCATCAGCGAGGTCGGTGGGGTCCGTGCAGCTCACCAGGAGTATTGCGGGCAACGCGATGGCCAGGCCGCGCAGCAGGAAGCCCACGCCAGTCTCCAGCGAGCCTTCGCTCATGGTCCAGATGCCGGCGTCGATCAGTGTCCGGCCGCTGTCCGGCGCCAGGATGGAGGTGCTCCACCCGCCCACGGCGGCTGCGAGGATCAGCGGCCAGCCGCGTTGCCACAGCAGCGCCAGCGTGAGCCCGGCGAGCGGAAACAGCAGCAGTTCGAAGAACAGTGCCACGGACGCGGACACCCAGTCGATGGACAGTGCCAGGACCACGGTGATGAGCACGACGGCGGCCAGTTTGCTCAGCGGGTTGGCGCCGGCCAGGAGCGCAGCGTTTCCGCGGAGGTTCAGTTCCTGCCTCATGGCGCCACCGCTTCCGCCGCTGCAAGTTTGAGTTCCGTGCCGCCGAGGGCCGCGGTGAACTCGGCGTCATGGGTCACGGACACCACTGCCGTTCCGGCGTCCAGGAGTTCAGAGAGGAACGACGCCAGCTCGGCCCAGGTATTGGCATCCTGGCCGAACGTGGGCTCGTCCAGGACCAGTACCTGCGGGCTTGCCGCCAGGACCGTGGCCACGGAAAGCCGCCGCTTCTCGCCGCCGGACAGGGTGTAGGGGTTGGCGTCCACCAGGTGGGTGAGCCGCAGCCGTTCCAGCAGCTCATCAACCCTGTCTTCACCGTGCCCCAGGTGCCTGGGACCGAAGAGCAGTTCGTCCAGGACCTTGCCGGTGACGAACTGGTGCTCCGGTTCCTGGAAGACCGTGCCGATCCGCTCAATCAGCTGTTCCGCTTTCCACTGGTACGGAGTGATTCCGGCGCCGCGGCTGAGGTCCGTCGTCGCGGATACCGTCCCGTTGACCGGCTCGAGGAGTCCGGCAAGGGTCAGCGCGAAGGTTGATTTCCCTGCGCCGTTGGGTCCGGTGACAGCGAGCGCCTGCCCGGCCCGGACCTGGGCAATAATGCCTTCCTGCACCGGCACCGGTGGGACTTTCCGGAGGCCCATGCGGCGCGGGCGTTGCCGGGAGACGCCCAGGTTTTCGGCGGCCAGGAGGAGGCCTCCGGCCCCGGGTGCCTGTTCCGCGGCCCGCCCGCGGGTGGACGGAACATACCCGGGAACCCACACGCCGGCGGCCGTCAGCATGGTCCGCGCTTCGGCCAGCACCCGGTCCGGCGGGCCGTCAAGGAGCACCGCGGGGTTGGCGCCACTGCCGGGCTGCAGCACAACGATCCTGTCCACGAGGTCCTTCCACACGGACACCCGGTGTTCGACCACCACCAGCGTGGCGCCGGTCTTGTCCAGGCAGCGGGCCACGGCGTCCCGGACTTCGAGCACGCCGGCCGGGTCCAGGTTGGCGGTGGGTTCATCCAGCAGGATCAGCCCGGGGCGCATCGCGAGGATGCCGGCAAGCGCCAGTCGCTGTTTCTGCCCGCCGGACAGAGCCGACGTCGGGTGGTCCAGCGGCAGGTGGGACAGGCCGACGTCGGCCAGCGCCTCATGCACGCGCGGCCAGATGGCGTCGCGGGGCACGGCAAGGTTTTCGGCGCCGAAGGCGACGTCGTCGCCTACCCGGGAGAGGACCACCTGGGTCTCGGGGTCCTGCTGCATGAGGCCCGCGCGGCCCCGCTGGCCGCGGGGCGGGCCGCCGTCGACCAGCAACGAACCGGTTTCGTCGGACTCACCTGCCTCGCCGTCGTCGTCCGCATCGCCCAGCACCCCGGCGAGCGCATGGAGGAGCGTCGATTTTCCTGCCCCGGACGGGCCAAGCAGGAGTACGCGCTCACCCGGGCTGATATCGAGGTCGAGGGCGTGGACGGCCGGTGTGGTGCGGCCCGCGTGCCGCCAGCCCCAACCGCGGGCGGTGACCGTCGCCGGCCGCACCGTTCGGGGCGCGGCGGCGTGGGAAGGTGCCGGCATCAGGAGAAAACGGGCTCCGTAGCGGCCTTCCGGGATGCAAAGGAGCTCAGCACACCGGTCCGGGCAAGGCCGCGGGTGGCGATCCAGGCGAGCGCGCCGGCGATGATGGCCCCGGAAATAACCGTGAAGACGATGTACGCGAGCTTGTCACCGCCCGGGTAGGCGATGTTCCAGCCCCACGGCGCGAAGGAGTCGTTCAGGCCGCAGAAGAGGCCAGCCGCGGCACCGGCCAGGAGGGAGACCGGGAGGTTGAATTTCCGGTAGACGAAGATGGCGAAGATGATCTCGGCACCCAGGCCCTGGACGAACCCGGAGAACAGCACGGAGGCGCCGTACTGGGAGCCCATGAGCAACTCGCCGGTGGCGGCGACCGTCTCGCAGAACAGGGCAGCTCCGGGCTTGCGGATGATGAGCATGCCCAGGACCGCCGGGATCATCCAACCGCCGGCCAACAGGCCGGTGAGGGGCGGGTAGGCCGCGTTCATCGGCGCCGAAATCGCGGCGGTTCCCTGGGACCAGGCCCAGAAGATGACGCCGCCGGCGATGGCGATCAGGGCCGCCACCACAATGTCCACGACGCGCCAGGACCTGCTGGCGGGCTTTTTGATTGCTGAAGTAGTCATGTGATCCTCCTGGAAAACAGGAGGGGAAAGTGGACGCTGGTGCCGGCTGCTGCCGCCATTTTCCGCGCACTTCGAGAACTCGACTCCCTTGCGCCGGTACTAACCGGATCAGGTTCGAGGGTCTGCGGCTGTCCGCACTCTCAGCGCCCGCCTGCGTTTCCCGGCTGGTGCCGGGGCCGACGGCGGCGCTCCCCTGTCGTTAATGTGTTGTTGATGATGCTGTGGATGTGTTGCGTTTGAATTTTTCGCGCCCTTCCGGGCGTGCTCAAGTTTACACCTGGAGGGCGGTAGATTGTGGGCCATGACTGCCAACCCGCCAGATGTGACTGCCTACGATCCCGACTCCACCGACGCCCAGCCGGAGGGCTCGCTCCAGGCCCTGATCAGCCGGATTGAGGCGGAGATCCGGGAATTGCAGTTCCCCGGCTTTTCGCCCGACGACGCCCTTAACCTTGGCCTGCTCCTGGTGGAGCTCGGCAAGGAGCGGAATCTTCCCATCGCCATCGACATCACCAAGGGCGAGCAGGTCCTCTTCCACGTTGCGCTCCCCGGAGCCACCCCGGACAACGAACACTGGGTCCGCGCGAAGCAGCGTACGGCCGCCCGCTACGAGGTGCCGTCATTGCTGGTGGGCCTGCGCGGCAGGGCCCGTGGCGGCCGGATCGAGGACAATGCGTGGTTCGACCAGTCCCGTTACGCCGCCCACGGCGGTGCATTCCCGGTCTACGTCTCGGGCGTAGGCGCGGTTGCCACGGTGACCGTGTCCGGACTCCCGCAGGTAGCGGACCACGACCTTGTGGTGGAAGCGATGCGCGGGGTACTCAGGACCGCTGGTTGACACTGCCCGGCGTTCTTACAAGGATTGGGCGGGAAAGCGTTTTCTGAGCTGCCTGCTGCCGGACCTGGCCCAGGCATGAGCCAAGGAGTGCGTGCGACGTGCACAGCCAGCAGACCGTGATCAACCGCGAAGCGCTGGTACGGCGCCACAACGTGGAACAGGACAGCCTCGATCCGCGGAGCCCCGCCTCGGTGGGCAACGGTGAGTTCTGCTTCACCATGGACCTGACCGGCATGCAGACCCTTCCCGGGGAATACCCGGTAGCTGCCCGCGACGACCTGCCGCCCGGCACCCTGCTGGGCACGCAGGCACAGTGGGGCTGGCACGCCATCCTGCCGGAACAGGAGTACACTCTTGCCGGTTCCACAGTCCCCTACGATTCACCGCGCGGCCCGGTCCCCTACGTGGACATGGTGGGCGCCATCGTGGATGGCCGCGAAACCCAGTCATCGCGGGCGGAAACCTGGCTCCGCGCCAACCCCCACCGGCTGGACCTGGGCCGGATCGGCTTGGCGCTCCCGGGCAGGGACGCCCCTCCGCTCGCCGGGAGCGACATCACCGGCGCACACCAGGTCCTGGACCTCTGGACGGGCACGGCCACCAGCATCTTCACCCTGCACGGCAGTCCGGTCAATGTCACCACGGCCTGCCGCCCGGACAGGGACGAGCTGGGCTTCCGCATCCTCTCCCCCGCCCTCGCGGACGGCCTCGCCGTATCCCTGGCCTTCCCCTACGGTTCCGAAGCCTGGCATAACGCAGCCGACTGGAACAGCCCCGCCGCACACACCACCACCGTTGAGGAACGGCACGCCGGCGGCCCCAACCGGCGCTGGCTGATTTCGCGCCGCCTGGACAGTTCCGGATACCAGGTGGCCGTCAGCGGCGCGGGGCTGGAACTCGAACAGTCCGGCCCGCACGAAGTGCTCATCCGGGCCGCGGCGGGGCAGGACAGCCTCGATTTCAGCGTGCACTTCATCAGCACGGGGCGGGGTGACTGTCTTCCCCGCGGCAGCGGCGGCATCGGCGGGCTTTCGGCGCCGGCATCGGGGCCGGCCCCGGAACTGGCATCGGTACCGGGGAGTGCCACTATTGCCGCGTCCCGCACGGCGTGGCCGGAATTCTGGAAGTCAGGCGGCGCCGTCGACCTCTCCGGAACAGCCGATCCGCGGGCCGGCGAGATCGAACGCCGGGCGGTGCTCTCCCAGTACCTCACGGCCATCAACTGCTCCGGGTCGCTGCCGCCGCAGGAGACGGGGCTGGTCTGCAATTCGTGGCGCGGCCGCTTCCACCTCGAGATGCACTGGTGGCATGCCGCCCACTTCGCCATGTGGAACCGGACGGAGCTCCTGCTGCCCGCCCTCCGCTGGTACGCGTCCGTCCTGGAACCTGCCCGGCAGACAGCCAAAGCCCAAGGGTTCGACGGCGTCCGCTGGCCCAAGCAGGTGGGTCCGGACGGGCGGGAAAGTCCCAGCCCCATCGGTACCTTCCTGGTCTGGCAGCAGCCGCACCCCATCCATCTGGCGGAACTGGCCTACCGGGCCGAACCATCACAGGAGCTCCTCGAGGAATTCGCCACGGTGGTTTTCGAAACCGCAGAATTCATGGCCGCATTCGCACACCCCACGGACCGGGGTTTTGAACTGGGCCCGCCCCTGGTGCCGGCGCAGGAGAGCTACGAGTCGGTGCGCGGAACGGTCACCAACCCCACGTTCGAACTTGCCTACTGGCAGTGGGCCCTCCGGGTGGCGAATGTGTGGCGGGAGCGGCTGGGCCTGGCTGCCGAGCGCACCTGGGCGGCGGTAGCGGACGGCATGGTCCCACCCAGGGTGGTGGACGGAGTGTACGCGGCGATCGACGTCGAGCCCTTCACCATCCGCACGGACCACCCCTCGATGCTGTGCGGCCTCGGGGTGCTGCCCCGGACAGACCTGGTGGACCCGGAAATAATGCGGGCCACGCTGGATGACGTACTGGCCGGCTGGGACTGGGACAGCACCTGGGGCTGGGACTACCCCGTGATGGCCATGACGGCCGCCCGGCTGGAAGACCCTGAGGCCGCCGTGGACGCGCTGTTGATGGACGCGGCGAAGAACCTGGTCCTGCCCAACGGGCACAACCGGCAGACGGAATCGCTCCCGCTGTACCTGCCCGGCAACGGCGGGCTGTTGGCCGCGGTGGCACTCATGGCCGCGGGGTGGGATGGCGGCCCGGCGCGGCATGCTCCCGGCTTCCCGCCGGACTGGACAGTGGCATGGGAAGGGCTCCTCCCCGCGCCGTAGGAACTTAGCCAGTAGGGTGGGGTGCAGACCGTTTTACCGCCCGCAAGGAGTACTAGGAATGAACCTTCTCATCAAGCTGCTCGGCACCGGCGTAAGCCTGGGTGCAGGATTTGCCGGCACCAAGCTGGTCAACACCATCTGGGAAAAAACCACCGGCAACAAGCCGCCCACCGGCAAGGGCGAGGACGTCCCCACCAGCCTTCGCTCGGCCCTGACGTTCGCGCTGATCTCGGCGTTCGTCAGCACCATCATCCAGGTCCTGGCCAACCGCGGCACGCAGCGCGCCATCACCCGCTTCGCCAAGACACAGGACATCGTCTAAACACCCACGATGTCCCCGCACGCCGGCTGGCTTCAGCGGGTTGAGCCGTCGTCCCCGCCGTCCTCACGGGCGGCCTGGGCGGCGGCTTTCTGCACCACCGCATCAAGTTCGTCCGAGGTCAGCAGTTCCCGGTGCAGGTGCTTGGTACGGTAGCCGGCGCGGCCCACCATGTGGGCGGACACGGGAACGGTCAGCAGTTGGAAGATCCAGGCAACCACCAGGACCGGCCACACCCACCATGTGCGCATCTGCAGCCCGATGGAGGCCAGCAGCAGGAACAGTCCCAGCACCTGCGGCTTGGTGGCGGCGTGCATGCGGCTCAGGAGGTCCGGGAAGCGCAGCAGGCCGATGGCGGCGCCCAGGGACATGATGGCTCCCACCAGCATGAACACGGCGGACACCACGTCGATCCAGCCATCCACGCTGGTCAGGTCCGGGGTTAGCATGTCAGGGCTCACTGGGGTGCTCCCGCCGGTCGGCCACGAAGCGTGCAACGGTCACTGACCCGATGAAGCCGATCACGGAGATGGCCACCACCAGCATCAGGTTGTTCAGGTGCCGGTTCACGGCCATGTCAATGCACAGCGCCGCCCCCAGGATGGCCAGCAGGACGTCCGAGGCCAGCACCCGGTCCAGCAGCGATGGGCCGCGGGCAATCCGGATGATCGCCCCGCCGGCGGCGAGGGAGAGGATGACGGCCGTAACGGCCAGGACCACCTGCATCATGCTGCGGCCTCCGCCCGTACGATGGCGAGTTCTTCGTTGGTGCCCATGATCCGGATGAGCCCGGCTTCGATGGTACGCACTTCATTGCGCAGGTTTTCCACGTCCTCTGCGGAGCTGATGTTGATGGCGTGCAGGTACAGCGTGGAGGTTGACCGGTCCACCTCCACCACCAGCGAGCCCGGGATCAGCGAGATCACGTGGCCGGTGGCGGTGACGATAAGGTCCTGGTGGCTCCGCAGCGTCACGGCCACCACCGCGTTGTGCACCTTGGGCCCGCGGACGGCGGCGAGGTACAGGATCTGGAAACTGGCCACCACCACCCGGCCCAGGAACATCATGGCGAAGGGGATGGCGTGCCGGATGTTGAAGCGTCCGCTGAGCTCCACGGGCGGCAGGTAGAACAGCCGGGCGACGGCGATGGCCAGCAGCGCCCCGAACAGCAGGTTGCCGGGGCTGAAGTCCTGCCAGAGGGCGCCCCAGACGATGACCAGCCAGACGAGGAGCGGAAGCTCCTGGCGCAGGGAAATACGGCGGCGGCTCATTTTCCTGCTCCCGCGGGGGCTCCAACGGCCGGCACCGTTACGTCCTCACCCAGGACGGCGTGGATGTAGGGGCCACGGTCCAGCATCTCTGCCGCTGCCCGGTCGGACAGCCCGAACAGGGGCCCTGCAAAGACGGTCAGCGCCATGCCCAGGACCACCAGGCCGGCGGTGGGCCCCACCATGGTGCGGGGCATCAGCGTGGACCTCACCAGCGTGCTGCCGCCACCGCTTCCCGCCCGGCTGAGGACCGGTGCGGCCAGGCCCGTCCTGCCGGCACGGTCCGCCGGGGCATCGTCGTCCAGGGCTTCCCCTTCCACCGGCTGCCCCGGGACGGCCAGCAGGACGGGGTCCGGGTGTTCGGCGTCGGCAGGACGCCGCCAGAAGGCACGGTTCCAGACCCTGGCCACCGCCAGCAGTGTCAGGAGGCTGGTCACCACGCCGCCGATCACCAAGGCGTAGGCCAGCGGGGTTCCCAGTTCCACGCCGGCCTGCAGCAGGCCCACCTTGCCGAGGAAGCCGGAGAAGGGCGGGATGCCGGCCAGGTTCATGCCGGGAATGAAGAACAGGATCGCCAGCAGCGGCGAGATCTTGGCCAGCCCGCCCAGCCGGTCCACCGAGGAGCTGCCTCCGCGGCGTTCGATCAGGCCGGTGACCAGGAACAGGCTGGTCTGGATGGTGATGTGGTGGGCAACGTAGAAGATGGCGGCCGCGAGGCCTACAACCGAGGACATGGCCAGCCCGAACACCATGTAGCCGATGTGGCTGACCAGGGTGAACGAGAGCAGACGTTTGATGTCGCTCTGCGCCAGGGCACCCAGGATCCCCACCACCATGGTCAGCAGCGCCGCGATCATCAGCGGCGTGTTCAGGGTGTCTCCGGGGAACAGCAGGGTCTCGGTGCGGACCATGGCGTACACGCCCACCTTGGTAAGCAGGCCTGCGAACACGGCGGTGACCGGGGCGGGGGCCGTGGGGTAGGAGTCAGGCAGCCAGAAGGACAGCGGGAAGACGGCGGCCTTGATGCCGAACGCCACCAGCAGCATCACGTGCAGGAGGGTCTTGGTGCCCTGGTCCAGTTCGCCGAGCTTGATGGCCAGGTCCGCCATGTTCACGGTTCCGGTGGCCCCGTAGACCATGGCGATGGAAATCAGGAACAGCACCGAGGACACCACGGACACCACCACGTAGGTGACGCCGGCGCGGATGCGGGGCCCGGTGCCGCCGAGGGTCATCAGGACGTAGCTTGCGGTCAGCAGGATCTCGAAGCCTACATACAGGTTGAAGAGGTCGCCGGAGAGGAAGGCGTTGGACACCCCGGCCACCAGGATCAGGTAGGTGGGGTGGAAGATGGACACCGGTGCGTCCTTGTCGCCGTCGGCCATGCCCTGGCCCGTGGCGTAGACGAGGACCGCGAGGCTCACCGCGGAGGAAACCACCAGCATCAGTGACGAGAACTGGTCCACCACCAGCACGATGCCCCACGGCGGAATCCATCCGCCGATGCTGACGGCCACGGTTCCGCCGTCCCACACCGCCGCCATCAGGAAGCATTCGAGCAGCAGGGTCAGGGACAGCAGCCCGATGCTGACGGCCCGCTGGGCACGGGAGTGCCGGATCAGCAGAAAGGTCAGGGCGGCGCCCAGGATGGGAAGTACGACGGCGAGCGGGGCCAGACTGGCGATGTTCACTGTCCGCCTCCTTCCGGGCTGGGCTTGACGTTGGGTGAGCCGGGTTTTTCTTCCTGGGCCGCGTGCTCGGTGGGCATCTCGCGATCGCCCGCCAGCACGGTGGCAGTGCCGCCGTGTACCCGGGCGCCGGCCTCACGGCCGCCGGACGTTTCATCGCCGGAGCCCGGTCGGTGGTCTGAGATGTCCTGCCCGTCGCCCCCCAGCATGGTGAGCGGGAATTCGGATGTTTCGGCGGGGATCTCGGCGTCGTCCTCGGCGTCGAAGCTGGGGGTTTCGGCGACGCGGAGGTCTTCCAGGTCGTCCTGGATTTCGTCCTCGCGTGCCAGTACCCAGGTCCGGTAGATGATGCCCAGCATGAAGGCGGTCACCGCGAACGAGATCACGATGGACGTCAGGATCAGCGCCTGCGGCAGGGGATCGTTGTAGTCCCCGGCAGCGGTGTCTTTGGAGAACATCGGAGCCAGGCCGGAGTAGCCGCCGGTGGCCAGGATCAGCAGGTTGGTGGCGTTGGCCAGGAGCATGAGCCCCAGCAGGACGCGGGTGAGGCTGCGCTCCAGGATCAGGTAGATGCCGCAGGCATACAGGGCACCCATGACCAGGAGCAGGGCGAGGTTGATGCTCATGCCTTGCCCCCTGAGATGGTTTCGGCTGGCATGTCTTCGGGTTCCTCGTACTCTGCGGGTTCGGAGCCCCGCTCCTCGATGTGTTCGTCCACTTCAGCGCCGAGGCTGCGCAGCACGTCCAGCACCAGTCCCACCACCACGATGTATACGCCAATGTCGAAGATGGTGGACGTGACGAACTTGATGTCCCCGAACACGGGCAGCCAGAACTGGATGATGGCGCTCTGGAACACCTGGCCGCCCAGGAAGAGCGGGGCAACACCGGAGCCTGCGGCCGTGGCCAGGCCGATGCCCAGCAGGCCACCGGCGCTGACGGGAGTTGCTTCGCTGAGTTCGAACCGCCCGCCGGCCAGGTAGCGGATGGTCAGCGCCAGGCCGGCTGTCAGGCCGCCTGCGAAGCCGCCGCCAGGCAGGTTGTGGCCGGCAAACAGGAGGTAGAGCGAGAAGATCACCAGCGAGTGGAAGACCAGCCGGGTGACCACTTCGAAGATGATGGAGCGGCGTTCGGGTGCCAGCGTCCGGCCGGCCACCAGCCAGGCGTCCCGGGTGGCCGTGGCGAACTTCCTGCTGATGGCCAGGGCGGCCCCGTCCCGGGAACCCGGGTCCACGTCGTGGAACCGGCCCACGGTTCCTTCAGCCACCGAGGCCGAGGCCCGCAGGCGGTCGCCGCGGCCGCGGACGAAGATGAGGCTCGCAACACCTGTGGCGGCCAGTGCCAGCACGGTGATCTCACCGAAGGTGTCCCAGGCCCTGATGTCCACGAGCGTGACGTTGACGATGTTCAGTCCGCCGCCGCCTTCGTAGGCCAGCTGCGGGAACTGCAGGGAGATGGGCTGGGCCACGCGGGCGCCCATGGCGTAGATGGCCGCGAACACCATGGTGGCCCCGAAGGCTGCGCCGATGATGACACGGACCACACGGTATTTGCCCCCTGTCCGGTCCCGCAGTTCAGGCGGGAGGCGGCGCATGCCGAGGACGAAGGCCACCAGAATGATGGTTTCCACCAGCATCTGCGTCAGTGCCAGGTCCGGGGCTCCTTGGAGGGCGAACATCAGGGCGATGCCGTAGCCGGTGACCGATACCATCAGGACGGCAAGGAAGCGCTTGTTCGCCTTGACGGCCGCGAGGGCGCCGATCACGATGCCGATTCCCGCGACGATCTGCAGCGGAGAGCCCGGATCCACCAGATAAATATTGTCCGGAAGCGGCTTGCCGGCGAAGAGGATGGCGCTCAGCGGCAGGACGAACGCCACCGTGAGGATGACGGCGAGGTAGTAGTACAGCGAACCGCGCTGGGTCCGGCCGGTGATCCACACGGCGATGTCGTCCAGCGCACCGATGGTCAGCTGGTAGGCGCGGTCGGCATCCACCCAGTCCGGGACCAGCGCCTGCGCCCGGGCCACGGCGTTGCGGCCGAAGTACATGGCAGCGCCGAACACAAAGGTGAGCGCCGTCAGGCCAAGTGCGGGGGTCAATCCGTGCCACAGCGCCAGGTGCCCGGCCTGATCGCCCGGCGTTTCGGCGTCGGGCGCGGTGGACGCGAACAGCGCGGCGTAAGGCTGGATCCAGGCGTCAACCGGCGCCGGCCACAGGCCGTAGGCGATGGTGAGGATGCTCAGGACGGCCGGGGCTGCGATGAAGGAAGGCCGAACGGCCTTAAACTGGGTGGGCTCCACGCCGGGTTTGACGGCGAAGGCGCCCCACATGAACCGGGCGCTGTACGCGAACGTGAGGACGGAACCCAGGACCAGCCCCACCAGGACCACCATGCCCCACGGTCCGGCGTCAGGGTCCCCGGCGTGGTGGACGAACGCTTCCAGCACGGATTCCTTGGCCACGAACCCGGCAAGGAAGGGGACGCCGGCCATGGACGCGGCACCGATGCCGGCCACGATCCCCAAGGCGCGGGAGGACCGGAAGACGCCGGAGAGCTTCCGGACATCGCGCGTTCCGGACTGGTGGTCGATGATGCCGACCACCAGGAAGAGCGTGGCTTTGAAGAGGCCGTGGGCGAGCAGCATCGCCAGGCCGGCCAGCGCGGCGTCCGGCGTGCCAAGGCCCACCACCATGGTGAGGAAGCCCAACTGGCTGACGGTGCCGTAGGCGAGGATAAGTTTGATGTCTGTCTGGCGCAGCGCACGGTAGCCGCCCACCAGCATGGTGGCCAGGCCCAGGCCCAGCACCACGGGCTGCCAGTAGGCCGTTTCCGCGAATCCGGGCGCCAGCCGTGCCACCAGGTAGATGCCGGCCTTCACCATGGCGGCGGCGTGCAGGTACGCGCTGACCGGGGTGGGGGCGGCCATGGCGCCGGGAAGCCAGAAGTGGAAGGGCACCAGCGCGGACTTGGTGATGGCGCCCACCAGGATGAGCACGACGGCGGCGCTCACCATGGCGCCGGACGGGCCTTCCGCGAGCACGTGGGCCTGTTCGAGGATGGCTGAAAGGCGGTAGGTTCCGGCCGTCTGGCCCAGCATGATGATCCCCACCAGCATGGCCAGCCCGCCGGCGGTGGTGACCATGAGGGCCTGCAGCGCCGAGCGACGGGCCGCCAGCCTGGTGCGGGCAAAGCCGATCAGCAGGTAGGACAGGATGGTGGTGAGTTCCCAGAAAATGAAGAGCAGCAGCAGGTCATCGGCCACCACCAGGCCGAACATGGCGCCGGCGAAGGCCAGGAGCTGCGCGCCGAACGCGCCAAGGTCCTGATCCTTCCGTTTGAAGTACCGGGCGCAGTAGAGCAGCACCAGGGCACCAACGCCCAGCACCAACAGTGACATCACCCAGGCCAGCGGGTCCATGCGGAAAGCGAACTCGAGGTGGAGGCCGGGAATCCAGGGGACAACCTCGGACACCGCACCCTGCCCGGAGTAGACCGGGCCGTACTGGAACAGGAGCCAGACGAACGAGGCAGCGGGAACGGCTGCCAGAGCGTAGAATGCCGTTGCGGCCCCACTTCCTGAAGAACCACGGCGCCAGCACAGCCACCGAAAAGTGCACGGCAAGGACTGTGATCACTGGTATCTCCGCAACGTCAGGGATTCGATTGTCAAAAGTTGGAGCAGGCGGCAAAATGTCGGGTTCGGGAATCCACAGTTTATCAAGTCCGGGCGCCTGACCCGTCGCGGTTTCCCGGCCGCCGCGCGTCATTCCGCGCCAGTCAGGGCTTCGGTCCGCGTCCTGTTCGCCCTCGGCGGATACGATGCAGCTATGAACAGCGCCAGCGCTCCCCGGGCCATACAGCCGTCCTCGGAACTAGCAACCGGCAACCAAGTATCCAGCAAGGGCCGGATCCTGGCCTGGGCATCCTGGGACTGGGGTTCGGCAGCCTTCAACGCCGTGATGACCACCTTTGTGTTTACCGTCTACCTCACGTCCAACGCTTTCGGCGGCAAGGACGAGGCCTCGGCGGTCCTCGGCGCCGCCCTCGCCGTGGCGGGCCTCGCCATCGCGCTGCTGGCCCCCGTCACCGGGCAGCGCTCCGACGCCGGCGGCAGGCGGAAGCTGTGGCTGGGAGTCAACACGGCCGCCGTCGCCGTCCTCACCGCGCTGTGTTTCTTCGTCTTCCCGCAGCCGGAATTCCTGCTGCTGGGCGTCACGCTGATCGCACTGGGCAACGTGTTCTTCGAATTCGCCGGGGTCAACTACAACGCCATGCTGGCCCAGATTTCCACCCCCCGGAACATCGGCAAGGTCAGCGGCATCGGCTGGGGTGCCGGGTACCTGGGCGGCATCGTGGCCCTGCTGATCGTCCTGCAGCTGTTCGTCCAGCCCAGCTTCGAGTGGTTCGGCGCTTCCACCCAGGACAGCCTGAACATCCGGCTGGTGGCCGTGTTCTCGGCCCTGTGGTTCTTCATTTTTGCCCTGCCGGTCCTGTTCGCGGTCCCGGAACTGCCCCGGACCGGCCAGGCAGCCCGCCTCGGCATCGTCGCCAGCTACCGGCTGCTCTTCCGCCGGATCCGCGCCATCTACGCCACCAGCCCGCACACCATCTACTTCCTGCTGGCCAGCGCGGTGTTCCGTGACGGGCTGGCCGCGGTGTTCACCTTCGGCGGCATCATCGCCGCGGGCACCTTCGGGTTCGAGCTGTCACAGGTCATCTTCTTCGCCATTTTCGGCAATGTGGTGGCAGCATTCGGAGCCATCATCGGCGGGTTCCTGGACGACAGGGTGGGCCCGAAGGCCGTCATTATCGGCTCGCTCGCGGGCCTGCTCGTGGCCGGGACCGTGATCCTGGTGCTGGGTAACGGCGACTATTCCTTCTTCGGCATGGATTGGGCGGGCAGCACCACGTTCTGGGTGTTCGGCCTGTTCCTCTGCCTGTTCGTGGGCCCGGCGCAGTCGTCATCGCGGGCCTACCTCGCCCGGCTCGCACCGCACGGGGAGTCCGGCGAACTGTTCGGCCTCTACGCCACCACCGGCCGGGCCGTCAGCTTCCTGGCGCCGGCCCTCTTCACGCTGTGCATCACCGTGGCAACCCCGCTGGTGGCGGCCGGCGAGGCGCAGCGCTGGGGCATCCTGGGCATCATGGTGGTCCTGCTCGCCGGGCTGCTGGTCCTGCTGCCGGTGAAGTCCCCGGACAAGGCTCCCATCGCCGTCGTCCCCTCCGCCTGACCCCCACCACGCAACGCTCCGGAAGACTAGGCTTTAGCCATGAACGTGGATGAAACGAACCTTCCCGGCCTCGGCCGCCGGAAGGACTTCATGACAGCTTCCGGACGCCGGATCGGCGTGGTGGAGCTAAGGGAAGGCCAGACCGAGCTCATCGTCTCCACATGGGACGATCCCGATACGTGCCAGGCTTCCATTCCGCTGACCAGCGATGAGGCCGCCACCCTGGGCAACCTGCTGGGCGGCCAGCACCTCGCCATGAAGCTGACGGAGGAGCACAAGGACGTCCCGGGCATCGTCACCCGGCAGTTCTCCATCGCCCCGGAGTCCCCGTTCCAGAACCAGCCCATGGGCAAGGCGTGCATCCGGACCCGATGCGGCGTCTCCATCGTTGCCATCATGCGCGAAGGGGAGGTCCTGCCCTCGCCCGGACCCGACGTGATCCTGCATACCGGTGACCTGCTGGTTGCTGTCGGAACCCTGAAAGGCCTCGATTCGGCGGCCGACATCCTGCGCCACGGCTGACCCCTATGGACCCTCTGGCCCTGACCCTCATCGAACTGGGGGCCGTTGTGTTCTGCCTTGGCCTGTTGGCCAGGCTGGCCGGACGGATCGGAATGTCGCCCATCCCGCTCTACCTGCTGGGCGGGCTCGCTTTCGGCGCCGGTGGCGTGGTGAAGCTCGAAGGCATGCACGAGTTCGCACACCTTTCCGGCGAGATCGGCGTCATCCTGCTCCTGCTTATGCTCGGACTGGAATATACGGCGGCGGAGCTGTTCACGGGCCTGCGGCGGTCGTGGCAGGCCGGCGTGCTGGACCTCGTCCTCAACTTCATCCCGGGAGCGGCACTGGCCCTGTTCCTGGGCTGGGGCGGCGTGGGGGCCATGGTGATGGGCGGGGTCACCTACATTTCCTCGTCCGGAATCGCCGCGAAGGTCATCACGGACCTGGGCCGGCTGGGCAACCGTGAAACACCGGTGGTGCTGTCCATCCTGGTGTTCGAAGACCTGGCCATGGCCGTCTACCTCCCCATCCTGACGGCCACCCTCGCGGGCGTCAGTTTCCTGGGCGGACTGACCACCGTGGCCATTGCGTTGGCTGTGGTCACTGCGGTGCTCATGGTGGCGCTGCGGCACGGCCACCATGTGTCCAAGGCCGTGCACAGCGAAAACTCGGAGGTGTTCCTGCTCAACGTGCTGGGCGCCGCGCTCCTGGTGGCCGGCCTGGCCTCTGCCATGCAGGTCTCCGCAGCGGTGGGCGCCTTCATGCTCGGCATTGCCATCTCCGGCGCCACCGCCCACAACGCCACCCGCATCCTCGAACCGCTGCGCGACCTGTTCGCCGCCATCTTCTTCGTGGCCTTCGGACTGAATACCGATCCCACGTCCATTCCGCCGGTATTGGGGTGGGCCCTGGTGCTGGCGGCGCTCACAGCAGCAACCAAGATGGCCACCGGAATCTGGGCAGCCAAACGCGAAGGGATTGCCCGGCCCGGACGTTTCCGGGCCGGTGCCACGCTCATAGCCCGCGGCGAGTTCTCGATCGTGATCGCCGGGCTGGCCGTCACCTCAGGCGCCGTGCCGTCCAACCTTGCCGCCCTGGCCACCGCCTACGTCCTGCTGATGGCCGTCATCGGTCCGTTGGCGGCGCGCTTCGTGGAACCCCTGGTCAAGGCGTCATCGCGAACGCGGCAGGTCCCGGCGCAGGCGTAGTCGTAATTGGTGCGGAGTGCCGGTTGCGCTAGATGCGGGTGCGGTGGAAGTTCAGGTGGCTCCGGCTGGCGGTGGGGCCCCGTTGCCCCTGGTAACGGTTTCCGTATTCGCCCTGGCCGTAGGGGAATTCCGCCGAGGAACTGAGCCGGAAGAAGCAGAGCTGGCCGATCTTCATGCCGGGCCACAGTTTGATGGGCAGCGTGGCCATGTTGGACAGTTCCAGCGTCACGTGGCCTGAGAAGCCAGGGTCGATGA
Organism: Pseudarthrobacter sp. SORGH_AS 212; assembly: GCF_030818145.1. Classification (NCBI taxonomy): domain Bacteria; kingdom Bacillati; phylum Actinomycetota; class Actinomycetes; order Micrococcales; family Micrococcaceae; genus Pseudarthrobacter; species Pseudarthrobacter sp. SORGH_AS 212. Next base: position 2,361,349 of record NZ_JAUTAA010000001.1, on the reverse strand, counting down.
AGCCTGCGGTGGAGTGCGTCAGGAGCCCCAAGCGGCCCAGCGAGGACTTGCCTTCCAGCCGGGCTGCGATGTCATCCGGGAGGGTGACGGTCTCGTAAGTGGAGCCCAGGACGAACTCGCCCGGGTGCAGGATAAAGGCCTCGTCCTGCTCAACCTCCACCAGCCGCGTCAGCTCCGGCTGCTCCTGCGCGGGGTCGATGTGGGCGTATTTGTGGTTGTCGAAAAGCCTGAAGAACTTGTCGATCCGGACGTCCACCGACGACGGCTGCACCATCGCGGGCTCGAACGGTTCCAGCACGATCCGCTGGGAGTCTATTTCGGCACGAATATCGCGGTCTGAGATCAGCACCGTCCCAAATTACCGTATGGGATATCCACAGCCACATTCTTTCGTTGTTGCTGTTGTCCAGTGGGGCTAGTGTTGCCTCAGATACACAGGCGCCGGATGGTCTCCCGGATGGCCCAACAGAGCTGGGGATGTTGTGAATAAATTAGTCGCGCCCTCTTTTATTGGCGTGCTCTGCGCGCTGGTGCTCGCCTCCTCGACGGCGGGGCCAGCCCCGCTGCCGCTGGATTCGAACCGGCAGGTGGCATCTTCAGGACCGTCACGCGTCTCGCTGGGGGCGGCCACCGGGGACGGCGCCGGCACGCCCGGCGCGGGAAACAGCCCCACGGGTACCGCCCTCACCCCGGCTGTTGATCCGGACATCCGGGTGGCCTCGCCCACCCCGCCGCTGGATGCGGCACCGCCTACTGCTCCTGCGGCCGCCGCGGTCGGACCGGCGCTGGACATCAGGCCGGTCCAGGATCCGTCCCCCGCGCCATCAGCCGAGTCCACCGGCGCTTCGGGACCCGCCACTGCGCAGCCCGCTGCCGAGGTCCCGTCCGTACCCCCGCTGTGGGCACCCGACGCCGAACTGGCCTCCCCGCCGCCGGCAGTATCCGGGCCCACCACTTCCGGGCCGGCAGCCTCCGAATCACTTGCAACATCCCCGGCCACGGAGGCACTGGTCAAGGACAACAACTCCGCAGCGATCCTCACCGTCTTCACCAAGATCAACGAGTACCGGGCGTCAAAGGGCTTGAAACCGGTGAAATACAACCCCACGGTTGCCGGCCTTGCCCAGGAATGGTCGGACAGCATTGCCTCACGCGAGGTCATTGAGCACCGCGCCAACTTCTGGACAGATCCGCGCGCCATGAACCCCAACAACGGCGCAGGCGAGGTCATCGCCATCCGGACAGACAGGGATGCCGCACAGCTGGTGGAGTGGTGGAAGGGTTCCCCCGGGCACAACGCCATGCTCATTGACCCCCGCTTCAACGTCATGGGCGCAGGCATCTCGTACACCAACTCCACCTACCAGATCTGGGGTGTGGTGAACTTCTTCGGCTACACCACCCTCCCTGCCGGCACCGTGGACTCGCCCGGCGGTTCCTCCTCCGGCGGGGGCTCCGCCTTCCCGCCGCCGGCACCCACCCTGTGCGATGCCACGGGGCGGCACATGCCTCCCACCCTGGACCTGAGTGCCGCGGCCATCACGGGGCCCGGCGACCTCGTGACAGTAAATTCTTCGGGCCAACTGCTTAACAGGGCCTCAACAGGTGTCCGCACGTACGCCGCCGCCAAGGTCATCGGTTCAGGCTTCACCGGGGCGAAGGAAGTCTTCGTCACCGACTGGGACCGGGACGGCGCCTACGACCTCGTGACCCAGTGGACCAACGGGAACCTCACCCTGCACCGCGGCATCGCCACCGGAGGATTCCAGGCAGCAATCACCTTGGGGTCCGGCGGCTGGCAGTCCCTCACCCTCGCGGTGGGCGGCTGGTGCGCCAACAACAGGATGCCGCAAATCCTCGCCCTGGACAGCAGCGGAAACCTCTTCCTGTACCCCAACAAGGGCACCAGCGACCTGTCGGCAAGGGCCCTGATCACAAGTGGCATCACCGCGTCCCGCCTCGCGATGGTGGACTACGACGCCGACGGCTTCCAGGATGTCCTCGCCCTCCGGGCTGACGGCGCGGCGCAGCTCTACCGCGGCTGGGGAACCACCGCCCTCCGTGCCGAGGCGCGGCCCACGGTGGCCACAGGCTGGCAGGATGTCACCGGCATCCGGCCGCTGAAGAACGTCACCGGCCTGAACTCCACCGGCGTCGCGCTCCGCAGGGCCTCGGATGTTGTGCAGTACTGGGACCTCTCGGGCGGGACCCTGGCGTCGCCGTCGAACATTGCAGGCCCCTGGACCGGCCAGCGGCTGGCGCAGTAGGCACCTGCGCACCTCGACGGGCAGGTGGCGGAGAACCGGCACCGGAGTGGCTGCGGCTGGAAAAACTATGGTCCATCCATCCGTCGCCTGGCTAGCTGACGGTCTGCAGCTCCAGCACGTCCTTGAGACGGTCCAGCTGGGAAACTTCGGTGCGCACCCGTCGCTGGGCGATCCTGTTCAGGAGGCCGAACCGGTCCAGGAAGGAGAACGGGCCTTCCGGACGGGCTTCGAGCGCGTACCGGAGCCGGGTGCCGTCGTTTTCGGTGCTGAGGTAGTAGCCGCCCGAGCGGTTCGACGGGCCGGAGGTCACCCGGAACTGGATTTCGGCGCCCGGCCTGGCCTGGGTGATTTCCAGCTCGGCAGGAATGCTGAGCCCGGACCGCCCCGCCACCATCTTGCGGTAAACGGCCCCCTTGGTACCGGCAGAGCCCTGCACCAGCTTCACGCTCCGGACAGCTTCGCGCCACTGGGGCAGGTTGGTGGCGTCCATCAAATACAGGTACACGGCCATGGCGTCACGCCGGATGAGGACCTCGTGTTCTGCGGATGCCATGGGGGATCTTTCTGTGGTTGACGCGGGCATGCTGCCCGGACCGCCTCCCCCTGGCGCCGCAGCATTCCGGTTCAGGTTAGCCAGCGCTCCGGGTGCCAACCTAGCCAGATGCGGGGACGTTATTGAAGAGTTACTGGATGACGTGCCCAATCCGGGACACGGCTGCAACTGCCAACACCGTGGCCGGAGCGCCCTTCCATCTGCGCTAAGCTAAGTTTTGCCCCGCGGATGCGGCGGCAATGCGGCTGTAGCTCAATGGTAGAGCGCTAGCTTCCCAAGCTTGATACGCGGGTTCGATTCCCGTCAGCCGCTCCAGTTTTCCAGGCCCAGCACCGCGGACGACGCCGGCACCCGGCTTTCCCGCCTGGCCATTAGGTCCGCCCGTGTAAGGTCGGAAGCCAGGAACCTATTCGGTTCCGCTACAGGAGCAACCATGGCTGACAAGTCCCCGCGTCAAACAGCATCCAAAAAATCCGGCAAGTCCATCAAGGAAAAGCGCGCTGACAAAAGGGCCGCTTCCGCGCCGGCCAGCTCCATCGACACCACACCCCCGGCAAGGCAGCCAAAAAGAAGTGAGCGGCCAACAGACCCGGCTCAGCCTGGGCATCCTGGCCTCCACCCGGAAACCCGACGAACGCCGCCTGCCCATCCACCCCCTCCATTTCGAGCGGATCGCCCCTGAACTGCGCGAGCACATCGTCCTGGAACAGGGCTACGGTGAACGGTTCGGTGTAGGGGATGCCCACCTGGCCACCCTGGTGGGGAGAATCGTGCCCAGGGCGACGCTGATTGCGGAGGCCGACGTTGTGCTCCTGCCCAAGCCGCAACCCGAAGACCTGGCGGAACTCCGCGACGGCCAGGTCCTGTGGGGGTGGCCGCACTGCGTCCAGGACCGGGCCATCACGCAGCTGGCCATCGACAAGAAGCTGACCCTGATCGCGTTCGAGGCCATGAACCACTGGGCCAGCGACGGCGGCTTTGGCCTGCATGTGTTCCACAAGAACAACGAACTGGCCGGCTACTGCTCGGTGCTGCACGCCCTCGCGCTCACCGGTTCCACCGGTGACTACGGCCGCCGGCTCAGCGCCGTGGTGATCGGTTTCGGTGCCACCGCCCGCGGCGCCGTAACCGCCCTGAACGCCCACGGCGTGCACGACGTCCAGGTGCTGACCAACCGCGGAATCGCGGCCGTGGGCGCCCCCATCCATTCAGTGAACATCGTGCAGTTCGACCACGACGACGAAGCACCCTTCCTGAGCCAGGTCATCACCGAGCGGGGCCGGCTGCCGCTGGCACCGTTCCTGGCCGAAAGCGACATCGTGGTCAACTGCACGCTGCAGGATCCCATCAACCCGCTGACCTACCTCCGGACGGAAGACCTCGCGGCCTTCAGCCCGGGGAGCCTGATCGTGGACGTCTCCTGTGATGAAGGCATGGGTTTCAGCTGGGCCCGTTCCACCACTTTTGCCGAGCCGATGTTCACGGTGGGCGACCACATCAACTATTACGCGGTGGACCACAGCCCGTCCTACCTCTGGAACTCCTCCAGCTGGGAGATCAGCCAGGCCCTGCTGCCGTTCCTTGAGCCGGTGATTGGCGGCCCGGCCGAATGGGACCGCAACGAGACCCTGGCGCGGGCCATCGAAATCCGCGCCGGCGTGGTCCTCAACAAAAGCGTGCTTGAGTTCCAGCAGCGGGAGGCAGACTATCCACACGCCGCCAGGAACCCGGACCTGGCCGGGCAGTCCTGACCCCAGGGCCCCGCGCGGCCGCCGTCTGGTCCACAATCCGGACCGTCCGGCGCCGGCAAGGCCACACTTTTTCCCCGGCCGGCGACGGTTTTGCGATCGGTGAACGCCCAGGCTTAAGCCCGGCCTTCGCAAGCCTGCGGGCGTAGGGTCGCAAGGCAAGCGAACCCGGAAGTAAGGACTGTCATGACGAAGGTTTTGGACGACGTTGCAGGGGTGGCACAGGACCTCACCGGAGTCTACGAGGATCTGCACCGGCATCCCGAACTCTCCGGCGCCGAAGTCCGGACGGCGGGGATCGTGGCCGAACGGCTCACCGGGCTGGGCTGGGAGGTCCATGCCGGAGTGGGCGGGACCGGCGTCGTGGGTGTCCTGCGGAACGGCGACGGACCCACCGTGATGCTCCGTGCGGACATGGACGGCCTTCCCGTCCTGGAGAAGTCCGGACTTGGCTACGCCAGCACCGCGCGCGGCACCAGCCCCACGGGTGCCGATGTTCCCGTAATGCACGCGTGCGGCCACGACGTCCATGTCTCCTGCCTCCTCGGCGCGGCTACGCTGTTCAGCGCCCATCGGCCGGCCTGGTCCGGAACCATCGTGGCGGTGTTCCAGCCGGCCGAGGAAACCGGCGCCGGCGCCCGCGACATGGTGGCGGACGGCCTCTTCGACCGCGTCCCCGTGCCTGACGTTGTCCTGGGACAGCACGTGGCCCCGTTCCCCGCCGGTGCACTGGGCGTGCATGCCGGACCTGCCTTCGCCGGGTCCGACAGCTTCTCGGTGACGCTGTTCGGCCGGAGCGGCCACGGCTCCCGGCCGGAAACCACCGTGGATCCTGTGGTGATGGCCGCGGCCACCGTCATGCGGCTGCAGGGGCTGGTATCCCGCGAGATCGGCGGCAACGAAACGGCCGTCCTCACCGTCGGCCAGCTCCACGCCGGCACCAAGGACAACATCATTCCCGAAGAGGCCCAGCTGGGCATCAGCATACGGACCGCGGATCCGGCGGTCCGGGAGCGGATGATCAGCGGCATGACCCGCATCATCAACGGCGAGGCCGCAGCTTCCGGGGCTCCGCAACCGCCCGCGATCACCGCGGGGCAGCACTTTCCCGTGGTGATCAACAACCACGACGCCACGGCCCGCGTGCGGGAAGCGTTTGCCGCGGAGCTGGGCGGCGCCGTCGATCCCGGACCCGTCACCGGCAGCGAAGACGTGGGCACCCTCGCCGCAGCCGCCGGGGCACCTTTGGTGTACTGGTTGCTGGGAGGCACCGATCCCGAGGTTTACGGGAAGGCGGTCCAGGACGGGACGGTGGCCTCCACCATCCCGTCCAACCACTCACCGCATTTTGCCCCCGTCATCCGCCCCACGCTCGACGCCGGAATCTCGGCGCTGGTAGTGGCCGCGTTCGCTTGGGTGGGAACACCCGGGGGGGTAGTGCTAGGCAGCCGCCGGCCGGTCCACGATCCGGATCGGCCGGCGCCGGTCCCGCACGTCCACCTTCAGGTGCAGTGAGCCCTTCCGGGCCAGGACAATTGCAACCGTGAGTGCGGCGAGGGCCGGAACGCCGCCGGATACCAGCAGGGCCATGTGGGGGTCGGCATGTTCGGCGATCCACCCGAGCATCGGCCCGCCAAGTGCCTGGCCGCCAATGAGCACCATGATGTACAGGCTCATGACGCGGCCGCGGATCCCCATGTTTGAGCTGATCTGCACCAGCTGGTTGGAGCCGGTGAGGAACATCAGGCACCAGAACCCGGACAGGACCATCACTGCCCCGAACGTTGCCAGCGAGGGGGCCAGCGCGGCCAGGCAGAGCATGGCCCCATACATTCCCGCACAGAACACCACCGAGCGCAGCCGCAGTTGGCGTCGCCGGGTCGAGGCTATGGCGCCGGCCAGTGCCCCGAGGGCCACCAGCGCATTCAGGAGGCCGTACCCGCCGGCTCCCACACGGAAGACGTGGTCGGCAAAAGCGGCGAGGATCACCGGCAGGCTCATGGCGAAGACGGAGATGAATCCGGCCATCAGCCAGGGCCAGTAGATGGTGGGCTTGCTCAGCGCATACCGGAGCCCCTCGCGCAGCATGCCCTTGCTCTTGGGGGTGGGGGCGCTGACATGCAACTGGTCCTTGCGGAGGATGAGCAGCATCGCCACGGTGGAGCAGCAGGCCACCGCGTTGGCCGCGAACGCCCAGCCCGCACCCACTGCGGTGAGGAGCAGTCCGGCCAGCGCCGGCCCGATCAGCCCGCCCAGCTGGAACGTGGTGGAGTTGACGCTGATGGCGTTGCGCAGGTGGGTGGGACCCACCAGTTCGTTGACGAATACCTGGCGCGCGGGCTGGTCGAGCACCGTGACCAGTCCCAGGACCAGGGCAATCACGTAGACGTGCCACACCGCGATGGCGCCGGTCAGGGCGAGCGTGGCGAGCAGGGCAGCCAGGACCGCGGCCATGCCCTGGCACAGGATCAGGATCTTCCGCTTGGCGAACCGGTCGGCAATCATGCCGCCCCACGGGCCCAGCAGCAGGGAGGGCAGGAACTGCAGCGCCACCGTGAACCCCACGGCGGTGACGGATCCGGACAGCTGGAGGACCAGCCAGTCCTGGGCGATGCGCTGCATCCAGATGGCGATGACGGCGATGAAATGGCCCACCGCGAAGATGCGGAAGTTGGGCACGCTGAGGGAGATAAACGTGTGCTTCCACGGCAGGCGTTCCGCGACGACGGGCACGGGCTGGGTGAGCGCGTCCCGGTTCCGGACGTCCGGAGCTTGCGGGCCGGGCGGCAGGGCTGGTGCTGAACTCGCGGAATCGATGACGGGCTGGCTGACGGTTGCCGACGACGGCGGTGGGGGTGCCACAGGATTGTCCTCAAAGTGGGTGCGGTCCGGGATGCCCTTAACGCTATGGTGGCGCTAAGAGATTATGGAGACGTATTGTCCCTATAACTCGTATTGCAAACCGCAATGACAGACAATGCCGATGGAGTGCACGTGTTCGAACCAGCCCAACTCCGCTCGTTCCTGGCCGTCGCCGAAACCTTGAGCTTCACCAAGGCCGCGGACCGACTGGGGCTGGCCCAGCCCACCATCAGCCAGCACATCCGGAAGCTGGAAACCGCCGCCAAGCGCGTCCTCATCACCAGGGACACCCGGGACGTCCGGCTGACGGACAACGGCGACGCCATGGCGGGGTTCGCCAGGAACATCCTCTCCGCCCACGACGCCGCGGCCCGCTACTTTTCCGGCTCGGCGATGCGCGGCCGGCTGCGTTTCGGCACGGCTGACGATCTGGCCATCACCGGGCTGCCCCGGATCCTGCGCGAGTTCCGGCAGATCTACCCGCAGATCAACCTTGAGCTGACTGTGGGCCAAAGCGACCAGCTCTACCGCAAGCTCAACGCGGGCCAGCTGGACCTGGTGTTCGTCAAGTGGGTGGCCGGGGCCAAGGACGGCACCGTGGTCCAGCACGATTCCTTCTCCTGGGTGGGCCTCGAGCAGACGTCCCTCGAACCGGGCGCACCGGTGCCCCTGATCGCCTATCCCTCCCCCAGCCTCAGCCGGAAACTTGCCATCGACGCTCTCGAAGCGCACGGCCGGACCTGGCGGATCACCTGCACTACCCGCCAGATCAGCGGCGTCCTGGCCGCGGTCCGGGCCGGAATCGGCGTGGCCGTCATGCCGTCATCGCTGGTACCGGAGGACCTGAAGATCATCACCCGCCGGTTCGACCTGCCAGCGGTGGGCGATGTGGATTTCACCCTGATCCGGAACCCGCTGGCCAATGCTGAAGTCATCGACGCGCTTACGCAGTCCATTGTGGGGCGGATCATCAACCGCCAGGGGTAAACCGGCAAGGCAAAGACCGGAGAAATCTTTCATTGATGTCAGATCGTTGCATAATCTATGCTGGTTTCTCCGGGGTCAAGCAGCAGGCCTGTTCTACACTACGGGCGCGCCTGCACACCATGGCACGCCGCCCGGGACAGGCAGCCAATGACGACAGCCAGGAACACCCATCTCAGCGCCGCACACGCCCGCCCGCACACCAGCACCCGGCCGGCAACGCGTCAGTCCAACCTCGGCACCGGCCTTGCCGCCACCGATTCGGGCTACATCGGAAAGCCGACCTGCGAAAAGTGCCGGACGGACGAATTCATTTACCTTGAGTCCTACATTCCGCCGACCTACCGGCACGACGGGTCAGTCGCAGCGCTGGGCGAAGTGGCCTACACCTGCACGCGGTGCGAGGATTTCTCGGCCCACAGCGTGCCGGTGACGTGGACTCCGCCGGGCTGGTACCTGGGCTGACATTCCACGGGCCGGGCGGGCCGTAATAGACGTTCCCCCGCAAACCCAACCAACAACGAGGCCGGGCGGCCACCCTCAGGTGGCCGCCCGGCCTCGTTGGTTCGTAGGGCCTGCTAGATGAGCGCGTCCGAGAGGTGGTTCGGGGTTCCGAACCGGTGCGCGGTGATGCTGACAGCCTGCTCGTGCAGGAACGGCAGCAGCTCAACCCTGCCGGCTTCGGTTACGGCGTGGGAGTAGACAGCGATGTCGGGCCGACCGCCGGTTGCTTCGGCGAGAGCCGGCGCGTCACCGCCCAGCAGCCGGATGCGGGCCCCGGACAGCTTGCCAGCGGAGGCGAGCCGTCCCGCCGAAGCCAGCCAGCCGGCGTCGGACTCCACCGTCAGGTCCACGTCGAGGCCGAGGAACACGGCACGCAGCTGGGCGGGAAGTTCGACGGCGGTGGACACGGTGAGCGGTGACCCCGCCAGCACGCCGGCCGCCACGGTCCGCACGAGGTGGGCCAGCGGCTCACCTTCGGAGAGGCGGATGGTGACCGGGAGGTTGCGGTAGCGGAAGATGTTGCGCTCCGCGCTCAAGCCCGAGACGTCCTTGGCGGTGCCGAACTCGCTGGCCCAGGCCTCGGCGTCGGACGCCAGGGCGCGCTGCACGGACTCAAGGTGGGCCGGCTCCAGGGCGGCGCCTGCGGCGTTGATGATCCGGCGGACGCCGGGGTGCGCAACGTCAGCCTTTGCGGATGCCTCGGCGGGGATCCAGTCGCCCAGCCCTGCCAGGTAATTGGGGCCGCCGGCCTTGGTGCCGGCGCCGACGGCCGACTTCTTCCAGCCGCCGAACGGCTGCCGCTGCACGATGGCGCCGGTGATGCCGCGGTTGACGTAGAGGTTGCCCGCCTGGATGCTGTCCAGCCAGATTCCCAGCTCCTCGGTGTTGAGCGAGTGCAGGCCTGCGGTGAGTCCGTACTCGATCTGGTTCTGGATGGCGATGGCCTCTTCCAGGGTCCCGGCGGTCATCACTCCGAGGACCGGGCCGAAGAATTCGGTCAGGTGGAAGTAGGAACCGCGCTTGACCCCGTAGCGCACGCCGGGGCTCCAAAGCCTGCCGGACTCGTCCAGCTTCTTCGGTTCCACGGCCCAGTTTTCGCCGTCGCCCAGGGTGGTGAGGGCGTTGAGGAGCTTGCCGTTGGCGGGCTCGATGATGGGGCCCATCTGGCTGGTGGGGTCCTGCGGGTAGCCCACCTTCAGCGAGGTAACAGCGTCGATCAGCTGGTTGTGGAACCGCTTCGACTTGGCAACGGAGCCCACCAGGATCACCAGCGACGCGGCGGAGCACTTCTGGCCGGCGTGGCCGAACGCGGAGTAGGCCACGTCCTTGGCTGCCAGGTCCAGGTCGGCGCTGGGGGTGACGATGATGGCGTTCTTGCCGCTGGTTTCGGCCAGGAGCGGCAGGTCCTTGCGGAAGGAACGGAACAGTTCGGCCGTTTCGTAGCCGCCCGGTGAGGATGACCCGGTCAACGGCCGGGTGGGAGATGAGCTGCGTGCCGAGCTCGCGCTCGCCCAGCTGCACCATGGTGAGTACGTCCTTCGGCACGCCGGCTTCCCACAGGGCTTCGACCATCACGGCACCGCTGCGGGCTGCCTGCTTGGCAGGTTTGATGACGACGGCGGAGCCGGCGGCGAGTGCCGCGAGGGTGGACCCGGCCGGGATGGCGACCGGGAAGTTCCATGGCGGCGTGACAACGGTGAGCTTCGCTGGGACGAACGTGGCGCCGTCGACCGCGTCCAGCTTGCGGGCGGACTCTGCGTAGTAGTGCGCGAAGTCCACCGCCTCGCTGACCTCGGGGTCGCCCTGGTCGATGGTCTTGCCGGTCTCGCTGGCCATGACTTCGAGAAGATCGGCGCGGCGGGCTTCCAGGGCGTCGCCGGCGCGGTGCAGGATTTCGGCGCGTTCGGCGCCGGAGAGTGCGCCCCAGGCCTTGCCCGTCTCGACGGCGGTTTCGATGGCCGAGTTCAGCGTTGCCTCGTCATTGATGAAGGCCGCCTTGACCGAGGCGTTTCCCAGCGTGGAGCCCGGAACGCGGTCCAGGATGGCCCGGCCCCAAGTGCGGTTGGCGGGCAGGGAGGGATCCGTGTCCGGGGTGTCTTTGAACGTATCGTGCGGCATCGCGACCGGCGACAGGCTGCGGTCCTGGCGCCGGCTGGGGAGCGGCACACTGTTGTCCAGGGCCTCCAAGGAGGCGAGGAAGCGCTGCTTTTCGCGTTCGAACAGGGCCTCGTTCTTGTCGAGTTCGAACACGGCGGACATGAAGTTGTCCTGGCTGGCGCCCTCTTCAAGGCGGCGGATCAGGTAGGCGATGGCGACGTCGAACTCAGCCGGGTGCACCACGGGCGTGTAGAGGAGCAGCGAGCCGACGTCCTTCTTCACGGCTTCGGCCTGGCCCTGCGCCATGCCCAGCAGCATCTCGAACTCGATACCCTGCTGTGCGGTATCCGCAATTCCGCGCTCCTTGGCCAGCAGCCAGGCGAAGGCAATATCGAACAGGTTGTGGCCGGCCACGCCGATCCGGATGTTCTTGATCCGCTCCGGGTGCAGCGAGTAGTTGATGACGCTCTTGTAGCTGGTGTCGGAATCCTGCTTCGAACCCCAGGTGGCCAGGGGCCAGTCGTGCAGCGAGGCTTCCACCTGTTCCATGGGCAGGTTGGCGCCCTTGACCACGCGGACCTTGATGCCGGCGCCGCCGTTGGCGCGGCGCTCCGCGGCCCAGTCCTGCAGCCGGATCATGGCGGACAGTGCGTCCGGGAGGTAAGCCTGGAGCACGATGCCGGCCTCGAGGTCCTTGAACTCAGGCTTGTCCAGGATCCGGGTGAAGACCGCGATGGTCATGTCCAGGTCCTTGTATTCCTCCATGTCCAGGTTAATGAACTTGGCTTTGCCGCCCGTGCTGCTGCCGGGGGCGGCGAAGGAAGCCGCACGCTGGAAGAGCGGGGTGAGCTTCTCGACGACGTGTTCCACGGCTTCGTCGAACGCCCAGGCGGAATGCGGAGCCACCGTGGAGGAGACCTTGATGGAGACGTAGTCGACGTCGGGACGCGCCAGCAGCGTGTGCGTTCCGTCGAGCCGGCGGGAGGCCTCGTGCTCGCCGAGGACTGCCTCGCCGAGGAGGTTGACGTTGAGCTTGATGCCGTCCTTTTTGATCTTCGCGATGGCCGGGCCCAGCTTGGCATCGGTGGCGTCAACGATCAGGTGGCCCACCATTTCGCGGAGCACCCTGCGGGCTGCGGGGATGACTACCTGCGGCAGCGCCGGGGCCATGGTCCCGCCGAGCGCCACGGCGCTGCGCATGTACCAGGGCAGGAACGCCGGCACCTTGGGCGCCAGCGCAGCCAGGTTGCGGGCGGCGACGTTCAGGTCCTCGGGGCGGACCACGCCGTCCACGAAGCCCACAGTGAAGTCCAGGCCGTTGGGGTCCTTCAGGACTCCGGCCAGCTGTTCGGCGGAGGCATCCACCGGAACCTTCGCGGCCTCGGTAAGCCAGCGCCGGACCAAGGCGACCGCCTCTGTGGCGAGGGCTTTGGCCTGGGGGACGTCGACGTCGACCGTCTGCGGGGTGGCCGCGTGGGTGACTGCCGGTTCCATTGCAACGTGGGTCATGGTTTTCCCCGATCTTTCCTGGTGTGGGAGGAGGTCTTTTCATCAGTATGCGCTCCTGATCACATAAGATAAAGCGACCTTTTCCAACCAATACAGGTTAGGAAAAATGATGTTTCCTGGAGTCCTTCAGACGCCAAAGGGCAGGCCCTCCACCCTCCCTCGATGCCACATCAGATCGAGTATCTAAAACAGGGTGTTAGGGACTCGATCTGATAGGGCAACCGGGGGTTTGCGGGTGGAGGGCCTGCCGTGTGGAGAGGTTGCTGAGGTGTTGCGAAGAGCTCGGCTGTCAGGCGAGGGGGCGGTGCATTTCCTCGATTTCCTGGTGCCGCGGGCTGTTCGGGTTCATCAGCGAGTTCTTGCGGCCATAGGTGAAGTAGATGACCAGGCCGATGACCAGCCACACACCGAACCGCAGCCAGGTTTCCCAGTGCAGCTGCAGCATGAGGAAGGCCGAGGCGAGGACACCGAACGCCGGCACCAGGGGCATCAGCGGCAGCCGGAAGGTACGCGGCGCATCCGGACGCTTGTATCGGAAGATGATGACGGACAGGCAGACGACGACGAACGCGGCCAGGATGCCGATGTTGGTCAGGTCCGCGACCTCCTTGATGGGGAACACGCCGGCCAGGAAGGCCGAGGCGATGCCGGCGATCCAGGTGACGCGCTGCGGGGTGCCGTTGCGGTCGGTCTTGGCGAACCAGCCCGGAAGCAGCCCGTCGCGGCTCATGGAGAACCACACGCGGGTGACGCCCAGGAGGAACGTCAGCATCACGGTGAGGATGGACAACACCGCGAAGACGGAAATGATCGTTGCGATCACAGGCAGCCCGACTGAGCTGAAGGCGGACGCGAAGCCGGCCTTGGGGTCGATGTCCTTGTAGTTCTGCATGCCGGTGAGCACCAGGGTGGCGGCCACGTAGAGCAGCATGGCGACGATGAGCGAGAGGATGATGGCCTTGGGCATGTGCTTCTTGCCGTCCTTGGCTTCCTCCGCCGCGGTGCTCATGGCGTCATAGCCGAAGACCGCGAAGAACACGGTGGCGCTGCCGGCGAGCACGGGCCCGAAGCCGGAGGGCATGAACGGGTTGTAGTTGTTGGTGTCGATATAGAAGACGCCCAGGCCGATGATGAAGAGGATGAGGATGACCTTGATGGCCACCGCCACGAGCTCGAAGCGGCCGAATGCCTTGGTGCCGCGGGACAGGATCCAGGTGACCAGGAGGCAGACCAGGATAGCGGGAATGTTGACGATGCCACCCTTGCCCTCATCCACCGTGGAGGTCATCCAGATGGGCATGTGGATACCGATGCCGGACAGGAACGCGTCCAGGTAGCCGGAGATGCCGATGGCCACCACGGCCACGATGGCAATGTATTCAAGCAGCAAGTCCCAGCCGATGAACCAGCCGATCACTTCGCCCAGGGCCACGTAGCCGTAGGTGTACGCCGAGCCGGCACGCGGAATCATGCCGGCAAACTCGGCGTAGGAAAGAGCCGCTGCCGCGGAGGCGAGGCCTGCTATAAGGAAGGAGATCAGCACCGCGGGCCCCACTCCCGGATTGCCTTCGCTTCCTGCGGCCACCAGCCCCGCGAGGGAGAAGATGCCGACGCCGATGATGCCGCCAACGCCGATGGCGGTGAGCTGCCACAGGCCCAGCGATTTAAAGAGGCCGCTGTGCTTGTTCTCTTCTTCGATGTCATCGATGGGCTTTCGCCGCATGATGGACTGGCTCATATCTCTAGTGCTCATCAGGAACTCCTGCTGTGGGGTGCTGCCCCGCCGCGGCACGCCTGGAAAGGCTGTGACGGGGGTAACTCAGTCCCAACAGTATGCAAGCCGGTTTGCATTAGATAAAGTGACTACTTCTAACCTATATTCATTAGTTTCAGTTAGGATTTCCCCATGCTTGACGTTCGCCGGCTGCGCCTGTTGCGGGAACTGAGCATCCGGGGGACACTCGCCGAGGTGGCGGAGGCACTGCAGTACAGCCCGTCGTCGGTATCCCAGCAGCTTGCCCTCCTGGAGAAGGAGGTGGGCGTGGAGTTGCTGCGGAAGACGGGCCGCCGCGTGCAGCTCACCCCCCAGGCCGAGGTGCTGGTGACACATACTGCCCAGCTGCTCGAAACCATGGAGCAGGCCGAGGCCGATCTGGCGGCGTCACTGACCACCGTTACGGGCACGGTGCGGATTGCGGTTTTCCAGTCGGCGGCCCTGGCGCTGATGCCGGACACCCTCACCCGGATGGCCACCACCTACCCGGAGGTCCGGATCGAGATGATCCAGCGGGAACCCGAGACCGCGCTGCATGAGACATGGGCCCGTGACTTCGACCTGGTCATCGCCGAGCAGTACCCCGGCCACGCGGCTCCCCGCTACCCGGAACTGGACCGCGTGAAACTGACAACCGACGCCATCCGGCTCGCGGTCCCGGCGTCCGACGGCAGCACGGCCATCCGCTCGCTCGCGGACACCGCGGAACTCCCCTGGGTCATGGAACCGCGGGGTGCTGCATCGCGCCACTGGGCGGAACAGGCGTGCAGGAGCGCGGGCTTCGAACCTGACGTGCGCTTCGAGACGGCCGACCTGCAGGCCCAGGCCCGGCTGATTGAATCCGGCAATGCTGTGGCACTGATGCCGGACCTGGTGTGGACGGGCCGCGGCACCACCGCCCGGCTGCTGGAGCTCCCGGGCAAGCCGCACCGCACCATCTTCACCTCGGTCCGCCGGTCCAGCGTGCAGCGGCCGGCCATCCTGGCAGCAAGGGAAACCTTGGCTGCAGCTGCCGCCGCGGTGGCGGGGGAAGACACCAGGTAACCGCCCGCCGTCGTACGTTGGCTGACCTGCGCGCCGGCCCCGCCGCAGGGCAAACAGCCGGCAGCTCACGACGCAAGAGCGTTCAGCTGCGGGTGTTCCGTGCGTCACTGCGGCGGCCCGCCCCCGGCGCTAGACTGGAGCCGTTATGAATCGAACCATGTTCAAGTCCAAAATCCACCGGGCCACCGTCACCCACGCAGACCTGCACTACGTAGGTTCCGTCACCGTTGACCTGGACCTGCTGGAGGCAGCGGACATCCTGCCGGGCGAGCTTGTCTCGATCGTCGACATTACCAACGGCGCCCGGCTGGAAACCTACACCATTGCCGGTGAGCGCGGCTCCGGCGTCATCGGCATCAACGGCGCCGCCGCACACCTGATGCACGAGAACGACCTCGTCATCCTCATCACCTATGCCCAGATGACCACCGGGGAAGCCAAGGCCTACGAGCCGAAGGTGGTCCACGTGGACCAGAACAACCGCATCATCCAGTTGGGGAACGATCCCGCCGAGGGCATTACCCCCGGCATGATGCGTCCGCCGTTCGCACTCAACAACGCCGCCCTGTAGCCGGGGCGTGAGACCCGGCATACTTCTCCGCCGCCCGCCGCGGGTTCCTCCGTGCTAGGCGTACTCGCTGGTTTCTTCGTTGTCTGGTGCATCATCCTGGTGGGCTGGTTCGTTGGCCGGCGGAAGATCCTCGGTGACAACGCCCGCCAGGTCCTCAGCTCCCTCACGTTCTTCGTGGCCAGCCCGGCCCTGCTGTTTGAGACCCTCAGCAAGGCCCGGCTGCAGGAAGTGTTCGCCGCTCCGCTGCTGGTCACCGCAGTGGCCGCCATCGCCACGGCTGCCATCTTCTTCACCATCGTGAAGTTCTGGCTGAAGCGTTCGCTGCCCGAGTCGCTGATGTCCTCGATGTCCGCCTCACTCGCGAATTAGGCGAACTTAGGTATTCCCATTGCGGTATATGTCTTGGGCGACGCCAGCTATGTTGCACCGCTGCTGATCTTCCAGCTGGCCTTCTTCACCCCGGTGTTCCTCATGATCCTGGACTCCAGCACCAGCTCGCACCGGACCGCCCCGCTCGGCTTCGTGGTGATGATCCTGCGAAACCCGATGATCGTGGGATCTGCGCTGGGCCTCATTGTTGCCGGCACCGGTTTTAAAGTGCCCGAACTGGTCATGGAGCCCATCCACCTGATTGGCGGCGCCGCGATTCCGGCCATGCTGATCGCCTTCGGCATGAGCCTGAACGGGACCCGGCCGCTGCAGGCAGCAGCCGGACGCCGCGTGGACACTTTGCTGGCGAGCGCCTTCAAGCTGGCCGTCCAGCCGGCGCTGGCCTATGTCTTTGCCCGTTTCGCCCTGGGGATGGACGGCCACGCCCTGTTCGCCGTGGTGGTGACGTCGGCGTTGCCCACGGCGCAGAATGTGTTCGTGGCCGCCAGCCGCTACAAGACCGGCCTCACCGTGGCCAAGGACACCGTGCTGATTACTACCGTGGTGGCTGTTCCGGCGATGATCGGCGTCGCGCTGCTGCTGGCGTGACAACTGGACGAGGAGGACCCGTGGCAACAACTCTTGACACCGTGGTGATCGGCGGCGGCGCCATGGGCTCCGCCACCGCATGGGCGCTGTCCCGGCGGGGACGCCACGTGACACTGGTGGAGCAGTTCGGGCCGGGGCACAAGATCGGCGCTTCGCACGGCACCACCCGCAACTTCAATCCCGGATACCACCGGCCTGAATACGTTGCCATGATTGCCGAATCCCTGGACCTCTGGAACGAGCTGGAGCAGGACAGCGGCGAATCGCTCCTGGCACGGACCGGCATCGTCACGCACGGGCCCGAGCCCATGCTGCCCGACGCTGCGGCAGCGCTGGCCCAGGCCGGGTTGCGCGCCGAGTTCCTGCGCCCGGACGAGGCCGGCGAGCGCTGGCGCGGCATCCGCTTCGACCAGCAGGTCCTCTACATGCCCGACGGAGGCCAGCTCAACCCGGAAGCCGCGCTGCCGGCTTTCCAGCGCCTTGCCGCAGCCCGGGGCGCCGACATCCGGCACCACACCCAGGTGGTGTCCTTCGAGATAACGGACGACGGCGTCCGGCTGGGGTTGGAGAGCAGCGCCGGTACCGAAATGGTCACCGCCGCACAGGTGGTGGTGACCGCCGGCGGCTGGACGGAAAAGCTGCTGGGCGCAGCCGTGGGCGGGCGCCTGCGGACGCCGAAGCTCAGGGTGACGCAGGAACAGCCGGCGCACTTCCGGATCACCGATTCGGATGCGGTATGGCCAGGGTTCAACCATTACCCGGGCGGCGGATCGCAATACGCAGGATGGTACTCCCCGGTCTACGGCATGCACACCCCCGGCGAGGGCATCAAGGCCGGCTGGCACGGGGTGGGCCCGGTGGTGGACCCGGACAGGCGCACCTTCGAGCCGGAACCACAGCAGCTCGCTGCCCTGCAGGCCTACGCGAGGACCTGGCTGCCCGGCGTGGACGCCGATGCCTTCGAGGCCATCAGCTGCACCTACACCACCACACCGGACGAGGACTTCGTCTTGGACCGGATTGGGCCAGTGGTGATCGGCGCCGGGTTCTCCGGGCACGGGTTCAAGTTCACGCCCGCGGTGGGCCGGATCCTTGCCGACCTCGCCACGGGCACCCGCCCCGCCCCCGCCATCTTCAGCGCCTCGCGCTAGCTGCCGCCGGCCGGATCAGCTGCCTCGGCGGCCGGAATCCTCCACTTCGGTGCGGTCCGGCCCGGTGTCCTCCCCGCCGTCGTCGTTGCCGTTCGTTGGATCCTGGTTCGCTGTGTCCTGTTCGGAAGCCTGGTCCTGCCCCGCAGCGGCATCCCCGGCTCCGGCTGCCCGCGTCCGAGGCATGGCCAGCACCGCCAGGACCGTCAGCAGCCCGGCCACCAGGGCTGCCAGGAAGACGGCGCTGGATGCGGCGACCACGGCCTGGCCGTTTCCCTCACCGCCCGGGTTGCCGGAGTAGATGGCGTTGGCCACGGCCCCGAACACCGCCACGCCCAGGGCGCTGCCGATGGAGCGGGCAAACATGTTGGTGCTGGTCACCACGCCGCGCTCGTTCCACCGCACGCTTGACTGCGCGGCGATCAGCGTGGGTGTTGCGAGCAGGCCGAGGCCGAGCCCCACGACGAAGCAGCTGGATGCGATCAGCGCCACGTTCGGGGTGCCCGCCGTCAACGCCAGGATGAGCAGGCCGGCTACGGTGATGGAAATGCCGATCAGGCCGGTGGCCTTGAAACCGATCCGGAGGTACAAGCGGCCGGCCTGCGATGCGCTGAGGGGCCAGCCGAGGGTCAGTGCCGCCAGGGCAAGGCCCGCGACCAGCGGTGAAACGGACAGTGCACCCTCGAGGAAGGTAGGCACGTAGGAGGTCAAGCCAATCATCACCGCCCCAACGCCAAAGGATGCGAGCGCAGTGGTCACCAGCAGGCGCCGCCGCACCACCCAGGACGGCAGGATGGGTTCCGCAGCCCGCCGTTCCACCAGGATGAAGGCCACCAGGAGCACCGCGCCGACGCCGAAGACGGCAAAGCTGACCGGCGAATCCCACGCCCAGGCCTCGCCGCCCTGCAAAGCGCCGAGGATCAACAGGCCCAGGGAACCTGCCATCAGGGCCGCTCCGGCGTAATCAACCGTGTGCTTGGCGCGTTCCACGTTCTCGTGCAGCGTCCGCACCAGCATCCAGCCGGCCAGGACGCACAGCGGGATGTTGACCAGGAAGATTCCGCGCCAGATGCCCAGCGCCGAGAAGACGCCGCCCAGGCTTGGACCCACCACGGAGGACACCGCCCACACACTGGCCAGGTACCCCTGGACCTTGGCGCGTTCCTCCAGCGAGTAGATGTCACCGGCGATGGTGATGCTGACCGGCAAAACCGCGCCGGCGCCCAAGCCCTGCAGCGCCCGGAAGGCGATCAGGGACGGCATGCTCCAGGCCACGCCGCAGAGGACAGAGCCCAGCAGGAACAGTCCAATGCCTGTCAGGATGATCGGTTTGCGGCCCACCATGTCGGACAGCTTGCCGTAGATGGGCACGGAGACGGCCTGGGCAAGCAGGTACGCCGAGAACAGCCACGGGAACGAGGAGAACCCGCCAACGTCGCGGACGATCGACGGGACTGCGGTAGCCACGATGGTGGAGTCAATCGCCACCAGTCCGGTGGACAGCATCAAGGCGATGAGGATGGGGCCGCGCTCCGAGCGGAACCCCACCCCCTGGGCGCGGGCGGTCATCATGAGTCTCGATTCGGTTTCTGTATCCCTGTTCCTTCCACTCTAGGTACCCCGGACAAACGCTGCCTACCGTCCGGCCTGGTGCGCGTCCAGGAGGCGGGCACAGCGGATGAAACCCAGATGGGAATATGCCTGCGGATGGTTGCCCAGGTGGGTCTCGGTGCCGGGGTCGTATTCCTCCGGCAACAGCCCGGTGGGCCCGAAGAGGGTTACCAGCTGGTCGAACAGGTCCCAGGCTTCATCGATGCGGCCCACGGCGACATAGGCCTCGATCAGCCACGTGGTGCAGATGTGGAAGCCGCCCTCCAAGCCCGGCAGGCCGTCGTCGTACCGGTACCGGAAGACTGTTGGCCCCACCCTCAATTCCCGTTCCACGGCAGTGACCGTGTCCAGGAAGCGCTGGTCGGTGACATCCAGCAGGCCGGAAAGGCCGATGTGCAGGACGGCGGCATCTAGGTCCGGGCTGTCGTAGGCCACGGTGTAGGACTTGGCCGATTCGTCCCAGCCCTCCCGCAGCACCTCATCCCGGATGGCGGCGGCCATGGGAGCCCAGGCGGGGTCCGGCTCCCTGCCGTGCCGGTCAGCTGTCCGCAGTGCCCTGTCCAGGGTCACCCAGCACATCACCTTGGAGTAGACGTGGTGGCGTGCCGGGCGCCGGGCTTCCCAGATGCCGTGGTCCGGTTCATGCCAGCGAGCCAGGACTGCCGAGGCCATCTGGACCATCAGCTCCCAGTGCCCGTCGGCGAGTGTGCCCTCTCTCGAACTCAGGGTATGGATCAGCTCCGCAACAGGGCCAAAGACGTCCAGCTGGACCTGGTGGTCCGCCGCGTTTCCGATCCGGACCGGGCGGGACCCGGCGTAGCCCGGGAGGCTGTCCACCACGGCTTCCGTGGACAGCGGCGAACCGGTGACGGAGTACAGCGGATGGAGCCACTCCGGGCCCGGGGCATGCTCAAGAATCCGCCCCAGCCATCCAAGGAAACCAACGGCCTCCGCGGTGGAGCCAAGGTCCGCCAGGGCATTGACAGTCATGGACCCGTCCCGCAGCCAGCAGTACCGGTAGTCCCAGTTCCTTGTTCCGCCGATGCCTTCGGGCAGGGAGGTGGTGGGGGCGGCGAGGACTGCGCCAGTGGGTTCGTGGACCAAGGCACGGAGCACCAGTGCCGAACGCCGTACCAGCGAGGGTTTCACGGACGGGAGGGCGAGTTTCTGCACCCACTGGCGGGCGTGAAGGGCCACCTCGGCCCGGCGCTCCGTCTCCCCCTGCGGGTCTGCGGGACGGGGTTCCGTGTCACCGCAGCGCAGGTTGAGCACCACGGGCCCGGACTGGAGATTCACCGATGCCGTGGCCGTCCCGTGCCTGCCGTCCGAGGTAATGCTGAAGGTCACGCCCGGCGCGAAGAGGATGATCGGTTCCGACGTGCCCACCACATGCAGTTCGTCGCCGCGGGCCTCCATGACGAACGGGGCGTTGGCGTAGTCCGGCCGCGGTGCGAAGGTGATCCGGGCAGCTCCGGTGCCGGTCAGCACCCGGACCAGGCTGGTGATGCCGTCCGGGGCAGGTTCGAGGTAGTCGGTGACCGTGACGTCCGCCCACCGGGTTTCGACGATCATGGTGCTGTCCACGTAGCGCTGGCCCAGCACCTGTGATGCCTTTGCCGGTTCCACGGAGAAGTGGCCGGCCGCGTCACCGCCCAGGATGTGGGCGAACACCGAGCCGGAGTCCGGCAGCGGGTGGCTCATCCAGCAGACCTTTGCGTCCGGTGTCAGCAGTGCGGTGGAGGAGCCGTTGCCGATCATGGTGTGCCGTTCGAGGCCCACGGCGTCCTCGCCGAACAGCCAGGCCCGCCGCAGTTCGAAGAGCAGGGCAAGGACCCGGGCAAAGGACTCGGGGTCGCGGAGCCGGTGCGCCGCTGCGGTTTCGCCGCCGCCGACCCGCAGGCCCAGGTCCGGGCCGCGGAGGGTGGCGATGGCCAGTTCGTCGCTGTCGGCGTCGCCAGCGAACATGGCGGCACTGGCGCCGAGCCGGGACCGGAGGGTCTCCAGTGCCTCGCCCTTGGACGGCTCCACCACCGACAGGTCCAGCACCGAGCCGTCCACGATGAAGAACAGTCCGTGGGCGCGCGCTATCTCCCGGGCAGTTTCGGTTACCGAGGCGACGACCTCTGCCGGGGCCGGACGGGTGTGGACCGAAACCGCCACCGGTTTGCGCTCAATCCAAACGCCGCTCTGGAACCCTACGGCCTCGTTGAGCGCAGCGTTGACCTTTTGCAGGACCGATTCGGTGGCCAGCGTCTGGGTGTGCGCGAAGCCCATGTCCGACTCCGCGCCGTGAGACCCGATGAGGTGGACCTCCACGGGGAGGCGGGACACCGCCGCCAGGTCCCTCAGGGAGCGGCCCGAAATGATGGCGGCGTGCGTGCTGGGCAGGGCGGCCAGTGCCCGCAAGGCGATGGCGGCGCTGCCCAGCGGGAGGATCTCGGTGGAGATGCCTTCCGCGTCGCACAAGGTGCCGCCGTAGTTGCAGGCCACCAGCAGCGCAGGAACACGTGCCAGAACCTTCAGTTCGTCCAGCAGCGCCGGGGTCAGCCCGCTGTCCGCCGCATCCGCCTGGACAAACGACCGGAGCACCTCCAGCGGAAGGGAACGGGTGAGCAGGGCGGAATCCGCCACGCTCTGGTTCAATGGCGTGGGCATCAGGGAACCCCTTCGAGGCAGAACCAGGCCGGGACTGCAGCCGCTGGGTCACCTGCGGACTACCGGTTGGCGCCCCTCCCGGAGATCCTGGCGGATTTCCCGGGGGGAGCAGTTCCCATCGTCATCCCCTGCGGTTTCTCCTGAATATCCTCTTCATTGCGTATGTGTAAAAGTCCGGGCCACACGCCGGATCCGGGGCGACGCTACGGTCGGCCGCAGCGCAGGTCTCCACGCAGGCCACCTGCGCGTTGACCTGCGCGGACGGGCAGCTCAGACGCGCGCCAGCCCGGCCACCTCGGCCAGCAGTTCCACCGAGCGCAGCCGGGCGTCCGTGCCGGTGCTCTGGTGCGCCACGATGAGTTCGTCGGCGTCGGCGTGCCTGCCGAACCCGTCAAGGTAGTCCAGGACGACGTCGGGCGTTCCCACCGCCGAGTAGGTCATCATCTGCGAGACGTGCTGGCCCTGCGGGGAGTCGAGAATCATGTCCGCCTCATCATCGGTGAATTCCCGGGTCCCGCCGCCGAAGAACAGGGACACGCGGGCCCGTTTGGTGGCCTGCATCATCTCCTGCGCCTCAGAGGCGGAATCGGCCGCGATCACGTTGACTCCGGCGATCACGTGGGGGGCCTCCAGCTGCGCGGAGGGCTTGAATTCGCGGCGGTAGACGGCCACCGCGTCTTTCAGTGCGTTGGGGGCAAAGTGCGAGGCGAAGGCGTACGGCAGGCCCAGCTGCGCGGCGAGCCGCGCACCGAACAGGGATGATCCCAGGATGTAGAGCGGGACGTTGGTGCCCTTGCCGGGGGTTGCCTCCACGCCCTGGATCCGGGTGGGTCCGGTGAGGTAGCCCTGCAGTTCCAGGACATCCTGCGGGAAGCTGTCGGCGGACATGGGGTCGCGCCGGAGGGCCCGCAGGGTGTTCTGGTCGCTGCCGGGGGCACGGCCCAGGCCCAGGTCGATCCGGCCCGGGTGCAGGGTTTCCAGGGTGCCGAACTGCTCGGCAATGGTCAGCGGCGAGTGGTTGGGCAGCATGACCCCGCCGGCGCCGAGCCGGATGCTTTCGGTGTGCGCGGCCACGTGGGCGATCAGCACACTGGTGGCGGACGAAGCGATGGACGACATGTTGTGGTGCTCTGCGTACCAGACCCGCCGGTACCCCAGTTTCTCGGCACTCTGCGCCATGGCCACGCTGCCCGCGAAGCTTTCCGCCGCCGTCTGGCCTTTGCCGATGGTTGCCAGGTCAAGGATGGAAAGCGGGAGGGTCACGTCGGGTGCCGGCCTTTCGGAGCGTTGCGTGCGGAATATCGTTGCGTCGTCGCGCCCGCCGGAATCGCGGCAGGCACAGAGGGCATAACCACGGCGGCACCCGGCTTATTTCTGTGATCTGCGGAATACCCAGCACACTGATGATGTTGCCGCCCCTATGAGCCCAGACATGAAGAGCACAGAGACGAAGAGCACAGGGACAACGAACCAGTCCGCCACCATCGACCTCAAGGACCTGGGAACCGTGCAGCGGCTCGGCTTCGGTGCCATGCGCATCGTGGGCGACGGCGTCTGGGGCGAACCCGCGGACCGGGCCGCCGCCGTGGCCGTGGTGCGCCGCGCCGTCGAACTCGGCGTCGACTTCATTGACACCGCGGATTCCTATGGCCCGAACATCAGCGAGGAAATCATCGCCGAAGCCCTGCACCCCTACAAAGACGGCCTGAGAATCGCCACGAAGGTGGGATTTACCCGCACCGGGCCCAACAAGTGGGTCCCCGTGGGACGGCCCGAATACCTGCGCCAGCAGACTGAACTGAGCCTCCGCAAGCTGAAGGTGGACACCATCGACCTGCTGCAGCTGCACCGGATCGATCCGAAAGTGGACGCCGAGGAACAGTTCGGTGTGCTGCGTGAACTCCAGGACGAGGGCAAGGTCCGGGCGCTGGGCCTGTCGCAGGTCAGCGTGGCCGAACTCGAAGCCGCCGGAAAGCATTTCACGGTTTCCACCGTCCAGAACCGCTACAACCTGACGGACCGCAGCTCCGAGGACGTGCTGCGCTACTCCGAGGAGAACGGCATCGGCTTCATCCCGTGGGCCCCGATTTCCGCGGGCGAACTGGCCCAGCCGGGCGGCCCGCTGGACGAGGCCGCAACGCGCCTGGATGCCACCACCTCGCAGGTGGCGCTGGCGTGGCTGCTCCGGCGTTCCCCCGTCATGATGCCCATCCCCGGCACGGGATCCGTCAGCCACCTTGAGGAGAACATCGCAGCGGCGGGCATCACGCTCGACGACGACACGTACGCTGGGCTGGAAGCTGCCGGCAAGTAGCGGCGGCTTTCCACGCAGTGCCCAGCAACACAACAGGCAGGAGAACAGCATGGCTAACGTTTTGATGGTTGTTTCAGCAGCCGATTCCCTCACCATGAAGGACGGCAGCGAACACCCCACCGGCTTCTGGGCTGAAGAACTGGTGGTCTCGCACCAGACCCTGGTGGACGCCGGACACACTGTCCACCTCGCCACACCGGGCGGTGCGAAGCCCACCGTGGACCAGGTCAGCCTGGCCGCAGATTCCGCCGGCGGCGAGGAACGCGCCGAGGGCTTCCGGGACTACCTGGCCAAAATCGGCGCCGAGCTGTCGCAGCCCTTGGTGCTCGCCGACGTCGACATCGCTTCCTACCACGCCGTGGTGATGCCCGGCGGGCACGGCCCGATGGCAGACCTCTACAAGGACGCCGACCTGGGCC
Organism: Pseudarthrobacter sp. SORGH_AS 212; assembly: GCF_030818145.1. Taxonomy (NCBI): domain Bacteria; kingdom Bacillati; phylum Actinomycetota; class Actinomycetes; order Micrococcales; family Micrococcaceae; genus Pseudarthrobacter; species Pseudarthrobacter sp. SORGH_AS 212. The sequence goes on along the minus strand of NZ_JAUTAA010000001.1, from coordinate 2,336,311 downwards.
GCCTGCTGGTGGCCGCGGACAAGGACGGCAAGGTCATCGCGCCGTTCTGCCACGGCCCGGCGGGCCTGCTCAGCGCAACGGACGACGCCGGGACGTTCACTTTCGCGGGACGGCGCCTGACGGTCTTCAGCAACGAAGAGGAACTGAACGGCGGCACGGGCGAGAACACGCCCTGGCTTGTGGAGGACGCGCTGAAGGAGAAGGGCGCGATCGTCAACAACGCCGCTGCCTGGTCTTCCCATGTGGTCCGCGACGGGAACCTGATCACCGGCCAGAACCCGCAGTCCAGCGAGGACGTGGCCAAGGAAGTCATCAAGGCCCTGGGCTGACAGGCTTCCGGGTTTCCGCCGGGATGGCCTGACGCCGATGTATTGACGGAGGGGACCAGCTCTTATGAGCTGGTCCCCTCCTTTGGTGTACGCGGATTGTGACCGCGGCGGTCCCCGCGTTAACTGCGGTTACTCCCCGTATCGCCCGGTTTCGGGGCCTTTGATTCTGCCGGTGGCACTCCCGGATAGTTGCTGCAACGCGCATCATCCGTCGCATCAACTTCGTACCTCCAAGGAGGAAACCATGGCCATCCCCACGCCGAAACCGGCCCTTATCGCGGCCCTGGCAGTGTCCCTGCTGGGCCTGGCCGCATGCGCCGATCCGGGCGCGACGGCGGCGACAGCACCGACGTCGGAGGCTACCGCCACCGCAGCCGGCAAGACCTTCAACCTGTCCCCCGAGCAGGACCGCTTCAAGGTGGACGTGGACCAGGCAGCGGCCGCGCAGGTGCCCGACGCCATCAAGGCCGACGGCAAGCTGACCGTGGTGACCACCGGCGGCACGGCCCCGCTGAGCACGTTCGCCTCCGACAACAAGACCCTGATCGGCAGCGAGGTGGACATCGCCTACGCCGTGGGCGAGACCCTCGGCCTGCAGGTCGAGGTCCTCCCCGTCGCGTGGGCCGACTGGCCGCTGGGCATCGAGTCAGCCAAATACGAGGCCGTCCTCTCCAACGTGACCGTCACCGAGGCCCGCAAGGAGAAGTTCGACTTCGCCACGTACCGCAACGACCTGCTCGGCTTCTACGCCAAGAGCGACTCGGACATCACCGAGGTAAAGGAAGCCAAGGACGTGGCGGGCAAGCGGGTCATCGTTGGCTCCGGCACCAACCAGGAAGCCATCCTGGTGCGCTGGGACGAGGAGAACAAGAAGAACGGCCTCAAGCCGGTGGAGTTCCAGTATTACGACGACGACTCCGCCTCCGGGCTGGCCCTCCAGTCGGGCCGTGCGGACCTGACGTTCGGCCCCAACGCCGGCGCTGCCTACAAGGCGGCGAAGGATGGGAAGACCAAGCAGGTGGGCACCCTGGAGGGCGGCTGGCCGCTGAAGGCCGAGATCGCGTTCACCACCAAGAAGGGCAACGGCCTGGCTGTCGCCGCGCAAACCGCCCTGAACCACCTGATCGACGACGGTACCTACGCCAAGATCCTGGACCGCTGGGGCCTGTCCTCCGAGGCAATCCCGAAGTCCGAACTGAACCCGGCGGGCCTGCCCAAGAAGTAAGCGGACCGCCGACGAATGGATCCCCGCCCAGCACCTTCGGGTGCGAGGCGGGGATTCTTCATTGCCCAGCCATGGCGCAGCGGCGCCGCCGTCCCTAGTCTTAGGACTATGGGGCCGCGAGGCTGATTGCGTGGTGGCACTAGGAGTTCCGGTGGAAGTACTTCTCCCTGAGTATCTGAGCTTCGATTACCGCTGCCAGTTCCGTGGGATACCAGGCGTGCACCATGACCCGGACGACTATCCCCTCGTGTGGAACGTCAGCGTCAGCGGCCGCACCTGGGATGACGCGGACGACGGCGGCGACGGCACGGAAGTCCGCGTCGGCGAAGCGGAACTGTATGTTGTTCCGGACGCCGGGATCATCGACCTCTTCCTGACCCTGGACGCTGTGAACCAGCACGTCGCCGCAGTGGGTGAAATGCTGACGATCAACCGCCCGGACCTGGTCAAGGACCTGGCCCTGGGCGGGGATCTGCTGATCCTGTCCAAGCTGCACGTGGCGCCGGAATTCCGCAGGAACAAGCTCGGCCACGAGATCCTGAAAGCCGTCCTGAGCAGCGTGGGCCGGTCAGCGTCCAAGGTCATCCTCGAAGCAGTCCCGGCGCCCGCGGAGAACGCACCTGCCGAAGGAACGGCCGGGTACGAGGCCGCGAAGGCGTCATTGCGCCGGTACTGGGAAAGCTTCGGCTTCCAGGCCGCCCACGGGGACTATCTGGTGTTCGAAGACATGAACGGCGTCGTCGACTGACCACCCAACCGCAACACCACGGCTGAGGAACAGGGGAAAGTGCACTGCCGGCAAGTTTGGCAATAGTCTGGCCAGATGGGGACTAAAACCGTGAACTCCGGCGAGCAGCTTGACAGGCAGTCCCGCATCCTCGAAGCGGCCCTGGACCTGCTGTCCCGGCACGGGATCTCGGGCGTGAGCATGCGCTCCGTCGCCCGGGAGGCCGGTGTCGCCCTGGGCCTGGTGAACTATTACTACGACGACAAGACGAGCCTGATCCGGGCGGCCCTCCACCGCGTCGACGAGCACGACCTCCTGCTGGTCACACCCGATCCGGACTCAACTCCCGACGAACAGCTGCGCACGGCCCTGCGCCGGGTGGCGGGTGCGGATCTGCTGACCACCAAATACCTGTCGCTGCGCCTCCATCTCTGGGCCCTCGCCCAGGCCGATGAGGGCTACGCCGAAATCAATGCCGCCGCCTTCGACCGGTACATCGACGGCCTCGCCACTCTCGTGGCCAATGCCAGGCCCGGGCTCACCTGGGCTGAGTGCCGGGAACGCGCGTCCGATGTTGTCGTCATCCAGAACGGGATGTGGCTGACCTCCCTCCTGGGCGTGGACAAGGCCTCCATCCAGCGCAGCATCCAGCGCACCGAGGACATCGCCTTCGGCCCTGCACCGGACGCCGGCTAGGCAGAAGCGCCACAAACCCTCATCCTCCAGTCACATTTGAACGAGTGTTCAACCTGCTATTGAACACTCGTTCAACATGCATTACTGTCCTTCTATGACGTACGCCACACCTGCCCGGGTTTCTGCTGACGGGGCCCGGCACTTCACCCCCCGCTCCGCGCCGCGCTAAGCCCGCCGGCCCGAAAACCCCGGCGCGATGTCCGCACCACGGACATCGCGCACCGCAAAAGTCACCTCCGCAGCACAGCCGCCGCGCCCTCCGGCGCTGCTCCGCCGTGCCCGCGGCACGGCTGCCGCACCATCCGGGGAGCGCCGGTACGGCCCCTGACCTACCACTTAGGGAGACACATGACAGATACAGCAACCACCCTGTTCATCAACGGATCGTGGGAGGCCGCCGCGTCCGGCGCCGTCCGTGAAATCCGCAACCCGGCCGACGGCGAACTGGTCGCCACAGTGTCCGAGGCAGGCCGGGAGGACGCGGAGCGCGCCATCACAGCCGCCCGTGCCGCCTTCGACTCCGGCGCCTGGTCCGGCGTCCCGGCACCGGAGCGCGGCGCATTCCTCCTCAGGGTCGCCGCCGGTCTGCGGGAGCACCGCGAGAAGTTTGCCCGTGCCGAGTCCCTGGACACCGGCAAGCGGATGGTGGAAAGCCGCATCGACATGGATGACATTGCCGCCTGCTTCGAATACTTCGGCAGGCTCGCCGGGCAGCAGGCGGGGCGCATTGTCGACGCCGGAGATCCCGCCGTCGTCAGCCGGATCGCCTACGAACCCGTGGGCGTCTGCGGCCTGATCACGCCATGGAATTACCCGCTCCTCCAGGCCGCCTGGAAGATCGCCCCCGCCCTGGCCGCCGGCTGCACCTTCGTCCTCAAGCCCTCCGAGCTGACCCCGTCCACCAGTATCCTGGCCATGCAGCTGCTGCAGGACCTCGGCCTGCCCGACGGCGTGGCCAACCTGGTCACCGGGACCGGCCCCGAGGCGGGCGCACCCCTTTCGGAACACCCCGCCGTCGACCTCGTCTCCTTTACCGGCGGCCTGGAGACCGGCAAACGCATCGCCGCAGCCGCTGCCGGCACCGTGAAGAAGGTGGCGCTGGAGCTCGGCGGCAAGAACCCCAACGTGGTGTTCGCGGATGCTGACTTTGACGCCGCCGTCGACAACGCCCTCAACGGCGCGTTCGTCCATTCCGGGCAGGTCTGTTCGGCCGGCGCCCGGCTGGTGGTGGAGGAATCCATCGCCGATCGTTTCGTGGACGAACTGGTCCGCCGCGCCCGGGGCATCCGGCTGGGCGGCCCCTTCGACGAGGACGCCGAATCCGGGCCGCTGATCTCCGGCGCCCACCGGGACAAGGTCAACGCGTACGTCCAACGCGGCGTCGAGGAGGGTGCACGGCTCCGGACCGGCGGCGCGGCACCGGATGGCGAAAAGTACGACGCCGGGTTCTACTACCAGCCGACAGTCTTGGACCGCGTCACCCGGGGGATGTCCGTGGTCACCGACGAGGCGTTCGGCCCGGTGGTCACCGTGGAGACCTTCCGCACCGAGGACGAGGCCGTGGCCACCGCGAACGACACCATTTACGGGCTTGCCGGCGCGGTCTGGACCCAGGACGCCGGCAAGGCCCAGCGGGTGGCCGGCAGGCTCCGGCACGGCACCATCTGGATCAACGACTACCACCCCTACCTCCCCCAGGCCGAGTGGGGCGGCTTCGGCCAGTCCGGCGTCGGCCGCGAGCTGGGCCCCACCGGCCTGGCGGAGTACCAGGAAGCCAAGCACATCTACCAGAACACCAGCCCGCAGGTCACCGGCTGGTTCGCTGACCACAGCAAGGAGAACTAGATGCACTTCGACAACATCGACGACGCCACGCAGCGGGAATTCGACTACGTCGTCATCGGCGGAGGGTCCGCCGGCGCCGCCGTGGCCGCACGGCTGAGCGAGAATCCGGACGTCACCGTGGCCCTGGTGGAAGCCGGCCCGGACGACCGCAACCTGCCCGAAATCCTGCAGCTGGACCGGTGGATGGAACTGCTCGAATCCGGCTACGACTGGGACTACCCCATTGAGCCGCAGGAAAACGGCAACTCCTTCATGCGCCACGCCCGCGCCAGGGTGATGGGCGGCTGCTCCAGCCACAACTCCTGCATCGCCTTCTGGGCCCCGCGCGAAGACCTGGACGAGTGGGAGTCCAAGTACGGAGCCTCCGGCTGGAACGCGGACGCCGCGTGGCCGCTGTACAAGCGGCTCGAAACCAACCAGGATGCCGGCCCGGACGCACCCCACCACGGGGACTCCGGCCCCGTGCACCTGATGAACGTGCCCCCGGCGGATCCTGCCGGCGTCGCGCTCCTGGACGCCTGCGAACAGACAGGCATCCCCCGCGCCAGGTTCAACGCCGGCACCACAGTGGTCAACGGCGCCAACTTCTTCCAGATCAACCGCAGGGCTGACGGAACCAGGTCCTCCAGCTCGGTGTCCTACATCCACCCCATCATCGAGCGGGACAACTTCACTCTCCTGACCGGCCTCCGCGCCCGCCAACTGGTGTTCAACGCGGACAAGCGCTGCACCGGCGTCGACGTGGTGGACGGAGCGTTCGGCCGCACCCACCGGCTCTCCGCGCGCCACGAAGTCATCCTGTCCACCGGCGCCATCGATTCGCCCAAACTGCTCATGCTTTCGGGCATCGGCCCGGCCGAACACCTCGCCGCCCACGGCATCGAGGTCCTGGTGGACTCCCCCGGCGTGGGCGAGCACCTGCAGGACCACCCCGAAGGCGTGGTCCAGTTCGAGGCCAAACAGCCCATGGTGCAGGCCTCCACGCAGTGGTGGGAAATCGGCATTTTCACCTCCACGGAGGAGGGCCTGGACCGCCCCGACCTGATGATGCATTACGGCTCCGTCCCGTTCGACATGAACACCCTGCGGCACGGCTACCCCACCACGGAAAACGGCTTCAGCCTCACCCCCAACGTCACCCACGCCCGCTCCCGCGGCACGGTCCGCCTGCGCAGCCGCGACTTCCGCGACAAGCCGATGGTGGATCCCCGCTACTTCACGGACCCGGACGGCCACGACATGCGCGTCATGGTGGCCGGCATCCGCAAGGCCCGCGAAATCGCCGCCCAGCCCGCCATGGCGGAATGGACCGGCCGCGAACTCTCACCCGGCGCCGCGGCGCAGACGGACGAGGAGCTGCGGGACTACATCCGTAAGACCCACAACACCGTCTACCACCCGGTGGGCACCGTCCGGATGGGGGCGGACGACGACGGGATGTCACCGTTGGATGCCCGGTTGCGGGTCAAGGGGGTCACCGGGCTCCGGGTCGCCGATGCGTCCGTCATGCCCGAGCACGTCACGGTCAACCCAAACATCACGGTCATGATGATCGGCGAGCGCTGCGCCGACCTGGTCCGGGCAGACCTGGTCCGCGCCGGCAGCTCCGCGGCAACGGCAGAGGAGGAATTCGCCCCTTCCTTCGCCTGACGGGCACGGCTCCGCGGCAACGGGCTTAATATGGCCACGCCGCGTGCACGCCGTCCTTTCGACTCAGCCGCGCCCCAGGGCGGCCGATCCCATCGTGCTTTTCTGATTTAGGAGTCCACAGTGGAACCCAGCAAGAGTATTGATTCAAGCGGCATGGACGAATTTGGCTACACCCAGACCCTGGACCGCAGCATCGGCAAGTTCGCCAGCTTCGCTGCAGGCGTCAGCTACATTTCCATCCTCACCGGCGTTTTCCAGCTGTTCTATTTCGGTTTCTCCATGGCCGGCCCCGCGTACGCGTGGTCCTGGCCCATCGTGTTCGTGGGCCAGCTGATGGTGGCTCTCTGTTTCGCCGAGCTTGCCGGCCGCTACCCGGTGGCCGGTTCGGTGTACAACTGGGCCAAACGGCTGGCGTCCGGGACGTCGTCCTGGCTGGCCGGCTGGCTGCTGCTGCTGTCCTCCATCATGGCGCTGGGATCGGTGGCACTGGCACTGCAGATCACGCTGCCGCAGCTCTGGTCCGGCTTCCAGTTTGTTGGAGACGGTACGGGCCCGTTCGATTTCGCCATGAACGGCGTAGTGCTGGCCACCATCATGATCACCATCTCCACCCTGATCAACGCCTTCGGCGTGAAGCTGATGACGCGGATCAACAGCATCGGCGTCTTCGTGGAGCTGGTGGCTGCGGTGCTGCTGATCCTCGCCCTCGGCTGGCATGTGGTGCGCGGGCCGGAGGTCTTCTTCGATACCGCGGGCTTCGGCGAAGGTCACGACCTAGGTTTCTTCGGCGTCTTCCTGATCGGGGCCATGGCCTCCGGCTACGTCATGTACGGCTTCGATACGGCAAGCTCGCTGGGTGAGGAGACCAAGGACCCCAAGAAGACGGCACCCAAGGCCATCCTCCGCGCCGTCACGGCGTCGTTCCTCCTGGGCGGGCTCATCCTGTTGTTCGGCATCCTGGCCGCACCGGACCTCACCGACCCCAAGGTGGGCTCGGCCGACGGCGGCTTGCAGTACATCGTGCTCAGCGTCCTGGGCGGCCCGTTCGGCAAGGCGTTCCTGGCCTGCATCGTCGTGGCGGTGGTGGTGTGCACCCTGGCCGTCCACGCCGCTGCGATCCGGATGATGTTCGCCATGGCCCGGGACAACAACCTGCCGTTCAGCCGGCAGCTCAGCAAAGTGGACCCGGTCCGCCGTACCCCCACCGTGGCTGCCATTGTCATCGGAATCCTGGCGGTACTCCCGTTGCTGATCAACGTGATGCAGCCGGCCATCTTCACCATCCTCTCCAGCATCAGCATCGTGCTGATCTATCTGTCCTACCTGCTGGTAACGGTGCCCCTGCTGCGAAAGCGGCTCCTGAAGAAGTGGCCACTGGCCGATGCGGACGGTGCCGAGCCAGGGTTTTGCATGGGCAAGTGGGGGCTGCCCGTGAACATCCTCGCGGTCCTGTGGGGTGGCGCCATGACCGTGAACCTGATCTGGCCGCGGCCGGAGATCTACAACTCGGTGCCGCCCTTCGAGTGGTACCTGCAGTGGGGCGGCGTGATCTTCGTGGCTGCCGTGACCGGCGGCGGGGCCCTGCTGTACCGGCTGAAGATCAGGCACCAGACGGGCGTGCTGGCCGAGCACGCCGCCGCAGTGGCGGCCCACCCGTCCGCAGGCCCGGCTGCTGGCGCTGTCCCGGCTGAATCTCTTCCGGCTGACGCTGTTCCCGCTGAGGAGGGGGCCGTCGCGGTCAAGGTGCCCTAGGCGGCGCCACCGCTGACTGCACAACGCACAGGGAAGGGCCGACGACGGCACGCGCCAGGCCGTCGTCGGCCCTTCCTTGCCGCCCGCGTGCAGTAGAGATTTCGATGCTTTTTTACGCTGCCGAACCGGCGCTGGACGGGCCAATCAGCCGCCATGCCGCGGCGCCCTGCCGTACTCCGATGTCAAGACATTTCTGTGGCCGCGGCCACGCGTTTGTAACTACTTGACAGTCGGCGTGGCATAGGTCACGCTGTTGCACATCATGATTGTTGTTGCGTAAGACGCATGCGGAAGGACTCCGAGATGGAGAGGCTTGCCACAAGCTCAATCCGGACGCCCGGTCTTCTTCCGCGTCGATCCTCCCCCACCACGTAACGGCGACATTCCGACACCGTGAGTTGCCTCCACCAACTCCGAAGTCTCCCCACCAACCGCATACTTACCCAGCCTCCCGGGAGGAAAAAATGACTGCTCCAGTGAACGCGCCCCTCAACTCACGCGGAAAACTCGCTTCATCTCTGCCTGCAGAGCAGCAGGCAGAGATCGCTGCACTGTTCGAGTTCCGGCGCACGGGCTACTCCCTCGACGCCCCGTTCTACACTGACCCCACGATCTTCAAGATCGACATGGAGGCCATCTTCGGCCAGCACTGGATCTTTGCCGGCAGCGTTGCCGAGCTGCCCGAGCCAGGCGACTACATCACCGTCGATTACGGCCCCTATTCCCTGATCGTGCTCCGCAACGATGACGGCGGCGTCAACGTCCTGCACAACGTCTGCCGCCACCGCGGTGCCCGCGTCCTGACCGAAAATGCCGGTTCCACCGGCAACCTCGTCTGCGGCTACCACTCCTGGACCTACTCCCCCGCGGGCAACCTGATCCACGCCTCCGCTCCCGGCGAAGCCAAGTTCGACAAGAACTGCTTCGCCCTCAAGCGGGCCCACAGCCGCGAGGTTGCCGGACTCATCTTCGTCTGCATCGCTGACGAACCGCCCACGGACTTCGATGAGACCTCGAAGATCTTCGAGCCTTACCTGGCACCACACGACCTGTCCAAGACGAAGATTGCCTACCAGCAGAACATCATCGAAGAGGGCAACTGGAAGCTCGCCATGGAGAACAACCGTGAGTGCTACCACTGCGACGGGCACCCGGAACTCGCCTGTTCCCTCTTCCCCACCTGGGGCCTGACGGAAGGCCTGATCCCCGCCCACCTCGAGGAGGTCTGGGACCGCAACAAGGAAGCACAGTCCTCGCTCGAGGAGCGGTGCCGCCGCTACGGCCTCCCCTACGAGGTGGTTGAGGAACTGGACACGCGCATCGCGGGCATCCGCATCTCCCGGGAATCCCTGGACGGAGAAGGCGAATCCTTCTCCGCCGACGGGCGCCGGCTGTCCAAGAAGCTGCTCGGCGACTTGCGCGACTTCCGCCTGGGCCGCTGCTCAATGCACCTGCAGCCGAACAGCTGGTTCCACTTTCAGAGCGACCATGTCATCACATTCGGCGTCTTCCCAATTAACGAACACCAGACCCTTGTCCGCACCACCTGGCTGGTAGCTGACGACGCCGTGGAAGGAGTCGACTACGACCGTGAGAAGCTGACCTACACCTGGGAGCAGACCAACATCCAGGACAAGGCCTTCGTGGAACTCTGCCAGCAGGGTGCAGCCAGCCCCGCCTACGAGCCCGGCCCGTACATGAAGAGCGAATACCAGGTGGAGGCCTTCATCAACTGGTACGTGCAGCGGGTGCAGGAGCACTTGGCATGATTGAGCTCCTCACTGAGACGGCGGCAACCCAGGAGCCGCAGCGCATCCGCGGCCTGGAGATGCCGTGGAACAGGGTGATGGGCAGCACCGAGGGACCCGCTGGCGCCGCGCGCGCCCTGGGGCCCTGGCATCCGCAGGAGTTCATGGCTGAATGCGTCGAGACCGTTCCCGAAGCGGGCGGCATGATGACGTTCGTGTTCCGCCGCTGCGACGGGGCTCCCCTGGCGTTCCGTGCGGGCCAGTACGTGAATATCGCCTTCCCGGTGAACGGCGAAGACCAGGAGCCGGTGGACCGCAGCTACTCGCTGTCCAGCTCGCCCACGGAACCCTGGACCTTCAGCGTCACCGTCAAGCGCGACCCTGGCGGGCTGGTTTCACCGTGGGTGCACGACAACGTCAGGCCCGGCACGGTCCTGGACATGCTGGGCCCCGTGGGGGCATTCCACCTGCCTGATGCGGACCGGCGCGCACGGTACCTCTTCCTCGCCGCTGGTGCGGGCATCACCCCCGTCATGTCGATGCTGCGGACCATTCACGACCTGCCCGGAACAGCCGACGTGGTGGTTCTCTACCACGGCGCCGAAGCCGGAGGTTTTGCGTTCCACAAGGAGCTGGCCTACATCGCTTCCGTGGACTCGCGCGTCAAGGTCTTCTACGCGCTGGGCGACCGCGGCAGGCCCGAGGAGTGGGACGGCTTCAAGGGACGGTTGTCCGCCGCGATGATCGACGAGGTGGCCCCCGACGCCAACGGCCGGCAGGTGTACGCCTGCGGGCCGGAGGGCTACCTGAACACCGCTACTGAGCTGCTCAAGAAGGTGGGCGTCGACGACACCTCCATCTACATGGAGTTCTTCTCGGGCGACCGGCAGACCCTCCTGGAATACCAGGCAGAGCTCGCGCATGCAGCGGACATTGCCGAGGAAATCGCGGAGGAAATCGCTGACTCCGCCGAGGACTACTACGAAAGCCAGCCCGCCGCGTTCGGTATGTACGAGCCCGGCTACGACGAGGATGGAACGCTGCAGGCTTCCGGGCTGCCGCTGGAAGCGGTGGACCCGGACGCTCCGGCCTCCACGGAAGCCGCCGCGCCGGAGGCCGCCACCCCGGATGCGTCCAGCTTCGACACCGTGGGAACCGGCAGCCTGACCCTGTCCTTCCTGCGCACCGGAATCAACGTTCGGATCGACCCTGAGGAGCACATCCTCGAGGTGGCGCAACGTGCCGGTGTCCGGATCGGTGCGAACTGCAAGGAGGGCATGTGCGGCTCCTGCAAGGTGGTCAAGCTGTCCGGGGACATCGACATGAACCACCAGGGCGGGATCCGCAAAAGGGAAATCGATGCCGGCAAGTTCCTGCCCTGCTGCTCCACCGCACGCACCGACATGGTGATCGACGCCTAGCCGCCCCGTAAACGGCGGGTGCCGCCCACCCCGAAGATTCACCGCAAGTGAAAAGTAAAACCACACGGAAGGTCTGATGCACCCAGCGTCGGGCCTTCCGTGGCAATCAAATGCCAACCATAGGAGCCATGCCCATGTCAGGTAACAAAGCCGTTGCGTACAAGGAGCCCGGGGTCGTCGAAATCATCGACACCCCGTACCCCACCTTTGAACTGCAGGCCGGCCCCGGCGTCAATCCCGTCAATGTTGGCCGGAAGGTCCCGCACGGTGTCATCCTGCGCACCGTAAGCACCAACATCTGCGGTTCTGACCAGCACATGGTCCGCGGCCGCACCACCGCCCCGGCCGGTCTCGTCCTGGGGCACGAGATCACCGGCGAAGTCATTGAGGCCGGCCCGGACGTCGAGTTCATCAAGGTGGGGGACATCGTCTCTGTCCCCTTCAACATCTCCTGTGGCCGCTGCCGGAACTGCAAGGAACGCAAGACCGGAATCTGCCTGAACGTTAACCCGGACCGCCCGGGGTCCGCCTACGGTTACGTGGACATGGGCGGGTGGGTTGGCGGCCAGGCCGAATACGTCCTGGTCCCCTACGCCGACTGGAATCTCCTGCGCTTCCCGGACCGCGACCAGGCCCTCGAGAAGATCATGGACCTGACCATGCTCTCGGACATCCTGCCCACCGGTTTCCATGGAGCCGTAACGGCGGGTGTCGGAGTAGGGTCCACCGTCTACGTTGCCGGAGCAGGACCCGTGGGCCTTGCCGCAGCCGCCAGCTCCCAGCTGCTGGGTGCGGCGGTGGTCATCGTCGGAGACCTCAACGAGGACCGGCTGGCCCAGGCCCGGTCCTTTGGCTGCGAAACCGTCAACGTGGCCAACGGCGACCCCGCCGACCAGATCGAGGAGATCCTCGGCGTCCGTGAGGTGGACTCAGGAATCGACGCCGTGGGTTTTGAAGCCCGCGGGCACGGCCACGGCGCCCAGGAGGCACCGGCCACAGTGCTCAACTCGCTGATGGACATCACCACCGCCGGCGGATCCGTGGGTATTCCCGGCCTCTACGTCACCGGCGACCCGGGCGCCGCGGATGAGGCAGCCCAGAAGGGCAGCCTGTCCCTGTCACTTGGCACGGGCTGGGCCAAGTCCCTCTCCTTCGCCACCGGCCAGTGCCCGGTCATGAAGTACAACAGGCAGCTGATGATGGCGATCCTGCACGACAGGATCCACATCGCCAAGGCCGTCAACGCCACGGCCATCCCGCTCGAAGACGCCCCCAGGGGTTACGCGGAGTTCGACGCCGGAGCGGCCACCAAGTACGTCCTGAACCCGAACGGCTACCTCAACTAAAGCCGCAGGCGAGGCGGGGTCTCCCCAGAGGCTGTTTCGAGCGGGCCGCTGCACCACCCAGGCCATATGGGTAGCGCAGCGGCCCGCGTCAGTTGGGAAAGGGCCTACAGCCACTGCTCCCACACGATGAGCTGCAGCTTGCAGGTTTCCTCCGAAGGAGTCCCCAGGAAGGGGCCTGCGCCGGCATTCTCCCCGCGGCCGCCGTCGTCGTCCCTTCCCTGCCAGGCTGCGGTACGCATCAGGCGCGGACCGCCCCGGACGGCGCGTCGGCCGTGCGCACCGGCGTTTCCAGCCCGAGGTTCTCGCGCAGGGTGCTGCCGCGGTACTCGGTGGGGTACACGCCGCGCTCCTGCAGCTCCGGCACCAGGTGGTTGACGATGTCATCCAGGCCGGTGGGAACCAGCCACGGCGAAATATTGAAACCGTCTACCGCACCCGTCCGGGCGTACTCGGCCAGGTGGTCCGCCACGGCCGTGTAGGAGCCGGTGAACGTGGCGTCAATCCGCGCCGTCTTGGAGGTCACGAACTGGCGGATGGACAGGCCCTTGTCCTTGGCCTCGGCGCGCCACTGGTCCGCGAGCTGGCGGGCCCTTGGCACCGTGGAAGCCGCTGCCGCGGGTCTCGGAGGTCTCCTCCACCACGGGGTCGATCTCCGGCAGCGGGCCGTCGGGATCGTAGGCGGACAGTTCTCGGCCCCAGAACTGCTCCAGGTAGGCAACAGCCTGCTGCGGGCCGATCTGCAGGCTCCGCACCCATTCCTTCTTTTCTGCAGCCTCTTCGGCCGTGGCCGCGAGGATGAATTCGCTGGCCGGCATGATCTGCACCGCGTTGGCACCGCGGCCCGCCGCTACGGAGCGCTCCACGAGGTCCTTGCGGAACTCCAGGGCGTCGTCGAACTTCGGGTGGGCGGAGAAGATCACGTCGGCCTGCCGGGCGGCGAAGTTCCGGCCCTCGGGCGAATCCCCGGCCTGGAACAGCACCGGCCGGTACTGGGCACTGCGCGGCAGCCGCGGAGTCACGTCCACTGCGTAGTGCTGGCCTTCGTGGAGCACGCGGCGGGCGGGGCCGGCGGGGGTTTCCCAGGAGTCCCAGATCCGTTTGGCCGTCTCCACGAATGCCTCGGCGTGCTTGTACCGGTCCGCGTGGTCCAGGTAGCCGCCGCGCCGGAAGTTGGCGCCGGTCCAGGCGTTGTCCGTAGTGACGATGTTCCAGGCGGCCCGCCCGCCGGAGATCAGGTCCAGCGAGGCGAGCCGGTGCGCCAGGTCCGCGGGGTCGTTGTAGGTGGTGTTCTGGGTGGCCACCAGGCCGATGTTGTTGGTCACCGACGCCAGGGCGGCGAGCATGGTCTGCGCGTCCGGGCGGCCCACAACGTCCAGGGCGTGCGGACGGCCAAGGTGCTCGCGCAGGCGAAGCCCCTCGCCGAGGAAGAACGCGGCGAACAGTCCGCGCTCGGCGGTCTGGGCGATCCGGCGGAAGGATTCAAAGTCGGTCTGTGAACCGGATTCTGCGGCCTTCCAGATGGTGCCGGAGTTGACACCCTGGAAGAAGATGCCGAACTGGATCTGGCCGCTCGGCTGGAAGGCGTCGGATTTAGCACGGTTGTGCTGTGTCATGGTTTTTCCTTACTTTCCGGTGCCGGCGGCGGCAGATGCGTAGCGGCTGGCCGGGCGCTCCAGGCCCAGCAGGTCGCGGAAGGTCCCGTCCTGCAGCACAGGACGAAGCACTCCGCGGCGGCGCAGCCCGGGCAGGACCAGGCGGCCCAGTTCGTCGAGGTCCAGGGCGAGCGACGCCGGGTGGAGGCGCACGCCATCGGCATCCGCCAGCAGCGACTCCAGGAAGTCCGTCAGGGCGGCGGCAGTGCCCGCGAAGGCCGCGCGGCCGCCGTCGAACGGTGTCTCCCGCGAGGCCGCAGCCTGCCCGCGCGAGTCGAGGACGACGTCGAGCTCGGCGATCACCGCCACGGACCCACCCACCCGGGAGCGCACGTCAAGGACCTCCGCGGCCAGCAGTTCAGGGGTAGGCGCGGACACCAGTACGGCGTCCACGGCGTCAGCCGGCACCTCGCCGAGCAGTGCGGCCGGAACCAGTACCGGAAGCTGTCCCTGCAGCGGCCGCGGAATGATGGCCGGGCCCTTCACGGAATAGCCCGCACCGGCAAACCCGGCCGGGGTCTCAAAATCGGCATAGTGGAGCTTGTCAACGTCGATGTACCGCCCCGTGGCGACGTCGCGGATCACGGCGTCGTCCTCCCACGAGTCCCACAGCCGCCGGGACACCTCAATGGACGCCGCAGCTTCCTGGCCCAGCGCGGCGCCGGTGACGGAAGAGCGCCCGACGGCGGCAGCAGCCGCGGGTGCCTCGTCCGCGGTGACGATCCACCCCGCCCGGCCGCCGGAGACGTAGTCGAGGCTGGCCAGCTGGGTGGAGACGTGGAACGGTTCGGTGTAGACGGTGTCCACTTCGGGCACCAGGGCAATCGACCTGGTGACCGGACCGGCGAACGCTGCGCGCTGCAGTGCGTTGGTACGGCCGGGAACCGGTGCGTCCGTGAAGGTGGCTGCGTGGAAACCGGCGGACTCGGCGGCCAGCACCGCACGGGAGATGTCCGCCCCGTCCCACCCGGCGCCGTCGAGCTCGATGGCCAGGAAACCGGCCTGGCTTCCTTCGGCCGAAGGGGTATTAGTGTTGCTCACTTCTGGTCCTGACGTTCGTAGGGAATCTTTTCGCCGGCCTCGATAGCCACGGGCAGCCGGTTTTCGGCCGGGGGCAGCGGGCAGGTGGCCAGGTCCGTGTAGGCGCACGGCAGGTTGACCGCCCGGTTGAAGTCCAGCACCACGGAGCCGTCCGCCTCGGGCACCACGGAGAGCGAGCGGTTTGCCGCGTAGGTAGTGGTGCCGGAGGTCTGGTCCGTGAACAGCACCGACAGGGAACCCGGCGCGTGGCCGTTGAACGCCGTCAGCGCCAGTTCCTGGCCGGCGAGTTTGAAGCGGATCTCGCCCGGAGCCTCGTAAACGTGCTGAATGCCCTCGACGGCGGCGCCCACCGTGGTGGGCCGCGGCGCCTCGAACGGAACGAACGTTCCGCGGACGGCGTAAGCGGCATCGGGCGAGTAGGCGGGCGTGCCCTGGTACTCGCGGAGCAGCCCGTTCTCCGGGTTCCGCGGCCGCACGATGTACTCGCCGCCGCGCTTGGCCACCTCGATGACGGTCTCGCCGGACACGAGGTTGATCCCGCCGCGTTCGGCGATGGGTCCGAGTTCCAGGGTTGCGCCGGCTTCGGTGGTCAGTTCCTTGCCGTCCCGCTGCAGGCTCTCACCCGGCTGCAGCACAACGCGGACGACGTCGGCCTCCGCGCTCCAGGTGCCCGGGGCGCCTTCCAGCGGAGCGGCATCGCTGCTAAGCCAGTGGAGGTGGGTCACCGCGAGGAAGCCGTGCGGGTGGGCGCGGTGGCGCTCGTGCGCCGCGTGCCACTCCTGCCAGTCGGCGTCGAAGGTTTCGAGGGCTGTTTCAGTGGACAAGGGCGTTCTCACTCCTGCTGGCGTTGGCGGACGGGTTGGATCGCGTGAATCCGGGGCGGTTGCCGTAGGGGTCCCCGGCCTCCCACAGCGTGGTGGGCGCTGCGGCCCGGACGGCCGGGATCACTTCGAGGGCGAAGCGCTCGAGGATTTCCAGCTGTTGTTCGAAGGGCAGCGTGGTGGGCAGGGAAATGGACTGAAGGTCGTGGCGGTAGAGCTGGTGGTAGCTCAGGATCTTGTCGATCACCTGCTCCGGGCTTCCCACCAGCGCGGGCCCCTCGGCCACGGCATGCTGGATGTCCCGGAAGGGCGAGTTGTTGCCCGGCACGTTGCGGTTGGCCGTCAGGGCCTCGTAGACGGGGCCGAACTGGCGCACCGCCTCCTGGGTGGTGTCGGCGATGAACACGCCGCCGGCGCCGCAGCCCGATCCGACGTACTGCTGCCGGGGGTCGTGCCCGTGGCGCTCGTACTCATCGCGGTAGTGATCGATCAGCACGGCATAGTTTTCCCGGGGCTGGATGGCGTTGGCGGTGAACAGGGGCTCGCCCCACTTGCCGGCCAAGGCGGCCGACGTCAGCGTTGTAGCAGAGCCGTGCCAAATACGCGGCGGACTGTCGAAGGGGCGGGGCGTGGTGGTGGCCGGATCGGTCAGCGGAGATCGGAACCTGCCGGACCAGGTGACGCCTTCCTCACGCCACAGCCGGCGCAGCAGCTCGTACTTTTCGGCCAGCAGGTCCCACTGGTCCGCCAGGTCCAGGCCGAAGAGCGGGTACTGCAGCACCTCGTTGCCCTTGCCGATGGTGACCTCCAGGCGGCCGCGGCTGAGCTGGTCAATGGTGGCGTAGTCCTCTGCCACCCGCACGGGGTCCAGCACGGACAGCACCGTGACGCCGGTGTGCAGCCGGATCCGGTCCGTCACGGCTGCGATGGCCGCCAGCACGGTGGTGGGAGAGGAGGAAATGAACTCACCCGCGTGCCGCTCCCCCACCGAGAAGCTGTCGAACCCCAGGGCTTCTGCCCGGCGGGCCGTTTCCACTACCTGGTTCAGCCGGTCCGCCGTGGAGACGATCTCCCCGGTGAGCGGGTTCTTCAGGTGCGGAATGATGTCCAGGACCTGGAATTTCATGAGGACTTCTTCGATGCTTCGGCCGATGCGCTGGGGGTGGCCGCGGCCTGGGTGGCGGCGTAGTTGTCCTCCGTGATGGTCTTCGCTTCCGGCAACGCTTCCTCTGACAGGCCCCAGCGTTCCAGGACCTTGCCGTAGGAGCCGTCCTTGATGGCGGAGTTCAGGGCCTCGGTGATCACCGGCGCCAGCCCGTTGCCTTTAAGCGACGTGGCGGCCACCAGCGTCTCGGACGGCCAGCCGGCGTTCACCTTGCCCACCACCTTCAGGTCGTCACGGGTGTTTTCCCGGTACACGGTAGACGGGTAGGGAGCGATATTGAGGTCCGTGCGGCCCGAGGACAGCGCCAGGATGGTGTCTGCCTCGGACTGGTAATACTGCAGGGTGGCCGGCGCCTTGCCCTTGTCCTCAAGCTCCTTGTTCCAGGCCAGCAGGATTTTTTCCTGGTTGGTGCCGGAGCCGACGGAGACGCGCAGTCCGGAGATGTCGTCCGCGCCCCTGATGTCGTACGTGGCGGATTTCTTGGCTTCGAAGCCCATGAACGCGGCCCGGTAGCTGGCGAAGTCGAACAGCTTCACGCGGTCCTTGTTGACGCCCACGTTGGAGAAGACCACCTCGAAGTCGCCGGACTGGGTCTTCAGCGGCCAGTTCTCCCAGGACGTGACCTGGACGTCGAGTTCCAGGCCCAGCTTGTCCGCCACCAGCTGTGCGATATCCAGCTCGGAGCCGATGGGCGTCTTGTCATCCGTGGCGTGGAAGGACAGGGGGATGGAGCCGGCGGTGGTGGCCACCGTCAGCTTGCCGTCCTTGCCGATCAGCTCGGGAACCTTGGCGGCGAGCGCCGCGTCTTTCCCGCCGCGGATCCGCTGCTGGTCCGGGGACGTGTTGTAGACCACGCCATTGCGTGCCGCCGTCGTCTGTGCCGCGCCGGAGGCATCACCGGAAGCCGAAGCGCCGGGGTCTGCGCAGGCGGACAGCGCGGCCGTTCCCAGGAGGACGACGGCGGGGAGTGCTGCCAGTGAGCGCCGCGTACGGAGGCCCGGGGTGCTGGAGCGGCGCCGGCCGGACTGGCGCAGGGTTGGAAAAGCCATGGATGGGTCCTTAGATGTTGAAAGCCGGTTCGAGCACCTTGGAGAAGAAGCTCCGGGTGCGCGGTTCCTGGGGGTTGGTGAAAATCTGCTGCGGGGTACCCTGTTCCACGATCTGGCCCTGGTCCATGAACACCACGGTGTCCGCCACGTCGCGGGCGAAACCCATTTCGTGGGTGACGATGATCAGGGTGGTGCCGGACTTGGCCAGTTCCCGGATGACATCCAGCACTTCGTTGACCAGTTCCGGGTCCAAGGCGGACGTGGGCTCGTCGAACAGCAGGATCTTGGGGTCCAGCGCCAGGGCCCGGGCGATGGCGACGCGCTGCTGCTGGCCGCCGGAAAGCTGCCTGGGGTACGCACCGGCGCGGTCCTTGAGCCCTACGCGGTCCAGCAGTTCCAGGCCGCGGCGGCGGGCTTCCTCCTTGGAACGGCCCTGGGCCACGACGGGCGCTTCCGCCACGTTTTCCAATGCGGTGAGGTGCGGGAACAGATTGAAGTTCTGGAACACCATGCCGATCTCGGTGCGCTGCTTGAGGATGTCCTTCTCCCGCAGCTCGTGGAGTTTCTGGCCGCGGATTTCGTAGCCCACCAGCTTGCCGTCGATGGAGATGTGGCCGCCGTCCACCTTTTCCAGGTGGTTGATGGTGCGCAGCAGAGTGGACTTGCCGGAACCGGACGGGCCCACGATCACGGCCACGCCGCCCGGCTCCACGGTGAGGCTGACGCCCTTGAGCACCTCGGTGGCGCTGAAGGACTTGCGGACGCCGGTGATTTCGACGAGCCCGCGGGTGGCGGGGGTAAGGGTGGCGGTCATCAGAGGCTCTTCCGGTTGGTGACGGCGTGGGTGGCGAAGAACTTGCGGGCCTTCTGCAGTGGCGTCAGGGGCAGGTTGCGCACGGCACCCTTGGAGTAGTGGCGTTCGATGTAGTACTGGAAGACGCTGAGCACGGAGGTGATCACCACGTACCAGAGCGTGGCCACCAAGAGCAGCGGCAGGACCTGCTGGGTGCGGTTGTAGATCACCTGCACGGTGTAGAACAGCTCCGAGTAAGCCAGGACATAGACAATCGAGGTGCCCTTGACCAGGCCGATGATCTCGTTGAAGGCGGTGGGCAGGATGGCACGCATGGCCTGCGGCAGGACAATTCGGGTGGACCGGCGCCAGGCCGGGATGCCCAGGGCGGCGGCGGCCTCCAGCTGGCCCTGGTCCACGGAGAGGATGCCGCCGCGGATGATTTCCGCGGAGTAGGCGGCCTGGTTCAGGGTCAGGCCCAGGACGGCCGCGGCGAACTGGCTGATCAGCGTGGTGGTCTGGACCTCGAAGAACCGCACATCCGTGAAGGGGATGCCCAGGCTGATCTTTTCGTAGAGGTAGCCCAGGTTGTACCAGAGGAGCAGCTGGACCAGCAGCGGCGTGGACCGGAAGATCCAGGAGAACGTCCAGGAGACGGACACCAGCAGCGGGGAGGCGGACAACCGCATGAGCGCCAGGATGAAGCCCAGCACGAAGCCGAGGATGCCGGAGATTGCGGTGAGCTTGAGGGTTTCCAGCAGGCCGTTCACCACGGACTGCGCGGTAAACCACTGCGCCACCACACCCCACTCCCAGCGCGGGTTGGTGGCCAGCGACCAGGCCACGGCCAAAACGCCAAGCGCCACGGCGGCAGTCCCCACCCAGCGCCACGGATGCTTCGCAGCCACGACGCGGTATGACGAATAGTCGGCGGCAATGCGCGCTGTTCCTTCGGGCGGCAATCCCCCGCCTGATGGCAGGTTGCTGCCGGTTACAGAAGCGGTTTCGGTGGCCGCCTGCCCGGGAGCGGCTGCCGCCGCGCCGGCCTCCGCCGTTGTTGCCGGCTCTACCGTGGGTGCTGGCCGTACCTGCGCCACCCTCGATGTTGCTGAACTCATGTGCCACCTCGCTTCTTGTCCTGGGTCCTGGTGTTCGGGTCGGAGCGGGCGCTCCGGCCTGGGCTTTTGCCCCGGTTGCTGGCTGCAAATCTAGGACCGGCCCAAACAGGGCGGCAACACCGGAAGTTGCATTAGTTCACCGGGCTTCGCACTGCGTCATGAGTCGGTTTCTTGCGTCTTTTGACCTGTTGTGACGCGGAGTTAACGGGCGTGACCGGCCGCTCGACCGCCCTCGTCACCGCTGCCTAGCATGGGCACTCCGGCGGCTGCCAACGCGCCGCTGTACCTCTTACCAGCCCGCGCATCAGCCCATCCGCCCGTCAGGAGCTCCCATGCCAGCGAAGATTCCGGCCGTCGTGTTCATCGGCGGCGGACCGCGCACGGCCGGCGTCCTGGAACGGATCGCCGCGAACCGGCCCGATGTATTTGCCGGTCCGCTGGAGATCCATGTGGTGGAGCCGCATGTTCCGGGCTCGGGCCGCATCTGGCGGTACGACCAGGACCCCGGCCTGCTCCTGAACTCCATGGCCGCGGACATCACCATGTTCACCGATGATTCCGTGGCCTGCGACGGCCCGGCCGCCGCGGGCCCGGGACTGGTGGAGTGGACCGCCGGCGTCCTGGACGGGTCCATCACCGATGTGCCGGACTTCCCGCAGCACCTGCAGGACCAGCTCCGGGCACTCAACGGCACCACATTCCCCACCCGACAGCTGCAGAGCCAGTACCTCGAATGGTTCTTCCGCCGGGCCACCAGGGCGCTGAACCGCAGCGTCACCGCCCACCGGAGCACCGCCGTCGGGATCTCACACCTTGCGGACGGCCGGCACGAGGTCGCGCTGGCCAACGGCCGGACGCTGCACGCGGACATCCTGGTGACCGCCCTGGGCCACACCGATTCGTTGCCCGACGCCGCTTCCTCCGGCTACGCCGGCTTCGCCGCCCGGCACGGCGGCTACCACGCGGCACCCAGCTACACCACCGACGTCGATTACTCAGGCATCGCCCCGGGCCAGGACGTCATCGTCTCCGGCATGGGCCTGGCCTTCGTGGACCTGCTGGTCATCCTGATGGAGGGCCGCGGCGGCCGGTTCGAGGAAGCGCCCGACGGCGGGCTGCGCTACCTTCCGTCCGGACGGGAACCGCGGCTGTGGGCCGGGTCGCGCCGCGGCGTGCCCTACCACTCCAAGATCTCCGCCGTCCTCCGCGGCGAAGCACCGGGACCGCTGCGGTTCTTCACCCCTGCCGCTATCGAATCCCTGCTCCAAAGCCACGGGGAACTGGACTTCCACCAGCACCTCTGGCCGCTGGTGGCCAAGGAGGCCGGGTACTACTACTACCGCGAGCTCCTGACCGGAAGCCCCGAACAGGCCGCCCTGGGCTGGGACGAATTCTCTGCCCGCTATGCCCCGCTGGACTGGTACAGCAGCGAGCGCACGGACCTCGTGGCCGCCGCCGTCCCCGACGACAGCCTGCACCTGGACCTCGAACGGCTGGACCGGCCCTTCGACGGGCGCCGCTTCGCGGACCACCGCGCCGTGCAGGAAGCCGTGGCCGGATACATCGAACACGACCTCGCCCTCCGCGACAGCCCGGACCATCCCGAGACGCTCGCCCTGTTCCTGGCCCTGCTGCACGTGTACATGGAGGTGGGCCGCGTGGTCCCCGCGGACCGGCTGAACGCCCGGTCCCAGCAGGCCATACACGGCTGGTGGCACGGGTTCTTCAGCTTCGTCGATTCCGGGCCGCCGCCCCACCGCCTGCGGCAGATACTGGCCCTGCACCGTGCCGGGCTGCTGCAGTTCCTGGGACCCGGCGTGGAGGTCACCACCGACGAATCAACCGGGGCTTTCGTTGCCGCGTCCCCGCAATCCGATGTGGTGGTTTCGGCGAGGGCGTTCATCGAGGCCAGGTTGCCGGCCACGTCGGTGGTCCGGTCGCTCAACCCTGTGCTGGCTTCACTGCACGGCAGCGGGCTGGGAACCGAGCAGCAGCTGCTGACCGCGGACGGAATCCACTCCACCGGGAAGCTGCTGGTAACCCCGCAGCACCGGCTGGTGGGGGCGGACGGCACCCCTCAGGACACCGTGTTCGGCGTCGGCCCCGGAACGTCCGGTTGGGGCGCCGGAGCGTTTGCCAGGCCGCGCACCAACGCAGCCCCGTTCCGGGAAAATGATGCCCTGGCCCGGACCATCCTCGGCACGGCCCGCAACCTTGCAAACGAAATGTCCGCCACAATATCCCCAGAGCCGGCCGCCGCCGGCCGGAACCAGACCCTGACAAGGAACCACCGGTGACAGCAGAACCAGAAGTCCAGCCCCGCCCCCTGGACCGCGCCGCCCTGGACGTCCTGGTCCTGCCCATGCAGGATCCCCGGGTCCGGCCGCTCCTGGACGAGCTCGCATTCGAATACGACACCCGTTACGGGGACCTCTTCGGCAGCGGCGCCGCAGCCGAGGAACTAAACCGGTACCCGGCTGCGGAGTTCGAGGGCCCCACCGGCGCGCTGCTCATCATCCAGGAAGACGGCAAATCCATCGCCGGCGGCGCGTTCCGCCGGTATGACGCCACCACGGCCGAACTGAAGCGGATCTGGACCCACACCGCCCACCGCCGCCGCGGCTTGGCCCGCCTCGTCCTCGCCGAGCTGGAGTCACTGGCAGCCGCCCGCGGCTACACCTCCCTGTACCTGACCACCGGCCCGCGGCAGCCCGAGGCCAAACACCTGTATCTGCGCACCGGTTACCAGGCACAGTTCGACCTGGCCGCGGACCCCGAGACCATCGGAGCGCTGGCGTTCACCAAGGAACTTCCCGCCGCCGGCACCAGGACGGCGCAGGACTGACCTTCCCGACACCTCGGCAGATGCACCGCCCGCCGCTAAGCTAGCGCCATGGCGAACAAAACCACAGCAGAGAAGCTTGCCACCATCCAGAAGGGCTATGCCCTGGAAGGTGCCACCATCGAGCTGGGGGCCGCCCTGATCGATGGCGAACTCCACAAGGACGCTCCGGTGCGGCTGCCGCTGGCCATGATGAACAGGCACGGGCTGGTGGCCGGAGCCACCGGTACCGGCAAGACCGTCACCCTGCACATGATGGCCGAGCAGCTCTCCACCGCCGGCGTGCCCGTCTTCCTGGCGGACATCAAGGGTGACCTCTCGGGGCTCGCCACGGCGGCACCCGGAAGCGAGAAGCTCCTGGCCCGCACAGAGAGCATCGGCCAGGACTGGCACGGCAAGACCTTCCCGGTGGAATTCCTGGCCCTGGGCGGCGACGGCAACGGCATCCCTGTCCGGGCCACGGTGACCTCGTTTGGGCCCATCCTGCTCTCGCGGATCATGGAGCTCAACGACACCCAGGAATCCAGCCTGCAGCTGGTCTTCTACTTCGCCGACAAGAACGGCCTGGAACTGATCGACCTGAAGGACCTCCGGGCGGTCATCCAGTTCCTGACCTCGGATGAGGGCAAGGACGAGCTCGAACAGCTCGGCGGGCTCTCGAAGGCCACCGCCGGGGTGATCCTGCGTGAACTGGTCACGCTCGAGGCCCAGGGGCTGGAGAAGTTCTTCGGTGAACCGGAGTTTGATACCGCTGAACTGCTGCGCACCGCGCCAGATGGCCGCGGCGTGGTCACCTGCCTGGAACTGCCCACCCTGCAGAACAAGCCCATGCTGTTCTCCACGTTCCTCATGTGGCTGCTCGCCGACCTGTTTGAAGACCTCCCCGAAGCGGGCGACCTGGACAAGCCCAAGCTGGTCTTCTTCCTGGACGAGGCGCACCTGCTGTTCAACGGTGCCTCCAAGGCTTTCCTGGACGCCATCACCTCCACCGTCCGGCTGATCCGGTCCAAGGGCGTGGGCATCTTCTTCGTCACCCAGACCCCCAAGGATGTTCCTGCCGACGTCCTCGGCCAGCTGGCCAACCGGGTCCAGCACGCCTTGCGGGCATTCACCCCGGAGGATGCGAAGGCCCTCAGGGCCACCGTATCCACGTTCCCCCTCAGTGACTACGACCTCGAAGAAACGCTCACGTCGGCCGGCATCGGTGAAGCGGTCATCACCGTCATGAACGACAAGGGCGCCCCCACCCCGGTGGCCCTCACCCGGCTGCGGGCCCCCGAATCGGTGATGGGTCCCAGCGACGAGGCCCTGGTCCGGAGCACCGTGGCCGGGTCCGCCCTGCTGGGCAAGTACGGCACCGCGGTGGACAACCCCTCCGCGTACGAGAAGCTCACCGGCAAGACGGCAGCACCTACCGGTCCCGCGGCTTCCGCTGGAACGCCGGGTGGGACTTCCCAGCAGAACGATGTCGACGCCGAGGCCAGGCGCATCGAGGAGGAAATCCTGGGCCGGCCCAGCAGCAGGACGTCGCATAACAGTTCCGGCAGCGACGACGCCGCCGAAAGGCCCGGCACTGTCCCGGCTCCGCGGGCACCCCGTGCACCCGAGCCCCAACGCCAATCCCAGCCGGGGGGTGGAATCATGGGCGACCTGGGCGGCGTGCTCGGCGGCGCCCTCGGTGGCGGGCTGAAAAGCATGGCCCGGTCCGTAGGCACCCAGCTGGGCCGTGAGCTGCTGCGCGGCATGTTCGGCACTTCCTCCCGGCGTCGCCGCCGCTGACCGGGGCCCCGGGCACGGGGATCCGCGGAGCCAGCCAGGGCCGGGCCGGGCCGGATCCAAAGGTGCGCCCGGGCACTCTCCGTGCCGGCGTCGTCGGGCGCTGTCCCTGGTGCCGGCGCCGGGTTGCGGCGGGAATTAGGGGAGGCGCCGACTTTAGTGTGCCAACGTACTGCCGTTACTGTAAGAAACGTGCAGATGAGTCAAGCGTTGGTGAGGATAGCGGCCGGGTGGCTGCTGGGCCTCATGCTTGCCGTGGCCGGAGCCATTGTGGCCATCAACCTGGTCAACAGCACAGTGGCCAGCCCGCAGCAGCCGGTGCGCGAGTACATCGATGCCCTGCAGAGCGGGAACGGCGGCAAGGCGCTGGGCCTCCTGCGGGCCACCGTTCCGCCCAGTAACGCTGCCATGCTGGATGGCACGGCCCTGCAGACAGCTGCGTCGCGGCTCTCCAACGTCCAGATCGGCGAGCCGGAGGAGCGTCCGGACAACCGTGTGGCAGTGCCGATGGACTACACCATTGACGGAAGCCGGCTCAGTACCGAATTCCTGCTGCAGAAGACCGGCACTGAATGGATTTTCTTCAACACCTGGGCTTTTGTCCCGTCCCGGCTGCCCACGGTGGACATCACCGTGGTGAACGGCAGCGAAGCCAACATCAACGGCGTCCCCGTGAACATGCCCAACGGACGGAACTCCTTCGCCGTGTTCTACCCCGGCGAATACGAGGCGTCGCTGGATGGACAGTACTTCTCCGCGCCTGCCAGCCGCGCCACGGTGACCGGGCGGGACACCCCTGTGGCTCCGCTGAACCTGCTGACCCAGGCCACCGGCAAGCTCAAGGAGGACGTGTCCGCCAAGGTCCGGGAATTCCTGGATGGCTGCGCCGCCGAAGCCCAGAAGGAGCAGCGGCTGCAGCCCGACTGCCCCTTCTACTACGCCAGCAACAACAGGGTCCAGGACGGCAGCATCAAGTGGTCCGTGACCGAGTACCCCAACGTCTCCATTGAACCTTTTGACGGCCGCTGGGTGGTCTCGCCGCTGGACGGAAAAGCCAAGGTGGAGGCCCTGCAGCAGAACTCCTTCACGGGCGCCTGGTACCCGTTGGACGAAGAGGTGGACTTCAGCTTCACCACCCGCCTGGACGTTTCCGGCGACACCGTCAAGGTCACTCCCCAGCTGAGCTTCTAGGGCTTCCCCACCCTGTGTTGGTTGGCGCCCGGCCACGCTGGCCCAGCTTTTCGACGTGGTTTCCAGACCCAGAGTCACGCCGAGCACCCTTTTGGGCTACAGTCCCCTAATAATCCCCGAAATTCCGGAGTTCTTGCTGTTCCGATCCGCCAAAACCATGCCCTGCGTGACAGCCGGACCCGTTATAGCCGGCGACTCAGAACCTGCAAGACCTGCGACACCATGGCAGCGGGATGGAACACCACATCCGAGTAGTAATACCGCAGTGCCGTATACCCCTGGAGAACGGATTCATTGTTGCGCCGGTGGTCCTTCTGAACCTGTTTCCACTCGGCGTGGTGCCGGCCGTCCAGTTCCACCACCAGCCAGCCATCCAGCAGCAGGTCAACGTATCCCACCCGCTCCAGATAGACCTGGGTTTCGACCCGGATGCCGGCCCGCCGGAAATACGTCCGGGCCAGAGTTTCCAGCAGCGAGTCGGCTCCCGTGTCCACCCACTCCAAGTCTGCCCTCGCCTTACCGTTTCGTTTCCCAGGCAAACGCCGGAGCAGGAACTCAAGGGTCATGTCACCGCGGCTCACCGCGCACTCCACCATGACCAGGGACTCGGCAACCGGCAAGCACCGCAGGGCGTGGATCAGCACGTCGGCCAGCGCTGCCACCGGCTGATAGGAGGCCGGGGGCAGGAGCAACCCTGCGTGGTGAACAGCTCCGCCGGAGACAGCCTCCCGGCGACGGTGATAGACGTGGCGCAGCCCATCCGCGGGCAGTGTCCACAGGCTGTAGGCCGCAGCGGCACTTGAACAGGTCAAGACCTCGCGGTTCCGCAGTGCGGCCACTAGATGCGGAGAGGCGGTTGGCAGCGCATACAGCCCGCGGTCGGGCTGCACCAGCCCTGCCCGGACGGCCCGACGGAGGGAAGAGTCATTTACCCCCAGTCTTGCCAGTGCGGGCCTTCGGGCTGCTCCTCCGCAAATTTCCAGCGCCTTATGCACGTCCATGCAGCCATGCTGGCTCTCCACCAACCATCCCTGTAGCTCCCGGCGGGCGTATGTGGACAACGGTGCGAGTTGGACCGCGTCACGGACAGCATGCTTTTGCGCCCTACACGTGCTGCAAGCCCCGGAATTCCGCGGGAGACACGTTTCCGCGGACGCAAAAGGCTGCCGCCCGTGACGTTTGGGTCACGGGCGGCAGCCTGGAACTACGTTCGACGGCCGGCGCGTCAGTCCATGCCGCGGAGGTCCAGGACCAGCTCGGTGTCGCCGTCGGCCTGAAGCAGCACCGGGATGCCCCAGTCCTGCTGGTACAGGTGGCAGGCTGCGTGGTCCGGGATCTCGCCGTCCTCGGTCTCGGGGCCGTCGCAGGCCGCGGCGCGGGCGGTAATGTGCAGCACGCCCTCAGGCACCTCCGGTGAGAGCTCCAGCGTGCGCAACAGCCCCACGGAGGTGCCGCCGCCGGACACCAGCAGCTCAGGCGGGGTGGAGGAGATCTTCAGCTGGGTGGGGTCACCCCAGCGGTCATCGAGCTTCTGCCCGGTGGGGGCGGTGAAGCGGACCGTGAGTTCCAGCGGACCCGGAGCCACGGGGCTCTTGGGCCGCTGCGTCTGGGAAGCACCCTCATCCACCTGCTGGGCTTCCTTGGGAATGGGCACATACACCAGCTGGTGCTTGTTCGCCTCCACCACCACCAGCAGCGGCTCGGCGCCGGCAGCCCCGGTGGCATCCACGATCACGTCGGACGGCTCGGCAAGGCCACGGGCCAGCGTGGACACTATGCCGTTGGCGGGGTCATACCGGCGGACGGCGCCGTTGTAGGTGTCAGCGACGGCCACGGAGCCATCCGGGAGGACCGTGACGCCCAGCGGGTGCTGCAGCCGGGCCTCGGCCGCAGTACCGTCTCGGAAGCCGAAGTCGAACAGGCCCTTGCCCACGGCGGTCTTCACGGTCACCGTCCCGGCGTCGTCGATGACCAGCGTGCGCAGCGCCGACGTTTCGGAGTCGGCAACCCAGATGTTCCCGTCGGCGTCCTCGGCGAGGCCTGAGGACTGGGCGAACCAGGACTCGTGGGCGGGCCCGTCCAACAGCCCTTCCAGTCCGTTGCCGGCCACGATGGCCACGCCGCCGGTGAGTGGGTCGAAGCTGAAGATCTGGTGAGTGCCGGCCATGGCCACCACTACGGCGTTCAGTTTGCGCGACCACACAACGTCCCAGGGCGAGCTCAGCGAGACGTCAAGGGGGTCGTTGCCCAGGGAACCGCTAAAGCCGGCGCCGTCCTCATCCACGCGGGCAGGCCCGGTTTCCAGGAGCCGCTGCACGCCGTTGCCGGCAAGCGTCAGCGCCTTCCCGTCTGTCAGGGACAGGCCGCGGAGGCGGTGGTTGACCGAGTCGGCAATGACGACGTCGTAGCCCGCCCTGGCTGCCACGTCTTCCGGCAGCAGGACCAGGCCTTGGGGTTCGTTGAACTGTGCGGTGGCGTCGTCCCCGGCGGCAGGACCATCGGCGTAGCCCTTGGTGCCGGAGCCGTAGGTGGCCAGGACAGTCTCGAAGTCCGTGCCGAGTTCCACGAGGCGGTGGTGGCCGGTATCGGTCACCAGCCAGGAACCCTTGCCGTCGGAACCGCTGGCTGCGGCACCCGCTGCCGTGCCGCCGTCGGACGCTTCCTCCCCAGCCGTGGACCCGCGGCCGGCCGGCAGGAAGAGCGCCTTGCCGGGGAAGCGCAGGGTGCCGGAGGTGGCCTCGGGGGCCACGTACGGGCCGGAGCCGCGGTGCAGCGTGCCCTTGGCCTCATGTTCTGCGATCAGCTCGGGGATCAGCACTGCCAGGCCGTCTGCGTGGCCCTCACCGGACAGGTGCGCCACGATGTAGCCCTCGGGGTCGACGACCACCAGGGTGGGCCAGGCGCGGGCGGTGTAAGCCTTCCAGGTGTCCAGTTCAGGATCGTCCAGGACGGGGTGGTGGATCTCGTAGCGCTCCACGGCGGCGGCCAGGGCCACGGGGTCTGCCTCGTGCTCGAACTTGGGCGAGTGGACACCCACCGTCACCAGAACGTCCGAGTACTGCTCCTCAAGGGGCCGCAGCTCGTCCAGGACGTGCAGGCAGTTGATGCAGCAGAAGGTCCAGAAATCGAGCAGGACGATCTTGCCGCGGAGGGCTTCGAGGTCGAGGGTCTTGCCGCCGGTGTTGAGCCAGTTGCGGCCCACCAGTTCGGAGGCCCGGACCCGGGCGTGGGTGCGTACGGTTTCGCTCATCAGCGTCCTTCCAGCTTGTTGCGGTCAGCCAGCCTGGCATCGCGTTCAGCCAATTTGGCAAACATATCGTTGTAAGCGGCCAGATCGGCGTCGTTATTCCTGTCCGCCGCGCGGTCCACCCGTTTGGTCTCCCGCTGGTCGGAGCGGGACCACATAATTGCGACGCCGATTGCCACCAGGAGCGTGGGCACCTCACCGATGCCCCAGGCCACCGCTCCGCCGGTCTGCTGGTCGGCCAGCGCGGACTGGCCCCAAGTGCGGCCAAGGTTGCCGAAGTAATCCGCTGCGAGCAGCCCGGTGCCGCCCATGATGGAGACGCCGAAGAACGCATGGAAGCCCATGGTGGCGAGGAGCAGCAGCAGCCGCATGGGGTACGGCGCCCGGCGCGGCAGGGGATCGGTGCCGATCATGGTGAGCACGAAGATGTACCCGGTCAGCAGGAAGTGCAGGATCATCAGCTCGTGGCCAACATGCTCGCGCATGGCGTAGCCGAACAGGTCGGAGAAATAGAAGATCACGATCGAGCCCGCGAAGTTGGCGGCGGCGAACAGCGGATGCGTGACCAGCTGGGAGAACTTCGAGTGCACGAACACCAGGATCCATTCGCGGGCGCCCCGCGAGCCGTCACCGCGTGCGGGCAGCGCGCGCAGGGCGAGCGTCACCGGGGCCCCGAGCACCAGGAAGATGGGCGCCACCATGGTCAGGGCCATGTGGTCCACCATGTGTGCCGAGAAGAGGATGCGGCCGTACACCGCCGGCGGCCCTGACGTGATGTAGGTGAGGACTATGAGGCCGATGATCCAGTTGACGGTGCGGAACCAGTGCCATTTGTCGCCGCGGCGGTGGACCTTGGCGACGCCCAGGACGTAGGCCACGAGGCCGAACAGGGCCACCGCGATCCACAGCCAGTCCAGGCGCCACTCGGTGAGCCAGCGGGTGGCGGTCAGTTCCGGGGGCAGCTCGTAGCCGGTCAGGATGAAGGCCGGCGAGGCGTCGGGCGCGAACGTGGTGGGCTGCGGGGGCGCGGAACGGCCCAGCGCCACGGCGATGCCTGAGGTTGCGCCCATCACCAGGAGTTCGGCGAGGAGGAGTTGCCAGAGCACCCGCCGGGAGGACATGGTGGATCCCTTGCGGCCCAGCTGCGGGATGACCCACTGCCGGTGCATGAACCCGATGCCGCCCAGGACCAGGGTGGCGGCAGACTTGGCCAGGATCAGCTGTCCGTATGACGAGCCGAAGAGGTCTCCCCAGCTGGTGATCCGGATGCTGGCGTTAATGACACCGGAAGCAAAGACCAGGACGAAGGCGAAACCGGCAAGGGTGGAGAACCGGCGCAGCGTGGGCTCGGTGATGTCCGTTGTTGTACCGGCTTTGGGGCCGGTGAGGATCCCGGACAGGAGTGCCAGCAGGATGATGCCACCCACCCAAGCGCTCACGCCCACCAGGTGGAGTCCGAGTGAGTTGATGGCCCCTTCGTGGTCCGAGGAACTGGAGGAGTGGCCGATCAGGGCGGTGGGGACGAGGCCGACCAGTGCCAGGATCAGGGTGAGGGCCAGGCCGCCCAGGGACCGGACCCCGAACAGTGCCGTGGTGACAACAGCCGCGATGATCGTTACTGCAAGCCAGGCCCGTCCGGTCTCGATGTCCGTCATGAAGTAGACGAGCGCCTGGGTGAATTCGGCGTCGCCCGAGAGTGGTTGTCCGGCCACGTCCGCGTAGGTCAGGACCAGCACGGCGATAGCGGACAGGGTCCACACTGCACCTGCGGCGGCTGCTACGGCGAGGGCCCGGATGAAGGCCGGGTGTTCCGGGCTGTCTCCGAGGTCGCCTTTGTCCCGGCTCCGCGGCGACAGGCTCCTGGGCAGAATCCCGACGGCGAAGACCAGGCCGCCGATGACGGTGGCCAAAGCCACGTTGTGCAGCGCCTTGCTGATCGGAAGCCCCCAGCGCACCAGTGCGCCGGGATCGGAGACGCCGCGGGTCACCGCAGCGCCGGAGAAGATCAGTGCTGCGATGAGGGCCAGGAACACCGCAGCGAGGCCGGCGAGCTGCCAGCCTTTCGGAATTCCGAGGGCATTGCCGCCCGTCCCTTTCACTCCGTTCCCGGGAGCGGGCTGAGGTGTGGCGGAACGTGATTTTGCGGCAGAAGACACCACTACATTGTCCGCCACGCCGGGCTGTGCGGCGAATCGGCTGGTGGGCCCGGGGCGGGGCTTAAAGCAAGGGGAGCGGTGACCGTCAGGTCACCGCTCCCGGAGCTGCTCCGGCGTTGTGCCGGGCGAAGAAGCCTACTTCTTGTTGGAAACGGCAGCCTTCAGCTTGGAGCCGGCGGTCAGCTTGACGCTGTGGCCTGCTGCGATCTGGATGGTCTCACCCGTCTGCGGGTTGCGGCCGGTGCGAGCTGCACGGTCGGTGCGCTCCACTGCCAGCCAGCCCGGGATGGTGATCTTCTCGCCAGCGGCGACAGAAGTCTCGAAAACCTCGAACAGTGCGTCAAGGACGGTGTTGACGGCTGCCTGGCTGGTGCCGGCCTTGCCCGCTACCTCTGCAACAAGTTCACTACGGTTCTTAGCCATTGATGTCCTCCTGGACGGTCTGGTTACGGAGCCCGCACGCGGTGTGCGCACAGGCCACTGTTCGAAAACTTACCAGCTACCACCCCTTGAGGCCGCAAATTCCGCGTGTTTCCGCCACTTTTTGAGGTTAATCACCGCATATTGGGGGGTTTTTCGCCCTCAGCGGAGCCTGACAGGTCGCGGTGGGGCGTTGAGATGCGCACGACGCCGGGAAGCACCTTCCAGCCACAATCCGCCGTCCCACGTATCACCTGAGCCGCCTGAGCCGCCTGAGCCCAGGCTGCCGCCCCGGAGCCCCTTCCCCGGGTGACGTTCGCTCAGGTGTGGGGGTTCCCCGGGCCCTGGTTGCTGTATCAGGTGGGTTCCCCACGCCGGGTGGGACCCGCCATGAGTGAGCGGGGATCCGGGGCTGGGGGTTTGTGGTGGTGGTTAAAGTGGTAGGGCCCTGACAGTTGTGTCAGGGCCCTACTCAATGTTTGTCCGGCGGTGTCCTACTCTCCCACACCCTCCCGGGTGCAGTACCATCGGCGCTGTGGGTCTTAGCTTCCGGGTTCGGAATGGGACCGGGCGTTTCCCCCACGCTATGACCGCCGTAACCCTTCTACCCGTCACCAACCCCTTTTAGGGGGTGGTGTGGGAAATCTGGTGGTTACAACATGTGGTGTTGTATTCAGTTGTTTTGGTTCCGGCCGACAACGTGTTGGGTTGTTGGTTGGGAACCACATAGTGGACGCAAGCAGAGTTATGTATTTTCTGTGTGGTGTAAGTTGTTGGCCTATTAGTACCGGTCAGCTTCACGAGTCGTTAGTCCTCGCTTCCACATCCGGCCTATCAACCCAGTGGTCTGGCTGGGGGCCTCTCACACAATAAAGTGTATGGAAATCTCATCTCGAAGCGAGCTTCCCGCTTAGATGCTTTCAGCGGTTATCCCATCCGAACGTAGCTAATCAGCGGTGCACTTGGCAGTACAACTGACACACCAGAGGTTCGTCCGTCCCGGTCCTCTCGTACTAAGGACAGCCCTTCTCAAATTTCCTGCGCGCGCAGCGGATAGGGACCGAACTGTCTCACGACGTTCTAAACCCAGCTCGCGTACCGCTTTAATGGGCGAACAGCCCAACCCTTGGGACCTACTCCAGCCCCAGGATGCGACGAGCCGACATCGAGGTGCCAAACCATGCCGTCGATATGGACTCTTGGGCAAGATCAGCCTGTTATCCCCGAGGTACCTTTTATCCGTTGAGCGACGGCCATTCCACAATGTACCGCCGGATCACTAGTCCCGACTTTCGTCCCTGCTCGAGATGTCTCTCTCACAGTCAAGCTCCCTTGTGCACTTACACTCGACACCTGATTGCCAACCAGGCTGAGGGAACCTTTGGGCGCCTCCGTTACTTTTTAGGAGGCAACCGCCCCAGTTAAACTACCCATCAGGCACTGTCCCTGACCCGGATTACGGGCCGAAGTTAGATGTCCAAAGTGACCAGAGTGGTATTTCAACGATGACTCCACCCGAACTGGCGTCCGGGCTTCAACGTCTCCCACCTATCCTACACAAGCCACTCCGAACACCAATACCAAACTATAGTAAAGGTCTCGGGGTCTTTCCGTCCTGCTGCGCGTAACGAGCATCTTTACTCGTACTGCAATTTCGCCGAGTTTATGGTTGAGACAGCGGGGAAGTCGTTACTCCATTCGTGCAGGTCGGAACTTACCCGACAAGGAATTTCGCTACCTTAGGATGGTTATAGTTACCACCGCCGTTTACTGGGGCTTAAATTCTCAGCTTCGCCCTTACAGGCTAACCGGTCCTCTTAACCTTCCAGCACCGGGCAGGAGTCAGTCCGTATACATCGTCTTGCGACTTCGCACGGACCTGTGTTTTTAGTAAACAGTCGCTTCCCCCTGGTCTCTGCGGCCCCGATCCCCTCCGGACAGCAAGTGTCCATCAAGGTTGGGGCCCCCCTTCTCCCGAAGTTACGGGGGCATTTTGCCGAGTTCCTTAACCATAATTCTCTCGATCGCCTTAGTATTCTCTACCTGATCACCTGTGTCGGTTTGGGGTACGGGCGGCTAAAACCTCGCGTCGATGCTTTTCTCGGCAGCATAGGATCACCAAATCCCCCCAAACGGGGGTCCCATCAGATCTCAGGCATCATGAGTGGCGGATTTGCCTACCACTCGCCCTACATCCTTAGACCGGGACAACCATCGCCCGGCTCGGCTACCTTCCTGCGTCACACCTGTTAATACGCTTGCCTCCCAGGATCAGGTCCTGCGCTCCACCAAAACCCTCACACCACAAGGGTGATCGGGCAGGTCTCGGGCAGTTAGTATCCCCTGTTCAACATGGGCGGTTTTTCGCCGGTACGGGAATATCAACCCGTTGTCCATCGACTACGCCTGTCGGCCTCGCCTTAGGTCCCGACTTACCCAGGGCAGATTAGCTTGACCCTGGAACCCTTGATCATTCGGCGGACGGGTTTCTCACCCGTCTTTCGCTACTCATGCCTGCATTCTCACTCGTGTAGGCTCCACCGCTGGTTTCCACCGCGACTTCACTGCCCACACGACGCTCCCCTACCCATCCAAACGCCTGAACCACAAGGGCTTAGCTAATATTTGAATGCCACAACTTCGGCGGTGTACTTGAGCCCCGCTACATTGTCGGCGCGGAATCACTTGACCAGTGAGCTATTACGCACTCTTTTAAGGATGGCTGCTTCTAAGCCAACCTCCTGGTTGTCTTCGCAACTCCACATCCTTTCCCACTTAGCACACGCTTAGGGGCCTTAGTTGGTGGTCTGGGCTGTTTCCCTCTCGACTATGAAGCTTATCCCCCACAGTCTCACTGCTACGCTCTCACTTACCGGCATTCGGAGTTTGGCTGACGTCAGTAACCTTGTAGGGCCCATTAGCCATCCAGTAGCTCTACCTCCGATAAGAAACACGCAACGCTGCACCTAAATGCATTTCGGGGAGAACCAGCTATCACGAAGTTTGATTGGCCTTTCACCCCTACCCACAGCTCATCCCCTCCATTTTCAACTGAAGTGGGTTCGGTCCTCCACGACGTCTTACCGTCGCTTCAACCTGGCCATGGGTAGATCACTTCGCTTCGGGTCTAGATCACGCCACTCAAACGCCCTATTCAGACTCGCTTTCGCTACGGCTGCCCCACACGGGTTAACCTCGCGACGTAACACTAACTCGCAGGCTCATTCTTCAAAAGGCACGCCGTCACAACTACAAGGTTGCTCCGACGGATTGTAAGCACACGGTTTCAGGTACTGTTTCACTCCCCTCCCGGGGTACTTTTCACCTTTCCCTCACGGTACTGGTCCGCTATCGGTCATTAGGGAGTATTTAGGCTTATCAGGTGGTCCTGACAGATTCGCACGGGATTTCTCGGGCCCCGTACTACTTGGGATACATCAACAAGGCGGTGCAACGCATTACAGTTACGGGACTAACACCCTCTCTGGCCGGCCTTTCAAGACCGTTCACCTATACGCACACCCACACCCCGTCAGCCCGGCAGAACTGACACGTAATGTCCCACAACCCCGACCATGCAACGCCCGCCGGCTATCACACATGGAACGGTTTAGCCTGATCCGCGTTCGCTCGCCACTACTAACGGAATCACTATTGTTTTCTCTTCCTGCGGGTACTGAGATGTTTCACTTCCCCGCGTTCCCTCCACGCACCCTATGTGTTCAGATGCGGGTCACCAGGTAACTCGCGCTCCTGGCGGGGTTTCCCCATTCGGACACCCTGGGATCACAGTCCGGTTATCGACTCCCCCAGGCTTATCGCAGATTCCTACGTCCTTCTTCGGCTCCTAATGCCAAGGCATCCACCGTGTGCTCTTAAAAACTTGACCACAAAGATCAAAAACATTTTCGAGAGAACCACAGAAACCGACCCGCACACCCAAAGGCGCACGAACCAGATCCAGGTTCATATTCTTGGAAATTGCTTCTTATACAAGATGCTCGCGTCCACTATGTAGTTCTCAAACAACAACCCCACACCACACACCCCACACACAACCCCCCAAAAGGGATCACCATGCATGATCGGTGCAGCAGGGAAACCAGAAACAAAGTACCGACAAGAACCCCAAGGGCCCTCCCCGGTCCTGTTGCCTCAGGACCCAACAGTGTGCCAAACACTACCCAGCAGACCAGACCACCGAACGTTCCAGGACCAACTCCGAAGAGATCAGTCCGTACTAGCAAACGGTCCGTGCCACCAGGCACCTATTTGTTGATATTCCACCCTTGAGCACCCGCCACGAAACATTCGTCCGTGCAACGGGCATTCTCCTGACAACCCCCACCACCGGACATACATCCAGGACAGAAAGCTGTAGGTGCTCCTTAGAAAGGAGGTGATCCAGCCGCACCTTCCGGTACGGCTACCTTGTTACGACTTAGTCCCAATCGCCAGTCCCACCTTCGACGGCTCCCCCCCACAAGGGGTTAGGCCACCGGCTTCGGGTGTTACCAACTTTCGTGACTTGACGGGCGGTGTGTACAAGGCCCGGGAACGTATTCACCGCAGCGTTGCTGATCTGCGATTACTAGCGACTCCGACTTCATGGGGTCGAGTTGCAGACCCCAATCCGAACTGAGACCGGCTTTTTGGGATTAGCTCCACCTCACAGTATCGCAACCCTTTGTACCGGCCATTGTAGCATGCGTGAAGCCCAAGACATAAGGGGCATGATGATTTGACGTCGTCCCCACCTTCCTCCGAGTTGACCCCGGCAGTCTCCTATGAGTCCCCACCATCACGTGCTGGCAACATAGAACGAGGGTTGCGCTCGTTGCGGGACTTAACCCAACATCTCACGACACGAGCTGACGACAACCATGCACCACCTGTAAACCGACCACAAGTGGGGCACCTGTTTCCAGGCGTTTCCGGTTCATGTCAAGCCTTGGTAAGGTTCTTCGCGTTGCATCGAATTAATCCGCATGCTCCGCCGCTTGTGCGGGCCCCCGTCAATTCCTTTGAGTTTTAGCCTTGCGGCCGTACTCCCCAGGCGGGGCACTTAATGCGTTAGCTACGGCGCGGAAAACGTGGAATGTCCCCCACACCTAGTGCCCAACGTTTACGGCATGGACTACCAGGGTATCTAATCCTGTTCGCTCCCCATGCTTTCGCTCCTCAGCGTCAGTTAATGCCCAGAGACCTGCCTTCGCCATCGGTGTTCCTCCTGATATCTGCGCATTTCACCGCTACACCAGGAATTCCAGTCTCCCCTACATCACTCTAGTCTGCCCGTACCCACCGCAGATCCGGAGTTGAGCCCCGGACTTTCACGGCAGACGCGACAAACCGCCTACGAGCTCTTTACGCCCAATAATTCCGGATAACGCTTGCGCCCTACGTATTACCGCGGCTGCTGGCACGTAGTTAGCCGGCGCTTCTTCTGCAGGTACCGTCACTTACGCTTCTTCCCTACTGAAAGAGGTTTACAACCCGAAGGCCGTCATCCCTCACGCGGCGTCGCTGCATCAGGCTTGCGCCCATTGTGCAATATTCCCCACTGCTGCCTCCCGTAGGAGTCTGGGCCGTGTCTCAGTCCCAGTGTGGCCGGTCACCCTCTCAGGCCGGCTACCCGTCGTCGCCTTGGTAGGCCATTACCCCACCAACAAGCTGATAGGCCGCGAGTCCATCCAAAACCGCAAAAGCTTTCCACCAACCACCATGCGATGATCAGTCATATCCGGTATTAGACCCAGTTTCCCAGGCTTATCCCAGAGTCAAGGGCAGGTTACTCACGTGTTACTCACCCGTTCGCCACTAATCCCCCCACAAGTGAGGTTCATCGTTCGACTTGCATGTGTTAAGCACGCCGCCAGCGTTCATCCTGAGCCAGGATCAAACTCTCCGTTGAAGTAAAACAGACACACCCACCAACCCCGGAAATAACGGGACAAAATGGATGCACAAAATTTGAAACCAGCCAAAAACACCATGCCAACCACGGGGTGGCGGCACAGCAAATTCAACCAATTCAATACAATAAATTGGTATCAACAAACTTGGCACACTATTGAGTTCTCAAACAACAGACACACCCGGCACCACCCAAACATTCCGTTCAGGATCGCTCCGGAGCAACTTTCCAAACTTACCCGACCACCGGCCACTTCGCAAATCCGCTATCCAGCAGACCGAAGCACACAATGATCAGCCCCACCCACCAGGAACACACCACAGTGCGAACCATTTTTCAGGCCGTTCAGAAGGGGGTTTTCGCCGCTATCTTTCCGCATCAGCGGCGGCGACTCAGAAAACAATACACGCCCACCAACCCCACCGCAAATCCACCCCCAACCACAAGGAATGGCCCCCAAAACCCGCACAACCACGCGGATCCTGAGGGCCACCAACACCTACAAGCCACCCCGCCACTCGTATCTGGCCGCTATGCAGTGGCTCACACCTTGCTGGGGGCTACGGACGTACCCTCAGCACAACGGTGAAGTCGGCATCCCGGGGGGACAAGCGGTACAGCTCGAGAACGCCCGGGCCACAGGCCCCGGTACCAACACCCCGCATGGCGTTATCGAGGTAGATGTAAGTCCGGCCGTCGGCTGCCAGATCGGGCCGGTGCATTGCCTCGTTGAGTGCAGCCTGGCTGTAGGGACGCACCGTCAGGGCAAAGGGCTCGCCGGCGATGTCCAACATGGCTCCTCCCACCTCAAGTGCTGCCGAACGCACGCCGGCGCGTGCACCGGATTCCTGGGGCCGCGCATACTCCACATCGAGTTCATCCAAGGGCATGGAGAACCATCCTGTGCGCGTGCCTTGCCCCGTGTCCGGGTATCCCTGGTGTGGCCCCTGCCCGAACCAGCTCACCGCCGACGTTTCGCTGTCCAGCACCAGTTCCAGGCCGATCCGGGCCCACTCCACTTCAAAGCCCGCGTTGACCCAGGATCCCTGCGGCCGCACTTGCGTGCGGAGAGCCAGTGATTCCCCGTCGCTGGTCCATGTGTAGTCGACGAGGACCCCGAACTGCCTGTCTGCGGCACCCACCCGGGTCCTCGTGACGAGCTGCTCCCCGCCGTCGGCAGTGCGTTCAGCGCTGATGCCAAGCAGCCGTGCATGGAGCCGGTCCAGCCCCGCATCCCGCCACTGGGCGGCCAGGGGTCGGGGGTCGGCGCCGCCCCACTCCCTGCCCTGGTCATTGTCCGTGGGGGGCCACCACAGCGAGAGCCCCAGCTTTTCGACGCCAATGCCACCAATCCGCGTGGGCATCCCGGTCAGCCTGCTGAACACCGCCGGCCCCAGCCGCAGCTCATAGTCAGTTGCCGCCACTAGTTCAGCAGCACGGGGCTCCGCATTACGTGAGACTCCTCGCACCGACTGCCCCCAGGCGATCTCGTGGCCGGCGCTGGCCCAGGACGTCGCGGCGGCGAGGACGGCGCTGACGGTGAGGACGGCCGGCCCGTCCCTGTGCGGGAAGCTGGAGGGCAACGGAATCGTGGCACCGGACTGCGGCGCCACGTCCGGAACCTCCACCGTGCCGCCGTCGACCGCTTCGCCGTCGACCTCCACTGTGTACCGGAAGCTGAACGCGGACGTGTCCGCGAAATCCTGCCCGTTGTGGATGCTGAAGCCGGACCAGTCCCCCGCCACCTGGATGCGCAGCGGCGCCACGACGCGCTTGAAGTCGAGCAGCGCGGGCCGGGGCTTGCGGTTGGCGTCCACCAGTCCATCAGTGACGAAGTTGCCGTCGTGAATTTCCTCACCAAAATCGCCGCCGTAGGCGAAGTGCTCACCCCCGCCCGGCGTGGGGACGGTGATGCCGTGTTCCAGCCACTCCCAAACGAAGCCGCCCATCAGCCTGGGGTGGCGTTCAAAGAGCTCCTGGTACTCGGTCATTCCTCCGGGGCCGTTGCCCATGGCGTGAACGTATTCGCAAAGCACGAAGGGCATGGCGCGGCGCCGGGCATCCAGCTCCGGATCGGCGAGTGGAGGCTCCGTTCCCTGCCCAATCAGTGCAGTCTCAGCCTGGTTGGCGTACATCCGGGAGTACACGTCAACATAGGGGGAGGACCAGTCACCCTCGTAGTGGATGGGGCGTGACGGGTCGCGGTCCTTGGCCCAGCGGGACATCGCGGCCAGGTTCCGGCCGGTCCCGGATTCGTTGCCCAGCGACCACATCACAACGGCTGCGTGGTTCTTGTCCCGCTCCACCGTCCGGCGCATCCGGTCCAGCAGGGCGACTTCCCACTGGGGATCGTCGCTCGGGTTCTGGGCCCAGCCGGCGCTCTCGAACCCATGCGTTTCCAAGTCGCACTCCAGCACGACGTAGAAACCGAGCCGGTCAGCCAGGGCAAGGAATTCCGGATGTGGCGGATAGTGCGATGTGCGGATGGCGTTGATGTTGTGCTGCTTCATGAGCTTGAGCTCGGCCTCCATCACCTCCTGCGGAACCACGCGCCCCAGCCGGGGGTGGTGCTCGTGGCGGTTCACCCCGCGGAGCAGGATCCGCCGTCCGTTTACCTTGAACTGGGCATCCTCGATGCTGATGCTGCGGAATCCCAACTGCAGGGACACTGTTTCGGCCGTGGTGCTGACTGTTGCCTCATACAGGCGGGGCACCTCAGCAGACCAGGGTGCGACTGATGACAAGCGATGCTCCTGGCCGGCCGTGAGCTCCAGGTCCAGTTCGGGAACGCGTACGACGGCGTCAATCGCCCTTCCGCCCCGGCTCGCCTCCACATGGAGGACACCTTCGCCCGTGAGGGGGTCGTAGTCGGCGTGGACGAAGACATCATCGATGCCGTCCGCAGGGCGTGCTTGAAGGGTGACATCCCGGAATATCCCGGGGAGCCACCACATGTCCTGGTCCTCCACGTAGCTGGCGGCCGAGAACTGCGCCACCCGCACGGCAAGGGTGTTGCTGCCTTCCGCGAGAATTCCGGAGACATCGAATTCGTGGGCAAGGCGGCTCCCGCGGGTGGTGCCGAGTTCGACGCCGTTCAGCCACACCGTGCCGGCGGAATCGATGCCGTCGAAACGCAGCAGTGCGTTGGGGAAGAATTCAGGGCCAGCGTGGAACGTCAGGAGGTGGTCGCCAATGGGGTTGGCTTCCGGCACATGCGGAGGTTCCACGGCGAACGGAAACTGGATGTTTGTGTAGGCGGGTGCTCCGTGCCCGTGCATGGGCCAGCTGGAAGGAACCGGCAGGGTTTCGAAGCCGTTCAGATCCTGGCCCAGCTGCCACCCTTCGGCGGGG
Source organism: Pseudarthrobacter sp. SORGH_AS 212 (assembly GCF_030818145.1). Taxonomy (NCBI): domain Bacteria; kingdom Bacillati; phylum Actinomycetota; class Actinomycetes; order Micrococcales; family Micrococcaceae; genus Pseudarthrobacter; species Pseudarthrobacter sp. SORGH_AS 212. Next base: position 2,295,033 of record NZ_JAUTAA010000001.1, on the reverse strand, counting down.
GCGCTGCGGATGCCGGGGCTGAGGCGGAACTGCCAGTCGCCGTTCAGGGACCAACCGCGGCGCATCGCTGGCGAGATAGGCCCGGGGAGGTAGCGTCCCCCGTCCCGGAGCCACAGACGACAGCTCGAGAACGCGTCCGGCCCCGAGTTCAAGATTGCGCGGCACAGCATCGGAGGCATCACTTGCAACAGCGTTCGGCGCCGGTGAGGAGGACTGGACAGGCATGTGACTTCCTTGAAGGCTGGGGGACTCTAGCATTTTACGTGAACGTTCACGAGACACTGATGCAAGCCTAGCCGCTCAGCCTGCCCATGTGTAGGGTCAGGTTGCACATCAGTCCGGCCTACGCCGACTGGCGCACCACCAGATCATGCCGCAGGAGCAGTGCCGAGGCGCTGCCCCGCGGTTCAATTGCTCCGGACAGGAGGCCGTCAAGGAGGCCGACGGCGGCCCGGCCCACGGACCGCAGGTCCAGGGACAGCGTGGTCAGCTCAGGGGACACCAACTCCCCCAGGGGTATCCCGTCCATCCCGATAACGGCGACATCCCGGGGCACGTTCCGTGCCGCCGCTTGCAATGCCTTCAGTGCGCCGGCCGCCATCAGGTCGTTGAAGACCAGGAGTCCGTCGAGTGCGGCCGTTCCGGCCAGCAATGCGCTGACGGCGTCCCGGGCATGTACAGCGGAGGGCTCCGCCGAAAACTTCAGCAGCTGAACTCCGCGTTCCGCGGCGGCAGCGGCCACAGCAGAGCCCCGGCCCGCGGCGATCCCGCCCTGGCCTGAGTCCAGGAAGGCTATGCTCCTGCAGCCGTGGGCTACCAGCCTTTCCAGGCCCAGCCGGGCTGCGTAGGCGTAGTCAAAGGAGATCGAGCCGGCTGCCTGCGCCTGGGGGTCGTCCAGCCCAACGACGGGCCGCCGGCCCAGCATCGCCTGGGCCGCGACTGCGTGGTCCCCGAGATAACCGATCAATGCGTCCACCTGCGGTGCCAGCCGGGCAGCGGCATCCAGGGCGTTACCTGTGCCGTGGCCATAGTCATCCACCACCACATTCCATCCCCGCTCCGTGGCGGCCTCAACAACACTCGAGGCAAACGCGGGAAAGTACGGATTGGTGAGGTCGGGGATTGCCAGGCCTATCGAGGTTCGCGCGCCCTGGACCAGACCCTTGGCAAACCGGCTTGGCGTGTAGCCCAGCTCTGCCGCGATCAGCTGCACGCGCTCCCGGGTGACCTGGCTAATGCCGGTCATATCGTTCATGGCCCGGGTAACTGTCTGCCGCGAGACGCCAGCCGCTGCGGCAACATCGAGGATGGTGGCGCGGCCCTGTCGCGGCTCTGGGGATCGGGGACTCATAGGCCGTAAGTCTATGCGGCTGGTGTGAGAGCCCTCCCCTTCTCCGGGTGACGTTCGCTCAGGTGTGGGGGTTCCCCGGGCCTGGTTGCTGTATCAGGTGGGTTCCCCGGGCCTGGTTGCTGTATCAGGTGGGTTCCCCACGCCGGGTGGGACCCGCCATGAGTGAGCGGGCGTTCGGGTGGGAACCGCCAGGAGTGAGCGGGCGTCCGGGTGGGACCCGCCATGAGTGAGCGGGCGTTCGGGTGGGAACCGCCAGGAGTGAGCGGGCGTCCGGGTGGGACCCGCCATGAGTGAGCGGGGATCCGGGGCGGGGGGTTTGTGGTGGTTAAAGTGGTAGGGCCCTGACAGTTGTGTCAGGGCCCTACTCAATGTTTGTCCGGCGGTGTCCTACTCTCCCACACCCTCCCGGGTGCAGTACCATCGGCGCTGTGGGTCTTAGCTTCCGGGTTCGGAATGGGACCGGGCGTTTCCCCCACGCTATGACCGCCGTAACCCTTCTACCCGTCACCAACCCCTTTTAGGGGGTGGTGTGGGAAATCTGGTGGTTACAACATGTGGTGTTGTATTCAGTTGTTTTGGTTCCGGCCGACAACGTGTTGGGTTGTTGGTTGGGAACCACATAGTGGACGCAAGCAGAGTTATGTATTTTCTGTGTGGTGTAAGTTGTTGGCCTATTAGTACCGGTCAGCTTCACGAGTCGTTAGTCCTCGCTTCCACATCCGGCCTATCAACCCAGTGGTCTGGCTGGGGGCCTCTCACACAATAAAGTGTATGGAAATCTCATCTCGAAGCGAGCTTCCCGCTTAGATGCTTTCAGCGGTTATCCCATCCGAACGTAGCTAATCAGCGGTGCACTTGGCAGTACAACTGACACACCAGAGGTTCGTCCGTCCCGGTCCTCTCGTACTAAGGACAGCCCTTCTCAAATTTCCTGCGCGCGCAGCGGATAGGGACCGAACTGTCTCACGACGTTCTAAACCCAGCTCGCGTACCGCTTTAATGGGCGAACAGCCCAACCCTTGGGACCTACTCCAGCCCCAGGATGCGACGAGCCGACATCGAGGTGCCAAACCATGCCGTCGATATGGACTCTTGGGCAAGATCAGCCTGTTATCCCCGAGGTACCTTTTATCCGTTGAGCGACGGCCATTCCACAATGTACCGCCGGATCACTAGTCCCGACTTTCGTCCCTGCTCGAGATGTCTCTCTCACAGTCAAGCTCCCTTGTGCACTTACACTCGACACCTGATTGCCAACCAGGCTGAGGGAACCTTTGGGCGCCTCCGTTACTTTTTAGGAGGCAACCGCCCCAGTTAAACTACCCATCAGGCACTGTCCCTGACCCGGATTACGGGCCGAAGTTAGATGTCCAAAGTGACCAGAGTGGTATTTCAACGATGACTCCACCCGAACTGGCGTCCGGGCTTCAACGTCTCCCACCTATCCTACACAAGCCACTCCGAACACCAATACCAAACTATAGTAAAGGTCTCGGGGTCTTTCCGTCCTGCTGCGCGTAACGAGCATCTTTACTCGTACTGCAATTTCGCCGAGTTTATGGTTGAGACAGCGGGGAAGTCGTTACTCCATTCGTGCAGGTCGGAACTTACCCGACAAGGAATTTCGCTACCTTAGGATGGTTATAGTTACCACCGCCGTTTACTGGGGCTTAAATTCTCAGCTTCGCCCTTACAGGCTAACCGGTCCTCTTAACCTTCCAGCACCGGGCAGGAGTCAGTCCGTATACATCGTCTTGCGACTTCGCACGGACCTGTGTTTTTAGTAAACAGTCGCTTCCCCCTGGTCTCTGCGGCCCCGATCCCCTCCGGACAGCAAGTGTCCATCAAGGTTGGGGCCCCCCTTCTCCCGAAGTTACGGGGGCATTTTGCCGAGTTCCTTAACCATAATTCTCTCGATCGCCTTAGTATTCTCTACCTGATCACCTGTGTCGGTTTGGGGTACGGGCGGCTAAAACCTCGCGTCGATGCTTTTCTCGGCAGCATAGGATCACCAAATCCCCCCAAACGGGGGTCCCATCAGATCTCAGGCATCATGAGTGGCGGATTTGCCTACCACTCGCCCTACATCCTTAGACCGGGACAACCATCGCCCGGCTCGGCTACCTTCCTGCGTCACACCTGTTAATACGCTTGCCTCCCAGGATCAGGTCCTGCGCTCCACCAAAACCCTCACACCACAAGGGTGATCGGGCAGGTCTCGGGCAGTTAGTATCCCCTGTTCAACATGGGCGGTTTTTCGCCGGTACGGGAATATCAACCCGTTGTCCATCGACTACGCCTGTCGGCCTCGCCTTAGGTCCCGACTTACCCAGGGCAGATTAGCTTGACCCTGGAACCCTTGATCATTCGGCGGACGGGTTTCTCACCCGTCTTTCGCTACTCATGCCTGCATTCTCACTCGTGTAGGCTCCACCGCTGGTTTCCACCGCGACTTCACTGCCCACACGACGCTCCCCTACCCATCCAAACGCCTGAACCACAAGGGCTTAGCTAATATTTGAATGCCACAACTTCGGCGGTGTACTTGAGCCCCGCTACATTGTCGGCGCGGAATCACTTGACCAGTGAGCTATTACGCACTCTTTTAAGGATGGCTGCTTCTAAGCCAACCTCCTGGTTGTCTTCGCAACTCCACATCCTTTCCCACTTAGCACACGCTTAGGGGCCTTAGTTGGTGGTCTGGGCTGTTTCCCTCTCGACTATGAAGCTTATCCCCCACAGTCTCACTGCTACGCTCTCACTTACCGGCATTCGGAGTTTGGCTGACGTCAGTAACCTTGTAGGGCCCATTAGCCATCCAGTAGCTCTACCTCCGATAAGAAACACGCAACGCTGCACCTAAATGCATTTCGGGGAGAACCAGCTATCACGAAGTTTGATTGGCCTTTCACCCCTACCCACAGCTCATCCCCTCCATTTTCAACTGAAGTGGGTTCGGTCCTCCACGACGTCTTACCGTCGCTTCAACCTGGCCATGGGTAGATCACTTCGCTTCGGGTCTAGATCACGCCACTCAAACGCCCTATTCAGACTCGCTTTCGCTACGGCTGCCCCACACGGGTTAACCTCGCGACGTAACACTAACTCGCAGGCTCATTCTTCAAAAGGCACGCCGTCACAACTACAAGGTTGCTCCGACGGATTGTAAGCACACGGTTTCAGGTACTGTTTCACTCCCCTCCCGGGGTACTTTTCACCTTTCCCTCACGGTACTGGTCCGCTATCGGTCATTAGGGAGTATTTAGGCTTATCAGGTGGTCCTGACAGATTCGCACGGGATTTCTCGGGCCCCGTACTACTTGGGATACATCAACAAGGCGGTGCAACGCATTACAGTTACGGGACTAACACCCTCTCTGGCCGGCCTTTCAAGACCGTTCACCTATACGCACACCCACACCCCGTCAGCCCGGCAGAACTGACACGTAATGTCCCACAACCCCGACCATGCAACGCCCGCCGGCTATCACACATGGAACGGTTTAGCCTGATCCGCGTTCGCTCGCCACTACTAACGGAATCACTATTGTTTTCTCTTCCTGCGGGTACTGAGATGTTTCACTTCCCCGCGTTCCCTCCACGCACCCTATGTGTTCAGATGCGGGTCACCAGGTAACTCGCGCTCCTGGCGGGGTTTCCCCATTCGGACACCCTGGGATCACAGTCCGGTTATCGACTCCCCCAGGCTTATCGCAGATTCCTACGTCCTTCTTCGGCTCCTAATGCCAAGGCATCCACCGTGTGCTCTTAAAAACTTGACCACAAAGATCAAAACATTTTCGAGAGAACCACAGAAACCGACCCGCACACCCAAAGGCGCACGAACCAGATCCAGGTTCATATTCTTGGAAATTGCTTCTTATACAAGATGCTCGCGTCCACTATGTAGTTCTCAAACAACAACCCCACACCACACACCCCACACACAACCCCCCAAAAGGGATCACCATGCATGATCGGTGCAGCAGGGAAACCAGAAACAAAGTACCGACAAGAACCCCAAGGGCCCTCCCCGGTCCTGTTGCCTCAGGACCCAACAGTGTGCCAAACACTACCCAGCAGACCAGACCACCGAACGTTCCAGGACCAACTCCGAAGAGATCAGTCCGTACTAGCAAACGGTCCGTGCCACCAGGCACCTATTTGTTGATATTCCACCCTTGAGCACCCGCCACGAAACATTCGTCCGTGCAACGGGCATTCTCCTGACAACCCCCACCACCGGACATACATCCAGGACAGAAAGCTGTAGGTGCTCCTTAGAAAGGAGGTGATCCAGCCGCACCTTCCGGTACGGCTACCTTGTTACGACTTAGTCCCAATCGCCAGTCCCACCTTCGACGGCTCCCCCCCACAAGGGGTTAGGCCACCGGCTTCGGGTGTTACCAACTTTCGTGACTTGACGGGCGGTGTGTACAAGGCCCGGGAACGTATTCACCGCAGCGTTGCTGATCTGCGATTACTAGCGACTCCGACTTCATGGGGTCGAGTTGCAGACCCCAATCCGAACTGAGACCGGCTTTTTGGGATTAGCTCCACCTCACAGTATCGCAACCCTTTGTACCGGCCATTGTAGCATGCGTGAAGCCCAAGACATAAGGGGCATGATGATTTGACGTCGTCCCCACCTTCCTCCGAGTTGACCCCGGCAGTCTCCTATGAGTCCCCACCATCACGTGCTGGCAACATAGAACGAGGGTTGCGCTCGTTGCGGGACTTAACCCAACATCTCACGACACGAGCTGACGACAACCATGCACCACCTGTAAACCGACCACAAGTGGGGCACCTGTTTCCAGGCGTTTCCGGTTCATGTCAAGCCTTGGTAAGGTTCTTCGCGTTGCATCGAATTAATCCGCATGCTCCGCCGCTTGTGCGGGCCCCCGTCAATTCCTTTGAGTTTTAGCCTTGCGGCCGTACTCCCCAGGCGGGGCACTTAATGCGTTAGCTACGGCGCGGAAAACGTGGAATGTCCCCCACACCTAGTGCCCAACGTTTACGGCATGGACTACCAGGGTATCTAATCCTGTTCGCTCCCCATGCTTTCGCTCCTCAGCGTCAGTTAATGCCCAGAGACCTGCCTTCGCCATCGGTGTTCCTCCTGATATCTGCGCATTTCACCGCTACACCAGGAATTCCAGTCTCCCCTACATCACTCTAGTCTGCCCGTACCCACCGCAGATCCGGAGTTGAGCCCCGGACTTTCACGGCAGACGCGACAAACCGCCTACGAGCTCTTTACGCCCAATAATTCCGGATAACGCTTGCGCCCTACGTATTACCGCGGCTGCTGGCACGTAGTTAGCCGGCGCTTCTTCTGCAGGTACCGTCACTTACGCTTCTTCCCTACTGAAAGAGGTTTACAACCCGAAGGCCGTCATCCCTCACGCGGCGTCGCTGCATCAGGCTTCCGCCCATTGTGCAATATTCCCCACTGCTGCCTCCCGTAGGAGTCTGGGCCGTGTCTCAGTCCCAGTGTGGCCGGTCACCCTCTCAGGCCGGCTACCCGTCGTCGCCTTGGTAGGCCATTACCCCACCAACAAGCTGATAGGCCGCGAGTCCATCCAAAACCGCAAAAGCTTTCCACCAACCACCATGCGATGATCAGTCATATCCGGTATTAGACCCAGTTTCCCAGGCTTATCCCAGAGTCAAGGGCAGGTTACTCACGTGTTACTCACCCGTTCGCCACTAATCCCCCCACAAGTGAGGTTCATCGTTCGACTTGCATGTGTTAAGCACGCCGCCAGCGTTCATCCTGAGCCAGGATCAAACTCTCCGTTGAAGTAAAACAAAAACAGACACACCCACCAACCCCGGAAATAACGGGATAAAATGGATGCACAAAATTTGAAACCAGCCAAAAACACCATGCCAACCACGGGGTGGCGGCACAGCAAATTCAACCAATTCAATACAATAAATTGGTATCAACAAACTTGGCACACTATTGAGTTCTCAAACAACAGACACACCCGGCACCACCCAAACAACTAACGTTCAGGATCGCTCCGGAGCAACTTTCCAAACTTACCCGACCACCCGGCCCGATGCAAATCCATGTTTCAGGACTTGAAGCGGAAGATGACCGCTCCCACCAGTTTTCAGCGCCCTGAAGAGCAACTAAATCTTGGTCTTGGTTTTTGGGAGTTTGGCCGCCCGCGGTTACCAGCTCTTCGCTGTCTCCCTCGCGGCGACTTAGAAAACAATACACGCCCTGCGGCATCACCGCAAACCCGGCCCTCCCAAGGCAGGAAACCCCGGGATTCCGCGGCGAAACGGGCGAAACGGCACCCACACCGGTTCCCGCCGTCGTCATTCCGCTGTGTGTGCTGCCGCACAGGGGTGGAGCTCGCTCAAGCACCACCCGGCGAGTGGGTTAAACGCAGAAGAGCCGGCAACCACATGGTTGCCGGCTCTTCTCAAGCAGCTGGTATCAGCGGTGCTGGATTACCAGGAAGACTTGGTGATGCCCGGGAGCTCACCGCGGTGAGCCATGTCGCGGAAGCGAACACGGGAGATGCCGAACTTCTGGAAGGTACCGCGGGGACGGCCGTCGATGATGTCGCGGTTACGCAGACGGATCGGGGACGCGTTGCGGGGCAGCTTCTGGAGGCCCAGGCGGGCTGCTTCGCGTGCTTCGTCGGTTGCGTTTTCGTCAACCAGGGTCTTCTTCAGCTCGAGGCGCTTCGCAGCGTAACGCTCAACGATGACCTTGCGCTGCTCGTTGCGAGCAATCTTGGACTTCTTAGCCATGTTTAGCGCTCCTCTCGGAATTCGACGTGCTGGCGGATCTTGGGGTCGTACTTCTTCAGAACCATGCGGTCCGGATCGTTACGACGGTTCTTACGGGTTACGTAGGTGTAACCCGTGCCCGCGGTCGACTTGAGCTTGATGATCGGACGTACGTCCTTGTCCTTAGCCACTAGAGCTTCACCCCACGAGCCAGGATCGAGGCGACGACTGCGTCGATGCCGCGTACGTCGATGGTCTTGATGCCACGGGCAGAAACCTGCAGCGTGACGTTACGGCGCAGGGACGGAACCCAGTAGCGCTTCTTCTGGATGTTCGGATCGAACCGACGCTTGTTGCGGCGGTGCGAGTGCGAAATGCTGTGCCCAAAGCCCGGCTCGGCTCCGGTCACTTGGCAGTGTGCTGCCATGACTTCTCCTCAAGAATTGAAAGTAATGATCCGCATATCGGCTGCAGGATCATGCGTCTAAGAGCGACCCAAAGTGATCAGGGTGAACGGTTAGTCACGCAACTTGAGCCCCTAACTACCGGCTACCCTGGAGAAAAATACCGGGCCACCGGAGCAATTGCGCACGCTCCGCGCACTTAGCGCCTCCCAAGTCTACGAGGTGACGCAATTAAAGACCAATCCGGGGCGTTTGGGTGTATAAGGGCTTCCTGCGAACGCCCACCTGCAAGGCCACAGTGTCACAGCTTGCGCGCACCCGTTTTCACAGCTGAATGAAAGCTTGGCGGCGCATCTTAGGTACATGAGAACGCAGTCCCTGCCGGCACCTCCGGCGCACAACAGCTCCGGCGGGCCGGGGCCTTCACACCTATCCGGCTCCGCCACTCCTCCTGCCGCCCACAACAACAGCGGATGGTTCCGCCGCCAGCACCGGCAGCGGCTGCTAAGGGCCGACCTCCTGACTGTTATTGCCTGGGGTTCCGTAGCTGCCGCCGTCGCCCTCTGGCTTGCCGACGGCGGTGCGGCCGGCGTCAGCTCCGTCGCCTCCGCGTTCACCGCGGCCGGGATTGTGGCCGGTTTGGCCGGCATGGACCTGGTCCTGCTGATGCTGCTGCTGGCAGCCCGGATTCCGTACATCGACCGCACTATCGGCCATGACCGGGCGCTGGAGTTCCACCGTAAACTCGGCAAACCCTCGCTGTATCTGCTGTTGGCGCACGGCTTCCTGCTGGCCGTGGGATACGGCATGGCGGAAGGCCTTGACCCGGTCAGCGAGTCCATTTCCCTCTGGCAGCAGGTCCCGGATATGTGGCTTGCGTTCGTGTCCATGGCGCTCTTCATTGCCGTGGTGGTGACCTCCCTGGTGGCGGTCCGGCGCCGCTTCCCGTACGAGTTCTGGTACGTGGTCCATCTCCTCACGTACGCCGCGGTGGGCACGTCCCTGCCGCACCAGTTCAGTGTGGGCGGACTGTTTGCGGAAGGTACCTGGCAGCGCTGGTACTGGCTGGCCATCTGCATCGCCACCGGTGCGGCGCTGGTGTACTTCCGGGTGCTGCAACCCCTCATGGCAACGTCACGGCACCAGCTCACGGTGTCCCGGGTAGAGGTGGCGGCACCGGGCGTGATCAACATCTTCATGGCGGGCCGGCAGCTGGACCGGTTGGCGGAAACGGGCGGACGCTTCTTCATCTGGCGGTTCCTGGCGCCCGGAATGTGGTGGCACCCGCACCCGTTCAGCCTGTCCGCCGAGCCCGCCATCACCGGACCCCGCGGCGAAGGCACCCTGCGCATCACCGTGCGCAACCTTGGCGCCGGTTCCGCGCAGCTGGTCCGGCTGCGGAAGGGGACCAGGGTTGCCGTCGAAGGCCCGTACGGGCTGCTCAGCACCGGCGCCCGGACCAGGAACAAAGTGGTGATGATCGGCGCCGGCATCGGCATCACGCCGTTGCGCGCACTGCTCGAAACCACCCCGTTCACTCCCGGAGAAGCGAGCGTCCTGCTGAGGGGCCATACGGAGCAGGAACTGTACCTGAGCAGCGAAATCCTGGACCTGTGCCGCTCCCGTGGCGTGCGCCTCTTCCACCTTCCGGGCCCGAGGTCACGCGTGCGCTCCAGCTGGTTGCCCCAGGAAGCAGTCCGGGGCGGCTACGGGCTCACGGCTTTCGTCCCCGACGTCGCAGACTCCGACGTCTATGTCTGCGGCCCCACAGGCTGGGCGGACAGCGTCATCGCTGACGTCCGGCAGGCCGGAGTCCCCGAAGAACAGATCCATCACGAAAGGTTCGACTGGTGAAAGCACGCGGAACACTCGCCGCAGCTGTCGCGTCCGCCGGGATCCTCCTGGCAGGCTGGCAGGCCGGCACGCAGGCCGGGGGTGCAAGCACCCTCGCGTCGGGTTCAAGTACGACGACGGCAGGATCCGCGGGTTCGACAGGGACCGGCACGTCCGGGGCCGGTTCGTCAGGGTCAGGTTCATCGGGCAGTTCCGGGACAACAGGCTCGGGCGGGACCACGGGGTCCTCGGGCTCCTCCAGCGGATCCAGCTCCTCAGGCAGTTCGAGCACCTCCGGCAGCTCCGGCTCCTCAAGCAGCGGCACGGCAACGGCCGGCACCTACCAGGGCGCCGCAGTCCAGACGAGGTTCGGAGCAGTGCAGGTCCAGATCACGGTGGCCTCCGGGAAGATCACGGAGGTGACAGCCCTGCACCTGACCGACGATGACCGCAAGTCGATCCAGATCAGCAACCGTGCGGCGCCGCTCCTGCGGACCGAGGTGCTGGCCGCACAGTCGGCGGACGTCCAGACCATCAGCGGCGCCACCGTCACCAGCAACGCCTACCTCACCTCACTCCAGGCAGCCATCGATGCCGCGAACCTCTGATCCACTCCGGTCACCGGACACGGGCACAAGCCTCACGTCACGGACCTTTGAATGCATGGGAACCGTCATCAGCCTGACCCTGGCGGACTCCCCCGCGGCAGGCCCGGAAACCCAGGACGAACTCGCAGCCGCAACCGCCGTCGTCGAACGCCTGTTCCGGGAACTGGACGAGACGTTCAGCCTGTACCGCACGGCGTCGGAAGCCAGCCGCCTGGCCCGGGGCGAACTGACGCTCCGCAACGCATCACCGGAGATGCGCGCCCGGTATGCGGAGGCGCATGAATGGCGGCTCCTGACCGGGGGCGCCTTCTCGCCCGAGCGCCCGGACGGCGTGCTGGACCTCTCGGGGCTCATCAAGGGCCACGCGATCCGCGAAGCGGGGCGGTCCTTGCTTGCCCTGGGGCGTCGAGACTGGTGCCTCAATGCCGGCGGCGACATCCTGGTCAGCGGCTCACCCGTTCCGGGCTCCGGCACGCCATGGAAAGCCGGCATCGTCGATCCGGCCGACAGTCACGCCCTGATCAGCGGCTATGCGCTTGGCGGGGTCGAGGGGCACGCAGCCCTGGCCACGTCCGGCTCGGCCGAACGCGGCGAACACATCTGGCGGGTGGACGGCGGTTCCGGTTTCGTCCAGGTCACGGTCGCCGCCGCGGACGTAGTGACGGCGGACATCCTGGCCACGGCAATCGTCTCCGGCGGGAGGCCGATGCTCAATCTCGCCACAGACCAGTGGGATGTTGCGGTCCTGGCCGTCCACGCCGACGGCTCACTGCTGGCCACCCCGGCGTTCCGCCGCTAGATCTGCTTGCTAGATGTGCTGCGGGAGCCTGGTGAGCCGCGGGTACTTGGGGGCCAGGTTGTCGCCCGAAGACTGACCGGTAACCCGCCGGGCCACCCAGGGCGCGGCGTATTCGCGGAACCACTGGGCGTTGGCGCGGAGGGCATCCGTCCCGCTGAGCTGGGGCACCGGCGTCATCGGCGGGACGTCGATGGAGTGGTCGTACTTGAGGACTTCCAGCACCCGTTTGGCCATGTTGGCGTGCCCCGCAGCGGACATGTGCATCCGGTCCCGCGCCCACATTCCCCAGTCGTAGTACTCACTGAAGCGCCAGTAGTCCACCAGCAGGGCGCCGTGGTCCCCCGCGATCCCGCGGACCAGTTCGTTGTAGATGGCGGTGCGGCCGCGCATGGTGCCGAACACTTTGGAGCCGCGGGCATCGAACCCAGTGAACATCACCACGGTAGCGCCCGTGGCACTCAGCCTGCGGACGCCGTCGTCGTATTCGGCCATCAGGTCGTCGATGTCGATCCGGGGCCGCAGGATGTCGTTGGCGCCGGCGTAGATACTCACCAGGGTGGGCTTAAGCTCGACGGCGGCGTCCACCTGTTCTTCGAGGATTTGCCGGAGCTTCCTGCCGCGGATGGCGAGGTTGGCGTAGCCGAAGCCTGGGTCCCCCGCGCCGAGCTGCTCGGCCACGCGGTCAGCCCAGCCGCGGACGCCATTGGGGCGGGCCGGGTCGTCGTCGCCTACGCCCTCCGTAAAGGAATCGCCGAGGGCAACAAACCGGGAAGTGAAGTCCATCCGGTTAGTTTGCCACCCGTTGCCGGAAGCAACCAATCCCGGGCGGAGTTATGGGTCAGGGCTGGGTTTCGCGCAGGATCCAGTGGTCCGAATCCAGGCGGCCCACCACCTTTTCGCCGATCCGGGCCAGGTCCTCGACGTCCTTTTCCGTGAGGGCATCAAGGAAGAGGTTCCGGACGTCTTCCACGTGGCCGGGTGCGAGGCCCACGATGGTGGACATGCCTTCCTCAGTGAGGTGGGCGATGGTGACCCGGGCGTCGCGCGGGTGGGGGCGGCGTTCCACCCAGCCGCGTTTCTGCAGCTTTGTCACTACGTGCGAGAGCCGGGACAAGGAGGCGCTGGTGCGCGCGGCGAGTTCACTCATGGGCAGGAACCGCTGGTCCGATTCGGACAGCATGGCCAGCACGGTGTAGTCGAACAGGGAAAGCTTGCCTGCGGCATGAAGCTTGGTGTCAAGTGCGGCCGGCAGCAGGGTGTTGATGCTTACCAGGGCCAGCCAGGCACGGCGTTCGTCGGCACTCAGCCAGCGCGGTTCGGTCATGCACCCATTCTACGATTGATCCTTCAACCGACGGACAGGCCCCTCACCCGGCAAGCCGGTCCACAGTCCCGGGGTCCGGCGAGCCGGTAATCTGGGCGCATGTATGTTGTCTCCCTGACCTACCGGGTTCCGCAGGACATTGTGGACTTCCACAACGACGCCCACATCGCCTGGCTGCAGAAGGCCTTCGACGACGGCGTCTTCATTGCCGCCGGCCGCAAAGTCCCCCGCACCGGCGGGCTGCTGCTCTCCCAGGCCGACCGGTCAGTCCTGGACGCCAGCCTCCAGCAGGACCCCTTCTATTCGAACGGTGTCGCGGACTTCGAGGTGGTGGAGTTCCACGCCGGACGCGTGGCCCCCGGCTACGAGATCCTGCTGGACAACCCGCCTGCACCCCCGGCTGAAGCGGCCCCTGGCCGCTAAGGCGCGGCGCCGCCGTCGGACGCCCCTGCGGCGAGCTTCTTCAGCCCGCCTTTTGCGCGGCACCTCGACGGGCTCAGGCCACCGGGGCGTGAGCGCGTCCCCCAGGGTGACGCCGCGCAGCTTGCGGCCGAACAGGGGCAGGACCCAGTCGTGGACCCACCGCCGTTGCCGCCGTTCCCATTCCCGCAGCGTCAGCGGGGTGGGCGGCTCCCAGTCCTTGGGCCGGATTTTGTGCGGCACACCCAGCTGGTCCAGGACCTGCCCGGCGAGGTACTTGTGGCCGGCCTTGGACATGTGCAGCCGGTCCGAGTCCCACATGCGCCGGTCGTGGAAGGCGTCCAGGCACCAGTAGTCCACCAGTACCGCACCGTGTTTCTTGGCGATGGCCCGCACCTGGTGGTTGTAGAAGGAGTTCCGCTTCTTCAGCGGCTCAAGCAGGGCGGAAACCTTCACATCGAAGCCGGTGAAGAGGACCAGTGTGGCTCCGGTGCCGGCGAGCCGGGCCACCAGTTGCTCGTAGTCCGCCATGAGCGTGGACATGTCCGTTTTCAGGTCCAGGATGTCGTTGCCGCCCGCATACAGCGTGACCAGCGCCGGCCGCATCCGCAGGGCCGGTTCCAGTTGTTCATCGATGATGTGCCGGAGCCGTTTGCTCCTGATGGCGAGGTTGGCGTACTTCCAGCCCGGCTGCGCCTTGGCGAGCTTCTCGGCCACCCGGTCCGCCCAGCCGCGGACCCCGTTGGGCAGCCGTTCATCCCGGTCCCCCACGCCCTCCGTAAACGAATCGCCCAAGGCAACAAACACCCGCCGCCCGGAACTGGGAAGCAGAGATTCAGAGGGCACCACCCGCCCAACCTAGCCCCACCAAGGAAAGCGCAGGAAAAGCCGAGGTGAAGCTCAGGTGACCTGCCGTGGCGACGGCGACGGCGATGCTGTTTCGCGTAGGCGCGCTTCGCCGACCAGAGCGAAGAGAGGCCGCCCGCGGCCGAACGGAGCGCCGGGAGGAAGGGCGGACCCGAGGGCCCCGAACTGAGCTTGCGAAGTTTGGGAAGGGTCCAACCGCTAAGCGACGGCGAAATAGCGGTGCCGTCGCACCAAGGCGAAGCGCAGAGGGCTTAGCCTTCGGCTTTGCCCTGCCGCCAGTAACCCATGAACGCAACCTGCTTCCGGTCGATGCCCACATCCCGCACCAGGTACCGGCGCATGTCCTTGATGACGGCTGCTTCACCCGCGATCCAGGCGTAGAACGGCATGGCACCGGCGGGCATGTCCGGGTTCTTGGTGGCGCTGATCGCGGCGGTTTCCATCCGGGACGGGGTCTCCCAGAGGATGTCCTCGTCCACGTTGACGTCTTCGGGTTCGGGGCCCGCGCCGGCGTCGGAGGCCTTGATGCCCACCCAGCCGGGCACGGGAACAGCCTTGCGCACGGCGTCCTGCAGCAGTTGGCCGTGCGGGCGGGACCGCCCGATCGCTGCACCGCGGGCCAGCCAGGTGATCTCGATGTCCGCCGGCGAGCTGAGCTGCTGGAAGTCGCCGGCCTCCGGGACCTCAAGGAAGGCGTGGCCGGTCATGTAGGACGGAAGGCTTTCCAGGATGGCGGAGATGGCCGGGATGGCGGTCTCGTCACCGGCGAGCAGGACGCGCTGGGCCAGGCCCGGCCGCCATTCGATGCCGGAGTAGATTTCGGCGGTGACGCAGTGCGCGGCCCGGTTGTTGGGGCCGATGATGGTGATGGCGTCACCGGGCTTGGCGTTCAGTGCCCAGTTGGCGGCGGGTCCGCCGTTTCCGTGGTCGTCGAAGTGCATGACGAAGTCGACGTCGATCTCCGGGTACACCTCGTCCAGCCGGGCGTCACGCACGGTGTAGGTGCGCATCGAACCCTTCACGGCAGGGTCCATGGCCAGCCATTCGCGGTACCAGCCCGATTCGCTCATTTCGAAGACCGGCAGGGGAATCTGTGTGCCGTCGGCAGCGACGGACGGGATCATCAGCTTGATCCGGAGGTCCAGGGTGTCCCCGTGGACACCGAAATCGCGGAGGCAGTAACCGCCGAACGTGATCCGGCGGAAGTTGGGGCTGAGCTCCTGCACCGACGAGACGGTGACCTCGAAGGCCAGCGTCATCGGTTCAGTGTTCAGGGTCTTGGTGTTCATCGGCTTGGTGGATGCGGCGTCGCGGGTCTTCATGAAACAAGCTCCAGTTCGGTGGGGACGTGATGGCGGCCGATGGGAATGATCAGGGGCGTTCCGGAGACGGGATCCGGGATGACCCGGGATTCCAGGTTGAAGACGCTGCGGACCAGGTCCTCGGTGACAACCTCGCCCGGGGTACCTTCGGCCACCACGGCGCCGGCCTTCATGGCAATGACGTTGTCTGCGTAGCGTGCCGCGAGGTTGAGGTCGTGCAGGACGATCGCCACGGTGGTGCCGCGCCTGCGGTTCAGGTCCGTGACCAGGTCCAGGACTTCCACCTGGTGGGCCAGGTCGAGGTAGGTGGTGGGTTCGTCCAGCAGCAGGATGTCGGTTTCCTGCGCCAGGGCCATGGCGATCCAGACCCGCTGGCGCTGCCCGCCGGAGAGTTCATCCACGTTCCGCCCCGCGAGGGCCAGCGTTTCGGTGGCCTCCAGCGCGCGCTGCACCGCGAGATCATCCTTCTCGCTCCAGCTGCGGAAGAAGCCCTGATGCGGGTACCGGCCGCGGCCCACCAGGTCGCGGACGGTGATGCCGTCCGGTGCGGTGGGATGCTGCGGCAGCAGGCCCAGGGTGCGGGCCAGTTCGCGGGCGGGACGGGTGTGGATGTCCTTGCCGTCCAGCGTGACAGCGCCGCCGGCAGGTTTAAGGAGCCGGGACAGTCCGCGGAGCAGGGTGGATTTTCCGCAGGCGTTGGCGCCCACGATCATGGTCACCCTGCCTTCGGGGATTTCGACACTGAGGCCGTCCACCACGCAGCGCTGATCGTATTTCAGCGTCAGGTCCTCGGCGTTCAGAACTGCCACGTCAGGCATCCTTTCGGTTGTTCGTGACCAGGAGCCACAGCAGGAACGGGGCACCGAGCGCGCCGGTGATGACGCCCACCGGCAGGACGGTTCCGTCCAGTACCAGCGGGGCAAGGTTGGCGGCGAGGAAGTCCGCGGCCAGGACGATGACGGCCCCCACCAGGGCCGAGGCCGGCAGGCTGGCTTTCCCGGTGAAGCGCCGGGCGATGGGACCGGCGAGGAAGGCGACGAACGAGACCGGCCCGGCTGCCGCCGTCGCCACCGCCGCGAGGGTGACCGCGATGATGACCAGGGCGAGGCGGGCGGCGTTGACCCGGATGCCCAGGCCTGCGGCGGTGTCGTCGCCCAGTTCGAGGATGCGCAGCGGCCCGGCGATGACGCCCACCGCGGGAAGGAGCACGGCGAGTGCCAAGAAGAGGATCCCGGCGCGGTCCCAGTTAGCGGAGTTCAGGGAACCGTTGAGCCACACCAGGGCATCGGCGGCGGTGCGGATGTCAGCGCGCGTCATCAGGAAGTTGACCACGGCGTGCAGGGCGGCAGCGATTCCGACGCCTGCCAGTACCAACCGGTTGCCAGCGGCATTGCCCCGGCCGCCGCCGCGGATCCCGCCACTGGAAATCGCGTAGATCAGGCCCGCTACGGCCAGGGCCCCGACCAGCGCGGCGCCGGACACCACTGCACCTGACGCACCGAAAATCACGATGGCCACCACGGCGGCGGCGCTGGCGCCATAGCTGATGCCGATAATGTCCGGGCTGGCCAGCGGGTTGCGGAGCATCGTCTGGAAGAGTGCACCGGCCAGCCCGAAGGCCAGTCCGATCATGGTTCCGATGACCGCACGCGGGAGCTTGTTTTCCATGACGATGAAGCTGGCACCGGGGATCCTGGGACCGCCGGTCAGATGGTTGTAGACGATGGTGAAGAAATCAGGGATGGTCACCGTGTAACTGCCCAGCAGCACGGAAACGAAGAAGAGGATCACGACGCCGGTGGCCAGGAAGGCGGTCCGGTTCAGGAGGATCCGTCCCCGGCGTTGCCCTGTCACTTGGGGTCCTTCAGGGGCGGTTGTGGCAGGCTTATCTGATAGGGCAACCGGGGTTGTGGGGGCCGCTGTCTTCGGGGTCACAGTCCGGCTCCCTTCCCGCGGCGGACCAGCCACACGAAGACGGGGGCGCCGATGAGTGCGGTCATGATGCCGGCGGGCACCTCACCGGGAAGCAGCACCACCCGTCCCACGATGTCCGCGCCGAGCAGCAGCACGGGCGCCAGGACCAGGGAGAACGGCAGTATCCAGCGGTAATCCGGCCCGGTCAGGAAGCGAACAGCGTGCGGGATGACCAGGCCTACGAAGGCGATGGGGCCAGCCATCGCCGTTGCGGATCCGCACAGCAGCACGATGCCCAGGGCAGTGATGCCCCGGGCGAGGCCCACGCGCTGGCCCAGGCCGCGGGCAATGTCATCACCGAGCGCCAGGCTGTTGAGGATGCGGCCGGTCAAGAGCACGATGACGGCCCCCGCGGCGAGGAAAGGCAGCCCCGCCAGCACCACGGACCAGTCACGGCCGGCAATGCCACCCACCTGCCAAAAACGGAACTTGTCCAGGGTGTCCTGGCTGGACACCAGGATGACGCTCATGAGCGAGTACAGGCCGGCGTTGAGGGCGGCACCCGCCAGGGCAAGCTTGACCGGGGTGGCTCCGTCCCGGCCGAGGGATGCGATGCAGTAGACCACGACGGCGGCCACGGCGGCGCCGATGAACGCGAACCAGATGTAGCCGGACAGTGAGCCGACACCAAAGACATAGATGCCGGTCACCACGGCCAGGGCGGCGCCCGCGTTGACGCCCATGATTCCGGGATCGGCGAGGGGGTTGCGGGCAACGCCCTGCATGGCGGCGCCTGCCAGGCCCAGCGCACCGCCGGCCAGCAGGCCGAGGACTGTGCGGGGAATGCGGGCGTGGACCACTGCGTGGTCACCGTTGGCGGGATCGAACTGCGTGAGCGCGTCCCAGACGGTGCCCAGCGGCAGGCCCCTCGCTCCGACGGCGAGGGATGCGCCTGCCAGGACGGCGAGTACGACGACGGCGGCCAGCAGCCAGGCGGCACGCTTCCCCGGGAACGCGCGGGCGTTTCCCGGGGCACGGGCTGCCGTGCCCGGCACCGAAGTACCGGGGCTTGCGGCCTGGCGGGCCGCCGTCGTCGAACTCTGCGTCACGGAACCGGCGCTACTTCACGGCATCCGCTGCGGTGGCCAGCTCAGGCAGGAACGTGTCCAGTGCCCAGGGAAGGCTCAGCGGTGAGGAAGCGGAGATGGCGAGGACCAGGCTCTTGTTGGCGTCTGCGACGAATGCGCCGCTCTTGACGGCCGGGATCTGTCCGAGCAGGGGGTCATTCTTGATCGCGTCGGCTTCGCTGGCGTCTTCCACCGAGCTGAGGAAGATGTCCGAATCAAGCTCGTTGACCTTCTCTGCCGACCACGGCACGAAGAACTCCTTCGAGCCGGCCGATGCCTGCTCCGCAACGGGGGCAAGCTTCATGCCGATGGAGGACAGGAACTTGGGCCGGTTGTCATTGGCCGTGTAGATGCCGGTCTGGGTGCGGTCGGACGGCAGGGCGTAGCCGTAGATGAAGGTCTTGTCCTTGATCTGCGGGTACTTCGCCGCCTCTTCCTTGACGGTGGCTTCTGTGTCGGAGACCAGTTTGGCAGCTTCGGCGTCCTTGCCCAGCGCCTTGCCCACGATGGTGGTGGCGTCCTGCCAGGACGTTCCGTAAGCCAGCTCGGGGTGCGCCACCACCGGGGCGATTTCGCTGAGCTTCTTGTAATCCTCTTCGGTCAGGCCGGAGTAGGCGGCCAGGATGACGTCAGGGGTGAGCTTGGCGATCTCGGTGAAGTTGATGCCGTCCGCCTCCGAGTACTGGACCGGAGCCTTGTCGGTGCCGAATCCGGCGCCGAGTTCTTCAAGGGCGGCGTCCTTCCAGGGAGTGGAACCCTTGTCGTTCCCGCCCCATTCATTCTTGGGAACACCTACCGGGACAACACCCAGGGCAATGGCGACGTCGTCATTGACCCAGGAGACCGTGGCAACCCGCGTGGGCTGCTTCTCGATGACGGTCTTGCCGAACACATGGTCGATGGTGACCGGGAACTGGGCGCTGCTGGAAGCGGAGGCGCTGGCATCGGAAGTAGACGTTGCCGGGCCGGTGGAGCAGGCGGAGAGCGTCACCGCGGCGGCCAGGATGGCCGACGCCCCCGCTGACCTAAACAGCGTGCGGCGGGTGGTGCTGGGGCCCGTGAACAGGGAGGAAGCCATGAAATTCCTTAAGTGAGCGATGCGAACTTAAGCAAGGCTAGCCTATGCTTCCGGCAATTACGAAAGCTTTTCGTATCTTATTCCCCAAGGTGACGAAGGACACAGCCGCCGTGGTCTTGGACAGGATTTCCAGGGTTTGGCAGGATGGCAGGGACCGGGTCCGTTACGGAACGGCCGGACAAAAACCTCAAGAGATCGGGACATCGAGGAGCAATGCGCACGCCGGAGGCTTTCAGCCCCGCTGCTGCCGCGGAATGCGGGGTGGCCGCTTTGGCCTGCTTCGCGGACAACTGCTGACTCCCCTTTTTAGAACCCGCATCCCGGGCTGCTGCCCGCTGCCGGGCCCCTTCTCACGAAAGTTCAGCCATGCAATCAATCACGCCCCAGCAAATCCGCTCATCCTTCGTCAACGCCAGCCGTTCCGAGGCCGCCAAACTCAACCTGCCCCAGCACTTTGACAACCTGCACTGGGACAGCCTGGACTTCCTCGGTTGGCGGGACCCCAAGATGCCGCTTCGCGGTTATCTCGTGGTTCCAGGCCCCAAGGGCCTCACCGGAGTCCTGCTCCGGGCGCCCGAAGGTGGCGCCCGGAAGAACCGCTCTGTCCTGTGCGAACTGTGCCGTGACGTGTTCTCCAAGGAGGACGTGCTGCTCTGGGTGGCCCGCCGCGCCGGCCAATCCGGCCGCAACGGCAATACCGTGGGCACCCTGATCTGCGCAGATTTCCTGTGCTCCGGCAATGTCCGCAAGGAGCCCCCGGCCAATGAGATCAACCCGGACCCGGCCGCCGTCGTGGTCCGCCAGATCCAGGGCCTTCAGGACCGCACCGCGCAGTTCCTGGGCAGGGTGCAGTCCAAGTAGCGCCCGGTCGCCACACCTGGGGAATGCCCTCCCGCGCATCACGGGAGGGCCTTCCTGTGTCCGGTCAGCGGTAGGTGAAGCTGGCCAGGATGGCCCTCAGCGCCTGGCCCTGGCTGCCGGCGAACCACGCCCGGGCTGCCTTGTCGTCGGGGAACTGCTGGTCATCGAACAGCACTTCCGCCGTCAGCACGCGGTCGCCCAGGAGGATGATTCCCTTGACCGCGTCCCGGGGGCCTGTTGCCGGTGCGCCCGCCGTCAGCTGCAGGTGGTAGGTGGCATCGTCGTCGTCCCAGTCCACGTAGAACGAGGCATGCGCCTCCGGGGTGGACCGGCCCTGCAGCCCGGGCACCGGAACGGATTCGAAAACGGTCCTGGTGACCGGGCCGGCGACGCCATCGGCGATTTGTCCGTAATAGATGCTGACCAACTGCTTGTCACTGGCGTCATAGATGGTGGCCGTTCCCACGTAGGGGGACGCCGAGGCCTCGAAGACCTCGGCCTTCCAGTCCGCCGGCCGCGTGAAAGAGAGCCTGCCGTCGGGGAAAGTGAAAGTCGCCAGCCCGGCCCCAGCAGGATCGGAACTGGACGGCGCCGGCGGGGCGGGCTGGCCCGGCGCCGTGGACGGGGCTGGAGCGCCCGGCGCCCCTGTTGAAGGTGGGACTGTAGCGGCGGGGGACATCACCCCGCCGCCGGGTTCTGCCGGCCCGCCGGCTGTACAGCCTGCCAGGAAGAAGGCGGCCGCGGTGGCCATTGCAAGGGGTCCGGTGAGTCGGCGGGCTGGGTGCATGGTGGCTGCCTTTCACGAGGGCGCCGTGAGCTTGTTCGGCGGCAACTGCGGGACCCAGCGTTCCGCAATGCCTACGGGGATCAGGATGGCGTGGTGGTGTTTTGCTCACAAGGGTGGCACAACCAAATCGCGGCACACCAGAACCTGACGGATAAATCCATCAGTTTGTTATCCCTGTCTCAGGTTCGCGGCGGCGGCCATCAGCGCAGCACGATGTCCACAGGATTCGCCTCGGACCGCCAGGCCCCTTCCTCGCCCTGCCGGGGGCGGATCACCGGCGCGGTTAGCACGCCGGAACGGTTGGTGCGCCGGTCCCGGAGGATCTCGGTCACGGAGCCGAGGTGCCGGGACAGGTCGATGACGTTCTCGGGCGCGGCCAGCAGCAGTTGGAACCCGAACTCGTGCAGCGCCTTGATCCCGGCGCCGGCGAACTCTTCCGAGGCAAGCACGAAGGCTTCATCCATCATCACCGTGCCGTACGTGGTGAAGCCCTGCTCGGCGATGCCCAGCTGGTAGCTGAGGGCGGCCGCCATGATGAACGCCGTGAACCGCTGCCGCTCACCGCCGGACATGGACCCGGTGTCCGCGTGCATGAACACCTCGGTCTTCTTGCCGGCCTTCTTTCCCTTGGCCGGGGGCGCGGTGACCTCGCGGTGCTCCTTGCACTGGATGAACAGGTGCCCGCGGACATCGAGCACCTCGGCCCGCCAGCGCCGGTCTTCCGGAGCCTGCGAGCCCAGGCGCTTCACCAGCGTTTCCAGGGACTTGTAGCGTGCCGTAAGCTCGGCGTCGTCGTCCCGTTCCGCACCCGGCTCGGCCTTGGCGGGCCGCGTATGCCGGGCCTTCAGCGCGTTCTGGATGGCGTCCTTGAACTGCTTCGCGGTTGGCGGCAGGGTCTGCTTGATGTCCAGTTCCAGGAAGCTGCCCTCGTGGAAGTTCACCTGCGACAGGATGCCGTTCAGCGGCAGGATCCGGCTGGTGATGGAGCGGCGTTCCTCGTCCAGGAGGTGCAGCAGGGTGCTGAAGGATTCATGCGTGCGCTGGTTGAAGAACTGCCGGAATTCGGCTTCCTGCGCCGGCAGTCCATCGTTGACGATCGCGTGGTAGCGGGCTTCGAATTCGCTGGCCGCCCCAATGCTGGTGCCGTGGTCGGCGGAGATGGCGCTGCCCCACTCCCGCACGAACCCCTCGAAAATGCGGGTGAGCCGCTCCGCAGTGGCCTGTCCCCGGGATTCGGCGGTGTGCAGCTCGCCCTGGAGTGCGGTCCGCACGCGGTTGGCCAGGTTGTCCAGCTCGTGCATCTCCGTCACATCGCCGAAGTCGGCGAAGTACGGTTCCAGCGCCGTCACGGTAGCGTCCGACGGCGGCGCTTCGGCCAAGCGGTGGCGCGCGGCCTCCAGCAGGGAATCGGCAGCGGTCAGTTGCCTGTCGAGGGCCTTGTACTCGCTCTGAAGCACGGCTGCGGACTCGGTGCTGGACTGGTGCCTCTGCCGGACTTCCTCGATGGTGGCGCGCAGCGGTTCCAGGTCCGCCTGGGCGGCAAGGGCGTCTTTGAGCCGCTGCTCAATGCCCGCCAGTTCCTCGGCCGCGACGGCTGCCGAGACCTGGTCCCAGGGCCTGTCGTCCTCAGCGATCCGGCGGAGCGCCTCGAGCTGCCGGCTCATGCCTTGGTGGGAATCTTCCCGGCTCTGGGCCAGCTCGGCCGCCTTGGCCACTTCCTGCCGGAGGTCCTCCACCTGGCCGGCCACGAGTTCCAGCTTGGCGGCGTTGTCGAACCCGAGCACGTAGTCCTGGCGGCTGGTGAACCGGTCGTCCTTCTCCACGGTGTGGCGGTTCCGCTTGACCACGCCGCCCAGGCTCAGGCCCTTGTCCAGCGCGGCGAGCTGGTCCGGGTCTTCCACGCAGGGGTAGGCAAAGTCGAGGGCGATGCGTTCCCGCACCCATCCCCCCGCCTCGGCAGCCGCACCGCTGGCGAGGATGTCCAGCTTGGTGAGCAGGTCGCCGTCGCGCGCGTCCTCCACTGCCAGCGGACCACCGGCGAGGGGCTTGGAGACGTCCACGGCCCGCAGCGCGCCCCGGACCTTGTTGTCGTTCAGGTAGCGGGTCACCGAGGAGAAATGTTCGCCGGGGACCAGGAGCGTGGTGGCCAGGTTACGGAGCGCACGCTCGGCCGCCGGGCGCCACCGCTCCTCCCCTTCAGCCAGGTCCATCAGCTCACCGGCGAACGGCATCCTGTCCTCCGGGATGCCGGTGGCGGCGGCAATGGCGGCACGGTTTTCAATGCTCGACGGCGGCAGCAGGGATTTGCGCGTCTTCAGCGACACGAGTTCCTGCTCGGCCGCGGCCAGTTCGCGCTTGCGGCTGGCGTGGGCGTCGAACGCCTCGAAGCGCAGCTCCTGCAGTGCCTGCGAATCGTCCTTCAGCTCCACGGAACGGGCGGCCGCCTGCTCGTGGGCCTGCTCCCAGCCGGAGGCCGTCCACTCCAGCTGCAGCCCGGCGTCGGACAATGCCTGCTGTGCGGCCTGCTCCACCTGGCGGCGGAGGCGCAGCCCCACCCTTGCGTTCTCCAGCGACTGCTCAATGGCGGAAATCGCATTGCCGCCCTGGCTGTTGTAGTCGGTTTCCAGCTGCCGCAGGTCCTTGGCCAGGCCATCGCGGACCGAACGCTCGGCACCGAGCTCCTTCGCTTTGGCCTGCGCCAGTTCCTTGAACCGGGCCAGGATCTTCTGCTGGACGGTGACGGCGAGCCGCTGCCTGTACGACTCGAATTCGCCGCCGGCCAGGTCCCGGAGCCGGTTGGCGTCCAGGAGGGACTGGGCGTACTCGCGGTTCAGCCCCGGAACCGGCGCCAGCTGGTCGCGCTGCTGCCGGACGTCTTCGAGGCGCTGCCGGATGGACATGAGGTTGCTGAACTCTTCCACCACGTCGTCAGCCGCCGTCAGCGTTGCGGGGGCATCCAGCACCTGGTCGCGGAAGAACGTATTGACGCTGCCGCCCAGGCCTTTGCCCGCCTGGATGACCCGCAGCAGCGGAAGCGCCTGGTCCGAGCTGATGCCCAGCAGGCGCCGGAACCGCTCGGCGAAGGCCTTGTGGACGTCGAACACCTGGGCGTGCGGGAAGATCGTTTCCAGCGCGCCCTTGGTGAACCGCTTGTCCGCGATGCCCTCAATCGCATCGAGGTCCAGCGGAACATTGTCGATCAGGTAGAACCGGCCCACGCTCGATTCCGTGCCGTTCTTCGGCAGGTCGAACAGGGCCGAGACGGTCACGCGGGTGCCCGCAGCGTTGTCGAACGTCAGCCCGACGGCGGACCAGGTGGCACCGGGGCGCTGGAAGGCACTCGCCGAGCCCTCGCCCACGGCTTTGTCGCCCACTTTGCCGCGCATGTACGTGAACGTGGTGCGCTTGTCCTCCACAGCACCGCCGGACCGCTGGGCGGCTGCCTCGTTGGACCGTGGCCTGGCATCGAAAACGCGCAGCATGGCGTCGAAGAGCGTGGACTTTCCCACGCCGGAATTACCGGTCAGCAGGGTTCCGTTCCGGTCCACGCGCATGGTGTGCGCGCCGTGGAACGTGCCCCAGTTGACCACCTGGACCAGCGCCAGCCGCATCTGGCCCGGGTTCGTCTCTTCCCCCAGCGGGAGCATGCTCGGAATGGTCACTTCGCGGCCTCCTTCTTGGTGCCGGCAGGGTACGACGACGGCGCTGCCGCCCCCGCCCCTTCGCCGGACGGCATCCGTCCTTCGGACGATGCGTCCGGCTCCGACAGCGGGTCCGGATTTCCCACTGCTCGCAAGCTCGCAGCGGGTCCCTCATCCGTTCCCTTAGATGCCACTCCCTGGGCGGCAGCGCCGTCGTCGTTGTCATCGTCACCCGTGTCGTCCAAGTCCAGCAGGGGTTCCGTTCCGGACTGGTCCGTCGAAGCGGCCACCAGGGCTTCGATGTGGGCCGGGATGTCGCCGATGTTCTCGAACGGGAGGGCCAGCGGGAGGGCGTTGGAGATGGTGTACACGTCGTCAAGGCCCGTGGGCAGCAGGAGCTGGCGGGCCAGGAGCTTGGTGATCGCCCGGGTGACCACGTCCGAGTCGCGGAGGGCGTCCTGCTGGCCGGACGGCTGGTAGTGCGCCACCAGGTCCGTGATTTCCTCGCGGGTAATGGTGGGGTCAGTCTGGGCGGTGACGTGCCGGTCCAGCAGGAGCCGCAGCCGGAGCAGCACGATGGTCTCCACCCGGCTGAGGGCCCGCTGTTGCCGCAGGATGCTGGACCGGGCGCTGCCCCCGACCACGTCCGGGTCCACCGGGCGCAGGACGGCGATCTTCCGTTCATGGTCCAGCTGCATGCTGAGGAACAGTTCCGAAAGCCGGCTGCGCAGGATCACCTGGTTGTCCAGGAGGACCGTCCACAGCTTTTCGTCCCGGCCGCCGTCAATGTAAGGGCCCTTGAGGAGCTTCACCAGCGCCTGCCGGACCTTCATGTTCAGCACGCCTGTGTCGCCGGGGAACAGCGCGGCTCCGTCCACGAAGGTGTCGCGCGGAGTGACTGCGCCGGTGACGTGGCTGGCCGGCATCGGGGCGTCCGCGGTTTCGGCAGGCCCAACTATCGGATCACGGGTTTCGGCCGGCTCAACCGACGGGCCGGGTACTGGCTCGGCGGGCGGTGCCGTCATCTCTTCAGTCATCTGAATCCTTTGCGAGCGTGACCACCGGCAGGTAGGCCCGCCGGGTGGTGCCGTCTATCTGTTCAAAGTCCAGGCCGTCCACCGCTTCGCGGTCGAAGGTGGCGCCCGCGTGCAGCGCCTCGGACAGGAGGGCCCGGATGGTGTTGATGTGCTGCTCTTCCGGCGGCAGCTGCTCCCAGGCGTCACCCAAGGTCCTGGCTCCTGCCATGGCCGCGCGGACCACCGCCGGCTTGGCCTTGCCGGTCCTCGGCGAGCGCACGCGGTCTGAGTCGCTGAACGCGATGGGGTCGGCCAGCTTGGGGGGTGCGGCGAACTCGTCTGGGTCGAACAGCTTCACCATGGACAGCGCCTCGAAACCCGCGTTGTACAGGACGGGTCCGGGAATCAGGCCGGGCCGGTCACGCTCGTACGGCAGGGACCGGATGGCGTGCTCGGCTTCGCGCAGGACCTGCCGTAACCGGACCGACTGGCGGAAGTCGTCGCTCTGGACGTAGGTGTTGAGGCTTTCGCTGAGCTTCCCGTAGATGCGCTGGATCTGGCTGTGCTGCTGGCGGAGTTCTGCCACCAGGTTCTTCAGTGTTTCGCGGTCCTCCGGCGAGAGGTCATCCGCGAACTGCCGGCCGAGGACTTCGCCGATGGCGGAGCGGAACCGAAGCTGCTGCTGCGGGTCCTCCAGGAACGCGGTGAAGGACCGGAACGTCCTGCCTTCCGGGCTTTGGCGGAGCCGCTTGTCCGCTTCCAGCACCTGCGCCATGGTGGCGCCCTTGGTCAGCGACTCCTCGATGATCTGGTTGCGGAGGCCGCCCACCAGTTCCTCGATCCGGTCGCGCATCTTCTTGTAGTCGGCGGGCAGGCTGGCGGCCAGGTCCAGGATGTTGCCCGCGGCCTCCACGGCTTGGTCGTCATCGAGCAGGCCGTCGAACTCGCCGCTGCTGATGTCCTCGATCAGCTGCTGCCGCTCACCGATTTCCTCCTCGAGGGCCTCAAGCCGGGCGCTCTGGTCCGGGTTGGTCTCATTGGCGAGCTTTTCGACATCGCCGAGCAGGGTGCCCAGCCGGGACCCGTTGAGGGTGGACCGTTCGCTGGAGAGGCTGTCCAGGAATGCGAGTACGCGGGCGGCGGGTTCGGTGACTTCGTAGACGATCTGGCCGGACTGGTTCCGGCGGGTCAGGAACTGCCGTCGCGTCCACTCATCGCCGAACGACTTGCCGTTGGCTCCGCCGCCCAGCCCGGGGTCCTGCCGGCGGAGCTCCTCCAGGAAGGAGTCGACATCGGCATGGAATTCCTCGAGCGGAAGCTGCGGCCGGATGCGGGTAAAGGACGCCTGCAGCACCGCGATAACCCACGGCGCCGAGCGGGTGAGGGCCCAGGCGGGTCCCTTGGTGAGGAGCTCGAGGTCCCGGAGCCGGGCGCTGATGGCGTCAGCGGATGACCTGGCGGAGCGGGGCACACACTCTCCTTGGACTGTTGGCGGGGCGGGTGGCAGGGCGGGCCGGAAAACGGCCAACTACAAGGTTAACGCAGCGCGTTCGGGGGGACCGCCGCAACCGCTCCGTGACCTACCCGGCGGTAGGGTATCGATCCCGTATCAACAGCTGTTTCGTGCTGCTTCGCTCTGGCTCGCCGCGCAGGGCCCACCCTACGCTTTCTGCTACCGGCCTTCGCCGCTTGGCCGCAGCAGACTTTCACCACAGCAACGCCGCAGGGGGACACATGCAGTTCGATTTGAGCGCTCTGGACACATCCACGTTGGTCTTCATCGGGACCCTGGCTTTTGGCGGCCTGTTGGCCGCCTTCGTTCTGGCATCGGGGCTGGTTGCGCTCCTGCTGCTGGGTACGGGAAAGCTCGCCTGGGTCCTGGTGTCCAGCACGCTCCTGGCGGTGGTCCATGGCATTAACGCAGGCTGGGACCGGCTGGTGCATCACGCGAAAAGCGTGGACGTGGCCGCGGACTTTCCGGGCCAGCCTTCCCCTGGTACCGGAACCTACCCGCGGGTAATATTGAGGGACAGCTGAAGGGTTCTCCAACCCGGCGGATCCATGGCTTCACCGGCCATTCCGGCCTAGGAGATAACCCATGACCTCCGCCACGCACAGCCCGTCCACTGACGCGCCGGCCGAAGAAACGCCCGTCCCCGCCGGAAAGATCGGTTCCGGCGTCACCGCGGATGAAGCCCGGGCCGTGGCCGAAGCCGCCCGGGAGACCGGGTGGGACCGGCCCAGTTTCGCCAAGGGCCTCTACCTGGGCAACTTCGACCTGAGCCTGGTCCACCCGTGGCCAACGCCCGATCCTGCGGATGTGGAGCGCGGTGAAGCATTCATGGCCGGGCTCACCGCGTATGCCCGGACCATGGACGGCCGGGTGATTGAGCGTGCTTCACAGATTCCGGACGAGTACATCCGGGGGTTGGCGGACCTGGGCGTCTTCGGCATGAAGATCCCCCAGGAATACGGCGGCCTGGGCCTCTCACTGGTGTACTACGGCCGCGCCCTGGCGCTGCTGGGCAGCGTCCACCCGAGCCTCGGTGCGCTCCTTTCGGCGCACCAGTCCATTGGCGTGCCCGAGCCGGTCAAGGTATTCGGCTCGCCGGAACAGAAAAAGGAGTACCTGCCGCGCTGCGCGGCCGGCGCCATCACCGCATTCCTCCTCACCGAACCGGATGTGGGCAGCGACCCCGCCCGGCTGGGCAGCACCGCCACACCCACGGACGACGGCGAGGCCTACCTGTTGGACGGCGTGAAGCTTTGGACCACCAACGGGGTGATTGCTGAGCTGGTGGTGGTGATGGCGGTGGTCCCGGCGCACACGGACGCCGACGGCACCCGGCATAAGGGCGGGATCAGCGCGTTCGTGGTGGAGATGGACTCCCCCGGGATCACGGTGGAGAACCGGAACGCCTTCATGGGCCTTCGCGGGATCGAAAACGGCGTCACCCGCTTCCACCAGGTCCGGGTGCCCGCCGCCAACCGGCTGGGCCGCGAGGGGCAGGGCCTGAAAATTGCCCTGACCACCCTTAACACCGGGCGGCTGGCCCTGCCTGCGCTGTGCGTCGCGTCCGGGCGGTGGAGCCTGAAGATCGCCCGCGAATGGTCCAACGCCCGCACCCAGTGGGGCCGTCCCGTGGGCGAGCACGAAGCGGTGGGAAAGAAAATCGCCTTCATCGCGGCCTCCGCCTTCGCACTGGATGCCGTGTTCGAGCTCGCCGCCGAGCTTGCGGACGCCGGCCAGAAGGATGTGCGGATCGAGGCCGCCCTGGCTAAGTTGTGGGCCACGGAAATCAGCTGCCAGATCGCCGACGAGCTGGTCCAGATCCGCGGCGGGCGCGGTTTCGAGACCGCGGAGTCCCTGGCCGCACGCGGCGAGCGTGCAGTACCCGCCGAGCAGCAGCTGCGGGACCTGCGGATCAACAGGATCTTCGAAGGGTCCTCCGAGATCATGCGCCTGCTGATCGCGCGCGAAGCCGTTGACGCGCACCTCGCCGCCGCGGGAGACCTGGCGTCGATGGATGCGAGCCTGTCCGACAAGGCCCGGGCCGCCGTCGGGGCCTCCGGCTTCTACGCCAAATGGCTGCCCAAGCTGGTGGCCGGCGCCGGAATGGACCCGCGTTCCTACGGCGAGTTCGGCCGGCTGGCCCGGCAGCTGCGGTTCGTGGAACGCTCCTCCCGGCGGCTGGCCCGCCAGACCTTTTACGCCATGGGCAGGTGGCAGGCGAAGCTCGAACGCAAACAGGCCTTCCTGGGCCGCGTGGTGGACATCGGCGCTGAACTGTTCGCCATGACCGCGTGCTGCTCGCGTGCGGAGATGCTGCTGCGCACCGATCCCGGGCGGGCGGCGAGCGCCTACGAACTCGCCGAAGCCTACTGTGAACAGGCGCGGGTGCGGGTGGACGAATACTTTGACCAGCTGTGGCGGAATACGGACGACGGCGACCACCGCCTCACGCGCAAGGTTCTCGCCGGGGATTACGCCTGGCTGGAGGAAGGGGTCCTGGACCAGTCCGAAGGCACCGGGCCGTGGATTGCCGACGCCTCCCACGGGCCCTCGGCGAAGGAGAACCTGCACCGCAGATACCGGTAGAACCGCAGGTCACGGAATCGTAAGCATCCTTGCTATCGGGGTGGGGCGGTGGTTGAGTGGATCCATGAGCAGCTCAACGGACCCAGAGAACCTCCCTCCCCGGCGAGCGCGGCAGGACGGGCGCAGCGAAAGCGGCCTTGCCGGGGACGCGGACAGCCAGGCCACGCGCTCCATCGACCGGACTCCGGCTGACAATGCAACGCGTCCCATCGACCGCACATCCGCCGGCGATGCAACGCGCCAGTACTCCGGGGCGCCGGCCGCATCCGCCGAACGCGACTACCCCCAGGAGGTCTATGCCGAGCGGGCGGAGCCGGACCGGGACTACGTGGACCGCAGCGGGTCCGCGGGTACCGCTCGGACCGCAGCTGTCCCGGCCGCGGCCGTGAACCCGAACCTGACCGACCGCGAAACCGCGATCGCCCGGGAGAAGGAGCAGTTCGGCGGTATCAAGGTGGGTTCGGCGTTCTTTGGCTGGCTGACCGCAACAGGCATGGCCGTCCTGCTCACCGCCCTGGTGGCAGCTGCCGGCACCGCCGTTGGGCTGGCCAACAATACGGATGTCAACGAGGCCGTGAACCAGGCGACGCAGAACAGCGGCACGGTGGGCCTGGTGGGCATCATCGTGCTGCTGGTGATCCTGTTTGTCTCCTATTACTCCGGCGGCTACGTGGCCGGCCGGATGGCCCGCTTCAACGGGGCCAAACAGGGCCTGATGGTGTGGGTCTGGGCGTTGATCGCCGCCATAGTCATCGCCGTCCTGGGCCTGGTGGCCGGACAGCAGTTCAATGTGCTGGCCAACCTCAACAGCTTCCCGCGGATCCCCATCAACGAAGGTGAGCTGACCACCACCAGCATCATCGCCGCCGTAGTGGTGGCCGTGGTGGCGCTGGTGGGTGCCGTGCTGGGCGGGCTGGCCGGGATGCACTTCCACCGGAAGGTTGACCGGGCAGGATTCACGCCGGACAGCGACTACGACGGGTAGTCAGTCCAGGATGTCCCCGTCCACGTAGAACCACCGGCCGTCCGAACGGACGAACGTACTGGCCTCGTGCAGCACGCCGCGCTCACCCGTGTGACGGTAGTGCGCCTTGAACTCCACCGTTCCAGCGGTGTCGAAAGGTCCACCGCCGCCGGTGGCCGCGATGTCCAGCCGCCGCCACTGCATTTCCGGGTCCAACTGCAGGTTCCCCGGGGCCGTATCCGGGTGCCACGTCCGGAGCAGGTAGTCCCGGTCCAGGAGTACAAAGGCCGTGTACCTGGAGCGCATCAGCTGCTCCGCCGTCGCTGCTTCGGCCCCGCCTGAATGGAACCGGCCGCAACAGGAGGCGTACTGATCCCCGGACAGGCACGGGCAACGGTCCTGCGCTCCGATTTTTGTCATACCGGGATGCTGTCATATCCGGTAACGGCTTTGCTACAACCCTCCGGACGGCCCCCGCGCCGGGGGCACGGCGGCACAAAAATCCGTAAGGTGGATACGAAGCTGCTGCCGTGCGTGGGGGCGCCGCCGCGGGCCCAGCTGAAAGCAGAGAGGAGAGATGCCACGTGGAAAATCCGGACACGCTCGTCCTCAACCTAACCTTTTTGGGCACGGTGGGCGTTGCCTTCCTGATCTTCTTCATCCTCTTCCTCCTGGGCGTCATCACCCTGCTCCTCGCGGGCGTGGGCCGGCTGGCCGCCGTGGTGCTGATGCGGCTGTTCGGCAGGGGCAAACGGAAAGACGGGATGCCCCTGGTCCAGCTCTACGGGACCCGCCTTGGCGAGCCCGGTTCCGGGTCCGGCACGGGCGCTGCGGCAGAATCCGCGTCCACACCGCGCGGCTGGCCTGCGGCACTCAAGCCGGCGCGCGTAAAGTCTGCGCTGGCGAAGTCCGCCCTGGCGAGATCGGCGCTGGGCGCCGCCGTCGTCCGTAAACCCGGAGCCCGCCGCGAGCAACCCGTCCTGGCCGAGGACTGGGTCTCCGCCGTGGCCGAAGCCGACGCCCGCGCAACGGCCCGGCAGCGCGCCGCGACCCCCGAAATCAAGCTCTCCGTGCGGGACCTGCCGGATCCCGGCGTTCCGGCGGACAAGGTGGAGTCCGTGGCGCCGCTCGTGGAATCAGCGCTGCACAACCACCGCCCCGTCCGCGAAGTCCCGCATTCCTTCAAGAAGCCCCCGGCTCCGCAGGTACTGCCGCCGTTGGACACCGGATCCCTGGTGTCCCTCTCCGCGCAGCAGGTACTCAAGCACGGCCAGGAGCCGAAGCGGACCGAATCCGACGCTGCTGCACGGAACGGCGGACGGCCCTTACCCTGAGCAACCATCTCCGCTAGCGTGAAGCCCATGGAATTCAGATACCTCGGAAACAGCGGTTTCAAAGTCTCGGAAATCACTTTCGGCAACTGGTTGACGCACGGCTCCCAGGTGGAAAACGACGTCGCCTCCCAGTGCGTGCGCGCCGCCCTCGACGCCGGCATCAGCACCTTCGACACTGCCGACGTCTATGCCAACACCGCGGCGGAAACAGTCCTGGGCGAGGCCCTGAAGGGCGAGCGCCGCGAATCGCTGGAGATCTTCACGAAGGTCTTCGGGCCTACCGGCCCCAAGGGCAAGAACGATCTTGGCCTGTCCCGCAAACACATCATGGATTCCGTTAACGGCTCGCTGCGGCGGCTGCAGACGGACTACATCGACCTCTACCAGGCCCACCGGTACGACTTCGAAACGCCGCTCGAGGAGACCATGCAGGCGTTCGCGGACATCGTCCGCCAGGGCAAGGCGCTCTATATCGGCGTCAGCGAGTGGACCGCGGACCAGCTCCGGGAGGGGCACAAGCTGTCCCGGGAACTGGGCTTCCAGCTGATTTCCAACCAGCCCCAGTACTCCATGCTCTGGCGCGTCATCGAAGCCGAGGTGGTACCGGCGTCGGAGGAACTGGGTGTGTCCCAAATCGTCTGGTCACCCATGGCGCAGGGAGTCCTGAGCGGCAAGTACCTGCCCGGCCAGCCGGCGCCCGAAGGCAGCCGCGCCACCGACGAAAAGGGCGGCGCCAAGATGATCTCGCGGTGGATGCGCGACGACGTCCTGCAGGGTGTGCAGGACCTCAAGCCGGTCGCGGAGGAGGCAGGCCTGTCCATGCCGCAGCTGGCTGTGGCGTGGGTACTGCAGAACCCCAATGTGGCTTCCGCCATCGTGGGCGCCTCGCGGCCGGAGCAGATCGCCGACAGCGTGGCTGCCGCTGGCGTGAAGCTGGAACCGGACGTCCTGAAGAAGATCGACGACGCCATCGGTGCCCTCGCCGAACGCGACCCCGCCCAGACCAAGTCACCCGCCACGCGGGAAGCCTAGGCGCATGGCGGCGGACCTGCCCGACCTTGCAGTCACTGGCTCCACGGGCGGGCTGGGCGGCATGGTGGCCCGGGAACTCGCAGGCGCCGGCTTCGCCCAGCGCCTGCTGGTGCGGGACCCGGCCCGCGCGCCTGAGCTGGAACAGGCGGCCACGGCCGTATGCAGCTACGGTGACGCGGAGGCTGCCCGGAGTGCCCTTGAAGGGGTCCGGGTGCTGTTCATGGTGTCCGCCGCCGAGGCGGAGGACCGGTTGCAGCAGCATTTTGCGTTCGTGGATGCCGCTGCCGGCGCCGGCGTGCAGCACGTGGTGTACACGTCCTTTTACGGGGCGGCCCCGGATGCCACGTTCACGCTGGCCCGGGACCACTACGCCACCGAGGAGCGCATCCGGGCCTCCGGAATCGATTACACGTTCCTGCGGGACAACTTCTACCTGGACTTTCTGCCCTTGATGACCGATGACCACGGGGTCATCAGGGGACCGGCCGGTGACGGCGTGTTTTCCGGGGTGGCCCGGGAGGACATCGCCCGCAGCGCGGTTGCCGTTCTGCGCGACCCCGCCATCCACAAGGGCAAGACCTACCAGCTCACCGGCCCCGAAGAGCTCACCATGGCCCGGGCTGCGGAGATCATCAGCGAAGGTACCGGCAGGAACGTGACCTACCAGGCGGAGACGGTGGAGGAGGCCTACGCGTCGCGGGCACCCTACAACGCGCCGAAATGGCAGGTGGATGCCTGGGTCAGCACCTACACCGCCATGGCGGCAGGCGAGATGGCGGGCATTTCGCTCGACGTGCATGGCCTGACGGGCAAGGACCCCATCAGCCTTGCGGAGTTCCTGACCCGGCCCGTGCTGTAGCTTTTCTTGCGTCTTCAGGGCGTTGACGGGCGCGCGGGGCGGGCGTAAACCAGAGGCAGGGAACCACCGCCCCGCCATCCGCCCCACAGAATCGCAGCGCCATGACGCAGACCCACGACAACCTGCAGTCCGTCCAGGCGGAAACCCCGGTGGGCACGGCGCCCGCCGGGCCCACCACCGGCCCGCTGACCGCGGAGGAACTCCAGCTCTCGGCCCGCAACCACTCCATGCCGCTGGAGGCGATGCGCCGTGATGTCACTCCGCCGGGCCTGCACTATGTCCTCACGCACTTCGACATTCCGGACATTGATGCTACGTCCTGGCACCTGCTGATCGGCGGGGCGGTGGAACGGTCCCTGGAACTGAGCATGGCGGCCCTGCACAAGGACCCTGCCATCACCGTCCCCGTGACGCTCGAGTGCGCCGGGAATGGCCGGTCCCTGCTCAGTCCCCGGCCCATCAGCCAGCCCTGGGTCCTCGAAGCCGTGGGGACGGCGTACTGGACGGGTGTCCCGCTCGCCTATCTGCTGGGCAAGGCGGGCGTCCTGCCCAGCGCCCGGGAAGTCGTCTTTACCGGTGCGGACGCCGGGATCCAGGGCGGCGTCCGCCAGCGGTACGCACGCAGCCTGCCGATCCACGAGGCGATGCGGGCCGACGTCGTGCTTGCTTACACGATGAACGGCCACGAGCTCCCGCCCCAGCACGGCTATCCCCTGCGCCTGGTGGTCCCCGGCTGGTACGGCATGGCCAGCGTGAAGTGGCTAGAGTCCATCGAGGTGGTCACCGCCCCCTTTACCGGCTTCCAGCAGCACGTCGCCTACCGCTACCAGGATTCCGCGGACGACGCCGGAACACCGGTTTCGCGCATCAGGGTCCGTTCGCTGATGGTTCCGCCGGGCATCCCGGACTTCCTCACACGGAACCGGACCCTGGCCGCCGGCCCTGTCCTGCTGCAGGGCAGGGCGTGGTCCGGTGAAGGTGCTGTGACCGGCGTGGACGTCGGCATCGACGGGGCCTGGCTGCCGGCGCAGCTCGAGAAGCCCCCGGGCGGATTCGCGTGGCGGAAGTGGACCCTGCCGTGGGTGGCCGGGCCCGGTGAACACGTGCTGTCCTGCCGCGCCACCGATGCCACCGGCGCCACCCAGCCCCTGGAGCAGAACTGGAACTACCAGGGCATGGCCAACAACATGGTGCAGAAGGTCCGGGTAACGGTCGCCTAGGGCTGGCCCCCGGCGCCGGGGCTATACTCGGTGCCAACCATGACGAGCCTTCCCTCCTCCCCCGCCAGCGCCCGCATTGACGCGTGGCTGTGGGCCATCCGCGCCTACAAGACGCGTTCGGCCGCCACCGCAGCCTGCCGCGCCGGCCACGTCCGCCTCAACGGCACACCGGCCAAGGCATCCGCCACCCTCGTCACGGGCGATACGGTGACGGTCCGAATGCCCGGCTACGAACGGATCCTCGAGGTCCGCCGCCTGATCGTCAAACGCGTCGGCGCTGAAGTGGCGTCACACTGCTTCACCGACCACACACCGCCGCGGCCGGTGGCCCCTGCCTTGGGCATCCCGCAGCGGGACCGGGGCACCGGCCGGCCCACGAAGAAGGACCGCCGGGAAATGGACCGCCTCCGAGGGTCCGCATGACGTGCCGTGGGCAGTGACCAGGCCCCGTGGCTGCAGCACAGTGACGGCAACACGGTGATGCCGGCTGCCGCGGACCTTGTCCTGGCCTCCGTGCGCCGCCCCGGCTCGAAGGCACCCCTCGACGTACACCTCCGCGGCGGGGTGGTGGCTGGGATCAGCCCGGCGGGGACGCTGGCGCACAAAGCCCGGCCCCTCCGGACTGTCGACTGCGCCGGCCGGTTCATCATCCCGGGGCTGTGGGACGAACACGTCCATCTCACCCAGTGGTCCCTGCACGCGAACCGGCTTGACCTCGCTGCGGCGGCGTCCGCGCAGGAGGCCGCTGCCGCCGTCGGACGCTTCATTGCCGCGGACGCCGCTGGAGCGGGCGGGACCGGTCCCGGCCACCCGATCACCGCTGTGGGCGTGGGCTTCCGTGATGCCCTCTGGCCGGATACGCCCACGGTGGCCATGCTCGATGCCGCCGCCGGCGAACGGCCGGCCGCGCTCATCAGCCACGACCTGCACTGCGTGTGGGTGAACACGGCTGCCGCCCGCCGCTACGCGCTCCGGGTGGACGCCTCGGGGCTGCTCCGCGAGGAACCTGCCTTCCTCCTGACCCGCGAGCTGGGCCGGCTGCCGGATGCCGTGGTGGACGGCTGGGTCAGCCAGGCCGCCCGCGATGCCGCCGCCAGGGGCGTGGTGGGCGTGGTGGATTTTGAGATGACGTGGAACCGCGATCCGTGGCTGCGGCGGATGGCCGCCGGTTTCGATAGCCTGCGCGTGGAGGCCGGCGTGTACCCGGCGGACCTGGAGCGGGCTGCCTCGGAGGGCCTGCGGACGGACCGGGAGGTACCCGGCGGCAACGGCTTACTGCGCACTGGCCCGCTGAAAATCCTGATTGACGGGTCCCTGAACACCCGGACCGCATACTGCGTGGATCCGTACCCTTTTGGCGGGCATGGTCTGCTGACCGTTCCCGTTGACCAGCTGCGTGCCCTGCTGCGGCGGGCGCGGGACACTGGGTTTGTCCCGGCAGTCCACGCCATCGGTGATGCCGCCAACCGGGTGGCCCTGGACGCGTTCGAGCATGCCGGCATCGGCGGCCGGATTGAGCATGCCCAGTTCGTCCGGCGGGAGGACTTTGCCCGTTTCGCCGCCCTGGGCGTGGTGGCCAGCGTGCAGCCGGTGCATGCGCTTGACGACCGGGATGCCGCCGATGCCAACTGGGGCGGGCGGACAGACCGGGCCTTTCCGCTGCGGTCGCTGCTGGACGCAGGTGCCACGCTGGCGCTGGGATCGGATGCGCCGGTGGCACCGCTCGATCCCTGGGCAGCGGTGTCGGCCGCCACCACACGGTCTTCCTTCGACGGCCGTGATCCGTGGCAGCCGCAGGAAGCCATCACACGCGAACAGGCCCTGGCCGCCTCCACCCGGGGCCGCGGCGCCGTCCGGGTGGGCGGGCCGGCCGACCTCGTGCTTCTTGACGCCGATCCCCTGGCGGTTCCGGACTCCGGGCTGGCTGCCATGCCCGTCGCGGCGACGCTGCTGGGCGGTCGTTTCACGTACGACGCCGGATGGGCGGCTTCGCGGGGCGGCTGAACCGTGCCGCCCAGGGCAGCCTTTCCCTTCAGGCGGGGGCGCTGCCGCGTGCCTGGACAAGGTTCGCGAACGGCAGTTTCCCGTACTCCGCCACGAAGCCTGCGTGGTAGCCGGCCTCCGCCTGGTTCAACTGCCCAGCCGGCACTTCTTTCCAGGCGACAAGCAATTCGGCCGCACCTGCCAACTGCCAAATGAGCCGCCCGTCCCAATGGCCTGGCGGCTTCCCCTGACCGAAATCAACAAATTCCTGGATCTGGCGCCTGAGTCCCCTGTTGCCCTTGCTGCCGGGACCGGCCTTGCCGATGTAAAGGACCGGCGCCGATTCCACCCACTCCGTCCGGAGTGCCGTATCGGGGAGGGTTGGCTGCCTCTTCTTGAAGACGCCGGCCGTGCTCCTCTTCAGGAAGCGCGGCAGGAACCCGGCCGGCGCAACCACAACGAACAGGCCGGTTCCCTGCGGTATGCGCATAATGTCGAGATCGTCGATGGGCCTGAAGCCTGCGAAACCATCGGCCTTCAGGCCTTTCCGGGTGAACTGCACGCTCCTCATTGAACAGCATCGCCGAAGCCGGCCGGGCCCCCGCCGCACCTTTCCCCTGCCCACCCCCGTACGGAGAAGCGTAGAGTGGCATGAGACGCCTGATTCTGGACGCCGTGCTGCTGAGGGAGAGATCGTGACGATTGACTGGGACGAAAAGAAAGCCCTGCTACAGGAACCGAACATCGCGAAGGTAACCCAGCTTTGCGACGAACTCATGGAAAAGAA
The DNA here is from genome assembly GCF_030818145.1 of Pseudarthrobacter sp. SORGH_AS 212. Classification (NCBI taxonomy): domain Bacteria; kingdom Bacillati; phylum Actinomycetota; class Actinomycetes; order Micrococcales; family Micrococcaceae; genus Pseudarthrobacter; species Pseudarthrobacter sp. SORGH_AS 212. The sequence continues at coordinate 2,256,647 of NZ_JAUTAA010000001.1, read as the reverse complement.
GCCGGGCTCCACCGTTCCCTACATCGACCCCGTCCATGACGAGGATGAGTGCCGGATCGTCACCCTGCAGGTCAGCCCCGGGAAGGGCACCGAATCCGGGTTCGTGTCCCACAACAACGACGATGAAGCCGCACGCCGTGCGACCCAGATCTACGAACTCGCCGAACTGGATCCGCGCTACGTCATGCCTTGGAACGCGTTCCCCTGGGTCCGCGAGTCCGGAAGCCCGTCGGCGCTGAGTGTCCAGGAGAAGACGGACGGCCTCCGCCCGTTCCGCCAGTTCCTCAAAATCAACTCCCGCGTCTCGGCGATCATTGCCCACGGAACCGATGCATCCACTTTCCTGACGCTCTACGAGAAGACCTACCACTCCGCATTGAAGAACAGCGGCATCAAGATCTACAAGGCCACTGCTCTTGGCGGGCGGGCATTCGCCGTATCCGACACGAAGCAGGAAGAGATCCTCACTAAGAACGTCGAGATCTACAAGGACGCCATGCAGCGGGCGGGCATCCAGCACCTGTAAGCCACTCCCCGCCAGGCTGAACGCGGAAGCGTGGCAACCTACCCTTCGAAAAGCCGGCGGCGGTGCTTCAGCTCCTTGACCCATGCCCTGGTGACCATGTCCGGGAACGGCGACCGGCCGCCGTCGTTCTTCCCGGCCGGTCCGGCACCGGCAAACGCAGTGCCGGCCTCAAGGTCGGCAACCAGCGGCCCCGACGCCCCTAACGCGAGGTCGATGACCTTGCTCGCGGCGCGCTCCGGAAGCCCGAGGCCCGCGGTCCAGCCCAGGAAATGGCGGCGGGAGATGCCCGTCCGCTTGCCGTCGATGGCCAGCGCGAGCGTCTTGTCGCCGTAAACAACCGTGGAGGGGATGTCGTAGACGGGCGCGATCACCCAGCCGGCCCGGGGATCCTGCACCATGGACACGTTCTTCGCGTGCAGGTCGCCGTTGCCGGTCAGCCAGGCGAACGCACCTTGAAGGGCAAGGTTGCGGTGGGCCGGCAGCGGAGCGGCGCAGTGCTCCGCCAGTGCCCGGCACACCTGCCCGTACCCCACGTTGTACTTGTCTGCCGGGTACAGCCTGAGCACCTGGGCTCCGTCCTCAACGGCGAGCCGCAGGACGTCGCCGGCGCCGGCTGCTGCTTCGAGCGGCGGGACGCGGTCGAAGCGTTCCACCAGCAGTCCCGGCCGCCCTGCGACGTCCCGGATCAGCCCCACCCGGCTCAGCGGGATCCGCAGCCTGGCCGCGTAGCGGAACATGGCGAACTCGTTCTCCACCACATGCGGAAACTCGGGGGCGTTGAGCTTAAGGATGAACCGCTTGCCCTTGGCGGCCACGGGCAGCGAGATCATCCCGGCGGACAGCTTGTCCTGCACGCCGGCAAGCGCCACGGGATCGATCAGGTCCGGGTCGCCCAGGAGCTCGTCGAAGTCCACCGGCTGGCGCGGGTCCAGCTCCACCGCATGTTCGTCCGGGTCCAGCGGCTCGCCGTGGCCGATGATCTGGACGTCGCCCACAGGGTTCCCGCCGGCCGCGATCAGCAGGGACAGGTCGTCGTCCGCGCTGGTTTTGATGGACCGGCGCAGTGCATTCAGGCGCCGGCCTTCCGGCAGCAGGCCGGTGAAGTACGGCGGTGCGGCACCTGCGGCGGACATGACCGGTTCTCCGGTGAGGGGAAGGGAGGACGCGACGGCGGGTCCTCCGCCGGCAAGGTAAACGGGCAGGTAGCTGAACTTCGTTCCGCCGCCGTACCGTTCCAGCCGCGCGGCCAGGACCCCTGCCTTGTAGACGTCCGCGACGCGGTGCCTCACGGAGCGGCACTCCCGGCGCGGTCCTGGCCGCTAAGGGAACGCTCCGCCTGGCTGGCCCTGTCAGCAATCCGCAGTTCGAGGCCCAGCGTATCGAGGACTGCAAGCAGCGAGTCCAGCTGCACGCTTGGCTTTCCCCGCTCCACGAACCTGACGAACCGCTCTGATACACCCGCCATGTCGGCGAGGTCCCGCTGGGTGAGCCGCAGCGAGGTGCGCCTGGCCCGGACCTCCGTTGCAACCAGGTCCATTAACGTCATACGTACCTCCTGAGGCACGATCGTGCCGGTTAGGTTCAATGTAGCAGTGGTGGCCTGGTTGCGGAAGAGGCTATTCGGCTATAACGGTACGCTCGTGCCGGTCATGAGGGAGCCGGTAAAGAGTGGGGCTTGACACTCCCGTGTGACCGGTGCCATATTTTAAGCGTGAACCTGTCAGACAGCCGGACAGCAGGACAGCCTGTGGTCCCCCTCGCGCGGCTCAGCGCCGCCGAAGCGGTATTTAACGCGATCCGCGTGGACATCGAATCCGGCCTTGTTCCCGTGGGCAGCAAACTCAGCTCCGAGGCCACCCTCGCCCAGCAATACGGCGTGAGCCGCTCCGTCATCCGGGAGGCCCTCCGCTCCTGCACCGCCCTGGGCCTGACGGTCACCAAGACCGGCAAGGGCACGTTCGTGGTGGCCAACAGGGTAGCCAACGATCTGACACTGGGACAGTACTCCGCCCGCGACCTGACCGAGGCCCGCCCGCACATCGAAATCCCCGCCGCCGGCCTCGCCGCCGAGCGGCGCACCGACGACGAGCTGGACACCCTCCGCCAAATCATGGCCGCCATGGCCACCGAAACCGACCCCGAATCCTGGGTGGCCCTGGACTCCACTTTCCATGCCACCATCGCCCGCGCCAGCGGCAACAAGGTCTTCGAAAGCGTCGTGGCCGATATCCGCGACGCACTGGCCCACCAGTCGGAAACCCTGAACATGGTGGCTGACCGCCAGCACGCCTCGGACATTGAACACCAGCACATCCTGGCCGCCATCGAGGCCGGATCCGCCCACGACGCGCGTTCCGCCATGGCCCGCCACCTGGAAGCCGTGGGCCAGGCCCTCGACTCGATCCTCAACAAATAACCCGCCAGCAACCCCAAGGACACCATGCCCTCCCCCGCGTTTTCCGCTGCCCGCACCCCTGCCCCGGACCACCTGGCCCTGCCGCAGCACGCTCCCCTGGTGGCGGCCGTCCGCAGCGGCCTCGTGGAAAGCGTCCACTACGGATCGGCCCTCGCCCTGCGCAGGGACGGCTCCACCGCCGCAACCGCCGGCAACCCGGAAGCCCCCTTCTACCCGCGCTCCTCGCTCAAGCCGCTCCAGGCCGTGGCCATGGTCCGGGCCGGGCTGGACCTCCCCGCAGACCTCCTGGCCCTGGCCGCCGCCAGCCACTCCGGCGACAGCCGCCACCGCGACGGCGCCCTCCGCATCCTGGAACTGCACGGCCTCAGCGCCGCCGACCTCGAAAACAGCACGGACCTCCCCTACGGCACGGCCGAACGCGGGGAATGGCTGCGGAACGGCGGCGAAGCCACCCAGCTCACCCAGAACTGCTCGGGCAAGCACGCCGCCATGGCCGCCACCTGCGCCATCAACGGCTGGCCGGTCCGCGGCTACCTTGAGCCGTCCCATCCGCTCCAGCAGCTCGTTGCCGCCACCGTCACCGAACTGACCGGCGAAGAACCCGCCGCCATCAGCACCGACGGCTGCGGCACCCCGCTGTTCGCCCTCACCCTCCGCGGCATGGCCCGCGCCTTCGGCCTCATTTCGCGCGCCGCCGGCCAGGCGGAGGGAACCTCCGACGACGGCGGGCCGGCTTCCCGAAGCGCGGAAGCCGCCGTCGGGCTCGCCATGCAGCAGCACCCCCACATGGTGGCGGGCGAGGGACGCGACGTCACTGAGCTCATGCGCCTGGTGCCCGGCGCCGTGGCCAAGGACGGCTTCGAGGGCGTCCAGCTGGTGGGCCTGGCCGACGGCAGTGCCGTGGCCGTGAAGATTTCCGACGGCGGCGACCGCGCCCGGATGCCCGCCACCGTCCGGCTCCTCGACGCGCTGGGACTTGATACCGGACCCCTGGCCCCCATCGCCACCGCACCCGTGCTGGGCGGCGGCCACGAAGTGGGCCGGCTGCAGGCCACCGACTTCCTCAACTAATTTCTGTCCGAACCAGACAACGACGCCCGTAAGGACCCCCATGACCATCACACCAACCGCCGAAAATTTCCGCTCCGAACACGACCTGCTGGGTGACCGCGACGTCCCCGCGGAAGCATACTGGGGCGTGCACACCCTGCGCGCCGTGGAGAACTTCCCCATCACCGGCCAGCCGCTCTCCACCAACATGCACCTGGTCCGCGGCCTGGCGGCGGTCAAGCTCGCCGCCGCCCGCACCAACCGGGACCTTGGCCTGCTGGATGCCGAACGCACCGCAGCCATCGAACAGGCCTGCCAGGACATCCTGGACGGCAAGCTGGCCGAACAGTTCGTGGTGGACGTCATCCAGGGCGGCGCCGGAACGTCGTCGAACATGAACGCCAACGAGGTCATCGCCAACCGCGCCCTGGAAATCCTTGGCCACCCCAAGGGCGACTACGCGCGGCTGCACCCCAACGACCACGTCAACCTCAGCCAGTCCACCAACGACGTCTACCCCACCGCGGTGAAGCTCGGCACCATCTTCGCCGCCCGGGAACTCCTGGACGCCCTGGCCGAACTGGAAGAGGCCTGCGCCGCCAAAGCCATGGAATTCCGCACCGTGGTGAAAATGGGCCGCACCCAGCTCCAGGACGCCGTCCCCATGACCCTGGGCCAGGAATTCGGCACCTACGCCGTCACCATCGGCGAGGACCGGCTGCGGCTGGCCGAAGCCGAACTCCTGATCCACGAAATCAACCTCGGTGCCACCGCCATCGGCACCGGCCTGAACGCCCCGGCAGGCTACGCCGACGCCGCCTGCCGGCACCTGGCCGAGGTCACCGGCCTGCCGCTGGTCACCGCCGTCGACCTCATCGAAGCCACCCAGGACGTTGGCGCGTTCGTCCACCTCTCAGGCGTGCTCAAGCGGGTAGCGGTCAAGCTCTCCAAGATCTGCAACGACCTCCGCCTGCTCTCCTCCGGCCCGCGCGCCGGCCTGGGCGAAATCAACCTGCCGGCCGTCCAGTCCGGCTCCTCCATCATGCCCGGCAAGATCAACCCGGTGATCCCGGAAGTGGTCTCCCAGGTGGCCTACGAAGTGATCGGCAACGACGTCACCATCACCATGGCCGCCGAAGCCGGGCAGCTTCAGCTCAACGCGTTCGAACCCGTCATCGTCCACAGCCTCCACAAGAGCATCTCCCACCTCGAAGCAGCCTGCCGTACACTGACGGCGCGCTGCATCCGTGGAATCACCGCTAACACCGAACACCTGCGGCTCACGGTGGAGCAATCCATCGGCCTGGTCACCGCCCTGAACCCCCACCTGGGCTACGCCACCGCCACCGCCATCGCGCAGGAAGCCCTCGCCACCGGCAAGGGCGTGGCTGAGCTGGTCCTGGAACACGGACTGCTCACCGCCACCCAACTGCAGGAACTCCTGAGCCCCGAACGGCTCGCCAACCTCAGCAAGTAGTCCCCACCCGCCATCGGCGGACACAGCCCCCAACATCCCCCGTCTGTAAGGACACCCATGAGTCAGTCCCCACTCCCAGACCACGTCATCGACGGCGGTCACGCACACGCTACCGAGTCCTCGCTGCATGCTGAGGATAAGGGTTATCACAAGAGCCTGAAGCCGCGGCAGATCCAGATGATCGCTATTGGCGGTGCTATTGGTACCGGTTTGTTCCTTGGTGCCGGCGGCCGCCTCAACGCAGCCGGCCCGTCGCTGGTCATCGCGTACGCCGTGTGTGGTTTCTTCGCGTTCCTGATCCTGCGCGCCCTCGGTGAGCTGGTCCTCCACCGGCCCTCGTCGGGTTCGTTCGTGTCCTATGCCCGTGAGTTCTTCGGGGAGAAGGCCGCGTTCGTTTCCGGCTGGTTCTACTGGATCAACTGGGCCACCACCACCATCGTGGACATCACCGCCGCCGCCCTCTACATGCACTTCTTCGGCAACTACGTCCCCTGGATGGCTGACGTGCCGCAGTGGGCGTGGGCCCTGATTGCCCTGGTGGTGGTCCTGAGCCTGAACCTGGTCTCCGTGAAGGTCTTCGGCGAGATGGAATTCTGGTTCGCCCTCATCAAGGTCGCCGCCCTCGTCGCGTTCCTCCTGGTGGGCACCTACTTCGTGATCTTCGGGACCCCGGTGGACGGCCAGGAAGTGGGCCTGAACCTCCTCTCGGACAACGGCGGCGTCTTCCCCAACGGCCTGCTGCCCATGATCATCCTCATGCAGGGCGTCCTGTTCGCCTACGCCTCGATCGAACTGGTGGGCACCGCGGCCGGCGAGACCGAGAACCCCGAAAAGATCATGCCCAAGGCCATCAACTCCGTGGTCTTCCGCATCGCCGTGTTCTACGTCGGCTCCGTGATCCTGCTGGCCCTGCTGCTGCCCTACACGTCCTACCAGAAGGGCGTCAGCCCGTTCGTGACGTTCTTCGGCTCCATCGGCGTCCAGGGCGTGGACGTGATCATGAACCTCGTGGTCCTCACCGCGGCGCTGTCCTCGCTGAACGCCGGCCTGTACTCCACCGGCCGGATCCTGCGCTCGATGTCCGTGAACGGCTCCGCCCCGAAATTCGCGTCCCGGATGAACAAGGCAGGTGTCCCCTACGGCGGGATCGCCATCACCGCCGGCGTCTCCCTCCTCGGCGTCCCGCTGAACTACCTGGTCCCGGCCGAAGCGTTCGAGATCGTGCTGAACATCGCCTCCGTAGGCATCATCATGACCTGGGCCACCATCGTCCTGTGCCAGATCCAGCTCAAACGCTGGGCCGACAAGGGATGGGTGGAACGGCCCTCCTTCCGCATGTTCGGCGCCCCCTACACCGGATACCTCTCCCTGGTCTTCCTGGTGGGTGTCCTGGTCATGGTGTTCATCGACTCACCACTGACCATGATGGTCACAGCCATCGCCTCAGTACTGATGGTCTTCGGCTGGTACGCCTGCCGCAAACGCATCCACGAAATCGCCGCAACCCGCGAAGGCCACACCGGTGTTGCGCCAGTCATCGCCAACCCACCGGCAGACACCTTCAAGAAGTAGCGCTTCATAACGTCCGACGGCGGCACCCGGGTTCTGGAACTACAGAACCCAGGTGCCGCCGTCAGGGTTTAAGGGCAGCTGCCCGGCGGCAGCGGCCGGATCACCTGGCCGGTTTGACCACCATGGCCGATCCGCCACCGCGCCTTTCGGGTTCAGCGAGCGCTGTCACTCGGCCGTCCCGATGGAACTCGATGGCCGTTGCGGCGCCGATCTCGGCCGCCGATGTGCCGGGGGTACCGGCAGCGGTGAACATATGCCCGTACTTGGCCGCCAGGACTTTGCCCGAGGGCGAGTCGATGAAGCCCTGTTCCGCTGTCACGTTGGCGGTGTTCCGCTGCGATGCGCGGGGAGCGGCCACGGCGTCTTCAATGCTCATGCCGAGGTCGATCCTGTTCACCAGCGTCTGCAGCACCGTGGTGATAATCGTGGAGCCGCCGGGCGAGCCGAGGGCCAGGAACGGGTCGCCATCCTTGAGCACGATGGTGGGCGACATCGAGGAACGGGGCCGCTTGCCGGGCTGGATCCGATTGGGGTCGTCCGCCTTGTACTCGGTGGAGAAGTCCGTGAGCTCGTTGTTCAGGATGAAGCCACGGCCGGGAACCACGATGCCTGAGCCACCGGTCTGTTCAATGGTGAGCGTGTACTCCACAACGTTGCCCCACTTGTCAGAGACGGTGAGGTTGGTGGTGTTGATGTTTTCGGTGTCCGGCGCGTCGCCGGCCGCTGCCGGTTCCACGTCGCAGGTGCCGTCATAGTTCTCCACGTCACCGGCTGCCACGGGCTTGACGGCCGCCTTCCGGGCGTCGATCTCGCAGCCGCGTTCCTTGCCGAAGACGTCGTCGAGGAGGGCTTCGGTGGGGACGTCCACGAAGTTCGGATCGCCCACGTACTTGGCGCGGTCAGCGAAGGCGAGCGCGGACGCTTCAAGGTAGTAGTGCAGGACGTCAGACTGGTTCTTGGCGTTGCCCTTGCCCTTCACCAGGTCCGGCAATTCGAACGGGGCCAGGATGTTCAGGGCCTCGCCCACCGTGGTGCCGCCGCTGCTGGACGGTGCCATCCCATAAACGTCGTAACCCCGGTAGCTGACGTGGGTGGGATCCTGGTTCAGTACCTCATAGTCGGCCAGGTCCTCGGCGGTCATGTACCCCTTGGGCACCGGAAGCGCAGTATCAACCGTCTTCGGTGGTTCCTGGACGGTGGCGGCAATCTCCTCGGCGAGGGGCCCCTTGTAGAAGGCGTCAGTGCCCTCGTCGCCAAGCAAGCGGTAGGTGTCGGCGAGGTCGGGGTTCTTCAGGACCGACCCCACGGCGGGGGCTGCGCCTCCCGGAAGATAGAGCTCGCTGGTGGACGGGAACGCTTCAAAGCGGACCTGGTTTTCCGCGGTCTGGAGCTTGAACGTGGCATCCACGGTGAACCCGTTGTCCGCCACGTCAATGGCAGGCTTCAGGGCATCGCCGAGGGTCAGGCTGCCCCAGCGTTCCAGCGCACGCTCCCACGTAGCTGCCGTGCCGGGGACGCCCACGGAAACGCCGCTGGTGACGAGTTCCGGAGAGAAGTTATATGCCTTTCCGGTGGCGGGATCGATGAACGCATTGTTCGGCATCGCCGCGGGTGCGGTCTCGCGGCCGTCGAGCGTGTGGACCTCGCCGCTCTTCGCGTCGTAGTACACGAAGTAGCCGCCTCCGCCGATGCCGGCAGAGTAGGGCTCCGTTACCCCCAGGGTGGCTGCCGCTGCGACGGCGGCGTCCACGGCGTTGCCGCCCTTGCGGAGCACCGTGATGGCGGCCGCGGAAGCATCGGCGTCCACCGTGCTGACCGCTCCCCCGTATCCGGTGGCGGCGGCTTTCTTCTCGGGTTCGTCGTCCCACGTGTGGGCCGAGGCCGGGCTCATAATGGCTCCGGACGTCACGCTCATCGCCAGTGCAGCCGTTAAGGCTCCTACCCGGCGTCCCAGATGTGGCATGGTTGCTCCTAGGGGTTTGGGTGATGTGCATCACACGCTACTCCTCGGGCCGGACAGGCTCAACGCCCCCGGCTACCCTGCGGAGCACCATGGAGCTGCTTGGCACCCCAAGGAACCGCCGCCGGCAGCACGTCATGCAACGGGACCGCAACGGGCATCGTCCATCGGATCGCTTATGCTCGCTGCAGTAGAGACCATGGGCAGTTCAACGGGGAACCAACGGGAGTGACGGCATGACCAACTGGCGGATCAGGGATTTCCATTCGGCGGACCTGGACGGGATCCTGCACCTGTGGGAGACGCTGAAGGCAACAAACGTGGAACCGGTGTACGCGCTGTCCGAGGTCCTGGCCTCGTGCGAGAAGGACCATGCCGTGGTGGCGGTGCTGGGTGATCAGGTGGTGGGTGCCGCCGTGGGGCGTGCCGCACACGACCAGGGCTGGATTGTCTTCCTGGCCACCCTGCCGGAGTTCCGCGGCCGGGGCATCGGTACGTCGCTGCTGGCCGCCGTCGAAAACCGGATGGCACCGCACGGGCTGAACAAGCTTTCGGCCCTGATGCCGGAGTCCGAAACAAGGGTGGAAGCGTTCCTGGGCCGCGGCTTCGCGCTGAAGAAGAACCTGCGCTACTTCGAACGCACCATCCCCGTGCAGCGGCAGGAGCTCGGTGCGCTCGGCCAGCTCGGCGGCCGCGTCCTCGCCCGCGACCTCTGGGAAAACGTCGCCGGCATGCGCAAGGAAAAGGAACTCCTGGAACGCCGCCTGGTGCTGCCGCTCGCCGAGGCGGACCTCGCGGACGAATTCGGCGTGGTGCCGCCGCGCGCCGTCGTGCTTTTCGGTCCGCCCGGCACCGGCAAGACCACGTTCGCCAAGGCAATCGCGTCCCGTTTGGAGTGGCCGTTCGTGGAGGTGTTCCCCTCCCGCCTCGCCGCGGATCCGCAGGGCCTGGCCGGCGCATTGCGGGAGACGTTCCTGGAAATTGCCGAGCTCGAGCACGCGGTGGTCTTCATCGACGAGGTGGAGGAGATCGCCTCGCAGCGCGCCGGGGACCCGCCCTCACCCCTGCAGGGCGTCACCAACGAACTGCTCAAGATCATCCCGGCGTTCCGGGAACAGCCCGGCCGGCTCCTGGTCTGCGCCACCAACTTCATCCGCGCCCTGGACACCGCTTTCCTGCGGCACGGCCGGTTCGACTACGTCATCCCCATCGGCCTGCCGGACCGGCAGGCCCGCGAGGCCATGTGGCAGCGCTTCATCCCGGCCCCGGTGGTGGACGACGTGGACGTGGACCTCCTCGTGGAGCGGACCGAGGGCTTCTCGCCGGCCGACATCGAGTATGCGGCGCGGAGCGCCTCGCAGCGGGCCCTCGAAAACGTTGTTTACGGCAAGGACAGCGACGGCGGGCTGGCCTCCGATGCGCGGCCGTCTGTCCGGGAAGCGGTACGGAAGGGGCCCTCCACGGAGGACTACCTCGCCGCGATCGCCGAAACCCGCACCACCGTCAGCGCCGAGGTCCACCAGGACTTCCTCGAAGACATAGACGCTTTGGGCAGGGTCTGAACGGGTCCGGTCCGGCTATCTTTGAGGCATGTCCTCAAACCCCCTCCGGCATGCGTTCGCGCGCATGGGCGGCCGCGATCCGCATGAAAAACACCGGGGCAGCCACCCCGCTGGAGCTCTTCTTCGACCTGACGTTCGTGATTGCCTTCGGCGTTGCGGGAAGCCAGTTCGCCCATGAAACCGCGGAGGCCCACGTGCTGCCCGGGCTGATCGGGTTCGCCTTCGCGATGTTCGCCGTCATCTGGGCCTGGATAAATTTCACCTGGTTCGCCAGCGCCTACGACACGGACGACTGGGTGTTCCGCGTGGTCACCATGGTGCAGATCGTGGGCGTCCTGATCCTCACCATGGGAATCGAACCGATGTTCCACTCGATCGTCGAGGGGCAGCACGTGGACAACAGGGTCATTGTGGGCGGCTACATCCTGATGCGCCTGGCCCTGGTGGCGCAGTGGATGCGGGCTGCGCGCCAGGATCCTGCCCGCCGCGAGACGTGCCTGCGCTACGCCCGGTACCTGGCCATCGTCCAGCTGGGTTGGGTGGCGGTGCTGATCCTCGACACCGGGGTTGCCGCCACCCTCCTGATGGTGGTTCCGCTGGTGGCGCTGGAGATGGCCACGCCCTATTTTGCCGAGCGCAGGGCAACCACGCCGTGGCATGCACACCACATCGCCGAGCGGTACGGACTGCTCGCCATCATTGCCCTGGGTGAGTGCCTGATCGGTGCCATCGAGACGTTGCGCGCGTTTGTAGCCAACAGCGGCTGGACCATGGACGCGGCCTTGGTGGGGTTCGGCGGAACGGCGCTGGCCTTCGGAATGTGGTGGGTGTACTTCATGCTGCCTGCCGGGCGGGCGCTGCACCTGCGGCGGCACCGGTCCTACCTGTTCGGCTACGGCCACATCCCCATCTTCGCGGCCATCGCCGCCACCGGCGCCGGCCTCCACGTCGCCGCGTACTACATCGACCACGAGGCCCACATCAGCGCTGCGGCGGCCGTGGCGAGCATCGCCATTCCGGTGGCAGTCTTCAAGGCAACCCTCACCTGGCTGTACAGCGTGATGATGGGAACCGACCGCATGGTCATCGCGGTCGCAGCGGGTGTCATCGCTCTCCAGGGCGGCGCGGTAGCCCTGGCGGCAGCAGGCGCCTCCGTCCCCGTGTGCCTGCTGGTCATCGTGGCCGCCCTGGCCGCCTCGATCGTCATTGACGAAAAACGCGGCAGCGACCGGGTGCATGCGGCCGTGTCGAAGCTGGAGTCCAAGGCAGGGCCGGGGCTTCCGGCGTAGGGCCAAGAAGTCCGGCCGGGCTACTGCTTGCCGTACTTCCGGTGTACCGCCTGCTTGGTGACGCCCAGGCACAGCGCAATGGCTTCCCAGGACAAGCCGGCCTGCCTGGCGCCGCGCACCAGGGCCGCCTCCGCCCGGCTGACTTCCTTCTGCAGTTCGGCAACGGCATACAGGGCCTCGGCGGGGCCCTTGCCGTCCATTGATCCAACGAGTGTCTTCATCCGGTCCACCTCCACGGCGTCAACATTAGTTGACGCCGTGGGTGCGCGTCAACGATTGTTGACGAAGCCCTCCCAAACCCAGGGCGAGGTCGGCACCCGGGCGGGATGAAAGGCGTCGAGCGCCTGGCTCAGCGGCCCCGGGGGGAGCCCGAGTGACGCCAGCAGCCGGTTCCGGACCTGGTCCACCGGAACGCCCGCAGCGTCGAGGTCACCGAGCGTCACTGCACCATCGCGCTTGGCCAACCGGACGCCGTCGGAATTCACCACCAGCGGGACGTGGGCATATTCCGGAACTGGAATATTCAGGAGGGAGGCGAGATATGCCTGCCTGGGGGTCGAGGGAAGTAGGTCGTCGCCGCGGACCACCTGGTCAATTCCCTGGTCGGCATCGTCCACCACCACTGCCAGGTTGTATGCGGTGACACCGTCGTTGCGGCGTAGCACGAAGTCATCCACCACACCGGTGTAGGCGCCGTGCAGGACATCCCGGACCGTGAACTCTGCAACGTCCGCGCGCAGCCGGATGGCCGCCGGCCGGGTGGAGCGCTTGTACTCCAGCTCTGCGGGTTCAAGGTTGCGGCAGGTGCCGGGATAGGCGCCCTGGGGTGCATGCGGGGCGGAGGGGGCTTCCTGGATTTCACGGCGGGTGCAGAAGCACTCGTAGGTGAAGCCTGCGGACTGCAGGCGCCCGATGGCCTCCTCATACAAGGATCCGCGTGCAGTCTGCCGGACCACCGCACCGTCCCAGTCAACCCCTATCGAGGCGAGGTCGCGCAACTGGACGGCCTCGGCCCCGGCGCGGGCCCTGTCCAGGTCCTCAACGCGCAGGAGGAAGCTGCGGCCGGTGGAGCGGGCGAAGAGCCAGGCGAGGATGGCGGTACGGAGGTTGCCCACGTGCAGTTCGCCGGAAGGGCTGGGGGCGAAGCGGCCGGCCAAAGTCATGCATCCAGCCTATGCGGAACAGCACAAGAGCCCCTCAGCCACCGATATGACCGGACATCCGGTGGATCGGTAGCCCAGGGGCTCTCGTCAGTGGGTGCGGAAAGACGATGCGTGAACAAGAGTCAATCAGCGGCGGCCTCCTTGCGGGAAGCTGTGCGCGGCGCCCGGGTGGTGTGCCGGAAGCCGGTGGCCTGCGGGCAGTGGCGGTAACCGCTGCCGTGTTGCCAACATTTCAGCACCAGCCATACAGTTGGTGCAACCGGCCTCGCGTTCGTTAGTCAGTCTGACCAATCCAAGCCGCCCGCATCAGCAGAAAGTAGGCAAATTGCAGGAACTCGACACCACGGACCGGCGGATCCTCCGGGCGCTGGACGAGGACCCGCGGGTTCCCATCATGGTGCTGGCGCAGCGGCTGGGGCTGGCACGCGGCACGGTGCAGTCGCGTCTGGAGCGGATGACGGCGGCCGGCGCGCTCCGGCCCAACAGCAGCAGGGTCCTTCCCGCAGCATTGGGCCGCGGGGTGGCGGCGTCGGTGAGCGCAGAACTGGACCAAAGCCACCTCAATGAGGCCATCGCCGCCCTGCGGAACATTCCGGAGGTCCTGGAATGCCACGCACCCGCCGGCGACACGGACCTCCTGATCCGGGTGGTGGCCACCAGCCCGGATGACCTGTACCGGGTATCGGAGGAAATCCGGCTGTGCCCGGGAATCGTCCGCACCTCCACCAGCATGTTCCTGCGCGAAGTTATTCCCTACCGCACCACGGGGCTGCTGGACGGATAGCCCTCCCCATCGCCGGGATGTACCTTCCCCGCTAGGCTGGCACGGTACATCCACACAGGGGGAATCATCATGGCGGGGACCTTTTACGGCGGCGACGTCGCCCAGCTCCGGCAGGTCGCCAAGGACCTCGCCGGCGGCGCCAACCGGCTCAACGCCCTGGGCCAGCAGCTCAACAGCACCATCAGCTCCGGGCTGTGGAAGGGGCACGACGGCGACAGGTTCCGCAGCGAATGGACCTCCTCCCACATCAAGCTGCTGAAGGCCGCCACGGCCGGGCTCGAAACGGCGTCAAAGGCGCTGCTGGCCAACGCGGACGAACAGGAACGGGCCAGCAACGGCGCCGGCGGCGGCAGCGGTGGTGGCCCGGGCCAGTCGGGCGGGGGCGGCGCAACAGCGCAGGACCTGACCGACACCCTGAACTCGATGACGCCGGACGAGCGCCGGGACTACCTGCAGAGCGAGGAGTTCAGGCAGTGGGCCCTGGCCAACCCGGAAGCCGCAAAGGCCGCCATGGACGCGGCGGCGGACTCCGGCCTGATCGACAAGAACTCCCCGGAGTACGCCGATTTCCTCAGCGACTACTGGAACAACCAGGCCATGCTGGACATGGGCATCGATCCGGCCACCTGGGATACCGCCAACGGCACCGAAGCCAACTGGGACACCATCCGCAGCGTCTACGACTTCTACGGCCAGGCCTACCTGGCCAACCCGGACCTGCAGTGGGCCGGCATGGCCAACATGATCGGACCGTCCTTCGCGGGCGGCTTCCGCGACATGGCCATGATGCGGGACCTCGCGCAGCAGATCGCCAACAATCCGGCGTCCAACATCCCGCTGCCCATCCTGGACCAGATCGAACAGCTGGCCGGAATGACCGATGACGAAATCCGCTTCTACGAAACCAGCATGCTGGACATGAACAAGGAAATCTTCCTGGACCAGGCGCGCCAGCACCAGGCGTATCTCAACGGCGGTCTGGACGAGATCAACCGGCTCCAAGATTCCGGCGCCATCGATGCCGGAACGGCGGAGGCCTGGGCCAATATCGATTCCGGCGACCCGGACCGCGTCCAGGAAGGCAACACCGCCCTCCTGTACCGCGAGCAGAACGAAATCATTGCCGACGATTACGACAACATGCGCAGCCACCCCGGCGGTGAAGCCGTGACCTACATGGTGACCCTGGCCGGCGAGCCCTCCATCCCCGGGGCCAGGAGCTACGCAGAGGTGTTCCCCTACACCTTCAGCGTGGAAAGCCCAGGCCCGCAGAACGTGCCGTTCACCAACTGGGACAACCCCACGCAGTTCCGCACCGACTTCACCACGGGTTTCCCGGACGGCAACATTGCCAACGCGGACCAGCGCTGGGAACTCATCCGGCAGGACACCCTGCCCGCCTACCAGGACCTGCTGGCCTCGGACCCGGACCGGGCAGCCCAGATCATCGGCTCCGACTTTGACTCCCGGGTGGACCAGTACCGGCCCACCAACAACATCCCCCAGATCATGGACCGCTTCCTGGAAGGCTTCGACGCGGAGGTCCACCAGTGACCACCACCCACACAGCCGCAGCCGGGAAGCAACGGCGCGCATCCGGCGTCGTACTCCTCCTGCCGGCCCTGGCCGTCGGCCTGGCCCTGGGCGGCTGCCAACTGTCCGCCCCCGATCCCGCAACCCCGTCCTCCGCCACATCACCTTCTGCAGGGAGCACCGTGAAAACCTCTGAATTTTCCACCCTTGATGCCGCCGGCGTAGAGACCATCCGCAGCACCGGGGCCGCACGGCTGGACATGAGCTCCGGCACGCTGGACAAGGCCGCCGTTCAGGTGACGCCGGACAGCTACGGACCCGAGATCAACACCCGTGGCGCCGGAAAGATCAACTTGACCATCGTGGCGCCCAGCGGCGAAATCACGGGCGAAACGGACCGCATCCGGTTCAACACCACGGACAGGCGCACAGACTTCAGCGAGGTCACCTACTTCCTCACCGCACAATCCGCCGAGGAGTATTTCGCCCTGATCCGTGAGGGTGTGCAGCGTTACGGGATCGACGGTGACTCCGCCGAGCGGTGGATCAGCAGCACCGAAAGCGACCCGGAGGGAAAGAGCGATTTCTCCATCACCTCCGGAACGGCCACCGGCCTGGACGTGAACTACGACCTGAGGTACGACGGCGGCAAGGACACCCAGGTGATCATCGTCCACGTCCGCCCGGCCGACTAGGGCAACGGGCGGCCGCTACACCGGAGGGCCGGCGTTCGATTTGAGGTTCTTCATCACCAGGGTGGAGGTCAGCCGTTCCACGCCGGGCAGGGATGTCAGCTCTGCGTCGTAAAAGCGCTGGTACGCGGGCAGGTCCTCGGCGATGACCTTCAGCAGGTAGTCCGGCGAACCGAAGAGCCGCTGCGCCTCCACGATGTTCGGGTTGTCCGCCACGCGGTTCTCGAAGATCTCCATGGTGGGCCGGTCCACCTGGCGCAGCGTGACAAAGACAATCGCCTCAAACCCCAGGCCAACGGCCCCGGGATCGATGTCCGCTTTGTAGCCCCGGATCACGCCGGACTGTTCCAGGTCGCGCAACCGGCGGTGGCACGGGGCCACCGTCAGCCCCACTTTGGCGGCAAGCGCCGTGGCGGTCATCCTCCCGTCCTCCTTGAGGTGGCGCAAGATATTTCTGTCAATGGCGTCTATCACGCAAAAATCCTACTGCTTGGTCAGCGTGCCGGGCGAAAACCGGACAGCACTTCCGGGGTGAAAGTTCATACAGTTACTCCTGAAAGATCCCCCGACAGGAGAAACCATGAATCCGGAGCTGTTCCTGGCCTTTGTGCTGGTGGCCGCGGCCCTCGCCTGCACGCCCGGCGTGGACTGGGCCTACTCCATCACGGCAGGGCTTGGACAGCGCAGTTTCGTGCCCGCCGTCGCCGGATTGTGCGGCGGCTACGTCCTGCACACCGCCCTGCTGGTGGCCGGCCTCGCGGCCGTGCTGACCGGTATGCCCGGCGTGCTGGGCTGGCTGACGCTTGTGGGCGCCGGCTACCTGATGTGGCTGGGCATCAGCACGCTCCGCTCGTGGCGCGTGGCGTCCTTCAGTACGGCAGACGCCGTCGGACGTCCCGGCGCAACGCGGCTGCGCACCTTCCTGCAGGGAATGGGCACCAGCGGCATCAACCCGAAGGGCCTGCTGTTCTACGTTGCCCTGATTCCGCAGTTCGTCAGCGCGGACGCCTCCCTGCCGGTGCCGGTTCAGTCCGGGCTGCTGGGCATGACGTTCGTGGCGCTGGCCGGGCTGGTCTACACGGCCGTGGCGCTGTTGTCCCGCACGCTGCTGCAGAGCAGGCCCGGCGCGGCGCGGGCGGTGACCCTTGCCAGCGGGATCATCATGGTCCTGCTGGGGACAGTGCTGCTCGGCGAACAACTGGTTCCCCTGGTGGCGGGCCGCGCCTAGTCCTCGCTGAGGTTCTTCCAGTCCTGTTCCCAGATGCGGCGCATCTCCTCGTCCTTGCGGATGGGGACCGGCGCGGCGATCTCCCGCTGCGGCACCGGATCCTCGTGCCGCCTGCCCCAGTCGCGCGCATTGAGCGATCGCCGGCTGGAGTCCAGCAGGAGCAGCGCCTTGTCCGTCAGGGCATCGTTCCGGAGCGCAAGGTGCGTCTTGCGGCGCCGCAGCACTTCGGTGATGGCCTGCTGCGCGGCGTCGAGCCGGCCTTCCCGGCGCAGGGCGCGGGCACGGACCAGCAGCAGCGCGGCGGACAGGTCATCGGCGTTCAGGAGCCCCTCGGTCCAGTCGATCACTGTGCGGCTCCGGCCCAGGCTGAGTGCCAGCGAGCACCGGGCAAGGGCCATGGGGAGCGACGGCGGCAGCCCTGTGAGGGCGTCCAGCGCCGCCTCGGTCCGGCCTGTTTCGCGCAGCGCGTGGGCCAGCGCCAGGAACACCGATTCCTCGCTGAACAGGACGGGAACCTCCACCCGTTCGGCCAGTTCGATCCGGGTGACGATGCGCCGCAGGTAGGTGGCTGAGTAGCGGTTCGCGTCGTCGTCGTTGCGGGTGGTGAGCCCGCGCTGCAGCAGCTCCGAGGCGCGGAGGTACCCGCCGTGCTGGTACACCAGCAGCCCGGACATCAGGTAGCACAGGCCAGCCCAGCCCGGGTAGGTGCGGGCCAGGGCAATCAGCCGCTCGGGTTCACGGCTCGAGAAGACCGCGTCGTGCACCTCTTTGGCCGGCCGGGGCATCCGCCGGAGCCGCGGCACCTCGCCGTTGATCGCGAGCAGGGACGGGTTGCGTGCGCCCAGCACTCCGGTCAGCAGGCCGCCCACTCCCCCGGCAAGGTCGTGGACAGGCGTGCGCAGGTGCGCCTGGCCGAACGGCGTCAGGTCACGGCTGTCCCAGTAGATCGGTGCGCTGTCCCCGGCAGTCATCTTTCCATGCTAACGAACGCCGGGCCGCGGCATGCGGACTGTCCGGACCATCAGCAAGGCACCTTCACCCAGCCCATTGCTCGGGCCACCGGGGTAGGGGATGGTAGTAAGTGCCCTTAGTAAAAAATCCAGGCCAAGGAGAACAGCATGCAGATCGACAAGAACCAGATCCTTGAATTCCTGAGGTCCCAAGGGAACAACGACAAAGCATCCCAAGCTGAATCTGAGCTGCCGGACCAGGTAGACACCGAGCAGCACGCAGGCCTCCTGTCCAACCTAGGCATCAACCCCGCAGAGTTACTGGGAAAGCTGCCCGGCGGCATCGGCAACCATATCGGAGACAAACTCGGCGGACTGGGGCTCTAGGACCCTTTCTGACCAGGCTCAGGGCCTCGCCATGAACCACTCGGTGAACGAGGCGGCGCGGCCTGAGCCGTCAAAGCGCACCACCCAGAGATTGTCATAGCTGGGCTGGTCCCCGGCATAGACGGTCACGCCTTGAACGAAGGCCGTGGGGCCGTCGGTTCCCAGCAGGTCCCAGCTGAAGGTCCAGTCCTGGGGTTCGTCCCGGGCAGCCAGCCAACCGTCCACGATCCCGTCCCGGCCGGTCCAGGCGTCGGGGTCGTGCGGCCGGGTTTCATACCGCGCATTCTCCGTGAAAAGTGCGCGGATGTGCTCCGGATCGTTGCTGGACCATGCGGCCTGGTAGTTGTCCATCCACGTGGCGATGTGCAGGGCTGCTTCCGTGGGCTCGGTCATCCCCCCGTTGTACGCGCCTGCCTGACCCGGCGCAAGGGAACTACCCGTTCACCGCGGCAATCCACACCCCGATGACCCAGGCGCTTGCGGCCAGGCACGCCAGCCCGAATTCGGCGAGCATCCCGATGCCGGTGGCTTTGAGGGCGGCCCAGCTGGAACGGGCCGCGGTGGGCAGGTTGCGTGTGCGCAGGACTTCACTGAGGAGCAGGCCTGCGGCGAACCCGACGAACAGTCCCACCACCGGGATGATGAACATGCCGGCCACACCGGCCACCAGTCCCACCACGATGCTGCGGCTGGGGATGGCATGCTCCTTGAGCTTCCGCCCGGTGAGGACGGCGCCGGCGGCCATCCCGGCGGCCACGAAGATGATGCCGACGGCGAACACCACCCAGCCGGCGGGACCGGCGCCGCCCCAGATGGCCCACGCCAGCAGGCTGGCCCCGATCAGGATGCTGCCGGGCAGGACGGGGATGATGGTCCCCGCCACACCCACCAGGATCGCAAGGCCGCACAGGATGGTCACCACGGTCTCGGAAGTCATGGCACCCAGTCTAGGGTGGCGCGCCTGCCGGACCGGACCGCGTTAACGCCCGACGGCGGTGCCTCCTTTCGGGGAAGGAGGCACCGCCGTCGGGAGTAACGGGGATTGGACTACTCCGCTTCCACCGCCGCGGCGACGGCCGCTGTCACCGCCGGTGCAACCCGGGGGTCGAGCGGGCTGGGCACGATGTAGTCGACGGCCAGGTCCTCGGCGGCAAGCTCGGCAATGGCGTTGGCCGCCGCCAGCTTCATGGCCGGGGTGATCCGGCGGGCGCCGGCGTCCAGGGCGCCCCGGAAGATGCCGGGAAACGCCAGGACGTTGTTGATCTGGTTGGGGAAGTCGCTGCGGCCGGTGGCCACCACGGCGGCGTACTTCGCGGCGACCTCCGGCAGGACCTCGGGGTCCGGGTTGGAAAGGGCGAACACGATGGCGTCCTGGTTCATCAGGGCAAGGTGTGCCTCGTCCAGCTTTGAGGAGGAAACGCCGATGAAGACGTCCGCTCCGGTAAGCGCCTCGGCCGGGCCACCTTCCACCCCGCGGGGGTTGCTGCGGCCGGCAATGTCAGCCTTCTTGCTGGACGTGTCCGCGGCGAGGTCGGCGCGGGTGCTGTTGATGACACCGCGGGAATCCAGCAGGACGACATCCGGGATGCCGGCGGCCAGGAGGATTTCGGCGACGGCGATGCCCGCGGCACCGGCACCGGAAACCACAACCTTCAGGCTGTCCAGGCTGCGGCCGGTCACCTTGGCGGCGTTGGTCAGGGCGGCCAGTGCCACCACAGCGGTGCCGTGCTGGTCGTCATGCATGACAGGGCAGTCCAGGGCCTCGATCAGCTTTTCCTCGAGCTCGAAGCAGCGCGGAGCGGCGATGTCCTCGAGGTTGACGGCACCGAAGCTGGGACGCAGGCGGACAAGGGTCTCCACGATTTCGTCGACGTCGCTGGTGTTCAGGACCAGTGGGATGGAATCAAGGTCGCCGAAGCTCTTGAAGAGTGCGGACTTGCCCTCCATCACGGGCAGGGAGGCGCTGGCACCAATGTTGCCCAGGCCCAGGACTGCGGTGCCGTCGCTGACTACGACCACCAGGCGCTCGGCCCAGGTCAGGGTGCGGGCGAGCTCCGGCTGCTTGTGGATGGCGCGGCTGACCTCGGCCACACCGGGGGTGTAGGCGATGGACAGGTCGCGCTTGTTGGACAGCGGGACGGTGCTGGCGATGGAGAGCTTTCCGCCCTGGTGGGCGTCGAAGATCTCGGCTTCGGTCAAGGCTGTGGCTGCGGAATTGTCAGTGGCTGTAGCTGCGTCAATGGACACGTCGTTGTCTCCTGGTGCTCGCCGTGCACGCACGGCACATGGGGCCGGACCCGTGCGGGCTCCGGCAGGGAAAATGGTGCGACAGGAAACCCAGGGGTGGCGGGTCCGTAGGAGCCCCCGGGGATGTTCGCTCCCTGCTGCTCCGCTGGATCAATGGTAGGCAAGCGCCGGAGCCCGCAACGGCGGTCTTGACAGCAAAAGCAGCTGCCAAATCGTTTATTCAGCGCTTTTTGTGACTCACGCCACGCCATAAAGGCGTATTTAATGCGGAATTGGTCTAGACCGGTTACGCCGTCTGGTGGAGTGTGAACCGGGCATCCGCGGCCGGAGAGAGCCGGGTGCAGGCCTTTTTGAGGTCTTCTTCGGCCTCGAAGAGGGACAGCCGGCGGTTCCGGACGGACTGGACCAGACCAGTGACGGACAGCATCAGGACCCTGGCGGCCACGGCATCGCCGGCGGCGGCCTCCACTGCCTTCTGCCCCAGGGCGTCGATGTCGCGCAGGAGGGCCGTGGTGTCCCGGTCGGGAAGGTACACACCGCGGCTCAGGCACTGTTCCACGGCAGGCTGCATGACCCGCATGTGGAAGATTTCCATCACGACGCCGGGCAGGGTGCGGCCGCGGAACCGGTCAGACTCGCGCCGTGCAGCGGCCTCCAACTCTTCCAGCTGGTGGCGGTACAGGGCCAGCACCAGGTGTGTGGAAGACGGAAAGTAGCGGTACACCGTCCCCAACGGAACGTCTGCTTTCGCGGCGATGTCGGACAGGTCCACGGAGTCCAGGCCCTTCCGGGCAAAGGAAGCAGCGGCTTCGAGCATGCGTGCGTAGCGAAGGCGCTGGCGTGGTGCAGTGGGCCGGGGGGCCATGGGCGGATGGTCTGAAACAGTCTCGGTCATCAGCATTTTCCGGGGTTGTGTTCTGGGGTTGCTGCTGCCCGGGCTCCCCCATCCATACAGCCCCGCAGCCGGCTCAACTATACGGCACCAGCCAGCGATGCAACCCGTCAGTGTCCTTACCAATGGCCGCCGGAAGGGTCAGTCCACGCCCTTGATCTTGACGACGAAAACGGCGCCCAGCAGCCCGATGACGGCCGCCGTGGTGAAGAGGGTGCCGTACCCGCCGAAGAACTTCAGGGCCAGGAACGCAAGCAGGGGTGCAATCACCTGCGGCAGGGAGCTGGCGATATTGATGACGCCCAGGTCCTTGCCGCGGTCCGCGGCCTTCGGAAGCACCTGGGTCAGCAGGGCAAAGTCCACTGCAAGGTAGGCTCCAAAGCCGATGCCCAGCACGGCGGCGCCGGCAAGGGCACCCGGCCAGACCGGAAAGAAGGCCATGATCAAGGCCGCCATGGCGATCGTGGCCGAGGAGCCGATGACAAACGGCTTCCGTTTGCCAACCCTGTCACTCCACGGCCCGGCGATCACAGCGGTGATCATCACCATCACCGCATAGATTCCGGTGAGTATCAGAACTCCGAAGGCAGGGTCGCCGTGTTTGATGATGTCCCGGAGGAAGAAGAGCAGGTACACGATGGTGAGCTGATTGCCCACGTTAACCAGCAGCCGGGTCAGCCAGGCCCAGCCGAAGTCCGGATACCGGACAGGACTGATGTAGAAACCCTTGGCAAAGGCCCGCAGATTGAAAGTGCCCAGTTCCGATTTGGGCAGGGCGGGGTCGTTGCGGTGGAACAGGTAGGGCAGCACGGAAACCAGCAAGGCCCCGGCGCACAGCCAGTAGCCCACCATGAAGTTTCCGGTAACCACAGCGCCGAAGACGGCCCCGGTAAGGACGCCTAATGTCTGGCCCATGGCCGCCAGCCCGCCCACGCCGCCGCGCTGCGGCACCGGGACCCGGTCCGGGACGGCAGCGAAAATGGCTGCGTAGGCCGCGTTGGCACCCAGTTGCACCAGGCACCAGAAGAGCACCATCAGCGCCACCGACGCCGAGACGGACATGGCCAGCAGGGCCGCCGTGGCCAGCACCGCTCCCAGAAGGACCCACGGGGCTCGGCGGCCAAAGCGCGACGTGGTGCGGTCAGACAGGGCGCCGAACAGCGGGTTGGCCACGAGGGAGACTGCGGCGCCGCATGCCGTGACCAGGGACAGGATGGCTTCCTTGCTGGGCGAATCAATACTGATGGCCTGCTGGCCGATGAAGACATTGATGGGCCCGAAGAATGCGGCGTTGATGCCAACATTGACCAGCACCAGCCCGGTGACCCAGCGCGCGGTGACCTTCTGCGTTGGCTCGGCGAGCGCCGCCGTCGTGGTCCGCGGAACGTCCGGCGGGACCGGCGTGTTGGACATGCTCATGGCTGGTTCCCCCCGGGGCAGGTGCTGATGCTGGAATTCAGACTATCGTGGGCCTTGCCCGGCGTCTGTGCCGCACGCCGGGGCAGTAACGAGCGCGCGGCACCCCGAGGCTCGAAGGAGAACCACATGAACGCTGCTTCCACCCCTGCCATCAACACGGCGGACCTCTACGACGAGCGCGGCGATGAGCTGGCGTCCGTGGCGCTGCAGTTCCAGTCCCTCGGCGGCCGCACGCATTTCTCCGGGCGGGCCCGGACCATCCGCTGCTTCCAGGACAACGCCCTGGTGAAGTCCACGCTGGCAACCCCGGGCAACGGCAACGTGCTGGTGGTGGACGGCGGCGGCTCGCTGGGGACCGCCCTGATGGGGGACATGATCGCCGAAAGCGCCGTGGCGAACGGCTGGGCCGGCGTCGTGATCAATGGGGCAATCCGGGACCGCGAGGCCATCGCGAAGCTCGACCTGGGCGTCAAGGCGCTGGGCAGCAACCCCCGGAAGAGCGCCAAGGCCGGAGCAGGCGAAGTGGACGTTGACGTGGTGATCGATGGCGTCACCATCCGCACGGGTGCCATGATCTGGTGCGATCCGGACGGCATCCTCGTGGAGCCGTGACCCGGCAGCCTCAAAAAGTTTCCCGTGCCGGGGAATGGAAGTGCAGGTAAGATAGTTACTGAAAGCAACTATCAATTGCTTACTTCCCTTTTCTTCCCCTTGGAGCCCCTATGTCCAAAGCCACTGCCGCGCCCGGCGCCGGAGATACCCTGACGCAGCGCCAGATCGTCACCGTGATGGTGGGCCTGATGCTGGGCATGTTCCTGGCCTCGCTGGACCAGACCATCGTGTCCACGTCCATCTACACCATCGCCAACGACCTGGACGGCCTCTCGCTCCAGGCGTGGGCCACCACCGCGTACCTGATCACCTCCACGGTCAGCACCCCGCTGTACGGCAAGCTGAGCGATATCTTCGGCCGCCGGCCCCTGTACCTGAGCGCCATCGTGATCTTCCTGGCGGGCTCGGTCTATGCCGGTTCCGTCCATTCCATGACGGAACTTGCACTGGCCCGCGGCGTCCAGGGCCTCGGCGCCGGCGGCCTGCTGGCACTGGCCCTGACCATCATCGGCGACATTGTCTCGCTCAAGGACCGGGCCAAGTACCAGGGCTACTTCATGTCCGTGTTCGGCATCTCCTCGGTGCTGGGCCCCGTGGTGGGCGGTGCCTTCGCCGGAACCTCCAACATCCTGGGCTTTGACGGCTGGCGCTGGGTGTTCTTCATCAACGTGCCTATCGGCCTCGCCGCCCTGGTGGTGGTGTTCCTGTTCCTGCACCTGCCGGCCAAGCACCTGAAGCAGAAGATCGACTACTGGGGCGCCGCAGCCATCACCGTGGCCATCGTCCCGCTGCTCCTGGTGGCCGAGCAGGGCCGGTCCTGGGGCTGGGCGTCCACCAACTCCTTCCTCTGCTACGGCCTGGGCGTGGTGGGCATCGCCTGGTTCCTGCTGGCCGAGAAACGCGCCGGAGACTACGCCCTGATCCCGCTGCGGCTTTTCAGCAACATCACCTTCGGGCTGTCCTCGCTGCTGAACTTCATCATCGGCATCGGCATGTTCGGCGCCATCGCCATGCTCCCCATGTACCTCCAACTCGTGAAGGGCCTGACTCCCACCGAGGCCGGCCTGATGATGATCACCTTCACCGTGGGCATCCTGTTCGGGTCCATCACCGCCGGGCGGACCATCTCTGCGTCCGGCACCTTCCGGATCTTCCCCATCATGGGCACGGGAATCCTCACGGCCGCAGCACTGGTCATGGGGCTTTCGCTTCGCGTGGACACGGCCCTGTGGGTTCCCGGACTGATCGCCGTGTTCTTCGGCGTGGGCCTGGGCTTCTGCATGCAGCCGCTCACCTTGGCCATGCAGACCTCCGTCCCGCCGCGTGACATGGGTGTGGGAACGTCCTCGGCCGCCTTCTTCCGCTCCATGGGCGGCGCCGTGGGAACCGCCGTCTTCATCTCCATGCTGTTCAGCCTGGCGGCCGACAAGATCGCCGACGGCATGAAGGCAGCCACCACTGATGCCGCGTACCTTGCCGTCCTGAAGGACCCGGCGGTGGCGGCAGACCCGGCCAACGCCAAGCTGTACGACTTCTTCAAGAACGGCGCGTCCAACGATTCGCTCAACGACACCAGCTGGCTGCACACGGCCAACAGCACCCTGACCCGGCCCATCACCGAAGGCTTCGCCGGTTCGATCGACGCCGTGATGCTGACAGCTGCGGTGCTGACCGGAATCGCGTTCCTCATCAGCCTCGCGCTGCCGAAGAAGAAGCTGACGGACCCCAACGCCACTCCCCCGCAGGACAACGACACCCTGCAGGTCCCCGCCCACTAATCGCGAGCTCACTTGTGGTGTCCAAAACACCAACGCGCGCTCACTCGTGGCGGCAATAATCGGAGCCCTTTCGCACACCGTGCGGGAGGGTTCCGGCATTTCTCCCTAAGTACTGCGCGCCCGGGGCGAGGCGTACGACGGCGGCGCGCACCGTCGTCGTGCGCGTCCACTGCGGGAGGGGAGCCGGCGCGGGCTTTCTTTAACTGGAACGGTTCGCCGTGGCATGGAACACTACCGTAAGTACACTGGCCATTTAGCCGGTCCGCAGCCGACGACGTCCGCGCGAACTCCACCACACCCCAAACCCAGGGAGAACCATGCCCACTGCACAGGAGCAGACCAAGACCCGCATACCGCAGCGGGTGATCTGGCTGGCGCTTGCGGGAGCGGTGGGCGGATTCCTCTTCGGCTTCGACTCGTCCGTGGTGAACGGTGCCGTGGACGCCATGAAGGGCGAGTTCGCGCTCTCCGAAGCGGTGACCGGGTTCGCCGTCGCCGTTGCGCTGCTGGGCTGCGCCGCCGGCGCCTACCTGGCCGGGAAGGTGGCCGACAAATACGGCCGCATCCCCGCCATGAAGATCGGCGCGCTGCTGTTCCTGGTCAGCGCCATCGGCACCGGCTTCGCTTTCAGCGTGTGGGACCTCATTTTCTGGCGACTGGTGGGCGGACTCGGCATTGGCCTCGCCTCCGTGATTGCCCCTGCATATATCTCCGAAATCTCGCCGCGGCAGGTCCGCGGGCGGCTCGCCTCCCTGCAGCAGCTGGCCATCACCACAGGTATTTTCGCGGCCCTGCTGTCGGACGCCCTCCTGGCCACCAGCGCCGGCGGCGCGGACCAGTCCTTCTGGCTGGGCATCGAGGCGTGGCGCTGGATGTTCCTGGCCGCCGCCGTTCCCGCCCTGGTTTACGGCTGGATTGCCTTCACGCTTCCGGAGTCCCCGCGGTTCCTGGTATTCCAGGGCAAGGACGAAGAAGCGCGCAAGATCTTCGACAGCATCGCCCCGGCCGATGACACCGAGCGCCATATCCGGGAAATCCGGGACGCCATCGAGGAAGACAAGATCGCCGGTCAGAAGGGCTCACTGCGCGGCAAGACCTTCGGCCTGCAGGCGGTGGTGTGGGTGGGCATCATCCTCTCCATGCTGCAGCAGTTCGTGGGCATCAACGTGATCTTCTACTACTCCACCACCCTGTGGAAGGCCGTCGGTTTCCGGGAAGAGGATTCCCTGGCCATCTCGGTGGCCACATCCGTCACCAACATCCTGGTGACCCTGGTGGCCATCGCCCTGGTGGACCGGATTGGACGCCGCCCCATCCTGCTGGTTGGTTCCGTGGGCATGGCCGTCTCCCTGGGCGCCATGGCCCTGGCCTTCTCCTCCGCAACCGGATCCGGCGAAGACATCACCCTCCCGGGCGCCTGGGGGCCCGTGGCCCTGGTGGCGGCCAACGTGTTCGTAGTCAGCTTCGGCGCCTCCTGGGGTCCGCTGGTGTGGGTGCTGCTCGGCGAGATCTTCCCGTCCCGCATCCGTGCCCGCGCCCTGGGACTCGCAGCGGCGGCTCAGTGGGTGGCCAACTTCGCCATCACGCTCAGCTTCCCGGTGATGTCCGCCGTGTCCCTGCCGCTGACCTACGCCATGTACGCGCTGTTCGCCGCGGCATCCTTCTTCTTCGTGATGTTCAAGGTGCCGGAGACCAACGGCATGTCCCTTGAGCAGGCCGAGACCCTGTTCGTGGCGAAGGGCTCGGCGAAGGGCTGACAGCAGGCCCCGCTGAACGCGGGTTCGGCTGAACTCCTTCAGGGAACCACCCGCTAGATTGGACGGGTGACTGATCTGGGGGCGGTCCTCGAGGCCGGACAGCTGGTAGTGGGCTATGGCGGCGCGCCCGTCTGCGGCAAAGTGACGGCGGAAGTGCGCGCAGGCCAGGTGCTGGGCGTGGTGGGCGTCAACGGGGCCGGGAAATCCACCGTGGTGCAGACCATCGCCGGCCGCCAGCCCGCCATCAGCGGCGACGCCCGGATCCTCGGACTGCCCGTGGACCCGGATTCCGTCCATTTCCGCCGTGAAGTTGCCGCCGTGTTCGACGACGACCTCTTCTTTCCGTCGCTCAGCGTCACCGAGCACCTGCTCCTGGTGGCCCGCGGCCACTCGCTGGCGGATCCCGGGGAGCGGGTGGCCGCCGAACTGGAGTTCTTTGGCCTGTCCACGCGCGCGGACGCCGTACCGGATGCCCTGTCTTCGGGGCAGCGGCGCCGCCTGCTGTTGGCCGCAGGATTCATCCGGCCATCGGCCCTGCTGATCCTGGACGAGCCGGAGCAGCGCCTGGACCCCGGCATGCGGGACGCCCTGGCAGGCCGGATCGCCGCCTACGCGGACGGCGGTGGCGCCGTGCTGCTGGTGACACACGACCCGCGGCTGCTGGTCCGCACGGCAACCTCTGCACTGGTCATCAAGGACGATGTGGAACTGGTTTCCGCCGAAGAAGGGGCAGCTTTCATTGCTGGCCTCTGATCCCGTGACAGGCGCCCAAGCCGGCACCGCCCTTGCCGGCGAATTGGTAACTTTCACCAGGCGGCACTCCCGGGCGTACAACCGCACCCAGACGTCCCTGGGAGATGCCTTCGCGGATATTTATACCTCCCTGGTGGCCCTGGGCTGCGCCGCTGCCATTGCCGTTTCCTTCGTGGGCGGGCTGCGCGATGAAATGACCAGGGACAACGCCATGGCGGCAAGCCTGGTGGCGGGGAGCCCGCTGGTGCTTCCGGCCCCGCTCCTGTGGACCCTGCTGACCTACGGCGGATTGGCGGCCATCCTGGCAGTGGCACGGCGGCTGGGTCCCATCGCCGTCACGGGCGCGCAGGGTGCATGGTGGCTGCCGCTGCCCCTTGACCGCCGCCCCATGGTGTTGCCCACCTTCCGGCGCCGCCTGCTTTCCGTGGGCCTCGGCGCCACCCTCGGCTATGTCCCGTTCAGCATCGTCACTGACCTGGCGGCGGACGCCGCGGACCATGCGCTGGCCGCGGCAACGTTCGGGGCCGCGAGCGTGGCGGTCCTGGGGATTGCGGCTCTGCTCCAGCTCGGCCTGGTGGCTCCGCGCCGTGGCCGGGCCGCCGCACTGCTGGCCCTCGCCCCGCTTGCGCTGCTGCCGGGGATGGCCCCCGCCGGGTGGCCATTGGCCGCCGCGGTGCTGGCAGGCGTCGTGGTCCTCGTTCCGCTCCTGCGCCGCGCGGGCCAGGTCACCGGCATGGAACTGGTCCGTGGCGGCAACGTGTCAGGGCACGCGGCGTCGGCGGTGTTCTTCCTGGACACCAACGAGCTGCTCCGCTCGATGGCAGGGACGCCGCGTCCCGCAGCCGGTTCCCGGGCCCGGCGTTTCTATGCCCGCAGGACGCGGGGCCCGTTTGCCGGCCTCGTCAGGGCGGACGTTACGGCGTTCCTTCGCCTGCAGCCCCTCCTGGCAGTGCCGCTGCTGTGGCTGGCGGCATGCCTGGCCGTGGTGGTGTCCGACGCCGGGCTCCCCGCCTGGCTGCAGCTGGTCTTCCTGCTGGTGGCCGGCTGTGGAGTGGCCAGCGGGATGGGCACCGTGGCCCGGCGGACAGCATTGTTGCCCGAGCTGGACGCCCTGCTGCCGCTCCCCCGCGCCGCCGTCCGGGCGTGCCGGCTGTTGATGCCCGCGCTGGCGCTGGCCGCTTGGATGACACTGCTCTCGGGCGCCCTGGCCCTGCTGGGGGCGGGCGGACCGCTGTTGCCCGCCATGGGTGCGCTGGCCGGCATCGGCATGGGCGCCGGCTGCTTCCGCGGAGCTACCCGGCCGCCCGCCGACTGGACACTGCCGCCGGTGGATACGCCAATGGGCCCGGTTCCCCGGGCCCAGGTGTCCTCGCTGCTGCGGGGACTCGACGTCACCGTCCTGTCTCTGCTCCCGGTGGGGATCGCCCTCTTCGTGGGGCAGGCCCTTCCGGTGCTTGTCATGGTGCAGGCCGCGGTGAGCCTGGCTGCGGTGCTGGTGGTCCTGCTGTCCGGCACCAAGTCTGCCTCCGGGAGGCAGTAGCGACTCCTAGACCAGGTGCGGTTCGTGCGCCGTAAGGTACTTGCGGCCGCTGAACGCCACCAGGATGGCAATTCCCATGGCCACGGCACCGGCGTAGAAGGGCACCTGGGGGCCGAAGTGCTCACCCAGTTGCGCGGCCAGGAACGGCGCCAGCGCGCCGCCCATCCAGCGGACGAAGTTGTAGCCGGAGGAGGCCACCGGCCGAGGGGAATCGGAGACGCCCATGGCCAGTTCGGTGTAGACGGTGTTGTTGATGCCCAGCAGGGCGCCCGCCACAATGACCAGTACGACAACGGCAGGCACCGAGTGCCCGGCCGCCAGTCCCAGCCCGGCCAGGTCCAGCAACAGGACGAACAGGGTGCCGGTCAGCACCTTGACGGCACCGAAGCGGCGCTGCAGGACCGGCGCGACGAAGACGGAGAACACGGCCACCGCCACGCCCCAGCCGAAGAAGACGGCGCCGATTCCATACGCGTCCATGCCCAGGATGAAGGGGGTGAAAGCCAGGATGGTGAAGAAGCCGTAGTTGTAGAACAAGCCGCTGGCCGCCGTCGTGCGCAATCCCTTGTGGCCCAGGGCCAGTAGCGGGTCGCGGAGGCGCACCTTGCGCTCGGGCAGCGGCGTCTTGGGAAGCAGGGCCAGCAAGGCAATGAATGCGGCGGCCATCAGGACGGCCGTGCCAAAGAACGGGGCGCGCCACTGCCAGCCGCCCAGCAGGGCGCCCAGGAGCGGGCCGAGGGAGATGCCAAGGCCCAGTGCGGCCTCGTAGAGGATGATGGCAATGCCGGCGCCGCCGCTTGCCACACCCACGATGACCGCGAGGGCGGTGGCGACGAAGAGGGCGTTGCCCAGGCCCCAGCCGGCGCGGAAGCCCACCAGCTCATCCACGCTGCCGGACAGGCCGGAGAGCGAAGAGAACACCACGATGATGGCCAGCCCGATCAGCAGGGTTTTCTTGCCGCCGATGCGGGACGAGACGAAGCCGGTGATCAGCATCGCCAGGGCGGTGACCAGGAAGTAGCTGGTGAACAGCAGCGAGACCTCGCTGGGGCTGGCGTCCAGGTTGGTGGCGATCGCGGGGAGGATGGGGTCCACCAGGCCGATGCCCATGAACGCGAAGACCGCGGCCAGGGCGGTGGCCCACACGGCTTTTGGCTGTTTGAGGAAGGAGGCCTTTTCGGCCTGCAGGGTGTTCCCGGGTGCCGGCAGGGTGTCTGCTTGGCGGTTCATGGGGTGTGCTCCTAAGGGGGGTGCGGTGCGTCAGTTCTGGAGGGACGCGTTGATTTTGTCGATGACGGGCAGCGCCGCCGCCAGTGCTTCCCGGTCCTGCTCGGTGAGTTCGCCGAGGAGTTCGGCCATGACGGCGTTGCGCCGCTGGTTTGCGGACTCGACGGCGGCGCGGCCTTCGGCGGTCAGGATGACGCGGACGGCGCGGGAGTCGGCGGGGTCGGGTTCGCGGCGGGCCAACCCTGCGCGTTCGAGCTTGATGATCTGCTCGGTGGCGCTGGGTACCCTGACGCCGAGGTTGCGGGCGATCTCACCTACCCGGACGCCGTCGTCCAGCAGCATCTTCAGGGTGCTGAGCTGGGCGGCGCTGAGGTCTCCGTCCGCGTCGAGGCGGCGGACCAGGTAGACGCTGTGGCGCAGGGCTTCGCGGAAGCCTGCGGCGAGTTCCTGGAGCTTGTTCTCGTTCATCATTAGGTACCCTAACATTTAGGGTACCTAACAGTCAAAGTTATGTGGTCAGAGCGTGAGCTTCATGCCCTCGTGCGAGCCTTCAAATCCGAGCCGCTGGTAGAAGCGCTGGGCAGCCGTCCGCGTCTTGTGCGTGGTCAGCTGCACCAGCGAACAGCCCTGCCGCCTGGACTCGCCGATGGCCCACTGGATCATCAGGTTGCCGATGCCCTGGCCCCTGAGGGCGTCGGCCACCCGCACGCCCTCGATCTGCGAGCGCCACGCCCCGTGCCGCGAGATGCCGGGGAGGAAGCTCAGCTGGAACGTGGCAACCACCGGACCCGCGGCTTCCCCGGGCGGCACCAGCTCGCCCACAAGGAGCATGTGGCGGGGGTCGCCGTCGATTGCGTCAAACGCCCGTTCGTAGGGTGCCATGTCCTGGCCCGCCTCGCGGCCCGCGCCCAGGGCGTCGTAGGCGAGGAGCTGCACGACGGCGGGCAGGTCCGCCCGCATGGCGTGGCGGAGGCGGAAAGTCTCGCGCCCGACGTCGGCGGTCAGCAGGGGTTCCGGGGCAGCAGCGGTTTCACTCACCTTCCCAGCCTTGCACGGGTGAGCGCGCCTTACCGGCATAGCCACCGCAAGTGAGCGGGCGTTTCAGGAATACCCACCGCAAGTGAGCGGGCGTTTCAGGAATACCCACCTTAAGTGAGCGCGGGTCAGGTGAAGTAGACGCCGATCCGGTGGGCGCCGATTTCCTCGATACGGATATCGATGTCGTAAACGTCGCGGAGCATGGCCTGCTGCATGATCTGCCGCGGGCTGCCCTGGTGGATCAGCCTGCCGTCCTTCATGGCCAGGATGGTGTCCGAGTAGCAGGAGGCGAAGTTGATGTCGTGGACCACGATCACAATCGTCTTGCCGAATTCGTCGGCAAGACGCCGCAGGAGCCGCATCATCTCCACCGAGTGCTTCATGTCCAGGTTGTTCAGCGGCTCGTCCAGGAGCAGGTACTGCGTGTCCTGGGCCAGCACCATGGCAATGAACGCGCGCTGCCGCTGCCCGCCGGAGAGCTCGTCCACGAACTTGTCCGCCATGGGCGTCAGGTCCAGGTGCGCGATGGCCTCTTCCACCTTGGCGAGGTCCTCAACGGTGGGCCGGCCGCCGGAGTGGGGGAACCGGCCGAAGGCCACCAGGTCGCGGACGGTGAGCCGCATGGTGAGGTGGTTCTCCTGGCGGAGGATGGCCATGGTCCGGGCCAGCTGGCGGCTGTCCGTGGACGCGATGTCCAGGCCGCCCACGGACACCTCGCCTGAGCCCAGGGGCTGCAACCGGCTGATCAGTGAGAGCAGGGTGGATTTGCCGGCGCCGTTGGGTCCGATGATCGAGGTGATGCCGCCCTGCGGGATCTCGCAGCTGACGTCGTCGAGGACCGTCTGGCCGCCGTAGCTTTTGGAGACGTTGCGGACCGCGATGGTCATTTGAGCGAGCCTTTCAGCAGGAGGTAGAGGAAGAGGATGCCGCCGGTGAACTCGATGACCACGCTGAGCGCCGTGCCGAAGCCGAAAACCTTCTCCAAAACCAGCTGGCCGCCTACCAGGGCAATGGCGCCGATCAGTACCACGATGGGCAGCAGCCAGGCGTGGCTGAACCCGCGGCACAGCTGGTAGCCCAGGCTCACCACCAGGAGTCCGAAGAAGGTCACCGGGCCCACCAGGGCGGTGGAGACGGCCACCAGCAGCGAGCACGCCAGCAGCACGCGCATCACCACCTTGCGGTGGTCCACGCCCACGTTGATGGCCACGTCCCGGCCCAATGCCAGGACGTCAAGGGTGTGCCGGGCCCGCCACACGGCAGCGCAAACGGCGGCGACGATCACCGCGGCCACTCCCAGCAGTGCGGGGTCCACATTGTTGAAGGATGCGAAGAACAGGTCCTGCAGGATGATGAACTCGCTGGGTTCCATCAGCCGCTGCAGCAGGGAGGAGAAGCCGCGGAACAGGCTGCCGAGGATCACGCCCACCAGCAGGAGCAGGTGCAGCGACCGGGTGGCGCCGGTGAACATCCAGCGGTACAGCAGAGCGCTGAAGGCCACCATCAGCACCACCTCGGCGCCGAACTGCAGGGTAGGCGGGGCGGTCACCACGGCGGCGGCACCGAGGGCGAAGGCCATGACGGTCTGCACCAGGATGTACAGCGAGTCGAAGCCCATGATGGATGGCGTCAGGATGCGGTTGGCCGTCACGGTCTGGAACAGCAGCGTGGATACGCCCACGGCAACGGCCACCAGCAGCATCGCGGAGACCTTGATGGCGCGGCGCGGCAGGATGTAGCCCGCGTTGCCCTTGAGTTCGAAGAACAGGAAGAAGAGGACGACGGTGGCGGTAGCCGCGAGCAGGACACCCACCACGAGTTGGGGCGGGGCATTGCGGAACCGGCGCCTGACGGGGCCGGTGGACGGGGCGCGGGACGGGGCGGCGGCGGCATCCACGGGAGCCGGGGAGGTCAGGGCTGGCGCCTTAGGCATTGCGTTTCCTCAGGATCAGGGCGAGGAAGAGGATGGCGCCCAGCACGGACATCACCATCCCCACTGGAACCTCGTAGGGGTACCGGATGGTCCGGCCGATAATGTCGCAGACCAGCACGAACGCCGCCCCGAACAGGGCGGTCCACGGGACGGCGCGGCGGAGGTTGTCACCGAAGATGAGGGAGACGATGTTGGGCACCACCAGGCCCAGGAAAGGTACGGCGCCCACGGTGGTGACCACCACGGCGGAGATCAGGGAGACGATCAGCAGCCCCAGCCGCATGGTGCGCGCATAGTTCAGGCCCAGGTTGGTGGTGAAGTCCTGCCCCATCCCGGCCACGGTGAAACGGTCTGCGGCGAGCAGGCCCACCAGCATGAGCGCCGCGACGATCCAGAGCAGCTCGTACCGGCCGCGGAGGACGCCCGAGAAGTCGCCGATCATCCAGTTGCTGAGCGTCTGCAGCAGGTCGTACCGGTAGGCGAAGAAGGTGGTGACGGCGGCGATGATGCCACCCAGCATGATGCCCACCAGCGGGATGAGCAGGGTGTTCCTGGCGGGCAGCCGCCGCAGGATGGCCAGGAACAGGGCGGTGCCCAGCATCGCGAAAACGCTGGCCACCAGCATCTTGGCCAGCATGGGAGCGCCCGGGGCGAGGACGGTGACCACCAGGATGCCCAGCGTGGCGGACTCCACGGTACCCACGGTGGAGGGTTCCACGAAGCGGTTCCGGGCCATGAGCTGCATGATCAGCCCGGCCACGGCCACGGCCATTCCTGCCAGCAGCACAGCCAGGGTGCGGGGCACCCGGGAGATCCAGAAGATGTCGATGGTATCCGCGTCCCCCGCGAGGAGGGACGGGAGCGAGACGTCGCTGACGCCCACGAACATGCTTCCGGCGGCGAGGACCAGGACGGCAACTGCGGCGGCAGCCAGGCCCGCGTAGTGGCGGGCCTGGCTGCGGGTCGCCGGCGCCTGGGGGCGCGCGGCGGTGATGGTCATGCTGTAGCCCGGTGGGGGTTTAAGCGACGGAGCCGGCTACGGCATCCACCATGGCCTTGACGTTGTTCAGGCCGTATCCCACGATGTACCAGCCCGCAGGGTCAAGGTTGATGACCTTGCCGTTCTTGGCGGCATTGGTGGACTGGACCAGCTCGTTGTCCAAAATGGCGTTGGCGGTGCCTTCGGTTCCGATGGCGGTATCGCGGTTGATCACGTAGAGGAGGTCCGGGTTGGCCTGCTTGATGTATTCGAAGGAGATGGCCTCACCGTGGGATCCCTCGGACTTCACGTCCGCCGCGGTGGGTACGCCCAGGACGTCGTGGATGATGCCGAAGCGGGAGCCGGCGCCGTAGGCGGTGACTTCGCCGCCGGAGGTGAGGACGATCAGGCCCTTGCCGGCTGTTGCGGCCTTGGCTTTGGTGTCGGCCACGGTGGTATCCACGGCGGCGAGCTTCTCCTCAACCTCGGCTGACTTGTTGAAGATGGTCCCCAGCTTTCCGGCCTGCTCCTTGAAGCTGTCCATGGGCTTGGCGGCATCAATGGAGAGATCAATCGTGGGGGCGATCTTGCTCAGCTCTTCATAGGCTCCGGCGGTGCGGCCGGAGATGATGATGAGGTCCGGGTCGCCGGCACTGACGGCTTCGAAGTCGGGTTCCTTCAGGGAGCCGATCTTTGCGTACTTGGCGTCGGAGTATTTCTTCAGCGCGTCCGGGTAGGCGGCCTCCGGCACACCGGCAGGTTCAATGCCGAGGGCATCCATCGTGTCCAGGACGCCGAGGTCGAACGTGAAGACCTTTTCCGGGTTGACGGGAACGTTGGCCGTGCTCCCCTGGGCGTGCTCGACGGTGATGGTGGAGGTTTCCGCTGCGGGGGTTGCCGTGGCGTTGCCGCCGCACGCGGTCACGGTCAGGAGAGCCGCCCCCGCTGCCATTGCCCCCAGATAGCCCTGCAGCCTCTTCTTCACGATGTTCTCCACTCGGTAATAACGTCACAACTTCGTTGCCTAATAGAGCCGAGCCTATAAGTAAGGACAGGCTAACCAATACACTTTCGGTCCGTTTGTGTGCGAGATCACAGAAGAACGACGCCGGCACTGGGGTTCAGTGCCGGCGTCGTCATTGTGCATTACGTCGCTGCAGTCATTCGTCGGATGGTGCGGCAGGCAGAGTGCTGCCGCTGCGGACATCAGGCCGAGGCGGCGGCCACCTCTGCCTGCCGTTCCTCCACGAGGGTGGACACCGCGTTGAAGAGCGGGTGCTCCGGCTCCAGGCCGGTGATCCTGGCGGTGGCGTCCGCCGCACTGCCCGACGCGAGGATGCCGGCCAGTTCGGTGGCCTCGGCGTCGGCAGGATCAGTGAACCGCAGCGCCGCTGAGATGGCTCCCAGCAGAGCCTCGGGCACCACGCCGCGTTCGGCCAGCTCGGCCGCAGGGCCGATGAACCGCTCGTGCCGGCTGAGCTTGCGCAACGGGGCGCGGCCCACCCGGTTCACGGTGTCCGGCAGGTGCGGGTTGGTGAACCGGACCAGGATCTTCTGCACGTAGGCTTCCTGCGCCGCGTTGCTGAAGCCGTGCTTCGCCACCAGGAGTTGCTTGGTTTCCTCCAGCACGGCCCGCACGTCTTCCGCCACGTCCTGGTCCGCCATGGCGTCGGAGATCTTCTCCAGTCCTGCCTCGAACCCGAAATAGGCGGCCGAGGCATGGCCGGTGTTCACCGTGAACAGCTTGCGCTCGATGTAGGGCGCGAGCTCGTCCACAAAGGTGGCGCCGGGGATCTCCGGCTCCGATCCGGCGAAGGCTGTCCGGTCGATGACCCACTCATAGAAGGATTCCACGGTGACGTCCAGGCCCTGCCCGGCCTCCTGGTTGGGCACGATCCGGTCCACGGCGGTGTTGGCGAACACGGCCTGGCCGTCCAGCGCCCCGCCGGCGGCCTCCGGGCGGGAGGCCACCTCCCGGGCCAGGATGTCCGTGGCATTGATGGCGTTCTCGCAGGCCATGACCTGCAGCGGCGCCATCCCGGCCCCGCGTGCGGCAATGCCCCGCGCGATCACCGGTGCCACGAACTTCAGGATGTGCGGCCCCACCGCGGTGGTGACGAGGTCCGCCGTCGCGATTTCCGTGATGAGTTCCGCTTCCTGGGTGTTCGAATTCAGGGCGCGGAAGTTGTCAACGGTCTGCACGGCGGGGTTCTCCCCCACTTCATGGACGGCGTAGCTGTCCGCGGCCGCCAGTTGGTCGATCAGCGCGTCGGCGACGTCAGCGAACACCACCTCGTAGCCGGCGTTGTGCAGGAGTAGCCCCACGAAGCCGCGGCCGATGTTGCCGGCACCAAAATGTACAGCCTTCACTATGCGTTGACCTTCCCGAAGAGCTCCAGGACTTCATCCACGGAGCTGGCCGCCTCAAGGCGGGCCACCTGCTCCTTGTTGGTGAAGACCTTGGCGATGGAGGACAGGATGTGCAGGTGTTCGTTGTTCACGCCGGCGACGCCCACCACGAACTTGACCTCCTTGCCGTTCCAGTCGATGCCCTGCGGGTAGCGGATCACCGAGACTGCCGACTTCCGGATGTGGTCCTTGGCGGCGTTGGTGCCGTGCGGGATGGCCAGGAAGCTGCCCATGTAGGTGGACACGGATTCCTCGCGCTCGTGCATGGCGTCGATGTAGCCCTGGTCCACCGCGCCGCGGGCCAGCAGGAGCCTGCCGGCTTCGTCGATGGCGGCGTCGCGGGTGGTGGCCGTTCCGGTCAGGATGACGCTTTCACGGGCCAGGATCTCCGCCTGTCCCGCGGCCGGGGCGTCTGCGGCGTGCGCACCCCGGCCCGCGGCTGCAGCAGCCCCGGCGCCAACTCCTGCAGCGCCCGCTGCAGCAGCACCGGCCGGAGGTTCCGGCATCCGGTTCGGCCGTGGCGCCGGCGTCGGACGTTCCGCCGTCGGCGTTGCTCTCCCTGACCAGGTCAACGATCTCGTCGTAGCGTGGGCTGTTCATGAAGTTGTCCACCGAGAAGTGAGCGGCGCTGGACGTGGACTGCTTGGCACGTTCGGTGAGGTCCTGGTGCGTGACCACAACGTCGTACGTGTCGCTGAGGTTGGCGATTGCCGAGTTGGTGACCTTGACATCCGGGAAGCCGGCGGCCTTGATCTTGTTGCGGAGCACTGATGCGCCCATGGCGCTGGAGCCCATTCCGGCGTCGCAGGCGAACACAATGTTCTTGATGGGACCAGCCATCACGGCAGTTCCCACACCGGCACCCGCACCGGTCAGGTGGGAGGAGACGGAGCTCTTCTTGCCCTTCATTTCTTCCATGCGGGAGGTTGCGGCGTTGAGGTCGCCTTCGTCGCTGTGCTTGGTGGTCTTCATGATCACCGAGGCCACCAGAGGAAGGACGCGGCCGTGGCAAGAAGCACCGCGAGGATCACCCCGAGGTAGCTGTCACGGGAGGTCTGTGCGAGTACGGCGAAGATGGAACCCGGGGCTGCCGGTGCCACGAGGCCGGCACCGGTGACCGCCAGGGTGGCGATGCCGGTCATGCCGCCGGCGATGGCGGCCAGGATGAGCAGCGGGCGCATCAGGACGTACGGGAAGTAGATCTCGTGGATGCCGCCGAGGAAGTGGATGATTGCGGCGCCCGGGGCGGAGGCCTTGGCCGCGCCCTTGCCGAAGAACATGTAGGCCAGCAGGATGCCCAGGCCCGGGCCGGGGTTGGCCTCGAGCAGGAAGAGGATGGACTTGCCCTGCTCCAGCGACTGCTGGACGCCCAGCGGGGTCAGCACACCGTGGTTGATGGCGTTGTTCAGGAAGAGGACTTTGGCGGGCTCAATGAAGATGCTGGTGAGCGGCAGCAGGCCGTTGTTGACCAGGAACTGCACCACGTTGCCGGCACCGGCGCTGAACCCTGACACCACCGGAGCGACCGCGTAGAAGCCCAGCATGGCAAGCAGCGCACCCCAAATACCGGCCGAGAAGTTGTTGACCAGCATTTCGAAGCCCGGGCGGATTTTTCCGTCCCAGAGCGAATCGATCTTCTTCATGGTCCAGCCGCCCAGCGGGCCCATGATCATGGCGCCGATGAACATCGGGATGCCTGCGCCCACAATCACGCCCATGGTGCCGATGGCGCCCACCACGCCGCCGCGGACGTCGTAGACCATCTTGCCGCCGGTGTAACCGATCAGCAGCGGCAGCAGGTAGGTGATCATGGGCCCTACGAGGCCGATGTTCGGCTTCCCGTCGGTTTCACCGAAGCCGCCAAGCTGGGGAACCGGCAGCCAGCCCTTTTCGATGAAGAGGGCTGTGATGATGCCCCAGGCGATGAAGGCGCCGATGTTGGGCATGATCATCCCGGACAGGAACGTCCCGAATTTCTGGACGTGTACCCGAGCGCTGGTACGGGGCTTTGCAACTGTCTCTGTTGCCATGTGATTTCCTAACCGTTCGTCCTGCTGCTCCGCAGGATGGTCCGATACTGACGACGACGTACTGCTGGTGGAACCGGGTGGCGCAGGTTATGCCGGGCTAACCGGCGGGGGTGGCGGAGATCCGGTGCAGCCACTCGAGGAAGAGCTTGAGCTCCGAGCTCGAGAGCTGGTCTGAGTGCGAGGCCTGAAGTGCGGCGTTCAGGGCAATCGCTGCCACCACCACCGAGGACTTTCCGGCGCTGCCCGGGGCCGAGCCACTGGCGGGCTCGGCGGACACCGCGAAAATCATGGCATCCCGGGTCATGGTGGACAGTTCGAGGTTCCGGTCCGGAGCGGGTTCCGCGATCAGCATCAGCGTCACGCCAACGTTGGCCGCCAGGATGGACCTGGCCGCCTCCCTGGGCTGGACGTTGAGCTGGCCCGCCGCTGCGGCCTTGTTCAGCATCTCCTCCATCAGCGCCTCGGCATCGGCAACGATGGCGGGGCGGCTTTCCGGGCGGATGTTGCCGAACATCACCAGGTAGAGCTCCGGCTGGTTAAGCCCGAACTGCACGTGGTTGTCCCACATTCTCCGGATGTCCTCGAGAGGCTGCCCGGAGGGGGCGAAATCCCTTTCGCCTGCGACATATTCTTCGAATCCTGCAGCCACCACAGCGTCGAAAAGGCCTTCCTTGTCGCCGAAGTGGTGGTACAGGGTGGGTGCAGATACCCCTGCCAGCTGCGTGATCTGGCGGGTGGAGACCGGCGCTCCCGCGGATTTTGCCAGCAGCTCCGCCGCTGCACGGAGCAGCCGCATTTTGGGGGGAAGCTGGCCATCCAAACTCATAACCGCTACCCTAGCACCTATAGCGTTGCTATATGAACTGAATCACATACAATTTTTTCAGGCTCGTTTCCATCTCCTGACATGACGCGTTGTGGCGGGGCGGAGGTGTTCCGGCATGGCGCCGGGATTGTTTGGCCGGGCCTGGCTACCGGCAGAGAATGAGGACCTTCAGTGCAGAACTTCCCAGGAGTAGGCGTCAGTCCAGGCCGCGTCATCGGCACCGTGCGGCAGATGCCCAAACCGATCAGCGAACCTCCCGCCGGTGAGCAGCTGGCACCGGACACCACCGCCGAGGAAGCCACTGCAGCACTGAAGGCGGCCTCCCAGGCCGTGCATGACGAACTGAAGGCGCGCGCCGCGCACGCCAGCGGCGACGGCAAGGCCGTCCTGGAGGCCACTGCACTGATGGCCAAGGACACCATGCTGATCAAGGGCGCCGCCAAGCTGGTGGCCCGGGGTACGTCCGCTGAACGGGCCATCTGGGAATCTGGATCCTCCGTGTCGGAGATGCTCCACAACCTGGGCGGCTACATGGCTGAGCGCGCCACCGACGTCCTGGACGTGCGGGCCCGCATCGTGGCCGAGCTCCGCGGCGTGGCAGCGCCCGGCATTCCCGCGTCCGAGAATCCCTTCGTCCTGGTCGCTGACGACCTCGCCCCGGCCGATACCGCCACGCTGGACCCGAACAAGGTCCTGGCCCTGGTGACGTCCGGCGGCGGCCCGCAGTCGCACACCGCCATCATCGCCCGCTCACTCGGCCTTCCCGCCGTCGTGGCCGCCGTCGGTGTGGACCACATCGCTGACGGCACCGAGGTCTACGTGGACGGCGCCGCCGGCTCCGTCACCTCCGAGCCGGACGGGTCCCTGCGCGAGGCCGCGGAAGGCTGGGCCGCAACGGCGTCGCTGCTGGCAGAATTCACCGGCACGGGCGCGACGGCGGACGGCCACCAGGTCCCGCTGCTCGCCAACGTGGGCGGCGGCAAGGACGCGGTGGCTGCCGCGAAGCTGGGCGCCCAGGGCGTGGGGCTGTTCCGCACCGAGTTCTGCTTCCTGGAACGCGACACAGAGCCCTCCGTGGAAGAACAGGCCGCCGCGTACAAGAGCGTCTTCGATGCCTTCCCCGGCAAGAAGGTGGTGCTGCGCACGCTGGATGCCGGCGCCGACAAGCCGCTGCCGTTCCTGACCGACTCCACCGAGCCCAACCCCGCCCTCGGCGTGCGCGGCTACCGCACCGACTTCACCACTCCGGGCGTGCTGGACCGGCAGCTCGAAGCCATCGCATTGGCCGCCAACGCGTCGGAGGCGGACGTGTGGGTGATGGCCCCCATGATCTCCACGGCCGAAGAAGCGGCACGCTTCGCTTCGATGTGCGCTGACGCCGGCCTGCAGACCCCCGGTGTGATGGTGGAGGTCCCCTCCGCCGCCCTGACCGCCGAGGCCATCCTCCGCGAGGTGGGCTTTGCCAGCCTGGGCACCAATGACCTCACCCAGTACGCCATGGCAGCGGACCGCCAACTCGGTCCCCTGGCGAACCTGAACACGCCCTGGCAGCCGGCCGTCCTGCGCCTGGTGGGCCTGACGGTGGAGGGTTCCCGGGCGGAAGGCAACAGCAAGCCCGTGGGCGTCTGCGGCGAGGCGGCGGCGGACCCCGCCCTCGCCGTCGTCCTGACCGGCCTGGGCGTCAACACGCTGTCCATGACCGCCCGTTCCCTAGCCGCCGTCGCCGCCGTCCTGAAGACCGTGACCCTCCAGGAAGCCCAGGAACTGGCCAAGCTGGCGCTCTCCGCCCCGAGCGCCTCCGAGGCCCGCGACCGGGTGCGGGAGAAGCTCCCCGTCCTGGCGGAACTGGGCCTCTAGCCAGTCCCGCCAGCACCGGAACCTGCCCTACGGCAGGGCCGCCACCAGCACGT
Organism: Pseudarthrobacter sp. SORGH_AS 212; assembly: GCF_030818145.1. Lineage (NCBI taxonomy): Bacteria > Bacillati > Actinomycetota > Actinomycetes > Micrococcales > Micrococcaceae > Pseudarthrobacter > Pseudarthrobacter sp. SORGH_AS 212. The sequence goes on along the minus strand of NZ_JAUTAA010000001.1, from coordinate 2,214,708 downwards.
CCTGGTACGCGGCCCTGCCGCCCACCGTAAGGGCTACGGGAAGAGGGTGCGGCCACCTCCCCGGATGTCCGCCATGGTCCAGGCGTCGAAGGCGTTCAGGTGCACGGCTCCCGCCGTGGAGAGGGTGACGTGGCCGCCGCCGCGGGTGGGGTAGGCGCGGGCGGTGAGCGGCTTGCCATTGGCGAAGACCTCGACGGCGGACCGGTCCACCAGGACGCGCAGGCGGACGTGCCCGCCGGTCATCGGGATGGGCCCGGACCTGTCCTCCAGGTCCACGGAGGAGTCCAGGGAACTGCGGGTGCGGTCGAGGCGGAGGGTTCCCTCGGTGTCACCGGTGCTGTGCGCGGGACGGCCCACTTCGATGACGGTGTCCTCCGCGCCGTCGCCCGATCCCAGCACGCCCAGCCGCAGCACGGCACCCGGTGCCAGGTGGATGTCCAGTTCGAGGTCCAGCTGGTTGCCCCGGACTCCGGTATCCAGCGGCGCCGCCAGCTCCTGTTCCGGCAGGCTGGTGTGGTTGCCGCGAAGCTGTTCCAGTTCGGGGACCGGCGCGAACCGCAGCGTCCCAGCCTCGGACAGGGTGGTGACCCGCGGCAGGCTCATCACGCCGGACCAGCCGGCTTCCACCATCGCGGCGTCCGTGCGGCCCTCCTGCAGCCAGCCGAACATGATGCGCCGGCCGGCGTCGTCGAGGAAGGATTGCGGCGCGTAGAAGTACCTGCCGCCGTAGTCCAGGCGGTGCAGCTCCGCCGGTTCGAAGGAGTCCCCGGAGTACCGGCCCGTCCAGTACAGCGGGTGGCGCGTGTCGCCGTCGTTCCAGGCGGAGAAGACCAGCACGTCGGGTGAACCGTCCGCCGGTTCGGTACCCAGGGTCCCGGTGCCGGCGCGGAACAGGTCCACGCATTCCCACATGGTGCCGGTCCAGTCCGTGCCGGCGGGGTCACCCTGTGAGGCATCGCCGATGAAGAGCGGCCCCACGTAATCCCAGGACCGCAGGTCCGCCGACTCGTACAGGAACGCCGTTCCGCCGCGGCCGCGGACGCCCGAGCCCACCAGCTGCCGCCACCTGTTGCCTTCGCGCCACACGCAGTGGTCACGGTAGGCGGTGATGTCGACGCCGGCCGGCGGGGCTGCGATGACGGGGTTCTCCGGGGCCTTGGTCCAGGTGGACAGGTCCGGTGAACCCACGGCGACGCAGGGAAGTTCGCGTTCCCCGAGCCTGCCCGAGTAGACAAGCGTGGGCGTACCGGCGTCGTTGACCAGCACGCCGGACCAGCATCCGTCCGCGTCCGGACCTGCCGAGGGTTCCAGGGCTACCGGCCGGTCCGTCCAGGTGACGAGGTCCGTGCTGGTGGCGTGGCCCCACTGGATGCGGTGGTGGAAGGCGCCCTCGGGGTTGTACTGGTAGAAGAGGTGGTAGATGCCGTTCCACTGGCCCACGCCGTTGGGATCGTTGAGCCATCCGGCGGGAGAGACGAAATGGAAGCGGGGCCGCAGCGGATCGGCTTCGGCGCGGGCAACCAGCTCGTCGCGCGGGACGGTGGCGAGCGGGTGGGTCAGTTCAGTCATGCCGAAGCCTTCCGGGGATGGGCTGACGCCGGCGGGCCGGCGTGTACGGAGATGCCGGCGTCTGCGGATGGGCCGGCTGCCGGGTCTGCAGCGAGGGCGTGGCCGCCTGCGCCGGCACGGGGGCGGTAGAGGTGGCAGCGGACCCAGTGCCGGTTGCCGGGATCGCCCACCTGGTGCCGGACGGGCTGGTCGCCGGAGCAGGGCTGGTCCGGGTCGCCGTCGAACGCGCAGCTTGTCGAGGCCATGACGGCCTGCCGCAATTCGGCCCGCCGGACGGGATCGTAGGAACCGGCACGGGCCGGATCCGGAACGGCGGAGACCAGGAGCTGTGTGTAGGGGTGGGCCGGATTGGCCAGCAGGTCCAGGGACTCACCCTCCTCCACGAGCTCGCCGGCGAACATCACGGCCGTGCGGTCCGCGAGGTAGCGGGCCGAGGCGAGGTCGTGGGTGATGTAGAGCATCGAGATGCCCTGCTCGTCCCGGAGCCTGCGCATCAGGTTGAGCACGCCGATCCGGACGGAGACGTCCAGCATCGAGGTTGGTTCGTCGGCGAGGATCACCTGCGGTTCCACGGCGAGCGCCCGGGCGATGGCGACGCGCTGGCGCTGGCCGCCGGAGAGTTCATGCGGGTAGGAGTCCAGCATGTCCGCCTGCAGCCCCACGGTGTCCATGAGCTGTTCGAGGCGGGCCTGGGTTTCCGTTTCCGAACGGCCGCCCTTCCCGTGGATCGCCAGGGAACGCCGCAGGAAATGCCCGATCCGGTGTGCCGGGTTCAGCGACCCGAAGGGGTCCTGGAACACCATCTGCAGCTGGGAGCGGAACGCCCGCGAGGCCTGGAAGCGGTCCCGTTTGAGGACGTCGGTGCCGTCCAGCAGGATGCTGCCTTCGCTGGGCCGCTCGAGCCGGGCAACACAGCGGGCCAGGGTGCTCTTACCGGAACCTGATTCGCCCACCAGCGCAACGATTTCGCCGCGGCCGATGGCCAGGTCCACGCCGTGGAGGGCCCGCACCGAGTCCCGCGAGAACAGCCCGCCGATGGGGAACGACTTACCGAGGCCGCGGACCTCCAGGGCGGGGGTGTCCGTCCGGGCCGGGCCTGAACCGGTGGGGGTGGAAAGCATTGAATGGCTCATCGGATGGCTCCTTCCAGGGCTGCATCTTTGTCATCAGTGGCCTGCGTTCCGTGCGCGATGGACAGGTCGCCGGCACCGAACGGCGCCACGAGGTGGCCGGGTGCCACCTCGGCGAGGTCCGGGATGTTCCGGAACTTCACGCCGTCGGGCAATCCCGAAAGCGGAACCCGCGGGCCGGTGAGGGGCGGAAACGCGCCCATCAGCGCCTGCGTATAGGGGTGGCGGGGATCGGCGTAGACGTCGTGGGCCCTGGCGGTCTCCACGATGCGCCCGCCGTACATCACAGCCATCCGGTGGGACAGTTCCACCATGAGGGACATGTCGTGCGTGATGAACAGGACGGAGAAGCCAAGTTCACGCTGGAGTTCCTTGATCTGGGCCATGATCTCCTGCTGCACCACCACGTCCAGGGCGGTGGTGGGCTCGTCCAGGATCAGGAGGGAGGGCTTGAGTGCCACGGCCATCGCGATGACGGCGCGTTGCCGCATCCCGCCGGAGAGCTGGTGCGGGTAGGACTTCAGCCGTGCGGGGTCGATCCTGACCAGCTCCAGCAGTTCCCCCGCCCGCCGCAGCGATTCCTTGCGGGACAGCCCGGCGTGGGTGGTGAAGATGTCCACGATCTGCTCGCCGATGGTCAGCACCGGGTTGAGCGAGTTCATGGCCGACTGGAACACCATGGCCACGTCCTGCCAGCGGAAGCGCCGCAGTTCTTCCGGGCTCATGGCCAGGACATCCCGGCCGCCGAAGGAGATGCTGCCAGCGGCGATCTTCGCGGGGTCCTTGAGCAGCCGCATGATCGAGTTGGCGATGGTCGACTTGCCGCAGCCCGATTCCCCTGCCAGGCCGAAGACCTCGCCGGTGCCGATGCTGAAGGAAACGCGGTCGACGGCGGTGGTGGAGCGGGAGTCGCCGATGTACTTCACGGTGAGGTCCTGCACGTCCAGGACAGGTTCGTGGGACCCGAAGGAGGTTTGGGAGACAGTCACTTGGCGGCGCTCCTTTCGATGGGTGCCGGGGTTTCGGCCGTGGCGGGCCGGGGGGTTTTGATTTTCCGCAGGCGGGGGTTGGTGACCTCGTCCACGGCGTAGTTGATGAGAGCCAGCGCGAAGGCCACCAGGGCGATGCACACGCCCGACGGCACGAAGACCCACCAGTTTCCGGTGAGCAGCGCGCCCTCGTTGCCGGCCCAGAACAGGTTGTTGCCCCACGAGACGGTGCTGACATCGCCCAGTCCCAGGAACTCAAGGCCCGCCTGGGCGCCGATTCCGTAGATCACGCAGGCCAACAGCGTGCCCATCACGATCGAGGCCATGTTGGGCAGGATTTCCCGGAACATGATCCGGCCCGCCCGTTCGCCGGACACCACCGCCGCGGCCACGAAGTCCTTGGAGCGGATGGACAGGGCCTGGCTGCGCAGGACGCGTGCTGACCCTGCCCAGCCGGTGATGATGAGCACCAGGATCACCGTTCCCAGGCCCGGCGGGAGGAAAGCAGCCAGGATGACGAGCAGCGGCAATCCGGGCAGTAGCAGGAACACGTTGGTCACCAGGGACAGTGCCTCATCAATGAACCGGCCGAAGTAGGCCGAGGCCAGGCCCACCAGGATGCCGATGAACGTGGAGGCGAAGCCCACGGTGAGGCCCACCAGCAGCGAACTCCGGGCGCCGTGCACGGTCAGTGCCAGCACGTCCTGCCCCTTCGCCGTGGTGCCCAGCCAGTGGTCTGCATCCGGTTCCAGGGACGCCATCGCGGTGATCCGGGAGGGGTCTCCGGGAAACAGCACCGGCGCCAGCAGGGCCAGCCCGATGAAGACGGCCATCACGGCCATGCCCACCAGGGCCTTCTTGTTGGTGGCGAGCCCGTGGACGAAGCTGCGGTTGGGTTTGGTTTTGGGTTTTGCGACGGGGGTTTTACCGGGCGTGGTGCCGGATTGCTGGAGGATTGCGGTTGCCATGGTGGGGTCCTTTTCTGCGGCCGGTCAGTTGCTGCGCACGCGCGGGTCTAGGCGGACGTAGAGGATGTCCACCAGGAAGTTCGCCAGCAGCACGGCGGCGGTGATGGTCAGGAACAGGCCCTGCATGAGGGGGTAGTCCAGGCCCTGGACGGCGTTGAGGAGCTGGTAGCCCACGCCGGGGTAGGCGAACACCACTTCGGTGAGCAGCGCCCCTCCCACCACGAAGCCCAGTCCCATGCCGAAGCTGGTCACGGACGGCAGCATGGCGTTCCGGGCCGCGTAGCGGAGCATGATCCGGCCGGGGCGCAGGCCCTTGGCCTCGGCCATGGTGATGTAGTCCTCGGAATTGGTGGCGATCATGGTGTTGCGCATGCCCAGCATCCAGCCGCCAATGGAAACCAGCACGATGGTCAGCGCAGGGAGCACCAGGTGGGCACCGACGTCGCCGATGAACTCCCAGGTAAACCCGGGTTCCAGACCGTCCGTGAACGCGTGGCGGATGGGGAACCAGCCCAGCACCACGCCGAACAGGTACAACGCACCCATCGCGAGCCAGAAGTATGGGAACGAGCCGATGAACACCAGCACCGGCGGCAGTGCCGAGTCGATCGCACCGCCCCGCCGCCAAGCAGCCAGGATGCCCAGCAGGTTACCCACGACGGCGGCAATCACCAGCGCGGTTCCGCCCAGCAGGAGGGTCCAACCGATCTGGGCGGAGATAACCTCTGTGACCGGTGTGGGGAAACGGGAGATGGAGACGCCCATCTGGCCCGTGAAGATGTTGTGCATGTAGTCGACGTATTGCTCCCAAATGGGCCGGTCGTCCACGCCAAGAAGCTTGCGCAGGGCCTCAATCTGTTCGGGCTGCATTCTGTCCTGGGAGCGGGCAAACATGCGGGAGACGGGGTCGCCGGGCATGAAGCGCGGGAGCAGGAAATTCAGGGTGATGGATGCCCAGAAGGCGATCAGGTAGAAACCCAGGCGGCGCAGGATAAAGCGCACGGTTTCCCTCCATTCGGGAATTACGGAAAGTTTGGGGGCTGGCCGCCGGATGATCCGGCGGCCAGCAGTGGTGCGTGATGGGCCCACGCCGCCGCGGGGCCCCTTACCGAGGGGCCCCGAGCGAGCTTGCGAGCTTGGGGAGGTAAGGGGAGGTTCCCTGGCCGAAGCGCAGCGAGGTTAGGGCGGCGGTGGGGACTACTTACGCGGTTCCAGCGTGGTCAGCACCAGGACTGTGGTGGGTGACCGTACCGAGAGGGTTGCGTACGGGTTGCCCTCCGTGGGCCAGCCGGTGAAGCGGGTGTCATTGAAGGCGCCCCATTCCGGACCGGAGAACAGCGGCACCAGCGGTGCGGCGTCGTTGTACTCTTCCTGAAGCTTGTTGGCGATGTCCTTCTGTTTGGACTCGTCGGCCTCGGCTGCGAATTCCGCCAACAGGGCATCAGCCGTGGTGTCACCGAAGCGGTGGTAGTTGTCGAACGTCTTGGTTCCCACCGGCTTCACGGTTGACGTGCCCATGGAGGTGTTGAAGTACTTGTACGGGCTGGGGTCGTTGGCGCTCCACACGATGCCGGAATCGAAGTCGCCCGTCTCGTAACCTGCAACCACGGCAGCCCAGTCCGGGGAGTCGACCTTGGCGGTGACGCCAACCTCGGCGAGGTTCTGCGAAATTACGTTGGCTACGGAGAGCCAGTCGGAAGATGAGGCACCCACGGAGATCTTGAACTCGAACGGCTTGCCGTCCTTGAGCGTGCGCTTGCCATCAGCACCCTTGGCGTAGCCGGCCTTGTCCAGCAGCTCGTTGGCCTTCTGCACATCCAGCTTGGTCCAGGTGCAGTTGTCCTTGACCTTGGAGTTCTTCCACTTCTCGTAGTTCCCGGAAAGGCCGGTGCAGTCGGCGGGCTTGGCGTAGCCGCTCATCCCGATCTTGGTAACCTGGTCGCGGTCAAGGGCCATGCTCAGTGCCTTGCGGACGTCAACGTCGTTGAAGGGGGCCTTGGTGGTGTTGAGCTGCCAGTTGATCATGGCGCCGGTTGCCGGGAACCAGTACTGGCGGTGTTCCTTGTCCTTGGAGACGAACGTCTTTTCGATGTTGGGGATGTACTGCGGCGCCCAGTCGACGTCGCCGTTCGCGGCGGCGAGGTTGGCGCCGTCGTTCCCTGCAAAAGCGAGCATCTTGATGCCGGCGATCTTCTGCTTTTCCGGCTGCCAGTAGTTGGGGTTCTTCTTCAGTACGAAGGACTGGGCCTGGAAGCTGTCCACCTCGGTGTAGGGCCCGGTTCCGACGGGCTTGGCGTTTGCTTCCTTTTCGGGATCGGCGAGCGTGGACCAGATGTGCTTGGGCAGGATGGTGAGCTGGCCGACGTCGTACAGTGCCGGGGACCATGGCTTGTTGAAATTGAAGGTGACCTTGTTTCCCTCAGCGGTGACGCCGTCGAGGTATTCAAAGCCGCCCTTGATGTTCTTCTGCAGCTCGAAGGTGTAGGCCACGTCCTCGGCAACCAGCGGCTGCCCGTCGGACCACTTCACACCGTCGCGCAGCGTGAAGGTGACGGACTTGCCGTCGTCGGCAGCCTTCCACTCGGTGGCGAGCCACGGCACCGTGTCCCCGTTGGCCGGGTTGAAGATCAGGAGTGACTCGTAAATGGCCTGCTGGACCATGGGATTCACAGTGGGGGCGAACGGGTTGAAGTTCTGCACGAACGTGCCCATGTCCTCCCGCGGGATGGTGAGGAACGCGCTCGCGTTTGCCGCGGCGTCGGTGCCGGAACTCTTGTTGACGTTGGCCGCGCAGCCGGTCAGCAGCATCGCTCCCACGGCCAGGCCAGCGGCCGTGATCCGGGCAGCCCTGAAGAATCGGGGTTGTGTCATGATGGTTATCTCTTTCCTGTCTTCATCAGCGAGGTGAAGGGTGGGTTAGGGGTTTTGCTCTTCGGAACTTGATTTCGCGGTCAGACCGAGGAGCGTTCTAGCAGCGGACAGTCGACCAGTTGCTGGTCGGCAATGATCGGCTGTCCTGCTGTAAGAGCGGCGAGCGTCTGGACTCCCAGGGCGCCCATTTTTTCGAACGGCAACGCAACGGTGGTCAACTTGGGCCGCAGGTAGGCCGCAATCAGTTCCTGGTTGTCGAAGCCGATCACGGCGATGTCTCCGGGGATGGTCAGGCCCCGTTCCTTGATGGCGTCATAGGCGCCCATCGCCATGCGGTCATTGAGGCAGAACAGTGCCGTTGGCCTGCGCTCCCCCTCGTACCTGTCCAGGATCCGGCCGGCGGCCTCGTAGCCGCCGTCGGCCGTCGCGTATCCGGACACGACCAGTTCCGGATCCAGGTCCAGTCCGGCGATGGCCAGTGCTTCGCGTGCACCTTCCAACCGCCCCACTGCAGCAGGAATAACCGGGTCAAGGTTGATGACCCCAATCCGGGTGTGGCCGGCTTGGAGCAATCGTTCGACGGCGCCCCGGCCGCCCGCACGCTCGTCAGGGACGATCGAGGGCAACTTTCCGTCAGCGTCGAAGCAGTTGATCAACACCGTGGGCACTTCATTGGCACTCTCCGGGACGTGGACGCCCCGGTGGAAGGTGGCCGCGTACAGAAGTCCTTCCACGCGTTGTTCCAACAGCTTTTCAGTTGCAGCATCTTCCAGGCCCTGGTTGGGCCCTACGGCATCGGCCTGGTCGGAGGGCGCGATGAGCAGGAACCGGCGGTCAAGCCAGGCCTGGTCCTGGGCGCCTTTGATAATGTCGACGGCGAACGGGGCCGTGACAATCTCGGTGACAATGCCATACCAGCCAGTGCGCTGGGATGCCAGTGCGCGGGCGCCGGCGTTGGGCCGGTAGCCCAGCTCCTGGACGGCCTCGTTGATCCGGGTGCGGGTTTCCTCGGAGATGCTGGCGTTTTCGCGGTTGCTCAGTACGAACGAAACTGCGGTCCGGGAAACGCCGGCGTGCTTGGCGACGTCATTCATGGTGACGCCCCGCTGCCGCAAGGAGGCGGCCTGGTGGGGTGTGGTGCTTTTCGCCATTGAATGCTCCGGGTCTTCGTTGACTGGGCCATGCCAGCTTCTGCGTGGTGAGGTGTTTCCTATGCCGCGGCCACCTTGTGGGTAACGCGCGTTACTTGATCGTGTGATTGAGGTTACGCGCGTTACTAACTCCGTGTCAACGGCTTCTTTTTGGTTGTTCCACAGTTCCCGGTTCGACGGTTCCCCGCCCACGAGGCCTGCGCGGACATCGTGGCCGCAGGGACCCGTCGAAACGGAGGGTTAGGCTTCCTGTATGGCACTGATAGCCCCCCGCGTGACTGCCGGACTGCCCACCGATGACGCCGGCGGGCTCGCGCGCGCCCTCCGGGACAGCGACGACATCACCGTATTTGTGGACGGCACTGTCCACCGGCTGCCCGCCCAGGCGAGGGACGCCGTCGTGGACCTCCTCGCACGGCTCAGCCGTGGCGAGGCGGTGACCGTGAGCAGCGTCGAGGAAATGCTGACCACCTCCAGGGCCGCCGAACTGGCCGGCATTTCCCATACGTACCTGCGCAACATGACGGACCGCGGCGAAATCCCCGTGGAATACCGGGGCACGCACCGGCGGATCCGGCAGAGCGCCATCCTGGCCTGGCTCGAAACGCAGCGGCGGAAGGAACACGAGGCCGCGACGGACGGCGGCCTGAATGGCGCGGTGACGGACGGCCCGGCTACGGACAGCGCCGGCGGTTCCGGTGCTTCCGACGGCGGCGCGGGGCTCCGATGACGGTCCCCCTGCGGTCCTCGGCGGTGGAAGCCCGCGGCCTGTCCGGCCGGATCCTCTGGGCGGACGGCACCCCGCCGCCCTCGCCCGGCGCCGTTCCGGGCGACGCGGGGCCGGCATATGTCCTGGTCCACGGAATCGGCGTCTCGCACCGCTACCTTCGGCGGCTGCACGAGGTGCTGGCCGCCACAACTCCTACGTATTCACTGGACCTTCCCGGGTTCGGCGGAACGCCCCGGCCCGGTCAGCAGGTGTCCGCGGAGGACTACGGCGCCTTTATCGATGAGGCCCTGGCGTCCAGCGGCATCGAATCCTATATTTTGGTGGGCCATTCGATGGGCGTTCAGTTCACCATCGAGGCGACCCGTCATGCGCCGGACCGGGTGCGGCAGCTGGTGCTGATGGGCCCCGTGGTTGATGAACGGCACCGGACGGTCCCCCGCCAGAGTGTCGCCCTTTTCCTGGATGCCCTCCTGCGGGAGAGTGCGTCGTCCAATTGGGCCGTCCTCAGCGACTATTTCCGCTGCGGCCCACGCTGGTACTTCACCGAATTGCCCGTCATGATGAACTACCGCACCGAGGAACGGCTGGCGGAAATCGACCTGCCAGTCCTGGTGCTGCGCGGCGGCGAGGACCAGGTTGCCGGCCCCGAGTGGTCCCGGCGCTTGGCGGCCACGGCACGGCACGGGCACTTTGCGGAAATCCCGGGCGCCGGACATGTGGCCCAGCACCTCCGGCCCCAGCAGGTGGCCGAGGCCATCAGGTCCTTCGTGACGGCGACATCCGGGCGGGCCCGCCGCTAGATCCTCGGCCGGGCGGCCCACCGGCGCATCTTCAGGGCGGCGTGAAGCTCCAGGCGGGCCAATCCCTTTAACGGGTCCACGCCCAGCAGTTGGCGGATCCTCCCCAACCGGTTGTAGATGCTGCTCCGGTGCAGATGGAGCTTCGTGGCCACATCCTGGACGGAACCGTCGTTGTCGTAAAGGAGTTCCAGCACCGGAATGAGTTCGCCGTTCCGGTCATGGTCTTCGAGCATCCGGAAGTACACGGACGCCGAATCGGCCCAGGCCCCCACCCCGCCCCCGGCGGAAGCCAGCAGCTGGTACACGCCGGTGGACCGGCAGTCCACCAGCTCACCCAGTTGGGGGTCCACGGCGGCCGCCTGGGCTGCGAGCTTCGACTGCCGGTACGCCTCCCCCAGCTGCCGGGTACGGGTGAACCCTTCGCTGATGCCAAGGATGATGCGGTGCACCGGCCGCCCGGAGCGCTTGGCCAGTTCCAACTGGTAGTGCACCAGGACCTGCGCATGGTTGGCCCGGCCGGACAGCTCACGGAACAGCACCAGCGAGTGGGTCTCCGTACCGGCACTGAACAGTGCCGCGTCCACGCCCACGGTGGCCTGCAGCGCGGTGGACCGGTGGATCAGGGTGGACGCGATGGGGTCCGGACCGCTGGCCCAGCCGTCGGCGTCCACCACTGTGACCATTTGCCACGGCCCGCGGCCCTGGACTTCCTTCCAGCCGGCTACTGCTGCCACGGCGTTCGGTTCGCCGGCACAGGCGGAGAGAAACTCCCGTTCACGGCTGCGCCGGAACTCGGACTCGGCAGTATTGGAGTCCAACAGGAGCCCGGAGAGCAGCTCCAGCTCATGGTTGACCGCCGGCAGCTGGGTGAGGATCGCCGTCGGACTCTCCTCTGCCGAGTCCTGCTGCACCCACAGATAGCCAACGCGGAAGCCACGCACCATCAGCGGGACACAGACCCGGCCCAGCATGCCCAGGTCCGGGTTGGCCGGCACCACCACCGGGCGCACGGCAGTGGCGATGCCCTGCGAGAGCTGCCATGCGCTCACATCCGCCGGCACCTTCTTGCTGAGCAGGAAGTTCACGCGCACCCGGTCCGCGTGGGACTGGTTGGAGCTGTAGGCGAGGAGCAGGCCGTCCAGGTCCTCCAGCGAAAGGCCGCGGCCCAGCTTCTGCGCCACCTGCTCCACGAGCTGTTCCACACCCTGCTGCTGCATGCGCCAACATTACTGCCCGGCAGCCCATGGGCACGAACGGACAACAGGCGACACCTGACGCCCTCAGCCTCGACAAATGTCTACATGACGGGCTTGGATTTCCTGGAATTCCGGGGATTTTGCCAGCGGCCTCCACTGCGGCCAATGTCGGCTGGCTCACAGCGGATTTATCGTGGAAACACGAAATCCTTCCGCACTTTCCGGCTTACCCGCCGAGAACCTGGAGCCCACGATGATCATCGGTGTCCCGAAAGAAATCAAGAACAACGAGTTCCGCGTCGCCATCACCGCCGCTGGCGTGCACGAATTCCGCACCCACGGCCACTCGGTGCTGGTGGAGCGCGGCGCGGGCCTGGGCTCCGGCATCACCGATGAGGAATACGCCATTGCCGGCGCCGAGATCGTCAACGACGCCGATGACGTCTGGTCCCGCGCGGACATGGTCATGAAGGTCAAGGAGCCCGTCAAGGCCGAGTACCACCGGTTCCGCAAGGGCCTGATCCTCTTCACGTACCTGCATCTGGCCGCCGAACCCGAACTGACCCAGGAGCTGATCAACTCCGGCGTCACCGCCATCGCCTACGAGACCGTCCAGGAGGGCCGCACCCTCCCGCTGCTCGCCCCCATGTCCGAGGTTGCCGGCCGGCTGTCCGTCCAGGTGGGTGCCTCCTCCCTGATGGCCCCCGCCGGCGGCAAGGGCGTCCTGCTGGGCGGCGTTCCCGGCGTCCGCGCCGCCAAGGTGGTTGTCCTCGGTGCCGGCGTTGCAGGCACCAATGCCGCCGCCATGGCCCTCGGACTGGGCGCCGATGTCACCATCCTGGACATCAACATCAACCGCCTCCGTGAACTGGACGCCCAGTACCAGGGCCGGCTGAAGACCGTGGCCTCCAACGCCTACGAGATCGAAAAGTCCGTTGTGGACGCAGACCTGGTGATCGGCTCCGTCCTGATCCCCGGCGCCAAGGCCCCCAAGCTGGTCACCAACGATCTCGTGGCCCGCATGAAGCCCGGCTCGGTACTGGTGGACATCGCCGTGGACCAGGGCGGCTGCTTCGAGGACACCCACCCCACCACGCACCAGGAACCCACCTACAAGGTGCACAACACCATCTTCTACTGCGTGGCCAACATGCCCGGCGCGGTGCCGAACACCTCCACGTACGCGCTGACCAACGTCACGCTCCGCTACGCCGTGTCCCTCGCGAACCTTGGCGTCAAGGCAGCCTTCGACCGCGATCCCGCCCTCGCTGCCGGCCTCAACATCGCCGCTGGCCACGTGGCGCACCACTCCGTGTCCGAGGCACACAACCTGCCGCTGGTTTCCGACTGGCACGAACTGGTTTCTGCGTAAGCCCCTTCACAGGTCGTCCTGCTGCGCCGGACGACAGACATCCTCTGCGTGCTGCGCCCCATCGGCACCCTCGCCTCGCAAGCTCGGCCAGGGAACCCTGCCGCTGTGGGCCCACTTCGTCGCTTTGACGCACGCTGCCGGATGCCTGTCGTTCGGCGTTCGGCTTTTTCGGGCACTTACGAGGCGAGCTCCCGCGCTTTTTCTATGACTCGTAAGACCTCTACCGCGTCCTCCGGGTCTACCGGGAGGGGCAGGTCTGATGCCGTGCCGCCGTCGAGGATCTTGTCTGCCAGGAGGCGGTAGAACTCCGGGTAGTTGCCCCGTTCGGTGGGAAGCCGGTCCAGGTGGCCGTCGCGCCCCAGGACGCCCGCCCAATCGGGTGCCTCCACGCCGTACTCCTGGTCCAGGGGGCTGCCCCCGGCCACTATGAACGGTTCCTGTGGGTCCACGCCATGCTTGGTGAAGCCGCCCACGGAGCCCAGCACCCGGAACCGCGGGGCCTGCTGCGCGCACAGCATGTTCATGCTGAGGTGGCTGAGCACCCCCGAGTGGTGGCGAAGCACCAGGAAGACGTCGTCGTCGGCCCGCTCGTCGGAGCGGCGGGCGTGCAGCTCCGCATGGGCCACGCCGGCCGGGCCGAAGAGCTGCAGGGCCTGGTCGATCAGGTGGCTGCCGAGGTCGAAAAGTGCGCCGCCGCCGTCGGACGCTGTTGCCCTGGCCTTCCAGGCCTTGGCGATCGACGGCGTCCACCGCTCGAAGCGGGACTCGAAACGCAGCACCGTGCCCAAGGCCTCGGCCGCCAGCAGCTTTTGCAGGGTGAGGTAGTCGCCGTCCCAGCGACGGTTCTGGAACACCGTCAGGGTCCGGCCCAGGTCGCGGGCCAGCGAGACCAGTTCCTCCCCTTCGCCGCTGGAGATGACGAACGGTTTGTCCACCACCACGTCCAGCCCGGCCTCCAGGGCCGCCTTCGCCAGCGGATAGTGGGTTGCCGGCGGGGTGCCCAGGACCACCAGGTCCAGGCTGTCCGCCCGCTCTAGGACGGCACGCCCGTCCGGCACCGTCCGTACGCCCGGGTAGCGGCCCGTCGCCGCCGCCTGCCGGTCTGCGTTTGAGGTGGCCACAATATCCAGCGAATACCTGCTGTCCGCGTCCAGCAGCGGCGCGTGGAAGACGCTGCCGGAGAGTCCATAGCCGACGACGGCAGTACGGATTGTGCGTGGCTTAGCTTCAGTTCCGGTCATGCAACCAACGCTACTCCGCAGCGCGATCCAGCACCCTTAAACCAAACGCCCTCCCACCATCCGCCGCCGAAGCGGACGAACAGTGGGAGGGCGCTGGCGCGCTATCCGCAGGATGCGGGGGAACGCCTAAAGGGTGTTACTTCTTTTCCCAGCCCAGGGTGGTCCAGTCCGGAACCTGGGACAGGCTCTGGAACAGCGACGGGCCGTAGTTGGCCAGTCCCGTGCGGACGAAGGAGATCTGCGGGCCGTTCATGACCACGCCCATGGAGAAGTACTTCGCCATGTGCTCCTTTTCGACCTCCATGGCCGCCTTGTTGCGCTCTGCGTTGTCTTCGATGGAGGCGAGGTCGGCAATCTTCTTGTCCAGCTCGGCGTCGCCCAGCTGGTTCTCGTTGGTCTTGGAGTCGTAGTACTGCTTCACGGCGTCGGTGGCGTCCGGGCCCACGGTGTAGCCCGAGACGCTCATGTCGAAGTCGCGGCCACCGATGACCTTGCCGAAGTCAGCGGAGGCGCGCTGGTCGATTCCGACGTCCATGCCGCCGGCCTGAAGCTGCTTCTGCAGGGTCTGCGTGAAGGCAAGGGTGGTGGGATCGTCACCGAAGTTGCTGATCTTGAAAGCGGCAGGCTTGCCGTCCTTCTCCATGATGCCGTTGGCGTTGGCCGTGTAGCCGGCGTCCGTCAGAACCTTCTTGGCGGCATCTGCACCGGTTTCCTTCACCGGGTAGTTGTCCTGGTAGTACTCCGAGAACGGCAGGAGCATCATGGAGCCGGAGCTCGGCTCTTCCCAGTTCAGGCCGTTGAAGCGGACCTTGCGGAGCGCTTCGCGGTCGACGGCGGCGAAAATGGCTTCGCGGACGGCGACGTCGGTGACCTTCTGCGCGTTAATGTTCATGCCGCCGGCAAAGAGGCGCTGGCCGCGGCGGACGTCCGCGTCCTTGGTTCCCTCCAGCTGCTTGTACGGAGTGATGGTGTTAGCGGAGACGGCGTCAATTTCACCGTTCTTGAAGGCGGCGATCTGGGCGCTGCTTTCCAGCTGGCGGAAGGTGACGTTGGCCAGGACCGGCTTCTTTCCCCACCACTTCTCATTGGGAACCAGGGTCACCGTCTTCGCGGCGGAATCGTACTGGTCCAGCTTGAACGGGCCTGCCATCCACTCTGCGTGCATGTTGCCGTTGAAGCCTTCGTTGAACACCTCCGGGCTGTTCACGGCCGGGTGGATCAGGCCGAAGAAGAGCGAGTCGATCGGGTAGACCGGCTGGGTGGTCTTGACGATGACTTCCTTGTCGCTGCTGCCGGCCTCAACCGACTCGACGAACTGGTAGGCGCCGGAGCTGACGATGTCGTAGCCGTTGTCCGGGCTCTTGAGGATGTTCCAGGTGTTCTGGAACGCCTTCACGTCGATGGGGGTGCCGTCGTTGTAGGTGGCCTTGTCATTGACCTTGATGGTGATGGTCTGCTTGCCGTCCTTGACCTCGCTGTCCACGGACTCGCAGAAGTCCGTGTTGGGCGTGACCTTTCCGGTGAAGTCGACCTTCCAGCAGCCACCCATGCCGCCGCTGTTCATGGCGACCGGGTTGATGGGTACCTGCAGGGCGGAGTTGTCCGCGCTGTTGCCGTTGTTGGAGAACCCGTTGAAGTCCGGGCCGATGTTGCCCAGCGGAAGGGTGACCTTGCCGCCCTGCTCAAGATCGGCTGCCGGCTTCTCGTTGATGCTGATCAGCTTGGACAGGTCGCTGCCTGCCTCCTGCCCCTTGGCTGTCTCCGGCCCCGTGGAGCCGCCACTGCCGCAGGCGGTCAGCGCCAGAGCCGCAGCAATGGCTGCAGCTCCGCCGATCCTGTTCAGATTCCTCATGGTTTTCCCTTCATTGATGCGGATGGTGCGGGTGGGTCGGCTAAATCTAGGGTGCATGGTGTTCCGCCTGGTCGTGGGTCACCAGCATGTCTTCGTCCAGTTCCCCGTCGGGGAAGAAGCAGGCGAAACGCTGATCCGGTGCCGGCGCCGCGGGTTCCAGCGCCTGCGCCGCCGACGACGGGGCCACGGCTTCGAGCGGCGGTTCCAGGGTGAGGCACTTTTCCTGCTTCGCGGCAGGAAGGGCGGCAAACACCGGGCAACGGGTGGCAAAGTTGCAGCCCTTGGGGGCATCCAGTGGCGACGGGAGGTCGCCCTTGAGGATGATGCGTTCCCGGGTGCGTTCCACGTGGGGGTCCGGCACCGGGATGGCGGACAGCAGGGCGCGGGTGTAGGGGTGGCGCGGGTTGTCGAACACGCGGTCCACTTCGCCCATCTCCACGATCTTGCCCAGGTACATCACCGCCACGCGGTTGGAGATGTGCCGGACAACGGAGAGGTCGTGGGCCACCAGGAGGTAGCTCAGGCCCAGTTCGGCGCGGAGCTTGTCCAGGAGGTTGATGACCCCGGCTTGCACCGACACGTCCAATGCCGAGACGGGTTCGTCCAGGACCACGAGCTTGGGATTGACCGCGAGCGCGCGGGCAATTCCGATGCGCTGGCGCTGGCCCCCGGAGAACTGGTTGGGGAACCGGTTCACGTGGTCCGGCTGCAGGCCCACGAGCCTCATCAGCTCCATGATCCGTTTCCGGATGGCCTGGCGGTCCAGGCCGGCGTTCTGCAGCGGTTCCGCGAGGACCTCGTACACGGTGAACCGCGGGTCCAAGGCGCCGGTGGGGTCCTGGAACACCATCTGCAGTTCGCGCCGCATGGCGTTCTTGGTTTTGGTGTCGGCGGCCTGCTTGTTGCTGATGCCGCCGATCACCACCTCGCCGTCCTGGTCCTTGTGGAACTCCATGATTTCCAGCAGGGTGGTGGTTTTTCCGGAGCCGGACTCGCCCACGATGGAGAAGCACTCGCCCTCACGGACGTCGAAGCTCAGCCCGTCCACTGCCTTGACCGTGCCGATGCGCCGCTTCATCAGCGCGCCCTTGGTCAGCGGGAAGTGCTTGCGCACGTCCTTGAGCTGGAGGACGGTGGCGCGGTCCTCCCTCGGGATGGCGTCGAAGCGTGATTCCGGAACCGGCGGGGCGGCAAAGATGTCGTGAACGTCCACGTCACCGCCGAGGGCAGCCGACTTGATGCAGGCAGCGTGGTGCAGGGCGCCGCCGGACACCGGTGCCAGCGCAGGTTCCCCGTCCAGGCAGGCATCGGTGGCCAGCGGACAGCGCGGAGCGAAGGAGCATCCCGTGGGGGTATGCAGGAGGTTCGGCGGTATGCCGTCGATGGGTACCAGGGAGGATTTTTCGGATATGTCTACGCGCGGGACGGCTCCAAGCAGGCCCATCGTGTACGGCATCCGGGGGTTGTAGTAGATATCGTCCACCGCGCCGGTTTCCACGGGCTTTCCGGCGTACATCACCATGATGTCGTCGGCCATGCCCGCCACCACGCCAAGGTCGTGCGTGATCATCACGACGGCGGCGCCGGTTTCCTCCTGCGCGGTGTGCAGCACCTCGAGGACCTGGGCCTGGATGGTGACGTCCAGGGCCGTCGTCGGCTCATCCGCAATGAGGACCCGGGGGTTGTTGGCAATGGCGATGGCGATCATTACGCGCTGGCGCATGCCGCCCGAGAATTCGTGCGGGAAGGCCTTGAGCCTGTCCTTCGGGCTGGGGATTCCCACCATGGCCAGGAGCTCGACGGCGCGGGCTTCTTTGGCCTGCTTGCTCATGGTGGGGTTGTGGATGGTCAGCGCTTCGATGATCTGGGTGCCCACGGTGTACACGGGTGTGAGGGAGGACAACGGGTCCTGGAAGACCATGGCCAGTTCATTGCCGCGGTATTCGCACATGGCCTTGTCGCTGAGCCCCAGCAGTTCGCGGCCCTTGAGCCGGACCGAACCGGTGACCTCTGCGGTCTCCGGAAGCAGGCCCATGATGGCCAGTGATGTCACGGACTTTCCGGAGCCTGATTCGCCCACGATGCCCAGGGTCTTGCCCGGCAGGAGGTCGAAGTCCACTCCGCGCACGGCGTGGACCACTCCGTTCTCGGAGTTGAACCGGACGTTGAGGTCCCGCACGGAGAGCACAGCGTCAGTGGGCGCGTGGAGCCCCGCTATGTGCAGCCGCTCGACGGCGTCGGCGGTGGAGTTGACCGACGCCGTGGTGCCGGATCCGGTAGTGGTTTCGCTGCTCATTTGCTCTTCTCCGCCCGGATTTTCCTGGCCTTTCGGGCCTTGCCCGTGGAACTGGAACTTGGGTCGAACGCGTCCCGCAGGCCGTCGTTCATCATGGCCAGTGAACCGGTGAGCAGGAACATCACCGTCAGCGGCACCCAGAACATCCAGGGGAAGGTCTGCACCTGCGAGGTGGCACCGCCGATCAGGACGCCCAGGCTGACGTCCGGAACCTTGATGCCGATGCCGATGAACGAGAACGCCACCTCGGCGAGGATGGCGCCGGTAACGCCGCGGGTGATGTCGAGGACCAGCAGGGAGCCGATGTTGGGGACCAGGTGCCGCCAGACGATCCGCCGCGGCGGGACGCCCATGTACTGGGCTGCCTTCACGAAGTCGCGCTGCATCAGGGACATGGACAGTGAGCGGATCAGCCTGGCGGTGCCCATCCAGCTGAACACGAGCAAAACGATGATCAGCAGCAGCCACGACGGAAGGTCGCGCTTGAGGCCGGCGCCGCCACCGCTGGTGGCCACTGCCACCACCAGGAGCGCGGGCATCATGATGAGCGCTTCGAGGACAAAGAGCATCACCTTGTCCACCTTGCCCCCGAAGTAGGCCATGGTGCAGCCGTAGACCGCGGCGATCAGGACGGAGACCAGTCCCACGATCAGGCCGATCAGGATGGAGATCCGGGTGCCTTCAACGGTCATCGCGTAGAGGTCGATCCCCGCCTGGGAGGTGCCCAGGTAGTGCTCGGCCGACGGCGGCATGCCGATGTTGAAGGGGTCGATGGTTTCTTTGTCCCAGGTGGTGAGGAAGCCGCCAACGAAGGAGAAAACGGTGAGGGCCAGGAAGATGACCAGGCCGGCCACGGCGGTCTTGTTCCGCATGAAGCGGCGGAAGATGATGGTGGACTTGGCGATGACAACGTCGGCGCTTTCCAGGTGCGCGTCCTGCGCCACGGCTGCGGGATCTACTGCGTTCAGGTTGGTCATGGTTACTGCACCCGCACTCTCGGGTCAACCAGTGTGGTTGCGAAGTCGGCCAGGATGGCTCCCAGGGCGAAGATAACCGAGCCGTACGCCAGGGTGGCGGTGGCGGCATTGACGTCCTGGAGGGAGATGGCGTCGATGCTCCAGGAGCCGACGCCGGGCCAGGCGAAGATCTTTTCGGCAAAGAAACCGCCGGCGAAGATGGCCGGGATGGTGAAGGCGATGCTCTGGGCTACCGGGATGAAGGACACGCGAAGGGCGTGCCGGGCAATGGCCTGGTTCCTGGTGAGGCCCTTGGCGCGGGCGGTCCGGACAAAGTCGGCGTTGACGTTGTCCAGGAGGTATTGGCGCTGGGCAATCTGGTAGGCGCCCCAGCCCACCAGCGTGATGGCCACTGTGGGGACGGCGTAGTGGGCTGCCATGTCCACTATCTGGGGCCAGCCGGCTTCCATCCCGGGAGTGGAAATGCCGGTGACGAAGAAAATGCGATTCCCCACCGTTTCGTTGATGTTGATGGCGCCAAGCTGCACCAGGAAGTAGGCGATGGGCGCCGGGACGATGTAGGCGAGGTAGCTGTAGGACGTGATGACCCGGTCCTGGAATTTGTACTGCCGGGCTGCCGAGTACACGCCAAGGGCCACACCGATGATGAGGGTGAGGATGATCGAGGCCAGGAAAAGCCTGGTGGAAATCCACACACGGTCACCGAACTCGGCATTGATGAAGGCGCCGTTGGGGCTCCTGCCCCAGTCCCAGCGGGTCACGACTCCGGTGAGCCACTGGACGTAGCGCTCCCAGGCATTCAGGTCCGGGTCGAGGCCCTTCAGGCGCATCGAGTTGGCCACCTGTTCGGGGGTGGGCCGGGGAATGCGTTCCTGCTCCAGCAGCGCCGGTTTGAGGGAGCTGACCGCCAGGAAATAGCCGGCGGAGGTGGTCAGGAAGATCATCACCACATACGTGATGCCGCGCTTGGCAAGGTACTTGAGCATGGGACGGCTACTTTTGCTTCGCCGCCACGTGCTGCTGCGGCGGACACAGCCAGGCCCGCCGTTGTGCCGGAATGCGGGGCAAAACAACAATCACTCGATGGTCCTTCCGTCTTCCCCGGCTGGGCGGGGGTTGTGCCGCGTCGCCGGAGTTCGTTGCCAGCGGATAGCTGGCTCCCGCAGCCCTTGCGGGCTGGTCCTGATGGACTATGTTGCGGGTCACATTCCAGAGGAAACTATCACAGCCGTAAACGCAAGATGCCCGCCAATGCCCGGAAAAGCACACGCCCGTATCAGATCGTTATGAATAACTCTGTGGAGTTGATTTGACTGGACTGATCCCGCCCTTGGGGCTAATCTAGGCCGCCCTCACCACGCGTGTGACAAGATCCCGCCAGGAATCCACCAGCCGCTCCGGCGGAACGCCGTGCCGGCGGACCAGGTCAAGGAGTCGCTCGGGGTCCAGGGCTGCGCTGAGCGACCCCGCCATGAGCCAGGGGTCGCCGTCGAACCTCTCTTCCCGCAGCAGCACCTCGATGTGACGGAGCCAGAGCGCTGCGGCGGGCACCTCAAACCGCCCCCGCGAGGCGTTCTCGGCGGCGAGGACCAGATCGCCGAATTCCACTACATAGGCAATGCGTTCGGCGCCGAAGGCGATGAGCCGGTCCAGGCCCGGCGCTCCGGGGCCAAGCGGCGGCGGGCCGAACATGAAACGTGCCTGGAAGGCCGCCTCGGAGTCGTTGAGCAGTGTCAGCATGAGGCCGGCCCGGCTGCCGAAGCGGCGGAAAACTGTCCCCTTGCCCACGCCGGCACGCTCTGCCAGGCGGTCCATGGTGAGGCCCTCAGTTCCGCAGTCGGCAATAAGTTCCTTGGCAGCGAGCAGGAGGCGCTCCCGGTTCCGTGCGGCATCGCTGCGTTCGGCCGCTGCCGGAGCCGGCTCGGGGCGCAGTGGGATGGAGGTCACAGGATTCAGTTTAGACCCCGGGAATAATAAACGGACCATAGTCCGTTTAGTCTGGTGAAGGCATCAAGTGCCCCAGCTTTGAATAGGCCGACGGCGCTCCCGCGGCCCCTACCAAGGAGTTTCCATGACGAAGAGCACCATCCTTACCCTTGTTGGCAGCCTGCGCGCCGGGTCCACCAACCAGCAACTGGCCGAAGCCATCCAGCTCAACGCCCCCGAGCAGGTGGACGTTGTCATCCACGAGAGCCTGGGTAACATCCCGTTCTACAACGAGGACATCGACGTCGAGGGCCAGGTTCCCGCCGCCGCCGCCGCACTGCGCGCCGCCGCCAGCGAAGCCGACACCATCCTGCTGGTCACCCCGGAGTACAACGGCACCGTCCCCGCTCCCCTGAAGAACGCCATCGACTGGCTGTCCCGCCCCTTCGGCGCCGGCGCGCTCTCCGGCAAGCCCACCGCCGTCGTCGGCACCGCCTTTGGCCAGTTCGGCGGAGTCTGGGCCCAGGACGAAGCCCGCAAGGCCGCCGGCATTGCCGGCGCCCAGGTCATTGAGGACGTCAAGCTCGCCGTCCCCGGCTCCATGGTGCGCTTCGCCGAGATCCACCCCAAGGACGACGCCGAGGTTGTAGAGCAGATCAAGGGCGTCTTCGACGCACTGTCCGCAGCCGCCCCGGCAGCCTAGCGTCCTGCGCGGACCATCCGCGCAGTTCCCGCCGCGCCCGGTACGCATCTTTGCGTTCCGGGCGCAGCTGTATCCGGGGTGACCGGGCCCGTCCCCGAACTCCCGCCACCACCCCGGACTGACGTCCGCGTTCCGCCGTGACCAACTCTTGTCCCAACCGGTACCGCACGGACATCTCCGCCGGCGAGCCCGGCCGTAACGTTAATTCACTGGAAAGCCGGATGGAATTGCGGTGCAGCATGCCAAGAGAAACGGGAAACGCGGGGCGGCGGAGCGCGCGGGCAGCGGTCGCTGCCGCCCTGGTTCTTCCACTGTGGCTCGCCGCCTGCGACGGCCTCCCGGCGTCACCGCGGGGCGGTACCGATGCGAGCCCTGCCGCGGCTCCAGGCGCCGCCATGCCGGGCCCGCAGCCGCAGGCGCCGCCGCCGGCAGCTACGGCTGCCATCCCCTCCGACTCCGGCACCGCATCAGGCGGAACGTCCCCGCAGCAGCCGTCCGCGGCCGCACCGGAGGCCGCTGCCGCTCCGGTACAGGCGGGGACGGGCCAGTCCGGTTCCGCCGCCACGGCCAGCGGGGAACCGGAGCCTCGCCCAACACCGTCAGCTGAACCGCAGCCCTCCCCGTCACCGTCCCCCGCGGCCGGTCCGGAAAGGGTGCCGGCAGCCCAAAGCACCGTCACGGCCTACTTCGTCCTGCTGGACGACGGCGGCAACAACGGAGTGCGGTTCGGCTGCAATGACAGCCTGATTGGCGTGGACCAGGCGCGGCCCGCGGGCAAGGAACCGTTGCCCGCGGCAATGAATGCCCTCCTGGGGGCAGGCAGCGGTGCCGGCTTTCCGGCAACAGATGTCCCGTCCGGCCGCGAAATCTACAACGCACTGGCGGGATCGCGGCTCAAGTTCCTGTCCGGCAGCTTCGACGGGACCGCCGTGAGCGTCTATCTTTCAGGTGCACTGAGCCTGGGCGGCGTGTGCGACATTCCGCGGCTGGAAGCCCAGCTCACCCAAACAGCGTTGGCCGCCGTGGGCGCCGTCAGGGCGCAGGTCTACCTCAACGGGCGGCCGCTGGCAGAGGTGCTGCGGCTGGAAGGTACCGGTACGGGATGAGCCGGCGCCCAGTAATTCCAGGAACAACAAGTGTTGCTTTTTAGGCAACGCACGGCTGTATCCTGAGCGTGTGAGCCACGAGACACTCGACGCCGCAGCCGCGTCTCTTCCAGCCGAAGCCATTGACGCCATCGAGCGGGCGGCCACCTCCGCGCACCGCCACGACGAACTCTTTTCCGAGCGTGCCGCAAACATCAGGCAGTCGGCGGTGCGTGACGTCTTCGACATCTCGCTGCGCCCCGGCCTGGTGTCCCTGGCCGGCGGAAGTCCCTACCTGCAGTCGCTCCCCCTTGACCGCCTGGCGGAAACAGCCGCCCGGATCATCGCCGAGGAAGGGCTCACCGCCCTGCAGTACGGTGCCGGCCAGGGAACGGAGGAGCTCCGCACGCAGATCTGCGAGGTCATGGCGGCCGAAGGGATTGTGGATGCGCTGCCGCAGAATGTGGTGGTCACGGCGGGCTCCCAGTCAGCCCAGGACGTCGCCACCAAACTGTTCTGCAACCCCGGCGACGTTGTTCTGGTGGAGGACCCCACGTACGTCGGGGCCCTGAACACGTTCGAGGCGTACCAGGTGCAGGTGGAAACCGTCGCCATGGACCAGTCCGGCCTGGTCCCCGAGCTCCTCGAAGCCCGCATCGCCGCCCTCCAGCTGGCCGGAAAGAGCATCAAGTTCCTCTACACCATCCCCAGCTTCAACAACCCTTCCGGCATCACCCTTGCCGCGGACCGGCGCCAGGAGATCGTTGATATATGCCGCAATGCGAATATTTTGATCATTGAGGACAACCCGTACGGACTGCTGCGGTTCGACGGCGAACCGCTGGCCCCCCTGCGCGCTGCCAATCCGGACGACGTGATTTACATGGGCTCATTCTCGAAGATCTTCGCACCCGGCCTGCGGATCGGCTGGGCGCTGGTGCCGGAGCATCTGCAGCGGCGGTATTACCTGGCCGCGGAGGCCGTCACCCTCTGCCCGCCGGCCCTGAACCAGATGCTCGTCTCGGCCTACCTGCGTGACTACGACTGGAAGGGCCAGATCTCCACCTACCGCGGACTTTATGCCGAACGCTGCCGGGCCATGCTGGCGGCGCTGTCCGAGTACATGCCGGAGGGTGCCTCCTGGACCAGCCCGGACGGTGGCTTTTTCGTCTGGGTGACGTTGCCCGAAGGCCTGGACACCTACCCCCTCCTGCACAAGGCGATAGACGCCGGGGTGGTCTTCATTCCGGGAGCCGCCTTCACGCCGTCGGACGAGCCGTCCAACAAACTGCGCCTCGCCTTCAGCGCCGTCCCGCCGGATGCCATCCGTGAAGGGGTGCGCCGCCTGGCGCCGGTACTGCAGGAAGCGCTGGCCGCGCGGTAGCGTTGGGCTCATTAGTGCCGTCAGGAACCAAGCAAAGGAGCATTTCATGAGCGGAACCATCGTTGTAGGCGTCGACGGGAGCGGTACGGCCAAGAAGGCCGCAGAGTCGGCCCGGGACCTGGCAGCTGCGCTGGGCGCCACGCTCCACGTTGTCTCGGCCTTTGACAGCGACCGCACGGAAGTCTTCGGCAGTGGCAGTGACCAGTGGATCGTGTCCGACGCGGACGGGGCCGAGCACGTTGCCCGGACAGTGGCCGAGTCCCTGGGCGGGCAGATCAAGGTGACCTACTCGGCGGCACGCGGCCGTCCGGCAGACGCCCTGATCAAGGAAGCCCTCCGCATGGACGCAAAGATCATTGTGGTGGGAAACCGGCGCATGCAGGGCATCGGCCGGGTGCTGGGCAGTGTGGCCAACAGCGTGGCACACAACGCCCCGTGCGACGTCTACATCGCGAACACGTACGACGCCGACTAGGAGTTACGCCCGACACTCCCCGTGGTGGCACAGATCGCTGCGGGGGGTGGGCGTTCTCACGCCCAAAAAGCCCATTCAGCTACGGGCGAAACGATAAAATTAAGGGAGCCCCCAACGGTGCGGACGACAACCCACCACTAGAGGGGACCCCTTGATCACTCTTCAGCGCCGCCAGCTGGTAGGCCACGACATCCTTCTGGCCCGCCACGGAAACCACATCTGCTCCATGCGCGTGGACCGCGGCAACGGCACGGTGGTTGCGCTGCTGGATGACGGCACCACCGACTCCGCGCCGAACATGATCGCCCCGGACCTCAACCTCCCCCGCACCGTCCGCAGCGTCATGCGCGAGGACTGGAAACTGCTCTCCATCATGACCGGTGCAGCCACGGCCTGGGCCGCACTCATGGTGGGTGCCGCCGTCGTCATCGCATCCTCGATGGGCGACTCAGCCGCCGTGGAGATGATGTACGCGTACCCCGCCTACTAGCAGTTCCGGGTGGCACAAGCCGCCTACGGCACCAGCCAGAGCCTCAGCAGCCACCAGATCCCTGCCATCACCACACCGCCGAAGAGCGAGCCTGCCACCACCTGCGCCAGGGTATGGGCGCGCAGCACCACCCGTGACCAGCCGACCGCCGGGATGAGCAGCAGCAACGGTGTCCAGGCGGCGCCGAGCATCAGGACGGCGACCACGGCCGAACAGGAGATGGCTGCGGCGTGCCCGCTGATCTTCCAAAACGGGCTGACCGCGGCCAGCACCACCACTCCCCCCACGACGGCCAGCACCATGGCGATGACGCTGGTTGGCGCACCTGCTGCCGCCAGGACCAGCAATCCCGCAAGGATGGACGCCAGGGCCATGAGCAGCACGGGAAGGCGCTGCCGGCGGTCACTGACGTGATGGTCCGTGACCTTTCCCAGCCGGACAAGGACAAGCAACAGGAGCAGCGGCAGCACGCAGACGAACAGGGCAGCCAGCGCCCCGTAGGCCATCGTGGCGGGAAAACCCTCCTGGACCAGCGGGCTGATCAGCAGCTGGACGGTCACCACCACCGGCGGCTGGAGCGCCTCGGTCAGCCACCGGGCGGTTTTGTTTTTCACCCGGATAGCGCGGCCGGAGGCGGCCACGCCGGTCCCTGCCTTCGCCCCGGCCTCAGTCAAGGAGGAGCGCGGGTTCTTCCAGGATGGCCGCGACGTCGGCCATGAACCTCGCGGACAGGTCGCCGTCCACCACGCGGTGGTCGAAGGAGCCGCCCAGGGTGGTGATCCAGCGCGGAATGACCTCCCCGTCCAGGACCCACGGCTTCTGCTTGATGGTGCCGAAGGCGACGATGGCCACCTCGCCCGGGTTGATGATGGGCGTGCCCGTATCGATGCCCAGGGCGCCGATGTTGGTGATGGTCAGCGTGCCGCCCTGCATCTCGGCCGGCTGGGTCTTTCCCGCACGTGCCGTGGTGGCCAGGTTGTTCAGGGCCAGCGCCAGTTCCTTCAGGGACAGGTCCTGCGCATCCTTGATGTTGGGCACCATCAGGCCGCGGGGCGTTGCCGCGGCGATACCCAGGTTCATGAAGTGCTTGACCTGGATCTCGGCAGCCCCGCTGCCGTCCCCGCTCTCAACCCACGAGGCATTGACGCTGGGGTTCCGGGCGGCAGCCCAGATGACGGCCTTGGCCAGGATGAGGAGCGGCGAGACCCTGATGCCCTCGAAGTCCCGTGAGGCTTTGAGCCGCTTGACGAATTCCATGGTCCGGCTGGCGTCCACATCCACGAAGATGCTGACGTGCGGGGCCGCGAAGGCCGAATCGACCATGGCCTTGGCGGTCGCCTTGCGCACGCCCTTGACCGGGATAGTCTCGATCCGCTGGTCCTGCGGCTTTCCGGCCTTGCCCCAGAAGCCGTCCGCCTTGTCCAGTTCGGCGTCGCGCTGCGCCTGGTAGCTGACCAGGTCCTCACGGGTCACCTCGCCGCGGGAGCCGGTGGCAACGACGTCGGCGAG
The DNA here is from genome assembly GCF_030818145.1 of Pseudarthrobacter sp. SORGH_AS 212. Classification (NCBI taxonomy): domain Bacteria; kingdom Bacillati; phylum Actinomycetota; class Actinomycetes; order Micrococcales; family Micrococcaceae; genus Pseudarthrobacter; species Pseudarthrobacter sp. SORGH_AS 212. The sequence goes on along the minus strand of NZ_JAUTAA010000001.1, from coordinate 2,187,994 downwards.
ATCGATGCCGAGGTCCCGGGCGATCTTGCGGACGGGAGGTTTGGCGAGGACGCGGTTGACCAGCCCGGTGATGGTGCCACCCAGCGTGGGCCTGGTGTCCACGACGGCGGACTGGCCAGCCTGCGGTGCGGCGGCTGCCGGGCGTCCGGTGACCTCTGCCGGGGTATGCGGCTGGACCGGCTCCACTTCGGGAGCGTTGACTGTCAGCGAGTCGGCCGGCTTGACCGCCGCCGCGGCCCGCGTGGTGCGCGGACGCCGCTTGACGGCGTCGGCCTTCGGTCCCGAACCCACCAGCGGACCACCCGCCGGGGCACTGCCTTGCGCGCCGGCGTCGTTCGCGCCGTTGTCCTGGGCATCGTCAGGAAGCTTGCCGTACAGCGGCTGCGCAGGTGCCTCGGCCTGCGCCGGGGCTTCGGGCGCCCGGACGTCAGCGGGCGTGGGATCGCCCGCGACGTCGTCGCTGACGCTGATGATGGCCGTCCCGACGTCGATGGTCACCCCTTCCGGTACGAGGAGTTCGGTGACGGTCCCGGCGAAGGGGGACGGCAGTTCGACGATCGACTTTGCGGTCTCGATCTCGCACAGGACGTCGTTGATGGCGACGGCATCGCCCGGCTTGACCTTCCAGGAAACGACTTCCGCTTCCGTGAGGCCTTCTCCGACGTCCGGCAGGTTGAATTTATTCAGCGTCATGGTGTCCTCAGTAGGAGAGGGCGCGGTCCAGCGCCTCCAGGATGCGGTCGATGTCCGGAAGATAGTCTTCCTCCACCTTGGCAACGGGGTAGGGCATGTGGAAGCCGCCCACCCGGATGACGGGGGCTTCGAGGGAGTGGAAGGCACGCTCGCTGATGCGGGCCGCGATTTCGCCGCCGATCCCGCCGAAGGTGGGGGCCTCGTGGGCCACGATCAGCCGGCCGGTCTTTTCCACGGATGCGGTGACAGTATCGAAGTCCAGCGGCGAAATGGAGCGGAGGTCGATGACCTCCACGCTGTGGCCGTCTTCCCGGGCGGCGTTGGCGGCGGCAAGGGCCACGGGAACCAGGGGACCGTAGGCCACGATGGTGGCGTCGGTGCCCTCGCGCAGGATGTGGGCCTTGAAGGGGTCGCCTGAGGGGCCGGGAGCTGCGGTGTCCACTTCGCCCTTGAGCCAGTACCGGCGCTTGGGTTCGAAAACGATGACCGGATCCTGGCACTCCACGGCCTGCTGGATCATCCAGTAGGCGTCATGCGGGTTGGACGGGGTAATGATCCGCAGGCCCGCCGTGTGGGCGAACAGCGCTTCGGGGGATTCGGAGTGGTGCTCCACGGAACCGATGCCGCCGCCGTACGGGATGCGGATGACGACGGGAACCGTGAGGTTGCCGTGGCTGCGGGCGTGCATCTTGGCCAGCTGGGTGGTGATCTGGTTAAAGCCGGGGAAGACGAACCCGTCGAACTGGATCTCGCAGACGGGGCTGTATCCGCGCAGCGCCAGGCCGATGGCGGTGCCGATGATGCCGGACTCGGCCAGCGGCGTGTCCACCACGCGGTCGGGTCCAAATTCGCCGATGAGCCCGTCCGTGACCCGGTAGACCCCGCCCAGGGGGCCGATGTCCTCGCCCATCAGCAGCGACTTGGGGTTGGCAGCGAGCGTGGCGCGAAGGCCTTCGTTGATGGCCTTCGCAATGGTCATGGTGGTCATCAGTGGCCTGCCTTTGCTGCTGCACCGTGCTGGGCGGACGGTTCGTCGCCGCCGGCGAATCCTGCGCTGTACTCCTCGAACCATGCCAGTTCCTCGGCCACCAGGGGGTGCGCTTCAGCGTAGACGTTGGCGAATGCGGCCCGGATGTCCGGGTCCTCGAGGTCATGGGCGGTGCGGCGCACGTACGCGGCGAGCTCGTCGCCGTCGGCCTTGACCTTGGCAAAGTAGGCGTCATCGGCGAGGCCCTCGGCGCGGAGGTACTTCTCCAGGCGCATCAGCGGGTCCTTGGCGCGCCAGGCTTCCTCCTCCTCGGATCCGCGGTACTTGGTGGGATCGTCAGCGGTGGTGTGGGCACCCACCCGGTAGGTGAACGCCTCAATGAGGACCGGGCCCTTGCCCTGGCGGGCATGTTCCAGGGCCCACTCGGTGACGGCGTGCACGGCGATGACGTCGTTGCCGTCCACCCGGATGCCGGGGAAGCCGTAGCCTTTCGCCCGGTTGGACAGCGGTACCCGGGTCTGCACGTTGGTGGGGACCGAGATGGCCCAATGGTTGTTCTGGCAGAAGAACACCACGGGCGCGTTGTACGAGGAGGCGAAGACCATGGACTCGTGGACGTCGCCTTCGGAGCTGGCACCGTCACCGAAGTAGGCGATGACGGCAGCGTCCGGTTCGTTTCCGGCTTTGCCCGCGGCGGCAGCGAGCTTCTGGTCACGCTGGATGCCCATGGCATAGCCGACGGCGTGCAGCGTCTGCGCGGCCAGGACCAGCGTGTAGAGGTGGAAGTTCGTGTCCTTGGGGTTCCAGCCTCCGTTGGACACGCCGCGGAACTGGCGGAGCAGTTCGGCGAGGTCCACGTCGCGGGTCAGCGCCACGCCGTGCTCACGGTAGGTGGGGAAGATGTAGTCCTGCGGCTGGCTGGCCCGGCCCGAACCGATCTGGGCTGCCTCCTGGCCCGTCAGCGGGACCCAGAGCGCAAGCTGGCCCTGCCGCTGCAGGGCTGTTGCCTCGACGTCAAAACGCCTGATCCTGGCCATATCCGCGTACAGTCCACGCAGGTCTTCGGGGGTGAGCTTGTCCGCGTAGCTGCTGTACACGGGGTCTGCGCCGAGTTTTCCATCGGGGCCCAGCAACTGGACCATCTGTGCCGGGGGTTGGCCCATGACGGCTTCCGCGTCAGCTTCCCGCTGGTCGTCGACCGCTGTTCCGTCGAACTCGGTGGAAGGCAGGTGTGTGCCCATACCGTCTCCTTGCTTCCCGCATGCGGATGCAATGCAATGTCGCTGGGATATATGCCCCACAAGGAATACATTCCCGAAGCGGCATATACAATGGCTTACTGATCCTAACTTTATCTTCAGTAGGTTGGCGCAGGCCTACTTGTTAAGTGCTAGGAACCCCGGGGCGCCTTTGTATAGTTCGCACACAGCTCAAGGAACCGGGTGTTGGCTTCCTGCTCACCGATGCTGACCCGGACGCCCTCCCCGGCGAATGCGCGGACCGACAATGCGCGGGCTCCTGCCTGCTCCGCAAAGTCAGCGCTGGCCTCACCCAAGTCCAACCACACAAAATTGCCCTGCGCATCGGGCACGGCCCAGCCGAGGTCCCGGAGTCCGCTCACCACGCGGACCCGCTCGTCGACCAAGCTTTGTACCCTTCCTACAACTTGGTCGAAATTCTGCAGTGAAACAATCGCGGCTGATTCGGCTATTTGCGACACGGCAAAGGGGGTGGCAGCCACTCGAAGGTGCTGCGTCAGTGCGGGGTTGGCAACGCTGTATCCCACCCGGAGGCCTGCCAGCCCATGGGCCTTGGAGAAAGTCCGCAGGACCACCACGTTGGGGTATTTGCGGTAGAGGGCGATGCCATCCACGGCATCGGAGTCCCGGACGAACTCCTGGTAAGCCTCGTCAACGACCACCACCACGTTGGACGGCACCGTCCGGACAAAGGCCTCGGTTTCGGCGGTGGTCAAGGCGGGCCCGGTGGGGTTGTTGGGGGTGCAGAGGAGGATCACTTTGGTCCGTGCGCTGACTGCCGCCGCCATGGCGTCGAGGTCGTGCCGCCCGTCGGCGGTGACCGGGACGCGGACGCTCTCGGCCCCGGCGAGGCCCACGCTGATGGGGTAGGCCTCGAAGGAACGCCAGGCGTAGATGACTTCGTCGGCCTTGCCGTCGTCGTTCTGGCCGGCAAAGGCAGCCAGGATTTGGTTGAGGGCGCCCAGGCTGCCGGCCCCCGTGACAATGTCCGCCGCGGGAACCTGCAGGAATTCCGCGAGCGCCGCCCGGAGCCTGCTGCTGAGCGGGTCGGGGTAACGGTTGAAATCTGCCTGCCGTGCGATGGCTTCCAGGACCGCCGGCAACGGCGGCAGGGGGTTCTCATTCGAGGACAGTTTGTAACTGGCCAGTCCGTCGACGGCGGCGGGCGGCTTTCCGGCAGCGTAACGGGGCAACCGGCCCACCACCGGGCGCGGAGCGACGCCGCCGGCCAGGGTTTCAGAGGAGGTCATGAAAACTAGCCTACTGCTGTGGGTGTCCACGGATTCAGGGCTGGAGCCCGGGGTGCCGGCCGGCCAGCGGAACCCGCGGAAACCGTGGAACCCGGCCAGGCACCCCTCTCCGGAGCAGGTTTGCCAGGATGTCCAAAGGCTGTTGTGGAAGCATGGGGCCATGGGTTCCTTCATTCTTCGGGTCATCTTCAACGCAGCCGCCCTGTGGGTAGCAAGCTGGGTCCTGCCGGGCATGGACATCACCAGCACTGCCACCTCCGATGCCGTGGCACGGACCGGCATCTCGCAGGACACCGAAACCATTGGAATAGTCTTGGCCTATCTATTCATCGGCCTCATTTTCGGTGTGGTCAACGCCTTGGTGCGGCCGCTGGTGAGCCTGCTTGCACTCCCGATCACCATCCTGACGCTTGGCCTGTTCGCGATTGTCATCAACGCCGCCATGCTCTACCTGACCGCCTGGATCAGCAATTACACCCCCGTGCATCTCACCATCGATTCCTTTTTCTGGACGGCCATCCTGGCCGCGATCATCATCTCCCTGGTGTCCCTGGTGGCCGGGCTTGTGCCGGGCAGCCGGCGCTGACGTTTCCATGAACCCGTGCCGGCAGCCTTCCTGAAGGTGGGCTGGGAGGCGGCGCACTGTGGGCTTCCGCCCAAGTACCGGAAGAGCCTGAAACAGGTACCCTGCAGGTGCAGCGCCCCGGCTGGCTGCCGAAACTCCAGTACCCGCTACCCATGACCGCCCGGGGCCGCCGCTCCTAGGCTGCGAACGGGGCCGGCGAAAGGCCCGCAGCTGTCAGTTCCGGGTACGGGGGGCAAAAGAATGAAGGCACGCACAATACTGGCTGCGGCCTGCCTGCTGCTGGCGTGGCAGGCGGGACCGGCCCACGCGGATTCCGAAGCCGTGCCGTCGCCCCAGGAGGCCGCCGTTCTGGGCAACGATGTTTCCTGGCCCCAATGCGGTGGCCACCTCCCCACGCCGCCGGCGTTTGCCGTGGTGGGCATCAACGGCGGCCGGCCAACGACGGCGAACCCTTGCCTCGCGGAGCAGCTGGCCTGGGCGGATGGCAGCTCCGAGGCAGCGGCGGGAGTTCCGTCTGCCGTCTACGTCAATACCGCCGCGACGGGCCCAGTGGGCTCCTTATGGTGGCCTGTAAACAACAGCGTGATGGGCACGGACATCGAAAACCCCTACGGGATGTGCGATGGCACCGCATCCCCCGCCTGCGCATATGTCCACGGCTATGCGATGGCATACAACGACGCCGGAAGCCTCGCCGGGGCAGGAGGCGGTGCTTCCCACCGCATGTGGTGGCTGGATGTCGAGACCGGTAACAGCTGGCTGTCCAATAAGGCTGCCAACACCGCGGAGCTGGAGGGCATGACCGCCTACCTCCAGGGCGCCGGGGTGGAGGTAGGCATATATTCCACCGGCTACCAGTTCGGCGAAATTGTGGGTGAGGTGGGCCCCCACAGCAACCTCTACTCCCTGAAGAGCTGGCTGGCGGGCGCTGAATCCACCTCCAGCGCGGCGGATCTTTGCGGGGCTGCTCCCCTCAGCTCCGGCGGCGTCGTGGCACTCACGCAGTTCACCGCCGGTAACCTCGATTACAACTTCCGCTGCCCTGTGGCGCAGCCGCCGGCTCCACCGCCGGCGCTCACTCCGCCGACAGTTCCGGAGCCTGCCCCGGCGCCCGCAAAGACCCGCTCCAACCGCTACGCCGAGATTCCCGCCGCCCAGATCGCCTGAACACTGCAACAGTCATGGCTAGCGGCCCCCAAGGTGGCGTTCGTGGGCGCGGGGATCCGGCGGTGCAAGGGTAGTGGAGGGGCCCTTGGCCCGGGTCAGGGAATACCGCGTGGCCGTGGCGGCTCCCCCGGCACCAAGCACACCGCCCAGCACCGCCGTCGAGTGTACGAGCGACGGATCATTGCTCGCTGCCACCAGCCGGGCGGCGTCCTGGTACCCGCCCAGGCGGTGGCCGGGACCAAGGCCCTTGTCCCCACCGGGCGCGATCGGCGTGTCCACCGATACGGTCACCCGGTTGCGGGTTTCGGGGTTGGCGGCACCGTCGCTGCCGGGAACCCAGTCCGCCTGATGCTCAAGGTGCAGGGACTCCACCTCCTCACGGGTCTTGATCCCTGCCACCGGAGACCCTGCGGTGAGGACATACTTCACGTCGTATTGCTCCAATACCCGGGGATCCGCTGCCATGTTCATGGCATGGATGCCGCCCTGGCTGTAACCTACAGCAACCACGGGAGCGCCCTTTTCTGCTCCAGCTTCGTCCAGCGCCGCGAGGACAGCCTCATTCACTTCCCTGGAGTTGTACAGCATGGACTCCACAATGCCCGCCTCATCAAAGGGGTTGTCCCCGCCGGCGTCCCTTCCGGCAGCCTGGGTCCCCGGAACAATGACCACATAGGCCTTTTCGCCGCCGTTATCCACTTCCAGGACCTCAAGGGCTCCGGCACCGCGGGCCTCCACTTCCTGAAGCCGCTCCAACAACCCTGCAGGTGACGTGTCCAGGTCCACCTGGACCGCGTCCTGCTTCCGCAGCGTGATCTGCCGCGGGATGAAGGTTGCCACCAAAGCCATCAGGGCATCCCGGACCAAGGGGACATGCTCGTTCACTGCCTGCACCTGGGGCGCCGCCAGTTGCATCATGGCAATGACGTTCTCGGTGACGCGCCGGTCCGGAACGCCGGTGGCTGCCATGGTGCCCCACGAGAGACCGGTCTCCGTCATGGCGGCGATCCCGAGGGTCCTCCCCACGTTGGCCCGCCACTCCGCATCCTGGTAATCATGCATGCAGGCACGGACCTGGCTGCTGATCCGCTGCAGCTCCGCCCGGCTGGCCTGGACCCGCCACTGGCCGTCCCGCACGGCCGCAATATGCCCGGAAGCGGACCAGGGCGGCTGCCGGTCTGCCCAGCAGAGCTGGTCCAGGATTCGTCCCGCCTCCTGCTCCACAGCGGCCAGGTCACCGGCCAGGGTCTCCAGTTTTTCAGCGCCCGCTGTCAACTCCTCGAGCTGGACCCCGATGCCGCCGCTGCCGCCCCGAATGCTCAGGTGGCCGTCCCGCGACGCGCCGGACAGCCTGACGGGCTCCGGATAGGCATCATCCGCCGGGTCCATCAGGGCACCCTGCAGGCACTGGCGGCCGCCGCCATAGTGTCCTCAGCGTGCCGCGCGACGGCTGCCCTCGCCACCTCCAGGGCGTCGACAGCGCGGCGCAGGGCGGCGCCCTGCCGGCCCACCGTGTCCCGGTACGCCCGCCCGGCCGGCGATTGCCAGTCGAGCATCTGGATGTCCCGCAGGCAGGCCAGGGCCTCCTCGACGCGCGCTCCGCAGCGTGCAAGCCGGTTCACGAGGGGCAACAAATCAGCGGCAACGTGCTCGGCGGCGCCCGGCAGTCCATCCCCCAGGACGTTTCCCATGTGACCTCTTTCCCCGGCACCCCGGACCTGTTGCTTACCTGCTGACGGGGCCACGCTACGGAAGACGGCGCACCAGCCTAAGTGCCGCCGTCGGCCATGTGGATAAGTAACGTAAGCGGTGCACTTAAGGCGCCGCCGGAGTTCGTGAAAGAATCAGCACATGCCTGAAACTGCCGCCACAGCTGATACCCGCACGCCCTCAGGACGCCTGGCCCTCGCCGCGTCCACGGAAAAAATCGCCCTGGGCCCCCTGGACGGCCGGTACCAGCCGGCAGTGGCCCCGCTGGTTGACTACCTGTCTGAGGCAGCGCTTAACCGGGACCGCGTGGCCGTCGAAGTTGAATGGCTGATCCACCTGACCAGCAACAACGTCCTTCCCGGCGCGGGCCCCCTGTCCGCGGACCAGCAGCAGCAGCTGCGTGCCGTCGTCACCGAATTCGACGCCGCCTCCGTGGCGGAACTGGCCGAAATCGAGGCCGTGACGGTGCACGATGTAAAGGCCGTGGAGTACTACATCGGCCGCCGCCTCCCCGCCATCGGCATCGAAAACCTGACCGCCATGGTCCACTTTGGCTGCACGTCCGAGGACATCAACAACCTTTCCTACGCGCTTGGCGTCAAGGGTGCTGTGGAGGACGTGTGGCTGCCCGCTGCACGCGCCCTGGTGGCACAGATCAGCACGATGGCCGAGGACAACCGCGCAGTTCCCATGCTGTCCCGTACGCACGGCCAGCCGGCCACCCCCACCACACTCGGCAAGGAACTGGCGGTCATCGCGCACCGGCTGACCCGCCAGCTGGACCGCATCGCCAGGACCGAATACCTGGGCAAGATCAACGGCGCCACCGGCACCTACGCCGCGCACGTCGCCTCCGTCCCCGGCGCCGACTGGCAGCAGGTCTCCAAGTCCTTCGTGGAGGGCCTCGGCCTGACCTGGAACCCCCTGACCACGCAGATCGAAAGCCACGACTGGCAGGCCGAACTGTACGCCGACGTGGCGCGCTTCAACCGCATCCTGCACAACGTCTGCACGGACATCTGGAGCTACATCTCCATCGGCTACTTCGCGCAGATCCCGGTGGCGGGCGCCACCGGTTCGTCCACCATGCCGCACAAGGTCAACCCCATCCGCTTCGAAAACGCCGAGGCAAACCTGGAGATCTCCTCCGGCCTGCTGGACGTCCTGGGCTCCACCCTGGTGACCTCCCGCTGGCAGCGGGACCTCACCGATTCCTCCAGCCAGCGCAACATCGGCGTGGCATTCGGCCACTCCCTCCTGGCCATCTCCAACGTGGCCAAGGGCCTGGAGCGCCTTGACGTGGCCGAGGACGTGCTGGCCGGTGACCTGGACACCAACTGGGAAGTCCTGGGCGAGGCGATCCAGATGGTCATGCGCGCAGAGGCGATTGCCGGCGTCGAAGGCATGGAAAACCCCTACGAGCGGCTCAAGGACCTCACCCGCGGCAACCGCGTGGACGCCGCGCGGATGCAGGAATTCGTGCAGGGCCTGGGCCTGTCCGCCGATGCCGAGGCCCGGCTGCTGGCCCTGACGCCCGGCAAGTACACGGGCATCGCGGACCAGCTGGTGGACCACCTCAAGTAAGCGTTCGGGGGACTACCCCCACACGTACGACGGCGGCGCCGGGCCCGGGAGGGTCCGGCGCCTTTCGTTTCTCCACGGCCTGCCGTCCGGGCCGTGGTGCGGATGGTTTCGGCGGCACCACGGCGGAGTGCGAAACTGGAGGGCATGAAGCTGCTGCTTATCCGCCACGGAGAGACGCCCGGAAATGTCCTCGGCCAATTGGACACGGCCCACCCGGGACCGGGCCTGACCGAATTGGGCGAACGGCAGGCAGAGGCCATGGCGCGGTCGCTGGCTAACGAACCAATCCGGGCGCTCTACGCCTCCACATTGGTCCGCACGCAGATTACCGCGGCGCCGCTGGGCAGGCTCCACGGCCTGGAGGTCACGGTGCTGGACGGGCTGCATGAGATCGAGGCCGGCTCGCTGGAAAAGCTGACCGATCATGAGTCACATAAGCGGTACATGGGCACGGTGATTTCCTGGGCCGCCGGCGACCTGGGCAACCGGATGCCCGCAGGACCCGACGGCCACGCATTCTTCAACCGGTTCGACGCCGCGATTGCGAGGGTCATCGACAGGACGGCCGGGCACCAGGACACGGTGGCGGTGGTGAGCCATGGTGCAGCCATCAGGACCTGGGCAGGGCTCCGCGCCGAGGGTATCGATCATGAGTTTGCGGCCAAACATGTGCTGGCCAACACCGGAATTGTGGCGCTGGAGGGCGACCCGGACAGTGGCTGGAAGCTGATCCACTGGGCAGGCAGCCCGGTGGGCGGGCTGGCCCTGGCCGATCCCACGGCCGAAGATCCCACGGGGCAGGACGTCAGCCGCCCCTAGCACCGGTGTCCACGCACCGCTCCGGCGCCCTGAACCGCTGCCGCAGAGGCACGCACCCCGCCGCGACTGCTGCCGGCCGAGGCCGCGGGGCACCGCGCAGAATTGTTGAGTCGGCCGGAGCCCGAAGGCACCAGCCGTGCGGCCATCGCCGAAGCAATATCCGCCGTCGGGCGTTCTCCGCCTTCCATTGCCGTCAGCGAACTCAGGAAGTGGTGCCACCGCGGCCCAAGGGACTCAGGTATGTGCGGACTCCTGAGCGTCCTGGCCACGAGTGACTCAACCGCCGTCCCAGGGAATGCTTTCGATCCGGTCAGCAGTTCCAGCAGGACCAGGCCCATGGCGTAGACGTCCCAGGAGGGATCGGCAACACCGCCTGCAGCCTGTTCCGGGCTCATGTAATGGACCGTTCCGGACGAGATTCCGGGCTCCGGGGCCGTGCCCGCCACAGCCGCGATGCCGAAATCGATGACCCGGACCGGGCTGCGCCGGAGGCCGCTCAGCATCAGGTTTCCCGGCTTGATGTCCCGGTGCACCAGTCCCGCGGCGTGCAGGTGGGCCAGGGCGCTGAACATGCTCCTCGCCCAGACCGCCACGGCGTCGGCACTGTGGCGGTCGGATCGCACAGCTTCGGAGAGACTGGTTCCCAACGCCAGCTCTTCAACCAGGAAGGCATGCCCCGGGCGATACGTGCCGGCCGGCATGACTCCCTGATCGATGTACCTGACGATGGACGGGTGCCGCAGCGATGCGAGCACCCTTGCCTCGTTGCGGATGCGCTGATGCTGCTTGGCCGTGTTGTCAGCCGCCACCTTGACGGCCACGTCCGGACCTCCCGCCATATCCACGGCCCGGAAGACTTCGGCGACGGAACCGCGGCCCAACCGCTCCCGGAGCAGGAAGCGGCCAGCGATCACCGGGACGCCTGAATGGTTCCGCCGTACGGAACCCAGGCATCGAGCTGGAAACCGCACTGGCAGCGCCACACCGGAGGGAGCTTTACCGGCGCCAATTCGTCCGGGTCGAACGTGTAAACCATGGCTGCACGCCCCACCGCAGGCGTCACCAGCTCCATGGGCGTACCGCAGTGAACGGTGTGCCCTACTCCCCCAGCAAAAGTCTTCTCAAACGTCATCAACGCGCTCACTACTCCATCGGGCAGTTTCTTCGGGTTGATCGTAAGCTTACATATAACTAGGTTATCTAGCTAGTTTAGCTAGATAATTTATGGTGTTCTTCGTCCAGCACCCCAATGGCGTCCGCCATCTTCTGCAGGAACGCGACGACGATCCTCGCCTCCTCGGCGCTCAACGACTCCGCGACGGACATCATCCGCTTGTGCATGGCGCCGAGGGTTTCCCGTACTTCGGTATCCGACTCAACAGTGGGAACGACAACAACGGAGCGCCGGTCCGAGGGGTGGGCCTCCCGGCGGACGTGCCCGCTGGACACCAGCCTGTCAATAAGAGAGGTCGTGGAGGCGCTGGTGATCCCAAGGAACTGGCTAAGGTCCTTGGGTACCACCGTTTTCCCGGAGGCCTGCGCCCGCAGAAGGTAGCGGAGGGCGAGGATATCGGTTTCGCCCATGCCCATGGAGTCGCGGGTGGACCTGCGGATGATGGTTTCCGCCGCCCTGTAGTCCCGGAGCGACTTGAGAACCGCCGCTCCGTAGTCCAACTGACCGTCGGGTCCGTACCAGTACCCTGAACCCTCGTTGCCTGTAGAAACCATGCCTATATCTTAGGCCAACTGCTAACTAGACAACCAAGCTAGTTGCCGGTGCTACCTCCGCTGAGGGCATATGACGTTATCCGGACCCTAACCGGCAAGAAACACCCGCGTAACCCGCCGCTCCTAGCCTTGATCTGCATAACCCTTCGGCGAATCGAGGCCTACATGCAGACCAATCCGCGGCTGAACATCAGGCAGGTTGCCTGGTCACACCCTGTGGGCGCAGCCCTTAGGCGCGCGCAGCAGGCCGAACTCGACGCCCGCTTTGGTTCTGCAGACCACGAACCCGGGCCTCCGCCGTCGGAGGCTGACTGCGCCGTCTTCCTCGTGGCGTACGACAAGGGGTCCGGCCAGCCCGTGGGCTGCGGCGGGCTGCGGCTGCTGGATGCCACTACCGCCGAAATCAAGCGGCTCTACGTGGTTCCGTATACCCGCGGCTCCGGCGTGGCCAGTTCGGTCCTCGCTGCCCTGGAGGCGGAGGCCTACAAGCAAGGCATCACCCGCATCAAGGCCGAAGCAGGCTCGGCGCAATCGGACGGCCGGAATTTCTACCAGAACTCCGGCTTTGAGCCGGTGCCCAACTTCGGCCCCTATGTGGGCGTCAAACACTCGTCCTGCTACGCCAAAAGCATCGACTCGCACAGCGCAGCCCACACAGCCATGGCCTAGCGGCTGAACCGTGGGGCGTCACACTGCATGCGGCCCTCCCTGCCTCGGCTAACCTCGGCCTATGGAAACAGCAGACATCACCTTCCGCACCCGCAAATGGGTCCGGCCAGAAGACCTGAACGCCAACGGGACCCTGTTCGGCGGAAGCCTGCTGAAATGGATCGATGAGGAAGCCGCCATTTACGCCATCCTCCAACTGGGCAATGGCCGGGCCGTCACGAAGTACATCTCGGAAATCAACTTCGTGAGCTCCGCCGTCCAGGGCGACCTGATTGAAATGGGCCTGACCCCCACGAAGTTTGGCCGGGCCTCGCTGACGATGCGGGCGGAAGTGCGCAACATGATCACCCGGCAAAGCATCCTCACCATCGAGGAAATTGTCTTCGTCAACCTCAACAACGCCGGCACGCCGGAACCGCATGGATACACCGAAATCACCTACGACCGGGACAGGATCCCCACCCACCACCTGACGGAAACACTGCAGCAGGACTGACGCTTCACCCCGCGTTCACTCCTAGACCACCAGGCGTTCTCTTCGCTGGACCAACTTAGGCAGCCGGGCTGTTTATCGAATCGATAGCAATAGCAGCCCCGCATTCCGCGTGCCCGGCTATAGGCTGTGCGGACATGCTCCGGTTCCAGTGCAGAAATGAGTCCTGATCGTGCGTAAATTACAGACCTTGGTTGCCGCCGCCGTCGCCGTCACCCTGCTTGCCGGATGCGGCGGAGAAGCCGCACCCGGAGCCTCGGGTGAGGCTTCTTCCGCCCCGGCCGGAGGATCCGGCGACACCCTGGTGGTGTACACCAACTCCAACGGCGAAGGCCGCGGGGACTGGCTGACCCAGAAGGCGGGCGAAGCCGGGTTCAAGATCGAAATTGTGGGGGCCGGCGGCGCTGATGCCACCAACAAGCTCATCGCCGAGAAGAACAACCCCATCGCGGACGTCGCCTTCGGGCTGAACAACATGTACTTCTCCCAGGTCAAAGCCGCGGACGCACTGGAACCCTATAAGCCCGCCTGGGCCGGCGAGGTGGACACCCAACTGGCGGACGGCGAGACCTACTGGCCGCTGGTGAAGCAGGCCATCCTGCTGGGCTACAACTCGGACAGGTTCTCCAAGGATGCTGCACCGAAAGACTGGACGGACCTGTGGACCAAGGATGAGTTCAAGGCCCGGTACGAGCGGGTCACCGGCCTGGGCACCGCCACGGCCCAACTCGTCTTTGCCGGCATCCTCAGCCGGTACCGTGACGATTCCGGCGACCTCGGAATTTCGGATGAGGGCTGGAAGCAGGTGGAACAGTACTTCCAGAACGGCAGCCCCGCCGTGGCCAAGACCGATCTTTTCGCCCGCATCGCGTCGGGTGAAGTGGACATGGGGCAGATGCCGTCCTCGATCATCGCCGACCGGGAAAAGTCCTTCAAGGTGAATGTGGACACCGTCATACCCTCCGTTGGCGTCCCCCTCGCGGTGGAGCAGATCGCACTCGTCAAGGGCACCAAGAAGAAGGACCAGGCACAAAAGTTCATCGATTGGTTCGGCAGTGCCGACGTCCAGGGCCAGTTCGCCAAGCAGTTCAACTCCATGCCCGTGAACAAGTCGGCCCAGGCACAGGCCAACCCCGAGGTGGTGGACTTCTTCGCGGACCTCAAGCAGCAGGACATTGACTGGGAGTTCGTGCAGGAGAACATGGGCGCCTGGGTGGAGAAGATCGAACTCGAATACATGACGTAGCCCGGCGCCAGCCTTCCGCCCCGCCCGAGTTCCACAGACAGGTTTGCCATGATCCGCTTGGACAGCATCAAAGTTTCCTTCGGCGACTTCACCGCCATTCCGCACCTGGACCTGCACGTCCGGCCCGGCGAGTTCTTCACGCTGCTGGGGCCCTCCGGATGTGGGAAAACGACGGCGCTGCGCACCCTGGCCGGCTTCATCCAGCCGGCCGGGGGTACGGTCACAGTGGACGGAAAGGATGTCACCCGGCTTCCCAGCGACAAGCGGCAGGTGGGCATGGTGTTCCAGAACTATGCCCTGTTTCCCAGCATGAGCGTGTGGGAAAACATCGCCTTTGGGCTGCGCGTCCGGAAGGAGAAAGGCGCCGACAGCGACAGGATGGTCCGGGACATCGCACACCGGGTGGAACTCAGCGACGAGCAGTTGGCCAAAAACGTCGCCGAGCTCTCCGGCGGGCAGCAACAGCGGGTGGCGGTGGCCCGGGCACTCGTCCTGCGGCCCAAGATCCTGCTGCTGGACGAGCCGTTGTCCAACCTCGATGCCAAGCTCCGCCACCAGCTGAGGCAGCAGCTCAAGGACCTGCAAAGCGAGTTCGGCATCACCACCGTCTATGTCACCCACGACCAGGACGAGGCCCTGGCCATGAGCGACCGGGTGGCGGTCTTCAACAAGGGCGTAGTGGAGCAGGTGGGCACACCGCAGGAGATCTATGACCACGCCGCCACGGAATTCGTCTGCAATTTCATCGGTGACAGCTCCACCCTGACACCGGAATTCGTGGCGCAGGTCAACGCTGCGTCCGGCGCCCAGCTCAGCACCCGGGCAAGCTCCTACCTGCGGGTGGAAAAGGCGTCCCTGGATGCGCCCGCAGGAGGCGGCACCGCCGTCGGACTTCCCGGAAAGGTGCTGTCCCGGACCTACCACGGCCTGCACAGCAGGTACGTGGTGCGCAGCCACGGCGCGGACATCCGCCTGCTGGTGCGCGAGGACGGCGGCGCCCACCCCGAACCGGGCACGGAAACCACCGTGTACGTGCGGCCGGACCACATCCTGCAGTACCACTCCGAGACAGGCGCGGCGCTTCAGGAGCAGGACCGTCAGGACCAGGCGGTCGCCCTGCCATGAGCGGAACTCCCGTCCGTGCGATGGTCCGCTCCCCGTTCGTCCTGGTGGTGGGCGTCATCCTCACCTGGTTCATCGCGGCGTTCCTGGTGTGGCCGAACATCAACGTCCTGATTGCCACTTTCTTCCCGGACGGCAGTTTTTCGGGGCGGGCGGCGGAGAAACTGTTTTCCTCGCAGCGCGCCATGAAGGCACTGGGCAACAGCTTCCTGCTGGCGGTTGCCCTCTCCATCACGGTCAACGCCGTTGGCATCTTCATTGTGCTGGTGACGTACTACTTCCGGATCCGGGGATCGCGGGTCCTGTTCCTGGGCTACGCCACCACCTTCATTTACGGCGGCATCGTGCTGGCGGCGGGGTACAAGTTCATCTATGGGGACAAGGGAATCGTCACCTCACTGCTGCTGCAGGTGTTCCCCTCCATGGACCCCGCCTGGTTCTCCGGCTTCTTCGCGGTGCTGGTGGTCATGACGTTTGCCACCACCACCAACCACATGCTGTTCGTGGCCAACGCGCTGAAGGGGGTGGACTACCAAACCATCGAGGCGGCGAAGAACCTTGGCGCTTCGACGTGGACCATCCTGCGGCGGATCGTCCTGCCCATGCTGAAGCCCACACTGTTTGCCGTCACCATCCTGTCCTTTCTGACCGGACTCGGCGCCCTGAGCGCGCCGCAGGTCCTCGGCGGACGGGAATTCCAGACCATCACGCCCATGATCCTGACGTTCACCAACAGCCCCACGTCGCGCGACCTGGCTGCCCTGCTGGCCGTCATCCTGGGCCTGGCCACCATGGTGATGCTGGCGGTGATGTCCCGATTGGAGAAGGGCGGCACGTACTTCTCGGTATCCAAGGTGTCCTCGGAGCTGCAGAAACAGGACATCACCAACCCGGTGGCCAACGTGGCCGTCCACGCGGTGGCATACCTGCTGTTTGCGGTGTACACGCTGCCGGTGGTGCTTATTGTGCTGTACTCCTTCGCTGACGGCGCCGCCATCCAGACCGGACAGCTCTCGCCGGGCAGCCTGACCCTGGATAACTATGTCCGGGTGCTGACGCAGCCGGCCGGTTTGCGGCCGTTCGTCGTCAGCGTGGTGTACAGCGCACTGGCGGCTGTAATCGCGGTGGGCGGCCTGCTGTTCGTGGCCCGGCTGCTGCAGAAGTACCGGAACTGGGTGGCGTCAGTCTTTGAGTACCTGCTGCATATCCCCTGGATCCTGCCGTCCGCCCTGTTGGCGCTGGGCCTGATCATTAGCTACGACCACCCGAATCCGCTGGTGGGCGGGGCGGTCCTGACCGGGACCACAGTGATCCTGCTGATCGCGTTCGTCACCGTGAAGATCCCTTTCACCCTGCGGATGCTGAAGGCGTCGTTCGCCTCGGTGAATTCCTCGCTGGAGGAAGCCGCCGCCATCATGGGCGCCAAGACCCTGTACGTGTTCCGCCGGATCCTGTTGCCGCTGGTGCTCCCGGCGGCAGCGGCCATCACCGCACTGAACTTCAACAGCCTCCTGGACGATTACGACACCGCCATCTTCCTGGCCCACCCGCTGGTCCAGCCACTGGGCCTGGTCATCAAGGCGAACACTGACGGTGCCGAGGGCACCGAAGGCGTCGCGAACACGTTCGTGTACACCGTGCTGCTGATGGTCATCACCGGCGTCACGATGTACCTCGTCTATGGCCGGTCCGGGCGACGCCGCAACCGAAAGCGGCTGCCGGCGGTTCCGCCGTCGGGCAGCATCGATGCCACCGATGTGCCGCCGGCCGCCGGATCACCAGCGTCCGGTGCCGACAGCAGGGTCCCTGCCGCACCCGTGCGGTGACCCTTAGGGCGCGGATCAGCCCACAGGACCGCGGACGACGGCGGCGCGCGGGTTCCGCCGTCGGGCCAGGCCGAGCAGCCGGTCCCGGAACGGTTGCGCACCGTCCGCGAGCGCGATGCGCCCCATCGCCGTGGACGCCAGACTCAGGGCGCGGGTCCGGATCCGGCGCTGCCTGTCGTAAGCGCGGAGCGCCTGGGTTTCAGGCAAGGTGTTGAGGAGGTCGCCGAGCGTCACCGCGTCCACCAGGGATTCGCAGGCGCCGCGGCCCAGGGTGGGCATCATGGCGTGCGCGGCATCGCCGATGAGCACGGCGCGGCCACGCACGTAGGAGCCCAGCCGCGGAACCGTCCAAAGCCGCTGGACGAGGCACTCCCCGGGAGTGGCTGCGGCGAGGGTGCGGCGGATGGCGGGCGCATGGGTGGCGTAGCGCTCCCGCGCCTGGTTCAGTACTGACGCGGCGTCAATGCCGTAGGGGCCGGCCCCGGACCGGTAGCTGGCGTACCAGAAGGACCCGCCCCGCGCGGCGGCCATGCCGAAGAGGTCGCCGCGGCCCCAGTATTCACCCACCTCGTCCTGGCTGACGGCAGTGGAAAGGGTCCCGCGGAGGGCCAGGTACGGGGTGAGGCGGGCGTCCGTGGCGGCACCCCAAACCTCCCGCCGGACAACGCTGTGCACTCCGTCAGCGCCCACCACCAGTCCGCCGTCCGCGGGAATCCCGCGGACGTTGCTGGTGACCCGGCGGACGGTCCCCGGGACGGCGGCGTTGAGCAGCCGCAGCAGATCGACCCTGGAAATGCCGAACATGTCCCCCGCATCGACTGTGATCCACGGCTTGCCCTGCGCGTCCCGCACCGAACCGCTGCCGATCACCGGGCTGGCCGCCTTCGCTTCGTCAAGGATGCCCAGCCGCGCCAGCGCGCGCTGGGCATTGGGCCACATTCCCAGGGCGTTGCCCACGGCGGGCAGCTCCGGCCGCTTCTCGTAGACAGTCACCTGGAACTTGTCCGGGTCCAGGATCGTGGCAAGGGCCAGCCCTGCGATGCCGCCGCCCACAATCGAGAGTGTTTCCATTGACCCAATTTACTACTTTTGTAGTACACCGGGAAGATGCCGATGCCCCCTGTTATTAGACTGGGGCCATGCCTGACCGCCGGACCCAGCTCCTCGACGCCGCCCTGGCGGTGGTGGCGGATAAAGGCATGAAGGGGCTGACCCACCGTGCGGTGGATGCCGCGGCGGAACTCGCCGAAGGGACCACCTCCAACTACTACCGGAGCCGTGCCACTCTTGTTGACGCGGTGCTGGACCGGCTGCTGGACCTGGACGCCGGACTCCTGCGGGAACAGGGGGCGGCAGGGCCGCCACGAAATGTCGAGGAACTCGCCGGCCGGCTGGCGGCAACGGTGGTGACGCTGGCCAGGCAGCATGGCGGTATGAGCCGGGCACGGATGGCCTTCTCGCTGGACCGCCCCGAAGCCGTGACCGCCGGCCACCAGCTACTGGTGGGCAACCTGGAACTGGCCCTCACCGCCATGGGCGTAGCGGATGCGGGAGCGCGTGCGCGGGATGTGGCGGACTACGGCGACGGTCTCCTGCTCCACCTGCTCACCGTCAGGCGGGACGAGCAGCCGGACGTGGCCGCCGTGGCCGCCGCCATCCGGCGCCTGCTGGGCCCGTAGCGGACTTAGCCGCGGCCCGGCCAGCCGGTGTACGCCTCGGCGAGGTAGGCCATGCCGTGGCGGGAAGCGACCACCGAGTTGAGTTCGCCGAGCTGGCGGGCGCGCGAGAAATCGTCCGCGTCGGCAGGGGTGTGGAGCATGGTGGTCATCCAGTAGGAGAACTGCTGGGCCTTCCAGACCCGCTCCAGCGCGCGGTCGCTGTACGCCTCCAGCAGCCGGTCCGAACCGGAGTTGTAGTGGCTGTCCAGTCCCTCGAAGAGGACCTTGACGTCGTGGATGGCCAGGTTGAGGCCCTTGGCGCCGGTGGGCGGGACCGTGTGTGCGGCGTCGCCGGCGAGGAACAGGTTGCCGTGGCGCATGGGAGTGTGGACGAAGCTGCGGAACGGCAGCACCATCTTCTCGATGACCGGGCCTTCCTTCAGTTCGAAGCCATTGCCGTTGACGCGGCTGCGGAACTCGGCCCAGATCCGGTCATCGTCCCACTCGGCGACGTTTTCCTTGGGGTCGCACTGGAAGTACATCCGCTGGACGGTCTCGGTCCTCTGGCTGATGAGCGCGAAGCCGTTGGCGGAGTTGGCGTAGATCAGTTCGTCCGAGCTGCGCGGCGCCTCGGCCAGGATGCCGAACCAGGCGAACGGGTACTCGTGGAAGTACCACTTGCGGTTGGCCTCGGGAATCTGGAACCGGCAGTGGCTGCGGGAACCGTCAGCACCCACCAGGAAGTCGGCCTGGATCTCGTATTCGGCACCGTCGGCGTCGGTGAACCAGACCTTCGGCTTGCCCTCCAGGTCGTGGACGGAGGTGTCCGTGACGCTGTACCGGACGTCGCCGCCGTCGTCCTTCCGCCGTGCGGCAAGGTCGGTGAACACGTCCGTCTGCGGGTAGAGCCACACGGACTCGCCCACGAGGTCCTTGAAGTCGATGCGGTGGCTTTCGCCGTTGAAGCGCAGTTCGATGCCGTCGTGCCGGTCGCCGTGGGTCAGGACCCGGTCCGAAACCCCGCTGTCCACCAGGAGGTTGACGGTGCCGTGCTCCAGGATCCCGGCGCGGACGGTGCGGGCGATCTCGTCATGGCTGCGGACTTCGATCACGGTGGATTCGATGCCTGCCCTGGCCAGCAGGTGGGAGAGCATGAGCCCCGCCGGGCCGGCGCCCATGATGGCTACCTGGGTGGTGATGGTTTTCCGTGGCATGGCTGCGTCTCGCTTCGTCGCGGGCCCGGGGGCCAGAGGATTGCTTGGCACCCAGTGTGGGCCACGCGCGGTGACCGGCGTTACAGTGATTCCGTTGAATGGTTCAAGAGTCCGCAAGGCGGCGGGCAATGCCCCGTGCCGCGGTCTGCAGCGCGGGCACCAGCGCCTGCAGCCGCATTTCCTGGAGCGGAACCACGACGCCGAGCGAGGCGACGGCGCGCTGGCGGCGGTTGAGGACGGGCACGGCAATGCCCCAGGTGTCCGGATCCACTACCCTCTTCAGCTGGGCGAAACCCTGGTGGGATGTTTCGGCCAGCAGCGTGCGGACATCGTCGCTGGTGAGCCTCCCGTCGGGATCGGAAAACTGGGCAAGGTAGCTGGCCTGGAGCCCCTTCTCCCGGTGCGCCATCAGCGCCAGTCCGGCGGAGGAGATGTGGATGGGCATCCTGCCTGCCACCTGCGCCCGGTTGGCCACCGAGCCCCGCCGCGAGAGCCGCTCAACGAACAACGCATCCCACCCGTCCAGCACCGCCAGGTTCACGTTCTGGTTGAGGACGTGCTGGATGTCCTCCATGAACGGCATGGCCGCCTGCCGCAGTGCCAAGGCCGGGGAGGCACGGTTTACCAGCTCCCAGAGCCGGAGTCCCGGGCGGACCATGCCGCCGGGTTCAGTCTCGAGCAGCCCGTGGCCGGCGAGCTGGCCCACCAGCCGGTGCGTGGTGGTCAGCGGCAGCCCGGCCCGTGCGGCCAGGTCGGAAAGCTGCAGGGCGCCGACGTCCTGCGGAAAGGCGGAGATCAGCCGGACTATCCGGTCCACCACCGAATCACCCGATTGTGAGTTCGCCACCGCCACACCTTCCGTTCAATGGGAAGTCCAGCGTACCGCGGCAGGGCCCCGGGATGCCCGCGCGCTGGAAGGACGGCCGTGGCTGGAAGGTGGTCAGGCCGGCGTCGTACCCTGTCCCTGACCCGGCCTGAGGCGGCGCCAAGCCGCGGGGGCCAGCACCACGGCAATGCCCACGGCGGCACCGATGACGGTTTCGATGATGCGGTCGCGCAGCAGCGCGGAGGGCGAGGCGGGGACCACCAGGAGGGTCGAGATGAGTGCCAGGGGCGTCACGAAGACCTGGGCCAGCAGGTACTGGCGGATGATGAACATCTCCGCACCGAACTGGCAGAGGGCCATCACCAGCACGGTCTGCCACGGCTCCAGGCCCAGCAGCAGGACCGCCGCCAGGACCAGCAGGCCAAGGACTGTGCCGACGATTCTCTGGACACCACGCCGTATCCGGTGCCGCGTGGTGTGGCCCACCAGCGGCACCACCGCGGCCACCATGGCCCAGTAGTTGTGCCCGAATCCCAGCTGCTGCCCGGCCCAGGTTGCCAGCGATCCCGCCAGCCCCGCCGCCACCAGGTAGCCGAGGCCTTCAAGCCAGGCGGCGCGTTTCTCCGCCGGCGTGCGCCGGATGCTGGGCGGCCACGTCCAGGGGGTGCGGTGGCTTGGCAGGATACGGGACGAAAACCCGATCAGCAGGCACAGAACGGTGGTGAGGACCGCAACCAGCATGCCTTCCCACAGTGGCGGCTGGTTGGGGATGGAGGCGATGGCGGCGAACGCAAAGATGTGGAAAAGGGACCCGCCCGGGCGCAGCCGCAGCCAGGAAATGGCCACGGAACAGCTGCCCGCCACCAGGGTGGTGGCCAGGACCAGGAGCCAGGTGGTGGCGGTGCGGTCAAGGCTGAAGGCGGCCTCCATCCTTGCGGCGAGGGTGGCCAGCAGCATCACCAGCAGCATGAGGAGCCCGGCCCGCAGCTGCAGCACGAAACGGGCGGCGTGCGGTTCGCCGCGGCCGTAGATTCCGGTAAAGGCGCCGAAGGACGCAAAGATGGCCAGGTCCAGCCGGCCAAGGAGCACCAGGGTGATTAAAGGGACGAACACGCCGGTGGCGCAGCGGAGGGCGGGGTGGTGGTCCTTGTTGCCTGGACCAATGCTGAACATCTCAGCAAGCAACTTCACGTGGGCAGCGCCTTCCTGCGGTAACCGGTTGTCCTGATGGGCGGCCGGCCGCACTGACGTTCCTGGTAAATCGTACGGCGGCGGCGCCCGAGCCCGCCTCTTTAATTCCCTTGAATGGAATCTGCAGGCAATGCCGTAGAAACAGCAGCCCCGGATGCTTGGGACATGAAGCGCGTACCGCGGGCCACGCCCGCCGCCGAACTGAGTTGCGAAGTCTGTGGCATGATGCCCGAGCCAACCAAAGCCCGCCTGACCCTCGCCAACGTGGCCGTGATGCTGCCCATCGAGTTGCTGGTCCATGCCGCCGTCGTGGAAACCCACCTGCCCTATGTCGCCAAGGTCCTGGTGCTCACGCTGACGGCCACTGTGCTGGTGATCTGGGTGGCCGAACCGTCCGCTGCCCGGATCCTGCGCGGCTGGCTGCACGCTCCCGCGCTGCGCCACCGGCGGAAGCTGGGAGCCGCGCCCGCCCTGTGGCGGGCGCGCACGGTTCTGCGGGACGAGCCCGGTTCACTGGAGGGAATCACGGGCACCCTGGCCCGGAACGGCATCAACATCCTGGGCATCCACGTGCACCCGGTCCCTGGCGGCGTGCTGGATGAGTTTGTGTTGTCGGCTCCCGGCACCATGGGTGAACGGGAGCTGCTGGCGGCATTGCACGACGGCGGCGGCAGCCGTGCGCACGTGTGGCCCACCACCGCGCTTGCCATGGCGGACGGTCAGACCAGGGCGCTCAGCCTGGCGGCCCGGATCGCCGACGCCCCGGAAGAGCTGCCCCTCGCCGTGGCCGAGCTGCTGGGCGCGCGGATCGTGCCGTCGTCGGGCGTTCCCGTGAAAATGCCCGACGACGGGACCCACCTCAAGGTCCCAACGGCATGGCACGGGCCCCTCGTTTTCGCCCGGCCGGGCGAGCCCTTCACCCCGGCGGAATCGGCGCGCGCCCACCGGCTGGCCGAACTCGCGGAGATCCTTGCCCACCGGCCGGCCGGGTCCCCAGCAGCGCGTTAAGGCCCCACCCCAGAACGGTAACGAGGACGATGGCACCCGCCATGGAAAGCATCTGCACTGGTGAGGACAGGATGCCAAGGCTGACGATCAGCGTCGTGGCACCAGCTGGGGGGTGCGGCAAGCCAAGCCAGGTCAGGACAAGAGTGGTCAGCCCAACCGACAGCACGCCGCTGAGGACATGCAGCGGCGTCAGCCCGCCCACTGCGGCGGAGGGCTGTTGCTGCAGTCCCAGCGCGTAAAGGCAGAGCGCACCTGCGGCCAGCCCCACACCGTGGCCCACCAGGGTGTTGACCGGCCTTGATGCCTTCTGCTCGGGCGATTCGAAGAACAGCATTACCGTGGGGCCGAGGCTTGGGAACAGCCAGGGCAGGTGGAAAAGTAGTCCCATGAGGCCGCTGGCGGCCAGGACCACGATACTCAGGACCGCGGCATAGATGCCGGCGCCCAGCTTGTCCCAGCGTTGCTTTGCACGGTCCAGGACTGCGATTGTCATGGCACATTCCTCTCAGCGGATGCGGCTGGCGGCCCGGGAGTTTCCCATGCCGCCTCACCCTGGCCGTACCCCTCGCGGGGCGGTCACAATCCGTCAGGAATTCAGCCGCCGCCCTTACATCCGGAGCGTGAGGGCGCCCGGCTCCATGGTCATCAGGACGTGCTTGCCCTCGCCCTCGTGGTCCCCGTCCAGCTGGTAGTCGTCCGCGTGTTCGAGGGTGATTTCCACAGACTTGCCCTGGAAGTATTCGACGGCGGTGTCCCGGTTCCGGCCCTTGCCAAGGATGCCCGCCAGCACGGAGAGCCAGCCCAGCCTGCCGTGGTGCGGGGCCAGCACGGCAATATCCAGCAGCCCGTCGTCCACCTTGGCATCGGGGAAGATCTCCAAGCCGCCCTGGACCTTTCCGCAGTTGCCCACCATCACGCTGCGGACGCCGCGGTGCACCACCGTCTGGCCATCAATCGCCACGGTGGCCTTGACCGGCTTGCCGGGCAGGTTGCGGATGCCGGCGTCCACGTAGGCCAGCCAGCCCACCTTGTCCTTCAGGTCCTCGTTGGTGTCCGCCATGATGGTGGCGTCATAACCCACGCCGGCCATCACCAAAAAGAGTTGCTCCTTGTCCGGATCGCTGCGGCGGGCGCGGACCACGTCGATCTTCCGCTCCGCGCCGATCAGGGCCCCCGCCATGGCGCCGTCGTAATCGGTCACGTCCATGCCCAGGTTCCTGGCCAGCAGGTTACCGGTGCCCAACGGCAGCAGGCCCATGGGAGTGTCACCGCCGGCCAGTACCTCGGCAACGCAGCGGACCGTTCCGTCGCCACCGGCCGCGATCACGATGTCTGCACCCTGTGACAATGCTTCCTTCGCCTGGCCTACGCCCGGATCCTCCTTGGTGGTCTCCAGCCAGATGGCCTCGCCCCAGCCGTTCTCAACGCAATGCTTGGCCACCAGGCCGCGCACGTCGATGTCCACCGGCTTGGCCGGATTCACGATGATGGCGGCGCGTTTGGGAGAAGTGGAGCTGGTGTCAGTCATGGCGTCCTCTGATGGCGGTGAAAAGCAAGCTTCTGAAAGAAGAGTAACCCGCGGCGGGCGGCGTTCTTTGCCTACAGGGCCTTGACCGCCCCCAGCACCCGGGCGAGCGAATCCTTGGCGTCACCGAACAGCAGGGAGGTCTGTGGCTCGTACAGCAGTTCGTTTTCGATACCGGCGAAGCCAGGGCGCATGGAGCGCTTGAGGAACACCACCTGGCGCGCGGCAGAGACCTCCAGGATGGGCATGCCGTAAATCGGTGAGCCGGAGGACGTCTTGGCCGCAGGATTCACTACGTCGTTGGCGCCCACCACCAGTGCCACATCCGCGTTCTTGAACTCAGGGTTGATCTCCACCATTTCCTTGAGCGACTCGTACGGCACGTTGGCCTCGGCCAGGAGCACGTTCATGTGCCCAGGCATCCGGCCCGCCACGGGGTGGATGGCAAAGTCCACCTCGATCCCCCGGGCTTCCAGCGCCTGCGCCAGTTCCGCCGCCGTATGCTGCCCCTGTGCCACCGCCAAGCCGTACCCGGGGACGATGATCACCCGCTGCGCATACCGCAGGAGCACCGCCACATCCTCAGGCGTGGAGGACCGCACCGGGCGTTCGCTCACGGCGGTGGATCCCGCCGTCGAACCTCCCCGGAACGCGCCGAACAGGATGCCCGCCACGCTGCGGCCCATCGCCGCCGCCATGGCGCGGGTCAGGATGGTGCCGGACGCCCCCACCAGGGTGCCGGCCACCACCAGCAGCACGTTGCCCAGCACCAGGCCGGACGCCGCGACGGCCAGGCCGGTAAAAGCGTTCAGCAGCGAAATCACAATGGGTACATCCGCGCCGCCCACGGGCAGCACCAGCAGGACGCCGGCCCCGAGGCCCAGGGCCAGCAGCAGCACCGCGAACGCCGTGGATCCGCTGATCACGACGGCGACGGCGGCCGCCACAGACGCCAGCAGTACCGCAGCCATCACCACGGGCAGGCCCGGAAACAGCACCGGCCGGGTGGTCATCAGTTCCTGCAGCTTGGCAAACGTCACCCCGGATCCGGCGAAGGAGACCGCACCTACGAGGAGGGTGAACACGATGGCCAGCCGCACCCAGGGCCCCTCAGCATGCGGCAGTTCCAGGAGCGCCACCAGCGCCGCCGCACCGCCGCCCACACCGTTGAACAGCGCCACCAGCTGGGGCATCTGCGTCATCTTCACGCGCCGTGCCACCGGCGCCGCCACCGCGGATCCCACGGCAATGGCGCCCAGGATCCAGGGGATGTTCTCGAGCCGGGCGGAGAGGAACACGGTGACGACGGCGATCAGGGCACCGAAGGCACCGATCAGGTTGCCGCGGCGGGCGGTGCGGGGGGAGCTGAGCCCGCGCAGGGCGAGGATGAAGAAGACCGCGGCGGCCAGGTACAGCAGGGCGGTCCAGGCGGGGTCGAGGATGCTCATTTCCCGTCCGCCTTCTGCGCGGCACCGGACTGCGCGGCACCCGTGCGGGAAGTGTCCTTCCTGGCGTGGAACATGTGCAGCATCCGGTCCGTCACCACGAAGCCGCCCACGAGGTTGGCTGTGGCCAGGACGACGGCGAGCAGGGCCACCGCGAGGACCAACGGGTCGGTGGCCTGGCCGGCAACGATGATGGCACCCACCAGGATGATGCCGTGGATGGCGTTGGCGCCGGACATCAGCGGGGTGTGCAGGGTGCTGGAGACCTTGGACACCACCTCGAATCCCACAAAGACGGCCAGGACCGTGATGGTCAGCAGGCTCATTCCGTCCATCAGAGCACCCCTTCCTGCCCGGCACGGGCTGCTTCGCCGAGCAGCTCTGCGGTGGGCCGGTGCCGCACTTCGCCGTCGTGGGCAAAACAGGCCCCTGCCACCACCTCGTCCTCGAAGTCCAGGACGAGTTCCCCGTCCCGGACCACCAGCGCCAGGAGGTTGGCCACGTTCTTGGCATAAAGACGGGAGGCATCGGACGCCATGGCGGAGGCCGGGTCCTTCAGTCCCACCAGGGTCACGTGGCCGGCACCGTCGGCGGTGGGGACCGCGATGTCCTCGCCGGGAACCACGCCTTCCACGTTCCCGCCGGATTCCGCGGCGAGGTCTACGACGACCGATCCGGGCCGCATGCCCTGCACCATTTCCCGGGTCACCAGGAGCGGTGCCCGCCTGCCCGGCACGGCCGCCGTCGTAATCAGGACATCCGATTGTGCGACGTGCGGCGCGAGCAACTGCCGCTGCCGGGTGCCGGCGTCGGAACTGAGCTGGCGGGCGTAGCCGCCGGCAGCTTCCGCGGTTTCCAGGTCCAGGCGGATGAAGGTGCCGCCCATGGAAGCGACCTCGTCCGCGGAGGCGGGCCGGATGTCATTGGCGGACACCCGGGCGCCAAGCCGTTTGGCCGTGCCGATCGCCTGCAGCCCGGCCACGCCGGCGCCGAGGACCAGGACCCGCGCGGGCGGGACCGTTCCGGCGGCGGTCATGTAGAGGGGGAAGAACCTGGGCAGCCGGATGGCGGCCTCCAGCACGCAGCGGTACCCGGCCACCAGGGCCTGGGAGCTGAGCGCGTCCATGGACTGGGCGCGGGAGATGCGCGGCACCAGTTCAAGGGCGAAGGACGTGGCGCCCGCCTCCGCAAGTGCCCGCACGGTGGGCAACTCGGACGACGGCGACGCGAGGCCCACGGTGACAGCTCCCCTTTTCAGCGCAGCGGCCGTGTGCGGGTCCAGCGGGCGGACATGCGCCAGGATATCCACGGCGCCGGTGTCCAGTTCAGGAACGACGGCGGCGCCGGCCTCCGTGTACTCGCGGTCCGGGTGCCCTGCGGCGTCGCCCGCGCCCGCCTCGATCAGGACGTCAAGGCCCATTCCGGCCAGCTGCTTCACCGTGTCGGGAGTGGCGGCCACGCGCCGTTCGCCCTGCCGGCGCTCCCGCGGAATGCCCAGTTTCACCCGCACGCTCCCTTCCTGCCGCGTCCGGCAGTCTTGCGGCAGCCGCTCTGCTGCGCACAGTTGGGTTGAGTCTAGAGCGCACGCTGCTGCTGCGGGAGTAGTGCGGCGGGCTTGGGTGGCAAACAGTTACCTTGGGGGTGTTCCGCCCTGGGCCTGCCCGTTGCCTGGCCGGGGGAATCAGCCGCGGGCGGTGAGGTCCGCGGAGATGAGCTTGGCGGTGGCCGTGATCTCCTGCGCCACCGACGCCAGGTAGGCTTCCGGGTCCTCCCGGGCTGCCACCGACTGGGCCTGCAGCGACACGTTGACCGCCGCCACCACCTTGGTCCCGTCAAACACCGGTGCCGCCACGGACATCAGGCCCGGTTCCAGTTCCTGGTCCAGCAGGCACCAGCCCTGCGCCCGGACGGTCTCCAGCACCGCCAACAGTTCCGGGACCGTCCCCAGGGCCCGGGGCGTGAGCGGCCTGATGTCCGCTGCGGCGAGGTATTCCTTGAGGGCCGGGGCCGGCAGGTTGGCCAGGAGCACCCGCCCCATGGAGGTGGCGTAGGCAGGGAACCGGGTACCCACGGTGATGCCGATGGTCATGATCCGCCGCGTGGTCACCCGGGCGATGTAGGCGATGTCCACGCCGTCCAGGACAGCGGCCGACGTCGACTCCCCCAGTTCCAGGGACAGCTCTTCCAGGTGCGGCTGGGCCAGCTGCGGCAGCGACAGCCCGGAGAGGTAGGCGTAGCCGAGCTGGAGGACCTTGGCCGTGAGGGCAAACGTCTTTCCGTCCGTCCGGACGTATCCCAGCTCCACCAGGGTATGCAGGAACCGCCGCGCCGTGGCCCGGGTCAGGCCGGTTTGGGCCGCCACCTCGCTGAGGGTCATAACGGGACGGTCGGCGTCGAAGGCGCGGATCACGGCCAGCCCGCGGGCCAGCGACTGGACGAACTGGTCGCTGGCCTGCGGTGGCTGGGTGTCCGTGCGGACGGCGTCGGTCATGGTTACCAATCCTAGGGTGCGCCAGGGTCCCGGCGTCCGGCGGCGGGTGCGGCCTTGAGGGGGACGGGTACCAGTTCCTGGAGTTCTTCGAGGGTGGTGCCGAAGGTTTCGCGGACGGTGACGCCGTCGGGTCCGGTGAGGAAGACGGCTTTGTCGGTGTAGACGCGGGTGACGCAGCCGACGCCGGTGAGCGGGTAGGTGCAGGACTCCACGATCTTGGACGCGCCGTCGCGGGTCAGCAGGGTCATCATCACGAAGACGTCCTTGGCGCCGGTGGCCAGGTCCATGGCACCGCCGACGGCGGGAATCGCCCCGGGTGCCCCGGTGTGCCAGTTCGCGAGGTCACCGGTGGCGGAGACCTGGAACGCGCCGAGGACGCAGATGTCCAGGTGCCCGCCGCGCATGATCGCGAACGAGTCGGCATGGTGGAAGTACGAGGCGCCGGGGAGTTCGGTGACGGGGATCTTGCCGGCATTGATCAAATCGCCGTCGATCTCGTCATCTTCGGCGGCGGGGCCCATGCCGAGCATCCCGTTCTCGGTGTGGAGGGTGATGTTCTGTTCCTCGGTGAGGTAGTTCGACACCAGGGTCGGCTGGCCGATACCCAGGTTCACAAACGATCCCGGGGCAATGTCCCGGGCCACCAGCCGGGCGAGGTCATCGCGTCCCATTGGTGCGTCGGAGGTCTGGATGGACGTTTCGGTGAGGCTCATCTCAGGCCGCCTTTTCTGCCGTGTTGCCGCTGCCGGCAACTTTGACGATGCTGTTGACGTAGATCCCGGGGGTGACCACGTTTTCCGGGTCCAGCCCTCCGGTGGGCACGATCTCGGCGACCTGGACGATGGTGTGCTTGGCGGCCGCAGCCATGATCGGGCCGAAGTTCCGGGCGGTCTTGCGGTAGACCAGGTTGCCCTTGCCGTCGGCCCTCAGGGCCTTGATCAGGGCGACGTCCGCATGGATCGGTGTTTCGAAGACCTGGCCGCGCCCGTCAATGATCCGGGTTTCCTTGCCCTCGGCCAGCATTGTCCCGTACCCGGTAGGGGTGAAGAACCCACCGATCCCGGCCCCCGCGGCGCGGATCCGTTCGGCCAGGTTGCCCTGCGGCACCAGCTCGAGTTCGATTTCCCCGGCCTTGTACTTGGCATCGAAGTGCCAGGAATCGGACTGCCGCGGGAAGGAGCAGATCATCTTCTTTACCCGGCCTTCCTTGATCAGCAGCGCCAGGCCCTGGTCCCCCTGCCCGGCGTTGTTGTTCACCACCGTCAGCTCCTTGGCCCCGCACTCAAGCAGCGCGTCAATCAGCTCAAACGGCTGCCCGGCGTTCCCGAACCCGCCGATCATCACCGTGGAACCGTCCTTGATCCCGGCCACGGCATCGGCCACGGTGTCTACGAAATTCAGCATCTCTCTCAGCCCTTCACTGGTTTTGCCGACGGGGCGGCCGTGACGTTTTCGAGGACAACGGCCAGGCCCTGGCCCACGCCGATGCAGATCGCCGCAACACCCCAGCGTTCCCCGGAGGCCTGCAGGGACCGTGCCAGGGTGCCCAGGATCCGGGTGCCCGACGCACCCAGCGGATGGCCCATCGCGATCGCCCCGCCATGGGCGTTCACGATCCCCGGGTCAATACCCCAGGCGTTGATGCAGGCCAGGGACTGCGCGGCAAACGCTTCGTTAAGTTCGACGGCGCCCACCTGGTCCCAGCCGATGCCCGCCTTCGCGAGGGCCTTGTTCGCCGCCTCCACTGGGGCGTACCCGAAGAACTGCGGATCATTGCCGTGCGCCCCGCGCCCGGCGATACGTGCCAAAGGCTCCAGCCCGAGCAGCCCGGCGGCAGCCTCACTGCCCACCCAGGCCGCGGAGGCGCCGTCGGACAACGGCGACGCGTTCCCCGCCGTCACCGTCCCGCCCTCCGCACGGAACACGGTCTTCAGCCCGGCAAGCTTCTCCGCCGACGAACCGGCACGGATGCCCTCGTCCCGCACCAGGTCCGTGCCCGGCACCGGCGCCACAAGGTTGTCGTAAAAACCCTCGTCCCAGGCCGCGGCGGACAGGTTGTGCGAGGCGGCGGCGAACTCATCCTGCGCCTCCCGGGTCACCCCGTACTTCTCCCGCAACCGTTCGGTGGCCTCGCCCAGGGAGATGGTCCATTCCTTCGGCATCGACTTGTTCACCAGGCGCCAGCCCAGCGTGGTGGACGCCAGCGTCATATCCCCGGCCGGGTACGGCTTCTCCGTCTTCGGCAACACCCACGGCGCCCGGGACATCGACTCCGCCCCACCCACCAGGACCAGGTCGGCGTCGCCGGCATTAATCTGCCGCGAGGCGATGATCGCCGCGTCCAGCGAGGAACCACACAAACGGTTCACCGTGGTCCCCGGAATCGAGACCGGCAGGCCCGCCAGCAGCGTACCCATCCGGGCGATGTTGCGGTTCTCCTCACCGGCGCCGTTCGCGTTCCCGAACACCACCTCATCAATCCGCTCCGGATCAAGCGAAGGGGCCCGCTTCACGGACTCCCTGATCACATGCGCAGCCAAATCATCCGGACGCACCCCGGCAAGGCCGGAGCCGAACTTACCGAACGGAGTGCGCACCGCATCGTACACAAAAGCCTGGTTCATAACTTGTTCCTCTGGTTTGCGTCTGGGATTCCCAACTAGGTAGCAGTTAATGTCGTTTTGGAGGCCCATAACGACATCTGCTGCTACCTAGTTGGGTGGGGTTCGTTGGTGTGGGTTGCGTCCAGCTCACGGAACACCTGCTGGGCGGTTTTGAAGGCCGTGTTGGCGGAGGGGACGCCGCAGTAGATGGCTGTCTGCAGCAGGATTTCCTTGATTTCATCCCGGCTGAGACCGTTCCGGAGGGCCGCCCGGATGTGCATCGCGAGTTCCTCCCAGTGGCCGTGGGCCACCATGGCGGTGATGGTGACGGCGGATCGCATCTGCCGGGTCAGGCCGGGCCGCGTCCAGATTCCGCCCCACGCGATCCGCGTGATCATGTCCTGGAAATCCTCGGTGAAGCCGTCCTTGGCGGCGTTGGCCCGGTCCACGTGCTCGTCGCTGAGGACTTCGCGCCGGACCGCCATGCCGCCGTCGTAAATTTCCTGGCTGGTAGCGCTGGGCTGGACCACGCCGTTGCGCGCCGGATCAGGCTGTCCGGGGCCGCTCACTTTGCTGCCACCTGTGATTCGGCCCAGCTGATCAGCCCGCGCATCAGCTCGGCCACGTGGGCCGGAGCTTCGGCAGGTGCCAGGTGGGCGACGCCTTCGAGGGTCACGGCCGTGGCGGTGCCGCCGCCACCGGTGATTCCTGCGGCCACGTCGGCGGCCATCGACGGCGTGGCCACGCCGTCGAGCGCACCGGCGATCACCTGGGTGGGAACCCGGATGCTGCCGAGTTCGGCCCGGACATCGAACGCTGCCAGCGCTTCGCAGCAGAACGCATAGCTGAAGCGGTCGGCATCGCGCAGGGCGTGCAGGAGGCGGCTGCTCAGCTCCGGCTGGCTGTCCATGAACCCTGGGGCGAACCAGCGCTCGGCGGAGCCCTGGATCATCACCGGAGTGCCCTGGGTCCGAACGGTTTCGGCGCGTTCCAGCCAGCCTTCGGGCGTCCCGATCTTGGCCCCGCTGTTCTGCACGGACAGGCTATTCAGCCGTTCACCGTGCCTGATGCCCAGCTGCAGGCCCACCGCGCCGCCCAGGGAGACGCCGGCGTAGTGGAAGTTTTCACCGGGGGCGATGGAGTCCGCCAGGTCCACTACGGCGTCAGCCAACGCAGCGACGTCGAACGTTTCGGTAGCTGCGGGTGAGACGCCGTGGCCGGGCAGGTCCCAGGCCACCACGTCATAGTCGGTGCCGAGCAGGGACACGGCCCTGTTCCAGAGGATGGAGGAGGTGCCCAGGGACGGACCCACCAGCAGGAGGGGGTGCTCGCCCAGGGGTCGTTGGGGGGACAGCAGCGCTGCCTTCAGGGCCGGCTTAGCCACGGGAAGCTCCATTCGCGTCGGTAGGGGTATCAAATTCGGGAAAAGCCGCCAGGATGCGGTTGGCGATTCCTGCCGCCTGGCCCAGGTAGTTGGCAGGATCCAGGAGTTCCTCCAGCCGGGCATCGGAAACGACGACGGCGGGGACGGCCCCGCGGAACAGCTTGCGGTAGGTGCCGGCCTGCTCAGCGGGGGATGCCTGGAGGGTCCGGTCCACCACGTCCTGCAGCTGCTGCTTGCCGCTGCGGCCGTCCTGGTCTCCGAGCAGGGGCGCCACCGCGGCGCTGACGCCTTCGGCCAGCAGCAGCGGGCCGGAGAGGTCAAGGTTGCGGCGCATGGCATCCGGGAACACCTGCAGCCCTTCGGCGAGTTCGCGGGCGTGGCCGGCTGCGCCGAGGGCCAGGGCCAGCAGCTGGCGCAGGGCCGGCCACTCGGTGTGCCAGGCGCCGTCGGGGCGTTCGTCGTTGAAGTTGGCGGCTGCCACGTGCAGCTGGGCAGCCAGCTGTGGTGCCTGCAGCGCGGCGCTGCGGACCAGGACGGACAGCACGGGGTTTTGCTTTTGAGGCATGGCGGAGGACACTCCCCGGCCGGCCGCGCGCGGCTCGGCGAGCTCAGCCACCTCGGGCCGGCTCAGGAACAGGACGTCGGCGGCGATCTTGCCGAAGGCGTCCAGCACGGAAGCCAGCGCATGGCCCAGGGAGGTGATAGCCAGGCGGTTGGTATGCCAGGGTGCCGGGGCCGGTACCAGGCCCAACTGGTCAGCCAGCGCGCCGGCAAGGGTGAACGGCGTGGAAGGGGCGCCCTCCGTCAGCACGGTTCCTGCAGCAAGGGTTCCCGCAGCACCGCCGAACTGGACCGGGAACTCCAGGGCTTCCAGTTGCCGGCCTGCGGCAGCCACGCCCTGGAACCACTGCGCAGCCCGCAGCCCGAAAGTATAGGGAAGCGAATGCTGCGTCAGGCTCCGGCCCACGCACAGCGTGTCCGCATGCTGCCCCGCCAGGTACGCGAGCGCCGTCGTGGTGCCCTTCACGTCAGCGAGCACGGCGTGGACCGTGTTCCTGGCCAGCAGCATCAGGGCCGTGTCCAGCACGTCCTGGCTGGTCAGGGAGGTGTGCACGGCTTTCCCGGCACCAACCCCGGCGGTGTCCAGCGCCGCGACGTTTTTCCGGAGGTCCGCCAGCAGCGGGATCACGGGGTTGCCGCCGCCCTGGGCTCGCCGGGCGATGTCCGCCACGTCGTAGCGCCCGGGCTCGGCAGCGGAGGCAACGACGGCGGCGGACCCGGCTGGTGCCAGTCCGGCGTGTTCCAGCACGGCGGCCCAGCCCGATTCGACAGCGAGGATTGCCGCCACCACGGCACGGTCACCGGTGAGCGCCGCCACCAGGGGCGACGCCGAGACGGGACTGAGCAGGGCGGCGTCGCCCCCGTCCGCGAAGGGGTGCAGATCCCCGGCAGCGGAGTGCGTCACTGGAAGTCCAGGAAGACCGTCTCGCCCTCGCCCTGGAGGCGGATGTCCCAGGTGAGGCCGCCATCGGGGTCGCGGCGGGCGATCAGCGTTTTGCGTCGCTCCGGGTCCAGCGAGCTGAGCAGGGGGTCGCTGGCCAGGGCTTCCTCGTTTTCGGGAAGGTAGATGCGGGTGAACAGCCGGTTGGTCAGGCCGCGGGCAAAGATGGCTACGGAAATAAAGGGCGCAGCCGCTGCTTTTCCCGGAACGGATTTCGTGGGGCCGGGGTTCACGGTGGTGAAGGTGTAGACGCCGGAGTTGCCCACGGCGCCGCGGCCCCAGCCGGTGAACGTGTAGCCGTCGCGGACCAGCGAGCCGGTGCGCTGGACCACGTTGCCCTCGCTGTCAGGCTGCCAGATTTCCAGGATGGCGTCCGGGATAGTTTGGCCGGCGCCGTCGTACACGGTGCCCTGCAGGCGGATGGATCCGGGCGAACCGGGGGCCAGCAGCTCGTTGTCCTTCTCGTACGGGAGCGCGTAGCCGTAGAACGGGCCCACCGTCTGGCCGGGGGTGGGAACGAGTTTGGTGGAGTTGCTCATGTGCGTGGTCCTCTGCCTATTCGTTGTCGTCGTCGCCGGCGGCACCCAGTGCCTCGTTTTCGGTCCAGGTCCGCTTGGCCCCGGTCAGGACGATGTCCCAGTTGTAGCCCAGGGCCCACTCGGGCTCGGTGAGGCTGTGGTCGTAGCTGGCCACCAGCCGGTCGCGGGCGTCCTGGTCCACGATGGTCTGGTAGATGGGGTCCAGCGGGAAGAGCTGGTCGCCGGGGAAGTACATCTGGGTGATGATGCGCTGCGTGAACTCGGTGCCGAACAGCGAGAAGTGGATGTGTGCCGGGCGCCAGGCGTTCAGGTGGTTCTTCCACGGGTAGGCGCCGGGCTTGATGGTGGTGAAGCGGTACGAGCCGTCCGGGCCGGTGATGCAGCGGCCGATTCCCGTGAAGTTGGGGTCAATGGGTGCCGGGTGCTGGTCGCGTTTGTGGATGTAGCGGCCGGAGGCGTTCGCCTGCCAGATTTCCACCAGCTGCCCGGCCACCGGGCGGCCGTCGCCGTCCAGGACGCGGCCGGCCACGATGATTCGCTCACCCTGGGGTTCGCCGTTGTGCTGGATGGTCAGGTCCGATTCCAGCGCGTGCACGTCCTGGTGCCCGAACGCCGGCGAGTACAGCTCGATGGTTTCCGGGTCCGTATGGTGCAGGCTCTTGGTGGGGTGGCGCAGGATGCTGCTCCGGTACGGCGGGTAGTCCAGGCGGGGCTGGGTCTCCGGCCGCGCTCCGTCCTTGAGCGCGCGCCGGTAGGCCTCGCCGAGGGAGTTGATCTCGGCACTGAGGTCGGCCTGGGTTTCGATGGCCTTGTCCAGCGGCAGGTGGGCCGCCTTCGGCTCGGCGGGCGGTACGGACTCGTCCGATTCAGGCTGGGCGTTGGTCTCTTCCGGCACGTCCGGCTCCTTTCTGGGGGTGTTCATTGATGCGTTGGGCAGATATCAGCGGTGGAGTGAGTCGTATTGGACGGCGTGGCGGACGGGCGCGTTCGGGGCGCCGTAGCCGCTGTAGTTTCCGCGGCGTTCAACCATTTCGAAGAACACGCTGCCCACGGTGGCTGTGTAGAAGTGCAGGAACTCGCCGTCCGCGTCCCGGTCGTACAGGAGATTGAGCTCCCGGAGCGTGGCCAGGAATCCGGGGTCAAGATCGAACCGGGCGTCCAGGTCCTCGTAATAGTTGGCGGGAATCTGCAGGAAGTCCAGGCCGCGGGCCCGGGCGGCCCGCGCCGCCGCCACGAGGTCGTCCACCGCGAAGGCGATGTGTTCCTGGTAGGTCTTCGGGCCGTGGGCCTGCTGCACCGGGGCGAGGTTCAGCACCAGCCGGACCGCGCCGTCGGCGGTTTCCATAACCTGGGAGCGGACCAGGCCGCTGGGGCTGGGGACCTCGGCGAACGGCTGCGGTTCGAGGGCGAGGGCGCTGGTGTAGAAGAGCACGGCCTCGTCGAAGTGCTGCCAGGGCTGGGCCAGGTTCACGTGGTCGATCACCGCGTTCTGTGCGGAACGGGCATGCTCGAGCCCTTCACCGAACTCGTGCGTCCACGCTGCGGTGCCGTCCGGGCTGCCCTGGCAGAGGAAGATCTCGGTGGTGTCCGGGGCGGAGATGCCCTGGAAGACTTCCTCGTCGGCCTGGACCCGGCGGGCCACCACCGGCGCCTTGAGCTGCTGGGCCCGGGCGGAGGCAATCACGGGGGAATCGACGTCGAAACCCAGGGCCGCGATGGACGGCTCAGCCTGCGAGGCCGCCTGTTCGTTGATGATGACCCGCGCCTGCCCCATGGACCACAGCTGGACATCCTTGGTACGGTGCCGGCCTTCGAATCCGAAGCCGAGCTGGCCCAGGAGCCTCTCCAGCTGCGCGGTATTGTCCGCCTTCACCTCGGCAAAATTGAAGCCCGCGGGTTGGTTCACCTTGGGGAGGGTGGCCAGTTCCATGGGATAACGACGCCGGAGCGTGGCACCGCCGGACGGGGCACTGGCCGCGCCGTTCCCGGCGTTGTCGGCGAGCCACTTGGCGCTCTGTTCCTCCAGCCAGATGAGCGAGCGCATCGCGTCGACTGCGGTGCGCTCGGTGTCCGACTGGCGGAAGACATCGTTGAAGACCTCCAGCGACACCGGACCGGTGTAGCCGGCGCGGACCACGTGGCCCATGAACTTGGCGAGCTCGAACTGGCCTTCGCCCGGAAAGACCCGGTAGTGGCGGCTCCAGGACAGGACGTCCATGGAAAGTTTGGGGGCATCGGCCACCTGGACGAAGAAGATCTTCTCCGGGTTGATCTTCTCGATCGGTGCGGTGTCCCAGTCGCGGGACAGGATGTGGAAGGAGTCCAGGCAGGTGCCAAGGTTGGGGTGGTCCACCATCTCCACCAGGCGGTAGGCGTGTTCGTAGTCGTTGACGTACTTGCCCCAGGCCAGCGCCTCGTAAGCCACCTTGATGCCGTGGTCCCCGGCCAGCCCGGCGAGCTGTGCGAGCTGTTCGGCACGGACGCCGTCGTCATCGATCGTGGCCGTGGCAACGTTGGAGCACACCAGGATGGTGTCCATGCCCAGGCGGGACATGAGCTTGAATTTGGCCTCGGCGCGCCGGAGGTTGGCCTTGAGCAGGTCCGGCGTGACGCCGTCGAAATCCCGGAACGGCTGGTAGAGGTCAAGGCCGAGCCCCAGGTCTGCGGCCATTTTCCGCACGTCTTCAGGGCTCAGCGGCGAGGTGACCAGGTCCTGTTCGAAGATTTCGATGCCGTCGAAGCCCGCAATGGCGCAGGCCTGCATCTTTTCCTTCAGGGTGCCGGAGAGGCAGACGGTGGCGATACCCGTACGCATCAGGCGGCCACCTCCTCGGCTGCCACGAGCTCAAGGAAGTGCGAGCGCATCCGCTCGGGGTCGGCGTCGAGGCCGGTGAAGATCCGGAAGGCGTCGGCAGCCTGCCCCACGGCCATGCGGCCGCCGTCCAGGACCTCGCAGCCCTTGGCACGCGCGCCGCGCACCAGCTCGGTCTCGATGGGCCGGTAGACAATATCGGCCACCCAGTGCCGGGATTCGACCAGCTCCAGGTCCAGCGGAACGCCGGGGTGCGCGGCCATGCCCACCGGGGTGCAGTGCACCAGGCCGTCGGCCAGCGGCATGAGCTGCGGCAGCTCCGCCGTCGCCCGTGCCGTAACGGTGCTGTCCGGGAAGAACCCGGAAAGCTCAGCGGCGCGAGCGGCGGCACGTCCTGGATCCATGTCCACCAGGTCCAGCACTGTTACGCCCGCGCTGAGCAGGGCGTATGCGACGGCGGACCCGGCACCTCCCGCGCCGAGCTGCACCACGCGGTCCAGC
This sequence comes from Pseudarthrobacter sp. SORGH_AS 212, assembly GCF_030818145.1. Lineage (NCBI taxonomy): Bacteria > Bacillati > Actinomycetota > Actinomycetes > Micrococcales > Micrococcaceae > Pseudarthrobacter > Pseudarthrobacter sp. SORGH_AS 212. Next base: position 2,150,156 of record NZ_JAUTAA010000001.1, on the reverse strand, counting down.
CGCGCGCCGGGGAGACCCGAGGCGAGCGCGGCGGCGAAGCCGGAGAAATCGGTGTTGTGGCCAATGAAGCGGCCGTCCCGGATGACCACGGTGTTGACGGCGCCGAGCCGGCGGGCGTCGGGGCTCACCTCATCCAGGTGCTGCAGGACCAGCTGCTTGCAGGGATGCGTGATGTTCAGGCCGTTGAAGCCCAGCGTGCGGGCGCTGCGGAGGACCTCGCCCACTGAGTCCCCGGCCAAGCCGAGTTCGAGGAGGTCGATGGGGCGGTACAGGTAGCGCAGGCCCTGCACGTCACCTTCCCGTTCGTGCATGGGCGGGGTGAGCGATGGCGTCACGCCATCTCCGACCAGTCCCACCAGGTAGGACTCAGTTCGTTGGCTCATCCGTGCAGCTCCTTTGGTAACGGCACCGGGCCGCGGGGCGGCATACCGGTGACAGGGATTACAGTACAGCAATTGTTCATTCTGCGCACTAGTGTTCGTCTAGCGAACATCGGCGGCGCGGGGACTACCTTTGCGGAAGCCGCGCGGCCAGCTCGGCCGCCGCATCCTGCAGGAGCGATACATGCGCCTTCAGCTCGTCCAGGGTCATCCGGAAGACTGGAGCCGCCGTCGCCAGCGACGCAAAAACATGCCCCTGGCTGTTGAGCAGCGGGACGGCAACGGCACGCATGCCGATCTCGTTTTCCTCGTCCATCACGGCGTAGCCCTGGCGGCGCACCTGGTCGATCTCCCGGCGGAAGGCAACACGGTCCGAGATGGACTTTTCCGTCAGTGGTTCGAGCGGCAGCTCTGCGAGGAGCTTCTCGCGCTCGGCGTCTTCGGCAAAGGCCACCAGGGCTTTGCCGACGGCGGTGGCGGACAGCGAGCCCAGATGGCCAGGGTCGCTGGTCACCCTGAACATCTGCGGGCCGTCCACCTTGTTGACCGTCAGGTGGTGATGGCCGTCCCGGACGCTGAGGATGGTGGCCTCGCCGGTCCGTTCCGTGACCCGGCGAAGGACCGGCATGGCAGCTCCGGCAAACCCATGATGGTTGGAAACGCGCTGGCCCAGCTGGAAGATCCGCAGGCCCAGATGGTAACGCCGGCCATCCGGCTCGTAGTCCACGAAACCATCGCGGGCGAGGGAACCGAGGAGCCGGTAGGTGGTGCTGAAGGGCAGCTCCGCGCGCCGCGAAATCTCGGCCGCACTGGCCCCGCGCGGCTCATCACCCAAAAGCACCAGCAGGCCAAGGGCCTTGCCCACCATGTCGGTCCGCTCGGCGCTCTTCCTGCCCGCGCCCTTGGCCGCGGCGGGGGAATCACCCCGCACTCCGGGGGCGGCAGCGGGGCCACCTCCACCCGCAGGGTCCTCCTGGACGTCATCGGCCATTGTGGCTTGATTCACACTCATGCTTTGATGTTGCCACAATGTGAGAGCTATTTCTAGATGGTGATTATTTTCTTGACAAGTGACAGCCCTCACAGCCATCATTGCTGTATCGCACAAGTAGCTCTCACCATGTGGCTACTCGCTCGGGTCTTTAGAGGACTCCAGCCGCATCGCGCCCCGCCCGTACCCAGGCCGCGGCGGCTGCGACTCCTGAATCATCCGCGACAATGTCGTCACACAAAGGAACTCCATGAGCCAGACACTTCCTTCCGCCGGAGCGGGCACCGCCACGCACGCCGGAACCCCCAAGAAGGCTGCACTCGCCAGCTTCCTGGGCAGCGCCGTCGAATACTACGACTTCTTCATCTTCGGCTCGGCGGCCGCACTGATCTTCCCCACCGTCTTCTTCCCCAGCGCTGACGCCAATGCGGCCATCATGTCCTTCGCCACCTTCGGCTTCGCGTACGTTGCGCGGCCGGTTGGCGCCGTCATCCTGGGGCACTTCGGCGACAGGGTGGGCCGGCGGAAAGTCCTGATGTTCACCCTCGTCCTGATGGGTGCGTCCACCTTCCTCATCGGCTGCCTTCCGGACTTCAACACCGTGGGGTGGTGGGCTCCCGCACTGCTGGTGCTGGCCCGGCTCTGCCAGGGCCTCTCAGCCGCCGGCGAACAGGCCGGCGCTTCCTCCATGACCCTGGAGCACGCCCCGGACAACCGCCGGTCCTTCTTCACGTCCTGGACCCTGACCGGCACGCAGGGCGGCCAGATCCTCGCTGCCCTGGTGTTCATCCCCGTCCTCACCCTGCCGGACGAAATCAAGTACGGCATCGGCTGGCGCATCCCGTTCTGGCTCAGCGCAGTGGTGGTTGTGGTGGCGTTCTTCATCCGGCGCACCCTGCACGAACCGCCCGCTTTCGAGGAAGCCCAGAAGTCCGCCCAGATCTCCAAGCTTCCCGTCGCCGACCTGCTCAAGGGCCACTGGCGCGATGTTCTCCGCGTGATCTGCTGCGCCTTCATCGCCGCCGTGTCCACGGTGTTCGGCACCCTCGCCATCAGCTACGCCAAGACCGTGGCCGGCGTGGACGGCACCACCACGCTGTGGCTGGTCGTGGGCGCCAACCTGGTGGCCCTGGGCACCCAGCCGCTGTTCGGCATGCTGGCGGACAGGATCGGCCGCAAGCCCGTCTACATCTACGGCGCCCTGGCCAGTGCAGTGCTCACCCCGCTGTTTCTGCTGAGCCTGGAATCCGGCAATGTCCCGCTGATGTTCCTGGCCGCCATCGGCTACTTCTCCTGCGGTTACGCTGCCGCCAACGCCGTATGGCCGTCCTTCTACGCCGAAATGTTCAGCACCAAGGTCCGCTTCTCCGGCCTGGCCATCGGCACCCAGCTGGGCTTCCTGATGGCAGGGTTCGCGCCGGCCATCGTGGCCGCCATGGGTGGCATCAAGCCCGGCGGCTGGGTGCAGATCAGCATCTTCACCGCGGTCATCTGCGTCGTCGCTGCTGTTTCTGCCATGACGGCCAAGGAGTCGTACAGGATTCCCACCAAGCAGCTCGGCCTCAAGTAACGTACGTTCCTTCCCGGTCACTGACCGGACAAAGCCCGCCGCCTCCCGCAAAACCCGGAGGCGGCGGGCTTTTCCATGCCACCGGCAGCGGTGGGGCGCCGGTAACTGGGCAGGAGTGCACGACGACGCCCGCAGACCGGGTGCCCGGCGGCCGGTCCAGGCTGTGCCCAGCACCTGATGGTGTGGGCGGTCAGGCCTTGCCGGTTTCCAGCACGGAAGCCAGATCGAAGTTCACCGGCTCCTCCAGCTGCGCGTACGTGCAGGAGTCAGGGTCCCGGTCCGGCCGCCAGCGGTTGAACTGGGCGGTGTGGCGGAACCTCTCGCCTTCCATGTGGTCGTAGCGGACCTCCACCACCAGTTCGGGCCGGAGCGGCACGAAGGACAGGTCCTTGCCGGCGCTCCAGCGGCTGCCCTCGGCGTTGCGGGGTGTCCGCTCCCCTTCCTCCTGCTTCGCCCAGGCCCATGGGTGGTTGTCGAAGTCGGTCACCAGCGGCTGCAGTTCCTGGAAGAGCTCCTGCCGGCGCTTCATCGGGAACGCGCCGATCACGCCCACGCTGGCCAGGCCGCCGTCGTCCTTGTATAGGCCCAGGAGCAGTGACCCGATGACATCCGGGCCGCTCTTGTGCAGCCGGTAGCCGGCCACCACGCAGTCGGCGGTGCGCTCGTGCTTGATCTTGAACATCGTGCGCTTGTCCGGCTCATACGTCCCGTCCAGCCGCTTGGCTACCAAGCCGTCCAGCCCGGCACCTTCAAACTGCTCGAACCACTGCCCGGCGGTGTCCTTGTCTGTGGTCGCTGCGGTGAGGTGGACCGGGGCCTTGCTGGCCGCGAGCGCCTTTTCCAGGGCGGCCCGGCGTTCGGCGAATGGCCTGCCGGTGTAGTCGTCACCGTCCAGGGCCAGCAGGTCGAAGGCAACGAAGGAGGCGGGGGTCTGCTCGGCCAGGAGCTTCACCCTGCTGGCGGCGGGATGGATGCGCTGCTGGAGGGTGTCGAAGTCCAGCCTGTCACCGGAGGCACCAACCAGGATGATTTCGCCGTCCACCACGCAGCGGGGCGGCAGGTTTTCCTTGAGGGCTGCCACGAGTTCGGGGAAGTAGCGGGTCATTGGTTTTTCGTTGCGGCTGCCGATCTCCAGCTCGTCCCCGTCGCGGAAGATGATGGACCGGAAGCCGTCCCACTTAGGCTCGTAACTGAGGCCTCCGCCCTGGGGAATACCGTCGATGCCGCTGACGGCCTTGGCAAGCATGGGCGGGACGGGCGGCATCACGGGAAGTTCCATGTGCCCATTCTTGCCCGGCAAGTGGCGGCGGCGGTACCCCCGGCGGCGTGCGGCGCGGCGCGGCCTTCGCCGGACTCAGCCGGCCAGGAGCCAGACGATCAGGACCAGGACCGGGGCGGCTGCCGCCGTCGAAATGAGAATGGTCTCCCGCGCCACCGCCATCCCCCGGCCGTATCTGCTGGCGAAGAGGAACACATTCTGGGCCGGCGGGAGCGCGGCCATGAGCACCACGCCCAGGAGCATGTGCGGTTCCAGATTGAAGAGAAAGCGGCCCACGACGTAGGCCACCGCGGGCATCACGGCGGACTTCAGCGCGGTGGCGGTGAGGATTTCAGCCGTGTGCCCGCCGCTCCGGAGCATCCGCGTGCCGCGCAGTGACATCCCGAAGGCCAGCAGCACCACCGGCACCGCCGCACCGCCCAGCAGCGTCAGCGGCGCCATGACCGGTTCGGGCAGCTTCACGTGGAAGGCGGCCAGGACGGCTCCGAGGAGGGTGGCGATGATCATCGGGTTCCGGAAGGGCTGCGTCAGCATCAGCCGCGGCGAGAAGTGGCCTGCGGCGGAGAGGTCCAGGACGGTCAGGACCAGGGGAGCCAGCAGGAGCAGCTGGACCAGCAGCACAGGAGCCACCGGTGTGGCGTCGCCCAGGGCGTACAAGGTGATGGGGATGCCGATGTTGTTGGCGTTGACGTAGGAACTGGCCATGGCGCCCACGGCCGTGTCGGCCATGGGGCGGCGGAACCAGATGCGGCTTGCGGCGACGTACAACAGGGCGGTGACAGTGGCCGTGAGGAGGGCCAGCGGCACATAGGCGGAGAACACCACCGAGATGTCAGATTCCAGCACCACGGTAAAGAGGAGCACCGGGTTGGTGATGAAGAACGCGATCTTCGTCAGCGCGGAGACCGTGTGTTCGTCACCCAGTCCGCACCGCGCGGACAGGTAGCCCACCGCAATCACGGCGCCGATCACCGCCAGCCCCACCAGCACGCCGCCCATAGGGTACTTCCTTTCCCGTCCCGCGTTCCTGCCCCGCGCAGTCCCAGCGGTATTACAAGCACCAAACTTATCGGTCAAGTACTTCCCGCGTTGCATCGCGAGCCCATGTCCTCGACACAGACCGGCCCGGAAGGGTAGACGTTAACAATGGCTACGGTGCGTCCAGCGGAACAGGGGGACCTGCCCGGCATCCTCGACACCGACCGGCAAAGCGGACGGAATTCTTCGGCGACCGCGGCCCTGGCTGCTGCGCTGGCAGACCCGAACCGGCTCGTCGTGGTCGCGGAATCCGGGGGCGAGGTGGTGGGCTGGGGCAAGACCCACTACTGGGACTATCCGGACGGCCCCGCACCCGCCGGCCACTACCTTGGCGGCGTGACGGTCCGGCCATCGCAGCGCCGCCAGGGCGTGGGTGCCGCGCTCACGGCGGCCCGGCTCCACTGGATCTGGGACCGCACCCCGGATGCCTGGTACGTGGTCAATGCCGGAAACACCGCATCGATCGGCATGCACAGCGCCTGGGGCTTCGTCGAAGTGGCCCGCGCTGGGCAGTTTCACACCACCACGTTCGACGGCGGCACGGGACTTCTCCTGCGCGCGCACCGGCCCGGGCGGGGACTCGCGCAGGAACCGGCCTTCCGTCGTCGTGCTTTGTGAAAAAATCAACCATGCGCGCCATGCAACACTCCAGCAAACTCCAGAACGTCCGGTACGAACTCCGCGGACCCATCCTCCAGGCAGCCAAGAACATGGAGGCCGAGGGGCACCGGATCCTGAAGATGAACCTGGGCGATACTGCCCCGTTCGGCCTGGAGACTCCCGAGTCCGTGGTGGTGGACATGATCCACCACCTGCGGGGCGCCCAGGGGTACAGCGATTCGAAGGGGATCTTCTCCGCCCGGACAGCGATCTCGCAGTATTACCAGACCCGCGGCCTTATGAACATCGGCGTGGAGGACATCTTCATCGGCAACGGCGTCAGCGAGCTGATTTCCATGTGCCTGCAGGCCTTCATGGAGAACGGCGACGAGATCCTGGTGCCCGCACCGGACTACCCGCTCTGGACCGCCGCCGTGACGCTGACCGGCGGCACGCCGGTCCACTACCTCTGCGACGAGGCCGATAACTGGTGGCCCAACATGGCCGACGTCGAAGCCAGGATCACCAGCCGTACCAAGGGCATCGTGATCATCAACCCGAACAACCCCACCGGTGCCGTCTACCCGCGCCGCATCCTGGAGCAGTTCGCCGACCTCGCCCGCAAACACAACCTGGTCCTGTTCTCCGACGAGATCTACGAGAAGGTCCTCTACGGGGACGCCGTGCACATCCACACAGCGGCCGTGGCCGAGGACGTGTGCTGCCTGACCTTCAGCGGCCTCTCCAAGGCCTACCGGATGCCCGGCTACCGGGCCGGCTGGGTGGCGGTCACCGGACCCCTCGCAGCAACCGCCGCCTACCGGGAAGGCCTGGAACTGCTCGCCTCCCTGCGCCTGTGCCCCAACGTCCCGGCCCAGCATGCCATCCAGACCTGCCTGGGCGGATACCAGAGCATCGAAGCCCTGGTGCGGCCCGGCGGCCGGCTCCGTGAGCAGCGCGACCTCGCCTACAAACTGCTGACCGCCATCCCGGGCATCACCTGCGTCCCCGCGGCGGGGGCCATGTACCTGTTCCCGCGCCTGGACCCGGAACTGTACCCCATCGCCAGCGACGAGCAGTTCGTCATCGACCTGCTCAAGGACCAGAAGATCCTGGTGTCCCACGGCACGGCCTTCAACTGGCCCACCCCGGACCATTTCCGCTTCGTGATCCTCCCCTCCGTCCTGGACATCGAGGAAGCGGTCCGCCGGATTTCGACGTTCCTGGCGAGCTACCGCAACCGCGAAGCGGCGTAAAGGCAGGGGGTCAGGGACGGCCCTTGGCCCTTGCGGCCTCGACCAGCCGTTCCGCCTCAGCCACGATCAGCCCCTGCACCGGCGGCGGGATGGCCGCCCCGCGCCGGCCGCTGCCCTCTTCTTCCCGGATTCCTACGGCCAAGGCGCTCATCAGGTCCGCATCCTCGGGGGTTGCCAGGTCGCTGCCGATGAGCTGGACCAGCACTTTCAGTCCCGCGAGCCTGCGTTGCGGGTCACGGCCGTCCAAGGCAGCATCAATAGCCCACTGTGCCCGTTTCCACCATTGGTCCCGGCGATCGGCCCTGTCCCGCTGCCGGTATGCCAGGTAGGCAACAAGGACGACGCCGAACGTCGCCAGGGGCGCCAGCGACGCCGCCCCGAGCACCACGGCCCAGATCCCCTGCAGAATCTCCATGGCACCACCATAGGCGCGGCCCGGACATTTACGGGCCCGGCGCCAAGAACTAACCGGCAGCTAACCGCGGGGAAACGGGGACGCAACATTCGCAGCCCACACTGGTGAATGCAGGCAAGAGCCGGCACCAGCTCCAGCCAGGAGGCCCCGATGTTGAAGAAGGCGACTACGCATGTAACCAGAGTCCGCACCCTGGACCAGCTCCACCGCGGTGACGAAATCGAAGCCCGGCTGTCCGTGGGGCCCTCCTACGACGATGTGGTGATCCGCCGCGGCAGCGTTCAGGAAACAGCGCCAGGAATCGGCGTCGTCTGGATCCTGGACCGGATCACGGGCCTCCGCAAAGCCATCAATACGGACGAGTGCACGGTCTGGCGCGTCGCCTGACCCATTTTTTGACGCACGACGGCGGCACACCAGTGGCGCGGCATCGGGCGCAGTCAGTAAGGACTGCCCGCAGCCGCGGCGGGAACCGTCAGCCGCCGGCCACCGACTGGATCACCAGCACCTCCTGGCCCGGGGAAACTTCGGTATCCAGCCCCTGCAGGCGCCGTACCTCGTCACCGTCCACGTAGACGTTCACGAACCGGCGCAGCGCACCTGTTTCATCCCGGAGCCGCCGGGCGAGCACAGCGAACCCGGCAGTAACCGAATCGAGGAGCTGCCCCACGGTCACCGGCCCGTCGGCGGGCGCAGTCAGCACGGACTGCCCGCCGGCCAGTGGCTGGAGGACACTGGGGAGCACCACCGTAATGTCAGGCACCGGCCACCACTGCCGCCCGGACACACAGGACGTCGGGAAGGTGCGCAATCACCTCTGAGAACGTTTCTCCCTCGTCTGCGCTTGCATACACCGTTCCGCCGCGGGTGCCGAAGTACACCCCGGCCGGCTCGGCGGTATCCACCGACGCGGCGTCCCGCAGCACACTGTTGTATTCCTTGCCCGGCAGGCCGTTGCTGAGCCGCTTCCACGAACTTCCGGCGTCGTCCGTCCGGTGGACGGCAAGTTCCCCGTCCGGAGGGATGCGTTCGCCGTCGGCTTTCAGCGGAACCACCCAGGCCGTTCCTTCCCGGCGGGGGTGCGTCAGCATGACGAATCCGAAATCCGCCGGCAGGCCATCGGCGATCGACGTCCAGGTGTCCGCATTGTCGTCCGTGCGGTACACGCCGTGATGGTTCTGGGCGTACAGTCGGCCTTCCACGGCGGAATCAGCCGCGATCTTGTGGACGCACTGGCCAAACTCGGGGTTGGGGTCCGGCATGAAGTACGCCGAGATCCCCTTGTTGCGGGGCTCCCAGGAGGTGCCGCCGTCGAGCGAGCGGTAAACGCCGCCGGTGCTCATGGCGACGTGCACCGTGTCCCCGGCGGGATCGACGACGATGGAGTGTGCCGCCGCACCGCCGTAGCCGGCGCCCCAGTCGCTGCGGTGCGGGTGGTCCCAGAGGCCGCGGTTCAATTCGAAGTGTTCACCGCCGTCCGTGGATTTCCATACGGAGATGGGTTCGGCGCCTGCCCACACCACGCCCGGCCGGGATTCTGCGTCAGGGTAGATCTGCCAGACGCGTTCCACGGCGGCCCCGGTGTCCTCGGGAAACCTGATGGCCCCCTGTTCGGGTTCGGACCAGGTTGCGCCCAGGTCGTCCGAGTGGGCCACGGTGGGTCCCCAGTGTTCGCTGCGGACTCCCACCATGATCCGGGTGCGGCCACCCCTGGTGTCGATCCCGACGCTGGGAATCTCCGCCATCAGGAAGTGGGGGCCGGTGAAGGACCATTCGCGCCTGTCCTGGCTGGTGGCCAGCCACAGGCCTTTCTTGGTCCCGATCGCTAAGACAAAATTCTCTGCGGTTGCCATGCCCACCATGCAACCACCGCCGTGTTCAGGCTGCAACGGTTTTGGAGGCACGGAAAAGGGAAGGGCCGTCCAGCCAGCTGCCTAATCGACGAACTCGGACTGGGTTTCGATGAAGTCCCAGTCGGCGGCCGTCAGCACGGCTGCAGGGTTATCCGGGTGCGGTCCGCCGGCTTCGGCGATGCCCTGGAGCACCGGCAAGGGCAGCTCACCCGTCCGAAGGTTCTCCCGGAGCCATTCCTTGCTGTCCAGGTCAAGGTCCAGCCACCACATGAAAATTTCCATGCCAGATCCACCCGCCTTTCTTTGAATTCAACGTTAGGCGCGGGCGAATTCCGGGACAAGGCTCCGCCCTCCCCCGCAGGTAGTTGCGGGCAAAGATCGGGTACCGGCAAGTGACCCGGCCGCCGGCGGGTCCGGAAAAGACGAGTACACCCTACTGAGGACCTGCCCCGGGCGCCGCCCCTAGCCTGAAAACTCAAGCAAGCTGACCGTGCTGCTGGGGCAACGGGCGCCACCGCTGGCCTTTCCCCACCATGGTCCGTTTCACGACAAAAATTGGGGAGAGAACAATGAAACGCACCATTGGAACACTCGGCGCCGTGGGCCTGGCGGCACTCGTCGTCGCCGCCCCCGCCGTGGCCGACCGCGGCTGGAGCGATGACGCTAAGATCATCATCTGCCACGCGGGCTCGGGCTCGAATGCCAAGCACTACACGGTGAACTCGGTTCCGGTCCCGTCGTTGAACGGGCATGGCCATCACGGCAACGACATCATTCCGCCCAACGACGGCCTGAAGTACGGGCAGAACTGGGACGCTGCGGGGCAGGCGATCTACAACAACGGCTGTGCTGCGGCGCCTCCCGTCGACAACCCGCCCGTCGACAACCCGCCCGTGGACAACCCGCCCGTGGATAACCCGCCGGACGACAACCCGCCCGTGGATAACCCACCGGTCGACAACCCACCGGTCGACAACCCACCCGTCGTCAATCCACCCGTGGACAGCCCACCGGCGGTCATCCCGCCGGCGGTGACGCCCGTTGTCCCGCCCGCCGCAGCTCCGGCAGTGGTGACTCCGGTGGTGCCCGCCCAGCCCGCAGCCACCCAGGTGCAGCCGGCAACGGGAGCATTGGCCGCTGCACCCGTCAGCAGGGGAACCAACCAGGGCTTCAACGCCCAGACCGCCGTCGGCGGCAACCCGGCATCACCCGCCTGGCTGGGTGGCATCGGCGCATTGGTCGCCGCCGGAGCTGCCGTGGCCATCCGCCGCCGGTCGGCTTCCTCCCCGACGGCCCCCTGACGCCGTCGTCAACGCCGCAACCCTGCGGCCCCTGACAAGGAAGGCGTTCCGCCAGTGCCCGGCGGGACGCCTTCCTTCCTACCCCCCCAGCGACCCAGCGGAGGAACGCCATGGCCGAAGAGAACAGCCGCCGCGCGGGGCGGCCAAGGCGGCCTTGGCGTCGCCTGAACCGCGCTGACCTGGCGATCCTCCTCTGCGGCGTCACGGCGGCCATGGGCATCACGTTCGGCGGCCCGCTCCTGCAGCAGAGCCAGCCTCCCGCCGTCGTCAACGCCGTGGCGGCCGCTCCGGCCACCGCCGAACCCGTCCCTTCCGCCACTCCCGCATCTGCTGCCGCGTCCAGCGGTACGACGCCGGCACTTGGCACGCCTGCCACAGGGATGCCGGAGCAGGCGGCACCGGAGCCTGCACTCCCTGAAGCGGCGGCCCCGGTCCGCATCAGTTACCCGTCCGCCGATCTCGACGTTCCGGTCCACCCGCTGGAACCTGATTCCGCCGCGACGTCCAGCCAGACCATCGTTCCGCCGGAAACCAAAGACGCTTATTGGCTGACGCCCTACGGAACACCCGGCAGCAACTCCGCCAACACCACGTACGTCATCGGCCACAGCTGGGACGGCGCGGACGCCCCCTTCAACCACCTGAGTTCAGCGGCCCGCGTGGGCGACACGTTCACCGTGGAGACCGGCACGGGAGCCATCCCTTACCGGGTGGACAGCGTGACCACCTACGTGAAGGCCAGCCTCAAGGACAGCCCCATCTGGGACATGGTCCCCAACAGGGTGGTCCTCATCAGCTGCTACACGCAGGATCCGTGGGGGAAGAACGTGGTGGTCACCGCCTCTCCCGCGGTTCCCTGAGAAGGGCCGGCGGGACCTGTTCACCTGCCGCATCCCGGGCGGACAATGGGCTATGACATCGGAACGGTTCAGCGGCACCGCCCCGCTGCTGGTGGGCATCATGCCGAAGCAGCACCCGGAAGTCCTCCACACCGCTGCCAGCCTGGCCGCCCGGCTAGGCCAGCCCCTGGTCTGCGCGTATGTGGACGAGGCCAGCTACCTGGTGGAATGGGACCCGGCACGCTCCGCCCACCGGCTTTCCCTTCATCCGGACGCCGACGACGAGGACATCCGCGCCCTGACCACCGGGCTGAAGGCGGACATCATGGCAGCTGTGGATAAGGTCCCTGCCGGCAGCGGAACGGTGGCATGGACGCTGCGCACGCTCGCCGGGGATCCCGCGCGGGCGCTGGCCCGGCTGGCCGCCGAAACCCATGCGCCCATGATTGTGGTGGGCACCTCGGAACGGGGATTCTCGCACCGGCTTTCGGAGGCACTCAACGGGTCCGTGGGTGCCTGGCTCAGCCACCACCAGAGCCTGCCGGTACTGGTGGTTCCGTACAGGATGCCCGCACACCAGGACAGCTGAAATCACCGCAGCCAGCGGGGAATGGGGCGTAAAAGCGCGTCAAAGTGGGCATCAAACGGGGCCCGATAAATAAAGCGAAAGTAATTATTCCGGGTGCTGGCGGAGTCCCCTACCAGACAGTAAGCTGAGTCAAGCAGGCCGGTTCCGCGAAGAGTGGATGCCGGGTTTGCCCAAGAGCTGCTCCGGAGTGCGTATCCCCCAATAACGCACTCCGGAGCTTTTTTATGCCCTGGACGCGCCCGCTTCGTATACCCCCAGGGGGTACTTGCGCCGATACCCCATTGGGGTATAGGTTGATGCCATGGACGCCACTGAAGAAGCAGAAGCTGCGCCGCCCACGGAGCGGGCACAGGAGCAGGCGCAGCATGCACCGGAGCACGGGTACACGGCTAACAAAGACGCCTACCTGCGCCGTCTCAAACGCATTGAAGGCCAGGTCCGGGGCATCGCGCGGATGGTGGACGAGGACAAGTACTGCATCGACATCCTCACCCAGGTTTCCGCCGTCACCAAGGCCCTGCACGCAGTCAGCCTGGGGTTGGTGGAAGAGCACATCGGCCACTGCGTGGTGGGCGCCGCTGCTGAGCCGGACCCGGAAGCACGCGCCGAGGCCATCGATGCCAAAGTCAAAGAAGCTGCGGAAGCCATCGGCCGCCTCCTCCGCTGACGGCCAGCAAATTTTTCACGCCCCGATCCACTACCCATACCGGCCACCCGCCGGACGCCACGAAGGAGCAGCCATGAGCACCACCTCCCCCACCACCACGAAAGTCAGCGTCTCCGGCATGACCTGCGGCCACTGCATTTCCGCCGTCAGCGAGGAGCTCGAATCCCTCACCGGCGTCGAAGCCGTGGACGTGGACCTCAACGCCGGCGGCATTTCCACCGTCACCATCACCTCCACGGGCAAACTGTCACCCTCCGAAATCGGAGAAGCCGTGGCCGAGGCCGGTTACCTGGTCGTCGCCAACGAAGCGTAGGACCCCCGCACACCGCACCAAACCTGAGAGGACGGCATGGGCCACAAGGAACTGCTGCAACCGCCCGGCACCCGCGTGGTGGAACTGGATATCGAGGGCATGACCTGCGCGTCCTGCGTCAATCGGGTGGAGAAGAAGCTCGGCAAACTGGAGGGCGTAGCGGCCTCGGTCAACCTCCCCCTGGAATCCGCCCACGTCACGGCACCGGAGGGGATCTCCGACGAACAGCTGGTGGCCACCGTCAGCGCCGCCGGCTACACCGCCACGGTGCGTACCCCGCCGGCCCCCGCGGACACCGGCGGACCGGATGAGGGTGGCACGGACCAGGACCATCACATGGCGCACGGCGGCACGGCCTCGCAGCTGCGCCCGCGCCTGGTCCTGGCCGCCATCCTCACGGTTCCCGTATTCCTGGTATCCATGGTGCCTGCGTTCCAGTTTCCACACTGGGGCTGGGCGGCAGGAGTCCTCGCGCTGCCGGTAGTCACGTGGGCGGCCTGGCCGTTTCACCGGGCCGCGGCCGTCAATGCCCGGCACCTGGCCTCCACCATGGACACGCTGGTCTCCATCGGCGTGACGGCAGCCTACCTGTTCTCGGCCTGGCAGCTGGCAGCCGATCCACGGATGACCGAGCACCCGGGCATGGAAGGCATGGACGCCGGCGGCCTCTACTTTGAGGTGGCAGCAGTGGTCACCACCTTCCTGCTGCTGGGCCGCTACCTCGAGGCCAATGCCAAGCAGAAGGCCGGGAATGCCCTCAAGGCCCTCCTCAACCTGGGCGCAAAGGATGCCGCAGTCCTTCGCGACGGGGTGGAATACCGGGTCCCCGCGGACCGGCTCCAGGTGGGGGATGTCCTGGTGGTCCGCCCGGGCGAGAAGATCGCCACCGATGGCGTGGTCCTCGACGGAACTTCGGCCGTGGACGCCTCACTGGTAACCGGGGAATCGGTGCCCGTGGAGGTGGGCCCTGGCAGCAAGGTCACCGGCGCCACCATCAACACCTCGGGCAGGCTGCTGGTCCGGGCAACCCGGGTAGGCGCCGAGACCACCCTCGCGCAGATGGCCCGCCTGGTTTCGCAGGCGCAGACCGGCAAGGCGCCCATCGCCCGCCTGGCGGACCGCATCAGTGCCGTCTTCGTCCCGGTGGTGCTGGCCATTGCTGCGTCGACGTTCCTGCTGTGGCTCCTTGCGGCCGGCCCGGATGCCGGCGGCGCCGGGTTGCGCCAGGCCTTCACCGCCGCAGTCGCTGTCCTGGTGATTGCCTGCCCGTGCGCCCTTGGCCTCGCCACACCGGTGGGGCTCCTGACGGGCAGCGGGCGCGGTGCCCAGCTGGGCATCCTCATCAAGGGGCCGCAGGTCCTGGAGGACACCCGCACGGTGGACACCATCCTGCTGGACAAGACGGGCACCGTGACCACCGGCGTACTGGCGGTCGGCTCCACCACCGCGTTCGGCCCCTTCGATGAGCAGCAGGTGCTGCGGCTCGCGGGGGCGGTGGAGGCGGCATCGGAACACCCTGTGGCACGGGCCATCGCGGCGGCGGCCAAGGGGATCGTTCCGGCCCGCCCCGGCAGTGCAGTGGACGACGACGGCCGCCTGCCCGGCGTCGACGGCTTCCGTTCCGCGCCGGGCGGCGGCGTCACCGGAACCGTGGAGGGCCGGCAGGTCCTGGCCGGACGCACCGGCTGGCTCGGGGAGAACGGCATCGAGCCCTCCCCGGCGCAGCTGGAGGCTTTGGCGGAAGCGGAGGCGGCGGGCGCCACGGCTGTCTGGGTGGCCGTGGACGGCGTCCCCGCAGGAATCATCAGCCTTCGGGACACGGTCAAGGAGGGCTCTGCCGCTGCCGTGGCGCGGCTGAAGGACCTTGGCCTGCGCCCCATCCTGCTGACCGGGGACAACGCCGCCGTAGCCGCCCAGGTGGCAGCCGCCGTCGGGATTCCCCCTGCCGATGTGTATGCGGGAGTGCTGCCGGAAGGCAAGGTGGAGGCCGTGCGCACGCTGCAGGCCGCGGGAGCAACAGTGGCCATGGCCGGCGACGGCGTGAACGACGCCGCCGCCCTCGCACAGGCGGACCTGGGGATCGCGATGGGGTCCGGAACGGATGTGGCCATCGAGGCCGCCGATCTCACGGTGATGGGCAACGACCTTGCCCAGGTGGCGCAGGCCATCGAACTGTCCCGCAGGACCCTGGCCACCATCAAGACGAACCTGTTCTGGGCTTTCTTCTACAACGCCGTCGGGATCCCGGTGGCCGCGCTCGGCCTGCTCAACCCCATGATCGCCGGCGCTGCCATGGCCGCCAGTTCAGTGCTGGTGGTGGCCAACTCGCTGCGGCTCCGGAGCTTCGGAAAGTAGCGGATCCCTTGCAGGCGCAGGGTCAGGCCGCGCCGTAGCGGACGGCGGCGCGCGCCCGGCCCTTGGCTGCTTCCTCGTCGCGGTCCTTCGGCGGCGCGTGGGTCACCAGCGCGTCCAGCAGGTGCTGGGTGATGTGGGCGATCTCGTGGACGGCGTCATCGAAAGCGTCCTGGTTGGCCTCGGACGGCTTCGTGCTTCCGCTGATTTTGCGGACATACTGCAGCGCGGCGGCGTGCACCTCCTCGGAGGTGGCGTGCGGCTCAAAGTTGTGAAGGGTTCGGATGTTCCGGCACATAGGCCCATGCTAGGCTCTGGAGCGCCTAAGATCGACCCTTCGAGGCTTGCTTGATCGGCAGGTTGAGGAGGTCCGTCCATGGGGAGGACAGCATGGGCAGGGGTGCCCATCGACACTCCTTTGAGGGC
Source organism: Pseudarthrobacter sp. SORGH_AS 212 (assembly GCF_030818145.1). Classification (NCBI taxonomy): domain Bacteria; kingdom Bacillati; phylum Actinomycetota; class Actinomycetes; order Micrococcales; family Micrococcaceae; genus Pseudarthrobacter; species Pseudarthrobacter sp. SORGH_AS 212. Next base: position 2,134,287 of record NZ_JAUTAA010000001.1, on the reverse strand, counting down.
CGGGATAGGTTTTAGGCAATGGATCTTCCGGATGAGCCGGGGGGCCGCTGGGGATGCCGACCTGGTTCGGATCCACTTACCAACAAGGAGATACTGATGGCTATTTGGGGTGCAGACGTTCAGCAGCTTCGTCAGCTGGGCAGCAAGCTTCAGGCAGGTGCGTCCGAGATTGAGACGCAGAAGTCCACTCTCACCAAGGTTTTGAGCAGCACCAACTGGGAAGGCCCCGACGCTGACAAGTTCCGCAACGAATGGTCGGGCCAGCACACCACCATGCTGACCAAGGTTGCCGAAGCACTGAAGGAAGCCGGCGACAAGGCCAAGCGCAACGCCGAAGAGCAGGACCAGGCTTCCCGCTAAGCACTGGCTGCGCAGGACCTGTCGCCAGGATCCTGTTTGTAGACGGCGAGGGCCCGGGCACCGAAAGGTGTCCGGGCCCTCACCCGTTTAACCACGGTCCAGGTACCGGCGGACCTCCCCGTACCTCTTCCGCGAACAGAGGTGCGCAGGCACCCGCGCATGCCGGGGCACTTAGGGCACGGGTTCGACGTCGTTCGCGTGCTCGAGCGGTGAGCCCACCTTCGCCGTGGGTTCTTTCGGTGAGGGCTGCCCGGTCGAGGGTTGCGGGGTGGGGGCAGGAGCCCGGAGTTCGTCGAGCCGGACCAGGAGGACGCCTCCCACAATGAGGACACCGCCCACAAGCTGGATGGCACCGGGCAGCTCGCCGAGCAGCAGCCAGGCCCAGATAACGGCGAACAGCACCTCCGTGAGTGAGACAAACGAGGCCACCTTGGAGCCCAGTGCACGGGCCGCCATGATCCCGGAGACGTAGGCCAGCACTGTTGCCAGGACCACCAGTCCGGCCAGCGAAACCCACCACGGGGTCACCCAGGGACCGAGCGTGGTGTCCGCCGTGTTGAACGCCATGGGCAGCAGTCCCGTGGCGCCGGCCAGCCACATGACGGCGGCGCCCACCATCAGGCCGCCGGATGCCAGCACGAGGGGCGGCAGGGTGTCATTCTCCTTGGCCGTGATGAAGAAATACATGGCCAGGCAGACCGCTGCGGCAATGCCCCAGAGGACACCCACCGGATCCACCTTCACGGCACCGGTGAGGTCCAGGACCAGGACCAACCCCGCCAGCGACAGCAGGGTTCCCCCGAAGGTCAGCGCGCGCGGACGTTTGCGGCTGGCCGCCCAGATCCAGAGGACGATGATCACCGGGGCCAGGTACTCAAGCAGCAGGGCAACGCCCACGGAGAGCCGCTCCACGGCGTTGAAGTAAAACAACTGGCACGCGGCGACGCCGATCAGGCCAAAGAGCACAATGGTGAGCCAGTTGTCCCGCAGCTGGTGCCAGCGGCCCCTTAGGGCAATGACCGCCGGGATTACGAGGATGAGCGCGGCGCCGGTGAGGCGTGCCGTGACGGCGGCGCCCGGGGACCATCCCGTTTCCAGGAGCGCCTTGCCGAATGATCCCGACGTGCCGAAGACGGCGGACGAGAACAGGGCGACGCCCAGGCCGGAGGCCAGGAAACTGCGGCGGGGTGCCAGCGGACTCGGCGTGGCGGGATGGTTCTTTGCGGCAGGCACCGTCGCCTCCTGTCAGGAGTAAAGTGGGGTATTGGTCATGACAGTACGCTTCGGCGCTGTAAGGAGTCAAGATGGTATTTGCCCCTGACACTGAGGTTGCGCTGCGCAGCGTGGTCAACCTCATCAATTCCGGTGCCAACGGACGCGAAGCCCTGGCATCCCAGCAGGATCTGGACGGGTTCCTTGCAGCCGAGCAGTTCTCAGGCTCCAGGGCCAGGAATGAGGCAGAGCTGGCCAGCGTCCGGCGGCTGCGCGGGGAACTGGCCGGGGCGTGGGTGGCTGGGGAGGACGGTGCCGTGGAGACGATCAACCGCCTGCTCCGCGACGCCAACGCCCTCCCCCAACTTGTCAGGCACGACGGCTGGGACTGGCATCTGCACGCCACCACACCCGAGGCCCCGCTTGCGGACCGGATCAGCACGGAGGCCGCGATGGCGCTGGCGGATGTGGTGCGCAGCAAGGAGATGGACAGGCTTCGCGTCTGCGAGGCCGAGGACTGCGACGCGGCGGTGCTGGACCTCAGCCGAAACCGCTCTAAGCGCTACTGCGATACGGGCAACTGCGCCAACCGGGCGCATGTGGCGGCCTACCGGGCACGGCAGGCGGCGGCGGGCTAGCGGCGCGCCGGCTTTCGACGTCCGGCGGGTTGGCTTCACAAGCCTGGCGCGGACGGCGGGACCGGCGGTGGGTTAGCGGCCCGCGGAACCTTCAGTGCCGCCGTCGGGATCCTGCTGCTCAGGCGAGCCCGGGGCTTTGGTCCCCCCGAAGCCGTGGGAAGTGTTCTTGGCCGAGCTGAGGTTGACGCCGGACCCCTTGCCCAGGTGCTCGGCATTGTCCTTGTGGCTCATGGACAGCATGGCGGCGATCACCAGGGTGACGATGAAGGCGATCCCGGCACCCGTGAAGGCAAGGTCGAAACGGGGAGCGCGGGCGCTGCCGCCGGAAGCGAAAATCACCACGGCAAAGAAGGCCACGACGGCCCAGAACGCGGAGAACATCAGCGGGCCCTTCACAGAGGTCCGCAGCTTGCGCGGTTTTCCCTGGTGCTGGTCTGCCACGGTAAGTCCTCCCTGCGGGCGGCATGGATGGCCGGCCCGGTGTACGTTGTGGGTGGCCCCGGCGAAATTTCTACAGCGAGTAGAACCGGGACCTTCCTAGTTTACGGCTTAGCGGCCGTACTGCGGGAATCGTGCCTGAGCGTCAGCCCGGACAGCACCCACAGCACACCGAGGATGATGGCCCCGCCGCCGGCCACGCCCAGCAGCGCGTGCGCACCAAGGCTGATGAAGAACGGCAGGATCACCGCGGTTCCGAGGCTGATGAGGCCGGAGGTGATCCAGTCGCGGGCCAGGACGTGCCGGCCGCGGTTCCGGATGCCGCAGGCCAGCTCCAGGGCTCCGGCGACGCCGAGTCCCAGCGCCGCGATGACACCGAACAGGAGGTCGCTGTGCAGCAGGAGCACCGCGAACCCCGCACCTGCCAGCACGGAACCGGCGGCCGAGAGCAGCTTGCCGGACGCAGAATCGCGCCCGAAGCCGGTGGCCGGGATACCCCAGAGGGTGATGGCGCCGATGGACAGGAGGTACAGGCCGCCTGCCCAGCCCATGGCTTCCACGGAGGGCGTTGCCCAAAAGATCGTTACTGCTCCGAAGCCCAGCGAGACTGCGGAGCGCAGCAGGACCGGCTTCCACAGGTCGGTGCGCGGGGCGGTTCCCTGGGCGGCGCCTGCGGGTGTCAAGGGATGTGTCACCGGTCCAGTTTAGTTGCGCGTCACGGTTAGGCCGAACCCAGCACCATCCACCGGTCACCCCGGGCGCGCAGGCCCAGGGTGAGTGCCCGCGCCGCCATGTATCCGATGGAGAATGCTGCCCACAGCCAGCCGAGCCCCGCGACCCCTGAAGCCCCGGAGAACGCGACAGCCGCCAGCATCGGGGCATAGGCGGCAACATTCAGCAGGCCGGCCAGGGCCAGGTAGCGGGCATCCCCCGCGCCGATCAGCACTCCGTCCAGCACGAAGACGTACCCGGCGATGGGCTGGCCCGCGGCCAGGATCCACAGGGCGATGGCCAGGGCGGCCTGCACTTCCCTGTCGGGGGTGAACAGGGCACCCGCCCATGGTGCCACCGCCGCGAGGAGCAGCCCCGTGACCACGCCGAAGCCTATGCCCCAGCGGATCATGGTGGTGGTGAGCAACCGGGCGCGGGCGGCGTTGGAACCGCCCAGTTCCTTGCCGATCAGTGCCTGCGCGGCGATGGCCAGGGCGTCCAGTGCAAAAGCCAGGAAAGAAAATATTGTCATGGCGAGCTGGTGTGCCGCCAGGTTGATGGCGCCCTGTCCGGTTACCACCAGGACCGTCACCAGGATTGCGGCCCGCAGGCTGAGGGTGCGCAGCATAAGCCACGACCCCACCTTGGTCATGCTTCGGATACCGTGCCAACTGGGCAACAGCGACACGCCATGCCGGAGGGCGTTGCGCCGCACCATCAGCACGTAGACAGCCGCCATGCCCCACTGCGCCACGCTGGTGCCCACGGCGGAGCCGGTGACGGACCAGTTGAGCCCGTAGACCAGCCAGAGGTTCAGGACGATGTTCAGCCCGAAGCCGGCAGTGGCCACCACCAGCGGGGTGCGGGTGTCCTGGAGTCCGCGGAGCACGCCGGTCCCGGCAAAGACCAGCAACATCGCCACAAGTCCCGGCATGGACCACCGGAGGTAGTCGACGGCGAAGGCGCGCACCTCTCCTTCTGCGCCCATGAGCCCGATCAGCGGCTCGGCGGCCACAAAGCCGGCCGCCGCCAGGACAACGCCCAGCAGCATGGCCAGCCAGACGCCGTCGCGCCCTGCAGCCAGTGCTTTCCCGAGCTGGCCGTCACCGATGGCCCGTGCCACCGCGGGGGTGGTGGAGTAGGCGAGGAAAACCATCAGGCCCACGACAGTGTGCAGCACGGCTGAGGCCAGTCCCACGCCCGCCAGTTGGGCCACTCCCAGGTGCCCCACAATGGCCGAGTCCGCCAGCAGGAACAGGGGTTCGGCCACGAGTGCACCGAACGCGGGGACGGCAAGGCGGAGGATCTCGCGGGCGTTGCCGCGGCGCGAGGCTACAGGCGCGGAGGTGGAGGGTTGGGACACCGTGCCAGCCTAACGGCCACGGCGCGGGGAGCCTGGCGACTGTGACGTCACGGTCATGACATATCCCACAGAATTCATCGATTGGTTGACTCTTCAACCAATCCTGCGGAACACTGGAAGGGTTCAACGCTGCGATCCGGCCCCTGCTTGCATGTGTCCAGCTCCGACCGATATCCGAAACGGTGAAACCCCATGAACCAATCCCGCCTGACCACCACCGCCATCACGGCCCTCCGCATAGTCCTGGGCTTCCTCTTCGCAGCCCACGGCTGGCAGAAGTTCAACGAGTGGACCATTGCCGGCACCCAGGCGTCCTTCGCCAAGATGGGCGTCCCTGCCGCCGATGTGATGGCCCCGGCCGTCGCCGTCCTCGAACTCGCCGGCGGCATCGCCCTGATCCTTGGCATCCTGACCCGCGTTATGGCCGCCCTCCTGGCCCTCGATATGCTGGGCGCGCTCTTCCTGGTGCACGCTTCCGCCGGAGTTTTCGCTGCCAATGGCGGCTACGAGCTGGTTCTGCTCCTCGCAGCTGCCGCCTTTGCACTGGCCCTCACGGGCGCCGGCCGCGTCTCCGTGGACCGCGCCCTCTTCGGCCGCAGGAACTCCAAGCTGGCAGTCCTGGCATAAGCCAATGCCCACGACGGCGGCTGCGCACCACGGTGCGTGGCCGCCGTCCTGGTTTAACCGGCGCGGCAACGCACATCACAAAGCCGAACATTTTCCCACAAAAAGATTCGGGAAAGATGGGAAAACGCTTGCCCTGGAATTGCTGGGCCTGATAGACCAATGTCTGTTGCAGTGTGAGCTGCAGCATCGCACCCCTGGTCTCAGCCACACCTTCCACCGGTCCTCCCCGGAACCATTCGGCAACTGCGCGCCTCCCGAAATTTTGCAGTTCCATTGAATCGTTCCAAGACCGAGCTGGGGCCGCTTGCACCACGCATCGAAGGAGATGACAGTGAGACAAACCCAGCAAGCCGTACCGCTCCAACCCGAAGGCCCGCCACCCAGGCGGCGAACGCTTCGCAGTACCGGCGCCAAGGCCGTCACTGCCGCAGCCGCATCCGCGGCCATTGCCCTCGCCGGTCTTCCGCCCGTCCATGCAGATACCGCGCTTCCCCCGGTTGGCAGCGGATTCAAATTCGACTTTGGCCCCGGCGCCACCGCTGACGGTTACACGCGCGTCGAAGCGGGCACTCAGTATTCCGCCACAGGAAAATTCGGCTTTTCAGACACCTCAGTCACCTCCGGAACCGACCGCGGCACCGAGGACGCCCTGCGGTCCGACTTCGTCCAGGCCCAGGGCAGCAGCTTCCTGGTAGACCTGCCGAACGGCGACTACACGGTAAAGCTGATCGCGGGCGACGCCGTGGAAGCGACCAACATCGCGATCACCGCGGAGAAAATGGCCAAAGTCCAGCTCACGGACAAGCCCGCCAGCCAATACCTTGAGATGGAATTCCCCATCTCGCTGGTTGACGGCCAATTGAACCTTGATTTCAGCGGCGCCGCAGCCAACATCAACTCCCTTGTCATCGCTGCCAGGGCTCCGCGCGCTGCAACCACCGATCCTGCCGTGTACCTCACCGGCGATTCCACAGTCCAGACCTACGATCCCGGGTTCGTTCCGCAGGCCGGCTGGGGCCAAATGATCGACCGGTACTTCGATAGTGCCGTCACGTTCCGCAACCACGCTATCGGCGGACGGAGCTCCAAGAACTTCATCAGCCAGGGCCGGCTCGATGAGGTTCTCCGCGTCATCAACCCAGGGGACTACCTCATGGTCCAGTTCGGCCACAACGACGCAACCGTCGGCGTGGACGACAGATACGCGTCCCCCGCCGACTACAAGGAATACCTGCGCACCTATGTCCACGGCGCACGCCAGCGCGGTGCCATCCCCATCCTGGTGACGCCGGTTGGACGGCGCGACTACGACGAGGCCACCGGCAAGTTCCGGGTCAGCTTCCCGGAGTACGTGGCCAAGATGCAGGAGCTCGCCGCGGAGGAGAACGTGGCTGTGGTGGATTTGTCGGCTTCGAGCCGCGCCTACTACGACGCAATCGGTCCGGAGGACACCAAGTCCGTGTTCCTTCATGTGGACGCCGGCGTCTACCCGAACCGGCCCACGGGCACGGTCGACAACACCCATTTCCAGGAATACGGCGCCATCCAGATCGCCCGGCTGGTTGCGGGCGGCGTGAAGCAGCTCAATGTTCCCCTGGCGTCGCGTGTCAAGGAGGTGGCCCCGCCGTCGTCTGTTCCCTCCAAGCCGCAGGGACTGGTGGCGGGCAGTGTCTCCAACGCCGGGGCCCTGCTCAAATGGCAGCCGGTTGACGGCGCAGACATCTACAAGGTGTACCGCAAGCTGGCCTCCGAACCTGACAGCGCCTTCCACCTCACCACCACCGCCACGGTGCCAACCGCCAACCTGGCCGGGCTGACAGAAGGCACTAAGTACAGCGTGCGGATCGCGGCGATGAACGGAAAGGGCCTCTCCGAACCCAGCGACACGCTGGCCGTATCCACCAAGCAGGCGAAGTACAAGTTCGACTTCGGCCCGGTGGGCGCCCCCGTGGAGCCCGGTTACACCGAGGTGAACCGCACCATGGTTTACACCCCGGAGCGCACGTTCGGGTTCAAGGACCTCTCTGTCCTCAGCGACCGGGACCGCGGCGCGGTAACCAGCAACCTGCTGCGCGACTTCGTGCTGAGCGGCACCAGCTTCGAATTCCAGCTGGACGTACCCAACGGCACCTACGCCCTGAAGACCTATCACAGCGACTGGATCGGCTCCACTCGCACCGACGTTGCCGCCGAAGGCATCCCGTTTGGGCAGGTGTCCTCCAGCCGGGCCTCCTCGGCCACCAAGATCATCAACCAGGTCCTGGTCTCGGACGGGCAGCTCAACCTGACCATCAGCGGCTCCGGCCAGCGCCTGAATGGCCTCGAAGTCACCCCGCTGCTGGTGGGACCAACCAACCTGCGCACCACGGCCGTGGACGCAGCGGTCGAACCCGCGACCGTGGACCTCGCCTGGGACGCAGTGGGTGACGCCGCCGGGTACAAAGTCTTCCGGCAGGCGTCCTTCGAAACAGAACCGCATCTGGTGGCCGAGAACGTCGACGTGCCCGCCTTCCACGACACCACCGCATTGGCCGGGCTGAAGTACAAGTACTTCGTGACCGCCCTGGACAACACCGGTCTCGAGTCAGTGCCCTCCAACACCGTGGAGACCGCACTGGTGGATCCCAACACGCCCGTCCCGGCGGCTACCGGCAAGGTGGACGTCAAGGCAGTCGAGAAGACCAGCGTCACGTTGAAATGGCAAAAAGTGTCAAACGCTGCGTTCTACCAGGTCTACCGCTCCACCTCACCGGATGGTCCTTTCGAATACGTAGGCAGGGCATCGGAAGTCACCTACACCGACTACACCGTGCTGACCACCATCAAGTACTACTACCGTGTCACAACCGTGAACAAGGGCGGCGAGTCAGCCCCCTCACCCGTGGCGGGTACCGAAAAGATCACTGTGGTGAACCGGCAGATGGAGAAGCTCGACCGCGCTCCCGTTGCGTTGCTCGTGGACGGCGGCGTCCGTGTGGGCTGGCGCATGCTGGGCCTGGACCCCGAGCAGATCGGCTTCCACGTGATCCGCGACGGCGTCAAGCTCACCAAAGAGCCGATCCGCAACAGCACCACGTTCCTGGACCCGGCAGGCACGGTCTCCTCGCGGTACGTCATCAAGGCGGTCGGCGCCGGCGGTGACCAGCTGACCCAGGAGTTCACACCGCTGGCGCAGAGCTACCTGTCCGTGAAACTGGACAAACCGGCGGACGACTACACCAAGGACGGGCAGCCTTACACCTACTCGGCTGGCGACTCCAGCGTGGCCGATCTGGACGGCGACGGCACCTACGAGATCCTGCAGATGTGGTCCCCGTCCAACGCCAAGGACAACTCCCAGTCCGGTTACACGGGAACCGTGTACGTGGATGCCTACCGGATGGACGGCACCAGGCTGTGGCGGATCAACATGGGACCAAACATCCGTGCAGGTGCCCACTACACACAGCTGCTGGCCTACGACTTCGACGGCGACGGCAAGGCCGAGGTCGCCATGAAGACGGCTGACGGCACCCGGGACGCAGCTGGAACGGTGATCGGAAACGCCGGCGCGGATTACCGCAACAGCAGCGGCTACGTGCTCAGCGGACCGGAGTTCCTCACCGTGTTCCACGGGGCCACCGGCACCATAATGGACACCGTGGCCTACGACCCGCCACGCGGCGACGTCGGCGCCTGGGGCGACACGTACGGCAACCGTGTGGACCGGTTCCTGGGCGCCGTGGCCTACCTGGACGGGGAACGCCCGTCCATGATGTTCAGCCGCGGCTACTACACCCGCGCCGCGCTGGCCGCCTACGACCTGGTGAACGGCAAGATCACAAAGCGCTGGACATTTGATTCGGACATCGCCGGTGCGCAGTACCGTGGACAGGGCAACCACAACCTCTCTGTGGCGGACGTGGACGCCGACGGCAAGGACGAATTCATCTTCGGTTCCATGACCATCGATGACAACGGCAAGCCGCTGTACACCACCGGCCTGGGCCACGGTGATGCCATCCACACGAGCGACTTCGATCCGTCCCGTCCGGGCTTGGAAACGTTCGCCGCCCATGAGGACATGGGGTCCAGTGGAAACCTTGGTGCCACCTTCCGGGATTCGAAGACCGGCCAGATCCTGTGGAGCATCCCGGCAGTAAAGGACACCGGACGCGCTGCGATGGGTGACATCGATCCGCGCTACGCCGGCGCCGAGGGTTGGGCGATCGGCGGGGACGCCGCCTGGAACTCCCCGGTCGGCCAGCTCCGGTCCGCCAAGGGCGAACTGATCGCGGAGAAAATCCCCGCCGCCAACTTCCTGGCTTGGTGGGACGGCGACCTCCTCCGCGAGATTGTCGATCACGACTGGAACGCCACAACCAACACGGGCACGCCCAGCATCGCCAAGTGGAACTGGGAAACGGAATCCAGCGACCGGCTGCTGACCGCCACGGGCGCCAAGTCCAACAACAGCACCAAGGGAACCCCGGCCATCCAGGCCGACCTCCTGGGTGACTGGCGGGAAGAGATCGCCTGGCCCTCGGCAGACAGCACGGAGCTGCGAATCTACACCACCAGTTCAGGAACGGACCTCCGGCTCCGCACCCTGATGCACGATCCGGTGTACCGGCTGTCCGTGGCACGGGAGAACATCTCCTACAACCAGCCGCCGCATCCGGGATTCTTCATCGGCGAAGGGATGGAGCTTCCCACCCAGCCCGACATCGTTTACACCCGCGCCGGCTAGCCTGCGATTCCCCCATAGCGCTGCCCCGTCCGTCCTCCAGGCGGGCGGGGCAGCCGCGTTTCCGGCCAAATTTCCGGCTGGCCGCGCCGCGCTGTTGCGTCTGTTACCCACCGGAACCGGCGGGTAACTCGGCGCCTCAGTAAGATCGGCAGCATGACTGAGACCGGTGCGCCCAACTCCGTGACCCTCCGCTTCCTGGCGGCACCCACCGACGTTGGCCACAGCGGCTCCGTGGATGCCGGGACGGTACTGGAATGGGTGGACAAGGCCGCCTATGCCGCCGCCGTGGGGTGGGCACAGTCCTACTGCGTCACGGCATATGTGGGCAACATCCACTTCGCGGATCCTGTCAACAGCGGCGACATGGTGGAGGTGGAGGCCACCATCGTCTACACCGGCCGGTCCTCCATGCACATCCGCACCGTCGTCTCCTCCAGCGACCCCAAGGGCGGCCCTGCCACCATGCGCAGCCAGTGCATGGTGATCTTCGTAGCGGTGGGCGAGGACGGCAAACCCATCCCGGTCAAGCAGTTTGAGCCTTACAGCGCAGCGGAGATCGAACAGCGCGACCACGCCCTGGCCCGCATCAAGGTCCGCGAACAGATCGTCGAAGCTATGAACCATCAGGAATATACCGACGCCGGCACGGCCGAACGGGTGACGTTGCGTTTCATGGCTGCGCCCACCGACGTGAACTGGGGCGGCAAGGTCCACGGCGGAATCGTCATGAAGTGGATCGATGAGGCCGCCTACGTCTGCGCGTCACGCTACTGCGGCAAGGACACGGTGGCCGTGTTTTCCGGCGGTGTCCGCTTCTACCGGCCCCTCCTGATCGGGCACGTGGTGGAAGTGGAGGCCCGCCTGGTGTACACCGGCACGAAGGGGATGCACATCGCCGTCCACGTCCGCTCCGGCGATCCCAAGGGCCGTGAACTGAACCTCACCACGTATTGCCTCACGGTCATGGTGGCGCGCGACGGCGCAGGCAACTCCGTGCCCATCCCGGCCTGGGTGCCGGTCAGCGACGAAGACAAGCGGCTTCACGCCCACGCGCGGGAACTGCTGGAGATCAGGGGCACGGCGCCAGGGAACCGCTTGCCGAACCACCTACTGGCCGGGGACTGACCCTGGCCAGGCTGCACCGGCGTCCGGCCTAGAAGCCTCCGCCGCCGCCGGCGTCACCGGCCATATTGGCGAACCGGGAGTAGTGGCCCTGGAACGCCACCACGATGTCCTTGGTGGGGCCGTTACGGTGCTTGGCGATCAGGATGTCGGCCTCACCGGCGCGCGGGGATTCCTTGTCGTAGACGTCCTCACGGTGCAGCAGGATGACCATGTCCGCGTCCTGCTCGATGGAGCCGGATTCGCGGAGGTCCGAAACCATGGGGCGCTTGTCCTGCCGCTGCTCCGAGCCACGGTTCAGCTGGGACAGGGCGATAACCGGCACTTGGAGTTCCTTGGCCAGGAGCTTGAGGGCACGGGAGAATTCGGAGACTTCCTGCTGGCGCGATTCCACTTTCTTGCCCGAGCTCATGAGCTGCAGGTAGTCGAGGATGACGAGCTTGAGGTCATGCTGCTGCTTCAGGCGCCGACACTTGGCCCGGATCTCCATGAGGGACATGTTGGGGCTGTCATCGATGAACAGCGGAGCATCGTTCATGCGGCCCATGGTGGTGGCGATCTTGGACCACTGTTCGTCCTTGATGGTGCCCTTGCGGAGGTCCTGCAGGCCGATGGTTGCCTCGGCCGAGAGGAGGCGCATGGCAATCTCGTTCCGGCCCATTTCCAGGGAGAACATGACGGTGGCCAGATTGTTCTTGATGGCCGCCGAGCGGGCGAAGTCCAGTGCGAAGGTGGACTTGCCCACCGCGGGACGGGCTGCGATGACGATCATCTGGCCGGGGTGCAGGCCGTGGGTAAGTTCGTCGAGCTCATAGAAGCCGGTGGGCACACCCACCATGCCTTCGCCGCGGTGGCCCGAGGCCTCGATCTCGTCCACGGTGGATTCCATGACGTCCTTGAGGACCACATAATCCTCAGCCGTACGGCGCTCGGCAACGGCGTAGACCTCGGCCTGGGCCTGGTTGACCAGATCCTCCACTTCGCCGTCAGAGCCGTAGCCCAGCTGGACGATCTTGGTCCCGGCGTTGACGAGGCGGCGCAGCACCGCACGTTCGGCAACGATTTCGGCGTAATAGCCGGCGTTGGCAGCCGTGGGAACAGTCTGGATCAGCTCGTGCAGATAGGCCGGGCCACCGATCCTGTTGATCTCGGCCCGCTTGGTCAGCTCGTCGGAGACCGTGACGGCGTCCGCGGGCTCACCGCGGCCGTAAAGATCGATGATCGCTTCGTAAATGGTTTCGTGGGCGGGGCGGTAGAAGTCCTGGCCGCGGAGGATCTCGACAACGTCCGCGATGGCGTCCTTGGACAGCATCATGCCGCCCAGGACGGACTGCTCAGCGGGGATGTCCTGCGGAGGCTTTCGGCTCGCGTCTGATCCGCGGGTAGTTTCGACCTCGTCCAGATGCGCGATTGACAAAGCTGCCGTCCTCCATAGTTACCGGGCCTGCCCGGTGGTTGCCGTCCTGCAAAGGCTTCGCCGGAAATCCGGGTTCCGCCACCTGTCCAATTTCTACCGGCAGGGTCCGACACTGCGCCTGACCTGGCCTCCGACCCGACTTGTGCACAGGAGTTATCCCCAAATCCACAGGTTTTCCACAGAGACCCCTCCCCCGGGGTTTGCCGCAGCTGTCCGGCCTGCCTTCCGTGCAGGTCCGCGGGCCGCAATTGATCCCTGGAACAGGTACCCCGTCACGCTAGCGGGCCCCGGCCCCACCGCAAAGTCCGCCGCCGGGACTGCCTGTGGATAACCTGTGCACTAACCGGCATAGCTTGTGCACAGCCTGTGTGGAAAGTTGTGGAAAAGAAAAAAGTTTAGCCCTCATCAAGGCTCTGACCAGCTAAAACTCTTCTCGCGGCATGTGGAGCAAATATTTCTGCTGTGGAATTTCATCCACAGCGGCGTGTCGGAACATGCCGCTCCTGCGCGTGTTGCCGGTATCCGTGACACACCTCATGCGCGTCAAGGGGAGGATTTCATATTCCCTCGGAAGACTGCCCGGGCTGCCGGTGGACCGAGCATGCAGCGCGGTGAATATTGCTGTGGATAACCCGGATCTGCCCTAAGCTCGTAGGTATGGGCGAACTACTCTTGGTTCTGTTGCCTGCGATTGTCCTGGTGGTGATTATGTGGGGTCCAGTGACGTCCACCGGCCCCGGGTCCTTTCCACAGCGGCCCCGGCCATATCCGCAGCAGCAGATAGTTAGAGAACGGCTTTAGAACCATGGAATCGCTTGTCATCCCCGCCCTGATCCTCGTCGCTGTGGCAGTTGCCGTTGCGCTGGCCTCCCGGGCCCTGGGCAACAGGAAGGCCGCGCATGACGCCGCCCCCCAGCAGCCCGCCCCCGGAGCGGCGGAGCTTGCCAGGTCCGCAGCGGCCAAGCTGTCCGAAGCGGAACACCGGCGTATATATGCGCTGATCGCGCAGGGCCAGGCGATGGCGGCTATCAAGCTCTATTACGAGGCGACCGGGGACGGCCTGCGGGCCTCTCGCGATGCCGTGGGGGCTTTGGCCTCCCACCCACAGCCCTACCGCAGCCCGGAAGCGCCAGGAAGCACGCCGGAGGACGACGAGGATGACGAGCCACAGCGCTTCCCGTACCGTTACCGGGCCATCGCCAGCAAGGGCGACGTGACCCGTGAAGTCAGCAGCAACATGCTCAATGACGAGATCTACGGCAGGATCCGCACGCTGGCCCGCAACGGCGATGCAGAGGCAGCAGCTGCAGCCCTGACGCGCCACTCAGACATTTCGATGAAGCAGGCGCGGGAGTTCATCGAGCTCCTCGACGACTAAGGCGGGCCAGCCGGCGGAAGGCCATCCTGCTGGTCAGTTGGTTCCGGAGATTCCCGCGAGAAGCTGCTCGAACGGAAGCGATTCCATGGGCGCCAGCTTGCGGCCCGGCTGCAGTCCTTCCAGGAGCTGCGAAAACTCGCCGGATGCCCGGTCCACCCTGCTGGCCAGGGAGGTGCCGGCGTCGCTCGCTGTGCCCCAGTCCTGTGGCCCGGCGAACACGGCCGTGGCCGCAATCCGGGTGCGGAGGTAGCTGAACAGGGGGCGCATGGCGTAGTCCAGGACCATCTGGTGCCGGTCCGTTCCGCCGGTGGCACCCAGCAGGACCGCCTTGCCGTCCAGGGACTTGGGGTCCAGCACGTCGAAGAACGACTTGAAGAGCCCGCTGTACGACGCACTGAACACGGGGGACACTGCGATGATGCCGTCTGCTGCTTCAACTGTGGCGATCACGTCGGCCAGGTGCGGCGCGGCGTAACCGGTGACGAAATTGTTGGCGATGTCCACCGCCAGGTCCCGCAGCTCGACGGTTTCCACTTCCACGCTGTATCCGGCGGCCTCCAGTTGGCGCTTGGCCGACGCCGCCAGCTGGTCTGCAAGCAGTCGGCTCGACGACGGGACGCCGAGTCCGGCGGAAAGGACGGTGATGCGGCGGGTTTCCATGGCGTTCTCCTGTTGCTGGTTCACTGATCGTACATGCATTTGCATCTACTTGTTGAACAGGCGTCGCTTCCGGGGTATTCCCGGTGCAGGATCCTCAAGCCGTGCCGCGGCCTGCATCAGTCCCACGGGAAAGCGGACTTAGAGCGTGACGCTCCCGCGGATGCAGGTGGCGCAGTGGCCACCCACCCAGATGTCCGCCCCCTCGGCAGAGATGTGGACGCGGCCTGCGCGGCCCAGGGCGGTGCCCTGTGCCGCCACGTACTGCTCCGGCGCCCGCCCGGTCCCGATCAGCCACTGCGCGGCGCCTGCGTTGAAGCTGCCCGTCACGGGATCCTCCACCATGGCATCGCCCGGAATGAAGGTACGGACCTCAAAATCGGCGTCCCCACCCGGCTGGTGCGGGCCAATAACCCCGATCTTGAGGCTCCCCATGGCAGCCAGGTCCGGCTCGAGGGCCAGCACCTGCTCAGCAGATCCCAGCAGTACGCCGATCCACTCGGGACCGTTGACCAGCCAGGACGCATCAAGGAGGTCCGGCCCCGGCAGCCGAAGAGCGGCGGCCAGCTGCCGGCGGGTGGAACTGTCCACGGGTTCGAAGCGGGTCAGCGGCGGCGCGGCGAAGGCGAGCCGGCCGCCGTCGCGCTTAACCCCGTACAAGGCCGGCCCCGCACTCCTGCACCAGCCAGTCGTCCGACTTCGGGACGCCGCCGGCCTCAAGCCAGGTGTGCGCCGAGCCCAGCGTCGGGTGGCCGGCAAAAGGAAACTCCTCAGTGCCGGTGAAGATACGTACCCGGTAATCCGCCTCAGGATCTGTGGGCGGCAGCAGGAACGTGGTTTCGGAGAGATTCGTCCAGTTCGCGAAGTGCTGCATCTGCTCCGCGGACAGGTCTTCGGCATCAACCACCACGGCCAGCGGGTTGCCGCGGTACGGTTCAGCGGAAAAGACGTCGGCCTGGTGGAACGGGCGGATTCGCATGCTCTGGGTGGTCACCGGTGCAGGCTATCACCGGTGTGGCCGTACCCTGGCGGCGTCTGCCAGACTACGTCCATGGCAGCGAACAAGACCGCCCCCACCGGGGCCGGCGTCAACGAATTCCTGGCAGCAGTGGAGCACCCGGTCCGCAGGGCTGACGGTTTCGAATTGCTGGAGCTCATGCGGGACATCACTGGCCAGGAAGCGGTGATGTGGGGACCCACAATCGTGGGCTTCGGCAGCTACCACTACAGATATGCCACCGGCAGGGAAGGCGACTCAGCCGCCGTCGGGTTCTCCCCGCGGAAGGCCAACCTCGCCCTGTACGGGCTGACGTACGGGCCCGATGCCGGGCCTAAGCTTGAAGCCCTCGGCAAGCACAAGACCGGCGCCGCCTGCCTGTACATCAACAGGCTGGCAGACGTTGACCGGCAGGTTCTGGTGGCAATGATCAGAGGCGGTTACCACCATGTAATGGCCCAACTCCACCGGCCGTGACCGCAGATGCAAAAGACCCCCGCGGCCGTGATCCGGCAGCGGGGGTCTTCGGTGCAGTCAGAAGTTACTTTCCGGCTACTACGTCGAGTTCGATCACAGCGGCAACATCCTCGTGGAGACGGACGTTGGCCTGGTAGGAACCAACCGACTTGATGTGGACCGGCAGTTCAACCTTGCGCTTGTCGATGCTGCCCAGGCCTGCGGCCTCAACAGCGTTGGCGACGTCGGCCTGCTTGACGGTGCCGAACAGGCGTCCGGTTTCGCCGGCCTTGACAACCAGCTGGACAGGCTTGGACTGCAGTGCAGCGGCCTGCTTCTGAGCATCTTCCAGGGAAGCGTGCTCGCGGGCGGCGCGGGCAGCCTTGATGGACTCAACCTGCTTCTCGCCACCCTTCGTCCAGGTCAGGGCGAAGTTGCGGGGCAGCAGGAAGTTACGTGCGTAACCGTCCTTGACCTCGACAACATCGCCGGCAGCACCGAGACCGGTGACTTCGTGGGTCAGAATGAGCTTTGCCATGTTAGTAAATCCCTTCCTTAACCGCGGCCAGCGCCGGAGTAAGGCAGCAGGGCAACTTCGCGGGCGTTCTTGATTGCCTGTGCGATCTTGCGCTGTTCCTGGACCGTAACGCCGGTGACGCGACGGGCGCGGATCTTTCCGCGGTCGGAGATGAACTTGCGCAGCAATGCTACGTCCTTGTAGTCGATGACAGTGATGTCAGCGGCCTTCAAGGGGTTGGACTTTGGTTTGGGCTTACGGAGTTCAGCCTTAGCCATCGTGGAGCTCCTATTCTAGGGAGCCCGTGGATATTGATCCACGGGATGGTGGTGGTCCGACGGCGATAACCGCCACCGTGCCGGCAGGCACAGTGATGCGGTCCCGACGCCGGGCCGAGAGGATTTTTTAGAAGGGCGGTTCGGAGTCGGGGCCGTTGCCCCAGCCACCTGCGTTGGAGACGCCGGGCGTTGCCCAGGGGTCGTCCTGTGCAGCCTGCTGGTTGCCGCCGCCGCCACCCCAGTTACCGCCGGAGTTGCCGCCCTGGTTTCCACCAGAGTTGCCGCCGCCAAAGCCACCGCCGCTGTTGCCGCCGCCGAAGCCTCCGCCACCCTGACCGCCGGAGCGCTGGGTGCGGTTGACCTTGGCGTTTGCATAACGGAGGCTGGGGCCGATTTCATCGACCTCAAGCTCGATAACAGTGCGCTTTTCGCCTTCTTTTGTTTCGTAGGAACGGCTCTTCAGGCGGCCGGTAACGATGACGCGCATGCCCTTTGTCAGGGACTCCGCGACGTTCTCGGCCGCTTCACGCCACACCGCAGCGCGGAGGAACAGGGTTTCCCCGTCCTTCCACTCGTTGGACTGGCGATCAAAGGTACGCGGGGTGGAAGCGATGGTGAAGTTCGCTACTGCCGAACCTGACGGTGTGAACCGCAATTCCGGGTCATTGGTGAGATTACCGATGACCGTAATGGTGGTCTCGCCTGCCATCTACTGCCTCCTTGTTCGATCCTGGGTGAAGATTCGAGTCCTGCGGGGTGAAGAATGAAGAGTGGTACCGAAATTACTCGGCAACAACCTTCTGCTCTTCGGGGCGGGTGATCTTGGTGCGCATGATGGTCTCGTTAAGAGACAGCTGGCGGTCAAGTTCCTTGGCGGTTTCCGGCTTGGCGGTGAAGTTCACCACGGCGTAGATACCTTCGGACTTCTTCTTGATCTCGTAAGCCAGCCGGCGACGGCCCCAGATGTCAACCTTTTCGATGGTTCCACCATCGTTGGTGATGACGTTCAGGAACTTCTGAAGCGACGGCTCAACGGTACGCTCTTCGACCTCGGGGTCGATGATTACCATCAATTCGTAAGGACGCATATGTGAACCCACCTCCTTTGGGCTAAGCGGTTACGGCATTTCCGTAACAGGAGGTTCATTTGCGATTCCATGCATGCCCGCCGCCGGAACGGTGGCTGAGGCGCAGCACAGACTTCAATATCTTAGTGCATTTGGACGGGATAGGCGATTCGCGCTTGACTCAAGGCTAGAGCCCGTGCCGCCGGGATGGCAGCACGGGCTCTCCTATGTGGAAAAGCATCAGATTACGACGCCGGTCCCGCCTTGGCCGGGACGTCGTCGGCTTCGAGTCCGTCCCCGGCCTGGCCTGCGGAAGCTCCGCGCCGGCGGTAGCGCAGGACCCCGATGGCCACCACGACTCCGGCCAGCGCCACGGACAGCAGCAGGGATTCCCGGGTGGAGTCCAGGATAACCATGCCGATGAGCAGGGCAACGATGCTGCCGATCGACAGCCACGTCAGGTACGGGAACAGCCACATTTTCAGCGCAAGGTCCTTGGCGGCGGCGCCCATGCGCTTGCGGAGGATCAGCTGCGAGGAGGCGATGACCAGCCAGACGAACAGCGCAATGGCGCCGGAGGTGTTGACCAGGAAAAGGAATACGGTGTCCGGTGCGATGTAGTTCAGGCCAACGGTGACAAAGCCGACCACCGTGGAGGAGAGCACGGCAGCAACCGGCACGCCGCGCCGGGAAATCTTCGTCCAGGAAGCAGGGGCGTCTCCGCGCTTGGACAGTGAGAACAGCATCCGGCTGGCGGTGTACAGCCCGGAGTTCAGGCAGGACAGGACCGAGGTCAGCACCACAATGTCCATGATGGTTCCGGCGCCCGGAACTCCGAAGAGCTCAATGACGGCAACGTAAGGGCTCTTTGCCACGCTGGCATCGTTCCACGGCAGCAGGGTGACCACGATGGCGATGGAGCCGATGTAGAAAACGAGGATGCGCCAGACGGTGGACTTGACGGCCTTCTTGACAGCGTCAACCGGGTTCTCGGACTCGCCGGCGGCAATGGTGGCAATTTCGGCGCCGAAGAAGGAGAAGACCACCACCAGGATTCCGGCCAGGACGGCGCCGGGGCCGTTGGGCATGAATCCGCCCTTGTTCAGCAGGTTGTCAAGGCCGGGGGCGGGTACGCCTGGAACGAGGCCCAGGATGGCTGCCACGCCGAAGAGGAGGAACAGGATGATGGCCGTGACCTTGATGGAGGCGAACCAGAACTCGAATTCACCGTAGGACTTGACCGAACCGAGGTTGGTCAGCGTCAGGAGGACCATCAGGATCAGCGCCCAGACCCACTGGTCGATGCCCGGAATCCACCGGTGCATGATGGCCGCCCCCGCGGTGGCTTCGATGCCCAGCACGATGATCCAGAACCATGCGTACAGCCAGCCGATGCTGAATCCGGCCCAGCGGCCCAGCGCCTTGTCTGCGTAGGTGGAAAAGGAGCCGGTCTCAGGGTGGGCCGCGGCCATCTCGCCGAGCATGCGCATCACCAGGATGACCACGATACCGGCGGCCATGTAGGCCACCAGGATGCCCGGGCCCGCCTGCTGGATGGCGGCACCGGATCCGACGAAGAGTCCGGCGCCGATGACGCCGGCGATGGCGATCATGGAAAGGTGCCGTGGTTTGAGCGACTTGGACAGTTGCTGGTCAGCGGGCATGCGTGCGCCGTCCTTCTGGTTATTGCGTGGAGTTGGGGCTACTGGCGGCGGCGGAGGTTTCCCGGGGCCCGTCCAGTGCGGTGGATCACAAGTTTCTCCCACCCTAGACCCGCTAACGGTCACGGCATTATGTGCATCGGCACAAGCCCGGCCCGCCCAAATCAGAACTTCCTCCAGCTGCGAACATCTGAGGGCATCAAAAGATGCATGCCGGGCAACACCGAAATCTTCAAGAAACGCGGCGACCAATCTTGAGCCAATCCAGCGCCTATTTGGATGGCACCCCCATCCGTGGCCGCTATATATTCCTTTCTACAGCTGGGAACCGCACTGGGGCGGAGACAAGCCGTGCTGGATCTCCGGGGTACCCGGCGGTACGGCTGCCGTGCCGGGTACACATGCGCAAGAATGCGGTCTCCTTTCTTCACAGGACGGGGACCTCATGTCTTTGGTAGGCCGGAGCAAGGAACTGGACAGGGTCCTTTCGGTGATCCGCGGACCCAAGGATTCAGCCCTGGTGGTGTCCGGCAACAGGGGATCGGGAAGATCAGCACTCCTGGCCGAACTGTCCGCCCTGTGCGAATACCCCACGGTGTTCCTCAGCGCCAGCGAGTCCGAATCCGGCTGGCCGCTGTCCGGAATCACCGCCCTCCTGAACAGGATGGACGACCCGGTCCTGAACAGGATCGCGGACGAGCTCCTGCGTGATGCGGCGGACACCCCTAACGTCCCCGCTTTGTCAGCGACGCTCCTGTCCGGCCTGCTCCAGCGGTCGTCAACACGGACGGTCATTGCCATTGACGACGCCGACCGGCTCGACCCCGGCAGCCAGGCCGTGATCGGTTTCCTGGCCCGGCGCCTGAGTGGAACCGACATCGCGCTGTTCCTCAGCGTCCGTGGTTCCCCGCCTGACGGCCCGTTCACCGGGCTGGACTCGCTGAAGCTCAATCCGCTGAGCTACAACGAGACGGTGCGGATGCTGGAGGCGATCCCCGCCAACCAGGGCACGACGGCGGCCGCCCACGCAGTTGCCTCGGCCACGCTGGGAAATCCGCTCGCCGCCGTCGAGCTGTACCACCACCTGCTGGAGCAGCAGGCCGACGGGAAATACGCCATGCCCATCCCGTTGCCCTGCAGGGGCAGCTTTGAAACAGATTTTGCGGCGGTGGTGGGCCAGCTGGCTCCAGCGGCCCGCGGCATCCTCGACCTCCTCTCGCTTTCCTGCCGGACCGATATCGGGGCCCTGGAACAGGTCAACGGAGACGTGTGGTCCGGCTTCGACGAGCTGCTGTCCGAAGGCCTGGTCAGCCGAACAGGGCCCCACCTGCGGATCCGCGACCAGTTGCTGCGCGGCTACGTCTTTTCCACCATGGCCCCCGCGGCGAGGACAGCCAGCCACCGTGCGCTGGCAAATGCCTCGGAGCTTTCCGACCCCTACGCCAGGCGCTGGCACCTGAGCTACACGGCGCTGGAGCGCAAAACGGCGTTCAGCCTGCTGCGGCACGCGGTGGACCTGATCCGTGGCGGAGATGTGCCCTTCGCCGTCGAGTACATTGAGCGCGCGCTGACCCTCAACCCGTGGGAGGCTGAAACCGCCGCCCGCCTCGCTGCCATTGCCGAAGTCCTCTTCAGCCATGGCGAATTCGTGTACGCCCGCCGTTATCTGGACTGGGCACTCCGGGTCACCCGCAACCCGCCCCTCATCCTTCGGCTGACCGGCCTGGCCTTCGAAATCCAGTTTGCCCAGGGCGCGTCGGTGCGCTCCAGCATGGTGCTGCGCCTGGCCAAGGAGTTCGGCCGGCACAGCCCCGCGTTCACCGCGGCCCTGTTGGCCGGCGCAGCCCTCTACTATGCGGAACGGTGGGAGCTGGCGGACGCGGCCGAGGTGCTCCGGCGCAGCGCGGCATTCCGGGACGCGGCGTCAGCGGAGTGCCGTGCCATTACCGACCGGGCACAGACCCTGACGGACGCCATCAGGGGCGATACCGCCAGCCTTGCCCGCAAGCACGAACCTGCCGGAGAGGCCCGCATGGTCAGCCTGCTGGTGCAGGGCAGGGCACTCAGCTACGCCGAAGCGTACCCACAAGCGCAACAGGCGTTCGCGATCGTTGCCGGTTATCTTGAGCCCCGCAATACCCTGTGGCGGGAAACGGCACTGGTCCTGGCCGTGGACAACGAAATCCGTGCCGGCAACGTCGGCGCTGCTATCCGCCTTATAGACGACCTCGAGCGCAGCGACCCGGAGATGAAGTACCAGCGCGGCCAGCGGTGCCTCTTCCGGGTGTGGCGGGCGCACGCGGTGGGAGATGAAGCCCGGGCAAAGGTTCATGCGGCGGATGCACAGCAGTTTGCGGCATCGGGAAACAACCTGGCCATCGCTGCGCAGTTTGCAGCCATGGAGGGTCATTTCGCCTTGCTCCGCGGCGACCTCGCAGAATCCTGCGCGTATCTTTCCCGGGCCTCGGAGCTGGGCCAGGCGTTCGCCAACCCTGTGCTGCTGAGATGTGAAGCCGATTTGGTGGAAGTCCTGGTCCGGTTGGGACGGCATCGGGAGGCGACCCAAGTCCTGCAGCGCCTGGAGGCACATCCGGCTGGTCTGCGCTCCCTCTGGCTTGTGGAAGCCCTCGCGCGATGCCACGCCATGCTGGCCGACGGTGAGCAGGCCCTCCAGCTCTTCAGTCAGGCCATTGAAGCCGGGAAGGGGCACGTCCCGTTGGTGGAGCGAGGCCGGACGCTGCTGTGTTATTCGGAGCGCCTGATCGCTTTCGGCCGGCTTCGGGACTCCAAGGATGCCCTGCTGCGGGCCAAGGTGCTCTTCGACGAGGCCGGTGCCGCTTCATGGGCCCAGCACGTGGACGTGCTGCTCATGGATGATCGCGAGGAACGTCCCCGGGGGAACCCGGCGTTGCTGCTGCTCGCAAGCCATGAACTCGAACTTGCCAAGATGGTTGCGCGGGGGATGCGGAATAAGGAAATCGCGGGCACCCTGTACGTGTCGGTACGCACGGTGGAAGTGCGGCTCACGGCCATCTACCGGAAGCTGGGCGTGGAGTCACGCGCACAGCTGACTGCCCTGGCCGCCGGCAAGTCCAGCCCCTCCGCCGAACCCTATGTCCTGCCGATCGTCTAGGAGCGGCCCTGAACATGAGCGAGCTGATTCTGGTCTCCGTGACCGGCCTGGCCAGGGAGGTCCTGGCCATGGTCCGGGCCAGTGGGCAATACGACGTCGTGGGGTTTCTTGATGACGACAGGCAGTTGGCGGACACCACGGTGGATGGAGCCCCGGTGCTTGGACGGGTTGAGGATGCCGTCAGTTTCAAGCACGCCTTCCTACTGGTTTGCCTCGCCTCCGGACGGGCGCGCGAGTCCGTGGTGGACCGGTTACGGAGCGTTGGCGTCCAGGAGTCCAGGTACGCTACCGCCATTGATCCCACGGTCCCGTACCCGGACGGTTGCCGGATCGGACGGGGGAGCATCCTCCTCCGGAATGTGACCTTGACGGCGGGCGTCACGCTGGGGGCGCACGTAGTGGCTATGCCGTCGGTAACGTTCACCCATGACGACGACGTTGCCGATTTCGCCACGTTCTCAGCAGGCGTTTCCCTGGGTGGCGGGGTCAGGATCGGGCGGGCCGCCGACCTTGGCATGAACTCCAGCGTCCGCGAACGGACCAGTGTGGGGGACTACGCCACCGTGGGGATGGGCGCCGCCATCCTCAGTAACGTACCTGACGGCGAAACCTGGATCGGCGTCCCGGCCCGGACCATAGACCGGCACCGGATGCGGTTCGGTGCCCGCGGCGACGGAGAGCGCTAGGAAGCTGTGCGGAAGAACAACTCGGCCACGGAGGCCAGCCGCCACGGATCCTCCACACCGCACAGCTCCCTGGCGGAGTGCATGGACAGCAGTGCCACGCCCACATCCACGGTCCGGATTCCTAGCCGCGTAGCGGTCAGCGGGCCGATGGTGGAGCCGCACGGGATGGCGTTGTTGGACACGAACTCCTGGTAGGGCACGCCCGCTTCACCGCACAGCCGTGCCCACAGCGCCGCCCCGGGGGCGTCCGTGGCGTACCGCTGGTTGGCGTTGATCTTCAGCAGCGGCCCGCCGTTGAGCACGGGATGGTTGGCGGGGTCGTGCCGTTCGGCGTAGTTCGGGTGGACAGCGTGGCCGGCGTCGGCGGAAACACAGAACGACGCCGCCAGGGCCTGCCGCCGCTGGCTCACCGAGGCGCCAAGGCCGTCGGAGATCCGCACCAGCACGTCCTCAAGGATCGGGCCGCACGCGCCGGAGCGCGAGTTGGAGCCGATTTCCTCGTGGTCGAACGCGGCAAGTACAGCAATGGGAGCAGCAGAGTCAGCGGAACCGGACGAAGCGTGGGCTATCAGCGCCGCGAGCCCGGCGTGAGTGGAGGAGAGGTTATCCAACCGCCCGGACGCGAAGAACTCACCTGATCCTCCGAAAACCGCAGGTGCCTGCGTGTCCGCGATGACGACGTCGTACCCTCCAATGCGGGCCGGATCAACGGAGGCGCCTTCCACGGACGAGGCCAGGACCCGGAGGACGTCGAAGTCTGCCGGGTTTCCCAATCCCCAGACGGGGTTCATGTGCCGCTGCTTGTCGAGCGTCAGCCCGTCGTTCACGGCACGGTCCAGGTGGATGGCCAGCTGGGGGAACCGCAGCAGCGGTCCGGTGGCGGCCAGGTGTTCGGTGCCGTCCAGCATCACCAGCCGGCCGGCCAGACGCAGCTCCCGGTCCAGCCAGGAGTTCAGCAGCGGGCCGCCGTAGACTTCCACCCCGGCCTGGAGCCAGCCGTAGGCGCCGGTGGTCGGCTTGGGCTTGAGTTTGAAGGACGGCGAGTCCGTGTGGGCGCCCAGGATGTGGAACCCGGTGGTGGGACCGGCGTTCTCCGGAACCACCCAGGCGATCAGTGCGCCGTCCCGGATGATGAAGAACCGGCCGGCCCCGCCGTCCCACGGCTCCAGCTCATCAAGCCGGGTGAATCCCGCGTCCGCCAGCCGCCGTCCGGCCTCGTGGGCCGCGTGGAAGCTCGACGGCGACGCGCTGACGAAAGCGCCAAGGTCCTGGATGTGGTCTGTGGCAGGGGATTGGTTAGGCATGCTCCCGAGTCTAGATGGTGACGTTGAGCCCCGCCGTGTAGCCCGCGGCCGCCGAACCTGCCATCGTGGCCAGCTGATAGATGCCGCCATCGTCACCGAACACGTTGTCCGACTGCAGGGTGGTGCGCAACATGTTGGTAACGCTGCGTTCGTACCCGGCCGTGGCGTAGACGTCGTCGCACGCGGCCTGGGTGAGCGCAATCTGCGAAACGGCCAGCACCTGGCCCGCCGCCGTCGCGTTGTTCATGGACTCGAACACCTCAAAGTGGATGTGCGGCCACCGGCCGGAGTAGGCGCCGGGGAAGATGGACGTGAACGTGACCTGGCCGTTCGAATCGGCCTCTTGGACACCGCGCAGGTAGTTCTCGTTGGTGAGGCTTGAGTCGTACAGGGAGTACTTTCCGTCCCGGTCGCAGTGCCACGCGTAGACGGCGGCGCCGGCCATGGGGGTGCAGCCGTTGGCGTTGTCCAGCAGGGTCAGGGTAAATGTCAGCGGGACGCCTTCGGCGGTGGCGGAGGCCGAGCCGAAGCTGGAGGTGATGTCCCTGCGGACCACTCCGGACGCTTCAAGGACGTTGGGTCCGTTGGAACCGTCCCCGGGGAAGGGACCTGCGGTTTCCTGCGGGATCTCCACGCCGCATTCGGCAATGGCGCGGGTCAGCGTGGGAGACGGAGTGGCACTGGCGGGGGTCGCCGCGGACGGGGAAGCGGACGCGGTGGCTGAGGGCGCGGCAGCGGACGACGCCGGCCGGCCGGCCGGGGAAGAACCTCCCGGCGTGCAGGCGGCCAGGGCAGCCGCGGCACCGCCCGCACCAAGGAACGGGCCCAGCGACCGCCGGCTCAGCATCGTGGACAGGTCGAACTCCAGCCCCCGGTCGTGGTTCGGTGCGGCTGCTGTTCCTCAGGACCGGATTCATGCGGCGGAAGCGAAGTCATGAGTCCATCAAAGGGCCTGGCCCTATGTCCTGCATAGGGCCTTCCTGTGAACCGGCTGTCAGTAGTCCGGGTTGCTGGGCACCACCAGCCCGGTTTCATACGCGTACACCACCGCCTGCACCCGGTCCCGGAGGTGCAGTTTGGTAAGGATCCGGCGCACATGCGTTTTCACCGTGGCCTCGGACAGGAAGTACCGGTGCGCAATCTCGGCGTTGGACAAACCCTCCGCCATGGCCTCGAGCATCTCGGTTTCCCGCGGTGTCAGGTCACCCAGCAGCGGGTCGGGAGCCTGAGCGGCGGGGGCCGGGGCTGCCGCACCGCGGACGTACGTTTCCAGCAGGCGCTGGGTGACCCTGGGCGCCACCACTGCGTCCCCGCTGGCCACCACGCGCACGGCCTGGATGAGTTCCGCCGGCGCCACATCCTTGAGCAGGAAAGCGGACGCCCCTGCCTGGAGGCCGGCGAAGGCGTACTCGTCCACGTCGAAGGTGGTGAGGATGATGATGCGGGCCGGGGACCCTTCGGCAGTGATGGCCCGGGTGGCCTCGATGCCGTCCAGCACGGGCATCCGGACATCCATGAGCACCACGTCCGGGGTGAGGTTCCGGACGAGCTTCAACCGCTTCGGCGCCGTCGGAGGCTTCGCCCACGATGTGCAGGTCTTCCTCGCCCTCCAGGATCAGGCGGAATCCCATCCGCAGGAGTGGCTGGTCATCCACCAGCAGGACGGTGATCGGTGCGTGTTCAGTCATGCCTTGCCTTGGAGTTCGGAGGGTGCGGTGATCGGTTCGGGACGTTCATCAGCCGGGCAGGTCAGGACCGCGTGGACGCGCCAGCCGCGCCCGCCCGGCCCGGCGGTCACGGTCCCGGAGTAGATCCGGGCCCGCTCTGCCATGCCGGCAAGCCCCTGGCCGGTCCCAAACGGCAGGCCCGATCCCGCAGATGCGTCGGCCTGGGCGCCGCCGTCATCGGTGCGGTGGGCACTCCCGCCGGCGCCGTCGTCGTGCACGTCAATGGTCACCGTGGCGCCCTGCCGGGCGATGTCCACGTCCACCCGTGCCAGGGAACGCCCGTAGCGGAGCACGTTGGTGAGCGATTCCTGGACGATCCGGTACACGGTGAGCTGGAACGCGGCATCGTTGGGCAGCGCCGGGCCGGTATGCGAATAGTGCAGCGGCAACCCGGCGGTGCGGAAGCCTTCCAGCAGCTTCGCCAGGCTCTGTCCCGCGGCCAGCGGAGTCCTCGGGGCCGCCGTTCCGGCGTCGTCGCGCAGCACGCCCAGCACCCGGCGCATGTCCGCCAGCGCTGTCCGCCCCGTCCGCGACAGTTCGCCCAACACCTCGCCGGCCCGCTCGGGACTTTTCCGGACCACGACGCCGGCGCCGTCCGAGAGGCTGATCATCACCGTCAGCGAGTGGGCAACGACGTCGTGCATTTCCCGGGCGATCCGGTTGCGTTCGTTGACGGAGGCAAGCCTTGCGGTCCGCGCGGCCCAAGCGGCAACCTGCTGCTCGTGTTCCCGGCGCTGCTTCACCCCGATGCCGATGCCCGTGGCGATGACGTTGGACAGTGCGATGGTGGCACCGGTTGCGATGCTGGTGAGCAGGTGGAAGTCCGCCGGGTTGGCGCCCTGGTCCTGGACGAAGGAGTTTTCCATGGGCCCGACGGCGGCCAGCAGGTAGAGGAGGGCGAGCGGTGCCGTGGCTGCCGCCATGGTGATGAGCGCGAAGCGCCGGGTGTGCACCACCGCCACGGAATACAGCGAGAACCACAGGCCCGTTGAAACGTTGGACCCCCAGGGGTGCAGCAGCGTCACGGCGACCTCCATGACCGCCACGAAGGCCACCAGCCCCACCGGGTGGAATCGCCGCAGGAACAAGGCACCGGCCACAGCACCCAGCAGCGCAGCGGCCAGCCACTTGCCGGAGACCAATGCATCCACGGCGGTGGGAGCCACCAGGAGGACGTAGCTCAGCGCCACCACGGCGTCCATGACGCGCGGGTGTTCGTAGAGGTAGCGCCGGATCCTGCCCCGGCGCCTCTCGTTAAGCTCGGCAAAGGACGCGGCGGCCTGCCAGTTGCCGGCGACCAGCGCGTCCTTTGCCGTTGATGCTTCGTTCATGCTGTCCGCAGGGTCAGACGTCGCGATTCTTGAGCACGATCATGGCCGGCACCAGGAACAGCAGCACGTAACCCAGGAAGAGCAGGCCGCCCTGCCAGGGGTCGATGTAGGCGTCGATCTCGCCGATGGCCAGGAAACGGCCGCCCGCTTCGCTCGGGATGTACTGCGGTACGTACTTCCAAAAGTCGCCGGGGATGAGTGAGGCAAAGCCCGCGGCGATGGGGATGACGAAGAAGATGCCCACCAGCACGGTGATGGCCCCGGCTGAATTGCGCAGCAGGGTGCCCAGGGACAGGCCAATGAGGGCCACGCCCGCCACGTACAGGCCACCGGTGAAGACGCTGTAGACCACGCCGTCAGTGGACCAGGAGAGGTCAAGTCCCAGGCCCTGGAACATGGGGACGGACAGCAGGAAGGTGACGGCACCGGCCACCGTGGTGATGACGTAGGACACCACCGCCAGGATGATGGCCTTGGCCGCGAAGGCCGGGGTTCGGGCCGGAACGGCGCTCATGGTTGAGCGGATCATGCCGGTGGCGTACTCGGAGGCCATGAACAGGACGGCCAAGGCACCGAAGATCAGGATGCCGATCTGAAGCCCTGCGTTGGGCAGGTTGTACAGGTCCAGGCCTGAGCCAGGCGGCATGGACTGCTCCAGCATGTCGGAGGACGGTTCCAAACCCTGGGCCCTGGCGTTGGCGGCCATGGAATCGAGGATGTTGTAGCGGACGAACGCGGTCAGGACGCCGACGCCGATGATGGCTGCGAATGTCAGCACCAGCAGGATACGGGTGGACAGCAGGGAGAACAGCTTGATCCATTCGGAGCGCAGGACGCCGCCGAAGCTCAGGCTGTGCCGGGCACCGGCGGCGGAACGTGACGCGGGGGCGTTGTGAATTGTTGTGCTCATGGTCCTTACTTTCCTGCCGTCGCCGGAGCCGGGGCCGCCTGCGGCTGGGTGCCTGCCGGGCCGCCTGCCAGGTGCGAGTGGTATTCCACTTCGTCCTTGGTGAGGTCGAAGTAGGCATCTTCAAGCGAGGACACCTTGGGGGTGAGTTCGTAGACCAGCACGCTGTTGTCTAGTGCCACCTGGGCGATCTGCCGCGGATCCAGGCCGGTGACAGTCAGGGTTTCAGGCTCGCTCTGATCCACCGTGATTCCGTTGCCCGCCAGCAGCGACTGCAGGAACTGGGCGTCGTCGGTGCGGACCAGGGTTTTGGCCTGGCGGGTTCCGGCAATGATGTCCTTCACGGGTGCGTCGGCGATGATCCTGCCGCGGCCAATGACGATCAGGTGGTCAGCGGTCTGGGCCATCTCGCTCATCAGGTGCGAGGACAGGAACACCGTCTTGCCCTGGTTCGCGAGGTAGCGGACCAGGTTGCGTACCCACAGCACGCCTTCGGGGTCCAGGCCGTTGACAGGCTCGTCGAGGATCAGTGTCTGCGGGTCCCCCAGCAGCGCGGCGGCGATGCCCAGCCGCTGGCCCATGCCCAGCGAGAAGCCGCCGGCCTTCTTCTTGGCCACAGCCTCCAGGCCGGTCATCTCAATGACCTCGTGGACCCGTGCCTTGGGGATGCCGTGCGTCGCGGCCATGGCCAACAGGTGGTTGTAGGCGCTGCGGCTGGTGTGTACCGCCTTGGCGTCGAGGAGGGCGCCCACCTCGTGCAGCGGCGCCTTGTGCTGGGCGTAAGGCAGTCCGTTCACTGTGACGGAGCCCGACGTCGGCCGGTCCAGTCCCATGATCATGCGCATGGTGGTGGATTTCCCGGCGCCGTTGGGTCCCAGGAAGCCCGTAACCTGTCCGGCCCGGACTGTGAAACTGACCCCGGCCACGGCGGTCTTTCCGCCATAGGCCTTGGCCAGGTCTGTTGCCTCAATCATGGAGTGTTCCTTTGATCGGCAGCGCTGGGCTGCGGAATGCGTTTAGGGAGGTGGTACCCCCTACGCTACCCACGCCTGCAGGGCTTTTCGCCGGTCTCAGGGATGATTCAGGGGCGAATCAGGGTAGTCCCGACGGATGACCGCACCGGGGCATCCGGTGTCCGGCCCAAACGCGAGTGCGCCGCAACAGGTCCTAGGCCTGCGGCGAGTAGTAGACCAGCGCCCTGGGGACCACCCGGTAGTGCACCTTGCGCACACCGGCCAGAGCCTCGCCGTCCACTGCCAGCGCCATCGGCGCGCCGTTGGCGTCAATGGTGACCTCGGTTGCTTCACGGAGGTGGGTGATGCTGGAGCTGGCCACAGTTCCGGTCAGGACCGCCCATAGAAGCCTCAACCGTGCGAACGATTCATCCGCCGAGAAGATCCTGAAATCCAGCACGCCATCGTCCAGCACGGGCCGGAGCAGCGGCGCATGGTCCCTGGGGTAGTAGCGGCCACGCCCCACGTACGCTATCCACACCCGGTGCGGGGTTCCGTCCACGGTGAGCGTTATGGGTGTTCCGGCGGCGAACGTCCGGAACATGGCCACCACTCCCGCCAGTGGCTTTCCGAGCGCCGGCTGCAGCTGTTCGCGCCGCCGCACCAGGTTGGGGTAGAGGCCGATGCTTGAGGTGTTCAGCATGATCAGCTCGGACACTTCGGGCGACCCGGCAAGGCCGCGCTCTGCCGTGACAAACCCGACGTCCGCCTTCGCCGCCTCACCGTTGGACGCCGCCGTTACCGCCTGCTGGAGGCTTCCAATACCGGCGTCCCGGGCAAAGTGGTTGAGGGTGCCGCCAGGGAGCACCAGCAGAGGCAGGGACCGCTCGATGGCGGCAGCCGCCGCCGCCCCGACCGTGCCGTCTCCGCCCCACACCCCCAGGGCTTTGGTTCCGGGACTGTCCGCCGTAGCCCCGATCTGTTCCACCAGGTCGTCCTCCGGACGAACCGTCACAATATGTGCCTCAGGGAATACTTCTCGCAGGGCATCAGCCGTTTGATCGGTGAACGAACCCCCCAGCGCGTTCACCACAATGCTGAGTCCCTTGCCGCCGGGTAGCTCCGGTGCTGGGGCCGCAGTGCGCTGGGTCTTGGGGATGGGTGGGCGCACGGGCCACCAATGGCGGGTGACCAGGGCGGCACCCGCACCCAATGCAGAGCCGAACAGGACGTCGGAAGGCCAATGGGCCCCGGTATGGACCCGGGAGTACGCCACCCCCGCCGCAGCCGGGGCGAGGGCGGCGCCGATGGCGGGCCGCACCAGGCCCACGCCCACAGCAAAGGCCACGGCGGATGCGGAGTGGCCGGAGGGCATTGATGAGCTGGTGGGTTGCGGATGCACGAAGCGGAACACGGGAAGATGTTCCGGCAGCGGCCGCGTCCGGGGCAGCAGGGTTTTGAAGATGACGTTGGTAACGGAGGAAGCCACAGCCTGGGCCAGGAGGCCGTGGACGGCAGCCCGGCGGGTCTTGCCGGGGAATGCTGCCATCCCGGCGGCGATCGCTATCCAGAGTTTCCCGTTGTTGGCGGAAGCCGAGAGGCGGCGGAAGAAGTCGTCATGGTTGCCACCCGGCAGGTCCGAAACATGCCGGACAAGGTACCTGTCCATCCGGCTGATCCATCGATGGCTGCCCCGCCATATGCTCTGCATTCCCACACCCTACCGCCGCCCGCGCGCCTAGTCGGTCTTGAGCGGCCGCGCGGCTCCGGCCAGCAGCAGGGCGAGGAGGATGGGCGCCAGGATGGCCAGCAGTGCCTGATGGATGCCAACCACGTCGCCGAGGTATCCCAGCAGGGGCGGCCCGGCCAGGAAAGATATATACCCCAAGGTGGATACAACGCTGACGCGAGCCGCTGCGCGGGCGGGGTCGTCAGCTGCGGCGGACATGCCCATTGGGAAGGCCAGCGCCGCGCCGATGCCCCAGAGGGCTGCGCCCACTGCTGCTATCCAGACGGTGTCAGCGAGGACGAACAGGCCCAGGCCTGCAGCTGCCGCGGCCATGCTGGCGCGCAGCACCGCTACCCTGCCGTAGGCGTCGATGACGCGGCCGCCCAGGAACCGCATCGCCGTCATGGCCAGGACGAAGAGGGCGAACATCAGCGCGCCGGTTGAATCGGCGGTTCCCAGCCCATCCACGGAGGCTTTGGCAATCCAGTCGTTGCCGGCGCCCTCGGTGAGGGTGGCACCCAGTACCACCACGCCGATGAGGAGCGTCCTGCTGTCCCGCCAGGCGGAAGGACCCTTGGCCGGCTTGGTTTCGCCCTCGGGAAGTGCGGCTGCCACATGGGGAAGGAAGTAGCGCGGCGCAACCAGTGTTGCCAGCAGGACCACACCTGCAATGACCAGCAGGTGGAGCGGCAGGCCCACACCGATGTTGGACAACCCGGCGCCCATCAGCGCACCCACGAAGGCTCCGCCGCTGAAGGCCGCGTGGAACTGGGGCATGATGGTGCGCCGGAGCCGGTGTTCGACGTCGGCGCCCTCGATGTTCTGCGAGACATCCCAGAGTCCGATGGCGATCCCGAAGAAGAACAGGGAAATTGCGGTTCCCGGAATCGACGCGGCGGAGAGGGACAAGGCAATGCCCACACCGGCTGCAGCTGCCAGCATCCCGCCGAAGCGCACGGTGTTGGCCGTTCCGATCCGCCCCACCACCAGGCCGGCCGTGGGCAGGGCAAGCAAGGATCCCACTGCGGTGCACAGGAGCAGGGTTCCCATCTGGCCCGAAGTGATCTGCAGGATCTCCGTTACGGCCGGGATGCGGGCCGCCCAGCTGGCAAAGACGAGTCCGTTGATGCCGAAAACCACGAAGGTGGCCGCGGCGGCAGCCGTCACTCCGGCCTCCCGTGCCGTCCCGGTATTGGTGTTCATACGTTCACTGCTTCCACTGGATACCTTCGGAGTTGCGGCGCGGGTTGATCTGTCCGCTGTTACGTCTGCCTGCTGTTGCCTGCGGTAAGGGTTCAGCGTGCGCGTTCAACGCGCTTTTCATCCCATACCGGCTCCGCGGATTCGTAGACCTTGCCGTCGGAACCGAAGACAAGGAACCGGTCAAAGGTCCGCGCGAACCAGCGGTCGTGCGTTACGGCAAGGACGGTGCCTTCAAAGTGGTCGATGGCCCGTTCCAGTGCTTCGGCCGAGTGCAGGTCCAGGTTGTCCGTGGGCTCATCGAGCAGGAGCAGCGTGGCGCCGGACAGCTGCAGGAGCAGGATCTGGAACCGTGCCTGCTGTCCGCCGGAGAGCGATTCGTATTTCTGCTCCGACTGGCCGGCCAGGCCGTACCCGTCCAGGGCGCCCGCCGCCGCTTCACGGCCGAGGCCGGAACGGTGCTCGTCTCCCCGGTGCAGGATCTCCAGCAGCGTCTTGCCCAGGAGGTCTGGCCTGACGTGGGTCTGGGCGAAGAAGCCAGGCCTGATCCGCGCGCCCAGTTTCACGGTCCCTTCATGCGGGACCTCCGCGATCTCCACGTCGGATACGGGCACGTGTTCGCGTTCCGGGTCTGTGCCGCCCGTGGCGAGCAGCCGCAGGAAGTGGGATTTGCCGGAGCCGTTGGAGCCCAGGACTCCCACCCGGTCACCGAACCACACTTCCGTGGAGAAGGGCTTCATCAGCCCGGTCAGTTCCAGCCGCTCGGCCACAATGGCGCGCTTGGCCGTCCTGCCGCCCTTAAGCCTCATCTGCACGTTCTGCTCGACCGGCAGGGCCTCGGGCGGGCCTGCCTCAAGGAACTTGGCCAGCCGGGTCTGGGCTGCGTGGTACCTGTTGGCCATATCCGAGCGGAAGGCCGCCTTGTTCTTGTACATGTTGACGAGTTCCTTGAGCTTCGCGTGCTCCTCGTCCCAGCGCTTGCGCAGCTCCTCAAAGCGGGCGTTGCGGTCTGCCCGGGCTTCCACATAGGAGCCGAACCCACCGCCGTGGATCCACGCGCCTGCGCCGCTGATACCGGGTTCCAGTGTGACGATGCGCCCGGCGGCGTTGTTCAGCAGCTCCCGGTCGTGGCTGATGAAGAAGACGGTCTTCCGTGATTCATTGAGCTTGGCTTCAAGCCAGCGCTTTCCGGGCACGTCAAGGTAGTTGTCCGGTTCGTCGAGCAGCAGCAGGTCATCCGGGCCGGCAAACAGGGCCTCCAGGACCAGGCGCTTTTGTTCGCCGCCGGAAAGGCTCGACGCCGGGCGGTGCTGCGCGCGGTCGAACGGCAGGCCCAGGGCGGCCATGCACACCTCGTCCCACACAGTCTCAACGTCGTATCCGCCGGCGTCGCCCCAGTCCACGATGGCCTGGGCGTACCGCATCTGGGTGGGCTCGTCGTCGTTCTCCATCATGGCGAACTCCGCCTCGTCCACCTCACGGGCGGCCGCGGCCAGGGCCGGGGGAGCTGCGGAGACCAGCAGGTCACGGACGGTTGAGTCATCGCGGACCTGGCCCACGAACTGGCGCATGATGCCCATGGTCCCGGAGCGACCCACAACGCCCTCGTCGGGGACCAGATCGCCGGCGATGATCCGGAACAGTGTGGTTTTTCCCGTGCCGTTCGGCCCGATCAGGGCTGTCTTGGTGCCGTCCGGAACCTTGAACGTCACCCCGTTCAGCAGCTGGGTGCCGTCGGAGAGGAAGTAGTCGATGCCGGAAACGTCAATATGAGCCACGGGCTCCATCTTCCCACGCCCCCGTCCCGGAGTTTCTGTCCGGATGTGCAGGCCTGACCGCCCGGAGGGGCGCCTGTCCGGGCAATGGCCCTAGCCGGCGGCGGTGAGGAATGCCTTCAGCAGCGGGCCGGAGGTGGTGGCCCCGAGCCCGCCGTCCTCCACGAAGACTGCCACGGCGAGGTCGCCGTGGACGGCCACGATCCAGGCGTGGGTCTTGGGCGGGTTTTCGTTGCCGAATTCCGCGGTTCCGGTTTTGGCTCCCACCGGCTGGCCCGGAACGCTGGACAGGAACCCGGCGTGGCCGGATGTCACCACGGCGCGCATCATGTCAGCAAGGGAAGCTGCCTCGGCGGCGGTGATCGGTTTGTCCGACGCCGACGACGGGGCTTCGGCACTTGCCGTCGCGGAGGGTTGCGCGGACGGCGCAGCGGATCCGCTGGCCGTCCCGGCGGCGGCAGCACCGCCGTCGGGGTTAAGGACAAGCTGGGGCGACACCGGCGCACCCTTCGCCACCGCGCCGGCCATCATGGCGGCGGCCAGCGGGGAGAGCAGCACCTTGCCCTGGCCGATCATGGAGGCGGCGTGCTCAGTTCCTGCGGCGTCCGCGGGGACGGATCCCAGGAAGGCGTCGGCGCCCAGGGACGGCGCCTCGACGGCCAGTCCCATGGCCATCGCCGCTGCCTCAAGCTGGCCCTGGGACACGGAATCCCGGGCGGCGATGAACGCCGTGTTGCAGGAATGTGCGAAGGCATCCCGCAGGGTCACCGAGCCGAGCGAGCCTTCCGGGTAGCCCTCGGCATTCTTGAACGTGCGTCCGTCAACATTCAGCGTGGGGGTGCACTGCACCTTCGAGTCCGGCGTCAGTCCGTTACGGAACATGGCCAGCGAATCAACCATCTTGAACGTCGAACCGGGCGCGTACTGACCCAGCATGGCCGTGTTGTAGCCGTTGCTGCCGGGACCGGACGCGGCGGCGAGGACGGCGCCGCTGGATGGACGGAGCGCCACGATCGCCGAGGCCGGCTTCACGTCCTGGAGGGTGGTCTCGGCAAGGGTCTGCAGGCGCGGATCCAGTGTGGTCTTGAGCGGAGTGCCCGGCTGTGGGGCAATTTCGAAGAGCACCCGGCGTGGGTCCGTCGCAGCGGACTGGATCTGTTCGCGCGTCAGGTCCGCGCGCTGGGCACGGATCACCACGGCGTCAGTTCCCCTGAGTTGCTCGTCGTACTGCTGCTGCAGGCCGCCGACGCCGGTCGCATCTCCGGCGGTCAGCTTGCCTTCCGAGGCTTCGATCTGCTCGGCCGTTGCCTGGCCGACTGACCCGAGCACGGCGCGGGCGAAGGTCCTGTTGGGCGCGAGCGGCACCGAGTCCGGAATGGCGCGGGCACCGGGGATGGCAGCAATCTGTTCATTGGTGACGGTGCGGCCTTCTTCGCGCAGGGTGATGGCGGGTACGAACGCTTCCGCACCCGAGGCCTTCACCTGCTGGGTGTACCCCGCCGGGTCCACCCCCACGAGGGCCGCAAGTTTCGCTGCGGAGTCGGCCGGATCCGCGGCGCCCAGTTGCGGCTTGTCGATCCCCACGTTCACCACCGGCCGGTAGGTGACCAGCGGGGCGTCTCCTGCTCCCAGGATGTCGGCACGCTGGGGCGACCGGGTGCCTTTAGTGAGGATCTCCGAATCGTTGAGGTCCGGCACCAGGCTGGCCGGGTTCCAGACCGTCAGCCACTTGTCCCCGGATTTCCGGAAGGCAGCGGACGTGGTGTACTTCCAGTCGCTGTCGGCGATCTTCCAGCTGTAGGTCAGCGGCACGGAAGCATTCTCGCCGTCCAGGGTGATGTCCCCCGCCTCGACGGTGGGCTTGGCCGGGTCCAGGGCAGCGAAAACGTTCTTCAGCTGCTCGTTTGCTGCCGCAGCGTCTTTGCCGTCAAAGGCGACACCGCCAACATCCAGTCCGGAAACGGCTGATGCCAGCTGCCGGGCTGCGGCTTCCGCGCCGCCCCGTCCGTCGTCGCACGCCACCAGCGACGTTCCGAGAATGAGCGCAGCTACGGCAAGCGAAAGTTTTGTTGATTTCCCCATGGCGCCATTATCCACCGAGTTGGATGCGCTTTCCCCGCGCCACGGCGAGGCCGGACGGGCCGGACGGGCCGGACAACAGGAGCCTGCCGGTGCTATGAACCGCCCAGGCCGAGCGCCGGCAGCCCGAGGCCGAACATGTCCTTGAGGGCATACTTGGCGGCGTGCATCCCGGGCATCCCGGTAACTCCGGGTCCGGGAGGCGTGGCAGAGGAGCAGAGGTACACCCCGGGCAACGGGGTCCGCCACGGCACGGGTGACACTACCGGCCGCTGGATGAGTCCCCTGAGGTCCATGGTCCCCACGCTGAAATCCCCGCCGATGTAGTTCCGGTTGTAGCGGGCGAGTTCCGCCGCGGTGACGGTGTTGGATTCGACGATCAGGTCGCGGAATCCGGGAGCGAACCGTTCCAGTTGGGCTGTCACGGCCTCGGTCATGTCCTTGGTGGATCCGGCAGGGACGTGGCAGTACGTCCACAGCGTGTGCCGTCCTGCGGGGGCGCGGGTGGCGTCAAAGCGTGAGGGCTGCGCCACCAGGACATACGGGCGCTCCGGATGCCTGCCAG
This sequence comes from Pseudarthrobacter sp. SORGH_AS 212, assembly GCF_030818145.1. NCBI lineage: Bacteria > Bacillati > Actinomycetota > Actinomycetes > Micrococcales > Micrococcaceae > Pseudarthrobacter > Pseudarthrobacter sp. SORGH_AS 212. The sequence continues at coordinate 2,097,270 of NZ_JAUTAA010000001.1, read as the reverse complement.
CGGTTACCTCGTTTTCCGAGCGCGCCAGTTCCTCGCGTGTCCCGCCCACGTGCACGGTTCCCGCGTCAGCCAGCCCGGCAGCCTCCCAGGGAACCGGACCGGACAGGATGAAGTCCACCTTGCAGGAGCCGTTCCCGTACCGGAAGGACTCCAGCGATGACCGGTAGCGATGCGGCAGTGCGTCGCCTGCCATACCAGCGAACCCGCGTGGGGACAGGTTGAGCAGGGATGCCCGCGCGGGGGGAAGGTCGGTGAGCCGGTCCACCGGGGTGTCCGTGTGGATGAGCCCGCCGTGGTCCCGGATGTCCTGTGCCAGCGCCGCCGCGATGGCCGCTGAACCGCCCACCGGAATGGGCCAGCCGCCCGAGTGTCCCAGGGCTCCCAGCATCAGGCCTGCGCCGGAGGCCGCCAGTGAGGGTTGGTGGGAGATGGCATGGGCGGCCACTCCGCTCAGGAGCGCCGGGGCCTTGTCTTCCCGGAACCTGAGGTTCCACAGGAGGGATCCCTGCTCTGCGGTCCGCGCTCCGAAAATCCCTGCTGCCACCGGATTCCTGGGGATCCGCAGCAGCTGGTTCTGGGTGAAATCCATAATGTCCGCGGTCCGGGCAACCAGCGGCGCCATGAGGTGCCGGTAGGCAGCTCCGTCTTTCCCCAGCTCGAACGCCGTCCTGTCCAGTGACCGGTATGCCAGGGCGGCCCGGCCGCCGTCCAGCGGTGAGGCGTAGGAGAGTTCAGGAGTGACCAGGTCCACCCGGCGTGCGAGCTCGAAGGCACGGAAGAAAGGGGAGGCGAGTGCCATCGGGTGCACCGCCGAACAGACATCGTGGAAGTGGCCCGGCTGCATGAGTTCGGTGGTGCGGGTACCGCCGCCGATTGACCCGGCCGCCTCGAAGACTTCCACGGACAGGCCGGCGCGCGCCATGATGGCCGCAGCCGCAAGTCCATTGGGTCCGGCGCCGACCACGTTGACATCAGGCATGGGTGGATTCCTTCCAGTGCAGCAGCGACCCGGACGTCCGCCGGAAGTCCAGGCGGAGCCGGTCGGGTGCGTTGCTGAAGGGGCCGCCGTGCGGATCATCAAGGTTGTGCCGGCGGATGGGGTCGTAGCGGGGGTCGTAGATGTCCCAGGTAACCCGCGCCATCAGGTAGGCCACCGCGAGCATGTGCGCTGCCACCGCCAGGACGTAGTAGGGCATGTCCAGGTTGTGCTGGGAGGAGCCCGCGCTGGTCACCTGTCCAAGGTACATCCACACCGCGGCCCAGTGCAGGCCCTCGATTCCCTGCCACACCAGGAAATCCCGCCACTTCGGACGGGCCAAGGCGAGCAGCGGAATGAGCCAGAGCACGAACTGGGGTGAATAGGCCTTCCCCGTCAGGACGAAAGCGGCCACCAGCAGGAACACCAGCTGCGCCAGGCGCGGCCGGCGCGGAGCAGACAGGGCAACAACGGCAACCAGGAAGCACGCCAGGGCGAAGAACCCGATGGAAAGCAGGTCAATTGCCTCCGCGCTGATGACTGGCCGTTGCAGCTTGGCCGCCACAAGGTTGTAAGCGAACCACGGCGACCCATATCCGGCGTCCCGGCTGGCGTTGAACTCGAAGTAATAGGCCCAGCCGCCGGGATTCGCGGCTGCGAACGGCAGGTTGACCGCTGCCCAGCTGACCGCCGCGGCGGATGCGGTGGCAAGGAGCGGCCGGAATTTTCCGGTCCGCACCGCCAACAGCAGGACGGCAACAGGGAACAGGAGGGCATAGGCGTTGGCTGCCACCGCCAGTCCGGTCAGGATTCCGGCGGCGACGGGACGCTGGGCGGCAAAAAAGTACATGCCCACGGCCAGCAGGCAGACAGCCCAGAGGTCCCAGTTGATGGTGCCCGCCAGGACCAGGCCGGGCGCCACGGCCACCATGGCCGCGTCCCATGGACGGCGCGCAGAAATCCGGGCTGTAGCAAGAACGGCAATCATTGCCGCCACGGCGAGCAGGACGGCATTGATATCAAAGAAAGCCAGCACCCGCGCCTCGGAAATACCTTGGCCCGGAACCAGCAGTGAGGTCACCCCGGCAACAAGGCCCACCGCCACGGGGTACTCGAAGGGGCTGCTGACGATGGGGAAGGAGCCCTCGGCAAGGCCCCGGTTGCGGAACAGCTCGGGAAGGTCGGAATAGCAGGTGGCATAAAACTGAGTGGGGGATTCCCATCCGTACGCCCGGCAATACCCCTTAACAAGGACTCCGAGGAGGGCAGCAGCGAGGGTCAGCAGGATCAGCACACGGTCCACGGTGAACGGGCCCGGGGGACACCACTCCCGGCTCCGATCTGCGCCCCAGCGGTCCGCCGACCAGCTCGGTGAAGTTCCGGAGCAGCACGTCGCTGCGGCTGGGAACAACCAGTCTGGACCGTCCACGGTGCCCCCGGGGCTCGGCGTCCTGCATGTTCCCGAGCTTACAGCCCGCCCCCTGGCACGAAGTCACGGGGGCGGGTATCAGCGCATGCCTCCCATTTGCTGGTGCATCACGGCGAAGGCGTCGTCGCGGTGCTGTTCCAGCAGCCGGCTGTTGAACCCGGCCTGGGCTGGCCGCCTGCGGACTCGAGTCAGGAGCCTGCGGATTATTCGGATCAAGGTACTCACCCCCTTTGAAAGGTGTGAAGAAGATTTTGGGCACGGCAAATAAAGCCGTTGCCGAAAAGGGATTTGGGCATAAAGAATCATCGGAAAATGGCGCACTAAAATTCGATGATGGCAGGCGAACAATTAATTGCGTGCCTGAATAAACGGGAATACCGTCAGCAGGAGGCGGCCCGGACGTGGGTGCGGGAGGTATGGGCACCGGTGCAAGGGAGGCCAAGGCAAACCCTGCCGGCCGACAATGGCGGCATGCTCTGGGCGGCACTCAGCGAAATTGCACTCAAGCGTCCGGCAGTCCCGGCATCAGAAATTCCGCCGCCTGTGCGGCGGAATCACGGGCTAGTGGCCGGTGCGGCCCTGCGGAAAGTGAGCCTCGTGCGCGGAGGCCGGGGCAGCATTGACGGCCACATTCCATTCGCCAGTCAAAGTCATCATTCTCCCAACCTCCTTTTCTTTCATTCGCGGCATCGTGTGGATGCTGCAGCACGGGCAATGCCCCGGCGGAAAAGTCCTGGGGCTAGGAATAAAGGTACACCACGAATTACGCGGTGACCATCCTTTGAGCGTGAAAGAAGAGAAATTCCTTAAGGAACTGTTATTTAGAGTCCCCAGCGGACAATGGCGGGCGTTTTCTTATCCCACCCGAGCGTGCACACTTTTGCTGTACCGAGGACGAAATGCCGGCCCTCAACGGGAGGCAATTCCAGCCAGCGTGCGGTCAGGATGCGGGAAAAATGCCCGTGGGCAACCACCAGCACGTTGTCCATCCCAGATTCGAGGACGCGGCCGATGATCTTGTCCGCCCTGGCCGCCACCTCGTCCAGGCTCTCGCCATTGGGCACCCCGTTGGTCCAGATCAGGTAGTCCGGGTTGTCCTTGCGGATGAGGTCGGAGCTGATGCCCTCGTAGTCGCCATAATTCCATTCGACGGCGAGGGGTTCGTGCTGCGCATCGGGGAAACCTGCCAGCTCAGCCGTCCGGCGCGCACGGCGCAAAGGGGACGTGAGGACCAGGTCGAAGTCCACGCCGTCCAGTACCTTCCGGGCTTCAACGGCCTGCTGTTCACCTTCAACGGTGAGCGGCAGGTCCGTGAGCCCGGTGTACTGGCCGCTCTTGGACCACTCCGTCTCCCCGTGGCGGAGGATCCAAAGCTGGGGGCGCGGGGCGAGGGCGGGATTGGTCACTTGGACTCCTCAACATGGGAAGGTTCGACGCCGGCGGGGGACTCTCCGTCCGCCGGTTCGGCAGGTACTGCTTCAGGCTGTTCGGCCCACCAGCGGAGGAGCCTGGCCTCCGCGTCGTCGGCGGGCAGGGGGCCATGCTCCATCCGCTCGTTGAGGAGGAATTTGTAGGCCCTTCCCACCACAGGTCCGGGCTTGAGGCCCAGCAGGGACATGATCTGCGCCCCGTCCAGGTCCGGGCGGACCGCCTCCAGGGACTCCTGTTGACGCAGCGCAGCGATCCGTTCCTCGAGATCGTCGTAGGCGAAGGACAGCCTGTCTGCCTTGCGCTGGTTACGGGTGGTGACGTCGGACCGGGTGAGGCGGTGCAGCCGCTCCAGCTGGGGCCCGGCATCGGTGACGTAGCGGCGGACGGCGGAATCGCTCCACCCGGCGTCCCCATAGCCATAGAAGCGCATGTGCAGCTCCACCAGGCGCGCCACGGACTTGATGGTGTCGTTGTCGAAGCGCAACGTCTTCATCCGCTTCGTGGTGAGTTTGGCGCCCACCATGTCGTGGTGCCGGAAGCTCACCGCGCCGCCCTGTTCGAAGCGGCGCGTAGCCGGCTTGCCGACGTCGTGCATCAGTGCCGCGAACCGCAGGACGAAGTCGGGGCCGGGCACGGGTCCCTCCGCGTCCGTTTCAAGGGCCGCCGCCTGTTCCAGGACCTGCAGCGAATGCTGGTACACGTCCTTGTGCCGGTGGTGCTCGTCGGACTCGAGCCGGAGCGCGGACACCTCGGGCAGCACAAACTCGGCCAGGCCCGTGTCCACCAGCAGGTCCACACCCACGCGGGGGCGGGCGCCGCAAATCAGCTTGACCAGTTCATCGCGGATCCGCTCGGCCGAGATGATGGTGATCCGTTCAGCCATGCCGGTCATGGCCTTGCGGACGTCGTCGTGGACGGAAACACCCAGCTGGGATGCAAACCGGGCGGCCCGCATCATCCGCAGCGGATCGTCGGAGAAGGACGCCTCCGGAGACCCCGGTGTCGCCAGTACCGAGGCGTGGAGGTCGCGGACCCCGCCGAAGGGGTCCACCAGTTCCATGGTGGGCAGTTTCAGGGCCATGGCGTTGATGGTGAAGTCGCGGCGCAGAAGGTCGTCAGTCAGCGATGAGCCAAAAGCCACCACGGGCTTCCGGGAGTCCGGATAGTAGGCTTCGGCCCGGTAGGTGGTGATCTCAATCTGGAATCCGGCCTTGCGCATGCCGATGGTTCCGAAGGCGCGGCCGATTTCCCAGAAGTTGTCCGCCCACTTCTTGATAAGGGCAACCGTCTGGTCCGGGGTGGCGTCGGTGGTGAAGTCCAGGTCCGGCGAGGTCCGGCCCAGGAAGAGGTCACGCACGGGACCGCCCACCAGCGACAGTTCGTGGCCGGCGTCGACGAAGCGCTGGCCAAGCTCCAGGACCACCGGGTCCACCTGGAAATCGACGGTGTGGGAATCAGTCTTGTGATGTGCGTGCGCCATAGTTACTTAAGCTTGGCAGAAACCCGGGGCACGGCAGGCCAAAAAGTCCGTCAAGATCCGTGGGATTCGCGGGCCGCCAAGAAACTGCGTCATATGCCGTCCATGTTTGCGTCATGTTCCGGTCATCACGAACGGGCAACAGTCGTTAGAGTGGACTCCATGGCCCATCCAGTACCGAGCGCTCCAGGCAGGAGGACAAACGCACCATTGCCATCGGCAATCGGTGCGCACGTTGCCCCTGCCCAGCACTCGGCGCCGGCGTCGCTGCCAACGGTGGAGGAAATTTCCGCCGGCGGCGTGGTGGTTGACACGTCCGACGCCGAGCTTCGGGTAGCGATTATCGCCCGCCTTAACCGTGGGGGACGCCTGGAGTGGTGCCTGCCCAAGGGACACCCGGAGGGCAAAGAGAACAACGAAGAGGCAGCGGTCCGCGAAATCGCCGAGGAAACCGGCATCGAAGGCAGCATCCTGGCCCCCCTGGGCAGCATCGACTACTGGTTTACCGTCAGCGGCCACCGGGTCCACAAGACAGTGCACCACTACCTGCTGCGTGCCACGGGCGGTGAACTGACCATCGAGAACGATCCCGACCAAGAGGCCGTGGATGTTGCCTGGGTCCCCATCCAGGAGCTGGCCAGGAAGCTTTCCTTCCCCAATGAGCGGCGCATCGCCGACCTCGCACGCGAGGTCCTGCCCGGCCACCTCTGACGCCGGGCCGGCTCAGCCCGCAGCGGCGTTGCGGTGTTAAGCGCCTCCGGGTGAGACGATGAATTCGATGTCAGCTACCAACTTTCCTTCCGACAAAGCGGGCCGGACCGGCGATGCCGCGCCGGAGGGCCTCCCCGAAGAACCTGCGGCTCCGGCCACCGCGCCAGCGTCTTCAGGAGCCAGCGAAACCCGCTCCAGCGCCATCATGGCCGCCGGCACCCTGGTGTCCCGGTTCCTGGGCTTCGGCAAGACCTGGATGCTCGGAACGGCCCTCGGCCTCGGCTCCACGGTCAACGACACGTTCATCAACGCCAACAACCTGCCCAACCTGATCTTCCTGCTGGTGGCCGGCGGTGTCTTCAACGCCGTCCTGGTGCCACAGATCATCAAGGCCAGCAAGGCTCCGGACAGGGGAGCGGACTACATCAGCCGCCTCCTGACCCTTGCAGTCCTGCTGTTGCTGGGCCTGACGGCACTGGTGACGCTGGCTGCGCCGCTGGTCATCGACGTCACCACGCAGGGATACAGTCCGCAGCAGAAGGCCCTGGCTGTCACCTTCGCGTTCTGGTGCCTGCCACAGATCTTCTTCTACGGCCTGTATGCCCTCCTCACCCAGGTCCTCAATGCCAACGGAGCTTTTGGGCCGGCCATGTGGGCACCCATCCTGAACAACCTGGTGGCTATTACCGGTCTGGGGATGTTCATCTGGATTTTTGGCACCAATGAGTTGAGCCCGCACACCCTGGACAACTGGGGGTCCACCCAGACGTTGTTCGTGGCAGGGTTCTCCACCATTGGGGTGCTGGCCCAGACGGCCATCCTGATGATCCCGGTCTTCCGGCTCAAGCTTGGCCTCCGCCCCCGGTTCGGCTGGCGGGGCGTGGGACTGGGCCAGGCAGCCAAGCTGAGCGTGTGGACCCTGCTGACGGCCGCCGTCGGGCAGCTCGCCTTCCTTTATGTCATGCGCATCGCCACCATTCCGGGCGCCGAACGCATCCGGCTGAAAGAGGCCGGCGATCCCGCCGCGGAAATGCTGCCCGGCAACGCCGTACTGGAGGTGGCAAGCCAGCTGTACCTGCTCCCGCACTCGATCATCGCCTTGTCCCTGGCCACGGTGCTGTTCAACCGGATGACCCGGGCTTCGCAGGATGGCAACCGGGCCGAGCTGCGCGATGCCCTTTCGCACGGCCTGCGGACCATGGCCGTGGCCACCGTCTTCGGCGCCCTGGCCCTCTTTGCCCTGGCCGGCCCGCTGGGCATGTTCTTCTCGGGCGGCGACCGCCAGGACGGCGTGATGCTGGCCCAGACGCTCACCATCCTGGCTTTGAGCACACCTTTCATGAGTGCCAACTTCATGATGTCCCGGGTGTTCTACGCCAACGAGGATGCGCGCACGCCGTTCCACGTCCAGCTGCTGTTGGCCGTGGTGTACGTGGTGGGCGCCTTTGCCATCCAGTTCATGCCGGTGGGCCAGATCATCTACGCGATCGCCGTCCTGTACATGGTGGGCAATATCCTCTCCGTAGTGATCAGCGCGTTCTTCCTGCGGCGCCTCCTCGGCAACCTGGACGGTCCGCGGATTGCCAATGCCTACATCCGCATGGGCTACGCCGCCCTGGGCGCGGCGATCGCGGGCGCCGGTGCCCTGTGGCTGATGGGCAGCTACAGCCCGGACGGTTTCGCCTGGAGCGGCCGTCTCCAGGCACTTGTGACGCTTGCGGTCGTGGGGCCCGTGATGCTTGCTGTGTACTTCCTGCTCCTGAGGCTGTTCCGCGTCTCCGAACTGACGGACATGCTCCGGCCCCTGCTCGGACGGCTTGGACGTGGCGGCCAGGTAGCGCCCGCAGCGGCTGGCGGGGTCCCGCCGTCGTCCGCTCCCGAGGGCACCCCCTCAGTGGAAGCCGGGCCGGCAGCGGAGCGTCCCGCCCGTGCAACCACCTCGGTGGATACGGGCCTCATTCCCCGGATTTCGGGTGAGTTTGATGCCGTGTCGTTCAGGGCAGGTCCGGAGCCTGAGCGGGAAACCTCCAGCGCGCATTACGACGACGACGCCTCGGGACCGGACGACGGCGGCTACCTGCCGGGAGAGGACCAGTCCAGCACCGCGCGCGGCGGATTGCTCCGGGATCAGATTCCGCTGCCGGGCCGGCGCACTTTCCAGGGCAAGGCAGGCCAGAACCCCTATTTCAGTCACCGGCGCCCCCGGAAAAAGTGACGTTGACGCCGTTTCGGCCCTTCGTTCTCCGCAGCCGCCCACCCTCAATCGGCTAGGATCGGAGAGGTACAGGGGGAAGTTGTATCCGGGAGACCGCCATCCTGCCGTCCGCGGACGGCTGGGTCATCCATGCCGGAAATCCCGGAAAATCTAGGAGGAACACGTGTCCAACCCGATCGATGTCGGATCAGTACTGGGCGGCCGCTACAAGGTCACAGCCACGGTATTGACCTCGCATGACCACGATCTGGTGCTGGATGGTGTGGACCAGGTCCTCAACCGCCCGGTCAGCATCCTGGTTGCCGGCCCCCAGAACACTGAACAGGTGGCCCAGAGCGCACGCGAAGTAGCCACGGGCGAACGTCCCGGCTCTGTGCAGGTGCTGGATCTTGGCGTCACCGAGGCCGCGACGTACCTCATCACCAACCACACGTCCGCAGCAGACCTGCTGGACCTCGTGGTGGCTTCCAACCCGCCCTACGTGGAGCCGTTCTTCACCGACACGCTGGGCAGCGAAATCTTCGGCCAGGCCCGCTCGTACGAGCCGGAACCGTATGACGACGAAGAAAACGTCGAGGCCGGCTACATCAATTACTCCGACACACACCCCAGCCAGGTGGATCCCTACCGCGATGCTCCTGCTGTGCCGCCCAAGCCTCCGGTGCGCCCCGCGGCACCGGGTGCTGCACCTGCCGCCGCCCGCAACAGCGGTTCCGGTGCTGCCGCTGCCGCCGGTGCTGGCGTTGCTGCGGGTGCGGCTGGCGCGGCCGTGGGTGCAGGCGCTGCTGGCCGTGCTCCGGCTTCCGCGCCGGCCGACCCCGAAGCCACTGCCGCTCATCCCGTTCAGCCCTCTGCAGGCCGATCCGCCCCCGAAACCACTGATAGCGGGCATGCCGGGGCCTCCGACTCCGGGCGCCCGAAGGTTTCCCTGTGGTCCGACGACGACTACGCCCAGGCGGACACCCAGGACGACTACGACTACCAGTACGAAGAAGAGCCGGTTGAGGAACGCGCACCGGCCAACAAGAAGGGCGCACTCTTCGCCAGGGCAGCAGCACCTGCCGCCGCTGGCGCGACCTTCGCCGGTCGCGGCGACGATGACGATAACCGCGATGACTACGACGACGACCAGGACGACGCAGGGCGTGAGCCGCGGTCCATGCGGTGGCTTGTTGGGGGACTCTTGGCAGTTGTCCTCATCGCCGGACTGATTTTTGCAGTGACAAACCTGGGCAGCCTCTTCACGCAGCCGCAGGCCGGAAGCCCCGCACCCGCTGCTACGACTGGAGCTCCCGAGGCTTCGGCAGCTCCCACGCAGGCGCCCACGTCCGCCCCACCGGCAGTTCCGCCGGCGATTGAAAGCGTGACCCGCCAGGGTAACTTCGACTTTGCTGCCACTTTCGACGGTGACCTGGTCAAGGCCTATGACGGCAACGCAGCCAGCTACTGGTCGGATATGGAATTCGCCACCGAGAACTGGGGCGGCCTCGCTCCCGATGGCGTGACCCTTGCCGTCAAACTGAAGAGTGCGGCCACCGTTTCCTCCATTACGCTCTCGCAGCTTGGGGGATCGGGCGGAAGCATGACTGTCTACACCAACGACCGGCCATCCCTTGACGGTGCAAAGTCAGTGGGAACCAACAGCTTCACCTCCGGTGACCTGAACCTGCCGCTTGCTGAACCCGTCAAGGCCCAGTACGTCATCGTCGCAATCAATGCGCTTCCCAAGCTCGCAGCACCGAAGACCAGGTACGGCTACGGTCTCCGCCTCGCCGAAATCAAGGTTCAGTAGGCGGTCTCGGTAACCTCTGCGTGCCAGCCCGCGCACGCCCTGTAATCTGGAAAGAGTGTCCTGCCGAGATAGCTCCATTCCTTCTGTCTGCGATCTTCTCTGCCCGGACGCCGGAATATTCAGCATCCAGTAGCAGTTGTGCCATGTGGCCGGCCTCCACACGGAGGCGCGTCGAACAAGGAAGAGGTTCACCGTTCAGTGACCATCGCAGAAACCACCGCGTCCGAAGTACGTGATGTCATCATTGTCGGCTCGGGCCCGGCGGGGTACACGGCAGCCGTCTACACTGCCCGAGCCAACCTCAAACCCTTGCTGTTCGCAGGCTCAGTAACCGCCGGCGGCGAGCTCATGAACACCACAGACGTGGAAAATTACCCGGGGTTCCCCGAGGGCATCATGGGCCCTGACCTGATGGAAAACTTCGAGAAGCAGGCCACCCGCTTCGGAACCGAGATCCAGTTTGAGGACGTCACCGCCCTCGATCTCGAGAGTGCCGTCAAGACCGTCACCATCGCAACGGGAGAGACGTTCAAGGCACGGTCCATCATTCTGTCCACTGGTTCTGCCTACCGGGAACTCGGCCTGCCCAATGAGAAGCGGCTGTCAGGCCACGGTGTTAGCTGGTGTGCAACCTGTGACGGTTTCTTTTTCAAGGATCAGGACATTGCCGTCATCGGCGGTGGTGACTCTGCCATGGAAGAAGCTCTTTTCCTCACCAAATTCGCCAAGTCCGTAACCGTGGTGCACCGCCGCGATTCCCTGAAGGCATCGAAGATCATGGCGGACCGCGCCCTGGCCCACGACAAGATCAATTTCATCTGGAACAGCACTGTTGAAGACGTCATCGGCGAGTCGAAAGTCACTTCCCTGAAGTTGAAGAACCTCGTGGACGGCAGCGTCACCGACCTCGCTGTCACGGGTGTCTTCGTTGCCATTGGTAATGACCCCCGCACCGACCTGGTGAAGGACGTCCTGGATCTCACCCCGGAAGGCACCATCGCCGTCCAGGGGAGGAGCTCCAAGACCAGCATCCCTGGCGTCTTCGCAGCCGGCGATGTCGTGGACCCCACCTACCGGCAGGCGATCACCGCTTCAGGTTCGGGCTGTGTGGCCGCGATTGACGTTGAACACTACCTGGCGGAACTTCCCGCCTAATCACCGACGAAATACATACCGAGAAGAAAGAGTGGCTATGAGCAACGCTAAAGACGTAACTGACGCAAGTTTCGGCACCGACGTACTGTCTTCGGAGAAGCCGGTTATCGTGGACTTCTGGGCAGAGTGGTGCGGTCCCTGCCGCAAGCTGGGTCCCATCCTCGATGAGATCTCCGTGGAGTACGGCGAGAAGGTTGACGTCGTCAAGGTGAACGTGGATGACAACCCCGCCATCGCTGCCGAGTACGGCATCACCTCCATCCCCGCCGTTTACCTGTTCCAGGGCGGCGAAGTCAAGAACACGGTCATAGGCGCAAAGCCGAAGCAGTTCTTCGAGAAGGAATTTGCTGACGTTCTTTCCTAGGCCGTTTCCTCCCTGCTAATGGGAGTTGATATCTAATTGAGTGGCCATCGCCTTTTGGCGGTGGCCACTCTCTTTTGCCCAATCATCCCATTTCGGCTTCAGCGTAAGCGGCAATAGTGCTTCACTACATCACGCAGTTGTCTTCATAGATAGAGCGCTACCGGCAACCTAAGGAACCGCGTCCGATGGATGGCGTTTCACGTGAAACATCGCCGTGACTGATTCAGGTTCGACAGTGCGGCTCCCCGGGTCGCGAGGTGGTGCACGGATACCAAACAGCGAAATTCTCGACTTCTAGAGCGACGGCCCTGCTGGAACAGCAAAGTAGGTTCGATAATAACCCCAGATTAGTTGGCTGTTGCTTCCTATGCAACGGACGGCGTACCTGGTTCATCATCGCGACCGGGGGGTACCTCAAATTGCTGCGGACACAAGTGTCAGGAATCTGCCCAAACTCCGAACAGCTGCACGATTAACCCCGCAGGTTCTTGGCAAGTGGCGGTGTCGAGTTTCACGTGAAACATTTGCACAACCCTTGAAGAGCTTGGACCATAGTCTTCCCCGCCCCTGAAATGGGAGCGGATTTCCCCTCTGGGTTCTTGGCAATGACACATCCATTGCTCACCAGCCGAACTCTGCCCATCGAGACAACCTTCGCAACAACGACATGGATCGTCCTTTCCCAGCCAGCTGTCCAGATCCCATGCAATTGGGATCCCGCAATGAACACCAACGCGAACGACACTTGCGGTGGGCCGTCTCATGCCACTGAATAGTCCCGGTCCCGAGCTGAGGCTCAAAACGACAACCCTTCGCGTGCACACGAGATCTGTCGCATGGCCCCTGTATGAGCTGACGCGAAGAGGCGCCGCTTGCCGGATACGTTGCCGCCTGGCGGTCGCTCTGCTGGCAGAACGAGCGGAGCTGGCTACGGCGCCGTTGTCAGATGGTGTACGTCTCGAGGCATCCGCTGATGTAACGGCTGGCATCAAAGCCGATCAATGATCACCTCCAGGGTCGGCCATTTATCCGATTACAGTTGGCACTAATGCGGAGACAACTATTTCGCCACCATCCGTGAGGCAGGAGTGGGCGGCACCCGTCGATGCCTGCTAACGCAAGACCGTTGACACTCAGCCCACATTCTCAGTGTTGAAGCGTACCCGCAGTTGAAGACAACCAGAGCTAGCACCAGTCACGGTGCTGCCGTCAGTCGTTGTCATATTTCCCAGAGTTGGTCTCTCCCGCCTACGTTAGCCGTACCATCGAGTGCGTTTCGCATTGGACATGAAGCTCGCTACATCAGCACAAGGATGCGGTGCGGCGTTCCTGAGACGCGACCGTTTCACGTGAAACGCCGGCACGAATGTTGTGGCCGTACCTTCCACCCACTGCGACCTTTTACTGCGCATGGATGTGATGAGTCAGTACACCCCGGTAAAGGGATTCCTGGTAGTTGCTCAGAATACTAGCTTCGCAAGTGCAAAAGAGGTGAAGCGGTTCGAGCCACAAGGCCGTCAGCCGCTACGACAGTCGTGTGGGGCACGTGGATAAGGTCGTCAGATGTTTCACGTGAAACGGAAGCACCACCCGCATCGCCCCTACGATCCCAGTTCCATATTCCTGCGACCCGCTCGTTTCACGTGAACATGGCTCCGCCGCCGGCCAAGCCCGGACAGGACGAACGCTAACAGACGAGAGCATTCACACTTGGCACCAGAATCGTCTCAAGCCCACCCGACAAAAACGTGCTGAGCCTTCTCGCTTGGAGGGGGAATGAATGCATCAACGGCACCGTGGGCGAAGGGCTGACAGAGTTCACAGAGGACCGCAACGCGGGGCGATGAGGTAGGTTAGGACTGCCGATCTCCTAGTTCTTCGAATGGAGGCTCCAGCAGACTGCCTACCAGCCAGAAAGACACCAGTAGCGGTGGTACAGGGCTCTACCTCCATGCGGGGGAGAGCAAACTGACAGCACTTGGGCGAGGCCCTTTACAGCCACTCTGCCGCACGAGAGTCCAAAACCCCGGGGATCCCGGCTTCCCAGCATCCCGCCACGAAGCAGTCACTGGAACACGGAGATACGAGACTGCAATCGCCGTACTGTACAAGCTTGCGAACACTACGAACGATCCTGTCTGCCGCCTCAGTGGACTTCCCACACCCTTCAGCCGACACACTGCCGCATAAGGAATGCCATCGAAGATGTACCCAGTAGAGGGCGATGCCGTCTAGGAAAACAGGCCATGCTGCGACTCCTTCGACATCATTTAGCCTGATCCGGGGCAGCCCTCCAGGTGCCGGGTGGGACTCCATGCTCTACGGGTGTTCGCCGCGGCTCCGCAGATTTACGCTTCCTCAGTGAACAGCAGTTCGCCAGATCAGACGTCGTCGCCTCTACCCGGAGGGGCGGCCCACGGACACGGGCGTGAATGCCGTAGGCCATCGCACACGCAGGTCCTCGACACACCTCATTGAGCTGGGAAGCGAGCACAGCGGCACACCGGGCGAACCATAGAAGACCCGAACGACTGGTAGGAGACTGATACTGGGTCAGCCGACGAGGACCCCCGCCAGGGACTGTGGCCGGCACCATGACGACTGGGCGTAACCCGCCGCCCCGACTCCAGCGAGCGGACGCCAGCGCAGCAAGGCGGGAAAGCGTGGCCGGGTGTGTGTTCTTTCCCACAACTTTATCCACAGCCACCGCCCTCACTATCCACAGAGTTTTCCACAGGAAGGTCCGGGCGTAGCAGGGCTTCCCTGGTGTCCTGAAATGCCGACCGCCGTATCAGTGGAAACGGCGCAGTTCACCGGAGATTCTGACTGCGCCCGGGCCGCCGCTCTACGAAGGCCAATCCAGCCCTAGAGTCCGGTGAATCAGCCAGATTCACGCTATTTCCTTAGCCCAGCCGTGGTCTCCTGCCGCACTTCGGACGCTGCCTGAAGTCCGTACTCAGTTTCACGTGAAACAGTCTGCTAGTGGGCGCCGGATACCCGTGAGAAGCGTTCCGGTCCTTCTCGACATGTGCGCGTACGAGACGCCGCAGGCTGGTCTTGCCCACAGGACTATCCACATTGTTATCCACAGGTTTATCCACTCCTGCCTACCGCGCGATAGGGAGTTAGTAGATTTGCCCTGCTGCAGCATTCGGCCACAACAGACCCCTGGCATCCGACGAATCACTGCCGGAGGACGAGGCACGACGTGCCCAATCGCCGGCGCCTGCTGCCAGGTTCGCCTGAATGGAATGCCCACAGTCCCGGCATTGATCGCGATCATGCCCTAGTTCTTCAATGAAACCCTAGGACCCTGGAACGCCCCTTGGAAGGTCCACGCACTCGTGAGATGCGCGACCAGGAGCGTAGCGTCAACATCCCGGAGCCAGCGGCTCGTGGAACGCGCTGGGCTGCAGGGGGAGTGGAAGGCCCAACACAGCCGTGGTGAAAGTGACAATGGGCCGACCACCAGGAGAGCACCTCGGCTTAGACTTCGATGCATTCTTAGGCGGCGCCTTATCCATCTCTACTGGGCCGTCCAACATGGGCATCCTGTCCCTCTATTGCTGGCAGTGCCTATACAACCGGAGCGCCGCAAAGCATCGGATTCGCTCATCAACCAGCGAGTGACAGACGGAGAACCCCTCGAGGCTCACTGCATGGCGCCGTGCACGGCAGGCCATACTGCCAGAAGGGCTCGGAGGGCCTGTGGAGCTCGCTGAGGCCAGCCTGAGGGCAAAGCTTCCCGGGAGGGGAAAGCGTACGGTAGGGGGCGTCACGGTGCTGCCCTGGCCCTGGTGCCGCGTTGTTGCCATCTGCTGGTCGGCGCCTACTGCCTGCTGCCGCCGGCGTCGACGCACGATAGGAGCCTTATGACCCACTGATTGGCGGATTCGCTGAGGCAAGACTGCGATGGGCATGACGGTCCGCTACTTTCGTAGACATATCAGTGCATCGACAGAGAGGCCACGCCCGGCTACCGGACATGAGACAGCCTTGCGTCTTCGGTTAGCGTTTCACGTGAAACATGGCACCGCATTGGCCACCTCGGCTGCGCCTTGAAAGGACAGCCCCGCCGACAAGACTTGCCGCGCTACCGGCACTCCCGATGGCTGGAACCCAACTCACTAGGCTCCGCGTTTCACGTGAAACATAGTCATGAAAGTCAGGCACACTGCCGGTTCCACGGTGGGGGGGGTGTGGCCGAGGAGTCTTACGCGCCCCGTCAGTGATGATGCTCGGAAATTGTTCTGAGACTCTGCGTTTCACGTGAAAGATTGTAGCCGCAGCAGTGCCCACAACTCATGCTTAATGGGGGTCCCGGCACGGAGCCAGGCCCGACCTGTTATCTTAGCGCGCTCCTATACATGGCATGTCTAGGTAGAGATGTTCCACGTGAAACACTTTGGGGTGCTCCATACGACTTCTGTATCGACTACCCTCGCGTACACATTATTAGCAAGCGTGGATGTGGCTGGGATCGCCGCCAGAGGATGGGTGCAGGTGTTGATCGGATACCTGAAACTACCAGGTCTGGATGCGGAAAGCTCTCCCCGTTGACGTAGTCCGCTCCTAGCGGCATACGCACCCGCACGTTGCCTCAACGGGAACTTGAGTCAGAAGTAAGACTACGAACCTGATCAACCTGGCGACCGCCAACACATTCACAAGTAGGCTGGCTCAGCCAGGTCTACGGAATCGAATCTCCAGCTCATCACCGACTGTGGGGAGCCCCTGAAACAATCGGATACCCATCAGAACGTTATCGCCGCTTCCAGACTCGGGGCGGCATCAGGATCTATGCATAACGACTCGCAACGCAACTCTGTACTGAGCGGATGACTTTGGGGGCTGACGCGCCTTTGGCGGACTCGATCTGTACTGGGATTCGAAGAAGATGGCGCCTACAGAACCTATATGGAGTCTTGTTACGAAACCGGCAGCTCATCATCCGATGAACCGGGTGGTGATGCAGCGGAGGGAGGAGCTGGAGTATTCGCCTGTCCATCAAGGGATTCTTGAAGATTGTTCGCAGCCCTCTTGGGCGAACAGATGCATGTGCGGATGGATCCCTATGCTTGTCCGCCGCCAGACGACACGCTGCATCTTTTTGGCCGCGAGCACACCAGGCCTATCGACAACGCAGGATTATGGTCCAAAGACCCCGGCGCTCCAGGTTGCCCGTTTCCCCGAATGCATGGCGGATTCCCGACCGGCACGTGCCATAGGTCGCAGCACTCACTTAGCAGTCGATGGGAGGCCGCCAGCTGCGCATCAAGTGACCGTACAGCGTTTAGGGACAAGTGGGAAGTTTCACGTGAAACACTCGCGTTCCAAGAGGTCCAGCACACACCGGCGCCAAGTTCGTGGAACTGACGATGGACGCTAAGGACACCCCGTCTGTCCATGTTTAGGCTATGCCACGGCTTCCACCCGCAGGGTGACAGTCCTATTGTCAGCGCAAACACACGGCCGGTGCGTTAGAGCAATTCGCGCTCGGTAAGTACAGCCCGAGCGCATCCTTCTCCCGGTAGTCAAGTTTGGACAAAACAAGAGGCCCGGTTCAAAAGAACCGAGCCTCCTGTTTATCGTCAACAGCTAGTTGGCCGAATCCGGAGCTAAGACGTCCATGATGCGGTTCAAGTCCTCAACACTGGCAAATTCGATGCTGACTTTACCTTTACGGACGCCCAATGAGATCTTGACGTTGGTGTCCAGTCGGTCGGAAAGAGACGACGCAAGATAATCCAAGCGTTCATGCCGCGCGCCCGGGCGGGGGACATTGTTCTTGGTCGGCGTGGCCGGGTCCTGGTACAGGGTTACAGCCTCTTCCGTGGCCCGCACGGACATTCCCTCAGCAACGATCTTCTGGGCCAGGCGCTCCATCGCAGCGGCGTCTGGCAGGGCCAACAGTGCCCGCGCGTGGCCAGCTGAGAGGACACCTGCCGCCACTCGGCGCTGTACAAGCGGGGGAAGCTTCAGAAGGCGGAGAGTGTTGGATACCTGCGGTCGCGAACGGCCAATCTTATCGGCCAGCTGCTCATGCGTCGTACCGAAGTCCTCCAGCAGCTGCTGGTAGGCCGCTGCCTCTTCAAGCGGGTTCAGCTGGCTGCGGTGCAGGTTCTCCAGCAGGGCATCGCGCAGAAGGTCATCGTCAGTCGTCTCACGGACAATTGCCGGGATAGTATCCAGGCCGGCGGCCTGGACTGCCCGCCACCTACGCTCGCCCATGACGAGCTCATACGGCTCGATACCGTCTTCAGTTGATTTACGGACAACAATTGGCTGGAGGACGCCTATCTCGCGAACAGAGTGAACCAGCTCCGCCATGTCGTCTTCATCGAAGACTGAACGCGGCTGTTTCCGGTTGGGATGAATGTCCGCGACGGAAATCTCGGCGAAGTGGGCACCCGGGACCTCCACCAAGTCCACACCGTTATCAGGGGCTCGGACATCGGCCACCTCAACGGACGAAGCACCGTCCGTTGACAGAGAGGAGGGGGTTTCTCCGGAACCGGCAGCATCGGCCGGAAGGGCCGGCGTCGGCGTGGCCTGAACTTCACCCGCAGCGGGTGATACGTTACCGGTGCCTGAAGGAACATCAGCAGCTACTGTGGACTTCTTTGTGGTGCTGCCTGTGGTCCGTGCAGCACCGGAGGACTTTTTCGGCACTGGAGCCTTCGCGGCGGCTACCTTCTTCGTGGCCGGTGTGGATTCACGTGGAGCAGCAGCTGCCGGAGCGTCCGGCCTGCCCGCGGTTTCTGCGGCGGCGGGCTCTGCCTTCTTACGGCCTTCGGGAAAAAAGAGATCCACCGGACGCGATGCAGCGGCACCGTTGCCCTGACCGTTGGACGCGCCTGAACTAGGAATCAGCGCGCCAAGACCGCGGCCAAGGCCCCGTCGCTTCTCGCTCATGGGTAAATCCCTCCAGTGGTAGAACCGGGCGTAGTCCCGGCTCCGGTCGATGCAGTATTGAAGATTTTAGCGTTCTGCTATTTCAGCAGCGGCTTCCAGGTAGGACAGGGCACCGCTGGAGGAAGGGTCGTAGGTCATGACGGTCTGCTGGTAGCTTGGCGCTTCGGAGATGCGTACGGAGCGGGGGACGACTGCGGAGAGCACCTGTTCAGGGAAATGCGTCCGGACCTCGGCCGCAACCTGGGCAGCCAGGTTGGTACGGCCGTCGTACATGGTGAGCAGGATGGTGGAAACAACCAGGTCGGCGTTCAGGTGCTTCTGGATCATCTCAATGTTCTTGAGCAGCTGGCTCAGTCCTTCCAGTGCGTAGTATTCGCACTGGATGGGGATGAGGACCTCATTGGCCGCGCAGAAGGCGTTGACCGTCAGGAGGCCCAGGCTGGGCGGGCAGTCGATGAAGATGTAGTCGAGGCGTTCCTCACCGTTCTTTTCCCGGGTCTTGGCATAGACATCGATGGCCCGGCGCAGCCGCTGTTCGCGTGCCACGAGGGACACGAGTTCGATTTCGGCCCCGGCGAGGTGGATGGTGGCAGGAGCGCAGATGAGCTTCTCCATGTCGGGGCACTGCGCCACTACGTCTGCCAGCGCCACGTCGTTGATGAGGACGTCGTAGATGCTGTCCACGTCGGCATGGTGCTCGATGCCAAGGGCTGTGGAAGCGTTGCCCTGCGGGTCGATGTCGATGACCAGCACGTTCAGCCCGGCCGCTGCCAACGCGGCAGCGATATTCACCGTGGTGGTGGTCTTGCCGACACCGCCCTTTTGGTTCGACACAGTGAAGATCCGGGTCTTTTCGGGACGTGGAAGGCGGCGGCCCATCAGCTTTTCGCGGCGCTTGGTCTCGTGGGCGAGCTCGCGGGCGATGGGGCTGGAATCGTCGATAGCGTCGATAACGTTCGATCGCCCCGTAGCGGTTGTTTCACGTGAAACCAGGACCGAAGAGGAGTTTTTCGCAACCGGTTTCGGATGGTTTCCGCCTCGTCCGGGAATACTGACCGGGCCAGAGACAGAACGTGCGGACCCCAGCGTCACAAACGGTGGTATCCGTTGTGTGGAGGCTTCACTACTTGTCACTGGGGCACACTCACTCTCGTTCAGCCAATTTTGCTGCCGTTGTCTAGCCTAACCGCTGCACCCGGCAGACCGAGGTCGCCGGGCCCTTACTAGGACTTCTTTTGGGGCTTGTTTACAACGATGCGTACTACCGTGGTGGGCTCCTCCAGGAGGTTGTCACCCACGGTAAGGACTGATGTCTCAACGCCACCCAGTTTCCGGATGGCTTTGGCGGCTTTCTCGATCTCTTCACCGGCACTGCGGCCTTTGATGGCGATCACTTCGCCCTTGCCGGCAAGCAGGGGAATGGTCAGCCCGGCAAGGTTCGTCAGGGCAGATACGGCCCGGGCGGTTACGACGTCGGCTTCGACATGGCCCACGGCAAGCTCGGCCCGGCTGCGCATGATCGTGACGTTGTCCAGGCCGAGGTCATCAACCACTTCCTGCAGCCAAATTACCCGGCGTTCCAGGGGTTCAATGAGCGTCAGTTCAAGATCCGGCCGGGCTATCGCCAGGCACAGCCCCGGAAGCCCGGCACCGCTTCCAACGTCCGCCACGTGGCTTCCCAGCGGAATCCCACTTTCGATGACGGCACAGTTGAGGACGTGACGACTCCAGAGGCGTGGGATTTCCCGAGGGCCGATAAGGCCCCGTTCAGTTCCGGAGGTGGCCAAGTGCTCAACGTAGCGCTTCGCCAGGTCCAGCCGATCGCCGAAAATCTTCTCAGCAGCCCGAAGTTCGGCAGCCGTGATGTCAACCATGGTTAGCGGCAGCAATTCTCTAGTCAGTGGATACAACGATATGGCGGCCGTTACCTTCGCCTTCGGACTCGCTCACGAGTCCCAGGTCGGCAACGGCGTCGTGGACAATCTTGCGTTCGTAGGCGCTCATGGGCTCGAGGGCGACGGGCTTACCGGTCTCCTTGACCAATGCAGCAGCGTCCTCGGCAATCTTCTGCAGGTGGCCGGTACGCTCCTGCCGGTAACCGTTGATGTCCAGCACCAGGCGCGAGCGGCTTTCAGTGGCAGACAGGACTGCAAGACGCGTCAGTTCCTGCAGGGCCTCGAGGACTTCACCGTCATCACCCACCAGGCTCTCCAGTCCTTCGGTCTCCTCTTCGGCGACGATGGAGATGTACGTGCGGCCGTTGCGGACCTCGATGTCGATATCGCCATCGATATCAGCGATGTCCAGAAGTTCCTCAAGGTAGTCGGCCGCAATGTCGCCCTCTTCTTCGAGCCGGCTGGCAGCAGACGGCTTTACAGACGAAATGTCCGCGGTGCCGGACTCGTCGCGGTCCTCGACCACGTCTTCGGAAAGGGCGTGTTCGGTGCTCTCGGCTGACATCTACTTCTTCTTCCTGTTCTTGCGTTGTGGCTGTACGCGCTGTCCCTTGGCTTCGGCGATCGCAGCCTCGGCTTCGGCCTCGGCGCTGTCGTCCTTCTTTCCGGTCAGGATAGACAGCGCGGGCAGGCCTTTGGCGGCCCGACGTTCAGCAAGGGCCTTGGCAGCGGGGGAACCCGGCGTGGGCATGCGGCGGATGACGAAGAACTGCTGGCCCATGGTCCAAAGGTTGGTGGTGGTCCAGTAGATCAGGACACCAATGGGGAAGTTGATGCCACCCACACCGAACACGATGGGGAGGATGTAGAGCATCATCTTCTGCTGGCGCATGAAGGGGCTGGCCATGGCTTCTTCGGACATGTTCTTCGCCATGATCTGCTTCTGCGTGATGAACTGCGAGGCGGTCATTGCCAGGATCATCACAATGGAGAGAACAACAACTGCCACGTTGGTGGCGCCTCCGTGGAGAAGCGCAGCCGACAGCGGAGCTCCAAAAATGCTGGACGCATCGAACTCGACAACCTGCTCGTGGCTCATGGCCCCAATGCCTTCGCCCTGTTCCTTCGCTCCCGAAATACCCGACAGCACCTGGAAGAGTGCAAAGAAGAAGGGCATCTGGATCAGCATGGGAAGGCAGGCCGAGAACGGGTTGGTCCCGTGCTTCTTGTACATGGCCATCTGCTCCTGCGCCATGGCCTGGCGGGAGAGCTGATCGGTCTTGCCCTTGTACTTGTCCTGCAGCTTCTTCAGGTCAGGCTGCAGCAGCTGCATACCGCGCTGGGCCTTGATCTGCTTGACGAACACCGGGATCAGGGCGGCACGGATCACCAGCACCAGCCCAATGATGGACAGCGTCCAGGTCCAGCCGTTCGCCGCGGGCATCCCGATGGTGCTCAGCCCATCGTGGAATCCAATCATGATGATGGAAACCAGCCACTTGAACGGGGCCATGATTGTTCCGAAAAAGTCCATACTTATCCCTATTCGTCAGGCCGCACGGCGGCCTTCTTCATCAGTCTTAGCAACCAGGTACCTGTCCGGGTTGTTCAGCACAACAATTGTGGGGGTCTGGTTTTCAAGCCATTCCCGCTTGCCGGCGGGGACGTGGTCCACTCCGCCGGCGTTCCATGGGTGGCAGCGGCCCAGGCGGCGGACGGCCAGCCAGGTCCCTTTAACAGCGCCATGGACGGTGACAGCTTCAAGGGCGTAAGCCGAGCATGAAGGAAAAAACCGGCAGACCTGGCCGTACAAGGGTGAAACCACCTTGCGGTAGGCCTTCAGCAGGAGAATCAGGATGTTCCGGGGCACGTTCCAGAGAAACAGCACGACGGCGGCGGGAACAGGATGAAGACGGGCGACGACGGCGGTGGCGTTAGGCACGCGGTGTCCCCTTCTGTGTTGTACCAGCCGAACCCTTGGCGGCAGCCCTTTGGGGGCGGCCGGCCAACCGGTTCAGCGTCGACTCAAGTGCAGCGTTATAGTCATCCAACAGCTGGTCCCAGCTGGCGGAAGCGGACGCAGGCAGCGCCCTGACCACTATGGCGAGACCGGTGCCGTGTTCGCGCAGCGAGGCAGCACCTGCTTCCCGTAGTCTCCTCTTAACGAGGTTCCTGACCACAGCGTTCCCGACACTCTTGGAAACGATGAACCCGATCCGGCTGGGTTCGTCGGCAGCAATGGCTGCCGCATATAACACTACGTTCCGGCGTCCATTGCGGACACCGGAACGTACGGTTGTTGAAAAGTCGGTGGAAGTCCTCAGGCGGTTGCGGGTGGCCAGCACCTTAAACTCGCAAGGAAGGTATCTACCGACAAGTCAGTTATTTAAGCCGACAGCTCGGTGCGGCCCTTGCCACGGCGGGCTGCCAGGATGGCACGGCCGGCACGGGTACGCATACGAAGGCGGAAGCCGTGCTTCTTGGCTCGACGGCGGTTATTCGGCTGAAAAGTCCGCTTGCTCACGTTAGTTACTCCAGTGGATCAAAGGTGCGTCCACCCGATCAATATGGGGAAGAACTGGCCGACGCTAAGTTTTGTATATGTACGCTTCCCCCTGCTGCCCAGGCGCAGTGCACTTGGGAGAATCAGTCGGGGCCAAAAAGCGGACACAAAGGACTTCACAACGTTAGGGCAATTTGGAGCCTCCAGTCAAACCGGGTGGGGTCCGCACCACTATCCCCAGCTGTGTCTAACTACCCTTCCCCGCCTGTGGATGAAGTGGCTCACAGCCGCCAAAAGGGAACCACAACGGTGTAATTATCCACAAGCAGTTTCCCAGCTATCTTCTAGGCTTTTCATCCCCTAGAGTGGCTCAGTAGCCGATTATCCACGGACTGTGCATAACCCTGTGGATGAAGCTGGGCCAGCATCTTGGTTCCGGGTCCGGGGCTGCAGGTAATGCAGGGCAAAGCAAGTTTTGAGGGAACCGATTGATGACAGTAGACGAAGCCAACCACGCCAATACTGTCGGAAGTTCCTGGCGGCGAGTTATCAGCCTGCTGGAGAAGGACCACCGGGTAACACCCCGCCAGCGTGGCTTTGTCATCCTCGCCCAGGCCCAAGGCCTGATCGGGTCCACCCTCCTGGTGGCCGTTCCCAACGAACTCACCCGCGAAGTGCTGCAGACGCAGGTCAAGGACGCCCTGGACGACGCCCTGCACAACGTCTTTTCTGAGGACATCAGGTGCGCCATCGACGTCGACACCGATCTGGTCCCCATCCACAAAGAGCCTGAACCCGTGGTTGAACCTGCCTACGCGCAGGACCAGCTGATCGAGCAGAAGCCGCAGCCCATGCTGCCGAGCACCTCCCACGAATTTGGCCGGCTCAACCCCAAATATGTCTTCGACACGTTCGTGATCGGTTCGTCGAACCGTTTCGCCCACGCTGCCGCGGTCGCCGTCGCCGAAGCCCCTGCCAAGGCTTACAACCCGCTGTTCATCTACGGCGACTCCGGCCTGGGCAAGACGCACCTGCTGCACGCGATCGGGCACTATGCCCGCCGGCTCTACAGCGGCATCCGGGTGCGGTATGTGAATTCTGAGGAGTTCACCAACGACTTCATCAACTCCATCCGCGACGACGAGGGCGCCAGCTTCAAGACCACCTACCGGAACGTGGACGTCCTGCTCATTGACGACATCCAGTTCCTTGCCGGCAAGGACCGGACGCTGGAGGAGTTCTTCCACACCTTCAACTCACTGCACAACAACAACAAGCAAGTGGTGATCACTTCGGATCAGCCGCCCAAACTGCTTGCCGGGTTCGAGGACCGGATGAAGTCGCGCTTCGAGTGGGGCCTGCTGACGGACATCCAGCCCCCCGAGCTTGAAACCCGCATCGCCATCCTCCGCAAGAAGGCCCTCAGCGAGGGACTGTCCGCACCGGACGACGCGCTGGAATACATCGCATCCAAGATCTCCAGCAACATCCGCGAACTTGAGGGCGCGCTCATCCGCGTCACCGCATTCGCCAGCCTGAACCGGCAGCCCGTGGATGTTGCCCTCGCCGAAATGGTCCTGAAAGACCTCATCACCGACGACGGCGCCCAGGAAATCACATCCGGCCAGATCCTGCAGCAGACCGCTGACTACTTCAAGCTCAGCATGGAAGAGCTCTGCAGCAAGTCCCGGACCCGGACACTGGTCACCGCCCGGCAGATCGCCATGTACCTCTGCCGCGAACTGACGGACATGTCCCTCCCCAAGATCGGCCAGGAGCTCGGCGGCCGCGATCACACCACGGTGATCCATGCAGACCGGAAAATCCGTGAGCTGATGGCCGAGCGGCGTGTGATCTACAACCAGGTCACGGAGCTGACCAACCGCATCAAGCAGCAGCAGCGCGACTCCTGATCCCCGCATCTATACCTTATTAACAGGTGCATGTGGATAAGCCTGTGGATAGTTAAGGGGACAAGCGCGCTTAATGGGCTTAAAACCCTTAAGGCGTCTGTGGATCGTTAAAAACCGGCTTCTGGGTTGTCCCCATCCACACCCTGTTTAAAACCCAGTTAACTCACAGTCCGTGAACAGGGCTTAACCGCGGATCTCCGCCGCCAGACAGGGTTATCCACAGTTTCCACAGCAGTTATTAACACTACGAATCCCAAAAAATTGAAAATCCCTCAAACAACAAGATCCTTCCCCCGTACCGTGCAGGGACCATCGGGCCCCTGGAGGGGCCGGGGAGGTTTTGGGGGATGGGTTAATCCCGGATCTTCCGGCTAAGCTGTCAGCAGCGCTCCCATCCCCGGGTTTTTGTGTGGTTTCCGTTCAGCGCGGACCATGCACCTGCCGGAATCGGGTGCATCACTTTCCGGAACCACCCCTGCGGAGGTTTCGGCCTACTTGGCAGCAGCAATGAAAGGCGGCATCCCTCCGTGAAGTTCAGAGTCGATCGGGACGTCCTGGCAGAAGCCGTCACCTGGACAGCCCGCTCGTTGTCTCCGCGGCCGCCAGTGCCAGTTCTTTCCGGCCTGCTCCTCAAGGCAGAAGCCGGCACAGTCAGCCTTTCGAGCTTCGATTACGAAACGTCTGCGCGCCTTGAGATCGCTGCCGACATCCGTGACGAAGGCACCATCCTGGTATCGGGCCGCCTCCTTGCGGATATTTGCCGAAGCCTGCCCTCAGCGCCCGTCGACGTCGAAACCGACGGCAACAAGGTCACCCTCACCTGCCGCCGAAGCAGCTTCCACCTGGCCACCATGCCGGAGGCCGAATACCCACCGCTTCCCGCGCTTCCCGCGATCAGCGGCACTGTTCCCGGTGATGCGTTTGCACAGGCTGTTTCCCAGGTGATCATTGCCGCCAGCAAGGACGACACCCTGCCCATCCTCACCGGCGTGCGTATGGAAATTGAAGACGACCTCATCACCCTGCTGGCTACCGACCGCTACCGCCTGGCCATGCGCGAGGTACCGTGGAAGCCCGTCACTCCCGGTATTTCCACCAGTGCGCTGGTCAAGGCAAAAACCCTCAACGAAGTGGCCAAAACACTGGGCAACAGCGGCGACATCAGCCTCGCCCTGTCCGATGACGACACGCGCCTCATTGGCTTCGAAAGCGGTGGACGCACCACCACATCCCTGCTGGTGGACGGCGATTACCCCAAGATCCGGTCGCTTTTCCCGGAATCCACGCCCATCCACGCCACGGTTCAGACCCAGGAACTGGTGGAAGCCGTCCGCCGTGTGTCACTGGTGGCTGAACGCAACACCCCGGTTCGCCTGGCGTTCACTGCCGGGCTGCTGAACCTGGATGCCGGCACCGGCGAAGACGCCCAGGCATCCGAGGAACTCGAAGCGCAGCTCTCCGGAGACGACATCACCGTGGCGTTCAACCCCCACTACCTGGTGGAAGGCCTCAGCGTGATTGAAACCAAGTTCGTGCGGTTCTCATTCACGTCCGCCCCCAAGCCGGCCATGATCACCGCCCAGGCTGACGCCGACGGCGAGGACCAGGACGATTACCGGTACCTGGTGATGCCGGTCCGACTCCCTAACTAAGCCCCACTGCCGCCCTGGCCGTGCGCCCAGACGCTTGGTGCCAAACGACAACCCATTCCTAGCTCAGAAAAGAGTTCCACCATGCACATTGGACTGATCGGCCTTGGCAAAATGGGATTCAACATGCGTGAGCGGCTGCGCAATGGCGGCATCGAGGTCACGGGTTACGACCGGAACCCCGATGTGACCGACGTGCCTACTGTCGATGAGCTCCTGGCCGCTGTTCCCGCACCGCGACTGATCTGGGTGATGGTTCCCGCCGGCGCAGTCACGGATGCAGTGATCACCGAACTCGCGGACAAACTGGACCAGGGGGATCTGGTGATTGACGGTGGAAACTCCCGTTTCACCGAGGACCAGAAACATGGTGAACTCCTCGCCGGAAAAGGCATCCGGTTCGTGGATTGCGGTGTTTCCGGCGGCGTCTGGGGCCTGCAGAACGGCTATGGCCTGATGGCCGGCGGCGACGCTGCGGATGTGGAACTGGCCCTGCCGGTCTTCGATGCGCTGCGTCCGGAAGGTGACCGTGCGGACAGCTTCGTCCATGTGGGCGGCGTCGGCGCGGGCCATTACGCCAAGATGGTCCACAACGGCATCGAATACGGCCTGATGCAGGCATACGCAGAGGGATACCAGCTGCTCGCATCGAAAGACATCATCAGCGACCTCCCCGGCACTTTCCGCGCCTGGCAAAAAGGTACTGTGGTCCGGTCGTGGCTGCTCGACCTCCTGGTCAAGGCCTTGGAAGAGGACCCCGGCCTGCAGAACATCGATGACTACGTGGAGGACTCCGGCGAAGGCCGCTGGACCGTTGAGGAAGCCATCGCCAACGCCATCCCGGCTCCCGCGATCACGGCAGCGCTCTTCGCCCGTTTTGAGTCCCGCGAGGACAGCTCACCTGCCATGAAGATGGTGTCCGCACTCCGGCACCAGTTTGGCGGGCACGCCACCCGTCCCGCCAAGTAGCACTCACCGGGGACCCCGCTGTCCCCAGAATTGTCGAAACCCGCGTGTATCTGGAACACCTCTCCCTGACCGATTTCCGCAGCTACGCCCAGGTGGACCTTGCCCTCAGCCCCGGCGTCACGGTGCTGGTGGGCTACAACGGCATCGGCAAAACCAACCTGATGGAGGCTATCGGCTACCTGGCCACCCTCAGCTCCCACCGCGTCAGTTCGGACGGCCCGCTCCTGCGGTTCGGCACCGAACGCGCACTGGTCCGGGCCAGGCTGGTGCGCAACGGCCAGACCACCGTACTGGAGCTGGAGATCAATGCCGGCAGGGCCAACCGCGGCCGCATCAACCGCAGCAATCCGGTCCGGGCGCGGGACCTGCTGGGCATCTGCCAGACGGTGCTCTTTGCGCCGGAAGACCTGGCCTTGGTCAAGGGTGATCCGTCCAACCGCCGCAGGTTCCTGGACGAACTGCTGGCCAGCCTGGTCCCGCACCATGCCGCAACCCGCAGCGACTACGACCGCGTGCTGAAACAGCGCAACGCCCTGCTGAAATCGGCCCGTGCCGGGCGGGTGACCGCCGCCCACGAAGCCACCCTCGATGTGTGGGACCAGCACATGGCGAAGGCCGGGGCCGAGCTTCTGCACGCACGGCTCGAACTGGTGGAACTTCTCCGGCCCCACCTTTCCCGCGCCTATGCAGAGCTGACCGACGCGTCCAAGCCGGCTGATGCGATCTACCGGTCCACGCTGCAGAACCAGATGGACGACGACGGCGCATCGTTGGGTGCCACAGGCCGGCCGGGGCCGGGGGACACGGCCGCTGCCGAAGACCTGCGCGGCCTCAGCATCGAGGAGCTGACCCAGCGCTATATCCGCGCGTTCGGCGAATCACGGAAGAAGGAGCTTGAGCGAGGCATCTCGCTGGTGGGTCCGCACCGGGACGATCTTGAACTGGTACTGGGGCAGGCACCCGCCAAGGGCTATGCATCCCATGGTGAAACCTGGTCCATGTGCCTCTCCCTGCGGCTGGCGTCCTACTACGTGATGCTTGACGATGCGCGTACCGGCGGCTCCGCTCCCATCCTGATCCTTGACGATGTTTTTGCCGAGCTTGACGTCCAGCGACGGCGTAAACTGGCCGCTATAGTTTCCGGCGCGGAACAGGTCCTGGTGACCGCCGCCGTCGACGCCGATATCCCGGAGGAACTGTCCGGACGGCGGGTGAAAGTGGTCCCGGGAGGCATTGATGAGCAGGGAGAGTGACGCCGGCGGGCTGCAGCCCGGACGGGATCCTGACCAGATCGATGCTCCGCAGGCCGCGCTCAACCGGATGCGCGAAGCCGCCGCAGCCCGCGGCGAGATCCGCCGCAAGGCGCAACGGCCCGGACAACAAAAGACCAGGGGCAGCATCCGGGACACCCGCGGGTTCAGCCAGTTCCATGCCACAGGCCGCGATCCGTTGGGGCTCGGCAAGGTGGTGGGGCGGCTGGTGGCCGAGCGGGGCTGGACGTCGCCCGTGGCTGTCGGTTCCGTCATGGCGGAATGGGCCACCCTGGTGGGTCCGGAAATTTCAGCGCATTGCACCCCGGAAAGTTTTACCGATACCACCCTGCACGTGCGGTGCGATTCGACTGCCTGGGCCACCCAGCTGCGGCTACTCAGCGCCAGCCTGCTGGAGAAATTCAGGGTGGAACTGGGAGACGGTGTGGTCACCAGCATCCAGGTTCTGGGCCCTTCGGCGCCCAGTTGGCGCAAGGGCGGCAGGAGTGTCAACGGTCGCGGACCGCGGGATACCTACGGATAGTCCGTCGACAATCTCTTGATAATCGGCCTGCAGCCGTGTAGGCGCCTGCAAGGGCCGCGGCCTGTATAGGCACCAAGAGGCGGTTCCGTTAGGGCGCCCTAGGCGGGGCCAGCGGCCTGCCACGGCCACACGGCACCGCGTCCACGCCCCTGGAATGCGGGGATATGGGGCGCTTCGCGGTAGAATTGTTGCAGATAACTGGGCGCGGGTGAGACGTTGACTGAGTCCGTTTTCCGCGCACTCCGGTCCGCGGTCTGCGGCTCCCCACAACGTCAACAAGTCACTGGCGCCATAAGTTTGTGCCTGTTGGCAGGTGACTTCCTGTATTTACCCAGGGAGGAACCGGCCGGCCATCATCGAGAACGAGGAGTCGACAGCGCCTGTGGCTAACGACAATACAGATATTCTGGCAGTTGACCCCGCAGCCGGTGACGCCGGCGGTCCTGACGCAACGGCGGAAGCGGCCACCCCACGGGAGTACGGCGCCAGTGACATCACTGTCCTCGAAGGCCTCGAAGCGGTGCGAAAACGCCCCGGCATGTACATCGGTTCCACCGGTCCGCGCGGCCTCCACCACCTGGTGTACGAAGTGGTGGACAACTCGGTCGATGAAGCGCTGGCCGGCTACTGCACCCACATCGAGATAGTCCTGCAGGCCGACGGCGGCGTCAAGGTAGTGGATGACGGCCGCGGCATTCCCGTGGACATGCACCCCACTGAGCACAAACCCACGGTTGAAGTGGTCATGACCATCCTGCACGCCGGCGGCAAGTTCGGCGGCGGCGGTTATGCAGTGTCCGGCGGCCTCCACGGCGTTGGCATCTCTGTGGTGAACGCCCTGTCCAGCCGGGTAAATACGGAAGTCCGGCGCCAGGGGCATGTTTGGCGAATGTCCTTTGCCAACGGCGGCAAGCCTCAGGGCAGCCTGGTCCAGGGCGAGGAAACGGAACAGACCGGCACCACGCAGACCTTCTACCCCGACGCAGAGATCTTCGAGTCCACCGAGTTCGACTTCGAAACGCTCCGCGCACGCTTCCAGCAGATGGCCTTCCTCAACAAGGGCCTGCGCATCACCCTTACCGATGAGCGCGCGGCCACCGAAGACGAGGCCGACGCCGATCCGGACCTGGACGGCATGGTCACCGAAGGCGAGATCAGCGCCGAGCACCGCACGGTGGTGTACCAGTACGACGAAGGCCTGCTGGACTACGTCAAGCACCTGAACTCCGGCAAGAAGGTTGATGTGGTCCACGAGGACGTCATCGCCTTCGAAACCGAGGACAAGGACCGCAAAATCGCGCTGGAAATGGCGATGCAGTGGACGAATGCCTACTCCGAGAGTGTCCACACCTACGCGAATACCATCAACACCCACGAAGGCGGCACCCACGAAGAGGGCTTCCGCGCGGCCATGACCTCCTTGGTCAACCGCTACGCCCGGGAAAAGGGCATCATCAAGGAAAAGGACGACAACCTCACCGGAGACGACATCCGTGAGGGACTTACCGCCGTCATTTCCGTGAAGCTCTCCGAGCCCCAGTTCGAAGGCCAGACCAAGACCAAGCTCGGCAACTCCGAGGTCAAGGGCTTCGTCCAGCGCGTAGTCACGGACGGCCTGGGTGACTGGCTGGAACGCAACCCGGGCCCGGCCCGCGATGTCATCCGGAAGGCCATTTCGGCCGCCCAGGCACGCATGGCAGCACGGAAGGCCCGCGACAACGCCCGCCGGAAGAGCCCGCTGGAATCCTTCGGCATGCCCGGAAAGCTCTCCGACTGCTCGTCCAAGGACCCGGCAAAGTGCGAGGTCTACATCGTGGAGGGTGACTCCGCAGGCGGTTCCGCCAAGCGCGGCCGCAACCCCGAAACCCAGGCCATCCTTCCGTTGCGCGGAAAAATCCTCAACGTTGAACGCGCGCGCCTGGACAAGGCCCTTGGCAACGCCGAAGTGCAGTCCATGATCACAGCCTTCGGCACGGGCATTGGCGAAGACTTCGACCTCGCCAAGCTGCGGTACCACAAGATCGTGCTGATGGCCGATGCCGATGTTGACGGCCAGCACATCACCACGCTGCTGATGACGCTGCTGTTCCGTTACATGAGGCCGTTGATCGAGAACGGCTACGTCTACCTCGCGCAGCCCCCGCTGTACCGCATCAAGTGGTCCAATGCTCCGCACGACTACGTCTACAGTGACCGCGAACGCGACGCCAAACTGGTGTCCGGCCAGGCAGCAGGCCGCCGCATTCCCAAGGACAACGGCATCCAGCGCTACAAGGGCCTTGGTGAAATGGACTACACGGAGCTGTGGGACACCACCATGGACCCGGACAACCGCACCCTGCTCCAGGTCACCATGGACGACGCCCTCGCAGCCGACCAGATCTTCTCGGTCCTGATGGGCGAAGACGTGGAATCACGGCGCAACTTCATTCAGCAGAACGCCAAGGACGTCAGGTTCCTCGATATCTAGGACATAGTTCCTACATTCGACAACCGACATATACCTGAAACGGAAAATAAAAAATGAGCGACGAAACACCCGAGAACCCGGCACCCGACGCCGGGAATCCGGAAACCGTTCTTGAAGGCGATGTGCTGATCGACCGCGTGGAGCAGGTGGACCTGCAGACGGAAATGCAGCGCTCCTACCTGGACTACGCCATGGCCGTCATTGTGGGACGGGCCCTCCCGGACGTCCGCGACGGGCTCAAGCCTGTGCACCGCCGCGTGCTCTATGCGATGTTCGACGGCGGCTACCGGCCTGACCGTTCCTTCAACAAGTGTGCCCGCGTGGTGGGCGAGGTCATGGGCCAGTACCACCCGCACGGTGACACTGCGATTTACGACGCCCTGGTCCGCCTCATCCAGGACTGGACCATGCGGTACCCGTTGGCCCTCGGCCAGGGCAACTTCGGCTCGCCGGGCAACGACGGCGCGGCTGCACCCCGTTACACCGAAACCAAGATGGCCCCCCTGGCCATGGAGATGGTGCGGGACATCGACGAGGAAACCGTCGACTTCCAGGACAACTACGACGGCAAGAACCAGGAGCCCACCATCCTGCCGGCCCGGTTCCCCAACCTGCTGGTCAACGGATCCTCGGGCATCGCCGTCGGCATGGCCACCAACATTCCGCCGCACAACCTGCGCGAAGTGGCGGACGGCGTGCAGTGGTACCTGGCCAATCCGGCGGCCACCCGCGAGGAACTGCTGGAAGAACTTCTTCGCCGCGTGAAGGGCCCCGATTTCCCCACCGGCGCCACCATCCTCGGCCACAAGGGCATCGAGGATGCGTACCGCACCGGCCGCGGCTCGGTCACCATGCGCGCCGTGGTCAATGTCGAGGAACTGCAGAACCGCACCTGCCTGGTAGTCACCGAACTGCCGTACCAGGCGAACCCGGACAACCTCGCCATCAAAATCGCCGAACTGGTCAAGGACGGCAAGATCCAGGGCATTGCCGACCTCCGCGATGAGACGTCGGGCCGCACCGGCCAGCGCCTGGTCATTGTCCTCAAGCGCGACGCCGTGGCGAAGGTTGTGCTGAACAACCTCTACAAGCACACGGAACTGCAGAGCAACTTCTCGGCCAACATGCTGGCCATCGTGGACGGCGTTCCGCGCACCCTGAGCCTGGATGCCTTCATCCGGCACTGGGTCACCCACCAGATGGACGTCATTGCACGCCGGACCCGCTACCGCCTGCGCAAGGCGGAAGAAGAAGCGCACATCCTGCGGGCGCTGCTGAAGGCATTGGACATGCTGGATGAGGTCATCGCCCTGATCCGCGCATCCAACACCACCGAAGCGGCCCGCGACGGCCTGATGGAACTGCTGGACATCGATGAACTGCAGGCACGGGCCATCCTGGACATGCAGCTGCGCCGCCTGGCAGCACTCGAACGCCAGAAGATCCAAGACAGGCACTCCGAGCTCGAAGCCCTGATTGCCGAATACAACGCGATCCTCGCTTCGGAAGAGCGCCAGCGCGGGATCATCAGCACCGAGCTGGGTGAAATCGTGGACAAGCACGGCGATGACCGCCGCACCAAGATCCTCATGGGCTTTGACGGTGACATGTCCATGGAGGACCTCATCCCCGAAGAGGAGATGGTGGTCACCATCACCCGCGGCGGCTACGTCAAGCGGACGCGGAGCGACAACTACCGTTCCCAGCAGCGTGGCGGCAAGGGCATCAAGGGTGCCCAGCTGCGCGGTGACGATGTGGTGGAACACTTCTTCGTCACCACCACTCACCACTGGCTCCTGTTCTTCACCAATTTGGGCCGCGTCTACCGCGCCAAGGCCTATGAGCTGATGGAAGCCGGACGCGATGCCAAGGGCCAGCACGTGGCCAACCTGCTGGCGTTCCAGCCCGATGAGCATATTGCCCAGGTGCTGGACCTGAAGGACTACCAGCAATCGCCTTACCTGGTGCTGGCCACCAAGCGGGGGCTGGTGAAGAAGACCAGGCTGGAGGACTACGACACCAACCGTTCCGCCGGCGTTATCGCCATCAACCTGCGTGACGGAGACGAACTGGTCTCCGCCCAGCTGGTCTCCGAAACCGACGACCTGTTCCTGGTGTCCCGCATGGGGCAGTCGATCCGCTTCACCGCCACCGACGATGCACTGCGCCCCATGGGGCGTGCCACATCCGGCGTGACCGGCATGAAGTTCCGCGAGGATGATGAACTGCTGGCCGCCGATGTGGTCACTGACGGGTCCTTCGTGTTCATCGTGACCGAAGGCGGCTACGCCAAGCGCACCGCCGTGGAGGAATACCGCCTGCAGGGCCGCGGTGGCCTGGGCATCAAGGTGGGTAAGTACCAGGAGGAGCGGGGACACCTTGTGGGCGCCCTGATTGTCCAGGAAGAGGATGAAGTCCTGGTGGTCATGGAGGGCGGCAAGGTAGTCCGTTCCTCGGTCGCAGGTGTCCCTGCAAAGGGACGCGACACCATGGGCGTCATCTTTGCCAAGCCGGACAAGAACGACCGCATCATCGAGGTTGCCCGCAACAGCGAACGCGGTCTCGAGGACGAAGAATCAGCGGAGGATGACGTAACGTTGGCTGAAGAATCACCGGCCTTTGAGTCAGAGGACGCCTCGGGCGACGCTGAGCCGAACGACGACAACACGGAGGTAACCGAGTGAGTAATTCCGACTCATTTCCCAAGCCGAACAGCACCGTTCCCGATGGAAACCGCCCCTCGGCGGCGCCCCGGGTGAATGCCCCTGTCCGTCCGCAGCAGCGGCCTTCCGCGCCCGCCGGTGCGCCCGGACAGCGCCCTTCGGTTCCCGGACAGCGTCCGTCCCAGCCCGGCCAGGGAAGCCAGCAGGGCCAGCCCGGCCAGCGTCCGGCGCAGGGACAACGCCCCGCCCCTGCCGGACCCCGCCCGCAGGGCGCCCCGGGCCAGGGCGGCCCGGGTCTCGTGAAGCCGGCGCCGAAGGCCAAGGCCCGCCGTGCCCGCCTCCTCATCAGCAAGGTGGATCCCTGGTCCGTCCTGAAGATGGCGTTCCTGCTCTCCGTAGCCCTGGGCATCGTCACCGTCGTGGCGGCCATCGTCCTGTGGACCGTCCTGGACCTCACAGGCATCTTCGATCAGGTGGACAGCCTGCTGGGCACGCTGGCCGGTTCCGAGGGCGGCGGGTTCGAACTGAAGAAGGTCGCATCGCTGGGCCAGGTGGCCTCCTTCGCCACAATTATCGCCGTGGTGAACGTGGTCCTGCTGACCGCGCTGTCCATGCTCTCAGCTGTTCTCTACAACATCTCTGCCACCCTGGTGGGCGGCATCGGCGTGACCCTCACCGACGATTAGGACACCGCTTCCACCGGCCCTGAAGCCGGTGGAAGCGCCCGATTTGAGATCGGGCCGGGATGTGCTGTAAAGTCATGTCTCGGCCCGATGAGGCATCGGGGCGTATAGCTCAGGCGGTTAGAGCGCTTCGCTGATAACGAAGAGGTCCCAGGTTCAAGTCCTGGTACGCCCACGGAACCTGTGCAGGTTCAAGTTGAGGTTTGTCTGCGGAATACTGCAGCAGGCCGGAACGGGGAGCATGTGAAGAAGTTGCTTGTACTGGCAGCGGCGATCGCAGGCGTCCTGCTCTACCGGAAAGCACAGGAATCCGAAGCCCGGAAAGATGTCTGGAGCAAGTCCACCGATACGGTGAACTAGGCCGGACGCCCGGTCCGGGAGCTGGTCAAAGGCTCCAAGGTTCTAGGGTATGATTGACGGGTTGCTTCTTATGGGGGCATGGCGCAATTGGTAGCGCACCTGCTTTGCAAGCAGGGGGTTCGGGGTTCGAGTCCCCGTGCCTCCACCATAAGAAAGTCCCGGTCCGCGGAAATGCGGACCGGGACTTTTGCTTTGTGAGCCTTGTCCCGGTTGGTGGCCATAGCGTGAGGGGGTAGTGCGGTGACCCTGTTCATTGCAGCCATGGGTGTCCTGGGCGTTGCGTCGTCCGGGCCGCTGATCGCGGCCACCCTCGGAGCTACCAGCGTCAGTGCCCTGGCCATCGCCTTCTGGCGGAACGCCATCGCAGCGGTGGTGATGGCCGGTCCCACCCTGGTCCGCGAGCCGCGCAGGTTCGGCAGCATCACCGGACGCGAGTTCCGCTGGTCCCTTCTAGCCGCCGTCGCCCTCGCCCTGCACTTCGCCTGCTTCATCACCTCCCTCCAGCTCACGTCCGTGGCCGCTGCTACGGCGCTCGTATGCCTCCAGTCGGCCTGGATTGCCATCTTCCAGCTGCTGCGCGGCACGCGGCACCGCTGGCAGGTGCTTGCAGGGTTGGGGATTGCGTTCGGTGGGGTCGTCGCCATCACTGGATTCGACATGGGGTCCTCGCCTGAGGCGCTGCTCGGTGACATGCTGGCGCTGGCCGGCGGAGCGCTGGCCGGTCTGTACACGCTGGCCGGCGGCAAGGCCCGGCAGTCCATGACCACCGGCACCTACACAGCGCTCTGCTACGGCATGTGTGCCGCCCTGGTGGCGGTGCTCGCCCTGGCCACCGGGCAGCCGCTCTCCGGGCTCGACGCCGGAGGCTGGCTGGGGATCCTCGCCATCACTGTGTGCGCCCAACTGGTGGGGCATACCGCCTTCAACCACCTCCTGGCGACCATGAGCCCGCTGCTGGTCTCGATGATCATCCTCCTGGAGATTCCGGGCGCGGCCCTCCTGGCGTCCGTGTTCCTTAGTGAGACCCTCCCGGCGGGTACCTATGCCGGGCTAGGCCTGATCATGGTGGGGCTCGCCGTCGTGGTGGCCGGACAAAGGTCCGGAAGGGCACGGCTCCGCAGCAAGGCACCCGTCGCCGAACCGCCGTCGGACCGGATCGCCGAGCTGGGTACGGACTAATGGCCTGTGAAGGCAGGAGCTACTGGCCGCCGCGCCGGACCGGCTGGGCCGTGTTGACCGTGTGGATGGCCCGCAACAGCTTGGCGGGAAAGTAGACCGAAAAGAACACCACCATGGGTGCCTTCAGAGCCATCTTCTTGACGTTGTGGGCCTTGTACGTGCGGTCGAACCGGGTGACGTAGTAGCGGTAGTCGCGCGGCGAGTCCTCCAGGCGGCGCGCGGACATCCCGGACACCATCTGCGGGCAGTACTGGACCTTCAGGTCGTGTTCGGCGAGATGCAGTGACAAGTCGATGTCCTCATGCATCTCGTCCTTCTCATCCCGGCACGTTTCGGCACGGATGGTGTTCCACGCGGTGGACCGCAGCGCCATGTTGGAACCGAACAGGAAGTGGTACTGGTGCTTCGCCAGTTTCAGCATGAGCTGGCGCATCTTGTCGTCGGCCTTCAGCCCGAAGCGCCGCATGGGCATGTCGTAATAGACCACAGGACCGGTGGCCGCCTGCACTGAGTGGTCCTGGAATGCCCTCTGGACCTGCTCCACCCAATCAGGCTCCACCACCGAGTCCGCGTCAATCCGGCCCAGGACGTCCCCCGTGGCATGGTCAAGGCCGAAGTTCCGGGTGGGGATGAGGCCCTGCTCCCTGTCCTGGGTCAGCAGCAGGATGGGACTTTCCGGATATTCCAGCTGCATCTGCCGGACAATGGCGGCGGTCCGGTCCGTGGAGAGGTTATCCACCACGATGATCTCGTGGGCGGGTACGGACTGGTAGATGGCAGCGATGAGGCACTGCCGGATGACGCTCTCCTCGTTGTAGGCCGGGATCACAACGGACACGCGGGGCAACTCGGCTGCGTCGTTCAAGGGATCCCCAGAGGATTGATCGGCTGACATCAGTCCAAATCTAGCATTGCTGCCCTCCCCAACCGGGAGCGGCCGGCACCCCCAAACAGCTTGGGGACCTCCGGAAACAGCGGCAGGGGCCCCGTTCCGAAGAACGGGGCCCCTGCCGTGGACCTGCTGGGCCGGGATTAGGCCTGTGTGGTGCCCTTATCCCCGTTGTGGATGCTGTTGGCGATGTTGCGGGTGGCCGTCTTTGCATCGGTGGCCACCTTGGGAGCGGCGTCGCCTGCATCTTCGGCAACGTGCTTGGCCTTGTCGGCTGCGTCCTCTGCCGTTTCCTTGGCCGCATCAGCGGACTCGGATACCTTGTCCGCGCCGGCGGCAGCGAAGGAACCTGCCGCATCCGATGCCTTTTCGGCGGCGTCGGCGGTGGTTTCCTTGACCTCGTTGACCGTGGTGGCCGGAACCGGGGCGGGCGTTGGGGCCACGGGGGAGGGCGTCTTCCACGGATCCTCTACGGGCTTTGAAGCCTTCCAAGCGGCAACTCCAGCAGCAACTGCGGCGGCGATAACGCCGAACACCAGCCAGCCGCGCTTCTTCTTCGGCTCCGGCTGGGCCAGCTGGATGCCTACGCTGCGGCCGGCCTCGGCAGCCGCGGCCTTCAGCTGGGTGCCGGTGGCCTGCGCCTGCTCCTGGAGGGTGTGCACGATTCCGGCGTCACCAAGCCGCTGGGCGACGGCGTCAACGCGGGCCGGAGCGCCTTCGAGGGTGCGGTGCACGGCACCCGAAGCCACGCCGATCTGGTCCGAGAGCCTGGGCAGGTATTCAACCACCACGCGGTCGCGGGCATTGAGGACCACTGGGGTGGCCTTGTCCAGCGCCTCGTGGAGCTTGGGTGATGCATTCTCGACCACGTCATTGATCCTGGGCGCCAGCTGCGCCAGGCCGTCCTGGAGGCGAGGGGTCACGGTGGCCACGCCGTCGGCAAGGTTGTGGGCGGCGGACTTCAGCCCCTCCTGGATTTTGGGTGATGCTGTGTCCAGGCCGTGCTGCAGGCGGGGAACCGCCCAGTCAACAGCGGCTTCCACGCGGGGGGTTGCCCAGTCCTTGGCATTTTCCACGGCATGGGTGACCGACTGCTCAAGGTCACGGGCAATACGATCAGACTTCTTCACAACTACCTCCCGATTAATGTGACGGTTCTGTGGTTAGCCTACGTGCCTGAGACTTCACGAGCTATTCACTCTGCGGATTTTAGGGCGATTTCACCCAGCGCGGAACTGGTACAGGGGCCGCCAAGGTCATAGTCCGCCATGGAAGAATGGGCCGTATGACTGCCATCGCAACCGCAAAAGCAACCATCCACACCAGCCTCGGCGACATCGTGGTAAACCTCTTCGGCAACCACGCGCCCAAGACCGTCAAGAACTTCGTTGGACTCGCCACCGGCGAGCAGGACTGGACCCACCCGGAAACCGGGGAGGCCAAAACCGGCACCCCGCTCTACGACGGAACCATCTTCCACCGCATCATCAAGGACTTCATGATCCAGGCCGGCGACCCGCTGGGCCGCGGCACCGGCGGCCCCGGCTACCGTTTTGATGACGAGATCCACCCCGAACTGAGCTTCAACCAGCCCTACAAGCTGGCCATGGCGAACGCCGGCATCCAGATGGGCAAGGGCACCAACGGGTCCCAGTTCTTCATCACAACCATCCCCACCGACTGGCTGCAGGGCAAGCACAGCATCTTCGGTGAAGTGGCCGACGACGAGTCCAAGAAGGTCGTTGACGCCATCGAGGGCGTCCGCACCGGCATGGGCGACCGCCCGGTGGAGGATGTCACCATCAACAGCATTGATATCGAACAGCTGTAATCCCGCACCATGAGTTACGGAATTCCGTCGGCCGAGCCCTCCGCCCAGGTCCCGGTATGCCCCCGGCACCCTGACAGGCCCTCCTACGTGCGCTGCCAGCGGTGCGGGCGTCCGGCATGCCCCGACTGCCAGCGGGCGGCCGCCGTCGGATTCCAATGCGTTGACTGCGTCAACGAAACAAGGCGTACGACGCCGGAAGTCCGGTCCGTCTATGGCGGCGCCGTTGCCACGGGCAAGCCCATGGTGACGTTCGGTATCATCGCCGCCTGTGCGGTGCTGTACGTCCTGCAGTGGCTCGTCCCCAACGACGCTGTCTACCAGAGCCTGGGGTTCGCCAACATCTATGCCGAACCCCGGTATGGCGAGTTTGAGCCGTGGCGGATGCTCACGGCAGCATTCCTGCATTCCCAGGGATTCATCCTGCACATTGCCTTGAACATGTACATGCTCTGGATCTTTGGGCAGGCACTGGAGCCACTCCTGGGCCGTGTCCGTTTCCTTGCGGTGTACCTGCTGTCCGCCCTGGGCGGTTCAGTGGGGTATCTGCTCCTCACTCCCCTCTACGTTCCCGGCCAGCCCCTCTACGGAGTGGTGGGTGCCTCCGGTGCCATCTTCGGCTTGTTCGGTGCCATGCTGCTGGTGCAGCGCCAGCGCGGCGGGGATACGCGCCAGCTGTGGATCCTGATCGCCATCAACGGCGCCATCGGTTTCCTGGTCCCGCAGATCGCCTGGCAGGCCCATCTCGGTGGGCTGGTCACCGGCGCCTTGTGTGCCGCCGTGATCGCGTACACGCCGCGGGGGCCACGGCGGGGGCTTCTCCAGGCCGTGGGACTGCTCGCGGTTCTGGCGCTCCTCGCAGCAGCAGTATGGGTGCGCGTCTCCACCTGATGTAGTCCGCCCAGGCGTGACGTCCAAACCCCCAGCTTCCTTGCGGAGGCTGGGGGTTTTCTTTATCCACAGCCGTTATCCACATTGTTGGTAACTTACAAGCATGTAGTTCAGGCCGGTGATGCTGTGTAACCGCCAGCTCACAAGGCGGGGGCAGTACAGAGGCGGATTTTCTCCACATCTGTGGATAACTGCTGGGGATACGGTTGTGCTTAAGTGGACAAAACCGCCGATTATGGACATTGCTGTGGATAACTTCGGTGGATTAGGCCGCAGGGGGCCACCTGGAAATGCCTGGACGCGGTCCTTCAACAGCCTTATGCACACTGTTAATAAGTCACAGACCTGTAAGTCCACGGGGGAAAACCCCAGAATCAGGGCGGTTTGGGGCGATTGGGGGGATTCCGCGGCTACGCAATCCACAGTTGTGGATAAGTTGTGGGTATCGGAGTGTTGGTAAGTGGAAAAGCCTCCGGTCCTGCTGAACACCCGCAGAGGCGGCCAATGTTTCCGGTGCCGGTGCACAAAGTTGGGGATAGCACCCCGCGGTCCTGTGGGTACCGGCGGGTAACTCAGGGAAAGGCCGTTTATCCACAGGGTATTCCACAGTGTTAATAACTGCATCCAAGCCGCGGGTTTCCGCGAAAGCCCGGCGTCCGCGGGGGTAGCGGGGACGGGCTAGGGCGGATCATCGGTTATCAACACTGTGGATAACTTTCCCCACAGGCCGGGGCGCCGCACACGAAAAACCCCCGCTGCCGGTCTCAGGCAACAGGGGTTTTGGATCAGTCTCAGGAAGGCTACGGCCACACGCCCGAGGAACCCCGGCGGTGGCTGTCCATAAGGTGTGTGTCCACCATGCCGATTGCCTCCATGAGGGCAAACATGGTGGTGGGGCCTACGAAGGCAAACCCCTTCCGGCGAAGGGCTTTGGACAGTGCCACCGATTCCACGGACTGCGTGGGGATGTCCCCGTGCACCAGGGGCTGAGGGGTGGTGGGAGGCTGGAATCCCCAGACGAAATCCACCAGGCCGCCCTCTTCCCGCAGCGCGATGGTGGCGCGGGCATTCCTGATGGTGGCAACAATCTTCAGCCGGTTCCGGACAATGCCGGAGTCCTGCAGGAGGCGGTCCACGTCGCGGTCCGTGTACAACGCCACGGCATCGGGGTTGAAGTCAGCGAAAGCGGCGCGGAACGCCGGCCGCTTCCGGAGGATCGTGGCCCAGGACAGGCCTGCCTGGAAGCCTTCAAGGCAGATCCGCTCATACAGCCCATGTTCATCCCGGACGGGCAGGCCCCATTCCTGGTCGTAGTAGGTCCGCATCAGCGGATCCGTAGAGGCCCAGGCGGGCCGTGCCAGGCCGTCGTCGCCCACTATGAGGTCAGCACTTGGTGACATGGCCGGCCCTTGTCAGGAATAATTGCGGCGATACGTGGCGGGCATGGTTCAGGAGCGCCAGCGTGTCGTCATCATGAAGCCCACGATGGCGATGCCAAAGCCGGCCACAATGTTCCAGGAGCCCCACGGCTGGACGGGAAAGCGGCCCTCGCTGATGTAGAACGTGATGATCCAGAACAGGCCGATGATCATCAGCCCGAACATGACCGGCTTAAACCAGACCGGATTCGGCTTGTAGGCGTCCGGCGCGGTCTTTTCTGCGGTGCTGGCGGTCTTCTTACGGGGCTTTGACTCGGGCACTGGCTCTCCTTGGCGGCTGTCAAGCGCGGCGTCCCGGGCTTGATATCCTGCAAGAAGGAAATTGCCAGCGGTCTGCTCGATCTTGGTCAATTCTTACTAGCAGCCAATTCTAGCCGGAGTTCCCGGGCCGCCGGTGCCCAGCGGAACCGCCCCCGAGGAGAGCGCGTGGTATTGCAGGAGAAGGCGAGGCCCGCCGCCCCGCCCACTGCCGGCGTCGTAATCCTTCGCGGTGCTGTACAGGTGGCCGGCGAGCTGCTCATCACCGCCGGCCTGGTCCTCCTGCTGTTCGTGGCATGGCAACTTTGGTGGACCAACGTTGAATCCGACGCCAAACAGAGTGAAGTTATCAAGGAATTCGCCCAGGACCTCGGAGCTGCGCCCGCTCCGGCTCCCACAGCCCCGCCCGCGGAAGGCGGGGATTTCGGTGAACCCGTGGTGGGTGCTGCCCCAGGCCACGCCGGAACCATCGGCATCATGTACATCCCGAGGTTTGGCCCGAATTACACCCGGCCGATTGTTCAGGGAACCAGCCAGGATGTCCTGGACACCCTTGGCCTGGGCCACTACGACTCGACCGCCATGCCAGGGGCCATAGGGAACTTCGCCGTGGCCGGCCACCGGCAGACCCACGGTGCTGTGCTGGACAACATCCACACACTGGTGCCGGGCGACAAGATCTACGTCCAGACCAAGGACGGCTACTACACGTACGTTTTCCGGAACAACCAGATCGTGATGCCCTCGCGTACCGATGTCCTGGCCCCGGTGCCCACCCTGCAGGGCGTGGCCCCCACGGAAAGGTTCCTCACCATGACCAGCTGCAACCCGCGGTTCGGCGCGGAGGAACGGATCATCGCCTACGCCCTGATGGACAGTTGGCGCCCCGGCTCGGCCGGACCGCCCGCCGAAATCGCCGCGCAGGTGGCCGCGGCGATCGGGAAGGGCTGAGCATGTACGGCTGGATTTTCCGCCACCTCCCGGGGCCGCTCTGGCTGCGGATCGTCACATCAGTGGTGCTGGT
Organism: Pseudarthrobacter sp. SORGH_AS 212; assembly: GCF_030818145.1. NCBI lineage: Bacteria > Bacillati > Actinomycetota > Actinomycetes > Micrococcales > Micrococcaceae > Pseudarthrobacter > Pseudarthrobacter sp. SORGH_AS 212. Next base: position 2,054,398 of record NZ_JAUTAA010000001.1, on the reverse strand, counting down.
GGCGGCCGCACTGGTATTGATGGTCCAGTTCCTGTTTCCCTGGATGTCCGAGTACACCCAATTCACTGACTCAACGATTGGTGCAGCAAGCCAGCCATGACCACAACCAAGATCCTCGTGGTGGATAACTACGACAGCTTCGTCTACACCCTGGTGGGCTACCTCCAGGAGCTCGGCGCCGAGACCACTGTGGTCCGCAACGACGACGTCACCCTCGCCGAAGCGATCGAACTTGCCGGCACGCGCGACGGCGTCCTGGTGTCACCGGGCCCCGGCAATCCTGCCGAGGCGGGCATCTGCATTGAACTGATCAAGTGGTGCGGTGAAAACAGCGTTCCCATGTTCGGCGTATGCCTGGGCCACCAGGCGCTGGCGGAGGCCTTCGGCGGGACCGTGACGCACGCCCCCGAGCTCATGCACGGCAAGACCTCGCAGGTGGAACACATCGGAACCAGTGTGTTTGCCGGCCTCCCCTCCCCCATCACCGCCACGCGCTACCACTCCCTGGCTGCGGTCCGTGAGTCCATCCCGGATGTCCTGGAAGTCACCGCACAGACGGCCTCCGGCGTGGTCATGGGGCTGCAGCACCGCACGGCCCCGCTCTGCGGAGTGCAGTTCCACCCCGAATCGGTCCTCACCGAGGGCGGTTACCAGATGTTGGGCAACTGGCTCGAATCGCTGGGGATGGCCGGCGCAGCGGCGCGGGCAGCCAAGCTGAGCCCGCTGATCCAGCACTGAGGCAGCCGATCCTCGACTGACCCGGTTAGTCCCGGTCCCTGTTGCCCTTGGTTGAGGTGGGGGTTGGTGTCGGGCTGGGAGTGGCGGTGGGCGGCGGCGGTGGAGCCTTGGCCACCACGAAGGTGATGGTCTTTCCCTGCTCCACTGCGGCATTGACGGCGTCGCTCTGGTCCGTCACCCGGCCCGCCTCAACCTGGCCGTTTTCCGCTTCAACGACGTTCGGCACCAGGCCCAGGTCTTTGAGCGCGGCTTCGGCCTCCTCGCGGGTGCGGCCGCGGAGTTCGGGAACCGCCACCTTGCCGGTGGAAACCACCAGTTCAACAGTGGTACCCACCCCTACGCTTTGCCCCGGTGCGGGACTGGTGGTGATGACGATACCGGCCGGCACGGTGGCACTGTTGGCCGTGGTGGTTGACGGCGCACCCACCAACCCCACTTGACGCAGGACATCACGTGCCGCGGCCTCTGTGGAGCCGGGGATGGTCTCCGGGATCTTCACGGCGCTGGGACCCTCGGAAATGCTCAGGATCACCTCTGCGCCGGGATCAAGTTTCTGGCCGGACACCGGGTCGGTGCCGATCGCGATGCCCTTGGGTACGGCGTCGTTCTGTGAACGCGTAATCTTCGGCTTCAGGTTCGCGTTGTACAGCTCCTGCAGTGCTGCCGACTCGGTCATGGAGGCCACCACCGGGATGTCCACCTTCGGCGGGGGCGGCGCCGGCCGGTTCACCACGCTGTAGACCCACAGGCCGCCGCCGGCAAGGATGAGCACGGTGAAGATCACCAAGGTTGCAATCCACGCCCGACGCCGGGACTTCTGCCGCGGGGAAGGGTCCCGTTCCTGGGACAGGCCAAGCGGCAGCGGCTCAGCGTCGCCGGGTTCGTCCGCCACGCCCAGCGGTGTCCGGGCGCCGGCGTCGTCCCTGCCGGTGACGGCGAGGCGCCCGGTGGGAGCGTCGTCCAGGAACCCGGCGCCCGGGGCGGCGGCGAAAGCCTCCGTTGGCGGGCTGTCCGGGGCTGGGACATGGTCGTTGGGGTCAGTGGGAGCTTCGGAAGCCGGTAAGGCGGGGACAGCGACGCCGGAACGGGCTGCCCTGAGAGCGCGTTGGAAAGCTGCCGCATCCTGGAACCGGTCGTCACGGTTCTTCTGCAGCGCCTTGGCCATGACGGTGTCGAGCGCCGGTGAGACCTCGGGGTTGATGCTGCTGGGTGGCGCCGGAATTTCCCGGACGTGCTGGTATGCCACGGAAACGGGGCTGTCGCCGATGAATGGCGGCCTCGAGGTCAGCATTTCGTAGAGCAGGCAGGCAGCCGAGTACAGATCGCTGCGGGCATCAACGGTTTCGCCCCGGGCCTGTTCCGGCGAGAGGTACTGCGCCGTGCCCACCACAGCCTGCGTCTGGGTCATGGTGGCCGAGGAATCCGCCATGGCGCGGGCGATCCCGAAATCCATGACCTTGATGGAGTTGGTTGCCTCGCAGTACATCACGTTGGCGGGCTTGATGTCCCGGTGGACGATGCCGGCGCGGTGGCTGTATTCGAGGGCGCCGAGGACTCCCAGGCAGTAGTCGATCGCCTGGCCGATGCTGACTTCCTTGGCCCGGATCAGGTCCCGAAGCGTCCTGCCGTCAACGAATTCCATCACGATGTAGGGCAGCCGGACGGATTCCTCCGAACCGTCGTGGACCTGCTGTTCACCGGTGTCGTAGATGGCCACGATGGACGAATGGTTCAGGGCGGCGACGGACTGTGCTTCACGCTTGAAGCGGGCCTGGAACTGGGGATCCCGGGCCATATCAGGACGCAGGATCTTGATGGCCACCGTCCGGCCGAGCCTGGCGTCCGTGCCGCTGTATACGTCCGCCATGCCACCGCGTCCAATGAGGCCACCCAGCTCATAGCGGCCGCTCAGGACACGCTTGTTGTCCACCGGGACATTGTCTTCCCGGTGGAGCGGTGCGCGCGATGACTCGTTCACGTTCAGTCCGTTTACCGTGCGCAGGTGGGCGGAATGCCCGGCTCCTGGCCGGTGGAACAGGTAGGCAGCGCGGACTCAGCGGTGGGCCCAGCGGCCGACGGCGTTGTGGGCACCGGTGTGGGAGCGGCTGAGGTGGGCGCCGGCGCCGACGCCGGCGCTGACGGCGGAGCGATGGCGTACGTGACAGTGATAGTTGAACCCGCAGGGACGGGGCCCGTGGGGTTCAGGTCCAGGACAATGCCGGGATCTTCGGCGCTCTCCTGCTGGACGCCGTTAACCACCAGCCCCAACGCAGAGAGCTCTGACTGAACCGTCCTGTAGTCCTTGCCCAGGTACGCATCCGGGATCACGTTCACGGTTTCCTGGGTGGGCGTGGGCGTCGGGGTGGGGGTATCGCGCGTCGGCGTCGGGCTGGGTGCCTGCGATGTCCTGGTGGGCGTGGCGCTGGTGGTCTTCGGGCTGCTTGAGGTGACAACCGACGTTGGGCTGTTGGACGGCGAGAACACCCCCATGTTGTTGAGCAGGAAGCCCACCAGGGCGAACAGGACGAGCAGGATCAAGGCGATCAGCGGCCACGTCCACGGGGTGCGGCCCTTGCGCTGCGGCTCATCGGCCGGCTCGTCGTCGTACGTGGTCTCTTCGTGGTCCCAGTTACGCTCGGCGGCCAGCGCGTTGGCGCGGGCCAGCGGTCCCTGGGGTGCGTTGCCGTCCGCGGCGTCGCCATCAGCAGCGTTCGCTGCGGCAGCACCGGCAGCGGCTCCGGCTGCGGCGGCTCCCACCACCGGGAGCGCGGAGGTGGCTGTCGGTGAGGAATCCCGCTGCGCACCGATCACACCGGTGGGTGCTGTGGCCGTATCCACCGGCGCGGTGATGGGGCCGGTGTCCGGCGCGTCGAAGAGCAGCATGCCGGGTACTGCAGCGCGGGCTGCGCCGACGTCTCCGTTGCGGATGGCTTCAGCTGCCTCGGCGAGCTTGATGGCGTTAGCCGGCCGGTTCTTGGGGTCCTTGGCCAGCATGGACATCAGGAGCGCGCGGACCGGTGTGGGCAGGGTCTCCGGCAGCGGCGGCGGTGCGTCGTTGACCTGTGCCAGGGCGATCGCGATCTGGGATTCGCCGGAGAACGGCCGGTGGCCGGTCAGGCACTCGTACCCGATGACGCCGAGGGAGTAGATGTCCGAAGATCCCGTGGCGGTCTGTCCGGTGGCCTGTTCCGGCGCCAGGTACTGGGCGGTACCCATGACCTGGCCGGTCTGGGTGAGCGGCACCTGGTCGGCCAGGCGGGCGATGCCGAAGTCTGTGACCTTAACGCGTCCGTCCGGCGTAATCAGGAGGTTGCCGGGCTTGATATCGCGGTGTACCAGGCCCTGGGCATGCGCAACGGAAAGCGCCCGGGCCGTCTGGGCCATGATGGACAGGGTGCGGTCCGGCGACAGCACGTGTTCATGCTCGATGATGCTGCTGAGGGGCTGGCCGGGCACCAACTCCATGACCAGGTAGGCGGACCCCTCCTCCTCGCCGTAGTCGAAGACGTTGGCGATCCCCACGTGGTTCAGGAGTGCGGTGTGGCGGGCCTCCGCGCGGAACCGCTGCAGGAAGCCGGGGTCCCCGGTGTACTCCTCCTTCAGCACCTTGATCGCGACGATGCGGCCGAGGACGAGGTCCTTTGCTTTCCAGACTTCGCCCATGCCGCCGATCGCGATCCGCGTGGTCAGCTGGAATCTGCCGCCGAGGGTGATTCCGGTTGTAGGCCTCACTTATTCAACACCGCCTCAAAAATCTTCTTCGCGTTCGGACTGGTCAGCTGTGCTCCGGTGGTGATGTCCACGCCCTCCATGACGATGGTGACGCTCACCTGCGGGTTGTTTGCGGGGGCGAAGCCGGTGAACCAGGAGTTGTTGGTGCCGTCGCCCAGCTCCGCGGTTCCGGTCTTTCCCGCCACCTGGACGCCCGGGACGCCTGCACGGTTCGCAATTCCTTCGCTGACCGCGCTGACCATCCAATCGGTGATCTGGTTGGCGATCTCCGGCGTGGTGGAGGTCCGGAGCTGCTCGGGCTGCGGCTCATCGATGACCCGCAGATCCGGAGAGCGGAGGGTCTTGATAAGGCTTGGCCGCATCTGCACGCCGTCGTTGGCTATGGCGGACGTCATCATGTTCACCTGCAGCGGGGTGGCGCGGACATCCTTCTGGCCAATCGCCGACTGGGCGAGGCCAGGTGCGTCCAGTTCGTCCGGGAAGCCGTCACCGCGGGCGTAGCCGAGCTTGAGCTGGTCTCCCAGGTCCTCGCCGAAACCGAACTTCTGTGCCTGGGAAGCGATGGCGTCACGGCCCAGGTCCAGGGCGATGCTCGCGAAGGGGGTGTTGCAGGACTGCTGCAACGCAAAGGCGAAACTGGCGGTGTCCCTGGTGTAGCAGTTGCCCCCGGCGTAGTTGGGAAGCCGGTAGGAGATGCCGTCGAAGGGCATTTCTGCCGGGTTGGGCAGGACACTGTCCGCGTTGTACTTCCCGGAGGAAAGCGCTGCCGCCGTGTCCACGAGTTTGAACACCGAACCGGGGGCCAGCAGTTCACCCGTGGGGCCGCTGACATTCTGGTTCAGGTTGATGCCGGGCACCTTCAGGAACTCGTTGATGCTCGCGCTTTCGGCCTCGGGATCCTGGACGGCTACCTTGTTGGGATCGTAGGACGGCTTGGATGCCATGGCCAGGATGGCCCCCGTTTTGGGGTTCGTGACCACGATGGAACCGCGCTGGCCGTCGGGAATCAGGCTGTAGGCGAGCTGCTGGAGCTCGGGATCGATGGTCAGCTCAACAGAGGCGCCCTTTGGCTGGTTTCCGAGGAACAGCTGGCCCACCCGGTCCAGGAACAGCTGGTCGGAGTCACCGGTGAGGACCTCACCCATGGCCCGCTCCAGTCCGGTGGCACCGTAGTTCTGGGAGAAGTAGCCCGTCATGCCGGCATAGAGTTCCGGCTGCGGGTAGGTGCGCTGGAATTTGCAGGTTTCGGAGCCTGTTTCCACGGACTCGGCCACCGGGGTTCCGCCGACGATGATGGCGCCGCGGTCGCTGCAATAGTTCTGCAGGATGGCGCGCTGGTTCAGGGGGTTGGCCTTCAGTTCATCCGCCCCCACCACCTGGACGAAACTGAGGGCGCCGAACAGCAGGGCGAACATGGCGACGGCCGCTATCCATGAATGTCGTATGGCCTGGTTCATGCCTGCTTCACCGCCTCGGTTGGAGTATCAATGCCAGTAGTGTCTGCGCCCTTGGACGGCGGCAACGGAGTGGTGTCCACCGGGCCGCGGGCTGTGTGCGAAATCAGCAGCAGCAGCCCCACGATGATCCAGTTGGCCAGGAGGGAGGATCCGCCGGCCGCCAGGAACGGCGTGGTGAGGCCGGTCAGTGGAATCAGCCGGGTAACGCCGCCGATCACCACGAAGCACTGGAGGGCCACGGCAAACGAGAGGCCGCAGGCAAGGAGCTTGCCGAACGCGTCCCGGGTGCCAAGCGCCGCACGGAAACCGCGGGTCACCAGCAGCAGGTACATGAGGACGATGGCGAAGATTCCGATGAGTCCCAGTTCCTCGCCGAGGGACGCGATGATCATGTCGCTGTTGGCGAAGGGAACCAGGTCCGGCCGGCCCTGGCCCAGCCCGGTACCCACCAGGCCGCCGTTGGCCATCCCGAAGAGGCCCTGGATCACCTGCCGGCTGCCGTTCTCGTACACCTCGGGTGTGAAGGCGTTGAGCCAGCCGTTGATGCGCTGCTCCACGTGGGAGAACACCCGGGAGGCCACGAAGCCGCCGCCGAGGATCAGGGCCAGGCCGATGACCACCCAGCTGATCCGGCTGGTGGCCACGTAGATCATGACGATGAACAGGCCGAAGAACAGGACGGAGGAACCGAGGTCCCGCTGGAAGATCAGCACGCCAATGCTGACCAGCCACGCGGCGATCATGGGTCCCATGTCCTTGAACCGGGGGAACTGCAGGGGGCCGAGCTTGCGGCCGGCCAGCAGGATCAGGTCCCGGTTCGAGGAAAGATACCCCGCGAAGAATATGGCCAGGGTGATCTTGGCGACCTCGCCCGGCTGGAACGTCATGGGGCCGAGCCGGATCCACACCCTGGCACCCAGAATCTCGCCGGCGCTGATGCCGGGAACGAGCGGCAGAACCAGCAGCAGGGCGCTGGCGGCCAGCGAAATGAATGTGAAACGGCGAAGGATCCGGTGGTCCTTCAGGAACCAGATGACGGCGATGGCCACTGCCATGGCGATCAGCGTCCAGCGGAGCTGATTGTTGCCTGTGTCCGCGCCCGGAGGATCCAGGCGGTGGATCATGGCCAGGCCGAGTCCGTTCAGGGCAACCACCAGGGGAAGCATAACCGGATCGGCATACTTTGCGCGGAAGCGCAGGACGCCGTGGAAGGCCAAGGCCGCCACCGCGAGCAGGCTCGACTGGAACCAGAAATCGGAGTCGAACGCCTTTTCCTTATCAACGCCAACCATCATGTTGGCGCCGATGCCAACGGCAAGGGCGAGGACCAACAACGCAAGTTCAACGTTGCGGCGCGGCTTCACGGCGGTGCTGAGCTGGCTCACTTGGCTCCCTCGCAGTTGACGGTAGGGCTCGGCGAAGGAGTGGGGCTGCCGGACGCGGGGGCGGCGGACGGTGCAGCCGCCGACGCCGTCGCGGACGGAGCCGGCGTGGTGGGAACCGGGGTGGGCGACGGCGATGCCGTAGCTGCAGGGCACTCCTCTTCAGGCGAAGTGGTGCCGGTGAGTTCGAGGTTCTTTACGATCCGCTGTGCGTCGTAAAGGTCGCTGGCGGGGACAGTCTGGCGGACCCGCTGCTGGGAAAACTGCGGGAGCGAATCCATCCGGATGTCCGTCACGGTTTCCAGGCTGGAGAGCTGGATGGGGCCAAGCCGCTGGGAGACCCCATTGAAGATGGCAACGCGGGAATCGGACTCGCCCACGTAGTAGCGGGTCTGGGTCCAGGCGTAACCGAGCCACAGTCCCACACCCAGGACCACCACAACAACGGCCGCCACGGACCAGGTAATCCAGCGGCGCGGCTTCAGCGGCACCAGCGTTTCGTCGTCGTCACCCGCGGCCGGTTCAGCCTTGTGTGTGAGGACTGTGGCGGCCCTGCGCGCCACGGTACGTCCGGCGATGGTGGGGATGGAACCGGACTCTGCGGCGGTTGCCGCGGCCCCCACCAGTTCATGGGGACGCGAGGACAGTTCCTCGCGCAGAACTTCAGCGGACAGGTGCTCCCCGAGGTGGGGGTCGGTGGATCCCGGGTCCGGCGCCTTGTCTTCCGAAGGCCCGGCATCCGGTTCGCTTCCGCCGGTCGTCGCGGCCTCCGCCGGCACTGGTTTGGTCTCCGGGTCCCGGGCATCCATTGCGTCGGAACCGGAGGCATCGGCGGTCCCCGCAGCAGCTGCGACGGCAGCGGCCGGCGCTTCAGCGGACTGCGTGGCCTGGGCGGCGGGAATGACGTCGACGGCGGCCGTGCTGACGTCGTCGGGCGTTTCCTCCGCGATCTCCAGCATGATGACCGTGACGTTGTCCGGGGAACCGGCCTCCAGGGTGAGGTCCACCAGGGTTTCCACGCATTCGCGGAGGTTCGGGGTTTCCTTGACGGTCCGCTCCACGGCGTGGCCGGCAACGTAGTTGAGGCCATCGGAGCAGAGGAGCCAGCGGTCACCCGGCCGGGCCTCCAAGGTGTCGAGGTCCAGCTCGGGACTGGCATCCACGTCACCGAGCACGCGCATGAGCACGTTCTTGTGCGGATGCGTTTCCGCTTCTTCAGGCTTGAGCCGGCCTTCATCGATCAGCCGCTGGACGAACGTGTGGTCCACGCTGATCTGTTCGAATTCGCCGTCCCGGAGCCGGTAGGCGCGCGAATCGCCGATGTGGGCGAAGTGCAGCTGGCCTTCCGCGAGCAGCAGCGCTGTCACGGTAGTGCCCATCCCGGCAAGCTTGGGATTGATATGGACCAGCTCGGAGAGCAGGGAATTGGCTGTCTGGATCTCGTCGGCGAGGATGGTGCCGGCGTCGCCCTCATAATCCGCTCGGTCCAGGTGGATCATGTCCAGGACTGTTGCAGCCGAGGCGACGTCGCCGCCGGCATGGCCGCCCATGCCGTCCGCTACGACGGCCAGGTGCCGGCCCGCATACGCGGAGTCGTCGTTCTTGGAGCGGATCCTGCCGACGTCGGACCGGGCCGCGTAGCGCATGATGAGGGGCCGCGGCGCGGGCTGGGGCCCGGTTGCGGGGTTTTCGGAAACGGCCACAGCTACGGCCTCAATTCGATGACCGTCTTGCCGATTCTCACAGGTACGCCTGGCTCAACGGGCAGGGCACGGGTAAGTTGCTGGTCCGCTAGGTATGTGCCGTTGGTGGACCCAAGGTCTTCGATGAACCAGCGGCTGCCCTGCGGAAACAGCCGCGCGTGGCGGCCTGAGGCGTAGTCGTCCTCGAGCACCAGGGTGGCTTCCTGGGCACGGCCCAGCAGGACCGGGCTGGCGGCCAGCGGAAGGGTGGTTCCCTTCAGCGGGCCCTCCACCACCACCAGTTGCCTGGCCTGCTGCTTCACGGGCTGCGGCGGTGCTTCGGCGAGATCCGGGTTCTTGCGGACCTCACGGGCGGTGGGGGCCCCGGAGGCGGCCTTGCGGCCCACCATCAGGTCCCGGCGCATGGCGGAAACAATGCTGAAGATGAGCACCCACAGGAGCAGCAGGAAGCCGAACCGCAGCGCGGTGATGGTCAAGTCGCTCATGCGCGGCCACCAGGGTTGGCAGGAAGCAGGCGGAAGATGATCTTTGTCCGTCCCATCGTGATGGTGGAGCCGTCTGTAAGTTCGATGCTGCCCGAGACCCGCTGCCCGTTGACGTAGCTTCCGTTCGTGGAGCCCAGGTCCACGGCGCTGGTGGCACCGTTGGCAGTGCGGATTTCCAGGTGCCGGCGGGAAACTCCGGTGTCCTCGACATGGATATCGGCCTCGGAGGATCGGCCCAGCACAATGGAGGGGGCGTTCAGTGAGTAGCGCTGCCCGTCGATGTCCAGGACCGGCTGCAGCCTGACGGGCTGGCGGCTGGGAGCGGCCGGCACCGTGGGGCGCGAGGGCTGGGTGCTGCCGTTGCCCTTGGACTTTTCTGTGGAGGAAGCGATCTCGAAGTCCCCGGCCCGGAGCTCGGAATCACGCCGGAAGGAAATGCGGACAGATCCCTGCAGCGTGTAACCCTGGCTGCGGACGTGGTTGATGACGACGTCGCAGAGTTCCTCCGCCAGCGGGGTTCCCCATTCCTGGGCCCGCTTGAAGTCGTCGTCGCTGAGTTGGACATCGAAGACATTGGGGGCGAGGGTGCGTCCGGCGGCGACAGTGAGGGCCTTGTGGTCCACTTCCCGGCGCAGCCTGCTGGCGATTTCTACGGGTTCAACCTGCGCTTTTGAGCCGGTGGAGAAGACGCCACGGACGGCCTTTTCGATGCCGCGCTCCACTTTGTCCAGCAGACCCATGGTTCTCCTCCTTTCCCTCCGGCTGAGGGGCAGTTCGCAGTCCGGAACTTCACCCGGCGTTCAGTAGACACTCGCTGGTATGGCTGCGCACGGCAGCCACTCCTACATCCGATACTACTGGGCTGGCCTGCGAATGACCTTAATCCACAACGGCCCGCCGCCTCCAAAAGTTCGTTCCCCGGGCCCTCCGGTCCTTGGCGGAAAGGCGCTGAAGGCGGGTGCCCGGGCTCCGATAATTGGCGTGCTGCGGCCGGGTCCGGTTGGCCTCCGCTGCTCAATTGGTGTTTTGCGGCATGTGTCCGTTATGCTTGATCTCGCTGCTTTTACAAGACTGCGAATCGGGAAACCGGCCGTAGTGGCGTGGAAGAAGTTGCGCGCGAGTGGCGGAACGGCAGACGCGCTGGCTTCAGGTGCCAGTGTCCGAAAGGGCGTGGGGGTTCAAATCCCCCCTCGCGCACGCAATTGAGAAGAGCCCCGATCTAAGGATCGGGGCTCTTCTTGTTTTAAGCACTGCTCGTGGGTTCCCCGGATGCCCCATCAGTTTTCGTTGCCAAAACCCGGGTTTAGGGGGCCTGACTGATGGGGCAACCGGGAGCCGGCGGATACCGCCGTTACGGGTGCACGGGGGTTACCGCGGAACCGGTCTCGGCGTAGGAGCGCAGGTTGGCCAGGGTCAGGTCCGCCATCGCTGCCCGGGTTTCGTGGGTGCCGCTTCCCAGGTGCGGCAGGAGGACCACGTTGTCCAGCTCGAGCAGGTCCTGGGGGACCTTGGGCTCGTCAACGAAGACGTCCAGGCCCGCTCCGCCCAGCCTGCCGGACAGCAGCGCATCGACCAGGGCGTCCTGGTCCACTACCGATCCGCGGGCAATGTTAATGAGGTAGCCGCGGGGGCCCAGCGCCTCAATGACGCCCGCGTCCACCAGGCCCGTTGAACCCGGGCCGCCGGCCGCGGCCACGATGAGCACCTCGCACCCTGTGGCGAGGTCACGCGGTGAGGGCGCGTACCGGTAATCGACTCCTGCTACCGGGTTCCTGCTGTGGTAGCTGATCTCGCAGTCGAAGCCTTCCAGGCGCCGGGCGATCACTTTGCCGATCCGGCCCAGGCCAAGGATGCCCACTTTGCGGCCGCTGGCTTTGGTGGCGAGCGGGAAGTTGCCCTTGCTGAGCCAGTCACCGCGCCGGACGAACCGGTCTGCGGCACTGATTCCGCGCAGGACATCCACGTAGAGGGCAAGGGCAGTGTCGGCAACGCAGTCATTCAGGACGTCCGGGGTGTTGCTGACGATGATGCCGCGCTCGAACGCCTGTGCCACGTCGGTGGTGTCATAGCCGACGCCGAAATTGATGACTGCGCGAAGGTTGGGCAGGGCGCGCATCAGGTCCGTCCCTACCCCGAACTTGCCCGACGTCACCGCCACGTCGAAGGTGCCGCCGTGCTGGCGGAGGAAGTCGGCCCGTTCTGCCGGAGCATCGGGCAGCCGGACCGCGCCGTAGTCGCTGATGATCGTTTCCTGGACGACTGGCATGAGGGGCCCTACCTGGAGGACGGCGATGTTCTTCATATCCAGCACCCTAGGTTTCGGACCCATACAGGTCCAACATGTAAATGGCATGGATCCATGCCCGAACTGTATTGATGGTCCCGGTCGGGCGGAATGACGCGGATCCCGCGCATCAGTGGTGCGGATCACAGCTGCCAAAAGCGCCCATCGCCCCCGCAGCGGCACCGGAGGACTGTGCCGAATCCCTTGTGGGCCCCCAACAGCTCAATTAGCTTGAGTCGAGCGCGGCCCCGCCAAGCATCCTTTCGCCGATGCGTCTGACGGTGCCGGGGCACTGCGCACCAAGTTTTCCAACCGGAGGAACCCAATGACGTCTTCTTCAAAGCTTCCCTTCCAGGCCACCGCACTGAGGTGGCCAGCCCTCGCGGCCGTCGCGGTGTTTGGCCTCAGCGCCTGCAGCGTGGCCAACTCGGACAGCGCCGGTGGCGGCGCGGCGGACACCGTCCGTGTGGTCCTGGGCCAGGAACCGCCCACACTCGAGGCCTGTGAGTCCAACCTGACTTCCACCGGCGTTGTGGTTCGCTCCAACGTGACCGAGCCCCTGATCGAACGCAATCCGCAAAGCGGTGAACTCGAACCCAAGCTCGCCACCGAGTGGAAGGCCACCAGCGATACGGAATGGACCCTGAAGCTCCGGGAGGGAGTCAACTTCCAGGACGGAACACCCTTCAACGCCGAGGCGGCAGCCTTCACCATCGACCGGGCGGTGAACTCCAAACTCGGGTGCAACGTTGAGGGCTACGTCTTCGGAGACGCCGACCTCGACGTCAAGGCCGTCGACGCCACCACCCTGACCGTGACAACACCGGAACCGGACCCCATCCTGCCGCTGCGGCTCTCCTTCCTCGAAGTGGTGCCGACGTCCACCAGCACCACCGAGAAGGTTCGCGAACCCATCGGAACCGGCCCCTACAAGATCGATTCCTGGGACGCCGGCCAGAAGATCTCGCTCAGCAGCTGGGACGGCTACTGGGGCGACAAGCCTGCCTACGCCAAGGCGGAGTACCAGTGGCGCTCCGAAAGCTCGGTTCGTGCCGCCATGATCACCAGCGGGGAGGCGGACGTTGCCATGGGGCTGAGCCCTGATGACAACATCGGAGACCTCGGCGTTGACTACCCCAACAACGAAACAGTGGCGCTGCGCATGGACGCGAACGAGGCACCGCTCAACGACATACGGATCCGCCAGGCGGTCAACTACGCAATCGACAAGGAAGGGATCGTCAACTCGCTCTACCAGGGCAAGCACCAGGTGGCTGCGCAGCTGGTCCCCGAAGGCATCGTGGGCCACAACTCCGGGCTGAAGAGCTGGCCGTTCGACCTTGAGAAGGCAAAGTCGCTGGTGGCAGAGGCCAAGGCCGACGGCGTGGACACCTCCAAGCAGATTTCCCTTGTGGTCCGCAGCGCCCAGTTCCCCAAGATCACCGAACTGGCCCAGGTACTCCAGGAACAGCTCAGCCAGGCAGGCCTGAACGTGAAGCTGAAGATGCTCGAAACCAGCCAGCACCTGACCTACCAGGTCCGCCCGTTCGCCGACGATGAAGGCGCCGTTGCCCTGATGACCCAGCACGGCAACCAGGCCGGCGACGCCGCCTTCACGGTGGACCAGTACATGCTCTCCACCGGAGCCCAGAGCTACTTCGGAACCCCGGAATTCGACGCCATGATCCGGAAGGCGGACGCTGCCTCCGGCGATGCCCGCCAGAAGGCCTTCGAGGAGATCTTCGCCTACCAGAACGACAAGGTGGTCCAGTTCGCGCACATCTCGCACCAGACCGGCATCCTGGGCAAGGCCAAGTCCGTCTCCTACACGCCCAACTCGTCCAGCGGTGACGAGCTGCGCATCTCCGAGATGACCCCGGCCAGCTAACCGCCTCTCCCACAGAAAGGACGGCCATGCTGACCTACTTGAGAAAGCGCATCATTTCCAGCGCCCTGCCGCTGGTGGTGGTAGTGGTGGGCGTCTTCGCGCTGGCCAGAATGACCGGAAACCCGGCCAGCCTGTACCTGCCGCTGAATGCCACCCAGCAGATGCGTGACGACTTCACGGCCCGCAACGGCCTGGACCAGCCGCTCCTGGTGCAGATGGCCGACTACTTCGGCGGGGTGCTCCGGCTCGACTTCGGGCAGTCCCTGCGCACCGGGCAGGACGCGGCCGCCATGGCGCTGCGTGCTTTCCCGGCCACCCTCCAGCTCGCGGCTACCACCATGGTGCTGGCCGTGGTGCTGGCGGTCATCGTGGGCTGCTGGGCTGCGCTGAAGCCGAATGGCGTCGCGGACAGGATCTCAAGCTTCATCTCCATGGCCGCGGCATCAATCCCGGACTTCTGGCTGGCCATTGTGGGGATCTGGATCTTCGCGATCACCCTGGGCTGGGTCCCCACGTCGGGGGTGTCGGGGGCCAGTGCCTGGGTGCTGCCCATCGCCACGCTGCTCCTGCGGCCGTTTGGTGTGCTGGTGCAGATTGTGCGTGGTTCCATGGTGTCCGCGCTCTCCGAGCCATACATCAAACTGGCCCGCAGCCGCGGCGCCGGCGAGCTGCGGGTGGTCACCCACCACGCCCTGCGGAACGCTGCCGCGCCGGCCCTTACTGTCGCCGGTGACCTCACCGTGGGCCTCGTCAACGGCGCCGTGGTGGTGGAGACGATCTTCGGCTGGCCGGGCATCGGCAAGCTGATGATCGATTCGATCCTGCAGCGCGACTTCGCGGTCCTGCAGGCGGCGGTGCTGCTGACCGCCGTCGCGATCTTTGCCCTGAACATCCTTATCGACATGGGGTACGCGCTGCTGGATGCGCGCGTCCGTCCCGTGACGGTCAAGGCCTAGGAGGAACCATGACGAGTTCATTGACTGACGGCGCCGCCCCAGAGGGGCAGGAAGAGCGGCAGCCGGCCGGACAGCCGCCCACCAGGAACGCACCGGACCTCCGGGACGGCCAGCCGGGCCTGTTCCGCCTCCTCCTCAAAGACCGATTCGCCGCCGTCGCCGCCTTTGTGCTGCTGCTGGTTGGCCTGACCGCTTTGGTGGGGCCCGCGCTCATGGGCGACCTCGCCACCAAGCAGAACCTGCTGTTCGCCAACAAGGCCCCGTTCACCATGGCGCACGGCTGGGAGTACTTCCTGGGCAGCGATTCGCTGGGCCGCAGCATGCTGGCCCGCCTGGTAGTGGCCAGCAGGACAACCCTGTCCGTGGCGCTTCCCGCTGTCGCCGTGGCCCTGCTCATCGGCTCGCTGTGGGGCGTCTGGGCCGGGTACCACCGCGGCTGGCGGGAGAACGTCTCCATGCGGGTGGCCGATGTGATCATGAGCTTCCCCTCACTGCTGCTCGCCGTAGTGGTCCTCTACGTCTTCAGCCCCTCCGCTGCCAACATCGTGCTGATCCTGGCGTTGACGCGTATTCCGATCTACCTGCGCACCGCCCGCGCCGAATCGGCCGAACTGCAAAGCCGCACCTTCGTGGACGCCGCCCGGACCTTCGGGGCCAAGCCCAACGCCATCATCTTCCGGCACGTCATCCCGGTGGTGCTGCCCACCCTGCTGACCCTGGCCACCCTGGAATTCTGCTACGTCATGCTGGCCGAATCCTCGCTGAGCTTCCTTGGCATCGGTATCCAGCCGCCGGACGTCAGCTGGGGCCTGATGGTGTCGCAGGGCCGGCAATACCTGCAGACCGCATGGTGGCTGTCCATCTTCCCGGGCGTCGCCATTGTGGTCACCACCATCGCCGCCAACGTGCTGGCAGCCTGGCTCCGGATCGCCACCGATCCCGCCCAGCGCTGGCGCCTGGCCCTTCCCCGCAAACGGCTGATCGCCCGTATCCCAGCCAAGGAGGCACAGCCGTGAAAACAGCTGCCGACCCATCTACACGCCAGAACCCCCAGGGCTCCGCCGGCCCGGCCGGCGCCCAGGCACATGACGTGGTCCTGCAGGTCAGCGACCTCGCCGTGGACATCAGGACCCACCGCGGCACCGTCCGGGCCGTCAACAGCGTGGGCTTCGAAGCCCGGGCAGGGGAGACCCTGGCCCTGCTGGGTGAATCCGGTTGCGGAAAATCCATGACGGCCAAGGCACTCGCGGGCATCATGGACCCGGTCTGCGACCTGGCCGACGGGCGGATTGTCCTGAACGGGACCGACCTGGCCGCGCTGACCCCGAAGGAGCGGCTGAAGTTTGCCGGACCGGAACTGGGCATCGTCTTCCAGGACGCACTGACCGCCCTGAACCCCGTATATACAGTGGGCACACAACTGGGGGAGGCATTCCGGATCCACCGGGGCCTGAACGCCAAGCAGGCCCGTGCCGAAGCCATCGACCTGATGAAGCGCGTGGGGATCCCGGAACCTGAATCGCGGGTCAATTCCTACCCCCACCAGTTCTCCGGCGGCATGCGCCAGCGCATCCTCATCGCCATGGCAGTGGCGCTGAATCCGCGGCTGTTGATCGCCGATGAGCCCACCACCGCCCTGGACGTCACAGTCCAGGCGCAGATCATGCAGTTGCTGCGCAAGCTCCGCGAAGAGGGCCAGATGGCCGTCATCCTCATCACCCACGACCTTGCGGTGGTGGCTGAGGAGGCAGATTCGGTGGCCGTGATGTACGCCGGGAACGTAGTGGAGAGCGGGCCGGTGGCCGAGGTCTTCGCCGATCCCCGCCACCCCTACACCAAGGGCCTGCTGGAATCCGTGCCCGTGCACCTGGAACGCGGCGACCAGCTCAAATCCATCCCGGGCAGCCCGCCGGAGCTCCACGACATCCCGTCCGGCTGCGTCTACCAGTCGCGCTGCCCCATGGTGCAGGACATCTGCCGCGCCGAGCGCCCTGCACTGCGCCCGGCAGGCCGCCGTCGTACGCCAAGCGGTACCGCAACCGCTGCGGCCGACCCGGAGCAGACCACGTCCGCAGGAACCAACGACGGCGGCGCAACAGTCCGTCCCGTGCGCACGGCCGCGTGCCACTTCAGCGAGGAGATCACCAATGCCTGAACCGCTTCTGAGCATTGAGGGCCTGACCAAGACGTTCCACGTTGCCAAAAGTGCCAGCGGGAACACCAGGCTCAAGGCCCTGGACGGCATCAGCCTCAGCGTGGGCCGCGGGGAAACCCTGGGCCTGGTGGGTGAGTCCGGCTGCGGCAAATCCACCCTGGCGCGCACGCTGATGATGCTGGAAACTCCGGATGAAGGGACGGTCAGCTTCGAGGGGACCAACCCGTTCGGGCTCAAGGGCAAGGAGCTGCTGGCATGGCGCCGGCGGGTCCAGATGGTCTTCCAGGACCCTTTCGCATCGCTCAACGCCCGGATGAGCGCGGGCGACATCATCGCCGAACCCTGGACAACGCACCGGAGCCTCTACCCCACGTCCCGGGAGCGGGACGAACGGGTGCAGGAACTGCTGCAGATGGTGGGGCTGCGGGCGTCCGACGCGCGGAAGTCGCCGCAGGAGTTCTCCGGCGGGCAGCGCCAGCGCATCGGCATCGCCCGGGCGCTTGCCCTGAAACCGGACGTGATCATCCTGGACGAGCCGGTATCCGCACTTGACCTGTCCGTCCAGGCCCAGGTCCTCAACCTGCTCAACGAGCTGCAGAAGGAACTGGGCGTCTCCTATATCTTCATCTCCCACGACCTCACTGTGGTCCGGCACGTCGCCGACCGGGTGGCCGTCATGTACCTGGGCAGGATCATCGAGACGGGGGAAACCGAAGAGGTCTTCGACCATCCCCGGCACCCCTATACGGCGGCGCTGATGTCCGCTTCGCCCAAGCTCGACGTCACCGGCGCCAAGCGGGACAGGATTGTGCTTCAGGGCGAGCTGCCCTCCCCGCTGGATCCGCCCTCGGGATGCCGCTTCCGCACCCGGTGCTGGAAGGCCCAGGACATTTGTGCCGAGGTGGCCCCGGAGCCGCAGGTCCTGACAGCCCCGGACGGCCGGCGGCACCTGGCCGAATGCCACTTCCCGCTCGACACCATCAAGGGCCTTACCGGCGCCCCAGCGGCAACTGCCAACGCCTTGTGACCGGCGCCGAATACGCCATCATCGCCGGAGCCATCTTCCTGGCAGCCTGCCTGCAGGCCTCCAGTGGCTTCGGCATGGGGATGCTGGCGGCGCCGGTGATTGCCATCATCGATCCCGAACTGCTGCCCGCCACCCTGATCCTGCTCGCCCTGCTGGTCACCATCATGGTGACGGTGACCGAGCGGCAAAGCCTGGACCTGGGCGGTACGGGCTGGGCCCTGGCGGGCAGGATACCGGGCAGCCTGGCCGGCGCCTGGCTGGTGGCGGTCTCCTCCAGGGAAGGGATGGCCTGGGTGGTGGTGGCCGTGGTCCTCGCCGGCCTGGTCCTGGCGGGCCGGGGCTGGGCGCCGCGGCCCCGGCGGACCAACCTGGTGGTGGCGGGGGCCGCTTCCGGCATCATGGGCACCGCCACGTCCATCGGCGGCCCGCCCATGGCGCTGATCTGGCAGGGCCATGAGGGGCCGAGGCTGCGCGGCACCATGAGTGCCTTCTTCATGGTGGGATCGGCCATTTCCATGACCATGCTGTGGCTGGCCGGTACTGTCACCGAGCACATGCTGGTCCTGGCCCTGTGGATGGTTCCGGCGGTGATCGCCGGTTATGCGGCGTCCCGCTACGTCAACCGGTTCCTCAGCCCGGCCCGGCTGAAGAAGCTGGCCTTTGCCGCGTCCGCACTGGGGAGCGCGCTGCTGGTCACCCGGCTGGTACTGGGCCCGTCCTGACAACATTGTGCAGCGGCAGTCCGGTGGCCAGCCGTCCGATATTGGCCGCGATGTCCCGGGCCCGGCGCTCGAACGTCACCCGCGCATGGCCCGAGTGGTGCGGCGTGAGGACCGTGTTGTCCAGGTCCGTGAACGGCCATTGCGCCGGCGGCACCACGCCCTCGGCAGGCGTACCCCACCAGACGTCCAGTCCGGCGCCGGCAATCCGCCGCTCCGAGAGGGCGGCATAAAGCGCTGCCTGGTCCACCACGGCGCCACGCGCCACGTTGACCAGGATCGCGGAGGGCTTCATCGCTCCCAGCTCCGCAGCGCCGATCATGCCGCGGGTGTCCTCCGCCAGGGGCACGGTGACCACCACGACGTCGGAACCCGCCAGGAGGGCCGGAAGATCGGCGTTGCCGCCCACCCAGTCCAGCTTGACCCCGGCGGGCAGCGGCCCGGCTGGGTTGCGGCGCACGGCCCGGACCTTCATCCCCATGGCAGCGGCAACCCGGGCTACCTCCGCGCCAATGGACCCCAGCCCCACCACGCCGAGCACCAGGTCGCTGAGCACGGGATGGAACGGAACGTCCGGGGCAGTGGCGATGGTCCGCCACTGGCCGGTCCGCACCTCGCGGTCCGCCCGGACGACGTTCCGCGACAACATCAGCATGACCATCAGGACATGCTCGGCGATGGGCCGGGCGTGATGGAAGGTGTTGGCCACGGTTGCCCCGGGAGACAGGTGCGGGAAAGAGATCTTGTCGTAGCCGGCTCCGGTCACATGGACCAGCCGGACGTTGCCCGCGGCTTCCGCTTCAGACGGGGGAAGGGCGGAACAGACGACGACGTCGGCCGCGGCAAGTGCCGCGGCCCGCCTTTGCGGAGACCACGCCGCAGCCATGTCCCAGTGGTGCGCGCCGCCGTCGGACCTTAACGCCTCCTCGAACCGGCTGATGATGGGATCGGTGACCACGATCCGAAGGGATTGGCTACTGTCCGGTGCGCTCACCAGCGGGGACTCTGCAGCTGGTAGGAGGGGTGCAGGCGCTGCATGTAACCGGTATCGTCACGGCTCCGCAGCCCGCAGTCCAGGTACTGGCGGTGCAGGCGCTCCAGGGCGTCCCGGTCCACCGTGATGCCCAGGCCGGGTGCCGTGGGGACCCCCACCGCGCCGTCCGTGAACCGGAGGACACCGTCCTCGATGATGTCCTCCTCCGGGTCCTTCCACGGCCAGTGCGTATCGCAGGCATAGTCGAGGTTGGGGGTGGCCGCAGCAAGGTGGACCATGGCGGCCAGGCTGATGCCGAGGTGGGAGTTGGAGTGCATCGACAGGCCCAGCCCGAAGGTTTCGGTGATCCCGGCAAGGAACTGGCTGCGGCGCAGCCCGCCCCAGAAGTGGTGGTCGGAGAGAATGACGTCCACGGCTCCGGCCGCAACGGCGGGGGACACATCAGCGAAGCTGACAACGCACATGTTGGTGGCCAGCGGCATGCCCACTTCCCTGCGCACTGCTGCCATGCCCCCGATCCCCGGCGTGGGGTCCTCCAGGTACTCCAGGACGCCGTCCAGTTCCTTCCCCACCCGGATGGAGGTCTCCACGGTCCAGGCGGCGTTGGGGTCGATGCGGAGCGGCAGGTCCGGGAACTCCGCGCGGAGGGCCTGGATGGCGGCGATCTCCTCCTCGGGCGGGAAGACGCCGGCCTTCAGCTTCAGGGCGCCGAAGCCGTAGCCGTCCACCATCGCCCGGGCCTGCCGGACAATGCCTTCCGGGTCCAATGCGGCGCCCCACCGGTCCGCCTCTTGGCCGGGATGCCCGGCCCATTTGTAGAACAGGTAGCCACTGAACTGCACGGACTCCCGTACCGCCCCGCCCAGCAGATCGCTGACGGGACGGCCCAGGAGCTGTCCCTGGATATCCAGCGCCGCGACGTCGAAGGCGGACAGGACGCGGTCCGCCGTGCTCGAACCGGTGACCATGCCGCTCATGCCGTGGCCGCCCTCGATGGTGTCCACACTGAGGGCCTGCGCGATGCGGCCGCGGAGGGTGTTGATGTTGAAGACGTCCACGCCTTCCAGCGATGCGGCTGCCAGCTGCAACCGGGCCAGGTGGCCGGCGTCGCCGTAGGTTTCGCCGAAGCCGGATACGCCCGAGTCCGTGAGGACCTCGATGATGGCGCGCAGGGCGAAGGGTTCATGGACGCCGACAGTATTAAGGAGCGGCGGGTCCTTGAACGCCACGGGCGTGATGGTCACGCCGGTGATGCGGACCTGGCCGAGGTGCTGGGCGGTGTCGAAGGTAGGGGTCACAGCGCTGTGCTCTTCATGGTGCGGGGCTCCTGATGGGGGTTGCTTTGTGTGGTCCTGTTCACAGACGATATGGGAAGCGATCGATACAGGTCCAAGCCAATTTCTGCACTCGACAATCCAGTAAAGGTATTGATGTTTTCGCTGCCCCAGTTAGAGGCCTTCGTGGCCGTGGCCGAGGAACTGCATTTCGGTGCCGCTGCCGAACGGCTCAACATGACCCAGCCGCCGCTCAGCCGGCAGATCCAGATGCTGGAAAAGAAGCTCAACACCACACTGTTCAGCCGGACCAGCCGCAAGGTGGAACTGACAGCAGCCGGCGCCACACTGCTGCCCAGGGCCCGGCAGATCCTGGACATGTGCATCAAGACGGACATGGACGTCCGCCGGGTTTCCTCCGGGCAGGCAGGGACCATCACTGTGGGCTACACCGCGATAGCCGGCCAGAGCGCGTTGCCCATGATGCTCCGAAAGGCGGCCGAAGGGATGCCGGGGGTGTCTTTTGTGCTGCGGGAGCTGGTGTCCACCGACCAGATGGACGGGCTGGTGAAGGGCAGTGTGGACATCGGCCTGCTGCGGCCCATCGTTGCCCGGCCAGGGGTGGTGTTCCGGCCGCTGATGCAGGACAGGCTGGTCGTGGCGGTGCCGGAAGGAAACCCGATCCTGGGCAACACCGGAATTGCCGACGGCCAGCCGCTGCCGCTGGGGTCCCTGGACCGGCGCCCCCTGCTGATGTACTCCACCAAGGAGGCCCGGTATTTCCACGACTTGGTGCTCCGCCTGTTCGCCAGCGCGGGCGCCCATGCCAACATCACCCAGTACGCCAGCCAGGTCCCGGCGCTGCTGGCGTTCGTCCAGGCCGGGCTTGGAGTGACCCTGGTTCCTGCCTCGGCAATGGCCTTCGCCCCGCCCGGAGTGGAGTTCCACGAAATCGATGGCCGCCACGGCATGAAGGAACTGAACCGGGTGGACCTGGAACTGGCCTGGAACGAGGAAACGGCCAATCCTGCGGTGCTGCGGCTCCTGGAGCTGATAGGGGAGACCATGCCGGCGGCGGGAGCGCCAGCGGGGTGAGGCCCGCCCGTCAGGGTCCTGCTCGCGGATCAGGGCCCCGAAGGCGCGGATCAGCGAACGGGCCTAGGACTCGGGCCTGGGCCCCGGTTCGCTGGACGGCCGTGCGGATGCCTTGAATCGGCGTCGGGAGTTGGCCAAGTGGCTGCGCATCGCGGCCGCGGCAGCAGCCTCGTCACCATCGGCGATGGCGTCCAGGATGGACCGGTGCTCCTGGACCACCTGGTCGAAGTGGTCCCGGGCGTAGTGCTCGACGCCGGTCATCAGCCGGGTGCGCGGCATGGCAATCATCGTCTGGCCCAGTGCTGCGAGGCAGTCGGAGTAATACGGGTTGCCGGAGGCCGCCGCCACCGCCCGGTGGAAGTCGAAGTCCGATTTCATGGCATGGGACGGGTGGCCCGCACTCTTGGTGAAGGCCTCCAGCGCAGTGCCCACCGCCCGCAACTGCCGCTCGGTGTGGTTGCGCGCGGCCAGGGCGGCGGCTTCCGTCTCGACGCCCATGCGGAACTCCAGCAGGTGCAGCCGGTCCTCGGTGGTGGCCACCGGCCGGGCCCCGGGTACAGCCTGGGGCCCGTCCGACGGCGGCGTGAGGGCGAAGCTGCCGCGCCCGCGTTCGGTTTCCACGAGCCCTTCGGCCTGGAGCCTCGTCAGCGCGGCCCGGACCACGGTCCGGCTCACGCCGAAGTCGCTGATCAGGGTGTTTTCGCTGGGAAGCTTCTCACCCGGTTGGATGATGCCGTCAACAATGCGGTTGCGAAGGTCGGCGGCGAGGTCCGCGGTGAGGTTCCGGCTCATGGCTCAAGGTTACGGCTTCAGCGTTATGCCCCGAACTCCACGGAGTCGGTGGTCCAGGCGCGGGCCTGGTCGCTGAGCGTGACGCCGAGGCCGGGGCGGTCCGGAACGATCATGCGGCCGTCCTTGGTTTCGAGGCGCTCGTTGAACAGCGGGTCCAGCCAGTCGAAGTGCTCAACCCACGGTTCGCGGGGGTAGGCCGCTGCGAGGTGCAGGTGGATTTCCATGGCGAAGTGCGGTGCAAGGCCCAGGCCGCGTTCGTCCGCGAGGGCGGCGAGGCGGAGGAACTGGGTGATGCCGCCGACGCGCGGGGCGTCAGGCTGGATGATGTCGCAGCCGTTGGCGGCGATGAGGCCCTTGTGCTCGGCCACGGAGGCCAGCATTTCACCGGTGGCGATGGGAGTGTCCAGGACCTGGGCCAGGTGGGCGTGGCCCTCGAAGTCGTAGGCATCCAGCGGCTCTTCGATCCAGATGAGGTTGAACTCCTCAAGGCGGCGGCCCATGCGCAGGGCCGTGGCCCGGTCCCACTGCTGGTTGGCATCCACCATCAGCGGAACGTCCCAGCCGATGTGTTCACGGATGCCGGCCACGCGGCGCAGGTCCTCTGCGGAGTCCGGCAGGCCCACCTTGATCTTGATGCCGCCAATGCCCTCCTCGATGGACTGGGAGGCGCGTGCCTTGACCTCGTCCAGGGAGGCGTTGAGGAAACCGCCGGAGGTGTTGTAGGTCTGCACGGAGTCGCGGTGGGAACCCAGGAACTTGGCCAGGGAAAGGCCTGCGCGCTTGGCCTTGAGGTCGTAGAGGGCGATGTCGATGGCTGCCAGGGCCTGGGTGGCGACGCCGGAGCGGCCCACGGAGGCGCCGGCCCACAGGAGCTTGGTGTAGATCTTGGCGATGTCGTTGGGGTCCTCGCCGATGATGCCCTCGGCCACTTCTTTGGCGTGGGCGTACTGGGCCGGCCCGCCGGCGCGCTTGGAGTAGCTGAAGCCGATGCCGGAGTGGCCCAGTTCGGTGGTGATTTCGGCGAAGAGGAACACTACCTCGGTCATGGGCTTCTGCCGGCCGGTGAAGACTTTGGCGTCGCTGATGGGAACGGCGAGGGGAAGGCGGGCGGTGGACAGTTTGACGTGCCGGATCAGGTCGACGGTGCTCATGGATTCTCCTAAGGGCGGGACTGGGCTCCTTCGCCCACCCTCTTAGGATACAAGTTTAAAACTTGTACTACAAGCATGATTTTGCGATCCCGAGTGTGACGTCCGCGCCAACGTCAGTCCGCCTCACGACGAAGGCTACCCAACCCGTCAATCAGGGCGTCCAAGCCCAGCGCGAAGGCGGCGTCCGCGGCGCGCAGGGGGTCAGTGGCCGCGTCACCGCCTTCAGGGATTTGGGTGTGTCCGCGCAGCGCGGTGCCCGCAGCCCCTCGGACCGCGGCGGTGAAATATGGCGTGGAATCGGCCATGGTGCCCGGGTCGAAAATGTCCTCCGGGGCGGTGACGTCGTATGCGGAGCCGAAAATAAACGACTCGAGCGCCACGATGGCCGAAATGATGCGCTCCTGGGGGAAGCCGGCGTCGAGGAATCCCTTGCTGACCGTCTCGTACATGGCCAGTGTCTGCGGCGCGTCGGTGACCGGCAGGACGGCGATGACCGGAATCAGCGGCGTGTGCTCGGCGAAGACATTGCGGTAGCTCCAGGCCCACGTGCGGACCGCGTCATCCCAGGGCGCGGCGCCAAAGGAGGACACATCCACCAGGGACATCAGGTGGTCTTCCACCAGAAGCAGGACGTCCTGCTTCGACGACACGTGGTTATAGAGGGCGGAGGGCGCCACCTCGAGGAGTTTGGCCAGGGCAGCCATGGTCAGCCCGTCGTACCCCTTCCGGCTAACGAGCTCCAGGGCGGCCGAGGTGATGCCCGCCTTGTCCAGTACCGCCGAGGAAGGCCTTCCGGCGCGCCTTCTCCGGACGCCGCCGTCGGGAGCCGGACGTTGGTGTGCTGCTGGTACTGCCGGCAATTTCTGCCCTTTCCTCGGTGTCCTCCGCATTATTGCACCAGGTACTTCCGCTGCCCGGCCGGACGGGCTATAGTTCTAATAAATGAATGCCATTCATTTAGTGGTTTCCATCACCCGGGACCGCAGAGAGGACATCATGCTGAACCTGAACCGCGACGTCGTTGTTGTTGGAGCCGGGCCGTCTGGACTCATGGCCGCCCGCGAACTGAAGAAGGCCGGCCTCAGTGTCGCCGTCCTCGAGGCCCGTGACCGGGTGGGCGGGCGCACCTGGACCGGAACTGTGGACGGCGCCATGCTGGAAATCGGCGGCCAGTGGGTCTCGCCGGACCAGGAAGCGCTCCTGGAACTGCTCCAGGAACTGAACCTGGACACCTACCCGCGCTACCGCGACGGTGAGTCCGTCTACATCGGTGCCGACGGCGTTCCAGTGCGTTACACCGGCGACTCGTTCCCCGTGGACCCGGAAACCGCCGTCGAAATGGACCGCCTGGTGGCCATCCTGGACCAGCTCGCGGCCGAGATTGGGCCCGCCGAACCCTGGGCGCACCCGAAGGCCCGGGAGCTGGACACCATCTCGTTCCACCATTGGCTGCGGCAGAACTCGGCCAGCGAGGAAGCCTGCAAGAACATCGGACTGTTCATCGCCGGCGGCATGCTGACCAAGCCCGCGCACTCCTTCTCGGCCCTGCAGGCCGTCCTCATGGCAGCGTCCGCGGGATCCTTCACCAACCTCACGGACGAGGACTTCATCCTGGACCGCCGTGTGGTGGGCGGCATGCAGCAGGTCTCGCAGCTGCTGGCGCAGGACCTGGGCGACGATGTTGTGCTCAATACCCCGGTGCGAACCATCAACTGGGAGCCGGACGCCGAGGGCGGGCACCGCGTGACCGTGGAATCAGACCGCGCCACCGTTAACGCCCGCTTCGTCATCATGGCCGTTCCGCCCAACCTGTACTCCCGCGTCTCGTTCAACCCGCCACTGCCGCGCCGCCAGCACCAGATGCACCAGCACCAGTCCCTGGGCCTGGTCATCAAGGTCCACGCGGTGTACGCCACGCCGTTCTGGCGCGACAAGGGGCTCTCCGGCACCGGCTTCGGTGCCGATGCCCTGGTCCAGGAGGTCTATGACAACACCAATCACGGCGATGCCCGCGGCACCCTGGTGGGCTTCGTGTCCGATGAGAAGGCCGACGCCGTCTTCGAGCTGAGTCCCGAAGAGCGCAGGGAAGCGATCCTTGCGTCCGTCGCCGGTTACCTCGGCGACGAGGCACTCACCCCCGAGGTCTACTACGAGTCCGACTGGGGCTCCGAGGAGTGGACCCGCGGCGCCTACGCTGCCAGCTACGATCTCGGCGGCCTGCACCGGTACGGGAAGGACCAGCACGCCCCGGTGGGCCCCATCTACTGGTCCTCCTCCGACCTTGCCGCCGAAGGCTACCAGCATGTGGACGGTGCCATCCGGATGGGCCGCCGCACCGCGGAGCGCATCGCGGAAGTGGCGCGGGTGTCCGTGCCGGCCGGAGCCTGACTGCGCTGGCAAATAAGCATGCTTACTAATAGGCTGGCGGTGGGGAGTGTCCCCGACTCCAGACGAACGAGGTGAGGCATGACTGACGCACAGAGCATCAGCAAGGTTACTGAGATCATCAACGATTCCAAGATCGGAATGGTCACCACCATCAACGAAGAAGGCGCCCTCGTCAGCCGGCCGCTGGCCGTCCAGGAGGTCAAGGACGACGGCGATATGTGGTTCTTCACCGGGCTCGGCACCTCGCAGGTTGCGCACGTCCGCGCGGACTCCCGCGTCAACGTCTCCTTCGGCAAGAACACTGAATGGGTTTCCGTCGCCGGGACCGCAGAGGTGGTCACGGACCGTGCCAAGATCCACGAAATGTGGAACCAGGTTGTTGAGGCATGGTTCCCGGACGGTCCGGACACCCCCGAGGTATGTCTGCTCCGGGTGGACTCGGACTCTGCAGAGTACTGGACCAGCCCCGGCGGCACCGCAGCCACCGTGCTGCAGTGGGTCAAGTCCAAGGTGACGAACAGCCGCATGAGCGTCGGCGAGAGCGGCACCGTGGAGCTGTAGAGCCACTGTGTACGGCTAAGGTGCGGGGCAGCGGATGGCGCTGCCCCGCACCTTTCCTTTTCGGCTGCAATTGGGCCGTTGGAAGGTGTAGAGCCAGCAGCGCTAAGTCGTAGTAGCGGCTACCCCATCGCCGGGTCCGTGCTCAACGAGCGGGCCCGACGTGCGGCTGACGCGGGTACCCTGCTTAGTCGTGGCGGCCATTACCAGCACACCAAACTCGAAGCCTGAATACCGCGTCCGCTTGAACAGGCCGGCCTTTGGCTCAGCGTGCGCGCCGGGTCCCACTGCCGATACGAAGACATCGTTGCTCTCGTCACCACTGGCGATGAAGGTCACCCGGCGGTCGAATATCTGCGAGTCAAAGCGGGCGCGAAGCTCAACGATGAATTCGTCACCTACCTCCACATCAGGACGCAGAACACCCAAGTCGCCCA
Organism: Pseudarthrobacter sp. SORGH_AS 212; assembly: GCF_030818145.1. Classification (NCBI taxonomy): domain Bacteria; kingdom Bacillati; phylum Actinomycetota; class Actinomycetes; order Micrococcales; family Micrococcaceae; genus Pseudarthrobacter; species Pseudarthrobacter sp. SORGH_AS 212. The sequence continues at coordinate 2,027,183 of NZ_JAUTAA010000001.1, read as the reverse complement.
GGGTAACTTCGCCAGCGGACTTCAAAGTCCCGTCAGCCTGGCGGACCAGCATCGTCGCGAGACCTTCCCGAACCTTGCCGTCATTCACCCACGAGACGTCATCGCGCGGGTAACATCCCAAGGTCACCTTGGCCACCTTCACGAGACCAACTCCTTTCGTCTGTGCCGGGGCAATCTCCCGCTACTCCCGCCCCGTCAGTGCACCCAGCACCGCTGGCAGGAGGACGTCGTTGCGGCCCCATACCGGGTCCAGGATTTCCACGTACCAGGAATCAGCCAGCAGCAGGGCCAGGGAATCGTTGGTTTCGTCGGACCAGGCCTTGATCTGCTCCTCATCCACCGGGTTCTCGCTGGACCCGAGGACCGTCACCACTTCCGTCCCATCCAGGGTGACGGGTATGGCAGCACTGCTGGCCTCACCCGGGGCGTGGGCAACGGTCACAAGCTCCGTGCGGGTGGACAGTGCCAGCAGATCGCCGGCCGTCGCGGCGCTGCAGAATCCGGTGACGTACTCCCGTTGCGCTGCGGCGCCGTCCAGGATGCCGGGCTGGGATTCCTTCGTGAACAGCCCGTTCCGGTTCAGCTCCGCCAATGCGGCGGCGATCGGGTTGGTTTCGTCGTCGTAGCCTGCCGCGAAGTGCCCGGGCTGGTAGGAACTTCCACCCTCCAGCCAGCGCGCGGTCAGCTCACCGGCAGCGTCAAGGGTGGTGGCCTGCCGCCAGACCCCGCGGTCCTCCAGGAGCCGGCCGTACTGGTCGCGGGCTGGTATTTCCTCTGGCTTCATTCTGGGATGCTATCCCCGCCGGCGGCGGGCGCTCCACCGCTCCCGACACACCACTTAACCTGGCTGCCGGGCCTTGCCGGAGGGAATGCCCGCCGCCCGCTCGGCGTCGGCGAGGGAGGCAGCCAGGCTGGTGACGGCGTCGGGATACTCGTTCCCTCCACCGGGGACGCTGCCGTGGCCGGGATCGCTCCGAAGCTGTTCCGCCGCCCGCATGGCCTTGATGAGCGCTGACGTTTCGGGAAGGCGGACATCGGTCAGGGCCGGGTAGTCGATGCTGCACGCAGGATCCAGCTCGTACCGGCTCCACCGTGCCATCAGCTCATCGTGCCGGGCGCGGGCAGCCTGGTGCGCTGCCTCCCGGGCAAGATCATCGCGACGGCGTGAGCGCCCGGCCAGGTAACGCGGCGCCCAACGGTACACACCGATGCCCGCTGCCACCGCGGCACCGGCCAGGAACAGGCCGGTCCATGGGGAAATCAGCGTAGGGATCAGCAACGCGGGAACGGCCACGCACGAGCCAAGGAAAAGGTCCCAGAACAGCTGGTCCGAACGCTGCCCGCCGCCGTCGGACGCCAAGAGGCTCCTGCGCCGCACCACGAAAACCGTGGCGGCAACGCTGGCCACCAGCACCGGCCCGCACAGCACCAGCGCCCAGGCACCCTCGACGAGTCCCTGCACAAGTCCTTCCGTCACGGCTGCCACCTGGCACCTCCCGCGTGCGCCCGGGCCGCGGAATCCCGGGCTGGTCATTCCATTGCACCCTGTTCCGGCAGCGTGGTCAATGCCGGCGTCGTGTGGGCGTTTTGCCGCCATGCGAAAGGGTACGTTTCCCGTGTACTGCAGGTGCGGCGCCTGGGCACGGCACGGGTGCGCACGCTTGATGCGCACCCCGGGTGCCGGGTGCTTTTAGACGGGAGATGAACCGATGGGTCGGATTGACCGGATCGCAGAACCGTGGGGTACCAGGACTCCGTACGGCAGCGGCGAAACGTGGCCGGTGCGGGTGGACACGCACCTGGCCGAGGGAGTCGACACGGAATCCGTGGACTGCTGGGTCCAGACCGCCTCCATCCTTCATTCGAACGGCGACGCCATGGACATCGCCGTCAAGGACGACCGGATGGTGGGCGTACGGGGGCGCGCCTCCGACCGAGTGAACCACGGCCGCCTCGGTCCCAAGGACCTGTACGGCTGGCAGGCGAACTCGTCCCCGGACAGGCTGACCCGGCCGTTAATCCGGGAAGGCGGAAAACTCGTGGAGACGGACTGGGAAACCGCCATGGACCGCGTGGTGGCCCGGTCAAAGGCGCTGCTGGCGGAGCAGGGACCCAGCGCCCTTGGTTTTTACACCACCGGCCAGCTGTTCGCTGAGGAGTACTACAGCCTGGGGACCATTGCGCACGGCGGGATCGGGACCAACCACGTGGACGGCAACACCCGGCTCTGCACCGCCACGGCCGCGGAAGCGCTGAAGGAATCCTTCGGTTGCGACGGCCAGCCGGGCTCGTACACGGACGTGGACCACGCGGATGTCATCGCCCTCTACGGCCACAACGTGGCTGAAACGCAGACCGTCCTGTGGACCCGGATGCTGGACCGTCTGGCCGGGCCTAATCCACCCAAAATCATCTGCGTGGACCCGCGCCTCACCGAAGTTGCCCGGGCCGCAACGGTGCACCTGGCGCCCCGGCCCGGCACCAACGTGGCCCTCATGAACGCCATCCTCCATCACATCATCGCCAACGGCTGGGTGGACCAGGACTATATCCAGGCGCACACGGTGGGTTTCCAGGACCTGGAGAAGGAGGTGGCAAAGTACCCGCCGGCCCTTGCTGCCGAAATTACGGGTGTTCCGGCCGGAAAGATCGAGGAAGCGGCGCAGATCCTTGGCCACGCGGAGCGGCTCCTGTCCACCGTGCTGCAGGGCTTCTACCAGTCCAACCAGGGCACCGCCGCCGCCGTCCAGGTAAACAACATCAACATCATCCGCGGCATGCTGGGCAAGCCGGGGTGCGGGATCCTGCAGATGAACGGCCAGCCGACGGCCGAGAACACCCGCGAATGCGGGGCTGACGGCGACCTCGCAGCGTTCCGCAACTGGTCCAACGATGCCCACATCAAGGATCTGGCGCGCGTATGGAACGTGGACCCCATGTCCATCCCGCACTATTCCCCGCCCACCCACCTGATGCAGATGATGCGCTACGCGGAGGATGGCTCTATCCGGATGCTGTGGGTCAGCGGCACCAACCCTGCCGTGTCACTCCCGGAGCTGCGGCGGATCCGCTCCATCCTGGCGCAGGACCGGCTCTTCCTGGTGGTGCAGGACATCTTCCTGACGGAGACGGCCCAACTGGCCGACGTGGTGCTCCCCGCCGCCACGTGGGGTGAAAAGACCGGGACGTTTACCAATGCGGACCGCACCGTGCACCTGTCCGAGAAGGCCGTGGACCCGCCGGGGGAGGCCCGCCCGGACCTGGATATCTTCATCGACTACGCCCACCGGATGGGGCTGAAGGACAAGGACGGCGAGCCCCTGATCAAGTGGGACAGTCCCGAGTCGGCGTTCGAGGCCTGGAAGGAGTGTACCCGCGGGCGGCCGTGCGACTACACCGGCATCACCTACGGCAAGCTGCGCGGCGGCTCAGGCATCCAGTGGCCGTGCAACGAGGAAAACCCGGACGGCACCGAACGCATTTACGCTGACGGGAAGTTCTGGGCACACCCGGAGTACTGCGAGACCTACGGCCGGGATCTCATCACCGGCGCCCCCGTGGACCCCACCGAGTACAAGGCCCTGAACCCTGAGGGCCGCGCCATCATCAAAGCCGCCGAATACGTGCCGCCGCACGAGCTCCCCAGCCAGGAGTTCCCGCTGCAGCTGATCACCGGCCGCACCCTGTTCCATTTCCACACCCGGACCAAGACGGCGCGGGCGCCGGAACTCCAGGCAGCGGCGCCGGACGTCTGGGTTGAGGTGTCCGCGCACGACGCCGGCACGTACGGCTTTGCCGAAGGGGACCTTGCGGAGGTGACCACCCCGCGCGGGTCCGTGCAGGCGAAGGTGCGGATCGGCGGCATCCGGGACGGCGTGGTGTTCCTGCCCTTCCACTACGGCTACTGGGATACGCCGGGCCGGCACGAGCCTGACGGCGCAGGACGCGCCGCCAACGAACTGACCATCACAGAATGGGACGCCGCCTCCAAGCAGCCCATCTTCAAGACCGCGGCTGCCCGGATTTCCAAAGTGCGGTCCGGCGCCGGACCCGCCCCTGCACCCACCAACACAGCCTCCGCCCCCGCCGGCGATTTCCCGGCAGAGGCCCGGACCAGGGGCATTCCGTCCGCCCTGGCCGACGAGGAAATCCCAGGGCAAGGCACTCACGGCCCCGCGGACGGCCACGGCGGCAGTGGCACAGACGAAAGGGAGGCATAGCTGTGAAGCTCGGACTGGTACTGGAACAGCTGTACCGGGATGAAGACGACCTCGCCCAACACCTTTTGCGCGTCTCGGAGCGGCACAAAGTGGACCACGAGATTTACCACCTGGCCCGCGACCTGGCGAAATGGTCCCAGCAGCACGTCCGCGAGATCGCCGCCATCGCTGGCCGCTACGGCCGTGAACTGGATCCCGAACCCAAGGGCGAAAACACGCTCCTCGAGAAGATCCGCGAGAAGGGCAGCGAACTGGTGGGCCGTGACGCCGAGGCGGGCGTGCTGCTCCTGCGCGACCTTCGGGAGGCCTACATCAAGGCCTGCGGCGTCTCCGCGGACTGGGAACTCGTGGCGCAGGCGGCCCAGGGCATCAAACACATGGACCTGCTGGAGGTCGCCCAGCGCTGCCACGCCCAGAACCTCCGGCAGATGAAATGGGCCAACGGAAAGCTCAAAGAATCCGCAACCCAGATCCTTGTCAGCTAGGCGCCGGGCGAGGGTATGTTGGGGTCCATGCGAATCAAAATGTGCAGCATCCACGTCAAGGACCCTGCCACCGCCCACGCCTTTTACACCGGCACCCTGGGCTTCGACACCCTCATGGCCATGCCGGAGTACAACCTGTACATCATCAAGGACCCGGGCGCCTCGGACAACTCAGCAGGACTCCTCCTGGAGCCCAGCGACAACCCCATCGGGGCGGACTACATGAACGCGGTCCATGAGGCAGGGCTTCCGGCCATCGTCTTTGGCGTACCGGATGTCCAGGCGGAATACGACCGCCTGGTGGCCACGGGCGTCAGCTTTAAGAGCCCGCCGGCCGAGGACCCGTCCGGCATCAGTGCCGTCTTCGACGACGGCTGCGGCAACTACATCCAGCTGCACCAGGACTGAGCCGCCCTAAAAAGGGGAGCAGGCCGGAAACAACAGAAGCCTGTCCACAGATCCGGGCCTTCAGGGTTCGGATCTGCGGACAAGCTTCTGATTGGCATGGAGCGGTGGCGTCAGTTGGCGCGGGCCCGCTTGGCTTCCTTCTTTGCGGCCTCGTCCTTCACCCGCTGCGCCTCCGCGCGGACTGCTGCGTGGGTGGAGCGCTCCGTGACCAGCCACTGCGGCGGAGCCTGCAGCAGAGCGGTGATCTCCGCCGTCGTCAGCGCATCCTCGACGCCGCCGCGGGCCAGGCCGCTGATGGAGACGTTCAGCTTCTGCGCCACCACGGGGCGGGGGTGCGGACCGTTGCGGCGCAGCTCGGCGAGCCACTCCGGCGGGTTCGCCTGGAGTTCGGCGAATTCCTCGCGGGTGATGGTCGAATCCTGGAACTCCTGCGGTGTTGCGGGCAGGTAGATGCCAAGTTTCTTGGCAACGGTGGCCGGCTTCATGGACTGGGAGTTTGCAGAGGTCATGCTTCAAGGGTATCCGGGCGGCGGGTACTGTGAAGACGTGCCCTCCACAACCTCCTCCCCAGACGACGCCGTTTCCGCCGGCGACATTCCCGCCGAAGCGCCGCGCGAGCTGCGCATCGCGTATGTTCCGGGCGTGACGCCGGGCAAATGGATCCGCCGCTGGGAAGAGCGCATGCCGCACATTCCCCTTCACGCGGAGATGCACGACGGCGGCGGGCCGGCTGAGGCGGTCCGCGGTGGTTCTGCTGACATGGCTTTCGTCCGGCTCCCGATCGGGCGCGAAGGCCTCAGCGTCATTCCCCTGTACGAGGAGCAGGCAGTGGTGGTCGCTCCCAAGGGCCACGAAATTTCGGTGTTCGAGGAAGTGGCCCTGGCGGATCTGGACCAGGAATCGTTCCTGGACGTGGCGGCTTTGGGTGGCCCCGAGCCGGCCCTGCAGGTGGTGGCCTCCGGCGCCGGCCTGGTGATCCTGCCCATGTCCGTGGCCCGCCACTTCAACGTCAAGGACACCGTGGCCCGCCGCGCCACCGATGCGCCCGGCACTGAAATCGCCCTGGTGTGGGCCACGGACAGCACCGACGAGGTCCTGGAAGAGTTCATCGGCATCGTCCGCGGCCGGACGGCACAGAGTTCACGGCAGCCCTCCGCGCAGCCAGTCAAGGAAAAGAAGGCCCCGAAACCCGACCGCCGCGGCGGTTCCGGCGCCAAGAAGGCCGCACCCAAGGTGGCCCAGAGGTATGCCCCCAACCCGGACAAGGGCAGGGGCAAGGGCTCCCGTAAGAAGGGCAAGCGCTAGGCGCACCCTTCCCTACGGCCTGTAGTCAGTACCGGTTCCTCGGCGGGACCTGGCCGGCGCCCGTTTGCCGGGCTTTCCTGGCCCGCAGGATGCGCCCGATGATGGCGGGCAAAAAGGCGAAGAGCAACTTCTTCATGGCAGTTCCTTTGCTGTAGCGGATGGAGATGCCAGGGCCGCCCTTCCGAAATGGAAAGACGGCCCCGGCGTTCTGTTACTGGTTTTGCGCCTGCCTAGGTGTTTTGGATGGTGTCTTTGGCGTTGGTGGCGCGGTCTTTGACGTCGGTGGCGGCGTCTTGGCTGTCGGTTTTGACGTGGTCGATGCCGTCGGTGGCGGTGGTTTTGACGTTGTCCATGGCGTGTTGGGCTGGTTCTTTGAGGTCTTGGACCATGCCTTTGGCGGCGTCGGTGAGTTCGGTGGTGAGGGGTTCGGCGGCGGTTTTGAGCTGGTCTGCTGCCTGGCGTTCTTTGTCGCTGGCGGGGATCAGGGAGGAGATCAGCATGCCTGCGCCGAAGGCGATGAGGCCGGCGGCGAGGGGGTTGCCCTGGGTTTTGGCTTTGACCCGGTCCGGTGCGGCGGCGACGGTGTGGCCGGCGTCGGTGAGGGTGGAGGCGACGTTGTCTTTGGCGTCGTGGAGGGTGTCGCCGGTGTTGTGCAGGGCGTTGGAGGTGTGTCCGGCTCCGGTGTGGGTGGCGTCCTGGACCCGGCTGGTGGTGTGGTCTGCTGCTCCCATGATTTTCTCCTTGACGCCGGTGGCGGCGTCTTTGAGTTTGTCGGTTTGGCGGTGGACGATGTTGGACGGTGTGACCTTGTCCGCGACGGCGTCGACGTTGGTGCCGAGGCGTGCGCGGGTGGCTTCGATGTCTGCTCGGATTGCGTCGGGGTTCTCGCTCATCGGTTTACCTCACCTGGTTTGAGGGTCGGGGGGATTTCGGCGAGGGTTTCGCCGGTTTGGGGCAGGCCCTTGATTTCTTCGAGGTTCTTCCGGCCGATGCTGGCCAGGACCGCGGCTGCGATGGCCCAGATGACGGCGACGATCACGGCGGCCCAGCCCAGTGGCATGAGGGCGCCGAGGCCGAACATCAGGGCCAGGGACAGGAAGAGCAGGACGAAGTGGCCTGCGACGCCGGCGCCGGCGAGCATGCCGCCGCCTTTACCGGCCCGGGTGGCGGATTGTTTGAGTTCGGCTTTGGCGAGGTCGACTTCCTGGCGCATCAGGGTGGACAGGTCCCGGGTGACATCGCCGAGCAAGTCACCCAGCGACGCTGTCTCCGCTTTCTGGTGCGCCACGCCGGGCGACTCAGGAATCTGGCTACTCATCACGGGCGTCCTTCAGTCGACCGGTAGCCGCCTTCCGCGGACCGGTAGGAGCCGTCCTCGTCACGGAACGGGTCATCCTCGTACCGCAGCGGCGTGTCCTCGGCCGTGCCACCCGGCAGGGTTGAGGTGGAGGACGGCGTGCCTGCAACTGTGGGCTCGGCGAACAGGTCGTCGGTCCCCGCTGCGTACACCGTCTCCTGATGGAGCGGCTGGACGGGTGCGGAGTGCGCCGCCCGCTGGGTGGCAGAGGGCGACTGCGCCTGGGCCTGGCCGGCACCCACGGCCCCGGAGGCCTGCTCAGGAGCGCCGGCGGTGAGGCTTCGGGTCAGGCGGCCGGCCAGCAGGCCGGCACCGGCGGCGAGCAACAGGAACGTTCCGGGCTTGTTGCGGGCAAACCGCTGCACTTCGCCGAGCAGGTCGCCCGGTTCACGGTTCTCCAGCCAGGACGCGACGGAGTCGCCGCGTTCGGCTGCCTGGCGGATCAGGTCACTCGCCACACCCTGCTGTTCCGGCGCGGTGGCCATGCTGTGCAGCTGGTCGGAGATGTTGCGGATCCCCTGCGCGGCCTTCTGCTGCTGCGCGCCCGCCTCGCTGGTCAGGCCGGTCTTCGCCTGGTTCATCAGGTCCTTGGCGTTGGTCTTTGCCTCGGCGGCGACGTTGGCGGCTTCTTCCTTCGCCGTATGCGCCACATCCTTGGCCGCAGAGGTTGCCTGTCCGGCCACGTCGGAGGCCTCTGCCTTCGCCGCGTCGGTCTTCGAACCGCCGGCGGGACCGGACGTCGAGGCAGTAGTGAAGCCATCCTCGACTGTGGCGGCGCCGTAAGGATCCGTGACGGCCGGGGTGGGGGTCTGGGGCCATTGGTTCTCTGTCATCGGGCTCTCTTTCCTCAAGTCAGCTGGCGATCAAGAACCAGCAAAGCTGGCTGTTTAGTAAGCAGGGTTACTAATTAGATAGTAAGCACACTTGTCTTTTGTTCCGCAAGGGGGCTGGCGTGGACTTTCTAAAAAACGGCCTGACGGAAACGCCAGCCGGGGCGCCCGCTCGGGCTTTCATAAGGGAGGGGCAATGGACCCACTTGCAACGATGATGCTAAGCATGCTTATTGTAGGTATGTAGCGATGAAGGGCGATCCCCGCTTTGCCACCTACAGGAAGGCCACGGCCCGATGACCAGTAATCTTGATCCGGATGCCCGGAACAGCTATCGACTGATCACCCTGGCGGCCCGCCTGGTCCAAAGGAGGCAGGATGAAGCACTGGCTCCGCTGGGGCTGACCCGAGCCGCAGTCATTGCCCTGGAAGGATTGTCCGGCGGACCCTTGAACCAAGAGCGGCTCGCTGATGCGATCCGCGTGCAAAGCCAGACGCTGGGCAGGGTCCTCACCCGGCTGGAAGCCGCGGGACAGATCACCAGGACGCGGCAGGCCTCGGACCGCCGCCAGTTGAAGGTCGAACTGACCGACGCCGGCATTGTGGCGTTGGAGGCAGCGCGGCAGGCGGAAGTTGACGCCTACCCCGATGACCCCGATATCGGCTGGAGCGTGCTGCGCGAAGAACTGGCCAAGTTCATCCGGGCGGCACCGGCGGGCAGGAACTCGGATGTGGTTCCCTTTGCCCCGCCCCAGCACAGGGCCGGCCACGAGCGGACCACGCACGGTACGCAGCCTTCTGAGCGGTCCTCACGGGACCGGACGGTCCACGACCGGAAGGGTCACGGGCCTCCCGCCACGGGCGGGCTGCACGGACTCGACCAGTCGCAATAACAGGGCCCAGGCCTGCCTGGGTCGGTGCCGTCGTGTGCCGCTAGGCTGCGCAGGCGTCCTGCAGTGCCTGTACCGACTCTGCCGGCACCTGGTCTCCGGCTTCCGCGATCTCGCCCAACGGCGTCGTGATGTCCGTGGGGACTCCGGCCGTACGTGCAGCAGAAACCAGCCCGGCCAGCACCTGCTGATCCTGCACGCTCACCAGGCCGTCCTGGACCACGGCGCAGATCTGCTTGTTGACCTCGTCGGCCGCTGCTGTGGCAACCTTGGATGCGGCATTGTTGGCCGCATCGGTTGCGGCCTCCTCCACGGCTCCGCAGCCGGTGAGCAGGAGCAGGAGCGGGGCGGCGGACAGGGCTGCGAAGCGGCGTTTCATGCCTCCAGCCTAACCGCCGCCGCCATCATGGCCTGGTGCATTCCGGGGTTTCACCGTCCGCTGGCAGCGGGAACGCCGAGGATGCCGTCCAGCAGGACGTTCCGGAACTTTCCCTCAGGATCATGGGCCGAGGCGAGCGACCGGAAGCCGGCGAAGCGAGGGTAGAGCTGCTCCCAGTCGAACCGCGACGGCGTAAAGAGCTTCCCCCAGTGGGGCCTGGTGCCGAAGGGGCGCAGCAGGTCCTCGAGTTCCGGGAGGAGCGCTTCGACGTCCGCCTGCAGCGGCTTCCACGTGAAGTGCAGGGCCACGCTTTGCTGCCGGTAGAACGGGCTGAGCCAGAATTCATCGGCTGCTCCAGTCCGGATTTCCGAGATGAACAGCAGCGGAGCCAACCGGTCCGCCAGGGTGCGCACGGCCTCGATGGCGGCCGGTGCGTGTTCCAGCGGCAGGATGTACTCGCTCTGCAGCTCCTCGCCCTTGCTGGGCGTGAACTCGTGCCGGAAGTGCGGCAGCCTGTCCAGCCACGGACCGGCCTCGTCCAGCTGCTGCGTGCAGTTCTCGGCGGACATGTCCGGCAGCGGATGCCGCGGACGGGTTGCGGCGGTGGCACCGAAGAGCCCGGCCAGCGGAGGTTCGCCGTCGAGGGCCTTGAGCCAGACCTGGCTGACCGAATCACCCACGTAGGTGGTGAAGAGGCTCACGCTGTAGGCGGCGGACACCAGGGCGTCAAAGTCCGCCAGCGCGGCGTCCCATGGCAGGTTTTCGAGGACGCGTTGCCGCATGCGGAAGCTGGGCCGGGTGGAGAGTTCGACGGCGGTGACGACGCCCAGGGCGCCAAGGCCCACCACGCTGGCCAGGAAGTCGTCCCCGTCAGCGCGGGTCAGGGTCCGGACTTCCCCGGACGGCCGGACCAGCTCGATGGACTGCATCTCGCCCGCCAGGGACTGGTTGTGGACGCCGGAGCCGTGCGTCCCGGTCTGGATGGCCCCTGCCACCGAGATGTGGGGGAGGGACGCCAGGTTGTGGATGGCAAGGCCTGACTGTTCAAGCGCCCGGCACAGTTCGCCGTAACTGACGCCCCCGCTGACCCTGACGGTCTGCCGTTCGCTGTCCGGCTCGATGCTGTGCGGCAGGCCGTCCAGCAGGATGTGCAGTCCTTCTGTATCGCCCACCCGGTTGAAGGAGTGCCGCGAGCCCAGCGCTTTGACCCGGGGCGCCGCCGCAACCAGCGCTGCCAGCTCGTCCACCGATCCTGGCCGGTGCACGGCGGACGATGCGTATTCGAGGTTTCCTGCCCAGTTCTTCATTGAGGTGGCTCTCCGGTCGGGTTCGTGGCTTCTTCAACAGTCAGCGCTAACAAATAGGGGTGTCAAGGCACTTCCATAGCATGGCACGGCGTGCCAGCGGGCCGGCTTCCACACGTTCTCCCGGCCCGCCGCACGCTCCGCGGTGCGCGTCTCAGTCCGTCCAGTGCCCCGGCCGTGCCAGCACCGGCGGAAGCCGCGTGCCCCCGTTACCCCGGGCCGACGTGACCTGCGCCTGCGTGAGGAAAAGCGCGCCGGCCAGGTCGGCGTCGTCGAGCCTTGCATCCCGCAGGTCGGCACCAAGGAGGTCCACGGCTGTGAGGTCCGTGCTGCGGAGGTCGGCGCCTATCAGCAGTGCGTTGCGAAGGTCCGCCCCGCACAGCTGCAACCCCCGCAACCCGGCACCGGCAAGGTCCGCGCCGGCGTGCAGGCGGGTGGCCGGTCCGGCGTCGTCCGTAAAGTAGCCGGCCCGGACCTCCTCACTGACGGTCCGCAGGAGCTGCGCGGTGCTGTGGTGCAGGGCCTCCACGTCGAGTTGCAGGACTGCCTGCGCGCCGCTGGCCGCTTCCTCCTCGAGCGTCACCCGAAGGTGCTGCACGTCGGCGGCAGTATCCGGGCTGTAGGTCCGCCGGTGCGCCTCGGCCAGGTGCCAGAGCATCTCGTGGAGCTGCTTGACCACCCGGAAGGCCCCAAACATGGCTGGCTGCGACGCAGGGTCCTCCCGCCAGCTGATCCCGCCAAAGAGGCCCTGGCTGACCGACTGGCCGGCGCCGAAGCAGTCGAAGACCGTGCAGCCCCGGAATCCGCGGGGCCTGAGCCGGTTCTGGATGGTGCAGGAGAAGTCGGTGGCAAGGTTGGGGCATTCGGCAGCGGGTGGCTTGTCGATGGCGAAGTCTGCCGAGCGGGTAAAGCCGAAGGCGGTGCAGCAGAGCGCGAAGCAGTTGGCGCAGTCAGGCCGGAGGGTGTCCTGCGTGAGGCGGGGCGTGCCGTGTGGCTGGATGTTCATGGGGTCTCCCGAAGATGTTTCCGATAAGGGTGCCGGGTGGAGGGGAACCCAAAAACTGGGTTCCCCTCCATGGCACGCGGAATCACCGCCCCGTTCGTAACCGGGGGCCGGAGCGACGGGTGAAGACTGCGGAAGCTGTGGGTCACAGGCAAGATATGAAAATCACTGCGTCCAGAATAGCTGCTGCACCCAGGTCCGGGCAGGGCTATTCGATATCTCCTGCGGACGTGGTGCGCGGCGGGGGTACGCGCCGGTTTCCCGTGGCTTCGAAGGCTGCCGCGAGGCGCAGCAGTTCCGTGTCACTGTAGGCCCGGCCGGCGATGGTCAGTCCCACCGGCATGCCGATGTCCGCGGCCAAACCCATGGGAACCGTGACAGTGGGAATGCCCAGGTGGCGCGGGACCAGGTTGCCGTTGGACACCCAGACGCCGTTGCGCCAGGCCTGATCGGCGGAGTCCTTGTTTGTGTCGGCGTCCGCGGGGCCCACGTCCGCTGCGGCGGGAAACACCACGGCATCCAGGCCCAGCCGGTCCATCCACTGCTCCAGGTCCATGCGGCGGGTCTCTTCCAGGCCCTCCAGCCCGGCCCGCAGGTGTGGGATCTCCGCCAGGGCCGGGGCGCCGTGTTCGCGGATCCACGCCGGATAGTCGCTGATGTCGTCGTCGAAGCCGTCGTACCTGTCCGGCAGGGAGCCGTCGGGTGCCGGGAAGATGCCGGCGCCCTTGACGTCGGCCAGCCGGTTCAGCCGGGGATCGCCGTTGGCGTCCAGGAAGTCGTTCCAGGCCCAGGCTGAGAGGTCGACGATTTCGCGGCGGAGGTAGTCGGCGGACACCAGGCCGCGGGTGGCGATGGTGGGGGCGCCGGGGCGGTCGCCCTCGTAATTGGAAACCACGGGGAAGTCCACCTCCATCACTTCCGCGCCGGCGGCTTCGAGGTCGCGCCGGGCAGCGTTCCACAGGTCGATGATGGAGCCGCGGGTGTCGATGCGCCTGCCGGTGGGTCCGCCAATTCCCGGGTTCGGAGCCGTGCCGGCGTCCGGGTCGGCGTTGATGTACATCCTGGGCACACCGAACCGTTTGCCGGTGAGCACGCCTGCCGCGGCTGCGCCGTCCGGAACGGCCAGGTCCATGTACGACGGCGGCCGGACAGCAGATGCCCTGGGTACCGGGATCCACTGCTGGACACGCCAGAAGTCACCCCGGGTTTCGGCGTCGTCAGCCACCACCACGTCCAGGACCTCCAGCAGGTCCGCCATGGAGCGGGCGTGGGGGACCACTACATCCATGGTCGGCACCAGGGGCCAGTTGCCGCGCACGGAGATGACGCCGCGGGAGGGCGTGTAGGCGCAGAGTGCATTGTTGGATGCCGGGGCGCGGCCTGAAGACCAGGTCTCTTCCGCCAGTCCGAATGCAGCGAAGCTTGCAGCCGTGGCCGTGCCGGAACCATTGGAGGAACCCGATGCGAAGGCCGCGGTGAGGTAGCCCGCGTTGTAGGGGCTCTCGGCACGGCCGTATACGCCGCGCTGCATACCTCCGTTGGCCATGGGCGGCATGTTGGTCAGGCCGATAAGCACGGCACCGCCGGCGCGGAGCCGCTCGATGGTGAAGGCGTCCCGCTGTGCCACTAGGTCCTTGAATGCCGGTGAGCCGGCGGCCACCGTGAGGCCGCGGGCCTGGTAGCTGTCCTTGGCGGTGTAGGGTATGCCGTCCAGCGGGCCGAGCAGGGATCCGTCCGCCCGCCGCCGGTCCGATGCCCGGGCCTCTTCCAGTGCGTGCGGATTCATCGCCACCAGGGCGTTCAGGTATATTCCATTTGAGTCATACTTCTCGATCCGCGCCAGGTATGCCCGGACCAGGTCCTCGCTGGTGGTTCCGCCCCCCTCGAGGGCCGCACGGAGCGTGCTAATGCCGGCTTCGACTACATTGAACGGGCTCATGAGGCGCTTTCCCCGGGTGCCGGCTGCTGCTGGGTGATGCAGTGGATGCCGCCGCCGAAGGCGAAAATGTCCCGGGCGTCCACCAGTTCAATTGTCCGTCCCGGGTAGGCGCGTTCCAGGATGCCCTGGGCAATGGCGTCATTGGGATCGCCGAACGCGCACAGCACCACCACGTTGTTGGCGACGTAGTGGTTGATGTAGGACCAGTCCACGTATCCCTCCTCATCCGATTGGACGGTGGGCGCCGGAACGTCAATGATGCGCAGGGGCCGGCCCTGGGCGTCCAGTTGGCCCTGCAGGACAGCCTTCAACTGAAGGTAGACGGCATGGTCCGGATGGTCCGGGTTGTCCTGCCGGTGCAGCAGTATGGTGCCGGGCCCGGCGAAGGCGGCCACGATGTCCACATGGCCGCGGGTGCCGAATTCGTCGTAGTCGCGGGTGAGTCCGCGCGGAAGCCAGATGGCCTTGGTGGTGCCCAGGGCCGCGTGGATTTCGGCCTCTACGGATTCCTTCGTAGCTCCGGGGTTGCGTCCGGGATCCAGCTGGACTGTTTCGGTGAGCAGTACCGTCCCTTCACCATCCACGTGGAAGCCGCCGCCCTCGTTGACCAGCGAACTGGAGCGGACGGGGACCCCGGATTGTGCTGCCACCGCGGAGGCCACTTTCCGGTCCTGGTCCCAGGCAGCCCACTCCTGCGCACCCCAACCGTTGAAAACCCAGTCGACGGCAGCCAGCGAACCGTCCGGCTGGTGCACGAAGCTGGGTCCGCTGTCCCGGATCCAGGCGTCGTCCAGCGGAATCTCCACCACGGCGACATCGCTGCCGAGCCACTCGCGGGCTGCGGTGGCATCCCGGGGATCGGCCACTACGGTGACGGGTTCATACCGGGCAATGGTCCGGGCCACGTTGGTCCACGCCGCGCGTGCGCGGTCCAGGGTGGGGCTCCCCGCTGGCCCGAAGGTGTCGTTGGGTGGAGGGAAGGCCATCCACGTCTGCTGGTGGGCGCCCCACTCAGGTGGCATGACACCGGAGGTGGCTGCCCGGGAAGCCGGGGTTGCTTGAGCGGGGGCGGCGCTGGCTCCGTCAAGAGAGGCATAAATGAATGTCATTCATTTAGTATGCGGAGTGCAGCCCGGCCGCGCAAGGGGTCCTGCCCAAAATGACGGCTGCTGGGAAAAGCGTCCAGCGGCCGGCTATGCCGGTGCCGGCCGAAGCCTGGCGACTCAGCCTCCCGGTGTGCCCACGGCGGCCACGATGGCCCTGCCCAGTTCGTTCGGCTTGGTGAACTGCGGCCAGTGGCCGGTGGGCAGGTCCACGTACTCCACGTCCTCCATCCGGCCCAGTTCAGCCACGAAGGGGTGCCCTCCCGCGATCCACTCGCGCAGCATCGCGGAAGGAAACTCGCAGGCAATGACAGTGGCCGGTACGTCGTAACGCCGCTCGTCATGGAGATGCTGCGGGTCAAAGGCCACGCCCTTGGGCTGCGGGATGGCCCGGGCACGGAACTGTTCCCGCAACGCATCGTCGAGGTCCACCAGGTCGGCGTCTTCGAATCCCTCCCAGGGCGGAAGCGGAATATCGTGGCCGTCCGCCTCAAGTTCGTCATTGATCACCCCGCCCTCGCCAAGGGGGCCGCTGTCCACGTAGATGGCCCGCGCCACACGCTCCGGCCGGGCATCGATGACGCCGTGGATGATGGCGCCACCGCCGGAATGGCCCACCAGCACCGCTTTTCCGTCCAGCCCATCCACTGCAGCCACCACCGCATCGATGTGGTCCTGCAGGCCGATCCCTGCGCGGTTGGCGTCTTTCGACTCCAGCCCGGGCAGGGTAAGGGGAACGGGGCGGTGGCCGGCAGCTTCAA
The DNA here is from genome assembly GCF_030818145.1 of Pseudarthrobacter sp. SORGH_AS 212. NCBI lineage: Bacteria > Bacillati > Actinomycetota > Actinomycetes > Micrococcales > Micrococcaceae > Pseudarthrobacter > Pseudarthrobacter sp. SORGH_AS 212. Next base: position 2,011,199 of record NZ_JAUTAA010000001.1, on the reverse strand, counting down.
GCGCCGGCACCACCGCGTCCCAGGAAGAAGCGTCCAGCCAGAATCCGGGAACGAGGATGATGTCCATGACCGCACCCTACTCCCTGGGGGTGACAGCGACGCCCCTTCACCGGCTTTTGCGGCGTTTGCCCCCGGCCTTCTCCCGCTGCTCGGCAACCTCCCGCTCCGCCCACCGCTGGGACTTGCCCACGGACACCACCTTCTGGTGCCACTCGCGGTAGTAGGCCCGCTGGGCCGCGACGTCGGACCGGCGCGCCAGGGCCGCCAGTTCCCGCTGCATCTTCAGGTAGGACTTCCAGCGGCGCTCCGGCAGGACTCCGTCGTCGATGGCCTCCCGGACGGCGCAACCCGGCTCGTTGCCGTGCCCGCAATCACTGAACCGGCACGTCCCGGCCAGCTCTTCCACGTCGCCGAACATTTCGCCCAGCCCGTCCTCGGCGTCGAACAGCCCGAACCCGCGAACGCCCGGGGTGTCCATGAGCACGGTGCCGTTGGCCAGCGGCACCAGCTCCCGGGAGGTGGTGGTGTGCTTGCCCTTGAAGTCCCCGGACCGGACCTCGCCGGTGTGCTGGACTTCCCGGCCCACCAGGGCGTTGATGAGCGTGGACTTGCCGGCGCCGGAGGGGCCCAGCAGCACGATGGTGCCGCCGGCCGGGATGTGTGCCAGCAGTTCGTCGATCCCGTCTCCGTTTTCGGCCGAGGTGGTGACCACCTCCACTCCCGCGGCCTGCAGGATGACCTTCCCGACGACGTCGTCCGCTATTTGCGCAAGGTCCGCCTTGGTGATGATCACCAGGGGAGTGGCGCCGGAATCCCACGCCGCCACGAGCGTCCGCTCAAGCCGGTTGTGCGTGAGGGGCCGGTCCACGGGAACCACCACCCCCACCGTGTCCATGTTCGCCGCCAGGACCTGCTCGGCGGACGAGTCCTCAAAGGCGCGTTTGCGGCTCAGTTCGGACCGGCGCGGAAGGACGGCCAGGATCTGCCGGTCACCGGCCCGGTTGGGCCCGGTCCAGACCCAGTCGCCGGTGACGGCAGCCTCACCGCTCAGTGGATAGGGGAGGTGAAGGAGCCCGTCGGCCACCGCCACGAGCAGCAGGTTGCGGTCCACGCGGACCACCCGCCCTCGTCCGGTGCCCTCAGGGCAGGGATGGTCCTCGAAATATCGGGCAACGGCGGCCGTGTAGCCGAAACCGGAGGGGCCGTCATTAGTTTGTTGGTTGGTGATGTTGCTGTCCAGGGCGTTGCCTGAAGAAGTGTTCAAGGTGTTTCCTCGGGAGAATGTCCCGGTGCACCGGCGCGCGTCAGGCGCTGGCGGTGCAGGCGGGGAAAAGGGTTGGGTTGATGGGTGCGGGGCGCCCGGGGCGCGCGGCATCTGCAGTCATCAAAACCACCTCCATTCCCTCGAAGGTTCCCGTCGTCCCTGCCGGGAACGGCAGGGCGGAACCGGACCCACTCTAGCGGCGTCCGTCGTCGGAGGCTAGGTTTCGGCGCAAAAATGAGATGCGGCCTCCCGCAGGAGGCCGCACCCTGGTGCTGGAACGCCGGTCAGACGCTGGTGGCGTCCTGGACCTCGCCCACCAGCTCTTCGATAATGTCCTCGAGGAACAGCATCCCGGTGGTGGCGCCCTCGGCGTCGGACACCCGGGCCACGTGGGCGCCGGTGCGGCGCATGGCTGCGAGGGCGTCCTCAAGTTCGGAGCCTGCGAAGGCCGAGGCGAGCCGCCGGATCCTCTTGGCGGGCACCGGCCGGGCGAACTTCTCCGGCGAGGTGAGGTCCATGACGTCCTTGAGGTGAAGGTAGCCTGCGGATTCGCCGTTGCTGTCCGTGAGGATGTAGCGCGAGTACCCGTGCCGGGCAACGGCCTGCTGGATGTCGGCCGGGGTGGCAGTCTCCGGGAGCAGCACGATGTCCGCCAGCGGAACCTGAACGTCGGCCACCGTCTTGGCGGTGAACTCGAACGCATTGGTCAGGGCGCCGGTGGTGTCCTTCAGCATGCCGTCGCGGGTGGACTGCTCCACGATGTTGGCCACCTCGTCCAGGGTGTAGGCGCTGGTGGCCTCATCCTTGGGTTCCACCTTGAACAGGCGCAGGATGCTGTTGGCGATGCCGTTCAGCGTCCAGATCACGGGCTTGAAGATCCGTGCCACGACTACCAGCGGCGGTGCCAGGATCAGCGCAGCGCGTGTGGGGACCGAGAACGAAATGTTCTTGGGCACCATCTCGCCCAGCACCACGTGCAGGAAGGTCACGAGCAGCAGCGCCACGATGAACGCGATGATGCTGATGGCCTCGTAGGACAGGGACGTCAGGCCCAGCGGGATTTCCAGGAGGTGGTGGATGGCCGGCTCGGAGACGTTCAGGATAATCAGCGAACAGACGGTGATGCCCAGCTGGCTGGTGGCCAGCATCAGCGTTGCGTGCTCCATGGCCCACAGCGTGGTTTTGGCCGCCTTGCTGCCCGCTTCCGCCTTGGGTTCGATCTGCGACCGGCGGGCCGAGATCACCGCGAACTCGGCACCCACGAAGAAGCCGTTGACCACCAGGAGCACGGCCAGCCAGATGATGCCGGGAAGATATTCACTCATGGGTCAGCTCCCGGGTGATGTTGTCCACGATCCTGTCGTGCGGGCTTTGCGGTGCTTCACCGGATTCGGCGGGCGTGAAGCGGAGCCGCTCCACGCGGGTCTCCAGCGCGCGCTCCACACGGAGCGTGCCGCCGTCGACCTCCACTTCGTCTCCGAGCTCGGGCAGCCGGTCCAGCTGGTCCGTCACGAAGCCGGCAACGGTGTCGTACTCGCCGTCCGGCACGCGGATGCCGGTGCGGTCCAGGAGTTCGTCCGGGCGCAGCGCGGCGTCGAAGGTGATGGAGCGCCCGGTGCGGACCACGCCCACGCGGGCGCGGTCATGCTCGTCCTCCAGTTCACCCACGATCTCTTCCACCAGGTCCTCCAGCGTGACGATCCCGGCGGTGCCGCCGTGCTCGTCGGAGACGATGGCCACCTGCAGCCCCTGCTTGCGGAGCAGGTTCAGGAGGGTGTCAACGCCCATGGATTCGGGAACGCGCAAAGGTTCGATCATGAGATCGCCGGCGGTGGTGCCGGCGCGGTCGGACAGGGCGACGGCGAACGCCTGCTTGACGTGCAGCACACCCACCACGTCATCACGGTCCCGGCCGATCACCGGGAAGCGGGAGTAGCCGGTGGACTTGGCCAGGCTGACGATGTCCTCCGCGGTGTCCGCGGTACCCACCGCGGTCATCCGGACGCGCGGCGTCATGACTTCCACCGCGCTGTGTTCGGTGAAGCGGAGGGTCCGGTGCAGCAGCGTGGCATGGTCGAGGTCAAGGACGCCTTCGACGGCGGAGCGGCGCACCAGGGAGCTCAGCTCCTCCGCGCTCCGGGCTCCGGACAGTTCTTCCTTGGGTTCGATGCCGAAGCCGCGGATGATCTTGTTGGCGGTGTTGTTGAAGAGCAGGATCACGGGCTTGAAGACCGTGGTGAACAGCGTCTGGAACGGCACTACCACCTTGGCGGTGGCCAGCGGCAGGGCAAGGGCGAAGTTCTTGGGAACCAGTTCGCCGATCACCATGGAGAAGATGGTGGCCAGGAAAATACCGGCCACGGACCCGATGGCCGGCACCAGTGTTTCCGGCAGGCCCGCGGACGTCAGCGGGCCGTTGAGCATCCGGCTGATGGCCGGCTCGAACGTGTAACCGGTGAGGAGCGTGGTGAGGGTGATACCCAGCTGTGCACCCGAAAGGTGGGTGGACGTGATCTTGAGGGCTTTGATGGTGGGCGCGAGGCGTTTCTCGCCGCGGGCCTGGCGGGCTTCGAGGTCGTGCCGGTCAAGGTTCACCAGGGCGAACTCGGAGGCGACGAAGAAGCCGGTGCCGACGGTCAGGACCAGGCCGATGCCCAGCATGATCCATTCATACATTGGGGCGCCCCTCTCCTGTGGTGGCCGGTGATCCGGTCAGAAGGCAGAGGGGCCAGGGCATATGTGAAGGAGGGTCGTCCATAATGCATTCAACTTTACGGGACGGCCGGAAGTTCCCGCAGCGTCATCCACGCATTTCCAGCGCCCGCTTCTGGCGTCCCGAGATGGACGAGACGTAGCCGCAGTTGGTGCAGGTGATGCGGAATTTCCGGGACGTGGTGAACACCGGGATGAAGAACAGCGTGAACTTGGTGGCCCGCTCAACCAGGGCGTGGTGTACGTGGGCACGGCAGTGCTGGCACGTCCCGGGCCTGCCCGGGAGGGCTTTGTCGACCGTCTTGAAGCCAAAGAGAAGGAGCATGGCGGGCCTTTCTGGTGGCTCATGCCGGTGATCCGGCAGCATCTTCCACCCTAGGCGGTCCGAACACGTTCGTCATGGCGTTGCGGGTGGGTGCGGGCCCGTCGGGGCGGTGCGATACTTGGGGGCAGTTAGGGTTTCGGCGTTTGGGGGACTTTCGGAGACATGGTTCTGGATACGACGACCCTTCGGATCGCCTTCGGCCTCATGGCCCTGGTCCTGGTGGTGCTGTTCTACTTCTCGGCGTACCGGGTAACGCGCTCGCCGTACAGCGGCTGGTGGTGCGTGGCCCTGATCTTCTTCCTGGGCGGCTCCGGCTGCTTCCTGCTGGACGGGACGCCGCACCAGATCTGGGCCAACCCCGTGGGCAACGTGCTGCTGGTAAACGGCGGCGTGGCCGTCTGGGCAGGCGCCCGGTCCCTGCGTACCGTCCGGCCGCGCATCTGGGCCTTCGCGGGCCTTCCCCTGGCCACCCTGGTGGCGTCGGCCCTGGACAGCCCGGCCACCAACACCTGGTCCGGCGGGACCGTTTTCCTTGCCGCCATGAGCATCAGCATCGGGTTGGCCTCACGCGAACTCTGGCGCCTGGAGCCTGGGTACTCCCGGGTCCGTATCCCCATGGCGGTCTCCGCCGGTGGCCTGGCCGTCTACTATTTCTTCCGCTGGCTGGCCTTCGTCCTGGAAGGCCAGGACGGGCGCACGTTCGTCACAGTGTTCGGGTCCGCCGTCACCACGCTGGTGACCATGGTGCTCCTTGTGGTGGTGTCCTTCAGCATGGCGGCCCTCAGTAGCGAGCAGCAGACGCGGGCCCTGCGCGTGGTGGCCTCGCGAGATGACCTCACCGGGCTCCTGAACCGGAAAGCCTTCCTGGACCTGGCCGCCGAGCAGCTGGCGGACCGGGCCATCACCGGTGCCTCCGGGGCCCTCATCCTGGCTGACCTGGACCACTTCAAATCCGTCAACGACACCTACGGCCACGCGGCCGGGGACGTGGCACTGCGCCGGTTCGCGGATGCCTGCACCGCCACCGTGCGGACCACCGACCTGGTGGGCCGTTACGGCGGCGAGGAATTCGTCCTCCTGATGCCCGGGGCCAGCCCCGAGCGGGCAGAGCTGGTGGCCTCCGAGATCAGCCGCCGCCTCGCCGCGGACGCCCGCCTGGACGGGGTGGAGATGCCCACGGCAAGTTACGGGATTTCCACGTACGACGCCGGGACCTCCCAGGTGGACGATCTCATCGCGGCAGCGGACACGGCTTTGTACACGGCCAAGTCCCTGGGCCGGAACCGGAGCGCCCGCAGCGACGGGCGCGTTTAGGCGCGGGGCAGGCGGCCGTCCGGGCCGTCCTCCGGCCGGGCGGGAGTCAGCGGGACCGGTGCTGGCCTGGCCGCGGTGCTCCGCACCTCTGTGGCGGCGCCGGTCCGTGCAGCCTCCAGCAGCGATTCCATGACATCCAGGACGTGGAACGCCAGCTCGCCCCCGGCCCGCGGCTCGCTGCCGGGAGCGGTGGTCGCCAGGTCCGCGATCCCGAAACCGCGGCCCGCGCCCACATAGCCGGCCGAAACCGGCAGCACCTCCCAGTCCGCTGCACCGGGCGTGAAAAGCTCCACGTCGCCGTCGAACCTGTTGGGGTCCGGAACCACCAGCGAGCCGCGCTCGCCGTGGATCTCCAGGTTGGGACTCTTGGTGCGAACGGAGTCGAAGCTCATCACCAGCGTGGAGATGGCGCCGCCGGCATGCGTCAGTGTCCCGGTCACGTGCGAGTCCACGTGGACGGGTACGGTTTCGCCGGCGCGGGGTCCGGAGCCGATGGTGCGCTGATCCCTGGTGTGGCTGGCGGCGCCGGTCACGGAAACCACAGGACCCAGCAGGGTTACCAGCGCGGTGACGTAGTACGGGCCCATGTCCAGCAGCGGGCCGCCGCCTGGCTGGTAGTAGAAGTCCGGATTGGGGTGCCAGCGCTCGTGTCCCGGGGTGGCCATGACGGCGGTGGCGGCGATGGGGGTGCCGATCAGGCCGTCGTCGATCGCCTTCCGCGCGGTCTGGATTCCAGTGCCCAGGACCGTGTCCGGAGCGCATCCCACGGCAACGCCGGCCGCCTTCGCAGCGTCCAGAACCTCCCGGGCCTCCTTGGTGCTCGCCGCCAGCGGCTTTTCGCCGTACACGGCCTTCCCGGCGGCTATGGCCTGGAGCGCGATGTCCGCGTGGGCGGCAGGAATGGTGAGGTTCAGGACGAGGCCGACGGCGGGATCAGCCAGCAGTTCGTCCACCGTCACGGCGCGCACGCCATCGCAGGAGTCCGCGACAGCCTGCGCGCGGGACAGGTCCAGGTCCGCGACGGCCGTGAGCCGGACCTTCGGCAGGCGGCGAAAGCTCGCCAGGTACTGGGCACTGATGGCACCGCAGCCGATGATGCCGACCGTGGTGGCGGTGCCCGCGGTCAGCGGCTGGCCCACAGCAGCCCCCTCTCGATGACGGTGCGGACGCTGGTGTCCTGAAGGATTTCCACGCGGTGGCCGGGCGTGCAGACGAAGATCTTTCCCGCGCCCCACTGGCGGGTCCAGATGGCCGGTGACGTGACCTCGCGGTGCCACGGATCCCAGGACCGTACTTTCTGGGTGGTGGTGGCCAGGACGTCGATGTAGTCATCGGCCAGCACCCAGTACTGCTCGGTGACCAGGTCGAAGTCGGGAATGCCGCGGGTGATGGGGTGGTCTGCTGCGGCGGGAAGCATGTTCACCGTGTAGGGAACGTAGTTGTCCGCCTGTTCCCCGTGGCGCTCGTCCGGATGTTTGCCCGGGTGGCAGGCGAACTGCCCGCCGATCAGGTGCAGGTAGTCGGAGGTATTGCGGTACGAATCTGCGATGCCGCCGTGCCAGCCCGCCAGGCCGGTCCCGTTTTCGACGGCGGCCCGCAGGCCTGCGAACTCGTCCTTTTCGATGGTGCTCATGGTCATGCACTGGACGATGAGGTCCACGCCGGCCATGTAGTCCGCATCGGCATAGACCTTGGGGGACTCCTCGATCCGGACGTCATACCCGTGGTCCTTGAGGAAGGGCATGAACAGGTCTGTTGCTTCGACGGGCTGGTGCCCGTCCCACCCGCCGCGGACCACCAGGGCGTTCTTCGTGCCGGTCATAGGGATATTCCTTCATGTGCATAGGAGCTGGAGGCTGGGTCTGGATGGCGGATCTCTTGCCAGCGGGAGGCATTGCCCGCACTCGTCTCCACCGCTGCGAGGACGCGCTGCACCTGCAGGGCGTCATCGAAGGACGGTTCAGGCTGGCGGCCGGCCGCGAGGGCGGTCACCAGGTCCACCACCTGGTGGGTGAAGCCGTGCTCGTAGCCGAGGCCGTGGCCGGTGGGCCACCAGTTCCCCACGTAGGGGTGCTCGGGCTCGGTGACGATGATCCTGCGCAAGCCGGCGTCGGGCCCTTCGGCGGCGTCATAGAAGGACAGGACGTTGTTGTCCTCAAAGTCGAAGGCGAGGGAGCCCTCGCTGCCGTTGATCTCCAGCCGCATGGCGTTCCGCCGCCCCAGCGCATAGCGCGTGGCCTCGAAAACCCCCACCGGGCCGCCGTCGAACCTTGCCGTGAAGATCGCCGTGTCGTCGACCGTAACCGCTCCCCGGGGCGAGCCGGCGTCGAGGTTTCCATGGCCGCCGAGGCCCACGAGGTCGCCCGCCAGGGGCCGTTCCCGGACGAACGTCTCCATCAGCGCCGACACCCCGGAGATCTGCTGGCCGGTGATCCACTGGGCGGCATCGATGATGTGGGCGCCGATGTCGCCCAGCGCGCCGGAGCCGGACCTGGACCTGTCCAGGCGCCAGGTCATGGGGGCATTTGCGTCGCTTAGCCAATCCTGGAGGTACTGTGCGCGCACGTGGCGGATGGTCCCCAGCCTGCCGCTGTCCACCATCCGCTTGGCCAACGCCAGGGCCGGGGTGCGGCGGTAGCTGTAGCCGCACATGGCGTAGACACCGCGCGTGGCGGCGGACCGTGCCGCGGCGGCCATGCGTTCGGCCTCCTCCACCGTGTTGGCCAGGGGTTTTTCGCAGAGGACGTGCTTGCCGGCTTCCAGCGCGGTAATGGCAATCTGGGCGTGCGTATCGCCGGGAGTGCAGATGTCAATGAGGTCGATGTCATCCCGCTCGATGAGTCGGCGCCAGTCCGTTTCGGTGGAACTCCAGCCCAGCTTGGCGGCCGCTGCTGCCGCGGCGTCGGCGTTCCTGCCGGCCAGGGCGGTCAGTTCCGGAACCAGCGGGAGGTCGAAGAACCGCGGGGCCGTCCGCCAGGCGTGCGAATGTGCGGCGCCCATGAAGGCGTAGCCGGCCATGCCTATGCGCAGCGGGGTGGGGTTTGCCATAGGTGCCTCTTTGCAGCCGTTCGAAAGTTTTCGGTACTATTTCGGGATAACTTGACGCTAATTTGGGTTTTGTTTCCGCGTCAAGACTTTCAGTCACCGAAAACTTTCGACGACGGGATGGGAAGCGCGGATGGCCAATCGCAGCAGGATGACACTCTCGGCGGTGGCGCGGCAGGCCGGCGTCTCAGTTCCCACCGTCTCCAAGGTGATCAACGGCCGGCCGGACGTTGCCGCTGAAACCCGGAAGCGGGTCCTCGCCATCCTGGAGGAGTCGGGTTACAGGTCGCCGGTGCAGCACCGCCGCTCCCTCGCTGCAGTCCCGGTGGTGGAGGTGGTGGTCGACTCCCTGAACTCCGGCTACACGGCGGAGGTGCTGGCCGGAATTATGGATTCGGCCGCGGCTGGCGGCGTGGAGGTGGTGCTGAGCAGCACGGGTTCGCGCGGGGGAGCGCCCAACCCGGAGCAACGTGCCCAGCGCATCGTGGACCAGGGGCGGTGCGGAATGATCGTGGTGACCTCGGCCTTCGGCGATGCGCCGCTGGACGCCTTTCACCCGCCGCGGCGTTCCCGTGGTGGTCATCGATCCGCTGAATCCGCCGTCGGAGCAGGCGGTAAGCGTCGGCTGCACCGACTGGGCCGGCGCCAAGGATGCCACGGCGCATCTCCTGTCACTGGGACACCGGCGCATAGCGTTCCTTGGCGGTCCTGAGACGGTGGAGTGCAGCCAGGCCAGGCTGCACGGCTATCTTGCGGCGTTGCGCTCGCAGGGAATCGCTGCGGAGGACCGGTACGTCCTGGCCGGAGAGTTCAGGTCCGACGACGGCGCGCGGCGGCTCCGCGACCTGCTGTTGCTCGAGCCCCGGCCCACAGCGGTGGTTGCCGCCAGTGACACCATCGCCTTGGGCGTTATCGCCGAAGCCCTCCGTCAACAGGTCAGGATCCCGCAGGAGCTCAGCGTGGTGGGATTCGATGGCATCCGGCAGGCGGAGGAGTCCGTTCCGGCCCTGACCACAGTGGCGCAGCCGCTGCGGGACATCGGCCGGGCGGCCCTCCGGATTATCCTCCGCCAGGTCCAGGGTGAGGTGCCGGACTCCCGAAGGGTCGAGCTGGCCACGAAGCTGGTGGTCCGGGAATCGACGGCGGCCCCTCACGGGGAATAGTCCTGCCCTTGGCCATTCAATCTCCTGGAGCACGAAAGGGCACCCATCCCCAAATTCAGGTAATGGGTGCCCTCATCCCCGTATTGTCCTACCCGTAAATCACCCGGCACGAAACACCTGTGGGGAAAAACGCTGTTCCACGTTCAGTGCCGGTATGAAAACCGAAGAGGTTGTAACGGTCAACATTGTAAAAAACGAATGTTCCAGACGGGCGTGCGATGTAAAGCTGGTTATAGCCCAGGACCGGCGACGTGCAGGAGACAGTATCGGAGACGGATACCGAATAGCTGAGTCCCGCTTGTGCGCTGACGGCGCCCGCCGACAATCCGAACCCACCCGAAACTGTGGCGGACATGGTCACTGCACGGGACAGGCTGCAGGTTGCGCCGGGATTCCTGCAGCTTGTCAGAATGTCCGGAGATTCGGTTCCGTACTGCTGGCCGGTGATGGTGACGCGGTAGGTGTCCCCTACGGCATCCGTGCCGGCCATCTCCCCCTTGGAAGGCATGGCAGGCGCATTAAGGTTCGCAAAGTGGTGGTCTACTGCGGCCTGGACATTGTCACTGGAAGGCGCCGCCGGCGGCGTTTCGGATGCGTGGGCAGGCCCAGCGAGGCCGAGGCTGAGGCCTGCGGAGATTGTGGCTGCCAAAAGAATTTTTCTGATATTCATTTTCCCCCATTTTGTAAATCCATACGATTTCGATGGCGGATAGAGCGTAGCAGGGATATCCGGTGCAATTTCCCTTGTTTATGAATTGACGGCCACGAGACATGCTGGTAAATAGTTCGGTCCGTCGCTTTTCATAACATCGAATTGCTGCATGGATCAAGTCAAGTCGCTTTTGCGGAACGTGTTCCCCGGCAATATCGTTGCTAGTAGATATTTTCTTTTGAGGTGTGGGGGAATCGTGCCGGTCCGAGGCTCTGTAGTGACGTCCGCAGTTGTAGCCGTGGCGATGCTGACGCTGGCGGCATGTAGCCCGGAGCCGCAGCAGCCGGGCATGGCAATTCTTGACCGGGCAGCTTCCGCCGAAGATGAGGTTCCCGTGTTCGTGGACCTCAAGGGCACTGACCCCTCCACTGTCAGGCTGGCTGCCGATCACGGAGGCTTCCGGTTCTACCTTGCCCGCCCCGACCAGAAGGCGGGATTCTGCCTGATCCAGGTTGCGGACGAAGGCAAGGACCGGTGGGGTTCGGCGTGCGCAACGGACGGCGGGCCGGTGCTGACCACCAATCTTCTGGGGTACGGAAGCGAGGCGGCCGTGGTGGCCGACGGCGGGGATACCGGGGACCTGGTGGGCCAGGGTTATGCCCTGATCCAGGCCAACATCCTCGTCCGGCGCTAGCACGCACCTGACCGCTGGCCCGGGCTCAACTGGCCGGAAGTGTCAGGAGCCGAGGTGCCCGCTGAGGCGGCGGTGGAATCCGGTGCTGCGTTCATCGAGGCCCTCAATGGCCACTTTTGCCCCGTGGTTGGCGTATTTCGTTTCGATGGAGTCGAGGGCGGCGACGGTGGAGGCGTCCCAAATCTGGGCACGGCTGAGGTTGATGGTCACCGACGCGGGGTCGTCGGCGTACGCAAAGTGTTCCACGAGGTCGTTGCTGCTGCCGAAGAAGAGCGGCCCCACCACGTCGTAGCGGACGCTTTCGCCGTCGTCCGCCAGTTTCCGCTCCACGCTGATGACGTGGGCCACCCGGCGCGCGAACAGCACCATGGCAAGCACCACACCCACCAGGACGCCGTAGGCAAGGTTCCCGGTGAACACCACGACGGCGACCGTCACGCCCATGACGAGCGTCTCCGGCAGGGGCATGCGCTTCAGGGTGGACGGCTTGACGCTGTGCCAGTCGACGGTGGTGACGGCCACCACCATCATCACGGCGGCGAGGGCCACCATGGGAATCTGGCCCATGATCGAGCTGAGCCCCGTTACCAGCGCCAGCAGGAACACCCCGGCCACCACCGTGGAGATGCGGGTGCGGGCCTGCCCGGTCTTCACGTTCAGCACCGTCTGCCCGATCATGGCGCACCCGGCGATGCCGCCATAGAAACCGGCAAGGATGTTCGAGACGCCCAGCGCCCAGGACTCGCGGCCCTTGTGCGACGGGGTGTCGGTGATGTCGTCCACGAGTTTTGCGGTGAGGAGCGTTTCCATGAGCCCCACGAAGGCCACGCTCAGCGCGGTGGGCAGGATCAGCTGGAACGTCTCAACGTTCACCGGGAAGAGGAACGGAGTAAAGCCGGGAAGCTTGCCTGTGAGGGGCCCCTCGTCAGAGACGTTTGGAACCGCGAGGCCGGCAATGATCGCGATTGCGGTCACGACGACGATCGCCACCAGCGGCGACGGGACCACCTTCGTGAACCGCGGAAGGATGAAAATAATCGCGAAAGTCAGGGCGAACAGGGCATAGGCGAGCCACGGGACGTTGAGGACGTGCGGAACCTGCGCCATGAAGATCAGCACACCCAGGGCATTGACGAACCCGATCATCACCGAGCGGGGAATGAACCGCATCAGGCGGGCGAGGCCGGCCAGGCCAAAGACCACCTGGATGACGCCGGCGAGGAGCACCGCCGGCAGGACGTACTGCACGCCGTGCTCGTGCACCAGCGGGGCAATGACCAGGGCCACGGAACCGGCTGCGGCTGTGACCACTCCCGGCCGGCCGCCAAGGATGGACATCGCCAAGGCCAGCACGATGGAGGCGACAAGGCTCACCATCGGATCGACTCCCGCGACAATCGAGAAGGAGATGACCTCCGGGACCAGGGCGAGTGTTGTGACCATCCCGGCGAGGACCTCGCGGGACAGTTGCCGCGGAGAGCGGAGGGCGGTCATGACGGTGATGGGTTGCCGGAGAAGGCGGGGGCGGTCGGCGACGGCCAAGGAGCGGCTCCAGGGACTCGGCTCTGTTGGGGAAGAGCGGTGGGGAACGTTTCTGCGCCACGCTGCGCACGGGTCCAGCCCGGTCATGGAAGACAATGGGTGGAGAAGGAATGCACCGGCAACGTCCGGATGCGTGTGCAACACTACCCTAACGTGAGGGTTGACCAGGGTTGGTGACGTGATGGTGAAGGAAATGACCGCCGAAGAAGTGGTGGCGACGATGCACATCGGCGAGCTCGCGGACCGGTCGCAGATGTCGTTGCGGACCATCCGGCACTACGACGAGGTGGGCCTGCTCAAACCGTCAGGCCGGACCGAGGGCGGCTTCCGGCTCTACACCGAACGCGACTTCACCCGCCTGCTGGTGATCCGCCGGATGAAGCCACTGGGATTCACCCTCGAGGCCATGGCCGGGCTCCTGCGGGTCATTGACGCGCTGGAGGCCTCCGAGCCCGGCCAGGATGAAACCGCTATCAGAGCGGAGCTGAACACCTTCATCGAGGAGGCCGCGCGGCGCCGTGCCAAGCTGGAGGAACAACTCGGCATGGCAGATGAGTTCCTGGCGCTACTCCACGCGCAGTAAGGCTTCACGAAACTGTGGGGCGTCTCCCGGCCGCGGACCGGAGCAGCAGCAAAGCCGGCTGATAAAATGGGCGGGTTGCAGGGCGGCCTATTCTCGCTGGTCCAGCCAGCGCCGCAACCAGGTAGGGGACCAGACACAATCATGACGGCAGGCGGGTCACACCTCCGGACTTCGGACAGCCGGCCGGGCACACCGGCAACGGCGTCCGCGCCGGCCAAAGGACGTGCCTACCTCGCCACCATCGAAGGCTTCATCGGCTCCCTGATGATGTTCGTAGGCTCCATCGGTACCGGGTGGATCGCCAACGGCTCGCCCATGATCCGCCAGCCAGTGGTCATCGCCCTGCGCACCGAAGGATGGGGCGTCACGGTCTCCACCTTCCTCCTCACCCTCGGCGCCATGCTGCTCATGCGCTCCTGGCTGCGGCTGGGTCAACGGCTCGCGGACTGGGGCAGCAAATCCCTGCGGTCCGTGGTCATTGCCGTGTCCGCGTGGTCGCTGCCGCTGATCTTCTGCGTCCCCGTGTTTTCCCGCGACGTCTACGCGTACACAGGCCAGGGGCGGCTGGTCCAGGAAGGCCAAAACCCGTACGAGGTGGGAATTTCCACCCTTAACAACTGGTTCGCGCTCGGCGCCGATCCCGCCTGGGCGGAAAACCGGACACCCTACGGACCGTACTTCCTCTGGCTCGCGCGCGGTGTGGTGGGGCTGACCGGAGCCCAGCCTGACGCGTCCGTCCTCCTCTTCCGCCTGCTTGCCGGCGTCGGCGTGCTGCTCTGCGTCATCTACGTGCCCAAGCTCGCCGAACTGCACGGCATCAACGGGGCCCGGGCGCTGTGGATCACGGTGGCCAACCCGCTGTTCCTGATCAGCTTCATCGCCAGCGCCCACAATGACGCCCTGATGGTGGGCCTGGCCGTGGCCGGCGTGTACTTCGCGGCCACCCGGCGCTACCTGCTCGGCATCCTGCTGGTCACCGCCTCGATCGGCATCAAGCCCATCACCGTGCTCCTGCTGCCGTTCATCGGTGTGATGTGGGCCGGGCCGTCGGCGTCGTGGCTCCGGAAGTTCCTGATGTGGGGTGCCACGGCGGGCATCAGCCTGGCCGTCCTGCTGCTGAGCGGTATCCCGTACAACCTTGGTATGGGCTGGACGTGGGCCATCCTGGACACCACCCCCGGCTACACCGGCTACTCACCCTCAGGGTTCCTGGGGCAGCAGGTGGAGTTCCTCGCCAACGTCCTCGGCCTGCCGGGCGGAACCTTGGCCACGTGGCTTCGGACCGGCATGAAGTGGACCGCCATCGGGCTGGTGCTGCTGCTCATGTTCCGCGGCGACTATTCGCGGGCGGTGCGCCGGATGGCGTTGGCGTTCACCGCCGTCGTGATGCTCTCGCCCATCATCCAGCCCTGGTACATCCTGTGGTTCCTGCCTTTCCTGGCCGTCACCGGCATCCGCGACGACTGGCAGATCCGGTCCCTGTACGTGGGCGTCACGTTCTTCGTGGTGTTCGGCGCGCAGGACCAGCTCTCCGTCTGGGGCTTCGTGGAACTGCCCATCCCGCCGTCGTCGCTGGCGTTCGTCACCGCGCTGGCCTTTACGTTCTACCTTCTATTCCTCGACGTGCATACACGCAAGCTGCTCATCGAAGGGCGTCCGCTGGACCTGGCCCGCACGGGCTGGCAGTGGGTGGCGGAGCGCCGGGCGGCCCGCCGCGCCAACGCGGACCGGACGTCCGTGGACCAGGCCGGAAGGGGCTAGGCCCCGGCAGTTACCGGGGTGGAATTCTTCCGGCCCAGCTCGGCCGTCCGCTTCACCGACCACCAGAGCAGCACTACCAGCAAAACGTTGCGGGTGGTCAGGATGGCCGCCATGACCGGGTGGGCGTGGATCAGCGGAGTGTAGAACAGCGGGTAGATCACGAACGTGGTCAGGGCGATGCCCATCAGCAGCGCTGCCGGGACCTTCCAGCGGTCCCAGTCGTGCGCGAGGCCGGCGATGATCACCGGAGCCAGCCAGATGATGAACTGCGGCGAGCCCACCTTGTTGAACACGATGAAGGCGGTGACCATCATCAGGGACCCCTCGAGGAACAGTTCCTCGCGTTCGGCCCCGCGTTTCAATGCGCGGACCAACAGGACGGCGGCCACCACGGCCGCGAGGATCAGCAGCGGCTGCATCAGGAACGCCGCGGTGCTGGCGCCCGGGCCGTAGACCTCGGTGGAGTTGATGGCCGTGTTGTCCGCCATTTTGGACCCGGCGATGTTGAAGACGCTCAGCCACACCCACGGCGTGGAGAAGGTGGCTTCGAGCTGCATGCCGCGTTCGCCTTGGTTCAGGAGGAAGTCCATGATGTGCGGCAGGCCGCCGGACAGCCACGTCCCCAGGGCCACGACGGCGGTAACTCCGGCGCCGGCCAGGACCACCTGGATGCGCTTGTGGCTGGCGATCACGATGGGCGCCAGGACGGCCGCGGGCCATACCTTGATCCACGTGGCGATGCTGAGCAGGACGCCGGCAACGACGGGGCGTTCCGCCGCGTACAGCAGTGCGATGAGCACGATCGGGGCGGTGATGCCTTCCACCCGGGCGAAGCTGAGGTAGCCCATGAAGATGGTGAAGAAAAGCCACCACCACGCGGGGGCGATGCCGCTGATCTTGCGCGGCCCGCGCGTCAGGTACAGGATCCCGACGGCGTTGAGGGCCGTGATGATCAGGAACCACATGAGCAGGTACAGGCTGGGCCCGGCGATGTTCGCCAGGAAGATGGGCAGCTGGGCCAGCACCGGGTAGACCCAGGGGCTGATCTTGCCGTCCAGGTCCTGCGGGTTGTAGCCGTCCGTGGCCCACTGGCGGTATTGCTCCGTGTCGCTGAACGTGTCGCCGTTCAGGAAGAAGGAGGCCATCCAGCCCAGGAAGTACAGGTGCACGACGGCGAAACCCCACCACACGCTGGACGGCTTGGCGAACCAGTCCACCACCTTCGCCGGGAGCAGCCGGGTACGGACACTGACCAGGCGGTCAAAGAACGTCGTGGAAATGTCAGGACTCCTTCAGCGCAGGAGCAGATGCCGGCGTTTTCTTGCCCAGCAGGTACAGCCGGCGGACGCTCCACAGGAACAGGACCACCAGCAGGACGTTGCGGATGGTCAGCACCAGCGCCATCCACGGGTTGTTGTGGCTGAGGGCGTCGTAGAAGAGCGGGTAGATGAAGTAGGTGGCCACGGCGATGGCGATGAGCATCACCGCGGGGACGCGCCATTCACGCCAGCTGTGCGCCAGGCCCACGGCGACGGCGGGGCCAAGCCACACCATGAACTGCGGGGAGCCCACCTTGTTGAACACCACGAATGCTGCGGCAAGGGCGAGGGCGCCGGCCAGGAGCAGCTCGGTGCGGTCCACGCCGCCGGCCACCTTGTGCTGCTTGCCGTTGTGGAGTGCCCAGAAGGTCAGGCCGGCCACCAGGAGGGCTGCCAGGATCAGCAGCGGCTGCATCAGCACGGACATGGTGGCGGTTCCCGGGCCGTCCACCTGCATGGAGTTGATGTCCGTGTTCATGTACATGCGGGAGCCGCCGGCATTCAGGACGG
This sequence comes from Pseudarthrobacter sp. SORGH_AS 212, assembly GCF_030818145.1. Taxonomy (NCBI): domain Bacteria; kingdom Bacillati; phylum Actinomycetota; class Actinomycetes; order Micrococcales; family Micrococcaceae; genus Pseudarthrobacter; species Pseudarthrobacter sp. SORGH_AS 212. The sequence continues at coordinate 1,994,315 of NZ_JAUTAA010000001.1, read as the reverse complement.
ACAGCCAGAGCCACGGGGTGGTGAAGGTGGCTTCGAGCTGCATGCCGCGGTCGCCCTGCTGGGTGAGGAAGTTCAGCAGCTTGGGGACACTGCCGAGCGCTGCTGCCAGCGCGACGACGGCCGCCGACGTCGCAAGCCCGGCCAGGACCACCACGAGCCGGTTCTTGACCACAGCGAACAGGGCCAGCATGATGGCCGCCGGCCACACCTTCACCCAGGTGCCGATGGCCAGCAGGACGGAGGCGATGAACGGCCGGCCCACGCCGTAGGCCAGGGCCACCAGGACCAGGGGAGCGGTGAGGCCGTCCACGCGGGCGAAGCCAAGCCAGCCCATCAGGAAGGTGAAAGCCAGCCACCACCAGCCCGCGGGGATGGCGTCCGTGTTGCGGCCGCGTTCGGTCAGTTTGAGCAGGGCCCAGCCGTTGAGGAGGGTGGTCATCAGGACCCAGAGGAAGAAGAAGGGTCCCGGTCCGGCGGCGCCGGCGATGGCCATGGGGATGAGCGCGAGGATGGGGTATACCCAGGGGCTGGGGCCACCGGACAGGTTGGCGTCGTTGAACCCGGCCATGGCCCAGTCGCGGTAGATGAACGTATCGCTGAAGGCCTCGCCGCGCAGGGACAAAGAGGCCGCGAAGATGAGGAAGACCAGGTGCACCACGATGAACCCGCCCAGCAGTCCGCGCGGCGTGTTCAGCACCGCACGCGCCCTGCCGGGGATGATGACGTTGCGGATCCGGGTGAGATTGCCGAAGAAAGCGTCCGTGGAAATGGCGGGATCCTTGTCAGGTCGTGGCACACGTAAGTGGTTGCGCGGGTGGCTGGACGCTGCCGCACGGCAGGCGCACAGCGGCGTCGTTCAGGAACATCGAAGGGCCTGGAACAGTTTCCGCCCGGCTTCAACTCTAATTCACTGCCATTGACCGGCCGTAATTGAATAAGCCACGGAAAGCGCAATCCTCTGCCTGACCTGCGGTATTTTTCTAAAGTTGCTGGCGGCGGATGCGTCATGCACCATAGAGCCCAGGCACTGCAGCCTTGGGGAGCGCAGATTTCCACTCCCATCCACACCACCCCTAAGGCACTACCAATGAATTTTCCCCTGACCTTCACCGTCTCCGACCGCCAGAGCATGGACAGCCAACTGGACGCCGCCGTCTCCGTGGCCAGGAAGCATGCCATGGACAGCCGGCACGGCATCCTGGTTACCCGCCACGGAGTGGACAAGTTCACCGTGGCCCTCAGCGACGCCGTCCCCTTCGGCACGACGCGGGAACACCAGGCCTGGTAGGAATCCGCCCGCCCCGGCCGGCCCGTCCGAAGCTTGTTCACGGAACCCAGCCTTCCGGATTCGGATCTGCGAACCAGCTTCTGATCCGTCCATGAGTGAGAGCAACAAAAGCGCCTGCCGCCCCTTTTCGAAAGGGGTGGCAGGCGCTTTTTGCGTGTGACTCCGTCGGCGGTTACTGGCCAGCGTGCAAGCTCCTGTAGTTCCAATGTATCGCCTGGGGTGGGGCTTGCGGCAAGGCCCCGGGTGGGCCGGATAATCGTTCGCCGTAGGCCGTGCCATCAGCGCGGCCCCTCGACGGACGGGGAGCGCGGGGATGAAGCACCAGGCAGTGATTGTGGGAAGCGGGCCCACCGGGCTCATGCTGGCCGGTGAGCTGGCACTTGCCGGGGTGGATGTGGCAGTGGTGGAACGGCGTCCCAGTCAGGAGCTCGCCGGCGCACGGGCGGGCGGCCTCCACGCCCGCACCCTTGAGGTGCTGGACCAGCGGGGCATCGCGGAGCGGTTCCTCACCGAAGGGCAGGTTGCCCAGGTGGCGGGCTTCGCCGGCACCCGTTTCGACCTCACGGGGTTTCCCACCCGCCACCCGTACGGGCTGGGGCTGTGGCAGAACCACATTGAGCGCATCCTGGCCGGCTGGGTGGGCGGGTTGCCCGTGACTTTCCACCGCGGCACCGGGGCGACCGGCGTTGCGCAGGACGGCGCCGGCGTCGAGGTCTCCCTGACGGATGGCCGGACGCTGCACGCGGACTTTGTTGTGGGGTGCGACGGCGGCCGCAGCCTGGTCCGCAAAGCTGCGGGCATCGAATTTCCCGGCTGGGACCCCACCACCAGCGCGCTGATCGCCGAGGTGGAGATGACCGGGCAGCCGGAGTTCGGCGTGCACAAGAACCCGTTCGGCATCCACTCCTTCGGCCGGCGCGAGTACATCATCCAGGACGGCAAGGTGGTGTATGCGGACAGCGGCCCGGTGGCGGTCATGGTCACCGAGGAGCACGTGGGCAGCGGCGAGCCGGGCCTGGCCGATCTCAGTGCTGCCCTCACCGCCGTGTGCGGCACTGACTACGGCGCGCACAGCCCCACCTGGATTTCCCGGTTCACGGACGCCACCCGGCAGGCTGCCAGCTACCGCAAGGGGCGGATCCTGCTGGCCGGGGATGCGGCGCACACCCATGCGCCCGACGGCGGCCAGGGCCTGAACATCGGCGTCCAGGACGCCGTGAACCTGGGGTGGAAGCTGGCGCAGGTGCTCCACGGGACCTCACCGGAAAGCCTCCTGGACACGTACAGCGAAGAGCGCCATCCCGTGGCAGCGCGGGTCCTGCGCAACACCATGGCCCAGTCGGCGCTCCGCCGCCCGGATCCCAGGATCACCGCCGTGGGTGAGGTGGTGGCCGAGCTGCTGGGCATGGAGGAGCCGCGCCGCCGGTTCGCCGGAATGCAGTCGGGCCTGGACGTGCACTACGACCTGGGCGAAGGCCACCCGCTGCTCGGGCGCCGGATGCCGGACCTGGACCTGGAGACGCAGGCCGGGCCTCTCAGGATGTACACGCTGCTGCACACCGCACGCCCTGTCCTGCTGAATCTGGGGACCGCCGGCACCGTTGACTCCACACCCCTGCCGCCGGCGGTCCAGCTGGTGGACGCGTACTACAGGGGTGAGTGGGAGCTGCCGGTCCTCGGAACTGTTGCTTCGCCGTCGGCCGTGTTGGTCCGTCCGGACGGCTATGTGGCGTGGGTGGGGGAGGGTACTGCCGAGGGCCTCGCTGAGGCAGCATTTCGGTGGTTTGGACCTGCCCAGTAGGGAGCCTGCGAATACTGGAGAACTTTCAGAATGGCGGGTTTCCACAGCTCGGTTTGGCGGTTTAGGTGCCCTCAGGCGGAACCGACGGCGGCTGGAAGGCCTGCGCCCGCGAGGTAGTTGGTGATGACGGTCGTGAATACTTCTTCTGGGCTTCCGGGGGGGTGTTGTCCGGTGAGTGCGCCGGCGAAGAGTGGGTAATTCCCGGACTGGATGACTTTGGAGAGGTACTTCAAGCGAACGTTTTCTCCGTCGAGGGCAGTTCCGGTGTTGTCGGCTGATGCCAGCTCATTTTGTACGTAGGCGGAGGTGATGGCTGTCATCATGGCCACGGTCTGCAGCTTGGCGGGCCCTGGCATGTCCACCGACTCCATGGCGGACAAAACGCGCTCCAGGTAGCGGAGAGTGTTGGGGCCCATTGAAGGCCGGGTCAGTAGCAGAGGCGCCAGCCAGGGGTGTCGGTGCATAATGGCCCGGCCTTGCCGTGCCAGATTCAGCAGCTGCATCGGTGGTGGTGCATCGGAGGGGTCAAGGTCGTATTCACTACTGACCGTGTCAACGATGAGTTCGATGAGCTCGTCGTGGGATTTCAGATACCGGTACAAGGATGCCCCGCCGGCTCCGATGCCAGCGGCCACTCGTCGGATGGACACCGCTGCCAGGCCGTCCCGGTCGGCGATTTCGATCGCCGCCGCGGCAATCCCCGCGCGTGAGTGTTCCGGTTTTGGCCCGACACCGGAACGCTCCGGCCGCAGCCAAATATCAACGTGGTCATGAGAGGGCATGCCTGTTTCGCCTTTTGTCTAGCCGTCTGGGTTAGGTTCCGTACCTATTCCACTATACGCTTGATTGCGAACGGTGATCGCAATTTGGCGGAATGAGGAATGTTGTGCGGGTACTGATGATTACGCCGGGGACCCGAGGGGATGTTGCCCCGATGGCCGGGCTTGGCAGCAGACTTCAAGCCTTGGGTTATGACGTGGCAATCGCGGCTAATGCCGCGTATGCCCCGCTGGTTACCGCAGCTGGGTGTGAGTACCGCGAATTACCCGGTGATATGAGCCACCTGGTCAGCCCTGCCGCGCCGGGGGAGAAGGCTACGGGCGGGGATCTGCGCAGGTACATGCGCGAACTGGGTGACTATATGGACCTGGCCGCGACCGGCACTCTTGCCGCTGCCGAGGCCGGCACCGACGTGATCCTGGCCAACGCGATCGCCCCCTATGCCTACGATGTTGCGGAGGCCTTCGGTGTCCCCGCCATCGGCGCCCACCTGCAGCCGATCGAACCAAGCAGAGCTTATCCGCCCGTGACTTTGGGATCGGCCCGTAGCCTCGGCTCGGTCGGAAACAAACTGCTTGGGTCTCTAATATCCGCTGGGAAAGCGCCCTATGATGCCCCGAGTGCCCGCATCCGCCAGATGCTTTGCCTTCCCAAAAAGGCCCGGTCTGCATCCGACCGTGCCCGGAGGAAAGCCAACAGTCCCGTTCTTCACGGCTTCAGCCCCACGATCTTCCCACGCCCGGTGGACTGGCGATCCGGGCTCACTATGACCGGTTATTGGTGGTCGGACGTTGAGCCGGGCTGGCAGGCACCTGCGGAGCTGGTCGAGTTCCTTGCGGATGGACCGCCCCCGGTGTTCATTGGTTTTGGTAGCAGTGCGGCCCTGGATGCAGACTTTATGCTCGACGCCGCGCACCGTGCGGGGGTTCGCGCGGTATTGCAAGGCGTGCAGGGTGTCGCCGGGCCCCGATGCCATCAGCATCGGTGCCGTTCCGCACGAATGGCTGTTCCCCCAAATGGCCGCTGTCGTCCACCACGCCGGAGCAGGAACCGCCGCGGCGGGGCTGCGCGCCGGCGTGCCGACGGTCAGCGTGCCGATATATACGGACCAACCGTTCTGGGCCGCACGGATCACGTCCCTCGGCGGGGGCCCGCAACCGGTCCCCTACAAGGAACTCACCACCGAACGGCTGGCCGACGCCATCACGCAGGCCACCACGACGCCGGCCTACGCCGCACGAGAACGCCAACTGGCAGCAATGCTGGCAACGGAAGATGGAACCACGCCCGTCGCGACAGCGCTGCGGGCCGCCGCGAAGCAAATGTAGCGCGTTCCAATAAAGACCCGTATCTGCTACAAGGCAGCCGATTCGTTGAAGAGAATCAATGTTGTGAATGTTGGCGATAAATGGCGGCGTTTTGCGATCGCTCTTTGTCGCACCACTGCGCGCCTGCTGTCTTGAATATGATGCACCAGCAACTCCTCGCCAAGCTGGGCATGCCCCTGGGCGAGCTGTGGCGCCTTGGCCCGCTGGCGCGGCACATGCGCAACGCCGGTCACTGGGATGCGTTCATCAGCATCAAACCGCTCAACATCACCGGCGGAACAGGCTCGCCGGCCAACGCCACGGCCATGCTGTGAGCGTCAGCTCCGCCGTGAAGTGACCAGCTGCCCGGCCCGTCCGGGAATCCGCCGCCGCCGTCCCGCGAGCCAGATCGCCGCGGCATTCGCCGCGAAAATCAGGGCGATGCCCAGCCACTCATGGAGCATCAGCACCTGGCCCAGCACCACAATGCCGGAGACTGCCGCGAGGATTGGGTTAATGCTCATGAACACCCCGAAAAAGCCGGCAGGAACAAACCGAAGGGCGATCAGGTCGGCGGCATACGGAACCACCGAGCACAGAATTCCGGCTGCGGCGGCGTACAGCATTGCGGGTCCGGTGAAGCGGCCGTTGGCGAGCAGGTGGATGGCCACGGGTACGTAAAGCACCAGCGAAACCAGGCTGGCGGCCGCCGGAGCCTGCAGGCCGGGCAGCCGCTGGCCGGCCACGCGGTTCAGCAGGATGTAGGCCGCCCAGCCCGCCGCGCCGCCCAGGCCGATGAGGATCCCCACCAGGTCACTCGCGGGCCCGGGCATCACCAGGACGTACACGCCCACCCCGGCGCCAATCCCGCACAACAGGTCCCAGCGGCTTCGCGAGGACAGCAGCGCCACCGCCAGCGGACCCAGGAATTCCAGAGTAACCGCCAGCCCCAGCCCGATCCGGTCGATGGCCATGTACAGGCAGATGTTCATCAGGGCCGTGGCCGCGCCCAGCAGGAGGACCGGCCACCACTGCCGCCAGGTAAAGCGGTGCAACGGCGGCCGCGCCGCGGGAAGCAGCACGGCCGCTGCCACGAGTTGGCGCACGGCCACCACCCCTGCCGGCCCGATCGCCGGGAAGGCATGCGCGCCGATTCCGGCGCCGAGCTGGTTGCTGACCCCCGCCCCGGTCATGGTCAGCAGGCCACGCACCAACGACGACGGCGGCCCGCCCGGGGTGCCCGTCGCACCGCGGGTCTTCCCCGCGCCATGCAGCAAAGTAGCGTCCATCCCCACAGTGTCAGGCTGCGGCGGGTGCCGCAGGAAATGCATGCGCCGGGCCTTCTATACGATGAGCGTATGAATGTTGAGCTGCGCTATCTCCGCGCTCTGGTCGCCGTCGTGGACGCCGAAACTTTCACGGACGCCGCCATCGAACTGGGAACCTCGCAGGCTGCGGTCTCACGTTCCATTGCGGCGCTGGAACAGGCCCTGGGGCTCCGCATCCTGCAGCGGACCACCCGCAGCTTCACCCCGACGCCGGTGGGCGAGCGGATCATCGCCCACGCCCGCAGTGTCCTCGACGAACTGGCCCTGCTGGAGCGGGAGGCCCGGGACCACGGCAGCGAACTGCGGGTGAGCTACGCCTGGTCCGCACTGGGCCGCCGCACCATTGCGCTGCAGCGCCGGTGGGAGGAGATCCATCCGGAGGTATCCCTGGTGTGGGTCCAGTCCAATGCCCCGTCCGGCGGCCTCGCCGACGGTTCCGCCGATATCGCCGTCCTGCGCCGCTCCGCTGCCGACGCCCGGTTCACCTCGACGCCGATCGGAACCGAAGCGCGGTTCGCCGCGACGCCGATCGGAACCGAAGCGCGGTTCGCCGCGGTGGCCAGCGGCGATCCCCTCTCCCGCAGGCGTTTCCTGCGGATGGCCGACTTCGCGGGCCGGACCATCGCCGTCGACCGCCGCACCGGAACCACCAGCGAAGAGCTCTGGCCGGAGGGCTCCCGCCCCGCCGGATTCCGGCTGGTCCAGGGCGTGGACGAGTGGCTGACCCTGATTTCCACGGGAAAGGCGCTGGGGATGTCGTCCGAGGCAACAGCCGCACAGAATCCCCGCCCGGGCATCGCCTACCGGCCGGTCCGGGACGCTCCTCGGATTGAGGTTTTCCTGGCCTCCTGGCGGGATGATCCCTCTCCCGCGGTAGCTGATTTCATCCGCCTGGCGCGCGAAGCCTACGTGGCGGGATAGCGCTTGCCCATTGACGTAACGAGGGTCACGTCCTAAGATTGTGAATCGATTCAAAGCACCGGTTTCCCGGTTCTTTGCCAATGGAGTCGAAGGACAAGCACATGAGCACTACCCACAGCAGCGCCGTCAATCCCGGTGCCGTCCGTAACGGCGGGGCAGCAGGAGCCGGTCCGCGGGATCCCAGGAAGGCCGCGATGAGCGGCTGGATCGGAAGCGCCCTGGAGTACTACGACTTCGCGCTGTACTCGCTGGCCGCCACCCTGGTTTTCCCCACCATCTTCTTCCCGTCGGAAAACCCCACCGTCGGCATCATCGCCTCGCTGGCCACCTACGCGGTGGGGTACGTGTCCCGGCCCATCGGTGCCGTGGTCCTTGGTGCCTACGGCGACCGGAAGGGCCGCAAGAGCGTGCTGGTCTTCGCGATGCTGCTCATGGGTTTCGCAACCTTCGCCGTCGGCCTTCTCCCCACCTACGGCCAGGTGGGCCTCCTGGCTCCGGCACTGCTGGTGGTCCTCCGCCTGATCCAGGGCTTCGCCGTGGCCGGTGAACTGGGCGGTGCCAGTGCGATGATCGTGGAGCACTCGCCGGATGCCAGGCGCGGCTTCTTCGCCAGCTTCAGCCTGCAGGGCACCCAGGTGGGCTCCATCCTGGCCACCGCCGTCCTGCTCCCGCTGTCCGCGGCACTCCCGGCGGACCAGTTCGCGTCCTGGGGCTGGCGCATCCCGTTCCTGCTGAGTGCCGTGGTGATCCTTGCCGGCTACTTCATCCGCCGCCGGGTCCAGGAACCGCCCGCCTACGCTGCGAAATCCGGTGAGGCCGCGCAGAAGCAGCGCTTCCCGCTGGTGGAGCTCCTGCGCACCCGCCCCGGCGCCATGGTCCGGTGCATCCTGATGACCTTCGCGAATGTCATCGGCATGGCCACCCTGATCTTCGGCGTCTCCTACGCCACCCAGAAGGGCTACGGCAACGGCTTCTCCAGCAGTGAGTTCCTATGGGTCACGCTGGTGGCCAACATCGCCGCAGTTGTCACCATTCCGCTCTTCGGCGCGCTGTCCGACCGGATCGGCCGGCGCACGCTGATGGCAGGCGGCGGACTGCTGGGCGGCGTGATGGTGGGCGGCTACCTGTGGGCGATCGAACAGGGCAGCCTGCCGCTGGTGTTCGTCTCCGTGGTGATTGTGCAGGGCATCTTCTTCCAGATGTGGAACGCCACCTTTGCGACGTTCTTCCAGGAGCAGTTTCCCATGCGGATCCGCGTCACCGGTTTTGCCGTCTCGCAGAACATCGGCCTGATGATCGCGTCCTTCTTCCCCAGCATCTTCACGGCCATCGCCCCTCCGGGCACCGCCAACGTGCCGTTGACCATCGGGTTGACCACCTTCGTCATCTGCCTGGTGGCCACCGTGGCTACCCTGATGTCCTCGGACACCAAGGGCAAATCGCTGGAGGATCTGGAGGCCCACAAGGCCTAAGCGGCCTGACTGCCGGCGCGCCAGCACGGCCACGAGGAGGGGACAGCACGTGCTGTCCCTTCCTTTTTTCGTGTTGCCGCTCCGCATGCACGGTCACCCGCGTGGTGTCGCCCACAAAAGCACGCCTGCATAGTTGTATACAAGTACGCTGATGGTTGGAGGTTCCACCCATGCCAGCTATTCCAGCCCGGAACACGGGCGCCCACGTTGTCTACGCCGAGCTGAAGCGGCGCATCCTCAGCCTTGACCTGAAACCGGGTGAGCGTATCTACGAACCGGCAATGGCCACCGCCCTGCAGGTGAGCAGGACGCCGCTGCGGGAAGCCATCAGGCGGCTGATTTCGGAGAACCTCCTGGAGCAGCAACCCACCGGGGGCGTGGTGGTCCCGGTGCTGGACGAGGCCGAAATCTCGGAGCTCTACGAGGTCCGGGCGGCCGTGGAGTCCCTCATGGCGCGGAATGCCTGCCTGAAAGCAACACCCGCGGACCTCGGCGAACTCCACGGGATCCTGGCGCGGAACGCCGCGCTGGTGGAGTTTGCCGACGACGCCATGCAGCAGGGCATGGCCCTGCATGCCCGGATCGCCCTGATCGCCGGCAATTCCTGGGCCGGGCGGTTCCACGAGCAGGTCGCCAGCCAGATGGAGCGGTACCGGCATTACACCAACAGCACCCAAAGGCGGCGGGACCAGGCGCTGGCGCAGCACCGGGCACTGGTTGAGGCGATCGCCGCCGGTGATCCGGAGCGGGCGGCCAAAGTGGCCTTCGAGCATGTGATGGGCGCACGCGACGCCGCCGTCAGGGCCCTCTCCGGTAAGAACGGCGCCGGCTCATGATCGGAGAACTCGGCCGCCGCTCGGCCACCGCCCTGCTCCTGCACTCGGCACTGATCCAGGCCGTTACGTTCCTGGTGCGGCCGGCCGCCACCTACCGGGCGCTGGAGCTGGACGTTCCAGGCTTCGCCCTTGGACTCCTGGCGGCCAGCTACGCCGTCTTCCCCCTGCTCCTCGCCGTTCCCACGGGCGGCCTGGTGGACCGCCTGGGTGAGCGCCGGCTCATGGCGATCGGGTCCGGCGTCGTGCTCGCCTGCTCCGCGTTCCTGCTGTTCTGGGGCTCATCCATCACCACCCTGGTCATTGGAACCGCCTTCCTGGGCGCCGGGCAGCTGGCCTGCGTGGTGGGACAGCAGGCGGTGGTGGCCAACAACGCCGCCGCAAGCCGGATGGATTCCGCCTTTGGATACCTGACGTTCGCTGCCTCGCTGGGCCAGGCCCTGGGGCCGCTGGCGATTTCCCTGGTGGGCGGCAACTCGGTCCAGCCGGACACCCAGATGATCTTCCTGCTCGCCGTGTGCATGAGCGCGGTGCTTTTCGGAACCACCTTCGTCGTCTCGGCCGAGGTCAGCGGCGGCCGGAAGAAAGCCGGCGACGAAAGTGCAGCCAAGGGCAGCGCCGTCTCACTCCTCAAAACCCCCGGCGTCGCCCGTGCGCTGGCCACCAGCGCCACCGTCCTCGCCGTGGTGGACCTGACCATGGTCTACCTTCCCGCGCTGGGAACAGACCGCGGCCTCACCGCGGCCACCGTCGGTGCGATGCTCACGGTCCGCGCCGTGTCCTCCATGGTGTCCAGGCTCCTGCTGGGGCGGGTCTCACGGAAGATCGGGCGCATGCGGCTGCTGGTCACCAGCCTCGCTTTGTCCACTGCCGCCTTGGCTGCAGCGGCCATTCCCATGCCGGCCTGGCTGCTGTTTGTGGTGATGGCTGTACTCGGGCTGGGCCTTGGCATCGGCCAGCCGCTTACCATGTCGTGGCTGTCGGCGCAGGCGCCGGCGGGTCAGCGCGGGCGGGCACTCGCCCTCCGCCTCGCCGGGAACCGCGTGGGGCAGGTGATATTGCCGAGCGCCATCGGCGTCGCCGCGGCAGGCCTCGGGGCTGCAGGCGTGTTCCTCGTGTCCGCCGTGGTGGTGGGCGGAACGATGGTGCTGCTCCGCGGGGTCAAGCTGGACTGACCTGCGGGTCCGTCGCGGGGCACCGCCACGACAGCGACTGTCACGCCGGGCACGCTTTTGGGTGGCGGACGACGGCGGATCCCCGGGTTTTCGGGGCTTCCCCACCTGAGGCGGCCCGAAATCGTGCCGTGCGTGACGCCGTCGTCCGTTCCCGGAAGTCGGCACAAAAAAGGTCCGGCCGGGGGTGACCACCGGCCGGACCTTTCGGTGCACTATGCGGCGTGCAGCCCGGACTAGCCGGTGTGGTTGGACAGCGCCACCAGGACGCCGGCCACTGCAAAGTACTTGTTGCTGCCCAGGTCACGGATTGTCTTGATGCCCATGCCGGCAAGGAGTTCGGCGTGCTTCTCTGTCAGGCCGGCAAGGGCCGACGGCGGGGCATCCAGGATTTCCTCGAGGGAAAGGTTTTCGAAATCTCTATCGAGTTTCTTGCCAAGCTCAATTGAAACGGCCATTGTCATCCTTTGCTTGAACAAACCATGCGGTGACTACCCGGCCCACGCTGCTGCCGGATCCAGGCCGGGAAAACCCCGCCCGTGGTCGCTACGGTAGTGCACAGCGGCGGGTCCCGGAAGAGCCGGGACCCGCCGCTTTCCCTTAGGAGGCTGAGGATGCGGAGTTGTACGCCTGCTGGATCACTGAACCCCAGTACGGGCCGTACATCTTGGTGGAGTTGGTGCCGTAGCCGTAGCTGTTGACGGAGTTCTGGTAGCCGCTGGAGCTGGTGCCGATGAACCACGGTCCGCCTGAGGAACCGCCGGTCATGTTGCAGGGGATTCCCTGGGTGTTGAACTCGGGGCTGTAGGGATCGTTGGTGGCTGTGCCGGAGCAGCTCTTCAGTGATTCGCCATTGAACGGTGAGGCTGCCGGGTAGCCGAAGGCCTTGTAGGCCAGGCCGCGGGCGGCGTTGAAGCTCACGCCGGAGGCCCCAACGACGTCGGCCAGGTTGCGGCCGTTGAGCTGGCTCATCACGGCAAAGCCCGTGTCGTACTGCATGCTGCCCGAGGAACTCCACTGGGTGGGGGCGTAGAGCGCCTTGGCGGTCCACTTTCCGTAGGGTGCGGCGCCGTTCAGGTAGGCGGGAACGAACGTGAACTTGGTGGCGAAGGCTCCGGGGCCTTCGTTGAGGCAGTGGCCGGCGGTGGATACGGTGTTGCGGTTGGTGGACACCACCGAGTTGGCTGAGCAGACGTAGTTCGTGCCGCCGAGGGTGAAGAACACCTTGCCGATGTGGGATACCGGAGTTTCGCTGGCGTTGGCCTTCGTCTGGATCTGGGGTGTGGAGCCCTGGATCTTGGTTTCCGGGCCCTTTGCCTGCTCCGGGAGGACTGCCGGGTTGGCCTTCTGCCGGTCCACGGCCTTCTTCGCGAGGACGTCCGCCGGGACGGCTGAACGCATGCGTTCCGGCGTCCAGTAGTCGGCTCCGGTGGTGTCGGTGACGGCCGCGCTGCTGACACCTGCAACGTCCTTGGTGTCCGGCGATGCGGGGGCTGCCGTCGCCTGCCCGGCAGAGCAGAGGGCGAACAGTGCTGCGGTGGTGAGGCTCATGAGGCTTGTGGCCAGAGTCCTGGTTGATGTCATAGCTGTCCTCGGTAGGTTCGAAGTGAAGCGGACCTGTTGGGTGGTTCGCTGGAGAGAACCTATCTCGGTATGACAAACTTGTAAATAAGATTCTTCAATCAGTTAATGACTCTACGAATTTGTAATCACTGTTGGATGCGGGAGGGGATGTGCTAAAGATCAGCCACCGTCCGGCGTGCGGTGATGGGAAGCGAAGGCTGTGAGGCCCGGCCCGGAAGAACGCGGCGGGGCGTAGGGTCCATGTTTGATGGACCACAGATAGCAGATGGCAAACAGGGCAGCTGCCAGGACTGGGACCAGAAAGAGCGACAGTTCGCTGCCTCGAAGCAGGAGTGCAACGTTGAACGCAACTATTGCTAAGAGCAGTGGAAAGGGCGCGGCCAGGGCACCGCTCCGGACGGCGTCCTTTTGGAATTGGCCATAGAGCACTCCCGCGGCAAAGAAGCCGATTACGAGTGCTCCGCCGAGGACAAAAACCAGCGGGACCGGCGCCAGCCCCACGGTTATGACCACCGCGGCCAGGAGGCCGCTAAGGGTTAGCCAGTACTTTGATTTGGTCGACATCGTTGTTTCATCTCGGTTCATATCAGGCCCAGAACGCTGCCACGCGGCGGTGCAACCCGCAGACCAGCATCAAACCCAGATCAGCTGTCACCATATTTCTAGACTTCATGAATTAATCCCCCAAATTCATCGGGCTTTACCCGAACCATATTTGTCCCCGGCGTCATGGGCTCAGGTCCGGTTCAACCTAAAACCCTTAACAAAACAATGCAAGTCAAATGGGGATCGGCTACTAGGCGGGGATTACGGCAGCCGCGAGGGCCGCAGCAGGCTTGCTTCCCCGGCTCGGGCCGGGTCCAGCGGCACCGGACTTACCAGCACCGCCGGGCCCCGGTGCAGCAGTCCGTCCGAAAGCGCGCGGCAGCGGATGCCGCCGCGTCCCCGCATGGCCGGATGCGCCCCGCGGGCCAGCACCTCATTCATCCACGCACAGGGCTGCGCGTGCCGGCCGCCGTGGAAATCCACCCGGGACCCACCCGATTCCAGCGTGAAGTCCTGCCCCAGCAGAGGCGGCAGCTGCACCCCGCGGAGGATCACGTTCCGGCGCGTCAGCAGGGGATTGAAGGGGCCGGCTCCCAGCTCGGCCGCGATGGCCTCCAGCGATTCGACGGCGAACAGGGTCACCGCGGCGTCCATGTGCGCGGCCTTCCCAAAGAACCTGTCACCCACGATGCCCTTGCCGGCCACCACCTCGGCAACCTCGGCATCAGCAGTGGGCACGTCAGCGGCTCCGTCCCGCGCCCGGCCGAAGTAGGCGTGCGCGGGGGACACCAGCAGGTGCAGGATCTCGACGTCGTACCGGAATTTTTCGGCCATACGGCCAGCGTAGGCCAGCCCTGCCGCGAAAACAGGCCGCCGGTGGAATGATCAGGAACCATGGACTCCTCTTTCCCTGCGGCAACAGCTGCCCCCGCCAGGGGCCGGACTGTGATCTTCTGGATCTCGGCGGTGTGCGCTGCCGCCCTCATCGCGGTTCCGGCCTGGATGCTGGTGGCGAATCCGGCTGTCCTGGGCGGGCACCCGCTGCTGCCGGGCCTGCTGATCGCGGCCGCCGTCGTCGGGGTGGCCTGGGCTGTCCTGCTCTGGCACCGCCGGGACAGACCCCGTCCCCGCCGGCTGCCGAGGGCCATCGGTGCGTGGGCGGGGCGGACCGCCGTACTGGGACTCGTGGCCGCGCTGGCGTGGCTCAATCCGTTCGCCTACCAGCCCGGCGCGGCCGCGGAGGCCGGGCCCAAATCCGATCTCATCGTCACCGAAACGACCACCACCATCACCATGACGCCCGACGGCGGCCGGGCACCCACCAAGGGACTGGTGTTCTACCCGGGCGCCCGCGTTGATGCGCGTGCCTACCAGGACATCCTGGCCCCGGCCGTCGGCGCAGGGGTTCGTGTGGTAATCCTGAAGGAGCCGCTGGGTCTCAGCCTGCTGGATGTCAACCAGGCCCGCAGCGCGATGGCGGACAACCCGGACATCACCACCTGGGCAGTGGGCGGCCACTCACTCGGTGGGGTGGCCGCGTCCTCATTTGCCCAGGACAACACCGACGTCAAAGGCCTGGTCCTCTACGCCTCCTACCCGCTGGACTCGCTCCGCGGCCGGTCAGGGCTGCAGGTCCTGTCCGTGTCCGGGACCAAGGACGGCCTTAGCACCCCGGCGAAGATCGATGCCTCCCTGGAGCTGCTGCCCGCCGACGCCGAGTTCGCCGCCGTCCAGGGCGGCGTGCACGCCTTCTTCGGCGACTACGGCGCGCAGCCCGGCGACGGCGACCCCGGCATCAGCCGTGAGGTCGCGCAAGAACAGATCGCCGCCGCCACAGTCGACTTCCTGGGGCAGCTCTAGCGGAAGTAGGTTTCGCTCCCCAACCGCTCCCTAACCTCGCAAGCTCGGCCAGGGATCCTGCGGCCGTGGGCCCATGCTCAACCACCGGCGGCCAGCTCTAGGCGCCCACGTACGTTGCCAGGTGCTGCCCGGTCAGCGTCGACTTCGCCGCCACGAGATCGGCTGGCGTGCCCTCAAAGACGATCGACCCGCCGTCGTGCCCTGCCCCGGGCCCGATGTCGATGATCCAGTCGGCGTGCGCCATGACCGCCTGGTGGTGTTCGATGACGATCACCGACTTGCCGGACTTCACCAGCCGGTCCAGCAGGCCCAGGAGCTGTTCGACGTCGGCGAGGTGCAGGCCGGTGGTGGGCTCATCCAGGATGTAGACGTCACCCTTCTCGGCCATCTGCGTGGCCAGTTTGAGCCGCTGGCGCTCGCCGCCGGACAGGGTGGTGAGCGGCTGGCCGAGGGTGATGTAGCCCAGGCCCACGTCCGCGAGCCGTTCCAGGACCTTGTGCGCGGCCTGGGTCTTGGCTTCACCTTCGGCGAAGTACTGCAGCGCGGCGTCCACGGACATGTCGAACACGTCGGCGATGCTGCTGCCGCCCAGCGTGTATTCCAGCACGGCGGCCTGGAAGCGGCGGCCCTCGCAGTCCTCGCAGGTGGATTCCACGGTGGCCATGACGCCGAGCTCGGTGAAGATCACGCCGGCGCCGTTGCAGGTGGGGCAGGCGCCTTCGGAGTTGGCGCTGAAGAGTGCAGGCTTGACGCCGTTGGCCTTGGCGAACGCCTTGCGCACCGGCTCAAGGAGGCCGGTGTAGGTGGCGGGGTTGCTGCGCCGTGAGCCCTTGATGGCGCCCTGGTCGATGACGATCACGCCCTCCCGCTTGGCCAGGGAGCCGTGGATGAGCGAACTCTTGCCGGACCCGGCCACGCCCGTCACCACGCACAGCACGCCCAGGGGGACATCAACGTCCACGTCGCGCAGGTTGTTCGCGGCGGCACCGCGTATCTCCAGCGCCCCGGCGGCCTTGCGGACGGATTCCTTGAGCCGGGCGCGGTAGCCGATGTGCCGGCCGGTGACGGTATCGCTGGAACGCAGCCCCTCGACGTCGCCCTCGAAGACAATCTCGCCACCGCCGGTGCCGGCCAGTGGGCCGAGGTCGACGACGTGGTCCGCTATGGCAATGGTCTCCGGTTTGTGCTCCACCACCAGGACGGTGTTGCCCTTGTCCCGCAGCTGCAGCAGGAGGTTGTTCATCCGCTCGATGTCATGCGGGTGCAGGCCGATGGTGGGCTCGTCGAAGACGTAGGTGATGTCGGTGAGCGAGGAGCCCAGGTGGCGAATCATCTTGGTGCGCTGCGCCTCGCCGCCGGAGAGCGTGCCGGCCGGCCGGTCCAGGGAAAGGTAGCCCAGGCCGATTTCCGTGAAGGAGTCCAGCAGGTCCCGGAGCCCGGTGAGCAGCGGCCGGACGGAGGGCTCGTCCAGGTCCCGCACCCATCCGGCGAGGTCGCTGATCTGCATGGTGCACAGGTCCGCGATGCTCTTGCCCTTGATCTTCGATGCCAAGGCCTCCGGCGTGAGCCGCGTGCCTTTGCACTCGGGGCAGACGGCGAACGTGACCGCGCGTTCCACGAAGCGGCGCACGTGCGGCTGCATGGCCTCTACGTCCTTGGACAGCATGGACTTCTGGATCTTTGGGATGATGCCCTCGAACGTGAGGTTCACGCCTTCCACCTTGATCTTGGTGGGCTCCGCGAACAGCATGGTGTCCAGCTGCTTGGCGGTGAACTTGGCGATCGGCTTGTCCATCGGCAGGCCCATGCCCTCGAAGAGCCGGCCATACCAGCCGTCCATCGAGTAGCCCGGCACGGTCAGGGCGCCTTCGGCAAGGGTCTTGGAATCATCGTAGAGCGCGGTCCGGTCGATGTCGCTGACGTTGCCCATGCCTTCGCAGCGCGGGGCACATGCCGCCCAGGTAGGTGGCCTGCTGGACGATGCTCTTTTCCACCCGGCCGCCTTTCTCGGTGCTCATTACGCCGCTGGCCTTGCGGGTGGGCACGTTGAAGGAGAACGCGGTGGGCGGCCCCACGTAGGGCTGGCCCAGGCGGCTGAACAGGATCCGCAGCATGGCGTTGGCGTCGGTGGCTGTGCCCACGGTGGATCGCGGGTTGGCGCCCATCCGCTCCTGGTCCACGATGATGGCTGTGGTCAGCCCCTCGAGCCGGTCCACGTCCGGGCGGGCCAGGCTGGGCATGAAGCCCTGGACGAACGCGCTGTAGGTTTCGTTGATCATGCGCTGGGATTCGGCGGCGATGGTGGCGAACACCAGCGAGCTCTTGCCGGAACCGGACACCCCGGTGAACACCGTCAGCCGGCGCTTGGGCAGGTCCAGGCTGACGTCCTTGAGGTTGTTCTCCCGTGCGCCCTGCACGCTGATCGTGTCGTGGCTGTCGGCGATGTGCGCCGCTGCCGCCCGGTTGTCGGTGCCGGTATCCGTGCTCATCGAGCCTCCATCTCGTTGGGCGGCGCTGAAGGGAGGCTGCACCGGGCAGCCTCCCTCCGGCGTCGTTGGTATCAGCCTACGGCTGCTGGTTGATGCGGACGGTGTTTCCGGCGGGGTCGCGGAAGGCGCAGTCCCGGATGCCGTAGGGCTGGTCGATGGGTTCCTGGACGACGTCGGCCCCGCTGGCCTCCACCTTGGCGAACGCGGCGTCCACATCGGGGGAGGAGAGGACGATGGTGGCGTAGGTGCCCTTGGCCATCATTTCGGCGATGGTGCGGCGTTCGTCCTCGGTGATGCCGGGGTCCACGGCCGGCGGGTGCAGGACGATGGAGACGTCCTTTTGGCCGGCGGGGCCTACGGTGATCCAGCGCATGGTGCCGCGGCCCACGTCGTTGCGGATCTCGAAGCCGAGCGCATCGCGGTAGAAGGCCAGTGAGGCGTCGGGATCGGTGGCGGGAAGGAAGGTTGAGGAAATGTTGATGTCCATGCCAGTCATGCTAGTAACGCCTCCCCGGCGGGCGCTTCTCGATTCCTGACCGGTCTGGTGACCTGTTTTTCCATGCACGCAGGGATGCCCGCCGTGGGGTGTTCCGCTTCCTGTTTATAGACGCTGGGCGGCATCCCCACCAGTTCGCTGAAGCGGGTGCTGAAGGTGCCCAGTGAGGAGCAGCCGACGGCGAAACACACCTCGGTGACGCTGAGGTCGCCTTTGCGGAGCAGCGCCATGGCGCGTTCGATGCGCCGGGTCATGAGGTAGCTGTAGGGCGACTCCCCGTAGGCGAGCTTGAAGCGGCGGCTGAAGTGGCCGGCGGACATGTGGACGTCCCTGGCGAGCGATTCGACATCCAGCGGCTGGGCGTATTCCCGGTCCATCCGGTCCTTGACGCGCCGCAGCCGGGCGAGTTCGCGGAGGTACGGATCGGCGGGCGTGGAGGTCACTCTCAGATGGTGCTACGCGGCACGGATGATGTCCATAGCCGGGCACCCGCTGCGGTGGCAAATTGGACCTCCGGTGCGGGGTATGATTATCCCGCCGGCCAGCATGAGGTCCTCGCCCGAACAGGGCTTGAGGAATCCAGCAGCCGGCAAAACCAACCCCCGTTTTACCCCTCATAAGCCCTGCCTGGATTCTGCGCGGGGAACCTCGAAAGGACGTCATGGAACTGCTGTGGGAACTCGCCGGCTGGGCAGGCGCAGTTGCGATTCTCAGTGCTTACCTCGCTGTTTCCATGGGCTGGCTGAAGGCGGGTAAGGGCTTCCAGACGGCGAACCTTTTCGGCTCCGTGGCCTTCATCATCAACGGCACCCTGCACGGGGCGTGGCCGTCCGTGGTCACCAACGTGGCCTGGTTCCTGATCTCGGCAGTTGCGCTGGTCCGGATGCGGGAGGTGGAGGCTCCGGCCCAGTCGGTTGAGGCGCACGTGCAGTATCCGGGAGTTCCCGATTCGACCGGCCAGATGGCCATCGTCGAGGCAGTGGAGGCTCTTACCGAGGCGCTGCCCGTGGTGGGTTCCGTTCCCACGGCGGCGGACGCGCGGCTCGCGGCCTAAAAGCCTATGGCCCGAACCCCTGGGTGACACTTCATTACGTCGCCCAGGTGTTGCATGGATCACATCCGTTTGCTTCTTTGGCGCACTCCTGACAAACCTTGCATCACATCTTTTTCTCAGCGCTTGTCAGCGCGTGCCCAATGGAGGGACACCACCTATGACTGACGTTCTCTGGTTTTCAGACCTCGGCCTGTCCGACCTCGACCAGGTCGGCGGCAAGAACGCCTCGCTCGGAGAAATGGTCCGGAACCTTGCCTCGGCAGGGGTAAAAGTACCGGACGGTTTCGCCACCACAGCCGACGCCTACAGAAGATTCCTTGCCGGGACGGGCCTCGACGCCCGGATTGAAAGCATCCTCGAAGACCTGGACAGCGGCGACGTGGCCGCTTTGACGGTGGCCGGGAAGCAGATCCGGGACCTGATCCGCGAAACCCCGTACCCTGACGGTTTCGAAGAGCAGATCCGCTCCGCCTATGAGCGCCTCACCGGCAGCCACGGCGCTGACGTGTCCTGGGCGGTCCGCTCCAGCGCCACGGCAGAGGACCTGCCCGACGCCTCGTTCGCGGGCCAGCAGGAGACCTTCCTGAACATCCGCGGCGTGGATAACGTCCTGCTCGCCATCAAGGACGTCTTCGCCTCGCTCTACAACGACCGGGCCATCGCCTACCGCGTGCACCACGGCTTCACCCACTCCGAGGTGGCGCTCTCGGCGGGCATCCAGCGGATGGTCCGTTCCGACGTCGGCGCTTCCGGCGTGATGTTCACGATGGACACCGAATCGGGCTTCAACGACGCCGTGTTCATCACCTCGTCCTACGGCCTCGGCGAAGCCGTGGTCCAGGGCGCCGTGAACCCGGACGAGTTCTACGTCCACAAGCCTGCCCTGGCAGCCGGACGGCCCGCCGTCCTCAAGCGCGGCCTCGGCGAAAAAGCCGTCCAGATGATCTACACCGACTCCGACGAAGTGGGCCGGACCGTGGACTTCGTGCCCGTGCCTACGGACCTGCGCCGCCGTTTCAGCCTGACCGATGACGAGGTCCAGGAACTGGCCCGCCACGCCCTGGCCATCGAGGCGCACTACGGCCGCCCCATGGACATCGAATGGGGCAAGGACGGCGTGGACGGTGAACTTTACATCCTGCAGGCCCGCCCCGAGACCGTGGAGTCCCGCAAGGCCTCCGGCACCATCTCCCGCTACACCCTCAGCGAGCGTTCCGCCGTCCTGGCGGAGGGCCGCGCCATCGGCCAGCGCATCGGCGCCGGCCAGGTGCGGGTGCTGACCTCCATCGACCAGATGGCCTCCTTCCAGGCCGGCGACGTCCTGGTGGCGAACATGACGGACCCGGACTGGGAACCGATCATGAAGAAGGCCGCCGCCATCGTCACCGACCGCGGCGGACGCACCTGCCACGCGGCCATCATCGCCCGCGAACTGGGCATCCCCGCCGTCGTGGGTACCGGCAAGGCATCCCAGGTCCTCAAGGACGGAACCCCGGTCACCGTGTCCTGCGCCGAAGGCGAGGCAGGCTTCGTCTATGAGGGGCTGCTGGACTACACCCTGCAGGAAACCAGCCTGGACACCATGCCGGAGGCCCCGGTCAAGATCATGATGAACGTGGGCACCCCGGAGCAGGCCTTCAGCTTCTCCAAGCTGCCCAACCACGGTGTTGGCCTGGCCCGCCTGGAGTTCATCATCAACCGGCAGATCGGCATCCACCCCAACGCCCTGCTGGCCGTGGCCGGGGAAATCGAACGCCCGGCGTCGCTCTCGGACTTCACCGTCCGGCAGATCCGCGAGAAGACCGCAGCCTACGACGGCCCGCGGGACTACTACGTGCGGCGCCTGGCCGAAGGCATCTCCACGATCGCCGCGGCCTTCGCTCCGGAACCGGTGATCATCCGGCTCTCGGACTTCAAGTCCAACGAGTACGCCAACCTGCTGGGCGGCCCCGCGTTCGAGCCGTCCGAGGAAAACCCGATGATCGGCTACCGCGGCGCGTCCCGGTACCTTTCGGACTCGTTCCGGCAGGCCTTCGAGCTGGAATGCGAAGCCCTGAAGTTCGTCCGCAACGAGATGTGCCTGACCAACATCAAGATCATGGTCCCGTTCGTGCGCACCCTGGCCGAGGCCCGCGGCGTGACCGAACTGCTCTCCGCCAACGGGCTGACCCGGGGCGAGAACGGCCTGGAAATCGTGATGATGTGCGAGCTCCCGGCCAACGCCCTGCTCGCCGACGAGTTCCTGGAGTACTTTGACGGATTCTCCATCGGCTCCAACGACCTGACCCAGCTCACCCTGGGCCTGGACCGTGATTCGGCCCTCGTGGCCGAAGGCTTCGATGAGCGGAACCCGGCGGTCACCAAGCTCCTGGAGATGGCCATCTCCGCCTGCCGCGCCAAAGGCCGGTACGTGGGCATCTGCGGCCAGGGTCCCAGCGACCACCCCGACTTCGCCGAGTGGCTGCTGGCCCAGGGCATCAGCTCCATTTCGCTGAACCCGGACGCCGTGACCGAAACCTGGCTGCGCCTGGCCCGCACCAGCAACCACACAGCGGTCTAAGTGCCTGACGCCCCATGGCGGGACGTCGTGGGGGCGGGCAGCACGTCCGCCCCCACGGTGTTCTTCCTTTCGGACAGCACCGGTATCACCGCCGAGACGCTGGGCAACACCCTGCTCACGCAGTTTCCCGCCCAGCACCTGGAACGCCGCACCGTCCCGTTCATCACCACGGTGGAGCAGGCGCAGGAGGTGGTGGCAGTCATCGACCAGATGGCCGCCGCCGGCCCCCGGCCCCTCGTCTTTTCCACCACGGTGAGCCTTGACGTCCGCGCCGTCCTTGCCCGCAGCCACGGGCATTTCTTCGACCTGATCGGGACGCATCTCGGCCAGCTGGAGCAGGCCCTGCACGCCTCCGCCAGCGGCCAGCCCGGCCAGGCCCACGGCGTGGGCGACGCCGTCCGCTACCAGTCGCGCATGGCCGCCGTCGAGTACGCCATAGAGCACGACGACGGGCAGTCGCTCCGTGCGCTGGAACGCGCCGAGCTGATCCTCATCGCCCCTTCGCGCTGCGGCAAGACCCCCACCACCATGTACCTTGCGCTGCAGCACGGCATCCTCGCGGCCAACTTCCCGCTGGTGGAGGAGGACTTCGCCAGCCTGTCGCTGCCCAAACCCCTGCTGCCGTTCGCGCGGAAGTGCTTCGGGCTGACGTCCCTGCCGGTCCGGCTGAGCCAGATCCGCCAGGAGCGCCGCCCCGGCAGCAACTACGCCTCGCTGAACCAGTGCTCGTTCGAGCTGCGCAACGCCGAGGACATGTACCGGGTGAATTCGATTCCGTTCGTGAACTCCGCCTCGATGTCCGTGGAGGAAATTTCCGCCACCGTCCTGCAGCGGATGGAATTGCACCACTGAGTGCACGATCGTCCATATTCGCGCCTCAATAAGCCATGGGAATGAGTGGCCGCCCTTCATAGCCTGTAGTGGTGACGAATGACGTAAAGAGCACGATTGCCCTGCCCGATGCCCCGCAGGACCAGCAGGACATCCTGGCCTGCGGCGGTGTGGCCTGCTGGAGCGAACCGGTGCTGATCGATACCTACGCTCCCGGGCAGCCCGACCGGTATCCGCTGTTCCTGGACCGGCGGGTGTACCAGGGCTCCAGCGGCAAGGTGTATCCGGTGCCGTTCATCGACAGCATCGGGGCGGAGAAGGAGCCCCGGCTGTGGCAGGCCATCCACCTCGAAAACGAGTATGTCCGCCTGATGCTCCTCCCGGAGATCGGCGGCCGCATCCACATCGGTTATGACAAGACCGCCGGATACGACTTCTTCTACCGGAACAACGTGATCAAGCCCGGACTGGTGGGACTCGCCGGGCCCTGGATCTCCGGCGGGGTGGAGTTCAACTGGCCCCAGCACCACCGGCCGGCCACCTTCCTCCCCGTGGACACCGCCGTGGAACGGTCCGGCAACGGCAGCGTCACCGTGTGGCACAGCGACCTGGACCCGCTGCAGCGGATGCGCGGCACCCACGGCGTCCGGCTCATTCCGGGCAGTTCACTCATCGAGGTGGAGGCGCGGCTCCACAACCGGACCGACGAGCCGCAGACCTTCCTCTGGTGGGCCAACGTCGCGGCCAGGGTGCACGATAAGTACCAGTCCTTCTTCCCCACGGACGTCACCCACGTGGCGGACCATGCCCGCCGGGCCGTCACCACCTTTCCGCGCGCGGACCGGCCGTACTACGGCGTGGATTACCCCGCGCTCGCGGCATCAGGCGCCGGCGATGCGGACCGGTCGGATGCGGACCGGCTCGACTTCTACGCCAACATCCCGGTCCCCACCTCCTACATGGTCACGGACACGAAGGACAGCTTCTTCGGCGGGTACGACCATGCCGCCGGGGCCGGGTTCGTCCATTGGGCGGACCGCAGCATTGCCCCGGGCAAGAAGCAGTGGACGTGGGGGACCGGCCCAATGGGCACCGCGTGGGACCGGCACCTCACGGACGACGACGGCCCGTACGTGGAGCTGATGGCTGGCGTCTTCACGGACAACCAGCCCGATTTCAGCTACCTCGCCCCAGGTGAGACGCGCACCTTCAGCCAGTACTGGTACCCCATCCGGCAGATGGGCCCGGCGCAGCAGGCAAACCTGGACGCCGCCGTCGCGCTTTCCCTTGATGACGCGGGCCGGACCGTTACCGTGGGCGTCTCCGCCACCGCACGCCGGGACGCGCGGATCGAACTCAGGCTCGGAGAGGCAACGCTCCACACGTGGGCCGCGGTTCTCTCGCCCGCCCATCCGTTTACCGCCACGCTTCATCTGCCCGTGCCCGCCGCCGGCACCGACCTGACACTGCGGGTACTGGACGGGGACACAGAAGTGATCTCGTGGACCCCTCGGCACCCCGCGGAGAACCCCGAACCGTGGGCGGCCACCGAGCCGGCGCAGCCGCAGGACATGGACAGCATGGACGAGCTGTTTGTCACCGGGACGCATCTGACACAGAACCGGCACCCTACCCGGTCGCCGCTGCCGTACTTCGAGGAGATGCTGTGCCGGGATCCGCTGGACTCGCGCGCTTCCACCGCGCTCGCGGCCGCGAGGTACCGCAGCGGCCACTATGCCCAGGCCCGGGACCTGCTGGAGAACGCCCTGGCCCGTCTGACCCGGCGGAACCTGAACCCGCCCAGCGGGGAAGCGAGCTACCGGCTCGGCCTGGTCCTGGAGCGGACCGGGCATCTGGAGGAAGCCCGGGAACGCTTCGGAAAGGCTGCCTGGGACAGGGCATGGGCCCACCCGGCGCACCTGGCCCTCGCCCGGCTGGCCCTCCGGTCCGGTGACGCGGCGGAAGCACTCCGCCGGGCGGCTTTGGCGCTTGCGACAGAGGCAACCAGCCCGGAGGCCGGGCACCTGAGCTACCTCGCACTGGAACGGCTGGGGCGCCGGACGGAGAGCACCGCGCTGCTGGCGGACATCCTGGCGGCCGACCCCCTGGATCCGGTGGCGCAGGCCCTCGCCGGAACCCTGCAGGTGGCGGATCCCAAGACCGGCCTGGTGGTGGCGTGCTGGCTGGCGCGGGCGGGGCAGTGGGAGCGTGCCCTTGACCTGACCCGCAGCGCGGAACCCGCAGATGCCCACCCGGCCTTCGGAAACCCCGGCCCGCTGCGGCATTACCTGCGGGCCGGCTGGCTCGAGGAAATGCTGGACCCGGAAGCCGCCGCCGCGGAGCGTGCCAGGGCAAGGCGCGCGGATAGCACGTACGCGTTCCCCTACGGGCTGGACGATTTCGATGCGCTGCACCGGGCGCTGGAGGCCGATCCCAAGGACCGGGTGGCCCACGGGCTGCTGGGGTGCTGGCTGCTGGACGCGGGCAGGACCACGGACGCCCTGGCGTACCTGGAGAAGGCCATGGCCTACGGTTCGCAGGATCCCGTGGTGTGGCGGAATGCCGCCCTTGCCACGGTGAATACGGGCGGGGACCCCGGCACGGCTGACCGGTACTTCCGCCGCGCCCTGGAACTGGCCCCAGGCGATGCCCGGCTGGTGTTCGAGCGTGCCGTCCTGGCGGAGGTCCGCGGGTTGCCGGCCGGGGAGCGGATCGCCGCCATAGAGCAGCACGGGCCCGCCGTCCTGGACCGGGACGACCTCGCCATCCTCTACGCCAACCTGCTGACCGATGCCGGGCGGGCGGAGGACGCGCTGGCGCTCCTGGCGTCCCGCAGTTTCCAGCCCTTCGAAGGCGGTGAGGGCCTGGCGCTTGCGGCCTACGACCGGGCCGCGGTCCGGCATGCCCGGGTCCTGATGGCGGAGGGCCCGACGGCGGCCGCAGCGTTGCTGCGGGACGGCATCGAGGCCCCGGCGAACCTGGGCGAGGGCCGGCATCCCGCGGACAGCATGGCTGAGCGGTTCGTGGCCTTGGGAGACGCGCTGGACCTTGCCGGCGACGCTGCTGCCGCGGCGGAGGCGTGGAACCGTGCCCTTCTGGCGGGCGGACCCTTGGCGGTGGACCGGCGTCCGGCAGGCTCGGCGGATTACTGGCGGGGCATCGCCTTCGTGCGGCTGGGATTGCCGGACGGCGGCGAGGACGTCTGGCGGCAGCTGGAGGCCCGGGCTGATGAACTGGACTCCGCTCCCGCTGCGCCGGACTATTTCGCGACATCGCTGCCTGAGCTGCTCCTCTTTAACACTGATACCGCAGCTTCCCGGGGCGCAGCAGCCGCGCACCTCCGGCAACTCGCTGGTCAGGGGCGCCTGCTGGCCGCGCATGCCGGCACGAAAGAAGGGGCAGCACTGTGACCGAAAACCTGGGGACTGAAACATCCGGGAGTGAAGAACCCCGCTACCTGGGGTCTGGAACCGTGGAAGGTGACACGGGCTCCCTGACCGGAGCGCCGCCGTCGCACCTTCCGCCCCGGCTGGCCATCACCCTCTGGGACTTTTCCTGGTACACCCGCGCCGAGGACGGCGGCCCGTACGCGGACCTCGACGCTGCGTTTGCGCGGGCGGCGGAGCTCGGATACAACGCCATCCGGATCTGTGCGGCGCCGCTGCTGCTTTTCGGCGGGCTCGGCCTGGACGCGCTCGCGGAGGACCTGGAGATCGAGGGGCTCGGCACGGCGCCCGACGGCGGAATCTACGGCCGCGGCACCCGCTGGTACGACGCCCCCGGCGGGTACCGGCTGAACCTGCGGGAGCGCCTCATCGCGCTTTTCGACGCCGCGGAACGCCACGGGCTGGTGATCCTCCTGGCCAGCTGGGAATACCAGCAGTCCACGGTGTTCGCCGCCTCCCCGCAGTGGTTCCAGGCCATCGACGCCGTCCCGCTGGCCGGCCGGTACCGGGTCCTGGCCGATGCCTGGGACCGGCTGATCCGCGCCGTGTCCGGGGCCGGGCACCGGGAGCGGATCGCCATGGTGGAACTGCACAACGAGGTGGATTTCTCCATCCTCCCGGCGCTTGCCGACGGCGGCACGGAGCAGGTGCAGCGGCTGCGGAAGCTGCACCCGGACCTGCTGGTGACGGCCAGTTACGGCAAGCCGCCGCACCTGGCCATGCACACCGTTCCGGAGGGCCTGGGCGCCGCCCAGTTCCACGTCTACAGCTATGGGGTGCTGGACGCGCTGCAGCAGCGGATCGACATCCGGTCCGAGGGGACCGACGGGTTTCCCAACGCTGCCCTGCGGTCGCTGTTGCGGGCCGATGCTCCCTCGTTTGCTGAGTACGGGCGGCTGGCGTCCTGGAAGTACCGGGCCACCGTGGTCACGGACCAGATGTTCTACGGCTACGACTGGATCGATCCCGCGGCCTGGGACACGTGGCTGGACAAGGAATACCGGCCGTACCGGGAGGTGATGCGGCGGGAGATCGAATCGCGGGTGGTGGCGATCGCCGCGTGGGCCCGCTGGAAGGGCGTGCCCGCGGTAGTGGGCGAAGGGTGGATCGGCTACACACCGCTGCAGGGCGGTTTCGAGGAGGGCCCGGTGGGGCAGGAGCTGGCCGAGCAGGGAATCCGCACGGCACTGGCGCACGGCGTGTGGGGGATGGTTTTGTGTTCCAACGCGGCCCCGCACCACCCCATGTGGGCTGACGTCGGGTGGCAGCGGCGCATGAACGATCTGATCCTCGGCTTTCCTGTGAGCTGAGCTCTGGTGTCCCGTTCCGCTGCCGGGCTTCCGTTCTATCATGGACATTCCGTGACTGAGGGGGACAGGTTGGCGCGTGCCACGGGATTCCAGAACCAGCGGCTGGTGGTGGTGCCCCGGCCGCTGGTCCGCGATGCCCTCAGCCGTCCCATCACCCGGCACCTGGTGGTCACCGACGCCGGCGTCTTTCCCGCAGCCGCCGACCACGGCCGGCACCGGCCGGACGGCGCGGCGGAAACCATTGTGATCCTGTGCGTCGCGGGCACGGGGTGGGTGGAAACCGGCGGGGTGCGGACCGCCGTGGGTGCGGCCACCGCCGTCGTGCTTCCCGGCGGAACAGGTGAGGCGCACGCGTACGGTGCCGCGGAAGGCGACCCGTGGACTATCTGGTGGTGCCATGTGCGCGGTGCCGATGTGGCTGACCTGCTGGACGGAGCTGGCGTGCGGGGTGCGCAGGTTATTCCGCTGGTGGCGGCGGACCGGCTGACGGCGATGCTGGACGAGATCATCAGCGTGCTGGAGAAGGACCAGTCGCCGGCCAGGCTGGTGGCCACTGCCGGGATGGCGTGGCGGCTGCTGACCGCCCTGGCCATCGACCGCCGGCTGCCGGAGAAGGGGACGCCACTGCAGCAGGCGATGAACTATTTGGAGGACCGGGTGGACGGCTCGGTCCGCCTGGCCGATCTTGCGGCGCTGGTGGGGGTGTCGTCGTCGTACCTGAGCAAGCTGTTCCGGGAGGCGACGGGCGGGGGAGTGCTGGCGCACCATACGGCGCTGAAGATGGCGCGGGCGCGGCTGCTGCTGGACACCACGGACCTGCCCATCGCCGAGGTGGGCCGCGTGATCGGGCTGCAGGACCAGTTCTACTTCTCCCGCCAGTTCCGGCGTCTGCATGGGGTGAGCCCCAGCGCGTACCGGGCGGAGCGGAAAGGGTGAGCGCTGTAGCTGACCGAGGGGGGTGGCCGGTATTCGGGCAGGCGCGCCGCGGTGGCTTCTGATTGCCGGTGCCTCCGTTCCGGGCCGCAGAGCCACGACCTCACCCCCATCCTCACAGAGGGCGGATTCGCTAACCTCAGCTTGATTGAGGCACAGCCCGCCGATGAGACCACCATCTACTACGGGCCGGATTTCGAGGACGTGGCCGCAGACGTTGCAGCGCTCTTCGGGCTGCCGGCGTCCAAGGTCCAGGCGGAGCCGGGGGGCTACAGGGTGCAGCTTTGCCTGGGGCATCGACTCCACGTCCGGCACCAAAACCGAGGTCACTGCGCCGTGCGCCCGGAACGTGGTTGCCCAGACCGCAGAGGACCAGAAGTTCCAGGCTGTTGGTGGCTGCGTTGAGGCTGCTGCCTTCTGAGTGAGTGCCTGAGTAGGGTCTAGGACCCTTCGGATAAGAGGTCTGGAAAGCGGAATTGGACCCTAATCTGACATCTTTTCCGTGGGTGCCTGACGTCAGGTTGGGGTGTGCTCTTCAATGACGAGACGGCCTCGGAGCTACACCATCCGGACGCCATGGGGTGGGAGCCGCTGGTCGTCGAAGCTTGAGTGCGCAGATCTAGTTTCCCCTCGACACGATCGCTGTCAGTTCCAGGTACGGCGGATGTACGTTCCTGGTTGTTGTTCTATGACGCGCCGGCTGTGGGCTCCGTCCTGCATCAACCACAGTAGAGATCCGTCGGCCATGACAGCTTCGACGCGCCCGCGGTCGGTCATGCTGCCGTGAGTGTGGACTTCGACGTCCTGGCCGGTCAGCACAGTCCAGTCGTCAACAGGCTGCCACGGTGCGAAAGAGTGGATGTTTGTTTAGTCTTGATTCGGCGTCGTGCTTGTTTGCATGTCGTCCTCGAGCTTCATGCAGCAGAACGCTGAGCAACTTTGTGACGGGGAGCATAACGTTCGCGAATGATGTTTGTCTTTTGAGCGTCTACCCGAACAAGACGGCGGCTTCGTCGTAGCGCTGCTGCGGGACGGTCTTGAGCTGGCCCAGAGCTTCATGGAAGTTGACGTGTTTAATTTCCGTTCCTTTGAGGGCCACCATGGTGCCCCACTTGCTTTGCATGATCGAGTCGATGGCGGCCATGCCGAGCCGGGTGGCCAGGACCCGGTCGAAGGCGGACGGAACGCCGCCGCGCTGGATGTGGCCGAGGATAGTGGCGCGGGTTTCGATGCCGGTGCGGGCTTCCAGTTCCGGGACGAGCTGGTCGGCGATCCCGCCCAGGCGGGGACGGCCGAAGGTGTCCAGGCCGCGCTCGGAATAGGCCCCGTCCATATGTTCGGGAATGAAGCCTTCTGCGACGACCACCAGGGGTGCGCGGCCACGGTGGTGGGCTTCCTTTACCCACTGGGTAATCTGGTCGATGCTGACTTCTTGTTCGGGGATGAGGATGGCGTGGGCGCCAGCCGCCATGCCGGCGTGCAGCGCGATCCAGCCCACGTGGCGGCCCATCACTTCGGCGATCATGCACCGGTGGTGGGATTCGCCGGTGGTCCGCAGCCGGTCGATGGCTTCGGTGGCGATCTGCACGGCGGTGTCGAAGCCGAAGGTGTAGTCGGTGGCGTCGAGGTCGTTGTCCACGGTCTTGGGTACGCCCACGATTTTCAGTCCGGCGTCGGTGAGGCGTTTGGCGGCGGCCAGTGTTCCCTCACCGCCGATGGCGATGATCGCGTCGATGCCGAGGCGGTCCATGTGGGCCTTGATGACATCCGGGCCGCCGCCGTTGTCGAACGGGTTGGTGCGTGAGGTGCCCAGGATGGTGCCGCCCTGTTTGGCTATGCCGCGGACGATGGTGCGGGGAAGGTCGATGATGTCGCCCTCCACCACGCCGCGCCAGCCGTCGCGGAATCCGACGAATTCGTGGCCGTGGATGGTGATGCCCTTGAGCGCGGCGCCGCGGATGACCGCGTTCAGTCCGGGGCAGTCGCCACCGCTGGTGAGGATTCCAATTTTCATGCGTGATTCCTAGGTTCAGTTGCCATGTTGGAAAGGGGCCATCAGAAAAGCCCAAGACAGGCATAAGGCTGATTTCGCCCTATCGCCTTCGTGTACTACCAGGTTGTTCGTTCGTAGCTCATGCCGCAGGGAACATTTGGGTCAAGGCTTACGATGACCGTTCCCGGAGCCGTCCGGGTTACCAGAATTCCCTGCTTCCGATGCCTCGCACAAACAGAGAGTTCTTGGACGGCGGCCTCCACGGCGGCCTCCAAATGGGATCGCGTGCGTGCGTGGATGGTGATGGAATCGTGTTGCGTGCGTTCATGCTCGTGGAAGTCCGTGCAGGTGGAATTTTCTGTCTGCATTTATCCACTGCTCCTACATTTCATTCGCGGTGGGATATATAGCCCTGGGGGTTGTTCTTCTGCCAGCGCCAGTGGTCTTCGCACATTTGGTCCACGGTCTTGGTGATGGACCAGCTGAGGTCGGCCACAGCGGAGGTGGCATCTGCCCAGAAGGCAGGGAGGTCTCCGGCGCGGCGGCCGGTGAGCTCATAGGGGATGGGCTTGCCCACGGCCTTCTCAAAGGAGCGCAGGACCTCCAGCACGGAGGAACCCTTACCGGAGCCGAGGTTCCAGCGGAACACGCCGGTGGTGTCCGCGATATGGTTCAGGGCCGCGACGTGCCCTTCCGCCAGGTCCACCACGTGGATGTAGTCGCGCAGGCAGGTGCCGTCGGGGGTGTCGTAGTCGCCACCGAAGACCATGAGCTTCTCTCGGCGGCCCACAGCCACCTGGGCGATGAACGGCACCAGGTTGTTGGGGATACCCTGCGGGTCCTCGCCAATCCGTCCGGAGGGGTGTGCACCCACCGGGTTGAAATAGCGCAGCAGGGCTATGTGCCAGCGCGGGTCGGCGGCGCCGAGGTCGGAGAGGATGTCCTCAATCTGTTCCTTGGTGCGCCCGTAGGGGTTGTTGGCCCCGATCTCCATCTTTTCCACATAGGGGATGGGGTTGTGCTCCCCGTAGACGGTGGCCGACGAGCTGAACACGATGGACCGGACGTCATGCCTGTCCATCACACGGATCAGGTTCAGAGTGCCTACAAGGTTGTTGTAGTAGTACTTCAACGGCTCCCGCACGGATTCGCCCACCGCTTTGAGGCCAGCGAAGTGGATGACGGCCTCGATGGCTGCGCCGGCAAAGACCTTGTCGATGGCGGCCTCGTCCACCAGGTTTACCTGATGGAACTCTGCGGTCTTACCGCTGAGTTCGGCTACGCGGCGCAGCGACTCCTCGCTGGAGTTGACCAGGTTGTCGATGACGACCACGTCGTGGCCGGCTTCCTGCAGGGACAAAACAGTGTGGGAACCAATGTAGCCCGTGCCCCCTGTGACCAAGATTTTCATGAACGGGTGCGTGTTGGGTCGACTGGTATCGCTTCAATATTCCAGCTCGCGGTATGACTCTGCCCCGGGAGGAGGACTATGAGGTCCGTCCTAGTGTTGAAGGCATTAGGCGGACAGGTCATTGGTTCTACTGCCAGGCCAGCTCTGCTGGATTCCGCATCAGGGAGGTCGGCTGTGTGTATCTGCACCCAGGGGCAGTCCCGACCCCATGTCATCGAAGTTCCGGACCCGTCCCATGTAGTCAGGCATGCGGTTGAGTAACCTTCGTTGTCACGTACGAGATCAGTGAACGCATGGTCGAGTGTTGTGGAACCGATGAGGCGGGGGGCAACAAAGTCGTAGTGTCGATCCTCTGAAACGTCGCTAACTCCTGTAGGTATCAAAAGGTCCGGGCTGACTTGCTGCACTTTTCGTGCGGGCAGTTCGAGAATCCAGTCGTCGACCCGGCCCTCCCCGGCGACCAAGTATGGGTGCCCGGCGGCCCCGTAAGGTGCTGAGCCGGGGCCGGTGTTGGTGGCTGTAACAGTGGTGTGCAGCCCGGAAAAATCCAGCTGGTAGGACACCTGTACGTCCAGGCGGAAGGGGTAACCGCTCCTCGCTTGAACGACGGTGGACAGAATGGCCGAGGACTCGTCCGATTTAACCGGGCACCAGTCTTCCCAGGCCAATAGGCCATGAAGTGCGTGGCCCCGGCTCGGTTCGTTGACACCGAGCTGGTATTCCACACCTTCGAATTCATACCGTCCCGCGATAACCCTGTTAGGCCAAGGCACCAATACTGCCCCTCGGTAGGCGGGGCGGACCTGATGTTCCGAAAAGGGGAGAATCAAGTCCCTGCCGTTGTAGCGCAAGGAGCGTAACGATGCACCGACGCTGGCTATTTCGGCGGTGTAGGGGCCGCAGCGCAGCGTGGTCTGCCTACCGGAGATCGGAACGGTATCGGCGCTCATCCTGGACATCACGAGGCTGGTCATTCGGAGGCCGCCAGGCGGAAGGTGAGCGTCCGAGCCTCCGGCGCCAAGGCGGACTCGGGCCAGACATCGGGGCCACACGAGCGAGTGCCGAGCCCGTGCTGGGCCGCGTCGAGGTATAACCATGAACGCGTGGCCGCGGGCAGCTCATGCGGGTGCCGGGCCGCGGCGAGCTCCTGGGCCGTGTACCGGCTCAGGGTGAAGCCCGGCAGGCGGCCCCGCGAGTCCGCGAACGCGTCTACCCGTACCCACGGCTCCGAGCCCCGGAGCAGGTCGAGGGAGCGCATACCTCCGCGGTGACCGGTCTCCTGCGGGCACGCATACGGCACGGCGAGCTGATCGATCCCGGCTGCGTACCGTCCCACAAGCGCGGCTTCGAGGCTGTCAGGGTAGGACTCGTGCGGTCCCAGCCCGAACCATGACGCCGCGTCCACGTCGGCGGGCAGCCCGAACCGCACACCGACACGGGGCCACACACCGTCCCAATCGGAGGATGGCAGAATGTCCACCCGCAGCCACAAACCTTCGGGGTCGAGAATCCATTGCTCCTCGACGGTGACGGTGCGCACCTGGTCCGCCGCGGCGTACCGGGTGCGCACGCGGAGGGCACGGTCATCGAGCACTTCGACTGCCTCAACACGCCCGTGCAGCCGGTCCAGACCGGCCGCGTGCCAACGCGCTGCCGACGAAGGCCCGGGAGCTCCTACACCCGGGATGCCGTCTGCGTCTGGTGCCCAAGGGTCGGTGTCGATGTATCCGCCCCGGGATTCGCCGCGGTCATTGTCCGTGGGCGCCCGGAACAGCTCAAGCCGGGGCCCATCCACAGGGAGGCCAGCGAGTGTAACGAGCCGCCCTTCATCGAAGACTGCCGGCCCGAGCTCCAGGAGCCCGGCGCCTTCTCCCGGCCGCCAATTTCCGCCCAGGAGCCCGGCTGCAAACGGCAGCGGGCGCCTCGCGGGCGACGCGAGGCGGCCCTGCGCTGAGGCGACTTCGTGCCCGGAATGCGCCCACCCGGCATCCTGCTCGAGGACCGCCTCGACGGTCACCCATACCTCTCCAGTGCATCCCTCGGCGGACACCGGAAGGGGGACCGCGGCCGAGGCGCCAGGGGTGAGTGGGCCGCCGTCGAGCCCATCGACGGCGAGCTCACCGGAGGCGACTGGTTCGCCGTCGTCCTCGATCCGCCAGCGAAAGACCATGTCTCCCAGATCCGCGCTGTGTCGCAGGTTGGTCACCCGTATAAAGGGCTTGCCGCCCGGCTCGAGCCCGTCAAAGGCAAGTCTCACGGGCGCCACGACGGTCTTGAACTCATATAGTCCCGGCGAGGGCGTGGAGTCGGAGAGGATGAGGCCGTCGAGCACGAAGTTGCCGTCATGGATTTCCTCGCCGAAGTCGCCGCCGTAGGCGAAGTATTCGGTGCCGTCCGCGGTACGGGCGGCGATACCGTGGTCGCGCCACTCCCAGACGAACCCGCCGTGCAGCCGCGGGTATTTCGCGATGAGGTCCTCGTACAGCAATATGTTCCCGGGCCCGTTGCCCATTGCGTGGACGTACTCGCACAGAAGGAACGGCTTGGTCCGCTGCCGCGCCCCCTCGGCAGGGGAGCAGCCCAGCAGCGGTGTGGTGTCGTCGTCGCGTCCGATCGTTTCCACCTCGGGCAGTGTCGCGTACATGCGGGAGTACACGTCGGTGTACGCGCCGGCGTAGTCGTTTTCGTAGTGGACGGGTCTGCCCGCATCCCGTGCGTGCACCCACGCGGACATAGCGGCGAGATTTTGTCCTGTGCCGGATTCGTTGCCGAGGGACCACATGACGATCGAGGGTCGGTTCTTGTCCCGCTCCACGGTCCGTTCGATCCGGTCAAGGAGCGCCTCGCGCCACATCGGCTCATCGCTCGGGTTCTGGGCCCAGCCGTGCCGCTCGAACCCGTGCGTCTCGAGGTCGCACTCGAGGATTACCCAGAAGCCCATCTCGTCTGCGAGTTCGAGCAGTCTCGGGTGGGGCGGGTAGTGGCTGGTACGGATTGCGTTGACGTTGGAGCGCTTCATGAGCGCGAGGTCCTCGCGGGCGAAGTTCTCGTCGAAGACGCGGCCGAGCGTGGGGTGGGTTTCGTGGCGATTGACACCGTGGAACACCACTTTGCGTCCATTGACCAGGAATTGGTCTCCGACAATCTCTACGGTGCGGAAGCCGATCCGCAGCGACACCGTCTCGGCCTTGCTGGCCACGGTCGCATCGTAGAGCCGCGGGGTTTCTGCGGTCCAGGGCTCGACGGCAGAAACAGGTACCGGTGCAACATCACCGGGATTGGCCCACTCGACGTCGACGCCGAGCTCGGGTACGCGGAGGCGAATAGGGTATGACGATGCTGGCGCTTTCACTTCCGGTTCCAGGGTCCCGGCCCCGTCGTTGTAGCCGGTCTGGAGCCAGACGTCCTCGATGCCGCCGGCCGGGCGGGATAAGAGGGTCACGGAGCGGAAAATGCCCGGTAGCCACCACTGGTCTTGGTCTTCGAGGTAGCTGGAAGCGGACCATTGATGGACGCGGACTGCGATGGTGTTGGTACCGGTGCTGACAGCGTCGGTGACGTCGAACTCCTGGGCGAGGCGACTTCCGGCGCCCCATCCGATTTCTGTGCCGTTGACCCATACCTTGTACCGGGATTCGACGCCGTCGAAGCGCAGGACGACGCGGCTCTCGCCGCCTGTGTCGTTGGCCTTCCAGCCGTCGGGCAGCTCGAACGTGCGGCGATAGTCTCCGGTGGGGTTTTCGTCGGGGACGAATGGCGGGTCGATTGGGAACGGGAACTGGACGTTGGTGTAGATCGGGCGGCCGTACAATCCGTCGCCCTTGAGCACCCAGTGGGAGGGTACGGTGAGCGACGCCCACGTAGTGTCGTCGTACTCCGCAGCGGCCATCGCTTCCGCGGCCTCCCCCGGGGGCAGCACCCCACGCCCGCCGGGTGTTCCGGGGACTCCGTTGAGGAGTCGGAATCGCCATTGCCCGTCGAGGGACAGGGACGGGGCGTCGGTGCGAAGCCAGGAACGGGCCGGTACTCGCCGTCCTTCTCCCGGGCCCGGGTCGGTGACGTAGGCGGTGGAGGCTGTGGCCTCCGCTGGACGGGGGCTCATTTGACGGCTCCTTCTGTGAGGCCTCCACGCCAGAAGCGCTGAAGGACGATCATGGCGATGGCGAGCGGGATGACAGACAGCAGTACGCCGCCGGTGGTCAGCTGGTAGAACTCCGGTAGCCGGTCGGCTTGGCTGAGCCAGTTGTTCAGACCTACCGTGATGGGGAACAGATTCGAGTCGGAGAGCATCACCAGCGGCAGGAAGTAGTTGTTCCAGATGCCCACGAGCTGGAACAAGAACACCGTCACCAGGGCGGGAGTGAGAACCCGCAGCCCCACGGAGTGGAAGATGCGAAGTTCGCCCGCGCCGTCGATTCGCGCAGCCTCCAACAGCGCCGGATCCACTGTTGCCTGAGCATAAACCCGGCACAGAAACAGGCCGAACGGCGATACGAGGGAGGGCAACAGGACGCTCCAGTACGTGTTGGCGATGCCGAGCTGGCTGAAGAACAGGAACAGGGGCAGGGCCGTGGCGGTGCCGGGGACGAGGACGCCGCCGAGGACGAGCCCGAAGATGAGACTGTTGCCCCGGAAGTTGTACTTGGCCAAGGCGTAGCCGCCAGCAGCGGCGAAGTACGTCGCGGCCAGTGCGCCAACCCCTGCATACAGAATTGAGTTGAGGAACCAGCGTACGAAGACGCCGTCCCCGTAGGAGAGGACGTTGGCAAGGTTGTCCCACAGGACGAAATTAGGGGCGAACAGGAAACCGTTGGTCGCGAACAGGTCTCCGCTGGTCTTGGTCGCAGCGACCACGACCCAATAAACGGGGACCAGGAAGTAGAGCGCGGCTACGACAAGCAGACCCGTGACGAGGATCATTGTGGAGCCGGGGCGTCGGCGCCGGGTCACAGGGGGCTCCCCGGCGACGCTCTGGGGCCGGCTAAGGGTGGGAGTGGCAGTCATGAGGACTTCCTGTTCGTGAACCGGAGGAAGGTGAAGGAGAGGATGAAGGCCGCGAGGGCGATGAGCACGGCCTGGGCTGCGGCAACGTTGTAGTCGTTGTATGCAAAGGCAGTGGTGTAGGCGGAGAGGTTCGGGGTGTATTGGCTGTCGACGGCCGGCGCCACAGTCTGGAGGACTTGCGCCTCGGCGAACAGTTGAAGCGTGCCGATGATCGAGAACACCGTAGTGAGCACGAGGGCGGGCCGGATAAGCGGCAGCTGAATGGTCCACGCGACACGGAAGGGCCCGGCACCGTCCACGCGCGCAGCTTCATATATCTCGCCGGGGATCGACTTGAGCTGGGCTATGACGATGAGCATGTTGTAGCCCGTGTAGCTCCACGTAACGATGTTGGCGATGGACCACAGCACGGTGTCCGGGCCGAGGAAGTTCACGGTGAGGCCTACGGACGTGGCAGCGTCCACGATCGGGCTAAGACCTGGGACGTAGAGGAAAGACCAGAGAATGGTCGCGATGACGCCCGGCACGCCATACGGCATGAAGTAGGCCGCGCGGAAGAACCCGGGCCACTTGGCCGAGGCCGACTCCAGCAGGAGCGCAAGGACTGTACAGAGGGCGATCATGACAGGGACCTGGACCACGCCGAAGAGCAGCACGCGGCCGATTGAGGCGAGGAAGCTGCCGTCCCCGAGGGCGCGGGCATAGTTCTCGAACCCTGCAAACCCGGAGTGGACGCCCGTCTCGCCGAAGAGGCCACTGCGGGTCACTTTCGTAAAGCTCGAACCGACAGCAGCGATGATCGGGAAGATGAACGTGAGGGCAAAGAGCGCTAGGAAGGGCGCGAGCAGTATCCAAGGTGCACGGGTGACGGCGCGGCGCTGCTGCCTTGCCGGTCCGCGCCCCTCCCGCTGGAGTGCTGACGGATGTGCTTGTGCGGTATCTGCGGTGGCGCTCATGCCTGCTCCTTCCTAATTGTCAGACCTTTGTTCCTGAAGGCGGTCATGATCTGCTGCTCGGCGGCTGCTACGGTGTCGACCAGGCTCGTGCCCGATGCCTTACGGCGGAACCCGTCGCCCAGGATGTTGAAAGACTGCGTGGTGACGGGCCACCAGGACCAGTCCATGTTCTGCGACTTACTCGCCGGCACGATGACGTCCTGGTTGTAGTTCTGCCCCCCGAAGAAGGCGGAGGGCTTCTCGCGGTTTGCACCTATGATGCCCGGCACGGGCGACCATCCGATGCCACTGTTGGCGATCTCGGCGTCGATGCCGGCCTGCGTAGACGTCATCCAGACAGCGAACTCGAGGGCCTCGCGCGGGTGCTTGCTGTTAGCCAGGACCGCCGCGGTGGACCCGCCCAGGTAGCTCGAGCCATACCCGCTCGGGTCCCAAGTGGGCATGGGCGCCACGCGCCACTTTCCAGCTCCGCCGCTGACGCTCTGCACCAGGGCATCGGCCCAGCTGCCGCTCGTGAGCGACGCGAGCTCCCCCTTTGCGGCCGCAGCGTACCAGCCGGGGGTGAAGGGTCCGTAGGCGGTGGTGACGATGCCGTTGTCGATTGCCCGGTCAAAGAACCGCGCGACGTTCAGCGTTGAGTCGTCGGTCATGTTGATGACCCAGCCGTCCTCGGCTGGGCGCAGCCAGGAAGCACCGGCCTGCGCGGCGAAAGAGACGAAGTAGGAGGTGTCCGCGAGAGAGAAGCAGTCGATGTAGGCGTTCGCACCGCGGAGTTCCTTCCCGACAGCTGCCCACTCCTCCCACGTCACCGGTGCCGCCGCGCCTACCTTGGCCAGGACGTCGGGGCGGTAGAACGTGGCCATCGGCCCCGAGTCCTGGGGGATGCCGTAGACGCCCCCGGAGAAGCTCACCTGACTCCAAAGTGCGGGGTCATAAAGGTGTGCGTATTCACGGGCACCGTAGCGCGAGAGATCCACGAGCCCGTTGACGAGCATGAACTCAGGGACGGTACGCATTTCAACCTGCGCTAGGTCAGGGCCGCCGCCCGCCGCTAGCGCGGCGTAAAGCTTGGAGTACCCGCCACGGTTGCCGCTGGGGATCCATACCGTCTCAACCTGGACATTCGGGTGGCTCGCGTTCCAGATATCCGCGACCTTCTGAACATTCTTGAGCCAGGACCAGTACGTGAGTGTCACTTTCTCACCGGTACTGGCCGCAGGAATTGCAGGTGCGGTATTGACGGAAACAGTTCCCGGAGTGGCGCATCCGGTGAGAAGGGCAAAGGCGGAGGCGCCGAGCCCACCGCAAAGGAGTTGTCGTCGTGTCAAAGATGGCATGAGTCCCACTTCGTTATGGTCAGCGCCGCGGATACGGCACCGGGGCCGGATGGCCCGACGTGACAAGACTAACATGAAACCCGAGTACATGCTCGGCTTTTAATGAAATTAGACTGGATTCCATGACTAACAAGGCGAACGCACGCTCAGGCCCGCGCGGCCCCTACGCCAAGACCGCTGAGCGTCAACGGCAAATTCTTGAAGCCGCCGTAGAGGTCTTCGGCTCACGGGGCTACAACGGCGGCAGCATCCAGGACGTCGCGGATCGGGCAGGAATTAGTCAGACCACACTCCTCCACCACTTCCCTACGAAAGCGCAGCTGCTCGTTGCGGTGCTTGAGTACCGCGACCGAATATCCACGAGTACGCCGGGTACACGAGAGCGGTTTGCGGAGACCATCGTGCGGCAGGCGGAGCACAATGAGGAACTTCCCCACCTCGTTGAGCTCTACTCCGTACTCTGCGGAGAAGCCACGACTGAGGACCACCCGGCCCGGAGCTACTTTGTCCAGCGCTTCGCCCGGCTTCGCGATGAATACAGCGGGGAGCTGCGCTACCTTGCGAGCATTGGCCGCCTCCGGCCTGGCGTCGACCCTGATGTCGCGGGACCTACCATCGTGGCTCTATGGGAAGGAATCCAAACCGAGTGGCTCCTTAGTCCCGACACAGTGGACGTGCCAGGCATCCTTAAGGGCTACCTCGACCTTATCCTTGTGCCGGAAGAAGATGCCGGGTGGTCAGCTGGTACTGCGACCTCCTTGGAAGCGCTGAACTCACTCTGATGTGGACGGTAACGGATATTTCCGGCAAGTAGCCGTGCAGTGTCTAGTTGAGGGATGCTTTAGGTGAACAGCAATGGCCAGCGCGGCGAGCTCACCCTTTGATGGGGACGATTTCGAGATTGATCTGAGCGCCGCGAACGCGGACGGGCTGCGGGAAGCGATGAAGCCGTACATGTCCGCCGCCCGTGGAACGACCGGCCGCAAACGCAAGACAAGGCGAAACGCGACAAAGCCCGGTCCTTTCCTGTTGTGACTTTTCAGTCTCGTCCTAGACAAAAGGTCTGCGTGCGAACGGCATCAGCGGTTACCAGAGCGGGTTGAACGTGAAGCCGGCCTTCGGGGTGCTCGATGCCGTGTTAGGGCACTGCGCTCCACGTCCGCTGAGGCCCTGGTTTATACCAGCCGGAACCTCGTCGGGCAGTTGGGTTGTGTCGAAACCATGCTGCACCGGGTAGGAAAATCCCGTGCGTCAGGTGAGCAAGGCAAGTGGCCGAAGTTCCCGGTTGGCCGTTCCAGTCGTTCCTCACGTGCTGAGCTGCTGTTGATCTTTATGGATTCGGCGGAAATCGTCACCTGGTAATCGATGTTGAAGAGTCGATGAAGCTTCCGGTCCTGCCAGGCTGTGTTGGACGTTTGTTACGCAAGGCAGCCGTTCGAGCTGTCTGTGGAGGAGCGCTAGAGATTCTTCGCTGGCGAAGAGGGTGTGCTCAATGACCCAGGTGTCGGCCTCCGACGTAACCCATGCGGTGATGGATCGGGGCCCGCTTCCGCGGACACGCACCAGCCCTACGACTCGGTTGACCCCAGCAAGTCCGTCCCGCACGGTCACGCGCAGTACGAAGTGCTGCGACATCTTAGGTCCCCGCCAAGGCGTATGCGGCCCCGGTGCCGGCGAGAATAGTCATGGGTCGTGCGGCGAGCACGACGGCGCTGATCCCTCGTTTTGGGACATCCGTGCCCAGCGCTTCTATGTTCCGGATCGTATTTTCCGTCCTCCCTCGGATTAGAGGGTCAGTTGGCGGGGGTGAGTTGGGCGCAATCGCCCGAATCATCAGCGAGGACGCTGATTTGCCGCTTGGCGAAGCGGAACTGCTGGGTAGAGGATTGACGGGTTTGGCTCAGGCAAGCGCACGTTATTGGGCAGAGGACACTTCTGAACAAGGCAGCGCTGCCCTGAGTCTGGACACGGCCAGCGAGCTTATTTACCGTCTGGCATGGCGGGGTATTTCACGCTTCCCGAAAAACCTAGAGACAAGGGAGGCTCAAGATTCACACAATTACTCCCGTGATTGGATAATACTCTTCCGTTTGCCGGTCCATGCTTCTTACTCTGGTGAGACAAGCTCGTCGAGGGGGACATTCTTGGTAAACGCTGACGCACTTTTGGTTGATAAAGAACGTCCGGCCTTGCAGCAGCAGGTCCGTCCGGCGCCGGCGGAAACAGAGCGGGGGGCAACTGACTGGACCGGTGATGCCCTGCTGGCTCTTCCACATTCTGTTCACTTCGTAAGTGCGGACTGGCCTTGATCACGGTGGTCGGGACCGAATACTTAGTCGCGGTTGCGGGGCCTGTAATGGAACGAGTAATTCTTTTTGATCCGCCGGAGTTCAGGGACCTCGGTTCGGCTTCACCGGCGACAGGCGGGGTGTCCCTTCCCGCTTTTCCAAGCAATCCGCTTACAGCATCTCCAGCTGCGCCTTCGTGGTCGTGAACGTGAAGTACGCCAGCTCATTGCCAACCTTGCCGTTCCCGCAGTCCAGCGCAGGCAGCAGCTTTCCTCGAGCGGAGCGTGCGGGAGCATGGCTGGCCCTCGACCAGGCGTGCGGTGAGACTGATCCGCGGTCAAGTCGTGGTTTCGTCGGGGGAATGTTTGTGGGGGATTGTTGATGTCAGGTGAATACCTGGGATCCCGGCTAACCGTTGGAATAGACGGATCGTTCGGGATTCTGCGGTACGCGTTCCTTGCCATGGCCACTTCATCCGGAACGCCTGGGAGTGATATTGCCGGGCAGTCAGCGCCTTATTCTCTTACCGAGGATATGTTGAGGCGTGGGTTCAGGCGGGCGTGCAACAGCGACTATGCGGACATCGCCTTGAAGGCTCAACCAGCCGATGGCAGCGTGCTGTGCCGTGCCTCTGCTGACGGCCGTGTTTCGGTGTGGTTCGACGACAAGCTGGCGTGGTCCGAGCGCTTTGACACAAAGGACGAGGAAACTGCCTGCTGGTTACAGGCGGCGCGGACCAGGGAAATCACTCTCATTAGCGGGGACTACCTCCTGATATCGGGG
Organism: Pseudarthrobacter sp. SORGH_AS 212; assembly: GCF_030818145.1. Classification (NCBI taxonomy): domain Bacteria; kingdom Bacillati; phylum Actinomycetota; class Actinomycetes; order Micrococcales; family Micrococcaceae; genus Pseudarthrobacter; species Pseudarthrobacter sp. SORGH_AS 212. The sequence continues at coordinate 1,952,532 of NZ_JAUTAA010000001.1, read as the reverse complement.
GCCGACGTCCATCCGACAGCCGCTGCCGATAAACGAACCTTGATGATGGCCAAGATCCCCACTGTTTGGACCTAACAAGGCACCGAGCGGCACCTTCTGCACACGACGGGCAAGTACAACGGCTGCCAGGAAAGTTCTCCACGTGCTTCGTACTGGACGGTGGCGGCTAACCGGCTGCGGGTTTGGTCTCGATGTAGTTGATGACCAGGAACTCTCCCGCCGGGACCAGTTCCACGTACCAGCGGGTCGGCTTGTCCAGGTCCTCCCAGTTGCCCTGGCCGGCCACTACGGGGCGGTAGACGGCATCGAACTTCAGGAACGTTCCGCTGTCTGTGGCGCTCGAATCGATCTCCTGCAACAGTTCGAACTTCCCCCGCCCGCTGCCCTCCGGCTCGGCAGAGCGGACCGCTGCCAGGTTCTGCTGGTTCATCACCTTTAGAGAAGTGAAGTATTGCTGCCAGGCCACGTCGCTGTGCGTGGTGAACAGGGTGGCCGAGTAGGCCTCCGCGTTCCTTGCGGCGAGCCGCTCAACACAGCTCTCAGGGACGGCCGTGCCTGGACTCCAGGCGGCGATCAGCTCGGAACCGGCGTTGAACCAGCCGCTGTAAGCGTTCAGGACACTGCCGATCGTCTCGCGCGGGGTGCCCAGAGGGATCCGGACCGGCGTTAGGTCGTTCTGGCCAACGAAGGGGCACTCCGGTGGAAGCGCCGACACAGGCGTGGCCGGAGCGATATCCGGCAGAGGGGGCGACGGGAACAGGCTGCAGCCGCTGATGCCGGGCAGCAGCACAAGTGCGGCAGCCGTCGTCGTGATTTTTCTGCCGAGCCCATGCCTGACTGGAACTTTCATTACTTCTCCCCCAATAACGCCACCCTCATCCGGATGACGCTGACCATCCTACCGGGCGGTAGATAGGCTAACAGGGCGCATCGGGGTTGATCCCGTAGAGTGCTGCGGCGCCGCTTGCCGGCTGCGGCGTCGGCATTGGCGCCGACAAAGAGCAACCCGCCCCACCCGTCCAGGTTCTCGGAGATCGCCTCGCCGAAGAGCCGCATTCGACGGCCTGGCAGACAGCCGGGGCCACTTGCGGCCGGCGATCCGCCCGGCCTCACCTGGCACTCGAAACTCGAAGCAACGATCGGCGTGGCGTCAGAATAGGGCGAAATTTCCGTTTTATTTACAGTCGCTCACGATGTTCTTAACTCCCACCCTGACAGTCGAATGGCAGGAAACCGAGGTGCGGCAGCCCGAGAATCATCGAATAGGCCAAAGAATCGGGACTCGATGACACTCGCTTGCGGCAGGAGCTGACGAAGCTCCCTCTTGCGGCTCGACAGGTGTTTGAAAACGAGTCCGAAGCCCCACCGGCACGTGAATCCTCCCTTGCGAGACCGCCTTTACGTCAGGCTGGGGTGTACTTCAAAGTCCGCCCAGTGATCGCCGCTTCCTTAGATGCCACGAGCAAACTTGGTCTTGGCACGCTCAGCCCTCGCACTAGATGTAGGGGCTGGTCCCTGTGTGGATGCTGGTTTGGTGTATCTCCGGGATGCCGCGGCGCCTTGGCATCGTTAGGGGACGCTTCGCTCACTCGGGCCGAGGGCTGAGCTTGACACTTGTCACGGAGGCATCACAGGGCTAAAGTACCTCACACTGGAAGGACTTAAGGTTGAAGTATTGAGGGTGTGACTTAGTGCAGGAAACTGAGATTTAGCATCATCACAAGAAGCTTTCAGTTTTTGAAAAGGACCTCGGCATTCGCTCGGGGCCTTTTCGCTTTCAGGCCGCTTGAGGCCTCCACCTGACCGAACCTCTACCGCGCCGCCGCAGAATATGGGAGCATTCAGCATATGCGGGGCATCAGACCCACGGTACTACTGGTGGTCCTCTTCGCACCGACTGTCGCCACCGGTGTCACCGGCGGGAGCCGCAGCTTCGTCTTGATCGACGCGTTTCGGGAAGGGGCGTCCTATGGTCGATGTCTCAGTTCGAGCCTCCCTGCCGGAGCTTCGGCGATTGCAGCCCGGACGACGGCGGACGCTCGCCGCCGCACGTGCCCTCGCCCAGATCGCTCCGCCTGACGCAGTGGCCACCCCCAGCGAGATGGATCTCCCGGCAGCCACGAGCGTGCTCGTGGCATTCCAGGAGCGGGTCGGACTCCCCGCGACGGGGGACGCTGACGATGCGACGATCGCCAGAGTCGTCGCGGAAGTGGCTCATACTCACATCGCATCGAGCCGCATGCGCACCGCGAAGGTGCAGGACATGTTGGCGCGTGCCGGTTTCAAGCCGATCGCCGAGGAACGCAGCACCCGGACCGCAGGTGAGTCCACGATCGGCGAGGTCAAGCGCTTTCAGGAGCAGAACGGTCTCACCGTCGACGGGCTTGTGGGGGAAGTCACTCTTGGGGCGCTTGGGCAGGCCGCCCTCACCGCGACTCTGGCCACGCATCGGCAGACCAGAACGCTTCAGCGCGCGCTGCTGAAGGCGGCGTCCGTTCGTGGAGTGGAGCTGCACATCGACGAAGCTGAGCTGCGAACACGCACCGCAGGCGACTCGACGCGGGCCGCCGTGAGGATCCTACAGGAGTCGCTCGGTCTTCCCGTGACGGGCGAGGTGGACCTGACGACGTTCGACCGCGTCAGAGCGGTTGCGGCCAGTCGCCGGCCGAAGTCGAAGCCGGTCTCTGCTCCGCAGGCGAACGAAGTGCGAGTCGTCCCTCGCAATCTGCGTCTCAACATGACGAACAAGGACGTGGCGACGGCTCAGAAGGCCCTCGCTTTTCTAGGCCACGCGCCGACGGAGGCAGAATTCAAGGCCGCTCGCTTCGGAAAGAGCACTCGCCAGGCGGTGCTCGCATTCCAGGCGGCGAAGCGGCTTCCGCAGACGGGTGCCTTGGACGCTGCGACTCGATCGGCGATCAACAGCGCGATCCGTATCGCGACTCCCGGACCCGAATTTCCGCATCGGATCCGCGGGGCCGTGCGCGATGAGACGTGGCATGGACGCGGCGATATCACCGTGGAGCTGTCGACGGATCCCGTTGCCGGGGAGTCGGTCGTTCTCGCGACCAGGCGGACATTGCCCACCGGGTTCTTCGACATCCCGTACGAGGTTCCGAAGGACCCAGCGAGCGGGCAGCCGATCTCTCCGCTCGCGATCAAAGTACGTTACCTCGACGGAGGCGGGAACCCGATCGGGGTAAAGAGGCTGCTGAACCCGACAGCCACATGCTGGGCCAACTTCACCGAAGGGGCCCATCCCTACCGCGGCACGAGCCTCCATCAGCTGCTGCTGGCCGCGGTCGCCAAGATCGGCGTCACGGATATGACCGCCCTCATGGAGACGGCGGGACGCGCCGATGTGTCGCGAGTCGCCGCTCAGGCCGGACTCGGGCAGGACGATGTCATGCGCCTAATCCTTGCGGCTCGCGCGGCAGGCGTGCTGGGCGGCGTGCTTGACGCGGAGGTGTGCTTCGCCTTCCTCGCACAGAACCTGCCGGCCGGCGTGCCGAGCGACTTGCTCGCACAGACACACGAGTGGACGCTCATCGAGCAACTCGTGGACCGCGTGGCTGTCGGGGTCGCATTCTCCGAACCGGCACTCGCGCGAAGTGCGCTCGAGACGGCCGTCTCCGAGAACCTCGTCGGCGTCGCCCTCGGCGCGCGCCTTGACACGATCATGGCTGAGATTGCGGAAGCGCGCCGGCGCATGGCGCTCGACCGTCCGCTCCTGGTCGGGAATGGGACGTTACGCGACACGCTGAAGCGCACGATCGTCCCGGAAGGGACTCATGCTGCAATCGCCGACGCGTTCGCACTCACCGGCGGAATGGGGCCAAAGTTCTGGCATCTCCTCCGTGAGAACCCTGATGCGTACGGGGGAGCGGGTGCCGTGGCGTCCCTCGAGACGGGGGTCGAGATCGGGCTCGTCGCCAAGAATCACCCCCCCACGGTCGATCTGCTCGCGCAGCGACTGGATGACCCGGCTCACGGAGAGCTCACGACCACGCGCGACCTCGCGAAGTGGGACTCGGAGCAATGGAACCAACTCGTTGCGACCGTGGGCTCTGTGCCGGTGAACACAGACGGTGACACCGACCCGGCGCGCCATGCGACCTTTGCCCGCACGATGGAAGCGCAGGCGCATCGACTCTTCCCGACGGTCGCTCTCACCGCCTCTGTCAAACGCACTGGAGCAGGCGGACTGACGGCCGTCGGCGACATCGAACAGCTGGTCGACGCGCATCCCGGATTCGAGCTGCGGACCTCCAGCGTCGATGCCTTTATCGCAGCGAACGCGCCCCAATCGAAGCCGGAGATACGCAGCGAGTTGCGGGTGCTTCAACGCGTGCATCGGCTCGCTCCCACCATCGAGACCGCGACCGCCTTGCTGGATGCGGGCGTTCACAGCTCAGTCCAGGTGCTCTCGCTGGGGCCCGAGGCGTTCGCGGCGAAGCTCGCTTCCCTGAAGATCGACGCGCCCACGATAGCCAGCATGTACGGCTACGCCGAGATCCAGTACGCGCAAGTGCTGCAGCGGATCGGTGAATTCCGCTCCGAGCTCCAGAAGACGATGCCGGCAGCACTTAGTCCGCTCGTTCTCACCGCGGAATTGCGCTCGAAGGTTCTCAAGGACATTCCGGATCTCGAGTCGCTGTTCGGCGCGCTGGACGCATGTGACTGCCCGCACTGCGCCTCTGTGTACGGGCCGGGGGCCTACCTCGCCGACATCCTTCGCTTCCTCACCCGTGCCGCCAACACCGGCGGCACCGTGCTCAAGGTACTGACCGACCGTCGCCCCGACATCGTTAAGATCAAGCTCGATTGCGCCAACACCGAGACGGTGCTTCCGTACATCGACCTGACCAACGAAGTCCTCGAATCGATCTACCCGGGATCCGCGGGGCTCCTGGACCGCCAGACCACTCTGCCATCCGACGAGCTGCGTGCGACCCCGGAGCACCAGGACGAGACCGTCTACGACGATCTACGCGTGTCCGACCTTCCGATCTCGTCGGCGTATGACCTCTGGCAGGACCAGACTCGCACTCTGCTGACGCATTTAAACGTTCCGAGGTGGCGGCTCATGGAGATTTTCCGCAGTGCCGCAGCGGGTCCAGATGCCGAAGTGGATGCTGCCGCCGAGTACCTGGCCGTGTCGAGCCACGAAGCGGGGCTCATCACGACCGCGAAGCCGGCCACTGGCGACCAGAGTACGCTCTGGGGCTTCGACGCATTGCGGAGCAGCATCCCCGTTCTGGAGGTACTCGAGCGCACCAAGCTCAGCTACCTACAGCTGCAGATGCTGCTCCAGAACGCTTGGATCACGCCCGACGGGGATCCGCCGATCCACATCAAGCGCCCCGCATCCAGCGCGGATCTGAATCTCCAGACCGTGGATGGTGTGAGCGCCGATGCGCTCGACCGCATCCACCGGGTGCTGCGGGTATGGCGGCATACGCCGTGGGACCTTTGGGAGCTGGGCCTGCTGGTCCGAACCGAGAGGATCGGCGGGGACGCGCTCGACGGCCCTGCGCTCAAGCAGCTTGCCGCCGCTGCGCGGCTCGGCGATCGCCTCAAGACGGGGGCTCAGGAGTTGGCCACCTGGTTTGGCGTCCTGCCGATGATGGGTCACCCTGCAGAGTCGGATCCTACCGACCTGACAGCCGCCGACGCCTCGCTGTATGCGAAGACGTTCCTCCGCAGGGCCGCCACGGGTGCGCCGGATCCGGCGTTCGACCCTCAGCCGGACGGGAGTGACCTGCGGCGACACCGCCCGGCGCTCCTCGCCGCACTCGCCATAGCGGACCCCGCCTTGACGGCGCTGCTCGACCGCACGGGTGCGACCAACGACCTCATGACTCTCTCCCGACTGACAGCCTGGGTCGGGCTGGCACGAGGGCTGCGATTCAATGTGCCTGAATTGCTGGCGGCTGGGGACCTGCTGAAACCGCTCGTCTCCGATCCGTTCGCGTCGCCGTCGACGCTGCTCGTCTTCATCGAGCTGACCGACGAGCTGCGCGCAGCCGGGCTGACGATCACGGAGCAGGATTTCCTGCTTTCGAGCAGGCCTGCCTCCCCCCTCGCCCCGACCGACGAAGCGGTCGGTCTCGCGCTCGGTTCACTTCGAGAGAGCATGCGGACCGCGCCTGCGGCTTCGCCGGCGGGGCAGGTCTTCACGACCATCGCAGCCGCAACTGGTCTGGTTCCCGCGCAGGCGAAGGCGCTGCTGGACGAGTCCGACGCCGTCGGAAAGCTGCTCGACGCCTTCCTCGATCCCGAACTCCTCAAGCGTCAGCCCGGCGGTGACTTCGTGCACTCCGCCGTCACGCGCACGGACTTTCCTCGTCTGTTCACGGTGTACCGGCGAATCCTCAAGATGGCTCGCGTTGCGCGAGCACTCAGCCTAGACACGGACAAACTCGCGTGGACGTTGCAGCGAGGTTCCGCGCTCGGGCTTCGGCTGGTCGATCTGCCCGTGGATGCCGCGCCCGACGTGCCACTCGGATCGGGCTGGGTCCGCCTGCTGCGGTGGAGCGGCGCCCATCGGGCGCTTGACCTGCGTGCCTCCATCGTTTCTGCACCCCCAGGTGCCGCGCCGGCGGCCCCCGCCAGCACGGCGGGTGACCTGTTCGCTGCGGCGGCCGACGGTCGTCCCATCGATGAGATCCGTGGCATCGCGACGAGCCTTTCCGGAATCAGCACGGCAACACTCACGCAGCTCGACGGTGGCACCGCCGCCCGCTACACCGATCCCCAGTTCCTCCGAAGGCTCGCGGATGCCTCGGACGCCGTGCAACGGCTCGGGATCTCCTCCGACGTCGCCGCGACCTGGTCGTTGCGTGAGCGCCAGGGCGGTCCGCCGGAACGCGAGATCGCGAAGGCGGTCATGCAAGCTGCGAAGTCGAAGTACGAGCGAGGCGCATGGCTCACCGTCCTGGGCCCGTTGCAGGATGTGTGGCGGGAGCGCAAGCGGAATGCGCTCGTCGCCTATCTCATCGAGAACGCTTCCCGGACGCAGCCACCGACCGTGCAGGTGGCCGGCAAGGAGTATCCGAACCCCAAGCGCTGGACGTCCACTGCCGACCTGCTCGACTACCTGCTGATCGACGTCGAAACTAACCCGCCCGTCCTCACTTCACGCATTAAGCACGCGATCGGAAGTGTGCAGATGTTCGTTCAGCGTGCCTATCTCAACCTGGAGAAGCCCCACGTCGTCATCAAGACGGACGAAAAGGCGGACCTTGCGTCCCCCAACAGCTGGCGGCAGTGGAAATGGATGAAGAACTACCGCATATGGGAGGCCAACCGGAAGATCTTCCTCTATCCGGAGAACTGGATCGAGCCGGAGCTGCGTGACGACAAGACCCCGTTGTTCAAGGAATTCGAGCAGGAGCTGCTCTCGGGCGAGATCACCGCCGAGCGCAGCGAGGGCGCGTTGAGGAACTACCTCACGAAGCTCAACGAGATTGCGAACCTTGAGGTCGTCGGCGTGCATCATGAGATCGACGACGATCATCCCTGGGATAATCTCGGTCCGTCGGTCAACCTCCTGCACGTCGTAGGTCGCACGCGCGGCGAGCCCTTCACGTACTTCTACCGACGCTACGACGTGAATGCCTCTATCTGGACGCCATGGGAGACCATCGATCTCGACGTCACGGCGGAACAGGTGCTTCCCGTCGTGTACAACCGAACACTCCATCTCTTCTGGCTGCAGTTCACCGAGAAGCCTCAGAAGGGGAAGCGGCAGCCCGCCGCGCAGCCTTCCACCGGAACGACGGCGGCTCCGGAGCCGCCGACGCAGCTGGAGATCAAGCTCTCTTGGACCGTTCGGGGCAGGGACGGTTGGTCGACCAAGCGGACCGCTCCCCAGACGCTCGTGCACCCCTGGCCCCGGCCGGCGCGTTCCTACACGCTCAAGCCGCGCTATCACAGCGCTGAAAACCAACTCTGGATCGATGTCTACATCTCCATGAGCTATGAGTTCAACCAGGGATGGTTCTGGGATCCTTACCTCGGCTATCATCGGAAGCTCACGAGCAAGAGCTTCGACGAGTCTGCCCGGCCATGGCACTCGTCGTCGTTCGTCTTCGACGGCCACGTGACGGGGCTGCGACTCAAGCCGCTGCGCGGCTTTTACCACCCCATCGGAAGTGACGGGCAACCCAATCCGAACCTCGCGGCGTCGGACTCGTTCAACTTCGTCAGCGGTATCAGCGATCCACAGAGACGAGTCATGGATCGGCTCACCACGACGGCCCAGGTGTCCGCGCGCCTCGTGCAGCCGCCCGGCATGCACCTGGAATCGGGAAGGATGCGAAGCAACAGCGTCACACCGAATACCGGCCAGCTGACCGTGATTCAGAACGGGGCCGAGGTCGCGCTCCTTCAGGGCGCGCGTCCGCCTTTCGGCACGGTGCAAAGCATGCACCGGATCCAACTCGACACGGCCGCCGATCGCAGCCCCTTCTTCTACCTTGACGCGGCTCGCGCGTATTTCGTCACCTCGCAGTGGGCGAACGTTCGAATTGACTCGACGACCTCGGTCCAGAGGCTGCAATACACGTTCGCGCCTTTCCAGCACCCGTACGCTGCGCTTCTCCTCCGCGAGCTCAATCGCTCGGGACCAGACGGCGTGCTGAACCGAGCGATGCAGCGATTCCCAGCCAGCTATCCACCCGGCAACGCGTTCGACTTCTCGTCCTACGCCCCGGTTGGGAATGTGGCGGTTGCCGACCCGACCGCACAAAAGGACATCCTCGACTTCTCCCGGTCAGGGGCAATGTCCGTCTACAACTGGGAGGTCTTCTTCCACATTCCGCTCCTCGTTGGCTGCCGCTTGAGCACGAATCAGCGCTTCGAGGAGGCGCTGGATTGGTTCCACCGGATCTTCGACCCGTCGAACACGGAGTCCGAGTCGGCTCCGCAGCGTTACTGGATCACGAAGCCGTTCTTCGAAGCGACGGACGAGACGTATCAGCAAAGCCGGATCACGGAAATCCTCGGCAACGCCGACGACCCGGAAATCGTCAAGCAGATCACGCAGTGGCGAAACAACCCCTTCATGCCTGATGTCATCGCGAGATTCCGTCCCGTCGCCTACCAGAAAGCGGTCGTCCGGAAGTACCTTGACGCGTTGATTGCGTGGGGCGACCAGCTCTTCCGCCGGGAGACCATCGAATCAATCAATGAGGCGACGCTGCTTTATGTGCTCGCGGGCGAACTCCTCGGTCGCCGCCCCGAGCACGTCCCAGCCGTCCCACGGGATGCGAAGTCCTACGAGGAGTTGGTCGCCGCCGAGGAACTGGATGCCTTCGGCAATGCACAGGTCGAGGTCCAGCTCGAGAACCTGACGAATCGTCCGACCCTCGTCATCGGGTCCGACGAACCGGGCGCCTTGCCGGTGGTCCGGCTGTCGTACTTCGGCATCCCAGCCAACGACGCGCTTCTCGCGTACTGGGACACCGTCGCAGACCGACTGTTTAAGATCCGCAACTCGATGGACATCTCAGGGGTGTTCAGACAGCTGCCGCTTTTCGAGCCTCCCATCGACCCCGCGCTGCTCGTGCGCGCGGCGGCGATGGGGATCGACCTTTCGAGCGTGCTCAACCCCGCGTCTGCAAAGGGATCGCCGTACCGCTACGCGACCCTGTTCGAATCTGCTCGGTCGTGTGCGGAGGACGTCCGTGCGCTGGGTGAGAGGATGCTCGCCATCCTCGAGCGGCGCGACGCTGACGCGCTCGAACGGCTTCGATCGGGCAACGAGGTTGCGCAGGAGACGCTAGTTCAGCGGGTCCGTGAGGCGCAGGTGCTCGAGGCCCAGCGTGCTCGAGAGGCGCTGGAGAACAGCACAGAGGCGATCCAGCTGAGAATCGACCACTACAGCGCCCAGCCCTACATGAACGATTGGGAGACGGCGGCGACCGTCGCGCACGCCCTCGGCATCGTTTCGCAGATCGTTGCGACGATCCTGGGCGCGGTGTCGGGCGGGGCCAGCCTTGCACCGTCCGTCACCTTCGGGGCGGCCGGCTTCGGCGGGACACCCGTCGCAACCGTGACCTACGGCGGCGAGAACATCGCCGACTCGGCGAGCGGCTTCGCGAGAGTCTTCGAGGGAGTGAGCGGCATCCTGCACTCCGCCGGCGGCATGCTCGAGACCCAGGGCGGCTATCAGCGCCGGCACGAAGACAATCAGTTCCAGGCCGAGCTGGCCCGAAAGGAGCTGAGTCGGCTCGCGAAGGAGATCGTCGTCGCCCAAGTCCGCGAGGCCGTGAGCCAGCATGAGCTCGATGCGCATCTGCACGCCGTCGAGGCTGCGCAGAGCGTCGACGAGTTCTTGCGCAGCAAATACACGGGGGCTGAGCTTTATGAGTGGACGCTGGGCCAGCTGTCGACCGTCTACTTCCAGGCCTACCAGCTCGCGTATGACCGCGCGCGTCAGGCCGAGGAGGCGTACAGATACGAGACAGGTGACCACACGACCCCGCCCGTCATCCAATTCGGATACTGGGACAGCCTGCGGAAGGGACTTCTCGCCGGCGACCGACTCGTCAACGATCTCCGCCGCCTCGAGTCGATCGCGCTGGAGAACAACCGACGCCGGCTGGAGGCGACGACCCGCGTTTCACTCGCTACCCTGATGCCCGGCAAGCTCCTCGAGCTCAAGGCAACGGGCCGCACGACCATCGAACTGCCCGAGTGGCTCTTCGCAAGGGAGAACCCGGGATGGTACAACCAGCGAATCCGGTGGGTCGCCGTGGACACGCCCAGTGTCACGGGACCCTATACCGGCGTGCACGCCACCGTGACGTTGACTCAAGCGGTGGTCAGGACCTCAGCGCAGGCAGGCCATGACTTCGGTGACGCGTTCGCCGGCGGCCCTGGCTTCGCAGCAGCGATGCCGACGATCGCCAGCATCCGCACGAGTCACGGCGTCGACGACCGCGGTCGCCTCGCCGGATCAGCGCCCGACGACCGGTACGAGCCGTTCGAGGGAGGCGGCCTCATCAGCCACTGGACGATCGAAATGGACCCTCGTGACAACGCGTTCGATGTCGACACACTCTCGGACTTCGTCCTGACCATCGCCTATGAGGGCGACCAAGGGTCGTCGCAGCTCGTGGCTCAAGCGCGAAGCGCCGTGAGCGAGGCCGTCCCCAAGCGCGGTGCGGCCCTCATCTGGCTCGATGGGACGCACGGCGCCAAGTGGGCGCGGTTCCTGCATCCCTCCGAAGGCGAGGAGCAGCAGCTGAGGATTCCCGTGGGACGGGAGGTGCTGACGTTCCTACAGCGACAACACAGCGGCGCGAAACGGCTGCGCGTCCTGGGCGCCGATCTCGTGGCCGAAGTCGAGACAAGCCCACTGGATGTGCGGATGACACCACCTTCGGCAGCCGGCGGAGCGGCGGCTGCCCGCATCGAGGTCGCCGCCACGACCGGCGGCGCGTTCGGCGAGCTCGCGCACGCACCCGCCACCTGGCCCGCAGGGCAGGGGCCGGATCTCCTAGGAACCTGGACTCTTCAATTCAAGCGAACGGCTGACCTGACGTGGGACGCGCTGCCGGACGACGCGGTGCGCCATGCCTGGCTACTGCTGCGTTTCGAGGCCAGCGATGTATGAGACTCCGCCGCCATTCGCCGTCGGACTGGCACGTCGACTCGTCGCTGTGTCGCACGCGATGGCCGTGCTGATGTACGGGTCGTGGAGCAAAGGGCGGGCCGATGTTCACAGCGACCTGGACCTTATCGTCGTGCTCGATCGTCGGCCGACCCAATCCTTGCGGGCGGAACTGACGGATGCGACCGCGAGCGTGCCGCTGAGGGTCGACCTGCTCCTGTGGACGGAGGACGACATCGTCGCGGCACACGACGATCCATTCGGATTCCGCGGCTCGGTCCTCTCATCAGCTGTTCCGCTGCATGTGCGTCCCGACGCCGTGCCGCTGGTGACGCGGCCATCGGCGCTGATCGGGCCGCTCGATGGCTGATCGGTCGGCGTCCGCGGATCGCCCATCTTCCGGGTCGCTGCCAGGGGTGCTCCCTCAGGCACCCAGGATCGAGCTACCGAAGGGCGGTGGAGCGATCCGCAGCCTGGGGGAGAAGTTCGCGGCGAACCCGGTCACCGGAACTGGATCGCTGTCCCTGCCGATCGCAGCAAGTCCCGGCCGCGCGGAGTTCGGCCCGGCCCTGCCGCTGACCTACGACTCCGCAACGGGAAACGGCCCGTTCGGGTTCGGCTGGAGCCTGTCGCTTCCCTCGATAACCCGCAAAACCGACACCGGGCTCCCGCGGTACCGCGACGACACTGACTCCGACGATTTCCTGCTCTCGGGGACGGAAGACCTGGTTCCCGCCATGGTCCAGGCCGCGGACGGCACGTGGGCGCCACCGAAGCTTCCGCTGCGGACAGTCGACGGCAGGAGATACCGCATTCGCCGCTATCGGCCACGCATTGAGGGTCTCTTCGCACGAATCGAGCGGTGGACAAACATCGGCGACCCCAGCGATGTCTTCTGGCGGACGATCTCCAAGGACAATGTCACGACCTGGTATGGCCGCACCCCGGAGAGCCGGATCGCAGACCCTCTCGATGCGAGTCGCATCTTCAGCTGGGCCATCTGCGAAACGCACGACGACAAGGGCAACGTGATCGTGTATGACTTCATCGCCGAAGACTCGGAGCGGATCTTCGAAGGTCCAGGTGGCGGCCTCATCGCCAAAGCGCACGAGCGGAATCGGTCCGATGTCTCCCGTTCGGCTCAACGGTATCTGAAGCGCGTGCGGTACGGCAACAGCCGCCCGTACTACCCGGCGCTCGATGTCGCCGACCCATGGCCGGAACCGCCGGGTGCGCGGGCGCTGGACGGAAGCGACTTCTGGCACTTCGAGTTGGTGCTGGACTATGGCGACCACGACGAGGCGGCACCCGTGCCCGCACCCACCCGGGTGTGGCCCTGCCGGAGCGATCCGTTCTCCCGGTATAGCGCAGGCTTCGAGATCCGGACTTATCGGATCTGTCAGCGGGCGTTGATGTTCCACCACTTCCCCGCAGAGCCGGGGGTCGGCCGGGAGTGCCTCGTGTCATCGACGGACTTCACGTACTCGGACGAAGTGGATCCCGCCGCAGCGCAGAACGCGGTGTATACCTTCCTCACCGCGGTCACCCACACGGGCTACCGACGCAACGGAGGGGACTACGAGGCACGAAGCATGCCTCCGGTCGAGCTGCGATACTCCGAGGTCGAAGTCGAATCTACCGTCCGTCGCGTGGAGCGCACCAGCCATAAAGGAGTCCCCGTTACGCTGGCGGACCTCGCGCATCGCTGGGTCGATCTCCACGGCGAGGGGATACCGGGCCTGCTCACCGAACAGGCCGGTGCCTGGTTCTACGAGCGCAACGTCAGTCCAGTCACGGGTGCGGGAGGCGAGGAAGCCGGCATCGCCCGATTCGCCGCCGCGGAGACCGTGGCACATGTGCCCACGGCCACGCTGAGTCGTGGTGGGGAGTTCCTCGACCTGGCGGGAGATGGGCGTCTGGACGTCGTGACATGGGGCGGAGCAACCCTCGGTCTGTTCGAACACGACGCAGATGAGGGCTGGGAGCCGTTCCGCGCATTCGCTGCCCCGCTGGTGCGGGATCTGCGCGATCCAAATCTGCGGTTCGTCGACCTCGATGGAGACGGGCTCGCCGATGTGTTGATATCGGAGGACGACGCTTACGTCTGGCACGTCTCGCTCGGTGAGGCCGGATTCGGACGCGGTGAGCGGTTGATCAAGGCCCTCGATGAGGAGAGGGGTCCGCGGGTCGTGTTCGCCGACCCCTCGGAGTCCATTCACCTCGCCGACATCTCCGGCGATGGTCTGAGCGATATCGTGCGCATCCGCAACGGCGAGGTCTCATACTGGCCGAACCTCGGGTACGGCCGGTTCGGCGCGAAAGTCACGATGGACGGCCCGCCCTGGTTCGACGAACTGGACATCTTCGACCCCGCCCGCCTGCGGCTCGCCGACATCGATGGGAGCGGCACGACCGACATCCTCTATCTCCACGGCGACGGCGTCATGATGTATCCGAACCAGTCCGGCAACGGCTGGAGCGCGCCGCAGCGCCTTGCGGTGCAGCCCGAGACCGCCGACCTCGGTGGCGTGGTGCTCGTCGACCTGCTGGGCAACGGCACCGCGTGTCTCGTCTGGACGTCTTCGTCGCCCGGCGATTCAGAGCGGCCGACGTGCTATGTGAGCCTGGCGGGCGAGCAGAAGCCGCACCTGCTCGTGTCGTTGATGAATAATCTCGGCGCGGAGGTCCACGTGACGTACGCGCCGTCCACCAGGTTCTACCTGCAGGACAAGGCGGTCGGCCGTCCGTGGCTGTGTAACCTGCCGTTCCCCGTGCACGTGGTCGAGCGCATAGAGACGGTCGACCGGGTCAGTCGGACTCGGTTCGTGAGCCGGTTCTCCTATCACCACGGCTGCTTCGACGGGGAAGAGCGGGAGTTCCGCGGGTTCGGAATGGTCGAGCAGTTCGACACTGAAGCGTTCGAAGACCACGTCGCCGGCGTCGCGCGCATGGACGGTGCGCAGGAGACCACTCCCGAGTTGTATCAGCCGCCCGTCACGACGCGGACCTGGTACCACACGGGATCCATCGACGAGGAGCGACTGACGACGCAGGGATACCGCGCGGAGTACTACCGCGGCGAGCAGCATCTTCCCGCGCCGAAGACCGCCTCCAGCCGGGATGCCGGTGAAGCGCGCGAGAGTATGCGAGCACTCAAAGGCGTGGTTCTGCGGCAGGAGACATACAGCCACGACGACTCATCCGTCCAAGAGCACCCGTATGCCGTGATGGAGAGCACGTACGAGGTCCGCCGGCTTCAGCCGCGAAGCGGACAGCGCCACGCCGTGTTCCTGACGGTACCGCGCGAGAGCGTCTCTTTGGCCTATGAGCGCAATGCCGCTGATCCGCGTATCTCGCACTCGCTCGCGCTCGACCTCGATGAGTACGGAAACCCGCGCAGCACGTGCATGGTCGCCTACGGGAGGAAACAGGCGGATCCTGACCTTCCCGGTGAGGTCACCGCCGCGCAGGGGCATCCGTGTATCGTCTGGGCGGAAACCGAGTACACCGACGACATCGACGCCGACGCGTCGCCGGACGCCTATCGCCTGCGAGTACCGTTCGATTCACGAAGCCACGAGATCACCGGCCTGCAGCCGGAAACGGAGAGGTTCACGATTGAACAGCTCGCGGATGACATCGCCGCGGCCGCTGACATCGACTACGAGATCGTCGCGGACGGCGCGACAATCCAGAGGCGGCTGCTCTCCCACAAACGGGCCACATTCCTCGACGATGAGCTCAACCCGCTTCCCCTCGGCGAGGGGGGCTCGCTGGGCCTCGTGCACGAGTGGCTCGACCTCCGCCTGACCCCGGGTGTGCTCGCAGCGCAGTACGCCGGCCAAGTGGCGGATGCCGAGCTCACCGCCGCCGGGTATGTCCGCTCCCCGGGACACGCAGGATGGTGGGCGCCATCTGGTACCCCGGTCTACCCGCCGAACGCGCGTGACGCCTTCTATGTGCCGGTCGGCACGAGGGAGCCGCTCGGGATCGAGACCATCGCCACCTACGACGCGTACCATCTCCTCATCGAGGCCGTGTCGGTCACTCAGGCCGCATGGAACGTCGTAACCGCCGCCAACGATTACCGGGTGCTGGCACCGGTGCTGATCACCGACGCGAACGGCAACCGATCGGCCGTCGAGCACGATGAGCTGGGCATGGTCGTGAAGTCCGCGGTGATGGGCAAGTCGGGATCGGGCGACGGGGATTCGCTCGCGGATCCGACCACACGTTCAGAGTACGAACTCTTCAACTGGCGTGACCACGGCAAGCCCAATTTCGCGCGCACGCTTACGCGGGAACGGCACGGCACTGCGGACACCCGCTGGCAGGAGACGTATTCGTACTCCGCGGGGGCCGGAGGTGTCGTGCTCGTCAAGACGCGCGCACATCCCGGGAGAGCGCTGCGGGTCGAGGCGGATGGGTCGGCCGTCGAGGTGGATGCCGATCCGCGCTGGATCGGAAACGGCCGCGTCGTCACCGACAACAAGGGAAACGTCGTAAAGCAGTACGAACCGTACTTCAGCACCACGTCGGAGTATGAGGACGAAAGTGCCGTGCGCGAACTCGGCGTCACCGCGATCACGTACTACGACCCGCTCGGACGCAGCATCCGTACGGAGTTTCCGAGCGGGACCTTCACCAAGGTGGAGTTCACGCCTTGGCTAACGCGACTTTTCGACGTCAACGACACTGTCACCGAGAGCCGCTGGTACATGGATCGAGGCAGCCCCGACCCTGTCGCTGAACCCGAACCCGCGAACGATCCGGAGAGACGCTCCGCCTGGCTGGCCGCGAAGCATGCCGGAACGCCGGCTGTCGCGCACTCGGACAGCCTCGGTCGCACGATATATGTCGTGTCGGATTACGGCGGGGGCAAGGCGGCGGCCGCGCGGACGGAGATCGACCTCGCGGGCCGCTTCTCCCGGGATCTTCGACCAGGAGCAGCGTGAAGTCGCGAGTGGCTTCACAGGGATGGGCGGGACACCGATTCTCGGCGTGAGTGCCGAACGGGGTCGGCGGTGGACGTTCCTGAACGTCTTGGGAGGACTGGTGCGCACATGGGATGAGCACGGCCGGAGGTTCCGCGTCGAATACGACGAGCTCCAGCGCCCGGTGAACTCGTACGTCCAGGATGGTGCCAGCCTGGAGATCCTCTTCAACCACGTGATCTTCGGCGACCGGCTCGGCGCGGCCCAAGCCAAGCCTCTGAACCTTCTCGGCACCGCACATGTCGTCTTCGACCAGGCCGGCAGCGTGCGGGTCCCCGCATTGGATTTCCGCGGGCGGCCGATATCTGTCGACCGGACCCTGACGAGGGACTACGCCGGAATGGTCGATTGGAGCGCGCTGCAGGCGGCCCCCGACGTCCCCTCCGCAATCGCGGCGGCGACAGTGCTGCTGAACCCGGCGGAGGTGTTCTCCGCATCAGCGGACTTCGACGCGCTGAACCGACCGACGCGGGTCACGATGCCCGACGGGACCGAGCTGCATTCCGAGTACAACGAATCGGGCTTCTTGGCCTCCCTCCAGGCTCGCATCGGCGGCCAAGGGGATCTGATCGACTTCCTCAAGGCTCAGGACTACGACGCCAAGGCGCGCCGCATCTTCGCCCACTACGGCAACGACGTCGTGACCCGGTACTTCCACGACCCGATGACGTTCCGGCTCACGGAGCTCGTGACGTGCCCCCTCGGTGAGGACCCCGCGACGCAGGCTCTGCAGCGCCTGCAGTACACCTACGACCCCATCGGCAACATCACCCGACTTGCCGACGACGCGCAGCAGACGAGATTCTTCAACAACGCCGTCGTCACAGCGGAGAACCGCTACGAGTACGACGCCCTGTATCAGCTCGTCCGGGCGACCGGCAGAGAGCTGGCCGGGGTCGTCAACGACGACATTCGGGGCTCTGCAGACCCTGACACGGTCTCTCTGAAGCATCCGAACGACCTCGCCGCTGTCCGCAGGTACACCGAGGAGTACCACTACGATCTGCTCGGAAACATCACGCAGCTCTCCCACCGATTCCGCACCGAGCAGGGGGTCGGCAGCGGGTGGACGCGACGCTACCGTTACGCCTTCGACGACGTGGCGGCCGACCGCACGAGTCGCCTGACATCGAGCAGCCGCTCGGGCGATTCGGCAGCGGGGCCGTTCTCGGACGCGTACTCCTACGACGATTACGGCAACATGACCCGGATGCCCCACCTCGCCGTCATGGAGTGGAATTCGTTCGACCAACTCAGCCGCGTCGACCTGGGGGGCGGTGGCGCAGCGCATTATCGCTACGCACCGGGCGGCCAGCGGATCCGAAGGGTGATCGAGCGTAGCGGCAACCTGAATCTAGAGTGGATCGACCTCGGCGCCCTGCAGATCTTCCGCCGCCGACGGCGCGACACCGGTGAGGTGCGACTCGAGCGGCGGACCGTGATCATCGCCGATGAAACGGGACGCATCGCCCAAGTGGACACCAAGGTACGAGACGACGACAACGTCGATCCAGCCAACCCATTGAACGCGCCCCTCATCCGCTATCAGTACACGAACCACCTCGGGTCGGCGGTGCTCGAGACCGATGCGGATGGCAACCCGATCTCATACGAGGAGTACCACCCCTACGGCACAACCGCATACCGTTCTGCGAAGCCGGGAGTCGACCTGAGCCTGAGGCGCTTCCGGTTCAGCGGGAAGGAGCGTGACGACGAGACGGGACTGCTGTACTTTGGGGCGCGCTACTACGCGCCATGGCTCGGACGTTGGACGAGCGCCGACCCAGCGGGGTTCGTCAGCGGACCCAATCTCTTCCGCTATTGCGCAAACAATCCCGTGGTCTACCTCGACCCGACGGGAACGCAGGAACGTATCAGCTACAAGTTGAGTGATGTCGATCTGACCGGGGTTTCCGATCCGGCAGAAGCGTCGCGGCGGTTGAGGGCTCAAGGCTTCGACTTCACCGGTTTTAATGCCGAAGGGGTCGAGCAAAAGGCCGATGAGCAAGGCCGGGGCATGGGCCTCATGAAGCGCGCAGGCGGCGGTTGGAAGGTCGGAACCTGGCTGCGAAGGCCTGGTGAAGGCAAAGACAAGGGCGACGCCTCAGCCGGCGGCGACGAAGAACCGGAGGAGGTCACGGTCAAAGGTCCTCCACGAACGAATGCCATGGGTGAGGCCCAGTCATCCGCAGAGCTCGCACCGACTGCCGATGCCGCTCGGTCAGTAGTCCAAGAGGCGGCGCGCCCAACCAGTGTGACCGGCGCTCGGCCGAAGGGCACACTTCACCTCTGGTCTGGGCCGGCGGGCAAGGCGGAAGCGAAGACGGCGATCAAGAACAACGGCTCGGGCTGGATGATGGGGGACATCGAAGGGGCGCCGACGCCGGAACACGCCGCGGGTGAGGCGGAGTTCAACAAGGCTCGCGCGGCAGTTCGGAACGGGCAGCTGTCACAGGCGGAGTTCGAGCGCATCTGGGGTCCTCGTTCCGCCTCTGTCGTGCGAAGGGGCGCCTTTTCGGGACACCCTGTCGAGGCGCACGGGACCCCGTCACCTCAGTCGATCCAGGTGCGGTATGAGTGGACAGCACGGGCCGTCGGCGGAGGGCTCGGCGGAGGGCTGTTCTTCGGCACCGGGATGTTCACGGCCATCACGGGAGGGCAGGACCCGAATCCTGCGGTAGCGATACCGCTGGTGATCGGTGGCGTGGCCGAAGCGACCAGCGGAATAATGTACGGCGCGGGAGCCATCCTCGGTTCTTCCCAAGCCATGGCGATCGGAGCCGCCGGGGCGACATTCGCGGGAGGAGCGACGGCAGCGATCGGATTCGGTGTTGCCTCGGTGCGCTCGTTCGAAAGGGGGGACAACGCGGGCGGGATCGTGAACGCACTCGGGGCCATCGGCGGCGTGCTATTGATCGCGTCTCTTTTCACGCCTGTCGGCTGGGTGGGACTTGCCGGGGTTGCGCTCGTCGGTCTGGCGGCCGGATTCAATTTGGGCCGGTGGCTCAGCAACTGATGACCCGAGGCGGCGGCGCGCCGCCTCGGACCGTTCGCCACTCGCCGTCGGCGCGGCCGTACATCACCGACCTCGACGGAATGCGCTACACCGCGTTCTCAACGGAGCAGGTCCTCGGGAGTCAAACGCACCGAGCGTCGTCTTTGGCGATCTCGTCAGGTCGGCTCCTCGATTCGGGTAAGAGCGCGCGGCTCTGTGGATTCTGGGCCTGATTCGCGTACACGGCGTACTCACGCCGCATTCGCTCACGGTCGTATCACGTTCGGCTGCGCCTTTCCCCTAAGTGGCAGGTATGGCTTGAACTCCCGATTCCACCGGAATACCTTGCTTGCCCCGCACCCGACTGTAGATCAGCACCCAGGACCGTCATAGCAGGGTAGGAACCAGTAGGCATTGAGGGGGTTCGAGCCCTAGCAGGGTGCCGACCACCGGGTACAGAATGAGCAAACGACGTCTCGGGTAGGAGGCCGGAATGCATTTTTTGCGAACTGCTATTGAGCCCGAGCAGTATGCCGAAAAGTTCAAAAATTACCTCTCGAATGAGAAGTTGTATGTTAGAACCTTTGTGTAGGATCCTGTTCTTGAGCAGCTGGGCCTAGAGGTGGCCCATGCGCCTCGCGCCATTTTGCTGGGAACCCGGAGTAGATGGCCAGGCGAGTATGCTGCCGGACGCATTAGGGGAGCCCCTCTCAGCCGCAGCTTTTACATCCGCTTCCCGTCCCAAGAATGTGGGCTCAATGTGTGGGCCGCGCGATCGTTTTTCACGGGGCTGTGGCCGTCCTCTGTTGCGCTACGTCAACGTGGTTGGTTGGGAGGACGGACACCGGCAGAGGTCGTAGCAGATGATCCGTTCCCGCCGCTGCAGCCGGTCGAGGGCGAATTTCCGGAAGTCCCGTAGTGGCGAATGGGATGCCGCGCGCCCTCTCACCCCTGCTCTTGGGAGGAATTGAGGGACGTGTCGGTGACGGTTGAAAAGTGAGCCATTGTGACGGTTGAAAACTGAGCCACCTGTTCCAAACGATTGGGTGGGTGATCACAGTGGAGGATTGGGCGCTTATTCGGCGGTTGCATCTGGCCGAGGGTGAGTCGATGAGGTCGATAGCTGCGCGGTTAGGGATCTCCAGGAACACGGTTGCGAAGGCAGTCAGCGCTGAGGGTCCGCCAACATATGTTCGTGCGCCGCAGGACTCCGGGATTAAGGCTGTGGAACCCGCAATCCGTGCGCTGCTGCTGGAGAACCCGCGGATGCCGGCGACGGTGTTGGCTGAACGGGTGGGCTGGTCGGGGTCTGCGGCCTGGTTCCGGGAGAACGTTGCCAGGATCCGGCCCGAGTATGCCCCTGCTGATCCTGCTGACCGGATCTCTTACGATCCCGGGGATCAGGCGCAGTGTGATCTGTGGTTCCCGGAGGTGCGGATACCTGTCGGTGCAGGCAAGGCCAGGGTGTTGCCGGTCCTGGTGATGGTGTCCTCGCATTCACGGTTCATCATGGCCCGGATGATCCCGTCCCGCATGACCGGGGACCTGCTGGCCGGAATGTGGGAGCTGCTCGGGGCCCTGGGTGCGGTTCCGCGGCGGCTGATCTGGGACAACGAAACCGGCATCGGCCGGCGGAACAGCTACGCCGCCGGAGTCGCGGCATTCGCCGGGGTCTTGGCCACCCGGATCGTGCAGGTCAAACCCTACGACCCGGAAAGCAAGGGCGTGGTGGAGCGGGCCAACCAGTTCCTGGAGACTTCCTTCCTGCCGGGCCGGGTCTTCGCCTCTCCGGAGGACTTCAACAATCAGCTCGGCCAGTGGCTGCCGAAGGCCAACGCCCGGCTGGTCAGGAGGACAGGCGCCCGCCCGACGGACCTGCTCCCTGCGGACAAAGCGGCCATGCTGGCGCTGCCACCGGTTCCGCCGGTCACCGGCTTCACCTCAAGGGTTCGGCTCCCGAGGGACTACTACGTCCGGATGGGATCCAACGACTACTCCGTCCACCCGCAGGCCATCGGCCGGTTCGTCGACGTCACCGCCGACCTCGAAACTGTCACGATCAGCCTGGACGGCAGGCCGGTCGGCACCCACTCCCGGTCTTGGAGCGCCGGTCTGACCATCACCGATCCGGACCACGTCGAGGCGGCAAGGGCACTGCGGAAGGCCTTCCAAACCCCGCACCCGGTGGGCGAAACAACCGGGCTGAGGGACCTGGCGGACTACGACCGGGCGTTCGGGGTTGTCCTCGATGACGGGCAGGTTGCCTGATGCCGGCCGCCAAGGAAACCATCGGCCAGATCGAATACTACGCCCGGGCGATGAAAGCACCCCGGATCCGTGAAGCAGCACCCCGGCTCGCGGACCAGGCCCGTGAAGGAGGCTGGACGCACGAGGAATACCTCGCCGCTGTGCTGTCCCGGGAAGTCGCAGCACGGGAAGCATCCGGCGCCGAGATCAGGGCCCGGGCAGCTGGTTTCCCGGCCCGGAAATCACTCGAGGACTTCAACTTCGATCACCAGCCCGGCCTCAAACGCGACACCATCGCGCACCTGGCCACGGGCGCGTTCCTCACCGAAGCGTCCAACATCGTCCTGCTCGGACCGCCCGGCACCGGCAAAACCCACCTCGCCACCGGCCTGGGCTTGCAGGCCACCCAGCTCGGTCACCGGGTCCTGTTCGCCACCGCCATCGACTGGGTCGCCCGGCTCCAGGCAGCCCACCAGAACGGCCGGCTGCCCCAGGAACTGGTGAAGCTGCGCCGCTACGGCCTGATCATCGTGGACGAAGTCGGCTACATCCCGTTCGAACAGGACGCCGCGAACCTGTTCTTCCAACTGGTCTCATCACGATACGAGCACGCCTCGCTGATCCTGACCTCGAACCTGCCCTTCGCCCGCTGGGGAGACGTCTTCGGCGATCAGGTTGTCGCCTCGGCCATGATCGACCGCATCGTCCACCACGCCGAAGTCATCACCCTCAAAGGCTCCAGCTACCGCCTCAAACACACCCAGGTCGATTCGCTGCCCTCGACAAGACCGGAAAATACGGCAGAATAACCAGCGTCAAAGTGGCTCAGTTTTCAGCCCGCGAAATGGCTCACTTTTCGACCATCGCTGACAGGACGAACGAATTGCCGTCAGCCCCTTATCTCTCAGCGTTCGTCAGGACCAGGTCTTTGTGCTGCGATCACTACCCAAAGTGCACCCTAAAAACGGAAAATAGCGCCGCTGTGACGTCGGGAGGCCCTGTCTTATCCTGCAGCTTATTCACCAACGGCATCGAAACTGTCGCCGACGACGGTTGCAGCGTGTTCAAGGCCCGGAGCCTTCGTTTCCCCGTCCAGCGCAGCCGTGAGTAAGGGACTAAGGCCCGCATAAGTCGGCAAGACGCGCGGAGCCAACGGCCAGATAAAGCTTCTTCAGAAGGGCATGGGCCGGTAGGCCCTTTAGACCAGCCTAGGAATCGCACCATGGTGGCCGGGGCTGGCATATTGGCCCCGGGTAACCTCATCAAAACCAAAGAGCTCCACGCAATGACGTCGACGCTGCGGCCTCAGCTTTTCTGGCACTCTGGCGGCTGATCCCGAATGGCCTGCTTCATCGAGCCGCTATTCTCGCTGTTGCCCGTACTGCAGAAGTGCCTAATTCTGGCCCGGCGAGCGTCCATTCGTGGAACGCGGCTGGATTGCCAGTCCGTTCGGTGACTCTGCATCTATTGACCAGTTTGAGGTGACGTGACCGATTCTATAAGAGCCCGAACCCGAGCCTAAAGCAGGCGGCTTCAAGGTCTGCCCTCAACCCGGCCGCTGAAAGCGGCAGAAGGACGTCGGCTTGACTGAGCGCATCTCTGGCTCGTTCAAAAAAGGCAATGGAACGACCCCGCGGCATATTTGACGAACCATAAAACAGCCCGTCAAGTGGATTGGTGTAATGCCGATAAATAGCGCGCGCCCAGTCTCGTGTACCGGTGCGAGGTCCACTGAACAGCGAAGCCGTGGCGCCGGCGACGGTCACCCAGTTTGAGTCGACAAGATCAAGTGATGTGATGTCGCGGGACAGTCTAAATCCGACGAAGTGAGGTTCGGCAAGCTTGGTATCCACTACACCCACCGGGCCAAAAACCTCCGCGAGGGCCGTATCCAAAGGGGAAACAATCTCCCCGTCCACGTCAGTAACCAAGGGTGCGGCGTAAAGAATCCCCCGAACCGGATGGTCCTTGGGCGGTGGCGGGTGATGATCGAAACGACTGCTGGTAGGCCCGTACGTGCGGAAGGTGTTCCAAGACGTGGGGTGATCTCCCCCTGCGAAAAAGATCCTGCCCACTAAGAGCCCAGAATGCAGGGTACGTACGTAATCGTCGGTCAGTAAGGGGAACCGGGAAACATCCGGCGGGCCCAGCCGGCTCACGCGGTACGGAGCAGATCGGTGGCGAGTTCAGCAACAACCGCCGGATCTCCCCCCGCCGCCAGCCAATCCACCGGCGAAACAGTCTCCCCTTCGAATTCAAGGTCCGGCTGGTTTCGAGTGAAGAAACCCTCAACCGCAAGCGGGTGCATCCCAGCATCAAGAGCAGGCAGGACACGCTCGATACCGGGCAAAGTCCCATGATCCACAAACTGAAACTCAGGCAGCCGCCAGCCTTGGTTTTTGGAGATGCCATAAAGCGTCCGCTCACTCAGACGCTGCCGGATGCGGCCCTCAGTCACACCAAGCCGCACCGCGGCTTCCTTGACCGTAAGAGTGCGTACGAGCAATTCACCGTACCGCAAAGCAGCCAAAGCGGACGGGCGGGTCGCACCCGTTGGCGGAGCGCTGCGCAAAAGTCCCATTTCCCGCAAAGTGGCCTCCTCATGGGCCGACAAATGGCTGGTGGGATCACTGGGGGAATCCATGGCAGGATGAGCATCCGCCACCGTTTCCATGGCCTCGAGAAATTGCTCGACGTCCATCTTAAGCCGTTCCCCCAGCCGCTCAATCCGAGCTGCGGTATCAGTGGCACGACGAAGCCAGGTGGCCAGCTGCTCAGGGTCGGAAGTCTCCGGGGCGCTTACCCCTGCCACCCGCTCTGTTCCTGAAGGAGGCTCCCCAACGAAGAGCATGACCTCATGACTTGAATCAAGCGGAAAGGCGCGATTGTCCTCTTTACCCGCCCCGACACCAGGGTTTTGGGTCTGCGACACATCATCACGTGGGCTCATGGAATTCTCCTATCGTTCCCTAACGACGTTAGCTCGCGTTAGTTAGCGAAGTCAAGCATCCCGGGCAAAAGTGTCAGGACTCAAGCCGGCATCCGAACGTCAACGGGCAGGCCATCTTTCTCGCCCGCTGTTGATCGGACCCAACGTAGATCACGCCGAGGGTGGACTGCGAAATAGGATGGCTGCGACGTTACGCGTCTACAGACTGCCGGAGCGACTGAACATATACAGCAGCACCTCTGGCGATACCGATGGGGTCGAGGCGCCGGGTAAAGATGTTGCAGGAGGTTCCGACATTCGAGAAAGAACAGCGTTTCGCAGTGGCCCGGGCTTCCTCGATAAATCCTGGAGCCTCGAGGAGGTCGACAGGCGCGTGTATGGCTATAGCGCTCGGGTT
This sequence comes from Pseudarthrobacter sp. SORGH_AS 212, assembly GCF_030818145.1. Lineage (NCBI taxonomy): Bacteria > Bacillati > Actinomycetota > Actinomycetes > Micrococcales > Micrococcaceae > Pseudarthrobacter > Pseudarthrobacter sp. SORGH_AS 212. The sequence continues at coordinate 1,927,329 of NZ_JAUTAA010000001.1, read as the reverse complement.
CAACAGATTCATCAGCACCACCAGCGCGATCCCGAGAGCATGGCCCGCGTCTTCGTATATCTTGAGCCCCGCGGCTCCGATTGCTTCCGGGTCCGGTGCATCCGCGCTGAATACGTCGGCTAACTTGGCCTCAATCGCCGCCCTGGTTACAACTCGTTCGAGACAATAACTGCCGCCACACCGGCAAAGCTGCGCTTTGCCCAGCGCTACTGGAATATGTCCGATTTCTCCTGATACACCATTTGCTCCCAGGACCAGATTCCCATTCACGACGAGGCCGCACCCGAGCCCAAACTCCCCTACCAGAACTGACGCAAAATTGCTCAGACCTTGGCCGGCGTTGTCGTGGCTGTCTAAAGCCAGGGCATTTGCGTCGTTGATTAAGTGGGTTGGGAGTCCTGTCATCTCGGTTACCCTCGTCGACAGAGGCACGTCAAACCAGGACCGTTCCCGGTCGCGGAAGTCGCTAGAATGCACTACCCGGCCGGTCGATGGGTCGAGATGACCGCTCAGGGCTACACCGATTTCGATATCGTGCCGATTTCCCTCAGGGATACGAGACACAAGCCCTTTCACCACGGTGTCAGTCGCAGCGACGACTCCCGAAACGCTTTTGTCCACAATGAGCGCTTTCGTGCGCAAACTCCCCTTCGGCAAAAGCTCCTCGGGTCCGCTTATCACGCCAAGCGCCTCGTGCCCTGAGAGGTAGACACCAATTGCCGGCGCCGCGCGCGGCCCGCTGGTCGATCCCAGAGGTCCGTTGAAAGCCTCCATCATGCCTCCATCCAGCTATGCATTAAGACGGCTATGCACGCCCCTGGTTCCTGAGCTTTGACACGCGCTGCGCCAAAGTTAGCATCGGGCAAGGCTCCGATGGAAGCCCTTCGGGTACTGGTTGATTGGGGACGACCAAAAAGGGGGTTTTTACCTAGTGATTAAGAAAGCCGGAAGCGGCGTAACTGCCAGGTTGATTATGGCTTCCAATTGCAGCCCGGCGACCACACGCTATCTGGCGTAAATAGTTCGGGACTGACGCAGGACATTCCTTCCTTCCACCAGAAGGACGCTTAGCGGCTAAGGCATTGGTCATTCCTGCAGCAACCGGTCCCGGTCGTGCATGTCGCTGGTCTAATTCCAGGGCTCCTCTCGCTTGCCACTTGGCAAAGTAAGTTGCCTTCCCGACCGCGGGCCCCGCACCTCCCAGCACAGCGCGGAAATCTAGATCACCGTGATCTACGTTGGGTCCGATCAACAGCCGGCGAGAAAGATGGCCTGCCCGTTGACGTTCGGATGCCGGCTTGAGTCCTGACACTTTTGCCCGGGATGCTTGACTTCGCTAACTAACGCGAGCTAACGTTGTTAGGGAACGATAGGAGAATTCCATGAGCCCACGTGATGATGTGTCGCAGACCCAAAACCCTGGTGTCGGGGCGGGTAAAGAGGACAATCGCGCCTTTCCGCTTGATTCAAGTCATGAGGTCATGCTCTTCGTTGGGGAGCCTCCTTCAGGAACAGAGCGGGTGGCAGGGGTAAGCGCCCCGGAGACTTCCGACCCTGAGCAGCTGGCCACCTGGCTTCGTCGTGCCACTGATACCGCAGCTCGGATTGAGCGGCTGGGGGAACGGCTTAAGATGGACGTCGAGCAATTTCTCGAGGCCATGGAAACGGTGGCGGATGCTCATCCTGCCATGGATTCCCCCAGTGATCCCACCAGCCATTTGTCGGCCCATGAGGAGGCCACTTTGCGGGAAATGGGACTTTTGCGCAGCGCTCCGCCAACGGGTGCGACCCGCCCGTCCGCTTTGGCTGCTTTGCGGTACGGTGAATTGCTCGTACGCACTCTTACGGTCAAGGAAGCCGCGGTGCGGCTTGGTGTGACTGAGGGCCGCATCCGGCAGCGTCTGAGTGAGCGGACGCTTTATGGCATCTCCAAAAACCAAGGCTGGCGGCTGCCTGAGTTTCAGTTTGTGGATCATGGGACTTTGCCCGGTATCGAGCGTGTCCTGCCTGCTCTTGATGCTGGGATGCACCCGCTTGCGGTTGAGGGTTTCTTCACTCGAAACCAGCCGGACCTTGAATTCGAAGGGGAGACTGTTTCGCCGGTGGATTGGCTGGCGGCGGGGGGAGATCCGGCGGTTGTTGCTGAACTCGCCACCGATCTGCTCCGTACCGCGTGAGCCGGCTGGGCCCGCCGGATGTTTCCCGGTTCCCCTTACTGACCGACGATTACGTACGTACCCTGCATTCTGGGCTCTTAGTGGGCAGGATCTTTTTCGCAGGGGGTTCTTTACGCCGCGCCCTTCGTTACTGCCCGTAGGAGCCAGCCACGAGGGGACGGCGCAGAACTGACTCCGCATAACGCGGGAGTAACGCGTTTCACCGCATAGTGGCGTAATCAGATGCCGTCAGATAGACAGTAATGGCTCCGGAGTTAACTGGCACCGACAGGGCATAAGGGACAGCTTGCTTTCAGCGGCTGAGTGCGGACGGGGACGACCGATGAGCAGTAATGGAACAGCGACGAATTCCCCCTATAGCAAACATATTTCGGACGATCCTGATGCTGTCGCCCCTGATGGTTCGAAGGTCCGAGAATTGGTGCGGCTCCCTACAGGAAGTATGGCCCAATTCGAACTGGATCCTCACGCAGTTTCAATTGCTCATCGTCATCGAACGGTGAATGAGATTTGGTTTGTCAGTGAAGGGCAGGGGCAGATATCGCTTCGGCAAGGTCAGAGGGCACGCTTGTTCGTAGACCTGGTTCCGGGAGTATCGGTCGCGATTCCAGCCGGGACGGTGTTTCAATTCCGGAACAACGGGGAGGTCGCCTTGAAGATCATCGGAGTTACGATGCCGCCCTGGCCGGGGAAGTCGGAGGCACTTCCTGCAGATGGACCTTGGGAGCCGACTCTGCGCCCATAGAGGTAAGTGCTCTGAAACAGCAGCTGCAGTTGCAAGGCTGATCGCCTTGCCGGCGTTGGGTACAAAATTGGCAGGGGAGCAGTGGTTCTAAAACATCTGGTAAATCACGCCGGATAGGGCATCTGTGGTCTTGAGCGCCGGCCGCTGTGGGGCCGGCCCCGCCGTCAGCCGGGCAGTTTCAGGTCCAGTCCGTGGTCGTTGAGGTTTTGCAGACTTGGGCGGTGGTGGAAGATACTCCAGTGAGCGACTCACAATAGGCGTATGCGTAGACGACTTCCGGCCTAGCTCCACCTGATGGCGTATCCAGGTGCACGACAGTTTAGGCAGGCCCCAAGAAAGGTCAACAGCATTGCGTCATTTTCCGCCCCCTGAGTGAAATGCTGCACTACCTGCGCCTGCTCCGAAACGAGTCACCGGCTCCGTTGCGCCTTTTGATCCTGCCTTCCTGGACATTGACGCCGTGAACCGGGCGCTGGCTGAGAAGTTCTGACCTCCCGAGTCCGGGGAAAGACGCCCACGAACGATGGCAAAAACAGCGCCTTTGGAGGCACTCCCCCGGCTGTTTTCGAAAGCCGATAATAAAGATTCCGTAAAGCTGTATGGACCGCCTGCTGATAGCGGCGCTGCCCTATAGAGCAGGTGGATGGGGCCCTGGCAGCCGTGATGTCAGCGGATGACCGGGATGTCTGAGAGGTGTTCTTCGACCCAGTCGGCCATTCTTTGGCGTCGCTTGTCGATGAATTGCAGCACGTTTGCCCGGTATTCGGTGTACTCGTATTTGGAGGCCGGCGCCGCGTGCCGTTTAAAGTCATCGAATGGCAGGAAGAAGTCGATGCTGCCTTTCTTGACTGACACGAGATCCTGGAAGTGGAAGAACTCCACGAACTTCTCGAAGGTGCCGAATATGTCGAAAAAGTACTTGTAGTTGCTGATGACCTGGGAGAGAGGGTTCTTTCCATCGTCCGCGTAGTGTCGGCGGATGCACTCGAAGGTGAGGTCCATCCTGTCAGCGATTTGTCTCCTGACCCTCGCCCTGTTCATGGTGTAGGGATGACTCTTCCGGACCGGCCAGATCATGGCGCTGCCGATGGTGTACGGCGGATCGAGATAGAGGGACCTTTGGGCGTCATCGAGCTCGGTAATTGCTTTCACTAGTGCTTTCGGACGCAGCCAGGTGGTGTATAAGTTGGTGATGGCGTCGCTGCCGTGCCAGTACTTCTGTCCAGAGACAGGCTCCGTGCAGATCAGGTAGCCGTGGCTCCGCACTTCCGGAGCCACGGGTGAGAACTGAACCCCTGAACGGGCTTCCTTCGTCCATAGCAGATCATGGTCTGCCCGGAGTTGCAGGCTGTCCCGGTCCGCGTCCGGTCTCGCGCCCTTTGGGTTATCGGTCTTGTAGTTAAATGTGGTGTCGAAGGCGCTCTGCCTGCGTGAGGGCCCTGTGGTGCAGGCAGTGGGCGCCAAGGAGGGGTTTTCGACCAGTTCAGGTTCGAGGCTGTTAAGTCTGGGCTGCCGGAAGGCAAGGCGGTCACGTCTAGGAAATCTTGGACATGCGAGTGGCGGCAAGTTCGGTGAGGTCGCGGATTAGCCGCAGAACCTCATGTTCCCGGTACCGGGCAGGATGCTGTACGGGTCGTGGTTGCCTCATTGGCTGCTTTGGGGGAGCGGGCGCGGGTGCGTTCCTGGCATGGATAGCGCCGCGATCGGCGGCTCGCTGTGTCCGCTGTGAATTCATTTGTCCCCCATGACGTGGTTACTAGCTCCTGGGGACAGCTTAGGAAGTCAGTTCCCCGGTCTGGAAGTGGTTCGGCGAATGCTTGGAGCATCTTGTGCCGGTCTTGATCTTGCCGGATAGGGCACCGGTTTTACGGCTGGGTGCGGCGGAGCGGTTAGCCCGCTTAGGGGGCGTGAGCTGCAAATAGGGGACGAATAAGGGTGATGTCCCCGTACGCCGGGCCGGGTCTTCGTGAATACGATGCGGTGATCTGCCGGTGCCACAGATGCCGGCCCAAGATGATGGGAGATGGACATGCAGATCGCGAAACGGATACTCGCAGCCCCTGTTGCGGCAGCGGTGGTACTCGTCTCAGCCGGAGGCGCTGCTGCGGCTCCTGCCGAAGTGCGGAAGAGCGGGTATGTGAACGAGCCCGTCAATGACTGCAACGGAGAAGTCGTATTCGTGGAGGGCACGTTCCAGGAGGTCATCCAGTTCAAACCTGATGGGACGATGATCGGCAACGCCACGATCAAGGGAACAGGGATCGGCTCCCAGGGCAACCACTACATTTATAAGGAGAACGGGCAGACCGTCTTCAACGCAGATGGAACCGCGGTCGCCCACGTCATCGTGCGGCTCATCAGCAAGGGTCCAGCGCCGGACAGCCGGGCCTCTTTCAGACTCACGGTCTTCCCAGACGGAACCTTCGTCCTCACGACCGACGCCTCCTGCCCCGCATGACGGTCGCACAAACAGCCTAACGGGACGGGCATAACCTGTAAGAAAGGTCGGATGATCATCCCGCACACCAACTCGTCGAAGGTCCCTCCCTCGGCCATTCCCCACGCCCGATAGCGAACCTTTCGTAAAGCTGTGGGAGCGGGGTGAACGTGCAGCGCTACGCAAAATTAGTGTCCCGAAAAGCTTCCATGCCGGGCACTGATCAGCTCAGCCCTACGCCCGTTCACAAGTCTTATGAATAGGGATGATGAGCACTCAATTTTGATAGCCCGAATGGGTAAAGTGAGGCTGACTGAGGAAAGAAGGCAGCAGTGGTTGGTCATCTAGGGGCCGCTCCATCACCCGAGAGTGGTTCTCAGACTGGCGGGCCTAGACCAAAGAAACTGTCGCGGGACGAACGACGCGCCCGGCTTTTGGGTGCGGCTCAGGAAGTCTTCGCAGCCAAGGGCTATCACGGTGCCGGAATGGATGAGATTGCCCGGGTGGCCGGGGTGAGCAAGCCGGTGCTGTACCAACACTTCCCGTCCAAACGGGAGCTCTATCTTGAGCTGTTGGACATAAACCTCAGCACCTTGATCGATCTCCTGTTTGAGGCCCTCAGCTCCACGAAGGACAATAAGGAACGGGTGCGGGACGGTATGCGTGCCTTTTACCGATTCATTGATAGTGATAACCGGGCGCACCGCCTGGTTTTCGAATCCGGCGTGATAAATGACCCTGACGTGAATTCGCGGCTTGAGTCATTTAACGAGGCCTTTGCCGGTGCCATTGCCCGGGCTATCACCGAAGAAACAAAACTGCCTCTTGTGGAGGCGGAACTGCTGGGTAGAGGTCTGGCCGGCTTGGTGCAGGTGAGTGCACGCTATTGGCTGGAGACCAACGGAAACCTGGACTTGGATACGGCCAGCGATCTCATCTACCGCCTGGCCTGGCGTGGAATCTCTCGCTTTCCCAAGGAGACCTGAACATATTGCCCTGCCTCGTCTCGTTAGCTGTTGATACCCAGCCCATGACCTGTGACTTCTCCGGTCAGGCGTTCCTGGCGGCCGTTGCCTCAGGAGCTCCTGACAACTACTAGGCCCTCCTCATGCTTCCTCCGCGGCCCGGAACCTCAGGGAAAGCCAATTCGATTGCCAGATGTAGCCGTAAGGGAATGTCCCACCCATGCATAACAGTCTGGATCCGTTCACGGCACTTTCGGTGGTTAACCGTCACCGTTGACTCTCTCCAGCTTTGGGCGAACAGGTTCACATTCGGCCGTCCCTGGCGCGTTTTCGCAGGTCAGGAGCTTGCAGCTAGTCTTTAGCTATAAAAGAGCTTGGGGGAGCAATAGATGAAACCAGTCACTGTTGACGGTGGCAAAGGCATGGTGGAACTCGCTGACGAGGGATTTCTCCACCTTGTGTGGGAGCAGGGGACAGTTCTGGAGGCCGCGGATGTCCATGCGGCGATGGCAAAGGTCAATGAGCTTGCCGACGGTGCCGAGTACCCGATGTTGATCGACATGGCGAACACCCAGTCGGTGACTCGCCAAGCCAAGTCCGTTTTCAGCATCAAGTGCGCCGCTTCACGAATAGCCCTGCTCGGCTCAAGCCCGGTCAATCGCGTCGTCGCCAACTACGCCATGGCACGGCGAACGCTCCCGTGTCCTACTCGGTTTTTCACCTCGCGCAATGAGGCCTTGTCCTGGCTTCTCGAGGCGCGCCTTCCCTGAGCTGACCGTGGCTTCTAAAAGTCAGGGATGCTGCCGTACGTTGAGTAAAAACAGGGACGTCACACGTCGAGAACGCTAGGCAGTGTCCACCAAGGACGTGGATAAGTGGCAACGAAAACCAGAGCCATGCGAGCGCAATTTCAGCCACATGGGGGCTGAGGCCTTGGGGAACCAGCGGGGATGACCGCAGCCGCCCGGCGGCAGGACTCACCGTCCGTTCCAGTAATCCAAGATAGGGAGCATTGGCTTCTTGCGTAGCCTTGCGGACCGTGCTGGCTGGGCGTAACGTCCGCAGCAAAAGGGTTGCCTTTGGAGGCCTCCATGCGTGTGCTGCTACGCCAGATCATCTCCATGACATCAGTCTTATCCGTCTGCCTCGGCCTTTCGGCGTGCACCCCCGCCGAGGCGCCATCCCCTCCACCGACCACGGAGGCCCGCACAGTCCCACCGCCTACGGAGGCTCCCGCGGTCCCACCGTTGCCGAACAGCGGCCACATCGACGCCGGCACATACCTTGTCACCAGCTTCGCGGAGAATTTCGAGATCACCGTCCCAGACGGCTGGGTGAGCGAAGACGGCGATGGCCTCGGAAAGGACGACCCGGATCACCCGGATGACTTGGGGGTCTTCGTCGGTTGGTGGCCCTCCAACCATGTGCCGACGGACGCATGCAAGTGGCAGAGCGCGCTCGTCGAGGTCAACCCGACGGCTAAAGCGTTCGTCGACGCGATAACGGCGCAGACCTCAACGGCCAGCACCCCTCCCGTCGAGGTCATGGTGGGCGATTACTCCGGCGTCGAATTCGACCACTCCGTCGAGGGCGACGTGGACATCAAAGCCTGCGACAACGGCCAGTTTTGCGTCCACTCAGAATATTCGAACGCATGCACCCGCTGGTACTCGAGCGCCGCTGAGCGCGAAACGTACCGGGTGGTCAACCTGAACGGCAAGCGCGCCATGTTCTGGGTGGTCCAATTCCACGAAACGGCCAATCCGGAGCTGACACGAGAGGCACGCGCCGTTTTCGACTCGATCGCGTTCAAGCTCCGACAAGTGCCCAGCTGATCCGATAGGCATCCCACCCCCGGGCACCGACTCCCGCGCCGAACCCACCTCCGGAGTCTCATAGCGTCAGCGCCTCGAAGCGCTAGAGATTCAAGCTAGACGGCGCGCAATCGGCGACAAAGAACGATCACAAAAAGCCGCCATTTAGCGGCAAACTTCAAAGCTGGAAAGACGGGGACTTTGAATTCTGCCGGTAGGGTGCCCACGCCGTCTTGATGGCCTGCAGCTCGTTGTCGTCCCGGCCCTGTTGCCCCCATGGGTGCCCTGCGCTTTTAAAGCTGATGGATCCGTACGCGCCCGGGTCGACCTGCTAAAAAACTCGGCAGCCCCGTCGGGTGCTACGGCAGTGGCGGTGTCGGACCATGGAGAAGGCTGCCGCTAGATGCGTACCGGTTGTCGAGGCTGTGCACATTCGCCGGTGCGGCGGGAGGTTTGTACGTGTGGTGATCTGGCGTTTTTGCGCAGCCGCTTGGCTGGGTCCCGTCGTGAACATCGGAGCGGTAAGGGCCCAAGCAGGTGGCCGCGCCGTCGTGTCCCTGCATTGCGACGGGGTCATTTCTCTCAATTAGCGGTCGAGCCATCGTGGGGTGTCCGGGCGGCCAATCCTTCGGAGCCGTCACGTAAAGTCCGGCCATTTACCTTTTAGCCATACCCGCCACCCCTGGGCTGGTCGAGCGTCTACAACGCCCCCCAATCCAGCCTCAATCACCGCAAGAATTTAGCTCTTAGCCCTGCCCTCTAAGGCCTTGACTTGCCGCTTGGGACGGGTGCACGATCAGCCATGGGCACTCCCGGACCAGAGGATCGGCCAAAGTCGTGGAAACGTCGTGTGGCTGCATGGGCTGGGCGAGGGTTGGTGAAGCTTCTGGGAGTAATTTTGGCAGCGCTGGTCGCTGTCATGATCACACCGTTCACTCCCTGGTTCCAGGAGGCGTTGAGCCGGTGGCAGTACGTCGCGCCGACGTGTGGGGATCCTCGGGATCTGGAGATATTGGACATTGCAGCCCTGGTAGCCAAGGGTGACGCGACCGTCGAAGTCTCGTCTGAATCCGATCTAAAAAGCCGTGACAGAATGCATGCCTTCGACGGTCGTCCTGGCTCGGGGTGGGTGCCGGTGACGGAGTCTCCCCGAGATGATGATGAAGCCGCAGCAGCTGCGGCAGAGTCGTCCACAGACTGGATGACTGTGAAGTTCACAAGTCCTCAGCGGATCGCTCTAGTGTGCGTAGTCAATGGCAACGCCGGTGACTGGGTTTCCTACATGCGTGCAGACCGCGTCCGCACCGTGGAGGTCAGGCTTGGTGATGGTGACGGAAAGGAAGAAGCCAAGCAGAGGACCTCGTTGCGCACCCTTCCGGAACAAGAGCTACAGAACCGTCAGAATCTCGCCATCCCCGACCCAAAAAGATTCGGCCCCAAGCCGTCGTACAAGGAGGTATCGCTTACGCTGGTCAACCGTTACCTGGGATCACAGGTCGACGATCCGAATACGACTGCGGCCGTCGATGTACCAACCCGTCTGGTGATGCTCGCAGAGGTGGAGGTGTGGGTTGATAAGAAGTGACGTTGAGTGGGCCTTGATGGTCCCGACACCTCCCGCTGCACGGACGCCTGGAGCGATAACGGTGACGCGGCGTAGGCCAGGGGTGTGAGCCGAGCGACCGACCGGACCTTCTCCGCTCTTTAGTGAGTCAGACTCGCTTCTTGGTCTGATGTGGCTCTCGAAGCTGTGGCAAAATTCCGTGATTCTGCAGTCCGGGCGGCGACGAGTTCCACCGACCTGCTGACGACCAGGACAAAAACAATGCCATTGACCGTCGAGCGATTGACTCAAGATTCACGCAATTGTCGTATTGATTGAGTAATTCCGTTTTCTCCTAGGCTGGTCCGCGCTATCGTTTCCCGGGGGCGAAGCGTGCCCCTTATTCACAAGGGGCGGGGGCACCGGAATGTACACAGCATCACTCAGGGCGAGGAGCAGCGGAAGCCGGCTAACGGTCGGGATAAAGGGCTCATTCGGTACGCTGCGTTACGCCGTGGTGGCAATCAATGCCGTCGACACCGCAGCCGAGGTGAACGCGAACATCCACCAGCTCCCGTTGTCGACACTTGAACTGCTGCGACGCGGTTTCAAACCCGCCCGCACCGCCGATTTTGAAGACATCGTCCTCAAAGCCCCGCCGGCCGACGGCAGCGTCCGGTGCCGCGCCTCTACCGAGGGACTCATCCAGCTGCTGATCGACAACAGCTTGGTGTGGTCGCGGCAATACGACCCCAAGGATACGGACACTGCCCTCTGGCTCGAAGCTGCCCGAACCAGAGACGTGACCATACTCTGCTGCAGCCCTCATGCACCGCATGCCGGCGACAGTCACAATTCAAACAGCGAACCGGTCATGATGGCGAAGGTTCCCACGGAGTGGACACGCTAATAGTTGGGCGCATCCCAACAGGGTGAAAGCTCAGAGGACATGAGGCCGCCCCGCCGCCCGAGGGATCATGGCACACATGTCCGGTTTGACGCAGATGGAGCTGGAGGTTAGCGCCATCACTCCATAGACGACAATCGAATGAATTTGTCCTCGGCGCGTGACGGCATTCCCTAACCTTGAGAAAGGGGGCGAAATACCCTAGGCGGCAGTGTGAATCAGTATGCAGACTGGCGGGATCATTTCCTCCTGGAGGTCGAAATGCATCGCACGCGAATTTCATTCCTATTAGCCGCGGTGGTGGTGCTTGCTGCCTGCGCCAACACTGAGGATGAGGCAAAAACAGCTTCGCCGGGACCAAATGGAACGCAAATTGTCACCCTTAACCCCTGGGCCAGCGAACAACTGAGCACCAAGCCCGGGGTAGTCTCGCTCACCGCGTCAGAAAAGAACTGGTGCGACCCGTCACGGGTCAGTGAAAGGTCCGACGCCTACATGTGCATCTTTGATGCACCGGGCATGGTCCACTTCCCAGACGCACTGTGCTTCCGCAATCCGACAGCAGCCGACACATTCGCTTGCCTCGAACAGGACCTGAGCTGGCAGGTTCTTCGTGGTCTCAACCTCCGGGGGATAGAGCCGACGAAGAGTCCGGGAGTTCAAGGACGACCTGTTTACTTGGAATTGACGGACGGCACCATTTGCACGGCAAGCAGCAAGTCTGCCATGCCGTCCGCGGGGGATTACCCCTTCCTGGGTTTCTGCGACGACGACACCTTCTTCTTCGCTCACGTGGTCTACCCGTTTCCCACGGACGACTCCAACCCATTCGCCGATGGAACGGATAAGGAGGAGCGCTGGTTGATCAGAACCGACTCGAAAACGTCTGATCAACTAGCCATCCGAGCGATCGAGACCGCGTACAGGTAAGGTCGCCCGACCGATCACTTCACCGCAGGCTCCGCGGCCACCCAACGTGAGCTAAAGATGCGTCATATCCAGGGGATATTAGATTGGCCTGAGTTACTCCCTCCACCGCCGGTACCTTTATGAACCCTCGCCGGCAGGCAATCCGGGCCGCTCCCTCAACTATTTTCAAACGCCGATAATGGATATTCTGTAAGGCTACGCATCCATCGAAGACGTAAGTCGGGCCCCTCTGCACCATCCTGGTCGCTAAACGGCCGGAGCTAGTGGGCCCTTCTATCGGCATTGACGAGAGAGGGCCCACTAGGCCGGGGCAGGCAGAAAGACTTACCTCGATGGTTCCCGCAGCACCGCTGATCCACGTTCGAGTGACCACCCAGCTGCCTTTGTTTGCAAGGGCGGGCGTGCCAGCACCAGTCTGGCAGGACGGGCTTTTGAGTTATGCCTGCCTGCTAATTGGTTTCGCTGAAGCGACTTTTCGGTCGTCAGCGCCGACGTGAAGCGTAGTGGCGAGCACCAGCGCCCCAGCTACGGGAGGTTGGTTCAGCACGACTGTTGTTGCGTTTGGCTGCGAGACCGCAAGCAGCGAGCGGACTGTAGAGGCGTAGTCCGCTTGGGATGCGATCACGGAACCTCCGAGGACGATCGTGTCGCCGACTGCGCCTCGTTCGACGACGGAGTCTACAAGATCGCATAGGGAGCGCGCGGCTGCGTTGATTACCCATTTAGCTACGGGGGAACCTGCGGCAGTGGCTGCGAATACCGCTGGTGCCAGAAGGGCCCACTGTTCGGGTCGCTCGAGCATGAGTTGCATGCTCACTTCTCCGATCCGGCGAACTCCTGCTGCTGCCGTCAGGCTGGATTCCAGGACGTGGTCGCGGTGGCCGGAGTCTGAGGCGATAAGAGCCGCTCGCACTGCTTCCCGGACGAGACCCGTCGCGCCGCCATCGTCGCCTACCAACCAGCCCCAGCCACCGACCGAGATCCTTCGCCCCTCAGGAGTGGTACCTACAGCGATGGATCCCGTTCCTGAGATAACGCCGATGGCTTCCGGGTAGCCGGCTGCGTAGGAAAGCAGATGTGCATCGTTGACAACCCGTACCGGGAAGGACGCCGTCTCGGCGAGGGCCCTTTGGAGGGCATCACATTGTTCCTGGGTGTCGCACCCATGGGCGCCAACAGCGAGGGCAGCGATATCACTCCCGACGTGACGGTCCACCAGGTCCAGTAGAACGCGCGCTTTTGTGGGGAAGCTTTCGCCTCTCCATGACTGCGTGGGGACCGATATATCGGTTGAGAGAGTTCCGGAAGCGGCGTCGGCGGCCCTAACCGCGGTTTTTGAGCCGCCGACGTCGATTCCTACAACTGTTGCGGTCACAATGTTCCGTCGATAACCTGCCGCACGCTGTCCACCTTGGTGTCGTATCGCGTGAAGGCGCGGTCTTCGATGTTCCGGCCGAAGGCGTCGGCGGTGTGCTGGACGAGGCGCTGCATCAGGGCTACTTCCAGGACGGAGCGTTGCACGGCGGTGAGCTGGGGAATGCGGATGATTGTCGCGGAGGCTGTTACGTCCTCATCGGTGATCAGGAGGATCGGGACCTTCTTTTCCGAGAGCTGATCAGCGAGCAGTCCTTCTCTTTCGCGGCCGAACAACACGTGAGCGGTGGAGGGTCCCGCGCAGTCCATAGGACCGTGCAGGTAGGACCTGGTGTCCATGGCCATCGAGGGAACGAACGGTCCCTCACGGAACAGCAGGGCTCCTTGTTCTGCGGATGTCAGGTTCGGAGCCGCGGCCACGACATCGACGGTTCCACGTTCGGCAATTTCGGCGGCAAAGAGCCTGAGAGTTTCGTCATTTTCAGCCATGACCTTCTCGGTCAGCGGCCCGATGTTGTCCCATCCGGCGTCCGTTGTTCCGGCTGTGATCCACTCGGCCAGCAGGCCGAGGGCCGCGACGGTTGCCGTAAATCCAATGGAGGACATACGGCTATCCAGCAGGTCACCCACACTCAGGACAACCGCTGCCTCAGTAGCAAGGGGTGAATCCGAGTTGTTGACGACAGCCACGCGGCGTTCCCGCGGCACGGTAAGCAGGGCCTGAATCGTTTCCCGGCTGCGGCCACCCTGCGAAATTCCTACGTATACGTCAGCGAGGGCAGCGCCCTCGCCGGGGACGTCAGCGCACGATGAGCGGAAGGCGGCAATACCTGCTTGGCGCAGGAAGTAAACGGGGGTAGCTGCGGCTGCGTAGCTTGCCCCGATCCCGGCGAACAGGAGGCTTTTTCCCTTGGCGGGTTCGGCTGCGCCTGTGGCCAGCCACTCGCGGACTTTTTGCACTGACTCCGTGAGCCCGGCAGACTGCGCCGCGATGCCCTCGTCAAACTGGAGCCACGGTCGGGTGGTGGTTGTCATGCGATCTTCCTTCTTCAGTGCGAGCATTAGTTAACCAGATAACCTTACTAATGCCTCCCGGTCAACCCTAGGGGAGTAATTTGGAAGGTAAGTTAATAAAGGAACCTAGGAGGTCTGATGGCGGTTTCTCCCATCACGATTGAGCTCACCGAGACCGAACGCAGTGTGCTTTCGGTCGTCTATGCCAAAGGGGAGTGCACGCGCCCTGACATCAGTGCTTCTCTGGACGTCTCCAAACCCACGGTGAGCCTTGCGGTGAGTGCATTGGAGAATGCTGGCCTGATAGCGCCGGTCCGGGCTCGCCAAGGGTCGCTTGGTCGTTCGGCAACCGTGTATGCGATCGCCGCAACCGCGGGATGGCTTCTCGGCCTTGACATCGGCTCTACCCGTGTCAAAGTCCTTTCGCGAGCCTTGGATGGCCGTGAGCTGAAGAGCGTTAGTGAGAGTCTCAGCGGTCCTGGTAGCCGTAATGAGCAAATCCTGGAGCTGGTTAGTAGCCTGGTCGGCCGGATGATTGACGAGTTGGCTCCCGTGGCCGGCCCCTTGCGGGCGGTGGGCGTCGCTGTGCCAAGGGTCATTTCTCAATATCTCAACGACGAATCGTCCAGCCGGACGATCGGAAGGCCTGCGCTGGCCGAGATCCTTGCCGCCCTCGATCTGGATGACGGCGTCCCGGTGCTGCTTGAGAACAACGTGAACTGCGCAGCCCTTGCCGAAATGGAGCTGGGGGGCGCGCAGGATGTCAATGACTTCGTCTTTCTTCAAGTAGGCGTTGGAATAGGTTCGGGAATTGTCGCGGACCGGCGGGTTGTTCGCGGGGCGCGCGGGGGAGCGGGAGAAGTTTCATCCCTTCCGACCGGCTGGCCTGCGAAAGCCGAAAGCTCTGATCGTTTCGCACTTGAGGACTACCTCGGTGCAAACCAGTTCCTTGAACGCTGGACCTCGACGTGGGACATCCGGCAAGGTCCCGTACCCACTACAGTCGCCGAGCTCTTTGACTTCGCCGGCGCGGGTGTTCCCAAGGCAGTAGAAGCCCTTGACCAGCATTCGCGTGATATCGGGCAATTGGCGCTCTCCCTTGCGGCCGTGCTCGATCCAGCGCTGATCCTCCTTGGCGGCGGGGTCGGGCAGAATCCGCACCTCCTGGAAGGTGTCCGGGCAGTGGTCCAAACCGTCAAGCCTGAGGTGCAGGTGACCGGCGGCTCATTGGGAGAGGACGCGACGGTCGAAGGCGCAGTCGCGCTCACCCTGGACCATGCCCTCTCCGGACTCTTGGGATCGAGGTACAAGCGGCGCCTGGACGACCGGACGACCGTCATTTTTGCCAACCGGACCCCTGCGGCCCCCGTTCCTGACGCGGACCGATCACGCAATGTGCGGGGACTCACGTCAGTTTAGAGCTTACCGACGCCACCCAACCAGCAATTAGCCGGCGCTGGAGAGCATCAGTGAGCCTTGCATGCTTTTGCGGGCGCTGTTTTTTTGACCCGTCCATCGTTACGCCCAGCCCTTGGGGGTGAACGGCTTTCAGGTGGATGGGACCACGTGCAAATAGGAAGCCCTTCAGATCGATGCGTCGTCAGCTGCAGGGTATTCCGCCCCCATTCTCAGTGCGATGCATGGCTCATACCTCTCGGTCCTTGTATCGAGGGTTGACCGAATCGCATTAGTAAGGTTATCTGGTTAACTAACACCGACAGGCAGTGACGGCCCTCACTCTGAGCGCTTTCGGCATAGATGTCTTCCGGTCAATCCAATAGCCATGAACTGGAACAGCAGTTCAGTTAGCAAGGAGCTTTGATGAAGAAAGCACTCGGCGCGGTGGCGGCGTTAGCTGTCGCAGCTGGACTTCTCACAGGATGCAGCTCTAGCGAGTCATCCGATCCAAATAAGAAACAAGATCTCACTCTTTGGGTGTACTCGGACTTCACGCAGGGTGAAGCTGGTGCTGTCATGAACAAAGTCGTTGATGACTTCAAGCAGGAACACGCCAACGTCGGTTCGGTTACCTTGGTACCGAAGAACGACGCGGACCTCCTTTCGGGGCTGATGTCCGGGGTGGGACTTCCCGATGCGTTCAGTGCCAGCGCCCGCGATGGTAAGAAGTACCGCGACGCCGTTGGACTTCTCGATCTCAAGCCGGTCTTCGATGAGGACTACGCAAAGGGTTTCTACCCGAAGGCATTGGAGACCGTATCCCCGGACGACGGCGTGTGGGCGGTCCCGTTCATCAGCTACACACCCGTCATCTACCGAAACCTCACCGTGCTCAAGAACGCCGGCATCGACCCCGCTGAGGGAACCCCCACCCAGCAGGCATTCCTCGATCAGCTTGCAAAGGTGCAGGCATCAGGAGCCACACCTACGCACTCCTGGACCAAGGACGACTACTTCGGGCCGGGGGCAATCATGGCCGCCGACGCCGACAAGATCACCGAGGGCGTCAAGGACGGGAAAACGACCATCAAGCCCGAAGAGCTGGAGCGCACCTTCCAGACCGTCAAGGAAATCGACAAGTTCGGCAACCAGTCGATGATCTACAAGGCCGACAGCACCATGGAAGCGTTCAAGTCCAACAAGCTCGGGTACATGATCGGTGGCCCATGGTCTGAACCGGCCATCAAGCAGAGCGGTGTCGAGTACGACTTCGTTCTCACACCGCCCTACGAGAAGGGCGGCAGGACCGGCGGGCTCCAGGGCTGGGACTTCTTCTACGGCGTCGAGAGCAAGGACGAAGCACGCAACCAACTGGTTTCCGAGCTGATGAAGAAACTCGGATCTTACGACGTGCAGAAGGAATGGACTCTCCAAACCGGTCGCCCCACGCTCCGGCAGGACGTCATGGACGATCCGGCCGTCATCGGCTCCTCCGCGATGGCCAAAGTGTCCTCCGAGGGCCTCAAAGGCGGCATGCCGCAGATGGACTTCATGAAGTCAGGCGTGTTCTGGCCCACCGCGATGACCGACCCGGTGGCACAGCTGGGCGCCGGTGCACTCACGCCCAAGCAGACAGCCGAGGAATTCATCAAGGGAATTAACAGCCTCTACGCCGAGGCCGGCGAGTAACCACACCAGGACCTGTGCTCAGAGAGTTGTCTCTGGGCACAGGTACCACGACCGCAAGAAAAGAAAGGTACTCCCGTGAGTACGGACCTAAAACCGATCACAGATCGGGCATCGCGAAGGAGTCGCAACGCGCCGGCACCTATTCGTCGCCTCCCTTTGAAAACCCGCCTTGCCCGGAGCCTCCCGATCTACATCGGCCTCGCCCCGTTCTTCATCCTGCTCATCGTCTTCGTCGGGGCGCCCATGGTCTACGGCCTGGCCATGAGCTTCACCGACTGGTCCGTCTCGAGCCGCAGCACCCTTCATTTCGTGGGACTTGAAAACTACCTCTACATTTTGAGCGGTGAGGGACTCGGATCTACCCGATTCCTCAAATCCCTCCTCAACCTGGCCATCTACGTGCCCGTCACCGTCGCCATTGGCCTTGGCGTCTCCCTAGGCCTGGCACTCATCGTGCACAACCTGCCCCGGCGGTTCCAGTCATTTCTGCGCAGCGGCTTCTTCGTCCCCACCGCGATTCCCCTGTTCCTGTGCGTGGGCATTTGGCTGTGGCTAATGGACTCGGACAACGGACTTGTCGCCTCCAGCCTCGCCAAGCTCGGAATTGGCGTGGACGTCAACTGGGTCAACACAGCCGGCTGGGCCATCGCCCTGATCATTTTTATCGACATCTGGCACTCAGTCGGATTCAACTTCGTCATCTTCAGCACCGGCATGCAGGAAATCTCTGAGGACCTTTACGAGGCTGCTGACTTGGACGGCGCGAACGTGTTCCAGAAAATGATGCGCATCACCATCCCGATGATGGAGCCCATCATTTTCTTCGTCATCACCTACTCACTCATCAGCGCCCTGCAGGTGTACGACATCCCCCAGATTCTCACCAGCGGTTCCGATCCCAATTCCGTCGGTGGTCCCAACCAGGTCATGCTGTTCCCCGTCATGGAGATGGTCCGCAACGTCCGGATAGGCGGCGAAGCCGCCCTTGGCCGGGCAGCCGCCGAAGGCGTGATCCTGATGGTGATCATCATCGCCGTGACCTTCATAATGTTCAAACTGCGCCGGAAGAAGGTGTGATGATGCGATCACGCGTCGTTGGAAAGAAAAGGTCGCGTACAGGCACCATCCTGATGGCCGTACTTGCACTCATCTGGCTGCTGGCCAGTCTCTACCCCCTGTGGATGATCATCAGCGCAACCTTCTCCGCAGACTCAACGAACATGAGCACCGCGCTCGTACCCGATGACCTCGCTAACGGTTGGTCGAAGGTCGTCGAAGCCTTCACCGCACTCGATCTCGGCACCACACTCCGGGATACCCTGATCTTCACCCTGATCGCAATCGCCGGAATGGCCCTCACCAGCTCCCTGGCAGCGTACGAGTTCACCTTCTTTGAGTTCCCAGGAAAAAAGTTCCTGTTCGCCGTCCTCATGGGCTCAATGATGCTTCCGCTCGTCCTGTACGTCGTGCCCCTGTACCGGCAGGTATTCAACATGGGGCTGGCCGACTCCTACCTCGGTGTAGCGCTGCCCCTCATGGTGTCCCCGCTGTCGGTCTTCATCCTCATGCAGTTCATGGAAGACCTGCCGCGATCCTTCATCGAAGCGGCACAGGTCGACGGAGCCGGCCACTTCCGCATCTTCTTCCTCATCGTCGTCCCCATGCTGCGAAACGGCCTGATCACCGCCACGGTACTGCTTGCCCTCAGCGTCTGGGGTGCATTCCTGTGGCCCTCGTTGGTCACGGGCCAAGAAGTGCAAGCGCTCAGCGTCGCGATTGCCAATATGTTCAACCCGAACTTCTACGTGGACCCCCGCGTACGTTTCGCCGCCATGCTCATCGCGATGATCCCGCCGCTGCTCGTCTACATCCTCTTCCAACGTCACGTCATCAAGGGCGTAGCCATGTCCGGCGTAAAGGGCTAGGTTACGGTCTTCCTCCTCTGAGGCCCGCGGCCCGGAGAAGCATGGCCTCAGGACCGTGAGTTAATCCAAAAAGTACAACGGCGCCATCCTCGCGAAGGCTGGCGCCGTTGGCGTGACGGGGACGCCGCCAATGTCAGTGAGCTTGGCGTAACCGCCGAAAAATTCCGGCGCTTCGACGACTAAAACCAGCCCGGAAAAGCCGCTCTTAGAAGTACTCCCCCAAGCATTTTAAAGAGCCGATAGTTGATCTTATGTAAATCTGGCGTTGAGTGAGGTTCACCAAAGGCTTCCGGTAAACGTACTCGGCTGCCACCAACGCCGCAGCCAGTCTGTCCGTTTCTGATTAACCGATCTGGCTCACCCTAAAAACGCATATCGCTATGTTAGCAATGAAGAAGAGGGACAACCCGGCTTGCCATATGACGTAACTCGGCCAGGAAAAAATCTTTGGATACCGTGGGCTGGACAGCCCGTAGTCGGTGGGCTTGAATGTGCTGCCGAGCTTTGGTGCTCGCGCATATTTCCATGCCCAGGAATGTGTACTCAGCGGTTCGATCTTCATAGCTTCCTCTAGCTGCTTGAGTTTGTGCTTCTCGATAAGCTCAAGAAAACGATGCCTGCCGAGCAGATGCATTGACATCAGTATCAGAATCGCTCCCATTGCCGCCGCTGTGGCTCCCGCTATGTTCGTGATGCCGTCATCCAATGAAATGGACATGAGAAACGACTGCGCGGTCAGTGCCAGGACAGGCGTCTGCCACAGGAGCTCATCGTGCGCGAGGAAACGGGCGGTCAGCATCTCATAGGTCAACTGGTCGTAGTGGTGATTGATTTGCCACGCCGGGCCTGGTTGACCCCCTTCTGGGCCCTTGCCGGGAAAAGGGGCTTTTCCCCAAACTTCGTCGTCGTCAGGCATGGCGCACCAGGGGCACGCACAAGTTTTCGACGGAATCCATAAGCAACCCGACGGCAGTAGCACCATTTGCCCCCGGAATTGCCGGCTGGAAGGATCCGGGGACACGTGATCGTTTAGCAATGGCAGTTCGCGGACAATACATGTAGGCCTCCGAAGTGAGCCGCGGGTTTGCCCATTTTGTACCTATGAGTGAGCGGCTGGATAGGGGACCGAGCCCCCAACCTTGCCGCGCTCCCCTACCCGGATAACGCTTCCCTATTGGGTAGGCCGTTCCCGGCTTATGGCCAACATCGCCGGTACTCCAGGACACGTATGTCCTGATCGCTTTCGACCGTGGTCAGGTCGATCGAAGCCAGTCGTTCTGCCAGGATGGCCGGCTGGATCCGGCGCGCGCAGCATGGCCCTGGATGGGCTAGCAATCATCAGATGGCGGTCCCGGCCGGGTTGCCGGGGCAGCGTCACTATCGGCCTGCTACGCGCCAACCTGCGCCACCTCGCTAGAGCCGAGCACCCCTGACGATCGACTTCTCGTCTGCACCGCAGCCCGTTGAGGACCTCGAATTTGAGATCCTGAAGCCGTAGCCCACACGCCAGCGTTGGCCAGCAGTGGCAGCGCCCCTATCTGGTTGCCTCTAGACGTTACTTTCCAGATCGAGTACCGTAGCTGCATATCTTGTTAGCGCTAACAAAACGAAGGGCCTTCAGTGAGCACTCCCGATGCCGAAACCACGGCCGAAGTCATCCGTTCCGGCCGTGGCCGCCTGGGGATCGAGCTCGGATCCACCCGCATCAAGGCCTGCCTGATCGGCGATGATCCCCGGACGGTGCTTGCCGTGGGTAGTTTCACCTGGGAGAACGCCTTGGAGAACGGTTTGTGGACCTACTCCCTCGAGGAGGTGTGGTCCGGTCTGCAGGCGGCCTACGCGGATCTGCTGGACGACGCGGAAGGCAGGCACGGCGTGCGGCCCGGGGCCCTGGCATCGATCGGCATCTCTGCGATGATGCACGGGTATCTCGCCTTCGGCGCCGACGATGAACTGCTCGTCCCGTTCCGGACCTGGCGGAACACGAATACCGGACCAGCGGCGCAGGAGCTCACATCCCTTTTCGAGACAAACATCCCCCTGCGATGGTCCATAGCCCACCTGCACCAGGCTGTTATTGACCAGGAACCGCACGTCTCCCAGATCGACTTCCTGACCACCCTCGCCGGGTATGTGCATTGGCGTCTTACCGGCCGGAAGGTCCTCGGAATCGGTGATGCGTCGGGCATGTTCCCCATCGATTCGGCCACCAACACGTATGATGCGGAACTGCTGAAACGCTACGACACGCTCGTGGCGCGGACCGCGCCCGGACTGGAGGTGGCGCGGCTGCTACCTGAAGCCCTGGTTGCGGGTACCAATGCCGGGCTGCTGACTGAAGCGGGTGCCGCACTGCTCGACCCAACAGGGGCGCTCCAGGCGGGGGCCGTGTTCTGTCCGCCGGAGGGCGACGCCGGAACGGGCATGGTTGCCACCTGCTCGGTAGCGCCGCGTACGGGCAATGTCAGCGCCGGGACCAGCATCTTCGCGATGGTCGTGCTCGAGCGCCCACTCGCCGGGCTGCACCACGAACTCGACCTCGTCACTACACCTGCGGGTGCGCCGGTGGCAATGGTCCACTGCAACAACGGCGCCAGTGAGCTCGCGGCGTGGGTCCAGCTTTTCACCCGCTTTGCTGCGGCGGCAGGGGTTCCCGTAGCCACGGACGCCGCCTTCAGTACGCTCCTGCATGAGGCCCTGGAAGGGGAAGCGGATGCCGGCGGGCTTCTTGCTTACAACCACCTTGCGGGCGAACCCATCGCAGGCCTCAGCTGGGGGCGGCCCCTCGTTGTCCGCACCCCTGACAGCGACTTCACACTAGCGAATTTCATGCGTGCGCAGGTCTACGGTGTCTTCGCCACACTTGCTCTCGGGATGCGGGTTCTCGCCAGCGAAAATGTCACCATCGACCGAATGTTCGCTCATGGAGGCGTGTTCCGCACGGCCGGCATCGCCCAACGCTTCCTGGCCGGCGCGCTGAACGCGCCCGTTTCGGTGGCGGAATCCGCTTCCGAAGGCGGGGCGTGGGGGATAGCCGTACTCTCAGCCTTCGTCAGCGACCCATCGGAGGACCTCGACCACTTCCTCCGCACATCCGTCTTCGGCGACGCAGAATTCGAGACCACGGACCCCCGTCCCGACGACGCAGCTGGGTTCAGCGCCTACCTCGACCGTTACAGCGCAGGCCTGGCAGTGCAGCGGGCAGCCATCGACAGCCTCGGGCTCAACGGAGCCACCCCATGACCGACCATCCACAAACTGGCCGGACTGGGACCGAGTACAGGATCCGGGCAGGGGAGTACACCGCCGCAGTTACTGCACAGGCGGGCGCCCTGCGGGAGCTCCGCCACGGAGGACGGGACTTGATTGTCCCGTTCCCGGAAGGCGGCCCCATCCCGGATTACCGCGGCGTTATAGCGGCCCCGTGGCCCAACCGGATCGTCGACGGCCGGTACTCGTTTGATGGTACGGACTACGAGGTGCCGGTCAACGAAGCCGACCGCGGCTGTGCCCTGCACGGACTGGTGTTCCCACTCGAGTGGGCGCTGGAGCGGCACGATGAAGCATCGGTAAAACTCTCCTGCTCGCTGGGGCGGACGGCGGGATACCCGCACGAGCTGCGTATCGCCGTCGAATACCGGCTCGGCGAAGACGGGCTCCACATCACGGTCTCAGCGGAGAACCTTGGCAGTATGACGGCGCCGTATGGGGTCTGCCCGCACCCCTACCTGCTGGCGGGCCCGTCACCGCTCAATGAGTGGACGCTGGAGGTCCCCGCGGGATCGTTCCTGGAGGTTACGCCGGACCGGCTCCTGCCGAAAGAAGTGCGCAGCGTGGAGGGCCATGAGTATGATTTCCGCACCTCCCGTGCCATTGGCACGACGGAGATCGACCACGCGTTCACGGACATAAAATTCGACGACGGCGGCCAGGCCCGCGTCCTGGTCCACGACCCAACCGGCACCGGCGTGGGAATGTCCTGGGACCGCACGTGCCGGTGGCTTCAGATTCACACTGCGGACAAAAAGCCACCGTTCCCGAACCGCCTCGGCCTCGCAGTGGAACCCATGACATGCCCGCCCGATGCCTTCAACAGCGGTGTTGACCTCATCCGGCTGGAGCCGGGGGCCGCCTGCACAGCATCGTGGGGCATTTTCGCGGTCTGATCCCGGCTCAGCCGTGGGCGGTGGTGTGTGCCCCACGTTGTGCTTCCGCTGTCCAGGGTGGCTCCGTTTCCATGTCCACTCCGGTCCCGTCCATGGATTCCGGTTCGACCGTGACGGCGGACGCCGTCGTGTGAGCCGGGCGGGCGAGTCCTTCGCGGACGCTTTCGACGATGTTGTCGGCGAGGAGTGGGCCGGTGTAGCTGACGCTGAGCTTGCCGTCGTCTGCCGTTACTCCGTAGCTTCCGAGCGCGTCTGAGAGGATTCCTTCCGTCTCGACTGCTGCGGCGAGTGCGGCGGGGTCGTCGGCCGGGATGGTGAAGCACAGATCGTGGACCAGGGTCTGGAGGACGTGGAAGCCCTCCGCCCCCAGTTTCACCGTGTCCTCCCCGGCTGCCTGGCCGGCCACGGCCCGGCCGTCCTCAAGGGTTGCCGCGGCCGGTAGCGCCACAATCAGTTCGGGCATTACTTCGTCGAGGACCGCGGGCTCCAGTACGTCGGGGGAAATGTCGGTCAGGGCGAGGCCCCGCGGCGCGGCTGCTGCTTCCAGCTTTGCGCGGAGCCCTGCAAGGTCGGCGTCTATTTCGGAGTTGACGGCGATGACCACCCGGCGCCGGACCATGAGCCCGTCATAACTGACCACTGGCCTGCTGTTGCCGACGTCCAGGCCTTCTTCCGCTGACGCGCCCACGGTACCGGCGGTGTTGGCATCCGGTGGCGCCGCCACTGCATCCTGGGCCGGGGGACTGCCCGGGCCGACGTCCGCGCCGGTACATCCGGCCAACGCCAAGGAGAGCAGGACCGCCGGCGCGAGCAGGACTCTCGCTCTCATCTCAGGTGCCGGCCGGGTAGGCGGGCTTGTAGGTTGAAGAGAAACTTCCTTCGGGGACGTTCTCGACGACGGGCTTGTCGGCATTGATGGGATCGTTGTTCTTGAGATCCCCAACGGCGAACTGGACCATCATGTCGTGGTCTTCGTGAACGAGGTTGTGGCAATGGACCATGTAGCGTCCGCCCTCGTGCTTGCCGGTATCGAACTGCATCAGTACCGTGACGGATTCGTTCTCTCCGGCGTAGAAGACGTCCTTGGGGCCGTTTTCCCAGGCAAAGGGTTTGCCGCCGTTGGTGTTGCGGCCGATGATTTTTCCGTCGATCAGGTGGATGTGCACCGGGTGGAACCAGCCGCCGGATTCATTGACGATGGTCCATTGCTCCACCTGGTTGCGCTGCGGGTTGGCGAAGACCCGCGTGAAGTTGGATTTCTCCACGTCATCCCATGTCTCCCCGTTGATGGTCCATTCGCCGCTTTTGCGCTGGACCCGCAGAGTCCTTTTAGCGACCGCCATGTCCGGGGTGAGGGACATGGTGTCCAGGCCACCGCTGGCCTTGGTGGGGTGTTCGCCGGGATCGAGGGTTTTTGGAATGGCAGTGATCGATCCGGACCCAGGCAGCAGGGAGGGGGAATCGGCCACTACCTCAAACTTCATCACCTTGCCGGTGTTGGCAAAGTCGATGTTGTTCTTGTTGCTGAGGTTCCGCAGCTCCACGCTCTGGCCGGGCTTGTACTTACGGAAGTCGACCAGGACCTCGTAGCGTTCGGCGGTGCCTTGACGCCAGGAAGACACTGCCTGGACGCTGGGCGTCATCCCGGCATCGGTGCCCACAACGTAGAACGGGTCCCCCGTGGACAGTGCGAAGCGGTAGGACCTGGTAATGGAGCCCACCAGGAACCGGAACCGGTAGATCCGCGGCTTGACCTTCATGGTTGGCCACGGCACGCCGTTGACCATGATGATGTCTCCCCACAACCCGGAATGGCCGTTGTCGTTGTAGCCCAGGGAACCATCAGCGTTGAGCATCACGTCTGAGACGAGGATCGGCACGTCGAACTCGCCCTGCGGCAACTGCTCGCGCTCATGCTGGTTGCTGATGGTGTAGGTGGCAGCGAGGCCCGAGTACACACCCTGGGCTGTCAGCATGTGGTTGTGATCGTGGTACCAAAGCGTCCGGGCCGCCTGCCAGTTCGGGTACTGATAGTTCTTCACGTTTCCGGGGGCGGTACGGTCGTTTGCGTAGCCGTCGTACTGGGGGAGCGAGGCCGAGCCGTGCAGGTGCGTCACTGTATTTGGGGTGTCCGGATACAAGATACCCTTGGCCGGCATCCTGTTGCTGATCCGCAACTCGCTGCGGGTGCCCTGTTCCACCCGAATAGTGGGTCCGGGGAAGATCCCGTTGTAACCGGCGAGCGTGGTCGACAACCCGGGAGCGATCTGCGCCTGCCCCAGACGCTGGGACAGCGAGTACTTCGCGAACGGCTGCCCGTCCGGGTCATAGCCGGTTGAGTACGGCACGAGCTCCGGCGGCCGCTTGAATACCGCGCGGAACGGGACGGGCATGCTGTTCGACGCCAGGCGGCTCGGCGTGGAACTCGAAGACGAGGCCACGTCATCCGACCCGCCCCTCGCCTGGGCCCCTGCTAGCCCCGTCGCCTGCAGGCCCGTCGCGGCCACAACGCCGCCCAGAACGCCGAACTTCAGAACATTCCTGCGTGTTGATTCCATGGGTTCCTCCACCTCATCGTGGTAAGACCGAAAGCTGCTTTTTGTTGCCCCGGGACAACAATGTGGTCTCCACGCTGGGAAAAACTTGGAGGCATCCCAAGCTTCCAAAAGGAACATCATGGGACGCCGTTTCCGCTGCCGGAAAAGCGTTTCGCATGGCCCATGGCTGGAAATGCATGCCGGTCAGGCTGCGAACGCCCACGGACGGTAAGACAGCCACGTCGGTGGCACGCCGCTGCAGCACCAGGAGCCGGTGTTCCACTCCTGGTGCTGCAGCTGACCGGCTGAGGGTCAGGCCCGCTTCCGGCGCAGGCCGAGCATCACCAGCCCGCCGAAGGCCAAAAACAGCAATCCGGTCACCAGCAGGCCGGTGTTCGCGCCTGTGTGTGCCAGCGCCATCGGAGCGGAGGAGCTGCCGATGGCGGCCTGTGCGGCTGCTGGGGTTCGGGTCTCAGCACTGACGGCCGCGGGCTGTACTGCAGTGGCCGGCGGGTTCACCGCCGGAGTGGTCACTGCCGGGGGAGTAACCACTGGCGGTGTAACAACGGGAGGAGTCACTACCGGCGGCGTGACTACCGGCGGTGTAACGACGGGTGGGGTGACAACCGGCGGGGTGACAACCGGGGGAGTCACGGCCGGCGGGGCAACCACCGAGGCAGTGGAGTCACCGATCACGCCAACGGAGGTGGCGCCCAGGGAGATGGGCAGGGTGATCGGCGTGACAATCTGGGTTCCGGAGAGGATGCCGTCAGCACCGGCAGTGGTGATCGGCGCTGCAGGCGCCGTGGTGGTGCCCGCGGGACCGGAGCCTTCAGCTGCCGCTGCCGAATCCCCAACCAGGCCCAAGGACGTGGCCCCCAGGCCGATGGGTGCGGTGACCGGGGCAATAACCTGCGTTCCGGAAAGAACACCTTCCGCACCGCTGGTGGTTGCCGGAGCCTGCCCGCCCGCTGGAGCGCTGCCCGTGGCTCCCGGGCCCTCTACTGCCGCTGCCGAGCCGCCCAGGACACCTGCGGAGGTGGCACCGAGGTTGATCGGAGCCGTGACCGGGGCGACGATCTGGGTCCCGGATGCGACGCTGTCATCGCCGCTTGTGCTCACCTCGGAGGTGGCGGACGACGCCGGAGCCTGGCTGGGTGCCGCGGCAGCCGGGTTTTGGATGCCCGCTGCCGAGTCACCGATGACGCCCGCGGAAGTGGCGCCGACAGTGATCGGGACGGTCACCGGCGCGACGATCTGGGTTCCGGACGCGATGCCGTTGCTGCCGTCCGTCGAAGCAGCCGGCGCCACCGCGGGTGCCGGTGCGGGCGCGCCCACCGTCTGGGTAGTTGCTGCTGAATCGCCCACCAGCCCGAGGGACGTGGCGCCGACGTTCACCGGGACGGTGATCGGCGCGATGACCTGGGTTCCGGAGGCAACGCCGTCGGCACCGCCCGTTGCAGCGCCGGGTGCCTGTGCAGGCGCCGCTGCGGGCGCGCCGGTACCGGCGCTTTGCGTGCTGGCGGTCGAATCGCCCAGGAGACCCACGGAGGTGGCACCAAGGTTGATGGGGATGTTGATGGGCGCCACCACCTGGGTGCCGGACAGCAGCCCGTCGGTGCCGGACGTAGTGTCGGAAGCGTTGGCGGCGACGCCGCCAAAGGCCAAGAGGCCACCTGCGAATGCGGTGCCCAGAAGGCATCTGCGGATGTTGCGGTGTGTCATGGGAGTTCTCTCCTGAAAGTTGGTTGGGGCATACTGCTTAGCCCTAAAACGTTGGCTCGTGTCCGTGTCAAACGACGCGGGGATGGCCGCAACTAATCAGGTGACGATCCGGGGTCAAAGGACACCGGCGCAGGGGCATGGAGCAGAATGCCCTGAATCCTGGCCGATCCGGGGGCAGGGAGGAAGAAGTGGTGTGCGTCAACCCAGGCTGGCTGGACCGGTCCGTTGCCGCTGGACGCGCTCGCCCCGCCGGTGGTGGTCGCCGGAGCTCCTGGCAGCGGTTCAGCCGGTGCTTCAAACGGCGCGGGGCCAGCCGGACTGTCCGGGCAGGCCGCCGACGGCGTGGACAGCTGCACGGGCAGGCCACGGACAAGGCTGTAACGGGGTGCGCCCAGGAAGCCGGACTCTTCAACGGGTGTACCCGCCGTTGCCGGTACCGGCCCGGCCGCGTCCTGGGCGGGCCCGGCATCCCGGGAGACGTGGTCGCCAGCCGGGAGCGCCGAGGGCTGCAATGACGAAGTAGCGGGTGCCGCAGCATCCGGCTGGGCAGCAGGCGGAACGGCTGGGAGCGTCGGAAGCTCCGGGGTTGTCACAGGCACCTGCACGGTCCCGGTGACAGGGGCCCAAACCGGGTCAAGTGGTTCAAGGACAGTGGCTGCCACGTTGGTGACGGTGCCAACAGCTGAATCCGCGGCACCGTCAACCGTGCGAACAACAGGATTCGTGACTGCCGAAACGGTGCCGGCGGGCACAACCTCTTTTACCACCGGGACGTTCTGGACCACTTCATCGGCAAGACCCGCCACCTCGTGGACCACAGGAGCCAGGGACGGTGCAGGTACAAGCGAAGCAACGGAGGAAGAAGGGGATTCGGCCAGCCCGCCGTTGACTGCTGCCTTCACAGGGGCCAGAACATCTTTGGCCTGGCCGGTGGCATGGCTGGTGACTGCATTAAGCGAGGAACCGACAGTGCTTACGAGGGACTTGCCTGCCGGGGAGCTATGGGAAGAGCCGGGATCGGCAGATGCCCCAAGAGCGGAGAAAACGATCCAGGAAGTGGCTGCGGCTGCGGCGAGGAGGACGGGGCGGAGAAGCGCCCAGATGTGGTGCTGTGACTGCACTTAGATCGCCTCCCCCCAGAGATCACTGCAAAGCAATGGTTCCAACCCTAACCACCACACCGAAAACCTGTCCAGCGATTGGAGAAACTAAACGATAGGCAACTTTGCAAAGCGGCGGTTGTCGAAGCGGCACGGTGGCCGGAGGAGCAAGCGCCCGGCAGGGCCGGAAATTGGCGAAACTCCGGCCAAATAGCGGTTGGCCGAAGTTCCGGAATCAAGACTGCAGGGGAAACCTTGAGATTGGCTGGGAGCGCGTAGCGCGCCCGCAATCTCTACACTTACGACGGCGGCCTGCCGGGGCTATGACGCGCAACGGCGGGGATGGCGAACAGTGAGGTTCGGTTGTGCAACCATCGATCCATGCCCCAACCCACAGAACACCCGGTGGCCGTCCGGGCGACGGCCTTCCTGCGGCCCTCAAGGTGGCTGCACCACCCCAGGCGCCTGGTCCGCTACGACGCCTTCTGGGCGGATGGGCACGTGGATTTCGGCGTGGACCTTTCCACGATGATGTACCGGGGCCATCCGGCAGACTTCGCCACAGTGGATGAGAGCGTGCACGCCCATTGCCCCGAGATTGGAACGGGCCAATGGGTGGACGAGGCAGGCCGTGTGGTTGAGGGGCCAGCAACCACCAACCCGGATCCGCAAGCGAATCTCAGGGGAACGCCCCGGAAGTACGGGGTGTCGAGGTATGAGCCGAACGTCAAGGCACGCCGTGCATGGCGCCTTGGCGGGGGAGCAGCCGGGCTCACCCTCGGCGTCCTTCTTCTGACGGGGTCGGCAGGCGACGGGTTCGCCGGGTTTACGGGGATGCTGTGCTCCCTCTTCGGCCTGTCAACGCTGGCCGGCCTGATCCCCGGCAAACGCCGGCGCCGGTGAACCCCAGGGAGGTACTGGCAGTACCCTGACCGGCAGTCACTGCCGGCCAGCAAAGAACCGGTGTTGCATGGAAGCCGTAAAGCCATCACCTGCAATGAAAGGAACCACCATGCACACCAGGACACTTGGGCAAGGCTTTGAGGTATCCGCAATCGGCTTCGGCGCGATGGGGATGTCCATGAGCTACGGCCCCAACCCCGGCGGCCGCGCGGACATGATCGACGTGATCCGGTACGCCGTGGACCAGGGCGTCACGTTCATCGACACCGCCGAGGTCTATGGCCCCTACGTCAACGAGGAACTCGTGGGCGAGGCGATCGCGCCGATCCGCGACAAGGTGCAGGTGGCCACGAAGTTCGGCTGGAACATCGTGGACGGTCGGATGCAGGGCACCGACTCCCGGCCCGAGCAGATCCGCCGGGTCGCCGAAGGATCGCTGCGCCGCCTGGGCGTCGAATCCATCGACCTGTTCTACCAGCACCGCGTTGACCCTGCCGTGCCCATCGAGGAGGTGGCCGGCACCGTGGGTGAGCTGGTTGCCGAGGGCAAGGTCAAGCATTTCGGGCTTTCCGAGGCAGGAGCCGGAACCATCCGCCGCGCGCACGCGGAGTTCCCCGTGACAGCGGTCCAGTCCGAGTACTCGCTGTGGACCCGCGACCCCGAAGCCGAGGTCCTCCTCACGCTGGCCGAGCTGGGAATCGGATTCGTGCCGTTCAGCCCGCTGGGCAAAGGCTTCCTCACCGGAACCGTGCCGGCCGGCAGCACCTTCGCCCCGGACGAAATCCGCTCCCGCATCCCCCGGTTCCAGGGTGACAACCTCGCCGCGAACCAGGCACTCGTGGACCACGTCCGCGCGCTCGCCGATGCGCGCGGCGCCACCGCCGGCCAGGTGGCCTTGGCGTGGCTGCTGGCGCAGCACCCCTTCATCGCCCCCATCCCCGGCACCCGCCGCCGCGAACGGATCGACGAAAACGCGGCCGCCACCGCCGTGGCGCTCTCCGCCGACGACGTCGCGGACCTCAATGGCCTGGCCCGCAGGCTCGGCGTCGCCGGGGACCGCTACGACGAGAACGGAATGAAGATGGTCAACCTCTGACCCGTCCGGACACCCGCAAAAAGTCAGGCAATCAGGGCCAGCACGGTCCCCGCGCTAACCACGCCACCAGCGTCCACCCGCACGTCGTCGAGGGTGCCCGCGCGGTGGGCGGTCACCTGGGTTTCCATCTTCATCGCCTCAAGGACGACGACGGGATCCCCGGCCGCCACCTCGGCGCCCGGTTCGACCAGCCACTTCACCACAGTCCCCGCCATGTCCGCGCGCAACTCACCCGGGGCCGCGGCAGCCGCGCCAGTGCCGCCGTCGTTCTCCGCGCCGAAGGGGCCGTTCACCGGGGTGAGGCCCGCGGGAACCGGGCCGCCGGAACGCGCCCAGCCGTCGAGCAGGGCTGCGGGCAGCCCGATCGCGAGGCGCCGGCCGTCCACGTCAACGGTGATGGTGCGCCGCTCACCGTCCGAAACGGACGTGCCGAAGTCCGGGTCCGCCTGAATGGTCCCGGCGAAGTCCGTTTCGATCCAGCGTGTGTGGATACCAAGCTTCGTTTCGGACGTGAAATCGGGCGCCTCCACCACGGCGCGGTGGAACGGGAGGACTGTGGCTACGCCGCTGATCTGCATTTCGGCCAGGGCGCGGCGTGCCCGGCGGAGCGCCTGCTGCCGGTCCGCGCCCGTGACAATCAGCTTGGCCAGCAGCGAATCGAACTGTGGCGCCACAACGGACCCTGCACGGACGCCGGAGTCCAGACGGATTCCAGGGCCGGTGGGACCGCTGAAGGCTGTAACCGTCCCGGGTGACGGCAGGAAGCCGCGCCCCACGTCCTCAGCATTCAGTCGAAACTCGAAAGCATGTCCCCGCGGGGACGGATCGGCGTCCCAGCGGAGCGGTTCGCCCGCGGCTATCCGGAACTGCTCCTGGACCAGGTCGATGCCGGTGGTTTCCTCGGTGATGGGGTGTTCCACCTGCAGGCGGGTGTTCACCTCGAGGAAGGCGACGGTGCCGTCGGCGGCCACCAGGAATTCGACGGTCCCGGCCCCCGCATAGGAGGCCTCGCGGCAGACTGCCTTGGCGGCGTCGTAAATCTGGCGGGTCTGGCTGTCGGTGAGGAACGGGGCGGGGGCCTCTTCGACGAGTTTCTGGTGCCGGCGCTGCAGCGAGCAGTCCCGGGTTCCCACCACCACCACGTTGCCGTGCTGGTCCGCCAGGACCTGCGCCTCCACGTGCCGGGGCCGGTCCAGGTAGCGTTCCACGAAGCATTCGCCGCGGCCGAAAGCCACCACGGCCTCGCGGACTGCGGAGTCGAACGCCTCCTCCACCTGGCCCATTTCCCGGACCACCTTCAGCCCGCGCCCGCCGCCACCGAAGGCAGCCTTGATGGCGATGGGCAGGCCGTGCTCCTCGGCGAAGGCACGAGCCTCAGAGGCCGAGTCCACCGGCCCGTCACTGCCGGCCACCAGCGGCGCACCGGCGCGCACGGCGATCTCCCGCGCCGTGATCTTGTTGCCCAGCTGCCGGATGGCCTCCGGGCTGGGGCCGATCCACGTCAGCCCGGCGCCGATGACGGCTTCCGCGAAACCGGCGTTCTCGGACAGGAAGCCGTAGCCGGGGTGCACGGCGTCCGCTCCGGATTCCGCCGCCACCCGCAGCAGGTTGGGGATATTGAGGTAGGTCTCCGACGGCGCGTTGCCGCCCAGGCTGTAGGCCTCGGTGGCGGCGCCCACGTGCATGGCATCGGCGTCCACGTCCGCGTAGACCGCCACGGATTCGAGCCCGGCGTCCTCGCAGGCCCGGGCGATGCGGACAGCGATTTCTCCTCGGTTGGCGATGAGGACCTTGCGCATCAGTTGCTCACTTCGTCTAGGGAATCGTGGGAACGGTTGTGGGAGGTATCAGCGGAAGCAGGCTGCCCGGGCGCCCAGCGGAACCGGATGGAACCGCCCACCGGAACCTGCGCGGCGAGATCCAGGTGATAGTCCGCCACCACTCCGATCACGGGGTAGCCGCCCGTGATGGGATGGTCTGCCAGGAACAGCACGGGCTGGCCTTCCGGCGGGATCTGCAGGGCACCGGCCATGGTCCCCTCACTGGGCAGCTCCCCGTCCCGGCTGCGGACAAGCGGTTCGCCGGCCAGGCGCATTCCCACCCGGTTGGACCGCGGAGTTACGGCCCAGTCCTGGCTGCACAACGATTCCAGCGCCGCCGCGTCAAACCAGTCGTCGCGGGGACCGGGCACAATGTCCAGCACCGTGACCCCGGCATCCGGGTAGTCGGGCTGCAGCTCGGGGTTGCCCACCACGTTGGATGTTGTGGTGGCCCCCGCGCCGAGCAGCTGTCCGGCGGCCAGCGGTGCCGGCCCGATTCCGGACATGGTGTCCGTGGACCGGCTGCCCAGCACGGCCTCCGCTTCCACGCCGCCGCGGATGGCCAGGTAGGTGCGGAAGCCCCGTTCCGGGGCGCCCACGGTCAGGGTTTCGCCGTCCAGCAGGGCGAAGGCGGTGGCCATGGGCACGGTGCGCACCTCGTCGGGCCGGCCGTCGTCGTCAGCGTCGGCTTCGGCAGCGGACGACGGCGTCACTACAGTCAGTGCCGACGGCGCCCCGGTGACGGCCAGCACCTGGTCGCCCACGGCTTGGACGCGCAGGCCGCCGGCGACGCTTTCGATCACAGCGGCGGAGGGGCCGTTGCCCAGCACGCGGTTGGCGCGCCGCACCGAGGCACGGTCCAGCGCACCGGCTGAGGACACCCCGAGTCCGGCATGCCCGGGCCGGCCCAGATCCTGGACCAGGCTCTGGAGTCCGGGGGAGAGGACGCGGAGGCCGGACTCCACGCCGGCATGCCCGGAGGTTCCGGCCGGCGCCGCAGGAGCGGCGATCTCCACGAGCTCCCGCACGGCGCGGAACTGCACGCGGTCCCCCGGAGCGGCCAATGCCGGCTGCTCCCTGCTGAGGTCCCACATGGGAGCCGCGGTTCGGCCGATCAATTGCCAGCCGCCCGGCGACTGCCGGGGGTAGACGGCCGAATAGTTGCCGGCCAGCGCCACGGACCCGGCAGGGACCGCCGTGCGGGGTGAACTCCTGCGGGGGACCTCCAGGGCCTGGTTTTCCCCCACCATGTAGCCGAACCCGGGGGCGAAGCCACCGAAGGCCACCGTCCAGACCTGCCCCGTATGGGCGGCCACCACTCCGTCAGCCCCCAGGCCGGTGAGCCTTCCCACCTCGGCGAGGTCCTCGCCGTCGTACACGGTGTCGATGGTGACCAGCGCGCCTTCGGCGTGGGACTGGACCGTCAGGTCCATGGCCAGCAAACGGGGAGCCATCCGGCGCGCCGCCGCGGCCGAGTCCGCCTTCACCATCACGGTTTCGGCAGCGGCCAGGACGTCCACCTGGCCGGGCAGCGGTGCCTCCAGCAGGAGGGCCTGCAGGGCGAGGACGTCGTGGAGGCCGGAGAGTTCGGCGAGCACCGCCGTCGTGCCTACTGGCCTGACGGACAAAACACGGGCTGCCGTGGCGGGGCTACTGGCTGTTTCCATGGGGGCCGGGCCGCGCCGCTCAGGCGTGGCTCTCCTTTGCGCTGTTGCTGAGCAGTCGGACATCTTCCTCAGGCTGCGGATCGCGGCCCAGGCGCATGCCCACGATGGTGACGATGGCGGTCAGTGCGATGTACCCGGCAATCAGGTACCA
The DNA here is from genome assembly GCF_030818145.1 of Pseudarthrobacter sp. SORGH_AS 212. Taxonomy (NCBI): domain Bacteria; kingdom Bacillati; phylum Actinomycetota; class Actinomycetes; order Micrococcales; family Micrococcaceae; genus Pseudarthrobacter; species Pseudarthrobacter sp. SORGH_AS 212. The sequence goes on along the minus strand of NZ_JAUTAA010000001.1, from coordinate 1,893,246 downwards.
GCCGCCGTTGGCTGCACCGTAGAGGGCGGTGAAGATCAGCGGAGCCACGGCGCCGCCGATCACGCCGGCCAGGGTGTAGGCCAGTGAGCTGCCGGCGTAGCGGAGGCGGGCCGGGAACTGCTCGGTGATGAACGCGGCCTGCGGGCCGTACATGAAGGCGTGCAGGGCCAGGCCGATCACCACGCCGATGGTGAGCATCAGCACGGACTTGCCCTGGATCATCAGGAAGAACAGCGGAATGTAGATAGCGGTTGCTGCGGCGGCGATCCCGTAGACCCAGCGGCGGTTGAACCGATCGGTGAGGGCGCCGGCGGCCGGGATGAGGAAGAGCTGGAACGCGGAGCCGATGAGGATGGCTGCCAGCACGTTGCCGGTGGTCATGCCGAGTTGCTTGGTGGCGTAGACGGCCACAAACACGGTGAAGAGGGCGTACAGGACGTCAGGGCACAGGCGGGACAGGGCTGCCGAAACGAGGGCCTTGGGCTCCTTGGTGAAGACTTCCTTGATGGGTGCCTTGGGGCGGTCGCCGTGGGCCTGGATAGCTTTGAAGACCGGGGTTTCCTCGAGCTTGAGGCGGATCAGCAGGCCGAACGCCACCAGGAGCGCGGAGGCCAGGAAGGCCACACGCCAGCCCCAGGACAGGAAAGCTTCGTTGCTGAGCGAGGCGGCCAGGACGGCGAGGACGCCGTTGGCCATCAGGTTGCCGGCGGGCGGGCCGATCTGTGCGGCGGAGGACCAGAAACCGCGCTTGTTGGGATCGCCGAACTCGCTGGAGAGCAGCACCGCGCCGCCCCATTCGCCGCCGACACCGATGCCCTGGGCCAGGCGCAGCAGCACCAGGATGATGGGGGCGGCGACGCCGATAACCGAGTAGTCGGGCAGGGCGCCGATGAGGACGGTGGCGGCGCCGATCAGCACCAGGGTGAAGACGAGGACGTACTTGCGGCCCACCTTGTCGCCGAGCCGGCCGAACACCACGCCGCCGATGGGGCGGGCCAGGTAGCCCACCGCGAAGGCCGAGAAGGACAGGAGCAGCCCCACGAATTCGTCATCCGAGGGGAAGAAGATCTTGGGGAAGACGAGGGCCGAGGCCACCGAGTAGATGGCGAAATCGTAGTACTCGAGCGAGGTGCCGGTGAGGCTGGCGACATAGGCCTTCAGTGCGCCGGCCGGGGGCTTCCTTGCCGCCGTCTTTGCTGCCTTGTTGGTGCTGGTCATGGGTTCCTCCGGGGGTGAGGGCGATGCGGGGCCTGCTGGCCATGGATACGGGGGCGGTAGCCGGGCGGACTGGCTAGGCGAACGCGCCGATGCTGATGCCGGCGTCGGCGAGGGCGGACTTCACGGCGGTGGCCATTGCGACGGCCCCTGGGGAGTCACCATGCACGCAGATGCTTTCTGTGCGGATCTTCAGGATGGACCCGTCGGTGGTCCTGACGGACTGTTCGGTGGCCATCCTTAATACATGCTCCGCCACTTCGGCGGGATCGTGAAGGACTGCACCCTGCTGGGCACGGGACACGAGGGTTCCGTCCGGGTTGTAGGCGCGGTCCGCGAAGGCTTCGGTCACTGCCCGCAGGCCCGCTTCCTCTGCCAGCCGCAGGACTTCCGAACCTGGCAGCCCCATGATGGGCAGGCCGGCGTCCACGGACTTTACGGCGTCGACGACGGCGCGCGCCTGGGCGGTGTGCGACACAATCGCGTTGTACAGGCCGCCGTGCGGCTTCACGTACCGGACTGTCGTTCCCTCGGCAGCAGCTAACGCCTGCAACGCACCGATCTGGTACACCACGTCGTCGGCCAGTTCGCTTGGGTTGATGTCCAGGAACCGGCGTCCGAAGCCTGCGAGGTCGCGGTAGCCCACGTGGGCGCCGATGACGACGCCGGCCTCCGCCGCGGTTCGGCAGGTCCGGCGGATCACGCTGGGGTCCCCGGCGTGGAATCCGCAGGCCACGTTGGCGCTCGACACCGAGCTGAACATGGCGGCATCATCGCCGAGGGTCCAGCGGCCGAAGGACTCGCCGACGTCGCTGTTGAGGTCGATGGAAGTCATTTGTGATCCCCGTCTCATTGGTTGGTCATATCTAGGATGCACCAAATCTACGGATTGTTCAACAATCCTTCGATTCAACGATGTGACGATCGTGTAAATTCTCGGGTATGGCCACCATCGATTCCGCTCCCGCTCCCGCTTCCGCAGGCCGCCTCCGGGTGGCCGTGCCGTCCGTGGCCGAACGCGTGGCCCAGGAACTCCGCCGCCAGTTGGCCGAAGGCACGCTGATCCCGGGGGCCAGGCTCACCGAATCCACCATTGCCGAGGACCTGGGCGTCTCACGGAACACAGTCCGGGAAGCTTTTGCGGAACTGGCCAGTGAGCGGCTGGTGGTCCGGCACCCCAACCGCGGCGTCTTCGTGGCAAGCCTGGGGGCTGAAGACATCCATGACGTCTACACGGTCCGGCGGTTTATCGAGGTCAGCGCGATGCGCGGCGGGGGCAACCCCGAGGATGTGGCCGCTGTCCGGGCCGCGGTGGAGGAAGGCAAGCGCGCTGCGGCAGCCGGTGACGATGAAGCCGGGGGAACCGCCAACCAGCACTTCCACGGCGCCATCGTGGCGATGGCCCGGAGCCCGCGGCTGAATACGGTCATGGCCCAGGTGCTGGCCGAGATGCGCCTGTTCTTCCACAAGGCCACCGCTGATGCGCTGTTCTACCAGCGCTACCTGCCGGACAACGAAGCAATTTGCGAGGCACTGGAAGCCGGCGAGCTAGACCGGGCCGCCGATCTCCTGCTGGCCTACCTGGACCGCTCCGAGGACAACCTGGCGGCAGTGCACAGCGAGTAGGCCGGCAGCTTCGTGCCGACGGGTCCGGGGCCTACTCGGCGATGTCCTCCGCCCACAGTTCCGGGTTGTTGTCCTGGAAATCGCGCATCATGTCCACGCAGCGCTGGTCATCGAGGACTATCACTTCGACGCCGCGGGACCGCAGGAGGTCGAACTCGCCCGGGAAGGTGCGCGCTTCGCCCACCACCACCCTGGGGATCTTGAACTGGATGATGGTTCCGGTGCACATGGCGCACGGGGCAAGGGTGGTGTACAGGGTGGCATCCCTGTAGCTGCGCTGCCGGCCGGCCGCCCGCAGCGCCGACATTTCCCCGTGCGCTATCGGATCGCCGTTCTGGACCCGCTCGTTGTGCCCGCTGGCGATGACCACCCCGTTGCGGGCAAGCGCCGCGCCGATGGGGATGCCGCCTTCGCTGGAGCTTTTCCGGGCCGCCGCGTAGGCGGCCTCGAATGCAGCGTCAGAAGTCGCCTGCGGGGGCAACGTGGCGGCCGTCAGCCGGGATTCGGAAGTCATCCGGTCATTCTCGCATGCGGATTATCCGGCGGACCGCCGGAGGCCCCGGGTAGCCGGGACCTCCTGGCTGTTATGCCGGACTCGGGGGGGCTTCGTCAGGCGCGGGTCCTGCCGCGGACGAAGTGGAAGATCAGGACAACAACGGCGACAACCAGCAGGATGTGGATCAGGCCGCCGCCAATATTGGCGAGCAGTCCGAGAAGCCACAGAACGGCGATGATGATGGCAATCCAAAGCAACATGGAATTCTCCTTGTGGGTACATTTCGGATGGAATTGTGCTTCAGCCCGCGGATTTTCACATCCTACGCCCGGCACAATCCCTGGACGCCAAACACCGCGCTGTTAATTTGCCCAAGCCCGCCACGGGGCGATCCACGGCCACCATCCGGGGCGCGGTCCCCAACCGCCGGGACCTATTTCTGGGTGACCCGGTACCGTTCGATCTGCCGGAGACGCCGCAGGAGGCTGTCGCGCCGCGGGTGCGGGACGGCGTCTGCCGCTTCTGCCGTGAGGTCAATGTGCCTGGTGCCGAATTGCCACAGCAGGAGGTCATCCAGCAGCCGGTCCGGCCCGGGGGAGTAGCGGTGGTCCAGGGCCTTGCGGACCTCCGTGATCTGCTCGGCGCGGAGCAGCCCGGCCAGCTCCATGGTCCGGGTGAGTCCGTGTGCTGCGAGCAGTTCCGAGGCCCAGCCCCAGTCGTCATCCACCTTGCGGTCCACGTGCGGCAGCAGCGTGCGCCACACATCCCTGACCCGGTTGGGCGTGAGGGGCGCTGCGCCCTCCCCGTCGGTGTCCCAGAAGCTGCGCACTTCCTCGTACCGTTCGTGCAGGTCCGCGAACGCCGTTTCCACCGTTTCCAGCATTGCCGCCGTGGCGGTGAACTGCCGGTCGAAGTGCGGGGTCCAGGCCCGGGGATCCTCGGCCTTGAAACGGATATCGTGCTCGATCTCGCTCCACGCGTGCGCGAAGATGGTGCGGATCTGGCACTCGAAGAAGTAGCTGCCGTTGGGCGTGACCTCCGGATTGAAGACCTGCTGGTACTCCTTGACGGCCTCGTTCTGGATGGTCCGGAGGATCAGGTGCCGGCTTGAATACCCGTATGTGCCGGACTCGATGGAGCCGATGTCTTTTTCCCGGTCCCCGCGGCAGTCGAACAGCTGGCGCTGCCGCTTGATGATGTTGGCCACCGCCGCATTCTCGGCCGGCAGCTTGGTGATGACCCGGATCCCCACCATGTCATTGAGGGTCCGGAACGGGTCCGGGAACTTCAGCAGCCGCCGCCCGCCCGGTTCCAGCGGCTCCTCCGTGCGGGAGATCTTCTCCTTGAACGACTCCACCGTCTTGGTGCGGCCGGTGACAAACAGCGGGGTGACCTCGCTGTCCTTGAGCATGTCCCGCAGGACCAGCAGCACATCCCGGGTAACCAGCTTCAGGGCAGGGCGGACGCGCTCGTACAGCTCCACGTTGTGCTGCACGGATTCGCGCAGCGGCTCGTCCAAATTCTCCCAGTTACTCGGCATGTTCCCAGCTTACGGCCGGGGTCTGACAGAACGGCGGCGGCCGATCTTTGCGAGTCACAGGCCGCCACCGGACACGCGCCCCCGCCCCGGACCCGGAGGTGGAAGAGGGGAATGAAGGGGGCGCGGAAGTGTTGACACGCCCCGCAGGCTGGCCTAGCTTTCATTTCATCTGGTGGGGCAACAGCGGCCCGCGGGCCGCCGGTACCGGTCTCGTCGCCGCGAAGGCACACAACTTGTTACCTCCGGCGGGCGTGGGCGGAACTGCCACGGCCGGAACCGCCCGGCGCCCGGCACCATTCCAGGACTGCAACCATGACCAACCTGACGAAGGGCCGCCGCATCGCCGCGGCAGCAGTAGCACTCTTGACGGCCGCCGGCGGGATCACCCCGGCGCAGGCCGCACCCCAAGGCGGCCCACGCTACGGTCCAGGTGCGGCGGGAAGTGGTGATCCCTACTTCCCGTACGCGGGCAACGGCGGGTACGACGTCCTGCACTACGGCCTCGACCTCCGCTACACGCCGCCATCGGACCCGGGCGCAGCGGGAAACCTCACCGCGGAGGCCACCATCACCCTGCGCGCCATCCAGGACCTGGACGCCCTCAACTTCGACCTGCGCGGACTCACCGCCACGGCCGTGGACGTCGACGGCAGGGACGTCAACCGCGGCGCGGACCCCTCGGAATGGACCCAGGTGCAGGACGATGCGAACCGCCGGTGGGAACTCACCGTCGGACTGCGGCCAAAACTGAAGGAAGGCCGGACAACCACCATCACCATCAGCTACGGCGGTGCCACCAGCCGGCCCCAGGACACCACGGGGGCGCTGTACGGATGGGTGACCACCCCTGACGGAGCCATTGTGGTCAACGAACCCGACGGCGCACCCACCTGGTTTCCGGTGAATGACGACCCCCAGGACAAAGCCACGTACTCCTTCCGCATCACCGTCCCGGAAGGAAAAACCGCAGTGGCCAACGGCCTGCCCGGGGACCACCCGGAGACACACGCCGGCTGGACAACCTGGAACTGGGAGGCGGCGGACCCGATGGCCAGCTACCTTGCCACGGCAAGCGTCGGCGATTTCACCCTGCGATACGACGAGGGACCCCGCGGCCTGCCGATCATCAATGCGGTGGACAAGGGTGTGACGGGCCCCGCGTTGGTGAAAACCACTGCGGCCCTTGCACTGCAGCCAGAGATGATCCGCTACCTGTCGGACCTGTTCGGGCCGTATCCGTTCGAAGCCTTCGGGGCGATCGTGGATGACGACTCGGTGGACTACGCCCTGGAAACGCAAACCCGGCCGGTCTATTCAGAGGTTGCCGATGAGGACACCGTTGTCCACGAACTGGGTCACCAGTGGTTCGGCAACAGCGTCAGCCCGGCGGGACTGGAAGGACATCTGGCTCAACGAGGGCTGGGCCACCTATGTCGAGTGGCTGTGGGCCGAGCACCAGGGCAAGGCGACGGTGGCAAAGCAGTTCACGGAGACCGTGGCTGAACTGGACGGCAAGAACCTCTGGGCGCTTGACATTTCCAATCCGGGACGGGACAACCTGTTCGCCGAGCAGGTGTACCGGCGGGGAGCCGCCACACTCCATGCACTGCGGGCCAGGATCGGGGACGCGGCCTTCTTTGCCGGGGCCGCCGAATGGCTGGACCGCTACGCCAATTCCTCGGCAACAACCGGGGATTTTGAAGCAGTGATGGAAGAGGCCTCAGGCCAGCAGCTGGACGCGTTCTTCAATGACTGGCTGCGGAAGGGGGACCGTCCGGCTATGCCGTAGTGGAGCCGCGCACCACCAGCGACGTTTCCAGCGTGACGCCGCCCGGTTTCAGGTACTTGCCCTCCATCAGCCGGCGCAGCTGCTCGCCCGCTTTCTGGCCCAGGGCCGTGGCGGGCAGGTGGACGCTTGTCAGGCCGGGATTGCTGGTGGCCGAGTAGGGGAGGTCGTCGAAGCCGGCTACCGCGAGTTCTTCCGGGATCCGCACCCCGGCCACCCGAGCCTCCTGCAGCACACCGTAACCGTGCGTATCGGTTCCGCAGACGACGGCGGTCACCCCCGCGCGCTGCCACTCCGGCCAGGCGGCGGCGAACGCGGCGGCCGCTGTCCCGACGTCGATGGTGGTGCTGATGATCCGGTCCGGGCTCACGGAGATGCCGCGCGCCGCGGCTTCTTCCAGGAACGCCGCACGCCGCACGGCAAACGTGTCCGTGCCGGTCACACTGTCCACATAGGCCGCTTCAGTGTGTCCGGCGGCGGCCAGGTGTGATGCCAGCTGGCGTGCCCCGCTGGCCACATCGAGGTTCACGGACGGTGCGTAGGATTCCAGCCCGGGCGCGTCCAGCAGGACAAGGGGCGACGGCGAGGCGAGGTCCTCGAGGAAGTCTGCGTTGGGTGCGTCCACCAGCAGCCCGGCAGGGCGCAGCGACATGAGCCGCCGGACGTCGCTGGCCTGCGGAAACTCGCCCGCTTCGGTGACGGACAACAGCAGCTGATACTGCGGGCCGAGCGATTCCCGCACCCCGTCGATGACTTTGGCGAAGAAGGGGTTGGAGATATCCGGCGCCACCAGGATGACGATGGAGCTCACACCCTTGGCCAGCGAGCTGCCGATTCCGTCCACCACGTAGCCGAGCTCGGCAATGGCGTCACGAACGCGGGTCACGTTGTCCTCGGAGACGCGGCCCGCCGTCTTGCCGTTGGCCACCAGGGATACTGTCGCCGTCGAAACGCCTGCCCGGGCGGCGACCATGGCCGCCGTGATCCGCTGTGGGCGCGCGTGCTGCTGCCTTTGTTCCGCGGATTCCATATGTTGATCGTAGTGGGCGTGGGAGCTGACGGTCGGCTGGCGGGTTGCGTGCGCATCGGCTGGCGGGTTGGGGAGAGGATTTAGCACGCACATGCCAGAAAAGACCCTCGTCAGAAACCGGGTGCGTCAAGCGCTTGACCTGCGTCAACGTTAAGCGTTTGACGTGCACCACATTCTGCTGCCATGATCACTCCTGAACGCTACAACTCCCCGGACGCCAGGCAGCTGGCACGGGCCCCAATGACGTGGAGAACACCATGGAACCCACCTTCCAGAACCCTGAGCCGGTCCAAGGCATCGAGCGCAGGAAAATCATCCTGGACTGCGACCCCGGGCATGACGACGCTGTGGCGTTGCTGCTCGCACACGGAAACCCGGACATCGACCTGCTGGCCGTCACCACGGTGGTGGGAAACCAAACCCTCGAAAAAGTCACCCGCAACGCGCTCGCCGTGGGCACCATCGCCGGCATCACCGGCGTCCCCTTCGCTGCCGGCTGTGACCGCCCGCTGGTCCGCAGCATCGAAACCGCGCCGGACATCCACGGCGAGTCCGGCATGGACGGCCCCGCCCTGCCCCAGTCCGCCATCGAGCTGGACCCGCGCCACGCCGTCGACCTCATCATCGACACCGTCATGGCGCACGAACCCGGCACCGTCACCCTGGTTCCCACCGCCGGCCTGACCAACATCGCCATGGCCGCCCGCAAGGAACCGCGGATCGTGGAACGCGTCAAGGAAGTGGTCCTCATGGGCGGCGGCTACCACGTGGGCAACTGGAGCGCCGTGGCCGAATTCAACATCATCATCGACCCCGAGGCCGCGCACATCGTCTTCAACGAGAAGTGGCCCGTGGTGATGGTGGGCCTGGACCTCACCCACCAGGCGCTGGCCACCCCGGACGTAGTGGAGAAGATCGCCGCCATCGGAACCGGCCCGGCGAAGTTCGTCACCGAACTGATGGACTTCTTCGCCCACACCTACAAGGACGCCCAGGGCTTCGACTACCCGCCCGTCCACGATCCCTGCGCCGTGGCGTACGTCATCGACCCCAGCATCGTCAGCACCCGCAAGGTGCCCGTCAACATCGAACTGCAGGGCACCCTTACCCTCGGCATGACCGTGGCCGATTTCCGCGCCCCGGCCCCCGCCGACTGCCACACCAGCGTGGCCGTGGACCTGGACCACGCACGGTTCTGGGACCTCGTCACCGAAGCGCTGGTCCGCATCGGCGAGCCGGGCGCCGGCGACATGGACAACAAAGGCAACGCGTCCGACGTCGAACTTAACGAAGGCGCCCAGCTCGCCGCCGGAGGGGTTAAGTAAATGGCCGCCACCATGACTGAAACGAAGACCGGCCGCGGCAACATCGCAGCCCTCATGACCGCGCTGCTGGCCGCCTGCGTGGCGTTCCAGCTCAACGCCTCCATGCTGAGCCCCGCCCTGGTGACCATGGGCGAGGAACTCAAGGCGGACCAGGCTGTCATCGGGCTCTCACAGACCTGGTTCTTCACCGCCGCCGCCCTGTTCTCCCTGTTCCTGCCGCGCCTGAGCGACATCGTGGGCCGCAAGAAAGTCCTGGTCGGCATGATGGTGATGATGGCTGTGGGCTCCGTCATCGCCGCCCTCGCCCCGGACATCACCTGGCTCTTCGTTGGCCGGATCATCCAGGGCGTCAGCGGACCCACGGTGCCGCTGTGCCTCATCATGCTGCGCTCCGCCGTCAGCAACCCCCGCAAGTACGGCACGCTCATGGGCCTGATCACCGCCGTCAACGGTGGAGTGGCGGGCGTGGACTCCTTCGTGGGCGGCTACTTCGCAGAGCACTTCGGCTTCCGCAGCATCTTCTGGCTGATGGTGGTCCTGGCTGTCGCTGCCACCGCCCTCATCGTGTTCCTGGCCGCCGAAAGCAAACCCGCCGCCGGTACCCGGATGGACTGGCTGGGCGTGTTCTTCATCGTGGTGGCCGTCGGTGCCCTGCTCACCGCCCTGAACGAAGGCTCCAAGCTGGTGGGCGGCTTCAACTCCGGCACGCTCATCCTGAGCCTGGCGCTGGTAGCCGTGTCCGCCGTCGCGTTCTTCGCCTTCTGGCGTACTGAACAGCGCGCCGCGCAGCCGATGGTGGAAACCGTGCACCTGCGCCAGCGCGCCACCTGGGCCCCGCTGCTCACCACCACCCTGACCATGACCGGCATCTTCGCCGTCATCAACGGCATCGTCCCTGCCTACGTCCAGGCCGCCAGCCCGGGCTTCGGGGTGGGCCCCACCGAGATGTCACTGATCATCCTCACCCCGTACGCCCTGCTCGGCTGGGTGGTGGGCCCGCTCAGCGGCAAGCTCGCACCAGTCCTGGGCTACACCAAGGTGCTGCGCATCGGCCTGCTCGGCAGCATCGCGGCGCTGGCCGTCATAGGGTTCCTGGGCCTGCACAGCCTGCCGATGATGATTGCCGGAACGGTCTTGCTGGGCATCATGTACGCCGGTACGGTCAACATCATGCTCAACGGACTCGGCGTTGTCCTCTCGCCCGCCGGCAACCCCGGCTTCCTGCCCGGCATGAACGCCGGTGCCTTCAACCTCGGTGCTGGCCTGAGCTTCCTCATCCTGCCCGCCGTGCTGGTGGCGACCGCCTCCCTTGGCGATGCCACTGCTTCCTACCTCACCGTGGTGGTGGTCGGCCTGGCTCTGACGGTGGCCGCGTTCGCGGCGTCGCTGCTGATCCCCAAGCCGGTTGAGGCCGAGGTGGCCGAATGAGCGCCGCAGCCGGGTCCGCGGGCGCTGACTCCCTGGGCGCTGGCCGGATCGTCGTCGTCGGCTCCCTCAACGCTGACCTCACCATCTACTGTGAACGGCTCCCGCAGCCCGGGGAAACGGTGCACGGCAACGGCTTCGCCGTGAATCCCGGCGGCAAGAGCGCCAACCAGGCCGTCGCCGCCGGCCGCCTCGGCGGGTACGTCAGCCTGGTGGGTGCCGTGGGGGATGACCCCAACGGGCACATGCTGCTGGCCTCGGTGGCCGGTGCCGGCGTGGACGTAGGGCGGGTGCGCACCTCCAGCGAGCCCACCGGCGTCGCCGTGATCGCGGTCGATGCGGGCGGCGAAAACAACATCATCATCTCCGCGGGCGCCAACGGCACGCTGTCCCCGGCGGACGTGGCGGAGGCCGCGGACGTCCTGGACGGAGCCGCCGTCGTCAGCCTCTGCCTGGAAGTTGCCATGCCCACGGTCCTGGCGGCAGCGCAGGCAGGGCACGACGCCGGTGCGAAGGTCCTGCTGAACCTCTCGCCTTACGCGCACATCCCCGCAGCGCTGGCCGGGTTGGTGGACGTCCTGCTGGTGAACGCCCACGAAGCCGCGCTGTTCCTCGGCCCCGGGGCCTCCGTCCCGGGTGCTGACGCCCACGCGGCGCAATGGGATGCCGTCCGTGAACGCTTCGCCGAACGGGGGATCCGGCAGGTGCTGGTGACACTCGGGGCGCACGGGTCAGTAGTGCTGGATTCCGACGCCCCGGCCAGCCGATCCGTGGTGTTCGTGGAGCCCACCAGGGTGGATGCGGTGGACACCACCGGCGCCGGGGATGCCTTCACCGGTGCCGTGGCAGTCCGGCTCGCTTTAGGCGATGCGCTCGCCGACGCCGCAGCGTTCGCCTCCGTGGCCGCGGCCCTGGCCACCACGCGCAAGGGCACCCAGGCAGCGTACCCGGAAACGGCCGACGTCGAACGGCGCCTGCGCAAGTCTTAGCCCCATCGACTGCCCCCCACCGGCACCCTAGCCACGCAAGCTCGGCCAAGGAACCCTGCCGGCGTGGGCCCGACGCCCTTTTCAGGTGTCAAAACGGCGTTTACGGAGCAACCGATGATCAGTGGAGCGCGTCCAGAGTGACGCCGGTGTGCCCTGCCAGCCGGGCGAGCAGGGCGTCCTGGAAATCCCCATCTTCCGCAGCCGGATGCGGCGCCTGCCGGCGCTGGTGGTACCAGTAGCCGCCACTGCCGTTGGCGTCCGGATCATCACTGGTGGCCAGCCACTCCTGCGTACGGTGGCCGAGCTCAAGATCGTCCGGGGCGGACCGTCCGCCCATCCGGGTGGGCACCCAGCCCGGGTCCACGGCGTTGCTGGTGACTCCGGGCACCAGGCGGGCCAGGGCTGCCGAGAAGGCCGTGATGTGCAGCTTGGTAGTGGAATACGACGCCGTGGCGGAGCGGCCTGACCAGTCCAGGCCGTCGAGCCGGGTGTTGCCGCCGCGGTGCATGCCGCTGCTCAGGTAGATCATCCGGCGCGGCCCGCTGATCAGCGCTGTGAGCAGGTACGGCGCCACCACGTTGACGGGCAGGAGCGCGGCGCCGTCCAGGACCCCGGCATTGTGGATCACGGCGTCGATCCCGCCGATGCGGTTGGCCTCGTCAGCGAGCTGGCGGACTTCGGCGTCGTCCGAGAGATCTCCCACGAGGCATTGCGCGCCCTGGTCCACCAGGTGCTGCACCGCGGGCACGCGCCGGGCAGACCGGGCATGGACCAACACGTGGTGGCCTTCGCGGGCCAGCGTTTCCGCCGTAGCCAGGCCCAGCCCGTCCGTTGAACCGGTCACCAGAATCCGTGCCATGGAAGAACCTCCGTTGTTTGTGCTCCTGGTACCCAGTTATACCCGCGCCCAAGTCTGCCCCGGGAGCTCAGTTCAGCAGCCAGGCCGCCCCGAGCAGCAACGGAACAGCCAGCGCCGAGGTGATGACCGCCGTCGTCTGCGCAAGGCTTTGGCCCACGCGGTACCGCACCGCGTAGAGGACCACGTTCTGGCCAGTGGGCAGGATGGCGCAGGCGGTCACCACGAAGGTGTTGAAGTCATCCAGGTGAAAGACGTATCTGGCCAGGGTCCACGCGAGGGCGGGCTGGATGGCTGATTTCAGGACGACGGCCAGGAACGTGGGCGCGCTGTCGCTGCTGCTGGCCCGCGGTGAGAGGCCATGGAGGGACATGCCGAAGATGATCAGCATCAGCGGAACCGTCACCTGCGCAATGAGCTTGAGGGGATCCAACACCAGGGGCGGGATTTCGATGCCGACGGCGCTGACGATGATGCCCAGGATGGCCGCCACGGTCACGGGGTTGCGGAAGGGGGTGGCGAGGATGCGGCGCAGGGAAGGCTTGGTCCCGTCCGGGTTGGTCAGGTCCAGGATGGTCAGCGCGATCGGGGTGATGACGGCGAGCTGGAACAGCATGATGGGTGTGACGTAGGTGGCACTCCCCATGACGTATTGCGACAGCGGAACGCCGAGGTTGGTGGAGTTCACGATGCCCGTGGCCAGGGCGCCGATGGTGGTGCGGCGGACTCCCCAGCGGGCGATCGCACCCACCAGGGCGAACACCGCCATCATGGCCACGGCGGTGACCACGGAGATCAGGCCCGTCTCGCTCAGGACCTCCGAGATGTGCCGGGTGGCGATCATCGAGAACATCAGGCTGGGCAGTCCCACCAGGAACGTCAGGCTGGAAAGCACTTTGGTGCCCTGCGGGCCCAGCGCGTTCGTCTTGCCCAGCACGTAGCCGACGAACATGACCACGCCCACCACAAAAAATCCCTTTAGGACTCCGTCCACACCGCTGTCCTAATCTCATCGCCCTAGGGCGGCAGTACCTGGCGGAGCCTTTGACCGGAGCCTTTGACCCGAGCCTTTGACCCGAGCCTTTGACTGCTGCCGTTGGCCGCTGCCCCTGGCAGGAGGCCCTGTCAGATGCTATCCGTAGGGGCGGCGCGGGAATCAATTTGGTCCGTCAGTGCGTCAATCCGCTCCAGCGCGCCGGTGAGGCGCTCCACGGAAGCCCACAGTTCCGGCTGCTGTTCACGGATCTCTTCAAGGGAAGCCCCGGTGGAGCGCAGGGATCCCAGGTCGAAGCTGACGTTGGTCCGGGCTCCCGCCACGGCCGCGCGGAGGGCACCGAAAGCGACAACGACGTCGGCGATCAGCGCCTTATTGCCGTGCGCCGCCAGCCAGGCGAGATCGTCTATGGCCTGCACCGCCCGGGCGCCGAGCACGGCGGAGGCGTGCGCGGCGTCAACTGAGGCCTCGCGGATGGCGTTGTCCCGTTCAGCGCCGGGCTCCAACCGGAAGGCGGCGCCGAAGGCCCGGGACGCCGTCGAATCCTCGTCGGCCAGGTGCAGCGCCTCGCTCCGCAGTTTCCGGGCACGGTCCCTGAGATCGTCCACGGTTTGCTGATGGTCCGCGCCCGGTTCGGTATAGCCGGCCACCATCGAGGCCAACGACGCAGCAACGGCCAGCATTACGCCTGTCCCGGCACCGCCGCCCGGTGAGCCGGTGGATTCGGACAGGGCCTGCGTCCACTCCTCAACGGTGGAACTCCGGGTGGTCACGTCACGTTCTTCCATGGTTGAAGGGTGCCCAGGAACAGGCCCGGCTAAACGGGTCCGGTCCCTGCCGTCCCGTCCCCCTGTAGTCTCGGCACATGATTCAACGCCACCGCTACCCGTACGGCGAGGATCCCAGCCAGTGGGGCGAACTGTTCCTCCCCGATCTTCCCGTAGGCGCCCGGCACCAGGGCGTGGTGGTGGTGATCCATGGCGGGTACTGGCGTGCGAAGTATGGCGCCGAGCTCGGCGAACCTCTGGCCAGGGACCTGGCGGAACACGGGATCGCCGCCTGGAACCTGGAGTACCGGCGCGCCGGAAACGGAGGCGGCTGGCCCGGCACGTTCGATGACATCCTGGCGGGCATCGACCATCTGGCAGCGCTCGCGGACCCCCATGCCCTGGACCTGGGGAAGGTGGTGGCCCTGGGCCATTCGGCCGGAGGGCACCTGGCAGTCTGGGCCGCCGGGCGGGGCAGGGTGGCGGAACTGGGGACAGGAAACGCGGACAGCCTTCCGGGCCGGCGGGGAGTCCGGCTCACCGGCGTGGTCAGCCAGTCCGGGGTCCTGGACCTGGCCGGCGCTGAACGCCTCAACCTCAGCAACGGTGCCGTAGCCAACCTCCTGGGCGGACCGTCGTCGGAATTCCCCGCCCGGCACCGGCTGGCCAGCCCCATGGCGGCGCTGCCGCTGGACGTTCCCGTGTACGCCGTCCACGCCGAAGCCGACGACGACGTGCCGCCGGAAATGTCCACAGGCTATGTGGACGCGGCCCGGGGATCGGCGGTGCCCGCACGGTTCGTCAGCGTCCCCGGCGACCACTTCGCGCTGATCGACATCACCGCCCCGGCCTACCTGGCGTGCCGCGAACTGGTGTGTGAACTGCTGCGCTGACATGGAATTCGGCCCCGCCCGCTTCTCTGGCAGAGTATGACCATGCTCACGGTGATCGGCGAAGGCCTTGTTGACGTTGTCCAGCGCGCTTCGGGAATCGAAGCCCACGTAGGCGGCAGCCCGCTCAACGTTGCGGTGGGCCTGGCACGCCTGGACCACCCGGTGCAGTTCATCGGCCGCTACGGGCGCGACGCCTACGGCGATTCCGTGGCCGCGCACCTCCGCGCCAGCTCGGTGATGCTTCCGCTGGGCCCGGATGAGTTGCCCACCAGCGTTGCCACCGCCTTGATTGACGACGACGGCGCCGCCACCTACACGTTCGACCTCGCCTGGGAGCTTCCCGGCATCGCAGACCGGCTCGGCTTCATGCTCCAGGGCACCACGCTGCTGCACACCGGATCGATCGCCACGATGCTGGCGCCCGGCGCCACCGAGGTGCTGGCCGCCGTCGAATACGCACACCCGCATGCCACCATCAGCTTCGACCCCAACTGCCGCCCGAGCATCATCACCGACGTGGATTACGCGCGCCGCCACGCGGAAAAGTTCGTCTCCCTCGCCGACGTGGTGAAGGCCTCGGACGAGGACCTCGCCTGGCTGTATCCGGGGCAGGACGTCCTGGAGTCCGCCCGCCAGTGGCTGGCACTGGGAGGCTCCGAAGGCCCCGCGATGGTGGTGGTGACCCGCGGTGGGGAGGGTCCGTGGGGCATCACGGCCGCAGGTGAGGCCGCAGTGGCGGCCCCGCGCGTCGAGGTGGCGGACACCGTTGGCGCCGGCGACTCCTTCATGGCGGCCCTGCTCTCCGGACTCGTGGACCGGGGCCTGGACGGCGCGCAAAACCGGAAGGACCTGCGCGAGCTGCCCGCGGAGGCGCTGGCGGAACTGCTGGCCCACGCTGCCCGCGCCGCTGCTGTCACCGTTTCCCGGCCCGGCGCCAACCCGCCCACCCGGGCGGAGATGAACGCCCTGCCAGGGGACTGACGCGGGAGCTGGCCCCCCACATCGACACTGCAGGGTGAATGCCTTAGTATTTTTAGCTTGACGGGCGTGTTACTAGGCTATCGAGGAAGGGTCATGACTCCTTTAGGTGGATTGGGAAGTGTCGACACCCGGGAAGCGGTTGGCCGGATCGGTGCAACCGACGTCCTTGATGCGCTGAGCGAGTACCGTGCCGCGGAGACAGCCATGCTCCGCCGCACCCGCCCCATCATGGATCGCGGTGCCACCGACGTCCTCGCCCTGCGCTACGTCCGTGAGGCAACATTTCGCGGCGATGGCATGCGCCCCACGGAATTATCGGCCCTGTTGGGGCTGAGCTCCGCCTCGATTACTGCCCTGATTGACCGGCTGGTGTCAGGCGGCGTTGTGGTGCGGGAGCCCCACCCCTCGGACCGTCGGGCTTCCATCCTCCGGAGTACCGGGCTGAGCGAGACCGCGGAAGTCCAGGCGCTGGACGACGCCCGGCGGCCCATCGCCAACCTCATAGAATCCCTTGACCGCGACGAGCTTGGAACAGTTTTCGGCTTCCTGGTCCGCATGCGCCACGCCATGGACGAGGTGGCGAGGGACTGATCCGCCAAACCGGGCTGGACAATTGCCTAGAGGTACTAAATACTAGACAAACTAGCAATTCGGTAAACGAGGGATCGAGGGCGACATGACAGCGGTAGCAGAACCACAGAGCCGGAACCGGAATCACCTGGCCGATGTCGTCGCCCTGCCGCTGCCCGACAGCTATGGCTTCAATGCCGATCCCGTGGGGGCGTCCGGCGCGCCCTCGGAGGCCGGCGGATGGATGAAGGCAGTTGCCTTGGCGTCCGCCAAACTGGAGCAGCTGCAGTGGGAGCTGGACGCCGCCGAAGAGGACCTGTGCGCGGCTCTCCGCGGCGCCTCGGCCTTCAGTGTCAGCGCGCCTGCCCTGGCCCGGACGGCCGGCCTTTCAGCCGACGAGCTTGAGGCTTACCTGCAGCGGCCTGCACTGATGGATGTTGCCGCTGCCCCCGGTTTGGCCGGCCCGGCCATGCCGCCGCTCGGCATGCAGGCGCAGGCCTAGCTCAAGCTACTTAGCTCCACTTTGGCGGGCTGTTGCCCCGCCGCCGCCCTGCGGCCACCCGCCCCGGTGTTTCGCTGACGCGCCGCAGCCGCATGCCGGCGTCGTCCGCCCCTGGCGTCCGGCGCGTATTGGCCCCGCCCGCCTGTTAGGCCAGGGAGAGGAAAAGCTTCTCCAGCTCTTTCCGGTCCAGGGTTTCGTCCTTCTGGACGATGCACTGCTCCAGCCCGGTGGCGATGATGGCGAATCCGGCCCGGTCAAGGGCCTTCGATACCGCCGCCAGCTGCGTGACCACATCCTTGCAATCGCGGCCTTCCTCGAGCATGCGCGTGACAGCGGCAAGTTGGCCCTGGGCGCGCTTCATGCGATTGATGACGGGCGTAAGTTCGGCGGGGCAGTTCCAAGGTCTACTCCAGCGACGGGGGATTGATGATCCCAGCCACCTTTCCAGCGGGCCATTCCCCGTGCAGCGCCCTAGGTTCCGCTCCAGACCGACGCCGAGCCGGAGTGGCCGGTCACAACGGCCTCGTAGATCAGGAACAGCCCCGCCAGGACGCCGAGAACTGACGTAGCCGGAACAAACCAGCGGGCGGCCAGGAGGCGTCCGGCTCCGCGGAGCACGTGCCAGCGGTTCACTGCGGCGGGGAAGGCGGCAAGAATCTGCGCGGCCGCCACCACCAGGAAGATCACCGCCACGAACCGGAAGAAGCCGCCCTGCTCGGCGTGCTCCCGGATAAGGTTCGAGGCAGGCCTGGCCTTCTCCAGCTGTTCACCGGCCTGCGCGGTGAGGATGGACAACGGCACCAGGCCAAAGGCCAGGACGCCGAGGGGCCAGGCCAGGTAGGCCCTGCTCCGGCGCCAGAGTGCAAAGACCACCGCCATCAGGCCCGCCAGCGGCGCCAGGACAACCACTCCATGGACCAGGAGGATGTGGGCCGGAAGGCCGCCGATTTCCACCATGCAAAGCTCCTAGGGACTGGGCAGTGACGCCGGATCAGGTGTGCTGGAGTCAGGCTATCCCCGTGGTGCCCAGCAGCAGGCCAACGCCATAGGTGAAAGCCATGGCAAGGGCGCCGCCAATGACCAGGCGCAGGGTGGCCTTCCGCTTCGAGCTGCCGCCGATCCTGGCGCTGACCGTGCCGGTAATCGCCAAGGCGATGACAACCGCCACGAAGGTGAGGGGGATCCGGATTTCGGCCGGTGGCAGCAGGATTGCCAGCAGCGGCAGTACCGCACCGACGGTGAAGGCGATGGCCGAGGCAAACGCTGCGTGCCAGGCGCTGGCGACGCTGGCCTCATCAATCTTCAGCTCGGCCTCCAGGTGCGCGCCCAGCGCATCGTGCTCGGTGAGCTCGAGGGCCACCGTGCGCGCGGTTGCTTCGGTGAGTCCCTTCGCCTGGTAGATGGCGGCTAGCTCCTCCAGTTCGCCGTCGGGATCGTCACGGAGTTCCTGGCGTTCCTTCTCGATCAGGGCCCGCTGGCTGTCGCTTTGGCTGCTGACGGACACGTACTCGCCCAGCGCCATGGAGACGGCGCCACCCACCACGGCGGCCGCGCCGGCCACCAGGATAGGGGTGACATCGTTGGTCACACCGGCGACTCCCACCACCGTTGCGGCCACGGACACGATGCCGTCATTGGCTCCAAGGACGCCCGCGCGCAGCCAGTTCAGGCGCGCTGCAATGCTGTCGTCGTGCGGCTCGTTTGGGTGCTGCTTCAGCAACTCAGTCATAGGGGAAAGTAAAACACCGGCAGCGGTCCCCGGCTACGCAGGTTTGCATACCCTATCCGCGCCCCCGGGCACGCCCTGTCTTGCGCCGGGGGTCAGAGCTGGGGAACGCACGGGCCGCTGCCCAGGAGGGCCAGCCCGGCGCGGTCCCCGGCGGCGAAATCCACCACGCCCATGTTGGCCGCATGCATCAGCTGGCCCGGATCGTTGACGTGGTCCAGGCCCACAACGTGGCCGAGTTCGTGCATGATGATGGCCCGCACCTGGTCCGTTCCGTCCGGGCGGCTGGCGAGGATGCCCGCGAGGTCGGGCGCATCCAGCCGGATCTGGCCGGCGGCGAGGACCATCGGCTGGCCGGGTGCCTGGACGAAGGTGCTGCCGCCGTCGCCCGCGATGTCGCCGGCGAGGCCGGGTGACTCCTGCGGGGTGGACCATGCGATCAGCACCGGGGCCCAGCGCTTGCCGTAGCGGTCCGGCTGGAAGGCCTCCCGCTCATCTGCCGGCGCTTCGGTTGAGGTGCCGTCGTAGATGAACTGCAGGCCGGTGGCCGCGGAGGTCGCTGCTACCGCGTCCCGGATCAGCGCGTCCCCACCCGGCACGGCGAAGTCAGGACGCACTACGTAGTGGACCGGACGGCACGGATCGTATGCGGCGAACCGCTGGCCGGGATCGGGCGAGTCCTGCAGGACGAAAGCCGTGGAGCCGGTGCTGGCCGGGGGAGTCCCCAGGGGCGAGGACGCGGCCTCGAACCCGGGCGGCGGAACCGTTGCCCCCGGCAGGTACGGTGCCGCGAAGGGAAGGACAACGCGGTTGAAGAACGACGGCGTGAAGTACAGGCAGATGACCAGCGCCAGGCCGAGCGCGGGGAGCAGCCGCCGCTTCCGCTGCCGGGGCCGGTACGGCCGGCGGAAACCGCCAAACGCCGGCCGTCCTGCGGGCGCCGGTTCCGGTGCGCGCCACGGAGCCTGCTGTGCCTGCCGGCCGAACGCCTCGTCGATGGCCCACTGCGGGATCCTTCCGCTCGGTGACCGGCGCACCCTTGGCAACGGGCCGCCGTCGGGCGCTCCCGGCCATGTGCCATGATCCCTGCCTGAACCGCCCACCCAACATCCCCCGTGCCGCCTGCCGATGAATCCTCTTCAGCTTAGGGGCGGCGAGGCGCCTGTTTCCGGCGGCTAAGCGCAGGATTTCCACAAGTTAAAAGCGCCCGCCCGGCCGGAGCGCTGGTGCCGTTCCTGCCGGGCGGGCGCCCTGTGGTGGTTGGCGGCTATTCTTTGCCGAGGTTGGCGGCGGAGGTCTTCTCGCCGGCGACCTCGTTGAGGGCCCGCAGGTCGAAAATGCCGTTGATGTCGGCCTGCTTGGTGGTTCCGGCCGTGACGCCATCGGCCAGCAGCTTCTGGTACGTTCCGGCCAGCGGATCCACCGTGAACACGATGTTCTTGAGCGACCGGTCGATGACATCGGCCTTGAGCTCGGCGCCGGCCGCTTCCTTGAGTGCTGCGTTGATGACGGTGGCCTTCTCATCCGCGGCGGCACCGTTCAGCCCACTCAACGGACTTGGCGTGGCCCTTCAGGAGCGCCTTGACGGTGTCCGGGTGGTCTGCGGCGAATTTCTGGTTGACGATCAGGATAGTTGTAGGGAATTCGCCGGGCTTGCCGGACAGCGAACCGTCCCACAGGTCCTTCTCGTCCACCAGCACCTTGGCACCGGCGGTCAGCACCAGGCGTGAGGCCCAGGGCTCGGGCAGCCACGCGCCGTCGAGCTTGCCGTCCTGGAACAGCTTCAGGGTCTGGGCGTTCTCGGTGGGGTTGATGGCCACGTCGCCGCTGCCGTCCACGTTTGTCTTGTAGCCCTGGGCGGTCAGCCAGGCGCGGAGGGCCACGTCCTGGGTGCCGCCGAGCTGCGGGGAGGCGAGGGTCTTGCCCTTGAGGTCCGCGGCGGAGTTTATCTCCGGCTTCACCACGAGCTGCGCTCCGCCGGCGGCCGCACCGGCAATGATGTTGATGGATTCGCCCTGGCTCTTCACGAACGAGTTGATGGCCGGGTTGGGGCCTATGTAGGTGGCGTCGATGGCTCCGGCGTTGAGCGCCTCAATGGCCGCGGGACCGGCGTTGAAGACCTGGGTGCTGAGCTTGGTGTCGCCGAGCTGGTCCTTGATGAAGCCTTTGCTGACGCCCACCAGTGCGGGGGCGTGGGTGACGTTGCCGAAGTAGCCGAGTTTCAGTTCCGCCGCCGGGTTTCCGGCGGGCGCTGCTGCGGCCTCTGGTGCGGTGGCGGTGTTGTTCGCGTTGACGGCTGAGGCGACGGCGGCGCCGCCTCCCACGAGGGCGAGGATGGCGGCGGCGATGCCGATTTTCAGGCCCAGGGGGCGCTTGGGAGCGGCCTGGCCGGCGACGATGCGGGTGGAGCTTCCGGGGTTCTGCGGACTCGTGTCCTGGGGGTCTGCCATGGGGATTCCTTTGCTGGGGCGGGTGCTGAGACGAGATTACGGAGCGCCCAGCAGGGCCACAATGATTCCCGTAGCAGGCGTTAACGGGACGACGCGCAGCCGCAACGCGGCGTCGTCCAGCGTCACGGAAGGTCGCACGGCGTCTTCCCCGCGCCCGGACATCCGGGTGCAGTCTCCCGTTAAACCACCACCGTCATGCCGCCGTCGATGAAGATGGTTTGCCCGTTGACGAAGGCCGAACCGTCCGACGCCAGCCAGACGGCAGGGCCGGCCAGGTCGCTGGCGGTACCCCAGCGCCGGGCCGGTGTCCTTCCCAGGATCCAGGAGTTGAACTGCTCGTCGTCCACCAGGTTCTGCGTCATCTCCGTGTGGATGTAGCCCGGAGCGATGGCGTTGATCTGCAGCCCTGATGACGCCCACTCCGCCGTCATGGCACGGGTCAGGTTCCGCAGCCCGCCCTTGGCGGCGACGTAGGGCGCGATGGTGGGCCGGGCCAGGTCCGTCTGGACGGAGCAGATGTTGATGATCTTGCCGCGGCCCCGGGGCACCATCACGCGGGCTGCGGCGCGGCCCACCAGGAAGGCACTGGTGAGGTCGGTGCTGATGACCCGCTCCCAATCGCTGACGTCGAGGTCGAGCATGGCCACCCGGTGCTGGATTCCGGCGTTGTTGACCAGGATTTCCAGGGGGCCAACGTTCTCCTCCACCCAGGCAACGCCCCGCTCAGCGTCGCTGTCCCGGGTGACGTCGAACGCGCAGCTGCGGATCCGGCCCGGGGCGAAATCCGCTGCCATCGACGCCTCGGCCGCTGCGAGCCGCTCCGCATTGATCCCGTTCAGGACCACCGTGGCGCCGGCCTCCGCCAGTGCCCGGGCGAGTGCGTTGCCGATGCCACGGCTGGAACCCGTGACCAGGGCGGTGCGTCCGGTCAGGTCAAACAACTGGCTCATCGCCGGGCCTCTCCGGCGCCGGCTGCGCTGAGGTTCGCGACGGCCTGCCGCACCACCGCAAGGTCCTGGTCTCCCAGGCCCTGCGCCACCAGCTCGGTGTACAGCTCGATTCCGGCGGACGCCATGGGTGTGGCGGTACCCGCGCTGCGTGCACTGTCCAGTACGAATGACAGGTCCTTGCGCATGAACTTGGCCGGCCCTGTGGGTGTGTAATCCTTGGCCGCCAGCCGGGGTCCCACCTGGTCCAGCACGCGGCTGCCCGCGAAGCCCCCGGCGAGCACCTCGAAGAGGGCGTGGACGTCCAGGCCCGAGCG
Organism: Pseudarthrobacter sp. SORGH_AS 212; assembly: GCF_030818145.1. Classification (NCBI taxonomy): domain Bacteria; kingdom Bacillati; phylum Actinomycetota; class Actinomycetes; order Micrococcales; family Micrococcaceae; genus Pseudarthrobacter; species Pseudarthrobacter sp. SORGH_AS 212. Next base: position 1,870,811 of record NZ_JAUTAA010000001.1, on the reverse strand, counting down.
TTCGGCCAGCTCCGCGGCTTCGGCGAGTGCCGCCGTCGTGGTTCCCACCACCAGCTGGTTGCACGCCTTGGCGAGGGAGCCGGCGCCCAGCCCGCCCAGCCGCCGGACCGCCGCGCCCATGGCCTCCAGGACCGGCAGCGCACGTGCGAAGTCCGCCTCGGAGCCGCCGGCCATGATGGCCAGGGTTCCCCGGCGCGCGCCGTCCGTGCCGCCGCTGACCGGTGCATCGAGCACGGAGGCGTTCCCGGCGCTGGCCTCAGCCACCGCGAGGCCGAACGCCTGCACCCCCACCGGTGACACGCTGCTCATGACCACCACCAGCGTCCCCGGCGCGGGTGGCTCCGTCCGCCATGCCGCCAGGAGGCCGGCCGCGGACTCTTCGATGAAGGGAAGATCGGGGAGCATGAAGATGATGACGGGCTCGCCGCGCAGGTCGGCGACGGTGTCGACGCCGGACCCGCCCCGGAGTTCAAGGTCCCGGACGGCTGCGGGGGAGCGGTTCCAACCCCTGACCTGCCACCCGGCGCCGAGCAGGTTGGCGGCCATCGGGGCGCCCATGAGGCCGAGCCCCACGAAGCCGACGGAGCCGTGCGTCACTTGGCGTCCTCCACGACCAGCAGGTCGCGGCCGTTCGTTTCGGGGGTGAAGAAGGTGGTGGCGAAAGAGATTGACGCCAGCACCAGGGAGTAGATCGCGGGAACCAGCCAGGAGTGGCCGGTAGCTGCGAGCAGTGCCACACCGATCATCGGTGCAAAGCCGCCGGCGAGCACTGCGGAGATTTCGCGGCTGAGGGCGACGCCGGTGAAGCGGTGCTGGGAGCCGAAGAGTTCCGGCAGCAGGGCGCACTGCGGGCCGAGCATGGACTGGACGCCCAGGGCGATGCCAACCACCATGACCACCCAGACCAGGGTGACGTTGCCCAGTGTGACCAGGTAGAAGGCCGGGAGGGCGATGACGGCCTGGAACAGGGCGCCGTAGCGGTAGACGGGAACCCGGCCGAAGCGGTCGGACAGGGCACCGAAGGTGACCACCAGGACCGCCGCGAATCCGGCGGCGATCAGCAGGCCGGTGGGGCCGATGAACTTGTCGCCGGCGAAGACGCCGGCCGGCATGCTGATGAAGGACACCAGCAGCGCCGAGTAGATCGATGAGTTTCCGTTTTCACCCATCCGCAGGCCGATGCCCACCAGCACGTTCTTCTTGGAGTGCTTCCAGATCTGGCCCACCGGGTTCTTGGCCACGGCCTTGTGTTTTTCGAGCTCCTGGAAGACCGGGGTCTCCTTGAGCTTGAGCCGGATGAAGACGGCGATGATGATCAGGATGACGCTGGCCAGGAAAGGTACGCGCCAGAGCCAGCCCTGCAGGACTTCCTTGTCCGCCAGGGCCATCAGGGCGAAGGTGCCGGCGCCCAGGAGCGTGCCCAGCTGGATGCCCACGAAGGGCAGTGAGGCGAAGAAACCGCGACGGCGGCGCGGGGCCACCTCGGAGATCAGCGTTGTGGCGCCTGCCTGCTCGGCTCCGGCGCCCAGGCCCTGGAGGATGCGCAGGGCAACCAGCAGCACCGCCCCGAGCATCCCCGCCTGCTCAAAGGTGGGGAGGAGCCCGATGGCGAAGCTGGCCATGCCCATCAGGCCGATGGTCAGGATCAGCACCATTTTGCGGCCAAACCGGTCCCCGATGTACCCGAAGACCACGCCGCCGAAAGGCCGGGCCGCGAAGCCGACGCCGTAGGTGGCGAAGGAGGCGATGACGGCGCCGCTCTCGCCCAGCGGGGCGAAGAACAGCGGGCCGAAAATCAGGGCCGATGCGAGGCCGTAAATGTAGAAGTCGTAGTACTCCAGGGCCGAACCCACGGAGCTGGCAAGAGTTGCCCTTCGCAGCTGCTCCGGATCGACGACGGCGCCGTCCGCATCGGTCTGCGGTGATTTAGTACGAGTTGTCACGAGAACTCCCTCTAATGCACTCCAGGCCCCCGTTGGCCTGGTGGGATAGCGACAACACCTGTTGTGTCGATCACTATGCTGAACACAATACAGCAAGCTGAACAACTGGCAACAGTTTTTTGTTTTGTTGAGAAGTGGCGTTCCTCTGCGGCTTGGAGTCCGCGGCCGCGTTTAGCCCATAGGGTTGCCCAGCGAGTGTGCCAGCTCCTTGAGCTCCTTGACCATCTGCGAGCCCTGCTCCGGAGTGTAGGTGGCCTTCAGCGCGGTGACGGACAGGCCCAGGCTGGGACCGTGGGCGCCGCGCGTCGGAACAGACACGGCCAGGCACACCACTCCGGTGGTGCTTTCCTCGTCCTCGAAGGCGTAGCCCTGCTCGCGGATTTCGCGCAGCTGCGACTTCAGTTCCGCCCCGGTGCGCAGCGACTTGGGCGTGAGGACCGGCAGTTCGGCGTCGTCAGGGAACATCCCTTCGATGTCGTGCACGTTGAGCCGGGCGATCAGCGCCTTGCCTACGGCGCAGAGGGATACCGGCATCTTGTCGCCGATATTGGAGGTCAGGCGGACTGCGGGGTGGCCCTCGTAGCGGGCGAGGTAGATAACGTTGGTTCCGTCCAGCATGGCGATCCGGACGGTCTCCCCGGAGAGGACGGAGGCCTGTTCGCAGTAGCGGTAGAACTCCTGGACCTCGTCCATCCGGCCCAAGTAGGCAGCGCCGAGTTCCACCAGCTTGCGGCCCAGGGTGAATTCCGCTCCCTGCCGGGTGATCAGCCGGGCTTCTTCGAGCGCCAGCAGGAGATTGGAGGTGGAAGACTTGGGAATCCCCACTTCGCGCGAAAGGTCGCTGAGGGTCAGCCGCCCCGTTGCAGAAGCCGCCAGCGCATCCAGGACGGCGGCCGCACGCGTGACTGCCGGCGCCGGCGAGGCGGCTCCCGACTTGTCCGGTGAAGCGGGGGTGCGGGAATCGGCCATGATTCTCCTTAGGTTGCCGGGACTGACTGCGGTGTCCGTTCAGTCAACTGAACGGTATCCATCATAAGTGCCCCGGCGGATGTGCGGTCCCGAAGAATGCGGGAGCGGCCCGTCAACCGACCGCGCTGGTCAGGGTTCCGACGCCCTCCACCACGATGTCCACGCGGTCGCCCGGCTCCACGGGCACCGCGGTGCCGGGCGCGCCGGTCATGACGACATCCCCGGGCTCAAGGGTCAGCCAGGAGGTGACGTAGACAAGGCAGTCCACCACAGAGGAGGGCAGGTTGAACGTCCCGGAGTTGGCCTTGGGCACTCCGTTGACGAAGACGCCGATGCCAGCCCGCTCGGGATCCGGAAGGGCGGTTTCTATCCACGGTCCGAGTGGCGTGTAGTTGACGCCGGCCTTGCCCTGGAAGTTCCGCTCGTCCACCGCGTTCTGATCCACGTTGGTGACGTCATTGACGCAGGTGTAGCCGAGGACGTGGTCCAGGGCGTTCTCCGCGGTCAGGTCAGCTGCCTGCTTGCCGATCACCACGGCGAGTTCACCTTCTACGTTCACTGTGCCGCGGCCGCGTGCGGCGACGATCCGGTCGCCAGGTCCGGCCACGGTGTGGACGGACTTATGCCATGCCTGGATGGGCAGTGGGTGGTCGTTGAGGGTCAGGTTGTGGCCGATGCCTACCACTACCGCCGGGGCCACGGGAGCGAGGAGCTCCGCCTCACCGGCGGGGGTGGTGCCGCCCGTGAAGCGGAGCGGTGCCTCGAACGGGTCGACGATGTGGTGCCATGATCCGGCCCGTTCAACCGCGTGCCGGGTCCCGGACGCTGTGTTGATTCTGGCGATGCGCATTGGTTCTCCCGGTACTGGCTTAGTAGAAGTGGACGGTGTCCACGAGGTGGGGAAGCTCGCCGCCGTCGAGGAAGGTGCGGAGGTTGCTGCAGAACCGCTCTGTGATCAGCCGGTTTTCGGCGGCGCTGAGGGCTGACGTGTGGGGCGAAACCATAACCTTGGGGTGGCGCCACAGGGGGCTGTCCCGGGGCAGCGGCTCCACGGCGAAGACGTCCAGGCAGGCGTACCCCACCTGGCCGTTCTCCAGCGCCTCCAGCAGCGCATCCTCATCCACCACGGTGCCTCGGCCAACATTGACGAAGGTGGTGCCGGGTTTCATGGCCGCGAACAGTTCCCGGTTGAAGAGTTTCTCTGTGTATTCGGTTCCGGGCAGGGTGTTGACAACGGCGTCTGCCGTGGCGAGGAGTCCGGGCAGGCCCGCGTTGTCCACCACCTGGTGGATGCCCTCGATGGGCTCAACGGTCCGCTTGGTGCCGCTGACGTTCATGCCGAGCGCCCTGGCGATCCGGGCCGTTTCCAGCCCGATTTCGCCCAGGCCGCTGATCACCAGGTTTGAGCCGTTGACCAGGCGGGTGGGTACCCGCAGGTCGGGCCAGGCCTTGGCGGCCTGGTCCTGGGCCAGCTCGGCGCTCCGTTTGAAGCCGTTCAGGATCCCCATCGCCGCAAATTCGGCGAGGGGAAGCGCGTGTACTCCGGCGGAGGTGGTGATCCGGAATTTCTGCAGGACGTCCTGGCCGAGCCCGGATGCCTTGACCGCTCCGCCTGCCCCCGCCGCCATGGCATGGATCCATTCGAGTGAGGGGTTGTCCCGGGCGATGCGGGCCAGGCCCGCAGGGCTCTCATTGGGGAAGCCGTAGAGCACTTCCGCCCCCCCGAGCATGGCCCAGTAGCGTTCCTCCTGCCCGGGCGTGCGCTCGAAAGCGGGATCGCCGGCGTGGTCCGCGGGAAAGCGCTCCGGCGGGAGGAGGCCGGGCTCGTACAGGACGGTGATGGACGGATCGACGGCACGGATCTGGTCCACGAGCTCTGCTTCGAGCGGGACGGCGATGGCCACAGTCTTGGGAGAAGTCATCTGTTCACTATACTGTCTGCTGGCTAGCATGCTGAACAATTTGGACTATGTTTCTGTCACTGCAGCCGGTCATGCGGCTTTGACCACCGGAAGTTCGTCCCAATGGGTGGTGTACCGGGGCGAGCGCATGTCACGCTTCATGGTCCAGTCGAGGCCGGACTTGATGCCGGCATGTCCCAGCCCGATGGCCCCGCGCCCGAAGCGCCGGCTCACGTCGTCAAGCAGCGGGCCGATGCCGCGTTCCTCATGCCGGTTCTCGAACAGTTCGAGCGGCGACTGGTTGCCGGTGGGCCGCAGGTCGGTCAGCATGATCCCCGCCTTGGCATATTTGAGGCCGTCCCGGATGTGGGGGAGCAGGGCATGTGCCGCCCTGGTCAGCAGCAGCGGGTCCGCCGTCGGCATCGGCAGCGAAACGCATACGGACGGGTACGCCTGCTCCTGTTGGCGGAAGGGTGACGTGGCGGCAAATGCCGTGAGCACTTTCGCCTGCAGGCCGTGCTTGGACAGCCTGGCGCTCGCCTGCTGCCCGTAAATGCTCAGCACCTGCCGCAGGCCGTCCGCACTGGCGACCGGCGTGGCGAACGATCGCGAGAAGATCAGCTGGTCCCGGCCGATTCGCTCCTCCTCCATGGGAATGCAGGGGGTGCCCCGCAACTCGAGGACGGTGCGCATCAGCACCACCGAAAACCTGTCCCGGATCATCACCGCATCGGCGCGGACCAGGTCCTGGACCGTGAAGATCCCCAGGACGTTGAGCCGCTTGGTCAGCCTTCCGGCGATGCCCCAGATCTCGTCCACGGGCAGCCGGGCCAGCAGGCTGTCCCGGACATCGTGGGGGACCGCCTCCCATAAACAGACCCCGTCAAAGGCCGGGTTGTTCTTGGCCCACTTGTTGCAGAGCTTGGCGAGCGTCTTGGTGGGTGCGATGCCCACGCACACGGGAACGCCCACATGCCTGCGGACGGCATCCTTGATGGTGCGTCCGAGGGGTAGCAAGGTGCCGGCGTCCCCCTTGACCCCCAGGAACGCCTCGTCGATGCTGTAGACCTCCAACCAGGCCGAGTACCTGCCGAGCAGCTCCATGACCCGCGCGCTGATGTCGCCGTAGAGTTCATAGTTGCTGGATTTCGCCACGAGGCCCCACTCCTTTGCCCGCGGCGCGAGCTTGAACCAGGGTTCGCCGGTGGTGATGCCGAGTGCCTTCGCCTCGGGGGAACGGGTAACGGCGCAGCCGTCGTTATTGGACAGGACCACCAGTGGGCGGCCCTCCAGCGAGGGGTCGAAGGCCCGTTCCGCGGACGCGTAGAAACAGTTGACGTCCACGTGGGCGATCTGCGGCATGTGGCGCATGAGGACAGGTTTAGCCACGGCGGGCCTCAGACATGGTGCAGGCACCTTGTGGCGACTCCCCAGATGGTCAGTTCGGAAAGCGCCGATACCTTGATGTCCTGGTACCGGGGATTTTCCGCCTGCAGGACGATTCCGGTGGCCGTGATGCGCAGCCTCTTTACGGTGAGTTCACCGTCCAGCACGGCAATCACGACGGACCCGTCCTTGGGTTCCAGCGCGCGGTTGACGATCAGCTCGTCCCCGTCGCTGATGCCGGCACCCTCCATGGAGTTTCCGGTGACCCTGACAACAAAGGTGCTGGTGATGTCCTTGATCAGGTGTGCGTTCAGGTCGATCCGCCCGTCGAAGTAGTCCTGTGCCGGCGATGGAAAGCCGGCCGCGACTGCCACGGGAGAGATCAATACCGAGAACAGCGACGCGCCTGCATCTATCACGCGAGGCCCGACAATAACGCCCACAACACACCCTTATTCGAATATTTGTTCGATAAGTTCAGTGTAGCGCCGGATGCCGACAATGAGCCCGACGTTGGGTCATTGCGCTATGACATAGATGAATGTGAATATATACGTGTGTCTATGTCCTTGGAATTGACCGCGGTCCAAACGGTTGCTTGCTGCTCCCCGCTGGCGCGGGAGCCCTTGTCCCTGCCCGAGGCGGAGGGAATCGCGCCACTGTTGAAGGCCCTGGCGGATCCGGTCCGGTTGCGGCTGATGTCCCTGGTCGCCTCGCATGAGGGCGGTGAGGCGTGTGTCTGCGACCTGAACGACGCCTTCGAGCTGTCCCAGCCGACGATCAGCCACCACCTGAAAATCCTGCACGGGGCCGGTCTGCTGGACCGGGAGAAGCGTGGCGTCTGGGTTTACTACCGGGCCCGCACCGAGGCCCTTCAGAACCTCGCCACACTGATCGGGGGACAGGCGAAGTGAGCGTCCTGGCGCGCAGGGCCGGTGCCGAGCTCGTCGGTACGGCATTCCTCGTGATAGCCATCGTGGGCTCCGGGATTATGGCGTCACGGTTGTCCACGGACGACGTCGGGCTGCAGCTTCTGCAGAACAGCGTGGCCACAGGCGCCGCCCTGGTCGCGCTCATTGTCGCCCTGCAGCCGGTCTCCGCCTCGTTCAACCCCGTCGTCACCCTGGTCGAACGCGCCTTGGGCATGATTGACACCAGAACATCGGCGGCTCTGATCGGCGCCCAGTTCTTGGGCGGCCTGGTGGGCGCCCTTGCTGCGAACCTGATGTTCGGCCTGGACGCCGTCACGTTCTCCACGCGGGAAAGAGCCGGGGCCGGCCTCTGGTTCGGCGAGGTCATAGCCACCATCGGGCTGCTGCTGGTCATCTTCGGCACGGTCCGTTCCGGGAGGACCGACCGGGTCGCGTTCGCCGTCGGCGGCTACATCACGGCAGCGTACTGGTTCACGTCCTCCACCAGCTTCGCCAACCCCGCCGTCACGATCGCCCGGACCATCACGGACACCTTCGCCGGGATCTCCCCGTCGTCCGCTCCCGCTTTCATCTTCGCCCAGCTGGCCGGCGGGGCAGCCGGCTACGCCCTGGTCCGATTCCTTTACCCCACCCTTGCTGCTTCCACCGCTGCCGCGGCGGTCGCGGCTGATCGAAAGGTGCTCTCGTGAGCCACAAGCCCTCCGTCCTGTTCGTCTGCGTCCACAACGCCGGCCGTTCCCAGATGGCCGCCGCGTTCCTCGCCACCCTGGGCAAGGGTGAGATTGAGGTCCGCTCCGCCGGGTCGCAGCCCGTGGACAAGGTCAACCCCGCCGCGGTCGAGGCGATGGCCGAAGTCGGTATCGACATGTCCGCCGAGATCCCTAAGATCCTCACCACCGAGGCCGTGAAAGGTTCCGACGTCGTCATCACCATGGGCTGCGGTGACGAGTGCCCCTACTTCCCGGGGAAGCGCTACGAAGACTGGGTCCTGGAAGACCCCGCCGGCAAGGGCGTCGACTCCGTCCGGCCCATCCGCGACGAGATCAAGACCCGGGTCGAGGCGCTGATCGCCTCCCTGACCCCGGCTACCGCATAACCCGCCACCCGAACGGCACCGTAAGTGCGCGCCGACGATTGAAATGAGGACAGCATGACAGCACAGGACTCCCTGCCGGTCGCCGTGATCGGTGCCGGACCCGTCGGCCTGGCCGCGGCCGCGCACCTGCTCGAACGCGGCCTTGAACCGCTCGTCCTCGAAGCCGGCCCCACCGTCGGAGCCGCAGTGCGCGCGTGGGGCCACGTCCGGGTGTTCTCCACCTGGCAGTACAACCTCGACGCCGCCGCCGTCCGGCTGCTCGAGGCCACTGGTTGGGAAGCGCCCCGTCCAACCGCACTGCCCTACGGACACCAGATCGTCACCGGTTACCTCGAGCCCCTGGCCGCCACCCCCGCACTTAAACACCGGATCCGGACCGGAGCCAGAGTCGTTGCCGTCACGCGGCAGGGCATGGACAAAGGACGTAGCGCCGGCCGCGACCAGGCTCCGTTCCTCCTGCGCATCCGGCACACCAGCGGCGACACCACAGAGATCCTGGCCCGCGCCGTCATCGACGCTTCCGGAACCTGGACCACCCCTGCGCCCCTTGGATCAGGGGGGCTGCCCGCGCCCGGTGAGGCCGAAGCCCGGGCCGCCGGGCTGATCACCGGGCCGCTGCCTGACGTCTCCGGTGACGGGTTCGCTGGACGCCGCACCCTGGTCATCGGCTCCGGACACTCGGCCGCGAACATGGTCCTGGACCTCGCCCGAACCGCCCGGACCAATCCCGGAACCGAAGTCCTCTGGGCCATCCGCGCCAACACCCCTGCCCGCGCCTACGGCGGCGGAGACGCTGACCAGCTTCCCGCCCGCGGCCAGCTCGGCACGCGGCTGCGCACCGCCGTCGACACCCGGGCCGTCCAACTCCTCACAGGCTTCCACACCAACGGCATTGACATGAACGGTGGCACGGTCACGGTCATCGCTGCTGACGGCCGCCGTGTCGAGGCCGACCGGGTGATCCCGGCGACCGGGTTCCGCCCCGATCTGTCCATTCTCACCGAGCTGCGCCTCGACCTCGACCCCGCCGTCGACGCACCCAAAGCCTTAGGCCCGCTGATCGACCCGGACTTTCACAGCTGCGGCACCGTCCCGGCCCACGGTGCCAGGATCCTTACCCACCCGGAGAAGGACTTCTACCTGGCCGGCATGAAGTCCTATGGCCGCGCCCCGACCTTCCTGATGGCCACCGGCTACGAACAGGTCCGTTCAATCGCCGCCGCCCTCGCCGGAGACAGCATGGCCGCGGACACGGTCGAACTCGAACTCCCCGAAACCGGCGTCTGCTCCACCAGCATCCCGGACAACGACGCGGTAATGGCGGACTCCTGCTGCGCAACCCCGGAGCCTGTCACTGTTACGATCGGGTTTCCCACCGGCCTGCAGCACGGCCGCACCAACCAAGCAGCACCCCTGTGACCCCAGGCACCGGGTTGAGGATCCGTGAACTGACCAGGAACGACTGGACCGTCGTCAAGGACATCTGGGCAGAGGGCATCGCCACCGGAAACGCGACCTTCGAGCAGGCCCCGCCGTCCTGGGAAGACTTCGACGCGGGGCGCCGGCCGGACCTGCGCCTCGTCGCCGAAGACCAAGGAACCGTCATCGGGTGGGCAGCCGGATCGCCCGTGTCCTCCCGACCCGTTTACTCCGGCGTCATCGACCACTCGATCTACATCAGCCCGGCCGTTAACGGTCAAGGACACGGCTCCCGGCTCCTTGCCGCCTTCATCCGTCACTGCCACGCCGCAGGGGTCTGGACCATCCAGTCCAACGTCTTCCCCGAAAATACTGCCTCTCTCGCACTGCACCAGCGCCACGGATTCACCATCGTCGGCACCCGCCGACGCATCGGACTCATGGTCTACGGGCCCCACGCCGGCATCTGGCGTGACACCGTCCTGATCGAGCACCGCAGCCCGGACAGCCCGGCGGGTGCCGCCGGCAGTCCTTCTCAGCCCGCTACTTCGGGCAGCTCAGGTCCGGGTTGAACGCCGCGAACATGCCGTCCGGATTGTCCCGCCAGACCCACGCATGGAGGGCGAAAGAACCGGGGAACGGGCCGTCTTCAAACTTCAGCCCAGCGATCGAGGGCCGGTTCTTCGCCATCGAGATGAACTCGGCGGCCACCAGCCGGTACCGCCCGTTCCGGTCCGGCATGTAGACGAGGACCTCGGGCTTGCGGGCCTGGGTCTTGTCATCGAGCAGCTCCTGCTTGGCGTAGTGGAATCCCATCGCCCCCACCCCCGGCATGTCGATGCACTCGGTGATCTTCTTGTAACCGTCGGCCTCGGCGTTCTCCAGCCAGCGGTAGTCGTCCGTGACGTGGCGCAGTACCCTGACCAGCCGGCGCTGGTCGTCGTTGTTCCGCCAGTCGTCACCCTTGTCGGAGCCCTCGTGCCCGGACCCGCCGTGTGCCACGGCAGCCCCCGGTGCGAGCCCCAGCGCAAGTGCCGCTGCGGCTATGGACAGTACCCCATTTTTGGTGCGGTTCATCGTTGATCTTCTGCCCCTCCGAGACCTGTGTCTTCCTCAGGGATGCGCAGCGCGGGAACGGGATGTCCCGCCTTCGCCAGATGCCGGCAGATTTCCCGGGAGTGCCGGTGACGGTGCCGCCCGCAAGGCCGAGCGTCCTCTCATGGGCGGCGTTTCCAGTATGCTCCTGCCCCGGAACGCCGCGCTACGCTACGGGCCGGTAGTAGGGGAACCACGGGACTCCCGGCCAAACTCCCAGCGCAGGCGCCTCCCGTCAACCCACGTAGACTGGCAGCATGCGGTTGGTGGCAAGCGATATTGACGGAACGATCCTCGGGCACGACGGGAAAATCAGCCCCCGCACCATCCGCGCCTTCCATGCCTGCCGCACCGCCGGTGTGGAGCTCGTCTTCGTCACCGGCCGGCCGCCCCGCTGGCTGCACCCGCTCGAGGAACAACTGGGCCACACCGGCCGCGTGATCTGCTCCAACGGCGCGGTGGTCTGGGACCTGGAAGCCGACCGCCTGGTGTCCGCCCGCACCCTGGCCATCGACGCGGTCCTGGAAATCCGCCGCATCATCAAGGACCTCCGCCCCGCCGCGCTGTTCGCCGCCGAAACCCTCAGCGGATTCCACCTTGAGCCCGGCTTCATCGAGAACGAATCGAGCGAACTGCTCACCCAGTTCACCCCGGCGCCGCTGCGCGAGACGCTCACGGCGGATGACGCCGTCGTCAAGTTCCTTGCCATCGTCCGCGACGGCACCCCCGACGACTTCCTCGCCGAGGTGGCCCCCGCCGTCGAGCACCTTGCCGCAGCAACGCACTCCTCGCCCGGCGTCGCCATGCTGGAACTGTCCCTCCCCGGCGTCAACAAGGCCGTCACCCTCGCCGAGTACGCGGCCGCGCTGGGAATCGGCGCCGCAGACGTCGTGGCGTTCGGCGACATGCCCAATGACATCGAGATGCTCCGCTGGGCCGGGCACGGCTACGCCATGGCCAGCGGCCACCCCGAGGCCATCCGTGCTGCGGGGCAGCAGGCACCGCATTTTGACGACGACGGCGTCGCCCAGGTCCTGGAGGAACGCCTCGCTTCCCTTGGGGTGCAGCACTCCTGACGCCGGCGTTCCCGTGTGGTGCACCTGCCGCCATTTTCACAGGTTGCGCTCACTTGCCGTTCACCTTCGTTCCGTAGCGTGAAGCGCGGAGGGCAGGCACCTCTCCGGCCGGCAAAGGGGACAACATGGCACGAAGCGCAAAACACCAGACCGCTGAAGCACCGCTGCGCAGGGCAACGCCCGCGCCGCACTGGAAGAAGCTCCGGCAGGGGGACCGCGTCCGCGTCCAGCTCGCGCCCGGATTCGATGCCGCGGGCGTGGTGGATGCCATCACGGCTGACCATTCGGCCGTGTGGGTCCACCTCGATGGTGGCCGCGGCCGGACGCTGCTGCACTGCAGCGACGGCGTGGAAATCCTTCCGTACGGGGACTGACGCCACCGCCATGGGCGGGTGGGCCGGCTCCGGTACGCTCACTCTGTGAGCCTGCCGTTCTTCGACCACGCCGGCGCCGATGGCGCCCCGCTTCCCATCGCCATGGCCCACCGCGGCTTTTCCGTGGACGGACTCGAGAACTCGATGGCGGCGTTCCGCGCCGCCGCTGAGCTGGGCTGCCGCTACCTCGAAACGGACGTCCACACCACGTCCGACGGCGTGCTCCTCCTCTTCCACGACGGGACCCTGGACCGCGTGACGGACGGCAGCGGACGCGTAGCCGACCTTCCCGCCCAGGATGTTGCCGGTGCCCGGATCGGCGGGCGCGAACCTATTCCCACCTTCGAAGAACTCATCACGGCCCTGCCGGACGCGCGGCTGAACCTGGACGTCAAGGACTGGGGCTCGGTCCGCAGCACCGTCGAGGCCATCGAACGCCACGCTGTCCACGACCGGGTACTGATCGCCAGCTTTTCGGACCGGCGGCGGCGGGCCGTGCTGAAGCAGCTCAGCCGCCCGGTTGCCTCGTCCGCTGGCGTCGTATCCAACGCCCTGTTCGCGCTGCTGGGCCCCGTGCTGCCCGGTCCGGCGTTCCGCTGGCTGATGCGGAGGGTCCTGCGGGACGTGCACGCGCTGCAGGTGCCCGTGCGCTACGGCGCGGTGCCGGTGGTTACGCCCGGTTTCCTGCGCCGCGCGGAGTCCCTGGGACTGCTGGTCCACGTCTGGACCATCAACGACCCCGCCGAAATGCGCCGGCTCCTGGAGCTCGGCGTGGCAGGCATCGTCACCGACCGGGCGGACCTGCTGCGCCAGGTGCTCGTGGAGCGAGGCGAATGGCCCGGCCCGGGCGGCGCCGACGAGGCCTCGGACCGCTAGGTGTACTGCTAATCCCGGCCAGTGCTCGTGGACGGATCCTGGTCGCCTTCAGAGGGATCGGCCCGCAATTCGTCGGGGTTGCCGTCCGGAAGCCCGGCCGGACCCGCAACCCTGCCGCCAGCCGCGCCCGCTGGTGCCGTGGCGCCGCCGGCCAGCCCGCCGTCGTCGTCCGTGGTGCCGGGGCCGGACCCGTCGCGGTCCGTGTCGCCGGAATCCCCGCCGAGCGGGCTGCTGGACACCGGATCGGGTGCGGCGCCTGTCTTCAGGCCGGGCGCCTTCTGCTTTTCCGCTTCCATGGCGTTGGACCCCTCGCTGAGGGAGGAGTGGACCTCCACGTCATCATTGGGGTCCGCAGGGTCAGGAATGTCCATCTTCTCCGTGGGGTCGGATGTTCCGGCCAGATCCTCCATGGCGTTCTCTGCTGCCTTGCCGATGCTGTCGCCGATGCCCATGACTGCTCCTTCTGCCTTCGTGTGCCGGAACGCCCACTGGCCGACCGGCCCTACCCTTCCAGAATTATCAGCATGCTTACAATTAGTCCAGAGCTGGGGCATCCGACCGCAGCCCGAACGGAAGGACGAAGGACCGTGAGCACCTACCATCCGGAGAATGACCCCGCCAACCCGGACAAGCCGGGCAAGGACCGGGCCGACGACGTCGGCGCGGCCCGGGACGACCTCGCGAAACAACGCAGCACGGAAGCAGGGGACTCGCCGAACCCGGACCCGGCCGAAGGCAACATCACCGGGCTGGAGCCCGGCGGTGGAGTGCCGCCGGGGGAAACCCCGCCAGCCGAAGGCCAGATGAGCAGGGACCAGGGCCACTCCGAGTAGGCAGGTGGCCTAGGCGGGCTCGGTTTCCTGCGGACTGCGCCCGGCGGGCTCGGCCAGCTGGCGGTTGAGGCCGTCAGCGTCCTGCCGGGTGTTCCAGGACGCCCAGTCCTGCGGGCGGACGGACGGCCTGCCCAGCAGGTACCCCTGCCCGGCGTCGATGCCCAGTTCCGTCAGGACCTTCAGCTCGCCCACGGTTTCGATGCCCTCCGCCACCAGGGTGGTGCCGATCTGGTCCGTGAAGTCCACCAGGCAGGTGGTCAGCGCCCGCTGGAGGCCGTCATTGTCCACGTTGCCGAAGACGTCCCGGCCAACCTTGAGGAAGTCCGGCCGCAGGTGCACCATGCGGCTCAGTGCCCCGGCGCCGGAGTGCGTGTCGTCGATGGCGATCCGCAGTCCCTTGTCCCGGAGCGGGTTGATGGCGGCGATGAACTGCGCATACTCCTCATCCGGGATGGTTTCGGTCAGTTCGAGGACCACCCGGTCGATGGGGAGGTCGATGTGCGCGAACAGCTCCGGCAGCCGGGGGTCCAGGCAGGACGTGGGCGAAATGTTGAGGGAGACGTACAGGTCCGTGGGAAGGTCCCTCGCCGCGGCGGCAGCAGAACCCAGCGCCGAGAACTCAAGGTTTGCGCCGAGGCCTACGGCGGCTGCCTCTGCAAACCAGAGTTCGGCGGCGGCGCCGTCGTCGCTGACGAACCGCGAGAGCGCCTCCACTCCCACCACGCTCTTGTTGGCCAGCCCGTAGATGGGCTGGAACGCCGTCATCAGCATCTGGTTTTCCAGGAGTGCGCTGATGCGGGACACGCTGCGGATGGCGTCCAACTGCTCCGCGAACTTCGGCGGCATGGAGTTCGGGGCCAGGCGCATCTGCCGCGCGCTCTCGAGCGTCTCTTCGGTGTTGGCGTCACTGCGCCGGGTCTCGAGCAGGTACTCCAGCAGCGCCCGCTCGGGCACTCCCGGATTCTCGTCGAGGCTGTTGCTGAGGCGCTGGCGGACCGCGGCTCCGGACGGATCGGTGTCCGCCAGGACCGCGGCGATGATTCCCCATGCCTGTACACGAACCGACATTAGCTACGCCCCCAGTTGACGAAGTAATGACCCATTGGCCCATTTATGTTCAATTTCTAGAACGCCTTAACGTTTGGTGCTGACAACGGCGGTTTTCCGCGGTGCCGGAAAACCGTCCCCCGCACGATGATCGTATATCGGGTGGGGTGAAAAAGGCAGTACTTTCACGGCTGCCGGTGAGCGCTTTCCTGCTGGTCAGCGAGCAATGCGGGGATATCGTCCGCCGGAACGGGCCTGCTGAAGAAGTAGCCCTGCGCACTCAGGCAGCCGAGTTCCCGCAGAATGTCCGCCTGCTCTGCCGTTTCAACGCCTTCCCAGACGGCTTCCAGGCCGCAGGCGCGGACCAGCTGGAGGACGGCTGCCACCAGTGCCGGCTGGCTCGGATCAGTCCCCAAACCGGAAATCAGCGACCGGTCCACCTTGACCCGGTCCACAGGGAGGCGCCGGAGGTAGCTGATGGACGAGTAGCCCGTGCCGAAATCGTCAATCTCGATTCCCACCCCAAGCCCGCGGAGCCCGGCCAGAGAGTAGCGGTCCAGCTCGTTGCCCTTCACGATGGCCACTTCCGTCAGTTCGAGGACCACCTGTTCAGGCTTGACGCCCGTCTTCCGGAGGACGTTCCTGACGTCCTCGATGAACTGCAGGCTTTGCAGGTCCGTGGCGGAAATGTTGATCCGGACCGAGAAGTCGCCGTCCACCAGTGAATCGTCGATCCAGGCGCGCAGCTGCTGCACGGCGGTGCGGAGGACCCAGTTGCCCAGCTCCGAAATCAGGCCGGCTTCTTCGGCCAGTGGAATGAACTCGTCCGGCATGATGAACCCCCGGGTGGGGTGGTTCCAGCGGACCAGGGCTTCCACGCCCTCCAACCGGCGGGACACCAGGTCCACCACAGGCTGGTAGTACAGCATCAGGCCATCGTTCCGGATGGCCGCCCGCAGGTCTTCCACCAGCTGGCTGCGGAGCCGGCGGACCAGCAGCAGCCCGGGTTCGAACCGGTGCAGCCGGTTCTGCCCTTCGGCCTTCGAGGCGTACATGGCCACGTCGGCTTCCATCAGCATCTCTTCCGGAGTCTGGCCCGGCGAGCCGACGCTCAACCCGATGCTGGCCCCGCAGCGCACGCTCTTGCCCGGCAGTTCGATGGGTTCGCCCAGCGCCGCCAGGATCCGGTGCCCCACGATGGCCGCCTGGTCAGGGGCGACGGCGGGCATGACGATGGCGAACTCATCCCCGCCCAGCCTCGCCACCACGTCAGTGGCCCGCACAGCGTTCCGCACCCGCTGGCCCACCGTGATGAGCACCTGGTCACCGGCAGTGTGCCCCATGGAGTCGTTGATGGACTTGAAGGCGTCCAGGTCCATCAGGAGGATCACGGGCCCTTCCCCGGCTGCTGTGTCCGCATCCAGCGCGGCCCGGAGCGCGTCGATCAGCGCCGACCGGTTGGCAAGCCCGGTCAGCGGGTCCTGCATGGCCATCTTCTGCATCTTGAGGTGGGCCTCGTGCAGCATCTGGGTGCGGACCTGCACGCGCTGTTCCAGTTCCTCGTAAATGATCTGGAGGTCTTCGGCCAGCAAATTGGTGCCCATGATGATCGCGTCCAGCTCATCGCGGGCAGGGGAGACCTCAACCCGTGAGCCCAGGTCACCCGATGCGATCCGGACTATGTGGTCCAGCAGTTGGCTGAGCCGGGGATCGTTATCCGCGAACATCGGATTCTTCCTTCCCCTGCTCAGTTGGACTGGGTGCGGTCTGCATCGAGGGGGAGGCTGACCGTGACAGTGGTCCCCGCGCCCAGAGTGGAGGCCACATCAATCGTCCCACCGTGGCGGGCCACGATGTCCTTGGTGATGGCCAGGCCCAGTCCGGTCCCCGGGATGGCGCCGGACATGGCGTTGGACGCCCGGTAGAACCGGGTGAACACATGGTCGATCTCGTCACTGGAAATGCCGATGCCGTTATCGGCAACCCGGACAGTTGCCCAGCGGCTGCCGTCCGCAGCTGCGTGGGATTCACTGCCCACCTCGATGCGCCCGCCGCTGGGGGTGAACTTGATGGCGTTGGAGACCAGGTTGGTGAAGACCTGCTGCAGCTGGATTTCGTCGGCCAGGATCTCCGGGTCCTCCGGAACCGGATCCAGCGCGATGGTCACGTTCTGCAGTTTTGCCAGCGGCCGCAGCGCCGAGGCCACCAAATCCAGGGTCTGGCCGAGGCGGACCGGGGTCAGGTGCATCAGGGTGTCGTCGAGGCCGTTGCGGGAGACGCTGAGCATGTCCTCGATGAGGGTGCGCAGCCGCTCGGTGTTGCGGACCACAATGTCCAGCATCTGGTGGATCTCGGCCGAGCCGGGCTGTTCGGTGCTCTCCTGGATCATGTCCAGGTAGGCCATGATGGACGTCAGCGGTGTCCGGAGCTCGTGGTTCACGGTGGCCAGGAAATCTGTCTTCGCCTTGTCCAACTGCTGCAGCTGCTTCACTACCTGCTGCTGGCTGCTGATCAGGTGGCTCTGGATCAGGCCGTGGGCCGCGTTGCCCGCAACGTGCTGGATGAGCCCGAGTTCGGCACGCGACCATTTCCGCGGTTTGTCCAGCGACGCGATCCAGATGATGCCCAACGAGGAGCTTCCCTCGCCCATGGGCACCGCCAGCGTTGATGCCGCATTGGAGATGCCCGACGCCGGGGCCTCGCCGTCCGCCGCGTGCCCGCCGTCGGCGCGTGCCCGTGCGGGCTCGGCATCGTCCGCGTCCCCGGCATCCGTGGACAGGGTCTCGGCGCCGGCCCACAGCAGGTCCGCGATCCGCCGCGCGGAATCCTCGTCCGGCAGGTCGTCGTCGGACAATGGCTCCAGCCCGTCGCTGTCCCACGCCGCGGTGATGCGCGGAACGCGGTTGTCCTCGAAGGTTTCCAGCCGGACGTGGTCCGCCTTGAAGGTCCGGCCGAACCCCTCGACCACGCAGCGCGCAATTTCCTGGGGATCGTTGGTGGCGCGTACGGCGGCCGACACCAGGCGGAGCTGCTCGCGGAGGGCCTCGGCGTCCTGCCTCGACGCCCGGCGGCGTGCCACCTGGTCGATCAGGGCCGTGGTGCGGTGCACCAGCTCCCGCTGTGAGGTTGGCTTGGTGATGCAGTCGTGGATACCCGGCGGCTGCACGGATGTTTGCAGGGGATCGTCCAGGTCGACCATGACCAGCAGGGGCGCCTCGGTCTCGAGGCCGGGCAGCAGCGTGGCGTCCGTGATGATGGCTGCCGGCTCGCCTTCCGCCAGAAGCCCGGCCAGGCTTGCGGCATCGCCGGCGGCGTGCGCTGCGTAGCCGGCACTCCGGAGGGCCGAAGTGTTCTGAGCCAGCCTCGCGGCATCGGGGTCCGCTACGACGACGGTGCGGGGCGCGCTCGAAACTTCGGGCGTGTCAGACGCCACAACCACCCCTTCCCTCCCAGTTGAGTACATTGTAGGGGGACGAGGGGCATGGGGCTCCAGAAAGATCGCGGGGGAGGACAAAGTGACGCATCAGCCGGCGGAGCATGTCAAAGGGGACCTCAGCCTCGATGAGGGCGGGATCCTGCAGCTGCGATGGCCGCGCGGGGCATCGATCAGCGAGGCCGACGCCGAGAGCGCCATGGGCCGGGTCAATGAGATGTGCGGGTCCACCCGGCGTCCGATGCTGGTGGACATGGCCACCACCGAGAAGGTCAGCCGCGGCGCCCGGGCCGTGTTTGGCCGGCCGTGCCAGGCGTCCCGGATTGCGCTCCTGGGCTCATCGCCCGTGGACAAGGTCATGGCCAACTTCGCCTTGGGCGTGAGCAGGCTGCCGTGCCCCACGCGGTTCTTCACGTCCCGGACTGAAGCGATGGCCTGGTTGGTCCGCGACGCCTGACTCATACCGCTGCCTTGGGCGGCGTCCGGCCCGGTATGCGGCCGCGCCGACACCGCACGTCCGGCGGCTGAAGTGGCTTCAGGACATATATTTGGCACGTGCCTACCCCCGCAAAATCCGTGAAGACCGGCTGGCGGAAGTACCTGATGCTTCCCAGGCTTATCCGGCTGTCCCGTTCCGCGCCCAAGGACCGGCCGCTCGCCTGGGACCGCTACTGGGCCGGGATCACGGCTACCGGGCCGGGCGGCGAGGTGCTCTGGGACGCTGGAACCGACCATGAGTTCCGGGGCTACCGGGACCTCGTCCTTCGCCGCCTTGATACCGGGCTGCCGGTGGTGGATGTGGGATGCGGCCACGGCAGCTTCACGCGTGCCCTCGCTGCGCATTTTCCGCAGGCCATCGGCGTGGATATTTCGGCGCACGCGGCCGCCCGCGCTGCAGCGGAGCCCGGCAACCCGGGCAACGTCCGTTTTGAGGTCCGCGACATGACGGCGCCCGGGGCCGGTGCCGGCCTGGTGGACGGGCCGGCCAACGTCTTTGTCCGCGGCGTGCTGCACGTCCTGTCGCCGGAAGACCAGGTGGCCCTGGCCGAAAACCTGCGGGTCCTGGCAGGGGACCGGGGGACGGTGTTCCTGGCGGAAACCAATTTCCAGGGGAACCCCGTGGAGTACGTGACCCATCTGGGCGCCACGCGGCGCAGCATCCCCGCTCCGCTGGAGCGGGCCATCCGCGGGCTGCCGATGCCCGGCCACTTCGGCCCGAAGGAGCGCTCGCGCGCCCTGCCGCCTGCGTCCTGGGAGTTGCTGGAGGAGGGCTCCGCCGCGATCGAAATCAACCCCGTCACCGGCGTCGAAAGCCAAAGCCGGGTGCCTGGCTATGTGGCCGCCCTGCGCCCGCGGCGCCCATCCGGAGAGACCCGGCAGCACCCGGGGGAAACGCGCCACTGACGGGGCCCACAGATAGCCCTCCGCGCGCGGGTGTGCCAGCGCTGTGCGTGCCGCCGGAGTTGTGGGTTCCCGCCGAAACCCCGCCATCCCCTTGACAGCCGCCAGCCACCGGAGGCTTGATGGTAAGTAGACTTATCACGCAGCTGGGGCTGTTGAGGCCCAAAGAAAGGGCGGCCAACGTATGGCAGGGGGAACGCGATGCGCAACAGGTGGCGGAGATGCAGGACAGTACGCCGCGGCGGCTGCCGGGAGCACTCCGCATTGATTTCAGCGGCGGAATTGCAAAGTTTCGCCATTCCTGCCTTGAGGGGCTTTCCAGTCCACCGAAACGGCAGGCCCACCCTCATCAACCAGGAACCGCGCAGCGAAAGGCAACCACTCCCAGGACGGAAAACCCGGCCCGGGAAGCGCCGAAGCCGCACCCGCATCCCTGCATAGGCAGCACCGGGATACCATTCCGGGCCGATCCGGCGGCAGCGGACGCAAGACCCACAGGAAAAAACCATGCGAGAAATAATTCCCTCCGGCACCCTCCTCGGGATGCTCCTGCCGCCCACGTACGGCCGGCACATCACCGACGCCACGGCGTTCACCGTCCTGTCCGTCGAGATCTGGGCCACCGGCCTGGTGGTCACCATCCAGATGGCTGCCGACGGCGGCCCGCAGCCCCGCATCATCCTCCAGGACCACTTCGGAACCGAATACACCCTTCAGGACTCGGCCACGCTGGGATCGCGGAACCTCCAGGTCTTCACACCCTCCGTGCCGCCCGGCACCAGGAGCCTTACCATCCGCTCCGCTGACGACGCCGGAGCGCGCCCCGTGGTCACCTTTGCCGTCCCCCTGATGGCCGTTCCGGACACCCTGGACGATGCCGGCACAGCGGACGTCTCCGATGCTCCGGGCGGCAGCTCAGACGAAGGGTACACGCCGCAGGAACTGCGCCGGCCCGCCTGACAGTGCGCCCGCCGGGCAGGACCGCCAACCCCTCACCGAAAGGCCGCCGCATGCAGGACACCAGCCTGTTCATACCCGCCACCGCGATCGTCACCGGATCCGATTCCGGAATCGGCAAGGCCACGGCGGTGGCCCTGGCCCAGGCAGGGCTGGACGTCGGCGTCACCTGGCACTCGGACAAAGCCGGAGCCGACGGCACCGCCGACGAGGTCCGTGCCCTGGGCCGAAAGGCCTTGGTCCGGCAGCTCGACACCACGGACTTCCAGGGCGCCGCGGCGGCCGTCAATGAACTGGCTGACGGGCTTGGCGGCGTGGACGTCTTCGTGAACAACGCCGGCGCCGGTGACGGCACAAAGTTCCTTGACCTGGACGTTGACACGTGGATGCGGACACTGGACACCAACCTCAACGGAGCATTCGTGTGCCTGCAGGCGGCCGCCCGGCGCATGGTCAGCGCCGGCAGGGGTGGCCGCCTCATCGCCGTCACCAGCGTGCACGAATTCCAGCCGCGCGTCGGCGCCGCCGCGTACGATGCCTCCAAGCACGGGCTGGGCGGCCTCATGAAGACGCTGGCCCTCGAGCTCGCCGAGCATGGCATCACCGCCAACTCTGTGGCTCCCGGCGAGATTGCCACCCCCATGACAGGCCAGGAAAACGAGGATCCGGCATCGAAGGACCGGCCGGGAGTTCCGTTGGGCCGGCCCGGAGATGCCCGTGAGGTTGCCGCGGTCATCTCCTTCCTCGCCTCGCCTGCTGCCAGCTATGTCAACGGCGCCTCCTGGGCAGTGGACGGCGGCATGCTGCAGATGGGCCCGCAGGCGGGTTCCCATCTAACCAGCCACGACTGGCGGCAGGGCTGAGCTTCCCTCAGCTTCCCCTCGGGACATAGCGCAGCATTGTCCGCATGACGGATCGGGCAAGCGCTTTCCGGCCTAAGGCTGGCATGATGGGCGGATGCGCATTCTGATCGCTCCGGACAAGTTCAAGGGTTCACTCACCGCGGCTGAGGCGGCTGCGGCTATCGCCGAAGGCGCCCTCCGCGTGTACCCGGACGCCGTGGCCACCCAGTTCCCCATTGCCGACGGGGGCGAGGGAACCCTGGAGGCGGCCGTCGCGGCAGGCTATGAGGAGCGTCTCAACGCCGTGGTGGGTCCCATCCTCGCTCCGCTGGGTGCCGCGTGGGCCATCCGCAAGGACGACGCCGGCAAGGTCACCGCGGTGATCGAGACGGCACAGGCCTCCGGCCTGGCGGAGATGGAGCCCACGCCGGAAAACGCGCTCCGTGCCCACAGCTACGGCTGCGGCCAGCTCATCGCGGCAGCGCTGGAGGCAGGTGCCACCGAGATCGTGCTCGGCCTGGGCGGCTCGGCCATGAGCGACGGCGGCAGCGGCGCCCTGCGTGCGCTGGGCCTCAAACCGCTCGACTCGGCCGGCAGCGTGGTGCCGCTCGGTGGCGGCTCGCTTGCCGACGTCGTCTCGCTCGACGCCAGCGGACTCGATCCCCGGCTGTCTGCCACCACTTTCCGGATCGCCGTGGATGTCCGCAACCCGCTCTACGGGCCCACCGGCGCCGCGCACGTGTTCTCACCCCAGAAGGGCGCGGACGATGATGCCGTTGAACTGCTCGACGCCGGCCTCCGCAACTGGGCGTCAGTCCTGCGGGAGGCGACAAACCGGGACGTGAACGTCCCCGGCGCCGGCGCCGCCGGCGGCTTCCCGGCGTCGTTCCTCGCTTACACCGACGCCACGCTGGAAGGCGGCTTCGCGCTGGTGGCCGGCCTGACCGGCCTGGCAGGCGAGCTGGCCGGCGCAGACCTGGTGATCACGGGCGAAGGGTCCATGGATTCCCAGTCGCTGACCGGCAAGGCGCCCATCGCGCTTGCCGAGGCTGCCCGCGAACATGGCATCCCCGTCATCGTGGTGGCCGGACGGATCCTGGTGACCCTCGAGGACCTCACCGGGCACGGCGTGGTTGCCGCGGCCCAGTTGCTGGACGTTGCCTCAAGCCCGGAAGACGCCATTGCCAACGCCGGCAAATACCTCACCTGGGCAACCAGCCAGGTCCTCGAAGGGGCCTAATCTCCGCGTCTTCAGTGGGCGCCCACCTGCAGGGCGTGGCTCACGGCGGCCTTCGCCCCACGTGTCCACGGTTCGCCATGCCCGGTCAAGACCGTGGTGGCTCCGGTGGCGGCGATCACCGCCAGTGACGCCAAGGCCTGGGCCGTGTCTTTCGTGGCGGCGGAAGCCACGATCTGCGGGCCGCTCTTTCCGGTGTATGGATCGAGCGTGACAACCGCGTCTCCGGCAAGGACGGCATCGCGGTCAGGGAAATGCAGGATGCAGTGGCCGTCGGTGTGGCCCGGTGTATGGATGGCCGTAGGGCGGCCCGGGACCTGCAGTGGAGCGCCGGTTTCCAACGGGCTGGTGTCCGGCACGCCTTTCACATTCAGCGCCCCCGCGGCCGCCATCCGTCCCAACAGCGGCACGGACCGCGGGTGGCCCAGCGGATACAGGAAACGGTTGCGCTGGGGCTTGTACCGGTAGGGGTGCGCGGCGAGGCGGGCATCCCCGCCGTGAACCAGTACCGGCACGCGCCACTCCCGGCGGGCGCGCAGTGCAAACCCGACATGGTCGAAGTGGCCGTGAGTGAGCACCACTGCCCGGACCTGGTCCGGGCGGCGGCCGCACGCGTCTAAGAGTTCCTGCAGCATGGGCCACATGCTGGGAAGTCCTGCGTCCACGAGGGTAATCCCGTCATCGTCCTCCACGACGTAGCAGTTGACGTGTGCATGGCTGATCAGATGGATGCCATCGGCGACGTTGCGGGTTATCACGCGAATCAGCCGACGAAGGGCTTGTTGCGGCGCCGGCTCCAGATCAGCACCGCGATCAGTACCACCACCACGATGCCGCCGATAACCCAGGGCGCATAGTTCACCCGCGTGGATTCGCTCTGCGTCGATTCGCCGGTTCCGGGGTTGGCCGGGCCGGTGGACGATGTGTCACCGGGCGACGGGGTGGGAGTGTTTCCTGCCGGTACGGCGGCTCCGGCGTTGAATCCAACCGCCGCGGTGGCGGCGGCCGGCGCCGGGGTGGCAGAGGCCGCGCCGGCTGAGAGTGCGGGTGCGGCCAGCAGAAGCAGGGCGAGCAGGACTGATTTCAGTGCGGTTCTCATGTGTTCCTCTCTTAGTGGACAGGTTCAAGGAGTCGTGCAGCTCAGGCGCCGGTCTCGTAATGCGGTTCAGCTACCGGCTTGGACTCCGGGGAGCCCTTCTCACGCAGGTAGACGGAGGCACCCACCAGGACGGCGACGGCAAGGAATTCGCTTTGCCAGTTCTGGAACGACTCGAACCAGAAGCGGCTGGTGCCGAGGTACTGCAGGAAGGTCACGGCGGGCTGGCCATGGCTTTGCTGGTCCTCGCTGTACGCCTCCGCTCCGCCCACGCCATGCATGGTGAAGGAGGCCAGGAACAGCGCGAACAGGAGGATGGACAGCGAGTGCTTATAGAACCCGAGCGCCATCCCGCCGCGTTTTACCGGCCAGGGCGTTGCCTTCCTGATAGCGGCGTGGCGGGGGTCTTCATCCTGCGGCGCTTTCTTGTCCACGGGTTTCGACTCCGACGAACCCTTTTGGAACAGGAAAATGGTCAGCACCACGTACATGGCCATCTGCAGGAACTCTGACTCCCAGTTTTCGAATGTGGCCTCCAGGAATTCTCCACTGCCCAGGAACTGGACTACTGTTACGGCCGGTTCCCCATGGGCCTGCTGGTCTTCGCTGTAGGAGGCAGCCCCTGACAGGATCATGCCTCCGAAGAACGCCAGGAAGAGGGCCAAATTTGCCAGGAGCAGCCCGTGCTCTTTAGCCCATTTGCGCATTTCCTACTCCATTTCCTAGAGCTTCCGGTCGAGTTTGCCGGCGTCGGCCTTCCGGTTGAGATGGATGGGGACATAGACCAGCAGGACTACCATCACCGCCAGCAGGGCACCTCCGGCGGTCAGGCCGGCCTGCCGCCCTGCGGTGACGTCGAAGACCAGCGCGGCGGTCCCGGCGCTGAGGAGTGCGATCCCGCCAAGCGCGATCTTGGTGATGGAGTCCGCGCTGGAGACCAGCGTTTCCTTCAGCCGCTTCCGGAACAGCCGGCGGTGGACGCTGACGGGGAGGAGGATAAAGGCCGTGGTCAGTGCGGCGACCACCACGTTAGCGAGGTACAGGTTGACTTGGAAATCATCCAAGTCCTCGAACCGCGATTGGAAGGGGAGCGTCAGCAGGAATCCAGCGAGGATCTGCACGCCGGTCTGCAGCACCCTCAGCTCCTGCAGCAGCTCGGCCCAGTTGCGGTCCAGCTGTTCCTCGCGGGTTTCATTCCGCCCGGTCCTGCCGGTGTAATCCTCCACCTCTGACATTCCTGCGTCCTCCAATCCCGGCCAGCCCCCTGTTCCCTTCCTACTCTTTACCTACCCAGAAACAAAGCAACGTTGCGCCAACACCAGTATTTGATAAGTTTACTGATTATTGGTTCTGAACGGTGGACTTGGTTCCTTCGTGGGGGATAGCTTCGAAGAGCCGGTATACCGGCGAAGCTCTTCGGAAACCGACAACTGAGTAGGCGGACTATGAGCGGCACAGACAAGCAGGACACAGTCAAGCAGACAGACCAGCCCAAGGACCCGCGGCGTGGCTACCATTCGGGGCCGTTTCCTGAACAGGAACAGAAGCAGCCCGGCCTGACCGCGCCCATGGATCCCAAGCCGGACCACGGCGAAGCGTCCTATGAGGGCAATGGAAAGCTCGAAGGCAAGGCAGCCCTGATCACCGGCGGCGACTCCGGAATCGGCAAGGCCGCGGCCATCGCCTTCGCCCGCGAGGGGGCCGACGTCGCCATCTCCTACCTCCCGGAAGAGGAGGACGATGCCCAGGACACCGCGGAATGGATCCGCAAGGCGGGGCGCCGCGCGCTGCTGTTCCCCGGCGACGGGCGCGAGGAGGACTTCAGCACCCGGATCGCGGACGAAGCCGCCAGCGAATTTGGCCGCCTGGATGTGGTGGTGCTGAACGCGGCCTACCAAAAGAACCGGGACAGCCTCGAGTCGCTGCCCACCGAAGAGTTCGACAGGGTCTTCAAGACCAACCTGTACTCGCTGCTCTGGACGGCGCGGGCGGCCGTTCCGCACCTGAAGGCAGGCGCCTCAATCATCACAACCGCATCGATCCAGGCTTTCAACCCGTCCCCTGGCCTGATCGACTACGCCATGACCAAGGCAGCCCAGGTGGCCTTCACCAAGGCGCTGGCCCAGGAACTGGGGCCCAAGGGGATCCGGGTCAACGCCATTGCGCCCGGCCCCATCTGGACTCCGCTGATTCCGGCCACCGAATGGCCGGACAAGTTGCCGTCCTTCGGCCAGGACATACCCTTGGAGCGCGCCGGCCAACCCGCCGAACTGGCAGCGGCATATGTGCTGCTCGCCTCCGAGGACGGCTCCTACATTTCCGGGGCAGTACTCCCGGTGACCGGGGGCAAGGGCCTCTAGCCCACTTCACACCAAATCAACCGCAACGCAAACAGGAGGAACCATGACGCAGGACAACCAGCACGCTGCACCCGAGACCGACCCGGGCGGCTACGGCACTCCAACCGCTGAGCAGGAAATGGGCGGGCAGGACCAGCAGGCCACCCGGGGTCCGCAGGGCGGCCAGGGCGCGGCCACCAACGAACCGCAGCCCGGCGGAGAGGAGCAGGTGGCGCGCGATGTCGACCTGCCCTCCAGCGCCGCCGAAATCGACGAGAACAACGACGACTCCAAGGGGTCCGCGCCCACTTCCTCGGAACCGGGGCAGGAAGCGGCGGGCGTCCCGGACGGCAGTGGCAACGACCTTCCGCAGGAAAAGTCGCCCAAGGACGACGGCGGCGAAGAGTTCAACGCCGGCTAGCACCACCGCTTCAGCACAACGGCCCCTGCCACTGTTCCCGCAAAGAGCAGCGGCAGGGGCCTTTGCCGTCTCCGGGGAACGCGGCCGGGCATACCCGCCGCTTCGGCTGGGTACGGGACAGGCGGAAACGTGCAGGCACGGGCTGGCTTCCGCGCCCATGATCCCAACAAGTGGGAGGAGATGGACCGTGAGCAGGAGATCGTCAGAGGCGTGGGCCCAGCAGACGGATTTTCCCGAAACCGTGATGGTGGACGTGCTGGTGCCCACGTGCAACCGGCCGGCGGAACTCGCTGTCACGCTGTCAGGACTTGCCGGACAGACCGACCCGGCGTTTGCCGTGGTGATCAGCGACCAGTCCACGGGTGAACCGGGGTGGGAGCACCCGGCAGCCGCTGCCATGGTGCGGGTGCTGGAGGCGCAGGGACGACGTGTCAGGCGACTGCGCCATCTGCCCCGCCGTGGCCTGGCCGAACACCGGCAGTTCATGCTGGACCAGGCAACCGCGGACCAGTGCCTGTTCCTCGACGACGACGTCTGGCTGGAACCGGGAGCGCTCCAGCAGTTGAGCCGGGCCTTGGACGAACTGGGATGCGGTTTCGTTGGCATGGCCCCGCAGGGCCTGTCCTTCCTCAACGACCGGAGGCCCGAGCAGACTGCCGTTTTTCAAGCATGGGACGGACCAGTGAGTGCCGAGAAGATCCGCCCCGGAGATCCAGGATTTGACCGGTGGCCCCTGCACAGCGCCGCCAACCTGAGCCACCTCAGTGCGGACCTCAAACTCCAGCCTGGCCAATGGCTGCCTTACCGTGTGGCCTGGCTTGGCGGCTGTGTCCTCTACCGCAGGGAGGCGCTCACCAGCGCAGGCGGATTCAGCCTCTGGACCCGCCTGCCCGCTCACCACGCCGGCGAGGACGTACTGGCCCAGTGGCAGGTCATGGAACGGTACGGCGGCGCCGGCATCCTGCCGTCGGGGGCGGTCCACCTGGAGTCTCCCACCACCGTGGCCGACCGCCGGGTGGAGGCCTACGAGGTCGTGCTCAACCGTGGCCCGGCGTAAGTGGACGGGCTGTCAGGGCCGGGTGTCGGCGTCGTACTCCAACCCGATCTGGCGACGGATCTCATCCATGGCCGCCATGATGGACACGGTTTCGGTGGGCGGAAGAAGGCTCCCCGCTGTGCCGCCGGCACCCGCCAGGCGCTCCAGCTCAGCGGCCTGGTATTGCATCCCGCGGCCGTTGACCGGCTGCTCAAACCGTTCCACCATGTTTCCTGCGGCGTCGAACACCGTAAACGGAACAGGGTTGTACCAGGTGGACTCGATGTCGATCCAGCCTTCCGTTCCGATCACCAGGGCCCGGTTGGCGCTCGCGGCGTCGAGCTCACAGTCAACGATCGCCTGCGCACCCCCTGCATACTCGAAGATCGCCGACGTCTGGCGGTCCACCCCGGTGACAGTCTTCGACGCACTGGCCAGGATCCGCTGCGGCGCGCCCAGGATGTCGAACGCGAAGGAGATGGGATAGATCCCCAGGTCCAGCAGCGCTCCGCCACCGAGGGCGGGGTCGTTCAGCCGGTGGGCAGGATCCTTGGGCAGGTCCTGGTTGTGGCTCGCCAGCACCTTGCGGACTTCGCCGATGGTTCCCTGGCCAATGATCTCGCGGATCCGGGCCATGTGGGGAAGGAACCTCGTCCACATGGCCTCCAGTACCACCAGGCCCTTGGCCGCTGCGAGGTCCACAATCTCCTGCGCCTCGCGGGCGTTGATGGTGAAGGCCTTCTCCACCAGCACGTGTTTGCCGGCGTTGAGCGCCATCAGGGCATTGGCGTGGTGGAACGGGTGCGGAGTGGCGACGTAGACAACGTCCACGTCCGGATCGGCCACCAGGTCCTCGTAGCTCCCGTGGGCGGTGGAAATGCCGTGCCCGTCGGCGAACGCCTTGCTGGACTCCTCCGTGCGGGAGCCCACGGCCTGGACGGTGAAGCCGTTCTCCTGCAGGTCCGGGACCTGCAGTCCGGCGATGAAGCCAGTCCCCAGGATGCCCCACCGGAGGCGGCCGTCGGAGGTTCCGTTGCTGTTGGTCACGCGTCAGTCCTTTGCAGAATCAGGGAAGGGGTATGCCATGTAGGCGAAGCGGCCGGAATCGGGCGACCAGCTGTTGACGTTGAGCGTACCTTGGCCGCCAAAGAGGGGCCACGTATGGAGCGGCCGGTCCCATGCAGTGGTGGACACGAGGACGACGGCGACCGGAAGGTCCGCGGGGTGGCCTTGGGTTCCGCCGGGGAAGCGGAGGTACGCCGCGAAGGCGCCATTGGGGGACAGGTGCGGGAACCAGTCCACCGTTCCGGACTCCAGGAGCTGCTCCAGCCCTGTTCCGTCAACACGTATGCGTGCGAGCTGGGCGTGCCCCGGCCGCCCCGTGAACGCCTCCGTGTTGAAGTACAGCCAGGAACCGTCCGGTGAGTACTCCGGCCCGTCGCAGTGGCTGTCCACGCTCAAAGCCGCGGCAGCACCGCCGTCGGACGCCATGGTCATCAGCCTGCCGGGCTTCGTGAAATCGCCTGCTTCGATGCCTACGTACGCCAGTGCGGTTCCGTCCGGGCTGACGCCGTGCAGGAAATGGAAGGTGCCGTCCTCCGTGGTGACCTGCTCCGCCGTGCCGCCGGTGAGCGCGGCCCGGTAGATGTGGCCGTCGTTCGCGGAACAGAAGATGGTCCTGCCGTCGGGCGCCAGGACATGGTCGTTATTCAAGTCCCGGGCGCCACGGAGGGGAACGTGGGCAAGAGTTGCCGTGGCGATCTCCAGGGTCCAGAGCTTCCCGTCCCCGTTGAGCACCAGCGAACTGCCGTCGAGGGTCCAGTTGGGGGCCTCGAGCAGCACTTCGCCGGTGGAATACAGCAGCTCTGATTCCCCGGTGACGGAGGCGATCCATACTTCGCTGCGCTGCCCGGGTTGGAGGGTGCGGTTCACATGCCTGCTTTCGGGCCGGTGGTCCGGCGGTACTCAGTCCTTGCTGCTGAAGGCGGCGTCGAAGCTGGTCTGGGAGGCGGGGAAGTCGTATTTTTTGAGGGCGGCGAGGGCTTCGGGGGCGCCGTGGAGGCGGTCCATGCCGGCGTCTTCCCATTCGACGGAGATGGGTCCGTCGTAGCCGATGGCGGCCAGCGCCCGGAAGGACGCTTCCCAGGGGACGTCGCCGCGGCCGGCGGAGACGAAGTCCCAGCCGCGGCGGGGGTCGCCCCAGGCCAGGTGGGAACCGAGGACGGTGTTCCGGCCGGTCTGGCGGATCTTGGTGTCCTTGCAGTCCACGTGGTAGATCCGGTCCTTGAAGTCCCAGATGAAGGACACGGGGTCGATGCCCTGCCACATCATGTGGGAGGGGTCCCAGTTCAGGCCGAACGCTTCGCGGTGGCCGATCGCTTCGAGGGTGCGGACGGTGGTCCAGTAGTCGTAGGCGATCTCACTCGGGTGGACTTCGTGGGCGAAGCGGACGCCGTTGTCGTCGAAGACGTCCAGGATGGGGTTCCAGCGGTCGGCGAAGTCCTGGTAGCCGGCGTCGATGACCTTTTCCGGGACGGGCGGGAACATGGCGACGTATTGCCAGATGGAGGAGCCGGTGAACCCGACGACGGTGTCCACGCCCAGTGCGCGGGCGAGCCGGGCGGTGTGCTTGAGTTCCTCGGCGGCGCGCTGGCGGACGCCTTCGGGGTCCCCGTCGCCCCAGACCTTCGAGCCGACGATGGCTTCGTGGCGGAAGTCGATGGGGTCATCGCAGACGGCCTGGCCCTTGAGGTGGTTGGAGATGGCCCAGACTTTGAGGTTGTACTTGTCCAGGAGTTCGAGCTTGGACTCGACGTAGCCGGGTTCGTCCACGCGCCAGGCGTCCAGGTGGTCTCCGGAGACGGCGATTTCGAGGCCGTCGTAGCCCCAGCCGGAGGCAAGCCTGGCGACTTCCTCGAGGGGAAGGTCGGCCCACTGGCCGGTGAACAGGGTAAACGGGCGGGGCATGGTCAGGCTCCTTTGGTGGGGCTGGTCTCCGGGGAGGTGCCCGGCAGTTGGATCAGGGCGCTCTTCGCGGCGGCGGATTCCTCCACGGCGTTGAGGATGTACTGCACGTTCAGTCCTTCCTCGAACGACGGCGAGGGCGGGGTTTGGTCCTGGATGGCGGTGAGGAAGTCGCGGACCTGGTGGGTGAAGGTGTGTTCCCAGCCGATGATATGGCCCTGCGGCCACCACGCTTCGAGGTAGGGGTGCTCGGGTTCGTTGACCAGGATCCGGCGGAATCCCTGCTCGCGCACCGGGCCGGTGGCGTCCAGGAAGCCGAGTTCGTTGAGGTTTTCGAGGTCGAACAGGATGGTGCCCTGGTCGCCGTAGATCTCGAGTTTGAGGCTGTTCTTCTGGCCCGTCGCCACCCTGGAGACCTCCACCGAGGCGATGGCCCCGGAGGCGAGGGACAGCGTGGCCCAGGCAGCGTCGTCGACCGTGACGTCCTCCAGCCCTTCCCCGGCAGCGTTGCCGCCGGGACGCTGCGGAACGAACGTGTGGAGCCTGCCGGTGACCTCCGTGACCTGGTCGCCCAGGAGGTAGAGGACCTGGTCGATGGCATGGGAGGCGATGTCGCCGAGGGCACCGGACCCGGCGGTTTCCTTCCGGAGCCGCCAGGTCATGGGGGATTGGTCGTCGGCGAGCCAGTCCTGCAGGTAAGCGGCGCGGACGTGCCGGACGGTGCCGAGCCGGCCTTCGGCGATGAGTTCGCGGGCAAGGGCAAGGGCCGGGACGCGGCGGTAGTTGAAGCCGATCATGGACTGGACGCCCCTGGCGCGTGCCTTCGCGGCGGCGGCGGTCATGAGCTCGGCTTCGGCAAGGGTGTTCGCGAGGGGTTTTTCGACCAGGACGTGCTTGCCGGCTTCGAGCGCAGCGATGGCGATTTCGGCGTGCATCCAGCCGGGGGCGCAAATGTCGATGATGTGGATGTCGTCCCGGTCGATGACTTCACGCCAGTCGGTGGCCGACTCGGCCCAGCCGTATTTGGCTGCGGCCTCGGCCACGGCGGTGGCGTCCCGGCCCACGAGCACTTTCTGCTCGAAGGCCGGGACGTCGAAGAAACTGGCCACGTTCCGCCACGCATTCGAATGGGCCTTCCCCATGAAGGCGTAGCCGATGGCGGCCACACCGAGGGATGGGGGAGCCGGGGTTGCGGTTGGGTGTGCGGGAGTGGTCATGGCGTGTTCCTGCTGCTTCCTGCTGGCTGAGCTAGAGAGTTGCGGTTTCCGGGGCCCAGTCCTCGGGGAGGGCTGTGGAAACGGGAGCTGAGCTTTCGACGTTCACGAAGGTTCCGGAGTCGATGGATTCGGAGATCGAGACCATGCTGTCCAGCACGTGGTAGGCGAGGTCGCCGGTGGCGCGGTGCGGCACGCCGGCGCGGATGGCGCGGGCCATGTCCAGGGCACCCATGCCGCGGCCGTTGGCAGGGCCGGTGGCGGGGATGGTGGTCCAGTCTTCGTCACCGGCGCGCCAGAGCCTGATGTCACCGGTGAAGTAGTTGGGGTCAGGCAGGGAGATGGTGGCTTCCGTGCCGGTGATCTCCACGAACCCCATCCGGGCCCGGGGGGATTCGAAGGAGAAGACGCTGTGCGAGGAGGCGCCGGATTCGAACTGCGCCATCGCTGAGACGTGGGTGGGGACCTCTACGGTGAATTCCTCGCCCGCTTTGGGCCCGGAACCGATGACGCGGACTTCCTTGGCCTTGGACCCGACGGCGGCCACTTTGCGGATCGAGCCGAAGGCCTGGACCAGGGTGGTGAGGTAGTACGGTCCCATGTCGAACAAGGGGCCGGCGCCGTGCTGGAAGAGGAACGCCGGGTTGGGGTGCCAGGATTCCGGGCCGGGGGTCTGGAAGGTAGTCATGGCGGTCAGCGGGGTGCCGATGTCGCCGCGCTGGATGAGCCGCAGTGCGCTCTGGATCCCGGCGCCCAGGAACGTGTCCGGAGCGGTGCCGAGCCGGATCCCCGCAGCGTCGGCTGCCTTGAGCAGGCCCAGCCCGGATTCGCGGTCCAGGGAGAAAGGCTTTTCGGTCCAGACGTGCTTGCCGGCGTTGACCGCTGCGGTGGCCACCTCGACGTGGGCGGCGGGGATGGTGAGGTTGACGATGATTTCGACGTCGGGGTGGTTCAGCGCCTTTTCCGGGCCGCCCCATTCGGGGATGCCGTATTCCTTGGCACGGGCCTCGGCGGCGTCTTCGAAGAGGTCGGTGATGACCAGGACTTTCAGGTCCGGGAAGACCGTGAGGTTGTCCAGGTACTGCTTGGAGATGTTGCCCGCGCCGATAACTGCAACGCCAACCGGCCCCTTGCGGGTGGAAGGGGTGAAGTTCATGCCTTGGCTCCTTCGGTGGCGGTGTTGTTGTTGAGGAAGGCGAGGCTCTGGGTGATGCCGTCGAAGATGTCGCCGGAGTAGTCGTCGAATTCCACCACGCCGACTTCGAGGGACTTTGCGGCGGCGATCACGTCCAGGACGGGGACCCTGCCCTGCCCGGCAGGCTGCTGGGCCTTGGTGTCCGTGGTCAGGTTGCCGTCCTTGATGTGGATGAACTTCACCCGGTCTCCGAGCTTGGTGAGGATATCCACGGGGTCCTGGCCGCCCACGGCCACCCAGTAGGTGTCCACTTCCAGGACCAGCTCCGGGTCCAGCAAGGATTCGAAGTACTCCAGCGCGGTCCGTCCCTCGATGCTGGACTGCAGTTCCCAGGCGTGGTTGTGATATCCCACGGTGATGCCGTATTCGGCGCCCTTCTTCGCTGCGGCGTTGAGTTTGGCGGCGGTGGCCTGGATGGTTTCGGCGTCCTGCCAGTGCTCGGCGGGCAGGAAGGGATCGATGACGGTGCTGATGCCCAGTTCCTTGGCCGCCGTAAAGATTTCGTCCTGGTCCTGGGACAGCAGCGGCGCATGGCCGGAGGGTGCGGTGAGGCCGTTCTCCTTCAGGGCCGCACCAAGTTCCTTGGCCGTGGCCACGAAGTTGTAAGGCTCGACCTGGGTGAAGCCGATCTCCGCGACCTTCTTGATGGTGCCGGGCAGATCCTCAGCGATGGCGTTGCGCAGTGTGTAGAGCTGGAGTGAATAAGACATGGGTTTCCTATCAGGGATGGTTTGTGACGTTGTTGGGCAGGCTAGCGGCCGGCGAGGGATCCGCCGATGCCGCCGACGCTGAAGTACTTGTTCAGGGTGGCGAAGACAATGACGGGCGGGAGCATCATGACCACGGCGAGGGCCATCACGGAAGTCCAGTCCGTGGCGTTCTGCTGGAAGAAGGACTGCACGCCCATGGGAAGGGTGAAGATTTCGTTGGAGCGCAGGAACACGATGGCTACCAGGTAGTCGTTCCAGGCCAGGAGGAAGGCAAAGATTGCGGTGGAGAGCACGCCCGGGAGGGAATTGCGCAGCACCACCTTGGTGAAGGAGCCGAAGACTGAGCAGCCGTCGATCCAGGACGCTTCTTCCAGGCTGATGGGGATCGAATCGAAGTAGGCGGCCATCATCCAGGTGGCCACAGTCATGGTGGAGCCCACGTAGATGATGGTCAGGCCCATGAGGTTGTCCACCAGGCCCATCCCTGCGAACAGGATGAACAGCGGCACCACGGAGGTGATGATGGGCAGGGACTGCATGACGAACAGGAGCAGCGAGTAGCCGGAGACTGCCTTGGACCGGCCGCGGGACAGGACATAGCCGGCCGGGGCGGCCACCGCCACGGACACCAGCACGGTTGCCAGTGTGGTGATGAGGCTGTTCTTGAGCCAGGTGGCAGCCAGGGTCTTGGAGAAGACGTTGCTGAGGTTTTCGAAAGTCAGGCCGGTGGCGGTGCTGTTCGGTCCGGGGGTGAACGCCAGGATCACGGTGACCAGGATGGGAACCAGCACAACGGCGGTGATGGCGAGGATCAGGACGAACCGCCACCAGCGGCCGCGCATGCCGGCTTCGGAGAGTACCCTGCGTGGTTTGCCCTCGTCGATTCCGAGTGCGGGGCCGGATTCCGGGTGGGCGTGGAGGACAGCACTCATTATTCGACGCTCGACTTTCGGATCTGGCGGTACAGGATGACGGAGATGACCACCAGGGTCATGGTCATGAGGAAGGCGATGGCCACGCCGGGGCCGGTGGCGAAGTCCTGGAAGACGGTGCGGTAGGCCAGGACCACCAGTGAGGTGGTGGCGCTGACGGGTCCGCCGCCGGTGAGCAGGTAAATCGTGGGGAAGTCGTTGACGCAGAAGATGGTCATAAGGATCCAGCTGATGTAGGTGGACCGCGCGATCAGCGGCAGGGTGATCTGAGTGAACTGCTGCCAGCGGCTGGCACCGTCCATGCTGGCTGCCTCGTAGACGGTTTCATCCACCGAGGCCAGCGCCGCGGAGGTCATCATCATCATGAAGGGGAAGGACACCCAGACCTTGAACACCATCACCGTAATGGAGGCCAGCGTGGGATCGGCCAGGAACAGTGGAGTACCCAGTCCGAGGTTGCGGAACATGGAGGGGATGAGGCTGTCAGGGGTGGCCACCAGCCAGTTCCAGGCCGTGGAGGAGACCACGATGGGCACCACCCAGGGCAGGAGCAGGAGGACCTTGAACGTGTTGCCGGCGGGGATCTTGGTGCGCAGGAGCAGGGCCAGGCCCAACCCCACCAGCCAGGAGCCAAAGACACCCACAATGGTGAACCAGAGGGTGAACTGGGCTGCTTTCCAGAACGCCGGCGAGGTCAGGACGGTGGCGAAGTTTTCCCCGCCGATGAAGTTTCCGGTCTGCAGCAGGTTCCCGTCATGGGTGGCCTGGACGGCCGCGTAAACCAGCGGGTAGCCGTGAATGAGGACGAGCAGGACGACGGACGGGAGCAGGAGCCAGAAGAACGTCCTGGTGGCCTGTGCCGAAAGCTTGCTCTTACGCTTCCCGGGAACCGTCCCGGACCCGCCGGGGGCGAGTCCCCGGCGGGCCCGGGCCAGGCCGGACTGTGCTGTGATACTGGACATGAGGGGCCCTGTCCTACTTCTTCAGGACGGATTCGAGGCCGGACTGGAAGGCCTGCAGCGCTGACTTGGCGTCGGACTTGCCGGTGATGATGGTCTGGCTGAACTGGTTCAGTGCCTGCCCGCCGTCGAGTGCTGCGAGGTTGGCGTTCAGGGTGTTGCCCTGCGAGGCGAAGGTCTTCGCGATCGGCTGCCAGTCCTTGACGATCTTGACGTTGTTGGGATCGTCGGCGAACTCGGGGATCTCGGTGATTGACTTGAAGACCGGGAGGGCGGACATGAGCTTCTTCTGCCACAGCTGCTTGAGCTGGCCCAGGTAGTAGACCAGGAATTCCTCGGACGCGTCCTGCGACGGGGTGTTGGTGTACATCATGATGTTGTTCGGGAACACGATGGTGGCCTTGTCGCCGTGCGGGCCGGTGATGGGATCCGCCACGAGCAGGTCGCCGGAGGTGTCGCCCACGCGCTGCGGGACGTTGACCTGGAAGAGGCCGTAGCCGGCCTTGCCGTCCTTCCATTGGGCGGACATGTTGTCCGTGGTGTAGCTGACCGCTGCCGGGTCCACGATGCCGTTGGAGACCAGTTCCAGGACGAATTCCATGGCCTCGACGTTGCGGTCGTTGAGCAGGTCCAGCTCGCCGTCCTTGTTGAACACGCCGCCGCCGTTGTTGACCATCATCATGATCATGGAGTGGTTGGCGTAGTTGTTGCCGGCGCCGGCACCCGTGGTGAAGCCGAAGGCGCCTACCTTCTTCAGCGCCTTGCCGGCCTCCAGGAGGGACGGCCAGTCCGTGGGCAGGGCCACGTTGGCCTTCTCGAACAGGGACTTGCGGTACCAGAAGACGCGCATGTCCAGCTGCCAGGGCACCGCCACGTAGCCCTTGTCCGACTTGAACGGGTCCAGCACGCCCGGAAGGAAATCGTCGAACTGGCCGTTGGACTTGAGCTTGTCGATGACCTTGTCTGCGTAGGCAATCTGGCCCTGCTGCTCGAACTGGAACGCCTGGAAGCCGCCGCCGGTGGAAACCGCCGGGCCGGTCTTGGAGGCGATGGCGGAGGAGAAGGTCTGGTAGAAGTTGGCCCACTGGATGATCTGGTAGGACGCCTTGCCGCCGTTCGCACCGGAGAAGCCTTCTGCGATCCCCTTGGCGGCGTCGTTGTACGCGGGGGTGGCCCACGGCATATCCCAGAACTTGACGGTTCCCGCGGCGCCTCCTCCGCCGCCCTGGCTTGCCGATCCTCCGCCGCAGGCCGCCAGCAGGGGAACGGATGCGGCCGCGGCTGTCAGGCCCAGGAAGCCGCGGCGGGAGAAGGAGCGGTTCTGGTGGGTGTTTGCGTTCATGGTGTGTCCTTTCGGGACCGCCGCGCGCTGCGTTGTGGTGCGGTCCTGCTCATCGTTGAGAGTGGAGGTGGGACTGGACTGCTGGTTGGTTGCGTATCGAAGGGGTTGGTTACGTGTCAGCGAAGGTTGCGTAGAGGGCGGTCAGCCGGGCGAACCGGGTGAGGTCGTCCGGCCGGGTGCCGGCTGTGAGGTGGTCCTTGAGGCGGCGCCACGCCGTCCGGTGGGCCGATTCATACAGGGTGGGCAGCAACAGTCCGCCGTGCGGCCCGGTGACCCGGACTTCGGCGGGCCAGGCGGCGGCCGGCTCGGGCAGCCGGACGCTGACGCCGCCGTCGGCCGTGTACAGCCGGATGTCGACGCCGGCGGGACGGGCCGCGGTCAGCACGCCGTGGGCGGACATCGGGGCGCCGTTGGCGAGCCTTCCGCTGAAGGTGTAACCGGTGGCGCCGCTCTGAAGCAGGGACACGGCGTCGAGCGTTCCGGTCACTTCCAGGAGCGCGGCGAGGTGCTCTCCGAGGAGCCGGTGCGGGTCTGTGCCGGGTGCGCCCGTGGCGACGCTGTCCAGCATGGCCGCCGTGCCCAGCGCACTCCGGAATGCCTCCCGGGCATCCGGGCCGCCGTCCTGCGAGACCAGCGCCGGGTTGGAGGCCCAGCGGAGGTCCAGGACGACGGCGGTGCCCGCGGCTTCGGCGGCAGCGGACAACTGGGCGGTGTCCTCCGGGACGGGGTTGACCACCATTACGCCGCGGCTGCCGGCTTCGATGGCGTGCAGGGCCTCGGCGGTCCAGCCCGGTCCGCCGGCGATGGCGGCGACGTCCGGGGTGGCGGAACCGCCTGCCGCCGGGCCGAAGGTTGCGGGCAGCGACGCCACGGCCAGGGCGACGGCGCCCGCCTCCTCGGCGCCGGGGGTTGCCGTGACGGAGTAAGTGGCGCTCATGCTGACGCTCCTGCGGTTGCGGCAATCCCGCCGGGCCGGCGGGCGTGGTCGGCGGCGACGCTGTCCACGGTGGCGTCCGCGATGGCCAGGGCGAAGGTGAGGTCATCGATCAGGGTCTGCGCGGACGGCGGCTGTTTGGTCCCGCGCGCAAGTTCTGCCAGTTCGCGCCATTCGCCCTCGTAGCCGTTGTGGCTGTAGGGACCGAGGGTGGTGGTTTCCGTGCCCCGGCTGAAGGTGGCGGTGGCGGAACCTGCCTGGACGTAGGAGGGAGTGAAGTCGATCCGCAGCGCGCTGTGGTGGGCAATGGCCTCGAAGCTCCACTCCGGCTGCCAGGTGCTGTTCATGGCGGCACGCAGTTCGATGGTGCGCGTGGGAGTGCGCAGTGAAATGGCGTAGCCGAAGGGGCGGACGTGCCGGGCCTGCAGCACCTGGATGTCGTTGAAGTCCGGGGTGAACCGGCGGACCAGGGGGAGGTCGTGGATGGCGAGCCCCATGATCCCGCCCTGCATCATGGATTTGATGACGTCGATGTCCGAGTAGTCGGGTGCACCGGCGGCGGGGCGCGCCACAATCTCCGTGGCGAAGTCTTCGAAGCGGGCGTTGGGCGGAAGCACGATGGAGGAGCGGATGGTGTGCGCCGTCTCCGGGAGGTCGTCCCAGTGCCCTTCCGCTGCGAGCCAGCCCGGATCGAAGGTGTGCATGGCACCCACCACGATGGGAACACCCGTTTGGGCGCTGACTTCGGAGATGCGGGCCGCCTCCCCGGCATTCATGGCGAACGGCTTTTCGCACAGGACGGCTTTCTTGCCGGCCCGGCAGGCGGCGATGACCTGTTCGGCGTGGAACTGGTGCGGGCTGCAGATGGCAACGATGTCCACGGTGTCGTCGCCAAGCAGGGCGTCCATGCTGCTGCTGGACGTGGCACCGACGCGGGCGGCGACGGATGCGGCCACTGACTCGTCAACATCCATGATGTGGCGTACTTCGAGGATGTCCCGGAGCCGGGCAAGGGCAGGAAGGTGGATGGCCTGGGTGACAGGACCGGCGCCCAGGATGCCGACCCCAAGGGGCTTTCCGGCGGGCATTGTCTGGCTTGGCAAGTCGGTTACCTCTTTGTAGGCGGACTCGGATGCGGAGGTTGATCGATGCCATCGATCTGCTGTAGCGGCAAGGGCGATGTGCTCCTCGTCACAACCTAGGACCACTTTTGACGAGAGTCAAGCAAAAGTTGTTTGCGGCAAATCAATCTTCTGCATTCGTGACAGTGCCAAGTCTGCGTGTTATGACTTGTACATGACTCCAGCCTCAGGAAAATTGCCTGCAAGGGATGCCGACGCCGGCAACCTTTCGCGCGCTGGTGACCTTTTCCAGCTTCTTCGTGACGGCCAGGCGCGGACCCGTGCCGAGCTGGCCCTTACCACCGGGCTTGCCAGGTCCACCGTGGCGTCCCGCATTGATGCCCTCATCGGCTCCGGCCTCGTGGGCCCGGCCGGCGAGGCGAATTCCAGCGGCGGCAGGCCGCCGTCGCGCTTCGCCTTCAAGCCCGAGGCCCGCGTGGTGCTGGCGGTCGATGTCGGCGCTACCCATGTGATCGTCGCCGTTACCGACCTGGGTGGCAGCATCCTCGGCGAACGCCGGTTTGCACAGGAAGTGGCGGACGGCCCGGCTGTTGTCCTGGGCCGCGTGATCTCCGCCGGCAAGGACCTCCTGGCCGAATCGGGGCGCGAGCCGGGCGACCTCGCAGGCGTCGGCATCGGCCTTCCGGGCCCCGTTGAACATGACACCGGACGCCCCGTCAAGCCGCCCATCATGCCCGGCTGGGACGGGTTCGACGTCGTCCCGTACGTCCAGCGGCAGCTGCCGGTCCCCGTCCTGGTGGACAACGACGTGAACATCATGGCGCTCGGTGAACGCACCGCGCACTGGCCCGAGCACCAGAACTTCCTCTTCATCAAGGTGGCAACGGGAATCGGTGCCGGCATCATCAGCAGCGGTGAGCTGCAGCGCGGCGCCAACGGCACCGCCGGCGACCTTGGCCACGTCCGCGTCCCCCGCGGCGACGACGTCCTGTGCCGCTGCGGCAACTACGGGTGCCTGGAGGCGCTCGCGTCAGGTCCCGCCGTCGCGCACCAGCTCCGGTCCCACGGGCTGGAAGCCAAAACCGGCGGCGACGTCCTGCGGCTGGTGGCGGAAGGGAACCTGCAGGCCATCCAAGCGCTGCGCCAGGCCGGCCGGGACGTCGGGGATGTCCTGGCCACAGTGGTCAACCTGCTGAATCCGTCCATGATCGTGATCGGCGGGAGCGTGGGGGAGGCCGGCGAGCACCTGGTGGCCGGCATCCGCGAAGTGGTGTACCGGCGGTCCCTGCCGCTGGCCACCACGCACCTGCGCATCGGCATTTCCATGGCCGGGGGCCAGGCGGCGATCCTGGGGGCCAGCCAGATGGTCACCCAGCACGTGCTTTCCCCGGCGGTCATCGAAGCCACCCTCGCGGGCAACGCCATCGCCGGCTAGGCCGCCCGGCTGGATCACTGGCCGGATCGCTGGCTTGAAAACTTGGCTGGATCACCCGGCTCGCCGGAAAAGATCAGGCGGACGGCTTGAGGAGGACGTCGATGAAGGTGGCGAGCCCGTCCGCCATGTCCACGTCCTTGTCATAGAGCCACTGCAGCTGAAGCCCGTCGGACACCGCCACCACCAGCCTCGCCAGGGCGGTGGCGGAAACATCGGACCTGACCCCGCCGGCCGCCTGCCGTTCCCGGATGTCGTCCTCCAGGGAGTGGACCACGGAGGCGAACCGCTCCTGGAAGTAGCCGTGGGAATCATGCCCCGGGTTGCTGGCCGTGGCCGATGCCACCGCGTAGAGCGTGGTGAGCCCCGGCTGTGTCCGGTTCCTGGCGGCAAGTGGAGCCATCAGCGCCAGCCCGGCCTCCTTCGCCGGAGTGTCCGCAAGCCCGCGCCTGTCCCGCTCGGCAAGGACCGCGGTCAGCAGCTCCTGCTTGCCGCTGAAGTAGTGGAACAGGGTGGCCTCTTTGACGCCCACCAGCTCGGCCACCCGCTTGAGGGCGGTGCCCTCAAATCCGTCGGTGGCGAAGACGTCGGTGGCGGTCTGGATGATCTGTTCGCGGCGTTCCGCTCCCTTGGCGTACGGTCCGCGCGGCTTGTTCGGGGTCACGGAAGCCAGTGTATTTCACTCCGCCCAGCGAAAGCCTAGTCATACTCGGTTTTTGCCGTTACGATCAATCCACTATCTGAAGGAGCCCCCCGTGAACCCCACCCTGCCCGCTGCCACCGTTCCAGCCGCCGCTGTTCCTGCCGCCGGCTCACCGGACGCCGAGGCCCGGATCAGGGACCTCGCGGAAAGCCTCACCCTCGAGCAGCAGGTCCAGCTGCTCACCGGCGCGGACGTCTGGTCCACGCACGCCCTTCCCGCCATCGGGCTGTCCCGCGTGGTGATGTCAGACGGCCCCGCCGGCGTTCGCGGCGAGGACTTCGATGAGCGGCACGACTCGGTTTCCCTGCCGTCGTCGTCCGCCCTGTCCGCCACCTGGAGCGTCGGCCTGGCCCGCCGCTACGGCCAGGTCCTGGGCCAGGAAGCGCGGCGCAAGGGCGTCCACGCAGTCCTGGGCCCCACCATCAACCTGCACCGCTCCCCGCTGGGCGGCAGGCACTTCGAATGTATGAGCGAGGACCCCCGGCTGACGGCCACCATTGCTGCCGGATACGTGGCGGGTGTGCAGTCCATGGGGGTTGGGGCCACCCCCAAGCACTACCTTGCCAATGAAGCCGAAACCGACCGCTTCACCGCCGACTCCGTGGTGGACGAGCGGCCCCTGCGTGAGCTCTACCTGGCAGCCTTCGAGGACGCCGTTACCGAGTCCCGGGCCTGGCTGGTGATGAGCTCCTACAACTCCATCAACGGCACCACCGCCAGCGAAAATGACCTCCTCGAAACGCCGCTGTCCACCGAGTGGGGCTTCGACGGCGTCGTGGTGTCCGACTGGACCGGCGTCCGCTCCGTTGACGCCGCCAACGCCCACCAGGACCTGGAAATGCCGGGACCCGTGGGTCACTGGGGGCCCAAGCTGCTTGCCGCCGTCGAGGACGGCCGCGTCAGCCGCACCGCCATCCTGGATAAGGTGGTCCGCATCCTCCGGCTGGCCGCCCGCGTAGGTTCGCTCGACGGCGTCAGCCCCGCCGTAAGGGAACTGCCGGCACCACTCAACGCCGCCGCCGTCGCCCGCGAAGTGGCTGTCCGCGGCGCTGTCCTGGTCCGGAACCGGGACGGCCTGCTGCCCCTGGACCCGGCGGTCCTGGGCAGTGTGGCCGTGAGCGGCCACAACGCGGAGGAAGCACGGACCCAGGGGCGGCGGCAGCGCCACCGTCATGCCCAAGCAGAACATCTCGCCGCTGGACGGACTGCGTGAGGCCCTGCCCGCCGGCGTCACCGTCTCCTACCACCGGGGCGCCAAGGTGGCCGAGGGCCTGCAGGCCTTCCCGCGGACCTCGCTCCACAACCCGGTGTCCAACATCCCCGGCCTGCGCGTGACGTTCCTGGCAGCTGACGGCACGGAACTTTCCGGCGAGGACCGGCTGGCATCCCATCTGATCTGGTTCGGGATCGGCATCCCCGAGGGCTCTGCCGCCATCCGGATGGAAACCGACTGGACGGCGCCCTCGGCGGGCACGCACCACCTTGGCGTGGGTACCGTGGGCAGGATCTGCCTCTCACTCAACGGTGACGAGGTCTTCAACGGGACCATCGAAGACGATACCGACGTCCTCGGCGCTGCACTCTTCGATCCGCCCAAGACCGTCCACGAGGTCCAAGCGGAGGCAGGTGGGCGGGTCCGGATTGAGGCACTCTTCGAACTGCCCGCGGAGCAGGCCATCCCGTTTACCGCCATCCTGCTGGGCGAGGAGACCGTGGTGGCGGACCCGCAGGCGGAGATTGACGCCGCGGTGGAGGCAGCCAGGGCGGCGGACGTTGCAGTAGTGGTGGTGGGCACCAGCGCCGCCATCGAGTCCGAAGGCTTCGACCGCAAGGACCTCGACCTCCCTGGCCGCCAGAACCAGTTGGTGGAAGCGGTGGCTGCGGCGAATCCGCGCACCGTGGTGGTGGTGAACTCCGGCTCCCCGGTGCTCATGCCGTGGCTGGACCGGGTGGGCGCGGTGTTGCTCGGCTGGTTCGGGGGCCAGGAATTCGGCCGTGCCATCGCGGACATCCTGCTCGGTGCCGAGGAACCGGGCGGCCGGCTGCCTACTACCTGGCCGGCAGCCCTGGCGGACGTCCCGGTGCTGGATACCGTCCCGGTGGACGGCAAGGTGGTCTATTCCGAGGGCATCCACGTGGGCTACCGGGCCTGGCTGAAGCAGCAGGCCGCCGGCGGGGCTGCCCCGGCGTTGCCGTTCGGCTACGGGCTGGGCTACACCACGTTCGAACTCTGCACCCCGCACGCCTCCCGGACGGTGCCCGCCGGCAAGGAC
Organism: Pseudarthrobacter sp. SORGH_AS 212; assembly: GCF_030818145.1. NCBI lineage: Bacteria > Bacillati > Actinomycetota > Actinomycetes > Micrococcales > Micrococcaceae > Pseudarthrobacter > Pseudarthrobacter sp. SORGH_AS 212. The sequence goes on along the minus strand of NZ_JAUTAA010000001.1, from coordinate 1,827,362 downwards.
GTAGTGGTGCACGTCCCCGTCCGCAACACCGGCACGCGGGCCGGCCGCGAGGTGGTGCAGGTATACCTTGAGCGCCCGGAGTCAGCGGTGGAAAGGCCCGTGCGCTGGCTGGCCGGATACGCCGGGACCCACCTGGCCGCCGGCGGGACGGACAGCGTTGAGGTCAGGATTCCTGCGCGCGCCTTCGCCCATTACGACGGCGGCTGGCAGGTTGAGCCGGGAACGTTCCGGATCCTGGTGGGCCGGCATTCAGCGGACGACTTCCAGGTGCTGGAGATCGAGGTGCGGTAGGAGCCGCTGCCCGGGGACAGCGGAGTGGCGGTCAGCGCCCCGTCCCGTGCCCCCAGGTCCGTGCCCCCGTCCGTTCCCCGGTGAACCCGCCAAGGAACGGAGGGGCTGCGGGTTCCCCTAAACCCGTTGCCCCGGCCTCCCCGCGCGGCACTTTCGAGTCGTATTCTTAGAACAAGGTTTTGCAGTGAGCCGAACCGTTTTAATCCAAGGCGTGGAGCATGGCCGCTGTACCTTCGGGGCAGGTTGGCTGGGGACCCCTTCCAACGCCCCCGGCGCCGGTTTTCGACAGCAAGGATGTTGAAAACTACCTCCGGGAAGTCACCCATGAGCTAATGCGGGACATCAGGGGCGAACAGCGCGGCATCAGCTGGGCAGCCACGCTTTTCAGGCAGGGAAAAGCCCACACCATCGCAGCGAGTACCGATCAGGCGCGCGAGGCTGACCGCGAGCAGTGTTCCTTCGCGGACGGCCCTGTCATGGAGGCCGTACGGACCGGCGGGTTCGTCCTTCTTTCCGATCTCAACCGGGACTGGCGCTGGCCCGGTTACTCCAGCGCTGCCGCGGCACACGGCGTGCAGTGCCTCCTGTCCGCGCCACTTGCCGCTGAGGGCGAAACAAGTGCCGCCATCAACTTTTACGCGGAAACCGCCCACACCTTCACCAGCGACGACCTCGTCCGGTGCCGCACCTACGTCCGGCAAGTGGCCAGGGCGCTCAGCGTGGTGGTGCGCGTTGGTGAGCGTGCCGAGGCCACTGTCGGCATCGCCGTCGTGCAAAGCTCACTGGTGCTGGTGGACCTGGCCGTCCGGAGCCTGATGAACGAGTACGGGCTGAGCCGTGACGGCGCGCTGAGGTTCCTCCAGACGCAGGCTGTCCATCACGAACTGGACCTACGGGACGCGGCGCTCAACGTCGTCGTTCCCGGCGCCGGGATGGGCCGTCCAGGCCCGGCGCCTGCGGTCACCCCGCAGGAAATGCACGACGGCGTTGCGGGCCTTCAGCCTGCACCGGCGGCTGAACTGGGCCACAAGCCACAGGACGCCGCACCAGTGGGGGCTGCAAGAAAGCGGCGCCCGCGCCATACTGCGGGAAGGAAAACGGCATGACCATCCAGGAACGGGAGCTGCCGCCGCTGGGCGGCGACAGCGGACGGCACCCCTGGCGCCGGTTCGTGGCCTTGGGCGACTCTTACACCGAAGGCATCGGCGACCCCGAGCCGCTCAGCCTGGGCGGACTGCGGGGCTGGGCGGACCGGGCGGCCGAGGAACTCAGCGCCGGGCAGCCGGATTTCGCCTACGCCAACCTCGCCGTGCGCGGCATGCTGCTGCGCCAGATCGTAGACCGGCAGCTGGCCCCCGCGCTGGCCCTCAAACCGGACCTGATCGCAATGTCCGGCGGCGGGAACGACATCCTGTTCAAACGCGGCAACCCGGACAAACTGGCCGAAAAAATGGACACGGCAGTTGGCGTGCTGGCCGCCACCGGCGCCACTGTCCTCCTCTATGCCGGGCCGGACTGGGGTAACACGCCCGTCTTCAGCGCCATTCGGGGCAAGATGGCCGTCTACAACGAAAACATCCACGCTATTGGGGCCGGGCACCACTGCGTCATGGTGGACCTGTGGTGCCTGCCCGAACTCCAGCATGCGGCAATGTGGGACCCGGACCGGCTGCATCTCTCGCCGCTGGGCCACCATACGGTTGCCGTGGCCACGCTCAACGCCCTGGGCGTCCCGCACACCCTTGAACCGCTCTGGCCCAAGCCACTCCCGGCCCAGGGGTGGAAGCGGGCGCGGGCAGAGGACCTGGTGTGGGCCCGGCAGTACTTTTTCCCCTGGGTCCTGCGCCACCTCCTGCACCCGGAAGACGAATCCCTTGCCGCGAAGCGGCCGCTGCCCGGGCCCGTCCTTGGTTTGGCCAGGCCCGGACCTTTCCCGGCTGGGCACCCCGCCGCCGGCGTGAACCCCGGGCTGAAGGGCGGACCGGCGCCACAGGGACAGGCGGCCTAGTTCCTGGTACCGGGAGCGGGGTGCCTGCGATGGTCCCTTGCCAGGGCGACGAGCGCAGGCACTCCGGCCAACAGGCCGGGAACAGCCAGCAGCAGGCCGTATTCGGGGAGCAGCGCAGAAGCGGCTGCCGCAGTGACGGCTGCGGCCAGGGCCGCGATAAGGGCGCCGGACGAACGCTTTCGGACGTCCCTGGCGTTGAAGAAGCGGAAACCGCCGAGGCCCGCGGTGACCAGGGCGGAGGCGATAATGCCCCCGGTCAAGACGGCGGTTCCGGGCCCGGGAGCGTCCTTGAGCCGGTCAATCAGGGCAATGGGCACTGCCAGCATCCAGCCGCTGAGGAGGACCGCGAGGACGCATCCTGCCAGTCGGCTTCGAGGTACCGGATCCAGGGTGTAGATCTGGCTGGACGGCAGATCCCCCTGCTGGACGTGGCGGTGGTTTGCCGGCGGCGGTGATTTCGGCAGGCGCATGAAACTCTCAAGCATTGATCCCCCAGACGTAGTGCTTGACGTCTTCTCACCCTACACGGGCTGCCGGGAACGGCTATCTGAACAAGGGGTTCAGCGCTTCTTGGGGCCGCGCTTCGATGCCGCGTTAAGCGCCGACTTGACCGAGGGCGGCAGTCCGCCCTGCTCGGTTTCGGGCTCGGCCACGGTTCCGCGGGCCTTCGCGATGGCCCGCATGCCGTGGTAGATCACCAATGCTGCCGCGGACCCCAGGGCGATGCCGGTAAACGTGAGGTCCCCGATGGTCCAGGTGTAGTCGGCGATGCCGATGATGAGTGCTACGGCGGCCGTGGTCAGGTTGACGGGGTTGGAGAAGTTGACCTTGTTTTGCACCCAGATCTTTACGCCCAGGATGCCGATCATGCCGTACAGCATGGTGGCAGCACCGCCCAGCACCCCCGGCGGGACCGTGGCGATGAGTTCGCCGAACTTCGGGGAGAAGCTGAGCAGGATGGCGAACATGCCCGCCACCCAGTAGGCCGCCGTCGAATACACCTTGGTGGCAGCCATGACGCCGATGTTCTCGGCGTATGTGGTGGTGCCGGATCCGCCGCCGAAGCCCGCCAGGACCGTCGCGGCGCCGTCGGCCATCAGCGCGCGCCCGGAGACGCCGTCGAGGTTCTGGCCTGTCATGGCGGCCACGGACTTCACGTGGCCGATGTTCTCCGCAACCAGCACCAGCACCACCGGGACGAACAGGCCCAGGACGCCGATGTGGAACTCGGGGGTCTGGAAGTGCGGCAGCCCCACCCATGCGGCGGCGTCCATCTTGTCGTAGCTGACCTCGCCGCGGAGCATGGCCACGAGGTAGCCCACCACCACGCCCACCAGGATGCTCAGCCGGCCCAGGATCCCGCGGAACAGCACGCTGACCAGGATGATGGTTGCCAGGGTGATGACGGCGGTGATGGGGGCGGCGTCGAAGTTCTGCTTTGCGGCGGGCGCAAGGTTCAGGCCGATCAGCGCCACGATGGCGCCGGTGACGATGGGCGGCATCAGCCGGTTGATCCATCCGGCGCCGAACTTCTGCACCACCGCACCCACCAGGGCGAGGGTGGCACCGGCCAGCACCACGCCGCCAAGGGCACCCGGAATGCCGAACTGCGCCTGGGACGCGGTGATGGGTGCGATGAACGCGAAGCTTGAGCCGAGGTAGCTGGGCACGCGGCCCTTGGTGACCACCAGGAACAGGAGCGTACCGATGCCGGAAAAGAACAGTGTGGTAGCCGGCGGCATGCCGGTGATGATGGGCACCAGGAACGTGGCGCCGAACATGGCCACCACGTGCTGCATGCCCACGCCAATGGTCAGGGGCCACGCCAATCGCTCATCCGGGGCCACCACCTGGCCGGGCTTGATGGATTTTCCGGTGCCGTGCAGCTTCCATTTGATTCCGAGCATGCTCATGGGAAGGAATGCCTTTCAGGGGGTGCCGCGAGGGGGCGAAGATCAACTTGGTCCAGAATACCGCCAGCCCTGCTGGGCGGCTGCCGTTCGTAGTTGCCCGGCAGGCACCAGCGATCTGCTGTGGCCAACGTCACCTGCCGTCACGGGAAGAGGCGGCAAGCAGTTGAAGTTGCAACTATGGAAAGCAACCAGAGGCCCACCCCGGCAGGCGGGGGAGCCGCAGCGAAAGGTACGCGAATGACCATTGCCCATGAAGAAGCGGTTATCGATTCGGCAGCCGTTGACGCCATCTTCGCCCAGGCCCGCACCGCCAACTCCTTCACCGGTGAGGTCACCGAGGAGCAGGCCCAGGCCATCTACGAACTGACCAAGTTCGGGCCCACCGCGTTCAACTCCCAGCCGCTTCGCGTCACCTACGTCCGCTCGGACGAGGCCCGCGCAACCCTGGTGGGCACCCTGTCCCGCGGCAACCAGGCCAAGACCGCCTCCGCTCCGCTGGTGGCCATCCTCAGCTACGAGACGGACTGGGCCGGCAAGTGGGACAGCTTCCTCCCCGGTTACAACGCCCCCAAGGCCATGTACGACGCGGATCCCGCCCTGGCCGCCAGCACCGGCAACAACAACGCCCACCTGCAGGCCGGCTATTTCATCCTTGCCGTCCGCTCGCTCGGCTTCGCCGCAGGCCCAATGACCGGCGCCGACTTTGCCGCCATCGACGCCGCGTTCTTCCCGGCCGGCGACCAGAAGAGCTTCCTGGTGGTCAACATCGGCCAGCCCGGTGAAGAAGCCTGGGGCGCCGCCAAGCCCAAGTTCTCCTACGACGAGGCCGTCCGCACCGTCTGACCCCGCTTAACCCAAGATGCCCTATCACTTGGGGTCCCCATCCGGCATGGAGAGGGAGCCCAAGTGATAGGGCATCTGGCGTTAAATCAGGCGATGACGCTGTCCACCAGGGCCTTGGCCTCGGCCTGGACCTGCTTCAGGTGCTCCTCGCCCTTGAAGGACTCGGCGTAGATCTTGTACACATCCTCGGTGCCGGACGGACGTGCGGCGAACCAGGCGTTCTCCGTGACCACCTTCAGGCCGCCGATGGAGGCGCCGTTGCCGGGAGCTTCGGTGAGCTTGGCAGTGATTGCCTCGCCTGCCAGTTCCGTAGCGGTGACGTCCGACGGCGAGAGCTTGCCGAGTGCCGACTTCTGCTCACGCGTGGCGGCGGCGTCGATCCGGGCGTAGACGGGCGCGCCGAACTGGTCCGTGAGGCCCTTGTACAGCTGCGACGGGGACTTGCCGGTGACGGCGGTGATCTCGGATGCGAGCAGGGCCAGCAGGATGCCGTCCTTGTCCGTGGTCCAGACGCTGCCGTCCAGCTTGTTGAAGGACGCGCCGGCCGATTCTTCGCCGCCGAACGCCCCGTCGCCGGAGAGCAGCCCGGGGACGAACCACTTGAAGCCCACGGGAACCTCAACCAGCTTGCGGCCAAGGCTTTCCGCCACACGGTCGATGATGGAGGAGGACACCAGGGTCTTGCCCACCACCGAAGCCGGGTTCCAGCCGCTGCGGTTGCGGTACAGGTAGTCGATGGCCACTGCGAGGTAGTGGTTCGGGTTCATCAGCCCGCCGTCCGGCGTGACGATGCCGTGCCGGTCCGCGTCCGCATCGTTGCCCGTGGCGATGTCGTACGCGGTGGACCCGTCCGCGCCAACGGTCATCCGCTGGATCAGTGAGGCCATGGCCGACGGCGATGAGCAGTCCATGCGGATCTTCTCATCCCAGTCCAGGGTCATGAAGGCCCACTGCGGGTCCACGGTGGGGTTCACCACAGTGAGGTTCAGGTGGTGGCGCTCGGCGATCTCGCCCCAGTAGTCCACGGAGGCGCCACCCATGGGGTCCGCGCCGATCCGGACTCCGGCGTCGCGGATGGCGTCCAGGTTCAGGACGGATGGAAGGTCGTCCACGTAGCTTGAAAGGAAATCGAACTTGCCTGTGGTGTCGGCCGCCTGGGCGTCGGCCAGCGGGATGCGCTTGACGCCGCGCAGGCCGTTTTCGAGCAGTTCGTTGGCGCGGTTGGCGATCCAGCCGGTGGCGTCGGAGTCCGCCGGGCCGCCGTGGGGCGGGTTGTACTTGAAGCCGCCGTCCTGCGGCGGGTTGTGGCTGGGGGTGACCACGATGCCGTCTGCCTGCGGGGCGCCGGCACCGGCGTTCCGGTTGTAGGTGAGGATCGCGTGGCTCAGCGCCGGGGTGGGCGTGTAGCCGTGCCGGGCGTCGACCAGGACCTGGACGCCGTTGGCGGCAAGGACCTCGAGGGCCGAGTTCTGTGCCGGCTCGCTCAGGGCGTGGGTGTCCTTGGCAAGGAACAGGGGGCCGGTGACGCCCTGCGCCGCCCGGTATTCGACGATGGCCTGGGTGATGGCCACGATGTGCTTTTCATTGAACGAGGCCTTCAGGCTCGATCCGCGGTGACCCGACGTGCCGAACACCACGCGCTGGCCTGGGTCACCCAGGTCCGGCGAGATGTCGTAGTACGCATCGAGGAGCGCTGTGATGTCAACAAGGTCCTGGGGTTGGGCAACTGTACCCGCGCGGCTAGCCATGGGACCTAGCATGCCAGAACCTCGCCGGAGTCAAAACGGCAGGGCCACATTCCGGCCCCTGTGACGGCGGCACGTCATCGAAAACGAGCCGTTAACCAAGTAGCCAACCTGAGTACATGCCCCGAAAAGTACCTATATACCGGCCCCTGCGCGCGCTGTTACTTTCGAAAAATCCGGAAGGCTATCCACCGCCTCCCGGCTCGAACAACCACAGCAGGGGACGACGGCGGCCCGCCGCTTTTCGCCCGTCCGGCACGGAAGCAGGGACGCACCATGGGGGCAGGAGACGGGGCAGCCGAACAGTCCAGGCTGGCCGCTGAGCGGGTAGCCAGGCTCAAGCGCCGGCTGGACGCGGCCGAGCGCTCCACGAAAGCGTGGGATGCGGGTGCCGTGGGCGAACGCGTGGTGGCGGACAAGCTCAGCGAACTGGTCCCGCACGGCTGGTACGTGCTGCACGACGTGCACTGGCCCGGCCGGCCCAAGGCCAACCTGGACCACGTCCTGGTGGGTCCTGGCGGCGTGGTGGTGGTCGATTCCAAAAACTGGACCGGTGAGGTGCGGGTGGCATCGGGAGTGCTCTGGCAGGGCCGGTATGCGCGGACCCAGGCAGTGGAAGGCGCACTGGCGCAGTGCGCCGCCGTCGCGTCCGTGCTGGCGCCGCCGCACCGCCGGCTGGTCCGGCCGCTGATCTGCATGGCCGCCCAGCCTGACCTCTTTGGCGTGACGAACTCGGACGTCGCCGTCGCGGGCAGCCAGCGCGTGGTGGGTGCCATCGAGGCGCTGCCGCCGGTGCTGGACCACCAAACAGTCGTGGGACTTTATGCCCAACTGGGGGAGGAACTTACCCACGAGCAGGAGCCCGGCATCACGGCGTTCCGGAATGTCAGGCCGGGAACAGTGGTGCGGCCTGCGGGGGGCCTCCCGCCGGCCGGTCCAGGAAACGCCGGCCCGCGGACGGGCGCTCCCCCCGCGGACCGTCGCGGCCCGGACACTCCCCGGGCTGCAGGTCCTGACCGGAGCCGGAGCGGCAGTGTTTCCCGGCATCCCGCGGGGCGTGCCATCCCGGAGGCAGGCGCCGGCGGAGTGGCCCGAAGGGATGCCGGCCGGAACCGAAGCGGGAAGCCGCAGGCGCGGGGCGGCACCAGTGCCGGCCGGCTCGCCCTCCTGGCGGCCTTTGTTATTTTTGCGGTCTACGTCCTGCCGTTCTGGACGCGCTGAGTTTGCTGCCTGCGCTGCCGCCATTTCCCGGGGCGGCTGTGCGCAGCTTGCCAAGGCCGGCGTCGCGGACCGCTTCGCCCATCCGGCGGAGCCGCTCCGAGTCCAGTGACCAGGATTGCCAGTAAAGCGGCACATCCTCATGGGCGTTCTTCCCGAGGAGGACCAGCGAGCCGTCGGCCAGCCCGTTGCCCAGCTGCAGTTCAGGGAGCATGCCCCAACCCAGGCCGGCTTTGATGGCCGCGAGGAACCCTTCCGACGACGGAACCGTGTGGGTGGGCGGAACCTGCCCAACGCCTTTCGCCGCCAGCAGCCCGCGCTGCAGGTTGTCCTTGGCATTGAATTTCAGGACCGGCATCCGGGCCCAGTCCACCGTATTGCCCTTGGCGAACCGTTGACGCAGGGCGGCCGCGGCCACCGGGACGTACCGCATGTGGCCCAGCAACTCCACCCGGCAACCGCTGACAGGGACGGGATCGGAGGTGACGGCACCCATGACGTCACCCTGCCGCAGGAGCTGGCTGCTGAAACCCTGGTCCTCGACGTGAAGGTCCAGGGTGGTGTCCGCCCACGCGGCGGCCACGGCGAGGACGGGCACGAACCAGGTGGCCAGCGAATCCGCGTTGATGGCCACCGGCAGGGTGGCGCTGGAGGCTGTGGCGGTTCCCAGTGCGGTTGACGCTTCCGCCTCGAGGACCTGCACCTGGCGGGCCATCCGGAGCAGCACGGCCCCGGCGTCGGTGGGAACACACGGGACCCGCCGGCGCACCAGGACCTGCCCGGTGGAAGCCTCCAGCGACTTGATGCGCTGGCTGACGGCTGACGGCGTGACGCGCAGGAGATCGGCCGCGGCCTCGAAGGTGCCCTCGTCAATGACGGCCATGAGTGCGCGAAGATGCTCGAGATTCATGAAGAAATTCTAATAGAACCCTAGAATCAATCGTTTGTCTTCCGATGCTGAGGTCCGTACCGTCGACTGCATGTTGATGACAGGAATTACCGGGATGCTGACGGGGCTGGCGCTGATCGTGGCCATCGGTGCCCAGAATGCCTTCGTACTCCGCCAGGGAGTCCGCCGTGAGCACATCGGCGTGGTGGTTGCCGTGTGCATGGCAGGTGATGCTGCGCTGATCCTGGGCGGGACCGCCGGGATCGGCGCGCTGGTAACCCGTTTTCCGGAAGCCCTCGAAGTTCTTCGGTGGGGCGGAGCTGCCTACCTGGCCTGGTTCGCGGTGCGCTCCTTCATCTCAGCGCTGAGGCCGTCCGCCCTTGCGCAGGGCACGCCCCGGTCCAAGGGATCGGTGGTGGCCAGCACGGTGGCGCTGACCTTCCTGAACCCGCACGTGTACCTCGACACGGTGGTGCTCCTGGGCAGCCTGGCCAACCAGCAAGGCCCGGACCTGCGGTGGGTCTTCGCCGGCGGCGCCGTTGCCGGCAGCATCGCGTGGTTCTCCGCGCTGGGGTACGGGGCCAGGGCGCTGTCCGGGGTGCTCGGCAACCCGCGCACCTGGCGGTTCCTGGACCTGGGAATCGGCATCGTCATGCTTGGCCTGGCCGTCAAGCTGGTCCTGCACTGACGGCGCCCGGAAAGCCGCCGCAGGCGATAGGCTGGAAGCAACATTCCAGGGGGAAAACCATGACTGACCAGCCGTCCCAGCGCCCTGACTCCCAGTGGCACAACCCGTCCGGCAGCGACGGCACTCCGCCCGCGCCGCCGTCGGGGTATGAACCGCCGCCGTTCGTGCCGCCGCACGGATCCACCGCGCCGGGCTCCGACGTTCCCCCGCCGCCGCTGTACCCGGGCCTTTCCGCGCAGTACGGCAGCAACCAGTACGGCGGCCCGCAGTATGGCAACGACCAGTACGGCAACCAGTACGGCGGTGCCAGCCCCTACGCCCAGCCGGGCCCCTACGGACAGCAGGCCCAGTACGGGCAGCCGGCGTACTACGGCATGCAGGCCGAGCCCAAGACCCTCAGCATCGCCAGCATGGTGTGCGGCATCGCATCAGTGATCATGGGATGGCTGATGCTTCCGCAGCTTGCCGCCATCATTACCGGCCACATGGCCCTCAAGCGCGAACCTTCGGGCAAGGGCATGTCCATCACCGGACTGGTCCTGGGCTACCTCTGCCTGCTGGGATACGGCGGCTTCTGGCTGCTGCTCATCATCGGGCTGGCGTCATACTCGTCCTCGAGTTACGGGTACTGACCGCCCCACCCACCCCGGATGCCCTATCAGATCCGGTTCTTAAAACCAGGTTTTAGGAACCCCATCTGATGGGGCATCTGCCGTTTAAGCTCTGGCTGGGCCGGGTCAGCGGAGGAGTTCGACGTCGGACACCAGCTCGATGTGCGCCAGCATCGCCTCGGTGGCGGCCTCCGGGTCCTGGTCCCGGATGGCGTCGGCGATCCGCCGGTGCGAGGCCAGTGACTGTTCCGGCCGCCCTGGCTGGCCGAGGGATTCCATCCGGGTTTCCAGGATCATCTCGGCGATGAATGCCATGAGCTGCGCCAGCACCGAGGAGTGGGCGGCTGCGGTGATCGCTTCGTGGAAGAGTTCGTCGCCCTGGGTGCCGCGGTCGCCGTCGCTGATTTCCTTGGCCATGACCCCGAGGGCGTGGTCGATCGCCTTCAGGTCCTCGTCCGTGCGCCTCGCAGCGGCCAGGGCCGCGAGTTTTCCTTCCAGCGTGCTGCGTGCCTCGACAATTTCCGGCAGCCGGCTGCGGTGTTCGCGGAGGCCCTTGATCACGGACGCCACGCTGGGCCGCCGGGCAAGCACGGCTCCTGTGCCGTGCTGGACATCGATGACGCCCAGCACTTCCAGCGCCACGAGTGCCTGGGCGAGGGTGGCGCGCGAAACCCCCAGCCGTTCGGCGAGGTCGCGTTCCGCCGGCAGGAGGTCGCCGGGCTTCAGCTGTGCCGATTCGATGTAGGCAAGGATCTGCTCCACCAGCTGTTCGTAAAGCCGTGGCCGCGAAACCCGTTCCAATCCCAGCCGTGCTGTCTTCTCCACAAAGCCCTCGCTACGTCGTCGTTACCCCAAGACTACAGCGCGCTGCTATTGACAGATAGACTCACTGTCTAAGAGGCTAGTCCAGTGAGCCAGTAACTCACGTCACACTTTTCTTTCCCCAATGGAGGACCAACGATGTCCGCTCCTGTTCTATCGATCATCATTCTGGCGGCGATGTTCCTGTTAGCCACCGTGCTGCCCCTCAATATGGGTGCCCTCGCCTTCGTGGGCGCCTTCCTGCTGGGCGCCCTGGTACTGGGCATGTCCACGAATGAGATCCTGGCCAACTTCCCCGGTGGCCTCTTCCTGACGATTGTCGGCGTCACCTACCTGTTCGCCATCGCGCAGAACAACGGCACCATCGACCTCCTGGTCCGTGGCGCCGTCAGGCTGGTGGGCAGCCGCGTTGCCCTCATCCCCTGGGTCATGTTTGCCATCACCGCCGTCATCACCGCCGTTGGCGCGCTGTCCCCGGCCGCGGTCGCGATTATTGCCCCCATCGCCCTCAGCTTCGCCGGCAAGTACAAGATCAGTCCGCTGCTGATGGGCATGATGGTGATCCACGGCGCCCAGGCCGGAGGGTTCTCGCCCATCGCGGTCTACGGCGTCACCGTCAACGGCATCATCGCCAAGACGGACCTCGCCTTCAGCCCCACGGCGCTGTTCCTGAGCAGCCTGATCTTCAACATCGTCATCGCCGTGGTGCTCTTCGCCGTCCTGGGCGGCCGGGCGCTGCTGTCCTCCCGCGTGGGCCACTTCGTGGAGCAGGCGGCCGAGGCGCGGATGTCCGTCAGCGTGGGTGCCAAGGCCGGCGCGGACGTCGCCTTCAAAGGCTTCGGCTCCGGCATGTACGGTCCCCGCGACCCCGCAGGCGACGGCGTTGCCGCCACCAGGGAACGCTCCGAGCGGATCCCGCAGTTGGTCACCATCGCCGGCCTGGTGGTGCTCGCCGTCGTCGCCCTGGGCTTCAAGATGGACGTCGGTTTCGTGTCCATCACCATCGCCATCGTCCTGGCGCTCGTCTCGCCCGCAGCCCAGAAGGGCGCCATCAACAAGATCAGCTGGTCCACCGTGCTGCTGATCTGCGGCATGCTCACCTTCGTTGGGGTGCTCGAAGAGGCGGGCACCATCGAATTCGTTTCGAACGGCGTGGCCGGCATGGGCATGCCCTTGGTGGCAGCGCTCCTCATCTGCTTCATCGGCGCCATCGTTTCGGCCTTCGCGTCCTCCACTGCCATCCTCGCAGCGCTCATCCCGCTCGCCGTGCCCTTCCTGTCCACCGGCGAAATCGGCGCCGTCGGCGTCATCTGCGCACTGGCCGTGGCCGCCACCATCGTGGACGTCTCGCCCTTCTCCACCAATGGCGCCCTGGTCCTGGCCAACGCGCCCGAGGGCGTGGACAAGGACAAGTTCTACAAGCAGATCCTGGGCTACAGCGGCATCGTCATCGCTGCCGGGCCTGTCCTCGCCTGGCTGGCGCTGGTGGTCCCGGGCTGGCTGTAGTTAGCAGAATTCCCACCCGCCGCCAGCGCTCCGCGCCACGCACTTCAGTAAAGGAACCAGCACATGAATGCAGCTGACCGTCAGCAAGGCCCCCTGGCCGGGCACACCGTCGTCGACCTGAGCCGCGCCCTGGCCGGCCCGCACGCGGGCATGATGCTCGCCGACCTCGGTGCCCGTGTCATCAAGGTGGAGAACCCCGGAACCGGTGATGACACCCGCGGCTGGGGACCGCCCTTCGTGGGCCCCGAGGATGACCTGCAGTCCACCTACTTCATGTCCTGCAACCGCAACAAGGAGTCCATCAGCCTGGACCTGAAGAGCAGCGACGGGCAGGCAGTGCTCCGCGGACTGCTGGAGCGGGCGGACGTGGTGATTGAGAACTTCCGGCCCGGCGTCATGGACCGGCTGGGCTTCTCCACCGCCGCCATGCACGCGCTCAACCCGCGGCTGGTGATCCTCTCCATCACCGGCTTCGGCCACGACGGGCCTGAATCCCGGCGCAGCGGCTACGACCAGATCCTCCAGGGTGAGGCAGGGCTGATGTCCCTCACGGGGTCGGGTCCGGACGATCCGCAGCGCGTGGGAGTGCCGATTGCCGACCTGCTGGCAGGCATGAATGGCGCCACCGGCGTTCTGGCCGCACTGGTTGAGCGTGAGCGCACCGGCCAGGGCAAGGTGGTCCGCACCTCCCTGCTTGCTTCCCTCGTCGGGGTCCACGCCTTCCAGGGCACCCGCGCCACCGTGGCCGGTGAAGTCCCGCAGGCGCAGGGCAACCACCACCCGTCCATCGCGCCCTACGGCCTGTTCAACTGCAAGGACGGCAGCGTCCAGATCAGCGTGGGCAGCGAGAAGCTGTGGGCTTCCTTCGCTGCCGCCTTCGGCCTGGACCCCGCCGCGCCCGGCTTTGCCAGCAACGCCGAGCGGGTGCGGAACCGCCAGGAGGTGATTGCCGCCGTCGAACGCGCCTTCGCGGAGTACGGCGCGGCGGAACTGCTGGAGAAGCTGAACGACGCCGGGATCCCGGCAGGGAAGGTCCGCTCGCTGGACGAGGTGTACGCCTGGGATCAGGTGGCCTCGCAGGGCCTGGTGGTGGATGTGGAGCATCCGCTGCTCGGCACAGTCAGCCTCCCCGGTCCGCCGCTGCGGTTCTTCGCCCCGGGCGACGCCGCGGAGACGACCGTGACGGACCACGCTGCTCCGCCTCTCCTGGACGCCGACGGCGGATCCATCAGGGAGTGGCTGGGGCTGGTTCCCGTCGCCGCCGCTGATGCGCAGGTTAGGGCGGAATAGCATGCCGACGTCGGAAAAGGTGCGCCACCTCAGCGCCGCCGAACTGCTGGACGCCGTGGTGGACGACGGTTCGTTCACTTCCTGGGATACCGAACCGCAACAGCCGGCACTGACCGGAGAATACGCTGCCGATCTCGCCAGGGCGCGGGCACGCAGCGGCACTGACGAATCCGTGCTGACCGGCGCCGGTCTGATCCGCGGCCGCCACGTGGCGTTGATCGTGAGCGAATTTTCCTTCCTGGCCGGCTCGATCGGCCACGCCGCTGCCGAACGGATCGTGGCCGCGGTGGAACGCGCCACGGCGGAAGGCCTGCCGCTGCTTGCCGGTACCGCCTCGGGTGGTACCCGCATGCAGGAGGGAACCCTCGCGTTCCTGTCCATGGTCAAGATCACCGCGGCCGTCCGGGCCCACCGGCAGGCGGGCCTCCCGTACCTGGTCTACCTGCGCCACCCCACCACCGGTGGCGTCATGGCCTCCTGGGGGTCCCTGGGGCACATCAACGTGGCAGAGCCGGGCTCCCTCCTGGGGTTCCTGGGCCCGCGTGTCTACGAGGCGCTGCACGGCGAAGCCTTCCCGGAGAACGTCCAGGTGGCCGAGAACCTGTTCAGCAAGGGCCTGATCGACGGTGTGGTGGAACCCGGCAAGCTCGCCGAGCTGGTGGGCAGGGCGCTGGATATCCTGATGCCCCGGCGGGCTTCCGGCTCCGCTGCCTGGCCTGATGCCCCGGCCACGCTGGCCGTCCGGCCCGCCGAGGTGGACGCCTGGACTTCCATCGGAATCTCCCGCCAGCCGCGCCGGCCCGATCTCCGCCAGCTCCTCAAATACGGTGCCAGCGACGCCCTCCCGCTCAACGGCACCGGCCAGGGCGAAAAGGACCCCGGGCTGCTGCTGGCCCTGGCCCGGTTCGGCACCCAGTCCTGCATCGTGCTGGGCCACGCCCGCCCGTTGCGGAAGGACGCCGCCGGGATGGGCCCGGGCTCGTTGCGCGAGGCGAGGCGCGGCGCCAAGCTGGCGGAGGAACTGCGGCTGCCGCTGCTCACGGTTATCGACACCGCCGGCGCGGCCCTCTCCCAGGAAGCTGAGGAAGGCGGCCTGGCCGGGGAAATCGCCCGCTCGCTGCACGAACTGATCGGGCTCGAATCGCCGTCGGTCTCGGTCCTGCTGGGCCAGGGCGCCGGGGGAGGGGCGCTGGCCCTGCTGCCGGCGGACCGGACCATCGCGGCGCAACACAGCTGGCTGTCGCCGCTGCCGCCCGAGGGCGCGAGTGCGATTGTCCACCGCACCACCGATTTCGCCCCCGCGATGGCGCAGGCTCAGGGCGTCAATGTGGCGTCCCTGTACGCCAACGGGCTGGTGGACCACATTGTGGATGAGCGAAACGACGCGTCCCTCGAACCGCGCGAATTCTGCGCACGGATGGCGCATGCCATTGAGTACGAGCTCGCGTCGGTTGCCGCGGTGCCGGTATCCCAGCTGGTGGCCTCGCGGGCAAGGAAGTTCCGGAACCTCGGAGGTTAGGCCCCGACGGCGGCGGGCACCTAATGGTGCCCGCCGCAACGTTTCCGGGGCTGCTTGGGTGGCGGCTGCCTTAGCGGCGTTGCCTCACGGGGGATGCTGCACATGCGGCGCGATGCGGTGCCGGCATTGCTCTACTGGTGCTGCTTTACCGGCGTTGCCGCGTCCGGGAGCGGTGTGCGCTGGCCCGGAGCTGCAGGATCCGGGCGCCGCCGGCCGCGGCCACCAGGACTCCGCCGGTCACGCTGGCGATGAACAGGGCCATGCCCAGCGGGACGGAGCCCTCCAGCCCCAGGAACTTCACCAGGGCCTGCTCCTGATTCTGCAGGATGAAGATGATCAGCAGGATCAGCAGGACCAGTGCGGCCACCACGGCCGCCCAGATAACACCGGTCCGGGTGACTTGGCGCTGGGCTGGCCCGCTGGTGGGCGCGGTGTCGCTGCCGGCCGCGGGTGTATCCGGGGAGTATGAGGGCGCATTGCTGTAGGGGGCGGTGCTGTCGGCACCGCCTCGGAGGCCGGAGGAGGACGTTCCGGCCCCTGGCTCCTGCCGCCCGTTGGATTCTGGCGTGGTCTGTCCGGCGCTCATGTTCGTCCCCTTCCTGATGGTAAGCATGCTTATGACCCAACCCTAGCCGCGGAATTCACCACAGCACAACAGATATCGCTTCAGGCGCCGGCGAGGCGCTCAGCGTGGATGCGTTCCGCTGCCGTCAACTCAACCGCTTCATCCGCCGGCAAGGTCGAGCGCCACCCCGGGCCGTCCGGGCCCGTCTACGAGCCCTGGGCCGGCCATCCCCTCCCGTCGAATCCACCTTTCCAGTTAACGGGGCGGGACGGGCCGCGGAGGCCCGTCCCGATGCTGCGGCGTCAGACCCGCTCCCCGCTCCGCTCTGCGGAGGGGGTGCGGGGCGTTGGCGACCTGCGCCAACTGGGGAAAGCCCAGAACGTGTAGTCCTGTGCCTTGACCCGCGGTTCCGGAGTTCCTACCGGAGTTTCCTGCTTGGCTTCAGGCTTGCGGCTGGTGTCCTTCTTGTCGCTCCGCCCGAAATCCTTGTTGTATCCGTAGCACATCACAGACCTCCTTCAGTGGCTGCGCTTTAATCGTCCTCCCGAAAAGCCCGGGAGTCGACACCCGGACGGAATGGATCGTGGCCCGGGCGGCGCCACTGCACGGGGAGGCTAGTGGCTGGCGGAGACCACGTCTGCTGCCTCCCCGGGCCCGTGGAAATCGCACGGTCCCGGGTGGCGGAGGGGCAGGAGGCAGGTCCTGCCGGAGGGCAGATGGACCAGGGCGCAGCGGCCGGTGAGCGCCAGGTCCTCGCGGACGTTGGAGTTACTCAGGTCGGGCCGGGTTTCGTCCACTTGCCCGGAAATGCCGGCATCCGTGGTGGTGGGGTATTCGGCGTTCATAGTGGGCAACTCCCCGTCGAGCGGTGGCTGGATGGACGTGACGCCTTTCCAGTCTGCTCCCGCCGGGTTACGTGCGGGTTAAGGGTGCGTTAGGAGCAGATCAACAGGACGGGCACCGTTACAGGCCCAGCTGGTGCCCCACCTGCAGCAGCAGCTGTTCCGACCCCATGGGCCCTACCAGCTGGATTCCCATCGGCAACCCCTGGCCCGGCGCCCCGCCCGTCCAATGGACCGGGAGGCTGATGGCAGGCAGTCCGCACACGTTGACCATCGAGGACCAGGGCGCGAATTCGCACTGCTTCCGGTAGTCGCCGTCGGCGTCCCCCGGCCACTGCGCCGACGGCCAGCGCTCGCCGCCGTGGCCCGTCCCGGTAAACCAGCCCACCGGCCGGGGCGTCTGCGCCAGGGCAGGCATCAGCATGAGGTCCCATTCGGCGAACTGCGACACGGTGTCGTGCTGGAACTGCCGCAGGAAGGCCAGGGCCTCGGCCAGCTTGGCGGGGCTCCGCTGCTGTGCCCGACGGCGGAAGGTACGGGTCAGCGGCGCGAGGAGTGCTTCGCGGTGCGGGCTGATGCGGGCGCTGCCTACCCCGGCAGTCCAGGCCGTGGTGAATGCATCGGGGTACCTGTTGTCGTAGCGGACGGCCGCTTCGCCGAGCGTATGGCCCGCGTGTTCCAGGAGCCGCCCGCCCGCCGCCAGGGCGTCCAGGGCTTCCTGGTCAGGAGTGAAGGGGAAGGTTGCCGACCACGGGCTGTCCAGCGTGACGCCAATGCGCAGCTTCTGCGGCTCCCGCTCCAGGGCGGCCAGGTAGCCGGCATCCGGAACCAGCGCGTCCATCATCAGGGCGGCGTCGGCGGCAGTCCTGGCCAGCGGTCCCGCGACCACCAGCCGGGCCGGATCGCCCTGGCTTTCCCCGCTGGGCACCGCGCCGCGGCCAGGCTTCAGGCCCACCAGGCCGCAGGCCGCCGCCGGAATCCGGACGGAACCGCCCCCGTCAGACCCCGGAGCGAACGGGACCAGCCCCGCGGCCACGGCGGCAGCACTGCCGCCGGAAGAGCCTCCGGAGCTCCTGCTGGGGGCATGGGGATTGCGCGACGGCGGTGCGACGCGGTTTTCGGAGTAGGCCGTCAGGCCGAATTCGGGCACCTGAGTCTTTCCCAGGGAGATGGCGCCGGCCGCCCTGAGCTGCGCAACCAGGGGTGCATCTGCGGGTGCTGGCTTGTGGTCAAGTGCGGCGCTGCCGTGGGTGGTGACCACCCCGGCAACGTCGGTCAGGTCCTTGAAGGCCAGCGGCATCCCGTGCAGCAGCGGCAGGTCCCCGGCGCGGGAACGGGCATGGCAGGCATCCGCCGTGCGGGCCTGTTCGATGGCCTGCTCCGCCGTCACGGTGATGAAGGCGCCCAGCAGCGGGTTGCGCTGCCCGATCCGGGCCAGGAAATGTTGGGCGGCTTCCACGGCCGAGACCTGGCCGCAGCGCAGCACATCCCGCAACTCTACGGCGGTGAGGCTGTGAAGCTCTTCGGGCACTGGTCCTCCTGGGTCTCCCAGAAGCGTAACGTGCCCGGCCCCGGGTACCCCGGCCGGGTGAAAGCACTAGGCTTGAAGCTGACTTTCGATCTGCCACGAAGGGATTCCCCATGAGCGACTTCGATTCTGTTCCCGTCAACGATGTTCCGGATGACGCCGTCATCCTGGACGTCCGGGAAGACTACGAATGGGTTGCGGGCCATGCTGAAGGTGCCCGCCACATCCCCCTGGACCAGATTCCGGCCCGGCTCGACGAGCTCGACCCGGACGCGGACGTCTACGTCATCTGCCGGACCGGTGGCCGCTCGTTCCGTGCCGCGCAGTGGCTGACCGCGCAGGGTTATACGGCGATCAATGTCTCGGGAGGCATGGACCAGTGGCTGGAGTCGGGAAAGCCCCTGGTCTCTGACAACGGGCTTAAGCCGATGGTGCTTTAGTGCCTGGTCCTGTACCCACTTATTCGTTCCTCGGCCCCGAAGGGACCTTCACCGAAGCGGCGCTGATGCAGGTGCCGGGTGCGGGCGACTCCGTCCGGGTGCCGGCATCCAACGTGAACGCTGCGCTGGATGCCGTCCGGGAAGGATCCGCCGACGCCGCCATGGTGCCCATCGAGAATTCCGTAGAGGGCGGAGTCACCGCCACCCTGGACGCGATCGCGGGCGGCCAGGAGCTGCGGATCGTCCGGGAAGTGCTGGTGCCCATCAGCTTTGTCCTGGTGTCCCGGCCCGGCACGCGCCTCGGCGATGTCCGGCGGATCTCCACCCACGGCCATGCGTGGGCGCAGTGCCGGCTCTGGATGGATCAGCATATTCCAGGGGCAGAATACGTTCCCGGATCCTCGACGGCTGCTGCCGCGATGGGCCTGCTGGAGCCGGACTGCCATTACGACGCCGCCATCTGCGCGCCGCTGGTTGCCCAGGAGCAGCCCGGCCTTCCTGTCCTGGCGGAGAACATTGGCGACAACCCGGGCGCAGTCACCCGCTTCGTGCTGGTGAGCCGTCCCGGGAAGCTTCCGGAACGCACGGGCTCAGACAAGACCACGGTGGCGGTCCCGCTGCCCGAGGACCGTCCCGGCGCCCTGATGGAGATCCTGGACCAGTTCGCCAACCGCGGCGTGAACCTGAGCCGGATCGAATCGAGGCCCACCGGCCAGTATTTGGGGCACTACTTCTTCAGCATCGACGCTGACGGACACGTGGGCGATGCGAGGGTGGCTGATGCACTGGCCGGGCTTCACCGAATCAGTCCCGCAACACGCTTCCTCGGCTCCTACCCACGGGCTGACCGGAAGCCCATCGAAGTCCAGGCGCACACTTCCGACCCTGCCTTTGCTGCTGCCCGGAGCTGGGTGGAATCCATTCTGGACACGGAATCATTGCAGGTGGAAAGCGGTTCCGGGCCTTCGCCCACAGCGTAGGTAAATGCCGCCCGGGGTACTTCCCCGGGTTCTGCACTGTGCGTATGCTGGCCTGATCCACATGAAGAGTGGCCCCTAACGAAGGGAGCGGGTCATGTCAGCCGGCAGCAGCACCGAGAACGATGGCCAGGGGATGATCGTCAACCCAAAGCCCACCGCCGACAACCAGGACTGGGACGGCGACGACGCCGACCGCGCCGACCGCCTCCGCTTCGAGGAAGAACAGGCGATGATCCGCGAGCAGTCCGAGGAGCGCGCACGCACCAAGGCCGCATCCGAAGCCGCGAAGGACTCGGCGCCGGAGCACCACTGAGTCTTGCCCTGCCCGCGGCGGCGGATCCGCTACAAGCCAGTCCCGCCGTCGGGCCCGGCAATTCCCCGGACCCGCACCAGGAGAGACCCCGGCTGCACCTGCACCGTGAGTTTGGTTGCCTCGCCTGAGGTGTCGCCGTCCAACTGCGTCGGCATCGGTTCCGAGCACTTGATGACGATCCTGCCGGACCGGTAGACGGTCATGATGGGAAGCTTTCCGCTGTGCTTGAACATGATCTTGCCGTACATCAGCAGCCAGCCGAGGGCGCTGCGGGGGCTCATCACAACCACGTCGAGCATGCCGTCATCGATCATGGCCTGCGGAATGAAGTCGATGCCGCCGGGCACCAGCCCGCAGTTGGCGAAGAGGACGCTGCGGATGTTGCGGACCTGTTCCGGGCTGCCGTCCAGGGAGATGGACACCTTTTTGCGCCGCCCCGGAAGGTGCCGCATGCCGGACTCGGTGTAGGCGAGCCAGCCCACCGCCTTCTTGAGGCCGTCATTGGTATCCGCGAGGACTTCGGCATCCATGCCGATTCCGGCAATCACCAGGAAGACGTGCTCAGAATAGGTTCCCGTGCGGGAATTCTCGATGGCCATCCGCGCTGTATCGATGGAGCGCTGCCGGCCGAACAGCGCAGTCTGGACACAGCCGTGCAGGTCCGCGACGTCCACGTCCACGTTCCGTGCCAACAGGTTGCCAGTCCCCAGTGGAATCAGCCCCATGGCAACGTCCGTGTGCGCCAGTGCCTCGGCCACCACCCGGACCGTGCCGTCGCCGCCGCCCACCAGGACGACGTCGGGTTTGGTGGCCAGGGCCGCCTGCATTTGGGTGAAACCGGGGTCCTCGGCCGTGGTCTCGTAGAAGGCCGGCTCATCCCAGCCGGCGGAAAGGCAAGCCCGCTGGATGGCCGCCCGCGCCTCGGCCGCGCGGGCCTTGATGGGGTTGATGATCACCGCCACCCGCTGCTTTTCCAGGCCGGGATCATAGGCTTCGCCGGCCACGGCGCTGCGCATATGCAGTGCCTTCAACCGGCGTACGCCCCACCAGCTGGAGATGGCAAAGGCAAGGGCCACCGCTATCAGCAGGTAGAGAATCCAGTCGCTCATGGTGGTTCCACAGTAGCCCGGCAGAAGGCGCGCCGGCCCCAGCCGCCCCGGCCGCCCGCCGTCGTGCGCTGTATTGGATACCCTTGTCTGGTGATCGACGTAAAAGACCTCAGCGAAAACCCGGACAAGTTCCGTGCCAGCCAGCGCGCCCGCGGCGCGGACGAATCAGTGGTGGACGCGATCATCTCCGCGGACTCCGCCCGCCGTGCCGCGTTGATCCGCTTCGAAAACCTCCGGGCCGAGCAAAACGCGTTCGGCAAGAAGGTGGCGCAGGCCAAGGGCGAGGAAAAGCAGGCACTGCTGGCCGAGGTCAAGGAACTGGCCAACTCGGTCAAGGCCGCGTCCGCCGAGGCCGACGCCGCTCAGACCAAGCAGGAAGAACTGCTCCGCACCGTCCCCAACCTCGTTGAAGACGGCGTTCCCGAAGGCGGCGAGGATGACTACGTGGTGGTCAAGACCGTCGGCACCCCGCGCGAATTCCCGGACTTCGAGCCCAAGGACCACCTGGAGATCGGCGAGCTGATCGGCGCCATCGACATGGAGCGCGGCGCCAAAGTTTCCGGTTCTCGCTTCTACTTCCTCCGCGGCGTCGGCGCCCGGCTGGAGATGGCGCTGCTGCAGATGGCCATGGAACAGGCCATCGATGCCGGCTTCGTCCCCATGATCACGCCCACGCTGGTGCGCCCCGAGACCATGCAGGGCACGGGCTTCGACGTGAAGCACGACGCCGAAATCTACCGCCTGGCCGAAGACGACCTGTACCTTGTGGGCACCTCGGAGGTTGCCCTGGCCGGCTACCACGCCGACGAGATCCTGGACCTCTCCGCGGGCCCGATCCGTTACGCCGGACAGAGCTCGTGCTACCGCCGCGAGGCCGGATCGCACGGCAAGGACACCCGCGGCATCATCCGCGTCCACCAGTTCAACAAGGTGGAGATGTTCATCTACACCACGGTTGAAGAGGCCGCCGCTGAGCACCAGCGGCTGCTGGCGTGGGAAGAGGAGATGCTGGCCAAGTGCGAGCTGCCCTACCGGGTCATCGACACCGCGGCCGGCGACCTCGGCAACTCCGCGGCACGCAAGTACGACTGCGAAGCATGGGTCCCCACCCAGGGCGCCTACCGCGAGCTGACCTCCACCTCCAACTGCACCACGTTCCAGGCCCGCCGCCTGAACATCCGCGAGCGTGCGGTCAACGCCGAGGGCGTCGCCAAGGGCACCCGTGCCGTGGCCACGCTGAACGGCACCCTGGCCACCACCCGCTGGATCGTTGCGCTGCTGGAGCACCACCAGAACGCCGACGGCTCGGTCAACGTGCCGAAGGCGCTCCAGAAGTACTTGGGCGGCCTTGAGGTCCTTCCGGTCCTGTAGGTGGCGCTCGTCCCGGGTTCGTTTCCTGGGCGTTTTTCCCGGGCTTGTTCGCGGAACCAAACCTTTACGGTTCTGATCCGCGAACAGGCTTAGGACTTCCTGCGGGCGCGTCCTTCCGAACGCTTCGCATGGACGACGACGGCGGTGGCCAGGTCCGTCAAAGGTGCTGTTCTGTGCGGGCAAACGGCAGCCGTTGCCGGCGGGTTGCCGACGCTGGCCACGCCGCCCTGCGCGGGCCGTGCAGCCGGGGGAGGGGTCAGCTGCTTGCGAGGTCCAGGGTGAAGACGGCGAGCTGGACCTTGGGTGCGGGCCGGGGCTTCTCGCGGTCGGGGCGGCGCACGTAGCCGTACCTTTCGTAGAGGTTCTGGGACCCATAGTTGTCCACGCCGGTGTCCAGGACGATCCGCTGTGCGCCCTGCGCCACGGCGAGTTCCGACGCCCGGTCCAGCAGCAGCCACCCGAGTCTCCGGCGCCGTGCTTCCGGCAACACGGCCAGCAGCCGGACTTCCGCTTCGCCCGGCTCTGCCTGGCGCGTCAGGGCCGAGCCGTACTGCAGCACCGTCACGGTGCCCAGCAGCTCGCCAGTGGCGGCGTCCTCGGCCACCAGCAGGTGGCCGGCAGCTGCCCGGGCACCCGCGTCCACCAGCAGGTCCAGCCGCTCGGCGTCGGGTTGCCGGGCTCCCGGCAGGTGGTGCCCGAAACCACGGAAGGTCAGCTCACCGACGGCTTCGTATTCAGATTCCCGGGCCGCGCGGATCACGGTGGTCTCCAATGCCTGTGCGGGGACTGTCAACGTTCCTGCCCTTCCGCCGTGGGGTCCGGCCTGCCTTGTTATTCGTTGCTTTCAGCCTGTGCTTTAGACCGGCGCTGGACCGGCCCTTGAACCGACAGGCTATCCGTGGGGCAGGGCCGCATCCCAGCAGCGGGAAACAGGGCGTCTTGGGCAGTCACGTAGGGCAATACAGGGACATGTTTTGCCTTGCACGACGGCGCATTGCGGCCAGTGTTGTGATGCCCCCACCCCGGTGGTTGTGTGGTGGCACAGGCATCAACAGGGGGAAACCAATGGACACAATCCCGGGGCCGCCGGCCACGGCGGCAGGCAATGAGGTGGCCGGCGGAGCAACTGTCGGCGACGAACACCGCAAGGATGCGGTGTGGCCCGGTGCCGATGCGAACGCGCGGCAGGGATCGCGACGGCGGCGGGGTTCCTCCGCTAAGCCACGCCGATCCTCCGGGGCCAGGGCAGCCCAGGGACACGAAGACGCCGCTGATCAGGGCCAGGACTGGCACGGCTTCGACACAGGGCAACTGGTTGACGTCCACCTGCCTGACGGGTTCTCATTCCACGGAACCGTGGACGCCAAGACGGCTGATTCCGGCGTGATCTGGATCAGGAGCGACGCCGGCACACGCCGGATGTTCGGCCACCTCGAAGGGGTCCGCCTTGCACGCCGCACGGCAGCAGGAGGCACACCACTACCGCGCACTGCAACAGCCGTCACTTCAAAAGCCGGCACACCCGAACCAGGCACCCCGGAACCTATGGCAGCAGCGCCCGGGACCTTGACCGGCAGGGCCGCTGTGCTGTGACGCCACCTGTCCGGACCGCAGACAACAGCCTCAACACCAGCCACCACAGGAGACCGTGTGCCCGCCACCCTCACCCATAGGATCAACATGCTCTGTGGAGCAGACCTGGCCGCCTTCCGCGCCCGGCTCTGCTCCCTTGCGCAGCGGGACGTCTACGCTGACGGGCTCGAAAGCGCCGTGACAACGATGCCCCGGCTCCCTTCGCTCCTCACCGAAGGCTCGTCGGTGGACATCCTGGGGTTCGGCACCTGCGCCGGCTACGGGCCGCCGCAGCTGACATTGTCGGTGGCCATGCTGCTGGACTATCCGCGCTGGCCCCAGGAAGTCTTCTGGGACGAAGCCCACGCCTGGGCCGAAGCCGTGGCCGGTCCGTCGATGGCCGTCGCGGGCATCTCAGGGAGCCGCGAGAACGAGGACGGCATGGTGTTCCATTACCGGCTGAAGGTCACTGAGCCCGCCGCCGCGTCCGCACCCCGTCCACCGATCCGCCAGCCGGCAGGCACGGCTGCCGTGATCCGGCCATCGACCATTACCGCCAGTACTTCATGGGATGGGGTACCTGTGGCTCACGCAACGGGCAGGCCCCGATTGGGCGCATCGCGGTCGGCCGCGGTGACGCCCTCCAGATCGTCTTAGTGCAACTGCCTGACAAGGACCTGACGGGGTAGCCGGAGTGCCCCGAACCCAGGCTTGTTCGCGAGTCAGAGCCCTCAAGGCCAGGATCTGCGAACAAGCCCGGGATTCGAGCCCGGCTGCCGCACACTGACGCTGGCGGTGTAGGACCTGCCGGGGTAAATACTCACAGCGTGGACAACCTGTGAGTATTTACCGGCTGTTCAACAAACCTGTGGCGCGCGTCCTAGCGGCGTTTGGGGGCGTCTGTTTCACTGGAACAATGACAACACTGACTGAAACCTCAGTCGCCGGCAACGATGACCGGCGAGACACGGAACCCAACAACAGCGCACTCAACGGCCGGCAACTGATGGTGGCCCTGGACGTGGACGGCACCCTGGTGGACCACGACGGCCACATGTCCCCGGCTGTCCGGGAATCCGCACAGGCCGTGGTGGAAGCCGGCCACGAGGTGATGATCGCCACCGGGCGGTCCCTCAACGCCACGCTGCCCATCATCGAAAAGATCGGCGTGGAACGCGGCTACGCGGTGTGCTGCAACGGCGGCGTGACGCTGCGGCTGCACCCCGAACTCGACGGCGGCTACGAGATTATCCACAAGGCCACCTTCGATCCCGCACCTGCGCTCCGGGCGCTCCGCGAACGGCTCCCCTCAGCCAAGTACGCGCTCGAGGACGCCGACGGCAACTTCCTCTCCACCGAGCGGTTCCAGGATGCAAGCTTTGGTGTCGAGGCCATCGGCGTCGATTTCCAGACCATGCTCGAGGCCACGGCTGTGCGCGTGGTGGTGTTCAGCACTGAGAACACCCCCGAGGAGTTCAACGAGGCCATCGACCACATCGGCCTCGCCGGCGTCACGTACTCGGTGGGCTGGACGGCGTGGCTGGACATCGCCGCCGCCGGAGTGACCAAGGCCAGCGCCCTGGAAAGCCTCCGCCTCCAGCTCGGCATCGATCCGAGCCGCACGGTGGCTGTGGGCGATGGCAGGAACGACATCGAGATGCTCGGCTGGGCCGGCCGGGGAGTGGCCATGGGCCAGGCCCCGGAAGAGGTCATCGCCATCGCGGACGAGGTCACCCATTCCGTGTACGACGACGGCGCAGCGCACGTGCTGCGCAGCCTCCTCTAGGCTTCCGGCTGCCACAGGCCGCTGCTGCGGCCACGCGGTCTCCCCCGCCTCGGCACGGTTCCGTAACCCAGCTGCGTACAAGGCAGAATGGAAGGCATGACCCTTACGACGTTTGCCCTCGTCCGCCACGGCCAGACCGACTGGAATGCCGAGCGCCGGCTGCAGGGGTCCACCGACATTCCGCTGAACGATGTGGGCCGGGGCCAGGCGCGTGACGCCGCCGCCGTCCTTTCGCCTTACGAATGGGATGCGATCGTCTCCTCACCGCTGAGCCGTGCCGCGGAAACAGCTGACCTCATCGCCGAAGGGCTGGGCCTTACGGTGTCCAGGCGCGTTCCGGAGCTGACGGAACGCAGCTTCGGGCCCGCCGAGGGAATGCAGGCCGGGCCGGAACTGGACGCGCTGCGGATCCCGGGCGGCTTCAAGGGCGCCGAGAGCGAGGACGAAGCAGCCAGCCGCGGCCTCGCAGCCCTGGAAGCGCTTGCCGGGGAGTTCAGCGGCAAGCGGCTCCTGGTGGTCACGCACGGCACGCTCCTTCGCGTCAGCCTGAGCCGGGCCATCGGCGAAACCCTGCCCAGCGTGGACAACGCCGCGCTGAACCTGGCGCACCACCACGCCATCGAGGGGTGGCAGCTCGAATACTTCAATGGCGAGCCCGTCATGGCGGCCACAGCCAAGTAGCGCCGCTACCGCACCTCAAGGATCAGTGCCAGCAGCCGTGCAGCTGCTGGCCTGGCCGCGTGTTCCTCGTTCCACTGTGCCCTGGCCACGGCTTTGCTGACCGCCTGGGTGGTGATGCCCAATTCCTGGGCCACCGCCTTTTGCTGGCCGCGGACACCGGGCGTCAGCAGGTCGAGAACCCGCCACTCCGCGCCCGACCGGTCCCGCACAATGTGGCCCAGCAGGCGGAGGACCGCCTCGGCGTCGTGCGCAATGTCCGCAAGTGGCCCTTCGACGGCCACCGGAACGCGTTCCTTGCTGTTGCGCAGCCGGTCCACCGCCCGGCGTGCGTACACCAGGCCGTGGCCGGAAGCATCCTTGATCTGGTTCGGCAGCGGCTCGTTGATGGGCCCGACGCCGATCCCCACGTACCACTGGCCGCTGCGCAGGGCGACCAAAGCCGCTTCCACCGCCTGTTCAGGGCAGTCAACGATGCCCTGGACTTCGTCTTCGACGGAGCGGTCAAAGTCCAGGCGCGCGGGAATGTGCCGCAGGTCCTTGAGTAACTGCGGCACCCGGTCACCATCGCGCCGGCTGTCCGTCTGGTTGATTGTCAGCGTGAACATTCTGGCTACACACTACCGGTAAGTAGGAAATGCGCGAGGGGGAGTATTACGGCTGGTCAAGCGGCCGCGGGCAGGTCGTAGGGCGGGATCTCGGGAGCCCCCGCGGGAAGCTTCGGGAACCGCCGGTCGATGGTGAGGTGCCGTCCCTTCGGCTCGGCGCCGGAGGGTGAAGAGCCGTCCGCGGTGCCCAGGACCAGCACCAGGACCATCACGGTGAACAGGACGGTCCGGGCGAACATGACCCAGCCGGCCCGCCAGAACCCCGGTGCTTCGCCCGTGCTGATCCGGACCACTTCCGTCTGCGAGGCCAGCGACCCCAGGGACCGGCCGCCCGCGCAGCAGAACCCGTAGAGCCACGGTGCGATGAGCCAGGTGGCGGCAGCAGCGCCGGCGGCCTTGCCGGCGGTCCCGGTCAGGGATGTACCCACCAGAACGGCGGCGGTGATTGCCAGGATGGCCACGATGCCGAAATCCACGGCCCAGGCTTTGACGGACCGCCAGATGGTGGAATCGACCACCCGGGTCCCGTTCCGCAGTGTCTTGACCCGCTGGCGGGCGCTTTTCCACGGGGCTGCTTCCGCGCGTGACTGCGTTGCTGCCGTGCCGTTTACATCGGTCACGTCCGTTCCCCCACTATCCGAATTGTCCAAAACACCTTCAATCTACCCTGTCCCATAGCGGCAACGAAGGGGACATCTGCCCATGTGGAGAGTGCCTGGTGGTTGTGCCTGCGCCGCTGAGATGTTGCGATGGAGGGACGGCCGGGCACGGCGCAAACCCCAAGGTGAGGATGGTTATGACCGGCAGCACTGGGAATGAAGTCAAGGGAAACGGCAACGCAGGGCAGGCAACCGAAAGGCAAACAACCGCAGCGCAGGGCATCATGGGCCGCCAGGAACTCGAGCTCGTGGACCGCTGGTGGCGTGCCGCCAACTATCTCTCCGTCGGCCAGATCTACCTGCGCTCCAACCCGCTGCTGCGGCGGCCCCTGACCCCGGAAGACACCAAGTCCCGCCTGCTGGGCCACTGGGGCACCACTCCCGGCCTCAACTTCGTGTACGCCCACCTGAACCGCGTCATCCGCCGCGACTCAGCCGAGATGCTCTTCATTGCCGGTCCCGGCCATGGCGGCCCCGCCGTCGTGGCCAATGCCTGGCTGGAAGGAACGTACTCGGAGATCTACGCCCACGTGGGCAACGACGAAGCCGGGCTCGCGGAACTCTTCCGCCAGTTCTCCTACCCCGGCGGCATCCCCAGCCACGCGGCGCCGGAGACCCCGGGGTCCATCAGCGAGGGCGGCGAACTCGGCTACTCCCTGGCCCACGCCTACGGCTCGGTGCTGGACAACCCGCAGCTGGTGACCGCCGTCGTGATCGGCGACGGCGAGGCCGAAACCGGGCCGCTGGCGGCCAGCTGGCACTCACACAATTTCCTGGACCCGACGGCGGACGGCGCCGTGCTGCCCATCCTGCACCTCAACGGCTACAAGATCGCCAATCCCACGGTGCTCGCCCGCATGCCCGAGGAACAGCTGGAGCAGCTGCTGCGCGGCTACGGGCACGAACCGTACTTCGTCACGGTGCAGGACCCGGGCAATACCGGGCAGGCACACCAGGACTTCGCCGGCGTCCTGGACCAATGCCTCGCGGACATCCGCGCTATCCAGGCTGCACACCGCAACGCCGGGAACGGCAGCGGTGCGGACCACGACGATATCTCCGGGGAACACCCGGGACACCGCTGGCCCATGATCGTGCTGCGCTCACCGAAGGGCTGGACCGGTCCGCGGGCCGTGGACGGGCTGCAGGTGGAAGGAACATGGCGGGCCCACCAGGTCCCGCTGTCGGAGGTCCGCACCAACGGCGAACACCTCAAGCAACTGGAGGAGTGGCTGCAGTCCTACCGTCCGGGAGAACTGTTCGACGGCGACGGGCGGCTCCGTGCGGACGTCGCCGAGGCAGCCCCCACCGGGGATTTCCGGATGAGCGCCACCCCGCATGCCAACGGCGGAGTGCTGCGGCGCGCCCTGAAGCTGCCCGCCTACCGGGACCACGCCGTCGACGTTGCAGCAGCGGGAACGGACCGTGTGAGCCCCATGGTCACGCTGGGCTCGTGGATGCGGGACGTGATCGCGCAGAACATGGAGAACTTCCGCCTCTTCGGGCCGGACGAAACCGCCTCGAACCGGCTGCAGAACGTCTATGAGGTCACTGACAAGGTGTGGCAGTACCGGATTGACGACGCCGACGAGCACCTCGCGCGCTCAGGCCGCGTGATGGAGGTCCTCAGTGAGCACCTGTGCCAGGGCTGGCTGGAAGGCTACCTCCTCACCGGCAGGCACGGCGTCTTCAACTGCTACGAGGCCTTCATCCACATTGTCGATTCCATGTTCAACCAGCACGCCAAGTGGCTCAAGGTGCACCGCCGGCTGCCGTGGCGCCAGCCTGTGCCGTCCCTTAACTACCTGCTGTCCTCACACGTGTGGCAGCAAGACCACAACGGCTTCTCGCACCAGGACCCGGGGTTCATCGACCATGCAGTGAACAAGAAGGCGGAGATCATCCGGGTGTACCTGCCGCCGGACGCCAACACCCTGCTCTCCGTCATGGAGCACTGCCTGGCTTCCACGGACTGCGTGAACGTGGTGGTGAGCGGAAAGCAGCCCTCACCCACCTGGCTGGGGCCGGCGGATGCCGCCAACCACTGCCGCCGTGGCCTCGGAATCTGGACGTTCGCCGGCTCCGAGGTGGCCGGCGAGGAGCCCGACGTCGTGCTCGCCTGCGCGGGTGATGTCCCCACCGTGGAGACCGTGGCCGCCGCGGAACTGCTCCGCAACGGGGTCCCGGGGCTGAAGGTCCGTGTGGTTAACGTGGTGGACCTGATGCGCCTGCAGGACGAGAGCGAACACCCGCATGGGTTGCCGGGCAGGGACTTCGACGGCATCTTCACCACGGACAAGCCCATCATTTTCGCGTATCACGGCTACCCCGCGCTGATCCACCGCCTGGCCTACAAACGCACCAACCAGGAGGGCCTCCACGTGCACGGCTACCAGGAGGAGGGAACCACCACCACCCCGTTCGACATGGCCATGCTCAACGGGATCGACCGCTTCACGCTGGCCATCGACGCCATCGACCGGGTGCCCGGCCTGGCCGAGAAGTACTCACTCCTGCGGCAGGAGCTGCAGGACCGCCGCGACAGCGCCCGCGGGCACACCCGCACCCACGGCGAGGACCCCGGAGGACATCCGGAACTGGAAGCTGGGCGGCTGACTCTCCGTCAGTCCGGGAGGCCGCTGAGCCCGCACGAGGGCAGGTGGATCCAGCCTTCGCTGCGGGCGGCCTGCGCGTGCGCCTCATCGGGGAGGAGCGTACGGCGGCGGGCCACGGCCCGGGCGGTCAGCGAGGCGACGACGGCGTCAAACAGGTCGTCCGAGGCCGCGAGTCGGGCCTCGTACCCGGCCAGGTCCAGCCACGGCGCCTGCTCACGGAGGGCTTCGAGGAGGACACCGAGCCGTTCGGATTCCTGCGTGCCGCGGCCCTTGTAGCCGCGGCCGTTGAAGCCCCAGATCTTGAGCGAGGCAGCCGGATACACCTCGGCCAGCCGGCCGGACCCATCCCGGGACTGGGGGCCATGCAGGGCAGCGATCTTCGCCTGGATGACCGCGCAGCGCATGGCCGGATGGGCCAGCCTGTCCGCCGAAACGCTCAGCGGAATCAGTCCTGTCCGGGCGGTGCAAAAACGGTCCGTGTCCCGGTAGGCGAGGAGCCGCCGGCCGGCGATGCCGTCGTATTCGAGGACCGGAGCCGCAACGTTGTCCAGGTGCCCGGTGAGGAACGGGACCAGCGCGTCCGGCCAGCCGACAGGGCAGTCGACGCCGGTCATGTCGCTGGTGCCGAACAGGTCCACAATCGTCTGGTCGTCCACGTCCAGGGCCAGGTGCACGAGCGTGGCGCGGCCTCGGCCCCGGGAATCCAGGTCCCACTCGATGACGGCAGCGGCCGTCTTCTTGGTGGCTGCCGCCAGGTCCACGCCGAGGGTCCTCATCCGGCCTCAAACCCTCCGGTAGTGCAGTGCGTCGTCCACAGCACCGGCCTCGCCCAGGTCGTCACCGCGGGCGAAGCCTGCCCACAAGGCGCGGACCAGCCGGCCGGTCATGTCTACCTTGTCCCACGGAGCGCCGGCGATCAGCCCCACGCCGTCCCAGGTTCCCCGGTTGCCCAGAAGCAGCGGCAGGTCGATGGTGTGGGCCGCTCCGAAGAGGTTGTCCGGCGCATGCCAGCTCAGCAGGTAGCGGTGTGCCCGGCCTCCTGCGCGCTTGTGGCGGCGGGCGAACTTCCGGGACGCCCAACCGTAGACGGTTTCGGTGACTACCCAGTCGACGGCGCGCACCGCGGCGGCTCCCACTCCCGGCACCTTGAGCAGGCGCATCAAAAGCGGACTTCGGGGGAGGAACAGCCGCGCTTCCTCCGAGGTGTGGCCGATCAGGATGTCGATGCCCGGCGCGGACCGGTCCCACGCGGCGGCGATGTCCTTCTCCTCCGGCAGCGGCGCGTGGCCGTACTGGGTGCCGAACGGCATTGCGGCGAGCATCCCGAACTTCCGCGACACCTGGGCCACCTGCGCCTCCCGGTCCACCACTTCCATGGCCGGGGTCTCCTCCGTCACCGATTCCGCCGCGATCCCCATGGCGCGGTTCATCCGTGCCCGGCCGCGGGCAATCCCCAGCGGCGCACTCTGGATGATGGCACGCCGGAACAGCGAAGGTGCTTCAGGGGTGGCCATCAGATGGGCGATGGCATCACCGCCGGCCGACTGGCCGAACGCCGTGACGCAACCGGGATCGCCGCCGAACGCCGCCATGTTCCGCTGCACCCAGCGGAACGCCTCCAGCTGGTCCAGCAGGCCCAGGTTCGCCGGCCGGCCGGTGCGGGTGGCGAGGAAGCCGAACAAACCCAGCCGGTACGTCACCGACACCACGATCACGCGGTTCTCGGCAACAAGCCGGGCGGGGTCGAAGATAGCGAGGTCCCCGGACCCGGTGGTGTAGGAGCCGCCGTGGATCCAGACCATGACAGGCAGCTTTTCGCCTGGCCTGAGGTCGCCGGGCATGGTGATGGACAGGTTCTGGCAGTCTTCGCTGCCGGGAAGTTCGCCGTACCGGGTGCCCAGGACGTCGTCGAGGAACGGGACGGGCCCCTGCGGGCAGGCCGGCGCCAGCGAGGTGGCAGCAAACGGTTCGGTCCAGTCCGGAACCGGTGCCGGCGGCTGGAAACGCGGAGCCCTGGCGTACGGGATGCCGGTGGCACGGATAACGTCACCGTCCTGCCAGCCGGTCACCGGGCCGCACGGTGGATGGAACAGAAGGTGGGACGTCACGGCTGGCTCGGAATTCACAGCCCCACCTTGCCACACCATCCTGGGACAACGACGGCGGGTGCCCGGCTTCGAAAAGCCGGCCACCCGCCGTCGGACCCCAAGGCAGTTGTTGTTGGGGCAAGCCCAACCTGGGATCAGTGTCCGGTGGGGACGTAGCGCTTGATCGACGCTTCCAGCTCGGCTTCGGCGGCGGCGCGGTCGCCCCAGCCCTCGGCCTTGACCCACTTGCCCGGCTCCAGGTCCTTGTAACGGGTGAAGAAGTGCTCGATTTCCTTGATCAGGAATTCGCTGACGTCGCTGACTTCCTGGATGTGGTCGAAGCGCGCGTCAACAGGAACGCAGAGGACCTTGGCATCCCCGCCGCCGTCGTCGGTCATGTTGAAGACGCCGATGGGGCGGGATTCAACGATGACGCCGGGGTGCAGGTCGAAGTCCTGCAGGAGCACCAGTGCGTCCAGCGGGTCGCCGTCTTCGCCCAGGGTGTTCTCGAAGAAACCGTAGTGCGTGGGGTACTGCATGGAGGTGAAGAGGACGCGGTCCAGGCGGACGCGGCCGGTCTCGTGGTCAACTTCGTACTTGACGCGCGATCCCTTGGGGATCTCGATGGTCACGTCGTGCTTCATGGGAACGCTCCTCAGCGATTACAGGGGGTGCGCGGCACAGTAGACGGTCCACAAAAAGGAGTGTCCGTGCCGTCGACTATTATTGAGGATATAGCGAGAGGCCCTGGAATCAGGAACTTGTGGGGAAATTTCAGGACTTGAGGACCGGCACCG
Source organism: Pseudarthrobacter sp. SORGH_AS 212 (assembly GCF_030818145.1). Classification (NCBI taxonomy): domain Bacteria; kingdom Bacillati; phylum Actinomycetota; class Actinomycetes; order Micrococcales; family Micrococcaceae; genus Pseudarthrobacter; species Pseudarthrobacter sp. SORGH_AS 212. The sequence goes on along the minus strand of NZ_JAUTAA010000001.1, from coordinate 1,794,069 downwards.
GCATGACCAAAACCACCAGCGCGGAAGCGTGGCACCGCCGTGCGCTGAAGGCCGCGGCCCTGGGCTTTCCGGGCAGGTCCGCCGGCCCCGGAAAACCCTGGCACCTCCTGCTGCTCGCGGTACTCATGCTGGTCCTTGCCCTCCCCGCAGCAGCACTCGTGGCTCCCGGGTTCCTCGGCCCCGAGCCTCCCGCGCCTGCGCCCGAGGCCCCGCCCTGGCAGCGCGAACCGTCTGCCCTGGCATCCCCCCAAGGGTTGGCTCCGCTGGAATCCACCGCCCCGGTCCCGGACCCCGCCGTGCTTTCGGCGCAGGTGGACCCGCTGTTGAAGACCGACGGCGGCGGTACTTTTACGGGCATCGTGCAGGATGCGCTGACAGGGCAGGTCCTCTTCGACCGGGGCGGCGCGGACAGCCGGGTCCCGGCGTCGAACATGAAGCTGCTGACCTCCGTCGCCGCCCTGCGCGCACTGGGCCCGGACCATACGTTCGCCACCCGGGTGGTGAAGGGGCCGGCAGCCAACCAGGTGGTGCTGGTGGGCGGCGGCGACGTCCTGCTCGGACCCGGTGAATCGAAGCCGGGCGAGGTGATGGGCCGCGCAGGCCTCACCACCCTCGCCGCCCAGGCAGTGGCATCCCTGCAGGCCAATGGGGCATCGGGGGAGATCAAGGTCCTGCTGGACGATTCCCTGTTTACCGGGCCGGCGCTGAACCCGGCCTGGCAGGAGGGCGACGTCGCGGCCGGCGAAGTGGCGCCGGTGTATCCGCTGGCCATGAACTCTGCCCGCTACGACCCCACCGTGACCACAGGGCCACGCCCGCAGGACGCGGCGCAGTCCGCCGCGGAGGAATTCGCGGCCCGGCTCCGCGCCGCAGGTGCCGCCGCGGGACTGACCGTGGCGGCCGGCGTCGACCGCTCGCCGGGAGCGGGCTCGACTGCCCCGGCTGCCGGAACCGAACGGCCCCGCGTCCTGGCCGAGGTGCAGTCAGCCACGGTGGCCAGCCAGGTGGACCTGCTGCTGCAGGAATCAGACAACTACCTGGCCGAGGTCATGGGCCGGATGGCGTCCATTGCGGACGGCGGTCCGGGCAGCAACGACGGCGCCACGGCGGCTGTCAGCAGCCAGCTGGCCCAGGCGGGGATTGCGGCCGGCCCCCTGGCGCTGGTGGACGTGTGCGGCCTGGCGATGGGCAACCAGGTCTCCGCCGGCCAGTTCGCGGAAGTGGTCCGTGCCATCACCACCGGCGCCGATGCCAGGCTCCGGGCCGCACTGGACGGCTTCCCGGTGGCCGGCCTCACCGGCACCCTTGATTCGCGGTACGGCGACGAGTCCACCGTCCAGGGGGCGGGGCTGGTCCGGGCCAAGACCGGAACACTCAACACCGTCCTGGCGCTCAGCGGCTACGTGGTTGACGCGGACGGCCGGCTCCTGGTGTTCTCCTTCATCGGTAACGATCTGACGCCCGGCGCCGCGGGAAACAAGGTGGCCCTGGACCGGGCGGCGACGGCGCTCGCAGGGTGCGGCTGCCGGTAGGTCATCGCGCTTCCCTGGAATCTGCCACCCCGTATGCAGCGCCGGCCGCGGTGACCGGTTCCGCGGCCACCGCCATGGGGGCAGCGGTCCCCAGGAGTGCTGCCCCCAGGACGGCGGCAACCACGGCCTTCCAGCCCTTCTTCGGGCCGGCGGTCAGGGGAGCGATGGGACGGTACGGGATCATGGTGTCCTCCTGAAGGAATTGGGCGGCCGTGGTCCGCACGAACGGTGCTGGCCCGGGCCGCTCCTGTTGGTTCCTGAAACGCGGTAGGGCCGCTTCTGCGGTGTAACCACCACGATGCCGCCGCAGCTTAGGCCAGGCCTTTCGCCCTCCTGTGCTCCGGCTGTGAGAGTGCCCGCCAAGCGGTGCCCTCGCTTCGCCGGTGAGCGAACTTAAGGACGATCCCCGGCCCGCTGTGTTCTGATGGGACCTATGGAGTCCACTGCAGCCCAGTCCGCCCCCATCTCATCCGCTGATGCCGCTTCCCTGATCAACTGGGACCTGGCGGCCTCCACGGCGGCACGGCTGGCTCCCGCCGGACCGGACCTGAAGCCGGCGGACATCAACGAAGCCGTGGACAGCCTCCGCCGGCTCGCCGACGCGTCCGTTCCGCACGTCCACGAGATCACGGGGCTGGAAGCTGCCCGGGACCTCCGGGATTCCTCGGTGCTGGTGGTGGACAGGGCATCGTGGGCCAAGGCAAACACGCAGTCCTTCGCCGTGATGCTGAAGCCGGCCATGCAGAAGATGCTGGACAGCCGGCGCGGGTCACTGAGCCCTTCCGCGGCCAGCGTCAGCGGCGCCATCACCGGCAGCCAGCTGGGCGCCGTCCTGGCGTTCCTGTCCAGCAAGGTCCTGGGCCAGTACGATCCGTTCGCGGCGCTGGCCGAAAACTCTTCCGCCCCGGCCGCCGGACGGCTCCTGCTGGTGGCCCCCAACATCGTCTCCGTGGAGCGCGAACTCAACGTCGCGCCCGAGGACTTCCGGCTGTGGGTCTGCCTGCACGAACAGACCCACAGGGTCCAGTTCGCCGCCGCACCATGGCTGCGCCACCACATGCTGGACCAGATCGACAACCTCAGCGGACACCTGCTGGGCAATGTCGATTCGCTGATGGACCGGGCCTCGGCGGCGGCGCGTTCACTGAAGGACCGTTCGGCCACTGGAAACACGCCGGGCCGCGGCGCCATCCTGGACCTGCTGCAGGACCCGGAGGAGAAAGCCGCCATCTCGCACCTCACGGCTGTGATGAGCCTGCTCGAAGGCCACGCCAACGTGGTGATGGACGCCGTGGACGCCAGCATTGTTCCCTCCGTCAAGACCATCCGGCAGCGGTTCAACGACCGCGGCAAGGACCGTGGCGTAGTGGAGAAGTTCATCCGCAGCCTGCTGGGCCTGGACGCCAAGATGCGGCAGTACTCCGACGGCGCCCGCTTTGTCCGCGCAGTGGTTGGCGTGGCCGGCATGGAGGGCTTCAACCGGGTCTGGGAGTCGGCCGACCACCTGCCCACCGAGCCCGAGATCCACGACGCCAAGCTGTGGCTTGAGCGGATGGGCCTGTAATTGCCTGACGTTCCCCCCACTCGTTCCGAACAGCAGCCTTCCGGGCCCCAGCTCTCCGAGCCTGCCCAGCAGGATTCCGCGCCACAGCGCAGCGGGCGACGCCGGCCCGGCCGGTTGGCGCCCGTCGTCGGCACTGCCCGCAAAATGCTGGGCGACGCCCTGGCGCAGGCCGGCTATCCGGCGCACATCCTGGTGGCCTGCAGCGGCGGGCCGGACTCGATGGCGCTGGCCGCCGTCGCCGCCTACTTTGCACGCCGCGGCAGCATTGACGGCCACCCCGTCACGGTCGGCGCCGTGGTGGTGGACCACCAGCTGCAGGAAGGCTCCGGCCGCGTCGCAGCTGACACCGCCGGTGCCCTTCGGGAGCTGGGCCTCGCCCCGGTGGAAGTCCACACCGTCACAGTGGCGGGCACCGGCATGGGCCCCGAGGCCGCCGCCCGCGAGGCCCGGCACGCGGCGCTCGAAGCGGCAGCGGCGGACCAGGGTGCCGGCGCCATCCTGCTGGGGCACACCCTGGATGACCAGGCCGAGCAGGTGCTGCTGGGCCTGGCCCGCGGCTCCGGGACCCGTTCACTCGCCGGCATGCGGCCTACCCGAGCGGGGGCCGGAGCCGCCGTGCTGCTCCGCCCGTTCCTGGGGCTCCGCCGGGCCGACACGGAGGAGATCTGCGAGGTGGAGGCGTTGGACCCCTGGCACGATCCCACCAACACGGACCCTGCGTTCGCCCGTTCCCGGACCCGGGTGGAAGTCCTTCCGCACCTGGAGGAGAAGCTGGGCCCCGGCGTCGCGGAATCCCTGGCGCGCACCGCCTCCATCCTGCAACTGGACGCCGACTACCTTGAGGATGTGGCGGAAAGCACCTACGCGTCCCTTGTGGAGTGGAACGGTGCCGAAGCAAGCCTTCCTGAGGACGCCCTGCGGGCCCTTGCCCCCGCCATCCGGTTCCGCGTGATCGCCAAGGCCGCGGCCGACGTCGGCGGCCAACAGCCCAGCTATCGGCGCCTTGTGGCGGCGGAAGCGCTGCTGCGGCGGCAGGGCTCGGCGGGCCCGGTGCAGCTGCCCGGCGGGGTGGCCGTCTACCGGTTGTCGCTGGCCGAACTCGAAGGTCCCGGCACCGCAGACCGAGCGGGGACCGGTCCCCGCGAACCCGCGCGCTGTGGGAAGCTAGTACTCCGGCCGCAAAAACCGGCCAAACATTAGTCGCACCCCGCATCTACACAGGAGCCATTGGTGGATTCAAACGACGTCCAGGCAGACCTCAAGCACGTTCTCTACACCAAGGAACAGATCCAGCAGCGCATCACCGAACTCGCTGCCCAGATCGACAAGGACTACGAAGGCCGCGAACTGCTTATCGTGGGCGTGCTCAAGGGCGCGGTCATGGTCATGGCGGACCTGGCCCGTGCACTGCACAGCCACGTCTCGATGGACTGGATGGCTGTGTCCTCCTACGGCTCCGGCACCCAGTCCTCCGGCGTGGTGCGCATCCTCAAGGACCTGGACACCGACCTCATGGGCAAGGACGTGCTGATCGTCGAGGACATCATCGATTCCGGCCTCACCCTGTCCTGGCTGAAGACCAACCTGGAATCCCGCGGCACGGCGTCGGTGGAAATCTGCACCGCATTCCGCAAGCCCACCGCCGCCAAGGTCCAGATCGACGTCAAGTACGTGGGCTACGACATCCCCAACGAGTTCGTGGTGGGCTACGGCCTGGACTACGCCGAGAAGTACCGCAACCTGGACTTCGTGGGCACCCTGGCCCCGCACGTCTACGAGTAGGCCACTATGCAGCCCGGCGGTTTCCCGGCAGGCCTAGCCGTGCAGGACCTCGCAGCTTCCACGGAGTCCTACCGGAAGCTCGGCAACCCCGTCTGCCTGGACCAGCACGTCTGACGTTGGCAAGGTCGAATATTGGCATCAAGGATGTCGCGGTGGCCGCAGGGGTGTCGGCAACCACGGTGTCGCACGTCCTGAACGACGTCACGTATGCGCGGATCAGCCCCGAAACCCGCAAAAAGGTGAAGGCCGCCGCGGAGCAGCTGGGCTACGAACCCAACCGGGTGGCGCAGGCGCTCCGCAACCGCCGCACCGGCGTGCTGGGGCTGGTCAGCGAGGATGTGGCCACCACGCCGCATGCCGGCCGGATCATCCTGGGCGCCGATGACGCTGCCCGCGCCCGCGGCTACACCCTCATGCTCATCAACACCGCCGCCACCGCCGGGCCCGCATCGCGGGAAGGCGATGTGGAGGCCGTGCTGGAACGCCAGGTGGACGGGATCCTCTACGCCACCATGTACCACCGGGTCCTGGACGCACCGGCCAACCTCGGCAAGGTGCCCACCGTCCTGGTGGATGCCGTTACCGCTGACGGTCGCTTTCCCTCCGTTGTCCCGGACGAATACGGCGGCGCCCGCACCGCCGTCCACGCACTGCTGGACGCCGGGCACACCCGCATCGGCTTCATCAACAACGTCCAGGATGTGCCATCAACCTCGGAGCGGCTCCGCGGTTTCCGCGACACGCTCACCGCGGCAGGGCTCGACGGCGGCCTGGCGCCCGTGGAGGCGTCGTCGTCGGACGCTGCGGGCGGGTACGAGGCAGCGGCGAGGATCCTGCGGAGCGAACATCCGCCGTCGGGCCTGTTCTGCTACAACGACCAGATGGCCATGGGAGCCTACCGGGCAGCCGCGGAACTGGGTCTCAGCATCCCCGGAGACCTCTCGGTCGTCGGGTTCGACGATCAGGAACTGGTGGCCGGCAGCCTCTTTCCAGGGCTCACCACCGTAGCGCTGCCCCACTACGGAATGGGTGCCTGGGCCGCCAATCACCTCATTGATGCGCTCGAAGGGGCAGGGGGCGGTTCTTCGGCTTCCGCCTGGACCACTGTTCTGGAGTGTCCGCTGGTCACCCGAGCGTCCGTCGCCGCACCCCGGAACCCCTAGCCTGCCTGCAACGATGTCCGCTACGCCCACAGGGAACTTTTGCTTTTCATCATGCGTGATGTACTCCGGACGGTGTATAGCTAGAAGCTGACGCAGCACCATCACGCGCGCGAATTAGACGCCGTGCAGCACTACCGGAAGGGACGGGGCCAGCCCCCGAACAGATGAAAGCTAAGAATTTCTTCAAGGGCCCGGGCATCTGGATCGTCGTTGTTGTCGGTCTGCTCCTGGTGGCCTTTGCAACGCTGGCCCCCGGCGGTGCGTCGCGGATCGACACCGATAAGGGCTTGGAACTGCTTGCCGGCAACAACGTGGAGCAGGCCAAGATCTTCGACGGTGAGAACCGCGTTGACCTCACGCTGAAGGATGACCTGGAGGTGGACGGCCAGAACAAGGGCAAGAGCGTCCAGTTCTTCTTCGTCGATGCCCGCGCCACGGACGTGGTCAAGGCTGTCACCGATTCCAAGCCGGCGCAGGGCTACACGGACCAGCCCATCGAGAGCAACTGGTTCTCCGGCCTGCTGTCCCTCCTCATTCCGGTCATCCTGCTGGGCGCCCTCTTCTGGTTCCTCATGACCCGCATGCAGGGCGGCGGCTCCAAGATCATGCAGTTCGGCAAGTCCAAGGCCAAGATGGTCAGCAAGGACATGCCGCAGGTGACCTTCGCGGACGTCGCCGGTTCCGATGAAGCCGTCGAAGAGCTCCAGGAGATCAAGGAATTCCTGCAGGAACCGGCCAAATTCCAGGCCGTCGGCGCCAAGATCCCCAAGGGCGTGCTGCTGTACGGCCCTCCCGGTACCGGTAAGACCCTGCTGGCCCGCGCCGTTGCCGGTGAAGCAGGCGTCCCCTTCTTCTCGATCTCCGGCTCGGACTTCGTGGAAATGTTCGTTGGTGTCGGTGCGTCCCGCGTCCGCGACCTCTTCGAACAGGCCAAGGCCAACTCCCCGGCGATCATTTTCGTGGACGAAATCGACGCCGTCGGCCGCCACCGCGGCGCCGGTATCGGCGGCGGCAACGACGAACGCGAGCAGACCCTCAACCAGCTGCTGGTGGAGATGGACGGCTTCGACGTCAAGACCAACGTCATCCTCATCGCCGCCACCAACCGCCCTGACGTCCTGGACCCCGCACTGCTGCGGCCGGGCCGTTTCGACCGGCAGATCGGCGTCGAGGCGCCGGACATGATCGGCCGTGACCAGATCCTGCAGGTGCACGCCAAGGGCAAGCCGATGGCTCCCGGCGTCGACCTCAAGGCTGTTGCCAAGAAGACCCCCGGCTACACCGGCGCGGACCTGGCCAACGTGCTTAACGAGGCCGCCCTGCTGACCGCGCGTTCCAATGCCAACCTCATTGACGACCGCGCCCTGGACGAGGCAATCGACCGCGTGATGGCAGGCCCGCAGAAGCGCAGCCGGGTCATGAAGGAACACGAACGCAAGATCACCGCCTACCACGAAGGCGGCCACGCCCTGGTGGCGGCCGCCCTGCGGAACTCGGCCCCGGTCACCAAGATCACCATCCTTCCCCGTGGCCGTGCCCTGGGCTACACCATGGTGGTGCCGGACAACGACAAGTACTCCGTCACCCGCAACGAGCTCCTGGACCAGATGGCGTACGCCATGGGCGGCCGCGTGGCCGAGGAAATCGTGTTCCACGATCCGTCCACCGGCGCCTCGAACGACATTGAGAAGGCCACCGGGACCGCCCGCAAGATGGTCACCGAATACGGCATGAGCGAACGCGTGGGCGCTGTGCGCCTGGGCCAGGGCGGCGGCGAGCCGTTCCTGGGCCGCGACGCCGGGCACGAGCGCAACTACTCCGACCAGATCGCCTACGTGGTGGACGAGGAAGTGCGCCGACTGATCGACCAGGCCCATGACGAGGCCTACGCCATCCTCACTGAGAACCGTGATGTCCTTGACCGCCTTGCCTTGGAGCTGCTGGAGCGGGAAACCCTTAACCAGGCCGAGATCGCCGACATCTTCCGGGACATCCGCAAGCGCGATTTCCGTGAGGTATGGCTTTCGAAGGAATCCCGTCCCGTCCAGACGGCCGGTCCCGTGGAGTCCCGCCAGGAGCGGGCCGAACGCGAAGCCCAGGAGGAAGCCAAGCAGGCCCGCCTGGACGAGCCGCTGGACGCCCAGCCGCCGCATCCGCAGGGCGTTCCGGAAGACGCACCGTTCCAGGGAGGCGTCCCCGAATCGGGGCCGGACACCCTTCGCGGCTAAGCTTTCCCTGTGACTTCCTTCGACGACGACGCCGTTTCCGCCTCCGCCTACCCGGTGGAGGACGGTTCCACCCATGCCCCGCACCACAAGGTGGACCGGCCAAGGATTGAAGCGGCTGTCCGCGAAATCCTCCTGGCCATCGGCGAGGACCCGGACCGTGGCGGCCTTATCGACACCCCCAAACGGGTGGCGAAGGCGTACGCCGAGGTATTTGCGGGACTGCACCACGACCCCGCAGACGTCCTCTCCACCACGTTTGAGCTGGACCACGAAGAACTGGTCCTGGTGAAGGACATCCCCTTCTACTCCACCTGCGAGCACCACCTGGTGCCGTTCCACGGTGTGGCCCACGTCGGCTACATTCCCTCACATGACGGGAAGGTCACCGGGCTGAGCAAGCTGGCCCGGCTCGTGGACATCTACGCCCGCCGCCCCCAGGTTCAGGAGCGGCTCACCACGGAGATCGTCGAAGCGCTGGTCCGCCACCTCAAGCCGCGTGGCGCCATCGTCGTTGTCGAATGCGAGCACATGTGCATGTCAATGCGCGGTATCCGCAAGCCCGGAGCAAAGACCGTCACCAGTGCGGTCCGCGGGCAGCTTCATGACCCGGCCACCCGTGCCGAGGCCATGAGCCTCATCCTCGGAAGGTAACCACACAAGACCATGGACTCACTAGCTGCAGCCCCGGGAACCGGGCCCGCAACCTCCCCGCTGCCCATCCTGCGCAAACCGCGCCCGGCCGCGCGCTTCGAGGACCTGCCCACAGACCGCACCCTGGTTATGGGCATCCTCAATGTCACCCCTGACTCGTTCAGCGACGGCGGCAAGCACGCCACGGCGGACACCGCCATCGCCGCGGGCCTGCGCATGTTTTATGCCGGCGCGGACATCATCGACGTCGGCGGGGAATCGACCCGCCCCGGCGCTGAGGACGTCTCCCCGGACGAGGAGCAGAGGCGGGTCCTCCCCGTCATCGAAGCGCTGGTCAAGGCTGGCGCCCTGGTCAGCATCGACACCACGCACGCGGCCACCGCAGCCGCCGCGCTGAAGGCCGGCGCCGCCATCATCAACGACGTCTCCGGGCTGACCATCGAACCCGAAATGGCTGAACTCGTGGCCTCGTCCAAGGCGCCGTACATCCTCACCCACCGCCGCGGCGATGCCCGCACCATGAACTCCCTCGCGGAGTACACGGACGTAGCCAGCGAAGTGGTGGCAGAACTGGCCGGGGTGCGGGACAAACTGTATGCCGCCGGCGTCAGCGCTGAGCAGATCATCGTCGACCCCGGCCTGGGCTTTGCGAAGAACGACGCCCAGAACTGGGAGCTGCTGCAGAACCTGGAGCAGCTGGAGGCCCTGGGCCACCGCGTCCTGGTGGCCGCATCCCGCAAACGGTTCCTTGGCACCCTCCTGACGGTTGCCGGCAAATCCGCAGCCCCGGAAGAGCGGGACGGAGCCACGGCAGCCATCACAGCCATCAGCGCCTCACGCGGCGCCTGGGCCGTCCGGGTGCACGACGTCGGATCCAGCCTTGACGCCGTTAAGGTCGCCGCGCGCATGGCGGCAGTACCCAAAGCACCGTAAGCGCCGGGGGACCCATGGACAGGATTACGCTGACCGGTGTGACGGCCGTCGGCCATCATGGTGTGTTTGATTTTGAGCGCCGCGAGGGCCAGCCTTTTGTTGTGGACGCCGTCCTGTATCTCAACTTCGCTGCCGCCGCGGAGTCCGACGACGTCAGCGACACCGCCCACTACGGTGAGGTGGCGCAGCGTATTACCGAATGGATCTCCGGCGAGCCGCTGAACCTCATCGAGGCGCTGGCGGTCCGGATCGCCGACGGCCTGCTGTCCGAGTTCGGCCTCCAGGCCGTGGACATCACCGTGCACAAACCCCAGGCGCCCATCGAGGTGCCCTTCGGGGACGTGGCAGTGTCCGTTCACCGTGAACGGCCCGCCGTTACTTCCGGCCACCCGGCGGAACCGGCTTCCGGGGACAACCCGTGAACGCGGTCTACGCCAAAGCGGTCCTGGCCCTGGGGAGCAACCTCGGCGAACGGAACGACACCCTGTCCAGCGCGGTAGCCGACCTTGTCGACCCGCCGGAGGTGCGCCTCCTTGCGGTGTCCCCGATCATCCAGACCAAAGCCGTGGGCGGCCCGGCGGGGCAACCAGACTTCCTGAACATGGTCCTCACCGTTGAAACCAGCCTGACTCCCCACGAGCTGCTGGAGCATTGCCAGGCGGTGGAGAACAAGCACCACCGGGTCCGCGAGGTGCGCTGGGGGCCGCGGACGCTCGACGTCGACATCATCACCTACGGCGACGTGCAGAGCGACGACCCCGTGCTGACGCTGCCGCACCCGCGCGCCGCCGTCCGGGCTTTCGTGCTGTACCCGTGGTCCCTGATCGACCCGGCGGCCACCCTGGAGGGGGAGCGCATCAGTGCCCTCGCGGCCCGGGCGGAGGACTACGGGGACCTTGCCCCGTTCGATGGTTTCGGCGATTTTGACGGGATGCCGACCGCCGGGGCGGTGACGGAGCGTTGAAGCCCATCAACCCGCTGCGGCTGCTGCTGATCGGCGTCATCCTGACCGTGGCCGGCTGGGCCGGAACGGTGATCACCAGCCGCTACGGCATGGCCACTCCGGTGCTGCCGGCCACCGCGCTGGCCACCATGGGCGTGATCGTGGCCATCACCCTGGTCCTGGGCATCCGCATCCTGCGCTGGCGGAACAGCATCAAGCCCAACAGCACCGCAAAAAAGACAGCACTGGATCCGCTGCTCGCCGCCCGCACGCTCATCCTGGCCCAGGCCTGTGCCTACGCCGGAACGGTGCTGCTCGGCTGGCATGTGGGGATCTTCCTGGACCAGCTGCGGATCTGGAGTTTCCGCAGCCACCAGGACATCGCCTGGCTGGCGCTCGGCATGGCCGGCGGCGGCCTGGTGATGATCATCGTTGGCCTGGTGGTGGAGCGGTTCTGCAAGATTCCGCCGGAGGACGGCGATACGAAGGGCGTGGACGGCAAGCCGGGCCGCGCAACACGGGGAGAAGCCACGGGGGAAGGCGAATATGCGTACCGAGGCGATTGACCCGCCCGGCATCGACTGGCACCGGGTGTCACCGAAGTTCGTGACAGTGCGGCTGGTGCAGTGGGCACTCGGCAACCTGGCCGCCGTCGTAATCCTCAGCCTTCCGCTCGTGTTTGTCCTGCTCGAGTGGTGGCGGTGGCCGCCGCTGTGGCTGGCCATCACCGTACCGGCCGTGACACTCGTGGTGGCCCTGTGGCGGCTGGTGCTCATCCCGCGCCAGGTCAGGGCCATCGGCTACGCCGAGCGCGACGACGACCTCCTGGTCCACAGCGGCATCTTCTTCCAGCGGACCATGGCCGTGCCCTACGGCCGGATGCAGTACGTGGACGTCGCCGTGGGCCCCGTGGAGCGCAGCCTCGGCCTGTGCACGGTCAAGCTGCACACCGCATCGCCCGGCACCAACGCGCACATCCCCGGGCTGCCGGAGGCAGAGGGAGCTCGGCTCCGTGAGCAGCTTGCGGCCCGCGGCGAGGCCAGGCTGGCAGGACTGTGACCGCTGACGGGCGGTTCCCCCGTCACGGGATGCAGGAAGATGGCTTGGCGTCCGCTGACCCAGCGCCCGCCGGCTCAGTCCCCGCCGCATCAACTGCCGCTGCGGACAGGGCGGGGCCCGGGGTCGCAACGCCCGACGACGGCTGGTTGCGTGTCCATCCGGCGTCACCCTTTGTACGCGGCTGGGTGGCGCTGGCCGCCATCGGCTTATTCTTTGGCCGCGACATCTTTGAACGGACCCTGCAGGGCCGGCCCATGTTCGAAGACGGATTCGCCGGCCGGGTTCCCTGGTTGGTGGCCGGCGGCGGCGCCGTCCTGCTGGTGGCGGTCCTCAGCTTTGTCCTCACCTGGTACTTCACCAAGTACCAGGTGTCCGGCGGTTACGTTCGCGTCAACACAGGCTTCCTGTTCCGGCAGCAGCGCCAGGCCCGGCTGGACCGGGTGCAGGCCATCGACATCGTCCAGCCTTTACTGGCGCGTATCTTCGGGCTGGCCGAACTCAAGTTCGAGGTGGCTGACGCAGGGGAATCGGCAGTGCGGCTGGCCTACCTGAAGATCGACGACGCCCAGCAGCTGCGGGCCACCATCCTGGCACGCGCCGCCGGTATCGACGACGATGCCGAAAACCCCGGCGCCCCCGCACCCGAGGCGCCGGAGTATCCGGTACTGTCCGTGCCGCCGTCGCGCCTTATCGGTTCACTGCTGCTGAGCGAGCAGAGCCTGTTCGTGGTGGTGGGCGGTGTGGCCTCGGTGGTGCTCTCGGCCGTCACGGACAACAGGGCGTTCTACTTCTACCTGATTCCCGCGGCGCTTGGCCTCGCGGCGAGCTACTGGAATCTGGTTAATAAGGGATACAACTTCACGGCCGCCATCTCGCCGGACGGCATCCGGCTCAGTTACGGATTGCTGGATACCCAGGCGCAGACGCTGCCGCCGGGGCGGATCCAGGCGTTGAAGATCAGCCAACCGCCGCTGTGGCGGCCGTTCGGCTGGTACAGGATGCAGGTCAACGTGGCTGGCTACGGGCTGTTGGACAACGCGGGGGAAGCGTCATCCCGGACCACCCTGCTGCCCGTCGGCAAGCTGGACGATGCCATGAACATGCTCGCATTGGTCCTGCCCGATCCCGGTACATCCCGCCCTGCCGAGGTTTTCGGAGCGGGGCTCACGGGGTTGGATTCCGACGGCGGCTTCGTCACCACCCCGCGCCGCGCCCGGCTGCTGGCCCCGCTGGGGTGGCGGCGTGACGGCTTCGCCGCCACGGATACTGCTTTGCTCATCCGTTCAGGGCGTTGGTGGCGGAACCTGGTGCTCGTCCCGCACCAGCGGACCCAGTCCATGGCGCTGCACCAAGGCCCGCTGGCCCGGCGGTTCCGGGTGGCCGACCTGGTCCTGCACACCACCGCCGGTCCGGTGGTTCCGCGCCTGACGCAGGCCGGGCTGGACGAGGCGCGGGCGCTTTTCGATGAGCAGTCGGCCCGTGCCAGATTGGCCCGGAAACGGCAAACCACGGAACAATGGCTCCGCCAGGTGGCGCCTCCGGGCGCTGGCCCTGACTCCCCGGCAGCTGAAACCTGGCCGCTCGAAAATGAAGCCCACCAGCAACAGGAAGGCCCCCAGCATGGCTAAGCCCGGACGCCTCGGCGTCGGAATCATTGGAGCGGGCAAGGTGGGCGCCGTCCTGGGTGCTGCCCTGCGCGCCGCCGAGCACGCCGTCGTGGGTGTTTCCGCAGTGTCGGAGGCCAGCCGTGAACGGGCCGAAATCCTGCTGCCCGGCGTTCCCGTCCTGGAAGTGCAGGACATCGTGGAGCGCGCCGAACTGGTACTCCTCGCCGTGCCCGACGACGCGCTCCCCGGCCTGGTGGACGGGCTGGCGAAGCTCGGCGCCTGGCAGCCGGGTCAGCTGGTGGCCCACACGTCAGGCCGGTTTGGGGTTGGCGTACTTCATCCTGTGCGCGCTGCGGGAGCCGTTCCGCTGGCACTGCACCCGGCCATGACCTTCACCGGAATGAGCCTGGACCTGACGCGCCTGCTTGACTGCACGTTTGGCGTCACGGCCGATGCCGCCATGCTTCCCATTGCGCAGGCGCTGGTGGTGGAGATGGGCGCCGAACCGGTTGCCATCGCAGAGGCCGACCGGACGCTGTACCACGCTGCCCTGGCGCACGGATCCAACCACCTGGTCACCCTGGTGGCGCAGTCGTCCCAGTTGCTGCGCGAGGTGGGGGTGGAGCAGCCCGAACGCATGCTCGGCCCCCTGTTGCGGGCAACCCTTGAAAACGCGCTGGCGTCCGGAGAGTCTGCACTCACCGGTCCGGTCGCCCGGGGTGATGTGGGCACGGTGGAGGCACATGCACAGGCCCTGCGGGAGTACGACGGCGGCGGGCATGGGGATGTCCTCGCGGCGTACCTTGCCATGGCACGCGCCACCGCCCGGCGGGCCGAAGCGCGCGGGCTACTGAAGGCCGACCAGCTTGACGGGCTGAACCAGGCCCTCGGATCCAAGGAGGACTGACCGTGGCCATCAAACTTGTCACCACCGTGGCCGGGCTGCACGCCGAGAGTGCACGGCTGCTGTCGGAGAAGCATGGTGCATCGCAGGGCTTGGTCCCCACCATGGGCGCGCTCCATGAGGGGCACGCTGCCCTGGCGAGGACCGCCGTCGAACAGAACGACGTGGTGGTTGCCAGCATCTTCGTGAACCCGCTGCAGTTCGGTGATGCCGTGGACCTTGACCGGTACCCGAGGACCCTGGACGCCGACCTTGCACTGCTCGACGCCCAGGGCGTCGATATCGCGTTCGCACCGTCTGTCGAAGAGGTCTACCCGGGTGGCGAGCCGCTGGTGCGGATCACGTCGGGACGGCTGGGGGAGAAGTGGGAGGGCGCATCCCGCCCAGGCCATTTCGACGGTGCGCTTACGGTTGTTGCCAAGCTGCTGCACTATGGCATCCCGGCGGCCGGCCGTGCCGGAGGGGCTTCGACAGGTTCTGCCGGTTCTGCGTCTGCCGGTTCTGCGTCTGCAGGGTTTGGCTCCGCCCGGTCTGCATCAGAAGGGCTCAAAGCTCCCGGATCTTCATCTGCGGGGACGGGGCTGCCCGCCTACCGCGCCTACTTTGGCCAGAAGGACGCCCAGCAGCTGGCCCTGGTAAGGCGCATGGTGGCCGACCTCAACTTCCCCGTCGACATCGTGGGCGTCCCCACCGTCCGTTCTGCCGAGGGGCTGGCGCTGTCCAGCCGTAACCGGTTCCTGTCCGACGACGAACGCGATGCAGCACTGGTCCTTTCCCGTGCACTGCGGCTGTTGGAGGCGCGTGCCAACGCCCATGAGCCGCTGGACCTTGAGTCTGCGCTCGCGATGGTGGAGTCGCAGCCGCTGGTGAAGCTGGACTATTTCGACGTTGTGGACCCTGGCACGCTGGAGCCCCTGGCTGAAAACTGCCGCGAGACCCCTTTCCGGGGCGAGGCCCTCGCGCTCATTGCTGCGAAGGTGGGTCCTGTGCGGCTGATCGACAACGCCCCCTTGAGCTCTTAGGCGCTGCTGAGTTCGCGCGCGAGTTCACGCGCGCCTGAGTCACACACCCCTGATTTCACATGCGACTTCCTGGATTCAGGCGGCGAGGTAGGCCGTGAGTGCGCGTTCGAGCGGGCTTAGTTTGTCCGGCTGGTTGCTTGCCGGAGCGCCTGATGCTCTGGTCGGGCTGGGCCTACCCGCAGTGCCAGCGGCTCCGGCTGATACAAGATCTGTGGCTGGTGCAGGGTCTCCGACAGTTGTCAGGTGTCTGTCCGGTGCCGTGTGTCCGATCGCGCCGGGCACGCTGGTCACGACAGATTCCTCGGCCGCGCCAACGTCGCCGCCCGGCGCAAGGTCTCCGGTCGATGCTGAGTCTCCGGGCGCGACGACGTCTCCTGTCAGGGCCCTGTCCTGTTCGAGTTCGAGGAGTGCGGGTGGCCAGTGTGGTTGTTGTGGGTGGGGGTGTTGGCCCGGGTAGTGGCGGCCGGTGGGGGAGGTCCAGCCGGGTGGTTCAGTCCCGGTTGCTGGTGTGGGGGTCCAGCGGCTGTTGTGCTTCAGCCGGTGATGTTTCGGGCAGAGTTGGGCCAGGTTGCTGATTCCTGTCGTCCCGTGGTGCTGCCAGGCGGTGAGGTGGTCCGTTTCGTTGTCTGTGCTGGGGTTGGTGCAGCCGGGGAAGGTGCAGTGCCCGTCACGCATCCTGATCCAGCGTTTCATCGCCTCCGTCAGCCGGTAACTGGTCCTACCGATCTCCAGCGGTGCGCCGTCGCGGGGATCGACGAGGACCCGGTAAAACGAGGTCGCCCCGTCGGCGACGAGTTTCCGTGCCATGGCCGCCGGGATGGGCCCGTACCCGTCCAAATCTGCCGGTTCATCAGTGATGCCCAGCAGGGTGAACAGCGGGACAGTCACCAGGACATCGGCTTTCGGTGCCGGGACCTTGCTGAGGTCAACGAAGTACGGGTCGCTCCCGTCACCGGGTTTTTGGCCGTCGTTGGACCGGTCTGTGGCAGCGGCCCCGGTGTGGGTGCCGAGGAGGAGCCTGGCGGCGGTGTCGGGGCGGAGCTGGGTGAGGGTGCGGGGCTCGCCGGGGCCTTGGAGGCCGCGGGCGATCGCTGTGGTCTTGTTCCAGATGGCGCAGGCGGTGTCCGCGGGCAGGATCAGGGTAATCGTTGCCATCCCGTCGGCGTCTGGGCGGTATTCCATCCGCCGGTCCGCCACACACCTCGCATGCCGGGCTGCGAGGGAGGCGGGGTAGGTGCGTTCGCGCCAGGTCCTGAATTTCCGGCGGAACAGGTGCGCCACGAGGTCACCGGGTGCCAACCCGCGGGCACGGTTGGGGGCGTCGGGGTCGAAGAAGCGGGCGACCAGCGCGGCAGCACTCTCGGGGGCGAGGCAGTCCGCTTCGTCGGCGACGATCACCGCGTGCCGCCACGACATCGACCCCGCAGCCAGTGCACCGGCAACAAGGGGCATTGCACAGACTTTCCGGGACTGGCTGATGAACGCTGCCGCTGCGCCCGGGCTGAGCGTCAGGACCCCGGCGACTTCCGCGGTCGTGGACATCTCCACGAACGCCCGCTCGGAGTCTGTGGCGTCCGGCGGCGTCATCGCCTCCTGAAACTCGGCGAACTCAGCGGCGTCCCGGGCCTTGCCCGCCGCCACCTGCGCCTCCAGCCTGCTCCAGAACGCCAGCCGCTGCAGCCGCAGCTCAGACTTCCGCTCCAACACATCAACTGCTTCACGGGCCACTGCTTCAGGGTCAGCCCGGTCCAGTTCCGCGTCCTTCAGGAACAGCACGTCGAGGCTGGCGACAGAGGCCCAAAGACCCTCCATCACCTCTGTCTCCTCGACCGGAGAATCCGCCGCGTTTCCCATAAAAGAATTCTCGCGCGAGGGTCTGACATTTCAGGAGAGTCCTGATCCGTTCAATAGGTGAATGCGGACCCGGCTAGATTTTTAGATCGCTGGGCCTGAGTCCCGAGCTTTTCGGCGTCATGGGAACGCAGCCCGTGCTTCACGCCTAGCCTGATAATCCAGTAGAGGATGGTGCCGACCACCAGTGCGGGTATGGCAAACCAGGCTATGGCAATAACTATCGAGATCAAGATTCCCCCCAAGAAGTGCTTCTTGACAGCCTCTCACAGGCGAGTCGGCTGTCACGCAGACCGCCGCCGGCCCGTGAAAATCGCCAGCCCGCGGGCTCTCCAATCCAATACCGACCCGTTATCAGCCCCAACCCATCGCCCCGCGACGCAGCGCGCGGAAGCCGCCGCCCGCCGTCGTACGTTCCATAAAAACGGGAGGTGGCTCCGAAACGGGCCGCACCCCACCCGAACACAGACAAAAGATAGTCAGCTTGCTTATTACTTTCGGTTTTCCTAGGCTGGAATCTGTCAGGCAAGCAACTCTCGAAGCAGTGCAATGCGCCCTCACAACGGAGCGCAGCGGCCGGCTTCAAGCGAGGAGGAACAATGTCAGAACACAACATCGCAGGCAAGAAGGTTGCATTCCTGCTCACGGATGGCGTGGAGCAGGTTGAGCTGACCAGCCCGTGGCAGGCAGTGAAGGACGCCGGTGGCGAACCCACCCTCGTAGCCCCCGGCAGCGGAAAGCTGCAGGGCTTCAACGGCACGGACAAGGGAGACACGTTCGACGTCGACCTCACCGTCGCCGAGGCCAACGCCTCGGACTTTGACGCGCTGGTCATTCCCGGTGGCGTCGTCAACGCAGACCACCTGAGGGCGGACAAGGACGCGCAGAGCTTCACGCGCAGCTTCTTCGAACAGCACAAGCCGGTGGCATCCATCTGCCACGGACCATGGGTGCTCATTGACGCCGGCGTGATCCGCGGCCGGAACGTCACGTCCTACTTCACGCTGGAAACCGACCTCAAGAACGCCGGAGCCAACTGGACGGACGAGGAAGTGGTGGTGGACCAGGGCCTGGTGACCAGCCGCAACCCCGATGACCTGCCAGCCTTCAACAGCAAGCTGGTTGAAGAAATCGCGGAAGGGCAGCACGCGGGCCAGACCGCCTGACACCTGTTGTTCCCTCAGGGTTTGGGAAAAGATTCCGTGCGGAGGAATTACTCCAGCCGGTAGAGTGTTGGCATCTGCAGCGGCCAGGTTCGCGCATCACTCACCACTCTCCCTGAGGGAACACTCATGTCTACCGAAGTATCTCCGAACGCCAAAGGCCAGCCGGCCCAGGCGGCAGGAACCAAGCCCGCCGCGCCGGAGAAAATGTCCCGCGAATCGGTGACGATCATCAGCACCTTGCTGGTGGCTACCTTCGTGGTGATCCTCAACGAAACCATCATGAACGTCGCGCTGCAGCGCCTCATGGTGGACCTGCAGGTGGATGCCCCCACCGTGCAGTGGCTCTCCACCGGCTTCATGCTCACCATGGCCGTGGTCATCCCCACCACCGGGTTCATCCTGCAGAGCCTCTCCACCCGCGCCGTGTTCATGCTGGCCATGGGGCTGTTCGCCGGCGGCACCGCACTGGCCGCCGTCGCTCCCGGATTCGAGATCCTGCTGCTGGCGCGCATCGTCCAGGCCGGCGGTACGGCGATCATGCTGCCGCTGCTGATGACCACCATCCTCACCCTGGTTCCGCTGGCCAAGCGTGGTGCGGTGATGGGCAACGTCAGCATCGCCATCTCCGTGGCTCCGGCCATGGGCCCCACGGTATCCGGTTTGATCCTCGAGCACTTCACCTGGCGCTTCATGTTCGTGTTCGTCCTGCCGGTGGCGCTGGCCGCCCTGGCGATCGGCGCGAAGTATCTGACGAACATCGGCGAAACCGAGAAGACCAAGCTCGACTTCCTGTCCGTCTTCCTGACCGTTCCGGCCTTCGGTGGGCTGGTTTACGGCCTGAGCCAGATCGGCGGCGGCCACGGCGGCCAGGCCGGTCCCAGTGCAGGTGCCATCGCCGCGTTGGTCATCGGCGTCGCGGCGCTGGCGGTCTTCGTAATGCGCCAGGTCCGCCTGCAGAAGGCCTCGGCGCCGCTGCTGGACCTTGGTGCGTTCAACTTCCGCATGTTCACGGTCTCCGTCCTGCTGATGGTGGTGGCCATGATGGCGCTGTTCGGCGGCGTGATCCTGCTGCCGCTGTACCTGCAGGAAGTCCGCGGACTTGGCTCGCTGGAAACCGGCCTGGCGCTGTTGCCCGGCGGCCTGGCGATGGGCCTCCTCGGCCCCGTCATTGGCCGCCCTGTTCGACAAGGTGGGGCCGCTGCCGCTGACCGTCACGGGGTCCATCCTGATGGTGGTGACGCTGTGGCAGTTCTCCATGCTCGACGCCGGCACGGCGGTTGCGTGGATCGTCACCTTGCACGTGGGGCTGAGTTTCGGCCTTGCCCTGCTGTTCACGCCCGCGTTCACCACAGGCCTGAACCCGCTGCCGCCGCACCTGTACTCGCACGGCTCGGCGATCATGAGCACCACGCAGCAGGTTGCCGGTGCCGCCGGCACAGCACTGCTGGTGTCCATCTTCTCCGTGGTCAGCGCGACGTCGGGACTCGTCGCCGGGATGAGCGCCGCCTTCATGACGGCGACCGTCATCGCCTTCGCCGCCGTCGTACTTTCCGCGATGATGCGCAAGACCGAAGGTGCTGGCCCGGGTCACGGCCCCGCGCACTAGTAGTTCAGCGGTTGAGGGTGTCGAAACCCCGCCGGGTTTCGACACGCTCAACCACCAGCGGCCTCACATGGGTCAGCCGGCGTAGAAATCGCTCAGTTCCTTGACCAGCTTGTCCGGAGCCTTGATTACGCCGTCGTGCCCGAATCCGGGGAGGATGGTGTAGCTGGAGCCGGACAGGACGTCGTGGATCTGGCCGCAGGCCACGCCAAAGTAGGCGGGGCTCTTTTCGCCCACGACAATCAGCGTTTCAAGGGGCAGTTCCAGGAACGGCTCGGCAGGCATGTCCGCGGCGATGATGGCCTTGATTTCGCGGACGCCGGTGCGCATCAGCTCCCGCTGCTGCCTGCCCTCTGACGTCCCGGCGGTCAGCTTGTTGGCGAGCGTCATCATAGACAGCGGCATGCGGGACGACAATGGACCCGGCGCCTCCAGTCCACGCTGGATGACGGCAAGGGCGCGGTCGTCGTCGCCGGCAGCGATGGCGGTCTCGTACTCGCCAATCCAGTCGGCCTTGACGGACTGGTTGACGGACACGGCGGGATCGTAAACGGCCAGCCGCTCCACCGGCAGCGTCCGGGCCGCGTGCAGGGCAACTGCTCCGCCGAAGCTGTGGCCGAAAACGTCAGTGCTGGAGGTGTGTTTCATGACCACGTCGAGGTCGCGGATGTCCACGTCCAGGGTGTAATCCTCCGGCTGCGGCGAGGACGAACCACGGCCGCGGCGGTTGAACGTGTGCACCGGCCGGCCCAGTGCCGCACTGAGTTTCTGGGCGAACTTGGTGTAGTCCGCCGCCGTCACCATGGAGGGCGGCACGATCACCACCCCTGAGCCGCCGGAAGCAAGGTCAGCGCCGGTGGTAAAGAGCTCCAGAGTGCCGCCGTCGGGGGTCCTGATGTTCTCACGCGTCATGATCTGAGCCTATCTGAGCAACCTGACCGCGGACACAACGCCGCTGCTAGGGGGCGCCGGCCCCGGGGCACTTTCCTGTGCAAGTCCGCGGGTGTCTGCCTCAGGCCGTGAAGTACTCCGAGATGTCCGCCACCAGTTCCTTGACGGCGGCCGGGATGGAGCCGTGGAAGCACTTGGGCGAAAGCTCGAAGGTGCTGCCGGGGACCGCTGCATGCAGGCGCTGCGCCGTCACCTTGTAATAGCTCGGGCTCTTCCCACCCGCCATGAAGTGCGTACCGGCAGGCAGCACACTGAAGTCCCTGGCATGGTCCTTTTCGTTATATGCGGCCCGCAGTTCACCCACACCGCTGGGCATGACCTGGCGGAAGACCTTGTTGACCTTGGTCCGCGACAGAACCGCCATCAGCCCGGCCAACACCGGTTCCGGAATCCTCGCCATGGCCGATCCCGGGCTGGTGGCCTTCTTCATGTGGGCCAGGGCGTGCCCCACCTTGCCGTCATTGACGGCCTTCTCAAAACCGTCCAGCCACTCGATGTCGATGCTGCCGTCGATGTTCACCGCGGCGTCGTAAACAGCCAGCTTGTCGGGGACGTATCCGGTTCCGGTGAATTCCTGGACAGCGTTCAGTGCCACGGAACCGCCCAGGCTGTGGCCCAGGATGTTGCGGGCACCCGTGGCATCCATCACCGTGCGGACATCCTCGATCTCCGTGGCCATCGAGTAGCCGGCCGGCTGCGGCGATGAACTGCCGCGGCCCCGGCGGTCATAGACGTCCACGGCCCAGCCGTCACCCAGGCCGTTGGCCAGCGCGATCGAGAACGGACGGTAGATCAGGGCGGTAAGGAAGGCACCGCCGATCAGCACCACCCTCTTCTCCCCGGGCGCGTCCTCGGTACCGTAGCTGTACAAGGCTAAGTGGCCGCCGTCGTGCGTGGGAAGGACCTGTTCTTTCACCAGCCCATCGTAGGGTGCGTGCCTGCGGGGCAGCTGAAAGCCCGGTTTTGCAATGCCCGGTAAACTTGATGATTGTGACTTCCCAAAACGCCCCCGCTCCCAAGAACGCCCCCGAGCCGCTCGACGCCAGCGAGCAGATGCGCATCCGTATGGAAAAGCGCGCCAAACTCCTCGAGCGCGGCGCCGAAGCGTACCCCGTGGGCGTGGAGCGCACGCACTCCCTGGCGGAGATCCGTGAGAAGTACGCACACCTGCAGGCCGACGAAACCACCGGGGACGTTGTGGGTGTCACCGGGCGCGTGGTGTTCGTCCGCAACACGGGCAAGCTGTGCTTCGCCACCCTCCAGGAAGGCGGCACGGACGGCAAGGGAACCCGTCTGCAGGCCATGCTGAGCCTCGCCAACGTGGGTGAGGAAGCGCTGGCTGACTGGAAGGCCCTCGTTGACCTCGGCGACCATGTGTTCATCAAGGGTGAGGTCATCTCTTCCCGCCGTGGCGAGCTCTCCGTCATGGCCGAATCGTGGGGCATGGCTTCCAAGGCCCTTCGCCCGCTGCCCGTGCTGCATGCGGAGCTGAACGAGGAAACCCGCGTCCGCCAGCGCTACGTGGACCTGATGGTCCGCGACGAAGCCCGCGAAATGGTTTACACGCGCGCCGCGGTCACCCGCTCCATCCGCGAAACGCTGTTCCGCCACCAGTACGTCGAGGTGGAGACGCCCATTCTCCAGCTGGTCCACGGTGGCGCACTGGCGCGGCCCTTCGAGACGCACATGAACGCCTTCGACCAGAAGATGACCCTGCGGATCGCCACCGAGCTGTACCTCAAGCGCGCCGTGGTGGGCGGCATCGACCGTGTTTACGACATGGGCCGCGTCTTCCGCAACGAAGGCGTCGACTCCACACACAGCCCCGAATTCACCACCCTCGAATGCTACGAGGCCTGGGCTGACCAGTTCGTCATGGCGGAGCGCATCAAGGAGATCATCCTCGACGCCGCCGACGCCGTGGGAGCCGGCCGCACCGTCCAGACCGAGGCGGGGGAGATCAACCTCGACGGCGACTGGGCTTGGTTGGCCGTCTACCCGGGGTTGTCCGACGCCGTTGGCCAGGAAATCACGCCGGAGACTTCGGTTGAGGTGCTTCGCGAGATTGCCGCCAAGCATGAGGTGAAGGTGGACCCCAAGTGGGACGCTGAGAAGACGGTGGTGGAACTGTTCGGCGAGATTGTCGAGCCCACGCTGCTGAACCCCACCTTCGTCTACGACTACCCGCCCTCCGCCCAGCCGCTGGCGCGCCCGCACCGCGAGGACGGACGCCTCATCGAAGCCTGGGACCTCATCATCGGCGGCATGGAACGCGGCACCGCGTTCTCGGAGCTGATCGACCCCGTGATCCAGCGCGAGCGTCTGACGGAGCAGTCTCGCCACGCCGCCGCAGGTGATGACGAGGCCATGCAGCTGGACGAGGACTTCCTCCGCGCCCTCGAATACGGTGCCCCGCCCATGGGCGGCATCGGCCTGGGCATCGACCGCCTGGTGATGCTGTTCACCGGCGCCGGAATCCGGGAAACGATCCTTTTCCCCCTCCTCAAGCCTGAAGGGCACTGACCATGGAGTACGTTGCAGTCCTGCTTCCGTCCCTTGTTGTAGGCCTGTTGTTCTGGTTTGCCATGAAGGCCGTATTTAATGCCGATAAATCGGAGCGCCAGGCTGAAGCCCGGGCACAGGCAGAAGCTGATGCCCGGGCGGGCCTGGGCGAGAGCCCGGATACCGACGGAAATAGATAAACCCCCAATCTGGCCCCCTGTTATCCCCGGAACCCATTTGTCACTTTGACGCGTCGGCATAAAAAGGGCGATAATTTTCTTTGGGAAACATCCTGCTTTTCTGAACACCAACTTTCCAGCAAAAGGAAGACTCTAAATGGCACAGAAAGTAAACATCATCCTCGTTGATGATCTGGATGGGGGATCCGCAGACGAGAATGTTAAGTTTGGCCTCGATGGGGTCAACTACGAGATTGATCTTTCGGCGGCCAACGCCACCGAACTCCGGTCTTCGCTTGAGCGCTACGTTGGCGCTGCACGCAAGTCCTCCGGCGGCCGCACGGCTGCCAAGGCCAAGGCTCCTTCAGGGAGTGGCCGCAGCCACGATTCGGCACAAATCCGCCAGTGGGCGCGCGATAACGGCTACACCGTTAACAGCCGCGGCCGAATTCAGGCGGAAATCCAGGAAGCCTACCAAAAGGCCAATTCCTAGCTGCCGCAGGACCCTGGTTTAAGCCCTGTTCCCCGTTGTCGGGGAGCAGGGCTTTGTTTATTGGCCACGTTGCCCCGGTTGGGATGCTCCAACAGCCATTCAGCAGCCGGCCGCCCCTTTTGACTCATCGGGTTTGCCTCGACAAGGGACCGGGCCATCCGCGGCACTGCCCATTGCGAATAGTCTCCGGAACCGCCGGTGCCCGGAACTGAGTTTCGCGGCCGGGGCAAACACCGAAACTCGGGGCAAACTGGGGAACCGGGGCAGACGCAGGTTTTTACTGGCTTTATGTTCGGCCGGTGCTGATCGTTTCATTCATCCGGCGCGTGGCCGTGCCGTTATTCGGGTTGCCTCCGAAGAGGTAATGCAGAGCCCGGAACGTCCGGGACCAGGCCACCCGCCAATGCTCCGCATCCAACCTTGGGTCAACCCCTGAAAAGGGTGTGGGTTTCCCCTGTGGCGAACACGCTCCACAAGATTGGGCCAGCCACGTAGCATCAAAGTACGTCGTAGCTAGGAGTGTGGCGAAATGTTTGAGCGATTTACGGACCGTGCCCGTCGCGTAGTTGTGCTTGCCCAAGAAGAGGCACGCATGCTGAACCACAATTACATCGGTACCGAACACATCCTTCTGGGTCTAATCCATGAAGGTGAAGGCGTTGCCGCCAAAGCTCTTGAGTCTTTGAGCATTTCGCTCGACGGCGTTCGCGAGCAGGTGCAGGAGATCATCGGCCAGGGCCAGCAGGCTCCCTCCGGTCACATCCCCTTCACCCCCCGCGCCAAGAAGGTACTGGAGCTCTCGCTGCGCGAGGCCCTCCAGTTGGGCCACAACTACATCGGCACCGAGCACATCCTGCTCGGCCTGATCCGCGAGGGCGAGGGCGTAGCCGCCCAGGTCCTGGTGAAGCTGGGCGCCGACCTCAACCGGGTCCGCCAGCAAGTCATCCAGCTCCTCTCCGGCTACCAAGGCAAGGAAACCACCGGCGCAGGCGTCGGCGGCGGCCAGCCCGAAGGCGCCCCTGCAGGTTCGGTGGTCCTGGACCAGTTCGGCCGCAACCTCACACAGGCTGCCCGCGAGAACAAGCTGGACCCCGTCATCGGGCGCGAGCAGGAGATGGAACGCGTCATGCAGGTCCTCTCCCGCCGCACCAAGAACAACCCTGTCCTCATTGGTGAACCCGGCGTCGGTAAGACGGCCGTCGTCGAGGGCCTGGCCCAGGCGATCGTCCGCGGCGACGTCCCGGAGACCATCAAGGACAAGCAACTTTACACCCTGGACCTCGGTTCGCTGGTGGCAGGCTCCCGCTACCGCGGTGATTTCGAAGAGCGACTGAAGAAGGTCCTCAAGGAGATCCGCACCCGTGGCGACATCATCCTGTTCATCGATGAGATCCACACCCTGGTGGGCGCCGGTGCTGCCGAAGGCGCCATCGATGCGGCCTCGATCCTGAAGCCCATGCTGGCCCGCGGCGAGCTGCAGACCATCGGTGCCACCACGCTGGACGAGTACCGCAAGCACATCGAGAAGGACGCCGCCCTGGAGCGCCGCTTCCAGCCGATCCAGGTCAAGGAACCCTCCGTGGCACACGCCATCGAGATCCTCAAGGGCCTGCGTGACCGCTACGAGGCACACCACCGCGTCACCATCACCGACGGCGCACTGGCCTCCGCGGCCAGCCTCGCCGAGCGCTACATTTCGGACCGCTTCCTGCCGGACAAGGCCATCGACCTGATCGACGAGGCCGGTGCCCGACTGCGCATCCGCCGCATGACCGCTCCGCCGGAGCTCAAGGCCATGGACGAGCGCATCGCCAAGCTGAAGATGGAGAAGGAATCCGCCATCGACGCCCAGGACTTCGAAGGCGCTGCAGCGCTCCGCGACAAGGAGCAGAAGATGATCTCCGAGCGGTCGGAGAAGGAGCGCCACTGGAAGTCCGGCGGCATGGACGACATCTCCGAGGTGGATGAGGATCTCATCGCCGAGGTGCTGGCGAACTCCACCGGCATCCCCGTCTTCAAGCTGACCGAGGAAGAGTCCTCGCGCCTGCTCAAGATGGAAGACGAACTGCACAAGCGCGTGGTGGGCCAGGACGAGGCCATCAAGGCACTGTCCCAGGCCATCCGCCGCACCCGTGCAGGACTCAAGGACCCCAAGCGTCCCGGTGGCTCGTTCATCTTTGCCGGCCCCACCGGCGTCGGCAAGACCGAGCTCGCCAAGGCACTCGCTGAGTTCCTGTTCGGTGAAGAGGATGCCCTCATCACCCTGGACATGTCCGAGTACTCCGAGAAGCACACCGTTTCGCGGCTCTTCGGTGCCCCTCCGGGCTACGTGGGCTACGAAGAGGGTGGCCAGCTGACCGAGAAGGTCCGCCGCCGTCCGTTCTCCGTGGTGCTGTTCGACGAAGTGGAAAAGGCCCACGCGGACCTCTTCAACTCGCTGCTGCAGATCCTGGAAGACGGCCGCCTGACCGACTCCCAGGGCCGCGTGGTGGACTTCAAGAACACCGTGATCATCATGACCACCAACCTCGGTACGCGGGACATCTCCAAGAGCGTCGCCACCGGCTTCCAGTCCGGCACCGACACGCAGACCGGCTACAACCGCATGCGTGCCCGCGTCACGGAGGAACTCAAGCAGCACTTCCGCCCCGAGTTCCTGAACCGTGTTGACGACGTCGTGGTGTTCCCGCAGCTGACGCAGGACGAGATCATCGAGATCGTGGACCTGTTCGTCAACCGGCTGGAGAAGCGCCTCAAGGACAAGGACATGGGCATCGAGCTCACGCCCGCCGCCAAGGTGCTCCTGGCCACCCGCGGCTACGATCCCGCCATGGGTGCCCGGCCGCTGCGCCGCACCATCCAGCGCGAGATCGAGGACCAGCTGTCCGAGAAGATCCTGTTCGGCGAGATCCACCCCGGCGACATCGTCGTAGTGGACGTCGAAGGCGAAGGCGACGACGCGAAGTTCACCTTCGCCGGCAACGCCAAGCCACGCATCCCGGAAATCGCCCCGAGCGTCTAACCGGTCAGAAGTACACCAGCGAAAGCCCCACCACTCCGCGAAGGAGCGGCGGGGCTTTCGCTTTTCCTTCCTTCCAGTGGCTGAGTCCGGTGGCGGCCATCAGATTTCCCGGCGCCTGCTCGTTCCTCGCTTTGACGGCGCCTATATAAATCCCTGATGCCCGCCACCTCGTGCATTGGTGGGCGTTGAGCGAAGCGCAGGCGCCGGGGTCATTTGTGTAGCTTGCGTCAAAGCGACGAAGGAGCAGCAAGCGGCGAATGGCGCCGGTGGCGGCGCGCTCCGGCCCTTACGGATCCAACGCATCAGCGTGTCGGCTTCAGCAGGCTTGTGACGGGCGGCACAAACCGTGTTGAATCGGAAGCATGGCTAATCAGAATCCGGCGATCCCGGACGAGCAACCACTGACCCCCTTCCACGACCTTGACCACTTCCTGTCCATCCCGCGCGTTGGCGGCCTGGCCCTGAGCCCCGACGGAACCCGTCTGGTCACCACGGTCAGCACCCTCAACGGCAAGGGCACCGATTTTGCCACAGCGCTGTGGGAACTGGACCCGACAGGCCAGAAGCATGCCCGGCGCATCACCCGCAGCGCGAAGGGTGAGGCGGGAGCAGCCTTCGCAGCCAACGGGGACGTCTATTTCACGTCTGCACGCCCCGATCCGGAGAGCCCCGAGGAAGAACCCGTCAACGCACTGTGGCTCCTTCCGGCCGATGGCGGCGAGGCGCGTGTGGTGCTCAGCAGGCCGGGCGGCGTCAGCCGGGTGATGACGGCGCAGAACGCGGACGCAACCTTCGTGGCCGCCGAGGTGCTGGCCGGCTCCGCCGATGAGGAGGACGACGCTGAGCGCCGCAAGTCCCGCAAGGACAAGAAAGTGTCAGCCATCCTGCACAGCGAGTACCCGGTGCGTTACTGGGATGCCGACTTGGGGCCCGGCCAGCCACGGATCTTCGCTGTGGAACCGGGGGAGAACCAGGCCGGGGGCAAGCCCGGAACCGTGGACGCCACGGCGCCGCTGGCACTCCGCAACCTGACGCCGGAGGCCGGGCCGCGCCTCCGGGAGGCTGACGCGGTGGTCAGCCCCGACGGCAGGACGGTCTACACCAGTTACACCAAGCCGTTGGCCAAGGCGGACAGCCGCTCGGTTCTGGTGGCGGTGGATGCCGCCTCCGGCAGCCTGAAGGTGCTGCTCGACAGCGAAGGCATGAGCTACTTCCCGGGACCGGTCAGCCCGGACGGCCGGACCCTGGTGGTGGTCAGCGAGAGCGATTCCACCCCGCAGCGGGCCCCTGAAATCAAGCTGCACCTGCTCGACGTTTCGGGCAGTGCGGAAAATGCCGCCGAATCCGCTGCGGACGGGCCAGGCCTGCAGCCGCTCGCCCACGATTGGGACCGCTGGCCCAAGCCTGCCGCCTGGCTGCCGGACGGTTCCGCGGTCCTGGCCACGGCGGACGACGACGGCGCGTCGCCGGTTTTCCGGATCAGCGTCCCGGCTGCTGCGGCGGAAGTGGGCGTCGCCCGGGTGACCCAGGACGCCGCGGCCTACTCCGACGTCGTTGTTTCTCCCGAAGGCCGGTACGCCTATGCCCTGCGGAGCTCCTACGAATTTCCCGCCGAAGCCGTGCGGATCGACCTTGCGACGGGGGAGACCACGCGGCTGCCGGCGCCGGCCGAACGGCCGTCCTACCCGGGCAGGTTGGAGCGGATCGCCGCCACTGCGCCGGATGGGTCGCGGGTCCCCGCCTACCTGGCATTGCCTGAGGGTGCGTCGGCGGACGATCCGGCGCCGCTGCTGCTGTGGATCCATGGCGGACCCCTGGGTTCGTGGAACGCCTGGACATGGCGGTGGAACCCCTGGCTCCTGACTGCCAAGGGATACGCGGTGCTGCTGCCGGACCCGGCATTGTCTACCGGCTACGGCCAGGCGTATATCCAGCGTGGCTGGGGCGCGTGGGGCAAGGCGCCTTTCACGGACCTGATGGCTGTCACGGACGCCGCAGTGGACAGGCCGGACATTGACGAGACGCGGACTGCCGCCATGGGCGGATCGTTCGGCGGTTACATGGCCAACTGGGTTGCAGGAAACACGGACCGGTTCAAGGCGGTGGTCACCCACGCGAGCCTGTGGGCGCTGGACCAGTTTGGTCCCACCACGGATGCCTCGCAGTACTGGCTGAAGGAAATGACCGAGGAAATGGCGCTGGAGAACTCGCCGCACCTGCACGTCGAGAAGATCAGTTCGCCCATGCTGGTGATCCACGGGGACAAGGACTACCGGGTCCCCATCGGGGAGGGGCTGCGGCTCTGGTATGAGCTGCTCTCCAAGTCAAAGCTCGCGGCGGACCAGGACGGCCAGACCGCCCACCGGTTCCTGTACTTCCCGGATGAGAACCACTGGATCCTGCAGCCGCAGCACGCCAAGGTCTGGCACCGGGTAGTGCAGTGGTTCCTCGCGAAGAACGTCCTGGGCCAGGATCTGGACCTGCCGGAAGAACTCGGGCTCTAGCTTCAGCATTACAGGCACAGGGCATCGCCCGAGGAGATGAATACAATGCGACGGGGGCTGGGGCATTTACGTAGCGTGCGTCTAAGCGAGGAACGAGCGAGCACGCGGTAAATGCCGCAGCCACCGAGCCGAGAGCCCTTCGCCTCGTAGGATTGACCCTGTGACTGACTCCTTCCACATCCGCCCTGCCCGCACCAGTGACGTTTCCGCCATCAAGAAACTGGTGGCGCCGCTGGCCGAGGAGCGCATCCTGATGGCGAAGGAGACGGTGGCGTATTACGAAAGCCTCCAGGAATTCAAGATCGCCGAGTCCGACGACGGCGAGGTGATCGGCTGCGGGGCGCTCCACGTCATGTGGGAGGACCTGGCCGAAGTCCGCACGCTCGCAGCGTCAGGGGACTGGCGCGGTAAAGGTGTGGGCCACGTCCTGGTGGAACGGCTGCTGGAGGAGGCCCGCGCGCTTGGGGTGGCACGGGTTTTCTGCCTTACGTTCGAGGTGGACTTCTTCAAGCGCCACGGGTTCGAGGTCATGGCTGACCAGTCTGCCGTGGATCCGGTGGTCTACTCGGAGCTGCTGCGCTCCCATGACGAAGGCGTGGCGGAGTTCCTTGACCTGGCCCGCGTGAAGCCGAACACCCTGGGCAATACCCGGATGATCCGCTTCCTCTAGCAGGGCCGCCGGTTCCCTCCCGCCCAAAGAGCAGCCCGCACGAAGCGAAAAACATTTCACTTCATCCTGACCGGCACTTCCTTTTACTCGAATTGATGGATAAACTGTTGGCGGCCGGGTTTGGGGGCCCACGAAAAGGGACAGTCATTGGGGGCTGTCCCTTTTCTGCGTCTGCGGCGGATGGGACCCTACCGCGGCCCATGCGGCCGGTAGTAGGGTCGGGATTGTCAATCTCCATGTGCGCAGCAAGCACAAGCACAGCCAGGAGCACCGCCATGAAGAAACTCATCAACGATCCCAAGTCCGTCGTAGCGGAATCGGTGCAGGGCTTCGGCCTTGCCCACGCTGACCTCGTCACCGTCACCGAAGATCCCATGTACATCACGCGCAAGGACGCGCCAGTGAGCGGCAAGGTAGGCCTGGTTTCGGGCGGGGGCAGCGGGCACGAACCGCTGCACGCCGGTTACGTGGGCAAGGGAATGCTCGACGCCGCCGTGCCGGGGGCGGTGTTCACCTCGCCTACGCCGGACCAGATCCTTCCGGCCACCCTCGCCGTCAACTCAGGCGCCGGCGTGGTCCATATCGTCAAGAACTACACCGGCGACGTCCTTAATTTCGAGACCGCGGCCGAACTTGCAGAAGCCGAGGGCGTCAGCGTCCGCACCGTCCTGGTCAACGACGACGTCGCCGTGGAGGACTCCCTGTACACGGCGGGCCGGCGGGGTGTGGGCGGCACCGTGCTGGTGGAGAAGATCGCCGGTGCAGCCGCGGAGCGCGGTGACGACCTCGACGGCGTGGCCTCCATCGGTGAACGGGTGAACGCCAACGTCCGGACCATGGGCGTGGCACTGTCCGCCTGCACCGTGCCGCATGCGGGCCAGCCGAGCTTTGACCTCGCGGAGGATGAAATCGAAATCGGCATCGGGATCCACGGCGAGCCCGGCCGGCACCGCATTCCGCTCGAAAACGCGGACGGCATCACGGACCGGTTGCTGGAGCCCGTCCTGGCGGACCTGGACATTGGCTCCGGGGACAAGGTGCTCCTGTTCGTCAACGGGATGGGCGGGACGCCGCAGAGTGAGCTCTACATTGTGTACCGCCGCGCCGTCCAGGTCCTCAAGGACAAGGGCGCCACCGTTGAGCGGTCCCTGGTGGGCAACTACATCACTGCACTCGAGATGCAGGGCTGCTCCATTTCCGTGCTCCGGCTCGACGACGAGCTGACCGAACTGTGGGATGCGCCCGTCCACACCGCCGCCCTCCGCTGGGGCGCCTGACCATGGTGCTGGATGCCGCATGGGCGGTGAAGTGGCTGAACCTGTGCGCCGAGGCCATGGCTGAACACCGCGTGGAGCTGATCGAGCTGGACCGGGCCATTGGGGATTCCGATCATGGCGAGAACATGGACCGCGGGTTCCAGGCGGTGGTGGCCAAGCTGGGCGAGGGGACGCCGGAGACGCCCGGAGCAGCCTTGAAGCTCACGGCCATGACGCTGATGTCCAAAGTGGGCGGCGCCGCCGGCCCTCTCTACGGCACGGCCTTCCTCCGAGCGGCCACCTCCCTCGGCGACTCTGCCGAGATCGATTCCGGGGCCTGGGCAGAGGCGCTGGCTGCCGCCCGCGACGGCATAGTGGCCCGCGGCAAGGCCGAACCCGGGGACAAGACCATGGTGGATGCCTGGACCCCGGCAGTTGACGCTGCCCGGGCCGCTGCCGACGGCGGCAGTGCCGATGTCCTGGCGGTCCTGGTGGCCGCCGCAGAGGCTGCCGAGGCCGGGGCGGTGGCCACCGACCCGCTCGTGGCGCGGAAAGGCCGGGCGAGCTACCTCGGCGAACGCAGCGCCGGGCACCGCGACCCCGGGGCGGCATCCAGTGCGCTGATCCTGCGGGCCGCCGTGGGGGCTGCCGCGTGACGGTCAGCATTGTGGTGGTGTCCCATAGCGAAAAGATTGCCGACGGCGCCGTGGAACTTGCCGCCCAGATGGCGCCCAACGTGGTGATCCTGGCAGCCGGCGGCACCGGGGACGGCAGGATCGGCACCAGCCTGGAGAAGGTCATGGCCGCCCTGGACAAGGCCGCCGGCGGTGATGGCGCGGTGATCCTCGCAGATTTGGGTTCCGCGGTGATGACCGCGGAGTCCGCGCTGGAGTTCGTCGATGATCCGGAGAAGTTCCTGCTGGCCGATGCCCCCTTGGTGGAAGGGCTGGTGGCGGCGTCCGTCGCTGCCCAGGGCGGCGCCGACGTTGAAGCCGTCAAGCGCGCCGCCGAGGCGGTACGGGGACCCGCGCACGGCGGCGACGCCGGGCGGCAGGTGGTGGAGGAAGGATCGGTCACGGGGCAGGGCCCGGATTTCACGGGTGACTTTGAGATCATCAACCAGGCGGGCATGCATGCCCGGCCCGCCGCCAAGATCGCCGGTGGCCTGTCCGCGCTGGCGGCGGACGTCACGGTGAACGGGGCGGACGGGGCATCCATGACGGCGCTGATGACGCTGGCCGCCGGTAAGGGATCGGTGCTGCACGTGGAGGCCTGGGGCGCTGATGCGGAACGGGCCGTGAACTACGTTGGCGGCCTGGTCCAGGCTGGGTTCGGCGAGCCCTGAGCCGGCAACCGGCGTGCAGCTGGCCACAATCGGCGCAGCCCGGTGTGTCCGCAGCTCCGCGCCTGATCCTGCCAATAAGCTCGATGCCATGGAACAGCTCCACCCCGAAGACAACTCCCCGGCAATCGAAGTGCTGGACGGGCAGACCACGGTGGAAGAGCTTCTGGCGGACCTCGGGTTCGAATGGCGTCCCCAGTATGTGGGCGACCTTGGCCAGCCGGCAGACGGGCAGTTCAGCCAGCCCGTTCTGTTCTAGCCTGCGCTCTTATTGACCGCACTGTTTCCGGCCTGCACTGTTGCCAGCCGGCACTATGAGCCCCGTGCTTCGCTGAGGCCGGCCGCATCCAGGGTCACGGACGCGGAGATGAACCTGCCGCACTGTTCGCCAAACGGATAGTCCGCCCGGGGCCGGAACTCGAGGGTGCGGACCGGCAGGGCTGAGCCGTCCGCGCCGGCCCCGGAGGCTGTGACGGTCATGGCCGATTCGGTGAGCGTATCCAGCATCAGCATCCCCACCTTGGTCCCGTCCGGCGAGGCCGTTGCGGAGCAGACGCCGTCCGGCGTGCAGCCCTTGTCAATGCTGGCACTGCCGGGGGCCAGTTCAACGGGCCCCTCCTTGCAGGTGCCGTCCTGGCACGCCTTCACGTGGAGCGTGCCGACCAGGGGCGCGTAATCGGCCGCGATGGTCACGGACACAGCAGTGGCCTGCGCGATGGCCGGGCAGGCAATCGCCCCGGGCCCGCAGCCTGTGGTGAGTGCCGCCGTCGTCAGCAGCGCCAAGAGCAGCCCCCGTGTACGCATGTTTTCAGCGTAGGACCGCCGGGCGCGCAAGGCACCTCTGCCGGGGAAGTGACGCCGGCATTGTTATGGCCGGGGACGTTCTGACGGCCGAAAGGAAACCTGTGGTCAGCCCAGCGGGAAGACGCTGATGAACCAGAACAGGGCGACGGCGAACACGGCAAAGAAAGGCACCAGGCAGCCCAGGGTGGTCCGGGGCGCGGAGGAAACCTGAAGTGATTCGTTGGGGTCGGCCGGATTGTAGGCAACCTCGATCAGGGACCCGGCGGCCGGCGCTGCCGCCGTGGAGATTTCGGACTTGCCCATGAACAGGGTGCCGCGCGGGTCCGTGAACTGGTAGGTGGGAAAGAAGCGGCGGCTGCGGCTGGAGCCTCCGCCGCCGCTTGTCCAGCCGGCCACACTGCCGGTGACGGTGGCCTGCACCTTTGGCCAGCTGGCCATCAGCTGCTCCTGGCGCCTGGTCTTGCGGATGGCATGGACCATGGCGAAGGCAGCGGCCACAACGAACAGCGCCCAGACGATGTAAAGAATGATTCTCAAGGTTCCCCCGGTTCCAGTCACCAAAAGTATGCCACCCCGGCGGCGGCACTTACGCGGGAAGCCGGTAGCCGCCGTCGTGGATCTCCGCCAGGCCGTCCGCGAGCAGCCCGGACATGGCACGCTCCAGTTGCTCCGGCGCGGAATTGAGCCGGTGCAGCGCCGCGAGCGGGACACCGATCCCCTCCGGGGCAAAGCCCAGGTCCGCCGGCGGCTGCAGGAACATCTCCGCGGGCACCGGGGCATCAGCCAGCCGCAGGACGGCCATCACGGCTCCGCGGACCTGCCGGTCGGTGCCGTGCCAGGCCTGGCCCTTGGGGGACGTACGACGGCGGCGGCTCACCGGCAGCGCGCCACGCACAGGAATTCTTTACGGGGCAGTCGGCGCATTTGGGCGCACGCGCGGTGCAGACCAGCGCTCCCAGCTCCATGACCGCAGCGTTCCAGCGCACGGAGGGGGCGGCGTCGTCCGGCAACAGCGAGGCGGCAAGGCGCATCTCCGCAGCGGTCAGGGCAGGCGCGGGAAGCGCGGCGCCGGCCACCAGCCGGGCGTGTACCCGGCGGATATTGGTGTCGACGACGGTTTCCCTCCGGCCGTACGCGAAGGCGGCCACAGCTGCTGCCGTGTAGCTGCCCACGCCGGGCAGTGCCAGCAGCTCTGTATACGTGTCCGGCACCCTGCCGTTGTGGTTTACAACGATGGCCGTTGCCGCGGCATGCAGCCGGAGGGCCCGCCGCGGATATCCCAGCCTGCCCCAGTTCCGGACTGCCTCGCCGGCTGGTTCGGCGGCCAGGCCTGCGGGGGTGGGCCAGCGTTCCAGCCATTCCTCCCAGACGGGGAGCACCCGCACCACCGGGGTCTGCTGCAGCATGATCTCGCTGACCAGCACGCCCCAGGCGCCGCAGTCTGGGTCCCGCCACGGCAGGTCGCGGGCGGTTTCGGCAAACCAGCCGGTGATTCTGCGGTGCAGGTACTCCACGTGGTTGGGCTTGCCGGGGGTTGGCGGCGTTCCGGCCGGAGCGGCTAAGGGAGGGGATTGAGTATCGATGCCAACACTGTAATGGATGCCCTTCCCGCGCCGGAAAACCGGGCCCGGCCCGCGTTGTGACCAGAGCGATGGGCTGCCGGCGGCGTGGTGGTGCCGCAGAACCGGGGACTTTCCCTAGCCTAGGAGGATGGTCAGGCAAGGCAATTCACCAGCACGTGGCAAGGCAACGGCATCAGGCTCCGGCGGTGCGCCGAAGCCCAGCGCTGCCGTATACCGGCGCCGCAGGCTGTTTGTTGGTGGCGCGCTGCTGATGGTCATTGCTTTGGTGATCACCGGTTTTGCCATCTCCGGGGTGCTCGGGGGAGCTTCCCAGCAGGCTTCGTCCACGATGCCAACCACCGCAGCGCCGGCCGCTTCCCCCGAAGCTTCGGCCCCGCCGTCGGCCGGTCCCTCCGCTTCGGCGACGCCCTCGCCGTCCGCCACCCCCGGCTGCAACCAAAACCTCGTGACCATCTCGGCCTCTACGGACAAAGCGGCCTATGGCGACGGGGAAAACCCGCGGCTCACGCTGAAGGTGACCAACGGCGGCACCGTGGCATGCGAGGTGAACCTGGGGACCTCGCAAATGGAGTTTCTCGTGACCAGCGGCGCTGACCGGGTCTTTTCGTCCAAGGACTGCCAGGCTGCCAGTGAAGACCTGGAAAAGACCCTGGCGCCTGGTGCCAGCGAAACCGCCAACTTCACGTGGCAGCGGAACCGGACCGTGGAGGGATGCCAGGCGGTGGCTGCCAGGCCCGGAACCGGCGGGGCGTACTACATCTTCACTGCGAAACTCGGCTCCAAAGCGAGCCCGAAAGCGGTATTCCAGCTGAACTGAGCCACCTGCTGACCTACGCTTACGGCAGTCCTGCGGGGCCGTGCCGGTGGGGCGCGTGGATTAGAGGAAGCGGTCCAGCAGGCTGGCTTCGGCCATCCGGCTGAGGCCTTCACGGACAGTCCGTGCACGCTGGTCGCCGATGCCGTCAACGGTCATCAGGTCATCTATGGTGGCGGCCATCAGGAACTGCAGCCCGCCGAAGTGGTCCACCAGCCGGTCCGCTACGGCCTTGGGGACGGCCTTCAGCCCGGAGAGCAGGCGGTAGCCGCGGGGCTGGACAACGGCGTCGAGCGTATCCACGCCGCCGGCGAAGCCGATGATCCCGGAAATCTTGCCAAGGTCGATCAGTTCGGTGGGGCCCAGGTTCAGAAGGGCGCTGACGGCCTTCTCGATGTCCTCGGGCGAGGCGTCCGGGCCGGCGTAATCGCGGATGATGACGTCGCTGCCCGGCCCACGGCCCACGGTCAGTTCATCGAGCTGGAGCGAGAGGAGCCGGCCGTCTTCACCCAGTTCGAGCACGTACTGCGAGATTTCCTCCGAGATACGGCGGACCATCTCCTGCCGCTGCAGTGTCACGGCCACGTCCCGGACGGTGACCATCGCCTCGATCTCCAGGGCGGACAGGGAGCTGGTGACCTGGTCCAGCCGGGCACGGTAGCGTTCCAGCGTGGCCAGGGCCTGGTTGGCGCGCGCCAGGACCTTTTCCGAGCCCTCCAGCACGTGCCGCAGGCCGTTGACGTACAGGGCGATAATCTGCATGGACTGGCTGACGGACACCACGGGAACGCCCGTCTGGATGGCGACGCGCTCGGCGGTGCGGTGGCGGGTTCCGGATTCCTGGGTTTCGATACTGGAATCGGGGACCAGCTGGACTGCAGCACGCAGGATGTTGCCGGCGTCCCTGTCGCAGATGATGGCACCGTCCATCTTGGCCAGTTCACGCAGGCGCGTCGGCGAAAACTCAATGCCGATGTCAAAGCCGCCGGAGCAGATCGAATCAACGGTGCGGTCCGAGCCCAGCACGATCAGTGCACCGGTGCGGCCCCGGAGGATGCGTTCGAGGCCGTCGCGGAGGGGAGTGCCCGGGGCCACCCTGCCCAGAGTCGCCCTGAGTGATTCTTCGGGGCTCCGCGCCATAAGATTTCCCTTCAAAGGTGCGGGCAAACTCCCCGCAAGAACGCCGGCATCCCTGTTTCACCGGCCGGACCAAAAGTACTCATTTTCCCGCAAGCACAATGATAGGGGCAACCACCCCCAAATTCCGCATGGTCAAGCCCCAAAGTGCACCGTTGGGGGTGTGCCGGAAATGCCCGGGCCGGCCCTCCGCCGCAGCGTGCGCAGCATGCACTTTGGCCGCGGGGCGGAGGTTGATGGAGCCCGGCTGCGTCCGCGGAAGGAAATCAGAGCCCGGTGACCGACTTTGTGCTGCTGTCCCAGAGCCGGGCACCCACAATGTGCCCGCCGAGCCGGAGGTCCAGGAGATCCATGGCCTTGCCCAGCTGTTCACCGGTAACCCGCCGGGCCAGGGTGACGTGCGGCGTCCAGGCCCCGGGAAGGGTGAGCGGAACGGCACCCCCGATCTCCCGGTGCAGGCGCCGGTGCACTTTGCGGAGCGGGGCAGTCAGCACCACGGACCGGGCCAGGACATACCTGTCCCTGCCGGCGGCAAAAACCTGCACGCCGGAGAAGACGGCCTCCATGGGAAGCGCGCCATCGAACGCGTGAAGTTGCGGCACGGACAGTTCCGCCCCGGCCGCGAGCGTGAGGTGTGGCCGGTTGCTGGCGCCGGTATGGCCGGCAAGGCTGGGAAGCCCCGCCTCGGCGAGCCGCGCCCAGTCTGCCCGGACGGCGGATTCGGTGCCGTCGTCGAACACCAGCTCTATGCTGCGCATGCACCCATCATGCCTTTTCAGGCGGCAACCCGCGTGGTCCCGGACAGGAAGACCCCGGAGCTGAGGGCCGGACAGGAAGAGCCAAAAGGGAAAGCGAAGGTAAGCCCGCTTCAGCGTGCCCTGACCCGGAGCATCCGCTCAAGGTCCTTGCTGACCCTGGCGAGCGATGCTGCCCGGAGTGCTTTCAGCTCGGCCGCCGACTGGACGCCCTTTGATTGCGGAGTTGCGTCTCCTTGGCCTGCGCTGTGCTCCTGCATCCTGGCAGGACCAATGCTGGAGGCGAAGGGATCGTGGAAGGGGTTGCCCGGCGTCATCATGCCGCCACGGTAGCGGGCCCTCGTTTCGCTGCCTTGAACTGCCGGTTTCGCGGGCGTTAAGCGGACCTGCGCCGGTTTGCGGGCCTGCGATAAAATTGGACTTTGGCTTCATCCAGCCGCAACCGCAGCGAAAGTAGCACCGTGTCCCAAGATGTCCTGACCCCCGCCCGGATCAATGAGATTCACAAGGAAGCGGGCCGCCGCAGGACCTTCGCCGTCATCTCCCACCCCGACGCCGGCAAGTCCACCCTCACGGAAGCCCTCGCCCTGCACGCCAAGGTGATCGGCACCGCCGGCGCCTCCAGCGGCAAGGCCAACCGCAAGGAAACGGTCTCGGACTGGATGCAAATGGAGAAGGACCGCGGCATCTCCATAAGCTCCGCTGCCCTGCAGTTCTCCTACCGGGACACGGTCATCAACCTCCTGGACACCCCCGGCCACGCCGACTTCTCCGAGGACACCTACCGCGTACTGGCCGCCGTCGACTGCGCCGTGATGCTGGTGGACGCCGCCAAGGGCCTGGAAACCCAGACCATGAAGCTTTTTGAGGTCTGCAAGCAGCGGAACCTGCCCATCATCACCGTCATCAACAAGTGGGACCGGCCGGGCCTGGACGCCCTGGCGCTGATGGACGAGATCACCGAGCGCACCGGCCTGCAGCCCATGCCGCTGACCTGGGCCGTGGGCATCTCCGGTGACTTCCGCGGTGTCTGGGACCTGCGCAACGACCGGTTCGCCCGGTTCCAGCGCAACAACGCCGGCGCCCAGATCGCCCTTACCGAGTACTTCACCCCGGAGGAAGCCGCCGAAAGCCAGGGCAGCAACTGGTCAGATGCCGTGGATGAGGCCGGCCTGGTGGTCGAGTCCAACCTCGAGTTCGACGTCGATGCCTTCCACGCCGGCAAGGCCACCCCCATCCTGTTCAGCTCCGCCGCGCTCAACTTCGGTGTCAAGGAGCTGCTGGACGCGCTGGTGGACTTCGCGCCGCCCGCGGCACCACGCCCCGACGTGGACGGCAGCCCGCGCCCCGTCGAATCCCCGTTCTCTGGCTTTGTGTTCAAGGTCCAGGCCGGTATGAACAAGGCCCACCGCGACCATGTGGCCTTCATCCGCGTCTGCTCCGGCGTCTTCGAACGCGGCATGGTGGTCACCCAGACCCGCACCGGCAAGTCCTTCGCCACCAAGTACGCCCAGCAGGTGTTCGGCCGCGAACGTGAAGTCATCGACGAGGCGTACCCCGGTGACGTGGTGGGACTGGTCAACGCCTCCTCGTTGCGCGTGGGAGACAGCCTCTTCCTCGAAGACTCCGTGGAATACCCGGCCATCCCGCTCTTCGCCCCGGAACACTTCCAGGTGGCCCGCTCCAAGGACCCCAGCAAGTTCAAGCAGTTCCGCCGCGGCATCGAACAGCTTGAGCACGAAGGCGTCATCCAGGTGCTCCGCTCCGACGTCCGCGGTGATCAGGCGCCGGTGCTCGCCGCCGTCGGCCCCATGCAGTTCGAGGTGGTGGAGGACCGGATGGCGCACGACTTCAGCGCCCCCATGCGGCTGGAGCGCCTGCCCTACTCGCTGGCCAGGATCTCGACGGCGGACGCCATGCCCGCGCTGGCCAACGTTCCGGGCGCGGAGGTGCTCCTGCGGTCCGACGGCGAATACCTCGCCCTGTTCAACGACGTCTGGGCCCTGCGCCGGATCGAAAAGAACCACCCGGACCTGACCCTGGTGCCCATCGGCACGCACAACCCCGCAAAGTAAGGGCACCAATGACGGAACCCACCACGGCCCAGCCGCGCGCCCTCGTTACCGGCGCCGGTACCATCAACCCGCTGGGCGCCTCCGTGGCGGAGACCTGGCAGGCGCTGCTCGCCGGGAAATCCGGCATCACCGCGCTGACCGGGGACTGGGCCGGGCAGCTGCCCGTCAAGATCGCCGGACAGGTGTCCGCGGACCTCTCCCAGCACCTCAGCACCCGGGAACTGAAGCGCATGGACCGGTGCGGCCAGCTGGCGCTCATCGCCGCCCGCGAAGCCTGGACCCAGGCAGGCGCCCCTGAGGTGGACCCGGAACGGTTCGCCGTGGTGATCGGCTCCGCGTACGGCGGGCTGGGTTCCACCATCGAGCAGGACCGGGTGCTGGCGGCATCCGGCCCCCGCAAGGTCTCCCCGCACACCCTGATCCGGCTGATGGTCAACGGCCCCGCCGCCTGGGTGTCCATCGACCTCGGAGCCCGCGGCGGCGCGCGTACTCCCGTGAGCGCCTGCGCCTCCGGGGCTGAGGCGATTGTCCAGGCAGCCGAGATGATCCGCTCCGGTGCTGCCGACGTCGTGATTGCCGGCGGCGTGGACGCCTCCATCAACGACCTCGTGATCAGCGGCTTTTCCCAGATCCGTGCGCTGTCCACGCGCCCGGGGGATCCGGCGGAAGCGTCACGGCCGTTCGACGGCGGCCGGGACGGCTTCGTGCTCTCCGAAGGGGCCGGGATGGTGGTGCTGGAGAGCGAAGGCCACGCCCGTGCCCGGGGCGCCGCAATCCTCGGCGAAGTTGCCGGGGGTGCTGTGACCTCCGACGCGAACGACATCGTGGCCGCGGACCCGGCCATGCAGCGCCGCGTCATGCAAAAGGCGCTGGCTTCGGCCGGGATGGAACCGGCGGACATTGGCTTCGTCCACGCCCACGCCACCTCCACCCCTGTGGGTGACCGGCTCGAGGGCCAGGCCATCAGCGCCATCTTCGGCACCGAGGTGCCCGTGACCTCCACCAAGGGGCACACCGGCCACCTGCTGGGCGGCGCCGGTGCCCTTGCCGCCGTCGTGGTTCTCGAAGCGCTCCGCACCGGGCACCTTCCAGGGACCCTGAACGTGGAGGCGCTGGACCCCGAGGTGGAACTGAACGTCGTCACCGACACCGCCCTTGCACTGGCTGCCGGCTCTCCCCGGGCCGGTCTGGTCAATGCGTTCGGCTTCGGCGGACACAGCGTGGCGCTGGTGATCGCGGGAAGCTAAGCCGCCTGCCGCCGTCGTAGGCCGTACCCGGGGGAGCCAACTGGACGCGGGGACGCTGGAACGGTGCGGGGACGCTGATTTGTTTCAGCGTTCCCGCACCGTTCCAGCGATTTGGACTGTGCTAAGCGTCAGGCGCGGGCGGGAACCGCTTCGGCTGCCTCCGCTGCCTTTGCTGAAGGGTTCGCAGAATCCACGACGGCGTCCCCTCCGCTGCGGCGCTCCTTCAGGAAGTAGACCAGGCCGGCGGCAATGGTGGACGCGGCGGCCAGCGCGAACAGGCCTGGGACCACGCTGCCGGTCTGCTCCTTGATGATGCCGAAGCCGAAGGGCGCCACGAAGCCGCCGAGGTTACCCAGCGAGTTGATGATGGCGATGGCCGGGGCCAGGACCAACGGGTGCAGTCCGGACTGCGGGATGGTCCAGAACAGGGGCGAGGCGCTCTTGAAGCCCATGGCGGCGACGGCCAGGAACACCAGCGCCAGAACCGGTGAGGCAATGGCGGCCGCGAAGGTGCCCACTGCCGCCACCAGCAGTGCCGCCACCAGGAGCGGCTTCTTGGACTTTGCCTTGTCCTGCATCTTGGCGGCGAAGTACATCGCGAACACGGCGCAGACCCAGGGTATGGAGGACAGGAAGCCCACAGCCAGGTCCGTGGTGCCGGGGATCTGCTTGATGATGCTGGGCAGCCAGAACGTGTTGGCGTAGATGGAGAGCTGCACGGAGAAGTAGATGCCGCACAGCAGCAGGATCTGCGGGTTCAGCAGCATCTTCCAGCGGTTTAGCTTGGCGCCGGCGCCGGCGCCAGCGCCGTCGCCTGTCTCGTCGCCTTCGGCGGGGGCGTGCTGGGCGTCCTCGTCACTGATGGCCTGCGTGAGCGCGGCCTTCTCGGCGGGGGAGAGCCACTTGGCATCCTTGATGCCGGCGTCCAGGACGAAGAACACGGCCATGCCCACCACGACGGACAGCGCGCCCTCGAAACCGAACAGCCACTGCCAGCCGCGGAGGCCAAGGACACCCTGCAGGCTCAGGAGGCCACCGGCAACGGGACCGGAGATCGCCGCGGCCACGGAGGAACCGGCGATGAAGATGGCGGTGGCCTTGCCGCGTTGCCCGGCAGGGACCCAGCGGGCGAAATAGAAGATGACAGCGGGGAAGAACCCGGCCTCCGCAGCGCCGAGCAGGAAACGGAGGACGTAAAACATGGTCTCGTTCTGCACGAAGGCCATCAGGAAGGAGACGATGCCCCAGCTGATCATGATCCTGGTCAGCCAGATCTTGGCGCCGTACTTCTCCATCATCACGTTGCTGGGAAGTTCGAAGATGGCGTAGGCGATGAAGAACAGGCCCGCGCCGAAGCCGTAGGCCGCGGCGCCGATGCCCACGTCGGCCTGCAAGTGGTCCTGCGCGTAGCCGATATTGGAGCGGTTGAGCTGGTTGCAGACCAGCATCACCAACATGATGGGCAGTACGCGCTTGAAGAACTTCTTCGTGGCCGAGGCCACGTCCGTGACGGCATTGTCCACAGACACCATTGAGTATTTCCTTCGGGATAGATCTGTCTGCCGGCTGTGGGGCTGGGGAATGTGGGGTGCGCCACAGCGACTCAATTACTTTAGGGGACAGGCATGGGGAGGGCCCCTTTTGTGTCCGGCGAGCAGAACAAAAGGGGCCCCAAATTTGTGGCAGCTGCGCTCCCGGTCCGGGGCTGCTGCCGCGGTCCTACCTGACCAGGCAGGGCCGCTTCGGATCGAAGGACCAGCCGTCGACGTAGTACTGCATGCCGATGCTGTCGTCACGGGCGTCCAGTCCGTGCTCCCGGTACAGCTGGTGCGCCCTGTCCAGCGCTTCGCGGTCCAGCTCGATGCCCAGCCCGGGTGCGGCCGGGACCTCGATGGCGCCGCCCTTGATCTGCAGCGGGCTTTTGGTCAGGCCTTGGCCGTCCTGCCAGATCCAGTGCGTGTCCAGGGCGGTGATTTCACCCGGCGCCGCGGCACCTGTGTGGGTGAACATGGCCAGCGAAATGTCGAAGTGGTTGTTGGAGTGCGAGCCCCAGGTGAGGCCGAACTCGTTGCACAGCTGCGCCACCCGGACCGAGCCGTGCATGGTCCAGAAGTGCGGGTCCGCCAGCGGGATATCCACGGCGTTGCTGCGGATGGCGTGGGACATCTCGCGCCAGTCCGTGGCGATCATGTTGGTGGCCGTCTTTAGGCCGGTGGCCCGGCGGAATTCCGCCATGACCTCGCGGCCGGAGAAGCGTCCCTCGGCGCCGCACGGATCCTCGGCGTATGCCACCACTCCCTGCATCCGCTTGCCGAGCCGGATGGCGTCGTCGAGGAGCCAGCCGCCGTTGGGATCGAGCGTGACCCGGGCGTCCGGGAAGCGCTTGGCCAGGGCCGTGACCACGTCCACCTCGTCGTCGCCGGACAGGACGCCGCCCTTGAGTTTGAAGTCGCTGAAGCCGTAACGTTCCTGGGCGGCTTCGGCCAGGGCTACCACTGCCTCCGGTGTCATGGCCTCCTGCCGGCGCAGCTTCTCCCAGCGGTCCGACGGCGATTCCTCCACCAGGTAGGGCAGGTCCGTCCGCTGGTGGTCGCCCACGAAGAAGAGGTATCCGAGCATGGGCACCGAGGTGCGCTGCTGCCCGTCGCCGAGCAGTTCCGCGACGGGGACGCCGAGGAACTGGCCGTGCAGGTCCAGCAGGGCCGATTCGACGGCTGTGACCGCGTGGACGGTGGTGCGCAGGTCGAAGGTCTGCAGGCCGCGGCCGCCGGCGTCGCGGTCCGCGAACTCCGCCGCAACGTCGCGCAGCAGCGAGCGGTACCGGGCCACCGGCTTGCCCTTGAGCAGTGCACCGGCCTCTTCGATGGTGGTGCGGATCTTTTCGCCGCCGGGCACCTCGCCCAGCCCGGTGCGCCCATCGGAGTCGGTCAGGATGACCACGTTGCGGGTGAAGAACGGGCCGTGGGCGCCGCTGAGGTTCATCAGCATGCTGTCGTGCCCCGCGACAGGTACTACCTCAACGCCGGCAATGGTGGGCTGGCCGCTCATGCGCCCACCTCAGCCTTCTCGGGTGCTGCCACGACGTCGCCGTCTATGCGGCGGTTGAGGTGCCAGGGGTTGGCGTCCTGCAGGGGTGCCGGCAGCAGTTCCTGGGGGATGTTCTGGTATGCGACCGGGCGGAGGAAGCGGTTGATGGCGAGGGTTCCCACCGAGGTGGTGCGGGCGTCGGAGGTGGCGGGGAAGGGGCCGCCGTGGACCATGGCGTGGCCAACTTCGACGCCGGTGGGCCAGCCGTTGACGATGATGCGGCCCACTTTCTGTTCGAGGACGGGGATCAGCGGCGCCGCCGTCGCGTAGTCAGCTTCGGTCAGGTGCAGGGACGCGGTGAGCTGGCC
Source organism: Pseudarthrobacter sp. SORGH_AS 212 (assembly GCF_030818145.1). Classification (NCBI taxonomy): domain Bacteria; kingdom Bacillati; phylum Actinomycetota; class Actinomycetes; order Micrococcales; family Micrococcaceae; genus Pseudarthrobacter; species Pseudarthrobacter sp. SORGH_AS 212. Next base: position 1,749,332 of record NZ_JAUTAA010000001.1, on the reverse strand, counting down.
CTCGATCCGGGCGGCTGCCCGGAGCAGGTCTTCGGTGCCGGTGTAGCGGATCACCAGGGATGCTGCGCCGAAAATTTCCTGGTGCAGGACGTGGTTGGTGGTGAACTGGTCAACGCCGGTGCCGAAGATGGCCGGTGCGGGGGCGTTTTCGGTGGGCCCAGGGGTGCCCTGGCCGATGAGTTCGACGCCGTCCGCTGCGCCGAGCGCCTCGGTGCCGGTATTCCAGGACCCGGCGATGCCGGCGGTGAGCATGGTCTGCCCGGCGCTGGCTGCCACGGCGCGTCCGACGGCGGCAGCGAGTTTGTCGCCAGCCTCGCCTGCGGGGGCGAAAAGCAGGCCGGGGGAGGTGCAGAGCTGCCCGGAGCTGCCGGTGACGGCGGTGACGTAGGCGGACGCGAGGGCGTCGATGCTTTCGGGACTGCCGGCGAGGGCGCCGTCGAAGACGAAGACAGGGTTCAGGGACGACATTTCGGCGTAGACCGGGATGGGTTCCGGGCGCGCGGCAGCGGTCTTCATGAGGGCGATGCCGGCGGACTGCGATCCGGTGAACCCGACGGCCTTGATGGCGGGGTCTGCCACGAGGGCCTGGCCGATGCTGGAGCCCGGGCCGTAAATCAGCGAGAACACGCCGGGGTGCAGGCCGTTGTCCTGGACGGCTTTGCTGATGGCCTGGCCCACGAGTTCGCTGGTGCCGGGGTGGGCGTTGTGGGCCTTGAAGACCACGGGGCAGCCGGCGGCGAGGGCCGAGGCGGTGTCGCCGCCCGCCGTTGAAAACGCCAACGGGAAGTTGCTGGCGCCGAACACGGCCACCGGGCCCAGCGGGATCTGCCGCTGGCGGATGTCCGCGCGGGGCAGCGGGGCCCGGTCCGGGATGGCGGGGTCGATGCGGACGCCGCGGAAGTCGCCTTGGCGGACCACGGCGGCGAAGAGGCGCAGCTGGCCGGTGGTGCGGGCACGCTCGCCGGTGAGCCGGGCGGCGGGCAGGCCGGTTTCCTGGCCGGCACGGACCAGCAGTTCGTCGCCGATGGCTTCGATGTTGTCGGCGATGGACTCCAGGAAGGAGGCGTGGGTTTCCGGGTCCAAGGTGCTGAAGGAGGGGAAAGCTTCCCTCGCTGCCGTGGTGGCCGTGGCGAGCTGTTCTTCGGTGAGCAGCGTATAGGCGGGCTCGAGGGCCTCGTTGGTGGCGGGGTTGAAGCCGAAAGCGGTCTTGCCTTCGCCGGCAACCGTCCGGCCGGCGATGAGTGAATGTCCGGTGAGGGTCATGAATTGCTCCTGTGTCTTCGGTGACGGCTAGGAAACGGTGGCGATGAGGGCTTTAAGGTCCGCGAGGTCCTGCGGCGCCAGGTTCTGCAGCGGCGTGCGCACCGGTCCCGCGGAGCGGCCGATGGCGTCCAGGCCGCCCTTGACGATGGAGACAGAGTAGCCCTTCACGCGGTCGCGGATGTCCAGGTACGGGATGACGAAGTCGTTCAGCTTCTTGTTCACGGCGGCGCGGTCCTGGTTGCGGACGTCCTGGTAGAAGTCCAGGGCGAACTGCGGAACGAAGTTGTACATGGCACTGGAGTAGGTGCTCATGCCCAGCTGCAGCAGGGGCAGCGCGAAGGTTTCGGCGGTGGGAAGGCCACCGAGGTAGAAGAGCCGGTCGCCGAGCTTGGCGTAGACGCGGGCATCGTGCTCGAGGTCGCCCACACCGTCCTTGAATCCGATGAGGTTGTCGTGGCGGTCCGCCAGGGTGGCCACCGTGGTGTCTTTGTAGATGGCGTTCGCACGGTTGTAGATGATCACGCCGAGGGACGTGGCGCGGCAGACGGCGCTGACGTGCTCCACCAGGCCTGCCTGGTCGGCTTCGGTCAGATACGGCGGCAGGAGCAGGATGCCGTCGGCGCCGGCAGCTTCCGCGGCTTGGGCGTTTTCGATGGCCTGGGCGGTGGATCCGCCGGCGGAGGCCAGGACCGGAACGCGGCTGCCCACTTCATCGACGGCGGTGCGGACCACGCGCTCGGACTCCGCGGGTGTCAGGGAGAAGCCTTCGCCGGTGCCGCCGGCGGCGAAGAGGCCGGCCACGGGGAAGCTTGCCTGCCAGGACAGGTGCTTGCGGTAGTTCTCCTCATCGAACTGGAGGTTGGCGTCGAACGACGTCACGGGGAAGGACAGCAGGCCTTCCTTGAGAGTGTCCGCCAGTTCCTGGGGGGTGTACTTTGCCACGGTGTGGTCCTCCGGGTGTGTGCGCCGCGAAGGCGGCAGGCTGATGAGTCCCTCCCAGCGTAGGAGCGCGGCCGATGCCTGTCTAAGTGTATTTTTATATGTATTGATACCTTTGTTGCATCATCATGCCGCATGCGCCGGTGTGGCAATCGGGCTGGGAGGCCAGCCCCGGAGGATCACTCCATCGCGAATTCGAGATCGCGCAGCAGCCTGGCCAGAGCGGGGTTGGTGATCCTGCGGTTCCACAGGGCATGCAGTTCCACTTCCTCCCCGCGCCCGGCCTCGAGCGGCAGGAACTCCACGTCCTTGATGCCCAGCAGGGTGGCGGAGTGGGGGACGAAGGCAAGGCCTCGGCCGGCGGCCACCAGCGAAACCATGGTGAGGATCTGGCTGACTGTGTGCACCACGTTGGCGTGGCGGATGGGCAGCATCCGCACCACGAGATCGTAGAAATACCGGGCCTGGGTGGGGGAGTGCATGATCAGGGGCTCGTCCTTGAAGTCCTCGGCCGTAATGTCCCGTGCCAACAGCGTCAGAGGGTGGCCGGCCGGCACCGCTATCACCATGGACTCGCGGTAGAGCAGGTGTGAATCGAAGGTCTCACTGTCGAACGGCGGCCGGGCCAGCCCCAAGTCGAGTTCACCGGTGAGGAGGCCGCTGAGCTGCTCGCCAGTCACCAGTTCCTGCAGGTCGATGTCCACGTCCGGGATGATGGCCGCCAGTTCCCCCAGAAGGGGGCCCAGGATGCTGAAGCCGCTGGCTGCCGTAAACCCCACCCTCAGGACACCTGACCGTCCGGAGGCGATCCGCCGGGCCGTCACGGGGGCCCGCTCGGCAAGTGCCATCAGCCGCCGGGCCTCGTCCAGGAAGGCTTCGCCGGCCGAGGTCAGGGTGACTTTCCGGTTGTCCCGCTCCAGCAGCTCGGCCCCGACAATCTTTTCCAGCTTCTGGATCTGCCGGCTGAGCGGCGGCTGCGTCATGTTCAGCCGTTCGGCGGCGCGTCCGAAGTGGAGTTCCTCGGCCACGGCGATGAAGCCGGCCAGCTGGTCGAAAGTAAACATGATGCCTTCCGGGTATCAAATGATGCAGATATGGGCTTAGACAGGCATCATAACCGCTCCCTACACTCGACAAAGCGAACGGGGTGACCCGATTCACAGATTGTTCCGGGCCCCACCCGGAGACTTAATGAGGAGTTCCAATGAAGCACTTCCCCACCCGCCGCGCCATCCTCGGCACCGCGTCGGCTGTCACGCTGTTGGCCCTGACGGCATGCGGCGGCAACGTCGGCGGCGGCGCCGCGGCCGGCAACTCGTCCAAATACCCCAGCGGTCCGGTCACGCTCACCGTCGGCCAGGCGGCCGGTGGCAGCACCGACCTCATCGCCCGCGCCCTGGCTGAAGGGGCTACCAAGACACTCGGTTCGCCCATGCCGGTGGTCAACAAGCCCGGCGCCAACGGAGCCCTCGCCACCAAGGAAGTGGCAGGTAAGACCGCAGACGGCCAGGAGCTGGTGCTGCTCACCGCATCGCTGATCACCATCACCCCGCTGGCTGTCAGCGCCGATGAAGCCGTGAACATTGATGACCTGGACATCATTGCCGGGCTGTCACAGGACGACTACGTCCTCGTGGCCAGCCAGCAGTCAGGCTTCAAGAGCTTCGAGGATGTCACCAACGCCGGCCGCAACGTCACGTTCGGCACCACAGGTGTGGGCACCGGCAGCCAGCTGGCCCAGACTGTCCTGTTCAAGCAGGCCAGCGTGAAGGGCACCGACGTTCCCTTCGACAGCGGCAAGCCCGCACTGACGGCCGTCCTGGGCAACCAGGTGGAACTGGCCACCATCCAGCTCGGCGAGGCCATGCCGCAGATCGAAGCCGGAAAGGTCTCCCCGCTGCTCGTCTTCTCCGAAGAGCGCAACAGCTTCCTGCCCGATGTGCCGTCAGCCAAGGAAGCCGGCTACGACGTCCCCGTCGCCCAGTACCGTGCGGTGGCAGCGCCCAAGGGCACCCCGCAGGAGGTAAAGGACAAACTCCTGGCATCCTTCCAGGACACCTTCAAGACCGATGCCTACAAGGAGTTCAACAAGAAGAACCTGCTGACGCCCAAGGAGCTCAGCGGCGAGGAAGTGGTCACTGAGTGGAAGGGCTACGCCGAGAAGTACAAGGAGCTGGTGGAGAAGTACGACATCAGCCTCGGCGGAAACAAGTAAGAACCATGGAGACAACTCCAGCAGTATCCGCCGGGCGTGACGGCAGCACCGCCGTTACGCCCGGCGGGGACGCCCCCAACGAACTGCCCGAGGCGCTGACCCCGGAGCAGCTCGCCGCTCAATGGGAAGAGGAAAAACCTCCCGCTGCCGGGCCGCTGGCCAACGCTGCATCCTCACTGGTGGTGCTCGGTGTGGGCATCGGCGCCCTGGTCCTCTCGGTGGCCATGGGCCTGGGCACCTTGTCGGCCCCGCAGCCCGGACTGTGGCCCTTCATGGCCAGCTGCGTGATGGTGGCCCTCGGGCTCTTCCAGCTGATCCTGGGCCGGCACAACCGGGACGCCGAGAAATTCACCCGGATGTCCTTCGCCCCGCTGATTGGCCTGGCCACCCTCGCCACGATGGTTGCGCTGATGCCGCTGATCGGCTTCGAAATCCCCGCCCTGGTCCTGTGCGTCATCTGGATGAAGTTCCTGGGCGGCGAAACCTGGCGATCAACCATCCTGGTCAGTGTCCTGGTGGTGGTTGCGTTCTACGCGATCTTCATCCTGGCCCTGGGCACCTCCATTCCCCACCTCTTCTAGGAGACCACCGTGGATTTCCTTAATCCCGTGATTAACGGTTTCTCGGTCGTCCTGGAACCGATGAACCTCCTGTACTGCCTGGTCGGCGTCGTCATCGGCATGCTGATCGGCGTGCTCCCGGGCCTGGGACCGGCCGCCACCATCGCCATCCTGCTGCCCCTGACCTACGGCGTTGAGCCGGTGACGGCCATCATCATGCTCGCGGGCATCTTCTACGGGGCCCAGTACGGCGGCACCATCACGTCGGTGCTGCTGCGGCTCCCCGGCGAAGCATCATCCGTTGTCACCGTCTTTGACGGGTACCAGATGGCCCGGCAAGGCAAGGCCGGAACCGCTTTGGGCCTGGCTGCAATCGGTTCGTTCATCGGCGGCACGGCGGCCATCATTGGCCTGACCTTCCTGGCGCCCCTGGTGGCAGGCTTCGCCCTGGACTTCGGGCCCCCCGAGTATTCCGCGCTGGCCATGCTGGGCATCTTGCTCGTTGCAACCATCAGCGGCGGGTCCAAAGCCAAGGCGCTGATCGCCGCGTCGGTGGGCCTCCTGCTGGCCACCGTGGGCCGCGACATCTTCACCGGCGAGAGCCGCTTCACCTTCGGCAGCATCCAGCTGGCGGACGGCATCGACTTCGTGCCGATCGCCATGGGCATCTTCGGCCTCGGCGAGATCCTTTACAACCTGGAGGAGCGGCACCGCGCCGCCAAAGCGCCGTCGAAGGTCTCCAACGTCTGGCCCTCGAAGGCCGAACTGAAGCATGCCTCCGGCGCCATCGGCCGCGGCTCCGTGCTCGGGTTCTTCCTCGGCATCCTTCCCGGCGGCGGTGCCACCATCGCCTCCATGGCCTCGTACGCCATGGAAAAGAAGCGCGCCAAGCAGCCCGAACGCTTCGGCAAGGGTGCGCCCGAGGGCGTGGCCGGCCCCGAAACGGCGAACAACGCGGCAGCAACGTCGTCATTCATTCCGCTGCTGACCCTGGGCATCCCCGCCAACGCCACCATGGCCCTGATGTTCGGCGCGCTGCTGATCCAGGGCGTCACCCCGGGCCCGCAGCTCGTGGAGCAGGAGCCGGAGCTGTTCTGGGGCGTGGTGAACTCGATGTACATCGGCAACATCCTGCTCCTGATCATGAGCCTGCCCCTGGTGGGAATCTTCGTGCGGATCCTGCGCGTCCGCGCCGCCATCCTCGCCCCGATCACCGCGCTGATCACGCTGCTGGGTGCCTACACCATCAACAACAGCATGTTCGATGTGACGCTCGTGGTGGTCTTCGGGGTGGTGGGCTACCTGATGAAGAAGTTCGGCTTCGAACCCGGCCCGCTGGTCCTGGCCTTCGTCCTGGGCGAGCTGCTGGAAAGCTCCCTCCGCCGTTCGCTCCTGGTGTTTGACGGCGACCCCACCGGGTTCTTCACCCGGCCCATCTCTGCCACCCTGCTGGCGGTCTTCGTCCTGGTGGCACTGATGCCGGGCATCCGCAGCGCAATGGCCAAGCGCAAGGGCACGACGGCGGCATCCGCCTCCGCCGGTGACGGCACCAACAACGACGGCGCCAACAACATCAAGGAGAAGGTATGAGCATCATCGTCGGGTTCGTCCCCACCCCTGCCGGGGAGGCTGCCCTCACCGCAGGCATCGCGGAGGCGCAGCTGCGGAACCAGGAACTGTTCATCGTCAACTCGGCCCGCCAGGGTGCGCTGGTGGACAAATCGGTCGCCACCGAGGACGTGCTGGCGGAGGCGGCTGCCCGGGCTACGGCCGCGGGCATCAAGGCAACTGTCATCCAGCCGCCGTACCAGCACGACCTCGCGGACGAATTCCTCGACGTTGCGCGTGAGGTGGATGCCTCGCTCATCGTCATCGGACTGCGGCACCGCACCCAGGTGGGCAAGTTCATCCTGGGCAGCCACGCGCAGCAGATCCTGATGCAGGCCGACCGTCCCGTGCTGGCCGTCAAGGCCGACGGCGGAAACTTCTAGCAGGAACGGGACCCGGAATGTACCAGCGCAGCCCGCTTCGCAGGATCGCCGCCAGGCGCGGGCCCGCCCGCGTGGCCACCCCGGCCCAAGTCCCCGACTGGTCCAGGCTGGGCCGGGGAGACGACGTAGAGGTGCTGGCGGCACGGGGAACCGCCATGTCCGGGACGATCGACATGATCGCAGCGGACCGCAGCGTGTTCTGGATGATCCGCCGCGACGGCGGCGGCCGGACCATGGTCTGCTCAGGTGATGACGTCAGCGTTGCAATGGTCGCCCGGGCAAAGGCGGCACGGCCGCCGCAGCACGAAGCAGCTGAGGCGGGATGCCCCTGACGGTTCTGGCCGCGCCAGTTTCCGGCCCAGAAGCCGGTGGTCCTTTCACGGACCACCGGCTTTTCGCATGCTGCCATCATTCGGCAGCGCCGAGCTCCTTCAGCAGCGCGTCCAGCACGGGAATCTGGCCTTTGACGAGTTTGTCCCGTGCGGCCGGCACCGGAAACCATCGGGCGTCGTCGATCTCGGGAAAGTGCTGGATACGTCCGGACCCCTTGGGCCATTCGAGCGGAAACGTGTTGCTGACGATACTTTCGGGCTGAAAATCCTGTTCCGCCGTGAACACGGTAATGACCTTGCCGCTGGACTGCCGGAACTCACCCAGCAGCCTGTACTCGGCGGCGGGAGCGGCTACACCCATCTCCTCGGCAAATTCCCGCAGGGCCGCTTCGAGCGGGACCTCGCCGTCACCGTACTCACCCTTGGGAATGGACCAGGCATGGGAGTCCTTCCGTGCCCAGAACGGTCCGCCCATGTGGGCGATCCACACGTGGAGCCCCGGATTTGAGCCGGTGCTGTCCGTGTCCTGCCGGTACAGCAGGAGTCCCGCGCTACGAACCGGCATCTGCCCTCCAAGGTCGAATCAAAAGTGGAAAACTGCCGTCCGGCGTTAACCCGCAGTTCACGGCACTGCTTTAGGTTATTCCTTCAGGCACTCTGCTCGAAGGGACCAACATGGCCAACATCGCTGAGGTTATGGGACGGCTCACGCCGGAAGAACTTGATGAGCTTCACCGCCTGGGGCCGCAGGGCCACCTGCCCCGCCATCTCCAGGACGCCCTGGACCGTGCGGCGGGCGGGCCTGGCTCCGGCAGGGGCTACTACGTGCCTACGGGAAACGTCAGCTCCACCGGCGGCCCCCTTTTGGTGCTGCGAAGCGATGTCTCCAGCTGGCTGTTCAGCTCCCATCGGGACGATCCCGACCAGCTTCCGCAGCACCCCTGACGGGGACACAGCTCCGGCCAGCTGACCCGGGACTTCCGGCGGCTGGGCGCCGCACCACCCCTCAGCCGGCGGGCGTTCAGCCGATCAGCAGGCTCAGCGCCTCGGTCAGGTGCTCCACCTCGCGAACCGAGAAACCGGCAGGAACCGGCCCGGGCCCTGTATGGCTGGCAGGGACCACCGCATGGGTGAACCCCAGCCGGTGGGCTTCCTGGATCCGCTGGTTGATGCCGGGCACCGGCCGGACCTCACCGGCCAGGCCCACCTCGCCGAAGGCGATGAGCCGGACCGGCAGCGGCTTGCGGGCCTTGGCCGAGGCCACGGCCAGGGCGACGGCCAGGTCCGTAGCGGGCTCGCTGAGCTTCACGCCGCCCACCGTTGCCACGTAGGAATCATCCTTGTGCAGTTGCGTTCCGGCGCGCTGCTGCAGCACCGCCAGGAGCATGGACACCCGGGAGCTGTCCAGGCCGCTGGTGGCCCGCCGCGGCTGGGAGTTGGGGCTTTCGGCCAGCAGCGACTGCACCTCGGCCAGCAGCGGACGGCGCCCCTCCATGGTCACGGTGATGCAGGTGCCGGAGACGGGATCCTTGGTGCGGCTGACGAACAGCCCGCTGGGATCGGTGAGCCCTTCAATACCGTTCTCGTTCAGGTCGAAACAGCCGACGTCGTCCGTGGGCCCGTAGCGGTTCTTGACGGCCCGGAGCAGCCGCAGCCGGGAGTGCCGCTCGCCCTCGAACTGGCAGACGACGTCGACCAGGTGCTCCAGCAAGCGGGGCCCGGCGATGGACCCGTCCTTGGTCACGTGGCCCACCAGGAGGGTGGTCATGTTGCGCCGCTTGGCCGCGGCGATGATGGAGGCCGCCACCTCCCGGACCTGGGACACGCCACCGGCGCTGCCGTCCACATCGGCGCTGCTGAGCGTCTGGACGGAGTCCACGATCAGGAGCCGCGGTTCAATTTTCTCAACCTGGCCCAGCGCCTGGCCGAGATCCGTTTCCGCGGACAGGTACAGGGATTCGGCGACGGCGTCGATACGTTCCGCACGGAGCTTCACCTGCGCGGCGGATTCCTCTCCGGTCACGTACAGGACATCCTGTGCCGTCCGGGCGAACTTCGCGGCCACGTCCAGCAGCAGGGTGGATTTCCCGACGCCGGGTTCGCCGGCCAGCAGGATGACGGCACCCGGGACCAGGCCGCCGCCCAGCACGCGGTCCAGCTCGGCCACGCCCGTGGGCAGGAAAGCCGCCGTGGTGGCGTCCACCTCGGCAATCCGCCGTGCAGGCTCCGCAACGGTGGTGGCCGCGGTGGTACGTGCAACGGCCGTGCCCGTTTCCTCAACGGTGCCCCACGCCTGGCACTCGCCGCAGCGCCCCACCCACTTGACGGTGGTCCAGCCGCATTCGGCGCATTTGTACGCGGGCGCCTTGGAAGCCCGGGAAGTCTTTGTTGCCATGCTTCCAACCCTACTGGCGGGCACCGACATCGGCCTTCCACCCCCGCCGGCCTGCGGGCGGCAGAGCTACAGCGCCGGCAGCACGTCCCGGGCCTCCTGGGCATCCATGCCGGTGGCTTCGAGCAGGTCCACCATCAGCGGCCGGAACAGCATCACCACTGTTTCGCCCTCCAACCGCTGCACCTCGAGCAGCTTCGGGTGCAGCCGCAGGGCGATCTCGCTGAGGTCGTTCCGTGCCGTGCGCAGGTGGGCGCGCCGGACGCCGTCGTGCGTTTCCGCGAGGCCCAGCGACAATTCCTCAATCGCGCCAGCGGTCTCCTGCAGCACTTCGGCGATGTTCTCGGTGGCGTCGTCGGAGAGTGCCGCATGGTTGATTGCGCTGGTGAGCCGCCGCGCGAACACGCGACTGTTGCGCAAAGCCAGGTCGATGAAATCGAGGGATTCCTTGAGCCGGTCCAGTTCGTCCCGGTGCCGCCGGTAGGCGGGTGCCAGGCGGGCCACCTCATTGGAGGCCCGCAGCGAGTGCCGCATCCCGTCCACCAGCGGCTGGCAGTTCCGGCCGCGGACCAGGGCGTGCCACGCCTTGGTGGAGTCGCTGTGCGCCAATGCCTCCGCGCACTCGCGCAGCACCTCTGCCAGTTCATGGAGCAGGTTCTGGACGTCCTTGCGCGGCTCCCGTCGGGGATCCTTCGGCATCAGGATGGTCACCATCAGGGCGCACAATCCGCCCACCACGGCGTCAATACTGCGGGTGAACGGCCCGCCGGACGGCGCCGGGAGCAGCACCACCAGCAGCGATTGCAGAGCCAGTTGGGTGGTGAAGATATTGCCGCTGTCCAGGAAACGGGCCAGCAGGATGGAGAAAAGGAGCACGACGGCGGCCTGCCAGATTCCGCTGCCCAGCCAGTGCAGGAGCAGGTCGCCCACCGCGATGCCGATGGTGCAGCCCAGGCCCACCTCCAGCACCCGGCGCAGCCGCGGCTCCCGCGAGAACCCCAGCGCAATCAGCGACGATGTGGCGGCGAACAGCGGCCCGGAGTGGCCCAGCACATATTCGGCAAACGCGTAGGCACCCACCGCGCAGACCGTCATCTGGATGGCCGGAACCAGGGAATTGCGGCTCCGGATCATCCCGGTGCGGAAGCGGCCGTGCAGGAAGTGCCGGCTTGCTGAAAGTCCTGCTGCGGGGGCCATGGCGTCAAGTCTATTTGCTGCCCGGGCCGGTTCCGGCGCGCGCAGCTGCACTACGGCGGCGAATGTGATCTGCGCAATGGTGACCCGGCAAGTGTTAACCAAAGTCCCGCCGTCGTTAAGGTCCCGTTCACTTTGGGCAGCCCATCCCGTTACCTGCGGCCCATAACTTCATTGAAGGTACAGAACGTACGCATCGCGCAGCAGGGTTCTCCGTCCCTGCCCGCACTGAATATCCCTGGAAGGGGTACACCTAGTGAAGGCACTCCGCTTCGGCCGCCACGCGGCTATCGCTGTTATCGCAGCCGGCGCACTCGCGCTTACCGCCTGCGGTTCAGACAACGCCACGGGCACCACGCCTGCCGGCAACCAGACTTCCTCCGGCCCCAAGGTCACGGGCACCCTCACCGGCATCGGCGCCTCCTCCACCGGCGCAGCCATGGACGCGTGGAAGGCAGGCTTCGCCTCCGCCAACCAGGGCGCCACCGTGCAGTACTCCCCGGACGGTTCCGGCGCGGGACGCAAGGCCATCATCGACGGCTCGGCCCAGTTTGCCGGCTCCGACGCATACCTCAAGGATGAGGAGCTCGAAAGCTCCAAGACCGTATGCGGCCCCGACGGCGCCATCAACATCCCGGTGTACATCTCGCCCATCGCCGTTGCGTTCAATATCCCCAACGTCACCGAGCTGAAGCTGGACGCCACCACGGTTGCCAAGATCTTCCGCGGCCAGATCACCAATTGGAACGATCCCGCCATCGCCGCCCTGAACGAGGGCGTCAGCCTGCCGGACCTGAAGGTCACCCCGGTGAACCGCTCTGACGACTCCGGCACCACCACGAACTTCACCGACTACCTGGCCTCCGCTGCCCCCGAGGTCTGGACTGACAAGTCCTCCGGCGTCTGGCCCGCCAGCCTCCAGGGCGAGAACGCCAAGGGCACTTCCGGTGTGGTCAAGACCGTTACCGACACTCCCGGCGCCGTGACCTACGCTGACGACTCCGCTGTGGGCGGCAAGCTCGGCACCGCCTCCATCAAGGTGGGCGAGGAGTTCGTCAAGATCTCCGCCGACGCCGCCGCCAAGGCTGTTGAAGCCGGCAAGCCCGTTGATGGCCGCTCCGCCAACGACGTTTCCATCAAGCTGGACCGCAAGACCACCGCCGCCGGCGCCTACCCGGTGGTTCTGGTTTCCTACCATGTGGTCTGCAGCGCCTACGACAAGCAGGAGACCGTTGACCTGGTCAAGGCCTTCGAGAACTACGTAGTCTCCGACGCAGGCCAGCAGGCCGCCGCCGACTCCGCGAAGTCCGCCCCGCTGTCCTCCTCCCTCGCGGAGAAGGCCCAGAAGGCCATTGACTCCATCAAGGTCAAGTCCTAGCAGCCGCACCAAAACCGGGTTCCCCGCCTGCCGAGAGGCAGGCGGGGAACTTCGGCTTGGACGCAGCAATCTTTTTCGTGCCAGTTAACGATCGAAGGGCCGTCGAATGACCGCCACCTCCCTGACCAGCACCCAGGGCGCCGGCCGCACCGGGGACAAAATCTTCTCGGGCGCCGCGCTCGCCGCCGGCTGCCTCATCCTTGCCGTCCTGTTCGGCGTCGCGCTCTTCCTGGTGGTCCAGGCCATCCCGGCGCTCACCGCACCGGCCGCCGAAATCCAGGGCGGGGCAGGCTTCTTCGCCTACATCTGGCCCATCGTGATCGGCACGCTGATCGCGGCCGTCATCGCGCTGGTGATCGCCACGCCCATCGCCATCGGCGTTGCACTGTTCATCTCGCACTTCGCCCCGCGCGGCCTGGCCGCCGGCCTGGGTTACGTGGTTGACCTGCTGGCCGCCATCCCGTCAGTGGTCTACGGTGCCTGGGGCGCAACATTCCTGGCCCGGGAGATCTCCCCGGCCTACAACTGGCTGGCGGACAACATGGGCTGGCTGCCCATCTTCCAGGGACCCGCCTCCGCCACCGGCAAGACCATCCTGACGGCGGGCATCGTCCTGTCCGTGATGGTGCTGCCCATCATCACCTCGCTGTCCCGGGAAATCTTCCTGCAGACCCCCAAACTGCATGAGGAAGCCGCCCTGGCCCTCGGCGCCACCCGCTGGGAAATGATCAAGATGTCGGTCCTGCCCTTTGCCCGGCCCGGCATCATCAGCGCCGTCATGCTCGGCCTTGGACGTGCGCTCGGCGAAACCATGGCCGTGGCCCTGGTGCTGTCCTCCGGCGCGCTGACCGCCAGCCTGATCCAGTCCGGCAACCAGACCATCGCCGCAGAGATCGCCCTGAACTTCCCGGAGGCCAGCGGCCTGAAGGTGAGCACGCTGATTGCCGCAGGCCTGGTCCTGTTCGTCATCACCCTGGCCGTCAACATGATTGCGCGCTGGATCATCACCCGGCACAAAGAATTCTCGGGAGCCAACTAAATGACCTCCACGCTTACCCCGGGGCGCAGCAAGCGCTCTGCACTGACCAAGGGCCAGCTGCCCAAGTACGCCCCGTACATTGTCCTGGCCGCCGCCCTGATCGTGGGCGCCGCCATCCTGGCGCTCATCGGCTTCAACGCCTTCGGGTGGGGCCTCGTCTCGGCGCTGCTGTTCGCCGTCGGACTCGTATCCTGGAGCGCCGCCGTGGAAGGGTCCCGCAAGGCCAAGGACCGGCTGGCCACCTGCCTGGTGGTGGGCTCCTTCCTCGTGGCGCTGCTTCCGCTCGTCTCCGTGATCTGGACCGTGCTGGTCAACGGCGTGCCCGGGCTCCTGAACCCCGGCTTCCTCAGCAGTTCCATGAACGGGGTCACCGGCGTCTACGACAACCGGGCCGTTGAAGAGGGTGCCCCCGTCCTGGGCGGCATCTACCACGCGCTCCTGGGCACCGTGCAGATCACCCTCCTGGCCACCGTCATTTCCGTGCCGGTGGGCCTGCTGACCGCCATCTACCTCGTGGAGTACGGCAACGACGGCCGCCTGGCCCGGGCCATCACCTTCTTCGTGGACGTCATGACCGGCATCCCGTCCATCGTGGCCGGTCTCTTCGCAGCTGCCTTCTTCTTCGCAGTGGTGGGCCCGGGAACCAAGACCGGTGCAGTGGCCGCCGTCGCGCTGTCCGTCCTCATGATTCCGGTGGTGGTCCGCTCCAGCGAGGAAATGCTGAAGATCGTCCCCAACGAACTCCGCGAGGCCGCCTACGCCCTGGGTGTGCGGAAGTGGCGCACCATCCTCAAGGTGGTCATCCCGACGGCGATCTCCGGCATCGCGTCCGGTGTCACCCTGGCCATCGCCCGGGTGATCGGCGAAACAGCGCCCATCCTGGTCACCGCAGGCTTTGCCACCAGCATCAACTCCAACGTCTTCGGCGGCTGGATGGCCTCGCTGCCCACCTTTATCTACACCCAGATCCTCAACCCCACCTCGCCCGCCAATCCGGACCCGTCGTCCGAGCGGGCCTGGGGCGCGGCGCTGGTGCTGATCATCCTGGTGATGATCCTCAACCTCGCGGCACGGCTGATCGCCAGCATCTTCGCCCCCAAAGCGGGCCGCTGAGCCGCAGCCCCTTCCGGTCCCGCGGGCCGGATGCCAGACTTCAATTCATCCCCAGTTAGTGAAGGAACACCATGTCTAAGCGCATCGACGTCAAGGACCTGAACGTTTACTACGGCGACTTCCTCGCCGTGGAAGACGTCAGCATCAACATCGAGGCCAAGTCCGTCACCGCGTTCATCGGCCCGTCCGGTTGCGGCAAGTCCACGTTCCTGCGGACCCTGAACCGCATGCACGAGGTAATCCCCGGCGCCCGCGTGGAGGGCGAGGTCCTCCTCGACGGAGACAACCTGTACGGCAACGGAGTGGACCCCGTAACGGTCCGCTCACAGATCGGCATGGTGTTCCAGCGCCCCAACCCGTTCCCCACCATGTCCATCCGGGACAACGTGCTGGCCGGCGTGAAGCTGAACAACAAGAAGATCTCCAAGGGCGAAGCCGATGTCCTGGTGGAACGCTCACTGAAGGGCGCCAACCTGTGGAACGAGGTCAAGGACCGCCTGGACAAGCCCGGCTCCGGCCTCTCCGGCGGACAGCAGCAGCGCCTCTGCATCGCCCGTGCCATCGCAGTGGAGCCGCAGGTCATCCTCATGGACGAGCCCTGCTCCGCCCTGGATCCCATTTCCACGCTGGCCATTGAGGACCTCATCAACGAGCTCAAGGACCAGTACACCGTGGTGATCGTGACCCACAACATGCAGCAGGCCGCGCGCGTCTCTGACAAGACCGCGTTCTTCAACATCGCCGGTACCGGCAAGCCCGGCAAGCTGATCGAGTTTGGCGACACCCACACCATCTTCAGCAACCCCGTGGAGAAGGCCACCGAGGATTACGTCTCCGGCCGCTTCGGGTAAATTCGGCAGCCTCGGAAAAGGGGGGACCGCAGGCGCTGCTTCCCCAGGCCCGCCTACTCGGGGACTTCCAGCTGGAAACCGCACCGGCACCGCAGGACCCTGGTGGGAAGGCAGACGGCGTTGAACCCGCCTCCCGCCATGCGGTTCCGGTAGCCCAGCCGTTCGATCTCGAACCCGGCTTCGTCCATGGGGTAGCCGCAGTGGACGTAGTCATCGCCGAACATGATCACCTGCGTCATGGAGCGCACCTGGTGGAGGGCAGCGGCCACGTCCGTGGCGTAGGCCAGATGCTCCTGGAACTGCCTGCATTCATCGCAGGTGTAGGACACCGTCACCAGGTCCCCGCCGCCGGGGTCCAGGGCCGTGATCGCGTGGATAGTCACGTGGTTTTCCGTGCCGCAGGTCGCGCAGCCGAGCTGCCGTGGCTGGGGCAGCGGGCGCCGGGGATTGGAAGTAGACATGATGCCTGCTCTTTTCCGCGATGTGCATCCATGCCGCCGGTTGCAGCAGCGGCGCTAATCCGGCGGTTGCACGGGGCGCCGGACGCATCCCCGGCACCCAGCCCTGGGGGACGTCTTTCGAATGTACGTCACCGGCGCGGGGACTGTACAGGAAAATGGGGCGCTCAGCCTGCCGCGGACAGGGCCAGCGCCAGCACGAAGGCGAGTGCCGCCGTCGCCACCGGGGTGAGGATCCAGAGCCCCACGATGCGGATCACCAGCTTCCGGTTGGTGACGGAGAAGTGCTGGTTCTCGCCGGCTCCCAGGACCGCCGCGGTGACGGTGTGGGTGGTGGACAGGGGCCAGTGCAGTGCCAGTGCCCCCACAAACAGCATGAGGGCGCTGTAGATCTGGGCCACTGAACCGCGCAGTGGATCCACCCGGGTGAGCTTGTAGCCGATGGTGTGGGATATCCGCCAGCCGCCAAACAGGGTTCCGGCGGTAATCATCACCGCAGACAGGAGGACAACCCACACGGGGATGCTCCCGCCGTCGGAATATCCTGCCGCGAGCAGGGCGAGCAACAGCACGGCGCTGACCCGCTGGCCGTCCTGCAGGCCGTGGCCGAATGCCACCGCGCCGGCGGCGATGGCCTGGCTGCGGCGGAAGCGCTGGTTCACCACACTCGGCTGGGTATGGCGGGCGGCCCACGTGGCCGGATACACCAGCAGGAACGCGCCGCTGTACGCCACCAAGGGGGAGAGCAGCAGTGGCAGGACCACCTGCAGGAGGAGCGACTGGTCTGCCCCGCCCACCCCGGTTCCGCCGACCGCGAGGCTGGCCAACCCGGCTCCGGTCAGGCCGCCCACCAGGGTGTGCGTCGACGGGACGGGTATGCCCCGCCACCACATCAGCAGGCCCCAGGCGCAGGCGCTGAGAAGGCCGGAAACGAGGATGGTCAGGCCGTCGGTGCCGGAGGGCAGGCTGATCCATGTCTGGCTGACGGCAACGGCCAGGGTGGCGCTCAGGAGCGCGCCCACAAAGTTGAAGAAGGCGGCCAGCAGGACCGCCACGCTGGGCGTGAGTGCCCGGTTGCGGACGGGCAGGGCCGTGGAGAGTGAGACGTCCCGGAAGCCGTTGAGGAAGGCAAACGCGGCGGTGAGGAGCACCACCGCGCCGAAAAAGACTGCCGTCACCTCACGATTCCTTGACGATGATGCTGCCCACCTGCGTGGCGATGCGCCGCATGTCCTTGGTGACCTCCACCAGCTGGTTGGCCACGTCCCGGTTGCGGGAGTACTGGGCCCATTTCATGTCCGAGATCATGTCCGCCACCCACACCCGGTGCGTGCGCTCGGCCCGTTTGGTGAGGCGGAGGATCTCGATCCAGTAGTCCTCGAGGTCGTCCAGGTTGTTCAGCCGGCGCATGGCGTCCACGGTCAGTTCCGCCTGCCTGCTGATGATCTCCAGCTGGTCCGCGGCGCGCTTGGGAAGCCGTTCGAGCTTGTACAGCGCAACCAGTTCGGCCGCGGCGTCCATCTTTTCCATGGCTTCGTTGAGGTAGCGGGACAGGGTGTACATGTCCTCGCGGGGGAGCGGGTTCACGAAGCTGGTCCGCATGTGGGTCAGCAGGGCATAGTGCAGCTCGGAGGATTTTGCGTCATGGTTGTGCATGTCCTCCACGAGCTTGGCGTGGTCCGCGGCCGAGACTCCGAGGATTTCCGCCAGGGTGCCGCTGGCCAGGACAATCTGCTGCGCCATCTGGGAGAGGAGTTTCAGCCCGGCGGGCTCCTGGGGAAATAGACGCAACTGCTTCACGTGGTTACCGGTCTCCGGGAAAAGTTCAAGGCGGGGGATTGCCGCCGTGTGACTTGACCCGGGCGCGCAACTGACGCTAACTCTACCGGCCCGTCGCTGCGGGCCTGAAATGGGCGGACGGTAAAACGGGCAGAAAAATGGTGCCGAACCGGATACGCCTCTCGGCGGTAGGCCGCTCTAGGCGGCTGAGTGTTGAAGCCCGGGGGTTTCGCGGTTCGGCACCGATTTCAGTCTTCTACGATGCTTCGCCCAAGTCAATCTTGACAGTTGGCGGTGCTTGGGCAGAGGGATTCAGTCGAGTTCACCCAGGCGCCACGCGTTGGCGGCGTGCTCCAGGTCCTCAGCGGTCTTTACCAGCTGGTGCGAGTTGCGGGTCAGCCGGCTGGCATGGGCCTCGTTGGCGTGCTCGGCGCCGTCGGCGAGCGTCACCTGGCCGAGCGCCACCACGCGGCAGAAAGCCGCGGAACGTTCCAGCGCGACGTCGAACTCGCCGTCGAACGCGCCCGAGAGGACGGCGTCCGCCATGGTCCGCATTTCATCCGCCCCCGGCGGCTCTGCGACGCCGGCAACCACGTTGGACACCTGCGCGGTGTCTTTGCCTGCCCGGAAGTAGACGGAGATGCGCTCGGGGTCCTGGACGGTGGCGGCACGCAGGGCGTAGAGCCGCCAGAGTGCGCCCGGCAGCGAGCGGGCCGGGCTTTCGGCCCACATCTCCGCAATGGCTTCCAGGCCCTGTTCGTCCGCGAGCCGCACCAGGCGCTCGGTGATGACGGGATCGTCGCTGTCGCGGCCATGCCGCACCAGGGCCTGCGCGGCGAGGTGCGCGGCCTCGGACACCCGGGCGGGGTCGGCGCCGCCGGCGAAGGGCTCGAAGTCGATGGGGGCGAAAGGCTTGGGCTTGTGGTGCCGGTTCGCGCCGCCGTATGGCTTGGATCCTGCTTGCTCGCTCATGCCCCCACGCTACTCCTGTGCCGTGCCTGAATCGAGCATGCGGAGCAGGCGCAGGACCGGGCAGGAAAGCGGGTGCCGGTTCCGACGTGGAACGCCCGACGGCGGCGTCCGGACTGCGTGCGGAGGCGCCGGAACCATGGGTTAGAGTATTAACGTCCAGAAATGGATGGGCCGGGATGGCGAACGTGGCAGACTGCAGCGTTGACCAGCCGGCTGGGGCCTTTAGCTCAGTTGGTAGAGCATCGGACTTTTAATCCGTGGGTCGTGGGTTCGAGCCCCACAGGGCCCACCCATTCAGCGGGCCGGAAGCGTGGAGCTTCCGGCCCGTTTTTGTTTGCCCGTTGTGGCGCCGGTCCCGGGCTTGTTCGCCGGTCAGCACCTTCACGGCACGGTCCTGCGAACTAGCTTCTGACGCGCGCCTGGGCTGCCGGGGCAAGCCACGGGCTGCCTGCCGCAATAGCCGTGAACCGTTCGCCGATCAGCCCGTAACCCTCGGCGTCCGGATGCAGGCGGTCCGGGAGGAGATGTGCGTCGGCGGACCCGAAAAGCCGCAGCCCGTCCAGGTAATGCAGATTCGGATCGGATGTGCCGCGTTCGCTGACGGCCTCCGCCAGGATGCTCCTGGCGTCGCGGAGGGTCAGCAGTCCGTCGCCGGGCTTGCGGGGAACGTCGGTGGCCAAGAACTTCCCGTCCACCAGCCGTGAGGGGCCGGGGGCGTCCTCATGCTCTGGGCAGAAGATGGGCGATATCAGGACCAGCGGGGTTTCAGGGTGGCCGTCCCGCACGGTGTCCAGGAATCCGTGGAGGGCCGGTGCAAACGTGCGCCGGCGGAGGCTGGCGCTGTTGATGATGTTGATGCCCACCTTCAGTGTGATGAGGTGGGCGGGCTGGTCGCGGATGGTCCGGGCCACGAACTGGTCAAGGTGGGCGGAGCCTGCAAGCCCCAGGTTATAAAGGTCCAGGCCGAGGTTGCGGGCGGCAATGATGGGCCACACCCCGAGCGGTGCCTCGGCGTGCGAGGACTGGCTGATGGAGCTTCCGTAGTGGACCCAGCGGGGACCGGTGCGCGCCGCTTGCTGCACTGGCCTTTCGGAACGGATGCCGTGGATCCGGGCGCTTCCCCGGTGCGGCAGCCACAGGGTGACTGTGCGCTCCTGCCGCGGCCCCGGTATCTCGAATCGTGCCGTGGACGGGGCTCCCGGGGCGAGGGTGCTGGGCCCGTCCGGAAAGGTTTCCAGGACGTCCCCCTCGTGGAAGTCCCTGCTTTCGGCATGGCCATCCGAGGTGGTCAGGCTGATCACGGCTGCCTGGAGCGGACGCCAGCGCCAGGCCGCGGATTCCCGGGTGAACGTCAGATCGAGTTCGAGCCAGGCCGCGTCTGTGAGGAATTCCAGCCGCACCCCGGAGGGTGTGGAGTTGGCTTTGGCCAGCGGCACGTCGCCGCCGAACTGGGCCTGCGTCCAGGCCGGTAGGCGCCTGACCGACATTCCGCCCTCGTCGAGGGAAACGTCCAGGGCGCCTTTGATCGCAGCCGGCAACGTACCAGGCGCACCGTGGTCCAGGGTCATACCGCCATTCCATCACGCCGGCCCGCTGATCCGACTGCACCGTCCGGCGGATGACGCCCCTTGCAGTACCCGGCAATGTAAAGCAGACTAGACATGTAAAGTTTGTTATACATATCGAGGGGGACACCATGGCAGGGCAGCAGACACGCACCAGGTGGGGGCAGGCAAGATTCGGGGGTGGCCGGATTCCCGCGGTGCTGATCGCCATTCCCGGCGGCCTACTCCTCGGGGCTGCCGGCGGTTGGCTGGCCGTGGGGACCGGCCTGGCCGGGTCAAACCCCGCCCTCGGTTTCGCGGTTTTCACCGCGTGCCTGGCAATGCCGGCGATGGCGCTGATGTACGTCCTGGTGGTCGACAGAAACTCGGTTGAAGGCGCAGTTGACCGGCCCGAGGAGTCGGTCGAAGGCAAGTGGTATGACAAGGCAGCCTCAGGATCGTTCACGGACCTCGTCCTGGTCCTGGGAGTCCTGGCCGCCGTGGCCGCATTCGTTCCTGCCGATCTTGCGGCCGACCTGAAACTGGTCCTGCCGGCAATCCTGGCTGTCTGCTTCGCCTCCTTCGGCATCCGCTACCTGCTGCTGCGCCACCGGGGCTGAAGTGGAAAACCGCGTGAACGAGTGCCGGTCACGGCTCGGATGGTCACAGCAACGGCTTGCGGACCAGCTGGGGGTCTCCCGCCAAACCATCATCTCCATAGAACGCGGACGGTTTGACCCCTCACTGCCCCTGGCCTTCCGGCTCGCCCGGATCTTCGAGACCACCCTTGAAGAACTGTTCCTTCCGGACGGGAATCCCTAACAGGGTCCCGCTCACCACGCAGTGCGGGGCCCGGGGCGGGCTTTCCGCTCCAGCGGGGACAATAGGCAGATGGCTAAAAGCAGCAAGGGCAGGATGCCGCGCCTGGAGGACGTGGCCGATGTGGCCGGCGTTTCCCACCAGACCGTCTCCCGCGTCATCAACAACCACCCGAATGTCAGCAAAGCCACCCGGGAAAAGGTGGAGGCCGCCATCGCGGAACTGGGGTACCGGCGGAACACGGCTGCCCGGAGCCTTGTCACCAGGCGGTCCCACACCATCGGGGTCCTGGCCAGCGAGCTGTCCCAGTACGGGCCTGCCAACACCCTCCTCGGCGTGGAGCAGGCCGCCCGCAACGCCGCCTACTTCGTCAGCATCGCCGCGCTCCGTGAGGTCAGCGGAGCGGCCATCGCCGACGCCGTCAGCCACTTCCTGGACCAGGCGGTGGACGGCATCGCCGTGCTGGTGCCGCACGCCGAGACCCTCCAGGCGCTCGATGCGCTCAACATTCCGGTGCCGGTGATGGCCGTGGGATCGCTGGGCAACAGCCAGGTGAGCGGTGCCATGGTGGACCAGCGCGCAGGGGCGCGGCTCGCCGTCGAACATCTCATCGCCCAGGGGCACCGGCGGATCGGCCACGTCTCCGGTCCCGCCGGCTGGACCGACGCCGCTGAGCGCGCCGAGGGATGGCGCGAAGCACTCCACGCCGCCGGGCTGGCGGACGATCTCCTGGCGGAAGGGGACTGGAGCGCCGGCAGCGGCTACGCCATCGGCCGCAGGCTTGCGGCACGGCGCAGCGCCACCGCCCTGTTCGTAGGCAACGACCAGATGGCGCTGGGAATCCTGAGGGCCTTCGCAGAGGCCGGCGTCAGCGTGCCCGACGACGTCTCCATAGTCGGGTTCGACGACCAGCCGGAATCGGGGTACTTCAGCCCGCCGCTGACCACCGTCCGGCAGGACTTCGAGGAGCTGGGCCGCCGCTGCCTGGACGTCATGCTGAAGGAAATCGAGGCCGGCGCCGGGGTCAGTTCCACCGTGGTCACGCCGGAACTCGTGCCACGGTCCAGCACCGCCCCGCCCGCGGCCGGATAGGCGGCCCACAAAAAGTTCCATGATTCTGCATCCAACTCCGCGCCCGCACCAGTAGTAGGGGTGTAAGCGAAAAGCGCCCGGCTGACGGGCCGACCAAGGAGAAGGACATGCGAAAGAGGATTTTCACAGCAGGTATCGGTGCCGCAGCCATTGCCGCCGCGATGGCCCTGGCCGGTCCCGCCAGCGCTGCCGAAGGCGACGCCCAACTATCGGTGCTGCACGGCGTCCCCGGGCTGACCGTGGATGTCTGGGTCAACGGCGACCGCACCCTGGATGATTTCACCCCGGGCAGCCTGGCAGGGCCGCTGGCATTGCCCGCAGGCGCCTACCAGATCGCGATCACCGCAGCGGATGCGGCCGACGCCTCCGCAGCCGTCATCGGCCCGGTGACCGTGAACCTCGCAGCCAACGGCAACTACACCGCCGTGGCCAACCTTGACGCCGCGGGCAAACCCACAGCCAACCTCTTCACCAATGACGTGTCCCAGATCGCCGCGGGCAAGGGCAAGCTCACCGTCCGGCACACCGCCGCGGCACCCGCCGTCGACGTCCTGGCCGGAGGCAGCGCCGTGGTCACCAACCTGGCCAACCCCAACGAGCAAACCCTCACCCTGGATCCCGGAACGGTATCCGCAGCGGTGGCCGCCACCGGCACCACTGCCCCCGTGATCGGCCCGGCGGACGTCACCATCGCCGAGGGCACCCACACCATCGTGTACGCGTGGGGCAGCCTGGCGGACAAGAACCTGCAGCTCGCGGTGCAGACCATCCCCGGCCTGCACTCCGCACCCGGTTCTGTCCCCGGCGCCCGCGACGGATCCGCCGATGCACCGGCACCGGCAGGACTGGTCCTGGGCTTCGGTACAGCCGCCCTCGCCCTGCTGCTGGGCGGCTTCGGCACGGCCCGCGCGGTGGCAGCGCGCCGCGTCCGGCAGTAGCGTCCGGGACCGAAAGACCGGCCGCCCGGCGTACCCTGCCCACCTGCGCCGGGCGGCCACCCACCACAAAACCACTAATCCCCGTCGGGCGCGGGGCCCGGGACCGAGAAAGGCCACAGAGATGAACGGACGTACGACGACGGCAGGGGAGTCCCGCCGTCGCCCGTCAGTTGGGGTGCGGATCGCCGCCGCCGCGTCCATTGTGGTCCTGACCGCATGTGCGCCTGCCGGCCAGTCCTCAGCACCGTCCGCTGCACCCGCCAGCACAGCAGCTTCCGCAGCAGCGGCTGCTTCCGATGCGGTTCCCGCTGCCCCGGGCACCACTGTCCCGGGCGCGGCCGCCCGGCCGGGTGTGGTGCCCATTCCCGTCCATCCGGCCACCCTGGGCGCTGTTCCGGCAGACCCTGCGCCAACGTCGATCTCCATTGCCGGCACGGCCATCGACATGTCCGTGGTTCCCGGGGGAGTGTCCGGCGAAGGCGCCATGGAAATCCCGGACGCCTTCGACCGCGCCGCCTGGTACCGGTTCGGACCGGCCCCGGGCGCGGCAGAGGGGGCGGCCGTCATCGCCGGCCACATCGACACAGCCTCGGACAGGGCTCCGTTTTCGGCCCTGAAATCGCTGGCCGAGGGGACCGCCGTCCGCGTGGGCCGTGATGGCGCCCCGGACCTCACCTACCGTGTGGTGAGGGTGGAACTGATGGCCAAGGACAGGTTCGACGGCGGCTCGCTCTTCCGCCGCGCCGGCCCCCACGAGCTCAAGGTGGTCACCTGCGGCGGACGGTGGCTGGACGAGCGGATGGACTACAGCGACAATGTGATAGTCACCGCGGTCCCCGGGTAAGCGGTGACAAGCCATGATTCTCGTCACCGATGCCGGGAAGGAGCCGCGTGTGACCTCTCCTGCGCAGGCCTCCCGCGGCTGGGATGACGGACTGAC
Source organism: Pseudarthrobacter sp. SORGH_AS 212 (assembly GCF_030818145.1). Taxonomy (NCBI): domain Bacteria; kingdom Bacillati; phylum Actinomycetota; class Actinomycetes; order Micrococcales; family Micrococcaceae; genus Pseudarthrobacter; species Pseudarthrobacter sp. SORGH_AS 212. Next base: position 1,725,523 of record NZ_JAUTAA010000001.1, on the reverse strand, counting down.
CGCGTCCTTCCTCGCCGGTGACGAGCGGGCTCTGGCGGCGGCCTACCGCGAATTCGCCCCGCTGGTGCACACCCTGGCCCTCCGTTCCCTGTCGGACCGGTCCGCGGCCGACGACGTCACCCAGGAGGTCTTCATCCGGGTGTGGCGCTCACGGAACACCTTCAAGCCGGAGTTGGCCCGGCTGCCCGCCTGGATCGTGGGTATCACCCGGAACGTCATTACCGACGCGCACTCGGCGACCGCACGCGAAGTGCGCAAGGCCAACGCGGTGGCCGGGGCCGGACTGGCCGCCGGAGAATTCGGTGCCGGAACAGAGGCCGCAGAGGTCCTGGCCGACCGGCTGCTGTTGGACGGCGAACTGGACAGGCTGGGCGAACCTCAGGGGTCCATCATGAAGCTTGCCTTCTATGAGGACCTGACGCACGAACAGATCTCACGGAAACTGGGCCTGCCGCTTGGTACCGTCAAGAGCCACATCCGCCGCAGCCTGACGCATTTGAGAAGCCGATTGGAGGTAGACCATGCCGCATCTTGATCCGGAACAGTTGAGCCTCCTTGCTATGTACGAGGGCTGGGAGGACGCGGACGGCCGGGAGCACCTCGGCGTCTGCCCCGAATGTGCCGCCGACTACGCCGCGCTGCGCCGCACAGTTGACGCGGTGAAGACGACGCCGGATACCGCCAGCCTGTCCGTTCCCGGACCGCACGTGTGGGCCGGAATCCACCGGGAACTTGGGCTTGCCGAGGCTGTCCAGGAGGACCCGCTGGGTGGAGCCGCTACCAAGCCTGCGGACTCACCTGCTGGGCCGGCGCCGTCGAACGTTATCGCCTTCGGCCCGCGGAAGAAGGCGTGGTGGCAGCGCACCGGGACATGGATCGCCGCCGCTGCTGCCGTTGTGATGGTTGCGGCAGGCGGAATCTGGGTGTCCACCCGGCCTGCCCAGCCCATTCCGCTGGCGCAGGCCCAGCTGACGCCGCTTGCCCAGTACTCCGCTACCGGATCGGCGAAGGTGGTGGAGGCTGCGGACGGCTCGCGCCGACTGGATGTCACGCTGGATAAGGACGAGGCGCGGGGCTACCAGGAAGTCTGGCTGATTGCCCCGGACCTGTCGCGGCTGGTCAGCCTGGGCATCATGAACTCGGACTCGGGAAGCTTCGAGGTGCCCGCAGGCCTCCAGCTGGCGGACTATCCGATTGTGGATGTCTCCGACGAGCCGGTGGACGGGAATCCGGCCCACTCATCGGTCAGCATCGTCCGGGGGACGCTCACTTCCTGACCGGAACGCCGCCGTCCGTAGCTATCGGATTTCGTTGGCTTCGCCGTACGGGGATTTTGTCCAGCTGCCGGGTGGCGAAAACCGTCAGCAGCGCCGCGGCCATGTGCAGGTACAGGAGCAGGTGAAGATCGTGCGGCACGGCTCCTTGGGTATGGCCTTGGTTTGCCGTACCTGGGTCCTGGACGGGCGATTGGCCGTGATCATGGGCCGGTGCGTCGAATCCCGTGGAAACCGAAAAGTCAGCGAAGGCGAAGTGCAGCAACTGCTGGGCGATCCCCGCGGTGAGGAGCAGGCCCCACCCGGGAAGCCGCCCGGGCTTGCCGATGGCGGCCGCCATGCCCAGCAACGCTGCCAGCGCCACCACAATCGGCGGTGAGGGTGAGGCCCCGCCGCCCAGGACATGCGCCAGCAGTCCGAGCCCCGCGGCGATCGGGCCAGGCAGCCAGGCCAGGGCCGCAGCGGGTATGCGCCCGGCTTCGGCTCTGGTGGTGCTCACAGGTTCCCCTCAATCCATCCGGCTGGCAGTTCCATGGACCGTACCCCGAATTGCTGCTGATGAACGCTGTTTCCCGTCGACTGCTTGTGCCAACGCGTGGACTTTTTGCTAGTTATACTAGATGCTTGACTGGCTAGTGAAAATTCTGAAGCTTCGACGAAGAGGTCAAGGGTGGAGTGCAGTGAAGAGCAGCGGGCTCTGGTGTCTTTGATCAACGCCCTCGAGGGCAGATTTCCTTCGTGCTCCCGCGCTGAAGTTGAAGACGCGGTATGCGAGGAATATGCGGCGTTCAATTCGGGGCCTGTGAGGACGATGGTTCCCCTGTTCGTCGAGCACGCGGCCGTTAAGAGACTGCGGGGCAGGTTGCTGTATTCGGCTGCGGACTTGGGGCGATGATGGACTGGCTCGCACGGACCAGCGCTGCTGCTTCCTGGCCGCAGGCTCTGGAGCTTCCGGGTTCATTGCCCCTAAGGTGATCTGACCAGGTCAGCACACCCCAGGAGATGACATGTCCCTCGTCCGCGTGCACAACTTCTCGGTCTCCCTCGACGGCTTCGGCACGGGTGAGGGCCAGCAACTCGAGGCCCCGTTCGGCCATGCCGGATCACGGCTCATGGAGTGGGCCTTCGGGACCCGTACCTTCCGCGCCATGGGCCTCCACGGAGAGGGGCAGGCATCCTTCGGTGTCGATGAGGCCTTCGCCAGCCAGTGGGGCACCGGAATCGGCGTCGAAATCATGGGGCGCAACAAGTTCGGCCCCCAGCGCGGGCCCTGGGAGGACGAAGAGTGGAAGGGGTGGTGGGGCAGCAACCCCGTCTTCCACACGCCCGTCGTTGTCCTGACCCACCACCCCCGGCCGGTCCTCGAAATGGAGGGCGGAACCACGTTCCATTTCGTTGACGCCGACCCCGCAACGGCGCTCGAAAAGGCCCGCGAACTGGCCCCCGGCCTCGACGTCCGGATTGGCGGCGGTGCCGGCACGGTGCGGCAGTTTCTTCAGGCAGGCCTGATCGACCATATGCATATCGCCGTGGTACCCATCATCCTTGGCCGCGGCGAGCGGCTGTGGGACGGGCTGGAAGGACTCGACGAGCGCTTCGACATCGAATCCACCACATCGCCGGCCGGAGTGGTGCACATGGTCTTCACCCGCCGCGCCGACGCATAGCGCGGCCCGCGTCGTGTCAGCGCAAGGCCGACGGGCGGGCCTGCCTGCGGGCTAGTGACCGAAGTGGGATTGCGGGGGCCCCTCGGGCAGCCGCTCGAGGATGTCCTCCGCAATCCTGCGGACCTTGATGTTCCGGTGGCTCGAGGCCTTGGCCAGGATGGCAAACGCCTCGTTGTAGGAACACCGGTTCTGGGCCATGATGACGCCGCACGCCACGTTGATGGAGGTGCGGCTGTCCAGTGCCGAGCGCAAGTCCGAGGCCACGGAACGGGCTGTATGCAGGTCGAGGGCCATCCGCAGGCTCCGGGATGCCAACCCGGCGAAGGCGCGGGCCTCGGCGATGACCTGCAGGGGGAAAGCTTTGGAATCCGGGGCGAAGAACGCCAGCGCAGCGTGGGTTTCCGCGTCCGCGCCCGGTGCTTCACCGGATGGGCCCGAACCCCCCGCATCGCCTGAACCGTCAAACCGGAGCCTTACGCCCAGGACGCTGCCAAAACCGGCAATCTGAAGCTCGCTGCAGTAGCGCGGCCAGCGGAAATCCCCGTGCCGTTGAAGAACCGCCACGGGATGGCCGCCAGCCAGCACCTCGCTGGTGGGGCCCTCCGCCGCCTGCTGCTCCCACACCATCATCCGCTCCGCGTCCCGCGATGTCCCCGTAATGGCGGGAGACCGGCGGGGCTGGGTCAGCACCACCGCACATTCGATCCGCGTGCCAGCTGACTGAAGCGCGCCCGCCTGCTGGGTACCTGCCACCGACCGGACCGCAGCGGCGGCCAGCCGGTCAAGGGAATCGGTCAGTGAGTCTGCCCCGGTGACCAGATCAAGCAATATCGCCTGGCTGCCGTCATTCCGGCCAGCCTGTGCTGTTTTCGAGGCCGGACCGGTGGAAACCTGCGTGCTGCCATGCGGCGCAACCGTCGGCAACCCGGCGGCAGGACGCGGTCCATGAGGGCGCGAAGAAAGAAGAGGGCCGGCGACGGCTGGGGGAGAGGCCTTGGTCTCAAAGGCCTCCTCGTCGCCGGCCCCGCTTAGTACCCGGGTGCGTTGACCCGGGAAGTTTGGGCTCACCTGTCGTGCGTGCATTGCCACTCTCACACCCCCTGGTGAGCTAAGTCCTGCAGGGGCAGAAAGACGCCCTGTCCCTGTGAAAAACCTAGTGGGCTGTCCGGGGCCGGAGAATGAGTAACGGTACTCGACTTTCAGATTAGGTATTACTTGGATACTCGAAACCGCTACTTGCTTTGCGCGTAGCCGCAGGTGGGACGCCCGGTGCCGCTTCAGCTCCCGGCCCGGCTGCGAAAAAGTTTCTTTCCGGCGGCCGTTTCGCGCCGCACCCTTGACTCAGATCACCGCAGCGCCAACAATATTTTCTATAACGTTGTAAATCAAAAGAGAACGAGGATGTTTTTCGTGGCAACCCCTGAACCGGCAACCGCCAAAGTAACCCTTGACCCGGCCTTCACCGTTGGTCCAGTCCGCCGCCGCACGTTCGGCGCCTTCGTGGAGCACTTGGGCCGGTGCGTCTACACCGGCATCTTCGAGCCCGACCACCCCGATGCCGATGAGGACGGTTTCCGCCGTGATGTCCTGGACCTGACCCGGGAACTCGGCGTCTCCACCGTGCGGTACCCCGGTGGCAACTTCGTCTCCGGTTACCGGTGGGAGGACGGCGTGGGGCCGAAGGACCGGCGGCCTGTTCGCCTCGACCTGGCCTGGCACTCCACTGACCCCAACCTGGTGGGCGTGGACGAATTCGCGGCGTGGTCCGCCAAGGCCGGCGTAGAACCCATGATGGCCGTCAACCTGGGCACCCGCGGCATCCAGGAGGCGATGGACCTGCTGGAGTACTGCAACATCGACGGCGGTACTGAGCTTTCCGACCAGCGCCGCGCCAACGGTGCACAGGACGGCTACGGCATCAGGATGTGGTGCCTGGGCAACGAGATGGACGGCCCGTGGCAAATCGGCCACAAGAACGCCCTCGAATACGGGCGGCTCGCGGCGGACACGGCCCGCGGCATGCGGATGATCGATCCGGACCTGGAGCTCGTAGCCTGCGGCAGTTCCGGTCCCACCATGGACACGTTCGGCGAATGGGAGCGCGTGGTCCTGTCCGAAACCTATGAGCTGGTGGACCTGATCTCCGCCCACCAGTACTTCGAGGACTTCGGCGACCTCCAGGAACACCTGGCTGCCGGGCACAAGATGGACGCCTTCATCAAGGACATCGTCAGCCACATCGACCACGTGAAGTCGGTGAAGAAGTCCACCAAACAGGTGAACATCTCCTTCGATGAATGGAACGTCTGGCACATGAGCAGGGCCGAGTCCAAGGCACCCTCCGGCAAGGACTGGCCGGTAGCCCCCGTGCTGCTGGAGGACACCTACACGGTGGCAGACGCCGTGGTGGTGGGCGACCTGCTGGTCACCCTGCTCAAGAACACGGACCGGGTCCATTCCGCGAGCCTGGCCCAGCTGGTCAACGTCATTGCCCCCATCATGACCGAACCCGGCGGCCGCGCCTGGAAGCAGACCACGTTCCACCCCTTTGCCCTGACCTCCAGGCACGCCGCCGGCACTGTCCTGCAGCTCGCCGTCGAATCCCCGCTGGTCAGCGGCGGCACCACCGCAGGCGTCGCCGCACTGTCCGCCGTTGCAACTTTCGACGCCGGCAAGGGCGAGGCAGTGGTGTTCGCCGTCAACCGATCGGCAACGGACGCACTCACCCTGGATGCCGCCGTCGCGGGCTTGGGCAACGTCCGCGTGCTGGAGGCGCTGACCTATGCCAACAAGGACCCGTACTGGCAGGCAAGCGCGGACGATTCTACGTCCGTGGAGCCCGCGGAGAACGTCACGGTCAAGGCCGATGGCGGCCGCCTCACCGCGGAGCTCCCGGCGGTGTCCTGGTCCATGATCCGCCTAGCGGTGGGCAGCTAACACCCCGGGTCGGTGACGGCGGAGGCGTCCTTATGACGACGGCGGCCCGCAGGTGGGAGGATGGACGGCATGGAGCTGCACATCACGGGGGATCCCGCCGCGGACAAGTTGTTGAGTGAGGACGCCTTCGCGCTGCTGACCGGCATGCTGCTGGACCAGCAGGTAACCATGGAATCGGCGTTCGCGGGGCCGGAAAAGATCAGGACCCGTATCGGAACCGTCTCACCCGAAGCCATTGCCGGTCATGATCCGCAGGCCTTCGTGGAGATGTTCAAGGAACGGCCTGCGGTGCACAGGTTCCCCGGTTCCATGGCCGCCAGGGTCCAGGCGCTCGCCGAAGCCGTGCAGAACGACTGGAACGGCGACGCCACCGCCATCTGGACCCGGGGCGAGCCCAGCGGCGCCGAGGTGCTGAAGCGGCTGAAGGCCCTGCCCGGGTTCGGTGACCAGAAAGCCAAGATCTTCCTGGCCCTGCTGGGCAAACAGCGCGGTCTCCAGGCCCCCGGCTGGCGGGAAGCGGCAGGCCACTACGGTGAGGACGGCTCCTACCTGTCCGTGGCGGACATCGTGGACCCGGAATCCCTGGTCAAGGTAAGGGCCAGCAAGCAGGCGGCCAAGGCCGCGGCGAAGGCAGGAAAAGAACGTTAATGGCAGTAACCATGAACGACGTTGCGAAGGCTGCGGGTGTCTCACTCAAGACCGTCTCCAACGTCCTGAACAACTATGAGTTCATCCGCCCCGCCACCAAGCAGCGGGTGGAAGATGCCATCGCGGAACTGGGCTACGAAGCCAACCTCACCGCCCGCAGCCTGCGGTCTGGCAAGACCTCCATGCTGGGCCTCGTCCTCTCGGACCTTTCGGCGCCCTACTACGCCGAACTCGCCTCCAAGCTGATGGACGCGGCAACCAAACACGGCTACCGCGTCCTGGTGGAGCAGTCCGCCGCGGAGGGGACGGCCGAATTGAACGCCCTCCAGGGCCCGTTCCGGCAACTCACGGACGGCCTGCTTTTCACACCGCTGTCCATCGGCGCCGACGCCATTGCCGAGCGGGCCGGATCCAAGCCCCTGGTGATGCTGGGCGAACATATCGTGGACCCGCGGTTCGACCTGGTCACCATGAAGAACGAGGAGGCCGCCGCCGCGCTGACCTCCCACCTGCTGGCGGGAGGCCGCCGTCGTATTGCCGTCATTGGTGCCACGCCGGAGGAATCCACCGGCACCGCCGGGCTGCGCCTCAACGGCTACCGCACCGCCTTGAAGAACGCTGGAATCCCCTTTGACCCGGCGCTGATCGCCCCGGGTGAGTGGCGCCGCGACGCCGGTGCCGCCGCCGTGGCCGGGCTGCTGGAAGCGGGCGTGGAGTTCGACGCCGTTTTCGGCCTGAACGACGTTCTGGCGCTCGGAGCGCTGCACGAACTCCTGATCCGCAGCGTCAGGGTGCCGCAGGAGGTGGCAGTTGCCGGCTTCGACGACGTGGACGAAGCCCGCTTCGCCTCACCGTCCCTGACCACCGTTTCGCCCGGGATGGGCGAGATCGCCGAACGGTCCATGGCGCTGCTCCTGGATCGGATCGCCGGCCGCGAGACCGCCGACGCCGGAGTGCACGTTGAAGCCGAATTTCAGCTGAGGATCCGGGAGTCCGCGCCCTAGCGTCTTTTGGCCGGAGGTGGGTACGTTACCCACAACGGTCCGGCGAGAGGAAGGTCCCCACGTGATAGCCCTGTTGGTCATCGACATGCAGAACGCTTTCTTCGAAGCGCCTGAGCTGGCCGCCCAGCAGGACAGGGTGGTGGGCGAATGCAACCGGCTGCTAAAGGGATTCGAGGCCGCTGGCCACAAGGCGCTGCTGGTGGGCACCGAGCATGAGCGGGACAAGTCCACCTGGACCCTCAGCATGCTCGACGATGACCAAGGCTTCATTTTCCGCGGCACCGAGCAGGCGCAGTCCGTGCCGGGCCTGGCCAAGGGGGACCTGCCGCAGCTGAACAAGACGCGCGACAGTGCGTTCGTAGGCACCGACCTACTGTCCCGGTTGTGGAACTGGGGCGCCAACGAAGTGGTGCTGGCCGGCGTCTCCACCCACAACTGCATTGCCCAGACGGCCGCCGACGCTTTCGCCCACAACATCCGGGTCAGCTACGCCAAGGACGCCATGGCCTCCGAGGATGACAAGGATGCGGCGGACATGCTCCGCATCCTCTCCACCACCTACCGCCAGCCGGTCCAGTCCACGGACGAGATCCTCGCCCGGCTCCGCTAAGCCAGGTAGCCGCTGAGTCTCCCCACCTTTGAGCGATGACGACGGCGTGTCCGGCCAGCCGCCGTCGTCCGCTGCCAAGGGGGAGCCAAAGGCGGGGAGACTCAGCGCGTCCGCGCCGAGGCGTCCGGATGATGGACCTGAAACGTGGCGGAAATGTGCGGGGCCTACTCTGAATCCACGCTGTCCGCCGGCCGTTGAAGGGACCCCCCATGCATCTGATGCCCCGTGAGCAGGAAAAACTCATGATCGTGGTGGCCGCCGACCTGGCCCGGCGCCGGCAGTCCCGCGGCCTCAAGCTCAACTACCCCGAAGCGGTGGCCATCATCAGCTACGAACTGATCGAAGGCGCCCGGGACGGCCGGACCGTTGCCGACCTCATGAGCTACGGCACCACCGTCCTCACCCGCGAGGACGTCATGGAGGGGGTGCCCGAAATGATCCACGACGTGCAGATCGAGGCCACCTTCCCTGACGGCACCAAGCTGGTCACCGTCCACGATCCCATCCGCTAAGGAGCCGCAGTGATTCCAGGAGAATACGTCCTCCGCCCGGAGCCCGTGACGGCAAACGCGGGGCGCGACGCCATCGAGCTGTACGTCACCAACACCGGCGACCGGCCCGTGCAGGTGGGCTCGCACTTCCACTTCGCCGAGGCGAACGCTGCGCTGGACTTCGACCGGGCAGCAGCCCGCGGCCGGCGCCTGGACATCCCTGCAGGGACGGCTGCCCGGTTTGAACCCGGGGATTCCCGCAGCGTCCGGCTCATCGAACTTGCAGGGTCCCGCGAAGTATTCGGGCTCAGCAACGCCATCAACGGAAAGCTCGACGGCCGCCCCCGCCAAGCCGGGTCAGCCACCGAAAGGGACGCCACATGAGCTTCGATATTCCGCGGCGGCAGTACGCCGACCTGTACGGCCCGACGACGGGCGATAAGATCCGCCTGGCCGACACTGAACTGTTCCTCGAAATCGAGAAGGACCTCACCGTCTACGGCGAGGAAGTGGTGTTCGGCGGCGGCAAAGTGATCCGCGACGGCATGGGCCAGAACGGCCAGGCCACCCGTGATGAGGACATCCCCGACACCGTCATCACCAACGCCGTCATCCTGGACTACACCGGAATCTACAAGGCGGACGTTGCCCTCAGGGACGGCCACATCCTTCGGATTGGCAAGGCCGGCAACCCCCAGATCACCGACGGCGTGGACATTGTGATCGGCGCCAGCACCGAGATCATCGCCGGGGAACGCAAAATACTCACCGCCGGCGGCATCGACACGCACATCCACTTCATCTCCCCGGACCAGGTGGCCACGGCCCTGACCAGCGGCGTCACCACCATGATCGGCGGCGGCACCGGCCCGGCGGAGGGAACCAAGGCCACCACAGTTACGCCCGGCAAGTGGCACATCCACCGGATGCTGCAGGCCGCCGAGGCGTTCCCCATGAACATCGGCCTGTTCGGCAAGGGCCACGCGTCCGCCGTCGAACCCCTCGCCGAGCAGATCCGCGCCGGTGCCATCGGCCTGAAGGTGCACGAGGACTGGGGCTCCACCACGTCCTCGATCGACATGTCGCTGACCGTCGCCGATGAGTACGACGTCCAGGTGGCCATCCACACCGACACCCTCAACGAGTGCGGCTTCGTGGAAGACACCATCCGCGCCATCAACGGCCGCGTGATCCACACCTTCCACACCGAAGGCGCCGGCGGCGGCCACGCTCCGGACATCATCAAAATCGCCGGGATGCCCAACGTCCTGCCCGCCTCCACCAACCCCACACTGCCGTACACGCGCAACACCATCGAAGAGCACCTGGACATGCTGATGGTCTGCCACCACCTCAACCCGGACATCCCCGAGGACGTGGCCTTCGCCGACTCCCGCATCCGCGCCGAGACCATCGCCGCCGAGGACGTCCTGCAGGACATGGGCATCTTCTCCATCACCTCCTCCGACTCCCAGGCCATGGGCCGGGTGGGCGAGGTGATCACCCGCACCTGGCAGGTGGCGGACAAGATGAAAAAGCAGCGCGGAGTTTTAGCGGCCGACGGCGGCACGGACCTTGGTGCCGACGGATCGGCCCCCGGGCAGGGCAGCGCCGGGAACGACAACTTCCGCCTCAAACGCTACGTGGCCAAATACACGATCAACCCCGCGCTCGCCCAGGGCATCGCGGACACGGTCGGCTCCTTGGAAGAAGGGAAATTCGCCGACCTGGTCCTGTGGGACCCGGCCTTCTTCGGCGTCAAACCCGAACTCGTCATCAAAGGCGGGCAGATCGCCTACGCCCTGATGGGGGACGCGAACGCGTCCATCCCCACCCCTCAGCCACGCACCATGCGGCCCATGTTCGGTGCGTTCGGCAAGGCCGTCCAGCAGACCTCCATCACCTTCCTCTCCCAGGCCGCGATCGACGCCGGCGTCCCCGCAGAGCTAGGCCTCGAAAAGGTCATCCGGCCCGTCTCCGGCATCCGGAACCTCACCAAAGCCGACCTCAAATACAATGACGCGACACCGGACATCCAGGTGGACCCGGAAACCTACCAGGTCATGGTGGACGGCGAAGACGTCACCTGCGAACCCGCCGACGTCCTCCCCATGGCCCAGCGCTATTTCCTCTTCTAAACCACCCCGGAGAACGACGTGATCATCGAGAAAGTCCTCGGCAACCTCCACGACCTGCCCGAAACCGACCTCGCCGCCTACACCGGGCTACACCGCGAGAAAGTGGTACTGCCCAGCGCCCAACTGGTCAAACGCATCCAACGCGCCACCACGGACCACGGCAACGAGATCGGCATCCGGCTCCCCGCCGGATCCGGCGACCTCCGCGACGGCGATATCCTCCACGTCGCCGACACCAACATGATCGTGGTCTCCGTCCTGCCCACCGACGTCCTGGTCATCGCCCCCCGAACCATCCACGAAATGGGCGTCACCGCACATTCCCTCGGCAACCGCCACCTCCAGGCACAATTCTTCGACGCCGCCAGCGAGTACGGGGCCGACGTCATGGTGTGCGCCTACGACCACACCGTCGAGGACTACCTCATCCACAACTCCGTGCCCTACGCCCGCCAGGAACGCGTCATGCCTGTCCCTTTCCGCCATGCTGAACACAGCCACTAGCCCGTCCCCTTCCTTCCGTGGGGGTACCGTCGCGGGGGCTTCGGCGGTAGATAGGGGCCGTGCCCGTCCCCAGACGCTCCCAATCCTCGCAAGCTCGGATCGGGGCCCTCGCGCCTGTGGGCCCCCCGCGGTGCCCGCCACGCCGCGGCCCCTATCTCCCGCCTCCGCCGGGTTGGGCGCTTACGTCGCCTTGGGAGCGCGGTTATGACTTACCAGCTTGCTCTTCAGCAGCTCACTGATTCTGCGCTGCCTACTGGGGCTTTTGCTCACTCTTTTGGGTTTGAGACGTACCTCGATCGGGAGCTCCTTTTTGATGAAGGGTCTTTCGGGCTCTGGCTCGGTGCCTTCGTCGGCCAGCAGCTGACTTACTCCGATGGGCTTGCTGTTCGGCTGTTTTATGAGGGTGCTGATGTTGGGGAGCTGGATGCCCTGTTGTCCGCCTCTCTGATGCCCCGGGAGGTTCGGGAGGCCAGTGTGAAGATGGGCGGCCGGTTGCTGGAGATTGGGGCTGAGGTTTTCCCCTCGCCCGCGCTGGAACTGTACCGGGACTCCGTGGCCAGCGGCCGCGCCGCAGGGCACCAGCCGCTGGCGTTCGCCGTCGTCGCCCGCTCCCTGGGCGTACCCCTGAAGGAGGCGCTCGCCGCCTATCTTTTCGCCACCGTCACGTCCCTCACCCAAAACGCGGTGCGGGCCATCCCGCTCGGCCAGAACGCCGGCCAACGGACCTTGCGGAAAGCGCACGACGACGTCGCTGCCGCCATCGAGGCGATCGCGCACCTCACGCCGGACGACTTCGGCGCCGTCAGCCCCGGACTGGAAATTTCGCAAATGCGGCACGAACGCCAGCGTGCCCGGATGTTCATGAGCTAACAGTGCTTATCGCTTTACAGGAGGAACACCATGACTGAACCCATCAAAATCGGCATCGGCGGGCCCGTTGGAGCCGGAAAAACCCAGCTCGTGGAACGGCTCACCCGGCACATGAGCCGCGGCATCTCCATGGCCGCCATCACCAACGACATCTACACCATCGAAGACGCCAAAATCCTCGCAGCCAACGGCATCCTGCCCGAGGACCGGATCATCGGCGTCGAAACCGGTGGCTGCCCCCACACCGCCATCCGCGAAGACACCTCCATGAACACCGCCGCCATCGAAGAACTCAAAACCCGGCACCCCGACCTTCAGGTCATCTTCGTCGAATCGGGCGGCGACAACCTCTCCGCCACCTTCAGCCCCGAACTGGTCGACTTCTCCATCTACATCATCGACGTGGCCCAGGGCGAAAAGATCCCCCGCAAAGCCGGCCAGGGCATGATCAAGTCCGACCTCTTCATCATCAACAAAACCGACCTCGCACCCCACGTCGGAGCCGACTTGTCAGTGATGGAAAGAGATTCGAAAGAATTTAGGGGGGACAAACCGTTCTGCTTCACGAACCTGAAAACCGACGAGGGCCTGGAACACGTCATTCAATGGATAAGCCACGACGTCCTGATGCTCGATTTGGCCCAATAGACATGGCACTCGTGGACTTGCCCGAAGGTGACATACACGCTGAGGCGGCGAGGCCGGATTTTGGGGCCGCGGCGTGGCGGGGCTCGTGGGGGGCCCACTGGCGCGAGGGCCCCGACCCGAGCTTGCGACGGTTGGGAGCGCCTGGGGACGGGCACGGCCCCGAATCCGGCGAAGCCGCCGGACCCAGCCACGGACAGTCACCTATGGGGCGGCTCGAACTTGGCATTAGTTTGCGGGGCGGCCGCTCGGTTGCCTCACACCAGTTCCATGAGGGTGCACTTCGCGTGTTGCGGCCGCATTATCTCGATGACTCCGGGCAGGTTTGTTATGTGGTGGTGAACCCTGGTGGGGCTTATCTTGGGGCGGATTTGTTCTTGCTGGATGTGGAGGTGGGGGATGGCGCTGACCTGCTGCTGACCACCCAGTCCGCGACGAAGGTTTACCGGACTCCTGGGTCTTTTGCCGAGCAGCGCATGACGGTGCGGCTGGGGGAGGGGGCGCGGCTGGAACTCATGCCGGACCAGCTCATCGCTTACCGGGAGGCCAGCTACCGGCAACGGACCTCCGTGACCCTGCGGCCGTCGTCGAGCCTCGTCATGGCGGAAGTGGTGACCCCTGGCTGGTCGCCGGACGGCGCTGCCTTTCGGTACGAGGAAGTGCGGCTGCGGAACGAGATCCACATCGAAACGGATGGCGGCACGCATTTACTTGCCCTCGACAACCTGCTGATCCGGCCTCCCCTCGGCGACGTCACCGGCCTGGGGTTCATGGAAGGCTTCAGCCACTTGGGCTCACTGGTGGTGGTGGACGCCCGGGTGGACCAGGCACTCGCAGACCGCCTGCACCACCTCACGGCAGGTTACGACGCCCGGACCGGAATCACCCTCACCCGCAGCGTCGCCGGAACCACCGGCCTGGTGCTGCGCTCGCTTTCCAACAGCACCGATGAACTGAACCGCCTGCTCGCAGCCTGCACCGGCCTCCTGAGGGAACGCTGGCACGGGCAAGGCCCACTGAACCTGAGGAAGCACTGATGACGGCCCTGGCAAACATCGCCACCCTGTATCGCGACCGGGAAACCTTGCCGTTCCGGACCCGCCTGCTCGCCACGTTTGGTGCCGTGGCCGCCCTGCATATTGCCGCCGTCGTCCTCCTCGTCGCCGGGTCGGCAACAGCAGGCGCGCCCCTTGCCCTCGGCCTTGTCCTGACCGCCTACGTGGCCGGCGTCAAGCACAGCTACGACTGGGACCATATCGCCGCCATCGACAACTCCACCCGTAAGTTCGTGGCCCAGCGGAAGGACCCCGTCAGCGTGGGGTTCGCCTTCAGCCTGGGCCACAGTTCCGTGGTGGTCCTCGCCGGGCTGCTGGTGGTGGCGGGCGCGGCGGTGATCGGCCAGTTCATGGAAGACGGAACCACCGGCAACCACGTTCTCGGCCTGATTGGCAGTGGCGTGTCCGGGCTGTTCCTGCTGGCCATGGGGCTGTTCAACGGTTCGGCGTTCGTGCGCGCCTCGCAGGTATACCGGAGTGCGCGAGGCGGCGCGGCGATCCGGGAGGAGGACCTGGAAAGCACGGGGTTTGTTGCCCGGCTCCTGTCCAAACCACTCTCCGCGGTGCAACGGCCCCGGAACATCTATGTCATCGGTTTCCTGTTCGGGCTCGGTTTCGATACGGCCACCACCATCGGGCTGCTGGTGGTCACCACCGCCGCCTCGCTGGCAGGGGTGTCCCCGCTGGCGCTCATGGCCCTTCCCCTCGCCTTCACGGCGGCAATGACCCTCTGCGACACCGTCAACGGCGTGGCCATGATGCGTATGTACCGGTCCGCCATCCACAATCCGCAGCGCAGGCTCGGCTTCAACGCAGTGGTGACCGGCATCTCAGCCCTGTCAGCGCTGTTCATCGCCGCCGTCACGCTCGGCGGATTCGCCAATGCCGCGTTTGACCTTGGCGACCCTCTGACCACCTGGCTGGGGGAACTCGACCTGGGGGAGGCGGGACTCCTGCTCGTGGCCGCCTTCATTGGCGTGTGGGCCCTTACGGCCGCCAGGAACCGGCTGCAGCGCGAGGGCTGACCACAACGGGCAGGCCGCCACAGCGGCGGGCTGCAGGTTCTCGAGGCGGCCGGGCGAAGGTCAGGCAGCTATCCCGCGGTCGGGCTTCCGGTGCGGGCGTTCCTTCGCCGGCGCCAGGGCCTGCGGCTTCTGCAGCTGCCGGTGGCCATCGGGAACGGTGCTGTCCGAATGAAGATGGACCCCGTGACCGATCAGGGCACCAGACCCGATGCGGGAATGGCTGCCGATGTTGGCCCGGTTGCCGATCACGGTGCCGCGGCCAACCCGGACGCCGTCGCCGATGACGGTCTTGGCTCCAATCTTCGCTTCCCGGTCAATCCAGCTGCCGTGGCCGATCCGGCAGCCTGCTCCGATGACCGCCCCGTGCTCCACGTAGGTCATCGGGCCGACCCGGACGCTCTCAGGCACCACGGCGCCCGGTGCGACGAAACCGCCGCCGTTGGCATGCCGGACATACCGGGTGACCTTGCCGGCGTCGTCTTCTACTGATTCAAACTTTGCGCTCATCACATCCCTCACCAGCGGACGGGTTTCCTACCGCACAGTAAGTTAACGGTTGACAGCCCGAAGGGATTCCCGGCGGCCCCGGAAATGGTGAGCCCTAGGAGACAAGGTTCGCGGCGGCGGTGTCCATGTGTTCGAGGATGGTCTTCCGCGTCAGCCCGGCGTCACCGGTATCGATGGCATCCACGATGTCCCGGTGACGGTCAACGCTCATGTTGCTGACGCCTTTTTCCTGTCCGGCAAACATGATGGACATCCGGATGGAGCCCTCCAGCGACTCCCAGGAGTGCAGGAGCGTTTCATTGCCGGTCAGCCGGCAGAGGGTCCGGTGGAACTCCAGGTCCGACTCGATGCGTTCCTCAAGCGTGCCCCCGGCATTCGCGGCCATGGCGTCGATGGCGGCGTGCAACGACTCGGTGACGTGCTGGCGGTCCACCAATTCGCAGAGTGTCCGGGCAGCAAGGGACTCCAGAGCCGCGCGCACCGCAAAGATGTCCCGGATCTCCTTGTGGTCCAGGTGCCGCACGGACAGGCGGCCACGCGGTCCGGCGGAGAGGAGGCCCTCCTGTTCCAGCTGCCGCAAGGCTTCCCGGAGCGTGCCGCGGCTGATCTGCAGCATTTCGGACAGTTCGGTTTCCACCAAGTGCCGTCCCGGTGCCAGCTCGCCGCTGGTGATGGCGGTCCGCAACGCCGAGAGGGCCTGCTCGCGCAGGCTTTTCTTTTGCAGTCCCAGCAGCGGGGCTGTCAGTCCGGCCATGGCATCCGTCCTCAGTGTCATAAGTCGACTGTTTACAGTCGTAGTTTCGATGGTACGGCAGAAAGCGCGGCACCGGCTTTGGACCGGTGCCGCGCTTTCTGCTGGTTTGTTGACTCTCTACCCGAGTTCGGCGAGGACCTTGGCCACGATACGGTCGGTGGCGAGCCCGTACCGGTCGTGCAGGGTGGGAAGGGCGCCGGCATCGAGGAACTGGTCCGGCAGGCCGATGGGAACGACACGCTTGCCCAGGCCCGCGGTGACGACGGCGGAGGCAACGGTTTCGAACAGACCGCCCACCACGGAGTGGTTTTCCAGGGTGACGGCGAGCCTGTCCGTGTTGATCTCCTTGAGGACGGTTTCGGCGTCGAACGGCTTGATGGTGGGGGTATGCACGACGGCGACGTCCACGTTATGTGCCGCGAGGGCCTTCGCTGCCTGCAGCGCACGCATGGTCATCAGCCCGGACGAGATGAAGACGACGTCGTTGCCGCCGCGCAGCACCTTGGCCTTGCCGAGCTCGAACGTGTAGCCGTACTCGTCCAGGACGGTGGGCACATTCCCGCGGAGCAGCCGCAGGTATGTGGGGCCCTCGGACGCTGCCAGCTGCGGCACTGCCTGTTCGATGTCGATGCTGTCGCAGGGGTCCACGATGGTCAGGTTGGGCATGCCGCGGAAGATCGCCATGTCCTCGGTGGCCTGGTGGCTGGGGCCGTACCCAGTGGTGAGGCCGGGCAGGCCGCCCACGATGTTGACGTTCAGGTTCGGCTCTGCCGCGTCCAGGCACAGGAAATCGTAGGCGCGGCGGGCTGCGAACACCGAGTAGGTGGACGCGAACGGCACCAGCCCGGTTTCAGCCAGTCCCGCGGCCGCGCCGAACAGGAGTTGCTCGGCCATGCCCATCTGGAAGAACCGCTCCGGGAAAGCCTTGGCGAAGATGTGCATGTCCGTGTACTTGCCCAGGTCCGCGGTCAGGCCCACGATCTTGTCGTTCTCCTGCGCGGCCTTGACCAGGGCGTGCCCGAACGGCGCCGACGCCGTCTTCTGGCCGGGATCGGCGAACGACGCGATCATCGCCGAGGTCTTGAGCTTGGGCTTAGCGGCCGCCGTGGTGTCCGGGGCCTCCGTGGTGGTGCTCATGCTGAAGCCTTTCCTTCATATCCGGCGGTGAGCTGCTCGCGGCAGATCTGCCATTCGTTCTCTTCGATGCGCATGAAGTGCGCCTTTTCGCGGTCCTCCAGCAGCGGGACGCCGCGGCCCACTTTCGTATCGCACAGGATCACGGAAGGACGTCCGACGGCGGCGGCCTGGGCGGCTGCGTTGTCGAACGCTGCGAGCAGCGCACCGACGTCGTTCCCGTCAACCCGCTGGGTGTACCAGCCGAACGATTCCCACTTCTCCGTCACCGGCTCGGTGCGGAGTACGGTGTCCGTCTTGCCGTCGGCCTGCAGGGCGTTGATGTCCACCATGGCGGTGAGGTTGCCCAACTGGTGGTGGTGCGCACCCATGGCCGCTTCCCAGGTGGAGCCTTCGTCCAGCTCGCCGTCGGAGAGGAAGTTGAACACCCGGGCGGACGAGCCCTGGTAGCGCAGGCCCAACGCCATGCCGACGGCGATGGTCAGGCCGTGGCCCAGGGAACCGCCCGAGATCTCCATGCCGGGGGTGTACGTGGACATCCCGGACATCGGCAGCCGGGAGTCATCCGAGCCGTAGGTTTCAAGTTCCTCCACCGGGACGATGCCGGCTTCGGCAAGGGCTGCGTAGTGGCCGATCGCGTAGTGGCCGGTGGACAGCAGGAACCGGTCGCGGGCTTCCCAGTGCGGGTCCTCGGCGCGGAAGTTCAGCTGGTCCCCGTACACGGTGGCGAGCATGTCGGCAGCCCCGAGGGCCTGGCCCACGTAGCCCTGGCCTTGGACTTCGCCCATGTTGAGGGCGTGGTGCCGGATCCGGTACGCGGCGGCGCTGATTTTCTCCACCCGTTCCGGGGTCACCGCGGTCTGCAGGATCTGTTCCTGCAATGTTTGTCCCTGTGGGGTGTCCTGGACGGTATCTGTAGGCATTGCGTGCTCCGTGGTTGTTGGGTGCGCGGTCATTCAGGCGTTGATGGTGTTGGGGGTGCTTTTGGTGGCTTCTTCGGCCAGTTCGCGCTCCCGCTTGCCCCAGGTTTCCCGGGTGGCCACCGCAGCCCATAGGCCGATCAGGGCGTAGGCGCCGAAGAGCAGCGCCGGGCCCATCCAGCCGAAGCTGACAAACAACAGGGTGGTGATGAAAGGGGTGAAGCCGGAGACCATGGCCGAGATCTGGTAGGCCAGGCTGGCGCCGGAGGCCCGGGTCTTGGCCTGGAAGAGCTCCGGGAACCAGGCGCCTTGGGCGCCGGCGAGCGAGTTCTGGCAGACCGCGTAGGAAATGACGATGGTGATGATGATGGCGATGAACATTCCCGTATTGACCAGCAGGAACATCGGGATGGCGAAGAGGGCCGCGAACAGGGTGGACCAGACATACAGCGGACGCCGGCCAATGCGGTCGGTCAGCGCGGCCCAGGCCTGGGTGGCGAAGATGCCGATGGCGGAGGCGATGCACAGGGCGATGAGGGTCTGGCTCTTGTCCGCCAGGTGCTGGCTGTTGAGGTAGGAAATCATGTAGGTGATGGACACGGCGTAGCCTGCGGTCTCGGCAACGCGGAGGCCGATGCCCTTGACGATGTTGCGCCAGTCGGTCTTGATGACCTCAACGATGGGGGACTTCACGATGGCACCGCTGTCCTTGACCTCATCGAAGACCGGGGATTCCGGGACCTTGGAGCGGATGATCAGGCCCACCGCCACCAGCACGATGCTGGCAAGGAAGGGGATGCGCCAGGCCAGTTCGCCGCCGAGGTTGACGCTGAACAGGAAGGTCAGGTTGGCCAGCAGCAGGCCCACGGGGAAGCCGGCCTGGACAATGCCGGTGTACTTGCCCTTGGCCTTCCAGGGTGCGTGCTCGTAGCTCATCAGGATGGCGCCGCCCCATTCCGCTCCGAAGGCCAAACCCTGGACGATGCGGACGAAGACGAGCAGTGCAGGGGCGAGGAGCCCCACTGCGGCGTAGGTGGGCAGGAGTCCGATGGCGAACGTGGCCAGGCCCATCAGGATCAGGGAGGCCACCAAAACGGGCTTGCGCCCTACCTTGTCGCCGAGGTGGCCGCCGATGATGCCGCCCAAGGGACGGGCTGCGAAGCCGACGCCCAGGGTGGCGAAGGAAGCGAGGGTGCCGGTGACCGGATCGGTTCCGGGGAAAAACGCGGTGCCGAAGTACAGCGCAGCGGCGGTGCCGAAACCGATGAAGTCATACGTCTCGATCACAGCGCCCACACCGGAGCCAACGGCAACGCGCCTGGCGTCCTTGGTTCCGTGGACCGGACCGCGCATGGTCAGAGCATCTTTGCTCATGTTGGGTTCCCTTTCGAAAAGCGGCCTCAGGAAGTCGCCGCTGTCGACTGTTAACAAATGATATCCCCAGTGTGACCCGCATCATGCTGACTGTCAACAGTCAACTTTATGGGTTGACTGTTGACAGTTAACGAAGTTAGTGTGGTCGGCATCACTACTGCTTCGCACGAACCAAGGGATCAACGATGTTCCACTTCAGACCCGGATGCTCGTCCTTCAGAATGCGTCACCAGGGTCTAAAGACTGACTCGCGGCGCACTCCACCACGAACCGGTGCGCGGTGAGCGCGAGGACCTGGAACCCGAAGGACTGCTGGCATACCGCCCGGCAGGGGCCGGCGACAACTACAGAGCAATCGATCCACAAAAACACTTTCAAGGAGCACCAACCATGACCACCATCCAGCGCACCGCCGTCCTCACCGGAGCCACCTCGGACCGGGGCATCGGCATCACCACCGCCCGCCGCTACGCCCGTGAAGGCTGGGGCGTCGTCATCCTGGACCTCGACGGCGAAAAGTCCGCCAAGGTGGCCGCGGAAATCGGCAACGAGTTCAACGTCCCTGCCTACGGCCACGAGATCGACGTCGCCAACGAGGCCTCCGTGACCACCGCCCAGGCCGCCGTCGCCGCCGAGGTGGCCGCCGGTAACCTGCCGCCCGTCGGCGCACTGGCCAACATCGCCGGCATCACCTCGCCCGTCCCGTTCCTGGAAACCACCCTCGAGCTGTGGCACAAGATCATGGACGTCAACGCCACCGGCACCTACCTGGTGACCAAGGCATTCCTGCCGGACATGATCGGGAACGGCTGGGGCCGCATTGTGAACATGTCCTCCGTGTCCGCCCAGCGCGGCGGCGGCGTCTTCGGCAAGGTCCCTTACTCTGCAGCCAAGGCAGCCATCCTGGGCCTCACCAAGGCACTGGCCCGTGAACTCGGCACCACCGGCGTCACCGTCAACGCCATCACCCCGGGCGCGGTGGACACCAACATCCGCGTGGGCAGCACCGAAGAACAGGAAGCCGCCATCAACGCCGGCATCCCGCTGGGCCGTAACGCCAGCACCGAGGAAGTAGCTTCCGTGATCACTTTCCTGTCCTCCGAGGATTCCGCGTACCTCACCGGAACCGTGGTGGACATTAACGGCGGAAGCCACATGCACTAAGGGCCCCGCAGCCCTTTCGCCTCCTTCCGGATGCCAGAGAACCCACCATGACAAAGACCGTCAATGACCCTTCGGACTTTGCCGAGGAAGCCCTTGCGGGTTTCTGCGACATTCACGCCTTCGCCGGGCTGACCGGCCCGGACGTCGCCGACGGCGCCTTGATGGGCAATATCAAGATCCTCAGCGACTTCGAGACACGCTGAGCAGGAGGGATGCCGTGGATTCCTACCCGTATTCCGAGTGGGCCCGCCTGATCGGTGTCCCTGTGGAGGTCCGGAAGGGCCGCCGGACGGTGCGGTCCGGCGTGGTGGACAACGCCATGCCGGACTCCTCCGCCGTGTGGATTGCAGGCGACGCCAACGGCGGCCGTGCCCTGTTCACCGCCGCTGACGGCTACGAGGTGTGGATCAGCCCCCGTAAGTTGGACGGCAATCTTTGCTACAAAATGGCTGCCTCCCACCTGCCGGGTGCTCCTAGACTGGGGTGATGATCACAGTAGCCGGAAGTGTGGAAACCAAACTGTCCGCTGAGAAGGCCTTTGCCTTCCTGAGTGAGTTCGAAAACACCAGCAAGTGGGACCCCGGCACCCCTGTGATGGACAAGATCACGCCGGGGCCCGTGGCCGTGGGACATAAGTACCACGCTGAGGCCGAGTTCCGGGGGAAACGCCAGTCGCTGATTTACGAGGTCATCGAGCTGACGGGCAGCCACATCAAGCTGCGCGGGGAGAACAAGACCGTCGTCTCCTTCGATTCCATCGACGTCGCCCCCAATGGCACCGGATCCGTGGTGAAGTACACGGCAGAGTTCAGCATCAAAGGGCCGGCCAAAATCATCCAGCCGCTCCTGAAACCGCTGTTCATGCAGCTCCGCGACCCCGCATTGAAGGGCCTCCGGGACACGCTTAACTCACTGGCTGCCGCCTGACCTGGTTCCCGGCAAAAAACAGCCGGACCTCCCGCCGTGGGTCCGCTTCCAACCGGGGCGCGTCGTCGAGCATCATGGTGCGGCGCTCCTGCCCGTATTCCGGCCACGCCAGGCCGGGCTGGTCCGGGGCCCCGGTGCCGGCGAAGGCCGCCCAGGCTCCGCTCATGGTGTCACTGAGGGCCTGCGGACCCTTGCCCCGGGTCAGGTAGGCGGCGTCCGGGGATGCCAAGTGCCGGAACACGAAGGGAATTTCCAGCGTGTGGCAGGATCCCAGCTTGCCGCCCATGGCCGGGCTGCGCCAGGTGAACAGGTAGGCGAATGTCCTGCCGTGCGCAGCGCTGCGTGCTGACTGGAGCCTCGCATCAAGCAGGTTGTTGCTGGGCTGGCGGTACACCGCATCGGCAATGGCCGCCTCCAGCAGTTCCTTCCCGCGGGGCCCGTGTGCCAGCACGGCCGCCAGTGCTTCCGCGTATCCCTGCGCGCAGTCTCCCGGCAGGCCCCCTGCGGACAGGACCGCGGCGGCCCGGTCCGGGTAACCAGGGTCTTCCGGCCGGTCCGGGCGCATTTCGACGGCGAAAGACCCTTCGTTGAGGTTGGTGCCCACCAGCAGGTCCACGCCACTGTTGATCCCGTTCCGGACGGCGTCCAGTGGAGGTTCCGGCAGTGACGGGGTCCCCACTGTTGGCTGGAAGGGGAGCGGCACTGCGTAGCTTTCGGCGGCGATCCGCTCTTCGAGTTGCTGCTGGGCGGCCAGCAGGTGTTCCACCGGAAGGGTGCGCAACTCACCTGCTGACGATTCGTCCAGGCCGCAAAGCCGCAGGAAGTCAGCAGTTACGCGCGCAGACCCCTCCGGGGTGCGGAAGCGCTCCGCTGTGCCGCTTTGCATGATGGCCCGCCGGAAGAGGCCTTCCGACGCCGGCATGCCCAGCAGGGTGCCGATGGCTGCCGCGCCTGCCGATTCGCCGAACAGGGTCACGTTGTGCGGGTCGCCGCCAAACCCGGCGATGTTGTCCCGCACCCAGCGCAGCGCCTCAAGCTGGTCCAGCAGGCCGAGGTTGGACGAATCCACAAATCCCTCGCCGAGCAGGTGTGCCAGGTGGAGGAAACCGAGTGCGCCCAGCCGGTAATTGATGGCTACCACCACCGTGCCCGTCGCTGCGGCGAGCCGGGCGCCGTCGTACATCCCGTCACTGTTGGCGCCCATCAGGTAGGCGCCGCCGTGGATCCAGACCATCACCGGCCGGGCCGTCCCGCCGGTGTCCGGCGTCCAGATGTTCAGGTTCAGGCAGCCGTCCTCGCTCCAGGCCAGCGGGGTTTCGTCTGGATCACGGGCGTCCGGGTTCTGGGGCGCTGCGGGGCCGTACCCGGTGGCGTCCACCTCGCCGGTCCATTGGGGGAGGGCCACTGGCGGGCGGAAGCGCAGCTCTCCCGATGGCGGCTGGGCGTAAGGGATGCCGAGGAACCGGTGCACGGGGGCGCCGTCCACTGCCAGGGTGGCTCCGCGGAAGGTTCCGCCGATGCTGGAGGCGAGCTTCATGATTGACACCTTACGGGGTGTCCACGGGTACGCTGAGGACTACCGTTCGGCAGTGAGCGGCCATGGTGTGCCATGGCTTATCAATTATGTCCGGAGGGAATGCTTGTGGTTGACACCGGGGTTTCGGGTGGCAAGGTTTTTGCCGATGTTGCAGCCCATGTGCAGGACCTTGTCCTGCAGAGTCCTGATGTGGTCCGGCTCCTGGACAGCCTCGCCCTCTACGCGGTAGCCCGGCTGGGCAGCGTTGGCCGGGAGCTGTTCTGCGGCATCTCCGTCAGCCGCCCCAAGAAACCCACAGCAGCGGCCGCCAGCGACACCAAGGCGATGCTGCTTGACCAGCTGGAGCTCAAATACGGCCAGGGGCCCGGAGATTCCGCCATCATCAGCGCATCCACCATGCACGTCAAGGACCTGCGGGAGGAAGCGCGGTGGCCGGACTATGCCGCCGCGGCCACACACCAGGGCGCTTACTCCGTGCTGGCCATGCCGCTGCAGCTCGAGGGCGGGGACCGCGGCGTGCTGGTCCTGTACAGCGGGGAGCCCGACGCTTTCAGCGCCGATGCCGTTGCGATGGCCGAGGCGTTCACCGAACAGGCTGCCAAGGGCTTGGCCCTGACGTTGCGGATGGCGAAGCTCCAGGACGCCAAGGACGGCATGAGCGCCGCCATGCAGACGCGGACGGTCATCGACCTGGCCACCGGTGCCATCATGGCGCAGAACCGCTGCAGCCAGGACGAAGCGTTCAAGGTGCTGCGGGAAGCGTCCAACAGCAGGAACATGAAGCTGCGGGACGTCGCGTCGCTGGTGGTGTCCTCGGTAGCAGGCGGCGCGAAGACCTTCACCTACTTCGACGAATAGGGATCCTTCGGCTCCACGGGAACCACCATCAGCGGGGAGCTGCTGTACGGCGCCCTGACCACGAGGTCCGCCTCGGCGCAGCTTTCATTGACGGCCTGGGACAAAGCGTCGCGTTCCTTCCGCGGCAGTGCTCCGGATTCCAGGCTGTAATCGCGGATGTCCTGTTCGGAGGCGTCGCCGCCAAGGGCCACATAGTCGAGCCACAGGCCGCCGATGTCCAGGTTGTGCAGCCTGATGATGGCTCCGGTCAGGGCCTGCTGGTCCGCCTCATCCATTGTCCCCTCCTAGCTTTGGGAGCTGATCTCCACCGGGATTCGGAGCCGGGATGCCTGCGGATGGGTGCGGATTGGAATATTTTTCCTGTGAGATTCGGGCCGTGGATCCCGGCGCCCATCGGCTGGTGGAAGACCCCGGCAACGTCCTGGACCGCAGCCGTTACCCGGGGTGCCAACCAGGGGTGAATGCCTACGCCCGGCGGAGGGCGGGGATCCAGCAGGGTACTGCCTCGCGGTATGCCTCAAAGCCGCTGCCGAAGCGGGCTTTGAGGTCGGCCTCCTCAAGCGGCCGCACGGCATAGTTCCACACCAGCGAACCCAGGACCGCGTAGCCCACCACGAACCAGGAGTGGAGCATGAGGCCCACCGCCGCGCCCTGCACAACGCCGGCCACTGCCATCGGATTGCGTATCCAGCGGTACGGGCCGGCAACTACCAGCGTGGTGGCCATGGCGGCGGGCAACGGTGTCCCATTTCCCATGGTGGACATCGAAATGGCAGACCAGATGCCCAGCGCGCTGGCCAGGATCAGGACCACCACACCGGCGCCGCCGGCCGCTTGGGGAAAAGCAGCAGCCAGTCCCCAGCGCTGCTCGAGGTAGTCCAGGAACAGGGGAAGGATTCCCAGGAAGAAGCCCCAGAACAGGACGATCTGCCCGAACGTGGCAGCCACATGGAACCGGGCGCTCCGTTGGCGGGCGGGGCGGAACGCAAACGGGCCGCGGATAATCCACTCAACGGGAATCCGTCCCCACCAGGCCAGGCAGAGGGCAGCGATCGAGGCCGCGGCCGCGGCTGCCATGATGAGGGCTCCTGCACCCGCCTGGGTTGTGACCGTGGCGTAGGCGCCGAGTCCAATGGTGACGACGGTGGACCATGCGGCAGCGACGGCGGCAGCGGCCCGGACACCTGCTGCCGCGGCGGCGGACCCCATCACGAAAAGCGGGATGTCGAAGGCGGCAACAAGGGCGGGATCGAGGCCGCCGAGGGTGGCCGTACGTACGGTGGGAGACACCGCAACGGCGGCCCACCACAGGGCTCCGGCCAATGCCTGCAGCGCAAAATACGCCCTGCCCCACCAAGCCAATCGCGGCACGGATCCCCCCGAATCTCTCCCGGCATCCTTAGCGAATGCCGTAGGTCGCCTTGCGGGCCGCAAGCGGATCCCGGAGCTTTCCAGTGAATGAAAGCCGTGGCCCGGGGATGGGGTGCGGCGGCGCAAGACTTGTTCCTGAGACTACCCGTCGATCCGGGAGCAGGGACTCCGCCGGTGCTCCCGGATGCGTGCATACCGGCGCGTGGCCACGCCGGCGCCCGCCCGCACAAGCGCCAGGACAAAACCGGCGCCCGGCCCAGTGAAAGGACCATGATGGACATGATTCCGGTTAAACCCCGGTGCAGGGTCATCATCGACAATGACTGGGCAGGTGACCCGGACGGGCTGGTGGGGCTGGCGCATCACGCGCTGTCCCCGGCCAACCGGATCGTTGCTGTCACGTCGTCATTGACGAATCCCATGTTTGGGCCGCCGCAAGGCCGGGCCGTTGCCGGGGCGGATGTGGCGGCGGACCTGCTGCGGGTCCTCAAGCTGCCGGAACCGTCAACCGTCCAGGCCGGACCCGATGCCCCCTTCACGGGACAACCGCGGGAATCGGCAGCGGCCCGGGCCATCGTCGCCGCCGCTGCCGAACCGGCCGCGGGAGGCCTTCCGTTGGTCCTGGTCTGCGCAGGTCCCCTGACGAATGTTGCCGATGCACTCCTGCTGGAGCCGGCCACCGCGTCTTCGTTCACGCTTGCGTGGGTGGGCGGAGCCGAGGTCAACGACGACGAATACAACTACTTCACCGATCCCGCCGCTGCCGACTTCGTGCTGGGCAACCAGGACCTTGCCGTGTGGCAGTTCCCGGCCGAAACGTACCGGCAAATTGTTGCCCCGGTGGCGGAGCTGGACCAGCTGTTCCGCACAGCCGGAGCCGCCGGCGCCTGGCTGTGGGAGCTTTTCCACGGCCTGGACGTGCCGGACTTCGTGAAGTTCGGGCCGCTGTGGTGCCTGGGGGACAGCGCCCCTTTGGTGGTGACAGGGCTCGACGACGTCACCTCCACGTTCACGGAGGCTGGCACCCAGCCCGTGCGCCGCACCTACACCTCCGTGGATACCAGGCTGATCATGGCCGATTTCGCCGCCAAGCTGCGGCTGCAGGCGTAGCTGCGCTGAAAAGGAATGGCCCGGATTTCCTTGGGAAATCCGGGCCATTCGCCGTGATCAGGCGGGCTGGGCCACCTGGGATGCCTGCTCCCGGGCAAAACTGCCCAGCCAGTGGGCGCTCTCCTTGGGGGTGCGCTCCTGGGTGCTGCGGTCCACAGCGATCAGTCCGAACTTGGGCCGGTACCCGAAGATCCACTCGAAGTTGTCGAATGCGGTCCACGCAATGTACCCGCGCACGTCGATGCCGTCCGCGATGCAGGAGGCAACGCAGTCGACCGCTGCCTTAAGGTAGGCAACCCGCTGCGTGTCGTCCTCCGTGGCCAGGCCGTTCTCGGTGACCATCACCGGAACGCCGGCAACGCGGGCGGCTTCACGGACGGTGGCTTCAAGGGCCTGCGGGTAGATTTCCTCACCCATCTGGTTGGTTTCCGCGCCGTCTGGCGCGGGCGCATGGCCTTCGGGGCCGTAGACCGTGCGGCCGTATGTCTGGATGCCCACGAAGTCGTCGCCCCGGGAAGCCTCGAGGAAGCGTTCGTTGACGTCGCGGCGCACCTTGTCTGCAATTTCTTCGCCGCCGGGGATGGCCTGGATGTCGGAGTTGGCGAGCGTCCAGCCCACCTGGAGCTCCGGCCGGTGTGCCTTGATCGCGGCGGTGGCGGCCTTGTGCGCGGCCAGCTTCACGGCGAACCCGGCCTCAGTGGAGCAGAACTGGAACGGGGCGACGGTGCTTGCGTCCACGCCCAGGCGCTGCGCTGCGGCAGCCCAGATGGGTACGGAGCCGCGGTTTGCCGGAGCTTCCCCGCCAATGCCGAAGGACTCCAGGAGCCAGGGCAGGTTGGGTTCGTTCAACGTGCACGCGACGCCGATGAGGTGGCCCAGGTGTGCCATGGCACGGTCGCAGTACCGGGCGAACAGCTCAGCCGTGCGGGCACCTTCCCAGCCGCCGGACTGCAGCAGCCACAGTGGAGACGTGAAGTGGTGGAACGTCACCACAGGGGTGAGGCCGTGCTCAACGCAGGCCTCCAGGACGCGCTTGTAGTGGTCCAGCGCGGCCACGGAGAACTGGCCTTCGGCCGGCTCGATCCGCGCCCACTCCAGGGAGAAGCGGTAGCTGCTGAAGCCCAGGCCGGCAATCAGGGCAATGTCCTCGCGGTAGCGGTGGTAGTGGTCCACGGCGTCCCCGGACGGCTCCGCGAAGATCGTCCCGGGCAGCTGCTCCAGGAACCAGGTATCGCTGTTGACGTTGTTGCCTTCCACCTGGTGGCCGGCGGTGGCCACGCCCCAAAGGAAGTCCTGCGGAAACGGGTTGGTCATGTGGTTCCTCTCGTGATCGGGGCCGGCCAGGCGGCACCCAGGCGTCTCTGCCTTCATCCATCCTGTCCGGCCGCGTGACCTCCGCCACAATACTTTTTCAATCAATGACATTGTCATGTCTGGCCCTGACGGCCCCGGCTGATTCTTGAAAGGTGCCGGACACCACCGGCCCCCTTTCTTTCCGTTGCAGTCACCGAAGAATGCGAAGGCGCACCCGATGAAACTCCTGACCACCACCGCCCGCGGCAGCGCTGCCGTCCTGACCGGCGCCCTGCTGATGGGCTCCCTGGCCGCCTGTGGCGGTGGCAGCCAGCAGGCTGCCACCGTGGACAAGTCCACCCTGACCATCGGCGTCGAAAGCGACTCGGCATCCTTCGGCTACGACCCCATCCGCGTGGCGGACGCCCAGCGCCAGTTCATGGAGGGCCTCTACGACACCCTCCTGGACCTCCAGCCCGACGGAACTGCCGGCCCCGGCCTGGCCACCAAGTTCGAATACAACGCAGACAGCACCGTCCTCACCCTGACCCTCAAGGACGGCGTCACCTTCACGGATGGTTCCACCCTGGACGCCGCGCTGGTCAAGGCGAACTTCGACCGCCGCACCGACACCGCCCTCAGCACCTACTCAGCCATCGCCAAGGGCGGGGCGCAGGAAATCGCAAGCGTCGACGTCGTAAGCCCCGCCCAGGTAGCCATCACCTTTGCCAAGCCGCAGCCCGGGTTCGAGAAGAACCTCACCTCCACCATGGGCATGATCGTGGGCAAGACGGGCGTCGCCGACACCGCCAGCCTCGCCACCACGCCGGACGGCTCCGGCCCCTACACCCTTGACCCGTCCACGGTGAAGGGCAACAAGTACGTGATGGTCAAGAACGAGAAGAACGACGACGCGGCGGACTATTCGTACAGCAAGATCGTCTTCAACGTCATCCAGGACCCCCAGGCCCGCGCCAATGCCCTGGTGTCCGGCCAGGCCGACGTTGCCCAGCTGACCTCGCCCACCGTGGACTTCGCCAAGTCCAAGGGCGTGGGCGTGTCCCGCATCGGCGGCACCGTGCAGACCATGATCTCCTTCGACAAGACCGGCAAGACCGCCCCCGCATTCGCCAGCGAAAAGGTCCGCCAGGCCATCCAGCACGCCATCAACCGCCAGGCCCTGGTGGACGCGCTGCACAAGGGCGATATCCCCACCTGGAACGCCCTCCCCAAGGACTCGGCCGGCTTCACCGCGGACCTGGAGAAGACGTTCGCCTACGATCCGGAGAAAGCCAAGAGCCTGCTCGCCGAGGCCGGCTACGCCAACGGCTTCGACTTCACCATCATCGCCAGCGCCCAGACCCAGACCGACCTGCAGGCTGTCCAGAAGGACCTCGCCGCGGTGGGCATCACCATGAACGTGAAGATGGCCGCCTCCACCGATGAGGCCTTCGCCGCCGTTGCCACCACCCCGCTGGGCTACGCACCGCTCGGCTGGGACAACCCGATCGGCCTGATGTACGGCGCCATCCTCAACGGTTTCACCAACGTCCAGAAGGCCACCGACGATCAGCTGAGCGCCGCCACCGGCGAAGCCGCCGCAGCCAAGGACGACGCCGCCCGGAAGACGGCACTGACCAAGCTGAACACCCGCCTGGTGGAGTCCGGCTGGATGATCCCGCTGTTCGAATCGCTGTCCAACTGGGGCTACAACACCAAGAAGGTCCAGGAAGTCCAGTTCGCCGGCACCAACGCCTATCCGCTGCTCTCTTCCTACAAGCCCACTAACTGATCAACCCGCCCGGCGCCCCGCTTACACGGGGCGCCGGGCAAGACCAACGGAGGTCACCCCATGGCATTGTTCGTTGCCAAGCGCCTGCTCATGGCGCTCGCCACGGTGCTGGTGGTTGCGGTGCTGGCGTTCCTGCTGGTGCACGCGATGCCCGGCAGCCCGGGAGCTGTTTCGCTCGGCGCCGGCGCCTCCCAGGACGCGATCGACCAGCTGAACCAGCAGCTCGGCTGGAACGATCCGCTGTTCTCCCAGTTCTTCCGCTGGCTGGGCGACGCGGTGCAGGGAAATCTGGGCGTTTCGCTGATTGACGGCCGCTCCGTCAGCGCCGATCTTGCGGACCGCCTGCCGGTGACGGCATCCCTCGCCGCCGGAGCCACGGTCCTCAGCGCCATCATCGGCATCGCCCTCGGCGTGACGGCGGCGGTCCGCGGCGGCCTCCTGGACCAAATCATCGGCGGGTTCGTGGGACTGCTCGTTGCCCTGCCGGCGTTTTGGGTGGGCATCATCCTGGTCTACCTCCTCGCCGTCCAGTCCTCGGTCTTCCCTGCCACCGGCTACGTCCCGTTCGAGGTCTCACCGCAGGACTGGGCGCTGTCCCTGGCACTGCCGGTCATCACGCTGGCCGTGGGCGGAGCGGCCTTCATCGCCCGCCAGACCAGGGCCTCCATGCTCGAAGCGCTGCAGCAGGAACACATCCGCACCCTGCGCGCCACGGCCACCCCCACCTGGAAAATCCTCTACATCCACGCCCTGCGCTACGCGAGCCTGCCGATCGTGGCCGGCATCGCCCTGCAGTTCATCGGCCTGTTTGGCGGCTCCGTCATCGCGGAGCAGCTGTTCGCCATGCCCGGCCTGGGCCAGGCCGTCCAGACCTCCGTCAGCACCCATGACGCCCCAGCAGTCCAGGGCGTGGTGGTGATCGCCACCGTGGTGGTGGTTGCCGTCAACCTGGTGCTGGAGCTGGCCACCAAGTTCCTCGACCCGAAGTTGCGTGCCTCATGATCCCCTCAGTCGCCCCGGCCCCCGCAGACGCGGACCAGACAGCAAGTACGACGTCGGCAGCAGCGCCCCGGCGCAGGGCCGGCAAAGCGGCCCTCACCAAAGCCTCCCGGTACAGGCTGTTCGCCTCACCGGGCGCCGTGGCCGGGCTTCTGTGGCTCGCGGCGTTGGTCGTTGCATCCCTGACCGCGCCCCTGTGGCTGCCCTTCAAGACCGAGGACCAGGACTTCACCGCCGTCCTTTCCGGCCCCACCGCCGCCCACTGGCTGGGCACCGACGAACTGGGCCGGGACATCCTCAGCCGCATCTTCGCCGCTGCGGCCGGAACCCTGGGGACCTCGCTGATCACGGTGATTGTCGGCGTTGGGCTGGGCACACTCCTGGCCATGGCCGCCGCCGGTGCCGAGCGCACCGAGGCCGTCATCAGCAGGATCACCGAAGTCATGATGTCCCTGCCGGGAACCGTGATCATCCTTGCGGTGATCGGCGCGGTGGGAACCAACATCCCGCTCATCATGGCCATCCTGGGCATCCTGATGTCCGCCGGCATCTACCGGGTGGTTCTGGGCCAGGCCAAGTCCCTGCAGTCCCAGCTCTATGTTGACGCCGCCAAGGTGGACGGCCTCAGCCCCGTGGGCATCAGCGTCCGTCACGTCCTGCCCGGCCTGGCCAACACCATCGTGGTGCAGGCAGCGCTGATTTTCGCCGTCGGCATGCTGATCCAGGCCGGCCTGGCATTCATCGGATTCGGGCCGCCCCTTCCCCAGCCCAGCTGGGGCGGCATGATCCAGGGCGCCTCGCAGCACGTCTATGACGCGCCCTGGATGATGGTTCCCACCGGAGCCGTCCTGGCGCTGACAGTCCTTTCCGCCAACGCCATCGGCAACGCCCTGGGCAAGGCACCCAACGCCGCTGCGCCGCACCTGCCCTCCGCCGCCGCGCGCCGGCATCGGGCCCAGGCGGTCGCTGCCATCGCCGCCGCCCCGGCACCCAAGGACGCAGATGCACAGGAGGCCCCCGGGAACGGAACCCTCAGCGTCCGCAACCTATCCGTCGGCGTCGACAACGGCGTCGGCCTGGTCACGGGCGTCTCCTTCGACGTCGCACCCGGTACCGTCCTGGGCCTGGTGGGCGAATCCGGCTGCGGCAAGACCATGACCGCCCTCTCCCTGCTGGGACTGCTGCCCTCCGGCGTCTCCGTGAGCGGCGGCCAGATCCTCTGGAACGGCAGGAACCTCGCCGCCGCAACGGACAAGGATATGGAAGGCATCCGCGGCCGCGACATCGCGCTGATCAGCCAGGAGCCCATGCGGGCACTGGACCCCATGTTCACCGTGGGCTACCAGCTCACCGCAGCCATCCGCCGGCTCCGCGGCACGGGCAAAGCCGAGGCACGCACGGAGGCCCGGAACCTGCTGGAAAAGGTGGGCATCGTGGATGCCCAGCGCATCCTGAAGACGTATCCGCACCAGATCAGCGGCGGCATGGCCCAGCGTGTGGCCATCGCACTGGCGCTCTCCGGACAGCCCCGGCTGCTGGTGGCGGACGAACCCACCACCGCCCTGGACGTCACGGTGCAGGCCGAAATCCTCTCCCTGCTCCGGGCCCTGGTCAAGGACACCGGGATGTCAGTGGTGATGGTGACCCACGACCTCGGTGTAGTGGCGGACATCTGCGACCAGGTGGCCGTGATGTACGCCGGCCAGGTAGTGGAAAACGGCAAGACCGCCACCATCCTGGACAACCCGCGCCACCCTTACACCCTGGCCCTCCTGGCCGCGGACCCGCACGCCAACGACGCGGACAACATGCCCGAACGCCTGGCCACGATTCAAGGCCAGGTACCCCAGCCCAAGGACTGGCCCACCGGCTGCCGCTTCGCTGCAAGGTGCCAGTTCGCCGGCTCCGCCTGCAAAGACCCCGTTCCGCTGCTGGCCTCAGGCACGGGCGAGGGCCTGGTGCGCTGCGTCAAGGCGGACCAGCTGGCTGTCGAGGGCATGGACTGGCTGGCCACCGACGTGCCCGCCGCCCGCCTCCTGCCGATTAGCTCCCAGTACACCACCGCCGCCCACCAGCACACCACCGTCATCGAGAAGGACCTGGCATGAGCACCTCAGTCACGGAACGCCCCGATTCTGCGCTTCCCCACGAAGGCACCCCCATGCTGGAGGTCAAGGACCTGGTGGTCCGCTACGGCCGGGGCCGCAAGGCAGCCGCCGCACCGGCCGCCGTCGACCGTGTCAGCTTCAGCATCGCCCCCGGCGAAACCGTAGGCCTGGTGGGGGAGTCCGGCTCGGGCAAGTCCACCATCGGCAAGGCCATCCTGGGCCTGCAGAAGGTCTCCGGCGGGTCCATCAGCTACCAGGGCACGGACATCACCTCCGCCGGCGCCGCCCAGCGCCGGGCACTCGGCGGCGAACTCCGTGCCGTCTTCCAGGACCCCAACTCCTCCCTGAACCCGCGCAACACCGTGGGTACGTCCCTCGCTGAACCGTTGCGCCTGCGCGGGGTGTCCGCGGGAGAGGCCCGCGCCAAGGCCGAGGACATGCTGGAACGCGTCGGGCTCCCGCGCGAGGCCGTGGACCGCTACCCCAGCCAGTTCTCCGGCGGCCAGCGGCAGCGGATCTCCGTGGCGCGGGCCCTGATCTGCGATCCCCAGCTGGTGGTCTGCGACGAAGCCGTCAGCGCCCTGGACCTCTCCACCCAGGCGCAGGTACTCAACCTCCTGGCCGACCTCCGCGACGAGCGCGGCCTGAGCTACCTGTTCATCGCCCATGACATTGCCGTGGTGCAGTTCCTGGCCCAGCGGGTGGTGGTGCTTTACCGCGGCCAGGTCATGGAAAGCGGACCGGCGGCGGCCGTCACGGAAAACCCGCAGCACCCCTTCACGCAGGCCCTCGTGGCCGCCTCACCTGTGCCCCGGCCCGCCGAACAGGCCGCCCGGCGGGAAGCCCGCGAATCGCTCGGGGTCCGCACCGGCGCTGCCGCGGTGCCCGGTCCCGGCGGCTGCCCTTTCCGGCTCCGCTGCCCGCTCGCCACCGAGCTGTGCGCCACCGAACGCCCGGCGCTGCGCCGCGTGGGCACGGCGGACGTCGCCTGCCACTACGCCTGACGGCGCCTGCGTTTTCGCGGACCGAACCACCCTTGACCCTGCTTCCACCAGAACGGAACACTCCCTCCATGACTTCAGCTTCCTGGCTCGCCGCCATGATCACGCCCGAGAACGACTTCGACGGCGCCCCGCTGCTCCGCAAGGAGTTCACCCTTGAGGATGGCCACGGCGCGGTGGTGAAGGCGACGCTGCGGGCCACGGCACTGGGCGTCTACGAGGCATCCATCAACGGCGTCCCTGCGGGTCCGGATGTGCTGAGCCCGGGCTGGAGCTCCTACGAGTGGCGCCTGCGCCACCGCAGCTACGATGTCACCGCCCTCATCCGGCCCACCACCGTGATCGGCGTCGAGCTTGGCAACGGCTGGTACCGCGGCCGGCTGGCCTGGCACGGCATGTCCAACCTCTACGGCAGCGAGCTGGGGTTCTTCGGCCAGCTGGACATCGAGTTCGAGGACGGGCACGTCCAGTCCGTCGCCTCGGACACTTCCTGGCATGCAGGCCCGTCTGCCACCACCTTCAATGACCTCTACGACGGCCAGGCCATCGACGCCCGCAGGCTCCAGCAGGGCTGGGCGGAACCCGGCTTCGTGCCCGGCACCGGCTGGACCGGCGTGCGCGAGGTGGCGTTCGACGCCGGGCGGCTGGCTGAGCCGGTGGGCCCGCCCGTGGTGCGTGCCGGCGCGGTCCGTCCCGTCGAGGTCTTCACCTCACCCAGCGGCAAGACATTGGTGGACTTCGGCCAGAACCTGGTGGGCTGGCTGCGGTTCACCGTGCAGGGCGAAGCGGGCCACGCCATCACCATCAGGCATGCCGAAGTGCTGGAGGACGGCGAACTGGGCGTCCGGCCGCTGCGCTCGGCGAAGGCCACGGACACGTTCATCCTTTCCGGCGGCCAGGATTCCTTCGAGCCCACCAAGACCTTCCATGGCTTCCGCTACGCCGAGGTGACCGGCTGGCCCGGGACCCTCACCGCCGATGATCTCGAAGCTGTGGTGGTCCATTCCGACCTGGAGCGCACCGGCACCTTCGAGTGCTCCAACGAACTCGTGAACCAGCTGCACCGCAACATTGTCTGGGGCCTGCGCGGCAACTTCCTGGACCTGCCCACGGACTGCCCGCAGCGCGACGAACGGCTCGGCTGGACCGGCGACATCGCGGTGTTCGCCCCCACCGCCGCTTACCTGTACAACGTCAAGGGCTTCCTGCAGGATTGGCTGTTGGACCTCGCAGCGGAGCAGAAGGCACAGGACGGGCTGGTCCCCATCACCGTGCCGGATGTGCTGAAGTACTGCCCGCAGCCGGCCGAATTCCCCGCGCCGGAGTCCTCCGCGCTGTGGAGCGAGGCGTCAGTGTGGGTGCCCTGGGCCCTGTGGGAGGCCTACGGCGACCTCAGCGTCCTCAAGAACCAATACGAATCAATGGCCGCGCACACCCGCCGGGTGGAAGGCCTGCTCTCACCCGCCGGGCTGTGGGACTCCGGCTTCCAGTTCGGCGACTGGCTCGATCCCGACGCCGCGCCGGACCAGCCGTGGGCAGCCAAAGCGGACACCGCCGTCGTAGCCACCGCCTGCATGTACCGGACCGCCAGGCTCACCGCCCAGGCCGCGGGACTGCTGGGAAAGTACGACGACGAAGCCTCCTTCGACGCGCTCGCCGCCCGGGTGCGGAACGCCTTCGCCGAGCACTACGTGGCGGCCGACGGCACCATCTCCAGCGATTGCACCACCGTCTACGCGCTGGCCATCGCCTTCGACGTCCTGCTGACGCCGGAGCTGCGGGAGTTCGCCGGCAACCGCCTGGCCGAATTGGTCCGCGACAACGGCTACCGGGTGTCCACCGGCTTCGCGGGGACCCCGTTCATCACCCACGCCCTGACGGACACCGGGCATGTGGACGAGGCGTACCGGCTGCTGCTGGAGGAGGGCTGCCCGTCCTGGCTGTACCCGGTAACGATGGGCGCCACCACGGTCTGGGAACGCTGGGATTCCATGCTCCCGGACGGCACCATCAACCCTGGCGAGATGACCAGCTTCAACCACTACGCCCTGGGCGCCGTGGCGGACTGGATGCACAAGGCCATCGGCGGCATCCGCCCGCTGGAGCCCGGGTACGCCCGTTTGCTCATCCAGCCGCAGCCGCAGCCGCAGCCGCAGCCGGGGGAGGGGATCGAGTGGGCGAACACGTCGCTGAAGACACCGCACGGTGAGGTCCGTACCGCGTGGAAGTACGACGGCGGCGGGTTCCGGCTCGAGGCGACCGTCCCGGACGGGGTGGCGGCCGACGTCGTCCTTCCGGACGGTGCGCGGCACGGCGTCACGGGCGGAACACACCTCTTCGACTGCGCGCTGGCACCTGCCCCCGGCTATGAGGTAAGCCGATGACGGGCCAACAGGAGACTGTTCGCCAGCTGCGCCTCGACGAAATCCGGATGCGGGACCCGTTCATCCTGGAGCCTGCCCCCGGTGAGTTCGTCCTGTTCGGGACCAGTGACGAGAACGTCTGGGGCGGGCCCGCTACAGGCTTTGACTGCTACACGAGCCGCGACCTGGAGCACTGGGACGGCCCCATCGAAGCGTTCCGCCGGCCGGCCGGGTTCTGGGCCGACACGCAGTTTTGGGCGCCGGAGGTTTACGCCCTCGACGGGCGGTTCTTTCTGTTCGCCACCTTTGCCACGTCCACCGGTGCGCGGCCCCGCGGGGTTGCAGTGCTGGTCTCTGACAGCCCGACCGGGCCGTACCGTCCTTGGAGCGACGGACCTGTCACGCCGGCAACCCAGCCATGCCTGGACGGAACCCTCCATATCGACGACGACGGCACGCGCTGGCTGGTCTACAGCCGCGGGGCGGAGGGGACGCCGGACCAGGCAGGCCTCGGGGATGGCGAAATGTACGCGCTGCGGCTGGCCGAGGATCTCCGCTCCGGCGTTGATGAGCCGGTTCTCCTGTTCGCGGCGTCCTCGGCCAACTGGACCCGTCCCCTTCGTTTCCCGGAGGGCGTGGAACCTCCCAAGGGACTGAACCTGGCCGCGGATCCGCGGTTCACCGACGGCCCCTTCCTGATCCATGCCGCTGAGGGCACACTTCTCATGCTGTGGTCCAGCCACGGCGAGGCCGGGTACGCCATGGGCATCGCGGAATCAGCCAGTGGAAGCATCGCGGGCCCGTGGACACAGCGGCCCGAGCCCCTGTGGTCCGCCGATGGAGGCCATGGCATGGTCCTCCGCACATCCGGCGGCCGCGATTACCTGAGCTTCCACTGGCCGAACAGTACGCCGGATGAACGGGTCACGTTGGCGGAAATCGAGATCAGTGGGGCCGGCATCAGGATCCTGTGACGATGGCGCAGGGCCGGTGGCTCTACAACGCTGTAGGCTGCCGGAATGAGTGACAGCCGGATTACGGTCGACTGGGAGACCGCACGCGCCACCAACCGGGACAATTGGGAAGACCGGGTGCCCCTGCACGAGGAAGCCTACGGACTCGGGGCGCTGGATGATCCGGGCTACCTGACCCCCGTGGTGCGTACCGACCTGGAAGCGCTGGCGCCGTTCGTTCCTGGCGGGATGGTTGCCGGGCTCGACGTGTGCCACCTGCAGTGCCACATCGGGACGGACACGGTATCGCTGGCCCGTGCGGGCGCCCGGGTCACCGGCCTGGACTTCTCGCCGTCCGCCCTGGCGTCCGCTGCCGGCCTGGCGGAAAAGCTGGGCCTGAAGGTGGCGTGGGTGGAGGCGGATGTCCTGCAGGCGCGGCGGGCCGTTTCGGGCGACTTCGACGTCGTCTACACGAGCATCGGAACCATCACCTGGCTTCCGGACCTGGCGCAGTGGGCGTCCCAGGTGGCAGCGCTCCTCAAACCCGGTGGCACCTTCTACATCCGCGACGGCCATCCTGCCCTCTACGCGGTGGATGAGGATGCCGAGGGGCTGCAACTCCGCTATCCGTACTTCAACCGCGGCCGGGCCCAGGTGTGGGACGAGGAGTCCACCTATGTGGGCGGCGGGAAGGTGTCCCATTCCCGCACCTACCAGTGGGCGCATCCGCTGTCCGACATCATTAACTCCCTCATCGGCGCCGGGCTGCAGCTCCTACGCCTGGACGAGGCCACCACGCTGCCGTGGAAGTTCTCGCCCCGCATGGTGGACGTGCCGGACGGCTACGCGTGGCCCGAAGCTGAGCGGGACCTCGTCCCCTGCACCTACACGCTGGTTGCGCGCAAACCACAGGGGTGAATGCGCGGCAGCTGCTGATCTGCAACGATGTGCCACAGGACCAAAACCCAGGAGGACTCATGCCGTACACAGTGGATTTCAAGAACGTGTCCACCGTTGGCCTGGAATCGTCACCCGTGGCGGACGCGCTGGCCGGGCTGCGCGCCAACGAGGCACGGTACTACAAGAACAAATACGATCACGACTTCACTGTCACCGCCGCCGAAGACGATCCCCAGACGCTCGCGTACATCCACAACATCCTTGCCACGGAGCGGGACCTGGTGATTGCCTCGAAACCGCTTGAAGTGTCTTCCTTCGAGGTGGACGGGCTGCGGATGGCCTACGTGTTCTATGAGTCCGGGCTGTCCATCAACGTCATGTACGGCATCGGCGAGGGCGCCAAACGGGCAGTCGGATTCAAGCTCTCCGACGGCATGGAGGTGCCGGAGGAACTGGCGTCCAGCTTCAAGTTCGCGCGCCAGAAATCCAAGCTCGCAGGCACCATCCGCGGCTCCTACTTCGTGATCAAGGGACAGTACTGAGCCGGCAGGCCCCGGCGGGGCATCCGCCGGCCATCGATTTGCCCGACGCCGATCCCGGCCACGTGCTTTGGTACCGCCGGCCGGCGGAACAGTTCGTCGAGTCACTGCCGGTGGGCAACGGCCTCGCCGGTGCCACGCTGCGCGGCCTGGCCGGCGGCGAGCGCATCCAGCTCAACGAGGGCTCGGCCTGGTCCGGGCCCACGGACCGGTCCGCACCGGCCCTAAACCCGGCAGAGGGGACAGCCCGGCTCCAGGCCATCCGCCATGCCATCGATGCCGGGGACGTCCGCCGGGCCGAAGAACTGCTGCTGGCCTTCCAGGGCACGCATTCGCAGGCGTACCTTCCCTTCGCCGTCCTGTCGGTCGAAGCCGCCGGCACCGCTGCTCCGGCAGATGGCCCCGCCCGGTGGCTCGATCTCCGGACAGGCACCGCCGGGCACCGCTACCTCCTGGACGGTTCCGAGGCCCGGCACCGGACCTTCGCCTCCCACCCCGACGCCGTCATCGTGCACGACATCGCGTTCGGTGCGCCCGCTGACCTGCGGATCGGAATGGCACCGGACAAAATCACCGCACGGGCCTTGGACGCCGTCGCACAGGACTGGGGAACGGAGCTCCGGCTGGGCGTGCTGCTTCCGGCCGACGTCGCGCCGTCCCATGAACAAGCTGCCGAACCGATCGTCTACGGCAACGGTTCCCGCGCCGGAGCGGTCCACGCCGGCATTGTCACGGACGGCGATGCCGGCTTTGCCGACGGTGTCCTGGGCATCCGGGGCGCCACTTTTGTCCGGATCGTCGTGGCGACGGGCACGGTGCTCAACCACGCCCAGGCCCGCCACGCCAACACCGCGGACGACGCCGAGGCGCTGGCAGGGCTCCTCAGCGCACGGATCGCGGAGGTACTGGAAGAAGAATCCTTCGAGCCGGCCCTGCGGCGCCACCTCGACGACCACGCCGGGCTCTACAGCCGCGTATCCCTCGAGCTCGGCGCCGGCTCGGTGACCGCGGCAGGGAAGCCAACCGATGAGCGCATCCAGGCCTTCGAAACGGACAAGTCCGACTCTGCCTTGATGGCACTGCTGTTCCACTACGGCCGGTACCTGCTGATCGCCTCCTCGCGGGAGGGCGGCTTCCCGGCCAACCTCCAGGGAATCTGGAACGAGGAGCTTCCGCCGCCCTGGAGCAGCAACTACACCATCAACATCAACACCCAGATGAACTACTGGCCGGCCCTGACAACCAACCTCGCGGAATGCCACGAACCACTGCTCCGGCTGGTGGATACCCTCGCCCGCACCGGCACCGCGGCGGCGGGCCTGTACGGTGCCCACGGCTGGGCGGCACACCACAACACGGACCCCTGGGGGCAGCCTTTCGCGGTGGGAGCCGGCGAGGGCAACGCGATGTGGGCCAGTTGGGCGATGGGCGGAACATGGCTGGTCCAGGCGGCCTGGCGGCACTACTCCTTCACGGGTGACCTCACCCGCCTTCAAGCGTCCTGGCCCGCCGTCGAAGGGGCGTGCCTCTTCGCACTGGACTGGATCATCGGCGAACCTGACAGCGGAACGCACACGTCGCCGTCGACCTCTCCCGAAAACCGCTTCGTCGCGGACGACGGCGGCCCCGCGGCGGTGGGCAGGTCCGCCACCATGGACGTTTCCCTGCTCAGGGCGCTGTGCGGTTCGGCGCGGCAGGCAGCGGCGGCGCTCGGTGCCCCGGCGCCGTGGCTCGATGACCTCGCCCGCAAAGTGGCCGCGCTTCCGCAGCCAGCCATCGGCGGCCGCGGTGAAGTCCTCGAATGGTCCTTCCCGGCCGCCGAACACGAGCCGGAACACCGGCACACCTCGCACCTGGCGGGGCTGTTCCCGCTGCAGGAATGGAGCCTGGAGGCTACCCCGGAACTGGCCGCCGCGGCAGCACGGACGCTGGAACTCCGGGGCCCGGAGTCGACGGGCTGGGCCATGGCCTGGCGCCTCGGCCTGTGGGGCCACCTGGGCGTCGCCGTCAAAGCGGAGGAGAGCCTGCACCTCGCCTTGCGCGTGGCCGGGGACGGGCTGGCCGAACGCGGCGGGGTCTACCCCAACCTGTTCACCGCGCACCCGCCCTTTCAGATCGACGCCAACTTTGGGACCACGGCTGGAATCGCGGAGATGCTGGTGCAGTCGGACGCTGCCGCCATCAGGCTCCTCCCGGCACTGCCCGACGCATGGGGCGAGGGATCGGCCAGGGGGCTGCGCGCTGTGGGCGGCATCGGCGTGGACGTCAGGTGGGCCGGCGGGGTCCTCGGGAGTGCCGTGCTCCGTTCGCCGGAGGCCGTGCGGAGGGACATTGTGTGGAACGGGCTACAAATCAGCGTTGAGCTGGCCGGGGGAGCGGACCATGAGCTCAGTACGGACAGCTTCTTGTAATGGACGCGCAGCCCGCCGGGCAGAATGCCTTCCAAAGGGTGAAACCGGCCCGGCCCTGACGTGGTTGCAGGCAGCAGGATGGCGGGATGCACACCAATCCCATCCTGTCCGGATTCAACCCTGACCCCAGCATCGTCAGCACCCCGGACGGCTACTACCTGGCCAC
Source organism: Pseudarthrobacter sp. SORGH_AS 212 (assembly GCF_030818145.1). NCBI lineage: Bacteria > Bacillati > Actinomycetota > Actinomycetes > Micrococcales > Micrococcaceae > Pseudarthrobacter > Pseudarthrobacter sp. SORGH_AS 212. Next base: position 1,684,474 of record NZ_JAUTAA010000001.1, on the reverse strand, counting down.
CTCATCCTTTGAATACCTTCCGGGCCTGCCGATCTACCACAGCAAGGACCTTGGGGACTGGGAGCTGGTGGGGCACGTGGCCACGCGTGAGGAGCAGGTCCGGCTCGCCAACGTCCCCACACCCGGAGGCGTCTGGGCGCCCACCCTCCGCTACCGTGACGGTGTCTTCTACCTGATCGTGTCCGTCTTCCTCGGCGGCCGGGGCTGCGTGGTGTTCACAGCCACCAACCCCGCCGGCCCCTGGAGCGACGGCACCACCATCGAGGCAGTTGACGGCATCGACCCGGACCTCGCGTGGGACGCGGACGGCACCGCCTATGTCACCTTCGCCCGCCACCCGGATGCGATCCAGCAGGTGCGGGTGGATCTGGCAACGGGGGAAGCGCTTGGGCAGCCCCGCGCGCTGTGGTCCGGCAGCGGGCTCTATTCACCGGAAGGGCCGCACCTCTACCACCGCGGCGACTGGTGGTACCTCATCGCTGCGGAGGGCGGGACAGACAGGGGCCACGCCGTCACCGTGGCACGGTCACGCCGCCCGGACGGGCCTTTCGAGTCCGCGCCGCACAACCCCGTCCTCACCGCGGCCGGCACGGGATCGCCGGTGCAGAACACCGGGCACGCGGACCTGGTGGAGCTTCCCGACGGCGGCACGGCCATGGTCCTGCTGGGCGTGCGTCCGGTGGGGCTCACCCAGGCGTTTTCACCCTTGGGCCGGGAGACCTTCCTCACCGGGGTGCAATGGAAGGACGGCTGGCCGCACGCCCAGCTGCCCGTAATGGGTGGGACCCGGCCGGAACAGGTGGAGTACGACTTCACCCACGGCGCAGCCCCTGACCACCCCAACTGGATCGGGGTCCGCCGGATGCCCGTGGAGTTCACGGCGCCGACGTCGAAGGGCCTCCTGGTCACCGGCGACGGGAGCACCATGGGTTCGCCCCGGCCCTGCTTCCTCGCCCAGCGCCAGCGCCACCTCGGCATGGAATTCCGGGCAGTGCTCAGCGTCGGCCCCGGCAGCGGAGGCGTTGCCGTGCGGAACGCTGAGGACAACTGGTTCGGCATCGAAGCCAGCCAGCGGCAGGGCCAGGATTTCGACGGCGTCAGGATCACCGCGCGTGCCGTTGTAGCCGGCTTTGACCGCACGTGGGAGGCGACGGTTCCGTCCGGCGACGTGGAGTTGGCCATCGTCACGAGCCCGCCGCCGTCGGATTTCAGCGCCGGTGCCGTGGGTGGCGACAGGATCCGCCTGACCGCCCGCGCCGCCGGGACTGGCGGGAGCCCGGAGTTGCTGCTGGCCGAGCTCGACGGGCGGCATTGGGCCTTCGAAACCGCCAAGGCCTTTACCGGGAGGGCGTTCGGCGTCTACGCCGTTGACGGTGAGGTCCTGGTCCGCCGGGTGTCCTACCGCGGCGAAGACTGACCACTCGGCACGGCGCCGGATCGCCACCGCTAGATGGCGACGGCGCCCTGCCGTGCGGGTGCGGCGGCGGACGCAGTGCAGGCCGCGTAAGGCTCAGCAGCGTAAGGCTGGGTGGAATAGGGCTCCGCTGCATAGGCTTCAACCGCTCGCGCCTCAATGGCGCGCGGTCCAGTAACGCGCGGCTCGATGACGGCGAGCTGGCCGGTGGTGTCCGGGACGCCGGGCAGCTGTACCGCGGGAGCGTCACTGCCGGCAGGGCCGCCGGCGCCGCGCATGCGAAGAAGTGCCACGGCGGAAATGAGGCACCAGGCAACGTTGGTGGCCACGGACGGCCACGCACCGTGGAAGGCGCCATTGATGATGAATGCGGACGCGCCCACGAGGTTCGCGGTCTGGAAAGCCTTCCCGGCCTTCAGCCACCCCATGGATACCGTCAGGTATGCACTGAGGATGGCGACGGCGCCGGCCCAACCGGCAATTTCCCACAGCAGTTCCATGGTGTCCTTTCCCGAAATCGTTACCTAACGGCAATTGTCGGGGCCGAAACAGGTGTAGTTCAATTGCATTCTTCTGAAGTCCTTGTTTAGAACGGCTTAACATGAACCTCGACCCGCGCCGCTTGCTGGTACTGCTGGCCGTTGCCCGGACGGGCGGTGTCCTCGCGGCAGCCGATGAGCTGAGGATTACGCCCTCCGCCGTGTCCCAGCAACTGAGCAAACTGGAGCACGAAACGGGACAGGCACTGGTGCTGCGGACGCCGAAGGGCTCGGTGCTGACGCCCGCCGGCCTGGCGATGGCAGAGGCGGGCGAAGAGATTGAACGCGCCCTCACCGTGGCGCGTGCGCGGATGGAAAGCGGAGCCACCATCGAAGGGGTGGTGCGCATCGGCGGGTTCACCAGCTTCGTGCGGACAGTGGTCATCCCGCGGCTCCCGGAATGGCGGAACCAGTACCCCCAGCTGCAGGTCCGGATCGTGGAAGACGATTATCCCGCCCTGATGCGGCTGCTCCGCCAACGCCAGCTCGACGCCGTGGTGGTGGAGCTGGATTCGACCACGGCGGAGCAGCGGACGCTTGCGGCCGGAATGATCGAGGAGCCGCTCCTGGACGAGCCATGGAAGCTGGTGGTCCCCACCGGGGCGCTGCTCACCACGGAAAATGTGGACCTTGGCCGGCTCCCGCTCCCGTGGCTGGGCGTCGAGCAATCAGCAGCCAACGCCGCCGTGATCGGGCGGCTCCGCCACGCGACGGGCGCCCACATCGAAACGGTGCACCAGTACCAGGAAACCCTGACGGCACTGGCGCTCGTCGCTGCGGGCGAAGGGGTGGCGATCGTGCCCACCCTGGCACTGGCAGGCGTGGTCCAGGACGGCGTGGAAGTCCTGGACGTCCCCGGGCTGGGAACCCGGCGCATCGTCCTGCGGCGGTTCGCAGGCCGCCGGCCCGCCAGCACCCCGCTGGATACCGTCGCCCGCCTGCTGCGGGAATCAGCGGCCGGGTTCGATACCCGCTCGGCTTCCTGACCGGCTCACGGTACCCACGCCGTTGACCGCCTGCAGCGGCGTGGGTACTGTGAGCGCACCATCCGCCCCGCTGGCGAATCCCACGGGCCACGGCCGCAGCGGTTACCCGGAGCGGATGGGGGTCCGGGCGCGCCGGCAGAAGGAGGAAGGCGTGTGTCGTTCTTCCAGCTCTCGCTGATCGCCGCCGTCGCGCTCCTGGGGCCCCTGCTGGCGTTCCCGCGTAAATGGCACCTGCCCATGGTGTTGGGGCAGCTGTTGGCCGGAATCGCCATTGGGCGCACCGGCCTGGGCCTGGTGGATTCCTCCGATCCGACGTTCACGTTCGTGGCGGACGTGGGGTTCGCCCTCATCATGTTCGTGGCCGGTACGCATGTGCCGGTGCGGGACCGGGCCCTCCGCCCGGCCCTGGCCGGCGGCGCGCTCAGGGCGGCCATCGCCGCGGCGCTCGCGGCCGCCGTCGGAACCGGCATTGCGTTCGCCTTCGGCACCGGCCACGCCCCGCTCTACATCGTCCTGCTCGCGTCGTCCTCGGCGGCCCTGGTCCTGCCGATCATTGATTCCCTGCGGCTGGCCGGTCCAAAGGTCCTCACCACCACGGCGCAGGTTGCCGTGGCAGACATCGCCTGCATCGTGGCGCTGCCGCTCGCCGTGGACCCGCCCAACGCTGCGCGGGCGGCGGCGGGGGCGGCCGCCGTCGCGGCCTGTTCGGTGGTTCTGTTTTTCGTGCTTCGGTGGCTGGAGCTCACCGGCACCCGCGGGCGGGTGCATGACGTGTCCGAGGACCGGAAGTTCGCCCTGGAACTCCGCATCCAGCTCGCGTTGCTCTTCGCCCTCTCCGGGCTGGCAGTGGCAGGGCACGTGTCCGTGATGCTGGCCGGATTCTCCTTCGGGCTGGTGGTGGCGGCCGTGGGGGAACCCCGGCGGCTGGCCCATCAGCTCTTCGCTGTCAGCGACGGCTTCCTGGGGCCCGTGTTCTTCGTCTGGCTGGGTGCATCGCTGGATCTGCGGGCGCTCGCCGGCACCCCCGGAATGGTGTTCCTCGGGCTCTGCCTCGGAGCAGGAACCCTGCTGGTCCACGGAAGCCTGCGCCTGCTCGGCCAGCCGCTGCCGCTCGCTGTGCTCTCGGCATCCCAGCTGGGCGTGCCGGTTGCCGCCGCCGCCATCGGCACCCAGCTGAACCTGCTGGAGCCCGGCGAAGCTTCGGCGCTGATCCTGGGCGCCCTCATCACCATCGGGGCCAGCGCCGCCGCAGGATCCCGGGCGGCCCGCACCTTTGCGCGGAACGCCCCGGCCACCGCGGGCTAGGCGGCTACCCCCGCGAGTGCGTCCGCACGTCCGCGCTGACCGTTGCCTGGTGCCCCAGGTTCCTGGATACGGCGCGGGCGGCGGCACGGACCGCCGGCGCCAGCACGTTCGGTGGCGTGGAGCCGTCCGGAACGACAATGGACAGGGCCGCCACCACGGAACCCTGCGCATCGAAAACCGGCGACGCCACGGACACAGTCATGGACGGGTGGCTGCGCCGGATCATGGCAATTCCGGTGCGGCGCACGTCGGACAGGGTCCGCCGCAGCTGCCCCTCGGGCATATCCGCCACACCCGGTTCCTTCTCCGGCGGTTTGGCCATGATGGCCTCCTGGAACTGCTGGTCCGCGCCCGCCAGCAGCACCAGCCCCACGGCGGTGGACCGCAGCGGCGCCCGGCCGCCCACCCGGTACGCCACCTCGGTGGCATCCTTGGACGAGAGCCGCTCGATCAGCACCGCCTGCTCGTTGTCCCGCACGGCCAGCAGGACGTGGTGGCGGGTGACCTCGAAAAGGTCCTCAAGGTACGGCAGCGCGATCTCGCGCACTCCGTGCCCGCGCGGTGACAGGGATGCCACCTCCCAGAGCCTGACGCCCACGACGTAGCGGCCGTCGTCGAGCCGCTCCAGGGCACCCCAGGCCACCAGCCGGGAGATCAGGCGCAGCGCGGTGGGCGCGGGCATGTCCGCGTGGCGGGCGAGCTCCGAGAGGGTCAGCGCCCGGCGGCGGTCCGAGAAGACGGCCAGGAGGCTCAGCGCCCGGTCAATGACGGGTTCGCCCTGTTTGGGCCGTTTGCCGCGGGCGGGCGAGGCGGCGTTGGGGGTATCCGTGTGCGTTTCTGTGTCCGGGGACAGTGTCATGGCAGTGGTTCCTAGCGCCGTTGGCAGGGCTTACGGCCCACAGCGGTGCCGTGAGCTGAACCACAATACTATTCCAACCATTGAAAGCCGCATGTGAGGGCTTAGCGCCAGCCAACGAAGCTTGAATTCCCAGCACCACCACCTCCAGGAGTCCTGCCGCATGACCGCCCCCACCCGGCTCCGGGCCGAACACCTGCGCGAAGCCATTGGCCTCGCCGTCCGGGAGCCCCGCCTGGGCTGGACGCCGCCCGCCGGGACCACCCGGCAGACCGCGTACCGGATCACAGCCTCGAACGGCTGGGACACCGGACGGATCGCATCCGCGGACTCCAGCGGCATCACCTACAGCGGACCTGCCCTGCATTCCCGCAGCCGGTTCGAGTGGCCGGGTGCGCAGCTGGGACATCGATGCCCACGGCACCGACACAGCCAGCGAATGGTCCCACCCCATGCCCGTCGAGCTGGGCCTCCTGCACCCCTCGGACTGGACGGCGCAGTGGATCGGCGCTGATGAGGAGCAGGTAAACCAGCCAGGCGAGCGCCCGGGATACGCACTCACCAAAACCTTCATGCTGCCGGCCGCACCGGACAAAGCCCGCGCATACGCCACCGCCCACGGCATCTACGAACTCTTCATCAACGGCCAACGCGTCGGCGACCAGCAGCTCACTCCGGGCTCCACCAGCTACAACACCACCCTCCAGGTCCAGGCCTACGACGTCACGGCCCTGCTCACCGCGGGCCGCAACACCATCCGCGCCGTCCTCACCGACGGCTGGTACCGCGGCACCTTCGGGTACACGCGCGACGCCGACATGTACGGCACGCACACGGCGTTCCTCGCCCAGCTCGAGCTGGGGTCCGGGGCCGGACGGCAGGTCATCGGCACCGACGCGTCGTGGCTGGTGTCCGCCACGGAGGTCATCAGTGCGGACCTCATGGCGGGGCAGGGGGTTGATTTTCGAACGGCCGATGACGGTGCGTTACCCTGTGCAGGCGACGGCGGGAAGGGTGCGCGCGCACCAGGTCTTCCGCCAGCGCCGCCGCGGGCCGCCGTCGTTCATTCCCGCAGCTTCGACGCACTCACCGGGCCCCTCGCCGCGCCCACACGGGTGACGGCCGAACTGGCGCCGGCGGCCATCACCCGGCTGCCCAACGGACACCAGGTGGTGGACTTCGGCCAGAACATCCACGGCTGGGTCCGCCTGGCTGCCCTTGGCGCGCCGGGCGAAACCGTCACCCTGGAATACGGCGAAGCACTCGGCCGGGACGGCGACGTCACGCGGGATCACCTGCGCCCGCACGACTTCCGCACGCCCGGAGCTTTCCGGGACGCCGGGCAGGTGGACACCGTGACCGCCTCCGGCGCCGCCGGCGAAGTCTTCGAGCCCCGGCACACCACGCACGGGTTCCAGTACGCCTCGGTCCAGGGCCTCGCCTCGGATCTTCACCGGGGGGACATCACTGCCTGCCTGGTCCGGACCGACCTGGAACGCATCGGCACGTTCCACTGCAGCGACGAGCGGCTGAACAAGCTCCACAGGATGGTGGAATGGAGCTTCCTGGGCAACTCCTGCGAGGTCCCCACCGACTGCCCGCAGCGTGAAAAAGCGGGCTGGACCGGGGACTGGCAACTGTTCGTCCCCACCGCCGCGTACCTGTACGACGTCGCCGGGTTCACCCGCAAGTGGCTGCGTGACGTCCGCGCCGACCAGTGGGACAACGGCGTCATCGCCAACATCTCGCCGTCGCCCGGACCGGCCATCACTTCGGCGGAGTTCATGGGCTTCACCAACGGTTCCTCCGGCTGGGGCGACGCGATTGTCATGGTGCCCTGGGAGACCTACCTGGCCACCGGCGATGCCTCGATCCTCGCCGAAAACTGGGAGGCCATGAACCGGTGGCTGGGCTTCGTCCGGACCACCGCCGAAACGCAGCGGCACTCCACCCGCGCAGCGAAGGCGCCCGTCCCCGCCCCCCACGAGAAGTTCCTGTGGGACACCGGCTTCCACTTCGGCGAATGGATGGAACCGGGAGGCCCCGAGCCGGACCTGTTCGCCGCCCGCACCGCGGACAACGGCATCGTGGCCACCGCCTACTACCGGCACACCACGGTCCTGATGGCCCGCATCGCCGGGGTACTGGGGTTGGCGGAGGAAGCAGCTGACCTCGCCGAACTCTCCGACGCCATCCGGGATGCCTGGGCCACGGAATACCTGGACGCGTCCGGCCGGGTCACCGACGCCAGCCAGGCCAACTGCGTCCGGGCACTCGCCTTCAGCCTGGCCGGCCCGGAACACCGCGCCGCCGTCACCGCACAGCTGGTGGAACAGATTCGCGACGCCGGCACCCACCTGGGCACCGGCTTCCTGGCCACCCCCTACCTGCTCCCGGTCCTGGCCGATAACGGCCACCTGGACGTCGCTTATGACCTGCTGATGCAGGACACCGAACCGTCCTGGCTGGCCATGGTGGACCGCGGCGCCACCACGGTCTGGGAACTGTGGAACGGCCTCGACGCGGGCGGCACGGCCCACCAGTCGCTGAACCACTACAGCAAAGGCGCCGTGGTGTCCTTCCTGCACCGCTACACCGCCGGCCTGCGGCAGGCACCCGGCAGTGCCGGCTGGGACCGGGTCATCATCGAACCGCGCCCCGGCGCCGGCATCACCTCCGCCGCCACGTCCCACCTCGGGCCGCACGGCCAGATCACCGTCGCCTGGACGCTGTCGAAGGGTGCTTCGGGGCACCACGGAACGGACGACGGCGTGCTGACGCTCACCGCGGACATCCCCTCCGGCACCACCGCCGAGGTACTGCTGCCCGGGGAACCGGCCGCCGCCGTCGGGCCTGGACACCATACTTTCACCGCCGCCCCCGGCGGGGACACCACACACCCTGAACTGATGAGGAGCACACTATGACAGTGGACGACGCTACCGACGTACTTGACCCTTCCCGCGCTGACGCCTCCCGCGCTGATGTCTCCAGGCCGGGAGACAGGGACATCCCGCCGTTCCCCGTGTACGACGCACCCGGGACACCGGAGGCCGTCTCCGATGTGTCGTCCGTGCACCGTGAGGTCACGTACGCGCGCGCCATCGGCTTCCGCCCCCTGAAGATGGACATCTGGCTGCCACCCCGGGCATCCGGCCCGACGCCGCTGGTGCTGTGGGTGCACGGCGGCGCCTTCCAGCTGGGGGACCGGCGTGAACTGCCGCCCACGTTCGCGCCGGATTCGGTCTTCAGGCTCCTGAACGAGGCCGGCATCGCCTGCGCCACCGCGGATTACCGGCACTCCCTGGAGGCGCCGTTCCCGGCCCAGCTCCACGACCTGAAGGCCGCGCTGCGCTATCTCCGCGAATTCGCCGCCCAGCTGAACATCGATCCGGACAGGTTCGGCGCCTGGGGCGAGTCCGCCGGCGGCCACCTTGTGGCGCTGCTGGGGCTCACCGGCAACCGCCCGGACCTGGATGGCGGTCTCGGCGCGCAGGGGCACCCCGCGGGCGTCAGCGCCGTCGTCGACTTCTACGGCGTGTCCTCCCTGGCGGACATCCCGCCCATGTCCATGCCTGAGGGTCTCTTCCCGCCCGCGCTCACGGCAGCGGTTCCGCCCGGCATGACGCTGCAGCCCGAATACATGCTGGTGGGCGGCTCGGACCATCCGGACCTGCTGGCAGCGGCCAGCCCCGTCAGCTACGTGGCAGCCGGCGCCGCGCCTTTCCTGCTGGTCCACGGTGACAGCGACGGGCTGGTTCCGCATTCCCAGACGGACCTGCTGGCTGCCGCGCTCGCGGACGCGGGCGTGGAACACGAGGTGGTCACCGTCAAAGGCGGCGACCACTGCTTCTTCGGCGCCGAGGACCAGATGGACTCCATCCTGGCCCTCGCCGTCGGCTACTTTTCCCGGAAGCTGTGAACACCATGACGCCACGCGAAACAGCCCGGCAGGCTGCCCGGCAGGTGCCAGAAGCCCCGGCCGCCGGGTTTGCCGAATACCTTGCCTCGCCGGAAGGCCCCAGGTTCCTGAACCCCGACGCCGAACGGCAGCCGGGCCCCGACGTTCCCATCTGCACGGTGACAGCCGACGGGCGGCACGGTCCCGTGGACATCCGGATCTACGGCGAAGCCGCCGGGACGGACACCCCGGCCCTGGTGTGGCTGCACGGCGGGGGCTTCGTCAGCGGCAGCGTGGACATCCCCGAATCGGACTACCTGGCCCGCGTGCTGGCCGATCTGGGGACACCGGTGCTGTCGGTGGACTACCGGCTGGCCCGCGACGGTGTGTCCTACCCCATCCCGCATGATGACGCCCTGGCCGGCTGGTTCTGGGCACGGAAGAACGCCACCTCGCTGGGGCTGGACCCGGACCTGCTGTGCCTGGGCGGCGCGGGCGCAGGTGGCAACCTGGCCGTGGGCGCTGCGCTCTACCTGATTGATGCCGGCAAGCCGCTGCCCGCCAGGCTCCTGCTGGCCTACCCCTTCCTGCACGCCGAACTCCCGCAGCCTGCCGGCGGGCTGGACGAGGAGGTCATGGCGGGCCTGCCCCGGCACTTGCGCTTCACCCTGGAGGACTGCATCCGGACGGCGGAGAACTACGTGGGCGGCCCGGTCAGCATGGCGCCGTCCTACGCGATGCCCGGGTATGCCGACCCTGCAGGGCTCCCGCCAACGGCGCTGCTGGCCTGCGAGTACGACGACGCCCGCGGCTCCGCCGAACTCTTCGCCGCCAGCCTGGAACAGGCTAAAGTCCCCGTCGCCTACTTCCTCGCCGAGGGCGGCGTGCACGGGCACCTGAACCACACGGCCGGGCTGCCCGAAGGCAAGGCTGCGCTGGACTTCCTGGCACGGGAACTCCGGTCCGCGGGGGAGCGGTAGCCAGCCCCCCGCCTTTCGCCGGCACCCCGGCCATCCGTGACCCGTTTGCTGCCGCCCTCGTTCGCTGCTGCCCTGCCGGGCTGGCTGGAATACGGCGGCGGAACCGGCTGTGGCGCCGGCGTGTCCTAGGAACCGCACCCGCCCACGGTGCGTCCTCGCCGTCGTCCGCCGGACCGTTGCTCCGCCGGCCGGACTGGCCTAGCATGTGCGCACAATCCACTGCGAAAGTGGACGGTCGGCAGGGAAAGGGCGGGGCAGGCCATGGATGAGACGGGCAGCAACGAAAAGGTGGTGCACCGGCTGATCCAGTGCATCAACGACCGGCATATCGAGGTCATGGACGAACTGTTCCATGACGACGCGGTGATGCACTGGCCTCAGTCCGGCGAGTACGTCCGCGGCGCGGCGAACCGGCGGGCCATCTACAACGCCTTTCCACAGCTGCCCACCATCACACCGCGGCGGCTGACCAGCGGCGGCAACCTGGTGGTGGCCGAGGCGTCCCTGGACTACGGCGGCCCCGTCTACGAAACCGTCTTCATCTTCGAGTTCCGGGATGGCCGGATCGCCAGGGAGACCGCCTACTGGAGCGAGGCTTTTCCGGCCCCCGAGTGGCGGTCACAGTGGGTGGAGTTAGCTTAAACCGGCATGGCACGCCCGGTTATCCCGGACGTGCCATGGCTTTTTCGGTGTCCTACCGGACGGCCGCCCCTGGGCTGCCGCCCGTGCCCGCGCTTTCTGCCGGGTGCCGTCCGCCGTACTGTCCAATGTCCTGCCCGATTTCCCAGCCGATCCGGCGCAGCAGGGCGGCGGACAGTTCCGGATCGCGGGACGAATCCAGCTCCGTGTAGTCCGCCAGGGCGTAAACCCGGTCCAGCGGCAGGTCCGCCCACCGCTCCCGGGGCAGGAGCGAGCGTCCGGCCACGCCGAGGACCATGCGGTTTCCTGAGCGGCGGGCGACGGCGGCCGGCAGCTTCCCGGCCAGCGTCTGTTCGTCGATGCTGCCTTCGCCGGTGATGACTACGTCGCAGGGCTCCCGGCGTGCGTCAAAGTCCAGCAGGTCCAGGAAGTAGTCGGCTCCGGAGACCTGGTGTGCCCCCAACAGCAGGCAGGCGAAGCCGATGCCGCCGGCGCTGCCCGCACCCGGATGGGCGGCCAGCTCCGCAACGGAGGAGGTACCGTCCTGCGCCAGGGCCGCCACCAGGTTGCCCATGCCCTGGTCAAGGGCCGCGACATCAGCAGCCGTTGCTCCCTTTTGGGGTCCGAAGACCGCGGGAGCGCCGTTTGGTCCGGCCAGCGGGTTGGACACATCACTCGCCACGACGAGCTCCGTGCCTGCCACCTCCGGTAAGGGTCGGATGTCAACCGAGCTGACCGCTTTCATGGTCCGGCCCGACGCAGTCAGGATGTGGCCGTGGCTATCGCGGAACGTGAACCCCAGGGCGGTCAGCATTCCCATGCCACCGTCGGTGCTGGCGCTGCCGCCAAGTGCCAACACTATCCTGGCCGGATTCAGGCTCAGGGCCACCAGGACGGCTTCGCCGAAGCCGCGGCTGGAGGCATCCAGGGGTTCCAGCGTCCCGTGCGGGAGCAACCCGAGCCCGCAGGTGTTGGCCACCTCCACCACAGCCGTGACGCCGTCGAAAGCGATGCTTGCCTGCACGGGCTGGCCGGTGGGCCCGGAGACCGTGCAGCTGCGCCTGGTAAAGCCGGCGGCGACGGCGGCGTCGACGCTGCCGTCGCCGCCGTCGGCGAGGGGAAGCAACTCGCACCGGACTCCTGCGGGCATCCCCGTGGCACCAGCCGCGGAGCGGATGCCTGCTGCCAGGGCTTCCGCCACCTCTACGGCGGTGAGGCTTCCCTTGAACTTGTCCGGGGCGATGAGTACGGTCTTCGCGGTGGTGACTGCAGTCATGGTCAGACGGTCTTCGAGTAGGCCGGGTGGCGGTCAGCGGACGGGTGCCCGGCGGAGGCAGTGGCTTCGTTTGGGGAACCGATGACGCCGGCGGGTACGGCAGGCGCCGGATCGCCGGCCTGAGCGTGCCTGGCAGAGGGGGTGGCTGCCTGTGCTGCCGGTACCGCTTGTGATGCGGGGGCCAGCGGTTCCACCGTTTCACCGGCGAAGACGCGGCGGGCACGGTCCACATCCAGCGTGCGGTCCCACCGGGCGATGAACAGCGTGGCCACGGCGTTGCCCGTGAAGTTCACGATGGCCCGGCATTCGGACATGAATTTGTCGATGCCGAAGATCAGCATGATGCCGGCGGCGGGGATTGTGCCGATGGTGGTGAGGGTGGCTGTGAGGGCGATGAACCCGCCGCCGGCCACGCCGGCAGCGCCTTTGGAGGTCAGCAGCATGACCGCGAGCAGGCCGAGCTGTTGGCCGATGCTCAGGTCCGTGTTGGTGGCCTGGGCGATGTAGAGGGCAGCCAGGGACAGGTAGATGGCCGCGCCGTCCAGGTTGAAGCTGTAGCCGGTGGGGACCACCAGGCCCACGGTCTCCTTCTTGACGCCGGCGTGCTCGAGCTTGCGCATCAGGCCTGGAAGGGCCGGTTCGGCGGTGGAGGTGCCCAGGATGAGCATGTACTCCTCCTTGAGGTGGCGGATCATCGTGAAGATGTTCAGTTTGAGGAACGCCATGACCGAGCCGAGGACCACCACGATGAAAAGGATGGAGGTGACGTAGAACAGCGCGATCAGCCCGCCCATGCTGGTCAGCGAGGAGACGCCGTACTTGCCCACGGCGAAGGCCATGGCACCGAAGGCGCCCAGCGGCGCGGCCTTCATGATGAATCCGAGGATCTTGAACATCACGCCGGTGAGGCGCTGCACGCCGTCCAGGACCGGGGCGCCCACCTTGCCCATGGCGTTCAGGGCGATGCCGAAGACGACGGCGATGAAGATGATCTGCAGGATGTCGCCTTCAACGAAGGGCCCCGCGATGCTGCTGGGGATGATGTGGGTGATGAACTGCCACCACTCCTGGTGCTGGCCGGCATCGATGAGTTTCGCGGCCGAGTCCGAGGTCTTGATGCTGCTGGCGTCGGCATTGACGCCGTCGCCGAGGCGGAAGATGTTGATGGCCACCAGGCCGAAGATCATGGCGAAGATGGTGCCGACCTGGAAGTACGTCAGCGCCTTCAGCCCGGTCATGCCCACCTTTTTCAGGTCCGCGACGCTGGCGATGCCCCCCACGATGGTGAGGAACACGATGGGGCCGATGAGCATCTTCATCGAGTTCACGAAGGTGGTGCCGATGGGTTCCATGGCGATGCCCGCGGACGGGGCCAGCCAGCCCACCAGGATGCCGACGACGATGGCGGTCAGTACCCAGAAGTACAGCTGTTTGTACCAGCGGGTTTTGGCTGGCGTTTGTTTTCCTGCGGCGGGCTCGCCGGCGGCGGTGATGTGGTCCATGATTCCTACCTCATTGTGGAACGTCTCTGGAGTGGGCATGTGCGGGCAGCTGATGTGCTGGCCGCGGAGGTCCCTGCACCTGGCCGGGGACCTCCGCGGAGGAGTGGGAACTAGACGGTGACCGGGGCCAGCGTCAGGGCCTTGATGATGGCCTCGGTGACGTCCTCGGTGTTGGCTTCGCCGCCGACATCGCGGGTCAGGTGTCCGCTGCCGGTGGCGGCTTCGATGGCAGCCTCAACCTTGCGGGCTTCCTCGTGCAGGCCGAAGTGGTCAAGCATGAGCGCTGCGCTGGCGATCGCGCCGATCGGGTTGCTGATGCCCTTGCCGGCGATGTCCGGGGCGGAACCGTGGACGGGTTCGAACATGGACGGGAAGCGGCGCTCCGGGTTGAGGTTGGCGCTGGCGGCCAGGCCCAGACTGCCGGCCAGGGCGGAACCGAGGTCGGAGAGGATGTCAGCGTTCAGATTGGACGCCACCACTACGGACAGGTCCTCGGGCTTAAGGATGAACTTGGCGCTCATCGCGTCCACCAGGACGCTTTCGGTGCGCACATCCGGGTAATCGAGGGCCACGCGGTTAAAGACTTCGTCCCACAGGACCATGCCGTACTGCTGGGCGTTGGACTTGGTCACCGAGGACACCTTCTTCACGGTGCGGGTGCGGGCCAGGTCGAAGGCGAAGCGCATGATGCGCTCGCAGCCCTTCTCGGTAAACAGTGCCGTCTGCAGGGCCACCTCGTTGCCGGGGCCGCGACCGCTGAGGTTGCGGCCGCCCAGGCCGGCGTACTCGCCTTCGCTGTTCTCGCGGACAACAACCCAGTCCAGCTCGGTGTTGTCGGCCTTGCGCAGCGGGGACTGCACTCCGGGGAGGAACTTCACCGGGCGGATGTTGGCCCACTGGTCGAAGTTCTGGGTGATGTTCAGGCGCAGGCCCCAGAGGCTGATGTGGTCCGGGACGTTTTCCCAGCCGACGGCGCCGAAGTAGATCGCGTCGAAGTCCTTGAGGGCGTCCAGGCCCTTGGGGTCCATCATCAGGCCGGTCTTGGCGTAGTACTCAGAGCCCCAGGGGAACTCGGTCCAGTCGAAGGCGAACTTGCCGTTGGAGTTCCCGGCGAGGGCATCCAAGACCCGGCGGCCGGCTGAAACGACCTCTTTCCCCACACCGTCGGCGGGGATGGAAGCGATGCTGAATGTCTGGGTAGTGCTCATTTTCTGTGTCTCCTCGTTGAGTGGCTTCCAGTGCCGCCCTGTTATCGGCGTCACACTGTTCCTTCCTCTTCAAGTAGACGGTCGGAGGTCCCATAGCGTCCAAGACCAAGATTCGATCCGCTAGATAGGTACAGCCTATGATTTCTGGCGGAAACAGCCCGGCTAGGCCGTCACGTGGAGTTCGGCCACCTTGAGAAACGCGCGGGCGGCAGGGGTGAGGCCTTCCTTCCGGCTGAGGATGGCAACCTCCAGGTAGGAGACTGGCTCGATCAGCAGGGTGCGAAGTCCCGCTTTGTGCGCCGTGGGGGCCCACGACGACGGCATCACCGCATGGCCTACTCCCGCCAGTACCAGCGGGAGGATGGAGGTCCGGTGCGCCACCTCCACGACGATTTCGGCGTTGATTCCGGACGCCAGTGCCTCGTCCACCAGTCCGCGCATCAGCGAGCCGCGCTGGCTGGCGATCAGGCGGTGCCCGCCCAGGTCCTCCCGCTGGATGGCCTTCACGTTGCCGAACGCGTCCGCATGGGGATTGACGATCAGGATCAGCGGCTGCCGTTCCAGTTCCAGGACCTCGACGCCGGGAACGCGGATGGCCGTGGGCGAGCCGGCCAGGCCGATTTCCGTGCTGCCACTGCGGACGGACTCCACCACTTCTTCAGGGGTGAACGCGGCCGAGACGTTGAGGCGCACTGAGGGGTAGGACAGGGTGAAATCGCTGATCATGGAGGTCAGCGGCTCGATCCCCGGCGACGGCATGGTGATGATGTCCAGCCGCCCGCTCCGGATTCCCCGCAGCGACTGGACGGCTGATTGTGCGGCGTCGAGGTCCCGCATCACCACCCGCGCCGGGCCCACTAGTTCCTTGCCCGCATCGCTGAGCACAACCCGCCGCCCGATCCGGTGGAACAGCGGCACTCCCAGTTCCTTCTCGAGGCCGGCGATGGTCTGGGACAGTGACGGCTGGGCAATCAGGAGATGTTCCGCCGCGCGGTTGAACCCGCCGTGGTCAACCACGGCCAGGAAATACTTCAGCTTCCGGGTGTCCATGCAGGTTCCTAAAACGTGGTTACGCGGGTGGCATCGCGGCGGGGATGCCGTCCAGCGCCAGCGGGCCGCCGTCCGTTTCGTGGCTGCTGGACCAGATGTGCCGCATCTCCTCGCTGGACTGTTCCACGATCCTGCTCATGGCAGCGTGGGCGGCGGCAGTTTCGCCGCGCTGGATGGCGCTCGCCACATCCACGTGCAGCTGCAAAGCTTCGTGGTTGGGCAGGTTCGGCATGAGCCCGTGGGCGCTGCGGCCGGTCAGCACCTCCGCCACCAGGTTGTGGAGCTGGGAAAACATCAGGTTGCCGGAGGCTTGGAGCACAGCCGCATGGAACTCGATATCGAGCCGAAGGAATTCTTCCTGGTCTCCGCGCTGACCGGCAGCCCACAGCCGTGCAGCCTGCGATACCAGGTCTGAGCCCGCATCCCAGGAGGCACGCTCCGCTGCCAGCCGCGCGGCCTGCGGTTCGATGGCCCCCCGCAGCTCGTTCAGTGCCTGCAGCTGTTCCAGCCGTTTCGCCGAGGCAAGGCGCCAGCGGATGACCTGCGGATCGTACAGATTCCAGGATTCTTCGGGTTGGACCACTGTGCCCAGGCGGCGCCGCGACTCCAGCATTCCCTTGGAGGAGAGTACCCGGGTCGCCTCCCGGATGACGGAGCGGGAAACGCTGTGCTGCGCCTCGAGTTCGTCCAGGCGGAGGATGGAATGTGCCGCCAGGTTTCCCTCCGCGATGGCAAGGCCCAGTTTCTCAACCAGCGCGTTGTGCAGGTCGAAAGGGGACGCCGCCGCCTTGGGGGTATTCATGAATAGATCATACTGAGACCCGCCAAACCCTTGTATATGTCTGCCTTATTTGCCTAGGATGCCTTTCTAGAGCAGATGTAAAGACGCGTCTGCTATCGGCTCCGCGGCGGACGCGGGCCCTGAAACAAGGGAGTCGTAATGAAGCGACGTTCAATTGTGAAGTACGCGGCGGTGGCTGCGGCGATGTCGCTGGGGCTCACCGCCTGCAGCGGCGGCGGGGGCGGCAGCGACGATGCCAAACAGGCCGGCACCGTCCGGGTCACCCTCGCCAACCATGTCTGGACCGAGGGAATCAAGGCGGCTATCCCCGAATTCGAGCAGTCCAGCGGCCTCAAGGTGGAGCTCACCCAGTTGGGCGAGGACCAGCTCTCAGACCAGTACAACGTCAAGCTCAATGCAGGCAGCGACGAGATCGACGTGATGATGTACCGCCCGCTCCAGGAAGGCAAGGCATTCGCCAAGAACGGCTACCTGGCGGACCTGACCAGCAACGTTTCGTCCGATTCCAACTGGGACTGGAAGGACTACCAGGAAGGCCCCGTGAAGGCCACTACGGTGGACGGCAAGGTGGTGGGCGTCCCGATCATCACCGAACGCGAGGTTCTCTACTACCGTAAGGACCTCCTGCAGGCCGCCGGGCTGCAGGTTCCCAAGACCATGGAGGAACTGGAAGCCGCGGCGAAAGCCATCAAGGAGTCCTCCCCGGACACCGCAGGCTTCGTGGCCCGCACCGGAAAGTCCGCAGCCGTCACCCAGTTCTCCAGCTTCCTCTACAGCTTCGGTGGCGACTTCACCGATTCCAGCGGAAAGTCGGCAGTGAACTCGGATGCCGCCAAGAAGGCCTACGCGTTCTACGGCGGCCTGATCAAGAACTACGGCCCCGCCAATGTCAGCACCGACATGAGCTGGCCCGAGGCCATGGCCATCTTCACGCAGGGCAAGGCCGCTTTCTACACCGAGGCTGACTCGCTCTACAAGAACGCCACGGACCCCGCCAAGTCCAAGGTGGCAGACAACGTCGGATTCGCCGCGCTTCCTGCGGGCCCTGCCGGTTCCAAGCCCTACAACATCCCGTCATGGGCTCTGGGCGTCAACCAGAACACCAGCAACCAGGACAACGCCTGGAAGTTCATCCAGTGGGCAACCAGCAAGGAACGCACCCTCGCGGCCCAGAAGGCCGGCGTACCGGGCCCGCGGGCCTCTGTCTGGGCCAACTCCGAAGGCACCTCCACCTACCCGAAGGACCTCGCCGCCGCCATCGCCACCAGTGCGGAAAACGGTGTGGGCCACGACCGTCCCGAGGTCGTGACCGTCGGCAAGGCGCGCGAAATCGTAGGTGAACCCATCGTCGCAAGCATCACCGGCGCCGATGCATCAGCTGCCGCCGACTCAGCGCACGAGGCCTTCCAGAAGTTCCTGGACGGCGAGAAGTAGCAGCGCAACCGGGGCAGCGATGGCGGTCCGCCGCCCCCTGTCTTACAGGGCCCGGCGGGGAGGCAGCAAGCCTGCCGCCCCGCCGGGCCACCCTTCACCCACCGACTCCTTAGGTGAACCATGTCTGTCATGACTCCTCCCCGCAGTGCTGCCCGTCCGGGCCGTGCCAGCGGTCCCCGGGAAAAGTTCTCGGACTGGGCCAATGCCCACCGCAAGTGGCTTTTCGCGGCCCCTGCGATGCTCTTCGTCGGCATCCTCATCGTCTTTCCCCTGGCCTGGACCCTGTACCTGAGCCTCACCGACTCCCAGGGCTCCGTCCGGGCGGCCACCGAGTTCATCGGATTCCAGAACTACATCGACGTCCTGACGGACACCGAGCGGTTCTGGCCCGCCGTGGGCCGCACCCTGGCCTTCACCGGCGTCGCCCTCGCCGTCGAAGTGGTGCTGGGAATGGGCATTGCCCTCCTCCTTTGGCGGCCGTTCCGCGGTGAAAAGTGGGTCCGGGTGGCCATCCTGCTGCCCCTTGTGGCCACCCCGGTGGCCGTCGGCATGATGTGGCGTCTGATCTTCGATCCCAACATCGGCTTCGCCAACCAGCTCCTGGGCATGGTGGGAATCCCCGCCCAGCCCTGGCTCTCCGGCCAGGACACGGCACTGGGCACCACCATCTTCATGGACATCTGGCAGTGGACCCCCATGGTGGTGCTGATCCTGCTGGCCGGCCTGACCTCCCTCTCCGATGAGCCGGACGAGGCTGCCCGCGTGGACGGTGCCAACGCCTTCCAGCGCTTCTTCTACATCACGCTGCCGCTCATGATGCCCACCGTCATCGTGGCCATCCTGCTGCGCGGCATCGATGCCCTCAAGACCTTCGACATCCTCTACGCCACCAAAGGCAAAGGCGGCGGTTCGTTCCACGAGGTGGAAACGCTCAACGTCTACGCCTACGGCCTGAGCTTCGACTACAACCAGTACGGGGTTTCCTCCGCGGTGCTGATCCTGTTCTTCATGATCATCATCGGCACCATGTGGCTGCTGACCATGCGCAAGAAGGCGGTAACCAAATGACCGTGCTCGATGAAACCCCTGGCGCTGCCACTTCCGCACCGGTGCCTGCCCACCGCCGCCGGAAGCCGCTGGGTACCCGCGCCTACAAGGTGTTCCGGGTGGCCGCGCTCGTGCTCGTGGTGTTGTTCCTCCTGGCGCCGCTGGCATGGATGCTGCTGGCGTCCCTGAAAACGAACGTGGACATCTACGACACCGGCAAGGCGCTGCTGTTCTCTCCCACCATGGAGAACTATGCGAACGTGCTGCAGCGCAACAACTACTTCGTGTTCATCTTCAACAGCTTCTGGGTGGCCTTCGTGTCCACGGCGCTGTCCATCGTCCTGGGCGTCCCGGCTGCCTACGCCATGAGCCGGTTCACCATGCACCGTTCCGCCCTGGTGGTCCTCATGGCCCGGGTCATCCCCGGCGTATCGCTGCTGGTGCCCTGGTACTACGTCTTCTCCAACCTACGGATGGTGGGGAAGTTCGAGGTACTCATCCTCAGCCACATGTTCGTTGCCCTGCCGCTGATCGTCTACATCATGATGAGCTACTTCGATTCCCTGCCGCTGGAGCTTGAGGAATCAGCGCAGGTGGACGGGCTGACCCCCATCGGCGCCTTCCGCCGGATCACGCTGCCGTTGTCCGTGGCGGGCATGGCCACCGCGGGAATCCTGTCGTTCATTTTCTCGTGGAACAACTTCATGTTTGCCCTGGTGCTCTCCGGCGCGAAAACCAAGACACTCCCCGTGGCCATCTTCGACTTCGTGTCCTACGCCAGCATCGACTGGGGCGGACTGATGGCGGCCGCCACCGTGGTCACCATCCCCATCATGATCATTGCGCTCTTCACGCAGAAGTACATCGTCTCCGGCCTCACCGCCGGTGCAACCAAAGGCTAAGGGCTGCATGACACTCATCAGCAGGATCGAAACATTCCTCGTCGCCCCGCGGTGGCTCTTCGTCCGGATCGAGACGGACAGCGGCATCGTCGGCTGGGGCGAAGCCACCTGCGAGGGCCGCAGCGAAACGGTGCGCACCGCCGTCGAACAGCTCTCCGAACTGCTCATCGGCAACGATGCCCTGCGCATCGAGGACCACTGGCAGGTGATGACCAAGGGCTCGTTCTACCGCGGCGGGCCCATCCTGGCCAGCGCGGTTTCCGGGCTGGACCAGGCGCTGTGGGACATTGCCGGCAAGCACTTCAACACCCCGGTCCACCAGCTCCTGGGCGGCCACGTCCGCGACCGGATCCGCATGTACGGGTGGGTGGGCGGCGACGAACCCAACGAGGTGGCGGACCAGATCAGCGCCCAGCTGGACGTTGGCCTCACCGCCGTCAAGATGAACGCCAGCGGACGGATGAGCCCGGTGGCCTCCGTTGCCGAGCTCGACGGCGTCGTGAAGCGTGTGGCGGCCGCCCGGGAGGTCCTGGGCCAACACCGGGACGTTGCCGTGGACTTCCACGGCCGCTTCAGCCTCGCCAACGCCCGCCGCGTGGCGCCGCTGCTGGAACCCTACCGGCCGCTCTTCCTCGAAGAACCGGTGGTTCCGGAGAACACCCACCTGTTGCGGGAGTTCACCTCCTCCACCACCACGCCGGTGTCCACCGGTGAACGGCTGTACAACAGGCAGGAGTTCCTGCCCGCGCTCCAGGCGGGGATCGCCGTTGCCCAGCCGGACCTTTCACATGCCGGAGGTATTACCGAGGTCCGGAAGATCGCCTCGCTGGCCGAGGTGTTCGATGTCCAGCTTGCCCCGCACTGCCCGCTGGGGCCGCTGGCGCTGGCCGCGTGCCTGCAGGTGGGGTTTGCGACACCCAATTTCCTGATCCAGGAACAAAGCATCGGCATTCACTACAACCGCGGCGCGGAGGTGCTGGACTACGTGGTGGACAAGTCGCCGTTCAAGTTCGTCAACGGCCACATCGAGCGGCTGACCGGGCCCGGCCTGGGCATCGAAATTGATGAGGCGGTGGTGAGGGCAGCCGACAAGCGCGGTCACGCCTGGCGCGGACCCGTGTGGCGCCACCCCGACGGCTCCTTCGCAGAATGGTGAACCACATGAAACCCGTAGAATCCACCGGCGCCGGAGTCACGCCGGCCACCGTGCTGGCCGGTATCCGGCGGACCAGGCTCGTCGCCATTGTCCGCGGGAACGACGGCGGTGCTGCTGCCCGCGCCGCCCTGGCCGCGATGGAGGAAGGCTTCCAGTACGTGGAGATCGCGCTGACCACGCCGGACGCCCTGGAGGCGATCACCTCAGTGCGTGCGGCTGCTCCCGCCGGCTCGTTTGTCGGCGCCGGGACGGTCCTGAGCAAGCAGGATGTGGACGACGTCGTTGCCGCGGGCGGCCAGTTCATCGTGACACCTTCCCTTGCGCCGTCCATCGAAGCAGCCGTCGGCCGCGGCATCCCCGTACTGGCCGGGGCGCTGACCCCGAGCGAGTCCTTAGAGGCCATGAACCGCGGGGCCACCGCTGTGAAGCTTTTCCCGGCCTCCATCGGCGGCCCCGGCTACCTCAAGGCCGTCCGGGACCCCTTCCCGGACATACCGTTCATCGCCGTCGGGGGAGTGGGCCTGGGCGAAGCGGCCGGCTACTGGGATGCGGGTGCCTTGGCCGTGGGCCTCGGCGGCCCCCTGTTCGGGGACGCGGCCTCCGGTGGAGACCTGGAGGGCATGCGTGAACGCGCCCGCAAATTCCTCGCCCTGGCCGGGGAGTACAACGGCCGGTCCGCGGAGATCCTGCGGTGACTCCCGCCGTCGGACTTCCTCCCGTGGACCTCCTGACCTTCGGGGAGTCGATGGTCTCGCTGCGCTCCGCGGGTCCGTTGGCCTCCGGCGGAAGCCTTGGCATGCACGTGGCAGGAGCGGAGTCCAACGTCGCCATCGGCGTCACCCGGCTCGGCCACCGGACCGCATGGGCAGGCGTACTGGGCGCAGACCCCCACGGCGAGTTCATCCTGAAACAACTCCGCGGCGAGGGGGTCCACCTGCACCACCGCGTACACCCGGGCCGCAGCACGGGCGTCATGTTCCTCGAACACCGCACCGCGGACGTCAGCCGGGCCTTCTACTACCGCGCGGGCTCGGCCGGATCAACCATTTCCTGTGACGATGTGGACCAGGCCCTCGACGCCGGAGCCCGGGTCCTCCACCTGACCGGCATCACTCCCGCGCTCAGTCCGGATGCGCGGCTGGCCGTGGAGCATGCGGCGGCGCGCGGTGCCCGGGAGGGGATGGTGGTCTCGCTGGACGTGAACTACCGCAGCAAGCTGTGGACCCGGGACCAGGCGCGTGACGTCCTGGCGCCGCTGGCCCGCCACGCCACCATCCTGATCGCGTCCGACGACGAACTGGACCTGGCGATTCCGGCGCCTTCCGCTGCGGGAACCGCCGCCGAGCCCGCCATGGCAGCGCAGCTCCTGGACCTGGGCGTCCGGGAGGTGGTGGTTAAACGTGGTGCCGCCGGTGCCGGCGTCCACACCGCGGACGGCAACCGGGAAGCCGCCGCGGTTCCCGTGACCGGCATCGACACCGTTGGCGCCGGTGACGCGTTCACCGCGGGCTACCTGTCAGCCCTGCTCGACGGCGGGGACGTGGCTGGCCGCCTGCACCGCGGCGCCCTGATGGGTGCTTTCGCCGTGAGCACGGCAGGGGATTGGGAGGGGCTGCCGACACGGGCAGAACTTGCCCTGCTCGAAGCCATGGCCGGAGGGACCACGCAGCGGTAAGCCCGTGTCTTCAGGCCGCTGTGACGGGGATCTTCCGGGTGTGGAGCACCTTCTGCGTGATCCAGTCCAGCAGGTCAACCGTAAGCGTGTAATCGCCGGGCGCCGGCGGGCGCAGCAGCATGTCGTACCGCTCGGCGGCACCGAAGTTGATGATGCTGGTGCGCAGGGGCCCCGTCTCGGAAATGGGCCGCGCCGGTCCTGAAGGGCTGGACGTATCGCGGAACGGCCTGCCGTCGTGGGAGATCAGCTCGGCCATGGACACACGTTCGTTGTCCGCGTTGGTGAAATACGCATTCACCGGGAAATAGTTGGCGTTGAGCAGCCGGAGCAGCGTGGGCTTGATCTTGCCGTTGGGTATGCGGGCCCGGATGCGGCTGAGGATGGCTGGTCCTTCCTTTTTGGCTGTGGACGCGAGTTCACCGCCGAGCAGGTAGAAATGCTTGGGCTGGAATCTGTCCAGGCCGGCATCGTCGCCGGACAGCCCGGCGGCGTGGTTGAGCTCATGCCAGCGCGGGTCCACCGAGTACGGAACCAGGATGGTTTCCGTGGCGGTGTCGTACTCCGGCCCGTCCACGAATGCCCGCCGCGCGCCCGTGCCCACCGGGTAGTCCGGGTGCGGTGCCGGATCAATGATCAGCGGACCGAACATGCCCATTTGCACGTGCAGGGGCGTGTTGACATGGCAGTGGTAGAAGTATGTTCCAGACGCGCCGACGTTCGGGTTCCCGGGTGAGCCCTTTTCGGGCCGCCACTGGTACGTGTACGAGCCCGACACCTCAAAGGAGGTGTGGCCCACGCCGTCGTTCCGTGGATCCGGCTCCATGCCGTGCCAGTGGACGGTATGGACCCGCTTGCTGGGGTGGATGGTGCCGTGGAACAGCTGCCCCTCGGTCAGCCGCACCAGGGGTGCCGGAAAGATACGACCCGATTTTTCCGTCTCGAACGTCCACATTTCGAATTCGCCGCCGTCGTCGAACTTCATCTTGCGGTTGAAGAACTTGAACTCGTGCGCAACGTCAGGCTTCTGGCGGAACTCCGTGGCCGGGCTGCCTTCATGCATCTGGTCTGAGCTGAAGTCTGCCTGGCTGCGGTACAGCGGGTGCCCACCGGTGGCGTCCCCTGGCCCCGGAGCCGCGATGGTCCAATGGCCCACCAGCCCGCCGGGGTACATGCCGCCGCTCGCCACCTGGGAGGGTTCGGCGTGGCAGTGCATCGGGTAGAACCAGTCCGTCTTCCGCGCGTTCCACACCTGGTCGATCGCTTCCGGCGGCCGGCGCAGCGGCAGCATCGAGTCCTTCCGGTCCAGGGGATGCATCTCGATGACGTCTTCCCACTGCTGGAGCTCGATGTGACCGTCGGAGTCGATACGCCCGCCGCTGCGCGGGAAGGCCGTCCCATTCCGCTGAACCGTCCAGAGGTGGTTGCCGTGGAAATGGAGCTGGTGGTGGACCAACCCGGCGTTGACAAAGCGCATCAGCTGCCCGGTCCGGACGGTGCCCGGCGCCACCGACAGGCTGAAGTTGCGGACGTCCACCTGGCGGGCGGAGCCGGACATCAGGGTGTCTTCCTCACGGATTCGGTTGAGTGTTTCGTCGTTGGAGGCGGCGAGGGACTGGAAGCCGCTGCGTCCGTTGAGGGTGAAATAGCGTGGATAGGCGGGATTTTTGTCCGGATCCACTGTTCCCTGGCGGGAGGCAATACCGGCCCACACAGGATCGACGTTGTGGAGCATCCACAGCCATTGGCGCTCAAACTCGTGCCCGCCCGGTCCCGGCAGCCAGGGCGAGTCCGGGTTGACCACCAGCAGGGCGCCGAACAGGCCAAGGATCCGCTGGACGGGGTCGGCCTCGGGATCGGCTGGGTCATCACCCGGATCGCAATAGATGTACGTGCCTTCTGCCGGCGCCTTGAAGGTCACGGTGCCGGTCTGGCCGGGCCTGATGACGCCGGTGCCCTCGTGGCCGCCGTCCCCGCCGGCATTGAGGAACAGGAGTGAATGGTCCTGCGCGAGATTGTTGGTCACCCTGATGGTGATGGTACTTCCGGTCTCGGCGATCAGTGTTCGGTCGGGAAAGAAGCTGGCCCAGTGACTGCGCCGGACCAGGAACTCGCCGGGGTTGAGGGGATCCTCATCGGCAGGTGCGGGCCGTCCCAGTCCAGGCGCCGGTGCGTGAAGCGGATAGGTCCTGCTGGCCACCACTGTGCCGTCGCGCTGGAACACCTGCGGGCTCACCGCCAGGCTGGGTTTGGGGTCGTTCGCCGTGGTCTTGCGGTCCCCGAACCCGCGGTGGTAAACGAGGGACCCGTCCACCATGGGCAGGAAGCCGTCATTGATGTGAAGCTCCAGGGGGCTCACGACCGGACCCCCGCGACAGTCAGTGGCGGCAGCGCCAGCAACTGCGCGGCGTCGTCATCCAGTCCCGAGTATTCGATCTGCATGGTGACGGCATCGTGCGGGGCGAGATAACTGATCCACACCCGTTCCGTGGCGCCGGCAGCGATGGTGCCGGGGCCGTGGTCGGAGTCCTGCGGGGCTACCGTGATGCCTGAAGGCAGCAGCCTGAGCCGCAACTGGCCCGGACTGAAGAGGACCGGCTCCAGTTGGTCGTTGCGTACCGCCACTTCAAGCACAACGACATCACCCCAGGTGAAGTTGCCCGGCTGCGGCCAGTCGGAGTCCAGCAAGGGGTCACTGCCGTGGCCGTGGCCGGTGCTGCGTTGCTGGCTCGAGGCCTGCCGTATTCCCTGTCGGCCGGCGGCTGCAGGGCGCATGCCGTTCTTGACCTGCGATATTGCCGAGGCCAGCGGCTTGGCCGCAGGGTGTCCCTGGGCGTCGAGCCTGGCCAGGCGGCCGGCGTCGACGATGGACACGGCACCAAAGGCTGTGGTGAGGCCGCTGGCGCCGCCGGGCTGGCTGCGCGAGACGACACCGTACGTTGCGCCGCCCAGCAGCAGCAGGGCGCCACCGCCAACGACGAGTCCGAACTGCCGCCGGCTCAGGGGCAGGGCGGCAGTGGACGGTGAAGTGTGGCTCATGGTTCCTCCCCAATATGGTTTCTTGCGGCAACAACCATCGTGGGCGGGTCGCCTAGGAGGGCCCTAGGGGAAAACTTGGGACGCCGTTCAGCATCAAACGGCCGGTATTACCGGACAAGGTCACGGATTCGCTTGGGATCACCGCGGGTGACAGCATTGTTAGATGCTTGAGGCAACCAAATCGCAGAAATCCCCTGAGGGCGAACCACTTAATCCGGCACTGGCAGCGGAAAGCAGGATTGCCCGCGTCGCCGTGACGGTCTTCCCGCTCCTCGTGGTGGCCGCAGGTATCGCGGGGTACTTGCTCCCCGGGACCTTCAAGCCCATGGGGGTCGCCGTGCCTTTCCTGCTGGGCATCATCATGTTCTGCATGGGCCTCACCCTGACCCCGCCCGACTTCGCCGCCGTGGCAAAGCGGCCCTGGGCTGTGGCGCTCGGCATCGTGGCGCACTACGTGATCATGCCCGGCGCCGGCTGGCTCATCGCGCAGGCGCTGAACCTGGAGCCGGAGCTGGCCGTCGGCCTGATCCTGGTGGGCTGTGCCCCGTCCGGCACCGCGTCCAATGTCATGGCCTTCCTCGCCAAGGGTGATGTTGCCCTCTCCGTGGCGGTGGCCTCCGTGTCCACCCTGATCGCCCCCATCGTCACCCCGCTGCTCGTGCTGTTCCTGGCGGGTTCCTACCTGAACATCGACGCCGGCAGCATGGTGGTGGACATCCTCAACACGGTCCTCCTGCCGGTGGTCGCCGGGCTGCTGGCCCGCCTGTTCCTCAAGAAGCTCGTGGATAAGGTGCTGCCGGCACTGCCGTGGGCGTCCGCCGTCGTGATCTCCCTCATCGTGGCCATCGTGGTGGCCGGCAGTGCCAGCAAGATCGTGGCCGCCGGCGGCATCGTGTTCCTGGCCGTGGTCCTGCACAACGGATTCGGCCTGGGACTGGGCTACCTCGCCGGGAAACTGGGCCGCCTGGATGACAAGGCCCGCCGTGCGCTGGCCTTCGAAGTCGGCATGCAAAACTCCGGGCTGGCCGCCACTTTGGCCACGGCACACTTCAGCCCGCTGGCCGCGCTGCCGTCCGCCGTTTTCTCGCTGTGGCACAATATCTCAGGCGCCATAGTGGCAGCTTGGCTGGCCCGCCGCCCCCTCCAGGACACCCCGGCAACGCAGTGACCGGGAATAAATGTGCACGACGGGGCACTTGCCTGCATAGTTAAGCTCCTGCGCCGGTGGGTAATAGACACCGCAGGACAGAAACGAACAGGGGCTTGAATTGGTAGGTAATGCAACCTTCCGGCACACCAACACCGCGCTGCTCTCGGTGAGCAGCGTCGAAGCTCCAAGGATCGTGAGTTCCGTTGACTTCGACCGCCGGCTGGCATCGACACTGCAGCGGCTGAAATTCCCGCCCCGGCTCCTGGAGCGCGTCGCCGGGATCACGCACCGCCGCTGGTGGGCGGCCGGCACGTCGTTTGATGACGCCGCCATCGAGGCAGGAGCCAAGGCCCTTGCCGAGGCCGGCGTGGAAGCGTCCGAGGTTGGCCTGCTGATCAACACCTCGGTTACCCGCCGCAACCTCGAGCCGTCCGTTGCGGTGAAGATCCACCACGGACTGGGCCTCCCGTCGTCGGCCATGAACTTCGACCTCGCCAACGCCTGCCTCGGGTTTGTGAACGGCCTGACCCTCGCGGCCAACATGATCGACTCCGGCCAGATCAAATACGCCGTGATCGTCAACGCCGAGGACGCTGAAGCCACGCAGGAAGCGACGCTCGCCCGGCTGCAGCGGCCCGAAACCACCCGCGAGGACTTCAACCGCGAGTTTGCCACCCTCACCCTGGGCTCCGGGGCTGCCGCTGCCGTCCTGGGCCCGGCAGACGGACACCCCGGCGCGCACCGGCTGGTGGGCGGGGTGATGCGGGCCGGCACCGAACACCACGAACTGTGCGTGGGCGGCATCGACGGCATGTCCACTGACACCAAAGGACTGCTCGACGGCGGCCTGCAGCTCGTGGTGGACGCCTGGCACGAGGCGCAGCCGGAGTGGGACTGGGCCGCCATGGACCGGTACGTCACGCACCAGGTGAGCAACGCCTACACCCAGGCCATCATTGATGCCATCGACCTGGACCCGGCCAAGGTTCCCATCACGTTCCCGCACTGGGGCAACGTGGGACCGGCTTCGCTGCCCATGACCCTTGCCGCCGAATCCCAGTCCCTCGAAGCCGGGGACCGCGTCCTGTGCATGGGAGTGGGCTCAGGCCTGAACACCGCCATGATTGAAATCGTTTGGTAGCCGCCGCCTGGCCCGGCGTGGACCCCGCGTGGTCCCGCGAATTTGCCGTGCCCTCCACCTCCGGTGCGGATGAGCCCGGAACGGTCCGCAACTGGCACATCCTGGATAACGGCGCCCAGCTCGAGGCCCGGGGGCTGACACCCGCAGGCACCCTGCTGTGCGTGCACGGCAACCCCACCTGGTCCTATCTTTGGCGCACGCTGCTTGCCGCCGGGTCCAATCCCGCCCACCCGTGGCGCGTGGTGGCGGTGGACCAGCTTGACATGGGGTTTTCGGAACGCACCGGCACGTTCCGGCGCCTCGCCGACCGCATCAACGACCTGGCCGACCTCACCACGGCGCTGGGACTGGACGGTCCCGTGGTCACCGTGGGACACGACTGGGGCGGGGTCATCAGCCTGGGCTGGGCACTGGCACACCCGGACCAGCTCGCCGGGGTGGTCCTGACCAACACGGCCGTCCACCAGCCGTACACATCCAAAATTCCGCCTGCGCTCCGGCTGGCCCTGCACCCCGCCGTGCACCAGTGGGGAACGGTCACCTCGGACGCCTTCCTGCGGGTCACCCATTCGCTGGCCCACCCGCCGCTTGCCGCCGACATCAAGTCCGCCTACATGGCCCCCTACCGGGGTGCCAGCCGGCGGGCCGGCGTGGGCAACTTCGTGGCCGACATTCCGGTGGACGAATTCCATCCCAGTTTTGCGGCGCTGGCCGGCGTGGCGGAAGGGCTGCGCGGGCTGACAGTCCCGGCCCTGATGTTGTGGGGCCCCCGCGATCCCATCTTTTCCGACCGCTACCTCAAAGACCTCATCGGCAGGCTTCCGCACGCCAAGGTGCACCGCTTCGAGGGCGCGGGACACCTTGTGGCGGAAGACCGGGACATTGCCTCGCCGGTGTTTGAGTGGCTTGCCGGCCGGGAGGGTGCTGCCCCGGGCGGTGCCGTCTTGAACGGTGCTGTCCCGGACGCCGCTGATTCTGGCGCCGACGCTGACACTTCGGGCGCCCCAGCTGATGTTGTGGGCACACCAGCCAGCCCGGCTGCGCCCGAGACCGCTGAATTCCGGCCCCTCTGGACCCTGCTCGGCGAACAGGCCGCAGGGCCCGCCGGCACCGGGTCCGCCGTCGTGGAGATGGCCCCGGACGGCACGGCAGCCCGGTCGCTCAGCTGGCAGCAGCTGGAACAGAAAATCGTGGCCCTCGCTGCCGGGCTGGCGAAAGCCGGAGTAGAGCGCGGCAGCAGGATCAGCCTCATGGTGCCGCCCGGGGTGGACCTCACGGTGGCCCTCTACGCCTGCCTGCGCCTTGGCGCCGTGGTGGTGGTGGCCGATGCCGGACTCGGAACCAAGGGCCTGAGCCGCGCCGTGAAAGGCGCCACCCCGGACTTCATCATCGGCATCGACAAGGCCCTGGCAGCGGCCGCCGCCCTTGGCTGGCCCGGCCGTCGGATCAGCGTGGGCACCCTCCCGGCGGCGCGCCGCCGCCTCCTCGGCGCCGAAACCTCCCTCGCGGAACTGACCCGGCCCGGCGCCGGAAGCGGTGCCGCACAGCCCGCCGGTGCTGCCGACCCCGACGCCCCCGCCGCCGTGCTGTTCACCTCAGGCTCCACCGGGCCGGCCAAGGGCGTGCTCTACACGCACCGGCAGCTGGCCGCGATGCGGGACACCGTGGCCAGCACCTTCGGCATCCGGGCAGGGTCCACCCTGGTTGCCGGCTTCGCTCCCTTCGCCCTCCTGGGCCCGGCGCTGGGCGCTGTGTCCGTCACACCGGCCATGGACGTGACGGCGCCCCGAACGCTGACAGCCCGCGCGCTGGCCGACGCTGCCAGGGCCATCGACGCGACGGTGGTGTTTGCCTCGCCGGCGGCTCTCCGCAATGTCGTTGCCACCCGGGAAGACCTCGATGAGGCGGGACTGAAGGCGCTGGCCCGCGTTGAGCTGCTGCTCTCCGCTGGAGCCCCCGTCCCCGAACCGCTCCTGGCAGAGGTCCAGCAGCTGGTCCCCGCCGCCTCGCTGCATACCCCTTATGGGATGACGGAAGCCCTGCCGGTCACGGACATCAGCCTGGAACAGATCAGGGAAGCGGACGCCGAAACAGCGGGCGGACACCTCCAGGGCGGCGGCAACGGCGTGTGCGTCGGCAAACCCGTCCACGGAGCACGCCTGTCCATCATCCCGCTCGCGGCGGACGGCACCGCGTCCGGAACCAGCCCGGTGACGGACGCCGGCGTGACCGGTGAAATCCTGGTCAGCGCCCCACACGTCAAGGACTCGTACGACAGGCTCTGGCTGACCCAGCGGGAAAGCGCCGGCCTGCCCGGCTGGCACCGCACCGGGGACGTGGGGCACTTCGACGCCGCCGGGAGGCTCTGGGTGGAAGGCCGCCTCGCGCACGTGGTGACCGCACCCGGCGCCGCGGTAACCCCCGTGGGTGCCGAGCAGGCCATCGAACGGCTGGAGGGTGTCCGGCTGGCCGCCGTCACGGGCGTGGGTCCGTCCGGTACGCAGGCCGTGGTGGCCGTCGTCGAGACCGTGCCTCCAACGCGCACCGCGGGACCGGCTGAACCGGCACTCGCCGCAAGCGTCCGTACAGCAGCCCGCACGGCCGGCGTCGAAATCTCCGCGGTGCTGGCCGTTCCCGCACAGCCCACCGACATCCGGCATAACGCCAAAATCGACAGGACACGCCTTTCGCGGTGGGCAACGCGCGTGCTGGCCGGCGGCCGGCCGGGGAAGCCGTGAGGGTCCTGGTCACCGGCGCCAGCGGCATGCTCGGCGGCGCCGTTGCGCGGCTCCTGGTCCGCGAGGGCCACACCGTCACCACGCTGCAGCGGCGCCCGTCGGGGGTCGACGGCGCCACGGACCTCTGCGGGTCCATCACCGATGCCGGGGTGCTGAAGGACGCCGTCCGGGGCCAGGACGGCGTCATCCACCTGGCCGCGAAGGTCTCCTTCACAGGACACGCGGCGGAGTTCGACGAGGTGAACATCGAGGGCACCCGCCGGCTCCTGGACGCCGCCCGGGCGGCCGGCGTTCCGGACTTCGTGTTCGTTTCCTCCCCGTCCGTGGCGAATTCCGGTGCCGCCATTGTGGGGCTGGGCGCGGGCCCGGCAGACCCGGAGCACGCCCACGGCGACTACGCACGCACCAAGGGAGCCGCTGAACTGCTGGCCCTGGCCGCTGATTCCCCGGGCTTCCGGGTGGCCGCCGTGCGCCCGCACATCGTCTGGGGCCCGGGCGACACCCAACTGGTGGAGCGCGTCCTGGCGCGCGCCGCCGTCGGCCGCCTGCCCTTGCTGGACGCCGGAGCGGCCCTGATCGACACCACCTACGTGGACAACGCGGCGTCCGCCATGGTGGCCGCCCTGAACCGCTTGGACCACGTCCACGGGCAGGCGGTGGTGGTCAGCAACGGCGAGCCCCGTCCCGTCGGCGAGCTGATCGCCGGCATCTGCGCCGCCGGCGGTGTTGCGGCACCGAAGTGGGCCGTTCCCGGCGCCGTGGCCCGGGGCGTGGGGGCTGTGGTGGAAAAGCTGTGGCTGTGGGCCGGACGCACCGAAGAGCCGCCGATGACCAGGTTCCTCGCCGAGCAGCTGTCCACCGCCCACTGGTTCGACCAGCGCCGCACCCGGGAGCTCCTGGACTGGACTCCTGCGGTGTCGCTGGATGAAGGACTCGCGAAGCTGGCCAGTCACTACCGGCCGGGATCGGCAAGCCTTTTCATTCAGTGAAACCGGCCGCGCCGTGCGGCTTCGCGATACCCCACAGTTGATTCATGACGCAGCCCACACCGGGCTTGTCAGGCAGCCACCACAGGATCATCACGGGACAGAACGGCGCGGTACACATGGAGTCAACGACGACGGCGGGGCGGATCCTTCGGGGGATTGAGTTCGCCCGCCCCGGTGGCGGAGCGCCGCTGCTGCTGGACCTCTAC
This sequence comes from Pseudarthrobacter sp. SORGH_AS 212, assembly GCF_030818145.1. Taxonomy (NCBI): domain Bacteria; kingdom Bacillati; phylum Actinomycetota; class Actinomycetes; order Micrococcales; family Micrococcaceae; genus Pseudarthrobacter; species Pseudarthrobacter sp. SORGH_AS 212. The sequence goes on along the minus strand of NZ_JAUTAA010000001.1, from coordinate 1,652,542 downwards.
CTCCCGGCGGCGGATCCCGCCCGGGGCCCCGCTTCGGGCGCCCCGCGCCCCGCGGTGGTCCACTTCCACGGCGGCGGCTGGCGGACGGGGGAGCGTTCCTCGCTGGGGCCCACCGTGGACAGTTTTGGACTCAGCCCCATTGAACAGCTGGTGGACGCCGGCTTCGTGGTGGCCTCCGCTGACTACCGGCTCACGGATAGCGCCACATTTCCCGCCCAGCTGCATGACGCCAAGGCAGCGGTCCGCTGGGTCCGGGCGCACGCCGCCGATTACGACGTGGACCCCGGGCGCATCTACGCGTGGGGCGACTCTGCGGGCGGACACCTCGCCAGCCTGGTTGGCCTGACCGCCGGGTCAGCCGCGTTTGCCGACGACGGCGGCACCGGGACCGCTGACGGCGTCGCCGCGGTGGTGGCCTGGTATCCGCCCACCGACCTGGTGCGGATGGGTGCCCAGGCCCGGCCCGATGCCGTTGCCAGCGCCGACGACCCGGGTTCCCGGGAAGCCCTGCTCATCGGGGCCCAGCCCGCCGACGCCCCGGACAAGGCCACGGCCGCCAGCCCCCTCACCTACGTGCATACGGGTGCACCGGCCTTCCTCCTCATCCACGGAACGGACGACAGGTTCGTCCCGACGGCCCAGTCCACCGCCCTTGCCGGGGCGCTGGAAGACGCGGGCGCCGCCGTCGAACTTCTCCTGCTGGACGGCGCGGACCATATGTGGTCCACCCCGAATGGCAGCAGCGCGGCCGCCGAAACGGCTACCGCCGCAACCCTTGATTTCCTCCGCCGCCAGTCGGAGCACTGATTTTCCACCACGCCCGGGCGGCCCGATTGCCCGGCCGCCAGACCTGAAAGGCCACCTCATGCAGTTCATCGGCATCAACCACAACGGCGAATCCTGGGCGGCAGCCCTCGCCGGACGGCACGTCCTCCCGCTGGCCACCGTCACCGACTTCTGGGCCGACCCGGAGGGATGGCAGGACAAGGCAAGCACACTGGTTGCCGCCGCCGCGTCCCCTGCCGGCGCGGAGGGTAAGGAAACGTCCGACGCCGGCTCCTGGCTGGTGCGGGACAGCGTCACCGAGGTGCCGCTCGTCCCCGCCGCGGCCCGGGTCATCTGCGTGGGCCTGAACTACAAGGCTCACGTGGCCGAAGGAAGCTTCAAGGACCAGGAACTGCCCCCGTACCCCACCCTGTTCGCCCGCTGGACGGCGTCCCTGTCCGTAGGCAACGTCCCGGTTCCCGTCCCGGCCGGTGAGGCCGGATTGGACTGGGAGGGGGAAGTGGCTGCCTACATCGGCCGCCGGGTCGAATCGGCGGACGAGGCCACTGCGGCGGACGCCGTCTTTGGCTACTCCACCTTCAACGACATCACCTCCCGCAAGGCCCAGAAACTGACCTCGCAGTGGACGCTGGGCAAGAACGGCGACTTCAGCGGGCCCCTGGGCCACCTGGTCAGCCGCGACGAGGTGGGCGACCTCCGCGACGGGCTCCAGGTCCGAACCCTGGTGAACGGCATCGAAGCCCAGAACGGCAACACCCGGGACATGATCTTCTCCGTGCCGGCCATCATCTCGCTCATCAGCCAGACTTTCACCCTGCACCCGGGCGACGTCATCGCCACCGGCACCCCGGAAGGCGTTGGCTACGCACGCACCCCGCAGTGGCTGCTGCAGCCCGGTGACACAGTGGTGGTGGAGATCGAGAAGCTCGGCACCCTGACCACCCCCGTGGGCGACATTTCCCTGCGGAGCCGTGCCTGATGGACACCTCGCAGGGCACCTTCCCGTGCGCTTTCCCCGTGACGGATGCGGCGGACATCCCCGGTGAGGTCCAGGTCCTCATTGCCGGCGGCGGCCCCAGCGGACTGTTCCTGGCGCTTGACCTCGCCTCCCGCGGCGTGGCCAGCACGGTGGTTGAACCCCGCACCGGCGTGGACCACACCCGGCCCCGGGCCAAGACCACCAACGCCCGCACCATGACCCACCTGCGCCGGCTGGGGCTGGCCGGGGCCCTCCGCGACGCATCACCGCTGCCGGTGGACTACGCCCAGGACGTCATCTTCTGCACCGGCCTGACGGGCCCGGCCGCACACGAGCTGCGCCGGTTCCGCAACGCCTTCCAGCTGGTTCCCGGCCGCTACGGCCCGCAGCCGGAAGGCGGGCAGCAGGTGCCGCAGCCGGTCCTCGAGGAGGTGCTCCGGGCCGCAGTCGACAGCCATCCGCTGGTGACATTCGTGACCGGATGGTCTGTCAGCGGGGTCCATGAGGCGGGTGACACTGCCCGGGCGGCGCACACCGCAGTTGTTTCGAACGGCACGTCCGCTGCCGCCCGCACCATCGCGGCGGAATATGTGATCGGTGCCGATGGCGGGTCCTCCGCCGTCCGCCGCAGCCTGGGCATCCGCCTGGAGGGTGGCTCCGCTGCGCTGTCCAACATCAGCATCCTCTTCCGCTCCGAGTCGCTGGCTTCCGCCATCACGCTGGACCCGGCCGTGCAGTACTGGGTGGTGGGTTCGGGAACGTCCGGCATGGTGGGGCCCATGGACCTGGACGGCACCTGGTGGGCCATTGTGCAGGGCGTGGATCCGTCCGTTACCGTCAGCACGGAGGACGCGGGCGCCATGGTCCGCGCGCTCGTGGGCGCCGAGGTGGACATCGAGGTGCTGGCCACCGATCCGTGGACCGCCCGCATGCTGCTGGCCCCCGACTACAGCCGGGGCACCATTTTCCTGGTGGGCGACGCCGCGCACCTCAACCCGCCGTGGGGCGGCCACGGCTTCAACACCTGCATCGGCGACGCCGCCAACCTGGCCTGGAAGCTGGCCGCAGCCATCAACGGGTGGGGCGGTCCTGCGCTGTTGGCCAGCTACGGCCAGGAGCGCCGGCCGGTGGCTGACCGCACCATCGGCGACGCCGCACGGAACGGCAAGGCGCTGGCGTACCACTTCGCGGATCCGGAACTGGCGGCCTCCGGGCCCGCCGGCGACGCCGCGCGGCAAACGGCCCGCGAAGCGTTGGCCGTGAAGCAGAGCGAGTTCGATTCCCTGGGGCTGGTGCTGGGTTATGCGTACACCGGCTCGCCCCTGGTGGTGCCCGACGGCCTGCCTGTACCGCCCGAGGACCCCATCCACTACGTCCCGTCCGCCAGCCCGGGGGCACTGCTGCCGCATGCCTGGCTGGCGGAGTCCTTCTCCCTGTACAGCGCGCTGGGCCCCGGGTTCACGCTCCTGGCCGACGCCGGTGCGCTGGGCGGGGTGCCGGCGGATGAGGCTTTTGCGCCGGTAGTGGAAGCAGCGGCCCGGCAGGGCATTCCGGTGACCGTCGCCGCCGTCGGCCCTTCCGGCGACGGCACCCGCCTTTCCGAACTGTGGGGCGCCGACGCCGTGCTGGTCCGGCCCGACCAGCACGTGGCGTGGCGGGGCAATTCAGCCGCGGCCGCCGCGGCCGCGCTGTCCGTTGCGGCGGGCCGGCTTCCCCGGTTGCCGCAAGAAGCCGCAGCCAGTGGGACGGCACACCTGCCGGTCACAGAAATCCCAGCAGCCGACTTTCCAGCACCAGAATTTCCAGCGAGGAGCACCCGTGTCGACGCCGTCATTCCGTGATTACCTGTTTGCCCCGGACCATCCGCGCGTCGCGGAGATCCGCGGCCTGAACGCCCGCGAATACGCCGAAGCTGCGAAGACCGACTCCTTCGCGGGCCCGATGATCGAGGGCTGGCAGAAGCTCTACCCGCAGCCGTTCAGGGGCGTCACCAACGACGGCGTCCGACGGGAAGGCCTGTTTCCGCTCGCTCCCGCCCGGTCCGGGGAGGAAGCGCCGACGGCGGACATGGCGGCCGCCGCGCGCAAGCTCCTGGGCACCCTCACACCGGAACAGGCGGAAAAGCTCTCATACGCCGTGGACGCACCCGAGTGGCAGAGCTGGGCCAACCCCGAGTTCATGCAGCACGACACCGGGCTGCGCCTGGACGAGCTGGACGGGCCGGTCCGGGACTCGATCCTTGCGGTTGTGGAGGCGAGCCTGTCCGGAGAAGGGTTTGAGCTGGTCCGGAACCTGATGCGCATCAACGGCTTCCTGGGCGACCTGGTGGAACTGCCGCTGCTCATGAACGAATTCAGCTACAACTTTGCCCTCTACGGGCAGCCGTCCGAAGCGGAACCGTGGGGGTGGCAGCTGTTCGGCCACCACGCGGCGCTGAACTGCCTGGTGGCAGGCACCCAGCTGGTGCTCTCGCCGGTATTCATGGGCGCCGAGCCGGACATGATCGACGCCGGCCCGCACCGGGGCGTGAAGGTCTTCAAGGAGCGCATCGCCCTGGCCCGGCAGCTGATGGGTGCGCTGCCCGCGGACGTTCGTTCCAGCGTCGTGTCCTACGGCTCCATGGTGGACCCGGCAATGCCTGAGGGCCGCATCCACCCCGGCGACGAGCGCCACCTGGGCGGCTGCTTCCAGGACAACCGGGTGATCCCGTACGAGGGCATCCTGGTGGCGGACATGCCGGCGGAAGCCCGCGGACTCCTGGACGCCGTGGTGGACGACTTCATCGGCTACCTTCCGGACGGACCCCGCGCCGCCCGCCGTCGGGAAATCCAGGAGCACTACGGCGAGACGTACTTCAGCTGGATCGGCGGCTGGGAGGGGGACGAGGCGTTCTACTTCCGCCTGCAGAGCCCGGTGGTGGTGCTGGAACTGGACCACCACACCGGCGTGTTCCTCAGCAACGATGAACCTGCCCCGTTCCACATGCACACCGTGGTCCGCACCCCCAACGGCAACGACTACGGCCGCGAACTGGCCAGGCAGGCAACTTCCTGACCAGTACCCGGTCATTGCGGATGGTCTGTGAACAGCAGAAGGCCCGGATTTCCTTTCGGAAGTCCGGGCCTTCTGCCTTCGGTTTTTGGTGGGCTGGATTTAGGGGATGTCGAGGGCTGCGCGGCGCTGCGGCGGGGGTCCGACGACGGTCAGGTCCATCTCCGCCTGGGCCCGGCCGAAGCCTTCCATATCCATGTAGGGCGTCCCGCCTTCCGTGTACATGTAGTCCTCGGTGGGCTTGTTGAAGTACTCAAAGAAGCCATTGAAGACCGACGGCGTCAGGAACCCCACCATCTGCGTGTTGTGCGCGTCGAACGCGAACGAGTGGATGGTGCCGGCGGGGGCGTGGACGAAGTCGCCCTTGGTCAGCAGCATTTCGCGGCCGTTGGCGTACAGCCACATCCGGCCCTCGGTGCAGAGGAAGTTCTCGGTGTGTTCGGAGTGGAAGTGCAGCGGAATGTAGGGCGACTTGGCGCCCTTGGTGTGCACCGCGAAGTAGTTGGATCCGGTGTTGGCCGGGCGGGACAGGTAGGTGAACATCGTCTGGTAGCTGGCCAGGCGCTCACCCTCGTGGGCACTGAGGAAGTAGGGGCTCTGGGTGGCGGGGAGGCCGGCGTCGTGCTTGAACTTGGGGGTGACCCGCTCCACGTCCGGGAAGCTGATGCCGAACTCGGCACCCACCTCGGCCTGCTCCTGCAGGCCCGCGGACCGGCCGGCGCGGACCGGCGGGACGTGCGAATCGATAGGCGTGCCCACCCGCTCGTAGTAGGCCTCGCCGCCGCCGGGCGTCATCCAGTTCAGGAACCGGGTGTAGTGGCTGGCCATGCGGTAGGCGTGCGGCGTGTTCGGCGGGATGACCACCGAATCGCCGGGGGTCAGGATGCGGCTCTCGCCAGGCAGCCAGACGTGCAGGATGCCGTCGAAAACGTACAGGGTCTTGTGCTCGATGCTGTGGGTGACGAACGGGGATTCGGCGCCCATGCCGCCGGAAATGTAGGCGGCGCTGAAGATGCCGCCGGTGTCCGCAGCCCGGGCGATGACCGTGACCAGCTGCCCGTTAAGCTCGTAGCGTGCGCCCTCGCCGGAGGCCATGTAGTACGGGACGGCCTCACCCGGCAGCGCATTGGCCACCGGCAGTTGCTTGTTCATTTCCTCCACGCTGAGGGACATCGGTTCCTTCTTTCGGGTCGCCCGGCAGGGCCGGAGTGTGAGTCCCCACCAGCATGACGGACTGCCTGCCGCGCGTCAGTCCGATTTTTCATTCAATGAACAACCCGGTTCCGGCCCGCAGCTACAGCGTGGGGAGCAGGAAAGCCGGTTCCGGCCGGTGCACGCCGCGGGGGCGGTAGCCCAGGGCCTCCGAGTGTCCCAGCAGGTCCGCCAGGTACCAGGTAATGCTGAGCCACATCTCGGTGCCCTGCAGGCCGGGGAGGTTCTGCTGGGCGCTTTCCGGTGCCGCGCTGAAGGCCATGCCCTGCCCGGGGTGCCACTGGCTGAGGGCGTGGTCCAGCTGGGTTGCGGCCCAGGCCTTGATATCGGCCTCCCGGTGTGTCACCTGTTTCCGCGCGAGCCAGAGCGGATGGACGACGTCGAGCACGTTGCACGCGTTCTGCCGGCCGTCCGCGAAGTACCGGGGATCCGCCCCGTGCTCCAGGACGGTGCCGATCAGTTGTTCCGGGTGGGGGACCGGCAATCCGAACTGGGCGAAGGTGCCGCGGGTGAGCCGGTAACAGCCGTTGACCACCTTGAGCCGGGTATCGGGTGAAGGGGTTCCCCAGGTCCCAGCGGCGCTGTTGACCCGGGTCAGGAGCCAGCCGAACAGGGCCTCCAGGGTGCCGGTGCTCCCGCGGTTGGCGTCCGCTGCGTGGGCCAGGTTCCAGTACTCCGCAGTTCCCCACGCATCCACCCAGGCGCCGCATTCCCAGGCTTCCTTCCGCCATGGCAGGGCGTTCAGCCGGGCGGCCAGATCCGCAGGCCCGGTCCCGGCCACCGCGTGGATGGGGTGCTTGAATCCGCTGCCCAGCAGATCGAGGGCGTAACCCACGGACAGCACGTGATACGTGGCCTCCCCGCGCCCGAAAGCCGGTTCACCGGCGTCCGGCAGCCCGTCGGGGCCGTACTCGGGCACCAGGCCCGTCCGTGGATCCTGCAGCGACCGGAGCCGGTGCGCGTGCGCGTCCCTGCTGAGCTGCGGGGGAGTGGTGCGGAGCAGGAGATCCGCGATTTCGACCGCGTCGCAGTGGGCCCGGACCGTTGCCGCCGCACCCGGACGGTCCACGTACCGGCCCTCACCGAAGCCGCCGGTGCCGGACGCCTCCTGCTGCCACGAGCGGGCGATGATCTCCGTGGCGTCGGCCCGGGCCGTTGCTGCGAAGGATGCCAGCCGTTCCCGCAGGATCCCGTCGCCGCTGCCGGCAGGTTTGCGCGGACTCCTCCTGTCGCGGATAAACCGTGCGGGATTGCCGCCCACCACCGCCCAGTCGGGCACGTCCTTGGTGACCACGGCACCGGCGGCGAGGACTGCGTGGGAACCCACTGTGACGCCGTCGAGCACCACCGCGTTGGAACCGATCCAGACGTCGTCGCCGAAGACAATGCCCTTGCTGGTGAGCGGCTGCCGGAACACCGGTGCGGAAGGCTCCATGGAGTGGTTGAACCCCAGGATGGAGGTGTGCGCGCCGATGCGGACGCCGTCGCCCATGCTGACGGTGCCGCGCACCACGGTGAAGGCGTTCACCGTGCAGTTGCTGCCGATCCGAAGATCCCCGGTGAGGTACGCGTGGGCGGCAATGAGCGATTCGTCCCCCAGGGCCAGGCTGTCCGGGTCCACCATGGCCAGCGCGGAAACGTAGGCCCCTTCGCCGATAGTGATGCCGCCCTTGCCGGCCAGGGCCCGCTGCCGTTCCAGCTGCGCCTCACGCTGAGAGGCGGACGCATTGGCCCGGAAGGTCCAGGGGGAATAGTCGAAACTGAGGTCCGGCTGGGCGTTCACGGTGTCTCCACAACGGTGTCTTGGGCTGAAACGGGCTGCTGGCGGTCCGGCCAGTGGCGCAGGTACCAGGCCTTGGTGGATGCGAGGGCGGCGTCCAGCCGGACAGCATCGGGGTGCCACGCCTTCTCCCATTCCAGGCACAGCAGTCCGGTGTAGCCGTGGTCCTTGAGGAGCTGCGCGAATCCGTCCACGGGGAGGGTCCCATCCCCGATCGGCACCGGGGTCCGGCTGTCCGGCAGCCCGGCGTCCTTGACCTGGACGCTGCCCAGGCCGCTGGTGAGCCAGGGCGCCAGGATGTTCCACGTATCCTCGAGGCTTTCGCCCACACGCCAGGGGTGCATCAGGTCCCACACGGCTCCCACCCTTCCCTCCGCCTGGCCCAGGATCTCGGCAATGTCCCGTCCGCGGGGGTGGGAGTCGTGGGTTTCCAGCGCCGGAAACACGTCCAGTTCTTCGGCAAGGCGGCCGACGGCGGTGAGGCGCCGGGCGGCGAGGGCGTTGACTTCGTGCCGGGCCGCCGTCGTCACGGGAACCTGCTGGTAGTCCGCGGGCGCCGTGGGGGCACCGGGAAAGACCCGGACCGTGGGTGCTCCGAGGTCCGCGGCCAGGAACAGTGCGGCCTCAAGGGCGCCCACCACGAGTTCGTCCGGCGCCGGGTCCGCCACCCGGATGTAACTGGCCAGCCCGGTGATGGCCACGCCGGCGTCCGCCACCTCCGAGCGGAGGCGGGCACGGTCCTGCCGGGTCATCGCCGGCGCTGCAATCTGGCCCGGGGCAAGCCGCAGTTCAACGCCTGACACCCCTTGCCCGGCCAGCCAGCCCAGCACGGTGCCGAGACCTTCGCCGGGGGCGCCCAGGGTGGAAACGGTCAGGACCGGGCGGCCCTCTGGAAGGTAATGCAAGGGTCTCCCCGGTCTGTAAGGAATATCGTTTCAACCATTCTTTGCGGGCCCCTCTGTGCGGTCAACCGATTAATGGCGGTTCGATCACAATCGGTCAGCTGGGCGGCTGCGGGTTGGTCCCGTCGCCCGCTTCCGGGCGGCTCACCTGTCCCACCACCTCGGCGGTGTAGGCCTGGGAAGAGGCCATGCTGCCGCGGAACCACAGCACGGCGTGGACCGAGGGGTCGCCGGGAACCACCAGGGGGCGGAGGTTGTCTGAGTGGGAGTCTTCGGTCAACGCGCTCCAGCTCCAGCTGGCGCCGCCGTCGGCCGTCTGTCCCCGGTAGATCTCGTAGTGGTCAGTGGCTTCGCCGGTGCCGGGGTGGACCGGCGTGGAAATGTAGACCTGGTCCAGGTTGTTGGGGTCAACGGCCCCCAGTCCGGTGTAGTCCTGCTCATGGGGGAGCAGGCCCGGGCCGGCCACGGCCAGCGGGTGCAGGGCCCACTCCGTTCCGTCGAAGCGCGCGTACAGCAGCCGGTGGTCGTCGACGTCTAGCCGTTGCTGACGCTGGAGCGGGCCGTTGACGTCGTTGGCCCGGCAGCTGATGATGGCCGCCAGCTGGTTGCCCTGCCCCCGCAGGTCTGCTGTCCAGGCGTGGGTGAGGACGTCGCCGTCGATTTCGGTACCGGCCCGGAAGACGGTGGTGAGGGTGTCCTGGTTGACGCCCGCGGAGCCCAGAAGCGGCTTGCTGGCCACCCGGCCTTCTGCGTCGTGCAGCGCATCGTCCCGGATGAAGCCGTGGTAGATGCTGTTGTTGAAGTCGCGGGGGTGGTGGTCCGTGGTGATGAGGTCGATCCGGTCCACGCCGTTGCCCCAGTAGCGGGTGTAGCCGTTGACGTAGCCAACCTTGGGGCGGGTGAGGAGCTTGCCGCCGTAGCGCCAGGTGCTGCCGTCGTCGTCGGACACCAGCATGGTGGGATCGTCATTGACGGCGCGGACAAAGTTGTAGACGCGGGATTCGGCGTCCAGGCGGTGCAGGTTGGAGTAGGTGGCGCCGCGGCCGTCCGCCAGCTCGGTCCAGTCGAAGACCTGCTCGGGCTCCCATTCCGAGGCGTCATGCGGCCGGACGGATACGCGCCAGCGGGAGTAGTTGTCCGTCTTGTGCCTGGCGTACATCGCCACGTATCTGCCGTCCGGCCGGATCAGCAGTGCCGGGGCGTTATGGTCATCGGATTCCAGCCGTTCGTGCAGCACATGGACCTGGCTGTGCCCCGTGGCAGGGTCAAGCACCGCTACCTCGATGTTGCCGCCGCGGTCAGCACCGCCGGGCCCTTCCGGAGCGGCGACGGAACCCACCAGGAGGGTGTTGTTGGCCGGATCGATGAGGGCGCGTTCGTCCTGGAACCAGCACCATGCCCCGTTGTCATTGATGCGCACTGTGAAAGCCGTTCTGTGTGATTGAAGGAAGGGTGGCGTGCTTCATTCAATCAGGACCGGCGAGCCTTGGAAAGGGCTTTCCGATAATGGCGGGCTCACCGGTCCGGGCGGAAGCGGCCGTCCGCCGCCTCCGCATGGCCGCTCAGGACTCGCATTCCCTGCAGTACTTCTTCCCGTCCTTTTCCCGTGCCAGCTGGCTGCGGTGATGGACCAGGAAGCAGGACATGCAGGTGAACTCGTCCGCCTGGACCGGGACAACCTGGACCTGCAGTTCCTCGTGGGACAGATCGGCTCCGGGGAGCTCAAAGCTGTCCGCAAGGTCAGTCTCGTCCACATCGGGAGCCGCCTCCCGGCGTCCCGGCTTGTCGGCCTTCAGCTCCTCGATGGCAACGTTCGGTTCGTCTTCCGGCGTCACCCGTGGAGCGTCGTAGTCAACTGCCATTAGTGCGTTCTCCTCTCTGGCTGGTGAAATCCGGAACCACCTGGCAGGTTTGTCCGACGGGATTCCTCCCGACTGATTCTTCTGGACAGATTCTTCCGAACAGGGCAACAACGCCGGGCCAGGGCCACAATATTCCCTTCCGTGCCTGCGGCCGGTCAGCCCTCCGGCCGGGTGTTCACGCCCCTGGTCATCTTGCGGATTTCGTCGTGCTTCAGGCCGCTCACGGAGGCGAGCTGGTAATCGTCCAGCAGGCGCTGTTTCCTCGCGTCCGCCAGCACCTGGACACGGTGGCGTTCGACGGCGGCACGCGCCGCTTCAACGGCGGACACCTCGTCCGCGATCCCGGCAATGGTGCGCAGCTGGTCCTCGGCCGGCAGGCCCGAGGGGTACAGCCCGTCCCGGCCCAGCCCGATGCCGCGGACCGCGGTGACCGGCACGCCCGCAGCCCGTGCGATGGTGGTGACCTTCACGCCGTCGCAGACGGCCTGTGCCACGCGTTCGTTGAGCTCGGAGAACAGGGCCCGCAGCCGGCTGGACCGGAGGGAAATCATCCGCCGCTGCTGCTCCAAAAGGTCCCGGATCTCGCCAATCCTGGCGGCGGCAGGGTCCGCCTGCGGTGTTCCCCGGTACCGGTACGCCCCACGCGGGGAGCCACCGGTGTGCGTAGCCGCGGCAGCGGCCGTTGGACGGAAGGCGTGGCGGGAGGACACGGCCGGCTCCTTGCTGCCAAAAGGCTCCTGGGACGAAAGTAGCGGAGGACCACCCCAGGCAGACGGCGGAAAGCCGGCCGCCGCCGTCGTGCGCCATGGCGCGGAGCGCGGGAAGGAGGTCCAGCCTGCCACGCTACGCGGCCCCGCCGCCGGGCAGGGAATACCTATTTGGCGTGGTGCTATAGCGGATTCTTCTGGGTGCGGCGTCATAAGGGCCGCTTATCCGTCCACGCACTTTAGGTCTTATCCAAGCGGGGCGTTCCTTCCCTACGCTCGAATGAATCACCCTCCGTCCGCAGTGGAAGGCCCCGGAAGAGAACATGCCTGAATTCGTGCCAGCGTCACGCGTCACCCGAATCAAATCCTCACCCAGCGTGGCCGCAGCAGCCCGCGTCCGGGAGCTCAAGGCCGAGGGCCGGCGGATCCTGGACCTGACGGTGGGCGAACCGGATTTCGATACCCCCCAGCACATCAAGGACGCCGCCATCGCCGCCCTTGGCCGCGGCGAAACCAAGTACACCTCGGTCACCGGAACGCCCGAACTCCAGCAGGCCATCCTGCAGACGCTCGAGCGCAAGACCGGGCAGCGGTACACGCCCGGCGAGATCACCATCGGCGGCGGCGGCAAGCAGGTCATCTTTACAGCCTTCATGGCCACCCTGGACGCGGGTGACGAGGTGGTCATTCCCGCCCCCTACTGGGTGTCCTACCCGGACATGGTGCTCGCCAATGAAGGCACCCCGGTGGTCGTCCCCTGCTCCGAGGACACCGGCTTCAAACTGACCCCGGAGGTGCTGGCAGCGGCCCTCACGGACCGTACCAAGTGGGTCATCCTCAACACGCCGTCCAACCCCACCGGGGCGGTCTACTCCCGTGCCGAACTCGCCGGCCTGGCCGCGGTCCTCAAGGAGCACCCCGCCGTCCATGTCCTCACTGACGAGATCTACGACGAAATCCACTTCGGCTCGGAACCGATCACCAGCCTCGTTGCCGTGGCGCCGGAACTCAAGGACCGCGTGCTGGTCACCAACGGTGTCTCCAAGGCTTACGCGATGACCGGCTGGCGGCTGGGCTACGCCGGCGGACCGGCGCCCCTGGTGGCAGCCATCAACAAGCTCCAGTCCCAGATGTCCTCCTGCCCGTCCTCCGTCAGCCAGGCGGCCGCCGCCGCGGCACTCACCGGCGACCAGTCCTTCGTCCGCGAAAGCGTGGCCGTGTACCGCGAACGCCGGGACGCGGCAGTTTCCGGGCTCAACGCCATCGAAGGCCTCAACTGCGCGACGCCGGAGGGCGCCTTCTACGCGTACGTCAACTGCGGCGGGGTCATCGGCAGGACCACGCCGGACGGGAAGCTGATTGCCAACGACGAGGACTTCACCCTCTACCTGCTGGACGCCGCCTCCGTGGCCGTCATCCAGGGCTCGGCCTACGGTGTGGGCCCCTACTTCCGGATCTCCTACGCCACGGGACTGCCCGTGATCGAGGAATCCATCGCTGCCATCGAAAAAGCGGTCCTGGCGCTCTCCTGAGCCCCGTGTCCTGCATCAGCCCCTCAACCACCTCCCTTTCCAGCCTCTCCAGGAGCCATCCCGTGATCCACGTCAAGACCAAGTTCGACAAGCCGTCCGAGGACGCCATCGCACGCCTGTCCAAGTTCTCCTCCGCCACGGTCCACGAAGCCCAGGGGCGCAAGGGTGCGCTGAGCTCGAAGATCAAGCCGATCGACCGCAGCATGTCATTCTGCGGCCCGGCCGTCACCGTGGTGTGCGCGCCGCGGGACAACCTCATGCTGCAGGTGGCCATCCACTACGCCCAAAAGGGCGACGTTGTCCTGGTTGCGGCCGGTGAATTCGAGGAAGCCGGAACCTTCGGCGACGTGCTGGGCAACGCCATGAAGGCCAAGGGCGTCGCCGCCATGGTGACCGATTCCGGCGTGCGCGACACGAAGGACCTGATCGAACTCGGCCTGCCGGTGTTCTCCGGCAGCGTCTGCATCAAGGGCACCGTGAAGGAAACCATCGGCCCCATCAACCACCCGCTGGTGTTCGGCGACGAAATTGTCTACCCCGGCGACGTCCTGCTGGGCGACGCCGACGGCGTCGTGGTGGTCCGGAAGGACGAAATCGAGGAAGTCATCGCACTGTCCCAGGCACGCGTTGACGCCGAAGATGAACTCATCCGCCTCTACAAGGAAGGCGGCACCACCATCGAGCTGTGCAAGCTTACGGACGTCCTCAAGGCCAAGGGCCTGCTGGTGGAGGACGCCGAACTCGAACCCGCGCTGTAAGCACAAAGCAGGGCCCGGGGTTCCTTTCGGAACTCCGGGCCCTTCTGCTGTGGTGGAACTTGTCAGTTCATGCCGGGGAGGAGATGCGCCGGAGGCCCAACCTGGCTGTCATCCAGGTACCACATGGTGGAGCCGCGCTTGCCCGGCGGCATCATGCTTCCCTCAAAGACGAAAACAGGGTCCGACGCCGGCCCGTCCTCAGGCCGCCAGAATCCGTTCGTGGGGCAGTGCGAGCCTGTGCCCGCCTTGAGCTGGACCCTTCGGTCCGAGGACTTCCGGTATTGCAGGCTGGTGATCTTTTTCATGGCTGGGCTCCAAGGAATCATTTGTGCCGGGTAAACGCCGTTGGCGAACCCTTATGGCTTTTATCCTAGGACGCCCGTAATTCCATGGATAAGACTAATGGAGCGTGACCTGATAAGGCTGCCTTATGATGGCTATTTCGAGGCGGCAGGATTTCCCGCGGAAATCGGCGGGTATTTGCTGCGGAGCATTTCCTGCAGCATTTCCTTCAGGACCAGCAGCACGGCGGACCCCGCCTCGGACAGTGGTTCATGGTCCGGGGTGCAGAGGGCGATCTTGCACTGCAGTGCCGGATCCACGATCCGCAGGACCCGGAAGTCCTCCTCATGGAACAGGGCGTCCGCCGCCGACTTCGGCAGGATGGTGGCCCCCAGGTCGCTGCGCAGCAGCCGGGTGAGCGATGGAACCGACTCCACCTCGCCCACCAGCCGGAGCGTGAGCCCCTTGCCCTCGATGCCGGCCTGCACTACCTGCCGCAGGGTGTGGATCTGCTCCGGCAGGAAGAGGCCCAGCGTGGCTGCCTGCTCCAGGGTGATGGTGTCTGCCTCCGGCCCGACCGGAAGCTCGCGGCTGGCGTTGACGATCAGGTACAGGTCCTCGACGATCAGGGTGGTGAACTGCACGCCCCGGATGGGCCCGGGCTCGTAAATCAGGGCCATGTCCAGCCGGCCGTTCTTGATGGCCTCGCTCAGCACACCGCCGTAAATCTCGGTCAGGTGCAGCACGATGTCCGGGTAGCGCCGGCTAACTTCGCTGATGATCCGCGGTGTCAGGCTGGACGCCATGCTGTAGGGGGCGATGGCGATGGAAACCCGGCCCGACGGCGCAGCGCCGGATGCTGCCACATCCAGCCGTGCCTGCTCCACCAGCCTCAGGATGGTCTGCGAGTGGCGGTAGAGGGTGTGGCCGGCGGCGGTAGGCTCCACGCCCTGCTTGCTCCGGATCAGGAGCCGCTGCTTCAGCTCGGTTTCCAGGGAGGACACCTGCTGGCTCAGGGCCGGCTGGGCGACATGGAGGGCGGCGGCGGCCTTGGTGATGCTGCCGGAATCGACGATCTTCACGAAGTACGCCAGCTTGCGGGTGTCCATAGCGTTCCTCTTTCCGGCGGGGACGGCACAGTACTGCGGGGGTCATACGTTGGCGCTATGGCGGGACAGGCATTACGTCTTTGTGTGATCCCGGCCTCAGGCATAGGTTAATTGCAGATGACTTCCCAATGACCAGAACATTCTATCCCCGCTCCGGTCATAGCAGCTTCCGATGACGGCATATGCATTTTGCATAAACCGCAGAGGCGTCATTTAGCCGCATTGTTTTTACATTTCCGAAACAAGCCATTAGTACATTTCCAGGTGTCGGCCACAAGGCCGCAAGCGAGGGGTCATAACCGTCCCCTATCCCGTGACACCGATTACGTCTTTGTGTGAGTCAAGTCTCCGGTGCCACACTTTTTTACATCCCCAAACATGCAGCAGAGGAAGGCCCGCAATGCCCACAGTTGATCTCGTAGCGGATCTTGGTGAAGGTTTTGGTGCCTACTCGATCGGCGACGACAAGGCCCTCCTGGATATCGTTTCCAGCGCCAACATCGCCTGCGGATTCCACGCCGGCGATCCGGACATCATGAATGCCACCGTTGCAGAATGCGTCCGCAAGGGAGTGGGCATCGGCGCCCACCCAAGCTTCCCGGACCTCCGCGGCTTCGGCCGCCGGGCCATGGACCTCTCCGCGGACGAAGTCCGCAACGACGTCGTGTACCAGCTCGGCGCCCTCACGGCTTTCGCCGCCTACCACGGCGGGTCTGTCTCCCACCTGGCCCCGCACGGGCGCCTCGGCAACCTCGTAGCAACCCGCGCCGACTACGCCGGGGCTGTGGCTGACGCCGCGGCCCGCGTGGACCCCCGCCTGATCGTGCTCGCCCAGGACGGCGAACTGGCCACCGCCGCAGCTGACCGTGGCTTGCAGGTCGCCATCGTGGGCATCGCCGACCGCGCCTACCAGGAAGACGGCACCCTGGTTCCCCGCAGCCAGCCCTGCGCCGTCATCCACGACCCCGCAGCCATTGTCGAACGGACCGTCCGGATGGTCTGCGAAGGCCTGATCGCCACGGCGTCCGGCAGTGACCTCGCCATCCAGGCGGACACCATCCTGCTGCATGGGGACAATCCCGGCGCCGTCGAACTGGCCCCGCCTGATCCGCAGCGAACTGATCACGGCAGGCGTCACCGTGGCCCCGCTGGCGCAGGTGCTCGCCGCGAAGCAGAAGGTTTCCTGACCATGCCGGCCCCAACCATCGCCGCCCCCGCGGCACTGGAGATCCACGAGTCCGGTGACGCCGCCCTCCGGGTGGTGGCGACCTCCGGCAATGCCGAAGCCGACTGGGCTACCGTCCACTCCCTGGCCGGCTGGCTGGCAACGGCCGGCGTCGACGGAGTCCATGGCGCCGTGCCCACCTACGACTCCGTGCTGGTGGAATTCGATCCCTACCTCACCTCCGCGCGGCAGGTCCGGGCATTCGTGCTCCTCGCCATGCGCCAGCTTGATTTCACCGGCGCCACCGTCCGTGAGCCCCGCCGCTTCGAAGTGCCCGTGGTGTACGGCGGCAGCTACGGACCGGACCTGGACCGCGTGGCAGCAGAGCAGGGCATGGACGCCGCGGACGTCATCGCCCGCCACACCGAAAAGACCTACGTCATCCGCTGCCTGGGAGCGCCGGCCGGCTCTCCCATGATGGACGGACCGGACTTCCCGTTCCCTGTCCCGAGGCTCAAGGATCCGCGGCTCTCCGTCCCTGCCGGGGCGGTCTCCGTTGCCGGACGCCAGGCAGTGATTGCCCCGGCTACGGCACCCGGCGGCTGGTGCGTCATCGGCCAGACGCCGCTGACCGTCCTCGATGCCACGCGCGAACCGCTGGTGCCCTACGTTCCGGGCGACGAACTGTGTTTCCACGCCATCCCGGAAGCGGACTTCGACAGCCTCGCCGGGCAGTTCCTGGAGGCGCGGCCATGACCGGATCGTTCGTCATCCTGCAGCCCGGACACTCCGTGGCCACCGACCTCGGCCGCACCAAGGGCCCCGCCTTCGGCCTCCCGGTCAACGGTGCCCTGGACCAGTTCTCGGCCAAGGCCGCCAACATCCTGGCCGGCAACGCGGACAACGAACCGCTCCTGGAACTCACCGCACTCGACTTTCGGATGCGCGCCACCACGGACCTGCTGATCGCCGTCACCGGCGCGCCGCTGGACCTCACGGTGGGCGGCCGCGACTGCCCGCAGTGGGAGCCGGTCTCGGTCCGGGCCGGCGAAACAGTGGCGGTCCGTGGAATCCGTACCGGGCTCCGGGCCTACATCGCCGTCCACGGATCGTTCGCAGTACCCACCCTGCTGGGCAGCTGCGCCCCGGACACGGTGGTGGGCTTTGGCCTCAAGCTCATTGAGGGAACCGAACTGGCCACGCAAAGGACCACCGCCCCCATCACGCAGCCGCATTACGGCCTGCCCCTGTTCCGGCTGGGCCTGACCAAACCGGACTTCACCACCCACCCGGTCATCGATGTCACCGATGGTCCGGACGTGGCGGAGTTCGGCACCACCGCAGACCTGCTTTTCACCTCGCAGTACACCGTCAGCCCCAGGAGCAACCACATCGGCCTCCGGCTCGGCGGCGCACTGCCCGAACGCCAACTCACCTCCGAAGTACTGTCCCGCGGCGTTCCGGTGGGGGCCATCGAGGTCCCGTCCCGGGAAGAACTGCTGGTCCTGCACCGGGGACGCGGCGTGACGGCAGGCTATCCGGTCCTGGCAGTGGTCACCAGCCGCTCGTTGGACGTCCTGGCGCAGGCCAGGCCCGGACATACCATCACCTTCCGAAAGACAACCGTTGCTGATGCAACGGCCACCCACAGGGCAGCCTGCCTGGAACTGGACAGGCTGCGGAGCACCATCCAAACGGTCTTCGGACTCCTCGGCATCGGAGCCGGCGAGCGCTGGCACGAACTCAGCCCAGCGTCAGGAAGCTGAATCCCGTGAATGCTTTTCCCAAACCCACAAAGGAAAACAAGATGTCAACATCAACGAATGCGGTAGCACCGCAGCAGGACCGTCTGACTGCGAAGCAGACACGCAAGGTTGTCACCGCCGGATGCGTGGGCATCTTCGTGGAGCTGTACGACAACGGCATTTTTGCCTTCATGGCCGGAACCCTGGCCCTGGTCTTCCTTGCCCCGGGCAACCCGGACAACGCCCTGCTGTTCGTCTTCGCGGGCTACGCGGTGTCCTTCTTCGTCCGGCCCCTCGGCGCCATTGTCTGCGGCTACCTGGGTGACCGGATCGGCAGGCAGAAACTGCTGGTCTTTGTCATCATGCTGATCAGCATTGCCACCGCCGGCATCGGCATCCTGCCGCCGTATGCGGCCATCGGCGTCGCGGCACCCATCCTGCTGGTCCTCCTGCGCCTCCTGCAGGGCTTCTCCGTGGGCGGCGAAGCCGCCGGCGCCATGACCTTCCTCGCCGAGCACGCCCCCGAAGGCAAGCGCGGAATCATCACCTCCTACGCCCAGATCGCATCCTTCGCAGCACTGCTCACCGGCACCATGGTTGCCTTTGCCATGTCCCCGTGGCTCACCCAGGCCGCGATCGACGGCGGCGGCTTCGGTGCCTTCGCCTGGCGCATCCCGTTCCTGGTCGCCATCCCCATGGGCATCATTGGCTGGTACATCCGCAAGGCCATCAGCGACACCCCCAACTTCCAGAAGCTGAAGGAAGAGGGCGGCCTCGCCAAGAACCCGCTCAAGGAAGCTTTGCAGTCCCCGGAACACCGCCGTGCCATGCTCCTGGCCCTGTTCATCCCGCTGATGAACGGCTCCGGCTACTACGTCCTGTTCTCCTACATGCCCACGTTCCTGAAGGGCAAGCAGCTCAACTTCACCATCGGCGAGGCCCTGCTGGTCACCGCCTGCAGCCTGGTGGTCATCTGCATCGCCATCCCGTTCATGGGCGCCCTCTCCGACCGCGTGGGCCGCAAGAAGGTCATCGCCGGTTCCGCGATCGCCATGGCAGTGCTGGGCATCCCGTCCTACGCACTGATCGCCACCGGCGAGATGGGCCTGGCCATCCTCGGCGCCTGCATCATGGCAGTGGTCTTCGCCGGCCACACCGCCGTCATCCACATCCTGCTCGTTGAACTGTTCCCCACCCGGGTCCGCTACTCCGCCTACGGCGTGGGCTACAACATCTCCTCGGCACTGTTCGGCGGCACCGCCCCGCTGCTGATGACCTGGCTGATCTCCAGCACCGGCAACGTCTACATGCCCGCCTTCTACGCAGTAGTCACCGCCCTGGGCACCCTGCTCGCCGTGAGCACCGTCAAGGACCGTGCCCACGTACCGCTGCGGGATGCCTAGGCACCCCTGACCCACAGGCTCCTGCGTCCGGCCCCGCTGCCGGGCGCAGGAGCACTACCATTCCCCACACCTGGAGAACCACATGCCTTTTTCTGACTACACCACCGCCCTTGTCACCGGAGCCTCCACCGGCATGGGCGCCGCCATCACCGAACGCCTCACCAAGCGCGGTCTTACCGTCCACGCCGTGGCACGCAATGAAGAACGCCTCGCGGAACTGGCGGACCGGACGGGAGCAGTCCCGCACGTGGTGGACCTGACCAACACCGCCGCGCTTGCCGCCGTCGTCCGCGGCCTGAACGTGGACGTCCTGGTCAACTGCGCCGGCGTCTCCCGCCCGGGCAACATCCTGGACTCGTCCGAAGAGGACATCGATGAACTGGTGGACGTCAACCTCCGCGGCCTGCTGCAGCTGACCCGGCTGGTCCTGCCGGGCATGGTGGAGCGCGACCTTGGCCACATCGTCAACAT
Organism: Pseudarthrobacter sp. SORGH_AS 212; assembly: GCF_030818145.1. NCBI lineage: Bacteria > Bacillati > Actinomycetota > Actinomycetes > Micrococcales > Micrococcaceae > Pseudarthrobacter > Pseudarthrobacter sp. SORGH_AS 212. The sequence continues at coordinate 1,632,798 of NZ_JAUTAA010000001.1, read as the reverse complement.
CAGCTCGATCGCCGGCACCTACAACTTCTACGGCCACACGGCCTACCACGCCACCAAGGCCGCGGTGCACCAGATTTCCCGCCAGCTCCGCAACGACACCGTGGGCAAGCGCATCCGGGTCACCGAAATCTGCCCCGGCCGCGTGGAAACCGAGATCTTCGGCCGGAACATGGGCGGCAGCCCCGAGGCCATGGAAGAGGCCTGGAAGACGTACTACGAAGGTTACGAGTCGCTGACCACGGACGACATTGTTAATGCGATTGATTACGCCATCGAAACCCCGCGCCACGTGAATGTTGGCATGCTTGAACTCATGCCCACGTTCCAGGTTCCCGGCGGCCTTACCTTTGACCGCCGCGAGGACTGACGAACAGCCACTCCGCACTGCCCGGGACCCGGGCAGCCGATATCCACACCGCCAACCCGATAGGCCGCACCGATGCAGTTGATACGTACCGTCAGTTTCCCCGAACCCCAGCTCCTCGCTGACCTCTCCCCGCTTCCCGAAGGACTCAGGGGCGTGGTGTGGGACATGCAGGGCGAACCCGACGCGGCCCACGGCAGCATTGACGGCGTCATCCTTCCGTACATCAACGCCGGGGCCGTCCTTGGGAACCTGGACAAGGTGCAGGACCTGAAGTTCGTCCAGACCCAGTCCACCGGGTTCGACGGCGTCCGCGAGGCAGCAGGGCCGGGCGCCGCGGTGGCAAACGCCTCAGGCGTGCACGCCGCCGCCACAGCGGAACTGGCGGTGGGCCTCATCCTCGCCAAGCTGCGCGGCATCGACCAGGCCGTCCGCGACCAGCAGACCGAAAACTGGGCACCGCAGCGCCGCCAGTCCCTGGCTGACCGGCGCGTCCTGCTGCTCGGCATCGGCGGCATCGGCCAGGAACTGGCCCGCCGGCTGGAGCCCTTCGAGGTCACCGTAACGCGCGTGGGCAGCACGGCCCGCACCGATCAGCACGGCCAGGTCCATGCCTCCACTGACCTGGAAACCCTCGCCCGGGACCACGACATCCTGGTCTCGGTCCTCCCGCTGAACGACCACACCCACCACCTGGTCAACTCACAGGTCCTCGCCGCCCTGCCCGACGGCGCCCTGGTGGTCAACGTGGGCCGCGGCCCCGTCATCGACACCGGCGCTCTCACCGCCGAGGTTGTTTCCGGCCGGCTGCAGTGCGCCCTGGACGTGGTTGACCCCGAGCCGCTGCCGAAGGGCCACCCCCTGTGGTCCACTGGCAACGCCCTCATCACCCCACACGTGGGCGGCAACGCCTCCGCGTTCGAGCCCAGGATCCTCAAGCTCCTGAAGCGCCAGCTCGAAGCGCTCGCCGCCGGCGAGACCCCGGCAAACCTGGTCCAGCAGGGCCCGTTCCAGCAGGTCCCTTCCCAGCAGGGACTGCCCGCATGAGCGCACTGTTCGACCTGACCGGCCGCGTTGCCCTGGTCACCGGCTCCAGCCGGGGGATCGGCTCATCGCTGGCCCGCGCACTGGCCGACGCCGGCGCCACAGTGGTGCTTAACGGCGTGAACGCGGAGCGGCTCAAGGAAGCCGAAACGGTACTCGCCGCCGACTTCCCGCCCGGACGCATCACCAGCATCGCCTTCGACGTCACCGACGGCGACGCCGCCGCCCGCAGCATCGCCTGGATCGAGGAGAACGTCGGCCCGCTGGACATCCTGGTCAACAACGCCGGCATCCAGCACCGCGTGCCCATGCTGGACCTGGACGTGGCCGATTGGGAACGGGTGATTTCCACGGACCTCACCAGCGCGTTCCTGGTGGGCTGGGAAGCGGCGCGGCACATGATTCCCCGCGGCCGTGGCAAGATCGTCAACATCTGCTCGGTGCAGACGGACCTGGCCCGGCCCACCATCGCCCCGTACGTAGCGGCAAAGGGCGGGCTGCGGAACCTGACCCGCGCCATGACGGCCGAGTGGGCCGCCTCCGGGCTGCAGATCAACGGCATCGCCCCCGGGTACATCCACACGGAAATGACGCAGAACCTGGTGGACGACGAGCAGTTCAACTCCTGGATCCTGGGAAGGACACCGGCCCACCGCTGGGGCACCCCGCAGGACCTCGCAGGACCTGTGGTCTGGCTCGCCTCCAGCGGATCCGACTTCGTGAACGGCCAGACAATCTTTATCGACGGTGGAATGACGGTGGTGGTCTGATGCCAGGGAACACCTTCCAGGACACTGTGACCGAAAAGCTGCCCGCCTCCGGCCCGGCCCTGGTGGCCCACGGCGCAGGGGACTTGCGCATCGATGACGTACCGCTGGCCGACCCGGCCGAAGACCAGGCCGTCGTGGAGGTGCTGTACGGCGGCATCTGCGGCTCGGACCTGCACTACTGGCTGCACGGCGCGGCAGGGGAGTCCATCCTGAAGGCCCCGCTGGTCCTGGGCCACGAGATCTCCGGCGTGGTGGTCCGCGCCGCGGCCAACGGTGAGGGACCGCAGGCGGGGACCGCCGTCGCCGTCCACCCGGCCACCCCCGGACCCGGTGCGGCGAAGTACCCGGCCGACCGGCCCAATCTCTCGCCGGGCTGCACCTACCTGGGCAGTGCGGCCCGCTACCCGCACACGGACGGCGCGTTCAGCCGCTACGTCAACCTTCCTGTGCGGATGCTGCGGCCCCTGCCCGAAGGTATCGACCTGCGCACGGCAGCCCTGATCGAACCTGCCAGCGTCGCCTGGCACGCTGTGTCCCGGGCGGGTGATGTCCGCGGCAAGACCGCCCTGGTGATCGGCTCCGGACCCATCGGCGCGCTGGCCGTCGCGGTGCTCAAGCGTGCCGGCGCCGCGCACATCACCGCGGTGGACCTGCACCCCAAGCCGCTGGAGATCGCCACCGCCGCCGGCGCAGACCAGGTCATCAACGCCGCGGACACGGCTGCCATTGACGCTGTCGAAGCGGACGTGGTGATCGAATCCTCCGGCAACCACCACGGCCTCGCCTCGGCCATCCGCGGTGCCGTCCGCGGCGGCACCGTGGTGATGGTGGGGCTGCTGCCAACCGGCATGCAGCCGCTGCCCATCTCGCTGGCCATCACCAGGGAGCTGGATTTGAAGGGTTCGTTCCGCTTCAACAACGAGATCGATGAGGTCATCGCCGCGCTCGCCGATGGGAGCCTGCACATCGAGCCCGTCATCACCCATGAGTTCCCGCTGTCCGAGGCCCTGCACGCGTTCGAGGTTGCCAAGGACTCCACCAGCTCCGGCAAGGTCCTGCTGAGCTTCAACGGCGGCGGTCCCGCGCAGGCGGCAGGCGGGCAGTGACCACGCAGGCTCCGCCGCTGGTGGGCAGGCGAGGTGCCGGCGGGGCATGGCGCCGGGGCCACGGGAAATTACGACGGCGGCACACCGGTTGCGCCCATCGTCGCCTGTTCCGCTCTTAAGCGCAGCTACCGGGACCTTTTGCGGGCTGCCGCGCCGGACGTCGTTTTCGTGCACCTCTCCGGCAGTGCGGCAACCATGCCGCGCGGATGGACGCACGGGCCCACGGGTTCATGCCCCGCACCCTGCTCGAGTCCCAGCTGGCAACCCTCGAAAACCCTGGAACCCGATGAAGCGCACGTCCTCGGCGATATCGCCCTGGACCCGGGCGCGCTCGTGGAAGCCGTGGTGCTCGAACTGCGATCACGGACGGGCGCTGCTGCGGCATAACTGGCCGGATCTGGTAGAACGGCTCCTTGGTAGGTAGACTGGTCTACCTACCAAGGAGACGTGCCGTGCCCGCCAACGCAACAGCCCCATCCGCCGCATCCGTATCCGCTGCTGCTTCTGCCGTTACGCTGCCCGCCCGGACACCCGCCCGGCAACTGCTGCTCGAAGCCGCCGCACGGCTGTTCTATGCCCAGGGCGTGGGCGCCACGGGGATCGACACCATCACCACCGAGGCCGGCGTCGCGAAGAAAAGCCTCTATAACAACTTCGCGTCCAAAGCCGAGCTGGTGGCCGCCTACCTTGAGGCACGCCACGAGGAATGGCTGGACCTGTACCGCGCCCGGGTGGCAATTGCCGCCACCCCCGGCGAACGGGTCCTCGCCGTCTTCGACGCCTACCTGGACCACGCCAACTTCTCCTACGAACACGGCTTCCGCGGCTGCGGCCTGCTGAATGCGGCGGCCGAACTGCCCGTTGGCCATCCCGGGAGGCTGGCGGTGCGGCAGCATAAACAGGAGGTTGAACACCTACTGGCCACGCATCTGGCTGACCTTCTGGCCGGTCTTCCCGGGACTGCGGGGTCACCAGACGCGGCGGAACGGGCGGCAGGGCTCGCGCAGCACCTCTCCTTCCTCCTCGAGGGGGCGATGGCAAGGGCCGGCCTCGAAGGCGACGACGCCAACCTCCGGGACGCCAAACGCATTGCCCAGCAGATACTGGCAGGACTGTGACAGGCATCCCCGCACCAGGCGTCACTGTGCACGCCGGGCACGCCAACGCGCCGCTCTGGGGCGCCCTGTTCGTCGCCGCGGCTTCCATCCTCTGGGGCACCACCGGGACCGCCGCCACCTTCGCGCCCGGGGTGAGCCCGCTGGCCATCGGTGCTGTGGCCATGGGGATGGGCGGCCTGCTGCAGGCGCTGTTCGCGGCCCGTGCCATCCGGCGGCAGCGGTCCGGCATCCTGCGGCGGTGGCAGCTCGTGGCAGTTGGAGCGGCCGCCGTGGCCGTATACCCGCTGGCGTTCTACAGTTCCATGCACCTGTCCGGAGTGGCCGTGGGAACTGTGGTTTCCATCGGATCGGCGCCCGTTGCGGCAGCACTGATCGAACGGTTCACCGACCGGAAGCCGCTGACCCGGCGTTGGATCACCGGTGCGCTCCTTGGCGTGGGCGGAGCGGCGCTCCTCTCGTTCGCCGGACACAGTCCCGCGACCGGCGCTGGCACAGACGCCGCCGGGGCCTGGGGTTCCACGGCTGGAATTTTCCTGGGGCTGCTGGCCGGCGGCACGTATGCCCTCTACTCGTGGGCGGCGCACCGGCTTATCGGCGGCGGCATCCCGTCCCGGGCGGCGATGGGCAGCATCTTCGGACTCGGCGGGCTGCTGCTGATGCCCGTCCTGGCCGCCACCGGTGCACCGCTGCTCGACTCCTGGACCAACTTCTCCGTGGGCGCTTATATGGCTTTGGTCCCGATGTTTGCCGGCTACATCCTGTTCGGCTGGGGCCTGGCCCGGGTCCGGGCCAGCACGGCCACCCGCATCTCGCTGCTGGAAACGGTAGTGGCAGCTGTCCTCGCCGTCCTGGTGGTGGGGGAGCGGCTCCCGGCACTTGGCTGGCTTGGCGCCGCCGTCGTCCTGGGCAGCCTGTTCATCCTGACGCCGCGGACCCAGCGCACACCGCAGCCCGCCGGCCCTGCGGTAGCCCTACCGCGGAAAGTCAGCCCGTAGCCCCACCACGCTGCGGACCGCTCCGGGTGGCGGGACGGTTCAGCAGGAGGCAGCCGCCAAGCACCAGCAGCATAAGGCCCACCACCACGGCGGCAGGTTCCTGGCTGCCGATGCCTGCGGCGACGATCGCGAACGCGAGCAGGCACACCAGGCTGCCTGGCACGAGGCCCGGCGGAATACGGCGGGACGGGTAACCGGAGAGCAGCTCCATGGCCAGGTGGGGATCGTCGGCAATCAGTCCGAGCTCCAGCTCCTTGAGCAGCCTCCGCTCCTCTTCGGACATTGGCATCGGATGCCCCTGGATTCCATGAGACGCGGGTATCGCTTATGACGCTAAGAGCCTTCCACCATCGAGTCAAGGGTTCGCGTTGCGCCCACCACAATCCCGGGTTCAGTCCGTTCCGGGAACGTCATAAACCAGTGAGCCTGTACCGGTCCGGACACCGCGGGTGGGCATGTGCGGAGTCAGCTTGGAGGGCGGCATCAGGTGCTCCACCGGCTGCCCGGCGAGCAGGACGCAGTAGTCGGCGATGAGGCGGCGGTGGCAGCGCCACCACACGGTCTCGCTGCACATGATCGCCGTCTGTTGGTCCTGCGCAGCAGCCAGCAGCTCTCCGAGGGCGGCCCCGAATTCCGGCGACCGCATGTAGGCGGCGTAGGCGCGGAAGGACTCGTTGCGCAGGGCGGTGTCGGGGGAATCCGGGGGCAGCTTGCGAAATCCTCCCAGCCGCCGCTCCCAGCGGTAGCTGATCCCCGCGTCGGGCAGCCACATGGACATCAGGTCCTTGCCGAACTGCGGGTGCTTGCGGCTGCCCGGGCCGATCCGCACGTCCACCAGGGAGGTCACGCCCGCCGATGCCAGCAGCGCGGTGAAGTCCTCTTGCGCGGCGGTCCCGTGCCCAATAGTGAAAAGCGCCTTCATCCAAGCCATGATAGGCAGGCCCGCGAAGCGGGATCGGTCACCGGTTTCAGGCACACGCCTCAGCACGCGTTCAATGCGCACGATTCATGCAGCGCACGACGGCGGGACGCGGCCTGCGCGATCGGCGCACCCCGGGCGCTACATCGGAAGCCGCCTACCGCCGTCGCAATTCCGCGAACTCGATGGACGGAACAATGGCACCCGCGTCCCGCTCAACGAAGTTGGTGCCCGGCGGCACAAGGTCGTCGATGGCGTCCAGGACCGGTTCACTCAGCCGGACATCCGCCGCGCGCAGGTAGGCCTGCAGGTGTTCCTCGTTGCGGGGCCCGATGATCACGCTGCTGATGGCCGGGTGGGTCAGGGCAAACCCGATGGACAGATCCACCAGGGAAAGTTCCAGCTTGTCCGCCAGCCGGGCCAGCGCATCAGCGGCAAGGAGCTTCCGCTCGCTGGCCGGCCCCGAAATGTCGTACCGGCCCGGGAGCGAGTGCACCCGGGTGGGGGCCTTGCCGGCCTCGAAGGTGAAGCTTCCGGAGAGCCAGCCGCCCGCCAGCGGACCGTAGGCGAGGACACCGAGGCCATACTGCTGGGCGATGGGCAGCACATCGCGTTCATTCCCGCGGACCAGCATGGAATACGGCACCTGATTGCCCAGCGGAGGGATGAGGTGGTTGGTATTGGCCAGCCACTGGGCCTCCACCAGCTGGGCGGGTGTGAAGACCGACGTGCCGTAATACAGGATCTTGCCCTGCCGGATCAGGTCGTTGAGGGTAGTGATGGTTTCCAGCACATCAGTGTTGTAGTCCGGCCGGTGCGCCTGGTAGAGGTCGATCCGGTCCGTCTGCAGCCTGCGGAGGCTGCCCTCCACTGCCTGCGTGATCCAGCGGCGGGAGTTGCCGGAATGGGCCGGGTTGGCGCTCATCTGGCCGTGGAACTTGGTGGCCAGGAAAACGTCGTCGCGCCGGCCGCGCAGGGCCCGCCCCACCACCTGCTCGGATTCGCCTTGGGAGTAGACGTCCGCCGTGTCGATGGCAGTGATGCCCGAGTCAAGGGCGGCGTGGATGATGCGGATGCTTTCCTCCGCGCCGGTGGGGGCCCCGTGTGGACCGCCGGCGCCTTCGCCAAAGTTCATGGTGCCAAGGGTGAGTTGGCTGATTGGGGTGCCCGAACGTCCGAACACCCTCAGTTCGCTGAGGCTCATCCCCGGTTCCCTCCTGTTGGCTGCGTGCCAGTTGCCTGATGCCTGATGCCTGTTGCTGTCTGCCTGGTGCCGGCGCACGTCGAGTGATGCCTACGTGCCGCCGATCGTCACGAGGCTACACAGATTCACTTCCACCCGGCAGAATCCCGCCTTGTTCCTTCTCTTTTCGACGCGGGAGGTAACGCAGGGAAGCGGGCGTGACGTTTTGTGGCGGGCAGGCCGGTTTCGGTCGGCAGTTTCGTCCCACGGCAGCACTGGAATAATCTGAACCAACGGTTGTGCGCGGGGGTGCAAACGCCCGGTGCAACATGCAGCACGTAAGTTCAGGCCCATCACACCAGACGAGGCGGACACGCATGACGGCATCAGACCAGCAGCACCTACTACGGCCGAACGCGCCTGCGGAACCACCGGCCGTGGATGCCCACCTGCTGCAGCAGCTCGCGGACGCCCATGGGGTGGGCACGTCGTTCCAGGGCTGGGACGGATTGCCGCACGCAGTTTCCCTCGAGACCCTGACGAAGGTCCTGGGCGCGTTGGGCGTGCCGGCCCACACCGATGAACAGATCCGGGCCGGACTGGCCGAAGCGGAACTGGCCCCTTGGCGCAAAACGCTGCCCCCCGCCGTCGTCATCCAGCAGGGTGAGCCGGCGCAGGTACCGGTCCATATTCCCGACGGCGCCCCGGTGAGCCTCCGCATCAGCCTTGAAGGCGGTGCCGGGAGCGTGGACGCGGCCAAGCAGGACGTGTGGGTGCAGCCGCGGGACGTGGACGGCGTGGCCATGGGCCGGGCCACCTTCGCCCTGCCGCAGGACCTGCCGCTCGGCTGGCATACGCTGCACGCGGAAGCCGGGAGCGTCACCGCCACCTCAACCCTGGTGGTGACGCCCGCCCGGCTGGATACCGCCCGGGACCTTGAGGAGCGGCGCGGCTGGGGGCTGGCCACCCAGCTGTACTCCGTGCGTTCGAAGCGTTCGTGGGGAATCGGGGATTTCTCCGACCTTGCCGACCTCGCCGCACTCAGTGGAGCCCGCGGTGCCGATTACGTGCTCGTCAACCCCCTGCACGCCGCAGAACCGGTTCCGCCGGTGCAGCCCTCACCGTACTCGCCGTCCACCCGGCGGTTCTTCAACCCGATCTATATCCGGATCGAGGCCATTCCGGAGCTTGCCTACCTGCGCCCCCGCAAGCGTGCCGCGCTGGAGAAGCTCCGCGACGAAGTGGCAGGGCTCAACAGGGACGCCGAACGGCTGGACCGGGACGCGGTCTACGCAGCGAAACTGCAGGCCCTGGAACTGCTGTACCACACGCGCCGGTCGCCGTCCCGGCAGGCCGCCTTCGATGAGTTCTGCCGTATTTCCGGCAGCGGCCTGGATGACTTCGCCCTCTGGTCAGCCATCCGCGAGGACGCTGCGCCGGACGACCCCATGTGGACCGACCCGGTGTTTTCCCTGGATTCGCGGGAGGCGGAGGCGCTGCGGGAAAGGCTCGCGGACCGGATTGGATTCCACCGGTGGCTGCAGTGGATCTGCGACGAGCAGCTGGAGGGCGCGCAGCAGGCAGCGCTGCGTTCGGGGATGCGGCTGGGCGTGGTGCACGACCTCGCCGTCGGCGTGGACCACAGCAGCGCGGACGCCTGGACGCTGAAGGGCGTTCTCACCCCCGCCACCAGTGTCGGTGCGCCGCCGGACATGTACAACCAGCAGGGCCAGGACTGGGGCCAGCCGCCGTGGCACCCGGCCAGGCTGGCCGAGGCGGGCTACCAGCCGTTCCGGAACATGCTGGCCACCGTGCTGCGGCATGCCGGCGGCATCCGGGTGGACCACATCCTGGGCCTGTTCCGGCTGTGGTGGATCCCCAGCGGCAACGCCCCCGGCGACGGCGCCTACGTGAAGTACGACCATGAGGCGCTGATCGGCATCCTGGCCCTGGAAGCGCACCGGGCGGGGGCCGTGGTGATCGGCGAGGACCTGGGCACGTTCGAACCGTGGGTGCGGGACTACCTTGCCGCACGCGGCATTCTGGGCACGTCCATTCTTTGGTTTGAGTACGACGGCGATTCCCCCCTTGCGCCGGAAAAGTACCGTACGCAGGCGCTTTCCAGCGTCAACACCCACGATCTTCCGCCCACCGCCGGTTACCTCGCCGGGGACCACGTGGCGTTGCGCAGCCACTTGGGACTGCTGGAACGGTCCGAGGCCGAAGAGCGTGCCCAGCACAACGCGTCCCTGGAAAAGATGTTCGCGCTGCTCCGCGAACGCGGCTACCTGCCCGGAGCCGGCACCGGCGGAGACGCGGAGGAGCAGACCATCGAGGCCCTGCACCTGCTGCTCAGCCAGACGCCGTCCGTGCTGCTGGGCGTGGCGCTGGTGGATGCGGTGGGGGAGCGGAGGGTGCAGAACCAGCCCGGAACCACTGAGGAGCTGTACCCCAATTGGCAGGTGCCGCTGGCCGGTCCGGACGGCAAGCCGGTGTTCCTTGATGACCTCCCCGCCAACGCGCGGTTCAACTCGCTGCTCGCGGCGGTGGAGGAGGCCCTGCACGGCTAGTCAACGGTGAGGAGAATGCGATGAACGGCGAACCAGTACTGGTGGTTGGCGGTACCGGCATGCTCGGCGGCCAGGTGGTCACCGCGCTGTTGGACCGGGGCAAGGAAGTCCGCGCCCTGGTGAGGCCGGGATCGGATGCCTCGCGGCTGGAATCCCGGGGAGTCCAGATTGCCCGGGGCAACATGATGGACCCCCGGTCACTGGACCAGGCCATGGCCGGCATCGACGCCGTGATCACCTCAGCTGCCGGCTACACAAAGCACCGCAAAGGCGACAGCCCCGCAACCGACACCACGGGCAACGCCAACCTGGCCGAAGCGGCCGCCCGGGCAGGCGTGCGGCGCTTTGTCCTCACCAGTATCCTGACCTGCGACGAAACCCCGCAGGTGCCGCATTTCTGGCACAAGAAGCTCATGGAGGACAAGCTCGAGGGCCTCGGTATACCGTTCGTTGCGCTGCGGCCGGGTGCCTTCCTGGACCAGGTCACCCGGTTCGGCGGTGACCCTGTGACAAAGGGCAAACTCATGTGGTTCGGTTCGCCCAACGTTCCGCTGACCTTTGTGCTCACCCCTGACCTTGCCGGTTACCTGGCAGATGCCGTCGATGCTCCGGGAATCGACGGGGAACGGATCGACATCGGCTGGGACCGGCCGGTCCGCATGAAGGACGTGGCGGACATGACGGGCCGGCTCAGCGGATCGAAGGTCCGGGTCCGCTCAGTGCCCTTGAGGGTGCTGAAGACGGCCGGAGTGGTGCTGGGACGGGTGAGCCCGACGGTGCCGGACATGGCGTCCATGATGGGCTGGTTCCAGACCGGCCGCTACGTCGCCAACACCACACGGCAGCGGGCAGTGTTCGGCCCGCCGCCCACGGCCGAGGATGCCATCCGGCGGCTGCTCGGCATCCTCGGCCATCCGGCCGACAGGTAGGTCAGCGCCGCTATCCGGCGGTGATCACATGGGTGGAGTGGTCGTACCGGAAGGTGACCGCGCCGCCCGGGTGGTCCAGGACGATGTTCTGTCCGGCGGGTTGGCCGTCCGCACCGTAGTTCACATCCCAGTTGCCGTTAAGGGCCGCCTTGTACTCGTAGGTCCCTGCCGGCAGGTCCGCCGTCAACCGCCAGATCCGGTCCGCCGGGTCCAGGACCAGTTGCGCCTGCGCGCAGGCAGGGTCCCAGTCCGCCGCGCAGCCCAGCGCCTTGTTTAGTGATCCGGCCACCGCCACCGAAGCCGGCTGCGGCGCCTCACCCACGGTGACCGTCCGCGTCCCGCTGGCAACGCTGAACCCGGGCCCGGACATGAGGGCGCGGTACTGCACCGTGGTGCCGTCGGCCAGGGCGGAGATGTCATCGGTGGCCGAGTACACGGGGGAGGAACCGTCAGTTCCCACGGCGGCCCACTCTCCGCCGCTGACGCTCCGCTGGAAGGACACCACGTGGCTGGCCTTTTCGGGGTCGGCCGTGGCGCTGAGCCCAACGGCGCCCTGGACGTTGCTGCCCTCTGCGGGCTGCTGCAGGGTCAGGACCGGGGCAGGAACGCTTGCGTTGCGTGCCTGGCTGATGGCGGTATGCCCGCCGTTGTCGAGCACTGTGGCGCGGTACTCGACGGAGGTCCCGGCGTCCAGGGCGGCGACGTCATGGAACACCTGGTACGGCGCGGCGTCGTCGGTGCCGATCGGCGTCCAGTTTCCGCCCGCCTGCTTCGCCTCGAAGGTGACCTCGTAGAACGAAGTACCGCCGACGTCGGCCGTCACCTGAAGGCGCCCGTTGTCGCCGGCTGCCGGCGCAGGCTGCTGAAGGACGACGGCGGGAGCGGACTTGGAGTGCGGGATACGGCCGGAGGACTGGTAGACCACGGCCGAAAGTGGCGGCACGCTGACCGTCAGGGTGCCGGCGTCGGAGGTCTTGGCCCTGGCTGCTGCGTCTCCGTAGATGCGGGTGTAGTTTCGCTTGGCGATGTAGGTGGGAACTTCGGCGGTCTGGGGCTCCTCGCTGTTGTTCAGTGCCACCACGTATTCGCGCTGGTCCTGGGCATGGGTGCGGGAGAAAGCATAGATGCCGGGGCCGTCGGAGGCGTAGCGGCCTTCCTGGGCGCCGTTCCGCAAGGTGGGATGTTCCCTGGTGAGGGCAGCCAGTTCGCTGATCCCGGTGTAGAGCGGATGGGCGGTGTTGAAGTTGTCCGCGGCGTGGGTGGCGTCGGTGCCGAGCAGATCGTCGTCCAGGTATTCCGGCACTTGGCTGGCGAACAGCGTTTGCCGGGCGTCCTGGTCTCCACCCGGCCCGGTGAAGCCTTGTTCGTCCCCGTAGTAGATCACGGGGTTGCCGCGGGAGAAGTACATGAGTTCGTGGGCCAGCCGGTCGCGGGCCACCTTCTCGGCGTCCGTGGCTCCGGGATTGTCGGCAGTGATGAAGCTGCCGATGCGGCCCATGTCATGGTTGCCCAGGAATGTAGGGAGTTGGTAGGCGTTTGAATCAGCGTCGGTGTACCAGTCGTCGCCTGCGAAGAAATCCTGCAGCGTACCGGCGTCCTGGCCTTTGGATGCGAAGTTCCGCGCGGCGTCCTGAAACGGGAAGTCGAGGACGGCCTGCATCCGGTTCCGCGTAGTGAACTGCGACGTGAAGCTCTTGGAGGTGTCGAAGACCTCGCCGAACATGAAGAACTCGTCCTTGCCCTGTTCCTTTGCGTAGTTGAGCACGTCCGGACCGAAGTCCTGCCAGAACTCGTCGTTAACGTGCTTCATGGTGTCGATCCGGAAACCGTCAACCCCGAAGTCGCGGATCCAGTTCTTGTAGATGTCCTTCATGCCGTTGACCACCGCGGGGTGTTCGGTGAACAGGTCGTCCAGGCCGAAGAAGTCCCCGTAGAACGAATCCTCGCCGGTGAAGGTGGTGTCACCCCTGTTGTGATACAGGGTGGGATCGTTGAGCCACGCCGGGACCTTGAGGTCCTCTTCGCCGGGTTCCAGGACGGGTTTGTAAGGGAACGAGGTGCCGGCATCCAGTTTCGGGAACGCGTCCGTCCCTGCGTAGTCGCGGTCATCGAAGGACTGCCCGTCGGCAGTTTTGTAGGGGACGGCGTCCTTGGCGACGTAACCCTTCCGTTCGTTCTTGTCGCCGTAGCCGATGACGTCCGCCGTGTGGTTGGTGATGATGTCGAAGTAGACCTTCATTCCGCGGGCGTGGGCTTCGTCGATGAGTGCCTTGAGTTCGGCGTTGGTGCCCAGATGGGGATCGATCTGGGTAAAGTCGGTGACCCAGTAGCCGTGGTAGCCGGCCGATTTGTCCTCGGGCTGCACGGCCTTGTTCTTGAAGCTGGGCGTGAGCCAGATCGACGTGGTGCCGAGGCCCTGGATGTAGTCGATCTTGTTTCGGAGCCCGGCCAGGTCACCGCCGTTGTAAAAGCCCTTCTTGGTGGGGTCGAAGCCGGACACCATGGGATCGGAGCCCAAGCCTCCCTGGTCATTGGCGGTGCTGCCGTTGCTGAACCTGTCCGCCATGACGAAGTAGAAATTCTCGTCGGTCACAGGGGTGCGGAGCGAGTGCTGGGCCGCCGATGCCGGGTCCTTCGGGGCAGGGGCGGCCTGCGCCGGGAGCGACGCAGTGGAGATGGCGACGGTTGCCGCGAGAAGCCCGACGGCGGCCCGCCGGGCGGCAGTGCCGCTTCGGGTGCGGGCACGGAGTGGCGTTGGTGTCGTGGCGCGTGGGGGCACGCCGGTGGGGGTGCGGAGTATCAAGGGTGAGACCTTCCTGGTAGCGGCGCTGCTTTACAGGCTTGCTGTCGGCAAGGGTTGGTGCGGCACGGGTGCCGCCGGGTCCGAAGGGAAGCATGCTTCCTGTGAACCACATCACAACCGTAGGCGCTGGCGCAGGATTACTCCAGTGTTTAGGAAATTGCCTGGTGGAGGCAGCCGGAAAGCTCACTTTCGCGGCTTGGGCCGCTTCATGTCCGGTGTTCGCATGGCGCGGCTGTGTCAGCCGTTTGGTACCAGGGCGGTGGGCGAAGGAGTTTTGACGTTGTGGGCCACCGGTCCGGGAAGGCCTGTCCCTGGGTCAAGGGCGAAAGTGGCCACGTTGTCGGAGCGCTCGTGGGCAACGCGGAGCCAGGGCCCCTGGACCAGGTGGTGCCGGGGCCAGTCGCCGCCGCTGTACACGTCCTGCACAGGTAGCAGTTCGCTGCCGTCGCTGCCCACCTCAAGCACGCTGATCCGGTTGGATCCGCGGACGCCCGCGTACGCAAAGGTGCCGCCTGGGCCGAGGCAGATTTCGGCGGCCGAGTCGCCGTCCCTGGCACCTCCCAGTGTTGCGGGGCCACGGAACACCAGCTCGAAAGTTCCGGCTTCCGGCCGGACAACAAAGACCTCGATGGAGTATTCGGAGACGACGAACACGTTCCCGCTTGAGTGCTGCGCCAGGTGTCGGGGGCCGCTGCCAAAAGGCAGGGCAACTTCATGATCGGCCACCAGCCCGGTTCCGGGTTTGTAGGTCCAGATTCGGAGTGTGTCGTGGCCCAGGTCTGTGGTCATGACCCGCCCGTCCTGCAGCATCAGGCTGGTATGCGCCCTGCTCTGCCGGCGTTCATCGGGGGAGTGGGCCGCATGCGGATCAACCGACGGCGAGGCCGGGAACCGCTCCGTGATGCCGCCGTCGGCATCCAGTTCATAGAGCAGGACCTGGCCGTCTCCCCAGCAGGTCGCGGTGACGAAGCGGCCCTGCGGGTCTACTGCAACGTGGCAGGTGGCCTCGCCTGCCGGCCAGGGTGTGCCCATCGGTTCCAGCGTGTGGCCGCCGACGTGCCGGTAGGCCTGAACCATCCTGCGCTGCTCGGCCACCGCGTACACCACGGGAAGGGTCGGATGGACGGCAACGAATGACGGCGACTGGGCCTCCACTGCCGTGCCGAGCCATTCCAGGCTCCCGTCCCCGTTGGCGCGGAGCGCGCCAATGCCCTCTGCGCGTCCGCCGCCGTCCGGGGTGTAGGCGCCAGTCCAGATGATGGCGGTGTGAGGAGCTTGGCCCTCTGTGGCAGGTGTCCCGGAGGCAGATGTCATGGCTCCATCCTGCCAATAAACACAGCCCCTGCCGCGGCGGCGTCGCGTCAATTACGATGAAATTTCCAGCCAGGCAGATAGAGGTGGATCCGATGGCTGACGTTGTCGCCTCAGGTTCGCTCTCTTGCCGTCCAGTCGCCTAGCGCCGGGCAACCCCTAGTGCCCGCACTCATTCCGAAGGGGAGCACGTTGAATTCTGTCCCGTCCTCCGGAAGTCCGAAACGGTTGGGTATGGGGGCCGTCATGGTGACGGACGCCCTGCGGGCCGCCGGCTGCGTGTTTGCCGAGGAGGAAGCCCTGCTTCTCCTCGAGCGGGCGGTCAGCCCCGCCGAGTTGGCAGACTGCGTGCGGCGCCGGGTGGCCGGTGTTCCGCTGGAGTACATCCTGGGCTGGGCAGAGTTCGATGGCCACCGCATGGCGGTCCGTCCCGGTGTTTTCGTTCCCCGGCGGAGGACCGAACTGTTGGTTTGGCTTGCCGCTGAGCTGATATCGGGGGAGGGTAGTTCTTCACGTGGCGCCGTTTCGGGTGATTCCTTGTCCGGCATCGCCACAGCGGTCCAAGGCCCTCGGGGAAATGCTTTCTTCGGTGGTGTGGTGGTGGACTTATGTTGCGGTTCCGGAGCCGTTGGTGCGGCCCTTGCACGACGATTCCCACGAGCAGAACTGCACGCGGCGGATATTGATCCCGTAGCTGTGGAGTGTGCGCGGAGCAATCTCGAGGCTCTCGGAGGCCACGTCCACGTCGGTGATCTGTTCGATGCGCTCCCTCGAGGTCTTAGAGGCAGGGTCGATGTCCTCGCCGTCAACGCACCGTACGTTCCCACCCATGCCATCAGAACCATGCCGTCGGAGGCGCGCGTTCACGAACCGCTTATTTCCCTCGACGGCGGCACGGACGGGCTCGACTTTCACCGCCGTGTGGCAGCAGGCGTTAAAAACTGGCTCGCGCCGCAAGGCCACCTTCTCATCGAAACCAGCGGGCAGCAGGCCGACGGTACCGCCGCGCTCGTGGCCGCCGAAGGGCTCTCTGTGACCACCGTTCATTCAGAGGAACTCGATGGAACGGTGGTGGTGGGGAGCGCCCGCAACTAGGGTGCCTTTGGGGGCGCCATGCGTCATATCCTGGCGGCCGTCCGCCCAACTTTTCACATGGAGTCGCGTCGGAGCCGGAAAGGGCTGTGTAGAGACTTGCTTGATTGGGCTGGCGTTCGAACCGTCGCGTGTTGCACCGGCCCAGCCACCCGCTTTACCTGTAGCGGGCCGATCGCTCCTGATGTTTCGGAGTTAGTCAGCTGCCTTTGCCATGGTCATGGCCAGGGGGCGTTGGTTGCCGGTTGTGGGGGGAACTGTGGTGGTTTGAAGTAGTGGTTTTGTTGGGGCGTTTGGGTGGGGTCGATGTGGGGTGGGGGGATAAAGGCCGGGATGCCGCCGGTGGTGGTAATGGTCCAGTGTTCTTTGTGGATGAGGTGGTGGTGATGGGGGCAGAGGAGGGTGCCGTTGGTGGTGTTGGTGTGGCCGCCGTGTGACCAGTAGGTGATGTGGTGTGCTTCGCACCAGGGGGCGGGGATGGTGCAGTTGGGGAAGGTGCAGCCTTGGTCGCGTGCCGTGAGGGCGAGGCGTTGGGCTGGGGTGAAGAGTCTGGTTTTGCGTCCGAGGTCGAGGATCTCGCTGTTGGTGCCCAGGAGTGCGGGGATGATGTCGGCGTCGCAGGCGATTTTGCGCAGGGTGGTGGCGGCGACGGGCCCAGTGAAGGCAAAGGTTCCCGCGGCCGGTGTGTGGGGTGTGGCGGGCCTGGGAGCGGGAGCGGGGAAGAGGTCGTGGTGGTTGATGGTGGCGATGATTTGGGGTCTGTTGCCGCCGGTGGTGGGCAGCTGGGTGGTGGTGAGGGCGGTTTTGACGGCGGTGATGATGCCGTCGAGTTGTTGCTGGGGACGGGTGCGGCGCTCCAGGTCCGGGAGGTTCTTTTCGTGTGTGAGGTCGGGGTATGCGATTTCTACAGCATTGCCGTCTCCGGTGCCGGTGCCGTCGCTGGGTGAGGTGGCCGTGGTTGAGGCACTGGTGACTGCGCCGTCTGTGTTTCCGCGGTTGCTGCTGGTGTTTGGGGTGGTGGTGCGGGGATTGGTGGCGATGTTCATGGCGGTGAGGAGGTGTTCGTATTGGTCGGTGGTGGCGAAGATTTCTACGCGGTGAAGGCCGTGGCGGGGTTTGCGGATAAAGGCGCCTTGGGTGTGGCGGAGTGCTTCTTCGGTGGGTTCGGCGCCGTCGGCGTCGATGGTTTCGGTGAGGCGCTGGGCAAGGCGGGCGAGGAAGTCGGGGTCTGCGGTGGTGGCGGCGTGGGCGAGGTGGTGTTCAATGCCATGCAGTGTTTCGGGGGTGGTGTGGTGTTGTAGCCGGTCGAGGGTGGCGGTGATGATGGTTGCCGCGTGGGAGGACACGGCGGGTGCCGTGATGGTGCGTGGTGGTGTGTCGGTGGTCGCGGGCCGGCCGGTGCTGGGGTCGGCCGGTGCGAGGGTGGTGGCGAGGTGTTCGTGTGGTGGGGGCGTGGGTGCGCCGGTGAGGGTGGTGCCGGGCAGGGTTTGGTGGGCGAGGGTGAGGCGGCGGCGGGCTTCGCGGATGGAGATGCGGAGCCGGAGCCGGAGGAAGTCAGCGGTGTTCCGGCAGCCGTCATCGGCCGGGGACCTCACCACGGCGGGTGCTCCGGTGGGTGAGGGTGTGGGCCAGCTGGCGTCGGTTTCGTTGAGGGTTTCGGTGCCGCTGGCGGCCCAGGCGCTGGCCCCGGTGGTGGTGCGGCGGGCGCTCCGGTTGGTGGTGGCCCGGGCGGCGGCGTCGTTGATCGCGAGGGTGCGGGTGTGGTCCACGGCCCCGGCGGCAATGAGCTGGAGGTACTCCACGCAGCGGGCGAGCTCTTCGACCTCCGCGGCGAACATGGCCGCCCCGGGGTAACAGGAAGTATGCAGTGCTTCCCGGGCTGCGACCGCCGCCCCAGCCACCCCTGCGATCAGAGCAGACAAGTCCAAAGCCGGGTCCAGCGGTTGCACCGGTGATTGGTCCGTTACGGGGTAGCCGGGGACGGGCCGGAGGTACCGTGTCGCACGGACGTGCCGCCCGGCGCCGTGCGCTGTCGCGTGGACGTGTGGCCCGGTCTCGTGCACGGAGGAAGGCTGACTGTTGGAGCGGAAGCCCAGCGGCAGGAAGCCCGAAGAGTCTTCGCTCTCCGTCAGCTTCTCCCCAATGGCTTCCATGACCCCACTCTGCCAAAGGGCACTGACAATCAGGACCCCCACAAACCCCCATGTGGAAAACCTGGCCCGTGCACGTCTCCTGGCCGGTCACGTCACCCGCAGCCGGAGCGGACGCGCGGCCAAACCTCAAGGAAAATGCCATTTTCTTGATGGTATTCAGCGGTTTCGGCGTTCCCCCGGGACTAGGGTTGCCGTAGTGGTTCATGCAGACGGGCCTTCGTCGACAATGGGCCGGGAGTGACAAATGGCTGGCAAGGAACGGGGCAAGACGGTCCGGGAGGATCCTGAGGAGTCGGGTAAGGACGCCGCTGTGAGTGGGGAATCCGTTTCCCCTGAGCATGCCGAAGACATGGAGAGCCTCCAGCCGGCACGGCGTGTGCCGGGGATTAACGGTTATGACCCCAACCAATGGCCTGACGCCGGATCCTAGGTGTCGGCCGCCCACGAGTGATCGGTTCGATGACCGGCTGACGGCTGTCCCAGACAGGCAGTGCTGAACGGGCAGGGCGCAGCAGGCAGTGCTTAAACACGCTGCCGGCCGGCGCGTCCCCCAAGGATCGCGACGGCCGGCAAGGCGAATCAGTTGTAGCACACGGAAGGCGGGAGCCCCTTGTCAATCGGGGGTTCGCCCGGGGTGCCTGCCTCCGCGGAGCGGCTAGCTCTTGGAGTTGCCCTCACTGGTGGTGCCGAGGTTCGTGGTTTCCGGATGCGTGCTGTGGGCCGGAATGTGGTCTCCGCCCAGCCCGCCCGTTACACCGGTGGTTGGCGAGGTGTCGTGGTTGGATGGCGTGGACTTCCCGGAGGAGTCATCGCGGTGCATCGCCGAGCCCAATACGGTTCCGGCACGCCGGGCTGCCTCTGACAGTTGGTCGGCTACATCCGGGGCTTTCTCTTTGATGGCCTCGGTAGCAACTGCCACTTTGTCCTGTACGGGCTTGCTGTCCCAGACCCCGGCTGCGCGGGCTTTCAGCTTGTCGTAGGCAGCGCGTCCTGACCTAGATCCAAGGACGTAACCGACGGCAACTCCAACACCCAAAAGAAGCTTGTTTTTCATTGTGAACTCCTGCTCCGAAAGAAGGTTTCCAGGTCCGGCCCGGCTGCAACGCCGTAGCCGGAAAAGTGAAAACCGGCCCGGGGATGTCCTCCCCAGGCCGGTTTCCTGGCTGTGGGCGCTGCGTTAGCGGCGCGCACCGCGCTTAGTGACCATGCCGTAGATCGCAAGGACGATCAGCGATCCGAGGATCGCCAGCAGCCAGGTCTGCAGCGAGAAGAACTCCTGCAGCCCGCCGCCGAACAGCGCGCCGCCGATCCATCCGCCAAGGAGGGCACCTACGACGCCCAGCACCAGGGTGATGATCCAGCCGCCGCCCTGGCGTCCCGGAAGGATCGCCTTTGCAATCGCACCGGCAATAAGTCCGAGAATCAGAAATGCAATGAAACCCATTTTTCGCTCCTCTTCCTAAGTAAGGACGCCCCCGGATTCCGGAGGCAATTCATCCTCTGCCCTAATAGTAATCATGCTTACTATCGATTTGCCAACCCCGGAGAGGAGGAAAGTGGCTGCTCAGGCCTGCCTCAGTGCCCTGTCACGTCTGAATCGTTTCCGGCGCCGGGACCCTCGTCGAGGATAGTCAATTCCGCGAGATCCTGCGGATCCAGGACGAAATCGAAGACATCCAGGTTCTCACGCATCCGGTCCGGATTCGCGGTCTTCGGAATCGTTACCAATCCGTTTTGAACGTGCCAACGCAGCACCACCTGGCCCGGCGTTTTTCCGTGTTTTGCCGCCAGCCGACTCAGGGCCGGCGCGCCCAGGATACCGGCGCCGGAGCCGCCCAGGGGACTGTAGGACTCGGTGGCAATGCCATGTTTTGCATGGAATTCCCGTTCCGCCACCCGGGTGACTGCCGGTGTCAGTTGGATCTGGTTGACGGCTGGAACAACATCCGTCTCCGCCATCAACCGCTCCAGGTGCGCCGGCTTGAAGTTGGACACGCCAATGGACCGCACCTTTCCCCCTGCCTGGAGGCGTTCGAACGTCTTCCAGGTGGAGATGAACTGATCCCTGCCGGGCAAGGGCCAATGGATCAGCAGCAGGTCCACATAGTCGAGGCCGAGCCGCTGCAGCGACCCCTCCAACCCTTCCACAGCCCTGTCATTCCCCTGGAACTCGCCATCCAGTTTGGTGGTGATGAAAAGCTCACCGCGGTCAGCGCCACTGGCCTTAATGCCATTGCCCACGCCGCGTTCGTTGCCGTACTTCACTGCCGTATCGATGTGCCTGTAGCCGGCCTCTACGGCCTGGACGACGGCGGCCGCCGCCTGGTCGTCGTCCAGCGGCCATGTGCCAAGACCGATCTGGGGAATCGTGTATCCGTCGTTGAGTGCGATAACAGGTGCAAGTGTCATATCAACAGTCTGCCGTCCTTTCCGTGATGGGCTTCATGCGGCGAAGCCCTATTTCTCGAATGCGCGGAGGACGTTGCCTGCGTTGTGGTTCAGCACCGCCCTGGCCGTGTCGGATACCTTGTCCGGGTTTTTCTGCTGGCCCAGGAATTTCACGAAGCGCTGGATGGCCTGAGCTGCCTTCGCGGCGTCCCGGTCCTCCACGGCCTTCTGTGCCTGCTGGGCTGCTGCGGTGAGCTGGCTGGCCACCGGGCCCGCGATCTCACCCGATTCCACCAAATCCTCCACCGCATTCTGCAGTGCCTTCACGCTGCCCGGAAGCCACGCGGCGCGCAGCGGGACATCACCGAAGTGCATGTCCGAGGCAAGGTAGAAGTCGGTGTAGGACGGCTGGTTGTATGTGGTGTTCTGCCGGGCCACCTCAGCACGGTACTGGGGATCGTGCATGAGGGTGTAGAGCTTGTGGTCCGTCACCTCGGTGCTCAGGTAGATCCGCAATGCGGAGCTGTCGGCGGTGCGGACCACCATTTCTTCGCGCCAGTCGCCCAGGATGTCCGCCACCAGGCTGGGGGTGCCCTTGGTGCCGTTGTTGGTGCGCGTGCCGTCCGCGGTCAGCAGGCGGCCCCGCGTCCAGTCGTCGATGGTGGGGGTCTGGTCGCCGGAGCCGTTGACGATCTGCGTCGTCATGTCCGCGGCCCACCTGATGCTCATGTTGGTACCGGGGCTTGTGCTGGAAAGCTTGCGGCCGTCGGCGGACTGCATGCCGATCGCCCAGTTCTCCAGGCCGGGGACGGAAGGATCCACGTCGCCGATCATGCCGCGTCCCGTGTCCTTGCCCGAGTAGGCGCCGAACAGCACCTCACCCGTCGCGGCGTCGCGCATGGCGTAACCGTACGGCGCGTACGTGCCGCCCTCGTGGACGGTGAAGATCTCCTTGCCGGGGCGGTTGGGATCGATGTCCGCCACGTGCATGGCATCGCCGTGGCCCAGGCGTGCCTCCTCACCCGGCGCGGCGCTGCCGGCCGGCAGGGTGTCGAACGAGCTGTACAGAAGCGAGCCGTCGTCGTCGAGCGTTGCCGAACCGTAGACGATCTCCTGCTTGCCGTCGCCGTCAACGTCGGAGGCGCTCAGGGAGTGGAAGCCCTGGGTGGTGAGCTTGCCGTAGGTCGGGTCCGTTCCGTCCCGGCCGTGCGGGGAGTCGTTGAACGGGTTGGTCATGGGAGTCCAGCCCGAGTCCACGTTCCATACGGGGGAGAGGTTGGCGCCGTCCCAGGTGTAGGTGGCCAGGGTGGTGCGGGTGTAGTAGCCGCGGGCGAACACGGCGGCGGGCTTCTTGCCGTCCAGGTAGGCGACGCCGGCGAGGAACCGGTCCACGCGGTTGCCCGGTTCGATGCGGGCCATGGCGTAGTCGCCCCACATCATGCCGTCGTCGGTCCGGCCCGGCTGGTAGGCGACGGTCTTGAGTTCCTTGCCCGTGGCGCCTTCGAAGACGGTCAGGTATTCGGGGCCGGACACAATGAATCCTTCGAACGCGCGGAGGTTGTTCCGGCTGCTGCGCGAGGGGGCGTAGACGTCCATGAAGTAGTCGGTCAGCGCCTCGGCATCGGCTTGGGACAGCGGGTACTTGTACTTCGGCGCGATGCCGAAGGCTTCCTCGAGGGTGGCCGGCCAGTTTCCGGCCTTCACCTCGGGGTGCTCCGTCCAGCCCTGGAAGGTCTTCACCATGTGCTGGTAGTAGTCCGCCGCGCTCATCCGGTAGTCGTCGCTGTTCGAGTACCCGGCATTGATATCGGACCGGAGCATGGTGATGAACGATTCCGCGGCCACGCTGCCGTCCGCGTTGTAGTTGGTGGTCTTGGTGCCCGGCGCGGTCTTCATCATCAGCTCGGCCCGGCCGTCGCCGTCGAAATCATTGACCAGCATCTGGGTGTAGTGGGCCCCGGAGCGGATGTTGACGCCCAGGTCGATCCGGTGCAGCAGCGTGCCGTCGGCTTTGTAGGTGTCCACGTAGGTGTTGCCGGTGTAGCCCACCTGGGAGACGTCTTTTGAGTTGTTCGGGTCCCACTTGACGATGAACTCGTACTGGCCGTCGCCGTCCACATCGCCCACGGAGGTGTCGTTGGCCGAGTAGGTGTAGGCCTGGCCGGTGGGCGTGGTGCCGTCGGCCGGCTTCTTCAGCGGAATGTCCTTGAAGTTGCCGCCCCAGGAGGTGGCAGTGGCGCTTTCGTCCAGTTCGACGCCGCCGACGACGGCCCGCACCTGGTACTTCGACGCGGCGGTCCCGGCGGGGTCCTGATAGTTGGTGCTGTCCGTGACCGTCGCCAGCTTCTGCCCGTCCCGGTACACGTTGAAGTCCGTGCCGGTGAGGCCGGTTGCTGAAGATCCGGTGGCCTCGTTGCCGAGCAGGCGCCAGCTGAGGAACACACCTTCGGACGTTCCCGCGGCCACCAGGCCGCGGTCCAGGTAGTCGAGCTGGATTCCCGGATTGCCGGGCTTGGAGGGGGAAGGCCCGACGGCGGCAGCAGGGGCTGCGAGGCAGCCCACGGTGAGTACCAGGCCGAGGGTGGCGACCGACAGGAGGCGTGCGGGAGCCTTGGAGGGATTCATCAGTGAATCCTTTCAATTTCGAGTTGGGAAAACGCTTCCCCAGCAATCTAGACTGCGGGGTGAGGCAAAACAAGCCTTGTCTTCTGAACCCGCCACGGGGTATTTAGAACGTTGTAGAAATGCTGGCCCTTCAGGCCGACTCCCGTACCACCAGTTCAGTGGGAATGGTGATGGCAGCATGGTTCTTCCCGGCGATGACGTCCAGCAGCAACCGCACCATTTCCTCGCTGATCCGATCGAATGGCTGCCGCACCGTGGTCAGGGCCGGCGTGGCGGCGGACGCGGCCGAAATGTCGTCGAACCCGACTACTGCAACGTCCTCGGGAACCCGCCGGCCGGCGTCGTGCAATACCTCCAGCGCGCCGAGGGCCATAAGGTCGTTGGCGGCGAAGACGGCATCCACGTTGGGGACCCGGGCGAGGAGCTCACGCATGGCCCTGGCCCCGCTTTCGCGGCTGTAGTCACCCGGCGCCACCAGTGCCTCGTCCAAGGCCTCGCCCTGATGTGCCCGGTACGCTTCCAGCCGCCGGATGCCGCCGGACGTGTCCTGCGGGCCGGTGATGGTGGCGATCCGCTTCCGGCCGCCGTTGTCCAGGAACTCAAGCAACTCCAAGGCGCCTTGGTAGTCATCGGCTGCCACGTAGCCCATCTTCTTTTCGAAGCCCAGGGGAACGCCGCAGGCGATGGCAGGCACGCCCGCGGCGATGATGTCGGCGATGACGCCTTTCCTGCTGCCATGCGAGGAGACCAGGAGGACTCCGTCCACATGGCCGGCGGTGAGGAAATCGGTGGCCCGGCGCTGCTCGTCTTCCGTGCCGGCCATGATCAGCACCAGGGGAATGTCGTGCACGGCCAGGGCATCGGCGGCGCCCCGCATCAGGACGGCGAAGTTGGGGTCGGCGAACAGGCGGTCGTGCGTTTCGGTCAACAGGAACGCCACCGAGTTGGCTTTGTTCGTGGCAAGGTTCCGGGCATGCGGATTGACGCGGTAGCCGGTCTTTTTGATGGCGGCGTTGACGGCGGCCAACGCGGGCGGGCTGACCCAGTGGCCGCCATTGAGCACGCGCGAAACTGTCCCTCGCGAGACGCCTGCCTCCCTGGCCACATCGTCAATCTTGGGCCGGGGCCGGCCTTGCGGTTGCATCATGATCCGAGCCTATCCAGCCCTAGGCCTTTACGGCGCCGGCGGCGAGGTCAACGCGCCAGTAGCGCTGCAGGAACAGGAACATGATGACCAGCGGAACGATGGACAGCAGGGCTCCGGCCAGCACCAGCGTGTACAGCGCCGGGGCGGTGGCGCCTTGGTTGAGGAGTCCGTTCAGGCCCACCGTCAACGGGAACAGCGTGTCATCACCCAGCATGATGTACGGCAGCATGAAGTTGTTCCAGATGGCCACGAACTGGAACAGGAAGATGGTCACCAGGCCGGGAAGCATCATGGGCAACGCGATGCGGTTGAAGATGTACATGTCCTTGGCACCCTCCGTCCGGGCAGCCTCGATCACATCCCCGGGAACCGACGCAGCGGCGTAGATGCGGGCCAGGTAGATCCCGTAGGGGCTGATGATCTGCGGCAGTAGAACGGACCAGTACGTGTTAGTCAGGCCCAGTTGGGCCAGCATCAGGTACTGCGGGATGGCCAGGATGACGCCCGGCACCAGCACGCCCATGAGGAGGACCTTGAACACGCCGTTCTTGCCGGGAAAGTCGTATTTGGCCAGGACGTATCCGGAGAGGGCTGACACCCAGGTGGAGAGGAGGGCTCCCACGCCGGCGTAGAGGGCGGTGTTGAGCATCCACCGCCAGAACACGCCGTCGCGGTAGGCGGTCAGCTCCACGATGTTGTTCCACAGGTGGACGCTGGGCGCAAAAGTGAAGGTGGAGAAGAGCTCGTCGCTGCTCTTGCTCGCCGCGGCCACCACCCAGATGACCGGGAACAGGCAGTACAGCGCGCCGAGGATCAGGATGCCGGTGGAAAGGAAGCTCGGCTTCTCGCGGATCTCAGTGGGAGTGGACACGGTCAGTTCTCCTGTCCGAAGGCCCGCTTCTGCACAATGCGCAGGAAGAGGAACGAAATGGCGAAGGTGGCGAGGGCGATGATGATGCTGGTTGCAGCCGCAGAGTAGATGTCATTGCGGGTGAAGGCGTCCCGGTAGACGAGCATCAGCGGTGACCAGCTCGTGGAGAGGCTGTTCGCCAGCGGGCGGAGCGTGGTGGGTTCGGCGAAGACCTGCAGGGTGGCGATCATGGAGAACAGCGCCGTCATCACCACCGACGGGGCAATGATGGGGATCTTGATGCGCAGTGCGGTCTGGATCTCCGAGGCACCATCCAGTTTGGCAGCCTCATAGATTTCCTGGGGCACGGCCTTGAGCGAGGTGTACATGACGATCATGTTGAAGCCCACGCCGCCCCACAGGGCGATGTTGGCGATGGCAAAGGTGATCAGGTCCGGGTTCAGCAGCGACGGCAAGGCTATACCCAGCCTGTCCGCCACGAAGTGGAAGGGGCTGACCCCGGGCAGGTACAGGAAGCCCCACAGGAGCGAGCTGATCACGGCCGGCACGGCGTAGGGCAGGAAGATGGCGGTGCGGGAGAAGTTGCCGGCACGGGTACGCCGCGAGTCCAGGAGGAGTGCGAAGAGCAGCGCGAAGCCGAGCATCAGCGGGATCAGGATGGCGCCGTACGTGAGGACACGGAGGACGCTGGCGGTGAACTCGGGGTCGGTCAGGGAGCGGATGTAGTTGTCGAACCCGGCAAAGACGGTGCTCTGTGCGCCCTTGCCAAGCCCCAGCCCGCTGACCTTCTTCTGCTGGAAGCTCAACACCAGGGTGTAGGCGATCGGTGCCGCCATAAACACCAGGAACAGGACAATGCCAGGGGTCAGCATCGCGTACGGAGTCATGGCCCGCTGCCTGAAGCTCCGGGCCTTTCGGGGAGTCCCGGGCCCGGCGGATGCGGTCTTTTCCGCCTTGGTTGGCGCGGTCGCTGTCGCTGCCATGGTGCACTTCCTTGGGTGGGGGGGTGGGGAACGAACCGGGAGGGCGCCGCGGCACCCTCCCGGCAGGCGGGACTACTTGACTGTGAAGCCGGTCTTCTTCAGGTCGTCAACGGTGACCTGCTGCATGCCGGCCACGGCGTCCAGGAACGCACTCTTGGTTTTGGCCTGGGCAGCCTTGGCGAACTGGTCGTTGTACGCGTTGTAGGCAACGTTGACGTTGGGGCCATAGCTGAACGATGTGACGCTCTGCGCAGCTTTGCCCACCACATCGTAGAAGTCGGGCTGGTTGCTGAAGAACTCCGGCGCCTTGGTCAGGGCCGTCTTGGCACCTTCGGTGTCCGCAGGGTAGATACCGGCCACATCCACCAGGGCCTTGACGGCCTCAGGATCGGTATTCAGCCACGAAGCGAACCTGGTAGCCGCCGCGACGTTCTTGGACTGGGACGTCACCGCGGTGGAGGAGCCGCCCCAGTTGCCGGTGGCGGGCTTGGCGGAATCCCACTGCGGCATGGGGGCAACTTTCCACTTGCCGGCCGTTGCGCCGGCATTGCCGGAGAGCACACCGGGGGCCCAGGCGGCGCTGAGCCAGCCCACCTGCTTGCCGTTGTTCAATGCGGCGTTCCATTCGGGGGTGTACATGGGCTTGTTGTCGATGATGCCCTGCTCCACCAGTCCTCCCCAGTAGCCGGCCACCTTCTCTGTGGGATCCTCGGCAATCTTGACGCTCCACGCGTCACCGTCGATGGCCCACCATGACGCCCCGGCCTGCTGGGCCATGCCCGTGAACCAGCCGGCGTCGTTGGAGGAGAACGTGCCCAGGTAAGCCTCTGGGTCAGCGTCGTGCACCTTCTTGGCCGCCGCGGCGTATTCTTCCCAGGTTGTAGGGACGGCGAGGCCAAGGCGTTCGAAGATGTCCGCACGGTAGTAGAACGCCATGGGACCGGTGTCCTGCGGAACGGCATAGAGGGCGTCACCACCAAGGGTGACGGAATCCCAGACGGCCTCAGGGAATGCGTCCCTGGTGTCCTTGGCGTCGGTTCCGGAGAGGTCTGCCAGCGCATCTGCTGCCACCAGGGTGGGGATCTTCTGATACTCAGCCTGGATCAGGTCCGGCGCGCCGGAACCGGCGTTGACGGCCGTCAGCAGTTTGGTGATGGCGGGATCGCCGCCGTCCTGCTTGTTGACCGTGACGTGGATGTTGGGGTTCTTCTCGTTCCAGAGATCCACCACCTTGTCCAGGTTCGGGGCCCAAGCCCAGTAGGTCAATTCCACCTTCTGGTTGGGATCCGTGTTCTGTTCCACGGAGCTGGTGCCGGAACCTGTGGAACATCCTGCGGTGAGCAGGGCCGCTGCGGCCATCATTGCCGCTGCGCTTGCACGAAATGAGCTGCGCATTCCGTCCTCCTTGTCGAAAAAGCTGGCTGTGTAAAAGCTGGTGGGATCCCGGCGCGGGATCCGTTGTGCTGCGGCGGAGGCGGACACACTGCGTCAACCAAGCCCTGTGAGCGGTTCCAGTAATTCACACAGTTGTGATCTATGTCAACAAAATATTGCCTGTATCACTTCGTTGATGAGCTGTGATACTACTGGGAGCGCACACAGTTCTAAGGAGATCACCCGATGACAGACGTCCTGCAGGCACCAGCACCTGGACTCGCGCCGGCGCCGTGGGTCCAGCGCCCGGCGGGCCTTTGCTACGGCGGGGACTACAACCCGGAGCAGTGGCCCCGCGAGGTGTGGGTGGAGGACATCGCCCTGATGCACGAAGCCGGCATCAACCTGGTCAGCGTTGGGATCTTCTCCTGGGTCCTGCTGGAACCGCGGGAAGGGGAGTA
Source organism: Pseudarthrobacter sp. SORGH_AS 212 (assembly GCF_030818145.1). Classification (NCBI taxonomy): domain Bacteria; kingdom Bacillati; phylum Actinomycetota; class Actinomycetes; order Micrococcales; family Micrococcaceae; genus Pseudarthrobacter; species Pseudarthrobacter sp. SORGH_AS 212. The sequence goes on along the minus strand of NZ_JAUTAA010000001.1, from coordinate 1,604,592 downwards.
CGACTTCGAGTGGCTGGACCACCTTGTCGGCCTGCTCACCGATGCCGGTATCAGTATCGACCTGGGCACCCCCACCGCCGCCCCGCCGGCCTGGTTCTGGAAGAAGTACCCTCAGGCCCATCCCGTGACCCGGGACGGGCTCACTCTTGGCCACGGCTCCCGCGGAATGGCCGCGCCCAGCTCGCCGGACTACCGCCGGGCTGCGGTAAACATCACCGAACAGCTGGCGCGGCGCTATGGTTCCCACCCCGGCGTCGTCCTCTGGCATGTCCACAACGAGTACGGCGCTCCCGTCAGCGAGTCCTACGATGACGCCTCCGTGGCGGCGTTCCAGACCTGGCTGCAGGCCCGCTACGGCAGCCTCGACGCGCTTAACGCGGCCTGGGGCACCCTCTTCTGGGGCCAGAAATACAACGCCTGGGACGAGATCGATGCCCCGCGGATCTCCGCGAGCGTCAGCAACCAGGGCCAGCGGCTGGACTTCGCCCGGTTCACCTCCAACGCCATGTTGGAGTGCTTCATCGCAGAACGCGACGTCATCCGCCGCTACGCCCCCAACATCCCGGTGACCACCAACTTCATGGCCACCAACTGCCTGTCCCCGGACTATTGGGCCTGGAGCCGGGAGGTGGACATCGTGGCCAATGACCACTACCTCGTGGCGCAGCGGACGGACAACCACATTCTCCTGTCCATGGATGCGGACCTGACCCGCTCACTGGCCGGAAACAAGCCGTGGATGCTGATGGAGCACTCCACCAGCGCGGTGAACTGGCAGGGCCGCAACATCGCCAAGCGTCCGGGGGAGCTCGCCCGCAACAGCGTGGCCCACGTGGCCCGCGGTGCCGATGCCGTGATGTTCTTCCAGTTCCGCGCCTCCCGCTTCGGGGCGGAAAAGTTCCACTCGGCCATGCTTCCGCATGCCGGTACGGGCACCCGGATCTGGCGGGAAGTCCTGGACCTGGGCGACGACCTGAAGAAACTTAGGGCCGTGAAGGGCTCCACTGTCACCGCCAAAGTGGCCATCCTGTGGGACGTCGAATCCTTCTGGGCCCAGGACCTGGAGTGGCGGCCCAGCAACGAACTGACCCACCGCGAGCGGATCGAGGCCTACTACTCGGTGCTGTGGAACCGTGGCGTTGCCGTGGACTTCGCCCACCCGGAATCGGATCTATCCGGCTACGACCTGGTGCTCGCCCCGGCCCTGTACCTCGTGGGCGAACTTGCGGCGGCCAACCTGCGCAACTATGTCCAGGGCGGCGGGCATTTGATGGTGTCCTACTTCTCGGGCATCGTGGACGCCACGGACACCGTTCCCGCGGGAGCTTCGCCCGGTCCGCTGCGTGACCTGCTGGGGCTGGAAATCCACGAATTCCTGCCCCTGCGCGAACACCAGGCAGTCCAGCTCAGCGCCGGACGGGGGACCGGCACCATCTGGTCCGAGGAAATCCACCCCACCACCGCGGACGTCGTGGCCCGCTACCAGGACGGTCCGGCCGCGCCGGGACCGGCCATTACCCGCAACGCCTTCGGCCGTGGCACGGCCTGGTACGTCTCCACGGACCTGGACGACGGCGGCCTGGCCGCCATCCTGACGGAGGCGCTGGCCCACGCCGGGCTGTCCGCAGGAGACGGGCACCCGTCCGGCCTGGAGGTGTCCGTGCGCAGCAACGGTGCAGACCGCTTCACGTTCCTGATCAACCACACCGAGGCTGACGCGTCATTCGCAGTCTCGGGACTGGACATGGTTTCCGGTGAAAGGGTGGACGGCGTCGCCTCCATTCCGGCCGGAACCGTGCGGGTCATCCGGAACCCCGAAGGGTCCAGCTAGCCCTACAGACCGCCGGCCGGGGCCGCCCAGGCCCTGGCCGGTTTCCACAACCACGGTTCAACGTCAAGGAGGACGCCCCAGTGATCAATCCCCGCACGATGCGCACTGCGAGTAAACGACTGTCCGGCCGCTTACAACTCTCCGGCCGGACGTTGCCATCCGGCCGGACCCTGGCCGCCGTCACCGCGCTGGCCCTGGCAGGAGCGTTGCTGGCTGCCGGCCCTGCCACTGCTGCCCCGGCCCAGGGCAGGCCGGCCGGGGTTGGACCGGCATCCGTATCCAACCCGGGCTTCGAAGCGGGGACCGCGGGCTGGTCCGTTTCCGGCCCGGCCGGCGCGGCCACGGTGGAGTCCGGGGGAGCCGACTCGGCTCACCGGCTTACCCACTACCTGGCCTCGGACAACACGGTGACCACCTCACAGACCGTCACGGGCCTCAAAAAGGGGTGGTGGACCTTCCGCGCCTCGATCAAGTCCGGTGGCCCGGTGAATTCGTCGCGCCTGGTCCTCACAGGATGCGGAAGCGACGGTTCCACCGTCGTGCCCTCCACGGAAACCGACGACCAGTGGCTGACCCTCGCCGTCAGCGCCAACGTCGCGGGCAAATGCACCCTCTCCCTCACAACCACGGGCGCCGGGGCGTGGGCCAGCATGGACAACGTGACCTTCTCCGAAGGCCGGGTGGAGCGGACCTTCCGCGGCGCCGATCTCTTTGGCGTTCCCAAGAACGAGGACCACGGCGCAGTGTACGCCACGGCTGACGGTACGCGGGTAGACCCGGTGGAGGCTTTTGCCGATGCCGGCGCCAACCTGGTCCGCCTTAAGGTCTGGGTCAATCCAGCCGATGGCTACAACACCCGGCAGCAGGTGGTGGACATGGCTAAACGCGCCCAGGCCCAGGGCATGAAGGTGCTGGTGGACTTCCACTACTCCGACCGCTGGACCGATCCCGGGGCGCAGAGCGTTCCCGCTGCCTGGAAGGGCATGTCCGCGGCAGCCATGGCCGACGCCGTGTACGCACATACCAAGGACGTCATGGCTGCGCTGAAGTCCGCCGGCATCACGCCGTACGCCGCGCAGGTGGGCAACGAAATCAACCCCGGCATGCTCTGGCCGCTGGGCCAGACCTGGGACGTGGATCCAGCTGACGGCGTGGACGGTGCCCAGTGGGACAACCTCGCTACCTTCCTCAAAGCCGGAACCCGTGCCGTCAAGGACGTCAGTCCGGACACCAGGACAGTGCTCCACCTGACCAACATCAACAACGGCATCGGCGGGCTGACCTGGTGGTTCGATGAAGTCACCAAGCGCGGCGTGCCCATGGACATCATTGGCCTGTCCTACTACGGGTACTGGCACGGCACCCTGGCGGACCTGCAGAACGCCGTGACCACCTTGTCCCAGCGGTACGGCAAGGACGTGCTGGTGGTGGAAACCTCGTACCCGTTCACCCTCGAGGACAACCCCAACGCCCCGTGGGAAAACGTGATCGCCAACGGCTCACAGCTCGTCAAGGGCTACCCGGCAACACCGGCCGGCCAGGCCGCCAACTTCCGGGCGGTGCAGGACGTGGTGGCATCCGCTCCCGGCGGACGCGGCCTGGGCGCCGTCTATTGGGAGCCCGCCTGGACGTCGGTACCCGGCAACGGTTGGGATCCGGCCGACCCCGCATCGGGCAATGCCTGGGAAATCCAGGCAGTCTTCGACTTTGCGGGGCACGCACTGCCGGCGCTGGATGCGTTCGCCGCGGACGACGCCGGCACCTGGCCCATGCGGTAGGCCGTCTGCGCCATGGGGCGCTGCAGGAAAAAGAACGCCGACGGCGGGAGCCCACCTCCCCGCCGTCGGCGTCCTTTGTCCTGCTTGTTCCTGTTTGTCCCGGCGAGGCGCTAGTGCGCGCCGCCCGCGGCCCAAGTGGTGAGGGTGTCGCTGAGATCCATATAGGACTGGTCCACCTGCTGCAGCTCCGGGTTGGCGTCGTACCACTGGACGATCTCCCGGGCACCGTCGGCACACGGAATGGTGGCGGTGTACTCCGGGACCAGGGACTTGATCTTGGTGTTGTCGAACACCACTGAATGCGATCTGTCGCCCAGCAGGTTGGGCCCGAGCTCCGGGCTGTGGGCCGCGATGGTTTCCGAGGCAACATGCACCAGTTCCGGCTCAGCCACCCCGGCAGCCCGGGCAAACAGCCGGTAGATCTGGTTCCACGGCAGGTACTCGTCAGAGGTGATCGTGTAGCTTTCACCCACCGCTTGCGGCCTGCCGAGCAGACCCACGAAGGCCTTGGCAAAGTCCTTGCTGTGGGTCAGGGTCCACAGCGAGGTGCCGTCGCCGTGGACCATGACGGGGAGGCCGGCGCGCATGCGGTGGATGTCAGTCCAGCCGCCCACCATGGCGATCTTGGTCCGGTCATAGGTGTGGGAGGGCCGCACCACGGTGAGCGGGAAATCCTCGTCCCGGTAGGCCCGGAACAGCAGCTCCTCGCAGGCGATCTTGTCCCGGGAGTACTGCCAGAACGGGTTCTTCAGCGGCGTGGATTCCAGGATGGGCAACCGGGTGGGCGGCTTCTGGTAGGCCGACGCGGAACTGATGAACACGTACTGCCCGGCCCGGCCGCGGAACAGCTCGAGCCCGGCCTGCGCCTGGTCCGGGGTGTACGAGATAAAGTCCGCAACGGCGTCGAACTCCCTTGCCCCCAGCACGTCCCTGACCGACGCCGGGTCCCGGACGTCCGCATGCAGGACCTCCGCGCCGTCCGGAACCGGCCGGGTGGACCAGCCCCGGTTCAGGATGGTGAGCCGGTGGCCCAGCGCGACGGCGTGCTCAGCCGCCGCCGCGCTGATGACCCCGGTGCCGCCGATGAAGAGGATGCTCCTCGGCGCCACCGTCCCCGAGGCCGTCCCGGCACCTGACGGTGGGGTCACCACGCGTAGTCTTCCGGAGCGGTCTTGTGCCCCGGAAAAATGTGGTCCAGCCGTTTGAGCGCGTCCTCATCGAGGGTGACATCCAGGGCACGGATGGCGGCATCCAGTTGTTCCTGCGTCCTGGGCCCGACGATCGGTGCCGTAACGGCGGGCTGGTGCAGGAGCCAGGCCAGTGCGACGTCGCCTGGTTCGTGCCCCAGGTCATCGGCCAGATCCTCGTACTGGCGGATCTGGTCCTCGTGCTTCTTCAGGGTTTCCAGGGCCCGTCCCTCGGTGCGCCGGACGCCGTCGCGTTCCTTCTTCAGCACGCCGCCCAGGAGGCCGCCCTGCAGCGGTGACCACGGGATGAGCCCCAGGCCGTACTGCTGCGCTGCCGGGATCACCTCAAGCTCCAGTTCACGGCGGAACAGGTTGTAGATGGACTGCTCGCTGACCAGGCCCGTGTAATTGCGCCGGTGCGCTGCCTCCTGGGCCTGGGCAATGTGCCAGCCGGCAAAGTTGCTGCTGCCGGAATACAGGATCTTGCCCTGCTGGACTGCCACTTCGATGGCCTGCCAGATCTCGTCCCACGGTGTATTCCGGTCGATGTGGTGGAACTGGTAGACGTCGATGTAGTCCGTCTGCAGCCGCTTGAGGCTGGCATCCAGCGCACGCCGGATGTTCAGCGCGGAGAGCTTGGATTCGTTGGGCCGGTCCGTCATGGTGCCATAGAGCTTGGTGGCCAGCACGGTGTGTTCGCGGCGCTCGCCGCCCTTGGCGAACCAGCGTCCGATGATCTCTTCGGTCCAGCCGCGGTGGCCGGCACCGCCATACACGTTGGCGGTGTCGAAGAAGTTGATGCCGTGCTCCCGCGCGGAGTCCATGATGCTGTGCGCGTCGGCTTCCTCGGTTTGGGGGCCGAAGTTCATGGTGCCAAGGCAAAGGCGGGAGACCTGCAGGCCTGAGCGGCCAAGATGGGTGTACTGCATTGCTGGGTTCCTCTCGGAGATTGGGGTGGGGCTGCCGGACCGGCGGATTCGCGTCCGCCGCTGCGGTGGCTGGGCCCGGCGCCCCGGTGGCTGAGACGGCCGAAACCTACATCTGGGTGAAGGACGCGACGGCGGGATCGGAGCCGATGCGGGCACCGGACTCCAGGGCGGTGATGCTGGCCAGTTCGTCGTCGGAAAGCGCCAGGGAGGACGCAGCGAAGTTCTCGCGCATCCGGCCGGGGTCAACCGACTTGGGGATCACGATGTTTCCGGAGGCGAGGTGCCAGGCGAGCACCACCTGTGCCGTGGTGGCTCCATGCGCGTCTGCGATGGCCGTGACGGCGTTGCCGTTCAGGTCGCCGCCCTGCCCGAGCGGGCTGTAGGCCTCCACTTCGATACCGAGGCTCCGGCACTTGGCCGCAAGGTCTGCCTGCTGGTAGCTGGGGTGCAGTTCGATCTGGTTCACGGCCGGGACGATTTCGGACGATTCCAGCAGGGTGTCCAGGTGGTCGGAAAGGAAGTTGGAGACGCCGATGGCCCGGATCTGCTTGTTGTCGTAAAGCCGTTCCAGTTCCTTCCAGGCCTGGACGAAAAGTCCCTGCGACGGGACGGGCCAGTGGATGAGGTAGAGGTCGACGAAGTCGAGTCCCAGTGCCTTACGGCTGTTCTGGAACGCTTCCTGGGCCTTGCCTTGCTCGCCGTTCCGGAGCTTGGTGGTGACGAAGATGTCCTCGCGCGCGATGCCCGTCGCCGCGATGGCGGCGCCGACGCCGGCCTCGTTGCGGTATCCGGCAGCGGTGTCGATGTGCCGGTAACCCGCCTCGAACGCGTCCTCGACGATCCGCTGGGTGTCTTCCGGCGGGACCTGGAAAACGCCGAGGCCAAGCTGGGGGATGGTGACGCCGTTGTTCAGTGTCAGCTCTGACATGGTGCTCCTTGGATGATGCTGGTGCTGGGATCGGTGCCGTTGGCTCGACAGGGGAGAAAGCGGTTTCCGCTGGCTCAGTATTGAGCCTATGCACTTTTGCCCGCCGCGTCAGCAGGTGACCGTGATCCTGTTTTTCCTAGGACCGGCAGTCCTACCTTCGGTGTAGGAGGAGTGCCGGATGGGCGGGCAGAATGGTCAGCATGGGTCAAAGTGCCGAGTTCGGAAAATTCCTCAAAGCCATGCGGTCGCGCCTGACACCGGAGGATGCCGGTGCCGGGCCCACTACGGGCGCCCGCCGCGTGCCGGGGCTGCGGCGCGAGGAAGTAGCCCGCCTTGCCGGCGTCAGCACGGATTACTACGTACGGCTCGAACAGGGCCGCAACATCCATCCTTCCCGGACGGTCCTTGACGCGGTTTCGCGGGCTTTGCGGCTGGACAGCAGCGAGCATGCGCACATGATGGACCTGCTGGAGAACTGCGCCGCCAACCCGCGGGCCACGGGTCCGGCTGCCCAGGGAGTGCGGCCGGGGCTGCGGCAGCTGCTCGAGGCCGTGGGCGATGTGCCCGCCCTGCTGCTGGGCCGCCGCAACGATGTCCTTGCCGGCAACAGGATGGCGTACCTGCTGTTCACTGACTTTCCCTCGCTGCCCGCGGCGGAGCGGAACCTCACCCGCTGGCTCATCCTCGATCCGGCGGCCCGGGAGCTGTTCCGCGACTGGAAGACGCTGGCGGCCGAGGCGGCCGGGGCGCTGCGGCTCGATGTGGGCCGCCACCCGAACGATCCGCAGGCCAACCAGCTGGTGGGGGAGCTTGCGGTGAACAGCGAACAGTTCCGTCAGTGGTGGGCCGGCCACCGGGTGGCCAGTCGGTCTGCGGGCATCGTGCGCCTGCATCACCCCACCGTGGGGGACCTCGAACTGAACTTTGAAAGCCTCGCCCTTCCGGACGACCCCGACCAGGTGCTGAGGGTGTATTCAGCGAAACCGGGCTCGCCGTCGTCGGACGCGTTGGCCCTGCTGGGCAGCCTGGGCGCGGGCGAGGCGCCGTCCGAACGGGAGCGGGCAACCGAGGTTCCACCCTCCGGCGTAGCAGAGTCCTAAACGCCTTGTACGTTTGACCAAGCAAAGGTTCGTTGTTTGGCCAGGAATCCATTTTGGCGACCCGTGGGGTTTCGTAGGCTGGGGGAACACACTTCTTCCCAAGGATGGTCTCAACGATGAAACGCATCGCGCTGCTGAAAGAACGCCAGGCCGCTCCCGCCGGCACCGCCTCGACGTCCACCGGCTCGCACTGCCCGGTGTCCGGACTGTGGAGCCCGGACCACGATCCACACACGGTGCTGTCCTTCTTCGAGGGCCACGTTTTTCCCGCGTTCGACGGCGTTCCCACAGTATGGCGGCGCCGGTCGCTGGGACAGGCCTACTAAAGCGAAGCCCCCGCAGTACCGGCGCGAGGGATGTGCCGCATGAAGAAGGCCGTGACCCCCGGGGCCACGGCCTTCTTCATCCGATTAAGGACGCGTCCTACTGTTCTTCGAGGCGGAAACCGATCTTGATGGTCACCTGCCAGTCCGCCACCTTGCCGTCTTCGAGGTGGCCCCGGACTTCCTTGACTTCGAACCAGTCAAGGTTGCGGAGGGTCTGGGAGGCCTTGGCGATCCCGTTCCGAACGGCGTCGTCCACACCTTCCGTGGAGGTACCGACAATTTCAGAAATGCTGTACGTGTGGTTGGACAACTTCGCTCCTCGTGATCATCGTTGCTCCCGGTTGCGGGCCGTTCCTGAAGACTAGTAGGACTTCAAGAGCCTTGGCCAGACCCTGCTTCACGGCCCACCCTTTCCCGGGCTGCCGGAGCCGGCTCGATTCGCAGGTGGGGCCCGGCGGTGCCGCTGACTGCAGGGGCCAGCGCAGCATCCGGGTTGGCAGCGTTATAGGCGTCCAGGACGTTGACCTTCCGGCCGTTGACCCAGGTGCCTGCCTCGTCGATTCCCGTGCCGCCGAAATTCCGGATAATTTGTGCGGCCGGGATGCCTTCCGTGAGCTCGAACGTGTTGTTACGGGCGATGATGCTGGATTCCACGCCCGCACCCCATGAGTACTGGTACTGAGCCGGGTCCGTCACGCGGTACACATTGTTGTACACGTGCGCCTGCCCGAACCGGACCCGGGGCGCACGCTGCCCAAGGTCCACGAATTCGTTGTGGTGGAGGGTAACCCGCAGCTTGCCGCGGTCCGCCGTCGCCCCGTCTCCGTTGCCCCACAGCATGGATTTGTCGTGGCCCGAGAGCCGGCTCCAGGAGATGGTGACCAGGTCTGCCTGCCGGACCACGTCCAGGAGGCCGTCATGCCGCAGGAACCGTTCACCGAAATACCGGGGCTGGCCGGCATCGGCTGTTTCGCCGTCGTCCAGGGTCAGGTGGTCCAGCCACACATGGGTGGAGCCGGAGACCACGAGGTTGTCCCATTCGGTTTTCCAGGTGTCCCCGTTCCAGCCCGGGAAGCAGTCGTAGGCGTCAGAGAGGTGGAGGTTGCGGACAATCACGTTATCCACATTGTCGATGTTCAACGTGAAGCCCGTGAGCTGGACGTCACCGACGCCCACGATGGTGGTGTTGGCGCCGACATTGGCCCGGACCCGTTCGCGCTGCTTCGCACTTGAATCCTTGCGGGCGTCTTCGAGGGGGCCGGATGCCGGCCCCGTCCAGTTCGCCGGGTCGAAAGCCGCAAGGTAGGCCTCAAGTGAGTAGCCGCCGGTTGCGTAATCCTCGCACGTGATGGCGGTGCCATCCGAGGCGGTGTTTGCGTTGAAGCCCTGCTTTACGTACACGATCTTGGGCTCGTTTCCCGCCACCGCGGCGGCGAGCTCATCCCTCGTTGAAACTTCGTGCACGTTCCCGGGTGCCGCGCTGGAGCCGCCGGTGGTTCCGCCCTCGGCGGAGGCCCAGCCGTCACCTGCGGCCAGGACTTGCCGCCCCAGGTCGGTGGAGGCCGGTGCATGCTCCGCGACGTATGGGGCGGGCCCGGGAAGTGGCCCGGCGAGGGCAACAGCGGTGGCCAGTACAACGGATCCAGCCAGGGACATCACTGGTGGTTCTCCTCGAAATAGTGGTTGCCGGTCATCGCTCAGCCACGTCCTGCCGGGGTCCAGTCACCGAGGAACGCTTCCGCGGTGAACCTGGCGGCGTCAACGTCGGACAGTTGCGGGTGGAACTGGTTCACGTAGGCACCGGGGCCGGTGTTCTTGTACTCAGCGAACCGGCCCTCAGTCCACGCGTGGCCGCTCATATCCGCCCAGCCCTGGACCGCGATGTGGCTGCCCAGGACTGAATCCCGGATGACCGCCATGGGGTGGGCGTCCGGATCACTGCTGGCAAACCAGGGACGGCCCAGGCTGACGGTGCCCGGAGCGGCCTCGGAGGTGAGCGTGCTGTTGACGATCAGGAAGCCGTACGGGTTGGAGTTCTTGGTGCTAGGGGCCACGATGTAGCCGTTGTTCGTATCGCTTCCCCGGTCCAGGGAATGGATGGTGCACCCGTCAAAAACCGCCGTGCCGCGGCCGTACAGGAAGTCCACGTCGCCTTCGATGTAGCAGTTCTTCAGGTAGGTCCTGGCGGTGGCGTCCCGGCCTGTGGTGTCGGCGAGGTAGGTGTCCTGGTTGCCCAGGAATCGGGTGCCGTCAAACACCACCTTGTCCGCGACGCTGCGGACGGCCAGCGCCTGGCTTCCGCCGTTGGCTGCCTCGTCGTAGGCGTTTTCCACTGTCAGGTTCCGGACGGTGGTGCCCGAGGCTGCCACGGTCAGCGTGGCGCTGCCCACGGCTCCCCAGGTTCCGCCGAAGAACTTTGCGCCGTTCGCGGGCAGGTCGTAGGTGATGACGACGTCGGCCGGGTTGGCTGTTGCGCCTTGGATGGTGAGGTTGGGCCGGTCGGCCCAGACGTTCACCACTTCGCGGTAGGTGCCGGGTTTGACGGTAATGGTCCGCGGCTGGGTGCTGCCGGCGGGAATGGAGCCGATGGCGGCCTGCAGGCTGCCGAAGTCTCCCGTCCCGTCCAGTGCCACGGTGATGTTTGTGGCCTTGTTCGGTGCATTGTTTTCGCGGGGTCCGGCGCCGGCGCTGACGATGCCCGGCACTGCCGCGGCCTCGTCCATGGTGTAGGAATAGTTCGCGGCGGGGTCGAATGCGGCCCCCACGTTGTCCTTGCGGCCCCGGATGGAGTCGAAGATGTTGTCCCGGTTGACCACCTGGGTGGCGGGGTCCTTGGCGACAATCGGGTCCTGGACGGCGGTGAAGTAGTTACCTTCCAGCACCACTTTGGCGTTGTTGCGGCCCATCATGCCGTACTGGCCAACGTCCTGGAGGTAGTTGTTGTAAACGTGCGCGGCGGCGGTGTTGTCCAGGCTGAAGTTCCGCTGGGTGGTGTTGCGGATCCAGTTGTGGTGGATGGTCATCTTCGTGACAGCGTTGGCTGTCCAGCCCACGCCCAGGGCTTTGTTGTTGTCCGCGAACACATTCCATGAGTAGGTCAGGTAGTCCGAGTCCTTGCGGGTATCGATCAGGCCGTCGCCCATCCGCTCGAACTTCATGTGGTCCACCCAGACGTGGTGGCTGGTATCGAGCTGGATGCCGTCACGGTCGTTGTCCGGCCGCTTGCCGTCCCAGTCACCCGGGATGTAGGAATCCCGGACCGTGAAGTTCCGAAAGATCACGTTGGAGACGTTGACCAGCTTGAAGCCGGCGTTGACCACCTCGGCCCCAGCGCCCATGCCGATGAAGCTCTTGTTGGCAGCGACAGGCATCTTGAGGTACTGATCAGCCGTGAGGGAGCCGCTGATGAAGATCACCAGTGGCTCTGCAGCGGAGGCATACTCCTGGAGCTGGGCGATGGTGGAGGCCGTGACAATCCGTCCCGCCTGCCCGCCGGTGGTGCCCGCCAGCCCGTTCCCGGGAAGCGATGCGAAGCCGTCGGGCGTCTGCTTCCACAGCGGCCCGTTCCCCTCGGACAGCGAAGCGGGGGCAAGGACGGCGGGTGCCAGGACGGCATTTGCCTGGACGGTGGGTGCCGGGACCGACGGGGTCGCGGCACCGGAACCCTGCAGCGGCGGTGCCGCCGTCGCCGGCGCGCTTGCCAGGCTGGACAGAAGGACGACGGCGGTTGCCGCACCTAAGAACCGACGCAAACTCATGCAAAACTCCTTTGTTCCGGCTCCCGGACAGCCTCCAGCCCGGGCACCGTGCACTGTGTTGTTGAGTGGGTGATGCGTGGAGAGACGCGGGCTACTTCAGGCCGGTGGTCGCGATGCCGTTGATCAGGTACTTCTGGCCGGCAATGAAGAAGCCGATGATGGGTGCGATGGACACCACGGACATGGCGAACATGGGTCCCCACATGCTCTGGCCCTCGGAGTCCATGAAGGCCCGGAGCGCCAGCGGGACGGTGTAGAGGTCCTGGTTCTGGATGTAAAGCAGGGGGCCGAAGAACTCGTTCCACGTTGATATGAACGTGAAGATGGCGGTGGTGGCCATGGCGGGAACGCAGAGCGGCAGGATGACGCGCAGGAAGGTGCGGAACGGTCCGCAGCCATCGATCTGCGCGGCGTCGTCCAGTTCCCTGGGCAGCGCCTTCATGAACTGCACCATGAGGAAAATGAAGAACGCGTTGGTGGCCATGAAGTTGGGCACGATCAGCGGCAGGTAGGTGTCCAGCCAGCCGAGCTGGGAAAAGATGATGTACTGCGGCACCAGGAGTACGTGCCCCGGAAGCATCAGCGTGCCCAGCATCAGGGCGAAGAACAGCTTGCGGCCCGTGAACTCCATCCGGGCAAAGGCGTACGCCGCCAGGGCGCAGGAGAAGATGTTGCCAATGATGGAGAAGACCACCACGATCATCGAGTTGATCAGATAGACGTGGAAGGGCTGGTTCAGCGCGGTCCAGCCCTCGGCGTAGTTGCTGAAATCCCAGTTGTCCGGCCACAGCCCCAGCTGCCGGAAGATGTCGTTGCTGGGCTTGAAGGAGCTGGAGATCAGCCACAGCAGCGGGTACATCATCACCAGCCCCACCAGGCAAAGGATCAGGTGCCGGGAAAACCGGGTGCCCCGCGTACCGGTGAGGGCGTCTTCCGGATCCGCCTGCTTGGGCTGCTTCGACGGCTTGCCGGGTTTGGTGGCTGATGTGGGAGGTGATTCGAGGAGTGCCATGGGGGTTGCCTTAATTGTCGTAGAAGACCCAGAACTTGGATGCGATGAAGTTGATGGCGGTGAAGATCGCAATGATCATCAGCAGCAGCCAGGCCATCGCCGAGGCGTACCCCATCTCGAATTCGGTGAAGCCCTTTTGGTACAGGTAGAGGTTGTAGAACAGCGTCGAATCAGCCGGGCCGCCGGTGCCGCCGCTCATGACGTAGCCCTGGGTGAAGGTCTGGAAGGACCCGATGAGCTGCATGATGAGGTTGAAGAAGATGATGGGGCTGATCAGCGGGATGGTGATGTTGCGGAACTGCCGCCACCGGGAAGCGCCGTCGATGGACGCCGCTTCGTAGTACATGGTGGGGACCTGCCGCAGTCCGGCCAGGAAGATCACCATGGGTGAGCCGAAGGTCCAGACGTTCAGGACGATCAGGGTGCTCAGGGAGAAGTCCGGATCCGTCACCCAGGCCGGGCCGGCGATGCCGAACAACCCGAGGAAACTATTAACGATTCCTTCGTTGCCGAAGATGTAGCGCCAGAGCATGACGATGGCCACGCTGCCGCCCAGCAGGGAGGGCAGGTAGTACACGGATCGGTAGATTGCCAGGCCCTGCAGCCCCCGGTTGAGCACCAGGGCAATCAGCAGCGCAACGGCCAGCGAAATGGGCACTGAAACGAACGTGTAGATGAACGTGACCTTCAGCGACTGCCACAGCCGGGGGTCCTCGGTCATCGCCTGGAAGTTCGCCAGCCCCACGAAGTTGGGTTCGGTGAACAGGTTGTAGTCCGTGAACGCCAGGTACAGGGAGGCGAAGAAGGGGATGATGGTGAAAAGCATGCCCAGGAACCAGGGCAGCAGGAACAAATAACCCGACCGCTGGTTCCTTCGCCGCGCGGTGCCCCGCTTCCGGCGGCCCGGAGGTCCTGCCGCAAGCGAGGCCGCCGCGCCGGGGGCTTGTTTGGTCAGCACCGACATGCGTCAGGCTCCTTTCTGCTGTGGGCGGGTGCTACTTGTTGATGGCTGCATTGCTCTTCTCAAGGAATGTCTTAGCGGCGTCAGCCGGGGTGATCCTGCCGAACTCCACCTCGGTGGCCAGCTGCTTGAGGGTGTCAGCCACCACGCTGGCGCCCTTGGGGTAGACGTAGGCCGCGGGAAGGTCGTCCTCCTGGATGGCGGCCATCATGTTGACGAAGGTGGTGTCGTCAGCGCTGAGCTTCGAAGTGATGGACTCCGCCACATCGGGATTGATCGGCACACCGCGCTGGGTCAGCGTTTCGGCCGCGCCGTCGGCGTCGTTGGTCAGGAAGTCAAGGAGCTTGGCGGCTTCCTTGGGGTGCTTGGACTTCGCGGCGATGGACCAGAGCATGGTGGGGTCAGCGGAGTAGCCGCGCCTCTTGTCCGTGGTTTCGCCGGGCATGCGCAGAAGTACCACGTCGCCTTGGACAGCCTCGTTATAGCCCCGGAAGTTGTTGATGGGAATGATCTGGGAGGCCACCGTGCCCTTCGCCAGGTAGGACTGCGCGGGCGAGCCGCCGATCTGCTCGAAGAATCCCGCGGGCGGGTACCCACCTGCGTTGCGCAGGTCAACGCTGTACTGGAACCACTCGCGGATGGTGTCCTCGCTGACGCCGAGCTTGTTGTCCTCGGTATAGAAGTCCTCGCCGCGCTGCCGGGCAAGCAGGATGGGGCCGGTTTCCGTTGAAACGTCGTAACCGGCGCCGTAGACCTTGCCGCCGGTCTTCTGGGTCACCTCAGTGGCAAACTTTGCATAGTCTTCCCAGCTCCAGGTCTTGTCGTCAGGGATGGTGACGCCGGCCTGGTCCGTGATGGTCTTGTTCACCACCATGCCGATGGTGGTGACGCCGGTGGCCAGCCCGTAAAGCTTGCCGTCCACCTCGCCTCGGCTCTGGACCGTGGCCGGGATTTTCTCCAGGTTGAGCTCCGGAAGCTCTTTCAGGTCCGCAAGGGTGCCGCGCTGCGCGTATTCGAGGAGGCTGCGGTTGGCCATGGCCAGGACGTCCGGCGGGTTGCCGCCGGCGAACCGGGTGGCCAGCTTGTCCGCGTAGGGGCCGCTGTCCTGGTACTCACTCTTGACAGTGATGCCGGGGTTCTTCTCCTCGAAGACCTTGATGGCCGCGTCCGTCATCTTGGCCCGGTTGGAATCGCCCCAGTAGACGAAATTGAGTTCCACGTTGCCGCCTGCTGCCGGGGAACCACCTCCAGCGCAGCCGCTCAGGCCCAGGCCCGCTGCAGTGACTGCCGCTCCCAGGAAGATCCTGCGGGAGAACCCGGTGGTTGCTGTCTTCTTCATTGAATGACGCCTCTCTGTGGCTGCCCCCGGTAGGAGCGTTAGCCTGCTGAATTTTCCAGAAACTTTCTGCTGCCTCTGCCATCGAAATTCACTGCCAGCGAGTCAAAAGCCAATCCACGGCAGGGATACGAAAGAAGTGAGTAAACGATTTCTAGCAAGCCGCAGTTGTGACTGTCAACACCTTTTCTAAAACCTATGCAAATTTGAGAGCAGAAAGTTTCTGAAACTCTTGCTGATTCTTTTCGGTCTGCTTATGCTGTTTTCCATCGTCATAAGGGCGATGGATTTCCCACCGGAAGGAGGCACCGTTGCCCAGCCCAGCCCTTGAGCCCGCGCGGCTCTTGACCCTGGTTTCCGGCTCAGGTGTTGCGCCGGCCAGTGCACCGAGGCCGTACTTCCACCCTGTCCGCTCCCTGTCAGGAACCGTGCTGACTGACGTCGCACCGGCTGACCACATCCACCACCTGGGATTGTCCGTAGCCTTTTCGGACCTGAACGGAACCAACTTCTGGGGCGGGTCCACGTACACGCAGGACCGCGGACCCGTGGTCCTGTCCAACCACGGCAACCAGGCCCTGGACGGCTGGAGCGATGATGCCGGCCGTGCCGCCGGAACCGTGCTGTGGACGTCCAGGCACGGAACCCTCCTGGCAGAGGAACGCCGCTCGATGGAGGTTTTCGCGCACCCGGCCCCGGGAACCTGGAGCCTGTCCCTGACGTCGGTAATGGTCCCGGCAGGCGACGTTCCCGCCCTGGAGGTGTCGTCGTCGGCCGTCAAGGGCCGCAGCGGCGCCGGATACGGCGGCATCTTCTGGCGCTTCCCCGCGGACTGCTCCGGAACCCGCGTCTTTTCCGCTGCCGGTGCGGGCGCAGATGCGGCACACGGATCCCGCTCGCCCTGGCTTGCCATCAGCACCGTCACCGGCGGCGCACCCGTCACGGTGGTGCTCGCCCAGGACAATCCCGTCCGCCCCTGGTTCATCCGCTCGGAGGGCTATCTGGGCGTAGGCCCCGCCGTCGCCTGGTCCAAAAAAGCGGTGGCCGACGCCGCACATCCGCTGGAGCAGTCGCTGCACGCCGTTATCCACGACGGCCCGGTGGCATCACCGGACCAGGCGCTCCACCTTCTTGAGCATCATCCCGCCGTACGCACGCCCAGCCATCCCGACAGGACATCATGACCTCGCGCAACTCCGTCCCCGTGTACGCCAATCCCATCCTCAATGCCGACTGGCCGGACCCCGATGCCGTCCAGGTCCGCGGCACCTATTACCTGGTTGCGTCCAGCTTCAACCGCGTTCCCGGGTTGCCCATCCTCAAGTCCCGGAACCTCGTGGACTGGGAGCATGCCGGCCACGCCCTGCTGCAGCTTCCGCAGGGCAGCCACTTCTCCCTGGTCCGCCACGGTGGCGGCGTCTGGGCGCCCGCGCTGCGGTACCACGACGGACGGTTCTGGATTTTCTACCCGGATCCGGACCACGGCATCTTCGTGCTGAGCGCCGAAAAAGCTGAGGGGCCGTGGACAGCGCCGCACCTCCTGTATGCAGGCCGCGGGCTCATCGATCCGTGCCCGCTGTGGGATGACGACGGCCAGGCCTACCTGGTTCACGGGTGGGCAAAGAGCCGGATCGGGATCAAGAACCGCCTCACGGTGCACCGCATGAGCGCCGACGCCGGAAAGTTGCTGGACCACGGAACCACCGTCATCGACGGAGGCGACCTGCCCGGCTACACCACGCTGGAGGGGCCCAAGTTCTACAAGCGGGATGGCTGGTACTGGATCTTCGCGCCTGCCGGCGGCGTGGCTACCGGCTGGCAGTCCGTCTTCCGTTCGAGGTCGCCGTTCGGCCCCTACGAGGAGCGCCGGGTCCTCGAACAGGGGAACAGTCCGGTGAACGGGCCACACCAGGGCGCCTGGGTGACATCGCCGCGGGGGGAGGACTGGTTCCTGCACTTCCAGGACCGCGGCCCCTACGGACGCGTGGTCCATCTCCAACCCATGGGTTGGACCGAGGACGGCTGGCCCTGGATGGGGAAGCAGGCGCCCGACGGCGGCCCGGGAACCCCCGTCGCCAGCCACCCCTACCCGCGGGGTACTTCGCCGCAGGACGTGGCACCCCCGGCCAGTGACGACTTCGCCTCACCGTGGCTGGGCCCGCAATGGCACTGGCAGGCCAACCCCCGGCACTCCTGGTCGTTCCAGCCCGGTGGTGGCCGGCTCATCCTCCGGCCGCAGGCCAACGATCCGGTCAACCTCCGGGAGCTGCCCAACGTCCTGGCGCAGGTCCTTCCAGGAACGCCGTCCACCTTCACCACCTCGCTGGAACTGCAGGATGTCCCGGTGGGCACCCGCGCCGGCGTAGTGGTGCTGGGGCAGGAATACGCCTGGCTCGGCATCGTCCGGACCGCCGACGGATTCGTCCTGGGAAGCGGGACCGGGGGAGAGGGCGCGTCGGAGCAGGCACCCAGCCGCAGCATCTCCCTCCCGGCTTCCCGGGTGGAGCTGCAGATCCGCACCGACGGGACGCCCCGGTCCACCTTTGCCTGGCGCCTTGGCCCCGGGGAGCCGTGGGAGGTCCAGGGCTGGAACTTCGGCGTCGTGCAGGGGAAGTGGATCGGCGCGGAACTGGGGATTTTTGCCACTTCGCCGCTGGGATCGCAGGAAGGCGGCAGTGTTATCGTGGGACCCGTGCGCGTGGACACGGCGCCCGTTCGCCGGGCTACTGCCCCGCAGCTCGCCGCCGCAACCACATGACCCCAAGGACTGCCCCGTTGACCGCCACCCCGCGTCCCAAGATCGCAGACGTTGCGGCCGCCGCAGGGGTATCCGTACCCACCGTCTCCAAGGTGCTTAACGGCCGCACCCACGTCTCGGACGCCACGCGCGCCAAAGTGCAGCAGGCCCTGGATGAGCTGGACTATTCCAAGCGGAACGCCGCCGCGGCCCAGCCCGGGATGCTGCAGCTGGTGGTCAACAACTTCGATTCGCCGTGGGTCCTGGCCACCATGGAAGGCGTTGAGGCCGCGGCGGACCGGCTGGGATATGCGGTGGCGTATGTCCGGGCCGAACATGTCACTGCTGACCGCTGGCGGAAGCTGCGTGAGCCCTCGGCGAACCGCCTGGACGGGGTCATGCTGCTGGCGCCGCGCAGCGGCTCACGCCTGGTTACCCTGGTGCGGTCGCTGAAGATCCCGGCCGTAGCCATCGATCCCGAGGGGACCGAAGGCCTGGATATCCCCAGCGTCAGCCCGGCGTCGTTCTCCGGGGCGCTCGCCGCCGTCGGCCATCTCCTGACCCAGGGGCACCGCCGGATCGGGATCATCACCGGGCGCAAGCACAGCCCTGGGCACGGCCGGGCGCGGTACGCGGCATACGCGGCCGCCCTGCACGAGGCCGGCCTGACGGTCCGGCCGGAGCTTGTCCGGGACGGCGATTTCAGCATCGAGTCCGGCATGCGCCTGGGTGCCGACCTCCTGGACCTGGCCGAGCGGCCCACGGCCATCTTCACCGGCAGCGACCTGCAGGCACTGGGCGTGATGAATGCCGCCGCGCAGCGCTCGCTGCAGGTACCCGAAGACCTCAGCATCGTGGGGTTTGACGACATCGCCCAGGCCGCGCTGACCTCGCCGCCGCTCACCACCGTCCGGCAGCCGCTGGCCCAGCTGGCCACCATGGCCGTGGGCATGCTCATCGAGCAGCAGGACAGCCTGGGCGCGGTGCCCGCAGCTTTGGAAGTGGCCACCGAACTGGTGGTCCGTGGAACTACGGCCCCGCCGGCAAGCTAGCCCCGGCGGAAATTTAGTCTCGCCCGGCCGTGCATTCCCGCGAGGGGACGGCTATTTGGCGGGGAGCACCAGGTTCTTCAGGTCGTCCAGCGTCTGCTGCATGTGGGCGTCCATGGCCAGCCGGGAGCGGGTGGCGTCGCCTGACTGCAGGGCCTCTGCGATGTTCTGGTGGTGGCCGATGGCGTGCTCCTGGATGGCCGGAACGGCAGACGTTTCGGCCCGGCGCTTTTCCAGGACGCGGTGCAGCGGTTCAAACAATACGGAGACGAACACGTTGCCGGAAGCGCGCAGGATGACGTCGTGGAAGGCGAGGTCGGCTTCTACGAAGGACGTGACGTCGTTGACGGCGTGGGCGGCCTTCATCGCCGCAATGTAGGCGAACAGGGATTCGGTATCCGCCTCGGAGATCCGGCCTGCAGCCAGCTCGCAGGCTCCGGTTTCCAGCATGCGCCGGAGTTCGATGAGCTGTACGGAAGCTTCGGCTTCGTTCTTGCCCTCCGATGCCGCGCGGAGCACGGCTTCAAGTGAGGTCCACCGGTTCAGCGGGTTCACGAAGGTGCCCCGGCCACGCTCAACGCTGAGGATCTGCTGCGCCTGCAGCGTCTTCATGGCTTCGCGGACCGTCATCCGGCTGACCTCGTGGCGGGCGCTCAGTTCGTGCTCGCCGGGGACGGTTGATCCGGGCGGAAATTCGCCGTCGATGATGCGGTCCAGCAGTTCGTCGGCCACAACGCCAACCAACGATTTCCTTGCCATGGTTCCCCCGATTCCTGCCGTGGGCGTCTACCCGGCGGATATGTCTGACAAGTCTACTTGCGCGTCTTTTATGTCGTGTGCCACACTAGCATTCAAATGCAAGATGTCAGACATCTTACAGATTCATTTACACCTTGATCCGGCCCCCGGATCGCAACACAACGGAGTGCACTGTGACGCTTGAAGCAGACGTCCTGGCCGCCTTTCCCGCGGACTTCCCCATCCCCGCAGCCCTGGTGGCCAGCACCCTGGCCGCTTCCAACGCGGAGACTCCCCGCGTCCTGGTAGTGCTCGACGACGACCCCACCGGAACGCAGTCCGTGGCAGACCTGCCCGTGCTCACCCAGTGGGACGTCGAGGATTTCGCCTGGGCCTTCAGCCAGTCCAAGCCGGCGGTCTACGTCCTGACCAACACCCGCAGCCTGGATCCGGCCGAAGCCGCCGTCCGTAACGAGGAAGTGGTCCGCAACGCCCTCACCGCCGCCGGTTCCAGCTCAAATGCAGGACTGCGGCTGGGGTTCGTCAGCCGCAGCGACTCCACCCTCCGCGGACACTATCCGCTGGAGCCGGACGTCATCGCCGCCACGGTCAGCGAGGTGAGCGGTGAAACCACCGACGGCGTCGTGCTGGTCCCCGCCTTCCCCGACGCCGGCCGCGTCACCATCGGCGGCGTGCACTACATGCGCGGCACGGGCGAAACCGCCGGCACACTGGTCCCGGTCTCCGAAACCGAATTCGCCAAGGACGCCAGCTTCGGCTTCGCCACCTCCGTCATGGCGGAATATGTGGAGGAAAAGTCCAAGGGCCGGTTCACCGCTGACTCCGTCATCGTCCTGGACCTGGACATTATCCGCGCCGGCTCCGCCGCCCAGGACCCCGCCATCTCCGCCAAGGCCATCGCCGACGCCATCGAGGGGGCCACCAACTCCACCCCGATCGTGGCGGACATCGTCACCGAGAACGACTTCCGCGCACTGGCACTCGGCCTGGAAGAAGCCGAGCGCCGCGGCAAGAACCTCCTTTACCGCGTCGGCCCGCCGTTCGTCCGCGGCCGCATCGGCCAGGAAGTCCGCACCGCCCTGACCGCTGAGGAAGCTTACGAAGGCAATACGCCCTCCACCGCCGGCGGCCTGATCGTGGTGGGCTCGCACGTGGGCGTCACCACCCGCCAGCTGAACGTCCTCACGGCCGAACACAGCTCCGCAAGCATCATCGAGATCGATGTCGAGAAGCTTCTTGCCGCCGAAACCGAAACAGCCGAGCCTGTTGCCAAGGCGCACCTTGACCAGACCGTGGCCGCCGTGGTCGAAGCCCTCCGCGGCGGCGACGTCATCGTGCACACCAGCCGGCTCCTGATCAAGACCGACGACGCCGCCGAAAGCCTCCGGATCGCACGCACGGTGTCCGCCGCCGTCGTCGCCGTAGTCAACCGCACCCTGAAGACCTTCCCGCCGCGGTTCGTCATCGCCAAGGGCGGCATCACCTCCTCGGACGTCGCAGCCCACGGCCTGGAAATCCGCCACGGCATTGTCCGCGGCCCCATGCTGCCGGGCATCGTCTCCCTCTGGGAACCTGTGGACGGGCCCGCCAAGGGCATCCCGTACATCGTCTTCGCCGGCAACGTGGGCGACGACGACTCCCTGGCCCAGGTCACCCGCAAGCTCAGCAACACCTTCTAGTCCCCACCGGCTCCCAGCCCTCGCAAGCTCGGGCCGGGTCCCTCGCCGGCGTGGGCCCACCCACCGGCTCCCAGCCCTCGCAAGCTCGGGCCGGGTCCCTCGCCGGCGTGGGCCCACCCACCGGCTCCCAGCCCTCGCAAGCTCGGGCCGGGTCCCTCGCCGGCGTGGGCCCACCCACCGGCTCCCAGCCCTCGCCGGCGTGGGCCCACCACCGGTTCCCCACCAGCCCCGCAAAAATTCAACGGAGAAACACCATGACCAGCAACTACACCGTCACCGTCCTGGGCCTTGGCGCCATGGGCCTGCCCATGGCCACCCGCCTCGCCTCGCAGCTGACCGTGCACGGCTTCGACATCGCCGAACCGCGCCTGAAGCTCGCTGAAGAAGCCGGCATCGCCACCTTCGGCACCGCCCGCGAGGCAGCCAAGGGTGCCGATGCGGTACTCCTCGCCGTCCGCAACGGCGAGCAGCTCAACGACGTCCTCTTCGGCGAGAACGGCGTGGCCTCCGTCCTGGAGCCGGGCGCCGTCGTGATCCTGGGCAGCACCGTTGGCACCGAAGCCATCCCGGCCACCGTCGAAAAGCTGGCTGCGTTCGGCGTCGAGCTCGTTGACGCGCCGCTCTCCGGCGGACCCAAGCGTGCCGGTGAAGGCGACCTGCTGATCGTCGTCGGCGCTTCGCCCGAAGCCCGCGAAAAGGCGGCGCCCGCGCTGGAACTGCTGGCCTCCACGCTCACCGTGGTGGGCGACAAGCCCGGCGACGGCCAGGCCCTGAAGACCGTCAACCAGCTCCTCTGCGGCGTCCACATCGCGGCCGCCGCCGAGGCCCTGGCCCTGGCGGACGCGCTCGGCCTCGACCAGGCCAAGACCCTCGCCGCCCTCGAAGCCGGCGCTGCAGGTTCCTTCATGCTCTCCAACCGCGGCCCGCGCATCCTTGAGGCCTATAACGAGGAAGGCGCCGAGGTCCTCTCCCGCCTGGACATCTTCGTCAAGGACATGGGCATCGTGGGCAAGGCCACCCGCGCCGCCGGCCTGGCAGCCCCGGTTGCCGCCGCTGCGGAGCAGCTCTACCTGCTGGGCCAGGCACAGGGCCTCGCCGCCGCCGATGACTCCGCGGTCATCAAGGTGGTAGCCCCCGCCAAGCGCACCCACTAAGTACCAACCGGCAGCACCCCCCCAATACGTACGACGGCGGCGGTCCCCCCTCCGCCGCCGTCGTACCTCTCGCGTTACTCCCCCTAGAAACAACCGGCGCCTTATTGCCCGTCTTCTGGAAGACTGGCACGTCAAAGGAGACACCCATCGTGAACCACCTCATTAGCCCGCTGATGGTGCGGGCGGCCGACGCCCCGGCCATCAAACCCGCAGTTGAGCTCGGCACTCCGCTGCTGCTGACCATCGCAGCGCTTGGCATCGCCGTGCTGCTGGTAATGATCATCCGCTTCAAGATCCAGGCCTTCGTGGCCCTGCTGACCGTCAGCATCCTGGTGGCCGTGGCCTCCCAGATCCCGCTCAAGGATGTGTTCACCGTTGTGGCCAACGGCGTGGGCAGCACCATGGGCAAGGTGGCGCTGCTGATTGCCCTCGGCGCAGTGCTGGGCCGGATGATCGAGGTCTCCGGCGGTGTGCAGTCGCTGGCCGCACACTTCACCGAGAAGCTTGGCGCCAAGCGGGTCGCGGTGGCCCTCACCGCCGTCGGCTTCCTCGTGGCCATCCCCGTGTTCTTCGAGGTGGGCGTCATCGTCCTGGTGCCGATCGTCTACGCCTTCGCCAAGATCGCCAAGGTCCACCCGGTCAAGTTCGGCCTGCCCATGGCCGGCATCATGCTCTCCATCCACGTTGCCGTCCCGCCGCACCCCGGCATCGTTGCCGGCGCCGGCGTCTTCGGCGCGGACATCGGACTGATCACGCTGATCTCGCTGGCCATCTGTATTCCCCTCGGCTTCCTGTCCTACTGGGTGGCCAGCATCATGAACCGCAAGGAATACGAACTCCTGCCCTCGGTCAAGGCCCAGGTTGAGGAGTTCGGCTCCGACTCGCTGGTCAAGGTGGGCCACGACGGCCCCGGCGCCTCCGCCATCGCTCCGCCCCGTCCCGGCCTGATCATCTTCCTCATCGCCGCCCCCATCGTGCAGATCCTCCTCGGCACCCTGGGTACGCTGACCATCCCCAAGGACAACTCCTGGTACGGCCTGGCCGCCTTCGTCGGCAACCCGTTCTTCGCCCTCCTGGTGGCAGTCGCCCTCTCCTTCTTCCTGCTGGCCGTCCGCCGCAACTGGTCGCTGAAGGAAACCGGTGAAATCTTCGAAGGCGCACTGCCTCCCATCGCCTCCATCCTGATGGTGGTGGCCGCCGGCGGTGTGTTCGGTGAAGTCCTCCGGACCTCCGGCATCGGCGCGGCGCTGTCCCAGACCCTGGACCACCTCGGCCTGCCCGTCATTGCACTCGGCTTCGTGATCTCGCTGGCACTGCGTGCCGCCCAGGGTTCGGCCACCGTTGCCATCGTGACCACCACCGGCCTGCTGACCTCCGCCGTTATGGAGGGCGGTTACAGCCCGGCGCAGATCGCCGTTATCGTGATCGCCATCGGCTTCGGCGCACTGGGCCTGTCCCACGTCACCGACGCCGGCTTCTGGACCGTGGTGCGCTACTACGGCCTCACCGTCTCCGACGGCCTCAAGACCTGGACCGTGCTCACCACGGTCCTGGGCCTGGCCGGCTTCGCCCTGACCTTCGTGGCCTGGATCCTGGTGGGAGGCCTGGGCGTCTGATGCGCACCCGACTCGACCACCTGGTCACCTCCGCACTGCAGCAGGGCTCCGCCGTTCCCGCCTTCACCTGCTACGACTTCACCACCGCGCTGGCTGTGGTGGGCGCGGCCGAGGAATCCGGCCGCGGCGTCATCCTGCTGGTGGCACCCAAGACGGCCGCCACCCCCAACGGGCTCCGCCTGATCGCGGCCCTCCGGGGACTGGCGGACGCGGCCTCCGTGCCGGTGGCGGTGCAGCTTGACCACGCCACGGACCTCGCGGTGATGGCCGACGCCGTCGCGGCGGGGGCGGACTCGGTACTCGCCGACGGTTCGTCCTTGCCTTACGAGGAGAACATCGCCCTGGTGGTGGCCGCCAGGGAACTGTTGGCAGCCAACGGGTATCCCGATGTGGTGCTGGAAGCCGAACTCGGCGGCCTGGCCGGCGACGAGGACCGCGCCTTCTCGGACGACGAACCTGCAGACCAGTCCGGCGTTGCCGTGGCAGGGCTGACCGACTCCGCGCAGGTGGAAGACTTTGTGGCCCGTACCGGCGCCCAGCTTCTTGCCGTTGCCGTGGGCAATGTCCATGGCAAGTACAAGGGTGACCCGCAGTTGCGCTGGGACGTGCTGCAGGACATCGCCGTTCGGACCCACCTTCCGCTGGTCCTGCACGGCGCCTCCGGTATTCCGGCCGAAGAACTGGTGAAGGCCGCGGCCATGAATGTTGGCAAGGTCAACTTCAACACCGAGCTGCGCACCGGGGTGCTGGCCACCCTGCAGGAGCAGCTCCCCGCCCACCGCGCCGACGGTGAAAACCTGCAGGCGCTCCTGGGCCACTGGAACCGGTCCGCCGGAGAGTTCGCGGGCGCCACGCTGGCCACGCTGACGCGCTAGGCCCCAGACGCGAAGGAACACAGGGGAGGGAGGCTAGGATCGAGCAATGATCCTGGCCTCCCTCTTTTTCGCGTTCCTTGCTGCCGCGCTGCACGTCTTCATCTTCACGATGGAGTCTTTGACCTGGACCAAACCGGCAACGTGGAAGCGTTTCAGCATCGAGTCCCAGGAAAACGCGGAGATCACCAAGCCGCTCGCGTACAACCAGGGCTTCTATAACCTGTTCCTGGCCGTTGGCGCCCTTGTTGGCGTAGGCCTGGTGGCTTTCGGCGCGGACGGCTCGGCACAGGACGTGGCCGGATGGACCCTCATCTTCGCCAGCTGCGGCTCAATGCTGCTGGCGGCGCTGGTCCTGGCCCTGTCCGGCCGCAAGTACCTCCGCGCGGCCGCAACCCAAGGCGCCACGCCGCTGCTCGCCGTCGTCCTCGGCCTTATAGCTGTGTCACTTTAACTGCGCGGCACTTCAACTCCTGCCCCGGCCGCTCAACCCTTCTCCGCTCCAGGTGGCAGGCGCACAATAGTCCTGTGAACAGCGCCGGGACGCTCCGGGGTGCACGGTGGGCACCGCCGGCGGCCTGAGCGGAAGCCTCCGGACGGGCACGGCGGGCCGTGATCCGGTGATCGACCTTGTCCGGTTCGCCTGCCTGGCCCTGGTGGTGCTGGGACACTGCATGATGGTCAGCCCCGTGCTGCACGCCGACGGTACGGTGACCACGCAGAACACCCTCGCCGAGCAGCGCTGGTTCGAGCCGGTCATCTGGATCTTCATGGTCATGCCGGTGTTCTTCGTTACCGGCGGGATGACGGGCCTGGAGTCCTGGCGGCGGCTTGCGGCAAACGGCGGCACGGCTGCCCTGTTCATCAGAGCACGCCTGCTGCGGCTGGTCAGGCCCGCCACGGCCCTGCTTGCCGCGATGTTCCTGGGGCTCGGCGCCGCCCAGCTCCTCGGTGTGCACCCCCAGGTCATCGGGCTGATGGCAGCAGGGGCAGGGATGCCGCTGTGGTTCCTGGCCGCATACCTCGCGGCGCAGCTGAACATCCCCCTGCTTGCCGCATTCCACGCCCGTGCCCCCTGGCGGACTTTCCTCCTGCTCACTGCGCTGGTGGTGGCCGTCGATTGCCTGCGCGGCGCCCTGCCGCTCCTGGCCAACATCAACCTGCTGTTCCTGTGGTGCGCCGTCCAGCAGGTGGGCTTCCTCATCGCCGATGGCAAACTGGCCGGCCTGTCACGCTCCGGGCTGGCAGCGGTGGCCCTCGCCGCGAAT
The DNA here is from genome assembly GCF_030818145.1 of Pseudarthrobacter sp. SORGH_AS 212. NCBI lineage: Bacteria > Bacillati > Actinomycetota > Actinomycetes > Micrococcales > Micrococcaceae > Pseudarthrobacter > Pseudarthrobacter sp. SORGH_AS 212. Next base: position 1,578,312 of record NZ_JAUTAA010000001.1, on the reverse strand, counting down.
GTCCTCCTGGGTGCTGTGACGGGCTTGGGGCTTTACACGGGGAACATGCTGGTGAACCTCAACCCGCCCAACCTGTGCCTCCTGCTGCTGGGCGTATCCCAGGCGGCCCTGATGGAGGCGGCGCGGCCGGTCCTGGAGGGGGTGGCTTCGTGGCCGTGGCTCAGCAGGGCGCTGCGGATCGCGGGTGCCCGGTCCCTTACGGTGTATCTCTGGCACTTGCCCCTGTTGGTGGCGCTGTCCGGCCTGCTGCTCCTTGCGCCCGTTCCGAAACCGGAGTCCGGAACGCCCGAATGGTGGTGGGCACGCGCCGTGGTCCTGCTGGCGCTGCTGCTCCTGCTGCTTCCCGTCATCGCCGCCTTCGGGCGCCTCGAGGACACCCCGACGGCGAGTCCGTGCTCCGGTGCCAAGCCCGCCGCGGCGGGGGCCGCCGTCGTGGTGGTTTTCCTTCCGGTGGCAGATGCTGCACTGGGCGGCCTCACCCTTGCCCTGCTGGGAACCGGAGCCGCCTTCTTTGCCCTCACCCAACTGATCCTCGGCGCGTTGCCTTGGCGGAGTCCGGTCCCTCGACGCAAAACGGACGCCGCTGGTACGCGCAGGCGTGCCGGGCACAGGAGGGGGCGGAAGGGCATTGCCAGCGGGGTGAAGTAGTGCCAGTGTCGAACCATGACCGAGAACACGTTGTCCACCGAGGATAGGTTCGCCCCCGATGTCACGCTGCGGCGCAACGACGCGCAGCACCGGTATGAACTGCTGGTGGGCGGCAGGCTCGCCGTGCAGTCCTTCTTCCGGGACCTGCCGGGCCACATCGACTTCACCCACACCGAGACGGGCCAGGACTTCGAAGGCCGGGGCCTTGGCAAGGTGCTGGCGCACTTCGCCCTGGACGACGTTGTGGCTACCGGCAAGCGGGTCATTCCACACTGCCCCTTCATCTCCAGCTACCTCCGCAAGCACGAAGGGTACGAGCAGTTCGTTGACTGGCCGGAGGGATAGCGCGGCAGTTATTCGGCTGCCGCCATCGGGCGCCCCGTTAGTGGGAGCGGCCCGGGTTAGCTGCAGCGTTACAGCTAAGGCGAACCGGTCCAGCTAAATGACGGCACTGCCTGCATTCCGGCGTCAGCTGGCCAGGGCCTGGTCGCTGACCGTGGCGCTGAAGGCGGGATCGTCGAGGGTGAAGCCGCAGGCGCAGCGGTAGGTGACGACGGTTCCGGCCGCTGTGGCCGGCCCGGCGGGCAGCACCCCGGTTCCATCGACGTAAACAGGCTGCCCGACGGGCAGGTCCTGCGGATCGATCCGCTGCATCGGCGTGCGGCAATGCATGCGCGAATTGAGGGTGACCAGCAGCCCCAGGTCCAGTGGCTGGGCTGTGCTGCCGGCTGACTCTGCGCGTTCCCCGGACGCGGTCAGCCGGTGTTCCGTTGCGGTGGTCATGCGATGTTCATCCTTGGGCTTCTTCACGAGGCTGTTCTTCCAGCCCCGCCGCGAACTGCTTGCGGAGGTCATTTATCCCCACAAGCAAAGCATGCTTACTAAAGGTGTGACAAGCCGGACATTCCCGTCCGCAGCCGCCCGTACGCCGCGGGTGGGGCATGAATTGTGCATCATGGGCCCAGTTCACGCCAGTCAATGACCTCTTGCATGCCCCAAAAACCCAGGCATTCCGCGGCAAAAGCGAAATAGGGCACAAAAGTTTGATTAAAAGGGCATCCTAAGTAAGGCTTACCTACGCAACGCCCCCAAATTGCTGACCGAAGGAAGACCCGTGCCGCTGATGCCCCGACTCGATGAGACGCAAGTGGACCACTCCACCTGCCACGACGTGCCCCGCCAGGACCCGGACACCACGGTCCCGCCGGGGCAGGACTTCGGCTCGCGTGTGGAACTGGCCCTCGGAGCAACCAACCACCTCTTCAACGCCCGGAACTCACCCCGGTACGTTGCGCAGGTGCTGCAGGGCGTCACCACCGTGGCAACCAAGCTGGAGCGGACCACCCAGCCGTTCACCGGCGTCGGGCCCGCCGACATGCGGAACCGCGTGGGAGCCGTGGACCTGGACACCCCTTTGCCGGACACCGCCGCGGCCCTGCAGGAACTCGAGGACGTGTACCTGCGCGACGCCGTCTACTTCCACGACCCCAAGTACGCCGCCCACCTCAACTGCCCCGTGGTGATCCCGGCGCTGGTGGGTGAGGCCATCCTGTCCGCGGTGAACTCCTCGCTGGACACCTGGGACCAGAGCGCCGGAGCCACCATGATCGAACGGCGCCTCGTCGACTGGGCCGCCGAACGGCTGCACCTCGGCGGCGCGGCGGACGGCATCTTCACCTCCGGCGGCAGCCAGTCCAACCTCCAGGCCCTGCTCATCGCACGGAACCACGCCGTGGCAGGCCTTCGCCAGGACCCCGCCCGGGCATCCCTCCGACTCCCGGCCCTGCTGGATACCCTGCGCATCTTCACGTCCGAGGACAGCCACTTCAGCGTCCAGAAGTCCGCCTCCATGCTGGGCCTCGGGTTCGACGCCGTCATTACCGTCCCGTGCTCCGCGGACCACCGGATGGACCCGGCGGCGCTTGCCACGGCCATGGCTGAAGCGCACGACGCCGGCCTGACCGCAATGGCTGTCGTGGCCACCGCCGGGACAACGGACTTCGGAGCCGTGGATCCGCTGGCAGAGCTCGCCGCCCTGGCCCGGGCCTACAGTGCCTGGTTCCACATCGACGCCGCGTACGGCGGCGGCCTGATGGTCTCCGGCCGGTACCGGCACCTGCTGGACGGCACGGGCCTCGCGGACTCGGTCACCGTGGACTTCCACAAGACCTTCTTCCAGCCCGTCAGTTCCAGCGCCCTGCTGGTCCGGGAAGCGGCGATGCTGCGCCACATCACCTACTACGCCGACTACCTGAACCCGGAGAGCGCCGCCCTGGCGGACATCCCCAACCAGGTGGACAAAAGCATTCAGACCACCCGCCGCTTCGACGCCCTGAAGCTCTGGCTCACCCTGCGCATCATGGGTGCGGATGCCATCGGCGCGCTCTTCGACGAGGCCATCGACCTCGCCGCCCGCGTAGGTTCGGTCCTCGAAGCCGACGACGATTTCGAGGTTGCCGCAGCACCACAACTGAGCACCCTGGTGTTCCGATACCGCCCCGTACTCGAGTCCGGCGCACGCCTCTCCGACGAGGACGCCGATGCCCTCAACCCCGCCATCCGGGCGGCCGTCTTCGCCTCCGGCAAAGCCGTGGTGGCAGGCACCAAGGTGGGCGGACGCCACTACCTGAAGTTCACGCTCCTCAACGCCGAGGCCACCCTTGAAGACATCACGGACATCATCACCCTCCTGCGCAGCACCGGCGCCGGACTCCTGCAGAAGGAAACCACCGCATGAGCACCCCCGCCAAAGGCACCATCTTCGACTTCGCCGCGATCGGCGTCGGGCCCTTCAACCTGGGCCTGGCCGCCCTCGCCGAACCCGTGGAGGGCCTCAACGGCATCTTCCTCGAACAGCGCGGTTCCTTCGACTGGCACCCCGGCATGATGCTCGAACCCGCGCACCTGCAGGTTCCCTTCATGGCTGACCTGGTGACCATGGCGGACCCCACCTCGCCCTATTCGTTCCTGAACTTCCTGAAGCAGACGGGCAGGCTCTACCGCTTCTACATCAGGGAAAACTTCTACCCGCTGCGCGCCGAGTTCAACCAGTACTGCCAGTGGGTGGCGGGGCAGTTGCCATCCGTGCGTTTCGGCACGGCCGTGCAGGAGGTGGCGTACGACGACGGCGTGTACCGGCTCTCCGTGTCAGGTCCGGACGGGCCGGAGGTGCTGTCCGCGCGGCGGCTGGTGCTGGGCACCGGCACCTCCGCGTACGTTCCGGCGGCCGCCGGGGGAATCCTTGCCGCCGCAGCTGCCGGGGACGGGGGAGTGGCCTTCCACAACGCCGAGTACCTGGCCCGGAAGGCCGAACTGCAGCGGCAGCGCAGCATCACCATCCTGGGCAGCGGCCAAAGCGCTGCCGAAATCTATTACGAGCTGCTGCAGGAAGCGGACGCCTGCGGGTACCAGCTGAACTGGGTGACCCGCTCGGGCCGGTTCTTCCCGCTGGAGTACACCAAGCTGACCCTGGAGATGACCTCGCCGGAATACGTGGACTACTTCCATGGCCTCCCGCCGGAGCAGCGCGACCACCTGAACAAGACCCAGAAGAACCTGTACAAGGGCATCAACTCGGACCTGATCGATGCCATCTACGACCTCCTTTACACCAGGAGCCTGTCCGGCATGGTGGACACCCAGCTGCTCACCCACTCCACGCTGACGGCCGCCGAATGGGACGCGGCCGCTGGAACCCACCGGCTGCACCTGGCGCATGGCGAACAGGGCACGTCCTACACCCTGGACAGCGAGGCCGTGGTGCTGGCCACCGGGTACGGCTACCGCGAACCCGCGTTCCTCACCGGCGTGCAGGACCGGATTGCCCGGGACGGTTCCGGCCGCTTCGCCGTGGACCGGAACTACAGCACCGGCGTTGAGCCGGGTGAGATCTTCGTCCAGAACGCCGAGCTGCACACCCACGGGTTCGTCACCCCGGACCTCGGCATGGGCGCCTACCGCAACTCCTGCATCCTCCGGGAAATGACCGGCCGGGAGGTGTACCCGGTGGAACGCAGCATCGCCTTCCAACAGTTCGGGGCGCCCCCTTCCGTCCCGGAAGTGCATCCGGCCCCCGCAGCGGGGAACGTGGCCGTGGAGGTGCCGGCATGAGGTTCACCTTCCGGTGCGTGGACCCGGTGGCAGACGCCCCCCTCCTGCACAGCTGGGTGACCCAGCCCTACGCCTCGTTCTGGGGAATGCTGTCCGCCACCGAGGCCGGCGTCATTGACGAATACGCGAAGATCCAGGCGAGCGGCCACCACCACGCCCTCCTGGGGCTCGACGGCGGCGTCCCCGCCTTCCTGATGGAGGAGTACCTTCCGGCGTCCTCACCGCTGGCCGCCGCCTACCCCGTCCTTCCCGGCGACGCAGGGATGCACCTGCTGGTGGCGCCGCCGTCGGGCGTTCCGGAGCCGGGTTTCACCACCGCCGTCATGGATGCCGTCCTGGCCCGGCTGTTCGCCAGGCCCGACTTGGAGCGCATCGTGGTGGAGCCCGACGCCCGAAACACGAAAATCCACGCCCTCAACGAACGTTTCGGGTTCCGGCCCTCGGGAGTTGTGGGGCTGCCGGACAAGGATGCGCTGCTCAGCTTCTGCACCCGGGCCGACTACCTGGCCGCCCGCGCAACCCTTCCCACCTTGGAAACTTCCGCCCGTATGGAAACCAACCGCACCGAAGACCTGCAGGGAGCCGCAGCACTATGACCGTCCAGCTCGAATCCACCACCAACACGGCCGCAGCAGCAGCGCCACACCTCGAAGGGGACCGGTGGGAGGCCGCCAACCGGCACCTGCTCCGCAAGGCGCTCGCCGAGTTCTCGCACGAACGGATCCTCACACCCGAGCCTGTGCCTGGCGCTCCGGAAACCAACGCCTACCGCCTTGCCAGCGCCGATGGCTCCCACGAATACCGGTTCACTGCCAGAATCCTGGAGCTGGAGCACTGGTCCATCAGCGCCGATTCCATCCGGCATCTCCAGGACGGCACCGAAGCGCCGCTGGACGTGCTGGAGTTCATCACGGTGTTCCATGAGACGCTCGGCATCAACCTCCAGATGCTCCCGGTCTACCTGGAGGAGGTCAGCAGCACCCTGGCCAGCCATGCCTACAAGCAATGGGCCGGCCAGCCGACCGCCGGGGAACTGGCCGCCGGGGTGACCGGTGGTCAGGACGTCGCTGCCGACTTCCAGGCGATCGAGCGGTGCATGACCGAGGGCCACCCCTGCTTCGTGGCCAACAACGGCCGGCTGGGGTTCGGCGTCAGCGATTACCTGGCGTTCGCGCCGGAAACCGGGGCGCCGGTGCTGCTGGAATGGATCGCCGTGCACCGCAGCCACGCCGTGGCCAGCACCAGCAGCGGCCTGGACTATGCGGCACACCTCGACGCCGAACTGGGCCCGCTGGCCGGCAGTTTCACCAGCGAGCTGCTGCTGCAGGGCCTGGACCCGGACCAGTACTTCTTCATGCCGGTCCACCCCTGGCAGTGGGAGAACAAGCTCACGTTCACCTTCGCGGCCGAAATCGCCCGGCAGCGCATTGTCTACCTGGGAACCGGTACCGATTCCTACCAGGCCCAGCAGTCCATCAGGACGTTCTTCAACACCAGCCGGCCCTCGCGGAACTACGTGAAGACCGCCATGTCCGTGCTGAACATGGGCTTCATGCGCGGCCTCTCACCCCCACTACATGAAGGCCACGCCGGCCATTAACGACTGGCTGCGGAAGCTGATCGGGAGCGACGCCGCACTGCAACAGCGCGGGTTCACCATGATCGGCGAGATCGCCGCCATTGGCTACCACAACAGGACCTACGAGGCCGCATCCGCCAGCGGTTCGCCGTACCGGAAGATGCTCTCTGCCTTGTGGCGGGAAAGTCCGCTGCCGCTCCTGGAAGACGGGCAGCAGCTGACCACCATGGCCGCGCTGCTGCACGTGGATTCCGCCGGAAAGTCCATGGTTTCCGCCCTGATCGAGCGGTCCGGCCTGGCCCCCGAGGACTGGCTGCGCCGCTACTTCGAGGCGTACCTGGTGCCGCTGGTGCACTGCCTCTACAGCTACGAGCTGGCCTTCATGCCGCATGGCGAGAATGTCATCCTGGTCCTCGAGGACGGTGTTCCGGTGCGTGCCATCATGAAGGACATCGCCGAAGAGATCGTGGTGATGGGGGACCGGCTGGACCTCCCCGAGGAGGTCGCGCGGATCCGGGCGGACATCCCCGACGGCGAAAAGGTGCTGGCCATCTTCACCGACATTTTCGACTGCATCTTCCGCTTCCTCGCTGCACTGCTCGACGACGACGGAACGCTTCCGCAGGAGGCCTTCTGGCGTACCGCCGCCGCCGCCGTCCGGGACTACCAGGCACAGCACCCCGGGCTGGCCGGACAATTCGCCCGGCACAACCTGTTCGCTGCGGACTTTGAGCTGTCCTGCCTTAACCGCCTGCAGCTGCGGAACAACCAGCAGATGCTGGACCTCACGGATCCGTCCGGAGGCCTGCAGATGGCCGGCCGCCTGGCCAACCCGCTGGCGCGCTTCGCCGGTGAAACCACAGGCGAAGCCGAGGGAAAGACGGAGCCAAATCGGGGCAGCGGTGGCTAGGCTGGCTGCATGACGCAGACCACTTCACGGACCACTGCCCTGGTCACCGGCGCCAGCGCAGGCCTGGGCGCCGAGTTTGCCCGCCAGCTCGCCGCCGAGGGCTGCCACCTGGTGCTGGTGGCCCGCAACAGGAACCGCCTCGAGGAAGCCGCCGCGGAGCTGGAACGGCGCTACGGAACCACGGCCGAGGTGCTCCCGGCCGACCTGACGGACGACGCCGCCGTGGCCGCCGTCGTCGAACGCCTCTCCGATCCGCAGCGGCCGGTGGGCATCCTGGTCAACAACGCGGGCATCGGGCTGCTGCACAATTTCGAGGACAACCCGGTGGAGGAGGAGAAGCGGCACCTGAAGCTGCACGCAGAAACCGCCCTGGTTCTTTCGCACGCAGCGCTCAAGGGCATGCTGGACCGTGGTGAGGGAAGGATCATCAACGTGGCCAGCATTGCCGCTTTCCTCCCGCGCGGAACCTATTCGGCCGCCAAGGCGTGGCTGCTGAGCTTCAGCCGCTGGGCCAACCTGGCCTACCGGACCCGCGGCATCAAAGTGACGGCGGTGTGCCCGGGTTTTACGCACACCGAGTTCCACGACCGCATGGGGATGGACAAGTCCGTGGCACCGAAGTGGACCTGGCTGGCGGCCGAGCGCGTGGTACGGGAGGGGCTGGCGGACAACGCCAAGGGAAAAGCCGTTTCGATCCCGTCCAAGCGCTACAAGGTGGTGGCAGCGCTCGCCCGGATCGCTCCGCCAAGGCTAATGGCGGGGCCGCCGCGCAAGCCCCAGGAGGAGGGCGGGGGAGCGTGAACCCCGCCGGCGGACGGCAACCACAACGGCGATGCCCACCAGGGCGCCCACCAGGGTCTCGATGGCGCGCTCCAGGATCAGGACGCCGGGGTCTGCCGGTGCCGCGAGCTGGGTCATCAGCAGGATCACCGGGGTAAAGGAGACCATGGCCAGGCCGTAGTGCCGCGTCATGAACAGCTCGGTGGTGAACTGGAACAGGATCACCAGCAGCGCCAGGACCAAGGCCTGCTGCCCGGGGAACAGCCCGGGCAGCGTCCAGGGGGCGGGAAGGATCACGACGGCGGTCACGGCCAGCCCCACGAACGTCCCCACGATGCGGTGGACCCCGCGGCGGACGCTGCTGGGGAGGTCAGCGCCGGCCAGCGGAACAGCCGCGGCGGCCATGGCCCAGTGCGGGTGGCCGCTTCCGGTGAGGACGCCGACGGTTCCGGCGGCACCGACGGCCAGCACGTAGCGGGCGGCGTGGATCAGCATGGCGCGGCGGTCCAGCGGCTGCGACGCGGCGGGAATGCGGACGGCCCCGCGCTGCCACCGCCGTTGACGGACCCACCCGGCGAAGCCCACCAGGATGGCGAACGCTGCCGACCCCACGGCAATCAGCAATACTGTGTACCAGGGGACCGCCATGGGCACCGACGCGCAGGCTCCCAGGGCCAGGATGCCGAAGAACGGGCCGTTGGGCTTGAGCCGCACGCGGTCCGAGTAGAGCGAGCCCACGCCCGCCAGCGCAGCTTCGATGGCCACCAGCGCCCACGAGTGGATGTGGTTGACGGACAGGAACACGCCCACCGAGACGCCGCCCAGGAGGACCAGGGCTGCCTGGAACTGGTGGAGGATCCGCAGCTGGTGCGGTTCGGACCGGCCGTACATCCCGGTGAGGGCGCCGAAGACGGCGTAGATGATGAGGTCCGTCCGGCCCGCGGCAAGCAGGAGCAGGGACGGGACGGCGACGCTGAGGGCCACCCGCAGGGCAGCGAGGTGGTCCGCGTTGGCGGGCTCCAGCCGGTGGAGGGCACGCACATGCAGCAGGACGCGTTCCATGCCGTACCCACTCTCCTTGCCTGTGGCTGGGTTAGCCACGACTTCAACCTTAAACGCCCGGACCGCCGCACCCGGTATGGGTGCGGCGGTCCGTGTAACGGAGCGGAACAGTTGGCCGGTTAGGCGCTGACCGGCGTTTTCCCGCCGTCCTGCGGATGGGTGTCGAACGGCAGCTCGTCAACGTTGATCAGCGGGTTCTCGTCCTGGGTCTTGACCAGCTCGCGGGCCTCCGCCTCGGTGTCCACGCTGGGCATGGATCCCGGGAGCGGGCGGTTGGCCGATTCCTTCAGGAAGTAGATGGCCACGGCGCCCACCAGGGACGTTGCCATCAGGTAGTAGGCGGGCATCATGTCATTGCCGGTTGACTTGATCAGCAGTTCGACGATGAAGGGAGTGGTGCCGCCGAAGATGGCCACCGCAAAGTTGTAGGCAATACCCATGGCGCCGTATCGGCTGGACGTGGGGAACTGTGCCGGCAGGGAGGACGCCAGGTTGGCCACGTAGAAGGTCACGGGGAAAGCGACCAGGGCCAGTCCGGCCAGGGTGGACCACACTTCTCCGACGCCGATCAGCAGGAAGGCCGGGATGGCCAGGACAATGGTGCTCACCGCGCCAACCCACAGCACGGGACGGCGGCCGATGCGATCGGACAACTTGCCGGTCAGCGGAATGCAGAGGCTCATGATGACCAGGACCGGGATGGTCAGCAGCGTGCCGTGCACTTCGTCGTAGCCCTTGGACGTTGTGAGGTACGTCGGCATATAGGACGTCAGCGCGTAGCCGGCGGTGTTGGCTGCAGCCACCACCACCATGGCAACGACGATGGGCCGCCAGTAGGCTTTGATGATTCCCACCGGGCCCTTGGCAGCGGCGGTGTCGCCTCCGGTGGCGTTCTTGGCGTTTTCCTCCTGGGCGTCCAGGGTGGCCTGGAACTGCGGGGACTCCTCGATCTTGCTCCGGAAGTACACCGCGATCAGGCCCAGCGGACCTGCCAAGAGGAACGGGATGCGCCAGCCCCACTGCTCCATGGTGTCCTGGCCCAGGGTCAGCTGCAGGACCGAAACCAATGCAGCGCCCATGGCAAAGCCCATGTAGCTGCCCAGGTCAAGGAAGCTGGCAAAGAAGCCGCGGCGCTTGTCGGCGGCGTATTCGCTGACGAACGTGGTGGCACCGGCGTACTCACCGCCGGTGGAGAAGCCCTGGATCACCTTAAGCAGCACCAGCAGCGCTGCTGCCCACAAGCCGATTTGCGCGTAGCCCGGCAACAGGCCGACAGCGAACGTGCTGGCGGCCATGATCATCAGCGTGGTGGCAAGGATCTTTTGCCGGCCCACCTTGTCGCCCAGCCAGCCGAATACGACGCCGCCGAGCGGGCGGGCGATGAAGGTTGCAGCGAACGTGCCCAACAGGAACAGGTTGCGCGTCGTGGGATCGGATTCCGGCAGGAAGACCGGACCCATGGTGGTGATGAGGTAGCCGAAAACGCCTACGTCGTACCATTCCATGGTGTTGCCTACGATGGTGCCGCCGAGGGCCTTCTTCAGCATCGGCTGGTCAACCACGTTGACGTCTGATTCCTTGAGCCGGCGCCGCGGAAGGAGCTTGGGCTTCTTGGCGGCTTTCACTGCTGCTGGTTCTGTTCCGCGGGCGTTCCTGGCGCCTGCTGAAGAGTCGGTGTTGCTTTGGTCTATGGGCATTTGGTCAGCTCCTGTGGAGGTCATTTGCTTGCGACTACTTGCTGCCCCGCTCCGGGCAGGCCTTCAATTTTACGCCGATTTTGTAGCGTTCGCCCGTTTGTTGCCGTACCGTCTACCCCTTTAGGCACGTTTCAGACCAACTTTTGCGGGTTGATTTCGCTGGTTTTCCCTTATGAATACTGGGAAGCATGCTGATTGTGTCCACCGTCACCGAATCTTTTTCCGTAACCGTTCGTTAGGGCACGGTTTTGGCCGTGACCGGGCGCTGGATGTGACGGCAGACACTGCCATCGCGGAGGATTTTCGGCTCCGTTTTTGGTGCCTCCAGGCGGTGCCGGGGGTTCACAGGCACCGGGCCGTTGCCTATGGTTGAGCCATGGGAACACTGATTTTCGAATAGTAGACGCGTGCGGCCGGGAAATCCCCTCTGCCCGACACCGGGCCAGGCACGCCGGCGCTGCTGAGCCTCACAGCGCAGACCTCACGAATGTGCCGGCATGACCGGCGAATAAAGAGGCCCAGATGTCTCTCTCTTCAAGACTTCATTTCATCGTGGAAAGGAAGAAAAATGGCTGACGAAAACCCCAAATCCCACCTCAATCCGGAGATGGCGGACCATCTGGCAGCGGCAATGGACACCCCGGACCTGCCGGCAGCGGCCACCACCGCTGCTGGCGCCATGCCGCGGCAAAACTCCTGGCCTGACGGTAACGGCAAGCGCCGCCACCCGAAGGACCGGGGATCCGGCCACGGGCGGATGGGCCACGAAGCCTCCGTGGCCGCCGTCCACCGGACCGGGAAGCCGCAGATGCCGCACTCGTCCTAAGACGGGCGAACCACACATTCATCACCGACACGGAAATTCCCTGGCGCGCCCTTATATGCGGAGCGGCAGGGAATTTCCGCGTCACGGGCGAGCCTGCGCGTCGCCGGGGCCTCGTTGCTGAGCCTCGTTGCCGCCAGGCAAGGCCGTCAATCCTCCCGAACCACCTCTGACGGGTCCTTGTCCAGGCGCCAGCCCCGCCACCGGGGATGCCGCAACCGCCCCGGGCCTGTCCACTCGCCGTAGGTCACCTCACCCACGAGCTGCGGCGTGACCCAGTGCGCGTCCGCGGAGTCAGGCCGGGGAACCTCGTGGAACGGTGAGGTCTTCCGGGCCAGCTGCTCCACGGTTTGCCGCAGTTCGGCCAGCTCACGGCTACTGAATCCGCTGCCCACCCGGCCCACATACTGGAGTTTGTTCCCGTCGGGGATGCCCACCAGCAGGGACCCCACCGTTTCCCGGCGGCCGCCCTTGCCCGGCCGCCAGCCGCCCACCACCACTTCCTGGGTGCGCTCTGTCTTGAGTTTGATCCAGGTGCGCGTCCGCTGTCCGCTGACGTAGCGGCTGTCCGTGCGCTTGGCCATCGCGCCCTCGAGCCCCAGCTCCTGTGCGCTGTCCATGATGTGTTGCACGGGGTCGTCCAGCACCGTGGACAGTTCCACGGGGCAGTCCGTGGGCCGGAAGAACTGTTCAAGCCGTTGGCGCCGCTTGCTGAGCGGTAGCCGCCGGAGGTCGGTGCCGCCGTCGTACAGGAGGTCGAAGAGCATCAGCCGGACGGGAATGGCTTTCTGCGCTTTGGCGACGTCGGCGGCGCGGATGAGTTTCATCCTGCCTTGCAGCAGGCCGAAGTCCGGCCTGCCGGAGGGTCCGACGGCGATGATCTCACCGTCGGCCACGAACGGCTGCTTCGGCCAGCACCGCCGGTCCGTCAGCTCGGGGTAGGTTTTGGTGACGTCGTTGCCGTTGCGGCTGAAGATGCGGACGGTGGACTCATCCGCCACGAGGATGGCACGTACCCCGTCCCATTTGAGTTCAACCTGCCAGTCGCTGCCGACGAGGTCTGAGGGGACTCCCGCAGTGGCCATCATGGGGCCGAAATCGTCGGAGGAAACCCGAACAGGGGAGTCCTCCGGTTGGCCGGGGGCGTTCCCGGCTTTTCCGGCCTTGTCCACCTGTTTGGCGCCGTCTGCCGGCTTGGCACGGTCCGCAGGCTCCGCGGACGAAGGTGCGTGCCGCCGTCGTCCGCCCTGGTCCTCCTTGTCCATCAGGTGGATCAGCCACTGCTTTTCGGCGTCGCTGCCCTGGCCGCGGCCGGTATGGATGAGTGCCACCTTCCTGGTGCCGCCCAGCCCGCCGCCCTCGGAGCCGGTGAGGGTGACGATTACCTCCTTGCCGTTGATCCACTTGTGCAGCTCATACGTGCCGGTATCCCAGATGGTCATCTCGCCGGCGCCGTACTCACCCTTGGGGATGGTGCCGTGGAAGGTGAGGTAGTCCATGGGGTGGTCCTCGGTCTGGACGGCCAGGTGGTTCTTGCCGCCGGACTCCGGCACACCCCTGGGGAGCGCCCAGGAGGCCAGGACCCCCTCGTGCTCCAGCCTGAGGTCCCAGTGCAGGCGGCTGGCGTGGTGTTCCTGGATCACGAACGCGTCGCCGCCGCGCGGTGCGCCACTGAACGGCTCAGGCGTGGCCTCTGGGTCGCGCATCGAACGGTACTTCACCAGGCGGGGATTCCCGCCGTCGTGCGTGCCGTCCTGCCCGGTGCCGGGGTCGCCTTCCCCGAGCGTTCCAACTGCGCGGACGACGGCGGCGAACGGGTCCTTGCCCTCCTGCACCCGGCGCAGCACCTCGCGGTAGTCGAGGTGCTTGAGCGTGGGGGAGCTGATCTCCCGCCACGTCCGCGGCGCGGCGACCATCGGAGTGGGCCGGCCGCGCAGGGAGTAGGGCACGATGGTGGTTTTCGCGGCGTTGTTCTGGCTCCAGTCCACCAGGACCTTGCCCTTGCGGAGGGTCTTCTTCATGTCGCTGACGGCGAGGTCCGGGTGGTCGGACTCCAGGGCCCGCGCCAGTTCCCGGGCGAACTCCGAGATCTGGTCCGAGGTCTGCGTGCCGTCCAGGGGTGCGTACAGGTGGATGCCCTTGCTGCCGCTGGTGACGGGGACCGGGTCCAGGCCCACGTCCTGCAGGATGGCGCGGGCCAGCAGCGCCACTTCACGGCATTCGGCGAGGCCGGCACCCTCGCCGGGGTCCAGGTCCAGGACCAGCCGGTCCGGGTTCAGCTGGTTGCCCTGGGAATCCACCCGCCACTGGGGCACGTGGATTTCGAGCGAGTTGATCTGCCCGAACCAGGTGAGCACGGCGGGATCGTTGACCATGGGGTAGTGGATGGTCCGGTCCTTGTGGGTGATGGCGGCGCGTGGAAGCCACCCGGGGGCGGAGTCCTCCAGGTTCTTTTGGAAGAAGACCTCGCCGGGCTTCCCTGCGCTGCCGACGCCGTTCACCCAGCGTTTCCGGGTGGCGGGCCGGTTGGCTGCGGCGGGGATGAGGACATGGGCCACTGCGGCGTAGTAGGCCAGTACATCGGCCTTGGTGGTGCCGGTTTCCGGGTAGATGATTTTGTCCAGGTTGGTCAGCGTCAGCTCCCGCCCGGCCACGCGGACACGTTCCTTAGAAGCCAAGGGTCTTCACCTCCGGCCCGGCGTGATGTTGACTGTAGGGATGAGAGCCATCTGGAAGGGCGCCATCGCGTTTGGGCTGGTCAACGTGCCCGTTAAGGTCTACAGCGCCACAGAGGATCATGACATCAGTCTGCACCAGGTCCACAACGCGGACGGCGGAAGGATCCGCTACCAGCGCCGTTGCGAGGTCTGCGGGCAGGTGATCGACTACTCGGACATCGAGAAGGCCTTTGAAGAGGACGGCCGCACGGTGGTGCTGTCCAAGGACGAGCTGAAGGCCATCCCGGCGGAAAACAGCCACGAAATCGAAGTGGTGCAGTTCGTCCCGTCCGAGCAGCTCGAACCGATGATGTTCGAGAAGAGCTATTACCTGGAACCGGACTCCAAGTCGCCCAAGGCCTACGTGCTGCTGCGCCGGGCCCTCGAGGACACCGACCGGGTGGCCATCGTCCAGTACGCGCTGCGCGAGAAGACCCGGCTGGGGGCACTGCGGATCAAGGATGACGTCCTGGTGCTGCAGTCCCTGCTGTGGCCGGACGAGGTGCGTGAGGCCAACTTCCCGGCCCTGGACACCGCCATCAAAATCTCCGCCCAGGAACGTGACATGTCCGCAGCGCTGGTCGAATCGATGGCCGCGGACTTTGAACCGGAGTCCTTTACCGACGACTACCAGGTGCAGCTGCGGAAGCTTATCGACGCCAAGCTGGAGCAGGGCGAGTCCCTGGACACGGACGAAACGTTCGGTGTGGAAGCGGGCGACGGCGGCAAGGGCGAGGTCATCGACCTGATGGAGGCCCTGAAGCGCAGCCTCGACCGGAAACGCGGCGGCGCGGCAGCGGCCCCGGGCGCGGCGGATTCCGAAGAGGAAGAGTCCGACGACGGCGGGTCGGAGGAAGCGGGGGACAAGCCGGCCAAGCCCGCGCGGAGGTCCTCCGGTACACGGTCGTCGGGAACCGGGACTGCCGCTGCTTCGAAGACATCGGCTGCCAAGGCGACGGACACCAAAACCGGCACCCGGCCCGCGGCTGCCAACTCGACGGCGTCCAAGAGCACCACAGCCAAGGGCACTTCAACAAGGAGCACCTCGGCAAAGTCCGCGGGCACACAGTCCGCTGCCGCAAAGTCCGCCGCCGCAAAGTCCGCTGCCGCAAAGTCCGCCGCCGGCAAATCCGCCGGGACCAAGGCGGCCGCGTCAAAGAACACCGAAAAACCTGCCGCGAAGGCTACCACCAGGGCGCGCAAGCCGGCGTAGGTCGGGGCGGGGACCCTGCCGCGGGCCCGGCAAATAGCCGGACCACCTTTACAGCCGGTGCCCGCGCGGCCACAATGAGTCGCATCGCAGCGCCGCTGTGCCCGCAGCGCGCTGAAACCCCAACGGCTCGATGAGGAGCGCGGACCATGACTGAGCAGACCGATGCGGCCGAGGCGGACCGGGCGCTGAAACAGAAGCACCGTGCCATGTGGGCGTCCGGGGATTACCCCGCGCTGGCGGATGAAATGCTCCTGGAGCTGGGCGCCATCCTGGTGGAAGCGTGCGGCGTCCGCTCCCGCCACCGGGTGCTGGACGTGGCCGCCGGGTCAGGGAACGCAGCCATCCCCGCGGCCATGATGGGCGCCAAGGTGGTGGCCTCGGACCTCACCCCGGAGCTCTTCGAGGCCGGACGGCGCGAAGCCGGCAACCGTGGCGTCAGCCTGGAATGGAAAGAAGCCGACGCCGAGGCGCTGCCGTTCGACGACGCCGCGTTCGACGTCGTGATGTCCTGCCTGGGTGCCATGTTCGCGCCGCGGCACCAGGCGGCGGCGGACGAGATCCTCCGCGTGTGCAAGCCCGGCGGGAACATCGGACTGCTCAGCTGGACCCCGGAGGGCTTCGTTGGGCGGATGTTCGCCACCATGAAGCCGTTTGCGCCGCCGCCACCGCCGGGGGCGCAGCCGGCACCGCTGTGGGGGAGCGAGGAGCACGTCCGTGAACTGCTGGGGGACAGGGTCACCGACGTGACCGTCCGCAAGCAGGCCCTGGCGGTACGGAGTTTCCACCAGCCGGGCGACTTCGTCCGCTACTTCAAATCCCATTACGGCCCCACCATCGCCGTCTACAAGCACATCGGCGCCGACGCGGACAAGGTCAGGGAACTGGACCAGGCGCTGACGGAGCTCGCCGATTCCTTCGGCGACGCCCATGGCGACACCCCGTTCCAGATGGAGTGGGAATACCTGCTGTTCACCGCGAGGAAGGCCTGACATGCCCGGCGACTTCACGGCAACATCCAGCACCACCATCGACGCCCCGCCGGACCGCGTCTGGAACGTCATCACGGACCCGGCAGCCGCCAGGGAGTTCATGTTCGGGGCCAAACTGGAAACGGACTGGGCGAAGGGAAGCCCCATTACCTGGAGCGGCGAATGGGACGGCAAGCCGTACCAGGACAAGGGCAAGGTGCTGGAGGTGGATCCCGGCCGGAAACTGGTGCACACCCATTTCAGCGCCCTCAGCGGCGAGGACGACGTGCCGGAGAACTACCACACCCTGACCTGGACGCTGCAGGACCGTGACGGTGGGACCCACCTCACGCTCGCCCAGGACAACAACCCGAGCCAAGAGGCAGCAAACCACTCGAAGGGCATGTGGGACAAGCTCGTGGCCGACGTGAAAGCGATCGCCGAACGCCCCTGACCGTCCCCTTCCTCCAGCCAGGTAGCAGTAGATGTCGTTTTGGACGCTCATAACGACATCTACTGCGACCCAGTTGGGTGCGGCCGCGGGGAGGCGACCCGGACGCTTAACGCCAGCGGCCGCCGTCGTGCCGTTCCCACGAGGGGAAGGCGCGACGGCGGCCGCTTGGCTTAGTCCGGCTGCCGGGCAGCCTGCCTGCTACTCGGCGTCGTGGTCCGTTTCCAGGATCTGCACCAGGCGTTCCAGTGCATCGTCTGCACCTGTGCCCTCGGCCCGGAGGACCACCTTGTCGCCGTGTGAGGCACCCAGGCTCATGAGGGACAGGATGCTGGCCGCGTCCATGGCCTCGTCGGCCGGCTCGCCTTCACGGGCGATGGTGATGTCCAGGTCGAACTCGCCGGCTGCCTCGGCAAAGATGGCGGCGGGACGGGCGTGCAGGCCCACGCGGCTGGCGACGGTTGCGGTGCGTTCTGGCATTGTTGCTCCTTTGTCTTTCGGCGAGCTGACGGTTCAGCGCCGGTGAGTTTGTGTCGGTGGGCCGGATCAGACGGTTACGGGAACCGGTTCAACCGTATCAACGCTCTTCTTCACTGCCCAGCGCTTGAGCGCCACCACGGCCAGCGCACTGACCACGGTGCCGGCAATGATCGACACGATGAACATCAGCACGTTGCCAATGGCGAAGAAGACGAAGATACCGCCGTGGGGTGCCTGCGACGTGACGTTGAAGGCCATGGTGAGGGCACCGGTGAGCGCACCGCCCAGCATGCTGGCGGGGATGACGCGCAGCGGATCGGCAGCGGCGAACGGGATGGCGCCTTCGGAGATGAAGGAAGCGCCCAGCAGCCAGGCTGCCTTGCCGTTTTCGCGTTCAGCCAGGCTGAAGAGCTTTTTGTCCAGGACGGTGGCCAGGGCCATGGCCAGCGGCGGGACCATACCCGCTGCCATGACGGTGGCCATGATCTGCCACGGTGCCTGGTTGGTGGCGCTGCCGGCGCTCAGGCCGGCCACGGCGAAGGCGTAGGCCACCTTGTTGACCGGGCCGCCCAGGTCGAAGCACATCATGAGGCCCAGGATGATGCCCAGGACCACAGCGGAAGCACCGGTCATGCCGGACAGCCAGGTGTTGAGTGCGGTGGTGAGGCCCGCGATGGGACCGCCGAGGACCAGGAACATGAGGCCCGAAGCCACGATGGAAGCCAGCAGCGGGATGATGACCACCGGCATGAGGCCACGCAGCCAGCGGGCCACCTGCCAGGTGCCGATCAGGTGCGCGATGTAGCCGGCCAGCAGGCCGCCCACGATGCCGCCGAGGAACCCGGCGCCCATGAATCCGGAAACTGCGCCGGCCACGAAACCGGGTGCGATGCCCGGGCGGTCAGCGATCGCGTAGGCGATGTAGCCGGCCAGCGCAGGAACCAGGAAGCCCATGGACAGGGCGCCGATCTTGAAGAAGACAGCGCCCAGGTAAATGGCCAGTCCGCCTTCGGGGAGGTTGGCGAAGCTGTTTTCCAGCACCACCTTGTCCGCCACTCCGGTGATGTCATAGCCGCCCAGCAGGAACCCGAGGGCGATCAGCAGGCCGCCGCCGGCAACGAAGGGGATCATGTAGCTGACACCGGTGAGGAGTGCCCGCTTCAGCTTCTGGCCGATGTGCTCGCCCTTTTCGGTGGCCTCGTTCTCGGCCTGCTCCTCCGCCCCGAAGTGGGGGACGCGGCGCGCATTCGGATTCTCAGCCGCAGCGAGTGCTTCCTGGACCATCTTGGCGGGCTCGTCGATGCCGCGCTTGACGGGGGCGTTGATGACGGGCTTGCCGGCGAAGCGCTCCTTGCCGCGGACGTCCACGTCAACGGCGAAGATCACGGCGTCCGCTGCTGCGATGACGGCGGGGTCCAGCGGCTTGGCGCCGGAAGAACCCTGGGTTTCAACCTGCAGGTCCACGCCCATTTCCTGGGCGGCGGCAACCAGCGAGTCAGCGGCCATGTACGTGTGTGCGATGCCGGTGGGGCACGCGGTGACGGCCACGAGGCGCTTGGGACCGGCAGCCGCAGCACCGGCACCTGAACCTGCGGAGGCCGTGGCAGCCGCCGGAGCAGCGTCAGCAGGTGCCGCGGCAGCGTGGGCCGCCGGCTTGTCTGCCAGGGCGCCGTCAACGAGCTCCACGATTTCCGCCTCGGAGGAGGCGTTGCGGAGGGCGGCCGTGAAGTCCTTTTTGATCAGGGACCGGGCCAGCTTGGAGAGCAGCTTCAGGTGGGCCTGGTCGGCACCGTCCGGAGCGGCAATGAAGAACACGAGGTCCGCGGGGCCGTCCTTGGCGCCGAAGTCCACCTTGGGGGACAGGCGGGCCATGGCCAGGGTGGGCTCGACGACCGCAGCCGAGCGGCAGTGCGGGATGGCAATGCCGCCCGGAATGCCGGTGGCGGTCTTCTGTTCGCGGGCGTAGGCGTCGGCAAAGAGGCCTTCAACCTCTGTTGCGCGTCCGGTGGCAGCAACCTTGCTTGCCAGGTGCCGGATCACCGCCTCGGGGTCGTTGCCCAGGTTCTGGTCGAGCTCGACCAGTTCCGTGGTGATGAGCTGAGTCACTGTCAATCCTTTCGAAGGGCCGTGATGGTTACGGCTTCCGGGGTGGTTTGGTGCACTGCCGGAACCGTTGAACCGGGCAGGGAGGCGGCGGCGGCTCCATGGGCCACCGCCTGACGCAGGCAGTCGGCAGGGGCGGCGCCCCGGCCGTGGGCGAGCAGGTAGCCGGCCAGTGCGGAATCTCCCGCACCCACCGTGCTCACTGCGGCGACCGGCGGATGCGTGGCCAGCCACGCGCCGTCGGCCGTTACGAGGACAGCTCCCTTGGAACCGAGAGTTGCCAGCACAGCACCCACACCGGAACGCACGACGGCGGAAGCGGCCTCGGCGGCAGCCGCCGGGTCCGCTTCCAGTTCGTCCGCGGCGGCCGTGGCGAACCCGGCTGCAGCAGCCAGTTCCGCCAGTTCCTCGGCGTTGGGCTTCAAAAGATCCGGCATGCCCTCCGCGCCGCCGGTCAGGGCGGCGGCGAGTGGCTGGCCGGACGAGTCGACGGCGATCAGTGGCGTATGTCCCGGGGACCCGCCGTCGGCAGCTGAACGCAGGCGGCGGGCCGCCGTCGCGTAAAAATCTGTCGGGAAGCCCGGCGGCAGTGAACCTGCCAGGACCACCCAGCCGGCACCCCGGGAACTTTCCAGCAGCAGCTTCAGCAGCGCCTCCTGCTGGTTGTCATCGAGCACAGGCCCGGGTTCGTTGATCTTGGTGGTGACCCCGCCGGGTTCGGTGAGGGCCACGTTGGTGCGCAGCGGTTCGCCGATGGGCAGCGACACGAAGGGCACTGCGCCGGCGCGCAGGCCGGCCAGCACAGGATCGCTGTCCGCGCCCGGCAGGACGGCCAGGGATTCGAGGCCGGAGGCCACCAGCGCCCGGGACACGTTGACGCCCTTGCCGCCGGATTCCTGGGTGACGGACACAGCGCGCTGTACTTCGCCGCGTTCAAGCGGTCCGGGCAGGGCGACGGTGCGGTCCAGGCTGGGGTTGGCCGTGAACGTGACGATCATGCGATCACCACGTCTACATCGGCCGCTTCCAGGGCTGCGGCGAGTTCGGGGCTGGGTTCGCTGTCTGTAATCAAGGTGTCCAGGTCTTTCAGGGAGGCGAACTGGACCAGCGTTTCCGCGTCCAGCTTGGAGGAATCGGCCAGCACCACGATGCGGCGTGCCGAGTGGACGAAGGCAGCCTTCACGGCGGCTTCTTCAGGATCGGGAGTGCTGAGTCCAAAGGTGGGGTGGATGCCGTTGGTCCCCACGAAGGCGATATCGGGGCGAATCCGTGCGGCGGCGTCCACCGTTGCCTGGCCGACGGCCACCTGGGTGATGCCGCGGACCCTGCCGCCCAGGATGTGCAGGGCGATGCCGGGGACGCTGGAGAGCTTGCCGGCAATGGGAACGGCGTGGGTGATGGCCACCAGCTCGGTGCCGGTGGCGCCGGATTCGGAAAGTTCGACGGCGGTGCGACGGGCCAGCATGTCGGCCAGAACTTCGGTGGTGGTTCCGCCGTCGATCAGGACGCTGCCGGGGGAGTTGCGGGGGATGAGCGCGAGTGCGGCCTCGGCGATGCGGCTCTTCTGGTCCGGCCGGCGGATGGCGCGTTCGGTGACGCTTTCCTCGGTGGTGCTGAAGCGGTCTGCCGCCACCGCACCGCCGTGCACGCGGCGTACGGTGCCGGCGTTCTCGAGGGTGGCGAGGTCCCGGCGGACGGTTTCGGTGGTGATGCGGAAGCGCTCAGCCAGCAGGGTCACGCTGACCCGGCCGCTGCCGGCAACAAGCTCGGCAATCTTTTGCTGGCGTTCCTCGGCGAACACGTACCCTCCGTTGCGTAGCTTGCTGGTGCTGTGGTGGCCGGCGCCCTGTTTGGCGTGACTGGCATCACATGATGTTGAGTTACTTGACTTTATCTTTGCTTATGTTGGTTTGTCAATGGAAACCAACACGAAACAATATTTGGGTTCTCCTCGGCTGGTTGAGGCCCGGGGACGCGAAAGCCGGGCCAGACGCTGTGGTCCGGCCCGGCTTCCCGGGTTCATGGTCTTTGGTGGTCCTGGATGACCCGCGGGCGGCCTGCCTAGATGGTTCCGTCGCGGCTTTCGTTCCGGGTGATCCGCTCGCCCGTGTTCGGGTCCACGACGGACCGGGTCTCGCTGACCCGCCGCGTCCGGCCGGGTGAGGCCAGGACCAGGGATGCGATCAGGCCGATGACGCCCACGGCGATCAGGATGTAACCAACCAGGGCCTGATCTACGAAGGGAATGAGTCCCGGGGCCACTGCCCAGGCCAGGATGGCGCCGAGGGCGATAAGGAAGATTGACGAGCCGATTCTCATGACTTGCTCCTTCTGCTGGCCGCGGGTTGCGGCTCCTGTGGGGCGGTGCACGGTATTGCGGGTAGGTCGCTGCCCTGCTTTTGACACTGATCTGTAAAGTCACTGGTCAGCATGCTGATAGTAGGCGTCACGCTACAGTGCACCCACGGTCGATTCAATGAATGATGCCGAGTCGTTGCCGGGAAAATTCTGCGTGACTGGTGTGATTGCCGGGGCGCCTGGGTTTATCGCCGTCGTGGCGTGGGCGCCGCGTTGCCTCGCTAGTCTGGTCCGATGGAAACAGTTGTGTGGTCCAAGCCTGAGGACCAGCGCGCCGGGACGCCCCTGCTGGTGATGATGCACGGCTATGGCACGGATGAATCCCGCATGGTCCGGCTGTTCGAGTACCTCCCTCCGGAGTTCACCTTCGCCGCCCTTCGGGCGCCGATGCCCATCGGAGACCACTATGGCTGGTTCCTCCTGGACTATTTCCTCACCAACGACTTTGCCGACGTCATCTCGGTCACCGGCACCGTGCATGGCTGGATCAACTCCGTCCGCGGCCGGCACACCAGTGTGAGCCTGATGGGCTACTCACAGGGCATGGCCATGGCCAGCACCCTCCTGCGCCTCCACCCCCGCGACTACGCCGCCGTCGTTGGCCTTTCCGGATTTGTGCTGGACAACGACCTCCTGGCCCTCACCGATGAGTTCGATACCAGGCCGCCGTTCTTCTGGGGGCGCGACAAGGCGGACCTGGTGATCAACGAGGATGCCACCGCCTACACGGGTGAATGGCTTGAGGCGCACACGCTGCTGACTGCCCGGACGTATCCCGGAATGGGGCACGCCATGTCGAAAGCCGAGATGGCAGACGTTGGCGCTTTCCTTCGGCATTACGTGCTGAAATGACCCGCAGGCGCTCAAGGTAACGGCGATAAAACATTTGCAAGTCAAATTTGCAAGCGCTTACACTCGTCTACGGCCATGATCGGTCCTGCAGTGGGCGGAACAAGGAGGCGATGCTGTGTGCATGTGGCGCAGCAGCACCTCCTTCAGGCTGTCCGGACGGGACCGGCAGTCCGTAAACCGAGAGGACACCGCACTGCCGATGACACAACGAACTGCAGCTGACACCGCCGCTTGGACAGGCGCATCCGCCATCCTGTTCGACCTTGACGGTGTGCTGACCCCCACGGCCACCGTGCACGAGCAGGCATGGAAGGAACTCTTCGAAGGCTTCCTTGCCGGGCACCCCGAGGTGCAGGGCTACCGCGAAAGCGACTACTTCGACCACATCGACGGAAAGCCGCGCTTCGACGGCGTACGGGACTTCCTCGCCTCACGCAGCATCGAGCTTCCCGAAGGACCGCTGGATGACGATCCCGCCAACATCACCGTCCAGGGCCTCGGGAACCGCAAGAACCGGATCTTCAACGACATCGTCAGCACCGGCGTCGCGCCGTTCGAAGGCTCGGTGCGTTTCCTCGAAGCCGCGCTGGCCCGCGGACTGAAGGTCGCCGTCGTCTCATCCTCCCGCAACGCCCCCGCGGTCCTGGCCGCCGCAGGCCTCAGCCACCATTTCCCCGTTGTGGTGGACGGTGTGGTGGCCGCCCGCGAAGGAATTCCCGGCAAACCCAGCCCGGCGACCTACGCCTACGCGGCCCGGCTGCTGGAACTGCCCAGCGAGGAATGCGTAGTGGTGGAGGACGCTGTCTCCGGAGTCCAAGCCGGCCAGGCGGGATCGTTCCATTCCGTCATCGGCGTGGACCGCGGTGCCGGGCGCCAAACCCTCCTCGAAGCCGGGGCAACCCTGGTGGTCAACGACCTTGGAGAGCTCCTGCCCTGACGGGAGCCCCGTTCCACACCGGAGACCCGCTGCCACCCCCGGGCAGCACCCATCCGGGCAAGCTTTCTCTTCGAATCCCCTATGCCGGACCTGCGCCGGTGCACAGCATGCCTAAAGGACCCAACACCATGGCTCTCATCTCTGCGGACCGCGAACGGTTCCCCAACACTCCCTGGCAACTGGTGGAAACCCGCCACGAGCCTGGAAACGCAGGGACGCTTGAAACGCTCTTTTCCCTGGGCAACGGCCACCTCGGAGTCCGTGGCGCCCATTGGGCAGCGGCGGATGCCGAACTTCCCGGCAGCTTCATCAACGGGCTGCACGAAACCTGGGACATTAAGCACGCCGAGAACGCCTTCGGATTCGCGCGGACCGGCCAGCGCATCCTGTACATCCCGGACGCCAACAACTTCACCGTGGTAGTGGACGGGGAGTCCCTGGGCCTTGCCGAATCGGAGGTACTGGACTACCGGCGGAGCGTTGACTTCTCCACCGGCATCTACGAGTGCCGCATCACTTGGCAGTGCCGGTCCGGATCCGTGGTCACCACCACCGAACGCCGTGCGGTGGGGTACGAATCCCGGGGCAGCCTGGGCCTTTCCCTCGAAGTTTCGGCGGACCGCGATATTTCGCTCGACGTCACCTCGTCGGTGCTCAACCGGCAGGACCAGCCGGTAGAGGACCACTCCGCCCACGATCCGCGCCGCGCCGGCCGCCACGCCGGACGGGTCCTGCTGCCGCTGCGGCTGGATGGCGGCGACGGATCACTGCGGCTCTCCTGGGAAGCCGCAGAATCCAAGCAGCGTGTAGGACTGGCCGTGGACCACTGGACCTCCGCCGGCCACCAGCCTTTCGAAACCCTGGTGGACCAGGATGACAGCAGCGTCCGCTACGTTCTGGCCGTCAGCGCCGGCGAACCCTTCCGGCTGGAGAAAAGCGTCAGCTACGCCGCCGGCCGGACCGTGCAGGACGAAAGCGTCGACGCCGCCGCCTTGGCCGAAGCGGGCCTGCGCCCCGTCGCGGACGTCTTCGCCGAAAGCGAGGCGCACTACCGGGGCTATTGGGCGACCTCGGACATCGTGGTGGACGGCGGCGAGCCGGAGCTGCAGCAGGCCATCCGCTGGAACCTGTTCCAGCTGGCCCAGGCCACGGCGCGTGCCAACGTGGCGGGCATCCCGGCCAAGGGCGTCACCGGATCCGGCTACGAGGGCCACTATTTCTGGGACCAGGAGGTGTACCTGCTGCCGTACCTGACGTATACGAACCCGGACGGCGCCCGGCAGGTCCTGGAGTTCCGCCATGCCATGCTGCCCGAGGCCAAGGTCCGTGCCAAGGAACTCAGCGTGGACGGCGCCCTGTTCCCGTGGCGGACCATTAACGGCCTTGAAGCCAGCGCCTACTACGCCGCGGGCACCGCTCAGTTCCACATCGCGGCCGCCATAGCGTTCGCCACCAACCGTTACCTGTGGGCCACCGGCGATTCCGCGTTCCGGGAGGGCATGGGAGCTGAGCTGCTGATGGAGACCGCCCGCATGTGGATCTCGCTGGGCTTCTTCGGCAAGGACGGCCTGTTCCACATTCACGGTGTCACCGGCCCTGACGAGTACACCGCCGTGGTAAATGACAACCTCTACACCAACGTCATGGCCCGGTTTAACCTGCGGGCTGCCGCAGCGCTGGACCACCCGGGCGTCGCCCAGGAGGAGCGGCAGCTGTGGGCGGCGGCAGCCAACCTGATGCACCTGCCGTTCGACAGCCGCATGCAGGTCCACTCCCAGGACAACGACTTCATGACCCTGGAGCCATGGGACTGGACCACGCCGCGGTCCAAGTATCCGCTCCTGCTGCATTTCCACCCGCTGGTGATCTACCGCCACCAGGTGCTCAAGCAGGCTGACACCGTCCTCGCCATGTTCCTGCAATGGCAGGATTTCACTGCAGGTGAGAAACAGCGGGCCTTCGATTTCTACGACCCCATCACTACGGGCGACTCCACCCTGTCTGCATGCGTGCAGGGCATCATGGCTGCCGAAGTGGGGTACTCCGGGGAGGCCCTGAAGCACTTCACCAACGCGGTGTTCATCGACCTGGACGACACCCACGGCAACACCATTGACGGCGTGCACATTGCCTCCACCGGCGGGGTGTGGAGCTCCCTGGTGTGCGGTTTTGCGGGCCTGCGCGACCAGGGCCCGGTGCCGTACTTCGATCCGCGCCTCCCGGAGGAATGGGACGGGCTGACTTTCCACCTCAAGATCAGCGGCCGGCTGCTGCTGGTCCGGCTCTCCTCCGGCGCCATCACCCTCACCGTCCAGGAAGGGGACCCGCTGGACGTCGACGTGCGGGGCCAGGTACTGGCCGTAGGCCCCGATCCCGTCAGCGTGGAGCTGGAGCCCGTCGCGGAACCGGAACCCACAGCCTTTCCCAGCGGACTGCCGACGGCGAGCATCCCGGTGGTCCTCGCCAACAGCTGATGTGCCGCTAAGTCAGGACACGGCGGCTTCGGGTGCCGCGTCCAGCGGGTGGGCCAGTTCGTCGCGGGGCATCCCGGCGGCGGCGGACGCGATGACGGCCATGATGGGGCAGACCACGCCCGCCACCAGGAAAATCAGCCAGATGGGCAGCACCTCAGCCGCTGGCCCGGCCAGCGCCATGGACACCGGCATCAGCGCCAGGGATACGAAAAAGTCGAGGCTGGAGATGCGGCCCAGCAGGTGTGGCGGGACGCGGCGCTGGAGCAGCGTGCCCCAGATGACCATGCCCACGCTCCCGGTGGCGCCCCAGATGAACAGAGCTGCGGCGATCAGCCAGAAGTTGTCCATGAGGCCGACGGCGGCAATCGGCAGGCTGCCCACGCCCCAGGACACCATCATCACCGTCAGGTAGCGGCGGGGCAGGCGGAGTGACGCCGTCACCAGTGAGCCCAGGGCTGCGCCCACCCCCATGACCGCCAGCAGGAAACCGAACATGCTCGAATCCCCGCCCAACTGGTCCCGCACCAGGAATGGCAGCAGGACCTCGATGGGGCCGATCAGGAACAGCACCGAAATGCAGGCCCAGATCAGCGTCCAGAGCAGCCATGGGGTCCTGATGGTGTAGCTGACGCCTTCGCGGAGGTCCTGCATGAAGGACGATTTCCGCTGTCCATCCTCGTGGCCGGCCTCAGCGGGCGGTGTGGCCAGGGCATGCTGGCCCAGGAAGTTCAGGACAATGAAGGCCAGAAGGTGGCACGCGGCCACCCCGGTCACCGCAAGCGACGGCGAGAGGGCTGCCACCAGGATGCCGGCCACCGCGGGTCCCGCCGCCTGCTGCAGGACGGGGCGCATGGTCCCCTCCATGCCGTTGGCGGCCAGCAGGTCCTCAGCCGGAAGGATGCGCGGCAGGATCGCGGAGTAGGCAGGGAAGAAGAAGGCCGCGCCAACACCCAGCACGAAAGCCCCCGCCGCCACATGCCACAGTTGCAGCCAGCCGGCCATTGCCAGGCCGCTGATCGCGGCGATGACTGCCAGGTTGGCGCCCTCCACGGCGATGATCAGGCGCCGCTGCGGGACCCTGTCCGCCGCGATCCCGCCGGCCAGGACGAAGGCCACCAGTCCCACGCTTCCGGCGGCGGCCACCAGCGAAAGTTCCAGGGGACCGCCGCCAAGGTGGATCACCTGGTAGACCATGGCTACGGCCCACATACCGGAACCGAAAATGGAGATGGCCAGCGCTGCAATCAGGACCCGGTACTCGCGGTGGATAAAGGGGCGCAAGGCTTTGGGGGCGGGCATAAGCCCCAGTTTAAGCCCGGACGGCGGCTGGCCTGATGCCCCCCAATCAGCATCAGGCCGGCCGCCAGTGGTGAATCCGGCCGGTACCTGCACGGCGCCGGATGTTGCCCGGACTTTCCTGGCCGGATCTATCCGGCCAGGAGGGTGCTGGCTTCCTGGCGGGTGGTGCCGGAGTCCTGGATGCCGTCGGCGATGTGGGCGAGTTCGGCGGGGATGTCGCGGCCTTTTTTGCGCATGGCGGTGGCCCAGAGGCGGCCGGCGCGGTAGGAGGAGCGGACCAGGGGGCCGGACATGACGCCGAGGAAGCCGATCTCTTCGGCTTCGTGCTGGAGGTCGACGAATTCCTGGGGTTTGACCCACCTGTCTACGGGGAGGTGGCGTTCGGAGGGGCGGAGGTATTGGGTGATGGTGATCAGGTCGCAGCCGGCCTGGTGGAGGTCGCGGAGGGCTTCGGAGATTTCTTCGCGGGTTTCGCCCATGCCGAGGATGAGGTTGGATTTGGTGACCATGCCCAGGTTCCGGCCCTGGGTGATGACGTCGAGGGAGCGTTCGTAGCGGAATGCGGGGCGGATGCGCTTGAAGATCCGGGGGACGGTTTCGACGTTGTGGGCGAAGACCTCGGGTGTGGAGTCGCAGATCGCGGCGATGTGGTCGGGGTTGCCGGAGAAGTCGGGGATGAGGAGTTCGACGCCGGTGCCGGGGTTCAGTTCGTGGATTTTGCGGACGGTTTCGGCGTAGAGCCAGACGCCTTCGTCTTCGAGGTCGTCGCGGGCCACGCCGGTGACGGTGGCGTAGCGCAGTTGCATGGATTGGACGGAGCGGGCCACTTTGGTGGGTTCGAACCTGTCCACGGGGGAGGGTTTGCCAGTGTCGATCTGGCAGAAGTCGCAGCGGCGGGTGCATTCGGAGCCGCCGATGAGGAAGGTGGCTTCCTTGTCTTCCCAGCATTCGAAGATGTTGGGGCAGCCGGCTTCTTCGCAGACGGTGTGCAGGCCTTCTTTTTTGACCAGGTTCTTGAGCTGGACGAATTCCGGGCCCATCTGGACTTTGGCCTTGATCCATTCCGGTTTGCGTTCCACCGGGACAGCCGCGTTGCGCTGCTCGATCCGCAGCAACTTCCGGCCTTCGGGTGCCAATGTCATGATCGATTTCCTTTGTTTGTGCTGGGTGTGCCGTCGGGGCGGCGTTAGTTGAGCCGGTCGAAACCCTGGGTCAGCATTCGACGACGTTGACGGCGAGGCCGCCCATCGCGGTTTCCTTGTATTTGGAGGACATGTCCTTGCCGGTTTCGCGCATGGTGATGATGACTTCGTCGAGGGAGACCCGGTGGGTCCCGTCGCCCCAGAGCGCCATTTTCGCCGCGTTGATGGCCTTCGCCGCGGCGATCGCGTTCCGCTCGATGCACGGAACCTGCACCAGCCCGCCGATCGGATCACAGGTCAGGCCCAGGTTGTGTTCCATCGCGATTTCCGCGGCGTTCTCCACCTGCGCCGGGGTGCCGCCCATCACCTCGGCGAGTCCCGCCGCCGCCATGGACGACGCCGATCCCACCTCGCCCTGGCAGCCCACCTCGGCACCCGAAATGGACGCCTGTTCCTTGTAGAGCACCCCCACGGCACCGGCGGCGAGCAGGAACCTGGCCACCACGCCGTCGCGGTCTTCCTGCGTTGCCTCCTCCATGCCCGGGGCGAAATGCAGTGCGTAATACAGGACCGCGGGGATGATCCCGGCCGCCCCGTTCGTGGGCGCGGTAACCACCCTCCCGCCGGAGGCGTTCTCCTCGTTCACGGCCAGGGCCACCAGGTTCACCCACTCCTGCCAGTACCGGGGATCATGGAAGTCCCAGTCCGTGAACTCCAGGTCCTGGCTGTCCTCGCCGGGGCGGGCGCATTCCTTTTTCAGCCGGTCGAACCAGTCCGGGGCGCGGCGGCGGACCTTCAACCCGCCCGGCAGCACCCCGTCACGCTTCAACGACGTCGCCACGCACTCCTCCATCACGGACCAGATATGCAGCAGCCCCGCCCGGATCTCCTCCTCGGAACGGGAAGACTTCTCATTGACCAGCATCACGTCGCTGATCCCCAACCCGGTGTCCGCGCAATGCCCCAGGAGCTCCGCAGCGGTCCGGAACGGCAACGGCAACTCCTTTTTGGACTCATCGAGTTCCTGCTGCGCGGCGTCCTCCTCACCCTCACGGACAATGAACCCGCCGCCCACGGAGAAAAACGTGGCACGGTGGAGTTCCCCGCCGTTGCCGTCCGAGACGGTGAACGTCATCCCGTTCGTGTGCCGCGGCAACACCGTCAACGGCCGCAACACCATGTCCTTCACCCCATACGGCAACGCCACGGACCCCCCTTCGCCGGCGCCCGCCAGCTGCAGCGTCCCGGTCTCGGCGATCGCAGCCAACCGCTCCTCCACCTCCGCCGGCAGGATCCTTTCGGGGTGGAACCCCTCCAGGCCCAGCAAGATGGCCGTCATCGTCCCGTGCCCATGCCCCGTCGCAGCCAACGACCCATACAGATCCACCCGCAGCCCGGCCACCCTGTCCAGCACCCCGCTGCCCTTCAACTCCTCGGCAAACACCGCAGCAGCCCGCATCGGCCCCACCGTATGAGAAGACGACGGCCCAATACCAACAGAAAACAGATCAAAAACACCAACGGCCATGGTGGGATTCCTAACTAGAAACGTGCGTGGTTGGGTTGGATGGTGGGTGACCGGATTCCTCCGCGTGCTGCTCCTTCGTCGCTCTGACGCACGCTTCCGGAATCCGGCTCACCCCCCTAGGGCCCGTCACCCAAGCGAACAACAGGATGGGCAACGACCCCTGCGCACCTTTGCGAAGAACAGGGATGAACACGCACGTTGTCGGCGCTCACCCGTAGCCTGCCCACAAGGGCCGGCGGAGCCGGACTTTTCGAAAGCCTGCGTCAAAGCGAGGAACGAGCAGCAGGCGTGAAAATGTCCGGTCCGCTGGTCCCGAAGGTGACCAGAGCCGTGCACCTAGGCGAGGTTTGCGACGCCGGGGTACAGCGGGTGGGCTGCGGCGAGTGCTTCGACGCGGTGACGCAGGCCGGAAAGGTCTGCGTCGGCGTCGGCCGTCAGTGCCTCGGCGATGATGTCCGCAACCTCGCGGAAGGCGGCTTCGCCGAATCCGCGGGTCGCCAAAGCCGGGGTGCCGATGCGCAGGCCTGAGGTGACCATCGGCGGGCGCGGGTCGAAAGGCACGGCGTTGCGGTTGACGGTGATGTCAATCGCGGCCAGGCGGTCTTCGGCCTGCTGGCCGTTGAGTTCGCAGTTGCGGAGGTCAACGAGGACCAGGTGGACGTCGGTGCCGCCGGAGATGACGTTGATGCCCTTGGCGGTGACGTCCGGCTGGACCAGGCGCTCGGCCAGGATGCGGGAGCCGGCGAGGACGCGCTCCTGCCGTTCCTTGAACTCAGCCGAGGCGGCGATCTTGAATGCCACGGCCTTGCCGGCGATGACGTGCTCCAGCGGCCCGCCCTGCTGGCCCGGGAACACAGCCGAGTTGATCTTCTTGGCGATGTCGGCGTCGTTCGACAGGATGATGCCGCCGCGCGGACCGGCGAGGGTCTTGTGCGTGGTGGAGGTGGTGACGTGGGCGTGAGGCACCGGGCTGGGGTGCAGGCCTGCAGCGACGAGGCCGGCGAAGTGAGCCATGTCCACCATGAGGTAGGCGCCCACAAGGTCGGCAATCCGGCGGAACTCGGCGAAGTCCAGCTGGCGTGCGTACGCGGACCAGCCGGCAACGATCAGCTGCGGCTTCGTTTCCAGCGCCAGGCGCTCCACCTCTGCCATGTCGATGGTGTGGGTGTCTTCGCGGACCTGGTAGGGCACCACGTTATAGAGCTTGCCGGAGAAGTTGATCTTCATTCCGTGTGTCAGGTGTCCGCCGTGGGCGAGGTTCAGGCCCATGATGGTGTCGCCGGGCTTGATCAGCGCGTGCATCACCGAGGCGTTGGCCTGTGCACCGGAGTGCGGCTGCACGTTGGCGAACT
This sequence comes from Pseudarthrobacter sp. SORGH_AS 212, assembly GCF_030818145.1. Classification (NCBI taxonomy): domain Bacteria; kingdom Bacillati; phylum Actinomycetota; class Actinomycetes; order Micrococcales; family Micrococcaceae; genus Pseudarthrobacter; species Pseudarthrobacter sp. SORGH_AS 212. The sequence continues at coordinate 1,546,829 of NZ_JAUTAA010000001.1, read as the reverse complement.
CGGCACCGAACAGGGCCTTGAGCCGGTCGATGGCGAGCTGTTCAATGACGTCCACGTGTTCGCAGCCACCGTAGTAGCGCTTGCCCGGGTAGCCTTCGGCGTACTTGTTGGTCAGCACCGAGCCCTGCGCCTGCATGACTGCGGCGGCGGTGTGGTTCTCGGAAGCGATCATTTCCAGGCCGTCGCGCTGGCGGCCCAGTTCGTCGTCGATCTTGGCCGCGATCTCCGGGTCCAGGACGGACAGGTCCGCGTTCAGGCTGGGGGATTCAACCTGGCGGAAGGCAACCGTCTCAGTGACAGCCGCGCCGGCAGCCGCGCTCACAGCTCGCCGCCGTTCGCTGCGGCGTATTCTGCGGCGGACAGCAGCGGGCCTTCTTCGGTGACGGACACCTTGAAGAGCCAGCCAGCCCCGTACGGGTCGCTGTTGATGAGGGCGGGATCGGACACCACGCCGTCGTTGATCTCGGTGACTTCGCCGGTGACGGGGGAGTAGAGGTCCGAAACGGACTTGGTGGATTCCACCTCGCCGCAGGTTTCGCCGGCGGTCACGATGGAGCCAACCTCGGGCAGGTCCACGTACACGATGTCGCCCAGCGCATCGGCGGCGACGGCCGAGATACCGATCCCGGCAGGCCCGGACCCGTCAACAGCAATCCACTCATGCTCGGCGGAGTACTTCAGTTCAGCTGCAACTTTGCTCATGATTTTCCTGTTCGTTTGAAAACTTAGTTGTGGTCGGGAGTGGAGTTGGCAGGACATCCTCCACGTGCTTGGTCGCGTAGACGCCCGCTGAGCGGACGTGACGCTTCCTTAGACGCACGTTTCCGGATGCCCCGCCACCTCCAAGGGCGGGCTGGCCGCGGTTTCCGAAAGCGTGCGTCAGAGCGACGAAGTGGGCCCACGCCGTCCGGGTTCCCTGGCCGAGCTTGCGAGGCTAGGGGGACGGTGGGGTGCAGCACGCGTGGAAACTGGGGCTTGTCCGTCCCGGAGTGGGGCTACTTTTGGCGTTTGTAGAAGGGGAGTGCCACTACTTCGAAGCGTTCCGGCTTGCCGCGGAGGTCCACGTCGACGAGGGTGCCGGCTTCGGCGAACTCGACGTCGACGTAAGCCAGTGCCACCGGGTAGCCGAGGGTGGGGGAGGGCTGGCCGGAGGTAACTTCGCCGATGAGGGAACCGTCCTTGAGGACCGGGTAGTGGCCGCGGGCGGCGCGGCGCCCGGTGCCCTTGAGGCCCACGAGCTTCTGGCCCACGGTGGATCCGACGCCGGCGGCCTTGATGGCTGCCAGGGCCTCCTTGCCCACGAAGTCGCTTTCCTTTGCCAGGGACACGACCGGTCCCAGCCCGGCGGCGTAGGCGTTGACGCGGCGGGAGAGTTCGTTGCCGTAGAGGGGCATGCCGGCTTCGAGGCGGAGCGAGTCCCGGGCGGCGAGGCCTGCCGGGATGAGGCCGGAACCTTCGCCGGCCGCGAGCAGGGCCTCCCACAGGGCGGCTGCCTCCAGGTTGCCGACATAGATCTCGAAGCCGTCTTCGCCGGTGTAACCGGTGCGGGCCACCAGCAGGTCCCGGACGGCGCCGTTGACCGTGATGCCCACCTCGACGGCGGCGTAGTACTTAAGCTCCGTGACCAGGGAGTGCTGGCTGGCCGGGACAAGCGCCAGCAGGATGGGCTCGGCGGCGGGACCCTGGACGGCGATCAGGGAAGTCTCGGCTGAAGCGTCCTGCACGGTGACGTCGAAGCCGGCGGCGCGTTCCTGCAGAGCCCCGGCTACTACCTTGGCGTTGCCTGCGTTCGGGACCACCAGGTACTTGGCTGTTCCGTCCGCAGCCGCGGGGAGTCGGTACGTGATCAGGTCGTCGATGATGCCGCCGTCGGTGTCACAGATCAGCGAGTACTTGGCCTTGCCCACCGCAACGGCTGACAGCTTGCCGGCCAGGGCGTAGTCCAGGAACGCTGCGGCGTCCGGGCCGGTGACCCAGACTTCACCCATGTGGGAGAGGTCGAACAGCCCGGCGGCGTTGCGCACGGCGTGGTGTTCGGCGAGTTCGGAATCATGCTTGAGGGGCATCTGCCAGCCGCCGAAGTCGGTGAAGGAGGCGCCGGCCTTCTTGTGCTGCTCGTAGAGAGCGGTGTAGTTCTCAGTCATGGGAAGTCCTTAGTTCTCGAAGTCGGAAAGCGGCGGGCAGGAGCAGACCAGGTTGCGGTCGCCGGCTGCGCCGTCGATGCGTCCCACGGGCGGGAAGTACTTGTCCTGCCGCAGGGAAGCGACGGGGAACGCGGCCTGCTCGCGCGGGTAGGCGCGGTCCCAGTCGGAGCTGACGACGGCGGACGCCGTGTGCGGTGCGTTGCGCACCGGCGATGCCTCCAGGGAGAAGTCGCCGGCTGCTACCTGCTCGATCTCGGCGTGGATGGTGATCATGGCGTCGATGAAGCGGTCGATCTCGGCGATGTCCTCGGACTCGGTGGGCTCGACCATCAGGGTCCCGGCCACCGGGAAGGCCAGGGTGGGGGCGTGGAAGCCGAAGTCGATCAGGCGCTTGGCCACGTCCTCGGCCGTGACGCCGGTGCGGGCGGTGAGTTCGCGCAGGTCCAGGATGCACTCGTGCGCCACGAGCCCGCCCTCACCCGTGTAGAGCACCGGGTAGAACTCGTTCAACCGGGCTGCGACGTAGTTCGCGGCCAGCAGCGCGGACTTGGTGGCCTCGGTCAGGCCCGTACCGCCCATCAGCTTCACGTACGCCCAGGAGATCGGCAGCACACCGGCAGAGCCGAACCGGGACGCGGAAATCGCCACGCCGTGGCCCTCCTCATGCGCGGCTTTATTCGCATCGCCGGGCATAAACGGGGCCAGGTGCGCCTTCGCAGCGACCGGTCCGACGCCGGGCCCGCCGCCGCCGTGCGGGATGCAGAACGTCTTGTGCAGGTTCAGGTGGGACACGTCGCCGCCGAACTTGCCCGGCTGCGCCAGGCCCACGAGGGCGTTGAGGTTCGCGCCGTCCACGTACACCTGTCCGCCTGCAGCGTGGACCGCGTCGCAGACTTCGGTGACGTCGCCGTCGTAGACGCCGTGGGTGGACGGGTAGGTGATCATGATGCAGGACAGGGCGTCCCGGTTCGCCTCGATCTTGGCGGACAGGTCGGCGTGGTCGATCGTGCCGTCCGGGGCGGTAGCGACAACAACCACCTTCATGCCGGCCAGGACGGCGGAGGCGGCGTTGGTGCCGTGCGCCGAGGCGGGGATCAGGCACACGTTGCGCTGCTGATCACCCCGGGAGTGGTGGTAGCCCCGGATCGCCAGCAGGCCGGCGAGTTCGCCCTGGGAACCGGCGTTGGGCTGGATGGACACCTGGTCGTACCCGGTGATCTCGGTCAGGTCAGCCTCGAGCCCGGTGATCAGCTCACGCCAGCCCTCGGTCTGGGAATCCGGAGCGAACGGGTGGATGGAGGCGAACTCCGGCCAGGAAATCGCTTCCATCTCGGCGGTGGCATTCAGCTTCATGGTGCAGGAACCCAGCGGGATCATGGTCCGGTCCAGGGCCAGGTCCCGGTCGGACAGGCGGCGGATGTAACGCAACAGCTGCGTTTCTGACCGGTGCGTGTTGAACACCGGGTGCCCCAGGTATCCGGAGGTGCGCAGCACGGAGTCGGGCAGCTCGAAACCCTGGGCGTCGCCTACCGGGCCGGCACCAAAGGCGACGGCCACTGCGGACAGCGTTGCCGCCGTCGTGGTCTCATCGATGGAAACGCCCACCGTGTCCGCGTCGACGAAGCGGAGGTTGATGCCGCGCGCCTCGGCGGCGTTGATGACCTTGGCGGCCTTGCCCGGCACGCGCACGGTGAGGGTGTCGAAGAAGGAGTCGGTGACCAGTTCGCGGCCCATGGCGGTGAGGGCCGTGGCCAGGATCCTGGCGTTGTGGTGGGCGGTTTCTGCGATGGCCTTCAGTCCGTCCGGGCCGTGGTAGACGGCGTAGAAGGAGGACACGATGGCCAGCAGCGCCTGGGCGGTGCAGATGTTGGACGTGGCCTTCTCACGGCGGATGTGCTGCTCGCGGGTCTGCAGGGCCAGGCGGTAGGCGGGAGCGCCCGCGTTGTCCTTGGAGACACCCACGATCCTGCCGGGGAGGGTGCGTTCCATGCCCTTCTGCACAGCCATGTAAGCCGCGTGCGGACCGCCGAAGAACAGCGGCACACCAAAGCGCTGGGTGGAGCCGACGGCGATGTCTGCGCCCTGCTCGCCCGGAGGGGTGATCAGCGTCAGCGCGAGCAGGTCAGCGGCAACAGTGACCAGCGCACCGCGCTCCTTTGCCTCGGCGATAACCATGCTCTGGTCCCACACCCGGCCGGACACGCCCGGCTGCTGGAGCACGATGCCGTTGATGTCACCTTCAGGCAGGCCCTTGGAGAGGTCAGCAACCTCCACCTCGAAGCCGAGCGCTTCGGCGCGGCCCAGCACGATGGCGATGGTCTGCGGGAGGCAGTCGGCATCAAGGACGGTCTTACCGTCCTTGGCGTCCTTATTTTTGTTCGCCCGGCGCATCAGCAGCACAGCCTCGGCCACGGCAGTGGCTTCATCGAGGAGTGATGCATTGGCCACGGGAAGGGCGGTGAGGTCCTGGACCATGGTCTGGAAGTTCAGCAGCGCCTCCAGCCGGCCCTGCGAGATCTCGGGCTGGTACGGGGTGTACGCGGTGTACCAAGCGGGCGCTTCGAGGATGTTGCGGCGGATCACGGCCGGCGTGATGGTGTCGTAGTAGCCCTGGCCGATCATCTGCACGGCGGTCTTGTTCTTGCCAGCCAGCCGGCGCAGCTCGGTCAGGACCTCAACCTCGCTGAGGGCGTCCTGCAGCTTCAGCGCCGTTTCCTGGCGGATCGATGCCGGAACAGCCACGTCCACCAGGCCGTCAACGCTGTCGTAGCCCACAGCCTTGAGCATGGTGTCGACGTCAGCCTGCCGGCGTGCACCGATATGGCGGTCAACGAACGAGGTTGGAAGGGATTGAATCGTCATGAGGAACTCCAGGTCTGGCCGGCCAGGGTGGCACGGCGTGGGATGGGTTCCTCCCCGCTCTGTATTGGACCTGAGAGATTCCGCGGAACCCTGCGTGGCGGGTTCGCTTGCACCGTCGGTGAACCTGGCCGGAGCCGGGTTACTTTCCAGAGTTGCCTCGCCGTGACGGTACATGGGCCTGAGAGATTCCTGGGGAGGATTTGCTCCTACGGCGCCTGCCCGGTGGTGCCGGGAGGACTCTCCCGTCACAGCTCGAAAGGCTATTCAACTGTGGGTGATTCGCCTCACACCGTACAGGTTGGTTGAAAGGAAAACAAATCCGACTGTCACGCGATGGGCGGCAGCCGCTTTGTTGCGGCGGCGGAAAAAGGGGTTTGACATCCGATCGTGACCCGCACCACACTGGGTCCGGTGATCAGCACCCTGTCCGGCTGGCTCAGCTCATCGGAGCAGCCCGGGCCAGCGTTGCCCCGGAAGGGTGCGGCCGCTGAGCATACCTAATTGAACATGCCTTCGACCTGCGGCGGGAGAGTCCTGCCGGGTACATTTAGCAGGCGCCGTAGGAGCAAACCCTCCCCAGGAAACTCTCAGGCCCATGTACCGCCGCGGACAGGCAACTCTGGAAAGCAGCCGGACCCGTTCCGGCTCACCGGCGGTGCAAGCGGCTTGGGCTGCGGAAACTCTCAGGTTCACTACAGAGTGGGGAGGAACCCAACTTCTGCGGCACCCAAAATGCCGCTTTATCGATGGAGTTCCCCATGGCGATTCATCCCCCCACGTCCAACGGCGAGCCACCCCGCAACATCCCTCCTGCGGGCAGCGCCGCCCGCAGCGAGCCTCCCCACCTGGAGCGGCAGCTCACCAACAGGCACATCCAGCTCATAGCAATCGGCGGTGCCATCGGCACCGGCCTCTTCATGGGCTCCGGCAAGACCATCTCCGCGGCCGGCCCGTCCGTGATCTTCGTGTACATGATCATCGGGTTCATGCTCTTCTTCGTCATGCGTGCCATGGGCGAACTGCTCCTGAGCAACCTGAACTACAAATCCTTCAGCGACTTCGCAGCCGACCTCCTGGGGCCGTGGGCGGGGTTCTTCACCGGCTGGACGTACTGGTTCTGCTGGGTGATCACCGGCATCGCAGACGTCATCGCCATCGCAGGCTACTCCAAGGAACTCTGGCCCGGACTGCCGCTCTGGATCCCGGGCCTTGCCACCGTGGCCATCCTGCTGCTGCTGAACCTCGCCACGGTCAAAGCCTTCGGCGAAACCGAGTTCTGGTTCGCCCTCATCAAGATCATTGCCATCGCGGCGCTGATCATTGTGGGCCTCTTCATGATCTTCACCGGCTTCCAGAGCGACGCCGGAACCGCCAGCTTCACCAACCTCTGGAGCCACGGCGGATTCTTCCCCAATGAGTTCATGGGCTTCGTGGCCGGCTTCCAGATCGCCGTGTTCGCCTTCGTCGGCATCGAACTGGTGGGCACCACCGCAGCCGAAGCCAAGAACCCGGAGCGGACGCTTCCCAAGGCCATCAACGCCATTCCCGTGCGCGTACTGCTCTTCTACGTGGGCGCCCTGATCATCCTCATGGCCGTCACCCCGTGGACCCAGTTCGCGGCCGGCCACAGCCCCTTCATCGGCATGTTCTCGCTCGCCGGGCTGGGCGCTGCAGCCACCGTGGTCAACCTGGTGGTCCTCACCTCTGCCATGTCCTCGGCCAACTCCGGCATCTACTCCACCTCGCGCATGGTGTTCGGCCTCGCGCAGGAGGGCGACGCCCCGGGCATCTTCAGCCGCCTGTCCTCAAGGAAGGTGCCCAGCAACGCGCTGTTCCTTTCCTGCGTACTCCTGCTCTCCGGCGTCGTGCTCATGTACGCCGGCCAGGACGTTGGCAAGGCCTTCGAGATGGTGACCACCGTCTCCGCCGTGTGCTTCATCTTCGTCTGGTCGGTCATCCTGGCCAGCTACATTGCCTTCCGCAAGCGCCGCCCGCACCTGCACGAGGCATCGAAGTTCAAGATGCCTGGCGGCATCCCCGTTGTGTGGGTGGTCTACGCGTTCTTCGCGTTCGTCCTCTGGGCCCTGACCACCCAGCCGGACACCCTTGCAGCCCTGCTGGTGACCCCCATCTGGTTCCTCGTGCTTGGCGTTGCCTGGGCCATCCTCCGCCGCCGGCCCGCCCACCTTGCCCGCTTCGAGGTCTTCCGGGCCGAGCTGCGCGCCGACGAACAAGCGGCGGCCGGCGGGCAGGACCGCGAAAGGTCCGCCCAGGAGGAAGCATCCAGGGGCTCCCGCTCCTAGGCTTCTTCGCAAATCCAGGCCATCAGGTTGCGGATAAGCGAATAAGCTCCTGACTGCAACGCTGCGGCGGGACCCACACCGGGTCCCGCCGCAGTGCTGTCTGCAGCAGGAGGGTGCAGGGGCGCCGGGGTCAAAGTTCAGCATGCTTAGTGTTTCTGCATCTAGGATGGAGAAGCACGGCAGCCACCCGCTGCAGCTCGACGTGAAACGAAGGTGACCATGGCTAAGCGCAGCAACCCAGCAGTACGGATCGCCCAGGAAACTGCCCACAATGCAGTCTTTGACAAGGACGGCAAGCCCAAGCCCGGCGTCCACAACATGCTCCTGAAAGCCGTGGAGATCCAGCGCCCGCTGGTGCTGGCCTACATCCGCCGGCTGCAGAAGAAGCACCCCCGTGCCACGGCAGCCCAGCTGGCCGGCTTCCTTGAGCGCGACTACCTCCGCGCCGTCACCGGCGGCGGCGCAATCGTGGGGGCCACCGCCGTCGTGCCCGGTGTGGGGACCGTCGCGTCGCTGGGACTCTCCGCAGCCGCCACGGTGGGCTTCCTTGAGGCAACCGCCCTGTACGCAACCTCCCTCGCGGAGCTCCGCGGCATCCGCCTGACCAACCCGGAGAAGGCCAGCACCATGGTCATGGCCATCATGCTGGGAGAGGAAGGAACCGCTCTGCTGGGCACCCTCAGCGGACAAATGGCCGGCAACGGCGCGGGAGCCACCAAGCAGTGGGGCAGCGTGCTCTCCAAGTCGATGCCGATGCCGGGCTTCAGCACCATCCGCAACCGCATCCAGAGGGCCTTCCTCAAGAACCTCCTCAAACGCCAGGGAACCGCGCTCCTGGGCCGGGCCCTCCCGTTCGGGATCGGCGCCGTGGTGGGCGGAGCCGGTAACCTCGTGATGGGCCGTGCGGTGGTGGCCAACGCCAAGGAGGCGTTTGGACCCATGCCGGACAGCCTGCCCGGCGAGCTCACGGCAGCCGGGGCCACGGACAACCAGCTGGAAGGCAACACTTTTGGATCTCAACGCTGACCTCGGCGAATCATTCGGCTCGTGGACCATGGGCGATGACGCCCGGATGTTCCAGCTGGTCACCAGCGCCAACGTGGCCTGCGGCTTCCATGCCGGAGATCCCGTCACCATGCTGGACAGCTGCCGCGCGGCCTACGAACTGGACGTCACCGTCGGCGCGCACGTTGGCTACCGGGACCTGGCGGGCTTCGGCCGGCGGTCCCTGGACACGAGTTTTGATGAGCTCTTCGGCGACGTTCTGTACCAGCTGGGCGCGCTCGACGGCGTGGCCCACGCCGTAGGTGCGTCGGTGGACTACGTGAAGCCGCACGGGGCGCTCTACAACCGTTTGGTGCACGACGCCGAGCAGGCCTCCGCCGTGGTGGCGGCCGTCAACGCCTACGACCCCGGGCTGCCGATCCTGGGCCTCCCCGGTTCCGAGCTGCTCAAGCAGGCGCAGGAAGCCGGGCACCCGGTGTTCGTCGAAGCTTTCGTGGACCGCGCCTACCGGGCTGATGGAACGCTGGTGCCGCGGTCCGAGGAGGGCGCCGTGCTGCACGATGTCGACGCGATCGTTGAGCGGGCCGTCCGGCTGGCCACAAAGGGCGAAGTCGTGGCCACGGACGGCACCGTGGTCCAGGTCCGGCCCGACTCTTTGTGCATCCACGGAGACACCCCCGGCGCCGTGGAAATGGCGGCCGGTGTCCGGGCAGGCCTGGAAGCCGCGGGCGTCAGCCTGGAGTCCTTCGCCTGACCCAGCCCGGGTGCACACCGGTGGCCGGAGCTCAGCCGAAGATCAGGTGCGCCACCGTGAAGATCAGCAGCCCGGCCAGCGATCCCACCACGGTGCCGTTGATCCGGATGAACTGCAGGTCCTTGCCCACCTGGAGTTCGATCTTCTGGGAGGTCTCTTCCGCATCCCAGCGCCCCACAGTATCCGTGATGACCCCGGCAATATCTGACCGGTACGTCTTTACCAGGTAGCCGGCGGCGTCGCCGATCCAGGTATTGACCTTGCCGGCGAGTTCGGGATCGTTGACCAGCCGCGAACCGAAGTCGCGGACCGCGGCCTTGAACTTGACCGTCAGTTCGCTGTCCGGATCGTCCACGGCTCCGAGCAGGGCGTTCTTGACGGTGCCCCACGTCCGCGAGGCCAGCTCCCGGACCTCGGGATCGCCCAGGACCTGGGCCTTGACGTCCTCGGCGCGCGCAATCATCCTGGGGTCGTGCTGCAGGTCCTGCGCCAGGTCGTTGAGGTACTTGTCGATCTGTTGCCGCACCTGGTGGTTGGGGTCGGACTGCACGGCACGGGCGAATTTGAGGATTTCAACGTAGACCTTGTCGCCCACCAGGCCATCGACGAACTGGGGTACCCAGGTGGGGGAGCGGTCGGAAACCAGCCGCGAGACAGTCTCGTGGTTCTCGTCCACCCAGTCGGCGGCACGGTCCACCAGCAGGTCCACCAGGGTGTGGTGGTGCCCGTCGTGGAAGATCCGCTCCGCGAGCCTGCCCACCGGCGGTCCCCACGGCGGGGTCAGCAGGTGCTTGCGGACCATGCCCTCGATGACCGCCTGGACGTCGTCGTCGTTCAGGACCTTGAAGGCGCCCCGGATGACCGCCGCACCTTCCTTGGCCACCCGGTCCGCGCCGCCGGGTGCGGAGAGCCATTCACCGGCGCGGCGGGCGATGTTCACGCTGGCCAGCTTGTCCTGGACCACCTGCTCGGAGAGGAAGTTGGTCTCCACGAACTCGCCCAGGGACGCGCCGATCTGGTCCTTTCGGCGCGGAATGATGGCGGTGTGCGGAATCTTGATGCCCACGGGGTACTTGAACAGCGCGGTGACGGCGAACCAGTCAGCCAGCGCACCCACCATGCCGCCTTCCGCGGCGGCGCGTACGTACTGCAGCCACGGATATTCCTCCTGCAGCGCAAACGCGAACACGAAAACCACGGCCATGGCGATGAGCAGGCCCAGGGCCAGCATCTTCATCTTCCGCAGCGCTGCCGCCTTTTCGGCGTCTCCCGCGCTGAGTTGATGGCCGACGACGGCGGGCCGCGGTTTCGCGCCTTCCGGCACCGGAGGAGCGGTGCGGGGAGGGGATTCCCGGGCAGTTGGCTCAGAGTTCACCTGCATGTGCCAAGCCTAGCCCCGCTGACCGGGCCGGGTCGGCTACCGTGTCTCCATGACACCTGACGAGCTCACGCCTGACGGGACCACATCTGAGGGGACCATAGCTGACGAAACCGTTCCGGACCGGCTGGCGCAGCGGCCGCTGGTCTTCGCCCACCGCGGCTCGAGCGGCGCCTTCGCCGAACACACCCGCGCCGCCTACCTGCAGGCGCTGGCGGACGGCGCTGACGGCGTAGAGTGCGACGTCCACCTGACCCGTGACCAGCATGTGGTCCTGCTGCATGATGCCAACCTGGACCGCACCTCGGACGGCACCGGCCCGGTGGCCGAGCGGACCCTCCGCGAACTGCGGCAGCTGGACTTCTCCTCCTGGAAGGGCGCCCGTATCCCGGAAACCTACGGCGCCCGGTCCGAGCAGCTCCTCACGCTCCCGGAACTCCTGGACGTCCTCCGCGGCGCGGGCCGGCCAGTGAAGCTGGCCATCGAGCTCAAACACCCCAGCCCTTACCATCTCAAACTCGAGGACCGCGTGCTGGAGGTCCTGCGCAGCGAAGGCTGGGATCCCGGAAGCTCCACGGTGGACAACGTGGCGGTGACCTTCATGAGCTTCAGCCCGGATTCGGTCCGGCACCTGCTGCAATCCGTGCCCGCGCAGTACATCTGCCAACTGGTGGACGACCTCACGGTCCATGAAATCCGCGGCGGCCTGGGCCTTGGCCTGATCACCGGCGGAGCAGTCGCCAACCTCATGAAGGCCACCCAGCTGGAGGGCGAACGTATCCTTGACACCGGCCTGGTGGGGCTTGCAGGACCGGGCATCGACTACGTCCGTGAACGCCCGGACACCATTCGGCAGTGGCTCAAGGCCGGAAGGCGCTTCCGGGTGTGGACCGTGGATTCGGCGGACGACGTGGCGCTGTGCCGGGAGCTGGGGATCCAGGAGGTCACCACAAACGTCCCGGCCCGGGTGCTCTCGCAACTGCAGGCGGCACCCCCGCGGGGACGGTAGCCGTGGCGGGGGCGGATGCAGAGGGCCTGCGCACCTGGTGGGGCGGCCCGCTGGATGTAGAAGGCCTCGCCCTGGCTGCCGTGGGTGCTGCGGGCGCCGCGTTGGACCGGTACACGGGTGCGGCCGGCAGGTACACGGCCAGCCCGGAACTGACCGCCGCCGCATTCGACTCCTCGGGGCACCTGAGGATCGCCGGCCGCCCCTTGCAGGGATTTGCTCCGCTCTCGGGTTTCCGCCCTACCCGGGACGGCTGGATCCGGCTGCATGCCAACTACCCACACCACCGGCAACGCCTCCTGCAGGCCCTGGATGCCACGACGCCGGAGGAAGCCGAAGCCGCTCTGCGCAGCAGGGATTCCCTCGACGCCGAGTCCGCCATCCAGGCGCGGGGTGCAGTGGCAGCCGCCGTCCGGACCCGGGCCGAGTGGCAGGCCTCGGACATGGGCCGGGCAGCAGCCGCCGGGCCGTGGATCGTCCTTGACCCGCAGGTTCAGGACGGCCCGGCTGCTGGCGCTGCCACGCAGGGCAGCGGCCGCCGGGACATCCCGCAGCCCGGTGGCAATCCGCGCCGGCCGCTGGCGGGGGTGCGCGTCCTGGACCTCACCCGCGTGATCGCGGGCCCGGTGTCCACGCGGCTCATGGCGGCCCTGGGAGCCGACGTACTCCGCATCGACCCGCCGGTGCTGCCCGAACTTTCCGACCAGTTCGTGGACACCGCCTTCGGCAAACGCAGCGCCGTGGCCGACCTCGGCCTGCCCGAAACCCGCGCCGCGCTGGAACGCCTGGTTGCCGGCGCCGACGTCGTGATCACCGGCTACCGCGGCGGCTCCCTGGGCCGCTTCGGCCTCGACGCGGCGTCGCTGCTGTCCACCCGGCCGGACCTCGTGGTGGTCACACTGAACAGCTGGGGGACGGACGGGCCATGGAGCAGGCTGCGCGGCTTCGACAGCATCGTCCAGGCCGCCAGCGGAATCGCCCACCTGTACGGAATGACGGACGACGCCGGATGGCGGCCGGGTGCCCTGCCGGTCCAGGCCCTGGACCATGCAACAGGGTACGGGGCGGCAGCCGCGGCGGTTACCCTCCTCACCCGGCGGCGGGAAAGCGGCGCTGGCGGATCGGCGCGCCTGTCACTCGCCCGGACAGCGGAGGAGCTTTTCGGGCTTCCACCTAACCCGCGCAGACTGCAGGCCCTGCCAGCGCCGGGATACCGCACCCTGGCCAGCTCCTACGGCGAACTGCGGTACGTCCGGCCTCCGCTGCTGGTGGAGGGGCAGCCGCTGGACTACCCCGGCCCGCCACCGCCCTACGGCAGCTCCGCCATGGAATGGGTGCCGCGCATGGACTGATCCGGGCGACGCCCATTGACGGTGGCTGCACAACGGTAGCCCCCACAACGAGGGGACGCACGCTGGTTTCTGCCGCTGCCCGCGCTGTGATTGAGTGGAGCCATGCCTTTCCCCAGCTCCGGCCGGGCTGCACGAAACCTGTCCGCTGCTGCGATGAGCGCCCTGCTCCTGGCCAGCGCCGGCAAGCACTTCCGAAGCCCCGGCTTCTACCGCCAGGTGGTTCCCGACTACCTCTGCCGTGAAGACCCCGCACCCGGCACCGTGCCCACCGGCGCCAACGGCCCATTCGCTGTTCTCTCACGTGAGGAATGGATCGCCGCGTCCGGCCTGATCGAGGCCGCGGCCGCCGTCGGGATCCTCATTCCAGCAACCCGAAAGGTCACCGCCACTGCCGTGGCCGCGATGTTCACGGCGTTCCTCGCCGGCCACGCTGACGCGCTCCGGCGGGCCTACAGCCCGGAAGGGACGCCGCTCCAGCGGCGGATCCACACGGCGCGCCTGCCGCTGCAGGCACCCCTCATCGCCTGGGCCTGGAGCCTCCGCAACACTGGCCCGGACGGCCGGCGGTGAAGCTGGCGGCGTCCCCCGCCGTGCGGGTGGGGATCTCCATCAGTATCGCCACCGGTCTTTATGGCGTGTCCTTCGGTGCCCTGTCCGTCACCTCCGGCCTGGATTTCTGGCAGACCATGGCACTGAGCCTGCTGCTGTTCAGCGGCGGCTCACAGTTCGCGTTCATCGGCGTGGTGGGCGGCGGCGGTTCCGGCATTGCCGCCATGAGTGCGGCCACCCTGCTGGGCATGCGCAACGGGATCTACGGGATGCAACTCAATGCCCTCTTACGGCCCGAAGGGTGGCGCAAATACGTCGGCGCCCAGCTGACCATCGACGAATCCACGGCCACGAGTACCGGCCAGGCTGATCCTGCCGAGCAGCGCCGAGGCTTTTGGGCGGCGGGCATTGGCATCTACGTGCTCTGGAACCTCTTCACCGCCGTAGGCGCGCTGGCCGGCAGCGGACTCGGCGACCCCAAGCAATGGGGGCTCGACGGCGCCGCGGTGGCCGCCTTCCTGGCGTTGCTCTGGCCACGCCTGAAGGGCCGCGAGCCGGTGGCCATCGCCGTCGTCTGCGCCGTGGCCACCGTGCTGGCCGTGCCGTTCGTTCCCGCGGGGGTGCCCATCCTGGTGGCCGCGCTGGTGGCGGCCCTGATCGGCTGGTTCAGCCACGGCCGCAGCGATGAGGGCCTCGAACCTGATGTGGAACCGTACGGCGGCCACCACCGGCAGGGGCACGGCGACGCTGCGGAGGCCGGCCAATGAATCTCTGGTTCTGGATCCTCGTGTCCTGCGTGCTGGCCTACGCCTGGAAGCTGGTGGGCTACTTCGTCCCCGCCCGGTTCCTGGAAAACCCCCGCATGTCCCGGATCGCCGGCACCATGACCATCGGACTGCTCGCCTCCCTGACCGTGGTGAACGCCGCGGCCACCGGGCAGGCGCTCGCCGCGGATGCCCGGCTGGGAGCGCTGGCGGCGGCAGCCATCGCCTTGGCGCTGCGTGCGCCCTTCCTGCTGGTAGTCATTGTTGGCGCCGGTACCGCCGCCTTACTCAGGATGGCCGGCTGGAACTGACGTGATCTGGCTCACAGGAAGTGGGCGGGGCTGGCGGTATCATAATCTCGGCTATGCAGTTGGCCGTTGGATTACGTGTGAAACGGCCATCATGGAAAATCAGCAGCACGCCGGCGAAAGAGCCGGCATGTCCCGCCGCAGGAACCCCCAGCGCCGGGCCGGTCTCCCCGCCAAACACTTCATCACCCGCTTCGCCGGGCTGTCCGATGTCCCTGCGGCAGACCTGGAGTTACTGGCAGGCAGCCTAAGGAACGCACTGGACCTGCAACCCGGCTCGCCCGTCCCGGCGCTGCATGCCGCCGTTCACCGGGAGATCCGGCGCCGCGCGGATGCCGCAGCGGGATAGCCGCCTCCCGGGCCGGCAGCATAACGCCTGTGGTGAACTGTAAGCAGGCCGCCCGCCACACGGCGGCGGCGAAACCTACGCCTGGCTCCGCCAGAAGGAGGACCCGCGATGAACGACAAGTCACCCCGCGGCTCGGAATCAACCAGGGAAATGCGGGACACTGCCCGCCGCCGCAGGGACTCCGAAGAGAAACTGCAGCAGCATCTCCTCGAGGCCAGGGGCCACGTTCCCAATGAGTACAACGAACCTCATGCTGCCGATGCAGATGGCACTGCCCCTGACACCGGCGCGGCTGATGCAGGCACCGCAGGTGCAGGGGATCCAGGTTCAGGCCACCGGGACGCAGAAGGGGCCTAGCGGCCGGACGGGCGGGGGCGGTTACGCCACGCCGTGCGCCGCCCCGTCCGGCGTCACCGAACGGCGGCAACTTTCTTCGACTGCGAGGTCGTACCACGCATGCGCCCCGTATTCCGGGTCCTCGGTGTCCAGTTCCTGGAACAGGATGTCGAGCAAAGTAGCCAGTTCGTCCGCTGGCAGTCCGGCCAGGACCTCATCCGGCTCGCGGGGGTCGTCCAGATACTGGATCAGCTGTGGATTCTTCATCGGGCTGCGGACTTTGTTCGCTGGATGCACAAGAACTGTGTCATGGATCGCTCCAGTACAGAAGGTCGTGGGCTGGCTGCGTAACCCTCTTGAATTCTAAAACAGGAGACGGGGTCGGACAACGGTCCCTTTGGCGGCATACAGGCAGGGCGGGCCAGTCTTAGCTCCGACGGGGCGGGCGGCCTTCCGGTGGTGGCGCCGGCTACGGTGCCACGGGTGCAGGCACCGGCACGTGCGCGGGAAGCGCACGCGCGGGACGTGTTGACCTGATGGCATCCTCCACCAGGGCCAGTGGACGCCGCCAGGCGTCCGATCCGGGTTCCATGGTGTCCACCACGGAGATCAGCATGGCCAGGAGGCGGAACATGTCCGTCATGGAAATGTCCTGCCGCAGGCTGCCCTGGCCTTGCCCGCGGACCAGCAGGACGCTGAGGGAATCCATGAGGGAACCTGTGATGCCGGTCAGGAGCCCGCGGCGCCCGGCCACCGCGCCGAGCAGGTTGGCGTCGGCGCTGGCGGCGGCCATCAGGGACTCCAGCACCCGGAACAGCCCGTTGGCGGCATCGATGTCCGCCAAGGCGCCGTCAACCACGGGGTCCACCGAGATCCGCAGTTGGCGGTTCAGTGCGGCGAGGACCAGTTCTTCCTTGTCGGCGAAATTCCGGAACAGGGTGGCCGGTCCAACGCCGGCGGTGGTGGCGATGGTCTGCAGCGGAACCTCGGGGCCGAACTCCCGGAAGCACTGCCGCGCCGCGGCGATGATCTTGTCCACATTTCGCGCGGCGTCGGCGCGGAGGGGCTTGCGGGCGACTGCGAGGCTCATGCCATGAGGTTAGCAACGGAGGGTCAGCCCATCACCGTTACTGAAGGGTAGGAGCTCATTGTGACGCCGGCCCTGTTCGGGCGGATGTTGCCCTGTGGCGTGCAGTGGCAGACTTGCCCCATGCTCCTTGCCTTTTCAGTTGCCCCGTCAGGTACTCCAGCCGAAGGTTCACGCCCCGGAGATGCCTCCGTGCATGACGCCGTTGCAGCCGCAGTAAAGATCGTCCGCGACTCTGGCCTGCCCAACACAACCGATTCGATGTTCACCACCATCGAAGGCGAGTGGGATGAGGTGTTCGACGTCGTCAAACGGGCCACCGAGGCCGTAGGCCGGTACGGCAGCCGCGTTTCCCTGGTGATCAAGGCCGACATCCGGCCCGGCTACACGGGTGAACTCACAGCCAAGGTGGACCGGTTGGAAGAGGCGCTCGCGGAGGGCTCCTGAAGTCACCCTCCCCTGTGGGGGCGGTCGATTTCCCGGCCGCCGGAAGCCTCTGGACCGGCTGATCGCCGCGTGCCAAACTGTGCCCATGTTCGAGCACAAGCCGCGGCCGGAATGGATCGCCACCGAAGAGTTCCTCTCGCGGGTGGTGGTCCACCCGGACCCTGCGCTGGACCAGGCCATCCGGTCCGCGGCCGAAGCGGGCATGCCGGCCATTGAGGTGGCACCCAACGCCGGCAAGCTGCTGATGCTCCTGGTGCAGCTCTCCGGTGCCCGGCGGATCCTGGAAATCGGTACGCTTGCCGGCTTCAGCACCATCTGGATGGGCCGCGGACTGCCCGCCAACGGCACGCTGGTCACCTGCGAGTTCCTCCCCAAGCACGCCGAAGTGGCGTGGGCCAACATCGACTTCGCCGGACTGGGCCAGAAGGTGGAAATCCGGCTGGGCCCGGCGCTTGAGACGCTGGCCGCGCTGGAGGAAGAAGGCCGCGAGCCGTTTGACTTCATCTTCATCGACGCGGACAAGGAGAACAACAGCCGCTATCTTGACTGGGCGGTCCGGCTGGGCAGGCGCGGAGCCACCGTGGTGCTGGACAACACCATCTGGGAAGGGGCGGTCCTGGATCCGGACATGGATCCCGTGAACGCCCCCGGCATCGTCGATGCCCTCACCATGCTGGGGGAGCATCCCCGCCTGGATGCCACCGTTATCCAGACCGTGGGATCCAAGGGATGGGACGGCTTCGCCCTCGCCCGCATCACCTGACAACGCCCTCCGGCGCCCGCCGCACCTCCATTGATAAGTATGCTTAGAATAAGCGTCCGGCTGGCGGGCAGCCGGACAGGCCGCAATGGAGGAAAACGATGAAGGCATCACCCACCCTTGCCAGCAACCTGCAGATGGTCCTCACGGACCTGATTGAGCTGCACTTGCAGGGAAAGCAGGCCCACTGGAACCTCGTGGGCACCAACTTCCGGGACCTGCATTTGCAACTGGATGAAATCGTCACGGCGGCGCGGCTGTTCGCCGATGAGGTCGCCGAGCGCATGAGGGCCCTTCACGCACTGCCGGACGGCCGCAGCAGCACGGTCACAGCGGACAACCGCCTGGCTGAATTCCCGGAGGGGCTGACGTCCACGAAGGACACCGTCAAGCTCATCACCGCCCGGCTGGAGCGGACCGTCAAGACCACGCGCGACGTCCACGACGACGTCGACGATGAGGATCCCACCAGCGCAGACCTGCTGCACAAGATCATCGAACGGCTGGAGCAGCTGGCCTGGATGGTCAACGCCGAAACCATGGCGCCCACCGCCGCGGTGACCGAGCCGGCCAGCAAGTAGGTGGCAACGGGGGACAGCCCGGACAGCGGTCGGGGCATATTACAAGGAAACCCGGAAACCGGCGGCAGCCCCGTCCGGCCCGTGCTTCTCAGCTCCACGGCGGAACAGCTCGCGCGGTTTGGCCCCGGGCTTGCGGCTGTGGGCTGCGCAGCGGGGGATGTGCCGGCGCTGCTTCAGCTCGCCGTCGCGGCCGGACGCTCCTGGCCGATGCCGGGCGAAGGCCGGACCGCGCAGCTGTGGGAATTGCTCGCATCTGTGGCCGCCGTGGACGTCGCTGCTGCCCGGGTCTTCGAACCGCACCTCGACGCTGCGGCAATCCTGAAGCAGGCTCCGGCAGTGGCCGACGCGGGCGAAGGCTCCTGGGGTGTCTTCGCGGCTGAAGGCCCGGGGCTTCGGCTCCGGGCCGCGGCCAACGGCACGGGGTACGTCCTGAACGGGTCAAAGCCCTGGTGCTCCCTGGCAGGCCAGCTTGACCACGCGGTCATCACCGCGCACACGGACGACGGCGGCCGGGCAGCGTTCGCCGTCGACCTCCACCACGCCGGGGTTAGGTCCGAGGAACCGGAATGGATTGCCCGGGGACTTCGCGAGATCCCCAGCGGCACGGTGCACTTCGACCACGTACCTGCTGCGGCTGTGGGCGGCAGCGGCTGGTACCACAGCCGTCCCGGCTTCGCGTGGGGCGGTATGGGGGTTGCCGCCTGCTGGCTCGGGGGAGCGGTGGGTGTTGCCCGCGACTTCCGGGACGGCCTGCGGAAAGGCGCCGAAACGGGCCGCGAGCCGGACCAGCTGGCGCTCGCTGCGCTGGGCGAAACGGACCGGATCCTCGTTTCCGCACTGCAGTACCTGGCCAGAACCGCCGAACGGGTGGATGCCGCTGGAACCGCGGCCGGGATCAGCAGCGACTGGAGCGAGGCCCAGCGTGTCCGCGGAACTGTTGCCTCCGCCGTCGACCGCGTCCTACAACTGGTGACGGCCAACCGCGGGCCCGGGCCACTGGCGTTTGACGCCGCGTACGCCAAGCGGGTGGCAGATCTGGCCCTCTATGTCCGGCAGCACCACGGGCACCGTGACGACGCCCAGTTGGGCTCGCTGACCCTCAAAGGTGACTGCCCATGGTGACCTTCTCCCACGCGGACCTGGGCACGGCCGAACACGCCTGGTTGGCAGCCGGATTGTCCGCCGCCCCTGAGCTGCCCCTGGACGCCGGCGAGTTGGCCGCCTTGGGCTTCGTGGTCCTCGCCGCCCACCCCGACGACGAAACCCTGGGCGCAGGAGGGCTGGCAGCGAGCCTGTGCGAGCTGGGAGCATCCGTGGAAGTGCTGCTCTGCACGGCCGGCGAGGGCTCCCACCCGGAATCCGTAACGCACACGCCCGAACGGCTCGCCGCGGCCCGGCTGGAGGAGTTCGCGGCAGCCCTCACGGCGCTGGGGCTGGAGGGCCGGTGGCGTTTCCTCGGCCTGCCCGACCGCGGACTGGGCCTGCACGCGGATGTCATCGCTGATGCGGTCCGGCAGGCCGCGGCCAGGCTCGCCGGCGCCGAGGGGAAACGCCGGGACGTGGTGGTCGTGGCGCCGTACCGGGCGGACGGCCACGCCGACCACGACGCCTTGGGTGCAGGGGCGGCGGACGTTGCCGCGGAGGGCGGCCACGGCCTCCTCGAATATCCCATCTGGTACTGGCACTGGGCCGGCCCGGACCATTCGGACTGGCGGGACTGGATGAGGTTCCACCTGGACCCGCCCGCCCGGCAAGCCAAGGACCGTGCAATGGCCGCGCATGTCACGCAGGTCCTGCCGCTGTCGCCTGCCCCCGGTGACGAAGCGCTGCTCAGCGAAAGCTTCCTGCGGCACTTCGCCAGGGGCTACGAGATGTTTGCCTGGACACCGCCGCGGAAACCGGCGCAACCACCGCATTGCAGCGGTGAGGCCACGGAGATTTTCGACCGCGTGCATCAGCGCACCGAGGACCCCTGGAATTACGGTTCCAGCTGGTACGAACAGCGCAAGCGTGCCCTGACGCTGGCCGCCTTGCCGGAGGCCTCCTACGGGGCAGGACTGGAAATCGGCTGCTCTATCGGCACCCTGACGGCGGATTTGGCACCCCGGTGCCGGAGCCTGCTCGGGGTGGACGCGAGCGGGGTGGCCGTGGAACACGCGAGACGCCGGCTGGCGGGGGCGCACCACGTCACGGTGGAGCAGGCCGTGCTTCCGGCTGCCTGGCCGGAGGGCTCCTTCGACCTCATCGTGGTGTCCGAGGTGGGCTACTACCTGGCCCGCGGTGAGCTTGCCGGCATGTGGGATCGGGTGGAGGCGGCCATGCAGCCCGGCGGGACGCTGGTGCTCTGCCATTGGAGGCACCCGGTGGCGGGCTGGGAGCTTGATGGCGAATCCGTCCACGCCCTCGCCAGGGAGCGGCTGAGCTGGCGCCAGGCAGGAATCTACCGCGAACGGGATTTCCTCCTGGAAGTCCTCGTGGCTCCCGTTCCGGCAGGGACGGCCCCGCAATGACAGCTCCAACCGGCCATCGCGTCAGCCATCTTGGCGTGGTTGTCCCCGCCCACAACGAAGAGCGGCACCTGGATGCCGCACTTGAGGCCGTCCGCACCGCCGTCGCCGACCTGCAGGTGCAGCGCCCCGGACTGGGCGTCCGCGTGCTGGTGGTCCTGGACGCCTGCACCGACCTCTCAGCGTCTGTGGCTGCCCGGTTCACTGCGGCAGATTCCCAGTTCAACGTCCTGACAGCGGATTTCCGCAGCGTTGGGCGGAGCAGGCGGGAAGGGAACCGGGCGGTCCTGGCCGAAGCCGGTGCCCTGGGTGTTCCCGCACCGGAAACCTGGATTGCCAACACCGATGCCGACTCCCGCGTTCCTTCGCATTGGCTTACCCGGCAACTGGAACTCGCTGATGCCGGCGCGGACGCTGTGCTGGGCTCCGTGGAGCCGGACTCTGACGGGATGGACACGGGGCTGCTGCAGCGGTGGCACGCGCGGCACCGCCTGCAGGACAACCACCACCACGTCTACGGTGCCAACCTCGGTGTCCGCGCATCCGCCTACCTGGCAGCCGGCGGATTTCCCGCCGCGGAATCCGGTGAGGACCGGAGCCTCGTCAGGAAGCTGCGCAGCGGAGGCGCCGTGATCGCCGCTACCGACAGCAACCGCGTCATTACCTCGGGCAGGTTGGAGGCGCGCGCTCCGCGCGGGTTCGCAGGTTACCTCCTTGCCCTTGCCCTGGACCCCCGCGGTGCAGAGGGCTGAGGAGACGCGAAAGGGCTGCCACGGAAAACCGTGGCAGCCCTTTCGGTTAGCGGTCAGACCAGGTCTGGTGCGCTGGCAATAATGTAGTCAGCTGCCGCGGGGCCGGTCATGGAGAGGTTGTTGCTGTCCGGATCGATGCCCTTCAGTTTCAGGGCTTCCCACAGTTCTTCGGGCGACTGGAGCCGGACCTTATGGATCAGGCACCAGCTGGTGTACAGCCCGTAGAGTTCGTCGCGGCCGAGGCCGAGGCCGGGTTCTTTGGCCGGAACAACTGCATCGGCAAGAAATTCTTCAAAATGGTTGGCAGGCATATCCGCTCACAAGGTTGGACCGTGATTTCCGCCGTGTCTGCTTCAGCGGCCCTGGCGTCAGTTGGCCGACAGGGTAAACATGAAGGTATTTCAGCACGGAGCGTTTTGTCCAGTTATGCGAGGCTTTCCCGCTGCGGAATATGGCCAGGTCACGTGGGGCATCCGCCCGGGCGGAATCCGTCCAGGGGGCCGACGGCGACTGGGGGGACTGGCCTCGGTCTCAGAAGAGGCCATCTCACCGCCGGCCCCGCCTAACCCCAGGGTTCATGCACCCGGGAACTCTTCAGGACCTGATTAATCTTCCACCCATTTGGGGGTCCTGCCTAGTGCCTTTGGCCTCCGCGGTCTTCGTCTTCCGGCGTGCCGTGCGTGGCGCGGTCGCGGACCTTGTCCCGGACCCGTTCCCGGTGCGGTTCAGTGGGTGCGTTTTCCCCGGCGCCGGTTGCCTGTGCGTCGCCGTTGTCCCCGTTCTCCGCGGCATATTTCTCCCGCAGTTCGCGGCCGTGCTTGATGTCTTCTTCTTCCTGGGCCTGCAGTTTTTCGCTCTTCTTGGTGTCGCGCGGCGGCAGCTGGATGGTTTCCTCTGCCTTGATGCCGGCCTGGAGTTGGCGGCCGCGTTCAGTCTCGGCGTCGAACTCGGCTCCGAAGAGCAGCGACATGTTCAGGATCCAGAGCCACAGCAGCATGACGATCACGCCGCCCAGGGCGCCATAGGTCTTGTTGTAGTTGCCAAAGTTGCCCACATAGAAGCCAAATCCCAGGGAGGCCAGCAGGAAAACGACCAGGGCGATGCCCGACCCCATACTCATCCACTTGAACTTCGGCTGCTTGACGTTGGGTGTGGCGTAGTAGAGGACGGCGATGATGACAATGATGAGGGCCACCATCACGGGCCACTTGGCAATGTTCCAGACAGCGAGGAAAACGCCGCTGAGCCCGATGAAGCCGCCGACGGCTTCCGCCACGGGGCCGCTCAGGACCAGCATGCCGGCGAGGATGGCGATGATGACGATCGCCAGCAGGGTCACGGCCAGCATGGTGCCGCGCAGCTTGACGAACGGGCGTCCCTCGTCTACTTCATATACGCGGTTCAGGGCACGGCCGAAAGCACCCACATACCCGGAAGCCGACCACAGCGCGGTGGCCAGGCCGATGACCAGGGTGAATCCTGCGGCCGGAGCGTTGGCCAGGTCCTTCACCACTCCGCCGATGGTGTCCATAGTCTCGCCCGGGACGAACCCGCTGACGATCTGCAGGAGCGCGTCGGTGGTCTTCTGCGGATCGCCGAACAGCCCGATCAGGGACACCAGGGCCAGGATGGCCGGGAACAATGACAGGACCGCGTAGTAGGTCAGGGAAGCGGCGAGGTCAGGGCACTGGTCCTTGCTGAACTCGCGCAGTGTCTTCTTGGCGATGTATTTCCAGTTCGGCTTGTCCAGCTCCTTGGGGCTGTCAGGTTTCCTGGAGTCGTTTGGATCCGGTGCCTGTCCCGCTTTCGCGGTGCTGGTTTCGGATGCGTCATGAGTTGCCATGGGGTGTCCTCTCGGTCAGGGGGCCAACCAGACAGGCCGGCTCCGCGGGTGGGCGGGGCCGGCCTGTCGTGTGATGCGGTTGCCTACGGAATGACGTGCTGTTGCCGCGCCTGCCTAGGTGTTTTGGATGGTGTCTTTGGCGTTGGTGGCGCGGTCTTTGACGTCGGTGGCGGCGTCTTGGCTGTCGGTTTTGACGTGGTCGATGCCGTCGGTGGCGGTGGTTTTGACGTTGTCCATGGCGTGTTGGGCTGGTTCTTTGAGGTCTTGGACCATGCCTTTGGCGGCGTCGGTGAGTTCGGTGGTGAGGGGTTCGGCGGCGGTTTTGAGCTGGTCTGCTGCCTGGCGTTCTTTGTCGCTGGCGGGGATCAGGGAGGAGATCAGCATGCCTGCGCCGAAGGCGATGAGGCCGGCGGCGAGGGGGTTGCCCTGGGTTTTGGCTTTGACCCGGTCCGGTGCGGCGGCGACGGTGTGGCCGGCGTCGGTGAGGGTGGAGGCGACGTTGTCTTTGGCGTCGTGGAGGGTGTCGCCGGTGTTGTGCAGGGCGTTGGAGGTGTGTCCGGCCCCGGTGTGGGTGGCGTCCTGGACCCGGCTGGTGGTGTGGTCTGCTGCTCCCATGATTTTCTCCTTGACGCCGGTGGCGGCGTCTTTGAGTTTGTCGGTTTGGCGGTGGACGATGTTGGACGGTGTGACCTTGTCCGCGACGGCGTCGACGTTGGTGCCGAGGCGTGCGCGGGTGGCTTCGATGTCTGCTCGGATTGCGTCGGGGTTCTCGCTCATCGGTTTACCTCACCTGGTTTGAGGGTCGGGGGGATTTCGGCGAGGGTTTCGCCGGTTTGGGGCAGGCCCTTGATTTCTTTGAGGTTCTTCCGGCCGATGCTGGCCAGGACCGCGGCTGCGATGGCCCAGATGACGGCGACGATCACGGCGGCCCAGCCCAGTGGCATGAGGGCGCCGAGGCCGAACATCAGGGCCAGGGACAGGAAGAGCAGGACGAAGTGGCCTGCGACGCCGGCGCCGGCGAGCATGCCGCCGCCTTTACCGGCCCGGGTGGCGGATTGTTTGAGTTCGGCTTTGGCGAGGTCGACTTCCTGGCGCATCAGGGTGGACAGGTCCCGGGTGACATCGCCGAGCAAGTCACCCAGCGACGCTGTCTCCGCTTTCTGGTGCGCCACGCCGGGCGACTCAGGAATCTGGCTACTCATCAGAACCTGCCGGACTCGCCGTCCGCGGACCGGTCGCGGGTGCGTGGATCGTTTGCCATGGGGTCATCCGCAAGCTCGCGGTCATAGACGGGGTCTTCGGCGATCTGGTTTCCGGACCAGGGCTCCTCGACCAACTGGGGGCTGTCCAGCCCACTGGCCGGCCGCGCAGGTTCCGGGTATCCGCTGCCGGGAGCGCCGCCGTCGTACCCTGCCGTGGTGGTCGCCGGACCGGGCAGCTGCACCGGCGGAGGCGGGACAGTACCGCCGGCCGGTGGGTAGGACTCGCTGTACTGGTCGCCGTATCCGGTTCCCGAGAACTGGAGTCCGCCGGAGTGCCTGCCCGGGGTGCCGGACGTGCCGGTGCCGGAGGACGCCTCCGGGGCACCGGCCGTGAGGCTGCGCGTCAACCGGCCAGCCAAAACGCCTGCGCCTGCCGCAAGCAGCAGGAACGTTCCGGGCTTGTTGCGGGCGAACCGCTGCACGTCGCCCAGGAGGTCGCCGGGTTCCCTGCTTTCCAGCCAGGACGCCACGGAAGAGCTGCGCTCGGCTGCCTGGCGGATCAGGTCACTCGCCATACCCTGCTGTTCCGGCGCGGTGGCCATGCTGTGCAGCTGGTCGGAGATGTTGCGGATCCCCTGCGCGGCCTTCTGCTGCTGCGCGCCCGCCTCGCTGGTCAGGCCGGTCTTCGCCTGGTTCATCAGGTCCTTGGCGTTGGTCTTTGCCTCGGCGGCGACGTTGGCGGCTTCTTCCTTCGCCGTATGCGCCACATCCTTGGCCGCAGAGGTTGCCTGTCCGGCCACGTCGGAGGCCTCTGCCTTTGCCGCGTCGGTCTTCGAACCGCCTGACGGAGTGCCCGCCTGGTAGCCACCTGACGGGTAGTCATCCGTCCCGGGTACAGACGTCTGTGGAGTTGTGGCGGCGGGGAAGGTTGTTGCAGCCCTCTCGCCGGGAATTCCTGTATTGGCCGTGGGAGCCGCGTTGGGGTCCTCGGGCCATTGGTTCTCTGTCATCTTCCATCTCTCTTTCCAAGAAGGCCGGTTGTTGATCAAGAACCAGCAATACTGGCCGTAAAATGATAAGCATGATTACTAATGAAAGGTAAGTACCCTTCGTAAGCGAGTTATAACCGAACCCGAAAAGTCAGCCGGACGGCGAGGGCCTGCCCGGTCGCAACTGAAGTGGAAAGTGGTGGGTAGCGTGGAAACAGCTCCATGGATTTGGATAATCATTGCCGTCGTTGTGGTGTTGCTGATTGTTGTCCTGCTGATGAGCGGGCGGCGCCGGAAAGCGGTCCAGCAGAAACGCGAGCAGGAGCACCGCGAGAAAGCAGCGGAAATCCGCAGGGAAGCGGAAAACAAAGAACTTGACGCGCGTGAGCGTGAGGCCAAGGCTGCCCGGGCCCGGGCTGATGCCGAGCAGGCACAGGTCAACGCCGCACGCCTTAGCCAGGAAGCCGACGAGAAGGCCCGCGAGGCAGGTTCGCTCCGCAGCGAAGTCGCCGATCACACGCGCAAGGCTGATGAAATAGATCCTGACGTCACGCACGACGCCGGCCGGCGGGCGCGCAGGGCCGACGACGGTGAGCAGCGTCCGCGCCAGTCCGACGCTGCCGCCGGATCAGCCGGCCACACGCACGACGAACGCGTGCAGGGCGACCACGCACACACCACCCCTTCGCAGGATGACCGGGCCTTGGGCGGGCAGGCCGCCGGGTCACACCGTGACAGTGCACACGATGACCGGGCCTTCGGTGACCCGGTGTACGGCGACCACGCGGGAAACAGTCGCGAGGCTGACGGGCGCGGGCCGGTAGCCGGGCAGGACGGCGCCGGTGCCGACGGCCGGACCCTAGGTGATGAGCGGCGCCCCGGTGAGCGGGATCCGCGCCCGGACGAACGTGACCGGCAGCCGGGCGACGCCGGCGTTGACGAAATCCAGCATGGGGAGCGTAATCCGCGCGACGGAATCTAGGCCGCGGGGAACCGTCGCGGCTGCGTGCGGCTTCGCGGTTTCAGTACGGGGGAGGGAGCTACTCCCTTCCCCGTTCCCATGCCTTCCAGTACTTCCCGGACTGCGTCCACAGCCGGGGTCTTTGGCTCCCAGCCCAAAATCCGCTGCGCCCGCCGGGTGTCCATAACGGGAGCGCCGGCGGCCATCTCCACCCACCCCGAATCGGTGGGTTGAAGTCGCAGCCGCCACGCCAGCCCCGCGGCCCGGTGAAGCAGCCACATGGGCACGGGGAGGATTCTCTTGGCGCCAAGGATCCGGCCCAGCTCCTGGGGATCCAGGACCGGTTCGGCCGCGATGTTGAAGGCACCGCTGGCCCGCTGGTCAACCACGCGCCAGTAGGCCTCGGCCACGTCATCGGCGTGCACTGCCTGGAACACCAGATTGTCCGGCGCGGGCAGCAGCGGGATCCGCAGTTTGCCGGGCAGCAGCCGCGGAATGACCGGGCCCAGGAAGTACCGGCCGATCTCGCTGCCGGCGTCGCCTTGAAAAATCAGGCCCGGGCGGAGCCTGGCCACGGCAATGCCGGGCTCGGACTCAGCGAACCGGTCCAGCAGCGCCTCCTGCTCAGCCTTGTGCCGGCTGTAGTGAGAGCCCTGCATCCCCTGGGTGGGCCAGGATTCGTCCCTGCGCCCATCCTTGGACGACTTGCTGTAAGCGCCCACTGAGGATGCGCAGACCACTTGCTTCACCCCCGCGGTCCTGGCTGCGTCCAGCACACGCCTGGTCCCATTGACGTTCGTCCGGTACAGCTGCTCCAGGTCCCGGTTGGGCTGGATCTGCCACGCCAGATGGACGACGGCGTCAGCTCCTTCCAGCGCTGCTTCCAGCTTTCGGCGGTCCTGCTCCAGTCCCACATCGAGCGTGTGCCATTCCACCCCTGCGTACGGAGCCTGATTGGTATCCGGCAGTCGGCGGCTGATTCCGGCGAGCTGGAGGCTTCCCGGTTTCCTGGCGAGCTGGCCCTGCAGATTCCGCAGGAGGGCTGTGCCGGCGTTTCCACTGGCCCCGGTGATGACGATCCGCATGAGAGTGCTCCTCCGCAAATTGGGCAGAACTGCGTACCAGACGAGCCTATCGCCGAAAAAGATTGTTTTATAAGCAAGCTTATGATTTGCTGCTTCTAAGTCTTGCCGCAGGCTTTCGGAACCATCCCCGAGGGAACCAACGTCAATGCCAGAATCATTCTCTCCAGCGGTCGTGGACTCTCCATTCATCCACGACCCCCAGTCCACGCCGACTCAAAAAACCGCTTCCTGCCACGATCCGCACGCCAGATCGGGGCAGTTGCGGGAGACCTTCGAAAACGACCTGGTCCTGGGCTACCTGGACCTCGCCGAAGCACTGGCCGCGCGCTTCGAAGCCCGCGGCCGCGAACGGGCGGACCTGAACCAGGTGGCCTACCTGGGACTGGTCAAGGCCGCCCGTGGTTTCGACAGGTCCAAGGGCGAAAGCTTTCCCGCCTACGCCGCCCCCACCATCACCGGGGAGCTGAAGAGGTACCTCCGTGACAGGACCTGGGTGGTCCGCCCGCCACGGAACATCCAGGACCTGCGCACCCGGATGTTCCGGGCCGAACCGGAGCTGACCCAGGCGCTGGGCAGGACTCCCACCGTGGAAGAGCTCGCCGGGGAACTGGAGACAGACCCCGCAGCGGTGCAGGAAGCCATGTCGGCATCCAGCAGCATGCACCCGGACTCCCTGGATGCGGTCAATCCGCATTCGGACGCGCCGTCCATCGGTGAGATGCTCGCCTGCCCGGACGCACCCTTTGAACGGCTGGAGGAACTGGCCTGCCTGCGCGACGCCATGCATGACCTTGACCCCGCGGACAGGGAGCTCCTCTACCGCCGCTACTTCTGCGAGGAAACCCAGGTGCAACTGGGCAAGCGCCTGGGCATGTCGCAAATGCAGGTTTCACGCCGGCTGGCCCGGGTGCTGGTGGAACTCCAGCGCCGCCTCGAAAACAGCTCCCGGCTCGACCAGCCGTCCGGCGAATGCTCCGGCACTGCAACCTCCAAGGGGCGGCCGCAGGCCCAACGAGCCGGACACTCCCAACGGGAGCCTGCCCGGCGCCGCGGGTTAGGCCGGCCGCCGGCGCAGTGACTGGACCGCACTGACTTCGGGCCCTGCCCCGGCCGGGCCGCGCCACACCACAGATCTCCTATCTTGCCTGTTCAGCGGGCCGGACACGTTGCTGTCCGACGCCCGGTGCAACGTTGGCCTGTTTAGGAAGAGCAGAAGGAGGGAACAGGACCGACATGGGAAGCTCCGCAACTGCCAAAATCCGCGCCGTGCTGTTCGACCGGGACGGAACCCTGGTGGTCGACGTCCCCTACAACGGGAACCCGGCCCTGGTGCGGCCCATGCCCGGTGCGAGGGAAGTGCTGGATAGCCTGCGGGCCGACGGCATCGCCACGGGCGTGGTCAGCAACCAGTCCGGCATCGCCCGCGGACTCATCAGCGAGGACGACGTTGCCAGCGTCAATGCCAGGGTGGAAGAGCTCCTGGGCCCCTTCGACGTGTGGGAAGTCTGTCCGCATTCGGACCAGGACAACTGCTCCTGCCGTAAACCGGCGCCGGGAATGGTCCACAGCGCCTGCCGGAAGCTGGGCATCGACGAATCCGAAGCTGCCTTGATCGGTGACATCGGCGCCGACGTCCTGGCCGCCGAGGCTGCCGGGGCCACCGGAGTCCTGGTCCCCACCCCGGTGACCAGGGCCGAGGAAGTGGCTGCCGCCCGGCTGGTGGCACACGACCTGGCCGGCGCCGTCGTCCTGCTCCGGGAGGCGCCGTAATGGGCCGGGTCCTGGTGGCCCGGCTGGACAGCATGGGCGATGTCCTCCTGGCCGGACCCGCAGTGCGGGCCGTCGCCAATGGCCGCGTCCCGGACGGCAGCGGCGCGAACCATGTGGTGATGCTGTGCGGCAGGCAAGGCGAGGCCGCTGCGGGACTCCTGCCCGGCGCCGCCGAGGTCTACAGCTGGGACAGCCCGTGGATCATGAACCCGGCTCCCAAAATGACGGGCCCCCACGCGGACCGCCTCATCGAGTACGTCCGCAACTCCAGGATTACCGAAGCCGTCATCCTCACCTCGTTCCACCAGTCCCCGCTGCCACTGGCACTCCTGCTCCGGCTGGCCGGCGTCGAGCGGATCACGGGCGCCTCGACGGACTTTTCGGGCTCCCTGCTCGATGTGCGGCTCAAACCCGGCGAGGACTTTCCCGAAGACCAGCCGGAAGCCGAACGTGCCCTGGGCATCGCCGAAGCCGCAGGATTCAGGCTCCCCCAGGGCGACGACGGCAAGCTCCACATCACTCCCGGCCCGGATGTGCATGACCTCGTGGGAGACGGACCGTATGTGGTGGTCCACCCGGGCGCCGCCGTACCGGCCAGGGCATGGCCTCCGCTCCACCACGCCGCCGCCGTCGAACTCCTCCAGGGCGCAGGCCACCGCGTGGTGGTGACCGGCGGCCCCGGAGAAACCTCGCTGACGGCAACCGTGGCCGGGCCCTCCGCGCTGGACCTCGGCGGCCGCACCGATGTGCATACGCTCGCCGGTGTCATGGCCGGTGCTGATGCGGTGGTCACCGGAAACACCGGCCCCGCCCACCTGGCGGCGGCGGTGGGCACACCGGTGGCCTGCCTCTTTTCCCCCGTGGTCCCGGCCATCCGCTGGGCACCGTACGGGGTGCCGCTGGAGCTGCTGGGAGACCAGAACGCGGCCTGCCGGCTGACCCGTGCCCGCGTCTGTCCCGTCCCCGGCCACCCCTGCCTGGACTCCGTATCCCCCGAAGAAGTGGTGGCAGCCGTTGAACGCCTGATCGGCGGCGTGAGCTCCTTCAGCACCCACGTCAGCACCCGTAGAAAGGCCCGCAACAGATGAGAATCCTGCTCTGGCATGTCCACGGATCCTGGACGGACGCCTTCGTCCGCGGCAGGCACGAGTACCTGCTCCCCGTCCTGCCCGAAGGCGGCCCGTGGGGCCTGGGCCGCGCCGGCCGCAACTGGCCGGACTCGGTGCGGGAGGTGGACCTGGCGACGCTGGACGCAGGCTCCGTTGACGCCGTCGTGCTTCAACGGCCGGAAGAAATCAGCGAAGTCTCCCGGGTCCTCGGCCGGACCCCCGGGGTGGACCTGCCCGCGGTCTTCGTGGAACACAACACACCCAAGGGTGATTTCCCGTTCACCCGGCACCCGCTGGCGGACCAGAACACCATTCCCCTGGTGCACGTCACCCACTTCAACCGGCTCGCCTGGGACAACGGATCAGCCCTGTCCAAAGTCATCGAGCACGGCATCCCCGACCCCGGGCAGCTCTATACGGGGGAGCTGCCGGACCTGGGCGTGGTGGTCAACGAGCCCGTGCGCCGCGGCCGGGTCACGGGTACCGACCTGCTGCCCGCCTTCGCCGCGGTGGCGCCGCTGCAGGTGTTCGGAATGAAGACCGAGGGGCTGGCAGCTGCCGCCGGCATCGGGACCGGCCGGCTCACCCCGCGCGGTGACCTGAAAACGCAGGAACTCCACCGGGAGCTGGCACGCTGCCGCGTCTACCTGCACCCCATGCGCTGGACTTCCCTGGGCCTGTCCCTGCTGGAGGCCATGCACGTGGGCATGCCCGTGGTGGTGCTGGCCGCCACCGAAGCTCCCCGGGCAGTCCCGCCGGAAGCCGGGGTGGTGTCCTCGGACATCGACGAGCTGCTCCGGTGCGCGCGCAGGCTGGTCGCCAACCCGGATGAAGCACGACGGCGGGGCATGGCCGCGCGCGAGGCCGCTCTGGCCCGCTACGGGCTGGGCAAATTCCAGGACAGCTGGGACGGGCTCCTGGCGGATCTCGCGCGCAGCCCCTCGGCCCGCCACCGGCCGGACGGGAAGATCCTTGTTACGGCGCAAGAAAGGAAGACCGCATGAAGATCGCGATGATTTCCGAACACGCCAGCCCGCTGGCAGCCCTGGGCGGCGTGGACGCCGGCGGGCAGAATGTCCACGTGGCCGCACTGTCCGAAGCGCTGGCCAGGCGCGGACACCAGGTCACCGTGTATACCCGCAGGGACGCGACGGAGCTTCCCGCCCGCGTAAAGGTTGGACCCGGGTTTGAAGTGGTCCATGTGGACGCCGGCCCGCCGCGGCACGTTCCCAAGGACGAGCTGCTGCCGTTCATGGGTGAACTGGCCGACGGCGTGGCCCGGGATTGGGACCAGCGGCCCCCGGACGTGGTCCACGGACACTTCTGGATGTCCGGCCTGGCCGCCCTGGACGCCGCCCGCCGGGCCGGCTCGGGCTGCCGGGTCCCCGTCATCCAGACCTTCCACGCATTGGGCACGGTCAAGCGGCGGCACCAGGGTGCCGAGGACACCAGCCCGCAGGAACGCCGATGGCTTGAACCCGGCGTCGGGCGCTCCGCGGACCGGATCATCGCCACCTGCTCGGACGAGGTCTTCGAGCTCAAAGCCATGGGCATCGACACCGGAAAGATTTCCATCGCACCCTGCGGCGTGGACCTGGACGTCTTCGGGCCGGATGGTCCGGTGGACGCCAAGCCCCGGTCCCACCGCATCCTGTCGGTGGGCCGGCTGGTGCCGCGCAAGGGCGTGGACCTGGTGATCCGCGCCCTGCCGCACCTGCGCGCAGCGGGCTTCGCCGACGTCGAACTCCTCATCGTTGGCGGCGGCGGGGACTCGGGTGCCCTTCATTCAGACCCCGAGGTGCGACGGCTGCTGGACCTCGCCGCAGCACTCGGCGTCCAGGACCAGGTGGTGCTGGAAGGCCAGGTGCCCCGCGGGGACATGCCCGGCATCTTCCGCAGTGCCGATGCCGTGGTGTGCGCCCCCTGGTACGAGCCGTTCGGCATCGTTCCCCTTG
This sequence comes from Pseudarthrobacter sp. SORGH_AS 212, assembly GCF_030818145.1. Lineage (NCBI taxonomy): Bacteria > Bacillati > Actinomycetota > Actinomycetes > Micrococcales > Micrococcaceae > Pseudarthrobacter > Pseudarthrobacter sp. SORGH_AS 212. The sequence continues at coordinate 1,514,671 of NZ_JAUTAA010000001.1, read as the reverse complement.
AAGCCATGGCGTGCGGCGTGCCGGTGGTGGCCGCAGCCGTGGGCGGGCTGCGGGACACCGTGGTGGACCACGCCACCGGCCTGCACGTCCCGCCCCGCGACCCGGAAGCCATCGCTTCGGCCCTGGCCATGCTGCTGGGCAACCCCTCGTTGCGGTCCGAACTCGGCGATGCCGGCCAGCGCCGCGCCCGCGCCCGCTATTCGTGGGACCGGGTCGCTGCGGAATCCGAAAAGGCCTACAAGCTGGCGGTGGCGGGTGCCGCCGCCCACCCGGCAGCCATCCCCATGGAAGGAGCGGCACTGTGACTGCTGAATCATCCCTCCGCGACATCGACCTGGCGCACTTGGCCATGGCGCCGGCCCTCCCCGCGGTACTGCCCGGCGCCGCGTACGTGGATTCCGCCAGCGCCGACGCCGTCAGGCTGCACCTCGACAACGTGGTTCCCGCCCTGGAATCCCTGCGCAGCCAGTCAGGCCGGCTCGCCGCCTGGGGCGTGGAGCTGGCCCACCGGATGCTCCGCGGGCAGCGGCTGCTGGCGGCCGGAAACGGTGGCTCCGCCGCCGAAGCCCAGCATCTCACCGCTGAACTGGTGGGACGGTTCGACGGCGAGCGGGTCCCGTTCTCCGCCATCTCGCTGCACGCGGAAACATCCGCCATGACGGCCATCGCCAACGACTACGGGTACGACGACGTCTTCGCCCGCCAGGTGCGCGCCCACGGCCGCTCCGGGGATGTGCTGGTCCTGCTGTCCACCAGCGGCAAAAGCCCCAATCTGCTGCGCGCCGCGGAGGCAGCGTCCCGCCTGAACATCACCACCTGGGCGCTGACTGGTGCAGGGCCAAACCCCCTGGCCGGCGCCTGCGATGAAGCCGTGATGATCGATGCCCTCAATGCCAATGCCCAGGAGGGCCACCTGATCGCCCTGCACGCCGTCTGCCGGGCCTTCGACCTCGAGGTGGCCCGCCACAGCCCGGCCGTCCTGCAGCAGGGAGGCCGGCCATGAGGATCGTGGTGGTGGGCGACGTGATGCTGGACGTGGACCTCTCCGGCGAGGCGACCCGGTTGAGCCCGGATGCACCCGTCCCGGTGGTGGACGTTTCCGAAATCCGCAGCCGCGCCGGCGGCGCCGGCCTGGTGGCGCGGATGCTGGCCGGGGAAGGCTGGCCCGTCACCCTGGTGACGGTGTTCGGCGATGACGACGCCGGGCGGCAACTCCGCGGCCACCTCGCCGGCGTGCGGCTGGTGTCCGGCTCAAGCGGCCACCCCACGCCGGTGAAAACCCGGGTCCGGGCCGGTTCCCATGCCGTGGTCCGCTTCGACCAGGGGTGCGGCAGGCCACCGGTACCGGCGATGTCGCCTGCCATGCTTCGCGCCGTGGCGGAAGCCGGTGCCATCATCGTGGCCGACTACGGCAGGGGAGTGGCGGCCAGCCCGGAGCTGCACCGCCTCCTTAACAGGCGCACCGCGGAAGTGCCCGTCATCTGGGACCCTCATCCGTCGGGGCCGGAACCGGTGCCGGGAGTCGCCGTCGTAACACCCAACCTGGCGGAGGCCACAAAAGCCGCCGCCGCTTACGCAAGCACCGCCCCAGGTGACGGTGCGCCCGGCGACCCGGCCGCCGTCGTCGGACGCATCCTGCTTGAACGCTGGCAGAGCACCGCGGTCCTGGTGACCAAGGGTTCGGAAGGGGCCGTGCTGCTGCAGCGGGACAGCGTGTCCCCACTGGATGTTCCGGCGCCGCGGGTGGAAGCCGGGGATCCCTGCGGGGCCGGCGACCGCCTCGTTGCAGGCCTGGCAGTCCACCTCCTGGCCGGCAGCGCCCTGCCCGAGGCAGCGGAACTGGCAGTCAGCGATGCCGCCGACTTCCTGGGCGCCGGTGGTGTCTCTGCCTTGCCTGACCGGAGCACGGACCACGGCGGGCCCCGGGACGGCGGCGGGGATGCATCGGCATCAACCGGTACGTCGGTGGAACGGCCGGCGGATGGGCCGGCACCGCTCCGGCGCCCCACAGAGCCGCTGCTGCTGGCCCGCGCCGTCCGCGGCAACGGTGGAACGGTGGTGGCCACTGGCGGCTGCTTCGACCTGCTGCACGCCGGCCACGTGCGCTCGCTGGCCGCCGCCCGTGAACTCGGCGACTGCCTCATCGTCTGCCTGAACTCGGACAGCTCGGTCCGGCGGCTCAAGGGCCAGGAGCGCCCCATTATTGGCCAGCAGGACAGGGCCGAGCTCCTGCTGGCCATGGAGTGCGTGGACGCCGTGATGGTGTTCGACGAGGACACTCCGGAAGCTGCCCTGGAGCGGCTTCGCCCTGACATCTGGGTCAAGGGCGGTGACTACAAAGGTTCCCGGTTGCCCGAAGCGGAGCTCGTGGAGAGCTGGGGCGGCCGGTGCGTGACTGTTCCCTACCATCCGGCACGGTCCACCACCGGGTTGGCCGATGCGCTCGCCAAGGTGGGTTGATTACCCCTATCCACCCACGTGTCGCACCCAACCGCACAACACCCGAAGATTGATTCCCCATTGAAAGGAACACCATGACTGCAGATGCCAACAACCCCGGACGCGTACTGGTTACCGGAGGTGCCTCCGGACTGGGTGCCGCCGTCGTCGAAGCCGTCCTGAAGGCAGGCGGAACGCCCGTGGTACTGGATCGCGATATCAGCAGCGTCTCCGGCGTGAAGGCGTTCGAAGTGGACGTTGCGGACCGCCTGGCCGTGGAAGCGGCGGTCCGTGAGGCGGCTGGGACGGTGGGCGGCCTGGACGGCGTGGTCACCGCAGCCGGCATCGACCGGTGCGGCAAGCTCGCCGACGTGGAGGCCACGGAGTGGGAGAAGGTCATCGGGGTGAACCTGATGGGCACCGTCTCCGTGGTGCGCGCCGCGCTGCCCTACCTGAAGGCCACCCACGGCCGAGTCATTACCGTCGCCTCCACGCTGGGCAAACGCGCCGTGGCCGACGCCACCGCCTACTGCGCCTCCAAGTTCGGTGTGGTGGGTTTCAGCCACGCCCTCGCCGCGGAAACCGGAGGAGAGATCGGCGTGACCACCATCATCCCCGGTGGCATGAAGACCCGGTTCTTCGATGACCGCACCGAACAGTACAAGCCGCAGGACGATTCGCGCCTGAACGATCCCGCCAACACCGCCCAGGCCATCCTGTTCGCGTTGAACCAGCCCCGGGGCTGCGAGGTCCGCGAAATGCTGATCTGCCACGAGGAAGAAGGGTCCTGGCCCTAAACCCAGCCCTAACTCGGCCACAGCCCACGTCCGCACACGACGGGAGGAACCCCATGCCCACCACAGCGATCGACACACCAGCAGGCCGGGACACGGCCGAATCCGGCGGCATCACCATCACGGACCCGCGCACCGGCGAGGTCCTTTGGACAGTCCCCGAAGCGGGCCCGGAAGCGGTGAACCATGCCGTGGAGGTGGCCCGCAGGGCAGCGCCGGAATGGGTTGCCACCGCTCCGGCGGACCGCGGGGCAGCGCTCAAGGCTGCGGCCCGGGCGCTGGATGCCGCCGCGCAGGAGCTGGCAGGGCTCAATGCCAGCGAAACCGGGCGGCCCGTGGAGGAAGCGCTGGCCGGCATCGGAGCGGCTGTTTCCACCCTTGAGCAGTACGCCGAGCTGGCCCCGGTGCACCGGGGCCACAGCCTCCGGGGCAACCGGCTCGCCGCCGACTACACCGTGGCCGAGCCGCGCGGTGTCGCGGTGCTCCTGACGCCGTGGAACGATCCCGTGGCCGTGGCCTGCGGCCTGATCGGTGCCGCCCTGGCCACGGGCAACACCGTCATCCACAAGCCGAGCGAACGCTGCCCGCGGCTGGGCGAGGCGCTTGGCGAGGTCCTGGCGCCGGCTTTCCCGCCCGGAGTGTTCCTTACCGTTTCCGGCGGGGCCGCCGTTGGCGCACTGCTGTCCCAGTCCGAGGTGGACGTACTGGCGCACGTGGGCTCAAGCGCATCAGGCGCCCGGATTGCCCGTGCGGGCGCCCTTACCGGTGCACACGTGCTCCGCGAGAACGGCGGCAACGATCCGCTCCTGGTGGACCGCGACATCGACCCCGCCTGGGCAGCGGAGCAGGCCGCCATCGGCGCCTTCAGCAACAGCGGCCAGATCTGCACGGCTGTGGAGCGGATCTACGTCCACCGGGACATCGCGGAACCATTCACCGCGGCGCTCCGGGCGGAGGCTGCGCGGCGCAACAGCAACGGATCCGTGGCCCCGCTGGTGGACCGGCGGATGCGCGACGAGGTCCACGCGCAGGTCACCGAAGCCCTCGGGGCCGGCGCCACCGCAGTGGAGGGAGGCGACCTGCCGGACGGCCCGGGATCCTTCTACCCGGCCACCGTGCTGGTTGATTGCACCGGACAGATGCAGGTGATGACGGAGGAAACCTTCGGCCCGGTTGCCCCGGTGCAGGTGGTGGACTCGTTCGACGACGGCCTGCGGCTCGCGTGCAGCGGCAAGTACGGCCTCGCGGCCACCGTCCTGAGCAGCAACATCGCCCACATCCAGCAGGCCGTGGCGGCCCTGCCGGTGGGAACGGTCAAGGTCAATGCGGTGTTCGGCGGCGCTCCGGGCGGCGCAGCCCAGCCCCGCGGCGACAGCGGAGTCGGGTTCGGCTACGGGCCCGAACTGCTGGACGAGTTCAGCCAGGTCAAGGTGGTCCACATCGCCGCGCCGCCGGCGCCCTCCGCCGAACAGGACCAGCCATGGGCCTGAACCCGGAAACAGCCGACCTTTCCACCCAGCGGGCGCTCGCCGAATGGCTGCCCGGGCGGCTGGCGGCAGAGCAGCCGAGCGTCCTGGTGATCGGTGACCTCATGCTGGACGGCTGGTGGAGCGGCACCATCGAGCGGCTCTGCAGGGAGGCTCCGGCGCCGGTGGTGGACATCGCCGTCCGGGACTCCTTTCCCGGCGGCGCGGCAAACACCGCCATGAACCTGGCCGCCCTGGGTGCGCGGGTCTCCGTTGCCGGCATCATCGGCAGGGACGACGCCGGCGCGGACCTGCGCCGCCAGCTCGAGGCGGCCGGCATCGACGTCCGGCACCTGCACTCCCACCCGGACATGGTGACCACCACCAAGATCCGGATCAGCAGCGGCGGCCAGGTGATGCTCCGCATCGATGACGCCGCCCGGACCGTGCCCGCCGAAGCGCTGGCTGCGCTGGCCTCCTCCGTGAGCGCCGCCGTCGAACGCCGGGATGCCGTGCTGGTGTGCGACTACGGCAACGGCGTGCTCGCGGACCCCGTGCAGGAAAGCCTGGTGGCAGCCCTGGCCACTGCCGGGGCTGCCGGGAACCGCCGCCCGCTGGTGGTGGTGGATTCCCATGACCCACGGCCCTGGGCGCCGCTGCAGCCGGACCTGGTCACGCCAAATGCGCAGGAGGCCGCACGGCTGCTTGATGTCCGGCTCCCCGAAGGGCCGGACCGGGCGGACACTGTCACCGGGCAGGCGCCGGCGCTGCTGGCAGCAACCGGCGCCGCAGCGGTGGTGGTCACCCTGGACCGGGACGGCACCGTGCTCATCAGGCCCGACGGCGCCACCCACCGCAGGTGGGCACGTCCGGCTGCCGAGAAGCAGGCCTCCGGGGCGGGCGATACCTTCGTGGCGGCGCTGACCCTGGCGCGCTCTGCCGGGTTGCCGCTGACGGCGAGCCTGGACCTCGCCCAGTCTGCCGCGGACGTCGTGGTGCACCAGCCCGGAACCTCGGTGTGCAGCACCAGCCAGCTCAGCCGGTACCTGGCAGCCTTCGCGGACACTGCCCTGGGCGCTGACGAGCTCAAGCAGCAACTGGACCTGCACCGGTCCGAGGGGCAGCGCATCGTGCTGACCAACGGCTGCTTCGACGTCCTGCACAGCGGCCACACCCGCTACCTGAACCAGGCCAAACAGCTGGGTGACGTCCTGGTGGTGGCGCTGAACAGCGACGACTCCGTCAGCCGCCTCAAGGGGCCGGGGCGGCCCATCAACGCCGTCGCGGACCGGGCGGCAGTGGTGGCGGCCCTGAGCTGCGTGGACTACGTGACTGTTTTCGACACCCCCACCGCCGAACCGCTGATCCGGCAGCTCCGCCCCGACGTCTACGCCAAGGGCGGCGACTACACGCCGGAAATGCTGGCGGAGACACCTGCAGTTGAGGAGTCGGGCGGCCGGGTGGCCATCCTGGACTACGTGGCCGAGCGTTCCACTACCGCCGTGGTCAACCGCATCCGCGGCGGGCAGGGAGCCGCCACGGCGCTGCAGGGCTCGGGGGAGTAGGCCCTCCGCAGTTCCACTAGGGTTGGATCCATGATTGAGGCGGGGCACGGGTAATGGCGAAACGCGGAAAGCCGGGCGGCCGGGGACGTGCTGCGGCCGGCGTCGTGGAAGGTCCGGGCCCCGGTTCCAAGGGTCCGGTGGAAGGCGTCTACTACGTTGATACCGGTGACTGCGAGCTGATCGCGGACCAGGACAACTCCAGCGGCTGGCTCCTGAAAATCAACGGGGTCATGAGCTCGCACATCGACCTCGCGGACCCGCTGTTCCTCGACTTCGAATACATGCGCTGGATTGCGGCGCTCATCGAGTCCCGCTGGCCGCCGTCGGACGCTTCGTCCGCCCGGGCAGCCGCCGCCCATAACCCGGGCAAGTTGCGGGGGCTCCACCTCGGCGGCGGAGCCTGCTCCCTCGCGCGGTACTTCGCCGCAGCCTACCCGGACGCGCGGCAGGTGGTGGTGGAACTCGACGGCAAGCTCGCCGGGTACGTCCGCGGCTGGTTCGACCTGCCCAAGGCGCCGCTGCTCCGGATCCGGGTGGGGGAGGCCCGGGAGGTGACCGAAACCCTCACCGCGGACACCCGCGACTTCATCATCCGGGACGTCTTCGCCGGCGCTTTCACTCCGCGGCCGCTGACCACCGCCGAGTTCAACCAGCATGCCGCCCGGGTCCTTGCCCCGGGCGGCATGTACGTGGTGAACTCCGGGGACGCCCCGGACCTGAAGAATGCCCGCGAGGACGCCGCCACCATCGCCGCTTCCTTCAAACACACCCTGATCATCGCCGATCCCGCCATGCTCAAGGGGCGGCGCTACGGAAACATGGTGATGGCCGGCAGCGACGTCCCCTTCGGTGACGACCCCAAACTGGCCCGCAGGCTGCTGGGCGGGGCAGTACCGGCGCACATCTGGGACGACGCCCAGGTCCGCGCCTTCGCTGGCGGCATCCCGGTGCGCCACGACCCTCCGGCACCTCCGGAGGATTAGCCCCTTCCCAGGAGCTTCTCCCGGTGCATCGTCACCTGTTCGCGCAGGGCCTGGACGACGGCGGCAACGGCCGGGCGGCGCATCGAATCAGGCCGCAGCACCATCCAATAGGGGAGCAGCTCGGCGATCCGGTCCGGGAGCAGCCGGACCAGGTCATCGTGCAGGTCGCCCATGAAACATGGAAGGAAGCCGATGCCGGCGCCGGCGCGGGTCGCTTCAACGTGGACGAAGACGTTGGTGGACGTGAGCCCGTCCCGCATTGCCGGAACCAGACGCCGCGGGGCGTCCAGGTCGTCCACCTGCAGCATGGAATCCACGAAGTAGACCAGAGGATGCCCGTTGAGGTCAGCCACGGTGGCGGGTGTGCCATGCTCCGCCAGGTACGCGCGGGAGGCATACATCCCCAGCATGTACTCGCCCAGCCGGACCGCCTCCGCGCGGTGCACCTGCGGCTCACCCACCACCACTTCGATGTCCAGGCCGGAGCGCTGCTGCAGCGCACGCCGGGTCATGGTGACCACCTCCACGCTCAGCCCGGGGTGCGCGCGCCGCAGCCGGGCCACCGCGGGCGCGGCAATGTACGCACTGAAACCGTCCGTCGCCGTCATGCGTACGACGCCGGTAATGGGGTCGGGTGCGCGGCCGCCGGGTCCCAGCGTGGCCAGGACCTCCTCCACCTGCTCGGCCACGCGCACCGCCCGTCCGCCCAGCTCGGTCAGCTCCCAGCCGCCCGCCGCCCGCGCCAGGACGCGCCCGCCGAGCGACTTCTCCAGCGCCGCGATCCTGCGTGAAACGGTGGTGTGGTTCAAGCCCAAAGCCTGTGCCGCCGTCGTGAATTTCGCCGAACGTGACACCTCAAGGAGGACCAAAAGATCATCGGGGTTGGCATTCATATCTGCAATTGTGCACACAGCGGGTGCTGGTTTGGCCATTGAAGGCGCAAGTTTGTGCAGGAATACTCAGGGTAGTCATTTGTGCTGGAGATCACAGCACGTGTCAACGTGGACACTAAGGAGAAAACCAGTGAGCGTAGGAGAACGCCCGGCCAACCAGGGCGCCGGAACCCCCACAAAGGGTGGAGGACTGAAGAAGATCGTGGCCGCCTCCATGGTGGGCACCGTGGTGGAATGGTATGAGTTTTTCCTTTATGCCACGGCCGCCACCCTGGTCTTTGGCAAGTACTTCTTCCCCGCCACCGGCAACGAGCTGGACGGCATCATCCAGGCCTTCATCACTTACGCGGTGGGATTCGTAGCCCGTCCGCTGGGTGGCATTGTCTTTGGCCAGATCGGCGACCGGCTGGGCCGCAAGCCCACCCTGCAGCTGACCATCGTGATCATCGGCGTCTCGACGTTCCTGATGGGCTGCCTCCCCGGCTTCGCCGACATCGGCTACCTGGCACCGGCCCTGCTGGTGTTCCTGCGCTTCATCCAGGGCTTTGCCCTCGGTGGTGAATGGGGCGGCGCCGTCCTGCTCGTGGCCGAACACAGCCCCAACAAGACCCGTGCCTTCTGGTCGAGCTGGCCGCAGGCCGCGGTGCCGGTGGGCAACCTGCTGGCCACGCTGGTCCTTTACATCATGTCCTCCACCCTCAGCAGCGAGGCCTTCCTCGGCTGGGGCTGGCGCGTAGCGTTCTGGCTCTCCGCCGTGATCGTGTTCGTGGGCTACTACATCCGCCGGCACGTCTCCGAAGCCCCCATCTTCCTCGAAGCCAAGGAGCTCGTGGAGAAGGAGAAAGCTGTCAGCTACGGCGTGGGCGAGGTCATCCGGAAGTACCCCAAGGGCATCCTGCAGGCCATGGGCCTCCGTTTCGCCGAGAACATCATGTACTACCTGGTGGTCAGCTTCGCCATCGTGTACCTGAAGAGCGTCCACAAGTACGACACCTCCTCCCTGCTGCTGGCGCTGCTGATTGCCCACGTCATCCACTTCCTGGTGATCCCGCAGGTGGGCCGCCTGGTGGACCGCTGGGGCCGCAAGCCTGTCTACCTGGTGGGTGCAATCACCGGCGCCACCTGGCCGTTCTTCGCCTTCCCCATGTTCGATACCCGCAACGCGGTGATCATTGTGCTGGCCGTAACCATCGGCCTGTGCCTGCACGCCTTCATGTATGCCGGCCAGCCCGCCATCATGGCCGAGCTGTTCCCCACCCGGATGCGGTACGCCGGCGTCTCGCTCGGATCCCAGGTGACGTCCATCTTCGCCGGTTCGCTGGCGCCGCTGCTGGCCACCCAGTGGCTCAAGGACACCGGTTCCTGGCTCCCCACCGCCATCTACCTGGTGGTCGCCTGTGCCATTACCGCGTTCGCCGTGCTGAGCCTGCGCGAGACCAAGGGGATTGCGCTGCAGGACGTGGACAGGGCCGACGCCGCCCGCGAGGGTCTGCTCAAGGCCTCCGCGCACTGAGCCGCCACGGCACCACGACAGTCCGCGCGTACGAAGGGATTTTGAGATGGAACACGAACTGAATGGCCGGAAGGCCCTGGTCACCGGCGGTGCCGGCGGCATCGGCGCGGCCTGCGTCCGGGAACTGGCCGCCCGCGGGGCGAAAGTGGTGGTGGCCGACGTCGACGCGGCAGCGGCTGCCGTCCTCGCCGACGAAGTGGGCGGCACGTCCTGGGCCGTGGATCTGCTGGACGTGGACTCGCTCGCCACCCTGAGCCTGGACTGCGACATCCTGGTCAACAACGCCGGGATCCAGCGGATCAGCCCCATCGAGGAGTTCGATCCGGTGCAGTTCCGCAGGATCCTGGCCCTGATGCTGGAGGCGCCGTTCCTCCTGGTCCGTGCCGCCCTGCCGCATATGTACGCCAACAAGTTCGGCCGCATCATCAACCTGTCCTCGGTGCACGGGCTCCGCGCCTCCCCGTTCAAGAGCGCGTACGTATCCGCCAAGCACGGCCTGGAGGGGCTGAGCAAGGTGACGGCGCTTGAGGGCGGCGAGCACGGCGTCACGTCCAACTGCGTCAACCCCGGCTACGTCCGGACGCCGTTGGTGGAAAAGCAGATCGCGGACCAGGCGGCCGTTCACGGCATCCCCGAATCCGAAGTGCTGGCCAAGGTGATGCTCACGGAGGCGGCCGTCAAACGCTTGGTGGAGCCGGAGGAAGTGGCGTCCCTGGTGGCGTGGCTGGCCTCGGACCACGCCGGCATGGTGACCGGCGCCAGCTACACCATGGACGGCGGCTGGTCGGCCAAGTAGGACTTCCGTTGCTCGCCAATCGGTGGGCGAAGCAGTGAATGCCAGGCTGGGCTGGCCGCTTCGGCGGTCAGTCCAGCCTTCGCAGTTGCCGGTGGTCGTAGAAGAAGAGCCCGCGGACGGTTTTGACGCCCACAGTGGTTCCCTCCTGCGTCACCACAGTCCCCTCGTGCCTGCCGTTGAAGGGATCGTCCCCCAGCACGGCATCCCCGATCCGGTAGGGGCTGCGGGGGCGCAGTGCCTCAACCGCCCTGCCCCATCCCAGCGCCACCGCTGAGCCAAGGCTGATGGGGCGGCCCATGCCGGACAGGTCTTGGACATTATTCGTATCCATGCGTACCAACTCCCAGGCGGCAGCTTGCCGCTCAGTCGCGGTGCCTGGTGCCGGAACGCTCCCCAGCAGAGGATGGTCCTCCTAATCCCGGCGTGCACCTTACGCCAAAGCTAGGCGCTAATCACACCAGTCACACCAGTAACAGGTACTCAGGTTTAAATGCAGCACTACCCGGAGGAGGACACGGGAAGGTCACGGAGCAGGCGGCACTGTGGAACCGGGCTGCATGGGACGCGCTCCAGCCTGTGCCGGTGTCCGATTTTATGCCCTGCCGTTGATGATCTCCTCGGCATTGTCGAAGGTCCACGCCACCAGCGGAACCAGCAGTGCGCTGAGTTCGTAGCCTTTCTCCGTCAGGCTGTAGTCCACCCGCGGCGGGATGACAGGCTGTGCGTCCCTGCTCACCAGCCCGTCCCGTTCCAGCGTTTTCAGGGTCTGGGCCAGCATCTTCTCGCTGATGCCCTCCGCCCTTCGCCGCAGTTCGCTCCAGCGCTGCGACCCCTCGGACAGTGCAATGAGGATCAGGACGCCCCATTTGCTGGTGACGTGGTCCAGGAGCGTCCGGCTGGGGCAGCCGGCCGGGAACACGCCGCCGGAAAAGCTGAGCGGAAGGGGAGCGGGCTGCAGGGTTGCGTCCATGGCATCAGCTTACCGCCGGGTCAGTACCTTACGGCGGGGTGAGTACCTTACTTCAAAGTGCGTACTCTCTTTCGGGAAGTAACCCCACGGGGGCATGGTTGTGCCCTTCGACAGAGTAAACACCCCGAAAGGACCCACCCATGAGCATCGTCATTACCGGAGCCACCGGACACCTGGGCCGCCACGTCCTCGAAGCACTGCTGGAGCGCGACGTTCCTGCCGGTGACATCGTGGCCGCCGGGCGCTCCGTGGACAAGCTGGCGGATTACGCCGCCAAGGGCGTCCGCGTCGTTTCCGTCGATTACTCCGACCCGGACTCCGTGGCAGCTGCCCTCAGGGGTGCCACCCGCGTCCTGCTGATCTCCGGCAGTGAAGTGGGCCAGCGGGTGGAGCAGCACCGCACCGTCATCGAGGCCGCCAAGGCCGAGGGCGGCGTGGAACTCCTCGCCTACACCAGCATCGCCAACGCGGACACCACCGGCATGAAGCTGGCGGACGAGCACAAGGCAACGGAGGAACTGCTGCGTGAATCAGGCGTACCGTTCGCCCTGCTGCGTAACGGCTGGTACCTGGAGAACTACACGGAGCAGCTGCCCGGGACCCTCGCGCAGGGTGCCATTGCCGGCAGCGCAGGCGACGGCAAGGTCAGCGGCGCGTCGCGGCAGGATTACGCCCAGGCGGCCGCGGCAGTGCTGGTGGCCGACGGCCAGGCCGGCAAGGTGTACGAGCTTGGCGGCGACCACGCCTTCAGCATGGCCGACCTTGCCGCGGAAATCTCCGCGGCCACGGGCACGGACATCAGCTACAACAACATGCCCAGCGGCGATTACGCAGGCCTCCTGGCCCAGGTGGGTGTTCCGCAGGCGTTTGCGGAGATCCTGGCAGACTCGGACCTGGGCATCGCCCGGGGCGATCTCCTGGTCAGCACGGGCGATCTGCGGAAGCTGATCGGACGCCCGACGACGTCACTCGCCGAGGCGGTCCGGGCCGCCGCGGCTTCGGCCTAGCAGGCGCAAACGGTGCCCGGTCCCTTAAGAAGGGGCCGGGCACCGTTGCGTCTCCGGTCAGCTGTGTTGCTGTGCTTCCCGTCTGGGCCGGCCGGTCCGGTGGCTACGCTTCATGCCGGGTGCGGGTGTTTCCTAGGATTTGCTGCCCGTCAGGGCCAGTGTCCCGCCGAGGCCGACCATCAGCGTGCCGCCGGTGGCCTTGACGGTGGAAACCCGGCGCGGCGACCGGGCAAACCATTCCCGGGCGGTTCCGGCGGCCACGGCCCACAGGCTGTCGGAAACGACTGCAATGATGAGGAACACCGCGCCGAGGACCCCCAGCTGCAGGGGAATCGACCCCGACGGATAGTCGACGAACTGCGGGAGCACAGCCACGAAGAACACCACGGACTTCGGGTTGGTGGCACCCACCACCGCCCCTTCCGCCACCAGCCGCCGCGGCCGGGTGGCGGTTGCACGGCCTTCGGAACCGGCGGGGACTTTCCGGTGCCTGATGGCCTGGACGCCCAGGTAGACCAGGTAGGCGGCCCCGGCGAATTTCACTGCGCTGAAGAGCAGTACCGACTGCGCCACCAGCACGCCAACCCCCAGCGCGACAGCAGCCACCTGCAGCAGCTGGCCGCAGGCATTGCCCAGCACTGTCAGGACGCCGCCTTTCCAGCCCAGGGCCAGGGACCGGCCGATGACGAACAGAACGCTGGGGCCGGGGACAGCAATCAGCACCACCGAGGCCAGCGCGAACGCCAGGAGGCTGGAGGCATGAACCATGCCTGATCTTAGCCCCGGGAGGAGCCGCCTGGCGCTGTCTTGCCGCTCTCAGTCCGCCCGGGTGCCCCGGGCAGCCCCGACCACCGGCAGCGGCGAGGTTTCGTCTTCAAGGTGGGCCCGCCGTCGTCCGTCACCCTTGACCCACAGGCGGTAGCCGAGGACCAGGAGTCCCAGCCAGGCTGCGCCGACGTAGAGGGCGATCCGGGTGTCCTCGAAGGCGCCGAGTACAACGATGACCAGTGCCATGAAGGCGATGGTCAGCACCGATGCCGCGGGCCACCATGGCGAGGGGAACTCCGACGCCGGGAGTCCGCTGTGCTTGATTTCCCGCTTCATTGCCACATGGGAAGCGAGGATCATGACCCACACCCACACGGTGGCGAAGGTGGCGATCGAGGCGATGACCAGGAAGACGTCCTCGGGGATGACGGCGTTCAGGACCACGCCCACCAGGAGGATCGCGGTCATCATGACCACCGTCATCCACGGAACTCCGTGCCGGGAGACCTTGCCGAAGGCGGCGGGTGCATGGCCCTGCCTGGAGAGTCCGAAGAGGATGCGTCCGGCACCGAAGATGTCGCTGTTGATGGCCGAAAGCGCTGCCGTGATGACCACGGCGTTCAGGATGTGGGGCGCGGCCGGGATGCCCAGCCCGCTGAAGATTTGGACGAACGGGCTGCCGTTGCTTCCCACCTCGTTCCAGGGGAAGAGGCTCATGAGTACGCCGAGGGTGAGGACGTAGAACAGCAGCACGCGGACCGGAACGGTGTTGACGGCCTTGGGGATGACCTTCTTGGGCTCGGCCGCTTCGCCCGCGGTGATGCCGAGGGTTTCGATGCCGCCGAAGGCGAACATCACCACGGCAAAGGATGCCAGGAGCCCGCCGAACCCGTTGGGGAACAGGCCGCCGTGCTCAACCAGGTTACCCAGGCCCGGTGCCACGCTGGAGCCGCCGGCCTGGAAACCGAAGGCGATGATTGCTGCTCCGCCGGCGATCATCGCAACGATGGCTGCCACCTTGATCAGCGAGAACCAGAACTCGAGCTCGCCGAAGACCTTGACGCTGAGGAGGTTCAGGGCGGCCAGGAAGCAGATGATGGCCAGGATCCAGATCCAGCGGTCTACCTGCGGAAACCAGAAGCCCATGTAGATACTGAAAGCCGTGACGTCGGCGATGGCCACGATCGCCATCTCGAACACGTAGGTCCAGCCGGTCACGAAGCCGGCCAGCGGGCCGAGGTAGCGGCTGGCGTACTGGCCGAAGGAGCCGGATACCGGGTGCCGCACGGCCATCTCGCCCAGTGCCCGCATCACCATGAAGACTGCGGCGCCGCCGATGATGTAGGCCAGCAGGACGGCGGGGCCCGCCTTCTGGATGGCGGAAGCGGAGCCGTAAAAGAGGCCGGTGCCGATGGCCGAGCCCAGCGCCATGAACCGGATGTGGCGGACGTTCAGCCCGCGGTTCAGGACGCTTCCGACGGCGGCTGCCCGCGTCTGCTGTCCGGTGTGGCTTTCGTTCCGGGTTGGGGATGGTGCTTGTTGCATACACTTACCTTCTCGTCTTTGGGAGGGGAGCCGCTAACCAGCAGACCACTTCCGGGGACGCCGTGATGAGCCTCACGCAGGCTTGGTGTCTTTGATCTCAGACTGTCCGGGCGGCCCTGGTCAGTGAGCACGGCGCCTGCGGTGGGTCGGCTACTCCCGCCCTTCAGCTGCCGCGGCCCGCGCTGCACTTTCGATGTCAGCCCGGTGGCTGGCCCATTCCTCCGGTGACCGTGACGTCAGGTTGGGGTCGCCGGGGCGCTGGCCTGCCGTCCCGTCGATCAGTTCCCGGAGAATGTCCGCGTGGCCCAGGTGGTGCGCCCGCTCGGCCACCATGTGCACCAGGATCTGGTGCAGGGTGACTTGACGTCGCTCCTCCGGCCACCACGGCACCGACCCCACTGCATCCAGCGGCAGGGCTTCGATGGTGGCATCGCTGTGCTCGCCGGCGAACCGATGCAGCTCGAGGATGTCCGCGAGGGATTCATCAGCGGAGGCCCACATGTCCGCATCGGGGAGGGCGTCGGCGTCCAGCCACGGAAGGCGCCGCCCGCTGGGCCGGCCGAAGACAACACCAAAGTAGTCGAGCTCCACGCTGGCCACATGCTTGACCAGGCCCAGGAGGTTGGTGCCGGTGGGTGTCAGTGGGCGGCGTGCGTCGTACTCGCCCAGCCCATCGAGCTTGGCCACCAAATTGTCCCGCCGGACCCGGAGGTAGCGGTGCAGTGTCTCTTTCTCATCCATGAAGCGCAGCCTATCCACGAATGGCTGGACATCCGGTCCCTGCCGGTAAACCGTCAACGCCCCATCACACGGCGCGGCAGACAAAAACCATGATGGGCGCGTGATCGGTAAAGGGCGTACGGATCCAGTCGCCGTAGGTCGCCTCCACGGCGAAACCCGCCGCGCGCACATCACGGGTGATGGTGTTGCGGTCGCGGAATGCCAGCTGCTGCGTTTCGTCGACGCATTCACCGGTGGCGGCAAACGTGGTGGACGTCTGAAGCTTCACGACTCCCGGTGCCGGTGCGGAGACAGTCCTACGCTCGATCAACGGCCCGTGCAGGCTGTCCCGTCGTTTGTCATCGAATGCCCAGTTGTCCCAGGCGCGCACTGCCGGATTCCGACTTTCGAAGGCCAGCGTTCCTCCGTTCCCCATTGCCAGCCGGAGGTCCCGAAGTGTCCGGGGCCAGGCGGCGCCCGGAATCGCCTGGACAACATTGCCGGTCATGGCGGCGAAGTCGTAGCCCGTCCCGGGGATGCTCCTGCTGTCGCCCACCACCCAGTCAACGTGGGCAGCACCCGGCCGGTTGCGGGCGAAGCCGATCATCGATGCTGACGGGTCAACTCCCACCACCGAGCGTTCCACTGAGGCAAGAGTGACAGTGAGGATGCCTGTGCCGCACCCCAAATCCACCACGCTCCGGGCAGACGCTTCGCCGGCGAGGCCGCGGTAGAAATCATGGTCGGGCCCGTCCGGATTGTCCTGGTCATACACATCTACGAGGCGCGGGTCGTAGTCGGTCATGCAGGCCAGCCTAGGCCACGGAATGCCGGATCTGCATGTTCCACTTGTCCGGAATCCCAGACAGTCCCAGGCTGAACAGCAACTTTGAAGCCCTGATGAAGGTGCATGCTGGAGTATGGGATCCCGGACACGGCCGGATCCCGGTGAAGGGAGTGCGGATGGTTGCCATGGAGACGATGCCGAGGGCAGCGGAACAGCCGGCGCAAGATGCCAGGCCGGCGTCGAAGGTCCCTGCTGCCGAGAACACGCTCCGGATCCTCAAGCTGCTGGCCTCCCGCCGCGGCCCGATGGCCGCCTCGCAGATCGCCTCGTCGCTGGGCCTGCCGCGCTCCAGTGTCTACCACCTGCTGGGGGTGATGGAGGCGAACGGATTTGTCCTGCACCTGCATGAGGAGCAGCGCTACGGCCTGGGGATCAGCGCCTTCGAGCTGAGCTCGGCGTACTCCCGGCAGGAACCACTTTCCCGGCTGGGCCGGCCCCTGCTGGCGTCGCTGGTGGACGCGCTGGGGGAGAGCGCCCACCTGGCTGTCCTCCACGGCCGGGACGTGCTGTACATCGTGGAGGAGCGGGCCAAGAACCGCCCGTCGCTGGTGACCGACGTCGGCGTCCGGCTTCCCAGCCACCTCACCGCGAGCGGCCGGGCCATCCTTGCGGCCCTCCCGAAATCGCAGGTCCGCGCGCTGTACCCCAATGCCGCCGCGTTCACTGCAAGGCACGAAACCGAATCACCCATCATGAAGTACTCGGCGCTCTCCTCGCACCTGGACCAGGTGCGGCAGCGCGGTTACGCCACGGAACACGGCGAGGTGACCCCCGGTTTTGGCTCCATCGCCGCAGCCGTGACCGACCACCTTGGCTGGCCCACCGCCGCGGTGGCCGTCACCTTCCTGGAGGAAAAGGTTGCCGCGGACTCCTGGCCCGTCCTGGCCGCCCGGGTGCAAAAAGTGGCCAACGAACTGTCCGTCCGCATCCACGGACGGCCCGCCACATAGCCCCACTTGCGCCATCACATCGTGTCCCTAAAACCCCCTGTTAGGGACTCGAAGTGATAGGGCACCGCGGGGAGGCGGGCATGTCTGGAATCCCGGACAGCACCGCCGCAAAACCCCTGTAAGGCCCGTTACCAAAGGGCTTTAGTAGATACAGAAGAACTTTCCCGTCCCGGACTTCCGCAGAACCAGACACACAATGAAAAGGAGCCACCATGGCACCCGCCGATTTCACCACCGGTGCCCGCCCGGTCAAAGCAGCCCGCGGCACTGAGCTCACCGCCAAGTCGTGGCAGACCGAAGCGCCGCTGCGCATGCTGATGAACAACCTGGACCCCGAGGTGGCAGAACGCCCGGACGATCTTGTGGTCTACGGCGGCACCGGCCGCGCCGTCCGGTCCTGGGCAGCGTTCGACGCCATTACCCGCACCCTCGAAACCATGGAAAAGGACGAGACCCTCCTGGTCCAGTCCGGCAAGCCGGTGGGCGTGTTCCGCACCCACGAATGGGCGCCGCGGGTCCTGCTGGCCAACTCCAACCTGGTGGGCGACTGGGCAACCTGGCCCGAGTTCCGCCGCCTCGAAGCCGAAGGCCTGCTGATGTACGGCCAGATGACGGCCGGCTCCTGGATCTACATTGGCACGCAGGGCATCCTGCAGGGCACCTACGAAACCTTCGCCGCCGTCGGACGCAAACTCGCGGACGCCCGGCAGGACACCGCAGGCCGCCCTGCTCCGGCCGCCGAAGGGTCCGCCGAAGGACCCCTCGCCGGAACCCTGACCCTGACCGGCGGCTGCGGCGGCATGGGCGGCGCCCAGCCGCTCGCCGTCACCCTCAACGACGGCGCCTGCCTGATCGTCGACGTCGACGAAACCCGCCTGCGCCGCCGCGCCGGCAAGCGCTACCTGGACGAGGTTGAAACAGACCTCGACGCCGCCATCGCCAAGGTGCTCAAGGCCAAGGAAGAGCGCCGCGGCTGGTCGGTGGGCTATGTGGGCAACGCCGCCGAAGTGTTCCCGGAACTGCTCCGCCGCCACCAGGCCGGCGAACTGGCCATCGACGTCGTCACGGACCAGACCAGCGCCCACGACCCCCTGTCCTACCTTCCCGAGGGCATCACCATGGAGGAATGGCACACCGAGGCGGCAGCCGATCCCGAGGGATTCACCAAGAAGGCGCAGGCCTCCATGGCCCGCCAGGTCCAGGCAATGGTGGAGTTCCAGGACGCCGGCGCCGAAGTGTTTGACTACGGAAACTCCATCCGCGATGAAGCCCGCAAGGGCGGCTGCACCCGGGCGTTCGAATTCCCCGGCTTCGTCCCCGCCTACATCCGCCCCTTGTTCTGCGAGGGACTCGGCCCGTTCCGCTGGGTGGCCTTGTCCGGTGATCCGGAGGACATCCGCGTCACCGACGAAGCCATCAAGGAGCTCTTCCCCGAGAACAAGCACCTGCACAAGTGGATCGACGCCGCCCAGGAACGCGTCGAGTTCGAAGGCCTGCCCGCCCGCATCTGCTGGCTGGGATACGGCGAGCGCGCCAAGGCCGGGCTGCTGTTCAACCGCCTGGTCAAGGAAGGCAAGGTCAAGGCTCCGATCGTGATCGGCCGTGACCACCTGGACTCCGGCTCCGTCGCGTCCCCGTACCGGGAAACGGAAGCCATGGCCGACGGCTCGGACGCCATCGCCGACTGGCCGCTGCTGAACGCCCTGCTCAACACCTCCTCGGGCGCCACGTGGGTGTCCATCCACCACGGTGGAGGCGTCGGCATCGGCCGCTCCATCCACGCCGGCCAGGTTTCCGTGGCCGACGGTACCGACCTCGCCGCCGAAAAGCTCGAACGCCTCCTCACCAACGATCCCGGCATGGGCGTCATCCGGCACGTCGACGCCGGCTACGACCGGGCCGCCGAGGTCGCCAAGGAACGCGGCGTCCGCATCCCCATGAACGAGACCCGCTAACCACATCATGCCGCTGACCCAACTGAGTCGCAGCAGATGTCGTTTTGAAGGCTCATAACGACATCTGCTGCTACCTGGTTGGGAGTAACCACCGAAGTAGGAATCATGACTCTCACCACCCACGAACCGCTGACCGTCACCCTCGGATCCGCCGGCGTTACGCCTGAGGATGTGCTCGCCGTCGCGCGCCACAACGCCAAGGTGACCATCTCGCAGGATGCCCTGGACACCGTTGCCAGGGTCCGCGCCCACATTGACGGCCTCGCGGCCAGCGACACCCCGGCCTACGGCATCTCCACCGGCTTCGGGGCGTTGGCCAACCGGCACATCCCCAACGATCTGCGAACCCAGCTGCAGAAGTCGCTGATCCGCAGCCACGCCGCTGGAATGGGGCCGGCCGTTGAGCGGGAGGTGGTGCGCGGCATCATGTTCCTGCGCGCCAAGACCCTGGCATCCGGCCGCACCGGCGTCCGCCCGGTGGTCCTGCAGACCATGGTGGACGTCCTCAACGCCGGCATCACACCGGTGGTCCGCGAGTTCGGCTCGCTGGGCTGCTCCGGCGACCTCGCACCCCTCTCGCACTGCGCCCTGGTGCTGATGGGCGAAGGCGAGGCGGAAGGGCCCGACGGCGTCCGCTACGGTGGGCGCGGTGAGGAACCTGTCGCCGGGCTGCTTGCAGACCACGGCATCGAGCCCGTCGTCCTCGCCGAGAAAGAAGGCCTGGCGCTGGTCAACGGCACCGAGGGCATGCTGGGCATGCTGCTGATGGCCATCGCCGACCTCCGCAAACTCCTGACGACGGCGGACATCACCGCCGCGCTCAGCGTCGAGGCACTGCTGGGCACCGACCAGGTGTTCCTGCCTGAACTGCACGCCGCCCTGCGGCCGCACCCGGGCCAGGCCGCCAGCGCGGACAACATGCTGCGGGTCCTTTCCAACTCCCCGATCGTCGCGTCCCACCGGGTGGGGGACTCCAAGGTCCAGGACGCGTACTCGCTGCGCTGCGCACCCCAGGTGGCCGGGGCCGTCCGCGACACCGTGGACCACGCCGAGCTGGTGGCATCCCGCGAGCTCGCCGCGGCAATCGACAACCCCGTGGTCCTGCCGGACGGGCGCGTCAGCTCCAACGGCAACTTCCACGGCGCCCCGGTGGCCTACGTCCTGGACTACCTGGCCATCGCCGTGGCCGACCTCAGCTCCATCGCCGAGCGCCGCACGGACCGGATGCTGGACCCGGCGCGTTCGCACGGCCTGCCGGCATTCCTTGCCGCGGACCCCGGCGTGGATTCCGGCCTGATGATCGCCCAGTACACCCAGGCCGGCCTGGTTTCGGACAACAAGCGGCTGGCAGTGCCCGCGTCCGTTGACTCCATCCCCAGCTCCGCCATGCAGGAGGACCACGTGTCCATGGGCTGGCATGCTGCCCGGAAGCTCCGCAAATCTGTGGAGAACCTCCGCCGTGTCCTGGCCATCGAGCTGGTGGCCTCGGCCCGGGCGCTGGACATGCGCACGCAACTGTCCGGCGGCGCCCTCACGCCGGGACCGGCGGGAACCGCCGTCGTGGCCGCGTTGCGGACCGTCGTGGACGGTCCGGGAACGGACCGCTTCCTCTCGCCGGAACTCGAAGCGGCTGACCGCCTCGTTTCCTCGGGCGACGTGCTCAGGGCAGCCGAATCCGCCGTCGGAACGCTCGCCTGACACCGAAGAATCTTCAGCGTCTGCGCACTCCGCGTCCATCAGTTGGAATTTTGTCCGACACGGCGGCCGGTGGCACGCGGAGTGTAGTAGAACTGAAGGTGTAGTGAAAGTCACACCGAAGACGCTGTGACGGCAGAACGCATACAAAGGGGTAGTAGTTCAAATGAAAGCACGTGGGGCAGTCCTGTCGAGGCGCCATGCCCATTCCGCCGCGGTATCCGACTGGAAATCACTCCAGGTTGGCGACCACGTCGAGATCATGAAGCATGCGCATGTGGTAGCCGCCGGTGAGGTGGAAGAAGTATCCCAGAGCGGAAACGTTCTCTGGCTTGTACCGGCCGGGCCGGCGGAGAAGCAGCTCTTCCTCAAGTCCGACGGCGTGCAGGTGCGCCGCAGCTAGCATTACGGCCCGCACCACGGAACGGACCAAACGAAAATCCCCGCACTGCCTCACGGCAGGGCGGGGATTTTCGCGTTTATGAGTTATGTGGCGGCAGCGGCGCTGTCAGGCCGCGATGGCCTCGAACGTCTGGCCGAACGGCACCGACTCGTCCAGGGCAACCGTGTAGCGCCCGGGGTAGTGGCGGGTCACCAAAATCCCGCACGAAGCATCCTGTGCTGCCACGCTGATCAGCTCGGCAACCGCGCCTTCCAGTCCGGCGTGGACGTCGCTGGCACTGGAGAATTCCAGGTCGATGGACCGGTGCGCGGGCGCTTCGGCAAGGCCGAAGGCGGCGGGACGGCGTTCCAAGGTAGCTGTACTCATGTGCTGAACTTTCTGTATTTTTGCCTGAAGCTACAACAGTTTACCGGCTGGCGCGCCAGATGTCAGATGTCTGTTCTCTTATCGCCGGTCATAAACCGCCGGTTCACGGTGCACGGCAGCAATCCGCGACGATGGAGAGGGGCACGGAGCACCCGGCCCGCAACCCGCCATCAAAGGAGATCCGCCATGAAAATCATGCGCCTGGGCAACGCCGGCGAGGAGCAGCCGGCAGTACTGGTTCCCGGAGCGGACGGCACCGACAGGTACTTCAGCCTGCTGCCCCTCACCACGGATGTGGACGGCGGATTCCTTGCCGCCGGCGGCCTGGACCGGGTGCGGGAAGCCCTGGCGGCAGGGGAACTGCCACTCCTTGAGAATGCCGGGAACCTCCGTATTGGCGCTCCGCTGGCCCGGCCGGGCTCGGTGGTGGGCATCGGCATGAACTACGCGGCCCACGCGGCCGAATCCGGCTCCGCACCCCCGGAAATCCCCGTGGTGTTCCTCAAGCCAGCCAACACTGTCACGGGACCCTGCGATCCTGCCCCCATCCCCCCGCACTCCCGTAAGTACGACTGGGAAGTGGAACTCGGCATCGTGATCGGCAAGGAGGCCAGCTACCTCGCGTCCGAAGAGGAAGCCCGGGAGTGCATCGCCGGATACGTCACGGCCAACGACCTTTCCGAACGCGAATACCAGATCCCGGGGGCGGCGGGCCAGTGGACCAAAGGCAAGTCGCTTCCCGGGTCCACGCCGCTGGGCCCGTGGCTGGTTCCGGCAGGGGATGTGGACGCCGGAAACCTGGCCCTGGGCAGTTGGGTCAACGGGGACGTGCGCCAGGACTCGAACACGGGGGGACTGATCTTCAGCCCGGCAACGCTCGTCCACCACTGCAGCCAGTACATGCGGCTGGAGCCCGGTGATGTGATCGTCACCGGGACTCCGGAGGGGGTGGCGCTGAGCGGCCGCTTCCCCTACCTCCAGCCGGGGGATGTGGTGGAGGTGGAGGTGGAAGGGCTGGGCCGCCAGCGCCAGGAGCTTTACCGCGCGGGTGCTTAGGCGCCGGTTCGCTAACCCGCTTTGACGGCCAGGACGGGGCAGTCGGCTTCCAGCAGGATGCGCTGGGAGACGCTGCCCATGATCAGCTTGCCCACCGGGGTCCGGCGGCGCAGGCCGATCACGATCAGCTCGGCGTTGTGCTCCTCGGCCGCGTCGAGGACTTCCGCTGCGGCATCGTGGCCACGGACCGGCTGCTTGATCACGTGGTCGATGCCCTGGGTGGCAAGACGGTCCTCGATGCTTTGGATCTCCTGCTCCTGGGCGTAGCGGTTGTCCACCAGGGCGTCACCCCTGGAGGAGTTGATGACCAGCAGGGTGGTGCTGCTCCTGCGGGCCTCGGCGATCGCCTGGGTGAGGGCGGCTTCGCCTTCGGGTGTTGGGACGTATCCCACCACGATGGTCATGGTGTCTCCTTTGGTTTCGTGGTCCGCGCTCGGCGGTTCAGTCGCTGTAGTCTGCTGCGCCGGAGTTCGCCGGAAGCAGCGGGCTGTTCTTCGGACGGTTGCGGCGGATCAGCTTGTAGGCAAACGGCCACAGCAGGATCAGGCCGATGATGACGTAGATCCCGACGGCGATCGGCTCGCTCCACAGGCCGGCGGGGTCGCCTGCACTCAGCTGCAGGGTCTTGCGCAGCTGCCCCTCAATGCGCGGACCCAGAATCACGCCGAGGATCAGCGGCAGCACGGGAAGGCCGAAGCGCCGCATCATGAACCCGAGTGCGCCGAGCACAAGCAGGATCACCAGGTCGAAGGCCTGCAGGTTCACCGAGTAGGCGCCCAGCGTGGCGAAGAACAGGATGCCTGCGTACAGGTACGGGCGGGGGAGCTGCAGCAGCTTGGCCCACATCGGTGCCAGCGGCAGGTTGATGATCAGCAACAGGAAGTTGCCGATGAAGAGGCTGGCGATCAGCGCCCAGACCAGGGGTCCCTGGCTGGTGAAGAGCTGCGGGCCCGGCTGGATGCCGTAGGACGTGAAGGCGGCGAGCATCACGGCTGCCGTGGCGTTGGTGGGCAGGCCCAGGGCCAGCATGGGGGTCAGGGTGCCGGCAGCGGCAGCGTTGTTGGCCGCTTCCGGGCCGGCGACACCTTCAATGGCGCCCTTGCCGAACTCTTCAGGGTGCTTGCTGAGGCGCTTTTCCGTGACATAGGAAAGGAAGGTGGGAATTTCGGCCCCACCGGCAGGGAGCGCACCAAAGGGGAAACCGAAGGCGGTGCCCCGCAGCCACGGCTTCCAGGAACGCTTCCAGTCGGACTTGCCCATCCAGGGCTGACCCACGGGGATCGCATGCAGCGGTGTCCGGCGCAGGTGCGCCGCTACCCACAGTGCCTCGCCCACGGCGAAGATGGCTACCGCCACCACCACGATGTCCAGGCCGTCCGCCAGGAGCGGCTGGCCGAACGTCAGCCGGCGCTGGCCGGTGACGGAGTCCATTCCCACCAGGCCGATGGCCAGGCCGAGGCCCAGGGAAGCGAAACCGCGCAGCCGCGATGAACCGAGCACCGCCGTAACGGCCAGCAGGGCAAGCACCATGATGGCGAAGTAGCTGGGAGCGCCGAGGCTGACGGCGAACTTCACTACGATCGGTGCGCAAACGGCGAGCAGCGCCGTGCCGATGGTGCCGGCGACGAACGAGCCGATGGCCGCCGTCGCAAGCGCCTGCGCGGCCCGGCCGGCTTTGGCCATCTTGTTGCCCTCGATGGCGGTCACCACGGAGGACGATTCACCGGGGGTGTTGAGCAGGATCGAGGTGGTGGAGCCGCCGTACATTCCGCCGTAGTAGATGCCGGCGAACATGATGAAGGCGCTGGTGGGCTCCAGGGCGTAGGTGACCGGGAGCAGCAGGGCGACGGTCATGGCCGGGCCCAGGCCGGGAAGCACGCCGACGGCGGTGCCCAGGATGACGCCGATGACGGCATACATGAAATTCATGGGAGTCAGGGCGGTGGCAAAGCCGTCCATGAGGGAGGACCAGACGTCCATTTAGAGGATTCCTTCCAGGAGGCCGGCCGGCAGTGCGATGCCCAGGCCGAGGTAGAAGCCGTAGAAGGTCAGCAGGGACAATGCCACGGAAATCAATCCGTCCCGTACGTAATGGCGGCTCCCAAGGGCCAGGACGCTGCCCCAAAACAGGACGGTGCCGGAAATGACCCAGCCGGCCCAGTCGACGAGCAGGATGTTCAGGATGAAGGCCCCCGCCAGTGGCAGGATGGTCTTCCAGTCGGCGGGGTGCTCCAGGTCGACGTCCTCGCCGCCTTCGGCCTCTCCCTTGCCGCCGCGCAGGACGTTGATGGCCAGCAGTACGGCGCAGACCACCAGCATTCCGGCCACGATAAACGGAACGGTCTTGGGCCCTACCGGGTCAGACTTCGAATAAGGGGTTACCAGGCCGTTGGCGTCCAGGAAGACCAGGACGCCGGCCGCGCCGAGTAGGAGTGAGACTCCCAGCTCGGCGCGGCCTTTAAGGCCTGTGGTCAGGGATGTCACGCCAACCCAAGCTTGGTGAGGACGTCTGCCACCCGCTTGTCCTGCTCGGTGAGGAAGCTCTTGAACTCGTCACCGGTGATGAACGCATCGGTCCAGCCGTGGGTTTTCAGTGCTTCCTTCCAGCCTTCGGTGCCGTGCATCTTCTCCAGTGCCGCGATCAGGGAGGACTTGTCCTCCTCGCTGATGCCCGGAGGGGCCACGATGCCGCGCCAGTTGGTGAAGACGAGGTCGATGTTGGATTCCTTCAGCGTGGGGGCGTCGACGCCGTCGAGCCGCTTCTCGCCGCTCGTGGCCAGGACGCGGACCTCGCCGGATTCGATCTGCTTCAGGTACTCGCCGGCGCCGGAGGCCGCGAAGCCCAGCTTGTTGCCGAGGATCGCGGGGAGAAGGTCGCCGCCGCCGTCGTAGGAAACGAAGTTGACCTTGGTGGCGTCGATGCCCACGGCACCTGCCAGCTGCATGGGCAGCAGGTGGTCCGGGCCGCCCGGGGAGGAGCCGCCGCCGACCGCGATGGAACCCGGATCTGCCTTCCACGCCTTCACGAGGTCGTCGATGGTCTTGTACGGGGAGTCCTTGCTGACCATGATGGCGCCGGGCTCTTCGATAAGCCGTGCCAGCGGAGTGGTCTCGGTCAGCTTCGACTCGGACTTGTTGGTGTAGCTGGCACCCACCACGCCCAGGCCCATCAGCATGGTCAGGTCGCCGTTGCCCTTTTCGTTGACAACGCGGGCCAGGCCCACGGTGCCGCCTGCGCCGGCAAGGTTGAAGACTTCGGTGTTGGTGGAGATCTTCTCGTCGTCGAGGACCTTCGCGGCGGCGCGGGCGGTGGTGTCGTAGCCGCCGCCCGGGGTGTTGGGGACCATGATCTGGAGTCCGGTGACGGGCTTGGCGGCGGCGCCGGAGCTCTCGGCACCGGTGGAGCTTTTGCCGGTGGCACCGCAGCCGGTGGCCATCAGGGCGATGCCGGCAGCGACGGCGGCAATTCGCAATGCGCGGATCTGGCGCATGGGGTTCCTCTTCTCATGAAAAACGATCAGCAAGACTGACTGGTGCAACCGATGCTATGGCCGGCCGTGATGCCGGTCACTCTTATGTACGCAGAGAAAGTTAAGTACATTGCGTTCACGTTTCCGAAGTCCCACCCCGCATTCTTCCGCGCCCCGGTGGCGCCGCAGGTGGGATATAGTTCCCACGTATTACGGCCGGGACCGGTGGCCGCATGAAGCCAATAAAGGACCAGCCACAGTGACTCGACGAAGAGGCATGTCCCTCGCGGGGCAATACCTGGTGCTGCAGTTG
Source organism: Pseudarthrobacter sp. SORGH_AS 212 (assembly GCF_030818145.1). Classification (NCBI taxonomy): domain Bacteria; kingdom Bacillati; phylum Actinomycetota; class Actinomycetes; order Micrococcales; family Micrococcaceae; genus Pseudarthrobacter; species Pseudarthrobacter sp. SORGH_AS 212. The sequence continues at coordinate 1,488,157 of NZ_JAUTAA010000001.1, read as the reverse complement.
CTCATCGTGTTGGCCGTGCTGGTGGCGGTGGTGGCCATCTCGCTGGCGCAGTCCGCCGCAGCCTTCGAACGCGTGGAAGGCCGCCGGGCGTTGTCCGCGGCCGAAGCCCTCGGCGCCAACCCTGCCGTCCGCGAGCTGCTTCCGGCGGCCGCCCCGCGGGGCGGTGCAGCACTCCCGGCAGTGGCCGAGTCCGTGCGGATCGTCTCAGGATCCTCCCAGGTGGCGCTTGCCCGGAAGGACCGTACCGTGGTGACGGCGTCGGATCCCAGCCTGCTGGGACAGCAGCTGGCGCTCGGCGAAAGCCGGGTCATGGAAGGCCGGGCCTGGACCGGGGTGCTGACCACCAACGGAACAGCAGTACTGTCCGCGCACGTTCCGGTCCTGGACGATAGCGGCAAGATGATCGGCATCGCGTCCATCAGCCGCAACTATCCCACCACGTTGGAGCGGCTGGGCGATGCCGTCCCCAACCTGCTGACTTATGTGGGCGTGGCAAGCGTCCTCGGCGTCGCTGGTTCACTGCTGCTGTCCCGCAGGGTCAAACGCCAAACGCTGGGTATGGAACCGAGTGAGATCACGGGCTTGGTGGAGAACCGCGAGGCCATGCTGCACGGGCTGAAGGAGGGCGTGGTGGCGCTCGACCCGCACGAGCGGATCACCGTGGCCAACGACAGCGCCAGGGAATTGCTCGGACTGCCCGCGGACTGTGTGGGCAGGAAACTGGCGTCCCTTCCGGTGGACCCGGCACTGAAAATTGTGCTCACCCGCGACCAGCCGGACCCGGACCAGCTGGTGCTGGTGGGGGAGCGGCTGGTGGTCCTGAACCGGGTCCCCATCCAGTCTCGGGGCCGCGGGATCGGATCGGTGACCACCCTGCGTGACCGGACGGAAATGTCCTCGCTTGAGCGGGAACTGGGCGCCACCCGGACCGCCACCGACACCCTCCGCGCTCAGGCGCACGAGTTCGCCAACCAGCTGCACGTCATCTCGGGGCTGATCCAGATCGGAGACTATGATTCCGTGGTCCAGTTCGTCAACGGGGCAACCGTGGAACGGACCCGGCTCAGCGACGAGGTGACGGGCAGGATCAAGGATCCGGCCCTGGCCGCGCTGCTCATCGCCAAGTCCAGCCTCGCCACCGAACGGGGCGTCGCCCTCCAGCTCGATCCGGCGTCGTCCCTGCGGCCTGTGGATGAGGAACTGTCGCGGGACCTTGTGACAGTGGCGGGGAACCTGGTGGACAACGCGTTCGACGCCGTCTCCGGGCTCCCGCAGGCAGCCGTCCGTGTGCTGGTGGAAGATGGTGAGGGACAGGTGGTGGTGACGGTCCGGGACAATGGCCGCGGGGTTCCCGCCGACGCAGCGGACCACATCTTCCGGCAGGGCTTCACCACCAAGGATGCCCGGCGGGAAGGCGGCCGCGGCTTCGGACTGGCCCTCTCCCGTGTGGTGTGCCGCAGGTCCGGCGGCGACCTGGCGGTGGCCAACGACAACGGGGCGGTCTTCACCGCCCGCTTCAACAAAGGTGCACACGCATGATCAAGGTCCTGATAGTCGATGACGACTTCATGGTGGCCAAAGTCCACGCCGGCTTCATCCAGCGCACCGCGGGCTTCACCGTGGTGGGCGCCGCGCACACCGGTGCCCAGGCCGTCGTCGAAACCCAACGCCTCCAGCCGGACCTGGTGCTGCTGGACATCCACCTTCCGGACATCAACGGCCTGGACCTGATGCACCGGTTGCGGGAGGTGGCGCCGGAACTCGATGTGCTGGTGATCAGCGCCGCCCGCGAGGTCGAAACGGTGCGCAAAGCGCTGCGCGGCGGGATCGTGCACTACCTCATCAAACCCTTCTCCCAGGCTGACCTGCAGGAGCGGCTGGACCACTATCGCAGCGCCTACCACGGCCTCGATTCGTCCAAGGACGTGGCAGAGCAGTCGGACGTCAACAGGGTTTTCGGGCTGGATAGCGATGCGGCCCAGCGGCCACTGCCCAAGGGGTGCAGCGTAGAGACTTTGCGGTTGGTTGAAGGCGCCTTGAAAAGGGCCGACGGCGACCTGTCGGCTGCCGAGGTTGCCGAACAGTTGGGCACGTCAAGGGTCAGCGCGCGCCGCTACCTGGAGTACCTGCACGACGAAGGGCTGCTGGAGGTCCGGCTGAAATACGGGGTGGGGCGGCCGGAACGCAGGTACCTCCCCAAGCCCTGAGTCCGTCCGGCACTCCGGAATGCTGGCTGGAGGGACGGCCGGTCAGCGGAGCAGCGTGTCCACCAGTCGCGCCGCCACGCGGGCGGTTCGGTGGTCAAGGTCGAACTCCGGGTTCAGTTCCGCCACATCGCAGTGCAGGAGCTTCCCGCTCCGGGCAACCTGCCGGCACACCGCGCTGATGACAGGCAGCGGAACGCCGTAGGCTGCGGGTGCGCTGACACCGGGTGCCACCGACGCCGGAAGCACGTCCAGGTCGATGGTCAGGTACAGGACATCGATGCCGTCGAGGAAGGACGCCACGAACTCCCCGACCCGGCCCGCTTCGCAGTCCTCGTCCAGCAGGTAGCGGACCCCCAGGCGGTCCGCGGTGTCGAACAGGGCCCGGGTGTTGTTCGCCTCGGAAATCCCCACGACGGCGTACCGGAATTCCCGGCCGGTGCCGGCCTCCGCGCGGGCCATCTGGAGGAACGGGGTCCCCGAGCTGGGGACGGGTTCGTCGCGCAGGTCAAAATGGGCGTCGAGGTTCAGGACGCCCAGCCGGCTGCCGTTCCGGACGGCACCGGACCCGCTGACGCCGAGGTAGCTGGCGTAGGCGGTCTCGTGGCCGCCGCCCAGCACCACTGTCAGGCGGTTGGCGTCGAGCAGGGCCGTCACAGCGCTGCCCAGCCGGGCCTGGCCGCCTTCCAGGTCGGTGCCCTGCACCGTGACGTCGCCGGCGTCGTGCACTGCCCGGTCCAGGTGGAAAGCCAGCGGTCCCAGTGCCTTGCGGATTGCGGCGGGGGCGGCAGCCGCACCCGGGCGGCCCTTGTTCCGGCGGACTCCTTCGTCGCTGCAGAACCCCAGCAGGACCGCCGGCCGGCCCTCAGCCAAGGCGCCCCGAGGTCCGTCGTGGCCTCGTGCCGCCCCGTCCGCGCAGGATTCCACCGCCTGCCACCAGCGCCGGTGCTCCGGCCCGTCGCCATCGAACCTGCCGGTCCAGGCGTTGGGCGGGGTGTCGACGTCGGGCGTTAAGGAAGCCATGTTCCAAGCTCACCGCATGGTCGCCCCGAAAGCGAGCAGGACCGCCGTTGTCCTGTCTGGAATCCAAGAACCGGGGAAGGGATGGTTCCACCCACGCGAGGTCCGAGACCGGGGAAGCCCGCAGTCTACGGGGCTGAACGGTGAAGGGAAGGGGTCAAAGAAGGGGTTAAGGTGGAGCAATCCCTCCCGGGACGCATCACGTTGACTGCGCCTTCCCGGCGCCTTGACCGGCTGGAGAACAGCGCGTGTTTGAAGCCCCCAACATCCTTTTCGCCGTGGCAGGCGTGGCAGTTTTCGTTGCCGCCGTGCTCCCTAAACTGCTGCGGAACATGCCGTTTTCCATGCCGATGGTCTTCCTCGGGTCCGGGATGGCGGCGTTCGCCCTGATCCCGACGCTGCCCGATCCGGATCCCCTGGCGCACGGCGACTTTGTCCTGCACCTGTCGGAAATCTGCGTGATCGTTTCCCTGATGGGCGCCGGCCTGGCACTGGACCGGCCCCTGGGGCGCAGGGGCTGGTCAACAACGTGGCGTCTCCTGGGAATTGCCATGCCGCTGTGCATCCTGCTGCTCACGCTGCTGGGGCTGTGGTTCCTGGGCCTCGGCCTGGGCGCAGCGCTGCTCGTGGCGTCCGGCCTCGCTCCCACGGATCCGGTTCTGGCTTCGGAAGTGCAAGTGGGGGAGCCGGCCGACGACGACGAGGGTACGGACAGGGAAGACGAGGTACGGTTCGGCCTCACGTCCGAAGCGGGGCTCAATGACGGGCTCGCCTTTCCCTTCGTGTACCTGGCCATCGCCATCAGCATCGCCGGCTCGGACCCGGCGGCCTGGTTTCCCGAATGGTTCGGTTTGGATGTCCTGTGGCGGCTGGCCGTCGGCCTTCTGGCGGGATTCCTGACCGGAAAGCTGCTGGCACGCCTCTTCTTCTCGGCCCGGACGGAAAGCGCTGCGGCTGTCCAACCATTCGGAGGGATTCGTTGCCCTGGCGGCCACCTTCCTGGCGTACGGCCTGACCGAGATGGTGGAGGGCTACGGTTTCATCGCCGTCTTCGTCTGCGCTGTGACCATCCGGACCGCCGAACGGACACACGGCTATCACCGCGTCCTGCACTCCTATGTGGAGCAACTGGAACGGCTCATGACCGTGGTCATACTGGTCCTGCTGGGCGGCGCCATAGCCCGCGGGCTCCTGTCCGGGATGGGCATGGCCGAGGTGCTCGTGGCATTGGCGTTCCTGCTGCTGGTCCGCCCGCTGGCAGGCTGGCTGAGCCTGCTGCGCGGAAAGACCGGCCCGCGGGAAAGGATTGCCCTCTCCTTCTTTGGCATCCGCGGGATCGGCTCGCTGTACTACCTGTCATACGCGCTGGGCAAGGGCAGTTTTGCCGGGCAGGCGGAGTGGCTGTGGGGCTTCGTTGGCCTGGTGGTGGCACTGTCCATCGTGATCCATGGCGCCACCACGTCTCCCCTGATGAACCGGCTTGACCGGCTGCGGGAAAAGAAAGCCCGGCAGGTGTCCGGCGACGAGGGCCTGGCGCCCAACACCCCTGTCTGACCCAGGGGTTGCTGAGCACGCCAGGCGGCGTTACATGCCCAGGGCGGCCTCGATGGGACCGATGGCGAAGAACAGCAGGAACGCTGCAGCCACGGCCCACATGAGGGGGTGGATTTCCTTGGCCTTGCCCTGAACGGTCCGGATCAGCACGAAGCTGATGAAGCCGGCACCCAGGCCGTTGGCGATCGAGTAGGTGAATGGCATCAGTGTGAAGGTCAGGAACGCCGGGATGGCGATGCCCCAGTCCTGCCAGTCGATTTTGCCCACCTGGGACACCATCATGAAGCCCACCACCACCAGGGCGGGGGCAACTGCCTCGAACGGAACAAGGTTGATGAGCGGGGTGAAGAACATGGCCACCAGGAAGAGCAGGCCGGTGACGATCGAGGCGAGGCCCGTCCGGGCGCCTTCGCCGATGCCCGCGCCGGCTTCAACGTAGATCTGGTTGGAGGACACGGACGCGCCGCCGCCAATGATGGCGCCGAGGGCATCCACCTGCAGGACGCGGTCGACGTCGGGAATGTTGCCGTGCTCGTCCACCGTGCCGGCCTCGTTCGCCAGGCCCACCATGGTGCCCATGGCGTCGAAGAAGATGCTGAGCAGGATGACGAAAGCCAGGAGTGTGGCGGCCACGAAGCCCAGGTGCTCGAAGGCGCCGAACGGGTTGGCCTTGCCGATCAGGGAGAGGTCCGGCGCGGCCCACTCGGAGAACGCGGGGGAAACCAGGGACCAGCCCTGCGGGTTGAACGGCTTGTCAGGCTGCACGCTGGGGCCGATGTGCAGGGTCATTTCCAGGATGACGGCCAGCACGGTGGAGGTGATGATGCCGATCAGGATGGCGCCCTTGACCTTGCGGACCACCAGGGCGATGGTGAGCACCAGGCCGAGCACGAATACCGCAGTGGGCCAGCCCAACAGCTTGCCGTCGAAGCCGAGGCCCACGGGGACGGTGGTGCCGGCGACGTCGGGAATGCGGCGGACGAACCCCGCGTTGACCAGGCCGATCAGGGCAATGAAGAGGCCGATGCCCACCACGATCGCCGTCTTGAGCCCGTCCGGAACGGCTTTGAAGACGGCGGTGCGGAAGCCCGTGAGGACCAGGATGAGCATGGTCACGCCTGAGAGCACAACCAGGCCCATCATGTCCGGCCACGTCAGCCCGGGGTTGGTGGCGACGGTGACCGCCACGAACGCGTTGACGCCCAGCCCGGTTGCCAGGGCGAACGGGTGCTTGGCCCATGCCCCCATCAGGATGGTCAGGATGCCGGCCACGAAGGCCGTGACCGCGGCCACGGCGGTGAACCCGAGGGTGTTGCCGCTGGAGTCCGCCCCGGAAAGGATGAGCGGGTTCAGCACCACGATGTAGCTCATGGCGAAGAAGGTGGCGAACCCGCCGCGGATCTCACGGGAGAGGTTGGAGCCGCGTTCGGTGATCTTGAAATACCGGTCCAGGGCAGAGCCTTGCTTAAGCATTAGTCCTCCGGGGAATGATGTGGGGATACCTGCATCCTATTGGGGAGGCGGCGGGACGGCCGCCAATTTCACCTAGTCTGTAAGGAAGCCAACACAAGGAGCAGTGCACCATGCGTCCCTTCCGCCATTTCCGCGCCCTTCTGCTGGGAGCCGCCGTCCTGGCCGCCTCGCTGGGCCTGGCTGGTCCGGCAGCCGCCCACGACGCCGCAGAATCCAGCAGCCCGGCCCAGGGCGCGTCAGTCCCAGTGCCGCCCGGGAAGGTTTCGGTGACCTTCAACAACAAGCCGCTGGGCATCGGGGCGTCAATCTCGGTCAAGGATGCCGCCGGCGCCGAATGGGCTGACGGTGCGGTGGAGATCGTGGACAACGTTGCGTCGCAGAAGCTGCGCCCGGGCGGCCCGGCCGGTGGGTACACGGTGGCCTGGCGGGTGGTCAGCTCCGATTCGCACCCCATCGAGGGGACGTTTAAGTTCACGGCTGCCGCGGCGGCCGAAGGGGCCGGCGGAACAGCCACAGGCGGTGCCGGTACGACGACGGGCGGTGCCGTCCCGGGGGCGGGGACCGCCCAGCCCGGAGCCACGGCGCCTGCCGAACCGGCAAGTTCGGGGCAGCCGTTCCAGTGGAGCATCGTCATCTTTGCGGTGGTGGCAGTAGGCCTGCTGGTTGCGCTTGCAGTGCTGGCCAGGCGCCGCCTTTCCGGCGGCGCCGATGAGGAACCTGACAGCGAGTAGGAGCCCGGCCGCCGGGGGCTGCTGCCTCCCGGTGCGTTCGGCAGGCCGCTAGCAGGGCAGCATGGCCAGGCTTCCCGTCGCCGGGAAGGCCGTGCTGTCCGGGTTGACCTTGGCGGAGATGGCCTGGCCAACGGTCTTTGCCTGGCGCAGCACCTCCTTGGGCGACGGCGTGATCAGCTCTCCCACGCCCACCAGGTAGATGCCGATGGCACGCATGGCCGCGGCGAGGTTCCGGCCAACAGCGATGCCAAAGTCATTGAGCATGCGCCGAAGCTGGCTCTGCGCGCAGCGGGTGAGGACAATATGGTCCGCCACCAGCACGCCGGTGGGGGTATGCACTTGCCACTGCGGGCTTGCTGCGCTTTCCGGGGTGCCGTCCACCTGGGTCAGCTGCAGGGCCCGGGTGCTGCGGATATCGACGTCGTGGCTGGCGGCGTAGTTGCGGAGGTGCCGCAGGATCTCGTTGCGCTCCTGGAGCGTCGCGGAATCTGCCGTGTCGATGCGCTGGAGTGAGGTGGTGACGGCGGGTGGCGTCGCCCCGAAGGTGTCCAGGCCGTCAACCACAATGGAGTCGATGCCCCTGCGGCGCAGCTCGGCCGCCACAGCGAGTCCGGACAGCCCGGTGCCAATGATCACCGTGGTGGTCTGTTCGGTCCCGGCATTTCCAGGCATGTTTGACACTGCTGTTTCCCTCCTTCGACATTTCTGCAGGTGCCGGCGTCATCGCTGGCGGGTGCGGTCCCGTTGCCCCAAATGCAAGGCCGCACAGTGGTCCCGGGCAGCCGTCGAACGGAAGTTACTGTCGGCGTCCCGGACCAACAATGTCCAGAAGACTACAGAACAAATCCGGCCGTGGATAGCCCAAAACGTAAACATTCTTCGGGCGCTGAACACGCTTTCCCAGCAGGTGTGGAAAAACTGTGGATAACCTGTGGATTCCGCACCTGAGCAGGCTTGCTATGGTCCTTCGGACGCGGAATAGTGAGAACTGGAAGCGGTTCTCGCCCGCACAGTTCCGGCAGCGGCCGGGGGTGCACGGGGAGGGTTCCACTTTCTGGCAGAATGGCCGGAACATCAGGCAGTAGCGCAAGGAGGCGGCCCCATGGGCGCACAAGAGTTGCATCCGGACCCGGCGCGGGATGGTGGTGGCCCGTCCGCCGCACCTGAAGGAATCGTCGTGGGCGTGGACGGCTCCGACCATGGCCAGTGCGCCCTCGTATGGGCCGCGCGCGAGGCCCGGCGCCGTCGTCGTCCGCTGCACATCGTGACCGCGTACTCGGTGCCCATCTTCGCTGCCTCCGGCCTGGACGGCGGATACGCCACGGTGGACGATTCCGTCATCCGGGAGGGTGCGGAGGCCATCGTGAAGCAAGCCATGGACAAGGTTGCGGGCTATGGCATCGACGTCAGCGCCTCAGTCGAGAACGGCGATGCCTCGGGCGTACTGCTGGAAATGTCGGAAACCGCCGAACTCCTGGTCTTCGGGACCCGCGGGCGCGGCGGCTTTGTGGGCCGGCTGCTCGGATCCGTGAGCAGCGCCCTGCCCGCGCACGCGAAATGCCCCACCGTCACCGTGCCCCTTATCTGCTCGGACCGGCTGGGTGAAACCACCGAGGACAGGCGCGTCCTGGCCGAGCAGGCCAAGTCCGGGCACCAGCTCGTGGAGAACGTGGTGGTGGTGGGCGTGGACGGTTCCGAGCAGGCCCGGGTTGCGGTCCTGGACGCCGCGGACCAGGCCGAACGCCTCGGCGCAAAGCTGCGGGTGGTGTGCGCCGTTCCCCAGTACAGCGGTTCACTGGCCTGGGTGCCCGCGCCCATGGACCGCAAGGCGCTGTTTGCCGAAATCCAGGTCACGCTGGACGCCGGCATGGCGTGGCTCCGCAGCCACTATCCCGGCCTTGACGCCGAATCCGAACTGAAGGACGGCTCGCCCGTGGACGTCCTGGTGGGGGAGAGCCGGCATGTTGAACTGGTGGTGGTCGGCACCCGGGGACGCGGCGGGTTTACCGGCATGCTCCTGGGCTCCACCTCCGACGGCGTGCTGCACCACGCCAAGGGGCCGGTCATGGTGGTCCCGGACCACGCGGATCCCCGCCTGGCCGACAGGCCCGGATTCGGGCCCATCCTGGGCGACGCCGACGCCGCCTGATCCCGCCGCGGCCGGGCCCGTCAGCTACTGACACGTGGAGGTGCGATCATGCAGCACCCGGAATCCTCCCAGGGCGGCGGGACCGCTGCCGCGTCCGGCGCGGACCTGGTGGTGGACCTGCGCCGCCTCAGCGCCGGAATGCTCGCCGAAGTGGGGGGCAAGGCCGCCAACCTGGGCGAACTGTTGTCCGCCGGGCTTCCCGTGCCGGAAGGCTTCTGCCTCACCACGGAGGCTTACCGACTGGTGACCGGGGTTCCGGACGCAGTAAATCCGGAGCTGGCAGCCGTCCAGGCGGCCCTGCGGATGGCGCAGGGCGGGCCCGGCCAACCGGACAGCGCAGCCCTGGAAGCCACCGCCCTCGGGATCCCAGCCCCGGATATTCCCGCCCTGGATATTCCCGCCCTGGCCGCGAAGGCCCGTGCCGCCGTCGTGTCCGCCCCGCTGCCGCCGGAGGTGAGCGCCGCCGTCGAACGCGCCTACGGGCAGATGGGGCCGGACGTGCCGGTGGCCGTCCGCTCGTCAGCCACCGCTGAAGACCTGCCTTTTGCCAGTTTCGCCGGGCAGCAGGACACCTACCTGAATGTCGTTGGGGCCGTGGCGGTGCTGGAAGCCGTCCGGAACTGCTGGGCGTCGCTGTGGACCGACCGGGCAACCACCTACCGGGCAAGCCTGGGCATCGATCCCGCCGAGGTTGCCCTGGCGGTGGTGGTGCAGCGGATGGTGGATGTGGAGACGGCCGGGGTCCTTTTCACAGCCAACCCTGTATCGGGCCGCAGGAACGAGGCAGTCATCGATGCCAGCCCTGGCCTGGGGGAAGCCGTAGTGTCCGGTGCGGTGAATCCGGACCACTTTGTGGTGGACCCCGCTGCCGGTCGCGTCGTTGAGCGGCGGCAAGGCGACAAGAAGATCGCCGTCCTTGCCGTGCCCGGCGGCGGCACCCACACCGTGGCCGCCGCGGACCACGCCGGCTTCTGCCTCACCGACCGGCAAGCCGCCGATCTGGCCCGGCTTGGCCTGAAGGCGGAGCAGCATTTCGGAGCGCCGCAGGACCTCGAATGGGCCATCAGCCGCGGCGGCGCGCTGTGGCTTACACAGTCCCGGCCCATCACCACCCTGTACCCCGTGCTCCGCCGCCGGGACGGTGCCCCAGGGACCCGGGCGTTCCTGTGCTTCAGCCTCGCCCAGGGCCTGACCCGTCCCATCACCCCGATGGGCCGGGCAGCCATCCGGCAGATCGCCTCGTCCGTGGCACGGACAGCGAAAATTCCCGTCGCAGACCCCCGCGAGGGACCGCCGGCATACGCCGATGCCGGGCAGCGGATCTTCATCGACTTCACCACCCCCATCCGCAGCACCGTGGGCCGGGCAATCCTTCCCCGGGTGTTCGACGTCATGGAAGCCCGCTCCGCAACGGTGATGCGCCGGCTCTTCGACGACCCCTCGTTCGCCATCACGCTGCGGACGCCCCTGCCGCTGCTGCGCCGCATCCTCCCCGCCGCAGCCCGTGCCGGCGTGCCCGAAGCAGTCCTCCGCGGGATCTTCCGCCCGCAGGCCGCGCTCCGGCGCCTGGACCGGTTCACCCGGGACTTCGAAGCCGCCCTCGAACTCGACCTGGGGGCCACGGCCCAAGCAGCAGGCGTGCCCTCAGCCAGGGACCGGTTGGCGCACGCCGAGGGACTCCTGCAGCGGCGGCTGTTCACCATCGTTCCTGCCATCCTGCCCCTGGCTGCCCTGGGGTTCGGCCTGCTGGCAGTGGCGGGAAAGCTGCTCGGCGGAAACCGGTGGGAGGACCTCCAGGGTGTGCTCCGCGGGCTGCCCAACAACGTCACCACGGATATGGACCTGGAGCTGTGGCGGCTGGCTGCAGCCATCCGGGACGATCCAGGGTCGCGTGCGTTCCTGGCCGGGAAAGACACGGCCGCGCTGGCAGCAGCGCACCGGGACGGCGGCCTTCCGCCCCGGCTGGAGGCCGGGCTCAGCAGATTCCTCGACAGGTACGGGCACCGCGCCGTCGCCGAGATCGACGTCGGCATGCCCCGCTGGTCCGACGACCCCGCCCATATCCTGGGGGTCCTGGCGAACTACCTCCGGCTGGAGGACCCGGACCTCGCACCCGACGTCCAGTTCAGCAACGCCGCCGAGGCCGCCGAAGCCCAGGTGGAACGGCTGGCTGCCGAAGCAGGCGCCCGGGGGCGGCTCCGGGGAGCCCTGGTCCGCGCCGCGCTCCGCAGGGCCCGGCTTTTCGCAGGTCTCCGGGAACTGCCCAAATACCAACTGGTACTCGGACTGGCAGAGGTACGCCGGCAGCTGCAGCATGTGGGGGCGGACCTCGAGGCGGCAGGCACCCTTGACCAGGCCGAAGACATCTTCTTCCTCGACTTCGCTGAGGTAAGCGAGGCCCTGGACATGGCTGCCGGACCTGGCCCCAACGGCCCTGGCCAGACCGGTGAACGGCTGCGCCCACTGGTGGCGGAGCGCCGGGCTGACTATCACAGGGAGCTTGGGCGGCGGCACATTCCACGGGTGCTGCTCTCCGACGGGACCGAGCCGGAGGCGGCGCAGGCGGCTGGCGGCGGCGTCGCCGAAGGTGCCCTGACCGGCAGCCCCGCCTCCGCCGGAACGGTCACCGGAGTTGCCAGGGTCATCCTGGACCCTGTGGGGGCGCACCTCGAACCGGGCGAGATCCTGGTGGCGCCGTCCACCGATCCCGGGTGGACCCCGCTGTTCCTCACCGCGGGCGGGCTGGTGATGGAGATGGGTGGCGCAAATTCGCACGGTGCCGTGGTGGCCCGCGAATACGGGATCCCGGCGGTAGTGGGGGTGCCCGATGCCACCGGCAGGATTTCGACCGGGCAGGAGATCACGGTCGACGGCGGCGCAGGAACCGTCGTTCCCGCGTAGTCTTCCCGCCCGGTTCCGTCGCGGTACAGTTCCGTCGCGGTACAGCTCCGGTGGGCTCCGTTCCCGGAGCCGGCCCGGATAGCCCGTGTGGCGGGACGCGGACAGGCGTAACCTTGAGCTATGGGCTCCGAGACCACGGGCACCGACTCAACGTTCCAACAGCACGGCAACCGCCGCAGCGGCCGCAACTGGCCGCGCTGGTTGCCTGCCCTCGCAGGGCCGGTGGTGATCGCCGCCGCCGCGCTCGCCGGGACCCTGCCCGCAAACGCCGGTGACCCTCTCCCGCAGAAGACGCCCGCGGAGGTGCTGGCCCTGGCGGCGACGCACCACACGCTGGCCTTCTCCGGAACCATTGAGCAGTCCTCGGACCTGGGGCTGCCCGCCCTGCCCTCCACAGGTCCGTCATCCGACCCCGCGTCCGCAGGCGGTGCCGCGTCCGTGGTCGAATTCCTTTCCGGACAGCACACCGCCCGCGTCTACATGGACGGCACCACCAAAGCCCGCATCCAGGTGGTGGACAGGCTTGCCGAACGTGACGTCATCCGCCGGGACAGCGACGTGTGGTTCTACTCCTCCAAGGACAACTCAGCCGCCCATCTGACCCTGCCGGCCCACGCCTCCGACCTGCCGCTCGGCGCGCCGCAGGCCCAGGGTGCAGATCCCGCCGCTCCCGCACCGACCGCTTCACCGGCGGAATCCATGATGCCGATGCCGGAGGACCTCGCCCGGCACCTGCTGGAGAAAGTGGACCCCACCACGGCCGTGACAGTGGGAGCCGATGTGGAAGTAGCCGGCCGGGCGGCCTACAACCTGCTGCTTGAACCCCGGTCCGAAGCCACCCTGGTAGGCCAGGTGGCCATCGCCGTGGACGGCGAAACCGGAATGCCCCTCGCCGTCCAGGTCACAGCGCGTGGCGCCGGAACGCCCGCCTTCCGCCTCGGATTCACCGCCCTGTCCCTGGACACGCCGGACGATTCCCTGTTCACGTTCTCCCCGCCTCCGGGCAGCACTGTGAAGGAACTGCAGGTGCCTGACTCCGGGCAGAGGACCTACGAAGGTCACATCTCCGGCGATCAAACCCCCCGCGCCAACAACTTCGGTGACCATGCCGGCGCCGGCAAGGGCCCCGGACATCCGTCCGTCACCGGGCAGGGCTGGGAAACCATCCTGCGGCTGCCTGCCGCGGCAGCGGGCGTACCGGCCGCCAAATCCTTCATGGAGGATCCGTTGCTGGCCCAGGCCGGCGTCGTCGTTCCCGGCGGGCGGCTGGTGTCCACGGCGCTGCTCAACGTGCTCATCACCGATGACGGCCGCATTTTCGCGGGCATGGTTCCGCCGGACAGGCTGCAGGCCGCCGCTTCGGCGGCCCCATGAACCCGGGCTCTCCGGACCCGGAAAAACGCTACGGGCTGACCATTGAGACCCATGGCCTGACCAAGAAGTTCGGCCACCAAGTGGCCGTGGACGGCGTGGACCTTGCGGTGCCGCCCGGCTCCGTGTTCGGCTTCCTGGGGCCCAACGGATCCGGGAAGACCACCACCATCCGCATGCTGCTGGGCCTGGCGTCGGCCTCATCCGGGAGGGTGAACCTGCTGGGGATGGAGATGCCGGGCCGGTTCCACGAGGTGCTGCCGCGCGTGGGTGCACTCGTGGAGGGCCCGGCGTTCTATCCGTTCCTGTCCGGCGCTGCGAACCTGCACCGGCTGGACGCTGCCACGCGCCACACGGTGCCGGCAACGCGCGGGGCGCGGGTGGAGCGGGCGCTCGACCAGGTGGGGCTTGCCCATGCCGCCAACAAACGGGTGCACGCCTATTCGCTGGGCATGAAGCAGCGCCTGGGGATTGCGAACGCGCTGCTGTCGCACCGGGACCTGCTGGTGCTGGACGAGCCCACCAACGGGCTGGACCCGCAAGGCACCCGGGAGGTCCGGCACCTGGTCCGCTCCCTGGCGCACAACGGCACCACCGTCTTCGTCTCGAGCCACCTGCTGGCCGAGGTGGACCAGATGTGCACGCATGCCGCCGTCATGAGCAACGGGAAGCTGGTGGCCCAGGGCTCCCTCGCCGACCTCCGCCGGACCGGCAGCGCCAGGGTCCGCCTCCTCACGCCGGACGGGGGACAGGCGCGGACCGTGCTGGCGGGCCTGGGGCTGGACTGCGGGGCCGGCGATGCCCAGGCCGGAGGGGAGACCCTGCTGGCTGCCCTGGCGCCTGCATCCGGTGCTCCCTCAACACGGACTGACGCGTCCCAACAGGCCGGGTCCGGGGAAATCCTTGCGGAGGACATCGTGGCGCGCCTTGTGGCGGCCGGGGTCCGCGTCCGGGGTTTCGCCGTCGAACGCGAAAGCCTGGAAGACCGGTTTGTCGCACTGACAGGGGAGGGGTTCGACGTTGCCCAGTAGTATTCCGGCGGACATCCCCGGTTCGGCCCGAACACAGAAAGTGGCCGTGCCGCGCTGGTCCGGGCTCTCATTGATGCAGTCCGAACTGAAGGTCCTGTTTGGCCGCCGGCGCACGTGGGCCCTCCTCCTGGCCCTGGCAGCGATTCCCATCCTGATCGCGGTGGCCGTGCGGCTCTCCTCCGGCGTCCCTTCCGGCCGGGGCCCGGCCTTCCTGGACCGCATCACGCAAAACGGGCTGTTCGTCGCCTTCACCGCCATGCTGGTGTCCGTGCCGCTGTTCCTGCCGCTTACCGTTGGCGTCGTCGCGGGCGACACCATTGCCGGCGAGGCGAACATGGGCACGCTGCGGTACCTGCTGGTAGCTCCCGCCGGGCGCGTGCGGCTGCTGCTGGTCAAGTACGCGGCGGCGCTGGCGTTCTGCATCGTGGCGCCCCTGACCGTGGCGCTGGCCGGCGCCGCGATCGGGGCTGCGCTGTTTCCGGTGGGGCCTGTCACCCTGCTGTCCGGTGATGTGATCCAGCCGCCGGAGGCCGCGGTGCGGATGCTGCTGATCGCGGCGTACATGGCCGTGTCCCTGGCCGGGTTGTCGGCCATCGGACTGTTGCTGTCCACGCTGACGGTGGTTCCGGTAGGGGCCATGGCGGCCACGGTGGTGGTTTCCGTGGTGTCGCAGATAGCGGACCAGTTGCCGCAGCTGGAGTGGCTGCACCCATGGCTGTTCAGCCACTACTGGCTGGGCTTCGGCGACATGCTCCGGCAGCCGGTCCTCTGGGATTCATTCGCCAGCAACGCGCTGCTGCAGGCTGGCTACATAGCCGTGTTCGGTGCGTTCGCCTACGCCCGGTTCACCACCAAGGACGTCCTCAGCTGACCGGGTGATGCTCTGCATGTTTGCCGGGGCTCAGTACCTCGCCGCGTAGGAGTGCAGCTGCATCCCGGCCATGGAACTGAGCTGGGTGACGCCGATGCCCTCCTGCGGGTTGAGTGCCTGCACCACCTGGCCGTTCCCCAGGTAGATGGCCACATGGTAGAAATCCGGTCCGGAGCCCCACACCAGGAGGTCGCCGCGGCGGGCCTGCGAGAGGGGCACATGGACGGGAGCAGCCGCGTACTGCTGGCCGGCGGTCCGGGGCAGGTACTTCCCGGCGGCTGCGAAGGCCGTCTGCACGAGCCCCGAGCAATCGAAGCCGGTGGGTCCCGTGCCGCCCCACTGGTAGAAGTACGGCGAACCCACCTTGCTGAGGGCCACGGAAATGGCCGTTTCCAGGGTGGCGCCGCCGGAAGTTGGGGGAGCGGGAGCCGGAGCGGGCGCGGGCGCGGGAGCGGGAGTGGGCGCTGGGGCGGGTGCCGGAGCGGGGGCGGGAGCGGGCGCTGGGGCGGGTGCCGGAGCGGGGGCGGGTGCCGGTGCCGCAGGTGCCGGAGCGGGAGCCGGAGCTGCAGGGGCAGGGACAGGTGCGGGTGCCGGGGCAGCTGGAGCCACGGCTGCGGGCGCGGCCGGTGATCCGCCCTGGTTGGCTCCGGTTTCACCCCTTGCTTCGGTGCCCTGGGGATTGGTTGTGGCCACCGCTGCGTTGGCCGCGGCCGTCACGGCAGCCAGGCGCGCTTCCTCGCGCTGCCGTTCGATCCCGTCCACCCGGGCTGATTCGAGCTCCACTGTCGTGTTGCGCAGCTGCGCCAGCTGGTCAACCAGGACGGTCCGCCGGGCACGGGCATCCGCCACCGCCGCGGCCTGGGCGGCGTTGGCCTGCTCGGCGCCGGTTTTCCGTGCCTCGGCGGTCCGGGCTGCCTCATCCGCTGCCTTTGTGGCGTCTCCCGCCGCAGCCGTCAGGGTCTGCGATGCGGTGGCGGCAGCGTCCGCGGCCTCGAATGCGCGGCTGCGGCCGGCGGACAGCGCCTGGAGCGTTGCGGCCTGCTGCAGGCTTTCGCCGGTGCCGCTGACCAGGGTCCCGAGCGTTGGGTTCAGGCCGCCGTTCCGGTAGAGGTCACCGGCCAGCTGTCCCACCTGCTTGCGGGTCTTGTCCTGGTCCGCCTGCGCGGCCGTTGCCCGGGCGGCGGCCAAGGACGCGGCCTCCGACCGCCGCCGCAGCTCCACCAGGGCTTCGCTGTAGGAGTTGTTTGCCTGCATTGCCACGGCGAAAGCCGCCTGCTGGGCGTCCGAGGCATCCCCAAGGATGCGTTCGATCGCGGCGACCTGGTCAGCTGTTGCCGCTTCGCTGGCCTTCGCCGCCGCAATGTCCCCAGGGGAGGGAAGGGCGGGCGCCGCCGGAGCCGGCGCGGCGGGAAGGTGCGGGCCGGGGGCCGCCGCTGCGGGCAGCCCTCCGGATCCGAGAAGTACGACGGCGGCGCACAGCGCTGCCGCTTTCCGGCCGGATGCAGCCCGAAGCCCGGGCAGAAGCGATGTAGGCAGAAACCTCGACATGGACTGGGACCTCGCAGCGGGTTGGGCTGGGAGTGAGGTCCTGGTGGTGACACGGAGGTACGCCTCGGCTGCTCGCCAGCAGTCCGAGGTTACGTCACCCGTTGCACAGACGCAACAGCTGTCACATCAATAACACTAATCACAGCAGTGTCTTTACAACAGCAGGCTGTGCGGCGTGTTGTCAGGCGTGCTGGCGTTCCTCGTGTTCGGAGTGGCTGGCCGGCTCAAGCTGGAAGGTGCAATGGTCGGTGTCAAAGTGTGATCCCAGGCAGGTGACAAGCTTGTCCAGCAGCTGGTCTGCGCCCCGGGCATTGAGGACGCCGTCCTCCACCACCACATGGGCCGAAAAGACCGGCACTCCGGAGGTGATGGTCCAAATGTGGATGTCGTGCACGTCAGTGACGCCGTCCACGGAAAGGATGTGTTCGCGGATCATCTGTACTTCCACGCCCTTGGGGCTGGCCTCCAGCAGCACGTCCACCACGTCCCGCAGCAGGCTCCAGGCCCGCGGCAGGATCATCAGGGCGATGATGACCGAGGCGATCGTATCCGCCGCCTGGTAGCCGGTGAACATGATGACCACGGCCGCAATGATCACCGCGAAGGAGCCCAGCAAGTCCCCCAGGACTTCCAGGTAGGCGCCGCGAACGTTGAGGCTTTCCTGATGGGCGCCGCGGAGAATCAGCAGCGAGACCAGGTTGGCCACGGCGCCGAGGATGGCGGCGAAGAGCATGATATCGGTGTGGACTTCAGGCACGGATCCGATCCTCCGGATGGCCTCGGTGAAGATCACCACGGAGATGACGATCAGGATCAGCGCGTTGGCCAGGGCGGCCAGGACCTCGGCGCGCTGGTATCCGTAGGTCCGCTGGTCGCTGGCGGGCCTGCCGGCTATCCAGGCGGCCAGGAGGGCGATCGTGACGCCCGCGGCATCGGACAGCATGTGGCCGGCGTCCGCCAGCAGGGCCAGCGACCCGGACAGGATTGCGCCCACCACCTGTACCAGCACCACGCTCAGCGTGATCGCCAGGACGGCCACCAGCCGTTTGCGGTGCCGCCCGGTGGCGGTAATTCCGTGCGTGTGGCTGTGGTCGTGTCCCATGCCTACAAGGCTAGCCCCAGCCGAGCTCGTGCAGCCGGTCGTCCGAAATGCCAAAATGGTGCGCAATCTCGTGGACCACCGTCACTGCCACCTCGTGGATGACGTCCTCCCGCGAATCACAGATGTCGAGGATGGGTTCACGGAATATCGTGATCCGGTCGGGCAGTGATCCGGCGTCCCACCAGGAATCCCGTTCCGTCAGGGGGACGCCCTCGTACAGGCCCAGCAGCACGGTGTCCGGGTCGTCTCCCGGGCGCGGTTCGTAGTCGTCTTCAATGAAGACGGCCACATTGTCCATGGCCCGCGCCAGCTTCGTTGGAATGCTGTCCAGGGCATCGGAGACGGCGGCCTCGAACTCGTCCGGGGACATGGTGAAACCCCGCGGTTCATGCGGGCCCTCCGGGATGATGGGGAGGCCGGGCGGAAGGCTTGCAGGCATACCTCGACTTTAGTCCCGATTAGCCTCCGGGACGGCCGGGTTCCGCGCGGGAACGCCCCCTGGCAGCGCCGCCGGCAGCGCCACGGCGGGTGCGGGTCCGGCGGCGCGTCAGGCTGACGCCCACCAGGCACACCAGCCCGCCTACCAGGCCCCAGGCTGTGGGGATCTCACCCAGCAGGAGCCATGAAATCAGCACCGTAGTTCCGGGGACCAGGTAGGTGGTGGCCGCCAGCTTTCCGGCATCCACCAGCGACAGCGCATAGGCCCACGTGGTGAAGGCGATTGCCGTGGGAAAGATCCCCAGGTAAACCAGCCCTGCGGTGGCGGCGGGCGGTGCTGTCTGCACCTCGGACACCAGCTGCCCGGCGAAGGGGAGGCAACATGCCGCGCCTACCAGGATGCCGAACCACGTGGCTTGGGCCGCTGGAAACTTCCGCAGCACCGGCTTCTGGACGATGACGCTGACTGCGGCGAGCACCGCGGCAAGGAGGCAGAGCAGCACGCCGGCCATGTCCGTCGTCGCGCTTTCCCCTGGCTGGCCGGGCGCACCGGACCCCAGCGCGATGAGGGCGACGCCCGCAAAGGCGATGGTGCTGCCGATGAGCAACCAGCGCGGAAAGCCCTCCTTGAGGAAGATGCCGGCCATGATTGCCACCAGGATGGGGTTGACGTTGATGAGCAAGGCGCTGGTACCTGCATCGAGGACATGCTCGGCGGCATTCAGCGCAACGTTGTAACCACCGAACCACATCACCCCGTACGCCAGGATGGGCCACCACTCGCGGCCCCGCGGCACGAGGCGCGTCTTCAGTATCTTCGGCAGCGCCACGACGGCGAGTACGACGGCGGCAATCGCCAACCTGCCCAGCGTCAGGGAGCCGGGGGAGAAGTGCGGTCCGATGGCGCGGATCCCCACGAACGCCGAAGCCCACAGGACCACGGTGACCGCCATGGCTGCGATCCCCAATGCCTTGACCGGGGCGGCCGCCGATGACGCCGAAGCGGGACTGCTGACAGGGGTAGTGGAAGGCATGAGCCCAATCTAGTCGCGCAGGCCGTGCCCGGGCTGGCGGAAATCGGCCACGTCTGGCCAACTTCCTGCCAAAGGGGAGCTGGCCGTGGGACGGGGCCGCCCCCTGCCTCGGCTAGGATGCGAAACATGGTCTCAAGCCCTGCCCCACCCCGTGATACCGCACGCCTCGTCAGGACCGTGATCTGGATTGTGCTGGCAGCCGCCGTCATCGGTGGAGTGGCCTGGTACGCCGTGTTTGCCGCCAACAGGGAGCAAAATGCTGCTCCGCCGGCGTCCGGGTCGGAACAGCTCGTCCGGGAGAACAGCTACCGCCTCACCACGCCGGAGGTGGAGAAGGCACAGTTGGTGGAGTTCCTGGATTTCGAATGCCCCGCTTGCGGGTCCATCCATCCAGTGGTGGAGGAGCTCAAAGCCGAGTTTGGCGACAGGATTACTTTCGTGAACAGGCATTTCCCGCTGTCGGCCCATGCCAACTCCGGCCAGGCGGCGCTCGCTGCCGAGGCGGCAAACCAGCAGGGCAAATACCGGGAAATGGCCAACAGGTTATTCGACACCCAGCCGCAGTGGGCCGGGCAGCAACAGTCCCAGGCGCCCTTGTTCCGCACGTACGCCGAGGAACTCGGATTGGACCTGGCGCAGTTCGATGCAGCTGTGGCTGACCAGGCAACCGAGGAGCGTGTCCTGGCCGACATTGCCGACGGCGAGGCGCTGGGCGTCCAGGGGACGCCCACCTTCTTCCTCAACGGGGAGAAGCTGACGCTTACCACCAAAGCCGACTTCCGGCAGCAACTCGCCGACGCCGTCAAATAGACGCGTGCCGCCTCGGAAACGCTGGCTGATGGGGTTTAGGTGGCCGCCCAGGCAAGGAGCTTGTCCACCGGCCAGGTGGTGATGATCCGCTCCAGCGGCACGTCATTACGTTCAGCCCGCTCGGCCCCGTACTGGAGGAAATCCAGCTGCCCTGGCGCGTGGGCGTCGCTGTCGATGGAGAACAGGCAGCCTGCCTCCAAGGCGAGCTTGACCAGGTCATCCGGCGGGTCCTGCCGCTCTGGCCGGGAATTGATCTCGACGGCAACATTGTTCTCGGCGCAGGCGGCGAATATTTCCTTGGCATCGAATTCAGACTGGGGGCGGGTTCCGCGTGAGCCTTCCACCAGCCGGCCCGTGCAGTGGCCCAGGATGTTGGTGTGCGGTGCCAGGATGCCGCCGAGCATCCGCGCGGTCATGGTTTTACGGTCTGCCCGGAGCTTCGAGTGGACGCTGGCCACCACGATGTCCAGCCGGTCCAGCAGTTCCGGGTCCTGGTCCAGCTCACCGGATTCCAGGATGTCCACTTCGATGCCCGCCAGCAGCCGGACGGTGCCGTCGTGCGGGCCGCCGTCCTTACTGCCGTTGTTGATGGCGGCCACCACGTCGAGCTGCTTCACCAGGCGTTCGGCGGAGAGGCCGTTGGCGATGGTCAGGTTGGGGGAGTGGTCGGTCAGGGCCAGGTACTCCCGCCCAAGTACTTCCGCGGCGGCGACCATCACCTCGATGGGGGAGCCGCCGTCGGACCATTCGCTGTGGCTGTGCAGGTCGCCGCGCAGGGCGTTTCGGACTGTGGTTCCGCCGGCGGCCAGTGGCTGCGCGCCTTTCTCGCGGAGGTCAGCGAGGTAGTCCGGGACGGATCCGTCCACCGCCTGCTGGATCACTTGGAAAGTCCGGTCGCCGATGCCCTTCATTGACTTCAGCCGGCCGTTCCGCGCCCGCGCGGCCACTTCGTCCGGTGGCAGGGCGCTGATGGCGGCGGCGGCCTTCCGGAACGCCTGGACTTTGAAGGTGGCAGCGCGTCCGCGCTCCAGCCAGAAGGCAATCTCGGTGAGCGCTGCGACGGCATCCATCAATCCATCTTCGCCCGTTCTTCCTGTTCAGGCACGGGTTTTTGCCCGATTTTGGATAATCGCAGAGTAGGCCCTATAGTTGTTGAGTCCAGTTCGGAGAAACGCAAAGGACAAAGACGGAAAGCCTCGCTTTACGCCTTTTATTTTGTTCCGAACGGGTTCTGGCCCCCATCGTCTAGCGGCCTAGGACACCGCCCTTTCACGGCGGCGGCACGGGTTCGAATCCCGTTGGGGGTACGCAGGGAACTGGTCAAACAGACAAAAAATGTCTGGTAGGCTGGAAGCCTTGAAAAAAGCAGTAGAGATACTGTGAAGCAAGAAACGCAAGGCCCTGTAGCGCAGTTGGTTAGCGCGCCGCCCTGTCACGGCGGAGGTCGCGGGTTCAAGTCCCGTCAGGGTCGCTCTGGTTGTCGGAAGAGATTTCGGCGGTCATGGTGACATGTCACCTAGGCTCTGTAGCTCAGTTGGTAGAGCGTTCGACTGAAAATCGAAAGGTCACCGGATCGACGCCGGTCGGAGCCACCACTGGGAAGCATCAGTTCTGCTGAACTGGTGCTTTTCTTCTTTAACCATCCTTTTCAGGATCAGTTTTGCAACTGGACTTCTGGAGTTGTTGGGGGTGGGTCCCGGCTTTGTTCGCACATCGGAGCCTTCAACGCCCAGAGCGGCGGACTAGCGCGTGACCTGTGGCCGCCGAGCGGCTCTGCCCCACCACATGACTGCTCCCCGGCAGTTGAACCTGGAGATCAGGTCTTCTACCGGGGAGCTGTTACATGCTCAGCGTGGCTGGCTTCCTGCGTTTGTCAGAGGAAATATCCCGAGACGTCGGCGATCAAATGCGTGGTGCCGGTTGAGCTGTTGGTGAGGTTGACCTTGCCATCCGGTCCCAAGGGAACAGTGACGCTGTTCGGGACAATCTGCCCGGCGGCGTAGTTCACGTTGGAGGCATTCGGCAGTGACGATCCGGACGGGTAGGCCGTGACGAAGCCGTTCCTGGTCGGATTGGCTACGGTCAGGTTGAAGATGGTCGCCGAGGCCGTTGCCGGAACCCCGCTGACCGTGCCGATCTGGACCGAGATGGTTCCGTTGGCGGCCACCGGGCTGCCGGACCTGGTGTCCAGGAAACGGGTGGGCGCTATCGGCTGGAACATGCCGGGAAGCGTAACCGGACCTGACATGTAATAACCGGAAATGTCGGCGATCAGGTGCGCGGTACCGGTGGACTCGTTGTACAGCGACACCTTTCCGTCTGCTCCCACCGGAACCGTGACCCTGTTGGGGACGATCTGGCCCCTGTCGTAGTTGAGGTTGGATGCTGTGGGAATGGATGTCCCGGAGGCATAAGCGGTGACAAATCCGTTTGAGGTGGAGTTGGCAACCGTGAGGTTGAAGGTCACTGCCGAAACTCCTGCCGGGATGCCGCTGTTGCCGCCCACCTGGAACGACACGCTGCCCTTCGGTGCCACGGGGGTTCCCGTGTTCCGGGTGTCCAGGAACCTCGCCGGTGCTACCGGGCGGAAGGCTCCACCTGCAACAGCTGTTCCTGCCGCGTAGTAGCCGGAAACGTCCGCAATCAGGTTCGCGGTGCCAGTCGACTCGCTGTAAAGCGTGACCTTTCCGTCGGCGCCCACAGGAACCGTGACGCTGTTGGGGACTGTTTGCCCGGTGTCATAGTTCAGGTTGGAAGCGTTGGGCCGTGTGGTGCCCGACGCGTAGGCCGTGACGAAGCCGTTGGACGTTGGATTCGTAACGGTCAGGTTGAAGGTCACGGCTGCAACGTTCGCGGGGATGCCGCTGTTACCACCAACCTGGAACGACACGGTTCCCTTCGGAGCGACGGGGCCGCCACTGGACCGGGTGTCGAGCAGGCGCACCGGCGCCATGGACTGGAATGCCCCCGGGTCAACGGCTGCCTTGGTCAGGCTGTAATCGTCTGTCACGAGTGTTCCGGCGCTGAACATTGTCAGGGACAGGGTCATGGCGGTGGCGCCTGCCGGGACCGGCGGCGAAGTCCACGTGGCTTGGGTAAACGTGGACGCTGGCCCGAAGTAGGGGCTCGAGGTCCAGTAGTGCCAGCTACCTGTGCCGGTCCTGTAGTAGATCTCGAACTGCGTGTTGGCCGTTGACGTGTACCAGGCAGACATTGAATACCGCTGCCCGGGTGTCACGGTCGGGGTGCACTGACCCGTGTCCTGTGGGGGCAGGATCTTGGCATTCCCGCTTTGGTAGGAGGACACCACCACCTGCTGGGCGGCAGTGCCTGTGTGGGCTGCCGTCACCGTGCTGTAGGAGTAGGTGTTGGTTCCAAATCCGCCGGGAACCCAGCAGTAGGGGGCATCCCCGGCAATGGGGCCTGCTGTCTCGAAGCCCGGGTTACGGATGAGGTTGCCGGACGTCAGGGGCGCCGGCGGCTGCGGTCCGGCGGTATTGTTCTTGACGGCTCCGCCGATCACCTGGTCCACGGTTTTGACAACGATCCGGCCGGCGCTTTGTTCGGCGGCCAGGAAGTCGATCAAGGCGTTGAAGTTCGCCGTGGTTACACTGAGCGGTTCGGTGTCCACTCCGATGTGGTGGAACGTGTACTGCATCCAGCCTCCGCCCGGTTGGGCTTTGAGGGTCAGGTCTTCCAGGTTCTGGAGGGTCCACGTGTTGTCTATCTGGTCCGGCGCCTTCGTAAGGAACGGGTCCGCCGGAGGCATGGTCTCGGCCAGCGGGAACGTCTCGGTTCCCGCGATGTGGCTTGCAATGTCACCCAGGCCCCGGGCGCTGTTGTAGCCGCATGTGTTGGCGATGCCTTCGATGGCCGGAGTCGACGAGGCGTACGGATACGCGAAGCTGGTGATGCGGAAGCCCAGGTCCCTCAGGCTGATGCGGTCATTGCAGATCTGCCGGGTGACCTCAGCGGTATCGGCGAATGCCAGGTCGGCGTGGGTGACACTGTGGCCGCCGATCTCGTTGCCGGCTGACTGCAGGGCAAGGGCCTGGGCCGTTGACATGTAGGCGGCGTCAGCATTGAGGAAGCCCGAGGGAACATAGAAAGTTCCCTTCAGGCCCTTGGCATTCATGTACGCCGCGGCACCGAGCTGGTCCGCATGCGCGTCATCGAAGGTCAGGGTGACCACCACGGGATCGGCCGCGTGGGCGGCCGGGGCGAGGGCTACAGTGCTGACAAAAGTCGACAGGACCAGCAACGCTGTCCCTGCCGCGGTAGCAGCGGTCCGGCCGGTCTTGAATTTTTCACGGAGCTGGCGGCCAGCAAACGTGGGGATGCGCCAGCGGTCTTTGGCCGGTGGAGGGGCTTTTTGCAGGGCCTGGCCTTTCGGGGCGCGCTGCATTGATCGTTCCATGCGATTAACTCGATTCAGAACAGCGGCTTGCCGGCCCACCCCCTACCCGGAATGGCCCGATCGAAACCGGAACGGGCGTTTGTTGTCTGCCATCCCAGCCTCTGGCTGGCCGACTGATCCCAAAATATATTCGTTGGGTTAATGCGGCATGAGTGATGGCTACCTGTCTTTGCCCCCGAACCACTCTATTGACCCTCGTGCTGCCCCAGCCCCGCGCGTTGCTGCCGTGTCCGCTGCGACAGCGGTGCCGTCAAAAGATTTGTCAGACATCTGAAACATTTGACTGTGAAAAATCGTTGTGGCACGCGCGCGCCTTGAGTTGCGTAAGCGCTTGCATATATGAGTCGAACTAGGTTTTCGGAGGGCCGACACACGTTTGAAATGTGCTCTCGGTCCTGCCTAGCGTTGAAACCGGCCCGGACATCGCCCTGATGTCGCCAGGGCCCGCTTCGGGGCTCCACCCAGGTCCCGCCCCCGTTACAAAGGCGTCCCCGACGATGCCTGCCGTGCCGCCGGGGAATCCGCCGGAGTGCGGGGAACCAGGGCATCCGCCCGTCTTCCACGAACAGTTTGAACTCCGCGAGAAGAGCACAAATGCACAAGCACCCCCAATCACCCCGGAAGCTGCGGTGGCGGACCGCCGCCGCAGCCCTGGCGGCCTCCGTTGCGGCCTCGGCCTTCCTGGCCGTCCCCTCGGCGCAGGCCAACGAACCCGCTGACCCGCCGGCCGCCCAGCAGCTCCCGTCGCCCACGCCCGGCTTCCCCCTCCCCACCAAGCACACCCAGCAGGCTCTTGACCCGGCGTCGGAGTTCACCTCGAAGTGGACCCGTGCGGACGCCAAGCAGATCATGGCGCAGAGCAACCCTTCCGTTGCGCCGGGCCAGAACTCCATGAGCCCCGACGTCACCATGCCGGAAATCCCTGAAGATTTTCCCGCCATGAATGACGACGTCTGGGTCTGGGACACCTGGTCGCTGACGGATGAAAACGCCAACCAGATCAGCTACAAGGGCTACGACGTCATCTTCTCCCTGGTGGCCGACCGCCATGCCGGCTACGGCTTCGACCAGCGCCACTGGAACGCCCGCATCGGATACTTCTTCCGCAAGACCAACGCCGATCCGGCGAAGGACAAGTGGAACTACGGCGGACACCTGTTCCTGGACAACACGTCCATCGGCAACACCGAATGGTCCGGCTCCACCCGCCTGATGCAGGGCAACCAGGTCAACGTCTTCTACACGGCCACCACGTTCCACGATGTGGCAGAGCGCAACGCCGGTGGCGGCGGAATCGCTCCCGACGCAGCCATCGCCAAGGCACTGGGCAAGATCCATGCCGACAAGAACGGCGTGACGTTTGACGGCTTCCAGCACACCAAGCTGCTGGAGCCGGACGGCAAGCTGTACCAGAACAAAGCCCAGAACCCGGGTTTTGCCTTCCGCGACCCGTACACGTTCGCTGACCCGGCCCACCCGGGCAAGACCTACATGGTCTTTGAAGGCAACACCGCCGGAAACCGCGGCGACTACCAGTGCAAGGGCGAGGACCTGGGCTACCAGCCGGGCGATCCGCACGCTGAGAAGCTGACCGATGTCCAGAACACCGGCGCCAACTACCAGACCGCAAACGTGGGCCTGGCCGTCGCCGACAACAAGGACCTCACCAAGTGGTCCTTCCTGCCGCCGATCCTGTCCGCCAACTGCGTCAACGACCAGACTGAGCGCCCGCAGATCTTCATCCAGAATGAAGACGGCAAGAACAAGTACTACCTCTACACGATCAGCCACCAGTTCACTTATGCGGACGGCATGCGCGGTCCCGACGGCGTCTACGGCTTCGTGGGCGACGGCATCCGTTCGGACTACCAGCCGGTCAACAACAGCGGCCTGGCGCTCGGCTCACCCACCGACCTGAACCTTCCGGCCAACAACCCGAGCGGAACCATCTCGGGCCAGCAGAACGGCCGCCAGTTCCAGGCCTACTCGCACTACGTCCAGCCCAATGGCCTGGTGCAGTCGTTCATCGACAACGTCAACGGCGTCCGCGGCGGCTCCCTGTCCCCGACCGTAAAGATCAACTTCAAGAACGGCGTGACCCAGGTGGACCGCAGCTTCGGCCAGAACGGCCTCGGCCCGCTCGGCTACCTGCCCACCAACAAGCGCATTGGCGGCGAAGGCCTCTACAAGTAACAAGACCGCGGCACCTGCCGCTTCCGCCGCCCGAACGGGCGGCACCGCTCAGGCGGGGATGTCCTTGGGGGCCTCCCCGCCTGGGCCTTTTAACTGTCCCGCTCAACTGTTGTCATGCCCCGCACCGCTGTCCGGGCGATTCCACTGCACCTGTCGCCGAGCGATTCCAGCACATCACCGCAGGCTGGGGATAGGGTTGGAAACAAAAGAAGGGGGAAGTGCCTGATGGAATACCAGAACCCACAACCCACACCGGGTGTCCACCGCGGGGCCGTGCCGGTTCCCGCTGCGGCGCCCGGGCCGGGCCGCACCGTCATTTCCGAAACCGCCGTGGCCAAGGTTGCCGGTATTGCCGCGAGGGCGGTCCCCGGCGTCTACTCCCTTGGCTCGGGCCCGTCCCGGGCGCTGGGTGCCATCCGGGACGCCGTGGGCAGTACCGACCATGCCACGGGAGTCCGGGCGGAAGTCGGCGAAACGCAGGTGGCTGTGGACATCAGCCTGGTTGCCAGTTATGGCACGCCCCTGCATTCGTTGGCCAACCAGGTCCGGGCCGCGGTCTACCGGGCCGTGGAGGAACTCGTAGGGCTGCAGGTGATTGAGGTGAACGTGGAGGTCACCGACGTCTACGTGCCGCCGCCCGTCAAGCCGCCAGCGGCCGGCTCTCCGGAAAGGGAGGCATTGCTGTGAACCTCACCGTGGCAGGCATCGCGATGGGTGCCTTTGTTGCTTTCATGTCCCTGCAGTTCGGCCTCTGGGGCTTCCTCGTTTCCTTGCTCTTCATGGCCATAGGAGCGCTCCTGGGCCGCGCAGCCGAAGGAAAGCTGGACCTGCGCGGCGTCCTTGACGCCATCACGGGCCGGCGTTCATCGTCATGAGCGCGCCGGCGCCGGCAGTGCCGGGGCAGGTGCTCAACGGCCATAACCGGATCAGCACGCAGGCGCTGACCAGCCTCGCCAAGGCCGCGGCGGCCCGCGAGTTCGGCGTTGACGCCCAGGACGTCCGTGCCGACTGGGCGGACGACGACGGGCTGCTGGCTTTGTCGCTTGTCACGCCTATCAGGGTCCCCCCGCTGCAGGCGGCGATGGATCCGGGGCGGATTGACTTGGTGGGCGGTTCCATCTGGCAGCGTACGGTGCAGGCCAAGGCCCGCATCCTGGCCACGGTGACCGAGCTCAGCGGAGCCAGCCTGAGCCGGGTGGACATCAGGATCAGCGGGGCAAGGATCAGCGAAGGAGGTCGGGTGCAGTGAGCAGCAGCGTGGAGACACGAAGCAGCGACGCCCGCGGCGGCAGGGGCGGACGCCACAATGGCCGGAGCCCGGACATGGCCCGGATCGTGCGCCGGGAAACACGTTCGACGCGTGCCGGTGCTGCCATCGTTGCCGCTGTACTGGTCATGGCGCTGGCCGGGTACGGGCTGCTGGAGGCTGCGGTGCACGCCATAGGCCAGCCGCCCTGGCTGATCGAACCCCAAGTCGCCGCCGAGCGGCTGACGGCGCTTCCCGCCGGGATTTCACCCCTCCTCCTGGGCGCCATCGGTGCCGTGCTTGCCATGGTGGGCCTGGTCTTCTTCCTCAACGGCGTGGCACCGGGGCGCCGCGCCCGGCACACGCTCGCTGGCGGCTGGCTCGAATCCGGGCGTCCCGCCGTCGTCATTGACGACGAAGTGATCGCTTCGTCGCTGGCCCGCCGGGCGCGCCTGGCAGCAAACGTTACACCGGAGCAAGTGATGGTGGTGGTCTCGCAGCGCCAGGTCATGGTCAACCTCCGGCCCACGTCGGGCGTGCCAGTCGATGGTGACGCGGTGCTGGACGCCGTCCGGGAGGAAGTGGATCAGATGGCGCTCGATCCAGCACCGGAAGTCCGTATTAATGTCGCACCGTCCGGGGTGGTGGGGGCATGAACAGCACACCAACCGTCCTGAACCGGATCCTCCTGACCCTGCTCGGCCTGAAACTGCTGGCGGTGGGCCTCCTGCTGGTCCTGCTGGCCACCGTTCCCGCCGTCGCAGCGTGGTGGCACCCCTGGTCCGCGGCAGCCTGGAGCACTGCCAACGATGCCTTCAACGCCACCCGGTTCCCTGGCCGGACGGAAAGCTGGCTCTGGATGGTGGTGGCATTCGCCCTCCTGGTCCTGATCGGACTGATGGTTGCCTGGGTGGCCCAGCAAGGTAAGGGCCGGTCGAACCTTTTGGCGTCCGAGTACGATCCCGGGGAAGTCCCGGGCGATGTCCGGATCGGCGCGGGAGTGGCTGAACAGGCACTCAAGCAGGCGCTCGCCGGCCGACCGGATCTTGCCTCGTCCAGCGTGACCACCTACGACGTCAAAGGCACCCCGACACTGAGGATCCGGCTGCTGCCCCGCCAGGGGGTGGCGCCGCATCTTCTGGCCGCCGAAGTCTCCGGGCTGGTTGATGCCCTTGACGCAGTGGTGGGCAGGAAGACGCCGGTCCTGATCCACATCGGCGCCGGGGCCCGGACCCGCTTCGGCAGGGCCGAACGCGTCCGCTGACACCGGTGCTGTCCGGGGGGACTTAGCTGGGGCCTAGTCCTGCTGGCGCTGGGCGTTCCCCGGATGAAGAGCGGTTGTCTTCTGCAGGTACACGGTGCAGTCCACGGGAACCTCCTGCATGCCTGCCCACTCTGCCCGCGGTTCCGGTCCGCTGGATACCGCCACAGCGTAGCCGCCGGGCACCGGGGCGCTGGCGAATCCCATGTTGGCAATGACCAGCACGTCCCCGTTGGTGAAGGCCAGCAGGCCGCTCTCCGGTGAATGGGCTTCTGCCCATTCAATGCTGCCCGCACCCAGTTTTTCCGCCGCCCGGAAGGCCAGTGCGGCGCGATACAGCTCCAGCGTGGACCCCTCCGTACCGTCCTGCAGGTCCGCTGCGTGCGGGCCGAAGCTCTCCGGCTGCGGCAGCCAGGGTTCTGCGGCGTTCTGAGCAGGGTCCGAGAATCCGAAGCCCGAAGCCCCGGCAGTCCATGGCAACGGCACCCGGCAGCCGTCCCTGCCTATTTCGGCGGCCCGGGTGCGGAAGAACGTGGGATCCTGCCGTGCCCCGGCGGGAAGCGTGGTGTGCTCCGGCAGGCCGAGTTCCTCGCCCTGGTACAGGTAGGCCGAGCCGGGAAGCGCCAGCGACACCAGGGTGGCGGCACGGGCCCGCGCCAGTCCCAAGGAGGCGTCCGGCTGTTCGTCGTCCGGGCCAATGCCCTTGGGAAAGGATGTGGGATCGGGCAGGCCAAAGCGGGTGGTGTGCCGGACTGTGTCATGGTTGCTGAGCACCCAGGTACACGGTGCACCCACGGTGGCCGCAGCGGCCAGGGAGGTGTCGATGGCCGCGGCCATCCGTTCCGCGTCCCAGCCTGCCAGCAGGAAGTCGAAGTTGAACGCCTGCTGCATCTCGTCCTGGCGGACGTAGCGGGCCAGCCGATCCGCGGGTTCAACCCAGGCTTCGGCTACGAGCATGCGGTCGGGACCGTACCCGGACAGCACCTTGTGCCAGTCGCGGTAGATCGCGTGGACACCTTCCTGGTCGAAGAAGGGTGACGGCGGATACACCGGTGATACCGCACGGTGCGGTTCTTCGGCGTCGGTGTGGGCACCGGGGGCATCGCCCGGGAGCAGGGGATCCCGGTGCGGGGCAGTGCCCTCCACCATGGCAGCCACGCCGTCCCAGTCGGGCAATCCGGCCTCCTTGACAAGTCCGTGGGCAACGTCCACCCGGAAGCCGTCCACACCCCGGTCCAGCCAGAACCGCAGGACTGACCGCATCTCTTCCTGGACCTCTGCATTGTCCCAGTTCAGGTCCGGCTGCTTGGTGTCGAAGAGGTGGAGGTACCACTCTCCGTCCTGGCCGCCGGCGTCGGTGACCCGGGTCCAGGCCGGGCCGCCGAAGATCGACTTCCAGTTGTTGGGTGGCCTGTTGCCGTCCCCGGACCCCGGCTCGGAGTCCTTGCCCGGCCGGAAGATGTACCTGTCCCTCTCGGCGGACCCCGGCGGCGCCGCCAGCGCTTCACGGAACCACAGGTGCTCATCCGAGGTGTGGTTGGGAACCAGGTCAACGATGACCTTCAGTCCCCGCCCGTGAGCATCCTGCAACATGCTGTCGAAGTCGGCCAGGGAGCCGAACAGGGGGTCCACCTGGCGGTAGTCGGCCACGTCGTAGCCGCCGTCCGCCTGGGGTGATCTATAGAAAGGGGAGAGCCAGACAGCGTCCACGCCCAGCCGCTCCAAGTACGGCAGGTGGGTGGTCACTCCGCGGAGATCACCCATTCCGTCACCGTTAGCGTCCGCGAAGGAGCGGGGATACACCTGGTAGACCACAGCATCGGCCCACCATTCGCGGCTGCTGCTCCGGGGGCCTGGAACGGACGGGTTGGACATTTGGTTCCCCTTAGATAACTTTTTGATGTAAACGCTTGCATGAACCGCAGCAACCTTACTAGTGTGACAGGCACCACATCAACCTCACCAACAACCGCAGTGTCGACTTACTTGTCTCTCAGCGAGGAGCTTCAAGCCAATGAAAACCCCTAGATTCCTTCTGCCGGTTGCCACGGCCGGTGTTCTGGCCCTTTCCCTGTCCGCCTGTGCCGGCGGAGGAGGTGGCGGAACCTCGGGCGGCGGCAGCGACGCTGAAGCCAACCTCGACAGCCGGGGCCCCATTACGTACGTGCAGGGCAAGGACAACAGCAACGTCGTCCGTCCGCTGATCGAGAAGTGGAACGCCGCGCACCCGGACGAAAAGGTCACCTTCAAGGAGCAGACCGACAACGCCGACCAGCAGCACGATGACTTGGTGCAGAACTTCCAGGCCAAGAACGCCGACTACGACGTCGCCAGCGTGGACGTCGTCTGGACGGCCGAGTTCGCCGCCAAGGGATGGCTCCAGCCGCTCAAGGACAAGATGGCTATCGACACCAAGGGCATGCTGGAGCCCACCATCGAGGCAGGCTCTTACAAGGGCACCCTCTATGCGGCTCCGGTTTCCTCCGATGGCGGCATCCTCTACTACCGCAAGGACCTGGTTCCCGAGGCCCCCAAGACGTGGGACGAGATGATGGGCATGTGCTCCATCGCCAAGCAGAACAACATCGGCTGCTACGCCGGGCAGTTCAAGCAGTATGAGGGCCTTACCGTCAACGCTTCCGAAGCCATCAACTCGGCCGGTGGATCTGTCCTGAATGATGACGGCAAGCCGAACCTGAACACCCCCGAGGCCGAAGCAGGCCTGAACAACCTGGTAGAGGCCTTCAAGAACGGCAACATCCCGGCTGAAGCCATCACCTACCAGGAAGAGGAAAGCCGCCGGGCCTTCCAGGACGGCAAGCTCCTGTTCCTCCGCAACTGGCCGTACGTCTACAACCTGGCCACCACTGAAGGATCCTCCAAGGTCAAGGATGTTTTGGGCATGGCTGCTCTTCCGGGCAAGGACGGCCCCGGGGCCTCCTCCCTCGGCGGCCACAGCGCAGCCGTCAGCGTCTACTCCGACCACAAGGCCACGTCCCTGGACTTCGTGAAGTTCCTGGTCGAGGAAGAACAGCAGAAGTTCTTCGCAACCCAGGGTTCGCTGGCCCCGGTTCTCGGTGACCTGTACCAGGACCAGGAACTGGTTGCCAAACTGCCTTACCTGCCGGTGCTCAAGACTTCCATCGAGAATGCTGTTCCCCGGCCGGTAACCCCGTTCTACCCTGCAGTCACCAAGGCCATCCAGGACAACGCCTACGCGGCGCTGAAGGGTGAAAAGCCCGCCAAGGATGCCCTCTCCGACATGCAGAAGTCCATCGAGACCGCCGGCGCAGGATCGTAAACTGCCATGGCTACCGAATTGGGCCCGACGCCGGTAAAGCAGCCGGCGTCGGGCGCCGCCCCGGTCCATCACGGACCAAAAGGGGTAGGCGAAGACAACAGGATTGCCAGCCAGGGCCGGTGGGCTTCCTGGTTGCTGGCTCCGACAATCGTCGCGCTGGCCATTGTGATCGTGTACCCGATCATCAGCGCTATCGTGATGTCCTTCCAGAAGGATGCCGGGCTCGATCCCGTCACCGGACTCTTCACCGACGGCGGCGCGGCCGGCATCCAGAACTACGTGAACTGGCTTGGGCAGCAGTGTGCTGCGCAGGGCGGCGGAACCGTGGCTTGTCCGCCGGGCACCCTCGGCGGGCAGTTCTGGACCGCAACGGCCACCACCTTCTTCTTCACAGTGGTGACAGTCGGGTTTGAAACCGTCCTGGGCTTTTGGATGGCCATGATCATGGCACGGAGCTTCAAGGGCCGCAGCCTGGTCCGGGCTGCCGTCCTGGTGCCGTGGGCTATTCCCACCGCCGTCACCGCGCAGCTGTGGCTGTTCATGTTCGACTTCAACGGCATCATCAACAAGCTGTTCAATGTCTCCATCCTGTGGACCGGCAGTGAGTGGCCCGCCAAGTGGGCGGTCATCATCGCCGACACGTGGAAGACCACGCCCTTCATGGCCCTGCTGATTCTGGCCGGCCTGCAGATGATTCCTGCCGAGGTCTACGAGGCATCAAAGGTGGACGGGGCCAGTGCCTGGCAGCGCTTCCGACTGATTACCCTGCCGCTGGTCAAGCCCGCCCTGATGGTCGCCATCCTGTTCCGTACCCTTGACGCGCTGAGGATGTTCGATCTGCCGTATATCCTCACCGGCGGTGCCAACAACACCACTACGCTGTCCATCCTGGTGATCAATCAAATCAGACAGGGATTCAACTCGGCGGCGGCGCTGTCAACCATCACATTCATCATCATTTTCCTGGTCGCCTTCATTTTCGTCAGGTTCCTCGGAGCGAACGTGGTGGAGCAGAGTCGGCGCCAGCGGTAAGGGGAAGAAATGACCGCGGCAACTGCCCCAGCGTCTCTCCGGGCGCAGCAGGACAAGGGACGCAAGGCAGCCCAAAACAAGGAGAAATGGGCCAGCGCCAGGACGTACATCAGCGCCGCGGTCATCCTGATCTGGTGCCTGGCGCCAGCCTACTGGATGGTGGTGACGGCGTTCCGCGAGGTGGGCTTCACTTACGACACCACGCCGTGGCCAACCCACGTCACGCTGGACAACTTCCTCACTGCCTTCGACACATCGTTTGGCAACAAGTTCGGCCAGGCGCTGCTGAACAGCATCATCATCGGCGTGACAGTCACGGTAGTCTCGCTCGTCATCGGCGTCTTTGCCGCGTACGCGCTGGCCCGGCTTAACTTCCGGTTCAAGTACCTGGTACTGGGCTTCATCCTGGGCGCCTCGATGTTCCCGGGTGTTGCCCTGATCACGCCGCTGTTCCAGCTCTTCACGAACATTGGCTGGATGGGCACCTATCAGGCGCTGATCATTCCGAACATCTCGTTCGTCCTGCCGCTGACCGTCTACACACTGACGTCCTTCTTCCGGGAAATGCCCTGGGAGTTGGAGGAATCAGCCCGCGTTGACGGTTGCACGCAGGGTCAGGCGTTTCGCAAGGTGATCATGCCGCTGGCGGCTCCGGCCATCTTCACGACGGCCATCCTGGCATTCATCTCCTCATGGAATGAATTCCTGATTGCCAGCCAGCTGTCGAATGAACGAACCCAGCCGGTGACGGTTGCCATTGCCAGCTTCGCTGGTGCGCAGCCCAATCAGATCCCGTATACGGCCATCATGGCCGCGGGAACCATCGTCACCATTCCGCTGGTGATCCTGGTGCTGGTCTTCCAGCGCAAGATTGTTGCCGGCCTGACGGCAGGTGCAGTCAAGTGACAGGCGACGCTTCCCGCGCCCGGGCTCCGGGAGCGGGAAGCACACGCCGCCGCGTCCGTTCGGGCGAAGACTTTGACATCATCATCGGGTTCCTCGGCTTCTGGGCCCTGGTCCTGCTGGTGGTGACCGTCTGGATGGAAGTGACCGCGCAACCGGCCCTGGGCTGGGCCTTGGGGTTGCTGGCAACCCTCCTGGCGCTCTACGGCATGATCCGGCTCCGCCGCAAACTTCCGGACCGGAGGTAGCCGTCACAGAACGGGTTACGTCCTGCGCGGTTAACACCGCATCCACGCAGAATGCGAAAATACGAATTCTTGGGGGTAACGCAGGGCGGACAGCCTTACGCTGCAAGGAGTAATTGAGGGGACACCGTGGCACGCACAACAGAGAGATCCCAGCGGGGCGGCCATAACGGAGTCAGTATCGAGGACGTTGCCGCCGCCGCCGGTGTATCAACCGCCACGGTGTCCCGGGCCGTACGGGGCCTGCCCAGGGTTTCGCCGGCCACCCGCGAGAAGATCCTGGAGGTCGCAGGAAACCTCGGTTACGTGGCATCCTCCTCGGCCTCGGGGCTGGCCACGGGGAGAACCAAAACCATCGGCGTGCTGGCCCCGTTTGTTAGCCGCTGGTTCTTTTCCAAGGCCATCGAGGGGGCCGACCGGGAACTCCATGCCCGGCAGTACAACCTCTCGCTGTTCAACCTGGGCGGGCACGGCAGC
Source organism: Pseudarthrobacter sp. SORGH_AS 212 (assembly GCF_030818145.1). Lineage (NCBI taxonomy): Bacteria > Bacillati > Actinomycetota > Actinomycetes > Micrococcales > Micrococcaceae > Pseudarthrobacter > Pseudarthrobacter sp. SORGH_AS 212. Next base: position 1,452,845 of record NZ_JAUTAA010000001.1, on the reverse strand, counting down.
AACCGGGAACGGCTCTTCAGCAAGACCATGGTCTACAAGCAGATCGACGCCCTGCTGGTCCTTTGTATGGCGCTGACCCCCGAAGAGCTGGACCACCTGCAAAAAATCGACATCCCCCTGGTGGTGGTGGGCGGGCATGTCGAGGAGTGCGCCTACATCGGCATCGATGATTACGCGGCCGCTTCCACCGCTGTCCGGCACCTGATCGACCTCGGCCACCGGGACATCGCCCTGCTCCACGGCGACGACGAAACGGACCTGAATTTCGATGTTCCCCGGGTCCGCATCCTGGCCTTCAGGGACGTGATGACGGCCGCCGGCCTGAAGATCCGCCCCGAATGGGACCAATGGGGAGACTTTACGGTCCGCAGCGGGCAGGAAGCATTCCGGCGGCTGTGGTCCGGCTCCGAGGCCAAGCCCACCGCAATCTTCTGTGCCTCGGACGAGATGGCCATGGGCGTCATCTTCGAGGCCGCCCGCATCGGCGTCAACGTACCTGCGGACCTGTCAGTTGTGGGCATCGACAACCACGACTTTGCCGAAGCCATGGGCCTGACCACAGTGGGGCAGCGGCCGGACGAGCAGGCGGAGCTGGCCACCAAGATGCTTCTCGACGAACTGGACGGACAGGAAGGGGCGGTGCAGTCCGCCGTCGCGCCGCACGAACTGATGGTCCGAAGGACCACGGCGCCACCCCTGCACTGACCGGTCCCTGGGCGGAAATGCCCGGACGGGGAAGGGCGCCGGACCTCAGGAGGCGCGGGCCAACTGCCGGATGGGGATCCAGCGCGAGGCCAGCCGCCGGTAGGCCGCAGCCGCACCGGTCATGTCGCCCTCTGCCAGGCATTCGATGCCGAGCCTGATGTCCGTGGGGGAGTCGTCCGGGTAGACCTTGTCGGCCACGGATCCGTAGTCCAGTTCAATCATCGACTCCACATGGAACTGCTCCAGCCATTCGGTCAGTTGGGCAAGGTCGTCCAGCATGTCGAGGTCCGGGGCGGCCAGTGCAAGGTTGGCAACGGCGTAGCGGGCACGTTCCAGCGCATCCGTAATTGACGCCCACACCCGGACCGTGACGATACGGCCGGCGGCCTCCACGACGTCCTTGTGGTCCGACTCCATGAACAGCGAAAACCAGCTGAACGGGATGCCCCACGTCGAAGCCCTGGTGTGCACCCGCGTGGAACCGTCCCGTGCCTTGACCAGGTCGATGCGTTCCTGGTGCCTGTCCCGCTGCTCTTCGGGGATCAGCAGTTCCGCGAGCGGGCCGTGGATTCCTTCCATCAGTGCATTCGCGGCCAGCCCGGCACGGAGCACCAGCTGGCTGGGGCAGTACAGGAGTTCCGGCGCGGCCTCCGGGCCGCCGTCGCCGTCTGCGGTCCCCCCGGGCTCTGCGGCCGGGGCGGCGGTGATCCGCACCAGATCGGTGCGGCCGGTAGGGAACGGATCACCGCCGGGGCGGGTGATCCGTCCCAGCGAGGCGAGGAGTTCAGCGTTCTCGACGGCGGCACGTGAGGCAGTGCGCCCCCCGGCGGCCTGGATGGCTTTCCGCTGTTCCTGCGGGAAGGCGTCCAGGGGTTCGTAGACGCGGAGGGTGGAGGAAAATGGCAGGCCTGCCTGGCCCCGGTAGAGGTTGCCCGTCACTGCGCTCTCCTTGGCTGGGTCCAGGGCGTTGTCATCAGTCCGCCAGCTCCACCAGGACGGGGGCGTGGTCCGATGCGCCCTTGCCTTTGCGCTCTTCCCGGTCGATGGAGGCGCCGGTGACCCGGGCGGCCAGAGCCTTCGAGGCCAGGACGAAGTCGATGCGCATGCCTTCCTTCTTGGGGAAGCGCAGCTGGGTGTAGTCCCAGTAGGTGTAGACGCCGGGGCCGGGAGTGTACGGCCGGACGACGTCGGTGAAACCGGCAGTCTCGAAGGCATGGAAGGCGGCGCGCTCCGGCGGGCTGACGTGGGTGTACCGGTTGTTGACGAAGAGGTCGATGTCCCAGACGTCGTCGTCGAAGGGGGCGATGTTCCAGTCACCCATCAGTGCCACCTGGGCCTCGGGATTTTCTGTCACCAGGCCCTGGGCGTGGGTCTTCAGGCTCTCGAGCCACTTGAGCTTGTAGGGCATGTGTTCGTCATCAAGGGAACGGCCGTTGGGGATGTACAGGCTCCAGATCCGGACGCCGCCGCAGGTGGCGGCCATGGCGCGGGCTTCCTGCACCGGGTCCTTGCCCGCCTTGCCAAAGGCCGGCTGGTCCAGGAACGTGCGCTCCACGTCCTCCAGCCCCACACGGGAGGCGATGGCCACGCCGTTCCACTGGTTCACGCCGAAGTGGGCCACCTCGTAGCCCATGCGTTCGAAGAGCTCCCAGGGAAAGTTGTCGTCCTTGCACTTCGTTTCCTGGATGGCCAGTACGTCGCAGTCGCTGCGCTGGAGCCAGGCTTCAACACGGTCGGCACGGGCACGGAGCGAGTTCACATTCCAGGTAGCTATCTTCACGCCTCCTAACTTACCGTGGCTGCCGCACCGCAGGTAAAGCAGCCGGTAAAGCCCGCGCGGCAGGCCCCAGGCGCAGCGGAGCGGGCCGGGGCGGCTGCGGACGACGCGATGGAATTTACTAGGAAGTCCGAGTATATTCGCAATCAGAATGACCTGGGTCACTAAAAGCCGGATCACATGCGAAGGGGCATCCAGCCATGGTGCGCGAGCTTTCCCATTACATTGGCGGCAGCCACGCCGGCGGAACCTCCGGACGGTTTGGTGACGTTTTTGACCCGTGCACCGGCGAAGTGCAGGCGCGCCTGCCGCTCGCGGGCCGGGACGACGTGCAGTCCGCGGTGGCTGCCGCCGCGGAGGCCCAGCCGGAATGGGCGGCATTGAACCCGCAGCGGCGGGGCAGGATCCTGCTGAAATTCGTAGACCTGGTGAACCGGAACATGGACGAACTGGCCAGGCTGCTGTCGTCCGAACACGGCAAAACCCTGGCCGATTCCATCGGTGACATTCAACGCGGCCTGGAGGTGGTGGAGTTCGCTGCCGGCGCGCCGCACCTGCTCAAGGGCGAGTTCTCCAGCGACGCCGGCCAAGGCATTGACATCCATTCGCTGCGCCAGCCGCTGGGCGTCGTCGCCGGCATCACCCCCTTCAACTTTCCCGCCATGATCCCGCTCTGGAAATCCGGCCCCGCCCTCGCCGCCGGTAATGCCTTCGTGCTCAAACCTTCGGAACGGGACCCGTCCGTGCCGTTGCGGCTCGCGGAATTGTTCAGCGAAGCGGGTGTTCCTGACGGTGTCTTCAGCGTGGTGAACGGGGACAAGGAAGCCGTGGACGCCCTCCTTGAGGATCCCCGCGTGAAAGCGGTCGGTTTCGTGGGTTCCACACCCATCGCCCAGTACATCTACGCCACGGCGGCCGCCCACGGAAAGCGGGCCCAGTGCTTCGGCGGGGCCAAGAACCACATGGTGGTGATGCCGGATGCGGACCTGGACCAGGCGGCGGATGCCCTTATCGGTTCAGGCTACGGCTCGGCAGGAGAACGCTGCATGGCCATTTCAGTGGCCGTGCCGGTGGGGGAGGACACCGCCAACCGGCTGGTGGCCCGGCTGGAAGAACGCGTCCGGAAGCTTACGGTAGGCCACAGCCTGGACCGCGACTCCGACTTCGGGCCAGTGGTGTCCGCAGCCGCGAAGGACCGCATCGAGGGACTCATCAGTTCAGGCGTGGACGACGGCGCCACCCTCCTCGCCGACGGACGCGGCCTCACGGTCAACGGCTACCCCGGCGGCTTCTGGGTGGGCCCGACGCTCTTCGACCACGTCACCCCGGACATGGCCGTCTACCGCAACGAAATCTTCGGGCCGGTACTCAGCGTGGTCCGCGCCGCCACCTACGACGACGCACTGCGGCTCTGTACCGATAACCCGTTCGGCAACGGCGTGGCCATCTTCACGCGTGACGGCGACTCCGCCCGGGACTTCGCCACCAGGGTGGATGTGGGCATGGTGGGGGTCAATGTCCCTATTCCGGTGCCGCTGGCCTACTACACGTTCGGCGGCTGGAAGGCCTCGGGGTTCGGGGACCTGAACCAGCACGGGGCGGACGCCTTCCGCTTCTATACCAAGACCAAAACGGTCACCACGCGGTGGCCCTCAGGAATACGCCACGGCGCCAGCTTCGTGATGCCGGAAGGAAGCTGATGATGGAAGCGGCCGCCACGCCTGACGCGGAAGTGCTCTTCACCCGGCGGGGCCGGCTGGCGGTGGCAACGCTCAACCGGCCCAAGGCCGTCAACGCACTCACCGCCGGGATGGTGGAGGCACTGCTGCGGCAGCTCACCGAATGGGCGGAGGACGCCAGCGTCAGCACGGTCCTGGTGCAGGGCGCCGGCGGCCGGGGTTTGTGCGCCGGGGGAGACATCGTGGCGATTTACCGCGACATCCTCCGGGGAGGAGACGATACGGCGGACTTCTGGCAGGCCGAGTACCGGCTGAATTACCTGATCTCCCGGTACCCGAAGCCCTACGTCGCGCTGATGGACGGGTTGGTATTGGGCGGCGGCGTGGGAATCTCGGCGCACGGCTCGGTCCGCGTGGTCACCGAGCGGACCAGGACCGGCATGCCGGAGACCACCATTGGGTTTGCGCCCGACGTCGGCGGGACGCTTTTGCTGGCCGGCGCACCAGGGGAGGCGGGAACCCATGCAGCCCTCACCGGTGCCCACCTCGATGGTGCGGACGCGCTGTTCCTCGGCCTGGCAGACCACTACGTTCCGTCCGGCAGGCTCGATGAACTCACGGCAGCGCTGGAAAACGAAACCCCGGAAGACGCCGTCGGACGCTTGGCCGTGGACCCGCCGCCGTCCGGACTTGCCGGGCAGCGGGAGTGGATCGACAGCTGCTACGACTCTGCAGACGCGGAAGGGATCGTGGGGCGGCTGCGGGCCTGGGCCGGGGACGGCAGCGCCGAAGCGTCCCACGCTGCAGACACCATCGAGGCGAAGTCCCCCACCTCCGTCAAGGTCACCCTGGCGTCGCTGCGGCGGGTGGCGGGGATGCCCCTGGACCGGGCGCTGGCGCAGGAGTACCGGGTGGGCCTGCGGTTCCTGGCGGCACCCGATTTCCGCGAAGGCATCCGGGCGCAGGTGGTGGACAAGGACCGCACCCCGCACTGGAAGCCGCCCACCCTGGCAGAGGTATCGCCGGAGCAGGTTGAACGCTTTTTTGGATCGCTCGGCAGCAGGGAACTGGACCTCGGAACAGGTCCGGAGCATGAGCCGGAGGCGGTACAACAAGAGGAGGCGGACAGTGCCTGACACTTACACCGTAGCGTTCCTGGGGCTCGGCCACATGGGCGGACCGATGGCCGTGAACCTGGTCAGGGCCGGGCACCGGGTGGCCGGGTACGACGTCGTGCCGGCCGCCCTGGACGCGGCCCGCTCCGCGGGCGTCCCGGTGGTTGGAAGTGTTGCCGGGGCCGTGCCGGACGCGGACGTGGTACTCACCATGTTTCCCAGCGGCCGGCATGTCCTGGACGCTTACCGCGGTAGCGGGGACCAGCCGGGACTGCTGGAGCTGGCCGCGCCAGGAACCATGTTCCTGGACTGTTCCACCATCAACGTCGACGAAGCCAGGGAAGCGGCGCAACTGGCGCTCGGCGCCGGCCACCGGTCCGTGGATGCGCCCGTGTCCGGCGGCGTGGTGGGCGCCGAAGCCGGAACGCTCACCTTCATGGTGGGCGGTGAGGAGGAGGATTTCGACGCCGTCAGGCCGCTCCTCGACGTCATGGGCAAGCGCATCGTCCACTGCGGAGCCCACGGGGCCGGCCAGGCGGCGAAGGTATGCAACAACCTGATCCTGGGCGTCTCGATGATCGCCGTCAGCGAGGCCTTTGTCCTCGGCGAGAAGCTGGGGCTGAGCCACCAGGCGCTGTTCGACGTCGCCTCCGCCGCATCCGGGCAATGCTGGGCCCTGACCACCAACTGCCCGGTGCCCGGCCCGGTTCCCACCAGTCCGGCCAACAGCGGCTACGAGCCGGGATTCGCCGGCGCGCTGATGGCCAAGGACCTTAACCTTGCCCTCAACGCCCTGCACAGCACCGGGGTGGCCGGCCGGATGGGGACCCTTGCCGCAGAAATCTACGATACGTTTGCGGCGGAAGGCGGCGCCGGCCAGGACTTCTCCGCGATCATCAACGACATCCGCGAAAAGTCCGGCACCGCGCCGCACAAGACCGCAACAGCGCACGACGACGGGAGTCCTGAATGACGGAGTACGCCAACATCCTGGTGGAACAGCGCGGCAGGGTGGGGCTGGTGACCCTTAACCGGCCCCAGGCCCTGAATGCACTGAATAAAGCCACCATGGAGGAACTGGTGCACGCCGTCAGCGCCATGGACGCTGATCCCGGAACCGGCGCCGTGGTGATCACCGGTTCCGGGAAGGCCTTCGCGGCCGGCGCCGACATCAAGGAAATGGCCGCCCAGGGCTACATGGACATGTACGCCGCGGACTGGTTCCGCGGCTGGGAGGACTTCACCCGGCTCCGTATCCCCACCGTTGCTGCTGTATCCGGGTTTGCCCTGGGCGGCGGCTGCGAACTGGCCATGATGTGCGATCTCCTCATCGCCGGGGACAATGCCAAGTTCGGCCAGCCCGAAATCAACCTCGGCGTCCTTCCCGGCATGGGCGGCTCGCAGCGGCTCACCCGGGCCGTGGGCAAGGCCAAGGCCATGGACCTGATCCTTACCGGGCGGTTCATCGGAGCCGAGGAAGCCGAGCGGTCCGGCCTGGTGTCCCGCGTGGTACCCGCAGAGGATGTGGTGGCCGAAGCCCTCAAAGCCGCCGAAGTAATTGCCGGCAAATCAAAGCCGGTGGCGATGGTTGCCAAGGAAGCCGTGAACGCCGCCTTCGAAACCGGGCTGGCCCAGGGTGTCATGTTTGAGCGCCGGCTCTTCCACTCCCTGTTCGCCACCGAGGACCAGAAGGAAGGCATGGCGGCGTTCACGGAAAAGCGCGAACCGGAGTTCAGGCACCGGTAACAGCCAGCGACTCCCGGTAGGCCGCGAGGTCGCGGTCCATCTCCTCGGCCATCAGGGAGTTATTGATCATCACGGCGGTCCACGACGCGGCAGCAGCGGATGCCAGGACCTGCGCCCTCATGTCCGTGACATTGCCGGCGGCCCAGACGCCGGGAACTGACGTGCCGCCTTCCGCATCGGTTTCCAGGTAATCCCCGATTCCCATTGGATGCGGAACCGCCGCCAGGCCGAGGCCGCTGAACGGGTCAAGGCGGGCGTGTACCCGGCTACCCACGACGACGGCGTCCACCGCCACCTCCGGGCCGCCCGCCAGCACCACAGCCTTGAGCGCATCGCCGTGGACGCGTACGGTCTCGACGGGGCCGGGAACCACCTTCACGCCCCGGGCAGCCAATTGCTCGGGTTCGTCTCCGGAGGGCTCCACCACGTCATTGAGGAACAGGGTGATGTTGCTGCTCCATTGCCGGAACAGCAGGGCCTGGTGCACAGACCACGGGCCGGTGCCCAGAACGCCGATGGCCTGGTCCCGGACCTCCCAGCCGTGGCAGAACGGGCAGTGCAGTACGTCGCGGCCCCAGCGCTCGCGCAGGCCCGGGATGTCCGGCAGCTCGTCCACCAGGCCCGTGGTGATCAGGAGCCGCCGCCCGTGAAGCCGCCGGCCGTCGTCGAGCGTTACCTCGAAGCCCTGCTCCACGCCGCCTGCGGCAGCCACTACCGTGCCGTTGATGATGTCCGCGCCATAGTGCTGCGCCTGGTCGCGGCCAGTGGCGAGGAGTTCTGCCGGGCTGATCCCGTCGCGTGAAAGGAAGCCGTGCACGCCGTGCGCCGGGGCATTGCGGGGCTCACCACCGTCCACCACCGCCACCCGCCGCCGGGTCCGGCCCAGCATCAGCGCGGCGCTAAGGCCGGCGGCCCCACCGCCTACTACCAGTACGTCGTAAAAGGAGTTCTGTTCAGTCATGCATTCATCGTGTTCCCCGCCTCCAAGTTCTGGCAAAGTATTTTGCCGGTATGGCAAAATTGCCGGATGGATGAAAAGCTCGACGACGTCCTCGCCGCCGTTGGCCCGCGGCTGAAGGCTTTACGCCTGCGCAGGGACGTCACGCTGACCGCGCTCGCAGCCGCCACGGGCATTTCCGTCAGCACTCTCTCCAGGCTCGAATCGGGCCAGCGGCGGCCCAACCTCGAACTCCTGCTTCCTCTTGCGCAGGCCCACCAGGTACCCCTCGACGAGCTGGTCGGCGCTCCGGCCACGGGGGACCCCCGCGTCCACCTGCGACCCATCACCGCCCACGGCATGACCATCATTCCGCTCACCCGCAAGCCCGGCGGTATCCAGGCCTACAAGCACATCGTTCCTGCCGGGCCGGTGGAGGAACCCAACCCACAGGTCCACGAGGGCTACGAATGGCTCTACGTGCTGAACGGCAAACTGCGGATGGTCCTGGGGGCCCGGGACCTGGTCCTGGGGGCGGGCGAAGCAGTCGAATTCGATACCCGGGTGCCGCACTGGTTCGGCCGGGCTGACGGGAAGGCCGTGGAGTTCCTCAGCCTGTTCGGGTCCCAGGGTGAGCGCATGCACATCCGGACCCGCCCGGCGGCCGGAAGAGCCCCGGGGGCGTAACCGCGCTCCGCGCTGCCAGCGGACGTTCAGGTCCGTACGGTAGACAGGACCTGCAGGGATATGGTCGCGGAACGCACGTGAAATCGGGGGAGCAGCCTATGTGGACAACAGCGGCAGATGGAGCCGGTGCAGCGGAGGGCCTGGGCGGGCTGGTGGGGGCAGCGGCCCAGGTGATCGAAAACCTCGGCGAATGGGGCGTTGGCGCCTTCACCCTCGCCGAAACCGTGGTCCCGCCCATTCCCAGCGAAGTGATCCTGCCGCTGGCCGGATACCTCGCCAAACAGGGCTCCCTGAACCTGGGGCTCATCTTCGTCACCAGTACGCTGGGCGCCTACCTCGGCGCACTCCTCCTGTACTGGCTCGGTGCCAAGCTGGGGCTGGAGCGCTCGATCCGCGGCCTGTCGAAGCTGCCGCTGGTAGACCGTGAGGACTTCGAAAAGGCCGCAGGCTGGTTCACCCGGCACGGTAAGTCCTCGATCTTCTTTGGCCGCCTCCTGCCCGGCGTCCGCAGCCTGATCTCGCTTCCTGCCGGGGCGGCGGGGATGCCGCTCCTGACCTTTTCCGTCTTTACCCTGGCCGGCAGCGCACTGTGGAACGGAGCGCTGATCGGGTTCGGGTACCTGCTGGGAACGCAGTACCACCTGATTGAGGGCTACTCGAAGTACCTGAACTACGCCGTCTACGCCGCCCTTGCCATCACCCTGGCCTGGCTGGTGGTCCGCCGGGTGAAGCGGGCAAAGGTAAACCGCTGACAGCAGTCAGGGACTGTCCTCGAAATCACCCGAACCCCTGCGGAAGTCGCCCAGGATCCGGATCAGCGCATCAACATCCTCCGGCGGAAATCCCGTCTCGCTGAAGACCTGGCTGTTGAGGGCCGCCGTCGAACGCTGAGCCACAGTACGGCCCTCCGCGGTGAGCCCCACCAGGGTGGTGCGGCCGTCGGTGGGGTGCGGCGAGCGGGCCACCAGGCCCGCGCGTTCCAAACGGTCCACGGCATTGGTGACCGACGTCGGGTGAACCTGAAGCAGGGCGCTCGCCTTGTTCATCGGCAGGGCACCCTTCCGGGCGAAACTCAAGAGCGCCAGCAGTTCGTACCGGGCGAAGGTCAGGCCAAACGGTTTGAGGGCGGATTCGATCCTGGCCAGGAGGATCTGCTGGGTCCGCATTATTGCCGTGATGGCGGCCATGGGCGCTGCGACATCTGACCAGCCGCGGTCCTCCCAGTTCCGCCGGGCTTCGGCAATCGGATCCCGGGATAACGGTGTGCCCATAGTCAGCCCCTTTCCGGAAATCCTGTGAATATACTAGGACATCCAACCGTTTGGAAGGGAGGCGTTATGCCCGGACACTCCCACGACGGCCCGGCGGAGATTCCCTATCCGGACGCGGATCTCCTGCACATCGTGCGGCTCCTTCCGCCCAGGGAACAGGCCAGGTACGCGGAGATCCGGAACTACCTGCAGTCCGCCGTCAGGCCGGCCTCCATCGGATACTGGAACCGGGAAGAGTTCCCGCGCGATGTAGTGGCCGGGATGGGCGCCCGCGGGCTGGGGGAGTTGCAGCTGGACGGCAGTTCCGCCCTGTTCAAAGGCCTCATGTACGTGGAAGTGGCCAGGGCCGACGTCTCGCTCTCCGCCCTGGCCGGGATCCACAACGAACTCATCGTGGGCACCATCCACCACCTGGGGTCCGATGAGCAGAAGCGCAGGTGGCTCCCCGGTCTGAGGACCTTTGCGCAGCTGGGAGCTTTCGCCCTGACGGAGCCCGGCCATGGCTCCGACATCTCCCGCGGGCTCGAAACAACCGCCCGGCGGGACGGCAGCGAGTGGGTCCTCAACGGCACCAAGCGCTGGATCGGCAGCGGGACCGTTGCCGATGTCGCCCTGGTCTGGGCCCGGGACACGGCTGACGGGCACCTCAAATGCTTTCTCGTGGAAACGGACCGCCCAGGCTACTCCGCTGCCAGGATTGAACACAAGATCGGCCTGCGGATCATGCAGAATGCCGATATCAGGCTGGAGGATGTACGCATACCGGCGGCCAACCTCCTGCCCGGGGCGTCAAGCTTCGCCTCGGCCAGCGCGTTGCTTCGGGACTCCCGGGCCTGGGTGGGCTGGCAGGCCGCCGGCATCCAGTTCGCGGCCTTCGATGTGGCCCGCAGCTACACGCTGAACCGCCGCCAGTTCGGCAGGGAACTGGCGGGGTTCCAGTTGGTCCAGCAGCAGCTCGCGGATATCCTCGGGAACGCCGCTGCTTCACTGGCCCTGATGGTCCAGTTGGCCCGGCTCCAGGAAGACGGGCTGCTGGAAATGGCACAGGCGGCCATGGCCAAGGCCACCACCACCAGGCTTGCCAGGGCCTCGGTGGCGATGGGTCGGTCGCTGCTGGGCGGCAACGGAATCACCAGCGACCACGAGATGGCCAAGCTTTTCGCAGACGCCGAGATCCTGTATACGTACGAGGGCAGTTACGAGATCAACTCGCTGCTGGTTGGAAGGGCCGTTACAGGAATCCAGGCGTTCACCTAGGACGCCAGGCGGACTGTTACAGGTTCCGGTCCGCGTAGGTCCGCAGAGCGTCCCGAACAAAAGTGGCTCCGGCCTCGCCCCCGTAGTTGGCGGCGAACCGTGGGTCTGCCACGTACATGTCCGCCAGGCCAGTGACGTAGCCTTTAATGTCCCCGCCGGCCTCGGCAGCGGGCGTTCCCGGGATGGAGCGGAGCCAGGCCACGTGCCGGGCGGCCAGATCCTGGGCTGCGTCGCCGCCGGGGGCCGCCCCGGAGCCTGCCGCTGCCAGCCAGTCCCGGCCCAGTCCTTCCGAGCGGGACTTCCACTCCCGCTTTTCGGCCTCGTCCATGCTCCGCCACCACGAGTCGCTTTTCGCGTAGGCGTCCTTTCCCCACCGCTCTTCCACTTCGTCTTTGTACTGCGTGTGGTCGAAGCCATCAAACATCTTCTCTGCCACGAGCTCTCCTCCTTGTTGCACTGTTTCGATTGTTCGGCGGACGGACCGGACTTGCCGGGCCAGGCGTTCCTGTTCCTGGCCCAGCCATTCAAGGTGCCGGGTCAGCGCCCGGACGGGATCCGTCTGGTGCTGGAAGACTTCGGCGATGGCCGGCAGGCCCAGGCCCAGCTCCCGAAGGAGCAGGATCCGCTGCAGCTGCAGGAGGGCTCCGCCGTCGTAGTAGCGGTAGCCGTTGCTGCCCACCCTGGTGGGCTTCAGCAGGCCGATGTCATCGTAGTGGCGGAGGGTACGGCTGGTGGTTCCCGCCATCCTGGCCACGTCCTGGATGGGCCAGCCGCTGGCCCTGTCCTCTCCGGTTGCTTCCATGCTTCGAGCGTAGGGGTTGACGCAGCGTCAAGGTCAAGGGGGAAACGTGAAGGGAATCCGTTAGGGCTTTTGCGGGCGGTCAGCGGGTGCGGCGGTGGCGCGCCTGGGCCACCAGCCGGGTGAATGAAAAGACGAAGGCGGCCTCGACCAGGACCATGAGTCCGGCAAGCAGCCATTGCTGGCGGGCTACGAAGAAGACGCAGCCGGTCAGGACCAGGATGGTGCCCAGGGCCAGGGCGTAGACAGCAAAGCCGACGGCGACGCGGGCGCTGCGCACGCCGGTGCGGAAACCGAATCCGTGGGGTTCGCCACCGGGCTGGCCGGGGACACGGTCCGGCATTCCGGGACCGAGCCTGTCGAACTCTTCCCAGGGATCCCTGTCCTCTTTCTTGCCGGTCATGGGTCAATTATCCCAAAAGCACCGAACGTCGTGGGAGGGGCCGCCGGCAGGCACAACTAAAACAGCGGCCCCGCCAACACGAGGTTGGCGGGGCCGCTGCCGGGGCTGGCCCGGGTAACCGGGCCGGCCGTAAGACTTAGAGCGGGCGGATGTTCTCTGCCTGCGGGCCCTTGGGGCCCTGGGTCACGTCGAATTCGACCTTCTGGTTTTCGTCCAGTGAGCGGTAACCGCTGCTGGCGATTGCCGAGTAGTGGGCGAAAACGTCAGCGGACCCGTCATCGGGGGCAATGAAGCCAAAACCCTTTTCGGCGTTGAACCATTTAACTGTGCCTGTTGCCATGGCTGCATTCCTTCATGTGACTCTGATTCTCTCCCCGGATTTCAGCCCGGGGTGCGCGAAGAACGTCCCCCGCAATCCCAAAGTACGGGGCTAAACGCCCTGTTGCAAGGGTAAACGCCACAAACCCGCGTCAGCGCATGCCCTCACGGCGGATGGCGGTGGCAATCGCGGCGGCCCGGGTTTCCACTCCCAGCTTCGAATAGATGTGCGCCAGGTGGGTTTTGACAGTGGCTTCCGAAATGAAAAGCCGCTGGCCGAGTTCGCGGTTGCTAAGCCCCTGGGTGAGCAGGCTCAGCAGCTCCGCCTCGCGCGGAGTGAGGATCTCCTCCGGGTTGCGGAGTTGCTGGAAGAGCCGCGACGCCACCGGCGGGCTCATCACGCTCCTGCCCTGCACCGCGCCGCGGACAGCCGCAAATATCTCCTCAGGCGCGGCGTCCTTCAGCAGGTAACCCATGGCTCCGGCGTCCACGGCACGCACAATGTCCGCGTCCGAATCGTAGGTAGTGAACACCAGGATGGCCTGCCCGCTGTTGAGCCCGCGGATGCGCCGGATGGCTTCGATGCCGTCCATTCCCTCACCCATGGCGAGGTCCATGACCACGACGCCGGGCGAATGCTCCCGCACCAGCACCAGGGCTTCCTCCCCGGACGCGGCGTCGGCCACCACCGCGATGTCCGGCTGGGTTCCCAACAGGGCGCGCAGCCCGCTCCGGACCACCAGGTGGTCATCGACCAGGAGCACGGTAATGGCACTCATGCCTGGCTTCCGTCCGTAGAGGCCGCTGAAAGGCCAGCGGGGAGTTGCGCCGCCACGATGGTGCCCTCGCCCGGGGCGCTTTCCACCGAGAACGTCCCGCCAAGCTGTTCCACGCGCTGCCGCATGGCCCGCAGGCCGTAGCCTCCGGCGTCCGACGGCGGGGCTGCCGCCGCCGGATCAAAGCCGGCGCCGTCGTCGTAAACATCCAGGGTGACGGCATCCGGAAGGAACCCGAGGGTCACGGTGGCGGTGGTTGCGGAGGCATGGAGCCGAACGTTGGACGCCGCACTTTGGACCACGCGCAGCAAGGTGTGCCGGATGTCTGCCGCCACCGGCCGGGGTTCGCCGGTGACCAGGAGCCGGGCGTCGGGAAGGTATCGGCGGGCCGCCGTCAGCAGGGCTTCCGGCAGCGGCGACCCTTCGAGTCCGGGGGAGGCAAGGTCATGGACCAGGGTTCGGGTTTCGGCCAGGTTGTCCCGCAGCAGGGAAGTGGCCTGCCGCAGGTCCGCGTGGGCGGAGGTCGCGGGCCAGGTGCGCCCGGCTGCCTCGAGCAACAGCAGGCTGCTGGCCAGGCCCTGGGTCACGGTGTCGTGGATTTCGCGGGAAACCCGCTCCCGCTCGGCAATGGTGCCTGCATGCCGTTCGCTGGCAGCCAGCTTCCCCTGCGCGGTGGAGATCTCGCCGTGCAGCCGCCGCTGTTCCTCGGCATCGTTGCGGATCCGGTCATGGATGAGGGTCAGCATCACACCCACGGCCAGGGGGCCAAGCAGCATGGCCAGGTCCGTGCCCCCGCTGAGCCTGAACAATCCTGCCGCCGTGGCGACGGCGATGATGCCCGCGGCAACATAGGCCGCAGCACCGCTGATTGCGGCACGGCAGAGGAAGAAGAGGGCGAAGGAGCACCAGGCAAAGCTCGGTGCCGCGATGACCAGCACCGCCCAGACGGCCACAAGGGCGGACATCCAAGCCAGTCCAGGCAAGCCGCGCCTGGCAAGCACCGCAACGCCCGCGTACAGCAGGGAGGCTGCAGCGGCGAGGCACAGGACCAGCACATTGTCCGCGGGCGGGTGGCGCATGGCGTACCGGGCGGTCGACGCCACCAGGAGGACGGCGAATCCCGCATGGACCGCCGTGTCGATGCTGCCCAGCCGGGGCAGCCCGGCAGGACTCGCGGACTGGTCAGGGCCTGGGGCTGTCATGGAATTTCCGGTCTGGTGGGGGAACACTGCCTTTCCATGCTATTGCCAGCGGCACGGACGGGTCTCTCATCCATTTGGCTGATACGGCTGTCCTTTGGTCGCAGCAGGGACCATGCAAAGGCCCGATGGCAGGCAGGGCGGTGGCCGGAAGGATTGAAGTGTCCGCAGCGATCGCCTGCCAAACCGAAGGAGCCACCATGAAGAAGTCCCGCACAGCCCTTGCCGCCGCCGCAGCCGGTGCCCTGGTCCTCACCGCCGGAGTCACGGCCGCGGCCAACGCAGGAACAGCCCCTGCGCCCGCAGCCGTTCCCGCCGTGGACGTCCAGCCTGCGCCGGAAACCGTCGTCCAGCAGAACCGCATCTCCGTGGGGGCCTCCGCCACTGCCGTGAACGCCGCCCTTGCCAAGTGCCAGGCGGACAAGCTCCCGTTCGTCACCGTTGCCGTGGTGGACCGGTTCGGCACAGTTCAGGCACTGCTCCGCGGAGACAATGCGGCGGAGCACACCATCGATGCCGCCAAGCGGAAGGCCTACACCGCCGCCGCATTCGGTACGCCCACCAGCGAGTTGGCCAAACGGATCAACGGCAACGGTCCGTCCATTGCAGACCTTCCCGGCACCCTGTTCCTGGCAGGCGGCGTCCCGCTCAAGGTCAACGGTGTGTCAGTGGCCGGCGTCGGGGTTGGCGGCGCACCGGACGGTGCCCTGGACGAGGCCTGCGCCACCGCCGGAGCCGCAGCCATCGCGGGCGCCCCCGCCGGAAAGTAGGCTGCCCGTATGAGGCGCAGTGGCTTAGGTGCCCAGGGCTTGCTGGCCGCCGGCGCCCTGGCCCTCATCCTCACGGCGTGCCAAAGCCCTGCCCCGGCACCATCCGGCGGACCGGCGTCGGCCGTCCCCTCATCCAGCACGCCTGGCGGGGCAGGCCCCAGCGGAACCGTCGACGCCGAAACCGGCCTTCCTGCTGCAGGGCCGACGGCAACCCCGACGGCACTCCCCGCCGAGGTCCAGGCGGCGCTGGACCAGGAACTCATTGCTGCCGCCAAGGCCAACAATGCGGCGCTGGCCCGCGAACTGGTGGGCCGGGGCGGCAACGTCAACGCCAAGGATTCCATCCAGGACTCGGCCTTCCTCTACGCCGGCGCTGAGGGCTTCAATGAGGTACTGCAGCTGACCCTGCTCGCCGGCGCGGACGTTTCCAGCATCAACCGGTACGGCGGGACTGCCCTGATTCCGGCCAGCGAGCATGGGCATGTGGAAACGGTGAAGATCCTGGTTGCCGCCGGCGTACCCGTCAACCACGTGAACAACCTGGGCTGGACGGCAATGCAGGAAGCCATCCTCCTGAACAATGGCGGTCCGCGGCAGCAGGAAGTGGTGCGGCTGCTGCTGGAGGCCGGCGCGGATCCGGGTATCCGTGATCCGGAAGGCCGGACTGCGCTGCAGAACGCCGAGCGGCTGGGCTTTGCGGAGATCGCCGCCCTGATCCGGAGCCACGGCTAGCCTGCGCGATCGCGGGGCACTTTGACGCGGACACGCCGTCGTAATTCCATCCGGCGGCGGCGAAGCGCCTCAAAGTGCCCCACGACGGGGGCTTTCCTTAGAAGGTCAGACGGCCTCGAGGATGCTGACGTAGTTGGCGATGCCCACGCCGCCCATGTTCTGGACCGCGGCCCGGCGCGGTGCCGTGAGCTGCATGTCGCCGGCGGTGCCCGTCAGCTGCATGGCGGCGAGCACGTGCTGCGAGACGCCGGTGGCACCCACGGGATGGCCCTTTGACTTGAGGCCGCCGGAGACGTTGACCGGCAGCTTCCCGTCCTTGAACACCCACCCTTCCTCGAGCGCGCGGGCACCCTGCCCGGGTTCAGTCAGTCCCATGGCCTCGTACATGAGCAGTTCGGCGATGGTGAAGCAGTCATGGACTTCGGCGAGGTCCAGGTCTTCGATCCCGACGCCTGCCATCGCCAGGGCACGCTGCCACGAGACCCTGGTGGCTTCGAAGGCCGTGGGGTCGCGGCGTGCGGCCGGGAAGAAGTCGTTGGCCTGGCCGAACCCGGCGAGCCTCACGGCGGGGTTGGCGCCTGCCGTGGGGGAGGCAGAGAGCACGACGGCGGCAGCACCGTCCGAGACGGGGGAGCAGTCGGTCCGGCGCAGGGGATCGGCGACCATCGGGTTCTTGTCCGACACGGTCCGGCAGAACTCTTCGCCGAGGTCCTTCCGGAGCTGCGCGTAGGGGTTGTCCACGCCGTTGCGGTGGTTCTTGGCAGCGATGCTGCCCAGCACGTCTCCAAGGTTCCCGGCCGGGTCGTAGCGCTTGGCGTAGTGCTTGGCCACTTCGGCGAACAGCCCGGTAAAGCCGGTTGTGGAGGGCTTGCCGGCCATGTCGTAATCGGCACCCAGCAGGCCTGCGCCCACAACGTCAGCCCCTGCGTGGGTCATCTTTTCGGCGCCGATCACCAGGACGGTTTTGGCCGTGCCCGCCAGCAGCGACTTGGTACCCTGCTGGAACGCTGCCGAACCCGAGGCGCACGCGTTTTCCACGCGGGTGGACGGGACATTGGCCAGGTCCGGGGAAACCTGCAAAGCCAGCGACGAGGGGAACGCCAGCGGCATCATGCCGGAGTTGAACTGGCCCACGTAGACTTCGTCGATCTGCCCGGGCTCGATGCCTGCGGCGCTGATCGCGTCCGTGGCCACCTGCACGATCAGGGATTCCAGGGTGTCGTCGGCGAGTTTGCCGAACTTGCTGTGCCCCCATCCGGTGATCAGGACATCCTTGCCGAACTGTTCCTTCAGGCTCATGCCGCCACTTCCTCGTTTTCAAGGCGGACTTCAAAATCCGCTTCCGTCTTATCCCGGATGTCCTCCACGGTGACCCCCGGCGCCAGCCGGGTCAGCGTGAGCTGCCGCCCGGCGTCGTCCGTTTTGTAAAGGTCAAAGACGGCGAGGTCGCTGATGATCCGGTCCACGCAGCTGAGGCCGGTCAGGGGGAGGGAGCATTCCCGGACGATCTTCGCGGTGCCGTCCTTGGCGTTGTGCTCGGTGAGGACCACCACCCGGGGTGTGCCTGCCACCAGGTCCATGGCCCCGCCCATGCCCTTGACCATCTTGCCGGGGATGGTCCAGTTGGCGAGGTCGCCGTTGCCGGAGACCTGCATGGCACCGAGGATGGCCACCTTCACGTGGCCGCCGCGGATCATGCCAAATGACGTGGCGGAGTCGAAGATGCTGCCGCCGGGAAGCACCGTGACGGTCTGCTTTCCGGCGTTGATGAGGTCCGCGTCCTCCTCGCCCTCGTAGGGGAACGGACCCATGCCGAGGAGTCCGTTTTCGCTCTGCAGGACCACCCGCACGCCGTCGGGCAGGTTGTTGGCCACCAGCGTGGGGATGCCGATGCCCAGGTTGACGTAGTCGCCGTCGTTCAGTTCTTCAGCTGCGATCGCAGCCATTTCATCCCTGGTCCAGGCCATGGGTTCCTCGATTCTCAGTGTCTTGTCGGTTGTTTGGGGGGTGCCGCCAAGGGATGGCTATTTGGGAATGACCGGCGGAACAAACTCGAAGGTCATTCCCAGCAGCCAGGCCAGCAGCAGGACCACCGGAAGGTGGAACAGGAATTGCTGGAAGGTGAAGCCCACCAGGTCCCGGGCGCGCAGCCCCAGCACGGCCAGCAGGGGCAGCATGAAGAAGGGGTTGATCAGGTTGGGCAGGGCCTCGGCCATGTTGTAGATCTGCACGGTCCAGCCCAGGTTCATGTTGACGTCCGTGGCGGACTGCATCACGTAGGGCGCCTCCACCAGCCACTTGCCTCCGCCCGAGGGGACGAACATGCCCAAGAAGGCCGTGTAGAGGGCGATGACCACCGCAAAGGCGCCGTTGCTGCCGATGCTGGTGAAGAAGTGGGCCAGGTGCTCAGAGACGGTGAGCCCGTCAGCCCCGGCGGCCTTCGTGAGAATGGCTGCCATGGCTGCGTAGAGCGGGAACTGGACCAGGATGCCGGCGGTGGCGGGCACGGCCTTGGTGACCGCCTGCAGGAACTTCCGGGGAGTACCATGCAGCACCAGGCCCAGCATCAGGAACACCAGGAGATAGCCGTTCAGGGAACTGACCACCGTAAGGATGGGCAGCGTGAGCAGTTGGGAGACCAGCCAGCCCAGGGTCAGGACACCGGCAATGATGGGCAGGATCCGGCTGTACTCAAGCCACTCACCCGGTCGCGACTTTTCGGCGGGAGCTTCGGGTTCGTCGTCCAGGTCCACGCCCATGTCCTCGGCTGTCCGGATGGCCTTTCCCGTGGGAGCCGAGAAGTGGGCAATCACGGTGGTGAGGAGCATAAGGATCACCAGCGTCAGCAGCGACTGCCACGTGAAGATGGTGGTGCCGAAGTCCAGGACCCCGGTAATCTGCAGCAGTGCCGGCGGAATCGACGCCTTCGTTGCCTGCAGCTGCGCGGCCGAGGAGGACAGCCCCAGGGCCCACACTGCACCGAGCCCCATGAAAGCGGCCGCACCGAGGGCGCGGTAGTCGACCGTGAGGTCGGAACGCCGCGCGATGGCCCGGGCCAGGAGTCCGCCGAAGATCAGGCTCAAGCCCCAGTTGATGAACGAGACGGACATGGACATGACGGCCACGAAGCTCACCGCCGTTCGGGCGGACCCCGGAATGACTGCCAGGCGGTTGATCAGCCGCGCAACGGGCGGGGACGTGGCCACCACATAGCCGGTGAGCACCACCATGGCCATCTGCAGGGTGAAGGCGGTGAGGTCCCAGAACCCGTTGCCGAAGGAGTCCACCACGGCCTTGGGGGAAGCCCCAATGGCCAGTGCGGCAATGGCAACGAGGACGACGCCGGCGAGCGCGAAAATGTAGGCGTCCGGGAACCACTTCTGCGTCCATCCGGCGAGGCTTTCCGCCATCCGGGCCAAGCCCTTCTGGCGGACATCCTCATCTTGAATCTGCGCGGTGTTCATTGTTGTGTGCTCTCCATTGAGTTGCGGGCGGTTGCTGCGGGTGTCGGCGCCGGTCAGGCGGACACAAGATCGGTGCGCGGCCGCACCGTCCGCTGCTCAATGTCCTTCACGCCATTGGTTGCCTGCACCAGGCGCTGGACGAAAACACCCGGAGTGACCACGTGGTTGGGATCCACTTCTCCGGGCTGCACGATCACTTCGGCCTCGGCAATGGTCAGCCTGCCGGCCGTGGCCACTACGGGATTGAAATTCCGGGCTGTGTAGCGGTAGACGAGGTTGCCGTCTGTATCGGCAGTGTGGGCGTGGACAAGTGCCACGTCGGCAATGATGGCGCGCTCGCGGACGTACGTTTCGCCGTCGAATACTTCCAGCGGCTTTCCCTCGGCCACCAGCGTGCCCACGCCGGTCTTCGTATAGAACGCCGGGATGCCCGCCCCACCCGCCCGGAGCCGCTCCGCCAGGGTGCCCTGGGGCGTGAATTCAACCTCCAGCTTTCCGCCGAGGTACTGCTCGGCGAAGAGCTTGTTTTCCCCCACGTAGGAGGCGATCACCTTGCGGACCTGCCCCGCTTCGATGAGGATACCCAGCCCCTTGCCGTCCACGCCCATGTTGTTCGAGACCACGGTGAGGTTCTGCACGCCGGAGTCACGGACAGCTTCAATGAGGTCTGCCGGAATGCCGCTGAGCCCGAAGCCGCCGACAGCGAGGGTGATGCCGTCCTGCAGGGCGCCTTCCAGGGCGGCTGCCGCGGAGTCCTGGATTTTGCTCATGGGTGTGTCTCCTCATCGAGATGGTCAGTCCACTTTGTGGACTCGGCTTCTGAGTATGGAGACTACGGTCCGCGTCTCATGCCCGTCAAGGCTGATAATCACCTGATTCAGCCGCGTTCTATACTGTGGACGTAGGGCAACAAAGTATCCACAATATGGACGATTGAGGCATCGATGAGCAATTTTCCCGTGCAGGGCGCCCAAGTGGTCAGCCGCCTCGCAAGCCTGCTGCGGCTGGTTGGCCGCAGCGCCGGGGGCATGCCGCTGGCCGATGTTGTTCGCGAATCCGGCCTCACCCGGCCTACCGTGCACAGGCTCCTGTCTTCCATGGCCGCCGAGGGCCTGCTGGACCACGATCCCGTCAACGGCAACTGGGTGCTGGGCCCCGAGATGCTGCTGTTGGGCTCGGTGGCCTCTGCCCGGTTCCCCATGGAGGACATCGCCCGGCCCAGCCTGCGGCGGCTGGCCGAGGCCACGGGTGAGAGCGCCTTCTTCTCCATCCGCCGCGGCATGGAAACGGTCTGCCTGCTGCGGGAGGAAGGCAGCTTCCCGGTCCGTTCTTTCGTGCTGCATGAGGGTGTGCGGTTTCCCTTGGGGGTGGCGTCCGCGGGAACCGCCATCATGGCCTTCCTTCCCGAGGGGGAACGGGAAGGGATCCTGCAGGACTGGGAGGCCCACGCTGGAACCTTCGCAGCCGGGCACACCGCCGGCATCGTCCGGGAGAACCTTGAACGCACCAGGCTGGCTGGGTACTCCGTGAACCCCGGGCTCGTCCTTGAAGGCAGCTGGGGGATGGGCGCCGCAGTATTCGACAGGTCCGGCAAGCCGGCCTGGGCGCTGTCCCTGACAGGCATTGAGCCGCGCTTCAAACCGGAACGGCAGGACGAGCTGGGCGGCCTCCTCATGGCGGAGGCCCACCGGATCACCCAGCAGCTCGGCGGGGGAGAAGGTGCCCCGGCCCGCTGAGTCTCCACGGCAGTGCCAACGTACGACGACGGCGCGCCGCCTTGAGTAGGGAGACGCGCCGTCGAGATCCCAGCAAGCAGGGAAATATCAGCGGTTGGGTGCCGGGCTATAGTCCCGCCCGGGGCTCTACCGGGCCTTCGCCCTTCCACCACGTATCGAAGACGGTCACGGGGACCGTGCGCTTGTGCCGCGTGCGCAGGTACTTCTGCTCGATTGACTCCGCGACGGCCTCAGGAACCTCGCGGCCCTCGAGGTAGTCGTCGATCTGGTCGTAGCTAAGGCCCAGTTCGTCCTCATCGGTGCGTCCGGGGCGGTCGTCCAGCAGGTCGGCGGTGGGGACCTTTTCCCACACGCGTGCCGGGGCGCCCAGCTCGGCCAGCAGGGCCCGGTTCTGCCGCTTGTTCAAACCGAACAGGGGCAGGATATCCGCGCCGCCGTCGCCGTACTTGGTGAAGAACCCGGTGACGGATTCCGCGCCGTGGTCAGTGCCGATCACCAAGTAGTTGAATTCCCCGGCCAGCGCGTATTGGGCGATCATCCGGGTGCGGGCCTTGGTGTTGCCCTTGTGGAAGTCGGAGATCTCCGAGCCGGCGGTCTTGTGGAACTCGTCCTCGAAGCCGTCCACGGCCGCGGAGATGTTGAAGGTCCACTCGGTTTTGGCCTTGATGAAGTCCAGGGCGGCCTGCGCGTCCTCCTCATCGTGCTGCACGCCGTAGGGCAGGCGGACTGCTACGAAGTTTGCTTCCAGGCCTTCCGCCTCGAGCTCCTCGACCGCCTGCTGGGCCAGTTTTCCGGCCAGCGAGGAATCGAGCCCTCCGGAAATTCCCAGGACAAAGCCCTTGGTGCCGGTGGCCTTGAGGTACTCCTTGAGGAACGTGACGCGTTTGCGCACCTCCCCCGCGGGATCGATCCGGGGCTGCACGCCCATTTCTTCAATGATGGTGGCCTGGAGTTCGCGCATGTGGTCCACACTAGCCAGCGCCGGCAACCCTGCTCAAGCAACCGCACCGGCCCGGTCCCACTAAACTGGAACCCATGACTTCCCCCAGTGAGACTGCAGTGGACTCTGCAGCCGCCCGCGCCCGACTGCTCGAACTCATCAAGGAACTTGCCGTGGTCCGCGGCAAGGTCATCCTCTCCAGCGGCGCGGAGGCGGATTACTACATCGACCTTCGCCGCATCACCCTGCACCACGAGGCGTCCAAGCTGGTAGGCCAGGTCATGCTGAAGATGGCGGACGACGCCGGCATCGGCTTTGAGTGCGCAGGTGGCCTGACCATGGGAGCCGACCCCGTGGGCACCGCCGTCATGCACGCTGCGGTGGACGCCGGCCGCACCGTGGACGCTTTCGTGGTCCGCAAGGCCCAGAAGTCCTACGGCATGGGGCGCCAGGTGGAAGGCCCCTCAGTGGAGGGCCGGAACGTGCTGGTCCTCGAAGACACATCCACCACCGGCGGGTCCGCGCTGACCGCAGTCGAGGGCGTCCGCAAGGCCGGCGGCAACGTTGTGGCTGTGGCAGTGATCGTGGACCGCGATACCGGCGCCAAGGAAAAGATCGAAGCCGAAACCGGCGTGCCCTACCTCTTCGCGTTCGGCAAGGACGAACTGGGCCTCGACTAGGTCCCCATCGCCGGCCGGGCACCAACTGCTGCGCCCGGGCCGGCAGTCAGGCCGGGTGGCGTGGCGGGAGAGGATGGCGCCGAAGCGATCCGGCCAGCGCACTTGGCCCGGACCGGCCGCTGGCCTAATATTCTCCTTAGCCCCTTAAGTACCCCTTGGAGAACCTGCCCATGCCCACCGCGGACCAGCCGTTGAGCGCCACTGAGACGGTCCAGGACCTGATCCTGGACAGCTCGGATTTTGAAGAGTTCCTCAATGAGCTCGCACGTTTCTCGGCCCACCAGGTTGCAGGTCTGGGCGATGATGCCCTCTGCGGCATCACGCTGCTTCGTGACAGGAAGGCTGCCACTATCGGCTGGAGCAGCGACTCCGCCCGCGAAGTGGATGAAATCCAGTATTCGCTTTCACAGGGTCCCTGCCTGACCGCCGCCCAGGAAGAACGTGAGATCCACGTCCCGGACCTGTTTGATGAAGACCGTTGGGGCCCGGAGTACGCCTCCGCTGTGGCTTCTTATGGCCTGCGTTCGGTGTTGTCGCTGCCGTTCAACCTGCAGGGGGACGCGAAGGCGGCGCTCAACCTGTACTCGGATGTCCCGCACAAGTTCGACGAGCGGGCCACCGCTAAGGCCCGCGGCTTCACGAGGGAGATCTCCCAGGCCCTGCGGCTGGCTGTGCGCTTCTCCCTCCATTCGGACAGCGCGGCGAACCTCAGGGCAACCCTGGAATCGCGCACCATCATCGACATCGCCATCGGGATTGTGATGGCGCAGAACAGGTGCAGCCAGGAAGCGGCCATCAGGATCCTCACCGAGGCTTCCAGTAACAGCAATACAAAGTTGCGGGACATCGCCAAGTCATTGGTTGATTCGGTCGGCGGCACCGGCACCCGTACGTTTTACCAGGAACCCGGCAGCCGCAGGCCTGAACAGTCAGCCTAGCCAGGCCGCCCGGTGGGCAGGCCGCCCGACGGGCGAAGCAGTCCCTGGAACACAGGTTGTGCCTGCACACCATCGGGGATACGCTGGCCGTGGTTGAGCCGTCGGCCATAGAACCTCTTTTGGAGTACCTATGGACCGCTCTCTTAATGCGCTCGTTAACCTCGACGTCCCCGCTGACATAGTCAGGATCGACGTCCGCGGAAGCCTCACCCACGATTCCCGTCCGGACCTTGTCCACATCATCCGACGCGTCCGGCGCATGGGCATCCGTGCCCACATCCGCGTTGACCTCTCGCAGGCTGCACTGGTGGAATCCAGTGCCCTGGCAGGTCTTCGCAGCGACCTGAACACCATGGACGCCAACAGCCTTCCCGGCATCTACGGCTCTGGTGTGTCGCTTCACCTCACGGGTTCACACGAGCGATTGGCTGGGGCACACCTGGCCGGTGCCGGGCCTGCCCAGCAGGTGCAGCCACTGCACATCGTCGACGACGACGCCAGCCACCCCCACCACGGCAGGCCCTTCGGCGAGGGGTACCAGGTGGCGCCGGACGCCGCGCTTGAGGAACTGTTCGGGCGGCAGTTGGTGGAGTACTCCGAACAGGAACTCCTCGCGGCAAGCGACACCCTCTTTGCGCTGCTGGACCACCCGGGGGCTTTCCCGGGTTCCGACCTCCTGGGGCGCTACAACGACATCGGACGCGAGCTTGGCCGCCGCCAGCAGGACCCGGAAGCCCCGTTCCCGGCAGCGGAGGGCCAGGCCGCCAGCTGACGGCCGGCCCGCCGCCGGGCAGTCACCGAATGGTTATCCAAGGCTCCTTGCGGCGGACTCTTCAGTTGTGCCTACGGTAGAGGCGTGCCGTATGAGGGGAAGGTTGATCCGCAGGGCCGGGGCGGGGCAACCGCAGCCCGGCTGCTGTCACAAGCCGCTGCCCTCAAGCGCTTTTCACGGCGCAGCTTCTTTACCGCTACTGGTGCTTCAGGGGTACTTGCAGCGGACATGCTGCTGACCCGCGAGGTGCAGTCGCAGCGGCGAACGGACAGGATCCTGCCCGTTCCGGACGACTTTGCCGATGCCTACTACCCGGACGCCAGCTGGTTCCTGTTCCCGGGATACAAGACCAGCTGGGAGGAGGCCCAGTGGATCCTGAACTCCCTCCGTGGTTCCTTGAACAAGCGAGCCCGGCTCGCCGCCGTCGGGTATTCCAACCAAGGCCTGGACATCGACGACATCGTGATCGCCGTCATCGAGTACGTCCGTGAGCAGAAAATCCAAAAACTGTTCTTCTACGGACACAGTTTCGGCGGAATGGTGGCCACCCAGGTGGCGGCCCGGCTCCTGGAAATCCACGGCGTGCAGGTCCAGTTCGTGGTGCTGGACTCCAGCCCGTACAGCAAGCACGACGTCCTGGACCAGAGCTGGTTCGACGGCGTGGTGTTCCTTTACGAGCGTGGCTTCCGGTTCCCGTCCACCCTCCGCGGCGGCTACGAGCTGGGCGAACGGGTCATCCACAAGGACGAGCGCAGCTGGCGCCAGATCCTCGACCAGACCCTGGAGCAGCTCTCGCCCATCGCGCCGTCAAGCGTACTGATCCAGACGGAGTCCGCCTACATCTACCACTTCGACGGCACCCGGTTCGCAGGGAAGATCGGGACAGCCAAGATGGCCTACCTGGGAAGTCCCAAGGACCGCACTGTGCGCTACGAATCAGCAGTGGAAGCGTGGGCCGTGGCGTTCAAGGACAACATGGTCTCCACCGGACTCCAGACCACCGGGGGCGCACCCGCGCACGCCAGCCCGCAATGGAACCCGCACATCTACCGGCCGCTGCTGGACGGTCTGCTTGATGAGCATTTCCCGCTGCCGGCCGGCGGCTCCCGGGTGACGGTGTTCTAGAGCTGGTTCTTCAGGTCCGCCACGGAGTTCAGGACCTGGTTGGGCCGGAAGGGGTAGGAGGCGATCTCGTCCCGCTGCGTGATCCCGGTCAGCACCAGGACCGTGTGCAGCCCGGCTTCCATGCCGGCGATGATGTCCGTGTCCATCCGGTCACCGATCATTGCCGTGGTTTCGGAATGGGCGTCGATCTGGTTCATGGCGGAGCGGAACATCATCGGGTTGGGCTTGCCCACAATGTAGGGTTCCCGTCCCGTGGCTTTGGTGATCAGCGCCGCGATGGCACCGGTGGCCGGCATCGGACCGTCCTTGGACGGGCCCGTGGCGTCGGGGTTGGTGGCGATGAAGCGGGCGCCGGCGAGGATGAGGCGGATTGCTGTGGTGATCGCCTCGAAAGAGTAGGTGCGCGTCTCGCCCAGCACAACGAAGTCCGGATCCTGGTCGGTGAGGATGAAGCCGGCCTCGTGCAGCGCCGTCGTCAGTCCCGCTTCGCCGATCGTGTACGCGCGGTTACCGGACCCTGAGCCCTGCACCTGGTCCTTCAGGAACTGGGCCGTGGCCAGGGCCGACGTCCAGATGTTCTCCTCGGGGATCTCCAGGCCGGACGCACGCAGCCTGGCCGCAAGGTCGCGGGGCGTGAAGATCGAATTGTTGGTCAGGACCAGGAAACGCTTGGACGTATCCACCCACCGCTGGATGAGTTCGGCCGCGCCCGGAACGGCCTGGTTTTCGTGGACCAGGACACCGTCCATGTCCGTCAGCCAGCACTCAATGTCCTGGCCGCTGCGGTATACCGCCGGTGCGCCCTTGACCTTGTCCGCTTCTGCCATGCCTGCCTCCGACTGTCGACGCCCGTGATGAACGGGCCGTGATGATTGCCCGAAAGGTCCAGTCTAGTGTTGAGGGGTGAACCAAACGCCCGGGATGGCAGACGCGCCCCACCACTCGCCCGAAGAAACCGACGCAACGGAAGCCGGGGCACCCAGGGCGGAGGTCGGCGTCGGGCCCTGGGAAGGCGAGTTGCCCGAGGGTGACCACTGGGATCCTGACCTGCTGGCGGACGGCGACCGGCGCAACGTGCTGGACAAATACCGCTACTGGAAGCACGAGGCGATCGTGGCGGAGCTGGACTCGCGGCGGCACAACTTCCACGTGGCCATCGAAAACTGGCAGCACGACCTCAACATCGGCACAGTGGTGCGCACCGCCAACGCCTTCCTCGCCAAGGAGGTGCACATCATCGGACGACGGCGGTGGAACCGGCGTGGAGCCATGGTTACCGACCGCTACCAGCACGTCCGCCACCACCCCACAGTGGAGGATTTCGTCCAGTGGGCGCAGGGGGAGGGGCTGGCGATTATAGGCATCGACATTTTCCCGGACTCCGTTCCGCTGGAAACCTATGAGTTGCCCCGCAACTGCGTGCTGGTGTTCGGGCAGGAGGGGCCAGGCCTGACGCCTGAGGTCCATGAAGCAGCCGAAGCCACACTGTCCATCGAACAGTTTGGTTCCACCCGTTCCATAAACGCTGCGTCCGCCGCGGCGATCGCCATGCACGCGTGGGTCCGCCGGCACGTCTTCAACCAGCACGTTTAGGGCGCCCGCGCGGACGCAACACGGGAGTGTTACCAACTGCCGACCAGAAACTCGGCGGTGTGGCGGATATCGCTAGGATGGTGCCTAGCCGTAAGCGGTCTACTTGAGGGTCTTTTAACCCACAGACGAAACTCAGCAGAGGAGTCAGCATGCCCATTGCAACCCCAGAGATCTACTCCGAGATGATCGACCGTGCGAAGGCGGGCGGATTCGCTTTCCCGGCAGTGAATGTCACGTCCTCTCAGACGCTCAACGCGGCCCTTCGCGGCTTCGCCGAGGCTGAGTCCGACGGCATCGTCCAGGTCTCCACCGGCGGTGCGGCTTACTGGTCCGGCGCCTCCACCAAGGACATGGTGGCCGGTTCCCTGGGCTTCGCGGCCTTCGCCCGTGAAGTGGCCAAGAACTACGGCGTCAACATCGCCCTCCACACGGACCACTGCCCCAAGGACAAGCTGGACGGCTTCGTCCTGCCGCTGCTTGCAGCCTCCGAGGCTGAGGTCAAGGCCGGCCGCAACCCGATCTTCAACTCCCACATGTGGGACGGCTCCGCCGAAACCCTGCAGGACAACCTGCGCATCGCCCGCGAGCTGCTGGCCCGCACGGCCGCTGCCAAGATGATCCTCGAAGTCGAAATCGGGACCGTGGGTGGCGAGGAAGACGGCGTCGAGAACGAGATCAACGAGAAGCTGTACACCACCGTTGAAGACGCACTGGCCACCATTGAAGCCCTGGGTTCCGGCGAGAACGGCCGCTACATCACGGCCCTGACCTTCGGCAACGTCCACGGTGTTTACAAGCCCGGTGGCGTTAAGCTCCGGCCGGAAATCCTCAAGGACATCCAGGCGCAGGTTGGCGCGAAGATCGGCAAGGACAGCCCGTTCGACCTCGTGTTCCACGGCGGCTCCGGTTCCTCGGACCAGGAAATCGCCGACGCCGTGTCCTACGGCACCATCAAGATGAACATCGACACGGACACCCAGTACGCCTACACGCGCCCGGTGGCGGACCACATGTTCCGCAACTACGACGGCGTCCTGAAGGTGGACGGCGAAGTGGGCAACAAGAAGACCTACGACCCCCGCGTCTGGGGCGCCTCCGCCGAAGCCGGCCTCGCCGCCCGCGTTGTGGAAGCCACCAAGCAGCTCGGTTCAGCCGGAAAGACCTTCTAAATGTCGGATGAGTTCCGCAAGAACCTGATGGGGCCGGAGCCCACGCTCCTGCCGGCAGAATCTGAGATCTACCAGCACCTGGCGCTCGGCCAGGAGGCCGTCGACCTTGTGGCGAAGAACCCCACGTCGTCGCTGCTGTGGGCCATCCTTGCCGAGGAGGCTTGGGCGGAGGGACGAACCATCGACTCCTACGCCTACGCGCGCGTTGGCTACCACCGCGGGCTGGACTCGTTGCGCCGCAACGGCTGGCGCGGCGTGGGCCCCATCCCGTGGGAACACGAGCCCAACCGCGGTTTCCTGCGTGCGCTCTACTCGCTGGGACGGGCCTCCTCGGCCATCGGTGAAGCCGACGAACCCGAGCGGATCGAAAAGTTCCTCAACGACTCCGACCCCGCGGCCAAGGCCGCCATCGAGGGCAAATAGGTCCCCACCGCCTCCCTGGCTTCGCTTCGCTCAGCCAGGGAACCCTCGGCGGCGGAGGCCCCTTCATATGACGACGGCGGGCGGTCACCTTTCTTTGGGAAAGGTGACCGCCCGCCGTCGTACTCCTTAGAGGATCAGACCGCCTTCTGCAGCCCCGTACGGGCCATGGCGTCCGCGTAGGCCACGTGCATGTCCTGGAGGTACTCTTCCTGGCGCGCAGGGGAACCGGCGAAGGCGCGGCCGCTGAGGGAGCGTACCTTGTAGGTCTTCAGGCCGCGGCGCCACAGCAGCGGGACCTCGGTCTTGAGGAGCGCGTTGGCCAGACGGTTGGCTTCGGTGCCGTGCGCCACGATGACTGATGCGCGCGGGACAAGGGCGAGGAACTTGAGCAGCGGCTTGAGGCCGGCCTGGATCTGGTCCGGGGTGAACTTGCCGTTCGGTTCGCCCGGGACGTGCCAGGGGTGGACGTTCCACGGCATGACATACTCGGGCCGCAGCCCCAGCTTCCACTGGATGCCGAGCATGCGGGTGGCAGCGTCCTGGTCTCCGGCGGTGATGAAGCCGGAGCCGTCCGCTTCACCGATGTTGGAGAACAGGCTGATGATCCGGCATTCGTCGACGTCGTGCATGGGGTCGACGTAAGGCACCACCGTGCCCGGCCTGGTGTCTTGCAGGGAATCGCACAGCTCGTTGACGGCGGCAACGCTGGGCTCGTAGCGGCGGTTCAGGAGCTGTTCGTGGAGGGATTCTGGTGCAAGGGCGGTCATATGGTGCTGGGTCTCCTGCGGGGATTGGCGGTGCTTCCGCCTGCGGACGAGGGCGCGTGAAGGCGCAACTCGACATCGGCGGTGTGTTGGGGTGGGCCGGTCAACCCGGCCTTCCCCAGTTTAGCAAGCCGCGGGAAGCGAAACGCCGGTAGCGCGTATTCCGGTGACCGGATGCACAGCCGGGGTTTCGTCCTTCCCGTGATTCCACGGCGGCGGGCTACCAGAGCCGTTTCGTGGCCCGGCGTGCACCTTCGCCCAGAGCTTCCAGTTTCGCGTAGGCGATCTGCGGGTGGACGCGCCCGCCCAGGCCGCAGTCGGTGGAGGCGATGACATTTTCCCGGCCGACTACGTCGGCGAATCGCACAATCCTGTCCGCCACCAGGTCCGGGTGCTCCACCACGTTGGTGGCGTGGGAGACGACGCCCGGAATGATCAGCTTGCCATCGGGGAGTTTCGTGTCTTCCCAGACCCGCCATTCATGTTCGTGGCGGACGTTTGCCGCCTCGAAGGAGTAGGCGCCGGCGTTGACCTGCAGGACGGAACCGAGGATGTCTGCGAAGGGGATGTCAGTGGTGTGCGGGCCGTGCCAGGAGCCCCAGCACACGTGCAGCCGGATCTGTTCCTGCGGGAGGTCCCGCAGCGCCCAGTTGGTGGCCTCCACGCGCAGCTGGATGAACTTCAGGTAGTCCTCCAGCGCCGGTTCGGGGTTGATCTGGTCCCAGCTTTCGGCAAGGGACGGGTCATCGAGCTGGACGGTCAGACCGGCGTCGATGATGGCCTTGTATTCCTCACGCATGGCGTCGGCACAGGCGTAGACGAGTTCCTCGTCCGTCTTGTAATACTCGTTGGCCACCCGGGCGCATGAGCCGGGGGAGAGAGACGCTACGAAGCCCTCCGTCAGCCCTGCGGCGGCCAAGCCCGTCTTGAGGTTGTTGACATCCGAGGCCACCAGGTCCTGCCCGGTGTAAGTGAGGGGGCCCGCGATCTTTGGCTGGGTGACGCTCTTGCGGTGGGCCAGGATTCCCGACGACGGGTCGTTGTAAGCCTCGCTGAACTGCTGGCGGTCCCGCCGGTCGGGGAATGATGTGAGGACGACGTTTCCGGGCGACGAACGCCGGACCTCGGAGTCTGCCCAGCGGTCCACGTCGGTAGGCTCCAGTCCGCCGAGCCGGGCGAAGGAGTAGTTCCACCACGCCCCGTAGTCAACAGAGTTGGCCATGGTGTGCCCGTATTCACCGTCGTTGGGAATGTCGATGCCGAGGTCCTTCTGGCGCTGGACAACGTCAACCACCGAGGCTTCGAGGAGTTCCAGGAATTCGGGCGTAATTCCGTCGGCTTCCTTGGCAGCGTTTGCAGCAATGAGTTCAGGCGTCCTCGGCAATGAGCCTGCGTGGGTGGCGCGGATGTGGTCAGTGTTCTGGGGCACGGTGGAGTTCCTTTCCATCGGTCCTGGCAGTAGCACCTTCGGGGCAGGGGGACTCCCTGCTGTACGGGTTGCTGCGGCGTCACTGAGCCAGGTCTCTCAGCCGCTCCGGATGGGTCAGTTCCACTCAAGCCCACCGGCCGGAAGCGGGGCAAATCGGTTTCACGATGTGGCGTGGCTGCCACTGGGAGAGCGCAGTCATAGGCTTACCAGGATTCGTTGAGTCCATTGACAGGTTTCAATCAGCTTGGTTGGCTGTTGTCACAGCGCGCAATGGGGGACATGGCGGCTGGACGCACTCAATGCACTCGAAAGAGGTAACGCACGTGAAGAAATCCCTGGCTACTTTTAGGACCCTTGCCGTTTCAGGGGCCCTTGCACTGGCGGTTGTCGCCGCTCCTGCTCCAGCCATCGCTGTGGGGGAGGGGCCCAACTACGGAGGCAACGGCCAGATCACCACATCCAAGCTGGCCACCTATGACCAGATGGTTTCTTTCCTGAAGGACCAGGACGCCAAGCAGCCTGCCATGGAACTGGAGGTCATCGGCAAAACGGTGAAGGGCCGCGACATCCACCTGGTCAAGTACATCTCGGACCCGGCCAAGCCCACCATCCTCTACTTGACCCAGCAGCACGGCAACGAACAGCTCACTACCGAGGGAGCCATGGAGTTCGTCAAGCACCTCGGCACCGGAAAATCGGCGGACATCCTCAAAGGCGTCAACATCCTGGTGGTTCCGATGCTCAACGCGGACGGTGCCATGGGTGACGTCAACTTCTCCCTGGAGGACTACATCGCCAAGGGTGACCGCAACATGACCCGCTTCAACGCCGAGGGCGTGGACCTGAACCGGGACCACGTGGCCAAGATCCAGCCGGAAACCCAGGCCCTGCACAACAATGTGATGCGCAAATACCGGGTCGACTACATGATCGACCTGCACCACCAGGGCACCCGGGCAGAGCGCGACGGCAAACTGGTGTCCGGCTCCATCCTGTACCCCACCACCCCCAACGCCGATCCCGCCGTCGTCGAACGGTCCAAGCAGCTCGGCGCCGTGGTCTTCGACAACGTTGACTCCACCGGATGGGGCCACCTTGGCAAGTACCAGGGCGGCAGCGCCGAGACCATCAGCCGCAACGGCATCTCAGTGGAATACGGCATCGCCACCCTGCTCTTCGAGATGCGCGGCATGTCGGACCATTACCTCGACGGCTACGCGCTGGGACAGCGCAGCAACGGCTACCTGATCAAGCAGACGGTTACCACGCTGACGTCAACCGCCGCCGCCATCGCGGACGGTTCAATTGCCGACGCCGACACCTCCTTCTGGGACACCCTCGCCGAGCAGACCTCCCGCCCGGCGGGCGAGGCCGACGACGAATAACGGCCGCAGGGCAGGACGTCCCGGTTCTTTACCGCGCGTAAAGAACCGGGACGTCCCAGCGAGTGGACAAAGTGCACTATCGGCTAAACTTGGGTGGTAAGGGCCCCGGGGCCAACGCGTTCGCCAATCCGCCTGCGGAACGGCGGAAGCCGGTCCACTCGGGGCATTCTCATGAACGGCGCTGAACCAGGACCGCCACGCTGTGGCGCCCGGCCGGCCCGAACGAATGGGGGAGGATCCCATGCCAGCAATTGTGATCGTAGGAGCCCAGTGGGGCGACGAAGGAAAAGGCAAGGCCACCGACCTGCTGGGCGGCCGTGTTGACTACGTCGTTAAGCCCAACGGCGGCAACAACGCCGGGCACACCGTCGTCGTAGGCGGTGAAAAGTACGAACTCAAGCTGCTTCCGGCAGGCATTCTCAGCCCCAACGCCGTCCCCATCATTGGCAACGGCTGCGTGGTCAACCTTGAGGCCCTCTTCCAGGAGATCGAAGGCCTGCAGGCACGCGGTGCCGATACGTCCAAGCTGCGCGTTTCCGCAAACGCCCACCTCGTGGCGCCCTACCACCAGGTCCTGGACAAAGTCACTGAACGCTTCCTCGGCAAGCGTGCCATCGGCACCACCGGGCGCGGCATCGGCCCGGCCTACATGGACAAGGTGGCCCGCCTGGGCATCCGCGTCCAGGACGTCTTCGACGAGTCCATCCTTCGCCAGAAGGTGGAGGGCTCGCTGCACCAGAAGAACGAGGTCCTGGTCAAGATCTACAACCGCCGCAGCGTTGTGGTCGATGAGATCGTGGAGTACTTCCTGTCCTTCGCCGAGCGGCTCCGCCCGCTGGTCATCGACAGCACCCTGGTGCTGAACACTGCCCTGGACGAGGGCAAGGTAGTGCTCATGGAAGGCGGCCAGGCAACGTTCCTCGACGTCGACCACGGCACGTACCCGTTCGTCACCTCCTCCAACCCCACCGCGGGCGGCGCATCCGTGGGCTCGGGCATCGGCCCCACCCGCATCTCCCGCTCAATCGGCATCATCAAGGCCTACACCACCCGCGTGGGTGCAGGCCCGTTCCCCACCGAACTGTTTGATGAGATGGGCGTTTACCTGCAGAAGACCGGCGGCGAGTTCGGCGTCAACACGGGGCGCCCCCGCCGTTGCGGCTGGTACGACGCCGTTCTTGCCCGGCACGCGTCCCGCGTCAACGGTTTCACGGACTACTTCGTCACCAAGCTGGACGTGCTCACCGGCATCGAACAGATCCCGGTGTGCGTGGCCTACGACGTTGACGGCGTCCGGCACGACGAGATGCCGATGACGCAGACCGAGTTCCACCACGCCAAGCCCATCTTCGAGTACTTCGACGGCTGGACCGAGGACATCACGGGCGCCCGCACCCTGGCAGACCTGCCGGAGAATGCGCGCAATTACGTCCTCGCGCTGGAGAAGCTGTCCGGGACGCGTTTCTCCGCCATTGGCGTGGGACCGGACCGGGACCAGACCATCGTGGTGAACGACCTCATCAACGACTGACGTTTCAAAGGGAATTATGACGGCGGCGGGCCACCTTTACGGGTGGGCCGCCGCTTGTTCGTTTTCCTGCCAGGCGCGGGGCAGCTCAATTTACACAGGGTTTACCTGCGCTGCCTTGTGGGCGTACAGCCCGGACAGCCAGACTTTTGGGACAGCATTCGAGGACTGCCTGGCAAGCACGTCCCCACTTTGCGGGACAGGCGCAGCCACGCGCCAGCCGGACTTTTGGCGGAGATGCCGTCCGGAAAACCGCTCAGAACCGGAAGGAAGTGCGCCATGGCGGGCAAATTCGAAGTTTTCCTTGATCCCCAGTCGAAGTTCAGGTTCAGGCTCGTGGGCCCGGACGGGGCGGTGATGGCGGTCTCGCAGGCCTTCAACGACAAAGCGGCTATCGTAGCGGGGATTGCCGCGGTCCGGGAGTGCGCCGGGACCGGCTTGGTGACGGACCTGTGCTCTGCCGGTGCGCAAACGACGGCAGTGACCGTTGCCGCGTCAGCTCCCGCCGCCGACTCCACCCTCGATGACCGGGCAGCGGCCAGGCTTCATGCCATTGCCGCGGCCAAGGGCATGCGCCGCCACGCCGCCCCCGCACACTGGGACTGGCGCCATAGCCGGGCAGAACTGGCCAACTGACGGTTGCGGACGTGCACTTCCGGGGCGTCAGCAGCTTACGGGAAAACTTTTTTGAAAGAGGCGTAACCTTTCGCGGACCCGGGACGATTACCCTTATGTAGCGCCCGGCCTGGAACTTGTCCCCCATCACGTTCCAGGCCGGCTCTTTAAACTCTCCGGCAGCAGGGACAGCTGCGCACGGCCGGCACCGGCAGTGCACGTGGCGGTCCGGAGCGCGGTGGTTACCGCGGGGTAAAGTAGGCGGGCAAAGGCATTCCGGCGACGGGCCTTCCTGCCCAGCCAACCCCGCACCGACCAAAGGCACCACGTCCGTGACCGATGCACTGACAGGCGAGTCCCTGCGAGATCCAGATTCTGGTTCCTCGGCCTTCGGCGTCGTCTACCGGACATATGCGTCACAGGTATTGGGCTATTTCAAGGCCCGTGGAGCCGAGGATCCGGAGGCAGCGATGCAGGAGGTCTTCCTTTCCGTGCTGCCACGGTTGAACTCAGTGACCGGCGGCAGCGCAGGCCTGCGCACCTTCATCTTCTCGGTGGCGCACGCCCGTATGGTCGATGACCACCGACGGCAGAGCCGCACGCCGGCCAAGCTCCCGTTCGAACCGGAGCTGGACGCGCGGGAGGACCCGTCCGCTGAAGAGGAAGCGCTGGAACGGATTGCGCCGGGAGAAATCGTAGGGTTGTTGGAATCACTGCAGCAAGAACAGCGGGAAGTGCTGTCGCTGCGGCTCGTCGCCGGGCTCACCGTCGAGCAAACAGCGGAAACCATAGGGAAGAGCGCGGGAGCAGTGAAGCAGCTGCAACGGCGCGGCATCCTGAAACTGCGCGAAGTTGCGGCAGTGAAGGAGTATCTGCGGCCATGACCACACCGGAAAGCAGGCTGCGCGAGTTGGTTGATGAAGTCCTCGCGGACGCAGGCCACGCGGACGACGCCGCACTTCGAAATGCACTCGAATCGATCGGCTCGCTCGCGTCGCTTCCCGTTCCCGAACCCTCCGGAGAGCTTGCCCGGCTGTTGGCCGGCGGCGGGGACGAACTGGCCCGCCGCCGTCGCTCCGGCCGTCACCGTCCCACTGTGGTGGGACTTGCAGTAATTGCAGGAATGGGGCTGGGGATTGGAGGCGTAGCCGCAACGGCCGGCAGTGCCCCCGGCAGCAGTGCAGCGTCAGTGCAGCACTTGCTCGCGGACTGGTCGCCGGATTGGGCGATCTCCCACGGCGCAACGGCAGCACCGACTCCCGGACACCGTGGAGTGGCAGTCCCTGCAGAACAAACCCCGGAATCAGTGCCCGCAGCCATTTCCGGCTCGGATTCCGCCGGCACTCCCCAGGGCAAAGGACTGCTGCCGGACGACGGTGGCGTCGCTGGTGAACCCGACTGCGGAAGCCGGGAACAAGCCCAGGCAACTCCTACGGGCATCTGCCCGCCTGCAGCCGGACCGCCAGGACGGCCGGACGGGCCCCGCAACCGTGCCGGCGGGGAAGCGACGGCGGACACGGCTGCGCACGGGAAAGCGGACAGGAAACCGGTATCGGACGAAAACATGCCCGGCCGCGCCATTCCCGCCCCGGACCAAGCCGATCCCGGGACCCCCGGACATGCACCCGGGAACAGGGATTGGCGGGGGACGGCGGGACCACAACAAGTTGCTGACAGTGGACCGGGAAAGCCCGCACCGGAAAAGCCCGGCGCGGCAAACTCCGGGCAAGGGGCGGGTTCGGCAAATGGCGGCGACACCACTCCCGGCGGCAAATAGCTGTCCATCGGGCGGTAGTCCATGGCCCCGGGTTAGGCTGATGGCATGGGCCACACGAACGATCCTGCAGTTATTGAACGCCTCATGAGGACCAAGGGGCGGTGGGCCGTCGTCGGCCTGACCACCAACGAGTGGCGCTCCGCCTACGACGTATCCTTGTTCATCCGGGACCAGTTGGGCATGGACATCATCCCCGTCAATCTTGCCGGCGATACCGTGCACGGCGAACCGGGGTACCGGACGCTGGCGGAAATTCCGGCGGAAAAACAGCCCATCGACGTCGTGGATTGCTTTGTGAACTCTGAGAAAGTCGGCAAGGTAGTGGATGAGGCGATCGCCATTGGCGCCAAGGCCGTCTGGCTTCAGCTGGGTGTCATCGATGAAGCCGCCGCGGAACGTGCCAAGGCCGCGGGCCTGGATGTTGTGATGAACTCCTGCCCGGCCCAGCAGGCCTGGAAGTTCAAAATCTGAGCCCGTGGGGAGGTTAGCCCCGCTTCAGGAGGTTCGGGTAGTGCCGCTCGGTGACGTCCGGGTGTGCCCGCATCCTGCCCTTGAGCATGTTGAGGCCAAAGGAGGCGAGCAGCGGGTTGCGGGGGTCGTCCGTGATGCCGCGTGCGGCTGCCTTCAACTCCGGGGCCAGCGGTACGGGCTGGATGACCGAGTCCAGGCGGGGTGACCAGAAGAACGGCACCGAGTAACGGTCCACGCCCGGGGGCGGTGCCTGCACGCGGTGGATCGTGGCCGCAAGGTACCCCTCGGTGGCTACTTCGAGCATTTCGCCGAGGTTCACCACCAACGCCCCCGGGAGGGGCTCCACCGGAAGCCATTCCGGGGTCCCCGGCGGTTTTAC
This sequence comes from Pseudarthrobacter sp. SORGH_AS 212, assembly GCF_030818145.1. Lineage (NCBI taxonomy): Bacteria > Bacillati > Actinomycetota > Actinomycetes > Micrococcales > Micrococcaceae > Pseudarthrobacter > Pseudarthrobacter sp. SORGH_AS 212. The sequence continues at coordinate 1,415,486 of NZ_JAUTAA010000001.1, read as the reverse complement.
TTCCAGGCCTCCAACATCGTCCTGCAGCAGGAGCGTCACGAACCCGTAGTCCGCATGGGAACCCACGCCCTGGTCACCGGCCTCTTTGACGACGCCGCCAACATAATGGACCAGTTTTCCCATCCATGCCGGTGCTTCCCGGAACGGTTCGTCGAAATAGTCCTCGGGCTGCTGCAGCGTCACAGCAATGGCGCGCATCAGCTCCATCCCCACCACGGACATCAGTTCTGCCCAGGCCATGGCTGCCGGCTTCAGCTCAGGGAACGCTTCGTCCGGCCACTGGTTGGGTCCCTGCAGCAACCAGTACGGCTGGTCCTGCGGATAGCTGTCCACGGGCGGGCGCTCGGGGGAGTAGTCGATCTGCTCGCGCGCATCCGCCCGTCCCTGCGTCACTTCGGTTCCCATCCGGGTGTAGCCGCGGAAGTGCGGAGAAAGCCGGTTGTCCAGCTTCATCCGCTCTTCGAGGGGAAGGTCGAAGAACCGCCGGACGGCGTCGAGGAGCTGGTCCGCCTGCCCGGGCGAACCCCCGTAACCGGTGATTTGGAAGAAACCCACATCATGGGTGGCGTGCCGCAGCTGCTCGATGAATTCCGGACTGAAGGTCCCGTAGGGCTGCCGTGCGGTACTCAAATCCAGAACAGGTATGGCTCCCTGATCGTGTGACATCCTCGCAGACTAGCACCGTAAGGATGGGCTTTATAGGCTTCGTTCATGGACCCCGCCCTGCTGCGAAAGATCTGCCTCTCATTCCCCGGCGCCTTCGAGGACTACCCGTTCGGGCCGGAGATTGCCGTCTTCAAGGTCCGTGCCCACATCGCCGGTGGAACCCGGCATGAGGCGAAGCTGTTTGCGCTGTCCTCCATGGACCCCGGCGATTTCTACGTGAACCTCAAATGCGATCCGTCCCTGGCGGTTCAGTTGCGGGCCGCGCACCCGGCCATCGACGGAGCCTGGCACATGAACAAGACGCACTGGAACGGTGTCCGCCTGGACGGTTCCCTCCCGGAGAGCATGGTGCGGGACATGGTGGAGGACTCTTATGACCTGGTGGTTGCCGGCCTGAGCCGCAAGCAGCAGGAACAGCTTGGCTGGGCACGCCTGGGACGTTCGGGTGAATGAGTCACGGCCGGCCCGCGGCAGCCTGAATTATCCGGGTATTGGAACTACAAGGCAGGGCACGACGCCGGCGGGGTACGCCAGCGTCCTGGAGGAGGTGCGCTTGGGGTCGGGGCTGCCGCTGTTCCGTCGTGTGGCGGACGGCATCCTTGGGTGGGAACTGCAGCGGCGCGCAGGGCTCCGTGTCCGGGCGGAGTCCCCACAGGCAAGGCCGGGCGTGCGGGTGGTCAGCGGCTTCGGCGTCGGCCCGTTCCGGCTGAACGCGCCGTGCGAGGTGGTATGGGTCCGGGAACCTTCCACGGACGGCATGCCGCAGGCAGCAGGATTTGGCTACGGAACGCTTCCGGGACATCCTGCCCGCGGCGAAGAATCGTTCGAGGCGGTCATCGACGCCTCGGGTGCGGTCCACCTCCGGATCCGTGCCTTCAGCAAGCCGGCCAACTGGTTCTACGCCACCGGCGGACTGGTGACGCGGGCGGCCCAGCGGTACGTTACTTCCCGGTACATTGAAGGGGCACGCACACTCGCCGCGGAAGGAACGTCCCAGTGATCTTTATCGTCGTTAAGTTCAAGGTCAAGCCGGAATGGTCGGAGCGCTGGCCGGAGCTGGTGGCAGACTTCACCGAGGCAACCCGGCAGGAGCCCGGAAACCTTTGGTTCGACTGGTCGCGCAGCCTGGACGACCCCAACGAGTACGTCCTTGTCGAGGCGTTTAAGGACGATGCCGCGGGCGACCACGTGAACAGCGAGCACTTCAAGAAGGCCATGGCGGACATGCCGCAGGCCCTCGCCGAAACTCCCCGCATCGTCAGCCGCCAGCTCGACGGCGACGGCTGGGACCGCATGGGTGAGCTCACCATCGGCTAGGGAAGGACCGCAGCCATGTGGGTCGGCTGGATTGAGTTCGACATCCTCCTGGGTGACGTCCAGAGCCTGAAGGAAAAACGGTCCGTTATCAGGCCACTCGTTGCCGAATTAAAACGCCGCTTCGACGTCTCGGCCGCCGAAGTGGGCGACCACGACCAGTACCGCCGCACCAGGGTGGGCGCCGGCCTGGTGGCAGCCGACCGTGCGCACCTCGTGGAGGTGCTTGACGCCGTCGAACGCTTCGTGGCGGGCCGCCCGGAAATCGAGCTGCTCAGCGCCCGCCGCCGGGACCTGCACAGCGAGGATTAAGCGGGTTGAGCCCGTCGAAACCTGCGAGGGTTTCGACGGGCTCAACTGCTGGTGGGCCCACGCCGCCAGGGTGCCCTGGCCGAGCTTGCGAGGCGAGGGTGGCGGTGGGTGGGCCCACGCCGCCAGGGTGCCCTGGCCGAGCTTGCGAGGCGAGGGTGGCGGTGGGGAGGATCAGCCGAAGTACTTCGGCAGCGTCCCTTCGTGGGCTTCGCGGAGGGCGTCGAGGGACAGGCTCTCCACGCCGTTGATTTCCAGGGCGCCGCTGGCAGCGTCCACCACGCCGATGCGGGTGTGCGCGAAGCCGCGGGCGGTGCACATATCCGTGAAGCGCACTTCCTCCGAGCGGGGAACGCCCACGACGGCGCGTCCCTGGGATTCGGAGAACAGTGCCGTGAACAGGTCCACGCCATCGCGGTCCATGACATCCTGCAGCGCAATCCGCGCGCCGACGCCATAGCGCAGCGAGGACTCCACCAGCACGGCGGCCAGGCCACCCTCGGAGAGGTCGTGTGCGGCGTCGATCATGCCGTCGCGGGAGGCATTGATAAGGATCTCACCCAGTGCGCGCTCGGTCTCGAGGTCAACCTTCGGCGGCTGGCCGCCCAGGTGGCCGCGCATGTTGGCCCACTCAGAGCCGTCCAGTTCGGCAGCGGTGGTGCCCAGCAGGTAGATCGCCTGGCCATCCTCACGCCAGCCCGACGGCGTGCGGCGGGCGACGTCGTCGAGCTTGCCCAGGACCGCCACCACGGGGGAGGGGTGGATAGGGGTGGTGCCCGTCTGGTTGTACAGCGAGACGTTGCCGCCGGTCACGGGGATGCCGAGCACCTGGCAGGCGTCGGACAGACCGCGGATGGCTTCGGCCAGCTGCCACATGACATCCGGGTCCTCGGGGGAGCCGAAGTTCAGGCAGTCGCTGACGGCCATGGGGATGGCACCTGCGGTGGCAACGTTCCGGTACGCCTCGGCCAGGGCCAGCTGTGCACCGTGGTACGGGTCGAGGTAGGTGTAGCGGCCGTTGGCGTCGGTGGCCAGGGCAACGCCCAGGCCGGTTTCCTCGTCAACGCGGACCACGCCGGCGTCGTCCGGGAACGCCATGGAGGTGTTGCCGCCCACGTACCGGTCGTACTGGTTGGTAATCCAGGACTTCGAGCACATGTTCGGCGATGCCACGAGTTCCGTCACAGCCTTGGCCAGCTCGGCGGGTCCGGCCGGGCGGCCGGCATCCTGCACGGAGCCGGTAAAGGTGTCTGCCTGGACGGAATCCTGCCACTCGGGGCGGGCAAACGGGCGGTCGTAGACCGGGCCGTCGTGCGCCACGGTGCGGGGATCGACGTCGACAATCACGTCGCCTTCCCAAGTGATGATCAGGCGGCCCGTGTCGGTCACCTCGCCCAGCCAGGAGTACTCCACGGCCCACTTGTCCATGACGGCCTCGAACGCTTCCACGTTCTCCGGCGTCACAACGGCCATCATGCGTTCCTGCGACTCGGACATCAGGATCTCGCCCGGGGTCAGCGTGGGGTCGCGCAGCAGGACGGAGGTCAGCTCAACCTGCATGCCGCCGTCGCCGTTGGAAGCGAGCTCGGACGTGGCGCAGGAGATACCTGCCGCGCCGAGGTCCTGGATGCCTTCCACCAGGGAGCCCTTGAACAGCTCAAGGCAGCACTCGATGAGCACCTTCTCGGCGAACGGATCGCCCACCTGGACGGCGGGACGCTTGGACGGCTTGGTGTCATCAAAGGATTCGGAGGCCAGCACGGAAGCGCCGCCGATTCCGTCGCCGCCGGTGCGCGCACCGAACAGGACCACCTTGTTGCCCTTGCCCGAAGCGTTGGCCAGGCGGATGTCCTCGTGGCGCATGACGCCCACAGCCAGGGCGTTGACCAGCGGGTTGCCCTGGTAGACGGAGTCGAACACCATCTCGCCGCCGATGTTGGGCAGGCCCAGGGAGTTGCCGTAGCCGCCGATGCCGGCAACGGCACCGTGCATCACGCGGGCTGTGTCCGGGTGGTCGATGGCGCCGAAGCGCAGCGGGTCCATGACGGCAACGGGGCGTGCGCCCATGGAGATGATGTCGCGGACGATGCCGCCGATGCCGGTGGCCGCGCCCTGGTAGGGCTCAACGAACGACGGCGAGTTGTGCGATTCGATCTTGAAGGTCACGGCCCAGCCGTCCCCCAGGTTGGTGACGCCGGCGTTTTCGCCGATGCCCACCAGCATGTCCTTCTTCATTTCCTCGGTGACCTTTTCGCCGAACTGGCGCAGGTGGTTCTTGGAGGATTTGTAGGAGCAGTGCTCGCTCCACATTACGGAGTACATCGCCAGTTCGGCGCCGGTGGGGCGGCGGCCCAGGACCTTGACGATTTCGTCGAACTCGTTCCGCTTCAGGCCAAGCTCGGCCCACGGCAGGTCCGTCTTCGGAGTCTTGCCGGCGTTCTCCACCGTGTCGATGTTGAACTTCTTGGTGGTTTCGGTGGTCACTTGTCGCCTCCCACAATCTTGGTCAGTACGGAGGTGAAGAATCCGAGGCCGTCGGTATTGGTCCCGCCGACGCCGGCGGAGCCGGACAAAACAGTTTCGGGGCCAAAGCCCTGCTCCACAGCGTGCTCGGGGTGCGGCATGAGGCCCACCACGTTGCCGGCTGCGTTGGAGATGCCGGCGATGTCGCGGCGCGAACCGTTCGGGTTAAAGCCCACGTAACGGAAGACGACGCGGCCTTCGGCCTCAAGGGCGTCCAGGGTCTTGTCGTCGGCGATGTACTGGCCATCCTGGTTCTTCAGCGGGATGGTGATCTCCTGGCCCGCCTCGTAGTCCAGGGTCCAGGCAGTGTTGCTGTTCTCGACGCGCAGGATCTGGTCGCGGCACAGGAACTTCAGGTGATCGTTCTTGATCATCGAACCCGGCAGCAGGTGCGATTCCGTGAGGATCTGGAAGCCGTTGCAGATGCCCAGGACGGGCAGCTTGGCGTCACTGTTTGCGGCGTCGATGATCTTGGACATCAGCGGCGCGAAACGGGCAATGGCGCCGGCGCGGAGGTAGTCGCCGTAGGAGAAGCCGCCGGGGATGACCACGGCGTCCACGTCGCCAATTTCCGTATCGCCGTGCCAGAGTTCGACGGCGGTGCCGCCGGCCAGGCGCACGGCGCGGGCAGCGTCGCGGTCATCCAGGGTTCCGGGGAAGGTGACGACGCCGATCTTCGCGCCCGCAAGGCGCGGGTTGGCGGCGACGGCGACAGCCTCGCCGATCAGGGGAAGTTCAGTCATGTCAGGCCTCGACGACCTCGACGTTGACGACGTCCTCGATGACGGGGTTGGACAGGAGGGTTTCGGCGGCGTCGCGGGCCTGGGCCAGGATCTCCTCCGTCACCTCGCCGTCCACGGTCAGTTCGAAGCGCTTGCCCTGGCGGACAGAGCTGAAGCTGGTGAAGCCGAGGCGGGGAAGAGCGCCGACGATCGCCTTTCCCTGGGGGTCAAGAATCTCGGGCTTGGGCATGACGTCAACAACGATCCGGGGCATCCGGCAACTCCTGTGCGTGAGCTTGGGTAAGGGCGCAGCGGAGTGATGCCGTCTCACGCCGTACCGGTGTTGGGGGCACACTGTAAGGCAGTGTTCCAGACTTTGTGGACGGGCGCTCCGCGAGCTTGCCCTATCATTCTACCGGCCCGGCGGCCCCACCCTGTATTCGGTAGATCCACGTCACGGCGAGGCCCGCGCAAGGGCAATCCGGCACATCCGTGCGATCCCGCTATGGAGTTGAAAGGGACCCTTCACTAGGATGACGGGATGGCAGAGAATTCGAAGTCCGTCCTTTTGCCAGTGATGGCCGCAGCCGTATTTGCCGGCCTGGGCCGGATGGTCTTCCAGAAGATCAAAGCCGACCGCCGTGCCCGGGAAAACCGCACCGCCGGTCCTGTGGACGAGAAGACCCGGCAATGGATCAGCGACGTGGTCCGGACCCCGCGGCAGTAGCGTTCTGCTGCGGATTCCTGCGCCCTGCCTTGTATAGGCAGGTCTTCCCGGGGTGCCCGGTGAGACCCCCGCCAGCAATGCTTATGACTGGCGAAAATTTGCCGTTTGTGCCCTATGTCATATTCGGCTATCAGTCTGTACTCTGTGAACCGGCTGGTCTTATCGAATTACAAAACCTGTAATTCCCTGTACCACGCCTGTCGTTTCCGGCCCTCTAATCCTGACAGGCCGGTTCATCGTGAAAGGGTGCACGTGAAATTAACAGGAAAGAGCCCTGCAAGGGGCGGCGGGTTCCGGAGGGCTGCAGCGTTCTCCGTCGGGATTCCGTTGCTTCTTGGTTCAGTGGCAGCCGTGCCGGCCACGGCAGCCCCCGCCACGGGGCAGGTTCCGTCGGTCCAGCAGAAAGACCTTGATCCCAAGGACTACCAGGCCGGCAGGTACATCGTGGTACTGGCTGAGAAGCCCGCAGCCACCTATGCAGGCGGCACCGGCGACCTGAGCGCTACGAAGCCTGAAAGCGGAAAGAAGCTCGACGCCGGGCGGCCAGAGGTGCAGCGCTACCAGCAGCATCTCGAAACGCAGCAGCGCGAGATTGCCAAGGATGAAAGTGTCCAGATCAAACGCAACTTCACCGCCGCCATCAATGGCTTCGCCGCGGATCTCTCCGCCGACCAGGCGCTGAAACTGGCCAAGGACCCGAAGGTCCTCATGGTGGCGCCGGATACCGAGAACGCGCCGGACTACTCCACCACCGATTTCCTCCAGCTCTCCGGCCCGCAGGGCATCTGGAACACATCCTTCGGTGGCACGGAGAACGCCGGCAAGGGTGTTGTGGTGGGAGTCATCGACTCCGGCTACACCCCCTCCAGCCCCTTTTTCGCCGGAACCGACGTCAAGCCGCTGGCCGGAAACCCCGAAGTGGGCGTGCCCTACCGGACAGCAGACGGCAAGATCGCGATGCTGAAGTCCGACGGCGACACGTTCGTGGGCGAATGCCAAAAGGGCGAAGGCACCGGGGCCGCCTTCGACGGCAGCGCCTGCAACTCCAAGGTCCTCAGTGCCCGCTACTTCGCCGACGACTTCAAGAAGTACGTCCCGGAGGCCAACCGAGCCCCCGAGGAAGTCCTTTCTCCCGTTGATGTCGGAAGCCACGGTACCCACACCGCCAGCACCGCAGCCGGAAACGCGAACGTCCGGGCCAACCTGGGCGCCCGTGACATGGGCATCACCGGCGGCGTCGCTCCGGCGGCCAAACTCTCCATCTACAAGGTCTGCTGGGAAGACACCGACCCCAACACCGGCGGCTGCTACAGCTCCGCATCGGTGGCCGCCATCAATCAGGCGATCCTGGACGGCGTGGATGTCCTGAACTACTCCATTTCGGGCAGCACCTCCACCACCACGGACCCGGTTGCCCTGGCCTTCCTCTCCGCCGCCTCAGCTGGAGTCTTCGTTTCCGCATCCGCAGGCAACAGCGGCCCCACGGCCAGCACCGTAAACCACGGCGCACCCTGGCTCACTACTGTCGCTGCCTCGTCCTTCTCCACAGAGCTACAGGGAACTGTTGAATTCGAGGACGGCAGCAAGTACCGCGGTGCCAGCCTGATGGCCAACAATGTCCCGGCCAGTCCGCTGGTCCTCGCCGCATCTGCTGCCGCAGCAGGAGCCGCAAGCCCCGAGCTCTGCGGACCGAACACACTGGACCCCGCCAAGGTGGCCGGCAAGATTGTCGTCTGCGACAGGGGAGTAGTTGACCGTGTGGCCAAGAGCGCCGAGGTCAAGCGCACCGGCGGCGTCGGCATGATCCTCGTCAACGTCACCCCGTCCTCCGAGGACGTGGACCAGCACGCCGTTCCCACTGTCCACGTGAATCCGCCGGCAACCCAACAGATCAAGGACAAGCTGGCAGCCAACCCCGCCATCAAAGCCGCGCTGGTAAACAAGGACACCACCGGCCTGCCGCAGGAGCCCCAGCCGCAGATCGCCGGATTCTCCTCACGCGGCCCGCTGCTGGCCACCGACTCCGACCTGCTGAAACCGGACGTCGCCGCTCCCGGCGTCGCCGTTCTGGCCGGTGTTTCACCCATCGGTGAAGCCGGCGCCCAGTTCGGCATGATGTCCGGCACATCGATGGCCGCCCCGCACGTGGCAGGCTTCGGTGCGCTGGTCCTGGGCAAGAACCCCACCTGGTCGCCCGCCACGGTCAAATCAGCCATGATGACCACCGCTACGGACGTCAAGAACGCGGACGGCAGCCGAAACACGGATGTCTTCGCCACCGGCGCCGGCCAGGTGTCGGTTGCCAAGGTCCTGGACCCGGGACTGGTGTACGACGCCAACGAAACCGATTACCTGAAGTTCATCCAGGGAACCGGACTGGACCTGGGCATCCCGGATCTGGGGACTACGGCGCCGCGGGACATGAATGTGGCCTCGTTTGCACTCGGCGCACTGACGGGCAGGACCGAAGTGACCCGCACGGTGACGGCCCTGACCCCCGGCCTGTACCGCGCCCAGGTGAATGTGCCGGGCGTCAAAGTCACGGTGACCCCCTCGATCCTGAACTTCAGTGCGGTGGGCGAAAAGCGGACTTTCAAGGTCAAGTTTGAAAATGCCTCCGCCCCCACAGGCCAGTTCGCCATGGGCAGCCTGGTCTGGCAGGGTGCCGGCAAGAACGTCGCTTCGCCGGTAGCGGTCCGTCCGCAGTCCGTGGTGGCGCCGGCGAATGCCGCCTTCAGCTCAGTGGGCGGTACCGGGCAGGGGAAGATTCCCGTGGTGTCCGGAACCAACGCACCGGTCAGCATGACGGTGGACGGCCTGTCCAAGGCGGATTCAACTGCCGTGGAACTGGTCCCCGGGCCGCTGGCGCTGGCGAACAACACCTCCAACGCCATGAAGCAGGTGACGGTGGCTGCGGGTTCGCCGCTGGCCAAGTTCTCCGTCTTCTCCTCGGACGAGAATGCTGACTTCGATCTCCTGGTGTTCACCCCGGATGGCAAGCAGCTCGCCTCCCAGACGGTGTCCGCCAGCGAATCAGTGTCCGTCGCCAATCCCAAGGCCGGCGTCTACACGATGTTTGCCAACCTCTACGCAAGCCCTAACGGCCAGCCCACCAAGGCCTCGTTGGATGCTGCAGTCCTGGGTGCAAACGTGGGCAATGCCTCGGTCAGCCCGAACCCGCTTCGGTTGGCGAACGGCACTGCCGGTGACGTGACGTTGTCGTGGCAGAACCTCCAGCCTGGCTCCTACATCGGCCGGGTCAACTACTCCGGCGGTGCCACGCCCACCTTTGTCTCGGTGGTAGTGACCCCGGGGGCCGGCGCAGTGGTCCCGGATGACGAGCAGACGGACCCGGGCAAGAAGGACAAGAAGGACAAGGTCAAGAAGGAAAAGAAGAAGAAGGAGTTCCAGGACGAATCGGGGAGCTCCAACCTGGGAATCTAGGCGCAAGCCTCCCAGGAGGCCCGGAGCCTGGATAACCGGATAACTGATGGCCGGCGGATCGACTGCGATCCGCCGGCCATCAGTGTTTGGGGCGGGTATCCGTCCGCCTAAGTAGTGCCGGCGGCTCCGGCAGTTCCGCCCAGCAGTGGAGCAAGGGCCCGCCACCGGGAAATCTCGCAGCCATCGGTCAGTGTCAGCGTGGTGTGGACGCGCCTGCCGTGGAACGTCCCCGTAACGACAGCCTGCTGCGGCCCGCCGTACTGCTGGGTACAGAGCCGTGGCGGCCCGGGTTCGGGAAAGAAAATCGCGGGTCCGTGTTTGAGGACGGCGTCGAGCGCGGCCTGCGGGTCCGGTACGGTCGAGCCGGGGGATACCTTGCCGTTGCTCGCCTGCAGGGTGAAGTTATGGTGCGGGCCGTCCGGTGTTTCGCTGAGGTTGATCACCAGGTGAACGGATCCGGGATCAGGCTGCGCCTTGTTCGCCATGGACTTCTCCTTTTGCGGACGTGGTGGGTAGGCCTGTGGCCGTCGCCAAAGCCGCTGCCAGCCTGCCCCGAAGTGTTGCGGCTTCCTGGGCAAACCCACGCTGCCGGGCAACGTAGTCTGCTTTTCCATCGGCGGTCTCAATACGGATGGGCGGGTAGCCCCAGCCGGCGAGGTCGTAGGGGGATGCCTGCATATCCATGGCGCGGATCCGCCACGAGAGCTCGAAGCAGTCCATGACCAGCTCGCTTGGAAGTGCGGGAAGCAGCTTGTAGGCCCACTTGTAGAGGTCCATGTTGGCATGCAGGCAGCCGGGCTGCTCCATGTGCCGTTGGGAGTCCCGGGTAGGCAGGTGCTCATTAAGCGGCAACGCATCAGGAGAATAGAAGCGGAACGCGTCAAAGTGTGTGCAGCGGATGCGGTTATCCTCCACCACCTGGTCCGTTCCCTCGGAGCCAAGGCGCAGTTTCAGGTATTCGTGGCGCAGGTCGAACTTGTCCTGGCGGTACACCATGGCCCATTCATGAAGGCCGAAGCAGCCGAACTGGGCAGGCCTGGCCGCGGTTCCGCGCAGGATGATTTCCGCGAAGGCCACCGCGTCCGCCCGGTCGGCCAGGAAGGCGGCCCGGTCGAAGGCGACCGCAGTGCTTCCTGTTGGCAGGCCCAGCACAGCCACTTCGCCGTCGTCGAGCTCCCGGTAGTGCTTCCATCCGCGCCGGGCCTCGCCCGCGCTGCCTACCAGGACGGTTCCAGCGCCCGGGTGCCAGCGGCGAAGCTGGCCCGGCTTTTGCGTGTAGTAGGTGAAAAGGAAGTCCTCCACCGGGTGTTTCCGCCCGGCGGACCTCCGCTCCAAATAAGGATCGGCGTAGCGGCCCACGCGCAGTTGGTGGGCCTCTTCCCGCGTCCCCCACTCGTCCGCCGCCAGGAGCCTAAGTTGCTCCACCGGCGCCTCCAAGAATGTCTTTCGCGGCGTCCCAGGCGCTGATTTCGCAACCGTCCGTGCGGGCGAAGGATGCCTCGACGGCGGTTCCGTCAACCACCCCGGTCACGGTCGCCTTTTCCGGTCCGCCATATTGCTGGGTGCAGGCCTGGGCCGTGCGGGGCGCCTGGTTCAGCAGGGCAGCATTCCGTTTGAGGGCCGCACAGGCGGCATCAGCCGTGGGGTGGCTGCTTTCGCCTGCCGGAACTCCGGATTCGCACACGAGCGTGTAGTTGACGGCGGCTTGGCCTTCCGCCGGAATGACTGTGATGGCAAGTTCGGCATTGCCCTGGCCGGGCCCGGCAGGCAGCGCGGACGGGGATGCAGGTGGCGGGGCCGGAACGGACGTTTCGGTGTCCGGGGATGGAGTGGCTGTTGACGGAGGGGCGGTTGCCGACGACGGGGCGGAGGAGGTTGGCGACTGAGCCGGGGGTGTGGATGAGGGTGGGTTGCCGCCGTCCGGGCCTCCGGTGCAGGCGGAGAGCAGGCCCGCAATGACGGCAAGGGCCGCCAGGTGAAGCCTCACGTTACGCATGGTCCGACGCCTCATTCATGCCTCGATTCTAACGTCCCCTGGTTGTGCTGGGTGCTCCGCTGAACCGGCCCGGTGCGCTGGAGGGGAGTGGGCTGCGCTGCCTATGACTCCCCGCTGCCGGACGTGGCGGCGATGAGTGCCATCATGCTGGCGTGCAGCTCGGTGACCTGCCCGCGTGTCAGCCCCAGCCTGTCCATCATGGTGCCGGGAACCTTGAGCGCCTCTTGCCGGAGGGCGGCACCTTTTGGCGTGAGCTCCACCGACAGGGCACGTTCGTTCCCGTCGGCCCGGTGCCGGGTGATGAATCCGGCCGCTTCAAGACGGCGCAGCAGCGGCGAAATGGTGGCCGGTTCCTGGGCGAGGGCTTCGCTGATGTTCCTGACGGTGCGGGGACTGGTTTCCCACAAAGCGAGCATGACGAGGTACTGCGGGTGGGTCAGGTTCAGTCTTTCCAGTACTGGCTTGTAGGCACCCACGACGCTGCGGGAAGCCACGGTCAGGGCGAAACACAACTGGTGCTCCAGGAGCAGGTCGTCTTCGCGGGCGTCCGGGGCTGCTGCGGTGGTCATCGGTCCTCCAACTATTAGTGCACTAATAATTAGCGTACACTTTCGGTAGGCAGGATGTCAGATGGAAGGAAAGTTCATGGCCAGGCGCAACACTGAAGACAGGGGCAATGCTTCCCAGCGGTTCATGCGGGCCACCGGCAAATTGCGGGCAGTCTTCGGGCCGGCCAACCGTTCCGCCCTCGGACACGCCATGACCGAGGAAAACCGCCGGCTCCTTGAACAGCGCCAGGCCGAAAGCCAGCAATGGGAGACCATCACCCGGCCGGACGGAAGCACCTACGTGGTGCCGAAGGACCCGGGCGACAAATCCCTGCGCTGATCGGCCCGCGGCCCCCGTCCAACTGACCGGCTGCTGCTTCCCGCCGGAACGCCGGTATCCCGGAGCTTTTTGCCCGTCCCCGGCGTAAAATGAGGGGCACCGGCTCCCGGGTGGAGCCAATGGCTCATTTCCTCGCACCGGGGAAGGGGGTGGAAAACAGTGGCACACGTACTCAGCGGATTCATGAGCATGACGGACCGGCTCCGCTTCTTCTTCGGTCCAGCGACCCGGCTTGATGCCGATACTCCGGTGATCCACAGGCACGACGATTTCGAGCAGGCCTCCGAGGAGGACCTTGCGCACTTCGTGGTGGAAACCGACTCAACAGGCCACCACTACGCCGTCCGGCGGGAAGACCTGGAACGGGAAAGCTGAACCCTTCCGGCATTCAGGTCCCAAGCCGCACAGCATGAAAAAACCGGGCCGCTTTCCATGAATCATGGAAAGCGGCCCGGCTTTTTGTCTGCCTGCGGCTGTCAGCGGCCGGTGCCGCCATACACGGTGGCTTCGTTGTCGCTGTCCAGCTCGAACGCATTGTGGATGACGCGCACAGCCTCGTCCAGCAGGTCTGCATGGGTGACTACGGAGATCCTGATTTCGGATGTGGAAATCATGTTGATGTTGATGCCGGCGTCGGACAGCGCCTTGAAGAAGGTGGCCGAGACGCCCGGGTGGGACCGCATGCCGGCGCCGATCAGGGAGAGCTTGCCGATCTGCTCGTTGTATTCGATGGTTTCGAAGCCGATCTTGTCCTGCGCGGCGTGCAGGGCCGCAAGGGCATCGGCGCCCTCAACGATGGGAAGCGTGAACGAAATGTCGGTCTTGCCGGTTCCGTGGGTAGACACGTTCTGGACGATCATGTCGATGTTGGAATGGGCATCGGCGATGACTTGGAAAATAGCGGCGGCCTTGCCCGGGATGTCCGGAACGCCCACAACGGTGACCTTGGCTTCCGAGCGGTCGTGCGCAACGCCGGAGATGATTGGCTGCTCCAAGGCAACTCCCTCTTGAGTGGTGATCTTGTCTTCGGCGCTGGGGATGACCCAGGTGCCTTCGTGCTGGCTGAATGAGGAACGAACGTGAAGGGGCACGCCGAATCGGCGGGCATACTCGACGCACCGGAGATGCAGGATCTTGGCGCCGGACGCTGCAAGCTCCAGCATCTCCTCGCTGGAAATGGTGTCGATCTTCTGGGCAGACGGGACAACCCGGGGATCGGCCGTGTAGATGCCGTCCACATCCGTGTAGATCTCGCAGACGTCAGCTTCCAGTGCAGCAGCCAGGGCCACCGCGGTGGTGTCCGACCCGCCCCGGCCCAGGGTGGTGATTTCGTTGGTGCTCCGGCTCATGCCCTGGAAACCGGCCACAATGGCGATGTTTTCCTTGTCCAGCGCGGTGCGGATGCGGTGGGGGTCCACGTCGATGATGCGGGCCTTGCCGTGGATGCCATCGGTGATCATGCCGGCCTGCGACCCGGTAAAGGACTGCGCGGACGCGCCGAGTTTGTTGATGGCCATGGCCAGCAGGGCCATTGAGATACGTTCGCCGGCGGAGAGCAGCATGTCCATTTCGCGGGCAGGGGCGGAATCGGTGACCTGGGCGGCGAGGTCCAGGAGTTCGTCGGTGGTGTCGCCCATGGCGGAGACCACCACAACAACCTCGTTGCCGGCCTGCTGGGCGTTTACCACCCTGGCGGCCACACGCTTAATGCCGTCAGCGTCCGCCACGGAGGACCCGCCGAACTTCTGCACGATGAGTTGTTTGGTTACCGCACCGCCGGCCTGCAGGCCCTGCGGCTGCGTCGCGTTGTGCACTTCGGTAGTGGGCGTACTCATGGCGCATACCTTCATCGGATCAATGGGATTTTCGGAAGCCAGGCAGCGGGGCGGCCCGGCATCCTCCGACAGTTTATCGCCGCCCGTACCGCGCCGCTGAATTGTGACCGAATCTCAGCACGGAGGACGACATCCCGGCCATATCCGCTGGCGTACGCTCGGAGGATCAGCACGCAGCAATACTGTGGGGGACAGGTGCGCACACGATGGCAATAATTTCGGAACAGCCCGGCGGGCAGCAGTTTCCCGACGGCGGAATCACGGCCCAGGGGGTGAGCCGCAGCTTCGGCACTGTCCGCGCGGTGGACCATATGGACTTCCACGCCCCGGCGGGCAAGGTTACGGCACTCATCGGCCCCAATGGTGCAGGAAAGACCACCCTGCTGCTCATGCTTGCCTCGCTGCTGGCCCCGGACCAGGGCACCATCACTGTTGGCGGCCTGGACCCCGTCCGGAACCGCGCGGAGGTCCGGAGCCGGCTGGGCTGGATGCCGGACACCCTGGGAGTGTGGGAATCGCTGACTGCCCGGGAGATCCTGACCCAGATGGCCAGGTTCTACCGGCTACCCGCGTCCGGGATCGCTCCGCGGGTCACGGAGATGCTGGAGCGTGTCCGGCTGACAGGCCTCGCCGACCAGCCCGCCCGGGTCCTGTCCCGGGGGCAGCAGCAGCGGCTGAGCCTTGCGCGCGCGCTCATCCACGATCCATCGGTGCTGCTCCTGGACGAGCCAGCTTCAGGCCTGGACCCGGGTTCCCGCGTTGAGCTGCGGACCACGCTCCGGCAACTCGCCGCCGAAGGAAAAGCCGTTGTGGTGTCCTCGCACGTCCTCAGCGAACTGGATGAGATCGCGGACGGTGCGGTGTTCGTCAACAACGGACGCACCGTCCGGCAGCAAACCACCGAGGAGGCGGCCGCCGCTGGCCGCCGTTATGCGATTACGGCGGCCGATACAGCTGCGCTCGCCGCGGAACTGGCGCGGCTGGGGCTCGAATTCCGCCGGGAGGAAGGCCGCCGGCCGGGCGTCAGCCTCGTTCTGCACAACGAGGTCGGGGCGGAGCGGCTCCTGCGCGACCTGGTGCTCGCCGGCGTCGGAATCCGTTCCTTTGCCCCGGCCGTCGGCGCGTTGGAGGAGACCTACATGAACCTCGAGGGGGAACGGCGATGAGCAGCATGACGGAAAACCGGGAAGGATCTGCCCACCGCGGAGCGCCCGGCCCCTACATGGCGGGGATCGGGCATGTGGTGGCCCTGGAGCTGAAACAGCGGCTCCGGTCCCGCGGCTGGTACATCATGCTGGCCATCTGGTTCGCCCTGACCGGACTGGTGACCTGGCTGACGTGGGCAAGCTGGAGCGCCTCGAATGCCTTCCAGCGCGACTTCGGTGACGTATCCGGAGCAGGATCCACCGGCCCGGGGTCTCTGATTTTTGAAGTGGTGCTGGCGTTCGTCCTGCTGTTCGCGCTGCTGGTGGCGCCGGCACTGTCTGCCAACGCGGTGAACGGTGACCGGGCGGGCGGTACCTTGGCTATCCTCCAAGTCACGCTGCTGGAACCGGGCCAGATCCTTTGGGGCAAGTTTGTCGCGGCCTGGGCTGCTGCCCTGGCGTTCCTGGTGGCCAGTACCCCTTTCCTGGTAATTGGCGTGGCCCTGGGCGGCCTGACTCCCGCGTACATACTGGTATCGCTGGTGATGCTCGCCGTTGAGGTGGGCATTGTGTGCGCCATTGGCGTCGGGATTTCCGCACTGGCCGGGCGCCCGCTGTTTTCCATTGTGGTGACCTACCTGGCGGTGGCCGGCCTGGTGGTGGGCACCCTTATCTCCTTTGGGCTGGGCACCGGGCTGACCCAGGGCACGGTGCTGGCAAACAACCCGCAGTACCGTGCCTACGCGCCGCTGCAGTCAGAGCCCATGGACGCCGGCTACACCTGTGCCGGACCCCTTCGGGAACAGTCCGCCATGCATACCGAGCGGGTGGCCTGGACGCTTGCCATGAATCCCTTCGTAGTGGTGGCGGACGCTATTCCGTATCCGGACAGGACGGCGCGGCAGAACTTCACGTCCATCGGTGCGATCGAAGGCATCAGCCAGGCAGCCCGCCAGGCCATGGCCGGGCCGGAGGGGACCACGCCGTGCGCCAACGGCAAGGTCCAGCCCACATACTTGGGACAAAAGACCCCGCTGTGGCCGCTGGGCCTCGGTCTCCAGCTCGTGCTGTCCGGGCTCCTGATGTGGCTCGGCTGGCGTTCGCTCCGGACGCCCGTCCGCAAGCTGCCCCGCGGGACCCGCATCGCCTGAGCCTGCCGGCGGGGCTGAA
The DNA here is from genome assembly GCF_030818145.1 of Pseudarthrobacter sp. SORGH_AS 212. Classification (NCBI taxonomy): domain Bacteria; kingdom Bacillati; phylum Actinomycetota; class Actinomycetes; order Micrococcales; family Micrococcaceae; genus Pseudarthrobacter; species Pseudarthrobacter sp. SORGH_AS 212. The sequence goes on along the minus strand of NZ_JAUTAA010000001.1, from coordinate 1,398,747 downwards.
CCTGACGCCGCCGGGAGGGACGTTTCGAGGTTCGGCCCGTCGGGATCTGGACAGCCCGGAGCCGGTATCCCACGATTGAACCAGCGCAAACTCAATTGGCCGGCAACCGCCGGTCGCTTCCGGGGCTGGGGCCTGTCCAGGGAAGGCGGACCCGACATGCCCGATCAGCGGCAACATTCCGGAAATCCCGCGCCGGAGCCATTCTTTGAGCCGATCGGCCGGGACGCTGGCCAGCCGGGCACGGATCCTGCCGGATCCCCAGGTGCACGGGATAATGCCGATGACGCCGACGACGGCGGGCGTACGGCCGGTCCGGGGTTCCGGGCGGCGGTGCCAGGGGCAGTCGTGGCGTGGCGGGTGAGTGTTGCTTCGCTTCGCTTTTGGGCCGTTGCGGTGGGCGCGGCGTGTGCGACGTGGGCCGTCGCCGCAGGCCTGGTGTGGGTGTCGGCCGCCGCGGAAGGCGAACAGTCCGGCTCGGTTCCTGCTGCGTTGCTGATCTACGTACTTGCGTCCTCGCTGCTTCCGGCTGCGGCGGCGCTGGTGGGGATGCACTGGGGCATGGCTTGCCAGCTGCGGCGAGCCTCGACCGGGGAGCCTTATGGGGGGTTTCGTCCCGCCGTGCTTGTCACGGCCCTGCAGGGCCTGGTGTTCGCAGTGTTGGTCCTGGTCAGTCTCCTCATTCAGGCACCGGCTGCCGGTGGTCCAGGATCCGTTGCCGTCACCGCGTCAGGACTGGCGGCCGTGGAAGGGACCCTGTTCGGTGCCATGGGTGTTGCGGTGTCCGCCCTGGTGGGTCGCCCTGGCCTGGCGAGGGTGGTGGGTTGGGCGCTGGGCCTGTTCATCGTGGCGGGGACCCTGGTTGCCGGTGCCCTGCTGGTGCCTGCCGTCCGCTCCGAAGAACCGGTTACGGTGGCCCTGAACGTGCACCGGGCAGCAGACGGGACTCCCGTTGCCTACGAGTGCTCGCAGGTCCCGGCCGGAACTGTTGAGGTTTACCACACGGAGCGGATCATGTGGCTGCCGGCTGTGAGCCCCATTGTGGTGTTGACGATGCTGGCCGGTGCACCGGGGGCAGGGCAGGAGCTGCCCGGCTGGCTTTCGGCGGAACTGCAGGCCGCGGCCGACGGCCCCAGGGTTCCGTGCGTCAACGGGGAACCGAGGAGCATGGATTCGCCGCGGACGCCCCTCGCAGCGGCTGGCCTTCTGCTGCAGGCTGGCTTGACCGGTGCCCTGCTGGGTGGCGCGCACGTGGCGGCGTCCCGCCGTCGTCCGCCTGCCTGACAGGGACTGGCGCTCTGCGCTGGCTGGAACCCGGGGTTCCGGCCCTGATGCCTGGGTCAGCTCAGGGCGTTCCGCCGGCCTTCGAACGCGCGGCCCAGCGTGACCTCGTCCGCATACTCCAGGTCGCCGCCAACGGGCAGCCCGGAGGCCAACCTGGTGACAGCAATCCCGATGGTCTTGAGCATCCGCGCCAGGTAGGTGGCCGTAGCCTCGCCCTCCAGGTTGGGGTCGGTGGCGATGATGACTTCCTGGATGGCGCCGTCGTTCAGCCTGGTGAGCAGCTCACGGATGCGCAGCTGTTCCGGGCCGACGCCGGCAATCGGATTGATGGCTCCGCCCAGCACGTGATACCGCCCGCGGAACGAGCGCGTACGCTCCACCGCCAGGACATCCTTGGACTCCTCCACCACGCAGATGATGGCAGGATCGCGGCGCGGGTCCCGGCAGATGTTGCAGAGCTCCTGTTCCGTGACGTTGCCGCAGACCGTGCAGAACTTGACCCGGTCCTTGACCGTGGTGATGGCTTCCACCAGCCGCTTCATATCCTGTGGATCTGCTTCAAGGATGTGGAAAGCCAGCCGCTGCGCCGACTTGGGACCGACTCCCGGAAGGCGTCCGAGCTCGTCGATAAGCTCCTGGACCGCACCTTCGTACACAATTCCCTCTTTAGCTTGGTTTGGTTGTTTTGCAGGTCATGGCGCAGCCGCCCCCGTGACGGACCGGCGGCCGTCAGTAGCGCGGGGCTATGGGGCTGCCGTCCGGCGAGCGTTCTTCGATCAGCTTTCCGCCCAGAATACGCTCCACCGCAGCGCGTCCGAAGACGCCGGACTCCTCGATGGTTTCGTCGTCCGCGCTGGGAATGTCCTGCACATAAGTGGCCGCCGCCGCTGCCGCCCGTGCGGGAGCCTTGGCCCGTCCGGCTTCGGCTTCCGGGCTGTTGGACAGCCTTTGGTAGAGGCTTTGCCGTGTCGCCGCGGCCGTGGCAGCGGCCGGGGCGGTTGCAAGGGCTGGCGAAGGTGCTGATGCCGGTGCGGAAGACGCCATGGCGTACTCGCGGGCCTGTTGCGGTTGTGGGCTGGCCGGTGCTGGCGGTGCCGTTGCCGGCGGTGCTGCTGCCGGTGGTGCCGCCCCCGCTGGTGCCGCCGGTGGCATGGTGGTGCGGGCGGGTCCGGCCGCCGGAGTAACAGGGAGGGACGGCGGGACCTGGGCGGTGGCGGGCTCGTAGTGCGGGGTGCTGGTCACAGCCGTGACACCTGCTGGCCGGGACGGGGTGTCGGGTTCCGCGCTGGCTCCGCCCGCCACGGAACCGGCTCCCACGTTGCTTTCCGTCCCCACAACCCAGACGCCGGGGGCCTGTTCCACAGCCCGGGTCCAGGGGTCGTGGGCGCCGTCTTCTGTGCCCGAAGGCCGCTGCGGGGCTTCCCCAATGGGAGACGGAGCTGATGCCGGTGAGGATGCGGGCGCCGGTGAGGGCCCGGGTGTCTCGGCGGACACAGGGGCCGGCGCTGCCGCCTGTTTGCTTCCCTTCGCGGGCGAGGGAGCCCAGTCCATGGGAGGTTCTTCCTCCAGCGGGGGAGCGTCCTCGTCCCTCGGCGGTCCCCAATCGTCGTCTGAGTAGGAGTAGTCGCCGGCAAGGGCCGCGTAGGGGTCCCCTCCGGCGGCAGCGCTGCTACCCGAAGGCGCGGCGGAGCCGTCTGGACTGTTGACGGCAGAACGCGCCGGGGCGCTCCCGGATGTGCCGGCACCGGACGGTGCGGGCCCGCTGGCGTTACCGGCAGCGCCGGAGTTGCCAAGGGCGTGGCTGCCAGGAGCGTGGCTGCCGGGCGCCGGGACATCGGCCCGCGCACCCTGTGCCTGGTCCTGCGACGCCGGCGGCTTGGGGTCTTCCGCATGTTCGGCCGCCTGCGCTGCGCCGGTCCCTGCGGCCACGGCGGAGGAACCGGTGCGGGTTGGCTGCGGCGATGGCGCGTTGTGCCCGGGACGTCCGCCGGCATCGGCAGGCGCAGGCGCAGGTGCCGGGGTCGGGGCCGGTGCTGCCGCGGGCGCCGGGGCCAGGCCCCAGGCAACGTCAGCTGAGCTGGCCGGAGTCACCTGACTGGCCGTAGCCACCTGGCTGGCCGTAGCTACCTGGCTGGCGGGTGCTTTTGGGTTTGGCTCAGCGCTCGCTTGGCCTGCGCCGGCCGCCACTGCATTGATCTGGCAGTCGATGCCCACCGTTTTGTGGATCGCCTGGCGGAGGTTGTCTGAGTGATCCGCCCGCCCGAAGGCACCGGCGAGACCGGAGGTTGCGAAAGCCAGCGTGAGGACGCTGCCATCGAAGGCGCTGACCTGGGCGTTCGGTTCTACAAGGGCCCAGGTGCTGCGCTTGATTTTGGACAGGGTCTGCAGCACGTCTGGCCACGCACGGCGAAGGACTTCAACGTCGCCCATGCCTGCGGGGCCGCCAGGGGCCGCAGTAACGCGTGGCTCGTTCTGTCCGGCACTGCCAGCGCTGGCGGCGCCGGCAGTGGCGTCACCGCGACCGTGCGACGTGTGTGCTGAGCCTGCCGGGGCGGATGCGTCCTGCGTTGGAGACGACGAAGCGGGCCGAGCCTGCTCCGGAGCGCCCTGTGGACCCTGCCTCGCAGCGGCAGGTCCGGACGCGGGCGCCGGTCGGCCCGCAGCGGGCTGGACCGGAGAGGGGCTGCCGCCCGATTGGCGCTCGTTGCCAGGCTGATCCACGGGCCAGTCGTTCGTGCTCACGCGCGGGGCCGTCAGCGGCGGGCGGCCATCAGCGGTCCCTGCACCCGGAGCACCTTGAGTTGTCCGGGGCGAAGATTCCCCTGTTGCAGGGAGGGAAGGCGCATCCGGACCAGCCTGCGGCTGGGCCGACGGGATGGGGGCCGTAGGAGCCTGCTCCGGAGTCCCGGCCGCAGGGTCCTGCACTGGAGGGGCCTGCGATGCCTGGCCCTGGCCAGTGTGAGCCTGCTCAGCGGGAGCACGGCCAGCTGCGCCCTGGGAAGAGGGGGACTGGGCTGCAGGGGACTGGGCGGCGGGAGCCTGGCCACCGGTGGCGCCGGCAGTTTCAGCCAGTGGTGCCACCGAAATCGGGGCAACCGCCGGGGCTGGTGGCGCCGATCCGGCACCCAACGTGGCGCTGGCACCCTGGCCTGCGGCAGCACCGGCGTCGTTCCCGGAGTAGTTCAGACGCCGCTCGACGCGGTCGATGCGCGCAGCAATGCCGCGTTCATTCTGTTCGGAACTTGGCAGCAGGATCCGGGCGCAGAGCAGTTCCAAGTGCAGCCGCGGAGACGTGGCACCTGTCATCTCGGTCAGCGCCGTGTTGGTGACATCGGCAGCACGGGACAACTCCGCGGCGCCAAGGTTGTGGGCCTGGTTCTGCAGCCGGGCGATTTGGTCCGCCGGCATTCCGCGCAGGATGACCTGGGCGCTCTCCGGCATCGCCTGGACGATGATCAGGTCGCGGAAACGCTCCAGCAGGTCCTCAACGAAGCGCCGCGGGTCGTGCCCGGTTTGGATGACGCGGTCCACCGCGCGGAAAACGGTGGCTGCGTCCGAGGCAGCAACGGCCTCCACCACATCGTCCAGAAGCGAGGCGTGCGTGTAGCCGAGCAGCGCAACGGCGAGCTCGTAGTCGAGCCCGTTCGGCCCTGCGCCTGCCATGAGCTGGTCCAGGACGGACAGGGAGTCACGGACGGACCCGCCGCCGGCGCGGATGACCAGGGACAGGACGCCGGGGGCCACCGGGACGTTCTCCTGGTTGCACAGCAGCTCCAGGTAGGCCATCAGCGGCTCGGGCGGTACCAGCCGGAAAGGGTAGTGGTGCGTGCGGGAGCGGATGGTGCCAATGACCTTGTCCGGTTCCGTGGTGGCGAAGATGAACTTGATGTGTTCCGGCGGCTCTTCGACGATTTTCAGCAAGGCGTTGAAGCCGGCCGAGGTGACCATGTGCGCTTCGTCGATGATGAAGATCTTGTAGCGGTCGCGGACCGGGGCGTAGGTGGCGCGTTCCCGGAGATCGCGTGCATCATCCACACCGCCATGGCTGGCGGCATCAATCTCGATGACATCGAGGGAGCCGGAGCCGCCGCGGGCCAGTTCAACACAGCTGGGGCACACGCCGCAGGGAGTGTCGGTGGGCCCCTCGGCGCAGTTCAGGCAGCGGGCCAGGATGCGGGCGGAGGTGGTTTTGCCGCAGCCTCTTGGGCCGGAAAACAGGTAGGCATGGTTGACGCGGTTTTTGCGCAAAGCCGTCATCAGTGGTCCGGTGACATGCTCCTGCCCGATAACGTCTGCGAAGGAATCGGGACGGTATCTGCGGTAGAGAGCGGTAGTAACTGTCACAGGAAAAACCCTACCAATCCGGGCCGACATCCTGCCGCCCTGTGGGGGAATAGTAAAGACCCCCCATGCACCCGCCAGAGCCCGTCTACCCTTGCTACCTTCCGGTCCTGGGGGAGTTCAACAGGATGACGCCACATGAGGGGCCGTCAGATACTTTACCCGAACATCGGGCCCGACTCGAATCGGCGGCGGTCCGTGGCATCTTCCGTCCGCCCCGCCTGTCCAATGATGGAACAGCGGGCACAAAGGGGCGCATTTTCATTGCTAATCCCGCCGGCAGCCGCGATCATTGGTATGTACACCGATTGGGGCAATCTCAAGGTTGTGAGCTGCGTGGCCTGGCTGAACGGGCCGGACCCGGCAGCTCAACGGTGTCCGGTGGAATGGGCGCGTTGGGGGCGCCCATTTCTGTTGCTGGCCCTTTTAGGTGGCTGGGCAGCCGGGCGCATGGAACCCTGTGCAGGCCTCCGCGGAGCGGCCGTCCAAGCGCCGACGTAACGCTGAAAACGGCCCAATTGGGCGATGCGCGAATCTTCAGGTAATCTAGTATCTGCTTTTGATTCAAGAGCAGCTGGAGAATTCGCCTAGCGGCCTATGGCGCACGCCTGGAACGCGTGTTGGGTTAACGCCCTCGGGGGTTCAAATCCCCCATTCTCCGCCAACCAGGAACCCGGTCCCACAGTGTGGGGCCGGGTTTTTGCATGTTCTGGCCAGAATACGGGCACCCTGGAGGGCGCTGTGTTCAGGCGTCCGGTGCTGCCATCCCCAGCCGGAGCAAACGTGCCCGCGCCGCAATCTCACTCGGTCCACGGGGACCAAGCGTGAGGCGTACGACGCCGAGGACTGCTTTGGTCGCGAGCCGCACAGGCAGCGGGAAGGGGCCCAGCCGCGGGACAGAGAGCCCCAGCATTGCCCGGTACCGGGGCTCGAGGCTGTACACGGCGCCGGCGAAGAGAACACGATAGCCAGGCCGCAGCATCGGGTGCAGGGGAGCCTTTCGGATGAACTCCACCGTCTCGGCGACCCGATGGTCCGCGCGCAGCTGGCCGCTTTCATACCAGCGGTCCAGTTCGGCCCGCATGTCAGCCTCCGTCAGCGGCGGCCGGTCGACGCCCATCAGCCTGCCGGCCTGGGCCCACTCACGGACGTAAGCGTCTGGGCCTCCCGGGACAGGCCCACCCCAGATTTTGTGGGAGGCCAGGAAGGCGTCCGTAAAGGCGATGTGGATCCAGCCGGCCAGGTGGGGATCGTTTGCACTGTAGCTGTGGGCTTGGCCGTCGTTGCCGTCATAGAGCCCGTGCACGGGTGCATGCAGGCGGCGGACCCTGCCCGAGGCATCTTCGGCGGCTTCCCGTGAACCATATGTGACCGTGAAGATCCAGCGGATCGTGTGGGCAAGGCGGCCCAGCGGATCCTCCCGGAAGTTCGAGTGCTCGTGGACACCCGCCAGTGCCCCCGGGTGGAGGGACTGCATCAGGAGTGTCCGGATTCCCGCCACGATAGGGGACATGGAGCCGTGGACTGCCCACACGGCTGAACCGGGGTGGTGGTATCCGGCATCGTTCCCCTCCTCAAGCCGAACGGCCCAGTCCGGAGGGGCATCCGACCTTCCGGTGAACGTCTTCCTGATTTCGCCTTGCCACTTCCGAAGTAAGCTCCGCATATCCCATTGTTGCCCGGTTTGCGGGTGGGTGGGAGGAACTTTGCCATGTACGGCAGATCGGGGACCAGGGCTTGGTTGCTCCACGCCAGTCCAGCCTGTGGTTTTCCACATGATCCCCGCAATGTGTTGTTAGGGGTTCACACCGGTCCGCCCGTATGGTCCCATGAGATGTACCGTCAAGAAAGCGCGGGTGGCTACCTTCTGGAGCCAGTCAATTGGCAAGCATTGGGGAACCGGTATGGGCGGATATGCCCGGCGCTTCAGCCATCCGGCCGCGCGAACGCTGGTGGCCACCGGTGCTTTGGCGGTGGCCTTCGGTCTGGTCAACCTCAGTGCTTCGTCCACCGGCCTGTGGCCAGGTTCAGCCGAGGCCGTCCGGACCGCCGCTGCACCCGGGGCGGATAAGTCGTTAACGGGTGCGGAGAACGGCTTCCGTATTCCCGCTGCACCTGCCCAGGGAGCCCAGGCGTCCGGCCGGGTTGGTCCCGGCCTGCTGTCCCCGGCAATCCTTACGGATCCCGGGGCCGCCGTAGCTTTTCCGCGTCCCCAAGTGGGTAGCCCGGGAGCTGGCTCACAATCCACGGTGTCCATGGAACTGTCCGGTATCGGCAGGCCGCCGGCAGGTTTCCTGATGGCACCGCTGGCCCTCCTGAATGCCAGCTCTCCTTTCGGGTTCCGTACCAGTCCGCTGACGGGGACGGCAGGGGATTTCCACCTTGGCCAGGACTACGCGGCGCCGTGCGGCACCACCGTTTACGCAGCCGATTCCGGCGTGGTTCGGGCTGCCGGCTGGCATCCTTGGGGCGGTGGCAACCGGGTGGAAATCGACCACGGCAACGGCCTCATCACCACGTACAACCACCTCGAGTCGATTGCAGCACGGGCGGGAGACAAGGTGCAGGTTGGCCAGGCCATCGCACGGGTGGGCACCACCGGGTGGTCCACCGGGTGCCACCTGCACTTCGAAACGATCATGGACGGCCGCTACGTCAGCCCCCGGGGCTGGAGCCTGATGACGCTTCGCGCACTGGGAGGACCCGCCCCCGAACCCATGGTGTCCTATGCCCCTGGCACCGGAACTTCGTCGGGGGCCACGGTGTGGACCATACCTTTGGGGGTGGGACCGGATCCGTCGGCCGGCCAGGAGGGAACCGCGGCGACGACGACGCCTCCCACCACGGCGTCTCCGTCTCCTTTCCCGTCGGTAACGCCAGGACCCACAGGGACAGTCCTGCCGCCCCCGGGGGCGCCTCAGGTACCGTCGCCTACACCTACGCCGACGCCGCCGGCAGCGACGCCCAGCCCGACGCCGACGCCTTCGCCCTCACCTGTCCCGACGCAAACGCCCAGCCCGACGCCGACGCCTTCGCCCTCACCTGGCCCGACGCAAACGCCCAGCCCGACGCAAACGCCCAGGCCCACTCCGACACCTACGCCAACACCGACGCCTACGCCTACGCCTACGCCAACACCAACGCCCACGCCTTCACCCGCTCCGTCGCCGAGCCCGACGCCCACTGCTACGCCCGTGCCAAGTCCCACACCGCCTCCGGCGCCGGTCCCCACACTGGCGCCCACTCCTACTCCCACACCGACGTCGTCTGCCCTGACGCCGACTGCACCTCCGCCGTCGTCCGCGACGCCCAGCCCGGTGCCGACCTCCACCGCCACTGTGACCCCCACTGTCGCGCCGACCCCAACGCCGCTGCCCTCCGCCAAATTGCCTGCAACGGCGCCCTAGCCCGGGCCTCCTCGGGGCATGGACCGGACCAATAGCCCCGGACGTACAGGAAACACGCAGCCGCGACCAGTACCGTGGGCAGTTGGCAACGAAGCACCGGCATGGACAACTACCTGAGGACGCAACGCGTGGCACCCCTGTACCCAATTCACCTGACCCTGAATGATGGCACCAGCACCGAGTTCGCCCGGTTCAAGGGGAACGTGGTTCTTGTAGTCAACGTTGCCTCGAACTGTGGTTTCACACAGCAGTACGCGGGCCTGGAGGCCCTGTACGGCAAATTCCGCGACCGGGGATTCGAGATCCTCGGCGTCCCCTGCAATCAGTTCGCAGGCCAGGAACCGGGCAGTGACAGCGAGATCGCAGAGTTCTGCGAGCGCAACTTCGGTGTCTCCTTCCCGCTGACCACCAAGGCCGATGTGCGCGGCAAGAACCAGCACCCGCTTTACGCCGAGCTGACCAAGTTCAAGACGGGGATCCTTCCGGGACTGGTGAAGTGGAACTTCGAGAAGTTCCTGGTGAACCGCGACGGCGATGTGGTGGCGCGCTTCGCACCCACCGTGGAGCCGGATTCGGCGGAGGTCATCGACGCGATTGAAAAAGCACTCGGCTGAAATGTAGGCTGTTTCCCGAATTTGCCCTGCAGAAAGCGCAGTTCTTTTAGCTTTTTCCACATCAGCTCCGGCGATTTGCCCAAAGTTTGCCAAATGTCTGATTGGATAAATATTACTGAGGGGTACAAGGGAAGCGCCGTTTCCCACCGACCACAGAGGTAGCAATGGAGCACATCGAGGCCGAACATCCCCGGCCACGCCACTTCCTACTCCACCTGAGCGATCCCCATTTGTTGGGAGGTCCGGAACCCCTGTACGGCGTCGTTGACAGCGAAGCCCGCCTTACTCAGCTCTTTGAAGAGGTCAAGGCGTCCGGGGCGAGGCCGGAGGCCGTCATTTTTACCGGCGATCTTGCCGATAAGGGCGAGCCTGGCGCGTATGCCAAGCTTCGCGCGATTGTCGATCCCGCCTGCGATGAACTCGGTGCCGAGGTCATCTGGGCCATGGGAAACCATGACAACCGTGCCAACTTCCGTGAGGGCCTGCTGGACCAGCCCCGCGATGACGCTCCGGTGGACAACAGCTACTTCATCAACGGCCTGCGCGTGATCACCATGGACACCACTGTTCCGGGGTACCACCACGGGGAGCTGAGCGAGTCCCAGCTGGAGTGGCTGGCGAGGGAACTTGAGACGCCCGCGCCGGACGGCACCATCCTTGCGCTGCACCATCCGCCCGTGCCGTCGGTCCTGGACTTGTCGGTGCTGGTGGAACTGCGTGACCAGGGGTCGCTGGCTGCGGTGGTCCGGAATTCAGATGTACGGACCATCCTGGCGGGGCACCTGCACTATTCCACCACTGCCACCTTCGCCGGGATCCCGGTGTCGGTGGCCTCCGCCAGCTGCTACACCCAGGACCTCAACGTTCCGGTCGGCGGCACTCGTGGCCAGGACAGCGGCCAGGCATTCAACCTGGTGCACGTTTACGAGCACACGATTGTCCACTCGGTGGTCCCCATGGGAAGCGCGACGACGGTGGGCGAGTACGTGACGGCAGACGAGACTGCGCGGCGCCTCGAGGCCGCCGGGGTACGCATCCCGGAGACCGCGAAGCAGCGCACCATGTCGAGGACGGGCGCCAACACCAGGCGCTGACCTTGCGGTGGCTTTCCGCGCGGCAGTGCCACAGCGCGGGCTGTGGCACTGCAGTGCTACTTCTCCCAGGGCGCCTTGATGGGGTAGTACTTCTCCAGGAAATCCGTGACCAGTTCGGCACGTTCATCGGCTGCGACTTCCGGGAAACTGCCGTCGTTGAGGCAGAAGAAGTCCATGTTCCGCTTGGACAGCAGCTTGGGCAGGTAGTTCAGCCCGGCCCGCATGGTGGTGTCCACGTATCGCACCTTGGCCGCGGTCTGCGTGACGGCACGTCCGGTCAGCAGCGCGTAGTAGTGGTAGAACGAGTTGGTCACCGAAATGTTGTCGGCCGCCCGGAACCTGCTGGCGGCGGTCTTCCGGAACTCCTCCGGAAACTCCTCCTCCATCTGCTTGATGAGGCTCCGGCGAAGGGGCGCGGCAGTGTGCTCCAGGTGACGGGTGGTGATCCGGCCGAACCTGTTCCACAGCAACTTGCGGTTGACCCGTGCCGCATTCTCGAACCCGCTGCGTTCCGCAGCGTTGTCGCCCAGGCCAATCCTGGTTTCCGCCTCAATGAACTTCGTGATGCCGCCGGGGGTGAAGAACAGGTCCGGGCTGACGGGCCGGCCGAAGAACATGTCGTCGTTGGAGTACAGGAAGTGCTCTGAGAGTCCGTCGATGTGGTGCAGTTGGCACTCGACGGCCTGGGAGTTGTGGGTGGGCAGCACCGAGGGATCGGAGAAGAACTCCTCGCTCCGCACGATGGTCACCGAGGGGTGCTCTGCCAGCCAGGCCGGGGCGGGGGAGTCCGTGGCGATGAAGATGCGGCGGATCCACGGCGCGAACATGTAGACAGACCGCAGCGCGTACTTGAGCTCGTCGATCTGCCGGAACCGGGCCTCGTGGTCGTCGCCTTCGCCCAGGACGGCATCCTTTTGCTGGGCACGCCGGGCGGCAATGTATTCGGGCGAGCTGCCGTCCACCCATGAGAACACCAGGTCAACGTCGAAGCTGATGTCGCTGGCATGGTCGGCGAACATGTTCTCGATGGTGGGCCAGGTGTGGCCGTAGCGTTCCACCGTTCCGCGGACCGCGTCCTGGCGCAGGAGCGTGCGGCGCGTCAGCGAGTTTTCGATGGGCAGGATGATCTGCTCGCCCTCGAAGGACCACAGCTCGATCTGCACACCGGCGGATGCGCCGAACTCGAAGCCGCCCACCGGTTCCACACGGGGCCGGTACAGGCGGAAGATGCGCGCCTGCCGGTTGGAGGAGAGTTCGCCGTCCGCAACCAGGACGGACGTCTTCTTCTTGGCATCCACGGTCATGGAGTAGAAAGGTTCGTCCCGGCAGGCCTCCACCAGGGCGGCCCGGAGCTTCTTCCGGTCCCGCCAGCCCAGCGCGATGACGGGCCTGTCGTTGTTGCCGCGCACCAGAAGGTAGGCCAGCCCGGCGTTGGCCAGCACGTTGCGCAGGAACAGCAGGTCCTCCACCATGGCCTGGTAGGGCGTCCTGTTGTCGTTGACGACGGCGTAGCGGCCCTTGTGCCGGATCACGTCAGGGCGGAGCCTGAACCGCTGTTCAGCCTCAGCCGAGGTCACCTCGGAATGGAACTGTTCCTCGCTCGAGGGCTGTCCGGCGTAGTAAACCTCGTCCTGGACCGGTGCTTCTGTGATGGTTGTCTCCGTGCTGGTCAAAGTAAGCCTTTCTACCTGCATGATAGCCGCGCGGGGGAAACAGCTTGTTTCGCTTGCGTCGGCATGCCCGCGCCAAGCGGGATGTGGCGGGCCGCCCGGGACCGGGTGCCGCGGGGAAGGATCCGGCGTCAGGCGCCCAGCGCCTCCCGCCAGCTGCGCAGGAAGGCGCCGCCGGCGTCGTCGTGGATGACCGAATCTGAGAGTCCCAGGTCCGTGGCCGTCAGGATATCGTACGGTTTCTCCGGGACGCCATCAGCGGGCCGGACGTCCACATGTTTGACCGGATGGTCGTTGTGGTGCAGCCAGTCAGCCATGGCGTAATCGGTCCGGGAATCACCCACCGTCCGCCAGGCGTCAGGCGTGATCCCTTGGGCGGCCAGCAGTTCAACCGCCCGGCTCGCCCCCAGGTCCTTGCCCAGCCGCACCGACTCAATGTCGGTGGAGATAATGGTGGGGTCCACGCGGTAGTCCACGTCGTCGTCGGAATTCGGCGCGTGGTGGTCCAGGCGCACCACGCCCAGGCCGTGGCGGGCCATCAGCTCCATGGCGTCCGCGTCAAAGAGTTTCTGTTCGGCAAGGTAGTCCGCGCTGGGCACCTCGATGTGCTGCTCCACGGACACCATGGCACGCTTGGTTTCGTCGAAGAACATGTGTGCGCTGTAGTCCTCGGCCACCAGGCGGCGGATATCGTCGCCGTACGCGGCAGGGACGGCCAGCTCGCGGTCAACGTGGACCGGGCCGGGGCCCGCGGCGGTATAGCTGAACCACACCGCGCCCTTCTCACAGACCGCATGGATGACGGTGCCGTCCGGGATGCCCGCAGCGAGCATCGGCTCCATGACCTGCTCGCGGATGAAGGCATCCGAACGGCCGGTGTTGAAAATGACGGGGATGCCGGCGGCGGCAAGGGCCACAAGGTCCCCGATGATGGCCGGCCTGACGTTCCGCGTGACCGGGCTGGCTATCGGCCCGTCCACATCCAGCAGGAGGGCCAGCGGCGGGGTTGACGGCAGGCGGGTTCCGGTCACGGACATGGCGGGGGCTTCGGATGCTGTCATGAATCCATTGTCTCAGTTGGGTGGTCAACTCCCCGCTCCGGCTGTGCAAAGGTCACCGCGTGTGACATGGTCACCGTTTGGCTACAACCTTAAGGCGGCACGGCCGGATACTTCCGCTGCCGTCGGCAGGATGCCTAGGGTGGCATGGTGATATTCAAAGCTGTGGGCGAGGGCCGCCCTTACCCCGACCATGGTTACAGCACGCCCAAGGACTGGGCCTCGCTGCCGCCGCGGCCGGTCCGGCTGGACGAACTGGTAACCACCAAGCGCACCCTGGACCTGGAAGCGCTGCTGGCGGAGGACTCCACATTCTTCGGCGACCTGTTCCCGCACGTGGTGCAATACCAGGGAACCCTGTACCTGGAGGACGGGCTGCACCGCGCGGTCCGGACTGCCCTGCACCAGCGCACCGCGATCCACGCCCGGGTCCTGGTGATAGATGGCTAGGAAGAAGAAGCCGCAGGACGTCAGCGTCCTGCATGGACATCATGTGGTCAGCGGGCAGGAGCTGCGGGCCACGTTCGACGCCGGCCGGAACGCCGACGACACCGCCCGCGTACGGCGCCGGGTGCTGCACGCCGTGGTCCTGGTGCTCCTGATCGGACTGATCGCAGCGGGCATTATCACGGCTCTTGCCATCATCAACGGGCGGTTCAGCATCCCCTCTGCGGAGCCGGCCGCGAAGACCGTCAGCGCCTGCCCGGCCGCAATGTTCGACTACACGCCGAACGAACAGGTCAACCTCAACGTCTACAACTCCACCAGCAGGCCAGGGCTGGCGAAATCCGTGGCGGATGATTTCCTCGCGCGCAAATTCGTGGTGGCCGCGGTCGGCAACACCGAGCCCAGCTACCGCGGGGTTGCCGCAGTGATCTCCGGAGCGGCCGGGCAGTCCGCAGCCTTCAGTGTCCAGCGGAACCTGCCGGGATCGGACTACTTCCAGGACAGCCGGACGGACGGCACCGTGGACGTCATCCTGTCGCAGGATTACCGGGCACTTGCGCCGCCGGAACTGGTGGACCAGACTCCCGGCACGCTGAGCTGCCCCAGGGAAAGCCGGCGGGTGGCGGACGATGACATGTGGCCCGTGATGCCCTCGGCAGCCCCCGCCTCCTGACGCCCGCTGCCATATCAGCCCGGGCTGCTAAACCCGGCTTGTGGGGACCTGAAGTGATGGGGCAACTCAGCCGGCCACGGCGCGAAGCGGTGCCAATCGGACGGGCCGGCCGCCGTCGTCGAACCTTGCCCCGGCGCCCAGTTGGATGAACCGCACGGTCCGCGCCACCCGCGCTTCCAGTTCCGCGGGCTCGTCGCTGCCCCTGGCCGCGCTCGAGGACAGGGTTCCCAGGATCAGCTGCGACTGCTGGCCCACGTCCGCGGCAGGCAGGTAGCCCTGGTCCATGCCGTCACGAAGAATGCCCTGCAGGAGCACGCTCAGCTCGCCTACATGGTCGGCGAGTTTGGCAAAGGACGACGGCGAGAGCACCGCCCCCATGGCAGGTCCGGGCGGCAGGTGGCGCCGGGTGAGGTCCTCCACCTGCGCGCGCACGTACAGGGCCAGCCGCTCCACCGGATTGTCGAGCCGGCCGAGCGCCTCTCGCAGCTCCGCGAGGAACTTTTCCGTCTCCTCCAGGGCATAGGAAATCAGCAGCTCTTCGATGTCCGCGTAGTAGTTGTACACGGCCGTGCGCCCCACGCCGGCGTGCCGCGCGACGTCGGTCATGGTCAGCCCGGGCAGGCCGTGCGAGAAGAGCAGTTCGCCGAAGGCCGTCAGGATGCGGCGTTGGGTGTCGGCGCGTTGTGCTGCGTTGGTGGCCGCTGAAATCCTGGGCATACAGACACTTTACCGCGATGTGTCACTAAACGGTGAGTGCCCCGCCTGCAGTCGGGTCAGACGCTGCAACCATCCGGGCCGCAGGCTTCGCCGTCGCCGGAGTTGACCAGAACCAGGGGGTTGGCGTCCTGCCATGCCTGGTTGAGGGCAGCGGTGAAGGTTTCGGTGGGCTGCGCTCCGGAGAGGCCGAACTTCCGGTCGATGACAAAGAACGGCACCCCGCTGATGCCCAGGGCACGGCCTTCCTCGACATCGTTGCGGACGTCATCGGCGTACTTGTCCGTGGTGAAAAGCGCTTCCACCTCTGCGTCCGGAATTTCGAGGTCGCTGCCCAGCGCGGCCAGGTAGTCCCGGCTGCCGATGTCCTTGCCATGCTCGAAGTGGTCGCTGAGCAGGCGCTCCTTGGCGGCGTCCTGCTGGCCGTGCGCGGCGGCCAGGTGGATCAGGCGGTGCGCAGTGAAGCTGTTGGCCACCACCACGTTGTCGAACCGGTACTCCAGGCCCTCACCCCTGGCCTGCTCCGCCACATGGTCGAACATCTGGGAGACCTGCTGCGGTGCCATGCCCTTGCGGGTGCTGAGGTACTCAAGTTCGGTGCCCTCGTAGTGCTCGGGGAGGCCGGGATCGAGCTGGTAGCTGCGCCACTGCACCTCAACCGCGTCGCGGTGCGGGAAGTCAGCCAGGGCGGCCTCGAAGCGGCGCTTGCCGATGAAACACCACGGGCAGGCAACGTCGGACCAGATCTCAATCTTCATGGACTGCATAACCGGTGTGGTTCTGCCGCCATTCCGGGCCCGGGTGTGAGATACCCCACGGTAGGTCTTGTGGGCCGCCGCATCCTGCGCAATAGTCTGAACAGAGGTCCAGTAATGGACCGCGGAAACCCAAACATTCCACTGCGGCATTGCGTACCGCGGCGGGGTGGCGCCCGGCCCGCTGGGGAGCCCGGCCCGTCTCACCTGGGAGGTCAGGATGCGGATTGGCTTGGTATCAGGACCATGGATTCCTGTTCCACCGGCAACGTACGGCGGGACGGAACGGGTGGTGGACACCCTTGCCCGGGGCTTCGCCGCACGCGGCCACGAGGTACTCCTGGCCGCACCCACTGAAAGTACCTGCCCGGTGCCCCTTGTCCCTGGCATGCGCCCGGCGGACTATAAGGGCATGGGCACCAGCCTGTCGGAGCTCAGCCACGTGGTCAGGGCCTATGAGGGGCTGGCGGACGTGGACATCATCCATGACCACACCCTTGCCGGACCCCTCTACATGCACCGGCCCGGAGGGATTCCGGTGGTGACCACCATCCACGGACCCCTGCATGCCAGGGCGGCCGACATCTATCGCGCCATAGCCCGGGCAGGGGCGGTGATCGCCATCTCCCGGGACCAGGCCTCGCATGCTCCCGGCGTACCCGTCACCCGGGTGATTCACCACGGTATGGACCTCGCGGCGGTTCCGGTGGGAACGGGAGGAGGCGGTTACCTGTGCTTCGTGGGCCGGTCCTGCCCGGACAAGGGCCTGCTGGAAGCCATCAGCATCGCCCGTGAGGTGGGGATGCGCCTGAAGATCGCGGTGAAGATGCGGGAACCGGAGGAGGTGCGCTATTTCCGGGATGTGGTTGAACCCATGCTGGGCTCCAACGAGGACTTTATGGGGGAGGTGGATGACGCGACCAAATACCGCCTGATGGGGGAAGCGGTGGCATTCCTTAACCCCATCCAATGGGCCGAGCCCTTCGGCCTGGTCATGATCGAGGCCCTCGCCACCGGAACGCCGGTGGTTGGAACCGCTGTGGGAGCCGCGGAGGAGATTGTGGAGCACGGGCGAACGGGCTTCCTGGGCGCCACCGAACAGTTGGCGGACTTCATTCCGGCCGCCGCAGGCCTGGACAGGGCGGTGTGCCGCAGCGCGGTGCAGGGGCGCTTCAGTGCAGAGCGGATGGTGGCGGACCACCTGCGCCTATATGCCGAACTGATTGAAAGGCGGCCTCCGGCGGGGGTTCCGCATGCCGTCCCGGTGGACCAGAATCGATAGGGCAACGGTGCTTCCCGGATTTTCGGGCAGCACCTCGTCGCTTGAGAGGGGAGTCCCTGATGACCGCCTGGAACGCCGATAACGAAGCATCCGTGTCCGATTCCGGATCGGTCACCGTCCTGGAAGGATCCTCCTTCTGCATCTCGTCCGGAAGCGGGGACATCCCCTCCGACGGCGGCACGAACGGTGCGTTCTTCCAGGACACCCGCATCGTTTCGCGGTGGATGCTCCGCGTCAATGGGGCCCTGCGTGAGCCCCTGACAGCCCAGCGGCCGCAGCCCTTCAAAGCGACGTTCGTGGGCCGGGCCAAATGGCCCGGCGGCAGGTTCGACAGCCCGCTGGTGGTCCGCCAGGTGCGGCACATCGGTCCCGGCATGCAGGACGACATCACGCTGGAAAACTATGCATCCGAGCCGGTGGACTGCGAAATTGAGCTGCTGGTGGAGGCGGACCAGGCAGACCTGTTCGAGGTCAAGGGCAGCCGCTCCACGGGGAACGACGACACCACCCGGACCGTCAGGGACGGCAAGCTCATCATCGAGGCCTTGCGGCACGGCCAGCAGCGCGGAACCGCCGTTGGCGCCAGGGATGCCGAGGTCAGCACCGAAGGCCTGCGCTTCCGCATCACCGTTCCGGCGCGGGGAAAGTGGGCCACCAGCATCATCGTGGTGCCCCTGGTCAACGGCGAAGCACCGGACCAGCCCTTCCGCGAGGGGCAACTGCCGCACCACCGCGAAGGCGTGCGCCGGCACCTGGACTGGGAAGAAGGCGTACCGCGGATCAGGATCGAAGACGCCAGCCTCCAGGACCTGCTCAACCGCAGCCAAAGCGACTTGGGTGCACTGCGCATCTTCGACCCCCACCATCCGGACCGGGCGGCCGTCGCCGCCGGGGCGCCCTGGTTCATGGCGCTGTTCGGCAGGGACTCGCTGCTGACCTCCTACATGAGCCTGATGGTCAACCCCAACCTTGCCCTTGGCACACTGCAGACCCTGGCCGGCATCCAGGGCAAGAAGGTGGACAACGACTCCGAGGAGGAACCCGGCCGCATCCCGCACGAGGTCCGGCTGGGGGTCACCGCCGGATTGTCCCTCGGCGGCACGGCCTACTACGGCACCGCCGACGCCACCCCGCTGTTCGTGGCCGTCCTCGGAGAACTGAGCCGATGGGGACTGTCCAAGGACGTGATCCAGCCACTGCTCAGCCACGCGGACCGGGCCCTGGAATGGATTGAGAAGTACGGCGACCGCGACGGTGACGGTTTCGTGGAATACCTGCGCCCCAACAACCACGGGCTGGTCAACCAGGGCTGGAAAGATTCGTGGGACGGCATCAACTTCGCCGACGGGAACATCGCCGAACCGCCCATCGCCCTCTGCGAAGTGCAGGCCTACGTCTACTCGGCCTATCTGGGCCGCTCCCTGCTGGCGCACTGGGACGGGGACCCGGAACTGGAACACCACTGGGCTGAAAAGGCAGCGGCCTTCAAAGAGGAGTTCAACAAAAAGTTCTGGCTGCCGGACAAAGGCTATTTCGCCGTCGCGCTGGACAAGGACAAGCGCCCGGTGGACGCCCTGACCTCCAACATCGGCCACTGCCTCTTCTCAGGCATCGTGGACCGGGACAAAGCGCAGTCCGTCATGGAGCACCTGATGTCCCCGCAAATGTTCACTGGGTGGGGCATCCGCACGCTCGCCTCGGACATGGGCGCCTACAACCCGGTCAGCTACCACAACGGGTCCGTCTGGCCGCACGATACGGCCATGGTGGCCACAGGCCTGATGCGCTACGGGTTCGTGGACGAGGCAAGACGGGTGGCCCTGGGGGTCTTCGAAGCAGCCGAACACTTCGACAACCGGCTGCCCGAACTCTTTTGTGGCTTCGACCGCGGTGAGTTCCCCGGCCCCGTGCCGTACCCCACCGCATGTTCGCCGCAGGCGTGGGCTGCCGCGGCGCCTGTCCAGCTGGCGCGGATCCTCCTCCGCTTCGACCCTGTCTTTACCCGCGGGGTAGTGCACCTGGCACCGATCCTCCCGGACACCGTGGGCACCTTCCGGGCCGAAAACGTCCTGCTGGACTCTTCCCGGGTCACCATCACCGCCACCGGCACCAGCGGCACCATTGACGGACTTCCCCCGGGCCTGAAGCTCCTGGCCCAGCCGCGCCCGCCGCTGGCGTATCCGCCCGGAAGCCCGGAGGCCGCCTCAGACCATGCCGGCCTGAACCAGCCCGGCACGTAAGCAGCTACGGCAAGGCGCGTTCGAGGACGAAGTCGTGTTCCACGGTGCTGCCCAGCCGGAAAGACTTGGTGCCCACCTTCTGGAACCCGGACTTCCCGTAGAAGCGGATGGCGCGGGCATTCTGGCTGTTGACGCCCAGCCAGATCCCGGCCCGGCCAGCCGCACCGGCGGCCTGCACACTGGCATGCATCAGTTCGGCGGCGGCACCCAGTCCGTGGTGTTCGGGATGCACATAGCACTTGCTGAGCTCCACCGACGGCGTGAGTGTCAGGGCCGAGGCAACGTCCGGGTCCGACGCCGGCCGGTCCACCAGCAGGCTGTACCCGTTAAGCCGGTCGCCGCTGTCCAGCACCAGGATGGTGATGTCCGGATCGGCGAGGTAGCCCCGGAAGTGGTCTTCGCTGAGCGTGTTTGCCAGGTGCGCCGCGATATCCTCCGGCGACGACGACGGCGGGCAGGCCAGCGGAAAGGTGACGGCCGCCAGCTCAGCCAGCGCGCCGGCGTCGGCCATGGTGGCGCGGCGGATGGTGTGGCTCATGGGTTACTCCGGGGTCAGGGGGTGATGGTGCGGATGGGGGAGCCTGCCAGCCAGGCGGTGACGTCCTCGAAGGCGCCGCCGTAGAACTGCCGGTAGCTCTCCTGCGTGACGTAGCCGAGGTGCGGTGACAGGACGGTGTTGGGGGCCGCCAGCAGCGGGTGGCCGGCCTGCAACGGTTCCCGGTCGAAAACGTCCAGGGCGGCGCCGCGGATCCAGCCTTCGTTCAGTGCCCGGACCAGCGCTTCCTGGTCCACGAGGGGGCCGCGGGCGGTGTTGACCAGGATGCCTTCGGGGCCCAGCAGCCGCAGCTCCTGCTCACCCACGGTGTTCTCCGAGCGAGGGGAGAGCCGCAGGTGGAGGGTGGCGATGTCGGACGCGCGGAACAGCTCCTCCTTCGATACCAGCCGCACCCCGGCCTCCGCCGCGGCTTCGGCTGTGAGGTTCTGGCTCCACGCCACCACGTCCATGCCGAAGGCTTGGCCGTAGCCGGCAATCCGGCGCCCGATCTTGCCCAGCCCCACCACGCCCAGGGTCTTGCCTGCCAGCTCCACCCCTACGGTTTTCTGCCAGGAGCCGGCCCGCAGCGAGGCTTCCTCGGCCGGCAGGTGCCGTGCGATGGCCAGCAGCAGCGCCCAAGTCAGCTCCGGGGCTGCCGCGGGCGAACCGGGTGTTCCGCAGACCGTGACGCCGTGGTCCGCGGCTGCGGCGACGTCGATGGACGCGTTGGCCATCCCCGTGGTCACCAGCAGTTCGAGGGCGGGCAGTTTCTCGAACACTTCGCGCGGGAAGGCGGTCCGTTCCCGCATGGCGATCACGATGGTGGAGCCGGCGAGCGCCGAGACCAGCGCATCCTGCGAGGCGAAGGGTTCGCGGAACGTGGAAACTTTGACCCCCTCTGCATCCAGGGCCGCCCAGTCGGCGTAGCCATGGGCCACGTCCTGGTAGTCGTCGAGGATGGCAAGGCGGTGCGGCATGGCGGTGTCCTGTCCTTCGCGGTGTCCTTGTGGGGGCAGGTTCATCCTAAGCCTGGGCGTCACGCGGTGCCTTGCACAGTTTGTGGGCCTGCGCGGCGTGATAGCAATGAAGGTGATGAGTGACTTCCCTTTCCCCTTTTCCGCCCCGTGACCGGCCGGCTGCTTTCCCGAATTCCCGGCAGCTGGATCCTGCTCGCCTGCATTGGCCTGCTGGCCCTGAACCTGCGCGGGCCGTTCGTGGCCGTCGCGCCGGTGGTGGGTCCCATGCAGGCAGAACTGCATTTCTCCCCGGTGGTGCTGGGACTGCTGACCAGCATTCCCGTGCTCTGCTTCTCGCTCGCTTCGCCGCTGGCGTCCCTGGCCGCGAGGAAGTTCGGCGCCGAGTTTGCCGTCAGCCTCACCATCCTGGGCGTCCTGGCGGGAGTCCTGGTGCGGTCCGCCGGCGGACCCGCCCTGGTAGTGGCGGGGACCGTTATCATTGGCCTGGCCATCACGGTGGGCAACATTGCCGTGCCGCTGATCATCCGCCGCGACTTCTCGCCCTCGCGGCAGGGGACCGCCATGGGCATCTACACCGCTGCCCTGAACATCGGCTCTTTCCTGACATCCGTGGCCATGGCGCCCCTGGCCGAGTGGACCGGCTGGCGTGCCGCCCTGGCATCGGTGGCCCTCCTGGCCGTGGCCGCCATCGTTGTGTGGACGCTGGCAGTGGGGCCGCGGACCGCGTTCATCGTCTCCGCTGCCGAGGACGCCGGCGAAGCCAAGCTCCCGCCGGTGGCCGGCACCGGCTGGATCACCTTCGGCCTCACGGCGGGCTTCGGCGGCCAGGCCTTCTCCTACTACGGCGTCACCGCCTGGCTGCCCAGCTACCTGCACGATGAGCTGGGCATGTCTGCCGCGGAAGCCGGTGCGGCGTCCTCGATCTTCCAGATCCTCGCCATCGTGGGCGGGCTCGGCGTGCCGTTCGCCGCCAAATACATGAGTACGACGGCGGTGGCGGTCACCTTGGGCGTGTTGTGGACGGCCGTCCCGGCCGGGCTGCTGCTGATGCCGCAGCTGTGGTGGTTGTGGTCGACCTGCGGCGGGATCGCCCAGGGCGGCGGCATCACCATCATCTTCATCGCCATCATCCGGCTGGCCCGGAACCAGGCCATGGCCGGCAGGATGTCCGCCACCGTGCAGGGCCTGGGCTACTGCCTCGCTGCGGTTGCCCCGCCGCTGGTGGGCTTTGTCCACGACGCCTCGGAGTCGTGGACGCCGGCGCTGCTGGTCATCCTCGGCTCGGTGCTGACCTTCTTTGTCAGTACCACCCTCTCCGTCCGCAAGGTGCCGCGGGGCCGCTAAGGCGCGGGCCGCCGTCGGACATCCCGTCAGCACCCAGGGACGCGCGCTCACCTGATGGGTTAACCGAAGGACGCGCGCTTACTCTTCTGAGGGAAGTGAGCGCGCGTCCGGCGTTATGACCCAACAAGTGAGCGGGCGTGTAAAGGGGTTCCGTTGCCGGGCCGGCGCCCCGGATTTCGGGGTGCCTGTTGCGAAGGGCGTGCCGGCCCGGCGGACGGAAGTCTGTGCAGCTGCGGGTCAGGCCGCTGCGAGCTCCTCCACGGTGGCCTTCTCGCGGGCTTCGGTGAGGTAGCGGGCGTAGGCCGGGAGGGTGAGGAAGGACGGGAACTCCGTGGCGAGGGTGACTTCCTCGAAGATGTCCCGGGCGTCCTCGAAGCGGTCGCCGTCGAAGCGCTCCAGCCGGGCGAATTCGCCGTCCAGCAGATCCTCCACCCATTCGTGCGTGATGATCTCGCCATCGTCGGTGATGGCCCGGGCGTAGATCCACTGCCAGAGCTGGGAGCGGGAGATCTCCGCGGTGGCGGCGTCCTCCATCAGGTTGTGGATGGCCACGGCGCCGTTGCCGCGGAGCCAGGACTCGATGTAGCGGATGCCCACTTCGATGTTGTTGCGGATGCCCTGCTCCGTGATGGTGCCGTGCAGGGAGGCGACATCGATGAGGGCGCGGTCGTCCGGGGTGACGTCCCCGCGGAGCTTGCCGAGCTGGTTGGGTCGCTCGCCGAGGACGGCGTCGAACACTTCACGGCAGATGGGCACCAGATCGGGGTGGGCCACCCAGGAGCCGTCGAAGCCGTCCCCGGCCTCGCGGGTCTTGTCCGCCCGGACCTTCTCGAAGGCGTTGGCGTTGGCTTCGGGGTCCTTGCGGTTGGGAACGGCCGCGGCCATGCCGCCGATGGCCATGGCGCCGCGCTTGTGGCAGGCCCGGACCAGCTGCTCGGTGTAGGAGCGCATGAACGGGGCGGTCATGGTCACCTGGCCGCGGTCCGGGAGGACGAAGCGGGGGCCGCGGGTACGGAAGTTCTTGATGATGGAGAAGATGTAGTCCCAGCGGCCGGCGTTCAGGCCCGAGGCGTGGTCCCGCAGTTCGTAGAGGATCTCCTCCATTTCGAAGGCTGCGGTGATGGTTTCGATCAGTACCGTGGCGCGGATGGTGCCCTGCGGGATGCCGAGCAGGTCCTGGGCCAGGATGAAGATGTCGTTCCAGAGCCGGGCTTCGAGGTGGTTTTCGATCTTGGGCAGGTAGAAGTACGGGCCCTTGCCCTGGGCCAGCAGGCGGCGGGCGTTGTGGAAGAAAAACAGGCCGAAGTCCACGATGCCGCCCGCGATCGGGGTGCCGTCGATGAGCATGTGCTTTTCGGGCAGGTGCCAGCCCCTGGGGCGGACCACGATGGTGGGCAGTTCACCGGCCGGGCGGAGCTTGTACTCCTTGCCTTCCTCGCTGGTGAAGTCGATGCGGCGTTCCAGGGCGTCGGTGAGGTTCAGCTGGCCTTTGATGACGTTCCGCCATGTGGGGGTGGAGGAGTCTTCCATGTCCGCCAGCCAGACCTTGGCGCCGGAGTTCAGGGCGTTGATGGTCATCTTCTTATCCACCGGGCCGGTGATCTCCACCCGGCGGTCCTCCAGGCCCGGGGCCGGGGGAGCCACCCGCCAGGACGCGTCGTTGCGGATGTGTTCGGTCTCCCGCAGGAACCTCGGATCCTGGCCGGCGGCGATGTTGGCGCGTCGGGTCCTTCGTGCCTGAAGCAGTTCCTGCCGGCGTTCCGCGGTGGCCCGGTGCAGCTTGGCGATGAAAGCCAGTGCGTCCGGCGTGAGCACTTCATCCTGCCGGCATATGGGCTGGGCAGTCATGGTGATGCCGTTGATGGTGAAGCTATCGGTGAAGCTGTTCATGGGAGTTCTCCTTGAAAGGTCCCAACTGGGTAGCAGTAAGTGTCGCTTTGAGCCTCCAAAACGACACCTACTGCTACTTACTTGGGGAGGGATGTATTAGTGGAACTGGCCCTCTTCGGTCGATCCGACCAATGCGAGGGTGGACGCGTTCGGGTTGAGCGCGGTGGAGAGGGTGTCGAAGTAGCCGGTGCCGACTTCGCGCTGGTGCTTGGTTGCGGTGTAGCCGCGGGATTCGGAGGCGAATTCCTTCTCCTGGAGTTCGACGTAGGCGCTCATGCCTTCCCGGGCGTAGCCGTGGGCAAGATCGAACATCGAGTAGTTCAGGGCGTGGAATCCGGCCAGGGTGATGAACTGGAACGTGAAGCCCATGGCGCCGAGTTCGCGCTGGAACTTTGCGATGGTGGCGTCGTCCAGGTGCTTGCGCCAGTTGAAGGACGGCGAGCAGTTGTAGGAGAGCATCTGGTCCGGGAACTCGGCCTTGACGGACTCGGCGAACTTGCGGGCCAGTTCCAGGTCCGGGGTGCCCGTCTCCATCCAGATGAGGTCGGAGTACGGGGCGTAGGCCTTGGCCCGGGCGATGCAGGGTTCGATGCCGTTGCGGACCTTGTAGAAGCCCTCGGCGGTGCGCTCCCCGGTGATGAACTCCTGGTCCCGCTCGTCCACGTCCGAGGTGATCAGGGTGGCTGCCTCAGCATCAGTGCGGGCGATGACGACGGTGGGGGTACCGGCGACGTCGGCCGCCAGGCGGGCCGCGTTGAGGGTGCGGACGTGCTGCTGGGTGGGGATGAGTACCTTGCCGCCGAGGTGTCCGCACTTCTTCTCGGAGGCGAGCTGGTCTTCCCAGTGCACGCCGGAGGCGCCGGCCTGGATCATGGATTTCATCAGCTCGTAGGCGTTCAGCGGGCCGCCGAAACCGGCTTCGGCGTCGGCAACAATCGGGACCAGCCAGTCCTCAACGGTCTGGATGCCCTCGGAGAATTCGATCTGGTCCGCCCGGAGCAGGGCGTTGTTGATACGGCGGACCACTGTGGGGACGGAGTTGGCCGGGTAGAGGGACTGGTCCGGGTAGGTGTGGCCGGAATTGTTGGCATCGGCGGCCACCTGCCAACCGGAAAGGTAGATGGCGCGGAGGCCGGCCTTGACCTGCTGCACTGCCTGGTTGCCGGTGAGGGCACCCAGGGCGTTGGTGTAGCCGCCGGTCTTGTGTTCTTCGGTGAGCTGCTTCCACAGCTTCTCCGCACCGCGGCGGGCCAGCGTCTGCTCTTCGGTGACGCGGCCGCGGAGGCGGACGACGTCGGAGGCTGAGTAGTCCCGGGTCACACCTTCCCAGCGGGGGTTGGCGGACCACTCGAGCTCAAGTGCGGCGGCCTGCTGGTCGGGCGTCTGCGAGGTGGGCTCAAATGCTGCAGTCATCGTTGATCTCCTTGATTGAGCTCCGGATGGGGTAGGTGGGAACCGCGTCATTGAGGTTCCCACCGGCTTTCCGGTGCGGTGTTTCTTTCCGTGTGAACTACTTTTCAGCACTTTCAACCCCCTTTCTAGATGAAACCTATGGAAAGAAATGCACTTCTTCACGTATTCTTCAGAAATGTCGCCTTCAAGTTGGAACAGGGACGTTTCCCAGCCGCCGTCAGCCGCCGCAGCGGGACTCGATGTCATTGCGCTGGGCCGCCGCGTCCGCCATCTGCGTAAACAAGCCGGGCTCACGCTCGATGGCCTGAGCGCCGCCGTCGGGACCGCCCCCAGTCAGCTCAGCCTGATCGAAAACGGCAAGCGTGAGCCCAAACTGACCCTTCTGCAGCACCTGGCCGCGGCACTGAACGTCAGCATCGACCAGCTCCTTGGTGCCGAACCGCCCAGCCGGCGGGCGGCCCTGGAAATCGAGCTGGAACGGTACCAGCGCGGACCGCTGTACGAATCCCTCAACCTGCCGAAAATCCGCATCAGTTCGCGGCTTCCGCTGGATGTGCTCGAGGCCCAGGTGGGGCTCCTGCACGAGCTGGAGCGGAAGATGAACGAGCAGGTGGCCACCCCGGAAGAAGCCCGGCGCGCCAACGGTGAGCTGCGTGCCATGATGCGCGAGCGCGGCAACTACTTCCCGGAGTACGAGGCCGAAGCGCAGAAGGTCCTCAAGGAGGTGGGCTACACCGCCGGCCCGCTGAGCCAGCACGTCATCGCGGACATCGCCGCGCACCTTGGATTCGCCCTGTACCACGTGGGCGATTTGCCGCATTCCACCCGGTCCGTGACCGATTTGAAGAACCGCAGAATTTACCTGACCCAAAGCCAGCGGCAGGACCACGACCCCCGGTCCGTGCTGCTCCAGGCGCTGGGACACTACGTTCTGGGCCACGAAACGCCCCGCAACTATGGCGACTTCCTGGCCCAGCGGGTGGCGACCAACTATTTCGCCGCGGCGCTGCTTCTTCCCGAGCAGGCCACCGTGGAATTTCTGCAAAACGCCAAAGCCGCCAAGGAAATCGCGGTGGAGGACATCCGGGATGCGTTCGCCGTTTCCTACGAGACCGCGGCGCACCGGTTCACCAACCTGGCCACCAGGCACCTGGGTATCACCACGCATTTCCAGAAGACGCACCAGAGCGGGATCATCTACAAGGCCTACGAGAACGATGGCGTGAACTTCCCCCAGGACCACACCGGCGCCATTGAAGGGCAGCCGTCGTGCAAGGCCTGGACATCCCGTGCCGTGTTCGACGTTCCGGACAAGTTCAGCGCCTATAGCCAGTACACGGACACGCCGTCGGGTACGTACTGGTGCACCGCGCGGACCGAGCGGTCGGCCACGGGTGAGTTCTCGCTCAGCATCGGGGTGCCCTACCAGCACGTGAAATGGTTCCGCGGGCGTGAGACGACAGCCCGGGCCACTTCCAATTGTCCCGACCCGAACTGCTGCAAGCGTCCGCCGGCAGCCCTGACTTCGGAGTGGGCCGGGAACGCCTGGCCCTCTGCGCGGGCCCATTCGCACCTGCTGGCGGCCATGCCGCCCGGCGCTTTCCCCGGCGTCGACGAGACCGAGGTGTACAGCTTCCTGCAGGCCCACTCGGGGAGCTAATCAGCGTGGGCAGCCGCGACGACGGCAGCCGTCGGCGCCCCGTTGGGTGTCGCGCGCAT
The DNA here is from genome assembly GCF_030818145.1 of Pseudarthrobacter sp. SORGH_AS 212. Classification (NCBI taxonomy): domain Bacteria; kingdom Bacillati; phylum Actinomycetota; class Actinomycetes; order Micrococcales; family Micrococcaceae; genus Pseudarthrobacter; species Pseudarthrobacter sp. SORGH_AS 212. Next base: position 1,371,293 of record NZ_JAUTAA010000001.1, on the reverse strand, counting down.
GTCCAAACTGATGATTTCCAACAGGATGCCCTGCACAGTCCGATACGATTCCGGGTTACCGGACCACTGGCCGGAATCGTGGAGGAAGTGCAGGAAAAGCATCAGTGAATAGGTGGCCACGACGCCGTCATGGACGGTATGGATAATGAGGGCGGCCAATCTTTCAGCCACCTCAGCCGGTTTGAGGGCAGTGATGGAACGGTTCTCACCAATTTCGGGGTAGAAGCGGAAGAAGAGAATCAGGCTCGCCAGCACTTCTTCGACATCTGTGCGGAATGGATGCTGGACATACCAACAGATGAAGGCCGGAGCCAGGGATTCCAACTCCCGGATATTTCCGGGTGCCGGGCTAGTCACCCTGGGAATGGCGGCCTTGAAAGGGTCTCCAGGCTGGTTCCTTTGAGACTTGGTTTGTGCCGCCCGCCGGCGCTGATTCCTGCCCACAGATCCCCGCTTTGCTTGCTGTTCAGGTGTACCCAAACAGTAGGAAGGACGCGGTCCGGCCTGCTATCACCGGAAGCGCGTATGTGGATAAGACCCCGGAGCCCTGATCCAACGCCCGCTCAGCAGTGGTGGGTTTGCCCGCGACGCGCGCTCACTTTCCTGGGGAGAGTGAGCGGGCGTTTGGGTGGGAGCCGCCGTAAATGAGCGGGCGTTGCTAGCCGTGGAGGGCGCGGTACGCCGCGGCGGCGGCCGGGTGCAGGGGGATGCCGGCGGTGTTGATCAGCGTTTCCGGGCTGAGGAACTGCACTCCCAGGCTGGACTGTGGAATCAGTTCGCCGGCGTGGTTGACCAGCAGTTGCACGGTCCGCTCGACGGTGCCGGCGTCCAGGTCGGCGCGGCACAGCAACAGGTTGGCTGTCCCCACCGTCCAGACGGCGGGCACACCCGGGTAGCTTTCCGCGGGGATGAACACGCGGTCGTACTGGGCACCGTGCCGGGCGCGCAGCTCCGGCAACAGGGACGAGAGGTCCAGCAGCGCCAGCGGCACCTCCCGCTGCGCGGCGGAGATGGCGGCCGTGGGCACGCCGCCGGACCAGAACAGGGCGTCCACGGTACCGGCCTTCAGGGCCGCGAGGCCGTCGTTCAGGCCCAGGCTTACGACGGCGACGCTGCCTTGCGCCGCCGGCCCGGCCTCCGCCGAGGTGCCAAGGCCCGCTGCCGCGAGCAGCCGCGGTGTGGTGAGCGACGTCCCCGAACCCGGCTGGCCCACTGCCACGGTCCGCCCGGACAGCTGTGACAGCGAAGTGATGCCGCTGCCTTTCCGCACCACGCAGTGGACGTAGTTTTCGTAGACCTTCCCCAGCGCGGCCAGCGGCGCGGCGCCCTCGGCAGCCGTGGTTCCCGGCTCCACAGCAGGGCCGGCAACCGCATCGGCCAGGGACACGGCAAGCGTGGCCCTTCCATCCCGCAACTGCGCCAGGTTGTCCAGGCTGCCGCCGGTGGCAACGGCTACAGCCTTTCCGGCTATGTCATGGCGTTCCAGGGAAGCGGCCAGCAGAGTGGAGAACTCAAGGTAGAAGCCACCTGCCTCCCCGCCCGCCACGGTCAGCAGCCCGGGCCGGTTCCCGCTGCAGGCGGACAGCACAGACGGGACGAGGGCCGTTGCTGCCAGGCCTGCCCCGGCTTTCAGGAGGGACCGCCTGGGCAGGACGGCCCCGGTAAGGCCGGACGCCCTGACCTCAGCCACGTCCATCCCCGCCTTCGGAGCGGTCCTCCAGCACCGGAACAGGAAATTCGAGCCGGGCTGACAGGCCGTGCGGTGCCGCCGTTCCCAGGACCAGGCGGCCACCGTTGGCCGCCGCCAGTTCACCCACGATCGTCATGCCCAGGCCTGTTCCCCGGACCGAGGCGTGCTGGGGCGCCCGCCAAAACCTCGTGGACGCCTGGGCGAGGTCCTGTTCGGAAAGCCCCGGGCCGTCGTCGTAAATTTCCACTGTGACCGTGGAAAGCTCAGCCCGGACGGAAGCAGTGACGGTGGCTCCCGGGGCGTACTTGACCGCGTTGCCCACGAGTTCGCCCACCATCTGGGCGAGCTCGGCCGGCTCGCACGCCACCAGGACGGGGGCCTGCGGCGGGGGAGCGAGGACCAGCCGCATACCGGCGCGGCCCGCAGCGGGGGCAGCCCGCTCCATTTCCTCCTGCAGGACGGGGTAGGGGTCGATCGGCGCAGCAACGGGCCTGGCCTCCGGGCTGTTGAAGGCCCTGACGGCGTCTTCACTGGCCCGGTGCTCGGCGGCGGCCAGCTTCAACACGTCGTCCAGGATCTCCTCCACCCGCTCCAGCTCGGCCACCGCGCTGGCGGCGACGTCGTGTTCCCGTTCGGTCTTCAGTTCAAGCTGGAGTACGTCCAGCCGCAGCCGCAGCGCGCCGATGGGGTTCCGCAGCTGGTGCGACGTATCGGCGATCAACTGGCGCTGCGACTCGATGCTGTCGCTGACCGTACGCGCCATGGCAGTGAAGGACCGGCTCAGTTCGCGCAGCTCCGGCGGACCGTCCTCAGGCAGCCGCCCGGACCGGCCCGTGCGGCCCAGCTCGGTCACCGCGGAATTCAGCCGCAGGACGGGACGCAGCACCCACCCGGTGACACGGGCGGCGGCAAGCAGCAGGACCGCAGCGAGGGCGACGGCGGCCGCCCCCACCACAAGCCAGCGCTGCTGCAGCTTCGCCCTGGCGGCATCGAGGTTGACGTCCATGGCCACGCCGCCCAGCACCTGGTTGGCGCTGCCGAAGGGGCGGAAGATCACCTGAGGGCCGGAACCGAGCGGCTCCAGCGGTGCCAGTGCGGTGCCGTTGACGTTCAGCCGGGCCAGGGACAGCGCATCCTGCACGTCGGCACGGGCTTCACTGAGCCCTCCCGAGCTGAGCGTCTCCTGCTGCAGCCGGACCACGATGCCCTCGGCATAGAGGGCGGAGTACGTGTCCATCTCGCGCTGCAGCCGCGCGGTATCGCCGTCGCCGGCCGCATCGAAGGCCACCTGCGCCAGCCGGTTCAGGGACGCCACCCGGTTGATCTGGACCTCCTGCGTCAGCTCCCGAGCCGCCGAGGACAGGATGGTCCCGGACACCAGGAACACCACCACCAGGCACAGCACGCTGAGGACGCCAAGGACCCGCAACCTCATGCGGGATCTGCCTCCACCCGGTAGCCCACGCCCCGGACGTTGATGATGAAACCGGGTTTCTGCAGTTTGGCCCGCAACCCGGTCAGGTGCACATCCAGGGACCGGGACGAAGCGAGGAAAGCATCACCCCACAGGGCATCAAGGATCTGCTCCCGGGTCACCACGGAGCCGGCGTGCCGGGCCAGGAGGGACAGGAGTTCGAATTCCGTGGCCGTCAGCGGGAGGACCGCGCCGTCCCTGGATGCGATGCGGCGGCCCAGGTCAATGTCGAGATCGCCCAGGACGATGGTGTCCGGCACGCTTCCTGTGCGGCGTCCGGCCCGCCGGGTGACGGCCTCGATCCGTGCCAGCAGTTCCACGAGTTTCACGGGTTTGACCAGGTAGTCGTCGGCGCCGGAGCGAAGTCCGAGCACCACGCTGCGTTCGTCGTCGCGGGCGGTGAGGATGAGGATGGGGCAGTCGGTGATCTGGCGGAGCTTGCGGAGGACGTCCAGGCCGTCCATGTCCGGCAGCCCGAGGTCCAGGAGGATCACCTCGAAGTCCCGGTGGACCAGCAGGGCGTCAGCTCCCCGCGCCACCCTCGTGGTCCGGTGGCCCGCCGTCGCAACACCCGCCGCCAGCGCACCTGCCATGGCGTCGTCGTCCTCGACGATGAGCACTTCCATGGCCATGTTCCTTCTCTTTGGGGACGGGCGCGGGGCGGGACAAGGGTCGGGTGCGGGGACTAGTCTGCCTTTGGAGATTACCGCCTCACGGGGAACCGGCGCTTGGGAACCGGGAAATGCCTATTCCTAAGGAAGTGTTAGGAAACCCGCTTCCGCGTTGGCTGTGCCGTGGATCACCCATAGTTTGGTGGAGGTCCTCCGCGCTTTCGGGAGACCGTCACACCAAGGAAGGTTCATGATGAGCACCGAACAAGCAGCGCCGCTGACGGGGGCGGCCCAGTCCGAGGCGGCACAGACCCGCCGGGCCGTGGGCAACATCCTCAAGGGCTCCGCCGGAAACCTGGTGGAGTGGTACGACGTCTACATCTACACGGCGTTCCTGGCCTACTTCCAGCCGCACTTCTTCAATTCCAAGGACCCGCTGCAGGGCGCCCTCGAAGGCATGGCCGTCTTCGCCGTTACCTTCCTCATGCGGCCCATCGGCAGCTGGTTCTTCGGCCGTTTCGCCGACCGCCGGGGCCGGAAAGCCGCCCTGACGCTGAGCGTGACCATGATGTCCGCCGGTTCCTTCTTCATCGCCATCTTGCCCACCAAGGACGTTATCGGCGTTTGGGCCCTGGTCCTGCTGGTCCTGGCGCGCCTGGTGCAGGGCTTCTCCGTGGGCGGCGAATACGGCACCAGTGCCACCTACATGTCCGAGGCCGCCACCGCCAAGCGCCGCGGCTTCTTCTCCAGCTTCCAGTACGTCACCCTGATCGGCGGCCAGATGCTGGCCCTGCTGGTCCTGGTGGTCCTGCAGAACGCCCTGGGCAAGGACGCCCTGACCGAGTGGGGCTGGCGCATTCCGTTCGCCATCGGCGGCGTGGCTGCACTGGTGGTCCTGTGGCTGCGGCGCTCCATGGAGGAAACCGTCTCCGCCAGCCAGGTGGAAGCGGCCGCAAACGCCAAGGCATCCGGCGAGGCGCAGCCCGGCACGCTCAAGCTGCTCTTCACCAAGCACTGGAGGGCGCTGCTGATCTGCATCGGCGTCACCCTGGGTGGCACCGTGGCGTTCTACACGTACACCAACTTCATCCTCAGCTTCATGAACAACACCAGCGGCATTCCCAAGGAAACCACCTCGGTCATTAACTTCTGGGCCCTGTTTATCTTCATGCTGCTGCAGCCCGTCTACGGCATTATCTCGGACAAGATCGGCCGCAAGCCGCTGCTGCTCTGGTTCGGCATCACGGGCGTGCTGTTCACCTGGCCGCTGATGTCCGCGCTCGCCGGCACCAAGGACCCGATGGTCGCGTTCCTGCTGATGATGGGCGGCCTGCTGATTGTGGGCGGCTACACGTCCATCAACGCCCTGGTGAAGGCCGAACTGTTCCCCGCCTCGATCCGGGCCCTCGGCGTGGGGCTGGGCTACGCGCTCGCCAACTCGATGTTCGGCGGCACCGTCCCGCTGATCGGCGCAGCCCTGCAGAAGGCCGGCCAGGTGGAACTGCTCTTCACCTACGTCACGGTGGCCATCGGCGTATCGCTGCTGGTCTACATCTTCGCGCTCAAGAACAAGAAGTCGACGCACCTGGACCAGGAGCAGGGCCATGCCTGGGACGCCGGCACAGCAGCCAGCGCGGACGACGACGACGATCGCCTGGCTGCCGCCAAGCGCTGAGCTTCCGCAGGACGCACCGGCGCCCGTTCCCCGCTGAGGGGAACGGGCGCCGTCGCCGTTAAGCGTCGGTGCGGTCCTTGCCCCGGTGCCGGCAGGCGGAGGTGCCAGGGGCTGCCCGGGGAGGGGCCCGTCGTCGTGCGCTGTCCGGTGCTGCCGGGTGCGCCTAGCTGCGCCCGCTGCGGCGCCCGGCCAGGGAAGCGTGCGCCCGCATCATGCGGGGAACCACCAGGTAAACGGCCGTGGGAACCACCACCAGCGTGAGGGCCAGGGCCTTGAATACCGGGTGCCACCCCTCGGTCAGCGGAGCCGAGGCCATCATGCCGACGGCTACCAGCGGGAAAATCGCCAGCCAGGTAATGAGAGCCCGGACATGGACGGACGGCAGGGCCGGCGGCGAAGCCGGTGCCGACGATGCGGGGGTCAGAAGGGCGGGGCCGGGAGCGGTCTCCATGGAAATCTCCAACTAGATAGTTGCTTTTGTTGTGAACCGAGAATATGCGCGCCGGACAGTAATTGCAACTACCTGGTTGGAATTGCGTAGAATGGAGTCATGGCCTGGAACACCGAACGCACCAAGGAGCTGCTGCTGGCGGCTGCCACCGAGGAATTCAGTGCGAACGGACTGGCCGGTGCGCGGGTGGACCGCATAGCCGCCGCGGCCGGGGTCAACAAGGAGCGCATCTACCAGTACTTCGGCAAGAAGGATGAGCTGTTCGACGCCGTCCTCGCCGCCGAAATGATCCGCGTCATGACAGAGGTCCCCATCCAGGGCCACGGTCCTGAAGCCTTCGGCGACTACGCCGGCAGGCTCTTTGACCGGCACACCACGGACGGCGTGCTGCCGCGGCTGGTGTTCTGGGAAGGGCTGGAGCGGGGCAGGGAAACCGTCAGCAGGGCTACCCGCACGGACCACTGCGCCATCAAGGTGGGGCAGGTGATGGAGGTGCTCCCCGGTGTGGGCCGAGAAGACGCAGCCGACCTGCTGATCACCGTGGTCACCCTCTGCGACGGGTGGCCGGTCCTGCCCCAGATCGACGCGCTCCTGGCGGGCAACGGCCGGGACCGGGCCGCCCGCCGTCGGGCGTTCATCGTGCGGACCGCAACGCTGATGGCCGGCGCCCTGCTGGAGGACGCAACAGCAGGCCGCCCCGCCGTGCAGGCGGTGGCGGCAGCCGCGGACTGATGCGTGCAGAACTCCATGGCCCGGGCCTGAAGGCTGGGTAAAGCCCGCTGAAGCGGAATCCGGCCGTCACTGTGCTGCACGGGTGGGCGGCGCCACATAACAGGGACTGTGGAGCCGTGCGGACTATATTGGGGCGTGTCAGCACACCACCACCAACGCGGGAGTCTGCACCCATGGCCAAGGAACTTGCCACCCAACTCGTTGAACAACTCCAGGCTGCCGGCGTGCAGCGGATCTACGGGATTGTGGGGGACAGCCTCAACCCCATAGTGGACGCCGTCCGGCAAACCGGCGGTTCGGCCGAGGGCGGCATCGACTGGGTCCACGTCCGGCACGAGGAGGCCGCCGCCTTCGCCGCCGCCGCAGAGGCACAGCTCACGGGCCGCCTCGCCGTCTGCGCCGGTTCCTGCGGCCCCGGCAACCTGCACCTGATCAACGGGCTGTACGATGCCAACCGCAGCGGCGCCCCGGTGCTGGCCATCGCCTCCCACATCCCCAGCAAGCAGATCGGCAGCAGCTTCTTCCAGGAAACCCACCCGGACCGGCTCTTCAACGAATGCTCGGTCTACTCGGAACTGGTCAGCACCGCCGAGCAGGCGCCCCGCGTCATGCACAGCGCCATCCAGCATGCGCTGGGACTGGGCGGAGTCGCCGTCGTGACCCTTCCCGGTGACATCGCAGGGCTCGAAGCCAGCGCGCCGACGCCGCTGCCCGCCACCTTCCGTCCCGCCAGCCTCGTCCCGGACCCTGCCAGCGTCCAGGCCCTGGCGGACGCCATCAACGACGCCGGCAAGGTCGCCATCTTCGCGGGCGCCGGCGTCGAGGGTGCCCACAGTGAACTGATGGCGCTCGCGGAACTCGCGAAGGCGCCCATCGGCCACTCCCTCCGCGGCAAAGACTTTGTCCAGTACGACAACCCGTTCGATATCGGCATGACCGGGCTGCTGGGCTACGGCGCCGCCGCCGAGGGCATCGAAGACGCCGACCTCCTGGTCCTCCTCGGCACCGACTTTCCGTACGACCAGTTCCTGCCGGACACCCGGACTGCACAGGTGGACCGGGTGGCGCACCGGCTGGGGCGGCGGACCGACGTCGACGTCGCAGTCCACGGCGACGTGCTGCCAACCCTGCACGCCCTGCTGCCCCTGGTGAAGGCAAAGAAGAGCCGCCGGTTCCTGGACCAGATGCTCAAGAAGCACGACCGGCTGATGAACAAGGCCGTGGGCGCCTACACCCGCAAGGTGGAGAAGAAGCAGCCCATCCACCCGGAATACGCGGCCTCCCTGCTGGACCAGATAGCCGCGGAGGATGCGATCTTCACCGCGGATACGGGCATGTGCAACGTCTGGACGGCGCGGTACATCAACCCGCTGGGCACGCGGCGGCTGATCGGGTCCTTCCTGCACGGCTCCATGGCCAACGCCCTGCCGCACGCCATCGGCGCGCAGCTGGCGTACCCCGGCCGGCAGGTCATCTCCGTGTCCGGTGACGGCGGGCTGTCAATGCTGCTCGGCGAGCTGATCACCGCCGCCGCCTACAAGCTGCCCGTCAACGTGGTGGTGTTCAACAACTCCACCCTGGGCATGGTCAAGCTTGAAATGCTGGTGGACGGGCTCCCCGATTTCGGGGTGGATGTGCCGGACGCCAACTACGCCGCCGTAGCCCAGGCGCTGGGCTTCCATGCAGTCCGCGTCACGGACCCCGCGCAGATCGAGGCAGCATACCGCGAGGCGTTCGCGCACCCGGGGCCGTCGCTGGTGGAACTCATCACCGATCCCAAGGCGCTGTCCATTCCGCCCAAGATCTCCGGGTCGCAGGTCATCGGGTTTGCCACGGCCATGTCCAAAGTGGTCCTGAACAGGGGAGCGGGCGAAGCCGTCAGCATGGCCCGCAGCAACCTGCGGAACATCCCCCGGCGCTGACCCTATCCGGACGCCCCACCAGATGAGGGGCTTAACGCCTGAACGCTCCTGCAACCGGTACAGGAGCGTTCAGGCGTTTTGGCGGTGTGTTGTGCCTGGCTAGCGGGCGCCGCCCTGCCACAGGGCATCGAATGGTGCCCCGGAGGCCACGCGGTTGCGGATGCCCTCGGTCACGAAGGCCTTGGCTGTGCGCGCCGCCTCCAGCGGGGAGGCGCCCTTGGCCAGTTCGGCGGTCACGGCGGCCGCGAGCGAGCAGCCCGCGCCGGATACGGCCACCTCGCCCACCTTCGGGGCGCTGAGGACCTCGAGGGTTTCGCCGTCAAAGAAGACGTCGACGGCGTCAGAGCCTTCCAGCCGAACCCCGCCCTTGGCCAGGACCGCCGCGCCGCTGAGTTCGTGGATGCGGACAGCGGCAGCCTTGAGGGACTCGACGTCGGTGATCTCCAGGCCGCTCAGGGATTCTGCCTCGAAGTGGTTGGGGGTCACGAAGGTGGCCAGCGGCAGGATTTCGGCCTTCAGGGCCTGGTCCGTGTCCAGGGCGTGGCCGGGCTCCTGGCCCTTGCAGATCAGCACCGGGTCCAGCACCACGTTGCCGAAGCCGTTAGCCTTCAGGGAACCGGCCACCGTGCTGATGGTTGCCGGGCTGCCGAGCATGCCGATCTTCACGGTGTCCAGCACGGAGGGGGCGCCCGACGCCGGTCCGTACGCCGCCGCCGTCGCCTCCAGCTGGTCGGCAATCACCTGCTGGTCCACCGGGACGAAGCGATGGTTCCAGTTGTCCTTCGGGTCGAAGGACACGATGCAGGTCAGGTTGGCGATGCCGAAGACGCCCAGTTCCTGGAAGGTCTTCAGGTCGGCCTGTGCCCCGGCACCACCGGTGGCTTCGGACCCTGCGATGGTGAGGACGACGGCCGGAGTGGTGGCGGACGGCGATGCGCCGGTGGAAACGGAAGTCATCCCACCATCCTGCCATCCGGCGTCGTGCGTTGCCTTGTGTTGCTGAACAGGCGACCCCCAGCTTCCGTGTTCAGGCCGACAACGGCGCCTGGTGCCCCTCGGGATCCACGCGGACCAACCGCCAAACAGCCAGGCGGCCGATGGCCACGGCGCCGCCCATCATCAATGCCGTGGACAGCATGAAGCCGGCGCTGGAACCGGACCATGGTCTCAACGCGGCGAGACCCGTGCCAATGAGTGCGCCAAGGCCACCAAACGCGGCAACATGCAGCCACTGGTTCCGCACAGGCTGGAGCAGGATTCCCAGCGGCGCCCCCGCGCAGAATGCGAGGACCGCCGCCGGTACGGCTCCCCAGACGAGCGTCGCCAGGAACATGGGCAGGAACCAGTCCCTGCCGCTCGTGAAAGCGAGGACGATGGCCAGGCAGAGTAGGCTCACCAGCGCGCCTGCGGCCAAGACGATGTACCCAGGACCACGTGGCGCGGCCTGCTCACACCCGTCCCTTGGCAACCTGCTGGAGGGCCCCGCCCAGTTCCGGCTGGCGGTAGATGAACCCGGCGGACAGGAGCTTCTGCGGCAGGACCCACCTGCTCTTGAGCACCAGTTCCGTTTCGGTGCGGATCAGTACGGCGCCCGCGCGCAGGAGCCAGGCAGGAGTGGACACGCCAAAGCGCTTCCCGTAGGCACGGCGGACCAGCCGCATCAGCTCGTGGTTGCTCACCACGTCCGGCGAGGCCACGTTGACCGGGCCGGTGATGTCCGTCCGGGCATGCAGGAACCGCATGCACCGGTACAGGTCCTCCACGTGGATCCAGCTGAATTTCTGGTTGCCGTCGCCCATGTGCCCGCCCAGGCCCAGCCTGGCGAGGTTGGCGAACGGCCGCAGCGCCCCGCCGCCCGGGCCGAGGACAATAGAGATCCGCAGCGGAATCTTCCGGGTTTCCGGCGTGGCCGCAGCATCCAGGGCAGTCTCCCAGGCGCGGGCCACGTCCACGGAGAATCCGGTGCCCGGCTCGCCGTCGTTCTCTGATTGCGGCCGGTCCCGGGCGTCCCGGTAGATGGTCCCGGTGCTGGCGTTCAGCCACGTCGACGGCGGTTCCTGGCACCGGGCGATGGCGCGGCCCAGTGCCTCGGTGGTCCGGACCCGTGACTCAAGAATCGAGGTACGGTTACGGGCGCTGTACCGGCAGTTCACCGAGCGTCCGGCGAGGTTGACCAGGAGGTCGGCGCCGTTGAGGACCCTGGTGAGGGCGTCGTCGTCGTTCCAGCTTGCCGAGGAACTTCCCGCTCCCTTGCGCCCGATGGTCCGCACGGCCCAGCCGTCCTGCTCGAAACGCGACCGGACGTATCTGCCGATGAAACCCGAAGCGCCGGCGAGTACCACCGTCTTGGTGCTGCGCATTTTTCCCCCTTGTTGGTTTTCCACGATGTGTTGCCGCCTGCCTAACTGCGGACGCTGCGGCTGAGGTTGAGGACGTCGTCCAGGACCTTGCCTACGCCGGGAACGCGGGCCAGCCCCAGTCCCCGGGCGATCAGCGGCGCGGCTCCATCGACCAGCCGCCTGGTGCGCTGCTGCCCTTCAGAAGTGTCGTAGACCCAAAACAGCGTGACCCCCATGTAGCAGAGCCACAGCAGTTCGGGCAGATCGCTGCGCAGCTTTTTGGGGACCGCTGGCCGGGCACCGTCCACCGCCTGCCGGAAAATCTCCAGCGAGGCTTCCCGGGCGGGGGTTGATGCCGTAGAGAAGGGGTTGACGGGGGAGGTAGGGCGGATGGCCGTGGCCACGAAGTCCGCGCCGAACCGGTGGTAGGGGGCCATGACGTCCAGGCCTGCGTGCAGGACGGCTTTGAGCCGCTCTGCCAGCCCGCCCGTGGTGGCCAGCGCTCCGGCCGCGCGCTCGGCGTGCTCCGCCTGGACCTGAACGTAGAGCTCGTGGACCAGGCTGTCCTTGGATTCGAAGTAGTAGTAGGCATTGCCTGCAGAGACGCCGGCCTCGGCTGCGATGGCACGCATGGTGGTCTTCTCGAAGCCGATTTCCCGGAACATCCGCAAGGCCACTTCTGCCAGCTTCTGCCGGGTCTGCTCACTCTTCGCAGCCAACTGATTCCCCCAAATTTGAACGTGTTCAAGAACAAGTATGGCACATCTTTTGAACGTGTTCAGTTTCTGCTGTGCCCCCTCGTACGTCCTTGGACGGGGGCGGTGGGAGAATGGACTGACTCCAGTGCTAATACAGCCGGCGGCCCGGTTCCGCGGCCGCCGAGCGAACCACTCCGAACGGATCTCCTCCATGCCTGCTGCCCCAGGACACAACGCCGCGCCCCGAACCACCTCGCCGGAATCTCCTGCGAAATTCGCCTCGATCGGTTCGCCGTATTTCGGCATCATGCTGGCCGTTATGGCGGTGGTGCTCATCCTGTCAAACATCGGCGCATCGAAGGGTGTGGCGATCGGCCCCATCGTGACGGACGGCGGCTTCTTCCTGTTCCCGCTCGCCTACATCCTGGGTGACGTCATCAGCGAGGTGTACGGCTTCAAGGTGGCGCGCAAGGCCATCCTCACCACCTTCGCACTGTCCGTCTTCGCGTCCCTCTGCTACTGGGTGATCATCGCCCTGCCCGGGTTCGACGACGAGTACGGCATCGCCAAGCAGTCCGCACTGGAGGTGGCACTGGGCCCCGTGCCACAGATCGTGCTGGCCTCGCTCCTGGCATTCCTCGCCGGCCAGACCATCAACTCGTGGATCCTGGTGAAGATGAAGACACGTACGGGCGAGAAGTCGCTGTGGGCCCGGCTGATGGGGTCCTCCGGGGCCGGCGAGTTCGTGGACACACTGATCTTCTGCAGCATTGCCGCGTCCGTCATCGGCATCACCGATGCCGGCATGTTCCTGAACTACGTGGTGGCGGGATTCCTCTACAAGACCCTGGTGGAGTTCCTCTTCGTCCCTGTAACGGCGCTGGTCATCGGGTGGGTGAAAAAGCGCGAACCGAGTTACGGGGCTGCCGTCTCCTAAGGACAGCTTGATTCTGCGGCCTCTTGGCCCGCCGACTCGACGGTTCCATGCCTGGTCGATGTTTCGAAGCCACGCGTAGGCAGGAAATCGTCGAAACGGGCGTAGTGGTCAGGGTTCGCAGTTTCTGGCAAACGCGCGAAGTACGCGATGCTTGAACTCCGCCTCACGAAAGAGATGTTTCCACTCGATACGCAGTACGATCCAGCCGTCTTCGGTGAGTGCCTTTTCCCGCTGTCTTTCGTTGTAGATCACCTCGTCAGTCGGATGGAAGTCGAAGTACTTGGACTTGCCGTCGAATTCGAGTGCCACCTTGCGGGCAGGCCATGCGAAGTCCAAGCGATAGGTTCCGCTGGCCGTGTACACCGAAAACTGAAGGTCCGGCGTGGGAAGTTTCAGCCTGTGGATGAGTTCGCGGGTGAGACTTTCGCCGGCTGACTCGGAGCGCGGATCCACCAGGTCAAGAGCCGTTCTGAGTGCCAGTACTCCGTTGCGGCCTGCCAGTGCAGCGCATCTCTCCCGAAGGAGCGGGACGTCTGCACCGAGCCTGGCGGCGTGATCCACCAGAATTACCGCCTGCCTGACGTTGAACATCATGCAGCAGTCCACCACTGTCCGTTCCAGCGAGCTGCAAGGCAGGCCGTCAACAAGCGAAAGTTCACGTCGCTTAATTGCCCCTGTGTGGGCAGCAACGCCACATCCGTGGGAGATCCCGGAAGGGCGGCCCGGCTGCGTCAGGTGAACTGTTTCATCGACGTTCCAGAGATGGAGCCGGCGTAGGGCAGCCGCCGAGGTGTGGCTGTAGACAAAATTTCCTGCCGACGTCGTCAGAGTTCCGTGTGCGTGGCCGTAAACGCGTTGGCGCCTGCGATCTGGCTCCGTCAAACCGTTCCACCACTCACCGCGGGCGTAGCAGCCGCGGCGAATTCTGACCAACTGCCCGCTGCGCACCAGCGAGGAGATTGCCCGGGCGTTCAAACCCTGTTCCAGCAATTCGGCGGTCCGCCAGAAATTTGCCTGGCCAAAAACAGGAATCCCCTTCATGGTTCAAGGGTTGCCGGAATGCCTCTCGCCGCCCAGTGATGGATACGGCTATGTGGACAACGCCGATTCGACGATTGGCTGCGCGTCCGATGTAGACACACGTCGAGTGCGCAGGGAATCGTCGAGACGGGTAGACACTGGCACGCAACGGCGGGAGGCCGCCTCACTGCCCTCAGGAGTAGTAGTTCGCCAGGGTTTCGGCCTTGAAGTCGAAGAAGGTGCCGGACTCGATGGCCAGGCGGGCGTCGTCCACCATCTTCACCACGAACCGCTCATTGTGGATGGAGATCAGTGTGGCCGACACCATTTCCTTGGCCTTGAACAGGTGGTGGATGTACGCCCGCGAGTAGTTCTGGCAGGTGTAGCAGTCACAGCCGTCCTGCAGCGGGCCGAAATCGCGCTTGTACTTGGCGCCGGAGAGGTTGTACCGGCCGGTGGGGTGGTAGAACGCGGAGTTGCGGGCAACGCGGGTGGGGGAGACGCAGTCGAAGGTGTCCGCGCCGTTCTCGATGGCCGTAAAGATGTCATCCGGCTCCGAGATGCCCAGCAGGTGGCGTGGCTTGTCCTCGGGAAGTTCCTCGTTGCACCACCGAACGATGGTGCCCAGGTTTTCCTTCTCCAGCGCCCCGCCGATCCCAAACCCGTCAAACGGCATGGCGCCGAGGTCGCGGCAGGCCTTCCGGCGCAGATCTTCGTACTGGGCTCCCTGGATCACGCCGAACAGCGCCTGGTACGGCTTGCCCACCCGCTCGCCGGTCAGCCGGAAGTGTTCGGCGATGCACCGCTCGGCCCACAGCCGGGTGCGCTCCAGCGACTCCTCCTGGTAGCCCCGGGAGTTCTGCAGTGTGGTCAGCTCGTCGAAGGCAAACATGATGTCCGCGCCGATCTGGTGCTGGACCTGCATGGAAATCTCGGGGGAGAAGCGGTGCCGGTCCCCGTTCAGGTGGGACTTGAACCAGACGCCGTCATCATCAATATGTGCGAGGCGTTCCTTGCCGGGGGCCACAGCATCGTCCGGGCCGGAGGCATCAACGGATTTCATGTCGATGACCTTCTTGAACCCCGAACCCAGGCTCATCACCTGGAACCCGCCGGAATCGGTGAAGGTGGGGCCGGCCCAGTTCATGAAGGCGCCCAGCCCGCCGGCCTCGTCCAGGATGTCCGCGCCCGGCTGCAGGTAGAGGTGGTAGGCGTTGGCCAAAAGAGCCTGCGCGCCAAGATCGGCCATGGACTCAGGCAGGACGGCTTTGACGGTGGCCTTGGTCCCGACGGCGATGAACGCCGGAGTGCGGATCTCTCCGTGCGGGGTGGTGATGGTGCCGGTGCGGCCCAGGAATTCCCCGCCGTTCTCCGAGACCTGGGCGGCCGACGGCGGGCAGGATTCACCCAGGCGGGTCCCCACCGTGAACGAGAATGCGGACTGCTCCGCGGGAAGCGCGGGATCAGACGTTGTTGCGGGGGCGGGGTTGGCTGGCACCGTACCAGTGTGCCAGCAAACCGGCCGGCACCAACAAAGCGGGCCCCGCCGGCAACCGCGCGGTCAGCCGAACACCTATCACCGGTAATCGCCCCGGCGCCCGAACGCCTATCCCCGTCAACCAGAGCGTCAGCTAGCGCCCTGTCAGCTGACCGGCTCCGACCCGGGATACTGGGCCTGCCGCCACGAATCCCAGGAGGACCGGATGGCGTCCACCTTCGCCGCCCCCAGATCGTACGTGGAGGCAATCACCATGGACCCTCCGTCGGGCCGCAGCTCTTCGATAACCGGCTGGTCCGTCACCACCAGGAGCCCCTCGCCGTGCGCGGCGTAGTGGTGGACGGTGAGCCCCACCTGGTGGTTGCTGCGGTACCAGACCTTTCCGGAGATCTCCTCGCCCGTGCCCAACGTGAGGCTGTAGTCCTCACCCGGAGCCGGGACGTCGGTGAGCCCGAGCTTTTCAATCGCGGAGCCCGGGCCGCCCGGAAGCTGCAGGAACAGCGTGTGCCGCGTGCCATTGGGGTGGCGCTCCAGCGCGAAGCGGAGCTGCTGCAGGAACGTGAGCCACCCCTGGGTGATGTCCTCGTCCCAGGCAGCCCATTCGGAGTTGTGGTCCAGCGCCCCGCGGGTGACGTTGACCCGGGTCCCGCCGGCCACGGGATGCAGCTCGAACGTGTCGCCGCCGTGCACGGTCAGGCTGGTGTGGTCCGCTGCTTCCTGCACATTGTCGGCAAAGTAGATTTCCTTGATTTCGGCGTCAAGGTCGTCGGCCTGCCAGCCATGCCACTGGGCCACCCGGGACGGTTCACGCAGCATGTTCCAGACCTGCGGCGCATCGGCGTTGATCACTACGCTGAGATTGTTCGTCATAGCCCCGAATCTACAACTCTGTCCTGTGCCCGGGTAGGGCTAATTTGTTCAGGCGCGGACGGCCTCAAGTTCGTTGCCGATCCGGCGCTCCAGCTCGGACATGCCGATGGTTTCCGACCCGCCGTGCGCCCGCAGGAACAGCAGTGACTCCAGCCGCAGCAGCCGCCACTCACGCTCGGCATCATGGTTGGAATTGTCGATGGAACGGAAGATTTCCTTGTCGTACAGGTTGGGCTCGTTGAGCGAGCGCTGCCGTACCTTGGCCGCCATCCGGGCCTTGAACGGATCCGTTTCCTGGCTTTCCGGGGTGCGGATGAGTTTCTCGTACACCGCCGCGCGTTCGTCCTGGCCGTCCTGCCGGCAGATGTAGCTGGCCAGCGCCAGGGATGCCTCCACGGACGCCCAGCGCCCGGGGTTTCCGTCGTAGGGCAGGACCGTGAGGAGGTCTGCGATGGACAGCGCGCCCTCCGCGTCCTTCAGCGTGACGAACAGTTCGTGCGCGAGGTCCGTGAGGTCCTTCAGGCAGCTGCCGGACTTGAAGTTCACGCCCTTGGAGAGGCGGTCCGTCAGCAGCAGGACGCCCACGGCATCAGGGTGCGCTTCAGCTGCGGCTTCCACGACGGATTCGGGGGTGCCGTCCGGCGTGGGGATCAACGCAAGCTCCTCTTCGCCGGGCCCGTTGGCTGCGGGCGGAGCCGCCGGCAGGGGAGGCACGACGACGGCGGGCACCTGGGCGTTGGCTGCGGACTCACCGCCGGGCTGCTCCTGCCGGGGTTCCGTGCCTGCCGCGGCATCGGCTGGGCGCGTGGCCTCCGGCACTGGTGCTGTCCCCTCCGGGGCGAGTGCCCGCGGAAGGTGCGTGACGGCGTCGTCTGCTGCGTCAACGAGGGTGACCGTGCTGCCGGCGGCGATGCGGAGGGTTCCCCCGCCGGTCAGGCTGGCGAGCACCAGGGCAGGCACGCCAAAGTCATCCCGTTGCAGCTCCAGCTGGTGGATTTCCGCCGTCCGTTCACCGTCGGGCAGGAGGATGTGGCTGCCGGTGGTCAGTGATCCAGCCTGCTGCCCGCGATGTTGCCGGGCCGGTGTTTCGGTCATGGGAGTCCTTAAGTTCTCTTGCGGTCCGCCCTACAGTCTACAAAGGCGGGTGCCTGAAACCGGGGACCCCCACGTCCCCTCGGGATGTCAGGAGCCGACGCCCGCGAAAGCCAGTGCCTGCCGGATGAGGCCGCCGCGGCCGCCGCTGAACTCGAGCTGGACACCCGGGCTGAGGACTTCGTCAGGGGTCATCCAGGTCAGTTCCAGGGCGTCCTGGCGGGGTTCGCATTCGCCGGTGACCGGGATGACGTAGGCCAGGGACACGGCGTGTTGCCGCTCATCGGTGAAACCGGTCTGGGACGGCGCCGGGAAGTATTCGGCCACGGTGAACGGCACCGGGCTGATGGGCAGCTGCGGGAACGCCAGGGGGCCCAGGTCCTTTTCCATGTGGCGCAGCAGTGCGGCGCGGATGGTTTCACGGTAGATCACCCGGCCGGACACCAGGGACCGGACCATGGTGCCGTCATCGTCGGCCTGCAGCAGCGTGCCCACTTCGTTGACGTAACCCAGCGGGTCCAGCCTGACCGGGACCGCTTCCACATAAACCATGGGCAGCCGGCCCCGCGCCTCAAAAAGGTCTTCTTCGGAGAGCCAGCCGGGATTCGGGTCAGGGGTGCGCACGTTCATGGTTAAGTTCTACCCCATGGGGCGGCGCTCGGAGATCCACACCGTGGCGGGCACGCTGGCGGCGAACACGGTGGCGTCCGGGTTGGCCACGTGCAGTGTGCTGCCGAACGCTTCCTCCGTCACGCCCACCTGGAACCCTGCGGAGGCGAGCCGTTCCCGCACCGGTTCCAGGCCGCCGTCGTACTCGAAACCCAGCCCTGAGCGGGATGGGCCGGAGGCCGGCCGGACCATCAGGACTCCGCCGTTCTTGGCGGTGAAGTCTGCGGTTTCGTCGTCATCCGGCACGGGCCGCGGGCGGGCGCCGACGTGGCGCAACGTCCGGGCGGCGCCGTCGGCGTCCTGGGTGAACCACACTGCGACGACGGCCAGCGCCTGATCGGCGTCGGCGCCCGGGGCTCCGTTCCCGGCAAGGTCCGCGAGGAAGCTGAAACCGTCCGGCCCGGTGATCCGGCAGGCGTCACCGTGGTCCACGGTGACCAGTTCGGCGGGTGTGGTGCCGTCCTCCGCTGCGGACTCGTTGGTGCGCCGTGCGAATTCCGCAAGATCGCCCACTTCCACCGCAAGGGTGGTGGTGCCGTCCAGCGGATCTCCCTCCGGGACGCTGTGTACGGCCAGCCGCCCGGCCGCGGAGTCGAAGACGCGGAAGCCGCCGTCCCCTTCGGTCAGGACCAGTCCCAACGCGGTGAGGAACCGTTCCCAGTCGTCGATGCCGGAGGTGAAGTGCAGGGGGCGGACGCGGAGCATTGGGAGTCCTTAAGCTCGGAATCGGGACTATACGCCCATGATGGCACAGGGCCGCCTGGGCCGTGCCGGCGGACGTGACTGTTGGGCTGGTGCATCCGTGGTGGTCCCGACCTTGTGATGTCGGAGGGCAGGGGCACAATAGGGCCATGGCTGTTGAACTCGACGAACTGCTGGTGCCTGATGCGGCTGCTTGGCGCGCCTGGCTTGAGGAGAATCACCGGAGCAGTCCGGGGGTCTGGCTGGTGCTGCATAAGAAGGGCGGCACGGTGACGGAACTCGACTACGCCGCGGCGCTGGACGAGGCCCTGTGCTTTGGCTGGATCGACGGGCAGGGAAGGCGGCGCGACGACGAAACTTCCTTCCAGCGCATGACCCGGCGGGGTCCGCGGAGCCCCTGGTCGGCGCGGAATGTTGGCCACATTGCCCGGTTGGAGGAAGCGGGCAGGATGACCGAGGCCGGCAGGGAGGCTGTGGAGTCTGCCAAAGCGGATGGCCGCTGGGACAAGGCCTACGGCGGGCAGGCCACGGCTGAAGTTCCCGAGGACCTGGCCGCCGCCATTGCTGCGGTTCCGGCGGCGCAGGCGATGTTCGATGTCCTGACCAGGACGAACCGTTTTGCTCTGATCTACCGGACCAACTCGGTGAAGCAGGCCGCCACCCGCGAGCGGAAGATCGCGGGTTTCGTCGACATGCTGGCCCGCGGCGAGGCACCGTACCCGCAGAAGAAGCGCCCCGGCGACGCTCCGCAGCCCTAAGCGGGCCGCAGATCCATGTCCTTGGCTGCGCTGGTGCCAAAACGATACGCCACTGACGTGCGGCGATGGCTGCGCAGTTGGGTTCTGGGCAGCGAACCGGTAAATTTGATGGCTAACTTGCGCTGGTGCCGTTCCCCGACCCCGGGGGACGGCACTTGCGCGTTCAGCGACGGATTGAAGCCATGCCCCCAAAATCCCCCCGCACCACCCTCACTGCGCTCGCCACGGCGCTGAAGCGCCGCCCCTTCCTGTGGGCCGCGGTGGCGGTGGCGGCCGTCGTCGTGGTGGTTCTTTCCCTGGTCCTGGCCGGGCAGGCGCGGACCGGTCCGGAGGCTACGGCCGGGCGGGTCCTGGGCGGGGTGGCGGCCGCCCAGGAAGCGTCAAAAGACCGGTCCGGCAGGTACGCCTCGCTGTGGCTCAAGGGCAATGACCGGACGCTGTTCGAGCGGGGGGAGGAGGTCCCGGCGGACGGCGCCGATGATGTCCGGAGCATCGAGTGCGGGACGGGCTGGCTGGCCGCGGCACGGGTGGAGGGCCAGGTCTACCTGCGGAGCAGTGCGTCGGACACGGTGTCCGGAGATGCCGGCGGTGTCCCGCTGCCGGACTGCATCAGCACGGAGGCCCGCGATGCCCTCCTCGCGGACCTGGGCAACGGCAGGGCTTTCCCCGCGCCGGCCGCCGCCGCGCTGGCGGCCCCGGCGAAGGATCCCGGCTACCGGCCCGCCTACCACCTCACCCCGGACCAGCGCTGGATGAACGACCCCCAGCGGCCGTTCCTCAAGGACGGGCTCTGGCACTACTACTACCTCTACAACGCCGACTACCCGGAAGGGAACGGCACCGAGTGGTTCCACGCCACCAGCACCGACCTGGTGCACTGGAAGAACGAGGGCGTGGCCATCGGGAAGTTCCGCAACGGACTGGGCGACATCGAGACAGGCTCCGCGGTGGTGGACGCAGAGGGGACCGCAGGGTTCGGCCGGGGCGCCGTAATCGCCGTCCTCACGCAGCAGGATGCCGGCGTGCAGCGCCAGTCGCTGTTCTACTCAACGGACAACGGTTACAGCTTCAAGAGCTACGACGGCAATCCCGTCATGGACAACCCCGGCGCCGAGCACTGGCGCGACCCGCGGATCGTCTGGGACGACGCGAACAGCCAGTGGCTCATGCTGCTCGCCGAGGGCCACAAGATCGGCTTCTACACCTCGCCGGACCTGAAGAAGTGGACCTACGTTTCCGCGTTCGAGCAGGACGGGATGGGCATCCTGGAATGCCCGGATTTGTTCCAGATGGACGTGGACGGCGACCCCGCCAAACGCACCTGGGTCCTCGCCGCCGGCGCCAACGGGGCAGAGGAAGGCCGCACCACCGGCCTGGCGTACTGGACCGGCAGCTTTGACGGTGAGGCCTTCACGCCGGAGGGGGGCCACCAGTGGCTCGACGACGGCGCGGACTTCTACGCCGCCGTCACCTGGGACGATCCCCGCCTGACGGACGGCCAGCGCAAGGCCTCCCGGCATGCCATCGGCTGGATGAACAACTGGGCCTACGCCCGGAACCTGCCCACTGACGGCTGGTTCGGTGCGGCGTCCGTGGTGCGGGACATCCGTTTGAATTCCGACGGCGGCCGCCCGGCATTGGTCTCGGCACCCACCCCCGCGCTGCGGTCGCTGGAGGGGGAGGCCAGCGAGGTGCCGGCAGGGAACCTGGCCGGCGGGAAGGCACTGCCGGTACCGGAGAGCGGTGCCTTCAAGGTGGACATTGAGCTGGAAAGGCCCGCCAACGGAGCGGGGGAAGCCCGGATCCTCCTGCAAAGCGCCGGCAAGACCTACGCCACCGTGGGCTACGACTTCAGGGCAGGCCAGGCGTTCGTGGCCCGCGACGGGGATGCTCTCGCCACCGCCGACACCGGGGTGGACGGGGCGTACAGCCAGGTCCGGACCGCAGGCGGCGGTTCGCCAGGGGCTGCGTCCGCGGCGGGCTCAGGCGGTGACACGGTGCGCCTGGCCGTGTACGTGGACCGGTCATCTGTAGAGGTTTTTGCGGACAGGGGCCGGCAGACGCTGACGTCCCTGGTGTTCCCGCCGGCTGGCGCCAAAGAGGTCCGGCTCGCGGCGGACGGCGGCGACGTGACCCTGCGGAAGGGCGCCGTCACGCCGCTGGCCTCGATCCGCTAGGACGTCACGGGGGCAGCGCCGCCTGCTGCCGGGCCCTGCTCGGCGGGAAACGCCACGCCTTCGCCCACGACGCGGAGGCAGAGTTCCATGCCCGGCCGGGCGATGGAGGCATTCCAGTGGCGGATGGTGATGATTTCGCCGCCGCCGGGATAGCGGTGGTCGGGGCGCCCGGCCAGTTCGGGCGGCACGGCCAGCTTCAGCCGGACGGTGGTTTCCGGGCCGAAGTAGTCCGTGTCCACCACCACGCCGCGGATGTCGCCGTCCTCGGCGATCCGGATCTGCTCAGGCCGGAGCATGAGCTGGACAGGGCCCTGGGCCGGGGGCCGGCGGACGGGGATGCCGCCCAGCGAGCACGTGGCCAGCGAACCCTCCATCCAGGCGTCCAGGATGACGGCATCCCCCAGGAACTCCGCGGTGGCCCGGTCCGCAGGGCGGGTGTACACCACGAACGGGTTGCCGATCTGGGCCAGCTTTCCGCCGCGCATGACGGCCACCTGGTCCGCGAAGGACAGTGCTTCGGCCTGGTCGTGCGTGACCAGGATGGTGGTGACCCCGGCCTCGGCCAGGACCTTTGCCACCGCCCGGCGGGTGGCGACGCGCAGACCGGCGTCGAGCGCGGAGAACGGTTCGTCCAGCAGCATCAGTTCCGGTTCGCGGGCCAGCGCCCGGGCCAGGGCGACGCGCTGCTGCTGGCCGCCGGAGAGCTGGTGGGGCCGGCGCTTGGCCATGGCCGGATCCAGCGACACCATCTCCAGGAGGTCGCTGACGCGGCCCGCCACGGCGCGGCGGCCGCCGGACAGTTTGGCGGTGTCCAGTCCAAAGGCTATGTTCTGCCCCACCGTGAGGTGCGGGAAGAGGGCGCCGTCCTGCGCCACGTAGCCGATGTGGCGCTTGTGGGCCGGGACCCAGACGCCGTCGCCGGCCACGGTGTTGCCGTTCAGGGCGATGCGGCCGGCCAGCGGGTGCTCAAACCCGGCAATGAGCCGCAGCAGCGTGGTCTTGCCGGATCCGGAGGGGCCCACAATGGCGGTGGTGCCGCCCTTGGACACCGCCAGGTTGACGCCCTTCAGGACCTCCTGCGGGCCGAAGTTCTTGGTGACACCGGTGATCTGCAGGTGCGGGTTGGTGCTGGCCGCCACCGACGGGGAGACCCGGGGCTCCGGCAACCTCGATGTGGATGGTGCTGTCACTGTCCGGCTACTTTCTTGGACTGTTGGAAGAGGAGGTAGGTCATCGGTGCGGAGAGCAGGATCATCAGCAGCGCGTAGGGGGCGGCGCCGGCGTAGTCGATCTCGCTGCTCTTGCTCCAGAATTCGGTGGCGAGGGTGCGGGTGCCGTTGGGTGACAGCAGCAGCGTGGCCGTCAGCTCATTGGCGATGGCCAGGAACACCAGGGCTGCACCGCCGGCGGCCGCGGGTGCCGTGAGCCGGAGGGTTACCCGGATGAACGACGCCAGCGGCGGCTTGCCCAGGGACTGCGCGGCCTCGTCCAGTTCCTTGGGCGCCTGGGCCAGGCCTGCGCGGAGGCTGACCAGGGCGCGCGGCAGGAACAGCAGCACGTAGGCGGCCACCAGCACGCCAGCGGTCTGGTACACGCCCGGAACCAGCCGGATGCTGACGGTCACGAAGGCCAGGCCCACCACGATGCCAGGCAGGGAGCTGGTGATGTAGTTGGACAGCTCAAGGGACTTGCTGAACCAACCGGGATGCCGGACCGCAAGGTAGGCCATGGGGAAGGCGACCACGATGGTGGCGGCCGCGCCGGCCAGGCCGTAGCCCAGGGTGGCCAGGAGGGCGGGGAGGAACTCGTCGGCAGCCCACGACGGGGCCCCGCCGAGTGCGGTCCAGCGCAGGACGAAGAACAGCGGAAGTCCCAAAGCCAGTGCCGTCAGGGCCAGGAGGAACAGCTGGGACGGCAGCTGGTAAACGTGCAGGGGCAGCCGCAGTGCCCGGGCCTGGGCGCCCGGCCCGATCCGGGCGTACCGGGCGGTGCCGCGGCTCCGGACTTCGGCCACGAGCAGGAGCAGGCAGAAGAACACCAGGACACTGGCCAGCATGTTTCCGGCGGCGCCGTTGAAGGTGGACTGGTACTGCACCATGATCGCGGTGGTGAAGGTATCGAACCGGATCATCGCGAAGGCGCCGTATTCGGCCAGCAGGTGCAGTGAAACCAGCAGCGCGCCGCCGGTCATCGCGATGCGGAGCTGGGGGAGCACCACCCGGAAGAAGGTGGCCCAGTTCCCCAGGCCCAGGGCAGCGGCGGACTGTTCGATGGCCGGGTCCAGCCGGCTCAGGGACGCCGCTGCCGGAATGTAGACCAGGGGGAAATAGGAGAGCGTGGCGATCAGGACGCCGGACCACAGCCCGCCCATCGAGGGCACCGCCGAGACCCAGGCGTAGCTGTTGACGAACGCCGGGATGGCCAGCGGTGCTGCCAGGAGCACCGCCCAGATCCGGTGGCCGCGAAGGCTGGTGCGCTCCACGAGCCAGGCGCCGGCCACCCCCAGCAGCAGGCACAGAGGAACCGTGATGATGGTCAGCAACAGCGTGTTCAGCAGCAGCTCCATCACGCGCGGCCGGAAGATCAGCCCGACGGCGGTGTCCCATCCGGTTGCCACCGTCATGTAGGCCACGTACCCCAGGGGAACGAGGGAGAACAGGGCGATCAGCACCGCCACGATGGACACTGCTGAAACGCCGAAAGGCGGGCGGGGGCGCTTGCCCCGGCCCGCCGTCGTCGTGCTCCCGCCCGAAGGGGGAGCCGATAGATCGGTGGTCACGGAATTAGAGGAGTCCTGCCTTGGTCATCAGGTCGGTGACCTTCTCGGAGTTGAGCTTCGCGGCGTCCACCGCGGGGGCCTGCAGGTCCTTGATGGGGACCAGCTTGTCGTTGGCGGGAACGTCGGAGGCGATGGCGTACTCGAAGGACGTGCCGTTCTTCAGGACCTCCTGGCCCTTCTTCCCGGTGACGAACTTCAGGAACTCCTGCGCAGCCGCAGCGTTCTTGGACGACTTCAGCACGCCGCCGCCGGAAACGGACAGGAACGCGCCAGGGTCCTGGTTCTTGAAGTAGTACGGCGTGACGTTCTTGGAGTTCTCGCCGGTCTTCGCCTGGTCGCCGTAGTAGTAGTAGTGGTAGATCAGGGCGGCATCCACTTCACCGGCGTTGACGGCCTTCATGGCGGTGCTGTTGCCCTTGTAGGCCTTGAAGTTCTCCTTCATGCCCTGCAGCCATTCCTCGGTGGCGTCCTCGCCCTTGAGTTCCAGCAGTGCCGAGACGATGGCCTGGAAGTCCGCGCCGGTGGGGGAAGCGGCCCACTTGCCCTTCCATTCCGGCTTGGCCAGGTCAAGCATCGATTTGGGGAGCTGGTCCTCGGAGATCTTGGCCTTGTCGTAGACCAGGACGGTGGAGCGGGCCGCGATGCCGGTCCACTTGCCCGTGGAGGGCTGGAATTCCGTGGGGACCTGCTCCAGGGTGGTCTTGTCCACATCGGCGAACAGGTCGGCGTTTTCCACCTGCGTCATGGCCGGGGAGTTCTCCGTGAGGAAGACATCGGCGGGGGAGGCCTGTCCCTCCTGGATGATCTGGTTGGACAGCTCGGTGTCCGACCCCTGGCGCATGGTCACCTTGATGCCGGTCTCAGCCGTGAAGGCGTCAACCCATTCCTTGGTGAGGCTTTCGTGCTGGGCGTTGTACACGGTGATTTCGCCTGATGCCCCGGCGGCGCTGCCGGATGCGGAGGACGTAGCTGCAGGAGTGGTGCTGCCGCCACAGGCAGTCAGGCCGAGGACAGCGGACGCGGCAAGGGAGATGCCGGCCAGGGCGCGGTTGCGGATCTTCATTGAGGAGCTGCTTTCTGGGAAATGTCAGGGGGACCGGTGGTGCCGGTCCGTGTGGGCCTTGGGGAAGGGCCCCCGCAAAACTGTAGGGTAGGCAATCCTAAGCAGCTACAGGGAAAGCGCTTAAGGTGACCAGCATCACAATAATTACGGAAGTGTGGCGTGACATAATTCTAGGGCGCGGTGAGCAGCGCAGCGGCCTCGATAGCCATCCAGGCCTGCAGCTGGGTGGAAAGTTCGACGGCGGCGCCCGCCGGGTAGGTGTGGGCGGCGGGCGTGTTGGCGTGCAGGGAAAAGACGCTTGCATCCGGCACCGCCCGGGATGGTTCGCCACTCTCCACGGCGCGGCGGCCGTTCCAGAATGCCTGTGCCGTGTCGGTGACAAGCCGGGCTGCGGTGCGGCGGGTCCCTGCGGGGAGCCGGGTGTCCCTTGCGGCCAGCGCCAGGTACCGGCACAGGATGCCGGTGAAAAGGCCGCCGTCGCCTGTTCCTTCGCAGCGGAGCACGCTGCCCTGTCCTGCCGTGGGGGCGGTGACGGTCAGCATCCGCTCCACCCCGTCCACCACCGAGGCCGCCCTGGCGAGGTTTGCGTCTCCGCCCAGTTCGAGCAGCGCGCCCAGGACCGGCCCCTGGTTGTAGGTGTATACGGTGCGCTCCACCAGCACTTCCCCTGCCGTGCCGGCGCGCGCGCCATCGAGGTACAGGTGCTGATCCGCGTCGAACAGTGTGGCGTCCAGCCAGTCGATCAGCGCCTGCGCCTTGGCGGGCTCGCCGGTGCGGGCGTAGTACAGCGCCACAGGGCCGTTGGCAGGCGTGTTCTTGAAGTCCCGCTTCTTGCTCCAGAACACGCCGCCGCCCAGGTCGTCGGTTCCGGCGGCATCAAACTGCAGGGTCAGGGAGCGGCGGACGCGCGCGTTGCGGCCGCGTCCCGGCCGCCGGGTCTCTTCGGCGAGACGGTCGAGACGGTGGGTGGCAAGGGCCAGCCACGCCATGTCGTCATAGTAGTTGTTGACCACGGTGAAGGCGTTCCGCAGCCGGATGCCCGTCACCAGCCGGGATGCCAGGTGACCGGCGCTTGGACTGGCGGGCCCGTTGAACCGGGCCGCCGGGGTGGCGCCGCTTCCCAGTTCCCGCCGGCCGGTGTCCACCAGGCAGTCGACGTAGTGTGCCTGCCACCAGTAGTGCCAGGGGTTGAGCAGCGCCGTACCTTCGGCGAGGGTGCGCAGCTTCCCGCGCCAGCCGTGCGCCTGCCGGCCGCCCTGCCAGGTCACTGCCGCCAGGTGCGTATTCGGCAGGAAGAGCAGCCTGCGGCCGAACAGTGCGGTGACGGACTGTGCTGCATGGTTGGCGCGCTGCTGCCAGTCGGGCGTGGAGGCATCACTGGACGTCATGGGCCCAGCCTAGCCATGCTGCCGGTCCCTGCGCTGATTGTCCGGACCCGGGAAGTCCGGAGCGTGCAGTGCGGCGGCATTTCAGTTAACATTGACTAACTGATACGTCGCGGTCCGCCTGCGCTTTCGGGGGCCACATCAAGGAGGATGCATGGATGTCAGAGGCAGTGCAGCACTGATCACCGGAGGTGCGTCGGGCCTGGGGGCTGCCACGGCCCGGGCGCTGTTCCAGGCCGGAGCGTCGGTGGTGCTGGTGGACCTCCCGTCCTCGGCCGGCGCGGAGCTGGCGCAGGAACTGAACGCGTCAGCGGAAACGCACGCATCCGGCCAGTCCGCAGTCTTCGCCCCCGTGGACGTGACCAGCGAGGCTGAGGTGCGCGCCGCCGTCGCGACCGCCGCCGGGCTGGGGCCGCTGCGGATCGTGGTGAACTGTGCGGGCATCGCCACCCCCGGCAAGGTTTTGGGCCGCGACGGCGTGCTGCCGCTCGAAGCGTTCAACCGGGTGGTCCAGGTGAACCTGATCGGGACCTTCAATGTGCTGCGCCTGGCCGCCGAGGCAATGGTGGCCACGGAGCCGGCCAGCACGGAGCTGGGCGGTCCCGAGCGGGGCGTCATCATCAACACCGCCTCCGTGGCCGCCTTCGAAGGGCAGATCGGGCAACCCGCCTATGCCGCGTCCAAGGGTGCGGTAGCGGCCATGACGCTGCCCGTCGCCCGTGAACTGGCGCGCTCGCTGGTCCGGGTGGTCACCATCGCGCCCGGCATCTTTGAAACGCCCATGATGGCGGGCCTGCCGCAGGAAGCCCAGGACTCGCTGGGGGCGCAGGTACCGCACCCGTCCAGGCTGGGCAGGCCCGGCGAGTACGCCAACCTGGTGCTGCACATCGTGGACAACGCCATGCTGAACGGCGAGACCATCCGCCTTGACGGCGCCATCCGGATGGGGCCCAAATGAGCGCCGCCGGGCGTTCGGCCGCCGCAGGGCTTCCGGACGCAGACTTCTTCGCCGTCGAATCCCTGCTCAGCCAGGCGGAACGGAACAAGCTCGCCGAACTCCGGGACTTCCTCGCCGCCGAGATCGCCCCGCACGCCGGGGACTGGTGGAACAGTGCCGAGTTTCCCGCCCATATCCTGCCCAAGCTCGCCGCCCTGGAGCTGAGCACCCCCTCCCAGCGCGGCTACAGCCACCTGTTCGCGGGGCTGGTGATTGCCGAAATGACCCGGGTGGACACCTCGATCGCCACGTTCTTCCTGGTCCACCATGACCTGTTCGTCCAGTCCCTGCACGCCTTCGGATCGGCGGCCCAGAAGGAACGGCTCCTCGCCGACGCCTCGGACCTCCGCATCACCGGCGCGTTCGCCCTCACAGAGCCGCTGCATGGCTCGGACGTAGCCGGCGGCATGGAAACCACGGCACGTCGGATCTCCTCCGCCACAGGGGAGGACGACGACGGCGGTGACGCCTGGGTGCTTAATGGAGCCAAGCGGTGGATCGGCAACGGGACGTTCTGTGACTACATGCTCGTGTGGGCGCGCGACGAAACGGCCGGGTCGGACAACCCTGCCGGGTCGGTGCGGGGTTTCATCGTGGACGCCACACTGCCGGGCATCACCCGCAGCCGGATCGAGAACAAGATCGCGCTGCGCACGGTGCAGAACGCGGACATCGTTTTCAAGGACGTCAGGGTGGCCGAGGCCGACCGGTTCACGCCGGTCAGCAGCTTCGACGACACCAAGGAGCTCCTGCGCAGTTCACGGATCATGGTGGCCTGGCAGGCCGTGGGGCAGCAGCTGGCGGCGTTCGACGTCGCACGGCAGTACGCCGTGGAGCGCCGGCAGTTCGGCCGGCCGCTGGCCCACTTCCAGCTGATCCAGCAGCAGCTGGTGACCATGCTGGGCAACGCCGTGGCCAGCATGGGGATGCTGGTCCAGCTGGCCAGGCTGCAGGAGGAAGGCTCGGCGGACATGGCCCAGGTGGCGCTGGCCAAGTCCTACGCCAGCGCCCGGATGCGGGAAACCGTGGCGCTGGGCCGCTCCATCCTGGGCGGGAACGGCATTGTTACCGAATACCGGATGGCCAAGATCTTCGCCGACGCCGAGGCCATCTACACCTATGAAGGGTCCTACGAGATCAACACCCTCATTGTGGGGCGGGCCATCACCGGGATCTCAGCGATCGCCTGAGCCCGGCCCCGGGTGGGGGCGAGGGTGGGCCCTGTGGTTGACCCTGGCGAAACCCTACGCCGGGTACGGCTCCTTCTCGCCCGCCTCCACCCGGATGTCCAGGCTGTTGTTCCGGACCGGCATGGGGCAGGTGCCGTAGGGCGTGAAGGCGCTGGGATAGTTGATGGCCCGGTTGAAATCGAGGACCACCGTGAAGCTGCCGTCCGGATTCGGCCGGGGCCGGGGCGCCGAGACCTTCCGCCACTCATCTGTCGTATAGCCGTTCGTCTCGTCATGGAACGTGACCGTCAATGCCCCGAGCTTCTCCTCCTCGGCCTGCAGCCGGAACTCGTGGGGACTGCCGGGAAGCCGGAACACCACCTCGCCCACGGTCCGGTGCACGCCGTCCACCAGGGGGTTGGCGGTGCTGATTGGGACATCAACCGGGGCAGGGTACGGCTCGAAGCGGGCCGTCACTTCCCACTCCGGGTTGTAGGGGTAAGTGGGCACGCCGTCGAATTCGGTGAACACCGGCGACTCAGCGTCCCGGGTGCGGATAGCATACCGCCCTCCGCGCATGGCCAGTTCCACCACCGTCCGGTCACCGGCGGGGCCGCCGAACTGCACCCACGTCAGGGATTCCTCATCGGCGAGGACCGCGGTGATGGTGCCGTCCACCGTTTCGCCCGTCTCCACCAGCGTTAGCCCGTCGGAAGGCACTGCGGTGAGTACCGCCGTCGTGCGTTCCCTTGTGCCGGCGCCTTCCGCGGACCCGTTACCCTGCGTGGACCACATACCGGGAACGAGTTCGACGGCGGCAGGGGAGTCCTCCAGCCATTGAAAGGAGGTGAGCGTGAGCCAGCCGTGGCCGGCCGCCAGGGCCTTGTCCCGGTTGGCGCGGAAACGCTGCCAGCGCTCGAGTTTGGCGGCTGGCGCGGTGGTCCCTGCGGGTGTGGTGGTGCTCATGATTCCTTCCAATCTCGTCTGCCCGCTACAACCGGCACCTGCCCCGGTTCATTCCGGGGCATCCGCAGCGGCTGCCTGCCCTTGCGGCGCCAGCCAGCGAAGGTACGCTCGTGAATCAAGAGGCACGGATCCGGCGAGCAGGAGAAATCATGAAGATCGCAGTCTTTGGAACCGGCACTGTGGGCCGGACGCTCGCCGCAGCCTTCAGCTCCCTGGGGCATGAAGTGGTGATGGGAACCAGGGATCCTGCGGAGACTGCCCGCCGTACTGAGCCTGGCCCCATGGGCGGGCAGCCATTCAACGAGTGGCAGGCGGCGCATCAAAGCATCCGGCTGGAGACGTTCGGCGCAGCAGCGGAAGAAGGCGAAATGGTGGTCAATGCCACCAATGGTGCTGCGTCGCTCGCGGCCCTTGCTGCCGCCGGGGGTGCCAACCTGGCCGGGAAGGTCCTGCTGGACGTTTCCAACCCGCTCGACTTTTCGCAGGGAATGCCGCCGGTCCTGAACCCGGTCAACACCGAAAGCCTGGGGGAACGGATCCAGCGGGCCTTCCCGGACGCGAGGGTGGTCAAGACCCTCAACACCATGAACGCAGGACTGATGGTTGACCCGGGACGGCTGGCGGACGGCGACCATTCCGTGTTCGTCGCAGGCGATGACAGCCAGGCCAAAGTCCAAGTCACAGGGCTGCTGCAGGCGCTGGGCCACCGGGACATCATCGACCTTGGCGATATCACGTCCGCCCGCGGGGCGGAGATGGTGCTTCCGCTGTGGCTGCGCCTCTTCGGGGCCCTGGGCACCCCGGATTTCAACTTCAAGGTGGTGCGGGAGGGTGACACAGTCTGAGACACATTCTGCCTTCGCCGTGCCAAAGGGGTAGCATCTTCTGCTAGTAACGTGGCTCACAGTATCCAGCGCAGTGTACGAGCCAAGTCCGAAACCCTCGAAAGATTGCTTCCATGGCTCACACTGCAGCACACCCCGAATCCGATCTTGCCTCCGAACTGAGGGCAGATGTCCGCCGGGTCTCCACCCTGCTGGGAGAATCCCTGGTCCGCCAGCACGGGCCCGAACTCCTTGACCTCGTAGAGCAGGTCCGCCTCCTCACCAAGGAATCCAAGGAGGCTGCCCGTGGCGGCGCAGACGCCACAGGCCCGTGGAGCGCGCACGACGTCGTCGCCCAGGTCCGCGAACTGCTGGGCTCCCTGCCGATTGAGCAGGCAACGGACCTGGTGCGCGCCTTCGCGTTCTATTTCCACCTGGCCAACGCCGCCGAACAGGTCCACCGTGTCCGCGGCCTGCGCACCCGCGCAGAGAAGGATGGCTGGCTCGCCAAGACGGTAGCCGAGATCGCCGGCCAGGCCGGACCCGAGGTGCTGCAGGAAGTGGTCAACGGACTCGACGTCCGCCCCATCTTCACGGCGCACCCCACCGAGGCCTCCCGCCGCTCGGTGCTGGACAAGATCCGCAAGCTCTCCGACGTCCTGGCCCAGCCCACCACCGAGGGCACCACTGCGCGCCGCCGCCAGGACCGCCAGCTGGCCGAAATCATCGACCAGATGTGGCAGACCGACGAACTCCGGCAGGTCCGGCCCACACCGGTGGACGAGGCCCGGAACGCCATCTATTACCTGGGCGGCATCCTCACTGATGCCATGCCTGAAATGCTGTCCGAGCTGTCCGAACTCCTCAGCGAGCACGGCGTCACCCTGGCCGCGCAGGACGCGCCGGTGAAGTTCGGCTCCTGGATCGGCGGTGACCGTGACGGAAACCCCAACGTGACGGCAGCTGTAACCCGCGAGATCCTCCAGATCCAGAACCAGAACGCCATCCGCATCAGCATCGGCATGATCGATGAGCTGATCTCCATCCTCTCCAATTCCACGGCGCTCGCCGGCGCGGACCAGGTGCTGCTGGACTCCATTGACGCCGACCTGAAGAAGCTGCCCGGCCTGGACAAGCGTGTCCTGGAATTGAATGCCCAGGAGCCCTACCGGCTGAAGCTGACCTGCATTAAGGCCAAGCTGATCAACACCGGCAAGCGCGTCGTAGCGAACTCGAACCACGAGCACGGCCGCGACTACAGCAGCACGGACGAGCTCCTGGCAGACCTCGACCTGCTGGAGCTGTCGCTCCGCAACCACTCGGCGTCGCTGGCTGCAGACGGCGCCCTGGCCCGGGTCCGCCGCGCCATCGCGTCCTTCGGCCTGCACCTGGCCACCCTCGACATCCGTGAGCACGCTGACCACCACCACGATGCCGTCGGGCAGCTCATGGACCGCATCGGCGGCCCCGGGCTGCACTACGCCGAACTGAGCCGCAAGGAACGCTTCGAGGTGCTGGGTTCCGAGCTCGCGTCCCGCCGCCCGCTGTCCGGCCACCCGATCAAGCTCGACGGCGCCGCTGACGGCACGTACGACGTCTTCCGGGAGATCCGCCGGGCCCTGCGCATGTACGGCCCGGACGTCATCGAGACCTACATCATCTCCATGACCCGCGGCGCGGATGACGTCCTGGCCGCCGCCGTCATTGCCCGCGAGGCCGGCCTGGTCAACCTCTTCGGCGAGAAGCCCTACGCCAAGCTGGGCTTCGCTCCGCTGCTGGAAACCGTGGAGGAACTCCGCGCCTCCGCCGAGATCATCGACCAGCTCCTCTCCGACCCCTCCTACCGCGAACTGGTGCGGCTGCGCGGGGACGTCCAGGAAGTCATGCTGGGCTACTCGGACTCCAACAAGGAATCCGGCGTGATGACCAGCCAGTGGGAAATCCACAAGACCCAGCGCAAGCTGCGTGACATCGCCGCAAAGCACGGCGTCCGCGTCCGCCTGTTCCACGGCCGCGGCGGATCCGTAGGGCGCGGCGGCGGGCCCACCTACGATGCCATTCTGGCCCAGCCCAACGGCGTCCTGGAAGGCGAAATCAAGTTCACCGAGCAGGGCGAGGTCATCTCCGACAAGTACTCGCTGCCTGAGCTTGCCCGCGAAAACCTGGAGCTTTCGCTGGCCGCCGTGCTCCAGGGCTCGGCGCTGCACCGCGACCCCCGGACCTCCGACGACCAGCGCGAACGCTACGCGCACGTCATGGAAACCATTTCCGACGCCGCCTTCGAGCGGTACCGCAGCCTGATCGACCACCCGGACCTGCCGGCGTACTTCATGGCGTCCACCCCGGTGGAGCAGCTCGGCTCGCTGAACATCGGCTCCCGACCGTCCAAGCGCCCCGATTCCGGTGCGGGCCTTGGCGGGCTGCGCGCCATCCCGTGGGTGTTCGGCTGGACCCAGTCCCGGCAGATCGTCCCGGGCTGGTTCGGCGTGGGGTCAGGCCTCAAAGCCGCCCGCGAAGCCGGTAACTCGGAGCAGCTGGTGGAGATGATCGGGCAGTGGCACTTCTTCCGCTCCGTGCTCTCCAACGTGGAGATGACGCTCGCCAAGACGGACCTGGATATCGCCGGCTACTACGTGGACACCCTCGTCCCCAAAGAGCTGCACCACATTTTCCGTGCCATCCGTGAAGAATACGAACTCACGGTGGCCGAGGTGCAGAACCTTACCGGCGAGCACGTGCTCCTGGACGCCCAGCCCACGCTCAAGCGCTCCCTCGAGGTCCGCGACCAGTACCTGGATCCCATCAGCTACCTCCAGGTGGAACTGCTCCGCCGTGTCCGTGCGGAAGCCGGCGAGGGCATGAGCAACGGCGAGATCGACGAACGCCTCCAGCGGGCCATGCTCATCACCGTGAACGGTGTGGCAGCCGGGCTCCGCAACACCGGCTAACCCACACGCGCGCTCACTTGTGGTGCCTATCTCCGGAACCCCCGCTCACTCTCTTAAGAAAAGTGAGCGGGGGTTTGGGTTTTAAGGCCGGGATATGAGCGCGCGTTTCGATAAGGTTGAAGGCATGCCTTCGTTCCAGACCCGCTTAAAGATCACCGGGCTCCGGCCGGGCAACGCCCCCGAATCCGTGATGGACGCCGCCGTCGAGGCACTGGGAACCCGCCACCACGTCGAGTCGCACCAGCTGCAGATTGCCGGCGGGGTGCCGCTGCTCAACCTGCGCTTCCTGGTGGAGGCGACCGAATACAGCGGCGAGAACCGGCAGGCGGTGGAATCGGCAGCCATGATGCGGGATGCCGTCGAACGCGTTGCGCTGACAGGTTCCCTGAGCGTGCTGCGGCGCAGCCGGGGCAAGTGGCTGCCCGTCTGAAGCTGTGCGGCTGGACCGGCAGAATGCCAGCCCCGGTTCAGCCCAGCGGGCCGGGCTCCTCCACGGGGGAGCGGTTGCCGCGGCGGCGGGTCACGATGATACCGACGACGGCGCCCACCACCAGGCCGAGCACCACGCCAATGAGGGAACTCGCCCAGAACGGCAGCTTCGTTGCCGAGCCCGTGAAGTAGCCGAGCCCCACTAACCAGCAGGCCCACAGCACCGCCCCGAGGCCCGCGCACAGGCTGAAGCCCCGGACCGAAACATTGGCAATGCCGGCGGCGGCGGAGGTCGCAAGCCGCCCGCCCGGAATGAACCTGGCGCCGATGATGGCCCCGTAGGTGGAGGACCTGCCGGCCTTCGCAAGGGCGACGTGGATGCCCTGATGCACCCGCCGGCCCCATTTCCAGCGGTCAAGGACATGGCTCAGGCGGCGGCGGAACAGCTGGAACACCACGATGTCGCCTGTCCACGATGCAACGGCGGCGAGGGCGAGCACTAGGAAGATGTTGGCCCTGCCGTCAGCAGACAGAGCGCCGCCGGTGATGACCACCATTTCGGACGGGATGGGCGGAAAGATGGCATCGCCAAGGACCACGGGGATGATCCAGAAATAGATCGCCTCCCCCCAGCTGTCAGCGCTCCCGAAGTCCATTGCCACAAGGTACCGCACTTTCGCGGCCGGGCTGCCGGGGTCAGGCCGCAGGATTCCTGAAGTTTTCCGGCGCCGTCCGCGAACGCGGGCGGACGGTTTCGCTGAGCTGAAGGCTGCTCCGGTATTCCACCGGACTGCCCGAGATCGGATCCACGAACCGGATGCCGCGGGCCAGCAGCTGCAGGGGCTTGCCGTAGTCATCCGGGGCCTTGTCCAGGAGCTCGGGATAGAAGGCGTCATTGACGATTCCGAGTCCCAGTGAGGCCATGTGGACGCGCAGCTGGTGGGTCTTGCCCGTGTGCGGTTCCAGGCGGTACCTGGCGAGGCGGGTGGCGCTGCCCGGCACCGCCGCCATGCTGCCGTCGGCACCCGCGGAGGCGCCGCCGTCGAGCATTTCCAGCTGTTCAATCCGCGTCTCCGCGTTCGGCTCGCCCTCTACCACCTCCGCCAGCAGGTAGCTGCGGGACTTGGTCATCCGGTTGCGGACCACCACGGGAAAGTCGACGGCGGGGTGGCCCGGCGCGGGGTGAGCGGCCGAAACGCACTCGTACTCCTTCTGCACCTGGCGCTTCTCGAACAGCACCTGGTACTTGCCGCGCGTCTGCGGGTTGGTGGAGAACAGCAGGACGCCGGCGGTCATGCGGTCCAGCCGGTGCATGGGGATCAGGTCCGGCAGGTCCAGCTGGTTCCGCAGCCGCACCAGGGCTGATTCCTGGATGTAGGTACCGCCGGGGGTGGTGGGCAGGAAGTGTGGCTTGTCGACCACCAGCAGGTGTTCGTCCTGGTGCAGGATGCTCAGGTCCACGGGAATCCGGGTTTCCGGGGGAAGCGTGCGGTAGTACCAGATGAAGGTGTGGTCTTCGAGCCTGGTGTTCCGGCTCAGGGGTACGCCGCCCTCGCCCACGATCTCGCCGGCGTCGAACCTGTCCTCGATGCCCTGCGGATCGATGTGGCCCCAGCGGTGCATCATGTAGTCCATGGCGGTGTCCCACGGGCCCTCTTCGGGGAGCCGCAAACGGGTGGCGTTGACGCCGTCGCGCACGGGCAGGGGGGATTGCATCACCGGTCCATTCTACTGGGGCACTTTCGGCGGACCGCGTGTGCTACCGACGACAAAAAAGTTCTTGACAAAAAAAGTCGTCGGTTGGCACATTTAATCCATGTTGGACATTGCAGTGATCGAGGACCCCGCGGCGGCCGAAGCCTCGCTGGACCCCATCCGCTCCACCATCCTCCGCGAACTGGCGGAGCCCGCCTCCGCCACCCAGCTGGCGGTCCGGATGGGGCTGCCGCGGCAGAAGGTGAACTACCACCTCAAATCGCTGGAGCGGCACGGTTTGGTGGAACTGGTGGAGGAACGGCGCAAGGGCAACGTCACCGAGCGTGTCCTCCAGGCCACGGCGGCCTCCTACCTGATCTCACCCGCGGCCCTGGCTTCCGTGTCGCCTGATCCGCGGCGCTTTGCCGACAGGTTCTCGGCGTTCTGGCTCCTGGCGCTCGCGGGCCGGATGGTCCAGGAGGTGGGGAAGCTGATCGCCGGAGCCGCGACGGCCCGGCAAAAGCTTGCCACCTTTGCCATCGACGGCGAGATCACCTTCCGCACAGCGGCGGAGCGTGCCGCCTTCGCCGAGGAGCTGGGCGTCGCCATCACGCAGCTGGTGGATAAGTACCATGACGCCGGTACCTCTTCCCGCGGACGGCGCCACCGCCTGGTGGTGGCACTGCATCCCGTCCTCAAGCCGTCCCCCGAAAGTTCACGCGAACCCGCACCCAAGGAGCAAGGCCATGACTGACAACCGCAACTTCGAAATCGTCTACGACACCGAGCTTCCCGGTACGCCGGAGCGGGTCTGGGAGGCTGTCACCGCAGGGACTCCCGCCTGGATGTTCCCCACGGACCAGTGGCCTGCCGTGAAAACGGTGGAGGAGTACCCCGCGCACCTGGTGTCCCGGATGGATGGGCCGGACGGCTGGTTCAACCAGCTCGAGCACGTCCTGGAACCGCTGGACGGCGGCCGGGCGCGCCTGCACTACGTCCACAGCGGGATCTTCGCGGACAACTGGGACGAGCAGTACGACGGCGCCAGCCGCCACACCGAGTTCTACCTGCACACCCTGGGCCAGTACCTCCAGCACTTCGACGGCAAACCTGTGGTGTTCACGGACATCCAGGGGCCCGCCGGCTCCCAGGTGGCGGACGGCTTTGCACGGCTCCGCCGGGCGCTGGGCGTTGAGTCGGCGGTGCAGGGCAGCCCCGTGGACGTCGAGCTCGACGGCGTGGGCCGGCTTGCTGGCGAGGTGGACTTCTCCAACGAGCACTTCCTCGGCCTTCGCACGGCGGATGCCCTCTACCGGTTCTTCGGCCGCAACGCCTGGGGTGCCCCCGTGGGCATGACGGTGCACGATTTCAGCGGCGCCGGCGATTCGGAGACCACGGCCAAGGCCTGGAGCGGGTTCCTGGAGCGCGTCTACGCCTAGCCTGGCTGGGCCGTTGCCCGCCATTGCCGCATCAGGTGCCGAGATCCCTGGAACAATGCGGGGACGCTGTTCCGCCGCTACGGCGATTTGGCACCGTTCCGGCGATTTCGGCGATCTCTTCGGCTGCCGTCAGGCGATGGCGACGGCGGGGGCCTGCGTCAGTGAGCGCCGCAGCTGGGGTGCGGCGTCGAGCCTGTCCTGGGCGGCCCGCAGGGCCAGCACGGCGGCCTCGAGTTTGCCGGGCGGGAGGGTGAAGGGGAGCCGAAGGTACCGCTCGAACGCGCCGCCGATCCCAAACCGGGGCCCGGCGGCCAGCCTGATCCCGTGCTCCGGGGCGATCACGGTCAGTGCCGTACTGACGGGGGCCGGCAGCCTGCACCATACTGACAGGCCGCCGGAAGGTGACGCTGTTTGCCAGGCCGGCAGATGCTCCCGCAGCAATGCCAGCAGCGCGGCGCGGTTGCCCCGAAGGGTTTCCAGCAGGGCCGGCAACGGCTCGTCCAGGGCCCGCACCAGGTGCGCTGCGGCCAGCTGTTCCATGACCGGTCCGCCCAGGTCCAGGACGCTCCGGGCCGCAGTGAACCGCTGGATCATCGGTTCACTGGCACGGATCCAGCCCGTGCGCAGGCCGCCCCAGTGGGACTTGCTGAGCGATCCCACGGAAACCACAGCACTGCTGAAGCCGGCCAGGGGAGTGGACTGGACGCCGTCGAGGTTCAACTCCCGCAGTGTTTCGTCCGCGATCAGTATGGTCCCCGCTGTGGCAGCGGCCGCTACCAGCCGGCGGCGCTGGGCATCGGGCATCATCATGCCTGTGGGGTTGTGGAAATCGGGAACGAGGTAGGCGATCTTGGGACGCTGCTGCGCCAGGGCGGCTTCCAGTGCCGGCAGGTCCCAGCCGGACTCCGCGAACCCGACCGGCACGGGCCTGCAGCGGGCGGCACGGATGGCGTCCAGCGCGTTGGGGTAGCTGGGGTGTTCCACCAGGACCTTGTCCTGGCGGTCGGCCAGAGTGCGGATGATGATGGTCAGCGCGTGCTGCGCCCCGGACGTCACCATGATCTGCCCGGGGCCGGTGGGAACGCCGGCCGCCGTATACCTGTCGGCAATGGCCTGGCGAAGCGGCAGGAGCCCCACGGCGTCGTACCCGAATCCCGGCAGCAGCGCCGGCAGTTCCGTCATCGCCGCGGAGAAGGCCCGGTGCACCACCTCGCCGCTGGCCGGCAATGCCGAATAGGCCAGGTCGATGAGGCCTTCGGGCGCGGCCAGGCCGGGAGCCGTCAGTGCCGGCGTGGCGGACGTTTGCGGGCTGTAGAGGGCCGGGCCGAAGGCGGTCCGCTCCGGGATGCGTGTCCTGCCCCGGCTGCCCTGTCCGCTGCTGAGGAACCCCTGTTCACGCAGTGCCGCGTAGGCGGCCGTGACAGTGGTCCGGCTGACGCCCAGCGCGGTACACAGGGCGCGCTCACTGGGGAGTGCCGTGTCGAGCGGGACGCGGCCGTCCAGGATCAGGAGCCGGAGTACGTCGGCCAGTTCCCTGTAGGCGGGGGCGCTACCGTGGTGCCAGATGCCGAGCATGCGGCCGAGCGCTGCTGCGCCAAGGGAGGGAGCCATGTAGCCAGTATCTCAAACTGGCTATGTAAATCAATGCCAGTTGGATGGGAGGGTGGACTAATGATGCTCCGCAGAATCGTTCAGCTTTTCACCGGCCTTGCCATGTACGGCATTTCCCTGGCCCTCTTCATCCGCGCCGGGCTGGGCCTGGACCCCTGGGACGTGTTCCACCAGGGCGTGGCAAACCGGACCGGTTTGAGTATCGGCGTCGTGGTCATCATTGTCAGTTTCCTGGTGCTCCTGCTGTGGATTCCGCTGCGCCAGCGGCCCGGCTTCGGCACCCTCTGCAACGCCATCCTGGTGGGTGTCTTCGCCGACGTCGGCCTCGCGCTGATTCCCTCCCTGTCCAACCTCGCCGGACAGGTGGGCATGCTGGCGGGCGCCATCCTCCTGAACGGCATCGCCTCGGCCTGCTACATCGGGGCCAGGTTCGGCCCGGGGGCCCGTGACGGCCTGATGACCGGACTCGCGCGCCGCACAGGGTGGTCCGTGCGGATGTCCCGCACCCTCATCGAGGTGGCAGTCCTCGCGGCAGGCTGGCTGCTGGGCGGGTCAGTTGGCGTAGGAACGGTGCTCTATGCGCTTGCGATCGGGCCGCTGGTACAGCTGCTGCTGCCCTGGTTCATGGTTCCGGCCGGCGCTCCGAAAGTGGCCCGGGCGGCGCGTTCGGACGGGAAGCCCGACGGCGGCCCGGAAGCCGTGGGTGAGCCCAGCTATTCCGGGACGGGCTGGCACTTCGGGCAAAAGTAGATGTCTCGTTCCTCTTCACCGTTCAGTTTCCCCAGCAGTCCACGCCGCACCGGTGTACCGCACTTGAGGCACGGGTGCTGGTCCCGGCGGTACACCCAGTAGCCGGGCCTCCCGGCCATCCTGCCCACCGGCATGCCGCGGGCGTTGAGGATGGTGACGCGGCGGCCGGGGCCCAGGTTTGCTTCCAGGAGCTGCTTGGCGTCCGTCATCAAGGTGCGCAGGTCCGCCACCGCCGACACGGGGGTGGCCGGATGCACTCCGGAAAGGAAGCAGGCCTCGCAGCGGTAGATGTTCCCGATGCCGGCAAGGTTGCTCTGGTCCAGGATGGCCACGCCGATGGGAACGTCCGGCCGTGCCCGGAGCCGGCGTTCGGCCTCGTCCAGGTCCCAGTCCGGGCCCAGGAGGTCCGGCCCAAGGAACCCGACGATGGAGTCCTCGTTCGCTGTCGCCACCACTTCCAGGATGCCCAGGGAGAAGCCGACGGCGTCCGCGGCAGCAGTTCGCAGCACGCACCGCGCTGTGAAGCCGGGTTTCCGCCACCTGCCGCCTGGTGGGTAGACCTGCCACGTGCCTTCCATCTTCAGATGGGAGTGAATGGTGAGGGCCTTGTCCCCTGGCCCCTTCACCCGCATGAGCAGGTGCTTGCCCCGCGGTACAACCTCGGTCACCGTCCATCCTGAGAGGTTCAGCGTGGCGAACCGCGGTACCCGGAAGTCCGATGCGGTCAGTGTCTGGCCGGCCAGCGCCTCGTGCAACTGCCGGGCGGCCCGCCACACGGAATCTCCCTCAGGCACGGATCCTCAGACCTTTGGGGGTGGAATAGGCGCCGGCAGCGCTGAGGGCAGCGGCAATGGGGGTGTCGAGGATCCCCTGGCCGTTCACTTTTTCCATGATCAGCTTGTCCACGGCTCCGCGGGTGACCACTCCCACCAGTGCGGCGCCGGCGGCGTCAAGGATGGCGGGGTCGTCGGAGAACGCCAGCAGTGTCTTGCCGCCCCGTTCCACGTAGAGAACCAGGGCGCCGTCCACCAGCACCACCAGGGCACCGGCTTTGCGGCCCGGCCTGTGGCCGGTGCCGGCATCGTCCCGCAGGGCCGGCCAGGGCAGTGCCGCGCCGTAGGGATTCGCAGGATCCGTGGCGGCCAGGGCAAGGGCCACGGGCTCGGGTTTGGCGATCTGCGTATCCTCCGCGTAGGAGCGCAGCCGGTCCACCGTTGCGGGGACAGCAAACTGCGCCGCACCGAGGTGTTCAATGAAGTACCCGCGGCGGCAACGTCCGGCTTCCTCGAGCCTGGCCAGGACCTTGTACATCAGGCCGAAGCCGCCCAGGATCTGCTCTGCCATGACCGAACCCCGGGTCACCACCCCATACCTGTCGAGCAGGAGCTCGGCCGTAGCCCGGGCATGGATGGTGGCATCCAGTTCCGGCTGCGGAAGGGCGGACCAGCGGCCGGCAGCGGTTGGGGGAGTAGCGGCTGCACCCTGGGAACCGTACCGCCCGCCGGCCAGGCCCGCCGAGCCCATCAGCCCGGTACCGTGGGAGCGGCCCAGCCTGTTCAGCCGTGGAGCCCTGGACCGGGGAGCCTTCGCCACCTGCCGGTGGGCCGTATGGCCGCCCGCGATCAGCGACCGGACGGGTGCGAAGGTGTCACCGGTGATCCGTCCCGCCCAGGCGAGATCCCAGAGGGCGGACACCACTTCCTGGTCGCTGAGCACCGAGTCCATGCCTCCCGCAACCTCCGTGAGCTGGCGGAAGAAGTATCCGCCGCCGTTGTTCCGGAGATGGTCGAGGAGCCGCAGGCCGGCATCACCCGGTTCGTAGTCCGGTGCAGGGTTCAGCGTCAGCTCCGCTGAGTCGGCCAGGTGCA
Source organism: Pseudarthrobacter sp. SORGH_AS 212 (assembly GCF_030818145.1). Classification (NCBI taxonomy): domain Bacteria; kingdom Bacillati; phylum Actinomycetota; class Actinomycetes; order Micrococcales; family Micrococcaceae; genus Pseudarthrobacter; species Pseudarthrobacter sp. SORGH_AS 212. Next base: position 1,330,055 of record NZ_JAUTAA010000001.1, on the reverse strand, counting down.
GGCTGATCCAGCCGTCATTTCCCGGTAATGCACCGGCTCCGGACCAGAGGACTTCGCCGGCCGCCATGAGCTCGTCCAGCATGGCGGGCTGGTAGTTGGACACCCTGCCAGCCAGGATCAGGGGTTCCCAGGCCGACGCCGGGATGGGGACGCCGGACAGCTGGTCGATTGCGGTGACGATGCCGTCCAGTCCCCGCAGCGCCGGCTGCCCCCGCCCGCCGCCCGGGACCCGGACGTTTTGCCAGGCAGGGAGGAATCGTCCGTAAGCGGCGGCGTCCACGGGTTCCACTTCGGCGCGCAGTGCGGCCAGGGACCGCCGCCGGAGCTTCCGCAGCACTTCGGCGTCACACCATTCGCTGACGGCCGCGTGCACGGTTTCGCGCAGGATCTCTCCCTGCCGTCCGTCCCCGTCCCGCAGTCCGCCGTCCTCCGCTCCGGTTGGCGCGGACTCCGGACCGGCTGCGGCGGGCGTTGCGTGGGGCCGGAATTCGCCTTCAACCACGCGGCCGTCGTCGGCAAGGCGTTTGAGGGCAGTGCCCACCACGGCGACGCCCAATCCCAGCCGGGCGGCGGCTTCAGCAGCAGTGAAGGGCCCGTGGGTGCGGGCATAGCGGGACACGAGGTCGCCCAGCGGGTCCGCCACGGGCTCGATGAACGCCAGCGGCACGCCCATGGGCAAAGGAACGCCGATGGCATCACGAAGGCGGGCCGCGTCCTCCACGGCAGCGAAGCGTTCCGCCCCGCCGATGTTGACCTTGATGGCGCGGTTGGCCCGTTGCAGCGCCACAAGGTGGGCGGTGGCCTCCTCAACAGTGGCTGAGGCGGTGTGGAGCGGCGCGGTTTCAACAGGCTCAAGGACGGGGTCGTCGGCAGAGTCTGTGTCGGCCTGGGCGTCCGCGGTCCCGGCGGCCCCAGCCGCCGGGGTTTCGCCGGGCTCCCCGGCCGTTGCGGGCTCAATCCCTGCTGCCGGCTCCAGCCGGGCGGCGGCTTCGTCCGGGTCCAGCGGGCCAAGGAGCCGCAGGAGGTCGGCCACACCCTCAAGTCCCCGCACCCTGCGGTCCGGCACCAGCCGCTGGAGTTCGCGTTCGGTGGCGTCGATGACCTTGGCATCCAGGAGCTCGCGCAGCTCCACCCGGCCCAAAAGCTCGTTCAGGAGGGTGGAGTCCAAAGCAAGCGCAGCGGCGCGCCGTTCCGCCAGCGGGGAATCGCCCTCGTACAGGAACTGGGCAACGTAGCCGAAGAGCAGGGACTTGGCGAACGGTGATGGCTGCTGTGTAGTGGTCTGCACCACCCGCAGTTCGCGGCGTTCGACGGCGGCTGCAATGTCCTTCAGCGCCGGAAGGTCGTAGACGTCCTGGAGGCATTCGCGGACTGTCTCCAGAACGATGGGGAACGTGGGGTATTTCCGTGCCACATCCAGCAGCTGGGCTGACCGCTGCCGCTGCTGCCACAGGGGTTGGCGCTTGCCGGGGGTCTGCCGCGGCAGCAACAGGGCACGGGCAGCGCACTCGCGGAACCGTGAAGCGAACAGGGCACTGCCGCCCACCTCGGCCGTGACGATCTGCTCCAGTTCCTCGGGGTCGAAAAGGAACAGCTCGGCGCCCGGGGGCTCATCCTCCATCATCGGCACCCGCAGCACAATGCCGTCGTCGGCGGCCATGGCAGAGCCGTCCAGGCCGTACCGCTGGTGGAGCCGCTGGCCCACGGCCAGGGCCCACGGTGCATGGACCGGCATGCCGAAGGGGCTGTGCAGGATCACGCGCCAGTCGCCGAGTTCGTCGTGGAACCGTTCCACCACCAGTGTGGTGTCACTGGGGACCACCTCGGTGGCCTGTTTCTGTTCGGAGAGGTACTGGATGAGGTTGTTGGCGGCGAAGGCGTCCAGCCCGCTGGCTTGGCAGCGTTCGGCGGCTGGTCCGGCGTCGGAGGCTGACAGCTCACGCACGAAGGCGCCGAGGGCGCGGCCCAGGTCCACCGGCCGGCCCAGTGAATCACCCTTCCAGAAAGGCAGCTTGCCGGGCTGCCCAAAAGCCGGGGAAACCAGCACACGGTCATGCGTGATGTCCTCGATCTTCCAGCTGGTGGCACCGAGCGCGAAGACATCGCCCACGCGGGATTCGTACACCATTTCCTCGTCCAGTTCGCCAACGCGCCGGCCACCTTTGGGGGCCGGAGCCGGCTTGCCGTCCTCCGAGGGGGAGGCCGAGCCTTCCATCTCAGTGCCGATGATGTAGACGCCGAACAGGCCGCGGTCCGGGATGGTTCCGCCGGAGGTCACGGCGAGCCGCTGGGCACCGGGCCTTCCTTCGATGGTGCCTTCATTGCGGTCCCAGATGATCCGTGGCCGCAGTTCGGCGAATTCGTCGGACGGGTAGCGGCCGGCCAGCAGGTCCAGGGTGGCCTCGAACGCGGAGCGGGGGAGCGAAGCGAAAGGGGCGGACCGGCGGACTGTTGCAAACCATTCCTCGACGTCGATGCTGCCCAGGGCGGTGGCGGCCACCGTCTGCTGCGCCAGGATGTCCAGGGGGTTGGCGGGGATGCTGAGCCGTTCGATTTTGCCGTCCAGCATGCGTTCCACGGTGATGGCCGTGTGCACCAGGTCCGCCCGGTGCTTGGGGAACAGGACGCCCTGCGAGATTTCGCCCACCTGGTGCCCGGCGCGCCCCACGCGCTGGAGACCGCTGGCCACCGATGGCGGTGACTCCACCTGGACCACCAGGTCCACCGCGCCCATGTCGATGCCGAGTTCCAGCGAGGATGTGGCAACCACGCACCGCAGCCGTCCGGATTTGAGGTCGTCCTCGATGAGCGCGCGCTGGTCCTTGGACACCGAGCCATGGTGTGCGCGGGCCAGCACCGGGTCGGCCCCCGCGGAGCTCCCGGCCTGTGCCATCATGTGGGCGGGAGTCGCAGTGGAGGCAGGCAGGGCCGACGCCGGCGCGGAGCCACCGCCCGGCGCGCCGAACGCCTCCGCGCCGTCCGGCAGGGGGCCGTCCCAGCCAGCGCCTGCGGCCATGAGCTGGCGTTCGGCATAGATTTCGTTGAGGCGCGCCGTCAGCCGTTCAGACAGCCGGCGGGAGTTGGCAAAGACGATGGTGGACTGGTTGGCCAGCACCAGGTCAACGATTTTTTCCTCCACATGGGGCCAGATGGACGCCTGCGGCTGCAGCCCGGAGGCGGGGCCGGAGTCGAACGCTCCCGCTGCACCTTGGAGATCGGACATGTCCTCCACCGGTACCGACACCGTAAGGTCCCAGTTCTTCTTGGACGGCGGGGCCACGATTTCGACGGGAGCGGTGCCGGCAAGGAACTGGGCCACGAGTTCCTTGGGCTCCACGGTGGCGGAAAGTCCGATCCGCTGTGCGGGTTTGGGCAGCAGCGCGTCCAGGCGCTCCAGTGAAACAGCCAGGTGGGCTCCGCGCTTAGTGCCGGCAACGGCGTGGACTTCATCGATGATGATGGTGTCCACCTCGGTGAGTGTCTCCCTGGCCCGGGATGTGAGCATGAGGAAGAGAGACTCGGGCGTGGTGATGAGGATGTCCGGCGGGTTGCTCAGCAGTGCCCGCCGGTCCGCCGTGGTGGTGTCTCCGGACCGGACGCCCACGGTGATCAGCGGGGCGGGCAGTCCCAGCCGCTTGGCTGTCTGCGTGATGCCGATCAGCGGGGAACGCAGGTTCCGTTCCACGTCCACGCCCAGTGCCTTCAGCGGCGAAATGTACAGCACCTTGGTTTTACGCTTGGGCGCACGGGGCTTGCGGGCTTTCGCCGGGGTTTTGGTTCCTTTGGCGCCGGCCACAGCGGCGGGTTCGGCAGCTTCCGCAGGGATTTCCGTTTCTGTCGCGGGCACTGCCGAAAGGAGCCGGTCCAGTGCCCACAGGAATGCGGCAAGGGTTTTGCCGGACCCGGTGGGTGCCACCACCAGGGCATGCGAGCCCGATGAGATGGCGTTCCAGGCGCCGTCCTGGGCGGGGGTGGGTTCGGTGAAGGCGCCCATGAACCAGTCGCGGGTGGGCCGGGTAAATTGGCCCATTGGCGCTGTGGCCACGGCGCCCCGGCCGTCCGTGGAAGGCTCTTCCTGGTTCATTCCTCCATCATGCCCCACCCCACCGACAGAACGGCCGGCGTCCGGGGAGAGGCTCTTGAATGCCCGGCGTCGCGCAGATACCACGAACCGTCCCGCGGTGGCGGCGGCGCCCTGCCTCATCCGCGGCCCGCAGGCCGATCTGTGATGGGTCCGTTATGGGCCCCCGCCTATCCGGAAACAACTTGATAAGTATACTTATCGTATCGGGGTTGAGTCTGGAGTTCACGCACATCCCCGCGATGACGTGCACGTATACGACTGAAAGCAGGACAGATCATGACCAGCATGAGTTCCACCGGTCGCACCGCAGGCCGGACCAACATCCAAAAAGCAACCCTGGCAGTTGGCGCCGTCTTCCTCCTGGTGGGGGTTCTGGGCTTCATCCCGGGCATCACGTCCAACTACGAGAGCCTCGGCTTTGCCGGGCACGGTTCCGAGGCGTTGCTACTGGGCATCTTCCAGGTGTCCATCCTGCACAACATCGTGCACCTGCTCTTCGGCGTCGCGGGAATCGCCATGGCCGGCAGCGCCGCGCAGTCCAGGAACTACCTGATCGGCGGCGGCGCCATTTACCTGGTCCTGTGGCTCTATGGCCTGCTGATCGGCCAGGATTCGGCAGCCAACTTTGTTCCGGTCAACACCGCTGACAACTGGCTGCACTTCGTCCTTGGCGTTGCCATGATCGGCCTGGGCGTGGCCCTTTCCCGCGGGACAGCACGGACCAGGCGCACCACGGCCTGAGTACCACCAGAGACAAAAGCAGGCGGTCCGGCAGATGCCGGGACCGCCTGCTTTTGCGTGGCGTGGAGCAGTCGCCTCAGGCGGGCTGGAAAGCGCCGATGGTCAGCAGTTTGATCTCTGCGTTGTTGCAGGCAGTGGTGGGCTGGGCCAGGAAAAGGGACGCGGTGTCCTCCGGCGGGTAGATCCGGTAGCCGGCCGCCTCAACCGGTGAGCAATCCGTGTAATTGCCTGCCTGGGTGTAGCGCAGCTGGGCCCAGCCGGTTTGACCCGGTTCCAGCAGGACATCCGTGACGGGAACGGACTCGTCCCGGTCGGCCGCCGCACCGATGGGGCCGCCTGCCGCGTCCGCTGCGAGGGACACGCCGGGGAAGCCCTTGAGGATGCAGGGTTCGCTGCCGGTATTGGTGAGGTTGAGCTTCATGTAGACGCTTCCTGCGGCGCCCCCTCCGGTGGCGTCGGTGGCGGCGGACAGCCCGGCTGCCTTGCACAGTCCGGGCCCTGCCGGCGTGGTGGTGGCAGGGGCGGCGGACGACGGCGGCGCGGCCGTTGTAGCCGGGGGTGCGGACTGCGAAGGGCTGGCGGAGCCCGTCCCCGGCCCGGCCGGGGTGGTGGTCGTTTGGCTCTGCGGCTGGCCGAGACCGCATGATGCAAGCAGCAGGACAGCCGCCACGCCGGCCGTCGACAAGGTTATCCCCTGGAGTGTTTTCTGAGACCTCATGCCACCACCTTCGCGGCAGTCCGGGGCGGCGTCAACGATGCCACGTGGTCCCAAGGCAATTTGATGCCCGGATCGTGATGATCCGGGCATCAAACCGGGGCTACTTGGTGCTGTCGGCCGCCTTCCGGCGTGCGCCGCTCCGAAGCAGCGCGAGCCCGCCGAGTACCAGCCCGGCCACGCCGGCCCCGAGGCCGGCCCAGCTGCGGGCATCGGCGCCGCTGTCCGTCACGGACGCTGCCTGTTCCGTGTGGGTTGCCGCGGCCGCGGTGGCACCGTGCCCGTCGGACGCGGCGGCCTCGGTGATGGTGATGGACGGGGCCGGCGCCTTCAGTGAGTGCGGGTCCTGGCCGTCCTTGGCGATTTCAGACCAGTCCGTCTGGCCGGCCTCGCACGTCTGCAGCGTGGGGAAATTCAGGGTGGTGCCGGCGGCATCGGGAAGCTTGACGGACAGGACCAGCGTGTCACGGAGCTCGTGCGCCAAGGGCGTCTTGGCCGTGTAGACAATCTGGCTGGTCCGCTTCGTGATGGAACTGCCGTCGGCGAGCTTTTTCGGCTCGGCGAGCTGTTCGGTCACCTTCTCCGCTGTCCAGTTGGGATTCACGGTGGGCTGGGCATCGTTGAGCTCTGCCGGCAGGGTAATGGCCACCTTGGTGGTGGCGGATTCCTCGCAGCCGTGGGGGATGGCGAAGGTCAGCAGCGCATAGGAGTTGGCTGAGGTCTTGTCCGGCGTCACGCCCACATGGGCGGACGCGGCTCCGGCGCCTGCCAGGATCAGCGCGGCGGTGCCGGCTGCGGCTGCGGCTGCGGTCAGGGTACGGCGAAGTGTTGAGGAATTCATGGGTTGCCTTTCTGGCGCACGCCACACGTGGCGTGCAAAAGTTTCTGGGAATGCCCGGGCCGGTGTGCGGTGCCGGTGCGGGTCAGGAGGAAAGCGCGACGGCGGAAGGCGGGCCGCGTCGGCTGTCCTGCCGCAGGTTCCGCCAGGGGCGGAGCGGAGCGGCGGTTGGGGGAAGTGCTGCGGGAACTGGCCCGGCGTCGTTGAACGCCAGGGGCGCGGGAAGGCCGGCGAGGGGCCTCAGCCAGCCGGCCAGGGCCCAGAGCGCTGCTTCGCCCTTGGCCAGCAGAAGGGCACATCCGAGGGTTGCCAGCGCGTGCGCGGCCAGCATGAGGGAACCCGACGACGGGTCTGCGGGGCCGCCCACATGCCCGGCCATGGCCAGCAGCTCCGGCGGGAGCGCCGGCACGCCGTGCTGGTGGCCTGCATAGGCTGCCACGGGAACGGAAGGCTGTGAGGGCACGCTGAACGTGGCGAACAGTTCGTGCAGCGCCAGTTGCCCGCCGCCCATCAGACCGGCCATGGCCGGGAAGGAGAGCTTGAGCCTGGTGGCGGCGGTGCTGGCGAGACCCGTAAGCGCCAGGATGGCGAGGAGGATCCCCGGAACGGGAAGCTGACCGCCGCCGGCCACGTGGGCGCCGGCGGCGAGGGTCAGGATGCCGGTTGCAAGGGCCGAGGCGCGGAGGAGGTGGAAGGGTGTGCGGTGTGCCGGCACTGACTCTCCCCTCCCCGTGCGGTGGTGCGGACAACGGCAGGAAACAGCGGCTGTTCCTGCCCGTGCGATTCTACCGGGGAACCGGGGACGTTATGGTGCCGGGCTGACGGTATGTGGATACCCGCAGCGGACAGCTGTGAGGGGCAAGCGTGTCAGGACCCGGCCAGCAGTTCCGCCAAGACATCCGCAGCGCTCTGGTGCCGGATGAGCCGTGCAGACTGCCCCGCCCACAGGGACATGAGATCCGTGTTTCCGGCAGCGGCGGCCGTCGGACGGAACCGGCCGGTCAGCCAGTTCTGGACGGGGAACGGAGCGATGGCCGGAGGCGACAGTTCCGAGGTAACCCGGTTGGGGATTCCGCGTGCCAGCCGGCCGCTCAGCGCGCGGGTCAGGACCGTGTTCCCTGCGGCCGGGCTGTGCAGCAACTCCCGGTAGGCGGGCGCGGCGGCCGATTCGCTGGTGGCCAGGAAAGCGGTACCAACCTGGACACCGTCGGCTCCCAGCGCCCGGGCGGCGGCGAACCCGCGGCGGTCTGCTATGCCGCCCGCAGCGATGACGGGGATGCTGACGGCATCGGCCACCTGGGGGACCAGGGAGAACGTGCCCACCAGGGATTCCTCGGCAGGGCGGAGGAAGGACACACGGTGGCCGCCGGACTCCATGCCGCTGGCCACCACGGCATCCACGCCGCCCGCCTCAAGGGCCAGGGCTTCTTCCACGGTGGTGGCGGTGCCGGCCACTTTGATGCCGCGCCGGTGCGCTTCTTCCACAATTTCCGGTGCGGGGACGCCAAAGACGAAACTGACGACGGCGGGGGCAGCCTCCAGGGTTGCTTCCACCTGCTCGCCGTAATCGGCCATATAGCGCGCCGGCATGTCCGGCAGTTCGAGGCCAAGCTCCTCGAAATACGGCTGGAGGGCGCGGACATAGCTGTCGAACTCCGTCCGGGGCAGCTCCGTCGTTTCGCTGCCCGTGGGCACCCACAGATTAAGGGCGAACGGCTTGGCCGTGGCGGCACGTAGCTGCGCCGCCGTCTTAAGGATCGCGGCGCCGTCGTACCCGTACAGGCCGTACGAACCCAGCCCGCCGCCGTCGGACACCGCCGCGGTCAGCGCCACGGAAGACACGCCGCCGAAGGGGCCGAGCACCACCGGTACGTCAATGCCGAGTACGTCCGTGAGCCTGCTGCGGCGTGAAGCGGCGTGGTCCTGATAGGGCATGGCATTCTCCTGACGGATCCGGTGGCTTGCGGCTGCTTCGACCAGTCTTGCAGGGCCGGGCTGCGCTCCCAAGTCCCGGCCCGGTCCCGCTGCGTTCGTGTGAAGAAAAGTGCCGGCCACGTCCGCGCCGCCCGGCGATAGACTGCATTTCATCAGTGCAGGCGATCTAAGGAGAAGTTCATGGACTACACCGGAAGCCAGTCAGAAAAGGTTGTTCCGGCTGGTGAACTTGGCCGCAGCCACATCGGCCAGACCATCACCTTCCAGCCCAATGAGTTCACCGTGGTGTTTGGAAAACTTGCCGGGATCGCGCGGACGGAAGCGATGGTTTACCTGTCACTGCAGGGAGTCGGAAACGGCACGCACCTGAAGGACGAGTACGACCTTCCGGCCACGCATGACGTGTATGTGCCGGTGGATGTCATCAGCAACGCGGAATCCACCATCAAGGACCTCTTCGGCAAAGTCCAGGAGAACCTCCGCGGCGGCGGCCACAGGGGCGGCGAGGACCGCACCGACAAGCTGTAGCCGTACTTGCGGTTGGTGGCTCCAGCCAGCCGGAGCCACCGACCGGCCACAGTTCAGCAGCGGGCGATAGGAGCGGGCCATGCCCCTTTATCTCTCAAGATTCAGTTACACCCCGGAGACGTGGTCACGGTTGACGCGGAATCCGGAAGACCGCCGGAAAGCAGCCCAGGCCTACATCGAATCCGTGGGCGGCAAGCTCCATGGTTTTTGGTACGGCTTCGGCGCCCATGACGGCTACAACCTGTGGGAGGCCCCGGATAACGTTTCCATGGCCGCGGTAGCACTGGCCATCAGCGGAGGAGGCGCGCTGAGCTCCTTCGAAACCACGGTGCTCCTCACGGTCGAGGAAACGATGGAAGCCCTCAAAGTGGCCGCGGAGATCTCCTACCGGCCGCCCGGCAACCCGGCCTGACGCCACCGGGCCCCGCGGTCCCGGAGCATCGGCGCGGGTTGCGGTGGCATGTGGTTACGACTTTGCTCCGGGGGTGAGCCATGGCTTCATTGTTTGCTGTTCGCGGCCTCAGCCCTGCGAAAGCAGGACCACATCAGTGGCGGCCTGAAGGTACGGGGCCGGATCGGAGGCGTAGGCACTGATTGCTAGGCTCCTCGGATGGGGCAAGGGCTGCGGGCAGGACATGGTAACGGTCACTGGGACGGCGGACTGCTGGGCACCGAACAGTCGGCCCTGGTCGCATCGTGGCTGGGTTCGCCGAAGCTCCGCGCTGATCTGTCCTGGGGGCTGACGGACACAAAGGTTCTCCACGTTCAGGCGCCCGCCGGGCAGTTCATCATCAAGGCCGGGGGACCGGATAACCACCACCTCGGCCGCGAGCTGGCGGCCCATCGGGCCTATACCCGCCCGCTGGTGGAGTGCGGACGGGCAGGCCGCCTGCTCCACGCCGATCCCGGCGCCAACCTGCTGGTCATGGAATACCTTGAGGGCCACCTGGTGGAGGGCGCGGAAGCCGAACTGGCCCCGCCCACGTATGCCCAGGCCGGTGAGTTGCTGAAGCTGTTCCACCGCCAGGAGTTCCGCATCGATGACCGTTATGAACTCCAGGCCACAGCGAAGTCACTTGCGTGGCTGCACCGTGCCCATCGGATTGATCCCGCCCTCGAGCGGGAAGCCAGGCGGCGCCTGGCGGAGTACCGGCCGCCGCCGGCCACGGTGGTTCCCACCCACGGCGACTGGCAGCCGAGGAACTGGCTCATCCACTCCGGCGAAGTCCGGGTCATCGACTTCGGCCGGTTTGATTTCCGCCCGGCCGCCACGGACCTGTGCCGGATGGCAGTGCAGCAATGGCGGGGACGGCCAGAGCTTGAGCAGGCGTTCCTGGACGGTTACGGTACGGATCCGAGGTCCCAGACCGTGTGGCGCATCCACCTGCTCCGGGAGGCGATCGGGACGGCCGTGTGGGCACATATCGTGGGCGACGAGGTGTTCGAACGCCAGGGCCAGCGCATGCTCCGGGAGGCCCTGCAACTCTTTTGACAGGGGTGTGCCCAGCCCGCATCGTGGGGCGGCCGGTGACGCACAAGATCTACCGGGACGCGCACCACCGGTCCCGGCTCGTGTTGCCCTTCACCAAGGGCGGCAGTCCTGCGGAGTAGGAGTGGAAAGCAACCGTGCGGGCCTCTCATATGCTGGGGGCATGGACCGTTCCACGCCCCCTCACCGTGATGGGAAGCCCCTCGACTCCCGGCCCCTCGCCGTCGCCATCCTGGATATCTCGTTCGAGGTACGGCGGAAGACCCATGAGGGGACGGGAGTCCTCCCGCTCTCCAGCGGAGTGCTCGACGTCATCCGCGTTATCGAGCGGCACCCAGGCATCACGGTGGCGGAAGTGGCGGCCCGCCTGGGCCGTCAGCTGAGCAACGTCAGTTCGCAGCTGCGGGAACTTGTGGCGCTGGGCCTGGTGACCCGCGAGCGCGACGCCTCGGATAAGAGGTACGTCGCCCTGCATCCGACGTCCGAGTCGGTGCGCATCAAGACCCTCCTTGAAGAAGCGTGGGCGGCCGCGCTGGCTACGGCCGGCGACCGGTTGGAAGAAGGGGACCGTGACCGCCTGGCCGCCGCGCTGCCAGCGCTGGAACGCCTGGCTGCGGTCCTGGCGGAGCCGGGCCGGGACTAAGGGTTTACAGGACGCTGCTTTGAACTCAGAACAACTAATACTTATACTTATGTAAGTATTACTACCTAGAGTTGGAGAACCTTGTGGCCACACAAACCGCGCAGCCCGCAGCGCCCAATCGGACCGCCCCCACCCGCGGCAAATGGTGGGCGCTGGTCTTCCTGGCCCTGGCGCAGTTCATGGTGGTCCTGGACGGCACCATCGTGAATTTGGCCCTTCCGCGCCTGCAGGCTGAGATGGGCATCAGCGACTCCACCCGCGCATGGGTGGTGACCGCCTACGCCCTGGCGCTCGGCGCATTCCTGCTCCTTGGCGGGCGCATTGCTGACTTCTGGGGCCGGAAACGCGCCTTCATGACCGCCTCCATCGGATTCGCCGTCGCCTCGCTCGCCGGCGGGCTCGCCCAAGCGCCGTGGGAGCTCATCGGAGCACGCGCCCTCCAGGGGCTGTTTGCGGCCCTGCTGGCGCCGGCAGCATTGGCGCTGCTCACCGTCTCCTTTCCGGGAGGCAAGGAGCGGGGAACGGCATTCGCCGTCTTCGGTTCCATCAGCGGGGTGGGGGCCGCCGCCGGCGTCCTGCTGGGTGGCTTCCTCACGGACTACGTTTCCTGGCGCTGGTGCTTCTTCGTCAACGTGCCCATCGCTGTGATCGCCCTGCTGGGCGTGTGGAGGAGGGTCCAGGAAAGCAAGGCCGAAGGATCAGCGAAGTACGACTGGCCTGGAGTGGTTCTGGCGGCACTGGGGCTCGGCGCCCTCGTCTTCGGGTTCACTAACGCCGAACATGGCTGGGCCTCGCCGGAAGCCTGGGGATTCATCCTGGCCGGTGCCGCGCTCATGGTGCTGTTCGTCGTCGTCGAACAGCGCGTCAAGCACCCCTTGCTGCCCCTTCGCGTTGCCACTGAACGCAACCGTGCCGCTGCCTTCCTCGCATCCTTCCTGGCCGGCGCGGTCCTGATCGGCGGCATCCTCTTCATCAACTTCTATATCCAGATCGTGCTGGGTTTCGCGCCCTTCATCGCCGGAGTGGCCTCGCTGCCCATGACGGTGGTGCTGATCGCCACAGCGGGCATTGTTGCCAAGAACTTGCCGGCGCTGGGCGCCAGGATTCCGACCGCGGTGGGTCCGCTCTTCATGGCCGCGGCGATGCTGTGGCTCACCCAGGTCAAGGCGGACGGCTCCTATTTGGTGAACATGCTGCCCGCGCTGATCCTCCTGGGCATCGGGCTGGGAATGGTGTTCGTCCCCATGCAGAACCTGGCGCTCTTCGGGGTGGACAAGGACGACGCCGGCGTCGCCAGTGCGCTGGTCAACGCCTCGCAGCAGGTTGGCGGCTCACTCGGCATCGCCTTGTTCAGCACGGTCGCGGCCGCCGGCGCTGCGGCCGCGGGCGGATCCCCGATGGAGGCACTCTCCAGCGGATACGCAACGGTCTTCTGGTGGGCCGCCGGCGTCGCCATGCTGATAACGCCTGTTGCCCTGCTCCTGATCACCATCAGCAGGAAAACCTTCAGCGGCGCAGGCACCTCCGACGCGCCGGCCGTGCACCTGTAGAACATTGAGGCGGCTGGCACTGGAGCTCACGGCCGGGCTTCGCCGGTGAGGGGGCCCGGCCCGGGTTTATGAATACGGGGAACCTGTGGGGGCCATCGGTGCGGGCGCCGCCGTGGTGGAGGCGCGCACCGTCAGGTGTGTGGGCATCACCGAGCGGGTGCGCGTGCCGCCGCCGCGGAGGGGATCCAGCTGTGCCAGCAGCATGGTCACCGCCACCCTGCCGGCCTGCTCGATGGGGGAGGACATGGTGGTCAGGGGCGGGTTGCAGAAATCGGCGCCGAAGATGTCATCGCAGCCCACGATGCTCATGTCCTGGGGGACCCTGACGCCCCGTTCGCGGAGCCGCTGCAGCATGCCGATGGCGATCAGGTCATTGAACACGATGCAGGCCGTGGCGCCGCTGTGGACTGCGGTGTCCGCTGCCGCGGCGCCGGACTGGGTCTTCGGGGCGAACGGCCCCAGCCTGACCACGTCGATGCCGCGCTCCTTGCCGGCTTCGGACAAGGCGTCCCACCGGCGGGCGTTCGACTGGGACGAGACAGGGCCGGAGATGTACGCCACCCTGGTGTGGCCCAGCGAAATCAGGTGGTCCAGGGCCTGGCCGGTGGCCGCGGGGGTGTCGATGATCACCGCAGGAACGCCGGGCACATCCCGGTTGATGGCCACCAGCGGCATGGCAGCGGAGGCCGCCAGCAGGGCCTCATCCGTCAAGCGGGAAGCACCCACGATCAGGCCGTCCGCGCTCTTGCGGAGCTGCTGGATGGCACTGGCCTCCACCTCGTCCGATTCTTCGGTATCAACCAGGAGCTGCGTGTACCCGGCGGCTTTGAGCTGGAGCTGGGTTCCGCGGATGAGGTCGAAGTAGAAGGGATTGGTGATGTCCGGGACCAGGACGCCCACGGCGCCGGTCTTTCCTGAACTCAGGGCCTTGGCCTGCGAGTTCGGCGTGTAGTTAAGCTCGACGGCGGCGGCCTGGATCCGCTCCCGGGTCCGGATATTGACCCGCTCCGGCGTGGACAAAGCCCGGGACACCGTGGACGGGGCTACGCCGCACACGGCAGCGATGTCGTGGATGGTCGCGGGGCGGCCCACGGAAACTTGCGGCAGTGCCATGGCGTTCCTCTCTGAACGGACTGGCGTGAGCGCGGTTGTGACCGGAGACACTGCGCTGAAAGCCCTAGGATGTCACGGATCGCACATTGTGGCAACCGGTTGTCAGTGAATTGCAACGCGGCTAATGTTGCAGGGGAGATGTGACACCAGCCACGCATGCCCCAGGCCAATGACGCGCCGGCATGCCAGCACCAAGGAGAAACCGTGAGCGAGACTGCAACCTGGCCCCTGTCCGGATTCGGCGACGAAATCGATCCCGATCCGCACGTGCAGGCCGCCGTGCTGCTGGCCCTGGGTGCCAGCCACATCGAGGTCCGGAGCGCGTGGGGGACGAACGTCTCCGAACTTACGGCGGAGCAGGTGCAGGAACTTAAGGGCATCCTGGACGGGCGAGGACTGAAGGTTTCGGCCGTCGCCAGCCCCATCGGCAAGGTGGACGTCAGCCTGCCCGTGGAGCACGAGGTGGAGCGCCTGCGCCAGATCATTTCCGTTGCCAAGGGCCTGGACACCCGCTACATCAGGATCTTCTCCTTCTACCGCGCTGAGGCCCAAAATGCCGGGGATATCCGCGACGACGTCCTGGTCCGCATGGCCGCACTGGCAAGGGAAGCCGAGGCGGCCGGCGTCGTGCTCCTGCACGAAAACGAAAAAGACATCTACGGCGACACCCCCGAGCGCGTCCTGGACATCATGGAAACGGTCGCCTCCCCGGCGCTCCGCGTTGCGTGGGACAACGCCAACTTCGTGCAGGTGGGCGTCAAGCCGTACACCGCGGGCTACGCCATGCTCCGGCCCTACCTCGAATATTTCCAGGTCAAGGACGCCCTGTTCAGCACCGGCGAAGTAGTCCCTTCGGGCCACGGCGACGGCGAACTGGACGCCACGGTGGCCGCCCTGAAAGCGGATGGCTTCAGCGGTTTCGCTTCCCTTGAGCCGCACCTCGCCAGCGCCCACGAACTGGGCGGCTTCTCCGGCCCGGTGGCGTTCGGCATCGCTGCCCGCGCCTTCGCCGTTCTCGCCGGCAAGCACGGGGTTTCGTTCTCGTGACGGCCCGGGCGGCCGTCATCGGGTGCGGCGACGTTTCCTCCGTCCACTTCGAGGCCATTGCCAAGCTCGACGACGCCGTGCTGGCCGGGGTTTGCGACCCCGACACCCAGCGGCTCACCGCAGCCGTGGAGGCTTTTGGCGTTCCGGGCTTCAGCGACCACCTCAGGCTGATCGAGGAGGTCCGGCCTGATGTGGTGCACATCTGCACGCCGCACAATGAGCATGCCTCCATTGCAGCGGACTGCCTGGAGCGGGGCGTGAACGTCATTGTAGAGAAGCCGCTGGCCCACACGCTGACTGAGGGCCGGCGGCTGGTGGCAGCGGCCGAAGCGAACCACGCAAAGATCGCCGTCTGCTTCCAGAACCGGTACAACGCCACGTCCCAGGCGATGCACCAGCTTCTGGCAACCGGCGACCTCGGGGCGGTGGTAGGTGCGTCCGCCACAGTCATGTGGCAGCGGAACGCGGATTATTACCGCAACCGGCCCTGGCGCGGAACCTGGGAAGGCGGCGGCGGTGGCCTCCTGATGAACCAGGCCATCCACACCCTGGACCTGCTCCAATGGCTGGCGGGGGACATCACTGCGGTCAGCGGCAATGCGTCCACCCGCTTCCTGGGCGGCGACATCGAGGTGGAGGACACTGCGGAATTCGTGGCCGAGCATGCCAACGGTGCCCGCAGCGCCTTCTATGCCACCCTGGCCAACCCGTACAACGCGCCGGTGACCCTGGATGTCGTCACCGAAAAAGCCGTCCTGAACCTCCGGGGCGACCTGACGGTGACGTATGCCGACGGTCGCGTGGAGGTTGTGCCCGAACGCAGGAGCGCCTCCGGCGGGCGTGACTACTGGGGTGTGTCCCACGAGCTGCTGATCGCCGATTTCTACGCCCGCCTCGGTGACGCGGAACCGTTCTGGATCAGCCCTGCCGAAGCGGAGAAATCGCTGCGGATCATCAAGGACATCTACCGCCAGAGCTACCCGGACGCGGCTGAAACCGTTTCCTGACAAACGGCTGCAAAACAAAAGTGCAACTTTTCTGACAACCGGTTGCCAATAATGGCAACGATGCGTACTGTGGGTTCCACAAGCAATGTGGCGCAGGCCACACGCTTTCGCCAAGAGCACCACTCCACTCATCCAAGGAGCCAACGATGAAGTTCGGTCCCAAGGCGGCAGGCGCCGCTATTTTCCTCAGCGCAGCACTCGCGCTGACCGGTTGCGGTGGCGGCGGTTCCGCCACCGGCTCCGGGAACGGCGGCGCAGCCACCACGTCGCTGACCATCGCCGAACTCGGAGACCTGCCGTCATTCGACCCGGTAGACGCCCACATCGGCCACACCATGCCGTACTACCAGGCCGTATACGACACTCTGCTGATCCGCGAAGCGGACGGCACCATCAGCCCCATGCTGGCGGCGGAGAAGTCCTGGAACGCGGATAACACGGTCCTGACGCTGAAGCTTCGCACCGATGCAAAATTCACGGACGGCACCCCCGTGGACGCCGCCGCCGTCAAGGCCAACCTTGACCACTTCCAGCAGGCCAAGGGCCGCGACGTCTACCAGGTGGCCTCCATGGCGTCGGTTGCCGTGGTTGACCCCAGCACGGTTGCCATCACGCTCAGCACCCCGGACCCGGCCTTCGAGTACTACCTCACCCAGGCCGCCGGCTTTGTCGCCAGCCCCAAGGCCATCGGCACCCCGGGCATCAAGACCGATCCCGTGGGCAGCGGCCCCTACAAGCTGGACACGGCAAGCAGCGTCAAGGGCTCGCAGTACGTCTACACCAAGAACCCGGACTACTGGAACAAGGACCTGCAGAAGTTCGAAAAGGTCACCATCAAGTCACTGCCGGACATCACCGCCCGCACCAACGCCCTGGTCTCCGGCCAGATCGACGGCGCCCTCCTGGACCCGAAGACGGGCAAGCAGGCCGAGGGCGCAGGCCTGGTTCTCACCAAGAGTGAAGTGGACTGGCACGGCATCCTGCTCTACGACCGTGACGGCAAGATCAACCCGGAAATGGCCAACGTAAAGGTCCGCCAGGCCATCAACTACGCCTTTGACCGCAAGACCATCCTGGACCAGCAGTTCCTCGGCCAGGGCACCCCCACCAGCCAGGTCTTCGGCCCGGACAGCGGTGCGTTCGTGGCGGACCTGGACAACAGGTACTCCTACGATCCCGCTAAGGCCAAGCAGCTCCTGGCGGAAGCAGGCTACCCCGAGGGCTTCACGCTGAAGATCCCCACGATGGCTGGCTTTGAGGCCCTGAACGCCGTGTACTCCCAGCAACTGTCCGATATCGGCATCAAGGTCCAGCTCGAGTCGGTCCCGCAGGCCAACTACGTGGGCGACATGGCTGCCGGCAAGTTCGCCGCTGCCACCTTCCAGCTCTACCAGGGCGAGCCGTGGGTCGCCATCAACCAGATGATCTCCACCTCGGCCCTGTACAACCCGTTCAAGTCCACCAACCCGGAGATCGCCGCGTTGGTGGAAGAGGTCCATGTTGGTGGTGAAAACAGCTCCGAACTGGCCAAGAAGGTGAACACCTACGTCACCGAGAACGCCTGGTTCGCACCGCTGTTCCGGCTGAACCAGATGTACTACACCAGCAAGAAGATCACCGTGGAACCGCAGCTGCAGCAGGCTGTCCCGTCCATCTACAACTACGCTCCGGCGAAGTAGCAAACCCGGTGTGGGGCCGGTCCGCCGGCCCCACACCACCAGAGACTCAATCACCACAACGGCCACGCCCAACGGAGCGCATTATGGTTCAGTTCATCATCCGGAAGATTGCTGCGGGACTTGTCGTCCTGTGTGCGATTTCCTTCCTGACCTACTTCCTGCTGTATTTCTCCAGCAGCAACATTGCCCGCAACATCCTGGGGGAGTATGCAAGCCAGGAGCAGGTGGCTCAGAAGGAAACGGAGCTGGGCCTGGACCAGCCGCTGCCCGCACGGTTCCTGGACTGGGCCGGACACTCCATCACCGGCGACTTCGGCCGCTCATGGTTCACCGGCGAACCCGTGGCCACCGCCATCGCCACCCGGCTCCCCATCACCCTCACCCTGGTGATCGCCGCCATCCTGCTCATCGCCGTCCTCGCCACAGTTCTCGGCATGGCCGCAGCCGTCAAGCGCGGCTGGATCGACAGGTTGGTCCAGACGGGTGCCATCGTCGGCGACGCCATTCCCGGGTTCGTCCTGGCCATCATCCTGGTCACGCTGTTCGCCATCCAGCTCAAGCTCTTCCCGGCAACCTCCAGCATCGCCCCGGACGCCGGAGCTTCCGCATGGGCCGCTTCCCTGACGCTTCCGGCCATCGCGCTGGTCATCAACGGCGTCACCGGCGGCGCCCAGCAGGTCCGCAGCGCCGTCATCAAGCAGCTCGAGCGGGACTATGTGCGCACGCTGCGCAGCCGGGGCATCCCGGAACGCGAAATCCTCTTCAAGCACGTCCTCCGCAGCGCCGCCCCCACCGGGCTGACAGTCCTCAGCCTGCAGTTCATCGGCATGCTGGGCGGCGTGGTGATCATCGAGCAGATCTTCGCCCTGCCCGGCATCGGCAACCTCGCCGTGCAGTCCACCACCATGGGCGATATCCCCCTGGTCATGGGCGTCGTCCTCTATACCGTCGTCATCGTCATAATCGTCAACCTGCTGGTGGACCTCATCAACGGCTGGCTGAACCCCAAGGTGCGTGTCTCATGAGCCAGCCTGTCGAGCTCACCGGCCAGACCGGCGTTGTTGTCCGGTCCCACGTCATCCACAAAGTCCTCCGCAACCCCATGGGCCTGATTGCGCTGGCCATCCTGGCGGTCCTCGTCACCATGGCCGTCCTGGCGGATGTCCTGGCGCCGTTCGACGAAAACTTCGCGGATATCGCCTCCACCCTCGCCGCCCCGGACGCCAACCACCTGCTGGGCACTGACAGCGTGGGCCGCGACGTCTGGAGCCGCCTCGTCTTCGGCGCCCGCACCACGCTGCTCTCGGCACTGCTCTGCGCCGCCGTCGCCATCGGCATCGGCCTCCCCGCCGGCCTGGTGGCCGGCTACTACGGCGGAAAATTCGACGGCATCGCCGGCTGGTTCGTCAACATCCTGATGAGCCTGCCCGGAATCATCGTCCTGCTGACCGTGCGGGCCGCCTTCGGTCCCTCCGTCTGGATCTCGATGATCGCCTTTGGCATCCTCCTCAGCCCCGGCTACTTCCGGCTCACCCGGACCTCCGTCCAATCGGTGCGCAACGAACTGTACGTCGACGCCGCCCGCGTTGCCGGCCTCAGCGACCGCAGCATCATCAGCCGCCACATCTTCTCCGTGGTCCGCGCCCCCATCATCATCCAGACCGCCATGGTCTGCGGCGTGGCCATCAGCGTCCAGTCCGGCCTCGAATTCCTGGGCCTCGGCGACCCCACCGTTGCCACCTGGGGTGTCATGCTCAGCGAGGGCTTCAAGAACGTCTACCTGACCCCCACGCTCCTGCTCTGGCCGGCGGTGGCCATCGGCCTCGCCGTCGGCGCCCTCGTCCTGCTGGGCAACGCGGTGCGCGACGCACTGGAGGACGGCGAGAAGGTCAAGCAGCGGAAGCGCAAGGCCGCGGCGTCGGCTTCTGCCACGGAACGCACGACGCCGGCACCCGCCAAGGTGCGCCAGGCACGCGGCGCCGTGGCCGCCGTCGAAAGCGGCACCGAACACCACCTGGTCAAGGTCACCAACCTCGGCGTGGGCTACCCGCAGGCGGACGGTTCCATCAAGAAGGTGGTGGACGACGTCTCCTTCCATGTGGACCGCGGCGAAATCCTCGGCATCGTGGGCGAATCCGGCTCCGGCAAGTCCCAGACCGCCTTTTCCATCCTGGGGCTGCTGCCCGGCACCGCCCGGATAGTGGCCGGCTCCATCCAGTTCGACGGTAACTACACAGTTGCCCCTGGGGACGAAAAAGTCAGCCAGGAGCGGCTCACCAAACTGCGCGGCAAACGGATTTCCTACATTCCGCAGGAGCCCATGTCCAACCTGGATCCCGCCTTCACCATCGGCTACCAGCTGGTAACGCCCATGGTTCGCGTCCTCGGCATTTCCAAGGCCGAGGCCACCAAACGCGCCATGAAGCTGCTCTCCGACGTCGGCATCGCCAACCCGGAGCGCACCTTCCAGGCCTACCCGCACGAAGTCTCCGGCGGCATGGCCCAGCGCGTCCTGATCGCCGGGGCCATCAGCTGCGAACCGGACCTGATCATCGCCGACGAACCCACCACCGCCCTCGACGTCACCGTCCAGGCGGACGTCCTGGACCTCATCCGGGACCTGCAGCGCCGCCTCAACGTGGGCGTCATCCTGGTGACGCACAACTTCGGCGTCGTCTCGGACCTCTGCGACCGCGTGGTGGTCATGCAGAACGGCCGCCTCGTGGAGGAAGGTCCCGTCCGGACCATCCTGCGTGAACCGAAAGACCCGTACACGCAGATGCTGCTCTCCTCCATGCTCGAAGGCAAGGAACCCATGACCATGCTCGTCTCCGCATCCGCCAAGGAGGCCGTCAAATGACCAGCACCGATGCCGAATTCAAGGATTTGCTGCGGGTGGAAGACCTCGCTGTGGAGTACCCCGGCAAAGGGTTCCGCGCCAAGTCGTTCCGTGCCCTGTCGGACATCAACATCAGCATCGGCCAGGGTGAAACCCTTGGCCTGGTGGGGGAGTCCGGCTCGGGCAAGACCACGCTGGGCCGCGCAGTCCTCGGCCTGGCGCCCGTCACCGGCGGGAAGGTCATCTTCGAGGGCAACGACATCAGCCAAGCCAC
Organism: Pseudarthrobacter sp. SORGH_AS 212; assembly: GCF_030818145.1. Classification (NCBI taxonomy): domain Bacteria; kingdom Bacillati; phylum Actinomycetota; class Actinomycetes; order Micrococcales; family Micrococcaceae; genus Pseudarthrobacter; species Pseudarthrobacter sp. SORGH_AS 212. The sequence goes on along the minus strand of NZ_JAUTAA010000001.1, from coordinate 1,309,573 downwards.
CCGCAAGGAGCGGCGGAAGCTCAGCCGGGACCTGCAGGTGGTCTTCCAGGACCCCTACACGTCCCTGAACCCCGCCCTGGAGATCGGCGACATCCTGGCCGAACCGCTCAGCGTGCAGGGCAAGCCACCGGCGGAGGCAAAGAAGCGGGTCCGCGAACTCCTGGACCAGGTGGGGCTCCCCGCCGACGCCATCAGCCGCCTGCCCCGCGAGTTCAGCGGCGGCCAGCGCCAGCGCGTGGCCATCGCCCGCGCACTCGCCCTCTCACCCAAGCTGATCGTCTGCGATGAACCGGTCAGTGCCCTGGACCTGTCCACCCAGGCGGTGGTGCTGGACCTGTTCCTGCAAATCCAGCGTGATACCGGCGTCTCCTACCTTTTCGTGTCGCACGACCTGGACGTGGTCCGGCACATCAGCCACCGCGTAGCCGTGATGTACCGCGGCGGGATCGTGGAGCAAGGCCCCGCCGACGTCGTCACCCGGGCCCCGGAGCACCCCTACACCCAGCGGCTGCTGCTCGCGTCCCCGGTCCCGGACCCGGACCGCCAGGAACAGCGCCGCGCCGACAGGCACCGCCTGCTCGAACAGCAGCGGCAGCAGAACGAACAGGCGGCCGTCCTCGCCTGAGCGGGGATTCGGTTGCAGGCTTACCCAGAGGAACAACGGAGGAATGACGTGGCCAAAATAGGCGTACAAGCCATGATGCTCAAGGACAGCTTCGCGGACATCGGGGCGTTCGAGACGCTGCGCAAGGTCAGTGCGATCGGCTACAACGCGGTGGAGATCTCGCAGATCCCCATGACACCGGAGAACGTGGCAGAACTGGACCGGTCCCGCAGCGAACTCGGCATGGACATCGCAGCACTGTCCGTCAATGTTGAAGGCCGGAAGGGCATGCCGGTGGAGTCGCTGGCGGAGAATTTCGACAAGATCGTGGACGACGCCAAACGGCTGGACACCTCACTGCTGCGGATCGGCATGCTGCCCTTTCCCGCCATGAAGTCACTGGACGCCGTGGTGGACTTTGCCAAGCAAGCCAATGGGTATGCGGAACGGCTCCAGGAACACGGCATCAGCCTGTACTACCACAACCACCACATCGAGTTCGCGAAGTTTGACGGCAAGTACATGCTGGACATCATCGCGGACAACTCCCCGGCCATGGGCATGGAAATCGACGTCCACTGGGTCCAGCGCGGCGGCCTCGACCCGGTCCGCACGCTGGAAAAGTACGCCGGACGCACAGCCATGGTGCACTTGAAGGACTACCGGATCGGACAGATGCCGGAATCATCGTTCGGGCTGCTGGAGAAGGGTGATTTCCCCGGCTTCATGGCGGAATTCAAGAACGTGGTCCAGTTCGCCGAGGTGGGCGAGGGCAACCTGGACTTCCCCTCCATCGTTCCCGCCGCCGTCGAAGCCGGTGCCCAGTACCTGCTGGTGGAACAGGACGAGCTGTACGGCCGCACCGTGTGGGACGCCCTCCAGACCTCCTACGACAACCTGGCCGCCATGGGCCACGCGGACCTCTTCTAATTTTCGATCGAACAAACGGAGTACAACCACATGAGCAAGAAAGTACGCCTCGGCATCATCGGCCTGGGCCAGCAGGGCGGCGCCTACGCCAAGTTCATCACCGACGGACTGGTGCCGAACATGGAAATCGCGGCCATCTGCGACACGGACCCCGCCAAAAAGGAACTCGCCGCGTCAACCTACCCGGGCGTCCCCTTCCACGATGACTACATCGCCATGCTCGACAGCGGTGACGTGGACGCCGTCGTCACCTGCGTCCCGCACTACCTCCACCCCGAAATGGGCATCGCAGCGCTGCAGCGCAACATCCACGCCCTGGTGGAAAAGCCCGCCGGCGTTTACACCAAGCAGGTCAAGGAACTGAACGAATTCGCGGCGTCCAAGCCGGAACTCTCCTTCGCCATCATGTTCAACCAGCGCAACAACCCGCTGTACCGCAAGATCAAGGAGATCGTGGACAACGGGGAGATCGGTGCCATCCGCCGGACCAACTGGATCATCACCACCTGGTGGCGTCCGCAGGGGTACTACAACTCCAGCGCCTGGCGGGCCACCTGGGGCGGCGAGGGCGGCGGCGTCCTGGTCAACCAGGCTCCCCACCAGCTGGACCTGTGGCAGTGGATCTGCGGTGTCCCCAAGTCCGTTTACGCCAAGGTGGCCTACGGCTTCCGCCGGGACATCGCCGTCGAGGACGAGGTCACCGCGGTGGTTGACTACGGCGACGGCGCCACCGGCGTGTTCGTCACCGCCACGCACGACCTCACCGGCACCGACCGCTTCGAGATCCTGGGCGACCAGGGCAAGATCGTGGTCGAAGGCTCCAAGACTGCCACTGTCACGCGCCTGGACAAGCCCGAGCGTGAACTCAGCGACGGCATGGGCATGGATGATGTCCGCAAGCTCTTCATGGGCCAGCTGAAGCCCGAGGAGTATTACACCACCGAGGTCATCGAGTTCGAATCCGTCTGGGGCGGCCAGCACGCCGGCGTCCTGGAAAACTTCGCCGCCAACATCCTGGACGGCACGCCGCTGCTGGCCCCTGGTTCGGACGGCATCAACGGTGTCCGCCTTGCCAACGCCATCCACCTCTCCAGCTGGACCGGCACCGAAGTGGGCCTGGACTTCGACGAGGACGTGTTCCTTGCCGAGCTGAACAAGCGGATCGCCGCCGAAGGCCAGTTCCCCGAGCGGAGCTGACCGGCCGGGATGGCCAGTGGTTGCACCCTGCAACAGCAGGGCAACCGCTGGCCATTTCCGAGCCTTCCCTCGTTAGGATGGGGCAGTGAGCGAATCCAGGACGCAGGACCTTTCCGATTCATCCGCCGAAGACCGGAAACCGGTCCGCAGCGGGAAATCGAGCGCCACCATCTACGACATTGCCAAGCTGGCGGGCGTGAACCCCTCCACGGTTTCCCGTGCCCTCAGCAAGCCTGGCCGGGTCAGCGCCAAGACCCAGAAGCTGATCGAGGACGCCGCAGCCCAGCTCGAGTACCGGGTCAACCCCTTCGCCCGCGCCCTGCCCACCGGCCGCACCAACACCCTGGCCCTCATCGTCGCCGACATCACCAACCCCACGTTCTTCGGCATCATCCGCGGCGCTGAATCCACGGCCACTGCCCGCGACTACACCCTGATGCTCGCCGAGTCGGCCGAATCCGCGGACACCGAACTGACGGCGGCGCGCCGCATGCTGACCACGGTGGACGGTCTCATCCTGGCCAGCCCCCGCATGGACGATGCCCGCATCCGCGAACTGGCCCGGGAGAAGCCCGTGGTGGTGATCAACCGCCAGGTGGACGGCGTCCCCTCGGTGGTTCCGGATGTGAACAAGGGCATTGGCGAGGCCGTGCGGAACCTTGCCGCCAACGGCCACCGGAAGGTTGCCTACGTGGCCGGGCCGCCGCAGTCCTGGATGACCACCCGCCGCTGGGAAGGCGTTAAGGCTGCGTGCGAGTGGTCCCACCTGGAGTGCGTCCAGCTTCCTTCCTCCAAGCCAACGGTCGACGGCGGCAGGCAGGTTGCGCGCGACGTCGTCGCCAGCGGTGCCACGGCAGTGATGACGTACAACGACCTCCTGGCCATTGGCCTGATGCAGGAGCTGCAGGCCGCGGGCGTGCAGGTTCCGGACCGGATCAGCATTGTGGGCTTTGACGATATTTTCGGTGCGGACTTCACCACTCCGGCGCTGACCACCATCAGGTCGCCGATGACGGCCTGCGGCACCGAGGCGGCAACCTTGCTGCTGGAGGTGCTGCACGGCGCGGAGGAAGTGTCCCCGGCGCTGCAGGTGGAAACCGAGCTGGTGCTGCGTGGTTCCAGCGGCAGGCTCCTGGCATCGGGCCACCCCGCCTGAGATCCTGCGCCACCTAAATGGCAATTTTTGGCAACCGGTTGACAAACGCCGGTTGCCAAAACGATCATTGATCTATGTCACAGTCCATTGCTTCCCACCCCGACCGGCTCCTGCCCGCTGACCCCGGAACGCGGAGCATCGCCCGCGGCCTGCTGGAACGCGTCCAGGACCTGCCCATCATTTCCCCCCACGGCCACGTTGACGCCGCCGTCATCGAGCACAACACCGCCTTTCCTGACCCTGCAGCGCTGCTGGTCAGCCCGGACCACTACGTCACGCGCCTGATCCACGCCAGCGGTGTTGACCAGGACCTGTTGCGGCCCCAGTCGGGTGCCCAGGGCGACCCCAGTGCGGTTCCGGATGCCCGCACCGTATGGCGCGAGTTCTGCAAGGCCTGGCCACTGTTCGAGGGCACTGCCTCCGGCTACTGGCTGCGTACGCAGTTCCAGAGCGTTTTCGGCCTCCAGGAAGAACCGGACGCCGGTGACCCGGATTCCAGCTACGACGCCATCTCCGCCCGCCTCCAGGAACCCGGCTTCCGGCCCCGCGAGCTTTTCAAGGACTTCAACATCGAGGTGCTCGCCACCACTGATGACCCGCTGGACACCCTGTCCAGCCACCAGGCAATCGCCGCGGATCCGTCCTTCCACGGCCGCGTCCTGCCCACGTTCCGCCCGGACCAGTACCTGAACATCGCGCACCCGCAGTGGCAGGACAACGTGGAGCGCCTCATCGCCGCAGCGGGTGACGGCGGCACAGGCTACGGCGCATACATCACCGCCCTCGAGAACCGCCGCCGCTACTTCGTGGACAACGGCGCCGTCTCCGCGGACCACGGCGTCCGCACGCCGCGCACCCTCAAGCTCAGCGATTCCGAAGCGTCCCGCCTGTTCGACGTTGCCCGCTCCGGCAACGCCACGGCGCAGGACCGCGAAGACTTCGAAGCGCACATGATGTACCAGATGGCCCGGATGTCCGTGGAGGACGGCCTGGTGATGACCATCCACCCCGGCTCCTTCCGCAACCACCACGATCCAACGTTCGGTAAATTTGGCGCGGACAGCGGCCATGACATCCCCTTCGCCATCGACTACACCGAGGCGGTCCGGCCGCTGCTGCAGGATTTCGGCACTGCCAAGGACTTCCACCTGGTGCTGTTCACCATGGACGAGACGGTCTTCTCCCGGGAACTGGCGCCCCTGGCCGGGTTCTATCCGTCAGTGTTCCTGGGCGCACCGTGGTGGTTCCTCGATGCCCCGGACGCCATGCTCCGCTTCCGCTCCGCCGTCACCGAGACGGCCGGGTTCTCCCGCTCGTCCGGTTTCATCGATGACACGCGCGCCTTCTGCTCCATTCCCGCCCGGCATGACGCCTCGCGCCGGATCGAGGCCTCCTTCCTGGCCCGCCTGGTGGCCGAGCATCGGGTCACTGAGGAGCGCGCCCACGAGCTCATCGTCGACATCGTTGACGGCTCCCCACGAAGGGTCTTCAAGCTGTGACTATCGAAAAGACTGCCGCCGGACCGTCCGACGCCGGCGCTACCCATCGCGGGGCCGCGGCACCTGCCGTCCCGCAGCTCAGCCGGGCCTTGCGGCCCGCGCCCAAGGCACCTGTCCGGATCGTCCACCTGGGGCTTGGCGCCTTCCACCGTTCGCACCAGGCCTGGTACACGCAGCACGCCGGGGATGCCGCCGAGTGGGGGATCGCAGCGTTCACCGGACGCCGCCCGGACGCGGCGGAGGCCCTGTCACAGCAGGATGGCCTGTACACGGTGGTCGAGCGGGGGGACTCCGGTGACACCCTCGAGGTCGTTGGCAGCATCGTCGAAGCGGTGAACGGGGCCGACGCCGGCCGCCTCACCGCGCTGATCGCCGCCGCCGGCACCGCCGTCGTCACGCTGACCATCACCGAGGCCGCCTATGGACTCGGTGCCGACGGCCAGCTGGACCGGAAAGCCCCGGGCGTCGCCGCAGACCTCCAGGAACTCGCAGCCGGGCCCGCCGGCCGGCCGGCCACTCCGGTGGGCCGCCTGGTCCGGGCACTCGCCGCCCGCAAGGCTGCCGGCGCCGGACCGCTCGCCGTCGTCTGCTGCGACAATCTCTCCAACAACGGCACCGTGGCCCGCACCGCGGTAGTGGGCATGGCGGAGGCCTGGGATCCGGAGCTCGCTGCCTGGATCGTGGAATACATCAGCTTCGTCAGCACCTCCGTGGACCGCATTACCCCCCGGACCACCGATGCCGACGTCGAATCCGTCACAGCCGCGTGCGGCTACATCGATAACTCGCCGGTGGTGGCCGAGCCGTTCCGCAACTGGGTCCTCAGCGGTGACTTCCCGGCGGGACGCCCGCGCTGGGAGGACGCCGGGGCCGTCTTCGTCGACGAGATCGAACCGTACGAGAACCGCAAGCTCTGGCTGCTGAACGGCGCCCATTCGCTGCTGGCCTATGCCGGCCAGCTCCGCGGGCACGCAACGGTTGCCGAAGCCCTGGCAGACCCGGTGTGCCTGGCCGCCGTCGAACGTTTCTGGAACGAAGCGGAGGCCAACCTCTCGGGCGCGGCAGCCCACGGTGCCGACCTCCAGATTCCGGCCTACCGGGAGCAGCTCCTGGCGCGGTTCCGCAATGCGCGGATTGCGCACCACCTCACCCAGATCGCCATGGACGGCAGCACCAAGCTGCGGATGCGCGCCGTTCCCGTCCTGATGGCTGAGCGCGACGGCGGGAGGTCCGGTGAGGGCGCGGCCGCCATGATCGCGGCGTGGGTTGCTTTCTGCGTCGCTGCAACCGCCGACGGCCGGACTGTACAGGACCCGCTGTCAGATGACATCGCAGCCGCCTGTGCGTTGGCTGGAGCGGACCGGGTACAAGCACTGCTGGCACTGCTGAGCGTCCCGCTCTCGCATGATGGCGCCGTGGTGGAACTCGTGGCCGGACTCGCGGGAACCTTCGCCCGCCAGGGGGAGTAGGTCTCCTTCGGCTTGCCCGTTGGCCCGGCGGCCGCGCCGCCTGCCCTACGGAACTGCCCGGACGCCCCCGTGCGTCCGGGCAGTTTTGCGTGCGCGGGCCGGCGTCGTTTCCGTGATGCGCACTGGGTCCTGCCACCGCCGTGCGCAACATAATTCTGCGGTGCAAAAACCCATGGCAACCGCTTGCCATTGTCTTGCCAAGTGACTAGGATTACAACCAGACTTAATCAATGTGCTGCCTCGCGGCAGTGGGTAAAGGAGCCCCTCGTGAAGAAGCTGAACAGGCTCAGCATCGTCGGCTATGGCGCCGGCGATGCCGCCAATAACCTGGCATTCACCACTGCCACCATGTTCCTGCTGGTCTACTACACGGATGTTGCAGGGATTTCGGCGGCAGCCGCAGGAACGCTCCTGTTGGCCGTCAGGATCTTCGATGCCTTCGCGGACGTCTTCGCCGGACGGATTGTCGACAGGACCTTCAGTAAGCGGTTCGGCAAGTTCCGTCCGTTCATCATGTTCGGTTCCATCCCGCTGCTCCTGCTCAGCGTGGCCACGTTCTCCGTGCCCCAGATCGGCGAAACCGGCACCCTCCTCTACGCCTACGTCACCTACGCCGCTTTGGGCCTGGCCTACAGCCTGGTGAACATCCCTTACGGTTCGTTGGCCGGTGCCATGACGCAGGATCCGGGGGAGCGGGCCAAGCTCGGTTCCGCCCGCATGATCGGCGCTGCACTGGTGGGCTCGTCCCTGGGCATCTTCGTAGCCCCGCTGATCAAGCCCGGAGCCAACCTGCAGGCGACCTTTACCGGCATCACCCTCGCGTTCGTGGTGATTGGTGCCGCCCTGTACTTCTTCACCGTTTTCACGGCCAAGGAGCGGGTCCACCGTTCGGTGCCGAACGTGTCCTTCAAGCAGAGCGTGGACACCCTGAAGGGCAACAAGCCGCTGTTGATGCTGTGCCTGAGCTCCTTCCTGTTCCTCTCCGGCTACCTGGCCCTGACCTCGGTCCAGCTGTACTACCTGCGGGACGTGCTGGGCCGGCTGGACCTGTACCCCGTCCTTTCCATCGTGCAGCTGGTTCTCACCTTCGTGCTGGCGGCCATCATGCCGCGGCTGGTCCGCACCATCGGCAAGAAGAATGTCTACATCTACGCCTCGGTTGTCACCATTGTTGGCGGAATCATCATCTTCCTCGCACCTGCCAGCCAGACCTGGATCGGCTTTGGCGGGCTCGTGGTCAGCCTGGTGGGCGTCATGGCCGTCAACATCGTGGTGTGGGCCCTTGAAGCGGACACCGTGGAATACGGCGAATGGAAGACCGGTGTCCGCACCGAGGGCATCACCTACGCGCTCTTCTCCTTCACCCGCAAGACCGGACAGGCGGTAGGCGGTGCCCTGGCGGCCTACGCCCTGGCCCTGGGTGGCTACAAATCCGGGGCTGCGCAAACTGCCGAGGCCGCGTTCGGAATCCAGGTGGCCGCAGGCGCAATCCCTGCCGTCCTCACCCTCCTGGCCGTGCTGGTGATGTCCCGCTACACGCTCACCGACGACACGCACGCAGGCATCCTCCGGGACATCACGGCACGGCGTGCGGAGCCAGAAGGCACATCTTATGCCGGCTCCGTCCAACAGTCTGCGGCCCCTCCCGCACCGTCACCCGCAGCGCACAAGAGCTAGCCCCGCCATAGGGGCAGCAGCCCACCAGTACCAGTTCGCCAAACCCGGCCCATCAACCCCGGCCTTCCAGACCCGCCCCGCAGGCCAGCCCCGCTCGAAAGGACCAGCTGTGAAAATCATTGCCGCCGAAGTGTTCGTTACCAGCCCGTCGCGTAACTTCGTCACGCTCCGGATCACCACCGAGGACGGTGTGACCGGCATTGGTGACGCCACCCTGAACGGCCGTGAACTTGCCGTCGCCGCGTACCTGAAGGAGCACGTCGCCCAGCTGCTGATCGGCAAGGACCCGCACCGCATCGAGGACACTTGGCAGTTCCTGTACCGGTCCTCCTACTGGCGCCGGGGCCCCGTCACCATGGCGGCCATTGCCGCCGTCGACATGGCCTTGTGGGACATCAAGGGCAAGGTGGCCGGGATGCCGGTCTACCAGCTCCTGGGTGGTGCGTCCCGCAACGGCCTGCGTGCTTACGGCCACGCCTCAGGTGCGGACATCCCGTCCCTGTTTGACTCCGTTCGTGAGCACCTGGAGCTGGGCTACAAATCCATCCGCATCCAGACCGCCGTCCCGGGCATCAAGGCCGTGTACGGCGTGGCTGCCCAGGCGCAGGCCTCGGGTGAACGGTACGACTACGAACCCGCCGGCCGCGGCGCGTTCCCCGTGGAGGAGGACTGGGACACCCGCGCGTACCTGCGCCACCTGCCCAGTGTTTTCGAGGCCGTCCGGAACGAGTTCGGCCCGGAGATCCCGCTGCTGCACGACGGCCACCACCGGATGACGCCCATCCAGGCCGCGAAGCTTGGCAAGGCGCTGGAACCGTACGACCTGTTCTGGCTTGAGGACTGCACGCCTGCCGAGAACCAGGAGGCCCTGCGCCTGGTCCGCCAGCACACCACCACCCCGCTGGCCATCGGTGAAATCTTCAACACCGTGTACGACTACCAGACCATCATCAAGGAACAGCTGATCGACTACGTCCGGGCAGCATCCACCCACTTCGGCGGCATCTCCCCGCTGAAGAAGGTCATGGACTTCGCCGCCCAGTACCAGATCAAGTCCGGCTTCCACGGCCCCACCGATATCTCTCCCGTGGGCTTCGCCGCGCAGCTGCACGTGGGCCTCGCCATCCACAACTACGGCATCCAGGAGTACATGCAGCACTCGGACAAGACCAACGAGGTCTTCCACCAGTCCATGACCTTCAAGGACGGCTACCTGCACCCGGGCGACGAGCCGGGCATCGGCGTCGAGTTCAACGAGGAAGCCGCCGCGGCGTTCCCGTACCAGCAGGCCTACCTGCCGTACAACCGCCTGGTTGACGGCACCGTGCATGACTGGTGAGGCAGAAGCTATGACCAAGCACCGCATCATTGTCATGGGTGTTTCCGGCTGCGGAAAGACCACCATCGGCGACCTCGTGGCCCGCGAGCTCGGCGTCCCGTTCCTCGACGGCGACTCGCTCCACCCCGTGGAGAACGTCGCCAAAATGGCCGCGGGCACCCCGCTCACCGACGACGACCGCTGGCCCTGGCTCGCCACTGTCGGTTCCGAGCTGGCCAACGCCGGCGACGGGGGACTGGTCCTGGCCTGCTCCGCACTGCGCCGCAGCTACCGCGACGCCATCCGCGAGCAAGCTCCGGACACAGTGTTCCTGCACCTGCACGGCAGCAAGGACGTCCTCGCCCGCCGGCTCGAAGGCCGCTCCGGGCATTTCATGCCCACCACGCTGCTGGACTCCCAGCTCGCCACTCTCGAACCGCTGGAAGCAGACGAAGCCGGGTTCGTCGTGGACATCTCCGCGCCCGTTGACGAGGTGGTGGCGTCGGCACTCGCCAGCATTGTCGCCTTCGTACGTCCTGCCTCCGGTAGCGCAGGCACCCGGCCGCGGCAGTTCGACGTCGACCTTTCCGCCGCCCCGTTCAATCTCGACGGCGGTGCGGTGTCCTGGGTGGAAGAAACCATCAGTTCCATGACGCTCGAGGAAAAGATCGGGCAGCTCTTCATCAACCACAACAACGGTTACTCGCCCGAGTACCTCGACGGCGTCCTGGAGAACTACCACGTGGGCGGCATGCGGTACCGCCCGGGGCCGTCCGCCGCCGTGCAGGAGCACATCCGGTACGCGCAGTCGAAGTCGCGCGTGCCGCTGCTGATCGCCTCCAACCCGGAAATGGGCGGGGCGGGAAGTTGCGACGACGGCACGTTCGTTTCCACGCACCTGCAGGCAGGCTCACACCCGGACAAGGACATTGCCCGCCAGATGGGCCAGGTGGCCGGCGTCGAGACTGCGGCGCTCGGCTGCAACTGGGCGTTCGCGCCGATCGTGGACATCCACTACAACTGGCGGAACACGGTCATCTCCACGCGCTCGTTCGGCAACACCCCGGAGGTCGTGGTGGAACGCGCCAAGGAGTACTTCGACGGCATCAGCGAGTCTGCCACCGTCTGCGCCATGAAGCACTTCCCGGGCGACGGCGTGGATGAGCGCGACCAGCACGTGGTCACGTCCTACAACACGTTCTCCTACGAGGAGTGGGACCGGACGTACGGGCATGTGTACCGCGAGATGATCGGCCATGGCGTGCAGTCCATCATGGTGGGCCACATCGGCGCACCGGAGGTTTCCCGGCACTTCCGTCCGGGGCTGTCCGACGCCGACATCCTGCCCGCGACGCTGGCGCCGGAACTGCTGCAGGACCTGCTGCGTGGTGAGCTCGGCTTCAACGGCCTGGTGCTCACTGATGCCTCGCTCATGGTGGGCCTCACGCAGGCGCAGAAGCGCAAGGACCTGGTACCGGCAACCATCGCGGCCGGCTGCGACATGTTCCTGTTCTTCCGCAACCCGGCGGAGGACTTCCAGTTCATGCTGGACGGCTACAAGTCCGGCGTCATCACCGAACAGCGGCTGCAGGACGCGCTGCGGCGGATCCTTGGGCTGAAGGCCTCCCTGGGGCTGCACCGGAAGTCCCTGGACGAACTGGTCCCGCCGCCCGCAGCGCTGTCAGTGATCGGATCGGACGCGCACCGTGCCATTGCGGCCGAGGTGGCAGACAAGACCGTCACCCTGGTCAAGGACACCGCCGGAAACCTGCCGATCACGCCCGAAACCCATCCGCGGATCCGGCTCTACGGCATCTCCGGCGGGGCCGATTTCACCCGCGCCGATCCGCTGGCATACCTGGAAACGGTGAAGGAAGAGCTTGTTGCGGCGGGCTTCGAGGTGGACCTTTTCCGCACTGCCGAGCAGCGTGAGGCCGCGGGGGAGACCGGCGTGAACTTCATGTCCGTCCTGGCGGAAGAGGCCACCGCGGACTATGCAGACAGGTACGACGCCGCATTTGTGTTCGCCAACGTCAAGGGCTTCGCGCAGGAGGCAGCCATCCGGATCAAGTGGTCCTCACCGATGGCGGCCGAGATTCCGTGGTACGCCACGGAGGTCCCCACGGTGTTTGTCTCGCTGAACCAGCCGAACCACCTGATTGACGTGCCGATGGTGAAGACCGCCATCCACGCGCACGCCGGCTCGCGTGAGGCCATCCGGGCTGCCGTGGCGAAGATCCAGGGCAAGTCTGAATTCCAGGGCACGTTCAACGAGAACGTTTTCTGCGATTCCTTCGACACCCGGCTGTAACAGCCGCCGGGCTCAGGGCGCCGGGCGCGGGGAGATCCCCTGCGTCCGGCGCTTTTGTTGGGGGAGCGCTCACCGGGCGGTTTACCCGCCCGAGTTTTCGCGGGAGGTGATGCTGAACCCCCGCGACTGCAGGTCGGTGAAGTTTCCTACGCTGGCCCGTACCGTGCACTCCGGCGAGATTTGCAGCGCCGTGACGGTGAGCCCGGAGCTGTCCACAGCGAGTGCCCCGCCGCAGGCATCGGAGAAGCGCAGCCCCCGTTCACCGCCTGTTACGGCCTCGAACATCTGTGACGGCTTACCCGAGGCGGGGCTGACGTAGAGCGGATTCAGTTCGTCGGCGCCGCTGGCCCACACGGGCACCAGGGTGATGGGCAGCGGGCTGGGTGTTACCACGCGGGCGGGGGTGCGCACCTCCACGCCCTGCAGGCGCTGGACGGGGTAGGCGGTGCCTTTGACGGCCGGATCCTGGACGGCTTTCCGTGTGGCCCGTACTTCGCGCCGCGAACAATCTCAGGAGCCCTAAACATCAGACAGAACAATACGATGGGCCTATGGGGAGGATCGGCCGGCGGTGTCGCTGTGGGCTGGGGTGGCGACTTTATCAAAGACGGGTTGGGTTGGTAAGTGCAGTTTGGAACGATTAACACGAAAAGTGGACGGTCTCGTAAGCGCGAGTCGGGGATGAGCTACTTGGCTTTTGGTGTCGTCGTCTTATGTGCGACGCTTGCCTTCGTTCTCTTCGGGCGCCTTGCAGCCCCATGGCAGGCGTTCGCGGCCTTGGGGGCCGGCGCCGGGCTAGGGGTCTGGCTCTTCCGCTTCGGCTCGCGTCATGTGTGGGTGTCACTGCTGTGCTTATTCGGGGCGCTGGCAGTTTGCGTGGTTCTGTTTGTGAATGCTGACACGGTCGGCTCCGCGGGTATTGCTTGGATTGGATCCTTCGTCGCCGGAACCAACCTGGGAACGGCGTGGCGGATGGTCTCGACGAAACCGAAAGCACGCGCTGCAAGAACCGTAGAAGCTGCGTGGGAAGTGGCCGGCGAGGAATTCACTTCTGAGGCGGAGGCCCGGGACGAGGCCACTGCTGCGCTGCGGGCGTTGGATGGGGACGCGAACGCGCACCTGTCCGTCGCACTTGGTTCAGCACGGTTTGAGGTGGCCGGAAGCGCGGGCAAGGGCTTGGTGTGCCATCGAAATCCGGATGTCTCGAAGGATGTGTCATGGGCAGTTCTGGTGCGGACTGACCAATCGGCGGATAACTCCATAGAGGTTCCGATGGGGGACGTAAAGGGCTTTATGCCCTCGCGGTTGGTCCAGGATCTCCCGGCTGTCGAAGCCGCGCTTTCTGATTTCTTCAAGACCCCTGCATTGCAGCCGTCCGGCCGTGAGTTGCTCACGGGCAATGATGCCAGGGGCACGCGCCTCACAACGTACTAGACGTCTGCTAAATGGACGAGCCGCACTGCATGCGCCAACCGCGCTGAAGCAGCTGTCGGGCTGTAGCCTGGGATCCGCGACCTTGTGGCAACTGTAACGGCCGCACGGCCGAGGCGAGGATGACGGCTGCGAGGGATACCTCGTTTATTGGCATACCTCCGATCGGTCCTGTGGAGGTCTAAGTCGGGTGGCCACCCCCTTACGCGGGGCAGCGGCATTCACCCGCGACGCTGCCGGTCGGATCACGTCCGCCGCCGTTGGAAACCTCACATAGGAATGGACCTCCAGCGGCCGCAGGCGAGTGGCTGGTGATCTGAATAGGGGATGGAATGACAACCACGAACGACGGCTCAGGGAAGACTGTTCGGCGCCAATGCCTTTTGTGTGCTTATGCCCGTTCTCAACACAGTTGAGATTGAAAGAATCTAGTGTCAGATTATTTCGGACGAGCGTGACACGTCTTTTGCTAGTCGGGACCAGGTTGCGGAATCCTTCGTACCCGGCACTGAAGACGAGTTCAGCCTCGGATGGTTCTCAAGGGTAGTAACCAAAGTAATCTGGCATGAACTCCCATCAGTGCAGGATCCTCGAGTGGTCAAATGAAATTCTTATGCGTTTGGGGCTGAGTTTTTCCTTCGCCTGCCGGAGGTGGATATGCCAGGTGGGCGGCCGCCGTCGAACGTTTCTGGGTTTCGGCAGGATACAACCAACCAGGTTCCGTGATGTGCGGGATCATCGACGTTGTTTGATGCTGGGTCGGCAGGCAATCGCCGCCTCGATCGTCAGGGGTTGGATCGGCCTGTGTCTAGATACTCCCCGCGCAGGTGGAGTGGTGACCCCGGACGGTTTGTAGATCGAATAGTGTAAATACCATGCAACGTTTAAAGATAATCCGCTCGACTTTTTCCCACCGCACTTTCGCAGGCGGTGCACTCGCCTTGGCAGCCCTGCTAACGTTTTCCGCGTGCGCGTCCCCCGCCAAGGAAACGCCAGCAGCCGACTCGGCCACAGCGCCTGCAGCCGCCCCAACGCCTGAACCGGTGTGGCCGAAGGGCGAGAAGGAAGGGACGCTGGCAAACCCATACAGTATCGGTGAAGAAATGACCGACGGCGACTGGTCCCTGGTCATCGACAGCGTCAATCTCGATGCGAACGCGGAGATCAAAGCCATGGACAGCATTGCCTCCAAGGTGGCGCCGGATCCGGGCAACACCTGGGTGACGTTCACGGCAACATGGAAGTACAACGGTGCAACGCCTGAGAAAGGTGGAACGCAGTTCTCGGTGGTGAACAAGAACTGGGACGGCACCTTCGGTACTGACGACGAATACGGGACCACATTCAACAACGTATCCACCCTCCCCAAGGGCGCGACGACTGCGCCCCCTGCGGAGAAGGGCTTCTCTGTAACCGACAAAGTGGTCCTGCAGATGCCCGTCGAGCACGCGAACTCGTCAAGCATGATCGTCGCGAACTTCAACGCCGCCGACTACAACCAGTTCCTGGTCAAACTCAAGTAATTGTGGGGCCTGTGCTTCAACTAGTCCCCGGGCTGCGTACTCATTCGCAGGTCCGTTAACGCAAAAGGCCCCCTGCTTCCTTCATGCAATGGAAGCAGGGGGCCTTCTAAGTGGCGGTGACGGTGGGATTTGAACCCACGTTGGCTTTTACACCAAACAACATTTCGAGTGTTGCACCTTCGGCCGCTCGGACACGTCACCAACCTCAATAGGGTACCGGAGCAAGGCGCACATCCCCAAAACGACAACACCTTGGCGCACGATGCCAGAGGCTGTAATCGGTGGTCCAACGGGTGCACTGTGAATGTCAGACCCTCGCGCGAGAATTCTTTTATGGGAAACGCGGCGGCTTCTCCGGTCGAGGAGACAGCGGTGATGGAGGGTCTTTGGGCCTCCGTCGCCAGCCTCGACGCGCTGTTCCTGATTGATGAGGAGCTGGACCGGGCTGACCCTGAAGCAGTGGCCCGTGAAGCAGTTGATGTGTTGGAGCGGAAGTCTGAGCTGCGGCTGCGGCGGCTGGCTTTCTGGAAGCAGTTGGAAGCCCAGGCCGCGGCCGGAATGGCAGCGGACGCCACTGAGTTCGCCGAGTTTCAGGAGGCGATGACGCCGCCGGACGCCACAGACTCCGAGCGGGCGTTCGTGGAGATGTCCACGACCGCGGAGCTCGCCGGGGTCCTGACGCTCAGCCCTGGCGCAGCGGCAGCATTCATCAGCCAGTCCCGGAAAGTCTGTGCGATGCCCCTTGTTGCCGGTGCACTGGCTTCTGGGTTGATGTCGTGGCGGCACGCGGTGATCGTCGCCGACGAAGCGGACTGCCTTGCCACCGAAGGTGCTGAGGCGTTGGTGGCGCATTTCTTCGACCCGGACGCCCCCAACCCGGCCCGGGGGTCTGCGCCCGGTGACCTCGTGGCGCACCTGTTCCGCAGGAAAGTCAGGACCTGGCGCGAACGCACCTACCCCGCGTCCGTCCAGGAACGGCACGTCAGGTGTGTGGCGGAGCGGCGGATGGAATACCGCCCCGGCGCCGATGGGATGGCATCGATTACCCTGATCCTGCCGGGGGACACCGCCTGCGCCATCTGGAACAAGACCACTGCGATCGCCCGCGGCCTCCAAGGCCCCGGCGAAACCCGCACCCTCACCCAGTTGCGGCCGGACACTGCAGCAGCGCTCCTCTTGAGCGCCCATACCGGGGCCGCTGCCACAGGCCGGTTGGACGGTGGCGAAGGATCTGGCAGCGCATCCGGGGCCGATAGTCTTCCCGGTGCCAGTGGCAACGGGACCGACCCATACTTCGTTGACCTCAGCAAGATCCCCGCGCCGAAAGCCGACGTGCTGGTCACCATTCCGATATTTACAATGTTGGGCAGCACTGACGAACCGGCAGACCTCGACGGGTACGGGCCCATCCCGGCGGCCATGGCACGGAAACTCGTCGCCGACGGGGCGACCTCGTTTTACCGGGTCCTCGTCGATCCCCGCGACGGTGCGCCCTTGGAGATCGGTAGGACCAGTTACCGGCTGACGGAGGCGATGAAACGCTGGATCAGGATGCGCGACGGGCACTGCACCTTCCCCGGCTGCACCAACCCCAGCACAGACAACGACACCGACCACCTCACCGCCTGGCAGCACCACGGGACAACCGGGGTCAGCAACCTGGCACAACTCTGCCCCAAACATCACCGCCTCAAACACAACAGCGGCTGGACCCCCACACCAGCAACCGGGACTGAACCACCCGGCTGGACCTCCCCCACCGGCCGCCACTACCCGGCCCAACATCCCGACCCACAACAACCACACTGGCCACCCGGACTCCCTGACGCGTTGCACATGACAGGCTCTCTGGAACAAAGGATCCTTGCCGGCGTTGCGGTCTGCCCCGACTATCTCCTTGCCGACCCACCGGATGACGAATTACTGGACGAAGAATTCGCTTGCGAGGACCGTATCGTCCCCGACGATCTCTCCCCGGATGATCCCCTCTGGGAGGCGTTCTACGCGGCTCCCTTCGAGCTGCCCGCTGATCCGCAACAGGAACACCGGCTACACGATCTCTCGCTCACATGACCGCCAGGGCTGAAAGCTGTAAGAAATCTGATGCTGCGCACGCTTCCGTGCCGACGTCTAAGCCAGCACGTTGAAATAGCGCCAGCAGACCTCTCCCGGTTGCCCGTAACCCGCAGACGTGGACCCGCTGAAATGGCGACACCCGCCGGCGGACCTTCCTCCCGAACGCCCGTCCCGATAGATTCGACAGCAAGATGACTAATTCAGAATTGCCGCACCGCGCCACCGCCTACTGGACCACCGCGAAGGAACAGGGCGAACTCCGGTCCGAGGACTTGCCGGCTCCAGGGCCGGACGAAGCCGTGGTCCGCGCGCTGTACTCCGGTATCAGCCGGGGCACCGAGATGGTGGTCCACCGGGGCGCGGTGCCGCCCAGGGTTGCCGATGAGATGCGTGCCCCGCACCAGGAGGGCGATTTCCCCGGCCCGGTGAAGTTCGGCTACCTGTCGGTCGGCGTCGTGGAGGAAGGCCCGGCCGAGTGGAAGGGACAGCGCGTTTTCTGCCTCAGCCCGCACCAGGACCGGTACGTTGTTCCGGTGGCCGCCCTCACGAGAATCCCGGACGGCGTCCCGTCACAGCGAGCCGTGCTCACTGGAACGGTGGAAACGGCCATCAATGCCCTGTGGGAGGCCGAACCGAAGCTGGGGGACCGCGTCGCCGTCGTCGGGGCGGGCCTGGTGGGCGGGATGGTGGCCACCCTGCTGCGCACCTTCCCGCTTCAGCGTCTTCAACTCGTTGACGTGGATCCGGGACGGAAGAAGCTGGCAGACACCATCGGCGTCGGGTTCACGAGCCCCGAGGACGCCCTTGACGATTGCGACATCGTGATCCATTGCTCCGCTTCCCAGGCAGGCCTCGAACGCAGCCTCCAGCTTGTGGGCGACGACGGGGACGTCATCGAAATGTCCTGGTACGCCGACCGGAAGGTCACCGTGCCCCTGGGGGAGGACTTCCACGCCCGGAGGCTCTCAATCAGGGCAAGCCAGGTGGGCATGGTGGCCCGGTCCCGCCGGCACCGCCGGACCAACGCCGACCGCCTCGACCTGGCCGTCTCGCTGCTCGCCGACCCTGTATTCGACGCGTTCCTCACCGGACAGTCGGCCTTCGAGGACCTCCCGGAGGTGGTCCAGGGCCTGTCCGATGGAAGCCTTGAAGCCCTCTGCCACGTCATCGAATACCCGCAGGACGTTGCCCGCCAGCCCGGAAGACCGGCCTGAACAACCCGGCAGCCGGTACACGCCACGCCCACTGATTAACCACACCAGACCGACTCCACCAAACAGAGCCAGAGGTAATCCATGTTCAGCCTGACCGTCCGCCGCCACTTCATGATTGCCCACAGCTTGCCGCGTGAGGCGTTCGGACCTGCCCAGGGCCTGCACGGTGCAACGTTCGTCGCGGAGGTGGCGTTCCGCCGTCGTGCCCTGAATGACAACGCGATCGTCCTGGATATCGGCGCCGCCGGAACCGTCATCGAGGAGGTCCTTGACGGACTGAATTACAAGAACCTGGACGAGCACCCGGACTTCGAGGGCAAGCTCAGCACCACCGAGGCCCTCGCCCAGTACATTGCCCAGGCCGTGGCGGAGAAAATCAGCGATGACGACGACGGCCGCCACCTGGACGGGATCGACGTCACCCTCCGCGAGAATCCGGATGCCTGGGCAACGTTCTCGCTGGACCTCAAAGCCTGACCCATGCCCGTGGTGCGGTTGCTGGTCCCCGCCAACATTCGCCACAGCTCGGGCGGTAACGTCTACAACGCCAGGCTGGCAGAGGGAATGCAGAGCCTGGGCTGGGAAGTATGCGTGCTCCCGGTCGAAGGGAACTGGCCCCACGCTTCCGCCAAGGAACGACGCCGGTTCGGCAGCATTCTTGGCACATGGGAATCAGGGCAAGAGCAACAGTCAGCCGTGGTGCTGGTGGACGGGCTCGTCGCCGTCGGCGCCCCGGACGAGCTCGAATTCGCGGCCAAGGCGGGCCGGCGAACTTTCGTCCTGGTGCATATGCCCGTCCCGGAAACTTCCGGCCGGGAAGCGTTGCAGAAAGAAGCAAGGGCGCTCCGTGCGGCGTCGGGTGTCATCTGCACCAGCAGCAGTGCGGCCGCCATCCTGAAGGAGCGCGGCCTTCCCAATGCCCGGGTCGCCCTTCCGGGAGCCGATCCGGTCCCGCCCGCCACAGGCTCCCGGCCTCCACACCTCCTCGCCGTGGCGGCGCTGCTGCCCAACAAGGACCAACTCCTCACCGTGGCCGCACTCGAAGGCGTCCAGGACCTGGAGTGGACAGCATCGCTGGTGGGATCGGAGCAGGCAGATCCGGCCTACGCCAGGCAGGTGGAAGAAGCCATCGCCCGCAGCGGACTGGCGGGAAGAGTGCAGCTAGCGGGGGAGTTGGCGGGGGATGCGCTTGAGGCGGAATGGAACCGGGCGGACCTGAGCCTTCTCGTCTCGCGGGAAGAAGCGTTTGGCATGGTGGTCACCGAATCGCTGGCCCGCGGCGTTCCCGTGGTGGTCCGGCAGGGGACCGGTGCGGTCGAAGCGCTGGACCTGGCCGGGCTGAAGGATGCCGACGCCGGCACGCGCCTTCCGGGCGAGGCGCTTGCGCTTCCCCATGGGGGCGAAGCGGACGCAGCCGTTCTCGGCACGGCCCTTCGGCGATGGCTGGAGGACCATGCTTTGCAGCAGGAATGGCGCAGCCGGGCCCTGGAAGCACGCGGCCTCCTGCACGGGTGGGAGGAGACGGCCGAGAACGTCGTGCGTGCGCTGACAGGCGCCGGGTAAAGCGGGAACAGGCCAAGCCTGATTAGGCTCCGGTCACCAGCCGAAGCGGTGCGGCTACAACCGTGTCCGGTGATCCGCGAAGAAGTCGCGCAGCAGCACGGAGCTCTCGCCTTCCCGGATGCCCGGGTAGACCTCCACCCAGTGGTTGAGCCGCCGCTCTCGGAGAATGTCGAACACGGACCCCGCGGCGCCCGCCTTCGCGTCCCAGGCGCCGAACACCACCCGGGGGATCCGGGCCAGGACGATCGCGCCGGCACACATCGCGCACGGTTCCAGCGTGACCACCAGCGTGCAGTCGGACAACCGCCACCCGTCGTCCGGGCCGCCGGCGAGCCGTGCCAGTTCCCGCAGCCGCTCAGCAGCCTGGCGGATGGCCACAACCTCGGCATGGGCGGTGGGGTCCCCAAGCTCTTCCCGCTGGTTCCGTCCGGAACCCAGCACCTCGCCGTCGGGCCCCAGCACCACGGCGCCAATGGGGACATCGCCGGTAGCGAGCGCCGCGCGGGCCTCCGCCAGGGCGAGGCCCATCCACTCGTCGTAACTGTTCGATGCGGAGACCATGGCTCAATGATAGTTTCGGGGGATAGTAAGCCTGCGTACTGAATGCCGGGGAGGCGCCGTGAGTACCGTTCGGGACCGCGTGGACCGTTGGATCAAACCGTATGCCGCCTTGTGGCTGACCATGGCGGTGGGCGGAACCCTGATTGTCGCCATGGCCCTCCTGGGTGCCGAAGTGTATTCGGACGTGGTGGATGACGAGGGCCTGGCGAGCCTTGATATCCCCGCCCTGGACTACGCCCAGTCACTGCGCAATCCCGGACTTGATGCATTCGTCACGGGCTTCACCAACATTGGCGGCGGCATCGGCATGCCCATCCTCGCCACGCTCCTCACCGCGTGGCTGACCTTCCTCAGCAGGTCGTGGCGCCCGCTCCTCCTTGTGGGCGGTGCAGCCGCGGTTTCCACCGCGGCCACCACCTTGGGCAAGCGGCTGGTGGGCCGGACCCGGCCGGACCACTCCGAAGCTGTTCCGCCCTACGAAGACTCACCGTCGTTTCCCAGCGGGCACACCCTTAACACCACAGTGGTGATCGGCGTGCTGGTGTACATCATCTGCCTGCAGTTCCAGGTCCTCAGCGTCCGCATCACGGCCATCACCGCGGGTACCGTCTTCATTATGTCCATGGGCCTGAGCAGGGTTTTCCTGGGCCACCACTGGTTGACCGATGTTATTGCCGGCTGGACGCTGGGCCTGGCCTGGGTGGGGTTCGTCATCTTGGCCCACCGTATGTTCCACCTGATTCGACGCCGGGAACATGCCGGTCCGGCGCCTACGTTTGAGCATCCCGTGGTGCGTGACGCTGTGTCAGACGCCATGCACCACGACGGCGGGGCGCATGGCCGCGGAGCGGACCACGACGGCGGGACTCACCCAGGCGGAATGGACCACGACGGCGGGACTCACCCAGGCGGAATGGACCACGACGGCGGGACTCACCCAGGCGGAATGGACCACGACGGCGGGACCCACCACGCCGGCCGCGCACGGCACCCGGAGCGGGGAACGACGGACTCCGGCAGGGACAGCGCCGGATGATAGTTTTGAGCAATGCGCACTCTCGTTGTGGACCACCCGCTGGTCGCCCATAAGCTCACTGTCCTCCGGGATAAGAACACCCCTTCGCCCGTGTTCCGGCAGCTGACGGAGGAACTGGTGACGCTGCTGGCGTACGAGGCCACGCGCGAGGTCCGCACCGAACCGGTCACTATCGAGACTCCGGTCAGCACCACGGTGGGCACGGCCTTCACCAAGCCCACCCCTCTGGTGGTCCCCATCCTGCGCGCCGGCCTCGGCATGCTGGAGGGCATGACCAAGCTGGTCCCCACTGCAGAAGTGGGTTTCCTGGGCATGGCCCGGGACGAGGAAACCCTGGACATCATCACCTACGCCGAGCGCCTGCCTGAGGACCTTACCGGCCGGCAGGTCTTCGTTCTGGATCCCATGCTGGCCACCGGCGGAACCCTGCGCGAGGCCATCAAGTTCCTGTTCAAGCGCGGGGCGTCGGACGTCACGTGCATCTGCCTGCTGGCGGCCCCGGAGGGCTTGGCCAAGCTGGAGGAGGAACTGGGCGAGGCAAACGTGCACATCGTCCTTGCGTCGATTGACGAGAAGCTGAACGAAAAGTCCTACATCGTGCCCGGCCTTGGAGATGCGGGAGACCGGCTGTACGGCATCGCCGGCTGAGGTTCAAGCCTTCCGCGCACAAGTCCCCGGCCGTAGCCTGTGGCAATGGACTGGAAACTTGAACTCGTGTTTGTCCCCGTGTCCGATGTGGACCGCGCCAAGGATTTCTACGTTAATAAAGTGGGTTTCAACGCCGACTTCGACGAACGCCCGTCGGAATCCATCCGCTTCGTGCAGCTGACCCCGCCCGGTTCAGCGTGTTCCATCTGCATCGGGGAAGGCCTCACTGACGCTCCTCCGGGCACCGGCTCCAACCTGCAGCTGGTGGTCAGTGACATCCAAGCCGCCCATGACCACCTGAAGAACAATGGGGTGGAGGTCAGCGATGTGGACGTTCAGGACTGGGGGCACTTCGTGTACTTCGCGGACCCGGACGGCAACCGCTGGGCCGTCCAGTACATTCCGGGACGGTAACGGCACGTCCCAGCCCCAAACCGCTCGGTGGCCGTTAGGGCCAATCCCAAAAATTGCTACCTAACGCACGGGGTAATTGGTGCCTCGCGGCATGAAGCAGATACGACGACGGCCGCCGCTGAACCGGTAGGGTTCGGCGGCGGCCGGTCGAAAGGGCCTCAGCGTGTGAAGGTTTTTAGTACCAGTTGTTGCCCAGGTGGAAGTTCAGGGCGCCACACGGGGACTGGTAGCGCTCCTTGATGTAGTTCAGGCCCCAGTTGATCTGGGTGCGGTAGTTGGTCAGGTAGTCGGGGCCGGCGCTCGCCATTTTTTCGGCGGGGAGGGACTGCACGATGCCGTAAGCGCCGCTGCTGGCGTTGGTGGCGGTGGTGGTCCAGTCGGATTCCTTAGTCCACAGGGTGACCAGGCACTGCATCTGGTCCTGCGCCCATCCGTAGCTGGCCAGCTGGCCGGACGCGTAGGCCTGTGCGCCGGCAGGATCGTTGACGGCGACGACGGGAGCAGGCTCGGGAGCGGGAGCAGGCTCCGGTGCGGGAGCAGGTGCCGGTTCCGGTGCAGGAGCCGGGGCGGGCGCTGCGGCCGGGGCAGGTTCCGCAGCGGGTGCGGGCGCCGGTGCCGCCTCCTGGGGCTGCACCTTGAGTTCGGCGGGCGCCGACGCAGCCGGGTTAGACCGGATTTCGCTCTTCTCGATGCTCATCTGGGAATCGGTGGCAGCGGGGGACTCGGAGCCGGTAGCTGCCACGCCGGAAAAGCCGTCCGTGGCCTGGCCTGCGGCGCCTACGCCCACCAGCATGGCTGCGGAGACTGCGAGCACCGCGGCGCGCTTGCCGAAGGAAGACTTCTTGCGGGTTTCAGGCTGCGCGCTGTGGCTCGGGGCCGATTTTGGGCGCGGTTTTACCGTGAATTTAGACATGTTTGTTTCGCCTCTCACACCTGCGGAGTTAGCTGTCGGGTTCGGATGAGGGCATCCGGCCGCACGGCAAATACACGTGCTGGCTTAACCCCAAGGGCAGTACTGCGTTGCCCGGGACGTGGGTCCCCCGCCTCTGCCTCAGTTCAAGCGAAATCCGGGAAGTGGCAGAGCTTGGCGTCATCCGGATATGCGGCCCGAACGGGAACCGCACCCTATCGACGGTACAGGAGAGCGGCGCTTAAGTCACATTTAGGTAACAGACGTCACGACGACGGCGCGTCGCCTTGGCGAATTCAGGCCACGGCGGGCAGGCGAAGCGCAAACTCCGTCTTCCCCGGCCGTGATGTGACCGTTACCCGGCCTCCGTGGGCTTCCACGATGGATTGGACAATGGACAGGCCCAGCCCGCTGGTGCCCTCGGCAACGGCCGCGCCGGCCTGGTCGCCGCTGCCCTTGCGGGCCGCGTCTGCGCGGGCGAAGCGGGAAAAGACGTGGTCCACGAAGTCAGCCGGAATGCCTCCGCCGTCGTCCGTGACCGTCACGACGGCGGCGCCGTCGGGTGCCGTACCGACGCCGGCCACCACGGTGGTTCCGGCAGGGGTGTGTTTCCGGGCGTTGGACAGCAGGTTCATGAGTACCTGCCGCAGCTGCGCGCCGTCCCCGTTGACCAGCACCGGCTCCGCAGGAAGATCCAGCCGCCAGGTGTGGCTCGGGGCCATGACCTTCTCGTCGCTGACGCTTTCCACCACCAGCTGCGTCAGGTCCACCTCGGCCAGCTTGAGCGGCTGGCCCTCATCCAGCCGCGCCAGGAGCAGCAGGTCCTCCACCAGGGCCGTCATCCGCTCGGACTGGCTTTGGACCCGGGCCAGCGATTTCTGTCCGTCGGGAGTGAAGTCCTCCGTCATCCGCATCAGTTCGGTGTAGCCGCGGATGGCGGTCAGCGGGGTGCGGAGCTCGTGCGAGGCGTCCGCCACGAATTGGCGCACCTTGGTTTCGCTCTTCTGCCGGGCTTCCAGGGCGCTGGCTACGTTGTCCAGCATGAGGTTCAGTGCATGCCCCACACTGCCCACTTCGGTGCCCGGGTTGGAGTTCGACGGCGGCACCCGCACGGCGAGCGCCACCTCACCGGCGTCCAGGGGCAGCTCAGACACCCGGGTGGCAACCTCGGAAAGCTGTTCCAGGGGTTTCATGGTGCGGCGGATCAGTACCGTCCCCACGAGGCCGATCAGCAGCAGGCCGCCCAACGACACGAACACGAAGGTCCACACCAGGGACCTGAGGGTACTTTCCTTGGTAGCCAGGGGGAGTCCCGTGACCAGGACATCGCCGGAGTTTGTCTGGACCGCGATCAGCCGGTAATCACCGCTGGACATCGAACGGTCCACTGGCCGGGAGTTGGCATCGAGCGCGAGGAGCGTCTCCTTGTCCTCCGTGGACAAGGGTTGGCGGGTGGTGTCAGAGGCGAGGAAGCCGCCGGAACTCACCTGGCCGTTGCGGATGCTCGCGTTGACGGTGCCGATTCTTTGGCCCCGGGCGTCCAGGGGGTCCCGTCCGTTGAAACCGCCAAACGGCGGGCGGCCCGGATTGTCGGCAAGGTTTGCGGCCTGGCTGAGCTGGTCATCAAGCTGCCGGGTCAGGAAGGCGTCCATCGATGCGTAGCTCACGATGCCAACGGCACCGCAGATGGCGATAAGCAGGGCCATGGCCAGGGCAATCAGGCGGGTGCGCAGGTGCCAGGTTGCCGGCCTGAGCCAACTCCGGGCGTAGGTAGCTTCTGAAGCGGCCATGGCGAGCTACTCCGCCGGCTTGATGACGTAGCCGGCCCCGCGGACGGTGTGGATCATGGGCGGATGGACGGCGTCGATCTTTTTGCGGAGGTAGGAGATGTAGAGCTCCACAATGTTGGCTTGGCCGCCGAAATCGTAGTCCCACACCCGGTCAAGGATCTGGGCCTTGCTGATGACGCGCTTGGGGTTTTCCATGAGGTAGCGGAGCAGCTCGAACTGGGTGGCCGTCAGCTGCACATCATCCCCGGCGCGGGTGACTTCCCGGGTGTCGACGTTGAGCACCAGGTCGCCGACTACCAATTCGGCGGTGTCCATGGCTGCGACGCCTGAGCGCTGGACCAGCCGGTGCAGGCGGAGGATGACTTCCTCCATGCTGAACGGTTTGGTGACATAGTCGTCACCGCCGGCGGCCAGGCCGACGATGCGGTCCTGGACTGCGTCCTTCGCGGTCAGGAAGAGGGCGGGCACCTCCGGCGCGAAGGCGCGGATCCTGCCCAGCAGCTCCACGCCGTCGAACCCTGGCAGCATTACATCCAGCACCAGGACGTCGGGGCGGAAGTCCTTGGCCAGCTTCACCGCCTCGGGCCCGTCCGCTGCCACTGCCACGGACCACCCGGCCATCCGCAGGCCCATGCTCATCAGCTCGGAAAGGCTGGGTTCGTCATCCACCACCAGGGCGCGGATGGGGGAGCCGTCCGGATGGGAGAGCTTGGGGAGGTTGTTGGTCATGGAGTGCGAGGTGGCCATGGGACAACTCTCCGATCCTTCGATATAGGCGGGCTTTGGGCTACCTGTGCCCCAGCTGTGAATCCCAGCCTAGCCAGCTGGGCGTCGCAGCGGGTGTGGCAGCGTCGGCGCCAAGGTCCAAATGTCACAGTCAGCACTGCCCCGCTGCACAGTCCGGGCACAGGAACGCGGCTGACGCTGATGGAACATCAGCAGAGGCGACCGCCAGGTTCCCTTCCCGAGGAGCAGTCAATGGACCAGCAGAACAACCGTGCCGTCCCGGACGAACCGGCCCAGGGCGGACAGCCGCATCAGGCCGGCACCGCAGCCGAGGGGCAGGCCCGCCCGCAAAGCCAGTGGGAAGTCTTTGCCGGCAACCCCGACAGCCCGCGGGCACCTTCCGGTTGGGCACCTCCCCGCATCGCGGAGAGCAGGCCGTCCCAGGATTGGGCCGCTCCCGGGAGCGGCCAGCCCGCTGGATGGGGGAGTACGACGGCGGACACGGACCAGCGGCAGGAACAGCCGGCAGGGTGGGTCGCACCGCAGCCGTACCCGGCAGAGGGTCCGCCCCGGGCTTTGGACAGCGGGGCTTTGGACGGCCGGGCTTTGGACGGCCGGACTTTGGATAACCGGGGCAGGGCAGCCAGGAAGGGGCTGATCATTGGCGGAGTCGTGGTGGCGGTGGCCGCAGCAGCTGGTGCGGGGGCCTATGCCGCCGGAAACAGCTCCGTGGCAGCCGCGGACAATACCCAGGATGCCGGCGGCGCCAGCGGGACCAACGGGCAGGCGGACCCCGGCGGCCAGTTCGCGCCCGGCGGCCAGTCCGGAATGACAGCCCCGGACGGCATTGGCGGCATGAACGGCGGAGCCATGGGCGGCCCCGGCGGTCTCGGCATAGGGCTGGCAGGGCTGAACGCCGCAATACACTCCGAATATGTGATCCTGCAGGATTCTTCCTACGTGACCATGGCTTCCCAGACGGGCACCGTCACGGACGTTTCGTCGGACTGGCTAACCGTCAAGAGCGAGGACGGGTTTTCGCGAATCTACGCCGTCGGAGCGGATGTGCAGGTATCGGAGGGCATCCGGCAACGGGGCAGCGGCAGCACGGGTGGCACACTGGGCATCTCGGAAGTCACGTCCGGGTCAACCGTCCGCGTTACCGCGCTCAAGTCGTCGGACGGCTACACAGCCAAGACCATACTGCTTGCGACGGCGTCCGGTACGGCAGCAGCTCCGGGTGCGGGGACAACCACCAACTGACCGGCCGTCGCAATGTGAGACGCCGCCGCGGTGGCTTCGCTCAGGTAGTCGGGGGCCAAAAAGACGGCTAGCAGCCGGCAATGAATTGGACAGTGAGGACCCTCCGGTGGGTCGATTCTATGTCAAGCGATTGAAATTCAGCGTGATTCGATAGATTGCGTATCCACCGAAGATAGTTCAATCAAATAACTATCTGAGGGATCATTCTCGGATAACAAACGTTATTATTTGACCTTCCCAGAATCGTGATCTGTCGCACATTCCGCTGCTTTGTCTCACGATGCGGACGATTCTGCCCATTGTTACTTGCACGTTGCCATTGTTACGCTGCACACTTCCAATGTGAACAAGAACTCAACAGCACCTGCAGCCGCAGAATATTGGCCCAGCACATCAGCTGCTGCCGACATGCGCTGTTGTCGAATGCACGCCTGACCTTCTACACCCTTCGAAGTTCTTAGGCATTCGCCCCCAGCCCAGCGTCGGGCGCCCCTCCCCATTCGCAGTGCGGGGAAACCCAGCATTCGAGTGCCGCTATGGCGGCCATTCACATTGAGGTAAGCATTCCATGTCAGTTGCATCCGGATACGTCCACATCTCCGTCCGTAACGCCGCCAAGGCCGGCCAGCCGTCTGGCCTCCGCCCCGGTTTCGGCCCCCGCCCCTCGCTTGCTCCGACGTCCGGAAACAGCTTCCCGGCGCAGGGCTACGCACCGCAGGGCTACAACCCCAACTCCTACGGCCAGCTCCGGGCGGTGCAGCCCACCGAGACCGCGGCGCCCATCACCGCCCCCACCCCCGTGGTGGCCGGGCCTAACGCCGTCCGGCCGGTTCCCAACGAGAACGTGGCCCGCGGATTTGTGCTGTACATGGGCATTGATGAGGAAACCGCTGCAGCTGCCGGCACCTCCATCGCCAAGCTTGCCCAGGAAATCCGGGCCTACGCCCAGTCCCTGGTGACCGGCGCCGAAAGCTACGCCGCCGTGGCCGTTGCCCCTGCCGGCACCCCCGGTTCCGCGCTCGACGTCGTCCGTTCCACCTTCGGCGACCCCACCGTCAACGCCCGGCAGCGCACCGAGGCACCCCGGCCCCAGCAGCCGCAGGAGCCCCGCCCCTCCGGCGTCCTGATCGACCTCGCCCGCCGCGAAGTCCACCTCGACGGCGAATCCCTCAACCTGACCTTCAAGGAGTTCGAACTCCTGAACTACCTGGTGGAAAACGGCACCCGCACGGTGGGCCGCGACGAACTGCTCGAAGGCCTGTGGCGCAACGCCGAAGAGGTCCCCAACGAGCGCACCATCGACGTCCACATCCGCCGCCTCCGCTCCAAGCTCGGCCGGCTGGCCAACACCGTCCGCACGGTCCGCGGCCAGGGCTACCGGTTCTACGAGCACCCCGAGGTGGTCGTCTGGGCCGCTCCGGAATACTCGATCTAGAAACTCTCATCACCGCCAGAAGGCGGCACGATCCCTCTGCGCCTGCGCTCGTTCCTCACGCAACAACGGCGCTTTCGGGATGTGCCGCCTTCTTGCGTTCGTGTTGCCCAGCCAAGCATTGACCTCCACGGCTAAGTGGTTTGGATAGGCTTGGGCCATGAGTGAGCACCATCTTCGCCGGCTTGTGATCATGCGGCATTCCAAGGCCGACTGGCCCGGCGGGATTGCCGACCATGAACGGCCCCTGGAGGAACGCGGTCACCGGGAGGCGCCGCTGGCTGGGAAGTGGCTGCTTAAGCACAACATCGTCCCTGACTTCATCCTGTGCTCGAGTGCCCTGCGTACCCGCCAGACCTGCACCTGGGTGTGCTCGGAACTGGGGGACAAGGCGCCCACGCCCAAGCTTGAGGACGGGCTGTATGCCGCCTCGGCCCTGCGCATGCTTGCCGTGGTCAACCACGTTCCGGATACCGTGACCACCCTGATGCTGATCTCGCACCTGCCGGGCGTCCAGGACCTGGCGATGCACCTGGCCTCTCGGGACTCCGACCATGATGCTTATATGGACGCTGCCACCCGGTATCCCACCAGCGCGCTGACGGTCCTGGAAACCGAAAAGTCGTGGGCCGAGCTGGACGGGCAGGACGCCCGCATCACCAGGTTCAAGGTTCCCCGGGCCCACTAGCAGCGATCTTCCGCAGCAGTTCGGACACGTACCGGATGCCCGGGCTGGCCGTCATGGTCCTGCGGTGGACAATGCCCACCTGCCGCGCCTGGACGGGGTCCGTGACGGGCACCGCAACCACGTCCCGCGGCAGCACCGGGCGGCCCAGCCGCGGAACCAGGGCCACCACTGCGGCCTGCTCCACGAGGGCGATGTGGGTGGCGAAATCGGGGTCGTAGACCTTGATGTCGGGAACCCGGCCAAGATCGGCGAAGATCCTCAGCAGGGCTTCGTTGCAGATGGCCCCGTGCGGGGTGCTGATCCATTGCTCATCCACCAGGTCCGCCGGTGTGACGCCGGAGCGCCCTGCCAGCGGGTGGCTGCTGTGCACGAGGACGTCGGCGATGTCCTCGCACAGCCACTCCAGCGACAGATGCTCGGGAATCACCAGCGGAACGGAATTCCAGTTGTGCACCAGGCCCAGGTCCGCCTCGCCGTTGGCCACGCGGGCCACGGCCTCGCGTGGGTCTTCGGCAAGGACGCTGACGTCCAGGTCGCTTTCGGTCGCGGCCAGTTTGCCCAGCAGGGGCCCCACCAGTCCGCGGCATGCGGTGGAGAATGCCACCACCCGCAGCTGCCCGCTGGGCTTGGCCGGATCGGCCAGCAGGGTTGACTGGAGTTCTTCGAGTTCGGCAAGGATGCGCCGCCCATAGGCGGCGAGTGCCACGCCCCGTTCAGTGAGCAGTACGCCCCGACCCCGGCGTTCCAGCACGGCAAAGCCGGCTTCCCTCTCCAACTTCTTGACCTGCTGGGAGACGGCCGAGGGGCTGAACCCCATGGCTTCGGAGGCTGCAATGACGGACCGGTACTGTTCAATCGCGGCCAGGGCCCGGAGCGACCCGATATCAATCATGAAGCAAAAGTACACGATTTACGGTGCAAATAAACGCTGGTGCTTCATTGCTGCTTATGCCACTCTGATGGGGTGAATCTCCGCAACTCCTTCCTCGCCGTGCTGGTTGCCATCCTGTGGGGCCTGAATTTCGTTGCCATCGACATCGGACTGCACCCCGGGGGAGGGGACGTCCCGCCGCTCCTGTTCGTGGCGATGCGCTTCGTCCTGGTGGTGGTCCCGTGGATCTTCTTCATCCGCAAGCCGGATGTCAGCTGGAAGGCGATCATCGGCGTCGGCCTCTTCATGAGTGCCGGGCAGTTCGGGCTCCTCTACCTGGCCATGGCGCTGGGAATGCCGGCAGGGCTCGCTTCCCTGGTGCTGCAGGCGCAGGTGCTCCTGACGGTCCTGCTTGCCGCCGTCTTCCTCGGTGAACGGCCCGGACCCCGCCAGCTTGCCGGGGTGGTCCTGGGCGTGGCGGGGCTGGCCGTCGTCGCGGGGGGCCGCAGCGCTGTCGCGCCATTGCTGCCCTTCCTCATCGTCCTCGCGGCCGCACTATCCTGGGCCGCAGGGAACGTCATTGCCCGGAAAGCGCGGGCAGCCTCGGGACTGGGCCTGGTGGTGTGGTCCGGCGCCGTGGTGCCGCTGCCCCTTTTCTGCCTGTCGCTGGTGGTGGATGGCCCCGGCGCAGTGCTGGGGACGCTCGGGCACCTGCAGGCGCCCACGCTGCTGAGCGCACTGTACACGGCCGTGTTCGCCTCGCTGGTGGGCTACGGAATCTGGAACCGGCTGCTGGCCAGCCACCCGTCGTCCGCCGTTGTTCCCTTCACCCTGTTGGTCCCCGTGGTGGGAATGGGCACGGCCTGGCTGGTCCTCGCGGAAATTCCCACGCCAACGGAAATTGCGGGCGGGCTGCTGCTCCTTGCAGGCGTGGCGACGGCGGTGGTGAACTTCAGCCGCCGGCCGCCTCAGCGGCCCGCGGCTGAACCGTTGCCGGACTTCGGGGACGGGCGGCGGGCAGGCGTGGACGGCAACCTGGCCGGCGGCCGGGTTCCCGGGGCACGCTGAGCCGCCGAACCCTGGGCGCCTGTTGCCTGCAGGCCGGACCGTTGGCCGCCGGAGGCCCGTGTCGCGGAACGCTGCGTCCCGGAACCCTGTTCACCCGCGCGCGGCGCACCTGGCTTGGGCGCAGCCGTACGTTGTGCTCCCGCCCGTTGCGCACCCGGGCGCCGCGCGGGGTTCTGTGCCGTTCCCCGGCCGGAGGGACGGCTCGCAGCTGCGGGCCTGCGTCCCGCCGTGGCGGGCCTGCGCGCGCTGCCAGCACGACGGCGGGACGGCCACGCAGCGCCCAGGAAAAGGACCGCCAGGGTCCCCGCAGCGGCGGCAGCGGCCACCATGAAGTAGTTGTCCGGATCGTTCGTGGGCAACGGGGTGCCGATGAAGGATGACTCGCCGTCGAACGCCAGCTCCCAGGTGCTCAGGAATGCGAGCGAGCACGCGATGGTGATGCTGGTACCCGCACCTGTCGCCACGAGGGCCAGGCGACGCCGACGGACCAGCAGCTCCCCGACCGCGGCCACATAGGCCAGCGCCAGGACGCCTAGGAACGCCAGGAACACCGGCTCCGCCAGCGTCATCCCCGTCAGGACCAGCAGCCCGGCCGCGACGATGCCGCAAATGACCGCAAACTTTCCGCTGTTGCCCATGTGACGCATGTGCTCCATCATCCCCGAGGGTGCGCATCCTTCAGGACGTAGCCGCGCATGATGGCCATGATTGCTGCAACGCTTTGGTCACGGGTCCGCTCGGGGTTATAGGTCTGCCGGTCCAGGCCCACAACGAAGCAGGCGCCGAAGATGGCCGTTTCAAGGCTCCCGCGGGGTACGGACTCGTCCACCGGGTAGGCCTTCGCCACGTTGTCCACGGCCTGACCCACCACCTCCAACAGCTCCCCGCGAAGCACCGCGAAGGTGCCCTGCCACTCGCTGGGGATCCGCCAGTTCTCGCTCACCCACAGCCGGGCGAAGGACGGGTACTCGGCCATGAAATCCATGGCCTGCCCGATCATCGACTCCATGGCCACCAGGGGATCCCCGTCCGAAACGGAGGGATCCCCGTCCGAATCAGTGGAACTCCCGGCTTCGGCACCGCCGGTCTTATTGGCCTTGCGTGGGCGTCCGGTACGTGGCTTCCCTGCGTCGGCGGCTCCCAGCAGCCTGGCCTTCAGGATGTCCACACCATGCCTCAGCAGCTGGGCGATCAGTTCGGACTTGCTGCCGAAGTTGTAGTAGACAGTTCCCTTCGATACGCCGGCGGCCGCGGCGATTTCGTCCACCGTCACGTTTGCGGCCCCGCGCTCGCCGATCAGTGCCATGGAGGCATCGAACAGCTTTTGCCGGGTGGCCGTGGTCCGGGCCGGCCGCCGCGCTTTCGCAACGTCCAACGGGTGGATGCCCATTTCCGCCGTTTCCAGGACCGAACCTGCCGCTGCCCCGCCTGCCAAGGCAGCGCCCCTATCCTCCGGGTCCTTGCTCATACGGCAATCTCCGGCTTAAGCGTCTTCAAAGTCCAGTACTTGTTCTTGCGCACTGCCAGCGTGGACATCACGGTACCCAGCAGGGTGTACCCGAGGAGTCCGGCCACGGTGGGCAGGATCATGGACAGGTCCGCCCCGTAGATCAGGTGCCGCATTCCGGTCACCACGTACCCCATGGGAAGGATCTCGTGCACCACATGCAGGGGCTGCGGTGTGGTCTGCCACGGGAAGGTACCTCCCGAGGACACGAGCTGGAGCACCAGCAGGATGAGCACCACCAGCTTGCCGGGGGAGCCCAGCAGCGCAACGATCCCCTGGATCAGGGCACTGAACGCCATGGCCGCCGCCAGCATGAACAGCCACATCATCACCGGATGCGCGGGGTTCAGGCCCAGGGCGACGTTTACCACCAGGGTCAGCAGGGACGCCTGCACAACGGATACAGCCAGGAAGGGGAGCCAGCCGCCCAGGGCGATCTTCCAGGACGGGGCGTTGGACGCCAGCGCCCGCTGGGTGATGGGACGCATGGCCTGCACCAGCATGAAGATACCGATCCACAGGGCCAGCGTGAGGAAGAACGGTGCCAGCCCGGCGCCGTAGGAGTTGGCCTTGGCCTGGGAAACGTTGCTGACCGCAACCGGATCCGCCATGACCCTGGACAGATTGTCCTTCTGGGCATCGTCGGGGTTGGGAACCTGCCCGGCACCCTTGCCGATCTCGTCGGCCAGAGTGCGTGAACCGTCCGCGGCCGTGCCGGCACCGTCGGCCAGCTGGGCAGCGCCGGAATCGAGTTTCTGCGCCCCCGCAGCCAGGCTGGAGGTGCCGTCCAATGCGGCCTGCTCACCCGTGGCGAGGGTGGCGGCGCCGGTATGGAGTTTGTCGGCGCCGCTTGAGGCCTGCCCGATGGCGTCCTTCAGTGCTGGGGTGGCGGCGGCCAGTTGCGCGGCGCCCACACTGACGGCCTCGGAGCCGTCGGCCAGCTGCTGGATCTGGGCCGCATCCGACTGCAGCTTCGCCTTGGCGGCGGCTACCGGGTTGGACGTGGCTGCGGCATCGAAGTCGGCAAGGATGGCGTTGGCCTGCTCCTGCGTCAGTACGCCCGAAGCCACCAGCCGGCTGTTGGACTCCACCACCCGTGCCCGCAGCCCCTTGTCCGCAGCCTCCAGCTGCGTTGCCACATCCTGGACCTTGGTGTTGAGCTGGGCATTCCCGGCGGCCACTTGCGCAGCCCCGGACGCAAGCGTCTGCGAGTCGGTGGGGAGCGACCCGGTCTTGTCTTTCAATACCGACAGGCCGCTGCTCAACTGGCCGGCGCCGTCGGTGAGCTGATTGGCTCCGTCGCGGAGCTTCAGCTGCCCGGCCTCGAGCTGGGAGGCTCCGCTGCTGAGATCTGTGGTTCCCTGATGCAGCGTCACGGTGCCGTCGCGGAGGGTGGCGACGCCGTCCGCCAGCTGCCCCGCGCCGTCGGCGGCTTTCACCATCTGGGTGTGGATGGTTCCAAAGCCGGTGAGCAGCTGGTTCGCGGTTTCCTCGCCCACCTCGGTGGCCACCGTGGTGTGAACAGCAGTGGTCAGCTTGTCCACGATGGTGCTGAGGAGATAGTTGTTCGCGTCGTTGGTGGTGACATTGAGCATCGCCTGGCTTGCAGAGTCGAAGCTGCCCGGCGACGCCAGGTTGGCGGAGAAGTCTTTCGGGATCTTCAGGGCAAAGGCGTACTCGCCGCTGCTGACGCCCTCATCCGCTGCTGCGGAGCTTTCCACCGGAATCCAGTGGAAGACGTTCCCCTCCACCAGGCTGTCCGCCACCTTCGCCCCGGCCTCCAAACGGGTACCGTCGCTGCTTCCGGCCCCCGTATCCTCGACCACCAGCGCGGCATCAAGGTTGTTCAGGTGGCCGTAAGGATTCCAGTTGGCGTACAAATAGACGGCCCCGTACAGGAGGGGGACCATGGTCAGCGCCAGGATGGTCAGCTTGGGCAGCAGCCCGCCGGTCATGCGCTTGAGTTCGGAGCGGGCCAGCCGGATGACTGTCACTTGGCAACCTCGGTTTCGAGTTCATCGGTCCGGACGTGCTGCCCGGTGTGTGCAGGGGTGGCCCGGCTTTCGTGGCCATGGGTACCCTCGTTGAGGGCATCGTCTTCATCCGGACGCTCCGGCAGCCCGTCGTCACGGATCGCAGCTTCGTGGCGGCCAGTCTGCTGGCCGTCGCTCGCCTCGTCAGTTTCCGTCACGGGCCCATCTGTCACGGCATCGTTGCCCACATCTGCCACTGCATCGTTGCCCACGACGGCGGACGGGCCGTTCCACGACGGCGGGAGGGCGCGCACGGTGGCGACGACCGCGAGCGGCCTTCCGGCGTCGGACGCCAATTCCTGCAGGCGGGGCAGCCAGGCGGCGTTGTCCGCGCTGTGCCTGTCCGGAGAGTCCACCACGAGGAGGTCGGTGTGCGGGTTGGCCAGCGCCAGCGCGGTCAGCAGCTCCAGCCGCCGGGCGGGGTCCAGCTGTTCGGTCCAGAGGCCGGCGATGTCCTCGAATCGGTTCACTTTGAGCCACGGGCCGCTGAGCAGTGCGCCCCGGTAGCGGCGCGGCACCAAGGCAAGGTCCTCTGTCACGAGGTCGCGCACGCTCAGGTGCTCCTCCGGCTCGTTCACGCCGGGGGAGTCCACCAGGGCACTGGCCAGCCGCAGTTGCCGGGTGCGCTGCTGCCCGTCCCAGGCAACCGACCCGCCGGTGGACTTCATCCGCCCACTGAGGGCAAGGGCAAGGGCCGTGCGTTGGTCCTGGCGGTCGCCGGCCACCAGCAGGAGCTGTCCCCGCTCCACGGTAAGCGTGGTGGGAGGGAGCAGGGGATCGCGGCGGCCTTTGACGGAAAGCTGGCGTGCTGAGAGCAAGGGGAGCCTTTCACAGAAAGTGTCTGCTACAAGACTAACCAAACTGACCGGTCAGTTCAAATACGGACCCTACAAGCCATACTTCTCCAGCAAGCGCAGCCACACCTCGCTGATGGTGGGGTACGCGGGGACCGCATGCCAGAGCCGGTGGAGCGGAACTTCACCCACGACGGCGATGGTCGCCGCGTGCAGGAGCTCCGCCACGTCCGGGCCGGCGAAAGTGGCGCCCAAAAGGACTTTCCGGTCCTCGTCGATGACCAGCTGCGCCCAGCCCTCGTAGTTCTCGGAGTGCAGGGAGGACCCCGCAACCTGGATGGGAAGCTCCACTGATGACACGTTGTAGCCGTCCTTGCGGGCCCGCTGGAGACTGCGGCCCACTGTTGCGAGTTCCGGATCAGTGAAGACCACCCCGGGGACGGCGTGATCGTTGGCTGTCTGGGCGAAGCGGCTCCAGTCCGCCGGACTGCCGTCCAGTTCTCCCCTGGCGCGCGCCGCAATGGCGTCCCCGGTGGCGCGGGCCTCGTATTTGCCCTGGTGCGTATAGAGGTTCCGCCCCGCGGCGTCGCCCACCGCGTACAGCCAGCCGCCGTCACCCTGCGCGGCATGGACCAGCCCGGTGTTGTCCGTTTCAAGGAGCAAGCGCCCGTCCGCATCTGGAGCGAAACCGACGCTTTCCAGGCCAAGTCCCTCAAGGGCGGGGTGCCGGCCCGTCGATACCAGGACCTTATCCGCCGTGACGCCGGAACCGTCGCCAAGCTCGATACTGAAGGTGCCGTCGTCGTTCAAGCCGATCCGCTGCGTGGCTGTGTGGAGGCGAAGGTCAACGCCGTCAGCCCGCAGGCCGGCGGCAACAAGCGCGGCGGCTTCTTCCGGGAAGCTTCCCAGCAGGCCGCTGCGCGCAACGAGCGTCACTGCCGAGCCCAGCCGGGCAAAGGCCTGGGCCAGTTCAGTTCCTGCCACGCCGCCGCCCAGCACGGCCAGCCGGGCCGGCACCTCGCTGGCGGAGGTCGCTTCCCGATTGCTCCAGACCTGCACGTCCGCCAGCCCCTCAATGGGCGGCTGGGTGGGCACCGATCCGGTGGCCAGGACCACGGCGTGCCGGGCGTTGAGGCGGTGGTCTGTTCCGTCCAGCCCTGCCACCTCAACAGTCCGGGGCCCGGTGAGGAAGGCGTGGCCGCGGACCAGCTCAATGCCGGAGTCCTTGACCCATTCCACTTGTCCGTCGTCCTGCCAGTTGGACGTGAAGTAGTTCCTGCGGGACAGGACGGCTTTGGCGTCCAGCGTCCGGGTTACGGCTTCCTTGGCGCCGGGCGTCGTCTGCGCACCGTGCAGTGCGGTGCCCGGCCGGAGCAGGGCCTTGGATGGCATGCAGGCCCAGTATGAGCATTCACCGCCCACCAGTTCAGCTTCGATGAGTACCGCGGTAAGCCCGCCCTTGACCACACGGTCCGCCACGTTTTCGCCGGCAGCGCCGGCACCGATTACTACTACGTCATACTCGCGCCCAGCAGGCTCAGGAATCATGGGGACAGCCTACGCCGGGCGGCCGCGCGAAACGCGTGCCGAAGCCGTGAAGGCGTGTGTGGCAGCGAAGGAGGCATGCCGTGGATCGGGGAACGCCGGCAGGCGTTAAAGCAAAAGGTCCGCACCGGCGAACCGGTGCGGACCTTGTTTGTGCGCCCAAAGGGATTCGAACCCCTGACCTTCTGTTCCGTAGACAGACGCTCTATCCAGCTGAGCTATGGGCGCATCTCGTGTTCCCGGAGAAGAACCGCTCTCCTTGGAACTCGAATTACTTTACGCGAGTCTTGACGGAGTGCCAAATCGAGAGAGCTGTTATCTGCGCTACTAGACCGGTCTAGGTGACCTTCCTCACTTAATCGTAGACTTTTCCACAAATATTCCTTGAAATCTCGCGGAATCCGCATTTTGAGCCATCTTGTAGCAAGCAACCTGCCGAAATCCGGCACTGGTCCGGACCATAGCATTTAGGACACACCGATGAACCCGAGGAAGGGAACCGCAATGGGCGATCTGGCACAGAAGCCGCTGCTTGACGAAGCACCCACCACACATGCCGGGCTGCTGGCATGGGTCGAAGAAGTTGCTGAGCTGACGCAGCCGGACCGCATCTACTGGGTTGACGGGTCCGAAGAGGAGAACACGCGCCTCACCGATGAACTCGTTGCCGCCGGCACGCTGACCAGGCTCAACCAGGACCTGTTCCCCGACTCCTTCGCAGCCTTCTCCGATCCGGCCGATGTTGCCCGGGTCGAGGAACAGACCTTCATCTGCTCCGAGAACAAGCGCGACGCCGGATTCACCAACAACTGGATGGCTCCGGCGGAGATGAAGGAGAAGCTGCGCGGCCTGTTCGCCGGCTCCATGCGCGGCCGCACCATGTACGTCATCCCCTTCGTCATGGGCCACCTTGACGCGGAGGACCCGAAGTTCGGCGTCGAAATCACGGACAGTGCCTACGTTGTGGCCTCGATGCGCATCATGGCCCGCATCGGCACCGATGTCCTGAACCGCATCACCGAGACCAACGCCTTCTTCGTTCCGGCCCTGCACTCCCTGGGTGCGCCGCTGGAACAGGGCCAGGCCGACGTGCCCTGGCCGTGCAACCCGGACAAGTGGATTGTCCACTTCCCGGAGGAGCGCTCCATCTGGTCGTTCGGCTCCGGCTACGGCGGCAACGCCCTGCTGGGCAAGAAGTGCTACGCCCTGCGCATCGCTTCCGTGATGGCCCGCGACGAGGGCTGGCTGGCCGAGCACATGCTGATTCTCAAGCTCACCTCGCCCGAGCAGAAGACGTACTACGTTTCCGCAGCCTTCCCGTCCGCCTGCGGCAAGACCAACCTCGCGCTGCTTGATCCCACCATCAGCGGCTGGAAGGTCGAAACCCTCGGCGATGACATCACCTGGATGCGCTTCGGCAAGGAAGGCGAGCTCCGCGCGGTCAACCCCGAAGCCGGCCTGTTCGGTGTGGCTCCCGGTACCGGCTGGGGCACCAACCCCAACGCCATGCGCGCCATCGCCAAGGGCAACAGCATCTTCACCAACGTTGCGATGACCGACGACGGCGGCGTGTGGTGGGAGGGGATGACCGAGGAAACCCCTGCGCACCTGACTGACTGGCAGGGCAACTCCTGGACGCCCGACTCGGACAAGCCCGCTGCGCACCCGAACTCCCGCTTCTGCACCCCGATCGACCAGATCGACATGCTCGCCGAGGAATACAACAATCCCGAGGGCGTGGAGCTGTCCGCGATCCTGTTCGGCGGCCGCCGCAAGACCACCATCCCGCTGGTGACCGAGGCCCGCAGCTGGTCCAACGGTATCTTCATGGGCTCCACCCTGTCCTCCGAAACCACTGCAGCTGCAGCCGGTGCCGTGGGCGTGGTCCGCCGCGACCCCATGGCCATGCTGCCCTTCATCGGCTACGACGCAGGCGACTACCTGAACCACTGGGTCAACCTGTCCGCCAAGGCCAACCCGGAACGGCTGCCCAAGATCTTCCTGGTCAACTGGTTCCGCCGGAACTCCGAAGGCGGCTTCGCCTGGCCCGGGTTCGGCGACAACGCCCGCGTCCTCAAGTGGGCCATCGAGCGCCTTGAGGGCAAGGCCGACGCCGTCGAAACCCCCATCGGATTCGTTCCCACCGGCGAGGCCATCGACCTCGAAGGCCTGGACATGACCCCCGCCCAGGTGGAGGAAGCAGTCAGGGTTGACCCCGCAGAGTGGGCCACCGAGCTGGCCTCCATCGAGGAATGGTTCGACAACTTCGGCGGCTCCCTCCCGCAGGCGCTGCAGTCCGAGCTGAACGGCCTGAAGTCCCGCCTCGCGTAGGAGTTCTTCGCTGAGTACGACGGCGGCCCCGCACCTTTCGCGAAAAGGTGCGGGGCCGCCGTCGTACTTTTGCTTTTAAGAAGCCTGCCAGATGTCCGGGCCGAAGACTTCGTAATGGATGCGGGTTGCCGGAATGCCGGCGTTGATGGCCTCATTGCGGATGTTCTTCATGAACGGCAGCGGACCGCACAGGTAGAGGGAGGCATCGGCGGGAAGGTCCACCTCGCGCAGGGACATGAATCCCTCCCTCGCACCGTCCACCGGCTGCTCCAGCCACAGCTGCAGCTCGGCTCCGTCCAGGCGCTCGACGTCGTCCGTCATCTGGCCGCGCAGTGCCCAGCTGTCCAGGGTGCTCTCGGCGTGCAGCACCAGGACCTGCCGGTCGGTGCCGGTGTCGGCGAGTGAGCGCAGGATGGAGGCCGTGGGGGTGCAGCCGATGCCGGCGGAGGCCAGGACCACCGGGCCGTCGCCTTCCCTGAGCGTGATTTCGCCGTAGGGGTTTGAAATTTCCAGGATGTCGCCCGCCTGGACGGTGTTGTGCAGGACGGGGGAGACCTCACCGCCGTCGTCCTTCTTGGTGGTGAAGCTGCGGCTGGTGCCGGCTTCGCCTGACAGGGAGTAC
This sequence comes from Pseudarthrobacter sp. SORGH_AS 212, assembly GCF_030818145.1. Classification (NCBI taxonomy): domain Bacteria; kingdom Bacillati; phylum Actinomycetota; class Actinomycetes; order Micrococcales; family Micrococcaceae; genus Pseudarthrobacter; species Pseudarthrobacter sp. SORGH_AS 212. Next base: position 1,269,366 of record NZ_JAUTAA010000001.1, on the reverse strand, counting down.
TGGCGCACCTGGCGCAGGCCATCCGGAAGCTGGACCTTGACGCTGACGTACTGGCCGGGAAGTGCTTCGGTGACGGGGGTGTCGTCGGCAGGTTCCAGGGTGAACGTCATGGATCCGACGCCGGCCGGCGTCTTGGCGGACACGCGCCACGGCGCCCACATCCTGCCGTTGGCCTGGGCCGCGTACAGGCCCTTTTCCAGCTTGATGAGCGCGTCAGCCATGAGCCAGTAGACCTCGGTCCAGGCTTCTGCGATCTCCGGGGTGATCACTTCGGCAAGGTCCTCGGCGATCGCGGCGAACAGGTGCTCGTAGACCACCTTGTACTGCGGTTCGGTGATGCCAAGGGAGGCGTGGCGATGGGCGATGCGGGACAGCACGGTTTCCGGCAGGGTGCCCGGGTTGTTGACCAGGTGGGTGGCGAAGGCGGCGATGCTTCCGGCCAGGGCCTGCTGCTGGCTGCCGTTGCGCTGGTTTGATCGGCTGAAGAGGCCGTCGAGGAGTTCCGGGTGTGCGGCGAACAGGCGGGCGTAGAACTTGGGGGTAATGTCGCCGATCCGTGACCCCACCAGCGGCAGTGTGGCTTCGATGACGGGGCGGGATTTATCCGAGAGCATTGCGGACTCCTGAGGTTGGGACCGGGGCCTTTGTCCGGCCTTGGCGAAATGCTTGCATATGAAATACAAGTATTTCTGCCTCAGTTCTACACCTTGTAGAAGTTTGAAATCAAACTGGGAGAAAGCTCCCGGCTATGGGCGGTTTCGCGCCGGTTACTGCCTCGGCTGCACGCTCGGACGGAGCGGTTCCAACAGTCCTGGGCGGAGGCCAATCATCTCGAATACGGGAGCCATTTGGCGGGATCCCGGAAGATCGGCAATGACTACCGGATCAAGCTCACGGTAGAACGCCTCGCGTGCCCGGGCAAGGGCTGCGCGCAGCTTGCACTCATTGATCAGCGGGCAATTGCCCGTGGCGGCCATGCAGTCGGCCGGGTCCGTGCGCGTATCGAGTTCCCGGAGGATCTGTCCCACGGTGGCCGTCCTGCCGGCGCTGCTCAGCCGGGAACCCCCGGTGCGGCCCCGCTCCACGTCAATCAGGCCCATGGTGCGGAGCCTGGCCATGGCTTTGCTGACATGGTTGTATGGGGTCCCCACGGCGTCCGCAATGTTCTGCGTGGTCAGGAGCTGGCCGCCCGGAACGGCCGCCAGCACCATCAGTGCCCGCAGGCTGACATCGGCAAACGCGTTGATTTTCATGGCGCGGCGCCTGGTCTAGTCCACCCAGATGGCGGGCTCGTTGGTGTCGGCCTCCAGTTGGCCGAACTCCCAGGCCTGGGTGGCGGCGTTGGCCGCGTAGGGAAGCACGGCGGCGAAGACCGAACCGTCCCGGTGCTCTGCGGCCACGTGGATGGCATCGGAGTCCTCCTCCACCAGCAGGATGTCGCACACCAGGGCAGCGGCGCGGAAATCGTCCCGGTTCTGCCGCAACAACGCGTTCAAATCACTGATCATGGCGTCGGCATCGAACTCGGCTTCGCTTCCGTCCCCGGCATCCGCCGGTGAAACCGCGACCAGCCGTACCTCGCCGTCGTTCTGCACCGTGAGGGCGAACGGGAGGAAGCCGCCGGCGCGCTGAAGCTGCTCCTGGGCGGCGCTGACGCCGGTTCCGAGGAGATTTTCAAGGTCGGTCGCCGTGGCTTCGGGGACAGAATCCCGCCAGCTTTCCTGCCCCGCCGCAGCGCGCCCGGTATGGTCAGCCATGGTCTAGGCCCGCACAAGGGCCAGGACCCGGTCCCGGACCCGTTCCATCGTGGCCTGGTCTGTCGCTTCGGCGTTGAGCCGCAGGAAAGGTTCGGTGTTGGACGGGCGCAGGTTAAACCAGTAGCTGCCGTCGTTGGCCGTGAAGGTGCTGCCGTCCAGGGTGTCGATGGTGATGTCCTCGGCGGCGAAGTCTGCGCGCACGCGCTCGACGGCGGCCGGCTTGTCGTCCACCTCGGAGTTGATCTCCCCGGAGCTGACATAGGGCTCGTACTCGCGGCCGAGCTCGGACAGCGGGCCGTCCTGTTCACCCAGCGCGGCCAGGACGTGCATGGCAGCCAGCATGCCGGTGTCCGCGTTCCAGAAGTCGCGGAAGTAGAAGTGCGCCGAGTGCTCGCCGCCGAACACCGCGCCTTCCTCGGCCATGACTGCCTTGATGAAGGAGTGGCCCACGCGCGTGCGGACGGCCCGGCCGCCGTCGTGCTCCACCAGCTCGGCCACCGCGCGGGACGTGAGGAGGTTGTGGATGATCGTGGGGGTGGCTTCGCCCTGGGCCTTCGCACGGGCAATTTCGCGCCGGGCCACCATGCCGGTAACGGCCGACGGCGAGACGGGCTCGCCCTTTTCGTCCACCACGAAGCAGCGGTCGGCGTCGCCGTCGAAGGCCAGCCCAATGTCAGCACCGTGCTCGACGACGGCGGCCTGCAGGTCCCGGAGGTTTTCCGGCTCCAGCGGGTTGGCGGGGTGGTTCGGGAAGGAACCGTCCAGTTCGAAGTACAGCGGAATGATGTCGAACGGCAGCTTGGGCAGCAGGGCGTCACCCAGAACTGCGGGCGTGGTCAGCCCGGCCATGCCGTTTCCGGCATCCACGACAACCTTCAGGCGGCGGGAACCCGAGAGGTCCACCAGCTTGCGGAGGTACTCGGAGTACTCCTTCAGGACGTCACGCACGCCAATCTGGCCGCGCTGGCCGGCAGCCGGGATGGTCCCCGTGCTGAGGTAGTGCTCGGCAAGGGACTGGATGTCCTTCAGGCCGGTTTCGGAGGAAATGGGGACTGCGCCAGCCTTGGACATCTTGATGCCGTTGTAGCCGGCGGGGTTGTGGCTCGCGGTGAAGGTGGCCCCTGCCCGGTTGAGGAGGCCGCAGGCGAAGTAGAGCTCATCGGTGGAGATCAGGTCCAGCAGTTCCACGTTGGCGCCTCGGGTGGCAGCACCGGCGGCGAAGGCCTTGCTGAACTCGGGCGAGGAGGGGCGCATGTCGCCGCCCACCAGGATGGTCTGGCCTTCGAGCTGCAGGACGTCCACGAATGCGGCCCCCACGGCTTCGACGATTTCGGCGGTGATCGATTCGCCCACAATGCCGCGGACGTCGTAGGCCTTGAAGGATGCCGAAAGGTCAAAAGTCGTTGTCTGTTCGCTAGTCACGGGCTTTATCTTACGTGGACCCGTGCGGTGCCTGTGGAGGGGGAGACGGGGTTGGTGATTGTGACGCAAAGGATCTGTGGGCCTTTCCACATAACAGTTGGGCGGAGGCCAGTTGTCAGGGGCGGCTGGGATACTGAATCAATGGTTGATAACCGGAACGCCACCCTTTCCCACACCGATATTGATTCAGACGCTGATTTTGGGGCTGACGCTTCCTCGGCGCAGCCATCCCCTCCGGGCGGATCCGGTACCGCCACCCACAGCCAGGCGCTGGCGGTGCTGCGCGAGCTGGTGGGAAACGCCGGGGCGGATTTCCACGACGGCCAGTACGAGGCCATTGAGGCGCTCGTCGACGGCGGCCGGCGGACTTTGGTGGTCCAGCGCACCGGGTGGGGCAAGTCGGCTGTCTATTTCGTGGCCTCGCTCCTGCTGCGCCGCCGGGGCGCCGGACCCACCCTGATCGTGTCGCCGTTGCTGGCCCTGATGCGTGACCAGGTGGCGGCTGCCGCCAGGGCCGGTGTCCGGGCCGTGGCCATTAACTCGGCGAACCAGCTGGAGTGGGACACCGTCCGCGAACAGCTTGCGGCGGACCAGGTTGACGTTCTCCTGGTCTCACCGGAACGTTTGACCAACCCCTCCTTCCGGGAAAACCAGCTGCCGGAACTGATCCGGCGCACCGGACTGCTGGTCATCGACGAGGCACACTGCATCTCGGACTGGGGCCACGACTTCCGTCCCGATTACCGCCGGATCGCAGACCTCATTGAGCAGTTGCCGGGTTCGGTGCCGGTGCTGGCCACCACGGCCACCGCCAACTCCCGCGTGGTCCATGACATTGAAGAGCAACTCGGCGCCGGCGTCCTGACCATCCGCGGTGCCCTGGGCCGCGATTCGCTGCGGCTCGGCGTCCTGACGCTCCCTGACGCCCGCCAGCGCCTCGGGTGGCTGCTGACCCATCTCTCGGACCTGCCCGGCAGCGGCATCATCTACACCCTGACCGTTTCCGCCGCCGAGGACACCGCCCGCTTGCTGGCGGAGGCGGGCCACGAAGTGCTGTCCTACACCGGCCGCACCGACCCCGCAGACCGGGAACGCGCCGAGCAGCTGCTCAAGGACAACCAGGTCAAGGCCCTGGTTGCCACGTCCGCACTGGGCATGGGCTTCGACAAGCCGGACCTTGGGTTCGTGGGTCCACCTCGGGGCGCCGTCGTCGCCGGTTGCCTACTACCAGCAGGTGGGCCGTGCAGGCCGTGGAGCCGCCAACGCCGATGTCCTGCTGTTGCCGGGCTCCGAGGACCGGGACATCTGGCAGTACTTCGCCACCGCGTCCATGCCGTCGGAGGAGAAAGCTGCCGCAGTCCTGACGGCCCTTGCCGAGGCGGGAAGTGCCGTGTCCACCGTGGCGCTGGAAGCACGGGTGGACCTGCGCCGGACCCCGCTGGAGTTGCTGCTCAAGGTCCTTTCGGTGGATGGGGCCGTGGAGCGGGTAGGCGGCGGCTGGCGCTCCACCGGGCGGCCGTGGGTCTATGACGCGGAGCGGTACCAGCGCATTGCCGAGGCCCGCGTAGATGAGCAGGACTCCATGATCATCTACCAGGACACTGCAGGGTGCCGGATGGAGTACATCACGTCGGTCCTTGATGATGAGACTGCCCACGCCTGTGGCCGTTGCGACAACTGCGCCGGGCAGTGGTTCCCCGCCGACGTCGCAGCCGATGCCACGAACGCGGCCGGGCAGACGCTCAGCAGGGCCGGCGGCGTCCTTGAAGCGCGGCTGCAGTGGCCCAGCGGGATGGACCGGCTGGGCGTTCCGGTTAAGGGAAAAATCAAGCCTCCGGAGGCGCTGTCAGAGGGCCGCGTCCTGGCCAGGCTGACCGACCTCGGCTGGGGCGGTGCCCTGCGCACGATCTTCGCCGCCGGCGCGGAAGACCGTCCGGTGGACCCTGCCATGCTGCAGGCCTGCGTCCAGGTCCTGCGGGAGTGGGGAACAGGTGACTCCAGGACGGCGGGCTGGAGTGGTGGTGGCCGGCCGGCAGCGATTGTGAGCATCCCGTCGCGCAGCAAACCGCAGCTGGTGGATTCCCTGGCCCGGGGGATTTCCGACATCGGCCGCATCCCTTACCTCGGCGCCCTGCAGTTGGCCCACGGTGGCCCCACAGGAAGCAGGGGCGGCAACAGCGCATACCGGTTGGCCGGGGTCTGGGACCGGGTGGTCGTTGGCCCCGAGCTCGAAGCTGCGTTGAATTCCATCCAGGGTCAGAGTGTGATGCTGATCGATGACCTGGCGGACAGCCGGTGGACCCTTACTGTCGCGGGGCGTGCCCTTCGGCAGGCCGGGGCTGGGGCTGTGCTTCCGCTGGTTCTGGCGCAGGCCGGCTGACCGCTGCTCCCGCGTGCTGCGGGAGCAGGACACTGTCCACGGTGCTGGCCAGCATCAGGACTGCCATGGCCAGGAAAGCTCCGCGGTACGGACCGGCGTCGTCCTGGGGAAACGAGCCAAGCCCGTCGAAGATGCGGAGCAGCAGGGCAGCCACTGCGATCCCGGAACCCGTAGCGAGCTGCACCAGGGTCGCCGAAACGGTGTTGGCCGACGTCAACTGCGCGGGGACGATATCGGCGTACTGCACCGACGCGTAGGACGAGAAGCCGATGGAGCGGAACGCCCCGCTGCAAACCAGCAGGGCAAACGTCAGCACCTGTGGAGTCTCCGGGGTCAGCAGGGCGCACAGTGCAAAAGTGGCTGCTGAGGCGAGGGATGCGAACACCAGCATGGCCTTGAATCCGAACCGGCGGATCAGGGGAGTGGTGGCCGGTTTGATGCCGATATTGCCAATGAAAACAGCGGCCACCATGGTGCCCGCGTGGATGGGGGTCCAGCCGAAGCCGGCCTGGAACATCAGGGGCAGCAGGAAGGGAACCGAGCTGATGGTCAGCCGATAAACGAATCCGCCGGTGGCCATCGCACGGAAGGTGCGGGTCCGGAACACATCCAGGTTGAACAGGGGGTTGCTGGCCCGGCGCATCCAGAACACGGCCGCGAGCAGGGAGGCTGCACCTGCCGCCGCGCTGATGCCCGCCCAGGGGCCGTCAGGGTGGGAGCTGGCCAGCTCGAGGCCAACCACCAGGGCACCGACGCCCAGCGTGGTGAGGAACAGCCCGGGCCAGTCCAGCCGCCGCCCCTTGTCTCCAGCGGAGGACGGGACAAGGCGCAGGGCCGCAAGGAAGGCAGCCAGACCCAGTGGGAGGTTGATCAGGAAGATCCAGTGCCAGGACAGGTAGGTGGTGAGTGCACCGCCCACCAGGGGTGCGAGGACCGGCGCCAGCAGGCCGGGCCAGACGAGGAACGCCGTGGCCCGCAAAAGCTCCGATTTCGGCGTGCCTCGCAGCACTACCAGTGTTCCCACGGGAACCATCATGGCGCCCCCGGCTCCCTGGGCGATACGGCTCAGCGTCAGGGCGGGGAGGTCCTGGCTGAGGGCACAGGCCAGTGAAGCAACGGTGAAGATGGCAACGGCGAGGCAGAAGATCCTTCGCGCCCCGAAGCGTTCGGCCAGCCACCCGCTGATGGGAATGCCGACGGCGACGGTGAGCAGGTACGCCGTCATGGTGATATTCACGTCTGCCGCTGGAACACTGAAGTCGGCTGAGATGTTAGGGATGGCAGTGGTGAGGATGGTCCCGTCGAGGAACTCCATGAAGAAGGTTGCTGCCACCAGGAGGGCCAACCGTGGGCTCCATACCTGCGCGGCATCCCCCTGCGCGCGGGCCCGATCTCTTACTGCCATCCGCTTATCCTGCCACCAGGCAGCCTGTGCCAGCAGAGTGCGTCCGATCCCCGGACGGCGCCAGCAACCCTCCCCGGGTACGCAAAAGGCCCCGGTCCAGGGACCGGGGCCGAACGCGGAGACGGGGGGATTTGAACCCCCCAACTACCGCCTTACAGGCCCTAGATTACCGTCTGTAAGTGTATGGAACCCTTGATTTCTAGCGGTCGCAACCCAACAAGGTTAGCTGAGTTGAAACGAACTTAAGGTTTTTGTGAACAATGTGCACAGCGTTACGCGGCGCATTCGAAGCGCCGCTGCAGGTGCTCCCGGGCCTCGATGGGGAGTGCTGTGATCCAGTCGGAGAGGACTGACTTCGTCACCATGACGTCCTCGGCCAACTCCTCCAGGGAGTGCGCCCAGGGTGCGTGTTCCCATACCGCCTCCCAGGACACGAGACGCGCAGCGGCAGCGGCCCGAACCTTCTTCTCGATGGCCGGCGGCTGGCACTCCCGGTGCCCCAGTTCGATGTGGACCAGTTCGTGGTAGATCGCGCAGCGCCGCTCCCGGTGGGTGAGCCGGTCATCAAGGTAGATCGTCCGGCCGTCCGTGGCGGCAACGAGGAACCCGGGCAGCCGGTGCGTGACGATACGCACGCCCATCTGCTCCGCAAGCCGATCCCCCAAGTCCATGCCAGCACCATAGACGATCGGACCGACACAGCTGGTTCGTTACTCGCGCTCTTGGGATTCTTCCCCGCGGCGTGCAGAGCGGGCCGCTTCCCGTTTTCCCTCAGACTCCACCTCGGTCATGGCCGCCATCTTCCCGAAGTCGGGCGTCTCGTCCTTGTCCTTGACTGTGCGCAATTGCACAACGTTGTCCGTGCGGGACTCCTCCGGCTTGCGTCGGCTGCCGTCCATCCAGTTGAGGAGTTCTCCGGCGGTGTTGCGGAGGACGTCCTGGGACTCTTGGGGGAGGCGGCCGGCGCCCCAGAGGACGAGGTCCGACTCGCGGTCGTCCCCTACGTCGATGCCCATGGTGCGGGCCGCTGCGAGGACGAGTTCGCGGGGGCTGATGCTGAAGGCTTTGGAGAGTCCGGCGAAGGTTTCGGGGGTGGGCATGCGGGTGAATCCGTCGTTGACGATGGACTGCAGGGCGCGTGCTTTGGGGACGCCGCCGGCGCGTTTGGAGATTGTCTCGTAGGAGTCGTCCCGTTTGTGGGCCAGGACGAGCTGCTGGAAGTTGGGGCCTTTGGTGGTGGTCATGCTCTGAGCTTTCCTGTGGGCTGGGTGGGCCGCAACGCCGCCAGTGGGCACTATGCCTACCGGTAGGCGGTACACCCAATTGTAGGTACGTGCCTACTAGAAAATCCCCCCGTTGCTCTAGGAATTAATGAGCGCAAGGAAATTGTGTACTGACAGTGCTTGACTTACCGCCTACCGGTAGGCAATACTCAAAGGGCAGCAGATAACAGGCGAACCGCCTACCGAAACAGAAGGAGATCTCATGTCACCCTGGCGAACTAAGGCCCGTTGGCCGAAAGGAACCTACATGCGATTGGTCTCAAAGGAAGCCCTCCGGGCCTTCCTCATCACGCAGAAGGACATCGAAGCCCACAAGGCAGGAGCACCCATCCCACACAAGATGACCCAGCGGGGGCTGGCAGACCGTGTAGGCGTCCACCCCAGCTTCATCAACCACCTCACCAGCGGCCGGCGCCGCTGCCTCGAACCCGAAACAGCAACCCGCATCGCGGAGGTCCTCAACGTCCCCGTGGAGGTCCTTTTCGAGCCCGTTGCACCGTCTGCCAAACGGCAAACCACCCGCCAACAGCGTCTACAAATCGCCTAAGAGAGGACACGCCGACATGACACAGGCAATGGCACTGGAGGACACCACATGGACCGAGGAGGCTGTGGACACGATCGCTGACCTCGCCCGCAGGAAGGGCACTGTCACTGCCGACGACCTCCGCCAGAACCACCGCCCGGCACCGCACCCCAACCATGTAGGGGCTGCTTTCAAGATCGCCCGGTCCCGTGGCCTCATCGCCCAGGTAGGGGTCTCGACCTCGAAGCAGCGCTCCCGCCACGGCGGTACCTTGCGGCAGTGGGAGGCAGTGTGACCGAGTTCTACACCGTCCCCGAGGTCGCCAAGATGTTCCGCGTCTGTGAACAGACCGTCCGGAACCGGGTCAACGAGGGCAAATGGCAGGCATGGCGCGACGGCCGGCAGATCCGCTTCGGACCCGAAGACATCGAAGCCATCCGAGCCCAGGGCCAGAAAACCCCCACCAACATCAGCAAGGAAGACAAACGGAAGCGGAACAAGCAGCTCCGCAACCTCCCCGTCTTCGCCCAATAGAAAAGGGCCCCGCTGCCGACCAAAGCAATCGCGGGACCCATCAACAAGCAAGAAGCTCATCTACCGGAAGGATACCCGATGTACACGTACCACTTCACGAAGCGGCAGGCCGAGACCGCCGCCCGGGCAACCATCGTCAACTACTCCGAGCGGTACCCGAACGAATGGCAGGACGAAGAAGCCCTGGCCTACGACGTCAGCGCGCTCCTTGGCATCAAGCCCGAACCGAACTACGTGGCCGCCGCGCTGCAGGCCCTCGATGATCTCCGCAAGGTGGAGAACGGCACCCACATGGACCTGGACGCTAATGACCGCGAAGACCTGATCGAGCGGTTCGAGGGCGACCTCCTCACCGCCGTCCGGGACGTCATAACGTCCTTCCCCTTCAGCGGCCGGGAAGTCTTCATCCCCACCATGGAGTTGGCAGCATGATCACCGCCTCATTCCTCATGTGCCTCGTCCTCTTCGTCGGGTTCGGCGTGGCGATTCCGTGGGCGATCCGGGCGGACCGCGCCGACGCGCACATCGCCCACCGGCCCGGCGCATGCCCTGACGGCATCTGCGACCAGCCATGACCGACTGCTACTGCCGCGGCCAGGCCGTCTGCACCAACTGCGGCCAACACTCCTGCACCAACTGCCAGTGCGACGACATAGACCAAAGGAAAACCCGATGACCACATTCCGAGAGCCGACCGGGAAACCCCCGTGGCCCATCACCCTCATCGCCGGAGCCGAGAAGGCCGGCAAGTCCTACTCCTGCGCCCTCGCCTCATCCTCAGACCTCATCGGAGAGTCCTACTGGATCGGTGTGGGGGAGGACGACCCGGACGAATACGGCGCCATCCCCGGTGCCCGGTTCAAGATCGCCCAGCATGACGGCACCTACCGTTCCATCCTCGCCGCCCTCGAAGCTGCAGCCGCGGCACCCCGGGTGGATGGGAAGCCGAACCTGATCATTCTCGACTCGGCCACCCGCCTCTGGGAGCTCCTCTCCGACGAGGCGCAGGTCCTGGCGAACCGCCGCCGGAAGAACAACAACCCGGACCAGGACTCACCCATCAGCATGGACCTGTGGAACCGGGCCACGGACCGGTGGCAGTCAGTGGTCAACGTCCTCCGCCGGCACGACGGCCCGTCACTCGTAACGGCACGCCTCGACGTCGTTACCGTCCTGGACGACGCCCGGAAGCCGACCAAGGAGAAGACCTCCAAGATCAAGTCCCAGAAGTCCCTGCCCTACGACGTCGGGATCGTCGTGGAGATGCCCGCCCGCGGGGAAACGTTCATCACCGGCGCCCGGTCTTTGAAGATGGACGTCCGCCTGGACGAGCGGAAGGCATACAAGAACTTCACGGTGCACGAGTTGTGGACCACCCTCGGCCTCGGTGAGGACGGGGCAACGGCACCCCGGCAGCACGCCGACGTGGACGCTACCGCCTCGGCGCAGGAGCAGCGGCCGGCACCAGTCCAGACGCAGGACGCCGCCGTTACCTCCCTCAACCAGTACCGCCACCAGCAGCCCGACTGGGACGCCGAGATCGACCGGGCCAAGAACAACCGCGAGATGCTCCTGGACCTCCTCTCAAAGGCCAAGGGCATGCAGGCCCCGCAAGAAGCCATCGACAACATCACGGCCGCCGGCAAAGCGCTGGCCGCCCGAACCGCTTAGGAGACAGCAGTGAGCATCAAGACCGAGAACCTCCGCATCGCCCTCATCAAGACCTTCGCTGACGCCCTGGCCGACTTCATGAAGGACGCCCGTGGCCAGCACCTCGAACAGCTCTTGGAGAAGTACAACGAGGAAGGGACCAAGTCCTTCGCCGTGGTCCTCCCGGACGGTACCCGCGTCGGCAACATCACCCTGCCTGAGGGGAAGCCCTCGGACCAGACCGTGGACGAAGCCGCCCTGTTCGAGTGGGCCGAAGCGCAGGACGGAATCGTGGAAGAGGTCATACCCGCCACGAAGAAGCGCGTCATCAAGAAGATCAGCCCCTCATGGCTGGCGGAAAAGATCAAGAACGCGATCGAGGGAGACGACGGCGAACTCATCGACGTCACCACTGGTGAGGCCATCCCCGGTGTCCGCCGCGTCCCTGGCAAGGCTCCGTCCTCGTTCACCATCACGTACGCCAAGGACGGCCGGGAGAAGATCGCCACCGCGTACCGCCGCGGCCTCCTCAACGACTTGGCCGCCGGTTCCGCGCTCCCGCAGATCGAAGCTGCGGAGCACCGGGCAGCAGCGTGACCACACCAACCGCTAACGATGTCGTCCTCCTCCTGGCCCGCCTGGGCCGGGAGTTGGACGCCAAGCAAGGCGAGATCAGCCGCCTGGACGAGGAAGCCGTCCGGCTCCGCTCACGGTACGAGATCACCCTGTCCCGGGCGTTCCTCACCGCTGAGGGTCCGATGGATGTTCGGAAGCATCAGTCCATCATCGACGCGGCGGCCTACAAGCTGGATGCCGAGATCGCGGATCAGAAGCTCCGGGCGGCGCGGGAGTCCATCCGGGTCCTCCGGGACCGGCTCGACATCGGCCGGTCGCTGAACTCGGCCATCAAGTCAGAGTGGGCGGCTCAGCCGGCCGGGCAGCAGGGCGCGGCGTGAGCAAGAACACCGGGTTCACCCGGGCCCAGAAGATCCTGATCTCCGCCCGTGACCTCGGATGCGTCATCCACGGCGCCACCGGATGCGGCGGGGAGCTCGTGCACCACCACCGGAAGGGCCGCGGAGTCGGGGGAGTGAAGTCCCGGAACCGGGTAGCGAACGGCCTCCTCGTCTGTGCGGAGTGGAACTTCCAAGTCGAGACCCTCCCGGACCTCGCGGCCCAGGCCCGGAAGAACGGCTGGAAACTCCGCACGGACCACGAGATCGACACCCTCCCCGTCTACATCCCCAAACTCGGCCTATTCGTCTCCCTGGACGACGCCGGCAACTACCTCGACATGCACCACCAACCCCTACGAAAGGCGGCCTAGACATGGCTGGCGAAACCATAATCACGATCATCGGGAACCTCGTCCAGGATCCGGAGCTGAGATTCACGCCGAGCGGCGCCGCGGTGGCGAACTTCACCATCGCATCCACCCCCCGGACCTTTGACCGGCAGAGCAACGAGTGGAAGGACGGGGAAGCCCTCTTCCTCCGGGCGGCCGTCTGGAAGGAACCGGCGGAGAACGTGGCCGAGTCCCTGACCAAGGGCATGCGCGTTATCGCTCAGGGCCGCCTGAAGTCCCGCTCCTACGAGACCAAGGAGGGCGAGAAGCGGACCGTTATCGAGTTCGAGGTAGACGAGATCGGGCCCTCCCTCAGGTATGCGAATGCCAAGGTCAACCGGACTCAGCGGAGCGGGAACGGTGGCGGTAACTACCAGGCGTCCTCCGGTAACTGGGGCGGTAACCAGCAGCAGGAAGACCAGTGGGCCAACAACTCGGCCGCAACCGCCGGCGGCTTCGGCGGCCACGACTCAGAGCCCCCCTTCTAACCACCCACCCCTGAAAGGAAACCATCTTGACCATCACCGACCTCACACCCCGCATCGAAGCCCGCGACGGCGTAGCAGTCACCGTCTACACCACGCCTTTCGGATGCGTCCAGTGCGATGCCACGAAGCGCAAATTCAAGAAGGAAGGCCTCATCGAGGGCCGCGACTACACGCTCGTGGACGTCACCCAAGACGAGACCGCGCTGGCCTTCATCAAGTCCCTTGGCTACGCGCAGGCACCGGTCTTTTACGTCTCCAGGCCAGAAGGAGATCACCACTGGTCCGGCTACAACGTGGGCGAGATTGAGGAACACATTCTCGGGAAGGCCGTTCCCGGGGCCGGGCTGGAGGCCGCCTCGTGAAGACTATCGCCCTCAAACCACCCAAGCCGGCCATGAACATCCCCCGCCGGCGGCCGGACGTCATCCTCTGTAGCTCGTGTGACAAGCCTTTGAACCGCACGGAAGAGTGCGCCGGCTGTACCAAGTAACACCCGCGCCGCAGCGCCTGCAGAACCGGGCCACGCGCAACACCCTGGGGGCTCCCACACTACCCGTGGGAGCCCCACCCACCCCCTTGGAAGGAAAGATTATGACAGCACTGAGAGCCGGAGAGCTTTGCGCCGGGTATGGAGGCCTTGCCCTGGCCATAGAGGAGGTCTTCGAGGCAGAAACTGCCTGGGTCAGCGAGTTCGACGCCGCCCCGTCCAAGATCCTCGCCCACCACTGGCCACACGTCCCCAACTACGGCGACATGACCAAGATCGACTGGGCTGCCATCGAGCCCGTGGACATCATCAGCGGCGGGACTCCCTGCCAGGATCTCTCCGCCGCCGGCCGTCGCGCCGGAATGACCGAAGGGACCCGCTCCAACCTGTGGGTCCAGATGCGAGAAGCAATAGCCATCCAGCGCCCGCGATACGTGGTCTGGGAGAACGTACGAGGAGCCTACAGTGCAACAGCCGCTAGCGACCTGGAACAGTGCCCGGGATGTATGGGAGACACCGGGGACGGAGGGACTGTTCTGCGAGCACTTGGACGTGTTCTCGGAGACCTTTCCGACCTCGGGTATGACGCTCAATGGCGCGGCCTACGCGCTGCCGACGTGGGAGCCTGCCACGCCCGATTCCGAGTCTTTGTCCTGGCTGTCCGCCGTCCCGGACTCCGCTCTGTTGCGGACCCCCATGGCGGCCGAGGGCGAGAAGGCCAGTATGGGAACCAGCGCGGTGCGACGGATCGCTCAAGGGCGGCAACCATTCCTAACTCATCAGATCGCGGACATGATGCTACTGCGGACGCCATGCGCGGCGGAAACGGTGGGCGGACCTCGGGACCCGGAGCGTCCAGGCGCCACTATGCGGTTATCGGATCAGGTACGCGAGGAAGCTGGGCGCGGCTTGCTGCTGCCAACGCCGGTAGCGCAACCCTCCGGGAACACGCCCAAGGACCATTTGCGAAAGAAGCCAGGGCGAGTAGTCGTAACCGATCTGGCGATTATCGTGGAAAACGGTCTGTTGGAGACCGGCGGACAACTCCCATCGAATGGGGACCCTACGCCCCAGCTATTCTTAGATGGGAAGCCGTGCGAGGAACCGCCCCTTCCCCTACCGAGCTGACCGCCAAGGGCAGCTACCGGCTGTCCGCGAGATTTGCAGAGTGGATGATGGGCCTACCGGAGGGTTGGGTCACTGACCCGGCCATCGGTATCAGCCGTAATGAGCAGCTCAAGGCCTGCGGCAACGGGGTAGTCCCACAGCAAGCCATCGCTGCTTTGCGTGACATGCTTGCCGCTTATCAGACGGTAAGGCACGCAGCATGAGCACGAAGCAGGCGTATCGGGTGCAGCATCGAAAACCGCACTTCTTTACCTGCCAATGCGGGAAGGCTTACTCCCCAACCAGGGACGAAGCCAGACGGCTACGCAGGGAGATAGCGGGACCCGGGGCGCTGCTGGAGGTGTGCCGGTTCTATGAATGCGATCACGGCGGATGGCATTGGACGAGACAGACAGGATGGGACGAGTAAATGGCCTGGTTCAACGCGGATGACAAGATGCATTCGCACCCGAAGTCGAGGGCTGCGGGACTCGAAGCGATAGGGCTCTGGACCCTCGCGGGGACGTACTGCACGGACTACCTCACGGACGGGGCTGTGCCGGAATGGTTCGTGGACTCCTGGCCCCGGGGTAAGACCCTCGCCGGGAAGCTGGTGAAGGCAGGGTTCTGGGACGTCACCGAGGGCGGCTGGCAGTTCCGCGCATGGGGGGAGTACCAGCGCACGAAGGAACAGGTCCTGATCGACAAAAAGAAAGCCGCGGACCGCAAACGAAAGTGGCAGGAAGAACACGGCAAGAACGGATAAGGAACGCCGTTCGGTCACCGTTCCGAACGCTAACCGAACGGCGGCGGAACAAGTGCCCAAGACCAAGACCAAGACCAAGTCTTTAACTCACCTCAGTCAGTGGTCATCTTTCAAAGACCTTGGGGTAAAGAAAGCGTCGATCGTCACTTAGGTGATAGGGCCGCCGGGACGCACGACGATTCACATTTTGATCAAGGAGAAAGCCATGTACAAGCTCACCGACCAGGAAGGGCAACGGCTGACCGCCATCATGACGAACACCCGCCCGGACTGGATCCCGAACAAGCCCGGCACGGTCCTCAGGGAAGCGAACGAGGGGGAGGGGTTCCCGGGTAGGGACTTCGGGCATTGCGTCCGGGCCCTCGCCCATTACGCGACCCAGACGGATCCGAAGGGTGGTTGGGCGAAGCGGACCCCGAACTTCTACCCGCAGGACGGGAAGCATTGGGCGGCCACGGCCCCGGACGACTGGCAAGCACCACGGGACCGCACACCATGCCAGGACCACCCCACATTCGACGCCCACACGTGCACGGCCTGTTGGGGCGACATAAAGGCCGGCCTCCGCCCAGAGAACCGCCTCGGCAAACACCACAACCCAGAAAGCGAAAACACACCATGACCGTATGCGAGACCTGCGGAGCCCTTGCTGGCCTGCACAAGCCGACCTGCATGGACCCGAGGCCCAATACCCTCGGCAAGCCCAGCACACGCCGGGAACCGATGGTGAGCGTCGCCCGCATCGAAGCGGCCATCAAGCTTTTGTACCCGGAGGACATGACACCTCAGGCAAAGAACGTCCTCGAACGCATCCTCGAAGAAGGCAACTGACCATCATGATGACCGCAGGCATCCACAACGAGTCCACTCTCAAAGCCCGCCACCAAGAAGCCCTCGACATCCACGCAGCATGGGTAGACAGATACCGCGCCAGTGGCGGAAACGACAAGACCGCCGCATACCTCCAAATGAACGAAGCCTGGGACTGGGTAGAACAAACCGCAAACGACCTCCAGCTCTACCGAGAAGTCATGCGCCACAAGACCAGAGAACACGGCAGGAGCGCCGCAAACACCACCGGACGTCTCCATGCCCACAGGAGGCACTGAAAGTGCGGGAAACGGGCACTGAGCGCGTTACCGGATCTGGGGAAGAACGCGTATATGGGTTTCATTTGCGGCCTGGGATGTCGGAGCGGGAGTTCCAAGCCATCGTTGTCGAGGTTGCCCGGTTGCATGGTTACGAGCTGGCGTATCACACTCACGATTCGCGACGTTCGGCGCCTGGGTTCCCGGACCTCGTCCTCGTCAGCACTCGTCGGGTGCGGGTGTTGTTCCGGGAGTTGAAGACCGACAAGGGCAGGGTGTCGCCGGATCAGCGGACGTGGATTGACGGGCTCACGGCCGCCGGCATGGACGCCGGGGTGTGGCGGCCTGCGGACCTGACCTCAGGCCGGGTCCTGGCGGAACTCAAGGGGCGAAAAGATTTGCCGGGAATAACCGCTGACAGTGCTTGAACTAGGCACTGAGAGTGCGGTAACCTTGTAGAGCAGCAGACAACAGGCCAGGGATGGCCGAATCCCAAGGGGGAAACACACAATGACCAGGACATACAACCCCGGCACTACGCAATGTGAGGGTTCATGCGGCCGGCAACTCCGATCCTCACGCAAAACCCTCGCCGAATACCCCGGCACTGTCGTACGGCACTCCGGCAACAAATGCCAGCGCTGCTTCAACGCCCAGAACAAGTCCCAGGCAGAGCTCGTCAGGCCCTGCAAGAACTGCGACCACCCCACCCGGCCGCAGTCCCTGTCATCGATCCAAGCGCCGGGCACGCTCAAGCGGATCGGTGACCTCTGCCAGCGCTGCGCGAACGGTTGCGCGTGGGTCCCGCCGGAGCAGGTAGACGCTGCGGTGCGTTCCTTGGATTGGTATATGGCGCGTCGGCGCGAGCGTGGCGTGCCTGCGCATGGTGCGCCTCTTCGGGTTGCTGGGAAGCGGATGGTGGCAGCGTGACCGCCCCGAACCGAACTATCCTCCGCCCGACCCCGGGCCCGGGCGAGCGTGTTGAGTGGACGGGCGGGATCCTCGTACACCACCCCAAACCCGGGGCAGGTGGCAAATGAGCTACCACTACAGCCAGCGCACGGCAGTGCAGCCTTCCCACCCGGAAAGCCCGTGTGACGACCACATGGAAGGCCCCGAGGGTTACAACCAATGGTTCGCCTGGGCTGCCCGGATGGGACGCACGCACTACCAACTTCGTTGCGGCGGATGTGGCCTCTACAAGATCTGGATCCCCAAGTGACCGCGGCGGATTACCAGGCGATTCTTTCGCGGGCTGTGGCGGATACGGCCCGTTACCGGGTGTTGACCGTGCAGGCCGCCACACCCCACACCACACCAACAAAGGAAAACCGATGACAGAACGCGACGAACTGAATCGGATCGTAGATGAGGTCCGCGACGATCCGGCACGGCGTGACATGTCCCGAATCATCGAGCGCGAATACTCGCAGGCACGATTCGAGGGCTTCGGGGAATGGGACCAAGCGCGGCTGGTGGCGCATCGCCTGCACTCTTCTGGTTACCGGAAGCCGCCCGTTATTGAGAACGACAAGTTGCTTATCCAAGACGGCATGCTGTTGCTCGACGTGGGAGATTGCACCTGCACCCCATACGGAAGCAGCCACGAGCGTCACTGTGGAGTCGAGTACCTTGATGACCTGACCAAGCCGCTCGAACGAGCCGGCTACGCTAAGCCCCGCGTCATCACCACCGCCGAAGCACTCGACGCGCTGCCCGAAGGTTCTGTAGCGCTCGGCTGGTCAGTTGGGGGACGAACTGTCTACCTGCGAGTTCGATCCGGAAGGGGGCGCCTCGTGTGGGGATGCGTTGGATCGAGCCAGTGCTACCAGTCTGCGGACCTTCTGAAGGAAGGCGTTACCGCCACCGTGATCCACGAACCGGCCGTGTCGTGAGGGTTTGTAAGTTCTGCACCGGCCTCAACGGCAACCACCTATCGTCATGCACCCGGTTCGACTACCACGCACCCCTCCCGCCCCTAACCAGCCACAGCAACACCCGCGAATGGGAAACCGAACCGAAGGACAAGCCATGACAGCCCAGACTTACCCGCATAAAAGCGGCGACTTCACCATCATCGGCCCGGAGTGCTTCACGGACGAAAGCGCCTCTGTGATCGCTTACAAGGGAGAGAACTACTATCCGCAGCGGCAGGTAAAGATCGCGGAAGAACTCGACGCGCTGCCGGTTGGGTCGGTCGTTCGCGATTCATTGAAGCGCGTCTTTGAACGCTGGCAGCTCGCGGGGTGGCAAAGCGCCGGCCCTACCTTGACATCCGAGATCAGACTCCCAGCGACAGTTCTTGACTCCCCAAGGGTTGCTCAGTGACGGCCCGGACGGTTCTGGACGGCATCCGGCAGCAGCTCGCCGCCGCAACACCCGGACCATGGGAAACGATGAAGTCCGGCTTACTCGGTACGCGTGTGGTCAGCGTGGATGGCGAATGGGGCGGGCTTGTTCCAGATGAGTTCGTGACGCTCGTGACTCCCGCGCTTAGGAAGCCCACCGATGCCTCGTTTATTGCTGCGGCGCCGGGGAACATCGAACGCCTCACCGCGGCACTCGAAGCCGTGCTGGCATTGCACACGCCAGTCAAGAAGTGGGAGCCCTACGCGGAAGCCGGATACTCGTTCAACACGCGAGAAGAGGCGCTACGGGCCGCTGGAGAAGAAGACCTGGGGCGGATCGCTATCGAAGAAGGACCTCAATATTTCGAGGTCTGCAAGGAATGCGGGCGCGTCGAATCCGACCAGCTTTCCGAGATTGGCGAGGAATGGGGCTACCGCGAATCACTCTGGCCTTGCCCGACTGTGGCCGCTGTTGAGGCCGCGCTAACGAAAGACGGGCAATGAGCGAGAAAAGCAACCCCGCAGCAGAAGAACTAGACCGCAAGATAGGCGAGAAGTTCGGGCACATGATCCAGCACCGCGCCATGGACAACCTATGGTCCGGGTTCGTCGCCAACTCCCGCCGCCACGAGTTCGGCGGGGACCTGGACTACCAGTTCCACGAAGACGACACCGACCCCAAGGAGTCCCAGTGAAGACCATTGCCGAAGTGCTGATTGAGCATCAGCGGCAAAGCTCCAGCGCGTGCCTGTGTGGCTGGTCGGAGCTTGGGCGGTCGCACCCAGGCCATCAGGCTGCTGCGTTGTCTGCTGCGGGGTTCGGGCCGGTACAAGAAGCCAAAGCCCAGGCACTCCGGGACGCGGCGGACAACGTAGTCGAAATCGACGGACGGCCGGACTATGCGGCCCGCGACTGGCTCCGTGCCCGCGCTGATAAGCAGGCTGCCTCGTGAGCCGGTCTGTGCGTGACCCCGACTACCGAACCAGCACAACGGCGAAGGAGCCCCAGTGTGTGACTGCACCAAAGAACCCCGTGAGTACCAAGTAGGGACCGGCTCCCCGTCCTTCTGGAACCGCCCCACCAACAGGTACCCCGGATGCTCTTGCCCTGCCTGGCGGTACTCACCGATGCACCCCAAACCCACTGACCCACGGTGCCCCACACACGGGAACCAAGAACAGGACGCAGCATGACAGTGGAAACCGTCCCGGACGCTGGACTATCCACCCTCGCAGCAATAGAGACACCCTGCGATGTTGGGCGGGTCTGGGATATGTCTGAGGGACGCAAGGAGGAGCCCACCTGTCCGAACGCGGCCGAATGGTCCGCCCTGGCCCACGACTGTCATGTCGGCCGGCCCATTCTCTTGTGCACTCGACACCTTGCCATGGGGCGGAAGGACAGACGACCGGAGCAGTTCATCAAGTGGAAGTGCAGCAAGTGCGGCCTGATCGCAGTGACCAATGACGAACTTATCTGGAATGTGAGGAGGCTCTGATGTGTAGCTTGCAGGAGCATATCGAGCGGGAGATCCGGGCACGGGAAGCCGAACCGGAAACGGCTGATCTTGAACAATCAGCCACAACTGTCACACCCGCCGCATAGCATCACCGGATGCTCACCGACACCGAAAAGTCCATGCTTGACCTTGCCGGCCAGTCCTTCAAATACGCTGGCAGCCTCGAACAGGAAGCCCAGAACCGGTTCGGCCTCACACCCACCCGCTACTGGCAGGAAGTGAACCGGCTCCTCGACCAACCCGCCACCCACGAACATCACCCGGCGCTGGCCCGTCGTCTCACCCAGCGCCGCCAACCACGAACACGACTCGCTACAAGACTCATCTAGGGGGACCATTGCCCAGCTTCGCCGTCCACGTCCACCAGCTCACCCAACCCCACATCAGCAACGGCGAACACCAGCCCCCACTCCTCACCCGGCTCCGGAACGCGACCACACCCGGCAGTGATGGGGGGAAGTCCGGGGGAGACGGCGGGAAGCCCGTCCCCGTGAACCTCAGTGCGGTGGACCTGTTCTGCAAGATCGAGACGAAGGCTCGGAATGAGTGGCGGCTCCTCCGCGGATTCGTGTACGTCGGGACCCTCGAGAACCTCCTGTGGGACCTCATCAGCCCACCCTTCGTTGAGCTCCCCGAAGACTGGGACACCTACCTCTACGGCGAAGCCTCAGCCTGGATAGACGAGATCCAAGGCCTCCTCCACCCGACCAAGCCGCGCCGGCGGCTCCACCGGCCCTGCCCGGCCTGCGGTGTGAAGTACCACGGAAAGGACCGGGAACCCGCCCTCACGGTGAACTGCTGGGATGAGCAGGAGGTCATGCTCCACCCGTCCTTCTGGGACGCCTCGTGCGCGGCGTGTGGTGCGGAGTGGCACGGCCAGGATGTCCAGTGGCTTGCTCGTGCCCTCGTTGCCGCCTAACAGTGCGCGTGTCGAGTACCAGTAGTGCGTAAAAGCAGGTAGAGTAGTCCTGTCTGCGGAGTACTGTCTCCTCAGACGTTTTGGTTTCTACCCGGTTTTGCGGGTAGGCATGACGTGGTGGCGGGTGTCTGCTGCACAGATCTCCACGCGGTGAGCTCGGCCCATCCAGCCTTGAGCGTTGACCCGCACGGGCCCGCCACCACCAAATCTTCCCCACCGAAAGAAGGAATCCAGCATGTCCGAAATCCCTGAAGGCTACGAACCCGCCGAGAACAGCGCGGCCAAGAACCACGCCATGGACGCTCTCGAAGCCGAGCTCGAAAAGCAGGGCGTCGAGGTCTACACGGACGACGATGAAGGCGGCATTGACCTGATCGACCTAGCGGACGCCGTCGTGGAAGCACTCCTGAGCGCAGGCGTCACCATTCCAGAGGGCATCAGCGACCCCCATGCCATCAAGCGCTAAAAACTGAATAGCCCGCCGGAACATGAGCCGGCGGGCCCCGGGGCTGAAAGTGGTTTGACGGCACCCCCCATAGCCGTCGCAGGTTCGACACCTGCCAGCCCCACTGAGCATGACCGGCCGCTGGTCAAGTCGCACCGATACAGCAGCGCGAGCCGGGAAGCTCAACCACCCACAACCTGAAGGCGGTGACCAACCTCTTGTGCCCAACCCCAAACGAACACAAGCAGACCGAGACACCGTCCTCAAACTCCACGCCCAAGGAAAAGGCCGCAACGACATAGTCCGCGAGACCGGGTTCTCCACCGCATGGGTCTCCAACACCGTCCGAGACGCCGGCATGTCCTTCGCCCGCGGGGAACGCGTCAAAGCCGCCACCGAAGCGAAGCAGGCGGACAACAAAGCCCGCCGCGCCGCACTCGTCGGCCGCATGTACGACCGGGCAGAGTTCATCCTCAACCGCCTCGAAGCACCAACCTTCGACGCCCTCGTACCAACCGGCCCCGGCATCCAGTCCGCCCGAGAACTGACCTTCGTCCCCGCGGGCGAGGAACGCAACCTCGCCACGTCCGTCGCCGTCTACCTCGACAAGGCCATGCTCCTCGAAAAGGTAGACGCCGTACCCGAACGCTCCGAAGCGCAATCGATGCTCGGCCGCCTCGCAGAACAGTTGGGGGTTACCAGTGCTCCAAGCGGTCAGCCCGAAGCAACTGGACTTCCTGAGGGGCAGCAACCGTAAGGTCAACATCCTCGAAGGGTCCATCCGTTCCGGGAAGACCATCATCGCGTTAGTGCGGTGGATGATGTTCGTGGCCACGGCCCCAAAAACGGGTGCGCTGGTCATGGTCGGCCGGACCCGGGACAGTGTGTGGCGGAACATGATCGGCCCGCTCCAGGACCCGACCCTCTTCGGCGGGCTCGTGGACGACGTCATAGGGAACTATGGTGCGCCCACGGTGAAGATCTTCGGCCGCCTCGTCCACGTCCTCGGCGCGTCCGATGCGAAGTCGGAGAAGGTCCTCCGCGGCCTCACCGTCGCCGGCGCCATGGTCGATGAAATCACCACCATCCCCGAGGAGTTCTTCACCCAGCTCCTCGGCCGCATGTCCGTCCAAGGCGCCCAACTCTTCGGGACCACGAACCCGGACGGGCCCGCGCACTGGTTCAAGAAGAAATTCCTCGACCGCATCGGCCAGGGCAAAGGTAAACTCCCGCACTGGACCCGGTGGCGGTTCACCATGGACGACAACCCCAGCCTCTCCCCGGAGTACATTGCCGAGAAGAAGCTCGAATTCACGGGCCTGTTCTACAAGCGGTTCATCGAAGGCCTGTGGGTCGCCGCTGAGGGCGCCGTGTTCGACTTCTGGGACGAAGCAGAGCACGTGGTTGCCTGGAAAGACCTCCCGCCCATGCAGCGCTACTTCGGCTGCGGCATCGACTACGGCACCACCCACGCCACTTCCGCCATCATCCTCGGCCTCGGCATCGACGGGGTCCTCTACTTCGTGGACGAATGGCGGTACGAAGCCGCAGACCGGTCAATGCGCCTCAACGACGCCACCATAACCACGGCCATCAAAGAGTGGCTGCCAGTCGAGCACATCCCGCACCCGACCACCCTGCAACCAGAGTGGGTCATTATCGACCCTGCCGCCGCGTCCCTGCATGTGGAGTTCGGCACGCAGGGTGTCCGGAACGTCATCCCCGCGAACAACGAAGTGCTCTACGGCATCCGGACGATGTCCTCGCTCATGGCCAACGGGAAACTCAAGGTCTCCGACCGCTGCCAGGGCCTCATCAGTGAGATGCCCGGGTATTCATGGGATCCCGCGGCCTCGCTGCGCGGTGAGGACAAGCCCATCAAGACCGCTGACGACTCGATCGACCCCGCCCGGTACGTCGTGGCGACCACTGAAACGAACTGGCGCGGCCTCGTGGACCTCGCCGCCTAACCTGCACCACCAACCCTTGGAGCACAACATGGCAGTCATTCAGAGCATCCTTGCGAAGGTCCTTATCCAAGTAGGTGCAGACGAGCCCAAAGAGATCGGGACCATCGAGATTCCCATTGAGATCTCAACCGGCCCAAAGAAGACCGGCCCCGTCTATCGCGGCGCCAACACCGGACACCCGGACGACGACCGAGCACTCTAAACCCAACCACCCTTAGGAGGCCACATTGGCACTGCCCGAGAATGGCGTTCAGTGGCCGCCCAAGGAACTCACCAACGTCCTCTCCAAGCTCCACACCTACGCAGCGTGGTATGGGAACGAGACGGCCGCACTGTCGTCCATTTACGCGGCCAACACCGGCCGGCCCGGTGTGCTGGAGCGGATCCGGACATGGTTTGTCGGTGCCAAGGGCACGACCAGCCCGGACTTTTCCACCATCCACATCAGCCTCGCGCAGGAGATCTGCCGGACCAGCGCCAACCTCGTGTTCTCCGAGCCTCCAAGCGTCGTCATCGACGCTGGCGAGGAAGCCTCCGAGGAGAAGACCAGCGCAGCGCAGGACCGGCTGGACCTGATCACCGGGCCCGAGTTCGAACAGACCATCGTGGCCGGCGCGGAAATCAGTGCAGCACTCGGCGGCGTGTACCTCCGCGCAACATGGGACAAAGCCACGGCCGACCACGTGTTCCTGTCCAAGGTGGACGCGGATATGGCATGGCCAACGTTCCGGTGGGGCCGCCTCCACACGGTCACGTTCTGGCGGACCGTGAAGACCGATGGCCAGGTCATCACCCGACACCTCGAACACCACTGGAAAGACAGCTTCGGTGTCGGGATGGTCTCCCACGGCCTCTACGAAGGCACCGCGGACAACCTCGGCCGCCGCATCCCATTCGACTCCCACGACTCCACAGCATGGCTCGCAGCACCCGCCAACGCCGAACTCCTGTTGGATGGGGACACGCTCTCCACCCTCACCCCAGGCCTCGCCGTCGAATACGCCCCGAACATCACCCCCTCCGCCCTATGGAGGCATGACCCCATCGGGGCGCACCTCGGCCGGTCCGACCTCGAAGGGATCGAGCAGAAACTCGACGCCCTGGACGAGCTCTACTCGGCATGGTTGCGGGACATCCGCCTCGGCAAGGGCCGCCTCATCGTGGGCGAGTCCATGCTGCAGGACCTCGGCGCCGGCAACGGTGTGGGATTCGACCTCGACCAGTCGATCTTCACCCCCGTCAAGGCGGCCCCTTCGTCCATGGGTGACTCGAAGATGGCCATCGAGAAAGTCCAGTTCGAGATCCGGACCGAGGACTTCCTCACCGCGATCGACCACTTCCGCCGCATCATCCTCACCGCCGCCGGCTACTCCCCGGCAACGTTCGGGATGCAGGACTCCTCCGGCGCCGCAGTCACCGCTACCGAGGTGGCCGCCAAAGCCCAAACGTCCTACACCACGAGGAAGCGGAAGATCCTCGGCCTCAAACCGGCCATGGAACGCATCCTCACCAAAGCCCTTGCCGTGGACGCCCTGATCTTCAACACGGGTGTCACACCGTACCCGGTGCGGGTGGACTTCGCTGACGGCATCGCCCAAGATGACGAGGCGGTGGCCCGGCAGAACCAGCTGGACTACACCAGCCAGTCCGCTTCCATCGAGGAACGAGTCCGGCGCCGTAACCCTGGCTGGGATCAGACGGCCGTGGACGAGGAAGTGGAACGCATCCGTGCGGACTTCAACCTCGGCGCCCTAGAGGACCCGGCAACGTTCGGCACGGACGGTCAAGGGCTCGGCGGGACATTCCCCACCACAGAGTAGGATGCAGCCATGGCGATCCGCCCGGATGATGCCACGACCCTGGCGAAGGGTCTGAGGGAACAGTTCGCAGAAGCTGAAACCCTCCTCCTCCAGAAGATCGCTAAGGCACTGTCAGACGGTGAAGACACACCCGATTGGGTGGAACGGAAGCTCCGGAACATCCAAGCCCTCCGCGCCCAGACGGACAGGATCATCGCCCGCCTCCTCGCCGGCCTCCCCGGGGCCCTGGACGAGGCTGTGGGGCTGGCCTACAACCGGGGCATAGCGACGGCGGGCGGTGAACTCACGGCGGCCGGCCTGAAGCATGGGGCTTTCGCTGAGGTGCAGCCCACCGGCGCCGTGTCTGCCATCGTCACCGAGGCAATGGACCGGATGCGGCCCATGTCCTTCCAGATCAGCCGGGCCGCGACGGACATCTACACCCAAGTGGTGCAGCAAGTCGCCGGTCAGACAGCACTGGGCGTGGTCACACGGCGGGAAGCTGCCGGGATGATCCTCGAACGCCTCGGCAAGGCCGGTGTGAACGGCTTCCGGGACGCTGCGGGACGGAACTGGAACCTCGTTTCGTACGGGGAGATGGCCGCCCGCACCTCTGCCGCGCAGGCCATGCTGCAGGGCCACACGGACCGGATCCAGGAACTCGGCGTGGACACCGTCATCGTGTCCAACGCGCCGGAGGAATGCTCCATCTGCCGACCGTTCGAGGGGAAGGTCCTTTCCCTCTCCGGTCGCACGACAGGACGCCTCAGGGACGGGAAAACGGTGGTCGCATCCCTGGCCGAGGCGAAGGGCAAGGGCCTCTACCATCCGAACTGCCGGCACTCCCACAGCATCTACCTGCCCGGCATCACCAAAGGCCCCGGGACGGACACCGCAGACCCCGAGGGGGACGCGCTCCGGCAGCAGCAACGGGCCTATGAGCGGCGCATCCGGGAACTGAAGCGGCAGGACGCCATCGCCAAGGAGTTCGGCGGGAACAACGCTGCGCAGGTCCGGGCCAAGCTGCGGGACAAGACATCCGAGTTCGCCGCCTGGCGAGAAGAGAACGACCGCAAGAACCTCGCCTATCGAACCTCATTGAAGGTTCGCTAACCACATACCCACGAAAGGGAGTCACCACACGGTGGCTCCCTTTTTCTATGCCACTTGGAGGGCACCATGTCAGAAGCAGCAACAGAAGCCACCAGCGAAGCCACGACCGCCGAGCAGCAGGCACAGGGCACCGGAACCGCGGCGACGGAAACCAAGGCCGCAGAAACCACCGAGGCGAAGGCCGCCGACTGGGACGGCAAAGTTGAATCTCTCCCCGCTGGCGTGCAGAAGATCATCACCGACCTCCGCAAGGAAGCCGGAGACGAACGCGTGGCGAGCAAGACCCTCGCCGCGATCCAGTCCGCGCTGAACCCCGACGCCAAGGCCGGGGAGAAGCCCGACGCCGCGGCGCTCACCCAGGCGCTCACCGAGCGCGAAGCCGCCGCCAAGCAGGCGCAGACCGAACTCGCCGTCTACAAGGCGGCTGGCAAACAGGGCGCCGACGCTGACGCCCTCCTCGACTCCCGCAACTTCCTGGCGAAGATCGCGGACCTCGACCCGTCCGACACGAAAGCCATCACCAAGGCGATCACGGACGCGGTCACCGATAACCCCAAGCTCAAAGCAACCCAGGCGGCTGCAGCGAGTGGCGGCGACTTCACCGGCGGGTCCGGAGAAAAGCCCGCGAAACCCACCACCATCGCCGGAGCCGTAGCCAAACACTACGGCGCCTAACCGCTTAGGAGCACACCTTGCCCATCACCCTTGCTGAGGCGACCAAGAACGCCCAGACCGATCTCGACGTCAACGTCATTGACGAATTCCGCACCAACCCGATCATGGACCTCATCACCTTCGATGACGCCGTGAACCCGGCCGGCGGCGGCGCCACGCTCACCTACGGCTACCGGCGCCTCCTGACGACCGCAACGGCCGCGACCCGTGCGATCAACTCCGAGTACACCCCGCAGGAAGTCACCACGGTCCAGAAGACCGTGAACCTGGGTGTCCTCGGTGGTTCGTTCCAGGTGGACCGCGTCCTCGCCAAGGTCGGCCCCGCCGCATCCGGTGCCGTGTCCCTGAACATCTCGCAGAAGATCAAGGCCACGCAGGCCAAGTTCGGTGACCTCGTCATCAACGGTGACACCGCCGTGGATGCCAACGGCTTCGATGGCCTGTCCAAGGCTCTCACCGGTTCCTCGACCGAGGACACCACGGCCCGCGACTGGACCGGCGTCATGTCCCAGACCCTGGCGTTCAAGATCCTCACGGACGTTGACGACCTCCTGTCCACCCTCGACGGTGAAGCCGGCATCCTGCTGGGCAACCGAAAGCTGATCAACCTGGTCAAGGCAGCCTCCCGCTTCGCCAACCAGGCCACCCAGGTTGTGGGCCCCCGCAACACCGCCCTTACCTCCTACGCCGGTGCGATCCTGCAGGACGCCGGCCTCGTCGCCGGTTCCGCTTCGGACGTCATCCCCGTGAACACGGTTGACCCGGACGGCGCGGGCCCGCTGACCGCCGGTTCCTCGGCCCTGTACGCGGTCCGCTTCGGCCTGGACGGCTTCCACGGCGTATCCACCGCCGGCGGCCAGCTCGTCCAGACGTGGCTGCCGGACTTCTCCACCCCCGGCGCCGTGAAGACCGGCGAAGTTGAGCTCGGCCCCGTCGCCGTAGCCCTGAAGGCCTCGAAGGCTGCGGGCGTGTTCCGCAACATCAAGGTCCAGTAGTCACCCGCTGCCCCGGCCACCGCGCCGGGGCAGCACCTACCGTGAGGAGCCAGACAATGGCAAAGATCACTGCACCGAACGAAGAATTCAACTGCGAGATCGGCGGCGTCCAGTTCGAGGACGGCAAGGCCGAAACCGACAACCAGGCAGTCATTAGCTACTGCCGCAACGCCGGCTACACCGTGGACGGCGACACCAAGGCAGCCGCGCCGGAGCCGGAGTCCCCGGACCCCCGCAACCTGCCCGAGCCCGAAGCCTCCACCCTGCGGGACGCCGCCGTTGACCCGAAGCCCGAGGACTTCCTCGCCCCGACAAACGCCGGAGAAGCGAACCCCCACGGCCCCGAGGTCATCTCCCCGGAGATCCACGCATCCGAGGGTGTCCGGCCGGTCAAGGGCGGTGACGTCCACGTTGAGAACACCAACACCCAGGACGCCGAGGAGAAGGCGCACGCCGCCCAGGAGTCCTTCGAGGCTGACAAGCCCGCAGGGAACGCCTCCAAGGAGGAATGGCACGCCTACGCCACCGCGCAGGGCAAGACCGAAGCGGAACTGGACGGCCTCGGCCGCGACGGCATCCGCGAACTGTTCAACTAACCCGTCTGGAGGGCCGCCGTGAAGGTCTACGCTACCGAGGCTGAACTATCCGAATGGATGACCCCGGCCACCGTCCCGGCCAACGCGGCGGCCCTCCTCAGATCGGCATCCGGCCTCGTCCGATCGTCCACGAAGATGGCCACGTATGGCACGGATGCTGACGGGTATCCGACCAACACGGCTCTGCGAACAGCCTTCCGTGACGCCACCACGGCCCAGGCGCAGTACTGGGCTGACCTTGGGATTGACCCTTCCAAGGGTGCGGCCGGCGTCGCGCCTCTGGCGGCTTCCAAGTCGATCGGCGGGGCATCCATCAACTACAGCGTCTATGCGACCACCGCGGAGGCGCGGGCGGGCGCTGCGGGGGTGCTGGGGCCGGATGCCTTCTACATCCTCGAAGAGGCGGGGCTCCTGTCGGGGAGCCCGGTGGTGCTGTGAGTGACTTTGACGAGTTCATGGTCCATACGGTCACCGTCGAAACCCATGCGGGGGAGGGGCCTTTCGGGAACACGACGTCACCGGAGTCGGCCCCGATCCCGTGCCTCATCGAGGACAGCCAGGGGCTGAGCCGTACCGCGACCGGTGACACGGTATCGACCACGGCCACGCTCTGGATCATGGACACCACCCAGCGGGACAAGTTCACCCCGGAGTCCATCGTCCACCTCAACGGCCGGACAGCCACGGTGCTCCGCATCGAGGAAGCTGACTCCGGCTCCCTGGGGCTGCCGGACCACTTGAAGGTGGTGTTGACCTGATGCCTAAGGGATGGAAGTTCAGCATCAACCCGAAGGCGAAGGACGTCCTCAACGGGTCCGCGAACCGGGCGGTTGCCCTCGCCGCGGAACACGTCCTCGGTGTCTCCAACAAGTCCGTCCCGATCGAAGAGGACACCCTCGAACGGTCCGGGACGGTCTCCACGGACCCGGGTAACTTCACAGCCGCAGTCAGTTATGACACCCCTTATGCGGTGAAGCAGCACGAGGACATGACCCTTCGGCACGACAACGGCCGGTCCGCCAAGTACCTCGAAAACGCGATGAACTCCGAAGTCCAAACGGCAGCGGAAATCATCCGGCAAACGATAGCGGGGACCCTGTAATGGCCATCGTCTTCGCCTCGCTCGGGTTCGAGTACAAGCTCCTCATCGGTTTGGGGGAGTACCTCGGCTCCCAGTCGGTTGGCCGGTGGATCACCTCCGGCACGTACCTCGCCACAGACACCGCAATCACGGTAGATGCCCTGCCGGCCACCCCGGACAAGGCAATCGCCATGACCCTCTACGGTGTCGAAGACGCCGGCGCCGGGACGGACTCCGTCCAAGGCGTCCAGTTCCGGATCCGCGGTAAAGCCGGCGACCGGCTCTCGGACAAGGACATCTCCTCCCGCCTGTTCGACGCGCTCCACGGCCGGACGAACTTCGAACTCAACGGCATCCCCATCGTCCGGGCCTGGCGGCAGTCAGCGACCCCCCTTGGCCCTGACGGCAACAACCGGCAAGAGCACTCCCACAACTACTACCTGCAACTCACCCGCACCGGCACGTACCGGGAAGACTAAGGAGCACGAACCATGACTGAAATTACTCCCGGCGTTGTCGGTGACTACCAGCTTGAGGTAGCGCCCTACACCACCGGCGCCGAACCCACCACCTGGACCATCGTCAAGGGCATGACCGAGTTCACCCCGCCCAAGGTGGAGAAGAACCTCGAAGACGATTCCTCGTTCGACTCGGACGGCTGGGGTTCCCAGATCGCCACGGGCCTCGGCTGGTCCGCGGAAGGCACTGTGAAGCTGCCCCGCGCATCCCTCACCGCTGACCCGGGCCAGGAGATCCTTCGGGTCGCCGGCAACGGCCTCGCTGAGGACGGCCTCGTGCACGTCCGCATCACGAACCGCACTACCCCGACCGAGGGGCAGGTCGGTGTCGCGGACGCGTCGTTCACGAAGAACGGCGGCCCCCGCACGGACATCACCACTGCCGCGTTCACCCTCTCCGGCCGCGGCGCCCTCGAAGACGTCACCATCCCGTAACGCCTTCCCCTAGACCCCGTGCCCGTCCGCTTTCCAAGGGGCGGGCGGGCACGGACTCCGCCTTGGACACCTTGGAACCCCTAACCCCTTGGAGCACACCCCCATGACTGAAACACTCGAACAGCTCGGCACCTTCCTCGACCCCATCCTCGGCGTCCCCTTCCGCGGGAAGACCTACAAGGTTCCCCCGGTAGACGCCGAAACCGGCCTGAAGCTGCAGCGACTCATCTCCGCCGGCGTGCAGGCCGCCGTTGAGAAGAAACTCGACCCCGAAACCATCGAACTCGTCTCCGACGCCGAGGAGAAGGGCTTCTACCAGACCGTCCTCGGCCCCGTGTACGACGAACTCCTCGCGGACGGGGCAACGTTCCACGCCCTCAAATTCATCGGCCAAACGGCCCTCATGTGGCACGCCCAAGACTTCGACACCGCCGAAGAATTCTGGATGGCAGAGGGAAAAGCTCCGACGCCGAACAGGGCGGAGCGCCGAACGGCGACCCGGACCGGTACGGCCGCGGCAACTACGACCCGGAAACGGGCCTCAGTGACTGGTACGACTACCCCGAAGGGTACGCGCAGCCGGGCCGCAAGTGGTCGGAAATCCTGAAGCACTGGA
The DNA here is from genome assembly GCF_030818145.1 of Pseudarthrobacter sp. SORGH_AS 212. Lineage (NCBI taxonomy): Bacteria > Bacillati > Actinomycetota > Actinomycetes > Micrococcales > Micrococcaceae > Pseudarthrobacter > Pseudarthrobacter sp. SORGH_AS 212. The sequence continues at coordinate 1,238,099 of NZ_JAUTAA010000001.1, read as the reverse complement.
ACCTCATCGAAGCGGACCTGCAGGACGCCGGCGTTGACGTCGGATCCGGGATCCTCCGGGAACGGTCCTGGCGGTGGCTGCAGGTCCGCATCATCGGTCTCCTCGGCAAACCCCCGGGGTTCCACCCTGACGGGCGGGCGGTCCCGTCCACGCGCCTCGGCCTGGCAATGAATCCGGTCAAACCACCCAGTAAGCAGCACAACTAAATAGCGGAGGCCCCGGCATGGCATTGAACCTTGGTGAACTCTTCGGCACCATCGGGCTCGACGCCTCGGAGTGGGACAAGAAACTTGTCGGGGCCCAGGACTCCCTGAAGCACTTCGGTGTGGCTGGGGCAGCCCTTGCCGGGGCCGCTGCTGTGGCGATCGGCGCAGCGCTGACCAAGGGTGTTGTGGACGCCATCGACATCGAGGCGGGCAACGACAAAATCCAGGCCAGCCTCGGGCTGACCGAGGAACAGGCAGGGGTCGCAGGCCAGGCGGCCGGGTCACTGTTCGCCGCGAACTACGGCGACTCCATGGAAGACGTCAACACCGCAGTTGAGGCCGTAATGTCCTCGGTCCGCGGCATGCGGGACGCCTCGGCCGACGAAGTGCAGGCCATGACGGCGGACATGATGAACCTGTCCAAGGTCATGGGCGTAGACGTTGCCCGCGCCGCCCAGGTGGCCGGCCAGATGATCACCTCCGGGATCGCCAAAGACGGTACCCACGCCGCGGACCTCCTGGCAGCCTCCATGCAGAAAGTCCCGGTCAACGTCCGCGAAGACATCCTGGACGCCATTGACGAGTACGGGCCCTTCTTCAACAACATCGGCATCCAGGGTGAGGAAGCCATGGGCATCCTCGTGCAGGCCTCCGAAAAGGGCATGTACGGCATCGATAAGACCGGTGACGCCCTGAAGGAATTCGGTATCCGGGCAACGGACATGTCCACCGCCTCCGGGGCCGCTTACGAAGCCCTGGGTCTGGATCAGGAGGAGATGTCCGCCAAGCTCCTCGCCGGCGGGGAATCAGCGAAGACAGCGTTCGGGGACATCATCCACGGGCTGCAGGAAATGCAGGACCCTGTCGCCCAGTCGCAGGCCGCCCTTGCCCTGTTCGGCACACCCCTTGAAGACCTCTCAGTGACCGAGATCCCCAACTTCCTCGGGGCCCTCGACCCCCTGGGGGACAAATTCGATTCCGTGGCGGGCTCTGCGGCAAAGCTGAGCGAGGACCTGAACTCGAACGCCCGGGCCGGGTTCGATGGGTTCAAACGGCAGGCTGAGGCCGCCCTGATCACCTTTGTCCAGGCGAACATCATGCCCTCAGTGGGCAAGTTCGCTACCTTCCTGAACACCACTGTCGGCCCGGCCATCACGCAGTTCGGCGGCTGGATCACCTCCGACGCTCTGCCCGCGCTGCAGGCCTTCTCTGAATGGTTCTCGGCCAACCTCCCCACCATCCAGGCGTGGGCCACCGGCGTCGGGATCCTCCTACTGCCGCTGTTCCTGAAGATCGCCATCAGCGCCGGCGCCTCCGCGGCGGCGCAGGTAGTTGCCTGGACCATGGCAGCCGGCGGCGCGATCAAGGCCGCAGCAACCTACGTCGCATCGTCCTACGTCATGGTCGGCGCCTGGGTGAAGATGGGCGCCCAAGCCCTCATCCAAGCCGCCCGCATGGCCGCTGCCTGGTTCATCGCCCTCGGCCCTGTCGGCTGGGTCATCGCCGCCATTGTTGGCATCGGCGCCCTGATCTTCGCCAACTGGGACGCGATCGTGAAATTCACGTCCGAAGCGTGGGGGAACGTCTCCCGCATCGTCACGGAATGGGGGTCCAACACCCTCGGCATGTTCCGCGATTTCGCGGCCAACACCGGCGGGATGTTCGCTGACTTCTTCTCCAACACGGTGGGGATGTTCGTGGATTTCTTCACGAACACGGTGGGCATGGTCTCGGACTTCATGGGGATGCTCGCCGCCCCAGTCTCCGCTGGGCTGCAGATCGTCCAGACGATCTTCTCCACCGCGTGGGAAATGATCCAGACCTACGTGGCCACCGCCCTGGCCATCGTGATCGCCATTTTCACCGGCCAGTTCGACAAGATCCCGGCCTATCTTTCCTCGGCATGGTCCAAGATCACCGGGTTCTTCCTCTCCGGGGTCGCTGCTATCGACTCGATTCTTGGCGGCGGGATCACCACCACGGTGAACTTCGTGATCGGGCTGTGGAACGGGCTGGTTGCCTGGGTCGCTGGGATTCCGCAGCGGTTCATGGACGGCCTCGCCGCCCTCGGCAACCTTGCCGGGCAGGTGGGTGCTTGGATCTCGAACGCCAAGGACATGGCCATCCGGATCTTCATGGACTGGGTGTCCTTCGTGGCGTCCGTACCGGGCCGGATCATGGCGGGCCTAATCGCCCTTGCGCAGCTCGCGGGCACGGTCGGAGCCTGGATCACGTCGGTGAAAGACGCCGCTGTTGGGAAGTTCCTGGAGCTCGTCAACTGGGTCCGGAACGTCCCGAACATGGTCCTCGACGGGCTCCGTGCACTGGGCAACCTCGCGGGGCAGGTCGGCGGCTGGGTATCCGGCATGCGGGACGCGGCAGTGAGCCGCTTCCTGGACCTCGTGTCCTGGGTCCGCGGCCTTCCTGGCATGGTCCTCGGCGCCCTGGGGAACCTCGGTGGCCTGCTGGTCAACGCAGGGCAACAGATCATCTCCGGTTTCCTCTCCGGACTGCAGGCTGGGTTCGAGTCCGTGAAGAACTTCGTCGGCGGCATCGGCCAATGGATCGCTGACCACAAGGGCCCGAAAGCCTACGACCTTGCCCTGCTGGTACCTGCCGGTGGCTGGATCATGGACGGCCTCGAAACGGGTATCCGCCGGTCTATGCCGTCGCTGAAGTCCACCCTCGGGGACGTGTCCGCGACCATCGCGGGCGGCGTCACGGGCGGCCATGTGGGGCTGACAGCCGGGACACACCTCGGCGGGTCCTCGGCGGTTGCCGTTCCTGGCCGTTCGGTCACGTACGCGCCGCACATCTACGGAGGCCCGGACCCCGACGAGCAGGAACGCAAAGCACGCGTCCGGTTCAAAGACCTCCTGACCGCAATCAAATAGAGGAGCCCCATGGCGAACATCGTTTACGGTGCCCCGTACATCCCACCGGTGGACCCGGCGCCGGCGTGGTCGGGTATGCCGATGACGTGGACGGCCAAGGGTACCGAGTGGGCCCTCACGGATCGCTCCACGGGGATCTTCCTGCTGCCCGGCGTGCGGGGTCTCGGCTCCGCACGCCAGGAGCGGCACTCCACCTCATCCCCGGCAGTGGCCGGCTCCCAGTACCAGGGAACTTCCTTCCTGGACCGGGAGGTGATGTGGCCGCTGAAGATCTGGCACAACGGCGGATCCACGGCGTGGATGGAACGCGACCGGGCCTTCTGGAAGACCATGGACCCGAAGGACATCGGTGTGTGGACGGTGGTCCACCCTGACGGGAACCACCGCTCCCTGACGCTCCGCTTCGTGGATGACGGAGACCACTCCCGGGAACGCAACCCACTCCGGATCGGCTGGGACCGCTACAACATCAACCTTGTAGCCGAGCAGCCGTTCTGGGTCGGACGCCCGGTAGTCCGGTCCTTCATCGGTGAGGCCCCGCCCCCGCCGTTCTTCGGCAACGACGGTCCAATCGTCAACATCGCCTCGGACTTCTCCGCAGCGAACGCACGGATGGACAACCCGGGCGACGAGGAATCGTTCCCGCGCTGGTTCATCGACGGTGACACCGAATCCGCTCACGTCGGAGTCGGGGAAGAGATCGTGCACGTCCCCTTCCCCATCGATGCCGGGTACTGCCTGGTCATCGAATCGGACCCGGACCTGATCGGCGGCACCCTGTACGAGATCACCGCGTCCGGGGCTGAGAAGAAGCCTTCGGAACGTGTGATCGGGGTGGACATGATCAACCCGGTGGACATGTCCCCGGAGCTGGGGGAGACGGACTTCGCCCCGGTCCCCGCCGGAGCGCAGGTTCCCCTGTCGCTGAGTATCTCGGGGACGGGCGCCGTTGAGGTGCTCCTCCCGACCTTGTATCGGAGGCCGTGGTGAGTGTGTTCCGCATCGGGGTGTATGACAAGGACCGGGTCTTCCAGTGCCAGATCGGCAACCCGGTGGCGTTGTCCGCCACGGTCCGGCACAACCTCACCTCCACCCTCAGCATGTCCGTCGCCCTCGGGCATCGGCGGATCGGGAAGCTCAAAGAGGACGGCGCCCGCCTGAAGGTCTCATTCAAGGGTGAGCACCTGATTAGCGGGCCCATCACGGAAGACAACATCGAATCGGACGGCGTCTCCGGCCTGTACACGGTCACGGTGGAGGACGACCTCACCGCACTGTGGGAGATCCTCGGTTGGCCCGTGCCGACCGTAGCCGCCACCCCCGGCGCCATCAACCAAAGCGCCGCCGAGTACCGGACATACAACGGAAACGCCGAAACGATCCTGAAGACGGCCGTCACCGAGAACGGCGTCAACCGAATCGGCATACCCGGCCTCGTGGTCGCGCCGAACCTGAACCGCGGCGCCACCATCCCCGGCGGTGTGCCGCTACGCATGCACCCCATCGCTGACCAGATGTTCCCCGCCCTGGAGGACGCTGGGATCGGCGTATCAGTGCGGCAGGCCAACAGTGCGCCGGGGGAGTCCGCGGACCTCGTCCTCGACGTCTACGAGCCCCAAACTCACCCCCGGACGCTCTCGGTCAAGGGCCGCACCCTCAAACGGGTGGCCATGACCCGGAAACGGCCCACTGCTTCCCGCGTGGTCATCGGCGGGCAGGGAGAGAAGACCGCCCGGAACTTCCGCTACCTCGTGGACACGGCCCGCGAAGCCCAGTACGGGCGTCGGGCCGAGGTGTTCAGGGACGCCCGCGACGACAACACCCCCGCGGTGATGGACGCCCGCGGCCAGGAAACTCTCAACGAGCACGGCCCCAAGAACGGCGTATCCCTCACCCTCGCAGGGTCCGGGATCTTCCAGTACGGGCCGGGCGGCTTCCATGTTGGGGACCGAATCCCCGTCCGGGTCGCTGAGGGCGTCACCATCACGGAAGTCATCCGCGAATGCACCCTCAACTGGGTCTCACCCACCTACGCGGCCGAGGCCCCGTCCATCGGTGAACTCACAGACCAGCCCGAACGCATCACCGCGCAGCGCCTCGCCGCTCTTGCCCGCGGCCAACGAAACCAGGAGACACGATAATGCCAGTTGCATTCACGTCGTACGGCTATGACACCACCGTGGACAAGCCTTACGGAGAGGCCGCTTGGGCGGACGCTCACCCTTCCGTCGGCACTGCCCGTTACGGTGTGCGGTCCCCGCTGGACTGGAAGGTGACGGCCGTTGCCGGCCAGGACCGGACGGTGTCGATCAACGCCGGCCGCGGCTTCGGGCACGGCGTCACGGACAAAACTGTGGAGAATGACACCATCCAACTCGCCACGATCGCCTCCGGTTCCCGCTGGGACTTGATCGTGGCCCGCCGCGACTGGACCCCTACCGCCGGCATGACCAAATTCGAGAAGGTCTCCGGCGGCTCCACGGCGGCGATCCCCGGCGGACGCATTGTCGGGCCCGGCAACATTGACGACCAGCCCCTCGCGCTCGTGCAGGTCACGGCTGGCCAGACCCAGCCCACGGCCATCATCGACCTCCGGACCTGGTCCGGGGACGGCGGCGCGATCGTAGCGAACCATGACCTCGTCCGGTCCTTCCTCAACTCGGTGGGCACCCGGCTGCAGATCAATGGCGCTGACTGGCTGCGCGTCGTCGGGGCGAACGACACCCCAGAGTGGCGGCAGCTCTCGCAGAACGAATCTTCAGCCATCAAACCCGGTGAGGCACCTTGGCGGACCTTCACAGGGCTCATCAGCGCTGTGGGCGGTACGGATGCCAATGGGTACGGCGAGTTCCGGTTCGGACAGAACGGGCTCCCTACATTCGCCGGCGTCGCATCGGTCCAGTTGACCGAGTTTCACCCCATCGAGGGCTTCATGTACCAGGCCACCGTCCAGGACATCAACACCACGAAGATCCGGTTCCGCGCCCGCCGGCTGGATAACTCCGGCTGGGCCAATGGCTACGGTTCGCTCTCCATGTTCGTCACGGTCGTTGGCTGGTAACCGCCTTTCCAGGCAAGGGAGGACCAACGTGTGGATCTGCAATGGCTTGTCCCGCTCGGCGGTTTCCTTACGGTCGTCGGCGGTGGCATTGCGTGGCTCATCAACCGGGCAGACAAGAAGCGTGACAGTCGGGAGGCTGCTGTGATTCAGACCCTCAAGGACATGGTCGCGGAACTGAAGAAGAAGTTGCGGTGGTGGGAGCGTCGGGATGCCCGGCGGACCCGCGCCGGGGATAACTGGCGCGGCCAGCTCTTGGCGAACCAGATCAAGCCTGAGCCTGCGGAGTGGCCTGAGGATCCGGAGGAGAAGGATGAGTAGCGACTCGGTTTTCGATAAGCACCTTCGTGAGCAGGAGATAGCGCTGGAGCGGTCACAACGGGCCGCCCGCCGGCGCAACATGCTCATCCTGGCCCTCGCCCTCGTGGCCCTCATTTTCGGGCTCGTGTGCATGTTCCTGGCGATGGACAACTCTCGCCTTGCTTCCGTGAATGCCGTCTATGGGCAGACGCAGCAGCAAGAGAAGCAGTCCCTCGCTGAGGAGTTCGACGCGGCCTGTAAGACGGCGGACTTCCAGCAGACACCGGCGGGGGAGAACATCTGCCGGAAAGCCCAGCAGGTCGCCTCCGAACCAGGCACTCCACTGACTGGGCCGCAAGGCATCCAGGGGGCCCAAGGCCCGCGGGGGGAGCAGGGGTTCCCGGGTGCGGCGGGTCCTGCTGGTCCGACTGGCCCAAAAGGTGACCCCGGGGTGCAGGGCGTGGCCGGGCTGTTGGGCCTGGCCGGCTCAGCGGGGTCCAACGGGCTGAACGGATCCCCGGGAACCACGGGACCGGCCGGGCCTCCCGGTGCTACCGGTCATGCTGGCCCCGCCGGCGCGAACGGCGCCGACTCCACGGTTCCAGGCCCTGCCGGGCCACAAGGACCAACCGGACCCCAGGGGCCAGAGGGCGAATCCGGCCGCGGCATCCAGTCCGCGGTATGCGCCGGCGACGGCCGATGGGTCATCACGTACACCGATGGGGCAACCCAAGACGGCGGGCAATGCCGCGAAACTCTTCTAGGAGCCACACCATGATCCACCCAGTCGCGGCCGCAATCTCGCAGCGCTTTGGAGACAACCCGACGCGGAGCCTCCCGGCGTCGTCCTGGCTGATCCAGACGTTCGGCAACTACCAGCCGGACGGCCACACGGGGATCGATTACGCCTGTGATCCGGGGACGGCGGTCCGTGCCGTGGCGGCCGGAACCGTCCTGCATATCGGCTGGATGTCGGGAACCTATGAGCAGAACCCCTGGTGGATCGTGCCGTCCTTCGCCGGCTATTGCGCCGTAATAGATCACGGATCGTTCATCGGCATCTACGGGCACTGCCAAGACGGCTCCGCCAAGGTCAGCAAGGACGCCCGAGTCAGCGAAGGGCAGGTCTTCATCCTGTCCGGCAACACGGGCGGATCAACGGGCCCGCACTTGCACTTCGAGGCGCTCCCGGACGGCTGGGTCCTCAACTCGAAGTACTACGGCCGGATTGACCCGGCACCCCTGCTGTCCGCAGCAATCCAAACCCAAAGCGCGAGCGTCACGCCCGCACCCGCAGTACAACCCAAGGAGTGGGACGAAATGGCATCAAAAGAAGAAATCGCAGCAGTCACCTGGGGCGGCCCGGGCGGCACCATGATCCACAACTACCGGCTTGGTCGCGGCGAGTACCCGCAGACCACACTGGGTGCCCTGGAGGGGCGCATTCAGAATGAGATCCTGCCTGCCGCTCTCGCCCCGCTGCAGGGCGCCGTGGCTGGTCTGGTGGGCGCACTGAAAGCGGTCACTGCTGGTGAGGCTTTCGATGAGGCGAAGCTCCTGGCTGGCGTCCAGGCCGCGGCCGAGGCCGGAGTGAAGAACGCCATCGAGTCCATCGATACCACCGTGACGATCAAGCAGGAGGGCGCCCAGTGACCGCCATCAAGCCGCTGCTGTTGTCCCTTCTTCGAACCGTCGTGTCTTGGGTGTGGGCGCTGTTTATAGGCTGGCTCCTTGTGGCTGTGCCGATCTTCCAGCCATTCGAGGAACAACTCCTTGGAGTCTCCGAACTTGCGCTGCCCACCCTCGTCGCAATCATCGCCGCCGCCTGGTACGCGGCTTGGCGGTGGGTGGAACCCCGGCTGCCTGACTGGCTGACGGCCGCTGCGCTCGGTTCTTCCAAGGCCCCCGTATACCCCGCCATTGCCGGCAGCCAAGTCACTGACGTGAACCCTCCACTGGACCGCGTGCCCGGACCTGACCACCGAGCCTGACCAAACCACCATCCACACGGCGCCTTCGGGGCGCTTTTTTCATGCCCACTTGGAGGCCCCAACATGCCGTATACCTATGACCCGATCTTCGCCCAGGACCCTGACAACCCGCAGGTTGTCGCGTCGAACGCTTCGATCACGATCTATGACCCGCAGGACCCGGCGAAGACCCCGATCGCCATCACGGACCCTACGGGCTCGCCGCTGCCGAACCCGATCACGGTGGACGCCCGGGGTAATGGCCCGGCATTCCAGCACCCGACGTTGGATCGCGTGGCGTGGTTCGGTGCCGGGTTCACGAACTACTTCACCGCCTACGAGGGTATGAAGGATGAGGCGGTGGCAGCCCGATCGGCTGCACAGGACGCGGCGAACCAGGCGGCTATGGCCGCCGCGGACCGGGTTACTGCGGCGTCAGTGAACGGTTCGGGCAAGCTGATCCTGACGAAGGGGACCGGCGAACAGGTGGACGCTGGCAGCGTCATCGGGCCTCAGGGTGTGAAGGGGGACAAAGGCGCTGACGGCGCCAACGTGCTGCCCACAGACATGGCCATCAAGCAGGCCATCACCACCCCCGGCACGGAGACGCAAGCGGCACTTACTGCCACTTATGGCCCTACCGCTCAGGCCGAATCAGCGCCGTTGAAAGCAGCATTTGTTGGCCGTAAGACCAAGACGTTCATGATCCCGGTTGCTGATAGTAACTCGGTTGCTGGGGCGAGTGCGCGTGACTTCACGCAGCGGACAGCTGTCCGGTTCCCGAAGGGCATGAAGCGGTTTTGGATCAGGTGGGCGAACCACAACATCCTGACTAACACGGTGCTTACGTCGCCAATGACGATCACGAGCTTCTACGTCGGTCTGCCCGCCTATGACACGGTCACGTCGCAGCGATGGACCAGCAACTACGCCGCTGCCCCCACGGCCCTGTTCACGACGCCGCTCACTGTCCCCACGGACGGCAGCGATGTGGAGGTTGGCCCGTTCACGCTTCCGGAAAATCTCGTGGGCAAGGAAGTGCTGCTGTCCTACGGCATCACTACGCAGGCGACCGGGACCGGCGTGGGCATCTCCTTGGCCGGGGATGGGTACCGCACGGGCACCGCTTCCCAGGCCGGGACGCAGACCATTGGCGGTTCCGGTGAAGTGGGCAAAATCTTTGGCGACCTCCGTTTCCGCGTGGAAGTCGAGGGCGGACAGCGGATCGGACTGTTCATCGGTGACAGCCTTACCGCAGGCTTCGCCGCCGGCACCGCACCCGCCGAAGGTAACACCCGCGTCGGCGTCCTGCCGCACGAGCGTTGGCCCGAGGTCGCAGCGCGCTCCGCCAACTTCCACGCCGTCAACGGCGGCTGCTCGTCTGCCCCGTCCGGGCTGTTCGCCACTGCCTCGAACATGGTCTACACCCGCCTGGGGATTGGCACCGTCTGCGACGTGCCCGATTTCGCGGTTGAGTGGCTTGGCGCCAACGACTTCAGCGGGGCCGGGGCCAGCGCGGCGAACCTGCGTGCCAGCCTGACCAGCGTCATCGCCACACTGCGCGGCATGGGCATCGATGAAATCTACGCCAACACCCTCACCCCTCAGGGGTTCACAGCCCAGCAGGGCACACTGACCGCATCGGCGGCAGCCGGGGCGACCACCATTACATCGAGCATCACCGCGCTCTACACCGGACAGAACATGATCCTTGGGACCGGCAACGACTACGAGGTAGCCACGGTGACAGGCCAGTCAGGGACAGGGCCTTATACGCTCACCCTGTCTGCCGCGCTCACCAAGGCGCACCCATCCGGGTCAAGGGTCGCAGCGGACGCAGAAAACATTCGGCTCCGCACAAACAACTGGCTCCGTCAGAAGCCCCTCGGGCTGTCCGGTGTTATCCCGTTCGATCAGTTCGTGACCACCGCACTGGATGCACCGTCAGGCATCGACCAGCTCATGTGCGACGACAAGCTGCACTTCCAGCGCAGCGGATACGATCACCTCGGCAAGCACGCGGCCGGGATGCTCGCCCGGACACCTGTCCAGGCGTAGCTACCAGCGGAGTGCCCGCGCCTCGTTGTCACAAGCAACGCAGGGGTCCAACGGATCATGCGGGCACTCTGCATCCAGCACCATCTCAAGACGGCTGGCTTCCAGCTTGAACCGGACCCACTCTACGAGCTTCTGAAGCATCCCCATGCTGGCAAGTATAGGGGTGAGGTGATCCCGCCGGGATCAGAAGTTCAGTTCGCCGTCTTCGGCTGACATTTGCTCGGTGAGCAGGGTCTTGGGCTTCACGTTGCGAGGCCCGGCACTCTTGTTGTGGTTTGGGTGCTCGGTGCGCAGCGTCTCCACCCACTTGGAGTGCTCCGCTGGGTCCTCCTCCGCGCCCATGCCAAGTCGGACTCCGGCCGTGTAGTCGCAGCCCTCTATCGGGCAAGCGAAGGTCAAATTTGCACCCATGAATTTCTCCCCGCGTGTTCGATGTGTGCCCCAATCATAGGGGTCACATAAGACCGGTTAATTTCCCCTGCCCACAGAGCGCCCCATCTCTTCGGAGGTGGGGCGCTACTGGTGGTTAAGTGGTGGGGTGACCGATCTGGCCAGAATGTGGCGTGACACCGCCGTGAGAGCCGCTCTGGGCCGCGCACCCGGCGAAAACGTCCAGATGCTCAACCCTCGCCCGCTCGTCCGTGTGCGGGCCGGCTACGGGCGCGCCATCGCCACCACCAGCACGCACGTCCTCCACGAATGGGTGAAGGCAGGGACCTACTTCGTCCGGTGGGATGAGAAGTGGCAGGTCCACCGCGTAACCCCGGAGGAGTGGCAGGGGGAGGCCCTGGAGGGCTCCTAGCGGGCCAGCGCAGATGCCGCCAGCGCGGCCCCGGTCTTCTGAGCTGAGGGCATCAGGTGGGCGTAGCGGGTATCTGTGGTGCGGGTGGACTCGTGCCCGAGCCGGTGCGAGAGCTGGAAGAGGTCCATACCGCCGGCGATCATCCACGAAGCGTGCGTGTGCCGAAGGTCGTGGACCCTGGCCCACTTTCCCGGGTCCACCCCGAGCTTCCTCCATGCCGGCTCCCAGCCGTGCCAGTAGATGGACGATGAGCGCATTACGCCGCCCCGCTGGAGCCGGAACACCAGCCCGTCCTCGGCGGCCTCCACAAGGTCCCTCACGAGGTCTACCGTCTGCCCGGCGAGGGGTACTGTGCGGCGGGAGCGCTTCGTCTTCGGCGGCCCGATGTAGTAGCGGCTGTTCTCGTCTTCCTTCCAAGCTTTGTTCACCCGCACGGTAGGCGTGGGCCCGTCGAGGTCGAAGTCCTCAGCGGCCAACGCCGTGGCCTCCCCGACGCGGAGGCCAGTGTCCACGAGGAACCCGAAGAACGGCCGGAAGGTCGGACTCATGACGGCGTCCAGCGCGTTGTATTCCTCCTTGGTGAGGAACCGCATGTGGTCGCCGGCCTGTGCATCCTTCGGGAGCCGGATCCCCGCGCAGGGATTACCCTCCCGGTAGCCGAGTAGCCCGGCGGTGTTGAACGCTGCGGAGAGGAGCCCGTGGTGGTTGGCCAGGGTCTTCGCTCGCATGGTGGTGCCCGCCTTCCGGCCGGGCTTCGCCAGCATGCCCTTGACCCACAGGACCACGTCCTCGTGGGACACGGCGGCCACGGGCATCCGGCCCAGGCTCGTGCCGGCGAAGTGGTGGTCTATGGCCTTCTTGTACCGGCCGAGCTGGTCCGGGGCCACGTTGGTCAGCAGGGAGATGTGCTTGTGGAGGAGCTGGACGACGGTGGGGCCGCCCAAGGATGCGTTGTTGTACGCCTGCTGGGCGGCGGCCAGGGAGTTCCCGTTGGCCTCTAGGAGGGTCTTCCAGAACTCGGCTTTTTCGAGGGTCGGCAGCGTCATGTTCTCTTGCACGCCCTCGTGCCGCCAGCGCAGAAGGTAAGAGGACCCGTTCTTGCCTGGGCGTTCTTTGATGCTTGCCATGGATAGCAACTCCTTTGGTTTGTACACGGGAACCATACTTTTGTGCACAGACAATAAAAAAGCCCCGGAAAACCGGGGCTTTTTTGGCGGAGACGGGGGGATTTGAACCCCCGGTGGAGTTGTGCCCCACACTTCATTAGCAGTGAAGCCCATTCGGCCGCTCTGGCACGTCTCCAATTGCTATTCCTAGCCCACCAAGGATACGCAGATCCGGCCATGCAGTGCAAAACGGCTGCGGCCCGCGATGCGGAAGGCTGGCCGGGGCCGGCCAGCCTAGGCAGCGGGCTGGACCGGGCGCACCATCCTGATCTCGGGCAGGTCCTCCCAGTCCGCCAGGGTGTCCTCCGCCCCGTCCGGTTCGAAGCCAAACCGACGGTAGAAGCCGATGGCTCGGCTGTTGCCCGCGGCCACCCAGAGACTCGCAGCCTGGGTGCCAAGGGCAGTGCCCAGCAGCTGCCCTCCCAGGCCCAGGCCCTGATGGGATGCCAACAGGTACAGCCCCCACAGTTCCAGCGGGCCGGACTCCGGTGCGGGGACTGAACGGATACCGGCAAAGCCCACTACCGTGTCGCCGTCGCACGCCACCCACGCTTCGGCGGGGTCCGGGCGGTCCAGCAGGTGCCGCCACAGCACCAGGCGGCCCTCCCGGTCGGCAGCCGCCAGAAGGGCGTCGGACAGCATCTCGCGGTAGGTTTCCTGCCAGCATTGAATGTGCACGTCCGCGAGCCGCTCCACATCCGTGGCAGCAGCCCTGCGGACCGAGAACGCAGGCCGAGGCACCGCAGACCCAAGCACCCCAGACCCGGACACCCCCGAACCAGATACACCCGGCGCGGATGCCGCTGTCACGATGTTCCGCCCGCCAGCGCCTTCCACAGGAAGTGCTGGCTGCGGGCCTGCAACGCTGCCGCCTGCCGGTTGTCCGATGCTCCCGCGTGGCCGCCCTCCAGTGCTTCGTGGAACCAGACGTTGGGTATGCCCATGGCGAGCATGCGGGCAGCCATCTTCCGTGCCTGCACCGGGCCCACGCGGTCGTCCGAGGTGGCTGTCCAGATGAACGTTTCCGGGTATTCGATGCCGTCCTTGAGCAGGTGGTAAGGGGAGAAGGTCCGGATGTAGTCCCACTGCTCCGCGACGTCCGGGTCCCCGTACTCGGCGATCCAGGAGTGCCCGGCGGACAGCTTGGTGTACCGGCGCATGTCCAGCAGCGGCACGCCACAGGAGACGGCCCGGAACAGGTCGGGGTAGCGGGTCAGCATGTTGCCCACCAGCAGCCCGCCGTTCGAGCCGCCCACGCAGCCCAGGCGCTCGCGGGAGGTGACGCCTCGGGAGATCAGGTCCCGTGCCACGGCGGCGAAGTCCTCGTAGGCCTTGTGCCGGTTTTCCTGCAGGGCAGCGCGGTGCCAGGCCGGCCCGTATTCGCCGCCGCCGCGGATGTTCGCCACCACGTAGACGCCGCCGCGCGCATGCGGTGCCTCCCCGCCGTCGGCCGGCAGCCCGGTGGTCCGCCGTTCCAGCCAGGCACGCCCCACCGTTCCGCTGTAGGCGGGCGTCCGGGACACCTCGAAGCCGCCGTAGCCGGAGAGCTGGGTGGGGTTCTGGCCGTCGAGGGGCAGGTTGTGGGAGGAGACCTGGAAGTAGGGAACCCGCGTGCCGTCATCGGAAACCGCGAAGTGCTGCTGGACCTCGTATTCGGCATCGGAGAAGAACGACGGCGAGGATTTCACTTCCGTGTGCCGGCTCACCACGCCGGGCGCCCCGGCGTCGTCGTGGCTGGATTCGGGTGCGCCGCGTTCCAGTGTGCCGCGCATCAGCGTGCTGGGCGTGGTGAATCCGGTGGCGATGAGCCAGAAGTCGTCGCCCGCACCGCCGTCGGCCGCTGCTTCATCCTCATCGTCCACGGCATAGGCGTTGACATCATGCAGGGGCGGGCAGGCGTCCAGGAGTGTGGAGGCCCAGGCGGAGCCGTCTCCGAAGGACCCGTCGGCAGCGTCCGCCGGGCGGGACGGGTCCAGCACCCGGATTTCCGAGGACACGTCCCTCAGGAGGTTGAGGAGCAGGAAGTTCCGCGTCCAGCTCCACGACTGCAGGGACGTGTGGGCGTCCGGCGTGAACAGCACCACGAGGTCCCGGCCGCCGGCCAGGTAGGCCTCGAAATTGGCGGCCAGCAGGGCGCCGGCCGGATAGGTGGTGCCATCCAGGGCCCAGTCCCGCTGCGGGCGGAACAGCAGCCACTCGCGGTGCGCACTGACGTTGACGTCCGTGGGAACGTCGATGGCCACCCATGAACCGTCGCGCAGCACCAGGTTGGTCCGGTTGAAGAAGTCGATGTAGTCCACTGCGAAGGTGCGCTCGAATCCGGGGGTGGAGTCGTACGCCACCACGGCCATCATGTGCTGTTCGGGTACCTCGAACAGCCGGGGTGCGCCGGCCAGGGTTTCGCCGCGTTTCAGGGTGACGCCGGTCCGGGCGTAGGAGGAGGCCGTCCTGGGCAGCCCGTCCGCCGTGGAGGAGACCAGGAGTGTGTCCGCGTCCAGCCAGGACACGTTGCCCTTCGCCGTCGGCAGGTCAAACCCGCCCACAGCCGGGTCAACAAAGGTGCGGGACTCGACGTCGAACTCCCGGTACCGGTTCGCATCGCCGCCGTCGGGGGAGAGCGCCAGCAGCGCGTGCCGGTAAGGCCCACCCGCGGCGGGCCGGAGGAACGTGGCGCCGTGGAACACCCATTCCTCGCCCTCGGCGGCGGCCAGGGCGTCCACGTCCAGCAAGACGTCCCATTCGGGGGAATCCGTGCAGTAGCTTTCCCACGTGGTGCGGCGCCACAGGCCCTTGGGGTTGTCCCGGTCCTTCCAGAAGTTGTAGTACCAGTCACCCCGCTTGCCCACCATGGCGATCCGGTCAGTGGAGTCCAGCACCTCCAGGATGCTGCCCTCGAGCTCTGCGTAGTCCGCGTCCTCCAGGAGGTCCTCCGTGCGTGAGTTCTGCTCCTTGACCCAGGCGAGCTGCTCTTCGCCGTAGATCTCCTCAAGCCACACGTTTTCGTCGGTCGGCTCCGGCGCGGGGCCGCCGCCGCCGCCGGGCCCGGTGCCCGCAGGCGTGCCGTCCGTGGTGGTGTTGCCGGGGCCGGACGCTGAATCAGCTGCAGTGGTGGTCATGCGCCCCATCCAAACAACATCCGCTCGAGGGTGGCAAGTCAAGCGGCCAGCCTCCCTCTTCAACACAAGCCCGTACTCTGGAAGGCGTGGAAAATACGCAGAGGACCCGGACCGCCATCATCGGTGCCGGCCCCAGGGGCACCAGCGTCCTGGAACGCCTGCTCGCCCACTCCAGCCACCGGGCCGAGCACCAGGAAGGCGGGGCTGCCGTCCGGCTCCACATCGACGTCATCGACCCCTACCCCGCGGGGCCGGGGCACGTCTGGCAGCCGGGGCAGTCACGGCTGTTCCTGATGAACACGCAGTCCTTCTACCCCACGCTGATTCCGGAGGACCCGGCGCTGCCCGCCGCCGTCGCCGGGACCACCTTCGACCGCTGGCGTGAACGGCAACAGCAGGATCCGCTCCCGTCCCTCACCACGGATGAACGCGCCGAACTCGCAGTGCTCGGGTCCAACGACTTCCCCAGCCGTGCGCTCTACGGCCGGTACCTGCGCTCCACGCTGGAGGACCTGCTCGCGGAGGCACCCGACGGCGTCACCATCGAATTCCACGAAACGTCCGCCCTGTCGGTTCACCCTGTGGGAGACGGAACGTTCGCCGTCGGCCTGGCCACCGGGGCGGCGATCCGCGCGGATTCCGTGGTGCTGGCCCTCGGGCACATCCCGTCCAGGCTCAATCCCGAACAGCGCGAACTGCAGGCCTCCGCGGGGCAGCTGGGACTGCGGTACCTGCCGCCGGCCGTTCCGGCGGACGTTGACTGGGCCGCGATTCCCGCCGGCGAACCGGTCCTGGTGCGCGGCATGGGGTTGAACTTCTTCGACACGATGGTCCAGCTGACCGAGGGCCGCGGCGGCAAATTCACTGCCGGCGGCCCGGCCGGGCGGCTGGAGTATGAGCCCTCCGGACAGGAACCGTTCATCATCGCCGCCTCCCGCCGGGGAACCCCCTACCGGGCCAAAGCGGCGCTGGAAGGCTATTACGCCTCCTCGGTCACCCTCCGCTACCTCACGGAAGCGGCGCTGGACCGGTTCGAGGCTGCCGGTATCCGTCCGGGGTTCGACCACGACCTCTGGCCCCTGCTGCACCGCGACACCCTCTGGGCCTACTACTCAACGCTGGTGCGCGCGCAGCCCGGCGCGGTCCCGGACGGTGCAGCGTTCCTGGCCGCCCTTGAGGAAGCCCTGCACCCGCACGCGCACAGCGCCGCCAACTGGGAAGACGCCGTGGACAGCGTGCTGGCCATCCACGTGGGGCCGCGGCACCGGCTGAACCTTCCAGGGCTCGCCGCCCCCCTGGCGGGACGCACTTTCGCGTCGCGCGCCGAGCAGGATGCCGCCGTCGTCGAATTCCTCCTCGACGACGCCCGCCGCTCCGCGCTCGGCGAGGACGATCCCGTGAAGATGGCCATCGGTGCCCT
This sequence comes from Pseudarthrobacter sp. SORGH_AS 212, assembly GCF_030818145.1. Lineage (NCBI taxonomy): Bacteria > Bacillati > Actinomycetota > Actinomycetes > Micrococcales > Micrococcaceae > Pseudarthrobacter > Pseudarthrobacter sp. SORGH_AS 212. The sequence continues at coordinate 1,221,109 of NZ_JAUTAA010000001.1, read as the reverse complement.
GCACCACGGCCGCGCCGTCCTCAAAACGGCGGTGGCCGACGGCGGCATCACCGACGAATCCTGGGTCGCCGGACTGCGGGGCTGGTTCGAGTCGTTCGTGGAGGGGCTGGCCAGCGGGCCGCCTGCGCTGCGCTCGGAGCAGCTGGCCGCGCTGGCGCGGGCCGGCGTCGTCAGCTTTGTGGGACCGGATCCGAAATTCGGCGTGGACCGCAAAGCCGGGACCTTCACCGCTGCCTCACCCTGGGTTGAAGGCCCGCCTGCCGCCGCCCGGACCATGGTTGAGGCCCTCGCGCCCGGCAACCGGGTCTCGGCCAACGACTCTCCGCTCCTGCAGCAACTGCTCAACGACGGGCTGGTCCGGTCCAGGCACATGATGACTGCCGAGGGGGCACCGGTGCAGTCCACCGGCCTGGACGTGGAACCGCACCCCTACCGGCCCCTCGCCGCCAACGGGTCGGTCACCGAGGGGATGTACGTACTGGGCCTGCAGCTTTCCTCCGCCCAGTGGGGAACCGCCATCGCCGCCGAGGCGCACCAGCAGGGCACCCCGGCCTACCGCAGCGGCCAGCGCACCCTCCGGGACGCCGACGAAATCGCACAGGCCATCCTGGGCGCCGCGTAACAGCGCGTCTTCCGTCCGGGAAATATTCGGCCCGGATTGCACCTACTCGGAAACCGTCGTCGTGCCCTGAGCTTTCGGGCATGCACCACGGGCCGGGCGGCAAGGAAGTCCCGTAATCTGCCCAAAACCTACGCGCACTGGAAAGGGTGTCCCTCCCGGCCGCATGGCCGGGAGGGACACCCTTTTGCGTTCTATGACTTACCGGCGCAGTGTCAGCCGCGCAGGCACTGCTGGTACTGGAGCCAGGCAATGCCGTAGCGGATCCAGCCCAGGACGTCGTACCACTTTGCCGGCTTGGTGGGTGCCGTGCACGCGGGCGGCAGCGGCGTGGTGGCTGCCACCTGAACCGCTACGGTCACCTTCGTTCCGGACTCCGCCGCGGTGAGCACCAGCGTTGCCGCGCCGGCGGCAACACCTGCCGGAACGGCAAGGCTGACGGTGGCGGACCCTGCAGAGACCGGCACGGTTCCCAACTGCGTGGCCTTGCCGGCCGAATCGGTGAAAACGGCGGTAAGCGCCGTGTTCACCGGGCTGCCCAGCGAGGTCAGGTCCAGCTTGGAGACCGCCAGGTTGACCGGTTCGCCGGGCTTGACCGTGCCCGCGGTGGTGTTGGTGACTGCCACGGAACGCCGGGCAAAGTCCGGGGCCACCGGGCTGCTCTTCTGCAGGTAGCCGATCCACGCGTCCCGGTCCACGAGGCCGGAGTCCCGTGTATTGACTCCCTGGGTGAAGACCCGGAAGTTGTCGCCGCCGGTGGCCAGGAAGCTGAACGTGCCCACCCGGTAGGACTTGGCAGGATCCAGCACCTCACCGTTGACCCGAACCGACGTGACCCTGTCACCGGCGGTGCGCGCGGCGTCGTAGGTGTAGTTCACGTTCTTGGACAGGCCCAGCTGCAGGTAGGCGCGGCTGGGAACCGTGCCGTCCGCGTTGGTCTGCCACTGCTGCTCCAGCAGGGTCTTGAACTGCGCTCCGGTCAGGGACGTGGTCCAGAGGTTGTTCACGAACGGCAGCACGGCGTTCGCTTCGGCGTAGGTGATGGTTCCGTCCGGAGCGTAATACAGCTCGTTGCGGAGGCCGCCGGGGTTGACGACGCCGATTTCGGCGCCGCCCAGTTCGGTCGGCTTCAGCGAGTCGAGCAGCGAGTCGGCCACCAGGTTGCCCAGGGTGGACTCGCTGCCGCGGTCGTCGCGCTTCGCGGTGCCGGTGGCATCGGTGCTGAAGGCGGTGGTGATGTCCTTGGTGACCGAGCCGACGGGCTGGTTGCCCACCTCGGCTGCGGCTGCCAGGGCCTTCTGCACGATGCCGTCCACCGCTGCCACGCGCGGGTAGGCCGCGATCAGGTCCGCCGCCGGGTCCGTGGTCCGCTTGACGTTGCCGGCCTTGTAGCCGGTGACCTCCTTGGTGGCGGTATCCACCGTCAACTGGATCTGGCCCACGTTCTCGCCGTAGTTGCCGGTCTGCACGATGGGGCGGGTCTTGCCCTGCACACCGGGGACGGGGCCGTCCCAGGCATATTCCTTGTGCGTGTGGCCGGTGAAGATGGCGTCAACGTCCGCGGAGGTTTCGGTGACCAGCTTCGCGAACGGGCCGCCGGCTGCCACTTCCTGCTCCAGCGTGGACCCTTCCACAACCCCGGACCCGGCGCCGTCGTGGTTTTCCACGATGATGACGTCTGCGAGGTTGCCTGCCTTGATCTTCGCCGCGGCCCGGTTGATGGCCTCCACCGGGTCACCGAAGTCGAGGTCGGCGATGCCGGCGGGTGTCACCAGGGAGGGGACTTCCTGGGTGACTGTGCCGATGACGGCCACCTTGATGCCGTTCATGTCCAGCACTGTGTACTCCGGCAGGACCGGCTCCGTGGTGCCCTTCCGGTACACGTTCGCGCCGAGGTACGGGAATTTGGCGTTGCTGCCGTCCGCGATGACGCGGTCGCGCAGGTCTGCCCAGCCGCCGTCGAACTCGTGGTTGCCCACTGCCGAGGCCTTCAGCTCAAGGGCGTTCAGCACATCAATGGTGGGCTGGTCCTTGGCCACGGCGGAGGCAAACAGGGACGCGCCGATGTTGTCCCCCGCGGAGAGGAATGCTGTTGCTCCGGGGGCAGCAGCCGCACGCAGCTTCTCGATGGTTCCGGCGAACTGGACGGTATTGGTGTCGATCCGGCCGTGGAAATCGTTGATGCCCAGGAAGTTCAGGTCGACGCTGGCGGGTGCGGACTTCAGGTCCAGGCCCACCACCACGGGGTCGTGGTCGCTGGCGCGGAACTGGTCCGGTGCGTAGTAGTTGGTGACGTTGTTGTTGTAGCGGCTGTATTCCAGGGCTACTGATTCAACGGAGTTGATGTTCCAGATGTCGGCGCCGGTCACCACGGCGTTGGCCGCAGGGGAAGCCAGGATGTGGTCCAGGGACCCCACCAGGCCGCCGAAGAGGTACGAGTGCTTGGCGGAACCGTCGGCGTTCTTTGCCTTGTCGTCCTGGTTGACATAGCCGGCGGCCGTCAGGACGTTGATGGGGTCTTCCTTGCCGTAGGAGTTGAAGTCACCGATCAGGAAGACCTTGTCGGTGCCCTTCGACTGCTGCAGCGAGGTGGCGAAGTCCAGCAGGGACTTGGCCTGCGCGGTGCGGGCGAGGTTTGAGGCGCCCTGGCCCTTGTCGGTGTCGTCCGGTGTTGCGGCGGAGCCCTTGGACTTGAAGTGGTTGGCGATGGCGATGAATTCGGTGCCTGCGCCGCCGCCCACGGGCTTGAATACCTGGGCCAGCGGCTTGCGGGCGCTGGCGAAGGCGGTGGTGTCGTTGTGGATGACGGACTCACCCACTGGTTCTGCAACGGCCTTCTTGTAGATGAATGCGGTGCGGATCATGTCCTCGTCGGCCAGCGGGGGTGCGTTCGCGGGTGAGCGGACGTAGTCCCAGATGCCGGGCGTGGGGATGTTCAGCGACTTGACCAGCTTGGCGAGGGCGTCATCCCGGTCCTTGCCGAACTGCGCGGAGTTTTCGATCTCCATGAGGGTGACAACATCGGCGCCGGTCTTCGTAATGGCGGAGACGATCTTGTCCTGCTGCCGCTGGAAGTTCTCCGCGTTGGCGGCACCGCGGGCGTCGCAGCCGCCGCGGACGGTGATCGGGTTTCCGGCGCGGTCCCCGTAATAGGTGCAGCCGGAGAGGGTGTCCCCGGTGGTGGGGAAGTAGTTCAGCACGTTGAACGAGGCGATCTTGACGTTGCCTCCCACGGCAGCGGGTGCTTCGGTGCGGGTGGCTCCGAAGCTGGCCGGCTGGACCGTTGCCTTGTTGGCTTCGGTCAGGTGGGTCAGCGGCTGCAGCTTCCAGGCATCGTTGGCGTACCCGAGCACCACGTTGGTGGTGAACCTGGCGGGGGATCCGACGCGGACCGGGTCCGTGGCGGTGAGGTAGGGCAGCACCTCGGCCTTGGTGGCGGCGTCCTTGAGGAAATTGGTGCTGGCGCCGTCGTCGAGCTTGATGCCGCGGGCGGCATTGTCAGCAACAGCGGCGTTGTATTCGGCTGAGCCATAGGGTGCGACGGCGGTGGGCTGTACCAGCGGAGTGGTACCCCCGGCCAGCCCGATCTCGCCGTACTGGTTCAGGTTGTAGTTGTCCGTCACCGTCAGGGGCCCGTCCGGAGCCAGGAGCATGCCTTCCAGCGACTCGCGGAAGGCCTCCGTGGAGGGCAGGGTGAAGATGGTGGGCTTGACCTCGGGCGCCGGCTCCGTGAGCTGGGTGAGCCCGGCTGCTGCCGTGACGTTGACCTGGGTCATGCCGTAGTACTCGGCCACGGCACCGGTCACCTGGACGTAGTCGCCCGTCTTGACCGATCCCACGGTGGCGGGCGAGTAGACGAAGATACCGTCGGAGGCCGCGTGGTTGGTACCCGCCAGGTCGCCGCCGGTGCCAGGGGTCTGGATGTAGTAGCCGTTAAGGCCGCCGGTGGGGAATGCTGCGGTGACCTTGCCCCGGGTGGTCACCGTGGTGCCGGCCAGCGGGCTGGCGGTGCCGGTGCCCTGGATCTCGGAGATGGTTTTAGCCACGGGATCGGGCGAGGGGGTGGGCGTCGGATCAGGGTCTGGCGCGGTTCCGCCGGAGGAGACCGGGGTAATGGCCGCGCTCAGGCTGAAATCGGCGGCGTTGCTGTTGCTGTCCGTCCCGCCGGCCCGGTTGAGGCTCCGCACGTCCGTGTTGCCCGTGGGCGCCGCTGCGGCCCGGGTCTCGAACGTGTTGGACGTCCCGTAGCCCAGGAGGTCGGCCACGCCGGCGGATTCCACCACGGAACCGGTGGGAAGTACGACGGCGGAGGGCTGCTTGGCGAGCACGATGGTCCCGGAAGTGCCGCTGGGGTTCAGTCCGCCGGCTACCAGGTCGGGCGCAGGGAGGTCAGCGCCGTTCGTACCGTTACTCCCGCCCTGGACCAGGTAATACCCCTTGGCCGGAATGGAACCGGACAGCGCCGAAACGCCGGATGGCGCTCCCGTCCCGCCGGCGGCGCGGTACTGGACCGACCAGCCGTCCAGTGACACGGGGGTGTCCGAGGTGTTGTAGAGCTCCACGAACTTGTTCTTGTAGGCGGCGCCGCTGCTGCCGCCGCTCAGGTAGGCCTCGTTGATGACAACGGGCGATGTGCCTGCCGCGGCTGAGACCTCCGCGGCCGTGCTGTCCGCTACCGCAGGCAGCGCCGTCAACGGGGCTGCGATGAGCCCCGCCGACAACGCTGTGCCCAGCGCTAATTTCCAAGGTGTTTGATGCATCCGCTCTTACTTTCATGAGATTGTCCCCGGTGGGGGACCCATTGGAGTATGTCCGGGTTGTACCGATCGGACTGGGGCCGGACCCTGCTCCTGGTCAAGTGGTTGTCCGGCATATCCCAACAGCACTGAATGAACGCAAAGTGGCCAGTGCGTGCATTCGGCGGATCGTTCCCCAGCGGAGCGGCCCGTCCACCATCCCGGAGCGACGTTGGCCCCGTGCGGGTGATGCCATTGCGGTGGCCGGCACCTGATACCTGGATGTGCCGGCCATCACAAACAATACCGGCCGGTAGCAAGAAGCCCCGGCCGGTATCGGTCTGATGTGATGGGTGTTGTTCCCGTCCGGCGCCGCCGGAACCGGGGTCCTAGCCGCCCTGCGGTGCCTGGCTGGCGATGATTTTGAAGGTGGCACCGGTGGGGTCGGCGAGCATGGCCACGCGGCCGAAGCTGCTGTCCTCCGGACCGTCCAGGACGGTGGCGCCCATGGCGGTGGCCTGGGCGATGCTGGCGTCCGTGTCCGCCACGGCAAAGTAGACCTGCCAGTGCGAGGGCACTTCGGCGGGCAGGTATCCGGAGGCGTCCAGGATCCCGGCCTGCGCGGACATGCCCGATCCCAGTGTGGTGTAGCGGAATTCCGGCGAGTCACTCATAACTTCGGTGTCCCAGCCGAAGACTTCCTGGTAGAACTGCACGGCGGCGTCGTAGTCCTTGGCGTGCAATTCATGCCAGGCGGCCGAACCGGGCTCGGCCACCAGCTCGTAGCCCTTCATCTCCCGGGGCTGCCAGACGCCGATGGAGGCACCGGACGCATCCCCGAAGATCGCCATGAACCCCTGCTCCGGAACATCCATGGGAGGCATGTAGACCTGCCCGCCGTGGCTGCTGACGGCTTCGGCGGTGGCCGCGGCGTCCTCGGTCCGCAGGTAGGTGGACCAGACGTCGGGCATGGCCGCCATGCCGGCGTCCTTCTGCATGATGCCGGCAACTGTCTTGCCGTTCTTCCTGGCAGTGGCGTAACCGCCGTACTTCTCCTGGTCGCCTGTTTCGAACTCCCATCCGAAGAGCTCTCCGTAGAACGTGCGGGCGGCGGCAACATCGGAAGTCACGAGGTCGATCCAGCAAGGGGCGCCGGGGGTGGACATTGGGCTCGGCATAACGGTCTCCTGTTGCGGTGTGCGGAAGGCTGGAGGAAAGGTGCGCGGAAGTGGGGGAAGTCGGTCACCCTGACCCTATGTGCAGGCACAGACAGCGATCAAGAGGCCAACGCGCAGGGGGCCGCCAACGCATCCCGGCCTGGTCACGGGAACGAAGTCCTGGCTTAAAACGAAGGACCCCCGCCTGCCGGTTTTGCCGGCGGGCGGGGGTCCTGATCGCGGAAGGTAAGAGATTCGAACTCTTGGTACGGGGTTACCGCACACTGGTTTTCAAGACCAGCTCCTTCGGCCGCTCGGACAACCTTCCTCAACGAGTAGTGTTTCATAGGCACTTGCCTGCAACAAAACAGGCCCGCAGTGCATACCCGGTGCACACTGGTTGGACGGGTATTGAGTCAGGAACAGGGAGTGGTCCATGAAAGCCGTCTACATTTCGGAACCGGGGGGACCGGAAGTACTCGAGGTACGCGAGGTCGAGGCTCCGGTGCCCGGTCCCGGCGAGGTGCTGATCGACGTCGTGGCCGCCGGCCTGAACCGTGCGGACGTGCAGCAGCGCCGCGGGTTCTACCCCCCGCCGCCCGGCGCATCGGAGATCCCGGGACTGGAAGTTTCCGGCCGCATCGCGGGGTTTGGCACGGGTGTGACCAAGCCGTTCTCCTTGGGCGACAAGGTGGTGGCGCTGCTCGCCGGCGGCGGCTACGCACAGCAGGTTGCCGTTCCCGCGGAACAGGTCCTGCGGCTGCCCGACGGCGTTGACCTGGTCACGGCGGCATCCCTGCCGGAAGTGGCTGCCACGGTCTTTTCGAACCTCATCATGACGGCCCAGCTGCAGGCCGGGGAAACAGTCCTCATCCATGGCGCCACCGGCGGAATCGGCACCATGGCCATCCAGCTGGCCAAAGCCTACGGCGCGAAGGTAGCCACCACGGCCGGCACCGATGAGAAGGTCAGCACCGCCAAGGCCTTCCTGGGTGCGGACATCGCCATCAACTACGCGGAAGAGGACTTCCCGGAAAGCCTGCGCCGGCAGAACGGCGGCAAGGGTGCAGACGTGATCCTTGATGTGGTGGGCGCCAAGTACCTGAAGCAAAACGTCGAAGCGCTCGCCGAATACGGTCGCCTGGTGGTCATTGGCCTGCAGGGCGGCACCAAGGGGGAACTGGACCTTGGTGAACTGCTCCGGAAGCGGGCCGCGGTGGTGGCTACCGCGCTTCGCCCCAGGCCGGTAGCCGAAAAGGGTGCCATCCTGAACGAGGTCAGGGACCACGTCTGGCCGATGGTGGCGGACGGCAGGATCCAGCCCTTGGTGGCCAAGACGTTCCCGCTGGACCAGGTGAGCGCGGCCCATGAATACTTCGACAGCGGCGACCATGTGGGCAAGGTCCTGCTGGTGATGTGACCGCCGGATAGATACTGAGTATTGCTTGTTCGCCATTCGCGGGCTAGGCTCAGCTATACGCGGTATGCACGGGTCTTGGGGGCCTGTGCATACCGGTTAGTGACTAAGCCCGGGGGAGCACCATGTCCATACGCCACAGCCTCCTCGCCCTGCTGCAGGACCAGCCGCGCTACGGCTACCAGCTGCGGGTCGAGTTCGAAAACCGCACGGGAGCCACCTGGCCCCTGAACATCGGGCAGGTCTACACCACCCTGGACCGGCTGGAGCGCGACGGCCTCGTGGCCAGGGAAGGCGACGACGGCGGCGGCCACGTGGTGTACAGCATCACCGCCGAGGGCGCCGCGGAAGTGCAGGGCTGGTTTGCAGCGCCGGTGGAGCGGAACAACCCGCCCAGGAATGAACTCGCCATCAAGCTGGCGCTCGCCGTTACCCTTCCCGGCGTGGATGTCCAGGCCATCATCCAGGCCCAGCGGGTGGCGTCCATCCGGGCACTGCAGGACTACACCAAGGCCCGACGCGACACCGCCGCAAACCAGCGCACCGCAGACACCGCCTGGCTGCTGGTTCTCGATTCCCTGATCTTCCAGACCGAGGCCGAGGTCCGCTGGCTGGATCTCTGCGAAGCCAGGATGGTCCAGCAGGCACAATCGGCCGGCCAGGGTGCCGCCCGCAAAACGTCCAACGGGGTCACGGAAGACGCTGCCCCGCTCAACGCGGACAACCGCCGGTGAGCGTCCGGGGGCCGCAGCAGGTCCTTGAACTGGCCAGGGTGAGCAGGACTTTTGGAGAAGGCGCGACGGCGGTCGCAGCGCTGAGGGACGTGGACCTCACCATCGCAGCGGGCGAGTTCGTGGCCGTCATGGGCCCGTCCGGCTCGGGAAAATCCTCCCTGCTGGCGCTGGCCGGCGGACTGGACCGGCCGACGTCGGGCGGTGTCTTCGTGGAGTCGACGCCGCTCGCAGGACTTGGCCTGAACGCGCTTGCCAGGTTGCGGCGGCGTGCGGTGGGCTACGTGTTCCAGGACTTCAACCTGGTTCCCACACTGACCGCGGCCGAGAACGTGGCGCTTCCGCTGGAACTGGACGGGGCAGCTGCCAGGAAAGCGGGACGGCAGGCGCTGGACGCCCTCCGCCAGGTGGGCATCCCGGAACTCGCGGACCGGTTCATGGACCAGATGTCCGGCGGCCAGCAGCAGCGCGTCGCCATTGCACGGGCAATTGTCGGCCAGCGGCGGCTGATCCTGGCGGACGAACCCACCGGCGCCCTGGACTCCACCACCGGGCATGGCGTCATGGAGGTCCTCCGCTCCAGGGCGGACACAGGTTCCGCCGTCATGCTCGTCACCCATGAGGCGCGGCACGCAGCCTGGGCTGACCGGGTGGTTTTCCTGCGCGACGGGCGCATCGTGGACCAGGCGGCGGCCATGCACGATCCCACGTTCCTCCTGACGCAGGCCGGCCTCTGATGTCCCACCGGCGCCCGCCACTGGAGCTGGCAGCGGCTCGTGGAGCGCGCCGCAGCAGCTTCCGCATCGCGGTACGGATGGCCCGGCGGGATATTGCCCGGCACAGGGGCCGGTCCTTCCTGATCGTCCTGCTGATCATGCTGCCGGTGGCCGGGATGACAGCGGCGGGCACCCTGTACCAAAGCTCGCTGCGGACACCGCAGGAAATTGTGCGGTACGAACTGGGCAACACCCAGGCACGCTTCGTCGCTTTGCCGACGCCCAATGGGGACTCCATCCAGGATCCGATGAATGACGCCTACGTGGTCTCCAGCACCGGAGAGCTGGATGGTGATTTCGTTCCCACAGACCCGAAGGACCTGCTCCCGTCCGGCTACGGGGTATTGCCGCTGCGGCAACTGCAGCTGACCACCTCCGTGGGGGAGGCGATGGTCCCGCTGAACGGCGTGCAGGTGGACGCGCTCCACGAGGCTTTCGAGGGAAAATTCGCCCTCCTGGATGGCCGGGCACCGGCAAACGGTGAAGAGGTTCTGGCCTCACGCGGGCTGCTCGAGCGGTTCGACGTGGAACTTGGCGAGCAGTTTACGACGTCGGCGGGGACCTTCGTCCCGGTGGGCACCATCCGCGACTCGGACGCTTCGGATAACAACAGCACGCTGTACCTGCAGTCCGGGCAGGTCCCCGCAGGCTTTGCCCCGGGGCCCGCTTCCGCGCAGGCTGTTTCCTACTACGTGACAGGCCCGGAACCGGTGACCTGGCAGCAGGTCAGGGAGGCCAACAGCAAGGGCGTGGGAGTGCTCTCACGCAGCGTGGTGCTGGATCCGCCGCCGCCGGGCGAACTGACCGTACCAGGGGCCATGCCGGCCGGAGTCCCCTCGCAGACTGTAGCCACCTACGCCACATTCGCTGTGGTGGGTGCCCTTGCCCTGCTGGAAGTCGGACTCCTGGCTGGAGCCGCGTTCGCCGTCGGGGCCAAGCACCAGGTGCGCGAACTCGCCCTTCTTGCGGCGTCCGGAGCCGAAGCACCCACCATCCGTTCAGTGGTCACCGCGAGCGGCCTGTGGCTCGGCGGCCTGGCCGTCACGGCCGGTGCCGCCGCTGGCATAGCAGTTGCGGCCGGCGTGGTCTGGCGGGTCCGTTTCATCGGTTCCGCCCGCCTGGCGGGCGTCCACCCGGACCCGCTGCTCACCTCCATAGCCATGCTGATGGGCCTGGCGGCCTGCATCCTTGCTGCCCTGGCGCCGGCCAACCTCGTTGCCCGGCAGGCACTCCGGGGTGCTCTCAAATCCGGACGGGCGCCGGCAGCCGGCGGACGGCGGAGCACGATCGTGGGGGCGGCCGTACTGCTGGTGGCCACCGGGCTGCTTGCCGCAGGCTGGGCCCTGGGCAGCTCGGCCAAGGATCCCGACCAGCGGGCACAGCAGGCCGCCGCAGTTTCCGCGATGCTGGCCGGCGGAGCGGTGCTGGCGGTGGTGGCCCTGGTGCTCCTGACCGGATGGCTGACCGCCGCCCTGACATCACGCACCCGGGCCATGCCGCTGGCGCTGCGCATGGCGGCCCGGGACTCCGCCAGGAACCGGAGCCGGACCGTCCCGGCGGTGGCGGCCGTACTTGCCGCCGCCACCCTGGCAAGCGCGGCCCTGGTGTTGTCATCCAGCCAGCTGGCAGGGCAGCGCCTGTCGCATTCCTGGAGCGCACTGGAGAACCAGGCGTACCTGCCGCTCAGCCTTGCGCGGCCACCGCTGGCCGACGGCACTGCCGCGCCGGCCGTGACCGTCGACCCTCAGCGGCTTTCGGCTGCCGTTTCAGGCGCCCTGGACAGCGTCTCCTGGACCAGGGCAGTCACCACCCCTGCGCCGGTGGAAAACTGTGGCTTCGGGGAAGGCGCAGGTCCCGCCGGGCCCGTATCGACAGAAACGTCCAACTGCCTCCTCTACGCTCTGGCCAGGCCAAGCGGCCAGGAGTGTCCGGTGACGCCCCAGCGTCGCGTCGTGGATCCGGACGACTGGCGGTGCCGCGGCTCCATGGCATCGGAGCAGGCATCGGACCGGTCCATCCTGGTGGGCGGCGCCGACGATATCCGCGCCATGTTCGGGCGCGACGCCGGGGCGGACACCATCGCCGCGCTGGACGCCGGGGCCATGGTGGTGACCAACCCGGCCTTTGTCCGCGACGGAAAAACCGAGCTGCAGGGCCTGGACGTGCGCACCCAGCAGCCATCGCCGTCGGACGGGTCCATCGTCCATGAAGCTGTCACCAGTACCGTCCTGGAGGCCGTCATCCTCGAACCGGTGGTGGCCGTGCCGTATTACGGCATCGTCTCGCCGGCCACGGCCGGGCGCCTGGGCCTTGCCCCGGAAGCCGCCGGGCTGGCCATCCAGCTCAGCCGGTCTCCTTCGGCGGCCGAAGTTGACGCGGTGACCGGTGCGGTGGCGGGCGTCGTCGGCCAGTCGGGCCTGGGGTTCTGGGCGGAACCGGGAATCCCCAAAGACCAGGCGTGGATGGGCTGGCTGATCGTGGCCATCAGTGCGCTGATCACGTTCAGCGCAGCCGGAATCACCACCGGGCTTGCCCTTGCCGATGCCCGGACGGACCACGCCACGCTGGCAGGAGTGGGGGCGGCCCCGCGGCTGAGGAAGGCCCTGGCGGCGTCCCAGGCGCTCTTCACCTCAGGCCTGGGCGCTGTGCTGGGGGCGGTGGCCGGTACGGTTCCCGCCGTCCTCATTGTCGCTTCCACGGAGATGCGGGCCTCGCTGGAGGTACCGTGGCTTCCCCTTGCGGCCATGGTGGTGGCCGTCCCGCTGACCGGATCTGCCCTGGCCTGGGCCTTCACCAGGTCTGTGCTGCCGATGACCCGGAGGGCGCTCGGCGGCTGATCCGGTTCCCGGGGGGGTGCCCTCCGCAAGGCGTGGCTGCGACCGATTCCCATGGCGCGCCTCTTTTGGCCGGGGCCAAGGAAGCCTAACGTGGAATTCACAGGCCGCCCGTCCGCCGTCGTTCGTCGCCGATTGCCTGCCGTCTGCCGCATAACCCCGGGCACCCGGCAGAACCGTCGCCGCCCGCACCCCCGGGTTCGGTAGGGTGCCTCAGAGCAGATCCGCACGAATCTCAAGGAGGAGACATGGCCACAGCGCCAGAGAACAGGTCCGGTTCATCGGGGCGGGAGGGCGCGGTGGATACCGACCCGGCGCTCCCACCCACAGCAGTGGACGAGGCCGTCCGCGAATCCGAAGACAGCAAATGGACCCCGGGAAAGATCGCGCTCTGGGCAGCGATCTCCCTGCTGGGCGGCGTGGCATGGTTCATGCTCGCCATCGTCCGGGGCGAAACCGTCAACGCCATCTGGTTCGTCTTCGCCTCGGTGTGCACCTACCTGATCGGTTACCGGTTCTACTCCAAGGTCATTGAACGGTTCATCACCAAGCCCGATGACCGGCGGGCAACCCCCGCCGAATACAAGGCCGACGGCAAGGACTACGTCCGGACGGACCGGAACGTCCTGTTCGGCCACCACTTCGCGGCCATCGCCGGCGCCGGCCCCCTCGTCGGCCCGGTCATCGCGGCCCAGATGGGCTACCTCCCCGGCACCATCTGGATCATCGTCGGCGTGGTCCTGGCCGGTGCCGTGCAGGACTACCTGGTCATGTTCTTCTCCATGCGCCGCGGCGGGCGTTCACTGGGCCAGATGGCCCGCGAGGAACTCGGCGTCATCGGCGGCACCGCCGCCCTGGTTGCCACCCTGCTGATCATGGTGATCATTGTCGCCATCCTGGCGCTCGTCGTCGTCAATGCCCTGGGCGAAAGCCCGTGGGGCGTCTTCTCCGTCGGCATGACCATCCCCATCGCGCTCTTCATGGGCGTCTACCTGCGCTACCTTCGGCCGGGCAAGGTCATGGAAGTATCGATCATCGGGTTCGTGCTGCTCATGGCGGCGATCATCGGCGGCGGCATCGTCGCGGAAACCCCGTGGGGTGCAGATATCTTCACCCTGGACAAGGTGACCATCGCCTGGGGCCTCATCGTCTACGGCTTCATCGCCGCCATCCTTCCTGTCTGGCTGCTGCTGGCACCCCGTGACTACCTGTCCACGTTCATGAAGATCGGCGTGATCGTCATGCTCGCACTGGCCATCATCGTGGTCCGGCCGGAGATCAACGTCCCGGCCTTCAGCGAGTTCGCCAGCCGGGAGAACGGCCCCGTGTTCCCGGGCGCGCTGTTCCCGTTCCTGTTCGTGACCATCGCCTGCGGTGCGCTGTCCGGATTCCATGCCCTGATTTCGTCCGGCACCACTCCCAAGCTGATTGAGAAGGAACGGCAGACCCGGTTCATCGGTTACGGCGGCATGCTCATGGAATCCTTCGTCGCCATCATGGCGCTGGTGGCGGCCATCTCGATCGACCGCGGCCTCTACTTCGCCATGAACGCTCCTGCCGCGCTCACCGGCGGAAGCGTCGAAACGGCCGCCACCTGGGTCAACAGCCTGGGCCTGGCCGGCGTCAACATCACCCCCGAGCTGCTCGCTGAGACGGCACGGAATGTGGGCGAACAGAGCGTCGTTTCCCGCACCGGCGGCGCCCCCACCCTGGCCGTCGGCCTGGCCCACATCATGCAGCAGTTCATCGGCGGTACGTCCATGATGTCCTTCTGGTACCACTTCGCCATCATGTTTGAAGCCCTGTTCATCCTTACCGCCGTGGACGCCGGCACCCGAGTGGCCCGCTTCATGCTGCAGGACTCGATCGGCAACTTCGTCCCCAAGTTCAAGGAAGCCTCCTGGCGCCCCGGTGCCTGGCTCTGCACGGCCATCATGGTGGGTGCGTGGGGTGCGGTCCTGCTGATGGGCGTCACCGATCCGCTGGGCGGCATCAACACCCTGTTCCCGCTGTTCGGCATCGCCAACCAGCTGCTGGCCGCCATCGCCCTCTCCGTCTGCCTGGCCATCGTGGCCAAGCGCGGCACCTTCAAGTACCTGTGGATTGTCGCCCTGCCGCTGGCCTTCGCGGCGGTGGTCACCATCACGGCCAGCTACCAGAAGATCTTCTCGCCCACGCCCGCGGTGGGGTACTTCGCCAACAACGCCGCATTCAGCAAAGCCCTGGCGGACGGCAAGACGGAGTTCGGCACCGCCAAGACCGTTGCCGCCATGGAAGCCGTGGTCCGCAACACCGCCATCCAGGGCTGGCTGTCCGTGATTTTCGTGGTGCTGAGCATCATTGTGATCGCGACGGCGGTCCTCGCCACCGTGAAGGCCTTCCGGAACCGGGGGACGAGCACGGAGAAGGATAACGAGGACCCGGCCTTGCCGTCCCGCGTATTTGCACCTGCGGGCCTCATCCCCACAGCTGCCGAGCGCGAACTGATGGCCGAATGGGAGAAGGTCCCGGCCAACCTGCGGTTCGAACGGGCAGGCCACCACTGATGAGCGCAGGACTGGCAGTACTCTCCAGCGGGTTCCGTGGTTTCGCACGGTACCTCAGCGGGGTGTTGGGCGCGGATGCGTACGCCAAGTACCTGGAACACCACCGGGCTTCGGGCCACAGCGGCCCGCCGCTCACGGAGCGGGAGTTCTGGCGCGACAGGACGGACCGGCAGGACGCCAACCCGCAGGGGCGATGCTGCTGATTTAGCCGTCAGCGGACGCCGCGTCAGGCGGGTTCACGGAGTGAAGTGCCTTCGGATCGCTCATGAGAGTATGAACGCATGAGCGATCCGAAAGACACCACGTCAGCTGAGGACGTCCCCGTCGAAGGCACCACCCTTGACGACAGCGAGCCCGCCGCCCCTGCTCAGGCCGAGTCCCCGGCCGGCGCTCGCGACGGCCGCAAGCCCAAGGGCAGCAGCGTGCAGGACCTGGTAGACGAACCGGCAAAGGTGATGCGGATCGGCACCATGATCCGGCAGCTCCTGGAGGAAGTGAAGTCCGCCCCGCTGGACCAGGCCGCCCGGGAACGCCTGGCTGAAATCCACGCCCGCTCCATCCAGGAGCTGGAGGACGGCCTGTCGCCCGAGCTCGTGGCGGAACTGCACCGCATCAGCCTCCCGTTCTCAGATGAAGGCACCCCTTCCGACGCCGAGCTCCGGATCGCGCACGCACAGCTCGTGGGCTGGCTCGAAGGATTGTTCCACGGCATCCAGACCGCCATTGCGGCCCAGCATGCTGCCCGGGAGCACGCGGCCGCCCAGATGCAGCTCCGCCAGCTGCCCCCGGGGACAGTCATCGCCCCGGGTGTGGTGATCGGGGAAAACGGTGAACCGGAGCGCGCCCCCGCGGGGGCGGCCCGGCCGGGGGTGCCGGCCAATGCCGGCAAGCGCGATGATCCGGACCACGGTCCCGGACAGTACCTGTAGGCTCCGGTTGGGTTTTTTCAGCGCCGCCAGGCAGGGGCGCAAGGACGATGCGGAACTTGGCAAGGGGTTGTGGCGCCGCGCGCACGACCGCTTCCACCGGGGACTGGACCGCTTCCACCAGGTGCTCGAGGGTGTGGAGGACGACCAGTTGTACGGCGAGCTGGTAGAGATCGCCAACGAACTCGCCGCCCTGATGGACCGTGTCCGGGCTGTCTGCGTCGAAGCCCAGCGCCTCTCACCCAGTGACGGCCTGGACATTCCCGTCGCCCTGTCCGGCGTGCACCGCGCCCTGTCCAAGGCCGGGAATTCGCTGGCCACCACCGCCGAAGCTGCCGCCATGCTGCGGCTCGCCGTCGGGCCCGTTCCGGTGGGCGCGGCTTCCGTGCGCCGGCGCGCGGAAGCCGTCTTCGAGCAGGTTGCCGACGCCGAGCGGCACCTTGCGGGGGAAACCTCCTAGCCGCAATTTATTCCCGCTGCTTCGGGTGACTTTCCGCGTTACGCGCCTGGCTGACAGACCGCGGGTTTGGTCTTCTCAACGCCCGTCGTTTGGCAGGATGAAGTCATGACTCTTTCACCTACACTCACTTTCAACGACGGAAACACGATCCCCCAGCTCGGCTATGGCGTGTGGCAGGTCGAAGACGGCGTGGCTGAGAAGGTGGTGCGGCAGGCATTCGAAGCTGGCTTCCGCCACATCGATACAGCCAAGATCTATGGCAACGAAGCGGGCGTGGGGCGCGCCATCGCCAGCTCAGGCCTCACCCCCGAGCAGATCTTCATCACCACCAAGCTGTGGAATGCCGATCAGGGCTATGAGTCGACGCTGGCTGCCTTCGAGGAATCCATGGACCGCCTCGGCCTGGAAACCCTCGACCTGTACCTGATCCACTGGATGCAGCCCAACCAGGACAAGTACGTCGATACCTGGAAGGCGCTGATCGAGCTCCAGAAGCGCGGCCGGGTCAAGTCCATCGGCGTCTCCAACTTCACCGTCGACGGGCTGCAGCGGCTCATCGACGAAACCGGTGTGGTCCCGGCCATCCACCAGATCGAGCTCCACCCGTACTTCAGCCAGCGTGAGCTGCGCGAATTCGGTGCTTCCAAGGGCATCCTCACCCAGGCCTGGTCACCGCTGGGCCAGGGCGGCGAGCTCCTGGAAGACCCAGCCGTCGCCGCCATCGCCGCCAAGCACCAGGCCACGCCGGCACAGGTTGTCATCGCCTGGCACCTTGCCATCGGCAACGTGGTGATCCCGAAGTCGGTCACCGAATCCCGGATCCGGGAGAACTACGCGGCACTCGACGTCACGCTGGACGCCGGGGACGTCGAGGCCATCAACGCCCTCGACCGGACCGCCAGCGGCGAAGGCAGGATCGGCCCCGACCCGGCAGTCTCCGACTTCGCGTAAGTCAACCTGTCCGCAGTGAGTGCCCCGCCTTAGCCGGCGGTCCCGCTCAACCGGGACGTCGAACCCGCACCACCTGGCTGGCCCAGGCGGTGCGGGTTCTTCTTTTGCACGGGCCTGTTGAATAGCCGGCCCGGCCTCAATCTGTGGGGTCAGGCGGCAATGCGGACAGGTTCGACGCTGACCGCATCGATCACTGCCCAGCCGTCCTCGCCGGAGCACTGCCGGTCGGCGAAACGCTGCGCCTCCACCATGGTGTCGAAGGACTCCGAGCGTGCACGGCCGCAGTCGGCGTCGAAGTACGTGACGTGAAATTCCTGAACGGTGTTTTCCATAAATCCAGTGTGCAACCGGGGTCTGACATTCCACGGAATCATCCCCGCGTGTTGCCGTGTGACGTGACCCCAGCATGCATCACGGTGCGTTGTCGCCCCCGCTGCCCGGCCCCGGAACTCCAGCTAGGCTTTCACCATGGAGGTTAGAGATTCTCCGGACCGGGACAACGCCACCAGGCACATTAATCGTGAACTGGCACGGCGGCGCGGCTGGATGTTAACGGTGGCCGTCGGGTTCGCCCTGCAGATTCTCAGTGTGGTGCTGGGACTCAAATCCGTGGCGCCGCTGTGCGGCAGCCCGATGATCCCGCACAGCGGGGCAGCTGAACTGTCCGATGCTCAATTGCTTACCACGGGCCTGGCGGCCGAGTGCTACCGGAGCATCGACTCCGCCGCCGTACCCATTTGGATGCTGATGGGGCTTGGCATTGGCCTGGTCCTGGTGGGCGTAGCCATCAGGATCGTGGGTATCCGCCGGTCCCTCGCCGCTGTAGCCGCCTGAGGGGACAGGCCCTACGGGACTGCTTGTTCGTAGGTACTTATGGAACTGGCTGGGTGCCAGCCGGGAGGGGGGAGACCCGTCGTCAGGTCCCTGCCTCGCGGCGGTCCAGCCGAAGGACCCGTTCCTGGGCCAGGACGGCTGCCCTGGCCGCCTTATCCGACGCCCGCGTTGCCTGTTTGGCCTCCGCGGAGATGGCAGCGAGACGCTTCTTCGAGTAGTCCAGCTCAGCCTCTGCCGTTTTCAGGCGGGCCCGCAGGTCTGCGGTTTCCTCCTGCAGCGCGGCAATGTCCCCGGCCGTCTGCTCCGCCTCCGCCTGAAGGTCCACGGCATGCCCGGCAGCTTCCGATGCTTCTTCTTCGGCCGCGGCGAGTGCCGCCCGGGCCCTTTCCAACAGAGGCGGCGACGCCGGCCGTGGCGTCTGCCGGACGGCCTCAAGGCGCGGCCTGGTGGGCCGGGGCTGGGACCCGGCCTCCGGCGTCGTACGCTGCTTCTTCCCTGGCTGTGGCTTTTTGGAATCCGGCTTCCCGGGCGTGGGCACCGATGCAAGGACCGGGGGAGCAACGGCCGGTGTTGCGGGAAGGGCGCCGGGTACGGCCACCACACCGTCCAGGTCTGCGGCGCTGACCCCGTCGGCGGACAGGGTCTTCACGAGCCTGCCGCTGCGGACGGCGGCCTCGGCCCCTTCATCGGCGGTCAGGGCACGCAGTGTCTCCTCGACATCCCCGGCAATCGTGTCGCTGAGTTGCCGGCCTTGACCGCGGACAACCGCGCGGGCGGCGTCGACGGCGGACGCCAGCAAGGTGCGCCGCTCACGCCCCAGGTCGCGAAGGGCGGGGGCATCAAGGGACGCCTGCGCCGCACGCATGCGTGAGCCCAGATCCGCGAGTTCGTCGAGGACATCCGGCCGGTGCAGGACGAGCATGTTTACAGCCCAGGCGCCCACCGACGGTTTGGCAAGTCCACGGACTGCCGCCCCCAGGCCCTTATCCTGGCCGGCAGCCGCCTTGGCCGCGGCAGTACGGGCCGCCACGAAGTCGTCCAGGGGACAGGCGTACAGCCCGTTCGCGATCCCGGCCAGGGCCTCTTCATCCATGTCCGCCATCATAGGCGGGAGGGCTGGGACGGGCATGGAGTGCCGGGCGGGCGCTGCCGGGACCGGGCAGCTGGCGGGGCCAGTGAGCCCTGTTGCTCCGGCCCCGTGCACGGTATGTTGCTCGAATGGACGATACATATCAGGTCATCGTGGTTGGCGGCGGTTTCGCGGGGAAGGCCGCCGCCCAGGAACTCGGCCGCAAGGGCACCCGGGTGCTGCTGATTGATACCAACAACTATCACCAGTTCCAGCCCCTCCTGTACCAGGTGGCATCCTCGCAAATCGGCGTCTCCGCAGTGGCCCGCCCGCTCCGTGCGGTCTTCCGAAACATCAAGGGGGTCCGGGTCCTCACGGCAGAAGTCACAGCGGTGGACGCTGCGGCCCGCACCGTCACCACTGCCGACGGCGGGCGGTTCCAGGCGCAGATCCTCGTCCTCGCCACGGGCGCTGTCCCGAACTTCTTTAATACCCCTGGCGCCGACAAACACGCCTACCCGCTCTACTCCGTTGCCGACGCCACGCGGCTCAGCGCAGCCCTGACGGAAGTCCTCGACGAGGCGGACCGGGGAGCCGGCGGGAGCGTCGACGTCGTAGTTGTCGGAGGCGGCCCCACCGGGGTGGAGACGGCCGGCGCCCTGGCCGAGAACGTCAAATACATCGTGCCGAAGTACTTCTCCTCCGAGCTTGCCGCCCGCTGCCATGTCCACCTTGTGGACATGGTGCCCAGCGTACTCATGGCTTTCTCGGCGAAATCGCAGGCCTACACCCGGGACCGGCTGGTGAAGCTGGGCGTCCAGCTGCACATGGGCCAGAGCGTCACGGAGGTCCGCCCCAACGGCGTGACGCTGGCGGACGGTACTGTGCTGCCTGCCCCCGTCGTCGTCTGGGCCGGCGGCCTGCAGGCAGGCAAGATCATCGCCGAGTCGGGGCTCACGCAGGGGAAGGGCGGGCGTATCGACGTCCGTCCGGACCTGACCGCTCCGGGAGTGGAGGGCGTCTACGTCCTTGGAGACTCTGCCAACATCACCGACGCCGCGGGGGCCAGGCTCCCGCAACTGGGGTCCGTGGCCCAGCAATCAGGGAAATGGGCCGCAAGAAACATTCACGCTGACCTCACCGGCGGTACGCGGCAGCCCTTCCGCTACCTCGATAAGGGGTACATGGCCATGGTGGGCCGGGGCGCGGCGGTGGCAGAGCTGGGCCCCCAGCGCATCCAGCTGCAGGGTCCGCTGGCGTTCCTCTCCTGGCTGGGCGTCCACCTTGCCCTGCTGCCCGGCGTCCAACAGAAAGTCCGCGCACTCTTCTCCTGGGCGGTGGGGTACGTGACGCACAGTCCGTCCCAGGTTGTGGTGGGCCGGCCGGACTAGTTCCGGCGGGCCGCGCGCCTGGTTGCGAGGCTGCATGGAGGCGCGGGACCCCGCTTGTCAGCGAAAACAATGGGCCCCGGCAGCTGCCGGGGCCCCGTAGCCCTGAGCTTTGAGAGGCTATTCCGCGAGTTTCGAGACGGCGTGCGCCCACAGGAAAAACTTGTTGGTGCCCGGGTCCTTGACGGTCTTGATGTTCAAGGCTTCCTTGAGCTTCTGGGCGTCGGCCTCTGAAAGGCCTTTCAGCGCCTCGACCGGCGCCTTGGCCAGTTCCTCGATGCCCTTGTCGATGTATTCCTTATCGAACTTCGAGTTGATTCCAGACAATGCAGTTCTCCCTTCGTCGGGCCGGCATCGGCTGGCGCCGTGGCACAGCGACATTCAACCACACGGCCACACAAATGGACCGGCTGATCTTGGACCAGGGAAAGGGGGTGGGAGCCGGCGGCGGCTGGAGGAAGCACCGCACTCGCGGACAGTGCCATCGCCGCCGGCTCCACGCATCACGCTAGGTGCGCGACCTGAACGAAACCCGGGCGGAAACTGCATCTTTCCGCAACGCTGCTGCGAGGCACGTTGGGTGCAGACGGTTACGAAAGTTGGTGCGGGCCGGCGACGGCTGGGGGAGGTGCTGGTCTCCATCAAGCACCATCGCCGCCGGCTCCGGGCACTACGCTATGGCCTCAGCAGCCGCGGCGCCTGAGTAACCGGTACGTGTTCTGGCGAACCCCGCTACGTGTGCTGACCCCTCGGGGCTCCGACCCGGCCGGAGGACCATGCCGGGGGGTAGGCCATTGAAGAGACATCTGACCCGGTAGGGCCGGGCCCTATATGCAAGCCTGTCTGTAGCAGACCCACCTGCCACAGATAGGCTGAGATCATGACCTCGGGGGACGCCGTCCATCTTTTCCGCTACGGCTCCATCGGATACGGCCGCAAACCGTATATCGCCGGAACTTTCCGCAGCAACAAATTGGCCGCCAAGTGAGCGCCTTCATCGCTATGCCGCTCGTGGCCGGTATCCTCTGGCTGGTCCACGTGATCCTTGGCGCCACGGGACACCGTGCCTATCGTTACAGCGGTCGCCTTCTTTTCGGAGGACTCTCGGCGACGGCCGTGGTGTTCTTCCTCATTGGCTTCCAGGTGGACAAATCCGTCCCACCGGAATGGAAGAACAATTCCCTTGGGGGACTCGTTGAGTTCTTACTCGCACTGGAGACCACAATGGTGCTGCTGGCTCTCGCGCTGCTGGAGGTTATTCGCGTTGCGGTGACACAGACGATAGAGGTTGCCCGGGCAAAGACGGCATGCCAGCGTCCCGATCCGGCTAATGTCCCATGAAGCTCCGTGAAATATGGGGGAGCGTTCTCCTGACCGCAGCGGCCGTCTGCACCTGGGTACACCACGTCCTCAGCGAAGCGTACCGGGCCGCCACACGAGAGGGCCTGCTCCTCTACGTGGGCATCCCTGCAGATTCCATTGCCTCCTGGTTTTTGATTGTGGCCTTCCTGTCAGGGCCTGCGGCGCTGATGCTCCTGCTCCCAGCGCTGATACGCCGAATTCCCCGGAAGGTGCCGCGGCGGATCGTCGGGTGGAGCACCGGGGTAGCCGCCGCGGCCGCGGTGCCGTACCTCGGCGTGGTGTTTGTCTTCGCGGCCCTGGGCGCTTTCGGGGTCGGGGACACCGTGAAAATCACCGCAGTCGACGGGCAGTCAGTCCTCGTAACCCAAGACGGTTTCGACGGTGACAGCGTCGCCATCTATGGGCAGCACGACGGGTTCCACTACAAGCGCGTTCGCGACGCCCCGGAAATCTCCGGGTGGCCGCGGGTTAAAGACCGGGGCTGTCGGCTGGAAACCGCTGGCGGGCTGCAGCTGGTCTGCGGGACCAAGATGGTGGCCATTCGCCACTAGATGCCCGTAGGGTTTCACTCAGTCAGTCAAAGGCCGGCACCCACAATAGTGGGGTGCCGGCCATTCACTCGTTGCTATGGCTACCTACTTGTGAACAGGCCGACCGCCGTGCCATTTTTTCGATATGGCGCCAGGCGGTCGGGGAGATACCCGGCGGGCAGTGTGGAGGGCTAGGCCCAGGACTGGTCCCGGTCGAGGCATGCCCCGCCGTTATAAGCCACGTGGATTGAGCTGACCCTGTTTTTCATCGCGCCCAGGTTGAGGCGTTCGCCCGGTTGGATGTACCAGGCGTAGCCTTCGCAGCCGGGGTTGTCGTAGATCGTGATGTACGCGTAGGTGTTGTTAATCAGGGATGCTGCGTTGTTGTTGACCTGGACGCCCCATCCGTTCCGGCCAGCCGGGCCGTCTGTGAACAGTTCGTTGCCCATGGTGGCGTCGCTGTTGGCGTAGTCGGCGCGTGCGCCCTGGAAGTCGGAGTTGAAGTAGAAGCACACCCGTGATGTCGGGCACGCGGTTCCTGTTCCTGACGCGTTGGCAGCGGGTGCGCCCGCCAGTACTGCGCTGGCGCTCAAAGCGAAGACGGCTCCGGCTGTAGCTGTTTTGTGCATCGCGAGTTTCATGAAGTTCCCCAGTCATTTTTCACGGTGGTCGGGCGTCCAGGACAGACGCCTGCTCTATTCTGTACTCTTCCCGGGCTGCGCAGCCATGGGGATACCTGCCCTAACGCTGGGTGGCGCACCGGCAGGAGTCAGTCAAAGAAGCCGTGGACCTCCGGGCTGTCGATCCCGTTTCTGCTCACGGGCAGGGAAAGGGACAGCAGGAGGATTCTGCACCGTACTCGGCCAGGGTTTCCCGTTCATGCTTAACCAGCGAAAAACCCCCCAAAGCCCTGTAACGAGGGGCAATAGGGGGTTTATCCCGAGCTTCCTATCAGAATCGAACTGATGACCTTTTCATTACGAGTGAAGGTATCCCGCGCGCTCCTGGTTGTTCCCGTTCATGCCTTGAACCGCGTCATCTAACTGTTTTTTCTAGGGGAAGCATTCACGGACGCCCCCGTTCATCACTTTCAAAAGTGTGCCCGAAAGTATGCCCAGGGGCCGCGTACCCCGCGGGGAGCACCCGCCGTGGCCTACCGTGCATAGAGAGCAGCGTGACCTACCAAAATGAAGACACTGACAAGACCATCTGGCTGACTCGTAGAGAAGCGGCTGAGTACATGCGCCTCAGCCCTGCAACGCTTGCAAATTGGGCAAGCCAGGATGTCGGCCCCGAATATACCAGGATTGGCCGCGGCCGCGTCCTGTACCGCAGGGACGACGTAGATAACTGGGTGGCGCACCAGACGAAGAAGGTTGCGTAATGGCTCGCGCAAAGACCCCAGCGTGGCAGTTGTTCAGCAACGACCCAAAGCAGGGTGAGGACGGGCGATGGATCGCTAGAAGCTACTACAACGATGAGTCAGGAATCCGACACTCGGTCAAGCGCTCGGGGCGTACCCACGGTGCCGCAAAGCAGGCCATGCATAATGCGGTCGCTGAGGCGGAAAAACGGTCCCAGCAGTTGAAGGCGGAGGCCGAACGGCTGAAGAAGGAAGCTGAACAGGCAAAAAAGGCACCGGCGTTGACCCTTGCAGAAGTGGCAGAGAGCTGGCTTGAAAGAAGAAAACCGGCGCCAGTGCAAATCGACGAAACGCTGCAATCGGGTACTCCTCCCACGACGCAGATCCGCATGCAGACTTGGATTTCGTATGCAGACAACCTGCGCAACCACGTGTTGCCCAAACTTGGGCACCTTGCCCTAACCGAGTTGCGGACCCCGCATTTCGAAGAAGTTATTCACAAAATGTACGACAAAAAGACATTGGAGGGGTACCGAACGGCCGACATGGCCAAGCAGGTTCTCAGCCAGGTCATGGACTACGCCGTGCGACAAGGACATCGACTTGATAACCCGGTTCGTTTTGTGTCTAAGGTGCCCAGTAGGCATAAGGTGCCGGTAAAGCTGCCCACGGCCACGCTCGCTGCCGTTCAGGATGCGGTTCGAGTTCGTCAGCCGGAATCCGGAGTAGGCGGGCCGCGGCCGACGAGCAGGCTCTCAGACGTTGTCCTGCTTCTGCAAGGTACCGGCATGCGGGTAGGAGAAGGACTGGGAATCCGCTGGAATGACATCAAAATCAAGGATGCCATGGTCCTGGTTACCGTCAGCGGCACGCTCGTCGAAAAGGAGGGTTTCTACCGGCAGGTCTACCCGAAAAGCTCCAAGAGTTACCGGACGCTACAGCTTACGAATCCTGTCCTGCTTGAGATGTTCCGCAGGCGCTACGCAAATAAGACTGAAACGCGGACGAACGCCGTTTTTCCGACTAGGAATGGCACCTTCACAAGGCTGAGCAACTTGCGCACCGACCTAAAAAAGGCGATGAAAATTGCTGGGCTTAGCGAAAAGATCACGCCGCACACCTTTCGATCCACAGTTGGAAGCGGAGTTGCGGAGGCGTTTAGCGATGAGGCCGCGCAAAAACAGCTTGGGCATTCGTCCCCCGAGACAACGCGAAAGCACTACATCCAGCGGCCAGACCTGGTACCGGATTACTCCTCGGGCATAGACATGAACTGGCTTATGGAGGATTAGACGGCAAAAGCTGTGGCTGCGTCCTGGTAACTTCACGCACGCCCCTTCATGGAAACGCGGTGCGCGATCCCGAGTGGGTAGTCGTGTTGCTGCGTCTACGAGTGACGTTGCAGAAGTTCAGTCAGCCGACTGGGTGCTGGCCTTGCCGCTCCTGCGAGACATTGCGCTAAATGTCCCGCAGGAGCTGATTTACAGTGATTTCACCCAAGTAATCGGCTGGCATCGCCGTCCTCTCCTAGCCCTCAATTCCTTGTCATAGTAGGCGGGAAGGTCCCACTCACCACCGCATCTACTCTCTAGCAGTCAGTGCTACGTGCTCACACGGTGATCACACGACCATAGACAGCAAAAGCTCCCATCCCCTCCTGGGGATGGGAGCCGCATTCGCCTGTTTCGCTATGGAGTCTTGAACGCCATCGACATAACGCTGACAATCTCTTCCTTCATTGGAAGATCCGACTGCATCTTCAGGCGTGCCATAGCAATTTCGTATACCTCGTCATCGGCTCGCTTGCCGATGACCCAAACAACGCATACATCCCCATTGGGCTCAACCCTGAAGACGATTCGGTAGTCACGGTCACCCACGACCAGCTTCCGAAGGCCGGTCAGGTTGCCTGTCTTCTTGCTTCCCAGTGGCTGGCCACGCATCTCAGGCTGGTCTTCCAGTTTGATAAGTGCCTTGAAGACAAGCTTCTTTGCGGCGCCGTCGAGGTCCCTCAGGTCCTCTTTGGCATCGTCGGTGAGATGTACTTTGGCCATGGGTTCGTACTAGTCCTTTCTGAGCTCATCCAGGTCGATCCCGAATTCTGCTGCGACGTCGTCCAGGCTGTGGCGGGTGCCATCGTCAGTAACGAGTCGAACCAGAGAGGCGGCCATTAGTTTCAGGTCGTCTTCGAGTTCATCAAGGTGGGCAAGTCGTTCGGCGGATTCCATGTCGATAACTGCTGCTGTAGGGCGATTGTCTTTGAGGATGACGTGAGAAGTGCCCTTGGCGGCGGAGTTGATGTAGCGGGATGGGTGCCGACTGAAGTCGGACACACTTACTAAGTTCTTGGTATCTGTGCGCATTTGTGGCGGTTCCTTTTTCTTACAGGTCAACTGAGCAATATTCCTGTACGTAGAACTATACGCATAACTTTGCGCAGGGTTCTACATGTTTGCTCAGAGCGTTACCAGCGGAGCAGTAGAAGCGGTCACCATGAGGGCATGCTTTCTAGAAGTGCCTTGTTGCGGCGGCGCGTCTCCAACGCTGTCCGGCGCTGCGGAGGCGGCTTAGGCCTTCCCCACGCCTTTATGGCTTCGATGTCCTCGGGCCCGAAGCGGATCTGTCGGCCGTCCCGCCAAGCTGGCCACTTGCCGGCGTTTACCCGATTGCGCACCGTCTGAGCGCACACGCCGAACATCTCAGATACTTCCTGGACAGTTAGGTATCGCGTCGAATCCGTGGCCCTGCTTCACCCCCTAGTTCAACAGAGCTGCCAAGCCAGCAGCCAAACCGAGGACGGCGACGAATAAGCCGAGTCGTTCAGCCGTGCTTGCGGTCGAGACGTAGTCCATAAAGGTGCGTCGAGGAAGAACCAGGGCGAGGCCAGCAACACCACTGGCTATAGAGACCCAGGTGAAGATGTTCTTCAGATCTCCCGCTCCCTCTTCTGCCCGCAGGATGCCAATGACCGCCGCAGCGTAGACGAGAGCGCAGAGCACCCCGAGTACTGCGACAATGGCCATCGCGTTCCTTTTCCGCAGGTGAGCGGGCGTTTGGAGCGAGTTTTTGCTCATGGCGAGAGCATATCTCGTCATTAACGAAGTCCTGCAGTGCTGGGCCTGCTCCGGGCAGCAAGCCACCGCGCAGCTTTCATGGCGAACTGACTTGAGGTCAGCTCGTCTGGTGGGTTACGCGGTCTGCTGCCGTGTGCTGATAATAAAAAGCCCCTACGGGTCGATCTCTACCGAGGCCTGTTGTGGACGAGCACGCCGCCCTCAGGGCTTCCTGACAAGATCCGCTACCCGTCCTACCCAGCTGCCGATGCCCTTTGGACGCGGCTGGATCCTTGTTGGCAGTTCACGGGCCAGGTTCCAGGATTCGACTTCCTTGGCCTCCCAGATTTCGAAGAGGTCATCGGTCCGGTTGCCGTGCCGGTAGTCGGCTTCTTCGGGGAATACCGGCAGCGCGTCCAGGAAGACCACATGGCCGCCGGGCAGGTCCAGTCTGGGCATGAAGTCATCGGGACGCTCGGTGAGGACCCAGCCGGTGAATTTCCGGTCTTTGATGATTTTCCAGTCGCCGGCGACGAAGACGCCGTGCTGGGGCATGGTGCCGGACTCGCGGACGTTCAGGGCCATCGTGGAGAACGCTTCAAGGACGTCCTGGCCGCCCGGCTGCACTCCCGTGAACAGCTCGACGGCGTGACCGGGGCCCTCTGGTCCGAAATGGCCGACACCGGCGGAGGCGTAAAGGTGGACGCCGAGCCTGGTGGTGCCGGTAGGCCATTCGAAGACGCCCATGCGTTTGCCGTCCCGGGTGTTCATCTCATGAAGGACCGGTTCGGCGCCGATGGCCGTGGTGTAGTGCTGGCGCAGTTCGTCTATCACAGCATCTCCTCGATGTCCTGGCACTGGATGTGGACGTGCTCCGGCTGGCCCGGGTCGTCTCCCCAGATGCTGATGGCGGCGTCTTCGGTCCTGGTCCGGAAGATGGCGATGCTGTCGAGGTAGACCGTCTGGACGTCGATGAGCCGCCGGCCGGTGTGCAGGATGCCCTCATGGAGTTGCATCAGGGAGGGATTCTCCGGCGGGTTCGGCCCGATAGTCACCGTCACGGGCCCGTCAACGTCGTGCTGGACGGCCACGCCCCAGGCGTTCTGGCTGGTCCAGAAGTTGGCGACGCCGTCGATGTCGGGGATGACGAGCTCCTTGTCGGCCTCCGACATCAGCCACATCAGCGCGTTCGGGAAGGCGACTGTGGCTCTGAACCCGCTCACTCGGCCGGCTCGATCAGTTCGGGCCCGTTGTTCCGGACGCTGTTCACCCGGGTGCTGACGATCCGAGGGATCAGGGTGGGCTCCGGCAGGGAATCGAGCAGGTGCTGGATGTCAGCCTTGTCGGTGAGGTCGGGGTCCAGCCATTCGGCGAACCGGTCCCGGGGAATGATGACCGGGGAGCGCTCGTGCACGTGCCCCAGCGCGTCCTGCGTGGTCGTAGTGAGCACGGTGCAGCTGAGCAGCCACCGCTCCGGATCATCCTCAGGCAAAGACGTGTCAGCCCACCATTCGTACAGTCCGGCGAAGCCCAGCAGGGGCTCCTTCTCGGAGTACAGGTAGTTGGGGATCTTCTTGCCGTCCTCGGTCTTCTGCCACTCGAAGTAGCCGTCGGCCGGAACAATGGCCCTCCGCTTCACTGCGGCCGTCCGGAACGAAGGCTTCTCGAGGATGGATTCGCTGCGGGCGTTGATCATCCGAGACCCGATCTTGATGTCTTTCGCCCAGGACGGGACCAGCCCCCAACGGGCGATCAGCAGGTGCCGTTCGATGCTCCCCTCATCCAGCCGCTCCGCCACGATGGGCACCGCCTGAGTGGGTGCTACGTTCCAGCTCGGCGGCGGAGGGGTGCCTTCCACCTCCTTGGCCTCAAAGTGGCTCAGCAGGTCACCGGTGGCTTTGGACATCACGTATCTGCCGCACATGGGCCCATTCTGCCCCTCCTGTATGAAACCGGCGCGCTTAGTGACCCGGCATCTGTAGATGGCAGCCGCGGCGGCCCTCACCTTTCGGGTGCATCCGGGCCGGCGGCTTCTGTCTGGGACCTTACTTCAGCGTCGCTGACCAGTTCCCGTCCGCGGTGACCGTATAGAAGCCCGGTGTCCAGACCACGGTTCCGGTGTAGGGGCCGATCTCGTTGACGAGCAGGTCCGACCGGGTGCCGTAGGAGTGGACGGCGATATTGCGTGAGCCGTCGTGGGTGAACGTAGCGGCCTTGGCTGTGCCCGTGTAGGCAAAGACATCATCCCCGAGGCCGGTCATCGGCTTCGACCCGTCGAAGGACCTGACGCTGGTCAGGGGAATGAACTTGACCGTCCAGGGACCGTCGGCGGTGATCTTCAGGGCTGTCGTCTCACCGTCGCGGCTGCGGGCATCGAACAGGACGGTGCCGGTGTAGTTGCCGATCGTGTTCACGAGCAGGTCAGTGGAGTCCATCGTCTTGTCCAGGGTGTGCACGGCGAAGTTGCTCCAGCCGGCGTGCGTGATGACCGCGACCTGGGCGCCCGTCCCGTGCTTGGTAATGGTCACCACGTCGTCGCCGGCGCCCGAGTACTCCTTGGGGGCTTTGGCGGCCTCCTCCGCTGCCTTCGCAGCAGCTGCCTCCTCGGCATTCCTGGCGGCGATGTCGGCTTCGGCCTTCTTCACCGCAGCCTTGACTTCCTTGCCGTCGTTGTACGCCGTTTCCTGTTTGGGGCACAGTTCCAGGACCTTCGTGCCGGCTGCCTTGAAAGGGTTGACGTCAACGGTGACCTTCTCGCCCGTAGCGGCTGAGAAGTAGGTCAGCGTCTTGGCCATGGTTTCGACGTGAGGCTTGATCTGGTCGTTGGCGGTGCCGGCTACGTACTCCAGGTCGACTGCGAGGATCTTCGCTTTGGTCTGGTCACTGGGCTTGACGGTGTCCGGTACGTTACCCAGGAAGTTCACCGCTGCGAACAGCCGGCCCTCGTCGCCTTTGTCGAAGAGCTGGTCGCAGCTTTGGTCGGTCGTGAATGCTGCCTTGGTGGTCTCGGCCGCCGGTGTGGCTGCGGCAGTGGTGGACCCTCCGCCGCATCCGGTCAACGCGAGGATGGCTGCCGCAGCCGCGGCAGGGAAAAGCTTGTTCAATTAGTCCCCACTTGTTCGATGCAATACTCACGAATCGTACGGGATGACGGGGCCTGTGACTTGCAAGGCCCCGTCACAGTCCTGTACGGGCGGTATGCTGCGGATTTCGGGGTATTCGTTGTCGCGGGGGAATGCCGCTAGAACGGCGCCGACGGTGACAGGGCGCTACGTCCCGGGCACCAAAGTCCTCTTTTTGTTTCGCAAGCCGCTGTCCGCATACGTCTCGCAGTTGAGACGGGTTACCTCAACGTGGTCAGGACGCAGCGCTTCTCTGGGCCAGGCCCGGTACGAGGCCATTATCAGGTTCGGTGTGGGCGATGCCGGAGAACCACCCGCGAAAGCATATGATGCCCGTTGCATCAATCACTTTCCTAGGGGGGAACATAGCATCACCAACCCAGCCGGCGCGGCTTAATCAAAGGCCTGGATCTGGCTCGTCGTTCTCGGGCCGATCCTGACCATCATCGGCATCATCATTGGGTCGGCCAAAAGCGGGATGTGCGGGAGCGTCTTCAGCTCCGACAGTTTGGCCAGTGAGATTTTCGACAGTATGGGTGGGAACGTGCTCTGGTGAGGTTCGGACAGGAATAAGCTCAGAGCCCGCTCGGTCCCTGCCACTCTTCTTTGGTCACTCGCTTGATGCTCCATGAGTGCGCCCAGCCGATGTGGTAGTTGCCGGAAGGGTCCAGCCACTCGATCAGGCCGTACATGCTGGTCCAACCGACAGCCTTGCCGTAGATACCCGCCACTTTTACCAGGGGCCGGCCATACTTCGGGAACTCCCGGATTGGAGCGGGATCATCAAACGGTCGGCGTTCGTCAGCCGCCATGCGAGCCATCATGCGCTCGACATCTTGTGGACTGCCACCCTTGATTACGACATCCATTAGAACATCTTCGAACGACCCAGTTGCTAGGATCTAGTCATGCCAAAGCTGCCGGGGGACCCGTCCAAGAACCGAGTGACTGACTTGAAGAGCGGTTTTAATGCTGGCGGCAAGTCTTTCGTCAAGAAGGGTGCTGCGGCAGGCGGTTCTGCTAAGGGCAAAGCTGCCAGCGCTAGCACGGGTAGGTTCGTCTCTAAGTCCGAGAACAAGAAGAATCCCACCAGTGGTGCGTACGAAATTGTCAACGTACCCCCTGGCGTGGCAAGAAGCCTTATCCACAAGGCACTCAAGGGTAAAGCTCCTAGGCCTGCCCCGCCTGTAACGGTTCGCGTCTACCTGGACACCGATGATGCTGTCACGAGCGTCAAGGTCATCAAGGCAATCACTGATGTCCTGGCAAGTGCCGGCTATGGCAAGTCGAAGATTGAGAACGTCGAGAAAGGTTCCGTCCGTCTGCGTATCAAGGCATGGCTGGACGGTGAGGACGGCCAGAAGGCGCAGCAGGTAGGCAAGCAGAAGCTCGGTGAAGCTGCGGGATATATGGAGCAGTGGGCTAAAGATGCCACTGTGAACAAGCAGCGTGCAGAGATCAGCGCTATCAATGCTCAGACGGCACAAGCCTTGATCGAGTCGGTGAAGGACATCGGTAACATCGCGCTCCAGATGGATGAATGGCTGATCGTCAAGTACATGGATGCCAGCGGTAAGTCGAACGCATCAGTTCGGAAGCTAACCGTCGTTGAGTTGCAGTTGATTGAACGTAGCCCAGGACTGTTAAACGAACCTGCCAAGGTACTAGAGAACCTATCGATGCTTGCGTATCAGGAGCAGCACGGTCAGGTAGCTCTCGAAGGCTAGTCCCTCTTATAGGAACCTCAGTACCAACGCGGCCAGGACAATACAGACACCACCCGCGCACCCAAGGAACATCGAGCGCTGTACCCAACGATGCTTCTGCCAGGCAATGTCGGCCATGACCACGATCTGCCTGCTGATAACCGGAAGGATGTCGCGGTCCTTGATGGCCGACGCAAGTTCAGCTGGTTCCCAGTGTTGGGCGTGTCCGAAGTAGATGAAGTTGTCCTCTGCTGTCTTCTTCACTATGTCTGACTTGAGCCGGGGGATAACTACAGCTACGGCAAAGGTTGCTCCCGCCAGGATCAGCGTAAGGCCAATGCCGTAGAACCAACCAGCGGCGGGGTCGCTGATGTCACCGAAGATTCTGCCCTCAGCACTAAGGGCAACCGTGGTGACGATAGCTGCCGATTCAAGACCAAAGGCAAACGAAGCCTTCGTATCAACCTTGCCGGTCCAATCAACTTGGGCGGCGTGGATCTTCCAGGCGCTGTCGATGGCTTCCTTGTCTTCCACTTACACTCCCCAGTAAGACGAAGAACGGTAGATCACTTCGTTCTGCCCGCTGTCATTGCGGTTGTATGTCTGGCCCCACATGCGCTGGCCGTTCTCCATGAAGGCAACCTCGTTATCCATCGCTTCATAGACCGCCGAGGTAATCGTGATCTGCTGGGAACCACGAAGCTCACTGAGCTTTGCAGCGCGGTTGGGTGCCTTGCCGATGGAGATCAAGTCGTTGTTGTCACGCACACCGCCGCGGACGATCAAGGCTTCTCCGGTGTCGATGCCTATGCCGTGGGTGATGTCGCAGAAGTCTTCTCCGTCGCTCCAGTTCGCTTTGATCTTGGGGCGCAAGACCTCGAACACTGCCCAGTTGATCGCAAGGGCGGCGCGGACAGCCTTCGTTTCCTTATCCTCGCCCATAAAGATTGCCATCACGCGGTCACCGTCGAAGCTCCTGATCTCCCCGCCATAGTTGCGGAGGATGCGGGAGGCCGTGTTGATGTAGGCGCGGATGATCTTGGCGGTGGTCTCTTTCAGCAGCGAGTTTGCCATCTTGGATGAACCAGCAAGATCGGCGTACAGGTAGCTAGCGTCCACCAGCCGTCCGCCGTTCTTCATCACGATGTCTTCCGTCTTCGGTACGACGCGGCCATCCGTGATGGACCAGGACGCCTTCAAGATGTCAGTGACGCTGCTGTCGATGCTTGGATACAGAATGTCCCCCTCAAGTAGTTGATACTGCAAGCTTATCGATCGAAAGTGAAAGTCCTGCCAGGCGGTATCAGGTTCATACCTTCGATAAGGCGTAGACGTGGCGGAAGAGTTCAAGGATCTGCGCTCTAACCGCAAGCGGCGCAATCAGACGGCGCGCAGGGCAGTCCTTCTCTGGCTTGAAGACGAGTACCACGAGGGCGGGACCTCGCCGAATATCGATGGCTTCAGCAGCAGCAAGCACGGCACCTTTATGGGTGACCCCTACTCCGAAGCCGAAGTGGATGCCGCGACTAACCGGGGCCGAGACGCGGGATACCTCGAAGGCACGGCTGCCTTCGGCGGTGGGGTGGTTCGGCCCACCATCACGAACAAGGGGCTGCTTTTATCGAAGGGGGCGAAGGCAACTCATCCGCCGCCGTCTCCCGCCAGGGCGGGGATTATCGACGAGACGGACAGCATCAAGGCCGTCGTCATTGCTTCCGAGCATCGGGCCGATGTCCTGCAGCAGCCCCGGGGGAGTGGCGCGGGCGCGGGTTGCGGCTTCACCGGAGATGGCGCCGGCGTGTGGGGAAACCATGCCGACGACAACGTTGGGTCCTACCAGGAAGGCGTCCGGTGCCAGCGGGTAGTCACCGTCGGAGGCGGCGATGCGCTTCTCGTAGGGCTGGCCGTTGGCGGCTTGGCGCTTGACCGTCTGTTCCTTGCGTGGCGGGTTGGGTTTGCCGCTTCGACCAGCCGGCTGTGGGAATGAAGCTGCGGCCAAAGCGGCGCGAAGCTTGGTGTCAGGGGAGACGAGCTTGCCGGTGAAGGCGGCGGCTGCCAGGAGTCCGGCGACCACGGCCAGGCCGAGGAGGACTGGGGTGAGGAAACCGAAGGCAGCAGGTGCCAGTGCAGTGACTTCCGCGGGGATGAACGGCACACCGATGAGTGCTGCGGCTGCCAAGGCCGGGGCGATGAAGGCACCCACTGCGGCGCGGTGCCGGGTGGCCGGGAAGGTGACGTCCGAGTCGAGGTCGAAGCCGGGCAGACCGGCGGTGACCTGGGCCAGCACGGAGCGGACTTCGTCCTCGGATGATCCGCCGGCGGTGATGGAGATGACCATGGCCGTGGGTGAGGTGGAGTGGTGGACCGGGGTGGCAGTGCCCAGCCGGTTGGCCAGCCAGGGCGTGTAGTGCTTCCGCTCCTTGTTGGACGGAGCGCGCATCGAGACGGCGACCCAGGAGTCGGCCGGCAGGACGTTGGCCAGGATGCGGGGAAGCTCGGTCGGGTCGATGCCGGACTGGGTCTCGCGAAGCGCCGGCGAGTTCTTGAACACCAGCTTCCCGATGGCGGGCGACTGCGCCAGGTCGGTGGGCATCTCTGTCTCTTCGGCTCGGGCACCGACCGTGTGCGCGAGCTGGACCGGCGCGTTGGCGGCGACTGATTTTGCGTCGAGGATCACGTAGCCGTGCAGGCCGGTGGCCTCACGCCGGGTGAGCAAGGTCGCTGCACCGTTCTGGGCGACAGCGGAAGCGAAAGTGCCTGCCCGTTGCGTGAAGGTAGTGGGTTGGTGTCGATACCGCCTGCGCGGGAGAGCCTAAAAATTCGAAGGTCCATGCCCTGAACCATGCGTAGAATCGGCCCCTGCACCCCAGAGACCTCATGCTCCGGATTTACGCCTATTCAGATTTCGCACTTAAGAATGCAAAACCCGCAAAACACCGGAACCCAGGATCGGGGTTCTCGCCCGGCTTCGGGCCTCTCCCACGAGTGGTTTGTGGAGGATAGGAGCCCTCATCTTCTCGGATACCGCCTGTACTCCACAGTGTGCGGCATCCCTCGCAGAGGAGCAGCCCTGCGGGCCGCTGGCCTTCGTCCCCTCCGGGTGGCCGGGCTCCGCCCTGGGCCTCACCCGCACGGGCCCTCCGGCCGACCCCAACGACGACGGCTGCGCCGTCCAGCCCGTGGCCTGCGGCCGCCGTGCAAGGGGCTTCGCCCCAGGATGAGCCCCTCATCTCCCAGCCTCGGCTGCCAGCTGCGCAAGTTGGTAGCGCTGCGCGCAGGCAGTGCGTGGAACGGTCAGTGCCTTGTCCTGCGGAGCTCTTGTGGTGGTAGGGGCTTCGCCCCGGGAAGACAGGGGTCATCGATGCGCTCGGCGCAGAGTCAGCTTGTCGTGGAAACGCGCTGCGCGAGCAGCGAGGGAAACCTCCGAGCCACCTCGACGCGCCACGAATCGTTCGGCTCATCGAACAGCCAACGGAGCGCGGCCCGGACGGACGAAGTCCGGCTCCCAGGGCGAAGCCCTCGTCCCTTGAAGGAAGGCCATCCCTATGAAGCCCCGCTGCGAAGCAGCGAGGACAACGGACCGACAACGACCAGACCAACGGAAAGGAAGCGGCCCGGCGGCAGCCGGGCCAAGGACCACGCAAAGCCACCGCAGAGTACAACGAGACGGAACACGAAACGCCCATCATGAGGGCCAACTCCCCGGCGCGAAGCGCCTATCCAGCCAGCCAGAAGCCCCAGGGGAAACGAGAAGCCAACGGACAGTCCAACGTCACTGGCGGCGCAGCCGCCTCAGCCCCGCAGGGAAGGCCAGCCGACCCCCGCGAAGACAGCCCGGCCGGGTGCCCAAAGGAGCGCAGCGACGCCGGCACCAGGCGGGCGGGCCCCGCAACGGACCCGGGCGCGCAGCGCCCTGGTCCTCGCTCAGCCCGGCGCACCGCGCCGACGGGAAGCCAGGCCGCGCAGCGGCCAAGAGGTCAACGAGAAGAAGACGATCAGTGTGACGGACGAGAAGGTATCCGCAAAGGGGAATCGATACGGGGTGGGCGAAGGCGCGAAGCGCCTGAGCCCCTCTTAAATATGGTGGCATCCAACCCAGCATCGGCAAGACTCACAGGCATCAGCAGACCGACTGGGGCTATCGCCCGCCGACCGCTTCGCGGCCGGGGAGCCAGCCAGCGGAGCCGGCGGGCGTGGGTGGCTGCTATCGCCGGACCGGGGCAAGGACTAGGGTCGCGTCATGAAGCTGCTCATCCTTCTCGACATCGACGGCGTGCTGAACCCGAAGATCATCCAAGGCGACGGCGACCCGTCCGTGGAACTGTCCGATGGGAAGGTCGCCCTGGTGCGGCGGCTCGCCACCAAGGGCAGGATCGCGTGGGCCTCAACCTCCACGCCGGAAGTGGTCACCTCGCTGGAGGAGCGGATCGAGATGGAGGACGAACCGCTGCGGGTGACGATCACCCCCAAGCCCGGGGATGATGAACAGCCGACGCCGAAGCTCCGGTCCGTGGCACGGTGGCTCGACCGGATGGACGCCGCCGGCGAGGCGGACTGGGAAGCGGTCGCGTGGATAGATGACGTGCTCGGCCCGGACGTGCACGAGTGGGCCCACAACTACAGCCGGCCGGTCCTCCTGGAGAAGCCGAATCCGGACGAGGGGCTGACCGAGGCGCACGTGGTCGCGGTCCAGGTGTTCCTCAATGAGGACGTGGGGGTCGAAGGTCCGACCCCCTGACCGGGCCCATCAGCTCGGCGAGTGGCGGGCGGTGAACTCCTCCAGGGTGATGCCCTGGTCATGGATCTCGGTCGCAGCGACGACGCCGACGTAGCGGAGGTGCCAGGACTCGTAGGAGTAGCCGGTGACCGCTTCGGCGCCGGCCGGGTAGCGGATGATGAGGCCGAACAGGTGCACGGTCACCGGGCCCAGAGGGCTGGGCTCGGCCAATCAGAAAATCGTTGTGCCTGAGCGGAACGGCGGCGGCTGGAGGCACAGGCCGGTTATGTAATTTGACGGCGAGGGAAGCTGGTCATGCATTAGGCAGGACAGGCTGCGGACGGCAGTCAAGGCAAGGGAGCAGGCTACGGAGCAGCCCTGAAACCCACGGGCCTTCCGGCTCGACCTGGAGCCGACTTTGGCATAGCCCATTCGGCCAGTGTTACATCGAGCGCACGCCGACGTGATGGCCTTAGCTTGGTGCCCAGACGCCTTTGCTCGCCGAGCCAAGCGCCCAGCCGGCGCTCGTCCTGGTGACTTTCCTTGCCAAATGCCGGATAGCGCGCATGATCGCGAACAAACTGAACGCAGAGCTCCAGCTTCTCCTGCCACAATCCATCCTGGGTACGGCAGGAACCCAGGTCGGCCTTGGCCATGGCGTCCACTCGCTCGCGGGTCTGGGCACGGTTCATGGCGTTCCAATACCAGGAGCCGAGTGACCTTTCAGCTGAGTCTGGGGCGTGGGGGTTGGGGCGGCGGCCATGCCTCTTGTAGTAGGCCTGTACCTCGCTGAGCTTCCGCATCCATTGGTCGTTCTTGGTCTCCCTCCACTTGGGCAGTGCACGGTTAAGCGCTGCCTCGCGCTCCGGGGTCATCCCGCTGCCGGCTTTCTGGTGCTGAAACCAGGCCCCGGCTTTAGCCTCACGTGGATCTTTAGACTTGCCGGACGGCGGCCGCCCATGTTCCGCTACGAAGCGCACCACGTACGCAAGCTTTTTCGCCCATTCCTGGTCGCGATCGTGGGGCCGGTCCCATCCGGGATCGATCGTCTCGCGACGGTGGTCTCTCGGGATTTTAGTCATGATGCTCCTCGATCTGCATGGATTGATAAAGAGTATGTGTGCGGCGAGGCCACAAGATCTCATCGCCATGCAGTTAGACGCCTGGATGTTGTTGCTGCGGGACGGCGACCGGACCCATCCGCACGCCGGGGAGTTTTACGACCTCATTGGCATCGACAACGATGGCGCAGCCACCCGGCCTGGCCCCGGGCAGCTACTGCCGCCGTTGTCCGTCCAGTGCTCGAGCTTCCTGTCCACCGCGAGGGGTATGTCAACAAGTACCTGCTGACTTTGGGTGAGCCTGTGCTTTGGGCCTGCGAATTCGGGCCCTGGCCGATCATTGCAGTCTCTTCGCGCGCCGCCGGCGAGTGACGTGCCGGGGCTAGTTTTCCAACAGCGAAGCCGTGACATGTCTGGCGGAAGAAACGCGGGGAAGACCGAGGGTCCTAGCGAGTGCCCGGAAACTGGACGCAAACTGCCGCGGAGCCTGTCCAACCCTAGGCCTGAGCCAGTGCCGCGACCTTCCCTGAGGATCCGCCACGGTACTCGGCATGCTCAGCGAGAACCCGCGCTACCGTCGTTTTGGACGTCCCCAACTGCTGTGCGGTCGCCCGCTGGGAAAGCTTCTGCTCGGCCAGTTCCAGGATGCGCTCGGGATTCACCTCGGCCTTGGTCCGGGCTGGTCTAGAAGGGTGGTCCATACGTGGTCCACGGACCGGTCCACTTAGCTGGACCACGCTGCCCCGCTGCTGGTCCGGAAATTGGCCCGAACTGGTCCATGCTCTCTGTCCACCCCGTTCCTGGACCAGCCGGGCCTGGGCTCGCTTCCGGCGCTGCGACACGGAACCAACCGGGGGAGCGACGGCAAGCTGCACGGTCGTCTTCGTCGCGAAGAAAAGGCTGACCGGCATGATGGCCGCCAGGAACGCGCCGAAGATCACCGTGCCGTCAATGGCAACGGGGACACCGTTCGGCGCCAGCACGTGCGCGGCGTTGGCAGCCACCGACACAGCAGTGAAAAAGCCGACGGCGCACCACGACAGCATGGTTGATTCGCCGCCGACGCGCTGAACGGAGGCCGCTACGGCGTACACCAGGATCGTCGAGTCCACCACGATCGGCACCAGCCACCGCAGCTGGGGGAGCAATACCGGCCCAGTCAGCAGCCTGGATCAGCCCCTGGAACGAGAGAGTGAAGCTGGCGAGGGCCAGCACCCCCACCAACGTCATTGAGGCCATCGTCATCGTCCGGCTGTCGGGTTCAATCCTTGAGCTTCTCATCGGTTACGTTCGCCCTCACACCGTCTGCACCCTGATCCGCTGGACCGAGCGGGAGGCCCAGTCTAAAGCCGTTGGACCACACATCCGGTTTGGAGTGGACCACCGGGCGGACCACCTGGACCACTTCAATGGACCACTTACTTGGACCACATGGTCCAGGGGGTGGACCGCCCTAGTCTGACCGCCGACACTTATGCCGGTAGCCGCACATATAAGGGCCATGAACAACCGCACATCCACCCTGACCTTCGCCCTGCCTTTCGCTTCCGCTACACTGACCGGCTGAACTCCGGGGGTCTGACCCAGGGGATTCCGGATTTGCAGGCGAAGGCCGAGAAGGCCCTTGTGGGTGTCTCATCACGCTGGCTGCTAAGTAGCGGTATCAACGTCGCAGCCACGGCGATCCCGACAGGCCGCCGGAGTTTCATGGTGCACAATATCGACGGAAGCGATCATCGAACCGAAATGAGAACCATGACACCGAAGCAGGTACAGAATTCCGCGACCCGAGCCGACAATGACAGGCACGTCGCCAAGCTGATCAGAGAATGGGCAAAAGCCAACAATGTCACCGTCGCGGACAAGGGGGCCGTCCCCAAGGCAGTCAGGACGCAATGGATTGAGACGCATAAGGGTCTGAACAATGGGGTGATCGCCCACAGCCTGTTGCAGGACAGGGCAACCAAGCGATGGGACCGCTACGTGGACGTTCTTTGCTACCGGTGCGCCGGCGTTCACCACCACGGCGCCAGCGGTGGCCCCGGGAAGAGGCTCGCTCCTGAGCAGTTCCACAGGGTTGCGCACTGCGCGGGCGAACACGCCAGTCAGACGGGCGGCTACTACGTTGAAGACCAGCTCCCTGTCGATGACAACGAGAAGGCAATGGCGGAAGCAAACGAGCAGCTCGGCCAGAAGTAGCGTCCGGAAAGCCCCGGCACGGCTGTTGCTGGGGCTTTTTGCTGCCCCATGCCGTGGGGTGATCAGACCTTACAGGGGGTAGTGGTTGTCCAGGAGGAGTTGCTCAGGGACACGCGGAGGTCGCGAACTTGATGCTCCTGACCCCTGACGCGCAACCTTTCCGCGCAGGCTTGTTTTCAGAGCGGGGAGCCCCGCGACCGAACAGGACGCCATCGCCTTCATTATTGGCCATGGCCTTTACACAGGGACAGCTGTGGGCGCAGTCAGCAAGGCAGTGCAGCGGGCGCTTCGACCATCCTGAAACACGGCCGCACACGTGGGGGATGAGCATCCAAACAGAACGCCAGCCCGCAGGCATCCGTACCGACGGCCAGTTCGCCCCCACGTACCACGCTGAACCCGACACAGCCCTCAGCGAGCGAGGAAATCGACCTCGATGACGACCCCTGCAGCCGCGGCAACCCCCTGGACGACGGCCAAGGCTGGGACGGCCTCTGCGGCCTCTGCGGCGACTGCGCCGACATCAAAGCCATACCGAAGAATGCAGTGGCCGCGGGGACCTGCTGGAGAACGACGAAAAGGCTGACAGAATCTGCGAGGACTGCTCGAAGGACCTCTAACCGCCGCGGGTCTGAGCGATGTGCTGGCCGGCCTCCTGCCACCATTCCACCGTCGTTTTCCCGCCGAGCATCCGTCCATCCCAGTTGTTGCCGGACGAGTTTGGCACCACGAAGACAAGACTGTCGCCGATAGTCCAGTTCAGGAATCCATAGGAGGGCTCAGCCAATCCTCTCCACGCGGCGTACTCGGCTGCCGGCCGCCGCCCGTTGAAAACCACCCATGACGGGGCGACGGCCCTGATGCGCAGGTCGAAGTCAGCCGGATAAAAGGGCACATCGTCCTTACTGCTCGCATCCACCTTGTTCAGGTCGGTCAAACCCAGCCCAAAGGCCGGCAGAACCTGATCGTCCTCCGGGCCAAGCCTTGTGGGCGTCAGCCCGGCCTGCTGAAGTCTTGGCCAGAATCTGTTTGTTGGATCCGAGTAATAGTGCCCTTTCTCGGCACTCTTCCTACCGACAACCGTCCCCACAAAGACGGCGTCCAGCCCCGGCACTAGGATGTCAGGCAGCACATAGCCATTGTTCCGTTGAGCCAATGACGTCCCCTTCCCAATTCTCCAATCCTGCCCTACATCACCGCAGTCTGCGGATACCTGGGCCTGACGCCTGTTTTCGGGACAGGCCCTGGAGGAAACCCGCTAGGAGAGTGCCTGATTAGCCAGGGCCCGCATCCCGGTCCGGTACATCAGTTCGATGTCCGGATCGGTGATGGGGGCTTCTGCGTGTTCAAATTCGGCGGTGAAGTCGAGTCCGTCAATGGTCTCCACAGTGGTGATCTTGGTCAGCGCACCGAGGATCGAGCCGTCGGCCGAACGGAACTCGGTGCCGAAATGCTTGGACTTCAGGTTGCGGGCATGAAGGTGAGTCCATTGCTTGGCGCCGAACCGTGCTTCGGGCGGGACCGGCATGGGGGCGCACAGCGGGCAGGGTGTGTAGGAGGACAGAGCTTCGATCTGTGTGCGTGTCCGCAGGATAGGCCAGGCGGGGATGGGGTCATCGTCGGGCGCGTCCCCTTGGAGCCGTTGGGGGAAGCGAAGGTTGGTAAACCAGGCGGAGTCACGGTCCATGAATCGCTGCATGCTGTCACAAGTGGGCAGGTGGAGTTTTCCGGCGTGGGAGATGACGTAGCAGTCGCCGGAGTCCAGCCACTCCTGGATAGCCACCTTCTCCAAGGCTACGGTTTCGCTCATTCGGTCCCGGAGTTCGTCGTGGCTGAGGTCCTGCAGCGCCTGAACGTAGTCGTCCTGCTTGTAGAGTTCCCTGGCGGCCGCCGCGGCCTGCCCGGCCGGAGAGTCGGCTGGGCTTGTCATTCCGGTCATGCCGTCGAGCTTATCGAAACCGGGGAGCGACCATGCTTATGGCAGCGGCTGTACAAGTCGTCGTCGGTTCCCTGGCGGAGGTTCTAGGGACATGCGCATGCGGGATTGGGTGGCGCCGCGGCGGCTGGTTACGTCGTGGGTTCCGTTGCCTAGCGCTGGTCTTAGACCGGCGTCATTTTGGCCATCGGCTACCCTTCGGGGCCGTGCAGCTCCCTGACCTAGAGCATCTCAAAATTGCTCGGATCGTAGAGGCTGACAGCCTACGGCCGCGGGCGCATGCTTTCGACATCGAGTTCCAGGGCGATCTTCTCGTCCTCGGTGAGGGGCCGGACCGCCATCTCGAAGAGGTGGATGCCGGGAGACCAGTGACTCCAGTTGCAGTCGCTCATAACGCCGCCCACGCTGCTTCTGGAGTAGACGACCGCGGCGATCAGGATGGCCGTAACCACCTCGTCGTAGGGCTTGTTATCTGTCTTGCAGGACTCTGCCATCCCGGGATAGTTCGACCCGTCGGTGCCGCGCAGATGGAACGTCTCGTACGCCTCACCGGCGGCCTCGAAGCCGTTCAGTCGGATCCCTTCGGTCTCATTCAGCACAGGCAGACCCGGCGGCTTCTCACGAATGTTGGGACCGCAGATCGTGACCGGGCAGGCCGCCATGATCCTGCGCGCGTCGTTGATCACCTTTGGCGTTGCCCCAGCCCGGGAAAGAAGTGGCTGTAGCCCAATGGTTTCTCCTCGTTCCCGTCGAATGTACCTGCGGGCAACCGCCTTCGCCCGTATGGGGACAGAAAAGATAAGACGTAGGAACGCCGGTGTGACGGTAAATCTCGAAGGCCTTGGCAGCCGCGGCCAGTGGGAAGGGAACTGATGCACTGTTGGAGCGCGTGCAAAGCAGAGCAACCCGTTGGAAGGACGCGTGGCGAGTTCCGGGAGAGGAACGACGACCGTTCCTTGAAGCCCGGCAGGGGTCCGGTCGGTCTTTGTTCGGACGGCTTCGGAACGGAGCAGGGCAGCGAATAAAACGGCGGTGGACCGCCGAAACCCACCCTTTTGAGGGCCGAACCCACCCGGTGCCGGCCCGGAACCGACCCCCGGTCGGTCTAATTTATGCCCTGTTTTGCCCCGGATTCTAGGGGTTCTTGGGTGTCTGCAAGTGGGCCAACCGACCACACCGACCGGGGAACAACATCTCCATAAGAGAACGGTGATGTTAATGATTTTGGGTGAGGAAACAACATCACTGTGAGCTCACCTGTATGTGTGTGTTTTAAGGTAGGTAAGTAGGTATAGATAGATAGATAGGGCCTACTTCCCTTTATTCACGGGCTTTTTGCATCAAATTTTAGACCGACCCCCCGGTCGGTCTTGGTCGGTTCCGGTCGGTTCGACACCGACCCGGATCAATCGGAGGGACAACGGCCATTTCGGGCAACCACGGTGCCGTTGGCTTCTCCCGAACAGGCTACGGGTACCTGAGATGCCGCAGGATGGTTCCCCGACGCCATTGTTCTGGTGACCACGTGTCCAACCTCGCCCTCGGAAGTCCAGATGTGTGTGTGATTCGAGGTGTGCACGCCGGCGGCGATGATCGGCACCTGTTGGCGGCGGCGGAATCGCGGCCACCTGGCTGAGGACCATGCAAGAAACTTTTGCCCAGGTTGCGCGATTGCCAAACTAGCCGCACACTCCAGGGCGTGAGCTCATTCAAACCACTCGCTGCAGCCCAGAATCGTATGCCTGCCGGCCTTCCGGCTAGAGTCCGCTTCGCTGCGGGCGCCCGTAGCGAATCTGGCATCGTCCTGGGCAGAGCCCAAGGTACCAACACCAAGCTGGATGAGTTCATCGACTCCCGAAGGGGCACACCCTGTTAGTGGAGTCAGAATGGCTGTGGAGGCCTGTGGAGGAAGCAGACCGCCGTCACCGGTGACCCCGCATAGATGTTTGTACGCACCGGGAGTTCAACCCGGGCTAGCTCCTTGAAAACTTGATAGTGATTTTTTACCCCAAAAAATGGGCGATTGGTCTCGCTGACCAGCGGCCGGGGTGATCTCGTGGATTCGAGAGCAATCCGAAGCTGAAGGGCAGTCTGACCCGGTGTGGATGCGGGTGCCTTGGGTGCGGGTGGAACGGTGTCGGAAGGCCGTCGCGCTGAGCGGTGGTTACTACGGCCCACCCGGTGTGGATGCGGGTGCCTTGGGTGCGGGTGGAACGGTGTCGGAAGGCCGTCGCGCTGAGCGGTGGTTACTACGGCCCACCCGGTGTGGATGCGGGTGCCTTGGGTGCGGGTGGAACGGTGTCGGAAGGCCGTCGCGCTGAGCGGTGGTTACTACGGCCCACCCGGTGTGGATGCGGGTGCCTTGGGTGCGGGTGGAACGGTGTCGGAAGGCCGTCGCGCTGAGCGGTGGTTACTACGGCCCACCCGGTGCGGATGCGGGTGCCTTGGGTTCCCATTCTTTGTAAACGAACCCCAGGTCTCTCCAAGGCTCTGTCATCTGCTGCCGTTCCGTCTGGTCCGGCCCGTCCCTAGTGTCGCCAAACCTGCGCGGAGAGGGCCTAATCAGGGCGGACGCACTACGACAAGGCGCAGCGTTCTGCGCGGTGACTCTCGCGTCAATGAGTGCTTTCCTTACGGGTGCCTAAGACCGTGCTGTGGCAGGCCGGTCGATGACTGATGACTCCCGACGTGAGGGTCTATGTTCGATTAGCAGCGGGGAGCAGCAGACACTGTCGCGACACGGGCCTACCGGGCTCTCCATTGTGTCCCGCGCTTACCCTCCAAGTAGGTATTGGACTCCTGCTGTGGCGACCATGTGGTGGCCAAGGCTCATATCCAAGACGGAGACTTCCTGCCAGCTTTCGCATCTTCAGCAATTCGGACTCGAGCAGTGGCAGCCCCGATCAAGAGCTCGGCGACCGCTGCAACAAAAGTATGGTTGTCGGGCATCTAGGTGACCTTCAAGAGTTAGAAGGCTTGCAGCCGATCCCGGTGGTGGACTCTACGCTAGGTGTCTTCAGGTCAATCGACCTGCGAAGGGTTGGACCGGAGACATAACGAAACTTGGGAAAGTAGCTGATATGTCATATTGGTAGCTTTTGCGCCACGAATATGAAATATCTTTGATAAGTGGCCGTGACCGCTGGGCAGAGCAGCGGATTTCAATTTTCAACCCTTTGCGCGCGCGAGCTGCTCAGTCCATTTCGGGGTAACTTTGCTGGGCCTACGGTCGGTGACAATTGTTTTAGCTAAGCGGCCGCGATCCAAATTTCCAGATCGTCCCGACTTGCTGGGGTCAGTTCATAGTGTAAGAGCGTCCGGTTCCTCCGGTGTCGGCGGCTCATTGGGTGTAGCCGGCATCTTTCCAGAAACTCTGTGACGGGGCATACTCCAATGTCCCCTTTAGGCTACTCAGGCCACTATGCGTCCATCTCCGGCCGCCCCCATGCTCCTTGATACGTTCATCTGCAGTGCCCGCAACGGGCAGGGAGCTA
Organism: Pseudarthrobacter sp. SORGH_AS 212; assembly: GCF_030818145.1. NCBI lineage: Bacteria > Bacillati > Actinomycetota > Actinomycetes > Micrococcales > Micrococcaceae > Pseudarthrobacter > Pseudarthrobacter sp. SORGH_AS 212. Next base: position 1,176,122 of record NZ_JAUTAA010000001.1, on the reverse strand, counting down.
GGAGAGCAATGACGACAGCATGGGTGGTCCGGCAGGGCCGCGGCGCACAGTTCGCTGACGAGATGATCCGCAGCGGGTACATCGGTGTGGACTTCATCGGTGACTATGACATCCGGCCGCACCTGGGCGGGGGAGCGGAAGTGTTCCGCAGGGCGATGAACGGCATCTACCAGGAGATGTACCCGGAGAAGCCGCGCGTGGCGGTCGGCCTGGCGATGGGAAACCTGTGGGCGGCGTCCGAGGGCATCGCTGAGGGGGATCTGGTGCTGGCGCCGAAGCCTGACCGGACGTACCAGTACGGGGTCGTGGCCGGCGGGTACGAATATCACCCGGGAACGGACTTGCCGCACCGCCGCCCGGTGGACTGGAAAGGCTCGATCAGCCGGGACGATATGAGCCCGACCCTGGCGTCGACGGCGGCGGTGCCGATGACGGTCTTCCAGCTGGAGGCGCACGCCGCGGAGCTGGCGACCCTGACGCAGCTGACCGAGGCAAGCCAGCCGGTGGTCCAGGCGATCGCGTCCGAGGTGCAGGAACAGCTGGCCTTCCAGCTGGAGAAGCAGCTCGAGGAGTTCCTGGTCCACAACTGGGCCAGCACGTCCCTGGGACGGGAGTTCGACATCTACACCGAGGACGGGCAGCCGGTCGGCCAGCAGTACCCGTCCGACACCGGCCCGATGGACATCCTGGCGATCAGCAAGGACCGGTCCCGGCTGCTGGTGGTCGAGTTGAAGCGGGGCCGGGCCAGCGACGCCGTCGTCGGCCAGATCCAGCGCTACATGGGATACGTCCAGGACGCTCTGCTCGAACCGGGCCAGTCCGTGGAGGGCGTCATCATCGCCCAGGAGGACGACCTGAGGATCCGCCGGGCGTTGTCGATGACGAGGAACATCCGGTTCATGAAGTACCGGGTCGAATTCCACCTCGAAGAGGCCGGGTAGGAGCGGAAGGTTTGATGGCCGGCGGCGGCTGGGTGGGATAACCGCGGTCTCAGACGGGCATCCCCCCGCCGGCCCTGCCATCACTCTAGGGGCGGTTCTTGAGCGACGGCTGAGTGTTTGCGCCCCTGCTGGCCGGAACCAGGCGGTGCCACCAGCAGGAAGCAGAAGAAGCCACTGAACCGGAGCTGTTCTACAAAGACCTGGTGACTTCGTGCAGGAGCATCTTTCCCCGTCCTACCGGCGGAGCCTCAGCGGAACCGACCGAACTTGGTGCCCGGCGTGGTGGAAACACGAAGAAGCCATCAGCCGGCTGGAGGCGTTATGGCGGGCTTGGGAATTCCTCCGCCTCGACGGCTCAACCGGAATGAGCATCTAGTGGCGCGACCACGCCGACCACCATATGACCGTCCTGCTCTCCGATGACGGTCGGTTCAAGGGCTGCAAACCCGTCGCTGGCGGACACGCCGCAAACAAACTCAAAGCTCTTCCGTGCGATAGTCCCCCAGAGGGTCTTTTCTGACCTTCCAGCCCTAGATACTCTTTTCGTGGCGCGTCGGGCTCTCCAGAGGTATTATTTCATCCGCTTCACTTGCCGGTCGCCTACGCCGACCAACCGCCTGCGACGGTTGGATCTTCGCCGCATTGCTGATCGCATCCAGCACCGCCTGCGACGGTTGGATCTTCGCCGCATTGCTGATCGCATCCAGCACCGCCTGCGACGGTTGGATCTTCGCCGCATTGCTGATCGCATCCAGCACCGCCTGCGACGGTTGGATCTTCGCCGCATTGCTGATCGCATCCAGCACCGCCTGCGACGGCTGCCCTGTTGCGGCTAATTGCATGACCGCTAGTAGGTCTGTGTACGAATGCCGCGGTGCCTCCCACAGTGCTTTATCCGGATCGCCGGGCAAAGCGCTCATCGAGGTCATCTCGATCATTTCGACCTCTGAGGGTTCCTTGATATTCACGAATCCTGAAAGGCGCACGGCCTTGGTCACTACGGCGGACGCACCAGAGCTTGTAAAGGTAACCATCTCTGCTTGGACATCAACCGTGTAATTGGCCGTCCACCGTCCCTCACCTCGGCGAGCTGCCTCGATGAATTCCCAAGGTACGTCATGCGTTTTCACGCGGCTGAGGAAGGCTTCCGTCACATTGGGGTTAAGAGCTACCTCCGCAGGCGAGATTTTTGCTCCGCTTGGCAAGAGCTCCAGGAAGGAATTCATAGCACCGAAGTCGAGGGGCGCGGTTAACGCCGTAAACACCTCAGCAGGTATCGGGCAATGCAGTGCAGCAAGGTGCTGCTCCAGGAGCTGAAGGCTAGTCACCAGTTTCACTCGGTCTCCCACTCCTCGGACTTCAAGCTCTTTACTCAGGTCCGTGTGGAAGAGTATGGGGCAGTCTGTCCGATTGCCCGAGTTCGGTCCTGTCCAGTTTCCCGGCTTAGGTCCGAAGTCCTTGGTGTTGTCGCTGACATACCAGATTTCGTTTTCCGGATACTCCTCTGCGGCAGCCATCACCGTGAGCCAGATAAGAGTGTCCCTGTATCCGTCCTTCGTTTCCCCCTGGTACGGCGGGATCCGCAGAGAAGCTCGTCTGGCAATCTCAAGGTGATCAACTGGCGGCGCGGCAAACATCCGAGCGCCCACGTCATAGAGCCGACGTTTCAGGACATCCTCATACGCGTCGATATGCCTTTGGATCTCTTTGCGAATCGCCTGCACGTCGTTTGACAGGTTGAACTCTCCGACACGGAGGTTGTCCAACTTTCGCTGTTCGTCTTCCCACTTTCGACGGACGACGTTTATCGTCTCCATCAACACAACTTCAGGTACAACAATCTGAATTTCCCAGTCATCCCGATTCTGGTTGAGGGACTGCCATTCAGCGGATGCCAACGACGGAGACGCAGAGAGGATGTTGGTGTCCGGAATGATAACAATCATTGTCTAAGTATCTCCGGGCGTGCAGGCGCGAATTACGCGAACGCCACGCCTACAGCGGCCAGGGTCCTTTTGAAACTGATTGGTAATGCCAGTTGCTGAGCTGGTTTTCCGCGCTTTGGAGGCCTTGTTGTGAGCCGTAGGGAGCGCTGCACTAGGGGTGTTGCCTGATTTCGGTCTGCGGTGGGTCTCGCCGTCACGGCTTCGTCCGTTAGCTGTTCGGGCTGGGCATTGTAGGCATCAGCGCTTTCCCGTTGTGCTTTGTCGGCCCGTTCGGCTTCTGCGATGAGCTGACTGGCTTGAGCGATTCCCCGCTGCTGCTGTCCGTTCTTCCTGAGGCTGGGTCTTCTTTCCCACCGATTGATTGCTGCACCGTTTGTCTTCTTGACTCCGATTTCGCTCAAAACAGCGTCCGGCCTCAGGCCATGAGTCTTGCACAGATGCGACACCACTGCAGCCGCCAGCCGAACGAAAGTGCCCTGCTGTTCCCACGCGCTCCTCAGCCACATGGAATACGCCCGCTCAACCGGCGTCCATCCGCTCGTATAAGCAGCAGGCTCAGCCATATGTCCCCATTCTCCCGGCCCGATGCTGGGTGCCCAGATTCTTACACCTCGTCGAAAGTACACACCCCACCCCCATAGAACCGCCCCATGTGACCTCCCGAAATAGAAAACAAGGGTTCTACAGGCAGACGGGAGAACAGAAATGTACAAGAACAAACGGGTTTTGGTGAAGAAGCTTCAGGCTGCGGGTTTCGAGACTCGAACGACCTCCAAGCAGCACCTGCTGGTTTTCCGGCAGGGCAAGATCGTGACCTGCTTCGCCGGGACCCCACGTGACCACCGTTCCTGGAAGAACTCCATGGCAACGCTCCGGCGCCTGGGATTCACCGCCTAAAACAACTCAAGCATTACGAGAGGACCATCATGCACAAGATCTTGTTCCCTATCTCTGCAATCCTGACCATCACTGCGGCCGCGCTTAGCGGGTGCCAGAGCTTGCAGCGTCCCCCCGCGCTCACGATTGCGTTCACCGCCACCAGCGCCGATCCCGCCGCTGAACTTAGGCCCCTGCTTCCCGTTGTCACTGAGCACGCCGCCGCTGCGTTGTTGCCCGGCGACGGCAAAATTGCCGTCGTCACCTCTGACAAGACGGACTTTGTGGATCTGACCCCGATGCGCGGGCAGGACGTCGAGTCCGTCCACACCGCGGCCGAAAAGCTCATCACCTCCAATCTGAAGAGTCTCGAGTCGGTTCTTGGCGAGGCGGCGGCGACCACGGATGGTCTCGACGCGATCGGAACGCTTGACCGTGCCCTTGAGCAGACTCCTGCAGGCGGCCGTGTCATCTTCGTAAGCAGCGGATATTCCACGGTTGCCCCGCTGGAACTGAACATGGCCGGTGACTGGATCAACCGCCCCGAATACTTTGTGACCAGCGTTAGTCGGTCGGACCTGCCCAACGCGGATAGCAAGCACATCACCTTCGCTGGACTCGGATACCCTAACCCTGCAAGTGACCAGGAACAGGCCGGACCCGCCGCCCGCACCGCACTGACCAAGATCATGCTTGGACTCTGCGCCAAGATGAGCGCTGCCTCCTGCGACACCATTTCCGGTCCTGTCGGCCAGGCCCCGGCTCTGGCCACCAACAACGTTCCCCGGCTCATCCTCGACCAGATCGCCACGCATTGCGTCGGTCAGACCAGCATCGACACCAGTATTGCCTTCGCGCCCTACAGCGATGAAATCCTCGCAGCCGCCGATAGCATCCTCGCCCCTATCGCCCAGGATCTCAGTCGCTGCCCCATCGGCTCCGCCATCACTGCCATTGGACACAGCGCGCTGGTGCCCGGGAAGACCCCCGATGCGGAACTTGAAAAGGACCGCGCTCAGGCCGTACTCAATCGCCTGGTTACCCTCGGCGCCCCCGCCGAGATCATCGGCACCGCCAGCGCCGGCGGCCAGCTTGTTGACAACGTCCCCGGGGGCGACTTCAGTGAGACCCTCGCCGCCAAAAACCGCGTGGTGACTCTCAACCTCAACGTGAACGAATAGCATCGGAGCCATGATCTGAGGGCTTGGGGTCGTGTTCGTCAGGGATTGAGCCTGCCGGCCACATCAGATGCGTAGACAGCCTGGGCCGCGCTCTTCCTCTTTGCTGCCGATAGCACCTACAAGCGACGGCTGGCGTCAGCGTGATTGCCTTAGTTCTCGGCAAGGCTAGCCAGTATTTCGATCGCCTCCGTGTTGCCGCTAGCAGCTGCTTGTTTCCACCAGGTAGTGGCCGCCGCTTTGTCCCCAACCCCATGGCTTAGCTCGCCAAGATTTAACATAGCCTGGGTGTCGCCATTCTCAGCAGCACGTCTCCACCAATCCTGGGCGCTGTCCAAATCTCCGTTTTTATAAGCATGGACGCCAAGATTGGACATTGCTTCAGAGATGCCACTGTCCGCTGCACGCTTCCACCAAGTGATGGCTGCCGCTTGGTTTCCAGCCTCAGAGCTGAGATTTCCAAGGTGAGTCATAGCAATTGCGTCACCATTCCGAGCAGCTTTCTCCCACCAGTTGCGAGCACTCGCAGTATCCCCGGTATCTGCAGCTAGCTCGCCTAAAAGGCACATAGATGCAGCATGGCCACTTGCGGCAGCCCGTTCCCAAAGAGACTGTGCATTCTCTACATTCCCTTCCTTGTCGTAAAGGGCACCGAGATGAAACATAGCCTTTGTATCGCCGTTGTTGGATGCCCGGTGCCACCACCTCTTGGTCTCCTTGGAGTTGGAGGCCATAGTTCCTAGGTTGAACATGGCCTCTGAGCTTCCGTGTTCAGCCGCGCGTTCCCACAAGTCGGACGCTGACTCTAAGTTGTTGGTGTCATGGGCCATATTTGCCAGGGCGCACATCGCCGCCGTATTTCCTTTGTCAGCCGAGCGTTGCCACCAGAAGGATGCCATCTCTAGATCACCTGCTGTATGGTCTAGGGCGCCGAGCTCGAATATAGCCCTGGCCTCACCCTTGTCCGCAGCAAGCCGCAACCATGATCGGGCGCTATCTATGTCGTCCGCCTGTGACGCCAGCAAGCCCACCATCACCATGGCATGTTCGTTGCCTAAATTAGCTGCTCGCTTCCACCAATCTCGCGCAGAGTCTGAATCCCCGGCAGTATAGGCATCGTTACCCAGCTCATGCATCGCTGAGGCATCCCCAATTTCGGCTGCCCGTTCCCACCATTCCTGTGCTTTTTCCAAATTTCCTGCGTCTTTGGCCTGAACGCCGAGGTTTAACATTGCAGTGGAATTTCCGTGGCGAGCTGCGCGTTTCCATAAAACCACGGCCTCCTCTAGATCGCCTGCCTCGAACGGGAATCTGCTGAGCAAGAGCATGGAGTCAGCATCTCCCTGCTCGGCTGCGCGCTCCCACCAAGCGCGGGCACCTCTCGCGTCCCCGGCCAAATCAGCGAGATTACCAAGCTCCCTCATCGTTTCGGCAGCCTCGAGTTGGAACATGGAATCCTCAAGACCGTGATCTGCTGCGCGCTTCCACCAGGTGCGCGCAGCTTCCACATCTTTCGCCTCTCTGGCGCGCAAGGCGAGCAAAACCATTGCCCTTGGATCACCTTGTTCGGCACATTCTGTCCAAACGGAGACAATTCTTTCATCCTCAGGTTTGTGGAAGAAGTACCACGCCGCGGCGCTCAAGAGAGCGTGGTTAAGGACTTCCTGAGGCAGCTGGCAGCCTCTTAATGTGTCAAGGGTTGCGCGATCTGGGTGCTGGAACTCGGGAGCGAGAGCGTCGAGGAGGCGGTACTTGTCGTGGTCGGCCGTGACTAGGATGGCGTGCGGGGAACCCTTAGTGATGCCGGTAGTGAGGGAATCGAAGGCATCGAAAAGTAGATGCTCGCGCCAAGGACGGTTGGGTTGACGCTGCCGATAGTGGGCTGCAGCAAGGGTGCCGAGAATTTCAAAGGTCGCTCCTGTCGGAAAAGACATGCTTGCATCGATTGCGGCTTCGATGAGTGCCGCTTCGACGCTCGTTGGGCTCTCAAGCAAATTGATAACCTGGTTTCGGAGCATCTCTACGCCGGCCAACGTCTCACCCAAACGATTCAAGTCAAAGCCCCTCACCCGCTGGTCCGCGTCTTCGTAGACCTTTGTAGCCGACTGCGCTTCCTCTTCATCAAGGGTAGAGCTGTAGCTGATGCGGTGCCGGAGGAGATTCATAAGTTCCCGAGTGGCACCCATACCTGAGGATTCGAAGCTATGCCAGGCACGGGAAGTGAGTTGGTGTTCCCAGTTTGCAATAACCTCGTCGTGTACGACCACGATCAGGTGTGTGCAGGTCTCGACTAGGTCGCTTAGACGTTGAGCAGTCAAGCCACTGATCGGGTCGGTCCCGATCAAGCCGGCATCATCCAACACGACAAAAACCGGGCGTTCGCTTTTCTTAGTCTTCCTCGCACTCTCCACCAGTAAGGGCAGTACGGTCGGCGCCGGGTTAACCCACCAAGTGACCGCATCCGGGTGTTGCTGTTGGAGGATTTCCATCAGGCTGCGGCTCTTTCCGGATTTCGGCGCCCCGGTAACGGTCGTGATCCCGGGTTCCTTGATACGGTGTGCAAGATCATAGTCGGGGGTTCGCTCGACATAAGGGGGCAACGCACCGTCAAAGGCCCACGATCCAAGCCCCAAACCAATTGGATCAATCTGAGCTGCCGGGGATGGCCATGCGGCTAGGAACTGGTGCCGTTCCTTGTTCCGCTCCCGCGCGGCATAGGAACCTAGGATCCCGGCGCCGCGGTGCTGGCGCTTCAGCCGTTCAACCGCAAACGTCGTGCAGACATCCTGGAACGAGACCCATTCCATCTCCACGGGAGCCAACGGCACGAGATCGGTAACCACTGCGATTAATGCCTTCCGCACAGCCTCTTCATCAGGATAGACAGGTTGCGGTTTCGTCCCGCCCGTGCCCTTTTCCCACCTGCCTATCGCTGCACCGTCGATCTTCTTCTTAACCCCGAGTTCGCTCAACTTGGCACCCGGTCTCAGTCCGTGAGCTTTGCGAAGGTGCTGCACCACTGCAGTGGCGAGCCGAACAGCGGTGCCCTTCTGCTCTCGTGCGGCCCGAAGCCACAGCGAGTAAGCCCGCTCCACAGGCGTCCACCCACTCATATAAGCATCTATCTCAACCACACCGCCCCCATCCTCCCGACCCCACGGCCAGCGTGCCCACATTCTTACACCCCCGTCGAAAAGTACACACCCCCACCCCCATCGATTCACCCCCTGTGACGCCCCCAAATGGAAAACAAAGCTGCTCGGCACAAGCCGGGAGTATCTAGAAAGGATGGATGAGCAATGACGGATTTTGAAAGTCTCGAACGCGAATTTCAGGGCTATCGGGAGAAGGACGTCGACGGGCGGGTGCAGCGCGAACCGGCGCGGATTCCGTTGAAGGACAAGGTGACGTCGGTTTTCGGGCTGGGCCCGGTGGCCCCGCTTCAGATCGTAAAGGCCGTGGCGGTCGTCGATGAGGCTAATCGTGTGGGAGTGCGTGACGGTGGGCATCTGACGCACGCTGAGCGGGTGGTCCTTGCCCGGCCGGTGAAGCAGGCACAGGACACTTTGGAAACCCAGGTGAAGGGTCTCATCGAGAAGAAGATCGACTCGATTAAGGATTTGTACGCCCGGATCAACATCATCAACGATCACCTTGTCCGGATCACGGAGGTTCGCCTGGTCGGGCCGAACGGGGAGCAGCTGACCCCGGAGGAGGCCCAGGACGCCCACGACACCCTTCGTGACCGTGTGGTGCGGGAAACCAATGAGGGGTCCAAGAAGCACCACCTTCGCAGGGAGGGCCGCGGCACCGGGTTTAAGGAGCTCCTCCTGATCGGGATCGACCTCCCGATCTTCGTCTACGCGATGTGCTCGCTGTTGAATGTGAACCTGAGGCTGCTGGTCACTGGTGACGTGCCCACTCTGATCAACTTCACGGTAGCTGTTATCTTCGGTCTGCTTGGCACGGTCCTCTTCGCCAAGCTCATGCGCATGATGGGCAGGCGGCACCGCCGTTTCAAGGGCGCCGACTCCTCGGTAACGGCTGACACCGTTACCGCCCGTCGGAGGTTGCGCACTGAGCAGGGTGTCACCCTCTTCATCCTGTCCGCCGTCGCGTTCGTGATGGGTGCCCGCGTCTACAGCGAGGGCACGGAGGCCGACGCTGACCCTGCTCTGGTTTTGGCGCTGTCGGTCATGCTCGCGCTTCTGGTCGCGGTCTCCGGCTACATCAACTACCAGGGCGAGTACGAGAACGGCTCCGACGAGACTGATCGGGTTGCGCACCTTTCCGGCCAGCTCTCCGGCTACACCACCTACGTCGAGGGTCTGCACAACCAGCATGCCGTGCTGGTCGAAGCTGCTGGCAAGGCCTGCGCCACGCTGGCTCGGATGATCGTCATGGCCAAGGAGCAGGCTACCCACACTGTGTCTACCAGTACGCCCTACAAGACCGTCTCCATCGCCCGCTCCTACGCCGGCGTAACTGAGCCGGTTGTAGTCCCCGAATTCACCAGCGAGGCGCTTCAGGAGACCCAGAAGCAGGCCGCCGACCTGGCCAGCCACCACAAGATCCTCACCCAGCACAACAAGGAGGCCTGATCCCATGTTTGGAATTCCTAAGAAGTGGACCGAGGCCGGCGGACGCGCCGCCGCCGGCCTGGGGGCCGCCGCTACTCTTCTCGGCTCCGGTGTTCCCGCCGTAGTCAAGAGCAACACCGACCTCACCAAACAGCTCACTGATTACAGTAAGGACGTTCGTCTCCCGGAGACCAAACGGGACATTGACCGGTCCATTGGCAGCGGAGGCCGCGTCAACAATGCCTACCGGCTTGCAGGAATCCAGCAGGTTAGTAGCAAGGAATTGAAGAACCTCAAGAAGAAGTAGCGGTCTTCTTCTCATTGCTACTAGTAAGGGACCGTTGTCAGCCGGCAGCGGTCCCTTCCGGTGGCTAGCTCTGTTAGCGGCTGAGGTCCTGTGCCTGTTTCGGTATGCCAGTGGCCGAACGGGTTTTGCGGTCCGGGGATGCTTTGCGGTGAGTTGCGGAGAGGGCAGCCGCGGGCGGGGTGGCTTCGTTGCGGTCCGCGGTGAGTCTGGCCTCTACTGCTTCTCTGTCTCCAATGTGCTCAAGGCTTTTCGCGAGGGCTTCCCTGCGGTCGGCTGAGTCGTACGTCGCAGCGGCTTCGTCCTTCAGCTGCTCGGGCTGGGCGTTGTCGCCATCGACGTTTTGTCGTTCGGCTTTGTCGGAGCGTTCGGCTTCTGCGAGCAGCTGTGCGACCTGGGCATTTTCTCCCGCCGCCGTTGTCCCTTCTTCCTGGCTCTGGGTCTTTGCTCGTGCCGCTTCGTGTAGTGCGGCTGCACCGTCTGCACCCGTTGCAAGGGTGTTGACGTCGATTCCGTAGCGTTGCTGTCTGGTGAATGCGGACGATGTCTTCTGCTTTGGCGTTGTCCCACCAGCGGGTATCCAGCGCGGGTCCGAGTTGTGCGTGCGGCGGCGCGCTCGCCCTCGAGGCGGGCCATCAGTTCGCGTCCCTCTTGGTCCTCGGCTGCTGCGGCCTCGCGCGCTGACTTTTCTCGTGCCCGGGCCATTTCTTCACCGATTCGTCCCGCGGCGGTCAGGCCTGTACTGAGCATCTTTTCTACAACCTCGTCCAAAGTCCGTCTGATTCGCTCATGCTTTACCTTCCTGGTGCTATCGCTCGATGTCCGGGCGGTCGTTCCCGGTCCGGGTGGTTGTCGGGGTTCTCGGGCGTTCATACTTGGGTGGCAGGACCGATCCTGGCTTGTTCATCGGCGCCAGTCCTTCGCGTGCCCGGCGTACCGTTTCTACCAGCTCGGCATCCACCCACCGGCGAAGGGGTAACGGTCGCTGCTTCCTGATTTCCCGCAGTCGCAGGAAATGCTTGACGGCGGGGGATGGAATCGTGGACATGATGGGCCTTTACAGTCCTGCCAGGGGAGCAAGGGCCTGCAGGTCGGCGGCCAGAGTAGCCATCTCCGGCGTCGGTGCCGGCGCCTGCCGGTCCGCCTCCCCGAACCACTTGTGCCAGACGGCAGCCACCACCTCAGCCGTGACGAACTCTCCGGCGGCCAGAAGGTGTGTGAATTCTTCCGTTTCGGGGTCGTACTCGTCGTTCGGAGCGCCCAGGTCCAGGACGCCGAGAAGGTCGTGGGAGTTTAGGCACGAGGATACGGCGTCACGAAGGCGGGCTTGGGCAGTGGTCATGGCGAAAGTTTAGGAGCAAACAGGGCGATTGTCGGACGACTTCCGGGGAGCCAGTGGTGGCTGTATGGACTCGACGAGACTTCACCACCGGCTCCCTGAACATTAAGGTAACTGCCTTGGGTGGACTAAACCATAGGCTGATGCCCCTACTCGCCGCACCTCGCCTACGCATGCCTGCCAGCGACGGACCCACCTGCCAGAGATAGGCTGACACCATGACGTTGGGGGACGCGGTGGAGCCGCTCGTACACATCAAGGACTTCCGGATGGATTTCGGGGACACGACGGTCATCCGGGACCTCTCGTTCGATGTCAACGCGGGGGAGACGTTCGGTTTCCTGGGCTCGAACGGGTCGGGGAAGACCACGACGTTGCGGGCCCTGCTGGGCATCTACCAGCCCACCGCGGGGACCCTGCACATCGGCGGGAAGGTCTTCCAGCCCCGCGACGGTGCCCGGCTGGGGTACCTGCCGGAGGAGCGCGGACTCTACAAGAAGGAATCGGTCCTGGATGTGATGGTCTACTTCGGCCGGCTCAAGGGACTGTCCAAGGCCGCGGCCCGGTCCTGGTCGGAGTCGTACCTGGAGCGGGTCGGGATCGGTGACAAGGCCAAGGTCCGGCTGGATAAGCTCTCCGGCGGCCAGCAGCAGAAAGTCCAGCTCGGGGTGACGATCATGAACAGCCCGGAGCTGCTGATCCTGGATGAGCCGACCAAGGGTTTTGACCCGGTGAACCGGCGGCTGCTGATGGACATCATCGAAGAGCACAAGCGGGCCGGGGCGACCGTCATCATGGTCACCCACCAGATGGAAGAGGTCGAGCGGCTTTGCGACCGGGTCATCCTCCTCAAGGACGGCGTGTCCCGGGCGTACGGCACGGTTGAGGAAGTCCAGGAGGAGTTCGGCGGGACCGTCTACCGGGTGGCCTACGAAGGCGTCCTGCCGGTCTCGGGCCTGTTCGACGTCATCTCCGACAGTGACGGGCGCGCCGAGCTGGCACCGCGGCCCGGGGCGGGTGAGGCCGCGGTCCTGCGCGAGCTTGTGGAGTCCGGCGCCGGGATCCGGTCTTTCGCCCCGGCGCGGATTTCCCTGGACGAGATTTTTATCAAGGTCTACGGCGAGCAGAACGAACTGGCGGAGGCGTAATGGCACTGGCACGGCACAACCTCGGCACCGTCGTCGCGTTCGAATTCGTCCGCACCATCAAGAAGAAGGGCTTCGCCATTGCGACCCTGGCGATCCCGGTGATCCTGATCGTGGTCTTCGCCCTGGTGTTCGCGTCCAACGCCAGCACCAGGGACAGTGCGGAGGCGCAGAAGAGCGCCCGGTTCTCCTTCACGTACAGCGACGCCTCGGGCATCATCATGTCCCCGGGCGCGAAGGTCGCCGGCGGGACCTACACCGACAACCCGGCGGCCGCCATCGAAGCCGTCCGGGACGGGACCAGCGAGGCATACTTCGAATACCCGGCCGACCCGACCAGGGAGCCGGTGAAGATCTACGGGGCCGACGTGGGCATGTTCGAGAACGGCAAGTACGAGGCCGTGGCCAAGCAGCTGCTGGAAGCCTCGGCCGAATACCAGGTCGGCTCACCGAAGCTGACCGCGGCCCTGACGGAGACCGTGAAGTTCGACGCCGAAACCTTCAAGGACGGTAAAGTTGCCGCCGGCATCGGCGGGGTCATCCCGCCGCTGCTGTTCCTGGTGGTCTTCTACATCTCGATGATCCTGCTCTCCAACCAGATGCTGAACTCCACCCTGGAGGAGAAAGAGAACCGGGTCACCGAGATGATCCTGACGACCCTGAACCCGACCACGCTGATCACGGGGAAGATCATCTCCCTGTTCGCCGTCGGGCTCGTCCAGATCCTGGTGTTCCTCGCCCCGGTCGGGCTGGCGTACCTGTTCTTCCGCGACTCCCTGGCCCTGCCGGACATGGACCTGTCCGCCCTGGTCTTCGAACCGGGCCCGATGATCACCGGGGCGCTGCTCCTGCTCGGCGGGTTCACCGTCTTCACCGGGGTGCTCGTCGCCATCGGTGCGGTCATGCCCACAGCGAAGGAAGCCGGGACCATCTTCGGCCCGCTGATGGCCATGATGTTCATCCCCTTCTACACATTCAGCCTGGTCATCTCCAACCCTGAAGCGCTTATCGTGCAGATCTTCACCTACTTCCCGCTGACCGCCCCGGTCACCGCCCTGCTCCGCAACGGCTTCGGCACCCTCAGCCCGCTCGAGGCCGGCATCGTCATCGCCGAACTCTTCATCGTCGGCATCCTCATCCTGCGCCTCGCCGTCCACCTGTTCCGGTACGGGTCCATCGCCTACGGCAAGAAACTCTCCATCGCCGGGACCTTCCGCCGCAACGAAATCGCCGCCAAATGAGCGACCCGGCAGCGATCGTCGACTCGTTCGTCCGGCTGACGTCCCGGTGCCTGGATGCCCTGCTCACGGTGTACGGAGGAAACGAAAGGCCGACGGTGTGGACCGGCCTGTGGCTCGTCCCACGGGATGGAAGTGACCCGGTCAGGTCCGGCGTCCTTGAAGGGGTGGGTTCCTTCCGCCTGCACGGCATCGGGTGCCGCTTCGAACTGGACACCGGTGAAGACGTGGACGTCGACTGGGACTGGGACGGGCGGACCGTGTTCAATTCGTGGCGGCTCCTGATGTACGCCCACTCGATCGGGAACGAGACCGTCACCGAGCAGGAACTGAGGGCTGCAGCGCACCAGGCACCGTCAGTGGTTACCCTGGAGGCGGACAAGTTCACCTTCTCGCACCGCCGGTACGACGTCACCAGGCCCGAATCATGAGGCTGAACATCAGCCGGCGGGCGGCGGTCACGACGCTGGGCCTTGTCGTGTGCGGCATGCTGCTGGCCGGCTGTTCATTGTTCGAGGTGCCCATACCCGCTAACGACGTGCAGGCCGCCGAAGTCGAAGGAAACTGGCACACCGACCACGGACAGGGGAAACGGACCCAGCTTGAACTGCGGCCCGACGGTACGGCGGACTGGACCGGAGTCCCAGACGGCGTCTTCGACGGTTTCGCGTCGACACTGAGTCTGGACTGGAACAGCCGAACGGATTACCACGGCACGTGGGCCCTTGAGCAAGACCAAGGCCCCGCCGGCGACGACTATCAGATTGTCCACCTCCGCATAGACATAGAGAACAGGCCCTGGGGGTATTGGCTCTATGTCATGGGACCTACAGATGGCAGAAGCCTGTATCAGTGGCTGGGCGACCCGGACAGCGCGGACCGGCTGACTTTCCGCCGCGACAGCAACGACTCCGCGTGAGCCCACCTGCACGCACACCAGTCACCCCGCACGGCGACGCGTACCGTGAGACGCGCGGCCGCACGTCAACCGGGCTGGTCTTGCCCGCAGGGGCCGTCATCGGCCTGCGGCATGCCTGTGGCCCAGACGTTGGCCTTGGACCCGGGAACCGGTGGTAACCCGGCAGGATGAGATGGCATTCTTTGTCTGTGCTGATTAGCAGGAGCGGGACCTGGTTATACGCGGGAGAAGTGACTATGCCCGTGGACATCGTCGGTCTGCCGTATGACTTTTGGTTTGGGCTGGCCCAGACCGATGAGCAGCTCGAACCCGGTGACGTGGCTCAACCGCTCGGCACTGAAGGGTTGCTCTACTACGTGAGGTTTCGCCATGCGGGAGAGACCGAGGAGCCCACCTGGCCGGATTCCGAGGGCCACGCGACCATTGAAGCTGCGGTCCGGAGCGCCGAGCAGCGCACCCCGAGTCAGATCATCTGGGCTTAGCCAGACTGGAAGAGCACCGAAACTTGCCGACAGAAGGCTGGCCATTCCGGTTCCCAACGTTGGCCGCGCCCGTCATCGCCCGTACACATAGAACATGCGCCAGGAACCCACGGCCAGCAGGAACTCGCCGGATCATCGCTGGACGCCGGTTCGCCTCCCTCGAAGGCCTCGGCGAGCAGACCGAAGTGGAAGCACGTCTCGCCGCACTCAAGCCCATAGACCGGAAAGCCATCGACTATTAGGGCATGGCGATCCGGTTGTTGAAGGTTCGATCAAGGATGGTCGAATCCCTTGCCTGGCCCGCTTGTCCCCGCTTGGATCGGACTATGAGGAATCAGCCCTACTCGAAGTGCGTCAGGGTATGAATAAGCCGGCATCTTCCGGTGAGACACCGCGGGGCGCATGGTCGGCTTGGAGAGACTGGGTCGGCGGGCACCCCATCCTGCACGCCGTCCTGGTCGGGATTGCCACTGGGTTCCTCTGGCTGGGCGTCAGTCTCATTCTTGGACGCAACGCGGGCTTTGCTGCGATCAATGGCATCTTCTACGGGCTGGCGGTTGCAGCAATGACACTGTTCGCGCAGAGGCGGTTCCGGAAGACCGACGCCAGGCTCGATGAGCGGGGGCAGGCGCTCATGTTCCTGCGGTATCCCGATGCGAGGCCCGGTTCACTAAGCACCATCTGGCAGATGGGCATCGCCGATCCGGCGCCGGGCCGGATCGACTTCCAACCAGCCGTCTACGAAGACCTTGTGCCAACCGGCCGCAGCAAGGCCCTGACCGGGATTGGCTCCATTTCAGCACCGCGGTATGCGCATCGTGAGGACAACCGGCATGATGTGCCGCCCGGTTTCCAGGTCGTCAGTGCCGAATCAGACGGCGGGCTAATCGAGATCGCGGCAAGACCAAAAACGCTCCAGAGGATCCGGGAGGCCATCGAGTCGTCAGCCCAGTAAGCCGCCATTGAAAGATCAGCTCAAACACCTTGCCTGTGCTTCGAACCGGTGCTTGGGTTTGTCCATGCCATCATCGGCGAAGGAACCTCAATGCGGCCACAGTGCGGCTTCCAAGGAGGAAGCCCGGGGCAGGCTCACCAGGCTCACATACTGGTCGGTGCCTTTCGTCATCCTCTTTGCGTTGCTGAACTTCGTTCCGAACATGCCGTTGCCGTGGAGGGTCGTGGTACTGGCGGTCGAAGCGGTCTTCGTCATCGTGTACGGGACAGCGGCGGTTCGGCTATCGCTATGGCAGCGCAATGAATACTGGCGAGAGAGGGGGAGGGACCCGAAGCGCCCGGAACGGTTCCCCGGCGACGGGCCGCCCCAAATTTAGAACAGGCTATTCTCTCTTGGCTGGCAGGTACCTTCTGCGTTGGATCAAGATCCGCACGATCCGGTACAGGCAGTAGAGGATTAGAAGCAGTGACAGGACTGCTATGACCGTGGCCGCCGGGAAGCCAATCACAGGGCCGAATTCACAGAAGCTTTCTCCGTAGCCTGGCACGTAGTCGACGCAGCGGCCCACCCAGAGGAGCGACCACGGCAGGAGAAAGAGGAGGACGACGACAATGCCAACAACCCAAGCCCACACCTCGGTCATCGGCCAGGAAGGCGCCCTCCGTTGCTTCACCGCTGGCGCCCTTGTCTGGGCAGTGCGGTAACCGCCTGCTGGGATCTTCGGCGCCCATGGACCCACATACCGGCCCAGAGTAGGACAACGAGCAGCAGCGTCTCGGTTCCGTTGGGGGCCAAGCTAATCACCGCCAGAACGTAGGGGAGCACGACGAGGATGAAAGCCGTCCCCAACAGCACCGTGAGCCAGCCCTGGACGCTCATTCCCGTGCTCTGTTGATGGACACCGGCTCCGTAGCCTTCTGCCGCCGTTCGTCGGCCTGGAGGATGCCGTCACGGACGGCGGCGCGGATGACCCCGTAGAGGACGTAGAAGAAGACGGCTGCGAAGACCATAGCCAGAGCCAGGGTGTCGAAGGGCATCACAATGATCCCTCTTCAGGCCAATACTTCTGGGTAGCTGCTGCGGCTTCATTGAGCTGCGCGCCGTCGAGGGTGATGGACGTTTCTTCCATCCCCATGTCGGTCCATTGAGCTACTAGGCGGAAGTCTCCGGCCGGGGGCAACGGCCAAAGCCAAAGACTGGCCTTGCCGGACATTTCGTCGTCCCCGCCTTCGCCTCCATTTCCTCGAAGGATGAGGACCGGCGGTTCCGGCTGCTGCCCACTTCCCGGAGGATAGCGGCCGTGCAGCGTTGAATCCGCCCGGGCCTTGGTCCCGTCGGCCAGCTGAACACCGAAGAGTAGCGCGGCGAAGGCCCGTCGTTCTATGGCCTGCATGCCGTGCGGGTGACCGAAAAACGCCCCATTCAGCTCAGCCCACGCTTTGTCGCTTTCCCCAGCGCGGCGCAGTGTCCACGTCAGGTCAAAAGAGCAGCCGGTCGAATACACCTTCGCCATCTCGACGGCCATGATGAAGCTCTGGCTGCGGTAAATGAACTCCCCGATGTGAACAACTGCAGGCAGTTCACAGGCCGGCGCACCCGCCCAGACCGGGGGAACGTACCTGACGGTCCTGCCGCGGCGGGGTTCTTCTGGTACGGGCAGGTCCTGGAAGAAGGTCATGGCATCCTTGGTTCGCTGACAGCGACCGACCAGCGGAACAACGGCCGCGGCCGTCGTGGATCCCCCAATCCGTCCTAACCCGGCCCATTCTAGCCGCGCTTACAGCGCGGCCATTAGCAATATCGCGGAAGTCCTTGCCTGAGGTCAGGCTGATTTAGAAGCTGCTGGCCCCAGGGTCCAGACGTTCGTTGGAGAGAAATCCATGTCCCACCCGGGAACGAGTCCGGTCACATCGAGGTGGTCGGGGTAGCTGGGTATGTCGTCCGGTAGGGCGGGGAGCCTGCCTGCGTAGAACTCGACGGATTCCGCCTTGATTATCAGATCCATCCCGTTGTTTTCTGCCAGAGGATTCACTTCCACACCCGTGGCTGACTGTTCTACGCGGCATTCACCCACTTCCCAAACCCGCTGGTCTGGGACTCCTCTGCGAGTGATTTTTTCCCACGTCACTCCTGTTGTCTTCCGGAAGATCATGACTCCACAGTTCAGGGACTGAATGTTGAGCTCACCGGGAAGATAGCACGAGCGTATCTCGAACAGGGCACCCACAGCCGAGTGGAGAACGTCTATGCGGACGTCCAAGAGTTGCGCGTCCTCGAAGATCCATCCAATGGTCAGTGGATTGTGTTCAGGTTCTCCGGGTAAGCCCAGTATCTGGTGAAGGAAGAGGTCCGAAAGCTTCATGCACCGAACTCTACGTGGGCAATGGCTTGGCGGGACGTCACCCTAGACCTTAGTCGCTCACGTCCAACAGTGACGGGTCGTCCCAGACGTCCACGTACCCGGGCGCGAGCAGAAACCGTGAACCGGGCGGCATCTGCAGGAGACTTTCAACCTGCGGGCAGCGCTCGACCAGGTGGGCTGGATGCCAGGGCTGGAAGAAGTCCGCGTCGGGCAACAATTCGCCGGTCCACACATACCAGCCGGAGGTGTTCGCCGCGGGCGGGTGCCGGAGCCCATGCAGCGGCCACTCCACTTCGCCGCTAATGACAGAGCGGGAAGCGCCAAGAACCTCCACCAGTTCATCCCCCATGCCTGCAATTGTGCCCTAACCGTGTTCCGCCGCCGGACCGTGCGCCCGGCTAGGGTGAGGCTATGCGACCGTCGACGGGATATGCACTCTCATCGGCGCTGGTGGCCGGTTCCCTATTGGCGGGCTGCGGGAATGTTTCCTGCGACACGATGATGCGGTACAGCACCCTGGAGCTGGACTTCACCATGTTTCCCCGAACCGCGGGTCTCGAATATGAGGTGACATGCCTGGACCGGGCCGACCAGGATGCCTGCACCCAGTACCAGGCAGGACACCGCTACAGTGCGGCGATGCACACGTCCGTGGCCATGCAGATCGGCGTCCGTGCCGTGCGGCTGACGGTCTACGAGACTGCGTCCCAGGCGGTCGTGGCCGACAAAACACTGGACCCCATCCCTTGGGATCCCCCGGTGAAGGATGGCCCGTGCGGCTCGCCCTCGAAAGCCGTATGGAAGTTCTAAGCGGGCACGATGTTCTCTGCCATAGTGGTGTCACCGGAAACCGAGAAGGGGCGATTGATGGGTGCATGGGGCTTCTTGCCGTTTGAGAACGACGACGCATTGGACTGGCTGGACGAGCTCGACGGCGGGGATACCGACGTCGTCCGCAGGGCAGTCACTGCGGTAGGGGATGGCTATGTGGAAGCCCCGGAGGGCTGTATTGCCGTTGCGGCCGCCGAGGTCATCGCCGCCAGTCAGGGTACGCCGCCGGGAGAGCTGCCGGAGAACGTCGCCGACTGGGTGACTGCTCACGGGCGGGGGATCACCGCCGACGACGTGGAGCTCGCCCTGGAAGCCGTCCAACGGGTCGCGGGGGAGGAGTCCGAATTGGCTGAACTTTGGGACGACGCCGACGAACCCGAATGGCGCGAGTCCGTCGACGACCTGGCCGAGCGACTGCGCGCTGCCCTGCGGTAGCCGCCGGCAAACGAGGGGGGCGACGGTTTGATGCGCGGGTGCTCGCCCAGCGCCGCGGTGACGCGAGGACAACGGCCCGCCGTATCCATGTCCCCATGAACCTGTGATGAACCAACTGCGCTTTCGCACCGAAACCACCCGGAACGGTGTCGGTGCGCTCACACCTGAGGTGGACGGAGCATCACTTACAGCACTGGTGCGCTCATACGAAGAACAGCGCGGCTATTCACCTGCCGGCGAATACGACGGTATTGTGCCCGAACACTTCAACTTCGGCGACCTGTCGCTCTACTACCTGGGGATTGAGGCCAACCAATGGCCACAGCCCGGCGAAGCCTGGCTTTTGGGGTGCGAATGCGGAGAAGCCGGCTGCTGGCCCCTCGCAGCGCGGATCACTGTCGAATGCAGCCTCGTGGTCTGGTCCAACTTCAAGCAGCCCCATCGGCCGGACTGGGACTATGCGAACTTTGGTCCGTTCACATTCGACAGACACCAATACGAGCAAGCGGTCGCGGACGGAATAGCACGGGCAAAGCCTTCAGCCCTGCCTCAGGAGGGCAGCTGACGAAGATGGCTGGCTCTTAGACCCACCCCGCGGTCTACCCTGCCTCCAGCCCGGGACGCGGTCATTGAGCAGTGCTTCCCTCGCGGCGGTCAGCCGGCCGGCCCGGTCGTCGATGCGCTGGGTGTGCAGCCAGACGCCCAGGGTCCGTTCTTCCTGGTCGTCGGTCTTCTGGTGCCGGGGCAGATCGTTGCCGGCGGCCAGCCAGGCGGCGACCTCGTTCAGGCGCCGGTCCCAGCGGGCGGCGTCGTCGGCCTGCTTCGTGGGTGGGTTCCGCCAGTTCGGGATCTCGTCCAGCGCCGCAGCATAGTCGGGGGAGGGGATGCCAGCCGCGGCGTCCTCCCGGCGGCGGGCCAGCCAGATCGCCAGCGCCCGTTCCCTGGGTGTGCGCTTAGTGGGCAGGCGTCCCTCGGCCCGGTACAGGGCCAGGACATCGTCCAGGTTCCGCCGGCCGGCGGCGGTGACCCGGGTCGCAGGCCGCGCAGCAGCCCGGTGAGCGGCTCGAAGGCGGGGATCCTGTTTGGCGGCGACGGCCAGGTGATACCGGACCGTGGTCTCGGCAACCCGGGCGGCCGCGGCGATCGTCGAAGTCGGGGTGCCCTGGCGGTACATCTGCACCCATTCCGGGTCGGGGGCGGTGCGTTTGACGGATGTGACTCGCCTCCCGTCTGCGCGGTTAGTAGGCATCCCAGCCCCGCGCTTCCGGGTTCATCGTCCGTCCCAGTTGTGCATAGGCGTCGTCATCCGCGTCCAGGTAGCCGGAGGGGTGCAGGAAGAAGATTCCCCGGTTGAAGGCCTCAACGAAGGTCTCGAACATCGACGAAACGGACAGGTACAGCACGGGATGTTCTGGTTCGCCCAGCATGAAGTGGCGTACCTGCCCCCAGCTGCCTGGGGTGCCGGAGCAGTCCACCACGATGAAGTCTCCACCCCCATTCGCCAGCAGCGGCAGCCACGCCGGGTCCCACCGGGTGTCGTCGCGGAAAACTGCATGGTTGGCGAGCGTCTCGTCGAGGTTGGCGAAGTAGAAGCCCGGGATGATGTGGATGTCATCGAGCATGGCGCCGGGATAGTCCAGGGTTCCATCGCGCCACGCGTAGAGTCTGATGACATCGTCGGGCAAGGCAAGTCCGGCGATGACGGCTTTTTCAAGCAGGACCCGTTCAGGCAGACCGGCCTGCAGCACTCCGGTGACGGGCCGGCTGAGACTGGAGAGATGCCCGAGAAGCTCCGGCAGGGAGTTGTCGAGATCAGCAGGCATAGGTCGAACCTAGCAGCTGCAGTCTCCGCCCCGAGTCGCTAAGCCAGCTCTGCAGGGTCCGACACTATGTCGGCCTTCGTTGAGGGCAGCCTCCGTCGAGCGGAAAAGTCCACCTTCCAGCTGTCGAGCTCGTAGACGTCGTCATCCGTGTCCAGATTCAGGGCAACCTGGACCGGGATGTTGTCGCTGTCTTTGAACCACCCCTCCGAGAGCGTCCGTCCGTACTCCCGGTCCGGTTTGCTGCTATGAAATTGAAGGCTGCCCATGCCGCCGTCCTCCATGTCACTTACGAGCAAAGCAGAGAGATCTAAAGCACTCCACTGCGGCTGGCCCGTTCGCTCAAGCAGTGCTTGAATGAGGACAGTTTTCGCCTGGGAGAAGCGGTCTGGGGGTCACCTGAAAATCCTATGCTTGGCCCGCGAGCAGAGTTTGCACATTATGCTGACCCGTTCAGGGGGTGAGCTACTGCCGTGCTGTGAACAGGGCCTGGATGTCTTCGCTGGCACGGCTGAGCTCTTCGCCGGCGTCGAGGGTGACCTTGCCGCGGACACACCATTCATCGTGGAAGGAAGGGTCCTGGAGCGTGAACGACAGCTCGACGTGGCTTCCGGTGTGGCGGGCCTCCAGCAGCAGTTCACCTTCAATGGACTCATAGGTCCGTATCCCGCTCCAGCCACGCCAGTCCGTTGCCAAGCCACTGAAGAATTCTCGAAGGTCAGCAGACGAATAGAGGTACACCTCGCGGTGTGCGGACAGGCCCTCCAACGCCACGGAGACGGTCACACCGGCGATTTCACCACCGGTTCTGCGGCGCACATCCCCGAAGGTCAGCTGCGGGGGCTGGCCCATCTCAGCTTTGTTCATCGTCATCCTCCCGGGCCTCGTTCGCCTCGGCCTGCGCCGCTTCCTGTCTGGCCTTGAGCTCCTGGATTCTTAGCTGCAGAGGGCTCGGCGGACGTGGTGGTGAAGGCGGGCGGAGCCTCACCCGGTGCCAGTCCAGCGTCTCAACGTCAGCGGCGGCGCGAAGGGCATCGATGAGCTCCTTGCTGCCGAACACCCTGGTGCCCATTAGGTCATAGTCAGTCCACACCACCCAGGCCCGGTCCTCGGGCCACCACAGCTCCGGGCTGAACTCCTGCCGTCCCGTGGCGAGCATCGAAGACAGCATGGTTGAGAGATCGAAGGTAAAGGTCGACATGGCCTCTTCATCAAGGGAAGAGGTGATGGGTGAGAACCTGCCGCGCATGCGGTTTGAACCGGTATGCGCTGCGAGGACCGGCACGAGTGCTTCCAAGTCAGCCTTTCCCAGGGACCCCTCTGTCGGCCAGACCGAAGTGTCACGCTGCGCGCCTGGGTGTATGTCATGGCCGGCATCCCTGTCATTCAGCAGGGCCTCCCACCTGAAGCAGGGTGGAATCTCCAGGCCGTCGTCCGAGGCAGGGCCGCGCAGGGCCACAGCTTTGAGCGAAGCGGTCTCAGCCCACGTGATCCGCTGCCACCCATCGGGAGCATGCGCGCCAAAACCGAAGCCCGGCATCGAATCAGGATCATCAGGTTTAGGCTCCGTGGGCACATCGGTCGGCCGGAAGAACTGTGCGTGAAGGACCCAGGTGCTGTTCGTGAAGCCGTCGGGCAGCGGGCCGTCGAGCGGATCGCCCAGGAAGCCGTCACCCAGCCATGCCAGTTCCCGGCCGGCCAGACCCTCCCAGGCCCACCCTTCCGGAAGTTCCCGCAAATCTTCTGATTCCCCCATGGAATGAGCCTATCGCCGCGCGGCTTCTACGAGGAGGCGTTGGCCCTCGCGAACATGGCCTTTCGGTCGTTCCCATCGGCGGGTGTCAGTGAGGTGTCTACCGAGCTGAACTGAACGTCGAACTCACCGCTCGGCCAGGTGATGACGCTGTGGACGAAGGTCTCATCTGCAGCAACTGTCACTTCGTCGCAGAGTATTTCGAAGAGGCTGGTGCCGGTCTCAACTCCCGGTTCGACGATGACCAGGCGGGCATTTCGGTAGCAGGACGTCAGCCACTGGTAACCCACCTGGTTGTCACCGATGAGCGCGCGAAGTTCCACGTCCGGACCGGCCTGCCGCAAGGAGCGGATGACAGCATCGTGGACATTGAGATCCAGTAACTGACCAGCTCCCGAATGAAGCCTGGGCCTCACAGCCTCCCGCTCCAGGGCCCAGTTCCGGCCGCGGTCCTCCTCCTCCTCGGGTGTGAGGGCACCAGAGAGGGCGTCACGGGTCAACCATCGCATTGGCATGCGGCAAGTCTAGGGGTGAGAGGACACGGGAAAGGGTGCGCCCCGTTCGCTGAGCGCACCCTTTTCGCTTCCCCTCGCCGGATCCCCATCCGTGAACCCATCATAAGCATGCTGATAGTTTGGTTGGCAAGCTACCCGGCCGGGTAGCGCAGGTCATGCGGATGATTCCGCCATCCCGTGCCGGACATCATCCCCGCACGCTACCTCGTCCAGCGGCCGAAGGCCGGGGGGGCATCTCGCGGATCAGGGCTCCCTTCGCTGAGCGCACGGCCTCAAGGGCCTTTACAAGTCAGGGCTTTCTCCGCGCGGGGAATCCGCGTACACTGTGTACACGCAGGAATCACCAGGAGGAACCCGTGACTGCCATGGCCCATTTCCCGACTCTTCGCTCCGGGCGGGAACACCTTAAGGATGTGCTGGACGCTGCGGCCAGCGGCCGCCCTGCCTCCATCAGCCGGGACGACGTGCGCATCGCAGCGGTAGACGCCGCACGGCTCGTCGAATTCATGGCCAAGGTTCGCCCTGCCAACGCCCAGCTCGTTCCGGAAGCCGGCGGGTGGAGCGTCTTCCTGCCCGGTCTGCCCATAGCCGCCGACGGTGCGACCTACGACGAGGCCCTCGATGAAGCAGTCCTGGCGCTGCGCGACTACGCCGACGCATGGACCGAGCGACTCCGGCTCGCCCCCAACCACGCCAACAACTGGGGCCTGGTGCAGCTCGTTGAGGCTGCGACCGACGAACGCCTTAAAGCCTGGCTGGCCGGGAAGTGAAGTACCCGCCGCCGACCCGGAAAGATCACGAGAAGTTCTGCGTCACGGAGAAATGGGAGCGTCGCAAGACGTCCACGGGAAAGACCGGCACGCATCACCATAATTACGAGCTGGCCCTGCACGATGGCCGGATCCTCCTCACCCGCATCAGTCACCCGGTGAACCGCACCGACTACGGCCCGGACCTGTGGGGCCACATCCTGCGCGAGCAGCTCGAGGTCACCAACGCGGTGTTCTGGGATTGCGTGAAGAGCGGTGTCCTGCCGGACAGAGGTGGGCCCGCGGAGGCACCCACAAATGCCATCCCCGCCGGCGTCGTCTCGATCCTCATCGGCACGTTTCACCTGCCCGAAGAAGAGGTCAAGGACATGACGGCCGCCGAGGCGATCGCCCGGATGGGTGAACTCTTCTCGAAGCAGGCCGACGAGGATGACGATGCCGAAGCCGCCAAAGTGTAGCTGACCGGCCACACCTAAGTGGGCCAAGCAAGGCCGCGGGGATCTGCAGCAAGGCCACCGCACACATATGGGCCATGCCTCACATCTCAGTCCCCACCCTCAACGTCTACCAGCCCGGGTGCGAGCTCCTCGCACCCGGACTGGCGGTGGAGCGCTGCGTCCTGACCCCGGAAGCCCGGGCAAGCCTTCCCAAGGGCACCATCACCATCGACGCCGACGACTGCCACGGTGTAGCGGACGGGAACGACGGCTTCCGTGCGGTCGGCCTGGGCGGCACCTATCCGGCCGACCAGAGCGCCGTCCTGCCCGCCTACGTCATCGCCGGCCCAGACCTGCCGACCTTGATCCCCGGGGGCGGGGCAGTCCTGTCGCGCCAGGAGCTCGTGGACGGAGTCCGCTACGAGTTCTACGCGATCGACACCGCCGGCGACCTGTTCAGGTGGACGGGCCTCGACGACCTGTACGAGGGGTTTGCCTGGGAGACCGCAGGCCAGGAAGGGGAGGCATCCCCGGTCTTCCCGATCACTGCCTGGCAGTAGCTGCCCCAAGGTCCTCGGGCTGTCTCACGAACTCTAGCTCTTGAGACTGGTGTCGACATGGGCGCCAAGAGACGTTTGAGCGTTGAAAAGCGTCTCACCAAGTCGGTCTCACCGTAGGGTCTCACTAACCCTTGAGGGTTAGTGAGACAGTTTGTTCCGGGAGCAGCTAGCCGTTCCCTTGCCGAAACTTGGGTCTGGGCCGGGAATCCAAATGAGATCGTCGCAGGCGGCCCGTGCTTTGAACTCCCAGGCAGGGAATCAGCTGAAACCAAACGCACGGATAGAGTGTCAGTCGATGAGCCTTACATCGCTGCTCCAGGACCCGCAGTCGCCGGAGCGTGCTTACCTGGACCGCATATCCCCGCGCCTTGAAGCCTCGGTCGGACGCGCTGAGCCGTCCCGCACGGCCGCGGAGGACTTGGGACTGCCGGAGCTAGCCAGCATGAGCACCGTGGTGTCCCCGTTCCAGGGGGCTGACCCCCGTCTGGCCGGCACGGCTTTCGACTTTAGCGCACGCATCGAACTGGGCGGCTTCGACCCGCGCCATTCCATGGCAGCCGCCGGCGTGTCGGTGCTGGCGGCCATTGCTCCCTCCCTCGAAAACGGCGCGCACCGCACACGCATCCTCTCCGAAGCCTACGACGTCGCGGGCAGGCTGTTGCAGGAACCCTCCAACGACGTAGACCGAGACCGGGCGGCCATTCTTCTGGCCTACTGCGACCAGGTGGCCCGGAAGGGTGCCGTGGTGATGACCGGTTCGCTGGGAACGTCCTGCGACCAAGCAATGGACGGACAAGAGTTCGCCGAGCAGGTTGATCCGCGGGACCTGGCCAACCTCAGATCGTTGATGTCCTCCAACGCTGATCAGCTGGAAGCCTGGCAGGAGCAGATCGCCGCCGGAGTCCACTACGAACCAAACCCGCAGTTCGCCGGGCCTGAACTCGTCGGAGGCGCCGACGCGGACTGGATGATCGGACAGACCCTCATCGACTGCAAGGTCTACAGCACGTTGACAGTCAGCCGACTCCGAGACTTCCTGCGTCAGCTGCTCGGCTACGTCATGCTCGACACGGAGGACAGCCTCGGAATCCGCCGCGTCGGCGTTTGGCTGCCGCGCCAGCGGCTGATGCGGAGTTGGAGCCTTAATGATCTCCTGGGCGGGGACGCTGAAGAACTGCTGCCATCCCTGCGGCAAGGGTTCATCAAGGCCACCGCTAAGACCCAGATTGGGCGGTATGAGGCGGTATCTGAAAAGCACAGACACAAATATCTCGCTGACAATCGGCACACCCCGTTCGACATGCTGGACAAGCTGGCAGCGGACGAGGACCCCGACATTCGCCGCCGCGTAGGCCGAAATGAGTCCACTCCGGAGCCCATTGTCCGGATGTTGGCCGAGGACGCCCGCTGGCTGGTGCGCGAGGGGGTTGCCAGCAACGGGAAGGCAACTGAGGACCTGCTGGAGGCTCTCGCCTGCGATCGGAGCCTGGCCGTTAGACGCGCCGTAGAGCGGCATCCACGCGCTCCGCGGCCCCAACTGAAGGCCGTCACTGCTGGCATCAGCCACGGCAGCGACCAGGATGCCCACGTGGCCGATGCAGTAACTGCGTTGGACGCCGGGGCAACCCCGGAGATGCACACGGGCACAACGCTTGACCCAGGCCGGATTCGCGTCAACCAAGACCGGGACGAATCGGCGCTGGAAACGCGCTGGTTTTCGGACTTCCTCCTCATGTTCGGAGGCGGACCCCAGCTTTCGATTCCCTGGGCGAGCTACCGCTGGGGCTGGCAGACCGGCCGGAGCCTCGGCGTCGAGGAGTGGATGCGGGCAGGCCTCCCAGACGACGTCCTGACCGATCTACTCCGCGCGGACCGTCCCGCTTGGGTGCGCAGGGTGGCGGCCGGCAGGCTGCCCCTCACAGACGCGATAACCCGCACAATCCTGCTCCATGATACTGATCCCGAGATTCGCTGGGACGCGGTGAAACGCTCGGTCCGCCACCAGGGTGACGACCTCACTGCCTTCCTCGCCGACCTCGGAGGATCCCGGGAAGCAAGGCTGCTGTTCCGCACCTCAGGGCTCGGCTCCCGGCGCGAGTGGCGGTACACCGCCGCAGAATATGAGAGCCAGACAATGTGCGTACTTGCCGCCCACCCGTCGACCCCCAATAGCATCCTGCGGGGCCTGGTAAAGGACTCCCCGCCGGAGGTGCTCGCCAGCCTGATCGAAAACCCGATACTGAAGGCCGAAGATCACGAGCGGCTCATCGGGACTCTGCAGGCCAGCAGATCCATAGCGGTCCGCGAGATGCTCGCGTCGCTTGGGTCCGTGCCGGAGACCGCGCTGATCGAATTGGCATCCGACCGAGACGCCAGGGTCCGGGAGGCGGTCGCGCGGCATCACGCAGCGCCCCTGCAAGCGCTCACCCGCCTGGCGGGGGACTGTCATCGGGAGGTGCAGTTGGCCGTACTGGAAAACCCGGGAAGTACCGCTGAACTGGCCTGCTCCATCGCAGAATCGCTGCTCCTGACTGACGTTGAGGAAGACCTGCTCGAAATGCTGCGGCTGATGAGCAGGCGGGAGGACATCGAGGTGCCGGTACGGGTCGTCGAAGGAGCTCTGGACCGGCTGTCTAAGAGCCGAAGGCGGGACCCTGACATGCGTCTCATGGTCGCGGGCGACGAACGAACGGGCGAGAAGACCCTTGCACGCCTTGCCCGAAGCACCGATGAGGACGTGCGCCGGGAGGTTGCATCAAACCCCAGCACCTCCGGGGTCGTGCTGGAGCAGCTCACCGGAGACGCCGAGCCAGGCGTTCGGGCATCGGTGGCTGCCAACCCGGGTGCACCCGCGGCTGTTCTCTACCGAGTCGCCCACGACGACGAGCCACAGGTTCGGGCGGGTGCGGCCGGGAACCCCTTCCTTCCACAAAGCCTCCTGGAAAACCTGCTCAGCGACACCGCGGACAGTGTCCGGACAGCCGCGATGCGAAACCCTGCGGTGCCGGAGGAACATGTTCGGGAAGTGGAAGCCGAACTGGTGTTTGCCCAGCAGCGGTCGCGTCCGGACCGTGCAGTCCTGGAGCAGATGGTCGAGGATAAGAGGGCGGAGGTGCGGATGGACGTCGCCTTCAGCCCGGTCGCCGACGCCGACCTACTGAGGATGCTCGGTGGCGAACGAAGGAGTACCCAAGTGCGCCGTGCCGTGGCCGCCAACCCGAATACTCCTGCCGAAGTCCTGCGCGCACTTGCCGGCGACGAGGACCGCCAGGTCCGCCAGGCGGTCACGTTCAACAGCGCGACACCACAGGATTTGCTCGTTGAGACTGCCGGTCGAAGCATCGACTTGGCCATTCTCGTCGCCATGAACCCGGACGTCCCGCAGGGGGTCCTTGACGCCCTGGCCCAGGACCGCAGTCCTCTTGTCCGCTTTGTCGCCAAAGGCCATTTGCAATCTAGGGCTGGCCTAGACGCTGGAACTAGCACTCCACGACTTCTTTGAGCGGCCGAACAGATCCGGAGGGTCATGCTGTCGATTGAACAGGCCAAAAAGATCGCCTACGGGGCGCTGACTCCTACCTGGGAGGCGGGGGAGTGCGGCGACGACACCGTCGCGGACTACGGCTACGAGGACGAGACCGCCTGGCTCCTCATCGACGGCGGAAGCCGGCTGGTCATCAACCGCGACGGCTCCTGCCAACTCATCGGCCGGGGGAGGGCACCTTCGTGGACAAAAGGACCGGCGAGATCTTCTTCCTGACGTACCTGGAAGACCCGAACCGCTTCGACGCCATGACGCCGGTGGGCGAGCACCCCGACGAAGATCTGTAGCTCGCCCTATTCGATCGCCTACGTCATGGGGTGGGGACCCGCTTGCCCAGCCGCGGTTCCTGCCGGTTTTGGCACCAGGCGCACCATTCCCTTGGCGTCGCGTGAAGGCCGCACCGCGCCCCCCGATCTGGGCTCGGCATGACGCCGACTCGAATGGGTGGAGTCGGAACTGGAGCAGGGCTTGCTGCCGGGCTGGGCTTCACGACGGGCGAGGGCGGCCTTAACTTCCCGCCGGGGCTGCTAAGGATGGACCATTTCTCGGACCGGATTTGGGAGATGAAGATCTGCCCCATGGTGCTGTCGCAGGAGGGGCACACGAATGCGCTGTAGAGCCGACCACTGGCTTTGGTGCGCCGTGGTTTGATGGCTGCCTTGGGGATGTCAGGCTTGGCAGCCTTGATCCAATTGTCGACGGCCCGATGCACTTCGGGGTGGTTCTCGAAGCGCTTTCCGCCGACCTCAGGCTTTACTTGGAGGCTGGGCGTCCCACCTCCCCATGCCCAGATGCGCGCGTCCCAGACCAGCATTGGTTCTTCGCAGTTCCAGCAGCAGGTGAGGCTACCCCAGACATAGGTGTCTGTATGGGTGTGCACGACGTGGGGACCGAAGGCTAATTCAGGTGAGGCCGAGCGATCGTTCATCGCTACGATGGCTTGCTCGATCGCTTCCTGCTTCCTGCGCCCGGCGGCAGCGGCAGCATCCGCGGCCTCGGCTGCAGCCTTCTGTGTGTCTGCCTGGTCCTGCGGGCTTCCGTGTATCCAAGACGGACCTCTGCGGAGCAGGGCCTCGACGAAGGCTCCGAGATTGTTGTCTGCGTAGACGAGGTTCTGGTTTGCCGGCAGGGCAAGCAACGCAGAGACGTCGTCCGGGACGTCGCTCGTTTTGCCAAAGCCAGTCACCACCACGGGCACTATGGTCTGGCTGGACTCAAGTTGCCGGGGGATAAGCCACACCGGGAAGGCTCCGCTATCGAAGTAGCGTTGGGAGCGGGCGAAGTAGTTTTCAGGTGTTTGGGATGACAGCTGCACCTCGAACGCGATCCGTCTGGTGAGGTCATCCGCCTCGGCCAGGACGTCGACGATCCATTCCCGCGACGGGTGCGGGTGCTCGACGATCGCGTGCCAGCCAAGGACCTGGTCGATGCAGAGCTTCAAGGCCTCTTTCATGGCCAGGTGCTGCGCTGTCTCGCCGCCGTGGTCGACCTTGCAGCCGGCTTTGCGGAGGTGCGCGAAGAACATGGTGGTTTCACCTCTGGCCTTAGCCACGGCGCGAACGCCACATACCGGCATGACCATGCGCTTCCGGTCCTCCGAGTTCTGAAGCTCAGCCCAGGATTCCTTGGTATGCGCTGTGGCGTCGACCCGGTTCCCGTCGAGCAAAGCGGTCAGCAGCAAATTTCCCCCCATAGTCGTGAGCCACCCCCGGCCTTGGGAGTGATTGGATCAACGCCTCGGGCTTTGTGTCAATGGACAGTTTGCCCGACAGTTCCGAGGCGGTTCACCAGGGCCCATCAGCTTGTCGATCTGTCACAAACTCCGTAAGCTTTTGTGACATGAGCACGACTACCAAGGTTTCCGCGACCGCCTTCCTGGAACAGATTCCCGAGAAGTCTTACGTGCGTGTCTCCGACATCCCGTGCAGCTCGACTGCATCCCGTGCTGCACTGTCACGGGCGGCGAGAGACGGCAAGCTGGTCAAAGCGGCACGCGGCCTGTACTACAAGGGTCCGAAGACTCGGTTCGGCATGGCCAGGCCCAGCATTCTGGAAACCGCCTTGGAAGTCCTCGGCTCCGAAGGCACCGGTCCGTGCGGCTATTCTGCAGCCCGCGCCTTCGGTCTCACTACCCAGGTTCCTGCCAAAGTGGACCTCGCAACTACCGGACCAATGCGAGAAGGCCTGGAAGGAGTAGAGCTGCACAAGAGAAGCAACCCTGCACGGCAAAAGCTGTCGTACTGGGACATCGGTCTGCTCGAACTGCTCCGCGAACCAGGCGTCATCGAATCTGGCTGGTCCGCCCTCGTTGCGGCGTCAAAGAAGTTCGTCAGCGAACGCCGTATACATCCGGACCTCATCGCTGACGCTGTTCCCCGAGAGGCTCCTGACGTCCGTCGCCGATGGGGTCAGCTGGCTGCGGAGTTGACGGCTTGACGGCTCCACAGCTGCGAAGCGCACTCGACGATCTTCAGGCGCTCGTTGACGCTGCGGCGCGGCATTTGGGCCTTCCGCAGGCTTTCATCGAAAAAGACTTTTGGGTTATCGAAGTGCTTCGCTCGGCTATGGAGGCCCGCACCATAACTGACAAATCGGGGGCCGTCCTGCCGGTTACCGCCGTCTTCAAGGGTGGCACCAGCCTGAGCCGCGCATTCGGCATCATCCACCGGTTTTCGGAAGACGTTGATCTGCTGATCGGGTTCCCCGGCGAGTGCTCCACAAAGGTAAAAGACAAATTCCTCAAGGCCATCTGTAATGAGATCCGCGCACATCTCGGCCTCGACGGTGACCACGGAAATCTGGAAGGCTCATCAACAGGCGTCAAGCGCAACATGCGCTACTACTTCCCGGCCTCCTATGGCTCGCCGGCAATTACCGAAGGCGTCCTATTGGAGATGGGCACCCGTGGAGGGACGTTCCCCACCGAGACACGGCACATCCGCTCGCTGGCCGCTGAATACGCCATTGATGTGCTCAACGAGTCCGAGTCGGCGTACGAGGAGTTCGCGGCCGTGCCGGTACGGGTGTTGGCGCCGGAGAGGACCTTGCTGGAAAAGCTCGCTTTGGTCCACGACGCGGTGACCAGGTTGCCGGAACAGAGCGCCCAAGCAGCACTGGAGCGGGGCGGCCGTCACTTCTACGACATCCATCGCCTCCTTAACGACGACCGGGTAGTGTCTGCCCTGGCGGAAGCTGGCCAAGACGGTGTAGCCAGCCTTGTCGCCGACATCGGAGAGCACTCTACAGCCGCCAGCTTTCCGTTCACGGAACGTCCAGCGGAGGGGTACGCTGCGAGCCGCGCCTTTTCACCTGACGAGGAGTCTCTGCCCCATCTGGAGCGGTCCTACCAGCTCGCCACCGGCCTGATTTACGGGGACGCACCGACTTTGGAGGAATGTCTGGCCACGGTGCGGTCCGCCGCCCATCTGGTCTGACCGGATCGGCGAGCTTATGGCCAACGAGGCAAGGAAAGCGGCGGTACTTCGGGCGCTGGAGCGCTTTGTGGTGCGCGCGCGCCTGGTGCAGGAACACTCCCTTGCGGCTGACCTGCGGGTGCTGGAGAAACACGCTGCCTGGGAGATGACCTTCAGCCTCACCTACGATCCGGCCTCCGGTAAGCGGGGCGTTACGATGAAGCCCGCTGCATTGCTCCCCACGGAGCAGGTCGAATCGGCCGCCGCTCGAGTGCGCCCGCTCTTTCTGATGAGCGACGGCGTGCACTACGACAAAGTCCTCAATGCGCTCGGAGAGGCCGTGTCTTCCGCCGCGGTCAAGAAAGAGATCGAGGCCCTAAGAGCTGACTTCAGGGTCGCTGACCCCGACTATCCCAACAGCCGAACCCAGCATGACCAACAAAGAAGTCGCCGGAGCTTGGCTTTACGGCCAACTGCTGCACGAGGACGAGATACGGCGAACCTACGCTGCAGGAATCAGTGCCGAAGAGATGCTGCTGAACGCAACAAAAACGGTCTGTGCTGAGATGCTGGCAACCGTCAAGGCACTTCACCTGATCGAACGGCTCGTCGTCGACGACAGCCTGGATCTTTCCGAAGAACTCTTCACGGAACCCGTATCCGTAACGGCCACGGAGTGGGCGCCTCAAATCTCCAAGGCTTACGTGGCTGAACCAGGCACGGCCATGCCCGCCACTCTTACTGAACCTCCGGGTACCGAGTGGAGCGAAGTCCACGACGTCTTCGGCCCCGGGCGGACTCACTCTTGATAGGGCTACAGTGGGGTCCGCCAGGAGAACTGAGGTATTTTTGGGCTTAGCCCTGACCGCCCAGCCAATACAGCGCCACGTCGACTTCGCGGGCGGACCAGCTGCGCCCGTGATGCTTCGCCGCGGACTACAGGTCGCTGACGATTTGCATGTAGCGTCCATACCTTCCTGGCGTCGCCGATAGTGAGAGCCCGAGCGTTTCCAATCCCTTTTTGGGCGCGGCGATCATACACCGCCATGCGTTCCGGCGCGGCGGCCGTCAGAAGGGCCGATGCTAGCGCGTCTCCTCGCGCGAATCCTGGCAGTGCAGAGATTGCCGCACGGCCCCGGCTGGCTGCGGCGGGTAGGCCCAAGGAAGTGTTGTTGACAGCTGCCGCAGCCTTCTCTGTGACAAAGCGAACCTCGAGGACCCTCATGGCCATCAGGTCCCTGACCCAGCGCATGTCGGCGCGTAGTCTCTTCCAAAACAGCAGGGAGCCGATGTCGGCTTTGCCGATGCTCGCCGAATCGCGAATCCTTCCGGAGACCTCAACGAGTACCTCGTCATATGCCGGAGAAGCCCCCGACTGGAAGTCTCGGTGCGCCCGCAGAAGCGTTTCCCATGCCGCACTGGTCAGGTCGTTCGTTGTCAATCCCTTGGTCATGGTCAGAGCCCTCCGCGTGCGTTTACTTCCCGACAGGTGCGATGACGTCCAATCCTTCTCGGGAGGGAGCGAGCTCGAGAACGGTCTGATCGGACTCCGTCAAAAGGGGCAGGCTGTCAGGCGTCGAGTGAAGTGCTCGGGCGAGGCGGCCGAAGCTCGTGCGAACTTCGAGTGTGCCCTTGCCTGCAAAAGCAACCGGCACCTTGCTCGAATCAATCTGCAAGACATTGAGGTCATCGATGAGCCCGACAAGCTGCTCCTGTCGCTTCGCGAGTACTGACAGCTGGTCGCGCAGTACCTTCTCGACATGTGGAAGCGGCCGATCTGCGTTCGAGAACTCAGCTGCGATTTTCTCGAGCACGACAACTCGAGCCCGAAGCGCCAGTGCCGTGTAGGTCTGGGTCACCATCTGCTCGAATTCCCGCACCGGATTCTCCCGTTTGTCGACGAGTTCCTTCATGAGATCAGGTCCGTACACGCGGGCCGAGTTCCGATGTTTCCCGGCCACCTCCAGCCAGCGGTCGAGCCGGCGGACGTATTTGGTGGTCAGGGTGTCCAGTTCGCCGAACGCGTGGCTGACGGATGAAATTTGGGGTATCTCGGCCTGATCCAGCAGGTAACCCGCCACGTTGTGGGCTTGTTGCTCTGCCGTTGCCAGGACCGAGCGCTCGTCCTCGTCCATGCGGAACTGGATTCCGCTCACTGCGTTCTTGATCGCGTCGAGCTTCTTGTTCATCTGATGCTGCGCGAGCATCTCTCCCGCGACGGCAAGGCCCACGGTAGCGATGAGGGGCCCGGCTGCCAGGGTTGCGCCCGTACCTGCCGCTGCTGCGGGTACGAGGCGTACGTGTCCGGCGATCTTTGTTGATCCTGCCGCCCGTGCGATTCCACGAAAACCGCCACCAACGGCGGGGACGAGATCTCGGGCCACCGCTCCGCTCGGCAAGATCACCTGGTATAGGTCGTTGTTCGACGCGGCACGGCCAGCTTGCCCGATCGCTTGGCTGATTGCTTTAGCGAACGCTCCGGAAGCCGGCGCGACCATTCCGGTCGTAGTGCTTTCCGCAGGCCGTGGGGATTGGCTGATGACGAGAGCCTCACGGTTCAGAAGCATCCGGAGCATAGTCTCGGTGCTCAGCTCCGCTTCCAGTGGGACGAGCGGAACAACAACGGCTTCTTCTTCATGTCCCACAAGGCCCCCAGAATCGTGATTTATCAACCAGTCACTAAGTATCCCCTACCCGAGTGATCGATCCCCAATTGCGTGTGCAGGCAAAGCAGTTCCAGAGGTGAACTAGCCGGTACACCTAGTAACTTGCATTTCATCGTCCTACTGCCTGAAGGGGCGCAAGTGACGTTATCGCCAGCTATGCGAAGTGGACAACGGTGGTGATCATGATCAGGTGGAGAGACGACGCTGCCGCCACGGGAATGACTACGCCGAGGTCGGCGCCTGAGTCCGGGGCAGATGGAACGTTAAGCTAGCACTGACCGGGCGGTCCCTTATGGTTACAGCGGAACCGGGGGTTCCCTGCGGAGCGCCGGCTGAGACGCAGGCATGTTGTACCCGGCCAGACTGAACACTGCGGCGCCGAGAATGTCCAGAAACGCCCACGCGTTGCGGGGCATCTCAACAGGAATGATCGGATTCCACAGGACGGCCGCCAAGGCCAAGCTGACAACCCAGCCTGTCTTCTTTTGTCCGCCAGCGATCGTGCAGATCCAGATAGCCATTGCCGGCACGGCGACGCGCAGCAGGACGTAGAACTCGTAGGGCATCGGCAGGATGGCAAGCACGAGGGCGATGGCACCTATGGCGGCAGGTGCTGCGGCCGGATACACGGTTTCGAGGATCCGTCCGTCGAGTTGCTGCTCCGTGATCCTTGGGGCCGCCGGACGCCGGATGCTGTCGTGCCTGTACGGATTGAACTCGGTCTCGTAGGGGGAGTTAGGCGCTGAAAGAGTGACAGGGGATTCATTCCGTAAGGGTTTCCGCAACTTGAGTATGTGAGACAGGGAAGCCCGGTTTCGCTGTAGATGCGCCCGGCTCCGGCTCGATGGCCTTCGACCAAGCTGGCGGCCGCACACCGGCTTCAATAGAGGCCGCAAAGCGTTCCTGCTCCCCGTCTCCGGATCCTACTGACGGCCACTCTGGCCTGATTTCGTTCCACGCTGCGTTGACCCCGGCGGATACGGCACTGCCGTCATCCTGCAATGCGCCGGCGAGGAGGGAGGGGCTGGAGGAGCCGCCTGTGAGCACGCTTCCCTACCGCCACACGGCGTTCGGTCCTTCAATGCGGATCCAGCCAACGAGCTCGGACTGCTCGATGAGGAGTATCGGCTCACGTACGCCACGTACTGTGATCGTCGCGAGGTCCACGCCAATGTCGTGGTGCAGAGTCAAGTAGGCCGACGATTGGAGTGTCTTCAGCGCGTCGAGCTTGTCCACTGCATATCCTTCGGCCAATGCCCCCAGCGGGCGTTCGATTAATCGTAGCCGTGAACTTTGCCATGACACGGGAGTCTTCCCTTGGTGAAAGAAATGAGTAAGATCGTCAGCTGATTTCTGGACGGCGCTGAGGTTGTCCCATGTCAGGTCGAGCTACTACCGGCCTCCGTTGGAAGACATCGGCGGGGCTCCGCCTAGCCGAATCTAATTCAGATCGAGATCAGGCAACGAGTCCACGACCCGGTTGGTCTCCAGGCTGAGCGCCACGACGCGGCCGATGAGGTCGATGATGTAGCGGGGCTGCTCATGCTCGCGCGACCAATCGTTCGGGTCGTTCGCGATCCCAGAGGCCTTGTCCGTCTTGACCTGGTACCGCTCGAGGATCCAGTCCAGCGCCGATCGGGAGCCGAGCATGTAGCGGTGAGCCTCGGCCGGGATTCCCTCCAATGTGATGTGGGAGTTGTAGATGATCTGAGTCTTGTCCCAAGCCCCGGCCTTGCCGGCGTACTTCATTTTCGTGACTGCGTACCGGGCGTAATCGTCGTGCTCGGCGACCAGCCTGGTAGCCACCTCGTTCAGCGCGTACGGCTCCAGTGACTCGTAGCCGATGTGCAGGTCGGAGAGTGCCTTGCCGGCCTCCAAGACGGCACGGAACCGCTCGTTACCTGACACCAGTGGGATGCGGGGGAGCATCTTCTTGAGGTCGGCGGCGAACGTAGATCTGTACTGAGGGGAGTGGAGGATTCCGTAGACGTAATGGAAGACGTCATCCTTCGTGATGTCCGGGCCGTAAGCGGCACGATACTCGACAAGCGCGG
Source organism: Pseudarthrobacter sp. SORGH_AS 212 (assembly GCF_030818145.1). Lineage (NCBI taxonomy): Bacteria > Bacillati > Actinomycetota > Actinomycetes > Micrococcales > Micrococcaceae > Pseudarthrobacter > Pseudarthrobacter sp. SORGH_AS 212. The sequence goes on along the minus strand of NZ_JAUTAA010000001.1, from coordinate 1,139,059 downwards.
CGTCGGTGATGTTGTCTACGGGCTGCACTTTGCCCTCAGTTGTCTCGAAAAGCGTTCCCACGGCTGAAGTGGAGTATGTATAGCGCGGGAAGAACTGACCAGTGTCCAGCATGTGCAGATCCGGAACGGAGTCGACCATGAGCGCTTCGAACGTCGGGTAGTGGGATGAGGGGGACGTGATGTAGATGCCTTGGTTGACGGCATCGGGGGTAGGAAAGACCGCGGGCAGCTGACGGGTGTCCTCGTTCAGTCCTTCCCCGAAATACAGCCATGACCTCTGGAACGGCCGGTAGATGGCGCTGCGAACCGCCCGGCGGCTGAAGACCAGCTCGTTTCCGCTCTTGTACCGTGATTGCAGCCTGCGAGACCAACTGAAACGGCTCGGGTCATTCGGAAGATCAGAAAGTTCAACTCCCTCCCTCAGCTGTGAATTGAACCCGTCTACGAGGAGCCCGGTATGCCGCACGAGCTTTGTATCGGAGTAGTTATAGACCCAGGAGTCCCGGTTTGAGGTGAGTCCGCGGGATGTCAGGGCGAAGATTCCGGTCTGGTTGGCCGTGCTGACGAGTGGGGTCAGAGAGTCGAAGGCGACATTGCGTTGGTTGATCCAGTCACCGTCCGCGTTAGGAACGATAGTTGACCACTCAATGGTGTCCAAGCTCGCTTCATTGACGATGCTGAGTTTCTGCTTCCTGTCCAAGTAGTCCCCGATGTCCCGATAATGCAGGACGGCGCCGCTGGCGGCTCCGGACCGCTTGACCAGAATGACAACAGCCACTGTGTTCCGGCTGCCAGAGTCGAAGATCTTGCCGCCCTCCCTGCGGCTCTCCTCGCCTGCCGTGCGCTGATTGCCACGCAGGTTGTAGACGTAGATGTCATGGAACTCATCGACCAGGGCTTTTCGGAGTCCATCGGCATTGTTGGAATCGATGTAACCCCCGTTGGAAACGTAGGCGACGACACCTCCGTTGGGTGAACTGAGGATCCTGTTCGAAGCCCAGCGGATCGCCCGGATGTATGAGTCGTAAAGTGCGCGGTGGCTTGTTCCGGACGAGGCTTTCACATAGGTGCTGCGAATTGATTCGTCGAGGGTCGGGTACTTGAGGTTGGCGTTGTTGTCATTGCCACTGGACTGGCCAACAGAGTAGGGCGGGTTGCCGATGATGACCCGGATGTCGAGAGCGTTCTGCGCCTTGACGCGGTCGTTGTTGGAGGTGAATACGAAGTCGTCGAGGGTGTCGCCGTCTTCGGTCATCTGGAAGGTGTCGGTGAGGACAATGCCGTCGAAGGGGAGATACGGCACCTCGCCAACGTCCTTGCCTTCGACTGTCGCCTGCTCTTCCAAGAGGCCATGCACGGTGGCCTCGATGTTGATCGCGGCAATGTAGTAAGCCATAAGCAACAGCTCGTTGGCGTGCAGTTCCTGCGTGTACTTGCGGAGCAGGTCTTCCGGTTTGATCCGGCCCGACTGGAGCAGTCGGACGATGAAAGTGCCCGTTCCCGTGAACGGATCCAGGACGTGGACACCTTCGTCACTGATCGAGGCACTGAAGTCCTTGGCGAGGACGTCGTCGACGGCGCGGATGATGAAGTCGACGACCTCCACCGGGGTGTAGACGATACCGAGTGACTCGGCGGTGCGGGGGAAGGCCAGCTTGAAGAACTTCTCGTAGAGTTCCGTTACTATCTTCTGCTTGCCTTCCGCGTTGGTGATGCCCTCGGCACGAACCCGGACGGAGCGGTAGAAGGATTCGAGGCTGGCGACCTCGGAGTCCAGGTTGTACTTCTCCAGGATGTCGACCATCGAGTCCATGACCTGGGAAACCGGGTTGTTGGCAGCGAACGAGTAACCCTCAAAAAGAGCCTCGAACACCGGTTTGGTGATCAGGTGCTGGGAGAGCATGTCGATGGCATCGGCCTCGGTGATGGAGTCGTTCAGGTTCCCGCGCAGGCCCTGCAGGAAGATGCTGAATTCTTCGCGCGGACGCTGGTCTTCGCCGTCGAGGATGGTCTTGATCCGAAGCACGTGGCGGTCGGCGATCTCCTTGACGTCCTTGGCCCAGGATTCCCAGTAGCGGCGGTCGCCGACCTTGCGGACCATGCGGGCGAAGATGGCGTTGCGCCACTGGTCGGCGCCAGCCATGTGGAACAGCGCCTCGGTGCCAGCCCCGTTGGGCTTGTCGCTCCCACCGCCGCCCGGGCCGTCACCGAACGGGTCGGCAACCGTGATGACGTCGATCTTGTCGTTGGCGTTCCGGTTAAGTTCGAGCTTGTTGATCATCGCCTCGAACCGGTCATCGTGTGCCCGGAGCGCCTGCAGGACATCCCAGACGACTTTGTACTTCTTGTTGTCGTTCAGGGCCGTTTCGGGGTCCTGGCTGGCCGGCACCGCGATGGGCAGGATGATGTAGCCGTATTCCTTGCCCTCGGCCTTGCGCATGACGCGGCCGACGGACTGGACGACGTCGACCTGGGAGTTGCGCGGGTTCAGGAACAACACTGCATCCAGGGAGGGGACATCGACGCCCTCGGAGAGGCAGCGGGCGTTGGAGAGTATCCGGCAGGTGTCTTCGCCGTCGGCGGTGAACGTGTCCTCGGCCTTCAGCCAGTCCAGCTTGGAGGAGCGCTCCAGAACGTTGAAGGTGCCGTCCACGTGGTCAGCTTCCAACTTCAGGGCCGGGGCCTCGGTCTCGCCGCGGTTGACGAGCAACTGCCGGCCGACGAGCTCGAAGTCCGCGGCCAGCTTCTTGGATTCCTTGATGTTGCGCACGAACGCAACCGCCCGGCGCATGGGTGAGGCGTCTGTGATGTCGAGCCGCTGACCGTTGACTCCGCGCTTCGAGAGGCCGTTCCAGCAGCCGACAATCCGGGCGGCGTCATCGAGGTTCAGGTCGCCGTTCTCCTCGAACAGGCTTTGAAAGGACTTGCTGACGGTTTCCTCGTCCACAGCAAGGACCAGGACCTTGTAGTCGGCGAGGTGGCCCATCTCTACGGCTTTGCCGAACCCGAGGTGGTGGAATTCCGGGCCGTAGATGGCTTCGTCGTCCATGGAGTACATCTTGACGTCGTCCTGGCCGGCCTTGGCCTTGGCTGCCTGGACGTAGATCCGGGGCGTGGCCGTCATGTAGAGGCGCTTGCCGGACTCGATGTAGGTGTTGTCGTGCACCTTCACAAACGCCGAGTCGTCATGGCTGGCTTCAGTGATACCGGTGGTGCGGTGGGCCTCGTCGCAGACGATGAGGTCGAACTCCTGCAGGCCCTCCTTCTGGGCCTGGTGGATGACGTCGATGGACTGGTAGGTGGAGAACACCACCGTGATGGCTTCCTGGCCGGTGCTGATCCGCGCACGGTTCAGAAGCTTTGCCGGGTCAGTTGTGGCCGGGAACGCCAGGTCGTGAACGCTGACGTCCTCGTGCTCTTTTCGACCGACCTTGGTGTCCGAGCACACGGCCAGGGGCCGCAGCGGGACGGACGCCTGGGCGGTCCACTCGTTCAGGGTCTGTTGCAGCAGGGCGATGGAGGGGACCAAGAACAGGACCGAGCCGCCGATGGGGACGATTTCTTCGACCATTTTCAGGGACGTGTAGGTCTTGCCGGTGCCGCAGGCCATGATCAGCCGGCCGCGGTCGCTTTCGGTGAAGCCCTTTTTCACATCGTCGATCGCCTGGCGCTGGTATTTACGGGGTTCCTTGCCGCCGAGCTGCTTCATCTGCTCCGGGGCATCAATGCTGAACTCGGACCAGTCGATGGTGGAGTCTGCCAAGTCGGCGAACCGGAGTCGGGTCATCGGCTTGGACTGGCCCTCCAAGGCGTCCTCGGCGTGCTTGGACCACTTGTCCGTGGTGGAGACGACCATGCCGTACGAGAAGTCGTTCTTGCCTACGGCGGTGAAGAAAGAGTCAATCTGTTTCTTGTCCAGCGTCCGGGCCGGGTCGTAAAACTTGCACTGGATACCGGTCAGCTCGCCGGTATACCGGTCCTTCGCCACAAGGTCGATGCCGGTGTCCACGTGCCCGTTCCGGCCCGGCCATTCATTCCACAGCCAAACGTCCGAGAACTGGTCGGCGTACTTGGGTTCGAGCTCTAGATACCGTTTCATCAACTGCTCGAATTTGGTGCCCTTGTCGTGCTGATCACTCGCCGAAAAATACAGACGATCGAGGACGTCTTCGAAACTTGCTGAACCCATGGGAAGTATCTTGCCCTATGCGAATCTGGCACCGGCAATTTGCCGCCCACACGTTGCCACATCAGACGCGACCCGACACGCTGTCATGAAACGTGGTCCGCTGGAGCTAACGCGATGTCCACTCGTCGATGATGCGATCCACTTCTTCGTCGTCCGGCCTCAGTAGCGAGGCCGGGTCATTTCCGACATCTCCGAGAGCACATCCCGCAAGAGGTCCTTGTTGGCCTTTCGCTGCTCGCTGCTGGCAGGCTCCGGCCGGCCGGTGCGGGCACGCCACTCTTCGGGGGTCTCACTCCACCTGAGGGACTTCTTTACACCTGGGTTCTCTCCGGCGATCGGGGATGCCGTGATCCTGCCCGTGTGAGGGTCACATACCGCCCCGGAACTGGACACGCACAGCTTCCCTGCCTCTGCGTGGCAGTACGGGCATGGCCGGGACTTGATGTCCTCCAGGACCTCCTCGACGAGGATCCAGTAGTTCTCCCGGCGGGTGGCCTGGTTGGCCTTGTCCCGGAGCATCTTCTCGGCGTCTCTGCGGCGTGCGATCAGGGCAGGAACAGCGTCTGGCTCCTGCTCCATCGCCTGCCGGTAGGTGACCGAGGCCTGGACCTGGTCCCGGTCCGCCAGGACGGACAGGTAGACGACTTGCTTGGGGCTGAGGATCGCGGCGGATTCGTGCTCCTTTCCTGGCCCAAACCATTTTGGTCCCGTCGGCTCGAACCGCGGCGCCAGCAGCACATCATCCTCGATCGCCAACCGGGCCTTCTCCAGCTCGGGGACGGCAGCCTCCAGATGCTCGGCGAAGATGTCGGCCGCGTCCATTTGCGCCTTCAGGTTCAGCGGCATCCTGCAACCCAGGAGAGTCGCCCGGTAGGCGGAAAGCGCTGCATGCACGGCCGCGGCGGCATCAGTCACGTCCCGCAAAGCCGACGGCTCGACACCCTCTCCTGTCGGGTCGAAAGCGTCGTAGGGCTTGCCCTGCTGTCCGTCAATAGTCACCGAGCCATCTTAGTTCGGCGGCGGGAGCCGCCCTGGCTCGTCCTACATGAAGATGGTGCCACCTATGCGGCGACTTCTTCTATGCCAAGTTCGTCAGCATCGTCCAGCACGTCGCTCCTGATTGGCGCTCTGCCCCGCCGACGTGCAGTCCCGTAAGGGCGAGTTGCTGCGAGCCTAGATAATTATCAATTCTTGCGTCTGCCCAGCTCCCAGCCAATGATGTCCAGGGCTCGCAGCGTTGAGATCTTTGGATCAGGAGCGAGAGCAGCGATCTCTTCCCATTGTGCGTGCTGCTGATCCAAATCATGTTGCAGCGCTTCCAACCATGCCAACCGGTAATCCCGCTTGCTTCGCTTCTTCTTGGGAGGGACGGGAGCGCCGAGACAGTCTGTGTAGCAGTAGCGGATCTTTGCGTCGAAGAGCGGTAGCAGGTCAGGGCGCTTCCGGTGGAGGACTTTGGACAACGTGGTGAGCTTTACGTTGTCGGCGGGTTTCTCTTCCAGAACGTCGAAGAGGTCGGCAATAGCTTCAAGGGTGGCAGCTGACGCGTCGCGTAGGCTGCCCTTCAGATTGGGGCTCTGCAATCGCTCGTTGAGAAGCTCCAACTGCCCCTGCAGGCCGTAGTAGACCTTGAGAGGCTTGTTCGAGACGTTCAACAAGGCCACTGCGAGAAGATCCTGTGGCCCGATCAGATCGCCGTCCGATCCCGGGTACCCGTCGTATGCCGGGTACGCCGATGCCCCGGGTCTCCCAACCAAATACTCGGTTGCCCAGATCTTTGCTTCCTCGAAATCAACCTGTGCGGCCCCAACCCTCAGCGTTGTCGTCATGACGACATCGTACGGTGAGTCCGAAGAGCTGCCTCGGAGGCGCGGTCCCAGAAAGACAACCCGTGGTCGGGGAGCAACACTAGATAGCCGCCCGGACAGAATCCTGCGAGCTGGGTAGCAGCCGTCGTTGGGTCATCTTCTGCGTTGTGCTGGGTGCTGTTGGAGCTTCCGTTCTTCCGCACGCGGAATCCTGGTCTTACTCCTCAACCTGGCATGTCGCCTTATGTCTATCGGCGCCCTGCTACTTTCTTTCACCTGCCACATGATCGTGCCGCTGGTCCGCCCCTCAGGGGCAGTTTCGCTATGAAGTTCTCAAACAATCGGCCTTCGCGAAGCCTGACACGCGATCGTGTCTGCCCTAGACCATGCGTAGGCCCAGCCGCTAATGGTGCCCGCCCCGCTTTGGATGTTCCGCGCCGGGCCGTTCGGCTCGGAATCGCCCTTCTAGGGGTGTCCACTGTAAGACCGCATCAGGTGCGGCTACCGCCTCAGGCCGGAGGCGAACGGCAGCGACGCGTTGGCGGGACAGCACGTACCGCTCAATGAAGGGCGCGGCCATCATTCCTCCGCACTTGTGAGCATGCGCCGATTACCGTCACCGCTCTCACCGTTGAGGGGTGTTTTGGGGCGGTTGGTGTTGAACCGACCGGAACCGACCAAGACCGACCGGGTGGTCGGTCTAAATTTTGATGCAAAAAGCCCGTGAATAAAGGGAAGTAGGCCCTATCTATCTATCTATACCTACTTACCTACCTTAAAACATACATACACATAGGGGCCCTCAGTGATGATGTTTTCTTGATCTGGAATCATTAACATCACTGTTCTCTCATGGAGATGTTGTTCCCCGGTCGGTGTGGTCGGTTTACCCCTTCGCGAACACCCAAAAACCCCTAGAATTCGCGGCAAAATGGGGCAAAAACTAGACCGACCGGGGGTCGGTTCCAGGCTGGTGCGGGGTGGGTTCGGCCCTCAGAAGGGTGGGTTTTTCGTCCATTGGGGTGTTTTTTGCTGTCCCGCGCTGAAGTCCGATGGCAACGAAATGGTGCGGCGCCCCGTCCGAAAATGGGCCTGCAGGCCGGTAGGTCTAAACCGTCAGCGTATCGCGGAGGTCATCTCGAGCATCGGATGGACCGCTTCGGACCACTTCCGCCAGGCCAATATCCCGGGCATATCGACGTGCCGGTTTGACGAGTATCGAATTCAACTTCTTCCACCGGGTCTTGATGGCTGGAGGCAGCCGATAAGCATGCGCAGGTTTCCCGGTATCGCGCCGGGTAGCGGATGACGTTCGACAGACGGGAGAGTGGGTCTTTCGCCACTATGCTGTCTCCATTGCCGGACCTGGGCTGCTTGTACCCAGGTTGCCTGCTCTTGGAGCCTTCACTCTCCCGGGCGATTACCGCGGATATGAAGCGGTTCGACATTGAGCCCGGAGCTTCCGGGCCTGAGGAGGATGCCGTTGCCAATCCGATCGTGCTCTTGACCCAACGCATCGACGCGTGTGGAACGCCCAGTTGGATGGACGATTCGGTCCACAACCCGCTGGTGCCAGTGCCCGCAGATGAGATTCGCGGGCTGCAGTTTCCGTACGACCTCAGCAAGGAGGAACCTTGTACGGTCCGCCTTCTCGCGAACTGTGTCCGAAAGATCGAACTGTGAGGACACTGGCACGCCCATAGGAGCGTCATGGGTGATGAGAATGTCCACGGGGCCGTCGGCAATGAGACGTTCCGCCTGCTCGACGGTGGGCTCCTCGTCGCTCCACCAATCGCGACCCTCAGTTCTCCACTCTTGGTCCACAGAGTAAGCGCCGCCCAGGCCTCCAACAGTCAGGCCTGCGATCAAGGTCCGGCCTCCTTTGGGCAGAATCTTGATGTTGCTGCGCCACGTAATCAATCCGTTGTCATCCACGGGGAGCTTGTCGATGTTTACCAGGCAGTCGTGGTTGCCAGGAGAGAGCACGAGAACCTGATCATTCGCGACCAGGGCGTTGTTCAGACGCGTATCCTGCAATCCGCGCTTGGGACCCAGTGGCCAATCAACTCCCCAGTCACCCACGTGGACAATTGGCCGAACGCCTTCACGGGCCGCAGACTTCAGGGCTAACCTGGCCCACTGGATGTCTCCGTGCCAGTCCCCGAACACCGCGATCGCATCAGTGTCATCCATGGTCGGCCACCAGAGGCTCGATCTGGACAACCGGGGAGGTGGTGCGCAGCGTCACTACTGAGTCTGTCCCAACTTGCAGCCAAAGTTTTGCGGGTTCGCCAACCCTGCATTCCTCAACCATTAGCAGTTCGAGGGTTTCGTCATCCCGACGGAGACGCGAAAAGCCCGCAGTCAGAAAATCGACGAGAGGAGCCGTTGCGGCCATCCTTCGGCTCGCCGTCCTGTTATTCAGGTCCAGGCGGTAGTGGCTGCCTGTTGCGGTGGTGACCAGATAGACGCCCTTACCGCCGTTACTCAGCTCCTGGGACACGGCTCGTCAAGGCTTTCAGCCGGTGACGTGACCGGGTCGATGGAGGACAACGAGGACGCTGGCGTGGGAAGGGCCAGGTAGTAGGGATGGCCGGTTTTAAAGTCAGGCAGGCGAAGAATTTCGTCATCGTCCGACATATCGGCAGGGGCGAGACTCAGGAAGTGTTTCATGTCGCCGAGAGTAATCGTGACTGCTAAATCGAGGATCACTGCTATCGCCATTGCTCTATTCCTTCTCCTCTTCGACTCAGAGTGTGATGAATCTCCGCTAGCTATGTATCACTAGTAGAGCAGACATTGTTGTGTGCTTCCAATGACATGGAGTGTGCCAGTTAGACCAAGCCAGACCCCCGAAGAAGTTCTCGACCGCTGGGCGGCCCGACGACGTGAGGTGGGCGCCAGGATTCGCAGCCTTCGCCTTGAGCGGGGCCTTAGCCAGGAGTCCCTGGCACTGGAAGCCGGATTCAGCAGGAACATGGTCATTGGCATCGAATGGGGAAGGAAGAGCGTCGCCTACGAGCGCCTCTGGGATATAGCCGGAGTCTTGGGCGTCGACGTGGTGGATCTGATCCTGCCACCGAAGTAGGGATCCGTCGCCGCAAGCCGCAGTATTCTCACATACTCGGGTGTCCAGCTTCCGCCGATATTCGAGGTGGTTGGCCGCCTATGGCATGGCCCGCGGCCACTGCCCTCTACTGGGAACTGACAACGTCCAGAGGACAGGTGCGACTGAGCCATCCAAGCGCTGGTTCCCGTCGTAGTGCCTGGATAACTTTCGGCGCGCCCAAGACCAGGAGCGCAACCTGCAAATCTTCGCCGACCAAGTGTTGAAACACCGCCACGGCTGCGGGAACCTCGGGAGCCAATCTCCCCGACCCTGCATTGATGATCAGGTAGCCGTGCCTGGGCAGTCCCTCAGCCCGTCTCAAATCCTTAACTGACATCTCAATGACTGGCCATCCGGCCACCGCTGCAGTCCTACGAGCGGTATCAAGGACGAGCTCGTCACCTTTCGGGTCTTTGACTGACGCCAAAGTTATCTGCTCCATGCCGTGACCTGAATTTTTGAGGGTGTAGGCGAGATCGTCAGCCCACTCGGTGAGGCTCATAGACTCACCATAGCCTCCGGCAAGAGATTCTCCGTGATGGCTAGAATCGCAACTCTAATAGCCCAACGTTTGGAAGGGATCGAGCAAAGTGTGCCATAGGTATGCCCTGACCGTATTTAGTCCCCACCGCTTAACCAGCGAAAAACCCCGGAAACCCCTAAAAATCGGGGCTGTCCGGGGTTTATCCCGAGCTTCCTATCAGAATCGAACTGATGACCTTTTCATTACGAGTGAAACGCTCTACCGACTGAGCTAAGGAAGCACCGCACAAAATGACCGGAAGAATCCGGGCGCTTCATGCAAGAGTCAACTGTAATGGAGTCTCCGCGCCCGGGTCAAAATGGCGGGCGCTGCCGTGGGTGAGGCCTTCAGCACACCGTGTTGTCGGCCGGAACCTGTCCGCTGACCAGGTAGCTGTCCACCTTGTCCTCGAGGCAGCTGTTGGCCCGGCCGTAGGCCGTGTGGCCCTCGCCTTTCCACGTCAGGAGCGAGGAGTTGCCGAGCTGTTTCCGCAGCGACGATGCCAATTCCACAGGGGTGGCCGGATCACCGGTGGTGCCGATGACCACGATCGGCGACTCACCCGTGTACTGGACGGGTGCAGGCGTACGAACGTTCTTGTAGGGCCAGTCGGCGCAGTTGATGCCGCCGTAGGCGAAGAAGTAGCCCAGGGTGGGGGACTGCTGCATCAGCCGCTGCTGCTCTGCCCGCATGGACGCAGGATCGGAGTCCATGGGGTAGTCCAGGCAGTTGATGGCGTTGAAGGCGAACGTCGAATTCGAGGTGTAGCTTCCGTTGGTGGAACGGTCGGCGCCGAGGTCGGACAGGCGAAGCATCAGGCTCACGTCTCCCGTCATCGCCGCGTCCAGGGCCTGGGTGAGGGCGGGCCAGCTCTGGTCGTTATACAGCGGTGTGATGAGGCCGCTGACAAACATGTTGGCGTTGACCAGCCGGCCGTCCTTGGCGGTGCGGGGCTGCTGCTCCACTGCGCTGATCAGGTCGCGGATCTGCTGGACGCCGCCGTCCACTCCGCCGGTGAGGGGGCACTCCTTCTGCTGCTGGCAGCTGGCCACGTAGGTGCGGATCGCCTTTTCGAAGGCCACGGCCTGGCCGCTGGTCAGTTCCTCATTGCTGATTGAGGGATCCAGCGCGCCGTCGAGCACCATGCGGCCCACGTTCTTCGGGAACAGCTCTGCGTAGGTCGAGCCGAGGAACGTGCCGTAGGAGTAGCCCAGGTAGTTCAGCTTCGTGTCGTTGACCACGGCCCTGAGGACGTCCAGGTCCCTGGCTGCGCTCTGGGTATCGATGTGGGCCATTGAGGGGCCGGTCTGCTCAGCGCATTGTTCGGCGATGGCCTTGTTGTCCGCCCGGGCCGCCGCGAGGCCGGCGTCGGTCTCCAGGTCGTAGATCTTGGCCCTTGCCGCATCACGTTCCGCGTCCGTCATGCAGGTCACCGGCGCGGACCGCTTAACGCCGCGGGGATCGAAGCCGACGAGGTCGTAGGCGTCACGGACGGGCTGGGAGAAGTGGGTGGCTGCCGCGTCCTTCACGAAGTCATAGCCGGATGCGCCGGGCCCGCCCGGGTTGACCAGCAGGCTTCCGGTCTTATTGCCGGTACTTGAAGCCCGCAGCGCGGCAATCTGGATGGTTTCGCCGTCGGGAGCCGCATAGTCCATGGGCACTGTGACCTTGGCGCATTGGAACTGGCCTTCGCATGGCTCCCACACGATTTCCTGCGAGTAGAACTTCTCAAGCCCCGCGGGCGCAGACGCCACGATGGAGGGATCTGCCTTGGCTGTGGCGGTTTCCTGTTGGCGGTCGCCCCCGTTGATGAGGCTGCAGGACGCCAGCACCAGGGCAAGGGCCATGGCTCCGGCGGCACGGGCCGCGAACACCAGGGGTCTGCGGCGTACGGGCAGGGGGCGGGCAGTCATCGGGTCTCCTTGGAAGGCTGGATCAGGCTGGCTGCCATGGACTCAATGGCCAGCAGCGGGGCAACGTTCGTGGTGGTGATGCGTTCGCGGGCTTTGTTGATGGCGTCCATCCGGGCGAGCGTGACTTCCGGGGTGGAACGGGAGGCAAATTCCTCCAGTTCACCCCTCAACTCAACGTTTACCAGCTCAACAGCATTCCCCATCTGGATGATCAGGACGTCCCGGTAGAAGGACATCAGGTCAGTGAGGGTACGGTCCAGGGAATCGGTAATCGAACGCTTGGCCCGCCGCTTCTGGTCGTCCTCCAGCTGTTTGACCTGCGCCCGCATGGCAGGTGGAAGGGTGCCGGATTCAGGTGCGCCGAGGGTGGCGAGCAAGGCGGCTTTCTCGGCGGCGTCGCGTTCTTCGTTGGAGCTGTTCGCCTCGGCAGTGGCAATTTTCACGAGCTTGTCCGCCATCATGACAGCTGCGGTGACTCCCCGCAGGCCCAGCGGAAACCGGACAGTTTCGAGCCGGCGTTCGCGCGCAGCAGGGTCCCGCGCCAGCCGGCGGGCGATCCCCACATGGCTTTGGGCTGCCCGGGCGGCCCGTTCAGCGACTGCGGGATCGACGCCGTCGCGCTTCACCAGGAGTTCCGCGACGTCGGCCGCGGGCGGCAGCCGCAGCGCCACGCTGCGGCAGCGCGACCGGATGGTGACCAGCACATCGGCGGGCGAGGGGGCACACAGCATCCATACAGTCCGCGGCGTCGGTTCCTCGATGGCCTTAAGCAGGACGTTGGTGGTTCGCTCGGCCATCCGGTCCGCATCCTCGACCACGATGATGCGCCAGCGTCCGGCGGATGGCCTGTTGCCGGCGGTGGCCACCAGGTCGCGGGCTTCGTCGATGGTGATGGTGACCTTTTCCGTCCGGACAAACGTCACGTCCGAATGCGTTTCACCCAGAATGGTCAGACAGGCGTGGCAATGGCCGCAGCCGCGCAGGTTCACGTCTTCCTGGTCGCAGTTCAGGGCGGCTGCGAAGGCTTTGGCGGCGTTGGAGCGCCCAGACCCTGGCGGACCGGTGAACAGCCATGCGTGCGTCAGGCCTTCGCCGCTGGAAGCCTGGCGCAATTGGTCGACGACGGCGGGCTGGCCCTGGAGGTCATCCCACACGGTCATGGGGTGCCCTCGCCGTGCGCGCCGGCAGCGGGTGCGGCACCTGCCGGTTCGTTCCCCGGTGCTCCCAGCAGGCCGGCCACGCGATCGAGGATCATCGCGGCAAGGTCGTTCACCGGAAGCCGGGCAGGCAGCACCAGGTAGGACGCCGGCCGGGCCGCGGCCAGGTCAAGGAACGCGTCCCGGATGCGGGCATGGAACTCGTCAGCTTCGGATTCCAGGCGGTCCTCAGTGGCGTCTCCCGCTGTGCGCCGGCTTCTTCCGACTTCCGGTTCCACATCGAGCAGGACGGTGAGGTGCGGCTGAAGGCCGGAAGTGGCCCACTCGTTCAGCGAGCGGACCGCGTCCATGCCGAGGTCCCTGCCGGCTCCCTGGTACGCGACGGAGGAGTCGATATACCGGTCGGTCAGCACAATGTCGCCCCGCTCCAGCGCCGGGCGGATCACCTGGCCGGCGTGGGCCGCCCGGGATGCGGCGAAGATCAGCGCTTCCGTGTGGGCGTCTATATGGCCATGGCCGTGATCCAGGACCAGGGACCGGAGCTTCTCGCCGATGGGAGTGCCGCCCGGTTCACGGGTCCGGAGGACCGTAAGGCCGCGGCTTTCGAGTGCTTCGGCGAGCCTTGCCGCCTGGGTGGACTTGCCGGCGCCGTCGCCGCCTTCGAACGCGATGAAAAGTCCGGCACTCTGTTTGTTCACTGTTCAAGCCTACCGATCGGCCGGGACAAACACGGTCCCGGCCATGGGCTTTGTGGACAGTTTCACGGCGTCCCACGCTGCGCGCGGGCTTTTCCGGCGGTCCGCGGACGAACAGTACGCTGTCCCCATGAGTCTTTCCGAACAGCAGGCCGCGGGCCTGTCCGCCGAAACCATGGTGGTGGCCGCGGGCCGTCCGCCGCGGGAACGGGACCAGCCGGTGAATCCGCCCCTGGTCCTGTCCTCGACGTATTACGGAACAGGCCCGCTCGGCCCCGGAGACCGTGGTTACGGCCGGTACTCAAACCCCACCTGGGACCCGTTCGAGGAGGCCCTCGGCCAGCTTGAGGGAGCGGACCTGCCCGGCCTGCTCTATGCGTCCGGGCTTGCTGCCGTCAGCTCAGCGTTGTCGCTGATCCCCTCCGGCGGAGTGTTGGTGATGCCCAACCACAGCTACTCCGGAACCCTTGTCATGGCCGCGGAACTGGCCCAGAAGGGGTTCATCGAGCTGCGGACCGTGGACATCGCGGATACCGGAGCCGTTGAAGCGGCCCTCGCCCCGGGCGGCCCGGATGCCAAGGCCGCCGCCATGCTGTGGCTTGAAAGCCCCACCAATCCCATGCTGGGAATCGCCGACATTCCTGTGCTGACACAAGCCGCGCACGCGTCGGGCGCCATCGTGGTGACGGACAATACTTTCTCGACGCCGCTGGTGCAGCAGCCGCTCGCCTTGGGCTCCGACGTCGTACTCCACTCGGTGACCAAATACCTGGCGGGCCACTCCGACGTCGTCCTGGGCGCCCTGGTGACCTCCAACCCGGACATCCGCTCCGCACTCCTGCACCACCGGACCATCCACGGCGCGATCGCCGGGCCCTTCGAGGCGTGGCTTGCGCTGCGCGGCCTGCGTACCCTGGCATTGCGGGTGGAAAAGTCCCAGGAGTCTGCCAGGGTCCTGGCGGAGCGGCTGAGCGCCCACCCCAAGGTTGAATCGGTCCGCTTCCCGGGCCTCCCGGACGATCCCGGGCACGAACGGGCCACGGCACAGATGAAGGGCTTTGGCTCCATCATCTGCATCCAGGTGGCGCCCGACGGCGGACTCGACGGCGCAGCGGCGGCCGACAAGGTCGTTGAGGCAGTCAGCCTGTGGCTGCCCGCCACATCGCTGGGCGGCGTGGAATCGCTGATCGAACGCAGGCGGCGGCACACCGCGGAGCCGGCCAGCGTCCCCGGGAACCTGATCCGCCTCAGTGTCGGCATTGAGAACGTGGAAGACCTCTGGACCGACCTGGAGCAGGCGCTGGACACGCTGGACGGCTAGGCTGGGCTTGTGGACGGTGAACTGATTATTCGGCCTGTGGAACAGGCAGTGTTCTTTATCCTTGCCCTGGTTGCCCTGGGGCTGGAGTTGTGGGCCCTGGCAGACTGCGCGCGCCACAAGGCCAACGCCTTTGAGGCGACCGGCAAGCGGACCAAGGCCTTCTGGCTCGCCCTGACCGGCGGCGCCGCGCTGATAGGTGTCATCTCCCTCTTCGCCAGCGGCGGCATCTTCGGCACGCTCGGACTGTTCGGCCTCGCCGCCGTGGTTGCCGCATCGGTCTACCTGGCCGACGTCCGCCCTGCGGTCAAGGACGCAGGCCGGGGCGGCAGCCGCAACATGGGGCCCTACGGCCCCTGGTAAACCCCGGCGCACCCAAGCTGTTCGACGGGGACACCTGGTACCCGCCGTCTGCCGATTCGTGAATCAGGCTTACGGCAGAGGTTCCACGGCTTCCCAGTCCACCGTCAGTTCGCCCAGCCGCCACCGGGCGGGCCCGTCCTGAACCGGCCAGCCGGCGTCGCGTAACGCCCTGCACATACCCTGCCAGCGCTGCCGGTTTCCAAAGGACGCCAGCGGGGCGCACTCCAGCCACGCCTTGTCCATGGCCTGCATCAGCGCATGGACCGGTTCGCCGGGAACGTTGCGATGGATGAGGGCTTTGGGAAGGCGTTCGGCAACGTCGGAGGGCAGTTCAAAGCTGCCGAACCGGACCGACATGCTCAGCGACAGCGGGCGCTCCGCGTCCAGGGCCACCCACGTCGCGCGGCGTCCGATCTCGTCGCAGGTGCCGTCAATGAAAAGCCCGTCAGGGGCCAGCCTGCCCTGCACCAGGCGCCAGATCCCGGCGACGTCGGCCTCCTCATACTGCCGGAGCACATTGAAGGCCCGGACCAGGACGGGGCGTCCGGGGACGGGGAGTTCAAAACCGCCCACGTGGAAGCTGAGGCCGGGCCGCTGCAGGGGGAGGGCAGCACGCACCCGTTCCGGCTCGATCTCGATCCCGCAGAACCGGACATCCGGACGGATTGCGGCGAGCCGCTCAAAGAGTTCAACGGCGGTGGCCGGCGTCGCGCCGTAGCCCAGGTCCACCACCAGCGGGTCTGTGGCCCGGCTGAGCCGCCAGGCCTGGGGACCGGCCAACCAGCGGTCCACCCGGCGCATCCGGTTGGGATTGGTGGTGCCGCGGGTGACGTTGCCTACCGGCCGGCCGTGCCGGCCGGACAATCTCCTGCCGGTGATCTCGGGGCCACTCACCCGTTCAGCCTTTTGCACCACCGCCCCACTGTATCCCCGCCGCCGCGGGGATGCCGCCAGCCGGGGTACGGGCTGCCGTGTGACGATGACCATCCCTGGCCCTGTAACGCTGGGCGGGTGGCAACACTGCTCGGCTAGGATGAAAATCATGACTTACAAGCTGATTCTGCTGCGCCACGGCCACAGCGAATGGAACGCCAAGAACCTGTTCACCGGCTGGGTGGACGTTGACCTGAACGACCAGGGCCGCGGGGAAGCAGCACGCGGTGGCGAGCTGCTGGTGGAGAACAACATCCTCCCTGACGTTCTGTACACGTCCCTGCTGAAGCGGGCCATCAACACCGCCAACATCGCCTTGGACAAGGCCGACCGCGGTTGGATCCCGGTCAAGCGCGACTGGCGCCTGAACGAACGCCACTACGGTGCGCTGCAGGGCAAGGACAAAGCCCAGACGCTGGCCGAATACGGTGAAGAGCAGTTCATGGAATGGCGCCGCTCCTACGACACCCCGCCGCCGCCCCTGGATGACGACAGCGAATTCAGCCAGGCACATGATCCGCGCTATGCGGACCTTGGTGATGCCCTGCCGCGCACCGAGTGCCTGAAGGACGTCCTGGTCCGCATCCTGCCGTACTGGGAATCTGACATCAAGGCTGACCTGAAGGCGGGCAAGACCGTCCTGGTCACGGCCCACGGCAATTCCCTGCGCGCGCTGGTCAAGCACCTTGACGGCATCAGCGACGAAGCCATCGCCGGCCTCAACATCCCCACCGGCATCCCGCTGGTCTACGACCTGGATGACGACTTCCAGCCGGTCAAGCCGGGTGGCACCTACCTCGACCCCGAGGCCGCCGAGCAGGCCATCCTGGCCGTAGCCAACCAGGGCAAGAAGTAAGGCAGCAGAACGTACGACGGCGGGCTGGTCACCTCAGGTGACCAGCCCGCCGTCGTATGTACGTGGGGGAGCCGGGGCTCAGCTGTGTTCGGTGGCGTTCGGCTGCCAGGCGCCGGTCACCAGGTAGCTGACCTTCTGGGCGACGGAGACACCGTGGTCGGCGAAACGCTCGAAGTAGCGGCTGGCCAGTGCCACATCCACGGTAGTGGCGGGGGACTCGGCCCACTCGGGTGCGGCGATGGCCTTGAACACGCTGAGGTGCAGGTCGTTGATGGCGGTGTTGGCCTTCATGATGTCCCGGGCCACTTCCAGGTCACGGGTCTCCAGGAGGACGGCCAGCTTGTCGGCGATGACCTGGTCCAGTTCCGCCATCTGCTTGAACGTCCCGGTCATCGAAGCCGGGATCACGGTGGACGGGAAACGGAGGCGCGCCAGCTGCGCAATGTGCCGGGCGAGGTCACCCATCCGCTCGAGGGAGGCGCTCATCCGCAGTGATCCAACGATCATCCGCAGGTCGCTGGCCACCGGGCCCTGGAGGGCGAGGATGTCGATGGCCCGCTCGTCGAGGCTGTTCTGCAGGAAGTCGATCCGCGCATCGGCGGCAATGACGTCCTGGGCGAGGTCGACGTCCGCCACCTCGAATGATGTGGTGGCCTTGGCTATCGCTTCGCTGACCAGCCGGGAGATCTCCACCAGCTGGTCACCGACCTGGGTGAGTTCTTCCTGAAAAACCTTACGCACGTCGGCGTCCTTTCCTTGGAACTCCCGCACGCCCGCACGAGGGCAGCAGGAATCTTGTCGCCATTCGGCAGTCCAACTGGATACTCTGCCAGCATCCGGTGAACGGTTGATCCCTTGCAGGTGAACGTTAGTTGAACCGTGGGCGCAGGGGGCCCGGACGCGCCGTTGGGCCACCGGCAAGAGCATAAGGTGGACCTGTGGATCCAATGTTCATCGGCCTGATCGCGGGCCTCGTCGGCCTGGCGCTGGGCACGTTCGGTGTGCTCGCCTACCGGGTCAGCGAAAAGCAGCGCCAGCTGCTGGACATGGACGGGGACGAGCCGGGACTGCCGGACGGTGCCGCCGAGGTGCTGGCCGTCGTCGGACGCGCTTTTGTGGTGGTGGACGCTGTGGACGGCGTGGTCCGGGCAAGTCCTGCCGCGTACGCCTACGGCCTGGTCCGCGGCCACACGGTGGTCCACAAAGAACTGCTGGACATGACGGCGGGTGTACGGCGCGACGGCGTGATCCTCGAAAAGAAGCTTGAGCTGCCGCGGGGGCCGCTGGGGCAGGGAACCATCATCGTCCAGGTCCGGGCAGCCATGCTGGGTGAGGAATATATCCTCCTCCTGGCCGATGACCGCACGGAGATCACCAGGACCGAGGAAATCCGCAACGACTTCGTGGCCAACGTTTCCCACGAACTGAAGACGCCTGTGGGCGCCATCTCCCTGCTCGCTGAGGCACTGGAATCCTCAGCCGACGACGAACTGGCAGTCCGCCGCTTCGCCAAGCGCATGCATAAGGAGTCCGGCCGCCTGGCCGCACTGGTGCAGGACATCATCGAGCTCTCCCGCCTGCAGGGCGCCAGCGTGGTGCAGCAAGGCGGTCCCGTTGACGTCAATGCCGTGATCGCCGAGGCCGTGGACCGGTCCCAGCTGCCGGCCGAAAGCAAGAACATCACCATCGTGGTGGGTGGCCGCACCGAGGAGAAGGTCTTCGGTGACCAGGACCTCCTGGTCACCGCGCTGCGCAACCTGATCGACAACGCCATCCGGTACTCACCGCCAAACACCCGTGTGGGCATTGGCGTCCGTTCCAAGGAAGGACTCGTTTCCATTTCGGTGACGGACCAGGGCGAGGGCCTCAGCGCCGAGGACCAGGAACGGGTCTTCGAACGGTTCTACCGCGTGGACTCCGCCCGGTCCCGCCACACCGGCGGCACCGGCCTCGGCCTGAGCATCGTCAAGCACGTCGCCTCCAATCACGGTGGCGAGGTGACGCTGTGGTCCCAGCCGGGCCAGGGTTCCACCTTCACGCTCCGGCTTCCCGAGATGGAAGGGCCCGAGGCAGGGCCCGACGGCGACACCGACCTTCCGTCCGCAACTGTCCCGGCAACGGGGCCGGCCGGACATGCCACCGAACAGCCCGCCGTCACCCCAATACCCCGCGCCGCCGGCGCTAAAGAACGAGGAGCTAGCGCTTGAGCAGGATTCTGATTGTGGAGGACGAGGAGTCGTTCAGCGATCCTTTGTCCTATTTGCTGGGCAAGGAAGGGTTTGAGGTGGAGGTCGTGGACAACGGCCTCGATGCCATCACCGAGTTTGACCGCAACGGCGCCGACCTCGTGCTGCTGGACCTGCAGCTTCCCGGGCTGTCCGGCACCGAGGTCTGCAGGCAGCTCCGGCAGCGATCAACCGTCCCGGTGATCATGCTGACGGCCAAGGACTCCGAGATCGACAAGGTGGTGGGCTTGGAGCTCGGCGCGGATGACTACGTCACCAAGCCGTATTCCTCGCGCGAACTGGTGGCCCGCGTCCGGGCGGTGCTGCGCCGCCAGGGCGAGCCCGAGGAACTGATTTCCTCCACCGTCCAGGCCGGACCGGTCAGGATGGACATTGAACGCCACGTGGTGAGCGTGGACGGCGAGCAGGTGCTGCTGCCGCTGAAGGAGTTCGAGCTCCTGGAGATGCTGCTGCGCAACTCGGGCCGGGTGCTGACCCGTGGCCAGCTGATCGACCGGGTCTGGGGTTCCGACTACGTGGGGGACACCAAGACCCTGGACGTCCACGTCAAGCGGCTGCGCGGGAAGATCGAACCCGACCCCTCGGCGCCCCGGTTCCTGGTGACCGTGCGCGGCCTGGGCTACAAGTTCGAGCCGTAGGCCTTTGCGAATCCTGTCCCGCCGGTTATAAGTGGCTCCGGACAAGCGGGTAGCCCCTGGCACCGGGGCAGCAAAAAGGGAGGGACCGGACGGCCCCTCCCTTTTTGTTGTTCTGCTGAAGTGCTTCAGCCGGGTGCTAGTGGCCTGCGGCGCTCTCCGAAGCGGACGGAGAAGGCGTGGCCGAGGTGCTCGGCGAAGGCGTGCTGCCGGCCGGAAGGTATTCCTTGTACTCGGGCAGGGTGGTGTCCAGGACGGGCACGCGCACGGTGCTGTTCACGTTGGTGCCGTCTTCGCTGACCTGGACATCAACCAGTGAACCGGCCTTGCCGCCGGTGGTGCTGAGGATGGCTTCGTCAGTGGTGTCGTTGAGCAGGGTGTACGAGTTCGCCTTGACGGCAACTTCGGTCTGCGATCCCTCTGCGCCCTTCATGGTCAGCTTCACGTCCTTGGACGAGGAGTTGTAGACAGCACCGATGACGCGGCCGGGCTGGTCCTCACCCGCGGAGACGATGAGGATGTTCCGGAGCTTCAGCGGGCCGAGGTCGGCACGGATGCCGTCCGAAGCGGAGTACTGATGGTTTGTCTGCTGGGGCGTGATGTAGCCGCAGCCCGCGGTCAGCAGGCCCACGCCTACAACGGCGGCCGTCAGTGCCATCTTGCCCCGCCGGGCCCGGTTCATCGCAGTGAAACGCACGTCACGTACTCCTCGAGAGTCTTGAAACATTATTCAGCCCATAGCCTATCCGCAAAGGGGCTCAAACGCGGATTCGGGAGCGTCATATCATCCTTGGCAGCGCATGCGCGATGCACTATTATCCGCGTTCGTCAAGGGGGTGGAGGGGGTCGATTGGGCCGATTTTCCGCGTATTTCTGCGGTTGAGGACCCTTTCCGCGGCCGGTCATATGCCTGAATCGTGATAAACTGGTCTGCGGGAAAGGGGAAATGTCCACATGGTATTTGAGGTCGGCGAGACAGTAGTTTACCCTCACCACGGTGCTGCGAAGATTGAAGAAATCAAGATGCGCACCATCAAGGGCGAAGAGAAAATGTATCTCAAGCTCAAGGTGGCTCAGGGTGATCTGACCATTGAAGTTCCAGCAGAAAACGTTGACCTTGTTGGGGTCCGGGACGTAGTGGGCAAGGAAGGCCTGGAGCACGTATTTGATGTGCTCCGCGCCGAGTTCACCGAAGAGCCCACCAACTGGTCGCGCAGGTACAAGGCAAATCTGGAGAAGCTTGCTTCCGGTGACGTCATCAAGGTGGCAGAGGTCGTTCGCGATCTTTGGCGCCGGGATCACGACCGGGGCCTTTCCGCAGGCGAAAAGCGAATGCTGGCCAAGGCCCGGCAGATTCTGATCTCAGAACTGGCGCTGGCTGAAAAGACCGACGAGGAGAAGGCTGCAAGCGTTCTCGACGAGGTCCTGGCTTCCTAAGAATTGAGCCCCGGCAGCACGGAAGTGCGGCCGGGGTTTCTTTTTGCCCGAAAACACCCCCGGCGTGCCTCCGGCGACTGCGTCGGGACGCATCGGGCACGCGGGACGTAGGCTAGTCCGCATGAGCGAAACACCATCCCGCCCGGTCACCGCGGTGATCCTGGTGGCTGCAGGTTCGGGACAGCGGCTGGGCTACGGCATGCCCAAAGCAGCCGTGCCCCTGGGCGGCGAAACCATCCTGATGCATGCCCTCCGGGGCATCGTCGCATCCGGGGTGTCCACCCAGGTCTGCGTGGTCCTGCCCGAAGGCGACGACGGCCTGCGCTCCCTTTGCGACAGCTTCCGGGAAGAACTGGCCGACGGCGGCCCGCTCCTGACCGTCGTCGACGGCGGTCCCACCCGCGCGGACTCGGTCCGGCAGGGCATTGGTGCCCTGATGGACGGAATCGACGCTGTCCTGGTGCACGATGCCGCCAGGGCGCTAACCCCGGAAGGGGTCTTCCACCGGGTGGTAGACGCACTCGCGGCCGGGGCCGAAGCTGTGATCCCTGCCGTTCCCGTGGTGGACACCGTCAAAACCGTGACGCCCACTCCCGCCGGGGACAACGCCGTCGCGCCCGAAATGGTGGCCGGGACCCCCGCACGCGAGAACCTCCGCGCCGTGCAGACGCCGCAGGGCTTCCGTGCGGAGACCCTGCGCCGCGCCCACGAGGCAGCGCAGGCGCTGGAACCGGCGGAGGCAGCCGCCGTCACTGATGATGCGATGCTCGTCGAGATGGCCGGTACCGACGTCTACGTGGTGCGCGGTTCCACCCAGTCCCTGAAGATCACCACACCCCTGGACCTGATCTTCGCCGAAGGGCTCCTGGAAGGTCCCCTCGGAGCCCGGTGGGTGGAGGGATGAGCGCGGAGGGCATGATCATTCCCCGTACAGGAATTGGCCTGGACGTCCACGCTTTCGCCGCGGAGGGGGAAGCACGCCAACTCTGGGTGGGCGGGCTCTTCTGGCCGGGCGAGCGTGGCCTTGCCGGACACTCTGACGGCGACCCGGTAGCCCACGCTGCTGCCGATGCGCTGTTCTCTGCCGCCGGCATCGGTGACCTCGGCACCCACTTCGGCACTGACCGGCCTGAGTTCGCCGGCGCGTCAGGAGTAACCCTGCTGGCTGAGGCTGCGCGGATTGTCCGGGCGGCCGGCTTTGAAATCGGCAACATCGCGGTGCAGTTCGTGGCGAACCGCCCCAAATTCGGACCCCGCCGGGAGGAATCGCAGCAGGTCCTGTCCGACGCCGCCGGCGCCCCGGTCAGCGTCACTGCCACCACCAGCGACGGCCTCGGATTCACGGGCCGCGGCGAAGGGATCTCCGCTGTGGCCACCGCCTTGGTGTACCCGCGCCTTACCGAATCAGCCGGCTAATCTGCATCGGCTAATCTGGAGCGGTGACCCTGCGCTTCTATGACACTGCCTCCGCCGAAGTCCGGAACTTCGTCCCCCTCGTAGCCGGAAGGGCCAGCCTCTACTACTGCGGGGCGACCGTGCAGGGCATGCCCCACGTCGGCCACATCCGTTCCGCCATCGCGTTCGACCAGTTGACCCGCTGGCTGACCCACCGCGGGCTGCGGGTCACGGTGGTCCGCAACGTCACGGACATTGACGACAAGATCCTCGCCAAGTCAGAGGCGTCCTTCGCCTCCGGTTTCCAGCCGGAACCGGGCGAGGTTCCGGGCGAGGAATGGTGGGCGTTGGCCTACCGCTACGAACAGGAATTCCTCAAGGCCTACGACGCGCTGGGTGTCTCCCGCCCCACCTACGAACCCAGGGCCACCGGCCACATCCCGGAAATGCACGCCCTGATCCAGCAATTGATCGACCGCGGACACGCCTATCCGGCGCTGGATGATTCCGGTGACGTGTACTTCGACGTGCGCTCGTGGAGCAAGTACGGTGCCCTGACGCGGCAGAACATTGATGACATGCAGGCGGCAGCCGACGCCGACCCCCGGGGTAAGCGGGACCCCCGCGACTTCGCGCTGTGGAAGGGTTCCAAAGAGGGCGAACCTGCCACCGCCAGCTGGGCGTCCCCATGGGGGGCCGGCCGCCCCGGCTGGCACCTGGAATGCTCGGCGATGGTGACCAAGTACCTTGGCACGGAATTCGACATCCACGGCGGCGGCCTGGACCTGCGGTTCCCGCACCACGAAAACGAGATGGCGCAGTCACAGGCCGCCGGGCACGGGTTCGCCAACTTCTGGATGCACAACGGCATGGTCACCTATGAGGGTGAAAAAATGTCCAAGTCCATCGGCAACACCATCAGCCCCACCGAAATGCTGAAACTCGCCTCGCCCCGGGTGGTGCGGTACTACCTCGGCCAGGCCCACTACCGGTCGATCCTGGACTACCGCCCCACATCCCTGCAGGAGGCCGCTGCCGCCGTCGAACGAATCGATGGGTTCCTGGCAAAGGCCGTGGCGCGCTTCGGTACAGATTTCGGCTTCGTGGCAGGAGACTACGGCCCCTCAACGGGCAGCGTTGAGGCCTTTTATGCCGCCATGGACGACGACCTGAACGTCCCGCGCGCCCTGGCCGCACTGCATGAGACGGTGCGGGCAGGAAACACTGCCCTCGCCGACGGGGATGACGACTCCGCCCGGAAGGCGATGTACGCCGTCGTTATCATGACCGACGTGCTGGGGCTCAACGCCGTCGCCGGCTCGGAAAAAGCCAGCACCCGCGAAGCCGAAGCACTGGCTGTCCTGGTGGAGGCGCAGCTTGCCGCCCGCGCCACAGCCCGCGCCGGGAAGGACTGGGCAGCATCCGATGCCATCCGCGACACACTCAACGAGGCCGGCGTGGTGGTGGAGGACGGCCCGGACGGTGCCACGTGGAGCCTGAAACGGGATTGAGCGCCGGGAGCCAAAAGCCCGGGAACCCGATTTT
Organism: Pseudarthrobacter sp. SORGH_AS 212; assembly: GCF_030818145.1. Classification (NCBI taxonomy): domain Bacteria; kingdom Bacillati; phylum Actinomycetota; class Actinomycetes; order Micrococcales; family Micrococcaceae; genus Pseudarthrobacter; species Pseudarthrobacter sp. SORGH_AS 212. The sequence goes on along the minus strand of NZ_JAUTAA010000001.1, from coordinate 1,114,937 downwards.
TCTTCGGTCAGTAGACTGGTAGCCGGACTCAGTCAACACAATCAAGGGTGGAACATCATGGCCAACAATGGTCGCCGATCGGTTAAAGCGAAGAAGGGCCCAACCATCGGGACCGGTGGCCATGGCCGCAAGGCCCTGGAAGGCAAGGGCCCCACGCCCAAGGCGGAGGACCGTCCGTACCACAAGGCGCACAAGTCCAAGCAGCTCGCGGAGCGCTCGGCCGCCAAGCGCAACCCCGGTGCCCGCAGCGCCGGAGCCGGCAAGTCCGGCCCCAAGGGCCGCGCCACCGAGGAGGTCGTTACCGGGCGCAACTCGGTAGTGGAAGCACTCCGCGCCGGCATCCCCGCGAAGGCGCTGCACGTTGCCATCCGGATTGAAATGGATGACCGGGTCAAGGAGTCCCTCAAGCTGGCGGCCGAGCGCGGCATCCCGCTGCTGGAAACCGGCAAGCCCGAGTTGGACCGGATGACCGACGACGCCGTCCACCAGGGCCTCGTCCTGCAGATCCCGCCCTACGATTACGCCGACGCCTATGAGCTCGCCGAAGAAACCGTGGAGAAGTGGAAGAAGGGGCACGTCAGCAACGCCCCCCTGTTCGTTGCTTTGGACGGCATCACCGATCCCCGCAACCTCGGCGCCATTATCCGCTCCGTCTCCGCGTTTAGCGGCCACGGCGTGATTGTTCCGGAGCGCCGCTCCGTCGGCGTTACCGCCTCGGCGTGGAAGACGAGCGCCGGCGCGGCGGTCCGTGTGCCGGTGGCCCGGGCATCAAACCTCAACAGCGCCCTCAAGCAGTTCAAGAACATGGGTATCTTCGTCCTGGGCCTGGACGGCGACGGCGACGTGTCGCTGCCGGACCTGAGCCTCGCCACCGAACCGGTGTGCATCGTGGTGGGTTCCGAAGGCAAGGGCCTGAGCCGGCTGGTCCGCGAAAACTGCGACCAGATCGTCTCCATTCCCATCGACTCCGCCATGGAATCGCTCAACGCGTCCATGGCCGTGGGCATCACGCTGTACGAGGTCTCCCGCCAGCGCGCAGCCAAGTAATCAGTCCGGGGTCCCGCCGGACGGGGTCGTCCCGCACGGCGGGACGACGCCGTGGCCCCGGCCCGGGCGTCATGTGTGACGCTGGCGCAGGCCAGTAGCCGCCGGCGGCTACTATTTAGCTAATGGTCATGCCGCTCTTCGACACCGCCTCCACCATGGACGCCTCTACGGCTGTTCCCCTCGGTGTCAGCGTCCCGCGCGCTGATTCAGACGGCTCCGGCCAGGGTGACAGGGGCCGGGCCAACGTTGCCTGCTATGCCCCCGGTGTGCCCAGCCTGGAAATCGTGTACCAGCCCCCGGGTGGTGAATGGCGCGTCCAGCCGCTGCCGAACGTTACCCACGGCGTCCACCACGGCATCGTCGAGGACCTGCCTCCGGGCTCCCGCTACGGCTTCCGCCCTGCCTCCGGCGAGCAGTCGCTGCCTGTGGCGGTACCGGCCAACGGCCTGGACGAGGACGGCAGTCGCCCGTTGCTCGATCCGTATGGCCGGGCCGTGGATCTGCGCGACGGCCTCCTCACCAGCGCACGCACGGCCGGCGACTTTGACTGGGGAACGGACAGCCGCCTGAGGCTGCCGTGGCGGAACACCATCATCTACGAGGCACACGTCCGCGGACAGACCATGCTCCACCCCGATGTCCCAGAAGAACTCCGCGGGACCTACGCGGGGATGGCGCACCCGGCAGTCCTTGAGCACCTCAAAGGACTGGGCATCACGTCTGTGCAGCTGCTGCCGGTCCATTTCCACCTGGACGAACCGCACCTGCAGGATCTGGGCCTGACGAATTACTGGGGCTACAACACGGCGGCCTTCTTCGCCCTGCATCCCGCCTACGCCACGGGCGCGGCCCAGGATGCCGGTCCGCAGGCAGTCCAGAACGAGTTCAAGGCCATGGTCAAGGCCTTCCACGAGGCAGGACTGGAAGTCATCCTGGATGTGGTCTACAACCACACCGCGGAGGGCGGCGCGGACGGGCAGACCATCAGCTTCCGTGGCCTGGGGGAGAACCGCTACTACCGGACGGACGGCCACGGGAAGTACCTGGACACCACCGGGTGCGGAAACAGCCTCAACTTCGCCGAGCCCCGGGTTATCCAGCTGGTCCTGGACTCGCTGCGGTACTGGGTGGACGAATTCCACATCGATGGTTTCCGCTTCGACCTGGCCGTGACCCTGTGCCGCAACGGCGATAACGAGTTCGACCCCCGGCACCCGTTCCTCGTGGCCGTCGCTGCTGACCCTGTCCTGTCCGACACCAAGCTCATCGCCGAACCGTGGGATGTTGGCTACGGCGGATGGCAGACGGGCCGCTTCCCCATGGGCTGGGTTGACTGGAACGACCACTTCCGCGATTCCGTGCGGTCCTTCTGGCTCGCCGACCGGGCAGCACTGGAATCCGGCGGACAGGGCGGCTCGGTGGCAAAACTGGCCGACGCCCTGTCCGGTTCCGCTGCGCTGTTCGAAGGCTCCGGCCGTTCCCGCCTCGCGTCAGTGAATTACGTGACGGCCCACGACGGCTTCACGCTGAACGACCTTGTGTCCTACGACAGGAAACACAACGAAGCCAACGGCGAACAGAACCGCGACGGGCACGGCGACAACCGCAGCTACAACCATGGCGTGGAGGGCCCCACCGAGGACGGCGACATCCTGGGCAGGCGCGCCCAGTCGCGGCGCAACATGATGGCGTCGCTGATGATCTCCCTCGGCATTCCCATGATTACCGCCGGCGATGAACTGGCACGCACCCAACAAGGGAACAACAACGCCTACTGCCAGGACAACGCCCTGACCTGGGTGGACTGGACGCGTACCCCGGAATCGCATGAGATGCTCCGCAGCACCAAGCGCTACATCCGGCTCCGCAAGGAGTTCCTGGCCGCGCAGCCGCACCACTTCCCGGTCCGGGACGAGCAGTCTTACCTGTACTGGTACGACCACAACGGCCAACCGATGTCCATGGAACGCTGGAACGATCCGCAGCACCGCGTGATGCAGCTCCTTCTCGGCTCCGACGACGGTGAGCTGGCTGGCCTGGTGGTGGTGAACGGAACCGGCTCGGATGTCACCATCACGCTTCCGCCGCTGGCTGCCGAAGGCACTGGCCCCCGCATGTTCGAACTGCGGCTCACTACCTCCCCGCTTCACGAGCTGCGGCAGGGCGGCCTGGTGGCTTCGGGTGAAAAGGACCTGGTGGAGGCCAACTCCATCAGTATTTACCGCAACGCCTAGCCCGGGACGAACCGACCATGCGCAACCGCAAGATCCTGCCCCTGCTGCTTGCCGCCCTCGTGGTGGTGGCAGTGCTTGCCTTCGGCGGCCAGGGCGTCCTGGGCCAGTTGACGGAGGGCACGACGACGGCACCCACCACCGGCCCGGCGGCGACATCCGCGTCCGCGTCCCCGGCGCCGTCGCGCCCGGCCCAGGCGGCGCCGGCGCCCGCACAGAAGAACCCCTCCGGCCTGCCGGCCATCAGGGAATCCCAGCTGCCGGCCGAAGGGCGCCGGGTCCTGGCACTGATCCGCGCAGGCGGCCCTTACCGCTACAGCCAGGATGACCAGGCCTTCGGCAACTTTGAAGGGATCCTGCCCCGCCGCGACCGCGGTTACTACCGCGAATACACGGTGCCCACTCCGGGGGAGTCAGACCGTGGCGCACGCAGGATCGTTGCCGGTGCGGACGGCGAAAAGTACTACACCGGCGACCACTACGAATCATTCTCGTTCATTACGGAAGGCAGTTAGCAGCACCATGAAGATCTACTCCGGCGACACCTGGACCCTCGAGGAACTGCAGGACCAGGTGACGGACGCCGGCCGCCGCAGCTTGGTTATCCCCCCGGCGGACAGCAAGCGGGAGGTCCTGGAAACCTTCGGTGAGGTCCTGAGTTTCCCGGAGCACTACGGGGTCAACCTCGATGCGCTGAACGATTCGCTGCATGACTTTGCGGACAGCATTTCGGACAACGGCAACCCGCCTGTCACTGTCCTCTGGCAGGTGGCGGCACCGTTCCGCTCCGACAGGTCGTTCGGCATCCTCTGCGAAATCCTCCAGGACGCCGAGCGGTACGCCGGAAAGGACCTGGCGGTGACGGCCGTCCTGCTCTGACGGCGCATCAGCCGCCTGGTCGTTCCTCCTGCGCAGTGTAGGTGTCCAGCAGCGCTTCGGCATGGCCGCTCCCGTCCTCGGCCGCCAGCCCCTTGCGCATGTTGGCAGCCTTCTCCCGCCCGGCCGGGAACGGCGGAAGCAGCGGAATTTCGGGATCGGTCAGCACTTCGATGACTACGGGGCGGTCCGCGGCGAAGGCCTGCTCCCAGGCATCCCCGAGAAGCTCCGGGTCCTCGACGCGAATGCCTGTGAGCCCCAGTAGTTCGGCATAGCCTGCAAATGGGAACTCGGGCAGCTCCTGGCTGTCGGTAAAACGCGGTTCGGCCTCAGACTCCCGCTGTTCCCACGTCACCTCGGCCAATTCGCGGTTGTTGAAGACGCAGACCACAAACCTTGGGTCGGGCCACTGCTGCCAGCGGTGGGCCACGGTGGCCAGTTCCGCCACGCCGGCCATTTGCATGGCACCGTCCCCGGCCAGGGCCACCAGCGGCCGGTCAGGGTGGGCGAGCTTGGCGGCGATACCGTACGGGATGGCGCAGCCCATGCTGGCAAGCGTGCCGGACAGGTGCACCGGGACGCCGGGCGGAAGGGTCAGCTGGCGGGCGTACCAGTAGACGCAGCTTCCGACGTCGACACTCAGCTGGGCGTCTGACGGCAGCCGGCCGTTGAGCTCGCGGACCACGCGTTCGGGATTCACAGGTGCTGCAGGGACGGCGGCGCGGTCGGCTGCCAGGATGCGCCAGCGGCTGACTTCCTGCTCCACGGCCGAGCGCCATTCACCGTGCGGGCGGTGCTCCAGCCTCTTGTCCAGCGCCGCAAGCGCTGACGCGGCGTCCCCGGCGAGCCCCACCTCTACCGGGTACCGGTTGCCGATCTTTTTCTCGTCAATGTCGATCTGCACTACCCGGGCCGCCCCTGGCGGCGGGTAGAACTCTGTCCATGGGTCATTGGAACCCACGATGAGCAGCGCGTCGCAGTTGCCCAGCAGATGGGCGCTGGCCGTGGTTCCAAGGTGCCCCATGGTGCCTACGGCGAACGGGAGTGTCTCATCCACAAAGGGTTTGCCCAGCAGGCTGGTGGCAATGCCCGCCCCCAGCTTTTCGGCGATGGCAACCACCTCGGTAGAGGCGTGCCTGGCACCTTGGCCCACCAATAACGCCACCCGTTCGGCGGAATTGAGCAGGGCAGCTGCAGCGTCAAGGTCCCCGTCCCTCGGTACCTTGGCCGCCGACGCCCAGGACGGGGCAGTCACCACGATTCCGTGCTCCTGCTCCAGCTCAGGGGCAGGAGCCGACTGGAGGTCGTGGGGGACGATGACCACGCAGGGAGACGAGGTAGCCATTGCGGTCCGGAAGGCCCTGTCAAGGACCATGGGCAGCTGTTCCGGGGCGCTGACCAGCTGCACGAACTGTGACGCGACGTCCTTGAACAGGGACACCAGGTCGATTTCCTGCATGTAGGCGGAGCCCAGCACAGTCCGGCTCTGCTGGCCCACGATGGCAACCACCGGCACGCTGTCCAGTTTGGCGTCGTACAAGCCGTTAAGCAGGTGGACGGCACCGGGGCCCTGGGTAGACGTGACAACACCCACGCCACCGGTGTACTTGGCATGGCCCACCGCCATGAACGCCGCGTTTTCCTCGTGCCGGGCCTGGATGAACGACACCCGGCCCGAGGCTCTCCGCAAAGCACCCATGAAGCCGTTGATTCCGTCTCCGCTGTAACCGAAGACTCGGTCCACTCCCCAAACTGCCAGCCGGTCCACTATCACGTCAGAGACGGTCCGCTCGGTCATGGGTTCCTCCTGCGCTGGGTTTAGTATCCTGTCTGTCAGGACACGTACCCAGCAGGAGGCCCTCCTGTCAGGAGACGGGGTTACGCATTCACGATCAGCCCCAGCTCGGCCTTGGACGCGAGTCCCTCGTGCTGCGGCAGGACACGGACGGTGTAGCCGAACGGCCCTGACCTGTCGATCACCAGCGAACCGCTGAAGAGGTGGCGGCCGTTGCCCAGGTCCTCCTTCACCTGCAGTTCCATGATGGTGATGTCCGTCAGGGTGTCGCTTTCCTCAGCCCTGCCGTAAGCCACCTCCACGTACACGTCCTCGGGGGTGAGGCCGCTGAGGGCCACATACGCGTTGACCTGGAGGGTGTCGCCGATCTGCGGATCCTCGGAGACGCCCACCGAGTCCACATGCTCCACGTGCACCTGCGGCCAGGCCGAGCGCACCCTCGCGGTCCACGATGCCAGCGACCGGGCCTGGGCGTAGCCGGTGGCACTGGCGCTGCGGCCGGCCTCGGCTGCGGGGCGGTACAGGATGTTGACGTAGTCGCGGAGCATGCGCTCTGCCGAAACCGCCGGCCCCAGGTGGGACAGGGTGTGCTTGATCATGGATACCCAGTGCGTGGGCACCCGCTCTGCCGCCGACGTCGACGGTCCCGCAGCCCCCGCGGCCGCGGACACCGTGCTGCCATAGAACCTCGGCGCCACCTGGCTTTCGAGCAGCTCGTAAAGTGCGGCGGCCTCGATATCGTCGCGCTCTTCGGGGGATGCGCCGTTGTTGGCCGTCGGAATGGCCCAGCCGTTTTCGCCGTCGTACATCTCGTCCCACCAGCCATCCAGGACGGACAGGTTAAGCGAGCCGTTCAGGGCGGCCTTCATGCCTGACGTGCCGCAGGCCTCCAATGGCCGGAGCGGGTTGTTCAGCCAGACGTCGCAGCCAGGGAACAGGGTCCGCGCCATGGCGATGTCATAGTTCGGCAGGAATGCGATCCGGTGGCGGACCTCGGGATCGTCCGTGAACCGGACCAGGTCCTGGATCATCTTCTTGCCGGCGTCATCGGCCGGGTGGGACTTGCCGGCAATGACCAGCTGGATGGGGTGCTCCTTGTGCAGCAGCAGTGCCTTCAGCCGCTCCGGTTCGCGCAGCATCAGGGTCAGGCGCTTGTACGTAGGAACGCGGCGGGCAAAGCCGATGGTGAGTACGTCCGGGTCCAGGACGTGTTCGGTCCACCCCAGCTCGGCATCGGCGGCGCCACGCTTCTTCCACGCGGCGCGCAGGCGGCGGCGGACGTCGTCCACCAGCGCCGAACGCAGCTCACGCCGAAGCGCCCAGACGTCGGCGTCGCTGACGTTGTACGCCAGGGCCCAGCGGCCGTTGGCCTCCGCTTCGCTGCCGAACTGATCCCGGGCCAGCTGGGAGATCCGGCTGTCCACCCAGGTGGGCACGTGCACGCCGTTGGTCACCGAGGTGATGGGCACCTCGGAGTGGTCGAATCCGGGCCACAGTGCCGAGAACATGCCGCGGGAGACCTCGCCGTGGAGCTTGGCCACACCATTGGCCCGTTGTGCCAGGCGCAGGCCCATCACTGCCATGTTGAAGACGGACGGGTTGCCGTCCGCGTAGTTCTCGCGGCCCAGTTCGAGGATGCGGTCCACCGGCACGTCGGGCGCCAGCCCGGCCTGGAAGAAGTGGCTGATCTGGGCGATCTCGAACCTGTCGATGCCTGCGGGCACGGGGGTGTGCGTGGTGAAGACGGTGGAGGCTCGCCCCGCGGTGAGGGCTTCATCGAACGTCAGTGCCTGCTCACCGGACATGAGTTCCTGGATACGTTCGATGCCCAGGAAGCCCGCGTGGCCTTCGTTGGTGTGGAACACTTCCGGAGCCGCCGTGCCGGTCAGCTTTTGGAACGCCCGCAGCGCTTTCACGCCGCCCATGCCCAGCAGCAGTTCCTGCTGGAGCCGGTGGTCACCGCCGCCGCCGTAGAGCCGGTCTGTGATGCTGCGGGCGGCGTCGTCGTTACCCGGGACGTTGGAGTCAAGGAGCAGGAGGGGGACGCGCCCGACGTCGGCCCGCCAGATGTGAGCGAGCAGGCGCCGGCCGTTGGGGAGGGGCAGGGAGACCTGCACTGGCTTGCCGTTGCCATCCGGGGAGGGCTCGCGGAGCAGTGTCAGGGGCAGCCCGTCAGGGTCCAGCACAGGGTAGGTTTCCTGCTGCCAGGCGTCCCGGGAGAGGGACTGCTTGAAGTAGCCGGCCTGGTACAGCAGGCCAACGCCGATCAGCGGAACGCCCAGGTCCGAGGCCGCCTTCAGGTGGTCGCCGGCAAGGATGCCGAGGCCGCCGGAGTACTGGGGCAGGACTTCGGTGATGCCGAACTCGGGCGAAAAATAGGCGATGGAGGCAGGAGCGTCCGGTCCCAGGCCCTGGTACCAGCGGGGCTCGTCAAGGTAACGGTTGAGGTCCGCCTCGGCTGCCCGCACCTTCTCCACCACTGCCTGGTTGGTGGCCAGTTGCTGGAACTCCTCGCGGCTGACCATGCCCAGGAAGCCCACCGGGTCCTGGCCGCTTTCCTGCCACAGTGCGGGGTTGAGGCCCGCGAAAAGTTCCCGGGTGGGGCGGTGCCAGGACCAACGCAAGTTGCTGGCCAGCCGGGCCAGGGGCCGGATGGGTTCGGGGAGGACTGTACGGACCGTAAACCTGCGGATTGCCTTCACCTGCGTCACACTAACGGACAACCCCCGCGGCTGTAACCAGCTTTAGGTTTCTTTTGCGTAAATGACAGGGGAGGCGGAGCACGTGAAGCGCGGCGCAACAAAATACAGTGCGCAGGCTTAGCAATCTTCGGCATTTCTCGCTAACGTCGAGCTTGTGACGACTAACTCAGTAACCAGTGCCGCATCAAAGAAAATGCCCAAGGGACAGATCACCGACGGACTCCGGTTCGGACGTTTTCCGATCACTGCCGTTCAGCCAGTCGTCGAGGGCGGGAAGTTTCCCGCCAAGGCGCTGCCCGGCGAAGGAATCGTCGTGGGTGCCACCTCGTTCCGTGAAGGCCATGACCAGCTTGGCGTCAGCGCCGTGCTGCTGGATCCGTCCGGTGCCGAGCGCCAGCGCGTTCGGCTGACGGCTCCACGCGGGGAACGGGGCATGGGAACCGACCGATGGGAAGGCATCCTCACGCCGTCGGAACCGGGCAACTGGTCATTCGTTATTGAGGCGTGGCATGACCGCTACGGTACCTGGCACCACAACGCTGAAGTGAAGATCGCTGCCGGCATCGACGTCGAGCTCATGCTCGCTGAAGGTGCCGCCCTGCTGCGGGAAGCGTCCGGCGAGGACTTCCGCAGCGAATGGGATAAGGGCGTCCTGCGCGACGCCGCCGGCAGGCTGGCTGACCAGTCCCTCAGCACCGAGGAACGCCTCGGCGCCGGGTTCGGCCACGATGTGGCCGGGGTTGTGGCGCACCAGCCCATCCGGGAACTGGTCACCGTTTCCGAGAAGTACCCCCTCCTGGTGGAGCGTGACCGCGCAGGCCGCGGCTCCTGGTACGAGTTCTTCCCGCGGTCCGAGGGCGCCGTCAAGGACCACAACACCGGCGCCTGGACGTCCGGCAACTTCCGTACCGCCGCCCGCCGGCTGGACGCCGTCGCGGGCATGGGTTTCGACGTCATCTACATGCCGCCCATCCACCCGATCGGCGTGCAGCACCGGAAGGGCCCCAACAACACCCTTGTGGCCGGCCCGCACGATCCCGGCTCCCCATGGGCCATCGGCGCCGCCGAGGGCGGACACGACGCCATCCATCCGGACCTCGGCTCCTTCAAGGACTTTGACGCCTTCGTGGCCCGTGCCAACGAGCTGGGCCTGGAAGTGGCGCTGGACCTGGCGCTGCAGGCGGCGCCGGACCACCCCTGGGTAGCCGCGCACCCCGAATGGTTCACCACCCGTGTTGACGGCAGCATTGCCTATGCCGAAAACCCGCCCAAGAAGTACCAGGATATTTACCCGCTTAATTTCGACAATGACCCCGAGGGGCTTTCGAACGAAATTCTGCGGATTGTGTTGTTGTGGGTCAGCCACGGGGTAAAGATTTTCCGCGTGGATAACCCACACACCAAACCCGTGTGGTTCTGGGAATGGCTCATTGCCGAAGTTAACAAAACGGTTCCCGGCGTGGTTTTCCTGGCTGAGGCCTTTACCCGCCCCGCGATGATGCACGCGCTGGGCAGGGCAGGCTTCCAGCAGTCCTACACGTACTTCACGTGGCGCAACACCAAGAAGGAGATCGAGGAGTACTTCCACGAGGTCAGCCACGATTCCCCGGCGTACTTCCGGCCCAATTTCTTCGTCAACACCCCGGACATCCTCACCGAGTACCTCCAGTACGGTGGCCCGGCCGCCTTCAAGATCAAGGCTGTCCTCGCTTCGACGGCCAGTCCGCTGTGGGGCGTGTACGCCGGTTACGAACTGTACGAACATGTGGCCCGCCCCGGCGCGGAGGAGTACATCGACAACGAGAAGTTCGAATACAAGGCCCGCGACTGGGACGCTGCCGCAGAGTCCGGCCGGACCCTGGCACCGTTCATCACACGGCTGAACCACCTTCGCCGCGACCATCCGGCGCTACAGGACCTGCAGAACCTCACGGTCCACCAGAGCACCGACGACTCCACGGTGGTCTACTCCAAGCACAAGACGCTGGCGGACGGTTCGAAGGACACGCTCATTGTGGTGGTCAACGTGGATCCGCACGTCACCAAGGAATGCAGCGTAGCCCTGGACCTGGCTGCCCTGGAACTGGACCCGCAGGACATCACCGCGGGCGGCGGCTTCTACGTTGACGACCTCATCTCCGGCGAAAGCTGGGAATGGGGGGAGTTCAACTACGTCCGCCTTGACCCGCACGTAGAGCCGGCACACATCCTGAGCGTCAGGAGAATGCATCAGTGAATTTCAATCCGCAAAGTTCCGGCCAGCACTTCACGCCCAAAAGCACGTTTGAGCTGAATGCTCCGGGCCTCCAGCATGATCCGCTGTGGTACCGGAAAGCCGTTTTCTATGAGGTGCTGGTACGGGCCTTTGCGGATGCCAACGGTGACGGATCCGGAGACTTCTCCGGCCTCATCGACAGGCTGGACTACCTTCAGTGGCTGGGCGTGGATTGCCTGTGGCTGCCGCCGTTCTTCCAGTCACCCCTGCGGGACGGTGGCTACGACATCTCGGACTACAACTCCGTACTGGACGAGTTCGGGACCATCAGCGACTTCAAGCGACTGGTGGCAGAGGCTCATGCCAGGGGAGTGCGGGTGATCATCGACCTGCCGCTGAACCACACCTCGGACCAGCACCCGTGGTTCCAGGAATCCCGCAAGGATCCTGACGGTCCGTACGGCGATTTCTACGTGTGGAGCGACACCGACGAAAAGTACCAGGACGCCCGCATCATCTTCGTTGACACCGAGGAATCAAACTGGACCTTCGATCCCATCCGCCGGCAGTTCTTTTGGCACCGGTTCTTCAGCCACCAGCCGGACCTGAACTTCGAAAATCCCAAGGTCATCGAGGCGCTCTTCGACGTAGTGCGGTTCTGGTTGGACCAGGGCATTGACGGGTTCCGCGCGGACGCCATCCCGTACCTTTTCGAAGAGGAAGGGACCAACTGCGAAAACCTTCCGGCTACCCATGACTTCCTCCGGAAACTGCGCGCCATGGTGGACGAAAGCTACCCCGGCCGCGTCATCATCGCGGAGGCCAACCAGCCGCCCAACGAGGTAGTGGAGTATTTCGGGACGGAGGCGGAGCCGGAGTGCCACATGGCGTTCCACTTCCCCATCATGCCCCGGCTCTACTACGCGCTCCGGGACCAGAAGGCCGCGCCCATCATCGAGACCATGCGCGACACTCCGGATATCCCGGACGGAGCCCAGTGGGGCACCTTCCTGCGCAACCACGATGAACTGACGCTCGAAATGGTCACTGCTGACGAACGCGCTGCAATGCTCGGCTGGTACGCACCGGACCCGCGCATGCGCGCCAACATCGGTATCCGCCGGCGGCTGGCCCCCTTGCTCGACAACTCGCGGGCTGAGATTGAGCTGATCAACGCCCTCCTGCTTTCACTGCCGGGCAGCCCGTTCCTGTATTACGGGGACGAGATCGGCATGGGCGATAACATCTGGCTTGAGGACCGTGACGCCGTCCGCACACCGATGCAGTGGAACCCCGACCGCAACGCGGGATTTTCGCACGCGGACCCGGGAAAGCTCTACCTGCCGCCCATCCAGTCGCTGGTCTACAACTACAGCATGGCCAACGTGGAGGCCGAGGCCGCGCACTCCGGATCGCTGCTTCGCTGGACCCGCCAGATCCTCAGTGTCCGCAGGAACCACCCGGCTTTCGGCCTCGGCGCCTTCAAGCACGTCGAAGCCGACCACGACGCCGTCCTGGCGTACCTCCGGGAACTGCCGGAGGGTAATTCCGCAGGATTGAACGGCGAAACCGGTCCTCTGCGCCTTTAATCTCTCGCAGCATCCCGTGGCCGCCACGCTGCGTGTGCCCGAATACGCCGGCCGGGGACTGCGTGATGTCTTCGGCGGCCAGGTCTTCCCGGGGATCAACGACGACGAGACGTTGACGCTGACCCTCGGAAGCCACGATTTCTTCTGGCTCCGGCTCCGGTCGGCGACGTCCAATCCGTCGTCGCCCTACACGCAGGCACTGCCCATCCTGTCGATAGAGAATTGATATGAACCAGCCAATACTTACTCCCGCCCTGACCGCGCTCCTCAAGGAATGGCTTCCGAAGCAGCGATGGTTCCCCGTCAATAGCCCCGACTTCGAGATGTCCCAGGCAGGCAGCCTGGGAATCGAGGACCCGTCGGGGCACGCGGGGCTTGCGGTATTCCTGCTGAACATCACCACCGGCCCGTCCGACGGCGGCGGCCGCAGCTTGGTGGTGCAGGTTCCGTTGAGCTTCCGGGCGGCACCGGCGGCCGGCATGGAACGGGCGCTGGTGGGACAGGCGGCCGGGACGGACCCGTCCAGGACCTGGGTTTACGACGCCCTCCACGACCCCGACTTCATCGGCGGCTGGCTGGAACTCATCCGGCACGAAGCCACGGCACGCACCGGCGTGGCCGCGGGCTTCAAGGCATCCGGAAACTACCGGCTCCCCACCGCCCACGGAGTGGTCAAGGTACTGTCCGGCGAACAGTCCAACACCTCGGTGATTGTTGACGACGGCGAGTCCGCGGCCATCGTGAAGTTCTTCCGGACACTGTCTGCCGGAACCAACCCCGAAGTCGAAGTGGGCGCGGCCCTCACCGCCGCCGGCACCTCGGAGGTCCCCGCCACGCTGGGCTGGGTGCGGGGAGAATGGCTGGAAAACGGCACCAAAGCAGGCGGGACGGCGAGGGGCACCCGCCCGGTGCAGGGTGAGCTTGCTGTGGCGCACGAATTCCTTGCCGGGGGACTGGATGCCTGGCGGCTCGCCGTTGATGCAGCACGGGCTGGCAGGGACTTCACCGCCGAGGCGCGGGCACTCGGCGCGGCCACGGCCACCGTCCACCGCCGGCTCGCCGAAACGCTCGGCCGTTCAGAAGCTGCCGGGTCCGGCCAGGACGTCGCGGCAGGAGTAGCCCGGCGTATCCGCGCGGCCTGGGCCGAGGCCGGTCCCGCCGTCGGCCCCTATGACGAAGCCCTCGGAGCCCTTCTTGACGGGCTCGACGGCGCCAGCGCGGGTCCGCTGCAGCGGATCCATGGTGACCTGCACCTCGGCCAGATCCTGCAGGTGCCCCCTGCAGCAGGCCGAACGGAACCGCTGGCCGCCACTGAATCGGAGCCCCGCTGGGCCATCCTCGATTTTGAGGGCGAACCGCTGCGCCCCATCGATGAGCGGAACGGCCCCGATGTGCCCCTGCGGGACGTCGCCGGCATGCTGCGCTCCTTCGACTACGCGGCCGGAGCCGCCCAGCGCGAGCAGGAAGGCGCCCAAGTGCCCGCGTCCTGGGTTGACGACTGCGCCGATGCGTTCCTCGCAGGCTACGCGCACGTCACCCGCGGCACGGTGGACCGGACCTCACCGCTGTTTGTGGCATTGTGGCTGGACAAGGCGCTGTACGAAGTTGTTTATGAAATGCGTAACAGGCCCGATTGGCTGGCGATTCCAGTAAGCGCCTCCAGACGGCTCCTGGGCGGTAACGGCGCCGGCGACACCGCCGGCGCAGCATCGGAAGGTAACGAAATGACAGGCACAGCACGAACAGGACGGCCGGGGGCTCCGCTCCCGGTGGACGACGGCACCCTGGGCAAGATTGCCAACGGTGAACACCACGCGCCGCACTCCGTACTGGGGGCGCACCTGGATGACTACGGTCACGTCACCGTCCGCACGGTCAAGCACCTGGCGGAAGCCGTCAGCGTCATCACCGCTGCAGGTGAAGTGCCGATGCAGCACGAGGCCCATGGGGCCTGGGTGGCTGTACTTGAGCCGAGCGAGCACGGGCACGTCCCGGACTATCGCCTGTCCGTCACGTACCCCGGGGCTGACCCCGTCACGGTGGACGAGCCCTACCGGTACCTGCCGACAGTCGGCGAGGTCGACCTCCACCTCATCGGGGAAGGCCGCCACGAAAAGCTCTGGCAGGTCCTGGGCGCACACGTCCAGCACTACAAGTCTTCGCTGGGGGATGTGGACGGTGTTTCCTTCGCCGTGTGGGCCCCCAACGCCCAGGCCGTCCGCGTAAAGGGCGATTTCAACGGCTGGGACGGCCGCGAACATTCGCTCCGCTCACTGGGCTCCTCCGGTGTTTGGGAACTCTTCATCCCCGGGGTTGTAGCAGGGGCGTGCTACAAGTTCGAGATCCGCACCAAGGCTGGCTACTGGGTGGAAAAAGCGGACCCGATGGCTTTCGGAACCGAGGTCCCGCCGCTCACGGCATCCCGCGTGGTGGAGCCGTCCTACGCCTTCAAGGACGACGAGTGGATGCAGGCCCGCGCCGAGCGCGATCCGCACAACTCTGCCATGAGCGTCTACGAGGTCCACCTCGGCTCCTGGCGCCTGGGGCTTGGATACCGCGAGCTGGCCCAGGAACTCGTGGACTACGTCAAGTGGCTGGGCTTCACGCACGTGGAGTTCATGCCGGTTGCCGAGCACCCGTTCGGTGGTTCCTGGGGCTACCAGGTCACCTCCTACTTTGCCCCGACGTCCCGGTTCGGCCACCCCGACGAGTTCCGCTACCTGGTGGACACCCTGCACCAGGCGGGCATCGGTGTCCTGCTGGACTGGGTCCCTGCCCACTTCCCCAAGGATTCCTGGGCGCTGGCACAGTTCGACGGCCAGCCCCTGTACGAGCACGCCGACCCCACCCTGGGCGAACACCCCGACTGGGGAACGCTGATCTTCGACTTCGGCCGTACCGAGGTGCGCAACTTCCTGGTGGCGAACGCACTGTACTGGCTGGACGAGTTCCACATCGACGGGCTGCGGGTGGATGCCGTAGCGTCCATGCTGTATCTGGACTACTCCCGCGAAGAGGGGCAGTGGCGGCCCAACCGGTTCGGCGGCCGGGAGAACCTCGAAGCGATCTCCTTCCTCCAGGAAGTCAATGCCACCGTCTATAAGAGCCACCCCGGTGCTGTCATGATTGCCGAGGAGTCCACGGCGTTCCCCGGCGTGACCGCTCCCACCAGCCACGGCGGACTGGGATTCGGCCTGAAATGGAACATGGGCTGGATGCACGATTCCCTGAAGTACGCGTCCGAGGACCCGGTCAACCGCAAATGGCACCACGGCGGCCTGACCTTCTCGCTGGTTTATGCCTTCACGGAAAACTTCCTCCTGCCCATCAGCCACGACGAAGTCGTGCACGGCAAGGGCTCGATGCTTCGCAAGATGCCGGGGGACCGTTGGCAGCAGCTGGCGAACCTCCGCGCTTTCCTCGCGTACCAGTGGGCACACCCCGGAAAGCAGCTCATCTTCATGGGGACCGAGTTTGGCCAGGAAGCGGAGTGGTCAGAGCAGCACGGGCTCGACTGGTGGCTCGCGGAGATCCCCGCCCACAAGGGGATCCAACTGCTGACCAAGGACCTGAACGAGCTCTACACGTCCACTCCATCCCTGTACGCCCGCGACAACGAACCGGCAGGGTTCCAGTGGATCAACGGCGGCGACGCTGACAGGAACGTCCTCTCCTTCATCCGCCGTGATGCGGACGGCAACCCGGTAGTGTGTGCCATCAACTTCTCCGGAGCGCCCCACGCCGGCTACACCCTGGGCGTTCCCCAAGCAGGTGCCTGGGCCGAAGTGCTCAATACGGACCACACCAAGTACGGAGGCTCTGGCGTACTGAATACCGGAGACCTGAAGGCTACGGATGAAGGACAGGACGGGCAGCCGGCAACGCTGACCGTTACCCTTCCTCCGTTGGGTGCATCCTTCTTTACTCCGGAAGCGCCTGCCGCTAAGTAAGAGTCATGGTTGAACAGCCCACGACTGTTCGGCGCAGGGCAGGAGGCCCGGAATCCCTGTGATTCCGGGCCTTTTGTCGTCTGCAGGCTGCCTGAAGGGGACCCCACGGAAGCCGGGTTGGCCTTCCCGGTAAAGGGGTGGTAGAGTTTATTTCCGCGCTGCTCCACGGAGTCAGACGGAAAACCGACCACCAAGCCTTACGGCGATGAAGGTCGGAAAACGCCGGTTTGACAAGAACGAAGCAGCCGGGTAAGTTTGGAAAGTTGCTCCGGAGCGATCCTGAACGGAATGTTTGGGTGGTGCCGGGTGTGTCTGTTGTTTGAGAACTCAATAGTGTGCCAAGTTTGTTGATACCAATTTATTGTATTGAATTGGTTGAATTTGCTGTGCCGCCACCCCGTGGTTGGCATGGTGTTTTTGGCTGGTTTCAAATTTTGTGCATCCATTTTATTCCGTTATTTCCGGGGTTGGTGGGTGTGTCTGTTTTTGTTTTACTTCAACGGAGAGTTTGATCCTGGCTCAGGATGAACGCTGGCGGCGTGCTTAACACATGCAAGTCGAACGATGAACCTCACTTGTGGGGGGATTAGTGGCGAACGGGTGAGTAACACGTGAGTAACCTGCCCTTGACTCTGGGATAAGCCTGGGAAACTGGGTCTAATACCGGATATGACTGATCATCGCATGGTGGTTGGTGGAAAGCTTTTGCGGTTTTGGATGGACTCGCGGCCTATCAGCTTGTTGGTGGGGTAATGGCCTACCAAGGCGACGACGGGTAGCCGGCCTGAGAGGGTGACCGGCCACACTGGGACTGAGACACGGCCCAGACTCCTACGGGAGGCAGCAGTGGGGAATATTGCACAATGGGCGGAAGCCTGATGCAGCGACGCCGCGTGAGGGATGACGGCCTTCGGGTTGTAAACCTCTTTCAGTAGGGAAGAAGCGTAAGTGACGGTACCTGCAGAAGAAGCGCCGGCTAACTACGTGCCAGCAGCCGCGGTAATACGTAGGGCGCAAGCGTTATCCGGAATTATTGGGCGTAAAGAGCTCGTAGGCGGTTTGTCGCGTCTGCCGTGAAAGTCCGGGGCTCAACTCCGGATCTGCGGTGGGTACGGGCAGACTAGAGTGATGTAGGGGAGACTGGAATTCCTGGTGTAGCGGTGAAATGCGCAGATATCAGGAGGAACACCGATGGCGAAGGCAGGTCTCTGGGCATTAACTGACGCTGAGGAGCGAAAGCATGGGGAGCGAACAGGATTAGATACCCTGGTAGTCCATGCCGTAAACGTTGGGCACTAGGTGTGGGGGACATTCCACGTTTTCCGCGCCGTAGCTAACGCATTAAGTGCCCCGCCTGGGGAGTACGGCCGCAAGGCTAAAACTCAAAGGAATTGACGGGGGCCCGCACAAGCGGCGGAGCATGCGGATTAATTCGATGCAACGCGAAGAACCTTACCAAGGCTTGACATGAACCGGAAACGCCTGGAAACAGGTGCCCCACTTGTGGTCGGTTTACAGGTGGTGCATGGTTGTCGTCAGCTCGTGTCGTGAGATGTTGGGTTAAGTCCCGCAACGAGCGCAACCCTCGTTCTATGTTGCCAGCACGTGATGGTGGGGACTCATAGGAGACTGCCGGGGTCAACTCGGAGGAAGGTGGGGACGACGTCAAATCATCATGCCCCTTATGTCTTGGGCTTCACGCATGCTACAATGGCCGGTACAAAGGGTTGCGATACTGTGAGGTGGAGCTAATCCCAAAAAGCCGGTCTCAGTTCGGATTGGGGTCTGCAACTCGACCCCATGAAGTCGGAGTCGCTAGTAATCGCAGATCAGCAACGCTGCGGTGAATACGTTCCCGGGCCTTGTACACACCGCCCGTCAAGTCACGAAAGTTGGTAACACCCGAAGCCGGTGGCCTAACCCCTTGTGGGGGGGAGCCGTCGAAGGTGGGACTGGCGATTGGGACTAAGTCGTAACAAGGTAGCCGTACCGGAAGGTGCGGCTGGATCACCTCCTTTCTAAGGAGCACCTACAGCTTTCTATCCTGGATGTATGTCCGGTGGTGGGGGTTGTCAGGAGAATGCCCGTTGCACGGACGAATGTTTCGTGGCGGGTGCTCAAGGGTGGAATATCAACAAATAGGTGCCTGGTGGCACGGACCGTTTGCTAGTACGGACTGATCTCTTCGGAGTTGGTCCTGGAACGTTCGGTGGTCTGGTCTGCTGGGTAGTGTTTGGCACACTGTTGGGTCCTGAGGCAACAGGACCGGGGAGGGGCCCTTGGGGTTCTTGTCGGTACTTTGTTTCTGGTTTCCCTGCTGCACCGATCATGCATGGTGATCCCTTTTGGGGGGTTGTGTGTGGGGTGTGTGGTGTGGGGTTGTTGTTTGAGAACTACATAGTGGACGCGAGCATCTTGTATAAGAAGCAATTTCCAAGAATATGAACCTGGATCTGGTTCGTGCGCCTTTGGGTGTGCGGGTCGGTTTCTGTGGTTCTCTCGAAAATGTTTTTGATCTTTGTGGTCAAGTTTTTAAGAGCACACGGTGGATGCCTTGGCATTAGGAGCCGAAGAAGGACGTAGGAATCTGCGATAAGCCTGGGGGAGTCGATAACCGGACTGTGATCCCAGGGTGTCCGAATGGGGAAACCCCGCCAGGAGCGCGAGTTACCTGGTGACCCGCATCTGAACACATAGGGTGCGTGGAGGGAACGCGGGGAAGTGAAACATCTCAGTACCCGCAGGAAGAGAAAACAATAGTGATTCCGTTAGTAGTGGCGAGCGAACGCGGATCAGGCTAAACCGTTCCATGTGTGATAGCCGGCGGGCGTTGCATGGTCGGGGTTGTGGGACATTACGTGTCAGTTCTGCCGGGCTGACGGGGTGTGGGTGTGCGTATAGGTGAACGGTCTTGAAAGGCCGGCCAGAGAGGGTGTTAGTCCCGTAACTGTAATGCGTTGCACCGCCTTGTTGATGTATCCCAAGTAGTACGGGGCCCGAGAAATCCCGTGCGAATCTGTCAGGACCACCTGATAAGCCTAAATACTCCCTAATGACCGATAGCGGACCAGTACCGTGAGGGAAAGGTGAAAAGTACCCCGGGAGGGGAGTGAAACAGTACCTGAAACCGTGTGCTTACAATCCGTCGGAGCAACCTTGTAGTTGTGACGGCGTGCCTTTTGAAGAATGAGCCTGCGAGTTAGTGTTACGTCGCGAGGTTAACCCGTGTGGGGCAGCCGTAGCGAAAGCGAGTCTGAATAGGGCGTTTGAGTGGCGTGATCTAGACCCGAAGCGAAGTGATCTACCCATGGCCAGGTTGAAGCGACGGTAAGACGTCGTGGAGGACCGAACCCACTTCAGTTGAAAATGGAGGGGATGAGCTGTGGGTAGGGGTGAAAGGCCAATCAAACTTCGTGATAGCTGGTTCTCCCCGAAATGCATTTAGGTGCAGCGTTGCGTGTTTCTTATCGGAGGTAGAGCTACTGGATGGCTAATGGGCCCTACAAGGTTACTGACGTCAGCCAAACTCCGAATGCCGGTAAGTGAGAGCGTAGCAGTGAGACTGTGGGGGATAAGCTTCATAGTCGAGAGGGAAACAGCCCAGACCACCAACTAAGGCCCCTAAGCGTGTGCTAAGTGGGAAAGGATGTGGAGTTGCGAAGACAACCAGGAGGTTGGCTTAGAAGCAGCCATCCTTAAAAGAGTGCGTAATAGCTCACTGGTCAAGTGATTCCGCGCCGACAATGTAGCGGGGCTCAAGTACACCGCCGAAGTTGTGGCATTCAAATATTAGCTAAGCCCTTGTGGTTCAGGCGTTTGGATGGGTAGGGGAGCGTCGTGTGGGCAGTGAAGTCGCGGTGGAAACCAGCGGTGGAGCCTACACGAGTGAGAATGCAGGAATGAGTAGCGAAAGACGGGTGAGAAACCCGTCCGCCGAATGATCAAGGGTTCCAGGGTCAAGCTAATCTGCCCTGGGTAAGTCGGGACCTAAGGCGAGGCCGACAGGCGTAGTCGATGGACAACGGGTTGATATTCCCGTACCGGCGAAAAACCGCCCATGTTGAACAGGGGATACTAACTGCCCGAGACCTGCCCGATCACCCTTGTGGTGTGAGGGTTTTGGTGGAGCGCAGGACCTGATCCTGGGAGGCAAGCGTATTAACAGGTGTGACGCAGGAAGGTAGCCGAGCCGGGCGATGGTTGTCCCGGTCTAAGGATGTAGGGCGAGTGGTAGGCAAATCCGCCACTCATGATGCCTGAGATCTGATGGGACCCCCGTTTGGGGGGATTTGGTGATCCTATGCTGCCGAGAAAAGCATCGACGCGAGGTTTTAGCCGCCCGTACCCCAAACCGACACAGGTGATCAGGTAGAGAATACTAAGGCGATCGAGAGAATTATGGTTAAGGAACTCGGCAAAATGCCCCCGTAACTTCGGGAGAAGGGGGGCCCCAACCTTGATGGACACTTGCTGTCCGGAGGGGATCGGGGCCGCAGAGACCAGGGGGAAGCGACTGTTTACTAAAAACACAGGTCCGTGCGAAGTCGCAAGACGATGTATACGGACTGACTCCTGCCCGGTGCTGGAAGGTTAAGAGGACCGGTTAGCCTGTAAGGGCGAAGCTGAGAATTTAAGCCCCAGTAAACGGCGGTGGTAACTATAACCATCCTAAGGTAGCGAAATTCCTTGTCGGGTAAGTTCCGACCTGCACGAATGGAGTAACGACTTCCCCGCTGTCTCAACCATAAACTCGGCGAAATTGCAGTACGAGTAAAGATGCTCGTTACGCGCAGCAGGACGGAAAGACCCCGAGACCTTTACTATAGTTTGGTATTGGTGTTCGGAGTGGCTTGTGTAGGATAGGTGGGAGACGTTGAAGCCCGGACGCCAGTTCGGGTGGAGTCATCGTTGAAATACCACTCTGGTCACTTTGGACATCTAACTTCGGCCCGTAATCCGGGTCAGGGACAGTGCCTGATGGGTAGTTTAACTGGGGCGGTTGCCTCCTAAAAAGTAACGGAGGCGCCCAAAGGTTCCCTCAGCCTGGTTGGCAATCAGGTGTCGAGTGTAAGTGCACAAGGGAGCTTGACTGTGAGAGAGACATCTCGAGCAGGGACGAAAGTCGGGACTAGTGATCCGGCGGTACATTGTGGAATGGCCGTCGCTCAACGGATAAAAGGTACCTCGGGGATAACAGGCTGATCTTGCCCAAGAGTCCATATCGACGGCATGGTTTGGCACCTCGATGTCGGCTCGTCGCATCCTGGGGCTGGAGTAGGTCCCAAGGGTTGGGCTGTTCGCCCATTAAAGCGGTACGCGAGCTGGGTTTAGAACGTCGTGAGACAGTTCGGTCCCTATCCGCTGCGCGCGCAGGAAATTTGAGAAGGGCTGTCCTTAGTACGAGAGGACCGGGACGGACGAACCTCTGGTGTGTCAGTTGTACTGCCAAGTGCACCGCTGATTAGCTACGTTCGGATGGGATAACCGCTGAAAGCATCTAAGCGGGAAGCTCGCTTCGAGATGAGATTTCCATACACTTTATTGTGTGAGAGGCCCCCAGCCAGACCACTGGGTTGATAGGCCGGATGTGGAAGCGAGGACTAACGACTCGTGAAGCTGACCGGTACTAATAGGCCAACAACTTACACCACACAGAAAATACATAACTCTGCTTGCGTCCACTATGTGGTTCCCAACCAACAACCCAACACGTTGTCGGCCGGAACCAAAACAACTGAATACAACACCACATGTTGTAACCACAGATTTCCCACACCACCCCCTAAAAGGGGTTGGTGACGGGTAGAAGGGTTACGGCGGTCATAGCGTGGGGGAAACGCCCGGTCCCATTCCGAACCCGGAAGCTAAGACCCACAGCGCCGATGGTACTGCACCCGGGAGGGTGTGGGAGAGTAGGACACCGCCGGACATCATTTGAGTAGGGCCCTGACACAACTGTCAGGGCCCTACCACTTTAACCACCACCACAAACCCCCAGCCGACTCCTGGTAGCCCACACCCCCGCTCACTTGTGGCGGCACCACCCCGGACCCCCGCTCACTCGTGACGGGTCCCACCCGGATCCCCGCTCACTTATGGCGGGTCCCATCCGGCGTGGGGAACCCACCTGATACAGCAACCAGGCCCGGGGAACCCCCACACCTGAGCGAACGTCACAGGCGGAGGGGAATGGCCGTTGGGGAAGCGGGCCGCTGTTCAGCGTAAAGTTGATCAGCATGAGCAGCCTCTTCAGCCACAGCCAGGAACCGTCCGGGAACAGCCGGGAAACCGCTTCTGAGGTACTCGATGCAGTGGTCAGTTCGGTTGTGGTTCCCGGTGGCGTGGCCCATGCCTTCGCCGGCTTTACCGACCACACGCACCTGTGGTGGCCACTTGAGGAGCACGGTATCTATGGCGTCGGCTCCTATGTGGAGTTCGAAGAGAACCTAATCCTTGAAACGGCGGATGACGGCCGGACGAGCATCTGGGGGACTCTCGACGACTGGCAGCCCCCGTTCTCCTTCCACGCCACGTGGCACCCGGGTACGACGGCACTCTGGTCCACGGAACTCCGCGTAGTGTTCCAGCCGGTTGATGCGGGCACCGAGGTACGCGTTCTCCACGACGGGTGGGAGGGCGCCGAGGATCCTGCCGGCGCCCGTGCCCAGTACGCCTCTGACTGGCCCGGCATCCTCGCGCGCTTTGCCCACTTCATGGGGGCGGAATAGCCGCGTGTTGCAGCGCCCCTAGACTGGAGAAGCAATAGGCGGCGACAGCTGGAGGTTTGATGGTAAACGTACTGGACGCACTGACGGAAAGCGTCGGAGCCGGGCAAGTTGTCACGGCCGACGCGGATCTCCACCGGTACGCAGTGGACCAGGCACCGGTTACCGACTTCCAACTGCCGCTGGCGGTGGTGTTCCCCGAGTCTGTGGCCGAAGTACAGTCGGTGATGCGAGCCTGTGCCGCTGCCGGCATTACCGTGGTGCCGCGTGGTGCCGGGACCGGAGTCTCCGGAGGTGCCCATGCCACCCGGAACAGTGTTGTCCTCTCCCTCGAACGCATGGACCGCATCCTGTCCGTCAATCCCGACGATGAGACGGCCGTCGTGGAACCCGGGGTGGTGAACGCAGACCTAAATGACGCCGTCGCCCTGCACGGACTCATGTACGCCCCCGATCCCGCCAGTTTCCGCAGCTCAACCATAGGCGGAAACGTAGCCACCAATGCGGGTGGCCTGCGCTGCGCCAAGTACGGGGTCACCAGGGACTCGGTCCTCGCCCTGGACGTGGTGCTCGCTGACGGATCCCTGATCCACACGGGCCACCAGACCTTCAAGGGTGTTGCGGGCTATGACCTCACCGGGCTGTTCGTCGGTTCCGAAGGCACCCTGGGCATCGTTGTAGGCATCACCGTACGGTTGAAATACCTTCCCCGCGACGTTCACACCATCGCCGCGTTCTACCCCGGCTTCCGCGCAGCCGCTGCGGGCGTCCTGGCGGTGGGCAGGGCCAGGGTCCAGCCGGCCATCATGGAACTGCTTGACGGCGGGACGCTGGCGCAGCTGGACGAGCTGCACGGCTCCGACCTTACTGCCAGGGGACGCTCGCTCCTCCTGGTGCAGACTGATGGCTTTGGTGCCGCCGCGGAAGCGGAGGTGGTGCGCGGCGTGCTCCGTGCCGGCGGAGCCACCGTCACGACGGAAGCCAGCGCCGAGGCGGAGCGGCTGGTGGAGCTGCGCCGGCACAGCCGGGGCGCCGAAGTTGATGATGAGTACCGGGTGGGCGAGGACGTGGCCGTACCCCGCTCGCGCCTGGTCGATTATGTTGCCGCGCTGGAGGCCATGGCAGCCGAACATCAGGTCAAGCTGAAGGTGGTGGCCCACGCCGGGGACGGCAACCTCCACCCCACCTTCTGGATCGACCGCCAAGGTACCGGCGTTGACCCGGCGGCCATGGAACGGCTCCAGCGCGCCCTGGATGACTCCATCACCGTGGCACTTTCCATGGGCGGCACCATCACCGGCGAGCACGGGGTGGGCCAGTACAAACTGCGGTGGCTCGGCCAGGAACAGCCGGAACCTGTCCGGGAGCTTCAGCGCCGGATCAAGGACCTCTTCGACCCGGCCGGGATCCTGAACCCCGGGAAGGCAATCTAGGGGCTAGTCGTCCGAATCCGGGTACTCGTCAGCGGTCTCGTCGCTGCCGTAACGGGATTCTTCGGTTTCCACCTCAAGGATCTTCAGGAGCTCGGTGTCCGGGTTCAGCATGATGGCTGCCTCGTCACGGCGGTGCCGGAGGATCGAGTCGATGTACGACTGGACGGCCTCGGCCAGGGGGATATGGCGTTCCTGCTTCTCTGACATGTACCAGCGGTGCTCCAGTACTTCATGCACGGCTTCTGCCGGTTCCAGCTTCCCGGACAGGTCGCGCGGGATGGACCGGACGATCGGTTCGAAGATCTGGCTCACCCAGAGGTGTGCGCTGTACTCCTCATCCATCTCCGGGTTGTTGTCCGCCCGGAACGAATCCATGTCGTTCAGGAGGCGGCGGGCCTGGTTTTCCTGGGCATCCAGGCCGGTCAGCCGCAGGAGCCTGCGCTGATGGTGCCCCGCGTCCACCACCTTGGGCTGCAGCTGGATGGTGGAACCGTTCTGCGTGGTCTTGATGGCATATTCTTCGACGTCGAAGCCGAGTTCGTTGAGCCTGCGGATGCGCGCGCCCACCCGCCAGCGTTCCCCGAGTTCGAAGGATTCCTTTTCGGTCAGCTCTGCCCACAACCGCCGGTAACTGTCCATGATCAGTTCGCTGGTGGCCACGGGGTCCACCTTCTCCTCGATCAGGCCGCCGTCCAGCAGGTCCATGAGTTCGCCGGCGATGTTGACCCGGGCAATTTCGAGATCGTATTCCCGCTGCCCGAGGGACAGGTCCGGGTACAGTTCGCCGGTCTCGGCGTCGACCAGGTAGGCGGCAAAGGCTCCCGCATCGCGCCGGAACAGGGTGTTGGACAGTGAAACGTCGCCCCAGTAGAAGCCGATGAGGTGCAGCCTGACCAGAAGCAGCGCCTGGGCATCAATGAGGCGCGTCAGCGTGTCCTTGCGCAGCATCTGTGAGAACAGTGCACGGTACGGCATCGAAAACTTCAGGTGCCGGGTGACCAGCACAGGGTTAAGCGGACGACCGTCCAGGGTGGTCCGGCCAGTGATGACCGCAACGGGCTCAACGCAGGGCACATCCAGCCGGGCCAGCTTCCGCAGCATGTGGTACTCGTGGCGCGCAACGTGCTCGGAGGTTTCCTTGATGGCAATCACCGATCCGCCCAGGTGTGCAAAGCGCACGATGTGGCGGGAAATGCCGCGGGGGAGGGCGGCAAGGTTCTCTGCCGGCCAGTCCTCCAGTGCGATGTGCCACGGCAGGTCCAGCAGTTCGGGATCGGCGGCCGCCGCGGTAATGTTCAGCGAGCTTGAGACCGA
Organism: Pseudarthrobacter sp. SORGH_AS 212; assembly: GCF_030818145.1. Taxonomy (NCBI): domain Bacteria; kingdom Bacillati; phylum Actinomycetota; class Actinomycetes; order Micrococcales; family Micrococcaceae; genus Pseudarthrobacter; species Pseudarthrobacter sp. SORGH_AS 212. Next base: position 1,089,060 of record NZ_JAUTAA010000001.1, on the reverse strand, counting down.
GGCGGCCTTGTTGTCATCGGCGCTGGCGGCGGTGAACCGCGGCAGTTTTCCGATCTGCCCGTAGTCGGTGGGTTCGTCGTGCCACTGGGCGCTGTGTTCCTCGGTCATGGACTCAATTCTTCCGTACAAGGGCGTGCCCGGCTAATTCTTCCGCGGGACGGTTAACGGCCGACGGCGGCCCGCACCATTGCGAAGTGGTGCGGGCCGCCGTCTGTTAGTTAGGGCGCCGGTGGTGGGCCCACGGCGCCGGTGGGGACTAGTCGCCCAGGCGCAGGCCGGTCTTGGTGTCGAACAGGTGCACGTGGCCCGACTGCGGACGGACGTAGATGGATTCGCCCTTCATCGGAGGACGGCGGCCGTCGACGCGTGCCACGATGTCGTGGTCCTTGCCGTCGAGGGTGGTGTGGCCGTAGACGTAGGCGTCGGCGCCGAGCTCTTCGACGACATCGACCTCGACCTTAAGGCCCTCACCGTGGGGAGCGTTCTCCAGGTCCTCAGGGCGGCTTCCGACGGTGACCGTGGAGCCGTGTGCTTCCTCGAGGACGTCGCGCGGCACGGGGTAGACGGTGCCACCGAACTGTACGCCGCCGTCGACCACGGGAAGTTCCAGCAGGTTCATGGCAGGGGAGCCAATGAAGCCGGCAACGAAGACGTTCTTTGGGCGGTCGTACAGGTTGCGCGGGGTGTCCACCTGCTGCAGCAGGCCGTCCTTGAGGACTGCAACGCGGTCACCCATGGTCATGGCCTCGACCTGGTCGTGGGTCACGTAAACCGTGGTGACGCCCAGGCGTCGGGTCAGGGAGGCGATCTGCGTGCGGGTCTGGACGCGGAGCTTGGCGTCAAGGTTGGACAGCGGCTCATCCATGAGGAAGACCTGCGGGTTACGCACGATGGCGCGGCCCATGGCAACACGCTGGCGCTGGCCGCCGGAAAGTGCCTTCGGCTTGCGGTCCAGGTACTGCTCGAGGTCAAGGAGCTTGGCGGCTTCGCGGACACGCTCTGCGCGCTCCTCCTTGGAGATGCCGGCGATCTTCAGTGCGAAGCCCATGTTGTCCGCCACAGTCATGTGCGGGTACAGGGCGTAGTTCTGGAAGACCATTGCGATGTCGCGGTCCTTCGGGGGGACGTCGGTGACGTCGCGGTCACCGATCAGGATGCGGCCTGCGTTGACGTCCTCGAGGCCTGCGAGCATGCGCAGGGAGGTGGACTTACCGCAACCGGAGGGTCCAACGAGGACCAGGAATTCGCCATCGGCGATGTCGATGTTGAGCTTATCGACGGCGGGCTTATCTGTGCCCGGGTACAGACGCGTAGCGTTATCAAAAGTAACTGTAGCCACAGTTATCAATCCCTTCACCGGCAGGTACGTGCCGGACGATCCGTTGTGAATGGTTCATGTTTGTTCAGTTTTGTGTTGCATATGCGTTCCGGCAGGGCCGGAGCGCATCGAGTGACGCCGCACGGTTCTTGTGCGCCACATCACAAGAAAGAGTATGGCAGAACCTTCGCTTTTTATCGCAAATGTTACGAACGTCACACCGGGGGCGTTGCCGGCCGTTTAGCCGGCAGGCGTCCCGTCCCGTCCGCCCACGGCAGAGCTCCGCGCCGCAAGCAGCGCTTCAAGCAGCTCTGCCACGTGGACCGGAGCTTCCACCCGGTACTGCGCCTGGGTGAAGTCGAGGCCTACCTTGACCCCCACATCCCCCGGCCCAAGGCGGGCGAAAGCATCTTCGTCGGTGGTGTCATCCCCCGCGAACAGCACGGCGGTAGCTCCCGCTGCCTGGCGAAGGAACGCGACTGCCTCGCCCTTGGAGGCGTGCACCACGGAGGTTTCCAGAACCCGCTTGCCGTTCTTCAGGAACACGCCCTTGCGGTCCTCCAGCAGTGAGCGCGCGGCGGCGACGGCGTCCTCGGCGACATCGTCCGCAGCCTGCCGTGTGTGCAGCACCACGCCTGCCGGCTTGTCCTCGAGCATTGTTCCAGGGGCTTCCCCGGCGATCTCGGCGAGGACGCCCCTGACCTCGGCCAGCAGCGTCCGCTGGTCTTCGTCCAGCTCGAGCCCTGCGGACCCCGGGCCCAGCCAGGCTTCCGCGCCGTGGCTGCCGATGAGCAGCGACTCGGCCGGCGGCGAGGCCACGCCGCGCAGCGAGGCGAGGGCGCGTCCTGAGATGAGTGCCGTCGTCGTGCGTGGAAGCGCCGCCAGCCCGGCAAAGGCGGCGGCCGCGCGAGGGAGCGGCCGGGCATCGTCCGCATGCGGAACGATCGGTGCCATGGTGCCATCGAAGTCCATTGCCACCAGCAACTGGTCAGTGCTGGCGATGGTCCGGACGGCTTCCCTCAGTTCCGGTGTCAGGGCGAGCGGCGCTGCCGTACCTGGTTCAGGAGTCATCGCGGACCACCTTCTCGTTCAGCGCGCGCAGGAAGTCGGCGGACCAAAGATCCACGTCGTGTTCCAGGATCTGTTTGCGCATGGACCGCATGCGGCGCCCGGCTTCGCGCGGAGCCATCTCAACGGCATTCATGATGGTGTTCTTCAGGCCGGCGATGTCGTGCGGGTTGATCAGCAGGGCCTGCTTGAGCTGGTCAGCCGCGCCGGCGAATTCGCTGAGGACCAGGGCGCCGTCGTTATTGTTGCGCGCGGTGACGTATTCCTTGGCCACCAGGTTCATGCCGTCCCTGAGGGCGGTGACCAGCATGACGTCTGCCGCCAGGTAGAGGGCCACCATTTCCTCCACCGGGTAGCTGTGGTGCAGGTAGCGGACGGCGGTGTTCTGGATGGTGTCGTAGGTGCCGTTGATGTGGCCCACGGTGCCTTCCACTTCCTCGCGGAGCAGGCGGTACTGTTCAACCCGCTCCCGGCTGGGGGAGGCCACCTGGATCAGCGTCGCATCTCCCACGGACAGCCGGCCGTCCGCCAGGAGTTCCTCGAAGGCCTTCAGCCGGTGCCGGATGCCCTTGGTGTAATCCAGCCGGTCCACGCCCAGGAGGATGGTTTTCGGATTGCCCAGGTCCTGGCGGATCTGCCGGGCCCGCTCGATGATGTCCGGCCTGGCGGCAAGTTCGGTGATCTGCTTGACGTCGATGGAGATGGGAAACGCCTGCGCACGGGCGATATGGGTGATCTGGCCGTCGTGGCCCTTGACGTGCACCTGTTGCTGCTTGACGCTGGCGCCAAGGAAGCGCCGGGCCGAGCGCATGAAGTTGCCGGCGTCGCTGACCCGCTGGAAGCCCACCAGGTCGGCGCCAAGCAGTCCGTCGATGATGGCGTGCCGCCAGGGCAGCTGGGCGAAGATCTCCGGCGGGGGAAACGGGATGTGGTTGAAGAACCCGATGCGGAGGTCCGGCCGTGCCTGGCGGAGCATGCGCGGAACAAGCTGCAACTGGTAGTCCTGGACCCAGACGGTGGCGCCGTGGTCCGCATGGTGCACGACGGCGTCCGCGAACCTTTGGTTGACCTTGCGGTAGGAATCCCACCAGGTGCGGTGGAACTCGGGCGGTGCGATGACGTCGTGGTACAGCGGCCACAGCGTCGCGTTCGAGAAGCCTTCGTAGTACAGCTCGACGTCGTCTGTGCTGAGCTGGACCGGAACCAGGTCCATGCCGCCGTGGCTGAACGGCTTTACCGTCTCGTCGGGAGCGCCGTGCCAGCCCACCCAGGCGCCGTCGGTCTTGGTCATCATCGGAGCAAGTGCGGTCACCAGGCCGCCCGGGGAGCGGCGCCAGCCGGACCCGTCGTCCCCGCTGTCGCCGGGGGCGACCCGGTCGACCGGCAGCCTGTTGGAGACCACCATGAAGTCGTACTTCGTGGCCTGGCCGTGGCCGGATGCGGCCTTTCCTGACGGCTTTGCTGTGGCGGGTTTTTCCTGGACGGGTGTTTGCATTGCGGCCCCCTGGGGTTGCTTGTGCCTCTAAGCCACCCTAGCCGTGCGGAATCATCCGTGCTATTCGTCCGTTGGTCAACCCGGGTGGATAGTTGAAGAAGCAAGCTCTCAGGTTTCTCCCCTAAAATGGTGGAAGTGCCACGAAGTGGTCCCTCCACGTCGACCGACCCAAGGAACACATGAGCCCCGGAAACGAAGTACGTAAGTCGAAAGCTGAGCGAACCGCGGAGGCGCGGGAAAAAGCGCGCCAGATCCGTGAGGCCCAGCTGAAGAAGGACAAGCGCAACAAGCTTCTGATCGGCTGGGGCATTGTGGCGGCTGTCGTCGCCATCCTGGTGGTCGTGGGGCTGGTGGTCACCACCAGCATCAAGCAGAACACCCCCATCGCGGACCAGGGGCCCGTGCCCGCGAACGGTAACGCCAACGGCGGCGTGACGCTGGTCGCCAACACCGGTGTGAAATCAACGGACTCCGCGACGGTGGACATGGCCAAGGTGCCGGCCAAGCCGGACACGCAGCCGAACCCCGTTGTTGCCCCGGGCGCGGAAGCCGAGGCCGGCCAGCCCGTGAAGGTTGTGGCGTACATCGACTTCATCTGCCCGGTCTGCAAGCGGTTCGAGAGCACCTACAACGAGGCCCTCACCGGCCTGCGCAACGAAGGAAAGATCAGCCTGGAATACCGGCCGCTGGGCTTCCTTGACCGCCAGTCAAGCACCAACTACTCGTCCCGCGCAGCCAACGCGGCAGCGTGTGTAGCAGACAAGGCGCCGGAGAAGTACGCCGAATATGTCGACACACTCTTCGCCAACCAGCCCGCTGAAGGCAGCGCCGGCCTCTCCGATGACAAGCTCAAGTCATTGGCCGGCGATATCGGTGCAGACATCAACAGCTGCGTTGACGATAAAACGTTCCGCCCGTACGTCAAGTACTCCACCCAGCTCGCATCCAACATCGGTATTACCGGTACGCCCACCATCTTCGTGGATGGCAAGCAGTGGGACGGCAGCTCCGACCTCAACGCCGAGATCCAGGCGGCCATTGCAGCGAAGGGCTAAGACCCCTTTAGCCTCCAGGCGGCCCGTTTCCGGAACTTCCGGGAGCGGGCTGACTGCGTTAAGGGCCGGAGTCCGGCTTCCTTCCCGGCCGTGGGCCAAGGTCCCCAACCCGCGAGCCTGCCGTTTTTACCACCGGCAGCACTTGGGCTACGCTTATCTGGCGCCGTCAGGCGCCGCCCGTATGGGCACGCCTCCTTAGCTCAGTTGGCCAGAGCACCGCTCTTGTAAAGCGGGGGTCGTCGGTTCGAATCCGACAGGGGGCTCCACTCATGCCCGGGATGCCGGTACCCGTCCGTTTCGTCATTCCCCGCGCCGCCGTTCCAGGGTTAAGCTGGTGCCATCCGAATGATCAGCCTGCTGATGAATGGAGGATGGCTGCCATGCCCAAGACCGGCAAGAACGACCATGCCCGCAAGGACGAACTTCCCTCGACCCTGCAGCGTTCCGACCAAAAGGCCCAGGACACCTTCGCCAAGACGTACGACTCCGCCATCGAGTCCTACGACGACGAACGCCGGGCAGCGCGGACCGCCTACGCATCCCTGAAGCACAGCTACGAGAAGGTGGGCGACCACTGGGAAGCCAAGGACAAAAAGGGGCCGTCGGACAAGCGGGCGGAAGAGAAGGGCCCCGGTTCATCCACGCCCACGGCGGGAGGCGTGGACGCCAATGCCTCGAAGGAACATCTCTACGAACTGGCCCGGAAACTGGACGTCAAGGGCCGCTCCAGGATGGACAAGAATCAGCTTGTCCAGGCAGTGCAGAAAGCCAACGACGCCGCCACGCGCAAGGCCAGGTCCTAGTCCCTCCGGCACGCGAGGGAAAGCGGACGGCGTCCCTGGCCGCAGCGCCGTCCTGGCCCTTGCCCTAACGCCTCCCAGGGTGTCGAATTTGAGGACACGCTAGGACGGGTTGCACGGCAAAGATGCCAGGAGGTTCCCATGTCGGTGAAGAGTGCCAAAGACACGGCCAGGGCTGCAAGTGGCCGGAATGGGGCCGAACCACGCCGGGCCGATTCTGCCGCCCGCATCGCGGCACTGGAACCGGCCAGCATCCGGAACATCGCGCTGATCGGACACTCCGGAGCCGGCAAGACCCTGCTGATTGAAGCACTTCTGGCTGCCAACGGAATGATCACCCGCAAAGGATCCATAGCTGAGGGGACCACTGTAGGCGATTCCGATCCCGCTGCGATCCACCAGCAACGGTCCGTCACTCTTTCCCTGGTGCCCCTCATGCTGGACGAAACCAAGGTTAACCTGCTGGACACACCCGGTTATCCCGACTTCATCGGGGAAATGCGGGCCGGCCTCCGCGCAGCGGACGCCGCCCTTTTTGTTGTTTCCGCCGTCGACGGAATTGATGCCACCACCACCGCGTTGTGGGCGGAGTGCGCGCACCGGCGGCTCCCGCGCGCAGTGGTGATCACCCGGCTGGACCACCCGAGGGCGGATTACGACGGCGTCCTCGCGGAGTGCCGGAAGGCGTTCGGCGACGGCGTCCTCCCGCTCTACGTCCCGGTCGGCTCCGGCGGCGGACGCACCGGATTGCTGGGACTGCTGTCCGGAACGGTCACGGATTACACCCCGGGGGAAAGCCCTGCCACCCGGGACGCCGCAGCCAACGACGCGGCGGCTGCGGCCGGGGCCCGCGGAGAGCTCATCGAGGGGATCATCGCCGAAAGCGAAGACGAAACCCTGATGGAGCGCTATCTGTCCGGCGAGGAAATCGGTACCGGCGTCCTGATCGAAGACCTGGAGACCGCCGTAGCCCGTGGTTCGTTCCATCCGGTCATCCCCACGTCCGCGGTCACCGGCCTGGGAACATCAGAACTGCTGGACATGCTGGTGCGCGCGTTCCCGCCGCCCACGGAGGCGGGCGTTCCGGAGGCGACGGACCTGGAGGGCCGGCACGGCCGGTCCCTGGGCTGCGACCCGTCGGGGCCGTTGGCCGCGGAAGTGGTGAGAACCTCCAACGATCCCTTCCTGGGCCGGATCTGCCTGGTCCGCGTGTTCTCGGGAACCCTGCGCGAGGACTCGCCGGTGCACGTTGGCGGGCACGGCCTGGCGGACCGGGGGCACCAGGACCACGACACCGACGAACGCGTCACGCACCTGTTCTCGCCGTTGGGAGCTACCCTGCGGCCTGTGCCCTACTGCGTGGCGGGGGACCTGTGCGCCCTGGCCAAGCTGGGAAGCGCCGAAACCGGTGACACCATCTCGTCCCGGGAGGATCCGCTCATGCTCGCCACGTGGGAGATGCCCGAACCGCTCCTTCCCGTGGCCGTGGAAGCCGATTCCCGCAGCGACGAGGATGCCCTGGCCCGGAGCCTGGGGAAAATCGCCGCCGGCGACCCAACCATGCGCGTGGAACGGAACGCTGAAACGCACCAGCTGGTCCTGTGGTGCATGGGGGAGGCGCATGCCGACGTCGTGATGGACAGGCTCCGTGAGCAGGGCGTGAAGCTGCACGCCGTGGACGTGGTGACACCGCTGCGGGAAACCTTCGCGGGCCCGGCCACCGGGCACGGACGCCACGTCAAACAATCCGGGGGGCACGGGCAGTACGCCGTGTGCGACATCGAAGTGGAGCCGCTGGACCGGGGCGGCGGCTTCGAATTCGTGGACAAGACGGTGGGCGGGGTCATCCCGGGGACGTTCATCCCTTCCGTGGAGAAGGGGGTCCGTACACAGATGGAGAAAGGAGTATCCGCCGGGTTCCCCGTGGTGGACGTCCGCGTGCGGCTGGTGGGCGGCAAGGCCCACAGCGTCGATTCGTCCGACGCCGCCTTCCAGGCTGCCGGCGCCCTGGCCCTGCGGGAGGCGGCTGCTGCCGGACGGATCCAGCTCCTTGAGCCGGTCTCAGCAGTCAGCATCACCGTTGCGGACGAGCACGTGGGACCCGTCATGAGCGACCTCTCGGGCCGCCGGGGCCGGCTGACCGGCACGACGTCGTCGGGCGGGGGACTCACGGACATCAGCGCCGAGGTGCCGGACCAGGAACTGCTGCGCTACGCCGTCGAACTCCGCGCCCTCACAGCGGGTACGGGCCGTTTCAGCCGCATCTACCTGCGCCACGACCCCGTGCCGCCCGGCTTCAGCCCCACCTGAACCGGGCCCTGATGAATCCGGCCGCCCGCAAGATCCAGAGCGCCTACCTGGTGCTGACGCTCGGCAACACCCTTGCAGCGTCCTTTATCTGGGGGATCAACACGCTGTTCCTGCTCGACGCCGGCCTGAGCAACCTGGAAGCCTTCGCCGCCAACGCCTTCTTCACCGCAGGCATGGTGCTGTTCGAGGTCCCCACCGGGGTGGTGGCGGACAGTTGGGGCCGCCGCGCTTCGTTCCTCCTGGGAACCGTGACCCTCGCCGGCTCCACCTTCCTCTATTACCTGCTGTGGCAGTACTCGGCGCCGTTCTGGTGGTGGGCCGCCGTCTCCGTGCTGCTCGGCCTGGGATTCACCTTCTTCTCCGGCGCGGTGGAAGCCTGGCTGGTGGATGCCCTGCAGTATGCCGGCTACGACGGCACCCTCGAAACCGTGCTGGGCCGGGGCCAAATGGTGTCCGGCATCGCCATGCTGGCGGGATCCGTTGCCGGCGGCGTCATCGCGCAGGCCACCAACCTGGGCGTTCCCTTCCTGCTGCGGGTGGCAGTGCTGATGGCCATGTTCGTTGTCGCCTTCCTGCTCATGCACGACGTCGGATTCACCCCCGAACGTTCGGCCCGCCCGCTCGCCGCCACCCGCGCCGTCCTCAAGGCCTCCGTGGACGGCGGGCTCCGGCATCCGCCCGTCCGGTACATCATGCTGGCCGCCCCGTTCACGCAGGGCGTGGGTATTTACGTCTTCTACGCCCTGCAGCCCTACCTCCTGCAGCTCTTCGGGGATCCCCGTGCCTACGCAGTGGCCGGCCTTGCCGCCGCCATCGTGGCCGGGGCCGACGTGGTGGGCGGGTGGATGGCGCCGCGGGTCAGGAAACTGGTCCACCGGCGGACCACGGTGCTGATCGCCAGCAACGTGGCCAGCGCACTGATCCTTGTGGCGCTCCTGTTTACCACCACGTTCTGGCTGGCCCTGGTGCTGCTCATGTTGTGGGGGATGGTGGGTTCGGCCGGGGTCCCGGTCCGCCAGGCGTACCTGAATGACATGATCCCCTCCAAGCAGCGGGCGACGGTGCTCAGCTTCGACTCCCTCATGGGTTCCAGCGGTGGAGTGGTGGTACAGCCATTGCTGGGACGGGCCGCGGACCTTTACGGCTACCCGGCCTCCCTTGCCGTCAGCGGGGCCGTGCAACTGCTGGCCGCACCCTTCATCCTGATGAGCCGGCGCCAGCGCTCGCCGGCGGACACCGCCACGGAGCTGGCTGCCCCCGAGGAATTGACGGGGTGAACCGGTGCCGCACGGAAAGGCCCCTGCTGCCTGGACGTGGTCCACGCAGCAGGGGCCTTCGTTTCGTACGGGTTGCAGAAAGTACTACTTGCGGCCGGCCTCCACCGTTTCGTTGGAAGCCGGAGCGGGCTTCTCCTCCGCGGGCGGCGGACTGGTCTTCAGTTTGAAGCGCTTTCCAATCCCGCCGCCGCCACCGCTGCGGTTCTTGTTGAAGATGTCGAACCCGACGGCGACAAGGAGCACCAGGCCCTTGATGAGCTGCTGGTAGTCGGTGCCAAGGCCCAGGATGGACATGCCGTTGTTGAGGACGCCCATGATCAGGCCACCGATCATTGCTCCGGCCACGGTTCCGATGCCGCCGGTGACAGCGGCGCCGCCAATGAATGCTGCGGCGATGGAGTCGAGTTCGAAGCCGGTTCCGCCGGCCGGCTGTGCCGAGTTGAGGCGGGCAGTGAAGACGAGGCCGGCCAGTGCGGCAAGAACACCCATGTTCACGAACAGGCGGAACGTGACGGCCTTGGTCTTAATGCCGGAAAGCTCAGCCGCGTGGAGGTTCCCGCCAATGGCGTAGGTGTGCCGCCCGAAGACACTGTTGTTCATGAGGGCGGTGTAGGCGATCACCAGTGCGGCCAGGACCACCAGGACGATCGGCGTGCCCCGGTAGGACGCCAGCAGGAAGGTGATGATGAGCATGAGCAGCGAAGTGAACGCGGTCTTGATGATGAACCAGACCAGGGGTTCGCTTTCAAGATCGAACTTCCGGCGGATCCTGCGCTCTTTGAAGGCCTGGATCAGCAGGGCAGCGGTGGCGCCGACGCCCAGGATGACGGTGAGCCATTCCAGCACGGAGGTGCCTCCGGAGATGTCCGGAAGGAAGCCTCCGCCGAGGGCCCGCAGCTCCGCGGGAAAGGGGGTGATCTGCTGGTTCCTCAGGGTGATGAGGGTCAGCCCCCGGAAAATCAGCATGCCCGCCAGCGTGACGATGAAGGCCGGAATCCCCACATAGGCGATCCAGTAGCCCTGCCAGGCGCCCACCAAGGCGCCAACCAGGAGGCAGGCGGGGATGGCGGCCCACCACGGCCAGCCCCAGTGCACGATCATGACGCCCGCGACGGCGCCGATGAACCCGGCTACCGAGCCGACGGAAAGGTCGATGTGTCCGGCGATGATTACCATCACCATGCCGATGGCAAGGATCAGGATGTAGCTGTTCTGGACCACCAGGTTGGTGACGTTCTGGGGTTGCAGCAGGATCCCACCGGTGAGCCCCTGGAAGAGCAGAACGATCAGGATCAGGGCAACGAAAATGCCAACCTGGCGGAGGCGGCTGGTGAGGAATCCGAGCGATTCTCGTAGGGCGGACATTTCGCTATTCCTTCTCTTTGGTCATGTAGTGCATCAGGGTTTCCTGGGTCGCTTCTGCGATGGGCACTTCACCGGTGATGTGGCCGGCTGCGAGGGTATAAATGCGGTCGCAGATGCCCAGCAGTTCGGGAAGTTCCGAGGAAATCACAATGACTGCTTTTCCTTCGGCTGCGAGCTTGGCAATGATCGTGTAGATCTCGAACTTGGCGCCGACGTCTATCCCGCGGGTGGGTTCATCAAGGATGAGCACGTCGGGGTCGGAGAACATCCATTTGCTCAGCACTACCTTCTGCTGGTTTCCACCGGACAGCTTGCCGGTGATGGCGGCCACGGAGGGCGCCTTGATGTTCATGCTCTTGCGGTAGCCGTTGGCCACCACGGTCTCCTGGTTCTTGTCCACGAAGCCGCGCTTGGCGAGCTTGCGCAATGCAGCCAGGGAGATGTTCCGCCTGATGTCCTCGATGAGGTTCAGGCCGTAATGCTTCCGGTCCTCGGTGGCGTACGCGATGCCGTGCCGGATGGCCTCAGACACTGTGGAGGTGTTGATTTCCTCGCCGTACTTGTAGACCTTGCCGGAGACGGTGGTCCCATAGGTCCGGCCGAAGACGCTCATGGCAAGTTCGGTGCGGCCGGCGCCCATGAGGCCTGCCAGCCCTACCACTTCACCCTTCCTGACGTGCAGGTTTGCGTTGCGAACCACCATGCGGCTGTGATCCTGCGGGTGGCGAACGGACCAGTCCTCGATCCTCAGGACCTCGTCGCCGATGTTGGGCTCACGCTCCGGATACAGGCTCTCCAGGTCACGGCCCACCATGCCGCGGATAATCCGTTCCTGGGTGATCTGGCCTTCATCGAGCCGCAGGGTTTCGATGGTCTTACCGTCCCGGATGATGGTGACCGCGTCAGCCACTTTCCGGATCTCGTTGAGTTTGTGGCTGATGATGATGCTGGTGACACCCTGGCCCTTCAAGTGGAGGATCAAGTCCAGCAGATGGCCGGAATCCTCGTCGTTAAGAGCGGCGGTGGGCTCGTCAAGGATCAGCAGCTTCACTTCCTTGGAGAGGGCCTTGGCGATTTCGACCAGTTGCTGCTTGCCGACGCTGATGTGCTGCACGGGGGTGACCGGATTTTCATCCAGGCCAACGCGCGCCAGCAGCCTTGCTGCCTCGAGGTTGGTCTTGCGCCAGTCCACCCAGCCGTTGGTGGCCTGTTCGTTGCCCAGGTAGATGTTCTCGGCTATGGACAGGAACGGGCTCAAGGCCAGTTCCTGGTGGATGATGACAATTCCCCGCTTCTCGCTGTCCGAGATGCTGGAGAAGTTGCAGGGTTCGTTTTCGAAGAGGATCTCCCCGTCGAATGTGTTGTGAGGATAGACGCCGGACAACACTTTCATGAGCGTTGACTTCCCGGCTCCGTTTTCACCGCAGATGGCGTGGACCTCGCCACGGTTCACGTCCAGGGTGACGTCCTGCAGCGCTTTCACGCCCGGGAACGTCTTGGTGATTCCTCGCATTTGAAGAATGGGTGTGTTCATCGTCAATTCCCACTGACTGGTCGAAAGGTTGGCCGTCCTGCTGCTGCAGAAGGCTGCGGGAGGAAGCTGTGGCCGGACCCCGGGTCCGGCCACAGCTGCCGGGCGCTGACTACTTGACGTCAGCGTCGGTGTAGTAACCCGAGTCGATCAGTTCCTTCTTGTAGTTGTCCTTGGTGATGATGACGGACTTCAGCAGGAAGGCAGGGACCACCTTGACCTTGTTGTCGTAGGTCTTGGTGTCATTGGTTTCCGGCTCCTGGCCCTTGAGGACGGCGTCGACCATCTTGACGGCCTGGGCGCCGAGCTGCCGCGTGTCCTTGAAGATCGTGGAGTACTGCTCGCCGGCAACGATCGACTTAACAGAACCCTTTTCGGCGTCCTGGCCGGTGACGACGGGCAGGCTTCCCTTGGCGTAGCCGCCGGTGCTGGTAAGGGCCGAGATGATGCCGATGGACAGGCCGTCGTAAGGGGACAGCACGCCGTTCAGCTTGGTACCGGAGCTGTAGGCGGAGGTGATGATGTCTTCCATGCGCTTCTGGGCAACAGGCGCCTGCCAACGGAGGATCGCCGCCTGCTCAAACTTGGTCTGGCCGCTGGGGACCTTGAGGGTGCCGGCGTCCAGGTAGGGCTTGAGGGTGTCCATGGCCCCGGTCCAGAAGAAGTTGGCGTTGTTGTCGTCCGGGCTGCCCGCGAAAAGCTCGACATTGAAGGGGCCCTTGCCGTCCACCTTCTTGCCGCTGGCATCGACGAGGCCCAGGCCGGTCAGCAGCGAGGTAGCCTGCTGGACACCAACGGTGTAGTTGTCGAACGTGGTGTAGTAGTCCACGTTGGGCGTGCCGTTGATAAGGCGGTCGTAAGCGATGACCTTAACGTTCTGCTCCTTGGCCTTGGCCAGGACGTCGGTCAGGGTAGTGCCGTCAATGGCGGCGATGATCAGGGCCTTGGCGCCCTTGGTCAGCATGTTTTCGATCTGCGACACCTGGGTGGGGATGTCGTCATTGGCGAACTGGAGGTCCGTCTTGTAGCCGAGGTCCTTCAGGGACTTTTCGACGTTGGCGCCATCTGCAATCCAGCGTTCGGAGGTCTGCGTAGGCATCGAGATGCCAACCAGTGAATCACTGGGGTTGGCGGCAGCACCGCTGGATTCGCTCGTTCCGCCGCGGGAGCCGCAACCGGTGGCGCCCACCGTCAGGGCGAGGACAAGGGCCACCGCGCCCATCAGTTTTTTGATTCTCACCATAATCTCCTTCCGCGGCAGCACTGCCACGAAGTGTTGTTGGATCAGGCAGCACCCGTGCTGCCGATCCTGGCCACATTGTTGATGTGTCGGTTCAATATAGACCTATTTGTGAACGCTAACAAGAGGCCGGGGTTTGAATTTCAAGAACCTTTCGGCTTCATTGACTTCTACTTTGTTAGCGTTCACACTTACTGCAGCACTTAGCACTACCCGATCCCTACAGAACCCGGTAATGAGGCCGCTGCCTCCCGGACGGAGGCACCACATGCCAGATTCGTTGTTCCCTTCCATCCCCGGGCCAGGCCTCGGCCATCCCGTCATCGGTGTTCATGACGGGACGCCCTCCGGCATCCGGCGCACAACCCCGGGGATCACGCAGTCGGCCGCTGCGTCAGAGGCTCCCACGGAGGTGTCCGCATGAGCGTCGCAGCAGGAATCCTGGAGACCATTGCCCGGGTCCGGCAGGAAGTGTGCGCGCTGCATGCCGAACTGACCCGCTATGAACTGGTGGTGTGGACCGCCGGCAACGTCTCGGCCCGCGTGCCCGGAACGGACCTTATGGTCATCAAGCCCTCCGGCGTCTCCTACCAGGACCTGACCCCGGAGCAGATGATCGTCACTGACCTGCACGGCACCCCCGTCCGGGGAACCAATGTCGGTGCTGGAGGCACCGTCGATTGGGGCAATCCGCCGCTGTCGCCCTCGTCGGACACGGCAGCGCACGCCTACGTGTACCGGCACATGCCTGAAGTGGGCGGCGTGGTGCACACGCACTCCACGTACGCCACCGCCTGGGCTGCACGGGGTGAGGCCATTCCGTGCGTGTTGACCATGATGGGTGACGAATTCGGCGGATCCATCCCGGTGGGACCGTTCGCCCTGATCGGTGACGACTCGATCGGCCACGGCATTGTGGAGACGCTGAAAAATTCCAATTCGCCGGCAGTTCTCATGCAGAACCACGGTCCGTTCACCATCGGCAAGGACGCCAAGTCTGCGGTGAAGGCTGCCGTGATGTGCGAGGAAGTGGCCCGCACGGTGCACATCGCCCGGCAGCTCGGTGACCCGCTGCCCATCGACCAGGGCCACATCGACTCCCTCTACGCCCGCTACCAGAACGTCTACGGCCAATAACGCCTGTGGACACCAGGAACTTTCCAGGAGAACCCATGAGTACAGCAGCATCCACTTCCCTTGACGGCTATGAGGTCTGGTTCCTTACCGGCAGCCAGCACCTGTACGGGGAGGAAGTCCTCAAGCAGGTGGCCGCCCAGTCACAGGAGATCGCCAACCAGCTCAACGCCTCCTCCGCCGTCCCGGTCAAAATCGTCTGGAAGCCTGTCCTGACCGATTCCGACGCCATTCGCCGCACCGCCCTTGAGGCCAACTCGGATGATTCCGTCATCGGCGTCACCGCCTGGATGCACACTTTCAGCCCGGCCAAGATGTGGATCCAGGGCCTGGACCTGTTGCGGAAGCCGTTGTTGCACCTGCACACCCAGGCCAACCGTGACCTGCCGTGGGCGGACATCGACTTTGACTTCATGAACCTGAACCAGGCCGCGCACGGCGACCGCGAGTTCGGGTACATCCAGTCCCGCCTGGGCATCGCCCGGAAGACCGTCGTCGGGCACGTCTCCAACCCCGAGGTGGCGCGGCAGGTGGGTTCGTGGCAGCGTGCCGCAGCGGGCTGGGCCGCGGTCCGGACATTGAAGCTGACCCGCTTCGGCGACAACATGCGCAACGTTGCCGTCACCGAAGGCGACAAGACGGAGGCGGAGCTGCGCTTCGGCGTCGCCGTCAACACCTGGTCCGTGAACGAGCTGGCGGACGCCGTGCACGGCGCTCCGGAGTCCGACGTCGACGCCCTGGTGGCCGAATATGAGGACCTCTACGAGGTGGTGCCGGAGCTCCGCACGGGCGCGGCCCGGCACGACTCGCTGCGGTACGGCGCCCGGATCGAACTCGGGCTGCGCAGCTTCCTCGAGGCCAACGGGTCGGCCGCGTTCACCACCTCGTTCGAGGACCTTGGCGCCCTCCGCCAGCTTCCCGGCCTGGCCGTGCAGCGGCTGATGGCCGCCGGGTACGGCTTCGGTGCCGAGGGTGACTGGAAGACCGCCGTCCTGGTCCGTGCCGCGAAGGTCATGGGTGCCGGCCTGCCCGGGGGCGCGTCCCTGATGGAGGACTACACCTACCACCTGGAACCCGGGGCGGAGAAGATCCTCGGCGCCCACATGCTCGAGGTCTGCCCCTCCCTGACGGCCGCGAAGCCGCGGCTGGAAATCCACCCGCTCGGCATCGGCGGCAAGGAAGACCCCGTGCGGCTGGTGTTCGACGCCGATGCCTCCCCGGGCGTCGTCGTCGCCCTGTCCGACATGCGGGACCGTTTCCGCCTGGTGGCCAACGCCGTGGACGTCGTCCCGCTGGACCAGCCGCTGCCCAACCTGCCGGTGGCCCGCGCCCTGTGGGAGCCCAAACCGGACTTCGCCACGTCCGCCGCCGCCTGGCTTACCGCAGGCGCCGCGCACCACACGGTGCTTTCAACCCAGGTGGGTATGGACGTGTTCGAGGACTTCGCCGAGATTGCGAAAACCGAACTGCTCACCATCGACGAAGGCACCACCATCCGCCAGTTCAAGAAGGACCTGAACTGGAACGCCGCCTACTACAAACTTGCGGGCGGGATCTGATCCGATGGCACGGCTGAGGTGCCGGCCCCGGTGGCTGCCGCGGACACGGACCCCGTGACGGACAGCAGGCCACGCCGGCTGCCCAGGCTCGAGGACGTGGCGGAACTCGCCGGGGTCTCGCACCAAACCGTGTCACGGGTGGTCAACAACCATCCGAGCGTCAGCCCCGGGACCCGTGGAAAGGTGGAAGCGGCGATCGCCACACTCGGCTACCGCCGCAACACCGCCGCACGGAGCCTGGTCACCCGGCGTTCACAGACCATCGGTGTCTTGGGCAGTGAGCTCTCGCAGTACGGCCCTGCCAACACCATGTTGGGGGTGGAGCGCGCGGCCCGGGACGCAGGATATTTCGTCAGTGTGGCTGCGCTGCGGGAGGTCAGCCGGGACGCGATCCTGGACGCCGTCCGGCACTTCCTGGACCAGTCCGTGGACGGAATCGTGGTGATTGTTCCGCACCTGGAGACATTGGCCGCACTGGCAGAACTGCCCATCGGAGTGCCGGTCGTGGCCGTTGGGTCCAACGGAAATGACACAGTTGGCGGGGTCAAGGTGGACCAGCGCCGCGGCGCCGAACTGGCGGTGGAACACCTCATTGGGCAGGGGCATGTGCGGATCGGGCACATCGCGGGGCCGCAGGACTGGATAGACGCCGTGGCCCGCGCCGACGGTTGGCGTGCCGCCCTTGAAGCCGCCGGACTCGCCGCGGACCTGGTTATCGAGGGTGACTGGAGCGCGGGCAGCGGCTACGGAATTGGCCGGCAACTGGCGGCCAACCCCCGTGCCACGGCGCTCTTTGTGGGCAACGACCAGATGGCCCTCGGGGTCCTGCGGGCGCTGAACGAGGCGGGCATCAGGGTACCGCAGGACGTATCCGTGGTGGGCTTTGACGACCAGCCTGAGGCGGGCTACTTTTGTCCGCCGCTGACGGTGGTCCGGCAGGACTTTGAAGAACTCGGCCGGCGGTGCATGGACATGATGCTCGCGGAGCTCGGCGGCACGCCGGGTCCCCGGACGCTGGTGGTGGAACCGGAACTTGTCCTGCGCAGCAGTACGGCGCCACCCGGCTGAGGGCGCGCCCTCAGCCCTGGGCAGTTCCGGATTTAACCAGGCAGAGATACCGGGGAAACGCGCACACAACATCCGGCGCCTAAGTTTCAGGAATGACAGAGAACATTCCCGGCAGGTTCCGCCAGTGGTTCACCGCCTTCGCCTTCACATCCCCGGAACAGGCCGCTGACGCCATGGCTGAGGCATCCCGCTGGGGCTGGCTTCCGGCCCTGAGCGGCGTGGCAGTGGGGGCCGACCATGCCCGCGCACGGCACGACGAATCGACCGCCGGCGTAGGCTGACTGGCTGGTTGAGCACACTATTGCGCCTGTAACGGGGTCATGCCCTAAACTGCTGCACTGAGGTGCCTGAAATGGCGCTGTGCAGCAACGAAAGTGAACACGCTATGGCTACCGATTACGATGCTCCACGCAAGCAGGAAGAAGAGTCTCCCGCTGACTCGCTTGAGGCACTCCAGGCGTCCCGCGGCGGCAACGCGCAGACCGCCGTCATCGATCTCGAAGAGAACGACACCGCTGAAGGCATTGACCTGCCCGGCGCCGACCTCTCCACCGAGGAACTGACAGTTGTTGTCGTTCCGGAGCAGTCCGACGAATTCACGTGCTCCTCGTGCTTCCTGGTCCGCCACCGGTCGCAGGTTGCCCTCGAAAAGAACGGCCTCAAGTACTGCCGCGACTGCGAAGGCTGAGCTTCCACCAGGTTTCAGCGCCGCCCACCCCACTGGGGTGGCCGGCGCTTTCCTGTATCCCCCGGGCAACCGTTATGGGTGGTAACGGGCAGGTGCAGGAACGGTGCCGAACGGGTTAAGAAGGCCCCGGAAACGGCCCCTGTTTTATGCAGCCTTAATGCTGCGGACGGCAGGCTAACGGTTCCGCCCCGAAGCGGCCACAGGCCTCGTTTCACCGTTCCCGCCGTCCTAATCTGGAGCTATCCAATCGCTCCTTCCTTGGGTGGCACCACAATGAAAAAACTCTCCATCTGGTTCACGGCCATCCTTGTGGCCGTGGGACTGGGATTGCTGGTTCCGGGGCCTGCCTCGGCAACCACCTCGTATTGCGGGCTCACATGGGGCTCGCTAATGAAGACGGACGACTCCATGAGCGGCGCGCCCGTCACCAATGTCCGCACCGGACAGCACTATTGCTTCGACCGGCTGGTGGTTGACCTGGGCAGCGGCCCGGCCCCCGGCTACTCCGTCCGCTACGTTGGGCAAATCACTCAGGACGGTTCCGGCAAACCGGTCGAGATCCGGGGTGGCGCCCGCCTGCAGGTGGTTGTCCGGGCACCTGCCTATGACGGGAACGGCGACGCCACGTACAAGTCCGCCGACCAGGTTGAGCTCGCCAACGTCTCCGGTTACCAGACCTTCCGCCAGGTGGTCTGGGCAGGAAGCTTTGAGGGCCAGAGCACTCTCGGCGTGGGCGTCCGCGCCCGTCTTCCGTTCCGTGTCTTCACGCTGGACGGGCCGGGTTCAGGCTCCCGGCTGGTGGTGGATGTGGCGCACTTCTGGTGACGGCCGGCGTCGTCAAACAGGAAAGGTGCCGTCCCCGCGTTGGCGGGAACGGCACCTTTCCTGTCCTGTGCAGGCGTCTTTACTCCGGGACCACCAGGGCCGGGGTGTCTTTCCGCAGCGTTTCGCCACGGAAGAAACCGGGGCGTACCCGGGCCATGATCAGCATGAAGACCGCGCCGAGCGCCAGGATACCGACGCCGAGGATGAACACCAGTCCCACGCCGAAGATTTCGGAACCGCTGCCGAACTCGGGCGCCAGGCTGTCCACGGCGGTCTGGAAGAACACGACGAACAGGCCCACGCCGCCCAGCACCGGGCACAGCAGCCGCAACACGAAATGGCGGACGCTGGTGAAGAGGCTGTGCCGGAAGTACCAGGCGCAGGCCAGTGCCGTCAGGCCGTAGTAGAAGCAGATCATCAGGCCCAGGGCCAGGATGGTGTCATTGAGGACGTTCTCGCTGACCACATGCATCACGGCGTAGAACCCCGCGGACATGATGCCGGCAGCGATGGTGGCGAAGCCCGGCGTCGCGAACTTCCGGCTGACGCGGCTGAAGGGTTCAGGCAGGGCCCCATAGTGGGCCATCGCCAGGAGGCTGCGTGACGGGGACATGAACGTGGACTGCAGGGACGCGGCCGAGCTGGAGAGCACTGCGAGGGACATCAGGATGGCGAACGGGCCCATGATGGGGGAGGCCAGCGCTGTGAAGATATTCTCGTGGTTCTCCGCGTTGTTCAGCCCGTTGCCGGTATCGCCGACGCCGGCGAACATCATGGTGGCGATGCTCACCAGCAGGTAGATGGCCAGGACAATGACGGCCGTCAGGGTGCCCGCCACGCCGGCCGTCTTCTTGCCGTTGGCTGTCTCCTCGTTCACTGTGAGGCAGACGTCCCAGCCCCAGTAGACGAAGATGGACAGTGAAATTCCTGCGGCCACCTGGCCGAAGGTCTCGATCCTGGTGACGTCGAACCAATCCCAGCTGAAGGGGATGGCGGTCTCCGAGGTGGACCAGTTGGCGAAGGCCATGCCGACGAACAGGCCGAGCACCAGCAGCTGGAATCCCACCAGGCCGTACTGCACCACTTTGGTGGTGTGCAGTCCGCGGTAGCTGACCCAGACAGCCAGGGCGACGAACACCAGGCAGGTCAGGACGTTCAGGGCCTTGTTATCGGCCAGTTCCGCCAATTCCGGTGAACCGGTGAGCTGGGACAGGAAGAGGTAGAAGAAGTCGACGGCCACGCCGGCGAGGTTGGACAGCACGATGATGTTGGCCGCCAGGAGGCCCCAACCGCCCATCCAGCCGACCCAGGGGCCGAACGCTTTGCTGACCCAGGTGAAGGTGGTGCCGCTGTCCGGTGAATCGGCGTTGAGTTCCCGGTAGGCCAGCGAGACCAGGATCATGGGGATGAAGCCGATCAGGAAAATCACGGGCAGCTGGAGTCCGGCTTCATTGACGGTGGGGCCCAGTGCGCTGGTCAGGGTGTAGGCGGGGGCGATCGTGGAAATTCCCAGGACGACGACGGCGAGGAGCCCCAGCTGCCCGCCCTTTAGTCCCTTGGCGGTAATGTCGCCGCTGCCGTGCAATTGCTCGCCCCGCGCGGCGGTGGAGCTGGTGCGGAGTGCTTCTGTCATGGCACCGCTTTCTGAAAGCTTATGACCGGGGTCACTATATGAATGGCGTTCATTTAGTATGGGGCTGTGACGGCGGTCGCGCAAGGGGGAATATGAATCACGTTCGTTTATGACTGTGCGGCAAAATTAGTAAGCTCACTGAGAAATATCCGCCCAGGCCCATGCCCGGTGGCCCGGGCGCTGATAGTTTCGAAGTTACTGGACCAATCGAGGAGGACTCCCATGAAAGCTTCACCGACCCTGACCAACAATCTGCAGGCCGTACTCGCCGACCTGATCGAGCTGCACATCCAGGGCAAGCAGGCGCACTGGAACATTGTGGGCACCAACTTCCGGGACCTCCATCTGCAGCTGGATGAAATCGTTGATGCCGCCCGCCAGTTCGCCGATGACACCGCCGAACGCATGCGGGCCCTCCATGCACTGCCTGACGGCCGCAGCTCCACCGTGTCGAAGTCGACTGCCCTGGCGGAATTTCCCGAGGGGCTGATCAGCACCAAGGACGCCATCGAGCGGATCGTTGCAGCCATGGAGGCCGCCGTGGGCACCATGCGCAAGGTCCATGACGAGGTGGATGAGGAAGATCCCACCAGCGCAGACCTGCTGCACGAGTTCATCGCCAAGCTGGAGCAGTTCGCCTGGATGGTGAACGCCGAGACGCTCAAGCCAACCGCCAGCGTCACCGCTCCCGACGAAAAGTAGCAGCGGGCTGCCGCCACGGCATGAATAAGGCGCCCTGCGCCGGAGGCTGATCTCCGGCGCAGGGCGCCTTTTGCCGTTAAGGCCTACGCGCTGCCGCGTGCCGTGGTGCTGTTACGCGGCCTTGGGCACTTTGCGAAGAACGACGGCGGCGCAGACTGCCGCGGTGGCCATCAGGACCAGTCCAATCGCCGCGGTGACGTGCACGCCGGAGTCGAAGGCGGCGGCCGCGGCCTGGCGGACGGCATCGGCCAGCGGGGCCGGAAGCCCGGCTGCGAGGTCCATGGCGCCGGCCAGTGTTTCGCCGGCACTGTGGCGGGCCGCTTCCGTGGCGGTGCCGTCCACAGCTGCCGGGAGGTGCAGGTTGTGCTGGTAGGAGGCCGTGAGGATGGAGCCAAGTACGGCCGTCCCCAGCAGCGCCCCCACCTCGTATCCGGTCTCCGAGATGGCGGCCGCTGCACCTGACTTGTGCGCCGGAGCCGCACCGAGGATGAGGTCGTTGGAGATGGTTTCAGCCGTCCCCACGCCCAGCGCCAGGATCAGCAACGCTGCCAGCAGCAGTGTGGGCCCGCCGTCGTGGTTCCCGAACGTCACCAGGCTGTACCCCGCGGAGCTGAACGCCAGGCCCGTGCCCACCACGAAGCCGGGCCTGACCTTCCGGACCAGTGGCACCACCACCAGGCCTGCCACCACAGTGGCAACAAGGGCCGGGATCATGGCGACGCCTGCGGCGGACGGCGTCATGCCCTCGAGCAGCTGCAGGTGCTGGGCCAGGAAGAGGATGAAGCCGTTGAAGGAAAACAGGGCCAGGACGTTTGCGGTGATGGCCATGCTGAACACCCGGTTGCGGAAAAGCGACATGTCCAGCAGGGGGTGCGGCAGCCGGAGCTGTCGCCGGACAAAAACGACTGCCATGGCCAGGCCGAAAGCCATGGCGCCAAGGCCGGTGCCGGACACTCCTTCCGTAGCCACTTCCTTGATGCCGTACACCAGCGGCACCATCACCAGCAGGGACAGTACGATGCTGGGAAAATCCACCTTCCCCGGTTCCGGATTCTTCGATTCCGGAATCAGCACCGGACCCAGGGCGATCAGTGGCAGCATGAGCGGCACTGCGACCAGGAAGACTGCGCCCCACCAGTAGTGCTCCACCAGCCAACCGCCGAAAATCGGCCCCAGGGCGGCCCCGCCGGAGAAGCCGGCGGCCCAGATGGCCACCGCCAGCCGGCGGCGGTTGGGCTCCGCAAAGATGTTGCGGATGAGCGAGAGGGTAGAGGGCATTAACATGGCCCCGAAGAAGCCCAGGGCGGCGCGTCCTGCGATCAGCCATTCCGCCGTTGGCGCGAACGCCGTGGCGGCCGAGAGTGCGGCAAAGCCGAGGCTGCCGGTGAGTAGCAGCCGCCGCCGGCCGATCCTGTCGCCCAGGCTGCCCATGCACACCAGCAGCCCCGCCAAGACGAGGGGGTAGGCATCCACGATCCAGAGCAGCTGCACCCCGGAAGGGTTCAGGGACTGGGCGATCGCGGGCAGGGCGAAGGTCAGGGCCGTGTTGTCCACGGCCACCAGCAGTACGGGAAACATCAGCAGCGCAAGGGCCAGCCAGTCGCGCCACGGGGCCCGTGGCGTGGCGGGTCCCTGGAGCCGGGGTGCATCACGGTGCGTCGAGATGGTCATGGAATTAACTATACCGTCCAGACGGTACAGTTTGGAATGGTGGCTGAGTTGAGCCCCTGGCATCCCGGGAAGGCATGATGGATGGCATGCCCCGAAAGCCAGTCGCCCGCGAAGCCGTCCTTGACGCCTTCGCCACCCTGTTGATTGAGGTGGGGGAGCGAGCCGCCACCCTGGACGCCGTGGCCCGAAAGGCCGGCGTCTCCAAGGGCGGGCTCCTCTACCACTTTCCGAACAAGGAAGCCCTGATCCAGGCGCTCCTGGACCAGTTGGACACGCTCGCGGGAGAAGACGCCGATGCCATGGCCGCCGCGCCGGAGGGCGCAGCGGCCTACTTCATCCGGTCCTCGGTGTGGGGAGACACCCCCTTGGACCGGGCCATCGTCGCCGCCACCAGGCTGGCGGAGGTGGCGCATGAAGAAACCCGCCGCCGATTCGCTGCGATCCAGCGGCGGTGGCTCGACGAAATCGCCGCCGACGTGGGGCCGGCCCTGGCCAAGGCCGTGCTGTACATGGGGGACGGCCTCTACTTCAACGCCATGCTCTCCGTTGGCCCCGTCCCCGAAGGCGGCGCGGCCGCGGACGTCGACGAATTGCTGGCAGCACTGGAGCGGCTCCGGCGCTAGCAGGACATTTGCCCCGGGGGCCGTGGCGTAGGAGAATTAAGCATTGTGGGAGTCGTCACCGGACGGCCCCGCGTACACATCCAATTGAATAGCCTTTGATCTGCGGCGGGAGAGTCCTGCCACAACGTTCGGCAGGCGCCGTAGGAGCAAATCCTCCCCAGGAATCTCGCAGGCCCCTGTACCGCCGCGGCGAGGCACCTCTGGAAAGCAGCAGGCCGTCCAGGCATCCCTTTACCGGATGCCGGACCGTTGTGCTCACCGACGGTGCAAGCGGGTCCTGTCCATGCAGGCGCCGCGGAAACTCTCAGGTCCAATACAGAGCGGGGAGGGACCCGAATCGCTGTGGCGTACCCTGCGCCGCCTGAGTATCTGGAGTTCCCCCGTGACGGTTAGTTCAGCCTCCACCACTTTCGTCGACCGCCATATCGGTGCCCGGCGCCAGGACCACGTCGACACCATGCTCAAGGCCGTGGGCTACGACACCGTCGACTCCCTGGTCGATACCGCCGTTCCCCAGGTCATCCGCCAGGAGACGGCCCTCCGCCTGCAGGACGCCCTCAGCGAGGTTGAGGTCCTGACCGAGCTGCGCCGGCTGGCTGGCAAGAACAAGACCGCCGTGCAGATGATCGGCCAGGGGTACTACGACACCATCACGCCGGCCGTGATCCGCCGCAACATCCTCGAAGCGCCCGCTTGGTACACCGCGTACACCCCGTACCAGCCCGAGATCTCGCAGGGCCGGCTGGAGGCGCTGCTGAACTTCCAGACCATGGTCCAGGACCTGGTGGGCCTGCCGATTGCCAACGCGTCCCTGCTGGACGAAGCGACGGCGGTGGCCGAGGCAGTCCTGCTGATGCGCCGCGCCAACAAGGCCAAACCTGCCGCTGACGGCAAAACGGTCCTGGACATCGACGTGCTGCCGCAGACCATCGCCATCGTCAAGGGCCGCGCCGAAGCGCTCGGCTTCGAGGTGGAGGTCGCCGACCTCTCCAAGGGCCTGCCCGAGGGCGACATCAACGGCATCGTGCTCCAGCAGCCCGGCGCCTCGGGCCGTGTCTTCAACCAGGCAGATGCCATATCCGCCGCCAATGAGCGCGGCGCGCTGGTCACCGTTGCTGCTGATCTGCTGGCGCTGACCCTGATCACTCCTCCGGGTGAGCAGGGTGCGGACATCGCCGTCGGCTCCACCCAGCGTTTCGGCGTTCCGCTGTTCTTCGGCGGCCCGCACGCGGCTTACATGGCCGTCCGCAAGGGGCTGGAACGCTCGCTGCCGGGCCGCCTGGTGGGCGTCTCGAAGGACGACGCCGGCGTTCCCGCCTACCGCCTGGCCCTGCAGACCCGCGAGCAGCACATCCGCCGTGAGAAGGCCACGTCCAACATCTGCACCGCGCAGGCGCTGCTGGCCATCGTGTCCTCCATGTACGCCGTTTACCACGGCCCGGACGGGCTGAAAGCGATCGCGGAAACGACGCACGCCCACGCCCGCACCCTGGCGGCGTCCCTCGCGGCCGCCGGCGTGGAAGTCCTGCACAAGAGCTTCTTCGACACCATCACCGTTCGGGTTACCGGCCGCGCCGCCGGCATTATTGCCGATGCTGAGGCACGCGGCATCAACCTGCGCTCCATCGATGCAGATACCGTAGGCATCTCCCTGGATGAAACCACGACGACGGCCGTCGTCGCCGACGTCGCGGACATCTTTGGCGCCAAGGTCGCCGGGGACGGGAGCTTCGCACTGGATGCCGGGGTGGAGCGGTCCTCCGGCTACCTGGAGCACCCGGTGTTCAACACCCACCGGTCAGAGACGCAGCTGTTGCGTTACATCCGCCGCCTGTCAGACCGGGACCTGGCCCTGGACCGGACCATGATCCCGCTGGGGTCGTGCACCATGAAGCTGAACGCCACCGCCGAGATGGAAGCGATTTCCTGGCCGGAGTTCGCCTCCATCCACCCGTTCGCTCCGGATTCCCAGACCGAGGGCTGGCGTGAACTGATCACCGGGCTCGAGGCTGACCTGACCGAGATCACCGGGTACGACCAGGTCTCCATCCAGCCCAACGCCGGTTCCCAGGGCGAACTCGCCGGCCTGCTCGCGATCCGCGGCTACCACCACTCCCGCGGCGATCAGCAGCGCAACGTCTGCCTGATCCCCGCCTCCGCGCACGGCACCAACGCCGCCTCCGCCGTCCTGGCGGGCATGAAGGTGGTTGTTGTCGCCACCGCCCCGGACGGCACCATCAACCACGACGACCTGACGGCGAAGATCGAGGCGAACCGGGACGTCCTGTCCTGCATCATGATCACCTACCCGTCCACCCACGGCGTCTACGACGGCGACGTGACCGAGATCTGCGACGCGGTCCACGCTGCAGGCGGACAGGTGTATGTGGACGGCGCGAACCTGAACGCCCTCGTGGGTCTGGCGCAGCCGGGCAAGTTCGGCGGCGACGTCTCGCACCTGAACCTGCACAAGACGTTCTGCATCCCGCACGGCGGCGGCGGGCCCGGCGTCGGCCCGGTCGCGGCGAAGGCGCACCTGGCCCCGTTTATGCCCGGCGATGCGAATAAAGCCGCGCATGAGGAGGGCCACGGCGTGGCGATTTCCGCGTCCCGGTTCGGCTCTGCCGGTGTGCTGCCGATCTCCTGGGCGTACGTGAAGCTGATGGGCGGTACGGGCCTGACCGAGGCCACCAAGTCCGCGCTGCTGGCCGCGAACTATGTTGCTGCCCGGTTGAACGAGTTCTACCCGGTGCTCTACACGGGTGAGGGCGGGCTCGTGGCGCACGAGTGCATCCTGGACCTGCGCGAACTCACCGCCCGCACCGGCGTCACGGCCGAGGACGTGGCCAAGCGCCTGATCGACTTCGGCTTCCACGCCCCCACCCTGGCCTTCCCGGTGGCCGGGACCCTGATGGTCGAGCCCACCGAGTCCGAGGACCTCGCCGAGATCGACCGCTTCATCGACGCCATGATCACCATCCGCAAGGAAATCGACCAGGTGGCCAACGGCGACTTCGCCGTCGCTGATTCCCCGCTGCGGCGTGCACCGCACACGGCGTCAGCCGTCGTCCGCTCCGACTGGGACCGCGCCTACCCGCGCGAGCAGGCCGCATTCCCGGCACACCACAAGCAGGACAAGTACTTCCCGCCCGTGGGCCGCATCGACGGCGCAGCCGGCGACCGTAACCTGGTCTGCTCCTGCCCGCCCCTCGAGGCGTTCGAGGAAAATACCTCCTTCGAAAACTAGGTTGCTCGGTGGTTGGGCTTGCCGAAACCTTGATGTCGACAAGCCCAATCACCACATTCGACAGGCCTAACAGCTGCTCCCTAAGGACTTCCCATGACTGAGAACTACACCGCCCTTTACGGCGAGCACCAGAAGCTGGGCGCCTCCTTCACCGATTTCGGTGGCTGGCAGATGCCCCTCAAGTACAGCTCCGAGCTCGCCGAACACCACGCCGTGCGCAACGCGGCCGGCCTGTTCGACCTCTCCCACATGGGTGAAGTCTGGGTCACCGGGCCGGACGCCGCAGCATTCCTGGACTTCGCCCTGGTAGGAAAGATCTCGGCCATGCCGGTGGGCAAGGCCAAGTACTCGCTGATCTGTGACACCGACGGCGGCATCATCGACGACCTGATTACGTACCGCCTCCCCGCAGCTGCGGACGGAACAGCCAAGTACCTGGTGGTCCCGAACGCAGGCAACGCCAAGGTGGTGGCCGCGGCCCTGCGGGAACGCGCCGCCGGCTTCGACGTCACCGTGCAGGACGCCTCGGCGGAAACGTCGCTGATCGCTGTCCAGGGGCCCAAGGCGCAGGACCTTCTGCTCCGGCTGGTCCCCGCGGCCCAGCACGCAGACGTCACCGGGCTGAAGTACTACGCCGCGGTGGAAGTTCCGTTCCTGGTCAACGGAGCCGGACTCGCCCTCCTGCTGGCACGCACTGGCTACACCGGCGAAGACGGCTTTGAGATCTTCGTGCCCAACGATGACGCCGTGGGGCTTTGGCAGGCACTCCTCGCGGTGGCCGACGACGGGGAGCTCACTCCGGCGGGCCTCGCATCCCGGGATTCGCTCCGACTGGAAGCCGGGATGCCCCTGTACGGTAACGAACTCTCCCTGCAGGGCGATCCTTACTCAGCTGGACTGGGTCCCGTCGTCGCGCTGTTCAAAGAGGGCGACTTCGTGGGCAAAGCTGCGCTGGCAGCAAAGAAGGAGGCCGGCGCGGGATCAACCACCGGCCGTCGCCTGGTGGGCTTGAAAGGCCTGGGCCGCCGTGCCGGCCGTGCCCACTATCCGGTCCTCAAGGACGGGGCAGTGGTTGGTGAGGTCACCTCCGGACAGCCCTCGCCCACCCTCGGCTACCCGGTGGCGCTGGCCTACGTCGACGTCCAACACGCCGCCCCCGGAACAGCCCTCGACGTCGACCTCCGCGGCAAGGCCGAACCGTTCGAAGTCGTCGAGCTGCCATTCTACAAGCGCACCAAGTAGGACGTCATGGCTGTTGGTGTTTTTGATCTGTTTTCTGTTGGTATTGGGCCTTCGTCTTCTCATACGGTGGGGCCGATGCGGGCTGCTGCGGTGTTTGCCGAGGAGTTGAGGGGCAGCGGGGTGTTGTCCAGGGTGGCAGGGCTGCGGGTGGATCTGTATGGGTCGTTGGCTGCGACGGGGCATGGGCACGGGACGATGACGGCCATCTTGCTGGGTCTGGAGGGGTTCCACCCCGAAAGGATCCTGCCGGCGGAGGTGGAGGAGCGGTTGGCTGCGATCGCCGAGACCGGGACGCTGCAGCTGGCGGGCGCCGGCGAAGGGGGGTCCGTGGCGTTGCCGTATGGGGTGAAGGACATGGTGTTGCGGCCGTTGACGGTGTTGCCGCGGCACACGAACGGGATGACGTTCACCGTCTCGGACGGCAACGGCGGGGAACTCCACCGGGCCACGTTTTTCTCCGTGGGTGGCGGGTTCATTGTCCGTGAGGGTGAGGAGGACGCCGCGCAGCAGGAACTCGATGAGTCCAAAAAGGAGCTGCCGTTGCCGTTCCGGACCGCTGCGGAGCTCCTGAGGCATTGCGCGGATACCGGGTTGGGGATCAGCGACGTGATGCTGGTCAATGAGAAGTCTTCCCGTTCCGAGGAGGAGATCCGGGCGGGGCTGCTGCATATCTGGTCCGTGATGGAGGCATGCGTGGCGACGTCGTTGAAGCGTGACGGGGTGCTGCCGGGCGGGTTGAAGGTCCGCCGCCGCGCCCCGGACTGGTTCGACCGGCTGAAAAAGGAATGCGCCCGCCCCGGCGAGGACAGCCAGGACCTGGAGTTCACGGACTGGGATTTCCATGATCCCCGGTACTGGCAGGAGTGGGTGAACCTGGTGGCGCTGGCCGTGAACGAGGAGAACGCCTCCGGCGGGAGGGTGGTTACCGCCCCGACGAACGGTGCTGCAGGGATCATCCCCGCGGTCCTGTATTACGCGCTGCATTTCGCCCCGGGCATGGAGGAGGCAACGCAGGAAGACCGCGACGGCGTGGTGGCCAGGTTCCTGCTCGCCGCCGGTGCCGTGGGGGTGCTCTACAAGGAACAGGCGTCCATTTCGGGTGCCGAGGTGGGTTGCCAGGGCGAGGTGGGGTCGGCGTCGTCCATGGCGGCGGCGGGACTTGCCGAGGTGATGGGCGGCACCCCGACGCAGGTGGAGAACGCCGCGGAAATCGCGATGGAACACAACCTGGGCCTGACCTGTGATCCGATCGGCGGGCTGGTGCAGGTTCCGTGCATCGAGCGGAACGCGATCGCGGCGGCGAAGGCCATCAACGCGGCGAAAATGGCGCTCTGGGGCGACGGGACCCACCGGGTCTCCCTCGATGAAGTCATCATCACCATGCGCGAAACCGGCAAGGACATGTCCTCCAAATACAAGGAAACCGCGATGGGCGGCCTCGCCGTCAACGTCGTCGAATGCTGACAACGGGAACCCTGTCGGTCATGGGCCGCACCTGGTCCGCTTCGGGCGGACGCTAATTGTTGATGGCCGCCCACACGTTCAGCGTTGAGGCGTACACCAGCCATGCCACGTAGGGCAGCAGCAGCAACCCCGCTGTGCGGCTGATGGGGCCGAAATACAGGATGGTGACGACGACGGCGACGATCAGCGCCAGGATGATCACCAGCGCCAGCCACAGTGCCGGCGTTCCGAGCGTTGGGTAGAGACCGAAAAACATCGGGGTCCAGGCGAGGTTCAGGACCAGTTGGACGGCGTAGGCAATCATGGCCGGACGCGTGCGCCTGGTGCGCTTGCGCCACACCAGCCAGGCCGCCACGGCCATGGCCGTGTACAACAGGGTCCACACGGGGCCGAACACAAAGTTGGGCGGCGTCCAGGGCGCCTTTTCCGCCGTGGCGTACCAGCCGTCGACGTTGCTGGTGGAGGCGAGGCCGCCAAGGCCGGCCACGAGGAAGGACGCCACCAGGAAACCCGCCAGTCCGGCCGCCTGGACCGCCGGCCTGTACGTGCGGGACTTTCGCTCCGACGGCAAGGTGGACTGTCCCGTGTTCGGCTCCATCTCACCACCCTTGCGAATCGTGGTGCGCGAGTCAAGGCAGGCGCGCGGAGGGGTCCAGGGCCCGCCGGACGGCCGTCCGCCAAGTTCCCCGGGCGCGGCCCGGACCGCCGCAGGCTTTAGACTTGAGGCTGCATGTCCGCGCAGGAACGGCAACAGCAGCACCGAGAACAGCACCGAGCATCAACCCCGATTGGACACGGCCCCCTTGCCAGAATTCACCGCACGTTTTGCCACAGCCGAGGAAATTGAAAACTGGGACAAGCACGTCACGGCCAACCCCAACGGCGGCAACATGCTGCAGTCGGCGGCCTACGCGTCCGTGAAGAACGGCAGCGGCTGGAAGGTCCGCTTCCTGGTGCTGGAAGGCGGCGGGACCGCCAGCTACAACCTGGTCCTGGAGAAGGCCGTTCCGCTGCTGGGACGGCTCTGGTATCTCATCAAGGGCCCGGACCTCGCCGACGCCAGCCACCTCAAAGCGGCGTTGGAGTCCTGTGCCGCCCTGGTCCGGGAGCGCAGGCTCAACGTGTTCACTATCAAGATCGAGCCGGACATCGTGGATTCCGATGCCGCCCGCGCCACGCTGGCTGACGCCGGCCTGGCCAAGGCCCCCAACATCCAGTCCAACGACTCCACGGCGCTGCTGGACATCTCCGGTACGGACGAGGAAGTCCTCAAGGCCATCTCCTCCCGCGCCCGCAACGCCGTCCGGCGCGCCGAAAGGGAAGGCTGCGAGGTAGTTCGCCGGGAACCGGGGCCCGAAACCTACCGTGCCCTCTACGACCTCATGGCCGACACCGTAAAGGCCAAGGGATCCATGCCTCTGCGCAGCTACGAGTACTACGCGCAGTTCTGGGACGAATTCTGCAACCGCGGCCAGGGCAACTTCTTCTTCACCTACGAAGACGGAAAGCCCAGCGTCGGTGCGTTCGTCATCAACTACGGTGCCAAGGCAACCTATAAGGACGGCGGCTCCACGCAAAACCGCAAACAGTACGGCGACTCGCACCTGGTCCAGTGGTCCGCCATCCGGAGGATGCAGGAACTGGGCTGCACCGAGTACGACTTCTGCGGCACGCCACCGGCATCACGGATCAAGGACAAGAGCCACAACCTGTACGGCATGGGGATGTTCAAGACCAGCTTCACCAAGACCGTCACCGACTTTGTGGGGTGCCACGACTACGTTCTTTCTCCCCTCCGGCACCGGCTGTGGGTCAAGGGCGGTGAGCGGGTGTTCCGCCGGATTGAAACGGCGCGCACCGGCCAGCAGTTCTACTGACCAGTCCCCCCGGTCCGCTGCCTGGTACCCCACGGCACGGAAGACGACGCTCCCGCCCCAGCACCTGCCAGGCAGGCCCGCGACAAGTTCCAGAAAAGGTAATCCCTTGAACCAGGTTTCCACCACCGCTCCCGAATACACGGTCCTCAGCGACGACGAGTTTGAGGCGTTCGCCCTCAAGCATCCGCAAAACAGTTTCCTGCAGTCGGCCGATTTCACCCGCTTCCAGCGCGCCCGCGGACAGCAGGTGGAACTGTTCGGTATCCGCCGCAACGGAGAACTCGTGGCCGCCGGGAAACTGAACTTCACCACCGCGCGCCTCGGGTACACCGTGTGCGAATGCGCCAAGGGACCCCTGATGGACTACACGGACCCTGCCCTGGTGCGTGACGTCGTCGTACTTCTCCGCAAGCGCGCGGCCGAGCGCAAGGCTGCCGAACTGCGGATCTCACCGAACCTGAAGTACATTGCCCGCGACGAGGACGGGGCCGAGCACCCGGAAACCACTGACAACCGGCCGCTGGTGGCGCGGCTCGGCGGCCTGGGATTCCGGCACCAGGGCCTGGAGATGAACTTCGTGAACGTTAACTGGATGTTCGTCAAGAACCTCCAGGGCATCGCGGACCCGGAAGAGCTGATCATGGGCACCAGCTACCGCACCCGAAAAGCCATCCGCAAGGCCGAAAAGAACGGTGTGTTCCTGGAGCAGGCCACGCTGGAAACCCTGGACGACTTTTACGGCGCGCTGAGCCGGGCCGGCGACGAGAAGGGCTTCGTCTACCGGGAACGGGAGTACTACGAGAACCTGCTCCGCACCACGTCGCCGGAATTCACCAAGCTCATGATGGCCAAGATCGACATCCCGGCCTACCGCCGGTCCATCACCGAACGGCTCGAAGCCGAATCGGCCACGGCCGCTGAGCTTCGGCGCGACGTCGAGGAGACGGGCAGCAAGAAGAAAGCCAACCGGCTCAAAGTGGTCCAGGACCTGGTGGACAGCTACGAGCGCAGCCTCAAGGACATCGAACGCTTCCCGGACTCCGTGGGCGTGGCCACCGTGGCCGCCATCCACTTCGTCTGCTACGGCGACGAGGTGGTGTGCGTGATCGGCGGCACCGTGCAGGACTACATCTATTTCAATGGCGCCACCTCGCTGTATTGGGGCATGATGCTGCACGCCCTTGAGAAGGGGTACCCGAGGTACAACTTCTACGGAACCTTCGGCATCTCCGGGCAGGACCAAGAGGGCCACGGCGGGTACGAATTCAAGAAGGGCTTCGGCGGCGAAGTGGTCCAACTCGTGGGCGACTTTGTGATGCCGGTCCGTCCCGCAGCCTTCCACGCCAACAGGCTGGCCAGGTCCGCCGCGGCGGCGGCCCGCACCCTGCTGGGCAAGCTTCCGATCAAGCGCGCCTGACCCACACATCCGCACCAGCGCACCACACCAGCGCATCAGGGAGGAGGAGATCATGGCCGACCGGCGCGATCATCCCAAAGCTCAACCAACCGGCGCCAAGGACCGCCCGCCCACCGGGCCGGCACGGGCGCTGCCCCGCACCGAAGCCCTGCCCAAAACCGAACCGCTGACGGCCGCCCAGGTCCGCCAGAACGCTGCGGCGAAGAAGATGCTGCGCCGGCTCGTGCAGGGCGAGAACCCTCCCACCGCGCCGCTGAGCATCGTGGACAGGCTGACCGGCAGCCCCTACGCCAACCCCACCATCCAGGTGAGCGGCGTGGACGCGTCGGCCCGCAAGACCCTGGACTTTGTCCTCCACCTCGCTGAAACCATGTTCCGCTACGGCGCCGGCGCCCTCGAAGTGGAGACCAGCATTATCGCCGTCACGGCCGCACTGGGGCTGAAATACGTCGAAGTGGACATCACCAACCAGTCCGTCGGCATCAATTACGCCCCCAAGGACCAGCCGCCCATCGCACTGCTGCGCGTGGTGCGGTCCTGGACCAACAATTACGCCGGCCTGGCCAGGGTGCACCAGCTGGTCACCGACATCGTGGCCGGGGGAGTGGGCCGCGACGAGGCCATCAGGCGCCTCAACGAAATCATCACCAGCCCCAAGCCCTTTCCGCGCTGGATGGTTACCTCGGCCTTCGGTGTCTTCGCCGCTGTGTTCGTGGGCGTGCTCGGCGGCGGGCCAGTATCCTCCGGCATCGCCTTCGCAGCCAACATCGGCATCAGCCTCCTGGCCCGCCAGCTGGGACGCTGGCGGGTCCCTGACTTCTTCATCACGGCGAGCTGTTCCTTCGTGGTCACCCAGCTGGCGCTGCTGCTCTGGCAGTTCGGCCTTACCACCTCGCCGGCCATCGTGGTGGTGGGCGGCATCCTCCTGCTGCTGCCCACAGGCCGCCTGGTCTCCTCGGTGCAGGATGCCATTAACGGCTTCCCCGTCACGGCCGCCGGACGTTTCCTCTCAACGCTCCTGACGTTCGGCGCCATCGTGGCAGGCATCGCCGTCGCCTTCGTAGTGGGCGAGCTGACCGGTGCGCAGCGGATCGACGTCACCGAAACGTTCCCGCCCGCCTACGACCTGTGGGTCCTCATCATCTTCGTGGCGGTGGCCGTGATGGCCATTGGCATCACCGAGCAGACCAGCTGGCAGCTGCTGCTGCCCACCGCAGCTGTGGGAGTCATCGGCTACCTGGTGCTGCTGGGCGGCGGACTGCTGGGCATCGGCGACCGGTTCGCGCCTGCACTGGCGGCCGTGGTGATCGGCCTGCTGGCCCGGGTGCTGGCACTGCGCATGGGAGCCCCGCAACTGGTGGTGGCAGTCCCCGCAGCACTGATCCTGTTGCCGGGCCTGACGATCTTCCGGTCCATGTACGTGCTCACCATCGAGGAATCGGAAATCCTGCTCGGTGCCGGCGGGATGCTCAGCGCCGGGGCCATCGTCCTGGGCACCGCGGGCGGCATCGTTCTGGGCGACACCCTGGCCCGCCCGTTCACCCGCAGCCTGGCCAGCAATGAACGCCGGCGAGCCCGGCGCCGCTAGGCTCGGGAAGGTCCAACAAAAGCGCGCCCCGGGCTCCTGCCCGGGGCGCGCTTTTGTTGCTCGGTTCGCGCCGGGATGTGCCGCTAGATTTTACCGACGGGGAGCTTCTTCTCCGCCTGGAAGACATCCTCGACCCGGCCCTGGGCCCAGTAGCCGGACAGCGATACCTGGCTGCGCTCAAGTCCCCGCTGGGCGAAGAAGACATCCCGCAGCGCCTTCATGTAGCCGCGCTCTCCATGGGCAAAGACGTCCACCGTCCCGGAAAGCCATTTCGCACCGGCCACGGCGTCCACGAGCAAGCGGCTGGCACCGGCCGGTTCCCCGTTGCGGGTCAGCCACTCGACCCGTACTCCGGCCGGGGCAGAAACGGGCTGGATGTCGGCCTCGGTATCCACTTCAAGGAACGCCAGCCCCGTGGCCCCCGCAGGCAGTGCCTCCAGGCTCGCTGCGATGGCCGGCAATGCGGCCTCGTCACCGGCGAACAGGTACCAGTCGGCGTCGGGGTTGGGGTTGTACGCGCCCCCGGGGCCAGTGAACGTCAGGGTGTCGCCCGGTTCCGCAGCAGCCGCCCACGGGCCGGCCAGCCCTTCATCCCCGTGGACCACGAAGTCGATGGCAAGCTCGCGTGCCTCAGGATCGACCCGGCGGATGGTGTAGGTGCGGGTGGTGGGCCACTGCTCCCGCGGCATGGTTTCGCGGATGGTGGCCAGATCAAAGGAAGCGGGGTATTCCACGCCGGGCTGCGGGAAGATGATCTTGACGTACCGGTCAGCGAAGCTGTTGTTCACGAAATCCCCGAAGCCGTCACCACCGGCCACAATCCGCACCATATGGGGGGACAACGACTCCCTCCTCAGTACCGTGAGGGTGACCTGGGGGCGGCTCTTTTTCGGGGCGCCGGCGGCGGCGGGAACAGTGCTCATAAGGCAAGCCTAAGCTAGGGCAAAGGCGGGAGTTCCCAGGTTACGGCCTCGGCACCCTGCTCCTGCAGCAGCCGGTTCACCCCGCTGAAGGGCCGGGAACCGAAGAAGCCCCTCGATGCCGACAGCGGGCTGGGGTGGGCGCTGGACACGGCCGGCCGGCCGGCCAGCAACGGGCGCACCGACTCGGCGTCCTTGCCCCACAGCACCGCAACCAGCGGCAGGGGTGACCCGTCCGCAGAGGTGCGGGCCGCGAGGGCGGTGACTGCCGCCGTCGTAACCCTCTCCCAGCCCTTGCCCCGGTGCGACCCGGCCGCCCCGGCGCGGACACTCATGACCCGGTTCAGGAGCAGCACGCCCTGGCCGGCCCAGGCGGAGAGGTCGCCATGGATCCGCGGCGGCAGGCCCAGGTCGGATTCCAGTTCCCGGTAGATGTTGGCAAGGCTGCGGGGGATGGGCCGCACCTGCCCGTCCACGGCAAAGGAGAGGCCGACGGCGTGTCCCGGCGTGGGGTAGGGGTCCTGTCCCACGATCAGTACTTTGACGTCCGCCAGCGGTTGGCCGAAGGCGCGCAGGACGTTCGACGGCGCCGGGAGGACATGGCGCCCGGCGGACTCCTCCGCAGCCAGGAAGGCCAGCACCTGCCGGAGTTCGGCTTCCACGCCGGAAAGGGCGGCTGCCCAGTCGGGGGCAACGAGCCTCTCCAGCGGCAGCCCGGCAAGTTCAGCGAATCCACCGCCGGGCAGGGGCTCCGGTTCCAGTTCGAACAACGCATCTGATTCAGCCACCGTCCCATTCTTGCAGGGCACTGGACGCGCGGAACGGGCCCGGGGGCGGAGTGGGATGCCAAATGACAACGCTGTTATTCGTCCGTAGCATGGGGGTGAGACATTTTCCGTAACCAGTGAAGGAGTGCGCCGTGGCTGAACCGGCCCGGGAACAACTGACCGGTTACCTGCCGGAGGGCGGCGGGGGAGACGGCGAGGCCAACTCACTGTTGGCAGACTTCACCCTCAAGGATTCGCCGCTGACCGAGCGTGAGCAGCAGATCCTTGCCCTGGAGCGGCAGTGGTGGAAGTACGCCGGAGCCAAGGAGCAGGCCGTCAGGGAACTCTTCGACCTCTCCGCAACGCACTACTACCAGGTGTTGAATGCCCTGATCGACAGGGAAGATGCGCTGGCCCACGATCCCATGCTGGTTAAGCGATTGCGTAGACTACGTACGTCGCGCCACCGTGCACGCACTGCGCGGCGACTGGGATCCGACGCCTAGGACGCCCGCCTTTTCAGCAGCCACCAGCAAGGATCCATCCCACCATGACCAAATACGCCCGCGATGAATTCGACAAGGTCCCGGAGACAGCATCGCGACAAGGTGTCCACCGGACGGCGACCGCACCGTCCCGCGTGCGGCTGTGGCCCATCCTTGCCGTTGGCATTGCGGCCCTGGCCATCGGCCTGGTGTCCTTCCTGATCCTGCCCAAGCTGGGCCTTGGCGGGACCGAAAGCCAGGCCTCGGCGGTCGTGTCCGAGGCGCCGCTGGCTGACACAGGCGCCACGCCTTCCGCCGCTGCGGACAAGGCATCCGAACCGTCGGCTTCGGCCGAGCCATCCACGGACCCCAGTGCCGAAAGCACCGCCGAGCCGGAACCCGAGCCCAGCGCCACGGCGTCGGTGGGGCCGGAACTGGACAAGACCCAGCCGGTGGCCGTTTACAACGCTGCCGGAACATCCGGACTCGCCAGCCGGGTGGGCGGAACGGTGAAGGCGGCGGGCTGGACGCTGGGGCAGGTGGGCAACTGGGCCGGCGCCCCGCAGCAGGGCTCCACGGTGTACTACGCCGGGGCGGACCAAGCAGCCAATGCGCGCGAGCTGGCCAACCTGCTGGGCGTGCCCACCGTAGTGGCGAGCACCGAATTCCAGGTGCCGCTGGTGGTCGTCCTGGGGCCCGGCTACCGCTAACCCCGGACAAAATTCCGGCGGTCACGCCTGAATAACGTTTACCGCACCCGCTGCCGGCCGCCTGCAGGACGGGGCAGCCTTTGGCTAGAGTGAAATCCAGGCTCCTGCCCGGTCCCCGCAACGCACGTCAATGACTCGGCACCGCAGCAGGGGTCCTCCGGTCTCAACGGAAAGAGTGGGTCATCATGGCACTGGGAACCGTCAAATGGTTCAACGCCGAAAAGGGCTACGGTTTCATCACCGTGGACGGTTCCGGGGACGATGTCTTCGTGCATTGGTCGGCAATTCAGGGTGAAGGCTACCGGGCGCTCGATGAGGGCCAGCGGGTGGAACTTGAAGTCGGGGAAGGCGAAAAAGGCCCGCAGGCCGAAAGCGTCCGGCCCGCCGGGTGATGCATCCTCCCCGCCCAGCGGACCGCCGTCGACCGGTGTTTGCCGCATCCCTTGCTGCCGTCCTGGCCCTCAGTGCCTGCTCCGGAGTTACCGGCAATGCCCGTGTGGACACCGTGGAAGCGTCCGGCGACGGAGTCCTCCGTGTAGGGCTGATCCTGGACAACACCGGGGACAGCAGCTTCCTCAATACCTCCCAGCTCGCCGCGGCCCAGCTTGCCGTCCGCGAAATCAATGCCGCCGGCGGCCAT
Organism: Pseudarthrobacter sp. SORGH_AS 212; assembly: GCF_030818145.1. Taxonomy (NCBI): domain Bacteria; kingdom Bacillati; phylum Actinomycetota; class Actinomycetes; order Micrococcales; family Micrococcaceae; genus Pseudarthrobacter; species Pseudarthrobacter sp. SORGH_AS 212. Next base: position 1,051,341 of record NZ_JAUTAA010000001.1, on the reverse strand, counting down.
AAGGGCAGGCCCGTGGAACTCCTTCCCGTCCAGGCCGGCGGGGATACCGCCGCGCAGGCCCACGCGCTGGTCTCCGACAAGGCGGACGTGGTGATCGGTCCCACCGATTCAAGCCACGCCACCGAGGCTATCGATGTCCTGTCCCGGGCGCGGACCCCACTGATATCGCCCGCCAACACCGCCGCAGGCCTCAGCAGCGCCGAATCGGGCGGCTACTACTTCCGGACCACGGCCGCGGACGTTGCGCAGGGACCCGTCCTGGCCAAGCTCGCCAAGGACGGGGGCGCCAAGACCATCGCCATCCTCCACCAGGAGGGTACCTACGGCAAGGAAGTTGCTGCCGCAGTTGCCGACGCCGCCGCAGGGGCCGGGCTGCAGGTCCTGGACAACGCCGGGTTTGCCGCCGGCGAGGCCGGGGACGCCGCCCGGAAAGCCGGGGCCGCGAAGCCGGATGCCGTCGTCGTGGTTGCCCGCGAAGGGTCGCAGGGGGCACTGGCGGAACTCAACAACGCGGGGCTCTCCGGGGCCGGCCTGCTGCTCAGCGATGGAGCGTTCGCGCGCTACGGATCGAAACTCGGGACCAAGGCGCTGGACGGCTCCAGGGCCGTAGTGTCCGGTCAGCTTCCCAGCGCCGCCTTCCAGGCCCGCCTGTTGGGCGTGGACGAGGGACTGAAAGATGTTTCGTATGCTGCGGAAACGTTCGATGCGGTAACCCTCGCTGCCCTGGCGGCGGCGCGAGCGCAGGATGACGCCGGCCCCTCCATCGCTGCCAACCTCGTGGCCGTCTCCGGCGGGACCGCCGCCGAATCCCAAGCCACTGCAGCGGCGCCCTGCACCACCTACAAGGACTGCCTGCCCGCCCTCGCCTCAGGGGCCGGCATCAACTACGACGGCGAGTCAGGTCCCATCGCCTTCGACACCAACGGGGATATCACCTCCGCTGCCTTCACGGTGTTCACCTATGGCAGCGACAACATCCCAACGGCAACAGGCCGCGAAACCGCCGGCCGCGGCGGCAGCTGATCGCCCTCGGCGAATACGGGCCATAAACGCGGACCCGGTGGTCACTTTCGCTTGCACTCTCACCGGGGGAGTGCTAATTATTGAGTTAGCACTCTGACGTACCGACTGCTAAAGGCAACGCCCGGTTAAGCCGGCGGCGCCCGGCATCGGCCGAGGAGCGAAGAAACACCTTACTGGAGTGAGGTTCCCACGCGGAGGCATACAGAGGCTGCCGTTCAGGAACCGTCCGTCGCGGGCACTGCAGCTGAGGTTCATTCTTAACGACTGTCCCGAAAGGACTATTGCCGTTATGGCCAAGATCATTGCATTTGATGAAGAGGCACGCCGCGGCCTTGAGCGGGGCCTGAACATCCTCGCCGACGCCGTTAAGGTCACCCTCGGCCCGCGTGGACGCAACGTCGTCCTCGAAAAGAAGTGGGGCGCCCCCACGATCACCAACGATGGTGTTTCCATCGCCAAGGAGATCGAGCTGGACGATCCCTACGAGAAGATCGGCGCCGAGCTGGTCAAGGAAGTTGCCAAGAAGACTGACGACGTCGCAGGCGACGGCACCACCACGGCTACCGTGCTGGCCCAGGCCCTGGTCAAGGAAGGCCTGCGCAACGTTGCCGCCGGCGCCGACCCGCTGTCCCTCAAGCGCGGCATCGAAAAGGCCGTTGAGGCCGTCACCGCCGAGCTGCTGAACTCCGCCAAGGAAATCGAAACCAAGGAAGAGATCGCGGCCACCGCCTCCATCTCCGCCGGTGACGACGAGATCGGTGCCCTCATCGCCGAAGCCCTGGACAAGGTGGGCAAGGAAGGCGTCATCACGGTCGAGGAGTCCAACACCTTCGGCCTGGAACTGGAACTCACCGAAGGCATGCGCTTCGACAAGGGTTACATCTCCGCCTACTTCGTCACCGACGCTGAGCGCCAGGAAACGGTCCTTGAGGATCCGTACATCCTGATCGTCAACTCCAAGATCTCCAACGTCAAGGAACTGGTTGCTGTCCTGGAAAAGGTCATGCAGTCCAACAAGCCGCTGCTGATCATCGCCGAAGACATCGAGGGTGAGGCCCTGGCCACCCTGATCGTCAACAAGATCCGTGGCACCTTCAAGTCCGTCGCCGTCAAGGCTCCGGGCTTCGGTGACCGCCGCAAGGCACAGCTCGTCGACATTGCCGTGCTCACCGGCGGCCAGGTCATCTCCGAAGAAGTCGGCCTGAAGCTGGAAACGGCTGGACTCGAACTCCTGGGCCAGGCACGCAAGGTTGTTGTGACCAAGGACGAGACCACCATCGTCGAGGGTGCAGGCGACGCCGACCAGATCGCCGGCCGGGTTTCCCAGATCCGCGCCGAGATCGAGAACTCCGACTCCGACTACGACCGCGAGAAGCTGCAGGAGCGCCTGGCCAAGCTGGCCGGCGGCGTTGCAGTCATCAAGGCCGGTGCCGCCACGGAGGTTGAGCTCAAGGAGCGCAAGCACCGCATCGAAGACGCCGTGCGCAACGCCAAGGCTGCCGTCGAGGAAGGCATCGTCGCCGGTGGCGGCGTGGCCCTCATCCAGGCCGGCGCCAAGGCGTTCGCCAACCTGCAGCTGTCCGGCGACGAAGCAACCGGTGCGAACATCGTCCGCGTTGCCATCGACGCCCCGCTGAAGCAGATCGCGTTCAACGCCGGCCTCGAGCCCGGCGTCGTCGTCGACAAGGTCCGCGGCCTGCCCGCCGGCCACGGCCTCAACGCAGCCACCGGCGAGTACGTCGACCTGCTGGCGGCCGGCGTCAACGACCCCGTCAAGGTGACCCGCTCTGCCCTGCAGAACGCGGCTTCCATTGCCGGCCTGTTCCTCACCACCGAGGCAGTTGTTGCTGACAAGCCCGAGAAGAACGCTGCTCCTGCCGGCGGCGACGACATGGGTGGCATGGGCGGAATGGGCGGCTTCTAGCCCTTCCGTCCGGGACCTGTCCCGCTGATACAAGAATGCGGCCCCCTCTTTGGAGGGGGCCGCATTCTGCGTTTTCCGTGCTGCCGGGTCTACTTCTTCGCGCTGGCGAGCATTCCTTCGACTTCCTTCTTGAAGGCGTCGGCGGCGGCCTGCGGAGTCAGCCGGTCATACAGCACTTCGTCGGTGTAGCGCTTGATCACGTTCTGCACGCTGCCGGCACCCACTGGCGGGACAGGGGGTGCGTCCTTGATGTCCGGAGCGATGTCCTTGAGGAAGGACACCACGGTGGTGTCTGCCGGCTTCAGGCTGGGCGTGATGCTGTCCACGATCGCAGCGTTGGTGGGCACGCCGCGGTCCGTCATCAGGATGGCCCCCGCTTCGGGGCTGTTGGTGAGGTAATCGATGAAGGCGGCCGCTTCCTTGGGGTGCTTGGAGCGGGACGAAGCGGACCAGAACATGGTGGGCTTGTAGTACATGCCGTTCTTCGCTGACGCGCCGTCCTGGCTGGGCGCACGCAGCATCTTGATGGGGCTGGCCGTGGTGGACTCGAGGGAGCCGAGCTGATTGGTCCACCACCAGGCCATGCCCACGCGGTTGGTGCCGAAGAGGCTTTCTTCAAGGCCCGCGCCGGAGTCTTCAGTTGCTACCGTGGCTGGTGGGCTGGCCTTTGAATCCCGCTGCTCCTTCAGCCGCTCCCAGAACGATGCTGCGGTGGCGGTGTCGAAGTCCAGCTTCCCGTCCTGCGAGTACAGGTCCTGGCCGTGCTGGCGCAGCCAGATGATGAGGTCCGCCTCATTACTGCCGTAGGCCGCGCCGTACGTCTTCCCGTCGCCGGAGGCGCTGATCTTGGCTGCAATGTCCAAGAACTCGTCCCAGGTCCACTTCGTATCGTCCGGGACCGGGACGTTGGCCGCTTCAAAGACTTTGGTGTTCGCCATGATGACGTAGGCGTTCTGCCCGGTGCTCAGGCCGTACTGGGCGCCATCGTACTGTCCGGAGGCGAGGGCCTCCTTGTCGAGCTTTGAAGTATCGACTCCCTCCTGCTTCGACAGGTCAAGGAGTGCGCCCCGCCCGCCGTACTCCGCGATGTACTTCTGGTCCATCTGGATAACGTCCGGGGCATCGTTGGCGGCGGTCTTGGTGGCCAGCTTGTCCCAGTAGCCGCCCCATTCGCCGGGCTCGGACTCGATCTTGATGTTGGGGTGGCTGGCTTCGAACGCGTCAATGACCTTCTCTGTCTGGGCGTTGAGGTATTCATTGCCCCACCAGGCAAACCGCAGGGTGACCTGATCGCCGCTGCCCGAACTGCCCGAGGCGCCGCAGCCTGTTGCCAGCAGCGTAATTGCCAAAGCTGCAGCTCCCAGCTGGAACCTTCGGCGGCTTACGGTTGGAATCGTCATCGATCTGCCTTCCTGAAATCTTTAGGCGCTTTCCCGGGCGTTGCGCCGGCGTCCGTGCCGTTTCGCCCAAGTGAGAAAGCGTTTTCTCATTCGATACAGTGATTGTGTCCTTGTTGGTCAGGGGCAGTCAATAGTTTTGGGTAAACGTTTTCCCGAAATGGTTTTTTCATCCTGCAAGACTTTCCGCTTCTGCGCGGTCCCGGCTGCGCCCGGCAGCGTTCAGGCATTGTCGGGCCGGTCTGGCAGGATGGACCGGTGACGATTACTGCAGCGGCTGACGGTTCGGCCTTGGGAAACCCCGGCCCCGCCGGATGGGCCTGGTACGTGAATGACGAGTGCTGGCGTGCCGGCGGGTGGCCCCACGGAACCAACAACCAGGGCGAGCTGATGGCAGTGCTGGACCTGCTGCGCGCAACCGCGCACGTCCGGCAGGAGGACCTCCACATCCTGTGCGACAGCCAGTACGTCATCAATTCGATCACCAAGTGGATGCCCGGCTGGAAGCGGAAGGGCTGGCGCAAGGCAGACGGCAAGCCGGTCCTTAATGTTGAGCTCCTCAAGGAACTCGACCGTGAGCTTGCCGGGCGCAAATACACCTTCGAGTGGGTGAAAGGCCATGCTGGCCATGACCTCAACGAGGCCGCCGACGAACGGGCCAGGGCGGCAGCCACGGCTTACCAGCAGGGGGTCGCTGCCCGTTCCGGGCCGGGATTCCAGGGCCACCAGCACGAATCCGGAGGCCGCGGAACAGCGCAGGCCGGCGCGCCTGCCACCACACGGGTTGCCGCAGAGCAGCCTTCCACCGATCAGCCTGCAGCATCGCAGCGTTCGGCGGCACAACCTGCTGCCCCGGAGCGTGCAGCAGCGGGCCATTCAGCATCGCAGCGTTCGGCGATGCCACCAGCTGCCGCACGGCCTGCCGCCAAGCCGGAGCCGGATCTGTTCACTGACCCCGGGCTCTTTGGCGACCCAAAGCTTTTCAGCGAACCGGACCTTTTCAGTGAGCTGGGAAGCGAAGCCTTCGAGACCGAACCCGGCACGGCAGAGCCATCCGCGGAAGCGCAGGTGGAGGAACTCGAACGTGAACTCCTGGGTCCCCTCGTCCGCGGCGACATGGGCCGCACAGCCGTCCTGCTGCACCCCGACTTCATGGAGATCGGCAGTTCGGGCCGGGTCTGGACCCGGGATGCCATGATGATGGCCCTCGAAGAAGACCCGGGGGAGCGGACCGATATCGAGATCCTGGGGACCGACCGCGTCGGCACCAGCGCTGTCCTGCTGACCTACCGAAGCTTCGCCCGCTCCGGCACCACGCTGAGAAGCTCACTGTGGGTGCTCGACGGCGGCCGCTGGCGGCTGCGGTTCCACCAGGGCACGCCGGAGGCATAAAGGGCCTAGCTGAAGCGCTGCGTGTTTCCCTGCTCCGCCTGGGCGTAGGTGGCCGCTGCGGAGGCCAGCGCTGTATTGATGGAGGCCAGCGAGGCCTCTACCCTGCCTTGCGTGATGGTCCACTCGGTGATCAAGGCCTGGAAGTTCGTGGCCGCGGAGCCCCGCCAGGACCCCTGGAGTTCGTCGAGGCCGCGCTTCATGGACTGGACGTCGGTGCTGATCCTGTCCACCGTGGCCTGGACGCTGGCCGACTTCAGTTGCAGCAGTTCGGTATCGACGGAGATGATGCTCATGGCTGTGCCTTTCGCTCGCGGCGGGACAGCGCAGGCTGCCCTGGCCCGGCTGGTCCGGGCCGCTGAAACGAGCCTAGGGACGGGCAGGACAGTGGGCCACGGCCACAGAGCTATATGTGGATAACCTTGCCGTCGCTGACCTCGGCTTCGCCGTCCGCCGCGGCCTCGTCCCGGTACGGCAGGCTGACCACCATCGTGGCGCCCCCGCCGTCGGTCTCCTGTACGCGGACCGAACCGCCGTGTGAACCAACAATTGCCGCAACAATGGCCAGGCCCAGGCCGCTGCCGCCCGTGTCGCGTGTCCGCGAGGTATCTGCACGGTAGAAACGTTCAAAGACCTTCGACGCGTCCTCCTCGGAGATGCCCGGGCCATGGTCCCGTACCTCAACCACGGAGCGCGGCGGCCCATCCACCGTACGCACGCCGACAGCCAGCTCGATGGGGCTGCCTTCGGGAGTGTAGCGCAGGGCGTTGCCCACCAGGTTTCCCAGCACCTGCCGGATTTTAGCCTCATCGCCGAGTACCGGTGCGGGCTTGGCCGGTCCGTCGTCGAGCCCGGCCAGCGTGATCACCCGGGAGCGGTCGCTGGCCTGCGTGTCCACCACGGCATCATGTGCAATGAGCTGGAGGTCAACGGGCTTTTGCTGCAGCGGGCGCTGCTCGTCCAGGCGGGCAAGGAGGAGCAGGTCCTCCACCATGGAACCCATGCGCTTGGCTTCGCTTTCGATCCGCCCCATGGCGGTGGCAACGTCTTCGTCCGTGGTCAAGGCTCCGTGGCGGTACAGCTCGGAGAAGCCGCGGATGGTCACCAGCGGGGTCCTCAGCTCGTGCGACGCATCCGCGGCGAAGCGCCTCATCCGTGCCTCAGACGCAGTGCGGGCCGCGAAAGCCGTCTCGATATGCGCCAGCATCGCGTTCAGGGAGCTGCTGAGCCGGCCCAGCTCGGTGGCCGGGTTTTCGACGTCCACGCGGCGGGACAAGTCTCCGGCTGCGATGGCGGCGGCGGTCTTTTCCACCCTTGCCAATGGCCGGAAAGATCGCGAAACAGTCCAGCTGGCAATCAGTGAGGCGAGCAGGAGCGTCAGCAGGCCGACGCCTGTGACCACCAGGGTGGCGTGCTTGAGGACGTCATCCACGCCCTCGAGCGGGAGGCCGATGAGCACTACCGCCGGCTGGTTATTGGACAGGACGGGCACGGCCACAACCCGCCAGTTCTCTCCGTCCGTGCCACCAACCTGGAAGGGCACGCTGTCGCGGGCTCGTGCTTGCTCCGGGCTGATGAAACTGACGGCCGGATGGTTGTCCGGGTCGCCGCCGAGCCTGAGCGGCTCCTGGTCCTGGCGGAAGAGAAGCAGGGAGTAATCGGTGGGGACCTCGGGGCTGGTGGCCTGAAGTTGCGAGAATGACTGCTGCTTGACGGCAAGCCCCACTGCGGCATTGAGCTTGTCATCAACCTGGCCCTGGAGGTAGCTGTGCAGCAGCGCCAGGGTCCCGGCCCCGGTCACCGTCAGGGCAATAATGAGCAGGGCCATGATCATGGCCACCAGCTGTGTCCTCAGGGACGAGGACTTCCACCGTTTCAGCAAGGTCAGCGCTTTTCGGCCGTCCGGAGCACGTAGCCCACGCCGCGTTTGGTCTGGATCAGGGCAGGGGCCTCGGGATCGATGTCCACCTTGCGGCGCAGGTAGGAAATGTAGGACTCCACAATCGAGGCGTCGCCGTTGAAGTCGTACTCCCAGACGTGGTCCAGGATTTGCGACTTGGACAGCACGCGGTTGGGATTCAGCATCAGGTAGCGGAGCAGCTTGAATTCGGTGGGGGAGAGCTCAATGACGGTGCCGCCGCGGCGCACTTCGTGGGCGTCGTCGTCGAGTTCCAGGTCGCCCACCCGGATGACGGCGTCGTCGTCGAGGAGCGGCTGCGTGCGGCGAAGCACGGCGCGGATGCGCGCCACTACCTCATCGAGGCTGAACGGCTTGGTCACGTAGTCGTCCCCGCCAACGGTGAGCCCGGTGACTTTGTCTTCGGTGTCGTCCTTGGCGGTGAGGAACAGAACCGGGAAGTGTTTGCCGGAGGCACGCAGCCGGCGGGTGACGGTAAACCCGTCCATGTCCGGAAGCATGACGTCGAGGACAGCCAAGTCAGGCGCGTGGGCATCGGCGGCCGCCAGGGCATCACGGCCGTTGGCCGCGGACACCACCTCGAAGCCGGCGAACCTCAGTGACGTGGACAGCAGCTCGCGGATGTTGGGTTCATCGTCAACAACGAGGAGCTTCGCTTCAGGGCCGTTCTTGTTCATGTTCCCATCATGCTCCCAGTCTCTGGGAGTTGTCTGGATGTTCCATGGAAGAACGTTGCGTATCCGCGGCACGGCCGCAGGCGGAATCCCCTCGTGCCGAAGGTGGCGGGAAATGCTCCCACCTGCCGCACGGGCCCACAAGGGTGGAACACCCCCTCCCGGCGGCCGGATTCCCCCTCTTTTGCAGCCTCCCCTGCGGCCACCTACCCGTCCTCATGGGCGTTCCCCACGTGTCACCGGGGGGCTGTTTACAGCGCCTTAACCGCCGCCGTATGGTGCTTACCTAGAGCTTACGGGAAGTCGTGGGCAAGGGAGGGCCGGCACAATGAAGAGCAAATTTGCGGCCATGGCTTTGGGAGCAGGAGCCCTTGTCATCGCCTTACTGGCGGGCGGCCCCACGCAGGCCGCTCACGCAGCCGACGAACCGCTGATTGGACTGACATTCGACGACGGGCCGTCGCCACAGCGCACGGCTTACGTCCTGGATGTCCTGAAGGCAAAGAACGTCAAGGCAACGTTCTTCCTGCAGGGGGCCAACGCACAGCTCTACCCCGACCTCGTGCGCCGGATCAAGGCCGAGGGGCACGTCATCGGCAACCACTCATGGAACCACGCCAATTTCCTCGAAATCAGCCAGGCAGACCAAAAGCAGCAGATAGACAGCACTAATGCGGCCATCAGTGCCGTGACGGGCGAGACGCCACGGCTCATGCGCTTCCCGTTTGGCAACGGCACCCCGTACGCAGTGAACTACCTGCGGACCATCGGCATGAGCGGCGGCATTCTGTGGCGTTGGCACATTGGCCAGCCCGGCGACTTTGAGTGCCCCGGGGCGGCCGGCGTGCAGAAGTTCGTCATGGATGAGGCGGCGCCAGGGGCGATCATCCTCCTCCATGATGCCGAAGACGTCCTGTCCTGCCCGGCTTCACAGTGGACATACCTGGCCACCACCATCGATGCGCTGCGGTCCCAAGGGTATGAGTTTGGCGTGGTGGCTCCCTCGGCCACAGCCAACCCGCTCAACGAGGGCTCACCCGCCGTCGTGGTTCCCCCGGCCGGCTCCTAGCCGGTGATTGGCGAGCTGGAGCTGCCCGTCCCCAGCCTGCTGCGCCAGGACCTGCCGGCAGTGGTGGACGCTGCCCTGCGCCGGCGCGGCATGGTGGTCACCTGGGCCAAAACGGAGAGCATCATCCCTCCGGGGGCCAACATGACCACTGGCGGGCTTTGGCGGATCCAGGGAATGGCACAGCAGGCAGGATCAGGCAACGAAGCGGAACCTGCGCCCTTCAGCGTCATTGCCAAGCTCACCCAGTCGCCACTGTTGTGGCCGGGCATCCAGGCTGTACCCCCGGAGTTCCGCGAGCAGCTGGCAGAGCGCTACCCGTGGCGCACTGAAGCGCAGGCGTACGCCGCCGGGGTCAGCACAGCATTGCCCTTCAACGCCCGGATGCCTGAGGCTTTCCGGATCACCGAGCTGGATGCGCAACGGATCCTCATCTGGATGGAGGACGTGGACGACGGCGGTGCCCACGGGTGGAGCGATGAGCAGTTTGCGGACGCCGCCTTTGTCCTGGGCGGCCTCGCGGGCAGCCCGGACGTGGATGCACTTGTCACGGCAGTGCCGGATGCCACGACATCGCGGCGCCTGGAGTTCTTCCTCGAGGGTGTCGGAATAAAGTTGCTCATCCCGGCGATCATGGGCGACGACGTGTGGCAGCACCCGGTGGTGGCCGGCGCAGCGGACCCCGCGGTCATCAGCGGGCTGAGGGGCCTGGCAGGAAGGGCCCGGGACCTGGTGGACGTGGTTGTGGCCCTGCCCCAGTTCCCCATGCACGGCGACGCCAGCCCCCAGAACCTGCTGGCCGGGGCAGCCAACGGTGGGGACGAAGCGTTCATCCTCATTGACTGGGGAAACTTTGGGAGGGGCCCGGCCGGTTTCGACCTGGCGCAGCTCCTGGCCGGGCGGGTCAACGACGGCGACATGCCAGGCAGCGACCTTGTCCGGTTGGCGCCGCTGTGCGTGGACGCCTACTGCAATGGGATGGCCGAGGCCGGGACCGAACCCGATGCGTCATCCGTCGCCGGCGGCCACGCAGCCGCCATGGCCGTATTCACCGGCCTGTCCGCACTGCCGCTGGACCAGCTGGCGGCGCCGCGCCCCGGGCTGGAAGACGTGGTGGCCGGGCGGCTGGACATGGTCCGGTTCATCCTGGGACGGCTGGACGCGCTGGGCATGTAGGCGCACCTGCCAGGGCAGCAGGACTCACCATCCAAGCGTGCCGGGCTCACCCTTGAACGGCCCCACCACCTGGTCGGTAACCCAGCCGCCGTAAAAGCCCCCGGCCTGGGGGCGGGCAACTTCGCCGTTCACCTCGCACCGGTCCATCGGCCCCGCATAGACGGCCACCCGGCCCGCCAGTTCCGCGTAGCCGGGAAGCGGCTGCGGGTAGGACCATGCGGCCCGCTCTGCCGACCGGCCGCCGCCGCGAACGGTGAAGTATTCGGCCTGGCCCTTGAACTCGCACCAGCTGGTTCCCTGGGCGGACTCCAAAGCGCCGGGAAGGAATGCGGCGCGAGGTAGGTAGTAGACGGGCGGATGGCTGGTTTCCAGCACCCTAAGCCAGTCTGTGGTGTCAAGGATCAGTTCTCCGCCCAGGAAGATCCGGATCCGCCCGGAGCCTGTCTCGACCCGCGGCGGCCGTGGATAGTCCCACACCGACTCCTGACCCGGTCCCGGCACTGCCGGAGTGATTCGTTGCCTCATGTGTCCAGTGTGCGTCCCGGCGGACGCTGACGCACTCGGGAACCCAAAATGCGGCAAGAACGTTCGGCTTGCGGTATCTTCCCCAGCAACGGATGCGGGAATACAGTGATGCTTGCCGGGCATGGGCCTGGCACGAACTGTTCAACGGACCACCGCGTGCTGTTCCAAGCGCTGCCGGTGGCCCCTTCCACCGGTAGTACCCGATAGTTCCTGGCCATCGAAGGGGATAGACCATCATGACTGACCTGAGCGCCACCGAAAACACAACCGCCGACGAACGCACCATCCGGGACTGGGCTGACCTTGCCGAGGAGATGTGGTCCTATCTCACGGGCAAGGGCGCAGCCATCAATTATGAGTTCATCGACATGACCGTAGAGGTTCCCCGGGACATCGGCCCCGATGCGCCGCGTGCCACGTGGAAGCTCAACGGTGCCCTGAGAGTCACCACCAGCGACCGGGATACAGCCGGGCCGGACGCGGACCGCGGCTGACGGAGATGCCGGATAACCGTCTGGACATGGATCTGGACATTTCATTCACGGACGAGTCCGGAGCGGTCACAACAGGTAAAGCCCGAGCCGCCGGCACAGAGGTTACGGTATCCCTCGAGGAGCTGGCCCCGTTAAGCGGCGGCAGATTACCTTCGGTGGAAGTCATCAAACCTTTGGCGGAGTTCCTGGCCCGCAAGGGGTTAACAGTCACCGTCGCCGGCCCGGACGGCCCCATCCTTAGCCTGGGCAAGGTGGACAGCCGGGCCTCGCAGCGGCTCATAACCCGCTCGCCCCACATCAAGCTGGGAAAACTGGGGTCCCTGCTGCCACTGGTCCGCAAAGGCAGGCGCCGGCCCAAAGGCATGCCGCTGCTGCCACCGTTCACACCCATGCCGCTTTTTCCCACCGTGCAGCGAAAGATTGTCCGCCGCGTCACCACTACCCACTACGCAAGGGGCGGGGGCCGTCCAAGGCTGATATTCGTGCAGGACGCTGCCATCTGGAACGGCCAAATCCCGAGGGAGGTGGCCCTGACGGAAGATGTCACTACTATCGGAAGCAGCCCGGGGTCCGGCCTCCAGCTCGAGGGCCTGGAGGCACTGCACGCGGAAATCAGGCACGACGATCAGGACGAGTATGTCCTGGTGCCGCACGGGCCGGTCAGCGGCAGCGTGGTCCTTTCAGGACCCTCCATTTTGCGGACCGGTGCGAGAATCCAGATGGGGCAGTGGTGCCTTGCATTCTTCCGGGAGGAATTCGCTGACCACGGCCGCCCCTATGGTGGCCGCAGCGGCGGGGAACTGGCTTATGAACGCCCCCAGCTGGACCCCCGGACCGGAACCATCGAACGGGACAGCTCCGAAGGCGTGTGGTGAGGAGGTAATCGAGGCTTGCTATTCCGCTGAGTCGGCATCCTTGGCGTCCATGATCCGGTAGGCATACCCCTGTTCGGCCAGGAACCGCTGCCGCTTGGCGGCGAAGTCCTGGTCCAGCGTGTCGCGGGCCACCAGCGAATAGAAGCGGGCCGCCCGCCCATCCTTCTTTGGCCGCAGCAGCCTGCCGAGCCGCTGGGCCTCTTCCTGGCGGGACCCGAACGAACCGGACACCTGGATGGCCACCGAAGCCTCCGGCAGGTCGATGGAAAAGTTGGCCACCTTGGACACCACAAGCGTCTGGATCTCCCCGGCACGGAAAGCATCAAAGAGCCGCTGCCGCACCTTGACCGAGGTATCTCCCTTGATGACAGGTGCCTGCAGGCGCTCGCCGAGGTCGTCGAGCTGGTCGATGTACTGGCCAATCACCAGCAGCTGCTCGCCGGCGTGCCGTGCCACCAGCTGTTCCACCACCAGGGATTTGGACTCGGAGGTAGAACACAGCCGGTATTTGTCCGCGTCGTCGGCCATGGCGTAGGCAACCCGCTCGTCCTTCGGCAGGTCCACCCGCACCTCGACACAGTCTGCCGGTGCGATGTAGCCCTGGGACTCGATGTCCTTCCATGGTGCGTCGTACCGTTTCGGCCCGATCAGGCTGAAGACCTCGCCCTCACGCCCGTCCTCACGGACCAGTGTGGCTGTCAGGCCCAGGCGGCGCCGCGCCTGCAGGTCGGCGGTCATCCGGAAGATCGGAGCCGGCAACAGGTGTACCTCGTCATAGATGATCAGGCCCCAGTCGTGGCCATCCACCAGTTCCAGGTGGGGATACAGGCCGCCGCGTTTGGTGGTCAGGACCTGGTACGTGGCAATGGTCACGGGGCGCACTTCCTTCAGCGCGCCGGAGTACTCGCCTATTTCTTCCTCGGTCAGGGACGTGCGCTTCAGCAGCTCGTCCTTCCACTGCCGCGCGGCCACGGTGTTGGTGACCAGGATCAGCGTGGTGGTGGATCCGGTGGCCATGGCCGCGGCGCCCACCAGCGTTTTACCGGCTCCGCAGGGGAGCACCACCACGCCGCTGCCGCCGGACCAGAAGTTTTCGCTGGCCAGCCGCTGGTAGGGGCGCAGCTGCCAACCGTCCTCGTTCAGTGCGATGAGGTGCGGGGTGCCGTCAACGTAGCCGGCAAGGTCCTCAGCCGGCCAGCCGATCTTGAGCAGGAGCTGCTTCACCTGGCCGCGCTGCGATGCGTGGACCACCACTGTCTCGCCGTCGATCCGAGGCCCAAGGAGCGGCTGGATCTTCTTGGCCCGGATGACTTCCTCCAGCACCGGATAGTCGTCGGTGCGCATCACCAGCCCGTGCTGGGGATCCTTCTCCAGGCGCAGCCGCCCGTACCGCGACATCGTCTCCTCGATATCAATCAGGAGCGAATGCGGTACGGGAAAGCGTGAATACTTCAACAGCGTGTCCAGGACCCGTTCGGCGTCCAGCCCGGCGGCGCGCGCATTCCACAGCCCCAGCGGCGTGAGCCGGTAGCTGTGCATGTGCTCGGGTGCCCGCTCCAACTCCGCGAACGGCGCGATGGCATGCCGGGCCTCCGTGGCGAGCTCGTGGTCCACTTCAAGCAGGATGGTTTTGTCACTCTGGACAATGAGGGGTCCGTCGTTCACGCAGGACAGTCCTTTACTGGTGCAGTTCCTCTGCAGCCTCGATATCGATGATGCGGTGGATGGACAGGACCCGTTCCGTGTCCTTGGCGGGGTCGAAGACACGGACGCGTCCGCCGCTTACTGAAAGCGGAACAACGGTTTCGAGGGTGGCATTCCCCAGGCTGTCCACCACGTTCATGCTGATCCGTTGCTTGAGCCGGATGGCGCGCTGCAGCGCCTCCAACCCCAGCTGGGTTGCCGCTTCCGCCTCATGGCCGGCCGCGCCGTGGCGGCCAGGAGTGCCGTCCGCCTGGCGCAGTACGGCAAGCTGGGCGTCCACATCGCCGGCGGCCGGTGCAAGGCGGGGCGCCGTGTACACGGGCCGCGGGCTTTCCTGCGGGACCGGTCCGCGCCGGAGCCGGACTGCGGAGTCCTCCACGCCATCCACCGACGGCGAGAGTCCGAGGCCGCGCAGGATCTGTACAGTTTCGCGTGGCGGCAAAGAGGACGCCAGGACGGTGGGAGCGAGCCGGACCAGGCCGAGCGCGGCTGCCCGTGGCCCGGACAGGAGTTCCTGCAGCGCTTCCTCGTCATCGCCCTGGATGAAGCTGGCGGCGGTCCCCACCCGGAGCTGCCCATGACGGGCGGCGGTGTCCTGGATGAGGTATTCCAGCGGCTGCGGCACCGCGGTGGCGGAGTGGTCGCGCAGGAACTGCAGCAGGCGGCCGGCGTCATAGCCGGCGTCCAGTGCGCGCCGGACGGAGGCCTCGGAGAACCGGTAGATCGTGGCTGGTCCCTGGCCTTCGGCGTCGGCCATGTTCAGGAGCTTTTCCGCCAAATCGGGTGCCAGGTAACCAGGAGCCACTGCTGTCAGGTCGGCCTGGAGCAGTACATGGTTCAGGGCGGCCGGCAGGTGCTGGCCCAGTAGCGTCATTGCCTCCTCGGGGTTGTCACCGGCGAAGGCGGCTCCCAGCTGGGTCAGGGCCCCGGATCCCACCAGGCCGAGCAGCTCGGCCTCGGCGAGGACGCCGCGGATCAGGGAGCTGAAGCGCCGCGCCATCCGGGGCTGCGCCCACTCGGCGCGCTGGAGGACCGCCGCCGCGTCCAGTACCGGCGCGGCGCCGTCACCGGACGCCGCCTCAGTGGTCAGCTCCAGCAGTATCTCCAGGATGCGTTTGCGGATGACGGGGGCGTCGGGCCGCTGCGCTTCCGCAGACAACGGGACAATGGCCCCCGCCGGCACCCGACCGGTGCGCAGCCGGAACCCCGGAGGTTCCGTTGACCGGCTGGCCCACCAGCGACGGTACGCGTTCGCTGGACAGCCAGGCATTGACCAGCCACTGCCATTGCTCCTGCCGGGGCAGCGCCAGCCACTCAAGCTGCGGTGGCTGCACCCAGGACGACGAGTCAACGTCCAGGCGGATGAGTCCAGCAAGGCCGCAGAGCTCCAGCAGCAGTCCCACCTGCGGCTGGCTGATCTGCAGCAGCTCACCGAGCCGCCGCGTTTCCCGTACCCCTACCCCACCGCTGCGCAGCGTGGCCAAGGGCTGGCGCTGCACGGTGTGCAGCAGTTCGCCCACCAGCCGCAGGGTGTCCGAGATGGCGCTCAGGGCAGCATTCCGGCGGAGGGCCGCGGTGGTGGTGCCGAGCTCCGGCACCGGCGGCGTCAGCGTGAAGTCGTTGATGATGGCGCCGCCCCGCAGGGACAGCCCTACGCTGTGGGGCAGCTCAACGTGGGCGGCGTCGAGCGGAACCAGCAGCCCCCGGGCCAGCAGCCAGTCGATGGGCCCGACGTCGGCGCCCTCGGTGGCGACTGACGCCTTGCGTTGCGCCTGGGGGACGGCACCCATGGCCCAGTTCCGGAACCTGGCGAGCAGCGCCGTCGTCCGCTCCGGGGCGTGGGCGAGGATGTCCTGCACGGCTTCCGGCGAGGACGTCCAGTGCTGCAGGGCCAGTGCCGCCTCCATCGGGGTGGTGGCATCCTGGATCTCGGCGCCGCTCCGGTGCAGTTCGGACACAAGCTGTACCGCCCGTTGGGCGAACGCAGGCTGGAGCCGGACAAGTTCGGTGTAGCTGCGGCCCAGTCCCGCGGGATAAATGCCTACTACGTCCTTGAGGCAGCCTACGGGGAGGTAGAAGCGCTGGCGGTTGCCGGAGGGGGTGCCGTGTGGTGGATCGGCCCGGTGCACCAGTGCAAGTTCCTGCAGGCGGTCCAGGATCCTTTCCAGGATGGGCACTGAGGAGCCTGCGACCATTTTGCGCAGCGCGGGTGCGCTGGCGCTGTGCCCGGTATCGGTGTTGGTGCACAGATGGAGGGTTTCAAGGACCTGCATTTGTGGCCTGTTGAGACGCTCCAGGGCACGCTGCACGCTGACCCGCGAGCTGGCCCGCGCCGCCAGGGCAGGGAAGTCCGGCACGGCGGGGGACAGCAGGTCCGGACGCGCGGCGAACAGTTCCCGCAGCGAGTCGTCGCTGCGGGCCGCCAGGTCCTTGCTGAGCGCGCGAATGAGGGACATCAGTCCAACGTTACCGCTGGTCAGGTTTTCCTGCCCGGCGCCGCCCTGCAACGCTGTCGAGAACCAGGAAGAGCATGAGGACGAACGCCGCGGGCAGGCCGTACAGCGCCGTGTAGGTGACCCACGCGGGAGCCACGGACCCGGCAAAGGCAA
This sequence comes from Pseudarthrobacter sp. SORGH_AS 212, assembly GCF_030818145.1. Classification (NCBI taxonomy): domain Bacteria; kingdom Bacillati; phylum Actinomycetota; class Actinomycetes; order Micrococcales; family Micrococcaceae; genus Pseudarthrobacter; species Pseudarthrobacter sp. SORGH_AS 212. The sequence goes on along the minus strand of NZ_JAUTAA010000001.1, from coordinate 1,034,567 downwards.
GGGCCATGACCGCCGCCACGGCGGCGAGCGAGAGCACGGCAATGACGGCGGCGGCAATCATGATGGGCCGCCGGTAGCGCGAGGGTGTCATGGACGTAACGCTACCGCCCCTCCGGCAGCGCGCGTAAACCCGGCGTCGGGGGCGGCATGAAGCGGGATTCGGGCGCGGGGCAGGATAACCTTGAAGGATACAGACCAACACGGTACGCAGCTGCCATACCTTAAACCCGCACAACCGGCGCGGATGCGGTGGCGGCCGGCCGTGCATCACAACAGCAGAACGAAGAAGGTTGATTCAATGCCTACCGGCAAGGTCAAGTGGTATGACAAGGACAAAGGCTTCGGGTTCCTCGCGGGTGAGGACGGCCAGGAGGTCTTCCTGCCCAAATCGTCGCTGCCCGAGGGCGTGACGGAACTCAAGGCCGGCACCCGCGTGGAGTTCGGGGTGGCCGACGGCCGCAAGGGTGCCCAGGCTTTGGGCCTGCGCGTCCTCGACAAGACTCCATCCATCGCCAAGGCGAAGCGGCCCAGCGCCCGCGACCTTGCGCCCCTGGTCCAGGACCTGGTGACTGTCCTCGACAATCTCTCGGGCACCCTGTCCAACGGCAAGTACCCGGACGGCAACAAGGGCAAGGCCATTGCCGCCGCCCTGCGTAAGGTTGCCGACGAGCTGGACGTTTAGGCAGCAATGAATCCGGAAGCTGAACAGCCCGACGCAGGAATGCAGGCCTCGGAACAGGAGACAGCCGGTGTGCCCCAGGCAGCTGCCTCGGAGCGCACAGCCGTCTCCGGCTCCGCCACGGCCGTGAAGGCGGCTCCCCAACGCAAGGCGGGCGTGCCGGTGTGGCGGACAGGGAAGCCGGATGCATTCCTGGCCGCCGCCGTCGACGTTGCCAGGACTGCCCTGGAGGGAATCACCTCAGCGTCGGACATCGGTCCACACCTGGCTGCCAAGAGCGAAGGCGACCGCCTGGTGACGCACCTCTTCGAATCCAGGTTGCCTGGCTACTCGGGCTGGCAGTGGTACGCCGTTATCACCCGCAACTCCCGCTCCAAGCTGGTGACGGTCAACGAACTGGGCCTGTTGCCCTCGGAGGATTCGATCCTGGCCCCGGAATGGGTGCCGTGGGCTGAGCGGGTGCGGCCCGAGGACGCCCGGGAAGAGGAGCACGAGCAGGAGCGCGCGGTCCCTGACGCCCAGGCTGCAGGGGAACCCGCTGATGCGGGTTCCGGGGAACCCGAAGCGGAACAGGATCCGGAAGAGGCAGAGCCTGCGCTGCAGGCCGGGTCCTCGGACGATGGCCAGGCAGACGACCCAGAGGGCTAGCCAGCCCCCTTGTGGCGGGTCCGTCGACCCAACCAACAGCAAACGGCGCCGTCCGGGGTAAACCCGGGCGGCGCCGTCGTATGTTCATTCGCCGGGGCCTTGCCGACGGCGGAAAGCTACTTGCGCAGCTCGCCCACCACAAAGTCGATGCTGGCCAGCAGGGCCGAAACGTCCTCGGGGTCGATGGCAACGAAGGTGGCGATACGGAGCTGGTTGCGGCCCAGCTTGCGGTAAGGCTCCGTGTCCACAATGCCGTTGGCGCGCAGGACCTTGGCCACCGCGGCGGCGTCCACGGAGTCGTCGAAGTCGATGGTGGCAATGACGTTCGAGCGCTCATCCGGGTTGATGACGAACGGCGTCGCGTATTCAGATGCTTCGGCCCACGTGTAGATGCGGCCGGCGGAGTCGGAGGTGCGTCCCGCTGCGAAGTCCAGGCCGCCGTTGGAGTTCAGCCACTGCACCTGGGCGTCCAGCGTTACCAGGGTGGACAGCGACGGGGTGTTGTAGGTCTGGTTCAGCTTCGAGTTGTCGATGGCGGTCTGGAGGTCCAGGAAATCCGGGATCCAGCGGCCGCTGGCTTTGATCCGTGCGGCGCGTTCCAGTGCGGCGGGGGAGAACAGGCCAAGCCACAGGCCGCCGTCGGAGGCAAAGTTCTTCTGCGGGGCGAAGTAGTAGACATCGCTCTCGGCAACATCGACGTCCAGGCCGCCGGCGGCCGAGGTTGCATCGACCAGGACCAGTGCGCCCTCATCGGCATTTGCTACGCGCTTTACCGGAGCGGAGACGCCGGTGGAGGTTTCGTTCTGCGGCCAGGCGTATACGTCGACGCCGGCCTCGGCCCGGGCAGCCGGGCGGGTACCCGGTTCGGACGTGATGATGGAGGACGCATCCAGGAAAGGTGCCTTGTTGGTGGCGGCGGCGAACTTCGACCCGAACTCACCAAAGGACAGGTGCTGGGCCTTCTTCTCCACGAGGCCGAAGGAGGCAACATCCCAGAAAGCGGTGGAACCGCCGACGCCGAGGACAACCTCGTAGCCCTCGGGCGCCCGGAAGAACCGGCTGAGGCCTTCGCGGACCGAGCCCACGAGGTTCTTGACGGGGGCCTGCCGGTGGGACGTGCCCAGGATGGTCTTCGACGCCGCGGAGAGCGCATCGATCTGTTCCTGCCTGACCTTGGATGGCCCGGCTCCGAACCGTCCGTCCCGGGGCAGGAGGTCGGCAGGAATAGTGATGCTGGTTTCGCTCACGGGTGCTCCAATGTCGGCGGGGAGGTGGCTTTGGCCGGTCGGGCGGACAACGCCGCCCGACAGTCGGCAGTGACTGCCATACAGGCCTTACCCATTCTGCCTGAACCGCCGTAGGCGCGGGAGTCGGAGCCGCTAAAGTCCAAACATTGAGACACTGGTACGTGGGGCCGGTAACTATTCGGACTAAGTCAAAATAGGCTAAGCTTGCCTCCGGACTATGTCGCGCCGCATGGCGGCGGACTGTGTAGGACAACGCGCTAGGACAACGCGGAACAACGCAGGGTATTGCGCTCGAGGAGCTGAGCTGGATGACGGATCTGATCGACACTACGGAGATGTACCTTCGGACCATCCTGGAGCTGGAGGAAGAAAACATCGTTGCCCTGAGGGCCCGTATTGCCGAGCGGTTGCGCCACTCTGGCCCCACGGTGTCCCAGACCATCGGCCGGATGGAGCGTGACGGCCTGGTGGTGGTGTCCGGCGACCGCCACCTGGAGCTCACCGAGGCCGGCCGTAAACGTGCCACAGAGGTCATGCGCAAGCACCGTCTTGCCGAACGGCTCCTGGCCGACGTCATCGGCCTGGACTGGGCCTACGTCCACGACGAAGCGTGCCGCTGGGAGCACGTGATGAGCGAGCGCGTTGAGCGCCGGATCTACGAAATGCTCAACCACCCCACCGAATCGCCCTACGGAAACCCAATTCCCGGACTGGCGGCACTGGGCGGACACCCGGAGCCGTCGTTGGCAGACGGCGCGATCAGCCTCCTCGAGGCCATGAAGACCTACGGCCCCGCCTCTGCCGTGACCATCAGCCGGCTGGCCGAACCCATCCAGGTGGAACCCGAACTCCTGTCGCAGCTCGACGAAGGCGGCATCCGCCCCGGAGCGGCAGTATCGCTGGAGCGTGTAGGGGACTATATTTCGGTCCGTGTTCCGGGCATTGAAGGCGCCCTTGAACTGCCTCCTGAAGTGGCTGCCCACGTATTCGTAGCCGTCAACTGACACCGTAAAAGCCCTGCTTCTACCCCGTGGGAGCTGAATCACGCAAAAATAACGGAATTGTTACTAAGGGACTTAAGCCCCTATAGTTAAACCAAAGCGTTGATACTTAAGCGTTACCTGATCTGGAGCCGAGCTCTGCCAGCGGATCAGGAGCACCAAGTCATAACTGGCAGAGGCGGGGGAACCACAACTGGCAGCGGGGGACTGCCTTGGGGTGAAGTCCGTCAGCAGCAAGCCTCTTCCAGTGAAGGAACCTTCCGGGGATTTCTCTGTGCCGCAGCTTGCTTACGGCGGACCGGGTCTGTGAACTCTCTGACCCGAATCCGACAGCTAACTTCGCAGGCTATCCAGAGAGGAACCCTTCTTGACCATGCAGACCCCCCGGGGCCGCCGACGCGCGGCGGGCCCCGCTGCTACGCCGCGTGCTGTCGAAACCGTCCAGGCTGCCGAGACCTCGCGCCCCCGCGATCTCCACCGTGATGCGCGCCGCCGTCGGGGTCCATTCCGCCAGATAACGGAATTCGCCTCGGCCAGCGGCATCGGCCAGAAGGCCGGCATCGCGCTAGCCGCCACCGGCCTGGTGCTCACCGTGACCGTTCCCGTCACCAGTCCCGTCATGGCCACTGACGCCAGCGGAACCGGTGCTGTTGCAGCCTCGTCGGTGACGCCGCAGCCCGCGATTTCCGCGGAAGCTGGCGCCCAGATCGACTTCAGCCGCTCCGCCGTCGTGACCCAGGCGGACCCTGACGGCAAGCTCAAGCAGCTGCTCAGCGCCCAGTCCGCAGGATCGGTCTCCCGGGCTGCATCCGCCGGTAGCCTCGGGGCTCCGCTGGCCACCATGGCCACGGCATCGCCGTTCGGCTACCGCGTCAGCCCCATCACCGGCGGCACCGGCGATTTCCACCGCGGGCAGGACTATGTTGCCCAGTGCGGAACCTCTGTGATGGCTGCCGCCACCGGAACCGTGACCTTTGTGGGCTGGCACCAGTACGGCGGCGGCAACAGGGTGGTGGTGGACCACGGCAACGGCCTGGAGACCACCTACAACCACCTGTCGTCGTTCAACGTCACCGAGGGCCAAACCGTCTCCCGTGGTGACGTCATTGCCCTCAGCGGGACCACAGGCGCCTCCACTGGCTGCCATCTCCATTTTGAAGTCCAGGTCAACGGCGAGGTCGTTGACCCCACCGGCTGGCTCTAGCCAAATGATGGCGGACTCTCGAATGGCTGTAACCCGCCGTGACCTGAATGTGACATTCAAACAAAACTGCTGTACCGTCTAACTCGCGTCAACTTTTCCGAAGTTGACGCTCTTGAGTGGATTGCCTAACTCTGCCACCGCTCAAGGTCCGTTCGCATTTCATCGTCTGGCAGGGGCGGGGGAACCAATTTTGGCCTTCTTGTTTCGAAGGCCTTGGGGTTAAGTCACGAAAGCTTCCTTGGAAGCGGTGTGGCCGGGTGACTCCCATCCGAATCCGACAGCTCACCTCGCAGGCATTGGGAGAGGCTACCTTCGTGTCTTCACGCCATAATGCTGCGCGCCACCGTGCGCAAACGGTTCGTACCAACCCTTTGGGCGCCGTGTCCAAGGCTGTTAGTGCCAATGCCGGGACTGTGGGTCGCCAGGCTGCTGTAGTTGCAGCCGCTTCCGGCCTCGTCCTGGGTATGGGCCTGCCGGCCGTCGCGGATACCACCGCGGGCGTCTCGGCATCCACCGAGTCGGGTTCGGCCCAGACCGCCCTTGCCGTCACCGCGGCACCTACCGCCACTGTTTCCTTCGAGCGCCCGGTCATCAAGACCACCGCCGCTCCGAAGCCGGAGCCGGTACGCACCCAGTCCACAGCTTCAGCAGCACGGGATGCCGGCAATGCCGTCACCGCAGCCGCTGACTCAACCGAAGCTGCTTCCGAGAAGCTCGCGGAGACTGTTTCCTCCGCTGCCACTTCGGGCATCGCAGCTATCGCGTACACCGGCATTGGCCACCCGTACGTGTGGGGCGGCACCACCCCCAACGGCTGGGACTGCTCCGGATTCACCCAGTGGGTCTACGCCCAGGCCGGCATCAGCATCCCGCGCGTCAACGCCTGGAACGCCATGAAGCCCACCTCCACTCCCCAGCCTGGCGACCTCGTCATGCAGAACGGCGGCGCACACGTTGGCATCTACGTCGGCAACGGCATGATGGTCAGCGCGCTCAACCCGTCCCAGGGCACCCTCCTGCACGCGGTTGCCGCTACCGGAACCTCCTCGTTCTACACCATGAACTAGTTCCCGGGGCCACAGGCCCCAGGAACTTTTTCTTTGCCCCCGCTTTTCGCTAAATCACACATCCCCGTTCGGGACGTGCCGGCGTACCCCCAAGATGCCGGCGCGTCCATAACCCCCGTGTTGCCTACAGGCCCGGGGACAACGAAAGAGAGAACTGATGACGACTCGTGCTACCGCACGGCATCGCGCCGAAGTCACCAAGACCAACTCAATCGCCATCATCGCCAAGGCTGTCGGCGGCAACGCCGGCGGCGTTGGGCGCCAGGCAGCGGTTATCGCCGCAGCCTCGGGCTTGGTCCTGACCAGCGGCATCGCCGCAAACGCAGCTGACACCAACATCCAGCGCGACTCCGCTCCTGCATCCGCCTTTGAAGTTGGATCAGCCGTTGAAGCCCCGATCTCCGCGGCGTCCACCATCAACATCTCCTTCGAGAAGCCGGCCGTCAGCACCAGCCCGGCTCCGGTGGTTGAGGCAGAGCCCGAGGTCGAGGTCCAGGAAGCCGCTCCGGCTCCGGCTGCCGAGGCCGCCACCGCCCAGACGGCTGCAGCGCCGAAGGTCACCGCTACAGTCACGGCGCAGCCAGCGTCTGCACCCCAGGCGTCTGCCAGCGGCAAGGGCGCAGCAATCCTTTCCGCAGCCTACGCCCAGCTCGGCGTCAACCAGGACTGCACGATGCTCGTCACCAACTCACTGGCTGCCGTGGGCATCAACTTCCACGACTGGCCCGCCGGTTACCTTTCCCTTGGCCGCACCGTCAGCGCTGCCGAGGCCCAGCCCGGCGACCTGATCTACTACGCCGACGGCGGCGCCGGCATGGCCCATATCGCTGTCTACGCAGGCAACGGCCAGGCTGTGCACGGCGGCTACAACGGCAACCAGACCGTGGTCTTCAGCGCCAACGTCGGTTCCGGACCGGTCTTCATCCGCGTCAACTGATCCCCCCGCGAGGGCTGGCCGGTACGGCCGCCCCTCGGAGTGAAAGGACCCCTGCCCACGCGGCCGGGGTCCTTTGCCGTTCACGGGCGGTGCGCCGCGGCGGCCGTTCCTGACGGTAGGGTGTGCCGTGATTAGCTGATCCTGCATTTCTTTGTTTACTCTTGTGGTGTCGATCCATAGCCCGGACATGCCGAGGGCAGCCGGCCCTCGAGCCCCTGACGGGTGCGGCCGTGAAGAGGTACGTGCATGCGCACTCTCGTTCTGAATGCTGGATATGAACCGCTGGCGGTTATTACTTTCCGCCGGGCGCTGGTGCTTGTGCTCACGGGCAAGGCAAGCGTGGTTGCCGAGGGCGAGGATCCCGTGGTGGGTCCGCAGGAAATCCTGGGCCGCCCCTCCGTGATTCTCCTCAACCGCTACATCCGGCCCAGATACAACCATGCCACAGCCGTCAGCCGGCGCGGCGTCCTGAGACGCGATGGGCACAAGTGCGCTTACTGCGGAAAAGCGGCGCACACGATCGACCATGTGCACCCCAAGTCACGGGGAGGGGCGGACTCCTGGGAGAACCTGGTGGCAGCCTGCCTGCGCTGCAACAACGTTAAGGGCGACCACACGCCCGCTGAAATGGGCTGGAAGCTGCGATTCGAGCCGGCACCGCCGCACGGCACCATCTGGCAGATCAAGGAACTGGAAAAGCCCACGCCGGCGTGGGACCCGTTCCTCCTGCCGGAGCGGGCCGCGTAAGGTGCGCTGTTTGTCTGGCCGGTCCTGACGTGTTGCCTGCGCCGGCCGCCTGGCTTGACCGCCTGACCGCCTGACCTGCCGAGTGCCTGGACTGTCCGAAGGGCGTCCGGCACTGGCTACGCTTGGACCATGCAAGACGACGTGCCGGCCTTTGATGCCCTCATCCTGGCGGGAGGCCGATCCTCGCGGCTGGGCGGCGTCCCGAAACAGGGGCTGCTGTTTCGCGGCACCACCCTCCTTGGCCGGGCCCTGGCTGCGGCTGAGGGAGCCCGGGCCACCGTGATTGTCGGCCCGGATCCCGGACCTTTGCCTCCCGGAGTGCTCACGTGCCGTGAAGAGCCGGAGTTCGCCGGCCCCGCAGCGGCCATCGCCACGGGCCTGGATGTCCTGGACCGGGCGGGGGCCGGCGCTCCGCACACCCTCGTCCTGGCCTGTGACATGCCCCTGGTTTCCGGGGCTGTGCGGACCCTCCTGCATGAGTTGTCCACGGGGCTTGGCGCGGGGTCTTATGTGGCCTTTGCCGCGGACGAAAACGGTGCGGGGCGGATGCAGCCGCTGGCCGGAATTTATAGCACGGACATGCTAAAAAAGTCCGCCCGTGGGATGGCTGCCGCAGGCCGGTTGGTCGACGGATCAGTCCGCTCACTCCTTGCTAGTCTGGACGTGCAGCTTGTCGCCGTTCCGGCCGCTTACACGGCAGATGTGGACACGTGGGACGATGCCGCCGCACTGGGGATTGCCGCCGGCAGCCCGGACGTGGAGGACGTGGACGGGGCCGGGCGCGGCCGCAGTTAACTTTGGAGGCACGTGGTGAAGAGCCAGGACGAAACACTGGAGGAGTGGTGCAGGTCGCTGCTCCAGGCCTACGAGCTTGAAGATGTCCAGGTGGACATCAATGCCATCCTTTCCCTTGCCGGTGTGGCGGCGCATTCAGTGGTCCGTCCCGCCGCCCCGCTGACCACCTTCATCGCCGGATTCGCCGCGGGCCTGGCCTCGCACTCCGGCAGCTCGACGGATGCCGCGGCCATGGAAAAGGCTCTCGCCGTCGCCCGCACGCTGGCTGCCGACTATGACGCTGAAGCCGCCGGGGCTCCCGGCGAATGACAGAAGCACCCGGGCAGGAAGCAGCATCCCCCGCAGGGCACGACCACAGCCACGGAAACCCGCGGGAACAACTGCAGGAACAACCGCAGGAGCAGAACGACGAAGGCCAGGCCGGAACCGGCCAGGACCAGGGCCACGGCCACCATCACCTGGCTCACACATGGGCGGAAGCACGCCAGGCCGCCTTTGACGCCGCAACGCCCATCCCGCCCGGCCCGGTGCCGCTGGACCAGGCCCAGGCCCGCAGGTTGGAGCAGGACATCATTGCGCTCCAGGACATGCCGCACTACGCTTCCTCGGCCATGGACGGCTGGGCAGTCAACGGTTCCGGGCCATGGATCCCCGTGGAAGCCGGAGCCCGGCTGGCGCCGCACCAGGCCAGCCCGATCGTTACCGGCGGACTCATCCCGCCAGGTGGCAAGGGGATCCTTCGCAGCGAAAGTGCCGTCCTCGCCGAGGACGAGGACGGGCTTCCCGTCCTTGAAGCGGGTGGAACCGCCCGTCCCGGTGAACCGCGAAACGGCCAGCACGTGCGAAAAGCCGGCGAGGAAGCACATGAAGGGGACACCCTTGTCCCGGCGGGGGTGACCCTGAATCCGGCGCACCTGGCACTCGCCGCACTTGCCGGATACGACGAGCTTCAGGTCCAGGGCAAACCCCTCGTACGCCTGCTGCTGACCGGGTCCGAGGTGGTGGTGCAAGGCCTGCCTGCCCCGGGGAAGGTCCGGGACACATTCGGTCATCAGTTGCCGGCCGTCGTCGGCATGCTCGGCGGTATACCGGGCGGGCAGCAGCGCATCGGCGACTCCTACGGGGAATGGCTTGCGGCCCTTGAGGACGTGGTCCCGGACGGCCCTGGCGCACCCGGGCTCCCCGCCGACGTCGTCATTACCACCGGGGGAACGGGCCGCTCCGGCACGGATCATCTCCGCCGCGCCGTTGCCGAACTGGGCGGCCGCCTGGTGGTTGACGGGGTGGCCATGCGGCCCGGGCACCCGGTGGTGCTGGCCGAACTCCCCGACGGCCGGTTCGTCCTGGGCCTGCCCGGCAATCCGCTCGCCGCCATGATGGCGCTCTTTACCGTGGGCGCGCCCCTGTTGGCCGCCCTGGGGCACGGAAGCTTGCCGGAGGTGCAGGAGGTGGCCTCCGGTACCCTCATAGACCCGGATCCGGGACGCACGCGCCTCATGCCGTTCCGGCTTCTGTACGGGATGGCGTCGCCGGCCCAGCACACCGGCCCGGGCATGATGCGCGGGCTTGCCGCGGCCGACGGCGTCATGGTGGTTCCGCCGCACGGCGTGCAGTTGGGAGAGCCGGTACCGGCGTTCGCGCTGCCGTGGGGCCCGCCCATTCCAGCCCCGGCGGATCCTGCCAAGGCCAAACCGCGCAGCAGCAGGACATCCCGGACGGCGGCGAAGGCCGGCCCCGCCGGGCCAGTGGACTGGAGTGCCCTTCTCGGCTGAGCCGGGGGCTGGCCGGGCAGGCACACTGCAGTGCGATGATGGAGACATGAACAGGCAGGACGGTCCATGGGACGCGTGACGCAGCGCCGCAAGGTGCATAAGTATGTCCTGGACGGCTCGCCGAAGGCGCTGGAGTTTCCGGTCCGCTACCGCGAGGATGTCCTGGCAGTGGAGGAACCGCTGGAAATCCGGCTGGGTAGCCTCTCCTATTCAGTCACCATGCGGACCCCTGGCGACGACTTCGACCTGGTAGCCGGCTTCCTGGTATCCGAGGGTGTGATCTGGACCCCGGACCAGCTGGTATCCCTTCGCTTCTGCGCCGGCGAGGACGAAAACGGTGTCCAGACGTTCAACGTGGTGGAGGCCCAGCTGCGCCCGGACGTCCCCCTGCCGGAGACGGGACGGAACGTCTACACGTCCAGCTCCTGCGGCATCTGCGGGACGGACTCCATCGAAGCTGTCCGGAAGTCCTCGCACCACAGCCCCGCGGCGGACCCCCTCACAATCGACGCGCACGTGCTGGCAGCCCTCCCCGCCCTGCTCCGGAAGTCGCAGCGCCTCTTCGACGATACCGGCGGGGTGCACGCTGCCGGGCTGTTCCGGATTGAGGACGACGGCGGCGTGCAGTTGCTGTGCCTTCGCGAGGACGTGGGACGGCACAACGCGGTGGACAAGGTGGTGGGCTGGGCCCTGCGCGAAGGACTCCTGCCACTGCGCGGCACCGTCCTCCAGGTGTCCGGCCGGGCATCATTCGAGCTGGTTCAGAAGGCGGCCCAGGCGGGGATCCCGGTGTTGGCTGCCGTCAGCGCTCCGTCTAGCCTGGCCGTGGAGCTCGCGGAGGCCAGCGGCCTGACGCTTGCCGGTTTCAGCCGGGGGACCAGCCTTAATGTCTACGCCGGGGACGCCAGGATCAGCAGTCCGGCAGTTGCCTCCGCGCCCGCCTGACGCTCCACCAACTCCCTTCGGCGCCTGCCGCGAGGGGGTTGGTTTGAGGGCTAGCAGCGGGTAGATTTGTCCATCGAATGGACACGATGATCCAATTTTTTCAAGCGCTAAAGAGGGCCCACATTGCATGACGACCGCAGGATCACGGAAGTCCGACTCACCAGGTTTGTGCGTGAGCGTATCGACCCTGCTGTCTACAGCCGGACCGTGCCCCTGGCCCTGGGCAGCTGGGACGTACCGGATGAGCCCGTAGCCGCCCTCGAGGCGATGCGGCAGCAGTTCCAGCCCCTCGAGCACGGGACGGCATGGGGCAAACCGTGGAGCACCAAGTGGCTCCGGCTGCAGGGGGACGTACCCGAGTCGTGGGGCACCGGCCCGGACACGACGGTCGAAGTGGTGGTTGACCTCGGCTTCACCGTCCAAACCCCCGGTTTCCAATGCGAGGGTATTGCCTGGCGGCCGGACGGCACCATCATCAAGGCCGTCTCGCCCCGTAACCGGTACATCCCGCTCAAGCTCCTGGGCACCGGCATGTCGGTGGACTTCTACGTGGAGGCAGCGGCCAACCCGGACCTCGCGCAGGACTGGACCTTTGCGGCCACTCCCTACGGTGACAAGTCCACTGCCGGAACGGCCCCGCATTACCGGCTGGGAACTATCGCCATCGCCGAACTCAACCAGACCGTCTGGGAACTGCAGCAGGACGTCTGGACGCTGTCGGGCCTGATGGAACAGCTGCCCCTGGAACTCCCGCGGCGGCACGAAATCCTCCGGGCCCTGGAACGGATGATGGACGTCATGGATCCGGACGATGTCGCCGGGACCGCGGCGGCCGGCCGGGAGGCTCTGGCCGGGGTGCTGGCCCAGCCCGCCTACGCTTCCGCCCACCAGCTGGTGGCCACCGGCCACGCGCACATCGACTCGGCCTGGCTGTGGCCGGTACGCGAAACCGTCCGGAAGTGCGCCAGGACCTTCTCCAACGTGGTGGCCCTGATGGACGAGAACCCGGACTTCGTGTTTTCGTGTTCCTCCGCCCAGCAGCTCTCCTGGATCAAGGAGTCATATCCGGAACTGTTCAGCAGGATCCGGGAGAAGGTCCGCGCCGGGCAGTTCGTTCCGGTGGGCGGCATGTGGGTGGAGTCTGACACCAACATGCCCGGCGGCGAAGCGATGGCGCGGCAGTTCATTGAGGGAAAATCGTTCTTCCTGTCCGAGTTCGGCGTCGAGTGCCGGGAGGCGTGGCTGCCGGACTCATTCGGTTATTCCGCCGCCCTGCCGCAGATCGTGAAGTCCGCGGGAAGCCGCTGGTTCCTGACACAGAAGATCTCCTGGAACCAGACCAACCGGATGCCGCACCACACCTTCAACTGGGAAGGCATCGACGGTACCCGGCTGTTTACGCACTTCCCCCCGGTGGACACCTACAACGCCGAGCTCAGCGGCCGCGAGCTTGCGCACGCGGAACGCAACTACAGGGATCACGGCCGGGGCACCGTTTCCCTGGTGCCGTTCGGTTACGGCGACGGCGGCGGCGGACCCACCCGGGAAATGCTCAGTGCCGCCGCCCGCACCGCAGATCTGGAAGGCTCACCCAGGGTTAGGATCGGACCCGCTGAGAGCTTCTTCCGGCAGGCCGAAGAGGAATATGCGGCCTTGCCCGTGTGGGTGGGGGAGATGTACCTCGAGCTGCACCGCGGCACCTACACCAGCCAGGCGCGCACGAAGAAGGGCAACCGGCGCAGCGAGCACCTGCTCCGGGAAGCCGAGCTGTGGTGTGCCACTGCCGCCGTCCGCACCGACGGCGCCTTCGAGTACCCGGCAGCTGAGCTGAAGCGGCTTTGGCAGCTGGTCCTGCTGCAGCAGTTCCATGACATCCTTCCTGGCAGCTCCATTGCCTGGGTACACCAGGACGCCGAGCGCAATTACCAAGCCATCGAGGCCGCCCTGGAAGGCATCATCAGCCAGGCCGCCGCGGCAGCGCTGGGAACAGGGGAACGGACATTCCTGCTCAACGCCGCCCCGCATGCCCGGAACGGAGTTCCGGCGATGGCCGCCGCCGAACCGTCGGACCGGGGCGGAACAGTCCGGGCCAGCAGCGGGGATGGCGGATTCGTCCTGGACAACGGCGTGATCCGGGCGGTCCTGGACGCGGACGGCCTGGTGGCATCCCTGCAGGACTATGCCTCCGGCCGCGAAGCCATAGCACCGGGACAGCGCGGCAACCTGCTGGAGCTGCACCGGGATACCCCCAACGAGTGGGACGCCTGGGATATTGATGAGTTCTACCGGCGCAACGTCACTGCCTTGACCGGCGCGGAATCGATCCGGCTGGAGGAGGGGCCTTATGGCGCCACTGTTGTGGTGGAACGCCTGGCCGGAACCTCGCCGGTCACCCAGCGCATCACCCTCGCTCCGGGCAGTCCGTCCCTGGCCATCACCACATCGGTGGACTGGCAGGAACGGGAGAAACTGCTCAAGCTCGGGTTTGCCCTGGATGTCCGTGCCGACCGGTCGGCGTCGGAAACCCAGTTTGGACATGTCTTCCGGCCTACCCACACGAACACGTCCTGGGAAGCTGCGAAGTTTGAGATCTGCGCGCACCGCTGGATCCACGTGGGGGAGCCCGGCTACGGTGTCGCAGTTTCCAACTCGTCCACCTACGGCCACGACGTCGCCAGGAACATCAGGGAGGCCGACGGCGGCACCACCACCACTGTGCGCCTCTCGCTGTTGCGGGCGCCCAAGTTCCCGGACCCTACGGCCGACCGCGGCCGGCACGAGCTGACCGTTACCGTCCGACCAGGTGCAGATATCGGGGCCGCGGTGGAGGAGGGGTACCGGACCAACCTTGTGCCCCGGTTGGTCACGGGGGCCGATCCGGTTGAGCCACTGGTCTCGGTGGGCACGCCGGGCCTGGTTGTTGAAGCGGTCAAGCTTGCCGAAGACGGCTCGGGCGACGTCGTGGTCCGCCTGTATGAGTCGCTGGGGCAGCGCACTGCCGGGCGCATCACGGCGAATTTCCCCGTGCGTGATGTTGTGGTGACGGACCTGCTGGAGCGGCCCACCGAGGCTCCCGGCGTGTCCGCGGCTGAGGGCGGTGCGGAACTGCAGCTCCGGCCGTTCCAGCTGGTGACCCTGCGCTTCGTGCGGTAATGCCCCGGAGGTCATTGTCCAGGTCTGCAGGTTCAGTGGCCTGCCGGCCCGCTGGCCTGGACAGAAGCCCGCGGCGCAGACGCGCCTGCATTGCGAAAAGGGCCCTTAAATAGGCTGAGTGGGGGCGGTCCCCAACGGCCGCCACCACTCATCCCCCCAATGCGTGTGAAGGCCCCCGAAGCAGGGCTTCGTCCAAGAATTTATCCCCGTTCAAAAACGCGCCGTGCCTCACCTTCACACATTCATGATTGTTTCATATTCTAATGATTTTGTGAAAGGCGGTTTGGTTACTTTTCGGTAAATGACGTTCCGCTGCCGGCCCGTTTGTCCTGGCGTATGCGCGCGGCCCAGATCAGTGCCAGGCCAATGACGAAGCACAGTACGGCCGTGTAGTTGACCATGAACTCCAGCGACCCCAGTTCCGGGGGGACCGCCGGGAAGAACAGCGTCAGCGCGATCGACAGGCCGCCCACCGCCAGGAGTCCGGCGGCAATGCGGACCAGCAGGGGCAGGCGGCTGCGCGCCGCGCGGACCATCGCCGGGAACAGTACGAGTGAAACGAAGGCGGGGTAGGCCCGCCCCGCGGCCCCGTAGTACTCCACCAACAAGCCGTTGCGTGGGTCCTTGCCGGAGACGGTCACCAGTCCCGCCGAGGATCCGGCCGTGTCCATCAGGAGGTACACCACCACTACCAGTGCCGAGAGGGCAGCCAGCGCCAGCATGCCTGTCCGGCCCGTGATCAGCCGGTATGCATTCGCGGCGCCGAAGCCCTTGGTGATGCGGACCCCCACAAAGTAGATGGCACCGAAGATGACGAACCGCAGCAACAGGTTGGTCAGGTTGACACCACCCAGCGCATGGTCGATGGCAACGTAGGGAGCCTCGATGCTGAGCAGGATGGCGAGGGTCATCAGGGCGAAAATATAGAACAGCGACCTGTTTTCACCCCGCACCGCACTGGGGATGCGGGCCAGCGCGACCAGTCCGCAGATCGCCAAAGTGGTCCATTGAAGGATCGTGATCATCCCAGGTTCTCCCAAATTTTTTCCGTCTGTGCCTGGTCCTGCTCCTGGCGGCGCAATACCTTGCCCAATGCCTGCATCCTGTCGCCCACCAGGGCGGTGAGGTCGCCGTCGGACATGCTGTCCAGCGCCTCCTGACGCGCTCCGGGCGCCCACCCGGCTTCCTCTTCCGTGACCAGGCCGGTGGCTACCAGTCCGCCGGCAGGACCCACCCCGGCCGCCACTGACGTGGCCACCGCCAGTTCCGGCGACAGCCTGTTGGCCGTCAGCTGGGCGGAGTAATTCTGCGGTGCGATCCCGGTGGCGGCTGACACCCGGTGCCGGACCTCGCCGTCGTCGATCGCATCCACCCAGTTCTTCACGGAGGAGGCATGCGGGACCGGGCTCAGGGCAGGTGGCGCAGCGCCCCGGCGGCCCACGGGGTCCATGGCCGGGCGTGCCAGCGCCGCGCGCAGCAAGTCCGCCGTCGAAATCTGGCTGACCAGCTCACACCGGGTGGGTGGCTGCGGCGGCCCCGCAAGGATGCGATAACTGTCAAAGCCCGCAAGGGCGGCCACCGGATTGATGTTGTACGCACGGCTGATGCTCACCACCGTGGAGACGGAAACCTTGCCGCGTACCAGTTGCTGGGCCAGCGTGGTCCGCTTGATCCCGGAGACCCGGCAGACGTCTGCCGTGCTGGCATCAGGGGCGATGCCGTGCAGCCAGCGCTGGAACGCCTTGGCGGGAAGGGTCATGAAGTGCTCTCTGCAGGACGGATGGTGAGTCGATTTTACCGTGCCGCAGGACAGCCGATTTTACCCCGGGAGGTGTTTCGACTATGCTTGATGGTCGAGCCCGTTGGTCCGTACACCCCCCAAGTCCGGACCAGCGGGTTCTTTCATGCCCGCGGCCCGGAGTGCCTTTCCCGGGACTGTCCGTACGGCATCGCCGGCCCGTTCCGGCATGGGACCGGCTGCGCATGCACCCGGGCGAAAGGACGCATCAATGACTGCAACCCTTGTTGCCAAGGACCTCTCCGGCGGCCACGGCCACCGCAGGCTTTTCGAAAATCTTTCCTTCACTGTGGCCCCGGGAGACGTGGTGGGCGTGGTGGGCGCCAACGGTGCCGGGAAATCCACGCTGCTGCGCCTCCTCGCCGGCGTCGACCAGCCCCAGGGCGGCTCCGTCAGCCTGGCCCCCGCCGATGCCTTTGTGGGGTGGTTGCCGCAGGAACACGAGCGCGTGTCCGGCGAAACCGTAGCAGCCTACATCGGCCGCCGCACCGGCTGCACACAGGCAACCGCTGAAATGGAATCCGCCGCAGAAGCCCTGGGTGCGGGAGCTCCCGGCTCGGACGACGCCTACGCACGGGCCTTCGACAGGTGGATGGCGTCGGGCGCCGCAGACCTGGACGAACGCATCCCGTCTGTCCTCGCCGACCTCGGCCTGGCAACGGGCGCCGACGCCCTGATGACCGGACTGTCCGGTGGCCAGGCCGCCAGGGTTGCCCTGGCCGCGCTGCTGCTGAGCCGGTTCGACGTTGTGCTGCTGGACGAGCCCACCAATGACCTCGACCTTGCCGGGTTGGCCAAACTGGAAGACTTTGTCACCGGCCTGCGCGGCGGTGTGGTGCTGGTCAGCCATGACCGCGAGTTCCTGGCCCGCTGCGTCACCACCATTGTGGAACTGGATCTGGCCCAGAACGCCGTGGCGGTCTACGACGGCGGGTACGACGCCTTCCTCGAAGAGCGCGCCGTGGCTCGCCGGCACGCCCGCGAGAAATACGACGAATTCGCTGCCACGAAGGCGGACCTGGTTTCCCGTGCGCGGACCCAGCGTGAGTGGAGCTCCCAGGGCGTGCGGAACGCCATGAAGAAGAGCCCGGACAACGACAAGATCCGCCGGGCCGCGAGCGTGGAGTCCTCAGAAAAGCAGGCCCAGAAGGTCCGCCAGATGGAGTCCCGCATTGCCAGGCTGGACGCGGTGGAAGAACCGCGGAAGGAGTGGCAGCTCCAGTTCAGCATCGGCCAGGCTCCCCGCTCCAGCGCCGTCGTGGCCACCCTGCGCAACGCAGTGGCACGCCAGGGCAGCTTCACGCTGGGACCGGTCAGCCTCCAGCTCAACGGCGGCGAGCGCATCGGGATCACCGGGCCCAACGGTGCCGGGAAATCCACCCTCCTGCGCCTCCTGCTGGGAACCCAGGCACCGGACGACGGCGACGCGTCCATGGGTGCCACTGTCGCCGTCGGCGAGATTGACCAGGCCCGCGGGCTGCTGGACGGCGGCTCGCCGCTGGGCGACGCCGTGGAAGCGGTCCTGGCCGACTGGAACAGCGCAGACGTCCGGACGCTCCTGGCAAAGTTCGGCCTGAAGGCGGACCACACCTCACGGACCGTGGATTCCTTGTCTCCGGGGGAGCGGACCCGGGCGGCCCTGGCACTGCTCCAGGCGCGCGGTGTGAACCTGCTGGTGTTGGACGAACCGACCAACCACCTCGACCTTCCGGCCATTGAGCAGCTGGAAGAGGCCCTTGAAAGCTACGACGGAGCCCTGCTGCTGGTCACCCACGACCGGCGGCTGTTGGAAAACGTCCGACTCGACTACCGGTGGCACCTCGAAAACGGCACGGTCCGGGAGCTCCACCACACTGCAGGCCAGGAGAAATAAGCATGAGTATGGACCGCGTGGCCTGGAGCTCGCTTTACAACATCAGCACCGCAAAGAGCGGCTCCAAGCCGTTCTCCAAGGAAACCCTGAAGCGGGTGCTGGCCTTCGCCGCCCCGCATAAGGGCAAGCTCATCGCCTTCGTGCTCGCTTCCATTGCGGCGGCTTTCCTGGCCGTGGCCACCCCGGTGCTCGCCGGCCAGGTGGTTGACGCCATCATTGCCAAGTCAGCCACCGGGACCGTGATCTGGCTTGCCGTGCTGATCGCCATCGTGGCTGTGGGGGAGGCCGGCGTGGGGCTGCTGACCCGCTGGTTGTCGTCGACAATCGGCGAAGGCGTCATCGTGGACCTGCGCACCCGGGTGTTCGACCACGTGCAGCGCATGCCCATTGCCTTCTTTACGCGCACCCGGACGGGAGCGCTGGTCAGCCGGCTCAACAATGACGTTATCGGGGCGCAGTCCGCCTTCGCCGGCACCCTCTCCGGCGTAGTGAGCAACTCTGTGGCACTGGTCCTGACGCTGGCCGTAATGCTCAATACGTCGTGGCTGGTGACCGTGCTCGCCATGGTGCTGCTGCCGATCTTCCTTATCCCGGCCCGGCGCATGGGTTCCAAGCTGGCAGACCTGCGCCGGGAAGCCGCCGCACACAACGCCGCCATGGGCACCCAGATGACGGAGCGGTTCTCCGCGCCGGGTGCCACACTGGTCAAGCTGTTCGGCCGCCCGGATGAGGAATCCCGCGAGTTTGCTGCCCGCGCAGGCAGGGTCCGTGACATCGGCGTCCGCATGGCCATGCTGCAGTTCACCTTCGTCACGGCCTTGACGCTGGTCTCCGCGCTCGCGCTGGCGCTGGTGTACGGACTGGGCGGCTGGCTTGCCCTGGGCGGCCAGTTGGCCCCCGGCGACGTGGTGGTCCTGGCGCTGCTCCTGACCCGGCTTTACGCCCCGCTCACGGCGCTGTCCAACGCCCGGGTGGAAGTCATGAGCGCGCTGGTCAGCTTCGAACGGGTGTTTGAAATCCTGGACCTGAAGCCGCTCATCCAGCAGAAGCCGGACGCTCTCCCGGTTCCGGCCGGGCCGGTGTCCGTTGAGTTCGACAACGTCCGCTTCGCGTACCCGTCGGCGGACAAGGTCTCCCTGGCCTCGCTCGAAGAAGTCTCCACCCTGGACACCAGGGGCGGCGAGGAAGTGCTGCACGGTTGTCAGCTTCCGGGTGGAGCCGGGCCAGACGGTGGCGCTGGTGGGTTCATCCGGCGCCGGCAAGTCCACTATCGCCCAGCTGCTGTCGCGGCTGTACGACGTCGACTCGGGCGCGGTGCGGCTGGGCGGCACCCTGCCGGGAACCGGGATGGATGTCCGGGACGCCACGTTCGATTCCCTCCGCGACACGCTGGGAATGGTCACCCAGGACGGCCACCTGTTCCACGAAACCATCGCCTCGAACCTTCGGCTTGCGCGCCCGGACGCGACGGACGATGACATGTGGGACGTCCTTCGGCAAGCACGCCTGGAGACGATGATCAGGTCGCTGCCGGACGGGCTGGAAACGGTGGTGGGGGAGCGCGGCTACAGGCTTTCCGGCGGTGAACGCCAGAGGCTGACCATCGCCCGGCTCCTTATCGCCCAGCCCCGGGTGGTGATCCTGGACGAAGCCACCGCCGCACTGGACTCCACGAGCGAAGCCGCTGTGCAAGCAGCCCTTGGCGCCGCCCTGGAGGGGAGGACCGCCGTGGTTATTGCGCACCGGCTGTCCACCGTCCGAGCGGCCGACGCCATCCTGGTGGTGGAGGGCGGCCAAATCGTGGAACGCGGGACGCACACCGAGCTCCTGGCCGCCGGGGGCCGCTACGCGGAGCTGTACCGGACGCAGTTCGCCGAGGCCACCGCCGTTGCCGCAGAAGCCGTCCCCGAGCCCTAGCAGCCCGTCCGGGATTAAGGGCTCGGCGGGGTGGCACCGGGAGCGGCCAGCGCAGGCAGGATGTGGTCCGTCAGCAACGGTGCGAGGTCGCCCGGAAGCGGAGCGCCGGCACCCAGCCCGGAAGCTTCCGAACCAACGGCTTCCGAAACGGCTCCGTCCCGGCCGGCAAGGTCCAGCCAGCGGATCTCCGCAATCTCGGCTGAAGGATGGGCCTGCCACGTCCCTGGCGCCATGAACACCGTGGCCTCAATGTCCGTGTCGGCTTCGTTGGCGGCATCGGCAATCCATACCCCCATCAGCCGGAGCTGGCGAGGATCGATGACGATGCCCACTTCTTCCTCCAGCTCGCGGGCCGCCGCCTGCACGGCCGTCTCCCCGGGCTCCGGTTTGCCGCCAGGGTGCATGAACATGGTGGTGCCGCGTTTGCGGACGGTGAGGAGGCGGCCGGCGTCGTCAAAAACGCAGACGGCGGACACCACGATCCGGTGCTTCATGAGTCCCCATTCCGGGTCAGGTGCGAGGTCAGGAGCAGGTCCTTGTGAGGCCCGGCCACGTCCCAGCTGTAGCTGAACCGGTGCGGGCCCTCGAACGTGTAAGCCACGCTGTAGGTATCGGGATCGCACCAGTGGTTGTCCAGGTTGGCCTCCGGAGCGAAGCTCATGCGGTGGAACGGCCGCCCGTCCGGGAAAAAGACGTCCAGGGCGTCCGGCCGGCCGCTGGGCCTGAGCATGTAGTCGCGGGTGGCGGGGCCGGTGAAGGTGGGCCATCGCATGGTGCCTTCCTCGCGAAGGTCCAGGCCGGCGTCGGGCGTTGGCGTGAAAAGTACGACGCCGGAAAAGGTTCCGCGGGTGCCGGCCGCCCGGTCCAACAGGTCCCGTTCGACGGTCCAGCGGCCGGGGCGTCCCGGTCCCACTGTCCCGTCCGGTGCACCGGCGGGGCCGAGCAGGTAGGCGCGAAGGTCGAACGCCGGGGACGCGAAATTCAAGTGCCCTCGATTGGAATCGAACCAACGACACCGGCTTTAGGAGAGCCGTGCTCTATCCACTGAGCTACGAGGGCAGGCATCCTGGGGATCGGCGGCGCCGGTCCGGACGGACACGCATACCAGCATACAAGGTACAGAGCCGTACTACGCTCAAGGCATGAGTCCTGCCCCGTCGGCCGCTCCCGCTGCCACCTTCATACCGGACACAGCGTCCACCCGGCAGTACATCGGCGCGTGGTCCGTCCTGAGCGTTCTCCAGTACTTCGCGGCGGAGGCCGCCGTGGTCATGGCCTGGGCCGGTCCGCGCCCCTACGACCTGCGCACCGGCTACATCAGCGACCTTGGCGCGCTGAACTGCGGTATCTACGATGGCCGCCAGGTGTGTTCGCCGTTGAACTGGCTGATGAATGCCTCGTTCGTGGTGCAGGGGCTGGGGATGCTGCTGGGCGCGGTGCTGCTGACGTCCGGGCTGCTGTGCGTCGCCGCCCGTTCCGGAGCCCGGGTTGAGCCGGTCCGGCGCAGGCCATGGTTCGCGGCGGCCGCGGTGCGGGTGCTGACGGCAGCGGCAGGGGCGGGAACCGTGGTGGTGGGGCTCGTCCCGGAGGACGCCGGCTCCGGTTGGCACTTCGTCGGTGCCGTCACGTACTTCCTCACCGGCGCCGCGGCGCTGCTGGTGCTGGGCGTCCTGTGGCTGCGGAAGGCCCGCATGGCCTGGTTCCTCCTGGCCTGCGGGGCCGTCTCCCTGGCGGCGCTGGCAACCGGCGGCCTGACCGGAATGGATGTTCCCGAACCAGGGACCCTGGAACGGCTGATGGGCTATCCGGTCACGGTGGGCATGGCAACCGCGGGCATCGTCATTGCACGGCGGGTCCACAGGCACCGGAAAAGCCTGCGGGCTTCATCGATTGCTCCGTAACTGCCGTTTCGGGTGTCCAAAAGGGCAGCTACGGAGCAACGGAGGGGCTCAGGCGGCCGTCGCTGCCTTCCGCTTCCGCGTCCCGATAACCACCGCGGCAGCGCCGGCCAGGAGGCTCAGGACCAGCAGCACCCAGCCCGCCACCGTGAGGCCGGACGCGAGGGCCACCTGGCCGGCGTCGGGAGCATCCGGCCCCATCAGAGCGTCAATCGCCACGTTGGCCCACAGCCGGACCACGACGAACAGCATCGGCAGGGCCCACAGCACCCAGCGCAGGGTCTTCTTGGCCACATTGGTGCCGATGAGCAGCAGCCAGGTGAAGCCGAAGATCAGCGGGAACAGGATGCCGGCGGTCTTATGGACGTAGTTGAGCTGGCCGCGCGCGTCGTCATTCATGGCGCCGCGCAGATCCTCGATGTACGCCGGATCGAAGCCGCCCACCAGGGAGTCAGGCATGGGTTTGTCGACAGAGAGCTGGGTGAGCTGGTCCATGGTCAGCAGGTGCAGGTACCAGAACAGGAACAGGCTGGCCACCACACCGGCGATCAGGATGAGGTTGCTGTTGTTCTGCGCTTTCTCGGGCGTGCGCGCGGTAGTGGGGTTCACCACCGGCGGGAGATGGTGCTGCGGCACGGCAGCCTTTGCACCGTGCTTCTTGATCCGCTGGGCAGGGGTTTTGGCCATGGCTCCATTATTCCGCCCCATAGACTGAAGCCATGACCATTGGCCGACACAGCGCAGCTGTACTTGACCCTGCACTGGACGACTACCAACTGGCTGCCGCACTGGTCCGCGAAGCCGGGCAACTGGCGCTCCTCATGCGGATGGCAGGACTGCAGTCCCGGCAGAAGACTTCCGTTTCCGACGTAGTGACGGCCGCGGACCACGCTGCGGAGGAATACGTCCTCTCCCAGCTGCAGCGGTGCCGGCCCGGGGACGGCATCCTGGGCGAAGAAGGCGCCTCCGTGCAGGGCAGCAGCGGCCGCACCTGGGTCATCGACCCCGTGGACGGCACCTACAACTTCCTGCACGGCTCCACGTACTGGTGCTCGGCCATTGCGCTCAAGGATGAGCATGACGTCCAGTTGGGGGCCATCTTCCAGCCTGAGGAGGACAAGTTGTGGCTGGGCGGCAGCGACCGGCAGGCCACGCTGAACGGCGACACCATCACCGTGTACGGCGACAACCACGGGGAACGCAACGCCACCCCGGCCGCCCAACTGGGCGCCGCCACGTACATCCACCCCAATTGGCTGATGGACCCGCTCTGCGCCATGCCCTGGCACGCAGCGGCAACCTCCGCCGCGGCGCTGCGCATGCTCGGATCCGGCTCCTGCGACCTGGGCAGGGTGGCGGACGGGCAGCTCGGCTGCTGGTTCCAGCACAGCTGCCCCGAATGGGACTGGCTGCCCGGAAAGGCAATTGTCCGCGCCGCCGGCGGAGCCGTTGACACCGTGCAGGTCAACGGCCTGGAGTGGTTCATGGCCGGGGGCACGACGGCGGTGCGCGAGTTGCGTGCCGCGCTCGAATCAGGCTCGGTAGCGTAAGCCGTTCCAGGCTCTCCGGGGCACCTCATCCACAGGCCGGGAGTGGGTGTCGGTCCCACCGCCTAGACTTGTAGGCACCATGGATATGTTGTTTGACCCGTACTCTGACGGACCGTTCAAGGCCGCCCCCGCATCTGCCACCCACACAAGGACCCGTTCCGACGGGGTGGCCACCGCGGCCGGGCCCGGTGGTTCGGCGTCCGGCGGCCATGCCGCTGACGAGCACGCAGGGCAGCACCAGTCCGGGCAGCATCACGGCAGGCGCCTGGATCCCGCCAAGCTGACGGAGGGCCTGAATCCCCAACAGGAGGAAGCGGTCAAGCACGCCGGAACGGCACTGCTGATCGTTGCCGGTGCGGGCTCGGGCAAGACCCGTGTGCTCAGTAACCGGATCGCCTACCTCATCGCCACCGGTCGTGCCCACCACGGCGAAATCCTGGCGATCACCTTCACCAACAAGGCCGCCGCGGAAATGCGTGAACGCATCGAAGCGCTGGTGGGCGGCCGCGCCAAGATCATGTGGATCTCCACGTTCCACTCCTCCTGCGTCCGCATCCTCCGCCAGGAGGCCGCCAACGTGGGCCTGAAATCCAACTTCTCCATCTACGATGCCGCGGACTCGCTGCGCCTGGTCACCCAGGTGTCCAAGGCCCTGGACCTGGACCCCAAGAAGTTTGCGCCCAAAGCCATCCAGCACAAGATTTCGGCGTTGAAGAACGAGCTCATCGACGCCGATTCCTACGCCTCGGACGCGAACTACAACGACCCCTTCGAGCAGGCCGTCGCCGAGGTCTACAAGGGGTACACCCAGCGGCTGCGCCAGGCCAACGCCATGGACTTTGACGACCTCATCGCCGAGACCGTTTACATGTTCCGGGCCTTCCCGGCGCTCGCGGAGTCCTACCGGCGGAGGTTCCGCCACGTCCTGGTGGACGAATACCAGGACACCAACCACGCCCAGTACGCACTGGTCCGCG
This sequence comes from Pseudarthrobacter sp. SORGH_AS 212, assembly GCF_030818145.1. Taxonomy (NCBI): domain Bacteria; kingdom Bacillati; phylum Actinomycetota; class Actinomycetes; order Micrococcales; family Micrococcaceae; genus Pseudarthrobacter; species Pseudarthrobacter sp. SORGH_AS 212. The sequence goes on along the minus strand of NZ_JAUTAA010000001.1, from coordinate 1,010,359 downwards.
AAATCGTGGGGGAGGGCCCCGGCGCCTCGGAACTGACCGTAGTGGGCGACTCGGACCAGTCCATCTATGCCTTCCGCGGGGCAGACATCCGCAACATCGTGGAGTTCGAAAAGGACTACCCCGAGGCGCGCACCATCAAGCTGGAGCAGAACTACCGCTCCACGCAAAACATCCTCAGCGCCGCCAACTCGGTGATCTCCCGCAACCCCAACCGCCCTGAAAAGCGGCTGTGGACGGCCGAGGGCGAAGGCCACAAGATCATCGGCTACGTGGGTGAAAACGAACACGACGAAGCCCAGTTCATCGCGAAGGAAATCGACCGGCTACAGGACGAGGACAACCTCCGCCCCGGTGACGTTGCCATTTTCTACCGCACCAACGCCCAGTCACGCTCCATTGAGGATGTCCTGGTGCGCGTGGGGTTGCCGTACAAGGTGGTGGGCGGCACCCGCTTCTACGAGCGCAAGGAAATCAAGGACGCCCTCGCCTACCTGCGCGTCCTGGTCAACCCGGACGACGACGTCAACCTCCGGCGGGTGCTCAACGAACCAAAGCGCGGCATCGGCGACCGCGCCGAAGGGGCAGTCGCGGCGCTCGCCAGCCGTGAGCGGATTTCCTTCATGGCCGCTGCCCGCCGCGCCGAGCAGGCTCCCGCCATGGCCACCCGCTCCGTCAACGCGGTCCTGGGCTTCGTGAAGCTCCTGGACGACCTCGCCGAGGTAGCGGCCGGTTCCGGTGCTGCCGCCGCCCTCGAAGCAGTCCTGGAACAGACCGGCTACCTCGCCGGCCTGCGTTCCAGCACCGACCCCCAGGACGAGTCCAGGGTGGAGAACCTCGCCGAACTCGTGGCCGTGGTCCGCGAGTACGAACAGGAGAACCCTGAAGGATCGTTGGGAGCGTTCCTGGAGCAGGTGTCGCTGGTGGCTGATGCCGACCAGATCCCCGATGCCCCCGGCGCCGACATTGACGCCGCCGTCGCGGAAGCCAAGCGGCTGGGCGTGGTGACCCTCATGACGCTGCACACTGCCAAGGGCCTTGAGTTCCCCGTGGTGTTCCTGACCGGCATGGAGCACGGCCTGTTCCCGCACCAGCGGTCCGCCACTGATCCGAAGGAACTGGCCGAAGAACGCCGGCTGGCCTACGTGGGACTGACCCGGGCCCGCAAACGCCTCTACGTAACGCGCGCCGAAGTCCGCAACATGTGGGGCCAGAGCCAATACAACCCGGCAAGCCAGTTCCTTGAGGAAATCCCATCGGAACTGCTGGAGTGGAAGCGCGAGGGTACCAGCCGGCAGGCTGCTTGGGGCGGGGGATCGATCAGTTCCGGCCGCTACAGCGGCTCCTTCTGGGGTGCGGGCACTTCCCGCGGCGCCGCCGCCGATCCTTCGGCAGGATTCAACGCCGACGTTCCCGCGGCCATCGCCCGGAACAGGGTCCAGCCGCAGAAGGAAATTATCGCCGTCAACGTGGGGGACAAGGTCAACCACACCAGCTTCGGCAATGGAACCGTCCTGGCGCTTGAGGGTGCCGGTGACAAGACCGTGGCGAAGGTGAAGTTCGACGTCGGCGAGAAACGCCTGCTGCTGCGTTACGCTCCGCTGACCAAGGTCGAGGTCCAATAGCCCGGGCGATGTCCGCCGACCCCGCAGCGGCTGCCGCCGACGTCGAGGAAGGTGTGCTCCCGCCGTCGTCCGCCTGATTCCGCCATGGAGCATAATGGAGCCCATGCGACGGACTGCTTTGGGGATGCTCGCCGCCCTGCCCCTTGTGACCCTCCTGCTCACCGCCACGGCGTGCAGCGTCACCACTGAGGATCCTGACTACGTCCCGCCGGCGCCGCTGGCACCCATGGCGCAGCTCGAACAGGCCCCGCTGGCCAACCCCGAGGACTTTTCCGGCGGCGGGGAGGACGTCCTGTCCTTTGCCACTGAAGACCGGAGCATCGTCTGCTCGCTCACCTCGGCGCGAGGGGAGCACGTCAATCTTCCCTACGAAGAAAACAGCTTCAGCGACACCGCCAACAACAAACTCGCAACTGTCCCCGTGGCCCACTGCGAGCTCGCCACCTACGCCGAGCCAGCCCGCGGGGACGTCAAGGATGACTGCGCGGGAACCAACCTCGGCTACCTGGGCGGCGTGGCACTGCTGACGCCGGACGCTGCCCGCTACGGGGAATGCCGTTCCGGCGTCACACAGACCGAAGCCACTTACGGGCCGGGCGGCAGCAAGGACGGGCCCCTGCTCCAGGTACGCGCTTTGGCCAACGGGCAGAACCTGGAACGCAACGGCCTGCGCTGCTCGGCCTACAACGGTGGCGTGGCATGCGGAAACGTCTCGGCCGGCGTGGGTTTCTTCGTCTCCCCGCAGAAGTATGAATTGATTTCCGCCCCCGAGCCCGGACCCGCCACAGCGCCCGCAGATGCCCCAAAAACCCCGTAATTCCGCCGTTTTTCTACGCCCCATAGAATAGTGTCGTTACTCACATAAGCGGTACTCTGGGACGGCTCCGTCCTTCCAAAGGACTAGAGTTCCCCATGGAGCAACAACGCCGCGTGGCTCGTTTCCATCAGGCCGCCGGTGCGTGCATTCCGCAGCCCGGTCATCGTCTTTCGATGGTGTCCGGCTGTATAGAAACTACTTCGACGTAGAAGGACACTAAACCGTGGACCTGTTTGAATACCAGGCGCGCGATATGTTCGAGGCGCACGGTGTACCCGTGCTGGCCGGCATCGTGGCGTACACCCCTGAAGAAGCAAAAGCAGCTGCCGAAAAGATTGGCGGCGTAACCGTCGTCAAGGCACAGGTCAAGGTTGGCGGCCGCGGCAAGGCCGGCGGCGTGAAGGTTGCAAAGTCCGCCGACGAGGCACTTGAGCACTCCACCAACATCCTGGGCATGGACATCAAGGGCCACACCGTCAACAAGGTGATGATCGCCCAGGGTGCGGACATTGCTGAGGAATACTACTTCTCCGTCCTGCTGGACCGGGCCAACCGCAACTACCTGGCCATGTGCTCGGTTGAAGGCGGCATGGAAATCGAACAGCTCGCCGTCGAACGCCCCGAGGCCCTGGCGAAGATCGCCATCGACCCCGCCGTCGGCATCGACCAGGCCAAGGCTGACGAAATCGTCGCAGCCGCAGGCTTTGCTGAGGAACTGCGCGGCAAGGTCGCCGATGTCATCCTCAAGCTCTGGGATGTCTTCAAGAAGGAAGACGCCACCCTGGTGGAGGTCAACCCGCTGGTCAAGACCGGTGCCGGTGACATCGTCGCCCTGGACGGCAAGGTCTCCCTGGATGAGAACGCCGAGTTCCGCCACGCCAAGCACGCGCAGCTGGAGGACAAGGACGCCGCTGATCCCCTCGAGGCCAAGGCAAAGGCGCAGGACCTCAACTACGTCAAGCTCGATGGCGAAGTGGGCATCATCGGCAACGGTGCAGGCCTGGTCATGTCCACCCTGGACGTCGTTGCCTACGCCGGTGAAAACCACGGCAACGTCAAGCCCGCCAACTTCCTGGACATCGGCGGCGGCGCCTCGGCCGAGGTCATGGCCGCAGGCCTGGACGTCATCCTGGGCGACGAGCAGGTCAAGTCCGTGTTCGTCAACGTCTTCGGCGGCATCACCGCCTGCGACGCCGTCGCCAAGGGCATCGTGGGTGCGCTGGCCGAACTGGGCCACACCGCCAACAAGCCGCTGGTAGTCCGCCTCGACGGCAACAACGTCGAGGAAGGCCGCCGCATCCTCAACGAGGCCAACCACCCGCTGGTTACCCTGGCCGCCACCATGGACGAGGGCGCCGACAAGGCCGCCGAGCTCGCCAACGCAGCTAAGTAAAGGGACGCACCATGTCTATCTACCTCAACAAGGACTCCAAGGTCATCGTCCAGGGCATCACCGGCGGCGAAGGCACCAAGCACACCGCCCTGATGCTCAAGGCCGGCACCAACATCGTCGGTGGCGTCAACGCCCGCAAGGCCGGCACCACTGTGCTGCACGGCGAGAAGGAAATCACCGTTTTCGGCACCGTCAAGGAAGCCATTGCGGAGACCGGCGCTGACGTCTCGATCGTCTTCGTGCCGCCGGCATTCACCAAGGCTGCCGTCGTTGAAGCCATCGAAGCAGGCATCGGCCTGGTCGTCGTCATCACCGAAGGCGTGCCGGTCCAGGACTCCGCCGAATTCTGGGCCCTGGCCCAGGCCACGGTTGACGCTGACGGCAACCAGGTCACCCGCATCATCGGACCGAACTGCCCCGGCATCATCACCCCCGGCGAAGCACTGGTGGGCATCACCCCCGCCAACATCACCGGCAAGGGCCCCATCGGCCTCGTCTCCAAGTCAGGCACCCTGACTTACCAGATGATGTACGAACTGCGTGACCTCGGCTTCTCCACCGCCATCGGCATCGGCGGCGACCCCGTCATCGGCACCACCCACATCGACGCCCTGGCCGCGTTCGAGGCCGACCCCGAGACCAAGGCCATCGTCATGATCGGTGAAATCGGCGGTGACGCTGAAGAGCGCGCAGCCGACTTCATCAAGGCCAACGTCACCAAGCCGGTTGTTGGCTACGTTGCAGGCTTCACCGCCCCCGAGGGCAAGACCATGGGCCACGCAGGCGCCATCGTCTCCGGCTCCGCGGGCACCGCACAGGCCAAGAAGGAAGCCCTCGAAGCTGCAGGCGTGAAGGTTGGCAAGACGCCGTCCGAGACCGCCAAGCTGCTGCGCGAGGTCTTCGCAACCCTCTAGGCTGCACCAGTACGCAAAAGCGGCGCCGCCTGCTGTCCTCCGGGATGGCAGGCGGCGCCGCTTTTTTGTTTAAGGACGACGACGGGTGGCAACGTTGGCGGCCCGAAGGTGCGGGCCCGCCGTCGCGCCCGTTCGTCGGTGCCCGTCAGACCTTGGCGGCGCTCAGCAGCTCGTCCAGCCGCTCATAGCCTTCGGTCATGCCGCCCTCCATGCCGGACTGCGCCATGCCGTCCCGGGCTTCCAGGCTGGGGTAGACGGAGTGGCCGCGGAGCCTGCACCGGCCGCCGCCGAGATCCTCGAAGGTCATGAACTCCAGGCTGACCACGTCCGGGTAGCCGCCGAACTCGAAGGTCTGCAGCGCGAACTCATTTTCGCGGACCGTGTGGAAGATCCCGCGGAACTCGTAGGGGACCCCCTCCGGCCCGGTGTGGACGTAACGGTAAGTGCCGCCGCTGCGGAAATCATAGTGGTCCATTTCCATCTTCATGCCGCGCGGGCCCAGCCACTGGGTGATCAGGTCTGGTTCCTTGTGGGCGCGGAAGACATCCGCCACAGGGAAGTCGAACTCGCGCTCGTAGTCGATGAAGGGCAGGCCCTCGGGGACGGAAAGCTTCAGGGAATTGCTCATCATTGTTCCTTTGCCTTGGCGCCGCGTTGCCCGGCGCTGGATTGAAGCATGGCATCGAGGCTGCGGAACTGACCCTCGCGGACCAGCCGGTACTGGTCGATCCACGCTGTGAGCGCCTCAAGCCGTGCAGGGTTCAGGTGGACGGGCCTGCGCTGGGCGTCCCGGGTGCGGGTCACCAATTGCGCCTGCTCGAGTACCTGGATGTGCTTCGAGACCGCCTGCTTGGAGATCTCGAATGGTTCCGCCAGTTCATTTACCGTGGCCGGGCCACGGCTCAGCCTGGCGATGATGCTCCGCCGGACGGGGTCGGCCAGGGCCAGGAAGGCCGAGTCCAGTGCCGTGCTGTCGGAGATCATCGGGAGTCCTTGCTTATCTGGGTTGCTTGGTGTTCAACCTTTTCATTGATCAACCTTTCGGTTGATCAAGGATAGGCCTGCGAATCGCCGGCTGCAAGGGGAGGGGTCTTGTTTTCCAAATTCGTAGTTTGTTAGTATGTCAGTACAAACTTTTTGAAGGAGAACTCGAATGCCATTGGTTCGCATTGATGTCAACGAAGGCCGCACCCCGGATGAGCTGCAGCGCCTGAGCCGCGGCATCCACGACGCCATTCTCGCCGAGTATGGCATCCCGGAGCGCGACTACTTCCACATCCTCACCGAGCACCCCAAGGGCCAGATCTTCGCCCAGGATGCCGGCCTGGGATTCGAGCGCACGGGTGGAGTGGTCATGATCCAGATCTTTACGCAGGCGGGCCGCTCCCAGGAGGCCAAGCAGAAGCTGTTTGCTGCCGTCGCAGGGAAGCTCTCCGAAGCGGGCGTCGCCGGTGAGGATGTCTTCATCGGCTATGTGGAAAATACGGCCGGCGACTGGTCCTTCGGCTACGGACGTGCCCAGTACATCACGGGTGAGCTGGCTGTTCCCAAGAAATAACGGCGCGGATAATTAGTGCGCTCTAACCATGTTGTAAGTATGTCAGTACAAACCTTTGACAGGACATTCGATCTAGGGCAAAGTAGTGCCTGTGGCCCACACCACGGCGTTTACGGCCCGGACCACCAGCCTTCCGAAGGTGCCACGTTCCACACCAGAAAGGTCCACGATCACCGTGACCCATGAGCTTCTTACGATCGGGCGCATCAGCGTTGATATCTACCCGAACGACATCGGGGTTGGCCTGGAGGACGTTAACTCCTTCGGCAAGTACCTGGGTGGTTCGCCCTCGAACGTTGCCGTTGCCGCCGCCCGGCACGGCCGCCGGACCGGCGTTATCACCCGCACCGGGGATGACGCGTTCGGCACCTACCTGCACCGCGAACTGCACAAGTTCAACGTCGATGACACCTTCGTGACGCCGGTTCAGGACTGGCCCACCGCTGTGACCTTCTGCGCCATCAAGCCCGCCACGGACGAATTCCCGCTCTATTTCTACGGGCGCTTCCCCACGGCACCGGACCTGCAGATCAAAGCCGAAGAGCTGGATCTGGACGCGATCCGCGATGCAGGGATCTTCTGGTCCACTGTCACGGGCCTCTGCCAGGAGCCCAGCCGCAGCGCCCACATCGCCGCGCACGAAGCGCGCCCCCGTACCGGGCTCGCCGAGGGCCAGTTCACCATCCTGGACCTGGATTACCGGCCGATGTTCTGGGCCGCCGAGGAGGAAGCCCGGGCCGAGGTCGCCAAGATCCTGCCGCATGTTACCGTCGCCATCGGCAACGACAAGGAATGCGCCGTCGCAGTGGGGGAGGGGACCCCCGACGAGCAGGCGGACCGCCTCCTGGCCGCCGGTGTGGAAATCGCCGTCGTCAAGCTGGGCGCCGAGGGCGTCATGGCCAAGACCCGCACCGAGCGCGTCGTCTCCGCACCAGTCCCGGTGGAAACCCTGAATGGACTCGGTGCCGGGGATTCGTTCGGCGGTGCCTTCTGCCACGGCCTGCTCTCGGGCTGGCCGCTCGAACAGGTCCTGGACTACGCCAACGCCGCCGGCGCCATTGTCGCCTCCCGCCTCTCCTGCGCTGATGCCATGCCGACGCCGGAGGAAGTCACCTCGCTGCTGGCCGAACGCGGCCGTACCGTGCCGGGTGCCGTTTCCGGCGCCTCCATTCCCGAAGGAGCAGCACTGTGACCCTCACCCCCGTTAGCACTGGCCGGGCCGTGGACGATGATCCCCGCCGGTACGAGCACCTGAGCACCATCCGGCTGGAAGACCCTGAGGCCGTGGCCCGTGCGGCCAAGTCGCGCCGCCGCCATCCGGGCCTCAAGGCCGGCCGGCAGAACTTCATTGTCGCCGCGGACCACCCCGCCCGGGGCGCGCTGGCCGTCGGATCGGACCCCGTGGCCATGGCGGACCGCCGCCAGCTGCTGGACCGGCTGCAGATCGCGCTGGCCAACCCGGCCGTTGACGGTGTCCTGGCCTCCCCGGACATCATGGATGACCTGCTCCTGCTGGGTGCCCTCGACGGCAAGCTGGTCTTCGGGTCAATGAACCGCGGCGGCCTGGCCGGCCTGGTCAATGAGTTCGATGACCGGTTCACCGGCCACACCGCCGCCGCCCTCGAAGTACTCGGTGCCGACGGCGGCAAGATGCTGACCCGCATCTGCTTGGGCGACCCGGACACCGTCGCCACCCTCGAAGCCACCGCCAAAGCCATTGATTCGCTGGCGGAGCGGAAGCTGATCGCCATGGTGGAGCCCTTCCTGTCCGTCCGTGAAAACGGCAGGGTCCGCAACGACCTGTCCACCAACGCGGTGATCAAGTCCATTGGCATCGCAGAAGGCCTCGGCTCCACCAGCGCCTACACCTGGATGAAGTTGCCGGTCGTTGCGGACATGGAACGCGTCATGGCTGCCACCACCATGCCCACCGTCCTCTTGGGCGGGGATCCGGCAGGGTCCCAGGACGAAGTCTTCGCCACCTGGGGAGCTGCCCTGTCCCTGCCAGGCGTCCAAGGCCTCACCGTAGGCCGGACCCTGCTCTACCCCGCGGACGGTGACGTTGCCGGCGCAGTCGCCAGCGCAGCCTCGCTCCTGCACCACACCACAGAAATTCCGGAGTAAACCGCCATGGGCACAACTACGCGCAGGATGACGGTGGCCCAGGCCGTCGTCGAATACCTTTCCAAGCAGTACACCGTTGACTCCATCAACGGGGTGGAGTACCGCGAGCGGCTCATCCCGGGCACGTTCGGGATCTTCGGGCACGGCAACGTGGCCGGTGTGGGCCAGGCGCTGAAGCAGTACCAGCAGCTGGACCCGGCCGTCATGCCGTACTACCAGGGCCGGAACGAACAGGCCCAGGTCCACCAGGCCGTCGGCTACGCCCGGCACACCCGCCGCCGCCAGACCTATGCGATCAGCACCTCCATCGGCCCCGGTTCCTCGAACCTGCTGACCGGTGCCGCGTTGGCCACCACCAACCGCCTGCCCGTGCTGTTGCTGCCCAGTGACACGTTCGCCACGCGGGCCGCTGACCCGGTCCTCCAGCAGCTGGAGCAGCCCTACGCGTACGACATCACGGTCAATGATGCGTTCCGGCCGTTGTCGAAGTTCTTCGACCGGGTCAACCGGCCCGAGCAGCTGTTCTCCGCCTTCCACCACGGCCTGCGCGTCCTCACCGACCCGGCCGAGACCGGCGCGGTGACCATTTCCCTGCCGCAGGACGTCCAGGCTGAGGCCTTCGATGTCCCCGGGGAGTTCCTGGCCGAACGGGAGTGGCGGATCCGCCGCCCCGACGCTGATGCTGATGACATCGCCCGCGCCGTCGCAGCGATCCGCTCCGCGAAACGTCCGCTGATCATTGCCGGCGGCGGCGTCCTCTACGCCTACGCCAACGACGAACTGGCGAAGTTCGCCGAGCTCACCGGCATTCCGGTGGGCAACACGCAGGCCGGCGTCGGCGTCCTGCCCTGGGACCACGCCCAGTCCCTCGGCGCGATCGGTTCCACCGGCACGACGGCGGCGAACGCCATCGCAGCCGAGGCGGACCTGATCATTGGTATCGGAACCCGCTACGAGGACTTCACCACCGCGTCCCGGACAGCGTTCCAGAACCCGGACGTGCGCTTCCTCAACATCAACGTCGCCCCGATCGACGCGTACAAGCACGGCACTACGCTGCCGATCGTCGCCGACGCCCGCAAGGCACTGGTCAAGCTCAACGCGGCCCTGGGCGGATACCGGATCGGCGCCGACCTCGAACAGCAGATTGCCTCCGAGAAGAAGCGCTGGGACGCCACGGTCGACGAGGCCTTCGCCCAGGACTACGCGCCGCTGGTGAGCCAGAACGCGATCATCGGCGCTACCAACAAAGCCATGGACGCCCGCGACGTCGTGATTTGCGCCGCCGGGTCCCTGCCCGGAGACCTGCACAAGATGTGGCGCGTCCGCGACCCATTCGGCTACCACGTCGAATACGCCTACTCCTGCATGGGCTACGAAATCCCCGGCGGCCTCGGAGTCAAGCGCGCAGCCCTCGCCGAAGCGGCGAGCACGACGGCGGCAGGCGGCCCCGCCGGGACCGGCGCGGCTGAGGTGCGCGACGTCGTCGTGATGGTGGGCGACGGTTCCTACCTGATGATGCACACCGAACTGGTCACCGCCGTCGCCGAACGCATCAAACTGATCGTGGTGCTGATCCAGAACCACGGCTACGCATCGATCGGCTCGCTCTCCGAATCGTTGGGTTCGCAGCGCTTCGGCACCCAGTACCGGGCACTGAACGAAGAGCAGCACAGCTTCGACGCGGGGGAGACCCTGCCCGTGGACCTGGCCCTTAACGCCGAGTCCCTCGGTGTGAAGGTCATCCGGATCGAACCGGGCGAGAAGGTCATCGCCGAACTCGAACAGGCCGTCCGGGACGCGAAGGCTGCCCCGGAAGGAACCGGGCCCATCCTGATCCACGTCGAATCCGACCCCCTGCTGGACGCGCCGTCGTCGGAATCGTGGTGGGATGTCCCCGTCTCCCAGGTGTCCGAACTGGATTCCACCCAGCAGGCCTTCCAGACCTACACCGACCACAAGTCCCGTCAGCGCAAACTGCTCGGCTGACCCTGTACCTCCATCCCCTTCGAACCACTCAAGGAAGAGTCCCATGACTGCCATAACCACCGAAACCACCGTCATCAACCACTTCATCAACGGCGCTGAAACCGCCGGCGAGGGGGACCGCACCACCCCGGTCTACAACCCGGCCACCGGCCAGGTCTCCGCTGAGCTGCGCCTGGCCAACCGCGCCGACCTGGACGCCACCGTCGCGGCCGCACGCGCCGCTGCCGATACCTGGGGCGATATTTCCCTGGCCAAGCGCACCGCTGTTCTGTTCAAGTTCCGTGAACTCGTCGCCGCCCACGTGGACGACCTTGCCGAGCTGATCACCGCCGAGCACGGCAAGGTCCTCTCCGACGCCAAGGGCGAAATCGGCCGCGGCCTCGAGGTTATCGAATACGCCTGCGGCGTCCCCACCCTCCTCAAGGGCGACTACTCCGACCAGGTCTCCACCGGCATCGATGTGTTCTCCTTCCGCGAACCCCTCGGCGTGGTGGCCGGCATTACTCCGTTCAACTTCCCCGTCATGGTGCCGCTGTGGATGGCGCCGATGGCCATCGCCACCGGGAACGCGTTCATCCTCAAGCCCTCCGAACGCGACCCCTCCGCCTCCTTGCTGCTCGCCAAGCTCTGGAAGGAAGCCGGCCTCCCGGACGGTGTGTTCCAGGTCCTGCACGGTGACAAGGAAACCGTGGACGGGCTGCTGACCCACCCGGACGTGGACGGCATCAGCTTTGTTGGTTCGACCCCGATCGCCCAGTATGTCCACGAAACCGCCACCAAGCACGGCAAGCGCGTCCAGGCCCTGGGCGGGGCGAAGAACCACGCCATCATCCTGCCCGACGCCGACCTCGACAACGCCGCCGACCACCTGGCCGCCGCCGCCTTCGGTTCCGCCGGCGAACGCTGCATGGCCATCTCCGTCGCTGTCGCCGTCGGGGAGGCTGCCGACGCCCTCGTCGCCAAGGTCCAGGAACGCGCCGAAGCCGTCAAGGTCAACAACGGCACCGAACCCGACGCAGAAATGGGCCCGGTCATCACCCCCGCCTCCAAGGAACGCATCCTGCGGATTGTCACCGAAGCCGAAACCGCCGGCGCCGCCATGGTGGTTGACGGCCGCGACCTCGTGGTCCCCGGCCACGAAGACGGCTTCTGGGTTGGCCCCACCGTCCTGGACCACGTCAAGACCGAAATGACCGCCTACCAGGAGGAAATCTTCGGCCCCGTCCTCGTCGTGGTCCGCGTCGACACCCTCGAAGACGGCATCGCCCTGATCAACGCCAACCCCTACGGCAACGGCACCGCCATCTTCACCTCCTCCGGCGCGGCCGCCCGCAAGTTCCAGCGCTCCGTCACCGTGGGCATGATCGGCATCAACGTGCCGCTGCCCGTGCCGGTGGCCTACCACTCCTTCGGCGGCTGGAAGGCTTCCCTCTTCGGCGACAAGCACATCTACGGCCCCGAAGGCGTATCCTTCTACACCCGCGGCAAGGTCATCACCTCCCGCTGGCCCGAAACCCACCACGCCTCCGGCGCCTCCTACAACTTCCCCTCCAACTGACACCAGAGAGAGACAACGCTGTCATGACTGAGAACAAGCTGATCATCGGCACCGCTCCTGATTCCTGGGGAGTCTGGTTTGCGGACGATCCCCAGCAGACCCCGTGGGAGCGCTTCCTCGACGAGGTGGCCGAGTCCGGCTACAAGTGGATCGAACTGGGCCCCTACGGCTACCTGCCCAACGATCCCGCCCGCCTGGCGGAGGAACTGAAGCAGCGCGACCTCAAGGTCACCGCCGGCACGGTGTTCACGGCCTTCCACCGCGGCCTTGACCAGTGGGAGACCGCCTGGGAACCGGCCCGCAAAGTGGCCGAACTCACCGCCGCAATGGGTGGCGAGCACATCGTGGTCATTCCGGCCATGTGGCGGGACGACGTCACCGGCGAAGCCGTGGAAAGCGGCCAGCTCACAGAGAAGGCCTGGAGCGACTTGTTCGCAGGGCACAACCGGCTGGGCAAGACCCTGTTGGAGGACTTCGGCCTGCAGCAGCAGTTCCACTCGCACGCAGACTCGCACGTGGGCGCACAAGCGGACATCGAAACCTTGCTCGCCGCAACGGATTCGAAGTACCTGAACCTGTGCCTGGACACCGGCCACGCCGAATACTGCGGTGCTTCCAGCTTGGAACTGATCAAGAACTACCCGGACCGCATCGGCTACCTGCACCTGAAGCAGATCAACCCGGACATCCTCAAGAAGGTCAACGAGGAAAACATGACCTGGGCGGCAGCCAACCTCGCCGGCGTGATGACCGAGCCGCCGAACGGGCTGCCCGACCTGCGCGCCGTCATCGAAGCAGTGGAGGCACTGAACCGCCCCATCTTCGGGATCGTGGAGCAGGACATGTACCCGGTGGCCTTCGACGTCCCCATGCCGATCGCCAAGCGCACCCGTAACTACCTGCTGTCCTGCGGTTCCCGCACCGCCGTCAGCTGACGGACCAGCACAGCCCACTCCCTCCAGATCCCAAAGGACAGAACAATGACTGAAACCCTCCGCGTCGCCGTCATCGGTGCCGGGCGCATGGGCGCCGACCACATCCAGCGGCTCCACCAGCGAATCCACGGCGCCGAAGTGGCCGCCGTCGTCGACGTTGACCTCGCCCGTGCCGAGGCCGCCATCGAAGGCATCCCGGGCGCTGTGGCCCTCGCTGACGCCGAGGAAGCGCTCAACAACGGCGACGTCAACGCCGTCCTCATCGCCACCCCCGGCTTCCTGCACGAGGACATCCTTTTCAAGGCCATCGCCAAGGACATCCCCATCCTCTGCGAAAAGCCGCTGACCCCGGATGCAGAGTCCTCGCTGAAAATCGTCGAGGCTGAGGTGGCCTTGGGCCGCAAGCGCATCCAGGTGGGCTTCATGCGCCGCTTCGACGCCGAGTACGCCGCCCTTGGCTCCATCATCCGGAACCAGGAACTCGGCGAACTGCTGATGCTCCACCATCAGCACCGCAACCCCACCACCCCGGCAGGCTTCACCAACGAGATGCTGATCAATGACTCCGTGGTCCACGAGTTTGACGCCATCCGGTTCTTCACCGGCGAGGAAATCACCTCTGTCCAGGTCCGCCTCGGCAAGGCCACGAAGAACGCCCCGGCCGGCCAGCACGACCCCCAGCACGTCCTGATCGAAACGGAGTCCGGTGTCCTGGCCGACGTCGAAATCTACGTCAACGCAAAGTACGGCTACGAAGTGGCTACCCAGGCGTCCTTCGAGGAGGGCGTCGTCAGCATCGGCGGTGACAAGGGCCCCTACACCCGCAGCGCCGGCCGCTGGGGCGGCAACGTCACGCCCGGGTTCGAGGAGCGCTTCGGTGCGGCGTACGACGTCGAAATCCAGTCTTGGGTGGACGCGGCACTTAGGGGCGAAATCGGCGGCCCCTCCGCCTGGGACGGGTACGCCACCGCAGCGTGCTGCGAAGCCGGCGTCGAAGCGCAGAAGAACGGCGAGAAGGTGGCAGTGAAGCTGGCCGCCAAGCCGGACCTCTACAGCTAGTTCCACCTTTCCGGCCTTCCTGATCCACAATGGAGTGTTTACGTGAAAATCGCACTTGACCCCACCCCGTACCACCACTCGCACAGTCTCCTGGAGTTTCCGCGGGTGGTGGCGGACCTTGGCTACAAGTACATGCAGATGACCCCGCACGCGGACTTTATCCCGTTCTACAACCACCCCAAGGCCGACGATGAGCTCGTTGGCCAGCTGGGCAAGGCCTGCAAGGACACCGGGATCGAAATCGCGTCCATTCTCCCGGTGCTCCGCTGGTCCGGACCGGACGAGGACGCCCGTGAAGCGGCGGTCCGGTACTGGAAGCGAGCCATCCAGATTGCTGTGGACCTGGGCGTCAGCACCATGAACACGGAGTTCAGCGGCCGGCCCGAAAAGGCCGAGGAATCCGAGCGGGCTTTCTACCGGTCCATGGAGGAACTGCTGCCCATCATCGAACGTGAGGGCATCGACCTGCTGATCGACCCCCACCCCGACGACTTCGTGGAAGAGGGCCTGGCGGCCATCCGCGTGATCCGGGGCGTGAACTCGAAGAACGTGGGCATGGTCTACGTGGCCTCGCACAGCTTCCACATGAAGAACCAGCCGCTTGAGATCATGCGCGCGGCGGGGGACAAGCTGCGCCTGGTCCACGTGGCCGACACCATGGACCACCACGCCTCGCACGGCCTGCGCTACATCACCAACCCGCCGGGCAACCCGGTCCGCGTCCACCAGCACCTGAAGGTTGGCGACGGCGACGTGAACTGGGACGAGTTCTTCGGCGGACTGAAGGAAATCGGCTTCCTGGACCGCGAGGACACCGTGATGGTTTCCAGCGTCTTCGCCGAGGACGACAACGCAGACGAGGTGTCCCGGTACCAACTGGACACCATCCAGCAGTACGTCCAGAAGGTCAGCGTATGAGTGTGCCTGCGCATACGGAAACCAAGCCCGGGAACCACAAGAAGGCGCTCCGGACAGTCACCATCATCTCTACGTTCGGCGGCCTGCTGTTCGGCTACGACACCGGCGTGATCAACGGCGCGCTGCCGTACATGCAGGAGGACCTCGGCCTGACGCCGCTCACAGAGGGCCTGGTGACATCCTCGCTGCTGTTCGGTGCGGCCTTCGGTGCACTGTTCGGCGGCCGGCTGGCCGACCGCAACGGCCGCCGCAAGATGATCATGGTCCTGGCCGTCATCTTCCTGGCCGGCACGCTCGCCTGCACCTTTTCGCCGACCACTGAAGTGATGATCGCTGCGAGGTTCGTACTGGGCCTGGCCGTGGGCGGTGCCTCCGTGACGGTTCCGGTGTACCTTGCGGAAGTGTCACCGAGCGACCGGCGCGGGCGGATCGTCACGCAGAACGAGCTGATGATCGTCACCGGCCAGCTGCTGGCCTTTATCTTCAATGCCTACCTCGGCAACACCTTCGGCGAGGCCGGCGGCATCTGGCGCTGGATGCTGGTGATCGCGACCCTTCCTGCCATCGCGCTGTGGATCGGGATGAACTTCATGCCCGAGAGCCCCCGCTGGCTCGCTTCGATGGGCAGCTTCGGCGAAACGCTCAGCGTGCTGCAGCGGATCCGGTCCCAGGAGGAGGCCCGGAAGGAGTTCGAGGAAGTCAAAGCCATGGCCGTGGAGGACTACAAGTCCAAGATGGGCACCTGGAAGGACCTCGGCATTCCGTGGCTCCGCCGGATTTTCTTCGTGGGGCTGGGCCTGGCGGTGATCCAGCAGATCACCGGCGTCAACTCGATCATGTACTACGGCACCCAGATCCTATCGGAGTCGGGCTTCGGCCGCGAAGCGGCACTGACCGCCAACATTGCCAACGGCGTCATCTCGGTGCTGGCCACTTTCGTAGGCATCTGGCTGCTGGGCAAAGTGGGGCGCCGCAGGATGCTGATCACCGGACAGGCAGGCACCACGACGGCGCTGCTGCTGATCGGGTTCTTCTCACTGATCCTGCCGGAGGGCTCCGTCCGGGGTTTCGTCATCCTGGCGCTTACCGTGACGTTCCTGGCCTTCCAACAGGGCGCCATCTCACCGGTCACCTGGCTGATGCTGTCCGAGATCTTCCCGCTGAAGATCCGCGGCCTGGGCATGGGCGCGTCTGCGTTCCTGCTGTGGATCGTCAACTTCCTGGTGGGCTTTGGCTTCCCGCAGCTCCTTGCGGCCATCGGGCTGTCCAACACGTTCTTTGTTTTCGCCGTACTGGGTGTGGGTGCCATCGCATTTGCCGCGAAGTACGTTCCGGAGACCAAGGACAAGAGCCTCGAGGACCTGGAGCACTACTTCAAGAACGTAGCCGGGCAGAAGCCCGGGGCCGCCGCCGGGAAGCTGAACTAGCCCGGCCGCCTATCGTTGCGCCACAACAGGTGATGCCCCTCCGGTGATTCCCGGAGGGGCATCTTCTGTTGGTGCTGGAAGGTTGGGCCGTGACTACGCCGGAACGTGAAGCGTGGGCAGCGCACCCACCAGGGGTGCAAGTTCCGGCAGCCGCTGCGCCTGTTCAAGCGCACGTTCCAGCGTGGCGTCGTGGACCGGGCGGGCTTCGGCAAGCAGCGTGCTTCCGCTGGGGGTGAGCTCGGTGTAGATGCCCCTCCGGTCGTCGTCGCAGAGGATCCTGGTCAGAAGGCCCCGGTCCTCGAGCCGGTTCACCAGGCGGGTGGTGGCACTGGGGCTGAGGGCCGTGGCGCGGGCCAGCTGCTGCATGCGCATGTGCCAGCCGTCCTGGCGGTTCAAGGCGTCCAGGACGGTGTACTCCACCACGGACAGTTGGGACTCCGCCTGAAGGGACCGTTCCAGCTCGCCCTCGATCAGGCCATGCAGGGCCGCCAGGGTGCGCCAGCCCTGCGCGCGGACCTCGACGGCGTCGTCCTTGATGCCCATGGATACTCCTTCCGGTAAGCGGCTGCGGAGGACCGCTGCCAGCGATATAGAAATAGTTGCTTGCGCGGTATATTTGCATGTGCAACAATAAATACCGCGCCTGCAACTATTTTAGGCGCCATTCCCCCTCAGAACAACCAGAACAGCTCAAAGGAGCATCACCATGCCTGTTGGCCTGATCGCCCTCGCCCTTGGAGGGTTTGGCATTGGACTTACCGAATTCGTTATCGCGGGCCTCCTGCCTGACGTTGCCGCCGACTTCGGGGTGAGCGAGGCGTCCGCCGGATGGTTCATCTCGGGCTACGCGCTCGCCGTGGTGGTGGGCGCCCTGGGATTGACGGCGGCCGTGACCAGACTGGAGCGCAAACCCGTCCTGGCCGGCCTGCTGGTGCTGTTCATTGCCGGGAACCTGCTGTCCGCAACGGCTGCTGACTACTGGCCCATGATGCTGGGGCGGGTCATCGCCGCACTCGCGCATGGTGCCTTCTTCGGCATCGGGGCGGTGGTTGCCGCAGGCATGGTGCCGCCCAGCAAGAAGGCCGGTGCCATCGCCCTGATGTTCACCGGGCTCACGGCCGCCAACGTCCTGGGTGTACCGTTCGGCACGCTGCTGGGCCAGGCTGCTGGTTGGCGGGCTACCTTCTGGGCCATCACCGTGATCGGCGTGGCGGCGCTCGCCGGCATCCTGGCGCTGGTGCCCCGGCAGGCCGGCGCAGCTGAAGCCGGCGGAAGCCTGCGTTCAGAGCTTGGCGCGTTCCGCTCCGGCCAGGTGTGGCTGTCCATCGTAGTGACGGTCCTGGGCTTCGGCGGTATGTTTGGGGCGTTCACCTACATTGCGTACACCCTGACGGAAGTGTCGGGATTCGAGGCCTCAACGGTCCCGTGGCTCCTGATCGTGTTTGGCGTTGGGCTGTTCGCCGGTAACACCCTTGGCGGCAAAGCGGCGGATCGGAACGTGGACCGTACCCTGCTGGTGGTGCTCGCCGTCCTGGCTGTGGTCCTGGTGGCGTTCGCCTTGACGGCAACAAACCCCGTGCTGTCCGTGGTCTCCCTGGTGCTGATGGGAGGATTCGGGTTCGCCACCGTTCCCGGACTGCAGATGCGCGTCATGAAGTACGCTCCGTGTGCGCCGACCCTGGCCTCCGGCGCTAACATCGGTGCCTTCAATGTGGGGAATGCCCTGGGCGCCTGGCTGGGCGGCGTCACCATTACGGCAGGCTTCGGGTACACATCGCCCATTTGGGCCGGAGCTGTCATCACCCTGGCGGGCGTGGCCGTTATGGCCTTCGCTGCGGCGGCTGCCAAGCGGAGCGAAACCCGCATAGGTACGCCAGCCGAAGCCCCGGGCGGGGCGTCGGCGGAGGCCGCAGGCGCGGTCCGCGTCTGAACCATCCGCCAAGTACGCGATGGAGGCCCACCTCGCCGGACAAAAGTGTTGCCTACATCGGTGGCAAACAAGGTGCTTGGACCTGCGCCTTGGACGTCGGTTTGGTCATGGTTACTGTGTTCGCCCCAGGTGGAGCGGTGGTCGGCTGGGCCCTGGCCGGCACGTTGGCAGGCATCGGACTCACCCCTGCCAGTTGTGCTGGCTGGTGGTCTGCTTCACTCCTTACCACATTCGAAAGGTGGCCACGTGGCCGATAAAATTCCGGATCCTTGGATAAGCGCCTCGTTCTTCGTTTGGGCGATCTGGTTCGCGCTGTGGCAGCCTTTTGTCTGGTGGCGAGGAGTTGCAGCAGTCTTAGCCGTGGCTCTCGGATTCTGGGGTCTTTTCCTGTGGTGGCGCCACAGGCGAAAGAACTCAGCCACTGTGCCTCCGAAACCTTATGAAACCACATCAGAGCATTGACAGAGGCGACGGCATCGTCACTGTGGAGGGTAGTCCTCCAAATGACACCGCAGCCCGAGAGCGGCAGGGGTACCCCGCCGCTCTCGGCGGTTTCATGGACTTAGCCTTGTGCGGTAGAGGATCCTTTACCGCGCGTGCCCTGTCGGCAGTGCGGCGAGATGCTCTGCTGTGGTGTCCAGTACCCGTGATTTGTGACAGTTGGGACAGAGGATGGCTACGGCGAGAGTGTCTTCCTGCCGACCTGAAATGGTCGGTGACTCGACTTCGAGGTGCAGGTCGTTGTCGCATGTCGGGCACCAGAGGCGTTTTCCTCGTGGCTGGTGTGCGTGGCGGGGAATGTAGCTGCCTGTCGGTGCGGTCGCGGTGGGGTTCATGGCAGGGTGGGGTAGCTGGTGAGAATGTAGTTGGCGGCCGCAGGTCCGGTCATGCGTATGCCTTCTCTGGGGTCAACGCGAGTTCTCATCGCGGCCCAGAATGAGCGCTCTGTCCGAGGAGTGATGCTGGATATGCTGCACCAGCTTGTGTATAGCCCATAGAACGAATCCCTATCGAGGGTCGATTCCGATTCGGGATCACGATAGGTGGCTTCCTGAAGGAATTGGTCGAACTGTGAATACGCCATCGTGTCTCTTTTCAACAAGGTGGGGTGTCCGCTGTTGGGCTACAGTGACCGCAATGTTCGGTGCCCTGCAGCAGCGATGCGACGTGGAGCGGGTACATCAGTTTCTTTGGCGATGAAGCACAGGTGCGGGCGATCCAGCCGTATCTGGTGCGGGGCCGGAAATGGGCCTGTCAGGTGTCGTCGTCAGTGGGTGAGCTTGCCGGCCACCGACGGTCCGCTCGCTGCCAGGGCGGGGGTGCCTCCGTGGGCGGAGATGAGGGAAGCGGCCATTCGTTGGGCCAGGACGGCTGCCTCCCTGTCTCCCTCGACCGCCGAGATAATGGATCCCTTCGTCAGAATGTGGCAGGACCGGGCAAATATGTCCGGTTGGTCAAGGCCTGCCTCTTCGGCGAGGGTTTGCATGAAGGCCCTTACCTGGGCCAGATAGCTGATGGCTGCCTCTCCCAGGGGGTGGGTGGGGCCCATCTCCAGCATCGTGCTCACGAACGCGCACGCCTGGAAGTCATCCCGGCGGAACCATCCGTCCAGTACGTCGAAAATGACCAGTAACTGGGCGGTTGGGTCGTCGGTTGCCCTTCTGCATTCAGCGATGATTGCCTCGACAGTGAGGGTCTGGTGGCAGCGTTCGAGGAAGGTCAGGACCAGATCGTCTTTGGAGGCGAAGTGCCCGTAGAACGTGGCCTTGGCGACCCCGGCGCGGAGTATCAGCTCATTGATGCCGACATCGCGGATGCTGCGCTGCGCGAACAGCTCATCAGCGGCAGCCAGGATGCGTTCCCGCGCACCAGCCTGCGGGGGCAGTGAACGGGCAGCGGCGCCTGTCGGGGCTGTTAGGGAAATCTGGGTGTTTGCCATCCCAGCTGACATTACACCACAACCAGACAGACCGGTCAGTCTAGCAGTGCGTACTGACCTGGGACAACATGAAGCGAAGCATGCTTATTAACCGGTTTTTGTGGGTTACGCTCCTGCTGTTCGAGGTGTGTTTTGTTTCACTGCCTGGCCCATCCCGATGGTCACTGGCCGCGAACCACTGGTGCTTCGCTCATCCCACTGTTACCCATATGAGGAGTCTCCCTGATGAATAAGGCACTTCGGCTTCTGGCCGTCCCCACATTGGCACTTGGTGCCCTGGCGCTGTCTACTGCTCCTGCAATGGCTCACGATGGTGACCATTCGTACCAGTCCACGCTGGGCCAGCTTAATGGCAGCACCGCAACCGGAACGGTCACCGTTGATGTCACCGGCAACACGGCTCATGCCGTGCTGAAGGTTTCAGGTTTGCCTGCAACGTTCAAGGACGCCCCGTACCCCCACGTACAGCACATTCACGTCGGTGCCCAGGGCGTATGCCCGGCACCTTCGGCTGATAAGGACGGCGACGGCGTGGTCTCCACGACCGAGGGCGCACCTTTCTATGGCGCCATCGGCACCACGCTCTCAGTCAGCGGTGATACCAGCCCGGCTGCAGGCCTTGACCTGAAGCTCGCAGGTCAAGGCGCAAGCTACACGGTGGACCGGATGTTTGAGCTGAACGCCGAGACGGCTGCGGCTCTTCATGACGGCAAAGCTGTCGTCGTTGTGCACGGCCTTGACCCGGCAACGCTGAGCCCGGCCGCCCAGGCTGCCCCCTCGGATCTCGTGCCGTCTCTGCCCCTGGCCGCGACGTCCCCTGCACTGTGTGGAACGCTGACAGCCGGCATGGCCATGCCTTCAGGCGGCGCTGACACCGGGGTAGCCACTGAAGCTGATGGCACGAACACCGCTGGACTGGCCCTGGGCGGTGGACTGGCGCTGGTGGCCCTGGCCGGCGGCGCGTACGTCGTCCGTCGCCGCGCCACCGCATAAGCAAAGGAACGGTTCATCACCAGATGAGACAGTTCAACGGCTACCGCTGGTGCCTTTCGGCACCGGCGGTAGCCGCACTTATCGCCCTGACCGCCTGCGGAGCCCCGGATACCCCGACCGCAGAACCTGCCGCACCCTCGACGACTGCCTCTGCCCCGGCCTCGGCCTCGCCCCAGCAGCCGCTTCAAACCCCCACAACAACGGCAGCGACCACACCCACCTCACCGCCGGTGTCCCTCAGCATTGCGGCGATAGACCTGAAAACTGACCTGCTCTCCCTGGGACTGCGTGAAAACAGGTCACTGGATGTCCCGTCCGCTACCGAAAACAACGCCCCGGCGAGCTGGTACAACGGTTCTCCTGTTCCCGGGACCGTCGGTCCGTCCGTGATGCTGGGGCACGTGAACTCCCCGAACGGAACACCAGGGGTTTTCGCCAGGCTCCGCGACCTGGCCCCGGGAGATCCGGTCACCGTCACCAGCCAGGACGGGAAAACCGTGACCTTTACCGTCGAACGGGGCGCCGCCTATAGCAAAACCGACTTCCCAACGTTCGAGGTCTACGGCAATACTCCGGGACCTGAACTACGCCTGATCACCTGCGATGGGTACGACCCCGCGACAGGGCTCTTTGACGACAACTACGTCATTTACGCCAAAATCCGGCCCTAATCCACCACCCGCTTCTCAACCCACAGGACTAAACCACCATGAACCGTCCCTATCGTTGGGTCACCGTCCTGGCCGCGTCAGCAATTCTTCTCTCCGGATGCGCCGCCACCAGCGGAACCGGCAACCCGGGCGCGCCGGCAGCTGCAGGATCAATCGCGCCGGCCACGGGCCACCACGGCACTGGCCCTGTCAGCGGTGCAACCCCGAGCCAGGGACCTACCGAAGCGGCCCAAATGGTGTGCGGGGACGAAGTCCAGAAAGATATGGCCACCCGGCTCGGACTACCCGAAGCACCCCACAGCGTCAGTAGTTTCAAAGACAAAATCTTCACTTGCACCTACCACCTCGTCGAAGGCGACCTGGTCATCTCCGTCAAGGAAACCCCCGACGAAAGCGCAGCCAGAACCTACTTCGAAGCGATGCAAGTCGAAGTCCCCAACGCAACCGTCATCAAGGGCCTGGCCAATCTAGGCTTCCCCGCCTACAGCAACGAGGCCGGATCTGTCGTGTTCCTCAAAGACCACATGATCCTCCACGTCAACGCCACGGACATCACCACACCACTCGGCCCGAACGAAATGACTCCCGCGGAATTTTCCTACCAGACAGCAACAACCATCCTCGCCTGTTGGAAAGAACATCCCGAACAAGCGCAACACTGACAGGCCCGAGAATGGCGCGGCGTCTAAAACGATGCTCAGCTGAAAGATGGACAAAGCCGTTACCGGGCTGTGGGCGGCTATATCAGGAGGACTATGACCGGCAGGACGACATCTCTCTGCCGGCACTGCGGTCAGCCGGCACGATGGCTCTAACCAGCGTTGAAGTGGTGAAAGCAGAGAACGAGAAAAAACGAACCGCTGGATAACCAGCGTTCTTCACCCACGCAACAAGTGGAGTCCCCGAGATTTTGACTGTGTCAGGCACGAGACACCGATGCCCGGCCGCTGGCTTTTTCGGCATACTTTGGCTTACCGGAGGTTCTCGACGGCTTTCGACTTTAGGCCGGTTCGAGTTGTTCTCGGAGTTGTTTTAGGCCATCCCGGATCCGGGATTTGATGGTGGGCAGGGGTTTTGAGAGTCTTTCGGCGACTTCGCGGTAGGTGAGAGGGCCGAAGTATGCGAGGACAATCGCTTCGCGTTGCAGTGCTGCCAGTGAATTCCTGAGTTGCAGCGCGTCCATGCGCTCCATGGAGGAAGCTGCGACCTCGTCGTAGGGACGGGTCCAGGAGGCGGAGGCCCAGCGTGCATCACGGTTGGTGCTGCTTTGATGCCATCGGACCTTGTCCACCGCTCTGCGGTGGGCGATCGTCAGCAGCCAGCCGGTCGGGCTTCCCAGCGCAGGATCGTATGCTGCTGCGTCACGCCAGACCACAATGAACACTTCCTGGGTCACCTCCTCGCTGAGGCCTCGCTCGAGGACTACCCGGCGAACCACCCCGAAAACCCGACGTGAGGTGAGCCGGTAGAACTCCGAAAAGGCCTCGTGACGTCCCTGACCAATTTCCTGCAGGAGTTCGATGAGATGCCCCGTAGAGTCTTGAGAGGCAGGAAACGGCTCAGTCTCGATTGCAGCCGCAGATACTAGGGTGTGGCTCGCCGCTTCCAACCCAATTACCGGCGCCGAGGGCTGCATGGGAGCGCCGCAGTGCACCGTCCGTCCGACCTGCGGCGCAGTGGTGCCGTCCAGGGTAGATCGGGTGAAGTCCGTGTGGCCTTCCGAGAGGTCGATGCCTTCGGCCGGTGATACGACACCTGGGCCCGGACCAGGCTGTGAAACTTCGGCGAAAGCAACCAGGACACTCAACTCCATTGGGAAGCAACATCAGGAACATTCGTAAGCATACATATAACTAGCACATCTAGCTAGTTTGTCTAGTGAATTCAACCTGCATCCGATAGGCATCCACGAACGGGATGGAGTCGTTTCACAAACTGCCGGTCGTGCAAGAATCGCCGTATGGATCAGGATGAGCGGCAGCCGTATGGATCAGGATGAGCGGCACAGGGAAGAATTGATGATCCTCGAGGCTCTGGTGCAGGCGATGGATCGGCGCGACGAGCTCTTCCAGGTGATTGAGGACTCAGAGGACGTGGACGAAGCAATCCGTCGCGTGGGTCAACTATTGGGCGTGGGAACCGTGGGGAGCCGGGCAGTCCTAGATTTGCAGGCCAGAAGATTCACCCGAGTCCAGCGTTTTTCGTGCAGAAGAACTCAGGTCCATGTTGCCCGAAGGGCGCTGAGCTGCCCGCGCGCGATCAACATATGGTTGATCTTCCTGGCATCGCTCCCAGCTTTCAGCGCCATGAAGTGCGTCATGAACTCCACCGGCGAAAGGCGCCCGTTGGCCGATCCCTTACCGAACACTTCGGTGTCTTCTGAAGGAGACCGATGTTGTGACAGGCTGCCTGCGCGGCATCGTGCTAGCGTCCGACATTGACGAGAGCATGACCGGTATTAAAGGGGGATCCGTGAAGCGTCAGTATTTCGGTCGATTTTCAAGTGTCTTAGTTAGCAGCAGTATGCGCTGGAATCCGGGCGGAAGCCGCTGACGTGGCCTTTGCAGCGGTAGAAGCTGCCAACCTCTCGGTACGTTTGGGGCGCAGGACGGTGGTGGAGTCCCAGTCGTGGGTCCATAGTTCGGGAATTCTTGGACTTCTTGGTCCTAACGGTGCGGGTAAGACGTCGCTGTTATCGGTGCTTGGAACCCTTCGGCGTCCTAGCAGCGGCACGGCCCGCGTTGGTGGACATGATCTCCAGACGAGGCACGGCATTGCCCAGGCGCGAGCAGCTACCGGCTATCTTCCCCAGTCTGGGTTCTTTGTTCCTTCGTTCACGGTCAGGGAATCCGTTGCTTATGCCCTGTGGCTTAAGGGCCAGCGAAACAACGTGTTGGTCGAAGAAGCTTTAGAGCGTTCAAATACCGCCCACCTTGCTACGCGAAAGATGTCCAGGCTTTCGGGCGGTGAACGTCAGCGGGTGGGGATTGCGCAGGCCGTGGTGTCACAACCGGGTGTCCTGTTGTTGGATGAGCCTACGGCCAGCCTTGACCCTATTGAGCGTCGATCTGTGCTGGATGTCCTGGCCTCCCTGTCAGGGACGACAACAATAATTATGTCCACTCACAATGTCGCCGACCTGCCCGAGATCTGTGATTCTGTGATGGCCGTTTCGAGGGGCAAGGTCCGCTTCCACGGAAGCGTAAGGGCGTTTGCCGCCGTGAATGCTCCGACAGCAACTGACCTCGAGATAGCGTATGCGCGGTGCGTCGAGGTGCCTGCATGATCAATATCTCGGATCTACGGCATTCTTCGGCAAAGTGGGCTCTGGTTGTCGTCGTACCTCTGACGTGGCTTGTGGCGAGGTCTATTGTCTGGGACGGGCTCGCCATTCTGGACAATGGCGTTCAATCGGTGGTTGCGTCAGTGACGATCGCCGGCCCACTCCTTGGCGCAGTGGCTGCCTGGGATGCTGCACGCATCAAACGGCATGGTTTGGAAGTCCCGTGGAGGGCCAGCACGATTGGGGCTTGGCGGGCGTCTCTCTCCGTGCTGATGGCAAGCTGTGTCTGGAGTGCAGCCGCTTACTGTCTGATCGGAACTGCCGTTCTTGTCCCCATGGGACTTGCTGGAGCGGCCGGGGAGGTTCCGTGGCTTTGGCTCTTATGCGGGCTGGCCGGCCTGACAGTTCAAGTGGGCTTGGGGCACACGGCGGGCACGGTCCTGCCGTACAAACTGACAGCCGCCCTGACCGGTCCGGGGCTCTACGCGCTGGTGCTCGTGTTCTTGATCCTGAACGCTCAACTGCACGAGCGGTTCTTGTTCCTCAGCCCCACCGTTCAACAATCCGCTGAACCCTATTTCGGGATTAACAATGAACTGCTGATCTGGCAAGGGGCCTGGTATCTCGGACTGCTGGCCGTCATCGTCGGCGCCCTGTCCATGGCGCTGGAAGCCAAGAAAGCCTCCACACTTGCGGTGATCGCCGGCGGCCTAGTCATGGCCGGTGTCGGTGCCACCGGCGTCTTCACCACGGCGCCAGGATTCCTCAAGGTCCAGGCCTATTCCGTCAGTGACGGATGCAAAACCAACGCTGACCTCACACTATGCCTCCACCCCTCTTATGAGTCCGTCCGCGGGCCGATCACTGCGGCCCTTACCCGAATGCAGGAGAAACTGGCAGGTACCCCACTGGGCTTTGAGAAAGTGGAAGTGAGGAACCGCGGAGCCTTCGGCACCCCGGAGGACCCGACAGCAGCAGTCATGCACGTCGATGACCTCACCACCGGATGGCAAGACCGTGACCGCACGGAGCTGGCCCTCAACCAGGCAATCAAGCCCTCCGGTCCCTGCGTCATCTACGGCATGGAAACAGCTGCACGCTCATTCCACACTGGGTTCGGGCAGGCCGTACTGAACTGGTCCATGGACAAAGAAGAATCCGCCATCGAACCAAAACATGGACAAGGCGCGGTACTCCAAGCCTTCGACGCCATCCCGGACAACGACAAAGCACAGTGGATCACAACGAACATGAAGAAGATCTGCACGGACAGCGTGTCAGCCAGCGACTTCGAATGACCCTCTTCCTCAAAGCGTTTAATGCCCTCTGGTGCACAGGTAGCGCTGCCGCGACCGCCCTGGTAATGGCGGTATTCGGGAACACCCTCGTACCGTTCCCCCTGAACCAGGACTACGAAGCACCCCTGTCATACCTGTTGCCCCTCATGATCGCACTGCTCCTGGGCTACACCACCTACACGCCAGACACCCATCACGTGACCACCACCACCCGACCCATCGGACTGATCCTAATGGCGCGTTTCATGGGCCAGCTCGTCATCGTTTCGCTGCCAGGATTGCTGGCCTACGCCCTATTGAGCGGCCGGCCCGACCTGCTGGTCGGCCTTCGCAACATCCTCATGCTGTCCGGCCTCACCCTCATCACCTCCCGCTTCACCTCGCAAGGATGGTTCTGGCTGGCCCCCGTCGCCTACATGCTCCTGGTCTTCACCCTCGGCGTTGACCCCTCCAACACACCGACAAACTGGGCACTCCCACTCCATTCCGGGGAATCAACACCCGCCGCGGCGATTAGCAGCGCC
The DNA here is from genome assembly GCF_030818145.1 of Pseudarthrobacter sp. SORGH_AS 212. Lineage (NCBI taxonomy): Bacteria > Bacillati > Actinomycetota > Actinomycetes > Micrococcales > Micrococcaceae > Pseudarthrobacter > Pseudarthrobacter sp. SORGH_AS 212. The sequence goes on along the minus strand of NZ_JAUTAA010000001.1, from coordinate 983,407 downwards.
ATCCTGGCCCTAGGACTCGCCTGCAGCGCCTTCAATCGCTCGCCGCTCCTGGCCTGGGGGCGCTAAACGAATAGCCGCGGTGCGCCAGGGCGTAGTGGCTTCCTTTTAGCCATCGTGCAGCGGGCGGTCAGACCGGGTTAGCTGCAGCATTCGCGGCAAGGGCGTCTTTGCGGATTGCCCATCGGCCGATAGCTGCCGCTGCGCCAACGGTGGCCCATGGGATCAGTAGCTGAGGTTGCCAGCCGAGGCCCAGGACGCTTCCCAGCAGCCAGAACACCATGGTGGGCACCGCAAAAAAGGCACCTATGTGGATCCATTGATTCCGGACCGGGCGCAAAAGATAGGCCAACGCCCAGGCCAGTGGGGCTGCGACCACTAGGGAAACTCCGAAGCCATAAAGAATCGCCATGCCTAACATGCCCCACACGTAGCCGACGTCAGTTCCGTCCCGCGCGGCGGGCACGCCATAGACTGCTGCCACCAGGAGAAGTAGCACGCCCACCCAGAGCGTGGTGGCGATGAGCCAACCCTTGATGAACGCGTAGGAATCCAGGACCACTCTGTGTGACCAAACTGCCTGCGGCTTCGCCGCATCCCCCAATGCCATGGGCTTAGCCTACCGATGCGCAAAAGCCTCCCGCCCGTGCCGAGGGTGCGGCCATCCGAAAGAGGATCCTCTACTGGACGTGGCTCCCGGTCCTGTGGCACCTGCTCAGGGGTCTGGTATTGGATTGGTGAAACACCGCGTGTTCAGGAGCTCGAGGCTTGCACGGCCGGCGGCTAGCTGGAGTGTCTTGTTCTCTGAGGTGATGGTGATTATGAGCCCTCCGGGAAAAACGGTCCAAGGGGCTTTTTCGAGATCTCCGACGGCTGTGGGCGCAGGGTAGATTTCCAGTGGCCCTGCAAGGGGCCCGTTCTCACCTGCACCCGTCTGGAAGGTGAGCCGGCTTGGTTCTGCCCTTGCATAACCTCGAGCCCATCTACTGCGAAGCCCCGATCCAGGCTCTCTGTGGGCGCATTCGAAAAGTCCTCGTTCGGTGTCCTGGGCTTTGCGCTTCCTCCGCATGGGGGCAACGAGAAAGAACTGGATTGCGGCTGTCATAGCGATGCCGGAAGTGAGCACGATGACCCATGCAGGCCATAAGCCCAGGTCAGCCTGCAGCGGGACATAGAAGATGCCGGCTAGGACGAATAGCGGCAGGGAACTGATGGTGTCATATACCTGTTCCAGCCGGCTCTTGGGAGTCGGGTCCAGATCCGGCTCGCGCATGGGAAACCTGCTTCCTGCTAGATCGGGTGTACCCAGTCAGCCACCAATTTGCTCCCGTGGAAAGGCCCTTGTGGGTTTTCTACGTTTTCTGCCCGGTCTGTCTCTCCCCATAAGGAGTCAGTATTGCCTGATGAATCCGCTGGGTGCGGCGCTTTCTAAAAACAGCGTGCTCGAGAGTTTTTAAGCGCGAGCAGCAGGGGGCCCGCAAGCCGATCCCTCACCGGACATTGCGACTGGTGAGGGACACTGCTGGCGACAGAGCCTTCACAGCGTTGCTAGATTAAGTCTGTGAAACATAAGGACTGCCATGACCCCATCTAACGAGCGCTTGCGTCATCTACAGATGTTGGCCGGCGTCGTCCTGATGAGTGGCGGCTTCCTCGTCGGGGTGCTCTGCGTATTAACGTTGGGGGCTTCGCTAGCGCAGCCGCTCTCAGCCGAATCATATGTCTTCTGGACCGCTCTGCTAGCTAGCTGCTTAGCCGCCATTGCAGTTTCTTTGGTCCTCCGACGGCGGTACAAACAATCTGCCCCCGACAAACAATGAACATCTGCGTTGGATGGTGGAACTTTCACAACGCTAATTGACGCACCGTGGGTCCCGGAAGGGGATCCCCTATCGGACGCAGGAGGGTGCGTCGGCTGACTGTAATTGAAATTGGCATTTGGGGACGCTATGGTGCGCCAAGTCCGTGGTAGCGTCCACTTATGCAAGTGACTCCACGGACCAGACGTATGGGACGCTGGCTTCTCGTTTTCCTTGCTGGATTTGTCCCGTTCGCCATTTTTTGGCCTATCTATGGCCCAACAACTGCTTTCCTCATCGGAGTGCTGGTGGCGGCCGTTGTTATTGTCACCGACCGGGCATTGCGATCCACTCGTCGAGCAAGATAAAAAGATTCGGCGAGGGCTTTATCTGTTTAGCGAGTCTCGGCGCCAGCGGGGTCCTGTCTGCAGATCTATTATCAGCGGTCCTCCGCTCATTAGCACGGACGATACCGTCTCGAACCCCCGCCCTAATCACTTTGAGCCTAGCGCCGAGTAGGCTGACAACACGGTTGAAACAGTCGAATGAGTGCCGGTCGAGGATCGGCTTACGGGCGCACAGCTGTAACGGTCGGTAGGGTTGGAGCCATGGGGGCGAAGAATTATGAACAGCTCGGCCACTGGGTGTTGCGCCAAAAGACGGTGAATACACCATGAAGGATGGCGCTAACTCAGATGCAGAGCAAACAGCCATTCCGGAGGGGTTGACGGAAGAGGACCTCAGGCTGGGCAAGGTAGCTTGCCGGCGGGTCGAAGTCGTCAAATGGATCGCCCTGGCAGTCTGCATCGGCATTGCCATTTACACATTCACGAGTGTTCCCTGGGAAACCAGGATGCCGTACGACGGAAAGTACGACAGGAGCGGCAAGGGGCTCCCCATGCAGGTTGCGATGTTTCCCGCTCCGGCTATGCTTGTCGGATTCCTGCGTTCGGGAAGGAAACCCGATGCATATCAGATGGGCAAAGGTTCACGCATTGCGACCTACATCCTCATACCGGCTGTGGCTATTGGCTTAGCCTGGGGCCAGTGGATCATGGCGGAAGGAATCCTGATTGCAGGCGGAGCGCTCCCCGGATAGGAGATATAAGCCGAAGGACCGCGGCGGTATGCCCAGCAAATCTCGCCCTGGGCGTCTACTAACTCTAGGGATTTGAGGCCCAGCGTTTGTGGCGCAGAGAGTCGACTGTCGCGTAGGAGGATCCTTCGCCGGGCACCCGAACCCCGCAGGAAAGTAAGCCGTGCGCCCGCCGGCATTGTCCTTCCGGCGGGCGGTCTGTCACGCGCGTTCTACTGGGAGCCACAATTCGCAGCTCGCTGTGCTGAAGTCGGCGGCGCGGTCTAGGACTGCCACAATCGAGGGGCCCGGGCGCAGCTGCCACGGGTTGGACGGGAACCAATCGGTGGCAGTGGAGGCCCAGGTGGATTGCAGAACTTCCGGGTACGCCCCTTCGGCGTGGAACACCGCCCAAGTGCCTGCGGGGACCTCGATCGCGTCGAGCTCCTCGGGAGCCGGGGTCGTTTCGGTGACGGCCACGCCATGGAGGTAGGTCAGTTCGCTGCCCTCCGTGTAGTCCGGGTCGACGTCGGCGCTCACCTGGAGCAGGCCCATGGGGTCGGTGTTGCTCAATTCCTTGAGCCGGGCGTGCTCTGCTGCTGGCAGTGAGGCGATGTGCGCCTGGATGTACGGGTTCGGGCCGTGGTGGATAAGCGGTACACGGGTCGAACGGCCGATGAGTCGGAATGCCGGCCGATCTGCGATGCGGGTGTCCATCGTGGTGTTCCCTTCTACGGTCAGGCGGAACCTGAGCTGTGGTTGCGTGCGAAGGGGCCCGCCGTCCCGGCGCACGTCGCCCGGACCGACGCCGTGCACTGATCGGAATGCCCGGCTGAAAGCCTCGGTCGAGCCGTAGCCATACCGCACCGCGATTGCCAGCAGCTCGCCCGTTCCGAGAACGTCTGCTGCAGCCACCGTCATGCGGCGCCTGCGGACGTACTCGGAGAGCGGCATGCCGGCCAGAGCTGAGAACATTCGGCGGAGGTGGTACTCCGTCATGCCGAGACTGACCACCAAGTCATCAATGGGGATCTCCTCAGTGAGGTGGCCGTCGATGAAATCGACGAGTTGATTGAGCGCTGCGATCACGGTTCCCCCTTCGACTACAAGCCTGCCCGTCTGGTTCACCCCGCACCCTACTATTGCTGACCGATTCGATCGCCGCTCACCTTGCAGAGCGCCCGTAGGCCGGTGGTTCACAGGACGCTTTAGGCGCCCGCTTGGGATCGGCTTACGGACGCTCCTTTGGACTACCGCGACGCCGTGAGAGACGCTCTTCGTTTTTGGGCTGCCGGGCCATGGGCAGGGCTAGGGTGGAGCTTAGTAGGAAGGGGGCCGTTGTGGCATATGTTCCGGCGTCCATGAGCGGGGCTCAAAGATCCGAGGGTTACTGGCTTCTCGAGGTGAGTGGGCAACTCATCCTGCAACTCGTCCTGGATTTCCAAGTAACTCTGGTTCTCGAACATTTCAGAATCACCATCGAGGAGAGCTTCGTTCTTGAGCACCCCGATGGCACTTCACATGTAGTCAAACCGGGCGGCGGCTTCGACCAGCTCAGTCCCGTTCTGCCGCTCTCGCGCTCCAAGGTGGTTGCTGAGGCAAGAGCCTTCGACGACGGGCGGCTTGAAATTGTCATCCAGGACGGCTTCCGGCTGAGCGTGGTGCCGGAATCCGAGTCGGCGTACGAAGCGTGGAACGTCACTGGTCCAGACGGATTACTGATCGTGTCCACGCCCGGAGGTGAGCTGGCCCTTTGGGGCAGCTCGTAGAGGGATCGGCTTACGGACGAGGTTCCCCTAGGGGGCGACGTCAAGCTTGGTGTTGCTGTGTTTGGAATGGAAGCGTTAGGTCCGGGGCGTGAATTGGACTTGGATGTGCTTGAGCTCAGTGCGGGGAAGCACCGCGGTCACCACGCCGCCGCCTGCCAGTTGGGCTCCGATACCGTAGACGAACGGGTCCGTATCGACCTCTGCACCGGGCATATCGACTCCGTTGATGACGCTCCTGGCCTGGCTGTTGACCATCCGGCCGGTAACTGTGGGGGCGTGCTGGTCCCACGGGTTGCTGCCCGGCCAGAGCTCTTGCCGATACTGGTTCATGAGGATGTGGTTGACATGGTCAACCAACAGGCTTCGAACCGAAGAACGCTCGGATGGATCGCGGTGCCAGGTGGTTCGCACGGCATCCTCAAGTTGCGGGTAACGCAGGCGCTCCACGTACTCGATCAGCCAAGGGGGCCGCGGCCATGGCGGAACTTCCTCGATCGATCTGCGTGTCTTCTCGTTGAGGTCCGCGAGGTTTACCGGGTCTGAGCGGTCATCCGGGTTTCGCCAGAGCGTATAGGTGATGCTCGCCGTCATCTCGTTGTACCCACGATCATCTTGGCCATAGGTCACACCAACGCTGTCGGTGTCCTCCAACGATGGTTGAGGCGCGAGCCCCATCACCGGAATGGGCATCAGCTTCAGGCGCTCGGCCCATCCGGCCCGCGGGTCAGGAGCGTCTGAGGGGAGAATTCCGGCCACTCGCATACCTCGAATATGAACCACACGAGGGTGCCTGTAAATGGGAACTGGGTTTCGGCCCGCATTCATGAGCAGGCCTCTATGTGTCCGTAAGTCGATCCCCAAACGGACGACTCCGAGTATTGTCCGTCTCATGGAGGCGCTAAGCATGGTCTGATGGACGGATGAAGAACTGGGTTTGGGGCGTAACAGGAGTAGCTACATTATGTATGGCTTTAGCCCTGATCGCAGTGGGCTTCCTTCAGCCTGGAGTCACATGCGCTGAAGACGATAGTTCCGCCGGCTGCCCGTCGACGCCTGTTCATGCAGTAATGCTGGGATCAGGCACTGTTCTACTTCCAACGGGTATCTTGTTCCTAATTCGATCAGGGAAACAAGAACGCCTGGCACCGGATTTGGTAGCTCCATTCAAGTAGCGGACTCTTCAAGGTCGCTACGAGTGGCACGTTGATGGATCGGCTTACGCGCGTACAGAACCTTATGAGTGCGGTGGCGTACCGTCAGGGCCGGCCTTATCAAAAAGCCGTCGCATTGATTAGACTCCCGACAATCACAGGAGGCATGTTCAATGCGCGAACTGGACTTAGAACCAACACCGCGAAGCCGGTTTGAACGGGCATACGACGTCTTCGGTTTCGTGCCGCTCTACGTGGTGGCTGGTCTACTCTTCCTACCTTTGCAGTCTGCCTTGGGACGGTGGACTGCATTCGTCATCGTCATTGTGGCCGGCATTGTCGTTATGACGGTTGTTCAAATTGCCGTCTTTGCACCCCTTCGCAAGAAGCGAGCAGTTCTGGACGCCGAACGAGGCCTCTTCGCATGTGCTCACCGCGAGCCAGGATCGGCGCTCCGAAGCAGATGGGCCCGAGGCTATGCAAGAGCAGAGCCAAACCGACTTATTTTCCAAATGGGCGCAAGCGAAAGCGGGCCCCTCACAGGGCCGATAGAAATTTATCAATCTCCTACGGCCGTTGGAGAGCTTACTAAGTCCCCCTGGGCTGTTTTTCCTGGAGGGTCAGTGATAACTATCCTGTCGAACAACACCACACTCCAGTTGGCAGCCAGTCGCGAAAGCCTTGAGCTACTCAATGAACGGTGCCTCACCTATCCCACACCCGATCCCTAAACTCGTGCAGGTCCGTCAAAGGATCGTCTACCGGTCACTACTTTCCTTTGGATCTGGCCAGATTTTGCGGTACTTGCGCCAGCGCACCCACATGATTGCGGCTGGATAAGCGAGACAATGGCCGCGATCTTTGATGTGGCAATGCCCTTCCGGTACATCATCATGAACTCTGGGTCAGGGGCGACGCGCTTCACTTAGATCACCTCCCGTGCTTTCCATGCGCAACACCGTGGTTCGGCTGCCGCCAATGATCTTCCCGATCTCGGCGGGTGTTAGCACTTGAGCTTTCAGGTCGCGGGCATGCTTGCCCTTTCCGTGGGCCGCGGTGACTTCCCGCCGTCCAGCCTTTCGCCCGTGTTCGGCGGCCGCGGCCATGCCGGGCCTTGGTTCGCTCGACCAGTTGGTCGCGTTCGAGTTTTGAGCAAACAGGGCCATCACCGGTATACGTCGGTCATGGCCCTGTTAGTTTAGAACAACCAGCCGGGTGAGTAGGTCTAGGCGATCTACAAGGGGGAGAGTCAGATGAAAGACAAAGCAATCGAGTGGCCCTGGAACAGGCCGTGGGTATGGGTCCTATTTATTATCACCACCTTTGTGGTTGCTGCTCCCATTCTTCTATTCCGCATTCGCGGATGCGGAAGATATATCACTGGAAATGACACTGATACTGCGTGCACTATGCAGCCGTTGCTTGGAACGGAGCTGACTTGGATCGTCGGCCTTGTTTCCCTCGGCCTACTAATTAGATTTACCATCGGGCTCGCCACCGCGATTTCCTATACTCACAGGGCGAGAGAGTCCCGTCAGTAGTGGTAGTGATGGTTGATTGAAGCAAGGTCGCCCGTTCCCAGCTCTGTGTCCGTGGTCGTGCAGGAGCTGCTGTTCGGGCGCATCACCTGATCGGAGCTTTGGGGAGCATGGCTCAAGCCAAACGCATGGCCGAACTCATGTGTTGCTACGCCCTCCAGAATAAACTGCCCGGGAGAGCACAGAAGATACCCGTTGTCCCGAAGAGCCCACGAATAATCGCTATTAAATGCTATATCCGCTTCCCATATGCCGCCATTGATGCCGGGATACCAGCATGTGTATGCCAGCGTGGGCTGAGGAGCATTAGCAAGGGATTTGAAGGTTATGAGCGAATACCAGTCGGACGCTGGTCCACATGTCGTATCGGAGTTTATGGAGGCGGACCGAATTGATGTTCCCTTATAGTTTGTAGAAGCTTTATGTGCAGGGTAGCTTCCAGGGCATGAAGTTTTTCGGTTTTGCCAAGATTTTGAACCTCCGGTTATGTTCCATACGTTTAGCTGGGTCTGGCCGTACGGAGGGGGATAGTTTGAGTTTTCCTACAACTGATACTGCATTCCACGCACGGGCATCATTCAGCGGGCGGGTTACTCCTCGTAGCCGCTTGCTCCGCGCAGGTCGACGGTTAGAGCGCGGGAATCGTTTGTCTGTTCCATCGGCATAGGGCTTGCCCGGAACTTGGCCCTAAGGGCGGACGAGGCCGTCTCCTTGATATTGAGGAATGAGATGAACATGCAGGTGAAACACGTCCTGCCAAGCCGCCTCGCCGCTGCTCTGAAGCAGGGTCAGACCCTCGGGATTCAGCTGTCGTTTGAGGATTTTTGCAACGCTCCAAACGCCTCGCATTGTGGCTGCAAATTCATCACCTCCGACATCGAACGCGTTGGCCGCGTGAATGCGTGGCACGACCAAGGTGTGCCCCCTCGAGTCGCTGGAGCGATATCGAGAAAAGCCACGACACCCTGATCGGCAAAGAAAATTTGGTCTCCGGGATCGCGCTCAAGGATGCCACAGAACGGACAATCGCCCGGTCGGAGTCTTGAACCTCTAGCCCATGCTCCACCTTGTGTACACGACTGGAACGCGTGCCCGTTAGCCGGTCGATCATCGTGCGCAGAAGCCCGCTGCCACGTTCCGCGCAGATGCTGACCCCGGACGTGTACGTAGGACCCGCACGATGAAATGCGCGGTGATGGGGGGATTACTGCAACCATAGTCGTCATGACTGGAATGAAGATCGGTTACGCCCGGGTCTCGACGAACGACCAAGACCTGACGGCCCAACGAAACGCCCTCCTTGCCCTTGGTGTTGATGAGAAGCAGATCTTTGTCGATCACGGCCTGACGGGAGCAAACCGTGTGCGGCCCGGGCTTCGCGAAGCAATGGCTGCGTGCCGGGCTGGCGATACCCTCGTGGTGACGAAGCTCGATCGGCTGGCGCGCTCCCTTTCGGATGCCAGAGACATCGCCGACGAGCTGACAGCCAAGGGAGTAGTCCTCAGTCTGGGCGGCAGCACCCATGATCCGACTGACCCGGTAGGTCGGCTGCTGTTCAACGTCCTGGGAATGGTGGCCGAGTTTGAGGCCGATCTGATCCGGATGCGCACCCGCGAAGGCATGGCCGTTGCAAAGGCCAAGGGGCGGCTGAAAGGAAAGCCGCCGAAATTGTCCAAGACGCAGCGAAAGTACCTTTTGACACTGCACGATGCCGGAGAGCACACACAGGCCGAGCTGGCCGAGTTGTTCAGCGTGTCACGGACGACGGTATACCGCGAACTTAAGAGGCGCACCACTGAATCTTGAGTGGCGCCCCTGCTTAGCGTCAGTCGATCAGGCTGTGGGGTCCGAGGAGCGGCGGACCATCAGGGCCGGTTCCAGCTTGCGGGTCGCTGCCGGCCCGGCGGACCCGGCGATCCGGTCCAGCATGGCCCTCGCAGCCACCTGGCCCAGCTCCCTGGCGTGCTGGTCGATGGACGTCAGGCCAATCAACGGGGAAGCCGCGAACTCAATGTTGTCGCAACCAACAATGGCCACGTCGCCAGGGATGGACAGTCCTCGGGCGGTGAGGGCCTCCATGACGCCGATGGCCGTGAGGTCATTGTGCGCGAAGATCGCCGTGGGGATCTGCGCGTCCGAGTCGAGGAACTGCTCCATCACCGCGCGTCCGCCGCGTTCGGTCATGTCGCTGTGCACCAGTTGGGGCGCGAGGCCGTGCTCCTTCATGGCGTGCAGGTACCCCTCGCGGCGGGCGGTGTAGGGGAGCCAGTCGGAGATGTCCACGTGGGCAATCCGCCGGTGCCCCAGGCCGTAGAGGTGCTCCACGGCGAGTACGCCGGAACGGAAGTCGTCCGTCAAAACTGAATCGACGCCGTCGGCCTCCAACTCACGGGTGATCACCACCGCGGGGGTCCCGCGCAGGGCGGCCGCAAGGTCCTCGGAGGTGCCGGTGTACCCGGCCAGGATGACGCCGTCCACGCGCAGGTCCACGAAGGAACGCACCGCTTCAGCCTCGGTGTGGGGATCCGCGGAGCCGACGGCGACCATCACCTGGTTGCCGCTGCCTGCCAACCCTGCACTGAGGCCGTCATAGATGTCGGCGAAGACGGAGTTGTGCAGGTCCAGGAACAGCACGCCCAGCGTGTGCGTGCGGTGGCTCGCCAGCCGGCTCGCCAGCCGGTTGGGGGAGTAGCCAAGAGCGGCGGCGCTTTCCAGCACCGCCGTCCGCTTGGCGGGGGAGACCTTGGGGGAATCGCGCATCACCAAGGACACCAGCGCGCGGCTGACTCCGGCCTCGCGTGCCACGTCCTCCATGGTCACTGACCGTGGCGAAGGGGAAGTCTGTTTCACAAGACTCCACTATGCCAGCCGGCGGCCCGGCCCGGCTTTAGGCTCCGAAGGGCAGCCGCGGGTCGATGTTTTGGGTGTCCCAGGTCTGGCGTACCCAGCCGTGGTGCGGGTCGTCGCTGATCAGCCATTCCCGGACGGGGCCCGGGCCCGCCATGACGTTGAGGTAGTACAGGTCGTAGCCGGGGGCTGCCATGGCGGGGCCGTGCCAGCCGTAGGGCACCAGGACGACATCGCCGGTGCGGACCTCGGCGGAGACGTCGATGGGGCGCTCATCCGAGGCATAGACGCGCTGGTAGCCGATGGCATCGGCGTCGGACGGTGCTCCGGATCCGTCGGCAACCTGCGTCTCGAAGTAGTAGATCTCTTCGAGGTGGGTCTCGCCGTCCTTTTCCTCGTCGTGCTTGTGGGGCGGGTAGGAGGACCAGTTTCCGGCGGGAGTAAGTACTTCGCAGACGATAAACCGGTCCGCTTCGAGCGCAGCGGGTGTGCCGAAGTTGTGGACCTGACGTGAGCAGTTGCCCGCCCCGCGAAGTTCCACGGGGGTGTCCGCAGCCGGTACCAGCCGGGTGGGGTACGAGGCCTTGGCGGGTGCCGTCGCGATAGCGACCCGGCCGCCGTCGGCCGAGCTGACAGTGACGGCGCGCCCAGTCCCGGTATAGAGAACGTCGCTGGGGCCAGCGAACACGGACGCGCGGCCGGCGAGAGGGTAGTCCGTGCCGTCCACAGTGGCGGTGAAGGACCCGTTGAGGGGCACCACAATGCGTTCTTCGTCCGCGGCGGGAAGTTCGACGGCGGCGCCCGCGGCCAGGGTGGCCACCTTCAGGCCGGTGTGTGCCCACCCATCAACAGTGAGGGAGGAATCGGACGTCCCGAGAGAGACATCCCAGATGCCGTCGGCGGCGGTGCCCAGGGGGTAGACCCAGTTGGTCATGGTGTGTGTTCCTTGCGGTTTAGCGTTGTACGAGTGTCATTTCGAAGCTGTAGGAATCGGCCCGGTAGACGTGGTGTCCGGTTTCGATGTGCCGGCCGGTATCGTCCACCGCGGTGCGCTCCATGGTGACCAGGGCCGAACCTTCGGCCGCGTCCAGCATGGAGGCCTGGTACTCGTTGGCCGTCACGGCTCCGATCCGCTGCGTGGCCAGCCGGAAGTTGACGCCGCCGCGGCGGAGGATCGAGTAGAGGCCTTCGGCTGACAGCATCGCTTCGTCCATGGAAGCGATGTCGTCGCGCACCCAGTTCTCCATCAGGGCCAGCGGCTTCCCGCCCACTTTCCGCAACCGGGTGAAGTGGTACACCTTGGATCCGGCAGGCAGTTGGAGGATGGCCAGGGTGGCGTCGTCGGCCTCAATGTGGGAGAAGCTGAGCACCTCGGTGGTGGGCTTCTTGCCGTTGTTGGTGAGGTCGTCGTAGAGGCTGGAGAGTTCCAGGGGGCGGCGGACCTGGCTGGAAACCACCTGGGTTCCCACGCCGCGCTTGCGCACCAGCAACCCGGAGCGCACCAGTTCGTCCATGGCCTTGCGCATGGTGGGCCGGGAGAGGTTCAGCTGCGCCGCGAGGTCGATCTCATTGTCCAATCGGCTGCCCGGTTCCAGGACTCCGCTGTGGATGGCTGCCTCGATGCCCTGGACTACTTGGTGGTAGAGCGGCACGGGGGAGGAGCGGTCGATGCTGAGGCCCAGGGTGTTCGCCACGGTGTATTCCTGTTCTCGGTCGCAGCGTCCGGTTCCGCCCGGATGGGGCGCAGCCGCTTTGCCGCCATATGTTCTCTTGATAGGACATACTTTCTGGTTCGATCGTAGCAGGCGGGGTTGTTGGGTCAAGGCTGGCTGCGCGCCACTTGGGCAGCATGCCGGGTAAACAACTTGTTCTGACATTAAGACTTTCTATTGACGCCGCGAATTAGAGCGCTCTAATCTAGTGGAACGCATCACATTCCGGACCGTTCGGTCCCTAAAGAATCTGAGAGGCAACAATGCTGTTGCAGAAACCTTCCCCTAGTGCCCCCGGGTCCACGCGCCGCGGCTACCTGGCCCGCCTGACCGTCATCTCCACGCTCGGCGGCCTGCTGTTCGGCTACGACACCGGCGTGATTTCCGGCGCCCTGCTGTACATGAATGACTCCCTGAACATGACCGCCGTCGAAGAAGCCACCGTTGTCAGCGCCCTGCTCTTCCCCGGCGCCGCCGTCGGAGCCCTGGCCGGTGGGCGGATGGCGGACAAACTGGGCCGCCGCGGATCGCTGCTGGTCTGCGCGCTGCTGTTCCTGCTGGGCGCGATCGGCTGTGCCATCGCACCCAACGTCACATTCATGGTCGCTGCCCGCATCATCCTGGGCCTGGGCGTCGGCGCAGCTGCCGTCACCTGTCCGCTGTACCTCGCCGAAATGGCCCCGGCCCACCTTCGCGGGCGGATGGTCACCATCAACGAACTCATGATCGTGACCGGCCAGATGCTGGCCTTCGCCATCAACGCCCTGCTGGACGCCCTGATCCACGACACCGAAGTGTGGCGCACCATGCTGGGCATCGCCTCCCTCCCGGCGCTGGCGCTCCTTGCCGGGATGCTCATGCTCCCCGAATCACCGCGCTGGTACGCCATCCGCGGCCGGCTCGAAGACAGCCGCCGCGTCCTGTCCATGAGCCGCACCCCGGAGCAGGCCGCGGCCGAATTCGAGGAAATCGCCCGGACCGCCCGCACCGCCAAGGAAGAACGCGGCCACGCCTGGCGCGACCTTAGGAACAACCCCTGGATGCGCCGGCTGCTGTGGATCGGCATCGGTCTGGCCACCGTCCAGCAGGCAACCGGCATCAACACCGTCAACTACTACGCACCCACCATCCTCGAAAAGAGCGGGCTTGGTGTCAGCGCCTCACTCGTAGCCACCATCGGCGTCGGCGTCACCTCGGTGCTGATGACCATCCTGGGCATCTGGCTGCTGGGCTTCGTGGGCCGCCGCAAAATGCTGGTGATCGGCTTCTCCGGCGTGGTGGGCTCGCAGGCGCTGCTGGCCATCGTCTTCCTCCTGCCCCAGTCCGACCTTGCCAGCTACACCATCCTGGCCGCCATGATGCTGTTCGTGGCTTTCGTCCAGTGCTTCATCGGCACCTGCGTCTGGCTCCTGCTCTCGGAGATGTTCCCGCTGGCCATCCGCGGCTTTGCCATGGGAATCGCGGTCTTCGCCCTGTGGACCGTCAACGCCGCCATCTCCTTCCTGTTCCCCATCGTCGTCAACGCCCTCGGCTCCACCGGAACCTTCGGACTTTTCGTCCTGGTCAACGTCGCGTCGCTGGCCTTCGTGGCGAAATTCGTCCCGGAAACGAAAGGCCACTCGCTCGAGGACCTTGAAGCACACTTCCGTGACGGTGCGGTGCCTGCAAAGGTTTCCGCCTAGCCCTCCGGCGGAGACCGCCGCACCCTGATATCCGACTGCCAAGCATCGTGGGGTCGGGACCAGCCCTTCCGGTACCAGCCGGGCGGGCAGGGCCCGGCCCCGCGTTCGCGTTGGCTGGCCTAGGCTGAACCCATGACCAGCGGCGGACGACGACGGCAGCCATGAGCCATACCGGAAAGCTGGGGCCCACGCCCCGCAGCCTCGAAGTCGAGGACCTGGAGAGCTTCGACCGGCTGGTCGCCGCGGGGGCGGTCCGGGCCCACGGATGGCATGCGCAGTCCCTGGACCTGCGGGGCAGGTCGGCGGCGCTCAACAGCTTGGACGTGGAAGGCGCCCTGTTCCTGGGCTGCACGTTCGACGACGGGATGGAAAGCAGGCTCCGCGGCAGGGGAGCCCTGATTTTCCCGCGGCTGCAGGGTGTCCCTTTCGATCCCTACCGCTCCGCCCTGTACTCGCCCGCCGAACTCTACGAAGGGCTGGCCGGCGCCCCCTACGAGGAACTGCCGGATGCGCGGATCTACCACTGGAGCATCCAGCCCGGCCGGGAACACCGAGTGGAAGCTACACTGGCGTCTTCGCTGCACGACCATGCCATCGGCGATGCGCTGGACGAGGTTCTCCGGGCCGGCCCCTGGTCCGGGAAACGCATGGTGGGCGTCATGGGAGGGCACGCGGCGCAACGGGGGAGTGCTGACTACGCTGAGGCTGCACGGCTGGGGCGGCTGCTGGTCAGCGGCGGACATGCGGTGGCCACCGGCGGCGGGCCCGGCGCCATGGAAGCCGCCAATCTGGGCGCCTATCTTGGCGGGTACGACGACGGCGGGCTGGAGGCCGCGCTCAGCCTCCTGGCTGCCGTCCCCGGCTTCCGTCCTTCCGTGTCCGCGTGGGCACGCGCCGCGGCAGCCGTCGTCGAACGCTACCCCGGCGGGACACCCTCGCTGGGCATACCCACCTGGTTCTACGGGCACGAGCCGCCCAACTACTTCGCCACCCACATCGCCAAGTACTTCGCCAACTCCATCCGCGAGGCCGTCCTGCTGGACGTCTGCCGGGGCGGCATCATCTTCCTCCCCGGCGCCGCCGGAACCGTCCAGGAAATCTTCCAGGACGCCTGCGAGAACTATTACGGCGCACGGGAAAAGGTAACGCCCATGGTCCTGGTGGGCACCCGGTACTGGACCCGCGACTACCCTGCCTGGCCGCTGCTCCGGCAGCTCGCGGCGGGCCGTGCCATGGAGGACCGGATCTTCCTGGTGGACACCGTGGACCAGGCCGTGGCCGTGCTGCAGGACTGACAGGGGAACCGCCCCTGGCGGGTCACGGCACATACGGGCCTAGAGGTCTTTCCGGCACTGGGCCTTGCTCAGTTCATACAGTCCGTTGCGGTCCCCGTCGGCGAGGCTCCCGGCGGCGCCAACCGAACCGCCGATTTCCGGATACATCAGCTGGGCGGGGTCCGCCACATGGTCAAGTCCCATCACGTGGCCGAGTTCGTGCAGGATGACCGCCGCGGCGTACAGCCTTCCGTCCGGCCGGCGCAGCTCATCGGTGATCTGCGGGGCATCCAGGTCCAGGCTGCCGGTGACAAACGTCTTGGGACCGCCGTCGAAACTGAAGTGGGTGCTTCCGCCCGTGCCGATCACCTTGCCCGCAAGTTCCGGAGAGGTGTCCGGCGTGGTCCAGGCAATCAGCAGCGGCGCCCAGCGCTCGCCGTAGGCTGCCGGCTGGTACGCGGCGCGCTGCGACGAGGGCTGTTCGCCGGTGGTGCCGTCATAGACGAAGGTGATGCCGGTGGCGGCCGAAATGATCCTGATGGCATCCGGGACGAGCCGTTCCGAACCGGCAGGGGCCAGCTTGTCATTGACCACGTAGTGGAGGGGGCGGCAGGGCGAGTAGCCCACCGGGGTGCCGTCACCGTTGACCGCCAGGAAGCGGTAGGAGTCGCTTCCCGCTGCTGGAACCTCCGGCTCGGCCAGCGGCACCGGCTCCTCCTCGTAGCCCGGAGGGGGCGCGTCCGTGCTGGCCGCGGATGGTTCGCCGGCGAGGCCGGGGAGGGGTTCCGCCCGGCCTGCCCCGGGCTGTTCCTGTGATTGTTCGGGGACCTGACCGGAACCCGGACCTGCGGTGAGCAGTTGGCTGATCCTCGAATCGCCCAGGGCCAGGGCGCCGCCCAGCACGGCAGCCGTGCAGAGCGCGACGACAAGCACGGCCCGGTAACCCGGACCGTGCTTCCGTGCGGGGCGGCTCCCGGCATGCCGGGGCGGGAATTCCTCCACTAAAGGGCTTTCACGGCAGGGGCCGCTACTAGCCGACGACGGTGCCGAAGACGAGCCCCAGCAGGTAGGTGACGGCGGCAGCGCCCAGGCCGATGCCCAGCTGGCGCAGGCCCCGGGTGAGGGGGGACGTGCCGGACAACAGGCCGACGATGCCGCCGGTTGCCAGCAGCGCCACGCCTACCAGGACGCCGGCTACCACCAGGGCGGAAACCCCGGTCAGGCCGAACAGGAACGGCAGGATGGGGATGATGGCGCCGGACGCGAAGAAGCAGAAGCTGGACAACGCGGCTCCCCAGGCGGTGCCCACGGCCTCGTGCTGGTCTTCCTCCTCCGGCAGTTCGGGCTGGAGGGACAGGCTGGGATCGCAGTCGCAGGAGAGGATGCCCATGCGTTCGGCCACCCGGTGTTCGGCTGCTTCGTGGGACATGCCCCGGGCCAGGTACACCAGCAGGAGCTCGTTGTGTTCCAGGTCCAGCTTGGGAGCGGCAGCCAGCGTGACCTGCGTGGGGCGGGTGGCGGCCAGGAGTTCCCGCTGGGACCTGACGGAGATGAACTCACCCGCGCCCATGGACATGGCGCCGGCCAGGAGGCCAGCGATGCCGCTGAGCAGCACCACGCTGCTGGCAACGCCGGAGGCTGCCATGCCCATCACGAGCGACAGGTTGCTGACCAGGCCGTCATTGGCGCCGAAGACCGCTGCACGGAAGGTTCCAGCCAGGCGGTTGCGGCCCCGCGTGGCCAGCCCACGGACAACTTCCTCATGGATCTGTTCGTCCGCGGCCATGGCCTCGGTGGCGTTGGGGTCCTTGGCGTAGGGCGAGCGCCCTTCGGCGCGCTGGGCCAGCGCGAGCACGAAGACCGACCCGAAGTGGCGGGCCAGGAATCCGAGCATCCGGCTGCGGGCCGAGGCCGGGCGCGGTTTTCCGGCCTGGTCGCCGAGCAGTCCCAGCCAGTGGGCTTCGTGGCGGCCCTCGGCTTCGGCGAGGGCCAGGAGGATCTCGCGTTCCTCGCCCTCACGGTTCTGGGCCAGATCGCGGTAGACGGCGGCCTCGGCCCGTTCATCGGCAAGGTACTGGCGCCACCGCTTGAGGTCCGCGGACGACGGTGCCGGATGGTGGCCCGCTGCGCCGGTACGCGGGGCGGACTCCGGGCTGGAATGGTGCGGGGTGGAATGGTTTGGCGTGGACTGGGCGTGCTGCGACACGAAGACTCCTGGGCTGGTGGGGCATGATATTCGGCCCCGTTGCAGAGCCAGCCTACTGCGAATTTCCGCGGTTTTTCGGCTGGTGTTCCTCGCATCCGGGTTTCGGTATGCCTTAATCCGGCGGCGCTCCCGGCGTTCCCCGGAGGCTCTCAAGTGCGTTGTCTGCGGCCGGCCGTTGGACTCTTGACCCGGCCCAGCCGCGGTGTTGTGATGAAAGTGCGGCGCGGCAAGGCCGCCACTCACAAGAGCACGTCAGGCGAACACACGGAGGTTGAATCATGGGCACCACCGGACAGCACCCGGACATGCCGCACCTGGACGCCGTGGAGGCGGACCCCGCATATGACTATGCCGAAGACACACCGGTCACCAGCGAGGACTGGGACACCGAGGACGAATTCCTGGACCAGGAGGAGCCGGTGGTCCATGCAGCCCCGGTGGTGGTCGACGCCGAGGACCGTGTGGTCCCGCTTGATCCGGACGAGGTCCGTGAAGACGGGTAAGCCGCGCCAAGGGGCGTAGGACGGACGACGGCGGCGCCTCCTCCCGCTGTCCGCGAAAGGAGGCGCCGCCGTCGTGCGTTGCCAGGATCTGTTGCGTGCCGAAAACCCTGCGGTTTCTTCAGGTCCGGTCAGTTGGCGGCAATCCGCTCAGCGGACTCTTCCTGCGAGTCCTGCCCTGCGACGCGCCGCTGCCAGTTGCGCATGACGTGCGCCTCGGTGGGGCGGGTGAGCAGGGAGACGGCGATGTACACCACCGCGGAGCTGATCAGGCCGTAATAGATCGGTTCATTGGCGAAAACGCCTGCCAAGGGTTCGTCGGCGTTGACCTCCAGGATGATCATGGTGCCCAGTGTCACCACGGAACCCACGGCCATGGAGGCTGCTGCGGCAATACCGGTGCCGCGCTTCCAGATGAGCCCGCCGAGGATGGCCACGAGGAGGCCGCCCACCAGGATGTCGTAGGCGATGGTGAGTGCCGCCACCACGTCCTTGGTGACAATGGCGATCAGGATGGCCACAATGCCCAGCCCCAGGACCCACAGGCGGTTGGCCTTGACGTCGTGCTCGGGGTTGTCGGAATCGTCCGTGTTGACGGTCTTGCCGAACCAGCCGGCAACGAACGGCAGGACGTCGGCACGGGCCACTGTGGCGGCAGCGATGAGGGCGCCGGACGCGGTGGACATCATGGCGGCAACGGCTGCGGCGAGGACCAGGCCGCCGATGCCGATGGGGAGCAGGTTCTGGGCCACTTCGGCGTAGACAACGTCCTTGCCTTCGGTGGCGACGTCGATGCTGGGGAGGGCCACGCGTGCACCGAGGCCGATGAGGGCGCCGGCAGCGCCGTAGAGGATGCAGTAGATGCCGGCGGTGGCGCCGCCCCAGCGGGCTACCCGCGGCGTCTTGGCGGTGAACACGCGCTGCCAGATGTCCTGGCCGATCAGCAGGCCCAGGGTGTAGACCACGAAGTAGGTGATGATGGTTTCGACGCCGATGCCGTCGATCTGGAAGAAGCTGGCTTCCACGCGGCTGCGGATGCCGTCCAGGCCGCCGGCGGCGTTGAGCGTGAAGGGCAGCATGAGGAAGAAGATTCCCACGGTCTTGATCACGAACTGGACCTGGTCGGCCAGGGTGATGGACCACATGCCGCCGATGGTGGAGTACACCAGCACGATGGCGCCGCCCACCGCGATGGCCAGGGCCCGGTCCCAACCGAACAGCACCACGAAGATGGTGGCGTAGGCGCCGGTGGACGTGGCGCACAGCATCAGGGTGTACGCGAGCATGATGATGCCGGAGGTGCGGGTGGCCTGGCTGCCGTAGCGCAGTGACAGCATCTGGGAGACGGTGTAGATCTTCAGCTTCTGGATGGTGCCGGCGAAGGCGAGGCTGAGGAGCAGGACGCCGGAGCCGATGGCGACCACCAGCCACATGCCGGAGATGCCGAACTTGTAGCCCAGGCCGACGCCGCCGACGGTGGAGGCGCCACCCAGGACGACGGCGGCCATGGTGCCTGTGTAGAGGAAGGGTCCCAGGCGGCGGCCGGCCACCAGGAAGTCGCTGTTGTTGCGGGTGCGGGACTTGCCCCACCAGCCGAACGCCAGCATTGCGACGAGGTACACCACCACGATGGCGATGTTGATGACACTTGCATCCATGTTGGGTTCCTTGGAGCTGATTGGCAGCCGACGTGCCCGGCGGGGGCCCGGGCCGAACTGCGGAAGATGGAAAAGGGGAGGAGGCTCCCGATAATTGCCTTATAGGCAACAGGTGTTTCCAAAGATTAGGCTGTGACCGCAGTAACAGTCAAGGGGAAGTTGATGGTCCGGGCCCGCGCGCCATGGAGGCGTCACACATGGTGGCGGCCATTAGTATTGCTGCAGAGCGGGGCCGGACTGCCGGCTATGAAAGGTTCGTGAATGAAGGCACTGCCAGTTGAGCCCAGCAATGTTCCGGTTGCCATCGGCTCCCGGATACGCGCGGCGCGGCAGTCCCAGCGGCTCACCATCGAACAGGTGGCGGATGCCACCGGGCTGACCAAGGGCTTCCTCAGCAGGGTGGAGCGTGACCTCACCTCCCCGTCCGTCGCTTCGCTGGTGACGCTCTGCCAGGTTCTGTCCATTTCCATCGGCGACCTTTTTGTGGCGCCGGAGACCCACCTGACCAAGCGCAATGAAGGCCCGCGGATCTCCCTCGGCGGGCAGGGGATTGTGGAACGCCTGCTGACGGCCCGGTCCGAGCGGCGCATCCAGATCATCCAGGCTGTCATCGAGCCGCATGGCCGTGGCGAGTCCGAGCTCTACGCCGTGGACTGCGACGTCGACGTCCTGCACGTCACCAAGGGCAGCATCAGGCTGATTCTTACCAATGAGGAATACGACCTCAGTGCGGGGGATACCGTCACCTTCCCCGGCCGTGAGCCACACACCTGGATCAACCCCACCGACAAGCCGGTGGAAGTGCTCTGGGTACTGGTGCCCGCCGCCAGCCGCTAACCTTCCCCCCTGTCCGCGCGCCTTCCTGCCCAGTTACTGTTGGCCGCGTTCGGCCTGAGCCGCATGTTTCCGGAGGATGCGCTCGAACAGACCCCTCTGGTGCGGCGGCAACTGGGCTGGACTGCACGATCACCGGCCCGGTTTGCGCGGCCCTGCCGCCAGGACTGTGGTGATTTCCGAGATCACCCTGCCCGGGTCGAACCAGATGTGCTCTGGCATGTAGCGGAGGACGGCATACCCGTGGACGGCGGACAGGTTGTTGCGGGTCCTGTCCCGAAGCATGTCCTCCCGCTTCGAGTGGAAGGCGAAGCCGTCAATCTCCACGATCAGGAATCCGCCCAACAGGAAATCCACGCGGCCGATTCCCGGTAGGAAAACCTGGGCGTCGTAGGCGATTCCGTGTGTCCGGAGCAGGTGCTGGGCATCGACTTCCACGATGGATTCTGCGCGGAGGTCGAGTTCACTGAGGATTCTGCGCGCGCGGCCGGAGCGGTCGGCCTGCAGTCGGGATGCCAGCAGTTCGCGCGGGACGCCATGGAGCCTGATCGCCGAGGTAGCCATGGCGGCGGATGCCGGTGGCGGCAGGCAGCCCAACGCGTGAAGCACCACATCTTCAACGGCGGCCACGGGCAGCGACGGATGTCCCGGAAACCTTACTGTGCGGTGCCGGATGAAACCGTTGCCGTGACCGTGGTTGCAGGCCAGGTGGGGCTGCTCGGGAGGTGAACGGAGCCAGAGTCCGTAGTGGCCCGCTGCGCTGGCGCAGCTCAGCCGGCCGTTATTCAGGACTGCGGCGAGGAGTCCTTTGTCATACTCCGGCAGGACGAAAATTCCTCGCCGGGGCTGGGTGGCCCCCAGTGCAGTGAGCCGTGAGAGGTCCCGGAGAGGGAACCCGGCGTCCCGGAGCTGGCCGGAGCGGGCCACGCCGCCTGATTTTCGAAGGTACTGGTGGATGTCCACGTGGCTATTGGAAGGTGTGGCGGGGGTGCGTGGAACCTGGTTGCTGGCGTATGTGGGCAACCGGGGGCTCGGGTACCTGTGCATTCCGTCCCGGTTCCTGCGGTCCGGTGGCCGTCCGGTGCCGGACTGGCGCGGATCTCAGTCGTCCATGCATAGAGACATCGGCGGTAAGTGGGCAGGAGCGCACAATGCCCCTGCCCGAGTAGGTAAACACTTGATGCGCATTAGAAAACCGAGGTGTATGATGGCAGTCACATCAGCCCCTCACTCTTCAAAGGAGAAACCCGCATGGAAGAGCTGCGCATCGAAGCCAACGGCAACCTTGGACCCATCGACTCATCCCGGATTCCGCGTTACGCCGGAGCGGCCACGTTTGCGCGCCTTCCGCGGCTGGACCAGGTGGCCAAGGCTGACGTCACGCTGGTGGGCGTCCCCTTCGACTCAGGCGTCTCCTACCGGCCGGGCGCCAGGTTCGGCGCGAACCATGTCCGCGAGGCAAGCCGGCTGCTGCGCCCGTACAACCCGGCCTGGGACGTGAGCCCCTTCGAGAACGTCCAGGTGGCCGACGCCGGCGACATGGCAGTGAACCCCTTCAACATCAACGAGGCCATCGAAACCATCCAGCAGAACGCCCTGGACCTCACTGCCGGAGGCAGCAAGCTGGTGACGCTCGGCGGTGACCACACCATCGCCCTGCCCCTGCTTCGCGCTGCCGCCGAACGCGCCGGCGGTCCGATCGCAATGCTGCACTTCGACGCGCACCTGGACACCTGGGACACCTACTTCGGCGCTGAATACACCCACGGCACCCCGTTCCGCCGCGCGGTGGAGGAAGGCATCCTCGATACCGAAGCCATCAGCCACATCGGCACCCGCGGCCCGCTCTACGGAAAGAAGGACCTCGACGACGACCACCGCTTCGGGTTCGGCATCGTCACCTCCGCGGATGTCTACTACCAGGGCGTCCTGGAAACCGTGGCCAAGGTCCGCGACCGGATCGGCAACCGCCCGCTCTACATCTCCGTGGACATCGACGTCCTCGACCCGGCGCACGCACCTGGAACGGGAACCCCCGAAGCGGGCGGCATCACCAGCCGCGAACTCCTGGAAATCATCAGGGGCTTCCGCGGCATGAACCTGGTGGGCGCCGACGTCGTGGAAGTGGCCCCGGCCTACGACCATGCTGAGATCACCGGCGTCGCCGGAAGCCACGTGGCCTACGAACTGGTGACGCTGATGGCAGACAACGCAGTGCCCGGCGACCGCTTCGGCGCAGCCACCGGCTATGCCAACCAGGCCCTCGGGCAGGAAGTCCGCCGGCCGGCAGGGTTCGCTGCAGCGGGCAAGGAGTAGGCGGCCATGATCGATTTCGATCCTGGCGCGGCGGCACCGGGCGCCAGTGCAAAATCCGGCACGGGCGCCCGCAATGGCGGGGACCTCGTCGTCGAGACCCTCGAGGCCCTGGGCGCGAAGACAGTCTTCGGCATTCCCGGCCAGCACGCGCTGGGCCTCTTTGACGCGATGGGCCGTGGAAACCTGCAGTTTGTCTCTTCGCGGGTGGAGAACAACTCCGCATTCGCCGCCGACGGGTACTCCCGTGCCACCGGTGAAGTGGGCGTCCTTTTCCTGTCCACCGGCCCCGGCGCACTGACCTCGCTGGCTGGGCTGCAGGAGGCTTACGCCACCGGCGTGCCGATGGTGGTGGTGGCCAGCCAGATCCCGCTGGAGGGACTCGGCGCCCGGCGCAAGGGCATGCTCCACCAGCTCGATGACCAGAAGGCCTCTGCCGCGAACGTCACCAAGAGCCAGCGGCTGATCCAGCACGCCTCGGGTATCCCGTCCGCCATCCAGGACGCCTGGACGGAAGCCATCTCCTCACCCCAGGGGCCGGTGTGGATCGAGATCCCGCAGAACGTCCTGCTGGATCCCATCATGGTCCCGCCGGTGGAGGACGCGCTGGCCGAGGCTGCGGATAACCCGCCGCGCATCGAACTGGTCCGCGAAGCCGTGAAATGGCTCCAGGAGGCCAGGCGTCCGGCGATCATCGCCGGCGGCGGCACTCGCCGCGGCAAGGCGGAGAAGTCTCTGCTGTCCATTGCCGAGAAACTCCGTGCGCCCGTCATCTGCACCCCGGGCGGCAACGGCGCCTTCCCCTGGAACCACGAGTTGTCGCTGCAGTCATGGATCGAAGACCGGTACATGACCGACGTCCTTGAGGACGCAGACGTACTGGTGGTCATCGGTTCGTCCCTGGGGGAGGTCACTTCCAACTACTTCACGTTCGAACCCCGCGGCCGGATCATCCAGATCGACGCCGAACCCCGCGTGCTGGAATCCAACCGGCCAGGCCTGGGCATCCGGGCCGACGCCGGCCAGGCGCTCGCAGCCCTCGATGAAGCGCTGGCGCCCGCAGAAGCCGCGGCTGACTGGCACGGCTCCAGCGCCGAAGAGTTGGTGAAGGAATCCCTGGCCAAGGTAAAGGCCAGGCTGGAGTCCCAGGACCTCGCCAAGGAACTGGCGTTCATGGCCGACATCCGCGAGGCCGTCCCCGCGGACATGCAGACCTTTTGGGACATGACCATCGCCTCCTACTGGGGCTGGTCCTGCTGGGACTCCCGCGAGGGGCAGTTCCACTCGGCCCAGGGCGCCGGCGGCCTGGGCTACGGCTTCCCGGCCGCCATCGGGGCTGCCGTAGGCCTGGAAACTGTGGGGAAGCCCGCCGGTTCTGCCCGGGTGCTGGCTGTTTCCGGCGACGGTTCGTCCATGTACTCCATTTCGGAGATGGCCACGGCCAAGCAGCACAACGTCCCTGTCACGTGGCTGATCGTGGACGACGGCGGCTACGGCATCCTGCGCGAATACATGGTGGGCGCCTTCGGTAAGGCCACCGCCACCGAGCTGGCCCGCCCGGACTTCGTCAAGCTCGCCGAAGCGTTCGGCGTGCCCGCCGTCAAGGTAGCCCCCGAGGATGTGGGGGACGCGCTTAAGGCAAGTTTCGCTACCGACGGCCCCAACGTCGTCGTGGTTGAAACGCTACTGAAAATGTTCGGGCCCACACACCTGGGCGACTAGCAGCGCATCGTCGCAGCGACGCCCCTGCACCCCCTGCCTTGGCAGCGGTGCGGGGGCGTTTGCCGTTTAAGGACGGCGGGCGTTCGACGGCGTCGGGACAATTCGTTTCCCTAAGCAACCTTTTCCTGATACAGTTGCTTGCAGCAACTAATTCTTTAGGGAGGGTCATGTCTGTCGCACCGGCCACCGCCGCCGATCTCGTCGGCCATATCTTTGACCTCCAGCGCGCGTTGCGCTGCGTCACCATGATCAACGTCAAAGGCCAGGACACCGGCATAGCCCTCCAGGGCGTGCTCAAGTTCATCGGCGAAGGGGAAACCCGCGCGGCGCACCTGGCAGAACGCCTGGGCGTCAGCCCCCCGGTGCTCAGCCGGCACATTGCAGAGCTCGCCGACGCCGGCCTGGTGGTCAGGACCCCGGATCCGGACGACGGCAGGGCCCAGCTGCTGGCCCTCTCACCGCGGGGCAAGGAGAAACTTGCCGAGCTCATCCGGCACCGGGCCGAGACGCTGCAGGGCTACCTCTCCGACTGGAACGAAGAGGATGCCATCGCAACAGCCGCGATGCTCAACAAACTGACAGCCTCACTGAAGAATTCCATCCGGGCAAGGGCGGCCGGAACCACCACCGAACACCAGACCATGCAGGAGTCCCTCAATGGCTAACGTCACCGCCGCCGCGGACCTGGAGGAGCGCCACCGCGAACGCTCTGCCAAACAGGAATCGCGGCAATCCAAGCGCCACGAACCCGGCGCACCCATGAACCACCGGCAGATCATGGAGGCCCTCACCGGCCTGCTCGCTGCCTTCTTCACCGCCATCCTCAGCAGCACCATCGTGGCCAACGCGCTGCCCACCATCATGTCCGAGCTCAAGGGCACCCAGACGGACTTCGCGTGGGTCATCACGGCGGCACTGCTCGCCAACGCGGCCACCACCCCCATCTGGGGCAAGCTCGCGGACCTCTTCGACAAGAAGGTCCTGGTCCAGCTGAGCATCGTGATCTTCGTGGCCGGCTCGGTCATGGCAGGGTTCTCGGAAAACATCCCGTTCCTGCTCACAGCCCGCGTGATCCAGGGCATCGCCATGGGTGGCCTCACGGCCCTGGCCCAGGCGATCATCGGCTCCATCATCCCGCCCCGCGAACGCGGCAAGTACTCCGGCTACATGGGCGCCGTCATGGCTGTCGGTACCGCCGGCGGCCCGCTGCTGGGCGGCTTCATCGTGGACAGCTCGCTGGGCTGGCGCTGGACCTTCTTCGTCTGCGTGCCGCTGGCCGTGGTCGCCCTGATCCTGCTCCAGGTCACGCTAAAGATTCCGCACGTCAAGCGCCCTGCCAAGATCGACTGGCTCGGTGCCATCCTGCTGACCTCCGGCGTCAGCCTCCTGCTGATCTGGGTGTCCTTCGCCGGCAAGGCCGACTACTACGACTGGTGGTCCTGGCAGTCGGCTCTGATGGTGGGCGGCGGCGTCCTCCTGCTGGCCCTGCTGGTGCTGGTGGAGTCCAAGGTATCCGCACCGATCATTCCGCTGAAGATCATCTCCGACCGCACCACCGCTTTGGCCATCGTGGCCTCCGTTGCTGTTGGCGTGGCCATGTTCGGTTCTTCAACCTTCCTGGGCCAGTACTACCAGGTGGCCCGCGGCGCCACGCCCACCGAGGCCGGCCTGCTGACCTTGCCCATGATCGCCGGCAACCTTGCCGGTTCGGTGGTCTCGGGCCAGCTGATCAGCCGCTACGGCAAGTGGAAGGGCTTCCTGGTCGGCGGTACCGTCCTGCTGATCGGTGGGCTGGCGATGGCCGGAACCATGGACCACACCACCGAACTCTGGCTGACCGGCATCTACACGGGCATCTTCGGCATCGGCCTCGGCATGCTCATGCAGAACCTGGTCCTTGCTGTCCAGAACACCGTCCGCGCCCAGGACATCGGCTCCGCCAGTGCTTCCGTTGCCTTCTTCCGCTCCGTCGGCGGCGCCATCGGCGTTTCCGTGCTGGGCGCCGTCATGGCCAACCACGTCAAGGACCTGGCCACGGACGGACTGGCGAAGCTCGGCATCGAGTCCACCGGCAACAGCGGTGCGACGCTGGACCTCAAGGACCTGCCCGCCCCGATCGCCGACGTCATGCGTGCGGCCTACGGTGACGCCACCGCCGGGATCTTCATGATCTCCGCTGTCGTTGCCGTGGTTGCCCTCATCGCCGTCATCTTCATCAAGGAGGTGCCGCTGCGCAAGACCGTGGACATCACCCCCGAAACATCGCTCCAGGCCAACGCCGCCGGCGAAGCCGGAATGACCGCCATGACCGGGCAACTGCCCGTTGTCTCCTCCACCGTTCCCCGCGACCCGGACGCCGGACACAGCACAGCGCCCGCTGTCCGGCCGACGGGGATTCACGCAGGGCCGGGGACAGGCGCCGCGCCGGCAAAGACGTACGACGGCGGCAAGGCCGCGGCCGCAGCCGCGTCCAGGTCAGTAGCAACGGAGGACTTCGAAGCGGCTTTTGCCCGGACATTCGGCAGCGAAGGGTTGGACCTCCGGTCCGCCGACTCTGTCGAAAAGGCGGCCGACGCCGTCGCCAGTGCCGCCGACACCCTCCGGAAGCTGCAGGACACCCAGCACCTGCTGGCCCGGCAGCAGGCCGAGCTGGGCGGACTGGTCCTGGATATCCAGGAGCAGTTGCGGTCCCAGCGGGATCTCGCCGCCCAGCAGGAAGCGACGGCAGCTGAACTCCGCAGGGTACAGCGCAAGCTCCTCAAGGAACGCAAGCTGCAGGCTGCTGCAGCCCTCTATCTGGCCGGACGCGGCAAGCACAGTGCCGCCAACCCGTCGTCCGCAGCACCTGCCGGGACCCCTCGGGACCAGTAAGGCGCTGCGCGTGGCCAGCCACGCGTGAACAACAGGGCCGCCGCCCGCATCCGGATCGCATTCCGGGTCCGGGCGGCGGCCCTTTTTCGCAGGGGAGCGCCGGTGGTGCCGCAGCGTTAACCGGATCGAAAAGGTGGAATAAATGGGACTCCAATGTCAGCGGGCAACACTAGAGTTGAAACCATGCTCCTTACGCTCATACGGCGCTACTCCAAACCGTATTTTCCCTACATTGCCGCCGTCATCATCTTCCAGCTCGCATCCACCATTGCGGCCCTTTACCTGCCCAGCCTGAACGCCCGGATCATCGACGAAGGCGTGACCAGGGGAGACACGGACTTCATCTGGCGCACCGGTGCCGTGATGCTGCTCGTAGCCTTTGCCCAGGTGGCCGCCGCCATCGCCGGCGTCTACTTCGGTTCGAAGACGGCCATGGCCCTGGGCCGTGACCTTCGCCGGGCAGTGTTCCGGAAAGTCACCAGCTTCTCCGCCAAGGATGTCAACGCATTCGGCGCGCCTACGCTGATCACCCGCGGCACCAATGATGTCCAGCAAGTGCAGATGCTGGTGCTGATGGGCCTGAACTTCATGGTGGCCACGCCCATTATGTGCATCGGCGGCATCATCATGGCGCTGCGTGAGGACATCAACCTGTCCTGGCTGGTCTGGGTTTCCGTGCCGCTGCTGACCGTGGTGGTGGGGTACCTGGTGGTCCGGCTCATGCCGCTGTTCAGGTCGATGCAGAAGAAGATCGACCGCATCAACGCGGTGCTCCGCGAACAGATCATTGGCATCAGGGTGGTCCGGGCGTTCGTCCGGGAACCGTACGAGACCGGCCGTTTCGGCGAAGCCAACAAGGAGCTCACCGATGTTTCGCTGAAGATCGGTGCCCTGTTCGTCCTCATGTTCCCCGCCATCAGCATGATCCTGCACCTGTCCACGGCCGCGGTGCTGTGGTTCGGCGGCCAGCGGGTCGACTCGGGCGACATGCAGGTGGGCGCCCTGACGGCGTTCCTCCAGTACCTGCTCCAGATCCTGGTGGCCGTCATGATGGGCACGTTCATGGCCATGATGATCCCGCGCGCCTCCGTCTGTGCGGACCGCATCGGTGAGGTGCTCGACGTCGAACCCTCCATCCACGATCCCGAACGCCCGGTGGCCCCCTCGGAGCTCAGCGGCGTGGTGGAATACCGCAACGTCACTTTCGCCTATCCGGGCGCCGAGTCCCCGGTGTTGAGCAACATCAGCTTCACCGCACGGCCGGGCCAGACCGTCGCCATCATCGGTTCCACCGGCGCGGGCAAGACCAGCCTGCTCTCGCTGCTGCCACGGCTCTACGACGCCGCGGAGGGCGAAGTCCTCCTGGACGGTGTCCCCGTTAACAGCCTTGACCACGCCGAGATCACCAAGCGCGTTGCGCTGGTGCCCCAACGTCCCTACCTCTTCTCCGGCACCATCGAGCACAACCTGCGGTTCGGCAAGACCGATGCCACGGACCAGGAACTGTGGGAAGCGCTGCGGGTGGCGCAGGGAGAATCGTTCGTCCGGGACAAGTCCAAGGCGCTCGAATCCCGGATCTCCCAGGGCGGCACGAACGTCTCCGGCGGGCAGCGCCAGCGGCTCTGCATCGCCAGGGCCCTGGTGACCAAACCCCGTATCTACCTGTTCGACGACTCGTTCTCGGCGCTGGACGTTGCCACCGATGCCCGCCTCCGTGCGGCCCTCAAGGACACGACCGCCGACGCGACGGTCATCATCGTGGCCCAGCGCGTTTCCACCATCACCGAGGCGGACCAGATCCTGGTGCTGGACAACGGCCGGATCGTGGACCGCGGAACGCACGAGGAACTCCTGGAAACCTCACCCACTTACCAGGAAATTGTTGAATCGCAGCTGAGCGTGGAGGAAATGGCATGAGCCCCCGCAAGAAGGACCCGGCGAACACCGGGCAAGACGCCGGGGCGCCCGCACAGGACGCCGGCAGCTCCGCTGAAACCGCTGTGGTGGAGGACGACGACTTCTACGAGGAGGAGTTCACGCCCTCCGAAGCCGACGGCGACATGTTCGGCGGCATGCCCGCCAAGAAGGCCCAGCACTTCTGGCCGTCAGCCAAGCGGCTGATGGGCCTGCTGAAGCCCGAAACCCTGGGCATCTGCGTGGTGGTGGCCATGGTGGTGGTGGCCGTGGTGCTGAATGTCATCGCGCCCAAAATCCTCGGCCAGGCCATGGACGTTATTTTCGGTGGTGTGGTGGGCAAGCAACTGCCGGCCGGCGTAAGCAAGGACCAGTTCGTGGAGGGGCTGCGCCAACAGGGCCAGGACAACTTCGCGGACATGGTCTCCCGGATGGAACTGGTGCCCGGTACCGGCATCGACTTCAATAAGCTGACCATGCTGATCGCCGTGGTCCTGCTGATGTACTTTGTGTCCAACATCTTCCTGTGGCTGCAGGGCTACGTCCTGAACCGCATCGTGATGAAGGTGATCCGCAAGCTCCGTGACGACACCGAAAAGAAGCTCAACCGCCTCCCGCTGAACTACTTCGACACCCGCCAGCGCGGCGACGTGCTCTCCAGGGTGACCAACGACGTCGACAACATCCAGCAGGCGCTCCAGCAGGCTTTCGCGCAGCTGATCAACTCCCTCCTGACAGTGGTGGGCATCGTCATCATGATGTTCATCGTCTCCTGGCAGCTGGCCCTGATCGCCCTGGTGGCCCTGCCGCTCTCGGGCGTCGCCGCAGGCCTTATCGGCGTGCGGAGCCAGAAGCTCTTTGCGGCGCAGTGGAAGAACACCGGCACGCTGAACGGGCAGATCGAGGAATCCTTCTCCGGCCATGACCTCGTTCGGGTCTTCGGCCGCGAGGCGGACATGCTTGAGCGGTTCGACGAGCGCAACGAAGCCCTGTACAAGGCCAGCTTCGGCGCGCAGTTCGTCTCCGGCATCATCTTCCCGGTGATGCAGTTCGTGTCCTACCTCAGCTACGTGGGCATCGCCGTCGTGGGCGGCCTGCGCGTCGCCTCCGGTTCCATGTCGCTTGGTGACGCCACGGCCTTCATCCAGTACTCCCGCGAATTCACCCAGCCGCTGGGCCAGATGGCGGGCATGGCCAACATGCTCCAGTCAGGCGTGGCCTCAGCCGAGCGGGTGTTCGAGTTCCTCGACGCCGACGAGCAGGACCCGGAGACCGCTACGGAGCACCTGCCGGCCAGGACCGACGGCCACGTGGAATTCCGGGATGTCACCTTCAGCTACACCGAAGACCGGCAGCTCATCGAAAATCTGTCCTTCACAGCAGAGCCGGGGAACACCGTGGCCATCGTGGGGCCAACCGGCGCCGGAAAGACCACGCTGGTGAACCTGGTGATGCGCTTCTACGAGCTCAACTCCGGCTCCATCACCCTGGACGGCGTTGACGTGACGCACCTCAGCCGGTCTGAACTCCGCTCCAAGGTGGGCATGGTGCTGCAGGACGCGTGGCTGTTCGGCGGATCCATCTACGACAACATCCGTTACGGCAACCTGGACGCCACCGAAGAGCAGGTCATGGCCGCCGCCAAGGCCACGTTCGTGGACCGCTTTGTCCGCGCCCTGCCCGAGGGCTACAACACGGTGATCGACGAGGAAGGCAACAACGTCAGCGCCGGTGAAAAGCAGCTGATCACCATTGCCCGGGCTTTTGTAGCCAACCCGTCGCTGCTGATCCTCGACGAAGCAACCAGCTCGGTGGACACCCGCACTGAGCTGCTGGTGCAGAAAGCCATGGCCGCGCTCCGGTCAGACCGCACCAGCTTCGTGATTGCGCACCGGCTCTCCACCATCCGCGACGCCGACACCATCCTGGTGATGGAGAACGGCAAGATCGTGGAACAGGGCAACCACAAGGTCCTGCTTGCGGCCGGCGGCGCCTACCACCGCCTGTACATGTCCCAGTTCGCCGGGGCCGACGCCGGTGACGTGCCAGTGGACGATTCGACGGCGGTGCACAGCTGAGCGGGCACGACGGGAACGGCGGGCAGCGGATCGAGGTCCCCGTTCCCATGCGCTGGGGCGACATGGACGCCTACGGACACATCAACAACGTACAGATCGTCCGCATGCTCGAGGAAGCCCGGATCGGCGCCTTCGGTCCGCCGCGGGGCGCTGGCCTGCCCGGCGTTGAGCCGCAGGTTTCGCTGTTCAACGATGTCCCGGACGGCATCATGGCGCTGGTGGTGGACCACAAGATCCGCTACGTCAGGACCCTGGAATACCGCAACGTCCCGGCCGTGGTGCAGGTATGGATCGGTGCCGTCAAGGGTGCCAGCTTCGACATCCATTACCTGGTCCAGGATCCCGTCACAGGGGAGGACTGCGTCAAGGCGAGCAGTCACCTTGCTTTCGTGGACGAGGCCACCGGCCGGGTGCAGCGGCTCACGCCGGAACAGAAGGCACGCATGGCGCCGTACAGGCACTAAGCCCCTGGGCGGGACCGCACGGGGCACACTGGACTGGAACCACACCACACCACACCACAGCGAAAGGAAGCCAGATGGGCAAGAACAAGACCCGCGTCGCCAGGAAGAAAAAGACCTGGAAGGAGATGTCGCCGTCCTCCAAGGCCGGCACGATCATCGTGGCCATCGTCCAGCTCTCGTTACTGGTTGCGGCGCAGCGGGATATCTCGAAGCGGCCGGCGGCACTGATCAACGGACCAAAGGGCGCTTGGCGTGCGGCATCCTTCATCAACTTCGTCGGACCCATGGGCTACTTCATCTTCGGGCGAAAGCGCTCCGCTCCGCGCACGTAAGTTTTCCGGTCTAACGGTCGGGAGCCGTCCGGCGAAGGCCGGACGGCTCCTGACCGGGCGGCCAAGCGGCTTTGAGCAGGCGTCCAGTTAGACCCTGTAAATTTGAAGTTATGACCCCCGCATCCACTGCTGCCATGACCCGCGCCCTCGGCATCTCGAAGGAGATCGAGGACGCGGCATGGTTTGTCCTGGGCCCGGGGCTGCAGGGCAAACCATCGGCCCTGGACGGGCGGACACTGACCTGGACCTCCGAGGCCGCAGCGGAACTGCTGGACCGCCTGGAACGGGGCACGCCGGATCCCAAAGCGCCCATGATGACCAATCTCCGGCAGAACCTCGACGGCGCGTCCCGCGAAGCCAAGCAGCTGGCCGCCGAGCTCCTGTTCCTGCAGTCCCTGCCGCTTGCGCATGAGGTGAAGTCGCTCAAGGTCAAGCGGGCCCGCGTCGCAGAGGCCGCCTCCTGGCTTGAGCCGCCGCTGGAACTGCCTGAAGAGCTGTACCAGGGCATGACGGACCACGGCGTGATCCGGGACCGCACGGCCGAGTTCAACTGGACTATCTGGGACCACCTCCGGTGGCTGTGCCGCTTCGTGCAGCATGTGGACGAGCAACCGCCCACCACCATCACGGCGGCCCTGCTGGACCCGTTGAAGTTCCACGCCCTGGCCGCCGGCACGCCGGGGGACCAGCCCGCCATCCGCCGCAGCATCGAGTTTCTGGCGTGGCCCAGCTACTTCGAACCCGTGGTGGCGGACGTGGAGCGGCAGGAAATCCGGGATGCCTTCGCCTCACTGGTGGGCGGCGCCAAGGGGGATTCGGAAGACGACATCACCGCGGACATCCACCGCATCCGCCTGCACCTCGATGAGCAGGCCGGCCAGCGTATCGACTGGTACGCCCGCCAGCTCGTCAGCCAGTGGCGCAAGGTGGGCGACCCCGGCCGCCGCGCGTGGCTGCTTCGGACCCATCACGACAACGCGGAGCTGCTCACCGCCTGGCGGGGCGAGGAAAAGGTGACGCTCGACGTCGAACACCTCCGCCTGCTGGAACCCGGCGTCACCGCCGGACTGGTCCAGCATGCCGTCGACGAGGACTACAAGCACCTTGGCTACGTGGAGCGCGAGGACACCAAGACCGCCGTCTTTGCCTTCCTCACCGTCATGAAGCCCGGCGACCTGGTCCTGTACCAGCACTCCGGCACGGTCCGGCTGGGCGGCGTGCTGGGCGAACCCGAGTACAACGATGACAACCGGCGGTTGCGCCGGAAGGTGCGCTGGTTCGACGAGGGCCACGCCACCACCAGCCTGCCCCGGCACGTCCAGCGGCAGCTGGCCACCCCCGGCATCGTGGTGGACGCAACCCGCGTGGTGCAGGCGCTTCAGGCCCTCCTGCCGGCCGAGGCGGAGGCGGAGCCCGACGCCGAAACGGAGGCCGCCGCCGTCGTGGAACCTGCGCAGGAGGGCTTCCGCCCGCTGACGCCGGAGTTCGCAGGGTCCCTGCACATGGACCTCGAACCCCTGCAGGAAATAGCGGACCTGCTGGAGGAGAACCGCCAGCTGGTCCTGTACGGGCCGCCCGGCACCGGCAAGACCTATCTGGCCAAGCACCTCGCCGCGGAGCTGGCGGACGACACCACTGACGAACGCGTCAAGCTGGTCCAGTTCCACCCTTCCTACGCCTACGAGGACTTTTTTGAGGGGTACCGGCCGGACAAGACGGACGAAGGCCAGGTCTCCTTCAAGCTTGTTGCCGGTCCGCTGCGCCGCCTCGCCGAGGAAGCCGCCAAGCCCGGCAACGAGAAAAAGCCGTACTTCCTGATCATCGACGAAATGAACCGCGCCAACCTGGCCAAGGTGTTCGGGGAGCTCTACTTCCTGCTCGAATACCGCGACGACCGGATCTACCTGCAGTACAGCCCCAACGAGCCGTTCACGCTGCCGGACAACCTGTACATCATCGGCACCATGAACACTGCGGACCGGTCCATCGCCATGATGGATGCGGCCATCCGCCGGCGCTTCTCGTTCATCGAGCTGCATCCGCAAACCGAGCCGGTCAAGGGCTCGCTGCTGCGCTTCCTGGAGGCCCGCGGGCTGGACACCACGCCGGCGCTGCTGCTGGATGCACTCAATGATGCCATCGACGAATGGGACCGGGACCTGATGATCGGCCCGTCCTACTTCATGAAGCCCGCGGCGCAGACACCGGCCGGGCTGCGGCGGATCTGGAAGTACGAACTCATGCCGCTGCTGGAGGAGCACTATCACGGCCAGCTGACCCGCGCGCAGCTGGAGGAACGGTTCGGGCTGGAGCAACTGCTGGGACGCCTTGCGCTCCGCTGACCCCGCCAGGGCCTTTACCACGGCGGGCACCGCCGGCGCGCGCGGCCCCGGAAATGCAGCGCGGCACCTGGTGTTGGACGAGCTGTCCCGCGGGATTGTGGAGCGGCTGGATCCTGCCAGTGCCTCATTCCTCAATTCGAGCGGCTTGGCCAAGGCCTCGCCCATGGGAATGGGGCTGTACCGCATCGAGCCGGTGGGCAAAGTGGGCTCGGTGCGCACGGCCTCCGTCCAGCTGGACGTCAGGCCCAAGGACCGGTTGGGCCTTGGCCGGTTGCTGTTCCTCCTGAGTTACGCGGGGGAGCAGGGCTTCCGGCCGGACTCGGTGGCCGCCTTCGAGGAACGGGAGCTGTGGAGTGCGCTTGCCGAGTCCTTGGCGCAGCTGGCCGAACGGGCGCTGGGACGTGGCGTCCTGCAGGGCTACCGCACCGTGGACGAATCCCTCCGCACGGTCAAGGGACGCATCCGCATCTCTGACCAGATTTCCCGCCGGCCGGGCATGCTGGTCCCGCTGGAGGTCTCCTACGACGAATTCACCGAGGACATTGCCGAGAACCGGATCCTGCGGGCGGCCCTGGAACGCATGGGCCAGGTGCCGCGGGTCCGGCCCGAGGTGCTGAGCCGGCTGCGCCTGCTTAAGGGAAAGCTCGACGGCGTCACCCGGCTCCCGTCGGGCGCGCCGCTGCCGCCGTGGAAGCCCAGCAGGATGAACCTCCGGTACCACGCGGTGCTTCGGCTGGCCGAGCTCATCCTGCGCAACGCGTCGGCAGAGGCGGGGCCGGGACGGCAACAGACGGCCGCGTTCGTAGTGGACATGGCAAGGGTTTTCGAGGACTTCGTAGGCACCGCCCTGCGGGAGGCGATGGCCACGTACCCCGGGGAACTGCGGCTCCGGTACAACGCGCTGCTGAGTGAAGCCGTACGGGACTCCGACCGCCTCACCGTGCAGCCGGACGCCGTGCACATGCTCGGTGGCCGTCCCGTGGTGGCCTACAACGCCAAGTACAGGGCCGCCACGGACTCCGGCGCCTCCCTCACTGCCGACCACTTCCAGATGCTGGCCCACTGCACGGCGTTGGCGGTGCCAACAGCATGGCTGGTCTACGCCGGCTCCGGTGACATCAAGCTCCGCAGGATCCTGAACACGGATATCGACATCGTGGAGTTTCCGCTGGACCTCTCCCTGCCGCCCGCAGAGATCCTGGCCGCGGTCCAGGACCTGGCCCGGCAGTCCTGGGGCGAAGTGGTCCGGCAGGCGCGTGCCGGCGGGCCCTAAACTGGCACGCGGAACGTGAACGTGGTGCCCTTGCCCAGCGTGCTGTCCACCGCGATGCTGCCGCCGTGGGCTTCGACGATGGCCTTGCTGATGGGCAGGCCCAGCCCCACGCCGGGGATGGCGGTCCGGCGGACGCTGCTGGTGCGGAAGAACTTGGCGAATACTTCGGAGGCGTCCTCGGGGGTCATCCCCATGCCGGTGTCCGTAACGCGGCATTCGACATGGCCATCCTCCCGGGCCAGGCTGACCAGGACGTTGCCGCCGTCGGGGGAGTACTTGATGGCGTTGGACACCAGGTTGTCCAGGACCTGGGAAATCCTGGCTCCGTCCACGTGCGCCTCGAGCTGATCCGGCGTCTCGGCCGCCAGCACCACGCCGGAGGCCGTGGCCCTCGGCACAGCGGAGGACACGCTGGCCCGCACCAGTTCTGCAACGTCCACGGTGTGCGGGGTGACGATGAGCTGCCCGTTGCGGCTGGAGAGCAGGTCTGACACCAGGGTCAGCAGGCGCTCGGAGTTGCGGCGGATGATTTCGAGCATCTCCGCCTGGGATTCCTCGGGCTCGTCGGCCAGCAGGATTTCCACGTACCCGAGGATGGACGTCAGCGGTGTGCGGAACTCGTGGGAAACGCTGGAGACGAAGTCGTCCTTCGCAGCCAGGGCGTTCACCAGGTCCGTCACGTCGCTGAAGGCGATGACCGAGCCGGCGAACTTCCCGTCGCTGTCCTTCATGGCCCTGGCAGTGGTGACGAAGGCGCGCTGGTCTCTGCCGTCGCCCAGCCACACCAGGTAGTCCGTGAAGGTTTCGCCCAGCACGGCGCGGCGGACGGGGCGGTCCTCCACCGGGATGAGGGTCTTCCTGTCCGGACCGAACACCAGCAGCTGTGACTCGTTGGGGTCCGGGTTGTCCTTGGGGCTGGCCAGCAGGTGGTTGGCCCGCTGCTTCTTGTTCATCAGGACATCGTGACCGTCCGCGTCCACCGCCAGCACGCCCAGGTGGACGGTATCCAGGACGGTGTTCAGCAGGGACTCCTGCCGCTGGCTGGTGCGGAGGTTGGCCTGGAGCTGGGCGTCCTTCTCCTCAAGTTCGCGTTGCTGGCGCATCATGCTGAGCGTGAGGACGCTGACCGAGATCCCGATGCCGAGCATCATGACCGGCAGCAGCAGGGACCGGGTGAGGTCCTGGGCCGTGACATTCCCCTTCAGGAGCAGCGGAACCCAGATGATGGCCAGCGGTGCCAGGAAGGACAACCACAGGGCGGCCTTGGGATAGTACCCGGAGGCACACAGCCAGATGACCGGGAAGACAGCCAGCAGGCTGATGCCGGTGAGGCTGTCCTGCCCGCCCTCCCGGCCCACCGCGATGGACACGAAGTCCAGCAGGGGAATGATCAGGAAGCTCGTGAAGGGAAGCCGCTCCCACGGGACGACGTAGCACAGACCCATCAGGACGAGCTGTGAAATGACGAACGAAGCGAAGAGCGGATTGCCCATTGTTCCGGGGAAGAAGGCCCACACCAGGAACATCGTCAGCAGCGTGGTGATGAACAGCGGCATCTGGCTCATGGCCACCCGATCCCGCAGTCTGTACTCGTGGAACTGGCGCCGGAAAAAGCGCAGCCCTCCCGACGACCATGCCACCGGGTTAGCCATTGACCTGGGACATTCGGGCGGGCGCGTGCGAGACCATACCAGCAGGATATCCGCAGCCAGCTATACTTCTGACGTTGGCTGCTGAGGGGGCTCTATGAGTGATGCACGTGTGGGACTTGTCATCGAGGATGACCAGGACATCCGGGAACTGGTTCGCACGGTGCTGACCCAAGCCGGATTTGATGTAACAGTAGCCAGCAGTGGCGCAGAAGGCGTCCTGGTGGCCAAAACCATCAGCCCTGATGTCATCACCCTGGACCTGGGCTTGCCGGACATCGACGGATTCGAGGTTTCCCGGCAGATCCGCGAATTTTCCGATGCCTACATCGTGATGCTCACGGCGCGCACGGAAGAACTGGACACCCTCATCGGGCTGGAATCCGGCGCGGACGACTACCTCACCAAGCCTTTCCGGCCGCGCGAGCTCCGGGCCCGGGTGGCGGCCATGATGCGGCGCCCTCGATCCGCCTCCGAACCCGCAGACACTCCCGCCGAGATCCCGGCAGAGGCCGGCGGCCACCCGGAGCGGGGCAACTACAGCCACAACGGGCTCGAGCTCAGCTACGCCTCCCGGACCGTGCTGGTGGACGGCACGGAAATGAATCTGACCCGTACGGAATTCGAACTCCTGCACGCCCTCCTGGAAGCCGGGCGGACTGTCCGGACCAAGTCGGACCTGGTGCGCCGGCTGCGGGACGAAGACTACGACGTCGGGAGTTACATCAGCGAGGCGGACGAACGGTCCGTCGAGGTGCACATGGGCAACCTGCGGAAAAAGCTGGGCGACTCGCCGCAGCAGCCGCGCTGGCTGCAGACCGTCCGCGGCGTGGGTTACAGGCTGGCGCCCATCGCGCACTGAGCCTGCAGCCGGTGCGTGGTCTGGCGGCCGCACTGGTTGATGTTGCGAAGGAACGCGACGGCCAGTTGGGGAAGTACGACGGCGGCGTCCGCGGCGTGTACCCCGGCGCGGATTTCGCTTTCGAGATTCGTGGCCAGTCCCGCAAGCCGTTCCGCGCCCACCATCTGGCTGGAGGTTTTCAGGCTCAGGACAGCGTCCACGGAACCGTCCAGGTCGCCTGTGGTCAGCGCCAGCCGGAGCTTGCTGAGCCGCCGGGGCAGGCACTCGATGAAGTTCCCCACAAACACCTTGCTGTAGCCCTCGTCTTCTTCAAGTTCTTCCCGGAGACGGTCCAGCACTGACTGGTCCACCAGCGGCAGGGGAGCGTCATCCGAGGGGCTCACGGGGTTCCTTTCAGCTGACGTTCCAGTCCGGCAGCGCATCATCGGGTTGGGGCGGGCGTGCAGTTTCAGGTTAGGACCGGGGCCAGGGGGCGGCACCGTTTCGGGGAAGAATTGTGGGTTTCTTGATGACGCTGCGGCTTCCACACCCAGTACTTGAGCCAGTGCTTACCGCACTCATACCCCGCGGCCGTGGCCGCCCGGCAGCACACATTGCGTTCAGTCCGGCGTCCGCGCCCTGGCCCGCAGTGACAGTGGCCGGTACCGGGTTCAAGGCCGCGACCACCGGCCAGCAACACTTTCCTCCGGTTTGAAGTTTGACTCAGGTCCGCTGCTGGGTTTCAAGGAACCGCACCAGCTGTGATTCGAGTGCGGAGCTGTCCTTGAGTTCGCACTCCCAGATGGTGAGGACCTCCCACCCGGCGTCCTCGAGCTTGCGGCGCTGCGCGGCGTCGCGTTCCCTGGTGCGGGTGCGCTTCTCGGCCCAGAAGCCCGCGTTGGCCTGGGGGGCATGCTGGCCAACGCGGCAGTGGTGGAAGTGCCAGAAACAGCCGTTGACGAAGATGACTTTGTGGCGGCTGGCGAACACAAGGTCCGGGTTGCCTGGCAGCTTGCCCCCGCGTGCGGCGCCATGGAGCCGGTAACGGTAGCCCTTCGCGTGCAGGAGCCTGCGCACCAGGAGTTCGGGCTTGGTGTTCTTGCCCCGGATGCGGGACATGTTCCAGCTGCGTTGCTCGGGAGTGAGCCTGTCCGCCATGCTTCCAGTCTAGGAGCGCCTAGATCTCCCGTTCGGGCTGCTCTCCGAAGTTAAAGTGCCGGCCGCTGACGGAGCTGGGATCGATCTCCACATAGAAGTCCTTGAGCGTGGGAACCCACGTCTTCAGTCCCAGCGCCTCAACCGGTTCCAGCTCCGCCGAGTTGCTCAGCACGCGTGCACTGCCGCGAAGGACCACGGACCACGCCTGGTCCGAGAGGATGCCGTCCGTTTCGAAGAGCACTTTGGAGTTGATGGTCAGCTGCGCCAGTTTATTGCCCGGCGCGGTCCTCAGGTAGATCTTCCGGTCCGCAGTGACGTAGTTGACCGGGAAAATGTCCGGTTCACCCGCAACGGAAACCACCAGCCTGCCGTGCTTGGTACCCTCCAGGAGTTCCCAGGACTGCTCGTCGGTGAGTTCGAGAACGGGTTGCCCATCTGCGTGTTCAAACATCATGCAGCCATTCTTCTACTGCTTGTAGAAAAGCGCTAGGGGGTGGTGGCTGAATTTTCACGGCTCACTGGCAGGGTAGGTGGTGACCCCATGCCGCGAGCAGGCAGCCCACCAGCCCAGCGGGGTGACCTGGACCTTCAGGCGGCGCGCGCAATGGGCGCAGAACCGCGGCGGTTCCAGGTGCAGCCTCGACGCGCACCGCAGGTGGGCGGACGACGGCGGAAGCGACCCGCCGTCGTCCGTGTCCTTTCTGCGGTGGCTGGCGTCGCCCGGGCTGCCTTCGCGGGCGTTCTCTTCGCGGGGCTGGCCGCAGTGGCCGCAGTACGGGCCCGCAGCATTGGGGGAGGCACCGGCCGGGAACGGGCTCACAGGGTCTTCTGCAGTTCCCTGATGGGCATGTTGAGGTCCACCAGGAGGTTGAGGTCGGCGGTGGCGGGGCGGCCCAGGGTGGTGAGGTAGTTGCCCACGATGACCGCGTTGATGCCGCCCAGGAGCCCTTCGCGGGTGCCGAGGTCGCCAAGCGTGAGCTCGCGTCCGCCGGCGTAGCGGAGGACCGTTTTGGGCATGGCCAGGCGGAAGGCGGCGATGGCCCGGAGGGCATCCTTGCCGTCCATGATGCCCTGGTTTTCGAGCGGTGTTCCCGGCCGGGGGTTGAGGAAGTTCAGCGGCACTTCGTGCGGTTCCAGCGCAGCAAGCTGGGCGGCGAGTTCTGCCCGCTGCCCGAGTGATTCGCCCATTCCCAGGAGCGCCCCGCAGCACAGTTCCATGCCGGCAGCCTTCACCATGGCGCACGTCCCGAGCCGTTCCTCATAGGTGTGCGTCGTTACCACCTGCGGGAAGAAGCTGCGGGCGGTTTCGAGGTTGTGGTTGTAGCGGTGGACGCCCCAGCCGGCGAGCTGGTCCACCTGCCGTTGGGTGAGCATGCCCAGGGAACACGCAATGTTGATGTCCACTTCCTCGTTGATCCGGTCGATGGCGAACTTGACCTGGTTCATCAGCTTGATGTCCGGGCCACGCACGGCTGCCACAATGCAGAACTCCGTAGCACCGGTGGCCGCAGTTTCCTTGGCGGCTTTGACCAGTTCCGGGATGTCCAGCCAGACGCCGCGGACGGGGCTGTCAAAGAGTCCGGACTGGCTGCAGAAGTGGCAGTCTTCGGGGCAGCCGCCCGTCTTAATGGAGACGATGCCTTCAACCTCCACGTCCTCGCCGCAATGCCGGAGGCGGACCCGGTGCGCCAGCTCCAAAGCCTGGGGGAGTGCTTCGTCCGGGAGGGTGAGGACCTCCACCAGCTGGTCTTCGCTGAGGCCCATGCCCCGCTCCAGGACCTGGGCGCGGGCTGTCTCCAGGATGGGCCAATTGTGGACGGTGGCAGTCATGGGTGGTCCTTTGTCTCGCGGAACGTACCTTTCCGACGCTAGTTCCAGGGGCGCCGGCCGTTTTTGTGGGGTGGCAACAAGTAGCCGGGCCGCCCATTGTTGACTGCTGAAGTCAAGGCTTTACACCGCGGAAACAGGAACGTGATGGGACTGTCTTTTCGGGTGGATAGCGTCTCTCGCAGACCTCGAACTCCGAACGAAAGCGACACACGCCCATGAGCCACGACTCAGAATCCACGCAACTGCTGGAGCCTGCCGCACCGCCCGGCGCCGCCGTCGTCGGCGGATCCACGGCGACTCCGACGGCAGGAAACGCCGCCGCGCTGAACGCCACCAAGGAAAGCCTGGAGGACTACACGCTGCGGTTCGCCCCGCGGTCCTACCGCAAGTGGAGCGCAGGCGTGGTGGCCACGAGCGCGCTGGGCGGCATCGCCTACCTGGCGGACTTCTCCATCGGCGCGAACATCGGGATTTCCTATGGCACGGTGAACGCGATCTTCGGCATCCTGGTGGCCGCCGTCATCATCTTCGCCACCGGCTTCCCGCTGGCCTATTACGCGGCCCGCTACAACATCGACCTGGACCTGATCACCCGCGGCTCCGGCTTCGGCTACTACGGATCCGTGGTCACCAACGTCATCTTTGCCACGTTCACGTTCATCTTCTTCGCGCTGGAGGGCTCCATCATGGCCCAGGGGCTGGAGCTGGGCCTGGGGATTCCGCAGTGGCTGGGGTACGCGGCGTCCACCGTGATCATCATTCCGCTGGTGATCTACGGGATGAACACCCTGGCCAAGTTGCAGGTGTGGACCACCCCGCTCTGGCTGCTCCTGATGGTGGTTCCGGTGGGGTACCTGCTGGTTTCGCATCCGGAGAGCATCGACAGCTTCTTTGCATACACCGGCGAGTCCGGCGACGGCGGTCCGAACCTGGCCTCCGTGATGCTGGCCGCCGGCGTGTGCCTGTCCCTGATGGCGCAGATCGCCGAGCAGATCGACTACCTCCGGTTCATGCCGCCGCGCACCGATGCCAACCGTGGGGCCTGGTGGCGGGCCGTGATCCTGGCCGGACCCGGCTGGGTCATTTTCGGGGCCATCAAACAGATCGTGGGCCTGTTCATCGCCATCTACCTCATCGCCACGCTGGACCCCGCGGCGTCTGCCACGGCCAACGAGCCCGTGCACCAGTTCCTGGGCGTGTACCAGGAGATGATGCCGGCATGGCTGGCGATGACCCTGGCC
Source organism: Pseudarthrobacter sp. SORGH_AS 212 (assembly GCF_030818145.1). Classification (NCBI taxonomy): domain Bacteria; kingdom Bacillati; phylum Actinomycetota; class Actinomycetes; order Micrococcales; family Micrococcaceae; genus Pseudarthrobacter; species Pseudarthrobacter sp. SORGH_AS 212. Next base: position 941,337 of record NZ_JAUTAA010000001.1, on the reverse strand, counting down.
GTGGTGCTGGTGGTCATTTCGCAGATCAAAATCAACGTCACCAACGCCTACTCCGGCTCGCTGGCGTGGACCAACAGCTTTACCCGCATCACCAAGACCTACCCCGGCCGGATGGTGTTCGTAGTGGTGAACCTGCTCATCGCCCTGGTTCTCATGGAAGCCAACATGTTCGACTTCCTCAACACCATCCTCGGCTTCTACGCCAACTGCGCCATGGCGTGGGTGGTCACGGTTGCCTCCGATATCGCCATCAACAAGTACCTGCTCAAGATCTCCCCGAAGGTGCCCGAGTTCCGCCGCGGCATGCTCTACGCCGTGAACCCGGTGGGGTTTGTATCGATGCTGGTGTCCGCGGGCGTTTCCATCGCTGTGTTCTTCGGTGCATTTGGGTCCGGCATCCAGCCGTATTCGCCGATCTTCGCTGTCGGCCTGGCGCTGGTGCTGCCGCCGGCGCTCGCGGTCCTGACCCGCGGCCGGTACTACCTCCGCCGCACGGACGACGGCATCGACCTGCCCATGTTCGACGCCGACGGCAACCCCAGCGACGCGAAACTCACCTGCCACGTGACGGGGCTGGAGTTCGAGCGTCCGGACATGGTGCGTTCGGCACAGGACGCGCCCGACGGCGGCCCGCAGTACGTTTCCTCGCTCGCCTTGTCCACGGACAAGACCGGGGAGTTGGTGCTTCCGGCGCAGAAGTAGCCGTTCTGGAGCTCTGTGGCTGGAGCTGTTGCAGTGGGGGGAAGCCGGTGCCTGGGGGCGCCGGCTTTCTCCATGTGACTTCCGCGCGGCCCGGAGCGGTGGTAAAACCGGAGTCGGAAGCCTGTGGATAACTCTTATCGCCAAGATGTGACCTGGGCTACCCTTGAATCACTGTCCGGAGCAAGCCGTCTTGAAACTACTGGGGGAACAGCGGCCCATGACCTCGCGCAACGTTCGTACGTCCTTTGGCCCTCGGTCCGGTGCGGCTGTTATTGCGGTGGCCGGAACGCTTCTGATGGCTGGCTGCTCCGGCGGAGCCCCTGCCGATCCGGGGACCGGTACGCCAACGCCCTCCCAGTCGGCGTCTCCCAGCGTCCCGCCCACTCCCACTCCCAGCGCCGTCTACAAGCCCGCCGACGCATCCGGGCCCGCCCAGAACGTCCCTGTTCCGGTGCTTCCGGAAGTGGCGAAAACGGAGACGAAGGAAGGTTTGGAGGCGTTCACAAGGTACTGGTTTGAACTCCTTAGCTACGGCTATGAGACGGGGGACACGAAACCCTTGTCCGCAATAACTGGTCCAGATTGCAAGATGTGCGAAAACGCTAAGCAGGTGCAGGAGGGATGGCACCGGGACGGTCGCTGGTTATCGGGCGGGAAGGTAACAACGCCGGTTATCGATACCAATTTCGCAGTGGCATCCGACGGAAACTATCAGGTTGCTGTTCAGGTATCGCAGGAAGCGCTGAGCTACTACAACGCGGATAAGTCTCTTGACAGCGCGGAGCCGAAGCCCGCCGACTCGGGGAACCTAGTATTGGCCGTCTTTCGTGACGGCTCTTGGTTCGTGAAAACTGTCGAGCCGATCGTCGGCTAGAAAATGACGGCCGTATTCCGCTGCTGCGTGATTGGTTTTCTGTTTTTCGCGTTGATTTTTCCGACAACTGCTGTCGCCGCAACACATCGGGCTTTCGGACTGAACCTCGCAGGGGAAAATGACATCAAATCACCGCCGAAGGGGCACTGGACCTCTGGGGGAGCCGGAGTCTCAGGATGGCAAAAGGATCCCGGTGAGGACGAGTTCTCTCGGCCCGATCAAGGCAGCGTGCCGACTGATCCCAACGAATACAAATACGAACTTCAGTGCCACCTCGGCGGGGGAGATTTCGACACCCCGTGCCTGGCCCGCCAATTGGAATGCAAGAACGGCCCGGACGGCGAAGAAGGCATCCCTGTCATGTGGCTTTCCCGTCCCCGTGGCGTTCCGGGAGCCGTGTGGGCGCCACATTCCGGCCCTACCTGCCTTTACGACGCCAGGCCTGAGGACCTGCTGCCCCGGATCGCGGCGGACATCCAGCGGGAGTTCCAAAACCTGCCAGTGAGCGCCGGATCGGTCACCGCCCAGCCGAGTCCCCACACGCTCCGCGGTGCTGAAACCAACTTCTACGCGGAGTCCGTGGAGCAGCAGTTCGACATCACGATGTTCGGCCAGCAAGTCCACGTAGTCGCCACCCCGGTGCAATACACGTGGAACTACGGCGACGGCACTGTGTTCGGCCCGCAACCCTCAATGGGCGGACCGCTGCCGCAGGACCGGTGGGGTGAAAAGACGCGGACCAGCCACGCCTACGGGGCCCACCGGTGATTTCCAGGTAGTGCTGACTACGTCGTTCCAGGGAACTTACTCCGTCAATAACGGCCCCGCCCTGCCGATTCCCGGCCAAGGTCAGTTCAGCGCCCCGCCGCAGACCATCAGCGTCTGGCGGTCCCTCACCCGGAACTACGCGGACGACTGCAACACCAACTCACAAGGACAAGGCTGCCCCGGCACGGCCCGCTGAACCACAGTCCAGGCAGTGCCGAAATCGCCCCGTTCCGCAGCGGCGGGGGACAGTTGTCCTGTGATTCACCTCGCATCCGGAATAGTTGCATGCGCTTCTTAGTTGGCAGAAGTAGTAAGCCTTCAGCCCCCGAAAGGAACGCGCATGCTGTTTTCCACCCTCACTCTCGGTGAACTTGAGCTCCCCAACCGTCTGGTCATGGCGCCACTGACGCGCGTCCGCTCCGGCGAGGCAGGCGTCCCCGGGCCGCTCGTCGTCGAGCATTACCGCCAGCGCGCCTCGCTCGGCCTGATCGTCAGCGAAGGAACCCACCCGAGCGCCGGTGCACGCTCGTACGCCGGTCAGCCCGGGATCTTCACCCCCGAGCAGGTCGCAGGCTGGAAGAAAGTCACGGACGCAGTTCACGCCGAGGGCGGCCGGATGTTCGCCCAGATCATGCACGGCGGGCGCGTCTCGCACCAGGACATCACGGGTGGGGCGGAAATCGTAGCGCCGAGCGCCGTTGCCGTGGAAGGAACTGTCCACACGCCGGCAGGCAAGCAGTCGTACCCGGTGCCGCGTGCCCTGGACACTGACGAACTGCCTATGGTCATCCAGGAATTCGTCAACGCCTCGCTGAACGCCATTGAGGCCGGATTCGACGGCGTTGAGCTGCACTCCGCCAACGGTTACCTCCTGCATGAGTTCCTGGCCCCGAACTCCAACGTCCGCACTGACAGCTACGGCGGTTCACCCGAAAACCGCGCCCGCTTCGTCATCGAGACGGTGAACGCCGTTGTGGCAGCGGTCGGTGCCAACCGCGTGGGCATCCGCATTTCGCCCGAGCACAACGTCCAGGGCATCGCCGAGACCGACGCGGCAGATGTCCGCGCCACCTACGAAGTGCTCGTGGACAGCATCGCCCCGCTCAACCTCGCCTACCTCAGCGTCCTCCACCACGAGCCCACCGGCCAGCTGGTCCAGGACCTCCGTGCACGATTCGGCGGCCCCTTCCTGGTGAACACCGGTTTCGGCGTGGTGACCACGCGGGAAGAGGCGGTAAGCCTCGTGGCCGACGGCCATGCAGACGCAGTGGTGGTGGGACGGCCCGCCATCGCCAACCCGGACCTCGCGCGGCGCTGGAAGGAAAGCCTGCCGCTCAACGAGCCGGACGCCAGCACGTTCTACAGCACTGGTGCAGAAGGCTACACGGACTACCCCGTGTACCAGGACAGCAACTCGTAGCAGCAGGACGGCCACATGCGATGAGGGCGGCACCCACAATTGGGTGCCGCCCTCATCTGCTGCTGCACGGTGTGCTGTCCCGGCAGCGGAAAACCGGAAGCCATCCGACGACCCCCGGCCTACTCGGATTTTTGGCCCGCCGGACCCCTGTGGAAGCCGGCGGTGATCAGATGCTACTCCAACGATTTGACTTTTACTAGGCCTTCTTCGGCCTCGAAACAAGTGGAGGCTCCAGGGCTACAGAAGAGCCTCGCGGCCTGTTCCTTCCGTCATTACGAGCCTGTCGTCCTGGATGGAGACAAGCACGCTTTTAGGCTTTCCGCTCACCTTCGTAATCGCTTTCAGCCCGCGGTTGGTCACTTCGACCCCGACTTGGGATCCCTTCGCCGGCAGCTCCACGGAGACCTCAGAGGCAATGCCGAGGATGGGATTGGTGGATACATCCACGTCACGCCACACCTGCTTGCCGTTGACCGTCAGGGTGATGTTGGCCTCCTCGAACCCTTCCTGAAACACAATCAGCAGTTCTTTCATGGCGGCCTCTTCCTCGAGCGTTGATGGCCTAAGACGGCATATCAACTACAGCACTTCGCAGACGGGAGTGGAATACCCTTACCGGCCGCGCGGCCCGGCGCATGCCCCCGGACGCGCAATCTGAGGAAGCGCGCTGGCTCCTGCCGCCGGTGGAGCGCAACTGGCGGGTAAGGCAAGATGTTCTGGTGACCCAACAGCCGCAAGCCCCTTCCAAGCCCGCAGCACACCAGCCGGACGACGCCATCTACACACAGATTGCCGTGGAACTGGGCGTCAAGCCGTGGCAGGTGAAAGCTGCCGTCGATCTGGTGGACGGCGGGTCAACGGTCCCGTTCATTGCCCGGTACCGCAAGGAAGCCACCGGAACGCTGGATGACGGCCAGCTCCGCGACCTGGAAGAGCGGCTGCGCTACCTCCGGGAACTTGCCGACCGCCGTCGTGCGGTCCTGGAAGCCATCGAGGCCCAGGGACAGCTGACATCAGAACTGAAGAAGGCCATCCTGGCAGCGGACACCAAGTCCAGACTGGAGGACATCTACCTGCCCTTCAAGTCCAAGCGCCGCACCAAGGCACAGATAGCGCGCGAAGCAGGGCTTGAGCCGCTCGCCGACGCACTCGTAAAGCGTCCCGAGCTCGATCCGGAGCGCGAGGCCGCCAAGTACCTCAACCCTGAACACGCCATCGGTGACGCGGCCGGAGCCCTCGCCGGCGCCCGCGCCATCCTCGTGGAGCGCGTTGCCCAGGACCCCGATCTCGCGGCCACGCTCCGCGAGCGACTCTGGACACAGGGCCGCATGGTGTCCCGCGTGAAGAAAGGCAAAGAGGTGGACGGCCAGAAATTCGCTGACTACTTCGACTTCACCCAGGCGCCCGCAGGAATGCCGTCCCATCGTGTGCTCGCGCTGCTGCGGGGGGAGAAGGACGGCGTCCTTGAACTCGACCTCGCCGAGGCGGATCCCGCGGACGACGACGCCCTGGCCGCCTCACGGGCCCGCTACGAGTCCGCGGTGGCAAAGTTCCTCGGGGTCGCCCACCGCGGCCGGCCCGCCGATGCGTGGCTGATGCAGACCGCCCAGGTCGCCTGGAAGTCCCGGGTGCTGGCCAGGCTCACTGCAGATCTGCGCGGCCGGATGTTCGCGGCCGCTGAGGACGAAGCAGTCCGGGTGTTCGCCGCGAACCTCCGGGATGTCCTCCTGGCCGCGCCCGCAGGCAACCGCCCCACCCTGGGCCTGGACCCGGGCCTGCGCACCGGCGTGAAGGTGGCGGTGGTGGACGGTACCGGCAAGGTCGTTGCCACAGACACGGTGTACCCGCACGCTCCGGCTCGGAAGTGGGACGAAGCCTTGGCATCGCTGGTGAAACTGGCGCGGCAGCACGCCGTCGAACTCGTGGCCATCGGCAACGGAACCGCATCCAGGGAGACGGACAAGCTCGCCGCCGAGCTGATCAAGCTCCTCCCGGACGTGGACCGCAAGCCGCAGAAGCTGGTGGTTTCCGAAGCCGGAGCGTCCGTCTACTCGGCCTCCGCACTCGCCGCCGCCGAACTTCCCGGCATGGATGTTTCACTGCGTGGCGCCGTGTCTATTGCCCGGCGTTTGCAGGACCCCCTCGCGGAGCTCGTGAAGATCGATCCCAAGTCCATCGGCGTGGGCCAGTACCAGCACGACGTCACCGCATCAAAGCTGGACAGGAGCCTGGACGCGGTGGTGGAGGACTGCGTGAATGCCGTCGGCGTAGACGTCAACACCGCCTCGCCGGCGCTCCTTAGCCGCGTGGCCGGCGTCGGAGCACTGCTCAGCGAGAACATCGTGGCGTACCGGAACCAGAACGGTCCATTCGGCAAGCGTTCGGACCTCAAGAAGGTGCCGCGGCTGGGTGCCAAGGCCTTTGAGCAGTGCGCCGGCTTCCTCCGGATCACCGGGGGAGTGGAGCCGCTGGACGCGTCCAGCGTCCACCCGGAGTCCTACGCGGTGGCCCGGAAAATCCTGGTGGCGGCGGGCGCGGCGCCCGCGTCGTCGCTGGATCCGCGCGACTTTGTGGACGACACGTTCGGCCTGCCCACCGTGACGGACATCCTTGCTGAACTCGACAAGCCGGGCCGCGACCCGCGCCCGGCATTCACCACTGCCACGTTCTCCGAAGGCATTGAAAAGATTTCCGACCTGAAGCCCGGCATGGTCCTCGAGGGTACGGTCACCAACGTGGCCGCCTTTGGGGCGTTTGTGGATGTGGGCGTGCACCAGGACGGCCTGGTCCATGTGTCTGCCCTGTCCAACCGCTTCGTGTCCGATCCCCGCGAAGTGGTGAAGTCCGGCCAGGTGGTGCGCGTCAAGGTGCTGGAAGCGGATCCGGACCGAAAGAGGATTTCCCTGACGCTGAGGCTCGACGACGAACCCGGCCCGCGCGGACAGGCTCCCCGCGGTACGGGGACCGGCGTGCAGCGCCCCGCGGGTTCGTCTGCAGGCGGCGCCAAAGCGCGGGATTCCCGCAGGGGCGGTCCGGGTGCCGCTCCGCAAGGTGAACGGAATGCCCGCGGAGGCCAGGGTGGCAAGAACGCGGAAGGTCGAACCCCGGGTGCCACCGGCGGCCGCTCCGCCGGACGCGGTGCTGCTCCGCAGGCTGCGCCCGCGAACACTGCCATGGCCGAGGCGCTGCGCCGGGCCGGGCTGGGGAAGTAGGGGCGCCTGACGGGGCTGCTGGACCGGGCCGGTGGAACGGTGGGGTTTCGGGCGGGGCAGCTTTCTGCAAGGGTGGGGCCATGACCTTTTTCCTGGAGTACACGATCCCGGCCGCATCCAGCGACGACGAGTTTGAGTTTCCCCACGATGAGATCAATTCCGGCACCACTATTCCGCTGGCCCAGACCGGCGCCGGGGTGGTCCATTCCTCGGAACTTCCCGCACGCACCAGCATCGTGGGAGCCACGGTCCCCGAGGCGAAACTTGAAGCTGAGCAACTGATCTCGCACAGCCGCGCCTCGGAAGCCGCCCTGTACTTTGATCCCTCTGAGTCGCTCGGGACTGGCGTTGGCACGCTCGTTGCCACCTTCACCGACAGCAAGGGCTGGCAGGACACCCCCGGGCAGGATCCGCAGGGGAGCACGTTCTAGCGGTTCATCCCGGACGCGGGCTCCCCAGCAGGCGCGGCTTGCCGAACCTTGTCTGCACCCCGGGTGAGTAGAGGACGGACTCCGGCGGTCCTTCGGCCGTGATCCCCGCAGACTCAACCAGCCCGTCCGCGAGCGTATGGACATCTGCCTCAAAAAGGGGCCAGGGGCTGTGCGTATTGGGAATGAAGGCGGTCCGGCCGAAGAAGCGGCCATGCATGCCGAACCGCGCCGTCAGGAAGACGGACAACGGGTCTGCCGCCGCCGCGCCGAGGCGGGGAACAACCGTAAAATCGCTGCCGGCCCCTGTGCCGCCGAAGCGGCGTACCGAGTAGCCCACCGGGGCGGCCCCGCAGTCCGATACCGTGGTTCCGGCCGCCGACCAGGTCTTCTGCAGCCCACCAACCCCCAATGGGAAGGTTGGCCAGCGCCGGATCTTTGACCAGACGTAAGGAATGCCCACTGCCCGGGTGGCCATCACCACCGGCAGTCGGTTGGCGTCCAGGCTCAGGAACACCACGCCGTGCGTCCCGTCGGGCGCACGTGAATAGAGTCGGACGTTGACCTCGTTGAAGCTCCCCAGGTACGGGATGCCGGGCCCGCGCCCCAGCCCGGCATGTTCCATCCGGAATCCGATCAGCCCCACCCAGGAACTGCCGTCAAAGACGTCCGGCCGGACGCCCGCCGGCATGAACCGCGCCACCACGGACACATCGATGCGCCAGTGCAGGAAAACGGCGTCCAGCCAGCGCTGGGAGGAGAGCACCGGGGCGGGCAGCCCCGGCGGGTTGGGCCACTGGTCATCCGCAGGCCGCACTGTAAGCGGACCACCGCCCGGAGGTGGAACAGTCATGGCTGAAGCCTAAACTGCGCAGGGGCACAGAACACCGCCGACTCGAACTCCGCACCGGTCTCCACCCAGCCGCTTAGGGGTGCCGTACCCCGTTCCCGGCTAAAACATCCCGGTATCCTTCCCGGAAGCTGGGAAGCGCAAAGGTGAAGCCGGTACCGCGGAGAAGCTTGTTGGAGCACCGCTTGTTGCCGCCGCGTGCCGGTCCGGCGTCACCCACGGCTGGTTCGGGCAGCTTCATTTCCGCGGCCAGGAACCGGAGCACCGAGCCCAGGTCCGCGGCCTCGTTGTCCACTCCGATATAGACGGGCGCGGGGGTGCTTTCCATCGTGGCAAGATGCACCAGTGCGGCCGCGGCGTCGTCGCGGTGGATGCGGTTCGTGTACCGGACATCCTGCGGGACCACCGCTGAGCCGGTCCGCACCTGGTCGATCAGCCTCGTCCGGCCGGGCCCGTAGATACCGCCAAGCCGCAGGGACACCGCCGCGGTACCGGAACCCGCAAGCCTGGATTGCAGCAGGTCCTCAGCCTCCACCAAAACCCGGCCGGAGAAACCGCCCGGTTCCGGCGGCGTCCCTTCGTCCACCCAGCCGCCGCCGGCGTCGCCGTACACAGCGGTGGACGAGACAAAAAGCACCCGGCGGGGGATCACGCCGTCGCGCTCCAAAGCATCCAGCACGTGGGCCACGCCGTCCACATAGGCGGCGCGGTACGCGTCTTCCCTGGGTGCATCCGCCGCCACGGCAATCACGACGACGGACGTGTCCGCCGGGACCGGCGGCAGCTGGGCGGAGCTCAGGTCAGCCGCCACGCCTTCGATGGCCGCCGGAAGTTTGGAAGGGGAGCGGCGCCAGCCGACAACCCGGTGACCCAGGCCGGCGAACCGAAGCCCGGCCTCCGTGCCCAGGTCGCCGCAGCCTGCCAGAAGGATCGTCATGGGTTACGGTGCCTCCACCGGAAAGAAGACGCGCGGGTCCTGCAAGAGGGCCGGGTAGGCGAACGCGGAGCGGTCGATGATCTCGTTGACAGTGAAATGCCTGCCGAACCGGCCGTCGTCCAGGGTGATGGGCCGGCCTGTCACCTGGCCCACGGCGAACTTGGCGCCCTTCTCGAACGGAACGGCAACCGGCGTCTTTCCCGGCAGGGTGGAGAAGGCTTCCTCCTGCGCGAGCCGCTTGCGGGTGGGCTTCTTGGCCTGCGGCTTGGGTGCGGCCTTCCGCGACTGCTTTGAGGGCCGCCGGGACTTCTCCTCGAGGTACACGGGGCTGTAGTCGTCGTCCGAACCCGGTGCGCCCGCCGCGGCAGCGTTGCCCCTTCCCACGGGCGGCAGCGCCACCGTGTCCAGCGTCTGGGGATCGACGTCGGCATGCGGGTCCCGGAGGATCCACAGGATGTCCCCCTCGGGCTCCTGCGGGAGGAACTCATGCCGGGGTTCGGGCCAGATGTAGTCCATCTCCGGAATCGCATCGGAGAAGAGGGGACTGTAAAACTTGGAGTCCTTGTGGACCAGCTTGGACCGGTGGCTGAGGTGGAAATCCGGATCGCCGAGCCACGGCGGCAGCAGGATCTTCGACGCGTAGTCCGGGTGGGCGGCCTGCGGGGCGAACTCGGCGATGTTGGCGCGCGTGTTGTCCGGGTGGCCGCGTTCCATCCACTCGTCCACCATGGCCAGGCCGTACATGGTGAGGGCCGGGACGTAGCCCATCCACATCCGGATCGCGGGGTGGGTCTGCCACCCGTATCCGGGAAGGACCAGCGCACGGAGTGTCTGCAGGGCCTCCACCCGCTGCTTGCCCAGCCGGGCGGTGTCCAGTGCAGCGGCGCTCTGCCGGAAATCAGGGTACGGGAGGAAGGTTTGCATCCATTCAGTCTGACGGCAGGTTGCTGATGTGCCAATTGCAGTGCCGGGCGCCACAGGAAGGCCTGCCGGATGTCCAGATAGTGGACGGTTGCATACTGGCGGAAGGTCGAACCACTAAGATCACCGCAACCCATCCCGCGTTTTGGAAGCTACCTCATGACATTTACAGCTGAAAACCCCGCCTCCCGCCCCGCGCAGCCCCGGTACGGACTGATGCTCGGTCCCGAAGCCAACGGCATCCTGGTCCTCGATGAGTTCACCATCGACCCCGCCGCTGCCCGCTACGAACAGCACGGTTTCCGGGCCGGCATGGCTACCGTTGCCAGGACCATGCGCCGCATTGCGGCCCTACGCTTGGTGATCGCCCTCGTGGCCATCGGCAACCTCCCGCTGTTCCTGCTCTCGAGCGGATGGTGGATCTACGCCGTCTCGCTGGCCCTCGTCATCGGGGTGCACACGGCAGTGACGCTGTTGAACCGCCACGAGCCGCGCCTGAAGCAGCGCTCCGCACTGGAACTCCACCTGCACCGGGAACGCAGCGCCAATTACCGCAAGGTGCGCGACGCCGTGAAGTACGTGGTCGACACCCCGGCACGCATGAACGAGCACCTCTACCTGGAACTGCTCGCCGTCAAGCGCGTTGCACTGAACCTGGCCCACGGCACTGTGGCCCTGCTGGACACCTCTGACGACTCGGCCTGGAAGGTGCGCATCGTCCGGGAGATTCCCGCCAGCTGAAGCTGCAGCACCCGGATTTGGCATCCGAGGCACAAAATTAAAGAGAACGACGCCGGCACATCCCTTGTGGGGGCGTGCCGGCGTCGTTCTATGGTCAACGGAATTTGTCTATCGCCGACCGGTTTTGGAGCCCGCTAGGCGGGGAGCTGGAGCACCTGTCCTTCAAACACCAGGTTGGGGTCCGAGATGGTGTCCAGGTTGGCGTCGGCAAGGTGCTGCCAACCGCCTGCAACGCCAAGCTTATCGGCGACGATGCTCAGGGTGTCGCCGGCTTCGAGGGTGTAGGTCTCCCCGCTGAGGGCTACGGAGGTAGCGTGCCGGGCGGGTGCCTGGGCGGCGGGCGCAGCTGCTACGGGAGCGGCTTCGACGGCCGCGGCCTGGACGGGTGCCGCCTGGACCGGCGCCTGCTGCACGGGTGCCTGCTGCACGGGTGCCTGCTGCACCGGGGCGCCCCCGCCACCGTTCAGGCCGAGCTGGGATGAGCAGGAAGGCCAGGCGCCCCAGCCCTGGGAGGCCTGGACGCGCTCGGCCACGGCGATCTGCTGTTCGCGGCTGGCGTCTGCCGGCGAACCGGAACCGCCGTAGGCCTGCCAGGTGCTGGAGGTGAACTGGAGGCCGCCGGAGAAGCCGTTGCCCGTGTTGGTGGACCAGTTGCCGCCGCTCTCACACTGGGCCAGCGAGTCCCACGTTGAGGTGGGGGCGGCCGCGTTGGCGGCGCCGGTGGACAGGGCGATGCCCGCCACGGAGATAGCCGCCACGGTGGCTCCACGGCGCGCAACAGTACGGAAAGAAGATTTATTCATGGTGGTGATGCTCCTGAAGGCCACCCGCGCTGGCTCCGTCCCCGAAGATCGTCGCGCTACTGCCCGCCCCTGACAAATAGAGGTCAACGTCGGTGGCTGCCGCTGGGCAGTTCTGGTGAAGGCAGCACCTGGCATTCATGCGCCCGCCGGACGGGCATGCATTTCACGCTAAAACATAGGCTCGGCGTTATCAAATCGAGATAGGTGCTGCACTTCGCAGTGCGGGCAAGGGCAGTTGAAGGGGCCACCGACGGCGACGGCGGCCTCCGCCCAGGTGCACGGCTCCGGGGCCCGGGCAGGCGGGAACCCTCGTGGGGGATTATCCTGACCGGATGGAAAACTTTGAGGGTGAGCCCGCTGCGCCCGAAACCGAAGTGTCAGAATCCAACGCCGCTGTCCCTGCCCGGCTCCTTCCGGTAGCTGAACTGCACCTGCACATCGAAGGCACCCTGCAGCCTGAATTGATCTTTGCCCTCGCGGAACGCAACGGCATCACCCTCCCGTACGCAGACCTTGACGAACTGCGCCAGCGGTACGAATTCACCGACCTCCAGTCCTTCCTGGACCTGTACTACGCCAACATGGCCGTGCTGCAGACCGAAGAGGACTTCGCGGCCATGACCCACGCCTACCTGGAACGCGCGGCGGCCGCCGGCGTCCGGCATGCCGAGATCATGCTCGACCCGCAGGCCCACCTGTCCCGTGGCATCTCCCTGGAGACCTGCGTCAACGGCGTGGCGTCCGTGCTGGCCACCTCGATGGAGGACTTTGGGATGTCCACCATCCTGATCGCCGCCTTCCTGCGCGACCTCCCCGAAGAGTCGGCCCTCGAAGTCCTGGACGCCCTGCTGGCAATGGACGCACCGATCGGTGCCATCGGCCTGGACTCCGCGGAGGTGGGCAACCCGCCCGCAAAATTCGAGCGCCTCTATGCCAAGGCCCGCGAAGCAGGCCTGCGGCTGACGGCCCACGCAGGCGAGGAAGGGCCGGCGTCGTATGTTGTGGAAGCCCTGGACGTCCTGGGCGTGGAACGCATCGACCACGGCATCCGCTGCATGGACGACACCGACCTGGTGGAGCGCCTGGTGGACGAGCGGATCCCGCTCACGGTCTGCCCCCTGTCCAACGTCCGGCTCCGCACCGTGGACACCTTGGCTGACCACCCGCTGCCGGCCATGCTGGCCGCCGGACTCAATGTGTCCGTGAACTCTGACGACCCCGCCTACTTCGGCGGCTACGTGGATGACAACTTTGCCCAGCTGGAGGCCGTGTTCGAGCTGTCTGAATTCGACAAAGCAAGGCTCGCGGCAAACTCCATCCACTCGTCGTTTGCGTCCGAAGAACGCAAGGCAGAGCTGCTGGAGGAACTGAACAGCGGGGAACTGGCGCACTGACCCGAGCCTTGCGCGTCCCGGCCGCCCAATCTCCGGCTAAACTTGGTCCCGCAGGCGGGTCAGGGACGTGCGGGAGAAATCCCGCACCAGCGCAAGAAATGGTCGAGCAGCCGGCCTTACCCGAGACCGCCGCCTCAGTTGTTGTGACCTGCGCTTCATAGTCGGTCACGACACGCAGAGTTAACCAATTAAAGTCGCGCGATTTAACGGGCACTTGGCAAGATGCTCTCATCGGATCGCTCACACACTAGGGGAATCATGGCCAAGTCCACCGCAGAAAACACCTTCCTTCGACTCAAGACCGTGCTGGATGTCCTGACCGAAGGCGTGTGGTCCGGTGATGCGCTGAATGCGGGCCAGGTCCTGGCGGAATCCACGGCACGCGTGCCGTTCAACGAGCACGAGGCCGAGCTGCTCAGCGGCGGGATTCCCCGCGGGCACAAGACCCTCACCTCGGCCACCGCCAAGCTGGTCAAGGCCGGCTGGCTGGTCAAGGGCCGCTCCGGCTGGACCATCACCGAGGACGGCATGCGCGCCACTGTCGCCTACCCGGATGCTGTCTCCTTCGCTTCCGCGCTCGACGCCGGCACTCCCGTTCCGGCCGACACCCCGGTTCCGGCAGCTCCCGCCGGATTCGTCCGTCCGGTGTCCGCCGCTGCCGCCACCCTTGAGGTGCCGGCCAAGGACGACGCCAAGAGCGCCACCAAGAAGTCTCCAGCGAAGAAGGCGCCGGCCAAAAAGGCTGCCGCTGTTGTGGAGAAGGCCGCCAAGGCGATCGAAGACGCCGTCGAGCCCGTGGTGAAGGCCGTGCGCAAGAAGGCACCGGCGAAAACGGAAGCCGCCACACCTGTCGCAGCCGAGCCGTTCGAAGGTCCGGACGTGGAGACGCACCCGCAGCCCGAGGCCGTGGCTGTTGCCGGCGACTTCAACACCATCCTGGGTGCCCCCGAGAACTGGGCGCCGCAGTATGACGAGGCCCAGATGGAGTTCGACTTCCTGGACCAGCTGTGGAAGAAAAGCGCCGAACTGCCGGCCGGCCACTACACCTTCAAGATCGCGCTCAACCGCTCGTGGACCGAAAACTACGGCGCATTCGGGACGTTCGATGGCCCCAACCACGAGCTGCACCACTCCGGCGGCACCGTAACCATCCGCTACGACCACTCCACGCGCGACATCACCATCAACTAAGCGCCCATCCTCCCCAACTGGGTAGCAGTTGATGTCGTTTTGAGCCCTCATAACGACATCAACTGCTACCCAGTTGGGAGGGCGGATGCCGAGGAGGCCTACCCATGGCACGCCACGCAGAACCAACCGCTGACGGGCCGTCGGCTCACCAGGTTCGCTTGAGCGCCCGCGTGTTCGGGGTGGTGCAGGGTGTCGGCTTCCGGTACCGGACCATGGGTGAGGCTGAGGAGCTGGGCCTGACCGGTGAGGTGAAAAACCTCGACGACGGTTCGGTGGCCCTGGTTGCCGAAGGTGCCGGCGACCAGGTGGGGAAGCTCCTGGACTGGCTGAACTCGGACCGCGCCCCCGGCCGGGTGGAGCGGGTGGACCACTCCATGTCCGACGCCCAGGGATCATTTAGGGACTTCCGGGCACGCTGAGCCCGATAAAGGCCCCCAGTTCCTCCAGGGCCGCCGGCTTATGCGGCATGTAGTTCGTGAGCTCGGGGGAGCGGACGATGACCGCCCGCCACTGGCCACGTGACACGGCCACGTTGATCCGGTTCCGGTTCAGGAGGAATTCGGCGCCCCGTGGAGCTTCCGCCACCGCAGAGCAGGCCATCGATACCAGCACCACCGGTGCTTCCTGGCCTTGGAACTTATCCACCGTTCCCACACGGACGTCCGGCAGGCCGGCGTCGGCCAATTCCTTGCGGATCAGGTGGACCTGGGCGTTATACGCGGCCACCACCAGCAGGTCCTGCTGCTCAAGCGGCCGGGCTGCTAATTCCGGCCCGGCCGTCCATTTCAGGCCTAGGTGCCGGTGTGCCTGCCGAACCACCTCCGCCGCTTCCTCTGCCGAGCTTGTCGAATTGCCGGTGTGCTGCACGACCACGGTCTCCACGCCCGGCGGCACGGTTTCCAGCTCACGCAGGGACGCGGCCGGTGCTGATTGGAGCCTACTCTCGTAGCTGAGCCTCGACACCGCAGCGCACAGTGCCGGATGCATCCGCCAGCTGTCAGCCAGGAAGTATCCCAGCCGTGCCGGCAGGGTGGCGTGACCGGCGGCCAGCCAGCCGAGGGCGGATTCATCCACCGGCTCCGGATGGGCACCCTGCGTCACCTGGGGGAGTTGCTGGGGATCCCCCAGCAGGAGGAGCCGCTTCGCTGCCCGGGAAACGGCGAGCGTGTTGGCCAGGGAGAACTGTCCGGCCTCATCGATCACCAGCAGGTCCAGGGAACCGGCCGGGACTTCCTTTCCGGTCATGGTCCAGGCCGTTCCCCCTACCAGGCAGCCGCCGCCAGACTCCAGCAGCCGTGCGACATCGCCGTCGGCCGTAGCTTTCCACGGCACCTCGTGGGGCGCAGAGAGCTTCTTCGCCACCAGCGAGGGGTCCACCCCGCCCTTATCGATGGCCCGGCAAAGCAGGTTCTCCACCACGTTATGCGATTGGGCCACCACGCCCACCTTCCAGCCTTCGCCGACGAGCTGGCCGATCACGTGCGCGCCAACGTAGGTTTTGCCCGTGCCGGGCGGCCCCTGGACGGCCAGGTAGGAACGGTCCAGGTCCCGCAGCGAAACAGCGATGGCGCCTGCATAATCGGCAGCGCCATCGGCCCCGTGCTGAACCTCGGCCGGGCCGGGCAGCGTGCGGAACCGCGGCGGCAGTTTGCGAAGGATGTCCAGGCCCGGTTGGGAGGGCAGTGAGGGAACCGCGGACCCCACGGCCTTCGCAAGTTCCGCCAGTGCGGCCTCAATACTCACCGTCGCCAGCGGCTGGTCCTCGGTGAGGGCCATCGGGAAATGCGGGTACGCCGCCACCTTGGCGGACTCGCGTTCGGCGATGGTAATGAGGGTGTAGGCCGGGTTATCCGGTGCAGCCTGCAGGTCGCTGATACGCGTCCCGAAGTTGTACGCCCGGGCTCCCTGCGCTGCATCCGGCGCCGCCATGCCCTCCGGCGGCGGGGCGTCATAGAGACGGCACCAGGTGGAATCCGTACGGAAGTCGGAACCTTCGGTCATAGTGCCGCGTAGTTTCAGCACACGGGTCCGCATCCGCTCCCGCGGCTTCGCCAGTGCCCAGTCGGAGGACACCTCGGCGGACTCCACCACGAACACATTGCGCTGATCGGACCAGCTCTCCAGGGAAGCCTCCACCCGGTCAAAGTGCTGCCACCAGAACTGTTTGCGTTCACGGCGGTGGTATCCGGTGGCCGCCGCCACCATCGCGATGGCCCGTTCATCGTCCGTCCAGGGGCGGTTGTCCGGGAGGCCGGCAAGGTACTCGTGAAGCCGGCCCTCCTCAGGGGATTCGCCCCGCGCGTCCCGGCGTCCCGTGGTGGCATCGCCGGATCCAGGGACTCCGGATCCGGTGCCCTCCCGTGCTTCCGCCGGAAGTCCGGAACCAGCTTGGGGCTGGATGTCCAGCAGCCAGTCACGCAGGCGCAGCGTGGACAGGCAGTCGTACTGGTTGTAATCGGAAATGGAGGCAAGGACGGCGTCTGCCTCGGCTTGGTGCCCGGCGTCGCGGGCGGCGCAGTAGGCCGCGTAGGCCACCACGGACGCCCCGGCATCCTTGACGTCCCCGGAGCGCAGGTTGTCGCCCATGTACAGCGGCTCGAGCTTTTTGATGGAGTAGGACGCCTCGGAGATGCGCAGCGAGTGCTTCACCGTGGCGTAGAGGTCCACCAGGAGCCCTTTCCGCAACCAGTCGTCCACGGTGTCTTCGCCCGCCTGGTGGGCCAGGGACAGGTTACGCAGCGCCGTCTTCTCGTAGGCGGCGTAGTGGTAGACGTGCATGTCCGGATACTGCCTGCGGCGGTTCTCCACGTACTCGAGGAAATCCAGGAAGGCTTTCCGTTCCCCGGACCGGGAATGGGCCCAGAAGGGCCGGAACACCGGATCGCCCCCAGCGTCGGCGACGGGTGCCTCGATCACGCCGAACAGGTACTCGATGCCCCAGACTCCTGTTGCCGGGTCCTGCCAGAGCGGATCGCCCTCAAAGTCGAAGAAGATGTCCCCGGCACTCGGGGCCGGCAATGTGCCGATGGTGTGTTCCGGCAGGACGCTGTAGGAAACAGTGTGTGGCTCGCCGTCTTTACTGAACGTACGGGACCCGGCGGCAGCATCGAGCCCCAGCTGCATCCTGGCTTGGGCACGCAGCCGGGCCACTGAGTTTTTCGCTGCAGCAGCCGGCATGGCAGCGAGTTCGTCGATGCTGGTGATGCCGGCCGCGTGGAGTTTCCTGCGCTGGACCACCGACATTCCCGCGACCATGAGGAGGTCGCGGTGCAGGCTGACCTGTTCTGCGCAGTAGTCGCACCGGCCGCAGTGGACTATGCCTGGCTGCTGCCACCGGACCGCCCCGCTGCCCTCCCGGTGTTCGGCGGTGAGCTGGCGGAAGCGCCGGCGCCGTTCGCGGAAAACGGGGAGCAGGTCCGGCAGGGAATGGCTGCTGCGCAACCAGTCCTCACCCACGCGGGTGCCCAGCACGAGGGTCACGACGGGGGAGGGGTCCAGCCCCATCCCGAGGAGCTGGTCACCGTAGGCCGCCAGCTGCAGCAGGGCGCCCACCTTGGCGTGCCGGGCGAGCTTGGTGTCCCAGACCTCATACCGGCCCGGCAACCCTGTTCCGGCGGCCTCGTTGACCAGGAAGTCCGCATAGCCGAGGAACTCGCCATCGAAGAAGGTGGCCTGGAAGACGACGTCGGCTCCGGAGCGCAGCGCGAGCTCGGTTTCGGCGTGCTTTGCCTGGAGTTCCCCGCGGACGGTGTTGCCGCGTTCCAGTGAGTAGACGCCCGCCCCGCGGCTGGCATCCCATGTTCCGTATTTGGCCACGAGGCTGGCCAGGACGGTCTGCTCGTGCCGGTCGCCCAGCTCGCCGGCCCGGACCCGCATCTCGTCCGGAGGGAATGCGGCCTTGGGGGACCGGCCCAGTTTCTCGTCCAGGACGCGGAGCGTGCGGTATTCACATTCGCTGGCCGCCACGAGGTCGCTCGCGGAGAACACGAGGTCCGGCGCAGCACCGGGACCGGCACTGGCATCGGCTTCGAGCAGGAACACGGGGCCTCCCCATTGGACAGCCGGGCCGGGGGACGGTTCCCCTGACCCTGGTTTACAGCTGCTTCAAACGTAGCAAGAGGGGCCGACAACCAGGGCGGGAGCAGCAGCCCTGCAGCGCTTATCCTCGAATCTAGGTAGCAGTTGATGTCGTTTTGAGCCCTCAAAACGACATCAACTGCTACCTAGTTGGGCAGCGCGTCAGCCGTTGGCGTCCGCCCGTACCTGGGCTTTGTCGTGCTCGTCGTGGGCCTTGCGGATCAGGGCCAGGAACTCGGTTTCGTTCCGGACCAGGCGCTTGTACTTCTCCGGGAGCTTGCGGATCTGGTCCTCCTCGCGGACCATCTTGGCGAAGATCTTGTCCCGCTCCGCCATATCCGTTTCGTAGTTCAGGTCCACGTACTCAGTGGCATGCCGCCGGGCTCCGGAAACGGCGTTCTTGGCCTTGCCCTTGGGGCTGAAGATCGAGGCCAGGATGGTGAGCACCAGCACGCCGAGGATCACGCTGAGCGACAACCCGGTGCTGACTTCCACCACGTTGACGTGCTCGCCGTCGTTGATGAACGGCAGGGTGTTTTCGTGCAGGGCGTGCAGGATGAGCTTGACGCCGATGAAGCCCAGGATCACTGCCAGGCCGTAGGACAGGAAGATCAGCCGGTCCAGCAGGCCATCAATGAGGAAGAACAGCTGCCGCAGGCCCATCAGCGAGAACGCGGTGGCGGTGAAGACGATGAACACGTTCTGGGTCAGGCCGAAGATCGCCGGGATGGAGTCCAGGGCGAACAGGATGTCCGTGCCGCCGATGGCTACCATCACCAGCAGCATGGGGGTCAGCACCCTCTTGCCGTTCTCCATGGTGAAGAGCTTGTCGCCGTCGTAATGCTCGGACGCCGGCAGGAACTTCTTCGCGAGCCGGACCACGAAACCTTCGGAGTCGTCGTCGTGGTCGTCAGGCTTGAGCAGGTTGCCGGCGGTGATCAGCAGGATCAGCCCGAAGATATAGAAGACCCACGCGAAGCTGTTGATCAGTGCTGCGCCCAGGAAGATGAAGGCCGTGCGGGCAATCAGGGAGAAGACGATGCCGAACAGCAGCACCTTCTGCTGGTCCGCGCGGGGCACCTTGAAGCTGGACATGACGATCAGGAACACGAAGAGGTTGTCCACGGACAGGGCCTTTTCCGTGACGTAGCCGGCGAAGTACTCGGTACCCATGGTGGGTCCGCCGAAGAGCAGCACCCCCAGCCCGAACAGCAGTGCGATGCCCACGTAAATCGCCGACCAGATGGACGATTCCTTCAGCGTGGGGGTATGCGCCTTGCGGACGTGGAAGAAGAAATCGAAGGCCAGCAGCCCCACGATTCCCGCGATGGTCAGGGTCCAGACATAAAAAGGAACTTCCACGCGGCGGCCTTTCGTTGGAACGTGTCCCTGAAGCTTACTAAGCAGGCTTCAGGAGTTTATGCTCCAGCACGGCCGAACGCGACAGGGTCTTGTAGCCCTCCTGCTCGAACAGCACGGTGATCACGTCGTCCTCGTGCCGCATCACCAGGCCGGGGCCCCACTCCTTATGGACCACTGCGGACTGGAGCGGAAACGGATCGTCGGCCGCCGCGGGACCCGGCCCGCCGCCGTTGTACTCCTTCTTCCCCTTCTTGTCCTGCATCTTTCCGGAGCCGGGCCCGGCTGGCTTGCCGGGGTGGCGTGCGGCCTCGGCGCAGGCGTCGCAGTTGTTGCAGGGCGCCGCCAGGTCCTCGCCGAAATAGTTCAGCAGGAACTGGCGCCGGCATCCGTCCGTTTCGGCGTAGGCGCGCATCATGGTCAGACGGGACTGCTCCACGCGCTGCCGGGCCTCGGCACGTTCGACGGCGGCCGCCGCCAACGCAGGCAGCTTGGCTTTGGCGGCGAGGCGTATCCCGCGCTTGCCCGTGGTGACCGAACCCGCCTCCTCGAGCTGGTTCACCAAACCCGTGACCCGGCGGGCCGGGAACCCGCTCAGCTCCGCCAAGGACGACTTGGGCACAGGCCCGCCGGCATCCTTGAGGACCTTCAGCACCTTGAGCAGCTTCTCCGGATCCGGGGTGCTGGTGCTGAAGAACTTCCGCAGGCCCAGATCCTCGGAACGGTAGTGCAGCACCGCGGTGGCAGGTTTACCGTCCCGGCCGCCACGGCCGATCTCCTGGTAGTACGCGTCCAGGGACTCCGGGATGTCGGCGTGCACCACGAAACGGACTGTGGGTTTGTCGATGCCCATGCCGAAAGCGGTGGTGGCCACCACCACGTCCAGCCCGTCCGCCAGGAAGAGTTCGTGGATGCGTTCCCGTTCCGCGGCGGCCAAACCGGCGTGATAGGCCTCCGCCCGGAGGCTTTCGGCGGCGAGCTTGGCGGCGTACTTTTCGGTGTCCTTGCGGGTGGCGGCGTACACCAGGCCCTGCCCGTCGCGGGCCAGCCCTGCCACCTGGTGAAGGACGGCGCTGCGCTTGTCCTTGTCCCCATGATGGCGGACCACGTCAAGGTTGATGTTGGGCCGGTCAAAGCCGTGGACCAGCACCAGCGGGTCCTTCATGCCGAGCCGCTCCACGATTTCGTCACGCACCGGGGGAGAAGCGGTGGCGGTCAGTGCAGCCGCTGGCGGGTTGCCCAGCCGTTCGCGGACGGCGCCCAGGCCCAGGTAGTCGGGCCGGAAGTCGTGGCCCCAGGAGGAGACACAGTGGGCCTCGTCCACCACGAACAGCGAGACCCCCAGGCGGGCCAGGCGCTCCACCGTCGTGTCCTTGGCGAGTTGCTCCGGCGCCAGGTAGAGGAATGCTGCCGTCCCGGACTCGGCGGCCTGCCAGGCGGCCTCCACTTCGGCGTCGCTGTGGGAGGAGTTGATGGCGACGGCGGCATCCGGGCCGAGGTCGGCGGCCAGGCCGTCCAACTGGTCCTCCTGCAGGGCGATCAGCGGTGAGACCACGACGGCGGGACGTCCCGTTGCGCTGTGCAGGTACTGGGCCGCCACCTGGTAGATAGCGGATTTGCCGTAGCCGGTGGGCATGACGGCCAGGACATCGCGGCCGTCAACGAGCGCGGTCATTCCGGCAAGCTGGCCGTCCCGAAGCTCCGGGAGGGAAAATGTGGATGCCGCGAGGGCGGCGAGGGCGAGGTGGTCCGGCATGGTACGTCTCCGCGTTGAGGTGCCAGGCCGCTTGCTTCAGCCGTACAACCCACCTTAACGCCGGCCCGGTGCTGCCGCTGGCCGTACCCTTGACTTCCGCGGATGGCTGAACAACTGTGGAAAGAGCGGGAAGTGCCGAAGCAACCGGTGGTTTCCCGGACCCGGCGAGGACGCAAGGAGAACGCATCGTGGTGCGCGAGAACCCCAAGGTTGAAGAGCCCGACGAATCCCGGATCGAGGTCGCCGGACATCCCAAGGCCTGGGCTGCCGGTGTTCCGGGTGTTTACCACTCGATGAAGCCGGCGCTGGAGCACATGGGTGTGGACCGGTCCCGGAAGACGCTGCTGGCGCTGAACCAGAAGGACGGGTTCGACTGCATGAGCTGCGCCTGGCCGGACCCGGGCCACCGCAAGATGTTTGAGTTTTGCGAAAACGGGGCCAAGGCCGTCACCTGGGAAGCTACCCCGGTGGTGGTTGGCAGCGGTTTCTGGGCCGAGCACCCCGTGAGCGAGCTGCGGCAGCGGTCCGAGTACTGGCTGGGAATGCAGGGCCGCCTGACCGAGCCGGTGTACAAACCGGCGGGGGAGGACCACTACCGCCCGGTCAGCTGGGAGCAGGCGTTCGGGATCCTGGCGGACAAGCTGAAGTCACTGCCCGATCCCAACCAGGCCACCTTCTACACCAGCGGCCGGACCTCCAACGAGGCCGCCTTCCTGTACCAGCTCTTCATCAGGGCTTACGGCACCAACAACCTTCCCGACTGTTCCAACATGTGCCACGAGTCCTCGGGCTGGGGCATGGGCCAGACCATCGGCGTGGGCAAGGCAACGGTCTCCTACAACGACTTCGAAAAAGCCGACCTGATCATCATCATGGGCCAGAATCCGGGGACCAACCATCCGCGCATGCTCACCGCGCTGGAGGAGGCCAAGGAGGCCGGCTGCAAGATCGTGGCCGTCAATCCACTGCCCGAAGCAGGCCTGATGCGGTACAAGAACCCGCAAAAGGTGAAGGGCATCATCGGCCACGGCACGGACCTGGCGGACCAGTTCCTGCAGGTGCGGATCGGCGGGGACATGGCGCTGCTGCAGGCGGTCTCCAAACGGGTGCTCGACGCCGAGGCCGCCAACCCGGGCAAAGTCCTGGACCACGCATTCCTCGAGGAGCACTGCGAAGGGCTCGAGGAGCTCCGGTCGCACCTGGCGCAGCTGGACGAGGGTGCCGTCCTCGCGGCCACCGGCCTGCGCACCGAGGAGATCGACGAACTCGCCGCCCGCTACCTCGCAGCGGACCGCGTGATCATCACCTGGGCCATGGGCATCACGCAGCAGAAGAAGGGCGTGGCCACCATCAAGGAGATCATCAACCTGCTCCTGCTGCGCGGCAACATCGGCAAACCGGGCGCCGGAGCGTCCCCCATCCGCGGCCACAGCAACGTCCAGGGCGACCGCACCATGGGCATCTGGGAGCAGATGCCGCCCGCGTTCCTTGACGCGCTGGGCCAGGAGTTCGCGTTCGAGCCGCCGCGCGAGCACGGCCTGGACGCCGTCCAGACCGTCCGCGGAATGCGCGACGGCGGGATCAAGGTTTTCGTGGGCCTCGGCGGCAACTTCGTGGGAGCCATTTCGGACACCGCGGTGGCCGAGGAAGCCATGGAGAAGACCGAGCTTTCGGTCCAGATCTCCACCAAGCTCAACCACTCCCACGCGGTCACCGGCGCCGAGGCGCTGATCCTCCCCACGATGGGCCGGACCGAAATCGACCGGCAGGAAACCGGCCCGCAGTTCGTCTCGGTGGAGGACACGGTCTGCGCAGTGCACGCCTCCCACGGCACCGTGGAACCGGTGGCCCAGGGCCTGCTGTCCGAGGTGGCTATCATCTGCCGTCTGGCCGCCGCCGTGGTGCAGGACCGCAGCTCCGCGGACTGGGCAGGGTTCGAGAAAAACTACGACCTCATCCGCGACCACATCTCCCGTGTGGTCAACGGCTGCGAGGACTACAACCGCAAGATCCGGCAGGACGGCGGCTTCATCCTGCCCAACGGCCCGCGCGATTCCCGGACCTTCAACACCCCCACCGGCAAGGCCATGCTCACGGTCAACGAGCTCGAACACGTGGACCGGCCCGAGGGCACGCTGATCCTGCAGAGCATGCGCTCGCACGACCAGTTCAACACCACCATCTACGGCAACAACGACCGCTACCGGGGCATCAAGAAGGGCCGCGAAGTGGTGTTCGTGAACCCGGTGGACCTTGCCGAGCTGGGCTTCGGGGACGGCCAGCGGGTGGACATCCACGGTGTGTACACGGACAACGTGGAGCGGGTACTCCGGAACTACCGGATTGTCTCCTACCCCTCCGCCAGGGGCTGCGCAGCCGCCTACTACCCGGAGGCCAACGTCCCTGGTGCCGCTGGACAGCGTGGCAGAGGGCAGCCAGACGCCGGCATCAAAGGCCGTCATCGTGCGCCTTGAGCCCGTGGCGGTGCTGGAAGAGGAACCCACCGCCGGGGGCTGACGTGCCGGGCGCAACAGGCCCCGGCCCGCACTGCCGGCCCTGACCCGCACAAGCGGTGCGTGCCAACACCTGTTGTGCGGGCCGGTCCCGGTTCTGCGGCTACTGGGCTGTGTCGGCCCAGCCCTTGCTGGCCGGGCCGCCGTCGTGACCGTCCTCGCACAGCTGGAACGCCACCCTTGCGGCCTTATCAACGGCCGCTGCCGCTGCCTCCTTGTTGCCCGCGCTGCCGGTGCCGGCATGCAGCCCGGCGGCGTAACCCACCATGAATGTGGTGACCGGCGCGGCGGCATGGATCACCGAATCAGCGGATTTCCGGGCCAGGTCCAGGAGCAGCTCCTGGTCAACCTTGAGATCGAGGATCTGCAGTGCCTGTGCCAGCCGGTGGCTCCACTGGTCCAGGACCTGAGCCTCGTCGTCGTTGACTGCCATGGTTCTCCTTGCGTCAGTTATCGATGGTGGACATGTTGGGGTAGCGGGCGCCCGCCGTGGATCCAGCCGGTGCCAGCCGGTCCAGCAGGTCGAGGTCCTCCCGGCTGAGCTCGACGTCGACGGCGCCCAGGTTCTCGCGCAGCCGCTCGCGTTTCTTCGTTCCGGGAATCGGCACGATGTGTTCACCCTGCGCGAGCAGCCAGGCGAGGGCCAGCTGCCCGGGTGTGCACTGTTTGCCCGCGGCGAGTTCCCGGACGCGGTCCACCAGCTCAAGGTTCTTGGTGAAGTTTTCGCCCTGGAACCGCGGGGAGTGCCTGCGGAAATCGTCCGCTGCGAAATCCTCCTCGCTGCGGATCTGCCCCGTGAGGAAGCCGCGGCCCAGCGGGCTGTAGGGAACGAAGCCGATCCCCAGCTCCTCGAGGACGGGGAACACCTTGGTTTCCGGCTCGCGTTCCCACAGGGAGTACTCGGTTTGCAGGGCCGTGATCGGGTGCACGGCGTGGGCCCTGCGGATGGTGTCGGCGGAGGCTTCGGACAGGCCCAGGTGGCGTACCTTGCCGGCCTGCACCAGCTCCGCCATGGCACCCACGGTCTCCTCGATGGGGACCGTCTTGTCCACCCGGTGCTGGTAGTAGAGGTCGATGTGGTCCACGCCCAGCCGCTCCAGGCTGGCATCGCAGGCACGCCGCACGTAGTCCGGGTGGCCGTTGATGCCAACCCAGGAACCGTCCTCGCGGCGTTCGTTGCCGAACTTGGTGGCAATCACCACGGCATCACGCCGGCCGGCGATGGCCCGGCCCACCAGGCGTTCGTTGGTGAAGGGGCCGTACATGTCCGCGGTGTCCAGCAGCGTGCCGCCGGCGTCCAGGAATTCGTGGATGGTAGCAACGGACTCCTGCTCGTCACCTTCCCCATAAAACTCGCTCATGCCCATGCAGCCCAAGCCCAGGGCAGAGACGCTCAATGATCCGATGGTACGGGTCTTCATTCGGTTCTCCTCAGCGGTAGAACGTGCTCCGCACCCACCATGACGGGGGTGCAAAAGCCCTTGGGTGCAGCGTACGCCCCACAGGCAAGTCCCCTGAAGTGTGCTGTCCCAAACATGGGGTCCGCACCCCTAGACCAGTCCAGCGGGCCTGCCTAGACTGGGCGGACCCCCACCCAGGAACCCGCAGCGACCGGCACTTCCGGCAGGCAAAGAACGTCCGGCACGAACGTTTCGGCACGGCCAATACCATCCGGGAGCGCACGATTTCGGTCCGCCGGGTCCCGCCTGCGGGGCGCATCACCTATCCAACCATCAGCCGCCGTACCCGGCAGGCCTGACAACAGGAGAACAGATGACAGGGAACAAAGCCGTTGCCTACAAGGAACCCGGCAAGGTCGAGGTAATCGATGTTGACTATCCCACCTTTGAACTGAAAGACGGCCCGGGCGTCAACCCGGCCAACGTTGGCCGCGCGGTCAACCACGGGGTGATCCTCAAGACCGTGGCCACCAACATCTGCGGCTCGGACCAGCACATGGTGCGCGGCCGCACCACAGCACCGCCGGACCTGGTGCTGGGCCACGAAATCACCGGTGAAGTAGTGGAGGTGGGCCGCGACGTCGAGTTCATCAAGGTAGGCGATATCTGCTCAGTGCCGTTCAACATCGCCTGCGGGCGGTGCCGGAACTGCAAGGAGCGGAAGACCGGCATTTGCCTGAATGTGAACCCGGACCGCCCCGGCAGTGCCTACGGCTACGTGGACATGGGCGGCTGGGTGGGCGGCCAGGCGAACTACGTCCTGGTGCCCTACGCGGACTGGAACCTGCTCAAGTTCCCGGATCGGGACCAGGCCCTGGAGAAGATGCTGGACCTGACCATGCTTTCGGACATCTTTCCCACAGGATTCCACGGGGCCGTGACCGCCGGGGTGGGCGTGGGCTCCACGGTGTACGTGGCGGGCGCAGGGCCTGTTGGCCTCGCAGCGGCAACCAGCGCGCACCTGCTGGGCGCCGCCGTCGTGATTGTGGGCGACATGAACGCTGACCGCCTGGCCCAGGCCAGGAGCTTCGGCTGCGAGACGGTGGACCTGAGCAAGGGCGGCCCGGCCGAGCAGATCGAACAGATCCTGGGTGTCCCGGAGGTGGACTGCGGCGTGGACGCTGTGGGCTTCGAGGCGCGCGGGCACGGCAGCAACGCCTCGGAAGCGCCGGCCACCGTGCTGAATTCGCTGATGGAGATCACCGCTGCCGGCGGCGCCCTGGGCATCCCGGGGCTCTATGTCACCGGAGACCCGGGCGGCATCGACGAGGCCGCCAAGAAGGGCGCACTGAGCCTGAGCCTTGGTACCGGCTGGGCCAAGTCGCTGAGCTTCACCACCGGGCAGTGTCCGGTCATGAAGTACAACCGGCAGCTGATGATGGCCATCCTGCACGACAGGGTGAGCATCGCCAAGAACGTCAACGCCAAGGCCATCCCGCTGGAAGAGGCGCCTAAGGGCTACGCGGAGTTCGACGCCGGCGCGGCCACCAAGTACGTCCTGAACCCGAACGGCTACCTCAGCTAGGAAGGAGTTTCCCGAACGGCGGGAGGCCGGCTCACGGGCCGGCCTCCCGCCGCGTGCGGAAATAAGGCCTGGCTTTTGCGGGTTACGCTTCACAGGTCTTGAACTGCAATGAAGGAGATTTCCCTTGAGCGACATCACCGTCCGCCACAACCCCGAGCGCGAACGCTTCGAAATCCTCGTGGCCGGCCACGTCATCGGCAAGGCCGTGTACAAGGAGTACGACGGCGGGGCCTCGCCGCAGCGGATTTTCTACCACACCGTGATCAACGAGGAATACGGTGGCCAGGGCCTTGCCGGCAGGCTCGCCACGGTGGCGCTGGATGAGACGGCCGACGCAGGGATCGGCATCGTTCCGGTGTGCCCGTTCATCAAGAAGTTCATCGGCAAGCACCCGGAATACGTCGGCAGCGCCGTTGCTGTTAGTCCGGCCCACCTGGAATTCCTGGACAGCGCCCTGTCCGCCCGGACCCGGGGCTGACGGTCCGCCCCCCTGTTTTCGACGCAGAACGCCGTCCTCGACGCGCTGGTTCGTTGACGCACCCCGTATCTGCGGTGCGCCTGCGAACATTCGCCTCGGGGACGGTTTTGCGTCTCGGGAGTGCTGCGAATCGCACGGGCCCCCTCCGTTGAAGCAGACTGTTACCGTGAGCAACAACCCCCGGACCGCCCTGGCCGTGGCAGGCCTAAGCCTGGGCACGGCATTGAACCCGCTGAACTCCTCGATGATCGCCGTGGCGCTGGTGGTGCTGCGGGCCGACTTCGGATTGGACGTCGCCGCCGTCACCTGGGTGGTCACATCCTTCTACCTCGCCTCGGCCGCGGGTCAACCGGTTATGGGCAGGCTGGCCGACCGGTTCGGCCCGCGCCGGATGTTCATGCTGGGCATGGCCCTGGTGGCCGTCACCTGTGCGGTGGCGCCGCTGGCACCCAACTTCGCGCTGCTGTGCGTGGCCCGGGCCGTGATGGCGCTCGGTACCGCCACCGCCTATCCGAGCGCCGTGGTGATGGTGGGGGCCATCGCGCAGCGGGCGAAGGTGGAGTCGGCCCGCCCGCTGGGCCGGCTGCAGATGGCGAACACGTCCGCCGCGGCCGTGGGTCCCGTCATCGGCGGCCTGCTGGTGAGCCTGGTGGGCTGGGAGGCGCTGTTCCTGATCAACGTGCCGCTGGCGTTGGCTGCACTGCTGATCGTGAAACAGGCGGCCCCGCCGGACGAGGCCCGGGAACGTGGCAGCCTGGCCGAACTGCTCCGCGACTCGGACATCCCGGGCATCCTGGCGTTCGTCGGTGCGCTGCTGCTGGTGATGATGGCTGCCCTGAACGTGGCCCCCGGCTACCGCTGGTGGATGCTGGCGGCCGGCACCGGCATTGCTGCCCTGTTCGCGTGGCGGGAACTGCGGTTTGCCCGGCCGTTCCTGGACCTGCGGCTGCTGGGCCGCAACAGGCCGCTGGTCCTGGTCTACCTGGCCTTCGCCGTGTTCAGCAGCGTCTATTACTTCGTCTTCTTTGGTCTGCCCCAGCTGCTGCAGGAATCCGGCGGGTACGATCCCGGCGTGGTGGGCCTGCTGATGCTCCCGCTGGCCGCCATGTCAGTGGTGGCAACCCCGTGGGCCGTGAAGGCCATGGGTCGGTTTGGCGTCCGGCGGGTGCTGCTGGCCGGCGTCCTGCTCCTGACCGTGGCGGCTGCCCTGATGTGGCTGCTGACCGGAACCCTGGCCATCCCGCTGGTGGTGGTGATGACCGCTCTGATGGGCATTCCATACGGCACCGTCAGCATCGCCACCAACCAGGGCATGTTCGTTTCCACCCGGCCGCAGGACCGTGGCGTGGCCGCCGGCATCTACCAGACCTGCAGGTACGTGGGCGCGATTACCGCCACGGTGATGATCGGCGTCTTCGCCTCAGGAGGGGTGCACCAGGACAGCTGGGCCCGGATGGTGGTGGCCATGCTGGTGCTGTGTGCCGCCACCTTCGGCGTGAGCCTGTTCTGGCGGCAGCGGAGCGCATAGCCTGTCCTGATGGGACACATGATGACCATCGGGAACGCCGAAACCTCCGTCCGGGCCTACGTCAGCGAACCGGCCGCCGGCCGATTCCAGGAAAAGCCGAAGGGTGGGCTGCTGCTGATCTCCGAGATCTGGGGCATGGTGGACCACATCAAGGACGTGGCGGACAGGTTCGCCGCGGAGGGCTACCTGGTGCTGGCCCCTGACCTGCTGACGGACATCGGCATGACGCCGGACGTGGCCGCGGAAGTCCTCACCGGCCTCGCCGATCCGGATCCGGAGCAACGCAGCAAGGTCCAGCCGAGGCTCCGCGAGATCACCTCCCCGCTGCACTCGCCAGAGTTCGCGGACAAGGCGGTGGCTGCCCTCCGGGCCTGCTTCGACCACCTCGAGGGGGTGCCGGCACTGGCCGGACGGGTGGCGGTGGCGGGCTTCTGTTTCGGCGGAACCTACAGCTTCACTCTCGCCACCAAGGAGCCGCGCCTGCGTGCCGCCGTGCCCTTCTACGGCACGTGTGACTTCAGCGAGGAGGAACTCGGCCGGATCAATTGCCCCGTCCTGGCCTTCTACGGCGAGGAAGACAAGGCACTGGTGGACAAGCTGCCGCTGGTCAAGGCCAGGATGTTCGGTGCCGGGGTGGACTTCGAAGCGGTGGTGTACCCGGGCACAGGCCATGCTTTCTTCAACGACAGCACCCCTATCCGGTACGACGCCGATGCCGCCACCGACTCCTGGAAGCGCACCCTGGCGTTCCTGGAGCAGAGCCTTAACCAGTAGGGGTTCCCCGGCCGTTTGAGCTGCGCCGTTTCAGTTGCGGCGCCCTTAGTCGCGGCGGAGCCACACCGCGTTGTCCGGCTGCAGCCAGCCGGCCTCCGCCAGCGGAAAGGCGCTGAAGAGTACGACGCCGGCGGGCAGCTTCACCGGGCTGCTCCCCATGGCGACGGCCACAAGGAAGCCGGGGCTGCGTTCGCAGAACAGGAGGTTCCCGTCCTGCACGTGCCAGGTGCCGCCGTCGTCCGCCGTGAAGGTGCCGTCCTCCCATAGCTGGCGGCGCACAGCGATCGCCCGCGTGGCCAGCGCGAGCATCGAGTCCGGGTCCCGCTGCTGCAGCTCGATGGCGTGGCGTCCCCAGTCCTCCGGAACGGGAAGCCAGGGGCCGGCGGGACGCTGCGGATCCCGGGACGGCAGCGAAAAGCCGTGGGCCCGCGCCGGGTCCGTGGTCCAGGGGAGGGGGACTCGCGTGCCGTCCCGGGTGATGCCGCCGCGCGCCCACATCGGGTCAACGCGGGCTTCAGCGGGGACGTCCACCTCGGGGAGCCCGAGTTCCTGGCCCTGGTACAGGTAGGCCGAACCCGGCAGGCCGAGCAGCGCCACCAGCGCCGCGCGTGCCCGGCGTCCGCCAGCCTCAGCGCCGCCGAAGCGGGTGGCGGAACGGACGATGTCGTGGTTTTCAAGGGCCCAGGTGGGGGCCGCACCGTGCAGCTTCCGGGCGTCCTCCAGTTCGTTGCCCGCGGCCGCCCACGCCGCCGGGTCCCAGCCCAGCTTCACGAACGCGAAAGCGAAGGCCTGGTGCATTTCGTCGCTGCGCGTGTACCGGGCTGCGCGGGCAGGCTCAAGGTTCACCTCGCCCACCAGCAGGCGGTGCGGCTGGTACTTTTCCGCCAACCGCCGCCACCGCCGGTACACCTCGTGCACGTCCTCCTGGTCCGAGACCAGCGGGTTGGCGCGCAGCCCGTCCACGACTGCATGCGCGGAGGGGGCGTCCGGCAGGCCATCGGCTTTGAAGAGTCCGTGCGCGACGTCGATCCGGAGGCCGTCCACGCCCTTGTCGAACCAGAAACGCAGGACGTTTTCGAAGTAGTCGCCCACCGCCGGGTTCCGCCAGTTCCAGTCCGGCTGGCCGGCCGAGAACAGGTGCAGGTACCACTCGGTGTCGGTTCCGGAGCCCGGGTTGGCCCGGGTCCATGCCCGGCCGCCGAAGACGCTCTGCCAGTTGTTGGGCGGCAGGTCGCTGGGCGAATCCGGGGACGAGCTGCGGCCCTCGACGAAGTGGAACATCTCCCGCTCCTGGCTTCCCGGCCCGGCGGCGAGGGCCTGCTGGAACAGCGGGTGCTCGGAGGAGCAGTGGTTGGGGACCACGTCGAGCAGCACTCTCAGGCCCAGGGCGTGGGCCTGATCGAGCAGTGCATCGAAGTCCGCCATCGTGCCGAACAGCGGGTCCACGCCGCAGTAGTCGCTGACGTCGTAGCCCTGGTCCACCTGCGGGGACGGCTGGAAGGGGGTCAGCCAGATCCCGTCCACGCCCAGCGCGGCAATGTAGGGCAGCTTGCCGAGCAGCCCGGGGAGGTCACCGACGCCGTCGCCGTTCCCGTCCGCGAAGGAGCGCGGGTACACCTGGTAGATGACGGCGGACTGCCACCACTGCGCTGACGGGCTTTCGGGGTGGGCAAGGCTCACAGCCGGGCCGCCTTCCATGATCGGATGTTGGGGGACGAGGGGAGGTGCCGCTACAGCCAGGCCGTGACGAACCCGCCCCGCGACTGGTCGCCGGGCTGCGCGGACGACGACGGCTCCGCACCGGCGTCGCGCGCGGTGCCTGATGCGGGCCGGGCCGAGGTGCTTTCGGCCAGCGAGATGACCCGGCCGTACGCCGTGCACAGGTCCTGCACCGAGTGCTGGGCGCAGCGCCAGCCGGCGGCTTCCAGGACGGACACCGGGTCCGGGGGATCCGCGCGGGCCAGTAGCTCGCTCATGGGCAGGCCTGTCCTAAGGCTGAACTCCTGCAGCTGGGCATCGAGGTCGTCGGTTTTCGGCAGCGGCACGGCGCGCTCGATAACGGCCCGTGAACCCGGGGCCGAAAGCGCTGCCACCTCGCCCAGGACAGCCTGTTGCCCCGCGGCGTCGAGGTACGGCAGGAGGCCTTCCAGGACCCAAGTGGTGGACCGTCCGGGGTCGAATCCGGCGGACACGAGGTGGCGGCGCCACGGCTGCGAAAGGTCGGCGTCGAGGATGGTGCGGTCCGCTCCCGGTGTGGCGGCGAGCCCGGCAAGGACGCTGTCCTTGAAGTCCAGGACGTTGGCGCTGTCGATCTCGAAAATCCGGGCATCCGCCGGCCACTCCAGGCGGAATGCCCTGGTGTCGAGTCCGGCTCCCAGGATCACTGTCTGCGCCGTGGCGCCGTCCAGGAGGAAGTCGTCGATGAACCGCGTCCGCATGCCGATGTAGATGGATGCCAGCAGCAGCGGCTGCCGCAGGGGAGTGGCATCGGCGGGGCGGGCGGGCCACTGTACTGGCATGTCCACATGCGATCGGGCCGCCAGTACCAGGTCCGCCGCAAACGGATCCCACACCAGCCGGTCAGGCCGGGACGACTCAACGGCCCTGCCTGCCGCCACAGCGAGGGGCCGTCAACGGGAGGCCGCGGTCCTGGAATCCCGAGCCCTCTGCATCCGCCACGGTGTGCCCTTTCGTCGGTGGTGGCACCATCGTTGCACGCAGGCACCGCGGCGGATGTGCCGGGGCGCCCCTGTCATCTCACAGCGGAAAACCCCGACCCGTACGAGCCGGCGAACGGGCACCCACGCCGCGCGCCGCCGTCGTACGCACGAGCCGCTGGTTACGTGTACATGAGCGAGCCCGGCGTGGTGAGCTTCTCGCCGGTCTCCAGCCAGGTCTTCAGGCCGGAGAGGATCATCGGCCAGCCGCCGTAGAGCTGGTCGTTGGCGCCTTCGCGGAGGTCGCTGTGCGTGACGGTGAGGTGGCAGGAATCGCCCACCGGCTCGATCTCCCAGGTGACCTTGGAGGTCCCCTCGGCCTTGACGTCGTCGCCCCACAGCGCGCGCATGGTCTGCACCAGCCGGCGGGGCGGATCCACCTCCAGGTTTTCGCCTTCGCCCAGGATCTGGCCGGCCTTGGGATTGCCCATCTCGAAGCGGCCGCCGGGGGTCCAGTCAGACTCCAGGGTGTTGCCGAACTGGTACTTGCTGCGGATGTCGCTGTCGGTAATGGCTTCCCAGAGCTTCTCCGGGGTGGTCTTGATGTAAATCTCAAAGATCTTTTCCATGGGACTTTCCAATCTGGATTTGAGGTCGCTGAGGGCAGCGGCCCATGGTTCTGCGTACTTGCTGACCCATCGGTCGTGGACCAGGCGGATCGGAACGGGGTTCAGGAAATGCAGCTTTTCCCGCCCGCGACGACGGGTGGCCACCAGGCCTGCGTCCTCAAGGATGCGGAGGTGCTTGGCGATCCCGAACCGGGTCATGCTGAACCTCGCCTCAAGCGCACTGAGGCTCTGGCCGTCCTCGCGGAACAGCTCATCGAGCAGGTCCCTGCGGGTGGGGTCGGAGAGTGCTTTGAACACGTCGTCCATACACACAATGATAGGTGACCATATAGTCACCTATCAAGGGATTTATGAGATCCACGTCGAACCGGGCGCAGCCTCAGCACGCGTCAGGGGCCCAGCGGCAGGAAGAGCAGCGCCAGCACCGCCGGGACCGTGGCGGCCAGGGTGCCGGGGACGCTGTCCCAGCGTTGCGGGTAGTGGCCCTGCAGGTCGGCCAGCAGCATCGCGGGTGCAGTGAGTGCCATGTTGAGGCAGCAGTACACCACCAGGGTGTAGCCCACCACGGGTTCGCCGATGTTCACGGCCACCAGCCCGGCTGCCACGCCCAGGGCGATTACCAGGTTCCTGTACCCGGTGGGGATGGCCCACATCATCACGGCGGCCACGTTCTCCGGCGGTGTGCTCAGGAACTTCTGCGCCCATCTGCTCCGCCGTAGCAGGAAGCTCTCCACCGGAAAGACTCCCACGTAGATGACCACCGCCAGCACCGCGAAAACCTGGGACATGATGTTCATGCCGGAAGGGTAGGCCCGCCCGGAAGCCGCAGGCCATCCCCGGAACAGGGGATACCCTGCTGCACCGGCGGGCCCGATACTGGACGTATGTGGGAGGAGCGCGCAGAGCGTGCCAGGCGGGACATTGCCACCCTGGCCACGGACGGACTGGACCTGGCCGCCCTCTACACCGCCGCCCTGGTGCTGGTGCGCAAAGCGGTGCCGTTCGACCAAGCCTGCTGGGCCGGCGTCGACCCCGAAACGATGGTGATGAACGCGGTCACCAACTGGCGGCCGTGGCCAGTCACCGATGAGTACGCAGCCAGGTTCGCCCAGTCCGAATACCAGGGGACCGAACCGAACACCTTCGCGCAGCTCATGCTCCGGCCGCACCCCGTGGCACGGATCTCGGATGCACCGCGCAGCGAGGTGGCAGCCAGCATCCGGATCAACGAGCTGCTCCGTCCGCTGGGGCTGGTCCATGAACTGCGCGGGGCGTTCCGCGTGGACCAGTCGTGCTGGGGTGTGGGCAGCCTGTTCCGGGAAGGTGCCGGGGATTTCAGCGACAGGGAGGTGGAGTTCCTTGCGGCGGTGACGGCTGCGCTGGCGGCCGCCACCCGCATTGCTGCCCGCTCGCAGCACCGTCTGTGGCACCAGCCTGACGGGCCGGTGATCGTCCTGGCCGGCGAACGCGGTGAGCTGCGCGCCGCCACCCCGGCCGCGGCAGCCTGGCTTCAGGCATTGGAGGAAGCCGCCCCGGGCCAGTTCAGCATGGTGCTGTATGCGCTGGTGGCGCAGGCGAGGGCCGCACCGGGCGGGACGGCCAGGACCAGGATGCGCGACGTCGATTCCGGTTGGGTGATCCTGCAGGCCAGCCGGCTCATCACGGGCGACGATCCCCAACAGATGGTGGTCACCGTGGAACCGGCCACCACCCGCCAGCTGCTGGCCCTGCTCCTGTCCGCGTACGGGCTCACCCCGCGGGAACAGGAAGTCTGCCTGGAACTCATGGCGGGCAGCGCCGACGCCGACATTGCCAGGCATCTGTTCATCTCACCGCACACGGGTCCACGACCACCTGAAGTCCATCTTCGACAAAGTGGGTGTGAACAGCCGCGGGGAACTTGTCGCCAGGTTGACGGCCACTGGGTAGCCTTGGCCCATGCAGAAGATATCGGTGGAAGCCCTGGCCCGCCAGCAGCTCGAAGCGGCACTCGCATCTTCCAACGGCCGCGCCGCGGACACCGTCTACGGCGGGCACGAAAAGACCCTTCGCCAGTCCGTGATGGCGCTGAAGGCCGGAACGCGGCTCAGCGAACACCAGAACCCCGGCGACACCACGGTGTTCGTGATCCGCGGCTGCGTCCGGCTGGTGGCCGGAGGGGATTCCTGGCAGGGCAAGGCGGGGGACCTGCTGATCGTCCCGCCGGGCCTGCACAGCCTGGAGGCGGAGGAGGACTCGGCGTTCCTGTTCACGGTGGCCAAGTACCGCGGCTGAGGGGTTAGGCAGGATCCTCCACCTTGTCGGGCGCTGGCTCCACGGTAGTGTTCCGGGAGTCGCCGGCCGGGGACGGGTGGATCTGGCGGACCGGGCGCGGCTCCAGCCAGGTGCGTTCCCGGGGTCCCGGCGGATAGGCGTGCTTCTTGCCCGCGATGGTGATCACCAGTGCGGCCAGCACAGGCAGCGCGGCAGCCACGGGCACCAGCATGGGGCCGCCAGCCACCAGCGCGCCGGAACCGTACAGGGCGCCAACGGTGATGCCCAGCTGAATGGTCAGCACAGTGAGGCCATTGGCCGCTTCGCTGTACTCGCCGCCGGCGCGGAGGATGGCGGACTGGTTGTAGATGCCGATGGCCCCCAGGCCGGCTCCCCAGACGGTCATCAGGACCAGGGCCAACGGAAGGTTGCCCACCGCCAGAGGCAGCAGTGCCATCGAGACGGCGATCGCCGCCGTCGTGATCATCAGTGATCGCCGCGGCCGCGAGTCCACGGTGAGTCCCGCAACCCAGATACCCAGCAGGCCTGAGGCGCCGAGAACGGTGAGCGCCAGGCTGGTGGCGTACTCCGGCAGGGCGGCTTCACGGATGAACGGGGCAATGTAGGTGAACAGCGCGAAGTGGGCCAGGACCAGCAGCGGCCAGGCCGTGGCCACCGCCTTGACGCCGGGTTCGGCGATGGCGCGCCGGATGGACGGCCGGGCGGTATCGGAAATCCGCTGCACCCGCGGCAGCATGAAGAACGCCAGGGCGGTCAGGAGCAGGCCGAATCCTGCAAGGACCAGGAACGCCGCCCGCCAGCCGAGCAGTCCGCCCAGGGCCGTACCCACCGGCGCGCCAATGGCCAGGCCCAGGCTGTTGCCGCTGAAGACGATGGCCAGCGCCTTGCCCACCTGGTTCGCCGGAACCACCCGGGTCACGAACGGCGCCATGGTGGTCCACAGCAGCCCGTGCGCCAGCCCGCCCACCATCCGGGCGATCATCGCTGTGGTGAAATCCGGGGAAAGCCCCACCCAGGCGTTGCTGGCCGCGAACGTCAGGACCAGCCCCACCAGCAGGGTGTGCCGGGGAATCCGCGCCAGCAGCCGGGCGACCGGAACCACGGTCACCACGATGACGGCGGCATAGGCTGCGGCGAGGTACCCGGCAACGGGTTCGGTCACGTTCAGGCCGGCGCTGATCTGCGGCAGCAGGCCCGAGGGGAGGAGTTCTGTGGTGATGGCGGTGAAGGCAATGGTTGCCAGGACCAGGAGGGCGGCGTAGGGAAAACGGGCAGGGGCGGGCGCGGAAGTCGCGGAGGACATGGGGGAGCGGATCCATTCAAGGGGGAGGGTTGGAACGCGGCTCGCTGGCCGGACAATTCCTGCCTTAAATTTACAGGATCCGGGGTCCTGAAATCGACATGGTGACGGCTGCGGCGGGGCGTCCGAAGGGTGGTCACGGCAGCTGCCCAAGGGTGGCCAGACAGTACGTTGGTAGGACTGCAGGTCAGCGGCGCGACGTGGACCGCAGACCGTGATTCGAGGGAAGGCAACATGAGCATTTGTGGAACGGTTCGCCAGGCTCTGCGCGTAGAACTGGCGGACGTGGCATGAGCTCCCGGTTGCGGGTGAGCCTGCCCAGCCGGGAACTGATGGAGGCACTTGAACAGGCCAACGGCGTCGAGATTGTCCTTTGGGACCTCACCGGCCCCGCTCCCGAAGGCCGGCTGGACCTGCTGGTGCCGCCCTACATGGGCAGCGCCGGTGCGCTGGCAGCGCTGGAGGGCGCGGACGTGGGCCTGGTGCAGAGCCAGTCCATCGGGTACGACGGCGTCGCGGACGTGCTGCCCGCCGGCGTCGCCTTCGCCAATGCCGCGGGAGTCCACGAGACGTCGACGGCGGAGCTCGCCTTGGGGATGATGATCGCCGCGCAGCGCGGGATCCCGGAGTTCGCCCGCCACCAGGCCACGGGCTACTGGGACCGGGGCCAGCGTCCCAGCCTGGCCGACCGGCGGGTGCTGCTGGTGGGCTACGGCGGCGTAGGCAAAGCCATCGAGGCACGGCTGCTGCCGTTCGAAACCGCGGTGACACGCCTGGCCAGCCGTGCCCGCCGGGATGCCGCGGGAACCATCCACGGCATCGATGCCCTGTTCGGCCAGCTGCCGCTCCACGACATTGTTGTGGTGAGCGTGCCGCTGAGTGAGGACACCCGCCAGCTGGTGGACGCGAAGTTCCTGGCTGCGATGCCGGATGGTGCCCTGCTGGTGAATGTGGCCCGCGGACAGGTTGCGGATACCGAAGCGCTCCTGGCCGAGACTGCCTCAGGCAGGCTCCGCGCCGCGCTGGATGTCACGGACCCGGAACCGCTGCCGGCAGGTCATCCGCTGTGGACCACCCCCGGCGTGCTCATCACCCCGCACGTGGGCGGTGCAAGCTCGGCGATGTTCCCTCGAATGGTCAAGCTGGTGCGCCAGCAGATCGGCCTCCTCCTCGAGGGCAAGGACCCGGTCAACGTGGTGCTGGGTGGACCGGCCAGCGGCTAGGTGGCGGTGATGCCACTGCGGCTACCCGCAGTGGCATCGTGGCGGCCTGTTCAGGGCTGCTTCCGGACTCCTATGCTGGGTCCATGTCTACGTATGAGGTCCGCCGCAGCTCGGTCATCCCTGCCGCCCCGGAAGATATCTTCCCCCTGGTCAACAGCTTTCGTGAGTGGGGAGCGTGGTCCCCGTGGGAGAAAGTGGACCCCGGCATGAGCCGCCGCTTCTACGGCCCGGCATCGGGTACGGGAGCGGGGTATGAGTGGAGCGGCAACCGGAAGGCCGGCAGCGGCACCATGGAGATCGTCGAGTCGGTGCCCTCCAGCACCATCGGCATCCGCCTCCAGTTCACCAAGCCGTTCAAGGCCCTGAACCCCACCACCTTCACGTTCACGCCCGTCCCCGGCGGCACCGAGGTCACGTGGAAGATGACCGGCGAAAACAAGGGCGCCGCGAAGATCTTCGCCCTCTTCATCAACATGGACAAGATGGTGGGCTCGGACTTTGAACGCGGCCTCACCTCGCTGGCGTCGGCAGTGGCGGCAAAAAAGAACAGCTGAGGCACCCGTGGGAAGCGTTGTCGACGCGCTCGCGGAACTGCCCGAGCCCGGCCGGAGCTGCCTTCAGCACATCGTGGCGGTGGCCCGTTCCGTGGCGCCGGAGGCCACCGAGGGCGTGAGCTACGGCATGCCCGCGCTCAAGCTCGACGGCAAACCGCTGGTGGGGGTGGTGGCCGCCGCCAGGCATCTGTCCATCTTCCCGTTTTCGGCGGCGGTGGTGGAGGCTGTGGCCGGCCGCCTGGACGGTTACTCGCTGTCCAAGGGCACCATCCGCTTCACCGCCGAGCAGCCACTTCCGGACAAGGTAGTTGAAGAGATCGTCCGACGCCGGATGGCTGAGATCCGTCCCTGAACCCGCTCAACTGGTCCTCAGTTGTTCATCCGGCCCTGAACCCGCTCAACTGGTCCTCAGTTGTTCATCCGGCCCTGAGCCGCGTAACCGGTGCCGGGCGGGACCGGTCATGCCGGTGAGGGCCGGTGCATCCCCTGAAAGCCCTTACCGTGGCGCTGCCGGGCGCCTACGCTGGCCCCATGGCTGATACTTTTGCGTCCCTCGTGGACACGTTCAAGAATGTGGGAGTCGCCAAGGCCTACGGCACGCCGGTGAGTGTGGGAGGCCAGGAGATCGTGCCGGTGGCGCTGGTTTCCTTCGGTTTCGGCGGCGGCAGCGAGCCCGGCGATGGCGCGTCCGGCGGTGGCGGCGGAGGAATGGTGATGCCGGTGGGCGTCTACACCACCGTCGATGGCCGGACGGTCTTCCGGCCCAACACCCTCGCCCTGCTCGCATGCCTGGTGCCGCTGGTCGCCGTGGCAGGGACCGCGCTGCGACGCGCCATTGCCGCTGCACGGAAGTAGTGCCGCAGCCCGCCGTCGTACCCTTCCGCGGCCCGCCTGGCCGCGTGCCGGCGCCGCGCGTTCCATGGCATCCGCGCACGGAATATTCCCCTATATCGCTCCGGCCAAAGCAGTTCCATAATGGCCTCATAGGCTTCGGGGACCCTCCCCGCCAATGCGACCTGTGATGGCCGGGGCGCAGGAGAGTCCCAGGTGGCAGCCCCGGTGTCGGCGCAGCGGGCGGTCACGCGGCCCGCCAGATCTCCGGCAAGGAGCTCGCGGACCGTTACAGGGGGAGAGCACCGCCATCGCAAGATTGCACCAAGGAGATTTGTCATGCTCAAGGATTCGCAGGTCATGGCAGTACTGCCCGCCAAGGACATCGACCGGGCAAAGGAGTTCTACCGCGACAAGCTGGGACTCGAGCCCAGCCAGACCATCGAAGGGGATAACCTCATCTACCAGTGCGGCAACGGCACAGCGTTCCTGCTCTACCAGACTGACAATGCCGGCACGGCGAAGAATACCCAGATGGGATGGGGAGTGGCGGACGTCGAAAAGGAAGTGGAGGAACTGCGCGGCCGCGGCGTGGTCTTCGAGGACTACGACATGCCCGGGCTCAAGACCGAGAACGGCATCGCCACCATGGAAGGTATGGGCCAGGGGGCCTGGTTCCTCGACAGCGAGGGCAACATCCTCAACATCTCGTCAATGCCGATGTAGCCACCGGTTCGCCGCACAGCAACCGACGACGCCGGCCGCCGCCTCCCGCGGCATCCCCACCCGGGGTGCCGGGCGGGCGGAAGGCCGGCGCCGCCGTCGTGCGACTTCTTCCGGCCGATCTTTTCCTGCGGGTCAGCCGTTGAGGATCTGTTCGCGCAGGATGTCCGCGTGGCCGCAGTGCTGCGCGATCTCCCGGATCATGTGCAGGTACACCCAGCGAAGGGGCAACGGGCCGCGGCGGTTGCCCCGGACCTCGTCGTCGAGGTCAAGCCCGGATGCCGCCTGCCGGGATGCCTCGCACGCCTGGCGGTAGGCATTCCGGATGCTGGCGATGGTGTCCTGCCCGCCGAGGATGAAGGATTCGTCCGGGGTGGCCGGAATGCCGATCTCGGCCCGGGACCGCCCCGTGATGGCTTCGTCGAACCAGACCTTTTCGACGAATGCTGCGTGTTTGACCAGCCCCAGCAGGGTGGTCCTGGACCGCACCAGGGACCGGCGGGCCTGCTCCTCCGTCAGGCCATTCAGGCAGGCTTCCAACATGGCGCGGTGCTGGTCCAGGAACGCCTCGAACTGCGCACGGGCGGGCTGGTTGATGACGTCGTCGGGCGTCAGGGAGGAGACTGCAGGCATGGCTGCAGTATGCCACGCCCCATGCGGGCCCGGTACGTTCGGAAAGGAAAGCCGATGGCTGGGAAACCGGGGGACGGTGCCGGCGGTGGAGATCTCCGTGGACATCGTGCGCAAGGCGTGACCGGGTGGTCAGACTGCGGCTTCGCGCTTGCCGCTGAAAGCGATGCGGACCGCCCGGCGGAGGCTGAGCTTGCTCCGGCGGCTGACCACAATCACGGCGGCCAGCCCGGTCAGCAGGACCACCAGGCCGCCCACCGCCACGGACCAGCGGGCGCCGAATTCGCTGCCCACCCAGCCGATCAGCGGCGAGCCCACGGCCGTGCCGCCCTGCAGGATGGCCAGGTAGAGGGCCAGCACCCGGCCGCGGAACTGCGGCTCCACGGAGAGCTGGATGCTGGTGTTGCAGCTGTTCAGGAACGTGATCGACGCCAGGCCCACCGGAATCAGCACGGCAGTGTAGAGCCAGAACGACGGCGCCACGCTGGCTACCAGCGTGAAGATCCCCAGGCCCAGGGCGCCGCCCAGCAGGAACCGCAGCCGCGGCCGCGCGCGCCGGGCGGCCAGCAGTGCGCCGGCCAGGGTGCCTACGGCCATGATGGAGCCCAACAGGCCGAACTCGCCCGGCCCCGCGTGGAATTCGGTGGTGGCCATGAGGGCGTTCGTGATGGGGAAATTCATGCCGAAAGCCCCGAGGATCCCCACCAGGACCATGATCAGGACGAGGTCCGGCCGCCGCTTCACGTACCGCATGCCCTCAGTAACCTGGTGTTTGCCGCGCTCTGCCCGCACGGTGGGCACAAGCTCAGAGGTGCGGATGAAGAACAGGGACCAGATCACCGCCGCGTAGCTGGCGGCGTTGAGCAGGAACACCGGCCCGGTGCCCACCCAGGCGATCAGGACGCCGGCGACGGCCGGACCCGTGAGGCGGGCGGTGTTGAAGGATGCCGAGTTCAGGGCCACTGCATTGGAGATGTTGTCCTGGCCCACCAGTTCCGAGACAAAGGACTGCCGCGCCGGGGCATCGATGGCGCTGGCAATGCCCAGGCACAAGGCGGCGAGGTAGGCATGCCACAGCTGGGCCGTGCCGGTGACTACCAGCAAACCGATGGCCAGGCCGGTGATGCCCATGGCCAGCTGGGTCCACAGCAGGATGACGCGTTTGCGGTAGCGGTCTGCCAGGACTCCGCCGTAGGGGCCAAGCAGCAGCATTGGCAGGAACTGCAGGCCGGTGGTGATGCCGACGGCAGCGCCGTCGTGGTTGGTCAGGACTGTGAGCACCAGCCAGTCCTGGGCGATGCGCTGCATCCAGGTGCCCACGTTGGAGACCAGGGCACCGCCGGCCCAGATCCGGTAGTTGCGGTTTTCGAGGGCGCGGAACATCTGGCTCACTTGCCGCTCATTTCCTGCATGATGCGTGCGGCGCGGCTGAGGATGTCACGGTCTTCCGCGCTCAGGCCTGCCACGCGCTGTGCCAGCCAGGCGGTGCGCTGTTCCCTTGCCTCCGCGAGGACGGCCCTGCCGGCCTCGGTGATGTCGATCCGGACCTGCCGGCCGTCGTCGGGATGCTGGTTCCTGGTGACGAAGCCCTGGTCGGCGAGGGCGTTGACGATGCGGGTCATGGACGGGGCCTGCACATGCTCGCGGTCGGCGAGTTCGCGGAGGGTCCGGGCGCCGTCACCGTTCAGGACGGCGAGGACGGTGTACTGGCCGGGGGTGATGACCTCGCCGGTGGCCTCGACGCGGAGCCGGCGCGAGGTGCGCATCACGGCCGTGCGGAGGTCGATGGCGAGGGTGTCCGGGGTGATCTGCGGAGTTTCTTTGGTCTTGGTCTCGGTGGGGGCCATATGGGCGGGTGCGCCTCCTGGAACAATCGGCTCATCATTTGCTTAGCACTGCTAATTAGTTCTGCTAACTATCATCCTCCTTCTTGTTGCTGGCGGCAACCTTTTTTGGTGTGGTTCCGCTAACGTCCAGCCCGCGGCGCGGTCCTTGGCACAATGGACGGCGTGACTGGGCGCAGAACTGATAAGAACCGCAACTCCGGGCTGACCTGGAAGGGGAAGCTGAACCTGGCGGTGACTGTGCTGGTTCTCCTGCTGGGACCGGTCATGATCGGCCTGGGCAGCTTCATGATCGGCGCTGACGAGGACCTGGCGCGGAGCGGCGTCCAGGCAACAGGCACCATCGTGCATTTCGACGACGTCACCAAGGCCTCGGAGCGCAGGATGAAAGTGGAGTTCACATCCGGCGACGGCGCCAGCCACGCGACGTGGGCCACCGTGGACCACGACCAGTACCCGATCGTGGGTGACGCCACCCCTGTCATTTACGCGGAGCACGATCCGGGCAGGGCCATCGTTCCGGGCTACGAGAGCGACGGCGTCTGGGTCCGTGGCGTGGGCATGGTCCTGACCTTCATCTTCGCAAGCCTGGGACTCGTCGTCGTCCTGCTGATGCTGGGCGCCTACCTCAAGGGGCGCTCGCAGAGGGGCAAGGATGCCCTGTCTTCTGAGTAGAGGTGGTTGGCCCGGTCCGCAGCCGGGTCTGGCAGGACTTGCAGGACCGGCGTAGGCTCTGCTCCACCATGACCGAGCAGCAGCCATATGAATCAGTCCGCCGCTATCCGCACTTCGAGCTGCGCCGCTACCCGGACTACGTCGTCGCGGAGGTGGCGGTGGCGGCGGACTTTGACCGTGCAGGGAACGTGGCCTTCCGCCGGCTCTTCAACTACATCAGCGGGAACAACAAGGGCGGTGCCAAGCTGGCCATGACGGCGCCCGTTGTCCAGGAAGCCGGGCAGTCCCAAAAACTCGCGATGACCGCGCCGGTCATCCAGGCCGGCCCGCTCACCGGAGGCGGTGGATCTGCGGAATTCGTTGTGGCTTTCGTCCTGCCGGCCGGGCTGACGGCTGACACGGCTCCGGTCCCCACCGACCCCACCGTGAAGATTCGTGCGGTGCCGGGCTCCCTGGCCGCGGTACTGCGGTTTTCCGGCCGCGGCTCCGAGGCAAACTTCGAGCGCCGTAACAACGGGCTCCAGGCCGCGCTCAGCCTCGCTGGACTCACGCCCCTGGGGGCACCCCGCTTCGCCCGCTTCGATCCGCCTTTCAAGCCGTGGTTCCTGCGGCGTAACGAAGTGGTTCAGGGCGTGCGCGAGGCCTAGGAGCGCGCGTCCGGCACTGACTAGGCTGGGGCCATGGATTACGTGCTTCGCCAGGCCGCCCCGGATGACGCCGAGAACGTCGTGCTGATGCATACGGCCGCGCACGAGGAAAGCTACGGGCACCTGCTGTCGCCCGGCTTCTTCGCGGAGCGGCGACGGTCCGTCCCCGAACGCGTGGCCCGCCGTCGGCCGTATCTTGACGTTCCGCACCCGCGGATCCTTGCCGAGGACGCCAACGGGGAGATTGTCGGCTTGGCCGATGCCGGGCCCCCGCGCCATGAGGACGCCCCGTTTCCCCTGGAGCTCTACTCCATATTCGTCCTGGCCAGGGCGCAGGGGACAGGGCTGGGAACAGCGCTGCTGGCCGCCGCCCTCGGCGACGCTCCGGCATATCTGTGGGTGCTTGAGGACAACAAGAAGGCACAGGCTTTCTACCGCCGCCAGGGTTTTGCGTTCGACGGCGGACGCGGCCACCTGCCGCCCGAGTGGGAGGGCGTGCCGGAGCTGCGGATGGTCCGGGACCGGCCGGGGAACGCTTAACCGGCGGGGCCAGTCACCAGCAGGTCTCCCACCTCGCAGTCCAGCGCACTGCAGACTGCGGCGAGGGTGGAAAACCTGATGGCCTTGGCGCGGCCGTTCTTCAGGACCGAGAGGTTCACCAGGCTGACGCCCACCCGCTTGCTGAGCTCGGTGAGCGTCATGCCGCGCTGCTCCAATAGTTCATCAAGCCTGCAGTGGATGCCGGTGGTTTCCTCCGCGGGCATCAGACCAGGCCCTCGGTGTCTTTCTGCAGCCGGCCGCCGAACTGGAAGACGCCGGCGATGAGGACCAGCGCGATGCCGGCCACGATTGGCAGGAGGCTGATGTTGCCTTCGAAGATGACGCTGCCGGGGGTGCGGTCCGC
Organism: Pseudarthrobacter sp. SORGH_AS 212; assembly: GCF_030818145.1. Taxonomy (NCBI): domain Bacteria; kingdom Bacillati; phylum Actinomycetota; class Actinomycetes; order Micrococcales; family Micrococcaceae; genus Pseudarthrobacter; species Pseudarthrobacter sp. SORGH_AS 212. The sequence goes on along the minus strand of NZ_JAUTAA010000001.1, from coordinate 896,735 downwards.
GTTCAGCCCGATGGCATCCGCGAGCCGGGTCCGGGCCAGTTGGTCCAGCACCTGGCCCGCCGTGCCGGCCAGTGCCAGGGCCGCCCCGCAGGCGCCGATGATCCACGCCGACCCCCGGGTGAACAGCGTGTCGCCCCGCAGCCGGAACGCCAGCAGGAACAGCAGGGCCAGCACGGCAAGGACGCCAACCTGGGTCAGTGCGGCTGCCCACGCCAACTGCCCGGCTTCGGCGCCGGGAAGGGTGGGGATGGTGGCGTCGACGGCGGAAAAGCGGGCCTCGGTGCCGAGTTCCAGGCCGGCCACTTTTCGGGTTGGATCAACGGGCAGCGTCAGCGTGACGGGCCCGGAAAAGATGTCCACGATGCCCATGACGGACATGACGCTTGATCCGGCGGCGATCACGGCCGCGCCGACCATGAGCACCAGGGCATCCGTCCTGGACACCACCTGGCGCTTCCTGTTCTCCGACGGACGTCCGGTGTGCTTGGCCAGCTTCATTCTTCCCCCAAGAGTTATCGAATATCGTTAATAACGATATTCGATAACTTAGTGGGATGCTCAGCCCTCGGTCAAACCTCCGCGGCCGTGGGTGCCTATGCTGTGTGCGCGTCCCTGACGGCGGGCGGAGTCGCACCCTGGAGCACCCAGCGGTTGCCGTCCGGATCGGCAAAGTGGGCAAACAGCACGCCGCCCATGTCCTGGACCTCGCTGATGTCTGCGCCCCGGCCCACCAGTTCGGCGCGAAGGGCGGGGAGGTCCGGCGCCACCAGTTGCAGTCCTTCCAGGCTGCCGGGCTCCATGGCGGTCATCCCCGTGCCGATGACTACTGACGTGGGTGAGCCCGGGGGAGTCAGCTGCACCACCCGCATCCCCGGGAAGTGCTCCACATCGTGGTCCAGCACGAAGCCCAGCTTTTCGGTGTAAAACTCTTTGGCCCGGTCGACGTCGGACACGGGAACCTGGACAACTTCAAGGCGCATTTCCATGCGCGCCACTCTACCTTCGCGACAGTGCTTTTGCGGGGGAATTTCATGAAGGCTACGCCCGGAAATTTGCAAATGTTAAGGCTGCCCATTCAGGTGCGACGGACTTTCCTCAAGATCGAATCAAGGCTGGCGCAATATTGCCCGAGCATTGGCTGGCAAGCCGGAATTCGTTCCGCCCCCGGAATAGGCTCAGCGACGACGAGTTTGTCGGGCTTAGCAGCAGGCCCGGCAGGTGCGGGGCCGCAATTTATTTGGGCCCTCACAAATGGGGGAAAATGTCCGAGTATCCGACCCTTCTGGGGTCATTTCCGTCTGCGCCGGCACCGAAGCCGCCGCAGAAACCGCGCGCATCAACATTCATCGTTGGCGCCATTACCGCATTGTTTATGCTGCTTGGCGCTTTGAGCGGCGGCGTGGGCGGTGCGCTGATTTTCCTGGCCATTTCCGTGGCGCTCACGGGCCTTTACGTACTGGTCACCGGTCGGCGCTCCTGGGCCTGGCTGCCTGCACGACGCAGGGCCGGCGCCGTCGCGCTCGGCACAGCATTCGCCCTCCTGGTGGCCGGCGGTCTCGCCCTGCCGCGTTCCACCCCGGCGGACCTTGAGGCGGCCGCCGCGGCGGGCACGGCGAAGGAAACGCCCCCGACGGCGGCCGCCGCACCTTCGGCGGCAGCGTCGCCGTCGTCCGTTCCCACTCCGTCGGCTACGGCGCAGGCCAGCGGCGAACCCCTCGACCCGGACACCGCTTACACCCTGGCATCCGGCGTCACGGCTGCGGCGCCGAATGCCCAGCCGGCCTACGCCACCAAGGCCCTGGACCTACTGGCCACGCTCCCCATCAAGGGCCGGGCGCCAAAAACGGGATACGACCGCGCGCTGTTCGGGCAGGCATGGGCGGATGTGGACCGCAACGGCTGCGATACCCGGAACGACATCCTCAAGCGCGACCTGACCGGCGTCGCGTACGTCAACGCCGTCCCGTGCAAGGTGAAGTCCGGGACACTGGCCGATCCCTACACGGGCTCGAACATCAACTTTGTCCGCGGCTCCACTACCAGCACTGCCGTGCAGATCGACCACGTGGTGGCGCTCAGCGATGCCTGGCAGAAAGGTGCCCAGCAGTTGAGCACCGAACAGCGCACGGCGTTCGCCAACGATCCACTGAACCTGCAGGCGACGGACGGTCCCACGAATATCAGGAAGGGCGACGGCGACGCCGCCACCTGGCTCCCGCCGAACAAGGGTTTCCGGTGCGAATACGTTGCCCGCCAGATTTCGGTGAAGGCTACCTACTCGCTGTGGGTGACCCAGGCCGAGCATGACGCAATGGCCCGGATCCTGGCGGACTGCACCGGGCAGCTGGCACCTACCGACCAGAAGGCACCTGTTGTGGCCGAACCTGCGCCGGCTGCGCCCGCACCTGCTGCCGTGCAGCCTGCGCCCGTCGCACCCGCTCCTGCTGCACCTGCCGCTCCCGTAGCCCCGGCCCCGGTAGCCCCGGCTCCCGTCGCGCCCGCTCCCGTCGCGCCCGCTCCAGTTGCACCCGCGCCCGTTGCACCTGCCCCGGCTGCTGCCTACTACCCGAACTGTGCTGCCGCGCGGGCCGCCGGAGCTGCGCCGCTGTACGCCGGGCAGGCCGGATACCGCTCAGCCCTGGACCGTGACTCTGATGGCATCGCCTGCGAATAGTCCCTTTTCGCTTCCCGGTTTTTGACTTTCATCCGCATCACCAACACATCGCATTCCTAGGGGGGAATCATGAACAACCTGTACGCTGCTGCCCGCCCGAACGCGGGGCAGCTGAAGAAATCGCTGGCCATGGCCGTGCTGGCAGGGCTCCTGCTGACAGGCTGCGGCGGCAAGCAGGCGGCAGTGGAGCCGGCCTCGGCTGCCACTCCTGCCGCGAGCGCAACGGCCGAAGCCGCCGTGGCCGTTCCGGGCGTGGTGGGGATGACCCTGGACAAGGCAAAGAAGCAGCTCGAGGACCTCGGTTTCAAGGTCGAGGCCGTGGACAGCGTTGACGGCAAGAAGATCCTGGTGGATAAGAACTGGCAGGTCCTGACCCAGGACCCTGCCGGCGGCGCCACAGCGGCAAAGGGTTCCACGGTCCGTCTCGGGGTGAAGTCCCTCGAGAAGATTGCGGAGGAAAAGGCTGCGACCGAGAAGGCAGCCGCAGATAAAGCTGCTGCCGAAGCTGCCGCGGCCGCGAAGGCTGCTGCTGACAAAGCCGCCGCCGAGCAGGCAGCCCAGGCAGCTGCTGCGCAGGCCGCAGCTGATCAGGCCGCGCGTGACAAGGCGGCCGCCGACCAGGCCGCCCGGGATGCGGCAGCGCAGCAGGCGCAGAAAGCACCGGCGCCTGTCGCACCAGCGCCCGCTGCCCCCGCACCGGCAGCCGCCTACTACGCCAACTGCACAGCAGCGCGTGCCGCAGGAGCAGCGCCGGTGTACGCAGGTACGCCGGGCTACGGAAAGCATCTCGACCGTGACGGCGACGGCATCGGCTGCGACAAGTAGCCCTATATAGCAGCCGCCGTGGCTGGTTGCACGGCCCACATGCGGGCGGTGCAACCGGCAACGTGCGGCGCACCGCCCCGCCAGTCACATTCGGTTCCGTGCCGCGAACCGGTGGCGGACGCTGCCGGGCGCGCTAGTCTAGCTTCACCGCGCGGCATCGCGTGACCTGGGAGCAGCGGGCAGGGTTGTAATGAGCTGACCGACCCGCCCGCGAGCCGAGGAAGCTGATGCACCAGGACCAGGACACCGCCCGCCCCGAAACGCTGCAATGGTAGCGCCCGTGGCCCCGCCGCAGCCGAGGCGGAAGAAAGTTCGCCACCCCCGCCTCTCAGTGGGGGAGCGGGTCCACTTTGCCGAAGGGACCACCACCGGCACGGGTACCGTGGACGCCGTCACCTCCGACTACGCGATCGTCTGGGTGTGGACGGACGAGGGGCAGGGGCGCCGGATGTTCCTGCAGGGCTACGGCAGCATCGTTTCCCCCGAGCCGAAAGACACGGACGCGTACGACGACGGCGCCTGAGCAGGTGCCCCGCGGCACCGGCGCCTCAGCGCTCCGGTGTGTCCTCCTCCGGAAAGAAGCGCTGGACTCCGGCCGCTGCGTCTTGCAACGCCCCGCCGTCGAGCATCACGGATGTTTCCGCCACGTCGAACTGGGTCCACTGCGCCACCAGCCGGAGGTCGCCCACCGGGGGCAGCGGCCACAGCCACAGCGTGCCTGAACCGGAGAGTTCGTCGTCACCACCGCTGCCTCCGCCGCCGTGGAGGGCGAGGACAGGAGGGTTCGGTTCCACGGCGGGTTCCATGAACCCCGGAACCGGCTGGTGAGCCGTGCTCGCCTTCGAACCGTCCGGGAATTCCACTCCGAACATGAGGTTGTTCTGTTGGGTCCCGCCGTGGCGGTGGCCCATTCCGGGCTGGAAGAAGGCGTGGTGCAGGTCGGACCAGGCGTTCGCGTCCTGGTCGCCGCGGCGGAAGAGCCAGCCAATGGTGAACAGGCATCCGGTGGAATACACGTCAGCGCTTTTGAGGGTCAGCGCCACGGTTGGCGTCAAGTGCAGGAACCGGCCCAGGTTCACCGCCACCGGCAATTCGTGGGCCGGTGCGCCCGCCCAGGGAGGCGGAATGTAGCGCGTTGCCCTGGGCTGGGGCGACTGTGGTGGAACGGGAAAGTCCTGAAAGAAAGTCACTGTGCTCCTGGGGTTCCGCTGGCTGCGACTGACCAGCGGAACAGCGGCACGCCACTGTGGATCCCCCAATCCGTCCTGATCCGGTCAGTCTAGCTCCGCGAACCCTCCTTGATGTGCGGCGCGTCACGCGGAATGATGGCGCGCATGGCTACCTTCACCGGATCCGATGACCTGCGCGGTGCCGAATTTTCCGACGTCAGCCTCAGAGGGGCGCGGTTCGTCCGGAGCAGCCTGTCCGGCGTCGTGATGCGCGGCGTGGAGATTGACGGCGCGGACATCGATTCGCCCTGGCTGCTGGAAGATGACGGGTCCCTGTACGTGAACGGCGTGAACGTGGCTCCGCTGATCGATGCCGAGCTCAACCGGCGCTTCCCCGGCCGGGAGCTCCGGCACGCCGCGGATCCTGCCGGCCTCCTTGACGCCTGGGACCGGCTGCAGGAGGCATGGGCTGCCACCATGCAGCGGGTGGCCCGGATGCCACCCGGTACCGAGGACATATCGGTCGACGGCGAGTGGACCTTCGCGCAGACGCTGCGGCATCTGGTGATGGCCACGGATAAATGGCTGCGCGGGGCGGTCCTGGGCATCGACAAGCCGTACCACCCGGCCGGCGAACCGAACGCCGAGTACGGGACGGACGGACTGGACCTGTCCGTCTTCCAGAAAACCATGCCCTCCTACGACGAGGTGCTCGAGGTCCGGGCCGGTCGGGTGGCCATGGTGCGGGACTTCATCGCCGGTACCACCGCCGAGCAGCTTCAGGCGACCCACCCGGCCCCGGACGAACCGCGCTTCACCGTCACCACGCTCGACTGCCTGCACGTCATCCTGCACGAGGAGTGGGAACACCACAGGTTCGCGGTCCGCGACCTGGACACGATCGAAGCGAAGGCACTGCACGCAGTTGAACAACACGGTTGACCCGGGTTACGCATGGTGCTCTCCCTTGGCTGCGGGCTGGCGCCGGGAGACGAGCACCGGACCCTTGGCATGGTGGAGGATGGCATGGGCAGTGGAACCGATGCTGCCCTTGATGACTCCGTGCCCTTTGGTTCCGACGACGGTCAGGCGGGCTCCCTCGGCAGCGTGCAGGACGGCGCGGGGTACCGACGTGTCGGTGAGCAGGTGCTTTTCCACAGTGAGTCCCGGGGCAAGTTCCCGGGCCCTCGCGACGGCGGCGTCGAGGAGTGCATCCGCCGCGGCGCCGGGATCCACGGGGTCGCGGACCAGCCGGTAGCCTGCGGGCACCGTCCGGACGTGGGTGACGAGGAGCCGGGTTCCCGCTGCAGTGGCTGCAGTGCAGGCATCCTCGAGTGCCGCCTGCGAACCCGAGTCGTCAACGGCCACCAGCACGGGGCCGTCAGGGTCGCCACCTTGCCGGATCACGGCAACGGGACACGACGCCGTAGCTGCCAGTTCCAGGCTCACGGAACCGACCAGCAGCCCCATGAACCCTCCCAGCCCGCGGCTTCCCACCACCAGGAGTTCCTGGTCCGCCGCGATTTTGGGAAGATGCACGGCAGGGCTGCCGGACACCAGGCTGGTACGGACGTCGACGCCGGGGGAGGCCTGCTTCGCGTGCCCAACACCCTCTTCGAGCGTGACTTCCGCAGCCCGCTGCAAACCGCTGTCCGCAATGCCGGGGACCGGGCCAAGGTTCTTCGTCAGCAAGGGCCACAGCGTGCAGTGCACCAGATGCAGCTGGACGTTGCGCAGTGTCGCCTGTTGCGCCGCCCACCGCACCGCCCGTGCGGCCGGTTCCGAACCGTCATAGCCCACCACGATGGCTTTGGATTCCACAATGCCCCCATTCCCAGGTGCCGGCCGCCACGTCGTCGTGGAGCCGGGGTCGTTTGCCTTATGCCGATCCTAGGGCAGGCCAGGCTGGGGCACAGTGCCAATGTCCCCTAAAGCGGACCGCACCTCCGGAGACAGGATCTACAGGGACCGGACCAGCTCCCGTCCTGCGGTCAGGCCAGTGAAGAGGCAGCCGCCCAGGAACGTCCCCTCCAGTGCGTTGTAGCCGTGGGCGCCTCCGCCGCCGAACCCGGCCGCTTCCCCTGCGGCGTAGAGGCCCGGGACAGGGGAGCCGTCCTGCCCGAGAGCCTGGCCGGCGAGGTTGGTCTGGATTCCGCCGAGGCTCTTGCGGGTCACCACGTGCAGGCGCACCGCGATGAGCGGCCCCGCGGCAGGATCGAGGATCCGGTGCGGCTTGACGGTGCGGAAGAGCCGGTCGCCCAGGAAGCGGCGGCTGTTGCGGATGCCCGCCACCTGCGCGTCCTTGGAGTAGGGGTTCCGCACTTCGGCGTCGCGTTCTTCGATCTGCCGCCGAAGGTGCCCGTGGTCCAGCAACGCCTCGGCAGTGAGCCCGTTCATGCCACGGACCAGGTCCGCCAGGTTGTCAGCGACCACGAAATCGGCGCCGTGGTCCTTGAAGGCCTCGATGGGACCCGGTGCACCCTTGCCCAGGCGGCTGCGGAGCAGGAGCCTGACGTCACGGCCGGTGAGGTCAGGGTTCTGTTCCGACCCGGAGAGGGCGAACTCCTTCTCGATGATCCGCTGGTTGAGGATGAACCAGGAATGGCTGTGCTGCTGGAGGTCCGGGGTGGTCCGCAACAAACGGAGGGTCCCAAGCGTGTCGTACCCGGGGAGCCCGGGCGCGGGCAGTCGGCGGCCCAAAGCATCGAACCAGAGCGACGACGGCCCTGGCAGGATCCGGATGGCGTGGTCCGGCCAGATGGGGTTCCAGTTCTGGATGCCCTCGGTGTAGTGCCACATGCGGTCGCGGTTGACCAGCTGTACCCCGGACCCCTCCGCGATGTCCAGCATGCGCCCGTCCACGTGTTCCGGCACACCGGTCACCATTTTCTCCGGCGGCCTTCCCAGCCGTTCCGGCCACCAGCGCCGCACCAGGCTGTGGTTGCCGCCAATGCCGCCGCTGGCGATCACCACCGCCTGGGCCCGCAGCTCGAATTCGCCCACAACGTCCCGGTTGGAGGAAACGCCGCGCAGTGAGGAGTCGGGTGCCAGGACCGAGCCGCGCACCCCGGTGACCGCGCCGCCGTCGTACGTTAGACCGTCCACCCGGTGCCGGAAATGGAACCGGACGCTCCCCGCTGACGCCGCCGCCCGCGCCTTGTCCGCGAAAGGTTCGGAGACGCCGGTACCGGTGCCCCACGGGACGTGGAAGCGGGGCACCGAGTTGCCGTGCCCGCCCGCACGGCCGTCGCCGCGCTCGGCCCAGCCCACCAGCGGCGTGAACCGGATGCCCTGCTGATGCAGCCAGGAACGCTTCTCGCCCGCGGCAAACTCGACGTAGGCCCGGCCCCACTGCTGCGCCCACCGGTCCTCGGCGAGCGGTCCGGCCAGGCGGTCCCACTGCGCCGAGCCCTGCCAGTCCTGCCAGGCCAGTTCGAAGGAGTCCCGGACGCCCAGGCGGCGCTGCATGGGGGTGTCCACCAGGAACAGGCCGCCGAGGGACCAGAAAGCCTGGCCGCCCAGGTTCGCCGCGTTCTCCTGGTCCACGATGGCCACCCGCTTGCCGGCCCGCACCAGCTCGTTGGCCGCCACCAGCCCTGCAAGCCCGCCGCCGATGATGATGACGTCAGCGTCCATCCGAATATCCGCCCTGGTTGAGAGATAAGTGAGAGTCCAGCATCAACCTACAGCAGCGGCGGGATAGGGTCGTGGACATGTTTGAACTGGCCTCCCCGGATGTTTCCTTCTACCGTTCCTTCCTCGAGTCGCACCGCGAATGGGCCGGCGCCCACCAGGACGGTGCCGGCCTGTTCGCGGGGGATGACGTCAGCAGCCCGGCCGGGTTCGAAGCCTGGGTGAACAAGCTGGCGAATGCCGAACAGGCGGACGGGACAGGCGGGATTGTCCCGTGCACCTACTGGTGGATCACCGAGGGCTCCCGGTATGTGGGGTCCATCGCTTTCCGCCACTACCTCACGCCGGCGCTGCTGAACTCGGGCGGGCACATCGGCTACGGCGTCCGCCCGGCCCGCCGCGGCGAGGGTGCTGCAACCTGGGCGCTGCGCGAACTGTGCACCCGCCTGGCTGAACGCGGCGAGCCGGACCGGGTCCTGCTGACCTGCGACGACGGCAATGCTGCCTCGGCACGGACCATCGAGCGGTGCGGGGGCAAGTTGGAGGACGTCCGGCCGGATGACGACGGCGGGCACTTCATGCGGTACTGGATCGACCTGGCCCGCGGCACCCGGGAAGGCGGCGCGGGCACCCCCGGTGCCCGTTAGCCCAAAGGCGGGGGAGCGCCGCTCACCGTGAATCTCCCACCACTCACCGCAGGAATCATACGTTTACTGATCATTTGGCGCAGGATGGCCGGAGGCGTATCGAGGCGCCAAAAGGTCCGAGGGTAGGGCCGTGAGCCTCTGGACTGCCGGACACTGACGTCTACTTGAGCAGGGGAAATCATCCATGGGCTTCCTGGACCGTGAAAGAACCATCGCGCCGGCGGGTTTCAACCGCTGGCTGGTGCCGCCGGCGGCGCTCGCCGTCCACCTCTGCATCGGCCAGGCGTACGCCACCAGCGTGTACAAGACGGCGCTGGTCAAGCATTTCGGCGCCAGCCTCACCGAGATCGGCCTGGTCTTCTCCATCGCCATCGTGATGCTGGGCCTGTCCGCCGCGATCATGGGTACATGGGTGGACCGGAACGGCCCGCGGAAGGCGATGTTCACGTCGTCCATGTTCTGGGTGGGCGGCTTCCTCATCGGCTCGCTGGGCATCTTCACGCACCACCTGTGGCTCGTCTACCTGGGCTACGGCGTGGTGGGCGGCATTGGCCTGGGCATCGGGTACATCTCGCCGGTGTCCACGCTGATCAAGTGGTTCCCGGACCGGCCCGGCCTGGCCACCGGCATGGCCATCATGGGCTTCGGCGGCGGCGCGCTCATCGCCAGCCCGGTATCCACAGCGCTGCTCAAGGCGTACGATCCCAACTCCGGCACGCAGGGCTGGGTGGCCAGCGGCGATGCCGTGGGCAAGCTCTTCCTGACCCTCGCCGTCGTCTACCTCGTGTACATGCTGTTCGGCGCCTTCACCATCAAGGTCCCCGCGGACGGCTGGCGGCCCGCCGGCTTCGACCCCGCCAAGGTCAAGGCCGCCAAGCTGGTGACCACCGAGAACGTCTCCGCCAAGAACGCCGTGAAAACCCCGCAGTTCTGGCTGGTGTGGGTGGCACTGTTCTGCAACGTCACGGCCGGCATCGGCATCCTGGAACAGGCGGCCCCCATGATCCAGGACTTCTTCAGGGGGCCAGACGGCGCGTCCCTGGTCAGTGCCGCCGTCGCCGCGGGCTTCGTGGGGCTGCTGTCCATCGGCAACATGGCGGGCCGGTTCGCCTGGAGTGCCACCTCGGACATCACCGGCCGCAAGCGCATCTACATGCTGTACCTGGGCGTCGGGGCACTGCTGTACACGGTGCTGGCGCTGGCCGGATCCAGCACCACCATCCTGTACGTGGCGCTGGCGTTCCTCATCATCTCGTTCTACGGCGGCGGTTTCGCCACCGTGCCCGCCTACCTGCGCGACCTCTTCGGCACCTTCCAGGTGGGCGCCATCCACGGGCGGCTGCTGACTGCCTGGTCCGCCGCCGGTGTCGCGGGCCCGCTGATCGTCAACGCCTTCCTCGATGCCCAGGGCAAGCCCGGCCAGCTGACCGCGGCGTCCTACCAGCCCGCGTTGCTGACCATGGTGGCGCTGCTGGTGGTCGGGTTTGTGGCGAACCTGCTGGTCAAACCCGTCAGTGCACGATTCCACGAACCCCGCCTGGACAGGGACCGCCCGCACGAACCCGCCATGGAGGCCTGAGATGAGCAACGTGCCCAACAACAATCCCTCGGCACCGGACAACACAGTGGCCGTCAACACCGCCACCGGCAAGCTCGCCTTGGGCTGGGCCCTGGTGGGGGTGCCGCTGGCTTACGGCGTCTACGAAACCCTCACGCGGGTGGCCGCCCTGTTCGGCTGAGTCGTCCGCGTACGCGATGCCGGCCGGCGCCTTCGTCCCGCAGCGTGAGCCGGATCAGCCACTTACGACGCCGGTCCCGCAACAGGTGCCGGCGCTGCCGCATCCCGGCGGGTCAGGGAGGACCGGCCCACCAGCGCCACGAACAGCGTGAGCAGCGCGGTCATCAGCACACCGAGGCCCATGTGGACCTGCAGGAGCCCGGTGCCCAGTGCTGCGCCGGCCATGATGAGCCCCACGGCGGCGAGCCGGCGGCCCCAAAACGGGTGGGTGCCGGCGCCGAGCCGTGAATCGGCGGCCAATCCGGTGATGGTGGAGGTGACCACCACTGTGGACACGTCCTTGACGTTGAGGTGCCGTGCGGTGGCGGCCTGAACCCCCATGGACACTGCCAGGACGCCGGTGATCGCGACCGTCAGCGGCTCGTTGTTCCGCGGGGTCACACCGCTGAGCAGGGCTACGGCCACGGCGGCCATCACCGTTCCGACGCCCACCAGCAGCGCGCTGGTGCGGTGCGACCAGCCGGATGTGGTGAGGCGAAGGGTGCGGCCGGAAACCAACGCACCCGCCATGAAGCCGGCCAGCGCCACCACCGGCCCAAGCACGGGTAGATTGTCGCCGCCCATCAGCGCCATGCCCAGGATCACCACGTTGCCGGTCATGTTCGCGGTGAAGACGCGGTCCAGGCCCAGATAGCCCACCGCATCGATCACCCCCGTGGAAAACGTCAGCATCAGCATGAGCACCAGGTGCAGCCGGGACGGTTCGGCGGGGAAGAAGCGTGCGGGCATGCGGTCGCCTTTCGCTGGTCCGGGGACACGGGAGGTTTCCAGTATGCGCCGGTGTCACGCAGAGCATGCTTTGAGATGACGCACGACGGCGGAGCCTTGGTATTTCCTGGTTCCGCCGTCTGCGGGAGGCCAAAAGTATGCCGTGCGTGACGCCGGCCCCGGACGAAGGTGCGTCGAAGCGAAGGTGCGTCAGGGCACCCGGGCCGCCAGCCGCCGTCGTAGGATCACCGAGGTCAGCCACGTGACCAGACTGCAGGCCGCGGCGCCCCAGAGGATGTCCGTCACGGCCACCAGTGCTGTGAAGTCCTTGAGGACGGCGAGCCCGGTGAGCGCCCAGGTGGCGTAGGTGAAGAACCCGAACAGCGCCGCCCCGGTGACCCGCTGCCGGATGGTCGCGTCGGGGCTGTTGGGCCGGACCCCATAGTGGACCATCCCGGCCACGAAGATGACGTAGAACAGGACGGCAGCCACGAAGTTGGTCTTGTCCGCGAGGATTCCGCCGATGGCCGACTGGTACAGCGGATTCGCCACCCCCAGGATCCACACCACGTCCAGCACCGCGAAGATGAGGGCTGCGACGATGTAGGCGGTCAGCCAGTTTTTGGTGCGGTGGTTCATGCTGGACTCCTTGTGTCGGTGTAAAGGTTTTCCACGAAGTGGCGGGCGCGTTCGGTGAAGACGGATCGTTTGAGTTTCATGGTGGGGGTGACCATGCCGTGGTTCTCGTTCAGGTCAGCGAGCAGCAGCACGAACCTGCGCACCTGTTCTGACCGAGCGAGCCGGGCGTTTGCGGCGCTGACCACTTTCTCCACCGCGGTGAGCAGCCGGGCGTCGTCAATTTCGACGGCGCCGCCGTCGTCGGGAATGCGCAGCCCGGCGATGTCGGATATGCCCTCCCGTTCGGCCCAGGCCGCCACGGTTTCGGGGTCCAGGAGAACCAGCCCGCCGAGGTATGGCTTACCCTCTCCCACCATCACGGCATGGGCCACCAGGGGATCGCCCTCGACGTAGCCCTCCCAAATGGAAGGCGTCACGGTCTTGCCGCCGGCGGTGACAATCACATCCTTGATCCTGCCCCTGAGTGTGAGCCGGCCCTGGGTGTCCAGCTCGCCCAAGTCACCGGTCCGGAAGAATCCGTCAACGAAGGCGTCGGCACTGTCGGCTGACCGTCGGTACCCGGAGAAGACACCTATGCCGCGGGCCAGCACTTCGCCCTCGTCCGAGATCCGCACGGTGGTACCGGGCATCGGCACACCCACGGACCCGGAGCGGATTGCGCCGGGCAGGTTGCCGGTCAGCGGGGCGGTGGTCTCCGTCAGCCCGTAGCCTTCGATGACCGGCAGGCCCAGGCCGCGGAAGAAGAGGGACAGGTCCGCGTCCAGTGCGCCGGCGCCGGAGAGCAGGCAGTCCAGCCGTCCGCCCACCAGCGCGCGAAGGCGGGCGTAGAAAAGCCGGTCGAACAGACCCCGCCGCGCACGCAGCCCAAGCGGGGCACGGAGGGAAGCGTCGGCGTCGTGTGCTTCCATGAACCTGCCCCACTCCACTGCGGTGCCCTGTGCCATGGCCCACACCCCGCCCAGGTGCTTCTGCGCCGCGGCCGCAGCAGCGGAAGCCTGGATTTTCTGCAGGACGCGGGGGACCACCACCAGGAACGTGGGCTTAAGCGCACCGAGAGCGGGGACCACATCGCGGGGGTCGGAGAGATGTGCGATGCGCATGCCGTTGGCCAGGCAGATCAGTTGCAGGCCGCGGGCCAGGACGTGCGCCATGGGCAGGAAGATGATGGTGTTGCCGCCCTCGCGGACCACGCTGGTGTAGGCGGCACCGACGTTGAGGATCTGGCCCACGAAGTTGCGGTGCGTGATCAGGGCGCCTTTGGGGGCCGCGGTGGTGCCGGAGGTGTAGACGATGGTGGCCACGGAGTCGAGGTCATGCAGCAGCCGTCGTTCCTCCACGTCGCTGTCCGGCACGTCCGAGCCGCGCTGGACAAGGGCTGCCAGATCGGCGCCCGGACGGGCGTCCATGGTCCAAACACCCAAGTGTGCAGAGCCGCTTTCGGCGAAGCCGTGGTCCAGCAGGGCGGCGTGTGCGGCGGTGCCGGCGATGGCCAGACGGACGGCGGCGTCCTCCAAGACGGCGGTCACTTGAGGCTGGGCGGACGTTTCGTAGATGGGGACCACGACGGCGGCGGCGAACCAGGCTGCCATGTCCGCCACCGCCCACTCATAGCGGGTGGGGGACATGATGGCCATCGCGTCGCCGGGCCGCAGTCCGGCGGCGATCAGCCCCTTGGCCAGCGCCCGGACTTCCTTGACGAACTGCCCGGTGGTCACCTGCTGCCAGGAATCGCTCACAGGAGCGCCGCTGGCGCGGACCTCGAAGGCGACGTGGTCCGGGGAGGTACGGAAGCGGTGCATCAGCAGGTCAGTGGCGTTCCGATGTTCGGACAGGTCGGCCAGCGGCGGCGAGGTGAACTCTTTCATGGGGTTTCTTTCTCGGAAAGGTAGTGCAGATGGTCCTGCATGAGGTGCATCGCGACACTGAGGAAGTCGCTGACGGCGTCCTGTCGCATGCGGGGCAGGGCCTCGATGTGCTGGTTGGTGGACGCCATCAGAGGCCGCATGAGGTCCATGACGTCCTTGGTGGCGGCGGGGGTGGCGCTGACATGCACGTGGCGACGGTCCTCGTCCGACCGGAGCCGTTCGGCGTAGCCGTGCGCTTCCAGCCGGCTGACGATTGCAGTGGTGGTGGCAGCCGTGGCCCCCAGGGTTTCGGCAAGCTTGCCCACGGTGACCGGCCCGGAATGGCTGAGCGCTGAGAGGGCGCGGTAATCGGTGAGGTTCAGTTCCAGCCGTCGAGCCACCTCCCGCTCGGTCTGGGTAGCGAGGTCGAACAGCGCCTGCAGCGCTACGGCGGCGGGGTGATACGGCAGGTTCACGGTTCCTCCTCCGCTGCGCTGATAGTATTTATGGTTATCTAGTGATCAAATTAATTTGAATACATGAAAGACTAGCAGGAGTGGTTGGGACCGGCCGCGCAGAAGCGCGCGGTGGACCAGGGGAAAGGAATCTGTCCGTGAACGAAAAGAGCCGCAAGGCCCTCATCAGCACAATTATTGCCGTGGTGGTGGCGGCGCTCATCGCCCTTGCCGGCAGCCAAGGCGGGTCCACGATCGGCGGGTTCCCGGTGTTCGGCCTGGGGGTTGCCATTGCCTTCGTGATCCAGTGGCTGGTGTTCATCCCGTCCTACAAGGCGCAGACGGAGAAGTTCTACGATCTCACCGGGGCCTTGACATACATCTCCATCACGGTGTTCCTGGTGCTGGCGTCCCCCGGCGTGGACGCCCGCGGCATGCTGCTGGCGGCCATGGTGGTGCTGTGGGCCGGGCGGCTTGGCAGCTTCCTCTTCCTGCGGATCAGCAAGCACGGCAAGGATGACCGCTTCGACGAGCTCAAGCCCGACTTCTTCCGTTTCCTGAACACGTGGACCATCCAAGGCCTGTGGGTGGTACTTACCGCGGCGCTCGCGTGGGTGGCCATCACGTCTGACAAAAAGGTAGGCCTGGACTGGTTCTTCTGGGTGGGCCTGCTGGTGTGGCTCGCGGGCATGTCCATCGAGACCGCCGCAGACGTCCAAAAGAACCGGTTCAAGGATGACCCCGCCAACAAGGGCCGCTTTATCAGCACCGGGCTGTGGTCCAAGTCCCGCCACCCGAACTACTTCGGCGAGATCACGCTGTGGGTGGGCGTGGCGATCATCGCCCTGCCCGTGCTCCAGGGCTGGCAGTGGGCGGCGCTGATCTCCCCGGTGTTTGTTGCCCTGCTACTGACCAAGGGCAGCGGCGTGCCGCCCCTGGAGAAGAAAGCGGACAAGAAATGGGGCGGGCAAGCCGACTACGAGGAATACAAGAAGAACACCCCCGTCCTGGTGCCGAAGCTGAAGTAGGCTTTCCCTCCGGTTACCCCGGTCGACGGCGGCACTTGAAAAGTACTCCCCTCGATGAGTTAGAATTCACTCATCAAGGGGAGTACTCCCGTCTGTGATAGGCCCGTCAATACGGATGCATTGAAGCATTCCGGGCCATCGGCTCCGGTTCAACCGGGCGGAGGAGACCTTGGCGTATCTGTCAGCGCCAACCCCTTGGAGTACCCAATTGCAGGTAACACCACTGATCTGGATCATCACCCTTGCTGTGACCGTCCTGTTCTTCGTTTACGAATTCTTCGCGCATGTGCGCAAACCCCATGAACCGTCCATCGGTGAATCGGCGCGCTGGTCCGCGTTCTACATCGGACTGGCGCTGCTGTTCGGCGTGGGTATCGGCATGGTCTCCGGCTGGAACTTCGGCGGTGAATACTTCGCCGGCTATCTCACCGAGAAGGCCCTCTCGATCGACAACCTGTTCGTCTTCCTCATCGTGATGAGCGGGTTCGCTGTCCCCAAGAAGTACCAGCAGAAGGTGCTGATGATCGGCATCGTCATCGCGCTGATCCTGCGCGGTGGTTTCATCGCCATCGGCGCAGGCCTCATCGAGAACTTCTCCTGGATCTTCTACATCTTCGGCGCGCTGCTGCTGTTCCTGGCCTACAAGCAGGCGTTTGGCAGCCACGAGTCCAACCCGGCCGACGGCAAGTTCATGCAACTGGTGCGCCGCGTCCTGCCCGTCACGGACGAGTACCACGGGGACAAGCTCACCGTGAAGAAGGGCGGCACCCGCTTCTTCACGCCCATGATGCTGACCATCATTGCCATCGGTTTCGTCGACCTGATCTTCGCCGTTGACTCCATTCCCGCCATTTACGGGCTGACCAACGAGGCGTACATCGTCTTCACCGCCAACGCGTTCGCCCTGATGGGCCTGCGCCAGCTGTTCTTCCTGATCGGCGGGCTGCTGGAACGCCTGGTGTACCTGGCCCAGGGCCTGGCAGTCATCCTCGCCTTCATCGGCGTGAAGCTGGTCTTCCACGCACTGCACGTCAACGAGCTGTCCTTCATCAACGGCGGCCAGCCGCTCCTGTGGGTCCCTGAGATTCCCATCTGGTTCTCGCTGGTGTTCATCGGCGCCACCATTGCTGTAGCCACTGTTGCCAGCCTCATGAAGACCCGCGGCGATGGCGACAGGAACGACCGGCACACGGTGGAGGGCGGCACGGTGGCCGCTGCCTCCAAGGACCAGCGGGAAGCGGATCAGCAGTCCGACGACGACCTGAGCTCTACCGCCCGGGGACCCAAGTAGCTGGTGTGACCCACTGCATAGCGGGCAGTTCCGGCCGATAAAGAGGTTGGAGAGTGCCAATGGCCCCTGGAATCCCTGCAATTGCACGGGTTCCGGGGGCCGCAGGCCTTCCTGGGGGTGGATTTGCGGTGGGCTTGGTGGGCCTGTATTGTTTTCTAAGTCGCCGCGAGGGAGACAGCGAAGAGCTGGTAACCGCGGGCGGCCAAACTCCCAAAAACCAAGACCAAGATTTAGTTGCTCTTCAGGGCGCTGAAAACTGGTGGGAGCGGTCATCTTCCGCTTCAAGTCCTGAAACATGGATTTGCATCGGGCCGGGTGGTCGGGTAAGTTTGGAAAGTTGCTCCGGAGCGATCCTGAACGGAATGTTTGGGTGGTGCCGGGTGTGTCTGTTGTTTGAGAACTCAATAGTGTGCCAAGTTTGTTGATACCAATTTATTGTATTGAATTGGTTGAATTTGCTGTGCCGCCACCCCGTGGTTGGCATGGTGTTTTTGGCTGGTTTCAAATTTTGTGCATCCATTTTGTCCCGTTATTTCCGGGGTTGGTGGGTGTGTCTGTTTTACTTCAACGGAGAGTTTGATCCTGGCTCAGGATGAACGCTGGCGGCGTGCTTAACACATGCAAGTCGAACGATGAACCTCACTTGTGGGGGGATTAGTGGCGAACGGGTGAGTAACACGTGAGTAACCTGCCCTTGACTCTGGGATAAGCCTGGGAAACTGGGTCTAATACCGGATATGACTGATCATCGCATGGTGGTTGGTGGAAAGCTTTTGCGGTTTTGGATGGACTCGCGGCCTATCAGCTTGTTGGTGGGGTAATGGCCTACCAAGGCGACGACGGGTAGCCGGCCTGAGAGGGTGACCGGCCACACTGGGACTGAGACACGGCCCAGACTCCTACGGGAGGCAGCAGTGGGGAATATTGCACAATGGGCGCAAGCCTGATGCAGCGACGCCGCGTGAGGGATGACGGCCTTCGGGTTGTAAACCTCTTTCAGTAGGGAAGAAGCGTAAGTGACGGTACCTGCAGAAGAAGCGCCGGCTAACTACGTGCCAGCAGCCGCGGTAATACGTAGGGCGCAAGCGTTATCCGGAATTATTGGGCGTAAAGAGCTCGTAGGCGGTTTGTCGCGTCTGCCGTGAAAGTCCGGGGCTCAACTCCGGATCTGCGGTGGGTACGGGCAGACTAGAGTGATGTAGGGGAGACTGGAATTCCTGGTGTAGCGGTGAAATGCGCAGATATCAGGAGGAACACCGATGGCGAAGGCAGGTCTCTGGGCATTAACTGACGCTGAGGAGCGAAAGCATGGGGAGCGAACAGGATTAGATACCCTGGTAGTCCATGCCGTAAACGTTGGGCACTAGGTGTGGGGGACATTCCACGTTTTCCGCGCCGTAGCTAACGCATTAAGTGCCCCGCCTGGGGAGTACGGCCGCAAGGCTAAAACTCAAAGGAATTGACGGGGGCCCGCACAAGCGGCGGAGCATGCGGATTAATTCGATGCAACGCGAAGAACCTTACCAAGGCTTGACATGAACCGGAAACGCCTGGAAACAGGTGCCCCACTTGTGGTCGGTTTACAGGTGGTGCATGGTTGTCGTCAGCTCGTGTCGTGAGATGTTGGGTTAAGTCCCGCAACGAGCGCAACCCTCGTTCTATGTTGCCAGCACGTGATGGTGGGGACTCATAGGAGACTGCCGGGGTCAACTCGGAGGAAGGTGGGGACGACGTCAAATCATCATGCCCCTTATGTCTTGGGCTTCACGCATGCTACAATGGCCGGTACAAAGGGTTGCGATACTGTGAGGTGGAGCTAATCCCAAAAAGCCGGTCTCAGTTCGGATTGGGGTCTGCAACTCGACCCCATGAAGTCGGAGTCGCTAGTAATCGCAGATCAGCAACGCTGCGGTGAATACGTTCCCGGGCCTTGTACACACCGCCCGTCAAGTCACGAAAGTTGGTAACACCCGAAGCCGGTGGCCTAACCCCTTGTGGGGGGGAGCCGTCGAAGGTGGGACTGGCGATTGGGACTAAGTCGTAACAAGGTAGCCGTACCGGAAGGTGCGGCTGGATCACCTCCTTTCTAAGGAGCACCTACAGCTTTCTGTCCTGGATGTATGTCCGGTGGTGGGGGTTGTCAGGAGAATGCCCGTTGCACGGACGAATGTTTCGTGGCGGGTGCTCAAGGGTGGAATATCAACAAATAGGTGCCTGGTGGCACGGACCGTTTGCTAGTACGGACTGATCTCTTCGGAGTTGGTCCTGGAACGTTCGGTGGTCTGGTCTGCTGGGTAGTGTTTGGCACACTGTTGGGTCCTGAGGCAACAGGACCGGGGAGGGCCCTTGGGGTTCTTGTCGGTACTTTGTTTCTGGTTTCCCTGCTGCACCGATCATGCATGGTGATCCCTTTTGGGGGGTTGTGTGTGGGGTGTGTGGTGTGGGGTTGTTGTTTGAGAACTACATAGTGGACGCGAGCATCTTGTATAAGAAGCAATTTCCAAGAATATGAACCTGGATCTGGTTCGTGCGCCTTTGGGTGTGCGGGTCGGTTTCTGTGGTTCTCTCGAAAATGTTTTGATCTTTGTGGTCAAGTTTTTAAGAGCACACGGTGGATGCCTTGGCATTAGGAGCCGAAGAAGGACGTAGGAATCTGCGATAAGCCTGGGGGAGTCGATAACCGGACTGTGATCCCAGGGTGTCCGAATGGGGAAACCCCGCCAGGAGCGCGAGTTACCTGGTGACCCGCATCTGAACACATAGGGTGCGTGGAGGGAACGCGGGGAAGTGAAACATCTCAGTACCCGCAGGAAGAGAAAACAATAGTGATTCCGTTAGTAGTGGCGAGCGAACGCGGATCAGGCTAAACCGTTCCATGTGTGATAGCCGGCGGGCGTTGCATGGTCGGGGTTGTGGGACATTACGTGTCAGTTCTGCCGGGCTGACGGGGTGTGGGTGTGCGTATAGGTGAACGGTCTTGAAAGGCCGGCCAGAGAGGGTGTTAGTCCCGTAACTGTAATGCGTTGCACCGCCTTGTTGATGTATCCCAAGTAGTACGGGGCCCGAGAAATCCCGTGCGAATCTGTCAGGACCACCTGATAAGCCTAAATACTCCCTAATGACCGATAGCGGACCAGTACCGTGAGGGAAAGGTGAAAAGTACCCCGGGAGGGGAGTGAAACAGTACCTGAAACCGTGTGCTTACAATCCGTCGGAGCAACCTTGTAGTTGTGACGGCGTGCCTTTTGAAGAATGAGCCTGCGAGTTAGTGTTACGTCGCGAGGTTAACCCGTGTGGGGCAGCCGTAGCGAAAGCGAGTCTGAATAGGGCGTTTGAGTGGCGTGATCTAGACCCGAAGCGAAGTGATCTACCCATGGCCAGGTTGAAGCGACGGTAAGACGTCGTGGAGGACCGAACCCACTTCAGTTGAAAATGGAGGGGATGAGCTGTGGGTAGGGGTGAAAGGCCAATCAAACTTCGTGATAGCTGGTTCTCCCCGAAATGCATTTAGGTGCAGCGTTGCGTGTTTCTTATCGGAGGTAGAGCTACTGGATGGCTAATGGGCCCTACAAGGTTACTGACGTCAGCCAAACTCCGAATGCCGGTAAGTGAGAGCGTAGCAGTGAGACTGTGGGGGATAAGCTTCATAGTCGAGAGGGAAACAGCCCAGACCACCAACTAAGGCCCCTAAGCGTGTGCTAAGTGGGAAAGGATGTGGAGTTGCGAAGACAACCAGGAGGTTGGCTTAGAAGCAGCCATCCTTAAAAGAGTGCGTAATAGCTCACTGGTCAAGTGATTCCGCGCCGACAATGTAGCGGGGCTCAAGTACACCGCCGAAGTTGTGGCATTCAAATATTAGCTAAGCCCTTGTGGTTCAGGCGTTTGGATGGGTAGGGGAGCGTCGTGTGGGCAGTGAAGTCGCGGTGGAAACCAGCGGTGGAGCCTACACGAGTGAGAATGCAGGCATGAGTAGCGAAAGACGGGTGAGAAACCCGTCCGCCGAATGATCAAGGGTTCCAGGGTCAAGCTAATCTGCCCTGGGTAAGTCGGGACCTAAGGCGAGGCCGACAGGCGTAGTCGATGGACAACGGGTTGATATTCCCGTACCGGCGAAAAACCGCCCATGTTGAACAGGGGATACTAACTGCCCGAGACCTGCCCGATCACCCTTGTGGTGTGAGGGTTTTGGTGGAGCGCAGGACCTGATCCTGGGAGGCAAGCGTATTAACAGGTGTGACGCAGGAAGGTAGCCGAGCCGGGCGATGGTTGTCCCGGTCTAAGGATGTAGGGCGAGTGGTAGGCAAATCCGCCACTCATGATGCCTGAGATCTGATGGGACCCCCGTTTGGGGGGATTTGGTGATCCTATGCTGCCGAGAAAAGCATCGACGCGAGGTTTTAGCCGCCCGTACCCCAAACCGACACAGGTGATCAGGTAGAGAATACTAAGGCGATCGAGAGAATTATGGTTAAGGAACTCGGCAAAATGCCCCCGTAACTTCGGGAGAAGGGGGGCCCCAACCTTGATGGACACTTGCTGTCCGGAGGGGATCGGGGCCGCAGAGACCAGGGGGAAGCGACTGTTTACTAAAAACACAGGTCCGTGCGAAGTCGCAAGACGATGTATACGGACTGACTCCTGCCCGGTGCTGGAAGGTTAAGAGGACCGGTTAGCCTGTAAGGGCGAAGCTGAGAATTTAAGCCCCAGTAAACGGCGGTGGTAACTATAACCATCCTAAGGTAGCGAAATTCCTTGTCGGGTAAGTTCCGACCTGCACGAATGGAGTAACGACTTCCCCGCTGTCTCAACCATAAACTCGGCGAAATTGCAGTACGAGTAAAGATGCTCGTTACGCGCAGCAGGACGGAAAGACCCCGAGACCTTTACTATAGTTTGGTATTGGTGTTCGGAGTGGCTTGTGTAGGATAGGTGGGAGACGTTGAAGCCCGGACGCCAGTTCGGGTGGAGTCATCGTTGAAATACCACTCTGGTCACTTTGGACATCTAACTTCGGCCCGTAATCCGGGTCAGGGACAGTGCCTGATGGGTAGTTTAACTGGGGCGGTTGCCTCCTAAAAAGTAACGGAGGCGCCCAA
Source organism: Pseudarthrobacter sp. SORGH_AS 212 (assembly GCF_030818145.1). Taxonomy (NCBI): domain Bacteria; kingdom Bacillati; phylum Actinomycetota; class Actinomycetes; order Micrococcales; family Micrococcaceae; genus Pseudarthrobacter; species Pseudarthrobacter sp. SORGH_AS 212. The sequence continues at coordinate 874,928 of NZ_JAUTAA010000001.1, read as the reverse complement.
AGGTTCCCTCAGCCTGGTTGGCAATCAGGTGTCGAGTGTAAGTGCACAAGGGAGCTTGACTGTGAGAGAGACATCTCGAGCAGGGACGAAAGTCGGGACTAGTGATCCGGCGGTACATTGTGGAATGGCCGTCGCTCAACGGATAAAAGGTACCTCGGGGATAACAGGCTGATCTTGCCCAAGAGTCCATATCGACGGCATGGTTTGGCACCTCGATGTCGGCTCGTCGCATCCTGGGGCTGGAGTAGGTCCCAAGGGTTGGGCTGTTCGCCCATTAAAGCGGTACGCGAGCTGGGTTTAGAACGTCGTGAGACAGTTCGGTCCCTATCCGCTGCGCGCGCAGGAAATTTGAGAAGGGCTGTCCTTAGTACGAGAGGACCGGGACGGACGAACCTCTGGTGTGTCAGTTGTACTGCCAAGTGCACCGCTGATTAGCTACGTTCGGATGGGATAACCGCTGAAAGCATCTAAGCGGGAAGCTCGCTTCGAGATGAGATTTCCATACACTTTATTGTGTGAGAGGCCCCCAGCCAGACCACTGGGTTGATAGGCCGGATGTGGAAGCGAGGACTAACGACTCGTGAAGCTGACCGGTACTAATAGGCCAACAACTTACACCACACAGAAAATACATAACTCTGCTTGCGTCCACTATGTGGTTCCCAACCAACAACCCAACACGTTGCTGGCCGGAACCAAAACAACTGAATACAACACCACATGTTGTAACCACAGATTTCCCACACCACCCCCTAAAAGGGGTTGGTGACGGGTAGAAGGGTTACGGCGGTCATAGCGTGGGGGAAACGCCCGGTCCCATTCCGAACCCGGAAGCTAAGACCCACAGCGCCGATGGTACTGCACCCGGGAGGGTGTGGGAGAGTAGGACACCGCCGGACAAACATTGAGTAGGGCCCTGACACAACGTCAGGGCCTTACCACTTTAACCACCACCCCCCACACATACGGGAACAGCCAACTAGGCTGGAGCCACATGTGCACCACGACGGAAGGGCTGGTCACGCTATGACTGAGGATCCGGCGCCTGCCGTGGCTTTTGACCGCGTGGTCCTCATCTTCAATCCCGGGAAGCCCGGCATGGGCGCCAGGATTGAAACCCTTCAAAGCAGTCTCAAGCGGGATTTTCCGTCGCTTCCCATCAGTGCGCTGCCCACCGCTCATGCCGGGCACGCCCGCGAGCTCGCTCGGGCCGAAGCAGGGTGGGGCACGCCGCTGATGGTGTCCGTCAGCGGTGACGGCGGGTACAACGAGGTGGTAAACGGCGTCATGGACGTCGCCGGCAGCAAAGCGGTGTGTGCCGTGCAGCCGGCGGGTAACGCCAACGATCATCACCGAAGCCTGCCGGATCAGTCGCTTACGCAGGCGATCCGGGAGTCGAGCGTCCGCCGCATCGACCTGCTCCGGATCACGTTCCGGGACGGAGACCGCGAGGAGGTCCGGTACGCCCACTCCTACGTGGGGTTCGGGCTCACGCCGCTGATGGCGGTGGGGATCGAAAAGGGCGGAAAGGGGAAGTTCCTGGAACTCGTCTCCGTGGCGCGGACGTTGTCCAAGCTCATGCCTTTTGAACTGGTCCGCGCGGACGGGGCCACCGCCCGGTTCGACAGCCTGATCCTGGCCAACATTTCCCGGATGGCGAAGTACGGAACGGTCAGTGAGTCCGATCAGCCGGATGACGGGCGTTTCGAAGTGGTGACGCTGCCACACGCCGGGCGGTGGAAGATGGCGCTGATGACACTCCGCGCGGTCACGCTGGGACTGGGGCGGCAGCCGAGCGTCAGCACGTATGCGTTCACCATGCGGGACGCTGCGCCGTGCCAGATTGACGGTGAAGTGGTGCACGTCCAGGCAGGAACGCATGTCCTGGTGGAGAGCGCCCATGGAGCCCTCGCCACCATTTGACCGCCCAACTCCGTTGTTGGGCCAAGTGCACCAGGTGTCCGGGCAGCCGACGCCGAGGCGCCGGCTGCCTTTCACAACGTCAGGGCTGCACCGAGTCGAAGAACGTGTAACCGGTGTCCGGCTTCCCGTCGCTGTTTTCGTGTGCCTTCATACGGATGAATTCCACGTCTTCCTCGCTGAGGCTGGTTTCCCCGTGGACGTCCCAGGTGAGTGGTTGATCCAGGGCCGCGCTGATCTCCGCGGACAGAGTCCGTGGAATGATCACGCAGCCTGGGTTGTCGAACAGCCAGTCGGTCACTGTCGAGGGAAGCCGGTGCCACTGGTCTCGGAGGGGCGAATCTGTCATGGAGTGCCTTTCGGGTTGGATGCCTGGGGAGAAAATTCAGTCGAAGTGGATTTCGGCGGCAGCCTGGCGGAGGAACTCGAGGCGCTGTTCCTCGACCATGCCCAGGGCATCCAACTCCTCGGTCCGGTCCTGGCGTTCCTTGGAGGCTTGGGCGGACACACCGGCCAGGATGTTTCCCACCAAATGAGCCAGGCCCGATTTGAGCTCCGCAAGGTTGGTGTTGCCGATCAGGAGCCGGCGGTCGGAGACGGAGAGGTCAATGTGGCTGTAGCCCGCGTCCGCGAGCTCCTGCCGCACACCGCTTCCGCGCAGGAGGTCGATTTCCCGTGGCTGAGGCCGCCGGGAGAACACTGCCGGGACCGTGTAGCGGGTTGGGCCCTGTGCCGTGTGCAGGTCGTGCGGGAGTGCGGATGCGAGAACCCCGCTGAGCGTGAGTGCTGCATCAGCGCGCACGGGAGAGGTGTGGATGGTGGTGGTCATGGCGCTTGGCCTTCGTTCCTGGAATGCACCGTCGGACCCGTGGGTACGTGGAACGGCTGTGACTGGAGGGCAGGGCCCGGAACCGGGCCGCTGCGGGGAGGGAAACAGGCCCGGTGATTGAACGTGGCCGTCCTCGTTGTCCCAATTCGCCGCCGTGCCGGTGTCCGGATGATGCCGGGCCGGGTTGGTGAGCAGCGATGAGCTGCAGGAGAGTTGGGCTCATTGATCGGAGAATCGGATGTCCAGTCACGACGTCCCGACGTATTTGCAGTCTACGCTCAATTGCGCGCAGCAGTTTCGGCACGGCCGCGGCAGCGCGGCAACCTCTGCCATTGCCACCCTTGACCGGGCTGCGGACAGCAACATATGCTCGATCTCAGAAAGCGTTTTCTCAGGCACCGGCGCAGTGCCCATTTTGCGAAGGTCTCACCGAATACCTCTACTCACTTCGGGGCTCATTGTCGTGCCCCGGAAAGGATGACATGCAGGTTGCCAGAACCTCACGGAAGCGTAATCACCGCCTTGCAGGCGCCGCCGCCACAGTCCTGATCGGTCTCACATCCCTGACCGCCGTCGCCGCCCCGGCATCGGCGGCACCGCCGGGAAGCCAGGATTCCCCGGCGTGCTCCAGCTCCAGCACCCGTCTCGAGGCGGGCACCGCCCAGGCACCCCAGAACCTCTGCGTCCCGGCCGCCGCCACGGATGACACCAGCACCCTGCTGGTCTGGAACAAGCCGGACGTGTACGGCGACGTGGTGGATTACCGGGTCTACCAGAACGGCGCACCGATCGGCACGGCGGAGGAGAATGCCCGGCAGTTCTCGCCGGCGCAGGAATATGTGGATGCTTTCCGGGCCAGGGATACGGACGGCTTCCACGCCAAAACCGTGGCCCACAACTTCACAGTCACAGGCCTGTCCCCGCGGACCAAGCACACCTTCAGCGTGACCGGGATCCGGGCGGACGGCAGCGAAACCCCGGCGAGCGGCACCATAACAGTGACCACCACTCCCAAGCGGCACACCAACGTGGTCACCGCACCCGCCTACAAAGCCAAAGGCGACGGCACCACCCTGGACACGGCTGCCATCCAAAAAGCGATCGATACCTGCCGCACCCCCGGCTGCACCGTCGTCGTACCCCAGGGCACCTTCCGGACGGGCGCGCTGTTCCTGCACTCCAACATGACGCTGGAACTGCAGGAGGGCGCCCGGCTGCTGGGCTCGGACCGGCCGGAGGACTACCCGCTGGAGAAGGGCTACTACCTCTATCCCGTGCCGGAGCCGCTGCCCACGGAGGCCGAATACCGGAACTACCTGCGGCCGCCGTCGCTCCTTAACGTCCTCCCCGGGGACAACGGCCGGTCCAAGGAAGGGCGTGAACCCGGCGCGGTGGCCAGCAACGTCCGGATCACCGGCAAAGGCGTGGTGGACGGCAACGGCTGGAAGCGCACCAGCACCGGAACAGTAACAGATGAGGCGGGCAACGAGCTGCCACAGTACGTGGCCAGCAGCGCCGGCAAGGTGCTGGAGGACGGGCTGCTCGCGGCCAACCAGTTCCGCAACGCCAAGGCCAACCCGGACGCCCTGACCGGCATCGTCAACAGGCCGGACACATTCGAGGATTCCGTGCTGTACGGCCAGTACCGTTCCAGCCTGATGACATTCATGGGCGTCGACAACCTTTACCTGGAGGGCGTCACGGCGGACAATCCCGCGTTCCACGGCGTGATGATCCTGGACAGCGAGAACACCACTGTCAACGGCATGCGGCACACCACCTACAACACCAACAACGGCGACGGGCTGGAGTTCGGCGGAACCAGCAACGGAATCGTGCTCAACAACTTCTTCGACACCGGGGACGATCAGGTCAACTTCGCCGCCGGCCAGGGCAAGTACGGCGCACAGGGCAGGCCGAGCGAGGACGTCTGGATCTTCAACAACTACATGCGGATGGGCCACGGCGGCATCGCGGTGGGCTCCAACACGGCGGCCTGGGTGCAGCGCGTGCTGGCCGAGGACAACGTGATGTACAAGGTGGAGACCGGCGGGCTGCGGATGAAGAGCACCTCGGACATGGCCGGCGGCGGGCGGAACTTCCTCTTCCGGGACACCGCCATGGCCTGCATGGGCAGCAGCGCGTTCATCATGACGCTCAGCTACAACCAGTCACCCAGCGGGTACGTCGCCGCGGATTCGGCCACCTTCAAGGACGTGGCGGTCCGCAACGTGTCAGTGGACGGCAACAACTCGCCCGGCTGCGGCATGGCCGTCTCCGACAGCAAACCGGTCATCGACATCCAGGCCGGACCGGCCCTCGGCGAAGGAACTGCCACGCTCAGCAACTTCACGTTCCAGGACGTGGTGTTCCGGAACGTCAACCCCGCCAACATCAAGGGCCTCACCAATTCGGTGTTCGACGGCGTGACGTTCCAGAGCGTTTGGAACAACGCCAACCCCTGGCGGTTCGACCAGTACTCCACCGGCAACTCGTTCGCGGACGTATCGCCCGCGCCCGCGGCGCTTCCGGCCGGATAGACGTCCTCCAGCAGAGCGTACGACGGCGGCACCCGGCCTGGGTGCCGCCGTCCGCGTTGGGGGAGGCCCTAGACTCTGAGCATGTCAGCTTCTGGGGGGATGCCGGCCCGGCGAACGGGATCACTATTTCTAGCAGCCTTTGCGGCGGTGGTGCTCGCCGGCTGCGAGTACACGGGCCCGGAGGAGCCGGCGCCCGCTGCGGCCTCGCCGGTGGCGACCCGGCTTGAGACCCCACCACCCGCATCCTTCGAGCAGAACGTGGAAGAAGTCGCCAGGAAGCTCAAGGCTGCCCCCACCGACGCCGGGATGCCATCGGACGCTGAGCCCGCCGGGAAGCTGGTCCTCGCCCTGGGCCCGGGGGACTACACCATCACCGGAGCCTGTGCCGGCGTGTACGGGGCGAAGCTCACCGTCATCCGGGAGGATGGCGTGCCGGAGGCGGCGTACTTCGAATGCAAGGACACGCTGGACAAATTCTTCAGGCACGACGGCGGACCCCTCACCATCAGTGCGGTTCCACCGGAAGGCAAACCGGCAGCGACGGGCGTCTCTGTCCAGCGCAACCAGGATCCCAGGGCGTCGGCACTCGAAGACTTTTCGGATTGGTCTGGGGAGCAGTTGCAGCCGCAGGTGCCCGGGGAGCTGCGCGGGGCCAGCAGCGGAAACGCGCGCACCGGAACGACGTTGATGGCAGACCCGGGCCAGTACCACCTGGACTTCCTCTGCGCCGGACCGTCCTTTGCCGAGCTGTCCGTGTCCACAGCGGCCGGGGCGGAAGTGCTCGCACCGGTCCGCGTCCCCTGCGACGGGCAGGCCGTCAGGATGCCCCTGCAGCTGTCCACCCCGGGGGCGGACATCTACATGAGCCCGCTCGAGGGCATTGACGGCAGGTACGCCTACCGCCTGGTGCCCGCCGGGCAGCCCTGACCGGCGGAGCCCGACGCTTCCCGCGAGACCGGCCCGGGCTCAGACCAGCTGCAGCCCGTCAGCCACCACTCCGCCGCGGTGGATCACGGTGCGGCCGGGAAGCTTGTCCATCACTGCTGCCGCCACGGTGTCGCCCTCCACGAGGACCAATTCGGCGGGGTCGCCCACCGCCAGCCCGGGCCGGTCCGCCAGCGACGAAAGCCGCTGCGCCGCGGGATCAATCACGCTGGCGCCGCCCACGGTGGCCACGGCCACGCAATGCTCGATCAGTTCGTCCGCCCGGAACCTGTTGGTGAACGCCAGCTGCCAGGTGCGGTCCAGCATGTCAGTTTTGCCGTAGGGGGACCAGTAGTCGCGCTGGCCGTCCTCGCCCAGGCCCACGCGGATGCCGGCGGCGGTCAGCCGTTGCAGCGGCAGCGGCGACGCCGGGGCAACAGTGGCCACGGAGACGTCCAGTTCAGCCATCTCCGCCAGCAGCCCGTCCAGCTGGCCGTCGGGCAGATCGGCGAGGGCGAACGCGTGCGAGATGGTCACCAGCCCCTGCATGCCGAGGGCCTTGGCGCGCTCCAGGATGAGTTCAATGCTGAACAGCCCCAGCTGGCCGGGTTCGTGCAGGTGGATGTCCACCGGCACGCTGTACGTTTCGGCGAGGCCGAACACGATATCCAGGTGCTTCACAGGGTCACAGTCCAGGGCGCAGGGGTCGATCCCGCCCACCACATCGGCACCCAGCTTGAGCGCTTCTTCCAGCATTTCCGCGCTGCCCGATTCGCGCAGGAGGCCGGCCTGCGGAAACGCGATCACCGCAACGTCCGCCCGGCTGCGGTGCGTCTCACGCGCGGCGAGGACGGCCTCGAAACGCTCCAGTCCGGCGTCGGCGTCCACCTGCGCGTAGCTGCGCACCCGCGTGGTGCCGCGTTCGATCATCGCGGCCAGCGTGTGGGTGGCCCGCTCGGTGATGGAGGCTTCCGCGTCCGGCCAGTTGTTCCGGTCGTTGAGCATCATGTTCCAGACGCCTAGGGAGCCGGTGTGCGGGCGGAACGGCAGTCCCAACCGGGTGGAGTCCAGGTGGACATGGATGTCGGAGAAGGACGGCAACAGGATCCGGCCGCGCCCGTCCACGACGCCGGCACCCGGCTCGGTGCCGGCGCCCGCCGAAGCAGCCACGTCCTGGGCGGCGGGTACGACGGCGGTGACCGCGCCGCCGTCGAGCGTCACGTCGGAAGGGTCCCCGCCCCAAGGGCGGACGTTGCGGAGCGTCAAGGGCATGGGTGAAGTCCTGTGGTTGCTGGGCGGTGGGTCCGGCACGGCGGTCCGGACCGGCGGCTAATGGGGCGGTGGGGAGCTTACGGCAGTGCCGGGTAGCCGAACGACGGGCGCTGGCCGGAGCGGTAGGCAGAGTCGATCAAGGGTTCGAGCTCGTCAAGGACCGTCTGGTTTCCGGGAAGGACCACATGCGCCAGGAATTCCGATTCAAGGGACGCGATGCCCGCGGACGCCGCTCCGAGCTTGGCGTCGATCGCCGAAGCCAGGGCATGCCAGGATTTCCGGTTGAGCCGTTCCAGGACTTTTGCGTTCGCTTCGTGGAGCCGGCTGTCCGCGATGTCCCCGCGGACCGCCATGGGCCCTTCGGACTGCAGCAGGGGCATGACGATCCGGAACTGCCGGCCGTCACCCTTGAAAGCGAGCGCGCCCATGGTTCCCCGCTGTCCGAAGGTGATGTCCGTTGCACCGTACTTTTCCAGCGCCAACCTGATTTGTTTCCGGGAAGCCTCGCTGCTGTAAGAGTCACCGCGGGTATATGGGCCTGTCATCCTCTAACTATGCGCCCATTTTGACGCGGCAGGGTAAGCCTTCCGCAACGGGTGGGCCTGGTGGGGCTGCGAAGGCGTCGTGTGCCGGGTTCGTTCCGGCGAGAGTCCGGCTAGGCCGGTTGGACGGCAGCGCGGGGCTTTCCCGCCGTTGCCTGCGCCCGCCGGTGGATGAAGTATTCCGCCACCGCCAGGCTGAGCAGCCAGGACGCGCCGATCAGGAGGGCACGCGAGAGCTCGGTTACCGGCCCCACCAGGGCAATCCAGGGGAGGGTGACCACAACGATGGTGCCCTGGGCGATGCCGATGGCGTACGCCCGGGACATCCACTCCGAGTGCCGGACGTAGTTCCGGCGCCGCACTGCAATGAACCCCAGGACAATGAACGCCACCATCGCGGATCCGAACACCAGCCGGAGGGCCAGCAGCAGGGGCCCGTCCAGGGGCGGCAGGTCATAGAAGACGGCCATCCACAAGCCGGACAACGCTGCCAGCAAGCCGGTGGGGGCGAGGATGCGGCCGGCGATCTTGTGCCAGCTGGCCCTGCCGTGTCTGCCCCGCCGGAGCGGCGCAACGAACTGGAACGCGCCGAGCACCAGGTACACGGTGACGGCGGGGATGTGGATCAGGACGGGGACCGCGAATCGAAGAACCGGGCGTTGCCCGGGGTGACCTGGCCGGCCGAGAGTTCGGCCAGGCGGAGTGACCCGGCCAGGACGGGGACCAGGCTGAGCAGGATCAGGGCGGCGGGGACCAGCCACCTGCTCCGGGGGTGGGGGCGGCGGGTGCGGGTAATGGTGGCGAGGTTCATGGGGCGGCTTCCCTGTGGCTGGGCTGTGCCTTTGCTTGTTCGCCGTTGCTGCGGGCGGACTTCAGGCGGTGGGTTACCGGAAGAGCGGCGCCCAGCAGCACCCGGTTCGCACGGTATACGCCCAACGTACTGCAGCCGGTCCCGGTTAGCGATAGGCAGGAAGCGGACACGGAAGACGCCCTTGACCCCTTTGCAGGGCCCGGGCACCGGGTCCACTATTAAGGCGCGGGTCGGCTGGGGCCTTCTGAAAGTGCTCACCGCCTGAGGATCAAGGATTCGTCATGACCAGTGGTTCTGTTTTTCCCACCCGCCGCACGCTCCTGAGGACAGCCGGGGTTGGCGTTGCCGGGATGCCGCTCCTGGCCGCCGGCCGTCCGCCGCGGCAGCCGGCCGTGGCGGTGCCGTCCGCCCTGCTGCCCGCGCCGCCCGCTTTCGTCCCGCCGCTGCTGGACCGGGCCAAGGTGGACCGTGCCCTGGCCCGGCTGGACGGATTTGCCGGGGACGCGCTGGACCGGACGGGGCTTCCGGGGCTGGCTGTCGCCGTCGTCTATCAGGACGAGGTGCTGTACTCGAAGGGCTTCGGCGTGCGGGAGGTGGGCAAGCCGGGGGACGTAACCCCGGACACGGTGTTCCAGGTGGCGTCGGTATCCAAACCCCTGGCCTCCACCGTGATTGCCGGGGTGGTGGGGCAGCAGGTCATCGCCTGGACGGACCCCGTGGTCAGGTACAACAGGGACTTTGCGCTCAACGACGGCTATGTCACCCGCAATGCCACCTTCGCCGACCTGCTCTCGCACCGCAGTGGACTCCAAACCGGCGCGGGTGACCTGCTGGAGGACCTCGGTTTCGACCGGGACTACATCCTGTCCCATCTCCACCAGCAGCCCCTGGATGCGTTCCGGTCCAGCTACCACTACAGCAATTTCGGCTACACCGAGGGCGGGCAGGCGGCGGCCGATGCCATGGGCAGCTCCTGGGAAGACCTGGCTGACGGGATACTGTTCCGCAAACTGGGCATGGCCTCGTCCAGCTACCGCCTGGCTGATTACGAGAAGGCCGCGGACCGCGCGGTGCTGCATGTGCCGGCGGGGGACAGGCAGTGGGCGGCGAAGTACCGCCGCGATCCCGACGCCGAAGCACCGGCCGGCGGCGCCAGTTCCTCTGTGCGGGACCTGGCCCAGTGGCTCCGGCTGCAGCTGGGAAACGGCACCTACGGCGGCGAACCGGTGATCGACGCCGCGGCTCTCCAGAGCACCCATGTTCCGCACTCGGTCTCCGGGCCGGCGTCGGCGCCCGCGGCCCGGTCACGGTTTTACGGGCTGGGCTGGAATGTCTCCTACGACGATGAGGGCAGGGTGCAGCTGGGACATTCGGGGGCCTTCAACCTGGGTGCGGCCACCGCCGTGTCCATGCTGCCGGGTGAACAGCTGGCCATCGTGTGCCTGACCAACGGCCGCCCGCAGGGGATCCCGGAGGCCATCAACGCGGACTTCATGGACACAGCCCAGCACGGCGGACCCACCGTGGACTGGCTGGACTTCATAGCCGCGATCTTCCGGCAGCAGGACGAGGCGGACAAACCTGAGGTCGATTACACCAAAGTCCCGGCCAGCCCCGCCCCGGCCGGACCCACCCGCCGGTACACCGGCACGTATGACAATCCGTATTACGGCCCTTTGGTGGTCTTCGAAGAGGGCGGCGGGCTCGCCATGAGGATGGGGCCGGAGGACAGGCCGACCACGTTTGCCCTCACCCATTTCGACGGCGACACCTTCAGTTTCGAGAGCATCGGCGAGAACGGCAACGGCCTGGCCGGCGCACTCTTTGCGGAGGCGCGCCGGGGCTCGTCGCCGCAGGTCACCCTGGACTTCTACGACAGGACCGGGCTGGGAACCTTCACCAGGCGGGGGCGGTAATTTCCGACGGCGGCACGCTGCCACCGCTACGTCAAAGAGCGCCAGATGAAACACAACGAAGGAAGGAAAGAACCATGCCGAAGTATCTGTTTGAAGCAACGTATATGGGCCAAGGCATCAAGGGGCTCATGCAGGAGGGCGGAACCGCGCGTCGCGATGCGCTGACGGAGGCCCTGAAGTCCGTGGGCGGAACACTGGAAAGCTTTTACTACGCGTTTGGCTACTACGACGTCCTGGGCGTTTTCGAAGTACCGGACGATGCCAGTGCCGCAGCGTTGTCGCTGCTCATCAATTCGTCAGGAAGCGTCAACGTCCGCCTTAAGCCGCTGCTCACAGTGGAGGACCTCGACGAGGCCGCCAAGAAGACGCCGTCCTACCGGGCGCCCGGGCAGTAGGCGGGGTACCCACCAAGGCCGCCGGCCGCCGTCGTGCTGGACGACGGCGGCCCGCCGCTGGGTGCCTGGATGCTTGGCGTGAGTCTCCACACTTTATTTTGAGCAGCTCAAAATAAGCCCGTAGACTTGGGTATAGGCCACCGAAGCCCTCGAGTACCGCACCGGTGAACATTCCCGGGCCGGCAGGGCAAGCGCCATAATCCGCAACGCGTCCTCCCGCTTGAGCAGTACTTGGAACCGGAATGGCCCCCATCCTGATACTCCAAGGAGAACCCATGACTTTGCTGGCTGAACGCCCCGCAACCACCGAACCCACCCGCACCACCGCTGATCGCGTCGCTGACACCGCACCCCGCGGCGGCAGCTACGTCACCCTTCCCGCCGGCAGCGCCGTGGCCCCCGTGGCGGGCACCTACGTCACCGCCGTCGGCAGCCGATTCCTGCGTCCCGTCACCCGTGGCAGCTATGTCACGGTGGGCGGCACTCCCACGGTTCCCGCCGGAACCATCGAGGGTAGCTACGTCACGCTTCCTGCGGCGGCCTAGGGTTCCAGCGCCTTTGGTGCAGGGCGCCAGGCGGCGCGAGAAGGAGGCCGACGACGATACTGGGTATCGCCGTCGGCCTCCTTCTTGCATCCCCGGCAAGTGCGCACAGCCTGGCCCTGCACCAAGGGTTCGGGCGCGGTGTGTTGCGCCGGCCAGATGACGAGAATTTTTCGTGGTTGCCACACCACGCCCCGCGGCGGGATGATCGGGGGAGTTGGGCTGCTGGGGGACGGATGAGCCGGACGAACGCCCGGCGCGTGCCCAGCTGGCGAGCGATGCGGCGGTGAGCGGGCGATGGCAGAGCACAACGGGCAGCAGCGGCGGTTGAAGGTTTCCGACGTCAACGTGGTGAACCAGCGCACGCTCAGGAAAGCGCTGGGCGGCACCATCGTGGGCAACACCATGGAGTGGTACGACGTGGGCGTGTTCGGCTACCTCATCACCACCATGGGCCCGGTGTTCCTGCCCGAGGCGGACCGGGCGGTGCAGAACCTGTTCCTGCTGGGAACCTTTGGCGCCACGTTCATCGCCCGGCCTGTGGGCGGGATCTTCTTCGGCTGGCTGGGTGACAAGATCGGCCGGCAAAAGGTGCTGGCCATGACACTGATGCTCATGGCCGCCGCCACGTTCGCCGTCGGCCTGCTGCCCGGCTATACGGTGCTGGGCATCTGGGCTGCGGTGCTGCTGGTGGTGCTCAAACTGGTGCAGGGCTTCTCCACCGGCGGCGAGTACTCGGGGGCCACCACGTTCGTGTGCGAGCACGCACCGGACCGGCGGCGCGGCTTCTACGTCAGCTTCCTGGACATGGGCAGCTACCTAGGGTTCGCGGTGGGCGGTCTGGTGGTGTCCGTTCTGCAGCTGGTGCTGGGCCAGGAACAGATGGAGGCGTGGGGCTGGCGGCTGCCGTTCCTGGTGGCTGGCCCGCTGGGCGCTGTGGCCGTGTATTTCCGGATGAAGATCGAGGAATCGGCCGCGTTCAAGGCCACCATGGAGGCCGAAGCCGTGGCCGCCACGCACCCGGAGACGGGGGAGGAGCTCCGCGCGGTAGGTCCGCTCGGGATCCTGAAGGCGCACTGGCGGCCCATCCTGCTGGCCATGATCCTGGCGGCGGCCGCGAACACGGTGGCCTACGCGCTCACGTCCTACATGCCCACCTACCTGACCAGCAACAAGGGGTACGACGAGGTCCAGGGCACGCTGCTGACCATCCCCGTGCTGGTGGCGATGGCGCTGTGCATCCCGTTCACCGGGAGGCTTTCGGACAGGATCGGCCGCCGTCCGGTGCTGTGGATCGGGGCCGGCAGCACCGTGGTGTTCGCGGTTCCCGCGTTCCTGGCCATCGCGGCGGGCAGCATCCCCATGACGCTGCTGGGCCTGGCGCTGATTGCCTTCCCGGTGGCGTTCTCGGTGCCCAACCTCGCGTCCGCGCTGCCAGCGCTGTTCCCCACGGAGCACCGATACTCCGCCATGGGCATCGCCTACAACCTGGCGGTGGCCATTTTCGGCGGCACGGCCCCGTTCATCATTGCGTCCCTCATTGAGCTCACAGCCGACGACATGGCGATCGCCTACTACCTCATGGGCGTGGCCATGATCGCCGCCGTGGCCATCTGGTTCCTGCCCGAATCGGCCGGCCGGCACCTGCCCGGATCCATGCCCAGCGTGGACTCGCAGGAGGAGGCGCGGAAGCTGGTGGAGACCCAGGACAGCAACCCGCTGCTGGACCTGGACTCGCTGCCGTTCGAGGAAAGCTTCGCGGCCGCGCGGGCGTCGCACAACCGGAAGCCCACGGTGATGTAGGGAAGGACGCACGACGGCGGCGCTTGGCTTGGGTGCCGGCGGTACCGTTTTGCGATCCGGCGGCGGAGCTTCCATGCAGTGAAGGCTCCGTCCCCTCGGGAACGGAGCCTTCGTCAATCAGTTGGCCGGATCAGGCGTCCTGGTCCACGGCGACGATGATCTTGCCGCGGGTGTGCCCTTCCATGTTGGAACGGAAGGCGTCGGCGGCCTTGTCCAGCGGGAAGACCTCGGCCACCTCCACGCGGAACTTCCGGCTGTCCACGAGGTCGGCGAGTTCCTGCAGGTCGGCGCCCACCGGGTTGACCCACATCCAGTCCCCGCCGTGCTGCTCCACGTCGCTGTCCGCGATGGAGGCGTGCCTGCCGCCGTCGGCGAGCACCGCCAGGGTGGCCTCGAGGTTTCCGCCCACGAAGTCGGCTACGACGTCCACGCCGTCGGGCCGCAGCGCGCGCACGCGGTCTTCAAGGCCGTCCCCGTAGGCAACCGGTTCAGCGCCCAGGGAGCGGAGGAAGTCGTGGTTCTTTTCAGAGGCGGTGGCGATCACGTTGGCGCCCAGGGCCACGGCGATCTGGATGCCGAGCGATCCGACGCCGCCGGAGCCGCCGTGGATCAGGACCGTTTCGCCGGCCTTCAGGCCCAGCCGGCGGAGCACCTGGAAGGCGGTGAGGCCAGCCAGCGGCAGGCCGGCCGATTCGTTCCAGCCGAGCGAAGCGGGCTTGCGGGCCAGGAGCCGCTCCGGCAGGGCGATGTACTCGGCGAAGCTGCCGCCGTGGACGTAGTCCTTCCGTCCGTAGGAAACTACTTCGTCGCCGGGCGTGAACTGCCGGGCATCGATGCCCACCGATTCCACAACGCCGGCCACGTCCCAGCCGGGGATGGCGGGGAACTGCAGGTCCATGACGGCGTCCAGGCCGCCGGCCATGATCTTCCAGTCCACAGGGTTCACGGCCGTCGCCTTGACCTTCACCAGGACCATGCCCGGCCCGACCTTGGGCATCGGCTGGTCGCCGTATTCGAGGACGTCCGGGTTTCCGTATGAGTTGTACGTGATTGCCTTCATGCTTGGGCCAACCGCGCGGCCCTGCGTCTCTATTCCTGAAAGGTGCGCAAAAATGCGGTTATGTCCTCTGCGACGCGTTCCGGGCATTCCCACAGCACCAGGTGCGCCGCGTCGCGGTAGATCCTGAGCACCGCGCCCGGGATCCTGGCGGCCAATGTCCGTTGGTCCGCAGCCGGAAGCAGGTTGTCCTGGCCGCCCCAAAGGATGAGCGTGGGCGAGTGGATGGTTCCGGTTTCTGTGGGTGGCGTGGCGTCGCAGAGTCCGTTGAGGATGCCCTTCCAAACGTGCACGGGCATCTTGAGTCCGTCGCGGACCCGGTCCTCGATGTACCAGTCAGGGACGTCGTGGACCAAAGGAAACCAGGTCAGCGAGTCCCGCACCCACGCCTCGTCGAGCGGAACGGAAAGGGCGTCCACCTCGTCGGCGAAGGCGGGCCGTCCCTGGAGGCTCAGGGGAGACCCGACCAGCACGAGCGCGGCCACCTTTTCTGGGTGAGTGACAGCAAGTTGCTGGGCCAAGTACCCGCCGCTCGAGGAGCCGACGACGGCTGCGCTGGGCACGCCGAGCGCGTCCAGGATCGCAGCGGCGTCCTCTGCCTGCTCCGCGAGGGAGTAGTCGCCCGCGGGTTTGTCCGCGTCGCCCTGGCCTCGAAGGTCCGGCGCATAGATTCTGCAGCCGGTCAGCAGGGGGATCAGCCGGTCGAAGCTCTTTCGGGATTCGCCCCAGGCATGGAGCAACAGCAGGGGAGTACCGGTCCTGCCGGTATCTTGAACGAGGCACGGCACCGTGATGTCGGTGCGGAGGCGGAGTTGCCGTATGTCGGCGTCCATGGGTTCAGGCTATGCCGCAGGACGGATGACGTCACGAGGCGGTGGGCATCAATCTGCTCGTACAGGTGTCGGTAAGGGATGTTCCCAGGAACATCACCCTGTGCAGAGTGACTAAGTGCTCCCGGGATATCCTCACTGCTTCCTTAACGTTCCAATCGTGGAGGGCACGGTGCATCAGTTGGTCTGTTGGAGTGATAGCGATTTGCATGGGAAAGTACAACATGGGCCGGAGGTTTGGAGAAGATTGACTATTGGTGTTTAGATTCCATAGCGCTATTGATTCATTTTTGGGGACTTGAATTGGCGTAGGTTTTGAGGCCCCGTATCAATCTGGAAGTTAGGGCCTAATGGGAATTAGTCACATCGACATTGCTGCGG
The DNA here is from genome assembly GCF_030818145.1 of Pseudarthrobacter sp. SORGH_AS 212. NCBI lineage: Bacteria > Bacillati > Actinomycetota > Actinomycetes > Micrococcales > Micrococcaceae > Pseudarthrobacter > Pseudarthrobacter sp. SORGH_AS 212. The sequence continues at coordinate 859,166 of NZ_JAUTAA010000001.1, read as the reverse complement.
TTGTACCGGTCACAATCAAGAAAGACCCCAGCACAACGGCTGGCTGGAAACGTGGCAGACTGCCCAGCAGATACGACGAAGGCGACCCGACATCACCGGTTGAGTGGAAGTCACTCGACAAGCGCCTGAGCTACTGGCTTTCGCCCACCACCGAAAACCGTCGATGGTATAGGCGTCCTGGCGACGATTCTTTCAAATCTGACGATCCTGGTGACGCGGACCCTGCATTGCGGACCCTGCTGGACACCCGTTTCGGCACCGAGTTGGACGCCGACCGTGGGGATGAGATTTCCCTTGGTGCGAACACGACTGTAGGGCTCGACGGGATCGACCTTATCCGTATACACGACGGAGCGGAGGACAATGGGATTGCAGTAATTCGGTTCCTACTTTATCTCCCCACACACATGCCCGATGTGAATATGGAGGAGCTAATTTTACTGCGCTCTGTCCTCCGGGACTTCGCGTTGTGCCCGGTTGAAAGCGACGCTTCGACGTTGAGGTCCCTGGTCGGGCTTGGGGGCGCGGGCAGCAGCAGGTCAGAAGTCTATGAACTTTACGAGGCCTTGCTGGAACCTGTAGCGCACATAGCGCCGGATGACGGCACATTGCCCTCCTGCAAACTCATGATCCAGGTCATCCTTGGAGATGACTTCACTGACGATGAAGAGCTGGAGCAGACTGAAGCTATGGGGACCGAGGCAAGGGTCGCTCAATTGATGCGGCTGATTGCTCTCGATGAAAGGTTGGCTTCGCCGGAACGCCCGGTGACCCGCGGAGTAGGAGATTTTGTTGATCTTCCGGGAGATGGGGCACACATCGGTGTGGGAACGGCGGGCTTGGTCGTCGTGCATGGGGGCGACGGAGACTTCATTCGCTACCGGGATGTATTTCTGCTCAGTGAGATGCAAGGATCTTTGATCACAGCAGTCGACAACGGACTCTTTACAGCGGGCTTCGGCGAGGACGCACGACGTTCAGCAAAGCTAGGGAAGTTTCTTGTCTCCGATCCGGTCACTACCGCGTTCAAGCAGATGCACTGGAACGGCATAGTGTCAACAGACGGCCCCCTCCAAACGGTTTATGACGAAGCGCTACGCACTAACAGAATAGAGCGGCGCCTCGCCAGCACCAGATCAGAACTCACCGAGGCTAACGACGTAGTTGCTCGCGGCGCCGAATCAACAATGAATTCTCTGCTGATGACTCTGGCCATCTTCGCCTTTGCAGTACCGATCGGCCTAAGCATCGCCCAGTTCCAAGAGCCGTGGCCTGTCGTTTGGATGTTGCCGATCGGGCTAGGGATCGGCGCGCTGCTAGCGTTCGCATTCTGGTTTGTATTCAATAGAAAGCTGCAAAGGAGATAGCGGCCAACTGAGAAGGCCATAGAAGTGCAGATAAAAACACTCCTCCAGCAAGGCGCCCTTCCGTCTTTCAACTCTAGGCGGCTATGGCGAGGTGACTACGATGAGATCCTGTTTGCTGCGATTACCTATGCAGCCGCCACTGCCGCCTTCGGGGCCCGGGAAGCCGCCATCCACTCAGTCAGCCACGGGGCGCGGACGCTGGACGTGATCCGGCAGTCCGCCACGAAGGTTCCCTTGGCGCCGGCATCGATCCAGTCCTGCAGCGCGGACAGATCAGACAATGACCGGATGACGGCGGACTCGGCCCCAAGCGCGCGGGCGACCCCGCTGAAGTCCACCTCGGGGATCAGCATCGGCTTCTCGGTCAGGCCCTGCGAACCGTACTGGTGGATCTCGGCCCCGTACGCGGCGTCGTTGTAGATCACCACGATCGCGCTGCGGGCCGCACCGATCAGCGATTCAAGATCGGCCAGGCCCATTAGGAAACCGCCGTCGCCCGAGGCCAGCACCAGGGTGCGGCCGTCCTCCACCGCGCGGGCTGCCCCGACGGCGCTCGCGAGTCCCAGCCCGATCGACTGGAACGCGGTGCCCACCATCACCAGGTCCTGCGGCCGCGGAATGTTCCAATACATGGGCGCCCACCCGATGAAGTGCCCGCCGTCCTGCACCACCGTGCGGCGCTCCGGCAGCATGGCGTCAAGGGCGGTGGCGAGGGCGCGGGGGTCCAGCCGGCCGTCGATGGTTTTCTCGGATCCCACGTCATGCCCCGGTCCCGCATACAGCCGCTTGGAAGCTTCCGCGCGCCAAGCAGCCACAGCAGCCTCACCATGCAGCAACGACAGGAGGCGCGAAGCGGCAGCCTTCACGTCCGCCTGAACAAACACATCCACCCGCGGATTCGTCGGCTCCACCGCGGTGTCGATCTGGATGACCGTGGCATCCGGGCCGATCAGGTGCCCGAACCGCATGGTGAAGGGGCTCAGGCTGGCCCCGGACACCAGGACCACGTCGGCCTCGCCCATGAGCCCAGCCGCGGTGTCGGTGCCGAAACCGCCGGCCACGCCCAGGTACCCCTCGCCATTGAGGAGGTTGAGCGCCAGGGCGGTTCCGGCAGTCAGTGCGCCGAGCCGGTCGGCGAGGTCGCGGAGCTCCGGGCCGGCGCCGGCGAGGTGCGCGCCGCGGCCAGCGAGGATCAGCGGGCGCCTGGCACCGGCGAGGAGGCGGGCCACCTGCGCAAGGTCCGTGCCGCCGTCGTCCGTCACCTTCAAAGTGGCCGGCTCCGGAAGGCCTTCGTCCTCAGCTTCGAGTGCGGCGAGGTCGTAGGGGATGGCGAGCACGACGGCGGTGCGCCGGGTGAGTGCGTACTCCACCGCCTGCCGGGTTATGGCGCCCGCGGCGTCGCGGGTGACGGTGAAGGTGGCCGCGCCGAGGCCCGTAGCGATGGCAGCCTGGTCCACGTCCCAGGGCCGTGTACCGGTGGTGGGGGCGTCCCCGGTGACCAGCACGACCGGGATCTGCGCCTGGACGGCCTCGGCCAGGGCGGTGAGCGCGTTGGTGTAGCCGGGGCCGTAGGTGGTGGTCCCCGCCGCGAGCCGTCCCGAGGCCCGGTAGTAGGCGTCGGCCGCGGCGATGGCGGCGCCCTCGTGCCGGACGGGCGTGAAGCGCAGGCCCTGCTGCTCCGCAGCGTCCAGGAAGTAGACGTTGCCGTTGCCCATGACGCCGAAGACGTCGCTGGCATAGCTGCTGAGAACCTGTGCCACGCGGCCGGAGACGGTGAGAGTAGTCATGCAGGCATCGTGTGTCCTGCATCTCACCTTTGCAATACCGCTCGATGCAGCTGGGACTTTTGGCAGCAAAAGAAGCGGGTAGTGACAATTTGCCCACCTCTGGCGCCCGTTACCTGTGGCTACTCCGACGGGCGCGCTTCCTGCTCCGACAGCCGGCTGATGAGGCCGTCGTAGCGGGGCGGCATGAGTTCCAGGATGGAGATGGCCGTGCTGGTCCGCTGGATCCCGTCGATCTCCAGGATCTCGTTGGTGATGCGGTACAGGTCGGCGGTGGACCGGGCCACCACCTTGGCCATGAGGTCTGCGTCGCCGGTGGTGGCGTGCACTTCGATGACCTCGGGGATGGCCTCGAGACCGTGTTCCACCGAGCCGGTCCGGGTCTGGCTGATGGAGAGGGACAGGAAGGCCATCAGTTCGTAGCCCAGGGCGGCGGGGTCCAGCCTGCGGCTGAAGGAGCGGAGGGCGCCGCTGCGCTCCAGCCGTGCCAGCCGGGCGTGGACGGTGTTGCGGGCGACGCCGAGCGTCCGGGAGAGTGCCAGGGCGCTGGCTTCGGGGTCCTTGTCCAGGGCGAGGATGATCCGGCCGTCGAGGGAATCGAGGGTGCGAGCATTTGCGATGGTCATATTTTCACCAGAGGTACTAGAAGTTGAGCAGAAGTCCCAAGCACCGGAGCCTACCTTGCATTGTGGTCCGGGTCACTTCCATGATCGGACCTCATGACCAGTGATCAGCTTGTGGCCGTACCCGAAACTGCCTTGCCCACCCTGCGCGGCGCGGTGACCGGCCTTCCGTCTTACGTTCCCGGCCGGCGCAGCCTCGGCGCGGACATCGCCGCCCTCGCCAGCAACGAAAGCCACTACGAGCCACTGCCCTCAGCGGTAACTGCGGTGGCCGAAGCGGCCGGCCGGATGAACCGCTACCCGGACATGGCCGCCGTCGAACTCCGCGAACGGCTCGCGCGGCACCTGGACGTCACCACCGAAGAAGTTGCGGTGGGGCCCGGCAGCGTGGGCGTCCTGCAGCAGATCATCACCGGACTGTGCGACGCCGGGGATGAGGTGGTGTTCGCGTGGCGCTCCTTCGAGGCCTACCCCATCCTGGTGGAGCTTGCAGGCGCGAGGCCGGTCCGCGTTCCGCTGGACGACGCCGAAGGCCACGACCTCGACGCCATGGCCGCCGCCGTCACCGACCGCACCAAGGTGATCCTGCTCTGCACCCCCAACAACCCCACCGGCGTGCCGATCGGCCACGACCGCCTCGAGGCCTTCCTGCAGTCCGTGCCGTCCGACGTCCTGGTAGTGATCGACGAAGCGTACGTGGAATACGCCGACGCCGGCAGCGGCCCCGATTCCCTGGCGCTCTACCGCCGGTACCCGAATGTCTGCATCCTGCGCACCTTCTCCAAGGCTTACGGGCTCGCGGGCCTCCGCGTCGGGTATGCGATTACGACGGCGGCAATCGCCGAAGGTCTGCGCCGCACCGCCCTGCCGTTCGCCGTGAGCGCGCTGGCGCAGAAGGCGGCCATCGCGTCGCTGGACGCGGGGGAGGAGATGGAAGCGCGGGTTTCCTTGGTGAAGCAGGAGCGAGCCCGGATGGCTGTGGAACTGGCAGCCCAGGGCTGGAAGCTCCAGCCGAGCCAGGGCAACTTCCTGTGGATCCGCGCCGATGCCGAGCTTCTGGCAACGCTGGTCGACGCCTTCAACGCCGCGGGCATCATGGTCCGCGCGTACCAGGGCGACGGCGTGCGGATCACCGTGGCCGACCCCGCCTCCAACAACCGCGTGCTCCGGCTACTCGCAGCCAACGCATCCTGAAGTTTTATCCCCAACAGTTCCACCTACAACCAAGAGGAATCCCCATGGAACAACAGACAAAGACGTCTGCCCGCCCACTCGGCGCGGCCCTCAAACCCCGGCAGCTCACGATGATGGGCTTGGGCAGCGCCATCGGCGCGGGCCTGTTCATCGGCTCGGGCGCGGGCATCCAGGCCGCTGGCCCGGCGGTGCTGATCTCCTACCTCGTGGCCGGCACCCTCATCATCCTGGTGATGTGGGCGCTCGGCGAGATGGCCGCCGCCAACCCGGACAGCGGCGCCTTCTCCGTCTACACCGCCAAGGCCTACGGGCCGGTGGCCGGTGCCACCGTGGGCTGGCTGTGGTGGATCCAGCTCGTGGTGGTCATCGCGGCTGAGGCCCTCGGCGCGGCGGGCCTGCTGGCCACGATCTTCCCGGCGCTGCCGGTGTGGCTGATGGCCTTGGTGTTCATCGTGGTGCTGACTGCGGTGAACCTGACCAGCGTGAAGAACTTCGGCGAGTTCGAGTTCTGGTTCGCCCTCCTCAAGGTCGCGGCGATCGTCGGGTTCCTGCTGGTGGGCTTTGCGCTGCTGTTTGGCTTGATTCCGGGCGTGCAGTCGCCAGGCTTGTCCAACTTCATGGGGGAGGGCTTCGCGGTCAACGGGTTCAGCGGGATTGCGACGGCGCTGTTTGTGGTGGCGTTCGCTTTCGGCGGCACCGAGATCGTGTCCGTGGCCGCAGCCGAGACCTCGGAGCCGGCCCGCAGTGTGAAGAAGGCAGTGCGCACGGTGCTGTGGCGCATCCTGGTGTTCTACATCGGTGCCATCTTCGTGATCGCTGCCGTTGTTCCCGTGGGGTCTGAGGGGCTGAAGAGCCCGTTCGCCGCCGTGCTGGATGCCGCCGGCATGCCCGGCGCGGCAACTGCCATCACCTTGGTAGCCGTGGCCGCATTGCTGTCTGCGCTGAACGCCAACCTGTACGGTGCCTCCCGGATGGCGTACTCCCTGGCCGAGCGGGGCGAGGCTCCGCGTCTGCTTGCCTCGGTGTCCAAGGCCCGAGTCCCGGTTGTCGCGGTCCTGGCCAGCGTTGCCTTCGGCGTTGTCACGGTTGTGCTGGAGCTGGCTTTCCCCGAGAAGGTCCTCGGCGTCCTGCTGAACGTTGTGGGCTCCACCTGCCTGCTGGTATGGACGTCCGCGCTCCTGGCCCAGCTCGCGCTGCGCCTCCGCGCCGACCGCGAGGGAACGGCGCTTCCCCTGCGGATGCCCGGCTTCCCGTGGCTCACCGGCTTTGGCCTGCTCATCCTCGCGGCGATCTTCACGGTCGGCTTTATCGGCGAGGATTCCCGTCCCCAGCTGCTGAGCACCTTCGGACTCGTTGCGCTGCTGGCTCTGGGGTGCTGGGTGAACCAGCGTTCCGGCAGGGTTCCGGGCCGGGTTGAAGCCTCAGACGAGGCCAAGCCGAGGGTGCTCGTCGACTAACTCGGAGCTTGGGTCTCGAATTCAGGACAGTGAGGGCGCGTCCGGTCTGGTCGGGCGCGCTCTACCTGGCTCTTAGACATTTGCTATTTCTCATTCGGCTTTGCGCGCAAGTTTTCCAGGTGGCTGCGAAGGGTGGCGAGTGTAATCGCCCGCTCCCGATCTACTATCCAAAACTTCCGACCATTGGTGGCCCGTCCTGTCAGTCGCTTCGCCGCGCCTGAGGGGGGTTGTCGAAACGCGAAACGCATCAGCGCCGAGGAAACTACCGCGATTAGAATATTGGCATGCCCGAGACACCGTCTGTTCAGCCATCAATGCCCCTCCACGCTTGGCAGGTTCCTACCCCCGGCGGAATCGCTAACATGACATCCAGCCCGGGGCGGACGACTGTCGTGCTCGGCGCGAACGGTGCTGGTAAGTCGGGCCTAGCTACCTGGATGATGCGGGAATTTCCTTCCGATAAGAATATCGAACGACTGGCCGCCCACCGTCAAATTTGGTTAAGTACGTCCGCGTCAAGCCTGACCCCGGCGACTCGTTTGTCAAACGGCTCTTACTGGGAGCGTCAGGAAAGGCAGGATGAGTCGCGATGGAAGGACGTCCTGGGTGATAACCGAAACTCCATCCTTCTCCTGGATCTTTCGTCAGCCGAAAATTATCACAATGCAAAAATAGCGAAGGCGGTAGAGTCGGAGGCGGACTGGAAAGACCTTGGTGAACGGCCTTTTGTAAAGCTTAATCGCATACTAAGGCGAGCTGGTCTTGACGTTTCCGTTAGCATCAGCGAAGTCGGAGAACTGTCGACCAAAAATTCTAGCGATGTTGAGTATCAAATCGCAATGATGTCCGATGGTGAAAAAAGTGGCCTCATTTTAGCAGGCGAGGTTTTGACGGCGCCTAAGGATGCAGTCATTCTGCTTGACGAGCCAGAGCGCCATTTGCACAGGTCGGTTAGTGCCCCGCTTGTTACTTCTGCATTGCGGGAGCGCCCGGATTGTTCATTTGTTGTATTTACGCACGACATAGAATTAGCGACTGAACTGAAAACAGGTGGTGCCGCAGTTTTCGTACTCAAAGGAAGCGTTTGGAACGAGGGGCGGATTGTGGAATGGGACTTGCAGGAAGTGCCATCAGATGTTGAGATACCCGATGGTGTCATGCAGGCCATTCTTGGTGCACGACGCCGTATCTTGTTTTGCGAGGGAATCCATGGAGGCCTTGATGATCAGCTATATACGGCTCTTTATCCTGATTGGCACGTTGTACCCGTTGGGTCATGTGGCGAGGTCATCAGGTCGACAAAGAATCTAAAAAACATTCACGGCTTTGCATGGGTCGAATCCAAGGGAATTATCGATGCAGACCGACGTACTGACGCTGAAGTTGAGACCTTTGCAAAGGATGGAATTTGGGTTAACGCGAGCCATGAGGTCGAAAACCTCCTTTTCTTGCCTATATGTCAGGCTGCCATCGCTGGGAAACAAGCGGCCGCTCGTGATGTGGATGTTACTCAGTTGCTTGGTAAGGGCCATATTGAATCCGTGGAGGAACTCAAGCGTGAAGATGTCAAAGAGCGAATAATTACGCAGGCTGTCCTTGCTGATGCAAGGAGCGCACTTTCTGCACAGGTTAACTCGCTGACCCAGAAGTCTCTTACTACTAACCCAATAATTCTCACTCACGCCCTTGATCGCGATGCTTTTTCAGCTCAATACGAATCGCTAGTAGTGCAATCTGATTTAGAAGCCTTTATGCTCCAGTTCCCCATTAGGGAATCCGGTTACCGCAACAGGGTTGCTAAGGCCCTCTTTTGCACCTCCGTCGATGACTACATCGCTATGGTCATGGTGCAGATACGGCAGGACGCTGCTCTTCAGCAGGAGCTACGAAACCGCATAGAACGAGTGACCCAAGCAACTCAAGACGTGGTGCAAACTGCCACGTAAGGGTTCGGACAAAAGGATCTACGACATTTTTCTTTAGATCACTTTGTAGCTGTTGTTCATTCTGACTGCCTCCTGCGGTGACCCAGCTGGTGCACCCCAGCGGCGTGTTCGAGGACCCGGCGTCCGCGGCCAGCGCCATCGCCCTGCAGATCGGCGGGGAGCTGTTCGGTGCCGTGTTCCTGGCCGGCCGGGTGGTGTCACAGTTCTCCTCCGGCCTCGCCGCGCAGGCCAGCGCCTCCCGCCTGATGTACGCGATGGGCCGCGACTCCGTCCTGCCCAAGGCGGTCTTCGGCAAGCTCCACGAGAAGTTCCACACCCCCGTGGCCAACCTGGTGATCACGGGCATCATCGGCCTGATCGCGCTCTTCCTGGACGTGGCCACGTCAACGTCTTTCATCAACTTTGGTGCCTTCACCTCCTTCACGCCGGTGAACGCCTCGGTGGTGTTCCACTACGTGCGCCAGCGCTTGCCCGGGCAGCAACTGAACGCGGTGTCGTACGTGGTGGTCCCGGTGATCGGCGCCGTCATCTGCGCCTACCCGCTCTCCCAGCTGGACAGCAACGCCATTACGCGGGGGGTGTCCTGGCTGGCGCTGGGCATCGTGGTCCTGGCCCTGATCGCCTGGGGCTTCCGTCGAAGACGATGGCCACGGAGAAGGCGACGGTCGAGGCAGCCGCCTGAGCCTGTCTTGTTTGGAGCGTGGCTTTTGGGCCGAGGGAAGGAACTCTTGTGAGGATAGCGCTGGGCAGCTGGAGTCGGGCGGCGACATCCAGGCCAACCTCGCCGCGATCGACCGGTTCGCCGCGCAGGCAGCACGCGACGGCGCCGCCCTGGTGGCCTTCCCCGAGTACGCCACCTACGAGAAGAAGGAGGTGGACGCCACGTTCCCCCAGGTGGCCGAGCCGCTGGACGGCCCGGTCTGCCGGGAGCTTGCCGCGATTGCCCGCCGCCACCGCATCGCGCCGGTGACGGGCGTGGTGGAAGCCTCGGAGGAGCCGGGCAAGGCGTACAACACGCTGGCGGCGTTCGGGTCCGACGGCGGCCCGCTGGCGTCCTACCGTGAAGATCCACCTTTTCGACGCGCAGGGGTTTGGGGAGTCCGAGTTCATCAAGCCGGGCGGGTCCCTTGAGCCGGTGGTGTTCGAGCACGGGGGAGCGCGGTTCGGGCTGATGACCTGCTAGGACCTGCGGTTCCCCGAGCTGGCCAGATCACTGGCCGACGGCGGTGCGCAGGTCCTGCTGGTCTGCTCGTCCTGGGTGCCGGGGGAATACAAGACGGAGCAGTGGCTGGCGCTGAACGCCGCGCGGGCGATCGAGAACAGTGTGTACGTGGCAGGGGTGTGCCAGGCACCGCCGGTGTCGGTGGGGCGGAGCGTGCTGGTGGATCCGATGGGCGTGGTTGAGGCGGATCTTGGGTTGGAGCCGCGGGTTCGTCTGGTGGCGGTTTCGCTGGAGACTGTTGACCGGGTGCGGGACTCGTTCCCGATGTTCAGGCAGCGGCGGCTATAAGTCTCGGCGAGGTCACGCCGCCAGCCCGGACAACGGCGCCTTCTCCGTCTACATGCAAGATAGACGATAAGCCATCGGCGTGCGATCGCGGTGCGTTTCGTGAACGAGGGGCTCGAGCACCTCAGCAGTTGTGGCACATACGCTTATGCCTATGGAACTTTCGGCCGAGCAACAACTGTTTGCGGTATTGACCGCCTCGGAGGCGGGCAACAGCCTACGATACCTGGCCCTCGAGCGGCTGGTCGCTGAACTCTTGGGCGGACAGCAGTACGACCTGCGGGGTGCGGCGCGCGGCCCCGACATCTTGATCCCTCGTCCGGACGACAACCCGGTGGCCGTCGAACTCAAGGTGCTAAGCGGCACATCCTTCGGAAAGAACGTCTCCAACAGGGTGGCTGAGCTGCTGGCCACCGCAGTTGAAACGCGGCGCTCGTTCCGAGGCGAAGTCACGTTAAGCGCGATTCTTTTGTTCACCGAGCACAGACTTGATCGACCTGGCTTCTACGAGTTAGTAACGTCGATGGTGCACCGACTCCTTCGTTCTGAGGACGGTGTTGGGTACGACTCAGTTCTCCTGGGATGGGCAGACAGGCAACTGCAGTGGCGCTATTTTGATGCAGCATCCGCGTTGGACGGCAACGAAGAAGACCTCATCCACTCCCACTCCACGAGAGATGCGTTAGAACTCCTGCAGACGCAGAGTCCGGTCGCGCCACCCCCGCCACCCACCAAGCGGGAGTCCGGGAAGCAACGCATCCTGCTCGTCGCGGATGAGTGGGGATCGGGACGCGGGGGGATCTCTACAGTCAACAGGGAGCTGGCTATTGCCCTTGCCGCGGCTGGTGTTGAGGCGGCAGTACTGGTGCCTTATGCGTCGGACGAGGATGTGAAATCGGCTTCAGAGGTAGCCGTTGCACTGGTGACTCCAGCCCGGATCCCAGGGCTGAGCGAGCGTGAGGCGCTGCTTCTTCGACCAGTGTTCGCCGATAATGGATGGGAGCCCGACGTCATCATTGGCCACGGTCGGATACTCGGTCCTTATGCGGCTGCCCAGCAACAGTTCTTTCCGCAAGCTCGGCGTGTGCACTTCGTACACACCGATGCCGAACAACTCGAGGCCGCGAAAGAAACGCCCGGCGGCCGCTCGAACATGACGAGCGCGGATATTCGTCGAAGCCTCGAACGCGAGCTCGCCCGGTCTGCAGATCTTGTCGTCGGGGTGGGCCCGCTACTGACTGAGACGATTCGTGACGAGCTTATCGGTCCAGGACCGCAGCCGCGGGTTATCTGCCTCGTCCCAGGGCTTCGAGCGACGTTCGACGTCACCGTTGCGCACCCGCCGATCAAGAACCGAGTGGTAATTGTTGGGCGAGCCGACGACTTCCATTCGAAGGGTATTGATATCGCAGCTGAGGCACTGTTGAGGATTGTTGACGGTTGGCCATCGTCCAAGCCCTACGTCCCGGTACTGGTAATTCGAGGTGTTCCGGACGAAACGGCGTCTGCGGTCAAGGCCCAACTGGATGAGATTCTCGAGGAACGGGTCACGTATCACCTGCGTCCGTACTCGGACTCCGAAGCTGAAGTCACACAGGACCTGGCTCAGGCGCGGGTAGTCCTGATGCCGTCCCGGCACGAAGGCTTCGGACTAGCAGCATACGAGGCGATTGCTAGTGGTGTTCCTGTGCTGATCAGCTCCGAGTCAGGTCTCGCCCAGTTCCTTCGGGATTCAGGAATCGACACGCTCCCTTCGTCAATCCTTACAACGCGTAACTCCTCGACGCGCCTTGCCACAGATGGATGGGCAGACGCAATTCAGCAAGTCATTGACGAGGCTGTTCTTGCCCGGGCTCAAGCGAGTGAGTTGCGGCGCTCCATCGCCAGCGTAGTCAGCTGGGAGCAGTCGGCGGCAACCCTTCTTGCCGAAATCAGCGCGAGCTCGTGAGCGGTTCGAACAGGCGCCGTCAAGATCCACGTGTAAATTTAACGGGGGTATCTTCGACGGAGTATGGATCAGCTCCCTCCGAGCTGCGAGGTACCGCATCGCGATATGTCTCAGGAATGGGCCTCCGGGAGCCGGGATAGCCCAGCATCCGCGCCCGGGGCAGTACCTGTTCCCTCAGCGGTAGTGCTGGATGCAGCCGGACCGCTCTCCGCCTGCATCCGCCGCATGCTTTAGTCGAAATATCGCCCGATAGTTCCAGATCATTTACAGCTCGCCCATAGCCATCAGCTCTTGGCCAGTAGGCAGACCTGTGCTCGTGCTTGTCCCACGCTGGCAGGAGCCCGGTTTCGCCACGGGAAAAATCACGCGCACTGCAAGAGCAGGTTTTGAGCGTCTGTCACCTGGGTAGAGCCTGAGCCGCCCCTTGCAAGCTTGGAGGCAGTGCAACGACCCGATGGTAAAGAACAAGCCAGTGAGGACTTGCTGCCCGCCCGGCCCGAAAACTTGCGTAAGAATTAGGTCATACAAGGCATCCTTTGTCAGCCACACGGTGTATGTTCTGTGTGTCGGGAGTCACAGATCACTCCTTTGTCCGTGTGACAGTATTAAGAGCTTCTAGTGAGACCAGAGCGAGGCGAAAAATGTCAGTCCTTAAGTTGAACGCCAAGGATCACGCACACGAGGTACTTCAAGCGCTAGCATCCGCCGAGCATGGGGAGGTAGAGCCCACGGACTACATCCTTAAAATGCAGGCGCGGGAAGTCACGGCGGAGGAAGCGGTATCGGTGCTTCAGGAGATGATCGCTGACGGAGAACTGGTGCTCACTAATAGCTATCTAGTTCGTGTGCGCTGACGATCGCTTTGCCCGGCGGTCGGGTCGGCAAGCGACTGACTCCTCAAACCGAACTGGTACGCACCGAGACCGAGACCGTGTTCTTTACTCCGAGGCTTTCCGTCGCCTAGGAGGGGTTACCCAGGTTGCTCTGGGCACCCCGATGATGGCTTTGCACAATCGTCTGACGCACTCTCTGAAGGTCGAGCAGGTAGGCGTGTCTATCTGTACGCACCTGCAATCGTTGGGCGGGGATTCCTCTCAACTAGATCAGTACGCAATAGCAGCCGCCTGCCTAGCCCACGACATAGGGCATCCACCGTTTGGCCATGCTGGCGAACAAGAACTGGATTCGTTGGTAGTGTGTGCAAATCATCAGAAGGAGCCGAAGCGAGCTAGTCAAGTTCGCCTAGACGACCCATGTAATGGCTGCAAGCTCGAGGATGGCTTTGAAGGGAACGCCCAGTCCCTTCGTATTATTGCCCTCCTAGCGGTTCACCGAGACTCGGCCAAGGACGCGTACGGGCTAGACATGACGCGTGAAGCAGTTGCCGCGACTATCAAATACCCGTGGCTTAGAGGACATTCTGATAAAAAACCCACAAAATGGGGGGCTTACGATTGCGACAAGGACATTCTTGAGTGGGCAGTTGGATCAGCCACTGAGCCCTCTCTTAATGCCCAGATCATGGACTGGGCGGATGACATCTCGTATGCAGTACATGACATCGAAGATTTCTTTAGAGCTGGTTTGATCCCCCTAGACGATTACAAGCAAGGCACAAAGACAGCCAAGGACTTTCTGAAATATGTTGAAAGTCCGGAGGCCCTCGGGCCACTCACTGAAGAGACGAAGAAGGCGTTGGGCCGACTGTATGTACAGTTCCCGAGCGCGCGTTTTTCAGGGGATACGGAAGGGCTGGCAGCCCTTGACAGGTTGCGCGGTATTCTTCTGGGGCAATTCATAAGTTCTGCCACCGTTGTTGACGGTCGGCTGAAACCGGATAGTGCACAAGAGCAGATTAATGCGGTCCTCAAGCAGTTGATTTGGTACCACATAATTCACGAGCCGAAGCTAGCGGCGATCCAGGTGGGGCAACGCCGAGTGCTCCGTGAAATATTTGAAAACCTCGAACCCTTGGCCATGGACGCTTACAAGATCGGCAGGGAGTCGGACCAGCCAGATCCTCACAACTTGCGTCGACTCCCTAACGGGCTACGGCAGGCTCTGCACGTCTCTCTGGCGCAAGAGTCGAGCTACAAGCGACCTCAAAGGATATATCGAGGAATCCTCGATTACATTGCCAGTCTGAGTGATGCAGAGGCTTATCATGTTCATGCTGTGCTGAAGGGCCGAGAATACGCGGGTCACCTGTAGGGCGGCGCCGGTAAGGGGCGGTCGGCCCGCTATGCAATCTCCAATTCATCAAGATGTCCACCTATTGTTATAAGCCCGGGAAGATCGGCATCCAGAAGGCGCTAACGGTCGCTCACGGGACGGAGCAAAAAAGGTTCGAACCGGAGCAAACGACCTGAATCGCGAAGACACCTTCACCGTCCGAGGTGCAGCCCTGACGCCGGCGCTGCCAATGCGGTAATTCATGATTCATCAGCAAACACGCTCCATGGCCGGGCAGGGCAAAGAGTACTCATTGATGAGGGCCCACATCAACAAAATTGCTTTCATCGAGGAGGGGAGTCCGACGAGGTACCACGGGCGCCAACGCTCAAACTCGAGGGCGAGTTGCAGCCAGCCACTGCCATCACACATTAGCGCCGATCGCATCGTCCGGACCGCTCTCCCTATAGACCACTCCTGCGACGGCCTTGACGCCGCAAGGTGGGCAACCGGGGGCAGTACATTCGCCAAAAGCGCCACGGGAACTACGGGCTTGTTGCTACTGCAGTTCTATCGAGCGCTGGCGCAGATGTCGTACGAGGACCTTCTCGAACTTTTGAAAGCCCTTGCTCGTCAACTTAGCCGTGATGGGCGTTACGACGTGCTGGTTGGGTGCTTAGCTCCAGGTCAGGAGGCCGCGTCCCATCCATGGAGGACAGGTCTGCCCGGTTGAGGTCATCTGTGGGCTGGTTGAGAATCATGCGGGTTGGCGCAGAAAGAACGCCCTGTCGAGAAGAAATACTACGGCTAATAACTGTCGCGCCCGATGATTCCGCTATCGGCCATTCGACCCAGTAGTCGCAGGAGAACGGCTGCTTGACGGTCAGACGGGACCTTACCCTGCCGGACGCCGAACATCTGCACGAGGTCCTTTTCGGTAGGGGATATGGGGACTTGCGCGCGGTAGACCATTTCCCACACCTGCGGTGTGACTGCAAGGATACGCTTGACCACCTCGAAGCCAGTGTCCAGTGCGCGTTGCTTGCGGTCGTCGGCGGCTTGTCCCCCTGCCTCCTCCGCGGTGACGAGGTCGTTCTTTATGCCACTTTCGAGTCGGACGCCGACCTTCGTGAATCCGTCCCAGCACGCCTGCTGTTTCGCCCACTGGGTAACGTTTGCCTGGGGACGATTTTGTTCGGTTAGGTGCTGCTGCGCTGCGTTCGCGATCTCGATGAGCGCCGCAAGTGTCGAGCCACTAATCGCCTGGCATTGCCACACTCGACCGAAGTCGAAGGTGGCACCGCCGAAACGGGCCTCAATTTCAAGGGCGAAACGAGAGATTGCATACGCCACTATATTCGCAAGGTAGCCTGGAGCCGCCTTGTACCAATCCTGCTTGAGTACATGGGAGCGTAACGTCTCGTACACGATGGCCTTGCCGATGCCGCTACGGAAGTAGCCGTCTCCGTAAGCGTCGGCACCCTTGCCAGCGTCCTTGGTCCACTGCGTATCCACCTTCGTCGCAAAGTCGGCGAATACGGACTGGGCACCCTTGCTGACAAGATCAGGATGCTGACTCCAGCAGTAATCGTACTTAGCCCAGTCAGTCTTAGTGATGCGTTGTGACTTCGGATACTCCAATTCGAATTTCGCCTGCTCAGCGGCGGATCCACGCGCAGTACGATCGTTCTCCCATTGCCCCCTCGCGCGCTCATAGAACCACCCAGTCTGGTACTGGTGACCCTCTTTCGCCGGTGCTTTGAGACGTCGGCTGATTTGTTCCATGCGAATGTGAAACTCGTGCGTGGAGAAAAGGTCCGCTCCGCTTATCCTGTTTTGGCTGTTCGCGTACTTGGCGACCGCCTGAACCACCGTTGCCGAGTCGGACTCGCTAACCGTTACGAGTTTCATCTGGATGGAAACATCGTCGATGACGTCGTCGCCCTTGCTGTTGCGCAGGAAGTGTGCAATGGAAGCCGTTGTTTGGCCGCCGTTCACGATCTGCCAGCGGTCGAGGCTACGAATCGTAGTCCCTTCGGGCGAGCGACCGAGTTCAACCTCAGTCGCTGTGGTTGTCAGCCCGTTGTTGTAGGCCAGGAACCGTGCCGGCTCCTGAGCCAGGGTGCTCTGGATGCCGCGATTCACCTGGCCCCTTGCGCTCAAGAAAGTCCGGACGTTCGATTCGAGGAGTAGGCTGCCGTATTCGTCAAATACGTCCGCGAGGATCTTGGCTGGGATGACGGCTAGGTAGGTCCGTGTAGTCTCGTCGTTACTGGGGGCGACCAGACAAGGAAGACCATCGGACAGCCACTTCGTGAAGTCGACGCGGATGTCCTCGCTGCCGCGCTCGGGAAGAGTAGCGTCGACGATTCGCCGCCGATCCCAGATCTCGTAGGTAGCCTTCAGACCAGCAACAGTGCCACTCTCGACCGTGCGAATGCGGCCGCTCATCAGGCCATCGGTGATGAGGATGACCCGGATCCTGGCGATCTTGCCGCCTCTGATCTGCTTCGAGAAGTAATCGGCGTACTCCCATTCGCGCGACGACATCTCCAAGTGCGTTGTCAGCCAGCCGTCGACAGCCGCCTCGATGTACCCGGTGGCGCGTCCGATGGCGTCCTTGGCATCGGACATAGTGAGCGTCGCGTCCCTGCCGAAGTACCGTCCGGCAAGAATAACCAGTGACTGCTCGAGCGGACTCTCTCCGTACCCAAGCAGCTCGAGACGCTTCCTTCGCGGTCCGTTACAGCGAAGTGGCTCGACATTGAGATCCGCTACGGCTTCCGCATCTTCAAGCCTTCGGGCGAACACCGCGGCGAACGCCTCAATCTCGAAGGCACCGTCCCCAGCCACGGCCTCGACCTTGATCTCGTTGCGTAGGTCATCGACTTCGATACTCACGTCAATTCCATCTCGCTGAGCAGTTCGCTGAACGGTGCCGCGAAGGGGGTCAGCCTCAGTAGTTCGAGGGAGTAGTGGAGGTCGATGATTCCGGCGGGAAGGGAAGGGATGTCGAGGTGCGGAAATCCCTGCTGCACTGCAAACCGCCGCCATTCGCCTGGCAGAAAACGGTACTTGTCGTACCACTCGTCGGAGAGGTCTAGAGCGAGAGCTTCCAATGCTGCATCCCATTTGTCTGCGGCACCCGGGCCGGCAGCCGCGACGATTTCGCCGGTTTCGTGCACATACGCACGGAACGGGATCGCCACGGTGGAGCCTTCCGGGGCGTCTTCGACTGGCAGCACAAGGAGATCGAGCGGTTGCTCTGAGGGTACGAGTTGCCTCGGGGACGACACTCGTATTGTTCCGGGCGGCTGGTGAGTCGACTTCACCTCGATTCCGCGTCCATTAGCGAACGTAAAGTCGTGCACACCTAGTCCCGCCTTCGCCCAAGGTCCCCGCCAGGCCGTGACGGCATCCTCGACGCTCATGCCGGCGGCGATGATCGTGCGCATAAACAGGAGTTCTGCAAAGGTGCCGCGTACTAGGGCTTCAGAGAGGCGACCGCGGCGTTGACCGACGAAGCGCCGATATTCCTCGATCGAGCGGATCAGAAGCTCGGTGCCCTCGTCGATCGACGTCGACACGGCGACTCGTCCTAGGACGTACTCGACCAGTTTCAAGAACAGGGGTGGTAGGCCCCGGTCATTGGCAGTGATTTGGACATAGTCGTTGTTCCCGCTCCGCGTCGTCTTCACCGAGAATCCCTGCCCGTCGCTGACGACCTGGGCTGGGGTGAGTGAGACACGGGCGAATAGGGCTGCACGGCCATTGTCATTTACGGCGGCGAACATGAAGGGTGCCTGGAGGATGACTATCATCCGCCCACTCTCGGCGGCGAGCACCTGCTCGAACAGCGGCTCCACGAGCGAAGCGTTCATCAGGTCTCGTCCTCGTCGACTTCGTCGTCACCCTCATCTTCGACGAAACCATTGTAGGCGCGCCAGTAGACCTGATTGACTTGGTAGGTCTTCGATTCGCGAGTTGCGTCCTCGATTTGCTCCTGAGTCATCTTCGGGAATGCAATCGCCACCGCGATGCGCGTTAAACCTGTTTCGACCTGTGTGAGATCCGAGGTGTCCTTATGAGGAGCCGGATCAGCCGCGGTGACGGCATAGATCATCAGGATCGGGTGATCGATCGAAAAGAGTGTGCGTGCCTGCGATGACATTAGCCTGCCGTCCGCAGTGAAACGCGGCTCTGCTTCCATCGCCTCGCGCTCCGACGTGAGGAGCGACCCGATTAGGTCGCCCGCGGAGGAAACTCGCCGGCGGTCGAGACGAATGTGTCCGTCAAGGCGGCTACGTCCCATCTTATTTCGGACGCTCATGAAAACTTTGAAATCCTCGCCGAACCAGTGAGGCTGCCCTTTGCCACTGCTCACCAATACGACACTCCAGCGGTCACTTCCCGGTGCAATTTTGAATGCATCCGTGATTGGCAGAGTCCCATCGGCGCCTCGACCGAAAGTCTGGCTGCGGCGGTCGCCCTGGAAGGTTCGGAAAAAGTCCTGCACAGCGTCGAGGGGAACGTTCTGCCATGAGTCGAACTCGTCGCTCGTCTTCACCGATGTGGCAGGGCCGAGCCGTGCGATCAGCGTCTCTACGGCTGCCTGATTTGCCTCCTCCACTTCAGCTTCGCCCGTCAGATCGTAAGATTCCGCAAGTTTGTTCTGCCAGACGGTTGGTCCGATCTCGATGACCTGGGTGTCACGCCCCTTGTTCGCTGCGACGATATCGACGCTGTCGGGATGTACGAGGACCCGCAAACCGAATTGCCTCGGAGTGAGCCCGCGGGCTTTCATGTCGAGGAGCGTTTCCCGCAGTTCGTCGGTGACTTGTGCCGAATGCGTGAAGTCCGCGCGCGTCGTTTCCGGCATCCAGATGCGCACGAGGTCATCGAAGTGGGGGCGGTAACCGAACCAGCGCCCCATTTGCATGAGTGTGTCCATCGTGCGGGGTTCCCGGACGAAGTAACTCACTTGGAGGCCGTCAAGGGTGAGGCCACGCGAAAGGATGTCGCCGCCGACCACGATCTTCGGTACAAGATCGTCAATTTCCCGCTCGGCAACGGTCATCAGTTTCCGTCGCTTCGCGCGTTCCTTCGCGGTGTCACCGTTGATGAGGTCGACCCGGAATTCCGGAGCGATCTCGACAAGTTTTTCTGCGACGTCATTCCAAACAACGTCGGTCACATTGGCGAATCCCACATCCCACACGTCCTGAATCCTCTTGGCTGCAGCGCTTCTGGCCGCGTTCTGTCGAGCGAACTCGCCGAGGATCATCGCTGCCGTCGCCTCGAGAAACAGTACTGACAGGTCCGCTACTTGGCGTTCCACGCTTTTGAATCGAGATACGTTGATGAGCATCGACGCAGCCCTGACCTTCTGATCGCGGATACGGCGGATGGCGGTCCCGAGAAGGAACTCAATTATCGCGGTCTCCATCGACTCGGGGAGTGCGGAGACGGGGTGATGATTTTTATGCTTGATCGGAATGATTGCGAGACAGTCCTCAACCTCGGTGTTGATCGCTGGATGGCCGTCCTCCGGGAAGTACGTACCGATGCCGCGGTAGGTGCTCGGCGGGAACATAGTCCTGATGTAATCGCTCGGGAACAGGTCGTTGAGTACAGTCCCAGGGCCGTCGGCTACCGGCTCGCCACGCCTCGGCTTCTCGACGAACTCGAATGCTGCCTGGTCGTTGATGAAGATGTTGGCAAATGGCGTGGCCGTAATGGCCAAGTAGGAGCTACGCGTCGAAACATCGAGGAGCGCGCGGATCGCCTTGTTGACGCTCGTCGGGTCTTCCTTATCGCGTGTGTTCGGGCTTCCCCAGTCTGATTCGTCGTCCACGACGATGAGGGGAATGTCCAGCCGCCCACCTGGCGCTTGGCTCTTGATGTACGTCCGGATGTTATTCAGGAGTGAAGGGGTCTTTTTGGTGATAAATACCGTCGGGAGTCCGCCCTCCACCCAGGTAATACTTGAACCGCGCTTCGACTTTGAGAAGTCGTGTCGGACGGTCGTCATCAAGTGGGCGCGGAGCCCGTGAATATCACCGACGCCCACGTTCCGGATGGCGGCATTGCTGATGCCGTCTTCCCATGTTTCCGAATCAATCCCCAACAGGTCGGTATCGAATCTCGTCTGTGTCTGCTGCCGCAAGTCCTCCGTGTGGCCGCCAATGACGACGATCACTTGGTAGCCGTAGTCGAGCGCCTTGTTAAGGACGCCGAGGTAGGTCGCTGTCTTTCCGGACTGCACCTCGCCCATAAGCAGGCCACGTCGGGGCCATGTACCGTCGACCTGCATCGGATCGCCCAGCAACTCGACTACATCGTCGGTCTGCGAGTCGAGCGTATTGATGACATTCGCTTCCCAGTCCCGGTTGACGAGCAACTTTTTGTAGGCGTCCCAACGCAGTGTCTCGACCTCTTCCCGACGCTGCGCTATCCAAGGCCGGAAGGTCGTTGGGTCGACGATTGAGCCGCCCAGGGCCATCTCGACAGCGTTCTCCTGGGTCAACTCCTGAAGGACCTCTGCGATCTCGGTCGCGGTGAGGTCCTCAAACAGCAACGAAGCAAGCCCTCCCGCCTTCGTCTCCAACTCGTCGAATGTCAGCGGACGGACTCTGTTGAACAACTGATCCTTGAGGTACCTCTTGAAATCGGTCTGACGGTCATTCAGCGGCATCGGCGTCCTTCCAGACGAGATCGACAAACGTGTTTAAATCTTCAAGGGTGTTGAACGGCTCCACACCGGCCAGTTGAGTCACAGCAATTTCAGGGTCGGTACTGAGCAGCCCTGACCGTCGAATGTTTCGGAGGCTCGCGATAAGTGCCTCCTGCTCAGGTTTCGGGGTGATCGACGGGACGTTGGCGGCGACCTCGACGTAGGCGTCCATGAGCGGGAAGGTGCTCGCGATGGTCTGCAACAGGCCGACCACTCGTTCGGCGTCATCGGTGTCTAGGCGGGACAGGACTGACTCGACGAGCGGACTTTCGAGGTTCACCTCGTACCCGAAGCCGTCACGGGTCTTCAGCTTCGTCCAGACGTGCGCGACTTCGGTGTTCTCTCGCCTCCCTCGAAAGGCGTGGACTCTGCGCCCCCGGTTGAGGATAGGGTCAATGAGTTGTCGGAGTCGCAACTTGAAAGACTGAGGTGGCTCTGCCCGAGACTTCTTGATGTCGAGTTGCCAGAGCGCGTCCAGTGTACTCGGCACATCGACTTGGACGCGGGTCTGCTTCGACAATTCGTTCATGCGTGCCAGTCCGTACCAGTGACCGTGCGATATAAGCCTGCGGTTCCTGTACACGTAGAACCCCTGCGCCTCCCGCATGCTCTCACCGAGGTCGGACCGTTGCCGTTCTAGGGGCGTGAGACCTGAGGGGTGAGGGAGCGTGAAACCTTCTACACGCACCTCGTCGCCACCAATTTGGAGAGTTTCCGGTGCAGTGCGCTGGGTCTTCGGGTTGTCGGACAGGAACGGGTCAACCGGCCGCAGGGGGATGCCATTAATTGTGATGCTGATCCGATTGCGGCGATCAGCGAGAAACCGATGAAAGACCAGAGCGAGACTGGAACGAACTCCGCCGAGCCGTTCGGCGAGGTAGGGACCTGGCGAGGTTGTATCACCGAGTAGGAGATCCAGTTCGTTCCAAAGTACGAGCGTCCCACTGAGCTGGGCATCCAACTCGGCCCACAAGGGCAGGTCCCAGAGGTCGGTCTCGTCAAGGGGGATGACGAGCCACTGACCCGATGCGCGCACGAAATCGATGTCCCAACGCAACGCGGTGACCATGCCGGCACGCTTAGTGATCAAGGTCAGGCATCGCGCCTGTGACAGCGACGCTGTTTTAAGGCCAAGGCCAAAACGCCCGAGGTCAGAATCCTTGCGGTCTCCGACGGTGCCTGCCAGTCGCAAGGCTTCGCGAGCCTCCCCCCAGGTCATGCCACATCCATCGTCCAGGATCGCGAAGTATGTTCCATCGACAACATCTGCGTCAATTACGATGTGGTGCGCTTTCGCCGTGATGCTGTTGTCGATGAGGTCGGCAACAGAGGCCTCGAGTGAGTAGCCGACAGAACGCATGGATTCGAGCAAGTTGACGCCCGGCTGTAGTATCTCCGGATCCATTCCACTCCTTGGTTCATCGCCACTCGTAGTAGTCACTTCTGTTTTGATTCAAGAACCTTGGTGACTTCGATGTTCGGATCGATCGATGGGTAGGGGATCCCCGCGAATGACTTGAATAGTGCAGTGAAGATCGCCTCGGCGCCTTTGACCGGAACGGCCATCCCAATCTGCTTTCGTACACTGTCTTTGAGGCCTTCGAATACAAAATCGTCTGGGAATGACTGGAGCCGCGCCTTCTCGCGATTGGTCAAAGCCCTGTTGAACATCCAATGATAAATGTGTGATCCACCACCTCCCGCGCCCGTCACCGTGTATGAAGGCTTGTCGGGTTCCAACCGCTTATAGGTGGTGCTGATCGTCGTGCGAGTGTTGATGTGGAGCCGTTTGGGCATGACCTTAAGCGCTCGAGGTGAGAACGCGTGCTCGCCGGGCATTAAATAACTAAGCCTTTCCACTACCTGTTCGGACTGACGTGCGAACTCATGGTTTGGGGTGTTTAGCCCAAGGGGTGGGACGGTGAGGGCCGACTTTGCGGTTACATCAATGGCGTTGTAGATTTCGGGCGAGGGGACTTTGAAGTCCACATCGATGTCATCGCGAATACCAACTATGACGATGCGTTGGCGTCTTTGCGGAACGCCGTATTCGTCGAAGGAATAAAGATGAGGGACGAGGCGGTAGCGCGGACCGTCGTCGGGCGACTGCAGATGTTCGAGTATTTGCTTGAATGCTCTTCCCTCGTTAGCGCCCCGAAGTCCGGACACATTCTCCGCCACGAACCACTTGGGTTGCTTCGAAGCCAGAACACGTACTCCATATGTATAGAGCGGACCGTATTCACCGCGAAGGCCTTTCCACTCGCCAACGAGGCTATAGTCGTTGCACGGGAATCCGAATGCGAAACCATCAATCTCCCCCAGTGCGTCGATATCAAGATTGTGGACGTTTTGGTGGACTACGCCTCCGCCGCCCTTAGGGAGATCTGCCGACGATTGCACGACTTTTGCATCTAGGCCATACTCCGGTACAAGAATGTTCCGTCGGTAGGTCTTGCAGGTGTCGAAATCGTAGTCGTTTGCCCAAGCGTGCTGGAGCTCGACTCCTTCGACGGCCTCAGTAGCGAGCCGTGCACCGAGCGCCATGCCACCAGGGCCACTGAACAGCTCGCCCATGCGGAAGGTCTGGCCAGTCATAGTGTGGTTCCTTGGAATTTGTCAGTCATTTGGATCAGAAGTAGCCTATCAATCGCCGCCAGTCCCGGTGGTTGAACGCGCCACAGTCGCAGCGAGCAAACCCCCAGCGCTCGTCCGGCCATCGCAGTTCGGTCCACTCAATCTAGTGGAGTGGACCGACATTTCAGCAAATCCACAAGTGCGTTGCTCCAAGGAGATCGGAAACGGTCCTGCTGCCGAGATTGCTGGAAGGGTTCGGCGGAAGCCTGTCGTCATTGGCGCGTCAGAGCGACGGAAAGGTGGCGTCAAGCGCTACTTTGAGTTGCTTAGCCATTTCCCGATCGAGTTGCAATGTTTGGCTGACCTTGGGTGCGCTGGCTCTGCTATCCGAACCGAAAGTTGATATTTGAAGGAGCGGACCGGCCGCAGTGATGATGACAGACCATTCCGCATCCACCTCGGTAGGATGGAGCCGGGACGTCATTATTGACCGGGTAAAGGAACGGATTCGAGCCATAAGAAGATAATACATAAATGGCGCCTTGTTCGATGGGTTCGAAGACAAGGCACGAACTACTATTCTCTGGTTTTTACTGGTGCCCGAATTGGTGATGGGTCCGACTTTCTCACCTGTCGTTTATGAGGACTTGAGCATTGACGAAGCGCGGTCTAGATGTCGGAGACGTTGTCACGCGCATGCCGACAGACACTTGGCGCCCAAAATATGGCATTCGCCCCGAAACCACGCCCGTTTTCCAAGCGCGTGTATAGAGGACAATGGAAGGCCGCGATCCTGGCCTACTTCGACACCCGCGGGCGCCTCCAACGGCTCCACAGAAGCAATCAACGGCGTCATCGAAACCACCCGCAGAATCGCCCGCGGCTTCCGCAACTTCACCAACTACAGACTCAGATGCCTACTCGCCGCCGGCGGCCACCGACCCTACTGAATCAAACAGACGAACATGCCTAAATGCGAAGAGTCCGTTTCCAGCGGGTGCCCGGGCTTTCGCAGCAATACCCTTTGTTTTTCCGCTCCAAACGAAACGAACACGACGACTAGAAGAACTTGAAGTCTGGATCTCCCCAGTCTTTATCTCTAATTGAAAGAGCTCTAGTCATGAATTCATCTTCAAAGTTCTTATGACCATCTGCATCGAATAGAGTCACGGTCTTGAGAAAGGCTTCACCCAAGTTTGGATAATGTCTTCTCAATCTGCTATGCACTTCCTTTGCGAGAAAGTAGGCAGAGGTTTCTAAAGCGTGAAGGCGCGCAGTTTGCTCCGGGTATTCGGCAGTACGCTCCTGTACGTCGATGAGCCTCTTGAAGGCCATGTCCCTTCTACTGGTTGTCTTGAGGTGGGAAAATTCCCCCAAGGCTCTTCCAAACTCGTTTAGTCGATTGAGGCTTGCCGCTTCGAGCCATCGATTGGGACTGTTTCTGTTAGCCTCCAACTTTTCCGCCTTAGCTGGTTTGAGGCGGTGGACCCGCGCTCTCGCCGTCTGCTCTAGGAGCCCTCGGACACAGCCTAGAGAAGTATGGCTGTCGTCCAGCCATAGGTTCCATGCTGACTCCAGAGCGGCTGCAGCGGTTCGCATAGCCTGCGCTTCCGGCTTCGGGGACACGCCGGCGACCAGAATCGCCCCCTGTGCGATCGCCCCAAATCTGTATAGGCGGGTCAGGAGATAACCTCGACCTGACTCGGGATCGTAGATCGCTCCTTCGCTGGTGAGAGCCTTAACGGCGAGTTCTACGGATCTTCCGCGACGTTCAAGTAAAGCGGATAGGACATCGCTAAAAGATATTGAAAACTCCTCGTCATCTGCAGCAAAGGAAGCAATATTTGCGCGATATTCTTGACCAATTTTTACTATATCGTTCGCGATTTTTGAAAATACAAAAAGAGGGTCTAGGGGAGCAAATTGCGCTTTGAAAATAGGGCTGGAAGTTGAAGCGTTCAGCACTTCGGCTGGCGGTAACGTGTAGGTCACTCGCATCGGAGAGTGGACATTTTGAACTTTGTTTTCGAGTAGCATAGTGTCGATATTCGCAAAGACTTGCAGAAGTACTGCATGGGCAATTTCCGAAACGCGTTTCGCAAACTTCTTCGTCTCAGCGTCCGAAAAGCTCTTCCCTGTGACAAATAGATCCGCGCGCAGAACGTCCTGGTAGCGGTCTCTACCGTGCAGGCACTCCGACAGCCAGGCCCATTCGTGTCCCATGTTGAGTTTGATCGTAGTTCCAAAAACCTTCCAGACGCGGGTAATATATGCGCTCTCCATTTCACTTTCGTGGGCAGGAATTGAGTGACTCGAAGCAATATTTATTGTCCACCGCTCTAAAAATAGTCGGGTGGTCATCAACGCGCCATATGTCATGCCCGCGGCAATTAGGCGCTGGATCTCCGCAAATTGATCCAAGCCCCACCGGACGTGTGTCGACCACCGATCCGTGTTGGGGCTGTTCTTCATTTCCGGCCAGTCCCCTCCACAGACAGAAAGGGCAAGATCGGCGGCCGGAAAAAGCGCCAGACCCTGCCAGCTAGCTGTGGTAAGGAGGCTGGGTCCCTGATTGATCGCCTTACGTCTTTGAGAAGTCAGAATTGATAGTCGGACGGCAAGGAGTTGGGGATCTCTTGTCATGGCTCGCTCTAGTGCGAACAGGCTGCTAAAGCCTTGAGCCAAGCGACGGCTCTGGTCGAAGCGCTCTTTGTCGTGAAGGTTGCTCGACTTTGTCTTTTTAGGATTTTTGCGCACTCCACTTTTTGGCATTTGCTCTCCAGTTCGATAGGCCTCTGGACAATGCCGGACCGACAATCTAAGTTTACGGACGAGATAATACTAGGTCCGATCCTGAACGCACGTTTCCTGCGCCCTTGAAGTCTGGTTTCAACGGAAACCTCGAGGGCCTGGGTACATGTTGAGGTGGCTGCGGGTTGCGGCTAACCATGCCACTTTTTTCTAGTTGTCGGCTTCGTTTTGTTGGGCGGCTTGTCAACCGTTGCGTCTAGTCTGTTTCTGGATCAGGCCCAAGAACCACAACTCTTACGGAGGATCCTGTATTTTCGGGGACCGCGGCGCCCACCAAAACCCTTCCGGTCTCCCCGGGCTGAAGAATCGGTAGGCTACCAGGGCCAAGTACCACTTCAGGATCCGGCACCAGTTCACCTGCTAAGCCTTTATCGCGATAGCTGACAGTCGGCTTAGACATATGGCCAGCATCAAAGGGTGAGGGACTGTTGTTGCTCACCATGATTCCGAATATGACAGCTCTACCGGGAGTAGTTGCTGGAGAAGCCGGTGTCGACTCTCCACTGCGGGTTTTGTCTCCGAGGACACAAATACGTTGAGATGCCGCAGTGCTTCACAACTTCAGAGTGAACACCCACAGCAGCACGTCCTCCCCCGGCACGTACCAGTCACGCTCAGGCGCGCGGCGGAAGCCCAGCGACTCATACAGGCGGTGCGCTTGTTCCATGAAGGTGGCGCTGGTGATGCTAATGGCCTCGACGCCAGGCAGATGCCGGGCGTGCTTCACGATCTCCCGAACCACGGCCCGGCCGATGCCGCCGCCTTGGTATGCCGGGTCCACGGCAAGCATCCGGAACTCCAGCTCCCCGTCGGCGGCGATCTCGCTGTACAGCAGGCCGGCGAACGTCAGCGTTACCGCCGCCACCACCTTGCCAGCCGCCTCCGCCACCCACACCTGCGCATGCTCAGCCCGGTGCTCCACATCCTCCAGCACACTCATGTACGGATGGTCTGGGGAGAAGTGTCCGGCCCGCAGGTAGGCGTCACGGGTGATGCGCCGGATCTCAGGAAAGTCGGCCGGCACCGCCCGTCTGAAAGCGACATTCACCATGTGCCCACAGGCGCAGTGGTCCGCTCCACGTAGTGGCCCAGCTGTGCCAAATCCGGCTGCGACGACGGATCGCCCACGGCGTCAGCCCCCACGGCATTCGCTACTACCAGCGCCCGCGTGTAGTCCAGCCCGCTGCGCAGCGCCAGGACCAGGGCCGCGCAGAACGCGTCACCGGCCCCGACGGTGTTCGCCACCGTTACCGCGGCCGACGGAGCCTCGGCCACCTTCCGGCCCTGCTCGAACATCGCCGAGCCGTCCCCGCCGTACGTCACCGCCACCAGCTTCGCCTGGGCGAGGGCCGGGATCAGGGCGTACTCGCTCTCATTAACGATCACGAGGTCGCAGCGCTCCAGCAGCTCCGCCGGCAGGTCCATGGCCGGCGCCGCGTTCAGCACGAAATACCCGCTGTGACGCCGGGCAGCCTCCAGCACCACGGGCAGCCCGACCTCCAGCTGGCACAGCACCGTCTCCTCCGGGCCGAACTCCACACCGTCCAGGGACAGGTTCGAGTTGGCGCCCGGGCACACCACGATCTGGTTCTCGCCGTCGGTGTCCACCACGATGAGCGCCGTCCCGGTCGGCTCCGGCAGCACGGCCACATCGGAAGTATCAACGCCGGCGTCCGCCAGCGCCTCCCGCATCCGCTGCCCCTGAGCGTCGCTGCCGACGGCGCCGACCATCCGGGCACTGCCGCCCAGCCGCGCGGCTGCCGCGGCCTGGTTCGCGCCCTTGCCGCCGGGCTGCTCCGACAGCATCGCGCCGCCGATGGTTTCGCCCGCTGTGGGCAGCCGTTCGGCGGTCGCGATCAGGTCCAGGTTGATGCTGCCGACAACGGTGACGGCAGGAAGTCGAGTGCTCATGCGAAGTCCTAACGGGGAGGGGCCGGAAGCGGCCGGATTGAGAAATAGTGTAGACCATGGTTGTACTTGTGCGTCATACATGGTTGTATAACAACTCACATCCCAAGCGCAGGACCCGCCTGCCGAACAAAGGAGTTTGATGTGAACACCCCAACCCCGGCGGCCGCCGCGCCGTCCGCGGAAGCCGCCTCCGCCGTCGTACTTCCCAAAGACCAAGCCACATTCGCCGGCCGCCGAGCCGCCCTGCTCATCTCCACCCTGCTGCTCGGCGTGCTGTCCTTCCAGCTCAACGCCAGCATGGTCACCCCCGCACTGCCGCAGATCGCCGCCGAGTTCGGCCAGGGTGCCGACAGCACCGCCCCCGTCCAGTCCATGTTCTTCCTGGCCGGCGCCATCGCAGGGCCCGTGATCGGCCGGTGGAGCGACTTCATCGGCCGCCGCGCCGCGCCGCCCTGCTCCTGGTCCTCGGCATCATGGGCGCCGGCACCATCCTCTGCATCACCGCCCCCACCCTGCCGCTGCTGGTCACCGGCCGGTTCCTGCAGGGCGTCTCCAGCGCCGTCTTCGCCCTCGCCTACATCGTGCTCAGCGAAAACCTGCACGCCAAGGTCTTCGGCACCTCCGTGGGCATCATCGCCGCCATCAACGGGGGAGTGGGCGGCGTGGACGGCTACGTGGGCGGGCTGATGGCCGAGACCCTCGGCTTCCGGTCCATCTTCGCCGTGGTCCTGGTCCTCACCGCCATCGCCGCCGCCTGCATCATCAAAATCGTCCCGGCCGCGCGGCCGCACGGCGTGCGCGGCGCCATGGACTGGTGGGGCGCCGGCTCCCTCTCGCTGTTCCTGGTGTTCACCACCTACTTCGTCTCCGGCGGCTCGGCCGCCGGCTGGACCGCACCGTCCACGCTGGCCCTGCTGGCCGGCGCCGCCGCGTCCTTCGCCGCCTTCTGGATCATCGAAAAACGCCGCAGCCACCCGCTGATCGCCGTCCACCACCTGCGCTCCCGCCAGGTGTGGCCGGTCATCGCCACCACCGTCCTCACCCTGGCCGGCATCTTCGCCATCATCAACTTCACCGTGGTGCTGCTCAGCCAGGACCCCGACGGCGGCTTCGGGCTCACCGCCTCCATCTCGGCACTGCTGTTCCTCACCCCCGCAGCTTTGATCGGCGTGTTTGCCGCGCCTTTGGCGGGATGGCTGGCCGACCGGCGCGGCTGGATCAAGACCCTCCGGTTCGGCACGGGGCTCAGCCTGGCCTGCGCCATCGCCGCCGCCACCTTCTCCGACAACCAGACGGCGGTGCTGATCGCCGTCGCCGCCCTGGGCATCTTCTACAACGGCTTCTTCCTCACCGCCATCAACGGGCTCTCGGTGCTCCTCTCACCCAAGGAAGCCCCGGCTGCCCTGCCCGGCATCAACGGCGCCTCCTTCGGCATCGGGGCGAGCCTTGGCGTCGTCCTCGTGGCGCCGTTCGCCGCCCAGGCCACCGCCGCCGGGTACGCCACCGCCATCTGGATCTCGGTGGCCATCACCGCCGCCGCGTTCATCGTCAGCCTCTTCGTCGCCGCCCCCAAGGGCGAGACCGTCTAACCCCTTTTTACTGTAGGAGAACCACCATGACCACACCCTCCCCGTTCTACCTGGACTGCGACACCGGCATCGACGACGCCCTCGCCCTGGCCTACCTGCTGGCCTCCCCTTTTGCCTGCGTGAAGGGCATCGGGACGGTCAGCGGCAACGTCAGCGCCGCCGCCGGCGCCCGCAACACCCTGGACCTGTTGGCGCTTGCCGGCTCTTCGCACGTTCCCGTTGCCCTTGGTGCGCACGAGCCCCTTGCCGGTTCCTTCGGCGGCGGGGCGCCGTGGGTGCATGGGGAGAACGGGATCGGCGGGGTAACGCTTACGACGGCGGCTGCTTCCGTTGCGTCCGAGTCCGCGGCCGAGATGCTGGTCCGGTTGGCACGTTTGTACCCGGGCACGTTGAAGGTGCTGGCGATCGGGCCGCTGACCAACATTGCCGAGGCGCTCCGGTTGGAGCCTGCCCTGCCATCGATGGTGGAGTCGGTGACGGTGATGGGCGGGGCCGCCCTGGCCCCGGGGAACATCACCCCGGTGGCCGAGGCCAACATCTTCAACGACCCCGAGGCCGCCGCCCTGGTGCTGGCCGCCGACTGGGACGTAACCCTGGTGCCGCTGGACGTGACCATGGCGTCTGTCCTGGAGGAGACGCACCGGCAGTCGCTGCTGGCATCATCTTCGCCAGTGGCGCAGGCGCTGGGGGAGATGCTCGGCTACTACTTCCGGTTTTACGAGGACATTTACGGCCGGCCCTGCTCCGCCATGCACGATCCTTTGGCGGCGGCGCTCGCGGTGTGTGCTGTTAAGGCGGCTGTTGCGCCCGTGGTGCGCGCCGCCGTCGACACCTCCGACGGGCCCGGCCGCGGGCAGACCATCTGCGACCTGCGGGGGCTGTATGCGGGCTACCCTCCGGTCGCGGGCGCGCGGTGCCGCGTGGTCCTCTCGCTCGAGGAGGACTTCGTCCCACACTTGGTGGAGACGCTGCTTGGCTTCGAGGAGCGTACGATTGCGGCGGTCGAGCCCGGCGAAACCGTGCCTGCGCTCGCCGGCTGAACCTGGGCTCACGGTTCAGGCCCCGAGCAGGTCCGCCAATTCTGTGATGCTTGACGCCTCCAGGTCCCAGTCACCTTCAGGATGCAGGTCCGCCACCTGGCCGGGGCCGTGCTCGGTGGGGCGGGCCACGAACGCCGTGGCCAGCCCGGCCGCCCGGGCCGCCAGCAGGTCGCTGTTGTGGGCAGCCGCGAGCATCACCTCACCGGGCTCCAGGTCCAGGAACTCCGCCGTCCGGAGGTACGCCTCGGGCAGGGGTTTGTAGGTGCCCGTCATGTCAGAACCGATGATCACATCCCACGGCAGGACCGCATTCCTGGCCATGTCCAGCAACAGTGACGTGTTGCCATTGGACAGCGGCCCCACGATGTAGTGGCGCCGAATGGCTGCCAGGCCCTCCACGCTGTCCGGCCACGCCGGCAGCCGGTGCCACGATTTGTTCAACTCCGCCAGGGTCTCGCTGGGTACGTGTTCCGGGTTGATGCCGTGCTGCCGGAGGGCCTCATCGAGGTTTTCGCGGTGCAGGGTGTCCAGCTTGGTGAAGCTGCGTTGTCCGGAGCGGATGGCTTGCATGGCCGGCTGGTAGAGGGACCGCCAGTGGTCGGCGAAGGCTTGCGCGTCAAGGGCAACGTCCTGTGCGGCGGCGAACACCGCCACCTCTCGTGCAACGCCGGTGCGCCAGTCCACCACGGTCCCGAAGGTGTCGAACAGGACGGCGCGCACGGGGAGCCCGGTGGATGGTGAACGGTACGGCTGGAAAATCATGCTCTGTCCTTTCCTGGCTGCTGCGCCGGTTAGTCTGGCAGCATGCGAACTGATTTCAGTCCCACGGCGACGTCCGGCCATGATTTCTACCGACTGCTGACAGCGGTGGTGGTGCCCCGGCCCATCGCGTGGGTTTCGAGCGTTTCTCCGGAGGGCGTTGACAACGTGGCCCCGCACTCCTTTTTCACGGTAGCTTCCACCAACCCGCCCATTGTGCAGTTCACGTCGGTGGGTGAGAAGGATTCGCTCCGCAACATCACGGCTTCCGGGGAATTTGTGGTCAACCTGGCCCCGGCCGCGCTCCTTGAAGAGGTGAATGCCACCGGCACCAACTTCCCGCCGGACACCAGCGAGTTCGACGCCGCCGGCCTCACCCGGGAGCCGAGCCTCACCGTGGCCGCGCCCCGGGTCAAGGAATCACCGGTGGCGCTGGAATGCCGCCTCCATTCCGTGCTGCCGATAGGGGACTCGACTCTGGTGTTCGGCGAAGTAACGCATGCCGCCGTGAGCGATGCCGTGCTGGAGGGGAGCCACCCGCGGATCGACTTGCTGGAGCCGCTGGCCCGGCTGGGGCTGGATGAGTGGGGCACGCTCGGCGACGTCCAGGACCTGACGCGGATCCGGCTGAAGGACTGGCCGGGCCATTTCCGGCCCAAGGCGTAGGGGCGGGCCGCCCTCGGAGTCGGTAGGGGTGCTTGCCGGTAAGGGTAAAGGGAAAGGGACGTCCGGCGGGGACGTCCCTTTTCCTTTTCAACCCTAAACTCTTAGCCGATCCCCAGGTGGACGAACAGGAACCAGACGAGGAGCGGCACAATGCCGATCATCGCGATGGCCCACAGCAGCAGTGCACGGAAGAACATCCGCTCGTCCTTGGGCTGGGCGCTGGCCATCAGCAGGGCGCCGCTGGTGGACATCGGGCTGACATCAACCACGGAGGAGCTGATGGCGATCGCCGTCACCACGCCCACCGGGGTGAGCAGCGGGTCCATGGCGATGGGCTCGATCACGGGGCTGATGACGCCCAGGGTTCCGGTGGTGGAGGCGAACGCTGAAACGATGGCCACCACGTAGCTGGCGATCAGCGCCGCGAGGGAACTGTTGCCCAGGCCTGCGATGCCTTCCTGGAGCTCCTTTAGCGCACCCATCTTTTCCAGCATGCCCACGTAGGTGACGATGCCGGTGACCAGGATGATGGCGGACCACGGCATGCTTTCAACCGCGGGCTTCTGCACGCTGGAGTCCAGGCAGATCAGCACCGCGGCGATGACCAGCGAGGCAACTCCCACGTCGAGTCCCAGGACGGTGGTGAGCACCAGCAGGGAGGCGATGCCCGCCAGCGTGAGGATCCGCATGGGGGTTGCGGCCACCTTCTCTGGACGGGTCCGGGTGCCGGTCGTTACCGAGGCCGGTGCGGTGAGCACGGCCGTTCCGGCCCCGCCGGAACCTGCAACGCCGGGTCCTTCGGTGGCGTCAGCGCCGCCGTCGTTCTTCAGGGCACTGTCACCGCCGTCAGCGTGACGCGCGCCCGCCTTGGCTGCCCGCCGCTTCATGATGGCCTGCACCAGGGTGTAGGCGATCACGGCCAGGATGGCGTTGAAGATGAAGCAGTACGCGTAGAGCCTGAACGAACCGTCCGAGGCGCCGGCGCCGTCCAGCATCTTGTTGCCCAGGACGCCGAACGGGTTGACGGGGGAGAATGCGCCCGCATTGGCACCCTGGACGATGACCAGGCCCATGGCCAGGGTGCTGATACCAAACCGTGCGCCCAGCGCCAGGCCCACCGGGGCAACAATGGCAATGGCAGCCGGCGTGAACGCGCCGGCGGAGGCCAGCGCTGCAGTCAGCAGGAACATCAGGATGGGAACCAGGATCTTCCGATCGCCGGCGAGCCGTTCAGCCCAATAGGCCAGCAGGTCTATGGTGCCGTTGATCCGGACGATGGCGAACAGCAGGGTAGCGCCCACCAGGATGAAGAAGAGCCCTGCGGGGAACTGTGCGATGACGTCCTTGATGGACATGCCGGCCAGGAGGGTGCCGACGCCGAACGCGGCGACGGTGGCGAGCAGCCCGGCGTTGATCTTGGTGAAGGACCCGACGGCGAAGGCCGCCACCAGCACCAGGAACGCGATGAGTGAGAGGGACATGGTGCCAACCGCCTACGCGTTCGACGGCGTGAGGACGCCGGCGCCGGACAGCAGGCTGCCCGCGCCGGTGATGGCGGGCGTGTGGCCGAGCGCCTTGAGGATCTCGTAGGTGGTGGCTGTGGCCGCCGTGATGACGGGGAGTCCCAGCTCGTCTTCCACGGTCTGGACGGCGGCGAGGGAGGGCATCTGGACGCAGGCGGACAGCACGACGGCGTCTGCGCCTTCGCGCTTCAGGCTGCGGGCCAGTGCGGGAAGGTTCTGCGGGTCAAGGCAGCCGACCTCGAGGTTGTCCGCCACTTCGAGGCTGATGGCGTCCAGCACCGTGATGCCCGAGCCCTCGATGTAGTCCACCACCATCTTGGTCAGCGGCTTCATGTAGGGGGTGATCATGGCGACCTTGTGCGCGCCGATGTCGTGCAGGGTGCGGACCAGGGCGCCGGCGCTGCTGGTGACCGGGGCGGGGTGGCCGTTGTCTGTAGCGGCGTCCGCGATGACCTTCTCGGAGCCCTCGTGGGCTTCGGGGCCCTGGGCCATGACGGCCACCAGGCAGGCGTAGGCGATGACGTCCACATCGGCGTCGGACACTGCTTCGGCGCACTGGGCTGCCTTGCCCACCATGGCCAGCAGTTCTTCCGTGGTGACCTTCTTCATGCCGGCGCGGGCGGAGTGGAAGGTGTACTTGTGGCCCGTGGCTTCGGCCTGGCGCCGGAACAGCTCCGGCAGTTCGGTCTCCATGGTGGTGTTGGAGCTGGGGACGATCAGTCCCACGCGGCTCATCCCGGGGCGCTTGGGCTCGGGGGCGGTTTCACAGGTGATTGCGGGGGTGCTCATGGATTCTCCACGTCGTTGTGATGGGGATACATTGGGGGAAACCCATAAAGTGGGTTCTGATCCCATGATGTGGGTCACTCCGGTGGGATGTCAAGTGGATCACGTCCTGAGCCTGCTTCCGGCTCACTATGCTGGAGGCTGCCGGCGGAACATGATTGAAGGGGTTGAGCGGTGGTTAAGGAACCCGGGGCCGGGGCTTCGCCCCTTTTGGTCCTGCATAAGGTGGCGGAGATCCTGGACTGTTTTTCAGTGGCAGAGCCCGAGCCGACGCTGCAGCAGATCATCCGCAAGACGGGGCTGCCGTCCAGCACCTGCCAGCGCCTGGTGCAGAACATGCTCCGTGAAGGATTCCTGGACCGCGACGGCGACAGGTACCGGATCGGCATCGGGCTGGTCCGCTGGGCCACGCCGGGAACGTTCGGGCTGGACGTGGTCCGGCTGGTGAAGCCGGTCCTGCAGCAGCTGCGGGATGACACCGGGGAAACGGCGTGCCTGTATGTCCGGGACGGGGCGTTCCGCACGATCGTTGCGGTGGCCGAGACGCGGCACGTGGTGATGCGGCCGTTCATGGTGGGCATGGTCATGCCGCTGCACGCAGGCGCTCCCGGCAAGGTCTTCCTGGCGTTCGACCCCGGGGCCTGGGATGCCCTGGATGAGCAGGGTCTTCAGGGCTTTACGCCTGACACACCGGTGTCTGTTGAGACGCTCAGGGAACAGGCGGCGGTTGCCCGCCGGCAGGGATATTTCGCAGCTTTCGGGGAACGCCACGAGGATGTGGGTTCCATCAGTGCGCCGGTGTTCGACCACACCGGGCGGCTGGCGTGCGCCGTGGGACTGGGTTTCCCCACCCAGCGGATTGGGCCCGCCGACGTTGAGCGGCTGGGGCCGGTAGTAGCCCAGGCGGGGCTCGAAGCCAGCCGTGCGCTGGGGTACGACAGCAGCCAGGCCGCCGGGATGGACGCCGCAGTGTAGGCATGGCCGTGCGGAGTGGTCGCCGCGGACTTTCTCCGGGCAACGGGGCTAATGTCCGCCAGGGCACTTCAAGCAAGTGCCGGCGTCGTTCTTTCTCTCGAAAGATACGACGCCGGCACTCGCCTTGGCAGCTCAGCTTCAGTTCGCGTGTTCCTCGGCCGTCCGCGTGGCGGCGATAGCGTGCGGGACCGCCACCAGGGCAAGCACCGCGAGGGCGCCGGCTGCTGCGAAGGCGTAGACGCCCCACGGGTAGGCGATGCCTGCTGCCACCAGGCCGCCGGTCACCGCGGGTCCCGCGATGGCGCCGACGCGGCCCACGCCGGCGGCGAAACCGAGGGCGGTTGCGCGCAGCCGGGCCGGGAAGAGCTGGCTGACCCAGGCGTACACGAGCACCTGGGCGCTGAACACGAAGACGCCGGTGACGAAGACGAGGGCGTTGAGCAGGATGGCGTTGTCAACCTTGATGCTTAGCAGGGCAAGGCAGGCCGCGGAGAGTCCGAACCAGAGCAGCACGATGGGTTTGGTGCCGTGCTTGTCCGCCAGGATGCCGGCAATAATGAGGCCCGCGACGGCTCCGAGGTTCAGCACCAGGAGCAGGGACAGGCCCGCGCTGACCGGATACCCGGCGGAGGCCATGAGCTGGGGGAGCCAGGTGTTCAGGCCGTAAACCAGCAGCAGGCCCATGAAGGAGGCGGCGGCGATTGCCGCGGCGACCAATGGGTAGGGCTTTTTCGCCAGGTCCCGGAAGCCGGTCTGCTCCGCCTTTTGGGTGGTCGGTGCGTTCTGGGTGATCTGTGCGGCCGGCAGGGTCTCCGGCAGCTTGAACCACAGGAACGGCGCCAGGGCCAGGCCCGCAACGCCGCCGACGACGAACATGATCCGCCAGTCCGGGATGACCATGATGGCCAGGAACGCAGTTGCCACCGCACCTACGTGGTAGCCGGTCATGGTGCGGGTGGTGGACTTGCCGGCTGTTCCTGCCGGCGCGTAATCGTTCATGTAGGCGAGGGCAACCGGAAGGCAGGCGCCCAATCCGATCCCGGCCAGGAAGCGGAAGACGCCGAACATGGCCACGTTGGGGGCCCACGCCACCGCGAGGGTGAAAAGCGAGAACCAGAGCACGCAGGCGACCATCAGTTTTCTTCTCCCGAAGCGGTCTGACAGCGGAGCGATGAACAGTGCCCCGGCGCCGACGCCTACCAGGGAGATGGTGGCAACCAGGGTTGCCCCAACAGCGTCAAAGCCAAGTTCGCCTGACTTGATAAGTGTGGGAATGACGGTACCGAGCACCACCAGGTCAAAACCGTCCAGGACCATGGCCAGCCAGCAGAGCCAAATGGGCCACCGTGATGCGCGGGAGGAAGGGGAAGTTGTCATGTAATCCTCATCGATTAGAAAGAAGCCGGACCACTGCCGCCGAGAACTGCATCACGTAGATGAGTGACGCACGGCATTTGTTCCGGAGACGAGGATACTCGTTCGGTTCTTATAACGCACTTCCGTTCGAGATGCGAACATGGACCTAGCCGGGAGTGCATCAGTACGGGCCCGGTCGCTCGGGCCCTACCCGTGCAGAAGCGGAATTATGACTGGAACTGCTGCATCACCGAGAGATGCCCCGCCCGCGCCGATACCAGGCACTTGGCCAGGTAGAAAGGCCGGTTGCCGTGCCGGACGTACTGCGTCAGGACCAATACCGGGTCCGACGGTCGAAGGTCCAGCAGCTTAGCGCGGCTGGGGCCTACCTGGCTGAGGCTAATCTGGCACTCGCC
The DNA here is from genome assembly GCF_030818145.1 of Pseudarthrobacter sp. SORGH_AS 212. Taxonomy (NCBI): domain Bacteria; kingdom Bacillati; phylum Actinomycetota; class Actinomycetes; order Micrococcales; family Micrococcaceae; genus Pseudarthrobacter; species Pseudarthrobacter sp. SORGH_AS 212. Next base: position 822,026 of record NZ_JAUTAA010000001.1, on the reverse strand, counting down.
GGGACCGGCGAGCCGGCCCAGCTGGTTGTTGAGCGTGGCAAGCAGGGTGGCGCCGCCGTCGTCCTCTATCTCAAGGGGCGCGGCAGCGGTTCTGTCGAAGCTGACCGGCTGGGCCGTGACGTTTTCCTGCAGGTGGGCGATGGCCTCGCCGTCACGGATAAGGACGGATTCCCAGAGCCAGCATTCGGTTCCGGGCTCGACGCCGATGCCGGGGGCCACGAATTCGGAGGCGGCCTGGCGAAGGGCCTGCGTGCGCTTGACCTCGAGCGCCTGCCCGGGCGCGGCGAGGACGTCCTCAAAGGGCCGGATGCGTTCGACGCCGATGCGGGGCAGGGTGTCCGAGACGAAGCGTCCAACGCCGCGGCGGGCCCGGATCAGGCCGTCCTCCTCGAGGAGCATCAGCGCTTCGCGGACCACGGTGCGGCTGACCTTCATGTCCGCGCCGAGCTCGGTCTCGGTGGGGATCATGGAGCCGGGGGTGAGGAGCCCGTTGCGGATGGCCTCGGCGATGCGCGAATACACTGCCACGCGCAGCGGGGAACCGGGCTGGGCGGCCACTGGGTGGGACAGGAACCGGGCGGCGTCCTGGTGCACGTTGGGCCTCGCTCTTGTTGTGGTTGATCCGGGATTCCAGCCTACCGGTGTGACGGGTTTGTTGGACAAGGGGAGTTGCTGACGGGGCGGCCAGACCTGACCCTTCCTTCGTGCTGGAGCGCCGTTGTAGTGTCATGGCGTGATCGTCCCCGATATTTCCCAGAACGCCGTGGCGGTAGCGGATCACTACGACGAACTCGATCCCATCTACCGCAAAGTGTGGGGCGAGCATGTCCATCACGGGCTCTGGGAGACGGGCCGCGAGACACCCGGCGAGGCCGTCGAGGCGCTGGTGGACACGGTCGGGGAGAGGCTGGGCCTTGGAGCCGGCCAGACGTGTGTCGACATTGGCTGCGGCTACGGCTCCACCGCACGGCGCCTCGCCGTCACGCGCGGAGTCCGCGTCACCGGCTTCACGCTTTCGGCTGAGCAGGCCCACTACGCTGCCGGCCATCCCGTGCCGGGCGTGGACATCCAGGTCCGGAATTGGCTCGACAACAGGCTGGCCGGCGCCTCGGCCGACGCCGCCTGGGCGATCGAGTCCAGCGAGCACATGGTGGACAAGCCCAGGTTCTTCGCCGAGGCGCACCGCGTGCTGGCGCCCGGCGGACGCTTTGTCATCTGCGCGTGGCTCGCCGAGACCGGTGCCAGCGGCTGGAAGGTCCGCCACCTGCTCGAGCCGATCTGCCGCGAAGGTCGCCTGCCGTCCCTGGGCACGCGCGAGGAATATGAGGCGATGGCGACGGCGGCTGGCTTCACGGTGACCGGCTACGAGGACGTCAGCCACCGCGTCGCCCGCACGTGGCCAATCTGCGCCGGACGGCTCGTGAAGGCCTTACTCGTCGATCGTGAGATCCGCCGCCTGGCCTTCGGCGCACGCAATCTTTTTGCGCTGAGTATTCCTCGCATGATCCTGGCATACCGCACCGGTGCGATGCGCTACGGGATATTCACGCTGTCGAAGGCGGGGGAGGGTGAGCGGTAGCAAGGAAAACACAGCGGCAGCGGCAGCGACCTAGGGGTGAACGGGTGTGGCCGCGTCATTTCCCAGCACCGTTGTCCACGGGCTGGCAGTCCACGACGTCACGACGCCATAGGTGACATAGGGGTCGGCGGCTGCAAATGCCCTGGCAGCCCCAAGTGGGCCACCTCAACCTGAACCCCTGCGTCCCAAAACTTCTGCACCTGCCCGGGCGGCGCCGTCGTCCGTCCCGCCCGCCTCCTTCAGTCCTCCGGAAGGAGGTTGGCCGCCAGCGTCCGGGCCATGAAGCGCCCGAAGCGCTCCCCGCTCCAGCCTCGCTTGAGGACCAGGGTCTCGTAGAGCGCGGCCGAGGTGCTCATGAAGAAGACATCGGCCACCTCCTCCGCCGTCAGGCCCGGCCGCAGGAATCCCCGTCCGAGCACCTGGCGCGCGTTGTGCAGCATGCGCTGGTACCGCTCGCCGTCCACGTCTCGCAGGAGCGCGGCCATGTCCTGGTCCCCGCTCGCCGCGGCGTCCCGGATGAGGAGGTAGACGGGGGAGCCCAGCGGACTGACCTCTGCGATGAACAGGCCGAACTGCTCCATGAGTTTGCGGGGATCCGTGACCGTGGTCTGCGCGTGGTCCGACCGCTCTTCCGCCGGCGGGCCGTCGGCTCCCAGCAGGCTTTGCTCGTAGATGGCCCGCACCAGCCCGGGCTTTCCACCGAACCCCTTGTACACGGATTCCTTGGAGACGCCGGCCGCGTGGGCGATGGCGGCGATGGTGGTCCGGCCGTAACCGTGGGCCAGAAACAGCTCGCGCGATTGGGCCAGTACCCGCATCCGGGACTCCTCGGCCGCTTCCTGCCGGCGCCGGGCGTTGTAGCTGCGGGGGCGGGGTGGCGCACCGTTGACCGCGGATCCCATCGGGCCTACACTCCTAGTGTCAGTTAAATACAGCTGGCTGTATCAAAAGCGTACCAGCCTCTCCGCCTCACGCGACGGAACCTAAGGAGCAGAATATGGACGCTTCAGGAATCGAGCGCGTCCCAGAAGGCCCGGTGCGGCGCATGCTGACCGCAGCCAACCGCCATGACCTTGAGGGCATGATGTCCGAGTTCGCGGAGGATTACCGGAACACCACCCCCGTCCACCCGGCCCGCAGTTTCACGGGCTCGGCCCAGGTCCGGAAGAACTGGACGGCGCTCTTCGCCGGCCTGCCGGACCTCACCCTCACCGTCCATGACGCGGCCACCGGCCCGGACGGCAAACTCTGGATGGAATGGAGCAACCGGGGCACCCGGCCGGACGGGTCCGTGCAGTGCGCCGCGGGGGTGGCCATCTTCACCCTCCGCAACGAGAGGATCGCCGCGGCCCAGTTCTACCTTGAACCCGTGGATCATGACTCCGGCGACGTGAACCAAGCCGTTAGTGAGGCAGTCCAGGGGGCAGTTGGAGGTGACCGGCCATGATCCTGGTGGTGGGCGGCACAGGCCGCCTGGGCCGCGCGGTGGTTCCCCTGCTCCTCGCCGCCGGGCACCAAGTCCGCATCATGGCCCGGGGCGAGTCCCAGCCTTTCCTGCAAAAGATGGGCGACGGCGTCGAACTCCTCCGCGGCGACCTCGGCTCCGACGCGGACTGCCGGCAAGCGGTGGCCGGCTGCAGTGGGGTGGTGTTCACGGCTTCGGGGTTTGGGATCAAGGACTCCAATCCGCGCGCTGTTGACCGCGACGGCGCCATCCGGCTGGTCCGCGCCGCAGCCGCCGCCGGAGTGCGGCACGTGGTGATGATGTCCATGCCCGGTGCGGCCGCTGACGGGCCCATTGATTTTCTCCGCTGCAAGGCGGCTGCGGAGGACGCGGTCCGCTCATCCGGCATGGACTGGTCGATTGTCCGGATCGGCTCGCTCCTGGAACAGCGACTAGAGATCATGAGGACGCCGCTTGAGTCGAAGGGCAAGCTGCCCGTGTTTGGCTCGGGGTCCGCCCTCGTGACCTATACCTCGGTCCGGGACGCGGCCGCCGTCGTGGTCCGTGCCCTCCGTGACCCTGCGCTTCGGAACCGCGTCATCGAATGGGGCTCGCAGACACTCACGGCGAATGAAGTGGCGGAGGCGGTGCTTGCCCGCGCCGGGCACGGATCCGTTCAACGGATTCCAGTCGCCGCCATTCGGTTGTTGTCCGTGGCCGCGCGCCCGGTTTCGCCGTTTCTTGCCAGGATTGCAGGGGCGGCCGTCTGGGAAGAATCCGGGGCAGCCGGGTTCCGATTCGGGCCGGGGCGCGCAGAGTTTCCCGACATCCCCGTCACCGGGCTGCAGCAGGTCCTCGAGGCGCCCGGCACTCAGGGATCGGACAACACCTGGCCCAACATAGGGAATGACCAGGTTGAGAACAAACTCAACCCCGGCTTGTACGGCGGGCGGAACGGAGCAGGACGCACACGCCAAGTGCGGCTACCCAAAGTCCCCATCCGGTACTGCCGAGGAGGCCCGCCAGGTCCCAGACCGGGAATCCGGGAATTGCGGTTGCGAGGATGTCGCCTTGGTTCAGTAAGTAAAGGAAGCTGACGACGATCCCCACCGCGCCGAGCCAGCGGGGGAGCACCCTGGTGCGCAGGATCAGCACGCTGACGGCAACGGACCAGCCAATGACCAGCAGTTGGCCCAGATGTTCTCCCAGCAGCGCTCCGCCGAACTGGTGCTGGGCCGTCCATGCGGCATCCACGGCAGCTTTTGTGGTGGAATCCCCGGTGACGTAGGAGGTGGCAAGTGGCGGGACCACGAAGACCCAGCGCAGGAACCCGATCAGGGACAGGACCACCGAGGCGGCGCCGGCGTAAGTGGCCACCTGCATGGCAGGCCGATCGCGGAAGCCCAGCGCCGCAGGCAACAGCAGGATCGGGATGGCCAGGAGTCCGTAGGTCCAGGCCGTGGCGAACCACGTCCAGACCAGACCGGCGCCGCCGGCGTCGAAGGCGGGCAGCACAACGCTGGCCGGTTCCCGCAGGATGTCCGGCCAGTCGAAGGTGACCGACAGGGTAGTTGCTGCCGCAGCGAACGCGAGGGCGCTTACGACGAACAATGTGCCCGCCGCCCGGGGGACCTTCTTCTGAGAATCAGTGGTAGCCATGGCTTCGTCTTCCGGGAATCTTGTACTTCCGATGTTTTCGGTCTCGCGGGTGCGGGGGCGGCGCTGCCGTTCCAGACAGGATTACGAGCAATTGGAGTCCTCAAAAGAAAACGCCCCCAAGTGACGGGACAGGTCCCTAACGGCAAGGACTTGGAGCTTATGTGGGCCCGTACTCGCCATCACGAGTAATTGATACTCACATCTGGAAGTTGGGGGTTACGCGCGTACCAATCCCAATCGGTAGCCCGCTCTCCCAAAAACAAAAGAGTTCTCGCAGCCGCCTCAGCTTGCTCCGACCTCGCCCAGCCGCGCGAATCCCGAAGAGGGGGGAGACCACAGCCCATAAGCTATTCGTGGAAAGGCCAAAGAATGACAAATTGGGGGGAACCATGTCGGTCAGCAGGCACCAGGAACACGATGATGCGGTGCATGCCGAGCACCAAGCGGCACTTGCCCGAGGTGAGAAACGGGTCCTGTATTTGACCAAGGACGGGATGCTTCACAGCTACACCAAAACGGAATTGGGAGGCCCGCCGAACGGAAGCACACGGTGGTGGCAGAACCTGCCCGGACTGGTGTTTCTGGTGCCGATGTTCGGCCTTTGCATGTACGTCGCCATCACCAATCCAGTGGGGACGGCCAAGGCGCAATGGGCTACCCTGTTCGGTGCCTTGCTGATGGCCCTCGGCGCGGCGTACCTTATCTGGGAATCGGTGGTTGTTTACCGCGCTCGAAAAGAGCGCCTCCGCCGGGGATCACCTGATCCGCTCAAAATCATGAGTGCCAAAACCAAGCTTCCTGAGTCCTACACGCAGTCACAGCCCATCAAGAAGAGCCGATGGTGAACAGGCCCTGATCGCCGTGATGCCGCGCCGGGTAGAACCTGCGGGCCCCACAGCTGTTAGACCGCGGCCACCTCAACCTGTACCCCCGCGTCCCGGAACTTCTGCACCTGGGCGGGGTCGGCGCCGTCGTCCGTCACCAGGGCCCAGGGCAACGCCAAACGGGCCCAAGCATGGAACGGCCTGAGCCCGAGCTTTGACGAGTCCGCCAAAACATAAACCGAACGCCCGCGCCGGGCCATGAGCTCCTTGAGGCGGGTCTGGGCGTGGTCAGCTTCGCAGATGCCGTCCTCGGCGGTGACGGCGTCCGCGCCCAGGAACACCCGGTCGAAACTCATCCGCTCCAGCGCAGCCTCGGCCAAGGGGCCAACGAAACTCTGCGAAACGCTCCGCAGCCGGCCGCCTAGGCAGTCCACCTCGATGCCCTCGCAATCGGAGAGTTCCTGCAGCGTGTTGATGCCCGGCGTCGTCACCGACAGGGGACCGGACCCGCGCAGCTCGTGGGCCAGGGCACCCGCGGTGGAACCGGCGTCGAGCAGGATGTTCTCCCCGGGCTGGATCACGGACGCCGCCCAGCGGGCGATCGCATGTTTCTGCTCGAACGCCTCACCCGTGCGCTGCCGCAGCGACGCCTCCGGATGCGCACCCAGCGCCATCGCGCCGCCATAGGTGCGGGCCAGCCGGCCCTGCCCGTTCAGCAGCGCCAGGTCCCGCCGGATGGTGGACGCGGTCACCTCGAAACGGGCCGAGAGTTCCTCCACGGACGCCAGGCCGGTGGTCACGGCAAGGTGGTAGATCTCCTCGCGCCGCGCGTTTGCGCTGAGCATTCCCGGTCTCCTTCCCGTGGGCATGGCGGTGGCAGTGATACCCATGCTAGTTCCGGCTCCCGCCCAGTCCCCGCAGCAACGCCTACACGGCCACGGCCGGCCGGGTGGCCATCTCCGCTGCCTGGTGCAGCGCCTCCACCATGGACCGGGAATCGGCGATCGCCTTGCCGGCAATATCGAACGCGGTGCCGTGGTCCACGGACGTGCGGATCACCGGCAGGCCCACCGTGATGTTCACGCCGGCTTCGATGCCCAGCACCTTCACCGGCCCGTGCCCCTGATCGTGGTACATGGCCACCACCAGGTCGTAATCGCCCCGCCCGGCCAGGAAGAACAGCGTGTCCGCCGGCAGCGGGCCCACCGCGTTGATGCCTGCTGCCTGCGCCGCCTTCACACCCGGCTCGATCTTCTCCGCTTCCTCGCCCTGGCCGAACAGGCCGTTCTCGCCCGCGTGCGGGTTGATGGCGCACACGCCGATCTTGGGGTTCGGAATGCCCGCGCGGACCAGCGCCTCGTGGCCGCGCCGGATGGTGCGCTCCACCAGGTCCGGGTTGATCTTGCGGACGGCATCCATCAGCCCGATGTGCGTGGTCACGTGGATCACCCGGATCTTGGGCGTGGACAGCATCATGGACACTTCCTCCGTGCCCGTCAGGTGCGCCAGCAGCTCGGTGTGCCCGGGGAAGATGTGCCCGGCGGCGTGCAGCGCCTCCTTGTTCAGCGGCGCGGTGCAGATGGCCTGCACCTTCCCGGCCATGGCCAGCTCGCTGGCCACCCGGATGTACTCGTACGCGGCGTGCCCGGCCACGGGGGAGAGCTTGCCCCACGGCAGGTCCTCCGGCAGCAGCGCCAGGTCGATCACGTTCACCCGGCCCGGCGTGAACACCGCGTCCTCCACGTCCGTGATCACCTGGATGTCCGCCTTGATGCCCAGCACGTCGGCGGCCTGGCGCAGCCTCAGCGCGTCACCGATCACCACGGGACGGCATTCGGCGTTGCTCTGCGGATCCAGCGCGGCGGCCACCACCACCTCGGGGCCCACTCCGGCGCCATCGCCCATGGTCACGGCCACGTAGGGAAGCTGGTTCTTGGTTGCTGCGTCAGTCATTGTTGCTCCAGATTGTTCGGAAGTCTTGCGGGGAAGGGTGTTGGCGGGAGCACCTGCGGACTGGCCGCGGCGCTCCCGGATTTCGTCATACAGCTGCAGGAGGGCCAGGTCATCGCCGAAGCTGCCGGGCTTGGTGCCCACCAGCGTCCCGTCGTCGGCGCGGCTCAGCACGGCCCCGTGCTGCACCGCCGCGAGCGGCACCAGGCTGGAGCGGCCGACGGCGTCCAGGACTTCCCTGGCCGTCTCACCGCCGGTGAGGATCAGGTCCGCGGGGGTTGCCTTCGCAGCCTGGGCCGCGAACGCGGACAGCGCCTGCACGATGCTCGCCGCGCGCGCCGGGTCCACCCTGCCGGCCGCCAGCGTGACGGCCACGTTGCTGCCGTTCCGAAGCGCCTGCTTGGCCTCCTCGAGCTGCGGCCCGTACGCGCCGGTGGCGCCGGCGTACTGCGGGTGCAGCCGGATCACGGTGAAGCCTTTGGTTTCGAGCTGGGCCAGCTGGGCCTGTGCCGTCTTCGAGGCGGAGCCGACGACGGCTAGGACCGGACGGTCCACGTCCTGCGGGTCCGCAGCGGGTGCGTCCGCCCTTGCCACAGTGTGCGCATTCCGCGCAGTGTTGGTGCCGAGCCGCCGTGCGAGGACATCGGCCGCTCCGCCGGTTCCCACCAGCACGATGCGGCGCCCGCCGGTCTGGAAGCCCAGCTCCAGCAGGGCGTCCACCACGTGCTCCAGGTCCTGCACGGTTTCACCGTCAGCCACCACCAGCGCGGGCCGGCCGTCCAGCAGCCCGGCCAGGCGGGACGGCACGCTGCTTGACCGCACCGCCTCCAAATCCAGGGACTGCACCGATGCCGGTTCTTCCGGGCGGAGGAGTGACGGAATGTCCACCGGCGGGGCCGAAGCCTCCGCCTGCCACAGGTCCGTCTCCGCCAGGGGAGAACCGGCAACCAACGGGCGGCCGGCGCGCACTGTGCGCTGCAGCTGGGGGAGTGCCCCCGCAACCACAACGTGATGGCCGAGGCCCGCCAGCGCGGCGGTCTCGGCGCTGATGTTGCCGCGCCACAGGGAGTCCATCTTCTTGAACATCACCTGCGCGCCGGACGCGGCGGGTGCGGAGAATGCGTCTTTCACCAGTGCTTCGGCGTCGCTGCCGGACAACCCGCGGGAGTGCGTATCGATGACCACCACGTCGGTGACCGGCGCACCCGCGGAAGCGACGCCGTCGTACGTTCCGGAAACCATGCCCGTGCCCAGGGAAACCTGCGCGGACAGGCCGTGCTCCACAAAGCAGCAGCCAACCTCGGCGGCTCCGGAGAAGTCGTCAGCCTGCACAAATACGGAAGCCACGGCGCTCCTCTCGAAAACGGTAGTGGGCTGGAACCCGCTGACTGCGGGAAGCTTTCCATCATCATGACACGGTTGCGCGAAACACGCTAGAGGGGTTGCGCAAACTGCGCAGGAGTGGCAAAGTGATGGACACAACATTCGGCGCCGCCACCCCGGCGCCCGCCGAACCCCCCAACCTACCGAGAGGTCAACGATGACCGTTCTTCCTCAAGGAAGTGAGATCTCCCGCCGCCGCCTGCTGCAGTTCGGCGCGGCTGCAGGGTTTCTGCTGGGTACTGGCAGCCTGGCCGGCTGCGCAGGCCCCACCGGCCTCCCGGGTCCCAGCACCCTGACCCTGGCACTCAACCGCTCCCTGGTCAGCCTGGACAACAAGCTCAACCAGTTCGACGCCGCCGTCACCGTGCAGCGCGCGGTCCGCCAGGGCCTCACCGCCATCGGCCCCGAAACCAAGCCCATCCTGGTCCTGGCCGAACGGTTCGAGATGACCGGCCCCACCGAATGGACCGTTACCCTCCGCGAAGGCATCCGCTACTCGGACAACAGCCCGGTCACCGTGGAGGACGTCGCCACCGCCCTGAAGATGTACAAGCAGGTACAGGGCTCCTTCGTGGCCGGCTTCTTCCCCGAATTCCCCGAGGTTGTCCCCGTGGACGATCGCACCTTCAAGATGGTGTCCAAGAAGCCCGTCCCCATCCTGGACTCGCTCATGAGCATGATCCTGATAACCCCCGCCGCGCAGAACAAGCCTGAAGAACTGCAGGAAGGCCTGGGCACCGGCCCCTACGTGGTCACCAAGTTCAACCGCGGCGCCGGCACCTACAGCCTGGAACGCAACCAGAACTACTGGGGACCCGCCCCGCAGGTGGACAACGTGGAAGTCCGTTTCCTCCCCGAGGAATCCAGCCGCGTCATCGCCCTCCGCAGCGGTGAGGTGGACGTGATCGACTCCATCACCCCCGACTCCCGCGAACAGCTGGGCGGCCTGCCCGGCGTCACGCTGCAGGAATCCTCCAGCCTCCGCCTGAACCAGATCTTCTTCAACTTCCGCAAGCCCGCCGGCCACCCCCTGGCCGATCCCCGCGTGCGGCAGGCCCTCAGCATGGCCATTGACGGCCAGTCCCTGGTGAAGGACGTCCTGGTGGACTCCGTCACCCAGGCCGAAGGCGTCACCCCCTCCAGCCTCACCGGCTACTACAAGACCGGCGAATACGTCTACGACCCCGAGCAGGCCAAGGCCCGGCTCGCCGGACTCGGCGTCAAGGACCTCACCCTGAAGATCATCTGGGAAACCGGCGAGTTCGCCTCCGACACCTCCGTGATGGAAGCCCTGGTGGAAATGTTCGGCAAGATCGGCGTCAAGGCCGAGCTGCAGCAGTTCGAACCCGGCGGCAACATCCTCGCCTGGCGCCAGGGCAAGCAGGGCGACTGGGACCTCCTGGGCAACGGCTACCCCAGCCCCACCGGCCTTGCCATCACCATGCTCCAGGGCATGTACACCGGCACCCCCGAAAAGGAAGCCACCCGCGACACCTACCAGGGCTACGTGATCCCCGAGGTCACCGCCAAGATCCAGGCAGCCTCCGCCGAAGCGGACCCGGCCCGCAGGACCGAACTGCTCAACGAAGCCCAGCAGGCGGTCTGGGACACCTGGCCCTGCGCCTGGGCCTTCGTCCCCAAGTCAGTCCTCGCCCACCGGGAACGGGTGTCCGGGATCAACCTGGCCCCCACCAACTCCTACCCCCTCGTTGATGTCCGGCTGGAGGCCTAAGCCATGACGAACTACATCCTCAAACGCCTGGGACAGGGCCTGCTCACCGTGTTCCTCACGGTGTCCACCGTGTTCATCCTCATCCGCATGGCCCCCGGCGACCCCGCCGTTTCCTACGCCGGCCCCCTGGCCACGAGCGACCAGCTCGCCGCCGTCCGCGAACAGTTCGGCCTGGACAAGCCGCTGCTGGAGCAGTACTGGATCTTCATCCAGCAGCTGGTCACCGGCAACCTGGGCCAGTCCTACTCGTTCCAGGCACCCGCCATGCAGGTGGTCTTCGAACGCATGCCCTACACCCTCACCCTGGCCACGTCCGCGATCCTGCTGACCGCCGTCGTCGCCATCCCGCTGGGCGTGTGGATGTCCCGCCGCCCGGACACCGGCCGCGAGTTCGGCGTCAACGTGCTCACCATCGCCGGGCAGTCCATGCCGGACTTCTGGACCGGCATCATGCTCCTCACCGGTTTCGCCGTGCTGGTCCCCATCTTCCCGGCCTCCGGCTTCGCCACCTGGGGCGGGCTGGTGCTCCCCACCATCACCATCGCCATCCTGCAGATCGCCCTGATCTCCCGCATGGTCCGCCGCGAAATGACCGCCAACTTCGCCGCCCCGTACCTCACGGTGGCCCGCTCCCGCGGCGTCCGCAGCTCCCTGCTCACCTGGCGCTATGCCATGGGCAACTCCGCCATCCCCGTCTTCACCGCCCTGGGCACCCGGTTCGCCGCAATGCTCAACGGCGTGGTGGTGGTTGAAGTCGTCTTCGCCTGGCCCGGCGTCGGCTCCCTGATTGTCCGGGCCCTCGAAACCCGCGACTACCCCCTCATCCAGGCCACGGTCCTCATCACCGCACTCCTGGCGGTGGGCGTGCAGCTGCTCATCGACCTCGCCTACCCGCTCCTTGATCCCCGCGTTCGTCTTGGAAAGGCGGCCACAGCATGAGCATCGATACGGCAACTCCCACGCCGGGTGCGCCGGGCGCACCGGCCAAGCAGCCCAGCCCCAGCGCCGTCACCAAGGCGGACATCGCCAAGGCAGGCGCCACCCGGCGTCGTAAATCCGCCCAGTGGAAACTGGTGGTGGGCACCATCTGCACCCTGCTGGTGATCATCCCCATCATCCTGGCCAACGTGCTCCCGCTGCCGGACGCCAACTTCCAGGACCTCGCCGCCCGGCGCCTGCCGCCGCTGACGGACGGGCACCTGTTCGGCACCGACCAGCTGGGCCGCGACCTGCTCTCCCGCGTCCTCCACGGCGGCCAGGTCTCGCTGACCATCGGCGTGCTGGCGGTGCTGGTTTCCGGCGCCATCGGCGTGATACTTGGTTCCGCCGCAGGCTACTTCGGCGGCTGGGTGGACACCATCATCTCCCGCATCCTCGAAGCCCAGATGTCCCTGCCGCTGCTCATGATGCTGCTCCTGGTGGTGGCCCTCTTCGGCCCGTCCATCCCCGTGATCACGTTCGTGATCGCCATCGCCCAATGGCCCGAAGTTGCCCGCCTCACCCGCTCCATGGTGCTGGTGGAACGCGAAAAGCCGTACGTCTCCGCCGCGAGGATCCTGGGCCTGCACCGCATCCAGATCCTCATCCAACACATCATCCCCAACGTCATCAAGCAGGCAACCCTGGTGGTGCTGCTCCTGCTGGCCCAGGCCGTGCTGCTCGAATCCGCGCTGTCCTTCCTGGGCGCCGGCCCGCAGCGGCCCTTCGCCACCTGGGGCCGCATCATCTCCGACGGCCAGGACTACATCACCACCTCCTGGTGGATGGTCACCCTGCCTGGCCTGGTGATCGTGCTCATGGTGGTGGGCGTCAACCTGCTGGGCGACGGCCTCCGCGACCGCCCCCGCCGCAAGAAGAAGGGTGCCTGACATGACCGCCTCATCCGAGACCCCGGCCGCAAAGGCCACCGCACAGGCGGAGGCTACCGAACAGCCGACGTTCACCGAACAGCCGCTGCTGGAGGTCCGCGACTTCCAGGTGGAACTGATCACGGACACCGCCATCATCCGCGCCGTGGACGCCGTCAGCTTCAGCATCCACCGCGGCGAAACGGTCACCATCATCGGCGAGTCCGGTTCCGGAAAGTCGACGACGGCGATGGGCATCCTCCGCCTGCTGCCCGAGGACCTGGCGGTGCTGTCCGGCACCGTGGTGATTGACGGCGTCGACATCTCCGCTGATCCCAAGGCCATCAACAAGGTGCGCGGCAAGACCCTGGCGCTGATCCCGCAGGACCCCATGACTGCGCTGAGCCCGGTCCACTCGATCGGCAGCCAGCTGTTCGAAGCCATCAGCATCGCCGGCGCCGCATCAGCCAAGGACAAGGCCGCCCTGCAGGCCCGGGCCGTGCGGCTCCTGGAACAGGTACACATTCCCACCCCGGAAAAGCAGTTGAAGAAATACCCGCACCAGCTCTCCGGCGGCATGCTGCAGCGTGTGCTGATCGCCATCGCGCTGGCTTCCGAGCCACAGCTGCTGGTGGCGGACGAGCCCACCTCGGCCCTGGACGTCACCGTGCAGGCCGGCATCCTGGACCTGCTCCTGGAACTGCAGGAACAGCGCGGCATCGGGATCCTGATGATCACCCACGATCTCGGCGTGGCCCGGCTCATCTCGGACCGCATCCACGTGATGAAGGACGGCGCCTTCGTCGAATCCGGCGAGGTGCAGCAGATCGTGGACCACCCCGCCACCGAATACACCCAGACCCTGCTGGCCGCCGTCCCCGTGCTGGGGGAGTGGGACGAAACGCCCGCCGCCACCGGCCGCCGCTCAGCTGCCACCACCAGCCCAGCCCTCACCCAGACCGGAGCACGCAATGACTAAGCCGTTCCTCGCCGTCGACAACCTGGTGGTGGACTACCACGTCCCCGGCGGCACGTTCCGGGCCGTGGATGACGTCTCGTTCGCCGTGGACAAAGGCAAGACGATCGCCGTCGTGGGTGAATCCGGCTGCGGCAAATCCACCATCGCCAAGGCGCTCATGCGGTTGGTGACCCCCACCAGCGGCAGCATTAACCTGGACGGCACGGACATCGCTTCCATGAGCGAAGCGAAGCTGCGGCCCATGCGCTCCAAGTTCCAGATGGTGTTCCAGGACCCGTACGGATCGCTGGACCCGCACATGACCGCCCAGGAAATCGTGGCCGAGCCGCTGAAGCTGCAGGGCATCCGCTCCAAGGCCGAACGGCACAAGGCCGCTGCCAAGCTGATCGACCAGGTGGGCCTGCCCGTCCGGTCCCTGGACAAGCACCCCGGCGAGTTCTCCGGCGGCCAGCGCCAGCGCATCGGCATCGCCCGGGCGCTCGCGTCCAAGCCCGAACTGCTGGTGTGCGACGAAGCCACCAGCGCCCTGGACGTCTCCGTGCAGGCGCAGGTGCTGCGGCTTCTCAAATCCATCCAGGACGAAACCGGCATCACCTACGTGTTCATCTCGCACAACCTTGGCGTGGTGCAGGAGATCAGCGATAGCGTCATGGTGATGCAGCGCGGCAAGCTCGTGGAACACGGCAGCACCGCGTCCGTCCTGACCGCCCCCAAGGAGGACTACACCCGTAAGCTTCGCCGCGCGGCCCTGGATCCCTCCACCATGACGGGCCTGAAGCCCAGGCACATTGTCCGCTCCCTGGCCCTGTCCAACCAGTAACTCTCCTAACTCTTCCCGCATCCGCAACCACGAGGAATCAACGCATGAGCACGCAGCCCGAAGGCGCCCAGGTGGACGGCCTGAAACTCCCCATCTCCCGGCTGGTCCTGGGAACCATGACGTTCGGCGACACCGTTGACGAGGCCACCGCCGGCCGGATGGTCTCCGAAGCGCTCGACGCCGGCATCACCACCATCGACACCGCCAACGCGTACGTCGGCGGGGTCACGGAGGAGATGCTCGCCCGCCTCCTGAAGGGAAAGCGCGACGGCGTCATCCTGGCTTCCAAGGCCGGCATGCCGCACGCGGACCACGGCTCCAACTCGCCGCTGTCGCCGGCCGGGCTGCGCGCCAGCGTGGAGAACAGCCTGCGCCGCCTGAACGTGGACAGCATCGACCTGTTCTACCTGCACCAACCGGACCGGGCTACGCCTTTAACCTCGACCCTTTCGACTGTTGCTGAGCTGGTTGCCGAAGGGAAGATCGGCGCGCTGGGCGTGTCCAACTTCGCCGCCTGGCAGATCGCCGACGTGATCCACACGGCGCGGGAAGTGGGAGCGCCGCAGCCCGTCGTCGCGCAGCAGCTCTACAACCTGGTGGCCCGCCGGATGGAGGAGGAGTACCTCGAGTTCGCCGCCACCCACAACGTGCACACCATGGTCTACAACCCGCTGGGCGGCGGCCTGCTCACCGGCAAGCACAGCTTCGACGCCAAGCCCACCGAGGGCCGCTACGGTGACTCCAAGCTTGCCGCCATGTACACGCAGCGGTACTGGGACAAGCAGCTGTTCGACGCGATCGGCGAGCTGTCCCGGGTCGCCGCCGACGCTGACATGACCCTCGCGGAACTGTCGCTCCGCTGGCTCGCCTACCGTGACGGCGTCGGGTCCCTGCTGCTGGGTGGATCCAAGGTGGAGCAGCTGCGCGCCAACATCGCCGCCGTGGCCAACGGCCCGCTGCCGGCCGACGTCGTGGAAGCCTGCGACGCCGTGGGCACCTCGCTGCGCGGCCCGATGCCCGCCTACAACCGCTGACCCGCTCTTCCCGAACCGAACCTTTGCTGAACCGAACATTTGCTGAACCGAACCGACTGAAGGACACTGATGACCTCCGAACTGGCCCTCGAATTCGCCCGCAAGATCCGCGCCCGTGAGCAGGCGGTGGGCTACTGGGCGGTGCTGGACGCACCCGTGGCCACCGAACGCATCGGCCGCCTCGGCTACGACTACGTCGCCCTGGACGCCCAGCACGGACTGCTCGGCTACTCCGGCGTGCTCAACGGGCTGATGGCCATCGACGCCGGGCACACCGCCGTCGGCATGGTCCGCGTGGAGGCCAACGACTTCACCGCCATCGGCAAGGCACTGGACGCCGGCGCCGTGGGGGTCATCGTTCCGCTCATCAACAACGCCGAAGACGCCGCCGCGGCCGTGGCGGCAGCAAAGTACCCGCCGCTGGGCGGCCGCTCCTACGGCCCCATGCGCTCGGCCCTGCGGATCGGTCCCGTCCCGGCTGAAGCCAACGCCACCACCATGGTCTTCGCCATGATCGAAACCCCCGAGGGCCTGGCCAACGTCAAGGAAATCTGCGCCACCCCCGGCCTGGACGGCATCTACGTGGGCCCGTCCGACCTCGCGATCGCGGTGGGCGGGGCCTTCCCCGGGGATCCCGCCGTCGAGACCGAATTCAACGCCGCGCTGGAGACCATCGCCGAGGCCGCGGCGTCCGCAGGCATCGCCGCCGGCATCCACACGCCCGCCGGCACCGTTGCGGCGCAGCGGCTGCAGCAGGGCTACACGTTCACCACCATCGCCTCGGACCTGACGCACCTGGAACAGATCGCCAAGTCCCACCTCGACGCCGCCCGCTCCGCCGTCGGAACCCAGGAAGGCAAGTAACCATGACGAACACCACCACCGACGCGTACAGCACCATCACCCCGGACGGCGTTGTCAAAACGGCCGACGGCGCCAACTTCGCCTACCTGCCCGCCCCCACCGTGCAGAGCCACGCCGCCAACCTGCTCACCCTCCCGGACGGCCGGCTGGGCTGCGTCTGGTTCGGCGGCACCCAGGAAGGCGTGCCGGACATTTCCATCTGGTTCTCCAGCCTGGAACCGGGCAGCAGCCAGTGGTCCGCGCCCGAGCAGCTCTCCGACGACTCTGCGCGGTCCGAGCAGAATCCCATCCTGTTCACCAACACCGACGGTGCCCTCTGGCTGCTGTACACCGCGCAGAAGGCAGGCAACCAGGACACCGCCGAGGTCCGGCGTCGTATTTCCCTGGACAGCGGCCGCACGTGGGGGCCGGTGGAGACGCTCTTTGCTACGAACGAAACAGGCGGCGTGTTCGTCCGCCAGCTGCCCGTGGTGCTGCCCTCCGGCCGCCTGATCATCCCGATCTTCCGCTGCATCACTACCCCGGGCGAGAAGTGGGTGGGCAACAGCGACGACAGCGCCGTGATGATTTCCGACGACGCCGGCGCCACCTGGACCGAGACCGTGCTGCCCGGCAGCCTGGGCTGCGTCCACATGAACATCCAGCCCGTGGCCGATGGTTCCCTGCTGGCGCTGTTCCGCAGCCGCTGGGCCGACTCGATCTACGAATCCCGTTCCACCGACGATGGGTCCACGTGGAGCGAGCCGGTCCCCACCGAGCTGCCGAACAACAACTCGTCCATCCAGTTTGTTGCGTTGGCGGACGGCCGGCTGGCCCTGGTCTACAACCACGCACGGTCGGGGGAGGGCACCGAGCGGCGGCTGTCCCTCTACGACGAGATCGACGACGACGGCCTGGCGGAGGAACAGGGGCAGGTGGCCGAGCCGGACGCCTCCGTTTTTGCCGAGGACGACGGCGTGAAGCGCGCCTTCTGGGGGACGCCGCGCTCGCCGATGACGCTGGCGATCTCCGAGGACTCCGGCCGCACGTGGCCCATCCGCCGGAACCTGGACGTGGGGGACGGGTACTGCCTGTCCAACAACTCCCGCGACGGGCTCAACCGCGAGTACTCCTACCCGTCCATCCACCAGGGCCCGGATGGTGCGCTGAACATCGCGTACACGTACTTCCGGCAGGCCATCAAGTTTGTCCGGGTGGACCCGCAGTGGGCGTACGACGGCAGCACCACGCCGGGCGGCCTGGAGGACGGCTCCATCAATGACTGAGCAGCATGCGGTGGTGACCGGGTGCAGTTCGGGCATCGGTCAGGCCATCACCAGGCGGCTGCTGGCCGACGGCTGGTCGGTCACCGGGCTGAGCCGCACCGAGACGTCCCTGGACGGGAAGTTCGAGTGGCTGCAGGCGGACCTCTCCGATCCTGAGTCCCTGGCTGACGCGGTGGCCGGGCTCCGGCCGGCCCACGCCTTGGTGCACGCCGCCGGGTTCCAGCGGACGGCGCATCTGGGCTCCCTTGACCGGGCCGCGCTGGCGGGGATGTTCACCGTTCATGTGGCGGCGGCGTCGGTGCTGGCCAACGCGCTGGTGCCGGCCATGCCCGACGGCGGCCGGATCGTTTTGCTGGGCAGCCGCACCTCCACGGGGATGCCGGGCAAGAGTCACTACGCCGCCACGAAGGCTGCCCTGATGGGGCTGGGCCGGACGTGGGCGCAGGAGCTGGCGCCGCGGGGGATCACGGTGAACGTCCTCTCCCCGGGACCCACCGACACCCCGATGCTGAACGACCCCGGCCGCGCCGCAACCCCGGTCAAGCTGCCCGCACTCGGCGCCCTGGTGGACCCGGACGACGTCGCCGCCCTGGCCGCATTCCTGCTGGGCCCGCACGGGAAGTCCATCACGGGCCAGAACTACGTGATCTGCGGCGGCGCCTCCCTCTGAACGGACGCGGTGGTTGAGCCTGTCGAAACCCGCCCTGTCTGTTGGTTGAGCTTGTCAAAACCCGCCCAAATCGCTGGAACAGTGCGGGGACGCTGTAGCGGCGGTCCAGCGTCTCCGCACTGTTCCGGCGTCCCGGAAGCCAGGGGCGGGTTACCTGCACGTTTGTGCAACTGCCCCTGGGCGGGCGTCCACGTGTGAGCGCGACGGAAAGTACCTACCCACCAGTAACAACACTCTGCCGGGCCTCTCTCGGGGAGATGACAGCACACCAGCGGGTAAGCCGCACATTCGTGCAGTTTTGCTGCCTCCGGGCCGTGGCGCTGCCAGCATGGAAACCGGCCCGGCGCCTGATGACCCCCAACACCAGGCGCCGGGCTTCCCGAAGACAGACGAACAAAGAGGTTTCCATGTCCTTCCTATCCCGGGCCTTGTCCGTTGCCGCAGCAGCGCTCCTTGCCACATCCCTGATGGCGGTTCCCGCCCAGGCCGTCGAACTCTCCCCGCCGGG
The DNA here is from genome assembly GCF_030818145.1 of Pseudarthrobacter sp. SORGH_AS 212. Classification (NCBI taxonomy): domain Bacteria; kingdom Bacillati; phylum Actinomycetota; class Actinomycetes; order Micrococcales; family Micrococcaceae; genus Pseudarthrobacter; species Pseudarthrobacter sp. SORGH_AS 212. Next base: position 803,468 of record NZ_JAUTAA010000001.1, on the reverse strand, counting down.
CGCCAATGACTGGTCCTGCAAACCGTCGGCGGAGCACCCCTACCCGGTCATCCTGGTGCCGGGCACGTTCGAAAGCATGGCGAAGAACTGGTCCACCATGTCGCCGTACCTCAAGAGCCAGGGGTACTGCGTGTTCGCCCTCAACTACGGCGCCACCAACGGCGTGTACGCCACCGCTCCCGTGGCCGAGTCCGCCAAGCAGCTTGCCCCATTCGTGGATTCCGTCCGCGCCGCCACCGGCGCCAAGCGGGTGGACCTGGTGGGCCACAGCCAGGGCGGCATGATGCCCCGGTACTACATGGGCTTGCTGGGCGGCGCCAAGTATGTCCACCACCTGGTGGGTATCGCGCCGTCCAACCACGGCACCAAGGGCCTGATCGTCCCGCCGCCGGACATGCTGCCCACGCCGGACTACACCCTTGCCGGGTGTGCTGCCTGCGCGGACCAGCAGGCCGGTTCCGCTTTCATCCAGCAGCTCTATTCGATCGGCGACACCGTGGCCGGCCCGTCGTACACCGTCATCTCCACGAAGTACGACGAGGTGGTGATCCCCTATAACAGCCAGTACCTGAACGGGAGCGCGCGCCAGGTCACCAATCTCACCATCCAGGACAAGTGCCCGGCCGACGTCTTCGAGCACGACCAGACGCCCAACGATCCCGTGGTGCATCAGTGGGTGGGCAACGCCCTGGGCCGCGCGTCCGGTCCCGCGGACCCCGCGTTCCAGCCGGTCTGCCTCTAGGCGCGGCGACGCAGGTCAAGGACGTACGACGGCGGGTGGCCGGCTGCGTGGGCCGGTCACCCGCCGTCGTTCTCCCGCACCCATTTAGGGAAGCGGACAGTGCCGTCTAGGCGACGCCCTGGTCAGGAAGCCCGGGACTCCAGGGCCCCATGCTGCCCGGCGGGGCGGCCCTCCGCCACAGCCCAGTGCCGGTGCAGGGACTCCGCCAGCCGCTCCGGCTCGATCCGGTGCGGCGGGTCGAAGTGGTGGCGCCGGGGAAACACTTCGAGGTGGAAGTCCGGGAAGAAGACCCGGGCCAGCCGGGCGGCCACGTCGCCCTGGTCATCGGGATGGCTGAGCCCGCCCACGGCGTAGTAGACGGGTTTGCTGAACGCAGCGAGCCGCGACCGGTCCAGGTCGTAGTCCCTGAACGTGCGCAGGAAGGCACGGATCCCGGCGGGCCGCTTGGCCATCCACGGCGGCGGGGGACCGGCCTCCGCAGGCGGCAGGACGACGTCGGGCCTCACCTGGAGCCGAATGAACCCGGCCATGAAATCGTCCGGTGGAAGCGCCTCGAGTTCGTCGTACCGCCGGCGGTGCTCCGTGTAGGAGTGGCTCCAGTCCCAGCTTCCCGCCCACGCCGGCTCCAGCACGGAAAGGCTCTGCAGCCGTCCGGGATGTTTCCCAGCGAATGCCAGCGCCACCGCACCGCCGCCCGAATAGCCCACCAGGTGGAAGGTCTGCCAGCCCCGGGCATCGGCCTCACGCAGGACGCCGTCCACCTCTGTGTCCAGGGTCCATCCGGCGGGTGGCTGGTCCTCCCGGTACAGCTCAAGTTCCTTGGCAACGGCACTTACGTCCGGTCCCAGCGCTTCGATCAGGCGGGCATAGGCCAGGTCCGCGGGGAGCACTGCGCCGGGCAACAGGATGACCCGAATCGGTTCCATGGAAGAACTGTACGCCCGCACCGGACCCGCGCAATGGGGCTATCCAGCCGGAACCTCAACCCCTGCGGCCCCGCGCTGAACCATCGGCTACAGGGTCTCGGGGATGGGGCGCCCCGGGAAGAGCGTGGCGTACTGCTTCCGGTACATCCGGCGGCCCACCAGCTTGTACGCGAGCCGGACCGGCGCCGGGATTTCCCGGAACAGCTCAACCCTGTCCGCCGGTGGGTTTGTGGCCAGCACCATGCCGAGGTAGGAGACCATGAACTTCTTGTCGAATTTGTCGATCCCGTGCTGTCCTACCGCCGCGGCTTCCTTCTCGGTCATCACCCGGTCCACCACCGGCATGACCTCGGTGACCTCGCGGCGCAGGTGTACGTCCAGCACCGCTTTCAGGTCCTCATACAGCGCGGCGAGTTCCGAGGCGTCCTGCTGGTCCGCCGTCCCCATCCAGCGCAGCCGCACCGGCTCAATCCGTTCCAGCCGTTGGGTGACCTGCCGGTGGTGCTCCAGCATCTGCGCGATATGCAGGACACAGCCGGGGGCGCGCTGCTCCAGCGGCGGGTACATGAGGAGGTCCTCGCCCTCGTGGTGCACGTGGAGGACCATGTCGAAGTTTCCCAGCACTTCCCCCACGTACGCGGCACGCCCAGTATCGCCCGCCGTCACGGAGCGGACCAGGCCGGGCGCCTCCGCATAGGCCCACAGGAAGAAGCGGTGGATGCGCCGCATGGCCGCGGTCCCGGTACACAGGACCGGCCCGGGCGGCAGGGGAGCGGCGGTCTCACCGGGCTGCATGGTGAAGAAGTCGGTCACGGGAGGGCCCCTACTCGTCGCGAGACCAGGCCTCTCCCCGCGAGCATCGTATCCCCGCACCGGGCCCTGAACAATGGCTTGCGGAATGATGCGAGGCGGCGTGCGCGGCAGCAAAGCAGGACGTACGACGGCGGGACGCGCCGCCGTCGTCGTTCCCGCCTAAGTGAGGGGCCGCTTCCCCTACCCAGCCTGCCTGCGCGGGCGCAAGATAGCCCCTATGACAAAGAAGCTGACAGGTGTGTTCCTGGTCCTCCTGGGGCTGTTTGCCACGGGAACGGCGGCGGTGGCGGCACCTCCGCCATCAGGAAGTACTGACCCGGTGGGCAACGACGTGTCCTGGCCACAGTGCGGCAAGACCCTTCCCTCCGGGCCGGCGTTCGCGATCGTCGGGGTGACCGGCGGGCTGGCCAACAACACGAATCCCTGCCTGGCCGAGCAACTCGCGTGGGCGGGCAAATCCTCAACCGGGGGATCCAGCCAGCCCAAGGTTGCCTTGTACGTGAACACCGCCAACCCCGGACACGAGGGCTCCTGGTGGCCATCGTCCAACACCTACGCCAACGTCAGCGTCTCCAACCCGTACGGAACCTGCGGTTCCGGCGGGGCAGCAGCAGGGCCGGTGGACCTTCCTTGCTCCTATATGTACGGCTACGCCAAGGCATACGACGATGCCACCATCCGGGGCGTCACCGACCCCGGCACCTATTTCTGGTGGCTGGATGTGGAGACCGGCAACAGCTGGCAGGCAGGCACCCAGGATGCGACCGCCCTGAACCGCGCCACGCTCGAAGGCATGGCCACCTACTTCAAGGGCATCACCGCCGGCAGGAAGGGCCCCGACGGCAAACCGGCCGGCGTCGGCATCTACTCCACCGGCAGCCAGTGGGGAACCATCGCCGGGACGGTGCCGCCGGGCAGCCCGCTGGCCAGCCTGCCCAGCTGGCTCGCAGGTGCCAAGACCCTGCGGGGCGCGAAATCGAACTGCTCGCTGCCCGGCCTGACCTCCGGAAGTTCCGTCGCGGTGACCCAGTACGTAGCGGCCGGACTCGACTATGACTATGCCTGCAGGTAGGCCGCGCTGATGCCCCGCGGCCTACCCGCGGAAGGTCAGCCCCGCGCCTGAAGCCCCGGCACGCCGTCGCGGATCTCGAAGGAGGCCTTCGTCGAAACCGGTGCGCCCGGCGTCGTGACGTGGTCCAGGACCCTGAAGTCCGCGGTCATCGAGTCCTTGGTGATGCGGGTGTTCACGTAGCCGCGGTTGTCGTTGTAGAACTTCAGGTGCGGGTTCCAGGCCATGGTGGGATCGGCGGTGGAGCCGGTGCCGTTGCCCGTGGAGGTGATGGACGTGCACACCAGCTCGGAGCCCACCACCGGGGAGGCCGGGTCCTTGTAGTCCACCTTGAGGTCGTTGGCCCAGTTGCGGTGCACATCGCCGGTGAGGACCACGGCGTTGCGGACGTTCGCGTCCACCCAGCCCTGGGTGATGCGGCGCCGGGAGGACACATAGCCGTCCCAGCCGTCCATGGATACATCGTCCACGTCCAGGGCCTGGGCCCTGTCGCGCTCGGCGAAGAAGACCTGCTGGCCCAGGACGTCCCACCGCTGGGTGGAGTTCGTGAAGCCGTCCAGCAGCCACTTCTCCTGCTCGGCGCCGGTGATGGTGCGGTCCTCCGCCAGGCGCCCGGCCACGTTCTTCTTCCATCCGTCGCCGGCCAGCTGGTCATCGCGGTACTGGCGGGTGTCCATCATGTGGAAGTTGGCCAGCTGTCCCCACTGGATCCTGCGGTAGATCTTCATGTCCGGCCCGGCCGGCAACGAGGACGGGCGCAGCGGCATGTTCTCGTAGTACGCCTGGAACGCGGCCGCGCGGCGCTGCCGGAAGTGCTCGGTGGTGTCGTTGAGCTGGCCCGCGTCGCTGTTCTCCGGCACCTCGTCGGCCCAGTTGTTATCCACTTCGTGGTCATCCCAGACCACTGCCCACGGTGCGATGGCGTGCGCGGCCTGCAGGTCGGCGTCGGCCTTGTACTGCGCGTGGCGCTGCCGGTACGTCTCCAGCGCGACGGTCTCGGGACCTTCATGATCGCGCGGGTTGCCGCCGCCGATCACGTAGCTGCCCTTCTTGTACTCGTAGAGGTAATCGCCCAGGTGCAGCACCAGGTCCGGGTGGTCCTCGGCGAGCCGCTTATAAGCGGTGAAGTAGCCGTGCTCGTACTGCGCGCAGCTGGCGAACGCCATGGCCAGCGCGGCGGGCGTCTCATGCAGCGCGGGGGCGGTGAGGGTGCGGCCCACCGGGCTCAGGTGCCTGCCGGTACGGAACCGGTAGAAGTATTCGCGGCCAGCTTTCAGGCCGCGCAGCTCCACGTGCACCGAGTGCGCGGTTTCAATCCGGGCGTGCTCGACGCCGCGGGCTACTACCCGGCGCATGCCTTCGTCCTCCGCCACTTCCCACTGCACCGCAACGTTGCGGGCGGGCATGCCGCCCAGGCCGTCCTCGGCCACGGAGTTCAGCGCAAGGCGGGTCCAGAGGACGAAGCCGTCCGGCCACGGCTCGCCCGATGCGATGCCGAGCAGGAACGGGTTGGTGCGGAGGCCGGCGTCGTCAGCGGTGGAAACCGCGACGGCGGCACCCGGCAGGGCGGCAACGATGCCTGCGCCCAGGCCGGCGGAGATCAGGGTTCTGCGGGAAATATTGTCCATGCCCTCGAAACTAGGGAGGCCGGTTGGACAGGTTCCGTGGGGGATGTGAATGGCGGGTTAACTGCGTGACAAGATCAGTCGACCTGCCTACTGAACGGGCGAGCCGGTGGCCGCAAGGAAGGCCAGGTACCCTGGATCGCCACGTCCCACGATCCTGCCCAGCGCCTCGACAGCCAACGGATCAGATGCCCCCATGTCCGTGGAAAGCCAACGCACCAGCAAGGAGGCATCCCCGCTGGCCCGCACGGCCGATCCCACGGCGAGGTCCAGCTGGTCCCGCAGCAGCTGCACGGCCAGGGTGCCGGACCGGCTGAGCAGGGGAGCGGTGTACGCCTCCAGCGCTTCGGCCACCCGGCCACCACGCAGCAGCCGCAGCACCCGCCCCGAGTCGGAGCGCCCGGCCAGGCCTGACGCCAGCCGGTAGGGGTTGGATTCCACGGCGCCGCCCAGCAGCGACCGGACCCGGAACATTTCTGTCCGGACAGCCTGCGGGGTGCCGGCGTCCCCGTGCAGTTCGTAGGCCAGTTCCTCCGCGGACCAGCCCTGCGACCGGGAGTCCAGCAGCGCAAGGATTTCGGCCCGGCGGAGGGTGAGGGAGGTTCGGCTCCCATCGTCGAACACCGCCACAGCTTTGTCACCGAGCAGTTCAAGGGATGCCACGACGGCGGCCGGCCGGGCATCAGGAGGCGCTGACCGCCGGGCCGCGCGGACGGGAGCCGACGCACCCGGCGAGGCCCCGCCGTCGGGGGTTCCCAAAAGCGATTCCGCCACCCGGACCGCGCACCGCACCATCCGCAGCGTGTCCGCACTGATCGTGTCCAGGGGGCCGGAGACATCCAGGACGCCCAGCAGCTCACCGGTGGCAGGGTCCGTGATGGGAGCGGCCGTGCAGGCCCACTCGTGGTGGGTGCGCACCAGGTGCTCGGCGGAAAACAGCTGCACGGCGCCGCCGGTCACCAGTGCCTCGCTGATGGCATTTGTGCCGATACCGGCCTCCGACCAGTCCGCTCCCTCCAGGAACTCCAGGTGGTCGGCGCGCCGCAGGACCGCAGGGCTGCCCACCCGCCACAGAATCTCACCGCCGGCGTCGGTGAGGACCAGCAGATGGCGCCCGTCCCGCGAGTCGTCCGCCAGGAGCTCGTGCAGCGCCGGCATCACCCGCTGCAGCCGGTGCGCGCGCCGCAGTTCCAGCACCTCGGACACATCGTGCAGGTGCCGCGGGCTGTGCTGGTCCGGGCTGATGCCCAGCGCCATGGACCGGTGCCAGGAGTCCACCAGGCTGGCAGGGATTTCGGGGCGCGGCACACCGGAGATGACCAGCTCATGCGCGCGCCGCAGCGTCCGCGCATACCGTGCCGGGTCCGAAAACCTCTGACCGTAGTCCACCGTGTCCTCCTCGCCGCCGGCGTCCTTGCCAGTCCGGTAGGCGTGTAACGCACCTGTTACCCCCGCCGCGTTCCACTAGTGATGCAGCTCACGCCCGCCTCAGCATATCGCAGGCACCCCGGCGGGACGGGGCGGCCAGAGTGCACCAACACAAAGGAGTGGAGATGACCGAAACACCCACCGCTGCCGCCAAGGCCTGGCTCGCCGGCCTGGATGAGGCGCTGCAGCGGCGCGACGTGGACGCAGCGCTTGGGCTCTTCGAGGATGACAGCTACTGGCGGGACTTCGTGGCATTCACCTGGAACCTCAAAACCCTCGAGGGAAAGGCGGACATCCGGCGAATGCTGGAGTCCACACTGGACCGCGTGCAGCCCACTAACTGGGCGCTCGCCGAGGACGCCACCGGCGACGCGGACACCGCGGAGGCCTGGATCACGTTCGAAACCGGTGACGCCCGCGGCTACGGCCACCTCCGGCTCCGGAACGGCAAATGCTGGACGCTGCTGACCACCATGCAGGAGCTGAAGGGCTTCGAGGAAAAGAAGGGTCCGCGGCGTGAGCAGGGCGTGGCCCACGAAATTGTCCGCGGCCGGCGGTCCTGGAAGGAACTCAAGGAAGAACAGGAAGCCCGGCTCGGCTACGAGGAGCAGCCCTACTGCGTGATCATCGGCGGCGGCCAGGGCGGGATCGGCCTCGCCGCCAGGCTGAAGCGCCTGGGCGTGCCCACCATCATCATCGAAAAGAACCAGAACCCGGGCGACTCCTGGCGGAACCGCTACAAGTCCCTGCACCTGCACGACCCCGTCTGGTACGACCACCTGCCCTACCTGAAGTTCCCGGACGACTGGCCCGTCTTCGCCGCCAAGGACAAGATCGGCGACTGGCTGGAGCACTACACCCGCATCATGGAGCTCAACTACTGGTCCGGCACCGAGTGCGTGGGGGCAGCGTACGACGACGGCACGCAGGAATGGAAGGTCAGCGTCCTTCGCAACGGCGAACCAGTAACGCTCCGGCCGAAGCAGCTGATCTTTGCCTTGGGCGTCTCCGGCTACCCGAACATCCCGACCTTCGACGGCGCCGAAAGTTTCCTGGGCGAGCAGCGCCACTCCTCCCAGCACCCCGGAGGCGGGGACTGGACGGGCAAGAAAGCCGTGGTGATCGGCTCCAACAACTCCGCCCACGACATCTGCGCCGACCTGTGGGAGCACGGCGCCGACGTCACCATGGTGCAGCGGTCCTCCACCCACATCGCCCGCAGCGAGTCCCTGATGGACCTGGCCCTGGGAGACCTGTACTCGGAGCGGGCGCTCGCGGCAGGGGTGACAACCGAGAAGGCCGACCTGCTCTTTGCCTCGCTGCCCATGCGGATCCTGCCGGAGGCGCAGGTGCCGGTTTACCAGGAAATGGCATCCCGGGATGCGGAGTTCTACTCGCAGCTGGAGGCCGCCGGGTTCGACCTGGACTTCGGCGTGGACGGGTCCGGCCTGTTCGTGAAGTACCTGCGGCGCGGTTCCGGCTACTACATCGACGTCGGCGCCTCCCAGCTGATCATCGACGGCCGGGTGAAGCTGAAAACCGGGCAGGTCACCAAGATCACCGGCAACGCGGTGGTGATGGACGACGGCACCGAGCTGGAAGCCGACCTGATTGTCTACGCCACGGGCTACGGCTCCATGAACGGCTGGCTGGCGGACCTGGTCTCGCCCGAAATCGCGGACCAGGTAGGAAAATGCTGGGGATACGGCTCAGACACGCCAAAAGACCCTGGTCCGTGGGAGGGGGAGCTGCGCAATATGTGGAAGCCAACCAACGTGCCGCAGCTCTGGATCCACGGCGGCAACCTGCACCAGAGCCGGCACTACTCCGCCTACCTGGCGCTGCAGCTGAAGGCCCGCATGGAAGGACTGGACACGCCCGTCTACGAACTGCAGCCCAGCCACCACACCCGCTGAGCCGTCGGTTGAACCCGCCGAAATCCATGAAAGGACCATCATGAAGGCAGCACGTTTCCACGCCCGCAAGGACATCCGCATCGAGGACGTCCCGGAGCCGGAACTCCGGGCAGGGGCGGTGAAGATCGACGTCGCGTGGTGCGGCATCTGCGGCACCGACCTGCACGAGTACCTGGAAGGGCCCATCTTCTGCCCGGCACCGGGCCACCCGCACCCGCTGTCCCACGAGGAATCCCCGGTGACCCTGGGGCACGAATTCTCCGGGACTGTCTCCGACGTCGGCGAAGGCGTGGAGGGGCTGGCAGTGGGTGACAACGTCGTCGTCGAACCCTATTTCGTGGACGGTGACTGCGACATGTGCCGGGCGGGCAGCTACCACCTGTGCCGGCAGATGGGCTTCATCGGGCTGTCCGGCGGCGGTGGCGGGCTGAGCGAGAAAATCGTGGTGGACCAGCGGTGGGTGCACCCCATCGGCGACATTCCGCTGGACGAGGCGGCGCTGATCGAGCCGCTGTCCGTGGCCCACCACGCCGTGGCGCGCAGCGGCGTAAAGGAAGGCGATGTTGCGCTGGTGGGCGGGTCCGGTCCCATCGGCCTGCTGACGGCGGCCGTCCTCAAAGGCATGGGCGTCACCACGATCATCAGCGAACTCACCCAGGCCCGCAAGGAGAAGGCCACTTCCAGCGGGGTAGCAGACCATGTGCTGGACCCCAGCAAGAAGGACGTGCCAGCCCGGGTGCGGGAGCTCACCGGGGGGACCGGGGCTGACGTCGCATTCGAATGCGCGGGCGTGAACGCGGTGCTGGACACCATGCTCGACGCCGTCCGGCCCGGCGCGGTGGTGGTCAATGTGTCCATCTGGGGCGCGCCCGCCACCATCGATATGCAGAAGCTGGTGCTCAAGGAGATCGACCTCCGCGGCACCATCGCCTACGTCCGGGACCACCCGGCCGTCATCAAAATGGTGCAGGAAGGCAAGGTGGACCTCAAGCCGTTCATCACTGGCCGGATCGCGCTGGAGGACCTGGTGGAACAGGGCTTCGACACCCTCATCAACCACAAGGACACGGCGGTAAAGGTGCTGGTGCACCCTTAGTAGAGTATGCCGCCGGACTTTAGTCCCTGTTGTGGAGTAACCCTCCGGCGTAGCTTGAATGTGGGTCCCGCACCCGCGGGCCCACATTCAAGGGGGCATCATGAGCAGGCCCAGGCATCCGGTTCTTGGCATTCTGGGGCTCAGCGGCCTGCTGGTGCTCACAGGCTGCTTCGGCCCTCCCGCCCCGACGCCCACGGGCAGTTCCGCCGCCCCCGCCCCCACCGCGAGTGCTTCCGGCACCACAGGTCCAAGCACGACGGCGACGCCCACCACTGCGCCCGCCACAACTGCGCCGGCCGGCACCGCGGCCGCGCCCACCACCGGCGCCGCCGCGCCGCCGTCGTCCGCCCCTGCCAGCCCTCCTGCGACGGAGGAACCGCAACCCACCGGGCTGCCGGAACAAACGGGACCGCTGACGGTGTACTACATCGGCGCCGGATACGGCGGTCCCGGCCCCACGACTGGGTGCGGTGACAGCGTGGTTCCCATCACCACGGCACCTGTCCGGTTCACGGATCAGGTGCGGCCGAGCATCGAGGCATTGCTCGCCAACAAGAACTACACGCTCGGCGAATCGGGTTACGTGAATGCCCTGTACCAGTCGAACCTGACGTATGTGGCCGGTGAACTGACCGGCAGCACCATCACCATCTGGCTGACCGGGCAGTTCATGCTGGGCGGCGTGTGCGACATCCCCCGCGCCAAGGCCCAGCTGGAATACACGGCAATGGCCGCCTCCGGGGCTACCAGCGCGCAGGTGTTCGTCAACGGCCGCCCCCTCGACGAGGTGTTGAGCCTGAAGTAGGCGGCCTGGGGGTTTCGACAGGCTCAACCACCGTGCGCCGGGGCTTTGTGCCCTACCTGCCGTTCGCGTCCGCAGCCTAGCCTGAAGGCAGCAGCGGCACCCTGCCGCCTGCCAGCACCCGGGAGGCCCACGGTGAAATCGGCCAACGCGAGCATCATCGCCGGCATCGTCCTGATGATGCTCGGTGTCCTGCTGATGCTGGACCGGGTTGGCGTCCTCGAAAGCGGTGCGATCGTTGCGCCGCTGGTGTTCGCCGCCGCCGGTGCCCTGTTCCTGTCGGTCTTCGTCCGACGCCGGGAACACTGGTGGGCGGCCATCCCCGGTTCCGTCTTCCTTGGCCTCGCCGCGGTGATCACCTCCGCCGAGCTGACGGGCAGCGGCGCGTCCGCGGGTTTCCTGTTCCTCTTCATGGGTGCCGGCTTCGCCGCCGTCTACGCCCGCGTCCCGGCCAACTGGTGGGCCATCATCCCGGCAGGCGTGATGCTGACACTGGCCGTGATTGTGGCCCTGCCGCCGGCGTTCCAGGGCACGCTAATTGCCGCTGTGCTGTTCCTGGGCCTGGCGGCCACCTTCGGCGTGCTGGCCCTGGTTCCGGTCCGCCCCGCCGATGGCACCGGCACGGGCACTTCAGGGGGTGGCCACCTCAGATGGCCGCTGATCCCGGCGGGGGTCCTCGCGGTACTCGGCGTGATCATGGCCATCCGGTCTTCGGAGCTCCTGATCCCTCTGGACTTTGCCGTTCCTGCCGTGATGATCGCGGCCGGGACTGCGCTGGTGGTGTACGCGTTCCTGGCCCGGACCGGCAAGCACAGCAAGGTCCGCGGCCCCGGCCAGCCGCCAAGCGGGCTGACCGGGCCGCGAGGCAAACCCGGCTAGTTGGAACGCGACGCCAGGTGTTCCGCCACGTATTCGGCGTCCGGGCCCACGCCGGGCAGGGTCGCCGAGATGTGCTTGGTCAGCCAGGGGAGGCCGACGGCGTACAGGCCCGGATGCTCCGCCACGCCGCGCAGGTGGCGGGGGTAGTTCCACTCATCCAGGATGGCAAGGGACGGGTCCAGGATGCTGAAATCCAACCCATAGCCGGTGCACCAGACCACTGACGTGATGCCCTCCGCCGCCAGGTCCAGCCGGGCGCCGCACTCGGACGGCAGCCAATCATCCGGATCCGGGATTTCGGGTGGCGGGGCGTCGATGCCGGCAGCTTTGATGTACGCGTCTGACAGGCGGCCCAGCCGCTGGCCGAACCCGGCCTCCACCAGCGTGAGGCGCTCGGCGAGGTCGTCCGTGAAGACGGGACCGCCGTCGTGCATCCCCTCGAAGCGGCCGTGCAGGCGGACGCCCCTGCGGCCCAGGGAGCGCAGGCGGATGCTGCGGCCGCCGCCGTTGCCGGACAGCAGCGGATTGCACATGAACCGGCCGGCGGGGGACGGGAGCTGGTCCACCTGCAGGGCGTTGATGCCGTACTCCGGCCCGTGCACGTTCACCTGCATGATCCAGTGGAAGACGTCCTTGCCGCGGTACCGCCGGGGCGCCTCCGGGCAGGACGAGACGGACAGGTGCACCGTGCGGCCGGCGTCCAGCAGGTCCTCGGTGATCTGCCCGCCGGACTGCCCGGTCCCCACCACCAGCACCGCACCGTCCGGCAGCTGGGCGGAATTGCGGTAGTCGTGGCTGTGCAGCTGCAGCACGTCCGCGGAGATTCCGACGGCGGCTGGCGGGATCCGCGGCCGCTGAAACGCGCCGCTGGCCAGGACGACGTTGCGGGCAGCCCACGCGCCACGGTCTGTTTCCACCGTGAACCCGCCATCCGCGGGGGAGATCCGGGTGACAGCGGTATCCAGCTCCACCGGCGCCGCGATGTCCTCCGCGTAGCCCCGGAACCAGCCGATGGTGGCGTCCCGCGGCTGGAACCCGTCCGGCTCGGACCCGGAATAGGCCTTGCCGGGCAGGTCAAGGGAGAAGTTGGGGGTGTTCAGGTAGAAGGAATCCCACCGGTCCTGCCATGCCCCGCCCAGCGCCGGCCGCCGCTCCAGCAGCCGGTGCTCCCACCCCGTGCTGGCTGAGCCAGTAGCTGGTGGCCAGGCCGGCCTGCCCGGCACCCACTATGACTGTGTTGGTTTCCTGCCGGGAGGCTGCGGGGGAGGACATGGCTACTTCGCGGCTGCCCGCGGGGTGCCTGATCGTGGCGCCCTGGCCTTCGGCTCCTTTGGCTGCTTGGGCGGCAGCGTGGCGATGTAGGCCAGGGCTTTTTCGGCCCAGGCCCTGGCGCGGGTGTCGTCGCCGTCGCCCTCTTCGTTCCAGACCTCCGGCAGGCCGGTGTACCCGCCCATCGGCCGTTCTGCGGGGCCAAACGGTACGGTCCGCTCGGAGGATTCCAGGATGGCCCGGTCCGCGTCGGAGAGTTTCACGCCGATGGTGGATCCGAACAGGCCCGCGAACATGTTGCCGTTGATGAACGCGCCCAGGTTGCCGAACATCGGCTTCACCACCACCTCGGGACGGTCCGGCACCACACGCCGGAACCGTTCCTTGTCCTGCTCGGACGCCTTGGGCATGTCCATGGATGTCATCTCCCGGGGAAGTGGACTGGATCTGGATGCAGGATATGCCTATTCGCTGTTGCGGTCGAGGGTCCGCCGGCGGTCGCCGGACCTGGCCGCGGCCGGTTGCCGGGTTTGCCCACGCCCGCAGAAAATCCGCCCCTGAACAGGTCAAATAATTAGCGGCGGTGCTATACCTAACCTAGGGCAACTAATTTTGATGCGGTCCGGGGAGCTGCGGGAACCCGGGATGTGCCGGGGTTGGGAGGCAAGGGTGCCGGATACGCCAGCCACCTCGCCGCGCCGGTTCCTGACCCTCGGCCTCGCCGCTTTCGCCATCTGCTTCCTTGCAGGCTGCAGCGGTGGCATCAGTGAATCTGTTTCCACCGCCGCGAAGGACAGTTCGTCCGCCGTGGCCACCGCCCGCCTGGCCCTCAAACAGGACATGGACGGCAAGCTGACCCGCGCCGCCACCGCCACCACACTGGATGACGCCCAAAAGGAGGTTGAAACCAGCCGCAGCACCGTGCAGAAACTCTCGCCCGCCACCCCGGCGGACCGCGATACCCAGCGGCAGGCACTCGACGTCCTGGACCGGTGTGCGGCCGGCTTCTTCACGGCACGCGCCGCCGTATCCGCGGACGACGGCGGGGCGGCGCCTTCCACGGCAGACGGTGACCGGGCGCTCGCCGCCGCGCAGGACGCCCTGGAGCAGCTCAGCCATAAGGTGGGGTCACGGTGAAGCGGCTGCTCGGCGTCGCGCTCGGCGTCCTCACCGCCATAGGCGGCTTCGTGGACATTGGGGACCTGGTGACCAACGCCGTGGTGGGCTCGCGCTTTGGCTTGTCCCTGGTGTGGGTGGTGGGCGTTGGGGTGCTGGGGATCTGCCTGTTCGCCAATATGTCCGGGCGTGTGGCGGCGGCGTCCGGCCGGGCAACCTTCGAGGTGATCCGTGAGCGGCTGGGGCCGCGGGCCGGGCTCGCCAACCTGTCGGCGTCGTTCCTGATCAACCTCATGACCGTCACGGCTGAGATCGGCGGCGTGGCCCTGGCGCTGCAACTGGCCAGCAGCGTGCACTACCTGCTCTGGATTCCGGTGGCGGCCGTGGCCGTATGGCTGGTGATCTGGCGGGTGAAGTTCTCCATCATGGAAAACGTCACCGGCCTGCTGGGGCTGACCCTGATCGTGTTTGCGGTGGCGCTGTTCCTGCTCAAGCCGGACTGGGGTGTCCTCGCCGGGCAGGCCCTGGCGCCGGCCGTGCCGGCGGAAGAAACCGCGCCCACGTACTGGTACTTCGCCATCGCCCTGTTCGGCGCGGCCATGACCCCCTATGAGGTGTTCTTCTTTTCCTCCGGCGCTGTGGAGGAAGGGTGGACGGTGAAGGACCTGGTCCAGTCCCGGATCAATGTCCTGGTTGGCTTCCCGCTCGGCGGCCTGCTGTCCGTGGCCATCGCCGGGTGCGCCGCCGTAGTCCTGCTTCCGGCCGGTATCTCCGTCACCTCGCTGTCCCAGGTGATCCTTCCCGTGGCCGAAGGCGCCGGAAAGCTCGGACTGGCTTTCGTCCTGGTGGGCGTGGTGGCCGCGACCTTCGGCGCCGCGCTGGAGACCACGCTCTCCAGCGGCTACACCCTGGCCCAGTTCTTCGGCTGGTCCTGGGGCAAGTTCCGAAGGCCGGCCCAGGCAGCCCGATTCCACCTGGCCATGATCATCTGCATGCTGGTGGGCATTGGCGTGCTGGCCACCGGGGTGGATCCGGTGCTGGTGACGGAATATTCCGTGGTGTTTTCAGCCATCGCACTGCCGCTGACGTACCTGCCCATCCTCATCGTCTCCAACGATCCGCAGTACATGGGTAAACACGTCAACGGGCGAGCCGTGAATGTTCTTGCCATGGTTTACCTGGTGATCATCCTGGTGGCCTCCGTGGCTGCCATACCCCTGATGATCGTGACGGGAGCAGGAGCATGACATCCCCGGGCCTGGTCCCGTTGCCGCCCGTGCCGGGCCGGATCCTGGACGCGCAGCTGCACCTTTTGGACCGGCAGGTGCTGGATCACGACGGCGTCCCGGTCACCACCGTGGACGACCTCGAGCTGAGCGGGCCGGACATCGGCGCGGAGATTCCGCAGGGCACCCCGGCGCCGGTGCTCGACGCCCTGCTGACCGGGCCGGTGCTGGGCACCCGCATCTTCGGCGGCAGGCCGCCGCAGTCCCGGCTGATCCGGATCCCCTGGAAGGATGTGGCGGACGTCGGCGTGGTGGTGCGGCTCGGCGTCGGCGGCGAGGGGCTGGACGCCAGCTGGGTGGAGCGGTGGGTGCGTGACAGGATCATCGCCCGCATCCCGGGAGGCCGCCATGATCCTCGGTGACCTGCTGGGCATACCGGTCCTGGACTCCGACGGCGGCCGGTTGGGGAAGGCAGCCGATGTCCGCTTCGTGCTGGACGGCGCCCCGCACCAGCTGATGTCCGAGGCGCGGATGCTGGGGATCGTGGTCAGCCCGCACAGCGCGGCGTCCTTCCTGGGCTACGAGCGGACCAACCTCACGCAACCCTGGCCGCTGGCGTACCTGCTGCAGTGGCGGCACCGGGGCTCCTTCCTGGTGCTGTGGGAAGACATCGCGCTGATAAGGAAGGACGCTGTGCGGCTCCGGCCCGGTTTCACCCGCTACAGCCCTGCGCTGGAGGACCTTGACCAGCGGCATTAGGGAGGTTGCCGCTGCCGTGGTTAGGCTGCGCCGGAAACTCCTGTAGTGTGGTACATGTTGTTGTGTTTATGCAGTTGGTAGTTCAGGCAGTACGCACGGTCGAAAGTCCGTGTTCTTCTGAAGTAGCGGTTTTTGAACACCCCACGCCGGAGGGCCCGAAAGTCGGGACGTTCCCTCCACCTTCACGAAGGACAAAAATAATGGCTACTGGTACCGTCAAATGGTTTAACGCTGAAAAGGGCTTCGGCTTCATCTCCCCGGACGACTCCTCACAGGACGTTTTCGCGCACTACTCCGCGATCAACTCCAACGGCTTCCGCTCCCTCGAAGAGAACCAGAAGGTTTCCTTCGACACCGAGCAGGGCCCCAAGGGTCCTCAGGCTACCAACATCCAGGCTCTCTAATTTCCTAGAGTTCCGGGACCGTTAGGTTTCATAAAGCAGGGCTTGCCTTCGGGCAAGCCCTGCTTTTGCTTAACCTGGGTGTGCCACCTCAGCTTCCGGCGTCCCGGTCAGCAACGGCCGGCATCAGCCCGGGTGCCGCTCCGCCAGGAACCCCGTCAGGGCAGGGTTGTCGATTTCCCTGGCCAGCCAGGGGACGGCCTCCGCGGCGGTTTCGTCCCCGAGCAGGGCACGGTGGGACTGGCCGCGCACCACGAACTCCCGCATCCCGCTGCGGCTGGCCAACTCGCCCAGCCGGTCCACGAAGCCGGCGGCGCGGGGTGACCGGATGGCGATGGCGACTTCCGCGGCCGTGTCCAGCAGCCGGGCCGAATACCAGAGGTACCAGGGTTTTGGCTCCAAGCCGCGGTCGATCCAGTGTTCAGCAGCTGCGAGGTCGCCGTGCCGGGCGAACAGGCGTGCTTCGGCCCCGGCCGCCAGGGCCATGTAACAGTGGTCGCCAGCCAGTTCCGCCATTACCCAGGCCCGGTCGATAAATGCGGCCGCTTGCTCCATCTCCCCGGCGGCAAGGTACGTTTCGCCGCGGACCCCCGCGACGAACGGCTCGAACGCCGTCCAGTGCTCCTCCGCGATCCAGGCCAGCGCCCGGTCCAGGACAGCCCCCGCAAGGTCCAGTTCGCCGCGAAGCAGGTGCACCCGTCCCAAGAGGGCTGCGCTGAAAGCCTGCTGCCGCCGATTGCCCACCGCTTCGGCAAGCTTCCCGGACTCCTTAAGGGCCGCTTCAGCTGCACCGTACCGTGCAGTATCTGAAGCCAGCATGCCCTGGATGGCCAGGATCCGGGCCTGTTCATCGGGAAAACCGTCCGCCGCCTGCATGGCCTTGTCCAGCCAGCCGGCGGCCCGGTCCGGCACACCCCGCTGCACGGACAGGTAGCCCAGCTCGCGGTACGCCGCAGCGGCGGTCCGGGAGGCGCCGTCGGGCCCTTCCGCCTGGAGCGCCCGGTGCAGGAGGTCAGCCACCTCGGCGCCCCGGCCGCCCGCCTGGTGGATCAGCGCCCCAGACAGCGTCACCAGCGACTCGGCCACCAAATGGCTGTTGCCCGTATGCTGCGCAAGACTGACCGCAAGCCGCAGCTGCTCCAGCCCACGGTCCACGGATCCGGCCCATAGCGACGCCCCGCCGGCATCCAGGTAGGACCGTACGGTTGCCGCAGTGGCCGGGGTGCCGGGATCGGGCTCCGGATCCGCGTCGAACAGCGCACGGCGGACCTCCGCCGGCAGCGGCAGTCCGAGCTCCTGCCGGTACAGGTTGCCGCAGTGGACGGCGTGCGCACGGGCCTTGCGGTACTCGCCCGCGGCAATGAGCGCCTTCACCAGGACGGCGTTGCAGTCCGCATGGAAGGGATCCCGCTCCAGGGCCAGGGTTGCCAGTTCCGCAGCCTCGCCCGCGGCGCCCGATGCCAGCGCCGCCAATGCAGCCTCGTACAGCAGCGACTGGACCACGTTGTCCAGGCGGTAGCGCTGGTCCGCCAGCCAGGAATCGAACACCGGGGAATCCGCGAAGGCCAGGCCCTCCAGCAACTGCCCGGTGAAGCGGCGCGGGTCCGTGCCCGGACCGGTGGCCGGGTCCATCGCGTCCAGTGCATCGCAGCGCCACGGCGGCAGCAGGTCCAGCCGCAGGGGATCGCCCGCCACGGTCACGCCGTCAAGGGCCCGCCGCAGCTCCGACAGGTTCCAGCGCAACGCCCCCAGCGGGTCCGCCGCATCCGGAAACAGCAGGGCAGCAGTGCGGGACCGGCCGGTGCCATCGGCCTGCAGCGCAAGGTAGGCCAGCAACGCCCAGGCCTTGCGGCCCCGGGGTTGCGGGGGAGTGGTGCCGGGGGACTCGATCGCGGGCGGACCGAGGAGCCGAATCCAGTTCTCGGCCATAGGGCTCATAGTACGCCGCGGGGTTGGCGGCGTCAGCGGCCGTCACACGGTTGCTCACACGCCTGCCGAACACACTGAAATCGCCCCATCCGCACACTCACCAGAAAGCACCAACCATGGAACTGCTCGGCCTCCTGCTTCTCGTTCTTTGGATTCTCATCGCAACCATCTGCACCATCCTGGCTGACGGCCGTGGACACACCCCGGACATCCGCTCCGGATCGCCATGGTCGGCAGGAAACCTCCCCAGCGAGCCCTACGCATCACTGCGCATGTAGGCCACGCTCACGTCATCAGGGCTCACACCAGTAGGGCCCACCTCCAGGACGTACGACGGCGGGACCCGGCACGGTTGCCGGGCCCCGCCGTCGCTGGTCCGGAGTCAGGGAACGCGGAGTTGAATGGGCGATGCCCTCATCGGCCCGCCGCACTGCTCCGAGCCGCCCACCCGTGTCCACGTCAGCTCGACGTTCTGCGAGGCCAGCACCGTTCCGTCTACCGTCAGGGCACTGACCGTGGCGTTCCGGGGAGCGCGCATGTCCACGTTGACCTCCCAAACCGCATTGTCGGCTTTCGTGGCGAAGTACGGCGCAGAGGTGACAGGGGCGGGTGCCTCCGTGTCGGGCGAAAACGTGGGCTCGATGGTGCGCGACGGGGCCGGGGCGCCCAATTCCGGTGCAAGCCGGGAGCACGTGTATTCGTCGCACAGCCGAACCTCGCCGACGCCGGCAACGTTCCCCTCAAGGGCCACGGTCACGGTATTGCTGTAGCCAATGGTGGAGCATGAATACGTCATGCAGCCGGTCAGGGGGAGTACCCCCGCCATGGCCGCAGCGAGTGTTCCCAGGATCCCCCAACCCGTTTTCATGGGTCTCAACGTAGCCCCATGGCCTCGCGGACCTCATCGAGGATGTGGTGCATGGCGCGCTCAGCGGTAGCGGTATCGCCGCCCGCCACGGCAGCTGCCACATCCTCATGCGCCTGCAGGGCCTCGTTGCGGGGCTTGAACGGCATGAGCCCCTGCTGGGTGCGGCTGGTCAGGACCTCCGCCACCATGCCTTCGAGTGCCCGGAACATTTCGTTGCCGCAGCTGCGCAGCAGGAGCTGGTGGAATTCGATGTCCACCGCCAGGAAATTCTGCAGGTCGCCGGCCTCACCCAGCCGCCGGAGGTCGCCGGCAAGGGCCAGGAGTTGGGCGCGTTCGTCGGCACTGGCCCGCCGCGCTGCGCCGGCGGCGGCTATGGGCTCGACGGCGATGCGCAGCTCCGTCAGGCTGCTGTACTGGACCTCGCGGCGGTCCGAGGCGAGTCGCCACCGCACCAGCTTGGGATCGAAGACATTCCAGTGCTGACGCTCCTGCACCACGATCCCCACCCGGCGCCGCGAGTACACCAGGTTCATGGACTCGAGCACCTTCATGGTGTCCCGGGCAACCGTCCGCGAAATCCTGTACTCCTGCTGCAGCCCTTCCAGGGTGAGCCGGCTGCCCGGCGGAAGCTTGGCGGACGCTATGGCTATGCCCACCGCCTCGAGGACGCGCTCATGCATTGCTACGGATGTCCCGCCGTCGTGCGCGTCATCCGTCTCTTCAACTGTCGCCGTTGACATTCCTGCCGCCTCTCTCCGCGCCGCAGCGCACCTCCAGAATAGCGGTGAAACGCGCAAAGGTATGACTTGTGACACTGAAAGATAGTATTTATAGCTCTGAAAGGTGATACCTTATGGCGTAGCCCACGCCAACTGGGCACCGCAGGGAGCTTCTTCGAAAGCCAACGACGTCTTCTCCGGAGGTACAAACATGCAGTATCCACCCACGCACCTCGTGGTGATGGGCGTTGCCGGGTCCGGCAAATCCACCCTCGCCGCAGCCCTTTCCCGCACGCTGGGATGGGCCTGCGCCGAGGCGGACGAGTTCCACCCGGCCGCCAACATCGCCAAGATGAGCCAGGGCATTCCCCTCCAGGACGACGACCGCTGGCCCTGGCTTGGCGAGATCCGGGACTGGATGACCGGCAAGTCCCGGGACGGCCTGAGCACCGTCCTCACCTGCTCGGCCCTGAAGCAGAGCTACCGCCGGCTCCTGTCCCAAGCCGGGGGCCGCGTGGTCTTCCTGCACCTCGACGGCGGAGCAGACCTGATCGGCCAGCGCATGCAGGGCCGCGAAGGCCACTTCATGCCGCCGACCTTGCTGCCCAGCCAGCTGGCCACGCTGGAGCCCCTGAGCCAGGACGAGCTCGACGCCGGCAGCCTCCGCCTCGACATCTCGCGCTCACCGGAGGAGCTGGTCGCCGCCGTCGTCCAAGCCCTTGGCCTCGACGCGGACCAGGCGCCCCGCGCTTCCTAAGCACCCCCGCAAAAAAATCCCCCACCAGAAGTACTGTTTCAAAGGAGAACCATGACCATCGAAGGATGGACCCAAACGCTGGGAGCAGGCCCCCTGCTGCTCATCGCCGCAGCAGCGATCCTCGTCCTGCTGTTCCTGATCATCAAGCTGCGCGTGCACGCCCTGATCGCCCTGATCCTCGTCAGCCTGGCCACGGCGTTTGCCACCGGCATCCCCGCCAACCAGGTGGTTCCCGTCCTGGTCAACGGCTTTGGCACCACTCTGGGAACGGTAGCGCTTCTCGTGGGTCTCGGCGCCATGCTGGGACGCATCGTCGAAACCAGCGGCGGCGCCAAGGTCCTGGCCGACTACCTGATCGGCATCTTCGGCGAAAAGCGCGCCCCCTTCGCGCTGGGCCTCGCCTCCCTGATCTTCGGCTTCCCCATCTTCTTCGACGCCGGCCTCGTGGTCATGCTGCCTGTGGTCTTCGCTGTGGCCCACCGCCTGGGCGGCGGCGTACTCCGCTACGGCCTGCCTGCCGCCGGTGCGTTCTCCGTGATGCACATCTTCCTGCCGCCGCACCCGGGCCCGGTTTCCGCTGCCGCGTTCTTCGAAGCCAACATCGGCCTGGTGACCATCGCCGGCCTGATCGTCGCCATCCCCACCTGGTACGTCACCACCTACCTCTACGGCCTGTACACCGGCAAGAAGCTGGTCCTGCCGGTGCCGGAAATCCTGGGCCACGCCTCCGCCGAAGCAGAGTCCCACCCGCCGCGCTTCCGCACCATTATCGGCCTGCTGCTCCTGCCGCTGGTCCTGATCTTCGTCAACACCGGCCTGAACACCCTGGCCTCCTCCGGCGTACTGGCCGAGGGCACCAAGGACCAGCAGTGGTTCCAGGTCCTGCGCACCCTCGGTGAAACCCCGGTGGCCCTGTTGATCGCCGTGCTCGTGGCCCTGTTCGTCCTCGGCGCCCGCCGCGGCAAGGACGCCGGTGCGCTGGAGAAGCTGCTGGAGTCCTCGCTCGGGCCCGTATGCTCCGTCATCCTGATCACCGGTGCCGGCGGTATGTTCGGCGGCGTGCTGCGCACCTCCGGCATTGGCAAGGCCCTGGCCGATGTCCTGGGCGGCCTGGGCATCCCGCTCATCCTGGCCGGCTTCCTGATCTCCGCCATTCTCCGCATCGCGCAGGGTTCCGCCACCGTGGCACTCACCACCACAGCAGGCCTGATCGCTCCGGCCGTGGCAGCCGGCGGGCTGAACGGCATGCAGGTGGCCGCCATGGTCATCGCCGTGGCCGCCGGCTCAGTGGTGGTCTCGCACGTGAACGACTCCGGCTTCTGGCTGGTGGGCCGCTTCTTCGGCATGGACGTCAAAACCACGCTGAAGACCTGGACCGTGATGGAAACCTTGATCGGTGTCATGGGCTTCGCCATCGCCGCGGCCATCTTCCTGGTGGCCGGGCTGGCGGGTTAGCGAACGCCCAACTTTCGCGGCGGCGGGGCGGCTGGTGGGAACACCGGCCGTCCCGCCGTCGTTGTTCCTCCTATGTGCGCCCGTTCGATCCGCAAAGGACAGGGCGCCGCCGCTCCGAGCAAAGGACACCCCTTGACCCAACGCACCATTGTGATTACCGGCGCCAGCGACGGCATCGGCGCAGCAGCCGCCCGGACCCTGGCGAAGGGAGGCGACCGGGTGGTGGTCGTGGGGCGTTCCGCCGAGAAGACCCGTGCGCTGGCCAAGGAGATCAACGCCGACTACTTTGTTGCCGACTTCGCCGACCTCGCACAGGTCCGCACCCTCGCGGCGCAGCTGAAGTCCGACTACCCGCGCATCGACGTCCTGGCCAACAACGCCGGCGGCATCATGGGCAAGCGCACCCTGACCGTGGACGGCAACGAAGCCACGTTCCAGATCAACCACCTGGCACCGTTCCTGCTCACCACACTGCTGCTGGACACCCTGGCGGCCAGCAACGCCAAGGTCATCAATACCTCCAGCGCCGCCAACGGCTTCGGCAAGCTGGACCTCTTCGACCTCACCTCCGAGCACAGCTACTCCGTCAACCGCGCTTACGGCACCGGCAAGCTCGCCAACATCCTCTTCACGTCCGAGCTGCACCGCCGCTTCCACGAGCGCGGAATTACGACGGCGGCCTTCCACCCGGGCGTGGTGCGCACCAACTTCGCGGCGGAGTCGGCAAGTCCGATGCGGCACGCGTACAAGACCATCCTGAACCGGTTCATGCTCACCCCGGACCAGGGCGCCGACACCATGCTGTGGCTCATCAACGGCACCGCCGGCACCGACTGGATCTCCGGCGCCTACTACGCCAAGCGTGCGCTGGCCAAGGCCAACAAGCAGGCCTACGACGCCGTCCTGGCCCGCGAGCTGTGGGACAAGAGCGAGGAACTGGTCAAGCCCGCCTAAACACCGTTTCGGCGGCTCAGTGTTGCCGCGCCAGGGCCTCGCCGATCACTTTGGCACCTTGGGGATACGCCGCCGGGTTCGGGCCGGAGTAGTTGAGCCGGACGAACGGGCCGGCGGGCTCCGCCGGGAACCAATCCGTTCCGGCGGCGATGATGACGCCGTTGTCCTCGCAGTCGCGGGTGAGCCGGGGCAGGTCCGTGCCGTCGGGCATCCGCAGCCACAGGTTCAGCCCGCCCTTGGGCAGCAGCTCAATGTGGGCGTCCGGCACGTGCTCGCGGATGCTGGTCACCAGCAGGTCCCGGCGGGACTGCAGCTGCTGGCGCAGGCTCCGCAGGTGGGTCTGCCAGCCCGGCTGCGTCACCACATCCAGGGCCGCGGCCTGCAGCAGCCCGCTGACGTACATCGACTCCGCCGCCCGGTGCGCCAGGATCCGCTCCCGGGCCGGGCCCCGCGCAACAACCGCGGCAATCCGCACCGACGTGGACACGCTCTTGGTCAGCGACCGGACGTAGATGACATGCCCGGAATCGTCCTGCGTCGCCAGCGGCACCGGTGTTGAGGTGATGCCGAAGTCATGGGCCCAGTCATCCTCGATGACGAACGCCCCGTGTGCGCGCACCACCTCCAGGACTTCGCCGCCCCGCGCGGGTGCCCACTGTGCACCGCTGGGGTTGGCGTAGTTGGGCTGCGCGTAGAACGCCCGCGCCCCGGTCTCCTCGAATGCCCTGGCCAGTCCCACCGGGTCCGGCCCGTCCGGTCCGCTGGGTACCGGCACCACCCGCACGCCCGTCTGGGCGGCAGCCAGGATGGCACCCCAATACGTGGGCGACTCCATCAGCAGCGGCTGCCCGGCCCCCACCAGCGCCCGGAAGATCGAGCTCAGACCGCTCTGGCTTCCCGGCAGCACGATCACGTCGCTCGGCGTTGGGGGAGTGATGCCCACCGGCGTCGCCGCCCCGAGCTCCTGGGCAAACCACTGCTGGAGCTCCGGCATCCCGGCGGCCGGCGGGCGGGACAACGCGGCGTCACCGCGGGCTGCCCGGGCCAGCGCAGCACGCACCAGGCGTTCCGGCAGCAGCTCACGGTCCGGGTAGCCCGAGTGGAACCAGATGGCGTCGTTGGGAGCCGTGCGCATGGTGGACGACGACGGCAGCGCGGCCGACGGCGAGCCCAGCGCCGCGGTCTGCCAGCCGTAGTCCGCGGGACGCGCCGTCCGGACTGCCCGCACGAAGGTTCCCACGCCGGGACGGCTTTCGATCAGCCCCTGCGCCGTCAACGCCTGCAACGCCTTCTGCACCGTCACCGGGCTGGCCTGGTACTCCGCCACCAGCGAGCGCGTGGACGGGAGTTTCGCGCCGGGCGCGGCGGCGGTGATCCACGTCCTGAGTGCCAAGACGATGCGCGAACTGCTATCGTTGCTCATGAGAGAACATAGTAGCGCTACTGTCCTGCCGGAGCCAGTGATACTGCCAGTCCGGCACAACGGGACCGCCCCGGCCGGGACGTCCAACGGCATCTGGTGGGGACTCCTTGGGGTCGCGGCCTTCTCTTTCACTGTGCCGTTGACCCGGATGGCTGTGGCGGGGCTGTCCCCGCTGTTCATCGGTTCCGGCCGTGCCGTCGTCGCCGGAGTCCTCGCAGCCGCAGCCCTGGCACTCACCCGGCAGCGGCTTCCGCAACCACGCACCTGGGCGAGGCTGGCGGTGGTGGCCGGGGGCGTCGTCGTCGGCTTCCCGTTGCTGACGTCCTACGCGCTCACCGCCGTTCCGGCCGGGCACGGTGCCGTGGTGATCGCCCTCCTCCCGGCCGCCACGGCTACGGCCGCCATCCTGCGGACCCGGGAGCGTCCCCGGGCAGCCTTCTGGGCAGTCATGGCGCTCGGGTCGCTGGCCGCCCTCGCCTTCGCGTTCCTGCAATCGGGCGGGATCGGCCACCTGCACTGGGCGGACCTCCTGCTGCTCGGCGCCGTGGTGTGCGCCGCCGTGGGGTATGCCGAGGGTGGCCTGCTGGCCCGCGAACTGGGCTCCTGGCAGACCATCGCCTGGGCGCTGGTCCTCGCATTCCCGCCCATGCTGGCACTCGCCGTGTTCGACCTCGCCCGCCAGCCGCCGTCGGCCACGCCCGCCCAGTGGGCAGCGTTCGCTTACCTTGCGGTGGTCAGCATGTTCCTCGGCTTCTTCGCCTGGTACCGCGGCCTGGCCATCGGCCCCATGGCGCAGGTCAGCCAGATCCAGCTCCTCCAGCCCGTGCTGAGCATCTGCTGGGCGGCGCTCCTGCTGGGCGAAGCCATTACCTGGACCACCGTGATCGGCGGCCTGGCCGTCATCCTCTGCGCCGGCGCCGCCGTCCGCGTCCGGCTCAAGCCCAAAGCCTGACCTGCCTCCTACAACCCGAAAGGACATCCCCATGTACATTCCCGCCCACTTCGCCGCCGGCCCCGACGCCGTCCGGCACCTGCTCGCCACCCCCGGAGCGGGCAACCTCATCACCATGACCGACGGCGGGCTGCTGGCTACGCTGCTGCCCTTTGTCTACGAGCCGAACGTGGGTGAGCACGGTGCCCTGCACGCGCACGTCGCCCGGAACAACCCGCAGGCCTCCGCGGCTGTTGCCGGTGAGGCGCTGGCGATCATCCAGGGCCCCGACGCCTACATTTCGCCGTCCTGGTACGCGTCCAAAGCCGAGCACGGGCGGGTGGTGCCCACCTGGAACTACAGCACCGCGCACGTGTACGGCCAGCTGGTTGTCCATGACGACGCCGGCTGGCTGGCACGGCACGTCCGCCGCCTGACGGACCGGCACGAGGGGGAACGTGAGCATCCGTGGAGCGTCGGGGACGCCCCTGAAAAGTTCATCGCCGCGCAGCTGCGCGCCATCGTGGGCATCGAGCTGCTGATCACCCGGATCGAGGCGAAGGAGAAACTGAGCCAGAACCGGTCCGCCGCCGACGCCGCCGGTGTGGTGGCCGGGCTGCGGTCCAGCGGGCAGGAAGCCAGCGCGGCCGCCGTCGAACGCGTCCTGGCCCAGCGAACTCCGGAAAGCTAGGCGGCCCGCTCCAGCAGGACCATCACTTCGTAGTGCGTGGTCTGCGGGAACATGTCCAGGACCCGGGCCCGCCGTGCCGTGAACGAGGGGAGGGCGGCCAGGTCACGGGCCAGGGACTGGGCATTGCAGCTGGAGTAGACCACGTGCCGGACGTCGGAGGATTCCAGCCAGCCGCACAGCTCCTTGCCGATGCCCCGGCGCGGAGGGTTTACGATGACCAGCTCCGGCGCTTGCGGGGCGGCAAGAGCGAAGGCGGTGGCGTCCCCGGCCTCGAACTCCATGCCCTGCAGCCCTGCTTCGTCGCTGCTGAGCCGGGCCGAGACGATGGCCTCGCTGCTGGTTTCGATGCCGGTCACCGTGCGGGACGGATCGGCCACGTGCAGGGCGAACCCGCCCACGCCGCAGTACAGGTCCCACACTGACGCCGGCGCCAGGTCGCTGACCCATTCGCGCCCCTGCCGGTACAGCGCCGCGGCCATCGCGCTGTTGGTCTGGAAGAAGCTCTGCGGGCGCAGGTGCAGGTTGATGTCGTTCACCCGCATGTTCAGCGTGGACTGCTCCGTCAGCAGAATCTCCCGGTCGCCCTCCAGCACCGCCTTGTGCTCGGGGTGCAGGTTGATGGACACCACCTTCACCTGCGGCAGGGCGTCCAGCAGCTCCGGAAGGTGCTTCCGGATGCGCGGCACCAGCTGCTCCGAACGGAGGACCAGGCGCAGCATGATCTCGCCGTCCGGGGACTCGGTGACGATCAGGTGCTTGAGTTCGCCGCTCCGGTTGGGCACGTCATAGGGCGTCAGGCGGTTGCTGCGGATGAAGGCGGCCACCACGGGAAAGACTGCGCGGAGCCCAGGGGAGCAGACGCCGCATTTGCGCAGGTCGATGCCGTGGCCGTCGGCGTCCAGGATGCCGATGGTGGGGTTCTGGGCCGTCCCGCTGACCACCATTTTGGCCTTGTTGCGGAACGCTGATTCCTGGCTGGCCACGGGCTCCAGCCACTCCAGCGAGGCGTGGCCGGAGAGGAGCGTCTGGCAGTGGGCCTGCTTGCCGGCCAGCTGCTCGCCGTAGGGCGTGCCCATGAGGGTGCAGGAGCGGCAGCGGGCGGCATCAAAGTAGGAACAGCGCATGGCCCTCCAATTTTACCTGCTGCCTTTGGGGGCGCCCGACGCCGGCACCTGGGGGAGCGCCGGCGTCGTCCGTTCCGTGGGTGGGCGCCCACGCCCGTCCCGGGGCACGTTGGGGCCCCGGCCGGGTGGCTGAACCTGTGCTGCCCGGCGCGTCCGGGTCAATGTGCCCCGCGGCGGTGCGTGCCGGCTGCCAGTCCGGTCCGCAACTGTAACAGCGTGCAATATAAGCAAGCTGCCATGCCTTTAATGACCCTAAATTCGGCAAGCATGCTACTTTCGGCTCTGTCGGCGTTCACTTCTTCGGTTCCCCCGTGTTCGTGTGAAGCGCACCTGCGAGGCACGTAAAACCCTGGCCGCCGCCACTATCTGCACCGATCACCCGCACCTGGAGAAACCCGTGGAACCCTCATTGCCTACGCTCGACACCAGGCCGGACCCGGCGCAGCCGGTCACCTCCGGACTCCGCCGCTCCATGGGGCCACGGCACCTGGTGATGATCGCCATGGGCGGCGTCATCGGCTCGGGCCTGTTCCTCAGCTCCGGCTACACCATCTCCCAGGCAGGCCCGCTGGGCGCGGTGATCGCCTACCTCACAGGGGCGTTCGTGGTGTATCTGGTGATGGCCTGCCTCGGCGAACTGGCCATCGCCTACCCCGTGTCCGGGGCGTTCCATATCTACGCGGCCCGCTCCATCGGACCCGCCACCGGCTTTGCCACCGCCTGGCTGTACTGGCTCTGCTGGGCCGTGGCCATCGGCTCCGAATTCACGGCGTCCGGCCTGCTCATGCAGCGGTGGTTCCCGGACGTGGAGGTGTGGGTCTGGTGCCTGGTGTTCGCGGCCATCCTCTTTGGCTTCAACGCGGTGTCCGCCCGGTTCTTCGGCGAGTCCGAGTTCTGGTTTGCCATCATCAAGGTAGCAGCCATAATCGGACTCATCGTCCTGGGCGGCGCGGCCCTGTTCGGCTTCCGTCCGCTCGGCGGCGGCGGGGACGGGCACCCGTTCCTGTTCGAAAACTTCGCCACCGAGTCCGGCCTGTTCCCCAACGGCTTCACCGGTGTCCTGGTCACCGTGCTTGCCGTCTTCTACGCCTTCTCCGGCTCCGAGCTGATCGGCGTTGCCGCCGGCGAAACCAAGGACCCGGCCACGGCCATCCCCAAGGCCATGCGCACCACGGTCATCCGCCTGCTCATCTTCTTCGTCGGCGCCATTGCCGTCATCGCGGCCACCATCCCGTACACCGAGGTGGGGCTCGATGAGAGCCCGTTCGTCACCGTCTTCTCCGCCATCGGCATCCCGTTCGCGGCCGACATCATGAACTTCGTCATCATCACCGCCCTCCTGTCGGCCGGCAACAGCGGCCTGTTCTCCTGCGCCCGCATGCTTTACTCGCTCGCCGATGAAGGCCATGCACCGCGTGCCCTCAAGAAGCTGACCCGCCGCGGCATCCCCCTGGCTGCGCTCTCCCTAAGCATGGTGGGTGGCCTGGCATCCCTGATCAGCAGCGTGGTGGCACCGGAGACGGTCTACCTGGTCCTCGTGTCTGTGGCCGGCTTCGCGGTGGTGGGCGTCTGGATGTCCATCACGGCCTCGCACTTCTTCCACCGCCGCGCCTTCATCCGGGGCGGCGGTGATACCTCCGCCCTCGCCTACAGGGCACCGCTGTTCCCGCTGGTCCCCATCCTGGCGTTCACCCTGTGCGTCGTTTCGCTGATCGGCATCGCACTGGATCCCGCCCAGGCACCCGCCCTGTACTTCGGTGTTCCGTTCGTGGCCGGCTGCTACCTCTACTTCCACCTTCGGCACGGCCGCAAACCGGTTCCGGCACGGCGCTAAGCCGGGCACGGACGACGACGGCTGTACGGCAGGGGCGCCCGGCACCTTGGCTGCCGCGCGCCGTCGTCGTTCGCGGCCCGGGTGCCATGGCCGCCTGCGGTGACCATGCGGGGGACCCGGCCGGGTGTCGCGCCGCAAGGGCCGTGGAAGAATGGGGCGCGTGACCGGCGGGAGGGGCAGGGAAAGCGTGGATTCATCCGCTGAGGCGTCGTCAATGGCGCAGGGGCTCCGGATTGTCCGGCTGGTGGTGGACCGGGAGAAATCCGGGCGGCCACTCCTGGGTGTATCCCAGCTCGCCGCTGCGTTGTCGATGGACCAGAGCAGGGTTTCGCGGCTGGCCCAGGAACTCTGCGGCCTCGGACTGCTCGAACGCCCGGAGCGCGGGCCGTTCCGCGCCGGGCCGGAATACTTCAGCCTGGCCGCGGCACTCAATACCGGCTGGGTGCTGGCCGCCCGGACGGAGCTGGAATCCCTGGTTTCCGCGCTGGGCCTGCGTGCCAGGCTCTCTGTCCGTGACGGCTACCGTGCCATCCTGCTCCGGAACTCCAGCAACGACTCCGTACCCGGCAGCTTCGTCCACCCCGGCATGGTCAGTCCGGTGTGGTGCACGGGTGCCGGCCGCGCCCTGCTGTGGGACCTGGACCGGCCGGCCCTCGAGAGGCTGCTGCAGGACGTGAACTTCATTGGCATCGGCGGTCCGGGCGCGGCGCACACCATCGACGATGTCTGGGAGCTCATGGTCCGGGACCGCCCTGCAGGGGCGGTTGCCGCCGTCGAGGAATTCGAGCATGACGTTGTTGAGCTGGCCGTGCCCGTGCGGGACGGGTCAGGAGAAGTGCGGGCCTCGCTGAGTGTGCTCGGCGGTCCCGGCCTGGTGGAGCGGCGTGACGCGGCGGACGCCCTGGCCGCCGCCGCGGAAAGGCTCGGAGCGGCGGGAGGGCCCGGCGCTGCGGTCGTGCCCCACTAGTCCCGCGGCCGGTACCCCAATCCCGCTTCGAGCCGCAGCCCCTGCTGGAGCAGCGCTGCGGCGCAGGCCTCCCGGCGGGGTTCCAGCCGGTCCCTGATCCCCACGATCTGCAGGGCTGCCACCACCTCGCCATTAAAATCGCGCACGGGGACGGCCAGGGAGTACAGCCCCGGTTCTGCCTCCTGGTCCACTATTGAATAGCCCCGCCGGCGCGCCGCTTCCAGCCGGGCCAGGAAGTCTTCCACGCTGCGCGGAGTGTTGGGCCCGTGCCGGACAAAGTCGACGGCCGCGAAAACGGTGCGGATCTCCGCTTCGGAGGCCTCCCATAGCATTGCCTGCCCGGCGTCGCTGCAGTACGCGGGGTAGGGCCGGCCCAGCCAGGAGCCCACCAGGTTGCTGCTGGCCGGAACACTTTCGCCGATCGTCACGGTGCTGCTTCCGTGCAGGATGCCCAGGAAGCAGGCTTCATCAGTTTCGCCGGCCAGGGTGTCCAGGGCAGTGGCACCGTCGGATTCCAGCCGGCGGGCCGTCAGTTGCTGGGCGTCGGTGAAGACCTCCCAGTCCAGCGCATACGTGCGGTGGACGGTGCGGGCCAGGAAGCCCTCCTGCTCCGCACTGCGCAGGTACCGTGAGACCTGGCTGCGGTCCTTGCCCAGGCCTGCGGCGATCTCAGCCACGGTCCCGCCCGGATGTTCGGCCGCGTGGCGGGATCCCACAGCCAGCAGGGCCATGATTCCGCGGCCCATGCTGGAGGATCTCGACATGGCTCCGAGTGTAGTTGGGCTGCAGTGCCGTCGCGGTCCCGGGAACGTAATACCCGGCATCGGCATATCTGGATGCGTATAGTGACCAACATGCCTGCCATCCCCACGCTGTCCGCCCTGCTCGACGCCGGGGAATCCCTGACCTCCGACGGCGCACTGGCCACGGAACTCGAGGTGCGCGGCTGCAACCTGGACGATCCGCTGTGGTCGGCCAAGGTCCTGCTGGAACAGCCGGGCCTGATCCGGGACGTGCACCGGGACTACTTCGCGGCTGGCGCAAGGATCGCCACCACCGCGAGCTACCAGGCAACACCGCAGGGATTCGCCGGCCGCGGAATGACGGAGCAGGAGGCGCTGGACCTCGTGGCCCTGTCCGTCCAGCTGGCGGGCGAGGCGCGGCGTGACCATCTGGCTCACCACCCCGAGGCCGGGCCCCTGTTCATCGCTGGATCCGTGGGACCCTACGGTGCCTACCTTGCCGACGGCTCGGAGTACCGCGGCGACTACGCCCTGACGCCCGCCGAATTCCGGACCTTCCACCGTCCCCGCCTCGAAGCCCTGGCCGATGCCGGCGCGGACGTCCTGGCCTGCGAAACCCTGCCCTCCTTTGCCGAAGCACAGGCCCTTGCGGAACTGACGCGTGACCTCGGCGTCGAATCCTGGTTCTCCTTCTCCCTCCGCGACGCCGGGCACATCAGCGATGGCACGCCCCTGGCCGCCGTCGCGGAACTGCTTAACGCGGAGTCCCACGTGGCCGCCGTCGGGGTCAACTGCGTGCCGCTGGCGCTGGTTGCCCCGGCGCTCACTTCCCTCCGCGGCGGCACCGGCAAACCGCTCGTGGCCTATCCGAATTCGGGGGAGACCTACGACCCGGGCACCAAAACCTGGGACGCAGCACCCGCAGCCGCCACGGCCCCCGCAGCGCTTGCCGACGGCGTCCCCGCCTGGCAGGCCCTCGGCGCCCGGATCATCGGCGGCTGCTGCAGGACAACGCCTACTGACATCTCCGCCGTCGCGGGGCACATCCACCGCTAAGTCCGGGGCGAATGCCCGCCGTCCCCGGCGTGTCCGGGTCAATGTGCCCCGGCATGGGGCCCATTGGCGCAGGCAGCCTAGTCTCCGCGGAGCCCGTAGGTGCTGAGCACGTTGCCCTTGCTGGTGCGTTTCTCATCCAGCAAGACCAGCCGGGTGAGGGGATCGCCGTCTTCGAACAGCCGCCTGCCGCTGCCCGCCACCACGGGGTGGGTCATGAGCTGCAGCGAATCCAGCAGCCCTGCGAACAGCAGTTGCCGCGTCACGGAGATGTTGCCGCACACGGCAATCTCACCGCCGTCGGTCTCCTTGAGCTTCGCCACGAACTCCTCCAGCGGTGCGTCCATCAGCCGGGAGTTCTGCCACTCCAGCGGCTCGCTCAGCGTCCTGGACGCCACATACTTCTCCACCGGGTTGATGAACGCGGCGAAGTCCTGGTCCGCTGACGCGTTGGGCCAGTAGGACGCCCACTCCTCGTAGCTCTTCCGGCCCAGCACCACCGTGTCCACAGAGTTCATCATGGTGGTGAGCCCCTCGCCGAGCTCAGCGTCGAAGCTGTCGAACTGGAACTTGAACGGATCCGAAACCACTCCGTCAATGGAGTGGAACAGTCCGGCCGTAACTTTGCGCATGCGGGTCCTCCCGGGTTCGTTGGGTCAAGGAACAACCTATGCGCCGGGCGGTTCCGGCGGAAGACCAAATGCCGCCAGGGCACGTCGGATTGCCGCCAAAAACGGGGACGACGGCGGCACTCCAGTTACGTTCATCACTCGCCGTGGCGTCTTGCCGGGATTCGGCCGAAACGGGCCCCATACTTAGGGTGATGCGGCCACTTTCCGCAGCCCCGGCCAGGCAAGGAGGAAGTGCATTGGAAACCCTGAAGAAGATTGTACGGAACCAGTACTTTCCCGCCGGAGCTGTCCTCGCGGCGGTCATCTGCTTCTGGCTGGTGGGGATCCTTGGCGGGCTGTCCCTCCTGCACAACAATCAGCCGCCGCTGACCACCCTCACCTGGATGCTCTTCGTATACACCGCCGCGGTGCTCACACCGCTGGCGGGCCTGCTGGCCGCCGTGGACCTTATCCGCCGCTGGCGCCGCAACCGCGCCGCAATGGCAAACCCCGCTGATGCGTTCGTCCCGGCTGAAAACGCTGTCGACGAGTACGGCGTCATCGAGTACGCCCTTGACGAGGAATCAGCCGGGCAGGCCCGGGTCGAGCGGACTGCCACTCAGGCCGTTGCCGTGGAATCCAGCGCCGCGGAACCGGCTGCCGGGTCATCCGCCCAGGACCCTGCACCGTACGACCACGCCCAGTCCACCGCACCCGAAGCGCGCGGGCAGCAGGGCCCGGCCGCTCCGCCGCGGCCCCCAGGCCAACCCCTCGGCTCGGGAAAGAAGCCCAGGCAGCCCGGCGGCAGGCAGGCCGCCTAGCAGCCGGACGGCCCGGCGTTGTACTTGCGCAGCCGCGAGCTAGCGTTGGTGCAGCGCGCCGAGCACCTCTTCGGCCTGGCGCAGCGCGTCCCCAAGACGCGCGGCCGGCTCCGGCAGCGAGAACAGGTAGCCCTGCAGCGCATCGCAGTCGAGCGCCGTAAGGTAGTCCGCCTGTGAAGCCGTCTCGATTCCCTCCGCGGTGACGGTCAGCCCCAGGCTGTGCGCCATGTTGATCATGGAGCTGAGGATGGGCAGGCGTTCGCTGCCGGTCCGCACCATGGACACAAAGGTCTTGTCGATCTTCACGGCGTCCACCGGCAGGTCCTGCAACCGCCCCAACGAGGAATAGCCGGTGCCGAAGTCGTCCAGGGCAACCCGGGCGCCCGCATCCCGCAGCGTGCTGAGCTGCCTGATCAGGTCGCAGTCGGCATGGAAGAACACGCTTTCGGTGACTTCCAGCACCAGCTGGCGGGCGGCCACGCCGCTGGCCTCCGCGAGACCCAGCACCTTCGCGGCAAAGTCGTGTTCCTGCAGCTGCACGCCTGACACGTTCACCGCCAGCGACCTCGCCGGGTCCCCGCCCAGCCAGTCCGCCAGCTGCGCCATGGCCTGGGCCATCACCTCCAGGCCGATGTCCCTGATCAGCCCCGTGCGTTCGGCCAGGGGAATGAAGTCCGACGGCGGCACCCGCCCGGCGCCGCGGTCCCACCGGGCGAGGGCCTCGAACTGGACCACCTGCCCGCTGCGGTGCGACACGATGGGCTGGAAATCCACTGAGATCTCCCCGCCCTGCAGGGCGAACTGCAGTCCGCGTTCCATGTCGGTCCGTTGCACCAGGGCAGCCATCATGTCCGGATGGAACCGCAGGAAGCGGTTCTTCCCGGCGGCCTTCGCCGCGTACATGGCGATGTCCGCCTGGCGCAGCAGCTCGGACGGGCCAACCTCGTCCCGCCCCCGCGATGCCACTCCGAGGCTCAGGCTGGGGCGAAGCGCGCGGCCGCTGATGGTGACGGGGACGTGCAGGCAGCGGACAATGCACGCCGCGATTTCATCCACGTTGGGGCAGGCCGTCAGGAGCACCACGAACTCGTCGCCGCCCAGCCGTGCCACCACGTCCGCGGCCGGAACGCAGCCGCGCAGCCTGCGGGAGACCTCGATCAGCATGTCATCCCCGGCCTGGTGGCCGAGGAGGTCATTGACCTCCTTGAAATCGTCCAGGTCCAGAAGCAGCACATCAACGGACTTGAGCCGGGGTTCCTGCAGAGACCCGGCCAGGGCGTCGTTGAACACGGCCCTGTTGGCCAGGCCGGTCAGCGGGTCCTGGAAGGCCATGACGCGCAGCTTTTCCGCCTGCTCCGCCAGGTCAAGCATGGCCTGGTGCGCTTGTTCCTGGGCCTTGCGGCGGGGAGTGACATCCCGGAAGCTCCACACCCGGCCCACAACATCCTCGCCCACCTTGTGGGGGCGCGAATAGCGTTCGAAAGTGCGGCCGTCCTTGAAGTCCAGAACGTCGTAGCTCTCGGCGGTGGTGTTGCCCTGGACTTCCATGAGCCTGGCCAGGAACGCGCCGGGGTCGGTGAGCTGGCCGGTAATGCGCTGCATTACCGGGTCCCCGCTTTCACCTTCCATGAGTTTGCGGGGAATGTCCCACATGGTGAGGAACTGGTCGTTGTAGCCGGCCACGGTGCCGTTGGAGCCCATCACCAGGATGCCGTCCGCCGTGGACTCCAGGGTAGACGCCAGCAGGGACATCGCATCGCGAAGGTCCGCATTCGTGGCCTGCCGGTGCGAAGTACCCCGGACCGAGAGGAGGACCTGCGCCCCGGCCGGGACGCCGCCGTCGGGCGTGGTGTCCGTGGCATCGGCGGCGCCGGCCGCTGCGTTCCCGGGCAGCTGCCCGGGCCCGGCGGGAAAGAGGGACCCGGCCACTTCCGCGGAGAAGCTGGTGCCGTCGGCATGGACCCAGGCCACCTCCCGCGGGTGCGCGGTGGACCGGGCCAGGATCTGGCGGAAGAGCCTGTCCACCTCGGGGTGGGAGCGGTCAGCCAGGAGCGTCCGGTAATCCAGGCCGGTGAGGAACCTGCGGTCCAGTCCAAAGAGCTTTGTTGCTGCCCCGTTGGCCAGGGTGATGGTGCCATCTGCCGCGAGGGCCAGGAAGGCATCCGGGCTGGCGTCAAGCATCGCCTCGAACGTCCGGACTGCCATCGTGCTTTCGTGGCCGGATTCAGCCATACCACCACCCCCCTCGCACATCATAAGGTGCGAACTGCCGGTAATGGGGGCTAGGTTCACTACGGAATGGGCACGAATACCGGTACAGAACCGGAACGCAGAAACGCCGCCCCGCTGCCGGGACGGCGTCTCTGCGCTTGTGGATGGAGGGGCTGCTAGGCCCGGTGCCCGCTGCGGTTCATGACTGCGCCGTAGATCAGCAGCACCACGATGGATCCGAGGATGGCAAGCAGCCAGGTGCGGATATCGAAGAACTCGGCCAGGCCGCCGCCGAAGATCAGCGACCCGATCCAACCGCCGAGGATTGCGCCGACTACGCCGAGGACCATGGTCACCAGCCAGCCTCCGCCCTGACGGCCCGGCAGGATCGCCTTTGCAATGGCGCCCGCAATCAGGCCCAAGATGAGAAATCCGAGAATGCCCATGCTGTCACTCCTTATTAGTAAGTTGTGCCGTGCCCCCATCTCCGGTTCCCTAATTCAATCAGCGTGCTTACTTCGCTGCAAGGCTTTCAATATCACAGGATGACTATCAGTTTTTCCGGCAAACACCCGCCTGACCAGCCCTCTTGGCCTGGCGGGGCGCCATATTACGGGCCTTCGATAGGATGAATTGTCCCGGTTAGCACTTCCCTAGGAGCCCGGCATGGCCAGCCAGCAAACAGACCGTCCGCGCGCCATCTTCCTCGACATTGACGGAACATATGCGGACCACGGCCTGGCCCCGGCAGCCCACGTCGAGGCGGTGCAGGAAGTGCGCCGCCGCGGCCACCTGGTGTTCGTGTGCACCGGGCGTCCGCTGTCCATGGTGCCGGCCCACATCCTGGAGGCAGGGTTCGACGGCGTGATCACCGGCGCGGGTGCCCGGGTGGAAATGAACGGGGAGGTACTCAAGGACACCCGGTTCGAACCCGGCGTGGCGGCCCTTATCGTGGACACCCTGGACGCCAACGACGTCGCCTACATCCTGGAGGCTCCCGAAGCCTTGCGCGGCCGCACCGGAGTGGGTGAGCGGCTCCGGCGGGTCCTCACTCCCGTCTTTGCCGGCCGTTCCCGGCACGACGGCGTCCTCAGTACCGACGTGGATCCCGTGGACGACATCCTGGGGCCGGTCCAGTACAGCGACGACCTTCGCGGGGCGTCCTTCGCCAAGATTTCCTGCTTCGATTCCCCGGTACCGCTGACCCGCCTCATGGGTGGCCTCGGCCCGCAGGTGGGGCTCATCCCCAGTTCCCTGTCCGCCCTCGGCGACTCAGCCGGGGAGATCTTCATGGCCGGAACCCACAAGGCCGTGGGTATCCGGGTGGTGGAGGAACGCCTGGGCCTGCACCGGGAGGACATCGTGGCCATCGGCGACAGCGCGAACGACATCGAGATGCTCGAGTATGCCGGGGTGGGCATCGCGGTGGAGGACGGACATCCAGGCGTGCTGGCCGTCGCCGACCGGCTCACACCCGGCCCGGCCGGCAACGGCGTGGCGCTCGCCTTCGCCGGCCTGGGCCTCCTGGACTGACTGGCCTCCTGGACTGAACGCCGTCCGGTCAGCGGCGGGCTGCGGTTGCGACTTCGGCAGCAGCCCCACCCGCATCACTGGATGAAGCCGGGCACGTGCCAAGGCCGCGCACCACCCAGCCTTCCGCCTGCCATGCCGCGGCGTCCAGTGCGTTGCGCGCATCCAGCAGCACCCGCCGCCGTACCAGGCTGCCTGCAACGGCCGGGGACAGCCGGCGGTACTCATCCCACTCGGTGAGGAGCAGCACCAGTTCTGCTTCTTCCAGGGCCCGGGTTGCGTTGGCCTCGAACCGCAGCCGGGGGTAACGACGCCACGCGTTGTTCACGGCCTTGGGGTCCGTGACGGTCATATGAGCTCCGGCCGCTGCGAGGCGGTCTGCCACGTCCAGGGCGGGGGAGTCGCGGATATCGTCCGTGTCCGGTTTGAAGGAGGCGCCCAGCACGGTGATGGTCCGGCCGGCCACGGTACCGCCGCACAGGTCCGCCGCCAGGTCCACCGTGCGCTGCCGCTGGCCAAGATTGACCAAGTCCACCAGCTGCATCCAGTCCGCCACGGCATCCACGCCGTGGCTTGTGGCCTGTGCCCGGAAACTGCGGATGTCCTTGGGCAGGCAGCCGCCGCCGAAGCCCAGCCCGGCATGCAGGTAACGGCTGCCAATCCGCGGATCCAGCCCCATTGCCTCGCTGAGTTCCGCCACGTCCGCGCCGGACGCATCGCACAGCTCCGACACCGCGTTGATGAAGCTGATCTTGGTGGCCAGGTACGCGTTGGACGCGGACTTGATGAGTTCTGCCGTGGCGCAACTGCAGACCTGCCGGGGAATGCCTGCGCGCAGCAGCGGCTCGTAGACCGCATCCAGGGCTGCCGCCACCCCCACGGGCGCGCCGGTGGACCGGTTGAACGCCGCGGCTTTCCCGCCGTCCACGCCGTACACCAGGCGGTCCGGCACCAGCGAGTCCTTGACGGCTGTGCCCTGGCGGAGGAACTCCGGGTTCCAGCCCAGCAGGACATCGGGACGACGCCCCAGCACCCCGCGCAGCATGTCCACGGTGCCCACCGGCACCGTGGATTTACCCACGACGACGGCGCCCGCGGCCAGGTGCGGCAGCAGGGCCCGGGTGGCGGAGACCAGGTAGGAGAGGTCGGCGGCATCGGAGGCCTTGTCCTGCGGGGTGCCCACGCACAGGAAGTGCACCTGGGCGCCGGCGGCATCCGCGATGTCGGTGGAGAACCGGAGCCGTCCGGTGGCGCTGCCGTCCTGCAGCAGCTCGTCAAGGCCCGGTTCGTGGAAGGGGGCTGCACCGCGGGCCAGCTGTTCCACTTTCGCGTGGTCCACGTCGATGCCAACAACTGAGTGGCCCATCGAGGCAAGGGTGGCCGCGTGCACGGCGCCCAGGTAGCCGCAGCCGATCACCGAAATTTTCATAGAGCTGCTCCCTTGGCTTTGTACGAACCGGACAAAACCGGCTGTTCTGCGATGACATCGGTGTAGTGGCAGATCAGTTCCGAGCACAGGGCCGGCCACGTGCGGGCCTGTACCGAGGCGTGAGCCGCGGCGGCGAACGCCCGGCGCTTGGCGTCGTCGCCCATCAGGTCCAGGACGTGGCCGCGCATGGCGGACAGGTCACCGGGCTCGTAGAGCCAGCCGGTCCGGGAGTTCTCCACCAGGTCCAGCGGTCCGCCGCGTCCCGTGGCCACCACCGGCACCCTCGATGCCATGGCTTCCTGGATGGTCTGGCAGAAGGTTTCGAACTCGCCCGGATGGACGAAGAGGTCAAAGGACGCCACCGCGCGGGCCAGGTCATCGCCGCCCAGAAACCCGGTAAAGACGGCTCCCGGGAGGGTTTCCTGCAGGGCCGCCCGCTGCGGTCCGTCACCTACGATCACCAGGGTGGTGTCAGGCATTCCGGCCAGGGCTGCGAGGTCCTCCACCTGTTTTTCCACGGCCAGCCTGCCCACGTAGCCGATGATCCGGTGGCCCGCCGGGGCCACAGATGCCCGCCACCCGTCGTCGCGCTTGTCCGGCGAGAACCTGGCCGTGTCCACCCCGCGGCGCCACATCCGCACCCGGGGAATGCCGCGTCCGCGCAACTGGTTCAGCGCGAACGTGGAAGGCACCAGGGTCCTGGAAGCAAGCAGGTGGATATTCTCCACGCGGTTCCAGGCCCAGTTCTCCAGGAAGGGGACGCCGTACCGGGCCGCGTAGCCGGGAACCTCTGTCTGGTAAACCGCGACGGCGGGGATGCCAAGCTGGGCGGCCGCCTGGGCTGCCCGCCAGCCGAGGACGAACGGCGAGGCCAGGTGGACGACGTCCGGTGCGTAGTCGGCAAGGATTCGCTTGACCCGGTACACACCGCCCATCGCCACCCGGACATTCGCGTACCCCGCAAGCGGGACCGCCGGAAGCCGGTGGATCTCGGCGCCCTTGACATGGTCCTCCGCACCGCCGTCGTGCGCTGACGGCGCAATGACCAGGACATCGTCGCCCCGCTCCTGCAGATAGTCCAGCACCCGCAGGATGGAGTGCGTGACCCCGTTCATCAGCGGCAGGAATGATTCAGCAACAATTGCGATCCTCACCCCTCCACGGTGGGTGCCGGCCCTGACGCGGCGGGGATGAAGGCATGGCCCGGAGGGAAAGGTTCGGTGAACAGCGGGGAGCATCAACGCGGGTCTTGGCAAAAATTATAAGTAGACTTCCCATTTGATGCTAAGCATGCTTACTGTAGTGCGGTGGCCAGCGGTGCGCCTCAAGCAGACGGGGCTGGAGCCGGAGGCAGGGGAAACCCCGTGCCGGGTCCTCTGCCGCTGGCCCAACCCAGCGCAACGATTATCCAAGGAGAAGCCATGCTCAACCGGGACAACATTGAGGCCGTGCTCCACAAAGGCGGCAACGTCATCGGAGCCGACGGCGACAAGATCGGCTCGATTGGCCAGCTGTACGCAGACGACGACACGGGTGAGCCCACCTGGGTTACCGTCAAGACGGGCCTCTTCGGCACCTCGCAGTCCTTCATCCCCGTAGAGGGTGCGCGTACCCAGGACGACGACCTGGTGGTGCCTTACACCAAGGACCACGTCAAGGACGCTCCGCGTGTCGACGTCGACGGCCACCTCACGCCCGAGGAAGAGGACCGGCTCTACACGCACTACGACCGTGGCGCCAGGACGTACTCCGACTCGCAGGATGATGTGCAGGCTGACGTCGACCTGCAGGGCGACGCCGACCTCAACGCGGGCACACCCACTGCGGGAATCGACGGTGCAGACCGCGACCCCGCAAGCCGGTCCCGCCTGAGGAAGTACGGGCAGGACGGCGCGTAACCACTGGACGCAGACGACGCCGGGCGCCTTCAGGGCGCCCGGCGTTTGAGCGCCCGTTGCGTGTGCTTGCCGCTCCGATGTGCCAGTGGTCCGGCGCATAGGGGCGTGCCGTCACCGCCGGCCCCGGCATAACGAAGCCCCTGATGGCCTGTCGCGTCCGGGCGGCAGGTGCCCGGCGTGACACCATGGATCACGATGAAACTGCGCGCTGACCAGACCGGAGACCGTGGCCTTCCCATGCCCTTGTGGCTGCAGGGAGCTATAGAAACAGCCCAGGCGGCGATCATTTCCGCGCTGGCCGTGCTGGTTCCCATCATTGCCGTCTGGGCAACGGCCGGCTTCCAGGACGACGGGTTTGAGACGCTGGCCCGGCTTGCCGGCCAGTCGTGGCTGCTGGTGCACGGTGTTCCGCTGGAACTGGCAGCTGCCGGATCCACCGCCGCATCCCACACCGGCTCAGGCCTGCTGACGCTGGTTCCCCTCGGCCTGACACTGATCCCGTTCCTGCTCGCCTGGCGGGCCGGCCGACGCCTGGCCCGGGCCTCCTACACGGACCAGCTGTGGCAGGCACTGCTGGGATCATGGGTGGTCTACTCGGCGTTCGGTGTGGCCGCCGGTTTCGTCTGCCGCACCCCGGACGTCGGCATCAACCTCGGTTACGCCATGGTGGTGCCGCTGATTCCATTCGCCCTGGGCATGGTCATCGGCGCCCGCCGCGAAGCCGGATCGTGGAGCCGGCTGATCGGTGTGGACGCCGTCGACTGGATCTCGCGGACCAGCCAGCATTCACGGTGGGCAGGGTCCTACCTCGCCTCGGTGGTGAAGGCCGGGTTTGTGGCTGTTGCCGCTGCCCTGGCACTGGCCGCCGTACTGCTGGCCGTGGACCTGTTCGTCCACTGGAACCTGGTGCTGGCCGTCTATGAAGCGCTCGACGCCGGTGCCGCCGGCGGTGCGGCCCTCACCGTCGCCCAGCTCGGCTACCTTCCCAACCTGGTGGTCTTCGCCCTCGCCTGGGCCTCGGGTTCCGGCTTCGCTATGGGAGTCGGTTCCCAAGTGGGCCCGCTGGGGACCGCCGTTGGGCCCCTGCCATCCATCCCGGTTCTGGCCGCCATTCCTGCCGGGGCCCTGGACTACGCCTTCGTGGCCCTCCTGATTCCGGTCATCGCGGGCGTGCTGGCCGGATGGTGGTTCCTCCGGGAAGGCGAGAACCACTTTGACGAGTGGCTCTCCATCAAGGTCCACGCCCGCTGGTTCACTGCTACGGTGTCCACCCTGGTCCTGGGAGTATTGGCCGGGGCCGCGGCGGGACTGCTGGCCATGGGGCTGGCCTGGCTAGCCCGGGGCTCGGCCGGCATCGGTCGGCTGACCGACATCGGACCGGACCCTCTGTGGATGGGTGTCTGGTTGGCCGCGGAGGTGGGTGCCGGCGTCGTGATCGGTTACGCTGCCGGGCCGTGGCTGGAACGTGAACGGGCCGTGGCGGATGACGACGCGGAACTGGTCCACTAGCTTCGAAGGCCGGGACCCTTAGGTCCTTAACCTGTCAGCAAAGGCGCTGCTACGGCGCCTGGCGGGGGAGTGATCCCTCCAGCTGCACCTGGCACGTCCGTTGTGCCTGGTCTGTGAGCGCCCGGTTCACGCAGGCCTGGTACTCCGCTGCCTGGTTGAAGAACAGTGCCGAGGCCAGGGTCAGCAGCACCATGCCGGCGGTCACCATCAGGCCGCAGATGGTAGCGAACAGAATCAGCCGGGACTCTTTTGAACGGAACCACCTGATCAACAGGACGATGCCGAGGGCCAATGCGGCAGCTGTCAGGATTCCCGTCAGCCAGAGATAGCGGACATCCAGCTGGTAGACGAAGAATGACCCCAGCACGGACACGATGAACATCCGGAACAGAGTGTGGGTCTTGGCCCTTGAGGCTTTTGCAGCCTCGCTGAGCGGCGGTTTTGTCCGCTGGGGCCCGGCCGGTTCCGGTGTGGAGTTCATGTTTTCCAGCCTACGCGAGCCTGCCCATAAGCTAGACGCATGCGCATCGTAGTCCTCGTTTCCGGTACCGGCTCCAACCTCCAGGCTGTCATTGACGCGGTCAAAGCGGGGGAGCTGGACGTGGACATCGCCGCCGTCGGAGCGGACCGGCCCGGCACCTACGGCGTGGAGCGTTCGGCCGCAGCCGGGATACCCACCTTCGTGGTGGACTTCAAGGAGTACCCGGACCGGGTCCAGTGGAACGCCGCATTGACCAGGGAGGTGGCCGCATTCCAGCCGGACGTGGTGGTGTCCTCCGGCTTCATGCGGATCGTCAGCCCGGAATTCATCGACGCTTTCGGCGGCAAGTACCTCAACACCCACCCGGCCCTGCTTCCGGCGTTCCCCGGTGCCCACGGTGTCCGTGACGCGATGGCCTACGGGGTCAAGGTCACCGGCTGCACGGTGCACTGGGCTGACGCCGGCGTGGACACCGGACCCATCATCGCCCAGGAGGCGGTGGCCATCGAGGACGCCGACACCGAGGAGACCCTGCACGAGCGCATCAAGGTGGTGGAGCGCCGGCTGCTGGTGTCCACCCTGGCCAGCCTCGCCGCTGCCTCCTAACCCTTCCCAACTAACTGGCAGTTGTTGTCGTTTTGGGCCTTCAGAACGACAACAACTGCCAGTCAGTTGGCAGTAGGCGCCTTAGCCTGTGGATAACCCGATCCGTTGGTGAAGGTTTTGCGATTATGTTGCCGTGAAGACCCCTCGCCCGCTGCCAACGCCACTTGCCTATCTGCCATTCACTTTCCAGGACGCGGTCGACGCCGGCGTGAGCCTCAGGCGGTTGCGTCATGTC
Organism: Pseudarthrobacter sp. SORGH_AS 212; assembly: GCF_030818145.1. Taxonomy (NCBI): domain Bacteria; kingdom Bacillati; phylum Actinomycetota; class Actinomycetes; order Micrococcales; family Micrococcaceae; genus Pseudarthrobacter; species Pseudarthrobacter sp. SORGH_AS 212. The sequence goes on along the minus strand of NZ_JAUTAA010000001.1, from coordinate 760,622 downwards.
GCGCTGAACTCGCCCAGCCGCGGTATCCGGGTTCCGAACGATGACATGCTTCCCGGTCCGGGCACAAGTCCTGGACCCGAAGTCGTCGTGCCGTACGCGAGAATCACAACATTTTCGGCTGCGTCCCACGCAACGGCGTTTGCCTTTTGGCGGTTTCCTGGGTTTCTGCCCGGGGAAAGCTCCCTGATACACATTTCCAGGCCTGACACGATGGCGATTCCACGCCGTAGGGGCGTTGTGGGTCACGTAGGGCAGTTCTTCGAGGACGAGATCGTTTGCGTTGACGGGTTACTGGTGACGAGCAGGTCCCGAACATGGCTGGACAATGCCCGGCGGATGAGCGTTGACGAGATCACGGTTGTGGCAGACCACCTCATCCGCGTACCTCGGCCGGTCTTTGAGGCCAGAACGGATCCGTACTACACCCTTGAGGATCTGGCCGAGATGCTGGACCGGCACAAGGGCACACCGGGCATCCGGAAAGCCCGCTTGGCGTTGGACCAGGCTCGGGTGGGTGCTGACTCTGCGCCGGAGACGCGGCTGAGGCTGGCACTGGAGTGCGCAGGGCTTCCTGTGCCGCAGTTGAACGTGCCCACGGAACTGCGTTCCGCCGTCGTACGCCAACCTGACCTGAGCTACCCGGAACAGAAAGTGGCCGTGGAATACGACGGGGACGTGCATTCGACTTCGGAACAGATCGTCCGTGATATCTCTCGAGAGGAGGATTTTATCCGTGGAGGCTGGGTTCTCGTCCGGGTCTCCAAGCGTCACATGACAAACGGCGCTGGGGCAGCCGTCTCGAAGGTGCGGAGAGCACTGATCGGCCAAGGCTGGTCACCCGGCTCGTGAGTCGAGTTTCCTACTGAAGCCTCATGGCTGGTCCCGTTGGGAGTCTAAAGAGGCGTATGGTGTCGAAGCCGCCGGAGCTTACGAACGGTCCGGACTCTCTTCATCGCGAAGCGCCACGAATCCACGTCTCTCGGTGGCTTCTTCATAGGTGATGTGGATGCCAGCCCGGCGGAATTCCTTGCCCGCCGCTGCCAAACAAGCAGCCAAACGCCGGTAGCGATGATTGTCAGGCGGTAGAGCCAACCTTGCAGCGAATCTGGACTCAGTTGAAGATTAGCCAGGAGTTGGTTATTGAATACCACCATCGCAGTGACCGCCATGAGAACCGCTACCGAGGCTGTGCGTGAAATGAACTTGACCCGCATCTCGGCCGTGTCCAGCAGGTCTTGTGTGTGGACTTTGAATGCATTGTGCTGTCGGGAATTGGCTTCCGATACCCGTTGTTGCACAGTCTCATAGTTGGCCTGAAGAACTCCAATGCGGGCCTCAAAGGAGGCCAGCTTGGCTTCCTCAGCAGCCTGGTCTTCCGCCTGGATCCTTCGCTCAGCCGTGTGACGCATCGCCCTTGTCTGCTGCCGGCGATGGAAGGCTAATTCGTTTGCGATCGCCTCTGCCGCGGCCGTGGGTGTCGTGAATGACAATGAGGCAGCCCGGTCAGCCACGGAAACATCTGCGTCATGCCCCACGGCCGTGGCGACGGGTACGGAGGACCTCTGAATGGCAAGCCCGAGGTCTGCTCGTTGGTAGCCCCGTAGCCACCTCCAGTGACCGCCACCCCGAACCAGCAGCACCAGATCCAGGTCCAGTTCCTCTGCTTCCCGGAGATGTGCCTGAAAATCCTCCATCTTGGCGTCGACACTCCACGAAAGGGTTCTGTAGAAGACCTCGGGTGAGGAGCCACCACTATGGGAGAGCCGACGCTCCAGATCTCCAACTCCTTGCGCGTTGGCAGGTCCAACGACCATGACGCGTTCCGGTTTGCAGTCAATGTTCTTGAACGCGTTCTCCGGATTGTCGTGTACGAACGTCCTGGCAAGGCGACTTCCGGGAACGCCGGCGGCCCGGAGCGAGGCGATCGCCCTATTATCTTCAAGATAGAGTGCGCCGCGGCGGACGAAGCCAGGTTCAATCGCTGTGACCCTCATGCCGACCGTTCCTTCGGCGTTAAGCCATAGTGAGCCTTTTAACGTCAATACCATGCCGCTGGTCATGGCCTTATCTAACGATGAGTTTCGTGTGCATAGCTGCGCGTCGATTTTGGGAACCATGTCTCCCCAGACAACGCATGGGAGGAGCTCCACTCCTTTCGGGGACACCGATACTAGATCAAAATTCCACCTCAGGCCGATCTTCCGTGGTGCCATGCACTCACCGCGGACTGTGATTTCGGTTTGTCGAACGCGGCTTCCAACCCAGCTGCGGACTGCACTGACTGAACTTCGAGACGAAGTCGTAGCCTCTGGTTGTTGGTTAAAATACACACGGCCTCCCCATCCGATACCCGAAACGCTTTTCCGCCCTTCGTTGTGGAGCCTAGCCGCGACCTCAGACACGGGCGAGTCAACTTTCCAGGGCCGCCATTCAACTGGCTCGCAGTTGTTGTCGTTATCCGGCCTCAAAACGACAACAACTGCGAGTCAGTTGGGTGGGTGAGGCTGGGGGTGAGGGTAAGGGCCGGCTGCGGGGTCAGTCGAGGCGGCGCTGGCGGGTTTCGGGGGAGAAGAAGGCCATCCACAGCACTGCCAGCAGCACCAGGCCGCCGGCCAGGGCGAAGGACGTAGCCAGGCCCAGCTCAGGCCAGAAGTAGTTGGCGAAAATCAGCGGACCGAAACCGGCGCCCAGACGCGAGAACGTGGATGCCCAGCCAAAGCCGGTGCCGCGCAGCTCAGTGGGGTAAAGTTCCGACACGTAGGCGTACAGCACCGGGATGGCCACCTGCACCACGAACCCGAACACCAGCAGCCAGAACACCGCTGCAGACGGGATGTCCACCACGAACGCCACGATCACCAGGGTCAGTGCGGACAGCGGACCGGTGATCGCCAGGATCCATTTGCGGCCCACGCGTTCCACCAGCAAGGCGGCAACGATGACGCCCAGGAGTCCGACGGCGGCCATTGACGCCGTGGTGACGAACGCCTTGTATTCGGCGAAGCCTGCGCCAATGAGGATCCGTGGCATCCACGTCAGTGACAGGTAGTAGACCAGCAGGATGCTGAAGAACAGGGCCCACGCGGCGGTGGTGATCTTCCAGTTGAACTGCCACACCGACCGCAGCTGGGTCCAGGCGCTGCCGGCGGAGAGCCGGGGTACGTCCTTCGCATCCGGCAGGCTGTAGGCCCGGGCTTCGGCGCCCGTGGCTGCCACCAGCCCGTCGATGACCTTCGCAGCCTCGTCCCGCCGGCCCTTGCGGATAAGGAACAGCGGTGACTCCGGCACGCTTCGCCGGACCCAGAACACCAGCAGCGCAGGCAGGACCATGACCAGCATGGTCAGCCGCCAGTCACCGTAGAGAGCCACCAGGCCAGCGGAAACGAAACCCGCCAGGGCAGCGCCCACCGGCCACCAGCCATCCATGGCGGTGAGTACTTTGCCGCGCTGCTTCCGGGGAGTGAACTCACCCACCAGTGCATAGTCCACCGGAATGCAGCCGCCCAGGCCAAAGCCGGCCAGGAACCTGAAGACACAAAACCAGATGAAGTCCGGGGCGAAGGCGCCGGCCACGGTGAAGACGGCGAACAGCAGCAGCGTAGCGGTGAACGCCTTCTTCCGGCCGATGGTGTCCGCGATGGTGCCCCAGATGAAGGCCCCCAAAGCCATGCCAATCAGGTTCGACGTCCCCACCCACGCCACCTCGCCGGGGGACAGTGCCCAATGCTTCGACAGCAGGGGAATCAGAATGCCGTTGAGCGTCACATCCCACGCGTCAAACATGAATCCGAGGCCGCCGATCAGGAAGATCCGCCCCTGGACTTTCCATCGCCAGGGCAGTTCCTGGACCACCTGTTCGCCGCTGGGCACAGTGGTGTAAGTGTTCATTGCCGCCTCCTTCTGAAACTTTAGCCCCGCCCACCGGCGTTCACACTCCGGCGGACACTCGGGGCAACGTGCGCTACGCGATAAACTGGCCCTATCCCCACCAACCGCGGCACTGAACCGCGAGATAAGACGGAGACATTTGTGAGCTTCACGCAGCATGAGCGCGTATCCATTGACCGTGTACCCATCCGCCGGGCCCTGATCTCGGTTTACGACAAGACCGGCCTGGAGGAGCTCGCCACAGGCCTGCACGCAGCGGGTGTGAAGCTGGTCTCCACCGGTTCCACCGCGAAGAAGATCGCTGCTGCGGGCATCCCCGTGCAGGAGGTTGAGGAAGTCACCGGTTCCCCGGAAATGCTGGACGGCCGCGTCAAGACGCTGCACCCCCGCGTCCACGGCGGCATCCTGGCAGACCGCCGCGTCCCCGCCCACATGGAGACGCTCGAAAGCATGGATATCGAGGCCTTCGACCTGGTGGTGGTGAACCTCTACCCGTTCGTAGAAACCGTCAAGTCCGGTGCCGCGCAGGACGACGTTGTCGAGCAGATCGACATCGGAGGCCCCGCCATGGTGCGCTCGGCCGCGAAGAACCATGCCGCCGTCGCCATCGTGGTTGACCCGTCCTTCTACGGCCAGGTGGTGGCTGCTGCCGCCGCCGGCGGTTTCGACCTGAAGACCCGCCGCCGCCTCGCCGCCAAGGCGTTCGCGCACACGGCGTCCTACGACAACGCCGTGGCCACCTGGACTGCCAGCCAGTTCCTTGATGAAGACGGCGACGGCATCATCGACTGGCCTGCCTACGCCGGAATGTCCCTGGAACGCTCCGAGGTGCTGCGTTACGGCGAGAACCCGCACCAGCAGGCTGCGCTCTACGTGGACAAGGCTGCCCCGGTGGGCATCGCCCAGGCCGACCAGCTGCACGGCAAGGCCATGAGCTACAACAACTTTGTTGACGCCGACGCCGCCCTGCGCGCCGCCTTCGATTTCAGCGAGCCGGCCGTGGCCATCATCAAGCACGCCAACCCGTGCGGCGTTGCCGTCGGTTCGGCAGACGCCGCGGACCCCATCGCCGACGCCCACGCCAAGGCCCACGCCTGCGACCCCGTGTCCGCGTTCGGCGGCGTCATCGCAGCCAACCGCCCGGTCACGGCGGCCATGGCCAACACCGTGAAGGACATCTTCACCGAGGTTGTCATCGCGCCCGGGTTCGAGGCCGAGGCCGTGGAGATCCTCTCCAAGAAGAAGAACATCCGGCTGCTCGCCCTGCCCGAGGGCTACGGCCGCTACCCTACGGAGTTCCGCCAGGTTTCCGGCGGCATGCTGGTCCAGGTCAGCGACAAGGTGGACGCCGACGGCGACAACCCCGCCAACTGGACGCTCGCCGCGGGCGAAGCCGCCGATGAGAAGACCCTCGCGGACCTCGCCTTCGCCTGGACCGCCTGCCGTGCAGCAAAGTCCAACGCCATCCTCCTCGCGGACAACGGCGCAGCAGTCGGCATCGGCATGGGCCAGGTCAACCGCCTCGACTCCTGCAAGCTGGCCGTGGAACGCGCCAACACGCTGGGCCTGCAGGTGGATTCCGACGTCGACGGCGCCGGCGGCGCCTCCAACGCCACGGGTGCCGGCGCACCCCGGCGTGCCCAGGGCGCGGTGGCAGCTTCGGATGCCTTCTTCCCGTTCGCTGACGGCCTGCAGATCCTGATCGATGCCGGGGTCCGCGCCGTTGTCCAGCCGGGCGGATCCGTCCGCGACGAGGAAGTCATCGCTGCGGCCAACGCCGCCGGAATCTCCATGTACTTCACCGGAGCGCGCCACTTCTTCCACTGAGCCGATTGATCGGCTGCTCCGTAGATGCCGGTTTGAGACACCAAAAAGGCATCTACGGAGCAATGGATGGACTTTAATTGACGACGGCGCCCGTCCCCTTCGCAGGGGGCAGGCGCCGTCGTTATTTTGTTGGCCTAGTCCTCGTCGGCCGGGTGCTGCTCTTCAGGTTTTGGCCGCAGCACAAGCTCCCGGGGCTTGGCCTCCGCCATCCGTTCATCGGTCCAGTACTCGAGGATTTCCTCGTGCGTCTGGGTTACCTCGATGTGGGCCACGCCGTCATCGGGCTCTTCGCTAGGACCGTGACGCAACGCGGTAGGTCTTTTCAATCGAGTCACCCCAGTACGGGCCGTACATGACCTTGGAGCCGCTGTAGCCGTAGCTGTTGATCGAGTTCTGCAGTCCATCCGGGCCGGAGCCGATGAACCACGGGCCGCCGGAGGAACCGCTGGTCATGTCGCATGGGATGCCCTGGGTGGTGAAAGCCGGGTTGACGGTGTCGTTTGTGGCAGTGCCCGCACAGCTCTTCAGGGTCTCGCCGTTGTACTGCTTGTCTGCAGGGTAGCCGTAAGACGTGTAGGACAGTCCGCGGTCCTCGTTGAACGCCACTCCGGAGCCGCCCACCACGTCGGTCAGCAGGTCCCCGTCGAGGCGGTCCATCACGGCGAACGCCGTGTCGTAGGAGATGTCGCCGGAGGCGGTCCATTCGCTGGTGGTGTAGAGGTCGGTGGCGGTCCACTTTCCATAGGGCGCTTGGCCGTTCTCGTAGGCGGGAACGAAGACGAAGTTCGTGGCCTCCTGGCCCGGACCGCCAAAGACGCAGTGGCCGGCTGTAGATACGGTGCTCTTGTTCCTGGACGTCACGGCGTTGCCGGAGCAGACGTAGTTGGCGCCGCCCATGGTGAAGAAAACCTTGCCAATGTGGGTCACGGAACCGGTTGTTGCTGCCTTGGCCTTGCTGGCGCCAACTTTGGTGTTCTTTCCTTTGGCCACTGTTGCGGGATTGGAACGGGGGCTCGTTGCCAGGGCTTTCCCGGCCAGGACATCACCGGGGCGGGCACCCTCCATCCGGTCCGCGGTCCAGTAGTCCGCGGCACCAGTGCTGTTAACGGCAAGGCGGGCGACGGAGGGGAGCAGGGCGTCTTCGGAGGGCGATGGGGAGGCCGGCGCGGCGGAGGCGCCGCCGGCTGTGGTCAGAGCCAGAACGGCTGCGGCGGAGAAGCTCAGGATGCCGGAAGCCAGGGACCGGGTGCGTGTCATTGTTGTCCTGTCTGAACGGAAAATGCCCCGGGGGAGAGGGCGCGGATCGACTTCAAGAATTTATCGCGCGCGTCACATATAAGTAAACAGGAGTGACTTACCCTGCAGCGGAAAGGGGGCTGTGGAGCCGCAGGTCAGGAGCAGGACGCGGGGCGGGGTGGGGCACCTGGGCGGGCGCCGCCGTCGTACGCTTCTCCATCGCTGTAATCCTGCTCACGGCGGGGTCATCCAGCGTTCCCGGTAGGGTTCAAACCCGTGTCCTCGGGTAAGTTGTACTTGGTGAAATAGACAAAGGTTTCACAACCAAGCCGACCTTCAGGGAGACGCCCGCGCATGTCCAAGATTATCTACACCCACACCGACGAAGCGCCGATGCTGGCTACCTATTCGTTCCTGCCGATCATCGAGGCGTTTGCTTCGACTGCAGGTGTGGAGGTGGAGACCCGCGACATCTCGCTCGCCGGCCGCATCATCGCTGTGTTCGGCGATTACCTCACTCCGGAGCAGCAGACCGGTGACGCCCTTGCTGAACTGGGTGAACTGGCGAAGACGCCGGAAGCCAACATCATCAAGCTGCCTAACATCAGCGCCTCCATTCCGCAGCTGAAGGCCGCCATCGCTGAGCTGCAGGGCCAGGGCTACGCACTGCCGGACTACCCGGACAACCCCTCCTCGGATGAAGAGACGGCCGTCCGCTCGCGCTACGACAAGATCAAGGGCTCGGCAGTGAACCCGGTCCTCCGCGAAGGCAACTCGGACCGCCGCGCGCCGCTGTCCGTTAAGAACTACGCCCGCCAGAACCCGCACTCCATGGGTGCCTGGACCGCTGACTCCAAGACCAACGTGGCCACCATGGGCCAGAACGACTTCCGCTCCAACGAGAAGTCCGTTGTCATCGAATCGGACGGCACCATCGCCATCCAGCTGGTCCGTGAAGACGGCTCGGTGAAGGTCCTCAAGAAGGCTTTCCCGGTCCTGGCCGGCGAGGTCATCGACGGAACTGTCATGCGTGCCGCGGCCCTGGACGAGTTCCTGAAGGCCCAGGTTGCCCGCGCCAAGGAAGAGGGCGTGCTGTTCTCCGCACACCTCAAGGCCACCATGATGAAGGTTTCGGACCCCATCATCTTCGGCCACGTGGTCAAGGCTTACTTCTCCGAGCTGTTCGACACCTACGGAAAGCAGCTGGCCGCCGCCGGCCTGAGCCCCAACAACGGCCTCGCTGCCATCGTCAGCGGTCTCGAGGACCTGCCGGCGGATGTCCGCGACGGCGTCCAGAACCTCATTAAGAAGGGCCTCGAAGACGGCCCGGCACTGGCCATGGTGGATTCGGACAAGGGCATCACCACCCTGAACGTCCCCTCCGACGTCATCGTGGACGCGTCCATGCCTGCAATGATCCGCAGCTCCGGCCACATGTGGGGCCCGGACGGCAAGGAAGCCGACACCCTGGCCGTCCTGCCGGACAGCTCCTACGCCGGCATCTACCAGGTGGTCCTTGACGACTGCCGCGCCAACGGAGCCTACGACCCCACCACCATGGGCACCGTTCCCAACGTGGGCCTCATGGCACAGGCAGCCGAAGAATACGGCAGCCACGACAAGACCTTTGAGATCCAGGAAGCCGGCACCGTCCAGGTTGTGGATGGATCCGGCAACGTCCTGCTCGAGCACGAAGTGTCCGTCGGAGATATCTGGCGCGCCTGCCAGACCAAGGACGCCCCCATCCGCGACTGGGTCAAACTGGCCGTCACCCGTGCCCGCGCCTCCCAGACGCCGGCCGTGTTCTGGCTGGACGAGGAGCGCGCCCACGACGCCAACCTCATCGCCAAGGTCAACGAGTACCTGACCGACCACGACACCGAGGGCCTGGATCTCCAGATCCTGTCGCCCGTCAAGGCCACCGCGTTCACCCTGGACCGGATCCGCAAGGGCGAAGACACCATCTCCGTCACCGGCAACGTCCTCCGCGACTACCTCACGGACCTCTTCCCCATCCTGGAACTGGGCACCAGCGCCAAGATGCTCTCCGTGGTGCCGCTGATGAACGGCGGCGGACTCTTCGAGACCGGTGCCGGCGGATCCGCGCCCAAGCACGTCCAGCAGCTGCTGAAGGAAAACCACCTTCGCTGGGACAGCCTGGGCGAATTCCTGGCCCTGGCCGTCAGCTTCGAGCACCTGGCCACCACCACCGGCAACGCCCGCGCCCAGGTCCTGGCGGACACGCTGGACCGCGCCACCGGCACGTTCCTGCTGGAGAACAAGTCCCCGAGCCGCCGCGCCGGCGAACTGGACAACCGCGGCAGCCACTACTTCCTGGCCCGCTACTGGGCCGAGGAACTGGCCAAGCAGACGGACGACGCCGACCTTGCCGCCGCATTCAGCGCCGTCGCCAAGGAGCTCTCCTCCCAGGAGGAGGCCATCGTTGGTGAGTTGGCTGCGGTCCAGGGCTCGCCCGTGGACGTCGGAGGCTACTACCACCCCGAGGACGCCAAGGCCTCTGCAGTCATGCGGCCGTCCGCCACCCTGAACAAGGTCATCGCCAGCCTGAGCTAGCGGCAGGCTGCTGCGGCAGTTTCACCAAAGAGGCGGTGCCCCGGATCTGTTCCGGGGCACCGCCTCTTTCTTGTGCCGTCTGCAAGGTGGAGATCAGCGCCCACGTCCCTTCCGACGTCGTACGCTGCATCGGTGGGCCTTTATCCGCTGTCTTTGCCCTTGCCCTGGTTGTCTTTCTTGCCTTTGTCCTCGCCGGAGGGCTGCACCGTGGACGGCGCGGGGGCTTCCTGGGCGGGCGGGGTTTGCGCGGCTGCTTGTTCGGCCGCCTGGCGGGCTTCCTCTTCGGCGCGGGCTTTGGCCTGTTCGGTCTTGGCCATGGCGTCGGTCAGGTCGGCCCGGACGGCGGCGGCAATGGTGGTGATGCTGCGGCGGCGTTCGTCCGAGATGCCGCCCCTCGACTGAGCGTCTTCGAGTTCGGATTCGAGGCCTTCCAACGCCCTGAGTGCGGTGGCGGGATCGTTCTGCGACGTCGCCTGCGTTACCTCAAGCACCCGTGCCTGCAACTGCCTGGCGGCATCGCGCTGGAGCCCCGTTTCGCCGGTCCCGCAGCCGGCGAGCAATCCGGCCGCCAGCAGCGTCGCGGACCAGCGGACGGTCAGCGCCCCGTGCTGCCCAAGCGTCACGGTTCAACGCTCTTCTGCAATTCCTTCAGGTGATCGCCGAGTTCCCCGGTGACCGTTGGATACGGCACGACGTCGGCGGGAGACTGCGTGGAGAGGGTCAGGATCACCGCGGCAACCACAGCCGCTACCACTATGAGCGTAAGGACCACCGCGATCCAGAAGCGCATGGTGCGGGCCCTCGGATGGAGGTCCCTGTCCTCAGGTTTGTTAATCCGGGGCGATGCAGCCGCTTCCCGCAGCTCGTCCACGGACTCTTCCGCGGTGATCGACGGCGGGTGGAACGGCATGGCCGGCAGCACCCTAGTGCTTTCGGGTGCGAGTTCGCCGGGTGTGGAAGCGGGTGAAATGAGGGCTTGGCGCAGGACGGTCTCGATGTCCGCGGCGGACGGGCGTTCCAACGGTTCGATGGCAGTCATCGAGCGGAGGAGCTGTGCCCACTCTGCGGGGAGGTCCTCTGGGATTTCAGGCGCCCGGTGCAGCCTGGCCACCGCGGACTCCACGGCGCCGCCGGGGTACTCGACGGTTCCCTTGATGCATTCAATCAGCACGAGGCCGAACGAATAGATGTCCGTGGCGGCGGAGAGCGGCTGGCCAAGTGCCTGTTCCGGGCTGAGGTACGCGGCAGTGCCCACCATGGTTCCGGTGGCGGTGAGACGGGTGGAGTCCGCGATCCGCGCAATACCGAAGTCGGTGAGCTTGGGGCGCAGGGGTTCGCCGGGCCGGATCTGGACCAGCAGGATATTGGCAGGTTTGATGTCTCGGTGGATTACGCCCAGCCCGTGGACGTAGGCCAGGGCGTCAGCGATTCCGGCGCCGATGACGGCCAGTTCTTCCAGCGGGACACGGCTGTGGCGGATGCGGCCGCGGAGGTCATGGCCTTCCACGAGTTCCATGGTGAGGAACGGACGTGGCTCGTCCGGGATCCGGGTATCGATGCCGGCGTCGAAAAGCGTGACGAGGCCGGGATGGTTCAACGTGGCCAGCAGCTGGATTTCCGCTTCCTGGCGTTTCAGTTCTTCGGTGTCCGGGGCCTGCGGTGCGAAGAGCTTAAGGGCCACATCACGGCCCAGGTTTTCGTCCCGGGCGCTGTACACCGAAGACATTCCCCCGCGGCCGATGACCTCATTCAACCGGTAGCGACCGCCGACAATCTCGTTCGTGGTGGAGCTGGGCGATTCCGCCACCATGTCCCGTCCCTCCCGGTGCGATGCGGCACTGTCGTACTCAAATCATACCGGTGGAGGGGAGGCCCGGCGATTGACCTTGGGTTTCGCGGCGCACACGCCGAGGGTCCGGCGGCGGAACTCCAGCATCCGCCGCCGAACCATCGGCCACAAGGACATGCGTGCTGATGACATGTTTGCGTGCTTTTCCGGTTCTGTGTCCTGGTCCTCCTTCCCCGCGGCTCGTGGAGTGCTGCCGCTTCAGGCGCGATTCACGGACGCTTCCCCACTTCGTTCAGGGGGAATGCAACGCAGGAGTGTGTATTAGGAAGTCCTGCGCTTGCGAAGCACAAGGATCCCGGCGGCCAGGAGCAACAGGGCCAGCGGGACGAGGGAGCCGTCCAGGCCGGTGTTGGCCAGTGCGGTCGCACCGCCCTGGGCAGGAGCGCTTCGCGGTGTGGTGTCGGCGGCGATGACCCCACTGACTGCTGTTGAACCGGCGGGTGCTACGGAGATGCCGTTGGTTCCGGCCGTGCCTGCGCCCGGGGTGCCGATGTCGGTTCCGTTACCGGCCCCTGCGCCGTTGCCGTTGCCGGGGTTTTCAGTCCCCGGGGTGTCGGTGCCCGGTGCGCCTGTTCCGGGATCCACGGTGCCAACGCCGCCGGTGTCGCCGTCGCCCGGGCTTTCAGTGCCGGGTGTACCGGTGCCGGGGTTTTCGGTGCCCGGGGTCTCCGTGCCGATGCCGCCGATGCCAAGGTCTACTCCCAGGTCGATGCCGGCATCCACTCCGCCGTTGTTTCCGGTGCTTGCCGAGGCCGAGGTCAATGGCTGCGTCGATGGCTGTGTCGAGTCCGCCGTCGCCGGTGGTGCCGTTGGAGCCGGTGACCCCGCCGAGGTCCACGACTGCATCGGCGTCCACCGCAACATCGGTGTTGGTGCCGTCCGTGGTTCCGATGTTGCCAAGGCCGAGGCCGACGTTTACTTCGGCGTCGACGACGGCGGTGAGGCCGTCGTTGGTGCCTTCGTTGGAGCCGGTGACCCCGCCCAGGTCCACGACCGCATCGGCATCTACGACAACGTCAGCGTTGGTGCCGTCGGTTCCGGCGTCGCCGAGACCGAGGTCAATGGCTGCGTCGACAACGGCGGCGGTGCCGATATTGGTGCCGGTGACCCCGCCCAGGTCCACGACTGCATCCGCATCTACGACAACGTCAGCGTTGGTGCCGTCGGTTCCGGCGTCGCCGAGACCGAGGTCAATGGCTGCGTCGACAACGGCGGTGAGGCCGTCGTTGGAGCCGGTGACCCCGCCAAGGTCCACGACTGCATCTGCGGCGAGAGCTACATCGGCCGCGTTGGCCGCGGGGGCCGGTTCCGCCATGGCTGAACCGGTACCCAGGCCGACGTTCACATCTGCCTGGACATCCACGTCGGCCGTCGCTGCCTCGGGAGCAGTGCTGCCGCCCCCGAGGCCCAGGCCAACTACGGCGGCCGCAGCAAGCCCGCTGCCGGCTCCGGCGGTGCTGTCTCCGGCGTTCAGCGCGACGTCCACTACGGCGGCGACGCCCGTTGAGTCTGACGGCGTTGGGCCACCCAGCAGGCCCAACGACGCCGTATCAGCGGACGCCGCCGCCGAGATCAGGGCGGATGCGGAAAGATCCGGTCCGGTGGTGTTGGTGGTGTCCGCCGCGTTCGCTGCTGTGCAGCCGAATGCCAGCAGTCCACCGGCAAAGAGGGTGCCAAGCAGCCCCCTGCGAAGGTTGGAACTCATGATGGTTTCTCCTGAAGAAGTTGATGAAGGGCGCTGATGCAGCTGCCCCATATGGCCGCGCGCTGCCGCAAAGTGGCAGCCGGGACTCAACTAGTCAGGCGAAGAACCGGGGTCGAAGGACACCGGTGCGGGGGTATGTTCACTGTCTTCCCGGGCCAGGACGGCGCGGGAGAGGAAATGATCAAAGTCGTAGGCGCTCAGCCAGGCGGCGGAACCAAAGGCGACGGAAGCAGACCCGCCACAGCCAGTGCCGGTGCCCGGAACAGCAGGGGACTGAGCCGGCTGGTGCATGGGAGCGTCAGTGGCTGGCTGGCCGGCGTCGCCGCCACCCGAGGGGTGCACAGCAGGCTCGATGCCGGAGGTTTCAGCAAGGAATGCCGCACCGTAGCCCGGGAAAACGGTCAGGGCCGGCGCCGCAACGTTCACTTCGGCTGCGGGGGCCGGTTCAGCCGGGCCGAACGACTCGGCCGGCACCGCATCGGCGGCATTCTGCATGGGCTCAACGACATTGATGCCGGCCGCGGGGACCGGTTTGGAGGCCGGCAGTTCTTCCAGCGGCAAGGTTTCGGAGAAATCGGGAAGCGGAAGCGGGGCTGAGCCGGTCACAAGATCGGACACCGGGACCAACACCGGTTCAAGCGCGGGGATGGCCTCGGCAGCCGGTGGAACTACAGCCTCAACAAGGGCCGCAGTGGTCCCGTCCGCGACGTCAACGATGGGCGTTGCAACGGCAGAAACCGTGCCCGTGGGAACCACTCGGTTCACCACGGGCACAGAGGAGATCAGGTTGTTTGCCACAGCCGAACTCTGGTTGACCACCGGCTGCAGCAGTCCTGCCGGCCGGGCGGGCACAGGAGCGGGGGCTGGCGTCGGAGCGGTAGTCGACGTCTGCGAATCCGTTGGAACAGTTCCGGCAACCTTGCCTGTCACCGCGGAAACGGACGACGTTACGGAGCTGGTGACACCGCCCAGGAGGGAAGAAGCCTCAGAAAGGGTATCGGCCGACGCAGCCGTGGATGACATCGTCAACCAGCCGATGGCCGCGGCCCCGGCAAGCAACACGGGACGCATGGCACGCCACGGCGAATGTGCATTAGCCATGAGTACCACCCCCAGTACCGCTAGAAAACGACGATGCCAAAATCCTAAGACTGCTTATCGTCGAAAGTCTAGGGTCAATAAAAAGAATGTGACAGAAAATTGATGGCGCCTGCTAAAAGGGCCCAGAATTTCCATTCAGTTTTGTCACGTCGTTGATGCTCTGATTTTACGAGCGTCGAGGCTTCAACGGTGCCCGTCATTCGGGTAGCTGACGCCCAGCTGGGCCCGTACCCCGTCAAAGAGGCGCATCGTATTCAGCGAATCTTCCAGCGGCATTACCGGACTTTCCGCAATGCCCTGCTGGATGCAGCGGGTCACTTCGCGTAGTTCGTAGGTGTAGCCCTTGCCCACGACGTCGAACGTTTCGGTCCGCCGCTCGTCCCACCCCGTGGCCACGATCAGTTGGCGGGGGTTGTTGATCGACCCGGCACTCTGGAGGAAGCCGAGGCTTCCGGCAACGGTCGCGGTGCGCGGTCCATGTGCCAAAAGCGATGAGGTCAGTTGGACCTGGGCGCCGTGGTGGTAGCCGAGCGTCAGTGCGTTCTGGGTATCGACGCCGTCGTCGTTGACATGTCCTGTGGCGCTCACGGTTTGGGGGAACCCGAGCGTTCCCAGCGCCCAGAGCAGGGGGTAGACGGTGAGATCGAGCAGCGCCCCGCCGCCATCTTGCCGTGCCCACAGCCGGGCGGTAGGGGAGTATGGTGCGGGGAAACCCAAATCGGCGGTGACCCAGTGGATTTCTCCCAGCTCACCGGACGCAGCAATGTCAAAGGCGCGCTGCATGCCGGGGAGGAAGCGGCTCCAGACGGCCTCCATCAGGAAGAGGTTGCGGCTGCGGGCAGCTTCAATCAGTTCAGCCGCTTCCCGGGCGTTGATGGTGAAGGCTTTTTCGCACAGGACGTGCTTGCCCGCCTGAAGTGCGGCCAAGACGATCTGGTGGTGCTGCGCATGGGGTGTGGCAACGTAGACGACGTCCACCGCATCATCGGCGAGCAACCGCTGGTAGCCGTGTACGCCGTCGTGGTCCCCGTACGCTTTGCCGACGCCATAGGCGGCAGCGAAAGAGTCCGCCGTCGCCTGCCCCCGGGAGCTGACGGCGTACAGTTCGGCATCTGCCAGCAGGGCCAGGTCCTGCGCCACGGATTTGGCGATTCCACCGGTGGCGATGATTCCCCAGCGGAGGGGCGCGCCGGTGGCCGAACGCGGGTCCGTGTCGGCCTGGCTGGACAACCATGGTGTGGCGATGGGGGCACTCATTCAGTCATCCTGCCACAGGACTGAAGGAGCGTTGGGGATTGGTCCCCGTGGGTGCAGGGGGTGATGGGGAGGGCACGACGCCGGCCCTCCCCATTCTGCTAGGCCGTCACCGGGAGCGGGGTCCGGTGGTGCGCCTGGTCCTCCGTCAGCTTTCCCTGCTGCAGCCGGAACCTGCGGTCGGTCTTATTGGCCAGCGCACGGTCGTGGGTAACCACCAGGATGGTGGTGTTGTGGCCGCGGCTGAGGGCGCTGAGGAGCGAGATGATGTGGTCCCCGGTCTGCTCGTCCAGGTTGCCCGTGGGTTCATCGGCCAGGATCAGCTTCGGCTCGTTGGCCAGGGCGCGGGCGATGGCGACGCGCTGCTGCTCGCCGCCGGAAAGCCGGTTGGTGCGCCTGTCGTGTTTGTCCTGGACCAGCTGGACCTGCTCCAACAGATCCTTGGCGCGCTGCCGGCGGGCCGTCTTGCGCATTCCCGCGAACTCCATGGGCAGCATCACGTTGTCCACTGCAGAGAGGTTGGGGATCAGGTTGAACTGCTGGAAGACGAAGCCGATGTCCCGCCGGCGGTATTCGGTCAGTTTGGCATCCGGCATCCCCGCCAGGCTCACGCCGTTGACCACGACGTCTCCGCTGGTGGGCTTGTCCAGCGCACCAAGGAGGGAAAGCAGTGTGCTTTTCCCGCTTCCGCTCTTTCCGACGATCGAGGCAAGGGTGCCCTGTTCGAGGACGAAGCTGACGTCATTGACCGGCTTGATGGTGCGGTCGCCCGAGTTGAAGGTGCGGACCAGGTTCTTGACTTCAATCATGGCTATTCTCCTCGCAGGACTTCGATGGGACGGATGCGTGCCGTGAGCAGCGCGGGAACCAGCGCGCCAATGATCGCGACGCCGAACACCGCCGCAATGCCGGCGGCGATGACGCCGGGGGAGGCGCTGGCAGTGACGGAGGTGAGCAACTGGGAGGCGCCGCCGAACGGATTCCCGCCCGGGAAACCAGCGCCGCCGCCCGGAAAGCCTGCTCCGCCCCCGGGAACTCCGCCGGGCATGCCACGCCCGGCGGTGGTTGCCGTCGTCGTTCCCGTGCTGTTGGTGCTGATCAGCGCGGAGGCGATGCCGCTGCTGGCAAAAGCCGCGATGATGGCGCCCGCTGTGCTGCCCAGCGCCGCCAGGACCAGGGCCTCGAGGACGAACTGCAGGCCGATGGTGCGGTTGGGCGCACCGATGGCCTTCAGGACGCCGATTTCCCGGCGGCGCTCGCGGACCAGCATGACCATAATCAACAGGATGATCAGCCCGGCGGTGCCGAGTGCAGCGACGAAGGCGATGAACGAGATGTTCTTGACGCTGCCGAGGGAGCTGACGGCTGTCTCCAGGTTTTGTCCCTGCGTGACGTCCGCCTTGTCCGTGCCGAGCGCGTCCTGCAGGGCGGTCTTGGCGGATGCGACATTGTCCAGCGAATTCACCGTGACGATCATGCTGGACAGTTCATCAGGGAGCCCGGCAAGCGCCTGGGCGGCAGGAAGCGTGAGGTAAACGGCGTTGTTGCCGAAAGTGGTTCCGGCATCGAAGAGGCCGGAAACGGTGTACGTCTGGTCGTTGATGGTGAACGTGGAGCCGACGGTGAGGTTGTTCTTTTCCGCCAGGGTGGTGCCCAGGAGGGCATTCGTGGACTCGGCGGTGTAGTCTCCCAGCCCTGCGCCTTCGGTGATGGTGAGCGCCTTGCCCGTGGTGTCCACCTCGGCGCCGATGCCCGTAGCCGTTATGGGCAGCGACCGCATGGGCTGGGTGGTTGTGGATCCGGTGGACCCCGTGGTTCCATTTGACTGCTGGTTGCGGTTGCCCAGCGTTCCCGCGTCCACTGCAGCGGTGAGGCTGGTGGTCAGCGTTGCTGCGGCCTGCCCGCCGGGTCCCCCCTGCCCGCCGGGGCCCTGGCCTCCGGTTCCGGTCTGTGCCGCGGCCTCGGTGGCGTTGCGGAGGCGCAACGACGAGGTCCCGACGACGGCGCTGACGTTGGGCACGGCCGCGGCGGTGGCTGCCAGCCCGGTGGTGAGGGGCTCGCCGCCACCTTCGAAGCCTTGGCCGCCGGCGGGGTTGACGGTCAGGACGGTGCCCACAGAGGCATTGAGCTCCTGGACTTTTGCTCCCACGGCCTGGTTGGCCACCAGCATGGCCAGGGCCAGTCCGATGGCGACAGCCAGGACCGCAACGACGGCCGCGGTCCTGACTTTGTTTCTGAAGGCGTTGCCTACGCTCCGGGCAAGGACGCTCACGTTTCTCCTATGGTTCAGGTGCCGGCCCGGGAGGCCGGCGTCGGATCCACCCTCGCCGGGCATGCTGTGCAGGAATCCGGCTGAACCTGTGTTTGCCCTGTGAAGACCCCTTGACAGTCTTGTCATGACGCGCGTAAGAATTAAGCTATTGCTCAGAAACCGCTTTCTCAGCAATGACTTCCCACCCCTCTATCCGCACCTCTCAAGGCATGTGGTTTCTGTGGCATGCCGGAAAACAGGCCGATGACGTCCAATCCCAGCAGTAAGAAACTCCTTCCTAAACGACTGCGCAGAAGATCTGCCCTGATCGCCGGGGCATCCGCCATCGCGCTCGCCGCCGGCCTGGCAGGGACCGCCCCCGCGGTGGCCGGGCCCGCACCCACCGGTGGAGGCGTCATCAAACCCGACGATGCGGCACCGACTGGTTGGGCCGCCGTCGGACGTGCCACGGACGGCGGGGCCGGCGCACCTGCTGAAAGTCGGTACGAGGTAAATAGCCTCGCGGAACTGAAGGCCGCGCTGGCCAACAACGGCCAACCCACCGCTCCCAAGATCGTCTATGTGAACGGCATTATCGACGGCAACCAAACCCCGGACGGGCGGATCCTTGCTGAGCAGGACTACGCACCGGGCTATGACATCAACCAGTACATCTCCTGCTTTGGACCTGGCGGCAAGGTCTGGAGCGACCAGACTTTCGAGTACTGCAAGAAGCAGCGCCAGCTTCGCCAGACCGGCAGCAACAACATGAAGCGGCAGATCGAAGTCAGCTTGCCCAGCAACACCACACTGGTTGGCCTCGGCGAGGACTCAGGATTCGTTGGTGCCAACATCGTGATCCTGAGTGCCACAAATGTGGTGATGCGGAACCTCAGCGTGGAAGCGCCGGTGGACTTCTTCAGCACCTGGTCACCGGATGACGGTAACGGCGCCTGGAACGCGCGGTTCGACGCCGTATCCTCGGTGACATCGGATCACCTGTGGATTGACCATGTCAGCCTCTCCGACGGCCGGTTCCCGGACAGCGAAGCTCCGAAAGGCCCTAACGGCAAACCGGCTAACCGGCACGACGGCCTCCTAGACCTGAAGGACGGCACCGACTTCGTGACCATTTCCAACAGCAGGCTCTCCAACCATGACAAGACCATGCTCCTGGGGTCCGGTGACGAGCACGTTGACAAGGACGGCGGCAAGCTGCGCGTCAGCTACATCGGCAACTACTTCGAGAACCTCCAGCAGCGTGCACCCCGTGTCCGGTTTGGCCAGGTCCATGTGGTCAATAACTACTTCGCCGGCAGCACCGACGATCCGCACTACCCGTTGGTGAGCGAGGCCCAGGGCGGCAGCAGCTATTTCCTCGGCGCCGGCTACGAGTCGCGGATCTTCTCCGAACGCAACGCCTTCGAATTCACGGGTCCCGGCGCTGACCCGTCGATCATGGTCAGCAGCTACAACGGCCACCGGTTCAGCGACACCGGCTCCTGGTACAACGGGCAGCCCACGGACCTCAACGCCATCGCCAAAGCCTCGTTTGAGCAGAACCGCGCGGAAGCACTGGCCGAGGCAGAAGCCGGCGGCGTCCCGGCTCCGGACTGGACGGGCTGGGACTTCACCACCGACGTGGGCTGGGACCCCGCCGATGTCTACAGTTACAAAGCCTTCAGCACCCCGCAGGCAGTGAAGAACCACGCGCTGAACTTCACAGGCCCCGGAGTACTCAAGGTTAAGCCGTAGAACAGGCCGCCCCAACAGCAGGCGGGAACGGAAACAGCCCGGCCCCCACAAGGGAGCCGGGCTGTTCCGGAATGAAGTGCTACTTGGTGATCGGGCCCAGTACCGGATCGTCGGCGTAGGCGGTCTTCACGTTGGCGGCGGTCACGATGACCGGCTCCAGCAGGTAGGCCGGAACGGTCTTCACGCCGTTGTTGTAGGAGTCCTTGTCGTTGATTTCCAGGTCCTTGCCGGCCTGGAGGTCCTTCACCATGGTGATGGCGTGCTCAACGAGCTTGCGGGTGTCCTTGTTGATGGTTGAGTACTGCTCTCCGGCCATGATGGACTTGACCGACTCGACCTCGGAGTCCTGGCCGGTCACCACGGGGAGCGGCTTGCCGGCTGCCTTGACGGAGGTCAGGACTGCGCGGGCCAGGGTGTCGTTCGGGGAGAGGACGCCGTCCAGGGAAGCACTGGTGTAGCTGCCGGTCAGCAGCGTGTCAGCGCGGCGCTGGGCGTTCTCGGCCTTCCAGCCCTGGGTGACAGCCTGTTCGAAGTTCGTCTGGCCGGACAGCACCTTGAGCGTGCCGTCGTCGATCTTCGGCTTCAGGACGCTCATGGCGCCGTCGAAGAAGACCTTGGCGTTGGCATCATCAGGGGAGCCGGCGAACAGTTCGACGTTGTACGGGCCATTGGGCTTCTTGGCCTTGAGTCCGTCCAGCAGGGCCTGGCCCTGCAGTTCGCCAACCTTGAAGTTGTCGTAGGCCACGTAGTAGTCCACGTTCTCGGTGTTCAGCAGCAGCCGGTCATAGGCAATGATGGTGGCGCCGGCGTCCTTGGCCTGCTTGAGCTGGGTGCCCAGCTGGGAGCCGTCGATGGCGCCCACGATGATGACTTTGGCACCCTTGGTGACCATCGCGCTGATCTGGTTCTGCTGCTCCGACACGCCGCCGTTGGCGAACTGGACGTCAGCCTTGAAGCCCGCTCCGTTGAGGCCGTCATTGAACAGCTTCTCGGCCAGGACCCAGTTCTCACTGGTCTTCTGGGGAAGCGCGACGCCGATGGAGGAGTTCTGTTCGAATCCGCCGGCGCCGCCACTCGCTCCGCCCGATGGGGTTTCCGAGCGGCCGCAGCCCGTCAGCGCCAGTGCTGCGATGGCAGCTACCGCTGCGGCCTTTCCTGCTTTACCAAACATTCGCATAGTTGGTTTTCTCTTTCTTTGTGATGGATTACCGCTATTCGGTTGCAAAGCTCAGGCTTCCCTGGCAATCGCTTCCTTGGTGGAGGTGGTTTCGTCGGGCTGGGTGGGGCTGCTGGGGCCACCGCCGGACCGGCCCATGTTCCTGGTCAGCAGGCCGATGATGGACGTCTTGCCCTGGCTCTTGTTGTAGACGTCGAAGGCGACGGCGATCAGCAGCACCAGGCCCTTGATGATCTGGGTAAGGTCGGCGCCGACGCCGAGCAGCTGGAGGCCGTTGTTCAGTACCGCCATGACCAGGCCACCGATGATGGACCCGACCACGGTGCCCACGCCGCCGGTCACCGCGGCGCCGCCGATAAAGACTGCAGCGATGGCGTCCAGTTCCCAGCCCACGCCGTCGAACGGGCCTGATGCCGTGGACCGGCCAACGAAAATCATGCCGGCCAGGCCGGCCAGGATGGACATGTTCATCATCACCAGGAAGTTGACCTTCTTGGACTGCACACCGGAGAGCTCGGCCGCGTGCCGGTTCCCGCCCACTGCGTATACGTGCCGGCCCAGGATGGTACGGGAGGAGATGAAGCCGTAGAGCAGTACCAGGACAGCCAGGATGAGGCCGGGGATGGGGAACGACGTTCCGGGCCGGCCGGTGGCGAACAGGTATGTGGCGTACAGGATGGCACCGCAGACCAGGACCAGCTTCAGGGCCGTGACCCACATTTCCGGGACCTCGGCACCCAGGGCCTTGGCGCGGGACCTGGAGCGCAGTTCTCCCCAGACCACGAACGCCGCGGCGGCGATGCCGAGGAGCAGGGTGAGGTTGTTGAACCCGGTGTTAGGGCCTACTTCCGGCAGGTAGCCGGAGCCCAGGTACTGGAAGTCATTGGGGACGGGGATGGTGTTGGACTTGCCGACGAACTGGTTGAAGCCGCGGAACAGGAGCATGCCGGCCAACGTGACGATGAAGGCGGGGATCCCCACATAGGCCGTCCACCATCCTTGCCAGGCACCGATGGCGGCGCCGAGTACGAGGCCGAGCAGCACGCCCGCCCACCAGGGGATGCCCCAGTCGCGGATGGCCAGGGCAACGGTGACACCCACGAACGCCGCAACCGAACCGACGGAAAGGTCGATGTGGCCGGCGATGATCACCAGGACCATGCCGATGGCAAGGATCAGGATGTAGGAGTTGCCGTTGAAGAGGTTGATGACGTTGCCGGGCGTCAGGGTCCGGCCTTCGGTGAAGATCTGGAAGAAGACGATCAAGGCCACCAGGGCAAAGATCATGCCGAATTGGCGGGTGTTGCCGCCAAACAGCTTTTTGAGGGCGTTCATGGTCAGTCCTTGGGTCCGGAAGTTTCTGGGGTGATCCAGGGGATCAGGCGGCTTTGCGGTTGGGGTTGGAGGTCATCAGTTTCATCAGGTTTTCCTGGCTGGCCTCGTCTTTGTCCAGGACACCGGTGACGGTGCCTTCGAAGATGGTGTAGATGCGGTCGGACAGGCCCAGGAGCTCCGGGAGTTCGGAGGAAATGACAATCACTCCCTTGCCCTGGTTCGCCAGTTGCTGGATGATGCCGTAGATCTCGTACTTGGCACCGACGTCGATGCCGCGGGTGGGTTCATCCAGGATCAGCAGGTCGGGGTCCGTGAACATCCATTTGGCCAGGACCACCTTCTGCTGGTTGCCGCCGGAGAGCTTGGCCACGCCTTCTTCCACCGACGGAGTCTTGGTGCGCAGGGACTTGCGGTACTGCTCGGCAACGGTGAATTCCTGGTTCGCATCCACCACGGAGTGGCGGCTGATTTTGCGAAGGTTGGCGGCCACCGTTGTGGTCTTGATGTCATCCAGCAGGTTCAGGCCCAGGGATTTGCGGTCCTCCGTCACATAACCCAGGCCGGCATCGATGGCCTGGCGCACGGACTTGAGCGTGACTTCCTTGCCCTCCTTATAGACGTGCCCGTCGATGAACCGCCCGTACGACCGGCCGAAGACGGACCTGGCCAGTTCGGTGCGGCCCGCGCCCATCAGCCCGGCGAAACCGACGATCTCGCCCCGGCGGACAAAGAAGCTGGAGTTCTTGCACACCAGCCTGTCCTGGACCTGAGGGTGGCCCACGGTCCAGTCCTTCACCTCGAAGAAGACCTCACCGATCTTGGGGGTGTGGTCCGGGAACCTGGACTCCAGGGTGCGGCCCACCATGCCTTTGATGATCCGGTCCTCGTCCACGCCGTCCGCTTTCACGTTCAGCGTCTCGATGGACTTGCCGTCGCGGATGATGGTGATCGAATCGGCGATCTGCTCAATCTCGTTGAGCTTGTGGGAAATGATGATGGAGGTGATGCCTTTGGCCTTCAGGCCCTTCATCAGGTCCAGCAGGTGCTGGGAATCGGACTCGTTCAGGGCCGCCGTCGGTTCGTCCAGGATGAGGATCTTCACGGACTTGTTCAGCGCCTTGGCGATTTCGACGAGCTGCTGCTTGCCGACGCCGATTTCCTTGATGGGCGTGTCCGGATCCTCGCGCAGGCCTACGCGGGCCAGCAGGTCCAGGGACCGGAGCCGGGCTTCGGCCCAGTTGATAACGCCGCGCTTGGTGGGTTCGTTGCCCAGGAAGATGTTTTCCATGATGGACAGCTCGGGAATCAGCGCCAGTTCCTGGTGGATGATCACGATGCCGGCGTGCTCGCTGGCCCGGATGTCCCGGAACTGCTGCACCTGGCCCTGGTAGACGATGTCGCCGTCGTAGCTGCCGTAGGGGTAGACGCCCGAAAGGACTTTCATCAGGGTGGACTTGCCGGCCCCATTTTCGCCGCAGATGGCGTGGATTTCCCCTGCCTTTACCCGCAGGTTCACGTTGGCCAAGGCTTTAACGCCGGGGAATTCTTTGGTGATGGACCGCATCTCAAGGATGATCGGCTCCGCTTGCGTGGTCTGGGACGTCATGTGGCCCTAACCCTCCAATGCAATGACTTCTTTGTCCGGCCGGCAAAGCGCAGGGCCGTCTGATCCAAAAGTAAACTGGATCACAGCTATTGTCGTCAAGTCTTGAACGCAATTACCGGATAACGAAACGGTCTACATTTTCCGGATGCCCGCGTGCTGGAAGACCAGTGCTGCTGCACCGAGGGCCTCTGCCCGGTCGCCCAGGGATGACATGGTGAGGGTGGTGGTTTCGCCAATGACGGGCACGGCGTGCCGGACGAGGCCCCGCCTGATGGGGTCCAGCAGCAGGTCTCCAAGGCCTGCCAGGGGCCCTCCCACCACAATGACTTCCGGGTTGATCAGGTTGGCCACATTGCCCAGGGCGCGGCCCACGGACAGTCCGGCGTCATCCACCACGCGAAGGGTGGCGGGGTCGCGGTTAAGCGCCTTACGAACGATGTCCGCAGGGTTCAGCGGGCGGTCCTCACCCCGGCTTAGGAGTTCGATCATGGTGGTGGTGGACGCAATGGTTTCCAGGCAGCCCCGGTTGCCGCAGCGGCATACCAGGCCCTGTTCGTGGATGGTGGCGTGGCCGATTTCGCCGGTGATGCCGACGTTCCCGTAATAGGGTGCGCCATTGAGGATAAGCCCGGCGCCAATGCCTGATCCGATCTTCAGGAACATGAGGTTGCTGACGCCGGTGTGCTGGCCCCAGGTGACCTCGGACCATGCCCCCAGATTGGCGTCGTTATCAATGAAGACGGGGATTTTCAGTGTGTCTTCCAAGTGCTGGAGGATGTTGATCCCCACCCATTCCGGCAGGATGGCGCCCTGCGCCACTGTGCCGGTGCGGCGGTCGATGGGGCCGGGGATCCCGACGCCGGCGCCCACCACCGAGGAGCGTTCCGTTCCGCTTTCCTCGAGGAGTTTGGCGAGGAGGGCAACCGCCGCCCGGATGCCTTCCTCGGCCTGGTGGCCCAGCGGCAGCATGACCGATTCCTCGGCAATGACGTGGTAGCTCAGGGATGCCAGCACCACCCGCAGGTGCCGCCGGCCGAAGTCAATGCCTACGGCCACCGCGCCGTTGCTGTTGAGCCGGACGTTAAGGGCCCGGCGTCCGGAGCTGGTAATGGGTTCGGTGGATGCCAGCCCCGAATCCAGCATGATTTTGACGATGTTGGACACGGTGGCAGTGGAGAGTCCGGTCTGCCTGGCGAGTTCGGCCTGGGTGGACGGTCCGCCCATGAGGCTTTCGATGATCCGCTGCTGGTTCAGTTGGCGCAGCGCGGATTGCGAGCCGGGGTTCTTGGGCTTGCTCTTCGTTGAGCGCGGGGTGGCGGACATGCTAAGAACATTGCCCTATCTGCACTCTTGTAGTCAAGAAGTTAACGCATGAGTCATCTGGTGCCTGGGCCGGAGTCGGTGGGTCAATTAGCCCGTCAAACCACAGCGGCGGTGCAGATGGTCCCGCAGGACGGCCCAGTGCGGTGGCTACGCTGGGATCAGGGTTTCCATGGTGGGCCCGTCCGGAGTAGAGAAGGTGGAAACAGTGCTGCTGGCACTCCTGCAGGCAAATGCCGATGTTCTTGATATTGACGCGAACTGCGCGGTGATTGACAGTGCGGCGCGGGACGCGGCGGCTGCGGGCGCGGCAGTCCTGGTGACCCCTGAGCTCTTTCCGGTGGGCTACGCCCCCCGCCGGGTCCGGGCTGCCCTGGATCCCGCAGAACTGCCTGGCCTCCACCGGCGGCTCGCCGGCATCGCCCGCAGCCACGGCATCGGGCTCGTTTACAGCTTGCCGCGGATCACGCAGCAGGGGGAATGGCAGATCAGTGCAACCCTGCTGGACACGGACGGCAGCACGCTGCTTGGCTACGGCAAGGTCCATCTCTTTGGCGCGGACGAACGTGCCGCTTTTGCTCCTGCCGCGGAACGGCCCGGCGTCGTAAATTTCCAGGGGATCCCCACCTCCATGGTGATCTGCTACGACGTGGAGTTCCCCGAAGCCGTGCGCGCGGCCGCCGCCGGTGGCGCTGAACTCCTCCTGGTGCCAACCGCCCTGGCGCATGGGTTCGACGACGTTCCGCAGATTTTGGTCAGGGCCCGTGCGCTGGAAAGCCAGCTGGCCATCGCCTACGCGAACCATTCCGGAGTGGAAGACGGCTGCCGTTTCCTCGGCGGGAGCGTCATCGCCGGCCCGGACGGAAAACTGCTGGCCGCGGCGGGGGAGGCGCCGGTGCTGCTGTACGCCGAACTGGACGCGGACGCTCCCCGCCGTGAGCGGGCCGGGGTGCCCTACCTGGCAGAGCGCCGCCCCGATGTGTACCGCAGCTGGGGCTCCTGACCGGTCACCGGCCTGCCGCGGCAGTCAGGTGCCAGGCGGGCTTACGGAGTCCACGAACTGAAGTGCAATCCATAGCTCGGCCCGGACAGAGGCCTGGCTGAAATCCGTGTCCAGCAGCGCGGCCAGGGCGTTGACCTGGCGCCGGACACTGTTACGGTGCAGGCCCAGGTCCTTGGCGGTTGCGTCCCAGTTGCCGTTCGCTCCCAGCCAGGCGCGCAGCAGCCCCAGCTGGCTGTCCCTGCGTTCCGGATCCAACGCCATGACCGGTGCCAGCAGCCGGCGGGCAAGCATGCTGCCGGCTCCGCCGCCGAGCAGCCCGGCCACCGTCCATGCCTGCTCCTCTTCCCGTACCGTCCGCCCGGTGGCATTGACGCGGGGGCGCAGGGCACTTGCGTTACGGTACGCGGAGGGGAGGCCGGGGAGCTCGGCTGTTCCGCCAACCACCAGGCCCCAGCCCAGGCGCTCCACCTCGGCTACCAGCTGGTCATCCACCTTCAACCGGGTGATGGCGGCGAAGCCAAAATCGGTAAGTTCCACCAGCTTCGTGTCGAAAAGCCTCCGCCACTGGAGCAGCTCCCGGACCGGCCCGTCCGCCACCGCGCCCTCGAGCCGGACACCCTGGACCACCCTGAGGGGGCCCGTCCGGGTACCTGAGACGCTTTGGGCCAGCAGGTCCCGGACGCTGTTCAGCTGCCGGGTGCTGCCGCCGGCGAGGCTCTCCGGGTGCAGCAACACCGCCGTGGCCAGCTGGCTGGGCGCCAGCGAACCGCTGGTCCGCTGCCGGACAAGAAGCTCCAGCAGCCCCACCACGGAGGAAACCACGCTGTTTTGAGCAGGCGTAAGCGGTGTGGCGGTGCCCAGGACCAGCCCGCCGAGGGTAGCGTCTTTGCTGCTGCGCAGGGGGTGGCCCACGGCCAGCACCTGGCCATTCCCGGGCAGCGCCTCGGTTTCCACCCGCGGTCCGCTGCCGGCAAGAAGCTTCCTGACCAGGGGCTGCACAGTGGAAAGTTCGACGACGGCTCCTGCCTTGGCGCGGACCTTTCCGTCCGGCCCGAAAAGGGCTGCCCATACGGGGACCTTTTGCGTGAGGGCCGCCAGCAGTTCGTGCTCCGGGCGGGCCGAGAGGACGGCCCTCATGAGGTGGCGGTTCGTTTCGGCCAGCTGGCGGAACGCCTGGGCGTTGCCCGATTCCAGCAGCTTGGAAAATTCCAGTCCAAGCGCAGCAAAGGGGATGCTGGCCGGGACTTCCACCAGCGTCAGGCCGCGGCGCCGACACGCGGCTGCCACCTCGCCGGGTACGGCATCGTAGTACGGCTCCAATCCGAATCCGAGGGCGGCCACACCCGCAGCCACCAACCGGGCAACGTAGTCATCAGCCAACGCCGGATCCACCGTTCCTGGCCCGCGCGTGCGGGCGGCGTCCCCGCGCCCCTGGCCGCCGTGCCCGCTTCCCGTCCCCGCCTGAAGGAAGGGCAACCCCGCTGTGAGGACGAACTCGCCGTCCAGGAGATACGGGGTAGGATCCCCGAGCTCACTGGGCTCCACCCAGCGGAGGGGTGCACCGCCGTTGCCGGCATCGTGGAGCACCGTGACGCCGGCGGGCAGATTTCCGAGGAATCGGCCCAGTGTTACCGCGTCCTGCTCTGGAACGGCGTCGGGCGTCCCGCCGGAAATTGGTGCAATATGTCTCATGGGCTTTCACTATAGGTCACTTTGCACCCCATTGAGATGCCGCTCACACCCCTACGCTGGGGTGGGGAATCCAACCATCCACCGACCATGAACGGACGTCAACGATGACTGTGCCCACACTTCCAGGCCAGGCGACCGACCGCACTGACGGCCGCCCCTCGCTCGGCGCGCAGCTGCTCCGCCGCAAGCCCCTCGCACTTATGGCGGCTGAAGCGGACGCCGGCACCGGCGGACCCCGGCTGGTGCGGAGCTTCGGCGTGCTGCAACTGACCATGATCTCCGTCGGCGCCACCCTCGGCACCGGCATCCTGGTGATCCTGGGCGAGTCCGTTCCCCTGGCCGGCCCGGCAATCTGGATCTCGTTTGCGATTGCGGGCCTCGCCGCGTTGCTGTCCGCCGTCTCCTATGCGGAAATGGCAGGGCTGGTGCCGGTTGCAGGCTCCAGCTACTCGTACACCTACGCCACCATGGGCGAAGGCATGGCGTGGATCTGCGGATGGTGCCTGGTACTCGAATATGCGGTCTCGGTGGCCGCCGTCGCTGTGGGCGCCGGACAGTACGTCAACGAGGCCCTGGCAGTCTTCGGGTCCGTCCTTCCGGACGCGCTCTCACAGCCCCCGGGCGACGGCGGCATGGTTAACGTTCCGGCTGTGGTGATCGTTCTCCTCGCCACGGTCCTGCTGGTCCGCGGCGCAAAGGAAAGCGCCTGGATCAACACCGCCATCGTGGCGGTCAAAGTTGGCATCCTGCTGTTCTTCTGCGCCGTGGCCTTCACCGCCTTCAACGCCGGCAACTTCGATCCCCTCCTGCCCATGGGTGCCGCGGGCGTCTCCGCGGCAGCTTCCCGGGTGTTCTTCTCCTACATAGGCTTTGACGCCGCTTCCACCGCCGGCGAGGAAGCGCGCAATCCCAAGCGCGACCTGCCCCGGGCCATCGTGCTCTCCATGCTCATCGTCACCTCGATCTATGTCCTGGTTGCCGTCGCAGCTATCGGCGCCCGGCCGTGGGGATGGTTCGACGGCACGGAGGCTGCGCTGGTGAAAATCCTCGAAGAAACTACCGGGCAGCCGTGGATCGCCCTGGTCTTCGCCGTCGGAGCCGTGCTGGCCATCGCCAGCATCGTCCTGACGGTTCTCTACGGACAGACCCGGATCCTGCTCTCGATGTCACGCGACGGCCTGGTGCCACAGGTCTTCAGCCGCGTCTCCCGCCGGACTGGGACCCCCGCTGCCGGGACCCTGATTGTCGGCACCGCCGTCGCGCTCACTGCCGGCCTGGTGCCCCTTGGCGCCCTGGCCGACGCCACCAGCATCGGCACACTGTTCGCCTTCGCCCTTGTAAATGTGGCGGTCATCTACCTCCGCCGTGCCCGGCCCGAGCTCGAACGTACCTTCCGGGTGCCGTTCTTCCCCGTGACCCCGATCCTTGGCGCCATCATGTGCATCTACCTGATGGCCAACCTCGGCGCCGACACCTGGATCACCTTTGGGGTCTGGATGCTCGTGGGGGTGGCTGCCTACTTCGGCTATGGCCGCCGGAACTCCAAAGTGGCGGCCCTCCGCGGCGGCGAACACCTGGACGTGCCAGCGGCCAGCCACCAGTCCTGAGCCACGGCTCCCCGGCGACAATCCCGGACTCATTCAAACCAGCACGCAGCAACCCTGAAGGCAGATATCCAATGACCACCGCTACCGAGCTTCCCGCCTCCGATCCGTCAAGCACATCAACGCTGACGGAGAACACTCCCCGGCATCCGGAGGAGCAAGCGGCACCCATCACCATGCTCAACCCGGACTTCCCGTTCAGCTACGACCATTACCTGGCCCACCCCGGCGGGCTGGGCTCGGTTCCGGATGAACTGCTGGGCACCGAAGTCGCCGTCATCGGGGCCGGGCTTTCCGGCCTGGTTACCGCCTACGAGCTGATGAAGCTGGGGCTGCGGCCGGTGGTCTACGAAGCGGACCAAATCGGCGGCAGGCTGCGCACCGCGGCCTTCCCCGCCGCGCCGGGCGTCGTGGCGGATTTGGGTGGCATGCGCTTCCCCGTCTCCGGCAAGGCCTTCTACCACTACGTGGACCTGCTGGGGCTGGAAACCCAGGACTTCCCCAATCCGCTGGCCGACGCAACGTCCAGCACGGTGATCGAACTCGCCGGCAAGAAGCACTACGCGGAAAAGCCTGGCGACCTGCCGCCGTTTTTCCGCGAGGTCGCAGACGCCTGGAAGGCAGCCGTCAACGACGGTGCGAAGTTCGGTGAGATGCAGGATGCCATCCGCCGGCGTGACACTGCCAGGATCAAGGAACTCTGGAACGCACTGCTCCCGCTGATGGACGAACAGACGTTCTACGGCTTTATCGCGGCCAGTGACTCCTTCAAGGCGGCAGGCTTCGCGCACCGGGAGGCTTTCGGGCAGGTGGGGTTCGGCACTGGCGGCTGGGACACCGACTTTCCCAACTCCATCCTGGAAATCCTGCGAGTGGTCTACACGGACGCGGACGACCAGCACCGCTTCATCCGCGGGGGAGCGCAACGTCTGCCCGAGGCACTGTGGCAGCACGCGCCGTCGGACCTGGTGCACTGGCCCGCCGGCACGTCCCTGGCGTCGCTGCACTCCGGCTCGCCCCGCGGCGCCGTGGGAAAGATCAGCCGGGACCCGGACGGGAACCTGCGGGTCCGCGAACGGTGGGGCCGGGAGGCCAGCTACCCGGCAGTGGTGACCACGTGCCAGTCGTGGCTGCTGTCCACCCGGATCCACACCGAGGAGGCGCTGTTCCCGGCGGAGCTGTGGACGGCCATCGAACGCTCCCATTACATGCAGTCCTCCAAGACCTTCGTCATGGTGGACCGGCCGTTCTGGAAGGACATCGATCCGGAAACCGGGAACGAGGTCCTGTCCATGACGCTGACGGACCGGCTGAACCGTGCCACGTACCTGCTGGACAACGGCCCGGACCAGCCTGCCGTCATCCTGCTGTCGTACACCTGGAACGACGACGCGCTGAAGTGGCTTGCCCTCGACGCGGATGAGCGGGTGGAGCTGATGCTGCATTCGCTGGAACAGATCTACCCCGGTGTGGACATCGCGGGCCACATCGTGGGCCAGCCCATCACCGTCTCCTGGGAGGCCGACCCCAACTTCATGGGCGCCTTCAAGGCAAACCTGCCGGGCCAGTACCGGTACCAGCAGCGGCTCTTCACGCACTTCAAGCAGGACTCATTGCCCGAGTCCCAGCGCGGCATCTTCCTGGCGGGCGACGACGTCTCCTTCACCGCGGGCTGGGCCGAAGGTGCCGTGACCACCGGCCTGAACGCGGTATGGGGTGTCATCAACCACCTGGGTGGCGGTTCTGCAAACGGCAACCCGGGCCCGGGCGACCTGCTGGACGAGCTCGGCCCGATTAGCCTCGACTAACTGTGCAATTCGCGGTGCTTCGCCGCGAGCTCCACGTACCGTGACGCGTTGGCGCGGACGCCGTCGAACTCTTCCTCCGTTAGTTCCCGGCGCACCTTGCCGGGCACCCCGGCCACCAGCGAACGGGGCGGAACCACTGTTCCTTCCAGCACCACGGCGCCGGCAGCCACCAGCGAACCGGCGCCGATCACGGCGCCGTTCAGGACGGTGGCGCCCATCCCGATGAGGCAGTCGTCCTCCACGGTGCAGCCGTGGACGACGGCGGCGTGCCCCACGCTGACCCGTTCGCCCACCGAGCAGGGGAAGCCGGGGTCGGCGTGCAGCACGACGTTGTCCTGCAGGTTGCTGCCGGCACCGACGGTTATGGCGGCAGTATCCGCGCGGACCGAGACGCCGTAGAACGCGCTGGAGTCCGCGCCCAGGGTTGCGTTGCCGATGATGGACGCCGACGGGGCAATGAACGCTGATTCGTGAACGGCGGGGGAGTGACCGCCGAAAGGGTATAGGGGAGCCATGGGTTCACCCTAAGCCACCACTGCACCCAACTGGGTAGCAGCAGATGTCGTTTTGAGGCCCCAAAACGACATCTGCTGCGACTTAGTTGAAGACCACTGTCCGGTTGCCGTCCAGCAGGACCCGGTGCTCGG
This sequence comes from Pseudarthrobacter sp. SORGH_AS 212, assembly GCF_030818145.1. Taxonomy (NCBI): domain Bacteria; kingdom Bacillati; phylum Actinomycetota; class Actinomycetes; order Micrococcales; family Micrococcaceae; genus Pseudarthrobacter; species Pseudarthrobacter sp. SORGH_AS 212. The sequence goes on along the minus strand of NZ_JAUTAA010000001.1, from coordinate 728,990 downwards.
CGTGCCACTGCACGGCCTGGACCAGGGTGCGGCCCTCGACGTCACGGCCCATCTGCACGAACTGCTCGGGAGTCCGGGCGTGGTCCACCCGGATGACTTCCTGTTCGATGATGGGGCCCTCATCCAGGGCGGCGGTGACGTAATGGGCGGTGGCGCCGATCAGTTTCACGCCGCGGGCGTGGGCCTGGTGGTAGGGCTTGGCACCCTTGAAGGACGGCAGGAACGAGTGGTGGATGTTGATGGCCTTGCCGGTGAGGTCGGTGCAGAGCTCATCAGAGAGGATCTGCATGTAGCGGGCCAGGACGGTCAGCTCGATGTCGTGCTCCGCAATCAGGGCGCGCAGCTTGTCCTCGGCCTGTTCCTTCGTGTCCTTCGTCACCGGTATGTAGTGGAACGGGATGCCGTAGAACTCGGCAAGCCCGGCCAGGTCCCGGTGGTTGGAGACGATGGCGGGAATCTCGATGGGCAGGGTGCCGGAGCGCTGCTGGAACAGCAGGTCGTTGAGGCAGTGGGCTGACGTGCTGGCCATCACCAGGGTTCGGACCTTGTCGCCAACGGTATTAAGGCTCCATTGCATGGAGAAGGCTGCTGCCACCGGTTCCAGGGCTGCCCGCAGTTCGGAAGCAGGAGCCGCGGTGGTGACCTCCACCCGCATGAAGAAGTTGCCGGTGGCCGGGCTGCCATACTGCTGCGAATCCATGATGTTGCTTCCCGCCACCAGCAGGGCGCCGGCCACCGCGTGGACGATTCCGGGGCGGTCCGGGCAGGACAGGGTCAGTACGTAGGCTTGGTTCAGCTGGTCTTCATTCACGCGTAATAGCCTACCCGCGCGGCAGGTGCCGGTTTTGATACGCTGGAAGCGTCGCAACTGGCGTTGGGTGGCTAACCACCAGGGAGCGGCAATCACGAAGACCACGGATCGTACGCCTGGGCCGAGGGTCATGTTTTGCCGGATTTGGGCTGCCCTGCGCCAGCGCAGCAGCACCATGCCGGGCGCTTTCACGCCCTGTCATCAAGGCGGTGCGGGAGTGCGCCAGCCGGTAGCCTGACCTTAGCAGTGCCCGTTTCCCTAGCCAGGAGTTTTTCGTGACTACTACAGCCACCTCAACCACAGCAGTCAGCAACCAGCCGCTGGCCGAGCTCGACCCCGAAATCGCGGCAGTCCTGGACCAGGAGCTTGGCCGCCAGCGCGGCACCCTGGAAATGATTGCCTCCGAGAACTTTGCCCCCCGCGCCGTCATGGAGGCCCAGGGCTCCGTCCTGACCAACAAGTACGCCGAGGGCTACCCGGGCCGCCGCTACTACGGCGGCTGTGAATACGTGGACGTCGCAGAACAGCTGGCCATCGACCGGGTTAAGGCCCTGTTCGGCGCCGAGTACGCCAACGTCCAGCCCCACTCCGGTGCGCAGGCCAACGCCGCCGCGCTGTCCGCCATGATCACCCCGGGTGACAAGATCCTCGGCCTCTCCCTGGCCCACGGCGGCCACCTCACGCACGGCATGAAGCTGAACTTCTCCGGCAAGCTCTACAACGTGGCTGCCTACCAGGTAGAGGAAGACAACTTCCGCGTCGACATGGACAAGCTCCGCGAGCAGGCCATCGCCGAGAAGCCGCAGGTCATCATCGCCGGCTGGTCCGCCTACCCGCGCCACCTCGACTTCGCAGCCTTCCGCTCCATCGCCGATGAAGTGGGCGCACTGCTCTGGACGGACATGGCACACTTTGCCGGCCTGGTGGCAGCAGGCCTGCACCCCAGTCCGGTGCCGCACTCCGACGTCGTCACCTCCACCGTGCACAAGACGCTCGCCGGTCCGCGCTCGGGTGTAATCCTGGCCAAGGAACAGTGGGCAAAGAAGCTGAACTCCAACGTTTTCCCGGGCCAGCAGGGCGGCCCGCTCATGCACGTCATCGCAGCGAAGGCCGTGGCCTTCAAGATTGCCGGTACCCAGGAATTCAAGGAGCGCCAGGAGCGCGTCCTTGAAGGCGCCAAGATCATCGCCGACCGCCTGAACCAGTCCGACGTCGCCGAAGCCGGCGTCTCCGTCCTCACCGGCGGCACCGATGTGCACCTGGTCCTCGTGGACCTGCGCAACTCCCAGCTGGACGGCCAGCAGGCCGAGGACCTCCTGCACTCCGTGGGCATCACCGTCAACCGCAACGCGGTACCGTTCGATCCCCGCCCGCCGATGGTCACCTCCGGCCTCCGCATCGGTACGCCGGCACTGGCTACCCGCGGATTCGGTGCCGCGGAGTTCACCGAGGTCGCCGAGATCATCGCCACCGCCCTCAAGGCAGGCACCGGCACCGACGTTGAAGCCCTCCAGTCCCGCGTCGACAAGCTCGCCGCCGACTTCCCGCTCTACCCCCAGCACGAGCAGTGGTAACCAATGACTGAAACCACCACCGCACAGATCCTCGACGGCAAGGCTACCGCCGCTGCCATCAAGGCCGAGCTGACCGAACGCGTGGCCGCACTCAAGGCCAAGGGCGTCACCCCCGGCATCGCAACTGTGCTTGTAGGCGCCGACCCCGCCTCGCAGCTGTACGTCTCCATGAAGCACAAGCAGTCCGTGCAGATCGGGATGAACTCGATCCAGCGCGAGCTGCCGGCTGACGCCACCCAGGCCGATGTCGAGGCCCTCATTGATGAACTCAATGCGGACCCCGCCTGCCACGGGTACATTGTGCAGCTGCCGTTGCCCAAGCACCTGGACACCGACGCCATCCTGGAGCGGATCGACCCCGCCAAGGACGCCGACGGGCTCCACCCGACCAACCTTGGCCGCCTGGTGCTCAACGTCAACGGTGAGATCACCACCCCGCTGCCGTGCACGCCCCGCGGCGTCATCGAGCTCCTGGAACGCAACGGGTACAGCCTTGCCGGCAAGCACGTGGTGGTCGTCGGCCGCGGCGTCACGATTGGGCGGTCCATTGGCCTGCTGCTCACCAGGCGGGCTGTCAACGCCACGGTAACGCTGACGCACACCGGCACCAAGAACCTGTCGGAGCTGCTCAAACAGGCGGACGTCATTGTGGGCGCCGCCGGCGTCAAGCACATCGTCAAAGCCGCGGACGTTAAGCCGGGCGCTGCCCTGCTCGACGTCGGCGTTACCCGGGAGACGGATCCGGAGACCGGCAAGAGCCGCGTCCACGGAGACATCGAGCCCGCCGCCGCCGAGGTGGCCGGCTGGGTCTCGCCGAACCCCGGCGGCGTGGGTCCCATGACGGTGGCGCTGCTGATGACCAACGTGGTCGAAGCCGCGGAACGCTCGGTCGAAGCGGCCGGCTAGCCCCGGGAAACGCGCGCACGACGGCGGCGCGGAACCTTTCAAGCGAAAGGTACCGCGCCGCCGTCGGCCGTTAAAACCAAACTGCAAGTGCCCTTCCACATCACCGGCACCTCAACTAGTGTGCGGAGGGTGCACAACGAAGCCTTCCTGCCGTCCGGCACCCGGTCCGGCAGCCCGCCGTCGCGCCCCACCGTCATCGCAGCCGGCAACCTGACCAAGAAATACGGCGACCTCGCGGCCGTCAACGGTATCTCCTTCTCGGTGCCCGCGGGGGAGTCCTTCGGGCTCCTGGGCCCCAACGGCGCCGGAAAATCGACCGCTATGAAGATGATCGGCGGGGTCACCCGGCGCACCTCAGGCACCCTGGACATCATGGGCCTGGACCCGGACACGCACGGCCCGGAGGTGCGCGCGCACCTGGGCGTAGTCCCGCAGCAGGACAACCTGGACGAGGAACTGCGGGTCAGGGACAACCTGCTGGTCTACGGCCGCTACTTCGGCCTGCCCATGAGCTACCTGAAACCCAAAGCCGATGAGCTGCTGGAATTCGCACAGCTGACCGACAAAGCCAGATCCAAGGTGGACAGCCTGTCCGGCGGCATGAAGCGGCGCCTGACCATCGCCCGGTCCCTCATCAACGAACCCCGCATCCTGCTCCTGGACGAGCCCACCACGGGGCTTGATCCGCAGGCACGGCACATCCTGTGGGACCGGCTGTTCCGGCTCAAGGAACAGGGCGTCACGCTGATCCTCACCACCCACTACATGGACGAAGCAGAGCAGTTGTGCGACAGGCTCATCGTGGTGGACAAGGGCCGGATCATGGCTGAAGGGTCACCGGCGCGGCTGATCCGTGAGCATTCCACCCGGGAGGTGGTGGAACTGCGCTTCGGCTCCGAACGGAACACCACCATCGCGGCGGAGCTGGACGGCATCGGCGAACGCCTCGAGGTGCTGCCGGACCGGGTACTGATTTACGCGGACGACGGCGAGTCAGCCCTTGAGCAGGTTGCTTACCGCGGTCTGCGGCCGCTGACCTCGCTGGTCCGGCGGTCCTCGCTGGAAGACGTTTTCCTCCGCCTGACCGGACGGAGCCTCGTTGACTGACGCACGCGGTGTACGACCGCGTGCCCTGCAGGCCCACGGACCCGAAGCCGCCGCCGCCAGGGCGCGGCGCTGGGGAGCCTTCTACTACGCGGAGCAGGTGCTGCGCGTGATGAAGGGCTACAGCTGGTCCATCGTGATGTACAGCGTGGGCCAGCCCGTGGCCTACCTGTTCGCCATGGGGGTGGGACTGGCCACGCTGGTGGACGGGCAGGGCGGCGCAGCCTTCGGAGGAGTCAGCTACCTTGCGTTCATCGCCCCCGCGCTCCTGGTGTCAGCCGGTGTGATGACCGCAGCCAACGAATTCACCTTCCCGGTAATGGACGGATTCAAGTGGCGCCGCACCTACTATGGCCCGCACGCGTCGCCGCTGACCCCCGGGCAGATCGCGGCCGGCCACATCATGGCCGTCACGCTGCGCCTGCTGCTCCAGTCCGCCATCTACTTCCTCGCCGTGGCACTATTCGGCGCTTCGCCGTCAGGCTGGGGCTGGGCAGCCATCCTGGTGGCCACCCTGACAGGACTTTCATTCGGTTTGCCGCTGATGGCCTACTCCGCCTCCATCACCGAGGACAAAGGCCAGTTCGCCCTGGTGATGCGGTTCATCGTGATGCCGCTGTTCCTGTTCTCGGGAACCTTCTTTCCCCTGGACACCCTTCCGCTGGCCGTGCGCTGGATCGGTTGGATATCGCCCATCTGGCACGGTACCGAACTGGGACGGGTCCTCAGCTACGGCTACCAGGAACCGCCGCTGCTGACGCTCCTGCACCTCGCCGTCCTCGTTGGCCTGGCGGCGCTCGGCTGGACACTGACCCGCCGCCGCTTCGCCCTGAGGATGGGACAGTGAGCACCCGCATGGACCATGGAAGCCCGGCTGGCACGGCGGCTGCGGCAGCCCGGGACCGGACCTTCGGCCCGCTGTATTCCCGCAACGCCAGGGCAGTTATCGCCCGCGGGCTGATGGCCACCAGGAGCACCAACTGGCTGGTCATGCTGTCCGGGTTCTTCGAACCGGTGCTCTTCCTGGTCTCCATGGGGGTGGGGCTGGGAGCCATCGTCGGAGCGGTTGAAGGTCCCGACGGCACCGCCATCAGCTACGCGGCCTACATTGCCCCGGCACTGCTGGCAGTCTCCGCGATGAACGGGGCGGTGTACGACTCCACGTGGAACGTGTTCTTCAAAATGAACTTCGCCAAGCTGTACCAGGGCATGCTGTACACATCGCTGGGGCCGCTGGACGTTGCCCTCGGAGAGATTTTCCTGGCCCTCCTGCGCGGCATGCTCTACGCCACCGGCTTTACGGCCGTGATGGGAATGATGGGGCTGATCACCTCGCCCTGGGCCCTGCTGATGGTCCCGGCCTCGGTGCTCATCGCCTTTGGCTTCGCGAGCCTGGGCATGGGAATCACCAGCTTCCTGAAAACCTTCCAGCAGATGGACTGGATCAATTTCATCCTGCTGCCGATGTTCCTGTTCAGCGCGACGTTCTACCCGCTGAGCGTCTACCCGGAACCCATCCAGTGGTTCATCCAGGCCATGCCCTTGTGGCACGGCGTGGAACTGCTGCGCCAGATCAGTGTCGGTGCCTTCTCCGCGGCCACTGCGGTGCATATCGGCTACTACCTGGCTATGACCGCCGCGGGCATGCTCCTGACCACCCTCCGCCTGCGGGCCCTGTTCCTGAAGTAGCTCCCAACCAAGTAGCAGCAGATGTCGTTTAGAGGGGTCTAAGGGACATCTGCTGCTACCTGCCTGGGTGTTCGCCGGGGGTGGAAGGAGGCCTGAGCATGCCGCGCCGTTTGAGAGAATAGGTGCATGCAATCTCTGGGCAACCCCAATTCAGCTCCCCACGCCGCCAAGGGCGGTTTCTCGATGTTCCGCATCAGCGGCCCCGGACTGATGGTCCTGGTGACCGCGTTCATCGTTGCCGTGATCTTCGCGGCAAACCAGAACGACGTCGTGGGCTGGGTTGTGGCCGTCATCGCCTTCTTCTGGCTGGCGCTCGCCTGCTTCGTGGTCTTCAGCATCCAGAGGGCGGCCAAGAAGGCCGGGGCGAAGCTCAGTGAGGCCCAGAATGCCTTCACCACGGCAGCCGGCCGGGGTCCGATGCAGTCAGCGGCAGACCATGGCGGAACCACCGTGGTGTCCGAACGCAGCCAGGCCGATGAGGTCCGCGACCTGAAGCTGGATCACTCCTTCAAGATCGTCCAGGTGCAGATCCGCGTTCTGGAGGAGGAGCGCGCCAAGGGTGCAGCCGCCAACCAGGACACCATTAACCGGGCCCTTGAAACGATTGAAATCACGGCCACCAACGCCCGGGACATGATCAGGTCCTCCGGCAACGGCGAGCCCGTGGCCGGAACCATCATCGACTAGAGTGGAACGGGTGAGCTCGGCATTGAAGAAGGACCACCTCCGCATCGCATCCGTTAACGTGAACGGTTTGCGGGCTGCCTACAAGAACGGCATGGCCGCCTGGCTGGAGCCGCGCGACGTGGACATCCTCTGCCTCCAGGAAGTCCGTGCGCCCGACGCCATTGTCCGGCAGCTGCTGGGCGAAGGCTGGCACATCCTTCACGCCGAAGCCGAGGCCAAGGGCCGCGCCGGCGTTGCCATCGCCTCCCGCGAAGAGCCCATCGCCACGCGCAACGGGATCGGCGATGACTACTTTGCCACCGCCGGCCGGTGGGTCGAAGCCGACTTCCGCGTTACCGATGCCTCGGGGGAGCGCGTACAGCTCACCGTGGCCAGCGCCTACGTGCACTCCGGCGAGGTGGACACCCCCAAGCAGGACGACAAGTACCGTTTCCTGGACGCCATGAGCACCAGGCTTCCGGAACTGTCCAAGCACAGCGACCATGCCCTGGTGGTGGGTGACCTCAACGTGGCCCACACGCCCCTGGACATCCGGAACTGGAAGGGAAACCTCAAGAAGGCCGGATTCCTGCCGGAAGAACGCGCCTACTTTGACCGGTTCCTGGGCGAGGAAATCGGCTGGCACGACGTCCACCGGACCATGTCCGGGGAGATGGATGGGCCGTACACCTGGTGGTCCTGGCGGGGCAAAGCCTTTGACAACGACGCCGGCTGGCGCATCGACTACCACCTGGCGACGCCGGCGCTGGCAGCCTCGGCAACCTCCGCCGTCGTGGACCGCGCGGCCACGTACGACACCCGCTTCTCCGACCACGCCCCGCTGGTAGTGGACTACCAGCTCTAAGCCCCGAAAGTCTTACGCATGACACTCCAGCCCACCCCGGCCGCCAAGAAGCGCATCCTCTCAGGTGCCAAGCCCACCGCCGATTCCCTGCACCTGGGCAACTACATCGGAGCCGTCCGCAACTGGGTGGACATGCAGGCCGAGTACGACGCCGTGTTCTTCATTCCTGACCTGCATGCCATCACCGTGCACTTCGACCCCTCGGAGCTTGCCAAGCGCACGCGGATCGTGGCTGCCCAGTACATCGCGGCCGGGATCGACCCGGACAAGAGCATCTTTTTCGTCCAGTCCCACGTGCCTGAGCACGCTCAGCTGGCCTGGGCGCTGAACTGCATCACCGGTTTCGGCGAGGCCTCCCGGATGACACAGTTCAAGGACAAGACCCAGAAGTCCGGCGCGGACACCGCTACCCTGGGGCTTTTTGCCTACCCCACGCTGATGGCGGCGGACATCCTGCTGTACCAGACGGACCTGGTGCCCGTAGGCGAGGACCAGCGGCAGCACCTCGAGCTCACCCGCAACCTCGCCCAGCGGTTCAACACGAAGTTCGGCGACACCTTCACCGTCCCTGAGGCCACCATCCTCAAGGAAAGCGCGAAGATCTACGATCTTCAGAACCCCAGCGCCAAGATGTCCAAAACCGGCGAGTCGCCCAACGGAGCCATCCAGCTCCTGGAGGACCCGAAGATTGCCGCCAAGCGCATCAAGTCCGCCGTGACCGATGCCGGCACGGAGATCAGGTTCGACCCCGAGGAGAAGCCCGGCGTTTCCAACCTGCTCACCATCTACTCATCCCTGACGGGGAAGCCGGTGGCTGATCTTGAGGCCGAGTACGAGGGCAAGATGTACGGCCACCTCAAGGTGGACCTCGCTGAAGTGGTGGTGGACTTCGTCACCCCACTGCGTAACCGGACCAATGAACTGATGGCCGATCCTGCCGAGCTGGACCGGCTGCTGGCCCTTGGCGCAGAGCGGGCGCGGGAGATTGCCTCCGTGACGATGGCCCAGGTGTACGAGCGCATGGGCTTCCTGCCGTCCCACAGCCTCGCAGGAGTCCGCTAGCACCATGTCTTCCAGCGTCGGCGTCATCCTCGGGTTCCCGCCTGACATCGCAGCAGAGCTCCAGCAATGGCGTGCGTCCTTCGGCGATCCGCTGGCCGGTGTGGTGCCTGCGCACATCACGCTGGTGACCACCACGCCAACCCATGATTGGGAGGCAACCCTGGCCCACGTCCGGGACGTGGCCCGCCGGCAGAGCCCCTTCATGGTCACCATCTCCGGGACCGGGTCCTTCCGCCCCGTATCACCAGTGGTGTTCATCAAGGTCGAGGACGGTTTCGACCAGTGCGTCGAGCTGCACGAAAAGCTCCAGCAGGGTCCGTTGCAGCGTGACCTGCCCTTCGCTTTCCATCCGCACGTCACCATTGCCCACGATGTCAGCCCGGAAAGCCTCGATGAGGCGGAAACGGTGTTGAAAAGCTACAAGGCCACCTTCCCCGTGGTTAGCATGGGACTCTACGAGCATGATGCAGACGGCATCTGGCAGCTACGGGAAGAGCTGGACTTTGGGACCGAAACTGACAACGACGCCGGCACCCGATTCGCGGACGGTGCTGCGGAAGCGGCATCCCGAACCGGCGGGGCAGCCTCTTCCCACTGAGCGCGCCAAGTTGCAGCTGGCCGTCAGCCAGAAGCGGATGGACTGGAGCAAGGCGCGGCGGTCCGGCGGCGGGGGCCTCAAATCCCTCCTGGCCATGGTCCAATGGCTGCTTGCCCGGCTGAACGCCTTCCGTCCCATGCGCGCCTTCCGGCATTACAGCCTTCAGCACGGTCCGCTGATGAGCGCCGGCATCGGCTTCAACATGTTCTTCTCCATTACCGGCCTGCTGGCCACCGGTTTCTCCGTTGCGGGGCTGGTCCTTCGCGGACAGCCTGCACTGCTGGACAGCATCGTCAGCAGCGTGGCCTCAAGTGCCCCGGGCCTGTTGAAGGTGGACGGCGGAACGGGCCTGGTGGACCCCCAGGACCTCCTGAACCCGCAGGGCCTGGGACTCACTGCCATCATCGCCGCCATCGTCACCATCATCACCTCCCTGGGCTGGATCAACGGGCTCAGGGACGGGCTTCGGGGCGTCATGGAACTGCCGCCCCTGGTGGTCAACCCCGTGGTCCTCAAGCTGCGGGACGCGGGCACCCTGCTCCTCCTCGGGGTAGCCCTCGTCATCAGCGCCGGTGCCTCACTGATTTTCGGGACGGCAGCAGGCTGGGTATCTGATTTCCTGAACCTGGACGATGCTGTGGCCGGCCCACTGACGACACTCATTAAAATCGCCGTTCCGCTGGTCCTGAGCTGGGTGACAGCCCTCATCATGTTCCGGCTGGCAGGCGGGCTCAAGCTCTCCCGCCGCGCCCTTCTGGAAGGCACCATCCTGGCAGCCATCGGCACCACGGTGCTGCAGATCTTCAGCACCGAACTGTTGGGCGGTGCCGGCCGCAATCCCATCCTGGCGCCGTTTGCCATCATCATTGGGCTGCTCATCTGGTTCAACTTCGTCAGCCAGGTGTACCTCGTATCGGCAGGCTGGTCGGCGGTCCGCGAAGCCGATCTCGCAGCGGGGGACAAGCCGCGCAAATCGATCCTCGGCGCCCGCCACACCATTCCCCAAACCTGAGTAACCCGCGCCCGGCATCCCCGGAAACCAGCAGGGCCTGTTGGCGGCCAACCGCGTTGTGATACGTTTCACGAAACCGTTTTCTGACGAGGGAAGAAGCTGACCCGATGATGCGCCTCAGTACCCACGGCCTCCGCACATCCGTCGCAATGCTTAGTGCAGCATGCCTGCTAGGACTGACCGCGGCATGCTCCGCACCGTCGGGCGGAGCCGGAGACGGCCCGGTGGAGATCCGGTTCGTCTGGTGGGGAAATGCGGGACGTGCAGAGCTCACCAACAAAGCCATTGCAGAATTCGAAGCCGCCAACCCGGACATTAAGGTGAAGCCCGAGTTCGGCGACATCGGTGGCTATTTCGACAAACTCGCCACTCAGGTTGCCGCTAACGATGCACCGGACGTCATCACCATGGGCGGCGCCTACCCGGCGGAATACGCCAACCGTGGAGCGCTGCTGGATCTCTCCAAAGTCTCAGGTCAGCTCGACCTTGCCAAGCTGGACCAGGGGGCGCTGGACAACGGCCAGGTCCAGGGCAAGCAGTACGGCATCTCCACCGGTGCCAACGCCCTCGCCATCGTGGTGAACCCCGCTGTTTTTGCGGCGGCCGGCATTCCCCTCCCGGACGACACCACCTGGAGCTGGGAGGACTTCGCCGAAACTGCGGCGAGCGTGACGGCTAAGAGCCCCAAGGGCACCTACGGGACGGCAACGGTCCTCACCCACGACTCCCTGGACGCGTTCGCCCGGCAGCGGGGGGAGTCCCTCTATACCCAGGACGGCCAGCTTGGCCTCACCAAGGAGACAGTCCAGGACTACTTCGACTTCTCCCTCAAGCTCAGTGAGTCCGGCGCCGCACCCAACGCCTCCGAGACAGTGGAAAAGCTCAGCGTCAGCACCGAACAGACGCTCATGGGCATGGGCCAGGCCGGCATGATGCTCACGTGGAGCAACTCCCTGACAGCGCTCAGCAAAGCCTCCGGCGCCGAACTGAAACTCCTCAAGCTCCCCGGCGAGAAGCCCACACCCGGCATCTGGCTCCAGTCGTCGCAGTTCTACACCATTTCCGCCCGGAGCAAGCACACCGAAGCCGCGGCCAAACTGGTGAACTTCCTGGTGAACAACCAGTCCGCCGCGAAAATCATACAGAGCGACCGCGGTGTCCCGAGCAACCCCGAAATGCGCACGGCCATCCAGGACCTCCTGACGCCGCAAGGGAAAGTGGAGGCCGCCTACATCGGCGAGATCGGCAAGATGGACTTTGCGCCCACCTACATCGGACCCACGGGTTCTACTGCGGTCTCCGAGATCACGGCGCGGATCAACACCGAGGTGCTGTTCAAACGCCTGACGCCTGAGAAGGCGGCCGAGCAATGGATCAGCGAGAGCAAGGCCGCCATCGGCAAGTAGGCAGCGCACAGGTGGCCGGCCAAGCCAGCCTCGAGCCGGTCAGTGCGCGGCGTCGAGGTACTGGTCGGCCCATGCCGCGATGATCCTGGCAGCCCGGGCGGCCTGGCCCTTGCCGGTCAGGAGGTGGTCGCTGCCTTCCAGGGAGACAAAGTTCCGTGGGTGCCGGGCGGTCTGGAAGATCGTGCTGGCGTTCTCGATCCCTACGGTGTTGTCGGTGGGGGAGTGGAGCACCATCAGCGGCTTGTGCAGCTGCCGGATGCAGTCCGTGAGGTCGGCGTTTTCCAGGTCCTCCACGAAGTGCCTGCGGATCTCCACCCGCTTGCCGCCCAGGTCCACTTCCGCGCTGCCTTCGTTCAGGATCCGGTCCAGGGCGGCGTCGAAGACGTGGGCCACATGCTTGGGCGAGAAGGGGGCGCCGACTGTTGCGACGGCGTCGAGCTCCGGGATCTCACGGGCCGCGGCCAGGACTGCCGCGCCGCCGAAGGAGTGGCCCACCAGCAGCGAAATTTCCTTGCCCTCGCTGCGCATGAACTCCGCGGCCTTGACCGTGTCGGCAACCTTGTGGCTGAAGGAACCGGCAGACCACTCGCCGGCCGAGCCGCCCAGGCCCAGGTTGTCGAACCGCAGCATGCCCACGCCGCTGTCCGCAAGGGCCTTGCACATCCGGGACGCGGACGGGCTGTCCTTGCCCAGGGTGAATCCGTGCGAGAACACACCCCAGCCCTTGACGGGGACTTCCGGAATATCGATGATCCCGGACAGCATCTCCCCGGTGGAACCGGCGAATGTGACCTTTTCTGAGCGGGACACGGTGTCCCCTTCCTGTCGAACGGCGTGGGGTTTAACGTTCGACGGCGCCACTCACCACGTGGGGTGAGTGACGCCGTCGTCCGCTGGTGATCCTTAGATCTTGCGGGACAGGATCGCCTGCTTGACCTCGGCGATCGCCTGCGTCACCTGGATGCCGCGGGGGCATGCCTCGGAGCAGTTGAAGGTGGTGCGGCAGCGCCACACGCCTTCCTTGTCGTTGAGGATCTCAAGGCGCATGTCGCCGGCGTCATCACGGGAATCGAAGATGAAGCGGTGTGCGTTCACGATGGCCGCCGGGCCGAAGTACTGGCCGTCGGTCCAGAAGACCGGGCAGGAAGACGTGCACGCAGCGCAAAGGATGCACTTGGTGGTGTCGTCGAAGCGCTCACGGTCCTCAGCGGACTGGAGGCGTTCCTTGGTGGGCTCGTGGCCCTTGTTGATCAGGAACGGCATAACCTCGCGGTAGGACTGGAAGAACGGCTCCATGTCCACGATGAGGTCCTTCTCCACCGGCAGGCCCTTGATGGGTTCCACCGTGATGGGCTTGGACGTGTCCAGGTCCTTCAGGAGGGTCTTGCAGGCGAGGCGGTTGCGGCCGTTGATGCGCATGGCATCGGAGCCGCACACGCCGTGGGCGCAGGAACGGCGGAACGACAGGCTGCCGTCCATCTCCCATTTGACCTTGTGCAGGGCGTCCAGGACGCGGTCCGTACCGTACATGGTGAGGTGGTAGTCATCCCAGGTGGCCTCTTCCGAGACCTCCGGGTTGTACCGGCGGACCCGCATGTGGACATCGAACGTGGGGATTTCGCCGCCCCCGCCGACGCCGGCAGGCAGTTCAATCTTTGAGGCTGGCTCAGCGATTTCAGCGGTCATCTTAGTACTTCCTCACCATCGGCTCGTAGCGGGTAAAGACGACCGGCTTGGTGGCCAGCCGGATCCCGGCGATTGCTTCCGCCGATCCGTCAGCCGGAGCGTGGTCATCCTTGTACGCCATGGAGTGCTTCATGAATTTCTCGTCGTCACGGTCCGGGAAGTCCTCGCGGAAGTGTCCGCCGCGGGATTCCTCGCGGTGCAGGGCAGCAACAGTCATGACCTTGGCCAGTTCCAGGAGGAAGCCCAGTTCCACGGCTTCGAGGAGGTCAAGGTTGAAGCGCTTGCCCTTGTCCTGCACGTTGATGTGCTTGTAGCGCTCCTCAAAGGAGGCGATGTCGCGCAGGACCTGGTTCAGGGTGTCCGCGGTGCGGAACACCTGCATGTTGGCGTCCATGGTGTCCTGCAGCTCCTTTCGGATCTGCGCCACCTTCTCGTCGCCGGTGCCGTTGCGGGCGATGTCCAGCAGGTCCGTGGTGTAGTCCAGCGGGTTCTCCGGCAGCTCCACGAACTGGGCAGTCTTGGCGTATTCCGCAGCGGCGACGCCGGCACGCTTGCCGAACACGTTGATGTCCAGCAGGGAGTTGGTGCCGAGGCGGTTGGAGCCGTGGACGGACACACAGGCCACCTCACCCGCGGCGTACAGGCCGGGGATCACGGTGTCGTTGTCCTGGAGGACTTCGGTTTTGATGTTCGTGGGGATGCCGCCCATGGCGTAGTGCGCGGTGGGGAACACCGGCACCGGCTCCGTGTAGGGTTCCACGCCGAGGTAGGTGCGGGCGAACTCGGTAATGTCCGGGAGCTTGGCGTCGATGTGCGCCGGTTCCAGGTGGGTCAGGTCCAGGAGGACGTAGTCCTTGTTCGGGCCGCAGCCGCGGCCTTCACGGACTTCGTTGGCCATGGAACGGGCCACGATGTCGCGGGGTGCCAGGTCCTTGATGGTGGGGGCGTACCGCTCCATGAAGCGTTCCCCCTCCGAGTTGCGCAGGATGGCGCCCTCACCGCGGGCGGCCTCGGACAGGAGGATGCCCAGGCCCGCAAGGCCTGTCGGGTGGAACTGGAAGAACTCCATGTCCTCCAGGGGGATGCCGCGGCGGAACGCAATACCCATGCCGTCACCGGTCAGGGTGTGGGCGTTGGAGGTGGTCTTGAAGACCTTGCCGGCGCCACCGGAAGCGAATACCACGGACTTGGCCTGGAATACGTGCAGTTCGCCGGTGGCGAGGTCGTAGGAAACCACGCCGGCAACGCGCTTCTGCTTGTAGGCGGTGCCGTCTTCGCGGACCGCATCCTCTTCGACAGTCAGCAGATCCAGGACGTAGTACTCGTTGTAGAACTCAACGTTGTGCTTGACGCAGTTTTGGTACAGGGTCTGCAGGATCATGTGGCCGGTACGGTCCGCTGCGTAGCACGCACGGCGGACGGGTGCCTTGCCGTGGTCGCGGGTGTGGCCGCCGAAACGGCGCTGGTCGATCCGGCCTTCGGGCGTGCGGTTGAACGGCAGGCCCATCTTTTCCAGGTCGAGCACGGCGTCGATGGCTTCTTTGGCCATGACCTCGGCGGCGTCCTGGTCCACCAGGTAGTCACCGCCCTTGACGGTGTCGAACGTGTGCCACTCCCAGTTGTCTTCCTCGACATTGGCAAGGGCTGCACACATGCCACCCTGCGCCGCACCTGTGTGCGAGCGGGTGGGGTAGAGCTTGGTCAGTACTGCTGTGCGCGCGCGCTGACCGGATTCGATCGCGGCGCGCATGCCAGCGCCACCGGCACCGACGATGACGACGTCGTACTTATGGACCTGCATACCAGACGCTCTTTCTCTCAAAATTCGCAATAAAACAAACGGGGGCGTGCTGCTGTCCCCGCACAACAGGGCCCGCGGTTTATGCCCGCGGGCCCGGGATGATGCTGGTGCTAGGCAGGGCAGAAACCGCCGGGCAGCGGAACGCCGTCCACCACGGGGCACGGATCGAAGGTGAAGATCACCAGGGTGCCCAGGACGATGATGACGACGGTGGCCGAGTAGAGGACCGTCTTCAGCCAGCGGCGGGTTGAGTCCTTCTCGGCGTAGTCGTTGATGATGGTTCGCACGCCGTTGGTCCCGTGCAGCATGGCCAGCCACAGCATGGCCAGGTCCCAGAACTGCCAGAACGGATCTGCCCACTTGCCGGCCACGAAGCCGAAGTCGATGGCGTGGATGCCCTCGCCCACCAGGAGGTTGACGAACAGGTGCCCGAAGATAAGGACCACCAGCACCACGCCGGAGAGGCGCATGAACAGCCAGGCGATCATCTCGAAGTTGCCCCGGCTTCCGCCGTTGCGGCGGTACTGGGGTGCGATCCGCCCGCTGCGGGGGCTCTCGATGGTTGCAGTCATGGCTTAGTGACCTCCGAGGGCGAGGGACAGGTGGCGGATGGAGAAGGCGACCATGGTGACAACCCAGAGGCCCAGGACTACCCAAAGCATCTGGCGCTGGTACTTGGCGCCCTTCTTCCAGAAGTCCACTGCGATGATGCGCAGGCCGTTGAAGGCGTGGAACACGATCGCAGCGACAAGGCCCGTCTCACCCAGTGCCATCAGCGGATTCTTGTAGGCGCCGATGACGGCGGTGTACGCCTCCGGGGACACACGCACCAGGCTTGTGTCCAGGACGTGGACCAACAAGAAGAAAAAGATCACTACACCGGTAATCCGGTGTCCTACCCAGGACCACATGCCTTCACGGCCGCGGTACAAGGTGCCAGCTGGTTTTGTCGGCACTGATAAACCTCCCTGCAACACAGCGGCGCTGGCATGAGATCCACGCGGGGGGAACGCCTGCTGCGAGAGCACTCGTAGCTCAGGCCTAAATCTAGGCTTCGCTCACAGCTTATTCAATTTAGGAGCATCTTGCTGCCCAGCAGTGGCGCGGTTTTCCTGAATTTTTGAGACAAACGCCACAAAGCCTTGCTCGGAAAGCGGCTCTCCTGCTTCCGGGCAGGCCACCGGGCGCAGGTCCGTCTACGCGGGCGACCGCGCCCGTTCGGCTAAAGTAGGCCTTGATGAGTACAGACAAAGTGACAAGCCCGGTATCACCTTTGGACCGCTTTTACGCGGTGATTCCGGCCGGCGGAGTGGGGACCCGCCTCTGGCCCCTGTCACGAGCCGCAGCTCCCAAGTTCCTTCACGACCTCACCGGTTCGGGCAGCACCTTGCTGCGCGCCACCTATGACCGGCTCCACCCGCTCGCGGGGGACCGGATGCTGGTGGTCACCGGAAAGGCGCACCGCGATGCCGTGTGCAGGCAGCTTCCCGAGGTCCAGGACGCCGACCTGGTGCTTGAATCAGAGCCCAAGGACTCCGGTGCCGCGATCGGACTCGCCGCCGCCATCCTTCACGAACGCGATCCCGACACCATCATGGGATCCTTCGCGGCGGACCAGGTGATCAGCCCGGACCAGCTCTTCCAGGAAGCGGTCCGCGAGGCCATCTACACCGCAGCTGCCGGGAAAATCGTCACCATCGGCATCAAGCCCACGCACCCGTCCACAGGCTTCGGTTACATCCGTTCGGGCCAGGTGCTCCATGTTGAAGGAGCGCCCAGCGCCCAGGACGTGGTGGAGTTCGTGGAAAAACCGGACGAAACGGTGGCCCAGCAGTACGTCGATAGCGGCAACTATGTCTGGAATGCCGGCATGTTCGTGGCTCCCGTCGCTCTGCTGCTCAAGCACCTGGAAGCCAACCAGCCCGAACTGTTCCAGGGGCTGCAGGAGATCGCCCGCGCCTGGGATACCCCGGAGCGCGATGAGGTCACGGCGCGGGTATGGCCCACGCTGCCGAAGATCGCCATCGACTATGCCGTGGCTGAACCCGCCGCTGAAGCCGGGGACGTCGCCGTCGTGCCCGGGACCTTCCGGTGGGACGACGTCGGAGACTTTGCCTCCGTGGGCCGGCTCAACTCCGCCAAGGAAGTGGATGACGTGACGGTGCTGGGCGAGGGTGCCCGAGTCTTCACGGAGAACTCCAGCGGCGTGGTGGTCACCGACACCAAGCGCGTCATTGCCCTGATCGGCATTGAAGACGTGGTGATCGTGGATACGCCCGATGCCCTCCTGGTCACCACCATGGCCAACTCCCAGCGGGTCAAGGCCGCCGTCGACGCCCTCAAGGCCAGCGGCGACACCGACGTCCTCTAGGACGCCGCCGTCCCCATCCCGGGCACCAGCCGTGCCCGGGATGTAACGCGGCGACCGTGATGGACGCTATTGCGGCCACGATCGCTAGAGTGAAGCAGTGCGCAATTACACTACTGAAGCCGAACCCACCGCTTTGGTGGCTCCGTGGCTGGAGCCGCTCCTGCCGGAACTGATCGAATTCCGCCGGGACCTGCACGCGCATCCGGAGCTTTCGTTCAAGGAGTACCGCACCACTGACAAACTGGCCGAGCGGCTGGAGGCTGCAGGCCTGGCGCCGCGCCGCCTGGAGGGCACGGGGCTCACCGTGGACGTTGGTGAGGGCCCCATCGCCACGGCCCTCCGCGGGGACATCGACGCCTTGCCGATCATCGAAGAAACAGGCCTGCCGTTCGCGTCGAGGAACCACGGTGTCACGCACGCCTGCGGCCACGACGTCCACACCACCACCATGCTGGGGATCGCCCTGGTCCTGCACCGCATGCACCAGGAGTCGCCCCTGGGCGGCAGCATCCGCATCATCTTCCAGCCGGCCGAGGAAACGATGCCCGGCGGTGCCCACGCGTGCATCGAGCAGGGCGTGCTGGACGGTGTTCCCCGGATCCTGGCCCTGCACTGCGACCCCCGGATCGAAGTTGGCAAGATCGGAACCCGCATCGGAGCCATCACGTCGGCTTCGGACACCATCCGGATCGAATTGTCCGGCCGCGGCGGCCACACGTCCCGTCCGCACCTCACCGAAGACCTCGTCTTCGCACTGGCCCAGATCGCCGTGAATGTGCCCGCCGTGCTGTCCCGCCGGGTTGATGTCCGCAGTGGCGTCTCCGTGGTCTGGGGCCAGATCTCCGCCGGCTCCGCCCCCAACGCCATCCCCGGGGTGGGCTACATGGCCGGCACCATGCGCTGCCTGGACCGTGAAGCCTGGCACGCCGCCGGTGAACTGCTCGATGAGGTGGTCCACCAGGTGGCGGCGCCGTACGGTGTGGACGTCCGGCTTGAACACACCAGGGGAGTGCCGCCGGTGGTGAACTCCGAGCATGAGACCGCCCTCATAGAAGCGTCCGCCCGCGCTGAAATCGGCGAGAGCGCCGTGGTGCTCACCCCGCAGTCCATGGGCGGCGAAGACTTCGCCTGGTTCCTGGCCGAACTTCCCGGCGCCATGATGCGCCTGGGAACCAAGACGCCGGGCGGCGAGGAATACGACCTGCACCGAGGGGACTACATCCTGGACGAACGGGCGCTGGGTCTCGGGATCCAGGTGCTGACGGGTGCGGCCCTGCGCACCATCCGCGACCTGTAGGCTCCGTTCCCGGCTGAGCGGCAGGGGAAGCCCCGGCCGCACCGTTCGGCCTGCACACACACGAGAAGGCGACGCCGGCACTTACAAAGTGCCGGCGTCGCGCCTTTTTGAGCGGACCGGGGGAGCTGCAAGCACATGTAAGTTGTGCACAATTGAATTGTGGACTAACGTTGTGTTTGTGACTGATGCTCCCCGCCTTGACCGGCAAGTGTGTTTCGCCCTCTATTCGGCATCCCGTGCCGCCACGGCCGTGTACCGGCCCGTGCTGGAGGAACTGGGGCTGACCTACCCCCAATACCTCGTCATGCTGGTTCTGTGGGAAAACGAGCCGCGCGGGGTCAAGGACCTAGGCCACGAGCTCGGCCTCGACTCGGGGACGCTGTCCCCGCTGCTGAAGCGGCTCGAAGCCCTGGGCCTGGTGGAACGGCGCCGCTCCGGAGATGACGAGCGCCGCGTGGCCGTCCACCTGACGCCCGCCGGGAAGGACCTGAGCAGCAAGGCCGGAGCCATTCCCCAGCGCCTGGCCGACGCCGCCGGACTCACGGCCGGAGAGCTTGAGCAGTTACGCGGAACCCTCGCTAAACTCACCGCCGCCCTCCACGGCGCGGTCTGAAGCGCCCCCCGTCACGACGCTCCCGCGAGCCTCAAAAATTTACCCAGACACCAACCATGAAAGGGCGGTCATCCACGTGAAGACCCTTTACACAGCAGAAGCACTTGCCTCCGGCGAGGGCCGGGACGGCAGCGCCCGGTCCAATGACGGCAAGCTCGAAGTGGGCCTCGCCAGCCCGGTGGAACTCGGCGGAAGCGGCCAGGGCACCAACCCTGAGCAGCTCTTCGCTGCGGGCTACGCCGCATGCTTCCATTCGGCGCTCCGCCTGGTGGGCCGCAAGGAGCGCGCCGATCTGACCGACTCCGCCGTCGCCGCGAAGGTCCACCTGGGCCAGCTGGACGATGGGGCAGGATTCGGCCTGGCCGCCGAACTGGAAATCGCCCTTCCCGCGCTCGACCTCGCAACGGCCGAGGCCCTGGTGGCCAAGGCCCACCAGGTCTGCCCTTACTCGAACGCTACCCGCGGCAACATCACCGTCGAACTCAAAGTTTTGGAGTACGCAGCATGAGCACCACCACCGTTCCCGCAGCAACCCGTGAAATCCAGCTCGCGTCCCGCCCCGTGGGCCGGCCCGTCCCGGAGAACTTCCGGCTGGCCGAATCGCCGCTTCAGGAGCTGGCCGACGGCCAGATCCTGGTCCGGAACCTGTTCATCTCCGTGGATCCCTACATGCGCGGACGCATGAACGACGTCAAGTCCTACTCGGCGCCCTTCGCGCTGGACAAAGCGCTCGACGGCGGCGCCGTGGGTGAGGTCATCGCGTCCCGTTCCGGCGCCCACAAGGAAGGCGACGTCGTGGTGCATTCCCTCGGCTGGCGCGAATACGCCGTAGTGGAAGGCAGCACGGCCTCCCCGGCCCGGACCGACCTGGCGCCCGCATCGGCGTTCCTGGGCGCGTTGGGCATGACCGGCCTTACCGCTTACGCAGGCCTCCTCAAAGTGGCCGAATTCAAGGAAGGGGACGCCGTCTTCGTTTCCGGCGCCGCCGGCGCCGTCGGTTCGCTGGTGGGCCAGATTGCCAAGGCCATGGGCGCCTCCCGCGTCATCGGCTCCGCAGGCTCACCCGCCAAGGTGGCCAGGCTCCTCGAACTCGGTTTCGATGCCGCCTTTGACTACCACGACGGCCCTGTGCGCGAGCAGCTCCAAAGGGCCGCCGGTGAACAGGGCATCGACGTCTACTTCGACAACGTGGGCGGCGAACACCTCGAAGCCGCATTGTCGGTCCTGAACGTCGGCGGCCGGGTGGCCATGTGCGGAGCCATCGCGCAGTACAACTCCACCGAGCCCACCCCCGCGCCGCACAACCTCATGCAGGCCATCGGCAAGCAGCTCACCCTCCGTGGTTTCCTGGTGGGCGGCCAGCGGCAGCACTCTGCAGAGTTCGCCGAGAAGATGGCCGGCTGGCTCTCTGATGGGACAGTCCGCTACGACGAGACAGTGGTGGACGGGCTGGAAAACGCACCGCAGGCCTTCATGGACCTCCTGGATGGAGCCAACACGGGCAAGATGCTGGTCCGCCTGTAGGGCCGAAGCCCCAACCTCACCCAGCAGTAGGGGTGCCGCGGATCCGCGTCACCCCTACTGCTTGGTAACAACTTGTAAACAATCTCCGGGAACTGGTGCCAGCGTGCTAGGGGCACGTGGCGCAGGCCACTAAAGTGATGGCATCAGTGCGCTCCGGCGCATGCTGCGGGCATCAGTGACAACAGAATTTCAGTGCAGAAACGGACACTCATTGAATTCGTGCCGTAGCGCCACTCTCGCATCCTGGAGGAATCTTGATGACATCACTGCGTGCACGCCTGAAGCGCGGTTCAATGGCCGGCCTGGCTACCGTCAGCGCCTCGGCCCTTCTTTTGACAGCCTGCGGCGCGGCCCCGGAACCCGGAAGCACCTCGTCCGCCGGTGCCAGTGACTACACCGGCTGCATCGTCTCCGACTCCGGCGGGTTCGATGACCAGTCCTTTAACCAGTCCTCCTACGAGGGCCTGAAGAAGGCGGAGAAGGACCTGGGCATCAAGGTGAACCAGGTCGAATCCAAGACCAACAACGACTTCGAACCCAACCTCCGTGCCATGGTGACCGCCGGCTGCGACCTCACCGTGACCGTCGGCTTCCTGCTCGGCGATGCCACCAAGGCGCAGGCCGCGGCCAACCCGGACAGCCACTTCGCCATCATCGACTTCGGCTACGAGACGCCCATCAGCAACGTCAAGCCGATCATCTACGACACCGCGCAGGCGGCGTTCATGGCAGGCTACCTCGCCGCAGGCACCACCAAGACGGGGACCGTGGCCACCTTCGGCGGCATCAAGATCCCCACCGTCACCATCTTCATGGACGGCTACGCGGACGGCGTGAAGTACTACAACGAAAAGAAGGGCAAGGACGTCAAGCTCCTTGGCTGGAACAAGGACGCCCAGGACGGCAGTTTCACCGGCGACTTCGAAAAGCAGGACGTCGGAAAGCAGCTCACCCGGAACTTCCTGGACCAGGGCGCCGACATCGTCATGCCGGTGGCCGGGCCCGTGGGCAAGGGTGCAGGCGCTGCCCTGCAGGAAGCCAAGAATGCCGGCAAGGACGTCAAGCTGATCTGGGTTGACTCCGACGGCTTCCTCACTGCCCCGGACTACAAGGAGATCATGCTCTCCTCGGTCATGAAGCAGATGGGCGAGGCCGTGGAAACCGTGGTGAAGGAAGACAAGGACGGCAAGTTCAGCAACACCCCCTACGTTGGCACCCTCGCCAACGACGGCGTGCAGCTGGCACCGTTCCACGACTTCGATTCCCAGGTTCCCGCGGACCTGAAGTCTGAACTGGACCAGATCAAGAAGGACATCGTGGACGGCAAACTGAAGGTCGAATCCGCCGCGAGCCCCAAGGCCTGACCCTCGCACTTGGCGCCACTGCCGGCCCGTCCCTGACTGGCCGGCAGTGGCGCTTTTTGCTGGCATCCCTTTTTCGGGCCACCGCCCGGCTCTCCGACGGCTGCACCCACTAGGCTGGAGCTGCAGCCACATATCCCGTCCGGTCGATCACCGGACGCTTCGAGATTGGTCAGAGTTTTGAAACTTGAACTCAGAGGCATCACCAAACGCTTTGGGACCCTGCTCGCCAACGACCACATCGACGTGGTGGTTGAGTCCGGCCAGATCCACTGCCTGCTGGGCGAAAACGGGGCCGGTAAATCCACCCTGATGAACGTGCTCTACGGGCTGTACGAGCCGTCCGACGGCGAAATCCTCATCGACGGCAAACCCGTCTCCTTCCGCGGCCCCGGTGACGCCATGGCGGCCGGCATCGGCATGGTGCACCAGCACTTCATGCTTGTCCCGGTATTCACCGTCGCCGAGAACGTCGCCCTGGGCGCCGAACCCACCAAAGCGGCGGGCTTCCTCAACCTGGACGAAACCAGGCGCCGGATCCGGGAAATCTCGGACCAGTACGGCTTCGACGTCGATCCAGATGCCTTGGTGGAAGACCTCCCCGTCGGCGTCCAGCAGCGGGTTGAGATCATCAAGGCGCTGGTCCGCAACGCCAAGGTCCTCATCCTTGACGAGCCCACCGCCGTCCTCACCCCGCAGGAAACCGACGAGCTCCTGGACATCATGCGGCAGCTCAAGGCCGGCGGCACCTCCATCGTCTTCATTTCCCACAAATTGCGTGAGGTCAAGGAAGTCTCGGACACCATTACCGTTATCCGGCGCGGCAAAGTCGTCGGCTCCGCGGAGCCCACGGCTTCCACCACGGACCTGGCCTCGATGATGGTAGGCCGCGCCGTCAGCCTCACCCTCGAAAAGGCCCCCGCCAAGCCGCAGGAGAAGACCTTCGAGGTCCGGGACCTGACAGTTATCGCCCACAACGGCCAGCACGTGGTGGACGGACTCAGCTTCGACATCGCCCGGGGTGAAATCCTGGCCGTCGCCGGCGTCCAGGGCAACGGCCAGACCGAACTCACCGAAGCCATCCTGGGACTCCAGGACCGGGTGTCCGGCTCCATCACCCTCGACGGCAAGGAACTCCTGGGCCGGTCCGTCAAGGAGGTCCTGAAGGCCGGCGTCGGATTCGTCCCCGAAGACCGCAAGGTGGACGGCCTGGTGGGAACCTTCTCCGTCGCCGAAAACCTGGTCCTGGACCTTTACGACAAACCTCCCTACGCCAAGGGCATCAGCATGAGCCCGGCCAGGATCCTCGAAAACGCCAAAGCCCGCATCGACGAATTCGATGTCCGCACACCCTCCGCAGCCGCGGCCGCCGGGACACTGTCCGGCGGCAACCAGCAAAAGGTGGTGATGGCCCGGGAGCTTTCCCGCCCCCTGCGCCTGTTCATCGCTTCCCAGCCCACCCGCGGCGTGGACGTCGGCTCCATCGAATTCCTGCACCGGCGCATCGTCGCCGAACGCGACCAGGGCACCCCGGTGATGATCATCAGTACTGAACTCGATGAGGTCATGGAACTCGCTGACCGCATCGCCGTGCTGTACAAGGGCAAGCTGGTGGGCATCGTTCCCGCCGGCACCGGCCGCGACGTCCTCGGTCTGATGATGGCCGGAATCCACCCGAATGAACAGGCCCAACCCCAGCCGGCCGCCAGCCGCCCGGCCCCCACCTCCGACGCTGAGGGAGGCGACCATGTCTGAGCAGCATCCCCCCAAACGAACTGCCGGCGAAGGGCAGGGTGACACCCAGCCTGCCAAACCGCACCAGGCCAGCCTTGCCGCCGAGGAAACCGCCGCCGTCGTCTCCGTGGACACAGCCGGCGGCGCCATGGGGCCCTCGGCCGTCCCTGCCAGCGCCCAAAGCGGGCAGCTGCCCGGCGGCCCTGACACGCTGCTCCGCAAGATCTTCACCGGCAGCGGCATGGTGTCGGTCCTGGCGGTGTTCCTGGCCCTCGTCATCGGCGGCCTGCTCATTGCCAGCACCGACACGCGGGTGGCCTCCACAGCCGGCTACTTCTTCGCCCGCCCCGCCGACTTCCTGACCGCCGTCTGGAACGCCGCCACCCGCTCCTATATCGCCCTGTTCCAAGGGGCCGTGTTCAACCCCCGCGGCAACAGTGTGGCAGCCCAGTTCGCTCCGTTCATGGAGACCCTCACCATCGCCACGCCGCTGATCACCGCCGGCCTGGGAGTGGCGCTTGCCTTCCGGGCAGGGCTCTTCAACATCGGCGCCCAGGGCCAAATCATTGTGGCCGGCATCCTTGCAGCCTGGGTTGGCTTCGCACTGCACCTCCCGCTGGGCCTGCACCTGCTGCTGGTCCTGGTGGCGGGCATCGTCGGCGGCGCGCTCTGGGGCGGCCTCGTCGGCGTGCTGAAGGCCCGCACGGGCGCCCATGAGGTCATCCTCACAATTATGTTCAACTACATCGCCCTCTACTTCCTGCGGTACCTGCTGAACACTCCGGCCTTCCAGCGGCCGGGGGAGTCGAACCCCATCTCACCCATCCTCGATCCGTCCGCCGTGTACCCGCAGATTTTCGGCAGCCAGTACCGGCTCCACCTTGGCTTCGTCCTCGCCATCGGTGCCACCGTCCTGGTCTGGTGGCTCCTGAACCGGTCCACGGTCGGCTTCGAGTTCCGCGCCGTGGGTGCCAACCCCAAGGCTGCCCAGACGGCCGGCATCAACGTGTCCCGCTCCACCATCCTGGTGATGGCCATCGCCGGCGGGCTGGCCGGCATGTCCGGCGTGGCCCAGGTGGCCGGCACCGAAAAAGTCCTCACGGACGGCGTGGCAGCCACCTACGGCTTCGATGCCATCACCGTCGCCCTCCTGGGACGCTCGACGCCGTGGGGCACCTTCGCAGCCGGGCTGCTGTTCGGCGCCTTCCGCGCCGGAGCCGTCCAGATGCAGATCCAGACCGGCACGCCCATCGACATCGTCCTGGTTGTCCAGTCGCTCATCGTCCTCTTCATCGCTGCGCCGCCGCTGGTGCGCGCCGTCTTCGGGCTCAACCCGCGGCGGAAGAAGCCCGCCCGCGCCGCGAAGTCCACGAAGGCAGCCACTACCGGAGGTGCAGCATGAGCACAACAGTTTCATCCCGGCCGGGCAACCCGCAGCCGGACAACGCCGCGGCGGACAGCGGAGCGGCAGCCACCTCAGCCAAGCCTGTGAGCTGGAAGACCCCCGTCCTGCTGGCCGCCTTCGGGCTGATCGCCCTCGTGTTCTTTGGACTCCTCGGCCCCAACAAGACGGCCAGCTTCGGCATCTCCACCGGAAGCGACTTCTTCCAGTTGCCCGCCCTGGAGGTCAACGCCTTCGGCGGCGGCATCGTGCTGTCGGTGCTGCTCCTGGCCCTCGCCGCCTACGCCGTCTACCTCAAGACCAAGGGACGCCCCGCCCCCGGCTGGCTCACCGTCACCTTCATCGTCCTGTTCGTGGCCGCGTTCCTGATCTGGGTGGTGGGCGGCGCCCGCACCCCCAGCATCTCGCTGGCAGGCCTGATCGCCGGCTCGGTCACCCTGGCCGTCCCGCTGGTGTTCGGTTCGCTCTCCGGCGTCCTTTGCGAACGCGTAGGCGTGGTCAACATCGCCATCGAAGGCCAGTTGCTCGGTGGCGCCTTCACCGCCGCCATCGTTGCCACCATGACGCAGAACCCCTTCATCGGCCTGGCAGCCGCGGCTGTTGCCGGCGCCGTGGTGTCCATGGTGCTGGCCCTGTTCAGCATCAAGTACCTGGTCAACCAGATCATCGTCGGCGTGGTCCTGAACGTCCTCGTCTCCGGCGTCACCGGCTTCCTCTTCAGCACCGTGATGCAGGAGGACAAAGCCCGGTTCAACTCGCCGCCGGGGCTGGACATCATCGAGATCCCCATCCTGTCCGAGGTTCCCATCATCGGACCCATCCTGTTCCGCCAGTCGCTGGTGGGGTACCTGATGTACGTGGCCGTCCTGGTGGTCTGGGTGGGCCTGTTCAAGACGCGCTGGGGGCTGCGGGTCCGCGCAGTGGGCGAGCACCCCCAGGCCGCCGACACCCTGGGCATCAACGTCAACGCCACCCGGTTCTGGAACGTCACGCTGGGCGGTGCCGTAGCCGGAATCGGAGGATCGTTCTTCACCCTGGTGGCCATCGACAGCTTCACCAAGGAGATCTCCGGCGGCCGCGGGTTCATCGCCCTGGCTGCACTCATCTTCGGCAGGTGGAACCCCATCGGAGCGTTCTTCGCAGCCCTGCTGTTCGGCTTCGCCGACAACCTGCAGAGCATCGTCACCATCATTGGCACCCCGGTTCCCAGCCAGTTCATGGCCATGCTCCCGTACCTGGTGACTGTCCTGGCCGTTGCCGGCCTGGTGGGCAGGTCCCGGGGGCCGGCGGCCAGCGGCATACCGTACGTCAAGGGCTGACCGGCGTGGGGAACACTGTTGACTGGCCTGCGCTGGAGGCGGCCGCCGTCGACGCCATGCGCAAGGCCTACGCGCCCTATTCCAAATTCCCGGTGGGGGCTGCGGCCCTCACCGGGGACGGCCGGATCGTCAGTGGCTGCAACGTGGAGAACGCCAGCTACGGCCTGACGCTCTGCGCCGAGTGCGCCCTGGTGGGCAACCTCCAGATGACCGGAGGCGGCAGCCTCCGTGCCTTCTATTGCGTGGACGGTACCGGCAACGTGCTGATGCCGTGCGGGCGTTGCCGGCAATTGCTGTACGAATTCCGTGCTGCGGACATGGAGCTCATGACCACCCAAGGAATCAAGACCATGGACCAGGTCCTTCCTGACGCCTTCGGTCCCGAACACCTGGAGGAAACCCGATGACAGAGACCCGCGCAACGGACAAAATTGCCGAAGCCTTTGACGCCGTCGACATCATCCGCGTCAAGCGGGACAAAGGCACGCTGAGCCCGGAGCAGATCGACTGGACCATCGATGCCTACACCCGCGGCGTCATCGCGGATGAGCAGATGGCCGCGCTGAACATGGCCATCCTGCTCAACGGCATGGACCGCACCGAGATTGCGCGCTGGACGGCCGCGATGATTGCATCCGGCGAACGGATGGACTTCTCCAGCCTTCGCCGCCCCGACGGCGGCCTGAAATACACGTCGGACAAGCACTCCACCGGTGGCGTGGGAGACAAGATCACCCTGCCGCTGGCCCCGCTGGTGGCGGTGTTCGGCGTCGCTGTCCCGCAGCTGTCCGGCCGCGGCCTGGGGCATACCGGCGGCACCCTGGACAAGCTGGAATCGATCCCCGGCTGGCGGGCGTCCCTGAGTAACGACGAAATACTCGCCCAGCTCCAGGACGTGGGTGCCGTCATCTGCGCCGCCGGGGCAGGCCTGGCCCCGGCAGACAAGAAGCTGTACGCGCTGCGTGACGTGACCGGCACGGTGGAGGCCATCCCGCTGATTGCCTCGTCCATCATGAGCAAGAAAATCGCCGAGGGCACCGGTTCCCTCGTGCTCGATGTGAAGGTGGGCAGCGGCGCCTTCATGAAGGACGAGGCGAAGGCCCGCGAGCTGGCGGAAACAATGGTGGCCCTCGGCCAGGACGCCGGCGTGAACACGGTGGCACTGCTCACCAACATGGGCACCCCGCTCGGCCTGACCGCCGGGAACGCGATTGAAGTTGAGGAATCGGTGGAGGTGCTGGCGGGCGGCGGCCCGGCCGACGTCGTCGAACTGACGGTCAGGCTCGCCGAGGAAATGCTCGCCTGCGCAGGAGTGCGCGACGCCGATCCGGCCGCAGCGCTCAAGGACGGGCGCGCCATGGACGTCTGGAACAGCATGATCCGGGCCCAGGGCGGGGACCCCGCCGCGAAGCTGCCGGTGGCCCGGGAGTCGGAGGTGGTCTACGCTCCCGCCGATGGCGTCCTGGTGGAACTGGATGCCCTCTCCGTGGGCGTTGCGGCTTGGCGCCTGGGCGCCGGGCGTGCCCGCAAGGAGGATGCCGTTCAGGCCGGCGCAGGGGTGCGCATGCATGCCAAGCCGGGTGCGGTGGTCCGGGCCGGCGAACCGCTGATGACCCTGCTCACGGACACCCCTGAACGTTTCGACCGGGCAAAGGAGGCGCTGGAGCACGCAGTGGTGATCGCACCGGAGGGGTCGCGGCCGGCACAGCAGTTGATCATTGACCGAATAGCATAGAAAGCTATGCAGGCCATCAATGACTTCATCCTCGCGGCAGCCGGACAACCCTGGGTACTGTTCCTCGTCCTGGCCTGCTGCGTCATTGACGGCTTCTTCCCTCCCATCCCCAGCGAATCCGTCGTGGTGGGCCTCGCGGCCGTGGCCGCCACGGCGGACGTGCCCAACCCCTACATCCTGATGGCCGTTGCTGCGCTGGGCGCGTTCGCCGGGGATAACATCGCCTACCTGATCGGCCGGAAGGTCGGCACCACCCGATGGGCCTGGATGCGTGGCCAGCGCATGCAGGGAGCGTTCCGGTGGGCCGGCGCGGAACTGCGCAAGCGGCCTGCCTCGCTGATCCTCGTGGCGAGGTTTGTCCCCATTGGCCGCGTCGCCGTCAACCTGACGGCCGGGGCGACCCACTACCACCACCTGCGCTTTGTTGGCCTTACCTGCCTGTCCGCCGTCCTGTGGGCGGCCTACTCGGTGGGTATCGGGCTGTTTTTCGGGCAGTGGTTCGAGGAGAACCACCTCCTGGGCGCCGCCATCGCCATCGTCTGCGCCGTGGCGCTGGGCATCATCGTGGACCTGATGATCAACAAGCTCCGGGGCAAGCCCAACGTCGTGGACCGGATTCGCGAACCCGAAGCCTGATCCAGGCGGCGGAAACCCGTCCCGCGGCACCCCCGTCTCCACCCGGGGGAGGAGGCCCGGACGGCGCCAAGATCAGCCGCTGGGACGACGCCTGGGCAGGTACTGCCGGGATAGCGTTGCAGTGGTGTTCCCGGGGCGGGGGCGTAGCGAACGACGCCTCTGCCGTGGGACACTTAGGAACGATTTCCGCTTTGGCTGCGTCGCTATGGCAGCGGCATTTTTGTCTAGGAGCAAGACTGCGTGGAGTTTATTAATGAGGCCGTGCTCCATGCAGCGGGCCAGTGGTGGATCTACCCGGTCCTCTTGGTGTTCTTTTTCGTGGACGGCTTCGCGATGGTGGTCCCCAGTGAGACCCTCATCGTCGCCCTGGCGGCCTTCTCCCGGCACAGCGGCGAACCCAACATGTGGATCCTTGGTGCCACCGCGCTGATCGGCGCCATGGCCGGAGACAACATGGCTTTCATGCTCGGCCGCAAAATCGGCCTGGACCGGTGGAAGTGGATGCGCAGGCCCAGGGTCCGGAAGGTCTTCAGCTGGGCGCGCTACGAACTGGATAAGCGTGGCGCGGTACTGATCTTCACCGCACGCTACATTCCCTGGGGCCGGGTGGCAGTCAACTACGTGGCGGGCAGCACCGGGTTCGGCCACCGCCGCTTCTTCGTCCTTGACGCCGTCGCCTGCCTCACCTGGGTGGGTTACTCCATCGGCATCGGCCTGCTGGCCAGCTCGTTCCCCTGGCTGCACCACAACCCGCTGCTCAGCGCCGGCATCGCCGTGGTGTTCGCCATCGTCCTGGGTGTCCTCCTGGACCACATGCTGCGCTGGTGGCACAAGCACCTGGCCCGCAAGGACGCCACGGAAGTGGACGAGTGGCTGGACGGCGGCCCCTCCGGTGCCCGGGACAGCTCAACCGGCGGTCCGGCATTCCTCGCACCGGCAGCCAAGGACGGCGGACCCACTGCCGCCTAGCGGCTGGCATTGAACCGGCACCCACCCTAAGGTGGGAACGTGACTGAGCCTATTGTTGACGAAGCCCCTGCCATCGATTTCGACCTGAAGAGCCTGCCGAAGGTGTCGCTGCACGACCATCTGGACGGCGGACTCCGTCCGGCCACCATTATCGAACTGGCGGAGGCCGTGGGCCACCAGCTCCCGTCCACCGATCCCGTGGCCCTGGGCGAATGGTTCCGCGAGTCCGCGGACTCCGGGTCCCTGGTCCGCTACCTCGAAACCTTCGACCACACGGTGGCCGTGATGCAGACGCACGAAGGCCTGGTCCGGGTAGCGAAGGAGTTCGTCGAGGATTTGGCGGACGACGGCGTGGTGTACGGCGAGGTGCGCTGGGCGCCGGAGCAGCACCTGCAGAAGGGCCTCACCCTCGACGAGGCGGTCGAAGCGGTGCAGGAGGGCCTCGAAGCCGGCGTCGAGGCAGTCAGCGACAGCGGCCGCGAAATCCAGGTGGGGCAGCTCATCACAGCGATGCGCCATGCCGACCGCGGCCAGGAGATCGCCGAACTGGCCGTCCGCCACCGCAACAAGGGCGCGGTCGGTTTCGACATCGCCGGGGCCGAGGACGGTTTCCTGCCTTCCCGCTTCCGGGACGCCTTCACCTACCTGGCGCAGCAGAACTTCCCGGCCACCGTCCACGCCGGCGAAGCGGCGGGGCTGGACAGCATCCAGTCCGCCCTCGTGGACGGCCGCGCGCTCCGCCTGGGCCACGGCGTCCGGATTGCCGAGGACGTCACGGTGGAATTCGACGAAGACTCCGAATCCGAATCCGAGGACACAGTGGGCCTGGTTACGCTGGGCGATCTGTCCAGCTGGATCCGGGACCGCGGCATCGCCCTGGAAATCTGCCCTTCATCCAACCTCCAGACCGGAGCGATCGCCGCTTTCGGCGAGGGCATCGAAAGCCACCCCCTGGACATGCTGTACCAGCTGGGCTTCAACGTCACCATCAACACCGATAACCGCCTCATGAGCGGGGTCACCCTGACGGATGAGTTCGAGCTGCTCGTGGAGACGTTCGACTACGACCTTGACGACCTGCTGGAGCTCACCCTGAACGCGGCCGAAGCCGCCTTCCTGCCGCTTGAGGAAAAGGAAGCGTTGGTGGAGTACATCAACGACGCCTACGCCAACCTTGGCTGACCAGCATCCCGGACCCGACGGCTCCCCAGCCGGGGAGCTGGGGGAGCTGCTGGGGGTCATAGCCCAGCTGCGGGAGCACTGCCCGTGGATGGGCGCCCTGACCCACGCCTCGCTCGTGGAATACCTCCTCGAGGAGGCCTACGAGGTGGCCGAGACCATTGAAGAAGGGCATCCGGACAGTGAGCTGCTTGGCGAGCTGGGCGACGTCCTGCTCCAGGTGGTCCTCCACGCCCGGCTGGCGGAGGAACGGGGCGCATTCACGTTCGACGACGTCGCGCGCGGCCTGGGTGCCAAGATGATCCGCCGCAACCCGCATGTCTTCCGCCCGGACGGCACCCTGCAGGACAGCTTTCCCGCCACCGTGGACCAGATCGTGCAGAAGTGGGACGCGGTCAAGCGGGCCGAAAAGCCGGAGCGGAAGGACCCGTTCGAAGGCATTCCGCAGGCTCTGCCTGCCCTCGCCAGGGCACAGAAGTCGCTCGACCGGGCTGCGCGGGCCGGCGTAGCCGGCCCCACCGCAATCGAAGCCGGCCCCTTTGCGACGGAGGAGGAGCTCGGAAACCAGCTCCTCGCCGTCGTCCGTTCCGCCCACGCCGGCGGATTCGACGCCGAACGCGCCCTTCGCAGGGCCGTGCGGCAGTACCAGCAGCAGGCCAGCCGGAACCCGGAAGGGCCGTACCCTGCACCATCATGACGTCCGCCGGTGGTGAGGTTTCCGTAACCTCCACCACTCTCGACTACGCTGTTTCCTGACGAGGACGTCGAGTTTTTCTGCAACATCCCCCCGTTAATCGCCCATAAGGAGCAAATTCATGGCGCTTATCGATGCCATCCACGCCCGCGAGATCCTCGATTCCCGCGGCAACCCGACCGTCGAAGTTGAGGTCCTGCTTTCTGACGGCCAGATCGGCCGCGCAGCAGTTCCGTCCGGCGCATCCACCGGCGAGCACGAGGCAGTCGAACTTCGCGACGGCGACAAGGGCCGCTACCTCGGCAAGGGCGTCCAGAAGGCCGTTGACGCCGTGATCGACCAGATCGCTCCCGCCCTCACCGGTTTCGACGCAACCGACCAGCGCAGCATCGACCAGGCCATGCTGGACCTGGACGGCACCCCGAACAAGGGCAAG
The DNA here is from genome assembly GCF_030818145.1 of Pseudarthrobacter sp. SORGH_AS 212. NCBI lineage: Bacteria > Bacillati > Actinomycetota > Actinomycetes > Micrococcales > Micrococcaceae > Pseudarthrobacter > Pseudarthrobacter sp. SORGH_AS 212. The sequence continues at coordinate 696,540 of NZ_JAUTAA010000001.1, read as the reverse complement.
CTGGGCGCCAACGCCATCCTGGGTGTTTCCCTGGCCGTCGCCAACGCTGCCGCAGCTTCTGCTGACCTGCCGCTCTACAAGTACCTGGGCGGCCCCAACGCCCACGTCCTGCCCGTGCCGCTGATGAACATCCTCAACGGTGGTTCGCACGCCGATTCCGACGTCGACATCCAGGAATTCATGATCGCCCCCATCGGCGCCGAGACCTTCTCAGAGGGCCTGCGCTGGGGCGTTGAGGTCTACCACAACCTCAAGTCCGTGCTGAAGGAGCAGGGCCTGTCCACCGGCCTTGGCGACGAAGGCGGCTTCGCGCCCAACCTGCCGTCCAACCGCGCTGCGCTGGACCTGATCCAGGAAGCCATCAAGAACGCCGGCTACACCCCGGGCAAGGACATCGCCCTGGCCCTGGACGTTGCCTCTTCCGAGTTCTACAAGGACGGCGCCTACCAGTTCGAAGGCAAGGCTTTGTCCGCCAGCGAAATGAGCGCCTACTACGCAGAGCTCGTTGCGGACTACCCGCTGGTTTCCATCGAGGATCCGCTGGACGAGAACGACTGGGAAGGCTGGAAGACCCTCACCGATGCCATCGGCGACAAGGTCCAGCTGGTGGGTGACGACCTTTTCGTCACCAACCCCGCCATTCTGCAGCGCGGCATCGACACCCGGACGGCAAACTCCCTGCTGGTCAAGGTGAACCAGATCGGCTCGCTGACTGAGACCCTGGACGCCGTCAGCCTGGCCCAGCGCGCCGGCTACACCACCATCACCTCGCACCGCTCCGGCGAGACCGAGGACACCACCATCGCCGACATCTCGGTGGCCACCAACGCCGGCCAGATCAAGACCGGCGCCCCGGCCCGCTCCGAGCGGGTCGCCAAGTACAACCAGCTGCTGCGCATCGAAGAGGAACTCGATGACGCCGCACGCTACGCCGGCCGCAGCGCGTTCCCGCGTTTCAAGGGCTAGTAGCCGCGTAATCCAACGGGCGGTGGCTATGGTTGAAAGACCATAGCCACCGCTGCTGTTTCTGCAGCAGCCCGTCCGCCCGGTTGTTGCCCGGCGCATGTTGTTGATCAACCGCGCTGTGGCAACAAAGGATCATCACAGACAGTGGCGGCCGCAGGCAGGCCGCGTTTCAGGAGTGTCATGGCCGCCCGCCGTCCCAAAGTTCCCAAGGTCGCCCCCAACCGCCCAGCCAAGGACACGTCCGACGCCGGGCACGCACAGGGTGCCGACGTCATCAGGGCGCACTTCGGTTCCGGCAAGGACGGCGCCGGGCACGCTCCGGGCGGCGCCACGGGCTCTCCGCTATCAGGCAGGAACTCCGGCAGCCCGGCTGGAACCCACAGTGGAACCGGAAGTGGACCGGCGGCGGCCAAGACCCCCGCGGCGGGCACCGCACGGAACGGCGCAGCTGCCGGAAGGACCGGCCCAAAGGGCGGCACCCCGTCCTCGGAAGCGGACCAGCAGCCCGTCCCGGCCAAGGCATTCTCGGGACGGATGCTGGCCCTGGCCGTGGTCATGATTGCCATCACCATCATGCTGGCGCCCACGGTTAAGGTTTTCTTCGACAAGAAAGCCGAAATCGACGCCCTCAACGCGGACATCGCCGCACGCCAGGCCGCCGGGGACTCCCTCCGCCAGCAGGTGTCGCGGTGGCAGGACCCCAACTACGTGAAGCAGCAGGCCCGCGACCGCATTAACATGGTTATGCCGGGCGAAACCGGCTACTGGGTATTCGGCAGCGATTTGCCGGCCGACGAAACCGGCGGCCAGCCCGGTGCCGCCGCCGCCCAAGACCCCGCAGACCTGCCGTGGGTGGATTCCCTGTGGGAGTCCATCACGCGCGCGGCGACTGAATAAACGCAACAGGAAGGACGGCCCGCGACAGTGGAAAACAGCACGGCAGCCGCCCGGGAGAACTCCCGCCAACCATCCGCACGTGACCTGGACGTATTGAGCCGGCAGCTGGGACGACCCGTCCGCGATGTGGTGGAAATCCCTGCCCGCTGCGTCTGCGGCAATCCGCTGGTGGCGGCCACTGCCCCTCGGCTGAGCAACGGCACCCCGTTCCCCACCACGTTCTACCTGACGCACCCCGTCATCACGTCCGCGGTCTCGCGGCTTGAGGCGGCCGGCGTCATGAACGAGATGAACGGCGAACTGGCCAGCGACGACCAGCTTGCTGCCGCCTACCGTTCCGCCCATGAGGCCTACCTGGCCGCCCGCGATGCCATCGGGGAGCGGTCCGGGATCGGCGCCGTCCCCGAAATCGACGGCGTCTCCGCCGGCGGTATGCCCACCCGCGTCAAGTGCCTCCACGTCCTGGTGGGCCACTCCCTGGCCGCAGGACCCGGCGTCAACCCCCTCGGTGACGAGGCGCTGGTCCGCATCCAGGAATGGTGGACCGCGGACCGCTGCTACTGCGACGGCGCCTGGGACTCCACGGGGGAGGCTCCGTCGAAGGACCTCAGCCGGCATGGACCTCAGGGCCTGCCCGGCATCGTGGGCCGGCCGGCGCCGGTGCGGAAATCCCGCCACAGCCGCGGAGGCCCCGGAATGACCCGTGTGGCCGCCATCGACTGCGGCACCAACTCCATCCGCTTGCTCATCGCCGACATTGACCGGAGCACCGGCACCCCCCGCCTCACGGACGTCGTCCGGGAAATGCGCGTGGTCCGGCTCGGGGAAGGCGTGGACGCTACTGGAGAGTTCACCCAGGGCGCACTGGAACGCACCTTCGCGGCCACCGCTGACTATGCGGCGCTCATCCGCCGGCACGGCGCCGGGACAATCCGGTTCGTGGCGACGTCCGCCAGCCGGGACGCCCGGAACCGGGACGTCTTCGTGGACGGCATCCGCGACCTGCTGGGCGTGGCCCCCGAGGTCATCTCCGGAAACGAGGAGGCCGCGCTGTCCTTCGCCGGGGCCAGCAGCGTCCTGCCCATCCTGGACGGCCATGAGGTGCTGGTAGTTGACCTCGGCGGTGGAAGCACCGAGTTTGTGCTGGGTACCGCAGCCGGCGTCACCGCGGCCCGGTCCGTGGATATCGGCTGCGTCCGCCTGACCGAGCGGCACCTGCGGGACGATCCGCCAACCCCCGAACAAATAGCCGCCGCGGAAGCCGACGTGGACGAAGCCATTGCCCTCGCCGGCCGCGAGGTGCCGCTGGAACGCGCCACCGCCGTCGTCGGCGTTGCAGGCTCCATCACCACCATCACGGCGCACGCGCTCGGGCTGACCGAGTACTCGCCGGACGCCATCCACGGCGCCGAACTGCCCATCGACAAGGTGCGGGACGCGTCGTCGGACCTCCTGGGCATGGTCCGCGCGGACCGTGCAGCGCTGCCGTACATGCATCCCGGGCGGGTGGACGTCATCGGCGCCGGGGGACTGGTGTGGCGCCGCATCCTGGAACAGGTGAACGGGCTCTCAGGCGGCCGGGTCACCACCGCAACGGCGAGTGAACACGACATCCTCGACGGCATTGCCCTGAGCATCGGCTGATTCCATGGTTTCCTCACCTGTATCCGTACTCCGGAGGTCGGGGTCGGCGGTGCTGGCCCTTGTCCTGGTGGCCTGCTGCCTCTTCGCCGGCCTCGTGGCCGCTCCGGCCGCCCACGCCGACGACTGGCGCGACAAGCAATACTGGCTTGCCGAGTCCGGCGTCACCAAGGCCTGGGAGGTGTCCAAGGGAGCCGGCGTCAAGGTGGCCGTCATCGACAGCGGCGTGGACGCCCAGCACCCGGACCTCAAAGGCGCCGTGGTGGGAGGCTATGACGCCTCCGGCGCCGGCCAGCCCGACGGGCAGAAGAGCGTCGGCTCCAAGCCGGAACACGGCACCCTTGTAGCCACTATGCTGGCCGGACGCGGCCACCAGCCTGCCACCGCCAGCCCCAAACCGTCGCCCGGTGCTGGCACCCAGGGGCCGGACGGCATCGTGGGTGTGGCCCCGGAGGCTGAGATCCTCTCCGTCTCCACCTGGCTGGGGTCAACCAACCCCTCGGGCAAGAGCGACCAGGACCAGATCCCGGAGGCTGTCCGCTGGGCCGTGGACAACGGAGCCAAGGTCATCAACATTTCCCTCGGCAGCACCACCCCGCAGTGGCCGCAGAGCTGGGACGCCGCCTTCCTCTACGCCGAACAGAAAGACGTGGTCATCGTGGCGGCTGCCGGCAACCGCGTGGGCGGCAACATCCAGGTGGGCGCGCCCGCCACCATTCCCGGTGTCCTGACGGTTGCCGGGCTGGACCGCAAGAACACGGCCAGCGTGGACGCGTCATCCCAGGGCATCAGCATCGGCGTCGCAGCCCCCGCCGAGGACCTGTTGGGCGGGCTTCCGGGGGGCGGCTACGCGGAATGGGCAGGAACGTCCGGTTCCACGCCCATCGTCTCGGGCGTGGCAGCGCTGATCCGGTCCAAATGGCCGTCCATGAGCGCCGAGCAGGTCATCAACCGCATTGTCACCACAGCCAAGGACGCCGGCGTTCCGGGGAAAGACCCGCTGTACGGCTACGGGATCCTCAACGCCGAGGCCGCGCTCAAGGACGACGTGCCCCAGGCGTCCAGCAACCCGCTGGGTTCGGTGGCCGAATGGATCCGCGTCCACCGCCGCGGCAACCTGGCCACCCCTGCGCCGCTGCCCACCGCGGACGTGCCCAGCGCGGTGCCCACGCTTCCCGAAGCGTCGGTGCCCGCGGCCGAGGCGCCCTCGCAGCGGGACAGTGCGATCAGCGCCGCCGTCGTGATCGGTTTCGGGGTTCTATTCCTCGCGATCATCGCCGCGGCCGCCGTCCAGTTGACCAGGGCGGCCAAGAACCCCGCATTGGCGCGTGACGATACCGAAACGGGAGTCCTGGACAGGGTGGATTCCGAACGGAAGCCGTAGCGTTACGGGTGGCTGACGCAGTTAGTGAAGATTTTCACAAACTGGGCTATCCTTGAAGGCATGGCAACCACCCCACAGCTCCAGGACCGTCCCAGGGTGCTCGTCGTCGGCGGCGGGTACGTCGGCCTGTACGTAGCACTCAAACTGCAGAAGAAGATCGCGAATGCAGGTGGCATCGTCACCGTCGTTGATCCGCTGCCCTACATGACTTACCAGCCGTTCCTTCCCGAGGTGGCAGGCGGCAACATCGAGGCCCGCCATGCCGTGGTGTCCCACCGCAAGCACCTCAAGCAGTCCGAACTGATCCAGGGCCGCGTCACCGCGATCGACCACGCCAACCGCACGGCCGTGGTGGCTCCGTCCGACGGTGGTGAGACCTTCGAGGTTCCCTACTTCGACGTCGTCCTGGCTGCCGGCGCCATCACCCGCACGTTCCCCATTAAGGGCCTCGCGGACAAGGGCATCGGCCTGAAGACCATCGAGGAAGCCGTTGCACTGCGCAACAAGGTCCTCGAGCGCATTGAGCTCGGCTCCACCATGACCGATCCTGCGGCCCGGGCCAAGGCACTCACCTTCGTCGTTGTCGGCGGCGGTTTCGCAGGCATCGAATGCATCACCGAGATGGAGGACATGGCCCGCGCCGCTGTCCGCAACAACCCCCGGGTAAAGCAGGAGGAAGTCCGCTTCGTCCTGGTTGAGGCCATGGGCCGCATCATGCCCGAGGTCACGGCCCCGCAGGCAGAGTGGGTTGTGGAGCACCTCCGCAGCCGCGGCATCGAGGTCCTGCTCAACACCTCGCTGGACAGCGCTGAAGGCGCCCTGAAGCTCATCAACCTCCCGGACAAGAGCCCGGCGCAGGAATTCGAAGCCGATACCCTCGTGTGGACCGCCGGCGTCCAGGCCAACCCCATGGTCCGCTCCACCGACTTCCCGCTGGAACCCCGCGGGCGCGTCCGCGTCCTCCCGGACCTGCGCATCGGCGGCGACGAAGGCATCGTCGAGAATGCCTGGGCTGCCGGCGACATCTCGGCCGTTCCGGACCTCACCGGCAAGGGCCTGCCTGACGGCACCTGCGTCCCCAACGCCCAGCATGCACTCCGCCAGGCCAAGCGCCTCGCGAAGAACCTGTGGGCCTCCCGCTGGGACAAGCCGCTGAAGGACTACAAGCACAAGAACCTTGGTGCTGTGGCCGGCTTCGGCGAATGGAAGGGCGTCGCCAACATCAACCTGCTGGGCCGCATCGGCCTGAAGGGCCCGCTGGCCTGGCTGGCACACCGCGGTTACCACGGCATGGCCATGCCCACGTTCGAGCGCAAATTCCGCGTGGTCCTGAACTGGATCATCGCCTTCTTCGCCGGCCGCGACACCACGCAGCTGCTGGACCTGGACAACCCGCGTGGCGCCTTCGTTGCTGCCGCCACCCCGGCACCCAAGCCCGCTGCGGCTCCTGCTCCTGCGGCCCCGGCCGCCGGCTCCTCCGTGGTGGAACCGAAGGAACCGGTCGCGGCCCAGGCCAAGTAACCGGCTTCGTAGCACAAGCACGACGGCGGCTGTCCCTCAACGGGGGCAGCCGCCGTTTGCGTTTGTGCTGCGCGGCCGGACCCGCATCCTAGACTGGCCTCATGACAGCCGAAAAGAACCTCCAGTCCCTGTTGGCGGGGATGCGCCCCGTACAGCGCGACGGCGAGTACGTCTACGTCCTCTGGCCCCACGGCAGGCCCCTTGAGGGCCTTATTGAGGCGGCCGTCCGCGAGGCCGAAGGGCTGACTGTGGTCCTGCCCCGCGCGGAGGCGGACCGGCTGGGCCTTCCCTACGACTTCATGGCAGCGTGGATCACGCTGGAAATCCACTCGGCACTGGAAGCCGTAGGCCTCACCGCCGCAGTGGCAAGGGCCCTGACGGACGCCGGCATCAGCTGCAATGTCCTGGCCGGGTTCCATCACGACCATCTCCTGGTCCCAGCGGCAGACGCGCAGCGGGCCCTGCAGGTGCTGGCCGATCTTTCCGCCGAAAGCCGGGAGGCGCCGCGGCCCGGCCTGCGGCTGCGCACCGAAACCCCCGCGGACCGGGACGCCATCCTGGCGCTGACCGCCGAGGCATTTGCCGTCTCCCCGGCAACCGGACTTCCTGCAGTAGGGGAGCCCGTCGAAGTGAAGATCCTGCGGGCACTGTTCGACGCTGATGAATACCTTCCGGAACTCAGCGTGGTGGCTGTGCTGGGCGACGAAGTGGTGGGCCACGTCATCAGCACCCGGGGCTGGGTGGGCAGCCATGAACTGCTCGGACTGGGCCCGATCAGCGTGACGCCCAGGCTCCAGCGCCAGGGCATCGGGTCAGCCTTGATGACGGAGAGCATCGCCAGGGCCAACGTTGCGGGGGAGAGCGGCATCGCGCTCCTCGGCAGCACCGAGTACTACCCCAGGTTCGGATTCGTGCCGGCGGCGTCCCTCGGTGTGCTGCCGCCGGATGAGGCGTGGGGCGGGCACTTCCAGCTCCTGCCGCTGGCGCTGTGGCCGGGCGGCGTGCACGGGACGTTCCGGTACGCCGAACCGTTCGAGCGCTTCTGACGGGATACCATTGATCCGGCGCCCCAGTAGCCCAATTGGCAGAGGCATCGGACTTAAAATCCGCGTGTTGTGGGTTCGAGTCCCACCTGGGGTACGGGGCAGAGGATGCCTCCAAGCGGCACCGAATCGAAGGAAGCCGCCCGCACTGCGGGCGGCTTCCTTTGTTTAATTTCGCATATGCAACGACTGTTATAAGGATGTGACCTCAGTCACTTATCTTCGCCTGCGATTTGCATTAGCTTGAAGCTAAATCAGGAACACCTGATTTTTCGCGTCAAAGGCCGTTCGCACCTTTAGATCGAGGAGCTCGTAAATGACTTTATTCCCCCAGGCGGGAACCCGCGCTGCCAAGCTGACAGCGCTTGGCATCGGCGTCGCCTTCATGGTGACAGCGTGCGGCGGTTCGTCCACACCCACGACGTCCGAGTCCGCTTCCTCCGCATCAGCCGGAGGCATCGCGTGCCCCGCACCGGAAACCGGAGGGGGTGCCGCAGCCACGCAGAGCGCGGCGCCGGCAGCTGTTCCGCCGTCCACCGGCAGCACGGAGACTCCGCTCAAGATCGGCTCGCTGCTGCCCACCACCGGATCCCTGGCCTTCCTCGGCCCGCCCGAAATCGCCGGTGTGAACCTCGGCATCAAGGAAGTCAATGACGCCGGCGGCGTGCTGGGCAAGCCGGTGGAAGTGATTCACCGCGACTCCGGTGACACCAAGACGGACATCGCCACCCAGTCCACCTCCGCATTGCTCGGCCAGGGTGTCAGCGCCGTCATTGGCGCCGCATCGTCGGGCGTATCCAAGACGGTCATCAACCAGATCACCGGTGCAGGCGTTATCCAGTTCTCGCCGGCCAACACTTCCCCGGACTTCACCACCTGGGATGACAAGGGCCTGTACTGGCGCACCGCACCGTCCGATGTCCTCCAAGGCAAGGTCCTGGGCAACTACATGGCAACGTGTGGCGCCCAGACCGTCGGCATGGTGGTCCTGAACGATGCCTACGGCACCGGCCTGGCCAAGAACATCAAGGAATCCTTCGAGGCGGCCGGCGGCCAGGTTGTTGCCGAGGAACTCTTTAATGAAGGTGACAGCCAGTTCAGCAGCCAGGTGGACAAGGTACTTGCCGCCAAGCCGGACGCCATCGCGCTGATCACCTTCGACCAGGCCAAGAGCATCGTTCCGCTGATGACCGGCAAGGGAGTCAAGCCCACCCAGATGTTCCTGGTGGACGGCAACACCTCCGACTACAGCAAGGACTTCCAGGCCGGCACCCTGAAGGGCGCCCGGGGCACCATCCCCGGCACGTTCGCGCAGGACGCCTTCAAGAAGAAGCTCCTCGCCATTGATCCGGCACTGAAGGACTACAGCTACGCCGGTGAGTCCTACGACGCCGTCAACCTGATCTCCCTGGCCGCTGAAGCTGCCAAGAGCACCAAGGGGACGGACATCGCCGCGAAGCTGAAGGAAGTTTCGGAGGGCGGCGAGAAGTGCACGTCCTACGCCGCCTGCGTCACCCTGCTCCGCGAGGGCAAGGACATCGACTACGACGGCCAGTCCGGTCCGGTGACCTTCTCCGACGCCGGTGACCCCACCGAGGCGTACATCGGTATCTACGAGTACCAGGACGACAACAAGTACACGGCAGTCAAGGAAGAGTTCGGCAAGCTCTAACCTTTCGCAGGCACAAAGAAGCCCCCGTCCATCCGGACGGGGGCTTCTTTGTGCCTGTGCTTCGAACTACTCGACGGTGTCCGCCAGGGTGCCCAGGTACAGCTGGATCACCTTGGGGTCCTTCATCAGCTCCCGGCCGGTACCGGTGTACGCGTCCCGGCCCTGGTCCAGCACATAGCCGCGGTCGCAGATCTGCAGGCAGCGGCGGGCGTTCTGTTCCACCATGATCACGGAAACGCCGGCACGGTTGATTTCATGAACGCGGAGGAAGGTCTCATCCTGCTTGACGGGGGAGAGCCCGGCTGAGGGCTCGTCCAGCAGCAGGACTGCGGGATCCATCATCAGCGCGCGGCCCATGGCCACCATCTGGCGCTCGCCGCCGGAGAGGGAACCGGCCCGCTGGGAGCGGCGCTTGCCGAGTTCCGGAAAAAGCCCGGTGACAAAGTCGAACCGCTCGGCAAAGTCCTTGGGCCGCTGGAACATGCCCATCTGGAGGTTCTCTTCGATGGTGAGGGCCGCAAAGACATTGTTGGTCTGCGGAACGAAGCCGACGCCGCGGGTCACCAGCTTGTTGGCCTTCAGCCCGGTAATGTCCTGGCCGCGGACCACCACGGTGCCGGAGTGGACCTTCACCAGGCCAAACATGGCTTTGAGGAGGGTCGACTTGCCGGCGCCGTTGGGCCCGATGATGCCGATCAGCTCGCCCTTCCGGGCTTCAATGCTGCAGCCGTTCAGGATGTTGACGCCCGGAATGTATCCGGCCACGAGGTCGGTGACCTTGACGACTGCTTCGCCGTCGTCCACGGGCTGGGCGGCCGGTGCCGCGCTGGTGCTGCTCATTGGGTGTCCCTGTCTGTGTGGTCGTTCCCATCGGTTTCGGCGTCCCTGTGCGCGCGCCTGCCGCGTTGTCCGTCACCGGGGGACGGTTCCTCCGGGCTGGCGGTGCCGGCCTCGTCCCCGACAACGTCCAGGGAGATGATCCCGGCGTTTTCGGTTCCAACAATGGACTCGTCGTCGGCCACGAGTTCGGCAGCGAGCTCCTTGATGCCCTCGGCGTCACCGAGGTCCACGTCATGGTGGGCGCCGAGGTAGGCGTCGATGACGGCGGGATTTTTCATGACGTCGCCGGGCGGGCCTTCGGCGACAACCTTGCCCTCCGCCATGACCACCACCCAGTCCGCGATGTGCCGGACCATGTGCATGTCGTGTTCAACGAACAGGACGGTCATGCCGTCGGCCTTCAGGTTCTTGATGTGGTCCAGCAGGGACTGCGTCAGTGCCGGATTGACGCCGGCCATCGGTTCGTCGAGCATCACCAGCTTGGGCCGCACCATGAGGGACCGTGCCATCTCCAGGAGCTTGCGCTGTCCGCCGGAGAGCGACGCGGCGTAGTCGTCCTTCTTGGCGTCGAGTTTGAACTTCTCCAGCAGGACGTCCGCCTGGGCCGTGATCTCCTTTTCGCGGCCGCCCCAGATGCCCTTGAACAGGGCTTTGGCGAGGCTTTCGCCGGGCTGGTTGGACGCTCCCAGACGCATGTTTTCCATGACTGTCAGTTTGCCCATTACCTTGGTGAGCTGGAACGTGCGGACCATGCCCATGCGGGCCACTTTGTAGGGCGATACCCCCGCGAGGCTGTGGCCTTCAAACTGCCACTTCCCGGTGTTGGGGGTATCAAAGCCGGTCAACAGGTTGAAGAGGGTGGTCTTGCCGGCACCATTCGGGCCGATCAGGGCGGTGATCTTGTGCCGCGGGATCTCCAGGTAGTCCACATCCACGGCGTTGATGCCGCCGAAGCTGCGGGTGACGTTCTCCGCCACCACTATCGGATCCCGCTTCTTGCAGCCCGGCCCGGTTTCACCCGCTGCGATGGGGCGGCTGTCGGTCATGTAGTCCGGCGCCGCGGCACCGGACGTTTCAGGGATTTCATTGTGCATGCTCACGCGAACGCCAGCTCCTTCTTGTTTCCGAAGACGCCCTGCGGCCTGAAGATCATCAACAGCATCAGGGCCACGCCCACCAGGATGTAGCGCAGCTGCCCGGCCTGGACGGTGTTCAGCCACGTAACGGCACCGGACTCAATGAGGCCGTAGAGGATGCCCTGTGTCAGGGAGAGGACAACCCAGAAGATCATGGCCCCGATGACCGGGCCAAGGACCGTGCCCAGGCCGCCCAGCAGGAGGCAGGTGTAGAGGAAGAACGTCAGTTCCGTGCCGTAGTTGGCAGGCTGCACGGCACCGCGGGGCAGCGTGAAGATCATGCCCGCCAAGGCACCGAGGATGCCTCCGATGACGAGGGCCTGCATCTTGTAGGCGTAGACGTTCTTGCCCAGGGACCGGACGGCGTTCTCGTCCTCGCGGATGCCCTTCAGCACCCGGCCCCAGGGGCTGCGCATCAGCAGCCACACGAGGGTGCAGCAGATGGCCACCAGGGCCCAGCCCACCACGCGGATGAAGAAGTCGCGGTTGTTCATGCCGAAGTACGAGCCCTCAGGGAACGGGTTCATGGCGTAGAAGCTGCCTTCAAACGCCGCCAGGCCGTTGGCCGAGCCGGTGACCGCAGTGAGCTGGTTGGTGGTGACGATGTAGCGCACGATTTCCGCGGCGGCGATGGTCACGATGGCCAGGTAGTCGGCCCGGAGACGGAGGGTGGGGATACCGAGCAGCAGTGCAAAGACCGCGGAGGCGGCAATGGCGATGAGCAGTCCCACGAAGAACGGGACCCCGAAGGTCAGGGTGGAGATCGCGAACCCGTATGCGCCCACGGCCATGAAGCCGGCCTGGCCGAAGTTCAGCAGGCCCGAATAGCCGAAGTGGACGGCGAGCCCGAGGGCAGCCATGGCGTAGGCGGCCGTGGTGGGGCTGAAGATCTCGCCGGCGGCGCTGGAAAGAATGAAGCCAAAATCCATGTCTGTTTCCTAACCCACGCGCTCGCGGCGGCCCAGGATGCCCTGTGGCCGGAACAAGAGGACAACGATCATGATGAACAAAGCTCCCACGTATTTGAGGTCGGCGGCGAGGCCGAACACGGTGGTCAGCTCCACGAAAATGCCGACGATGATGGAACCGATCAGGGCGCCGAAGACGGTTCCCAGGCCGCCGAGGGTCACACCGGCGAAGATGAGCAGCAGGATGGCCGAGCCCATGTCGAAAGTGACGCCCGGCCGGTAGTAGGCCCAGAGGATGCCGCCAAGGGAAGCGAGCATGCCGCCGGTGATCCACACCAGCCGGATGACAGCGTCCACGTCAATGCCTGACGCGGCAGCCAGCGCGGGGTTGTCCGCCACTGCGCGGGTGGCCTTGCCAAGCCTGGTTTTCAGCAGCACGATGCCGATCAGGGCAATGACCACCGCGCTGATGCCCAGGGACCACAGGTTGTTCGGCGAAATGGAAACCGGGCCGATCTGAACCTCGGGGCTTTGGGCGTAAGGCAGCTGCTGGGTGGCGCCGCCGAAGTAGAACTGGATCACGTAGCGGACCGCGAGGGCCAGGCCGATGCTGACGATCATCATGGGGACCAGGCCCGTGCCGCGGCGGCGCAGTGGCCGCCAAAGCCCGCGGTCCTGGGCATAACCGAACAGGCCGCCGCCCACCAGCGACAGGATCAGGGATAGCCAGAAGGGAAGCCCGATGGCGTTGAAGCCGAAAACGAGGACCGCGCCAAGGGTCACCATCTCGCCGTGGGCGAAGTTGGTGAGGCCGGTGGTGCCGAAGATCAGGGACAGGCCAACCGATGCCAGGGCGAGGAGCAGGCCAAAGCTCAGGCCCGCCACCAGCCGGTTGAGGAGGTTCTGGCCGAAGTCCTGCTGCTGCACCACGATGCCTTTGCCGAAGGCGAAGATCACCGAGAGGTTGGAGGTCTGGCTGAACGTCACGTCGCGGGGATTATCCTGGCCGTCGGCCAGCTTGATGCCCTCGGGAAGCGTGGATTCATCAAGTTCCACCGTGTAGGTGCCTTGCTCCGGCACGCCGATGTTCCAGGCACCGTTGGCCGATGACTTGGCAGTGCCGGTGAAATCACCCTTCTTTGCCGTGATGGTCACATCCGCCAGGGGTGCGCGGGTGTCGTCACGGAGGAACCCGCTGATGTTGTTCTGGAAGGTCTGATTCGACGGGGATGGTGTCGGTGACGGGGAAGCGGCCTGACTCGCCGGTCCGGCCACCAGGAGGATTGCGAAGATGGAAGCGCCAATGGCTCCCAACAGTCTCAGCAAACCGAGGCGCCTTCCGGCCCGCTGGCCTTGGGGTGTACTTCTCAAATTGATAACCTCCACTTGGGGGCGGTCTAGGCCGCGCCATTGCAGCCGCTGCGAACGGTCGCAGGGCGGGGAAAAATGCCATGACGCCCGACACCCACGAGTGTGAGTTCCGTCACCCTGCTTGGCTTATGCTACAGCGCATCAGAACCGGTGAATGCCGTGGTCCAGGCCATATTGGTAGCGATCGGATAACAACTGCGGGGCCTGCGGCTGCGATGTGGCGCGGATCGTGGGAAACAACCTTTGTTGAGTAGCGGTGTCTCCAGGCACGCAGCCTGTCCACCCGCAGGTCACGGTTGTATTGCAAGGAGGGGCGGCGGGAACTTTAGGGGAGCCGGCTACGTGGGAATTGGTAGCGTAAACCTTAAGATCCATCACACACCCAGCATGGAGGAATCCCGCAATGGCACTTGGCGGAAACCCGATCTTCAACGGAAAGAGCTTCCGTGGAGCCACCCAGGCACCGCCTGCCCCGCAGGCCTACGGCGGCGCCCCTTACGGCCAGCAGGCTTACGGCCAGCAGGCTTACGGCCAGCAGCCGTACGCCCAGGCACCCTATGGCCAGCAGTCCTGGAACACCCAGCCGCAGGGCATGACGGACAACCAGCTCCAGGACATGTACAACCAGCCGTCGGCGGGCCCGGCGGATACCGGGCGGATGACCTTCGATGACGTGATCGTCAAGACGGCGGCATGCCTCGGCGTTGTCATCCTCGGCGCGGCAGTCACCCTGACCGTCGGTTTGGGGCTCGCGTCGATGCTCATGATCGTCGGCGCCCTCGGCGGCTTCGTCCTTGCCCTCGTCAACACGTTCAAGAAGCAGCCTTCCCCTGCGTTGATCCTTGCGTACGCCGGCCTTGAGGGACTTTTCCTTGGCGGCCTGACCCGCATCCTTGATACCCAGTACCCGGGCGTTGGCCTGCAGGCAGTGGTGGGCACGCTCTCCGTGTTTGCCGTCACCCTGCTGCTGTTCAAGAGCGGCAAGGTCCGTGCGACCCCCAAGGCCATGCGTTTCTTCATGATCGCCCTTGGCGGTTACGCCCTGTTCTCGGTGGTCAACCTGGTCATGATGCTGACCGGCGTCACTCAGGAGCCGTTCGGCCTGCGCAGCGGAGTGATTGGCGTTGTTATCGGCCTGCTTGCCATTGGCCTCGCCGCTTTCTCGCTGATCATGGACTTCACCAGCATTGAAGCCGGCGTCCGCAGCGGCGCCCCGCAGCGCTTCTCCTGGACCGCGGCCTTCGGCCTGACGGTCACGCTGGTCTGGCTCTACGTGGAGATCATCCGCCTGCTGGCCATCCTCCGCGGAGACGACTAGCACCGAAGGCGGCGGCCGCCGTCGTCCAGTCCTTTAAACAGAACAGGCCCACCTTGCGGTGGGCCTGTTCTGTTTAAAGGACTAACCGTTGGCCGGCCGGCCGGTCAGGTTGTCAGGCGACGCGCATGGCGCCCGCTGCAGGGGAGACAGTGAAGATGTCCGGTGCGGCATAGCCTGCCCCGGCGAAAGCGCGGACGACGGCGGCACGCACCTTTTCTTCGGAAGCGACGGGTGTCAGTGCGATCGCCGCACCCCCGAAACCGCCCCCGGTCATCCGCGCCCCGATGGCCCCGTTGGCGCGCGAGGTGTCCACGGCGAGGTCCAACTCCGGACAGGAGATTTCAAAGTCATCCCGCATGGATGCGTGGCTGGCATCCAGCAGGGTGCCGATAGCGGCGGGCCCCTCGGCGGCCAGGCGCTCGACCGTCTGCAGTACGCGGTCGTTCTCCGTGACTACGTGGCGCACGCGCCGGAACGTCACCTCGTCCAGCAGCCCGCTGGCTTCCTCAAGGTCACCGACCTGGACGTCGCGCAGCGCCTTGACCCCCATGACCTCGGCGCCGAGTTCGCAGGATGCGCGGCGCGAGGCGTACCCGCCGTCGGCGTGAGAGTGCGAGACCTTGGTGTCGATGACCAGCAGGACCAGCCCCGCAGGTTCCGTTTCGAACGGCACCAGGGTGGCGTTTTGGTCACGGCAATCCAGGAAGACCGCGTGGCCCTTGGCGCCCCGAAGGGACGCGGACTGGTCCATGATGCCGGTGGGAGCCCCCACGAAGTCGTTTTCGGCCCGCTGCGTGGCCAGGACCATGTCTTCCGCTGCCAGGCCTGCGCCGGTGAGCTCGTTGAGGGCGGTGACCACCGCGCACTCGATCGCGTGCGACGAGGACAGGCCTGCGCCGAGCGGAACATCCGAGTCCAGCAGCAGGTCGATTCCGGGAACGTCAATGCCGCGCTCGCGGAGGGCCCACATCACGCCGAGGGGATACTTGGTCCAGCCCTTGGCCGAGCCCGGCTCCAGGGCGTTGAGCGTGGTGGAAACCATGCCCTGGTCACCGTACGTTGACAGCAGCCGCACGGTGGAGTCCGGGCGGATGCCCACCGCTACCCGGGCAGTCCGGTCGATGGCGAACGGCAGCACGAAGCCCTCGTTGTAGTCAGTGTGCTCACCGATCAGGTTGACCCTGCCCGGTGCCTGCCAGATGCCTGCCGGGGAGGCGCCGAACTCCCGGGCAAAGCGGGCAGCCAGGTCCTGTGTACCTGGGGCGGCTGAATCGGCGGTGGGGTGGGGTGCGGCGCTCAAGCGGGAACTCCTTGGGACGGAGCGGCCTCGGCGGCCGCAGTGGCAGGTGCCGGAACCGTTGCGCGCAGCCGCTCGGCCACGCTTTCCGGTGTGGTGTCGTTGATGAAGGCGCCCATGGCTGCCTCGGATCCGGCAAGGTATTTCAGCTTATCCGCAGCGCGCCGGGGTGAGGTCAGCTGAAGGTGGAGGTATCCGGAGGCGCGGAGTTCGGGCTCCAGCGGAGCCTGGTGCCAGGCGGAGATGTACGGGGTGGGCGTGGGGTACAGGGCATCCACGCGCTTCAGCAGGTCCAGGTAGACCTGGGCAAGCTCGTCCTTCTCCTCCCCGCTCAGGGCCGCCAGGTCCGGAACGTGGCGGTGGGGGACCAGGTGGATTTCAAGCGGCCAGCGGGCGGCGAAGGGGACGTAGGCGCTGAAGTTCTCGCCTTCCATGACCATCCGGCTGCCGTCCTGCCGTTCTGCTTTGAGGAGGGAACCGGTCAGGGTTTCGCGGCCATCGTGCTTCCCGTAATGGCGCAGGGCGGCTGAACCCAGCACGCCCGCCCGGGGAGTGACATAGGGGTAGGCGTAGATCTGGCCGTGCGGGTGGTGGAGGGTGACGCCAATATCTGCGCCGCGGTTCTCGAAAGGAAACACCTGCTTGATGCCCGCCAGTGAGCTGAGCGCTTCCGTGCGCTGGGCCCAGGCCTCAATCACCGTCCGGGAGCGGGTTTCGCTGAGGGTGCTGAAGGAGCCCGTGTGCTCGGGCGTGAATGACACTACTTCGCAGCGGCCATAGGCCGGGCCCTTGGTTCCCCAGGCAGCGTTTTCCGGAACCGAACCGAGTGCGGGGCCGAGGGACGGGAAACGGTTCTCGAAGACCACAACGTCGTAGTCGGCCGCAGGAATCTCGGACGGGTTGTTAGGCGTGGTGGGGCAGATGGGGCACTGGTCCGCAGGCGGAAGGTGGGTACGGGTCTGGCGGTGCGCCGCCACTGCCACCCATTCGTCCGTAAGGGCATCGAAGCGGACCTCACCGGGCTCGCCCCGGGGTGGCAGGCCGCGCTGGTCGGTGGGCCCCGTGGCCCTCGCCGCATTGGTGCCCGGGTCATCAAAATAGATCAGCTCCCGGCCGTCGGAGAGTCTGGTGCTGGTGATCGCTGTCATGGGAAATATTTTCGCATGTTCAACCAAAAAAGAATAGTTAAGAACAAAAAGCAACATTGACCGTTCGGCGCGACTGGTGGCGCGCGGTACGGTAAGGCACATGACCCAGTCTTCGTCCCAGGACGCCACCACCAGTCCGCAGTTGCGCGCCTTTGCCTCAGGTCGCCAATACGAACTTCGCCGCGGCGACGCCGTTGCCGTCATCACCGAGCTCGCCGCCGGACTCCGCTCCTACAGCCGGGGCGGCGTGCTCCTGACCGAGACCTACGGCGATGACGTCATCCCGCCCGGGGGCGCAGGAATCACCCTGGCGCCCTGGGCCAACAGGGTGGAGGACGGCGCCTGGGTCCTGGACGGCAAGAAGCAGCAGCTGGACATCACTGAGGTATCCCGGAACAACGCCAGCCACGGCCTGCTCAGAAATGTCGGTTACACCCTGGTGGACGAATCGCCATACTCCGTTTCCCTGGAAGCCACGGTCTTTCCGCAGCACGGGTACCCGTTCCTGGTGCGGCACCTCGTGCGGTACGAGCTGACCGCAGACCTGGGACTCGCAGTCCGCCAGAGCCTGACCAACCATGCCGCAGCAGCTGCGCCGTTCGTCCTCGGCGCGCACCCCTACCTGCGGCTGGGAGACGCACCGGCCGAGGAACTGGTACTGACCGTCCAGGCCGACACCCAGCTCATCGCCGATGAGCGGTTGATACCCCGCAGTTCCGCACCCGTGGACGGCGACACCGACTTCCGCGCCGGCCGCACCATCGGCGGCCTCAGCGTCGACGTCGCACTCACCGGCCTCGGGTATGAGGATGGCAAGGCCCGCCACGTGCTGGCCGGTCCGGACGGACGCAGCGTCAGCCTCTGGCAGGACGAATCCTGCCAGTACGTCCACGTCTTCGTCAGCACGGTCTACCCCGGCCGCAGCCGGGCGCTCGCCGTAGAGCCGATGACCGGTCCGGCCAACGCCTTCAACTCCGGTGACGGCCTGCGCTGGCTCGAACCCGGGGAGTCCTTCGCCATGGAGTGGGGAATCGACTACCACGCCGCCACGGGCGGTTAGAGTTTCCTTATGACGCCCAATGAGGACGACGCCACCCAGTCCAGGCCATCTCCAGCCCCCGCCGCGGCGGCACCCCTCCGCGTCCTGACGGACCGTGAGCTGGACCGGGACATCCCGTACGGTGTGCGGATTGCCGCATCCTGGTCCTGGCGCCTGGGCCTCATCCTCCTGATGGCCGGCACGCTGATCTGGCTCCTGAGCCACATCACCTTCCTGATCATCCCGGTGATGGTGGCGGCGCTCCTCGCGGGGCTGCTGAGCCCGGTCACGGTCTGGTTGAAGCGGCGCGGACTGCCCGCCGGCCTTGCCGTCGCCGTCACGGTCCTAAGCTTTATCGCCGTGATCTCCGGTGCGCTGGCCCTCGTCGGCCGGCAGTTGGTCATCGGCTTCGGTGAATTGTGGCAGCAGGCGCTCGAAGGCGTGCGGCAGGTCCAGACGTGGCTCTCCGACGGGCCGCTGCACCTGACGGCGGCCCAGATCGACCAGTACGTCAAGGAAGCCAGCGACGCACTGCAGAACAACAGCAGCAGCATCCTCAGTGGCGCCCTCTCCTTTGGCAGTACCGCCGGACACTTCGCCGCCGGATTGCTCCTGGCCCTGTTTATCCTCATTTTCTTCCTGCTCGAGGGAGACCGGATCTGGGCGTTCCTGGTGCGGCTGCTTCCGCGGCGGGCGCGGGCCGCCACCTTCGGCGCCGGACGCAAGGGCTGGGCCTCCATGGTCAGCTATGCACGTATCCAGATGTTCGTTGCCGCTGTGGATGCGATCGGCATCGGCGTGGGCGCCGCGATCATCGGTGTCCCGCTGGCTCTTCCCCTGGGCGTGCTGGTGTTCCTGGGTTCATTCATCCCGGTGGTGGGTGCCCTGGTGACCGGTGTGATTGCCGTCCTGCTGGCGCTGGTTGCCAACGGCCCCGTGAATGCGCTGATCATGCTCGCCATCGTCCTTGCGGTCCAGCAGCTGGAAGGCCACATCCTGCAGCCGCTGGTCATGGGCAAGGCCGTTTCGCTCCACCCGGTAGCCGTTATCCTCAGCGTTGCCGCCGGTTCGTACCTTGCCGGCATCCCGGGTGCACTGTTTTCCGTACCCATCCTGGCCGTAGCAAACTCGGCCATTCGCTACATCGCAGCCAGAACATGGGAACATGAACAGGTGCCGGTGATTGCCGGGAGGCCCCTGACAGCTCCGGCTGGCGGGGACAACACCATTGAAGACGTTGAACCGCCCAAGGACTTTGGCGGCGAAGGCGGCACGTCTGCCGGCACCACAGCTGAACACCGCGGTGCCCACTCCGCATCCCATCGGGGCGCCGGGGACGAACCAAGAGGAGAGTAGTACGTGAACATCCTGCAAACCCTTCCCGTCACGCTGGACGATGTCCTTGAGGCGCAGAAGCTGCTTGACGGGATTATTGCGCGCACTCCAGTGGAATCGTCCCGTGCGCTGGGCGCGCAGGTGGGCGGCGAGGTCTACTTCAAATGCGAGAACCTCCAGCGCGCAGGGTCCTTCAAGGTCCGCGGCGCCTACGTCCGCATGGCCCGCCTGTCGCCCGAAGAGAAGAAACGCGGCGTCGTGGCGGCGTCCGCAGGTAACCACGCCCAGGGCGTTGCCGTGGCAGCGAAAAGCCTGGGGATCAAGGCCCGCATTTACATGCCCCTCGGTGTTGCGCTGCCGAAGCTCGCAGCCACCCGCAGCCACGGTGCCGAAGTGATCCTGCACGGCCACAACGTGGACGAGGCGCTGGCCGAGGCCCAGCGGTACAGCAACGAAACGGGGACAGTCTTCGTCCACCCCTTCGACAACGTTGATGTGGTGGCCGGCCAGGGCACTGTTGGCCTGGAGATCCTCGAGCAGATCCCCACCGTGGACACCGTCCTGATGGGCGTTGGCGGCGGCGGTCTCCTGGCCGGGGTCGCCGTCGCCATCAAAGCCCGGGCCAAGGAACTCGGCCGGGACATCCGCATCATCGGGGTGCAGGCGGAAAACGCCGCGGCCTACCCTCCCTCCCTGGCCGCCGACGCCCTGGTTCCGCTGAAGAAGGTGTCCACCATGGCTGACGGCATCGCCGTGGGCCGGCCAGGGCAGCTGCCGTTCAGCATCATCCGCGAACTCGTGGACGACGTTGTGACGGTCAGCGAGGATTCGCTGGCCCGTGCGCTGATCTTCCTGCTGGAACGCGCCAAAATGGTCGTGGAGCCCGCCGGTGCTGTCGGCGTAGCAGCCCTGATGGACGGCAAGATCGAAAACCCGGGGACCACCGCCGTCGTACTGTCCGGCGGCAATATCGACCCCATGCTGATGCTCAAGGTCATCCAGCGCGGCCTTTCCGCAGCCGGGCGATACATGACCGTCCGCATGATGCTGGATGACCGTCCCGGCTCGCTGGCAACCATCGCCAGGATCATCGCCGAAAACGATGCCAACGTCACCGGCCTGGACCACACCCGCGTGGGTGGCTCCATCAGCATGGGCGACGTCTCCATCACCGTGAACCTCGAGACCAAGGGCCACCAGCACGGTGAGCAAGTCCTCAGCGCGCTCCGTGCCGAAGGATTCCAGCCCATCGTGGTGCACTAGGAGTACGCGTGGCTGGCCTGATGCGGAGCGGGGACTTCCGGGAGCGGCAGACGACGGCGGCGCGCGCCAAGGGCGGGCTGCTCGTCCTGGGCGGGTTCGTGGCACTCCTCTTTGTCATTGAGCTGTTCAACACGCTGACGCTGGGGTCGCTGACGCGCACGTTCGGACTGCGGCCCCGGAGCGCGGACGGGCTCCTCGACATCTTCACGTTTCCGCTGCTGCATGCCAACCTGAACCACCTGCTGTCCAACAGCCTGCCGCTCATCATCTTTGGCTTCCTGGTGTTCCTCTCCGGTCTCCGGGTTTTCCTGACTGCCCTCGCGCTCAGCTGGCTGGGATCGGGAATCACCGTCTGGCTGATCGGCGACGGCGGAATCACCGTAGGCTCCTCAGGCCTTGTCTTCGGACTCTTTGCCTTCCTCTTGGTCCGCGGCTTCTTCAACCGCAGCTGGAAACAGATCCTCCTGGCCGTGGTCCTGTTCATGGGCTATGGCAGCATCCTGTTGGGCCTGCTGCCCATCGTGTCCGGCCTCGTTTCCTGGCAGGCCCACCTTGGCGGAGCCGCCGGGGGAGTGGTTGCCGCACTGATCCTCCGCCCGCGTTCGGGCGCCGACAGGCAGCGGGACCGCGCAATTCCCCTGTAGCTGCCGCCCGATCAGCTAAAACAGAAAAGCGCCTGCCGCCCCAAGGGCGGCAGGCGCTTTGGCAGCTCAGGAAAAACTAGGCTGCGTAAGGCTTTGCGGACAGGATTTCCACCTTGATGTCCTTGCCGTTGGGCGCAACGTAGCTCAGCGTCTCGCCTTCCTTGTGGCCAAGGATGGCAGAACCCAGGGGGGACTTCTCGCTGAAGACGTCCAGGTCCGAATCGCCGGCAATCTCACGGGATCCGAGCAGGAAGGTCTCTTCGTCCCCGGCAATCCGGGCCACCACGATCATGCCGGGCTCAACGATGCCGTCATCGGCGGGAGATTCACCCACGTGGGCGTCCCGAAGCAGCACGGTCAGCTGGCGGATGCGGGCCTCGATCTTGCCCTGCTCTTCCTTGGCCGCGTGGTAACCGCCGTTTTCCTTGAGGTCACCCTCCTGGCGGGCAGCGTCGATCTTCTGGACAATATCCGCCCGGCCGGGGCCGGAAAGGTGGTCCAGCTCTGCCTTCAGGCGGTCAAAAGCTTCCTGGGTGAGCCAGGCTGCAGCTGCGCTGTTGGTGGTAGACACGGACTTCTCCTCTAGTGGTCCTACATGCAAAAGACCCCGCCACGGTGGCCACTTGTGGAACAGCAACCAGCTCAGCGGGGTGAAGGTATTGATCCATTGTAGTCAAACCCCCGGATTTATCCCAACAAGCAAGCGGTCCACATCACACCTTCTGGCCGGATCCGTTCGTGGCCCAGCAGCTGTCCACAACGCCGGACACGGACAGCGACTCCGTGCGGACCGTGACCCGCTGGGAAACCGTCCTGCCGCCGTCGGCCGTTCCCTGTGTTCCCTCAGGAGCATCGGCGGGAATGTCCACCACCTTCCAGCCAACTACCGCGTACCTGGAATCGAGGGCCTTCACGGCGCACTTGACGGGAGTGCCGGGTTCCCGGGTCACCTGGAAGTCCACCTCGGCCACCGTGGCATCGGGTGTGCTGTAACCCACGTCCTTGAAGCTGACCGCCGACAGTGAATTCGACGTGGAGACCCATGCCAGGAAACTAATACCGACGGCGAGGGCCCCGCCCGCGATGGCGCGCTTGACGCCGGGCGTCAGGCTGCGCTTTTGGCCACCATATCGATTGGCTAGGCTAGTGTCTGCGGGCGCGGATGGGGCCGGCTGGTCCGGGGAAGTCACCAGACCAGTTTAGTGCCCATCCTGTGGTGGCCAATTGCACCGGCCATGACGGCGCTGTCCGTCCGCCCGCATACCGCCACAACCCTGCACCGCCACACACCACGAAGAATGAGGAGCCGTCCTTCCATGACAGCGTCCAGCACATCCCCGGCACCGCTTCGGCTGCTCGCAGTGCATGCCCACCCGGACGACGAGTCCAGCAAGGGCGCTGCCACGATGGCCATGTACGCTGCCGCCGGCGTAGAGGTCATGGTGGCCACCTGCACCGACGGATCGCGCGGCGACATCCAGAACCCTGCCGTGGAAGGCGAGCCGCACCCCAAGCGGGACATGGCGGGCGCGCGGCGCCTGGAGATGGACCGGGCGGCAAAGATCCTTGGCATCCGGCAGCGCTGGCTGGGGTTCGTGGACTCTGGCCTGCCCGAAGGCGATCCGCTTCCGCCCCTTCCGGCAGGCTCCTTCGCCACGCTGCCGCTGCACCATGCCGCGGCACCTCTGGTGCGGCTGGTCCGGTCCTTTAAGCCGCACGTCATCCTCTCCTATGATGAGAACGGCGGCTACCCCCACCCGGACCACATCATGGCGCACAAAGTGGCAGTGGAAGCGTTCGATGCCGCCGGCGATGCCGGCAGGTACCCCGAAGCGGGGGAGCCCTGGGAGCCCGGAAAGCTGTACTACGACCGCGCGTTCAGCCCGGAACGCTTCCGTGCGTTACATTTCGCGCTCGAGGAAGCCGGGCTGCAGTCACCGTATGCGGAACGCCTCGCAGCGTGGCTGGAGTCCGATGCGGAGGGGCACACTCCGCCGCCCGCAGCACATGCCACCACCACGCAGGTGGATTGCGGAGACTTTTTCGAGGTGCGCGACGACGCCCTCCGCGCCCACCGCACGCAGGTGGACCCCCTGGGGTTCTTCTTCGCCGTGTCAGCAGACATGCAGCGGCGGACCTGGCCATGGGAGGACTACTCCCTGATCAAGTCGCGGGTCTCCTCCGAACTGCCCGAGACGGACCTGTTTGCCGGGCTAAGATAGAAACGGCAGCGATTTCTATGCCGCGTAGAAGTGAGCCTCCAGCGCTTCGGGCGTGACATATGTCCGGCTGCAACCCGATCCTTTGAAGGTATTACACGTGCAAAACTTGCTCCTCAGACTGGCCACAACCCCCACGCCGATGCCCACTCCAACCCTGCGCGACGGGATCACGGAGGACCAGGTGACGCCCGGCTTGCTGGGCTTCATCATGACTGCCTTTTTCGTTGTGGTCACGGCGCTGCTCATCGTGGACATGGTCCGGCGGATCCGGCGCGTCCGGTACCGGGCGCAGGTGGAGGAGGAGCGCATCGCTGCTGCTGCCGAAGCGGACATCGAGGCTGAGGAAGCCCGCGAAGAACCCACGGCTCCGCAGGCATCCCGGGACACCAATGGAAACGGCTCCACCCAGGGCAACTCCCTGCCACGGGATTAGGCGCTTCCCCACGGACCCTGGCGGGGCGTAACGGTCAGCCCAGTACGGCTATGGCGATGGCCGTGAAATGGGCGGCGAACGCAAAGACCGTGAAGGCGTGGAAAAGCTCGTGGAAGCCGAAGTGGTTGTAACTGAAGTTCGGCTTCTTCAGGGCGTAGAACACAGCCCCCGTGATGTAGAGCGCGCCGCCCACGCAGATGAGGACGGCTGCTGGAACGCTCGCCTGGAAAAACTGCGGCAAGTAGAACAGCGCGCCGCATCCCAGCGCAATGTAGATGGGCACGTACAGCCAGCGCGGCGCATCAGTCCACAGCAGCCGGAACAATACCCCCAGGATGGCGCCGGACCAGATGATCCAGAGCAGGAGGACGGCCTGCTGCCGTTCCAACAGGGTCCAAGCCAGGGGAGTGTAGCTGCCGGCGATGACCAGCATGATGTTGGTGTGGTCGAGCCGCTTCAGGACCCGCTTCACCACCGGTGACCAGTTGCCGCGGTGATACACGGCGCTGACGCCGAACAGCAGCACGCCAGTGGCGGCGTAGATGGCCGACGTGATTTTTCGGTCGGCGGTGGGGGCCAGGACCACCAGGACGATACCCGCGGCCAGGGCAAACGGGGCCGCTACGGTGTGGATCCAGCCGCGCCACTTCGGTTTGATCATCAGCAGCTCGGCCAGCCGGACGGCGGCATCGTCCATCGGAGTGTTTCCCGGCGGAGCGGGCTTTTCATCCTCCGGTTGCGGCGTGCGCGGGGCCTCGGAAGAGTCGCTGTTCATGAGTCCAGAATAACCTACGTTCCGGTAAGTTACTCATCGGTAACTGCGCTTGCAGCCCCGCGCGGGGCCCCTTCGGCCGGCATGCGCCGCCCGGGCGGTAGCCTAGGATGTGCAAGTACGAACAGCGAGGAAGTCAGGTGAGTGGACGCGTGGAGTTGCCCGGGTTCCTCTACGGCTATTACGAGCGGCGGCTGCTCAAGGACCTTTCCCGGGACCGCATCCCGCGGCACATCGGTGTGATGGTGGACGGGAACCGTCGCTGGGCCAAGCAGTTCAATGCACCCACAAGCCAGGGCCATCAGGCGGGCGCGGATAAGATCCATGAGTTCCTGGGCTGGTGCCAGGAGCTCGGCGTCAAAGTGGTGACGCTGTACATGCTGTCCACGGACAACATGAACAGGTCCAGTGAGGAACTGGACCTCCTCATGGGCATCATCGCCAACACCCTGGACCGGCTGGACGAGGACGAGAACATTTCCGTTCACGCCATGGGTGCGCCGGAGCTGCTTCCCGGCTACCTTGCCGAGCGCCTGAACAAACTGACGGCACGGACGCCCGTCCACGAAAAGATCCATGTCAACGTGGCCGTGGGATACGGCGGTCGCCGGGAGATCGTGGATGCAGTCCGTGAACTGCTGCATGACGCCGTGGCCAAGCGTGCCGACATCAACCAGCTTGCCGATGAACTCAGCGTGGATGACATCTCACGGTACCTCTATACCCGCGGCCAGCCTGACCCTGACCTGGTCATCCGCACCTCCGGCGAGCAGCGGCTCTCCGGGTTCCTCATGTGGCAGAGCGCCTACAGCGAGTTCTATTTCTGCGAGGCCCTCTGGCCGGCGTTCCGCAAGGTCGACTTCCTGCGGGCACTGCGGGATTACGCGGGCCGGCAACGGCGCTTCGGCTCCTGACACTCCCGGTTCACCCGGAGTTCACAACACCGCAACAGGAATCGCCGCGTAATGGTTGCGGAAATGCCGGGGGGTGGATTTACGTTATATCCATCAGCAGGCAAACCGCCGGCTGATCGGGGAGGCCAGTACATGGAGCGGAACTTCGCACCGGTTGTATGGGAGGCCGGACCCGGCCTCATGGCCGAGCCGCCTCACCAATAACAAGGCCGGGCTGGGGCCCGGGGCTGGAGTCGATGTGGCTACTTCTGAAAAACTGCATGAGGTCCTTTCAGGCCAGGCAGGAACAGCTACCTCTCGCACTGTGCGAGCCACTGAAAAAACCGGCGCAGCAACTGATGCTGCGGCCGGTTTTGCCGTCTCCGGAAGGGATTCCCTGATCCACACCTTCGTGATCGACACCTCCGTCCTCCTCTCGGACCCCCGGGCGCTGCTGCGGTTCGCAGAACACGAAGTCATCGTCCCCATCGTGGTCATCACTGAGCTCGAAGCAAAGCGCCACGACCCCGAACTGGGCTACTTCGCCCGCACGGCCCTGCGGCTCCTCGACGACCTGCGGGTCAAGCACGGCGGCCTGAACCAGCCCATCCCCATCGGGGACGACGGCGGGACCCTCACTGTGGAGCTCAACCATATCTCCGCCGAGGTGCTCCCGCTCGGGTTCCGCAGCGGCGACAACGACAGCCGCATCCTCGCCGTTGCGAAGAACCTCGCCAACGAAGGCAAGAACGTCACCGTGGTGTCCAAGGACCTGCCGATGCGCGTCAAGGCCTCAGCGATGGGGTTGACAGCGGATGAGTACCGCAACGAGCTGGTCAAGGACTCCGGCTGGACCGGGGTTGCCGAAGTCGAGGCCAACGAGGAGGAGATTTCCACCCTCTACGGCCACGAACCGGTGTTCATTCCCGCGGCCGCGGAACTGCCGGTCAACACCGGGCTGGTCCTGCTGTCCAACCGGGGTTCCGCCCTGGGCAGGGTGGGTGCCGACAAGCAGGTCCGCCTTGTCAAGGGTGACCGGGACGTGTTCGGGCTTCATGGCAGGTCCGCCGAGCAGCGGCTGGCCATCGACATGCTGATGGACCCTTCCGTCGGGATCGTCTCCATCGGCGGGCGCGCCGGCACCGGCAAGTCGGCCCTGGCCCTGTGTGCGGGCCTCGAAGCAGTCCTGGAACGCCGCGAGCACCGCAAGGTCATCGTATTCCGCCCCCTTTACGCCGTGGGCGGCCAGGAACTCGGCTACCTGCCCGGCTCCGAGTCCGAAAAGATGAACCCCTGGGCCCAGGCCGTCTTCGATACGCTGGGCGCGCTCGTCAGCCAGGAAGTGGTGGAGGAAGTCATGGACCGGGGAATGCTCGAGGTCATGCCCCTCACCCACATCCGTGGCCGTTCCCTGCACGACGCATTCGTCATCGTGGACGAGGCCCAGTCCCTCGAAAAGAACGTCCTGCTGACAGTCATGAGCCGCATCGGCCAGAACTCGAAGATCGTGCTCACCCACGACGTCGCCCAGCGGGATAACCTCCGCGTCGGCAGGCACGACGGAGTCGCCGCCGTCGTCGAAACCCTGAAAGGCCACCCGCTCTTCGGCCACATCACGCTCACCCGCTCGGAAAGGTCCCCGATCGCAGCCCTGGTAACGGAACTCCTAGAGGGGTAGCTGGGTGTCCGCGGGTGCCCCTTCCTCTGCGTGCTGGCTCGTTCCCCGCCTCTGACGCACGTTGCCGGAAGGCGCACCCGCGCACACGTCCGGTTCGAGTCCTTCGTGTAGGAGCGCACCGCGGACTAGAGCGGTGTGCAGGTCGCCCAGCGACCGAAGCAGCGCGTCGGGAGGTGTCTAAGCGACGGCGAAGGACTCGGGGCGGACGAGCCGAACCACTGGCCTGCACTCAGGTGACGTGCAGGAACTTTGCCGCTGCTTCGTGGCCTTCTACCTGGAGGGTCCAGTCGGGGCGCTTGAAGGTTTCGGGCGTGACCCGGACTTTCTGGACCGTCTCCACCTGCGTGCCCCACGCCTTCCGGGTGGTTCCGTTGGGCTCGTAGCCGAGGGCGCGGGAGACGCCGAGGGAAGCCGCGTTCCAGTCCGCGGCTTCGGATTCGGCCACGTCGGCGCCCAGCCAGTCGAAGGCCCAGAGCACGACGGCGGCACGCATCTCTGCGCCCAGGCCCCGGCCCTGCACGGACTGTTTGAGCCATGATCCGGTGGAGACGGTCTTCAACAGTGCGAAGTCCTTGGCGCCCACGTCCTGGCAGCCGATGAACTGCCCCTCATGCCAGATACCCAGGAGCAGAGTCCAGGACTCCGGGGTGCATTCGGCTCGGAGGCGCCACTGCCACTGGGCCATCCGCGGCCCCATTTCCGCCAGGGGAGCCTCTGCCCATGCCGTGCTGAAGGGGTTCCGGCCGGGTTCGTGGATGCCGCTGCGGGCGGCGTCGACGGCTGCCGGGATGTCCTGTTCAGTGACGGGCCGCAGCTCCAGCCGTGGAGTGGTCAGCTTCAGGTCGTACAGCGGCCAGACGGAGCTCATGCTAATCATCCGCGAAGCCTAGCCGATGGCGTGCACCGTTGCCCGTCACGTCAGGCGGGCACATCCCAGCTGATGTGGCGGCGGACGTCGGTGAGGTTCATCGACTCGGCGAGGAAAAGGTCGTCCAGCATGTATTCGTCAACGCCGAGGATCCGCAGCCAGTGTCCGTAGCCTGCGGTGTCGTGCTCCAGCGAACGGCTGGCCACACAGACGCCCGTGCCAAGGTCCACCCGTATCAGGGTGCGGCCGGCAAGGCACAGGGGAGCCGCCGGATCCCAGGGTTGGTATGCGGGGGTGGGAACCACCACGGCCTCCATGGCAGGCCTGCCCTCGTGGTCCAGGGTGCGCACGTCCTCCACCAGTACCGGATTGCTGCCCGGAAACTCCAGCGGCGCAGGGGCGCTGCCGGCAAGCTCCACCGGGTCCAGTGCAGCGGAGAACCGTCCGTTGCCGAACCCGGGCTCGCCGTACGCTGCCTCCGGACGCCGTTTCACCAGTCCGGCCGCGCCGTACACCGGTGAGACAAGGTGGGGCGGGAGGAGCCAGGACTTGCGGGTGGAGCTGACGTAGAGGCCGTCACGGGAATCGTTGATTCCCGTGGTGCTGTGGAGGACCAGTCCTTCGGGGCTCTCCAGCCGCAGCGCACCGGGCCGGCGCAGCCACGCCCGGACCAGGGAAGCCCCCGGAGCCGGTGCTGCGTCGAACGGCTCATCCCAGTACTCAAAGCGAAGTGACTGCCACTTCCACGGAGAGGACCGGCACAGGCTGCGGAACATGGCGGGGGGATCTGAAGGGGAGGCGCCGCCGGCGGGGTCCGGGCGCCGCCGGGAATCCCAGGCTGACATATCCACAGTTTACGCGGACCCGGTGGGGCGGGCAGGGGAATTCCAGTAGCATCCGAGGGGTGATCGGACGACTCGGCGACCTGTGGCTGGACACCCCCCTCGCGTTCTGGCTGGTGCTGGCGGCATGCCTCTATTTTGCGGTGATGGCAGTCCGCCTCACGGTGATCGACGTCCGCCACCACCTGCTGCCAAACCGGATCGTTTTCCCCTCCTATGGGGTGGCCGGGGTGCTCCTGCTCACTGCGGTGGCGACGGTCCTGGTGGCAGGGGCGGACGCTGCGGCCGTACCCGACGGCGGTGCCAGGCTTTTCGGCCTGCCCGGCGGCCGTATCCTCGCCGGGGGAGCGGTGCTGTGGCTGTTCTACTTCCTCCTCCGCTTGGTGTATCCGCCCGGCATGGGATTCGGTGACGTGAAGCTGGCCGGTGTGCTGGGCATGTACCTGGGCTACCTCGGC
Source organism: Pseudarthrobacter sp. SORGH_AS 212 (assembly GCF_030818145.1). Taxonomy (NCBI): domain Bacteria; kingdom Bacillati; phylum Actinomycetota; class Actinomycetes; order Micrococcales; family Micrococcaceae; genus Pseudarthrobacter; species Pseudarthrobacter sp. SORGH_AS 212. The sequence continues at coordinate 666,951 of NZ_JAUTAA010000001.1, read as the reverse complement.
TGGGGGCACGTGTTCGCCGGAACGTTCGCGGCATTCCTCCTGGGCGGCGTGTGGAGCCTCGGACTGCTCGCCACCCGCCGCGGCAGCCTCAAATCCGCCATCCCGTTCGGCCCGTTCATGCTGGCCGGCACCGCCGCTGCGATGCTCCTGCTGCCTGCCGCCTGAAGCCACCGAAGGGTCTGGCCACGCCGTGCGGCGGCTAGGCTGAAGCCATGGCAGCGCCCGAATTCATCCTTAAACTCCGTGAAAAAATCGGTCACGATCCCCTGTGGATTCCTGCAGTGCGGGGAGTGGTGGTCAATGACGACGGGCACATCCTGCTGGGGCAGCGATCTGACAACGGCCGGTGGGCCCTGATTTCCGGCCTGCTGGATCCGGGGGAGCACCCGGGCCCCGGGTTGGTGCGGGAGATCTTTGAAGAGACCGCGGTGGTGGCAGAGACCGAGCGCATGGTTTCTGTTGGTGTCTCCGGCCCGGTCACCTTCCCCAACGGGGATGTGTGCGACTTCCTGGACATCGTGTTCCGGTGCCGCCATGTGTCCGGTGAGCCCCGGGTCAACGATGACGAATCCCTTGCCGTGGGCTGGTTCCCCCTCGACGGCCTGCCGGATATCCGGCCGAGGGACCGGGAGAGCATCGAACGGGCGCTGGCGCCCCATGACGCCGTCCACTACGAGCCCTGAGACCCGGGCCGCAACCCCCAGACAGGCCGCTGACAGGAACAGGGACGCCGCAACCCCCAAAGATTGCGGCGTCCCTGTTGTTCATCCGCGGCACCCGGACCAGGCGCGGCGGTGGTGCGTACGACGGCGGTCAGCGGCCCTGCGGGACCAGCTCGCCGTCGTCGTCCCGCGCCATGGCCGTGTCGCCAGCGTCCACGGCTTCCCCGGCGGGAGCATGCTGCCCTGCGGAAACGCCGGGCAGGCCGGCGGCCAGCCGCTCGGCTTCCTCGCCGCCGACGGCTTCGCCGCGGGCCACCATGCCGGCAGTATCGGACAGCGGGATCTGCTTGAGCGTGATGGCCAACAGCAGGGCAATGGCGATAAACGGCACCAGGTACCAGAACACCGGGGCCAGCGAATCAGCGTAGGCGTTGACGATCGCGTCACGCAGCTGCTCCGGGAGCTGGTTCATGGCCTGGGGGTCCAGGGTGCTGGTGGACTGCGATGCCTGCTCGGCCGATGCGCCCGCACCGGTGAAGGCACTGGTCAGCGACTCGGACAGGCGGGTGGTGAACAGGGATCCGAAGATCGCCACGCCCATGGCGGCGCCCACCTCGCGGAAGTAGTTGTTGGTGCTGGTGGCGGTACCGATCTGCTCAGCAGGGACGGAGTTCTGCACCACGAGGACCACCACCTGCATGATCAGGCCCAGGCCGGCGCCGAACACGAACAGCTGCACGCAGATCACCCAGATGGGTGTGCTCGCGGCCAGGGTGGTCATCCAGAGCATGGCGGCCATCGTGAGCGCAGCGCCCAGGATGGGGAACATCTTGTACTTGCCCGTCTTGGAAATCCGGATACCCGAGTAGATGGAGGTACCCATCAGGCCGGCCATCATGGGGAGCATGAGCAGCCCGGACTCGGCGGCGGACGTGCCGGAGGACATCTGCAGGAACGTGGGAACGAACGCGATGGCCGAGAACATGCCGAGGCCCAGGGTGAAGCCGATGGCGGTGGCGTTGATGAAGATCCGGTTGCGGAACAGGCTCAGCGGGATGATGGGGTCTCCCGCGCGGCGCTCCACGAAGACAAACGCGGCGGCGGACACCAGCAGGCCGGCGCCGAAGGCCCAGGTAAGGGGCGAATCCCAGCCCTCATCCTTCTTGCCGCCGAAGTCGGTGAAGAAGATCAGGCAGGTGGTGGCGACGGAGAGCAGCACAACGCCCAGGACATCGATCCGCTTCTCAGCCTTCTTGTTCGGCAGCGTCAGGGCGAACCAGGCGATGGCGAAGGCGGCCAGGCCAACGGGGATGTTGATGTAGAAGGCCCATTCCCAGGTGAGGTGGTCTACGAAGAAGCCGCCCAGCAGCGGGCCGGCCACGGCGGACAGGCCGAAGATGGCGCCCAGCGGGCCCATGTACTTGCCGCGGTCCTTGGCCGGCACGATGTCGGCGATGATGGCCTGGGAGAGGATCATGAGTCCGCCGCCGCCCAGCCCCTGGATGGCGCGGAAGATGACGAAGCCCCAGAAGTCCGTGGCCAGGGCGCAGCCAAGGGAGGCCAGGGTGAACAGGGCGATGGCCACCAGGAACAGGTTGCGCCGGCCCAGGATGTCACCGAATTTTCCGTAGATGGGCATCACGATGGTGGTGGCCAGCAGGTAGGCGGTGGTGATCCAGGCCTGGTGTTCCACACCGCCGAGCTTGCCGACGATGGTGGGCATCGCAGTGGAGACGATGGTCTGGTCAAGGCTGGACAGCAGCATCCCGGCGATCAGGGCCGAGAAAATGATCCAGATGCGTTTTTGGGTCAGCAGCAGGGGCCCTGCCGGCGGTGTGGCGGTTGCGGTACTCATGCGTTTCCTTCTGCTGCGGCGGGTGCCGTGCTGTCGAATGGTTGGGAGAAGAGGAGGCTCGCTGCCGAAATGTTTTCCAGCAGCAGCTCCGGGTAGCTGCGGGTATTGCCGTCGGAGAAGTAGGCCATGCTGCTTTTGCGGGCGATGGTGCCCAGCAGCACTACGGCCATCTGGACCACGGGGTGGTCCGGGGCCACCCCTTCACGCCGCGCGACGTCGCGGGCGAACTGCGCCTCGCGCTGCTCAGTTACCCCGATGATCCGCAGGATGAGCTGTGGTTCCTTCTTGACCACGGCGATCAGTTGACGGGTTTCCTCTTCGGAAGCCGACATGCCTTCGGCCAGCCGCAGGGACAGTTTCACCAGGTCCTGGAACAGCGTGGGGGAGATGTCGCCGGCGGGGGAGCCCGCGGCGCCGGCGACGAATTCTTCGATGACGTCCGCCGGAACATCGTCCTCAGCGTGGCCGATGATGGCGTCTTCCTTGGTGGGGAAGTAGTTGAAGAAGGTCCGGCGTGAAATGCCGGCCGCCTCGCAGACTTCCTCCACGGTGTAGCCATTGAGGCCCCTCGCCGAGGTCAGGGCCCTGGCGGCGGCGGTGATGGCGGTCCGGGTGGCGGCCCGTTTGCGTTCGCGCAGGCCCGGATCTGAATTTGCACTATCGGTCACAGAGTAAAGTTTTGCACTAAGCAGGCGATGGTGCAAGTTTTGCTGCGGTTGGGCGGGAGGGCCTTAAAGTACGACGGCGGCCGCCCGCCTTCGCTGGGAAGGTGGGCGGCCGCCGTCGGGCGTTAAGGTCTTTAGGCCTTGTGCGCCGGAGCCGTCATGGTGGTGACGTCCAATGCCTTGTCGAGGTCGGCCTCGGAGACCTTGCCTTCGCCTTCGCCGACGAAGCCGAGCTTCTCGGTGGCCTGGCGGATGGTCAGGCCCTCCTTGACCGCGATCTTGGCGATCTTGGCTGCGTTCTCGTAACCGATGTACTTGTTCAGCGGCGTGACGATCGAGGGGGAGGCCTCGGCCAGGAAGCGGGCACGCTCCACGTTGGCCGTGATGCCGTCAATCATCTTGTCCGCCATCACGCGGCTGGTGTTGGCCAGCAGGCGGATGGACTCGAGCAGGTTGGCGGCCATCACCGGGATGCCGACGTTGAGCTCGAAAGCGCCGTTGGTGCCGGACCAGGCGATGGCGGTGTCGTTGCCGATGACCTGGGCCGCCACCATGATGGATGCCTCGCAGATGACCGGGTTAACCTTGCCGGGCATGATGGAGGAGCCGGGCTGCAGGTCCGGGATGGCGATTTCGCCGAGGCCGGTGTTGGGGCCCGAACCCATCCAGCGGAGGTCGTTGTTGATCTTCATGAAGGAGATCGCGATGTTGCGCAGCTGGCTGGACGCCTCGATCAGGCCGTCGCGGTTGGCCTGTGCCTCAAAGTGGTCGCGGGCCTCTGTCAGAGGCAGGCCGGTGTCCGTGGCGAGCAGCTCGATAACCCGTTCCGGGAAGCCGGCGGGGGTGTTGATGCCGGTGCCCACAGCGGTGCCGCCCAGCGGAACTTCTGCGACGCGGGGGAGTGCGGCGTTGATGCGTTCGATGCCGTAGCGGACCTGTGCGGCGTAGCCGCCGAACTCCTGGCCCAGGGTCACCGGGGTGGCGTCCATCAGGTGCGTGCGGCCGGACTTGACGACGTCCTTGAACTCAACGGCCTTGCGCTCCAGCGACTCGGCCAGGTAGCCGAGGGCGGGGATGAGGTCGTTGATCAGCGCCGACGTGGCGGCCACGTGAACGGACGTGGGGAACACGTCATTCGAGGACTGCGAAGCGTTGACGTGGTCGTTGGGGTGGACCACCTTGTCGCTGCCGGCGGCCTTCAGCGCTCGCGTGGCCAGCTCTGCCAGGACCTCGTTGGTGTTCATGTTCGAGGAGGTGCCGGAACCGGTCTGGAAGACGTCGATGGGGAAGTCGCCGTCGTACTTGCCGGCTGCCACCTCATCGGCAGCGTCGGCAATCGCCTTGGCGAGCTCGCCGTCGAGCACGCCCAGTTCTGCGTTGGCCTGGGCAGCTGCCTTCTTGACCTGTGCCAGCGCCTCGATGTGGGTGCGCTCCAGGGTCTTGCCGGAGATGGGGAAATTCTCTACTGCCCGCTGCGTCTGCGCGCGGTACAGTGCGTTCACGGGGACGCGGACTTCGCCCATCGTGTCATGTTCAATGCGGAACTCTTCAGTGGAAGTCATGGGGCTAGCTTATGGCTCCCGGCCGCCCCATCGAAAACCGTGAAGCGGGCCCCGGAGCGGCCTGCCCGGCCGTCCCGGGACCCGCCTCACGGGTCCGCCACTGGTTGCTAGAGCTCGCCGATTCCGGAAACAAGGTCGGCGCGGCCCTCGGCCAGCCGGTACGAAAGGCCGATGACCGCAGTGCGGCCTTCCTCGATTGCGTCGGAAATCACACGCGAGCTGTCCACAAGGCGCTGGGACGTCTGCTTGACGTGCTCCACCACCATGTCGTTGACCTCCGGCTGGCCGTTGCGCAGCGAGGTCAGGACAGAGGGCGTGATGCGCTCCACGAGGTCGCGGATGAAGCCGGTGGGCATCTCGCCGGTCTCGACAGCCGACTTGGTGGCTGTGACCGCTCCGCAGCTGTCGTGGCCAAGGATCACGATCAGCGGCACCCCGAGCACACCGACGCTGTACTCGAGCGAGCCCAGCACGGCGTCGTCGATGACCTGGCCGGCGGTGCGCACCACGAAAACGTCGCCGAGGCCCACGTCGAAGATGATTTCCGCGGCGAGCCGGGAGTCGGAGCAGCCAAAGATGACAGCGAACGGGTGCTGGGTCTCCACCAGGGACGACCGGTGGTCGGCGTTTTGGTTCGGATGCGAGGACTCGCCGTTGACGAATCGTTCATTGCCTTCGCGCAGGCGGCGCCAGGCCAGTGCAGGAGTCAGATTAGTAGCCACGCTTACTACATTAAGGTGCGGCAGGCGCCGACGGTGAAACTGTGACGGCCGGGTTGCTGTCCATGGATTTCACGACGGCGTCGGCCAGGGTGCCGAACTCGTCCAGCTGCGCCGCGCCGGAGAGGATCACGGTGGTGCCGCGGTAATCCAGCACCATCGACTTCTCACCCTTGCCGGTGTCCCGGAGCTCCCATTCCTGGCCGCCCGCGTTGCGGGTCCCGGTCACCGGGGCGTTCCTTGTCTGCTGCAGGAGCCAGGTGGGGTTGGCCTTGTTCGTCTGCACCAGGGCGATGAAGGACTCCTTGGGGGTCAGGAAACCCACCTCCCACGTGGGAACGCCGCTGCCCGTCCCTGCCTCCCACCGCGCATAGTTGGGGCGGAACGCGTTGCCGGTATCCGGCGCCGCGGGTGTGAATCCCGCCACATCGGCAGCCCGCTGGGAGATGCCTGCGACGTCGATGTCCGGGCGGTATCCGTCACTCTTGGGCAGCGGGTTCATGAGGATGACGGGAAGGAACGCGGCGATGCTCACCGCCAGGGCGATGACCATGCCGATGACCGAAGCGTTCGCCCGCTTGGCCGCTGCTGCCGGAATGACAGGCTTTACGGGGGCGCCTGCGTCCCCGGCGCCGGCCCCGCCGCTGCCTCCGGTTCCTGCCGGGTCAGGGGTGGGGCTGGTCTTCTCCTGCATCTCATTCACCCCTCCATAGTCGCCCATGCCGGCATGGGACTTCCATTCGGCGGCTCCCGGAGGGAGTCCTGCACACTGTGTGCACATTGCGGGTGTGCGTCATCCGCCGTCCGGCACGGCCTCCCGCGACTATGATCGAAAGCAGAGGAATCACCGTCCAGCTGCTCCGGCGGGACGGGTTCAATGATCGCCACTCGAAGAAGAGGTTAACGTGTCACCAGCGTCCATGACCCAGAAGTACTCCACGATTTCACCGTCCCTTGCTGTGGGCAACGATGAGCCGGACCGCAACCTTGCCCTCGAGCTCGTCCGCGTCACCGAGGCAGCAGCCATCGCCGGCGGACACTGGGTGGGCTTCGGCGACAAGAACACGGCCGACGGTGCAGCCGTCGACGCCATGCGCTCCTTCCTGCAGACCGTCCACTTCAACGGCGTTGTGGTCATCGGCGAAGGCGAAAAAGACGAAGCCCCCATGCTGTTCAACGGTGAACGCGTCGGCGACGGCACCGGCCCCGAGTGCGACGTTGCTGTTGACCCGATCGACGGGACCCGGCTGACCGCCCTGGGCATCAACAACGCCCTGGCCGTCCTCGCCGTGGCGGAACGCGGTTCCATGTTCGACCCCTCCGCCGTCTTCTACATGGAAAAGCTCGTCACCGGGCCGGAGGCTGCTGACATGGTGGACCTGCGCCTGCCGGTCAAGCAGAACCTGCACCTGATCGCCAAGGCCAAGGGCGTGAAGGTCAACCAGCTCAACGTGATGATCCTGGACAGGGACCGCCACCGCCCCGCTGGTCGAGGAGATCCGCGAAGCCGGCGCCCGCACCAAGTTCATCATGGACGGCGACGTCGCCGGCGCCATCGCCGCAGCCCGTTCCGGCACCGGTGTTGACGCCCTGATGGGCATCGGCGGCACCCCTGAAGGCATCGTCGCTGCCTGCGCCATCAAGTCCCTCGGCGGCGTGATCCAGGGCCGCCTGTGGCCCACCAGCGACGAAGAGAAGCAGAAGGCGATCGACGCCGGCCACGACCTTGAGCGGGTCCTCTCCACCAACGACCTCGTCTCCAGCGACAACTGCTACTTTGCGGCAACCGGCATCACCGACGGCGACCTGCTGCGCGGCGTGCGTTACTCCAAGGACAAGGTCCTGACCCAGTCCATCGTGATGCGTTCCAAGTCCGGCACCATCCGCTTCGTGGACGGCGAGCACCAGGCCAGCAAGTGGGAAGGCTACGCCCGCAAGAGCTGACCGCAGTTCCCGGAAAGCCCCGGAGTGCCCAACGGCGCTCCGGGGCTTCGGCGTTCAAGGCTGGTATAGGGTTTAAGCCATGATTCCTGCCGTTGTGCCCTGTACTGACCGCGCCCTCTGGGACGAATCCGTCGACACGTTCAAGGGGCATCCGCAGCAGTTGTGGGGCTGGGGAGAGACCAAGGCCATGCATGGCTGGTCGGTGGACCGGGTGCTGCTGAAGGACGGCGAGACCACAGTCGGAGCCGCCCAGCTGCTGGTCCGCCCGCTGCCGCTGCCTTTCCGGGCACTGGTCTACATCCCCCGGGGCCCGATGTGCTCTGTTGAGGACACCCAGGCCGTCCTCAACAGCCTCGCTGACCACGCCGCCATCCGGCACCGCGGCGTGGCCCTGAGCATCGAACCCGACTGGGACAGGGACTCGGCTTACGCCGGGGCCGTGGCCGGGGCAGGCTTCCGGGAAACCACCAACACCGTGCTCATTCCCAGGACCCTGATCCTGGACCTCACCCGGACCGATGACGAGCTCATGGCCGAAATGTCCAAATCGACCCGGGCGAACATCCGGAAGGCGATGCGCAGCGAGGTCGAATTCCGCAAGATCAAGAACGAGTCCGAGCTCGAACAGGTCCTGGCCATCTACCACGAGACAGCCGAGCGCGCCGGGTTTGGCATCCACGAGGACCAGTACTACCGCGACATCTTCCGGAACCTCGGTGACGGCTCACCCGTCATTGGAGCGTTCGACGGCGAGCAGCTGCTGGCCTTCGTCTGGCTCGCCCGCAGCGGCGCCACAGCGTTCGAACTCTACGGCGGCGTCTCGGCCGAAGGACAGAAGCAGCGCGTGAACTACGGCGTCAAATGGGCCGCCCTGCAGTCAATGCGGGAGGACGGATGCTCCCGGTACGACTTCAACGGCCTGCTCAACGACGGCATCTCCGATTTCAAGAAGCAGTTCGCGAAGCACGAAAACATGCTGCTGGGAACGTGGGAAAAACCGCTCTCACCGTTCTACCCGGCCTACTCAAAAGCGATGCCGCTGGCCCGCCGCGGGCTCCAGACGGCCCGGCGGCTGGCAAAAGCCGCCGCCGGACGGGCACGGACGCTGCTGCGCCGGGGCTAAAGGCCGGTCGTCACAGCGAACGCCAGGGCCGCCTCGGCGCTGTCTGAGGCCAGGTGCACGTTCACCGGAGCCTCGGCAGCTGCGAGGAAGGCGCTGGCACCGCGGTCCAGGCGCAGGTCGCCCTTGGGTGAGTCCAGGTAGATTCCTCCGGCCACCACGATCACCACTGCTGCGCCGGACTGTGCCAGCGGCACCGGGCCGTCTCCGGGGGAGAGCTGAATCCGCTGGAGCTGGAACTCCGCGAAGGGCGGCCTGAAGAGTTCCTGGCCCAGCTCCGACCGTTCGGCGCCCAGCATGGGGACCGCCACCGGGCTGAAGTCGATGGTGCGCAGCAGTTCGGGAACATCAACGTACTTCGGCGTGAGGCCACCGCGCAGCACGTTGTCTGAGGACGCCATCACCTCCACCCCCAGGCCGTGCAGGTAGGCATGCACGTTGCCCGCGGGGAGGTATACGGCCTCGCCCGGCTGCAGCGAGAGGCGGTTCAGCAGCAGGGAAATCAGCACGCCCGGGTCGCCCGGGTACTTCTCGTTCAGGCTGATGACTGTGCCGAGTTCGGCCTCATAAGGAGCGAGGCTGCCGCCGATCAGTGCGGCAACCACCTGCGACGTGGCCGTGGCGACGGTCTCCCCGCCGGTGATGAGCCGTTCGAAGGCCCTGCGCAGGCCGGCGCCTTCATCACCACTGTGGGCTCCGTCGTCGAGATCCGAAAGCAGGGCCGCCACCAGGGCAGCGCCCTCACGCCCGGAATCCCCGGGGGACCCCGCTTCACGGGTAACCGCGTCCGCAACGTGCTGCAGGACCTCACGGGTGGCCGCTAAGGACCGGAAGCCGCAGAGGGCCTCGAACGGCGTCAGCGCCAGGATCATTTCCGGTTTGTGGTTGTCGTCGCGGTAATTCCGGTGCGGGGCGTCCGGGGCCACGCCCTCAGCGTTTTCACGGGCGAACCCGTCCTGTGCCTGCTGCAGGCTGGGGTGGACCTGGAGGGACAGCGGCTGGGCAGCGGCAAGGATCTTCGCCAGGAACGGCAGGCGCGGCCCGAAACGTGCCACGGACTCCGCCCCCAGGAAATGCTCCGGGTCCGAGGTGATCAGCGCATCCAGCGGCGTTGTGCTCCGGTCCTCCGGGACATGGGCGGTGGACGGCGAGTCAGGATGGGCGCCGATCCAGAGTTCAGCCTCGGGGGCACCGGACTCCGGCCGGCCAAGGAGGGCTGCGATGGCTGTGGTGGATCCCCACGCGTAGTCCCGGAGGACGTTGTCAATCTCGTACAAAACCGTTCCGTTTCTTGGGTAGGGCTGTCAGGACGTTTCCGGGCACGCACGCTAAAGCGGCGCGCACTGGCCGTTCGTTGCCACGAGCTGCCGGATGGCTTCCTCATTGCCTTCGCTCTTGAGCTGGTTCAGCATCTCCGCAGTGATCGGTTCGCCCTCGGGCGTGGTGGTCACCGGGGTGAAGTCCGCCGGCGCAGGGGTGGCCTGCTGCGCAGTGCTCCCGCCGGCCTGCAGCACTCCGGGGGAGCGGCTGCCGGATGCCTGGACGTGCCCGCCGCCCGCGGCTGGTACTGCCATGACGTCGTCGGCCGTTCCTGCCGACTGGGCACCGGATGCGGAGGCCAGCAACTGGTCCACCCTCTCGTGGATCTGGTCGAAGTCAGGCACGGTGGAGAACGACGCGTCAAAGTCCGGCGGGCCGAGGGTGAGGCGCTTGGCCTCCTTGCCCTTGGCTTTCATGGCGAGGTCCACGAAGCTGCCCAGCTGCGAGGAGGAGATGTTGGAGTCCACCACCTTGGTTCCGGCCTTGGCAATATCCTCGAACTTGGCGAGGAGGGTGGCCGGATCGAGCTGCTTGAGCATGGCCTGCTGCACGCACTGCTGGCGCTGGATCCGGGCGTAGTCGTCCACGTATTCGCGGGACCCGTCCGTACCACAGTGCCTGGTCGCCATTCAGGGTCTGCTCGCCGGCCGGGATCCAGCCGAGCGGCATGCCGTGCGTCTTGGTGGCTTCGTCGAAGTATCCGCTCATGGGAACCCAGCCGCCTGCCTTGATCCTGATCCCGCCCATGGCGTCAATGAGCGTGGAGAAGCCTTCCATGTCCACCAGGACGTATGCCTGGATGGGCATCCCCAGCGTTCCGGACACCGCTTCCATGGTGGCCTGGGCGCCGGGATCGGCCACTCCAGGGTAAAGGTCCGCGTACTGGTTGGTGACTTCGGTGTTGATGGCGTTGATCAGGCATTCGTCGCCGCAGTTGTAGCCGTCCGGGTAGACCGAACGCATGGGCGAGCCCTCACTGAATTGGGCGTTCTGGAAGTTGCGGGGAATGGAGATGATGGCCGTCTGCCCGGTCTTGGCATCGACGCTGAGCACCGACAGGCTGTCCGGCCGGCGGCCGGTGCGGTCATCACCGGCGTCGCCGCCCATCATGAGGAAGTTGTAGCGTCCGTCCACGGGCTCGATGGCCGGACCGGAGGAGAAGATGCTGCCAATGGCGTTGCGCCCCACGTTGAGCAGATAGGCCGCGTAGCCCAGGGATCCGCTGCTGATCACCAGTGCCAGGACAAGGGCGATGCCGACGCCCGGCCGCGCGCCGGGAACCAGCAGCACAGGCCGGATGAGGCGCAGGGTATTGATGAACAGGACAGCCCAGCCGACGGCGAGGGCCACCAGGACGAGGATGATCACCAGCGAGGCGAACTGGTTGGTGATGACGTTGATGAGCAGGGGCCGGTTGAAGAGCAGCAGCAGGAGTGCAAGGACGATTGCCGCCCAGGCGCAGAGCGTCACGCGCAGCGCCGTCCGCCCAAGTTTACGGTCGCCCGCCACGAGCTGTGCGCTGCCCGGAACGAACAGTGTCAGCAGGATCAGGACGAACGCGCGCTTGGTCCGCACCGGCGGCGACGCGCTCACCGGGTAGCGGACGGGGTCTGTCAGGGACGTGTCAGACCCGGACTGGGGGACCTTGCTGCTGGACATTTCGGCGGTCCTAACGGTTGCCCCGCAGTGTTCCGCTGCCCTCGGCAAAGACCTCGCTGACCTTCTGCCGGAGGTTGGCACCCTTGCGGGACGCCACGGCGTTGAGGTCCGCGGCGAACTCGAGCAGGTCCGCGCGGAGGGACGCGGCGAGTTCGTCGGTCCCGGAAGCCAGCATGCGCACGGCCAGCAGGCCTGCGTTGCGGGCTCCGGCAATGGATACCGTGGCTACGGGCACGCCGGCGGGCATCTGGACGATGGACAGCAGGGAGTCCATGCCGTCCAGCGTCTTCAGTGGAACAGGCACCCCGATGACCGGCAGGGGAGTGACGCTGGCCAACATACCGGGCAGGTGTGCCGCGCCGCCGGCGCCGGCGATGATGACGCGAAGCCCGCGCTCGTGGGCGGTCTGGCCGTACCGGATCATCTCCGTGGGCATCCGGTGCGCGGACACCACGTCGGCCTCGAACGGGATGCCGAACTCTGCCAGTGCTTCCGCCGCCGCTTCCATGACGGGCCAATCCGAATCGGAGCCCATAACCAGCCCCACCAGGGGGCTTGCCGCGGATCCGTTGGCCGGGGTGATGGGGGCGCTCATGCGTTCTCCTCGAATGTCATGGGCGGCTCTTCTGCCGGTGCCCGCCCGTCACGGATGATGCCGGCCACAATCCCGGCCCGGCGCCGCACTGACTCTACTTCCGTGGTGGAGGCGCCCACCAGATTGACGTGGCCGATCTTGCGTCCGGGCCGCACCGACTTGCCGTAGCAGTGCACCTTGGCCGCAGGTTCGCTGGCCAGGGCCTGCGGGAATGCCGCATACAGGTCCTGGTTGTCGCCGCCCAGAAAGTTCTTCATGACTGTTACCGGAGCCAGCGCGTCGGTAGCGCCCAGCGGAAGGTTCAGGACTGCACGCAGGTGCTGCTCAAACTGGCTGGTCACCGCGCCGTCCTGGGTCCAGTGCCCGGTGTTGTGCGGGCGCATCGCCAATTCATTGATCAGGAAGCCCGCCCCGGTCCCGGGAGTCTCAAAGAGTTCCACCGCCAGCACACCGGTCACACCAAGTTCTGCGGCGATCCGCAGCGCGGCGTCCTCGGCTGCTGCCGCAACCTCCACGGGGATGTCCTGGGCGGGGGCGATGACTTCGTCGCACACACCGTCCACCTGGATGGTGTGGACAACGGGCCAGGCGCGGGCCTCACCGTCCGGGGTCCGTGCCACCAGCGCTGAAAGCTCCCGGGTGAACTCCACCTTGGCCTCCGCCAGGAGCGGGCTCATTGCGGCGAACCAGTCGGCTGTTCCGGCCGCCTCGTCCGCCGACCCGACGATCCTGACGCCCTTGCCGTCGTAGCCGCCGCGCGGAGTCTTCAGGACCACGGGCCAGCCGGTGTCATCGCCGAAGCGCACCAGCGCATCAACGTCGTCAACGGAGGCCCACACCGGGTTGGGCAGTTCCAGCCGGTCAATGGCTGCCCGCATCACCAGTTTGTCCTGGGCGTGGATGAGGGCGTCGGGGCCTGGCTGGATGTTGACCCCGGCCTCCTGGAGTGCCCGGAGGTGGGCAGCCGGGACGTGCTCGTGGTCGAACGTCATGACGTCGAGGTCCTTGGCAAAGTCCAGGAGCGTCTGCAGGTCCTTGTAGTCCCCCACCGGGGATGTGGACACCGCGGAGACGGCAGAGACGTCCTCACCTTCCGCCAGGACTCGGAGTTCGAAGCCGAGGGCAGTCGCGGCTGGGGCCATCATTCGGGCAAGCTGGCCGCCGCCAACAACACCTATTACTGGAAAAGTCACATCTGCCAGCCTACCGAAAACCGCCCGATAACCCGGCTTCCGGCCGTGGCGGGAAGCGATATTCGAGGTAACGCGGCCCCTCCAGCGGGGATTATTGGGAGGCTGCTCCAAGGTTCGAGGCGCTAAAATGGATCTCTGGCCAAAAGGCCCACACGTTATACGGCCTTGGAGGGTCATGATTTCCGCACTTGCAGACCGCATCCGGGGCCTGGCGTCGCTGTTTTGGCGCGAGGTTGCCAAATTTGGGGCGGTGGGCGGTGTGGCCTTCGTCATTGACAACGGCCTGACGTATTACCTGATGCACGGTCCCATGACGGACAGCGAAGCGAAGGCGCGGTTCGTTGGCGCCACGGTGGCCACCGTCTTCTCGTGGATCGCCAACCGTTTCTGGACCTTCCGCCACCGCCGCCAGGACAATGTCCTGCGCGAGTTCGTCATGTTCGTCCTCATCAACGGCATAGGCATCGGCATCTCCACCGGATTCACGGCGCTGGCCAAGTACGGGCTCGGCGTCACTGATAAGAACCTGCTGTTCCTGGCCGGTGTGGTCGGCATCCTGGTGGCCACCGTGGTGCGTTTCTTCGCCTACCGCTTCCTCGTGTTCAACAAGGAACTGGACGAAGAGCCGGAGTTCTCGCATGACCACGAGCTCATTGAAGTGCACCACCACGGAGCGCCGGTGGCGGCAGACAACGAGCGCCAGCCGTCCGCGGACGGTCCGGCGAAGTCCTAGGGGGACGTTACCGCCCCCTTCCGGAATGGCAGGGGTACCGGGCGGTGCCTGACGGTGCTAGTTGCCGTGGATGCGTTCGGCGGACAGCAGCCTGTCGGTCAGCTGGACGTCCGGGTGGGTGATCACCACGGACCCGTCCTGCTTCCATGCCCCGAGGGCATTGGCAAGTGCCGCCTCCAGGCCATCCCCGGCCGGAATGTGCAGCCGAACGCCGTCGTCATGGCTGGCGGCGAATCCCTCCAGCAGGTCCTGCTGGAGGTGCTCACGGCCATCCGATCCTGAGATGGCCCGCGCCAGGGGATCGGGATCGGCATGCGCCAGGAAAACATCTCCATGCAGGCGCACTTCGGCCGCGTAGTCGAGGCAGCCGCCGGCGAGCTCACCCGGCCATCGCATCGCCAGGGCAGGAAGCGCGACGGCGATCACGGCGTCGTAGGTTCCGTCTGCCGGATCCTGCCCGGGCGTCCCGCCGTTCAGCCGGTCGGGGTCGGCAGTGACGAGGAAGTCGGCGCCCCCACCATCCAGGACGGTTTCGAGGCCCAGCTGCCACGAGGCAAGTGCCCACACCATTGTTTTCCAGTGCGCGGGAAGGGCCAGCCTGATCTTCATGCCGGGCCCGGCATCGAGCTCATCCTGCAGCAGGTTGCTGGTCTTCGCTACCCAGTTGTCCAGGACCCGGCCCGAAAGTTCCACCCGCTCGCCCTCCGGCCCGTACCACGTCAGCCGCGGTGCGGTGGAGTTGCCTGAACGGAGGCTGTTCATCAGCTGGATTGCCGGAGTAGTCATGCCTCCATCCTGCCACTGGCCGCCGTGCCGGTCATCCGGCCCGGGCGTGCCCGCAGCAGAGGCGATCGGCGCCGCATGAGATCTTTATCACATGAAGTAGTAAGCGGGCTTGCTATTTACCGCGAAGGGCGTTACTTTCGCGCGGCGACAGCGATTCCGGCCCGTTTTCCGTCCTTTTGGCCGGCGGGAGAGGGGGAAGCGGCTCCGGTGGGTAAAAATTCCCGGGCGTGGCGTGCACGTGGTTCGCCGAGGTCACTGATTATTATCCCGGCTGCGGCTTGACTCGCCTTAGTTACACACGTGTAATTAGATATCTAAAGGCAACTGCGTAAATACCGGCACACAACCGAGTGTCCACGTATCCAGGCAGTGGCTGCAACACCAGGAGGGTCGCCGTGGGGCAAGCAGAGCGTATCCAGGAAGATGCCGTCGTGGCCGGACAGGCTACGGCAAGGTACCGTGCCCGGGGGGTGCCCAGCGATTGGTACGTGGATCCCGCCGATCCCGCCGCCGCGGACCGCTACAACAGCAACACCGGCGCTGCTCTTGAAGACCAGGCCACCGCATTCCTGGCAGCCCACGAAGCCCTTCTCGATGGCGGCGCGGAACCCGAAGACGAACTTGACCCGCCCATGGAACTGGCTGCTCCGGGAACGGTGCAGCCGGTGTGGATCGGCCTGCCGCTCCAGCAGGACTTCGACGACGAAGGGGAACTGGGCTGGCAGACCGACGCCCTGTGCGCCCAAACCGATCCTGAAGCTTTCTTTCCGGAAAAGGGCGGTTCCACCCGTGATGCCAAGAAGGTCTGCGGTGCGTGCAATGTCCGCTCACAGTGCCTGGAGTACGCGTTGGCCAATGACGAACGGTTCGGCATCTGGGGAGGCCTTTCCGAGCGTGAGCGCCGACGACTGAGGAAGCGAGCGGTCTGATTCACCAGGATGTCCATGTCACTGCCGTTGTGGTTGCCCACAACGGCAGTGCCTATCTCCCCAGAACGCTTGCAGGCTTAGCGGACCAGACCCGGCCGGTCGACTACGCACTAGGCGTCGATACAGGGTCCGGCGACGACTCCCGGACCCTACTCGAAAACACATTGGGCCGAGCCCATGTCGTCTCCCATGATCACGGGAAGGGCGGCATGGGCGCCGCTGTGTCCGCAGCCCTTTCGGAACTGGCCCCGGGCGGGGCAGCCAGGCCTGACGGCAAGCCGGAGTGGATCTGGCTGCTCCACGACGACGCCGCCCCGGCCCCGGAGGCCCTGGCCGAATTGCTCGGCGCCGTGGAACGTGCGCCCTCGGTGACCGTTGCCGGCTGCAAGCAATTGGACTGGCACGAGGAACGGAAGCTCATCGACGTCGGGCTGTCCACCAGCAGGTGGGCGGAACGGCTGACGCTCATCGACGCCGACGAGCTCGACCAGGGACAGTACGACGGCCGCAGCGACACTTTTGCCGTCAACTCGGCGGGAATGCTTGTGCGGCGGGACGTGTGGGATCAGCTGGGCGGATTCGACCCCGGGCTTCCGGGCACCGGAGACGACGTCGACTTTTGCTGGCGCAACCGGCTGGCAGGGCACCGTGTTGTCGTAGTGCCGGCGGCCCGAATGTTCCATGTGGCGCACAGGCCGCATGGCCTGGGAAACCCGGCAGCAGCCAGGAAGGCCCAGGTGCACCTGCGGCTGAAACACTCGCCGCTGTGGATGGTTCCGGTGCATGCCGCAGGTGCCCTGCTCGGAAGCCTCTTCAGGCTGGTCCTGAGCGTCGTGGTGAAGGACCCGGCCCATGGAATCACGCAACTCGCTGCCACGTTCGCCGCCCTGGCACGGCCACGTGC
Organism: Pseudarthrobacter sp. SORGH_AS 212; assembly: GCF_030818145.1. NCBI lineage: Bacteria > Bacillati > Actinomycetota > Actinomycetes > Micrococcales > Micrococcaceae > Pseudarthrobacter > Pseudarthrobacter sp. SORGH_AS 212. The sequence continues at coordinate 650,305 of NZ_JAUTAA010000001.1, read as the reverse complement.
CCTTGCCCGCGCCAGGAAGTCGGCCCGGCAGACCCGGCGCATCCGCCGGTCCGTGATCCGCAAGCTCCAGACCCCGCGACGGGAAGTCTGGAGCCACCGGCGTTCCCTCATGGAAGCCATTGGCGCGGATGACAACCCCGCGGACGAGCTTGAACAGGACCCCCTGGCGCACCAGCCCACCGGTGACTCCGCAGACGATTTCGCCGCGCTGGCGACCCGGAAACGCGGCTGGGTGGGCAACGGCGCCCTGGCCGCCTTCATCATCGCTTCCCTTGCCTCGCTGTTGGGCCTGGCGGGCCTTCTCCGTGCGGAGGCTGTGGCCGGCGGTGGCCTCATCCCCATCTCCACTGGCCTGGGGGACATCTGGCAGAACGCCTCCGGCTGGTGGATCAATCTTGGGGCGGGACTTCCCGGCCACGGAGACCCCTTCGATTACGTGCTGTGGGTCCTGGGGGTACTGGGCGGCGGCAACGCGAACGCGGCCATGGCCTGGCTTATCATCCTTGGCACGCCACTGTCCGGACTGACGGCGTGGTTCGCCGCAGGCGGGCTGACCACCCGGCGGAGACTTCGCCTGGCCGCCGCACTGTTCTGGTCGGCTGCGCCAGCGCTGCAGGTTGCCCTGAACCAAGGGCGGGCCGGAGCCCTGGTGGCGCACCTGATGGTTCCATTGGTTGTCCTGGCCCTGCTGCGGGCTACGGGTTCCGCTGTGGGCCACGGCCGGCACGCGTTACAGCAATCAGGCCCGCGCGCAGCCGAGAAACCGGCCGTCCGGCCAGGAATCAACGGAACGCCTTCCTGGACTGCCGCGGCCGCGGCGGGCCTCGCCCTGGCCGTCGCAGTTGCTGCCGCACCCTCCCTCCTGGTCCCGGCAGCCCTGGTCATCATTATCTGTGGCCTTCGGATGGGCCGGCGCGGCCGGACCGTGTGGTGGGCCCTCCTGCCGAGCGCTGCGTTGTTCATTCCGTTCGGCATTTCGGTGCTCGACAGGCCGCGTGCCCTGCTTGCCGACCCCGGCATGCCCCTGCCCTTCGAGGCTGCCCCGCTCTGGCAGCAGCTCCTGGGGCAGCCGCTGGCTTTCGACCCCGCAAAGGGGCTGGTGGGGCTGCCGCTCTTCGAAGACGGCGCGCTGCCGTGGGCCCTGGTGCTGGCGGTCCTCCTGGCAGCACCGGTACTGATCCTTGCCGTCTCGGCCCTTTTCGCCCCGGGACGCGGGTCCGGGACGGTGCGGACGCTGTGGGCAGCGGCCACTGTAGCGCTGGCCTGCGGATGGCTGGCCACCCAGGTGGCCACCGGTGCCACTGCGGACAGTCTCGTTACCCCGTTCACCGGACCGGCCGTTTCCGCCGCTGCGTTTGCCCTCCTGGGTGCCGGACTGCTCGGAGCGGAACGGCTCCTGAACGCAGCCGGCCGGGCAGCCGCAAAAGAACCGCGCCGTGCCACGGTGGCCAACGCGGCGGTAGCAGTGGGCATGGCGGTCCTTCTTGTTGGCCCGCTGGCCAGCATGGCCGCATGGTCTGCCCATAACCTGCTGCGGACCGCCCCAGCGACTGCGGCGCCCGCCGTTCCCGAAGAGTCCGGGACACCCGGGCTCGGTACCGCCAGGCTCATAGAGGCTGCCGGCACCCGCACCCTTCCAGCCACCGCAATCGACCGCGGAACCGGTGCTGAGCAGACACGGACACTGCTGATCGGTACCCGCGAGGACGGCACCTACGACGCTTCCCTGATGCGTGGTGCGGGAACCACCCTGGACAGTCTGTCCGCTATTGCCTCGGCCCGGAGCATCACTGGTGCTGCGGGAGCCGAGACCGTGCGCGGCGACGACGACGTCACAGCGTCCGTCCGCAGGGTAGTGGCCACACTGGTTGCCGGGCAGGGCGTTGACCCCCGCGAAGACCTTGAGAAGCTCGGCGCCGGATTCGTGGTCCTGCGCTCGGCAGATACCGCGGCTCAACTGACCGCAAGCCGGATGGACGCCGTCCCGGGGCTTGTGGCTGTGGGACAGACCGACGTCGGCTGGCTCTGGCGCATTACGTCCCGGAACCAGTCCGCCACACAGGCAGCGGAAGTTGCCCACCGCGTAAGGATTACGGACAGCAACGGCACCACGCTGGCTATGGTGCCATCGGGCCTGAACGACGTCGACGCATCCGTTGCCGGCGGCCCGGAAGGCCGCCTGGTTGTCCTGGCCGAACGCGCCGATCCTGGCTGGACCGCCTGGCTCGATGGCCGGAAGCTCACATCCACCACGTCAGGATGGGCGCAGGCGTTCACGCTGCCGGCGTCCGGCGGACAACTGACAGTACGCTACGAGAACCCCTGGTCCTGGTGGGTAGGAGCAGCCCAGTTCACCATCATCGGCCTGACGGTCATGCTCGCCATCCCCATGCCGGTCAACAGGCCCAGGACCGGTCTGTCACGCGACGAAGGCGCCCTGCGTAAGGAAAAGCAGAATGCATGAGCACCCCACCCGTCCCGCCGCAGCCGATGCCGCATCCGGGCAGGACCGGAACGGACTTCAAGGCCGGAAGGACTCCGGCGCGGCTGACGTCCCTGCCGGCGGGAAGCGGCGGACGACGGCCCTTGCCGGGGCCGCCACAGCCGTCCTTGTCCTGGCCTGCGCCGGAGGTGTCGTTGCCGCAGGCTCGCTGCTGCCCAACGCCGCCTCCAGCCGAAGCGTCCAGCCTGCTGCTGCCTCTGTTCCCGCCGGAACCAGCGTGGGTGTGTGCCCGGGCCCGGCGCGCCTGCTGGAGGGCACCGAAGCAGGTACCGATCCGCAGTTCAGCCCGGAGTCGGACACCGCCGCCACCAGCGTGACCGGCGCGGTATTGGGGACTGCGGGTGTAGTACCCGGAAGCCGGCTGTCGCGGCTGGACGGGGCTACCGCCGTCGAGATCGCCAAGGCTCCGGGCGCACCGGCATCCGAAGGTCCGCGGCAGGAACTGCTGGCCGGTACGGTGTCAGGCCGTGGGGTGGACTCGGTCACAGTCCTCAGCGCCGACGCCGTGGCAAACCAGAAGGCCTCCGCAGCGGGGGCCATGATCTTCAGGGCAACCGACGGTGACCTGCAGGGTTCGGCCGCGGCCAACTGCCTGCAGCCCTCCAACGACCAATGGCTTGCCGGAGCCAGTACCACCGTGGGCCGGACATCGGTGTTGGTCCTGAGCAATGCATCCGGCAGCCCGGCCACCGTCAGCCTCGAGCTGTTCGGCGGGAAGGGGCAGATCCAGGCGCCGGGAAGCCGCGGCCTGCTGGTGGCGCCGGGAACCACGCGTTCAGTGGTGCTGGCCGGGCTGGCGCCGGGCGAGGAACAGCTGAGTGTCCGTGTCCGCAGCACTGGCGGTCCCATTGCGGCGGCCATCCAGCAGAGTGTCCTGCGCGGCCTGATACCCGGGGGAGTGGACTTCATTACGCCGGGCACTGCGCCCGCTGTCCGCCAGGTGATGACCGGCGTTGACATCCAGGATGCTGCCGGCATCGCTGCGCTGACCTCTAAGCCAGGATACGCAGACGCCGCGCCCGCGCTGGAGATCACCGTCCCGGGGCCGTCCGACGCCGTGGTCGAGGTCAAGCTCTATGGACGGGACGGCCAAAAGGCACTTCCGTCCGGCGGCGTGATCACAGCCAAAGCCAATTCCATCACCGAAGTATCCCTGGCAGGGGTGCCGGCCGGAAACTACACGGTAGCGGCGTCGTCCGACGTTTCCTTTGTGGCGGCAACGCGGATCACCCGCGGGCTGCAGGCGAACCAGCCCTCGGACATCGCCTGGGCGGCATCCGGAATCCGACTGGGCAGCCAGCATGTGGTGGCCGTGCCCAAGGGCGGCACCCGTCAACTGGTATTTGGCGCCCTCGATGCCAGGGCCACCATCACCTACGCCCCGATCACCGCCGACGGCACGGTGAAGGCACCGGCCACCGCCGATATCGCCGGCGGAACGACGGCCTCCATCACCGTCCCCAATGAGGCAGACGGTGCCGGGGTTGTGGGCTACGTGGTGTCAGCATCCGGCGATGCCGCCTACGGTGCGGTCCTGGTGGGACAGGATGGCCGGAGCGACGTCTCGTCGCTGCCGTTCCAGCCTGCAGCCGCCGGGCAGGAAACGGTCCCTGTAGCCCTGGGCTACTGACCCGCCTGCGCGTTCAGTAGCGGCGCCGGTACACCGGGTCCAGGGTTTCGGGCGCCACGCCCAGCATCTCGGCAGTGTGCTCAACGACGACGTCGTGAACCATGTCCTGGAGTTCCTCCACGCCCGGGCAGGCCTGTTCCACTACGCGCCGGTAGACGGTGATCAGCGGCCCGTCATCCCCGGCTGCCGGCGTGTAGGCGCCCATGGGTGCGGGTGCGCCGGTGGCAGCCAGCAGTTCCAGCTCGGGTGGGATTTCATCAACGCCGAACCTGACGCCGTCCAGGGTCTTGCCCCATATATCGTGCAGCCGCTGGGCCGAGTCCAGCACCATGTCATCGAAGCGGTCGCCGCGCGTCCGGTAGCCGGGGTGGGTGGGCAGCATGACTTCCCCGCGCAGGCCCCGGCCGTGACGGTTCCGACGGCGCCGCATGAAGCTCCGGCCGGCGGCGGACGCCCCGGTGGTGGACTCGACATCCGGGTCAGCCAACCGGACCGTCAGGCCTGAATTCTGGTTCGATGACTGCATACATTGACTTTAAACCCGGACCGGGGATTCCGCGACAGATTCGCCCCGCAGCGAAGGCGCGTCCGGGCAGGGGCCCCAATGCGGCGTTTTGGCGTGGGTGCAGAGTAGTCTGGGATGTCGTGGGAGCTATCCGTCAGTGTTCAAGATCTGCCTGCCGCCAGTCGGCGGTGGCAACCCTGACCTATGTGTACGCGGACTCCACCGCTGTCTTGGGTCCGCTTGCCACATACGCAGAACCGCATTGCTATGACCTCTGTGAGCAACACGCCGACTCGCTGACCGTTCCCCGTGGCTGGGAGGTGTTGCGGCTGGCCATGCCCTCAACTCCGCAGCAGCCCGGCCCGGACGATCTCCTCGCGCTGGCCAACGCGGTGCGGGACGCGGCAGCAGTGCCCGCCCAGGCGCCGCAGCAACCCGCGCAGCGCAGCCAGCATTCCGCCTTGGAGGCGCCTGCCGGGGCCGAAGGGACCCGAAGGGGACACCTGCGCATTTTGCGCGAGCCGTCCTAAGCCCTTTCTGGCGGTACGCTGGAACCTGCACACCATTTCCGCTACCGGCGCGAGCGCGCCCGCCAGGGAGCCTGAACCATATGCCAAAAATCAGTTCCGAACTGTTGTCTGTCCTGCGTTGTCCCGTCACGGGCTCGCCCCTGGTGCAGGAGGGCGAGGAACTGGTGGCCACGGCCGCAGGGGCTGGCGGCGTGAAGCCCCGCTACGCCATCGAGGACGGCATTCCCCTCCTCCTGCCCCCGGAACTCCTGGCAGCCGCGACGGCCGCCGGGTCCGACCAGCACGACTCGGACCCCGCCGAAGGCGCCGTCCGCTAACCCCGCCCGGCCCCGGTGCATGACTCCCGGAGCCCCCCCTGCGGAACACCAAACAACTGCCATTTCCAGGCCCTCCGGAAACGCTGATGCGGCCTGTTCATGATTTCCCGGACACAGCAAAGGACCATCCATGACCTTCGATTACAAAGTTGCCGATATCTCCCTGGCAGAGGCCGGCAGGCACCAGATCCGCCTGGCGGAGCACGAGATGCCCGGCCTGATGTCCCTCCGCGAGGAATTCGGCGCCAGCCAGCCGCTGAAGGGCGCCCGGATCGCGGGCTCCCTGCACATGACGGTACAGACCGCTGTGCTGATCGAGACCCTCACCGCGCTCGGCGCCGACGTCCGGTGGGCGTCCTGCAACATTTTCTCCACCCAGGACGAGGCTGCCGCAGCCGTCGTCGTGGGCAAGGGAACGGTGGAGGACCCCCAGGGCGTCCCCGTCTTCGCCTGGAAGGGCGAAACGCTTGAGGAATACTGGTGGACCGCCGAACAGATCCTCACCTGGCCGGGTGCCGAGACCAACCCTGAGCTGGGCCCCAACATGATCCTCGACGACGGCGGCGACGCCACCATGCTGGTGCACAAGGGCGTGGAGTTCGAAGCAGTCGGCAACGTTCCGTCGGCAGACCCCACCGACTCCGAGGAATACGGCATCTTCCTCGACGTCCTGCGCCGTTCGCTGGCCGCCGATCCGCAGAAGTGGACCCGGACTGCCGCCACCATCAAGGGCGTCAGCGAGGAAACCACCACCGGCGTCCACCGCCTGTACCAGCTCGCCGAACAGGGCCAGCTGCTCTTCCCGGCCATCAACGTCAACGACTCCGTCACCAAGAGCAAGTTCGACAACAAGTACGGCATCCGCCACTCGCTTCCGGACGGCATCAACCGGGCAACGGACGTCCTCATGGGCGGCAAGGTCGCCGTCGTTTGCGGCTACGGCGACGTCGGAAAGGGCGCGGCAGAAGCCCTCCGCGGCCAGGGCTCGCGCGTGATCGTTACCGAAATCGACCCCATCTGCGCACTTCAGGCGGCCATGGACGGCTACCAGGTGGCCAAGCTTGAATCCGTGCTCGCCCAGGGCGACATCTTCATCACCACCACGGGCAACAAGGATGTCATCATGGCCGAGCACATGGTGGGCATGAAGAACAAAGCGATTGTTGGCAATATCGGCCACTTCGACAACGAGATCGATATCGCCGGACTGGCCAAGGTCCCCGGCGTCAACAAAGTCGAGATCAAGCCGCAGGTACACGAATGGGTCTTTGACCAGGGCACCGGCTCCGAGCGTTCCATCATCGTCCTGTCCGAGGGCGCGCCTGCTGAACCTGGGCAACGCCACCGGCCACCCCTCCTTCGTGATGAGCAACTCCTTCGCGAACCAGACCATCGCCCAGATTGAGCTGTGGACCAAGAAGGACCAGCCCGCCGACGAGCGCGAGTACGGGAACCAGGTCTACGTCTTGCCCAAGGTCCTGGACGAGAAGGTGGCCCGCCTGCACCTGGATGCCCTTGGCGTGGAACTGACCGAGCTGACCAAGGACCAGGCCGAGTACCTGGACATCGACGCCGCCGGCCCGTACAAGCCCGAGCACTACCGGTACTAGAAGCCGCCGCCAACAAGCCGTTACCAAGAAGTAAGGTGCCCGGGCGCCCTCCGCGCCCGGGCCGTTACTTCCAGCGCCTAGGATCTGATCATGGAGCCTGAAGTCCAGCCCCGCCGCCCCCGGTCCCTCAAGAAGATGCTCATCATCGCTGTGGTGTGCATCCTCGCGGCTGCCGGCGGTGTGTTCGCCGCCGTCGCCCCCGGCCTCGCCGGCGTGGATCTGGAATCCGAAGCCGGATCCGCTACCCGGACCTCTCCCGGCATCGCGTCACCGGTGGTGGCTGCGGTGAAGTCCGAGGCTTCCCCGGTCAACGGCGCCAAGCAGGTCAACCCCGCGGCTCCCGTGTCGTTGAAGGTCAGCAACGGCACCATCGAGCGCGTGACGCTGACCAGCACTGCCGGCGAAAAAGTGGATGGCAGCATCGACCCTGCCGGCACCGGATGGACCGCCACGGCGCCACTGAAGTTCAACACCGACTACAGCTATACGTTCGTGGTGAAGGACGGTGCGGGACGCGAAACGAGCACCACCCAGCAGTTCAGCACCGTCTCGAGTTCGCACGAGGCTGACGCCGCAGTGTACCCGCTGGACGGCATGAAGGTGGGCGTAGGCCAGCCGCTGCAGATCATCTTCAGCGAACCCGTGCTCAACCGGGACGCCGTGGAGAAGGCCATCAAGATCACCAGCAGCGCCGGGCAGGTGGGCGCCTTCCACTGGTACAGCGACAAGATGGTGCGGTACCGGGCGGAAAACTTCTGGGCCGCAAATTCCACGGTCACTATGGACATGCAGATGTTCGGCGTGGACCTGGGCAACGGCCAGATCGCCAATTTCGACAAAAAAGTGAAGGTCAATATCGGGGATAAGAAGGTGGCCGTGGCGGATGCCACTGCACACACCTTCACCCTCAGCGTCAACGACCAGCCGGTGAAGACGCTGCCCGTCAGCATGGGGGACAAACGGTTCCCGTCAGCCCGCGGCTTTGGCGTCCTCATGGAAAAGAACCGGTTCGACCACTTCCGCGCCTCCAGCATCGGGCTGAAACCCGGCGACCCGGCCTATTACGGTGACGTGGATGTGGAGTACACCATCAGGCTGACGCTCAGCGGGGCCTACATCCACCAGGCGCTTGAATCCGCCTTCCCGTACATCGGCAACACGAACGTCTCGCACGGCTGCATCGGGTTCGCCCCCGACGGCGCCGCCTGGGTCTTCGACAACATGGGCACCGGCGACGTGGTGAACATCATTAACACCGAGGGTGACTACGCCGCCCACGATGACGGGTACGGCGACTGGAACATCCCCTGGGCTGAGTACGACAACTGACGTCAGCTGCCGAAAGGCAGCCGCTGCAGCCGCTCGCCGACCTCCGTGTTGCGTTGGCGCTGCCTGACCAGTTTGGTGAGTTCCCGGTTCCGCCGCTCGGCCACGACGGCGGCAAGGTAGTCGTCCGGGCCGGTGCCGGGCGGCGGCCCGGGCGCCACGTGGGCCGCGAGTTCGGTGGCGATTGATGCGGCCATGCCTGCCCGGGAAAGCGGCGCCATCCTGCCGGCCTGCCGGATGAACTGGGACGCCCGGCGTGCGGTGGCATCCGGGATGCGGCCAATATCCGCCGTCCGGGCCCAGGCGTGGAGGCCTGGCGGGATGGAGACCGGAACCGGCCACTCGGCAGCGACCCGGGTGCGGACTGCGTAAGTTCCCGCCATCAGGTCGCCGAGCCGCCGTGACTTATCGTTGAAGAGTGCCACGGCAAGGGCCAGGCCGCCGAAGGTCAGGTAGACCTCCAGGAAGCCGGCCAGTCCACGGATGAGGGCGTGCCGGAAGCGGATGGCCCCGCCGTCGTCCCGCACCACCCGGAGGCCTGCGGCAAGCTTGCCCAGGGACAGGCCCCGGCTCAGTGTTTCCAGCCCCACCGGGACAACCACCAGGCAGAAGACCACGCTGCACAGGACCAGCGCGCGCATGGCGGCCTCGTCCAGGTCCCCGCCGGCGGTGGCGAGGCCGATCAGGATGACCACCAGCAGGACCATGTTGAAGAGGACGTCGAGGAACAGTCCCAGGGCGCGCGCTGCGAAGGAGGCGGGGCGCAGCTCCAGGACCACGGCCTCACCGGTGATGATCGAACCCACGTGCGTATCCGTTTCCTTGCGGCCGATGGTGCAGTCGGTCAAAGTCTAGTGCGGTGCCGCTAGGCTGGTGCCGTGGATATGGACGCCTTTTCCGCCGTCAACGCGGACAAGTGGTCGCGGCTGCACGAGCTTTCCCACAAGGGCAAGCTCAGCGGGCTGGAGGCCGATGAGTTGCTTGCCTTGTACCAGGCCACGTCCGCCCACCTGTCCCTCGTCCGTTCAGTTGCCCCGGAAAGCGGACTGTCCGCGTCCCTCTCAGCCACCCTGGCGCAGGCACGGACACGGTTCACCGGTGCACGGTCCAACCCCATGGCAGACCTGGAGCGGTTCTTCGTCCTCGCGCTGCCGGCAGCGTTCTACCGCCTGGCGTGGCTCACGCTTGCCTGTGGGGCTGCCTTCCTCGTCATTGGCGCCGCCTACGCGGTCTGGATCGGATCATCGCCCGAGGCCCTGCGCGCGGTGGCGTCGGAGGCTGCGGCCAAGCAGTACGTCGAAGAAGACTTCATTGACTACTACTCGGAGAACCCGGCTGCTTCCTTCGCCGGCGCGGTGTGGACCAACAACGCCTGGATCAGCGCCCAGGCTGTTGCCCTGGGCATCACCGGTGTATGGGTGCCCATCATCCTTTTCACCAATGCCCAAGGTGTAGGCGTGGCGGCTGGCATCTTTGCCGCCGCCGGCAAGTCGGACGTCTTTTTCAGCTACATCCTTCCGCACGGCCTCATGGAACTCACCGCCGTCTTCATTGCCTGCGCCGCTGGACTTCGGATCTTCTGGGCCATGGTGTCGCCGGGGCCAAGAACCAGGCTGCGGGCTGTGGCGGAGGAGGGCCGTTCGTTGGTCACCGTGGCGCTGGGCCTGGTCCTGGTGCTCTTCGTGTCCGGCCTCGTGGAAGGTTTCATCACGCCCAGCCCGCTTCCAGCCTGGGCGAAGATTGCCATCGGCGCCGCCGTGCTGGCCTGTTACTGGACATACACCCTGGTATGGGGCCGCCGCGCCTACCAGGCGGGGGAGCGGGGCGACCTGCGCCGCGAGGATGCAGGCTACACGGAAATCGCTGCCTGAATCGTTGTAATTGCTCCGGGGTGGTTCCTCGCCCGCGTCAAGGAGCGGGCGGTAGGCTCAACAACAGATGAAGCGCGCCAGCCTATCCCAGCGCGGCGCGGACACCCCAACGGAAGTGACGCTGTTGTGAAAGACGAGACACCGGCCCGCGCCCAAAGCGCCAAGCCGCAGCCCGAACCTTTCCTGGATACGTCAGGGGACTCGGACGAGCCCGCCTTCTCCTGGATGGCGGCTGACTCGGCCGACCGCGACACCGGCAAGGACACCACCCCCCGGGACCGGTCCCTCAATGACGGCACCGGAAAGGAATCCCCGGCACCGGCGCGCACCGCGGACGGCTCCGGAAAGGAGACCCCGATTCCGGTACGCACCGGGGATGGGACCGTCACGGAAGGCGCGGCTGTACCCCTGGACCAGCAGCCGGACAGCAGGTCTGGCCGCCGCGCCGCGGAACCCGCCGACGAACCAGCCGCCCAAAAATCTGCCACTGTGCAGGCCCCTGCAGCCGGGACGTCCGCTGCGGGATCCTCTGCTGCAGCACCATCCGCCACCGGCAAGCCTTCCGGGAAGGGCGACGGCGGGGTGTTCCGCGAACCGCTCCCCACGTCCGCGCTTTCGGTCCGCCCACCCGAGGAGGAAGTGGAGCGGCGCAATGCCGAGCGTGAGAGTGCGGCCAACGCCAAACCTGTAGCACCGAGGGTCATGCAGGTCCTTCTTGCCGTCTTCTTCCCGGTGGTCCTGCTGGTGCTCGCGGTCCGCGCAGTCACCAGCCCGCTGTTCCTGTGGATCGAATACAACCGCCCCGGCTTTCCCGGCGACGGTTACGGGTTCAGCACGGACGACAGGATGACCTACGGCTCCTACGCCGTCGACTACCTGAGTAACTGGGCAGGTCCGCGCTACCTCGGCGACCTGGTGCACCGCAGCGGCGACAAACTGTTCAAGGACGGCGAAGTCAGCCACATGGCCGACGTCAAGACCGTGATCCTTTCCACCTTCGGAGCGGGCATCCTGCTGCTGGTCCTGGGCGTCATTGCCGTCCTGTATTTGCGCAAGCGCAGCGCCGGGGGAGTCCGGCGGGGCCTCTTCGCCGGTTCCATTGTCACGCTGGTCCTCATTGTGGGACTCGGCACGCTGGCGTTCCTGGGCTGGCAGCAGTTCTTCACCGAGTTCCACCGGATCTTCTTTGCGGACGGATCCTGGACCTTCAGCCTTGATGACACCCTGATCCGGCTGTTCCCCGGCCAGTTCTGGATGGACGCCGGCATCGTGATCGGGGGCCTGGTGCTCCTCGTCTCGCTGGTGACCCTGATCCTCACCTGGCCCACGCGCCGCCGGCGCGGCGTGGCTCGGGCGGCGGAAGAGACCACGGAGCCCGCTCAGGCGTAAAGCTTGGCCACCTCGGCGTTGAAATCGCTGACGACGGCGGACCGCTTCAGTTTCAGCGACGCCGTCAGGTGGCCGGATTCCACCGTGAACTCCGTGTCCAGGAGCGTGAACCGGCGGATGGATTCGGCCTTTGAGACCGAAAGGTTGGCATGGTCCACCGCTTCCTGGACGGCCGCGAGGACCTCGGCGTCAGTGACGGCGGCCTGGCGCTCCAGCGGCTGCAGCCCGCGCTCCGACCTCCAGTCAGCCAGTCCATCCGGGTCAAGGGTGATCAGCGCTGACACGAATTTTTGGCCGTCACCCACCACCACGGCGTGGCCCACCAGCTGGTGCGCCCTGATGATGTCTTCGAGGGGCCCGGGGGCCACGTTCTTTCCGCCGGCCGTGACCAGGATGTCTTTCTTCCGGCCCGTGACTGTCAGGAAGCCGTCCGGGTCCAGTACCCCGAGGTCTCCGGTGCGGAAGAACCCATCCACGAACGCGTCGGCATTTGCCTGCGGGTTATTGTGGTAGCCCCTGAACACGCCGATGCCTTTGACCAGGATTTCGCCGTCCTGGGCCACCCGGATGGTGGTGCCCGGAATGGGAATGCCCACGGAGCCAACGCGAGTCCGGGTGGGGGTGTTGGCCGTACACGGCGCCGTGGTTTCGGTGAGGCCGTACCCCTCCAGCACCGGGATGCCTGCACCGCGGAAGAAGTGTGCGTCCTCCAGGGAAAGGTGGCTGGCTCCGGACACGGTGTAGCCCACCTGGCCGCCCAGTGCCTGGCGCAGCCGGGGATAGAGCAGCCGGTCGAATATGCCGTGCCGGACCCGCAGGACGAACCCGGGCCCGGACCCCTCCCCTCGGCTTTGCCGGTCCTGTTCGGTGGAGTAGGAGATCGCTGCTGCTGCGGCCGCCTGGAAGAGCCGGCCTTTCCCGGCCAGTACTGCCTTGTGTGCGGCGGTGGCCCGGACCTTTTCGAAGATCCGGGGGACCACCAGCAGGAAGGTGGGCCGGAACGTTCCCAGGTCCTCCAGCAGCTGCGCGGCGCCGGGGGTGTGTCCCAGGGTGGCCCCGGCGGAGAGGCAGACCACCTGCACGGCCCGGGCAAGGACGTGGGCCAGCGGCAGGAACATCAGGGTCCGGGACTGGTCCTGGACCAGGAGCTCCGGCAGGAACGCCACAATGTTCCGGGCCACCAGAGCAAAGTTGCCGTGGGTGATCTCGCACCCTTTGGGGCTGCCGGTGGTGCCCGATGTGTAAACCAGGGACGCGACGTCGTCGAGGCCCGCCGTGCTCCGCTGCCGTTCAAGTTCGGCGTCGCTGACTCCCGCGCCCGCAGCCGACAAGCTGGCGAGGTGCGGTGCTTCGCCGTCGTAATCCATCCGTATGACGTTGACCAGGCGGTCCCGGAGCGTGGCCGAGCCGGCCACCACGCCGCTGACAAGCTCCGCCGTAGCGTGGTCCTGGACAAAGACGCGGCGCGCTCCGGCATCGTGGAGGATCCAGTCCACCTGGCTTGCTGAGGATGTTTCGTAGATGGGGACTGTCACTCCGCCGGCGAACCAGATGGCGAAGTCCACCAGGGTCCACTCGTAGGAGGTGGCCGACATGACGGCTACAGTGTCGCCGGGTTCGAGCCCGCCGGCGATCAGCCCCTTGGCCAGTGCGCTGACGTCCTGCAGGAACTTCCCGGCCGGTACATCCACCCACCCGTTCGGCCCTTTGCGCCGGTACAAAGCATGCGCGGGATTGGCGGCGTTCCGTTCCAGCAACAGGTCCGTTACGTTGCTGGCGGCGTCCAGCCCGACCAACAGTTCAGTGCTTGCTTCTCTCACGACAGGTCTCCGTTCCGCAGCCAGGCCGCGGCAGCGGCGTCCATTGGGGTCTGATGCCATCCTGCCCTAGATCCATGACGGCATCCACATGCGGACCTTCCATGCGTCGTAGGGGATGACCTCCGCTGCCCACACGGGGTAGAAGAAAGCCGACAGCATGATGGCTGCCGCCACGAACAGGACCACCAGGTACAGCCCCGAGCGGCGCCGCCATGGCGGATCGGATGCCCTGCCGAGGACCAGGCCCAGGCAGTAGGCGAGGGCCAGCACCAGGAAGGGCTCGAAGGACACCGCGTAGAAATAGAACATGGTCCGGTCCGGGTACATGAACCACGGCAGGTATCCCGCGGCAACGCCGGCCAGTATGGCACCGGCGCGCCAGTCGCGCCGTCCCGCCCACCAGAAAAGCAGGACAACCAGGGAGATGGCCGCAGCCCACCAGATCAGGGGGTTGCCCACGGAGAGGATGGCCGACGTGCATTTGGCGACGTCGCAGCCGGGGGTGCCCTGCTGGGGGGATTCATAGAAGAACGACGTCGGCCGGCCCAGTACCAGCCAGCTCCAGGCGCTGGCCTCGTAAGGGTGCTCGGAACTCAGGCCCTGGTGGAAGGTGTAGGCCTCCTGGTGGTAGTGGGCGAGTGACCGCACGGCGTCTGGCAACCAGCCCCACGTTGCGGAGGGGTTGTTTTCTGCCCAGTTGCGGAAGTAGGCATTGTCGGACCGGAACCAGCCGATCCACGTCAGCGAATAAACGACGGCGGCCACCGGAACCGTGCTGAAGAAGGCGGGAAGGCCGTCCTTGATGATTCCGCCGCTGACCCAGCCCCGTATGCCCGCCACCCGCCGCGCATTCAGGTCCCAGAAGACGGTGAGCAGCCCGAACCCCGCCAGGAAGAACAGGCCGGACCACTTGGTGCCGACAGCCAGTCCAAGGCAGACACCGGCCGCGATGCGCCACCAGCGGACGCCAAGCCACGGGCCGGACAGCAGTTCTGCCACCGGCGGACGTCCGCCATTGCGTGCCGCAGCAGCGGCCAGCCGGGCAGCGAGCCTCCTCCGGCCATCGTCCCGGTCCATCAGGAGCGCCCCGAATGCCGCCAGGATCCAGAACATCAGGAAGATGTCCAGCAGCGACGTGCGTGACATGACGAGGTGGTGGCCGTCCACTGCCAGCAGCAGGCCGGCGGCTCCGGCCAGCGGAAGCGACCTGAAGAGCTTGAGGGCAATAAGGGAGACCAGCAGGACCGAGAGGGTTCCGGTCAGGGCCGCTGCGAAGCGCCAGCCGAAGGGATTGTCGGAGCCGAAGAGCGCCATACCCGCGGCGATCATCCACTTGCCTACCGGCGGATGGACAACGTATTCGGGGGCGTTCAGCAGGACATCCGGATTACCGGCGTTAAAGGAGTCGTTCGCCTTGTCCGGCCAGCTGCGCTCGTAGCCGCTGATGAGGTAGGAGTACGCGTCCTTGACGTAGTACGTCTCGTCGAAGACCAGCTTGTGCGGTGCATCCAGGCGGAAGAAGCGGAGGATTCCCGCCACCACCGCCGTGAAGACGGGCACCAGGACGAACCAGATCCGCAGCGAGGGCGGGTACTCCCGCCACGACCGGACGTTGCCCAGCAGCCGCGTCCGGAGTCCGTCAGCGCTGAAGGCCTCCGCCGGCCGGACCACCCACGGCCGGGACCTGCCGCGTACGGACCGGAGCGGACCTTGTTCACCAAGCCCAGGAAGGGTGCCTGCAGACGCCGCGGGAGCGGGTTGTCCGGCTCCCGGCCGCCGCGTCGAGGTCTGCGTCACGAGCCCCATGCTACCTTTTGCGGCTGGCAGTCCTTCCCAGCAGTAGGCTGGTGGCGTGGATTCTTCCCCCAACACCTCACCAGCCGCCGGCCCTGCGACCCCCGGGCGCATCGTCCTTGCTGCCACGCCCATCGGAAATGTCGGCGACGCCTCCGCGCGCCTGGTTGAGCTCCTGGGGACAGCGGACATTGTTGCCGCGGAGGACACCCGCCGCTTGCACCGCCTGGTCCAGAGCCTCGGCGTCACTGTGGCCGGAAGGATCATCAGCTACCACGAGCACAACGAAGCGACCCGGACCGCGGAACTCCTTGACCAGGTACGGACGGGCAGCACCCTGGTGATGGTGACCGATGCAGGCATGCCGTCGGTCTCCGATCCTGGTTTCCGGCTGGTGGAAGGTGCCGTTGCCGCCGGGCTGACGGTCACCGCCGTCCCCGGCCCGTCCGCTGTCCTGACCGCCCTGGCGCTGTCCGGCCTGCCGACTGACCGGTTCTGCTTTGAGGGTTTCCTGCCGCGGAAAGCCGGTGAACGTGCCGGCCGGCTGGCAGACCTCGCCGGTGAGCGCCGGACCATGGTGTTTTTCGAAGCGCCGCACCGGCTTGAGGTGATGCTCCGCGCGCTGCGGGAGCGTTTCGGGCCGGAGCGGCCCGTCGCTGTGTGCCGGGAGCTGACCAAGACATATGAGGAAGTGATCCGGGGGTCCCTCGACGAGCTGCTGCACTGGGCCGAAAACAACGAGGTCCGCGGCGAGATTGCCGTGGTCCTCGGTGGCGCGCCGGAGCAGGCCGCCGGAACGCCGGAGGACCACGTGGCGGCAGTGAACGAACTGGTGGCCCAGGGCATCAGGCTCAAGGAAGCCGTGGCCGCCGTCGCAGAGGACGTCAGGGTCAGTAAACGTGAGCTGTATTCGGCCGTCCTTGCCGCCCGCTGAGCCCAGCTCGAACCCGTCCGGCCCGTGGTGGAAAGTGCTGTGCAGCTGCACAGTAAACCCGTGATGGGGCAGTGCGCCGGAGCGTAGACCCCTCCTCCGTGCCCGCAGTAGTGTGACAGTTAATCGGCCTCCGACGCTCCGCCGCAACGGCAGGACACCACGGCCGCCACAACCCTACTGACGAGGGAGTCATCGTGACTGTTACTGCACAGGCCGCTGTTACCGCCGACCGTGAAAGCCGGCTTCTGGCCTCCGTTCCCACCGGTTTGCTGATCAATGGCGAGTGGCGTGATGCCGCTTCCGGCAAGACGTTCGACGTCGAGGATCCCGCCACCGGCAAGGTGCTGCTGAGCATTGCGGACGCCGGCGCCGAAGACGGTGCCGCGGCCTTGGACGCAGCGGTGGCTGCACAGGAGTCCTGGGCAAAAGTTCCGCCGCGCGAGCGTGGGGAGATCCTGCGCCGGGCTTTCGAGCTTGTGACTGAGCGTGCCGAGGACTTCGCGCTGCTGATGACCATGGAGATGGGCAAGCCCCTGGCCGAGGCCCGCGGCGAGGTCACCTACGGTGCAGAGTTCCTGCGCTGGTTCTCCGAGGAAGCTGTCCGCGCGTTCGGCCGCTACTCCGTTGCCCCGGACGGCAAGTCCCGCCTGCTGGTGACCAAGAAGCCCGTTGGCCCGTGCCTGCTGATCACGCCGTGGAACTTCCCGCTGGCCATGGCCACCCGCAAGATCGCACCGGCCGTCGCCGCCGGCTGCACCATGGTCCTGAAATCGGCCAACCTGACGCCGCTGACTTCGCAGCTGTTCGCCGCCGTGATGCAGGAAGCCGGACTGCCCGCCGGTGTCCTGAACGTCATTCCCACGTCCACGGCCGGCGCCACGACCGGTCCGCTGATCAAAGACTCCCGGCTGCGGAAGCTTTCCTTCACCGGGTCCACCGAAGTGGGCCGCCGATTGCTTGCCGATGCGTCTGAAACCGTGCTCCGGACCTCGATGGAACTCGGCGGCAACGCCCCTTTCGTCGTCTTCGAGGATGCTGACCTGGACGCGGCCGTCGCCGGTGCAATGCTGGCCAAGCTGCGCAACATGGGTGAGGCCTGCACCGCTGCCAACCGGTTCATCGTGCACGAGTCCGTCGCCACCGAATTTGCGGAGAAGTTCGCCGCGAAGATGAAGGAGATGACCACTGCCCGCGGCACCGAGCCCGAGTCCAAGGTGGGCCCGCTGATCGATGCCAAGAGCCGGGACAAGGTCCACGAACTGGTTTCCGACGCCGTTGCCTCCGGCGCGAAGGCTGTACTGGGCGGCGCGCCGGTGGACGGCCCGGGCTACTTTTACCAGCCGACCATCCTCTCGGGAGTCAGCGAAGGCACCCGGATCCTGTCGGAGGAGATCTTCGGCCCGGTGGCCCCCATCATCACGTTCTCCAGCGAGGACGACGCCGTACGCCTGGCCAACAACACCGAATATGGCCTGGTGGCGTACGTCTTCACCAAGGACCTCAACCGGGGTATCCGGATGGGTGAACGCCTCGAAACCGGCATGCTCGGCCTGAACGCCGGGGTCATTTCCAACGCCGCGGCGCCGTTCGGCGGCGTCAAGCAATCCGGCCTGGGACGTGAAGGTGGGCTCGAAGGCATCGAGGAGTACCTGTACACCCAGTACATCGGCATCGCCGACCCCTACGCGGGCTGATCTCTGCGCCGGCAGGAGGGCCGGCGAACGTGGCGGGATCGCCTTAGTCAGTTGCCTTCCTGCTCGTGGAAGCCGCCGTGCGCAGTCCGGCCCGGCCCGGCCCGGCCGGGCGGGCGCGCACGGCGGCTTCTGCGCTGGTCTCTGCGCGCCGCGTCCACGCCTGGCCAGCGAGCCTGAATGGAGCCGTGGCGAGCCTGCCCAGGCGGCCCATGACGGAGGGCGGCAGCCACCTGGCCCGCCACCGCTGCAGCAGTGTTGCGTTGGCCCGCAGCGAATCCTCGAGCGGCCCCAACTGTCCAGGCGCTGTGGCGGCGCCATGCGAATCCGCAACGCGCCCGGTGCCGGACGAACCGGCGTCGGGTTCCGCAGGACCGTCATCCTGCTCCGGCGGCCGGCCGTACCTGCGCCGTTCGAAGGCCGCCGTGACGGCGGCAACCGCACGGTGCGCCGCCTCATCCATGCCGTCCGGCTCGCCCAGCAGCGAAGTCCGCAGGCGCGACGCGTAGGCGCGCGGTGATTCACTGGAGCCGGCCGGGAGCCCGTAGTCCCGGCCAAGGTCCAGCATCTCGCTCCATGCCAGCGGAACTGCATCAGCGGCGTTTCTTGGCCGGAGGCGCCGCGAACGGATTCCGGTGCGCACCAGCCGCGGTGACGCCGCGAGCAGGAGCACGCCCAGCACGCCACCCGTTCCCAGCAGCCATGGCAGCACCTGCGCGCCGGCATCAGTGCTTCCGCCGCCAACGCCGGGGGCCGGTACCGGGGTGGCACTGGGAACCGGGGTCGGAGCCGGGGCGGGATCGGGGACGAGGTCATCATTGTTCTCAACAGAGCCCGGCGCGGCAGGGGACGCGGTTTCGCTGGCGTAGTCCGGCACCACGCCACGGGACGGCGTGGGCTCGAACGGCACCCAGCCCAGCCCCTGGAAGTACAGCTCCGGCCAGGCGTGCGCGTCCCGCGCGTCCACCTCGTACTCCGAAAGCTCGCCCTGGCCGGCCACAGTTACCGTGGCACCGGTCAGCCTCCCCGGCGCATACCCCACCGCGATCCGGCTGGGGATCCCCTCCAACCGCGCCATTACCGCCATTGCCGAGGCGTAGTGGATGCAGTATCCGCTCTTCTGCTCCAAAAAGTCGGACAGGACTGACAGGCCGTTGCCGTCATAGCCGCCCTGCACGGGCGACTGCAGGGAATACGTGAACTCCGATGAGCGCAGGTAGCGCTGGATGGCCATGGCTTTCTCATATGGCGTGGCGCCCGCACCGGCCACGCGCCCGGCGGTGGTCCGGACGATTTCCGGCACGTTCCCGGGGATCCGCGTGAAGTCGTCCGGAACGTCCCGCACTGGAGCGGAAGACTGCTCCAGCAACGCGGCCGTCAGGTTGGGCACCGACGATGTCACCACGTACTCCTGGCGCCGGGAGGCTGTGGCGTCGGAGCCTTTGATGCTCAGTGTCGCGGGGTCCCAGGTCCACCGGCCGTTGAGGCCGCGGACGGTTTCCGGGGCGTAGGGGGCCGGAAGGTACGGGCTGCTGAACGTGCCGGTGTCAATGGCCGTAACCTGCTGCTGTTCGTCGGCGAGGACCGCATAGCCGGGATCGATCGGTCCGCCCAGCGGCAGCCGCGATGCGGTGCGGTCGTCAGGGCCCCATGATTCGCCGTCGAAATGGTCCACCGTGACGGACCTCAAGTACAGGGGAGCGGTGGCGCTGGTGGCGTAGGTGATCCGGCCGCTGCCGTCCGGTGTCCTCAGGCTGTTTCCCAGGGTGATCATGGGATTCAGGCCGGTTCCGGTTCCCCACGGATTGAGCCGGGAGCCTTGCGGGAAGGTGCCCTGGTCGAAGCCGGGGACAGCCAGCGGTACCACCAGGGTGGCGGCCAGCGCCACGGCTCCGGTGAGAACGGCCCGGCGAAGCTGCCCCGGGTTCCGTGCAGCCCCGCCCTGGCTGCGGAAGTCGGGGGCAAACCATTGGCTGCAGGCCAGGATCATCAGGTAGCCGGCCACCGTTGCAACGAATCCCCAGAAGCCGACGCTTTGCGGCTTAATCATTGCCGGCACCACCAGGATGGCCAGCAGCCCCACGCCGGTGGCCGCCGGCATTCCGAGCGGGACGGCCAGGGCATCCACCAGGATCACTGCCAGTCCAAGGACGGCGCAGATCACCATGACGATGCCCACGTTGGGTGCAACGGGGGCCGTCTCTGACAGGACGGTTTCGCTGGCACGGCGGATCAGCTGGCTGACGTCGGAAAACGTTGCGGCGCTGGGAATCACGCCCAGAATGCTTGACGCGCGGAAGAAGGTCAGGGTGAGGATGGCCCCCAGCGAGAGGAAGCCGCCCGCGGTGACCAGCAGCGGTGCTGCGCGCAGTGCCCGAAGCCCGGCGAGGGTAAAGCCCACCGCGCCCACGGTGGTTGCCGCCGGCCAATACCAGGCCCAGCCGCGCAGGACCCCATTCAGGGACAGGGCAGCCCCGCAGACTGCCAGCACGATGGCTGCGGCCATGGCCCAGGGGTAGGCGCCCACGCGGGCGGGCCTTGCCCCGTCAGTCGGTGGGCCCTGGGTACCCGTTCCCGGGGTCCGGGCCGGCGCCATGGTCACCGGACCACCCCCGCCCCGCGGCTGGCGTCGCTGGAGGGCGCGGGCAACGGCACGTCCTGGTCGAACGATCCCCAGGCGGCAGCGGTGCCCACGGATGCCGGGACGGCCACGGCGCGCCATCCGCCCTGTCGCAGGGTCTCCAGCGCGGGCGAGAAGTCTTCGGGTTTCTCAGCCACGATGACGGCAAAGGCGTTGGTTCCGTAACTGGCTGCGGGTGCCAGGGCGGTTGCCTCCTCGGGCGAGATGCGGCCCAGGACCGCAATCAGTGGCCCGCGCATGCGGTGTGCGGCCAGCTTGTCCATGAGCCGGTCGTCGAATGCGGCCGGTCCCGCATCCTGGCCATTGCGGCTGCGGGGGCGCAGCAGCGCTGCAGCGGAACCCGGGCCGGAGGACGGCCGGAACCTGCCACTGGTCCGAGCGTGGTGCGGCCCCGTGAGCTGGATGGCAGCGAGGCTCTCTGCGATGGACTGGAGCCCTGACGCGCCGCCGTATTCCTCTGACTCCGGTTCCGGCGCCGAGGGCGAATGCAGGAAGGCGGGCTCGCCTCGGACGTCCAGGAAGCGCAGGCCGTAGTTCCGCTCGGCGAGGTGTGCGCTGATGGACATGGCCGCCACCACCGACCATTCGAACGTCCGGCTGGTCATCATGGTGTGCCCGTCCTGGCTGGCTTGGCCGGCCTGGCCGGCGGATGCGGTGGAACCGCTGGAGAATGCTCCGTACCGGTGGTCCAGGATAATCGTGGCCTCCGGCGTCGTGACGGATTCTTCCTGGCGGACCATCAGCGAGCCATGCCGGGCGGTGGCCGCCCAGTGGACCCTACGCATGGGGTCGCCGTGACGGTATTCGCGCGTCATGACGTCGTCGTCGCTGGGGTTGGCGCGGGTCCTGGTTGCCGTCACGCCGTCGTTCCCGCGCGCGCCGGCCAGGCCGGTAGCGGGGAGCACGACGGCGGCAGGCGTCACGGTGAGCGTGTCGCCGTCGTCGATGGACTGGCGGTGAAGCGACAGCCCGAAGGGGTCCGTGAACTCGGCGGTGACCGGCCCAATGCGGAATTGGCCGCGCTGCTCCGAACGCAGATGGTATTCATACCGGCTGGTACCGCCGGAGGCCGTACGCGAGGGAAACCGGAACGCGGGCGAAGAACCGAACCGCGGCGGCAGGCGTTCCTCCATGCTGGCCCGGCCGCTGCCTGCACCGGACCGCGCCACGGCAAGGCGCACGGTGGTGGGGGAGGACGTCTCCACCGGCGAAGGATGGAACTCCCGGTACACCCGGAAGCGGGGCTTCACTAACCGGATACCGGCCAGCGAAACCAAAGGGAGGACCAGCAGCAGGATGCTGAGGGTCAGGAGGTCCCTGCGTCCCATGATCTGGGCGGCGGCCAGGGTGAAGCCCCCGGCAGCAAGCATGCCCCACCCCCGCGCGGTGAAGAGGTGCTGGGGCAGTCTGTCCAGGAGGGCCATGGCGTACCGCTTAGCGGTTCCTGCCCGAACCTGCCACGGACGCGGCATTCCGGGCGGCCTGGCTCCGGGTTCCGGCGGCTGTGCCCGCACCCGCCGTGTTGCCGGCCCCTGCGGGTGCCTGCGGGACCGGGAGCCGCGACAGGATGCCCTGCAGCACGGTGTGTGCCGTTTCGCCGGCCCCGGCCGCCTTGCGGTCCAGGATGATCCGGTGCGCCAGGACAGCCTCGGCCACCTGGACCACGTCGTCGGGGAGGACGAAGTCGCGGGCGTCCAGGGCGGCGGTTGCCTTCGCCGCGCGAAGCAACTGCAGCATGGATCGCGGACTGGCCCCCAACCGCAGGAGTGGGCTTTCCCTGGTGGCCCTGCCGACGGACACGGTGTATTCCTTCACGGCCTGCGAGACGTACACCTGCTGGACGGTGGTGATCATGGCCGCTACCTCCACAGCGGTGACCACGGCCGAGACCTTGGCCAGCGGGGAGGCCGCCTGATGGGTTTCGAGCATCTCGATTTCGGCGTCCTTGTCCGGGTAGCCCATGGAGATCCTTGCCATGAACCTGTCCCGCTGGGCCTCGGGCAGCGGGTAAGTGCCTTCCATCTCGATGGGGTTCTGGGTGGCAACCACCATGAACGGTTCGTCGAGCCGGTAGGAAGTGCCGTCCACCGTCACCTGGTGCTCTTCCATGCATTCGAGGAGGGCGGACTGGGTTTTCGCTGACGCCCGGTTGATCTCGTCGCCGATGACGATATTGGCAAAAACCGCACCCGGACGGAACTCGAAGAGCCGGGATGACTGGTTGTAGATGGACACGCCGGTCACGTCGGAAGGGAGCAGGTCCGGCGTGAACTGGATACGGCTGACGGTGCAGTCAATGGTTTTAGCAAGCGTTTTGGCCAACAGGGTTTTGCCGACGCCTGGAACGTCTTCCAGCAGCAGGTGGCCCTGGGCGAGCAGGACGGTCAACGCAAGCTCCGCGGCGTCGGACTTCCCGTCGATCACCGTGTTGACAGTACTGAGGATCCGCTGGCTGGCGTCGTGGAACGAGTCCGCAGCCATGGCGGCGGCACGGTGCCCGTTCAGGTGGCTGACGGGATCGGAAACGCCCGCCAGGTTGCGGTTCGCAGCGCTCACATCGTTGGCAGTGCGTCGGTAGGATTCCATCGGCAACCTTTCAGCCCGGGTTTCACCTGGACGGGACAGCAAGCCTGCCTTCGCCCGTCGGTGGGCGTTCTCATGTGCTCCCACCAGACTACTAACACAACTGCCTGGCTTGGCATAGAGTTCCGGCGAAATCGTGGTGCCATCCGCCGTTAGGCTGGAGTGATGTGCAGTCCGCAGACCCCCGATGCCTACCGCGAACCCTCAACGGGCGGTTCCCAGAGTGCCGCGGCGTCCCCCAAACGCGAATATCCGCCAGCGCCCGAACCGCTGCCGGTACCCGTGATGGATAACCACACGCACCTGGATTTTCCTGATGGGAAAGGGCCGGTGGGAATAACCGCGGCCCTGGATGCCGCTGCCGCCGTCGGTGTCCAGGGGGCAGTCCAGGTGGGCTGCGACCTGGAATCGTCGCGGTTCACCCTTCAGGCGGTGCAGCAGGACGACCGGTTGCTGGGCGCTGTGGCGCTGCACCCCAATGATGCTCCGGAATATGCCGCCCGCGGCGAACTCGAAGACGCCCTCGCCGAGATAGAGCAGTTGGCAGCCCACCCGCGGATCCGTGCCATTGGCGAGACAGGCCTCGACTTCTTCCGCACGGAAGGCGAGGGGCTGGCCCACCAGCGGTACTCGTTCCGGCGGCACATTGACATCGCCAAACGGCTGGACCTCACCCTCCAGATCCATGACCGGGACGCACATGCCGACGTGGTGCAGGTTCTGGCGGAAGAGGGCGCTCCGGACCGGGTGGTATTCCATTGCTTTTCCGGCGATGAGGAGCTTGCCGCCACCTGCAACCGCGAGGGCTGGTATATGTCGTTCGCCGGAACACTGACCTTCCGGAACGCGGCCAACCTGCGGTCCGCGCTCGCGGTCGCAGACCCGGAACTTGTCCTGGTGGAAACGGATGCCCCGTTCCTGACCCCGCATCCGCACCGGGGCCGGCCCAACGCCAGCTATATGGTGCCTTACACCGTCCGGGCCATGGCCGAATTGACAGGCACGGACCTCGCGGAACTGTGCACCCGGATCAGCTCTAATACGGTGCGGGCATACGGATCCTGGGGCTGAGAAGGGTCACATTGAGGAACCTTTAAGGCATACGTGGTATGCAAATTTGTTGGTCCGTTTATAACGCTACGGTTACAGTGGAAAACTATTAGCCGGGGTCGGGGAAGGCCAACGGGTAATTTCGCTTCCTTTTCAGCATCACATGCCGGGACCCCGTTCCGACATGGCCGCTGTCCGGAAGCAGGCGGCGCAAAGGTGCCCGGACTGCTGTTCAAAGGCGGTGCCGGGCATTTTACTGCGCAAATCCCCGTGCCCGGATGGACCTAAAGTTACGGGCAATCGTGGTCAAGTTCTTCACATCGGATGGCAAGATCAGCTTTTTCAAGGTTGGAGCCCAGCTGCTGGTGCTGTGCACCCTGGTAGCGGGGCTCGTAGCCTTCGTCGGCAATAACAAAACCATCACGCTCAACGTTGATGGCAAGGTCTCTTCCGTCCAGACCTTCGGCGGCACCGTAGGCCAGGTCGTCAAGGGCGCCAACATCGAACTGAAGCCCGCAGACAGGGTTTCCCCAGCCATCGACGCCTCGGTCCACAACGGAACCGTCATCAACGTCAACCAGGCCAAGGAAGTCAAGGTCAGCCTCGACGGAGCAGAAAAAACGGTCAGTACCACCGCGCAGGACGTCGCAGGCCTGGTCACCGAACTCGGCGTGGCCAGCACCTCATCGCTGTCCGTCCCCAAGGACGCGCAGCTCGCACTTGCCGGCTCCTTCGTGTCCATCTCCACCCCCAAGTCCGTCAGCATCGTCGCCGATGGCAAGGTGAACACCACCACCACCACCGCGGCCACTGTAGGCGACGTGCTCCAGGGCGCCGGGCTGACCATCGGCGCCAACGACAGGACCTCCCAGCCCGCCAACGCGCACGTCGTCAACAACATGGTGATCAAAGTGTCCCGCGTTGATAACGGCCAGACGGCGAAAACCACCGAGGACGTCCCCTTCGAGACCGTGACCACCGAAGACGCCGAGATGCTCAAGGGCGAGAAGGAAGTCACCCAGGCAGGCGCTGCGGGCAAGCTGGAGAAGACCTTCAAGCTGGTCCTCGTGGACGGCCGTGAAGCCTCCCGCACCCTCGTCTCTGAAGCCGTAGCCGTCCAGCCTGTCGCTGAGAAGGTCACGGTCGGCACCAAGGCAAAGCCCGTCGCCCAGGCCGCTGCGGCCCCGGCCGCCGGCAGCAACACCGGCTCTGCTGCTCCGGCCATGATGAACGAAGCCATGTGGGACAAGATCGCCCAGTGCGAGTCCACCGGAAACTGGAGCATCAACAGCGGCAACGGCTACTACGGCGGCCTGCAGTTCGACATCCGGACGTGGATCGGCGCCGGTGGCGGGGCCTACGCCCCCAACGCCAGCCTGGCCACCAAGGCACAGCAGATCGACATCGCGAACCGCGTGTACGCGCAGCGCGGCCTGCAGCCGTGGGGCTGCGGCTGGGCAGCCAGCAGCTAGCTGATCCGCTGCCAGCCCGTACTGGCATGGTCCACGCGCCGAAGCCGGGCCCGGTATTTTCCGGGCCCGGCTTCGGCCGTTAACACGGCCTGCCCGGCGGAAACGGCCCGGCCGCGCGGGATAGGATACCTAGGTGACTGAACCCAACCCCGCCGCGCCCGCACCGCTTTTCGGTGCCTCCGACATTCGCCGGCTGGCAGGGGAGATCGGTGTCAGGCCCACGAAGACCCTCGGCCAGAACTTCGTCATTGACGGCAACACCATCCGCAGGATCGTGTCCGCAGCAGGAATCGGGGCCAATGAGACGGTCCTGGAAGTCGGCCCAGGCCTCGGCTCACTGACGCTGGGCCTGCTGGACGCCGCCGCGGCCGTCGTGGCAGTGGAGATCGATCCCGTCCTCGCCGCCAAGCTTCCGGCCACTGTGGCTGAATGGCGGCCGGCCGCCGTCGGGAATTTCCACCTCGTCGAGGCTGACGCCATGAAGGTCACGGACCTCCCCGTCGAACCAACATCGCTGGTAGCCAACCTGCCCTACAACGTGGCGGTCCCTGTGGTTCTGCACCTCCTGGAGCATTTCCCGAGCCTGCAGCATGGCCTGGTCATGGTCCAGGACGAGGTAGCCGACCGGCTGGCCGCCGGTCCGGGCTCGAAGACCTATGGCGTTCCGTCGGTCAAGGCGGCCTGGTACAGCCAGATGCGCAAAGCCGGAGTGATCGGCATGAACGTGTTCTGGCCCGCGCCCAAGATCCACAGCGGACTGGTCGCCTTCACCCGACGCGAGCCGCCTGCCACCAGCGCCACCCGCCAACAGGTCTTTGCCGTGATTGACGCAGCCTTCGCCCAACGGCGGAAGACCTTGCGTGCAGCGCTCAGCGGCTGGGCCGGGGGAGGGGCGGAAGCCGAACGCTGCCTGCTGGCGGCCGGCGTCGACCCCACCGCACGCGGTGAGGTCATCGACATCGCCGCATTCGCCAGGATCGCCGAAGCCAAGGAAGCGGGCGCGTGAACACGCCCGCCGTCCGGTTCGCCGCGCGGACGGTCCGGGTCAAGGCGCCCGGGAAGATCAACGTCTCGCTGGACGTCGGCCCGCTCCGGCCGGATGGCTACCATTCCGTGGCCAGCGTCTACCTGGCCGTCTCCCTCTATGAAGAAGTCGCCGCCACCAGCACGGAAACGCCCGGCATCACGGTGAGCCTGAGCCCGGGCAGCACCCTTGACCTTGACGCCGTCGACATCCCCCTCGACGCCAGCAACCTGGCCTACAGGGCCGCCGCCATCATGGCCGACGTTTCCGAGCACGCCACAGGGGTCCACCTGGAAATCACCAAGCGGGTGCCCGTGGCCGGCGGGATGGGCGGGGGATCGGCTGACGCCGCCGCTACGCTCCTGGCCTGCGATGCCTTGTGGAACAGCGGCCTCTCACGGGAGGAACTCGCGCACCTTGCTGCCGAACTCGGAGCCGACGTTCCGTTCTCCCTGCTCGGCGGAACGGCGGTAGGGCTCGGGGTTGGTGACCAGCTGTCACCGGCACTCGCCAAGGCAAAGACCCACTGGGTCCTGGTTACGGCCGATTTCGGGCTGTCCACCCCGGAAGTCTTCCGGACCTTGGACAGGCTGCGGGAAGCGGAGGGTGTGCACGCGGACGAGCCCACCGGCGTCGACCCGCACATCCTGGCCGCCCTGCGCGGCGGCGACGCAGACGCCCTCAGCCGCATCCTGGTCAACGACCTCCAGCGGGCCTCCATTGAACTGGCCCCGTCACTGCGCGATACGCTGGGCATCGGCGAATCGCACGGCGCCATCGCCGGCATCGTGTCCGGCTCCGGGCCCACCGTGGCCCTGCTCGCGGATGACTCCGTGGCAGCGGAAGCACTGGCGGAAGACCTGCAGCACCAAGGCCTGTCCGCCCTTGCCGTCCACGGTCCCGTTCCCGGTGCCCGCATCATCTCCGACACCCTTCTCTAGCAGCGCAATGCCCATCCGGGCAGCAGAAAGCAGTTCTTTTTGGCACACCTTCTTGGCGGCGAAAACCTCACGGTCTCCTTCGCGACCCGCACAGTCCTGGACGGCGTCACGCTCGGACTGGAGGAGGGCGACCGCATCGGCATGGTGGGCCGGAACGGCGACGGCAAGTCCACCCTGATGCGGCTGCTCGCCCTGCGCTCCACCCCGGATTCCGGCCGCGTTACCAAGCGCGGCGACGTCAACGTCGGCTACCTGGACCAGAGTGACGTGCTCGACGGCGACCTGACAGTGGGCGTCGCGATCGTCGGCGACCAGGCCGACTACGAGTGGGCGCGCAACCCGCAAATCCGTGAAGTCATGGGCGGCCTGGTGTCCGACGTTGACTGGCACGCCAACGTCCATGCGCTGTCCGGCGGGCAGAAGCGGCGGGTGGCCCTGGCCAAGCTGCTGATCGAGGACCACGACGTCATCATGCTCGACGAGCCCACCAACCACCTTGACGTCGAAGGTGTTGCCTGGCTGGCCCGCCACCTGAAATCGCGCTGGCGCGCCAACCAGGGCGCCTTCCTGGTGGTCACCCACGACCGCTGGTTCCTCGACGAAATCTGCACGAAGACGTGGGAGGTGCACGACGGCATCGTGGACCCCTTCGAGGGCGGCTACGCTGCATACGTGCTTGCCCGCGCCGAGCGGGACCGGATGGCCTCCGTGGTGGAAGGCAAGCGCCAGCAACTGGTCAAGAAGGAGCTGGCCTGGCTGCGCCGTGGAGCCCCTGCCCGTACCGCCAAGCCGAAGTTCCGGATCGAGGCGGCCAACGCGCTCATCGCCGATGTTCCCGCGCCGCGTGATTCCATGGCGTTGAGCAAGATGGCCACCGCGCGCCAGGGCAAGGATGTCCTGGACCTGGAACACGTCTCGCTGAACTTCCAGGGCGACGACGCCGGGAAGAAGCTCTTCGACAACATCACCCTCCGCCTGGCCCCGGGTGAGCGGCTGGGACTGGTGGGCGTCAACGGCGCCGGCAAGACCACGCTCCTGAAGCTCCTGAACGGCGAGATCGCCCCCGATGCCGGGAAGCTGAAGCGCGGCAAGACGGTGGTCACCGCGGTGCTCACCCAGGAAGTCAAGGAGCTCGACGACGTCGCTGACCTGCGCGTGATCGAGGTCATTGAGCGTGAGAAGCGTTCCTTCAACGTCGGTGGCAAGGAATTCACCGCCGGCCAGCTGGTGGAGCAGCTCGGGTTCACCAACCAGAAGCAGTGGACACCGGTCCGGGACCTCTCCGGTGGTGAGCGCCGCCGCCTGCAGCTGCTGCGGCTGCTGGTGGGCGAACCCAACGTGCTGATGCTCGACGAGCCCACCAACGACCTCGACACCGACACCCTCGCCGCCGTCGAGGACGTCCTGGACGGCTGGCCCGGAACCCTGGTGGTGGTCAGCCACGACCGCTACCTGCTCGAACGCGTCACCGACCACCAGATGGCGCTCCTTGGCGACGGCAAGCTCCGCGGCCTGCCCGGCGGCGTGGACCAGTACCTTGAACTCCGCGAGGCCGCGCTGGCCGGATCCACCGTGACCGGCGGCGGAAACCCCGTCACCAGCGCCGGCGCCGCGTCTTCGGCAACCGGGACAGGACCCTCCGAAGCCGAAAAGCGTGAGGCCCGCAAGGCCCTCAACCGGATCGAGCGGCAGATCAAGAAGCTCGACCAGCAGGAAAAGAAACTGCACGACGACATGGTGAAGAGCACCGAGAAGTCGGACTTCGACGCCCTTGCCAAACAGAACAGCGAACTGAAGAACCTGGCCGACGAAAAGGACACCCTGGAGCTCGAGTGGCTCGAGGCCTCAGAACTCCTCGGCGACTAGGTCACCTTGGGTGCCGGAGGCCGCCTTTCGCCGTCGCTTAGACCCGACGCATAGGGCACCTGCGGTCGCTGAGCGACCTCCGGCACCCGATGCGCCGCGATGCGCGACTTTCCGAAGGGCCGCCTCCGGCGTCGCCGACGTGGGCACGCTGCCCGGCAGCGCGCGTCAATGCGAAGGAGCAGCACGCAGGGGACAGGTGCCGCGCTCGCGAAGGTGACCAGCGCCTAGAGCTCTGACTGCAGCTCCGGGTCCTTCTTAAGGCCGGTGAGGCCGTTCCAGGCGAGGTTGACCAGGTGCGCCGCAACGGTGTTCTTGTCGGGTTGGCGGCTGTCCTGCCACCACTGGCCGGTCATGGCCACCATGCCCACCAGCATCTGCGCGTACATGGCACCGTCCTGGCCGCTGAAGCCGCGCCGGGAGAACTCGTCGGACAGGATGTGCTCCACCCTGGCGGTGACGTGGGACAGCAGGGTGGAGAAGGCTCCTTCGGGCTGGGACGGGGGAGCGTCGCGCATGAGGATCCGGAAGCCCTCAGTGCGGTCCTCGATGTACGTGAGCAGGGCGAGGGCGGCGCGTTCAACCAGGACGCGCGGCTTGGCTTCGTCGGCCAGTGCGGTGTTGATGGCGTCCAGGAGGATGTGGAACTCGAAGTCCACCACCTGGGTGTAGAGGCCTTCCTTGGAGCCGAAGTGCTCGTAGATCACCGGTTTCGAGACGCCGGCGCAGGCAGCGATTTCTTCGATGGTGGTGCCGTCCAGTCCGCGGACTGCGAACAGGCCACGCCCCACGTCGATCAGCTGGTTCCGCCGCTGAAGGCCGGTCATCCGTGTCCGCGGGGGGTTGTTGCTCACATTTCCATCATGCCCTACCCCGGCGGGCCCGTTTTCCCGCTTCCGGAAGGCGCCGGCTCCCGGCCGGCAGGGGCTGTGTCGCGCGCTGCCCCGAACCCGTGGCAAAATAGGGACTTGTGCCCGGGCCTTGTGCCGGAGGCATGGTCCGCCCTGGTGTAACGGCAGCACCCCGGCCTTTGGAGCCGTGGAGTATAGGTTCGAATCCTATGGGCGGAACTGCTGTGCGGGGAGTTCAGCAGGTAACTCCCGGTGCCGGGCCGGCAGAGGTTGGCCGGACACCATGAAGCGCCAGCGCAACAAAGCGAGGAGAATCCGTACGTGATCCCTGAAAACACCGGTCCGGCCGCAGTCATCGTATTGGCAGCAGGTGCCGGTACCCGGATGAAGTCACGTACCCCCAAGATCCTCCACGAAATCGGTGGACGCTCGATGGTGGGCCACGCACTCCTGGCCGCCCGCAGCATTGAACCCCGCCAGCTCGCCATCGTGGTCCGCCACGAACGCGACCTTGTGGCAGGGCACGTGGCAGAACTCGACCCGTCCGCGGCCATCGTGGACCAGGACGAGGTTCCCGGCACCGGCCGTGCCGTGGAGGTCGCGCTGCAGGCGCTGGACACCAAGGAAGAGCTCACCGGCACCGTGGTGGTGACCTACGGTGACGTCCCGCTGCTTTCGGGCGGCCTGCTGGCCGAACTCGTTGCCACCCACGAACGGGAAGCCAACGCGGTCACCGTGCTCACCGCAGTCCTGGAAGACGCCACAGGCTACGGCCGGATCCTCCGCGGAGAGGACGGCACCGTGACCGGCATCCGCGAACACAAAGACTCTACCGACGCCGAGCGCCTGATCCGCGAGGTCAACTCCGGGATCTACGCCTTCGACGCCGCCGTGCTGCGCGAAGCACTTGGCAAGGTCACCACTGACAACGCCCAGGGCGAGAAGTACCTCACCGACGTGCTGGGGCTGGCCCGCGAGGCAGGCGGCCGCGTTGCCGCCGTCGTCACCGCTGACCGCTGGCAGGTGGAGGGCGCCAACGACCGCGTCCAGCTGGCCGCCCTCGGTGCGGAGCTGAACCGGCGCACCGTGGAGGCCTGGATGCGCGCCGGCGTAACAGTGGTGGACCCTTCCACCACCTGGATCGATTCCTCCGTCACCCTGGACGAGGACGTCCGCCTGCTGCCCAACACGCAACTGCACGGCACCACCTCGGTGGCGCGGGACGCCGTGGTTGGGCCGGACACCACCCTCACCGACGTTGAGGTGGGCGAGGGCGCAACGGTGATCCGCACCCACGGTTCCGGTTCAGTGATCGGCCCGCGCGCCGCCGTCGGACCCTTCACCTACCTGCGCCCGGGCACCGTCCTTGGCGAAAAGGGCAAAATCGGCGCCTTCTACGAAACCAAGAACGTCACCATCGGACGCGGCTCCAAGCTGTCCCACCTGGGCTACGCCGGCGACGCTGAAATCGGCGAGGACACGAACATCGGCTGCGGCAACATCACCGCCAATTACGACGGCGAGAAGAAGCACCGCACCGTCATCGGCTCAGGCGTCAGGACAGGTTCGAATACGGTCTTCGTTGCGCCGGTCACCGTGGGGGACGGCGCCTATAGCGGCGCCGGCGCGGTGATCCGCAAGGACGTCCCGGCAGGTGCGCTTGCGCTGAGCATCGCCGCCCAGCGCAACACCGAAGGGTGGGTCCCGGCCAACCGTCCCGGCAGCCGATCCGCCGAATTGGCCCAGGCGGCCATCAACAACTCCTCAAGTACCCCGGCATCTACAGAAGAGGGCAAGTAACAATGAGCGAAATTACGGCGCACGGCGAGAAGAAGCTGGTGCTCGCCACCGGGCGGGCACATCCGGAGCTGGCCCGGGAGATCGCCAAGGAGCTCGGCACCGACCTCCTCCCGGTGGACGCCTATGACTTCGCCAACGGTGAGATCTACGTCCGCGCCGGTGAAAGCGTCCGCGGCACGGATGCCTTCGTGATCCAGGCCCACCCCGCCCCGCTGAACAACCACCTCATGGAACAGCTGATCATGATTGATTCGCTGAAGCGTGCCTCCGCCAAGCGGATCACCGTGGTGTCGCCGTTCTACCCGTATGCCCGGCAGGACAAGAAGGGCCGCGGCCGCGAACCCATCTCCGCCCGCCTGGTGGCCGATCTCTACAAGACCGCCGGTGCGGACCGCATCATGAGCGTGGACCTGCACACCTCCCAGATCCAGGGCTTCTTCGACGGCCCCGTTGACCACCTGATGGCCATCCCGCTGTTGGCCGATTACATCCGCACCCGCGTTGATGCCGAGAACATCACCGTGGTTTCCCCGGATACCGGCCGGGTCCGCGTTGCCGAACAGTGGGCCGAGCGCCTGGGTGGCGCACCCCTGGCCTTCGTTCACAAGAGCCGCGACCTGACCGTCCCCAACCAGGCCGTGTCCAAGACCGTGGTGGGCCAGATCGAGGGACGCACCTGCGTCCTGATCGACGACATGATCGATACGGGCGGAACCATCTCCGGCGCCGTCCAGGTGCTGAAGAACGCCGGTGCCAAGGACGTCATCATCGCGGCCACGCACGCCGTCTTCTCCGAACCGGCGGCACAGCGCCTGTCCGAGTCCGGTGCGCGTGAAGTGGTGGTCACCAATACCCTGCCGCTGAACCCGTCGCAGCGCTTCCCGCAGCTGACGGTGCTTTCCATCGCGCCGCTCATCGCCCGCGCCGTCCGTGAAGTGTTCGACGACGGTTCGGTCACCAGCCTGTTCGACGGCAACGCCTAGCACCCGCCTGAGTGCCAGTGCCGGTACCGTTTTCAGTAAACGGTGCCGGCACTGGTAGGCTGTAGCCCGAAACCTTGGCGAGGGAGTGCGGCCGTTTCGACGGCCCGCAGATCTCCGTGATCGACTGGGTCTGACCTGTCCTTCAGATGAAGAACAGCCTTCTTGGATTGGGCCGCCCCGGCCGCCCGGCGTTGAAGGTCATCCCAGACCTCCGCCCTCGCTGAACACCGTTTAGCCTTCAAGGAGATTCCATGTCTGAGCAGAAGCTCGCAGCAGAACTGCGCACCGAATTCGGCAAGGGCTACGCCCGCCGTGCACGGATGGCCAACCTGATCCCCGCCGTCATCTACGGCCACGGCGCAGAGCCCATCCACATCACCCTTCCCGCCAAGGCCACTACCCTGGCCGTCCGCACCGCCAACGCCCTGCTGTCCCTGGACATCAACGGCGAAGGCCACCTGGCCCTGGTCAAGGACATCCAGCGCGACCCCATCAAGCAGATCATCGAGCACATCGACCTCCTGACCGTCCGCCAGGGCGAGAAGGTCACGGTTGACGTCGCCGTTCACGTTGCAGGCGAGTCCGCGCCCGGCACCGTCCACAACCTCGAGCTGACCAGCGTGTCCCTCGAAGCCGAGGCAACCCACGTTCCCACCGCCGTCGAGGTCAGCATCGAAGGCCGCGCCGCCGGCGAGCACATCCACGCATCCGACCTCGTGCTGCCCAAGGGCGTCGTCCTGCTGACCGACGCCGAGGCACTGGTTGTGAACATCTCTGAGGAAGTCGAAATCGCCGAGGAAGAGGGCGAGCAGGCCGAGGCTTCCGCCGGCGAAGCTGCAGCCACCGAAGCAGCAGCCGCCGAGTAGCCAACTCGCACGCTGTGGCAATGGCCGGATCCCGCACGGGGTCCGGCCATTGCCATTCCCCACCATTGCACCGCCACACCCACCTTAGGATTAACCCATGACTGATACCTGGCTGATCGTAGGCCTTGGAAACCCGGGAGCCCAGTATCAAGGGAACAGGCACAACATCGGCCAGATGGTCCTGGACGAACTGGCGGGGCGGATAGGTGCCGGGTTCAAGAGCCACAAGGCACGCGCCCAAGTGGTCGAAGGGCGGCTGGGCATCGGCGGTCCGCGCGTGGTGCTGGCCAAACCCATGACGTACATGAACGTCTCCGGCGGACCTGTGTCCTCGCTAACAAACTTCTACGGAATCACACCCGACCACGTGGTGGCGGTCCACGATGAGATCGACATCCCCTTTAATACTGTGAAACTGAAGATCGGTGGCGGCGAGGGGGGTCACAACGGCCTGCGCGACATCTCCAAGGCTCTTGCCACCAAGGATTACGTTCGCGTCAGGGTGGGGGTAGGCCGTCCGCCCGGCCGTATGGACACTGCCGACTACGTGCTCCGTGATTTCGGTACTGCAGAGCTGAAGGAACTGCCGTTCCTGCTGGACGAGGCGGCCGACGCCGTCGAGCTGCTCCTGCGGGATGGCCTCACGGCGGCGCAGCAGAAGTTCCATCCGGCCAAGACCGCCGGATAGCTGGCCGCGCCGGGCGCCACAAAACTTAAAGTGGCTTTGACCTGTCTCGTTGTCCGCCGGGCAAGGTACTCTTCTTGCTATGCGGGGGAGCAATGGGGCTACATCCCGCTATAGCTGGATGTAGGGGAACGTTCATGTCAATCGAGCCACTTAGCTGGGGGCGTGGGTCAGCACCCCACGACACTGGTTTGCGTACTCCGGCCCAAGGTATTCCCGGGCCGCAATGGTCGGCGCCCGCCCGCAGCGGCAACCTTGAATCTGTCCGCTCAGCACTGACCGCAGATAACTCGCTGGGCGTCGTTATCACCGGCGGCCGGGGGGTCGGTAAATCATCCCTCGCACGTGCCGCCATCACGGACCTTGGTCCGGACGTCTGGTCGCTGCAGCTCCGCAGCGGACCCGCCGGCTCCACCACACCGTACGGGTGCCTGTCCTTCCTGCTTGCCCGCCTCCCGCAGGCCTACATGGGTTCGCCCACCGCCATCCTGCGTGGCATTACGTCCCTGATCCGCAGTGACGCTGCCGGCCGGCCCTGCGTGGTCACGCTGGACACCTCCGGCACCATCGATGACCTCAGCGCCGGCGTGCTCCTGAACGTGCTCCTGACCGGTACCGCCAAAATCATCGCCGTGGCACCCAAGATCAGCGACCTCCCCGCGGACTTCCATTGGCTCCTCACGGACCGGCGTCTCACCGAGGTCCGGCTCAGCAACCTCAATGAGCTCCAGACACGGCAGGTCCTCCTTTCACTGCTGGGCCACCGTGTGTCCGCCTCCCTGGTCACCACGTACCACCAGATGGTGGGAGGCAATCCGCTGCTGCTCAAGGCCCTGGTCACCGAGCAGCAATTGTCCGGCAACCTGGTGCTGTCCGACTCCGTTTGGACCCTGCGCGACAAAGTAGTCCTCGACGGCGCGGCCAGCCTCGACGACATCGTCCGTTCCCGGTGGTCGCGGGAAACCCAGGAAACCCGCGAAGTCATAGAAATGCTGTCCTGCGCCCGGAGCGTGGAGCTGTCCCGGCTGACCTCGATCTATGGCGCCGACGTCGTGGCGGACATGGAGGACGGCGGGCTCCTCGAAATCGACGATTCCGACCACCGCTGGGTATCACTGCGCGGAGAAATACATCGGCGACGTCGTGCGGACCTGGCTGAGCATCGCCCGGCGCCGCGAATTGCGTGCCGTGCTCCTGGGCGGTGTAGAGCCGGACCCGGCGGGCATGACCGTCGAGGAGCTGATGGCCTTTGCCGCCTGGACCCACGAGTGCGAGGCAGAACTGAGCCCCGCGCTGGCCCTTGCGGCAGCCGAAGCCGCCGTCCAGCTGTTTGACCCGCGGTTCGCGCTGACCTACGGCGAACTGCTTCGCCGCGGAGACCGGGAATGGGTTCCTGCCCAGCGGCAGCGGGCGGCCGCCTACCTTCAGCTGGACATGCCGGACCAGGCCCTGGCCGCCCTTGGGGACATTTCGCAGCCGGAGCTGGACGCCCTCGACGTCGAAGAGTATGCACAGGTGGTCGCGGCCAGGGCAAAGGTGATGATGGGCCTGCCCGAGCACGCGGACAATGTGCCGTCACTGCTCGACGAAGCCCGGGAGCGCCTGCTGGGAGGCATGGGGGCTGAGCGGCCATCCTGGCCCGAACCGGCAGCCGTCGCAGCCAACCGGGTGGCACTGAGCGCGTTCGAGTACCGGGCCTTCATGGGCGAATACGCCGAACTGATTCCCGATCTTGAAGCCGCCGCCGATCCCGCCCTTAACCCGGACACCGGCTACCGCATGCACGCCGCGATCCTGCTGATGACCGCGCTGGTGCTCACCGGCCGTGAGATGGACGCGCTGGGACTGATGCGCCAACTCGGCGGTCAGATCAGCGACGCCTCCCACGTGGTGGGGCTGCGGGAGCAGTACACCAAAGAGTCCTATACGGTTCTGCTGCTGGCGGGGCAGTGGCGGCGCTGCCTGGACTTCCTGGGCCCCCAGAGCACGGACGAACCGTACCGGCTGCCCTATGGGACAGCTTCCAGCGAGCTGGGCGCCGGGATAGCCTACGTCTTCTCGGGCCGTGGCGCCGCAGCCCTGGACCTGCTGATCTCCGCCGGCGCGCAGCTGGAACTCCAACCCGTCCAGACCGCGCTCCGTTACACCTATGCAGCCACCGCCCTGGCCTACGCGCAGACAGGAAACGCTCCCCAGGCCCGCAAGTACCTGGGCAAGCTGCAACGGGTCCGTGCAGCCTCCGGCTTCGCCGACGACAGCATCATCCGCTTCTGCGCACTGACGGCCGGCCGTTGGCTGAACGACGCCGACTCCGTGGCCCGGCTCAAGGAATCTGCCCGGCGGAACCTCGCCGCCGGCCTTTACACCCTTGCAGGCGTCGAACTGCTCGCGGCCACGGTCAACGGCAGCGATGCCGACTTCCGGTTGCTCGAAGACATTGCCGGCCGCCGTCAGGGTCCACTGGCCGAGGTCTCCCGGCTCATTGCCCTGGGCAGCCGTACCAAGGATGCCAAGACCCTCCTGGCCGGCGGCGAGCTGGCCGCCACCCTGGAGCTGGACGCTGTCGAGGCCCGGTGCATGGCCCTCGCGGTGGACTTCGCGCGCCAGGACGGGGACTCGATTTCAGCCCGGACGGCCCAGGCCCGCCTGGACATCCTGGCCACCACGGTTGCGAACCTCCCCATCGTGCCCAGCAGCGGCAGCCCATTGCTGACCAGCAGGGAACGGCAAATAGCGCGGCTTGCGGGCCGGGGTGCATCCAACCGCGACATTGCCCTGGAAATGGGCGTGTCAGTCCGGACTGTTGAGGGCCATCTGTACCAGGTGTTCACCAAGCTCGGCGTAACCTCCAGAGGTGATCTGACTGGACTCGTCTAACGGCCACAAGGCAGCAGCAAGCAGGGTCCTCACCGGACGCCGCGAGCCGCTGGACAGGATCTGCAACATCGTCCGGAATCGCATCAGCCAGGCGGTGTTTGTCATGGCCGGTCCCGGGATTGGAAAATCGTCCCTGGCCGAAGCCATTTCGGAACGCCTCGCAGGCGAGCTGAACATCCTGCGGATCCATGGCAGCTCCGCCCTCTCGGCGGTTCCGTTCGGTGTCCTGACGCCCTATACCGGCGACCTGACGGCCGAGGAATCCGTCTCCCCGGTGGCGGTGCTGCGGTCCATGTGGAGCTATTTCGAAAAGCTGCGGGCCGGGAACAGCGCGCCCGTGCTGATGGTGCTGGACGACGCCCACTACTTGGACGATGCGTCCGCCGGCGTGGTCGCCGAACTCATCTCGGCCGGCTGGGCCACGGTTGTGGCGGCGGCAAGACCGCGTCCGGGCTTGCCCCAGCCGCTGGACCAGCTCTGGTACGACGGGCTCGCCGAGCGCGTGGACCTGCGCCCGCTGAACAGGGAACAGATCGAAGAAGTACTCGCCCACCTGCTGGACGGAACTGTTCCCGCCGCCACCATCGAGGCTGTCTGGGCAGCTTCCGGCGGGAACCCCCGCCTCCTCGATGCGTTGCTGCACGATGCCGCCGAAGCGGGAATCCTCTCCAAACGCAACGGGATCTGGATCCTGCTTGGAGCGCTGCCCGCGGACGGACCGCGGCTGACAGCCGTGGTGGCCAAGGACCACCTGCGGCGCAACCCCGAGGAGCAGGAAGCACTGAAGCTCATCGCCCTGGCCGGCCCTGTGGGCCGCAAGGTCATCGAAGAAATTTGCGGGGCTCCGGTGGTCCGTTCGCTCCTTGACCAGCAGGTGGCCGTGGAAACGTCAGGCGTGCCTGCCGAGCTTTCCCTGTGGAACGGACTCTTTTCCGACGCCATCAGGAACACCATCTCGGTCTCCCGCAGCCTCCAGCTGCAGGAGAAGATCCGTGGCCGGCAGAACGGCACGGTGCTTAGCGGTGAGGGGCGGCTGCGGTCCGTGGAGTGGGCCATCGAATGCGGGGTCAAAGTCTCCGATGAGGACATGCTGGAGTCCGCCCGCGAAGCACTCCTGCGTTTCCGGAATGGCAGCGCCAGGTCCATCGCGGCCCGGATCCAGGACCCGGGCGCGCTGCCGCTCGCCCAGGCCATCCAGGCCCGGGCGCTTTACAACGAGGGCGCCTACGCTGACGCCGCGGCCCTCCTTGATGAGTGCTGGGCACCACTCGCTGATGATCCCCAGGGGCCGGCTGTCCTCCTGTTGCGGGTATCGGCCCATCAGGCAGCCGGGCAGTCCCTGGCAGCCGTGGCCGACGACGTGCTCAGCCAGGTTTCCCAGGCCGGGGATGCAGGTCCCGCCTTTCCAGTGCAGCTGCTGCGCCTGCTGCAGTTGGGGGCCGAAGCGGACTGGCAGGCACTGGCGGACGAGGTGGAGGGCATCAGGGTCCCGGGCCTCTCCGAGACCAAAGCGGAACCGATGGCCGCATTGGGGGAAGCATTGCTGGCGCACGCACTCGCCGCGGCAGGTCGCCCCGGCGACGGCCTTGACGCCGCACTCCGGGCCGCGTCCGAGCTGTCCCCGCTTGAGGACAGCCTGTACTTCTTTCCGGAAGTCGTCCTCGGCCGGCTGGTGAGCTGTTACCTGGCCATGGGCGAATGGGAGTCCGCGGAGCGGGAACTCAACAGCTACGCCGCCGCCCATGCTGCAGGAGTGGCCACGTTCAACGGCAGCCTGCAGGTGCTGCGCGGGTACTCACTGCTGCGCCAGGGGCGGATGGAGCGGGCCTACCAGGTGCTGCTCCCGGCCGTGGAGGCGCTGCGCCTTAATGACCCCCTGCAGCTGTTCGGCTTCGGTTCCGCACTGGGGTACTACGTTGCTGCCCGGCTGGGGGATGCCGCGCAGGCCAAGCGGCTGGAACAGGACTATGCAGACGCCATGACCGGTGGTCCCGCCGACCTCCTGGCCCGGGGCTACGCCATGGCCGCCGGAGAGTACCTTGCACACGACGGCAAGGGCCTGGCGTCGCTGCACACGCTGATGACCACTACCGAAGCCTCCGGCCGGGCCGGGCAGCTGCTCGAACTCCTCGCCATGTGCTGGGATCTGGGGGATCCCTCCGTCATTCCCATGGTGCAGGAAGCAGCAGGCGGCCTGCAGGGGCG
This sequence comes from Pseudarthrobacter sp. SORGH_AS 212, assembly GCF_030818145.1. Classification (NCBI taxonomy): domain Bacteria; kingdom Bacillati; phylum Actinomycetota; class Actinomycetes; order Micrococcales; family Micrococcaceae; genus Pseudarthrobacter; species Pseudarthrobacter sp. SORGH_AS 212. The sequence continues at coordinate 610,544 of NZ_JAUTAA010000001.1, read as the reverse complement.
CTGGGCCGAGGCGATGCTGACCCTTGCCACCGGATGGGAAGCCGCCGATGGCGACGCCCTGATGGTGACAGCCGCGTCGCTGGAGGAATCCGGCTTCGTCAACCTTGCCCGCGAGGCCTACGCCCGAGCCAGTGCCGTTCTTGACCAGGCGGGGGAACGCCGCCGGTCCCGCCAGGCTGTGGCGCAGCGCGAAAAGTGCGACCACGAGCTGGGGGAGCGGTTCCGCGAAGGCCGGTTCATCGCGGCGGCTCCCACCGTGCACCTCACGAGACGCGAGCAGGACATCGTGGAACTGGCCGTCCAGGGCCTCACGGACCGCGAGATAGCCCAGCGCCTTATGGTCTCCGTCCGCACGGTTGAAGGCCACCTGTACCGCACCTACGTGAAGCTGGGCGTCCGGAGCCGCGACGAACTGGAAACCGCCCTGCCCCGGTAGCTGCCGCCGTCGCACCACATGTCTTCCCTGAAGGCACCGCCCGCCCCGTCATTCACCATGGTGGGCGACGTAACTCCGCGCGCCCTCCTGCTGACTCCGCAGGCCCCCTGCCGGCTCCGCTGCCACCCGCGGTCCTGCCTTAACACCGCACACCGCAGGGCACCGGCGGCCCGGCGGGTATCGACACTCAGTGTCCCCGTAGTGGCACCTGCCGGAATTCGAGTACACCCTACTCGTGTGCGCACCGGCCCCGCGGGATTTACTTAAGGAGGCAAAGCACACGGCAGCAAAGAGCCGAACGGGATGCCGAAACACATCAAGGCCTCATTGAACTTCCGGCCCACGCGGCCGGACCGAGACGGGGCCGGCGACGTCAGAGTCTTCTGAGACCGAGACTCTCCCCCCAGCCGTCGCCGGCCCTCCGCTCCGCGGGCTGAAGCCCGGAGCGACTGTGGCGGCTGACCCCTCCGGGCGGCCGCCACAGCCGTGCTGTGGGACAATTGAGTGTCAACCGCTGGCATCTCAAGGAGCACGTCTTGGCCGTAGTATCAACGCCCGCCACCCTGGAGCGGTCCGTTCCGGTCATGGATAACGCCGAGGTGCTCCGCATCCGCAACGACTTCCCGGTCCTCAACCAGATGGTCAACGGCAAGCCTCTGGTTTACCTGGATTCCGGGGCAACTTCCCAGAACCCGCTCAGCGTGATCGAAGCCGAGCAGGAGTTCTACGAGCAACGCAACGCGGCAGTGCACCGGGGTGCCCACCACCTTGCGGTCGAAGCCACCGAGGCCTTCGAGGACGCGCGGCAGACCGTAGCGGACCTCATCGGGGCAGACTATTCCGAAACCGTATGGACCTCCAACGCCACAGAAGGCCTCAACCTCATTGCCTACGCGCTGTCCAACGCCGCGCTCTGGGCTGCCCAGGGCCGGGGGGACTCGGCACTGAAGGGCCTTGCGCTGAAACCGGGCGACGAAATAGTGGTCACCGAAATGGAGCACCACGCCAACCTCATCCCGTGGCAGGAACTGGCGTTCCGCACCGGGGCGACGCTCCGCTACCTGCCCATCGACGATGCCGGCCGGCTCAGCCTGGAGCAGGCTGCAGGGATCATCGGGAGCCGTACCAGGGTGCTGGCCTTCACGCACGCCTCCAACGTCCTCGGAACCATCAACCCGGTCCGTGAACTGGTGGCCCTGGCCCGCGCTTCCAGTGCGTTGGTGGTCCTGGACGCCTGCCAGTCCGCGCCGCACATGCCCCTGGACGTCAAAGAGCTGGACGTGGACTTCGCCGTTTTCTCCGGCCACAAGATGCTCGCACCCACAGGCATCGGCGTGCTGTACGGCAGGCAGGAGCTCCTGGATATCCTTCCACCGTTCCTCACCGGCGGCTCCATGATCACCACGGTCACCATGGAACGGGCCGAATACCTCCCCGCTCCGCAGCGTTTCGAGGCAGGAACGCAGCGCATTTCGCAGGCAGTCGCACTGGCCGCCGCCGCCAACTACCTCACGGAGACCGGCCTGGACCGGATCCACCGGTGGGAAATGGACCTTGGCCAGCGCATGGTGGCAGGCCTTGAGGCGCTCCCCGGGATCCGGGTACTGGGCCCGGCAGCGGGGGAGGAGCGCATCGGGCTGGCCGCCTTCGACGTCGAAGGCGTCCACGCGCACGACGTCGGACAGTTCCTGGACTCGATGGGCATCGCGGTCCGGGTAGGCCACCACTGCGCCCAGCCGCTGCACCGCCGGCTGGGGCTGACCGCCACCACCCGCGCCAGCGCCTACCTGTACAACACCACCGACGACGTTGACCAGTTCCTGGACGCCGTGGCCGGCGTGCGGGCCTATTTCCGCGCTTAGCCGCCAGAACCGAAGGTATGCAATGAGCCTTGACCAGCTGTACCAGCAGATTATCCTTGACCACTCCAAGGCCCGGCACGGCAGCGGCCTGGCCGAAACACCAGCGCCGAACGGTGCTTCCACCGGGCAGTCCCACCAGCTGAACCCGGTCTGCGGCGACGAGGTGACCCTGCGGCTCGCCGTTGCCGACGGCAAAGTGGCCCAGGTTTCCTGGGACGGCGCCGGCTGCTCCATCTCCATGGCCTCGGCCTCGGTCTTCAGCGACCTCGCCGAGGGCATGACCGTGGCGGAGCTGCACGAAGTGATCGACAGTTTCCGCGAGGTACTCAGGTCGCGGGGCAAGATCCCGGCCGATCCTGAACTGCTGGGGGATGCCGCCGCGTTTGAGGGCGTTGCGCGGTACGCGGCCCGCGTGAAATGCGCCATGATTTCCTGGGTAGCCGCGGAGGATGCCCTGAACCAGGCGTCCTGAACGGGCCGGGCGCAACGCCATGACTGCCCACAACTGCCAAGAGGTCCCCTTCCCGCTGGGAAGTGGACCTCCTGGGTTAAAACGGGAGCGGGTTATTATCCCAACAGCCCCAGTACGCCGATGACGGCAGTCGCCGCTCCCAGCACCATCGAGATGCTGACCAGCACCACGTGCACCGTCAGGAATTTAGTGGCCTTTCCGGCGGCATCGCGTGCGCGGGGGTCCTTTATGACCCGGCGCAGGAACTGCGGCCACACGGCGAGCGACCAAACACCGGCGATGATCAGGACCAGCGCGGCGAAGACAGGGAGCTGCATGAACTAGTGGCTTTCGAGCCAGGCCTGCGCCTGGGTGGCCTGCAGGTTCAGCGCCTTCGCCACCATGGGCTCGGCGGCGTCGGCGATCTTGCCGCCCAGGAACGGCACCGAGGACTTAACCTCGCCTTCCAGCTCCACCCGTGTTCCGCTGGCTTCGGCCACCAGGCGCTGGACAGCGGTCACGTCAACGGGCGCACCGGCAACCTTGAGGGAGATGTTGCTCTTGCGGGAGCCATCGGCGGCCGGAGCGTCCCAGGTCTCCACCTGGGTCACCTTCAGGTGCTCACCGACGAACTTCCGGGCGATCTCGGGAAGGCGGGTGGTGGGCAGCGTCCGCACCAACGTGGCGCTGAAGGCGCCGGCAATGTCACCGTCAATGGTGAACGATTCCAGGTTTCCGCCTACCAGCTGGCTGACGTGGCGCTGGAAATCCTCGTTCACCAGGACAGCGGCAACGCTGTCAACGGGGTGCGGAACGGTGGTGGTGGCGCTCAGGGCCATGGGTCCTCCTGGGACGTCGCGATCGGATGAGGCTCCAAACATCCTACGGGGTTGCAGCCGGCCGTTCCGCATTGGCCAGCTCCTGGGCAGCGGCCGTAATGTTCCGTGCCATCGCCGGGAAGATGAAGCTGTGGAAGGGGAGCACGGCCAGCCAGTACAGCCTGCCGCTGAGGCCTTTCGGGAAGAAAATGGCCCGTTGACGGTAACGGCTTCCGTCACCCTCGGGTTCCACGGAGAGCTCCAGCCAGGCCCGTCCCGGCGCCCGCATCTCGGCACGAAGGCGCAGCAGCTTGCCCCTGTCGATGCGTTCCACCCGCCACCAGTCCACAACCTCGCCCGCGTGCAGGGTGTGCGGGTGGCGGCGTCCGCGCAGCAGCCCGGCTCCGCCCGTCAGCTTGTCCAGCCAGCCGCGGACCTGCCATGCCAGGGGCAGGGAGTACCAGCCGTTGCGACCGCCGATTCCTTCGATGACCTGCCAGACGCGGCCCGGGTCCACGTTTCCATGGAATGTCCGTTCGTCGATGTAGACCTTGTGCCCGGCCCAGTCGGGGTCGCTGGGCAGGGGATCGGAGGACGCTCCGGCGTTGGCCCAGGTGGTTTCCACCTGGCCGTCCCGTTCCTTCCCGAGGGCCAGGGCTACGGCCGTCCGGTACGGGGTCAGTCCGCCGTCGGGTTGCGGAACGTAGGCGTCGATGTCGTGTTCGTCGGAAACGGCGTCGTGCTGCAGCGACTGCACCAGCGGTACGGCCATGGACAGCGGAATGGGCGTGGTCAGGGCCACCCACAGGCCCGCCAGTTTGGGGGCGGGAACGGGCAGCGCCAGTACCACCCGGTAGGGCAGCCCTGCTTCGGCCGCGTACTCTTTCATCATCCCGGCATAGGTCAGCACCTGGCGGCAGCCGATATCGAACGTGCGGTTGATGGGGCCGGTGAGGGAGGCCGCGGACACCAGGTAGTACAGGACGTCGCGCACGGCGATGGCTTCGATCCTGTTCCGGACCCAGCTGGGCGCGGGCATGAGCGGAAGGGTTTCGGAGAGATGCCGGATCATTTCAAAGGACGCTGAGCCTGATCCGATCACCACGCCGGCCTGGAACACAATGGCGTCCACCGCGCTGTCGAGGAATACCTGGCCCACCGCTTCCCGGGACCGCATATGCGTGGACAGTTCCACGCCCTTGGGGTGCAGCCCGCCCAGGTAGACAATCCTGCCGACGCCGGCGGCCACCGCGGCTTCGGCGGCGGTCCGGGCCATGGTCTGTTCCTTGGACTCAAACCCCGCCCCGGCCGCCATCGAATGGACCAGGTAGTAGAAGACGTCGACGCCGGCCAGCGCCCGGCGCAGCGCGTCGCCGTCGTCCAGGCTGCTTTGCACTACCTCCACCTGGTTCCGCCAGGGCACACCGGCGATCTTGTCCGGGGAGCGCACCAGCACCTTGACGGTGTGGCCGGCTTCGAGGAGCTTGGGCACCAGGCGGCCCCCGATGTAGCCGGTGGCCCCGGTGACCAGGACCGTTCGGGGCGCGGCTGTGCCCTCGTGCCCTGTTGCAGGCGAATCTGTGGTGCTGTCTCCGGTCATGCTGGCTCCTCGTCGTCCTCAGCGGTGTTCTGCCCTACCAGTTCGGAGCCGCCGCCGTTATGGACGGCCGCTCCCGGAAAAAGGTCCGGTCCTGCCAGCGTAGCCCTGCCGGAGTCCGGGCGCCTGCGTCAGCGCCTGCCCGGGAAAATCCGTCCAAACAGGAATGTCACCGGTGCGCGGTAGGCTGGGGTTACCCGGGATTCGCAGCGAATTTCGGGTTTTCGCGTTGCCTGCGATCTTCCGTGAATACCCCAGGAGCAGCTGTCATGAGCCTTCCCGTTACCGCCACGCACGGCCCCACGCTCGATGGGCTGCGCCGTGCATTGGCCCCGGACCAGTCTTTCGCCCGCGTCCGGGCTGAGGCCGGACGCGGGTTCGCCGTCAGGGGACAGGACTACCAGATCAGCGCGCCCGCGGGTTTGCGGCCCGTGCTGCTCGCGGAGATGGCGGATGGCCTGGCGGCCGCTGCGGCAGGGCAGGACGGCGCGGCCGATCCCGGCGTGGTGCTTGCGGTCACCGCCACCGGCCGTGAGGCCGAGGACCTGGCGGCGGCGTTGCGTGCCTACCTCCCCGCGGACTCGGTGGCCGAGTTCCCCAGCTGGGAAACCCTCCCGCATGAGCGACTCTCGCCCCGATCGGATACGGTGGGCCGCCGGCTCTCGGTCCTGCGCCGGCTGGCCCACCCGGAAAGTTCGACGGCGGAGCGGCTGCGCGTGGTGGTGGCTCCCGTCCGCGCGGTGGTCCAGCCCGTGGTGGCCGGGCTGGGAGACCTGGCCCCGGTCACGTTGAAGGTGGGCCAGGATGTTCCCTTCACCGACGTGGTGCGGAGCCTTGCCGACGCCGCGTACGCCCGCGTGGACATGGTGACCCACCGCGGTGAGTTCGCGGTCCGCGGCGGCATCATCGACGTCTTCCCGCCCACTGAGGACCACCCCATCCGCGTGGAGTTCTTCGGTGACGAGGTAGACCAGATGCGCTGGTTCGCCGTGGCGGACCAGCGCTCGCTGTCCGCCCCCGGCATCCACCACCCCACGGAACTGCATGCACCGCCCTGCAGGGAAATCCTCATCACCGCGTCAGTGATGTCCCGGGCCGCGAAGTTGAAGGCTGAACTGCCCGCCGCCGCGGACATGCTGGAAAAGATCGCCGGCGGCATCGCCGTCGAAGGCATGGAATCCCTGGCGCCGGTGCTGGTGGACGCCATGGTGCCCTTCGTGGACCAGCTGCCGGCGGAGTCCATCGCCGTAGTCATCGAACCCGAAAAGGTGCGCACCCGGGCCCACGACCTTTCAGCCACCAACGAGGAATTCCTTGAGGCAGCGTGGTCCACGGCGTCCGACGGCGGTGCCGCGCCTTTGGATCTCAGCTCGCAGGCATCCGCCGCGCTGCATTCGGCGAGCTTCCGTTCGCTCGCGGAGACCCGCGGGTCAGCGCTGGGGCACGGCGTTTCCTGGTGGTCCATCACGTCGCTGGCGCAGGACGCGGAACTCCTTCCCGAGATCGACGTCCTGAACCTGCACGCGCGTGAACCGCGCGGCTACCAGGGCGACGTGGCGGAGATGATGGCCTTCATCGGCTCGCATGTCCGCGACCAGTGGCGGATCGTGGTGGCCACGGAAGGCCCCGGCCCGGCCCAGCGCCTGGCGGAACTCTTCCACGAAAATGACATCCCCTGTGCCCGCGTGGACAGCCTTGACCACGAGCCCCAGGCGGGCATCATCGAGGTGACCACTGCCGCCGTCGGCCGCGGCTTCGTCCTGGACGGGCTGAAACTGGGCCTGCTCACCGAAGCCGACCTGCTGGGCCGCACCTCCGCAGGGTCCACCAAGGACATGCGGCGCATGCCCTCCAAGCGGCGCAACGCCGTTGACCCGTTGCAGCTCGTGGCGGGGGACCACGTGGTCCACGAACAGCACGGCATCGGCCGGTTCGTGGAGCTCCTGCAGCGCAAGGTGGCCGGCGGCAGCGACGGCGTCCGTGAATACCTGGTCCTTGAATATGCGCCGTCCAAGCGCGGTGCGCCGGGTGACCGGCTGTTCGTTCCCACGGACCAGCTGGACCAGGTGACCCGCTACGTGGGCGGCGACACTCCTGTCCTGAGCAAGATGGGCGGCGCGGACTGGGCCAGCACCAAGTCCAAGGCACGCAAGGCCGTCAAGGAGATCGCCGGTGAGCTGATCCGGCTGTACTCGGCCCGGATGGCCTCCCGCGGCCACGCCTTCGGCCCTGACACCCCCTGGCAGCGCGAGCTCGAGGAAGCCTTCCCGTACGTGGAGACGCCGGACCAGCTGACCACCATCAACGAGGTCAAAGCGGACATGGAGCGGGAGATCCCCATGGACCGCCTGGTGTCCGGCGACGTTGGCTACGGCAAGACCGAGATCGCCGTCCGTGCTGCGTTCAAGGCGGTGCAGGACGGCAAGCAGGTGGCCGTCCTGGTGCCCACCACGCTGCTGGCCCAGCAGCACTACGAGACGTTCACCGAGCGTTTCTCCGGCTTCCCCCTGCGGGTCAAACCGCTGTCCCGCTTCCAGTCCGCCAAGGAGTCCAAGGAGACCGCCGAGGGCGTGAAGAGCGGCGCGGTGGACGTGGTGATCGGCACGCACCGGCTGCTGTCCAAGGACTTTGAATTCAAGGACCTCGGCCTGGTGATCGTGGATGAGGAACAGCGGTTCGGTGTGGAGCACAAGGAAGCGCTGAAGAAAATGCGCACCAACGTCGACGTCCTGGCCATGAGCGCCACCCCCATTCCCCGTACCCTGGAGATGTCCCTGACCGGCATCCGGGAGACGTCCACCCTGGCCACTCCGCCGGAGGAGCGGCACCCTGTGCTGACCTACGTCGGCCCGTACACGGACAAGCAGACCTCTGCCGCCATCCGCCGCGAGCTGATGCGCGAAGGCCAGGTGTTCCTGGTCCACAACCGGGTGTCCACCATCGAGCGGACCGCGGCCAAGATCCGTGAACTGGTGCCCGAGGCCCGGGTGGAAGTGGCGCACGGCAAGATGTCCGAGAGCCGCCTGGAACAGATCATCGTGGACTTCTGGGAACGCCGGTTCGACGTCCTGGTGTGCACCACCATCATTGAAACCGGCCTGGACATCTCCAACGCCAACACCCTGATCGTGGACGGCGCGGACAAGTACGGGCTGTCCCAGCTGCACCAGCTCCGCGGCCGCGTGGGCCGTGGCCGTGAGCGCGCCTACGCGTACTTCCTGTACCCGTCGGAGAAACCGCTGGGCGAGGTGGCGCTGGAACGGCTCAAGGCCGTGGCGGCGCACAACGAACTGGGCGCCGGCATGCAGCTGGCCATGAAGGACCTGGAGATCCGTGGCGCCGGAAACCTGCTGGGCGGTGAGCAATCGGGCCACATCCAGGGGGTGGGCTTCGACCTGTACATCCGGCTGGTGGGCGAGGCCGTGGCAGACTTCCGCGGCGAGGCCGAGGAAAAGGCCGCCGAGATGAAGATCGAGCTGCCGGTCAACGCGCACCTGCCGCACGACTACGTGCCCGGTGAGCGGCTCCGGCTGGAGGCATACCGCAAGCTGGCCGCAGCCCTCACCAACGAGGCCATTGACGAGGTCATGGCCGAGTTGGTGGACCGTTACGGCGAGCTGCCGCTGCCCGCACAGAACCTGGTGGAGGTGGCGCGCTTCCGGGTGGGGGCCCGGGAAGCAGGGCTGTCCGACGTCGCGCTGCAGGGTAACTTCATCAAGTTCGCGCCGGCATCGCTGCCCGAGTCCAAGGTGATGCGGCTGACCCGGATGTACCCGGGGTCCCAGTCCAAGCCGGCACTTGACGCCATCCTCATCCCCAAGCCGAAGACAGCCCGGATCGGTGGCCGGGACCTCCAGGACGCCGAAATCCTGGAGTGGGCCAACGGAGTCATCCGCAACATCTTCTCCGACCAGCCGCTTTCTGTCGCCCCGTCAGCGGGCTAGGCCATGATGGGAGGTCACCACGCCGCGTCTGGAGCCGCGGCGTGGGTAGCTGTTGCGTCCACCGGCCCGTACACGCTGGGCTGGTACCCGCTGGACCCCACCGGGATCCTCATCGGCGGCATGGCCACGGCCGGCACCGCGCTGGTCTGCGACTGGGACCACCGGTCCAGCACCGTGGCCCACTCGCTGCCGCCGTTGTCCAATGCCATAGCCAGGGGCATCGAAACCGCCAGCGGGGGCCACCGCCAGGGCACCCACTCGGTCCTGGGCGCCGCCGGGTTTGTGCTCCTCGCGGGTGTGGCCGCCCAGGTGCAGATGGAAACCCCCTGGGGGTTGCTGTCCGTGGGGGCAGGACTGCTGTGCATGTTCCTGATCAACATCGCGGCCAAGGCCCTGAAACTGTTTCCGAAGAGCGGGTTCATCTCCAACTGGATCTTCGCCCTGGTGATGGCCGGGCTGGTCACTGTGTATGCGCCGCACCAGTGGACCTGGCTGCCCATGTCCATGCTCATCGGCGTGGTGGTCCACATCGTCGGAGACCTCATCACCACCGGGGGAGTGCCGCTGCTGTGGCCGCTGGTGATCCGGCCGCCGAAACTGCTGCGGAAGGTGCCGCTGCTGCGGAACGTCTGGCGGCCCAACGGGGCGCTGTCACTGCCCCTGCTGGGCCGGGCGGGGTCCAAGCGCGAGTGGCTGGTTCTGATCCCCGTCAGCGCCTACGCCATGGTGGGACTGACGGTGGCGGGGTGGGCGATTGCCCAGAACCATTGGCCGCGGGTGGTGGCAGCTGCCACCGCCTGGATCGCCCCCTGGTTTTCCTGAGGGCGTTCTCACCGGCCTGGAACAGCAAAAGACCCCCGGACGGCGTCCGGAGGTCTTTGTGCGTGGGCAGGCTTAGTGTTCGCCGGCGGAGTCCGAGCGGCCGAGGATGGTCTGCGGAATCCAGAAGGCCAGGGCGAACAGGCCCAGGCACACGGCCATGGGCCACGGGTTTCCAAGCGTCAAAAAGGACAGCGAGTACACGGCGCCGAGGAACAGGGCCATCATGATCACGAACACCACGATGGTGCCGGCAAGCTTGTTTTCGTTCTGGGGAGTGCGGACAGTGCCCGTGTTCGCTGTGCCCTCGTTGGACGCGTTGATCTTGCTGGACATTCGTTCCTCCTCGGCCCCGCGGGGCTTGATTGTGGCGCGCCCGGCGGCCGTCAGTACGCGGACGAACCCTGTTCACCCTTGACGATGGCAATTCCGGAGCTGGCGCCGATACGTGTTGCACCTGCAGCAATCATAGCCTGAGCGTCTGCCAGCGACCGCACTCCGCCCGAGGCCTTGACGCCCAGCTCGGGACCCACGGTCCTGCGCATGAGTGCCACATCCTCGGCCGTGGCGCCCCCTCCGTTGAAACCGGTGGAGGTCTTGACGAAATCGGCACCGGCCGTCACGGCTGCCTCGCAGGCGAGGACCTTCTGGTTGTCGGACAGAAGGGCGGTCTCGATGATCACCTTCAGGATGGCGCCGCTGGCGTGCACTGCCTCCGCCACGGAGGCGATGTCCTCGGCCAGGGCGCCCTTGTCCTCCGCGCGGGCGGCCGCAATATTGATGACCATATCCACTTCGTCGGCCCCGTCCAGCACCGCGCCGCGGGCTTCGAAGGTCTTCACGTCGGTGGGGGTGGCACCCAGCGGGAAGCCCACCACGGAGCAGGTCAGGACGCCGGAGCCCTTCAGCGCCTTCTTGACGGTCTTGACCCAGACCGGGTTGACGCAGACGGACTTGAAACCGTACTCGGCGGCTTCGGCGCAGACCTTGAGGACGTCAGCCTCGGAGGCTTCCGGCTTCAGCAGCGTGTGGTCGATGTAGGAAGCAATGTTCCCGGCCGCAGCGGCAGCGGGTTGAACGGAAGGGGTGGCTTCGTTGCTCATGATGGTCCTCTCGGGGCATGCCCGGGCGTCGTGGGCCCGGCGCGTCCTTGACTCGCGTTTCGGGAACCATCTTGTCACAGGTGCACACGGTGCAACCCGCCCTTAGCCGGGGGTCAGGCGGCTGCCTGGAAGGACGGTACCAGTGACGGCACTGCAGCTGCTGTTTCCCTTGATGCCTCTGGCGAGTGCGCGGCTGCCGAGGCCGCCGTGAGCAGCTGCGTGGCGCAGGCCCCCGCAGCGGAAGCCGCCGCCACCAGCAGCCCCAGCCGTACGCCGTCGAACGCTGCCGCGTCCCCGATGGCCCAGATGCCGGGAACCGAGGTCCGGAAGTCCTGGCTGATGACGATGCCTCCGGTGGCGGCCGTCCGCAGGCCCGCGCTGGCGGCCAGGCCATCGCAGGACACGCGGTCCTCGGCCAGGACCACCAGGTCGCCGGACATGCTGCTGCCGTCCTCGAAGACCACGGCGGAGGCGGCCAGGCCAAAGGTTGAGGTCCCGGGCACGACGGCGGCCGGCCGGGCAGTGGTGCGGACCGGGCGGACGCCCTTGGCACGCAGGACGGCCTCCGCCTGGCCTGCGGCCGCCCCGGTGCCCACCAGGATCCCGAGCGGACGGCGCCCCAGTTCCCGGGTGACTTCCTGCACTCGTTCCGCAATGCGTGTGGCGTCGTCGATGGTGGAGTAGCTCAGGCACTGTGCGGCGCCTTCGACGGGTGCGGCCACGGGTGCCGAACCGGTGGCGATGACCAGCTGGTCGTAGGCGAACTCCATGCCGTCAGCCGTGGCCACGGTGCGGTTATCGGCATCGATGTGGCTGGCCGGCTGTCCGAAGCGGACTGAGACCTGCGGCAGCAGGGCAAGCTCCAGCAGCTCCTCGGGGGCGTCGTCGCGGTTGCTCAGGACGGTGATGCTGCCGTCGAACCGGCCCTGGTCCAGCTGCCGGACCAGGGCGCGGGCAGCCGGACCTGCTCCGGCGATGACGATGCGGGTGGCGGCGGAGGTGGACGTGGTGGGTGCCGGAGCGGACATGTGCTGGCCCTTTCGCTGGCGGCCGGGAAACGGCCGGAAGTTCATGATGGAACCCAGCGTAGGCCTGCGCCTTTTCCGGCGTGTTTCCCGCCAGTTGCCGTTCAGGACCCCGGTGTTCGCCAGTATTTACCGGCCGGTAACAGAACCGGTGACGTGCATCTCATTGCGCCCGACTTGGACACATTCGGGCCGTTCGCCGCCGTTACCCGCACGCCGGCCCCCGCAGGCAGTGACTGCTAGACCCGGATCCGGTAGCCCCGCTTGACCACGGTTTCGATGAGCTTGCCGTCGGGCAGCGAGGACCGGAGCCGGCTGACGGTCATGTCCAGTGCGTGCACCGAGCCGCGAAGTTCCAACAGGTCGGACAACGCTTCGCGGGAGAGGACCGCCCCGCCGGCGCCGAGCAGGGCGCGGAGCAGCAGCAGGGGGGCGGGCGCCAGTTCCACGGCCTGGCCGTCGATGCGAAGGCTGCGGCCGCGGAGCTCGATGTTCCCGGACCGGGTGTCCAGCCGGCGCACATGGTTCAGCGCCAGGTGCTCGCAGACCAGCCGGATCAGCGCGCCCATCCGGAAACGCTCCGGGATCAGCGGCTTTACCCCGGCGTCCAGCAGCGGCTGGGCGGTGACAGGGCCCACCACGGCGGTGGTCACGTTGGTCTTCAGGCTCTCGATGAGCTGCTTGTAGACGCCCATTTCGTGGGCGGTGCTCCACATGGCATCGACGGCGGGTGCGCTGGTGAACGTGAGGACATCGAGGTTTCCGCTGCAGGCGGCCTCGATGAGGCGGGGGAGCCGGTCGGCACCGTCCGGCTTGACCCAGCGGTAAGGGGTGACGGTCAGGACGGTGGCACCTGACATGCGCAGCCGTTCCAGCTGGCGGACGTCCGTGTAGCCGTGCAGCTGGACTGCAACGGTCTTGCCGCGAACCCCCTCCGCCAGCAGCATGTCCACCAGCGTTGCCGTGGTTTCGTCGCTGCTGATTCCGACGTCGGCGAGGCCGGCCGCGCGGACCGCGCCACGGGCCTTGGGGCCGCGGACGAACATCCGGCAGGCGCCCAGGGTTTCAAGCAGCTGGTCGCCGATGCCGAACGTGTCCGCCGCTTCGCACCAGCGGCGCATGCCGTAGGCGGTGGTGGCGATGCACAGATCCGGTTTGGCCGCGATGATGGTGCGGGTGTCTTCGATCAGGCGGAGGTCCTCCTGCACCGGGGCGATCTTCAGGGCCGGGGCGTGGATCACCTCGGCGCCGCGGCGCTCAAGGGCGTCGATCAGGTCCTGGGAGCGCCGGTGCGAGGTCACACCGATGCGGAAGCCCTCCAACGGTGATTCGGCCGCCTGGGCCTCTGCGGCGTCGGCCGCCCCGGTGGCGTCTGCCGTTTCGGCCGGTGCAAGTGCATTCATGGGGGTCAATCCTTTCACGAACCGAGCAGCGAGGCCGCCAGCCGGTCCAGGTCGGCTGCGGCCTCAGCGTGCCCGCGGTTGGCTTCCGCCACCCGCACCACCTCGCCGATCACCAGGACTGCCGGGTTGCTGCAGCCTGCAGCAGCCGAGGCGATGGTGCCGAGGTCGGCGATGGTAGTCCGCTGGCCGGGACGGTAACCCCGTTCCACCACCGCCATGGGCATATCGGCTCGCATGCCTGCCCGGCGGAGTCCTGCAGCCAGGTGGTGCAGCGTTCCGATGCCCATCAGCACAACGATGGTGCCGCCCAGGCCGGCAAGGTGATGATGCTCCTTCTCGGTGAGCGGGGCGTGCCCGGACACCACCGTGAACATGTGGCTCACGTTGCGGTGCGTGACGGGAATACCCGCCGCGGCAGGCACGGAGATGGCGCTGGTGACACCGGATACCACCTGGACCTTCAGCCCGGCAGCCACGCAGGCGGCAACTTCCTCGCCGCCGCGGCCGAACACGTACGGATCTCCGCCTTTGAGGCGGACCACGTTGTTGCCGGCCAGGGCGCTGTCCACCATGAGCTTTTCGATGTCGGACTGGCCTACCTTGTGGTGCCCGGGCTTCTTTCCCACATCCACCAGCTCGGCGCTGGTCAGGGCGGGCAGGTCCTGGCAGGGCGCCAGCCGGTCGTAGAACACCACGTCCGCGTCCCGCAGCGCCTTGACGGCGGCAACGGTCAGGAGCTCGGTGGTGCCGGGTCCGCCGCCCACCAGGGTCACATGCCCGGCGGCGCCTGCCGCAGGTTCCGTGGCGACCGGGACGCCGGCAGCGCGGTACTGCTGGAGCAGGGGCTCCCAGCCCGGCTGTCCGTCGTCGACCGCGGCCACCAGAAACGGCTTCTGCGGGAGCAGGGCGGTGCCGTGCGGGCCGGCCAGGCGGCGGACGACGGCGCCCGCGGCTTCGTAGCGCCGTACGGCCTGCCGCGCGGCGGAGTCCGTTCCGGTCACCAGGACCTCGCGGTCCGTGAGGTCGATGCTGAGCTGCATGGTTATGACTCGTTTCCGACGGGTGCGGGCGTGCCGGGACGGACAGCGATGGAGGCTCCGAGGAGGACGGGCTGCTGGGCAGCTGCTGCCTTCTCTTCGGCCGTGGCGGGGCGCATCTGGCCACGCTCATCGGGGACGAAAGTGATCGAGTCGTCCTTCTGGTCCGGTGCGTTGACGAAGGAGCGGAACCGGCGCAGGCGCTCCGGGTCCTTCAGGGTGTCGGCCCACTCGTCGACGTAGGTGTCAACGTGTTTGGCCATGGCCGCCTCAAGATCCTCGGCGATGCCCAGGGTGTCCTTGACCACCACGTCCTCGACGTGCTTGATGCCGCCGTCGAGTTCCTCCTGCCAGCGCGCGGTGCGCTGCAGGCGGTCGGCGGTTCGGATGTAGTACATGAAGTAGCGGTCGATGTACTTGATCAGGGTTTCGTCGTCGAGGTCCTTGGCCAGCAGCTGGGCGTGCGCCGGGGTGGCACCGCCGTTGCCGCCGACGTAGAGGTTCCAGCCGTCCGCCGTGGCGATGACGCCCACGTCCTTGCCGCGGGCCTCAGCGCATTCGCGCGCGCAGCCGGAGACGCCCATCTTGAGCTTGTGCGGGCTGCGGAGTCCGCGGTACCGCAGCTCCAGCTGGATGGCCATGGCCACGGAGTCCTGGACGCCGAAACGGCACCAGGTGGAACCGACGCAGGATTTCACCGTCCGCAGGCTCTTGCCGTACGCCTGCCCGGATTCGAAGCCGGCGTCCACCAGTTCCTTCCAGATTTCCGGCAGCTCCTCCAGCCGGGCGCCGAACATGTCGATCCGCTGGCCGCCGGTGATTTTGGTGTACAGGTTGTACTTCTCCGCCACGGCGGCGATCACGCCCAGCTTCTTGGGGGTGATCTCACCGCCGGCGATGCGGGGCACCACCGAGTAGGTGCCGTCCTTCTGCATGTTGGCCAGGGCGCGGTCGTTGGTGTCCTGCAGGGTGCCGCGGCCGGCGTCGAGGACGTAGGCGCTGTTCTGGCTGGCGAGGATGTTGGCGATGGTGGGCTTGCAGATGTCGCAGCCTTCGCCGGTGCCGTACTTGGCCATGATCTCTTCGAAAGAGGTCAGTTCCAGGACACGGATGGCATCGAAGAGTTCCTGGCGGGACAGTTCGATGTGTTCGCAGAGGGCCTTGGAAACCTCGACGCCGGACTTGGTCAGCTCGGTTTCCAGCAGCTTCTTCAGCATCGGTACACAGGAACCGCACTGGGTGCCGGCCCGGGTGCAGCCCTTCAGCTCGCCGAGTTCCTGGACGGGCGCGTTGCCCTCGCAGGCGCCGCAGCCGTTGATGGTGTCCCGGATGGTCCCGGCCGTGACGTTGTTGCAGGAGCACAGGGTGGCGTCGTCCGGAAGTTCGGTTTCCGGGGCGTCACCGCCGCCGGCTGCACTGAGGAACGCGCCCGGCTCGGCGGGGAGTTCGCGGCCCAGGAGCGGGCGCAGGCTCATGTACGGTGAGGCGTCGCCCACGAAGATGCCGCCCAGCAGGGTCTTGGCGTCATCGGTGGTAACGATCTTCTGGTACACGCCGCGGGCGGGGTCGGCGTAGACGATTTCCAGGGCGTGCTCGGTCTTCGCGAAGGCGTCGCCGAAGCTGGCCACATCCACGCCGGACAGCTTGAGCTTGGTGGCGGTGTCGAAACCGGGGAAGGTGGCGTCGCCGCCATGCAGCCGGTCCGCCACGATCTCGGCCATCGTGTTGGCGGGGGCCACCAGGCCCAGGCACATGCCGCCGTAGTTGGCTACTTCGCCGATGGCCCAGATGCCCGGGATTTCGGTGGCACAGTAGTCGTTGATGACCACGCCGCCGCGGGGGCCCAGGCTGAAGACCTGTTCTTCTCCCTCGGCGGCGCGGAAGAGTTCATCACGGGGACGGACGCCGATGGCGACGATGACGATGTCGGCGTCGACGATCCGGCCGTCGGCCATGAGGACGCCGGTGACCTGGCCGTCCCCATCGGAGAGTACCTCGGAAGGATAGACGCCGCCGTGGACTTCAAAGCCCTTGGCTTTGATGAGCCGGCCCATGGCCTGGCCAGCGCCTTCGTCCAGCTGGGTGGCCATCAGCCACTGCGATCCGTCGATGACGATGGGGGTCGCGCCCAGCTGCTCGGTCCCGGCAGCGGATTCCAGGCCCAGGAGGCCGCCGCCGATGGTGACGGCGTTGACCTTGCGGCCCAGCTTTACGGTGAGTTCCGCGATGGACTTGTTGATGGCCCAGACATCTTCAAGGGTCCGGTAAACGTGGGTGAGCTCGTTGCCGGGAATGGGAAGCCGTGCGGCGTTGGAGCCGGTGGCCACCACCAGTTCGTCGTACTCGAAAACGCTGCCGGCGGCGGTTTCCACCGACTTGGCTTCTGCGTTAATACGCACCACGCGCTCGCCGGTCCTCAGGTCCAGGGAGCCGTGGTCCCACATTGACGCGGTACCCAGCGTCAGGTCGACCCCGCCGTCGGTAAGGGCCTTGGACAGTGCCACCCGGTCGTAGGGGAGGTGGGCTTCCTCGGTAAGGACCGTGACATGCCAGCCATCGAGGCCGCGGGCATGCATGGCGTCCGCAAAACGGTGGGCCGCGGGGCCGCCGCCGGCGACGACGATGCGGCGCGGAGTCTCGGTGCTTGAAGTCTGTTCGGTCACTGTGGGCCTTTCGCATGGGCCGCAGACGGTGCTCCGCGGCTTTCTCTGTCGAGCAGTCCAACCAGACTAGGGAGGGGCAGTTTCGCTTCAGTTTCCCAATTGTTTCGTCAACTTAACTTCTGCATCACGAACGCATTTCCGGCCGGGTTAGGTCTCTTTTACGCCCCGGACACATTTGGCGCATGCCGCTGAAACACCCGGCGCCTAGCGTGGAACACGGCCGCTCAGGCTGCCACCACGTGAGATCAGGACAAGCAGCGCAGGGAGAGGAGCCGGACATGACGGCAACACTGGAACTCGGGACACTCGACGCCGAAGCAGCGGACACCGCGGCAGGCTGGCACCGTGTCTGCCGCCTTGAGGACCTCGAACCGGCATGGGGAGAAGCAGCCCTGGTAGGCGGCCGGCAGGTGGCACTTTTCCGCACCTTGGCTGGCGGCGTTTTCGCAGTGGCACAGCAGGACCCGGCCACGGGTTCGCACGTGATGGCCCGCGGAATCCTCGGATCCAAGGGCTCCCGCCCCACTATTGCCTCACCGCTGCACAAAGAGGTCTACGACCTCGAAACCGGAGAGTGCTTCAGCACCCCCGGGTTGCGGATCGAGGCTTTTGGCACCCGGATCGTTGACGGCTTCGTCGAGGTGGAGCTGTAGACCGGGAGGACACGCGTATCACCCACAAGGGGTGCCCCAAGGGCGCCCCTTCAGGGCGTTAAAGCCCCAGCGCCTCGCTGACGTCGCGGAGGACCTCGTCCAGCGCTGCCCGTGCTGCCTGGCGGGCTTCGGGAAGTTCCGCGGCGGATCCCACCTGGTGGATCACCTCGAGGTAGCACTTGAGCTTGGGTTCAGTGCCGCTGGGCCGGATGATGACGCGGGTGAGGTTGCGCGTCACGTACAGCAGGCCGTCGGTGGGCGGCAGGTGGTCGGAGCCGACGGAGAGGTCGGTGGAGACCTCAACTGCCGACGAGCCAAAGGACTCCGGCGGGGAAACCCGGAGCCGGTTCATCATGGCATCCAGCAGGCCAAGGTCCGCCACCCTGATGCTCAGCTGGTCACTGGCGTGCAGGCCGTGCTGCAGGTAGAGCTCATCGAGCGTATCGAAGATGGTCTTGCCGTCGGCTTTGGCGGTGGCGGCCAGTTCGGCGATGAGGACTGCAGCGGAAATGCCGTCCTTGTCCTTGACCAGGTCCGGTGCCACACAATAGCCCAGGGCCTCCTCGTACCCGTAGACCAGGCCGGGCACGCGGGAAATCCACTTGAAGCCCGTCAGGGTTTCCTCGTGGGCGAATCCTGACGCCGCGGCGATGCGGGAGAGCAGCCGCGAGGACACAATCGAGTTGGCGAACACCCCCGGATTTTCCCCGTCAGGGGTTTCCGCGCCCGCGGCAGCATGCCGTGCGGCGACGTGCGCACCCAGGAGGGCGCCCACCTCATCGCCGCGGAGCATCCGCCACGTACCGGTGTCCGGGTCCTTGGCGGCCACGGCCGCACGGTCGGCATCCGGGTCGTTGGCCAGGACGATGTCCGCGTCGAGGCGATCGGCCGTTTCGAGGGCCAGGTCCAGCGCGCCGGGTTCCTCGGGGTTCGGGAAACTCACGGTGGGGAAGTCCGGGTCCGGTTCGGCCTGCTCCTTGACCAGGGTGACATCCCCGAAACCTGCGGCGTTCAGCACCGCGAGCGCGGTCTCCCCGCCAACGCCGTGCATAGGGGTCAGCACGATCCGCAGGTCCCTCGCCGGGAAGAGGTCCGGAAGGGCGAGTCCCGCCGTCTCGGACCGGTACCCGGCCGCGAGCGATCCATCCAGCACCGTCCAGCCGTCCGCGGCCAGCTTGATGGTGTTCAAGGCGCCCACGGCGCTGATCCGGTCAGCGATTTCGGCGTCGTACGGTGCCACGATCTGGGCACCGTTGCCGTTTTCCGCCACGGCGTGGCGTCCCAAGTACACCTTGTAGCCGTTGTCCTGGGGCGGGTTGTGGCTTGCCGTGACCATGACGCCGCCGTCGCATTCCAGGGCGCGGACGGCGTAGGCGAGCAGGGGAGTGGGCAGCGCCGCCGGCATCAGGAAGGTTTCGATCCCCGCCGCGGTGAAGATGGCCGCGGTTTCCGCTGCGAACACATCCGAGTTATGGCGGGCGTCATAGCCGACGACGGCGCGTGGCCGGGTTCCCGGGGATGCTTTCGCCACCGCGTCGGTGAGGAAGTCCGCCAGGCCGGCGGCCGCACGGCGCACCACCACGCGGTTCATCCGGTTGGGCCCGGGACCGAGGGCGGCCCGGAGCCCGGCGGTGCCGAACTGCAGCGTGCCGCGGAAGCTGTCCTGGAGTTCCTGCCGGGCCGCGGGGTCTCCTTCTACCGATGCCCGGATGAGTTCCAGGAGCGCAGCCGACGTTGCCGGATCCGGGTCTTGGGCTGCCCACTCGCGGGCATCGTTGAGCAGGCGAGCATCGGCATCGGAAGACGTCATGGGCCTAACGCTATCGTCATTGGCGCTGCCCGTGCGGCACCGCAGCCCCGGTGCCGCGCCCCATGGATCAGAGTTTGGCGATGATTCCGGCAAGCAGGGCCGAAATCCTCGGACCCGCCGCCTGGCCGGATTCCAGCACTTCCTGGTGGCTAAGCGGCTGGGGGCTGATCCCGGCGGCCAGGTTGGTGACGAGCGAAATGCCGAACACTTCCATGCCGGCGTGGCGCCCGGCGATGGCCTCCAGCGCGGTGGACATGCCGATCAGGTCGGCACCGATGCGCTTTGCGTACTGGACTTCCGCGGGAGTCTCGTAGTGCGGGCCGGGGAACTGCGCGTAGACACCTTCGTCGAGGCTGGAATCCACCTCGCGGGCCAGCCCGCGGATCCGTGCGGAGTAAAGATCTGTCAGGTCCACGAACGTGGCGCCTTCCAGCGGCGAAGCGGCGGTGAGGTTGATGTGATCCTTGATGAGCACGGGGGTGCCCGGTGCCCAGTCCTCGTTGAGGCCGCCGCAGCCGTTCGTGAGGACCAGGGTACTGCAGCCGGCGGCGGCCGCGGTGCGGATCCCGTGGACCACGGCCCGCACGCCCTTGCCTTCGTAGTAGTGCGTCCGGGCGCCGAGGACCAGTGCACGCTTGCCTTCGGTGGTCAGGATCGACCGGATGGTTCCCACGTGCCCTTCGACGGCGGGTGCATGGAACCCGGGCACCTCTTCGGCCGACAGGGTGGCAGTGGTTTCCCCGATCAGGTCAGCGGCCCCGCCCCAGCCGGAACCGAGCACCAGGGCGACGTCGTGGGAGTCCACCCCGGTTTCCTCGGCAATGTAGTCGGCAGCAGCGCGCGCGGCGGCGAAAGGGTCCGTGTTCAGGAAGTCAGTTGTACTCACTGGTACAAGGTATCCTGCCGGTCCCGCTCCGCCCACCCTCTGGTCCGCACCCCCGAGAGACCGGTTTCTTTGGTGGTCAGGCGAGGATGCGGGAGAATAATCGTTTGTGACTACGCACCCAGATTTCAGTTCACCCCGGATCGCGATCCTGGGAGGTGGTCCAGGCGGATACGAAGCCGCTATCGTGGCCGCCTCGCTGGGGGCGCAGGTCACCATCATCGAGCGCGCAGGCCTGGGCGGATCCGCGGTCCTGACCGACGTCGTCCCCTCCAAGACCCTCATCGCCACGGCCGACCTGATGACCCGCGTTGCCGAAGCGGGGGAGCTTGGCGTGAAGTTCGACGTCGACGGCGGCGACTTCGTCCCCGTGATGAGGGCCGACCTCAAGCACATCAACGACCGCCTGCTCAACCTGGCCCGCAGCCAGTCCAAGGACATCCACGACGCCCTGGCCAGCCAGAACGTCAGGATCCTCGCAGGCTCCGGCCGGCTCCTGGACAACCACACCATCGAGGTCCTGACCGCGGAAGGCACCGAAACCATCGAGGCGGACACCATCCTGCTGGCCGTCGGCGCCCATCCGCGCGAACTGGCCACAGCCCGTCCCGACGGCGAACGCATCCTCAACTGGACCCAGCTGTACAACCTTGATGAACTGCCCGAGGAACTGATCGTGGTGGGCTCCGGCGTCACCGGCGCCGAGTTCGCCTCCGCCTACAACGGACTGGGCTCCAAGGTGACGCTGGTATCCAGCCGCGACAGGGTGCTCCCGGGCTCGGACGTTGACGCCGCCGTGGTCCTGGAGGAGGTCTTCGAACGCCGCGGTGTCCGCGTGCTGTCCCGCTCACGCGCTGAATCAGTGGAGCGGACGGACGACGGCGTGGTGGTCACCCTCAGTGACGGCACCAAGGTCACCGGCAGCCACTGCCTCCTGTGCCTTGGTTCCATCCCCAACACCGACGGCATCGGCCTCGAGGAAGCCGGCGTCGCCGTCAGCGAAAGCGGCCACATCAAGGTGGACGGTGTCTCCCGCACCAGCGCCCCGAACATCTACGCCGCCGGCGACTGCACCGGCGTCCTGCCACTGGCGTCCGTGGCGGCCATGCAGGGCCGGATCGCCGTTGCCCACTTCATGGGCGACGTCGTGACTCCGCTGAAGCTGCACCAGGTGGCCTCCAACATCTTCACTTCGCCGGAAATCGCAAACGTGGGTGTTTCGGAAGCCGACATCGACTCCGGAAAGTACCAGGGCGACGTCGTGAAGCTCTCAATGCGCAGCAACGCCCGCGCCAAGATGCGCAGCGCCCGTGATGGTTTCGTGAAGATCTTCGCGCGCAAGGGATCCGGGACTGTCATCGGCGGCGTAGTGGTTGGCCCGAACGCTTCGGAGCTGATCTTCCCCATCGCCATCGCCGTGAAGCAAAAGCTCCACGTCGACGACGTTGCCAGCACCTTCACGGTGTACCCGTCGCTGACCGGCTCCATTTCCGAAGCCGCCCGGCGCCTGCACGTCCACATGTAGGTCAGGGCAAGGCTGGGGAGAAGTGCTGCTCGATCAGGCCCTTGATGTCCTCGTGGCAGCCGCCGCAGCCGGTCCCCGCGCGGGTTGCCTTGGACACCTCGGCCACCGTGGCGCAGCCTTCAGCTACGGCGCCCTGGATGACCGCTCCGCTGACCCCGGCGCAGCGGCACACGGTTCCGGCAGGATCCGCTGGGCCGCTGCCCGGCAGCTGGTCCGGGCCGTCCAGCCGCAGCAGCAGCGACCGGTCCGCCGGCAGTTCCGCATTCCGTTCGAAGAGCCCCACCAGCTCTGCCGCGGTGCGGGGCATGCCCACCGCCACGAGTCCTTCCAGCACGCCGCCGCGCGTGGTCATCTTCACGTAGCGGCCATGCTCGGGATCCGCCCACTGGGCGATCTGCAGGCGGGGCCGGCCGTTGACGGCACCGGCGGTGAGCGCTTCCTCGTCCCAGGGGTCGGCGCCGTTGTCCCCGGCAACGGCCATGTTCAGGCCCCGCGCCTTGAGCACGATGATGCCCTGCTGTTCGGCCGGCAGTTCCGGCAGGAGTTCTGCGTCCTCGATCAGGCCCGCTGCCAGGAGCGTCAGGTATTCGGCCAGCCACTCGGCCTGGCGCCAGCCCGGCCCCACCAGCCCTGACGGGCCAGAAGCGGTGCGGCAGGCAGCGCAGCCGGGGTCCGGGCAGCGCACCTCGGCGCAGTCGCCGATCGCGAAGATGTGCGGTTCGTGGTGGGCGCGCAGCCGGTGGTCCACCAGGATGCCCGTGGCCGTGGAGAGGCCGCACCCCTCCGCCAGCTCGGTGCGGGGACGCACGCCGCACGAGATGACCAGGAGGTCGCCGTCGATCGCAGAACCGTCATCGAGCAGCAAAGCCGAAAAACCGCCGTCGGGCGCGTTGTGTTCCACACCGGTGGAGCGCGCGTTGCCGGCCATCCGCACGCCGCACCGCCTCAGGCCTGCCGCCAGGACCGCGCCGCCGCCCTGGTCGATGGTGCGGCCCAGTGGGTGCGGTCCGTTGTGGACCACGGTCACGGTGGCGCCTTCCTCAGCTGCTGCGAGCGCCGTTTCCAGGCCCAGGACGCCGCCGCCGAGGACTACAACCCGCTTGCCGCCGTCCACGGCCTGCTGCAGGACGCCGGCGTCGCGGAGGTCCCGCAGCGCGGTGACGCCGGCGGGCAGGACCGGTGAGGCGGGGTCGGGATTGATTCCGGTGAGGTTGGGGATCACGGGCCGGGAACCGGTGGCGAACACCAGCCGGTCGTAGTGGACGGGCGTGCCGTCCGAGAGCAGGACCTGCTGGCGGGCGCGGTCCACGCGCCGGACGCGGGTGCCCAGCCGTACCTCCACACCGTCGGCAGCGAGGGCGCCGGCGTCCGAAAGAGCCAGGGCATCGGCAGTGGTGCGGCCAACCCCGAGGTCGGCCACCAGGACGCGGTTGTAGGCAGCTTCGGTCTCTTCACCCACCACGGTCAGTGCCACCTGGCCTGCGCGTACGGCGGGCAGCAGCTCATCAACCAGCCGGGCGGCCACCGGCCCGAATCCCACAATGACAATCTGCTCGCTCATGAGGCCTCCATCGTCTGAAGCACTTTGCTGGATACGGGCGCGGCCACCGGCCGGACCCACACCTTGTTGAATTTGAATTCGGGCATCCCGGAGATGGGGTCGGTGGCCGCCTCGGTGAGGCGGTTGGCGCTTTCCAGTTCGGGGAAGTGGAACGGCAGGAAGACCGTCTCGCTGCGGATGGCGGTGCTGAGTTCGGCCCGGCACACCACCTCGCCGCGTTCATTGGCCACGGATACGAATGATCCTTCGGTGACACCCATCGCGGCTGCCGCGGCCGGGTGGATCTGCATCCTCGCCTCAGGCTGCGCGGCCAGGAGCGCCGCGACCCGCCGCGTCTGGGCGCCGGACTGGTAGTGCTCCAGGAGGCGGCCGGTGATGAGGGTGAAGGGCTTGGCATCTGCAGCGTTCCCAGTTTCCGCAAGGGGGTTGCCAGAAGGCGTACGACGGCGGCGCGGCAGCACCGGGGTCATCACGGCTTTGCCGTCGGCGTGGGCGAAGCGCTCTTGGAAGAGCCGGGGGGTTCCGGTGCTGCCGGCGGGGTAGGGCCAGTAGGCGGCTTCCCCGCGGTCCAGCATGGCGTAGTCAATACCGGAGTAGTCTGCCAGGCCGCCGGCGGAGGCCAGCCGCAGTTCCTCGAAGACGGTTTCGGGGTCCTCGCTGTACGTGGACGGTGCCTCGAGCCGTTCGGCGAGCCTGGCCATGATCCACAGCTCGCTGCGTGCTCCTGCAGGCGGTGTGAGGGCCCGGCGGCGGCGGAGGACCCGGCCCTCGAGGTTGGTCAGCGTACCGTCCTCCTCCGCCCACTGGAGGACGGGGAGGACCAGGTCTGCCATGGCTGCCGTCTCGGACATGAAGAAGTCGCAGACCATCAGGAAGTCCAGGCTGCGGATACCCTCAATAACGGCGTTGGCGTCCGGCGAGGCGACCGCAATGTTGGAGGCGTGGACGAAGAGGCAACGGACGCCGTCGGCCTTTCCCAGCGACTTCAGCAGTTGCACCGCGGGAAGGCCCGGGCCGGGGATGAGCTCCTCGGGAACGCCCCAGACGCCGGCCACGTGGGCGCGGGCGGCGGGGTCGGTGATCTTGCGGTAACCGGGCAGCTGGTCGGCTTTCTGCCCGTGTTCCCGGCCGCCCTGGCCGTTGCCCTGGCCGGTCAGGGTGCCGTAGCCGCTGCGGGCCGAACCCGGCAGGCCGAGCAGGAGGCTGAGGTTGATGGCGGCGGTGGCGGTGTCGGTGCCGTCGACGTGCTGCTCCACGCCGCGGCCGGTGAGGATGTAGCTGCCGCCCTTGCCGGCCCCGGCGGCAAGCCTGCGGGCTGTTTCCCGGATGAGGTCCGCCGGCACACCAGTGAGGGATTGGACCCGTTCGGGCCAGAAGGAGGCGACGCTGCGGGCTACGGCGCTGTAGCCCGAGGTGCGCTCGCGGATATAGGCGGTGTCCGCCAGGTTTTCGTGGATGACCACGTGGGAGAGGCCCAGCAGCAGGGTGAGGTCCGTGCCCGGGATGGGCTGGAGGTGGAGGCCGCCACCGTCGGCCGTGAAATCTGCTGTGGCGGAACGGCGCGGATCCACCACGATCAGGCCGCCGGCGTCGCGGGCACCCTTGAGGTGCTGGACGAAGGGCGGCATGGTTTCCGCCACATTGGATCCCAGCATCAGGATGGTGCTGGCCGTGTCCAGCGCTTCGAGCGGGAAGGGCAGGCCGCGGTCCACGCCAAAGGCGCGCATTCCGGCGGCGGCCGCGGAGGACATGCAGAAACGGCCGTTGTAGTCGATCCGCGAGGTGCCCAGGGCCAGCCTGGCGAACTTGCCCAGCTGGTACGCCTTTTCGTTGGTGAGGCCGCCGCCGCCAAAGACGCCGACGGCGTCTGGACCGTAGCGGGCGCGGGCGTCCTTCACCGCTGCCGCGGCGAGGTCCAGGGCCCGGTCCCAGGAGATGGGCCGGTGGACGCCGTCCGGGCCCTTGAGCAGGGGCTCGGTGATGCGTCCGGGATGGTTGAGGAGGTTTGCGGAGGTCCAGCCCTTGCGGCACAGGCCGCCACGGTTGGTGGGGAAGTCGCGCCCCTGGACCTCGAGCGGTGCAGCAGGTGCCGTGGTGAGGGCCACGGGGACCGGCCCCGGCTGTGCAGCCGGGGCCGGTCCTGTGGAGGACGTGAGCGTCATGGCGCACTGCAGGGCGCAGTAGGGGCAGTGCGTGTCGGCGCTTGTGGTCATGGTTAGACGTGTCCCATCGCGTTTCGGTTGGCGTTGCGGATGTAGCAGGCCCAGCAGACCACCAGCATCAGGGCGTAGGCCCCTACGAAGCCATAGAAGGCCGGGGTGTAGGAGCCGCTGGCGGTGTTGGACGCGTTCAGTACCTGCGGGATGAGGAACCCGCCGTACGCACCGATTGCGGAGATCAGGCCGAGGGCCGAGGAAGCCAGCCGCTGGGTGGCCACGGAGCTGGCTCCGCTGCGTGCTGCCCGGCTGTTGGTGGCGAAGATGACCGGAATCATCCGGTAGGTTGCACCGTTGCCGAAACCGCTGGCGGTGAAGAGCATCAGGAACAGGACCAGGAAGAGCCAGAAGTTCTTCAGCGGCAGCGTCCAGATCATGGTCAGGGTGATTACGGCCATGGAAGCGAAGGCTGAAACGGTCATCCGGGCGCCGCCCATGCGGTCCGCCATGCGTCCGCCGTAAGGCCGGGCGAGCGAGCCCACCAGGGGGCCCAGGAAGGCGAGTGAGAGGGCTACGGTTCCCACGCCGATGGTGGAGAACTCGGGGAAGTAGTCCTTGATCAGCTTGGGGAACACACCGGCGAAGCCGATGAACGAGCCAAAGGTGCCGATGTACAGGAACGCCATGACCCACAGGTGCGGTTCCTTCAGCGCGGCAACGGATCCTGCCACGTCGCCCTTGGCGCTGGTGAGGTTGTTCATGTACTTGTAGGCACCGAATGCGGCCAGCAGGATGAACGGGACCCACATCAGGCCGGCCATGGGCAGGTTGACGGTGCCCGCAGCCAGAAGGGTGATCACAATGGGGACGGCGAGCTGCGCGACGGCGGCACCGAGGTTTCCGCCCGCGGCGTTCAGGCCCAGGGCCCAGCCCTTTTCGCGTGCCGGGTAGAAGAAGGTGATGTTGGCCATGGAGCTGGCGAAGTTACCGCCGCCGAAGCCGGCCAGGGCTGCCACCAGGAGCATCACACCGAACGGCGTTTCCGGGTTTGAAACGCACAGCGCGAGCCCGATGGAGGGGATCAGGAGCAGCAGGGCCGAGACTATGGTCCAGTTCCGGCCGCCGAAACGGGGAACCATGAAGGTGTAGGGAATGCGAAGGGTGGCGCCCACCAGGCTGGGCATTGAGATCAGCCAGAAGATCTCGGACGTGGTGAAGGTGAATCCTGCGGCCGGGAGCTGGACCACCACGATGGACCACAGCTGCCAGACGACGAAGCCGAGGAACTCGGCGAAGATGGACCAGTTCAGGTTGCGGCGGGCGATGGAGCGGCCGGCAGTTTCCCACTGTTCCTTGTTCTCGGCGTCCCAGTTGGCGATCCAACGGCCGGGGCGGAATTCAAGGGCTGGAGCGGTTGCGGTGCGGGTAGTGCCGGGCTGTGCGCTGGCGGATGCTGCGGCTGATTCCGGGGACGAGGCGTCATCAAGATCAACGGAATTGCCGGTGCCGGCATCTGCGGTGCGGTCAACAGTCACGGGTTACCTCCTTTGGGGGATGTTGTTCCTCAAAGGTAGGGACGGCGCGTTTCACGGACCGACGCCGGATGTTAACGGGCTGTGACATTTGCCTATCTGTGCCCGCCGGACGCCGTTAGGATGCGAAGGTGCCCAAAAAGTGAGACGCACAGCACAGGTCCAAATACTGGACCTTTCGTCCATTGACTGGACCAGCGGAACTAATATTGAACTCTAACTATTTCGCGCCGGGGCAACCCGTTGTATCCGGCCGGTTTCTCACGAAAGCGTTTACACATGTCTTCCACCGACACCTCCACGGTGCCCGGTTCACCCCAGCCGGTGAACTCCCGCGGCCGTGTGATCGTCGCCAGCCTGATCGGCACCACGGTCGAGTTCTATGATTTCTATGTCTACGCAACTGCGGCGGTCCTCGTCTTTCCGCAGCTGTTCTTCCCCGGCCAGAACGAGACCACCCAGCTCCTGAGCTCCTTCGCGGTTTTCGGCGTGGCTTTCGTCGCCCGCCCGCTGGGGTCCATCGTCTTCGGGCACTTCGGCGACAAGTTCGGCCGCAAGGGCACCCTGGTGGCCTCGCTGCTCACCATGGGAATCGCCACCTTCCTCATCGGCTGCCTGCCCACTGCGCTGGTACCGGGCTGGGAATTCTGGGCACCGGCACTGCTGGTAGTCATGCGCTTTGCACAGGGCCTGGCCCTTGGCGGCGAATGGAGCGGGGCGGCCCTGCTGGCCACCGAGAACGCACCGGCCAACAAGCGCGCCATCTACGGCACGTTCCCGCAGCTCGGCGCTCCCATCGGCTTCATCATCGCCAACGTCATTTTCCTGGTGGCCAGCTACACGCTCACACCCGCTGCCTTCCAGGCCTGGGGCTGGCGTGTTCCGTTCCTGCTCAGCGCAGTCATGGTGATCATCGGCCTCTACGTGCGGCTGAAGCTGATCGAAACCCCGGCATTCACCAAGGTGATCGAGTCCAACGAGGTTGCCAAGCTGCCCCTGGGCCGCGTCTTCAAGACCAGCTGGCGCCAGCTGATCCTGGGTACCTTCATCATGCTCGCCACCTACGTGCTCTTCTACCTGATGACCACGTTCACTCTCACCTACGGCACCCGGGCCTCCAGCCTCGACGCGGCCAGGGCGGCCGCCGAGAAGGCCGGCAAGCCGATGACCGAAGCCGCTGCAGCTGCGTTCGTCCCGGGCTTGGGCTACACCCGCAACGATTTCCTCTGGATGCTGATTGCCGGCGTCGTGTTCTTCGGCATCTTCACGCTGGTCTCCGGTCCGCTTGCTGAGAAGTACGGCCGCCGGAAAATGCTGATCGGCGTCACCGCCGGGATCTTCGCCTTCGGCCTGCTCTTCGTGCCACTGTTCAGCGGCGGGTTCGTGGGCACCATGGCGCTGCTGATCCTGGGCTTCTCACTCATGGGCCTGACCTTCGGGCCCATGGGCGCGCTCTTGCCGGAGCTGTTCCCCACGAACGTCCGCTACACGGGATCGGCCATCAGCTACAACTTCTCCAGCATCCTGGGCGCTGCAGTTGCGCCGTTCATCGCCGTGGCGCTGTGGGAACTGGCGGACGGCAGCCCGGTGCTCGTGGGTGTCTACCTGACGTCCATGGCCGTGCTGACCCTCATCGCCCTCTTCGTCAGCAAGGAAACCCGCGACCTCGACTACGAGAACAACGTAGCCTGACCCGCCAGCCTTGCAGGAATGCCCGGACAGTCCACTGGACTGTCCGGGCATTCTCTTCTAAGCAGGGTATTCTCCGCGGGCGATTCGCCGCTCCGAGGTTGCCTCGCCTTTGGACATGGAGGTACGACGGCGGTGCCTTCTTGGGCGCCGCCGTTCTGCTGTGGCGGAGGTACTTGGCCGTCGTCATCTGCCGCCCCTTTCCTTGCTGCACGTGCCTGCCTTGAGATCGTCGGGAGGTTTCCACATAGGGCTTTGGGGGCGTGGGGAATGTCAGTGGGTGCTGGAAGACTTTGGTCATGGAGACGGTTGGCGTGGCGGCAGTGGCGGCAGTGGCGGCGGGGAATGCGGCTGCCCATGTTCCTTCGCCCGCGGGGCCCCGCGCGGCTGCCGTGCAGGCCCCGATTGCCCGTGGTCCTTCTCTTGCCGGTCGCGCGGGTGTTAGTCCCCCGAGTGTTGCTGATGTGTTGAGGATGTTGGCGGTGGTGCCGGTTGCTGTTGATGGTGCGGGGATGATCGATCAGCTCCGGCAGCTTGAGGATGTGAAGGCTGTTGCGGCGGCGAGGCAGGCCGAGATCACTGTGGCTTTTGACTTGGCCCAGCGGCGGGTCCAGGCTGTTGCCGGTGTCCCGGCGGGGGAGCAGGGCGCCGGGGTCGGGGCGCAGGTGGCGCTGGCGCGGCGGGAATCCCCGGCCCGGGGCGGGCGGCTGCTGGGACTGGCGAAAACCCTGACCGGGATGCCCCACACCTTCGCCGCGTTCCGGTCCGGGCGGTTGAGTGAGTGGCGCACCACCCTGGTCGTGAGGGAAACCATCTGCCTCTCACCCGAGGACCGGGCGGGGGTGGATGAGGAACTCGCACCCGATAGCGGCGTCTTCGATGGTGCCGGGGACCGGACCATCATCTCCGCGGTCAAGGCCGCCGCGTACCGGCGGGACCCTGCGTCCGTGGCCCGGCGGGCCGCCACAGCCGTGGGGGCAAGGACGGTCAGCCTGCGCCCGGCGCCGGACACCATGGCCCGCCTGACCGCGCTGCTGCCCGTCGCCCAGGGCGTCGCCGCCTACGCGGCCCTCACCAAAGAAGCCGGCACCCTCCGTTCCTCCGGGGACGGACGGTCCAAGGGCCAGATCATGGCCGACACCCTCGTCGAGCGGGCCACCGGGACCCCGGGCGGGATCAGCGGGGTTCGGGTCCAGCTCGTCATGACCGACCGCACCCTCCTCCAGGCCGACACCGAACCCGCCCGACTGACCGGTTACGGCATCGTTCCCGCCCAATGGGCCCGCGAACTGATCACCGCAGACCAGCCCGGGTCCGGGATGGCTGTCTGGGTCCGGCGGCTCTACACCGCCCCCGGCAGCGGGGAGCTCGTCGGTTTGGACGCCAAGGCCAGGCTCTTCCCGGCAGGACTCAAACGCTTCCTCCAGGTCCGCGACGACACCTGCCGCACCCCGTACTGCGACGCACCCATCCGCCACCACGACCACATCACCCCCTGGCGCCACGGCGGCGGCACCACAGCCTCCAACGGCCAAGGACTTTGCGAAGCCTGCAACCACACCAAAGAAAGCCCCGGCTGGAGTTCAACAACCGTCCCAGTACCCTCAACGGCGCCGCTGCCGGACCGCACATGCTTCCCTGACGGACCACCCCGGGTCAGGCAGGTCACGCGCCACACCGTAAAACTCCGAACCCCCACCGGCCACACGTACCACTCCACCGCACCACCACTCCCCGGGACGCCCTTCACCCACGCCAGCAGCCCGGGCAAACGCGCAGGGCCAGCGCGAGCCCCCGCGCGAGCCCCCGCGCGGGCACCCGCCAACCAGCCACCCCCACAACCATCCGTCCAAGTCCTCGGCCGCGTCATCCAAACCGGCGTTCCCTGACACAGGAACACACTGACTGAATTTCCAGGGCGAGCCAGGGATGTCGTCACAAGAGCCCAGGTGGCAGCAGGAGTTTGAACAAGCCATATGAATGGGATGCGATTGCCGGTGGTCCGCCCCTGCCCGAATGGTCGCTCCGGGCAGCCCGGCAGCCCGGCTGCCCGGCTGCCCGGCAGCTCAGGCGGCGTAACTCGTCACGAAGTTTCGCAGGATCTTCATCGGCTCCGTCACGGTGAACTTCCGGGCGTCAGCCATCAGGTCCTCGGCGGACTCCGGAGGAAAGTAGCCGGCGTTGCGGTAGATGTCGATGCGCGTTACCAGGCCCTCCGCATCAAGTTCGGGATGGAACTGGGTGGCGTAGAGGTTTGACCGGACCCGGAACATCTGCACGGGGCAGGCCGCGGACCCTGCCAGCAGAACCGCATGGGCGGGCAGCGAACTGCAGGCTTCCTTGTGGCCGGCAAACGCGGTGAACGCCTGTGGCATTCCTTGGAGCAATGGGTCCTGGAGGCCGGCATCGGTAAGGCCGATCTCGACGGCCGCAAGGGGTTCGCCGAACGTTCGGTCGATCACGGCGCCTTGGTGCCTGCCCAGCGTCCCGACCCCGTAACACGCCCCCAGGAACGGGAAATCGCGGGCCACCAGCTGGTCCAGCAGGCCCGACAGTTCCTGTTCCACCCTGTGCTGGACCAGGCTCTTGTCTTCCGGCGGATCGCTGGAGGTGAATGGACTGCCGCCCACGATCACGCCAGAGTATTCGGAGAGGTCCAGCTCTGGCAGGGGAGCCGACTCAAGCCGGATCCGTCGCAGCTCCCGCTCCTCCAGGCCGCCGTACCTCAGGTACGCGGCGTATTCATCATCGGCGGCGGCGTCCTCGGCTCGGGAAGCCAGGAGCAGGAAAGGCAACACCTGCTAAGTGTGCCTGCACTTGCCCGCTATACGCCAGCAGCCCGAAGCGGATGGCTCCGGACTGCTGGGTAGTGTGGAACGGCTGAACTTGTAGTACTGCTTGGTCGGGCAGGACCGCTTAGCCAGGAGGCGGCGGGCGACAGGCTGGTTCAGCCGGCCGCTGCCTGGGCCAGCGACCTACGGGACTGGGGCCGCGCAGCCGGATCGGCATGGCGGTGCACCAGCTTCCAGTAGCCTTCCTCGCGGCGGAAAATGCTGGTTACCCGGAGAGCGAACTCTTCGGTGGCAGCAGCACCGTCCAGCCGGGCACGGAAGTGCTCGGTTTCCACCAGGTAGGCGGTGTCGCGCGCCGTGTACGACGTGATGGTGTCGAAGCCGAGCATCTCCCCGTCCTGGAATTGCCGGGCGGCCTGGTCCAGCCGGGCTTCAACCTGGGCCCAGCCCCGGGCGATGCCGCCGAAGGGGTTGGCCAGCGTCACGTCCTCGAGCCGGGAGTAGAGGTCCTTGACAGGACCCGTATTGCCCCGGGTGATCTCCGGAACCGCCTCGTGGTAGCGGGCCACTTCTTCCTGGAAACTGGGTGCCAGCATGGGTGCCTCCGGTCCGTCAGTCTTCGATCGTGGCGATCACGGCGCCCGCGGACACAGTCTCGCCTGCAACAGCCTTCAGGCCCGTGATGGTTCCGGAACGGTGCGCCGTGAGGGGCTGCTCCATCTTCATGGCCTCCAGCACCACTACCAGGTCACCCTCGGCGACAACGTCGCCTTCAGCCACAGCCACCTTCACGATGGTGCCCTGCATGGGGGAGGTGAGGGCGTTGCCGGTGGCGGCAGCGGGGCCGCCGGACCGTGCGCGCTTCTTCGACTTGCCGGACTTCGCTGCAGGAGCGGCGCCTGCGCCCAGGGAACCCAGGGATGCCGGGAGCACCACTTCGAGGCGTTTGCCGCCTACCTCGACAACTACGCGCTGGCGTTCTTCGGCGTCCTCGGTTTCGGCTGCGCCGTGGGGGTCCCAGGCTGGCAGGTCGTTGGTGAACTCTGTTTCGATCCACCGCGTGTGGACCTTGAAAGGGCCCTCCGCCGGAGCGAAATCGGGGTTGCTGACTACGGCGAGGTCGAACGGGATGACGGTGGGAATGCCTTCCACCACCATCTCCTCCAAGGCACGGCGCGAGCGTTGCAGGGCCTGGGTGCGGGTAGCCCCGGTGACCACCAGCTTGGACAGCATGGAGTCGAAGTTGCCGCTGATCACATCGCCCTGCTCCACGCCGGAATCAATCCGGATGCCAGGGCCAGTCGGGTTCTTCAGCGTGGCAATGGTGCCGGGGGCGGGCATAAAGTTCCGGCCCGGATCTTCACCGGTAATGCGGAACTCGATGGAGTGGCCACGGACCTCGGGGTCGCCGTAGCCCAGTTCCTCGCCGCGGGCCAGGCGGAACTGTTCGCGGACCAGGTCGATGCCGGTGACTTCCTCGGACACGCAGTGCTCCACCTGCAGGCGGGTATTGACCTCAAGGAAGGAAATGGTGCCGTCCTGGCCCACCAGGAATTCACAGGTACCGGCACCGAGGTAGCCGGCTTCCTTCAGGATGGCCTTGGAGGATTCGTACAGCCGCTGGTTCTGCTCGGGGGTGAGGAACGGGGCCGGTGCTTCTTCGACGAGCTTCTGGTTGCGGCGCTGCAGCGAGCAGTCGCGGGTGGAGACCACCACGACGTTGCCGTGGGCGTCAGCGAGGCACTGGGTTTCAACGTGCCGCGGAGCGTCCAGGAAGCGTTTCGATGAAGCATTCGCCGCGTCCGAAGGCCGCAGTGGCCTCACGGACGGCGGACTCGAACAGTTCGGGGATTTCTTCGCGGGTGCGGGCCACCTTGATGCCGCGTCCGCCGCCGCCGAAAGCAGCCTTGATGGCCACGGGCAGGCCGAACTTGTCCACGAACTCGAGGATTTCCTCGGCAGACTGTACGGGATCGGCGGTGCCGGGGACCTGGGGTGCACCCACCTTTTCGGCGATGTGCCGGGCCTGGACCTTGTCGCCCAAGGCGGAAATTGCTTCGGGGGACGGGCCGATCCAGGTGATGCCGGCGGCGATGACCTTGGCCGCAAACTCTGCATTTTCGGCCAGGAAGCCGTATCCGGGGTGGATGGCATCCGCACCCGACTGCCGGGCGGCGTCGATGATCTTGTCCATCACCAGGTACGACTCGGCGGCGGTGTTGCCGCCCAGGGCATAGGCTTCGTCAGCAAGCCGGACGTGCAGGGCGTCGCGGTCCGGGTCGGCGTAGATCGCTACGGAGGCGATGCCCTCGTCGCGGGCGGCGCGGATGATGCGCACCGCGATTTCACCGCGGTTTGCGATCAGCACCTTGGTGAGGCTCTGCTGCGTGGTACCGGCGGACTGCTCCATATTTGCTGACAAGGCGTCTCCTTCTTTCCTTCAGGGAGCCTAGCGCGGTTTTGGAGGTTCCGCCGATATTACTTGCGGAATCCGCGTGTAAACCAGCAATGCTTTGTAGGGAAGCTACAAGTCCGGGGCAATTGGCGCCTTTCAGCGCGGCGGCCAGAGATCGGTGATGCGCACGTTTGCGGCGGCCAGCAGTCCCCGGAGGGTGGATACGGACAGGCCGACGACGGCATGCGGGTCGCCGTCGACCTTCCGGATGAAGGCCCCGCCCAGGCCGTCAATGGTGAAAGACCCGGCGCAGTGCAGCGGCTCGCCGGTGGCGATGTACGCGTCGATTTCCTCCGCGTCCATGTCCAGGAAGGCGACCTCGGCTGAGGCAACGGCGCCAAGGGTGGCCCCCGATCCGGCACCGTCACGGCCGTCGTCGTCCGTGTCCGTATCCCGGCAGTCGACCAGCCAATGCCCTGTGTGCAGCACCCCTGAGCTGCCGCTCATCCGGAGCATCCGCTCCCGCGCGACGTCCGCCGTGTAGGGCTTGCCGTGTGCTTCGCCGTCGAACTCGAACACCGAGTCGCAGCCCAGCACCAGGGCGCCCTCGGAGTCCGGCAGCGCCGCCACGGCCTCGGCCTTGGCCCGGGCCAGCAGGAGGGCGGTGTCGTGCGGATCGGTCACGCCGTAGCGCGCCTGCACGGCGTCCTCGTCCACGTCGGAGACCAGCACGGTGTGCCGGATGCCGGCTTCGGCCAGGAGTTTGGTGCGGGCGGGGGACTGGGAGGCAAGTATCAGGCGGACCACGGAATCAGCCTAGTGGACCAGCTCAGCGGACGCCTTGGCGTTCTCCGGCCGGCTGAGCTTGGCGCCTTCCACGTCCACGTCCGGCAGGATGCGGTCCAGCCAGCGCGGGAGCCACCAGGACTTCTCGCCCAGCAGGTACATCACGGCGGGGACAATGGTCATCCGGACCACGAACGCATCCAGCAGCACACCGAACGCCATCGCGAAGCCCAGCGGCCGGACCATGGTGAGGTGGCTGAAGATGAAGCCCGCGAACACGCTGACCATGATGATGGCGGCGGCGGTCACCACGGCGGCGGCGTGCCGGAAGCCCACCCGCACGGCCTCCTTCGCGGTGGATCCGTGCATGTACGCCTCGCGCATGCCGGAGGCGATGAACACCTGGTAGTCCATGGCGAGGCCGAACAGCACGCCGATCAGGATGATCGGCAGGAAGCTCAGGACTGCGCCGGGGTTGGCGACGTCGAACACGTTGCCCAGCCAGCCCCACTGGTAGACGGCCACCACGGCGCCGAACGCGGCCGCCAGTGACAGGAGGAAGCCGCCGGTGGCCAGCAGCGGCACCACGATGGAGCGGAACACCAGCAGCAGCAGGATCAGGGAGAGCCCGACGACGATGGCCAGGTAGGGCGGCAGGGCGTCGCCGAGTTTGGTGGAGACGTCGATATTGCCGGCGGTCTGCCCGGTCAGGCCCATGGCTACGTCGTAGTCGGCCTTGATTTCGCCGTTCAGGCCGCGGAGTTCCGAGACGACCTTGACCGTGCTGGCGCTGGCAGGGCCTTCCTCTGGAATGACCTGGAAGACAGCGGTGCGGCGGTCCTCGCTGATGGCCACTGGAACAGCTGCCACTACGTTGTCCACTGACCGGAGCTTGTCCGCGATGTCGTACTGCAAGGTGCTGGCGGCTGCCTCGTCCAGGCCGGCGGGGAACTCGCCCACGGCAACGATGGGGCCGGTGACGCCTTCGCCGAAGCTGCGGGCAGTGATGTCGTAAGCCTGGTAGGCCTCGGAATCCACCGGTTCGGAGCCGCCGTCGGGCAGGGCGAGCTGCAGC
This sequence comes from Pseudarthrobacter sp. SORGH_AS 212, assembly GCF_030818145.1. NCBI lineage: Bacteria > Bacillati > Actinomycetota > Actinomycetes > Micrococcales > Micrococcaceae > Pseudarthrobacter > Pseudarthrobacter sp. SORGH_AS 212. The sequence continues at coordinate 574,529 of NZ_JAUTAA010000001.1, read as the reverse complement.
TGGGTGGCTGGGAGGGCGAGTACGCCCAGCAGGATAACGCCGGCCACCATGGCAAGCACGGGGTGCCGGGTGACCAGGCCGCCCCAGCCATGGGTGCTTCGTTCACGGTCCTTGGCGTCGTCTTCCGCTTCGTGGCCGGGCTCTGCGTTGTGTGCGTTGGCCTTGGCCCATGCCCGCTTGGAGATGATGCGGCGGCCGATGAGGGACAGCATGGCCGGGGTGAGGGTGATGGCGACGAGGACCGCCACGGCCACCGTGCCGGCGGCTGCCAGGCCCATCACGGCCAGGAACGGCAGGCCGGGAACAACCAGGGCGGCGAGGGCGATGATGACCGTCAGGCCGGCGAACACCACAGCGTTGCCGGACGTTCCAGTGGCACGGGCCACGGATTCCTCGGTATCCATGCCTGCCAGGAGTTGGGTGCGGTGCCGGTTGACGATGAACAGTGAGTAGTCAATGCCGACGGCGAGGCCCAGCATGAGCGCCAGCATGGGGGAGATGGAGCTCATGTCGAAGAGGCCGGAGAGCGCGAAGGTGATGCCCACGCCCACACCGACGCCCATGACAGCCATCAGGAGCGGGAGGCCGGCCGCCACCAGGGTGCCGAGCATGATGATCAGCACCAGGGCTGCGACGGCGATGCCGATGATTTCCGCGATACCGAACAGCTCGGAGATGTCCTCGGTGATTTCCTTGCTGGCCAGGGCTGTGACGCCGGCGGAGGAGGTCCCGTGCGCGATGTCCTGGACCTGCTGGCGGACTTCGGGGCTCAGCCCGTTGATGGAGCCGTTGAACTGCACCTGGGCTACGGCAGCCTTGCCATCTTCGGAGACGAAGCGGATGGCCGAGGATGCTTCGGCCTGCCGCTTGCCCAGTTCCAGCTTGGCCTTGCTGGCCTCAAGTTCCTTCGCTCCGGCGTCGAATTTGGCCTGGCCTTCGGCCGCTGCGGCCTTCTGCTGGCCCAGTTGCGCCTCGATGGCCGCTGCGGGAGCACCGGCAGCCACCATTTGCTGTTCTGCAGCCTCCAGCTGTGCCTTTCCGGCATCCAGTTGCGCCTTGGAGGCATCCAGCGTGGCCTGCCCGGCAGCCAGCTGCTGCTCACCGTCGGTGATGGCCTGCCCGGCCTGGTCCACCTGGGCCTGGGTGGCGAACGGGTCCACGGTGCCGCGGACGTCCGGCAGCGTTTCGAGCTTCTTCAGGGCGTCAGTGACCGCCGCCCGGCTGGCGTCGGTGAAGCCGCCGTCGGGTGCCTCGAAAACGATCGTCGCAGTTCCGCCGGACGCGGATGGGAGGTCTTCCTTCAGCTTGTCCGCAATCCGTTGCGTTTCCGTTCCGGGGATTTGGAAGTTGTTGGACAGGGTGCCGTGGAAAGCCGCGGCGGAACCGCCGACGGCAACCAGCGCCACGAGCCACAACGAAAGGACCAGCCAGCGCCGGCGGTAGGAGAACTTGCCAAGGCGGTAGAGCAGCAGTGCCATGAGAGAAACCGATCTGGTCAGGAGGAGTGGGCGGCTGAGGGGGTGAAGCCGGAGCCCAACAGGGCCATGGCGTCAATAAGGAGTTGCCGGAGTTCGGCGAGGGATGCAGCGGACAGGTCGGGCCCGCGGCGGCTGAACCAGACCTCCATGGCGGCCTTGCCGCAGGAGATGACGGAGCCGGCCAGGGCATGGACGTACAGCTCGTCCGCCCCGTTCGGCGTGGCTGCCACCCGATCCCGTGCCACGGTGAAGACCTGGGCGCGGCAGTGGTCCCAGGCCTCGAGCTCGGTATGGGCCATCAGCTGGCTGTGCTGCGTCAGGGCGAACAGCTCGGCCAGGGGCTCCACCGTCCTGGGGTCCGCCAGGGCCATGAGGGCAGCCTGTGCCGCCTCCAGCAGCGGTTCCTCTGCTGGCCGCAGCTGCAGTTGCCGGATGACAATATCCAGGAAGCCGTGAGTCACGGAAGCCAGGGCTGCGTCGGTGCTGTTGAAGTAGTTGAAGAAGGTCCGCCGGGAGATTCCGGCCGCCTCTGCTATGTCCTCGGCCGTGAAACCGCCTGGCCCCTTTGACCGGAGCAGCGCCAGCGCGGCATCCGTAATGGCCTGCCGGGTGGCCGCCTTGTTCAGTTCGCGGCGTGAGGGAGCCGCGGGCGCGTCAGGCGGGGACGGTGGAGGATTCACGCTCTTACACTATGTGCAAGTTTGCACGGTGCGCAAGTTATATTCACAGGAGAATGAAAGGCTCCCAACAGCGTCTACAGAACCTGCGCACGGATGCTTGGTAGGACCCGGAAAGGGTGCAACCACAGCAGCCGTCTGGCGACGGCGGAGCAGGAGAAGAGAAATGTCACGCAGGAAGAAGATGGCGCTCGGCCTGTCGGCCGCGGCGCTTGCCGTTGGTGCCGGCATTGGAGTGGCGGGAGTGGCGTCAGCCACGACGACGCCGACCCCCGCACCGAGCGCCAGTTCCAGTGCCTCTGCCGATGCCGGCACCGGCACAGGCGCCGGCCATGACGGCATGGGCCGCCACGGCGGACGCGGAGGTGAACGCGGCGGCGTCCAGGCGTCAGCGCTGGCTCAGAAGCTCGGTGTGGACGAGGCAAAAGTCACGGACGCCTTAAAGGCTTTCCGCGAGGCCAACAAGCCCAGCGGACCGCCGGCAGAAGGCGAGAAGCCTGACATGGCCGTCCGCGAAGCTGCGCTGGCCAAGTCCCTGGCAGCAACGCTGGGAATTGACGAGGCCAAGGTAACGGCGGCGCTCGACGAACTCCGTACCGCGGCACAGGCAGACCAGGCGGCGGCGCTCAAGACCCGCCTGGACCAGGCCGTCACGGATGGAAAGCTGACCCAGGCCGAGGCGGACGCCGTGACCAAGGCGGTCCAGAACGGGGTGATCGGCGGCGGCGGACACTGACCACGCGCCCAAGGGCCCCGCAGGCCGGGACAGCATCCCAAGATAAAAGCCCGGGACAACAGGAAGTCCCCGGGAGAATTCCCGGGGACTTCCTGTGATTGCACCTGCGTGGCGCCTGGCGGCACCGACGTTGACTATGCCTTGGCGTCCTGCAGTTCGCGGGGCGCGGTGTCGGCAGCAGTACCGTCCGTAGCGGCACCGTTGTCGGCGGTGTCGTCGTCAACGAAAGGGGTGCCGTTGCGCGGCGCGTTGTACAGCGCTTCGTCCAGGATTCCCTGGCGCTTGGCCACGATGGTGGGGACCAGGGCCTGGCCTGCCACGTTGACGGCGGTACGGCCCATGTCCAGGATCGGGTCGATGGCAAGGAGGAGTCCGACGCCGGCGAGCGGCAGTCCCAGCGTGGACAGCGTCAGCGTCAGCATCACCACGGCGCCGGTGGTGCCGGCCGTCGCAGCGGATCCCAGGACGGAGACCAAGGCGATCAGCAGGTACTGGCTGAAGTCGAGCTGGATGCCGAAGAACTGGGCCACGAAGATGGCGGAGATGGCCGGGTAGATCGCGGCGCAGCCGTCCATCTTGGTGGTGGCGCCCAGCGGGACGGCGAAGGACGCGTACCCGCGGGGGACGCCCAGGCTGCGCTCGGTGACGCGCTGGGTGAGCGGCAGGGTCCCCACGGAGGAGCGGGAAACGAAGGCCAGCTGCACGGCCGGCCAGACGCCGGAGAAGTACTGCTTGACGGACAGTCCGTGGGTGCGGACCAGGATGGGGTACACAACGAACAGCACCAGGGCCAGGCCTGCGTAGATGGCCACAGTGAACTTGCCCAGGGAGCCGATGGTGTCCCAGCCGTAGACGGCGACGGCATTACCGATCAGGCCGACGGTGCCCAGCGGTGCGATGCGGATGATCCACCAAAGGACCTTCTGGATCACGGCGAGGGCGGAGGCGTTGAGGTTCAGGAAGGGCTCGGCTGCCTTGCCCACCTTGAGGGCGGCAACGCCGACGGCGATGGCGATCACCAGGATCTGCAGCACGTTGAAGCTGACGGAGGTGGTCACGGCGCCGGATTCGGCAACGGTGGAGCTCGCGCCCAGGCCGAGGAAGTTCTTCGGGAAGAGGCCGATCAGGAAGGACCACCAGTCGCCGGACTTACCTGCGTACTTGGCTTCTTCAGTGATTCCGGTGTTGGCGCCGGGCTGCAGCAGGACGCCCAGGCCGATGCCGATCAGCACCGCGATCAGGGACGTGATGGCGAACCACAGCAGGGTGTTCCAGGCCAGCCGGGCGGCGTTGGATACCTGACGGAGGTTGGAGATGGAGCTCACCACCGCCGTGAAGATGAGGGGTACGACGGCGGTCTGCAGCAGCGACACGTAGCTGGAGCCGATGGTCTGCAGTGTTGCGCCAAGGCCGTTGGGGTTGGTCTTGGTGCTGCCGGTGTACTTGGCCAGCAGGCCGAGGGCAAGGCCCACGATGAGTGCGGCGATGATTTGGAAGCCGAACGATCCAGCCCACTTGGGAAGCTGGAAGCCCGTCTTCCCTGCGGGGGAGGGGGTGCTTGTCTGAGTGCTCACCTGAATACGCTAGATCCGCACCACCTACCACGCCGAAACAACATTGAGAAATGTTACGCAAGCTCAGTCACCAGGAGAAACACAAAACGCTGGAAAGACAAGGTGGACGGCGGGTTTTGTTACTTATTCCCAGTGGCGGTGTGCTTAACATCTCGCAACTGGCGGCAGCGAGGGGCCTATCCGGCAGCGCGCGTCAGAGCGAGGTACGAGCAGCGCGCCGAGGATGGGCCCCTTGGGGCCGCGCACCCGTGAGGTTAAAGCAGCGCCCGCCGTAGGGTATCGAGCCCAACGGAGCCGACGTTCAGGGCCTTGGTGTGGAACTCCTTGAGGTCGAACCCTGGCCGTGCCTCAAGCTCGGCGCGGATCTGTTCCCAGAGCCGCTGTCCTACTTTGTAGGAGGGCGCCTGCCCGGGCCAGCCCAGGTAGCGGGTGAACTCGAAGTTGAGTTGTCCTTCGCTGATGGGCAGGTTGGCTTTGAGGAAGTCGTATCCCTTGTCCGGGGTCCAGGTGCCGGTGCCCCAGCGTGCGGGCACCTCCAGTTCCAGGTGGACGCCGATGTCGAAGACCACCCGGGCTGCGCGCATCCTCTGCATGTCCAGCATTCCCATGTGGTCGCCGGCGTCGTCGAGGTATCCGAGTTCCTGCATGAGCTTTTCCGCGTAAAGTGCCCAGCCTTCGCCGTGTCCGGAGGTCCAGCAGATGTTGCGCCGCCACTTGTTGAGCAGTTCGCGCCGGTAGGTTGCGGTGGCCACCTGGAGGTGGTGGCCTGGGACGCCTTCGTGGTAAACGGTGGTGGTTTCGGCCCAGGTGGTAAAAGTGTCCTCGCCGGCTGGCACGGACCACCACATGCGTCCGGGGCGGGTGAAGTCGTCGGAGGGGCCGGTGTAGTAGATGCCGCCTTCGTCGGTGGGGGCGATGAGGCATTCCAGTTTCTTCATGACGTCGGGAATGTCGAAATGGACCCCGGCCAGCTCCGCGACGGCTTTGTCGGAGAGTTCCTGCATCCAGGCCTTGAGTGCGTCGGTGCCTTTGATCTGCCGGGCAGGATCGTTGTTCAGGATTTCTTTGGCTTCGGCGATGGACGCGCCGGCCTTGATGGTGCCCGCCACCACCTCCTGTTCAGCGATCAGGCGGTCCAGTTCCTGAACCCCCCAGGCGTACGTTTCCTCCAGGTCCACGGCGGCACCCAGGAAGGACCGTGATGCCAGCGCATAACGGGCCTTACCCACCGCGTCCTTCTCCGGTGCGGCGGGCAGCAGGTCGGTGCGGAGAAAGTCGGCAAGCCGGGTGTAGGCGCGGCGGGCGGCGGCAGCCCCGGCGTCGAGCTTCTCCTGGAGGGCGCTGCCAAGTGGGCCGGTCTCGGTGGCGGCGCCGGCGGCGAGCTTGGCGAAGAATCCGTCCGCGGCGGCGTACTTAGTGGCCTGTTCGATGACGATGTTCACCTGCCGGGCTGCGGCCACCCGGCCGGCGTCGCGCGCAAGGCCCAGGGACTCGATGTAGCCATCGACGGCGGCGGGCACGTTCTGCGCCCGGCCGGCGATGTGCTCCCAGTCCTGTTCCGTGGCGGTGGGCATGAGGTCGAAGACCGCCCGGATGTCCTGCGCGGGCGAGGCAATGTTGTTCAGGTCCGCGTACTCCCACCCGGAGGCGTGGATCAGCAGCTGCAGTCCAAGCCGCTCGCGCATGGCGTCCAGCGTGACGGCGTCCACGTCGTCCTCAGGCTCCAGGTCTTCAAGGTCGGTCAGGGCCTTGCGGGCCACCTCCGCGAATTCGGCGATGCCTGCGGGGGAGAAATCCTGGTACTCGGTTTCCAGGCCCGGCAGTCCCAGGGTGGTCGCCAGCGACGGATTCAGGCGGACAAGGGTATCGGTATAGGCGTCCGCTACGGCGTCGATGCGGGTGTGCGGGCGTGCGGCGGGCGAAGTGTCGGTAGTCACCATCCGAGACTAGCCCGGCCGCGCCCACCGGGCGAGGAACGCGCCGGGGATCAGCCCTTGCTGCGCTTCCAGGCGCCTGGACCGGGCGCTGGTGCAAGGCCCAGCCGTTGCCGGCGCGCCCAGTGGCGTGCGGTTGGCGCGGCAGGCCTGGCCGCTTCCGGGCCGCCGAGGGAGAGCACGACGGCGGTGAGCGCAGCGAGTTCCTCGGCGTTCGGCTGTCCCTTGACCACAGAGAGCAGGGGAGCCGCGGCGGCTTCGGCCGGCTCCGGCGTTCCGGTGGCGCTCACAGCGGGATGTTCCCGTGCTTCTTGGCCGGGAGGCTCGCGCGCTTGTCGCGGAGGGCGCGCAGGCCCCGGACAATCTGCAGCCGGGTGTCGGACGGTGCGATGACGGCGTCAACGTAACCGAGTTCGGCTGCCTGGTAAGGGTTCAGGAGTTCTTCCTCGTACTGCCGGATGACCTCGGCGCGGCGGGCTTCGACGTCGCCGCCGTCCTCGGCGACAGCCGCGAGGTCCCGGCGGTAGAGGATGTTGACGGCGCCCTGCGCCCCCATCACGCCGATCTGCGCGGTGGGCCACGCCAGGTTGAGGTCCGCCCCGAGCTTCTTGGAGCCCATGACGATGTACGCGCCGCCGTACGCCTTGCGGGTGATGACCGTCAGCTTGGGCACCGTGGCCTCGGCATACGCGTACAGCAGCTTGGCGCCGCGGCGGATGATGCCCTGAAACTCCTGGTCCTTGCCCGGCAGGAAGCCCGGCACATCCACCAGCGTGATGATGGGGATGTTGAAGGCATCGCAGTTCCGGACGAAGCGGGCCGCTTTTTCGGAGGCGGCAATGTCCAGGGTTCCCGCGAACTGCAGCGGCTGGTTGGCCACTATTCCCACGGTGTGGCCTTCCACCCGGCCGTAGCCAATCATGACGTTCGGAGCGTACAGCGCCTGCATCTCCAGGAAGTGGCCGTCGTCGACGATCTGCTCAACGACTGCGCGCATGTCGTAGGGCTGGTTGGCCGAATCGGGGATCAGCGTGTCGAGGGCGAGGTCGTCGTCGTTGACCGCGTTTTCCTGCGCGTGCTCCAGCACGGGGGCCTCGGACAGGTTGTTGGAGGGCAGGAAGTCCAGGAGTTCGCGGACGAACTCGATCGCATCGCCTTCATCCGAGGCGAGGTACGTGGACGTGCCGGTGGTGGCGTTGTGCTGGCGGGCACCGCCGAGCGTTTCCATGTCCACGTCCTCGCCGGTGACGGTCTTGATGACGTCGGGGCCGGTAATGAACATATGGGACGTCTTGTCCACCATCACCACATAGTCGGTGAGGGCGGGGGAGTAGGCGGCGCCACCGGCGGACGGGCCCATGATGAGGGAGATCTGCGGCACCACGCCGGAAGCGTGCACGTTGTTGCGGAAGATATCGGCGAACATGGCCAGCGAGGCGACGCCTTCCTGGATGCGGGCGCCCCCGCCGTCGAGGATGCCGACCACCGGGCAGCCGTTGCGCAGGGCGAATTCCTGCACCTTGACGATTTTCTCGCCGTTGACCTGGCTCAGTGACCCGCCGTACACGCTGAAGTCCTGGCTGTAGACCGCCACCGGACGGCCGTCCACGGTGCCGTAGCCGGAGACCAGGCCGTCGCCGAGGGGCTTCTTCTTTTCCATGCCGAAGGCGGTGGAGCGGTGCACTGCGAGGGCGTCGAACTCGACGAATGAGTCCTCATCCAGCAACAGGGCGATGCGCTCGCGTGCGGTGTTTTTGCCGCGCGCATGCTGCTTTTCGACGGCCTCGGGGCCGGAGGGCTGTTCGGCACGTGCCTGGCGGTCGCGGAAATCGGCAATCTTTCCCGCTGTCGTTGTCAGATCGTGGCTCATCAAGTATCTCCGGCTCTGTTGCAGATTGGTTCAGTGTCGCTGAGTATGTTGACGGGCTGTGCTCTGGAGGCGCTTAAGTAGCTTCCACACAAAAAACGAACCCTGCTGGCAAGTCTAATGACGCTTTGAGTGCCCGCAGCTGTAGGGAACCTACAATTTTCTGCCGTGCCGTCACCCGGACCACTATGTTACTCGCCGGTAACTTATCTGCGTTACAGTGTTTCCATGACTTCGAGCAACGACGCTTTGACCGCTGCCGCCAGCCCTTACCGGGCGTCCGGTTCGCTCCGCGGAAAGACCATCCTGATGTCCGGTGGCAGCCGCGGCATCGGCCTTGCCATCGCCCTGCGGGCGGCGGCGGACGGCGCCAACATCGTGCTGATGGCCAAAACCGGCGAACCCCACCCCAAGCTCGCCGGCACGGTGTTCACCGCTGCCCAGGAACTGACCGAGGCCGGCGGGGGTGCGCTTCCCCTGGTGGGGGACGTCCGCAACGACCAGGACGTGGCCCGCGCCGTGGCCGAGGCCGTTGACCGCTTCGGCGGCATCGACGTCGTGGTGAACAACGCCTCCGCCATTGACCTGTCCACCACGGATGCCGTGGACATGAAAAAGTACGACCTGATGCAGGACATCAACGTCCGCGGGACCTTCCTGCTCTCCAAGCTCGCGCTGCCGGCGCTGCGCGCATCCGGCAATGCGCACATCCTCACGCTGTCCCCGCCCCTGAACCTGGATCCACACTGGGCCGGACGGCACCTGGCCTACACCATGGCCAAATACGGGATGAGCCTGACCACGCTGGGCCTGGCCGAGGAACTGAAAGACGACCGGATCAGCGTCAACTCGCTGTGGCCGTGCACGCTGATCGACACCGCGGCCATCAGGAACATGCCGCAGGGCGAGGCTATCGTCCAGGCCGCACGCGGACCACAGATCATGGCCGACGCCGCCCACGCCATCCTCACCGGCAGCAACCTGCCCGCCGGCGGGCAGGCCACGGGCAATTTCTACACTGACGAACAGGTGCTGGCGGCAGCAGGGGTTTCCGATTTCCGCCCCTACAGCCTGGGGGCCCCGGAGGACCGGCTGGTTCCCGACATTTTCCTGTAGCCGCCAGGGGCAGGCCGCCGGTGCGGCGGCATTCCCCGGCTCGGTAGGATTTAGCTATGGCTGAAGCGCATATCCCCGGTATCCCATTGGACAGGTCGGAGCTGGGCGATCAGCGCTTCTTGTCCGCCACCGGCATCTCCCGGCTGGACGTGGTGGACTCCACCGGCTCCACCAACGCCGACCTGCTCCGTGCAGTGACAGTGGAGCCCGCGTCCTGGCCGGACCTTTCCGTGCTGACGGCCGAATACCAGACCGCCGCACGGGGACGCCTGGAAAGGCGCTGGGAAGCACCGCCCCTGAGTTCGGTCTCCGTTTCCATTGTGCTGCGGCCCGTGAACGCCGAGGGGCGGCCGCTGCCCACGCAAAGCTACTCGTGGCTCTCACTCATCGCGGCCCTGGCGCTCCGCGAAACCCTCCTGGAGACGGCAGGCATCCCGGCCGAACTCAAATGGCCCAACGACGTCCTGGTCCGCGGCCGGAAGATTGCCGGCATCCTGGCCCAGATTGGCCCCATGGCGGACGGCACCGTCCCGCCGGTGGTGCTGGGCACCGGCCTGAACGTCACCCTCCACGAGGACGAACTGCCGGTCCCCACGGCCACCTCGGTGTTCCTCGAGGGGCCGCAGACCACCGACCGGACCCAGCTGCTGAAGAGCTATTTGTCCCACTTTGCGGTGCTCTACCGGAGTTTCTGCAACGCCGACGGCGACCCCACGGCAGGCATGGCAGGCGGCCCGTCCCTGCATAAGCGCGTCGAGGCCGTCATGGTAACGCTGGGCCGGCAGGTACGGGCGCAACTGCCGGGCGACCACGAGATTATTGGCCACGCATCCCGCCTGGACGAATACGGTTCACTGCTGGTGGTGGACAAGGATTCACGCGAGCATGTCGTCACCGCTGGGGACGTGGTTCACCTGCGGCCCTGGACCGCACCGGAAGAGCCCGGCGCTGCTGATGCCGGCACGCCGAAAGGCACCGGCCAAGGCGGTTATGCGTAAGGACCTCGTACCCGGCGAACAGGTCATCGTCACCACCCGCCCGCAACCCAGGAAGCTGGCCGGCCCTGCCGCCGCTTTCATCATCGCCCCCGCGGTGGCGGCATTCGCGTCCGCCTGGATCGTGCGGGGGGAAGCCGGGCGCCTGGTTCCGGCGCTGGAGGCACGCTGGACCCCCTGGCTGGTGACGGCCTGCGTGCTGGCTGCCGCGTGGGTGTGGCTGGGCTACTGCCTGCCGCGGCTGATGCGCTGGCACGCCACGCGCTATACCCTCACGAGCCGGCGGATGGTGGCCAGGTCCGGCATCTTCAAGCGGCGCGAACAACAGGTCAACCTCCTCTCCGTCCGCAACCTCACAGTCCACGCGGGCGTGCTTCAACGCCTCCTGCGCTCCGGGAATATATCCTTGGAAACCGGGTATGAGGGCGTGACGACATTCCGGGACGTGCCGGAGGCTGCCAGGTTCCGGGATTTTATCCTCGACGCCATCGGGGAACTGCCCGATGAGCGCCTCCCGCCCGGAGATGCAGGGGATTACCCTGCCGGGGCAGTGCCGACGGAAATGAGAGAAGGTGGACGGAATGAACGATGAGGACCAGCAGGAGCTCGTGGGTCCCGTCGCGCAGTCTCCTGCCGCCGACCCGCACCCTCCCACCGGAGCGATGTCCGCAGAGCGCCTGGCCATGAAAGCCCTTGAGGCGCGGCTGCTCGGCGGCGAACGCAAACTCCGCCGTCGCGAGGTGGCGGCGGGCGCAGGCCTGTCCCTGCTGTCCGCGCGCAAACTCTGGCGCGCGCTCGGGTTCCCGAACTTTGGTGACGAGGACGTTGCCTTCACCGAACGCGACCAGGCTGCACTGTCAACCGTGGTGGACCTCGTCCGCGGCGGAAAGCTGACCGAGGAAGCGGCCATTTCCGTCACCCGTGCCATTGGCCAGATGACGGACCGCATGGTGGTGTGGCAGATCGAAGCCCTGGTGGAGGACCTCGTCCACGAACAGGGCGTCACCGATGCTGTCGCCCGCAAGCGGCTGGTCAACGAGCTCCCGGCCCTGGTGGATGCCCTCGAGGAAGTGCTGGTCTATTCGTGGCGGCGCCAGCTCAATGCCGGCATCCAGCGGCTGGCCGTCAGGGCCGAAGCCGGACTGCAGGCCAGCGAAGAAGGCCGCGAAGGCGACGAGGACGATGCGCCGTTGCCCCTGGCGCGGGCCGTGGGCTTCGCGGACCTGGTGTCCTACACCAGCCTCTCTCGCCGGATGAACGAGAAAACACTGGCCCGCCTGGTGCAGCGGTTCGAGAACAAATGTGCCGAGATTATTTCCGTTGGCGGCGGCCGCCTGGTCAAGACCGTTGGCGACGAAGTCCTTTACATTGCCGAGACCCCCGCGGCCGGCGCCGAGATATCCCTGGCGCTGGCGCAGGCGTTCACGGAGGACGAGATCCTGCCGGAAGCCCGGGTAGCCATGGTCTGGGGCAGGATCCTGTCCCGGCTCGGCGACATCTACGGCCCCACCGTTAACCTTGCTGCCCGGCTCACCACCCTGGCGGATCCCGGAACGGTGCTGGTGGACTCCATGACCGCGTCTGCCCTCGAACATGACGAACGGTTCGTCATGTTGCCCCAACCGCCGGAAAACGTCCGCGGTTTCGGGCGAAATCAAGCCGGTCCGCCTGACCCGGGGCCTGGGCAAGGGCCTGATCGTCGACTGACCTTTCTTGCCCTGTCCCCGTCGGCAGGGAAAGGGTTTGTCCATTTGATAGCTAGACCGGCTATATTTGTTCTGCCCGGCTGCCGCATGCCGGTCATCGGCCGTTGCCGGACTTAACGGGGGGAACCGTTCCATGAAACTTCGCGGACGAGCGCGCGCAAAAGCTGCTGCTGCGCCACGGCGCCGGCCCTTCCTCCAGTCCCCCCTTTTCAGCACCTCCGCAATGGGGCTTGCCCTCGCCGCCCTGGTGGTTGGCGCCGTCGTCTATCCGGGGTTTAAGACCACTGAGGTGGAGTTGAATGACGGTGGTGTGTGGGTGGTGTCGAAGTCCAAGAATGCGGTGGGGCGGTTGAATTATCCGTCGCGTGTGTTGGATGGTGCGGTGACTCCTGCGTCGTCGACGTTTGATATTTTGCAGGATGCCGGTGAGGTGTTTGTTGATGATGAGTCTGGTTCGACGTTGAACCAGGTGTCGCCGGCGAATATGCGTTTGGGTGGGGATAAGCAGTTGCCGGGGGCTGCGGATGTGAGTTTTGGTTCGTCGGTGTTGTCGGTGACGGATGCGGCGTCGGGCAAGGTGTGGGCGGTGTCGCCGTCGACGGTGAATGGTTTTGATGAGGAAGCGTCGGAGCCGGTGTTGGTGGGGTCTGAGGGTACGGTGTCGGCGGTGGGTGCTGATGATCGTATTTATTCGGCGGATCCGAAGGCCGGGACGGTGACGGTGACCGGTGTTGATGCCAATGGTGTGGTGGTGTCTTCGGAGTCTGAGGCGTGGTCTGAGTTGAAGGGTGCGGGGGATCTGCAGATCACGGTGGTGGGGGACCGGCCGGTGGTGTTGGATGCTGCGGCGGGGAACCTGTTTTTGCCGGGTGGTAAGCGGTTGCAGTTGGCTGATGCGCGGGATGCGAAGTTGCAGCAGGGTGGTCCGGGCAGTGATTTTGTGGCGATTGCGACGCAGAAGGCGTTGTTGAAGCAGCCGTTGGATGGTGGGACGGCGAAGACGGTGTCTTTTGGTGGTGAGGGTGTTCCTGCGGCTCCGGTGCAGTTGGGTGGGTGTGTGCATGCTGCGTGGTCGGGGGCGAATAAGTATGTCCGTGATTGTGTCAATGATGCTGATGATAAGAACGTGGATGTGCCGAAGGCGAGTGCGTCGCCGTCGTATGTGTTTCGGGTGAACCGGGACCTGGTGGTCCTCAATGATGTGAATTCCGGGAATGTGTGGCTGGTGAACCAGAACATGCAGCTCGTCAACAACTGGGACGACGTTATTCCCCCCAAGGAAACCTCGGACGACGCCGACAAGGACTCTGCCGACGAAGTCCAGCAGACAGTCCTCCCGGACCGCACCAAACCCAACAGCCCACCGGTTGCCCAGCCGGACAGCTACGGCGTCCGCGCCGGCAAAACCACCATCCTCCCGGTCCTGGACAACGACACGGATCCCGACGGCGACATCCTGACAGTGCGCCAGCCCGACGACATCCGCCTGGGCACGTTGTCGACAATTTACGGCAGCACTGGCTTCCAGGTCGCTGTTCCCGCCGACAAGACAGGCAGCGAAACTTTCAAATACACGGTGGACGACGGCCGCGGGCTTTCCGCCACCGCCGAAGTTTCACTGCGCGTTGTCCCGCTGACGGAAAACAAAGCGCCGGCGCAGAAGCCGAACCGTGACACCACCATGGTGGTCCAGCAGGGCAAATCGGTCACCCGGAACATCCTTTCGGACTGGATCGACCCCGACGGCGACGACCTCTACGCCACCTCGGTTTCCAGCGCGGACCCCCTTGACCAGGTCCGCATCCGCCCCGACGGGCAGCTGTCCTTCCAGGACAGCGGCACCTCGCCGGGCCGCAAGGTCCTCACCGTGGGCATCTCCGATGGCCAGGCCACCACTGAAGGCCGGATCACCCTCGACGTCCGCCCCGCCGGGGCACTCCCGCCCATCGCCAACGCTGACCACGTAGTGGCAGTGGCCGGTGCTTCGACGGTGATCGCACCACTCAAGAACGACATCGACCCCCAAGGAGGCGCCCTCCGCCTCGCCCAGGTGACCGCGGACGAGCAGTCCAGGGCGGTCATCGGCGCCGACCAGCAGACCTTCAGCTTCACCTCCGACGTGCCGGGACCGCACTACGTGGAGTACCTGGTGACCAATGGGCCCGCCAGCGCAGTGCAGCTGGTCCGCGTCGACGTTGTTGCCGGCAACGACGCCGGAGCCCCCGTCGCCGTCCGCGACATTGCCCTGCTGCCCACCGGCGGCAGCGTCCTTGTCGATGTGCTCGGCAACGACTCCGACCCCTCCGGCGGCGTCCTGGTGGTCCAGTCGGTGACCGCCGACGGCTCGCTTCCGGTCAGTGTGTCAGTCCTGGACCACTCGGTGGTCCGGATCACGGACCTTCGCGCCGAAGGCCAGCTGACGCTGAAGTACACCATCTCCAACGGCCGGTCCTCCGCGACGGGCGAGATCGCCGTCGTGGTGGTCCCGGCACCGACAAAACTGCAGGCACCCCAGGCCAAGCCCGACGAAGCCACCGTCCGAGCCGGTGACGTAGTCTCCATCCCGGTGCTCGATAACGACACCGATCCCAACGGCGGCAAGCTGACCCTCGTGCCCGAGCTCGCCCAGGTTCCGGACGAAGCCGACGGACGGACCTTCGTGGCCGGGGACCAGCTTCGGTTCATCGCCGGGTCCGAGGCGAAAACCGTCTACGCCATCTACAAAGTCCGCAATGAGTCCGGCCAGGTGGACTCCCAACAGGTGACCATCCGTATCCTGGCCCGCGACGACGAACGGAACAGCCGCCCCGAACCGCGCAACCTCACCGGCCGCGTGGTCGCCGGCATGACCGTCAAGATTCCCGTGCCCCTGGACGGCATCGACGCCGACGGCGACTCGGTGCAGCTGATGGGAATCGACAAGGCAGCGGGCATGGGCACGGCGATCGTCCGCGACGGCTACCTCGAATACACGGCCGCAGGCGACGCCGCCGGGACGGACACCTTCACCTACCGCGTCCGCGACCGGATTGGCGCCGAGAACACCGGCACCGTCATTGTGGGCGTTGCACCGCCGGAAGCCATCAACCAGAACCCGATTGCCGTGGACGACGCCGTGGATGTCCGACCGGGCAGGAACGTCGCCGTTGACGCCCTGGCCAATGATTCGGACCCCGACGGTGATCCGATTTCCCTGCTGACCGACGGATTCGAGGCGCGGCCTGAGCTGAACGTCGAAGTGGCTGACGGCGCCAAGGTGCTGTTCACCGCACCGGCGGTGGAAGGCAACGAGAGCATCCGGTACCGCATCCAGGACGACAAGAAGGCACAGGCCAGCGCCGTGATCCGGGTGCGGGTCAGTGCGGACGCGGAACTGAAGCGTCCCATCGCCAAGGACGACAGGGTCACGCTGGCCGAAACTCTGGGTAAGACGGCCATCGACGTACCCGTCCTGAAGAACGACTCCGACCCCGACGGGGTGGCCTCCGAGCTGCAGATCAGCCTTCCGGACGGCAACCCCAATGCCCGCGTGGGCGGCTCCGGGAACGTGGTGGTCAACCTCACGCCAGAAGACCAGCTGATCCCGTATACGGTGACCGACACCGATGGCCTCACCGCAACAGCTGTGATCTGGGTGCCGGGCCAGGGAGCGCAGTACCCCACGCTGTCCAACACCGAAACGGTGGAGGTCATGGCCGGCAAGGAAATCACCCTGGACCTGGACGACTACGTCAGGGTGCGGGACGGCCGCCGGCCCAAGATCAGTGTTGCCGACTCCGTCAAGGTGCTGGGCGCCTCCCCGGACAACGTGATTGTCGGCGAGGGAGAAGGCCTCCGCTACGCGGCCCGGCCAGGCTACGCAGGGCCGGGCTCCATCACCTTCGAAGTCACCGACGGCTCCGGTCCCGACGATCCCGACGGGCTGAAATCGACCCTGGTCATCATGACCAACGTGATCCCGGACCCGGACGAAGCCAACACCCCGCCCACGTTCCGCGGCGCATCCCTGGACATTCCCAAGACGGAAACTGCCACCCTGGACCTTGGTCCCCTCGCGGCCGATGTCGACGAACGGGACCAGGGCAACCTCACGTTCTCCCTGGTTGGGTCACCGCCCCCCGGCTTCAGCGCGAAGCTAGACGGTACGGTACTGAGCGTCAGTGCGGAAAACTCCGTAGGGGTCGGCGTGACGGGTAATATCCAGGCCACCGTGACCGACGGACGCTCGCCCGCTGTGACAGCCACCATCCAGGTGCGGCACGTGGCATCCAACCGGCCCATGCCGGTAGCCAATGACGACGTGGTGGAGAAAGCCAACGCGGGCCGCGCCGAGACGGTCAACGTCCTGGCCAACGACGTCAACCCCTTCAGCGATACGCCGCTGAAAATCGTCGGCACCAGCGTCGAAACCGGTTCGGCCCAAGGCCAGCCCGCCATCAACGGCGACTCCATCACCATCACCCCGGCAGACGGATTCAAGGGCGTGATGGTGGTCCGCTACACCATCGCCGACAAGACCGGCGACCTTTCCCGCCAGGTGGACGGCCGGGTCCGCCTCACGGTGCGCAGTGAACCCGATGCGCCGTCCGCCCCCTCGGCGACGGACGTCCGCAGCCGCACCGCGGTGCTCAAGTGGGCGCCGCCGTCGGACAATGGAGCGCCCATCAGCGAGTACACGGTGGTATCCAACAACGGATTCCAGCAGAAGTGCCCCACCACCACCTGCACCCTCTCCGGCCTGACCAACAACGTGAAGTACGTCTTCACGGTCAAGGCAACCAACGAGGTGGGGGAGTCGCAGCCGTCACCGCAGTCGAACGAGATCCGGCCCGACGAGAAGCCCTCCCCGCCGGAAGCCCCCAGTGTCAAAGCCGGCGACAAGAACATGGTCATCAATTGGCCCGCTGCCCGGACGGAAGGCTCACCGGTCAAGCACTACAACCTGGAGATCTCGCCTCCGCCCGCCAACGGTGTTGCCGTCAAGAACGAGGTCGCAGGCCTCAACTACACCTGGACCGGTCTGACCAACGGCGTGAAGTACAAGGTGCGCGCCCAGGCCGTCAACGAGCTGGGGCCATCCGACTGGGGTACCTATTCCGCCGAAGACAATCCGGCCGGCGTTCCGGCAGCCCCCGCCGCACCCACCTCCGCCGTTGCATCGTCAGTGGGAACCCAGAACCAGCTGCGGGTGAACTGGGCTGAACCCAACACCAACGGGGACGCCATCAGCGCCTACTACGTCACGATGTCCGGCGGCGGCCGGCCCGACCAGACGCAGGCCATTCCAGGGACGGTACGCACCGCCAACTTCACGGCGGACAACTCCGAAGCTGCGTACACCTTCACGGTCCAGGCGGAGAATAAAGCGGGCAAGGGTGCAGTCAGCCCGCCGTCAGCTCCCCGCCGTGCCACCGGAAAGCTCGGCCAGGTTTCCGGCGTCAACGCCACTCCGGCCAACACCGGCGGTGCCGGCCGGTCGGTCACGGTCGACTTCCGGCGGCTGACGGCAGCTGAACGGAACGGCTCTGCCGAGAACGAGGTCAGTTACAGCTACAACGCCAGCAATGGTGCCAGCGGCCCCATCAGCCCGGGCCAGACCATCGGCGGCTTCGCCAACGGCGCCCAGGTGAGCATCACCGTCATTGCCAATTCCTCCGTGGCACCGAGCTCCAATGCCAGCGCCCCGGCGTCGGCGACGCCGTACGGGTCCCCGGGCACGCCGTCCGCATCGGGACAGGACGGCGGCGTCAACGACCAGTCCGTCACGCTTCGCTGGTCGTCGCCATCCACGGCAACGAACGACGTCGCGAGCACCAGGATCAGGATCAACGGCGGCGGCTGGGAGAACGTGGCAGCTTCAGGGAGCCGGACCATCAATACCGGCGGCTGGCAACAGACCCGCACCATCGAGGTCCAGACCCTGAACTCCGTGGGCACCGGAAGCGGTATCGCCAGTGCAAGGGCGACGTCCGGCAAGCAGGGATTGTGGGAAACCCGGATCAAGACTTCGGATCCCAACTTTGAGCGCAGCTGCACCTTCACCCGGGGCGGCTCGAACTACCGGCCCACCCCGTACTTCACCTGCGATGGCGTCAGCGGGAACAGCCCGCCCTGGTTCTACAAGTCCAGCCAGGACCGCATCATGGTGGCCTGCTACATCGACCAGGACGACAACTGGTCCGGTAACGGGATTGTCCGCTGGTGGCGGGTTGAGTCCGGCTCCGCACGCAACGTGGGCCGCTACGTCATCGCCGGACACACCACGCTTCCGGACCCCGCAGGGCTTGGAGCACCCCCATGCTGACCCGCCAAAACCATGAAACCGCAGGTCAGGCCGCGGGGCACCTCTACCCATCGCGGACCCTTGCACCGTTGGGTAGGCTTGCGCGGGGAACAGGGAGCCCGATACCGGGTTTTTGGGGATTTCGGCCGGGGGGCCGCCGCACAACTGAGGGAAGCAAATCGCTGTGACAAGTCTGCTGGGGAAACTTGGGCTCAAACGGCGCCACAAGAAGATCGTCACCGGTACAGCCTTCGCCGCTGCCGTGGCCGTCGTGGCGACCGGTGCCGTGCTCTATCCGGGGTTTAAGACCACTGAGGTGGAGTTGAATGACGGTGGTGTGTGGGTGGTGTCGAAGTCCAAGAATGCGGTGGGGCGGTTGAATTATCCGTCGCGTGTGTTGGATGGTGCGGTGACTCCTGCGTCGTCGACGTTTGATATTTTGCAGGATGCCGGTGAGGTGTTTGTTGATGATGAGTCTGGTTCGACGTTGAACCAGGTGTCGCCGGCGAATATGCGTTTGGGTGGGGATAAGCAGTTGCCGGGGGCTGCGGATGTGAGTTTTGGTTCGTCGGTGTTGTCGGTGACGGATGCGGCGTCGGGCAAGGTGTGGGCGGTGTCGCCGTCGACGGTGAATGGTTTTGATGAGGAAGCGTCGGAGCCGGTGTTGGTGGGGTCTGAGGGTACGGTGTCGGCGGTGGGTGCTGATGATCGTATTTATTCGGCGGATCCGAAGGCCGGGACGGTGACGGTGACCGGTGTTGATGCCAATGGTGTGGTGGTGTCTTCGGAGTCTGAGGCGTGGTCTGAGTTGAAGGGTGCGGGGGATCTGCAGATCACGGTGGTGGGGGACCGGCCGGTGGTGTTGGATGCTGCGGCGGGGAACCTGTTTTTGCCGGGTGGTAAGCGGTTGCAGTTGGCTGATGCGCGGGATGCGAAGTTGCAGCAGGGTGGTCCGGGCAGTGATTTTGTGGCGATTGCGACGCAGAAGGCGTTGTTGAAGCAGCCGTTGGATGGTGGGACGGCGAAGACGGTGTCTTTTGGTGGTGAGGGTGTTCCTGCGGCTCCGGTGCAGTTGGGTGGGTGTGTGCATGCTGCGTGGTCGGGGGCGAATAAGTATGTCCGTGATTGTGTCAATGATGCTGATGATAAGAACGTGGATGTGCCGAAGGCGAGTGCGTCGCCGTCGTATGTGTTTCGGGTGAACCGGGACCTGGTGGTCCTCAATGATGTGAATTCCGGGAATGTGTGGCTGGTGAACCAGAACATGCAGCTCGTCAACAACTGGGACGACGTTATTCCCCCCAAGAACGAATCCGACGAGCAGGACCAGGAATCCGCGGACATCAACACCATCAACGTGTTGCCGGACCGCACCAAGCCGAACCGTCCGCCGGAAACCAAGCCCGACGTCGTCGGCGTCCGTCCGGGCCGCACCACCATCCTGAGCGTCCTGGACAACGATTCCGACCCCGACGGCGACGTCCTCACCGCCGGGCTCCAGGGCAACCCGCCGAGGGCAGGGACGCTGGAGAACATTTACGGCGGCACCGCCTTCCAGATCTCCGTGCCGGCCGACGCCAGGCCGGGCACGGAAACGTTCAGCTACTCGGCGTCCGATGGGCGTGGCCTCTCCGCAGCCGGACAGGTCACCCTCAACGTGGTGGGTCCGGACGATAACAAGCCGCCGCAGTTCAAACGCGGCGAGAACACCACCATGCTGGTGGAACAGGGCAAGACCGTCAGCCAGAACATCCTTACGGACTGGGTGGATCCCGACGGCGACGACCTGGTGCTCCTTGACGCCAAGGCCGATAACGACCAGGACCAGGTGAAGGTCCGCCGCGACGGCCTGCTCACCTTCCAGGACTCCGGCGCCACCGCCGGGAAGAAGAACGTTGAGGTGACCATCTGGGACGGCCGCGACACCGTCACCGGCAAGGTGGTCATCAACGTCCAGCCACCCGGCGCCCTCGCGCCCGTGGTCAACGCTGACCATGTCACAGCCGTGGTGGGCCAGGACCTGGTGATCTCGCCGCTGAAGAATGACGTGGACCCCAACGGCGGCGCGCTCCGCCTGGCCCAGGTGGAAGCCAACGGCCCCGCGGATCTCGGCCCCGTGACCGACGGCGGAACCTTCACGTTCCGCAGCACCACCCCCGGCCCCGTCTACCTCACGTACATCGCCAGCAACGGCCCGCAGAGCAGCCAGGGCCTGATCCGCGTGGACGTCGAATCCGGTGACGACCCCGGCGACCCCGTCGCTGTCCACGACGTCGCCCTGATGCCCACCGGCGGCAGCGTCCTGCTGGACCCGCTGGCCAACGACTCCGACCCTTCCGGCGGTGTCCTGGTGCTGCAATCCGTCAAGCTTCCCGATAACGCCACCATCTCGGTCAGCGTGATCAACCACAGCGTCCTGCGCATCACGGACATCCTCGGAACCAAGGATCCGATCCTCTTCGAATACACCATGTCCAACGGCAAGAAGTCGGCCACCGGTTCGGTCTCTGTGGTCCCCGTCCCGGCCCCGGCAGTGGTGGAAGCACCCCAGCCCAAGCCGGACGAGGTCAACGTCCGCGTCAACGACGTCGTCACCATTCCCGTCCTGGACAATGACACGCACCCGCAGGGCCAGGAACTGACCGTAGACCCGGTCCTGCCGCAGGGCGTGGACCCGGTTGACGGCAAGAGTTTCGTCTCGGAGAACACCGTCCGGTTCATCGCCGGCAGCCAGCCAAAGACGGTCCGCGCCATCTACAACGCGGTGGACCCACAGGGCCAAAAGAGCGCCGCCGCCGTGACCATCCACATCCTCCCGCTGGAAGGCGCGGAGAATTCCCGCCCGCAGCCGCGCAACCTCACAGCCCGCGTGGTGGCAGCCGGCACCGTCCGCATTCCGGTGCCGCTGGACGGCATCGATCCTGACGGCGACTCGGTCCAGCTCACCGGCATCGACAGCACTCCCGCCATGGGTACGGCCACAGTGGGCAGCAACTTCATCGACTTCACGGCTGCCGGAGACGGCGCCGGGACCGATACCTTCCGGTACAAGGTGGTGGACCGGCAGGGTGCCGTCAATACCGGCACCGTCACCGTGGGCATTGCGCCGCGCGGTGAAATCAACCAGAAGCCCACTCCAGTGGATGACGAGGTGAGGGTCCGCCCCGGCCGCCAGATCGCCGTTGACGCCACCGGCAACGACACAGATCCCGACGGCGACCAGATCCGCATCCTTACCGACGGCATCGAGGCTGATCCCGTCCTCCAGGCCACCGTCAGCAAGACCAGCGGACGGGTCATCCTGACCGCTCCCAACGAGGCCGGAACCGTCAACGTCCGGTATACCGTGGCCGATGACCGGGACGCCCGGGCCCAGGCCACCATCCGCGTGGTGGTTGACCCCGAGGTTCCGCTCCAGGCACCCATCGCCCGTGACGACCGGGTCACGTCCGCCCAGACCATGGGCAAGACCGCCGTGGACGTTCCTGTCCTGAAGAACGACGAAGACCCCGACGGCGTTGGCGAGAACCTCAAGATCAGCACCGAGGCGACCACGGCCCGGCCCGGCACCGAAGGCAACATGATCGTTGACCTCACCGAGCAGCCGCAACTCATCCCGTACACCGTGGAGGACGTGGACGGGCAGAAGTCCACCGCCATCATCTGGGTGCCGGGCCTCGGCCAGCAGGTTCCCACGCTCGCCAAGGACGAGGTCCTGGAAGTGGTGGCCGGCCAGTCCGTCAACGTGGACCTGGACGAATGGGTCAAGGTCCGTGAGGGCCGCTCGCCGCGGCTGACGCAGGCAGACCGGATCAAGCTCATCGGAGCCGACGGCCGCGACCCCGTCACCGGTGACGGCACGGGGCTGAAGTACACCGCAGGCACTGATTATGTGGGTCCGGGTTCGCTGACCTTCGAAGTCACCGACGGGTCCGGACCGGACGATCCCGCCGGCCTGAAGTCGACGCTCAGCATCCGTACCAAGGTCCTTCCGGACCCCAACAAGAACAACCCGCCTGAACTCCTGGGCGCGAACGTCGAGGTGCCCATGGGCGACTCGGCGAGCATCGACCTGGGAAGGCTGACCTCGGACCCCGACGGGGACGACGTCGAGAAGATGAAATACGAACTCCTGGACGGTACGCCGGCCGGATTCAACGTGAGCGTCGACGGCAGGAATCTCAAAGTCTCCGCGGCGGACTCCAGCCGGGCCGGCACCGCCGGTGCCGTGCAGGTCAAGGCCAGGGACCCGCGGGGCCTTGAAGCCACGGCAACGTACCCGCTCTCCGTGACGGCCTCCAACCGGCCCAAACCGGTAGCAAACGACGACGTTGAACCCAACGCCGCCGCCGGCAAGCCCGTCACCATCAATGTCCTGGCCAATGACGCCAACCCGTTCCCCGAAACCGCTCTGAAGATCATTGCCGCCGCCACCGAGACCGGCAGCGGCAACGTGGAGGTCAGCGGTGATTCGGTGACGGTGACACCCGCTCCCGGCTTCACCGGGACCATGGTGGTCACCTACACGGTGGAGGACAAGACCCAGGACGCGTCGCGGCATGCCACGGCGCGGGTCCGGCTCACCGTCAAGGATGAACCGGCGGCCCCCACCACGCCGCAGGCCCAGAGCGTGGGGGACCGGACGGCACTGCTGACCTGGGCCGCTCCCGCGGACCGCGGCGCACCCATCACCAGGTACACCGTGTACGGCGAGGGCGGGTTCAAGCAAGACTGCCCGGCCAACACGTGCACGCTTAACGGACTGACCAACAACACGAAATACCACTTCCAGGTCACCGCCACCAACGAGTTCGGCGAATCGGACCGTTCACCGGCTTCGGCCGAGGTCCGGCCGGACGTCAAGCCGGACACCCCGCTGGCGCCATCGCTGAAGTTTGGCGACAAGGAACTGTCCATCAACTGGACTGCGCCGGCCAGCAAGGGTTCGCCGGTGAAGTCCTACGACCTGGAGATCTCGCCGCCGCCCGCGGGGCAGAACGCCCAGATCCAGAACCTGACCGCTGTCAGCTATGTCTGGAAGGGCCTGCAGAACGGCGTGTCCTACAAGGTGCGGGTCCTGGCCCGGAACGATGCCAAGGAACCGTCAGAGTGGAGCCCGTACTCCGCCGCTGAAGTGCCGGCAGGCGTGCCGGCCACCCCGGCAGCACCCACGGCTGCCCAGGCAGCATCCCTGGGTTCGCAGAGCCAGCTGAAGGTCAGCTGGGCCGCGCCGAACAACAACGGTGACGCCGTCTCTGCCTACACCCTCACCACCCTCCGGGGCGGTGCGGCGGTGGCCACCCAGCAGGTGGCCGGCACCACGCAAAACGTCACCGTTGACAACTCCGAAGCCAACTACACTTTCACGGTCTCCGCCACCAACAAAGCGGGAACCAGCGCCACCAGCGGACAGTCGGCGGCCATCCGAGCGGTGGGCAAGCCCGGCATCGTTGGGACTCCGACGGCGACGCTGGTGGACACCGGTGGAGCAGGCGGGAAGATCGACATCCGATTCACGCCCTTGTCTGACGCCCAGCGCAATGGCTCCACCGCGCAGGAGATCACGTACAGGTACAGCCTGACCTCTGGCGGGGGCAGCGGCAACATCGCTGCCGGCGGCGGAACCGTCGCCGCCGCAAATGGCACGCCTACCTCGGTGGTGGTCTGGGCCGTTTCCTCGCGCAGCTCCACCGCCGGTGACGCCAGCGCTCCGTCCAACCAGGTCAACCCCTATGGCCTGGCCTTTGCTCCGAACGTGAACGGCAGCAAGAGCAGCGGAGTGGGCGACAAGACTGTGTCCTGGACCTGGAACCAGCCGGACGGCAACGGCCGCGCTGTCACCGGATACCAGTACAGCGTCGACGGCGGGGGATGGCAGAACACCAACCAGCGCTCCTTCTCGAAGACGGTTGGGTACAGCGAGACAGTCACCCTCCGGGTGCGGGCCATCAGCGGCGGCCAGCCGGGCCGGGTCGGCAGCGATACGTCCCGCAGCGGCGCGGAGCCGCCACCCCCCGTGCCCACCTCGTGGAGCATCACGGCCACCCCGACCCGCAGCTGCACCGAGCCCCGCAAGGGAACGGACAGCTTCGTGGCCGGCAACCCGTCGCAGTGCAACGGGGCGGGCAAATGGCTGGACGCCGGCGCGCCGGCGGACACGGACAGGTACCAGGTCTGGTACAAGACGTCCAACAACCCGAGCGGCATCTGGTATCACCTCACCAGCGGCATGGCCGCCGGAAACTGGATCCGCTGCGATACGTCCAGCCGCGGCTGCAACCCGCCCGCCGGAATGCCCAACGGATAGCCAGCAGCAAAACCCATCAGGCGGGACCCGGACATCCGGGTCCCGCCACAGACTGAAACCCACCCGTGGAACTAAGAAGAAGGAAGAACCACCCCATGACGATGACCAGCGAGCAGGCCGCGTGGTTTGCCGATACGTTCGAAAAGCTCGTTGCCAATGTGGGGCAGGCGGTGCTGGGCAAGGAACACGTCATCCGACTGACCTTCACCGCGATGCTGGCCGAGGGCCATGTGCTGTTCGAGGACGCTCCCGGAACGGGTAAGACCTCCCTGGCCCGTGCGCTGGCGGCCACCGTGCAGGGCTCCAACAACCGCATCCAGTTCACCCCGGACCTCCTGCCCTCGGACGTTACCGGCGTGACCATCTACGACCAGAAGACGCAGAAGTTCGAGTTCCACAAGGGCCCGATCTTCAACAACATCGTCCTCGCCGACGAAATCAACCGTGCGTCGCCGAAGACCCAGTCCGCGCTTCTCGAGGTCATGGAAGAATCCAGGGTCACCGTGGACGGCGTCACCTACTCGGCGGGCCGCCCGTTCATGGTGATGGCTACGCAGAACCCGATCGAACAGGCCGGCACCTACCGCCTCCCGGAAGCACAGCTTGACCGCTTCCTGATCAAGACGTCCATCGGCTACCCGGACCACGCCTCCACGGTCCGGCTGCTGGGCGGCTCCAACCTCAAGGACCGCTCCAAGGAACTGTCCGCCGTCATCACCACGCAGGCCGTGGCGGACATGGCCGACCTTGCCGCCACCGGACACGTGGACACCGCAGTGCTTGAGTACATCTCCCGGCTGTGCGAAGAGACCCGGAGCGCCCCGGAAACCCGGCTGGGCGTCTCGGTCCGAGGCGCCCTCGCCATGGTCCGCGCCGCAAAGGTCTGGGCAGCTTCGCAGGGCCGCAACTTCGTCCTGCCGGACGACATCAAGGAACTCGCCCCGGTGGTGTGGACCCACCGCTTCGTGATGGACCCCGAAGCCGAGTTCTCCGGTGCAACGCCCGAGGCCGTGCTCGCGCGGATCCTCGCCGACGTGGCCGCCCCGCAGCAGCGCACCAACGCCTGACCCCCAGGCCCGGCAAGTCCTCCACTTCCAGCAACAACGAAGGCACACATATGTCCACCGGCACCCCGCTGACCCGGCTCACGGAGCGTCTCAAGCAACCCTTCCACCGGGACGGCAGGCCCACGCGCCTGCACCCGTCGGCGGTCTGGGCCGAGGCGAGCTCCACCGCAGGCCTCGCCCTGGAACCGGCCTGGCGCACCGTCCGGAAGGCGTGGCTCACCTATGTATGGCCGGTACTCTCCGTGGTCAGCGTCCTGGGATGGTCGGTCCTTGCGGCCAGCATCCTGCTCTGGTGGGCAGGGTCGGCCTACGGCTGGCAGGAAGCGAAGGCCGCCGCCGTGGCGGCCTTCGTCATGTTCCTCATCGCCGTGTGCTTCATCCTGGGCCGCTCCACCTACGGCGTGGTCCTGGACCTTGCCCGGACCCGCGTGGCGGTGGGGGACAGCGCAGTGGGAAGCATCGCCGTCACCAACACGTCCAGCCGGCCGCTGCTGCCCGCATCGGTCGAACTGCCCGTGGGCGGCGTCACCGCCGTCTTCCACCTGCCCCGCATGAAGCCCCAGCAGGTCCATGAAGACCTCTTCACCATCCCCACCGCCCGCCGCGCCGTCATCGTGGTGGGTCCCGTCCGTTCCGTCCGGGCAGACCCGCTGCACCTGCTGCGCCGCCAGGTCATGTGGACCGAGCCCGAGGACCTCTTCGTCCACCCGCGCACGGTGCCCCTGGCTGGTTCCGCCGCAGGGTTCATCCGCGACCTCGAAGGCATGCCCACCACCGAACTGTCCAGTGCCGACGTCTCCTTCCACGCCCTCCGCGACTACGTCCCCGGCGATGACCGGCGGCACATCCACTGGAAGACCACGGCGCGGACCAACAAGCTGATGGTCCGACAATTCGAGGAAACCCGCCGGGCACACCTTGCCATCGCGCTGTCCATCAACACCGAGGAATACGCCTCCGAAGACGAATTCGAGATGGCCATCTCGGCGGCCGCCTCGATCGGCCGCCAGGCCATCCGCGAGCAGCGCGAGCTGGACGTCCTGACGCAAAAGGGGCCGCTGCGCTGCGAAACGGGCCGCAACATGCTCGATGACATGACCCGGATCGTCGGCGCCCCGATGCGCCGCACCGCCGTCGACCTCGCCCGCACTTTGGCGGACACCGTCCCCAACGCCTCCGTGGTGTTCTTCGTGGTGGGCAGCAACGTGACAGCCACCCAGTTGCGCTCCTCCGCGGCCTCCGTCCCGCCGGGCGTCCGCAGCCTTGCCGTACGGATCGAGGCCGGGGCCGCATCCAGCAGGGCCAACATCGCAGACCTCACCGTGCTGACTGTTGGCGACCTCGCCGACCTCGGCATCGTCCTCCGAAAGGCGGCAGCATGACCTCCGCACCTGGCCTCCGCCCCAGAAGCGGATCTGCCCGGAAACCATTCAGCAGCCAAGGCAGCCCGTTCGGCAACGGGCAGCCGGCCTGGCATTTCGCCCTCGACGCCGGTGCCCTCACCGTCCTCCTGGGGCTGGGACTGCTCGGTTTCGGGCTGAGCTTCGGCGGCGACCCCTACTACCTGCTGTCCGGCTTCGGCGGCATCATCCTGGGCCTGGGCATCGGCGTGCTCAACGCGCACCTGCGCCTCGGACTGCTCGTCACCACGGCCATTGCCCTGGGCACCTACCTTGTGTTCGGCACCCTGCTGGCAGTTCCGGATGCCGCCATCGCCGGGTTCGTGCCCACGCTGGATTCGCTGCGGACGCTCCTGCTGGGTGTGGTGTTCGCCTGGAAGGACATGCTGACGGTGGGCGTGCCGGTAGGCTCCGCCAACGGCGTGCTGATCGTCCCGTTCCTGAGCTCGATGATCATGGCCATCGTGGCAGCCGTGCTGACCTGGCGCGTGCGGAGCCCCTACCTGCCGCTGATCCCGGTCCTGCTCCTCTTCGTCACGGGCATCGCGTTCAGCACCAATGCCGCCTTCCTCACGGTTGAACGCGGCATTGGCCTGACGGTGCTGGGCATCGCCTGGGCAACCTTCCGCCGCGACGCCCTCCGCAGGTCCTCCACCCGGCGGGTCTCCGTCAATAATCCGCAGGCTGATACCGCCACGGCCCGGAAAGCATCGCTGCGCCGCCTGGGCATGGCCGCCGGCGTGATCGCCGTCAGCGTGGGCGTCACCGCCCTGTCCGCGCCGCTGGTGACTGCCGGAAACGAACGCAAGGTCCTCCGCAACGTGGTGGTTCCGCCTTTCGATCCCAAGGACTACGTCACCCCGCTGGCCAGCTTCCGCACCTACGTCAAGGACAAGAAAGACGACACGCTGTTCGTCGTCAAGGGGCTTCCCCGTGACGGCAGGGTACGGCTGGGAGCCCTGGACGCCTTCAACGGGACCAACTACAACATGGACCCCAACGGCTCGGGCAACTTCAGCAAGGTGGGCGACGCCGAGTCCATCAACACCTTGGCGGACACCTCAAGCGTGGTCCCCACGAACGACTACGCCATCGACATCAGCATCGAGGACTACCAGGGATACTTCGTCCCCGGTGGCCGGAAGACCACCGGCATCAGCTTCGACCAGGGCGGCTCCCCGGCGGCATCCGGCCTGTACTTCAACTCCGGCACAGACACCGCCGTCACCACCAACGGGCTGAAGCGGGGCGACTCCTACAGCGTGCAGGTGTCAGATCCCGTGAAACTGGAGCACGGGCAGTTGACGCAGTACGACTTTGCGCAGGTTTCGCTTCCCGACCCGCTGGAAGTTCCGCCGGTGGTCGGTTCGCAGGCCAACGACCTGTCCGCCGACGCTCCGACGGCCATTGACCGGGTCCGCCAGATCGAGGCGCACTTCCAAAAGACCGGCGCGTTCAGCAACGGCCTGGTCAGCGAAGGGCAGCTCCCCAGCGTCTCCGGCCACGGCTCGGCACGCATCCGCAACCTGCTGACGGCCAAGCAGATGCTGGGTGACGACGAACAGTACGCCGTGGCGATGTCCCTGATGCTGCGCCACCTGGGCATCCCGTCCAGGGTGGTCATGGGCTTCTACCCCGACCCCACGAGCCCCGAGAATGGTGCCGGCGAGGTCAGGATCACCGGCAAGAACGTCCACGCCTGGGTGGAAGTCGCGTTTGAACGCGTTGGCTGGGTCAGCTTCGATCCCACCCCGCCCAAGGACAATGTTCCCATCCCGCCGGACCCGGAGAACAAGTCCAAGCCCAAGCCGCAGGTGCTGCAGCCCCCGCCCCCGCCGCAGGAGCCGGCGGACCTTCCGCCGGACTCCTCACCGGATGCGCTGGACGCGGACCAGAAGAAGGACAACCCCTGGCTGTTCTGGGGTGCGCTGCTCAGCGCCCTCGGTGTGGCGCTGATCCCGCTGGCCATCCTCGCGTTGCCGCTGCTGCTGGTTGCGTTGTTGAAATCACGACGCCGGAAGTCGCGTTTCAGCGCGGGTGACCCTGCCCAGCGCGTGGGCGGGGGATGGAGTGAAGTGGTCAGCCTGGCCACCGACATGGGTGCCGCCGTCGACTCGCGGGCCACGCGCCGGGAGAGCGCCGCGGTCCTGGCCGAGGCGTTCCCGGGAAGCCAGTCCGCCACCACGACTTTGGCGCGGCGCGCCGACGCCTCGATCTTCGGCGCCGGGCAACCCAGCGAGGATGAGGTGCGTGAGTACTGGACCATCGTGGACGGGTCGCTGAAGGAAATGACAGCCACGGTGGGTTTCTGGCGCCGCCAGCAGGCCCGGTTCTCACCGCGGTCGCTCCTGTCCGACGCACGCACCGCCCTGAACACGAAGGACAAGCGCCAGCAGCGGCGGACGCCGGTTCAAACTTCCGGCACTGCCGTTCGGGAAAGCCGCGGGCCGCCGTCGTCCGCCTGCCGGTCCGCCCGCGGACGGACCCGGCACGCCATCAGCCGGCACCAGCGCACCTGCCCCTGAAGAACCCCCAACGCAAGGACCCAAACCGCAGTGACCCCCAACGCCGAGCGATGCCCGCGCTGCCAGCAAAACATCCGCACGGGCGCCGCTTTCTGCACCTCATGCGGGGCGCCGCTGCCCAAC
The DNA here is from genome assembly GCF_030818145.1 of Pseudarthrobacter sp. SORGH_AS 212. Lineage (NCBI taxonomy): Bacteria > Bacillati > Actinomycetota > Actinomycetes > Micrococcales > Micrococcaceae > Pseudarthrobacter > Pseudarthrobacter sp. SORGH_AS 212. Next base: position 544,741 of record NZ_JAUTAA010000001.1, on the reverse strand, counting down.
CGGTCGGCACGGAGCCTCCGCAACCAGGAGCAGGCTCCCGGACCCGGTGCCGGCCCCAACCCCGGCTCCCAGACCGGCGCCGGCACCGCGCCGTACCAGGGGACGGACGTCCGGGCGGCGCCACTTGCCGCGCACCGGCCGCCGATTCCCGGTACTATCCCGGTAGTACAAATGCCCCAGGCACTTTCTGCCGCGGGCATCGCGAACGCGGCAGCGGTACAGGGGAGCAGCACGGGTCCGGCAGGGGCGGCCGCTGCGCCAGGGGGAGGAACAGGAATGGCAGGAAACCTTCAGCTTGTCCCGGCAACTGCGGGCAAGCGGCTCGGGGCTGCCGTAGTGGACTGGCTGTTCCCGCTGGCGGTCCTGGTGGTGACGTTCGCCATTGGCTTCGCAGGGATCACCCGCACCCGCAGCGGCGGCTTCATCATTTACGACACCGCGTCCCTGGTGCTGTTCGGCGGCATTGGACTGGGCATCACCCTGGTTTACGCAGCCGTGCTGGCAGGCCTGGAAGCGCGGACGGGCAAAACGCCCGGCAACCTCCTGATGGGGATCCGCAGCACCGACAATGACGGCTACGCGCCTGGCGCCGGCGGGGTGTTCGTGCGCGGCCTGCTGACCGGTGCCGGCGTCCTGCTGACACTCATTGGAGCCGTCCTGGTGGTGGTCTTCAAGTGGTTCGACGCCGCCTTCTTCATCCTGGGGCCGCTGCTCCTGGTGGCGGCCGTCTGGGCCGTTTTGGTAGTGGTTTCCAATACCTGGGACAAAGGCGGGCGCCTGCGCGGCTGGCATGACAATGCCGCCAAGACGCTCGTTTTCGACGTCAAGGCGGGCCGTGATCCGATCACCACGGGCGGCATCCAGGGCCCGTACAGCTTCGCGCCGCTGGACCTGCCGCCCGTCCAGCAGGTGCTCTCGCCCGTCGCGGGTGCCCGCGCGCCCCAGGTCATCGCCCCCCAAGCACCGGCTGCAGCACCTGCCGTCGCCCCAGCGCCGGTCCAGCCCCATCCGGCACCGGCAATCCAGCCCGACGGCCGGACCATCCCCGCACAGACCGTGTCCTACACCTCGCCCGCGTCCTTTGCACCGCCGGGCAGTCCGGCGCCGGACGCCGCTCCTGCACCATCGGCAGCATGGCAGGCCGGGCAGCAGGGCACGGGACAGCAGTTCGCCGGACAGCAGCCTCCGGGGCAGCCGCACGTGGACGACGACGTCGAACGCACCCAGGTGCGTCCTGGCACCGCCGGCCCGGCGCCTGTCGCCGTGCTGCGGATCAGGCTCGACGACGGCCGCGACTTCCAGCTTGACCGCAGCGTCCTGGTGGGCCGCAACCCCGTGGGCTCCGCAGGCGAACAGCATGCCCAGCTCCTCGCCGTCGACGACCCCGGACGGTCCATCTCGAAGACCCACCTGCACGTCCTGACAGACGGTGCGGGCATCTGGGTGACCGACCGGAACTCCACCAACGGCAGCGCCGTGACCACGCCCGACGGACTCCGCACGCCCCTTGCGGCAGGTGTCCCGACTTTCGTTTCCCCCGGTTCCAGCGTCCACTTTGGCGACCGGACCTTTTACCTAGGACAGGCATGAACCAACAGCCCGCCAGTGTTCCCTCCACCACGCAGCCGGGCCCGGGCCTGAGCCTCAACTGCGGCTACGGAACGGACCGGGGACTCCGCCGCGAGCTGAATGAGGATTCCTTCATCGCGTCGGATCCGGTCTTCGCCGTTGCCGACGGCATGGGCGGCCACGAGGCCGGCGAGATTGCCAGCGGCATCTGCGTCAGGACCCTGGCAGCGATTCCGCAGCTGTCCACGGGGGACCGGAGCGTCACGGCCGCGGTCCTGCAGCAGTACCTCCTGCGCGCCGACAACTCCATCAGGGAAGCCACGGGTGCCCGGGCGGGAACCACGCTGACCGGTGCGGTGGTGGTGGAACAGATGGGCATGCCGTACTGGCTGGTCATGAACATCGGCGACTCCCGTACCTACCGCCTCAGCCAGGGCCGGTTCGAGCAGATCAGCGTGGACCACTCGGAAGTCCAGGAACTCGTGGACGCCGGCGAAATCACGCCCCAGCAGGCCACGGTGCATCCCCGCCGCCATGTGGTCACCAGGGCCCTGGGAACAGGGGACGAAACCGAAGCGGACTACTGGCTGCTTCCGGTGGAGGAAGGGGACCGGGTGATGGTCTGCTCCGACGGCCTCACCTCCGAACTGACGGACGAGCACATCCACCGCATCCTCAGCACCGCCGGCCACCCCCAGGACGCCGTCGACGCCCTGATCCAGGCCGCGCTGCGCAGCGGCGGGCGGGACAACATCACGGTGATCGTGGTGGACGCCCGCAACGTCCTTAACGACGCCGGCGCTGCCACCACGGCTCCGCGGCGGGACCCGTCCGCTGAAGACGAGGTCACGCTGCCCCGCGGACAAGCCGTGCAGGCCACAACCCAGTCTCTTCCCCAACAGGAGGACGACGCAGCACAGCAAGACCCTGCAGGGCAGGAACACGCCGCAGGCCAGGATCCCGACGACGGTACGGAGGTCCCGCGATGACCGGCACCAGCTACATCCCCGGCACCTGGCTGGGCATCGTCCGCTCCCACACGGCGGTCATCCTCGGACCCGATACGCCGCCGGCCCTCGCCGATTCCGTGTGGAACCTCATTGCCGGGAAAACCGAAGTCTATGAAGTCCTGCAGGCCATCACCGGCAGCGCCGGCGGAAACCTGTCCCGCATTCCGCCGTTCGCCATCCTGGACTTCTCAGGACCGCTGCGGGTATTCCTTCGGGGCGGACTGGAACTCTCGGTCGAAACACCCGAAGGACCCGCAGAGCTGAACGGCCGCGACGTCACCACCTGGAGCGAACGCAGTTTCGCCGTTCCGGGCGCCTGCACCCTGATGATCCCGGGCGCAGGCGAAACCGGCCAGCCAGAGCTCCGGCTGGGGGAGGGCATGGTGCTGCTGCAGGCCATCCGACTGGGCGCTGATGCCGGGCAGGGCGCGCTGGAAGCTCCAAGTGCTGCTGCTGTTCCGGACGGTGGGGGCGTCCCCGCTGCCGATGCTGCCGGTACTGCAGCAGTCCCGGCGCCTGAGACCGCCGCGGACACTGCCGCCGATTCTGCCGTTGCGGACACTCCGGCGGCAGCTGTTGCCGTCGATTCGTCCGGGACCGCTGAAGTCCTCCCGGAAGTTTCCGTCGAGACCGTGTACGCCGTCCTTGACGAGGACGGCGAATGCGCCGAACACGGTGGCGCGCAGCATGCAGGTACGGGCGAAGCCGGCGCCGGTGACAATGATCCTGCCGCAAATGGATCGGCCGAAGACGGCGAGGCGGACAACGCCTCCGGTGAAACCGGCGGCCCGGAACCCGAAGCCACCGGGCTGGACATGGACGGCGCGGACCGTGATGCCGAAGCGGCAGTTCCCGGGGCAGCTGACCTGCCTGCGGCCATCGACCTGACCAGTTCCTATGACCACCTGTGGGAGCGGACGGTCATGCGGAACATCGAAGACGCTGCGGTCCGCGAGGAACCGGCCGAAGAGGACCACGGGTCCGCACCCGCCATCGAAGCCGAGGCCCCGCAGGCTGCCATCGAAGCCGACGCGGACGCTGCTGACCAGCGGGCCCCGGAGCCTCCGCTGCCGCACAACGGAGCCGAGGCACCGGCAGGCCAGGAGGCAGCAGGTCCTCCTCCAGCCGCGGCACCCAAGCCAGCCTCCGGCCTGCTCATCGAGTCAGTGCCCTGGCGGACAGGGGGAGCGGGGAACGCGCAAGTACCTGCCCCGGAGCCATTCACCCCGGCACCGGTTTCGAACGGGACGCCGCCGGCAGAACCACCGGCTTTCGGAGCGCCCACGCCGGCACCGCAGGTGGGAACAGCACAACCGAACAGCTACCCGGCGGCACCTGGGGCAGGGCCGTCGGCCACCGACTTCGACGATGACCATGACGGCCAGACAGTCATGAAAAGCAGCCTCCCCACCGCGCAGCCGGCATCTGCCACTTCAGGCGGCCCGGACACGGACGGCTCAGCTCCGGCCAGCGGTCCGCTGGTGTTGGCCCGGGTGTGCCCGCAGGGCCATGCCAACCCGCCCATCCGCTCGGCCTGCACCGAGTGCGGGGCGTCCCTGCCCCAGGACGCCGTGCAGGTGGGCCGCCCCCGCCTGGGCCGGATGCGCCTGTCCACCGGAGAACTGCTGGACCTTGACCAGTCCCTGGTGATCGGCCGGCAGCCATCAGTCTCCCGGGTCCAGGGCGGCGGCATGCCGCGCCTGGTCCAGGTGCCCAGCCCCGGCGGCGACATCTCGAGGTCCCACGTGGAGGTCCGGCTGGAAGGCTGGCACGTCATGCTGTGCGACCTCAAGGCAACCAACGGCACAGTCCTGGTGCGGCAGGGGCAGCCCCCGCGGCGCCTGGCCCAGAACGAGATGGCCATCCTGCTGGACGGTGACATCGCCGAGTTGGGCGACAACATCTCGCTGCGTTTTGAGGAGATTCCTTGAGTTCCAAACGGCCCGTAGCGCCGCCGCCCCGCATCCCGGGGTTCACTTACATCAGCCTGCTCGGTTCCGGCGGGTTCTCGGACGTCTACCTCTACGAGCAGGACAGGCCGCGCCGCAAAGTGGCCGTCAAGGTGCTGCTCTCGGACCTGAAGACCGAGGGCGCCCGCCGCCGCTTCGAGTCCGAAGCCAACCTGATGGCCCAGCTGTCCTCCCACCCCTACATCGTCACCATCTTCGAAGCGGAGGTGACGGATGACGGGCACTCGTACCTTGCCATGGAGTACTGCTCCCGGCCCAGCCTGGACGTGCGCTACCGCCGCCAGCGGTTCAGCGTGGACGAGGTGCTGGCCGTCGGCATCCAGGTGGCCTCCGCCGTCGAAACGGCCCACCGGGCAGGCATTGCCCACCGCGACATCAAGCCCGCCAACATCCTGGTGACGGACTACAACCGCCCGGCGCTGACCGACTTCGGCATTTCCGGCACCCTCGCCGGTGACAGCGACGACGACTCCGGCATGTCCATCCCGTGGTCCCCGCCCGATCAGTTCCGCGACGGAAGCGTGGACGGCATCATGGTGGACGTTTGGGCTCTCGGTGCCACGCTCTACACACTCCTGGCCGGCCGCTCGCCGTTCGTGATGCCTGGTGCGGACAACTCCCAGCGCGAACTGATCAACCGCATCAGCAACACCGCGCTGCCGCGCCTGGGCCGTGCGGACGTGCCCGAATCGCTGGAGCTTGCCCTGGCCACCGCCATGGCCAAGTCGCCCCAGTCACGGTATTCCTCCGCGCACGCGTTCGCCCTGGCCCTGCAGCGCATCCAGGCGGAACTGAACCTCTCCGTCACCCCCTTCGAGGTCCTCGAAGAACCGCAGCAGGAAGAGAACCACCCGGACGAGGGCACCGAGGAGACCCGGGTCCGGAGCATCGCGTCGATCGACCCGGAGCGGACCGGCAGCGCCCCCACCTTCCCGGCGCGCACGTGGCCGCAGGCTCCAGGCTCCGGGGCAGGAGGCGCCTCGACCACCGGCACCGGAAACACAACGGCGGGGCCGGGCAGCCAAACCGGCGCGCCGCCGTCGCGCTTTACCGCCCCCGTAGCCGGAACCTGGCCGCCCGCCACGGCGGAAGGACGCAACGCGGCAACGCAGGCCCGCGTTCCCGGGAGTATCTTCGGCAAGGAGGCAACGGACGGCGACGGCCCGCACGAATGGTCCCAGTCCACCGTCCTGCGCGGCAGCGGCGGCTCCCTGCCCAACTACGGGGCGACGGTCCACGGCGCCGAGGACGCACACACCAGCTCCGCCGACGCCACCGTCCACCGGCCCGCGGCAAGTGACCGGCCGGCCGAAGGGCCTGGGGAAGCGCCGGAGCAGGACCACGGCAAGCGCAACCTGTGGCTCGCCGTCGCCGGCGGCACCATCCTGGCCCTTGCTGCGGTGGTGGGCATCGTGGCGGCCAACTCCGGCGGCGGGACGCCCAAGGCGGTGGAAACCCAGCAGGTATCCAAGCCGCCCGCGGACGCCCTGGATAACGGAACCGTCCCCGACGTCGAAGGGCTGGCCGGGGCCGCCGGCAGTGACGGCAACGTGGCGTTCACCTGGAAGAACCCGCAGCCCAAGGACGGCGACAGCTACAAATGGCGCGTCTACACCATCGGCGGCGGCGGCGAGTTCCAGTCAGTGGCGCAGCCGCCGGTCCAGGTCAAGGCAAACCCCTCGGGGCAGACCTGCGTCCAGGTAATGATCGTCCGCACCGACGGCGCGTTCTCCCCGCTGGAACAGGGTTCCATCGCCTGCACCGGCTCATGACGGCAGGCACGCGTGCCTGCCAGTCCGTTGTGCCGGCAAGCACGCCGGCCGCATTAACACTTTCGCTCTTGAGGAGGCACAGAATATGGGGGATCTAGCAATAGATTTCTGTGGTGAATGGTACGAGCCCTCGGATGAGGACGTCTTCAATATCGGCCGCGAGGGCGATCTTGAAGTGGACGACAATCCGTACCTGCACCGGCAGTTCCTGCAGGTTGCCCGCTACGACGGCATCTGGTGGCTCAGCAACGTGGGCGGCATGCTGTCCGCCACGGTCGCTGACGCGTCCGGCGGGATGCAGGCCTGGCTGGCGCCGGGTGCCCGGATCCCGCTGGTCTTCAGCCACACCAACATCATTTTTACGGCCGGGCCCACCACCTACGAGTTCGCCGTCCACCTGAAGACCCCGTCCTTCCGGCAGGAAGCCAGGGACGGTGACAGCAGCGGCGACACCACCATCGGCCCGGTGGTGTTCACCGACTCCCAGAAAGCACTGATCGTGGCACTGGCGGAGCCCATGCTGCGGCGCGAGGGCACCGGCTTCAGCGCCATCCCGTCGTCGGCTGCCGCCGCGAAGACCCTTGGCTGGGCGTTGACCAGGTTCAACCGCAAACTCGACAACGTCTGCGACAAACTCGACCGCGTGGGCGTGGTGGGCCTGCGCGGCGGTGGCGGCAAGCTCGCCACCAACCGGCGCGCCCGCCTCGTGGAGCACGCCGTTACCTCCCACCTGGTGACCCCGGATGACCTGTACCTGCTGGAAAAGATGAGGGGCGTGGACGAAGGATGAGGATCCGGCTGACACTCCGCCGGGACCCGGCGGAAACCAAGGACCTGGCCGTCACCGTGGACGGCCTGGCCACCGTGGCGGACATTGCCACCGTCCTGTGGGCTGCGGACCCGGACCGAAAGGGACGCCCCGCACCGGACAACCTGTCCCTGCGCATCGACGAAGCCTTCGTTGGCGGCGGCATCAGCGGCAACGTCCTGGCACGCGAAGACAACCTCCTGGAGTCCGGCCTGCGGCCCGGCTCGGTGGTCTCGCTGGCCCAGGTCAGCGACCAGTTCCACGAGGCCGGCGCCGGACGCGGTCCCGCCGCCGCCACCCTGCGCGTGCTGTCCGGGCCCGACGTCGGCAAGGAATTTTCGCTGCCCACCGGCACCAGCTACATCGGCCGGGACCGGGACGTGGACATCCGGCTCACCGACCCCCTGACCTCCAAGCGGCATGCCCGCATCACGGTGGCCGAGGGCGTCGAAATCGTTGACACCAACTCCGCCAACGGCCTGCTCATGGATGGCCTGCCGGTGACCCGGGCCCGGCTCAACTCGTCCGACACCGTCACCCTGGGCGACACCACCGTCACGGTGGTGCCGCTGGGCCACAACCGGGCGGCAGCACCGACGTCGCCCCTGGTGGACTTCAACCGTTCGCCCCGGGTGGTTCCGCGGTTCGAGGAACCCAAGCGCGTGGTCCCGTCCGGGCCCAAGCGGCCGGAGGACCACCCGTTCCCCTACATCATGCTGATTGCGCCGCTGATGATGGGCGGGGTCATCTTCGCGGTCACCCGCAACCCGCTTTCGGTGATCTTCATGATGATGATGCCGCTGTTCATCATCGGCCACTACGTGGACCAGAAGATGCGCAACAGGAAGCAGCAGAAGGAGGGCCACAAGCACTTCCGCGCGTCGATGGCCGCCTTCCGGGAGGACATCACCGAGCTGCAGAAGGTGGAGCGTGCCGTCCGGCTGCAGGAAGCACCGTCCGTCAACGACACCGTGGACGCGATCTATAAGCTCGGCCCGCTGCTGTGGACGCACCGCCCCGAACACAAAACCTTCCTGGGGCTGCGGTTCGGGCTGGGCACCGCACCGTCCCGGGTCCGGCTCGAAGAACCGTCCAACAACGACACCGAGGTGCAGTACGCCCGCGAAATCCAGGACTGCCTGAAACAGTTCCGGGAGATCGAAGGCGTCCCCATCGTCTCGCAGCTGCGCACCTCCGGGTCCCTGGGCATCGCCGGCGCCCGCGGCCTGGTGGATGACGTGGCCCGCGGAATCGTCCTGCAGCTGGTAGGCCTCCACTCGCCCGCCGAAGTGGTCCTCACGGCCATCACCTCGGCACAGTCCCGGGAGCGCTGGGACTGGCTGCAGTGGCTGCCGCACGTCGGCTCCGGCCACAGCCCACTGTCCGGAGACCATCTCGCCGCAGGGTCCGCCGGCGGCTCATCGCTGCTGGCCCGGCTTGAAGACCTGCTCGACGCGCGGGAGGCCGCAGTAAAGCGGCAGGCACCTGAGCTGCGCCAGGAGATGGACCCCGCCAAGCACGAACTCGAAACACCCGTGCTGCCCACGGTGCTGCTGATCGTGGAGGACGACGCGCCGGTGGACCGCGGGCGCCTCACCCGGCTCGCCGAACGGGGACCGGACTCGGGCGTACACGTCATGTGGGTGGCCACCGACATCCAGGCACTCCCTGCTGCCTGCCGGGACTTCATGGTGGTGGACGGCGACCACGGCACCACCACCGGCCAGGTCCGCCTGGGCCGGCACACCTACCCGGTGAGCTGCGAAAGCGTCGACGCCGAGCTGGCCGGGCAGCTGGCCCGCATGCTCGCGCCGGTGGTCGACGTGGGCAAGCCCGTCAACGATGACTCCGACCTGCCGCGCGCCGTGTCCTACGCCACGCTGATCGGCAAGGACTTCCTGGACAACCCGCAGGCCGTGGCCGAGCGATGGTCGGAGAACAACTCCGTGCACTCCTCTGCAGTGGCCAACCGCAAGGACAACGGCACGCTCCGGGCGCTGGTGGGGTCCAAGGGCATCGAACCGCTGTACCTGGACCTGAAGAACGAAGGGCCGCACGCCCTGGTGGGCGGTACCACCGGTGCCGGCAAGTCAGAGTTCCTGCAGTCCTGGGTGATGGGCATGGCATCCGCCTACAGCCCGGACCGGGTCAGCTTCCTGTTCGTGGACTACAAGGGCGGTGCTGCGTTCGCCGACTGCATCAACCTGCCGCACACCGTCGGCCTGGTCACCGACCTGTCCCCGCACCTGGTGCGGCGGGCACTGACGTCGCTGCGCGCGGAACTCCACTACCGCGAGCAGCTGCTGAACCGGAAAAAAGCGAAGGACCTGCTGGCCCTGCAGCGCGAAGCCGATCCCGACGCGCCGCCGTACCTCATCATCATCGTGGACGAATTCGCGGCGCTCGCCAACGAAGTTCCCGAGTTCGTGGACGGCGTGGTGGATGTGGCCGCCCGCGGACGGTCGCTGGGCCTGCACCTCATCCTGGCCACCCAGCGCCCGGCCGGCGTCATCAAGGACAGCCTGCGCGCCAATACCAACCTGCGCGTGGCGCTGCGCATGGCAGACGAGGATGACGCCACGGATATCCTGGGCGTCCCGGACGCGGCGTATTTCGATCCGGGCATTCCGGGCCGCGGAGCCGCGAAGACCGGCCCGGGCAGGATCCAGGGTTTCCAGACCGGCTACGCCGGCGGCTGGACCACGGAGAAACCGCAGCGGCCGCAGATCGACATTGTGGAGATGGCCTTCGGCTCGGGCTCAAGCTGGGAGGCGCCCGCGCCGGAAAAGCCTGCAGCGGCCGAACCCGCAGGGCCCAACGACATTGCCCGGATGACAGCCAACATTGTGCGGGCGGCGGACGTCCTTGCCATCGACCCGCCCCGCAAGCCGTGGCTGGACGAGCTTGCCAAGACCTACGATTTCTCCAAGCTGCCTAACCCCCGTACGGACGAGCAACTGCTCCTTGGTGTGGCCGACGACCCCGTCCGGCAGGACCAGCCCACCGTGTTCTACGAACCGGACCGGGACGGCAACATGGCCATCTACGGCACGGGCGGCTCGGGCAAGTCCGCCGCGCTGCGCGGTATTGCCATCGCCGCGGCGGTGACGCCCCGCGGCGGCCCTGTGCACGTGTACGGCATTGACTGCGGCTCGTCAGGCCTGCGGATGCTCGAAGAGCTGCCGCACGTGGGTGAAGTAATCAACGGCGACGACGTCGAACGCGTGGGGCGGCTTTTGCGCCTGCTGCGGGACATCGCCGAACAGCGTTCCGCCCGCTTCGCCGAGGTCCGGGCGTCCACCATTGTCGAGTACCGCAGGCTGGCCAACCGGCCGGACGAAAAGCGGATCTTCGTCCTGGTGGACGGCATGTCCGCGTTCCGCGAAGCCTACGAACACAGCCGCCTGTCCGGGCTGTGGGACATCTTCCTCCAGCTGGCCACCGACGGCCGCACCCTCGGAATCCACCTGGTGGTCTCCGGCGACCGTCCCAACGCCGTCCCGGCATCGCTGCTTGCCTCCATCCAGCGGCGCCTGGTGCTGCGCATGTCCTCCGAGGACGATTACATCTCGATGGACGTTCCCCGGGACGTCCTCGGCGCCACGTCTCCGCCGGGGCGCGGGCTGCTGGACGGGCTGGAAGTCCAGCTTGCCGTGCTGGGCGGGAACTCCAACCTGGCGCTGCAGGCGCGCGAAGTCCACAAGCTCAGCGAAGCGATGCTCCGCCAGGGGCTGGACACTGCCCCCGGCATTGAGCGGCTCCCGGACCAGGTGGAGCTGGACGTCCTTCCCGCCGGCAGTCCGGAACTGCCGGTCATCGGCGTCGATGACGAAACACTCCAGCCCGCCGAGATCATGGCCTGCGGACCGCTGCTGGTGGGCGGCCCTCCGGGCGCCGGCCGGACCGTGGCGTTGGTCACCCTTGCCTACGCCCTCCGCCGCTCCAACCCGCAGGTGGAACTGATCTACATCGGTGCCCGCCGTTCCGCGGTTGCTTCACTGCCGCTGTGGAACCGCTCGGTGGTGGGTCCGGACGACCTCGCCGAAGTGGTGGAGGACCTCGTGGAGCATTCCTCCGGCAACCCGGGACGGCTGGCCATCTTCATCGAGGGCCTGACGGAGTTCACCGACACCATGGCCGAATCCGGCATGGCGCAGCTGGTCACGGCCTCCATCAAGGCTGATCAGTGGGTGGTCGGCGAGTCCGAGTCGTCCACCTGGTCCTCGGCCTGGCAGCTCGCCCAGCCGTTCAAGTCCGGCCGCCGGGGCCTGCTGCTCAACCCCGGTGACATCGAGGGTGACAGCCTGCTGAACACCTCGCTGGGACGGGTCAGCCCCGAGTTCATCCCCGGCCGCGGGTACATTGTGGGCCGCGGAAAGGCCCGGAAAATCCAGGTGGCTCTGCCGCCGGAAAACCGGGACTGAAGCCCATACCACGGGAGGGCCGCACAATCGATGGATTTGCGGCCCTTCGGCGCGTTATAGAAGACTGGAAAGGCACCAGATAGCCGCAGCGGGGGACTGCGGGCCCTGAAAGGTAACAATGCCCCCCTCTTCTCCGGCGCTCCGCGCTGTCCTCGCCACGGCGTCCGCAGCTGTCCTGGCCGCCTCGATAAGCCTCCCCGCCGGAGGCACAGCCCTGGCCGACCCGCCTGAACCCACAGGATCGGCGACCGCCACCACCGCACCCGGCTGCGGGGACGACTGCAGCCTGGAACCCACCAGCCCTGCCACCGAGCCCGTCAGGCCCACCAAGACGAAGCCGGCCGACAAGCCGGGCCCACCAACACCGTCCTCTCCCGCGCCGCAGCCGGTCCTGCCGACGTCGGCTGCCCCCACGTCCACAGGTCCCGCTGCGCCGCCGGCGACCAGCGGCCCCACCGCAACAGGTGGCCCGGGCACCGAAGGCACGAACCCGGAAAGACAGGCCTCCGCTCCGGCAACGTCCGCAGGCCCTCCCGAAGGCGTCACCAGCCCGGGCGGCGCCGCCCCCACGTCCGGTGCGCCGTCGTCGGACTCCGGCTGGGACACGCCGGTGACCACCTCCGCCAGGGCAACCCAGGCCGCTGCCGTGTCCCGTGCGGAGCTGTCCGGCCGCGGCGGCCCCGACCTTCCCGCGGTGGCCGCGGGCGTCCTGCTGGTGGGCACCGGCGGCGGGGCGTTCGCCTGGTGGATCAGGAACCGCCCGCGCACGCACTGACACGGCTGGCTGTCGTACCAGTAGGGCAAGATAGGTCTGTGAGCACAGGAGAAGGCACCGCAGAACAGACCGCCACCGGGACCGCCGCGCAGAACGGACGTGAAAGCACCCCGTCCGATGCCATCCGGGAGGAATACGAGAACCTGTTGGACCTCATCAGGAAGTACCGGTTCGCGTACTACCAGGACGACGCACCCCTGGTGTCCGACGCCGAGTTCGACACCCTGTTCCGCCGCCTGGAAGAGATCGAGGCGCTGCATCCGGAGCTGGTGGCCAATGACTCGCCCACCCAGGAAGTGGGCGGGGAAGCCTCCGCGGCCTTTGCCGCCGTCGAACACCTGCAGCGGATGTACAGCCTCGAGGACGTCTTCTCGATCGAGGAGCTTGAGGCCTGGCTCAACCGGGCCGAAGCCAGCATCGCCAAGCTGGGGGACGGCACCGCCAGGGCCGCCTGGCTGACCGAACTCAAGATCGACGGGCTCGCAGTCAACCTGCTCTACCGCGACGGGAAACTGGTCCGCGCTGCCACCCGCGGCGACGGCACCACGGGTGAGGACATCACCCACAACGTCCTTACCATCAAGGAAATCCCGCAGCAGCTGCGCGGCGAAGGCTACCCGGCCGAAGTGGAAGTCCGCGGCGAGGTGTTCATCCCCTCCAAGGCGTTTGCAGAATTCAACGAGGCACTGATCGAAGCGGGCAAGGCCCCGCTGGCCAACCCACGTAACGCCGCGGCAGGCTCGCTCCGGCAGAAGGACCCGGCGGAAACCGCCAAGCGGCCGCTGAAGATGTTCGTCCACGGCATCGGCGCCCGTGAAGGCCTCGAAGCCCGAAGCCAGTCCGAAACCTACGCCCTGCTCAAGGAATGGGGCCTGCCCGTCAGCCCCTACTTCGAAGTGCTGGAGGCCCGCGCCGACGTGCTGGGGTTTATCAGCAAGTACGGCGAGCAGCGCCACAAACTCCTCCACGAAATCGACGGCATCGTCATCAAGGTGGACGACTTCGCCACCCAGCGGGCCCTCGGCTACACCACCCGCGTGCCGCGCTGGGCTGTGGCCTACAAGTACCCGCCGGAGGAAGTGCACACGAAGCTGCTCAACATCCAGGTCAACGTGGGCCGCACCGGCAGGGTGACCCCCTTCGGCATGATGGAACCGGTCAAGGTGGCCGGCTCCACGGTGGAGATGGCTACCCTGCACAACCAGGACGTGGTCAAGGCCAAGGGCGTGAAGATCGGCGACATCGTGGTCCTTCGCAAGGCCGGCGACGTCATCCCCGAAATCGTGGGACCCGTCCTGGCCCTGCGCGACCAGCAGGATCCGCCCGTCCGCGATTTCGTGATGCCCACCGAATGCCCTGCCTGCGGCACGCCGCTGGCACCGGCCAAGGAAGGGGACGTGGACATCCGCTGCCCCAACGGGAAGTCCTGCCCGTCCCAGCTCCGCGAGCGGGTCTTCCACCTCGCCGGGCGGGGCGGGTTCGACATCGAGGCGCTGGGCTGGGAAGCCGCCATCGCGCTGACGCAGCCCGCCGAGCCGGACGTGCCGCCGCTGACATCGGAGGCCGCACTGTTCGACCTCACCCCGGAAGACCTCGCCGACGTGAAGATCCGGCGCGAGAAGCGGTCCAAGGGAGTTGCCACCGGCGAGTACGAGCTGGTGCCCTACTTCTACAGCAAGGGCACGGCAAAGTCCCCGTCGAAACCCACTGCCAGCACGGAGAAGCTGTTCAAGGAACTGGACAAGGCCAAGAGCCAACCGCTGTGGCGGGTGCTGGTGGCGTTGTCCATCCGGCACGTGGGTCCCCGCGCCTCGCGTGCACTCGCCCAGGCCTTCGGCACCATGGACGGGATCCGGGCAGCTTCCGAGGAGGAACTGGCCCACGTCGACGGGGTGGGGCCCACTATCGCTGCCGCATTGAAGGAATGGTTCACCGAGGACTGGCACCGCGAGATCGTGGACCGGTGGGCTGCCGCCGGCGTCCGGATGGAGGATGAGCGGGACGAGTCCACGCCGCGTACCCTGGAAGGGCTCACCGTGGTGGTGACCGGCTCGCTGCCCAACTTCAGCCGGGACGAAGCCAAGGAAGCCATCCTGGTCCGCGGCGGCAAGGCCTCCGGGTCCGTCTCAAAGAACACGAGTTACGTGGTGGCCGGCGAAAGCGCCGGCACCAAGCTGGACAAAGCGGAACAGCTGGGGATCCGCGTGCTGGACGAGGACGGCTTCCGGCTGCTGCTCGACGGCGGCCCGGCCGCGGTGGGGGACGCCGCGGAAACGGACGTCGAAGACACCTCGGAGGAGAGCGCCGCGTTGGAAGAAGAGAAGGCAGCAGCAGTGGAGGAGAAGGCATGACCGGGCCGGAGGAATTCCTGGACGTCGCGAAGGAGGCAGCCCGGGCCGGTGCCCGGGTCCTCTCGGGACGGAACGGCGAAGCGCTGGGCGTCAGCAACAAGGGGGCAGCCGGCGACTGGGTCACCGCCTTCGACCTGGCGGCGGAGAACGCCGTGCGGGAGGTCATCACGGCCGCCCGCCCGGGGGACAGCATCACCGGTGAAGAGCACGGGACCACGCGCCCCGCGAACCCCACCGGCTACCGCTGGTCCATCGACCCGCTGGACGGCACCACCAACTTCATCCGGAACATCGTCTACTACGCCACCTCCGTGGCAGTGGCTGATGCCGACGGCGCCTGGCTGGCCGGCGTTGTCAACGCCCCCGCCCTGGGCCGCGTCTACTACGCTGCCCGCGGCGCCGGCGCCTGGCTGGAGGAAGGCGGCCGGACCACCCGGCTGGACGGTCCGGTGCCGGGCCGGACGGGGCAGATCCTGGCCACGGGCTTCAGCTACGACCCCGCGGTCCGGTCCCAGCAGGCCGCCCAGTTCGCCGAACTGGCCGACGGCTTCGCCGACGTCCGCCGGCTCGGCTCGGCGGCGCTGGACCTGTGCATGGTGGCCGACGGGACGCACGACGCCTATGGCGAACGGGGCCTGAACGAGCACGACTTCTCGGCCGGCGCCCTCATCGCTGAGGAAGCCGGGTGCTGGGTGCGGCGTCCGCGGCTCACCAGTCCGCTGGACGGCGGCCCTTCAGACCAGGAACGGCTGGACGCCTGGACCTGTGCTGCCGGGCTGGAGCTTTCGGGCAGGTTCCCGCTCTGACGGGACGCCCGGTTCCGGTGCAACCGAAGAGTGATAGTTCAATCACGGAAAACGCTGTTTCCGTCCGCCGGCGCGCCCGGCAGCACTACCATTGACGGGTGCATCCGCAGATAACCATCCGCACCGCCGTCGAATCGGATTACGACGCCGTTGCCCGCATCACCCGCGATTCCTACCTGGCCGCCGGCTACTTCGAGGACGCCGCGCACCCCTACATGGTCAAGGTCCAGGACGTGGCGGACCGCGCCGGCCAGGCCACCATCTGGGTCGCCGAACGCGGGGGAGCGGTGGTGGGATCGGTAACCCTGGCGCTGGCCGGCGAGCCCTATGCGGACATCGCCCTGCAGGATGAGCTCGAATTCCGGATGCTGGTGGTAGACCCTGCCGTGCAGCGCAGCGGCGCCGGCCGGGCCATGGTGGAGGCCATCATCGAGCACGCCCGGTCCCTTCCCGGCATCAACGCCGTAGCCCTCACCACTGGCCAGACCTGGGAAAGCGCCCACGGCCTCTACCGCACCACAGGCTTCCGCCGGGTCCCCGAACGCGACTGGCTCGTGCCCGGAACCGACATAAAGCTGCTGGTTTACCGGCTGGACCTGTAGCCGCCCTACAGTGGTGCCGACCCGCATTCCATTGTTGAAAGGCCCCGCTATGCGCAAAACCTACGGCACCGGTTCCGTCTGGGAACAGTCCCTCGGCTACTCCCGCGCCGTCCAGGTGGACAACACCCTGTACATCTCGGCCACCGCGGCAAGCGGCGAAAACGGGATCGTGGGCGAAGACTTCTATACCCAGACGCAGTTCATCCTGCAGAAACTGGGCGATGTCCTCGCGGACGCCGGGTTCGGCTACGGGGACGTGGTCCAGTCCAAGCTCTACCTGACGGACATCATCCAGTGGGAGGACGCCGGCCGTGCCCACGGCGAGGTCTTCGGCGAAATCCGCCCCACCCTGTCCCTGGTGCACGTGCTGCCGTTCCTCGACCCCAAGATGCTGGTCGAAATCGAACTGGTGGCCCAGAAGAGCGCCTAAGCTGCCTTTGTTGCCGGACCGGCGGCAAGTGTTTCCCGGTCCAGCTAGGCCACTGGCAGGCCGTAGCGGTGCTCCGGCCTGCCGGTGGTCCCGTACCGGAGCTGGATGTCGACGGCGCCATCGTCCGCCAGCGATGACAGATACCGTTGCGCCGTGGCCCGTGAAACGCCCACCCGCGCCGCGACCTCCGCGGCGGAGTACTGCTGGCCCGGTTCCAGCGAATCCAGCACCGCAGCCTCGGTGGCGGAGCGTGGTTTGGCCGACGGCGTGACGTCCCCGGGAATGAGGGATCTCTTGGCCCGTTCCAGGGACTCCTGGTCCAGGGCCCCGGGCTGGGACAGGAGCCGCCGGTACCTGGCGTAGGACCGGAGCTGCTGTGACAACGCATCTGCCGTGAACGGCTTCAGCAGGTAACCCAGGGCGCCGCGGCGGAATGCCACCCGGACGGATGCGGTGTCTGACGCAGCGCTGAGCATCACGGTGTCCACGTCCAGCTGCTGCAGCAGGTCCAGCCCCGAAGCGTCGGGCAGGTAGACGTCCAGCAGCACCAGGTCCGGCCGGAGGCTGTGGATGGCCTGCAATGCCAGTGATGCCGTCCCCACAGGGGCCAGCGCCAGGAACCCGGCCACCGAGTCAACGTAGGCGGCGTGCAGTTTGGCGACGTGGAAGTCGTCGTCCACGATCAGCACCCGGAAATCGTCAGCCATTGTGGTCCTTTCCCCTCATCGGAAGTCTGGGCGGCAGTGCCCGCGGTGGTATGCGGCAGGGTCGCCATGAACACCGCGCCGGGCCCGCCGCTGCTGCCGCGGTCCAGCACTGTGACGTCCCCGCCCCGGCGGCGCGCCAGTTGCCGGGCGAGGGCCAGCCCGAAGCCCTGCCCGCCGCCGTTACGGTTGTTCCTGTTCAGCGCGCCCGTGGCGGTGGTGAACCCTTCAGCGAACACCGCCTCCGTGTCCGTTCCCGCGGCCAGCCCATCACCCGAGTCGGCGACCACGACGTGCAGCGTGCCGCCGTCGTCGCCCGGCTCGTCCAGCACCTCAAGCTCCACCCATTTGTCCGCTGCGGCACCGGCCACAGCCGCGTTAACCGCATTGTCGATCAGGTTGCCCAGCACGGTGGTGACGTCCTGCGCCTCGGTCACCTGGCCCCGGACCAGGGTTTCCGGACCGATCCGCAGGGACACCCCCCGCTCGTCGGCCTCCACGCCCTTGGCCCCCACGAAGGCCTGCAGGTAGGGGTCCTGGAGCAGCTCGGCCTGCTCCACGGGGAACTTCAGCGGCCCGGTGGCGGCCAGGGTGGCGAGGTAGTCGCGTGCCTGCCGGTGCTCTCCGATGCTCATGAACCCCGCCAGCGTGTGGAGCTGGTTGGCGAATTCGTGGCGCTGGGCGCGGAGCGCGGTGGACATGGTGCCCACGGCGTCCAGCTGCCGGGTAAGTTCCTGCAGTTCGGTACGGTCCCTGAGCATCACCACCCAGCCCAGGTCCTCGCGCCCGTGCAGTGCCTTGCGGGCATTGGCCACCAGCACCCGTCCGCCGGCCACCAGCTCCACAGCATCGGCGGCCGGCCGGTCCGGGCTGGTCAGGGCGGTCAGCTGGTCCGGCACCGGGGCGTCCTCCCAGCGTGTGCCGGCCAGGTCCGGCAGCCCGAGCATGCGTTGCGCCGCGGCGTTGAAGACGCTCACGCGGCCGTCGGCGGAGACGCCGATGACGCCGTCGTCCACGCCCTGGAGCACTGCCACCTGGTCGTGGACCAGCGTGCTGATCTCTTCCGGTTCCAGCCCCAGCGTCAGCCGCTGCAGCCGGCGGCGCAGCAGGAACGAGCCCAGGATGCCGGCCAGCAGGGCGCCGGCAGCGGTCAGCGCCACGGGGCCGATGTCCCGGGCCACGCTCTGGGCCACCGTCTCCATCGAGTAGCCGACGCTGACCTCGCCCACCACGGTGGAGTTGTCCGCGGCATAGACCGGGACCTTCGCTCCCGCCGATGCTCCCAGCGTTCCGGTGTTGCGGGTGGTGACTTCCTGCCCCGACAGTGCCTCGGACGGATCGGTGCTGACTTTTTCGCCGAGCCGCTGGGGGTCCGGGTGGGCCAGGCGGATGCCCTCTTCGTCGGTGATCACCACGAACAACGCCCCGGTCCGGGTGCGCGCCGCTTCGGCGGAAACCTGCAGGGGACCGGACGCCAGCTCAGACGCCGGGGGAGTCCCTTCTTCACCGCTGATGGCCAGCACGTCGGCACGCACCTCGGGGTCCGACGCGACTGTGCGTGCCAGCGTCAGGGCCTGGTTTTCCGCTTCGCTGCCCACCCGGTCATAGGTGAGCCAGGTATGGACGGCGGCGCTGAGCAGAACCACCAAAAGCACTACGCCCAGCTGCAACAGGAGCGTCTGGGTGGAGAACCGCAGCGGCGGGCGCGGCACGGAGCGCTGCATGATCCTCCTTGACTGGCATGGGCCGGACGGCTTCCTGGGTACGGCGTCATCTGCGCGGCGTCGTCAGTGCGGATACCGCGTGAGCACAATGAGCAAAATGCTCCCAATAAGCAGTATGCCAATCAATTGAGCCAAAGGCACGGCCGTGACGTCCGCCACCCTACAGTCTGTAGCACGCATCACAACGCTGTGGTGCCGTTCACAAGAAGGAGCCGGCTGTGCTGGTAATACTTGGATTCGCCATGATCGCGGTGTTCATGGTGCTGATCATGACGAAGAAGTTGACGCCAGTGCTGGCGCTGATCATCGTCCCCACCGTTTTTGGCCTTTTCGCAGGTGCCGGCCTGGGCATCGGAGACATGGTCCTGGACTCGATGAAGTCCATGACGTCCACCGCAGCCCTGCTGATGTTCGCCATCATCTACTTCGGCCTGATGATCGACGTCGGACTGTTCGACCCGCTGGTGAAGTTCATCCTCCGCAAACTGGGCAACGACCCCGCCAAGGTGGTCCTGGGCACCGCCCTGCTCGCTGCCGCTGTCTCCCTGGACGGTGACGGTTCCACCACCTTCATCCTCACCACCGCGGCCATGCTGCCGATCTACCTGCGCCTGAAGATGAGCCCCGTGGTCCTCACCTGCGTCGCCGGCCTCGCCAACGGCACCATGAACATCGTCCCCTGGGGCGGTCCCACGGCCCGCGCCGCCACCGCACTGAAGATCGACGTCAACGATGTCTTCGTGCCCATGATTCCGTCGCTGATCGGCGGCATCGTTGTGGTCCTCGTCTTCGCCTGGATCCTTGGCCTGCAGGAGCGCAACCGCCTCCGCAGCACCCAACCCGAAATCTGGGGCGTGCCCGATACCGCAGCAGAGTTCGACGGCGGTGCTCCCGCCGGCCCGGCCGCCGGTTCCGGCGCAGGCCGTGGGCACAACGGCAACACCCCCGGCGGAGCAGCCCCCGCAGGCGGTTCCGTGGCCGTGCTCGAACGCACCGAGACGCCCGTGGACGACCACGACGCCGCCATGGCGGACACCGCACTGGACCCCAACCGCAGCACGCTGCGCCCCAAGCTGTTCTGGTTCAACCTGGGCCTGACCGTGGCCGTCATGGCCATGCTGATCGCCGACCTCGTGCCGCTGCCCTACGTCTTCATGGTGGGCTCCGCCATTGCCCTGCTGGTCAACTTCCCGAAGGTCAAGGACCAGGGCGCCCAGCTCGTGGCACACTCCTCCTCGATCGTGGCCGTGGTCAGCATGGTCATGGCAGCGTCCGTCCTCACCGGCGTGCTAACCGGCACCGGCATGGTGGAAGCCATGTCCGCCTGGCTCGTCCAGATCATCCCGTCCAGCATGGGCCCGCTCATGGCAGTCATCACCGGCCTGCTCAGCATCCCCATGACGTTCTTCATGAGCAACGACGCCTTCTACTTCGGCGTCCTGCCGGTCCTGAGCGAGACAGCCGCGCACTACGGCATCGGCGCCGCCGAGATGGCCCGGGCCTCCATCACCGGCCAGCCGTTCCACATGCAGAGCCCGCTGGTCCCGGCCATCCTGCTGCTGGTGTCCCTCGCCAAGGTGGACCTCGGTGACCACCACAAGAAGGTCCTGTGGCGCGCCGCCGTGGTGTCCCTGGTCATGCTGGGAATCGGCATGCTGACCGGAGCCATCGGGATCGGTTAGTCTGTTGCTGCCTGCGGCTGGCCCTCCGGGGCCGGCCAACGGCAGCGAACGGTGCCCGTCTGACGCCCGCTGGGGGCCGTCAGACGGGCATCTGCGTTTCCCCACTAGAATGGATCGGAAACCAATCCGAACTTTGCAGGGGAGATCCATGGCTGCGATCAACCGTGACGATGTTGCGCACCTCGCGCGGCTCGCTCACATCGAGATGAGTGCCCAAGAGCTGGACAGGATGGCCGGAGAACTCGCCGTCATCGTTGATTCGGTCAAGTCCGTCAGTGAAGCCGCCGGAGACGACGTCCCGGCCACCTCGCACCCCATTCCACTGACCAACGTCTTCCGCGAGGACGTAGTGGGGCACACGTTCAGCGCCAAGCAGGCACTGTCCGGGGCTCCGGACTCGGACGACAACCGATTCAAGGTCCCGGCAATCCTGGATGAGGCATAAACCATGACTGAACAGAACACCACTGCCGCGGGCCTGATCCGCCTGTCCGCAGCAGCTCTCGCCGAGAAGCTCCGCGCCGGTGAGGTCACCGCCGTCGAAGCCACCCAGGCCCACCTGGACCGGATCGCCACAGTGGACGGCGGGGAACGCGGCGTCAACGCCTTCCTGCACGTCAACGCGGAGGAAGCGCTCGCCGTCGCCGCCGAAGTTGACGCCATCCGCGCCGCCGGCGGTGCGGAAGCCGAGGCGCTGCACTACCTGGCCGGCGTCCCCATTGCCGTCAAGGACCTGATCGTCACGGTCGGCCAGCCCACCACGGCCGGCTCGAAAATCCTTGAGGGCTGGCACAGCCCCTACGACGCCACCGTCGTGGAACGGCTGCGTGCCGCGAAGATGCCCATCCTGGGCAAGACCAACCTTGACGAGTTCGCCATGGGGTCCTCCACCGAGCACTCGGCCTACGGACCCACCCGCAACCCCTGGGACCTGGACCGGATCCCCGGCGGCTCCGGCGGCGGTTCCGCGGCCGCCGTCGCCGCCTTCGAAGCCCCGCTGGCCCTGGGCACCGACACCGGCGGGTCCATCCGCCAGCCCGGAGCCGTCACCGGAACCGTGGGCGTCAAGCCCACCTACGGCAGCGTCTCCCGCTACGGCGCCATCGCCATGGCCTCCTCGCTGGACCAGATCGGGCCGGTCACCCGGACCGTGCTGGACTCCGCACTCCTGCATCAGGTCATCGGCGGCCATGATCCCCGCGACTCCACCTCGCTGCCCGAGCCGCTGGCCGACCTCGTCGCCGCCGCCAAGACCGGCAACGTCGAAGGCCTGCGGATCGGCATCATCAAGGAGCTGCACGGCGAGGGCTACCAGGCCGGCGTCGAAAACCGCTTCAACGAATCCCTGGAGATGCTCAAGGAAGCCGGCGCGGAAATCGTCGAGGTCTCCTGCCCCAACTTCCAGTACGCGCTCGGTGCCTACTACCTGATCATGCCGTCCGAGGCCTCCTCCAACCTGGCCAAGTTCGACGGCGTCCGCTACGGCCTGCGCGTGCTCCCCGAAGAGGGGCCCATGACGATCGAACGCGTCATGGGTGCCACCCGCGCCGCAGGCTTCGGCGACGAAGTGAAGCGCCGCATCATACTGGGCACCTACGCCCTGTCTGCGGGCTACTACGACGCGTACTACGGCTCTGCGCAGAAAGTCCGCACCCTCGTGCAGCGCGACTTCGACGCCGCCTTCGCCAAGGCCGATGTCCTCATCTCGCCCACGGCACCCACCACCGCCTTCCGGCTCGGTGAAAAGCTGGACGATCCGCTGGCCATGTACCTCAACGACGTCGCCACCATCCCGGCCAACCTCGCCGGCGTCCCCGGCCTGTCCCTCCCGGGCGGCCTCGCGGACGAGGACGGGCTGCCCGTCGGTATCCAGTTGCTCGCCCCCGCACGGGAAGACGCCCGGCTTTACCGCGTGGGCGCCGTGCTGGAAGCTCTGCTAGAGGAAAAGTGGGGCGGACCGCTGCTCGCGCAGGCCCCCGAACTCGCCACGTCCGGCACCCTCGAAACCCAGGAGGCTAAATAATGAGCACCGACACCATCCTGAGCTTCGAAGAAGCCATGGAGAAGTACGATCCCGTCCTGGGGTTTGAGGTCCACGTTGAACTCAACACCAAGACCAAGATGTTCTCCTCCGCGCCCAATGTCTTCGGCGATGAGCCCAACACCAACGTCAACGAGGTGGACCTGGGCATGCCCGGCGTCCTGCCGGTGGTCAACAAGACGGCCATCGAATCGTCGATCAAGATCGGCCTGGCGCTGAACTGCAAGATCGCCGAGACCTGCCGCTTCGCCAGGAAGCAGTACTTCTACCCGGACACCCCCAAGAACTTCCAGACCTCGCAGTACGACGAGCCCATCGCCTACGACGGGTACCTTGACGTCGAACTCGAGGACGGCACCGTGTTCCGCGTGGAAATCGAACGCGCCCACATGGAAGAGGACGCCGGCAAGCTGACCCACATGGGCGGCGCCACCGGCAGGATCCAGGGCGCCGACTTCTCCCTGGTGGACTACAACCGTGCCGGTGTTCCGCTGGTGGAAATCGTCACCAAGCCGATCGAGGGCGCCGGATCCCGTGCGCCGGAACTGGCCAAGGCCTATGTGGCGGCCGTCCGCGAGATCGTCAAGAACCTCGGGGTCTCCGACGCCAAGATGGAACGCGGCAACGTCCGCTGCGACGCCAACGTCTCGCTCCGCCCGCACGGCCGCGAACGGTTCGGCATCCGCTCCGAAACCAAGAACGTGAACTCGCTGCGCGCCGTCGAACACGCCGTCCGCTACGAGATCCAGCGCCACGCAGCCGTCCTGGACTCGGGCGAACCGGTCATCCAGGAGACCCGCCACTGGCACGAGGACACGCGCACCACCACCTCCGGCCGTGCCAAGTCCGACGCTGACGACTACCGCTACTTCCCCGAGCCGGACCTGGTTCCCATGGTGGCCTCCCGCGAATGGGTGGAGGAGCTGCGCGCCACCCTGCCCGAGCCGCCGGCCGAGCGCCGCAAGCGACTGAAGGCCGACTGGGGCTACTCGGACCTCGAATTCCGCGACGTGGTGAACGCCGGGGTCCTGGACGAGATCGAGGAGACCATCGCCGCCGGTGCCAGCGCCTCTGTGGCCCGCAAATGGTGGATGGGTGAGATCGTGGGCCGCGCCAAGGCAGCCGACGTCGACCCCGGCCAGCTCGGCGTCCAGCCCGCCACCATCGTGGAGCTCGCGCAGATGGTGGAAGCCGGCAAGATCAACAACAAGATGGCAGCCCAGGTGCTGGACGGCGTCCTCGCCGGTGAAGGCACCCCGGCGGAGATCGTCGAGAAGCGCGGCCTCGCCGTCGTGTCCGACGACGGACCCCTCCTGGAAGCCATCGACGCTGCACTCGCCGCGCAGCCCGACGTCGCGGACAAGATCCGCGGCGGCAAGGTACAGGCCATCGGCGCGATCGTTGGCGGCGTCATGAAGGCCACCCGCGGCCAGGCCGACGCCGGCCGTGTCCGCGAGCTCATCCTGGAGAAACTGGGCGTCACCGCGCAGTAGCTCCCACCCCCCAACTGGGTCGCAGTTAATGTCGTTTTGAACCGTCAGAACGACATCTACTGCGACCCAGTTGGGCTTTAAGGACCCACTCGGGGCCGTTGGAAAATACCCGTACCCACTGTCGCGCCACGGTCCTACACTGGAGCCGTCGGGGCCTGCCGGTCGGCAGGCCGGCTGAAGGAAGTGGCGGACATGGGACCGAAGACCCTGAGGACTCGGAAGGCACTCCTGGCGGGGGCCGTTGGGGTGGCGCTCAGCGGGGCCGGCGCAGCGCTGGCCTGGTCCGCAGGGCCGCCCTCAGCCACGCCGTCTCCTTCCCCGTCCGCCTCACCGTCAACGCCGGGCCACGAAGGCCGCGGAGCCACACCGGACGCGTCCCAGCGCCCCCAGTTCCAGCACGGCGAGAGCGTCGTAAAAAAGGCGGACGGGACCTTCCAGACAGTGCTTGGGCAGCGCGGCACGGTGGAGGCCGTCAGCAGCACGTCGATCACCGTCAGGAGCGGGGACGGCTTCACCCAGGCCTACACGGTCAACGCGGACACCAGGGTCACCAGGAACGGCACCATCGCGGACATCGCCACCGGTGACGTGGTCCGGGTTGCGGGCGTCCGGGACGGGGACACCGCAACCGCCCAGCGGATCACCGGGGGCGGCGGAGACCACCCGGGTCCGGGCCGCGGCCACGGCCACGGGCACGGACACGGTGGGAATGGGAACGGAAATGGAAACGGCAAGGCGCACGGGCAGGGCCAGGCAAACCCATCAGGCTCCGGCGCCTGATCCGCGCCCCTGCAGCTGTCAGCTCTGCTTCACCAGCCCTGCCATGATGTCCTGCAGCGCCTCGCAGACCGTCATCACCGATCGGCGCTTCAGGTTTTCCGGGCGCGCCAGCAGATCTATCCGCCGCCGGGTGCTGATTCCCTCCAGCGGCCGCAGCACGATGTCCGGGTGCAGGACGGGGCCGGCGGTGTACCGGGGGAGCAGCCCGATCACGCCGCCGGCTGCCACCAGTGCGGCGACGGTGGAGTAGTCGTTGATGCGGTGCACGATGGTCGGTTCCCGGCTGGACACGGCCGCGACGGCGGACAGGACGTCGGCGGGGGAGTATCCGGCGTGGCTGGTCACCCAGGCCTCGCCTCCGACGTCGTCCGCTGTGACCGCTGCCTTCCCGGCGAGCGGATGCGCGGCGGGCAGGGCCACGTCCAGGGGTTCGTGCAGCAGCGGCACCACCGTCACCCGTTCCGTTGGCCAGCCCGGACTGTGGTCCATCCGGTGGGCCAGCACGAGGTCATACCGGGCGGTGAGCGCGGGAAAGTCCTGCTGCGCCACGTCCTCATCGGACAGCTCGAGCCGGGGTTGCCCCGGGCCCTCCAGGATCCGGGCCAAAGTGGCGAACACGGCCTGGCCGGCGCTGTGGAAGCCGCTGACGGTGACGCGGCCGCCGCTCGAGCCGTGGTAGCTGCCGATCGCCGCCCGGGCGTCCGCCATGGCGCTGACGACGGCGGCCCCGGCGTCCGCGAGCACCTGGCCTGCGTCCGTCAGCACCAGGTTCCGCCCCTCCTTGCGCGTGAGCGGAACATCCACGGACCGCTGCAGGAGGGCCAAGTGCTGGGAAACAGCGGAGGGGGTGACCATGAGGGTATCGGCCACTGCCTTGACGCTGCCGAGGGCTCCGAGTTCGCGCAGGATTTCAAGCTGGTGGATCTCCATTCGATCAGTTTACGCATTAGTTATTGCTACATCGTCGATTGAGAAGATTCCCATTGTGCTAAAGCTTTGCCGGCGCTGTAATGGGGAAAGGCAGGATCCTGCCGAGCACGTGAGGAAGAAGCGAGGAAGCCGATGAAGGCTCTGTACAAGGCGGGTCCGCAGGCCGGCTTCGAACTGGTTGACCGCCCGGAACCCGAAGCCGGCCCGGCCGACGTGAAGATCCGGGTGATGACCACAGGGATCTGCGGGACCGATCTCCACATCCAGTCCTGGGACGCCTGGGCACAGGGCATGATTGAGGCCCCGCTTATCGCCGGGCACGAGTTCTACGGTGAAGTGGTGGAGGTGGGCGCTGACGTCCGCGACGTCAGGGTGGGGGACAGGGTCTCCGGCGAGGGGCACATCGTCTGCGGCATCTGCCGGAACTGCCGGGCCGGCCGCCGCCAGATGTGCATCCACACCGTGAGCGTCGGCGTGCAGCGGGACGGCGCCTTCGCTGAGTACGTCGTCATACCCGAAACAAACGTCTGGGTCCACCACGATCCCTCGGTCACCCCGGAACTTGGCGCCATCTTCGACCCCTTCGGCAACGCCGTGCACACCGCGTTGAGCTTTCCGCTGGTGGGCGAGGACGTCCTCATCACCGGTGCCGGGCCCATCGGCCTGATGGCCATCGCCGTCGCCCGCCACGCCGGAGCCCGCAAGATTGCCATCACCGACGTCTCCGGGCCCCGCCTGGAACTTGCCGCCAAGCTGGGTGCGGACCTCACCATCGACGTCTCCGCCACCCGCGTCCGGGACGCCCAGCATCAACTGGGAATGCGCGAGGGGTTCGACATCGGCATGGAAATGTCCGGCCACCCTTCGGCCCTGCCCGAAATGATCGACAACATGAACCACGGCGGCCGGATCGCCATGCTGGGCCTGCCCAGCCAGGACATCACCATCGACTGGGGCAAGGTGGTCACCCACATGCTCACGCTCAAGGGTATCTACGGCCGGGAGATGTACGAGACCTGGTATGCCATGAGCGCCATGCTCTCCTCCAACCCCGCCCTGCACGCCGGCATCTCCGCCGTGGTCACGGACGCCCTCCCTGCCACAGACTGGGAGAAGGGCTTCGAGATCGCCCGCAGCGGCAGCGGCGGCAAAGTTGTCCTCGACTGGACCCGACTCTAAGGAACCCCATGTACACCTCCATCAAGGACCAGCTCCGCGACGAACTGGAAGACATCCGCACCGCCGGGCTTTTCAAGAATGAGCGCAGCATCAGCTCGCCCCAGTCCAGCCACATCACCGCAGGCAGGATCGGCGCCCCCGGCGCCGACGTCCTGAACTTCTGCGCCAACAACTACCTCGGCCTGGCGGACCACCCGGACATCATCGGCGCCGCCAAGCAGGCCATGGATGAACGCGGCTTCGGCATGGCAAGCGTGCGCTTCATCTGCGGCACCCAGGACCTGCACCTCGAGCTCGAATCCCGGGTCTCGCGGTTTCTGGGCACCGAGGACACCATCCTGTTCTCCAGCTGCTTCGACGCCAATGGCGGGGTGTTCGAATCGCTCTTCGGCCCCGAGGACGCCATCATCTCCGACGCCCTGAACCACGCATCCATCATCGACGGCATCCGCCTCTGCAAGGCGCGCCGCTACCGGTACGCCAACCAGGACATGGCCGAACTTGAGGCGCGGCTGCAGGAGGCCTCCGACGCCCGCCGCCGCATCATCGTCACCGACGGCGTGTTCTCCATGGACGGCTTCCTCGCCCCGCTGGAAGCCATCTGCGACCTCGCCGAAAAGTACGGTGCGCTGGTGATGGTGGACGATTCCCATGCCGTGGGCTTCATGGGCGGCGCCGGCGCCGGAACCCCTGAGCACGCCGGCGTCTCCCACCGGGTGGACATCTACACCGGTACGTTCGGCAAGGCGTTGGGCGGCGCGTCCGGCGGCTACGTTTCCGGCCGTTCCGAAATCGTGGCCATGCTCCGGCAGAAGGCCCGCCCCTACCTGTTCTCCAACTCCCTTGCACCGGCCATCGTCGCCGCCACCATCAAGGCACTGGACCTGGTGGAGAACTCGGCGGACCTCCGGAGCCGGCTCTTCGAGAACGCAGCGCTCTTCCGCCGCCGGATGACCGAGGAAGGCTTCGACCTCCTGCCGGGCGAGCACGCCATTGTCCCGGTCATGTTCGGCGACGCCGTCGTGGCCGCCAAGGTGGCCGACCGGATGCTGCAGCACGGCGTCTTCGTCACCGCCTTCAGCTTCCCGGTGGTGCCGCGCGGCGCCGCGCGGATCAGGGTCCAGCTCTCGGCCGCACATTCGGCGGACGACGTCGAAACGTGCGTCGGTGCGTTCGTCGCCAGCCGCGCGGAGACAGCCGCCTGAGGGCGCCTGCATCTTCCGGGCACCGGACGGCGAGATCTCTGCAAGGATGATGGCATGGCAGCTCATTACGATGTCCTGATCGTCGGCGGCGGCATTGCGGGCCTGTCCCTCGCTTCGGCGCTGGCCGGGAACTGTACCGTGGCCCTGGTGGAGGCGGAGCAGGAACTGGCGTACCACACGTCCTCCCGCTCCGCCCGCCAGCTCATCCCCAGCTATGGTCCGCCGGTGGTGCAGGAGCTGACCGCCCGGACCCTGGAGCTGATGGCCGCCCGCGATGCCGAACTCCCCGAGCCCGTCCTGACCCCGCGCAGCTTCATGCTCATCGGCACTGAGGAAGAGGTGACGGCGGAGGCCAGCGGCTCCATGCAGCCCATCTCCCACGCCGAAGCGCTGCAGCTGTGCCCGGCGCTGGTCCCCGGATCCTTTGCCGCGGCGGGGCTGGACAAAGGATCCTTTGGCAGCAATGCGCCGCTGCTGCTGGAGGATCACCGCAGGCGGGCCGTAGAGGCCGGCGCGGACATCATCACCGGAGCAAGGGTGCATTCCGCCCAGCACCTCGGCTCGGGCTGGCAGGTGGGTGCCGGTGCCGAGGGTTTCGAAGCCGGGGTGCTGGTGAACGCGGCGGGAGCCTGGGCCGATGAACTGGCCGTTATCAGCGGGGTGGAGAAGCTCGGACTCCAGCCGTACCGGCGCACTGCGGCGATTGCCGCCGTCGAACGCCCCCTCCCGGAGGGCAGCCCCATGGTGGCGGCAGCGGACAATTCCTTCTACTTCCGGCGCGAAGGTGACGGCGTCCTCATCTCCCCGTCCGAACACGTGCCCAGTGGGCCGGAAGACGCCCGGCCCCGGCCAGGGGACGTGGACCGGCTGGTGGACCTGCTGAACGCGGTAACCACCCTGGGTATTACGGGTGTCCGCAAGGCTTGGACAGGGCTCCGTACCGAGGCGGCCGACGGCGTTCCCGTAGCAGGATTCGACGCGGAGGCGCCTGGCTTCTACTGGCTGGCGGGGCAGGGCGGCTACGGCTTCCAGACGTCGGCCGCCATTGCCGAATTGGCCGCCGGCCAGATCCTGGGCAGCATGCAGGGCAGCCCGGCAGGCCCGAGTCCGGAATCCCGGACAGCGCAGGCGCTCGCGGCCACGCGCTGGTCCATCCGGCGCTGAAGAATAAAAGCATGAGCATCCTGATCACCAATATCGCCGAGTTGATGACCCAGGACCTGGAGCACCGGGTCCTGAAGGATGCGGCGGTGGTGATTGAGGGCGAACGCATCGCCTGGATCGGGCCGGCGGCCAACGCTCCCGCTGCTGACGACGCCGTCGACGCGGGGCGGCGCGCGCTGCTGCCCGGCTGGGTGGACTCCCACACGCACCTGTTGTTCGCGGGTGACCGGACAGCGGAATTCGAGGCGCGGATGGCCGGGGAATCGTACTCGGCCGGCGGGATCGCGGTGACAGTGGACGCTACCCGGGCCACCTCCGACTTCGATCTCACGCGGCTGGCCCTGGGCAGGGTGGCCGAGGCCGTTTCGCAGGGCACCACGTACCTGGAGACAAAGACCGGCTACGGCCTCGACGTGGAGCAGGAGGCGCGCAGCGCCCGGATTGCCTCCACCGCCGCGGACCAGGCCACGTACCTTGGTGCCCATCTGGTTCCCGCCGGCCAGGACGCTGACGCGTATACGGACCTGGTGTGCGGGCCGATGCTCTCGGCGGTCAGGCCGTATGTGCAGTGGGCGGACGTCTTCTGCGAGAAGGGCGCCTTCACCGAGGACCAGTCCCGCCGCGTCCTGCAGGCCTGCAGGGATGCCGGGCTGGGGCTGCGGGTGCACGGCAACCAGCTGGGCGAGGGTCCGGGCGTCCGGCTGGCAGTGGACATGGCAGCCGCCAGCGTGGACCACGTCAACTACCTCGCGGGCGCCGACATTGACGCCCTGGCCGGAACCTGGTTCGGCTGGGACCCGGCGTCCGGGTCGGGGGTGCGCGGGACTGTGGCCACCTGCCTGCCGGCGTGCGACCTGTCCACCCGCCAGCCGCTGGCCCCGGCCCGTGCCCTCCTGGATGCGGGCATCCAGGTGGCCCTCGCCTCCAACTGCAATCCGGGTACTTCCTACACCAGTTCGATGGCGTACTGCGTGGCCACGGCCGTACTGCAGATGCGGCTCAGCGTGCACGAGGCGGTCCGTGCGGCCACCTATGGCGGCGCGCTGGCGCTGCACAAGGAACGCGGCACCGATGCCGACGGCCAACGTGCCGTCGGTTCCATCGCCGTCGGACACCGGGCCGACCTGCACCTGCTGAACGCACCGTCCGCCACCCACCTCGCCTACCGCCCGGGCATGCCGTTGACGTACGCTGTGTGGCGGGCTGGTGTCCGGGAACGGTAAACAGCGGACCCGCCCTCCACATTTTGACGTTAGATGATTGTTTGAGGTCTGTTATGATCATGAAACGTCATCCGGAGTGGTGGCCGTTGTACTGAGAGGCCCGCATGACCCGCACTGACCGCCTGACCGCCATCCTCGACTTGCTTGCCAGGGCCGGCCAGGTGGAAGTGGACGAGATTGTTAACACCCTCGGGGTTTCGCCCGCCACAGCGCGCCGGGACCTGGACAGCCTGGCCAAGCGGCGGCTGCTGACCCGCACCCGCGGCGGTGCCACCACCGGGGCCCTCGCCTACGATTTGCCCGGCCGCTACAACCGGGACGACCATGCCGAGGCGAAGGAGCAGATCGCCCGGGCGGCGTCCGCCCTTATCCGGCCCGGTGCCGTCATCGGCCTGTGCGGCGGAACCACCAGCACGGCACTGGCCCAGATCCTGGCCACCCGTGAGGACCTGAACGCCCCCTCCAACCAGTCAACGCTGACGGTTGTTACCAATGCCATCAACATCGCCGGGCAACTGGCGGTGCGGCCCAACATCAAGGTGATGGTGACCGGGGGCATCCTCAACCCGCGGTCCTACGAGCTGGTAGGCCCGTATACGGACATCATCATGCAAAAGGTGGTCCTGGACATCGCTTTCATCGGCGTGAATGGCATCGACCCCGAGGTGGGTCCCACCAACACGGGGGAGGGTGAGGCATCGGTCAACGCACTCCTTGCCAGCCGGGCACGGGTGTCCTATGTCATTGCCGATTCCTCCAAGGTGGGGGTGCGTGCTTTCGCCACCATGGACGGTTATGACTTCACACGGCTGATCACGGACGCCGGCATCTCGCCGCGGGACAAGGCCGCCTTCGAGGCCAAGGGCACCGAGGTCATCGTCGCCCCCGTGCCCTGACACGGCGGGGCCATCAGCCCCGGCCCAGAAACTGCGGGCAAGATGGGTACATGCTGGTTCCCTCCCGCCGCCGCCTGGCGTTCGAAGTCTGGATTGTCCTGGGCCTGTCCCTGGGGCAGTCCGCCGTGTACTCGGTAGTGCAGCTCCTGGACAAGATGACCCGGGCGCCGCTGGCCGAGGGAACCTCGACGCTCAACCGGTCCCAGAGCACCCGCGAATACTTCGACCTGACCTATCAGCTCCTGGACATCATCTTCGCCCTCGTCCCGGTCCTGCTGGTGCTGTACTTCCTCACGGGCTCCCGGCAGGCGTCCTCCGGGGACCTCGGACCGCAGTCTGGGTCAGCTTTCACGAGACTGGGCTTCACTTTCGCCCGTCCGGGCAAGGACCTGCTGCAGGGGGTGGGGCTGGCCGCACTCATCGGCATCCCGTCGTTGGGCCTTTACGCTGCGGGCCGTGCCCTGGGGATCACCACCGCCATCATCCCCAGCGCCCTGGACGCCTACTGGTGGACCGTGCCGGTGCTGATCCTCTCCGCCATCCGGCACGGCATCGTGGAGGAAGTCATCGTGGTGGGCTACCTCCTGGACCGCTTCGGCAGGTTCGGGTGGAGCGTGCCGCTGTCGATTGCCGTCAGTTCGGTGCTGCGCGGCAGCTACCACCTGTACCAGGGCTTCGGTCCCTTCATCGGGAACGTGGTGATGGGCATTGTCTTTGCCTGGATCTACACCCGGACCAAACGCGTGACGCCGCTGGTCATCGCGCACGCGCTGCTGGACATCGTGGCGTTCGTGGGCTTCAGCCTCTTCGGAAAGGCCGTCGGCCTGGGATAGGCCAGGCAGGCCGGCAGGCCGGGAAATGGATTCGGCCGCCATGGGGTGGTGACGCCGTTGTCACCACCCCATGGCGGCCGAAGCTGGCGCGGGCAGGCGCCCGCGTCTGTGGTCCGGTGTGAAACCGGACCACAGGTGGAGGGTCAGAGGGTGACTGCTCCATTGGCGGTTTCGAAGGTGACGGACAGGATGCCGGGGGTGCCGTGCGGGGCCACCCATTCGACAGCCACGTCCTCCAGCGGCTTCTCCACCGGCTCGCCCAGCCATTCGGTGACCCGCGAAGCGGAACCGGCGATGGTCAGGCAGCTCATCTTGAGGCTGCTGTCATAGGCGTTGGAAGGGTGCAGTGAGGGGTCGCCCTCCCACTTGAGCATGTACGGAACCTGGGGATCGGCGATGAGCCCGAGGATGCCGATCTGCTTCCACACCAGTTCCCGGCCGTCCGGGAACTTGCGGTTGCCGTTGACGGCCGAGCGCCCGAGGCGCTCTTCGAACGGGGCGAGGTCGTCCACTTCGACGCACCAGCCCATCCAGCCGCCGCCCGCTGCTGAACGGGCCCGTACGGCCTGTCCGAAGGGGGCCTTGTCCGACGCGGGGTGGTCCAGGACCTCCACCACTTCGAGGTACTTGTGGCCCGCGAGCGGGATGATCATATTCCGGGTCCCGAACCGGGGATGTACCCCGCCTTTCACTGCCTCAACGCCGAGGGCAGATGCAATTCGTTCGGTCGTGGCCGCGAGGCCATCGTGTTCACAGGCGTAAGAGACGTGATCCATGCGCATGCCAACATCTTGGCACTTTGTGATCGGGCTCTCAGCTTAGGCTTGCCTTACTCGAAATTTTCATTTTCTTGGGTGTCAGTTTTCCGTCCTGCAGGCGGTCGCGGAGACCATGTTCGTCACAATCCTGTCCGCCGCCGCCAAGGTGTTCCTACACTGGGCGCAGGTCATGAGTGCCAGCGCCAAGCCCCGGCTCGCTGGCCGGCAACCCTCCATCCGCGGTGGGGTGCCCCGGGTGAGGACCTGGTTGTCCGGCAACGGCCGGGCGGCAAGCGCGGCCCGTGGTGCTCACAGCATGCCGGGCCCACGTCAAAGGAGCCTTGAATGTCCAACGGATGGTCCTTCGAAACCCGCCAGATCCATGCCGGCCAGGAGCCCGACGGCGCCACCGGCGCCCGGGCACTGCCTATCTACCAGACCACCTCGTTTGTGTTCCCCAGCGCCGAAAGCGCGGCCAACCGGTTCGCCCTGGCGGAACTGGCCCCCATCTACACCCGCATCGGCAACCCCACCCAGGAGGCCGTGGAGCAGCGGATCGCCAGCCTCGAAGGGGGACTCGGCGCCCTGCTGCTCAGCTCCGGCCAGGCCGCGGAGACCTTCGCCATCCTGAACGTCGCCGAGGCGGGCGACCACATCGTGGCCAGCCCCAGCCTGTACGGCGGAACCTACAACCTGTTCGCCCACACGCTGAAGAAGTTCGGTATCACCGTGACGTTCGTGGCGGACCCGGACAACCTGGACCAGTGGCGGGACGCCGTGCAGCCCAACACCAAGCTGTTCTTCGGCGAGGTGGTCTCCAACCCGCGCCAGGACGTCCTGGACATCGAAGGCATCTCCGCGGTGGCACACCAGGCCGGCGTGCCCCTCATTGTGGACAACACCCTCTCCACGCCCTACCTGATCCGTCCCCTGGAATGGGGGGCCGACATCGTGGTCCACTCGGCCACGAAGTACCTCGGCGGGCACGGAGCGGCAATCGCCGGCGTCATCGTCGACTCGGGCAAGTTCGACTTCAGCAAGGACCCGGAACGGTTCCCGGGCTTCAACACCCCGGATCCCACCTACAACGGCCTGGTCTACGGCCGGGACCTCGGGGAGAACGGGCTCCTCGGTGCAAACCTGTCCTACATCCTCAAGGCGCGCGTCCAGCTCCTGCGGGACCTCGGCTCGGCGGTCTCGCCGTTCAACGCCTTCCTGATCGCCCAGGGCCTGGAAACGCTGAGCCTGCGCGTGGAACGCCACGTGGCCAATGCCACCGAAGTCGCCCGCTGGCTGGAAGGGCGGGACGACGTCGAATCCGTCGCCTATGCAGGCCTGCCGTCCAGCCCGTGGTACGGGCGCGGCCGCAAGTACGGGCCGAAGGGGACGGGCGCCGTCGTCGCCTTCAACCTTGCCGGGGGAGCCGAAGCGGGGCAGCGGTTCGTCGACGCCCTGGAACTGCACTCCCACGTCGCCAACATCGGCGATGTCCGTTCCCTGGTGATCCACCCGGCCTCCACCACCCACAGCCAGCTGACCCCGGAACAGCAGGCAATAGCGGGCGTGACGCCCGGCCTGGTGCGGCTGTCCGTGGGCATCGAACACATCGATGACATCCTGGCAGACCTTGAAGCGGGCTTCCGGGCCGCGAAGGGCGCGCTCGCCTAGGCCGAAGACGTACGACGGCGGGAGGCCGGCCAGGCGGCCGGCCTCCCCTCCGCGGGGCTGCCGTCCGGGAAAAGCATCGCGGGCCGGCAAGTCACAACCAGTCACATGCTTGGCCATCAGCGGGGGGTGTTTCGTACACTCGAACCAGGTCATGAGTGCCAGTGACAGCCCCGGCTTGCTGGCCGGCAACCCTCCTTCCGCGGCGGGGTGCCCCGGGTGAAGACCTGGCCTGCCGGTAAACGACGGCGGGCAAGCGCGTAGAAGAGGTCTTGCCATGACGGTTACCGTCGCCCGTACAACCGCACCCGAACACGGAATTGTCCGCTATGCCTCCATTGGCGGGCTGCAGCTCGAAGGTGGCGGATACCTGCCGGACGTCACCCTGGCGTACGAAACGTGGGGGACGCTGAACGCGGATGGCAGCAACGCCATCCTGGTGGAGCACGCCCTGACCGGCAGCACGCACGTGACCCGCGGGGACACTGATGAGGAAGGCTGGTGGGAGCACCTGGCCGGGCCCGGCGCACCCGTCGATACGGACCGCTTCTTCGTGGTCTCCATCAACATCGTCGGCGGCTGTTACGGCTCCACCGGGCCGTCCTCGCCCGGCCCCGACGGAAAGCCCTGGGGCTCCAGGTTCCCCCTGGTGACGCTCCGGGACAGCACGGAAGCTGAAGCACGCCTGGCGGACCAGCTGGGCATCGGCAGCTGGTACGCGGTGCTGGGCGGTTCCATGGGAGGCGCCCGGGCCCTGGAATGGGCCGTCACGTTCCCCGAACGGGTAAAGCGCTGCGCCGTCATCGCAGTGGGAGCAGCCAGCACGGCCGAACAGATCGCGTTCGCCCAGGCCCAGACCCTGGCCATCCGCCAGGACCCGAACTTCAACGACGGCGACTACTACGGCGGTCCCTGCCCCGAGGACGGCCTGGCGCTCGCCCGCCGCATTGCCCACATAACGTACCGGTCCGCGGCCGAGCTGGAGCACCGCTTCGGCCGTGAAGCCCAGGCTTCGGAGTCGCCGCTGCAGGGCGGGGTCCTTGCCGGCAGGGGCCGGTACCAGGTGGAGAGCTACCTGGACCACCAGGGCAACAAGCTCGTCCGGCGCTTCGACGCGAACAGCTACATCGCCCTCACCGAGGCGCTCATGAGCCACGACGTCTGCCGTGGCCGGGGAAGCCTGGCCGATACCCTCGCCCGGACCAGCGCCCGGTTCTTCGTGGCGGCCGTGGAATCGGACCGGCTCTACTTCCCGTCCCAGTCGCACGAGCTGGCCCACGCCCTGCCCGGCGACGTTGGCGTCCACCTCATCCAGGCGCCCATCGGCCACGACGGCTTCCTGACCGAAATCGGCCAGCTGGGCGCCCAGCTCCGGTCGGACTTCCTGGCCTAGCAGCACGGCTTGCACATGAATCAGAGGCTTGTCCGCAGATCCGAACCCTCAAGGACCGGGTTGTGCGGACAGGCCCCTGATTGATGGGTCCGGGGGACTTGATGACGCCCGGGGGACGCTCAAAGGGCTTCTGCGGCCCAGGCTAGCCGTTCATGATTTCGCTGCGGCGGGCCATGTAGTCCTCCATGGACATTTCGCCGTCGCTGTACTTCTGGTCCAGTTCCGCGAGCTTCCGCGCCCGGAATCCCTGCGGAGCCGACGGCGGCGGGGGAGTGGCGGGCGCTGCCGGCTGTTCCGGCGCGGAGTACCCGGGCTGCTGCTGGCCGGGCTGTGGCTGGTTGTAGGGAGGCTGGTTGAACTGCTGCTCCCCGTACGGCGGCTGTCCAAAGGGCTGCCCGGCCTGGCCGGGAACCGGCGGCTGGCCGTACTGGTAGGGTCCGGGCTGCGGAACGTTCGGCGCCTGCTGCCCAATCTGACGGAACCCGCCCGAGTAGTAGTCCTGCTGGGTGTAGCCATCACGCGGCTGCCTGCTCTGCGGCCCGGCCGAACCGGGGAACTGGCCGCCCGGGTCCTGGCTGCCGGGATACTGGCCGGCGCCTGGGAACTGCTCGGGGTACCGACCGGAAAAGCTCTGGTCATGGTTCCGCTTGGCCACCGATTTCCGGTACATGCGCATGGCCATCGGGATCACGAATGACAGGATGATGATCCAGAAAAACAGGTTACTCACGGTGCTGCGCCTCTCGAGTGGGTCTTTCCAGCTTAACGGTCACGGACCGCATGCCGTTCCGGCGGCCACCAGCAAGCTGCCGCAGAGCAGAGCAGAGCAGAGCAGAGCAGAGCAGAGCAGAGCAGAACAGCTCAGCGCCGCGCTGCGTCGGCGGTTCCCAGCGGACCTTCCCCCGAACCCAGGGGAACGCCCGGCCCAAAGGCGGGGCCCGGCGTCGGACGCTTGGCAGTGACGCCGTCGCCGGACGACTGGTTGCGCAGGCGGCGCAGCACCCACGGCACGAAATATTCGCGCGCCCACACGAGGTCGCCGCTGCGTGCCTGGCGCCAGGTGCGAGGGGGCAGGTCCTTGGGCAGGAGAGGTTCCAGGCCATGATCCACGTTCAGGGACTCGAGCACCATGGCTGCAATGGTGTGGTGGCCCAGCGGAGAGAAGTGGAGGCGGTCCTGGTCCCACATCTGGGGGTCGCTGAGCTGCCGGAGGGACCACATGTCCGCAATCACGGCGTCGTGCCGCGCTGCGACGGTCCGCAGGTTCTCGTTGTAGATGGCCACCTTGCTGCGGATCCTGCCCAGCACCGAAGAGCCGGTGTCCGGCCCGTTGAACAGCACCACCGTGGCTCCGCCCATGGACAGGATCTGCACTACGGAGTCCAGCTTTTCGGCCAGGGCGTCGGGGTCTCCGCCGGGGCGGATCAGGTCGTTGCCGCCTGCGGACAGCGTCACCAGGTCGGGCTTGAGCTCCAGG
The DNA here is from genome assembly GCF_030818145.1 of Pseudarthrobacter sp. SORGH_AS 212. Taxonomy (NCBI): domain Bacteria; kingdom Bacillati; phylum Actinomycetota; class Actinomycetes; order Micrococcales; family Micrococcaceae; genus Pseudarthrobacter; species Pseudarthrobacter sp. SORGH_AS 212. The sequence goes on along the minus strand of NZ_JAUTAA010000001.1, from coordinate 507,077 downwards.
GCGGGAGCGAGCTGCTGGTCGACGATCTGCTGGAGCAACCGGCCGCGGACGGCAAGGTTGGCGTAGGCGAAGTCGGGCAGTGTACGGCCCAGCTCTTCGGCCACGCGGTCCGCCCAGCCGCGGTAGCCGCCGGGGCTTGAGGGTTCGGGGTCGCCGATGCCCTCGGTGAAGGAGTCGCCCATGGCCACGTACCGGGTCCAGGGGTGGGATCCGGTGTCCGTGATGGGGCTTTGGAGGGGGCTTGCGTCAGTCACGGGTCCTATCCTGCCTTCCGCCTCGCTGCCTACGCGAACGTAGGTTGTTACTTTCGGGTAACTGTAAGAATGGAAACCATGACTGAAGCCGAAGTATTTCCTGCCCCCGTCGTCCTGTGGTCGCACCCTGAAGGCGAGCGGGACGGTAAACCCCTGCTGGTGCTCCTGCACGGGTACGGCGCCAACGAGCAGGACCTGCTCAGCCTCGCGGACCTCCTGCCCGGCGGGTTCGCCGTCGCCTCCGTCCGTGCCCCGATCGCCATGGGCCCGGGCTTTACCTGGTTCCCGTTGACGGCCTCGATCGACTATTCGCTGGAACGGGTCAAGAAGGCCTCGGCGTACGTCCTGGACTGGATCGACACCATCAAGGAAGGGCACCCCTCCGTCTCCCTGCTCGGCTTCTCCATGGGTATGGCCATGGCCACCACCCTCCTGCGGCAGCGGCCCGCGGACTTCGCAGCCGTCGTCGGACTTTCAGGATTCGTGGTGGACGCCGGTGACGACCCCACCTTCAAGGATGCCCAACTGGACGGCACCGTGCCCATGTTCTGGGGCAGGGACCAGCAGGATCCGGTGATCACGGAGGACAAGATCGACTTCACCATGGGCTGGGTACGCAAGCACGTCAAGCTCACCAAGGTGCTCTACACGGGAATGTGGCACGGCATCAACCAGCAGGAGATCGGCCACGTTGGCGAATTCCTCACCCACGAGGTCCTGAAGAAATAGGGCGAACGACGACGGGCGGCGGCCCGGGCGCCAAGCCCGGTTGCCGCAGGGGGCAGCAGGCAGGGCACAGCGGGGAAGGTGCAGCAGGCGGGGTGCCGGGGGTGGTCAGGCCTCCGGCGCGACCACCCGCACGGTCTGGCCGTTCACGGTGACGGTGTCGCCGTTGTGGAGCTGCCGGCCGCGGCGGTCGTCGATCTCGCCGTTGACCTTCACCAGCCCGTTCTTGATCAGCTCGGCCGCTTCCACGCCGTCCTCCACGAGGTTGGCAAGCTTCAGCAGCTGGCCCAGCCGGATCATGCTGTCGCGGATGGGGACGTCGTCAACGGGGATGCTCATAGAGCAATAATGCCTGACGTAAGGTGGATCCAATGACCTCCACCTCCCGCCTGCCCGTGCTTGCAGGCCTGCCGCTGGCGGTGGGCGCAGGCCTTGCCATTCCCGTCCAGGGCCGGATTAACGGCGCCCTGGGTGCCCGGCTGGACGACGGCATCAGCGCCGCGGTGGTGAGCTTCAGCACAGGACTGCTGGTCATGATCCTCATCTCGCTGCTGCTGCCGCGTGGCCGGGCCGGCCTTGCCCGGATCATTCCCGCCGTCCGCAGCAGGGCTTTCCCGCCCGCCTATGTCCTGGCCGGCGGAATCGGCGCACTGTTCGTGTTTGCCCAGACCTTCACTGTCGGCATCCTGGGCGTGGCGCTCTTTACGGTGGCCACCGTCACGGGCCAGACGGTCAGCGGCCTGCTGGTGGACCGGCTGGGCCTGGGCCCCGCGGGCAAGAAATCCGTCACCGGCATCCGCATTGTCGGCTGCATCCTCACCATCGCCGCTGTCGCCTGGGCCGTGTCCCCGCGATTCGCCACATCCGGCTCCGGTGCGGAATCCGACGGCGGGGCTGCCGCCCTGCTGTTGCCCCTCCTGCTGCCCGTTGCGGCGGGCTTCCTGATGAGTTTCCAGCAGGCGATGAACGGCACCGCAACCGTTCACTACGGCACCCCGATTGCCGCCACCCTGGTCAACTTCATCGCCGGCTGCCTGGTCCTTTGGACGGTGCTGGGCATCAAAGTGGTGGTGGCTGGCCCCGGAAACCCGCTGCCGGCGGAGTGGTGGTACTACCTGGGCGGTCCCATGGGCTGTGTGTTCATCGGCCTGGGTGCCCTCCTGGTCCGGACGCTCGGCGTCCTGGTCACCGGCCTGGGCATGATTGCGGGGCAGCTGATGGGTTCGCTGGCCCTGGACGTCTTCGTGCCGGCCCCGGGCAGCGTGGTGGCCCTTCCCACCGTCCTGGGCACCATCCTGACCCTGGCAGCCATCATCCTGGCAACACTGCCGTGGCCGCGGGGCGCGCTCCGTGGACGGCGGCCGGTAGGCTAGGAAACGCAGCTTTCACGCATCCCTTCATCCGCCCGCCAGGGCACCGGTCGTGTCCCACATCCGGTGCCGTGCGTGGCCTGAAAACCGCGGACCGCACCCAGCGGCCCTGTAGAAATTGGAGTTACCCCCATGGCAGCAAAATCCGTCCTCGACCAGGTCATTTCCCTCTCCAAGCGGAGGGGCTTCGTGTTCCAGGCCGGTGAAATCTACGGAGGTTCGCGTTCAGCCTGGGACTACGGGCCCCTCGGCGCCGAACTGAAGGAAAACATCAAGCGCCAGTGGTGGCAGTCCATGGTCCGCGGCCGCGAAGACGTGGTGGGCCTGGACTCCTCGGTCATCCTCCCCAAGCAGGTCTGGGAAGCGTCCGGCCACGTTGATGTCTTCTCCGACCCCCTGGTGGAGTGCCTGTCCTGCCACAAGCGGTACCGCGCGGACCACCTCGAAGAAGAGTACGAGGAAAAGAAGGGCCGCCCGGCGGAAAACGGCCTGAAGGACATCGCCTGCGCCAACTGCGGCACCCGCGGCGAATGGACCGAACCGCAGGAATTCTCCGGCCTGCTCAAGACCTACCTGGGCCCGGTTGCCAGCGAGGAGGGGCTGCACTACCTGCGCCCGGAAACCGCGCAGGGCATCTTCGTGAACTTCAACAACGTCCTCACCACCTCGCGGAAGAAGCCGCCGTTCGGCATCGGCCAGATCGGCAAGTCCTTCCGCAACGAGATCACGCCGGGCAACTTCATCTTCCGCACCCGCGAGTTCGAACAGATGGAAATGGAGTTCTTCGTCGAGCCCGGAACCGACGAAGAGTGGCACCAGTACTGGATGAAGGAGCGCATGGCCTGGTACACCGGCCTGGGCATCCGTGAGGAGAACCTGCGGTTCTTCGAGCACCCGCTGGAGAAGCTCAGCCACTACTCGAAGGGCACCACGGACATCGAGTACCGCTTCGGGTTCCAAGGCTCCGAATGGGGCGAGCTGGAAGGCGTGGCCAACCGCACGGACTTCGACCTCTCCACCCACGCCAAGGCCTCCGGCACGGACCTGAGCTACTTCAACCAGGCCACCAACGAGCGCTACACCCCGTACGTGATCGAACCTGCCGCCGGCCTGACCCGCTCCTTCATGGCGTTCCTGATCGACGCGTACACCGAGGATGAGGCACCCAACGCCAAGGGCGGCGTCGACGTCCGCACCGTGCTCAAGCTGGACCCGCGCCTGGCTCCGGTGAAGGCTGCCGTGCTGCCGCTGAGCCGCAACGAGGCCCTGTCTCCGAAGGCCAAGGACCTCGCTGCCCAGCTCCGCAAGAACTGGAACATCGACTTTGACGACGCCGGTGCCATTGGCCGCCGTTACCGCCGCCAGGATGAGATCGGCACCCCGTTCTGCATCACCGTGGACTTCGATACGCTCGAGGACCAGGCCGTGACCATCCGCGAACGCGACACCATGAGCCAGGAACGGGTCTCCCTGGACAAGGTGGAGGGCTACCTGGCCGCACGCCTGATCGGCGCCTAGCCATGGCCATCGAATACCGCGAATGGCGCGACGGTGACGACCTCGCCCTCCTGGAGATCTGGGGCGGCCCGGAAACCGCGCAGGCCCGGCAGTTCCGCAGCGCCCTTGCACCGTCCTCGAACGGGACCGGCGGATTGCCGTGGCGGCGCTGCATCGTTGCCGAAGACGTGATCGACGGCGTCGGCATCCCCGTGGCCGCCGGCGTCGTCTATGAAGCGGCGCTGCACCCGGAACGCCTGTGGAGCTACATCGAGGTGGCCCGGGACCACCGGCGTGCCGGCATCGGTGCCACGCTCCTGGCCATGCTGCGCCGCGAAGCCGCCAACGCGCCGTCGGGCGTGGCCAAGCTCCGTGCCAAAGTGGAGCCCGCCACCCCGGGTGCCGCCTTTGCCGGGGCCGCCGGCCTCGCGCCCATCCAGCGCTCACGCCTGGTGATTGTGCAGCCGGGCGCGCTGAAGCTGCCGGTCTTCCCGGACACGGACCATGGCGGCCGGCCGGTCAGCGGCGAGAACGCCGGATCCGACGTGGTGATGGACCTGGCCACCGGATCGGTTGAACTGACCGACGTGGTGGGCCGGTACTACACCGCCATCCATGACTGGGATTCGCCCGGAGTGCTGTCCGTTGGCCAGGTGCAGAAGCTGTTCCTGGACGAACTCACCGGAGCCCACGGCGCCATCGTCCTCCGGGCGCAGCCCGAATCGGCGTTCGGCCAGGGGGTGGCCCCCAGCAAGAAGGGCCGCATCCGGGCGTTCGCGGTCAGCTACGCCGCCCCGGCAACCCCGGACGCGGCGGACGCCGGTGAGGGGCCCGGGGGCCAGGATGCTGCCGCTCCGGGAGCACCCACGGACGTGTTCGTGGGCCATGACCCTGCCCTGGCAGCCGACGACGCTGCCGAGGCCGTCCGGGACATGCTGTCCCTCATTGCGTACCAGCACCCGGTCATGCTGGAACTCGACGATTCGATGGCAGCCCTGCGCGCCGCCGTCGAACCCCTGCTGGAAAGCGGAAAGGCCCGGCTGGCCGCGGCGGAGACCCTGGTGGTCTCCGACTAGGCAATCCCGGCCCGCAGCCGCACTAGGTCGCAGCAGATGTCGTTATGCGGCTCCATTCCGACATTTACTGCGACCTAGTTGGGGGGACCACGACGGCGGCCGCGGGCTTCGTCGTCTCTGTCCAGGATTTTCCGTTCGGCCTCGGTGGGGGCGCCCCCGCCCAGGCGCGCCGGCATCCACCAGGCCCGGGGCTCCGGCTGCAGCGGAAAGTCGGCGATGCACCGGTCGATCCCGTCCTGGAGCATGTCCCGCAGGGACGCCGTGGCCGCCCCGGCATCCACATCCGGCGCAAAGGTCACCGCGCTGCCCACATGGATCCGCACCGGTGCGCGCCAGGCCCGGCCCAGGGAGAATCCGTGGCCGCGGGTCAACAGGCGGTGCGCACCCCAGACGGACACGGGAATCACCGGCACTCCGGCTTCGGCCGCCATCCGGACCGCACCGGTCCTGCAGCCGCGCACTGTGAAGCTGCGGCTCACGCCAGCTTCCGGAAAGACGGCGAGGTACTCGCCGGCACGCAGCTTCGCGACGGCCTCGTCGTAGGCGCCGGCCCGGCCGGTGTACCCCACCACCACATGGCCGCTGGCGCTGACCGCCGGGCCCGCGAACCAATGGTCGGCCGCACCCTGGTGGATCAGGAACCGCAGCTGCGCCCGTGCATGCTTCCAAACCAGCAGTTCAGCGACGGCGAAGTCCAGGTATCCGAAGTGCGTGACGGCAAAAACCGCTCCGGTGCCGGGGACCACAGCGCGGGACACCCCGCTGCGCAGCCCCGCGGGAGGCAGGTGCCCGGTTCCGGTACTGATGACCCTTACCCGGAAAGCCCACCGGAGGAACAGCCCGGTGCGCACGATCAGCCGGTAGAAACGGTCATGGGGCGCCGGTCGCCAGGGCATGGCTGCCTCCTTCCGGGGGCACGCGACTGATGGCAGGGAGGCCCCGCCCTCCGGTCCCGTTGACGTTGCTGCGGCTCACAGGGTTACGTGCACTGACCCTTCGGGCAGCAGTTGGCCGAAGGCGCGGGCCGGGCGCACCGGGGCTCCGGTGCTTTCGGCAAAAGCCTGGATGACGAACCCGGTGGCCAGGATGTGCCAGATCCTGACCTTGCGAAGCATGAAGTGGCCAACGCCCTTGAGCGAGACGTACTGCATGCTGGCCGCATTTGCGCTGGCGCGGCGCGCGAACGCCAATGACTGCCGGGGGCTGGTCATGTGGTCAGTGGTCCCGTGCACGATCAGGACCTTGCGGCCCGCAACCCGCTCCGCCGGCGTTTCCGGGCTCAGCCATGGGGCCAGCGCCACTACTGCCTCCACCTGCGGGTGGTCCGCGGCGCATACGGCGGTCAAACCGCCCATGGAGTGCCCCACCAGGAAGACCGGAACCCCGGGGTGGCTTTCCTCGATCTGCTGCAGCGCCCACTTTGCATCCTGCAGCGGCGACATGTCGTTGCCGTTCCATCCGCGGACGCTGTTGCGGAGGGACCAGACGGCCAGCCCGTGCTTGCGGCCCGCGCGGTGCAGGTGCCGGGCAAAGGGAACCATCCTGGCGGGACTCAGGTGGCGGGCCTCCACGGGTTCCCGGCTGTGGGCCTTGCCGCCATGCAGCACCAAAGCCACGGCCCTCGTTGGTCCGGACGCTGCCAGGACGTTCAGTACAGGCCGGTGCAGGGGAACCACAGGCCGCTGCCCGGTCTGCACCCCGCCGTTATCCTTCATGTCACGGTTGCCCACGCCGGTACCTCCAAGTCCGAATGGTCCATTTATCAACCCTATGGTGCCCCACGTAGAGTTCAACGTATGAGGTTCAACTGCTGATGGGCGCAGGACACTCCCACGCTTCCACAGATCATTCGGAGCCGACGGCCCAGGCGATGGCTGCCCGCAGGAAGGCCAACCGTATCCTCGCCGCCATCCTGATCCCCATCACACTGCTCACCCTCGCCGGGATGGCCATGCTCTGGCCGTCCGGAAGCAAGGACGGGATCTCGCTGGCCAACCCCTACTCGACGGCTCCCGGAGTGACCTTCGATGCCGGGACCATCACGAATGTGGCAACGGAAAACTGCATGCAGGGCGTGGCCACCCAGGAGCAGGGGCAGGGCGGCCGGCCCCAGCAGGGATCGGGCCAGCAGCCCCAGGGGTCCAACTGCACTTTCGCATTCACCGAACCGGACAAGGGCGGCAGCCCCGTCAAGGTAGTCATCAACCCGGACGTTGCCACATCGCACGGCGTCAAGCCCGGCGACCGGATCCGCTACCTCAACCTCTCCAATGCCCAGGGCGCGGCTTCCACACAGGGCTCGCCGGCGTACATTTTCGTGGACTTCGTCCGGACCCTGCCCATTGTCCTGCTGGCCATCCTGTACGCCTTCGTGGTCATCGCCGTCGCCCGCTGGCGCGGACTCCGGGCCCTCATCGGCCTGGTGGGTGCCTACTTCGTGCTGGCCAGCTTCATGCTGCCCGGACTGGTGGAGGGCAAGCCGCCGCTGCTGCTGGCACTGGTGGGATCCACGGTGATCATGATCGGGGTGCTGTACTTCGCCCACGGTTTCTCGGCCCGGACCTCCACCGCATTGCTCGGCACGATGTTCGGGCTGGCGATCACGGCCCTCCTGGCCTGGTGGGCCACCAGCGCAGCGAACCTCGCCGGGGTGGGCAACCACGACGCCACCACCCTGATCAACACCTCTGCGAACATCTCCATTTCGGGGGTGATCCTGTGCGGACTGATTATCTCCGGGCTGGGCGTCCTTAACGATGTGACCATCACCCAGTCCTCAGCCGTCTGGGAACTCTACGAACTGGCGCCCAACAGCAGCGCACGCAAGCTGTTTACGTCGGCCATGCGGATCGGCCGCGACCACATCGCCTCCACCGTGTACACCATCGCGTTCGCCTACGCCGGAGCGGCCCTGCCCATCCTCATCATCGTCATGCTGTATGACCGGCCGCTGGGGGAGACCCTCACCAGCGCCGAACTCTCCGAGGAGGTCATCCGGACCCTCGTCGGGTCGATAGGCCTGGTGCTGGCCATCCCTGTGACCACCCTCATCGCCGTGCTGGTGGTCAAGGCCACCGGTATCCGGCAGGCTCCCGCCGTCGTAACCGCTGCCGGCGCCAACGCTGCGCCGGGCACTTCGCGGACCGCGCCGTCCGGATTCCGGCAGCGCGAAGCAAAGGAGTGGACGGACGACGGCGGCCGGTTGCCTTCAGAGGGCGTCGAGGACACGGGGGCGCTGGCCGCAGCGGCGCTCGAAGCACGGTCCCGCAGGGCTGCGGAACACCCGGCGAGCACCCCCGTATCAGGCGCCGACGCCGACGGCTCCGGTGATGCCACTCTTCCCACCCGCCGGGGCCGCAGGGCCGACCGCGGCTGACGGCTCCTACTGGTAGTCGGCCAGCCAGAGGTCCGGGCCGAACACTTCGTACTGGATGTCCCTGGCCGGAACGCCCAGGCCCACCAGGGCGCTGCGGACCGATTGCATGAAGGCCACCGGACCGCACAGGTAGTACTCGGCGTCGGCAGGCAGTTTCACGTCGCGGACGTTCATGAAACCCGTGTGCACGTTTGCATCGTCCCCGCCGCCGTCCCCGTTGAGGAACCACGCGTTAAGGGACGCATCCGGCAGGGCGGCGATGTCCGCCGTGACCTGGTTCCGCAGCGCAAAGGACCCGGGGGAGTCGTCGGCGTGCAGGAACGCCACCTTCCGCTGCGAGCCGGCCTTCACCAGATGGGACAGCATTCCGGCCATGGGGGTGATGCCGATGCCGGCGCTCGCCAGCACCACCGGCCGGTCCGTGTACTCCAGCACCACGTCGCCGAACGGGGCAGACAGGGTCACCTCGTCGCCCACGTTGACGTGATCGTGCAGGAGGGTGGACATCTCGCCGTCGGGTATCCCGGCGGCTGTGCCCTCCCCGCGGACGCGCTTGACCGCAAACCGCCGGTGCTGGCCGTCGTCGGCCTGGGTGAGGCTGTACTGGCGGGGCTGGAGGACGCCGTCTGGCATCTCCATCCGGATGGTGACGTACTGGCCCGGCAGTGAGGGCTTCACCTCGCGTTCGTCAGTGCGTTCCACGACGAAACTGACCACGTCGTCGGTCTCCTGGATCTTCTCGGCCACCCGCCAGGTGCGCCAGATGGTCTCCGGGCCCAGCCGGACCGCGTCGTACAGCCCTCGCTCCTTGTTGATCAGCATGTTGGCCATCAGCCAGTACACCTCGTCCCAGGCCGCCGCCACCTCGGGCGTGACGGCGTCGCCCAGGACATCCACGATGGCCCACATCAGGTTGTCATGCACCACCTGGTACTGGTCCGGAGCCAGCCCGAGCGAGACGTGCTTGTGCGAGATCCGGGACAGCAGATGGTCCGGCAGGTGCGTGGGGTCGTTCACCAGGAACCCGGCGAAAGCGGCCACGGAGCCGGCCAGTGCCTGCTGCTGCCGCCCGTCCGCCTGGTTCCCGCGGTTGAACAGGCCGTCCAGCAGCTCCGGATGCTCCTGGAACATGTGGGTGTAAAAGCGTGACGCGATCTCCCGGATGTTCTCCCCGACGACGGGCAGCGTCGCCTTGACCACCGGCAGTGAGGTGTCTGAGAGCATCGTTACTCCTCCTGGTCAGCCGGGCCCGGGCGGACCCGATCGGGGCCACGTTAACACCGCGGACAGTCCGGCAACAGGACCGATCGGCACTGGTGCGGGCACCCGATTTGGCCGGATTTGCAACAATGGAACAGTGACTGTTGCAGCAACCCCATCCACCGCCCGGCTGGAACTCCCGCCCCTGAAGCTGGGTCCCCTCACTGTGGACACGCCGGTAATCCTGGCCCCCATGGCGGGGATCACCAATTCCGCTTTCCGCCGTTTGTGCCGCGAATACGGCGGCGGCATGTACGTGGCGGAAATGGTCACGTCCCGCGCGCTGGTGGAGCGGACTCCCGAGTCCCTCCGGATCATTTCGCACGACGACGACGAGAAAGTCCGGTCCGTCCAGCTCTACGGGGTGGATCCCGGCACAGTGGGCGCGGCCGTCCGGATGCTGGTGGAAGAAAACCGCGCGGACCACATCGACCTGAACTTCGGCTGCCCCGTCCCGAAGGTCACCCGCCGCGGAGGCGGTTCCGCCCTGCCGTGGAAGATCGATCTCTTCACCGCGATCGTGCAGACCGCCGTGCGGGAAGCGTCCAAGGGCAACATCCCCCTGACCATCAAGATGCGCAAGGGCATCGACGATGACCACCTCACGTACCTCGACGCCGGCCGGATCGCCCGCGATTCCGGTGTTGCCGCCGTCGCGCTCCACGGCCGCACCGCGGCACAGTTCTACTCCGGCCAGGCGGACTGGTCGGCCATCGCCCGCCTCCGCGAGGCCCTGCCGGACATCCCGGTGCTGGGCAACGGCGACATCTGGTCCGCCGAAGACGCGGTGCGCATGGTCCGCGAAACCGGCGTGGACGGCGTGGTGGTGGGCCGCGGCTGCCAGGGCCGGCCGTGGCTCTTCGGCGACCTCCAGGCAGCGTTCGAAGGCAGCGAAGTCCGCCACCGCCCCAACCTGCGCCAGGTGGCCGAGGGCGTCTACCGGCACGCCGAACTGATGGTGGAAACCTTCGGTGACGAGGGCAAGGCGCTGCGGGAGATCCGCAAGCACATCGCCTGGTACTTCAAGGGCTATGTGGTGGGCGGGGAACTCCGCACCCGGCTGGCCCTGGTAACCAGCCTTGAAGTGCTCCGTGACACCCTCGCCGAGCTGGACCTGGACTCGCCCTACCCCGGCGGCGACGCAGAAGGCCCCCGTGGACGTGCCGGGTCACCCAAGCGGCCCGCGCTGCCCAAGGACTGGCTGGATTCCCGGGCGCTGAACGATGCACAGTCGCGGGACATCGCCGCGGCCGAACTGGACGTTTCCGGTGGCTGAGGTTCCCGTGGCTGAATCACCCGCCGGCGCCGTGGCCGGAGCGCCCTCCGGTTATGGCTCCCGGGACTCCGCCCGCTGGGTGGAGGAGCCGCCCAAGAGCACCTACCGTTCGGACTTTGAACGGGACCGCGCCCGGGTGCTGCACTCATCGGCCCTGCGCCGGCTGGGAGCGAAGACCCAGGTGGTGGCCCCGGACACGGACGACTTCGTCCGGACCCGCCTCACCCACAGTCTCGAGGTGGCCCAGGTGGGCCGCGAACTGGGCCGTGCGCTGGGCTGCGACCCGGACGTGGTGGACACCGCGTGCCTGAGCCACGATCTCGGCCACCCGCCGTTCGGCCACAACGGGGAGTCCGCCCTGAACGAGGTGGCGCATGGCATCGGAGGGTTCGAAGGCAACGCCCAGACCCTCCGGCTCCTCACCCGGCTCGAACCCAAGGTCCTCACCGCCGGGGGCCATCCCGCCGGGCTGAACCTCACCCGTGCCAGCCTGGACGCGGCGTCGAAATATCCCTGGTCCGCGCTCGACGCGCCGGTGATCCACGGCCGGCGCACCAGCAAGTTCGGTGCCTACGAGGATGACCTCCCCATCTTCAACTGGATCCGGGAGGGTGCGCCCGAGCGGCGTTCCTGCCTTGAGGCCCAGGTGATGGACCTGGCCGACGACATCTCCTACTCCGTGCACGACGTGGAGGACGCCATTGTTGCCGGCCACTTCCAGCTGCGGTGGATGGACAACCCGGACCACCGCGCCCGCGTGGTGGGCTACGCCAAGCAGTGGTACCTGCCGCACAACGACCCCGCCGCCATCGACGCCGCACTGGCCCGCCTGGAGGCAACCGACGTCTGGGTGCGGGAAGCGGACGGCAGCCGCAAGTCCATGGGCGCCCTGAAGAACATGACCAGCCAGCTCATCGGCCGGTTCTGCCAGAGCGCCCTCGAAACGACGCGCTCGGTCTACGGGCCGGGCCGGCTCACCCGCTACAGCGCCGAGCTCATGGTTCCGGACGAGACGGTCATGGAGATTGCCGTCATGAAGGGCATGGCCACCACGTTCGTCATGACCACCGAACACCGGCAGCCCATCTACGAACGCCAGCGCGAGGTCCTGCACGCCCTGGTCACCGCCCTGAGCGCCACCGGTGACCGGAACCTGGAGCCGATGTTCGCCGCCGACTGGCGCGATGCCGGGGATGACGGTGCCCGGCTGCGCGTGGTGATCGACCAGGTGGCGTCGCTGACCGACGGATCCGCCCTGGCCATGTACGAGCGCCTCGTGGGGAGCCTGCCCTCGCTGTGGTGAGCGGAATGACACGACGGGCCGGGCGGTCAGTCCACGGGACTAGGATTACTCTGTGGCTGGCCTGATCAAACGTGAAGATATCGACGAAGTACGCCAGCGCACGGACATCAAGGAAGTGGTGGACGGCTACGTCACCCTCAAGGGTGCCGGGCTGGGGACCTTCAAAGGCCTGTGCCCCTTCCACGACGAGCGCTCGCCGTCGTTCACGGTCCGCCCGCAGGTGGGCCGGTACCACTGCTTCGGCTGCGGCGAGGACGGCGACGTCATCGCCTTCGTGCAGAAGCAGGACCACAGTTCCTTCCACGAGGCAGTGGAAAAACTTGCCGCCCGCATCGGCTACGAGCTGCGTTACGAGGACGGCGGCACCGGGCCCAACCGTGAGGAAGTGGGGCGGCGCCAGCGGCTGCTGGACGCCCACAAGATCGCCGATGAATTCTTCCGGGCCCAGCTGCTGACCCCCGGCGCCGCCGAGGCACGGAACTTCCTTTTCGGCCGCGGGTTCGACCGCGCTGCCGCCGAGCACTTTGGCTGTGGTTACGCCCCGCAGGGCTGGGACGCACTCCTCAAACACCTGCGCGGCCGCGGCTTCACCGACGCGGAGCTGAAGCTCACGGGGATGTTTTCCGAGGGCAACCGGGGCATCTATGACCGCTTCCGGGGACGCCTCATTTGGCCCATCAAGGACATCGCCGGTGACACCATCGGTTTCGGCGCGCGCAAGCTCTACGAGGACGACCAAGGCCCCAAGTACCTCAACACCCCCGAGACCACGCTGTACAAGAAGTCCCAGGTCCTCTACGGCATCGACCTCGCCAAGAAAAGCATCGCCAAGGAGCGCCAGCTGGTGGTGGTGGAGGGCTACACCGACGTGATGGCCTGCCATCTTGCGGGAATTACGACGGCGGTAGCTACCTGCGGCACGGCGTTCGGCACCGAGCACATCAAGATCGCCCGGCGCCTGCTGTCCGACGACGGCACCGGGGGAGAGGTGGTCTTCTGCTTCGACGGCGACGCCGCCGGCCAGAAGGCGGCCCTGCGTGCCTTCGAGGAGGACCAGCGGTTCACTGCGCAGACCTACGTGGCCGTGGAACCCACCGGCGCCGATCCGTGCGACCTTCGGCAGACCCGCGGGGACGCAGCCGTCCAGGCCCTGATCAGCAGCCGCCGGCCGCTCTTCGAATTCGCCATCCGGGCGTCGCTGAAGCGCCACAACCTTGACACCGTGGAAGGCCGCGTCGCAGCGCTGCGCGAAGCCGCTCCGGTGGTGGCGCAGATCCGCGACGCCGGCATCAGGCCCGCCTACGCCCGCGAACTGGCGGGGTGGCTGGGCATGTCCGTCGAAGAGGCGAACAGGGCCGTGGCCGTCGCCATGAAACGTGCATCTGCGGGCCCTCAGGGAGGTGCCGGGACGGCTGCGGCGCAGCAGGGCGGCCAGGCTGCCGGAAGGCCCGCAGAAGCCGGCGGGCCCGGCGTTGCTGCCGGACGGGCGTCGGGCGCCGTCCCGTCCTATCACCGCCCGGACCCGCGGGACCCTGTGGCCTCCATGGAGCGCCAGGCGGTGGAGGTGGCGCTGCAGGAACCGGCGCTGCTCTCCGGGGCCGTCTGGGACCGCTTCGCCGCCGCCAGGTTTGCCACCCCGGCCTTCCAGGCGGTCCATGACGCCATGCGCGCCACCGGCCCGGGCATGGTGACCGATCCTGCGCGCTGGGTTGAGCATGTGATGCACGAGGTCCCGGAGCCGTTGCGGGCGCTGGTGTCCGAGCTGGCGGTGGTGCCGTTGCCGGCGAGCACGGAGGAGGGTGTCCAGAAGTACTGCCGGGACATCCTGTCCCGCCTGTTCGAGCTGCAGATCACCCGGGTCAAGGCGGACAAGATGGGCCAGCTCCAGCGGCTCGATCCCGCTGCAGATCCTGAGGCGTTCCAACGGCTCAACCGCGAGCTGATGATGCTGGAGATGGAACGCAGGTCCCTGCGCTCCGATGCCTGACCTGATGCCTGGCGTGGTGCCTGGCCTGATGCCGGTTCCGTCCGCCGATTTCGCTTCCAGCCGGGGTGTTTGCTAGGCTAATACCCGCTTCATTCCTCCTTAGCTCAATTGGCAGAGCATTCGACTGTTAATCGAAGGGTTGCTGGTTCAAGTCCAGCAGGAGGAGCTGCCAATCCCCGTTCCGGTCTTCCGGAACGGGGATTTTTTTGGCTCTTTTTCCCTTCCGGCAGGAGCTCGATGGCAGGGGATTCCGCCGATTTCACTTTTGCCGGAATCCTTTGCTAAGGTCGTACCTGCTTCATTCCTCCTTAGCTCAATTGGCAGAGCATTCGACTGTTAATCGAAGGGTTGCTGGTTCAAGTCCAGCAGGAGGAGCTTGCACTGAAAAGCCCCCGTCCTCCACTGGAGGACGGGGGCTTTTTGCCTCCTCACACGAAGTCCATTTCAACTTGCAGGAACCGCTCTGCCTCGGCTATCGCAGCCAGGAACGCTTCCTGCTCGGTGGGGGACTTGCGGGGCTGCCGGGGGCTCCATTCATGCGGGGCAGAGTGGATCCGCACGAAGCCTGCATCCGGGGGTGCATAGAAGATGCCGAACCGCTGCACGGGCCACTCGGGAGAGGTTTCGGGCGCCACCAGCAGCGCGGCTTTGAACGCGGGGTTGAACCATTGGGCGATGGGCCTGCGGCGGTCCTCGGTGAAGAGCCCGGCGGCGTACAGGGCGGCCGACTGCTCGCCCATCTGCACGCACGCCCGGTCCCACCACAGGGGCAGGATCCGGGCATCGCATCGCTGCCATGTGGCCGGTAGCTGGGGTCGATCCTGCCAACTGGGCACGGACACATTTTATCGCGCAGCCTATTGGCCCGGTACAGCCACGCGGCTACTGCCTCCGGCAATTGCTGCAGATGCCGTCCAGGCGGGATTCAGCGGCGGTTCCGCCCGCCCGGATTGACCCGGTACAGCAGCGCCGCGCCAGCCAGTGAGCCAAGGATGATTCCCATCGCCGCGTTGCCGGCGGCGCGGCCCGCGAAGTAACCCGCGACGGCGCCCAGCACCGCGCCGAGGAAGAGTCCCCGTCCATTCCTGTGCGGCCGGTGTTTCATGCCCTCATCATGTCAGGCGATGGCCGGGACCGTGCGTGGGCGGACCACCAGCCACAGGGCTGCCATGGCCAGCAGGATGCAGACTGCCTGGACCGCCCCCATGCTGGTGCTGGTGATGCCCAGCCACCCGACCACGGGTGAGATCAGCCCGGCCATCATGAAGGTGGCGGCGCCCAGCAGGGACGCGGCGGTGCCCGCCTGGGAGGCGTGGTTCGCCAACGCCAGGACCTGCACGCACGGGAACATGAACCCCGTTCCCAGGATGTAGAACCACAGCGGCACCATCACGCCCCACAGGCCGAAGCCCAGGAGGTCGAACACCACGATCAGGAGGGCCATCAGGAACATCCAGGCCGTTGCGGCGGCGAGGATCCACTGCGGCGGCACCCGCCTGATCAGCCTCGAACTGGTCTGCACGCCGGCCACGATGCCCAGCGAGTTGATACCGAAGAGCAGCCCGTACTCCTGGGCTGAGAAGCCGAACACGCCCTGGAACAGGAACGGCGAGGCCGAGAGGTAGGTGAAGAGTCCACCGAAGTTCAGGCCCGCCACCATCAGCAGGCCCACGAAGATCCGGTCGCTGAACAGGACCCGGTAGCGCTGCCGGGCCGTCATGCCGCTTTGTCCCCTCTTCTCCGGCGGCAGCGTTTCACGGACCAGGACCAGCGCTGCCACGATCACCAGGGTGCCGTAGGAGGCCAGGAACACGAAGATTCCGGGCCAGGGCATCACCAGCAGCAGTTGCGACCCGATCACCGGCGCCAGGATGGGTGCCAGGCCGTTGACCAGTGCCATCCTGGAAAACATCTTCACCATGGCGTAGCCGGAAAACAGGTCACGGACCATGGCCATCGCCACCACGCCGCCGCCCGCAGCGCCCACACCCATGAGCACGCGGAAGATCCCCAGGGTGGTGATATCCGTGGACAGCGCCGCACCGATCGACGCCGCGATATGCAGGGCGGTGGCCAGGATCAAGGGGTTCCTGCGGCCAAATTTGTCACTGAACGGACCCACCACCAGCTGGCCGAACGCAAAGCCCAGGGTGGTCCCTGCCAGGGTGAGCTGGACCTGCGCCTCCGTAACGCCAAGGCTGGCCTCCAGGGCGGGGAAAGCCGGCAGGTACAGGTCGATCGTGAAAGGCCCCAAGGCGGTCAGGGCACCGAGGAGGAAGATGTACAAAAGTCTGCGGCGGGGGCTGAGCAGGTCGCCCGGATTGGAAGCTGTGGTCACGGATGTCCATCCTAGGCCCGGCACCCCACGATTTGCAGCGTTGTAATCAGTGCCGCCCGGCAAGCCCCGAAGTCCGCCCTGAACCTGAATGGTAGTTTTGTGGCGGGGACTGTGCCTGTGCACATTTCCCGGGACAAACGATGCCGGATCGAGCACACAAACCAGTTAGGCGGAACCGATGAGCGGACGTCACAGCGGGCAGACCAGACCCGGATTGCGCATCACCGCGCTGCCCGGAACGGTCAAGCTCCTTGCAAGGTTGGCGCCCCGCCAGATCAACGACGAGATCGCGTTCGCCAAGGTCGAACTCAAGCGCAAAGGCGTGCAGGTCGGCGTCGCGGCCGCCTTCTTCGCTGTTGCCCTGGTTTTCCTGGCCTTCCTGGTGGTCGGACTGATTGTTGCGGCCATCATGGGCCTGGCCACCATCATGCCCGCCTGGCTGGCGGCACTGCTGGTCTCCGCCGCGTTCCTGCTGATCGCCCTGGTGGGAGGCCTCATCGGCATGGCCAGGTTCAAGAAGGCCATGCCCCTGCTGCCGGAAGAAACCATCCGCGGCATCAAGCACGATATCGGCGTGGCCAAGGAAGGCTCTGCCTTCAACCCGGCCGTGCTGGACCCGGCAAGCCCCGAGGCCAAGGCCGCGAAGGCTGCCAAGGAAGAGGCCGCGGCGAAGGCCAAGGCCGAGAAGGCTGCCAAGGCCGCCGAGCACGACAAGGAATTCCCGCACGCTTCGGAGCCGGAACTGTCCCGGCGCCTGAACCAGCGCCGCCAGCACCTCACCCAGGTCCGCGACAACCTGGGAACGGAACTGGACGTCAAGACCCAGGGCAGGTACCTGCTCGAGGTTGCCCAGGGAAAGGCCCGTCAGGGCCAGGCGCTGGCCGGGCGAGGGAAGGACGCGGCAGCCCACAAGCTCGCTGGCTTGTCCGAATCCTCCGGCGGGCTGCAGGACCGGTGGAAGCCGCTGGCCGCACTGGCTGCCGCGGGAACCCTCCTGGTGGTCCTGCTGCGGAAGCTGATCCGCACCTACTAGGACCAACCGGCCGGGCGGGAGCGCCTGGGCAAGCAGCTTCATCAACATTCCGGGCCACGAGTTGGCGGGCGGCACAGCTACCGCCGGCAGGCCACTGTCCGGCAGGACCACGCCGCAGGGCGGCAACAGGAAGGGGGACAGGTGAAGTTCATTGGTGCCGGTTCCCGTCCGGACCGCCCCCAGGTTGACCACGACATCGTGTTCACCATCCCCAACCTCCTCACCGTGGTGCGGTTCATGGGGGTTCCGCTCTTCATCTGGCTGGTGCTGGCGCAAAAGGAATACGGCGCCGGTGTGGTGGTCCTGGCGGTCATGGCGTGCACCGACTGGGTGGACGGCTACGTTGCCCGCCGGTTCGACCAGGCTTCCCGGCTGGGCCGGGTCCTGGACCCCATCGCGGACCGGCTGGCGCTCCTGGCCGTAGCCGTCACACTGGTGATTGCCGGCGTCGTGCATTGGCTCTACCTGGCGGCGCTGGTCGTCCCCGACGCAGTCCTGCTCGCTCTGACGCTCTCGCTCTTCCGCGGCCACCCCGACCTCCCCGTCAGCACGGTGGGGAAGGTGCGCACCGGGCTGCTGCTCCTCGGCACCCCCATGCTGGTTCTTTCCCGGCTGGACACCGGCTTCTCCCACGCACTCTTCGTGGCGGCATGGATTGTGCTGGGCCTGGGCCTGGTGGGGCACTGGATCGCCGCCTACAACTATGTCTGGGCCATGCTGCGCAAGGGCAGGACCCGGACAAAGCCCGACGGCGGGACCTCCTGATGATATGGATGGCCGTCCTCCTCGCCGTGCTGGGAGCGTTCTGCCTCGCCCTGGGAGCCCAGCGCCAGGGCAGTGCCGTGAAGGCCGATACCGGGGGACTCGCCCTGAGTTCGAACGGATTCCTGCGCCTGCTGCGGAATCCCCGCTGGGTGTTCGGCCTGCTGCTGCTGTGCGCCGGGATGGCCATGAATGCTGTGGCCCTGGTGTCGGCACCGCTGACCGTGATCCAGCCGATCGGCGCCATCGCACTGGTGATCACCACCATCGTGAACGCGCGGGACCAGGACCTCACCATCAACCGCGCCACGGTGGTGGCCATTACTGCCTGCGTGACGGGGTCGGCGCTGTTCGTCCTCCTGGCGGTCAACGTCACACAGGAAAACCATCACGTCAGCCCTGAGGACGAACTGACCATCGTGCTGCTCCTCGCCCTTGCGGTTGGCCTCTTCGGGACCCTGGCCGTGATGTTCAGGCACCGGATGAACGCCTTCATCTACATCCTTGGCGCCGGTGTCCTGTTCGGCTTCGTTGCGGTGCTGACCCGGATCATCGGCAAGCACCTGCTGGACCCCAACGGACTGTTCCTGCTGAACGTGCAGTGGTACTCCGTGGTGGCAATCATCGCCGCGGGCGGCCTGGGGTCCTGGTTCGTGCAGAGCGCGTACTCCTCGGGTCCGCCGGACCTGGTGATCGCCGGCCTGACGGTCATCGATCCCATGGTGGGAATCGCCATCGGCATCGTCATCCTGGGTGAACTGCGCCCCGACGTCCACGCCGTCATGGCCATTGCCATGGCAACCGCCGCGCTCCTTGCTATCGTTGGGGTTATCGCCCTTTCGCGGCACCATCCCGAGGTCACCAAGCGCAAGAAAGACGCACGGAAGTCCCCGGGCAGGCCGTCCCACTAGTCCCCATCGCCCACCAGCCATCCAGCCCATGAGGCCCAGCCGCGCCGACGCCGGCGGCCAGCCGTGCAGACAGTTAGCGCTGTCCGCACCGTGACCATCAGGAGCCCGCCACGTGACCACGCCAGCCGACCAGCCACTGACCATCCTGATCGCCGCGGACACCTACCCGCCCCACGTGAACGGCGCCGCGCAGTTCGGCTACCGCCTCGCCAAGGGCATGACCGGCAGGGGCCACAACGTCCATGTCCTGGCCTGCCGCGACGGCAAGGGCAAGAGCTACTCCGAGTTCCGCGACGAAGCGACCGTACACCGGCTCCGCTCGCACAGCGTGCCCACGCACGAGACGTTCCGCATCTGCCTCCCCTGGGAGATCAAGAAGGAAATCAGCCTGCTGTTCGACCGGGTCAAGCCGGACGTGGTGCATATCCAAAGCCACTACATGATTGGCGAGCACGTCCTCTACGAGGCAGTCAAGCGCGGCATTCGGATCGTCGCCACCAACCACTTCATGCCGGAGAACCTCAACCCCTTCCTGCCGTTCCCGCAGTGGTTCAAGGACATCGTGGGACGGATCTCCTGGAAGGACATGGGCAAGGTCATGGGCCAGGCGGACGTGGTCACCACGCCCACTCCGCTGGCGGCCAAGGCCATGCATGAGCACGCGTTCCTGCGCAAGGTGCTGCCGCTCTCCAACGGCATCGACTCCGCCGCCTACGAGCTGCAGCCCGGGGAAACCATTGAACCGCACGAACACCCCACGGTGCTGTTCGCGGGCCGGCTGGCTGAGGAGAAGCACGTGGACGTGCTGATTAAGGCCATCGGCAAGACCCCGCCGGAACTGAACGTGCACCTGGAAATTGTCGGCGGCGGCGAGGTACGGCCGGCGCTCGAAGAACTGGTGCAGCGCCTCGGCCTGGGGAGCCGCGTGAAGTTCCTGGGCCTCGCCAGCGACGACGACCTGCGGAAGGCCTACATCCAGGCGGACCTCTTCTGCATGCCGGGAACGGCCGAGCTGCAGTCGCTGGTGACGCTCGAGGCCATGTCCGCATCCACCCCGGTGGTCCTGGCCGACGCCATGGCACTGCCGCACCTGGTCCGGGACGGGCACAACGGCTACCTGTTCACCCCCAATGACAGCGATGACCTCGCCAAGAAGCTCACCCAGATCCTGGAGCTTCCCAAGGACCAGCAGGAAGCCATGGGCCAGGCCAGCCGCCAGATGGTGGAGCCGCACAGCATCCAGGGCACCCTGCAAACCTTCGAGGACCTGTACCGCGGCGCGCGGTACGAGGACATGGTGGTCTGACAGCACCCCGGCATTTGCTAGAGTGTTCCTGCCCTGCCGCCGCGCCCCGCGCGGAAGGCCCTGGGTATTTTTGGGGCTATAGCTCAGCTGGTTAGAGCGCGGGACTCATAATCCTAAGGTCCTCGGTTCAAGTCCGAGTAGCCCTACTGCGCCGTGAGGAACGGCGGGCAGAAACGCAGAAACCGCGGCCGACGATCAACGTTCGGCCGCGGTTTCTGCGTTAAACCCCTTTTCCCTGTGCCGGCCGGTAGGTGGTTGCCCGCGCTGAGGGACTCTGCTGTGATCATGCTTCCTTTCCCCACCGCCCGATCTGGGGTATGTTACTGACCAGTAACTTACAGCGCCCCTTCATTGGGCGCCGGCCACTGATCCCCGGAAGGCAACCATGTCCACTCCTGCTGCAGACCCCCATGACCTTCCCTACGCGGACGGCGACTTCTATGCCTTCGAACAGCTCCTGTCCGCCAAGGAGCAGGACCGCCTGGCCGAGGTCCGCGACTTCCTGGCCCGCGAGGTCCGCCCCATCGCCGCGGACTGCTGGAACAGGGGGGAGTTCCCCATGGACCTCATCCCCAAGCTCGCTGACGTAGATCTCGTCAGCCCTGTCCGGCGCCAAGGCCATTCCAACCTCTTCGCCGGTCTGGTCCACGCCGAACTGACCCGCGCCGACGCCTCCATCGCCACCTTCCTGGGGGTCCACGACGGACTCTTCACGGGGTCCATCGAAGCGCTGGCATCCCAGGAACAGCAGGAGGAGTGGCTGCCGGACATCTACGCGCTGAAGAAGATCGGCGCGTTCGGCCTCACTGAACCACTTGGGGGCAGCGATGTGGCAGGCGGTACCCGCACCACGGCCCGCCGGGACGGCGATGCCTGGATCCTCAACGGCGCCAAGCGCTGGATCGGCAACGCCACCTTCTCCGACTGGGTGGTCATTTACGCCCGCGACGTCGCTGACAACCAGGTCAAGGGCTTCCTCGTGGACACCACCCTGCCGGGTTTCAGTGCCACCAAGATCGAGAACAAGATCTCCCTCCGCACCGTGCAGAACGCCGACATTGTCCTCGAGGACGTGGTGGTGCCGGACTTCTTCAAGCTCGCCAATGCGAACAGCTTCCGCGACGTCAATAAGGTCCTGAAGGTAACGCGGCTGGCCGTCGCATGGCAGGCTGTGGGCCAGCAGCTGGCGGCCTTCGACGTCGCCAGGAGTTACGCCGTGGAGCGCAAGCAGTTCGGCCGTCCCCTGGCATCCTTCCAGCTCATCCAGAACCAGCTGGTGCAGATCCTTGGCAACGCCGTCAGCTCCATGGGGATGATGGTGCGGCTCGCCCAGCTCGAAGATGACGGACTGGCCAAGGACGAGCAGTCGGCCCTGGCCAAGGCCTTCACCACCGAACGGATGCGCGAGAGCGTGGCACTGGGGCGGGGCATCCTTGGCGGCAACGGCATCGTCACGGACTATGGCATGGCGAAGATCTTCGCCGACGCTGAGGCGATCTACTCCTACGAAGGCACGGCCGAGATCAACACCCTGGTCACCGGGCGCGCCATCACCGGAATCTCGGCCATCGTCTAGGGCGTTCCGTGCAGCGGCAGCAGGACTGAAGGCCTCAGGTCCAGGACGAACTGCAGGGGATTGACGTACTCCTCGCCCTGCCGGACGCCCCAGTGGATACAACCGGCGGCCGGGCAGTGGCCGGGGAGTGCGGTGCCGATGACCTGCCCCTGCGTCACGGTACTGCCAACCGCCAGGGTGCTGTCCACGGGCTCGAAGCTGCTCCGCAGGCCGGCACCGTGATCTATGGTGATCACCGGCCGGTCCACCACCACACCCACGAAGCTGACAGTTCCGGCCGCAGGCGACACCACTGCCGCCGCCGGACCCGCGGTTTCCAGGTCCACTCCGCGGTGGCCGCTGAGCCACGGTTTGGGCGGCGGGTCAAAGCCGCGCAGCACCGGCGGGCGGGGTGCCAGCGGCCAGTCCCACGACGGGCGGGCAACGGAGGCACCTACATCGTCCGCCGCCGTCGGAAGCGCCTGGAGCGTTGCCGGCGCAGGACCCGGCCCCCGCGGACTGTAGGACAACGGCTGCGGGATGGATGAGACCGACGCAGGAAGCAGCAGCAGCGCGGCAAGCAGGACCGGTGGTTTCATGGGCCCAGCATGCGCCCATCAAACCGGCGCGGTCACGGGCCGCCCGGGCCTATGTGGAAAAGCCCTGATGGTGCCCGCCGCACGTCCCGTGGGCGGTGGTGCCTGTAGTACTATTGACGGAGCAGTTTGCTGCGCCCTCAACGCGTCCCGCCCCGGCAGTCCACCTTTTTGGTGATGCTGCCTGTCCGGGCCGCGTCGGCACAACTCATTCAGGAGTGTGGGGGAGCAGCGGGCTGACTACGCGCATCCAGCCCTCCAAAGGCACGGCCCCGGCCGCACCATCGGAGGATCGCGCCTCCTGCGGTCCGTCCAACAGTACGGATGGGAAGCGCGGTGGATGCCAGGAGCACGGCCCAACCCGGGCCACGCTAATCAACCGTCAACAATTGGCAGGGTAAGAAGCCTCGCGGCTATCTCATGAATGACCTGCCGGAAGGAGCGTCGGCATGCCCGTCGTAACTATGCGCCAGCTGCTTGACAGCGGCGTCCACTTTGGACACCAGACCCGCCGTTGGAACCCGAAGATGAAGCGCTTCATCTTCACCGAGCGCAACGGCATCTACATCATTGACCTTCAGCAGTCGCTGTCCTACATCGACCGCGCCTACGAGTTCGTGAAGGCCACCGTTGCCCACGGCGGCACCGTACTCTTCGTCGGCACCAAGAAACAGGCCCAGGAAGCAATCGCCGAGCAGGCCACCCGCGTTGGCCAGCCCTACGTGAACCAGCGCTGGCTCGGCGGCATGCTGACCAACTTCCAGACGGTCGCCAAGCGTATCCAGCGTATGAAGGAACTCGAAGAGATCGACTTCGACGACGTCGCCGGTTCCGCTTACACCAAGAAG
Source organism: Pseudarthrobacter sp. SORGH_AS 212 (assembly GCF_030818145.1). Lineage (NCBI taxonomy): Bacteria > Bacillati > Actinomycetota > Actinomycetes > Micrococcales > Micrococcaceae > Pseudarthrobacter > Pseudarthrobacter sp. SORGH_AS 212. The sequence continues at coordinate 483,603 of NZ_JAUTAA010000001.1, read as the reverse complement.
GAACTGCTGCTCCTCAAGCGCGAGCTCACCAAGCTCGAGTCCAACCTGGGCGGTATCCGCAACCTGACCAAGGCACCTTCCGTGCTCTGGATCGTGGACACCAAGAAGGAACACCTCGCCGTTGACGAGGCCAAGAAGCTGAACATCCCGGTTGTGGCCATCTTGGACACCAACTGCGATCCCGACGAAGTCGACTTCCCGATCCCGGGCAACGACGACGCCATCCGCTCCGTGAACCTCCTGACCCGCGTTGTTGCCGACGCCGTCGCTGAGGGCCTGATCGCCCGCAACAACCGCGGCTCGGGCACCACCGAAGCTCCCGAAGAGCCGCTGGCTGAGTGGGAGCGCGAGCTCCTCGAAGGCAGCAAGGCCGAGGAAGCCGCTGCTGCTGCTCCGGCAGAAAACGCTGACGCCCCGGCCGCTGCCGAAGCTCCGGCCGAGGCCGCTGACGCCCCGGCTGCTGCCGAGGCTCCCGCCGAAGACGCCAAGTAACACAGCTAAATCCGGATTCTCCGTGCTGTCCGCAGCCGGAGCTGCTGACAGGATGGCCGCCCGCACCGCGGGCAGCCATCCTGTCAGTCCGTACACCACAACAAATTTCGGTAGACAGAGGGGTTCACATGGCGAACTACACTGCCGCTGACATCAAGGCCCTGCGCGAGCGCACCGGCGCCGGCATGATGGACGTCAAGAAGGCTCTTGACGAAGCCAACGGTGACGCCGAAAAGGCCATCGAAATCATCCGCATCAAGGGCCTCAAGGGCGCCACCAAGCGCGAAGGCCGCTCCACCGCCGAAGGCCTCGTTGCCGCCAAGGTCAGCAACGGCGTCGGCGTCATGATCGAGGTCAACTGCGAGACCGACTTCGTTGCCAAGGCTGACAAGTTCATCCAGCTGGCCGACAAGGTCCTGGCCGTCGCCGTCGAGTCCGGTGCTGCCGACCTCGAAACCCTCCTCGCCACCGATGTGGACGGCAAGCCGCTGTCCGAGGTCGTCATCGAAGAAGGCGCTGTCCTGGGCGAAAAGGTCGTCGTCCGCCGCATTTCCCGCATCGAGGGTGCAACGGTTGATGCCTACCTGCACAAGACCTCGAAGGACCTCCCGGCCCAGGTCGGCGTCCTGTTCGCTGTCGACGGTGAAAGCGAAGCCGCTGCCACCGCCGCGCACGACGTCGCCGTCCACATCGCCGCCATGGCCCCGAACTACCTGACCCGCGAAGACGTTCCGTCCGACCTGGTCGAGTCCGAGCGCCGCATCGCCGAAGAGACCGCAAAGGCCGAGGGCAAGCCCGAGGCCGCCCTCACCAAGATCGTGGAAGGCCGCGTTACGGGCTTCTACAAGGGTGAGGTACTGGTTGACCAGGCCTTCGCCAAGGACGCCAAGAAGTCCGTGGCACAGATCCTCGAAGAGGCCGGTGTCAAGGGAACCGCGTTCGCGCGTTTCCGCGTCGGCGCCTAGTCGAACACGTAAGGGGGTGGCCACTTCGGTGGCCGCCCCTTTTGCATGCGCACGGTTTGTGCCCAGAGTTGTGCGCCGGGCGCCGGGCACCGGGCATCACTGGTTCCGGCCACCGGTTCCGGCAGGATAACCTTTTTTCGAACGTCACCAACGGGAAGGCACCATGGAAGCCGTCAATACTGTAATGCAGCAAGAGAAGAGCCGACGGCGGGTCCTCCTGAAGCTCTCCGGCGAGGTCTTCGGCGGCGGGAAGCTGGGTGTCGATCCCGAGACCGTCCGCAACGTCGCCAAGCAGATTGCCGCGGCCGTCCCGGACGTTGAAGTGGCCATCGTGGTGGGCGGCGGAAACTTCTTCCGCGGCGCCGAACTGTCCCAGAGCGGGATGGACCGCTCGCGGGCGGACTACATGGGCATGCTCGGCACGGTCATGAACTGCCTCGCCCTGCAGGATTTCCTGGAGCAGGCGGGCGTGGAGACGCGCGTGCAGAGCGCCATCACCATGGGACAGGTGGCTGAGGCCTACATCCCGCGCCGCGCCATCCGCCACATGGAGAAGGGCCGCGTCGTCATCTTCGGTGCCGGTGCCGGCCTGCCGTACTTCTCCACGGACACCGTGGCCGCCCAGCGCGCCCTTGAAGTCCACGCGGATGTTGTCCTCATGGCCAAGAGCGGCGTTGACGCCGTCTACACCGCGGACCCCAAGAAGGATCCCACCGCCGAACGGCTGGAGACCCTGAGCTACGACGACGCCCTGCGGCGCGACATCCGTGTCATGGACCAGACCGCCATGACCATGTGCAAGGACAATGACCTGTCCATGGTGGTCTTCGGCATGGAAGGCGAAGGCAACGTCACCCGCGCCATCCGTGGAGAGAAGCTGGGCACCCTGGTCTCCGCCTAGCTCCGGCTAGGATGTTTTCAGGACAGTTCCGCTGCCGCTCCCGGGCGGTGGCGGAAGCAGCGACAGAGAACCACGTGTGCATGGAACCGGCCCCCCGGACCGCACCAGAACCCCAGGAGAGACCGTGATCGAAGAAACCTTGCTCGAAGCCGAAGAGAAGATGGACAAGGCCGTAGAGGTTGCCAAGGAAGACTTCGCTTCCATCCGCACCGGCCGCGCCAACCCCGGCCTGTACAACAGGGTCCTGGTGGACTACTACGGCTCACCCACGCCCCTGCAGCAGCTCGCCTCGTTCGCCATCCCGGACGCCCGCACCATCCTGATCACACCGTTCGATAAGACCGCCCTGCGGGACATCGAACGTGCCCTGAGCGATTCCGAGGTGGGGGCCAACCCGTCCAACGACGGCAACGTCATCCGGATCACCATCCCGGAACTGACCAAGGAACGCCGCAAGGAATACGTCAAGATCGTGAAGACCAAGGGCGAGGACGCCAAGGTGTCCATCCGCAATATCCGCCGCAAGGCAAAGGAAGCCCTGGACCGCCTGGTCAAGGACGGCGAAGCCGGCGAAGACGAGGGCACCCGGGCCGAAAAGGAGCTGGACGGCCTGACCAAGGCCCACGTGGACGGCATCGATGAGCTGCTCAAGCGCAAGGAAGCAGAGCTGCTCGAAGTCTGATGGGCCAGGCAGATCAGGCCCCCGCACCACGGGCGCGCACACGGGGGAAGCAGCCCAGGAGCAACCCAACGCCCAAGGCCGGCCGGAACCTTCCGGCGGCCGTTGTGGTGGGCCTGGCCATGCTGCTCGCCGTGCTTGGCGGGCTGCTGTTCCTTCCGCTGGGTTTCGTGGCGGTCACCACCACGTTCGCCATCTTCGGTGTCTGGGAGATTTACCGTGCCCTGGAGGCCAACGGCACCAGGATGCCCATCGTTCCGGTAATGACCGGCACGGTGGCCATGCCGTTCGTGGCGTACCTCGGGGGCGTCGAAAGCCTGCTCTTCGCGATGCTCCTCAGTTCGGTGGCTGTGCTGCTCTGGAGATCCATCGACACCGCCGCAGGCTCGGCCAACAGCATTTTTGCCGGGGTTTTCACCCTGGGCTGGGTGCCGTTCTTCATCAGCTTCGCCGCGTTGCCGCTGCACGCCGCCGGGGGTGCGACGCCACTGGGCCTCTGGCCGGGAGGTGCCGTCCCGGAAGGCGCCTGGCAGATCGCCGTCATGCTGCTGCTGGTGGTGTCCAATGACACGTTCGGCTACCTGGTGGGGGCATCGCTGGGCAAGCACCCCATGGCACCAAAGATCAGCCCCAAGAAATCTTGGGAAGGCTTTGCCGGCTCAGTGGCCGGCGCCGTCCTGATCGGCGTCCTGGCCTGCCTCTTCATCCTGGACAAGCCCTGGTGGGTGGGTGTGGTCCTCGCCGTCGGCACCGTGGCGGCCTCCACAGCCGGTGACCTTGCGGAGTCCATGGTGAAGCGCGAACTTGGCGTCAAGGACATGAGCAGCATCCTGCCAGGGCATGGAGGGGTCATGGACCGGCTGGACTCCATAGTGTTTGCGTCCCCGCTGGTCTACGTCCTGTACGGGTTTGTCACCGGAAGCTGGTAGGCCCGCCTAAGCACAGTCCTGACAGGGCAGCATCATCTTGGCACCAATAGACTGGTGCCACAGCGCTACGGCTGAAGAGCATTGAAGGAACCAACAGTGGCATTGGATATTCATCGGCAGATCCCTGCGTCATTTGAGCGTGTGCGGCGCAGTGAATACGGGTACAACGCCAAGCAGGTGGACCAGTTCCTCCAGCGGGCACGGGTGTCGCTGGAGTCACCACACGACGCCGAGCAGCCCATCAACAGCTCTGACGTCCGGGCTGTCTCCTTCGATCCGGTCAAGGGTGGCTATTCCGCCGCCGTGGTGGATGCGGCCTTGGACCGGTTGGAAGACGCTTTCGCCCGCAGGGAGCGCGATGAACTGATTGCGGCCAGCGGCGAGGAAGCCTGGCTGCGCGAAATCGGCAAGCTCTCGGGGATCCTCCGCGGACGCCTCCACCGCCCGGACGGGGAACGTTTCCGCCGGCCCGCCAAGAACAAGGCCCGCAGCTACAACACCGACGATGTGGACCGGCTCTGCCATGAACTCGTGGCGTACCTGGAACATGACAAGCCGCTCAGCGTGGACAGCGTCCGCCGCGCCGTTTTCCGCCCGGAGACCGGACGCGACGGCTACGAAGAAGCCCAGGTGGACGCCTTCCTGGACCGCGTCATTGAACTGATGGCTGCCATCGACTAAGGCCGTGCTGGGGATGCCTTAGCTTCGCCTGTACTTATTCCGCCTCTACTTGATCCGCCCCTGGCGTAGAAGGGGAGAGCGGCGTGAACCGGCTCCAGACGTCCCGGTAGCTCCGGTAGCCGTTCAATGCCGAGACGGCCAGGAACGACAGCCCGCATGCACCGCCCACCAGGAGCGCCGCAACCGTTCCGGCACCCAGCAGGGTCAGAAGCAGCCCCGCCAGGATGGCAATCAGGGCGCCGTTCGCCGTCGACATGAAAATCATGCTGCTGCCGGCCACATGGCGGAAGTTGCCGCGGTTGCCGAAGAAGTAGTAGGTCTGGACGGAACCCGCCTCGTCATCGTGATGGGCCGCCATCAGGTATGGGGCGATGCCCGGATCCAGGTCCACGTAGGCTGCCCGCAACCGGTTCATGGCCGTGACGTACATCAGGTCCTCGTGGGCAATGTTCATGACCCGCAGCTGGGTCAGCAGCCCCATGGCCACGTCGATGAACAGCACCACCACGGCCAGCAGGACAAACGAATCCGAGAATCGGGTGGCCTGCCCCACCAGCGCTACGCTCACCAGGCCCGCCGAGGTGAAGGTCAGAAACATGCTGATCCTTGTCAGCACCTCACCCTGGGCCGTGCTCCGGGAAGCCAGCAGGCCCCAGTGCTCCGTGGCGAGCAGCTGCGCCCGCACGGAGGGCGGAACCGGCTCCGCTGCCGGGTTTTCGTCCCGGGTGGACATGGCGTAATTGTCCACCCAATCAGCGTCCGGTTGCCAGCGGCCTTTCCGGGGTGTGCAGCCGCGTCATGACGCGGACCAGCGTTTTTGGTACCCGGCCTGCCGTGGCCCGGGACACCAGCACCATGACGGCGAAGGCCGTGGGAACGGACCAGGCCGCGGGCTGGGCGAGCCACGCGGGTGTGCTCGCAGCCCCTGCCAGCGAGCCGGCGATCATGGCACCGCCGCACAGTACCCCGCCGGTCACCATGCCGGCGATGGCTCCGGTGTCGGTAAGTCCCCGCCACCAGATGCCCAGCAGGAGGACGGGGCAGACGGTGGAGGCGGTGAAGGCGAACACCAGTCCCACGCTGCCGGCCAACGCCAGGGAGCCCGTCATCAGGGCGAACCCCAGCGGCACGACGGCGGAGACCACCGCTGCGAGGCGGAAGCCCCCCACGCCGGCGCCCAGGACGTCCTGACTGATGACGCCGGCCAGGGACACCACCAGCCCGGACGTGGTGGACAGGAACGCGGCGAACGCGCCGGCCACCACCAGCGCCGAGAGCAGGTCCCCGGCGGGGCCGCCGATGAGTTCACGGGGCAGCAGCAGGACCATGGCGTCGGGCTGGCCCGAGCGGGCAAGGTCCGGCGCGAACATGCGGCCCACCAGGCCGTAGGCGGTGGGGAACAGGTAGAACACGGACAGCAGCCCCAGCACGATCAGCGTGGTCCGCCGCGCGGACTGTCCGTCCGGGTTGGTGTAGAACCTGACCAGGACGTGCGGCAGGCCAAGGGTCCCGAACAGCAGTGCCACGAGCAGCGAAACGTTGGTGTACCACCCCGCGGGGGCAAGGCCGGTGGGGTTTTCGGCCGGCGCGGCCAGGGCCGGCGTCCCGCTGCCGGCAAGCATGAAGACGATGAAGAGGATGGGTACCGCCAGGGCGGTCAGCTTCAGCCAGTACTGGAACGCCTGGACGAACGTGATGGACCGCATGCCGCCCGCCACCACTGTCAGACAGACAACAACCACAACGGCCACCGACCCCACCCAGGACGGCAGCCCGGTGGTGATCCGGATGGTCAGGGCTGCCCCGTGGAGCTGCGGAACGATGTACAGCCAGCCCACCAGCACCACCACCAGGCTGGTGACCTTGCGGACCGCCCGGGAGTCCAGCCTGGCTTCGGTGAAGTCCGGTATGGTGTACGCCCCGGAACGCCGAAGGGGCGCAGCGACGAAGAGCAGCAGCATCAGGTACCCGGCCGTATAACCCACAGGGAACCACAGGGCGTCCGTTCCTGAGAGCAGCAGCAGGCCGGCGACGCCCAGGAAGCTGGCGGCTGAAAGGTATTCGCCGCCGATCGCGGAGGCATTCCACCATGGCCGCACGGTCCGGGACGCCACGAAGAAATCGCCGGTGGTCCGGGAGATACGCAGGCCGTAGAACCCGATGACCGCGGTGGCCACGGACACCACGGCGAGGGCCGCGGCTGCAACACCCGGGTTCACGCCAGGCTCCGGTTCACCGTGTACCCGCGGCGATCATGGGTCACCGGCCAGGTCCCGGTAGCGGGCCTCGTTGCGGGCAGCCGTCCTGGTGTACAGCCAGGCGCTGAGGCCGATCACCGGGTAGATGCCCACGCCCAGCAGGATCCAGTCGAACGGGATACCGGCAATCGTCGTCCCGGCCAGGCCGGGGACGGCGGCCAGCAGGAGGGGAAAAGCGCCGAGGATGACCAGGAACCCGCCGGCCACCACCAGGGCCAGGCGCAGTTGCGACCTGATGAGGGACCGCACGAATACCTGGCCCACATCGGATTCCTGCGCCGCTTCCCGGGATTCCGTGACCGGATGCGCGGCCGTGGCGGGGGCCGTCACCCGTACCCTGGTCATGCGTTCGGCCTGATCCGGTTTGCCTGCAGCCGCTCCCGCACGGTGGGCAGGTGCCGGCGGCTGATGGGCAGCCCGGCGCCCGCCACGGTGACCCGCGGGCCGTCTGCCGCAAGCTTCATGGAGGAGATGTGCTTCAGGGCCACCAGGTATGAGCGGTGCGTCCTAATGAACCCGGCATCGGCCCACTGCTGTTCCAGATCCGCCAGCGGAACCCTGATCAGGTAGCTGGCGTCGGCGGTGTGGAGCCGCGCGTAGTCTCCCTGCGCCTGGACGTACGTGACGTCGTCGCGCCTGATCATCCTGGTGGTACCGCCCTGGTCCACGGTGATCATCTCCGGCGTGCCGCCGCCGTCGCGCAGTTCGCTGATCCGGCCCACGGAGCGTGCCAGCCGCTCGGCCCGGATGGGTTTGAGGAGGTAGTCGACGGCGGCCAGTTCAAAGGCCGCCAGGGCGTGGTCCTCGTCAGCGGTCACGAAGACCACCGCAGGCGGATGGCTGCCGGCGGCAATGGCTCGGGCGATTTCCAGCCCCGAGACGGCAGGCATGTGGATGTCGAGGAAGACCGCGTCCACCTGTGCGGACGCGAGGGCGCGGAGGGCTTCGCTGCCGGAGGTCGCCCGCAGGACCTTGCCGATCCGCTCGTCCCGGCCCAGCAGGAAGGCGAGTTCTTCCACGGCCGGCAGCTCATCATCAACGACGAGGACGTTAATCATGCTCCAAGGGTAGCTTTCCGCGGGCACGCAGCAGGCCAGCGCCGGGAATCAGGCATCATGGCCGGGCTGCGATTTGGGCACCTTCATGGTGATGAGGGTCCCTTCGCCCGGTGCGGTTTCGATGACCAGCCCGTGGACGTCGCCGTACACCTGCCGGAGGCGGGCATCGACGTTCCGCAGGCCCACGTGCTCGCCGTCGATATGTCCCGCGAGCATCGACTGCAGCTGCTCCGGGTCCATCCCCACGCCGTCGTCCTCGATGGTCACCTGCGCGTAGGCGCCGGCGTCGTCGGCCGTGATGGTGATGTGCCCTGGCCCCTCCTTCGCTTCGAGGCCGTGCCGGACGGCGTTCTCCACCAGCGGCTGCAGGCTGAGGAACGGGATGACGGTACTCAGGACCTCCGGCGCGACCCGGAGGCTGACCTGCACGCGCTCGCCGAAGCGGGCCCGCTCCAGCAGCAGGTACCGGTCGATACAGCGCAGTTCCTCGGCCAGGGTGGTGAAGTCGCCGTGCCGGCGGAAGGAATAGCGGGTGAAGTCGGCAAACTCCACCACCAGTTCGCGTGCCCGGGCAGGATCGGTGTTGATGAAGGACGCGATGGCGTTGAGCGAGTTGTAAATAAAATGCGGGCTGATCTGGGCGCGCAGTGCCCGCACTTCGGCTTCCATCAGCTGGGTCCGCGAGGCATCCAGCTCGGCCAACTCCACCTGCACTGCCACCCAGTCCGCCACCTCGCCGGCGGCCCGCACCAAGCCGGACCCTGCCAACGGAGCGAAGGCGGCGACGGCGCCCACCACGCGTGAGCCGGCCCGCACGGGTGCTATGACAGCCGCCAGGGCGCCGCCGGTCCCGTCCGGTCCCGGCGACAGTACGGCCGTCCGCCCGCCGGCCAGGACCTCAGCGGCCAGTTCCATCAGCCGCGGCTTCAGGTCCTCCGCCGCCCCGTCCCAGGCGAGCACACCCGAGGTATCCGTGATGGCCAGCGCGTCACAGCCAAGCAGCGTGCGCAGGTGGCGGCTTGCCTTCGAAGCGCCGGCGGGGTTGAGGCCGCGGCGCAGGTGCTGGCCCGCCTGCGAGGCCGCGTGCAGGGTGTGGTAGGTGGCGCGTTCGGCGTCCGTGCCCAGGTCGCGGAAGGATCGGAGCACCTTCAGTCCCACGCCGACGACGACGGCGATGGCCATGGCGATCACGGCCACGGCCGCGGCGGTCAGGAGGGGGGAGTCCGGCATGGGCCCAGCGTAGCTGCGGGTGCCGTTTGTCGCAGCATCCCGACCGTTGAGCGACCACAGCTGCGGTGGGGCTGGAAGTGGCTGCCGCGACGCAGCAGAGTGATTGCTGTCACACCAGCGGCGTTTCCTTATCCGGGCCTGCCGTCCAGTGTGTACCGGCATGTCTCAATGAGGAGGAACCATGGGTAACGATGCCCAAAGTCCGGACGCTGCGGCGTCCGTCGACTTTGAACAGGTCCAGTCGACCGAGCAGTTCCAGGAACTGCGCAAGCGCCACCGCAGCTTTGTTTTCCCCATGGCAGTGGCCTTCCTGCTGTGGTACTTCGCCTACGTCCTGCTCGCGGACTACGCGGTGGAATTCATGTCCACCAAAGTCTGGGGAAACATCAACATCGGCCTGATCCTGGGCCTGCTCCAGTTTGTCTCCACCTTCGCGATCACCGGATGGTATGTCAGTTATTCCAACAGGAAGCTGGACCCCATCGCCTCTGAGATCCGGAACGAGATCGAGGGCCACGAATTCGACAAGCACGGCAACCGGGTGGGTGGAGCCAACAAATGATTACTATCGCAACCGCAGTGGACGTGGCCGCGCTCAAGGACACCACCCTGCTGAACATGGGCATCTTCGGCCTGTTCGTGGCCGTCACCATGGTGATCGTGTTCCGCGCCAGCCGGAACAACAAGACTGCCGCCGACTACTACGCAGCCGGGCGCTCCTTTACGGGATCGCAGAACGGCACCGCCATCGCCGGTGACTACCTTTCCGCAGCCTCGTTCCTGGGCATTACCGGCGCCATCGCCATCAACGGGTATGACGGCTTCATGTACTCCATCGGGTTCCTGGTGGCCTGGCTGGTGGCGCTGCTCCTGGTGGCTGAACTGCTCCGCAACACCGGCAAGTTCACCATGGCCGATGTGCTGTCCTTCCGGCTCAGGCAGCGGCCCGTCCGCATTGCAGCCGCCATCTCCACCCTGGCGGTGTGCTTCTTCTACCTCCTGGCCCAGATGGCCGGTGCAGGCAGCCTGATCTCCCTGCTGCTGGGCATCAGTGACTGGGGCGGACAGGCCCTGGTCATCATCGTGGTCGGCGCCCTCATGATCATGTACGTCCTGATTGGCGGCATGAAGGGGACCACGTGGGTCCAGATCATCAAAGCCATCCTGCTGATCGCCGGTGCCGCCGTCATGACCATGTGGGTCCTGGCCATCTACGGGTTCAACCTTTCGGCCCTGCTGGGCGGTGCCGTGGAAACGGCCAACAACCCCGCGGTCCTCAACCCGGGCCTGCAGTACGGCAAGAGCGAAACCTCCAAGCTGGACTTCATGTCACTTGGCCTCGCCCTGGTGCTGGGAACGGCGGCCCTGCCGCACGTCCTGATGCGCTTCTACACGGTCCCCACCGCCAAGGAAGCCCGCAAGTCGGTGGTCTGGTCCATTTGGCTGATCGGCCTGTTCTACCTGTTCACCCTGGTCCTCGGCTACGGTGCTGCCGCGCTGGTGGGTGCCGACACCATCAAGTCCGCTCCCGGCGGCGTGAACGCGGCGGCTCCGCTGCTGGCCTTCCACCTCGGCGGCCCGCTGCTGCTGGGCTTCATCTCCGCCGTCGCCTTCGCCACCATCCTGGCAGTGGTGGCGGGCCTGACGATCACCGCCGCCGCCTCGTTCGCCCATGACATTTACGCCAACGTGATCGCCAAGGGCAAAGCGGACGCCGCAACGGAAGTCCGGGTGGCCCGCCGCACGGTGGTGGTGATCGGCATCCTCGCCATCCTGGGCGGCATCCTGGCCAACGGCCAGAACGTGGCGTTCCTCGTGGCACTGGCCTTCGCCGTGGCTGCCTCGGCCAACCTGCCCACCATCATCTACTCACTGTTCTGGCGGCGGTTCACCACCCAGGGCGCCGTGTGGAGCATGTACGGCGGACTCGGTGCAGCCATCATCCTGATCATCTTCTCGCCGGTAGTGTCCGGCGGGGCCACCTCGATGATCAAGGACGCGCACTTCGCCATCTTCCCGCTCAGCAACCCCGGCATCGTTTCCATCCCGCTGGCGTTCTTCCTGGGCTGGCTCGGTACGGTGCTCGACAAGAACCGGGAGGATCCGGCCAAGCAGGCCGAAATGGAGGTCCGGTCCCTCACCGGTGTTGGTGCCGAGAAGGCAGTAGACCACTAACGCCTTACCCGGCAACGGGCAATAAAAGGCCCCCTCCAACGTGGACAGTCCACGGGGGAGGGGGCCTTTGGGTTGTGTTGCTAGGCAGCGGGGCGCAGCTTGATGTTCGTCATCTTCAGCTCGTCCGTGCCCTCGAACCGGTAGGCCAGGTCAACCTTCTTGCCCTCGCAGGTGATGACTCCGCCCACGTCCGCCGACTTAACGCCGTTCTCGGTGGCAACCTGCATGCTGTTGTAGGCGGGCGTGCAGGTCCCGTCCATTTTCAGGCTGTCGACGCCGGAGATGAAGGCTTCCTTGGACAGCTGCTCCTTCAGTGCCGGGTCCAGGTAGTCGTCGTACGCTTTGGAGCTGTCGCCGGCAATGACGAGCTTGGTGAAACCGTCAGCCAGGTCTTTGGCGTGGTTGGTGGCACTGCCGGCCACGTTCACCAGGATGACGATGCCCACCACCACGAGCAGCAGCACTCCGCCGATGGCCGTCAGGATGATCCACAGCCTGGGCCGCTTCCTCGCCGGCGGCTCTCCGCCCGGGAGGCCGAACGGACCTGCGCCCCGGTACTGCTCCGGTTGCTGCTGGCTGTACGGGTTGGCCGTGTTTCCGGGGTTTGGGGTGACCGGATACGGGCTGCCCTGGTGCGGCTGGCCGTAAGGGGGATTCGGAGTGCCGGGGTATCCGGCGGGGGGCTGCTGCGGCGGCTGTGGCAGCTGCCCGGAGCCGGGGTGTCCGGGCTGGTACGGTTCCTGGGGATTGCTCAAAGTGGAGCCTTTCCGGATGTGGTGCCTGGCACCGCCTGGTGTGGGCCTGTTCGGGCTCCGCACGGATAACTGCCTCAAGCCTATAACCCGTGCTGCAGCCGTCGGACTTCGCCTCCGGCCGCTCCGGCCATATAACGGGTCAGCCGGGCTGCGGACCCCGCTCCAGCAGCGGCTGCACGCGGAACGGGATGAGCTCGCCCATGGCCAGCGCCGTGTCCGCCCGTTCCACGCCGTCGCACGCGAGGATCTTGCCGTTAATGCGGAAAAGGTCCTCGGCATCCTGGGCCACTACGCGCAGCAGGAGGTCTGCGGATCCGGTCAGGCCGTAGCCTTCGAGGATCTCCGGGATGGCCGCCAAATCCTGTGCCAGCCGGGTGAGCTTCTGCTGCTGGACGTGCACGGAAATGAAGGCCATCAGCGGGTAGCCCAGGGCGGCAGGGTTGATCCTGCGTTCGAAGGACAGGAAGACGTGCTTTTTCTCGAGCTGGGCCATCCGCGCCTGGACAGTGTTCCTGGACAGTCCCAGTTTCTGGGCGAGCGCCACCACGGTCCTCCTGGGATCCTGGGCCAGTGCCGAAAGCAGGCGGGTATCAGTGCCATCCAGAGCTTGCATAATGCGCAACGGTAGCACGGTGCAGACGGCAGCCACAGGGCATTCTGCTCAGTAAATGCCCCGGTGGTTGTACCCCCTGTGCATTGTGAGTAGGGTCACAGTATCCGGGCGAAGGGGCCCGGAAGGCCGCGGTTTGCGGGACCACAAGTCCCAGCTCCGCAGGTCACCGACGACAGAAGTTGCGGGGCTATCGTGTCTACAGACGAAACGGGCCAGGGCGGCGCACAAGCCCATGAGGGCGCCGGGGAATTCCAGGAGCCGGGGTTATCCGGCGTTCCGGTACAAAAGCTGGTCCAGCTGATCACTCCGGCGGGGGAGCGGGTGAGCCACCCCGAGTTCGATCTCTGGGTTCAGGACATCACGGACGAACAGCTCTGCTCGCTGTTCGAGGACATGACCGTCATCAGGCGCATCGACGTCGAGGCGACGGCCCTCCAGCGCCAGGGCGAACTTGCCCTGTGGCCCCCGCTGCTGGGGCAGGAAGCGGCACAGATAGGCTCCGGCAGGTCCCTGCGCGGCGACGACTTCGTCTTCTCCAGCTACCGTGAGAACGGTGTGGCGTACTGCCGCGGCGTGGACCTCACAGACCTCCTGCGGGTCTGGCGCGGCAACGCGTCCGGCGGCTGGGATCCGTACGCCATCAACATGGCAACGCCGCAGATCATCATCGGCGCCCAGACCCTGCACGCCACCGGCTACGCCATGGGCATCCAGAACGACGGCGCAGATTCCGTGGCCGTCACCTACTTCGGTGACGGGGCAACGAGCGAGGGCGACGTCAATGAAGCCATGGTCTTCGCTGCCAGCTTCCAGGCGCCAGTGGTGTTCTTTTGCACCAACAACCACTGGGCCATCTCGGAACCGGTCCGGCTCCAGTCGCACATCCAGCTCGCGGACCGTGCGGCCGGCTTCGGGATCCCCAGCCTGCGGGTGGACGGCAACGACGTGCTGGCCGTCATGGCAGCCACGCGCGTTGCCCTCGACCGGGCGCGGCGCGGCGGCGGCCCCACGTTCATCGAAGCCGTCACCTACCGGATGGGGCCGCATACCACCGCCGATGACCCCACCCGCTACCGTGACGCCAACGAACTCGAGGACTGGGCCGCGAAGGACCCGATCAGCCGGGTCGCGGCGCTGCTGGAACGCAAGGGGCTGCTGACCGGCGAACTGCAGGACCACGTCAGGAACAGTGCGGACACTGTGGCCCGCGAGATGCGGAAAGGCTGCACCACCATGCCGGACCCGCAGCCCATGGACGTCTTCAAGCACGTGTACAGCGCGCCGAACTCGTGGCTGGACCGCCAGCAGGACCACTACGCCCGTTACCTGGCCTCCTTCGGCGATCCCGCAGGTGCCGTTTCAGAAGAAGGTGCACGCTGATGACTTCCATGACCTTTGCCCGTGCCATCAACGCGGGGCTGCGCAAATCCCTCGACCATGACCCGAAGGTGGTCCTCCTCGGTGAGGACATCGGCGCCCTCGGCGGCGTGTTCCGGGTGACCGACGGGCTGCAGAAAGACTTCGGCAAACACCGTGTGGTGGACACGCCGCTGGCCGAATCCGCCATCGTGGGTGCCGCCGTCGGCCTTGCCTACCGCGGCTACCGCCCCGTGGTGGAAATCCAGTTCGACGGCTTCATCTACCCCGCGTTCGACCAGATCGTCAGCCAGGTGGCCAAGCTGCATTACCGCACCCGCGGCGCAGTCAAAATGCCCATCACCATCCGGGTGCCGTTCGGCGGCGGCATCGGGTCGCCTGAGCACCACTCCGAGTCGCCGGAGGCCTACTTCACGCACACCTCAGGACTGCGGGTGGTCACCGTGTCTAACCCCCAGGACGCATATACGGTCATCCAGCAGGCCATCGCCAGTGACGACCCCGTCCTCTACTTCGAGCCCAAGCGGCGGTATCACGACAAGGGCGAAGTGGATGAGGCCGCCGGGCTGGATGCCGCAGATCCCATGGGGCAGGCGAGGGTCCTGACCGACGGGACCGACGTCACCCTGGTGGCCTACGGCCCGCTGGTGAAGACCGCCCTGGACGCCGCCTCGGCCGCCGCCGACGAAGGCATTTCCATCCAGGTCATCGACCTGCGCTCGCTGGCGCCGGTGGACTACGACACCGTGGTTGCCTCGGTACGGAAGACCGGCCGCCTGGTCATCACGCACGAGGCCGGGCAGTCCGGCGGGCTGGGGGCCGAGGTGGCAGCCAGCATCACCGAAAGGTGCTTCTACCACCTGGAAGCCGCACCCGTCAGGGTTACCGGGTTCGATATCCCCTACCCCTATTCGAAACTCGAGATGCACCACCTGCCGGGCCTTGACCGGATCCTCGATGGCGTGGACCGTGCCTTGGGTCGGCCGAATTCACTGAGCGGGCTGGAAGGATGAGCGTCACCATGATCAAGGAATTCCGGCTTCCCGACCTCGGGGAAGGGCTCACCGAGTCAGAGATCCTCAGCTGGAAAGTAGCCGTGGGGGACACCGTCAGCCTGAACCAGGTCATTGCCGAGGTGGAGACGGCCAAAGCGGTGGTGGAGCTGCCGTCACCCTTCGCCGGCGTCATCAGGGAACTGCATGAGCAGCCCGGCACGGTTGTTGAGGTGGGCAAGCCCATCGTCTCCTTCGAGGTAGCGGACGACGCCGGGACGGCACCGGCCGGGCATGGCGCACTTTCCCGCGGCGTTACGCCAGCCGGCCAGCGGGCGGCGGGGGAGGAACCGGCGGCGCCGAAACGGGAACCCAACCTCGTGGGGTACGGCGCCGTCGTCGAAAGCTCCGGCCGCCCAGCGCGCCGGCCGCGGAACCTCCCGCAGGTGGCGGTGCCTGCAAACGAGGCGCCTGTCCGCATTACGCCAGCCGAAACCCGGGCTGCTGACGCCACGGCGCCGGTGGTTGAGCCTGTCGAAACCAAAGTCATCGAAGCCAGGGCCGGTGTGCCTTCAGGTGACCGGCCGCGCTCCACGCCTCCGGTCCGCAAGCTGGCAAGGGACCACGGTGTTGACCTGGCGCTGGTGCCCGGCACCGGCCCGGCAGGCCTGATCACCCGCGAGGATGTGCAGGAGTTCCTGCGGCAGGGCAGCGCCGCCCAGGCCGCAGCACCCGCCGGCCAGGCACATGCCGGGGGCGAGGGGGAACGGGAAACCCGGACGCCCATCAAGGGGGTCCGCAAGCACACAGCGGCGGCGATGGTGTCCAGCGCCTTCACCGCTCCGCATGTCACCGAGTTCCTCACCGTGGACGTCACCCCCACCATGGAGCTGCTGGCGAAACTGCGGGGCAGCCGGGCGTTCGCCGGCCTCAAGCTGACTCCGCTGACGCTCGCGGCCAAGGCCGTGCTGATCGCCCTGCGCCGCAATCCGTCGCTGAACTCACGCTGGGACGAAGTGAGCCAGGAGATCGTTACCTTCAACTATGTGAACCTGGGCATCGCGGCGGCCACTCCGCGGGGGCTGACGGTGCCGAACATTAAGGATGCCCACTCTCTGACCCTGGAGCAGTTGGCGGAGGCGCTGGCGTTGCTGGCAGACACCGCACGGTCGGGGAAAACGCCGCCGGCAGACCTGTCCGGCGGGACTGTGTCCATCACCAACATCGGCGTTTTCGGCATCGACGCCGGCACTCCCATCCTCAACCCGGGCGAAGCCGCCATCCTGGCGCTGGGTGCCGTGCGGTCCATGCCGTGGGAGTACCGCGGCGAGGTGGCCTTGCGCCAGGTGATGACCCTGAGCCTGTCCTTCGACCACCGCCTGGTGGACGGTGAACAGGGCTCCCGGTTCCTGGCCGACGTCGGAGCAATCCTGGCCGAACCGGGAATGGTCCTGACGATGGTCTGACCCCGGCCGGACACCCGGACGTCAGCGCACTTGCGGGCTGTCCACCGTCAGGGCGGCGAGCGCCATCTCCTCGAGCAGCGGCCGGGCCGCGGCCGCCATCCGGCGGCCGTGGCTCCGGACCGAGTGCGGGGTGGAGTTGATCAGCCCGAAGGTGGCGTGGGCGCGGGTCCGGAGTTCGGCGGCGTCCGTGCCGGGGTGGAGCCTGGACAGGACATCCACCCACACCTCCACGTAGCTGCGCTGCAGTGCCCGCACGGCTGACTGGTCCTGTTCGGAGAGGTTGCTGAGGTCGCGGTCCTGCACGCGGATCACCTCGGGTTTGCCGAGGGCGAAGTCCACCTGGAACTCCACGAGGCGGCGCAGTGCCAATTTGGGATCGGAGTTCTCTGCCACCACCTTCCGCCCGCCGTCCAGAAGCTCCCGGCTGACGGTAGCCAGCAGGTCCGCCAGGACGGCCTGCTTGCCGGGAAAGTGCCGGTAGACGGCGGGTCCGCTGACTCCTGCCGCCGCTCCGAGGTCTTCGAGGGAAACACTTTTGAACCCGTTGACGGCGAACAGGGATGCGGCCGCGGCGAGCAGGGCCTGGCGGCGGTCTTCCTTGGCTTTGCTGCGTTGGGTTGCGCCGGCGGGCCGGGCGGCGGGGGCATCCGCCCCGGTGCTCTTGCCTTCATCGGTTGTGGGCACATTTCCTCCTCAAACCCGCCGAGTCTAACAAGGCCCCCGCCTGTGTTGGACATCACAGTTAATAGAGACTAACCTGAATTTCAGTTATTGGGCACTAACCGAGTCTGTGGTTGAGCGGCCATGCCCACCGAATTTTGCTACCGGATCCGGCCATAGGATCCGCTGAGAGAACAGGAAGCGTCGATGGAGACCCTTGCCAGCAGGGTGGACCCCGCCAGCGGAGCTTTCGCCGCCAACAGGGATGCGCAGCTGCAACTGGTGGAGGACCTCCGGAAGCGGCTGGCGGACGCTGCCCTGGGAGGCCCGCAGAAGTCGCGTGAACGCCACGTGGCCAGGGGCAAACTCCTGCCGCGGGAGCGCATCGACCAGCTGCTGGATGACGGCAGCCCGTTCCTGGAGATCGCCCCGCTGGCAGCCAACGGGATGTACAACGACGACGCACCGGGTGCGGGCGTGATCGCCGGCATCGGACTGGTGCACGGCCGCCAGGTGCTGGTGATCTCCAACGACGCCACCGTCAAGGGCGGCACCTACTATCCCCTGACGGTCAAGAAGCACCTGCGCGCCCAGGAAATCGCCCTGGAAAACCACCTGCCGTGCATCTACCTGGTGGACTCGGGCGGAGCCTTCCTGCCCAAGCAGGACGAGGTCTTTCCGGACAAGGACCACTTCGGACGGATCTTCTACAACCAGGCACGCCTGTCCGCGGCAAAGATCCCGCAGCTCGCCGCCGTGATGGGCTCCTGTACCGCCGGGGGTGCCTACGTCCCGGCCATGAGCGACGAAACGGTGATCGTCCGGAACCAGGGCACCATCTTCCTGGGCGGGCCGCCCCTGGTGAAGGCCGCGATCGGAGAGATCGTCACCGCCGAGGAACTGGGCGGCGGTGACGTGCATTCCAGGATCTCCGGCGTGACGGACCACCTGGCCGACAATGACGAACACGCACTGCAGATCCTTCGCGACATCGTGGCCACCCTGCCGCCCGCCGCCGCGCCCGCCTGGCAGGTGGAACCCGCCGTCGAACCCGTGGTTGATGCCGGGGAGCTCTACGGGGCCGTACCTGTGGACGTCAACGCCCCGTACGATGTCCACGAAGTGATTGCACGGCTGGTGGACGCCAGCAGGTTCCACGAGTTCAAAAAGGACTACGGCACCACCTTGGTCACCGGTTTCGCCAGGATCCACGGGCACCCGGTGGGGATCGTGGCCAACAACGGTGTCCTTTTCAGCGAATCCTCGCTCAAGGGCGCACACTTCATCGAGCTGTGCGACCAGCGGGGGATTCCCCTCGTCTTCCTGCAGAACATTTCCGGCTTCATGGTGGGCCGGGACGCCGAGCAGGGCGGCATCGCCAAGAACGGCGCGAAAATGGTTACGGCGGTAGCCACCGCGCGCGTACCCAAGCTGACGGTGGTGATCGGCGGATCCTTCGGCGCCGGCAACTACTCCATGTGCGGCCGCGCATATTCCCCGCGGTTCCTCTGGATGTGGCCCGCGGCAAGGATTTCGGTGATGGGCGGAAACCAGGCCGCCAGCGTGCTGGCCACCGTCAAACGCGACCAGTACGAGGCCGCCGGGGAAGACTGGCCGGCGGAGGACGAAGAAGAGTTCAAAGCCCCCATCCGCCGGCAGTACGAGGACCAGGGCAGTCCCTACTACTCCACTGCCCGCCTCTGGGACGACGCCGTCATCGATCCCGCTGACACCCGGACCGTCCTGGGCCTCGCCCTGGACGTCGTCTCCCGCACGCCACTGCCGGAGACCTCCTTCGGCCTTTTCAGGATGTGAGCCGGACCATGACCACGCCTTCACTGACCTCCACGGCCACCAGTTCCACCGCAGGCAACCAGGCGTCCGGCCGGCCGCTCTTCGGCACCGTGCTGGTGGCGAACCGGGGAGAGATTGCCTGCCGGGTGATCCGAACCCTGCGTGCCCTGGGAATCCGCTCCGTGGCCGTCTACAGCGATGCCGACGCCGGCGCCCGGCACGTGCGCGAGGCTGACACGGCCGTGCGGATCGGCCCCGCCGCCGCCGCCGAAAGCTACCTCAACATTGGCAACATCATTGCCGCCTGCCGGCAGTCCGGCGCCGAAGCCGTGCACCCGGGCTACGGGTTCCTCAGCGAGAATGCCGACTTCGCCCGCGCGCTGGATGATGCTGGGATCGCGTTCATGGGTCCCGGGGTGGAGGCGCTCAACGTCATGGGCGACAAAATCCGCTCCAAGAACCACGTGGCCGGCTACGGCGTTCCGGTGGTGCCCGGCGTCGCCAAGCCCGGCATGACGGACACGGAACTGATCGAAGCAGCCCCCGCCGTCGGCTTCCCCCTGCTGATCAAGCCGTCCGCCGGCGGTGGCGGCAAGGGCATGCACGTGGTGGAGAAACCCGAAGACCTTCCGGCCGTCCTGGCCACCGCCCGGCGCGTGGCCGCCAGCGCCTTCGGCGACGACACCCTGTTCCTGGAACGCCTGGTCACCAGTCCGCGCCACATCGAAGTGCAGGTGCTGGCGGACACCCACGGCAACGTCATCCACCTGGGCGAGCGAGAATGCTCCCTGCAGCGCAGGCACCAGAAAGTGATCGAAGAGGCACCGTCGCCGCTGCTCGAGGGCCTGCCCCACGGGGCCGACGTGCGGGCACGCATCGGCGAAGCCGCCTGCAACGCCGCGCGCAGCGTCAACTACACCGGCGCAGGGACCGTGGAATTCCTCGTCTCCGATGACGCACCCGACGAGTTCTACTTCATGGAGATGAATACCCGGCTCCAGGTGGAGCACCCCGTCACCGAAATGGTCACCGGAACCGACCTTGTGGAATGGCAGGTACGCATCGCCGCCGGCGCGGAACTCACCGTCCGGCAGGCCGACGTCGAACTTTCCGGCCACGCGGTGGAGGCGCGCGTGTACGCCGAGGTGCCGGAGAAGAACTTCCTGCCGTCAACCGGAACCGTGTACCTGCTCGATGAGATGCCCGGGGACGCCGGCGGCCGGATCAGGGTGGATTCTTCCCTGGTGGAAGGGCTGGAGCTGTCCTCCAGCTACGATCCCATGCTGTCCAAGGTCATCGCCTGGGGAGCGGACCGGGCGGCCGCCCTGGACACCCTGGACCGGGCGCTCGCCGGCTACACGGCCCTGGGTGTTGAAACCAACGTCGAATACCTGCGGCTCCTGATCGGCGATCCCGAGGTCCGGGCCGGCCGGCTCGACACAGGACTGATCGCCCGGAAGCTGCCCGACCTTGCGTTCCGCCATGTGGGGGAGGCCGAGCTCGTGGCCGCTGCGCTCACCTCCCTGGCAGTCACTGCCGGGGCCGCCACTCAGGACGGCAACTCCAACGAAAGCCCGTGGCAGGCACGCAGCGGCTGGCGGCTGGGTGCACCGGCACCGCGCCGGGTGAGCCTGGGAAAGCCCGACGGCGGAGTGGCCACCGTAGGTGTCTACGGGGACCCCGCGTCCGGCCCGGTAGGGGTGACGGTCGACGGCGGCACGCGACACACAGCCGTGCTGCGCTTTTCCGGGCCCGGCCACGCGGAGCTGACGCTCGGCGACGCGGTCAACGACTACTCCGTGGCGGCGGTCCACTTTGGGCCGGCGGCCCCGGCACACATCTACCTCGGCACCGGGGGCTGGTCCTGCCGGCTGGAGGTCCTGACCCGGGAGGCGCGGCTGGAACGGGTCCGCGCAGCCATCCAGCGGGACGACGGCGACGCCGATCCCGCCGTGCGCTCGCCGATGCCAGGCACGGTGGTGTCCGTCCCGGTCAGGGACGGCGACGCCGTCGAGGCCGGCCAGGTCCTTGCGTCAGTCGAAGCCATGAAGATGGAGCACCAGCTGGTGGCGCCGCTGGCCGGGACCGTGCACCTGGCCGCCAAACCCGGAGACCTGGTCAAGGCGGACCAGGTCCTGGCCACCATTCATCCCGCACAGCAGCCACAGGACAACAGTACGAACGGTGAGACCACCAACGGCGAAGGAGCCCATTAACATGCCCGGTTTTGAACTCAGCGAGGAATACCAGGACCTCAGTGACACGGTCCGGGACTTCGCGGACAACGTGGTGGCGCCGGTGTCGGCCAAACACGACGAGGAACACAGCTTTCCCTACGAAGTGGTCAAGCAGATGGCGGAGATGGGACTGTTCGGCCTGCCCTTCCCGGAGGAGTACGGCGGAATGGGCGGAGACTACTTCGCCCTCGCCCTGGCCCTGGAACAGCTGGGCCGGGTGGACCAGTCCGTGGCCATCACCCTGGAAGCAGGCGTCTCCCTCGGCGCCATGCCCATCTACCGGTTCGGGACCGAAGAGCAGAAACAGCAATGGCTGCCCCAGCTGGCCTCGGGACAGGCGCTCGCCGGCTTCGGCCTGACCGAACCCGAGGCAGGTTCGGACGCCGGCGGCACCAAGACGCACGCCCATCGGGAGGCCGTCGGAGACAAGACCGAGTGGGTGATCAACGGCAACAAGGAATTCATCACCAACTCCGGTACGGACCTCACCAGGCTGGTCACCGTCACCGCGGTCACCGGGCAGCATGACCGCGGGGACGGCACTGTCCGGAAGGAAATCTCCACCATCCTGGTGCCCACCGACACGCCCGGCTTCAAGGCTGAAAAGGCATACAACAAGGTGGGCTGGAACGCATCGGACACCCACCCGCTGACGCTGAAGGACGTCCGGGTCCCGGAAGCGAACCTGCTGGGGGAGGAAGGCCGGGGCTACGCCAACTTCCTGTCCATCCTTGATGAAGGCCGCATTGCGATCGCTGCCCTCGCCACCGGAGCAGCCCAAGGCTGCGTTGACCTTTCCGTCCGGTACGCCAGGGAACGCAAGGCGTTCGGCCAGGAAATCGGCAAGTACCAGGCCATCTCGTTCAAGATCGCCCGCATGGAGGCGAGGGCCCACACGGCACGCCTTGCCTACTACGACGCGGCCGCCAGGATGCTCGCCGGCAAGCCGTTCAAGACCCAGGCGGCCATCGCTAAGATGGTCGCAGGCGAGGCGGCCATGGACAACGCGCGGGATGCCACCCAGGTATTCGGCGGCTATGGCTTCATCAACGAGTTCACCGTGGCACGCCACTACCGCGACTCCAAGATCCTTGAAGTGGGGGAGGGCACCACGGAGGTCCAGCTGATGCTGATCGCCCGCGAACTGGGCCTGTAGCGGCCAGCCGCCGCACCCCGGACTGTAGCTGGCCTGAAAGGATCGATGATGATTGACAAGGTTGTTGCAAGCGCCGACGAAGCTGTGGCGGACATTCCGGACGGCTCCTCGCTTGCCGTGGGCGGGTTCGGCCTCTGCGGCATACCGGTCACCCTCATTGATGCCCTGCACAGGGCCGGCACGTCAGGGTTGGAAACCGTCAGCAACAACTGCGGGGTGGACGACTGGGGGCTGGGAATCCTGCTCCGCGACGGCAGGATCCGTCGCACCATCAGCTCCTATGTGGGCGAGAACAAGGAGTTCGCCCGGCAGTACCTCGCCGGCGAACTGGAAGTGGTGCTGACCCCGCAGGGCACCCTGGCCGAGAAGCTCCGGGCCGGCGGCGCCGGCATCCCCGCCTTCTACACCAAGGCGGGGGTCGGCACCCAGGTGTCCGACGGCGGCCTGCCGCAGAAATACGACGCCGACGGCGGCATCGCGGTCGCCTCAGCCCCCAAGGAGGTCCGCCCGTTCGGCGGGGTGGACTACGTGCTGGAGGAAGCTCTCACCCCGGACTTCGGCCTCGTCCACGCCTGGAAAGGCGACCGGCACGGCAACCTGGTGTTCCACGCCACGGCCATGAACTTCAACCCGCTCTGCGCCATGGCCGGAAGGATCACCATCGCCGAGGTGGAGGAACTCGTGGATCCCGGTGAACTGGACCCCGAACACATCCACACCCCCGGTATCTTCGTGCAGCGGGTGGTGCTGGCCCCGGACGCGGAAAAGCGCATCGAAAAGCGGACCGTTGCCATCAGCCGGCAGGCAGGAGCATGAACGTGCAGGAAAACCGGGCACAGAGCACCGGCACGGACCCGAACAGCCCCGACGCGCCGCGGCCCGAAGCCGTCCGCCACGAGTACCGACGCTCGGCTTCCCAACCGCACGCGGGAGCCGCCGGTTCCACGGCACCGGCGGACAGCAAGGGATGGACGCGCAACGAGCTGGCAGCCCGGGTGGCCAAAGAGCTCCATAACGGCCAATACGTGAACCTCGGCATCGGCATGCCCACGCTGATCCCCAACTACATTCCGGACGGCGTGGAAGTGGTGCTCCACTCGGAGAACGGCATCCTGGGCGTCGGACCCTACCCGGCAGAGGACGCCATCGATCCGGACCTGATCAACGCCGGCAAGGAAACCGTCACGGTCAACAAGGGGGCGGCGTTCTTCGATTCGGCGGCGTCCTTCGGCATGATCCGGGGTGGCCATGTGGATGTCGCCGTCCTGGGTGCCATGGAGGTTGCGGCCAACGGTGACCTCGCCAACTGGATGATCCCGGGCAAGATGGTCAAGGGCATGGGTGGCGCGATGGACCTGGTGTTCGGGGCCAAACGGGTCATCGTGATGATGGAACACGTGGACCGGAACGGCAAACCCAAGATCGTCCAGCAGTGTTCGCTGCCGCTGACCGGCAAGGGCTGCGTGGACCGGATCATCACTGACCTGGCCGTCATCGACGTGGTCCGCGACAGCTCCGGTTCCCGCCTGGTCCTGCAGGAGCTGGCGCCGAACGTCTCTGTGGAGGATGTCATCGCCGCCACCGGCGCGGAACTCTTCGAGGAAGACCGGGAACTGACGGTATGACGGCGGAGAATCCCCGGGTTATCGAACAGCGCGGACTGTACTACGACGAACTTGAAGAGGGAGTGGTCTACGCCCACCGGCCCGGCCGGACCGTGACCGAAGCGGACAACGTCCTGTTCACCACCCTCACCATGAACACCCAGGCCCTCCACCTCGACGCCGCTTGGAGTGCCACCCAACCGTTCGGCCAGCGCCTGGTCAACTCAATGTTCACGCTGGCCACCCTGGTGGGCCAGTCCGTCACCCAGCTGACCCAGGGAACCATCATCGCGCAGCTGGGCCTGACCGATGTGTCCTTCCCGCATCCGCTGTACCACGGTGACACGCTCTATACGGAGACCGTCATCAGCGGCAAACGGCCCTCGGGCTCCCGGCCGGGGCAGGGAATCGTCACCATGGAACATACCGGACGGAACCAGGACGGCACAGTGGTGGCCCTGGCCACCCGCAGCTGCCTCATGTGGACCCGTGCCGCGCACGCTGAAGTGCAGCACGGAAAATAAGCCCGGCACGAAAAAATCATCGGAGAATGGCTGTATGACCTTTGCGATGGGCCCCGCCCTCCTCTTCTGCCCCGCCGACCGGCCCGAGCGGTACCGGAAAGCCGCCGCCCGCGCTGACGCCGTCATCCTTGACCTCGAGGACGCCGTGGCGCCGGCGGACAAGCAGCGCGCCCGCGGCGCCATCCTTGCCCAGGTGGGTTCCGCAGGCGAGGAACCCGAGCTCGATCCCAGCCGCACCATCGTCCGGATCAACCCCGCGGGCACCGAAGAGTTCGAAAAAGACCTGCACTGCCTGGCGCACACGCCCTACAGGACGGTGATGCTGGCCAAAGCCGAAGGCGCGGACCAGCTCAAAGCGCTGGCGGGCTACCAGGTGGTGGCCCTGTGCGAAACGGCACTGGGCGTCCTGAACGCTCCCGCCATTGCCGCCGCCCCCAACGTCGTTGCGCTGATGTGGGGTGCCGAGGACCTGCTCGCCACCCTGGGCGGCACCTCCAGCAGGACGGACGACGGCGGCTACCGGGCCGTCGCCCTCCACGCGCGGTCAACGGTCCTGGTGGCTGCCCGTGCCTTCGGGAAGCAGGCGGTTGATGCGGTTTACGTCAACATCCCGGACACTGACGGGCTGGCCGCCGAAGCGGCCGACGCCGTCGCGTCCGGATTCAGCTCCAAGGCCTGCATCCACCCCACGCAGGCCGCCGTGGTGCGGGAGGCCTACGCGCCGTCCGACGCCGATGTCGCCGCTGCCGCAGAGCTGCTGGACGCTGCCGCGGAGGCAGGCTCGGGCGTTTTCCGGCATAACGGGAAAATGATCGACGGGCCCATCCTCAAGCACGCCGAATCGATCCTCCGGCGGGCCGGCCAGAAAGCCTGACGGTCCGCGGCGTCCTGCAAACCGGCGGGCCGGTTGTACTGCTAGCCCTGCCGTCCCTGCCGGCGCCGCAGAGACAGGGGCGGGATCGGCTCGGAGAGGAACGTGCGCATCCACCGGTTCCCGGACGCCCGGAACTCCGCCCGGGTGGCGAACCGGTAGTGGTACCGGCGGACGCGCACCCAGCGCGGCGCCCCGCCGTCGAACGGGTCATGCCGGAGCAGCCGCAGGGTGGTCCGGTCCGCTTCCAGCAGCTTGCCGAGGAAGGCATGGAACCATTCCTCGTGCACGGTCCGCAGCGGCAGGAACCACATCAGCCAGTCCAGCCGCAGGTGGTACGGCGCCCACTGGCGGGGTATCCGGCGCAGGTCCCCGGGCTTGCCCTTGAATCCGTATTCACGCCAGTCGGAGGAGTCGTCCGGGTCGTCGTCAAGGGTTCCTGCCACCACGATCTCAATGCGTTCCCGGGTCACAGTTCCGAAGGCACCGTAGGCGTTGACCAGCTGCCAGCGGTTGAAACTGGCGTTCATCAACTGCCGGCGCGAGAACAGGTTGCGCAGCGGCTGGTAGCTCAGGGCCAGCAGCAGGGCGGTGGCCGCCAACGTGACAGCCAGCCACCACAGGGGCGTTTCACGGCCTGCCTCCCCGTGCCAGTCCAGCGGGATCACCGGCAGGACCGCGTGTGCGACGGGGTCACTGACGGCGGCGAACGCCAGCACAACGGCGATCCAGTTCAGCCAGGCGAAGTTCCCGGACGCCACCAGCCAGAGCTGGGTGGCGATGATGATGGCCGCTGCCGCACTGGCAACGGGCTGGGGCGCGAACAGGAGGAATGGCACCACCAGCTGGGCGAAGTGGTTGCCCACCACTTCCATCCGGTGGAGCGGTTTGGGCAGCAGGTGCGCCTGCCGGCTGAGCGGCCCCGGCATGGGCTGGGTTTCGTGGTGGTAGTAGAGGGCGGTGAGGTCCCGCCACTCGCGGCCGCCGCGGATCTTGATCATCCCGGCACCGAATTCGAGCCGGAACACCAGCCACGCCACCAGGATCATGATGGTGCGCGGCGGATCGGTCTGGTCAGACCCCAGGAAGGCCACCGTGAAGCCGGCCTCCAGCAGCAGCATCTCCCAGCCGAAGCCGTAGAAAGTCTGTCCCACGTTCACGATCGACATGTACAGCAGCCACAGGCCCAGGAAAGCGATCAGCGGCACCCATGGCGGTCCCAGCTGCGGAATGCCCGCTACGAGGAGGGACGAGACCACCAGCCCGGCTGCACAGACACCACGCAGGAGGCCGTCCGAATAGCGCCAACGGAACAGCGTGGGCCGGCTCAGCCGGCTGAAGCCGGAAAGGTAGTCGGGCACCGGAAGCAGTCCGCGCTCACCCAGCAGCGCCGGGAACTGGTTGAGCGAGGACAGGAAAGCCACGAAGAACAGCGCGGCCACTCCCCGCTGCAGCACCTGCCGGGCGAACTCGTAGTCCGCGGCATCGAACCAGGAAAGCCAGTCCACGAAATCCACGTTACGCCCGGCCGCGTCGGGGTCAAGGCATGCAGGCCGCGGCGTACCGGACCGCATTGGTGCGGGATACTTAACCCATGCAGCCACGCAGAATCGCCATCCTCGGATCCACCGGTTCCATCGGCACCCAGGCGATTGACGTCGTCGACGGCGCCCCGCATCTTTTCGAGGTCGTGGCACTGAGCGCCGGGGGCGGCAACCCCGCGCTCCTGGCCCGGCAGGCCGTCCACACCGGTGCGGCGGCCGTCGGCATCGCCGCCGGGGACGCCCGCGAGCTTGCCGTGCTGATCGACGAAGCAGCCGCCGCAGCGGGCCGTTCCGGCTACCGCCCGGAGATCATCGCCGGACCGGATGCCTCCACGCGCATCGCGGAGCTGGACACCGATGTGGTGCTTAACGGCATCACCGGGTCCATTGGCCTTGCACCCACCCTTGCCGCGCTGAAATCCGGCGCCACGCTGGCGCTGGCAAACAAGGAATCGCTGATCGTCGGCGGTTCGCTGGTGAAGGCTGCTGCGCGCGACGGGCAGATCGTTCCCGTGGACTCCGAGCACTCCGCCATCGCCCAATGCCTGCGCTCGGGCAGTGCAGCTGAAGTGGACAAGCTGGTCCTCACCGCCTCCGGCGGGCCCTTCCGCGGCCGGAGCCGGGAAGAACTGCACGGGGTCACGCCGCAGGAAGCCCTCGCCCACCCCACCTGGGACATGGGGCTGATGGTCACCACCAACTCCGCCACCCTGGTCAACAAGGGGCTGGAAGTCATCGAAGCCCACCTCCTGTTCGACATCCCGCTGGACCGGATCGACGTGGTGGTCCATCCCCAGTCCGTGGTGCACTCGATGGTGCAGTTCGTGGACGGCTCCACCATCGCGCAGGCCTCCCCGCCGGACATGCGGCTGCCCATCGCCCTGGGGTTGGGGTGGCCGGACCGGGTGCCCAACGCGGCCGCGCCGTGTGACTGGACCAAGGCAGCCACCTGGACGTTCGAGCCGCTCGACGCAGCAGCCTTTCCCGCCGTGGACCTTGCCAAGGACGCGGCGAAGCAGGGGAGCACCTTCCCCGCGGTCTTCAACGCCGCCAACGAGGAAGCGGTCACCGCCTTCCACGCCGGGCGGATCCGCTTCACGGACATCGTGGACACCGTGGATGCGGTCCTCAGCGAACACACAGGTTCCTCCCGGCTGACGGTGGAATCGGTGCTGGATGCTGAGGGCTGGGCACGTGCCCGCGCACACGAACGTTTAGCAGTCAGCAGTCTCTAGGGAAGCAGCAGCACCTCCATGACCCCCGTTCTTCTTTTCATCCTCGGCGTCGTCTTCGTAGCCATCGGCATCGCCGCGTCCATCGCGCTGCACGAAGTGGGACACCTGGTACCCGCCAAGCTCTTCAAGGTGCGCGTCACCAAGTACATGATCGGTTTCGGCCCCACCCTGTGGTCGCGGCGGAAGGGCGAAACCGAATACGGCGTGAAGGCCATCCCGCTGGGCGGCTACGTGTCCATGATCGGCATGTACCCGCCCAACAAGGAGGACGGCTCCGTCCGGCCCTCCAGCACCGGGATGTTCCAGACGCTGGCCACCGAGGCCAGGTCCATGGCGCACGAGGAAGTGGGGCCCGGGGACGAAAAACGCGTCTTCTACCGCCTTCCGGTATGGAAGAAAGTCATTGTCATGCTGGGCGGGCCCGCCATGAACATGATCCTCGGCGTCCTCCTCATGGCAATCCTCCTCATGGGCTTCGGCACGACCACGGCAACCACCACCATTTCGGATGTCTCAAAATGCCAGGTTGCCGCCGGCGAAACCGTGGACCCGGATTCGGCCGACTGCCAGCTGACCCCGGCAGCCGCGGCCGGCCTGCAGCCCAACGACACTGTCACGTCCTTCGACGGAAAAGAAGTCACCAGCTGGGACCAGCTGACCGAATGGATCCGGGCATCCGCGGGCCGGGAAGTGGCCATCACGGTTGAGCGCGGCGGCTCTTCGGTGTCCACCACTGTCACCCCCGTCCTCTCCGCCCGCCCCATCATCGGCGTCGACGGCCGGCAGGAAACCGATGCGTCGGGCACCCTGCGCTACCAGGACGTTGGCTTCCTCGGCATTGGTTCGCAGACCGAACTGGTGCCGCAGCCGGCGTCGTCCGTCCTGCCGATGGCGGGGGAGAACATCAGGCAGGTGGCAGGAGTGATCTTCAACCTTCCGGCCCGTGTGGTGGGCGTGGCGAAGGCCGCCTTCAGCGAGGAACCGCGCGATCCCAACGGACCCATCAGCGTGGTGGGCGTGGGGCGGGTGGCCGGCGAGGTGGCCGCCATGGAAGAGATTCCGCTGCAGTCCCGGGTGGCCACCCTGGTGGGGCTGCTGGCCGGACTGAACTTCGCCCTTGCCGTCTTCAACCTGGTTCCGTTGCTGCCGCTCGACGGCGGCCATGTGGCCGGCGCACTGTACGAGGGTGCACGGCGCCAGGTAGCAAAACTCTTCGGTAAGCCGGACCCCGGTGCCTTCGACATCGCCAAGCTGCTCCCGGTCACGTATGTGGTGGCCGCCCTGCTGATGGGCATGAGTGCGCTGCTGATCTACGCCGACATCGTCAAACCCGTGAACCTCTTCGGATGATGGGCCGGCCCGTCGATGGGAACCTGTAGCTTCAAATGGCTGACTATAGATAATCAGCCCAATACGGCTGAGATTAAATAATCAGCCATTTATGATTGATTTTTGGGTATCACCCGCATACGGTTGAGGTATGTACGTACTCACCATCGACCAGCGTGGCAGCACCTCCGACGTTGACCGCGTCCCCGATCTGATCGCGGAACTGCGCAGCCTCACCGGCGCCCATTTCGAACGCTCCGTCGGCGACGAACTCCAGGGAACCGTCGGCGACGCCCTGGACGTGGTGGACATTGCCTTGCACGCTCTGCGGAGCGGGCACTGGTACGTCGGTATTGGCATCGGTGACGTCCGCCTCGAACCTGGCGGGAGCCCGCGCGAAGGGACCGGAAGCGGCTTCGTGGCTGCCCGCACGGCAGTGGAAGCCGCCAAGGGTGCGGCCGGCCATGTTCCGTTGTCGGTGGTGGCGGGCACCATGGACAGTGTCAAAGGCGCACCCCGGAATTCCCGGGAAGAGCCCGCCGGCACAAACAACGGAGCCACTGCTGGAACGAACGCCGAAATGAACACTTCAGTGGATACCGCAGCACATGCAGCCACGAACGCCGCAGCGAATGCCCAGGCCGTCCTGCGCCTGATAGGACGCCTGGTGCAACAGCGGACGGAGGCGCAGTGGCGCGTGGTTGACCGGCTGCGGGCAGCGGGCGGAGGGGGCAGGCATGGCAGCCAGAAGCCTGTGGCCCGGGAACTGGGAATTACGGAGCAGTCGGTGAGCCGCGCCGTCCTTCGTTCCGGCTGGCAGGAAGAATGGGCTGCCAGGCCGGCAGCAGCAATGCTCCTGGATTACGCCCTTGCCCATACCAAAGGAGACCGGTGACCGCATTGTGGATCGCTGCTGCACTGCTGGCGGCAGGTTTTGGCGGCTGGCCCGTCACCGCCCTCGTCTTCCGGCTGGCCCGGACAATTGACGACAAGGCGGACGCGGCAGCCAAGGGACGTGACACTGAAGACGATCCCTCGGCCGACGTCACGGTGGACGTCCCGGGCCGGGCCCCGGACGACGACGCCGGCCAGGCTGTCAACGGTGAGCTGACGGCGGCGACTGGCCAGCCGGCGTCGGGCGTTCCCGCCGAACCCGTCCAGCGGATCCTCCGCGGCGGTGCCATCATCGGGGTCCTGGAGCGACTCGGCGTCTGCCTGGCCATCCTGGCCGGCCAGCCGGTTGCCATCGCGTACATCGTCGCCGTCAAGGGGCTGGGCCGGTTCGCCGAACTCAAGGAAACCCCGGTGGCCGCGGAGCGGTTCATCATCGGCACGCTGGCGTCCATGCTGTGGGCCGCGGGGATAGCGGCAGCCGTGAAGGTGATTTTCCTGGCCTAGGCCGGGGGAGCGATAGGGTAGCGCTATGACAGTTTTTGCCGTTGAGTACGTTTACGCCGCTGATTCCACCGAAGCCCGCAACGAGGCACGCCCCGCCCACCGCGAATGGACCGGCGGCTTGGCCGAGGACGGCGTGATCCTTGCCAGCGGACCCTATGGAGACGGCGCCGGCGCGCTGCTGATCTTCAAAGCGGACAACGAAGCATCCCTGAACTCGGTCCTCAAGCAGGATCCGTTCGCCGCCGCCGGCGTCATAGCCGGCATCCGCGTCACCGAATGGTCACCCGTGACCGGCATGCTCGCCGGCCTCGCAGCCTAAGCCATTTACCCTTCACCTCTAGGAGTCCACGTGACCTCGGTCAGCCTGGGAATGCCCGCAGCACCGCCGCCCGTCCTTGCCCCGCGCCGCAAGACGCGCCAGATCAAAGTCGGTTCGGTGGGAGTAGGCTCGGATTCCCCCATCAGCGTGCAGTCGATGACCACCACGCCCACCACCGACATCAACGCCACCCTGCAGCAGATTGCGGAACTTACCGCCTCGGGCTGCGACATCGTGCGCGTTGCATGCCCGTCAGCCGATGATGCCGAAGCATTGCCCATCATTGCCCGCAAGTCCCAGATTCCGGTCATCGCGGACATCCACTTCCAGCCCAAGTACGTCTTCGCTGCCATCGAAGCCGGCTGCGCGGCCGTTCGGGTCAACCCCGGCAACATCCGCAAGTTCGATGACCAGGTGAAGGAAATCGCCGCGGCCGCCCGGGACCACGGAACCTCCATCCGCATTGGCGTCAACGCCGGCTCGCTGGAACCGGGAATCCTCAAGAAGTACGGCAAGGCCACCCCCGAGGCCCTGGTTGAATCTGCAGTCTGGGAAGCCTCCCTGTTCGAAGAGCACGGCTTCCACGATTTCAAGATCTCGGTCAAGCACAACGACCCCGTGATTATGGTGGCCGCCTACGAGATGCTCGCCGAAAAGGGCGACTGGCCCCTCCACCTCGGCGTGACCGAGGCCGGTCCGGCATTCCAGGGAACCATCAAGTCCGCCACCGCCTTCGGCGCACTGCTCTCCCGGGGCATCGGCGATACCATCCGCGTCTCCCTCTCGGCCCCGCCCGTTGAGGAGATCAAGGTGGGAAACCAGATCCTGCAGTCACTGAACCTGCGGCCCCGCAAGCTCGAAATCGTGTCCTGCCCGTCCTGCGGACGCGCGCAGGTGGACGTCTACACGCTCGCCGAGCAGGTCACAGCCGGCCTGGAAGGCATGGAGATCCCGCTGCGCGTCGCCGTCATGGGCTGCGTGGTCAACGGACCGGGCGAGGCACGCGAAGCCGATCTCGGCGTCGCTTCCGGCAACGGCAAGGGACAGATCTTTGTGAAGGGTGAAGTCATCAAGACTGTGCCGGAGAGCCAGATTGTTGAGACACTGATCGAAGAGGCCATGCGTATCGCGGAAGAGATGGGGGAGGCCGATGGCGAAGATGCTGTCAAAGGTGGCCCCGTGGTTAGCGTCTCGTAAGGACGAGCCGGACCCGCCGGGGATATCCGTCCGCACCCTGGACGGGGGCGACACCGCAGCGCTCAGGCTTTTGGCTGAGCAGGACCGTGTGGCCAACGTGTTCATCCTCGCGCATTTACGCACTGCCGGTACTGCCGCTCCCACCAGCGGCGGTGCCGGCATCGTGGGTGTTTTCGATGACGGCATGCTGGTTGGTGCCTGCTGGGCGGGCGCCAACCTGGTCCCCGTCCAGCTCGACCCGGCCTTCGCGCCGCTGGTGGCCGAAGCCGCCAACCGTTCCGGCCGGCGCTATGCGTCGGCTTTCGGCCCCGCGGATGCGGTGCTGGCCCTTCATGGGGAACTTGCTGAACTGGGCCACCGCGCCCACGAGATCCGCCCGGACCAGCCCCTGATGGTGATCGACGGGCCGGCCGACGTTCCGCCCAACCCGGGCTTGGGACTGGGCGAACTCGCAGACTTCGAGCGCATCCTGCCCGCCTGCGCCGCCATGTTCGAAGAGGAAGTGGGCTACTCGCCGTTCCTGGGCGGCCGGGAGTTCTACAGCCGCCGGGTCGAAGGGCTGATCCGGCAGGGCTATTCGCTGGCCCACCTCAACGAAGCCAAGGAAGTGGTCTTCAAAGCCGAGCTCGGCGCGGTCACTGCCGATGTCACCCAGGTCCAGGGGGTCTGGATGAATCCGCTGTACCGCGGGAAGGGCCTGAGCTCCGGCTATATGTCCGCCGTCGTGGAACAGGCGCAGAAGATCGCACCGCTGACCAGCCTTTACGTCAACGGCTTCAACGTCAGGGCCAGATCCACTTATGAACGTGTCGGCTTCCGCCAGGTGGGCACGTTCGCTACAGTTCTCTTCTAGCGGCCCGAAGCAGGGCCGTATGTGGACTTGGGGGAAAATTGAAGACTTCTGTGCTGGGTACGTTTGCGGTTTCTGCGGTTCTCGTCATCGGTGTTTCAGCCTGCGGAGGCACCTCGGCACCCGAGGGCGACGCTGCCTCGGCGGGGAGCTCTGCCTCAGCCGGAGCATCGGCGGAAACAACCACTCCCTCGCCAACCCCTACGCCGGACAAGGCGTACACCAGCGAGGAGCTTGCCGGGGTTGTGGGCGAGGTGCGGGACTCGGCAGACCGGCGGCTGACACCGGTCCCCGGCGACCAGCTGACCGCCACGGTGCAGCAGTCCAAGGACCTGATGTCCTCCATCGAGGTAGAGCCGGCGGAATGCAAGGATCTTGCGGCCTCCAGCACGGTACCGTCCATGGACGGGGCGGCAATTGCCATGGGCCTCAGCACGGACGCCGCCTCCGGTATGGTCACCGCCCTGTCCCTCATGTCGGGACTGGACCAGGCCGCGCTGGCGAAAGTCTCCGACCCCTCGGAGCAGTTGGAGAAGTGCTCGAACATGGTCATGACCGCCTCGGGCGTCAAGGTGGCGGTTGCCATCACCCGCATCGATGGCGTCAGCGGGGTTGAGGGAACCACCGCGTTCCGCACCGAAACGACACTGCCTAACGGCCAGGTCCAGTCGGTTACCACTGCCCAGGCTGTCCACCACGGCGTGGTGCTGACCGCCGTCGCATCCGGCGGAACAGACGGTGCGGGTGCCCAGGAGCAGGCAGGGTCGCTCCTTGATTCCGCGGCAGCCCTCATCAAGTAGGCCGCCCGGCGGCGTACTGTCCGGCTTTTCTTCCGGGCAATAGCCCGCCACGGAAGAATTTACTTGTCAACGTGCCCGCCATCACATAGGTTCGATCTAGCTGCGCTGAGTGGAGTGGGCGGTCTCACCAGTCCTCACCTGTAATAAGGCGATAACGGCGTTGAGCCACGCCCGGATGCAATGACCAGCCCTATTGGGGGGCCAGGGGCTTTGCACAACCGGGCGTGGCTCTACTGTTTCCGGGCGAGGCGCGCTGTGCCGGTAGATTGGTATGCAGACGAATTTGTCCGGCCCTGCTGATCCAGCACTTTTCCAGAAACGGATACCACCCGTGGTCCTTAGAATGTCCCAGCTTTTCCTGCGCACCCTGCGTGAAGATCCCGTCGATGCAGAGGTGGCCAGCCACAAACTGCTGGTCCGCGCCGGCTACATCCGCCGCGCGGCTCCCGGGATCTACACCTGGCTGCCACTGGGCCTGAGCGTACTCCGCAAGGTGGAGCAGGTCATCCGTGAGGAAATGACCGCCATCGGTGCCCAGGAAGTCCACTTCCCGGCCCTGCTGCCGCGTGAACCCTACGAGGCGACCAACCGCTGGACCGAATACGGCGAGGGGCTGTTCCGGCTGCAGGACCGCAAGGGCGCCGACTACCTCCTGGCCCCCACGCACGAGGAAATGTTCACCCTCCTCGTGAAGGACCTGTATTCCTCCTACAAGGACCTGCCCCTCAGCCTGTACCAGATCCAGAACAAGTACCGCGACGAGGCACGTCCCCGGGCAGGCCTCCTCCGGGGCCGCGAGTTCATCATGAAGGATTCCTATTCCTTCGACGTGGACGACGCCGGCCTGGACGCCAGCTACGCGGCCCACCGGTCCGCCTACCTCAAGATCTTCGCTCGGCTCGGCCTTGATGTTGTCCCCGTGGCAGCCACCGCCGGCGCCATGGGCGGCTCCCGGAGCGAGGAGTTCCTGTTCCCCACGGAAATCGGCGAAGACACCTTTGTCCGGTCTACCGCGGGTTACGCAGCCAACGTCGAAGCCGTCACCACCGTGGTGCCCGAGGACATCGACTTCACGGGTGCGCCTGCGGCCGAGGTCCTGGACACCCCTGATACACCCACCATTGAGACCCTGGTCAACGCATCCAACCAGATCGCGCCCCGGGCCGAGGCCGACGGCGGCGCCTGGACTGCCGCTGACACGCTGAAGAACGTTGTCCTCGCCGTAACGCTGCCCACCGGTGAACGCCAACTGGTGGTCATCGGCCTTCCCGGCGACCGTGGCGTGGACCTGAAACGCGTCGAGGCCAACATCGGCGCGTTCCTGCCGATGGCCGGCGAGATCGGACTCGAGCAGGCCGGTGAGGAGGACCTTAAGAAGCAGCCCCTGATCGTCAAGGGTTACTTGGGCCCCGGACTGTCGCTGGACGCCCCGCTCCTCGGCTCCGAAGGGGCCACCAAGCTGCTGTACCTGGTGGATCCGCGGGTGGTCAGCGGCACCAGCTGGATCACCGGCGCCAACGAGGCCGGCAAGCACGTCTTCGGCCTCGTTGCCGGCCGCGACTTTACCTGGGACGGCGTCATCGAGTGCACCGAGGTCCGCGCCGGCGACCCCGCACCGGACGGTTCCGGCCCCCTGGAAACGGCACGGGGCATCGAAATGGGCCACATCTTCCAGCTCGGCCGCAAGTACGCCGCAGCCCTGGACCTCAAGGTGCTGGACCAGAACGGCAAGCAGGTCACGGTCACCATGGGTTCCTACGGCGTCGGCGTCACCCGTGCGGTGGCTGCGCTGGCCGAGGCCAACCATGATGCCAAGGGCCTCACCTGGCCGCGCGCCGTGGCACCTGCCGACGTCCACGTCGTCGCGGTGGGCAAGGGCGAGGACATTTTCGCCGCCGCTGAGCAGCTGTCCCTGGGCCTCGAAGCCGCCGGCCTTGACGTCATCTACGACGACCGCTTCAAGGTGTCCCCGGGCGTGAAGTTCGGTGACGCCGAACTGCTGGGCGTGCCCACCATCCTTGCTGTCGGCCGCGGGCTGGTGGACGGCGTCGTGGAGATCAAGGACCGCCGCACCGGAGAGGCCGAGAACGTCGCGGTGGACAAGGCTGTTGACTACGTGGTCAACGCCGTCCGCAACAGCTGATCCCGGGCGTGGACTTCGGTCTTGAGCATCTCCAGCTGACCACCCTCATCCTCATCGTCCTGGCCGGCTTCGGTGCCGGCTGGGTCGATGCGGTGGTGGGCGGGGGAGGGCTGATCCAGTTGCCCGCGCTGCTGCTGGTCCCGGGCATCACGCCGGTGCAGGCGCTGGCAACCAACAAACTGGGTTCGATTTTTGGGACAACCACCAGTGCCGTCACCTATTACCGCCGGGTGGGGCCGGACCTGAAGACGGCGCTGCCCATGGCGGTGATTGCCCTCGCCGGGAGCTTCGGCGGCGCGATCCTGGCGGCCAACCTGCCCGCCAGCGTCTTTAAGCCGATCATCGTCGCCGCGCTGGTCGCCGTCGCGCTTTTCACGGCACTCAAGCCCAACGTCGGGGACATTACGGCGCTGCGGCACGACGGCCACAAGCACTACGTCGTGGCCTGCCTGATCGGTGCGGTCATCGGTTTCTATGATGGCCTGATCGGTCCGGGCACCGGATCGTTCCTTGTCATCGCGCTGGTATCGGCCATGGGCTACGCGTTCCTGGAGGCCAGTGCCAAGGCCAAGATCGTGAACATGGCAACCAATGCCGGTGCCCTCATGTTCTTCCTGCCGCACGGCTCGATCCTGTGGGGACTCGGCCTGCTGCTGGGCATCGCCAACATGGCCGGCGGCTACCTTGGCGCACGGACCGCGGTCAAGCAGGGAAGCCGGTTCGTCAGGGTGGTATTCCTGGTGGTGGTGGCCGCCCTGATCGTTAAACTCGGGTTTGACGTGTGGCAGGAAAACTTCGCCTGACCGGCCCCGCCCCGGCATGGTCCGGACCCCGCGGCGGCACCCCTCGTCGCTGCCCGGGACAGCGCGTAGCATGCAGGTATGTCACACGGCGACGACGCCTACGGGCCGGCCCTGGAAGCGGCCGCCAGGCACGCCACGGCCTGGCTGGACAGCCTTCCCGGCCGGCATGTGGGCCCGGCCGTGCAGGCGCATGACCTCACGGACGTGTTCGGCGGAAGCCTCCCGGACCAGGGCCTCCCAGCGGAAGATGTGGTGGACTTCCTGGCCCGGGCTGCCGAACCCGGTCTCATGGCGATGCCCTCCAGCCGTTTCTTTGGCTGGGTCATCGGCGGAACCCTGCCCGCGGCGCTGGCCACGGACTGGCTGGTCAGCGCCTGGGACCAGAACGCCGGGCTGCGCTACGCCACCCCTGCCATGGCTGCCATCGAGGAAGCCGCCGGGACGTGGCTTGTGGACCTGCTGGGATTGCCGGCGGGCTCCGACGTCGGGTTCGTGACCGGCGCCACGATGGCCAACTTCACCGGCATGGCCGCGGGGCGGTGGCGGCTCCTTGCCGACGCCGGCTGGGACCTGGACCGCGACGGGCTGGCGGGCGCGCCGCGGATCCGCTGCATCGTGGGCCGTGAACGGCACGACACCGTGGACCTGGGACTGCGGTACCTGGGGCTGGGCCAACCGGCCGTGGTCGAGGCCGACAGCCAGGGACGGATGATTGCTGACGCCCTGGACGCAGCACTGGGAGCCGGCAGCGGGCCGGCGCTCGTCTGCCTGCAGGCCGGGAACCTCCATTCCGGTGCATTCGACCCCTTTACCGAGGCCATCAGGGTGGCCAGGAAACACAACGCCTGGGTGCACGTCGACGGTGCCTTCGGGCTGTGGGCGGCAGCATCGCCGGAACTGCGGCATCTGACGGATGGATTCGACGGCGCCGACTCGTGGGGGACTGATGCCCACAAGACGCTGAACGTCCCCTACGACTGCGGCATCGCCATAGTCCGTGACGCCCCGGCCCTGCGTGCGGCCATGGGGCTGCATGCGAGCTATCTAGTGCACGATGCCGAGGGGCCGGGCGATCCGTTCGAAAAGGTGCCCGAACTGTCCCGGCGGGCCCGGGGCGTCCCGGTGTGGGCGGCACTAAGGAGCCTGGGCAGGACCGGCGTTGCCGCACAGGTCAACGGGCTGGCCACCGCAGCCGCACGGATCGCTGCGGGGCTGCGGGGCATCGACGGGGTCGAAGTACTCAATGACGTGCAGTACACCCAGGTCAGCCTGTCATTCGGCGACGACGACACCACCCGGGCCGTGACCGCCCGCATCATCGCGGATGGCAGGGTGTGGATGTCCGGCTCC
The DNA here is from genome assembly GCF_030818145.1 of Pseudarthrobacter sp. SORGH_AS 212. Lineage (NCBI taxonomy): Bacteria > Bacillati > Actinomycetota > Actinomycetes > Micrococcales > Micrococcaceae > Pseudarthrobacter > Pseudarthrobacter sp. SORGH_AS 212. The sequence goes on along the minus strand of NZ_JAUTAA010000001.1, from coordinate 445,218 downwards.
CGGTGGCGGGACCGGGACATCCTTCGCGTCTCTGTCAGTAACTGGCGGACCGGCGCTGACGACGTTGCAACAGCTGTGGACGCGGTCAGGTCCGCCCTCCAGGCCGTGCGGGCGCACTAACGGCTTGCCTGCAACCCGGTGAAGCAACCCGTCACTCAGCCGAGCGTTCCGGACCCACTGTCCTGCCCCGGTTCAGGCAGCAAACGGGCCGGCGGCAACCCCGGCAGCGTCCGTCCCGCCAGCGTGCTGGCCACCCAGAGGGACCGGGCAAGGTCGCCCCGGTGGTGGGGTTCGGCCGCATACCAGAGGGCATTCGCCACCTCCCGGACGACCGCCCACTGCCGGGCTGCCTCCGGGTCCAGTCCTGCCGCGGTACTGAATTCTTCACAGCGGCGCCGCAGCGCCGCCTCCGGACCGTCCGCCGGCAGGTCGTACAGCCGGTTCCACAGCAGCGGAGCGACGGCGAACTCGGCCTCGCCGATCAGCGGCTGCGGGTCGATCGCAACGTACCGTCCGGCCGGCTGTCGGCTTCCGGGCCGCCCGGTGTCGGGACGGGCCAGGATGTTCAGGAAGTGCAGGTCAGTGTGGACCAGCACTTCACGGGCGGAGCGGCGGCCCACAGCGCCGCGGGTCTGGCAGACCTCAAGGGCAGCCTCGAGCAGCCACCGCGGAAAGGGCCGGCCCAACCGGTCCCAGTCCGCGGGAAACTCATCGCTCCACTGCTCGGCGCGGGCCGCGATGTGTTCGAAGGCGCTCCAATCCGGCCGGGCGTCGGGCACCAGGCTGAGCTGCCGGACCAGGCCGCCCCACACTGCTGCCGCCTCGTCCAGCGGCACGACGTTGAGGGAGGCGCCCGCATCCAGCCGTTCCAGGAGCATGGAGCACGTTTGCCCATCCCGCTCCAGCAGGCCCACGGCACCGCGACCGGCCCACAGTGCCAGGGCCTGGGGCTCGCCGAGTGCTTCGTCATGGGGGTAGGCGACCTTGAGGGCGGCCGGCGTGCCGTCCTCTCTCAGCACGGGCACCACCACAGCGCCATGGCCGCTCCAGGGCAGGGCCCCTGGAAGGAGGGCGGACGCCAGGTTCCACTGTTCCATCCGGCCGGCAATCAGGCCCGGCAGCGAGGCAAGCCAGGCCCGCCCGGAACTGCTTCGCCGATACCTGGCGGCGAGTTCGGACGGGACGGGCACGCTCGTTGCTGGAGTCATCGGCATCAGCCTAGTGTCTGCAGGGCGGGCTAACCGCCGGCCGGTAGCGCGGGCAACATGGCGGTATCCAGGACGATGCCCGGCACCGGGCCCGGCTCAGCGCCCCAACGGGCGGTCCGGGCAACAGCGGATTCAAGCATCGAGAGAGCCCACGCCCGGTCCGTGCCCTCGGTCAAGGCAACCAGGTCGCCGTAAACGGGCAAAGCAGCTGCCTCGAGCGTGCCCAACCCCGTGGCCGGCGCGCTCAGAAATTCTGCGTCCAGGGCGTATCCCGGCGGCTGCGGCCGGGGCGCCTGGCACGCCAGCCGGAGGCGGTTTTCGGTTTCTTCCGCGACGGCCCGGTGCTGCCGGAGGAATTCCGACGCCGGCACGACATCTTCCGCAGCCAGGCGCGGCATGGCTGCCTGGTAGCCGTAGGCCGCCTTCTGCTCAGCCTGCAGCACGGCCGCAAGCGCGGCCCCGGCAGTTCCCGCTTCGACAGTTTCTCCGGCGGCACCCTCTGCGGAAAGACTGCCGCTTGCGGGCGACGCTCCTCCCGGTGTTGCGCCCAGGGGCGCGGCGGTGGTGCCAGGTGCCGCGAACGGGCAATCCGCCGTCAGCGGCGTGGGGGCGGAGCCGGCCTGCTGGCCTGAACCTGCGGCCGCGTCCGCCTGGTCCGCGGCAGCCCCCGTGACTGCGCCCGGCTCACCGGCGGCTGCGGCCAGTTGCCGGGCGGCCAGCAGCTGTGCGGTCCCCGCACCCGCGAGCAGGCGCGCCATCCCGCCGTCGGCCTCCTGCGCATCCTTGAGCCGGCGGGAACCGCTGGCGGCCAAGGCCCTGGCCAGATCCACGGCATTGGGAGCAGCAGCCGGCGCCGGGGACCCCGACGCCGTTGGGTGGGTTGTCGCGGACGGGCCGGGCGACGTGGAGGGGCGGGCCGATGGTGACGCCGGCGAACCCGCCGGCAGGAAGGCGCGGGCCTGGAGAGTCAGCAACGTCACAACCGCCTGCGCGGGACGCCCCGCAACGCCGTCACCTGCCCCCGGGGCGGCAAGGTCCAACCCTGCCGCCCGCAGTGCCAAGGCGTCTTCCAGGGCAGCCGCGCGGGCCTGATCGGTGAACGTCGGCGGGGCCGGAGCGGGCTGCTCGCCCGGAATGACGGCGAATCCAAGGCTGAGGACCAGCAGGGCTGCCAGCGAAAAGACGGCGTACCGCACGTAGCGCATCCGCGGTTTTCTTTCCTGGCTGTCGTCTTTCACAACAGACCATGGTGTCACGGCGGAAGGGGATCCGGGTGCACCACTGGACCGGTAAAATGGCTACGCTAGTACACACCACATCATCTATAAGGGAGGCGGCCGGCATCGTGAGCAATGCAGAAGCCCAGGCTTCATCAGACCACACCGCACCGGGGAAGGCTGATTCCGCGCAGGCCCACAACCCGGAAGCCGACCGGCTCCGGGCCCTCCTTGAACCGTCCGTCCTGGCCAACCGGCTGTACCTCGAGGACGTCACCATCAACGTTGCCGGCTCCCACCGGGTGCTCCACGTCGTGGTGGACCTGCCTCAGGAAGAAACCGGCGGCGTGAGCCTCGATGTCATCGCTGACATCTCTAAGGTGCTCTCGGATGTCCTCGATACAGATCCCGGCGCCGACACCCGCCCGTACGACCTCGAAGTCTCGTCACCCGGCGTCGGCCGCCCCCTGACGGAACCGCGCCACTGGCACCGCGCCAAAGGCCGGATTGCCAGCGTCAAGGTCATCCAGGGTGAGAACATCACCGGACGCATCCAGTCGGTGGATGACGGGGGAGTCACCCTGGTACCGGAAATCGCCGTCAAGAAGGGCATGAAACCCAAGCAGGGCGATCCCGTAAAACTTCCTTTCGACAGGATCCGCACCGGAAAAGTCGAGATCGAATTCAGCCACCTTTCGGAAGATGGCCTGGAACCAGAACACAATGGACCTTCCGAGGAGGCCTGATGGATATTGACATGAGCGCACTGAGACTTTTGGAGCGTGAGCGTGAAATTCCGCTGGACCTCCTGATTCCCACCATTGAGCAGGCGCTGCTGGTGGCCTATCACAAGTCGCCCGGCGCCTTCGAAAAAGCCCGTGCAGAGCTTGACCGCAAGAGCGGCCACGTGACCATCTGGGCTGTTGAAATTGACGACGACGGCGCCCCGATCGGCGAGTTCGAAGACACCCCCGCGGGCTTCGGCCGCATCGCTGCCAGTACCGCCCGCCAGATCATCCTGCAGCGCCTGCGCGACGTTGAGGATGACAACGTACTGGGCGAGTTCAAGGGCCGCGAAGGTGAGCTGGTATCCGGCACCATCCAGCAGGGCAACAACCCGCACATGATCCAGGTGAACCTCGGTTCGCTGGAAGCGCTCCTGCCGCCGCCCGAGCAGGTGCCGGGGGAGAAGTACATCCACGGCAACAGGCTCCGCGCCCTCGTCATCGACGTCCACCGCGGAACCAAGGGTCCGTCCGTCACGCTGTCCCGCTCCCACCCGGGCCTCGTCCCGCAAGCTGTTTGAACTGGAGGTCCCGGAAATCGCGGACCACTCAGTGGAGATTGTGGCACTGGCACGCGAAGCAGGGCACCGGACCAAGATCGCCGTGAAGGCCAACGCATCCGGCATCAACGCCAAGGGCGCCTGCATCGGTGAGATGGGTTCCCGCGTCCGCGCCGTCATGACGGAGCTCAACGACGAAAAGATCGACATCGTTGACTTCAGCGAGAACCCGGCGACGTTCATCGCCAGCGCCCTCTCGCCGTCGCGCGTGAATTCCGTCACCATCACCGACGAAGCAACCCGCTCGGCGCGGGTGGTGGTCCCCGACTACCAGCTGTCCCTGGCGATCGGCAAGGAAGGCCAGAACGCCCGCCTCGCCGCCAAGCTGACCGGTTGGCGTATCGACATCGTTTCCGACGCCGCAGCGCCGAAGGAAAACTGAAGCACTTTCAGCGCCCCGTCCCAGGTGGCCTGCCACACCGTGGCAGGCCACGGGTTCGGGCAGAACGGCCCGAAGGGGCTAGAATAGACAGGTCCGCGCCTAACGGCCGGCAGTAGTGCGCCTTCGCGTGCCCGTTCCGCAACAGCGGCACAGGACCTGCGTGGGCCAGCAGATATGAACGTCAGGACGATCACCGTGGCAGCAACACCTACCAGCGGAAATCGGCCGGAACGTACCTGCATCGGCTGCCGGAAGAAAGGTCCGCAGACTGAGTTAATCCGGCTCGTCGCCGGCGGCAGCGGTTCATCCGCTGTCCTGGTGGATGAACGACGCCGGATGGCTGGCCGGGGTGCATGGCTGCATCCCAGCGAATCGTGCCTTGCCCTGGCGCTCAAACGGCGGGCATTCGGACGTGCCCTTCGGGGCGTAACCGAAACCGCCGACGTCGAACGCCGGATCAAGCCAGGCCCGGCCTCCGCAGGCGCCCCGGTGGCTGCAGCACCAACCGTCCAACCTGAAAGCGGGTCAGAAGTCTGATGGAAACCCGATGAGTTCCCAGCGATGAGTGCGTAACGATGACAACTTTGTTGCGCTCTGCAATGGGCCCTTCCGCACCAACCGCGGCCAGGGTCCGCAGTAAGAAGTAGACGGTTCGTACCTGGCTCGGTGCGGACCGAGACAGGAGAAATGTGGCCAAGGTCCGCGTACATGAGCTCGCCAAAGAGCTCGGTATCACTTCCAAAGATGCAGTAACAAAACTGCAGGAACTGGGCGAATTCGTTCGCTCCGCCTCTTCCACCATTGAGGCCCCCGTCGTGCGGAAGCTGCGTAACGCCTTCCCCGACGCCGCCAACAAGGCTGCGGCACCTGCCGCTCCCAAGGCACCCGCCCCCGCGGCGGAATCACGCCCGGCAGCTCCGGCTCCCGGCCCCGCCGCGCCCAAGGCTCCGGCCCCCAAGGTCGAGGCACCGGCCCCCGCTGCTCCGGCAGCTCCGGCAGCTTCCGCTCCGGCGGCACCCCAGGCGTCGTCTGCGGCACCCGCGGCTCCGTCCACGGGCGCCAAGCCCGGTGCCCGTCCCGGCCCCAAGGCTGAGACTCCCGCCCCCGCACCCCGCCAGGGCGGCTCTTCACAGGGTTCCTCGGCACCCCGTCCCGGCGGCCCCCGTCCGGGCAACAACCCGTTCGCCACCTCGCAGGGCATGCCCCGCGGCCGTGGCGGCGACGGTGACCGTGCACCCCGTCCGGGCAACAACCCCTTCGCAACTTCCCAGGGCATGCCCCGTCCCGGCCGCAGCGACGGAGAACGCCCCGGCGGTCCCCGTCCCGCGGCAGGCGCCGGTGGCCCCCGTCCCGGTGGTCCGCGTCCCGCTCCCGGTGCAGGTGGGCCCCGTCCCGCAGCAGGTGCCGGTGGCCCCCGTCCCGGCGCACCGCGCCCCGGTGGTCCCCGTCCCACTCCGGGCATGATGCCCAACCGCACTGAGCGTCCCGCACCTGCCGGTGCAGGACGTCCGGGCGCCGGCGGACGCGGTCCGGGGCGCCCCGGCGCACCCGGCACCGGTGGTCCCGGTGGCGGCGGCGGTGCTCCCGCCGGCGGTGGCTTCGGCAAGGGCGGCCGCGGTCGCGGCGGTACCCAGGGTGCCTTCGGTAAGGGCGGCGCAGGCCGCGGCAAGCAGCGCAAGTCGAAGCGCGCAAAGCGCCAGGAACTTGAGCAGATGAGCGCACCGTCGCTGGGTGGCGTGAGCGTACCCCGCGGCGATGGCAACACTGTGATCCGCCTGCGCCGAGGCTCGTCCATCACGGACTTCGCCGACAAGATCGAGGCGAACCCCGCCGCACTGGTCACCGTGCTGTTCCACCTCGGTGAAATGGCCACTGCCACCCAGTCGCTGGACGAAGACACTTTCGCGCTCCTCGGCGAAGAACTGGGCTACAAGCTCCAGGTTGTCTCCCCCGAGGACGAAGAGCGCGAACTGCTCTCCACGTTCGATATCGACGTCGAGGCCGAGCTTGAGGCCGAAGGCGACGAAGAACTCGAACCGCGTGCTCCCGTGGTCACCGTCATGGGCCACGTTGACCACGGTAAGACCCGGCTCCTGGACGCCATCCGCAACTCGGATGTCGTGGCCGGCGAACACGGTGGCATCACCCAGCACATCGGTGCCTACCAGATCAGCCACGAACACGAAGGCGTCGAGCGCGACATCACCTTCATCGATACCCCGGGCCACGAAGCGTTCACCGCCATGCGTGCCCGTGGTGCGAAGGTCACCGACATCGCCATCCTCGTGGTGGCAGCCGATGACGGTGTCATGCCGCAGACCGTTGAAGCACTCAACCACGCCCAGGCGGCCAACGTGCCGATCGTCGTGGCAGTGAACAAGATCGACAAGGAAGGCGCCAACCCTGACAAGGTCAAGGGCCAGCTGACCGAGTACGGCCTGGTTCCCGAGGAATACGGTGGCGACACCATGTTCGTTGAGGTCTCTGCCCGCCAGAACCTCAACATCAACGAGCTGATCGACGCTGTGCTGCTGACCGCAGACGCCGCACTGGACCTCCGGGCCAACCCGGATAAGGCCGCCCGCGGTATCGCGATCGAAGCGAACCTGGACAAGGGCCGCGGTGCGGTTGCCACCGTCCTGGTGCAGTCCGGAACGCTGGCAGTCGGCGACACGATCGTGGCAGGCACGGCCCACGGCCGCGTCCGCGCCATGTTCGACGAAGACGGCGAAGCACTCGACGTGGCACTGCCGTCCCGCCCCGTCCAGGTCCTCGGCCTGTCCAACGTGCCGCGCGCCGGTGACACCTTCCTGGTGACCTCCGACGAGCGGACCGCCCGCCAGATCGCCGAAAAGCGTGAAGCAGCTGACCGCAACGCCCAGCTCGCCAAGCGCCGCAAGCGCATCAGCCTCGAAGACTTCGACCAGGCAGTGGCCGACGGCAAGATCGACACCCTCAACCTCATCCTCAAGGGTGACGTGTCCGGTGCCGTGGAAGCCCTCGAAGACGCCCTGCTCAAGATCGACGTCGGCGAAGGCGTGCAGCTGCGCGTCATCCACCGCGGTGTGGGTGCCATCACGCAGAACGACGTCAACCTGGCAACAGTGGACAGCGCCGTCATCATCGGCTTCAACGTCAAGCCCGCCGAGCGGGTTGCCGACCTGGCAGACCGCGAAGGCGTCGACATGCGCTTCTACTCCGTCATCTACGCAGCAATCGATGACATCGAAGCAGCGCTCAAGGGCATGCTCAAGCCGGAATACGAGGAATTCCAGCTTGGCACCGCCGAGGTCCGCGAAGTCTTCCGCTCTTCCAAGTTCGGAAACATCGCCGGCTCGATCGTCCGCTCCGGCATCATCCGCCGCAACACCAAGGCACGGATCAGCCGCGACGGCAAGATCATCGGCGACAACCTCACCATCGAGACGCTCAAGCGCTTCAAGGACGACGCCACCGAGGTCCGCACGGACTTCGAATGTGGTATCGGTCTTGGCTCGTACAACGACATCACCGAAGGTGACATCATCGAGACCTTCGAGATGCGCGAAAAGCCGCGCGTCTAAGTTGGTCGAGCTGTAACAGAAGGTCGGGGCCGTTGGATTTTTCCGGCGGCCCCGCCCCTTCGCCGGGCGGTTTTCGATCTTCGACCGCAAACCGCCCGGCTCCGACAGGCCCGATGCCACTCCCAGGCCGCCGGAAAAAATCCAACGCGGGTCCGTCGTAGACTCGCCTTAGGTGCGTGGCAATTAACCGAACCTTTTGTACGCAAGTCGCTAACGCGCCGTCGTACATCCAAATATTTAGGAGTGGTAATGGCTGATCCGGCACGTGCTGCCAAGTTGGCGCAGCGGATTAAGGTTGTTGTTGCTGAGGCTCTTGGCCGGAAGGTCAAGGATCCGCGGCTTGAAGGTATTACTGTCACCGATGCCCGGGTGACCAACGACCTGCAGCATGCCACTGTGTACTACACCGTTTTGGGTGACCAGGCCGTCCAGGCCGATGCTGCCAAGGGGCTTGAGAAGGCCAAGGGTGTTCTGCGGCAGGAAGTGGGCCGGAACATCACGGTCCGGCTGACCCCCACGCTTGAGTTCGTGGCTGACCAGATTCCCGTGGTTGCGTCCAACCTGGAGGAACTGCTGCGGGAAGCCAAGAAGCGCGACGCTGAGGTGGCCGCCCTGGCTGCCAACGCCAAGCACGCAGGCGAAGCTGATCCCTACAAGAGCGATGCTCCCGAGGATGTTGACATCGATGAAGACGACTTCAACGAAGAGGACCTTGACCTCGCCGGCGACGACGACATCGATGAAGACGCCAACAAGGACGCGGACAGCACCAAGTAAGGCATGACCAACGCAGCAGGCCCGGACCATTTGGTCCGGGCCTGCTGCGTTTTTGGAATCCCTGCTGCCTGCCTAGCGGATGCCGGCCTTGATGAGCTTGCCGGTTGCCGGCGGGGGACCGGCTGGGGGTTCAGGTCCCAGCATTGCCGGCAGCACGTCCGTGGTGGCGTACAGTGTCCGCCCCTGGATCTCCACGTCGGCCGGCTGGTTGACCGTGAGGAACTCCGAACGCTCGCCCTTCCAACCGCTGAACTTCAGGATCTTCCCGCCGAACAGCGAAGCCACATAGACGTCACCGTTGTCCGCGATGGCCAAACCAGTGGGGCTGAGAATTTCGTCCGCCCACACCTTCGTCCTGCCGTTCCATGGGTTGATCCGGAAGATCGCACCGCGGTCCCCGAGGGCCGGGCTTTCCGGTCCGCCGGGAAGCGACGTCACGTACAGCCAGCCGTCCTGGCCGATCTCCACATCGGTGGGCACCGGCTCGAATGCGTACTCGTATCCCGCGACGCAGGCTGGCACGCCGAGACCGCCTTCCGCCTCCGGACGGGCAGCAGTTTCAGGAATGACCACCGGCCGCGGCGGCAGGACGGCCAGGGTGGAAATCTCGCCGGACCGCAGGTTGATGCTGAGGATGGCGTTCATTCCGGCGTCAGCCACGTAGGCGGTATTGCCCTGAACGGCCAGCGCGTAGGGATGCGAATCGACGGTACCCGTATAGCGGGCAGGAGCCGGGGACTCCTTGGGCCACTGCTGCAGGCACGCGTCACTGACATCGTCACCGAAGCCGTACTCCTGGTCGCCGTCGGGGTTGTTCTCCCGCTCGTAGTCGGCGAAGTTGGCGATGGTCCTGACATCCCCGTTCGGGCTGATGGCTTTCAGGTAGCCTTCAAGGTTCTCCGGCTTGCCCAGGCCGGCACCGGTGCTTTCGAGGAAGAACGTTGTGGCCCCGCGGGTGTCCACTCCTGCTATGTCCCACCCGGGCTTGGGGCTGGCATAGACATCTTCGACGGTGCCGTCCCGGTTGACCCGGCTCAGCTTGCCGGCGAAGTCCTGGCTCACGTAGATGGATTTCGCTGTTCCGAGGGCCAGGTGCAACGGCGTGGCAAGGCCGGTGGCAACGTCTTCCGGCTTGGGGTCGTCATGGCCCTTGTCAGAGGCTGTCGACGGGCTGGCTGGGGCAAAAGCCACCACGGCCGCCACCAAACCAATAATGGTGATCTTCTTCTTCATTGTGGGTACTCCGGGTGCGTGCCCTTAGCGGGCCGGATAGGAAGCCTCCCAAGAGGCAAAAAAATGCGGACCCCCGGGGGCAAGGATATGCCTGCGGCGCCAGGATGTCATCGGTGCTTTCCCCCTGAAACCGACCCCATTTTGACCCCCCAACGGCCCGCCCCATGGCTAGGATCGAGCTATGACCACGGCACCTGACGAAAACAGCCCTTCCCGCTACCTTCAGCAGGCCGTGGGCCTGGCAACGGAAAACGTCGGCCGCGGCGGCGGCCCCTTCGGCGCGGTGGTGGTGACGGCCGACGGGCGGGTCTTCGAAGGCGTCAACCGGGTCACCCGCGACAACGACCCCACCGCCCACGCCGAGGTGGTGGCCATCCGTGCGGCAGCTGCCGGAACAGCGGACTTCAACCTGCAGGGCGCGGTCCTCTATGCGAGCTGCGAGCCTTGCCCGCTGTGCCTCGCGTCCGCCCTCTGGGCCCGGATCGACCGCGTCTACTTCGCCGCAGACCGCCACGGTGCGGCCGCGGCCGGCTTCGACGATGCCCTGTTCTACGAGTACTTCGACGGTACCCGCACGGATCTCATGCCTGTGACCCGTGGTGACCTCCCGGCGTCGGACGCCCCTTTCAAGGCGTGGGGCGCCAACAAGGAACGGACGGAGTACTGACGTGGAAACAACACTCATGGCCTGTACCGCGTGCGGCAAGACCAACCGGATTCCGGTGCAGGCTGCCGGCAGGCCCCGTTGCGGCAACTGCAAGGCCGGGCTGCCGTGGATCGTGGACGCAGGAGACGCTGACTTCGGCCGTGTCGCCGAGGAGTCACCGGTGCCGGTGCTCGTGGACTTCTGGGCCGCATGGTGCGGTCCGTGCCGCATGGTCAGCCCTGTCCTGGACAAGCTCGCACGGGAGCGGCCAGGCGCGATCAAGCTCGTGAAGGTGGATGTGGACAAGTCGCCGGCGCTGTCCCGCAGGTTCGACGTCCAGGCCATCCCCACGCTGATGGTCCTGGTGGACGGCAAGGTGGCCGCGCGCCAGGCCGGAGCCGCTCCTGCCGATGCGCTGCGGACCTGGCTGGACAAGGCCCTGACCGGCGCGGGCAGCTAACCGGCCTGCGTGCAGTCCGCCGCCCGTGCCGGAAGCCTGGACAGGCCCTCCAGCAGATCCTGCTGCCTGCCGCAGAGGGCTATCCGGACCCAGCCTTCGCCGATGGTGCCGAACGCGGTGCCGGGCGCCAGCGCAACACCGGAATCGGCCAGGAACCGGCGCACCCACTGCCGGACGTCGCCACCGCTGACGTGGGACATGTCCGCCCACAGGTAGAACGCACCCTGCGCCCGCAGGTACGGGATGTTCTTGCCGTCGAGGACTGCGGAGGCGGCGTCCCTGTTGTTCCGGTAGTGCCGGTGGGCGTGCTGCACATAGTCCTGCGGCCCGGTCAGCGCCGCCAGCGCCGCGTACTGGGAGGGAGCGGCGACGCAGGACACGATCGATTCCATGACGTTGTCCATCTGCTGCTGCAACCCGGGCGGGCACACAAGCGCGCCGATCCGAAGTCCTGTCAGGCCATACGTTTTGGACAGTGTCAGGGAGGTGAAGACGCGCGCCTCGCTTGGCGCGACGGCGTCGTACCGTGCGGGACTGACGTGCTGCACATCGTAGGTGAACGCCTCATAGCATTCGTCCGAAATGACCCAAAGGTCGTGACGGCGGGCAAGATCCATCAGTTCCCGGACCGAGTCCTCACTGAGGACGGCACCGAGCGGGTTGGAGGGGGAGTTCAGCACCAGCACCCTGGTCCTGGCCGTGATGAGGGCCTCGATGTCCGCCGTGCGGGGCTGGAAGCCGTGGTCCGGGTACAGCGGATAGCCCACCGGAACAGCGCTCAGGAGCCGGCTGGTCATCGCAAAGGTGGGGTAGCCGGGATTGGGTATCAGGATCTCATCGCCGGGGGACAGCAGCAGGCTCATGGCAAAGTGCAGGCCCTGCTGGGCCCCGGAAACCACATAGACCCTGTCGGCGCCGGCGTCGACGCCCTGTTCCTCGCGGAACCTCGCCGCGAACGCCTCCCTGAGGGCGGGAAGCCCGGCGTTCGGCGTGTAGTTCGTCTCGTCGCGGTCCAGGCAGGCCATTCCGGCGTCCAGGACATGGCGGGGGAGCGCGAACCCGGGCTCGCCGATGCTGAGCACCAGCGCTCCGGGGGTACGCCACGCGGCCTCGGTGATTTCCCGGATCTGGTTGACGGGCACGTCGCGGACATGGGCGGCAAGCTCAGGCATGCCAGCCATCCTAGCGCTGCCACCGGGCCGGGCAGGGCGTGCGCTGTGCCCCCAACCAGCGCCGATATACTGGTAGGCGTGCTTTCTGGACTGGTGATAGTGGACAAGCCGCAGGGATGGACCAGCCATGATGTGGTTGGCCGGATGCGGCGCATCGCGGGGACCCGGAAAGTGGGCCATGCCGGCACACTTGATCCCATGGCCACGGGGGTGCTGGTGGTCGGCATCAATAAGGCCACCCGCCTGCTCACCTACATCGTGGGAACGTCCAAGACCTACACTGCAACCATCCGCCTGGGCCAGTCCACGGTGACGGACGACGCCGAAGGGGACGTGGTTGCCTCGGCCGGCACGTCCGCGGTGGCAGAGCAGGCCATCCACGACGGCGTCGCAGCGCTCACCGGCGGCATCCAGCAGGTGCCCAGCAGCGTCAGCGCCATCAAGGTCAACGGCGAACGCGCCTACGCCCGGGTTCGCTCCGGTGAGGACGTGCAGCTCGCCGCCCGGCCCGTCACCATCCACAGGTTCGAAGTCCACGGCATCCGGCGCGACACCGGGGCCGACGTCATCGACATCGATGTCACCGTTGAGTGCTCCTCGGGAACCTACATCCGTGCCCTCGCCCGGGACCTGGGCAACGGCCTGGGGGTGGGGGGACACCTTACGGCCCTCCGGCGGACCCACGTTGGCCCGTACTCGCTGGACCAGGCCCGCACGCTGGAACAGCTCGCCGAAGAGCTGGACGTGCTGGAGATGTCGCAGGCCGCGCGGGCCCTCATGCCCAACCGCGAGCTGAGCGCCGAGGAAACCACGGAGATTTCCTATGGCCGCCGGATTGCCGCCGGGGCGGCCCCGGGAAGCCCTGGCGCCGCAACCGCCGACCACCCTGCAGCCGCCTTCGCTCCCGACGGGAGCCTGGTGGCCTTGCTGGCGGACAGCGGCAACTACGCCAAACCGGTCCTGGTGTTCGCTCCCGGTAACGGCAACTCCGCCGCGGCCGGTGGGGAGGCCTGAGTGGACGCGTATTTCTACATCATCCTGGCCGTTGGGCTCCTCTCCACCGTCATCTGCCTGGCTGCGGGCATCATGAGGAAGGCACCCAACGACGCCACCATCCTGTCCGTCGCGGCAGTGGAGGTGGCCCTGGTGGTCTACCTGGTGGGGTCGATCATCAGGGTCATCGCCGGCGAAACGATTGCCGGCGAGGCCTGGGAGTTCTGGGGCTACCTGGTGACTGCCATGCTGCTGCCCCCGGCCGCCGTCTATTGGTCCATCCTGGAACGGACCCGGTGGAGCAACTTTGTCCTTGCCGCCGTCGGCGTGACCGCCCTGGTGATGGCCGCCCGAATGAACCAGATCTGGTACTGAAGTGGAAGAAGCACACAACGTGAATGACCAGCACCCCCAGTCCGCCGACGCGATGGCGGCGGACCAAGGCAGCAGGAACAAGGCGCGCACCGGCGCCGGCGGCAACACCCGCAATACCGGCCCGGGCCGGCTGCTGATTGCGGTGTACGCCGTCTTTGCCATCTCGGCCACAGCGCGCGCCGGCTACCAGATCCTCACCAAGTTTTCCGACGCCCCTGTGGCCTACCTGCTGTCCGCCTTCGCAGCCCTGGTGTACGCCGTGGCCACGGTGTCGCTGGCCAAGGCGGGGAGCACCTGGTTCAAGGTCTCCGTGGCGGCAGTCCTGGTCGAGTTGGTGGGCGTTGTGGTGGTGGGTTCCCTCAGCATCTTCGACTCCGTGGCGTTCCCGCACGAAACGGTCTGGTCCCTGTTTGGCCGCGGCTACGGGTTCATCCCGCTGATACTCCCCATCCTTGGCCTGCTATGGCTCTACCGGCGCCGGCCCTCGCTGGGAAAAGCGGGCCGGTGAATGCGGGTAACCTTGAAGAATTCCGCGGCCGGATGGCCGCGGATCATTGATGCTGCAGGCAGTTTAAGGCGAGGGTGATGGTCTACATCTGGAACGATCCGTCCGAGGTCCCGGCGGACTTTGGCCCATCCGTTGTCACCTTTGGCAACTTTGACGGCGTTCACCGCGGGCACCAGCAGGTCCTGTCCCAACTCATTCGCTCCGCCAGGCTCACGCACTCCAAAGCCGTTGCCGTCACGTTCGATCCCCACCCGGCCGTCATTCACCGCCCGGAGAGCGCCCCCCGCCTGATCATGGGCCTGGAGGACAAGCTCGAGGCCCTCGGCGAGCTGGGCCTGGACGCCATCCTGGTGGTCAAGTATTCACTCGACCTTGCCAGCCTCACGGCGGAAGAATTCGTGGAGCAGTACCTGGTGGACTGCCTGCATGCCAGCCACGTGGTCATCGGCCACGATGCCCGGTTCGGCCGCGGCAACTCCGGGGACCTGGAGACCATGAAGGCCCTGGGCGGGAAGTTCGGCTTCGAGGTACAGGTCATCAGCGAGTTCGGCTCCGAGGGGTACCCGCTGCATGACGACGACGGCACGGACCGGCGCTGCTCGTCCACCTGGGTCCGCGAAGCACTGCAGGGAGGCGACGTGGCCACGGCGGCGGAGGTGCTCGGCAGGCCCCACCGGATGCGCGGCGAAGTGGTCCACGGCGCAGCCCGCGGCCGCGCCCTCGGGTTCCCCACAGCGAACCTGGCCAGTAACTCCTCCGGTCTGATTCCGGCAGACGGCATCTACGCCGGCTGGCTGGTGGACGAGGCCGGCAAACGCTGGCCGGCGGCCATTTCCGTTGGCTCGAACCCCACGTTCGACGGCGTCAGCCGGCAGGTCGAAGCCCACGTCATCGACCGGCCCCTGGAAGCCGTGGAGGACTTCGATCTGTACGGCCAGACAGTGATCGTGGAATTCGTGGCGCGCCTTCGCGGCATGGTGGCCTACCGTGGTCCCGAAGCCCTGGTGGACCAGATGAAACTGGACGTGGTGCAGGCGCACCAGCTGCTGGCACGGCACTAGGACCACCCAGGAAGCACGCGAAAGGCTGTACGTGTCCGTCGAGAAGAACACCCGCAAGCTGGACAAGGGAATCGTCCGCGACTTCAGCTCCCGGATGAGTTATGGCTCGTACCTGCAGCTGCCCACGCTGCTGAGTGCGCAACAGCCGGTCAGCGAGCCCGAACACCACGATGAGCTGCTGTTCATCATCCAGCACCAGACCACGGAGCTGTGGCTGAAGCTCGTGCTGCATGAACTGCGCAGCGCTGCGGCGTGGCTGCGGGCCGACGATCTCGGCTCGGCGCTGAAGGGCATCGCCCGCGTCAAGCACATCCAGAAGACCCTCACCGAGCAGTGGTCCGTCCTCGCCACGCTCACGCCCACCGAGTACTCACAGTTCCGTGGCTTCCTGGCAAACTCCTCGGGGTTCCAGTCGGCCCAGTACCGCGCGGTCGAGTTCGTGCTCGGCAACAAGAACCGCAAGATGCTCCCGGTCTTCGAGTCCGATCCCGGAGCGCACGCCATGCTGGAGGAACTGCTCGCGGCTCCCAGCATCTACGACGAATTCCTGGCCTACCTCTCCCGCCAGGGCTTCGACGTGCCGGCTGGAGTCCTGGCACGGGACGTCACCCGCGCCCACAAATTCACGCCCGAACTTGTTCCGCTGTTCAAGTACATCTACGAGCACGCGGCGGAGAACTGGGGCGCCTACGAGGCCTGCGAGGAACTCGTGGACCTCGAGGACAATTTCCAGCTCTGGCGCTTCCGCCACCTCCGCACCGTGCAGCGCACCATCGGGATGAAGACGGGCACCGGAGGCTCCAGCGGGGTGACCTTCCTGCAGAAAGCCCTGGAGCTGACGTTCTTTCCGGAACTATTCGCCGTCAGGACGGAGATCGGACAATGAGCATTCACCAGCAAGGCTCCGGGCATACCGCGGTCCCGGGGGACGAGGTACTCCGGCAGCGTGCCGGCGAACTCGACCGGGAAGACCCGCTGGCGCACTACCGGGAACTGTTCATCGGAACGGACACGCCGCTGTCCTACCTGGACGGCAATTCCCTGGGAAGGCCGCTCAAGCGCACGGCCGGGGAGATCGCGGCCTTCATCAGCGACGAATGGGGCGGCCGTCTCATCCGCGGCTGGGACGAGAAGTGGCTGGCACTGCCGCAGGCCATTGGCGACCAGTTGGGCCGTGCGGTCCTCGGCGCGGCACCGGGCCAGACCATCATCGCCGACTCCACCACTGTGGTCCTTTACAAACTGATCCGGGCCGCCCTGGCAGCGGTGGACGACCCGGACCGGAACGAGCTCGTCCTCGACACCGGAAACTTCCCCACGGACCGGTACCTTGTCGAGGGCATCGCCCTGGAAGAGGGCCTCACCCTGCGCTGGATCGAAACGGATCCCGCGGCGGGGGTGACCGTTGACCAGGTGCGCCAGGCCACCGGGCCGCGCACCGCCGTCGTACTCCTCAGCCAGATCGCCTACCGCTCAGGGCACCTCGCGGACCTCCCGGCGATCACCCAGGCAGTGCACGACGCCGGGGCGCTGGTGGTGTGGGATCTTTGCCATTCCGCCGGGTCGGTGGAGATCGGCCTGGACAGTGCCGGCGTGGACTTCGCCGCCGGCTGCACGTACAAGTACCTCAACGGGGGTCCGGGATCGCCGGCCTTCGCCTATGTCAACGAGCGCCACCTGCCATCACTGAACCAGCCCATTTGGGGGTGGATGGGCCGAAAGGACGCCTTCGAGATGGCTGCCGGGTATGAACCTGCGCCGGGCATCCGCGGCTTCCTGAGCGGAACGCCGGCTGTCTTCGGCATGCTGGCCATGCGGGGCACCCTCGACCTCATCGAGGAAGTATCCATGGCAGCCATCCGGGCCAAGTCGGAGAAGCTCACGGCGTTCGCCGTAGAGGTCTTCGAGGCCTTGCTGGCACCGCTTGGTGCCGAGCTGGCGTCGCCGCGTGATCCGGCGGAGCGCGGCAGCCACATCACGGTGGACCACGCCGAGTTCACCAAGGCCACGGTCGAGGCGCTGTGGGACGGGGATGTGATCCCGGACTTCCGGGCACCCCGCGGGCTCCGGGTGGGACTGTCCCCGCTCAGCACCAGTTTCGCGGAAGTCCTGCACGGCATGGCTGCCATCAGGGACAGGCTGGCGCCCTGACCCGGTTTCCGGCGCTGACCGGACGCCGGGCCGCCGCCGGCCCTGTTTCGACAACATTGGGCCGCGGCCGGTAAACTGGACGATGGATCCGGCTGCAGTCCGTGGCGGCTGGTTCCTGCTGTGTACGGCCGCACCCGGTTTGACCGGTTGGCCGCAGCGGCAGACCCGGCAGTGAATTACTGACCCGGGCCCTCACGGCACATTTCCAAGGAGTTATTGTGGCACTTGACGCCGCTGTAAAGCAGTCCATCATCAAGGAATACGCAACCGGCGAAGGCGACACCGGTTCGCCCGAGGTCCAGGTTGCAGTCCTGACCCAGCGGATCAAGGATCTGACTGAGCACATGAAGGAGCACAAGCACGATTACCACACCCAGCGCGGTCTGCTGGGCATGGTCGGTCGTCGCAAGCGCATGCTTGGCTACCTGAAGAAGACTGACATCAACCGCTACCGTGCGCTCATCGAGCGCCTCGGCCTGCGCCGCTAGTCGGACTTTCGGGCGGCCCTGTCCCCTTCGGGACCGGGCCGCCCCGCTCCACCTAAAAAACTAAACAGGAGGATCAACCGCATCACGCATTCGCGGTCCTCGGTAGTGATCCCCGGGAACGGCAGCATCGAATGGCTGCCCCGGCCCGTGGGTCTCGATCGACGACCGGGTGCAGGGCCAGTCGACATATGCTGGCCTGGGTTGATGTGGCTGGACTTCCGTAAAACAGAAACGGAGGTGACTCTCTATGGAGGGTCCCGAAATCCAGTTCTCAGAAGCCGTCATTGACAATGGCCGCTTCGGCAAGCGTGTAATCCGCTTCGAAACCGGCCGCCTCGCCAAGCAGGCAGCCGGCGCAGCCATGGTGTACATCGACGAAGACACCGCGCTGCTCTCCGCCACCACCGCAGGCAAGCACCCGCGCGAAGGCTTCGACTTCTTCCCCCTGACGGTGGACGTCGAAGAGCGCATGTACGCTGCCGGCCGCATCCCGGGCTCGTTCTTCCGCCGCGAAGGCCGCCCCTCCACCGAAGCCATCCTGGCCTGCCGCCTCATGGACCGTCCGCTGCGCCCCGCCTTCATCAAGGGCCTGCGCAACGAAGTCCAGATCGTGGTGACCGTCCTGGCCATCAACCCCGACGAGCTCTACGACGTGGTGGCCATCAACGCCTCCTCCATGTCCACGCAGCTTTCGGGCCTGCCGTTCTCCGGCCCCATCGGCGGCGTCCGCGTTGCCCTGGTCGCCGATGAGCACGGTTCACAGTGGGTTGCTTTCCCCAAGCACTCCCAGCTGGAAAACTCCGTCTTCAACATGGTCGTCGCCGGCCGCATCGCCGGTGACGACGTCGCCATCATGATGGTGGAAGCCGAAGCAACCGACAACTCCTGGAACCTCATCAAGGAACAGGGCGCCACCGCCCCCACCGAAGAGGTTGTCTCCGAAGGCCTCGAGGCTGCCAAGCCGTTCATCAAGGCACTCTGCGACGCGCAGGCGGACCTCGCCGGCCGCGCCGCGAAGCCCACCGTCGAGTTCCCGGTCTTCCTGGACTACCAGGACGACGTGTACTCCGCTGTTGAAGCAGCTGCTGCCGACAAGCTGGCCGCTGTCTTCCAGATCGCCGACAAGCAGGAGCGCGACGTTGCTTCTGATGCCTTGAAGGACGAAACCGTTGCCTCCCTGTCCGGCCAGTTCGAAGGCCGCGAAAAGGAACTGTCCGCAGCGTTCCGCTCGGTCACCAAGCAGGTTGTGCGCCAGCGCATCCTGAAGGACCAGATCCGCATCGACGGCCGCGGCCTGACGGACATCCGCCAGCTCACCGCCGAGGTTGAGGTCCTTCCCCGCGTACACGGTTCGGCCATCTTCGAACGCGGCGAAACCCAGATCATGGGCGTCACCACGCTGAACATGCTCAAGATGGAACAGCAGATCGATTCGCTGTCGCCCGTCACGCGCAAGCGCTACATGCACAACTACAACTTCCCGCCGTACTCCACCGGTGAAACCGGCCGCGTGGGTTCGCCCAAGCGCCGCGAAATCGGCCACGGTGCCCTGGCAGAACGCGCCCTTGTGCCCGTACTGCCGTCCCGCGAGGAATTCCCCTACGCCATCCGCCAGGTGTCTGAGGCCCTCAGCTCCAACGGTTCGACGTCGATGGGTTCCGTCTGCGCCTCCACCCTGTCCATGCTGAACGCCGGTGTGCCCCTGAAGGCAGCCGTCGCCGGTATCGCCATGGGCCTGGTGTCCGACCAGGTTGACGGCCAGACCCGCTATGCCGCGCTGACCGACATCCTCGGCGCCGAAGACGCCTTCGGCGACATGGACTTCAAGGTTGCAGGTACCTCCGAGTTCGTCACGGCCATCCAGCTGGACACCAAGCTCGACGGCATCCCCGCTTCGGTCCTGGCAGCGGCACTGAAGCAGGCCCGCGAAGCCCGCCTGCACATCCTCGAGGTCATCAACTCGGCCATCGACACCCCGGACGAGCTCTCCGAGTTCGCACCGCGCGTCATCGCCGTGAAGATCCCCGTGGACAAGATCGGCGAGGTCATCGGCCCCAAGGGCAAGATGATCAACCAGATCCAGGAAGACACCGGCGCCGACATCTCCATCGAGGACGACGGCACCGTCTACATTGGCGCCACCAACGGTCCGTCTGCTGACGCAGCACGCTCCGCCATCAACGCCATCGCGAACCCGCAGGTTCCGGAAATCGGCGAGCGTTACCTGGGTACGGTCGTCAAGACCACCACCTTCGGTGCCTTCGTGTCGCTGACCCCGGGCAAGGACGGCCTCCTGCACATCTCCGAGCTCCGCAAGCTGGCCAACGGCAAGCGCGTGGACAACGTTGATGACGTCGTTTCCGTGGGCCAGAAGGTCCAGGTGGAAATCACCAAGATCGACGACCGTGGAAAGCTCTCGCTCTCCCCGGTTGTGGCCGAGGAAGAAGGCACGGAAGGCACCGAACGCGCCCACGCCACGGAGCCTGCTGAAGGCGTCGAGATCTAACGGTTCCCTCACAGGAACACCAGTATGAAACGGCGGGGCCGGTGGGATGATCCACCGGCCCCGCCGCTGTTACGATGACAGCCAGATCCGGCTGCACCACCCGAAAGGCCTCAATGACTGTTGTACCCCTGCCCCTTGAGCAGAACCACCTCGGCGACACCCTGGTCCATGGCTCCGACGGCGGCTCCGAAGTCCGCCGGTCAGTGCTGCCCGGTGGCGTGCGGGTTCTGACCGAAGCGATGCCAGGCCAAAGGTCGGCCACCATCGGTTTCTGGGTAGGCGTGGGGTCCCGCGACGAGGCCCACGGACAACACGGCTCCACCCACTTCCTGGAGCACCTGCTCTTCAAGGGCACCAAACGGCGCACCGCGCTGGAGATCGCCTCGGCCTTCGACGAGGTGGGCGGCGAATCGAACGCCGCGACGGCAAAGGAAAGCACCTGCTACTTCGCCCGCGTCCTTGACACGGACCTGCCCATGGCCATTGATGTCATTGCCGACATGATCACCGGCGCGGTCCTCGACCCCGCCGAGATGGAGCAGGAACGGGACGTCATCCTTGAGGAAATCGCCATGGACAGCGACGACCCCACCGATGTTGCCCATGAGCACTTCGTTGCTTCGGTTCTTGGCAGCCACCCCCTGGGCCGCCCCATCGGCGGGACCCCGGACGCCATCCGCGCCGTTGCCCGCGACTCCGTCTGGGAGCACTACCGGCGCTACTACCGGCCCGACGAACTGGTCATCACCGCTGCCGGCGGGCTGGAGCACGACGTCGTCTGCGGCCTCGTGGTGGATGCCCTTGAGTCTGCAGGCTGGTCGCTTGAGACGGACGCGTCGCCGGTCGACCGCCGGTCCACCGAGCGGGCGCTGATCACCGGAACCGCCGGGCTCCAGGTGGTGAAACGCGCCGTTGAGCAGGCCAACATCATCATGGGCTGCCCCACGATTGTTGCCACGGACGGGCGCCGCTATGTCATGAGTGTCCTCAACGCCGTGCTCGGCGGAGGCATGTCCTCCCGGCTGTTCCAGGAGATCCGTGAAAAGCGCGGCCTGGTGTATTCGACCTACTCCTTCGCGTCGTCCTACGCTGACGCCGGCTACTTCGGCATGTATGCAGGCTGCACGCCCTCAAAGGTGCGGCAAGTCCTTGAACTGCTGGGCATCGAGCTGGACAAACTCGCCGAGCACGGCATCTCCGAAGACGAACTGCGCAAGGCCGTGGGCCAGCTGTGCGGCGGGATTGTGCTGGCCCTCGAGGACACCGGCTCCCGGATGTCACGCCTGGGCCGGGCCGAACTGGTGTCCGGCGAGTACCAGGACATCGACGAGACCCTGCGGCTGATTAAGTCCGTCACCGCCGAACAGGTGCAGGAACTGGCCGCCGAACTGGCCGCCGCGCCCCGCACCGTCACCGTGGTGGGCCCGTTCGACGAAACCGAGACCTTCGGACTCTGAGCATCGGGCGACCGAAACGCGGGTTCTGAAAGTGCGGGTCCTGACCGCTGGCCAGAACGGCCTGTGGTGGGCGCGCGGACCACTCGCGGGGCGCAGACTGCAGGACTACGATGAGGCCATCCGACATCGCCGTGCTGGTGAGGAGTGGATGGCGTGAACGTACTCCGGCTGGGCCATGATGGCGCCCCGGATCCGCCGCGACCGAACGTGCCTGCCGGTGTTCATCCGGCGCTGGCGGGCCTCCTCGGCGACTGGCGGGGGAGTACCGAGCTGGCTGCGGGGCCTTGGGGGCCGCAGCGGACGGTGGCTGCCGAGGTGGCATACCGCCGGGCAGCCGGGGGATTTGCGGTGGTCCAGAGCTACCGGCACGTGGAGCCTGACGGTTCGCACTTTGAGGGCCACGGCGTCTTCACCCTGGATCCCGACCACCATGATGTGTTCTGGTACTACGTCGACAGCACCGGCGGGCCTCCCGGCAGTCCGTCCCGCTGCACCTGGCATGACGGCGTGCTCCGGGTTGAGCGGCGCGCCGGCACGGGGTGGACACGGCACAGCATCTTCCTTACTGGCCCCGCAGACTCAGAGCCGCGGAGCGCGGTGCTCGTTCACGTTACCGAGCTGCGGACAGGCCTGGAACAACACGTGGTGGACGAAACCAACGCGCGTACAAACGGCAAGCGCCCCGCCTTCACGCCTTTCATGACCTCCACCTTCCGGCGCGCCTGACGCTGCACCGGCTCCGCGGGCGGCAGGCAACCTGGCGGTAGGGCGCGGCTACCCTCCGGCGAACGGCGGCAGGACGTCCACGACGTCATCGGCGCCCACAACAGTTGAACGGTCCCGCACCGCCACCTCGTTCAACAGGAAGCTGCTGCGCGAGAGGATGCGTGCCAGCGGCGGCGTCCCGGCCGGGGGCTCCTCCCGGGGCACGGCGAGGACGGCGTCCAGGAGGTCCGCCACGGTTGCCCCGGCAGGGAGGTCGAACTTTTCCTCCTCAAACCCGGCGGCGGCGCGTGCGGCAGCGAAGTAACGTACATGCATTCCGGTCAGCCCCCAATGGCGCTCATGCTGCGGTCCGGCTGGACGAAGTCCGGAGCGTCGAGTCCCACGTGGTCCATGCCGTGGGCTTTTGGCTTAATCCACATTGCGTCCTGCCAGCGGCGCGCCAGGGCGTCGTCGTCGGCGCCCGAGCGCAGAAGCCCCAGGAGGTCGTACTCTTCACGCGAGAAGAGGCAGCTCATGATCTTGCCCTCGGCCGTGATCCTCGTCCGGCGGCAATCCGAGCAGAACGGCTCGGTGACTGAGGCGATGATTCCCACCGTTCCCAGGACGGGGCCGTGCGCGGAAGGGGCGACGCCGGCATCCAACCCGGCCACACGGCGTCGTACTTCAAACCTCTCGGCGGGCGCACCGTCGCGTTCCCGCGGATCGGCGCTCAGGACGTACTCGGCGGAAAGGATTTCGCGGATCTCGGCGGCGGTGATCATGTTCCGGCGCGTCCAGCCGTGGTCGGCGTCGAGCGGCATCTGTTCGATGAAGCGCAACTCATACCCCCGGTCCAAAGCCCAACCCAGCAGGGCAGGGGACTCGGCATCGTTGATCCCGCGCATCAGGACGGCGTTCAGCTTGACCGGACCAAGCCCGGCCGCCCATGCGGCGTCCACGCCTGCCAGCACCTGGTCAAGGAAGGGCCGGCGGGTGAGTTTGGTAAACGTCTCTTCGTGCAGGGAATCGAGCGAGACATTGATCCGCGTCAGGCCCGCGGCCTTGAGCGGGGCGGCCTTCTTCGCCAGCCCCACGGCGTTGGTGGTCATCGAGATGGGCAGGTCCGGATGGTTGCTGCGCAGCGCGGAAATGATGTCCACCAGGTCGTGCCGCACCAGGGGTTCGCCGCCGGTGAGCCGCAGCTCGCGGACGCCGAGCAGCTCAACCCCGATCCGGACAATCCGGACGATCTCCTCGGCCGTCATGACAGCCTGCTTTGCCAGCCATTCCAGGCCTTCGGCAGGCATGCAGTAGGTGCAGCGGAGGTTGCATTTATCGGTCAGGGACAGCCTCATGTCGCTGGCCCGGCGCCCGTACCTGTCCACCAGGCCCGCAGGCGCGTCAGCCGGACGCGCAGCCGGGACGGCCGGCAGGGCCGGGTCCGCTTCTTCGCGGGGCTGGGGCATGCCTAGCTGGACACTCATGAATTCAGGCTACGCCACGATGGGCTCCACATCACACCCGTGACGGTTGCTGCCCCGGACCGGCAGGAATCCGCGCCGGGCAACCGCCGGAAAGGCCCCGCGACCTATGCTTGAAGGGTGAACAGCGCCCGGCAGCAGGCCACGCACGACGACGGTACCCGCCACGGCGGTTCGGCGGAACCCAGCGCGCGGGAACAGCGGGAACGGCGCCGCCCGGGCGGGTACGCTGCGGCCGCCGGCGTGGTGTCCGTGGTCGGCGGGGTGGTCCTCGGCGAGGTGCTGGCCGGCGTGTGGAGCCCGTCGGTGTCGCCGCTGACGGCGGTGGGCGGAGCCGTCATTGATGCCGTCCCGCCGGCAGTCAAGGACTGGGCGGTCTCACTCTTTGGCACGGCGGACAAGGCGGCCCTCCTGGCCAGTATGGCCCTCGTCATCGCCGTCCTCGCTGCCCTGGCAGGAGTAGTGGAACGGCGGCGGCGTTTCGCGGGGCTGGCTGTTATCGCCGTGTTTGGACTCGCGGGCGTGGCCGCTGTTGCCGGCCGGGCCCAGGCCACACCGGTGGCCCTGGCACTTCCCGTGGCTGCGGCCGCCGCCGCTGCCCTGATCCTCCGGCTGCTGATGGGCAGGCTGAAGGCCTGGGAAGCGGCCCCTGACGGCGGGCAGGCCACGGCCCGCCGCACGTTCCTCCGGAACCTCGCCGCAGGTGCCGCCCTCACGGCCGTTGGCGGAGTCGTGGCAGGAGCCTGGCGCGGGACCGTGCTGAAGGTCAACG
Organism: Pseudarthrobacter sp. SORGH_AS 212; assembly: GCF_030818145.1. Classification (NCBI taxonomy): domain Bacteria; kingdom Bacillati; phylum Actinomycetota; class Actinomycetes; order Micrococcales; family Micrococcaceae; genus Pseudarthrobacter; species Pseudarthrobacter sp. SORGH_AS 212. Next base: position 420,718 of record NZ_JAUTAA010000001.1, on the reverse strand, counting down.
ATGCCCGGACCCGGGTGGTGATACCGCGGGCGGCGGTACCGGCGCCGCCCATCCCTGCAGGAGCGGAGGCAGGCGTTGAGGGCATGCAGCCGCTCGTCACCCCCGTCAACGACTTCTACCGGATCGATACGGCGCTGGTGGTACCCGCCGTCGACCCCGATACCTGGGTCCTCAAGGTCACAGGCATGGTGCAGCGCGAGGTGGAACTGACCCTCACCGAACTCCTTGCCAAGCCACTGACCGAACGCCACATCACCATCGCCTGCGTGTCCAACCCGGTAGGCGGGGACCTCATCGGCAACGCGCGCTGGCTCGGCTGGCCGGTCCGCGACCTCCTGGCGTTGGCCGGGCCGGCCCGGGGCGCGGACATGGTGCTGTCCCGGAGCGCCGACGGATGGACTGCCGGCACCCCGCTGGAAGTGCTTACGGACAGCCGGGACGCACTCCTGGCCGTGGGCATGAACGGCGGCCCGCTGCCGCTCGAACACGGATTCCCCGTCCGGCTGGTGGTGCCGGGCCTGTACGGCTACGTTTCCGCCACGAAATGGGTCACGGAGCTGAAAGTGACCACCTTCGCGGAGGACACCGCTTACTGGACCACGAGGGGCTGGTCCGACCATGGTCCCATCAAGCTTTCCTCCCGCATCGACGTCCCCCGCAGCGGCAGGCCCGTCAACGCCGGAACGGTCACCTTTGGCGGCATTGCCTGGGCCCAGCACACCGGCGTCAGCGCCGTTGAACTCAGGGTCAACCGGGGTTCCTGGCAGGCCGCTGAGCTGTCATCCGGGATCTCCACGGACACCTGGTACCAATGGAAGCTCAGCATGGACCTGACACCAGGGCAGTACGAGGTCCAGGTCCGGGCCACTGACCTTGCGGGCACCGTCCAGGACGAGGAATCCCGGCCAGTGGTCCCGGACGGCGCCACCGGATTCCACACGGTTAGAGTGGACGTGAAATCCTGACGGCCCACACTGAAGGCGCATCCATGACCAGCCTGCACCGCCACGCCCCTGCGGGCACGCCACACCAGGCCCGCTCCGTTGCCGACCATGTTGCCGCCGTTGCGGATCTGCTGGCCCCTTTGCGGTCAGAATCCCGCACCGAAACCGTTCCGCTGTCCCAGGCCCTCGGCAGGGCACTGGTGCACGGATTCCTGGCACCCGTCAGCCTGCCGCCCTTCGCCAATTCCCAGATGGACGGGTACGCCGTCAATTCCGCAGATATGTACGACGACGGCACGGAGTTCGCCGTCGCAGCGCCGGTCCCGGCGGGGATGCGTCCGCCCGCGCTGGCCCGGGGGAGCGCGGCGCCCATCATGACAGGCGCCATGCTCCCTGACGGTGCTGACGCCGTCGTACCCATTGAACGTGCGGTGCCGGACAGCTTTCCCGCTCCCGGAACGGACGCACGCGTCACGCTGCCGGCAACGGCGGCGGGGACCTACGTCCGCCCGGTGGGCAGCGACATTGCCGCGGGGGAGCGTGCCCTGGCCGGCGGAACCTGCCTTGGTCCGGCCCAGCTGGGGCTGCTTGCCGCGCTGGGTATCCCCGATGTGGAGGTCTACCGCGCCGTCCGGGTCCTGTTCGTCACCACCGGCGACGAGGTGGTGGAACCGGGGCAGGACCTGCCTGCCGGCAAGATCTACGACGCCAACGGCACCCTCTTGGCCGCCGCCATGGCGCAGGCAGGCCTGGACGTGCGGCGGGCCGGTATTTCCACCGACGATCCCGCGGAACTGCAGAAGCTGCTCCGGCGCCAGGGTGCGGATGCCGATGTCATCGTCACTACCGGCGGCGTCAGCAAAGGCGCCTACGAGGTTGTGCGGCAGGCCATGGAAGGCCAGCCGGTGGAATTCCTGCACGTGGCCATGCAGCCGGGAGGGCCGCAGGGGATCGGAATGTTCGACGGCGTCCCGTTCCTGGGATTCCCCGGGAACCCCGTCAGTTGCCTGGTGTCCTTCGAGATGTTCCTCCGGCCGGCCCTGGCAGCAGTCCTCGGGGCTCCGGCCCTCCGCCTTCCTGTCCGCGCCAGGCTCAGCCATCCGCTGACGTCGCCGCAGCACAAACACCAGGTCCGGCGCGGCAACCTGCAGCCGGACGGCACCGTCCGGCTGGAAGGCGGCGAGAGCTCCCACCTGGTGCGTGCGCTGGCCGGTTCCAACGCCCTGGTCCACGTACCCGCCGGCGTAACGGAACTCGCGGCCGGGGACGAGGTGGAAGTATGGATGCTGTGAATGCAGAACAGACCCCCGCCGCCCTGACGCACCTGCGCCGGGACGGCAGCGCACAGATGGTGGACGTGTCCGCCAAAGCCGAAACCACCCGTGAAGCCACAGCAACAGCCACGGTCCGCACCACCGCGGAGGTGATGGGCCTGCTCGGTTCCGGCGGCCTTCCCAAGGGAGACGCGCTGGCAGTTGCCCGGGTGGCGGGCATCATGGCCGCCAAGAAGACGCCCGAACTGATTCCGCTGTGCCACCCCCTGCCGCTGTCCAAGGTCACCGTTGACTTCGGGCTCGACGCGGAGTCCGTCGAGGTGGTGGCCACCGTCAAGACCCGCGGCGTGACCGGCGTGGAAATGGAAGCCCTCACCGCGGCGTCCGTGGCCGCCCTGAGCGTTTACGACATGATCAAGGCCGTGGACAAGCACGCCGTCCTGACCGATATCAAGGTGCTGGCCAAGAGCGGCGGCAAGAGCGGGGACTGGACACTTTGACTCACGAAGGCACCTCCGGCGAAGCCGGCGCAGCCCCGTCCCATGCAGCCCCGTCCCATGCAGCCGAGCCGCACCGGCACGGCGACGTCCAGGGCCGGAAGGCCGGCGTGGTGATCGCCTCCACGCGGGCAGCAGCAGGTATTTACGACGACGAGACCGGCCCGGTGATCACGGACTGGCTCACCGACCACGGCTTCGAGGTCTTCCCGGCGATGGTGGTCCCCGACGGCGAGCCCGTCGGCGCCGCGATCAGGGCCCTCCTGACCCAGCGTCCCGCCGTCGTGATCACCAGCGGCGGCACCGGGCTGAGCCCGGACGACCAGACTCCCGACGTCACCCGGCCCCTGCTGGACCGCGAAATCCCCGGCATCATGGAGGCGATCCGGCGTGCCGGCGCCGCCAAAACGCCGCTGGCTGCGCTCAGCCGCGGCTACGCGGGCGCGGCAGGGAAGTCCTTCATTGTTAATCTGCCCGGCTCACCGAAAGGCGTCATGGACGGACTCACCGTCCTGGATCCGCTGATCGGGCACCTCTGCGACCAGTTGGAAGGCAACCATGGGCACTGAAGCATTCGAGGTGGTATCCGCGGTCCTCAGCGCGGAGCCAATCTCCGTAGGCCAGGCCATCGCGGCCGTGGAAGGGGATACCGCAGGTGCGGTGGTCAGCTTCAGCGGCGTGGTGCGCAACCACGACGGCGGCAAGGCAGTTGACCGCCTCAGCTACAGCGCGCACCCCACGGCGCACCAGGTGATGGCCGACGTCGTGGCCCGGCTGGTTGCCGAACAAGACGCCGGCGGGGGTGCAGGGGAGGACGGCGGAAAGCCGGTCCGCATCTGGGCGGCCCACCGGATCGGCATGCTGCAGATCGGCGACCCCGCACTGGTATGCGCCGTGTCCGCAGCACACCGGGGGCAGGCCTTCGCCGTGTGCTCCGAACTGGTGGACCGGATCAAGGAGCAGGTGCCCATCTGGAAGGAACAGTTCTTCTCCGACGGCACTGTTGAATGGGTGGGCGCCGGCGGCTGACCGCCGGCCGTTTCGGGCGGTGCCGCGGCGTCCTGCGAGGTAACGCACACCGTCCGGTTCCGGCGCGCCCCGGGCCCGACGGTAGGGTTAACTGCATGACCGAACAACACTCCGAAGCCAAGCGCGTCGCCATCCTGGGCGCCAACGGACGCATGGGCGCCGAAGCCGTCAAAGCCGTTGAAGCCGCACCCGACATGGAACTCGTCGCGGCGCTGGGACGGGGCGACTCCCTGGACCAGGTCACCGCCGCCGGAGCGCAGTACCTTGTGGACCTGACAGTTCCCGAAAGCACCGAAGCCAATGTCCGCTTCGCCGTCGAAAACAACATCCACGCCGTTGTGGGGACCACCGGCTGGGATGCCGGCCGCCTGTCCGCGCTCGAGGCCCTGCTGGCAGAGCACCCGGAAACCGGCGTGCTGATCGCACCCAACTTTGCCGTGGGATCGGTGCTGGCTTCGGCCTTCGCCGCCAAGGCTTCCAAGTACTTTGACTCGGTGGAGATCATTGAACTGCACCACCCGGACAAGGTGGACGCCCCTTCCGGAACCGCTGTCCGCACCGCCCAGCTCATTGCCGCGGAACGCGAGGCCGCCCAGGTGCCGGCAAGCCCGGACGCCACCACCAGTGAACTGGCCGGCGCCCGCGGCTGCGACGTTGAGGGCGTCCGCGTCCACAGCGTGAGGCTCCGCGGGCTGGTGGCCCACCAGGAAGTCCTCCTCGGCAGCGCCGGTGAGCAGCTGACGCTTCGCCACGACTCGTTCGACCGCGGGTCCTTCATGCCCGGCGTCCTCCTCGGCGTCCGCAACGTGGCCGCCCACCCCGGGCTTACCGTGGGGCTGGATGGCTACCTGGACCTGGGTTTCTAGGCGATGGACGGCTTCCTGGCAGGGTTCCGCAAGAACCGCACCAAGATCTGGGTTGGGCTTGTCACGCTGCTCCTGGTGTTCTACCTGGTGGTTTCCCTCCAGCGCTCCATCCTGCTCCTGACGGACAGCAACCTCACGGCGCAGGCCATCGGGGCCGCTTACCTGGTCCTGCCGGTCGTCGGTGCATGGGCGTTGATCCGCGAGTTGATGTTCGGTGCCCGGACGGAGCAGATGGCCAAGGTCCTTGAAGCCGAAGGCGGCCTCCCCGTGGATGAACTGCCACGGACACCGGCCGGGCGGATCATCCGGGAAGCGGCCGACGCAGAGTTCGAAAAGTACAAGGCGGAAGCGGAGGCGGCACCCGACGACTGGCGGTCCTGGTTCCGGCTCAGCTGCGCCTACGACGCCGCCGGCGACAGGAAAAGGGCCCGTGCGTCCATGCGCGACGCCGTCAGGCTCTTCCGCGGCAAGGTTCCGGCCTAGCTCCTACCGCGGGAGTTTCAGCTGCCCGCGGCCCAGCTGGCTGGCCGCGTGGCCCACCCACTCCAGCGGACCCCGCCACTTCAGCAGTACGAAGACCATGCCCACCACCACCGCTGTGGCTGCCTGGGCAAAGTACATGCCGTCCTCGGTCCAGCCGGCAGGCAGCGGCTTGAGGTAGAAACCCGACACCACCCACACATGGACCGTGTACAGGGTAAGTGTCATGGCGCCGGCACCGCGCAGCGGAAGCAGGAGGTCCAGGTCCACCCACTCCGCCAACCGGCCCAGGAGCAGGCAGGCACCAATGACCGCCGCTGCCACGCCGGACGTGTGCAGCAGGTCGAGGGAGGAGCCGGAATGCGGGGCGGCGGACGCCAGCCACCACCATGACCCCTCCTGCCTGATTCCGGTCAGGTTCACCTGCAGGACGCTGTCCAGCGGGTACCCCGGCGCATTGAGGACCTTCTCCAGTGCGGCACGCCCGCCCCAGTCCTCCATGGCCGTCACGCCCAGCACCTTCGCGGCGATCGCAACAACAGTCCCGCCGGCCAGCAGCGCCACCGGAACCAGGGCCTTGCTGAGCACCAGCCGGCCGATGGCGAGCCCTACCAGCAGGTACGACATCCACTGGAACACCGGGTAGTAGCCGGTGAGGAACACGTCGGCGACCAGCCGCGCGGGCGTTCCCAGGTCCTCCCAGCCGGGATTGTGGCCAAGCTGCAGGGGCGGCTCCGCGGCCAGCAGCCAGGGACGCAGGAGGTACGCCAGGACCGGGGAACCGACGATCCATCCGGCTGCCCAGGCGCAGAGCTGCTTCACGCCCATGCCCAGGAACGGCAGGATGCACAGGAACAGGACTGCGTAGTGGACAAGGATGACGGCCAGGTTGACTTCGAGGCCGCCCAGGCTGAGCCCGACGGCGGCGATCACCAAGGCCCGGAGGGCGACTCCGCGGCGCGCGGCCGCGAGTTCACCAGCCGCGAGCTGCCTGTGCTTTCCGGTGGACAGGGCCAGTCCGACGCCGGCCAGCACGGCGAACAGGGCAGCGGCCCGCCCGGAGAAGGCCAGTCCGATCCAGGTGGGGGTAAGGCTGGCGTTGGATTCAAAGGTGGGGAGCAGGTGGGTGGCCATCATGCCCAGCAGGGCAATCCCGCGCGCAGCATCGATGCCGTAGAGGCGTCCCGGTGCCTGGCCGGCTGCCGTTTTCCGGGGCGCCCTGGCCGGGTTGCGGGAAGTCATGAACCGAATCGTCTCATACGCGCGGCGGGGCCCGCTGTCACGCCGGGGAGTCCACCCGGGAAGCCGCGCGGATGGAGCGGCAACCCTTGTATTCGAATATATGTTCGAATACGATGGAGCGCATGCAGACGCCAACGCCGGAGATTCCCGCCTACGGGCCGGGCCGCCACGAGTCCACTGGCCGTACCGCCGGCCGTGGGTCGGCAAACCCCGAGCCGGGTACGGGCCTCCTGAAAGCCATGAGCCCCGGGGTAGTCGACTTCCTCTTCCGTCAGCTCGTGGCCGGAAAGCCCGCGGAGGATGTCCAGTGGGAGCGGGAGGGCGTCAGCCTCGCGGCCCAGCCCGAAGGCGCCGAGCTTGCCCGCCGCCTGGCAGAAACGGACCTGGACGCCCTGACGCCGCTGGAACTGTTCCACTATGTCCGGGCCGCCCAGCGCCTTTCGGACTGGGCCGAGGAGCTCCGCCGGGCAGCAGTCGGCCGGTACTGCAGCACCCCATGACTCCGGGAACCCCCTATTTGACGTTCATCACGCCCCCGGCATTGTCCTAACCAGCGGGGGACAGGGTAACGTTTTTCCCATGGCTGACTCTTCCGCGCACATCCCTGCCCTCGGTACGCTCCTGACCGCTATGGTCACGCCGTTCACCAAGGACGGCGCCGTGGATTACGACCAGGCAGCGGCCCTGGCCAGCAAGCTCGTGGACGACGGCTGCGACGGCCTGGTAGTCACCGGCACCACCGGCGAGACGTCCACTTTGACGGACGAAGAGAACCTCGGCATGTTCCGCGCGGTCAAGGACGCCGTGGGCGGCCGCGCCGCCATCATCGCCGGCACCGGAACCAACGACACCGCGCACTCGGTCCACCTTTCCCAGCAGGCTGCAGCCCTCGGCGTCGACGGCCTCCTGCTGGTGACGCCGTACTACAACAAGCCCAGCCAGGCGGGAGTCCAGGCCCACTTCGAAACCGTCGCCTCGGCAGTGGACGTCCCCGTCATGCTCTACGACATTCCCGGCCGGTCCTCCATTGCCATCGAACCGGACACCATGATCCGGCTGGCGCAGCACCCCAACATTGTTGCGGTCAAGGACGCCAAGGCGGACATGGTTGCTGCCGCCCGGGTCATGGCCGAGACGGACCTCCTCTTCTACTCCGGCGACGACGGACTGACCCTGCCCTGGATGGCGCTGGGTGCCGTCGGCCTCGTGGGCGTCACCACCCATGTGGCCACCCGCCGGTTCCGTGAGCTCATTGACGCGGTCAACGCCAACGACCTCGGCACCGCCCGGAAGATCAACTTCGAACTCCTGCCCGTGGTGCGCGCCACCATGAGCAGGGTCCAGGGCGCCGTGGCCGCCAAGCAGATTCTTAAATGGCAGGGAGTCCTGCCCAACTCGATCGTCCGTTTGCCCCTCGTGGAGCCGGACGAAGCCGAGATCGAAACCATCCGCGGGGATTTGGCGGAAGCGGGGCTGGTCTACTCCTGAGGACGACGACCGGCACCCTTCCGCCTGGAAAGTAGTGCAATATGACCCAAACCGCCCTTACCGGCCTTGTCACACCTCCGCGCCTGCCGCAGGACACGCTCCGCATCGTCCCGCTTGGCGGGCTGGGGGAGATCGGCCGGAACATGACCGTGTTCGAAATCGGCGGCAAGCTGCTGATTGTCGACTGCGGCGTCCTCTTCCCGGAGGAAACACAGCCCGGCGTTGACCTGATCCTGCCTGATTTCTCGTACATCGAGGACCGGCTGGCAGACATCGTGGCCGTTGTCCTGACGCACGGCCACGAGGACCACATCGGGGCTGTCCCGTACCTGCTGCGGCTCCGGAACGACATTCCGCTGGTGGGTTCACAGCTGACCCTCGCGCTGATCGAAGCCAAGCTGCAGGAACACCGCATCCGGCCGTACACGCTGACGGTCGAAGAGGGACAGGTGGAGAAGTTCGGCCCGTTCGAGTGCGAATTCGTTGCCGTGAACCACTCCATCCCGGACGCCCTGGCCGTGTTCCTGCGCACCGCCGGCGGAACCGTGCTGCACACGGGCGACTTCAAGATGGACCAGCTGCCCCTGGACGGACGCATCACGGACCTGCGGCACTTCGCCAAGCTCGGCGAAGAGGGCGTGGACCTGTTCATGTCCGACTCCACCAACGCTGACGTCCCCGGCTTCACCACCGCTGAAAAAGAGATCGGCCCCACGCTGGAACGCCTGTTCGGCCAGGCCACCAAGCGAATCATCGTGGCGTCCTTCTCCTCCCACGTCCACCGCGTGCAGCAGGTCCTGGATGCCGCCGCCAAGCACAACCGCAAGGTGGCGTTCGTTGGCCGCTCCATGGTCCGCAACATGGCCATCGCCGAAAAGCTGGGCTACCTCGACGTGCCGGCCGGGCTCATCGTGGACATCAAGAACATCGACAACCTTCCGGATAACCGCGTGGTCCTGATGTCCACCGGTTCCCAGGGTGAACCGATGGCAGCGCTCTCGCGCATGGCCAACGGTGACCACCGCGTGGTGGTGGGTGACGGCGATACCGTCATCCTGGCCTCAAGCCTCATCCCCGGCAACGAGAACGCGGTGTTCCGGATCATCAACGGCCTGCTCAAGCTGGGCGCAGACGTGATCCACAAGGGCAACGCCAAGGTCCACGTCTCCGGCCACGCCGCTGCCGGTGAACTGCTGTACTGCTACAACATCCTCGAGCCGCTCAACGCGATGCCCGTGCACGGCGAGACCCGCCACCTGCTGGCCAACGGAAAGATCGCCATCGAGTCGGGCGTCCCCGAGGCAAGCGTGATCCTCGCGGATAACGGAACCGTCATCGACCTGCGCGATCACCGCGCCGATGTGGTGGGCCAGGTGGAGGTTGGCTTCGTCTACGTGGACGGCTCCAGCGTCGGCGAGATCACCGACGCCGACCTCAAGGACCGGCGCATCCTGGGTGATGAAGGCTTCATCTCGATCATCACCGTCATCCACCGTGCCACCGGCAAGGTGGTATCCGGGCCTGAGATCCACGCCCGCGGCGTAGCCGAGGATGATTCCGTCTTTGACGACATCATCCCCAAGATCAACGCTGCGCTTGAGGAAGCGGTCCTGAACAACAAGGACCACACCAGCCACCAGCTCCAGCAGGTGGTCCGCCGGGTAGTGGGCACCTGGGTCAACCGCAAGCTGCGCCGCAAGCCCATGATCATCCCCGTGGTGCTGGAGGCCTGACCCCCGCAGCGGTTCCAACCCCAGTGGGTGGGAGGCAAAGGGCCCGGTTCCGGTGGAACCGGGCCCTTTGCCTATCCCGTGCCCACCTATATTGCGGGGGGCCGGGCGGCCGGATATCCCCGGATTCAGGGCTTGGTTCCGGTAGCGTGAACAGCATGGCCACACGTACTACTTCCGCGCCCAAAGGTACCGGCAGGGGCGGCTCCGGCAGCAAAGCCGGCAGCTCCACAGGCCGCGGAACCGGCTCACCAGCAGGCAAGACCCCGCGCGGCGGCTCGTCCAGCACCGCGCGCACCCGCCAGCTCCCCGCCGTCGAACACCACCAGCCGTGGCTGGCGAGGGTGGTTGGCGGCGCCTGGCTGGGGCTGGGGCACATGGTGGGCGGCGGAGTCCGGCGGATCGGCCACGACGTCAGCGACATCCCCGCCGAGGAACGCCGCGACGGCGCCGCCCTGTTCAACCTCGCCCTGGGCGTCTTCATCGCCACGTTTGCCTGGTGGGGCCTGACCGGGTGGTTCCCGGACGCCGTCTACGCGGTGGTGAACGGCACCTTCGGGTGGATCTCCCTGCTGCTGCCCCTCATGCTCTTTGTCTGTGCCTTCCGGCTTTTCCGGGTGCCATCGGACGGCCGCGGCAACAACCGGGTAGGCATCGGGTTCCTGGTCATGACGTTCGCCGGCTCCGGCCTGGCGCATATCCTGGGCGGCCAGCCCACTGTCGCAGACGGCTTCGACGGCCTCCGCCAGGCGGGCGGCATGCTGGGTTTCCTCGTGGCGACGCCCCTGGCAGCCATCCACCCCGCCGTGCCGACGGTCCTCTACGGAGTCTTGGCGTTCATCTCCCTGCTCATCATCACCGCCACGCCGTTCACGGCCATCCCGCGCCGCCTGCGCGGAGCCTACGAACACCTCATGGGCATCGACCTGATGGAACAGGAGCAGGCCGGGGACACCCATGACCGCAGCTACCTGGACCGGCCCGCGCCTGCCGCGCCCAAGAAGAAGAAGCGGCGCCTCTTCGGCAAGGACGAAGATCCCGACGCCGGCCTTGAGGGCTATGTGGGCGACGAAGCCTTTGAGCACGCGGTCATCGACGACGACGAGCCACAGCCGCCGCGGCCCGCTCCCGGCGTCCGCCGGCCCACCCAGGCGGAGATCGCCGTCGAAAAGATCAAAGCGGCCCAGGGCCTGGGCACCGCTTCGCAGGCGGCGCCGCCGGAGAATGCCACTGAGGCTATTCCGCTGGTCATCCCCGGCGCCGCCGCGCCCGGGAAACCGGCCACGGCACCCACGGTGCCCGCAAACCCGGTGGCGCCCGCGCCGCCGCCCGTGCCCATCCCTCAGCGGACCGAGCAGCTCTCCCTCGCCGGGGACGTGACCTACACGCTCCCTGCCTCGGACTTCCTCACGCCGGGCTCCATCCCGAAGGAGCGCACCGAGGCCAACGACGCCGTCGTCGCCGCCTTGACGGACACCCTGACGCAGTTCAACGTCGATGCCACCGTGACGGGCTTCAGCCGCGGCCCCACTGTGACCCGGTACGAGATCGAACTCTCGCCGGGGACCAAGGTGGAGCGCGTTACGGCGCTGTCCAAGAACATCTCCTACGCAGTGGCCTCCAGCGACGTCCGCATCCTCAGCCCCATCCCGGGCAAGTCCGCCATCGGCATCGAGATCCCCAACACCGACCGTGAGACCGTGTCCCTGGGTGACGTGCTGCGCAGCCAGAACGCCCGCAGGACGGACCACCCGATGGTCATGGGCGTTGGCAAGGACGTCGAAGGCGGCTACGTGGTGGCCAACCTCGCCAAGATGCCCCACCTCCTGGTGGCCGGTGCCACCGGTGCCGGCAAGTCGTCGTTCGTGAACTCGATGATCACCTCCATCCTGATGCGCTCCACCCCCGATGAGGTGCGCATGGTGATGGTTGACCCCAAACGCGTGGAACTGACCGCCTACGAAGGCGTTCCGCACCTCATCACGCCCATCATCACCAACCCGAAGAAGGCCGCCGAGGCCCTCCAATGGGTGGTCCGCGAGATGGACGCCCGCTACGACGACCTGGCCAACTACGGCTTCAAGCACATCGACGACTTCAACAAGGCCGTCCGTGCAGGCAAGGTGCAGCCGCCGCCCGACTCCAAACGGGTGATCCGCCCCTACCCGTACCTGCTGGTGATCGTGGACGAACTCGCCGACCTCATGATGGTGGCTCCGCGCGACGTCGAAGACTCGATCGTCCGCATCACCCAGCTGGCCCGTGCGGCCGGCATCCACCTGGTGCTGGCCACCCAGCGGCCCTCCGTGGACGTGGTCACCGGCCTGATCAAAGCCAACGTGCCCTCGCGGATGGCCTTTGCCACGTCCTCCGTGACGGACTCCCGCGTTGTCCTGGACCAGCCCGGCGCCGAGAAGCTGATCGGCCAGGGCGACGCGCTCTTCCTGCCCATGGGCGCCTCAAAGGCCATGCGCGTCCAGGGCGCCTGGGTCACCGAGTCCGAAATCCACAAGGTGGTGGAACACGTCAAGGGACAGCTGCAGGCCGTCTACCGCGACGACGTCGCCCCCGAAGCGGAAAAGAAGCAGATCGACGACGACATCGGGGACGACCTCGAGGTGCTGCTGCAGGCCACCGAGCTGGTGGTCACCACCCAGTTCGGCTCCACCTCCATGCTGCAACGCAAGCTGCGGGTGGGCTTCGCCAAGGCCGGCCGCCTGATGGACCTCCTCGAGTCCAGGGGCGTGGTGGGACCGTCCGAAGGCTCAAAGGCCCGTGACGTCCTGGTCAAGCCGGACGACCTCGCGCCCGTCCTGGCAGCCATGAAGGGCCAGGAAGCACCCGCGGCGCCGGATGCCCAGACTGCCGCCCTGAGCGACAACGCCAACGCCAACATCGCCCAGGGCGGATACGCCGAGGACCTGGTGGCGGCCGACCTGGACCAGCGGAAGCAAAACGTCGAATATTACGACGGCTCCGATTCCGCGCCAGGCGGCTACGGGGACGACGACGAGGGGTCCGAGGACGCCTGGTCACTGACCGGTCGATAGCCCGGGGACTGTAGCCTAGAAACGTGACTAGCACTGATGCAACCGCCGCCGGCAAGGGCCGTGCCGGGGTCTGGAACCTACCCAACGTCCTGACCATGATCCGCATCGCGCTGGTGCCCTTCTTCGTCTGGTTCCTGATCGCCGACGCCCCCGGGCTGCACAGCGAATCGGGGATCTGGCGCTGGGCCGCGGTGGTGGCCTTCGCCGTGGCGATCTACACGGACAAGCTCGATGGCGACATCGCCAGGAGCCGGAACCTCGTCACGGACTTCGGCAAGATCGCCGATCCCATTGCGGACAAGCTGCTCATCGGCTCCGCCCTGGTGATGCTGTCCGTGCTGGGCGAACTGCCCTGGTGGATGACGCTGGTGATCCTGGTCCGTGAATGGGGAATTACCGGCCTGCGGTTCTTCGTCATCCGCTACGGCGTGATCCCGGCTTCCCGGGGCGGAAAGCTCAAGACCGTGGTCCAGACCGCCGCGATCTTCCTCTATCTCCTGCCGCTGGGGGCTGTGGCGCCCTGGCTCACGTGGGTGGCGTTCGCGGTGATGCTCGCCGCGGTGCTGATCACCGTTTGGACCGGGGTGGAGTACGTCGTCGAGGCACTGCGGCTCCGGGCCAGGGGCAAGCTGCAGGCACGCGCCAACCAGGGCCGGGAACAGCCGTGACAAACCTTCACCATTTGGCCGGCGAGGCAGTCCGGCAGGCGCTGGAGGCCGGGCGGACGGTGGCCACCGCAGAGTCGCTGACCGCGGGCATGGTTTCAGCCGTCCTGGCTGATACCCCGGGAGCGTCGGGCATGCTTCAGGGCGGTGTGGTGGCCTACCGGAATTCGGTCAAAGAAGCCGTGTTGAACGTCGCCGGTGATCTCCTCGCCCGGGTGGGATCCGTGGACGGCGGTGTGGCCGGCGCCATGGCCGCCGGAGCCAGGACTGCCCTGGGCGCCGACATCGGCGTCAGCACCACCGGCGTCGCCGGCCCCGAACCGCATGACGGCAAGCCCGTTGGCACTGTCTACATCGGCATTGCCACCGCCGGGGGAGCGGCGGCCTACGAGTACCACTTCGAGGGGACGCGTCCCGAAATCCGGGGCCAGGCCTGCGGAGCGGCCCTGGAACGGCTCCTCGAAGCACTTTCACCTGATCAGACCCGGCAGGCGCCGGGCTGGCAGCGCCCCTTGTTACCGGGAGTAAAGTTGCCGGGAACAAAAGCCGGTACCGATTAGTTATTACATTGTGTCGCTTCCGAAGAGCGGAGGCGCCTAGGATGAAATGACCACGACGGTTCGCTTGGCGGCGGACCTGACTTATGAGGGAGCAAGGCGATACAGATGGTAAAGCAGCCCGTATCCGTAAACGGCGTTGTCCGCTGGAAGGATGTGGGCCTCGCCGATCAGGCTAAGAGCGAACAAAAGGAGCGCAAGATGGTTGTACTTCGTCACGAAATTGGTGATGTCCTGCGCGATGTCCGCCAGCGTCAGGGGCGCACGCTCCGTGAAGTCTCGCACAGCGCCCGGGTCTCCCTTGGCTACCTCAGCGAAGTTGAGCGCGGACAGAAGGAAGCATCGTCCGAACTGCTGTCCTCGATTTGCTCGGCCCTGGATGTTCCGTTGTCCAGCATGCTCCGCGAGGTCAGCGACCGGGTGGCAGTCGCAGAAGGCGTTGCCGTACCGGACACCGTTCCGCAGGAATTCTCCCAGCGTTACGGCCGCGACCTTGAGCGCGACCTGAACACGGAACTCAACGACGAACTGTCTACCGGCCTCCTCTCCGGCGCCCGCTGAGGGTTGCCCGCCCGGTAACGGGTCCTGGAGCCCACGAAACCCCCGGCCACCGGCCGGGGGTTTCGTGGTTTCGGCCCTGAACCGGCTCCTTAGGCCCGAGGGTCTTCGGAATCGTTGTCCTGGGGAAACCCATCGCGTTCGTAGGTGGCATTGAGCTTCGCCATATAGCGGGCCAATTCCTGGAGGTCACCGAGTGGCCATTCCCCGAGCCGTTCCCGGAACACCTGCCGGCGGGCGTCCTGCACTTCGTGCATCTTCTCCTCGCCCTTCGGAGTCAGCCTGATGGCCTGCGCCCGGCCGTCCAGCGGATCGGCCTCCTTCGACACCAGGCCGAGGCCTTCCAGGAAGGCGATCTGGCGGCTGACCGACGGCTTGCCCACGCCGATGTTGATGGCAAGATCCGTGAGCCGGATGGTGCCCTCTTTCCGGATGACGGAAAGCAGTCCGTAGGCGGCCGGTTCCATATCCGGGTGGACCTCGCGGGACAACTGGTTGGAGATTGCCCGGGCCCGCCGCCAGAACAGGCTGATCTGGTGTTCCACGTTCTGCAGCGCGGAGTCCACGGTGTCCTCGGTCGGAGTGCTGCCCGGCAGGGCGTCGGGGGAGTTGCTCATGGCAACAATTCTAGGGTCCGGCGCATGAGAGAATCTTCCGATGCGATTGAGCGACTATTGGCGGCTGATGGACGCCGAGTTCGGTGCGGGCTATTCCCGCGTCCTGAGCAGCACCTTGGTCCTGTCCGGCGTTGGCGGCAGGACCGCAGACCAGGCCCTGGCCGCCGGCGTGGAGCCCCGCAGGGTGTGGCTCGCCCTGTGCGACGTCCAGGATGTGCCCGCGGAGCGACGGCTCGGCAGGGACATTAAACCGCGCCGCGACTAGCAGCCACACCCGGTTTTTCGGCTGACACGCCGGGAAGTTGTTCGAATACCTGTTCGGATATGACTATGATTTTTACAGCGGGTTATCCACATAGCCGTTGTCATCCGGCCGGAATGTCAGTGGGTCCCCTTAGCGTCAGAGATGACCAATAAACGGCCGCGAAGGCCACCATCGAGAAAGCATTAGAGGTGTCAACCATGGCGGCAGCCCCGGATCGTGCAAAAGCGCTGGAAGCAGCACTGGCCCAGATTGACAAGCAGTTCGGCAAGGGCTCTGTCATGCGCCTGGGCGACGAAGTCCGTGCCCCTATCGAAGTCATTCCCACGGGCTCCATCGCCCTGGACGTCGCCCTGGGAATTGGCGGCCTTCCCCGCGGCCGGGTCATCGAAATCTACGGGCCGGAATCGTCCGGTAAGACCACCGTCGCGCTGCACGCTGTAGCCAGCGCCCAGCGTGCCGGCGGCATCGCAGCCTTCATCGACGCTGAGCACGCCCTGGACCCGGACTACGCAGCCAAGCTGGGCGTGGACACGGACGCCCTCCTCGTATCGCAGCCGGACACCGGTGAGCAGGCGTTGGAGATCATGGACATGCTGGTCGGCTCAGGCTCGCTGGACATCGTGGTCATCGACTCCGTGGCAGCCCTGGTGCCCCGCGCCGAAATCGAAGGCGACATGGGAGACAGCCACGTCGGCCTGCAGGCCCGCCTGATGAGCCAGGCGCTGCGTAAAATCACCGGACGCCTGAGCCAGACCAAAACCACCGCCATCTTCATCAACCAGCTGCGTGAAAAGATCGGTGTCTTCTTCGGTTCTCCCGAAACCACCACCGGTGGTAAGGCCTTGAAGTTCTACGCGTCGGTCCGCATCGACGTCCGCCGGATCCAGACCCTCAAAGAGGGTGCCGATTCGGTGGGTAACCGGACCAAGGCGAAGATCGTCAAGAACAAGATGGCACCGCCCTTCAAGATTGCCGAGTTCGACATCATCTACGGCCAGGGCATCTCCCGCGAAGGCGGAATCATCGACATGGGCGTGGAGCACGGCATCATCAAGAAGTCCGGCTCCTGGTTCACCTATGACGGTGACCAGCTGGGCCAGGGCATGGAGAATTCCCGCCGGTTCCTGCGCGACAACCCCGAACTTGCGGCCGAACTGGAACGGCTCATCAAGGAAAAGCTGGGCGTCGGAGTCAAGCCCGCTGACGCGGAGTCCAAAGAGGATTCCCCGAAGCTGAAGGCCGTCGACGGGTTCTAGCAGTTGACTGGCTTCGAAAAACGCCGGGGTGGGTCCGCAGGGACCCGCCGCCGGCGGACCGGCAGCCCTTCGGCAGGCCCGGAGGAAACGGAACCCGCCGCCGATTCCGATTCCGGTTCGCCGGGATTCGGCGACCGCGAGCCCGACCCGGTTACCGTGGCGCAGACCATCGTCTACCGGCAGCTCACTGTGTCGGCCAAGAGCCGGCTCCAGCTGGCCCGGAAGCTCGCCGAACGGAATATTCCTGAAGACGTTGCTGAATCGGTGCTGAACAAATTCGAGGATGCCCGGCTGATCGATGATGCCGAGTTCGCCAACATGTGGGTCCGCAGCCGCTCGCAATCACGCAAGCTGGCGAAGGGTGCACTGCGCCGGGAACTGGCAGATAAGGGCATCGACGAGGAATCCGCTGCTGCGGCACTGGAGCAGCTCTCCGACCAGGATGAGGAGGAAGCTGCCCGGGCCCTCGTCGAACGCAAGCTACGTCCCGGCACGGACCTCGAGGACCGTGCAGAGCGGGACAAGGCCACCAGGCGGCTGGCGTCGATGCTGGCCCGCAAGGGATACCAGCCGTCCCAGGCCTTCCGCATCGTCGGCGAGGTCCTGGACTCCCGGTCCGGCCAGTGCGGCGAAGACTGACGGGCCGCGCCGCAACCAACTGCGTAGGCCCGGATAGTCGGCCCCTTCCTGGCCCGGGACTCCGAGAGCCAGCCCCAACCTTGCACAGCCGGTACCCTTAACAGGTGAGTTTGACCATTCCTTCCCCTTTTTCCGGCGCCCCCACCGAAGAACCGGTGTCAAGCCTGCCACATGAAGCCACACCACGTACCTACCAGGTGCGCACCTTCGGCTGCCAGATGAACGTCCACGACTCCGAGCGGATGGCCGGGATGCTTGAGGACGCCGGTTACGTCCCCGCGGACGGTGACCGGGCCGACGTCGTTGTCTTCAACACGTGCGCCGTGCGTGAGAACGCGGACAACAAACTTTATGGAAACCTTGGAATCCTGGCGCCCGTCAAGGCTGCGAACCCGGGTATGCAGATCGCAGTCGGCGGCTGCCTGGCCCAAAAGGACCGCGAAACCATCCTGAAGAAGGCCCCGTGGGTGGATGCCGTTTTTGGTACGCACAACGTCGGTGCACTCCCGGCGCTGCTGGAACGGGCCCGGCACAATGACGAAGCCCAGTTGGAAATCCTGGAATCGCTGGATGTGTTCCCCTCCACGCTTCCCACCAAGCGTGACTCCGTCTACGCCGGCTGGGTCTCCATCTCCGTCGGCTGCAACAACACCTGCACGTTCTGCATCGTGCCGGCGCTGCGCGGCAAGGAAAAGGACCGCAGGCCCGGCGACATCCTCGCCGAAATCCAGGCCCTCGTGGACGACGGCGCCATTGAGGTCACCCTCCTGGGGCAGAACGTGAACTCCTACGGAGTGGAATTCGGGGACCGCCAGGCGTTCTCCAAGCTCCTGCGCGCCTGTGGCGATATCGAGGGACTGGAGCGCGTCCGCTTCACCAGCCCGCACCCCGCAGCCTTCACGGACGACGTCATCGACGCCATGGCGGAGACTCCCAACGTCATGCCGCAGCTGCACATGCCGCTGCAGTCCGGCTCCGACAGCATCCTGAAGGCCATGAAGCGGTCATACCGGTCCACGAAGTTCCTGGGCATCCTGGACAAGGTCCGCGAGAAGATCCCGCACGCAGCCATCTCCACCGACATCATCGTCGGCTTCCCGGGCGAGACCGAGGAGGACTTCCAAGCCACGCTGGACGTTGTGGAGAAGTCGCGGTTCGCCACTGCCTTCACTTTCCAGTACTCCAAGCGCCCCGGCACCCCGGCCGCTGACCTTCCGGACCAGCTGCCCAAGGCCGTGGTCCAGGAACGCTTCGAGAGGCTGACGGCCCTCCAGGACAGGATCGCCGCGGAAGAAAACAAAAAGCAGCTGGGCCGCCGCGTGGAGGTCATGGTCACCGCGCAGTCCGGGCGGAAGGCAGAAGAAACCCACCGCCTGTCCGGACGTTCACGGGACCAGCGGCTGGTGCACTTCTCCGTCCCCGACGACGCCCCGGCACCCCGGCCCGGCGACCTCGTCACGGTCACCATCACGGACGCCGGCGCCTTCCACCTCATCGCGGATCCCGTACCCGGGGAGTACAGCCTGCGCCGCTCCCGCGCGGGTGATGCCTGGGACAGGTCCCAGGCCGAGTCCTGCGGTGTCCCCGCACCGGGTACCGGTGACGGGCGCAAGGGCGTTTCGCTCGGCATGCCATCGCTGCCCGTGCGCACTTCCTGATCCATGGGCACCCCGCCCGTCATCGCCGTCGTCGGTCCCACCGGGTCCGGGAAATCCGATCTTGCCGTCAGCCTGGCCCTTGAACTGGACGGCGAAATCATTAACGCCGATGCCATGCAGTTCTACCGCGGCATGGACATCGGAACCGCCAAGATCACCCCGGCCGAGCGCCGGGGCATACCGCACCACCTCCTGGACATCCTGGATGTCACCCAGGAAGCCAGCGTCTCGGACTTCCAGCGGCAGGCGCGGCAGCTGATCGGGGACATCCATGCCCGGGGGAAGCGGGCCATCCTGGTGGGCGGCTCCGGCCTTTACGTCCGCGCCGCCCTCGACGTCCTCGAATTTCCCGGGACGGACCCGGATCTGCGCCGCTCCCTCGAAGCTGAGCTGGCCGCGCACGGCACGGCGCACCTGCGGGCCCGCCTCCAGGACGTGGACCCGGCCTCGGCCGAACGGCTGAACGATGACCGGCGCATCATCCGCGCCCTGGAAGTCCATCAGCTCACCGGCCGGCCCTTCAGTTCCTTCATGCCCCGGCGGGAGTACTTCCAGCCTGCCGTCCAGATTGGCTTGTCCGTTGACCGCGCGGCACTGCATGAACGGTTGGCCGCCCGGGTGCATGCCATGGTGGACACCGGATTGCTGGCTGAAGTCCGCCGGCTTGATGGACTGGGCCTGCGCACCGGAAAGACCGCGTGCCGTGCCTTGGGCTACTTGCAGTTCCTGCAGGTCCTCGACGGCTCCGCCACCGAAGCTGAGGCTGTTGAAAGCACCATCATCGCCACCAGGCAGTTCGCCCGCCGCCAGCTGACCTGGTTCCGCGCCGACCCCCGGATTACGTGGATCGACTGGCAGGACCCGGATTTGCTGGCCAAGGCCGCAGGCCTTTGCCGCCGGTAGCCTGAACGCGTCCGGTTTCCGGTGCCATTGGGCCTGCCGGTAGGCTTGACGGCATGGACGCAACCCTGACAGAGACCACCGGAACCGCCTTTCAAACGCTGGCCGGGCTGCGCTTCTCCAAGGGGCACGGAACCGGTAACGACTTCGTCCTGGTAGCCGATCCGGAGGGTGCACACACCATTGAGGCCGGCCACGTGGCTGCCCTGTGCAACCGGCACCTTGGCATCGGCGGAGATGGCCTGATCCGGGCCGTGCCGTCACGGTTCCTTCCGGAGGGCCGCGAGATCCTCGCCTCCAACCCCGAGGCCGAGTGGTTCATGGACTACCGGAACGGCGACGGCTCGCTGTCCGAAATGTGCGGCAACGGCGTCCGTGTCTTTGTCCACTTCCTCCGTGCTGAAGGGCTGATCGATCTTCCGGTGGGCGGCGCCCTTGCCATTGGCACCCGCGGCGGCCTGAAGACTGTGGTGCGCACCGCCGACGGCTATGCCGTGGACATGGGACCGTGGGAGTTCATTTTTCCCGGTGAGGCCACAGCGAAAGCCATGGACTCACTGGTGACCGCCGAAGGCCTGGAGGTCCCGCGCCCGGCCCTGTCAGTCAGCATGGGCAACCCGCATACCGTGGTTGCCCTCGCCGAACTCGCGGAGCTTGAAGCAACCCGCCTCTACACCGCCCCGGCCGTGGAACCGGTCCCGGCCAACGGAACCAACGTCGAATTCGTAGTTCCGTCCGAGCCGCTGGTCCTCGATGGCATCGGATCCGTCACCATGCGGGTCCACGAACGCGGCGTGGGGGAGACGCAGTCCTGCGGCACGGGAGCCTGTGCCGCCGCCGTCGCAATCCGCCACTGGGCCGGGGCTGGAGCCCCGGACGCCTGGCGCGTGAACGTTCCAGGCGGAGTCGTCGGCGTTAAGTTCTTTGCAGGCGCCGGCGGCCACGAACATGTGGAGCTCAGCGGCCCTGCCGTCATTGTGGCGTCGGGGACGCTTTCCTGACTTTCAATACGCGGAACGATTTTGATGTCGACTCCCGCGTCACCGTGAAGGACCCGCCGAGTTCTGCCATCAGCCAGCGCTGAAGCGAGTCCGAGCCCAGGTTCTTCTGGACCACCAGGTAGGCAGTCCCTCCCGGGGCCAGCCGGGGCAGCCACAGCTTCAGCAGGGAGTGCAGCTCATCCTTGCCGATCCGGATGGGCGGGTTCGACCAGATGGTGTCGAACCGCACCCCGGGATCCACGGCCTCCGGCGTGCTGGCTGCAACATTAGACAGGCCCAGCGCTGCGGCGTTCCCGTTGGTCAGGGCAATGCAGCGCGCGTTCACGTCCACGGCGTAGACCTGCGCATGAGGTGCCTTCAGCGCCATGGTCAGGGCGATGGGTCCCCAGCCGCAGCCGATATCCAGGAGGTTGCCGGTAGCTGCGGGTGCGGGAACCTCGGCCAGCAGAACGGCGGTTCCCTTATCGATTCCGTCCGGGCTGAAGATGCCGTTCGAGGTCTGCAGCGTCCGCGTTTCTCCGGCGAGTTCCACCGTCAGCGGTTTCCGGGTGAAGGGGCCGGCGGGCGATGCGCTGAAATAGTGTGCGGACTCCATAACTGGCCAGAGTAGTTCCCCTCGCAGCGTAATGGGAAACCGCGCCACGGCGCCTCTGTTAGTCTTGAGGGCATGTTCTTGATCTTCGAGTAGCCGGCACGGGCGTTTGCCCGTCCCACTCCCTTGTCCGCGGTGTCCACTCCCGCCAGCGATTCTGCCCACAGCGACGCAGGCTTTCCGCCTTCCGCTTGTGCACCGGACCAAACTCCACCGTTTGCTCCGGACGCCGGACAACACTCGAAGCTTGATTCGTCTGTGCTTCCTGCCGTGATGCCGGTCCCAACCCCCTCCGCCGCCTTTCCTTCGCGGCGCCCACATTGCCGCGGCATCGTTGCCCGGCGGCCAGTACAGGAGACACTGCATGACCGCAGCCCCTCAGCCCAGCGCGAATACTTCACCACATTCCACCGAACGGCATTATTCTGGAAATGCCGAAACTTCAAAGGAGACCATGACCAGCCAGCCCAACACCGGATCCGATCCAGCAGCCCAGGATATGAGCCCTGCGGAAATCCAAGCTGTCATCGACCGGATCCTCGCCAAGGACGTACCGGCCAACTCCAGGACGTCCGGCGGTGCCGGCGACGCGAAGGCGGTCCTCGGCAAGGCCCAGGCCATCTCCCACCTGGACGATGAGCACTCTGAATACGACGGCGACCAGCAAGACCTCGAAGAGCGGCGCGCCCTGCGCCGCACGGCAGGGCTTTCCACCGAGCTCGAAGACGTCACCGAAGTCGAATACCGCCAGCTGCGGCTCGAGCGCGTAGTCCTTGCCGGACTTTGGTCCGAAGGCACCCTGGCCGACGCCGAGAACTCCCTGCGGGAACTCGCAGCCCTGGCCGAGACCGCCGGCTCCGAAGTGCTGGACGGCCTCGTGCAGCGCCGTGCCAAGCCGGACCCCGGCACGTTCCTGGGCTCGGGCAAGGCCCTGGAGCTCAAAGACATTGTCATGTCCACGGGAGCGGACACCGTGGTGGTCGACGCTGAGCTGGCCCCTTCCCAGCGACGTGGGCTGGAAGACATCGTCAAGGTCAAGGTCATCGACCGCACCGGGCTCATCCTGGACATCTTCGCGCAGCATGCGAAGAGCCGCGAAGGCAAGGCCCAGGTTGAGCTGGCGCAGCTCGAGTACCTGCTTCCGCGCCTGCGTGGCTGGGGCGACTCTATGTCCCGCCAGGCAGGCGGCCAGGTGGGCGGTGCCGCCGCCGGCATGGGCTCGCGTGGTCCCGGTGAGACGAAAATCGAACTGGACCGCCGCCGGATCCGCACCCGGATGGCCAAGCTGCGGCGCGAAATCGCCGCGATGAAGCCTGCCCGGGAAACGAAGCGCGCCAACCGCCGTCGTAATGAAGTGCCGTCCGTAGCGATTGCAGGCTACACGAACGCCGGAAAGTCGTCCCTGCTCAACCGGTTGACCGATGCCGGGGTGCTGGTGGAGAACGCCCTGTTCGCCACGCTGGACCCCACCATCCGCAAGGCCGAGACCTCCGACGGCCTGGGCTACACCCTGGCCGACACCGTGGGCTTCGTCCGGTCCCTCCCCACCCAGCTGGTGGAGGCCTTCCGCTCCACGCTGGAGGAAGTGGCCGACTCGGACCTCATCCTGCATGTGGTGGATGTGTCCCACCCGGATCCTGAAGGCCAGATCGCCGCTGTGCGGAAGGTCTTCGGCGAGGTTGACGCCCGCAAGATCCCGGAGATCATCGTCCTGAACAAAGCCGACGCCGCAGATCCCTTCGTGGTGGAACGGCTGAAGCAGCGCGAACCGCGCCATGTGGTGGTTTCGGCGCGCACCGGCGAAGGCATCGCGGAACTGCTGAAGACCATCAGCGACTCGATTCCGCGCCCCGGGGTCAAACTGGAGCTCCTCATCCCGTACAACCGCGGCGACCTGATCAGCAAGCTGCACGACTCGGACGCGGAGATCATCAGCATGGACCATGTCGAGGCCGGAACCCGGGCGGTGGTGAAGGTCCGTGAGGGCCTGGCCGCCGAACTGGAATCCTTTGCCGTCAATGCCTGAGGTTGTGGCAACGGAATCCAAGGAAACGGCCGGCGGGCAGCTCGTCATCGAGCTGCTCGACCGGGCCGTTTCCGCCATGGGCGGCCAAAGCCGCTCCGGGCAGCATGAGATGGCGCGGCAGGTGGCGCAGGCTATCGAGACCGGCAACCACCTGCTGGTGCAGGCCGGGACCGGTACCGGAAAGTCGCTGGCGTACCTGATCCCGCTGATCGCCCACGCACTTGAAAGCAACAAGCCGGCGCTGGTGTCCACGGCCACCCTTGCCCTGCAGACACAGATTGTGGGCAGGGACCTGCCCCGGCTCCTCAAAGCCATCACCCCGGCCCTCGACCGGCCAGTCAAGGTGGCGCTGGTCAAAGGCCGGTCCAATTACGTGTGCCGGCACAAGCTGGAAGGCGGGTTTCCCTCCGAGGAACCCTCCGAGGGGCAGCTCTTCTCCCTCGGAGAGGACACCAGCGTGTCGCACTTCGCCGCAGCCGCAGGCGGGCCGCAGTCCCAGCTCGGAAAGGAAGTGGTCCGGCTCCGGGAATGGGCGGAAAAGACGTCCACAGGAGACCGGGACGAGCTCCTGCCCGGCGTGACGGACCGTGCCTGGAAGCAGGTGTCCGTGACGTCCATGGAGTGCCTGGGCTCCCAGAAATGCCCCCTGGCCGAGGAGTGCTTCAGCGAGCTGGCCCGCCAGGACGCTGCCGAGGCCGACGTCGTGGTGACCAACCATGCCATGCTCGCGGTCAGCGCGTTCGAGGGACTCGCGGTGCTGCCGGAGTACGACGTTGTGGTGGTGGATGAGGCCCACGAGCTGCAGGACCGGGTCACCGGTGCAGTGTCCGGCCAGCTCTCCGTCGCCATGGTCCACGCCGCTGCCTCGGGTGCCCGCAAACACACAGCGATCACCGTGGACGCGCTCAACGCCGCCGCGGCGAACCTGGAGCTGGCCCTTGCCGGCGTCCCAAGTGGGTTGCTCCCCAACGGACTGAACGACGAACAGCTCGACTGCGTGGACCAGCTGCGCGAGGCCTGCAGGGCGGCGCTGTCCGACTCCAAGGGAGACAGCAGCAACACGGCCGACGGCGGCAGGCAGCTTGCGCGTTCACGGCTGATGCTCATTCTTGAACTGTCCGAACGGCTTTTGGCGGCAAGGGAAAACCGCGAGGTCGTGTGGATCTCGCGCGCCGGAACCTTCGATCCCGGCCAGGGCTATTCCCAACCTGACGACAACGCTCCTGCGCTGGTCAACATCGCGCCGTTGTCTGTGGCCGGGAGGCTGCGTGAGGGGCTCTTCGCCGGGCACACAGTGGTCCTGACGTCCGCAACCCTGGCCATCGGTTCTGCCTTCGAGCCCGCCGCCGGGGGATTGGGCCTGGTGGGCGAAGGGGCGCCGGCGTGGACCGGGATCGACGTCGGCTCGCCGTTCGACTATCCCAAGCAGGGCATCCTGTACGTGGCCGGGCACCTGCCCAAGCCGGGCCGTGGCGCGTCACCGGAATCGCTGGCAGAACTGGAGGCACTGATCAGCGCCTCGAACGGCGGGGCGCTGTGCCTGTTCTCCTCGCGGCGGGCAGCCGAGGAGGCGGCCGAAGCGCTCCGGCCCAAGCTGGGCATGACGGTCCTGTGCCAGGGCGACTCCACCATGACGGCCCTCGTCAAACAGTTCGCCGACGAACCGGACACGTGCCTGTTCGGCACCATGTCGCTCTGGCAGGGCGTTGACGTCCCAGGGGTCTCCTGCCGGCTGGTCGTCATCGACCGGATTCCCTTCCCCCGCCCGGACGACCCCCTCATGACGGCCCGCTCCCGGGCCGTGGCACAGGCAGGCGGCAACGGATTCATGTCCGTCTCGGCCACGCATGCCGCCATCCGGCTGGCCCAGGGCGCCGGCAGGCTGATCCGCTCCACCGGCGACAAAGGCGTGGTGGCGGTCCTCGATTCCCGCCTGGCCACGGAACGCTATGCCGGGTTCCTGCGCGGCGCCCTGCCGCCCTTCTGGGCGACGACGGACCGCACGACGGCGATCGCGGCCTTGGAGAGGCTGGCCGGGGAAACGCCCTAGGCAGCACCTGAAATGCATAAGGAAGGCGCCGTTCCGGGGAACGGCGCCTTCCTTATCGGCTGGACTGCTGCGGCCTGTTGCTGACGTGCGGTCCCGCTAGAGCGACCGGAGGACCGAAACCACTTTGCCCATGATGGTGGCATGGTCGCCAAGGATCGGTTCGTACTGCGTGTTCTGGGGCAGCAGCCACGTGTGACCGTCCCGCTGGCGGAATGTCTTGACCGTGGCTTCGTCGTCCAGGAGCGCTGCAACAATATCGCCGTTCGCGGCGTCGGCCTGGCGCCGGACCACCACCCAGTCGCCGTCACAGATGGCGGCGTCAACCATGGAATCACCGGCCACCCTGAGCATGAAGAGTTCGCCCTGGCCCACCAGTTGGCGGGGGAGCGGCATAACGTCTTCCACCACCTGGTCCGCAAGGATGGGGCCGCCGGCGGCAATGCGGCCGACGAGGGGCACCATGGCCGTGTCCAGCGCCGTGGGCAACTCCGTGACAGCCGCGATCCCCGGTGAGGCCGCCGCCTCTGGTGCCGCTGCGTGCCTGGCCGTCCTGCCGGTTGTACCGCCGTCGAGGGTCAGCGGCATCAGGACTTCCATGGCACGGGGCCGCTTCGGATCACGCCGGAGGTAGCCCAGCTTTTCCAGCTGGGAGAGCTGGTGGGTGACGCTGGAAAGGCTGGCCAGCCCTACGGTGTCCCCAATTTCGCGCATGGACGGCGGGTAACCGTTGACATTGACCGAACGCTGGATGGTCTCGAGGATTTTCTTCTGCCGCGGCGTCAAACCCTTGGCTGTCCTTTTCGGCTGCGAGGTCGCCCTGCCCCCGGTGGCTGCTGCTGCCATGTTCGCCGTTGCCTTTCGGTAGCCACCGGGCTTTCAACTGCACCGGACTGAGTGTTCACACCGTCAATGTCAGACCCTGCTGATCAACTTCAGGTGTGGATGTTCCTGCCTCAAACGTAGGTCAGCCACATTGCTTTTTCAAACATTTGTTCTAGCGAGTCTCGACATTATTCGTCCATAGGTGCTAAAACTGAACCAAGCAGTATTCGAATATGTGTTCTAACAAGGCGAGCAGCCGTTCGAACACGGAGCCGGTCAGGCAGCACCATCGGGCGGCACCAGCAGGCGACACCAACAGACGCAGCACGGTCCAGGAGGGCTAAGGTCATGTCAGCTACATCCGCTTTCAGGTCACACGGTTTCGATGTTCACGGCAACGGTGCCCGGGATCAGCAGGCGGCGCAGGAAGGCCGGGTGCCGGTCCAGCGGACGCCGGCCGGCGGACGCCGCGGCGAGGCGCCGCTGCCGCCCCTGCGCCTCACGCGGCGGGGCAAGGTGGTCCTGATCGGGATTCCACTGGTGCTGCTGGCGGCGCTCCTGCTGTCCCTGGCCGGATTCTTCAATTCCCCCGCCAAGGCATCCGACTCCGCGGCGGACCTCACCGTGACCCCCACCGTCACAGTGACCGTGCAGCCGGGTGAGTCGCTGTGGGGGATCGCAGCCGACCTCGCGCCGGAGCGGGACGCCAGGGACGTTGTGGCAGATATTGTGCAGCTCAACAACCTGTCCGCCGGGAAGATTCTCCCGGGACAGCAGCTGTACATTCCCACGCGCTAGGAAAGGTGCCGGCAAGATTTCCCGGATGAATGAAGGCCCGCAAACAGCAGGTGCGTCGCCCGGAGCGCGCACCCCGCCCGGACCGGCGCAAACCGTCACATTTTCGGGCGACCGCACCTCCCACTAAACTGTTCAGGTGAATGACCAGCTTGAACGCCTGAACCGGCTTCCCCTCCGCAGCAACCTCCGGGGCCTGACGCCCTACGGTGCCCCGCAGCTGGATGTCCCCATCCTCCTCAACGTCAATGAGAACACCCATGGTGTCCCGGCCGACGTCACTGCCGCCATCACGGCGGCTGTCGCGGAGGCTGCCGCCGGCCTTAACCGCTACCCGGACCGGGAGTTCACCGAGCTCCGCAAGGCCCTTGCCGAGTATCTGGGCCACGGCCTGGACGAGGCCAACGTGTGGGCAGCTAACGGCTCCAACGAGGTGCTCCAGCAGATCCTTCAGGCATTTGGCGGTCCGGGCCGCACGGCGCTGGGCTTCCCGCCCACGTACTCCATGTACCCGCTGCTGGCCAGCGGCACGGACACCGGATACATTAAGGGCCAGCGTGAGGACGGGTACGGCCTCAGCGCCGAATCGGCCGCCCGCCAGGTCCGGGAACTGAAGCCCAACATCGTCTTCCTGTGCTCGCCGAACAACCCCACCGGCACCGGCCTCGGGCTGGACGTGGTGGAAGCGGTCTACGAAGCCGGCGCCGAAAGCCATGCCATCGTGATCGTGGACGAGGCCTACCACGAGTTTGCCCACGACGGCACGCCCAGCGCCCTGACGCTGCTGCCCGGGCGGGAGCGGCTGATCGTTTCCCGCACCATGAGCAAGGCGTTCGCGCTGGCCGGCGCCCGGCTGGGATACATGGCAGCCGCCCCGGAAGTGACCGACGCGCTGCGCCTGGTCCGGCTCCCGTACCACCTGTCGGCCATCACCCAGGCAACCGCCCTCGCGGCCCTGCAGCACCGCGAAGCCCTCATGGCGGACGTCGAGGACATCAAAAGGCAGCGCGACCGCATCGTGTCCGAACTGACCCGCATGGGGCTCAAGCCGGCGGCGTCCGACTCCAACTACGTGTTCTTCGGCGGACTGGAGAACCCGCACCGGGTCTGGCAGGAACTGCTGGATGCGGGTGTGCTGATCCGCGACGTCGGCATCCCGGGGCACCTGCGGGTCACTGCCGGCACTGAGACGGAAACCACAGCCTTCCTCACCTCCCTGGAAAGCATCCTTGCCAGCCAGCCGGCCCTTCCCGCCTAGACTTGAAGAACCGGCGCTGGACGCCCTGACCACCCTTCCTGCCACAAAGGACACCTGACCATGACTTCCACCGGATCGAACGCGGCCGCAGCCCGGACCGCACGTATGGAGCGTGCCACCAGCGAGTCGTCCGTGCTCGTGGAAATCAATCTTGACGGTACCGGCGTCTCGGACATCGACACTTCCGTGCCGTTCTACGACCACATGCTCACGGCACTGTGCAAGCACTCGCTGATCGACATGACGGTCAAGGCCACCGGGGACACCCACATCGACGTCCACCACACCGTGGAGGACGTCGCCATCACCTTCGGCGAGGTGCTGCGGACGGCCCTGGGCAACAAGGCGGGCATCCGCCGGTTCGGGGAAGCGACCGTACCGCTGGACGAGGCCCTGGCCAACGCCGTGGTGGACGTCTCGGGACGCCCCTACCTCGTGCACGGCGGCGAGCCCGCCGGCCAGGAATACCACCTGATCGGCGGCCACTTCACCGGCTCCCTGACCCGCCACGTCTTTGAAGCCATCACCCTGCACGCCGGTATCTGCCTGCACATGAACGTCATTGCCGGACGGGACCCCCACCACATTGTGGAAGCCCAGTTCAAGGCGTTCGCCCGTGCCCTCCGTGCAGCCGTCGAACCCGATCCGCGGGTTGAGGGCATCCCGTCCACCAAGGGTGCCCTGTGAGCGGCCAGATCCTGAAGGACGGTGCCATCATCGACCCGTCCGCGTCACGCAAGCCCGCATCCCCGGAGGGGAAGCCCACCGTCACGGTGCTCGACTACGGTTCCGGCAACGTCCGGTCCGCCGTGCGCGCCCTCGAACGGGCCGGCGCGGAGGTCATCCTCAGCGCCAAGCCCGAAGATGTCCTGAACGCCGACGGCCTGGTGGTTCCCGGCGTCGGCGCCTTCGAGACGGTCATGCGCGAGCTCAAGGCCGTGGATGGCATCAGGCTCATCGGCCGCCGGGTGGCAGGCGGACGCCCCGTCCTGGGGATCTGCGTAGGCCTCCAGGTACTTTTCGAGGCCGGCGTCGAGCATGGCACCGAGGCTGAGGGCATCGGCGAATGGCCCGGAAAGGTCGAGCTGCTGCCGGCCGACGTCGTTCCGCACATGGGCTGGAACACCGTCAAGGTACCGGAGGGTTCAAAGCTCTTCGCCGGAGTGGAAGGCGAGCGGTTCTACTTCGTCCACTCCTACGGCGTGCAGGAATGGAACTTCGACGTCATCCAGCCGCTGATGGCCCCTCCGCTGGTGACGTGGTCCGAACACGGCGCGCCCTTTATTGCCGCCGTCGAGAACGGGCCGCTGTGCGCCACGCAGTTCCACCCGGAGAAGTCAGGCGATGCCGGTGCGCGGCTGCTGCGCAACTGGGTGGACGCGCTGCGCCGGCCTACAGAAACCAGCAGTGGCGACCCTGCCGGCGGCGCCTGAATGTGGTCCATCGTGCTGATGGGACTGGCCGGCCTGCTGGTGGGCGGTGCCCTGTCCTTCCGGCAGCAGCACAAGCCCCTGTGGACCCAGGTTTCGTTCTACGTCCTGGCAGCCATGTCCCTGCTCGCCGCCTACCTGCTGACCCTCCCGGGCAACTGACCGGCAACCTGGTAAACGGCTCCGGCCACTGACGCGCCCCGGCACTGTGCCGACAGCCCGGCACCCCACCCAACAACACCAAGGATGAAGATGACCACCGCAAACGATCTGCCGGTACTTGAACTGCTGCCCGCCGTCGACGTCGTCAACGGCCAGGCCGTGCGGCTGGTCCAGGGCGAGGCCGGCAGTGAAACCAGCTACGGAACACCGCTGGAGGCTGCGCTGAACTGGCAGCAGCAGGGCGCCGAGTGGGTGCACCTCGTGGACCTGGACGCCGCCTTCGGCCGCGGCTCCAACGCCGAACTCCTCCGCGAGGTGGTGGGGCAGCTGGACATCAAGGTGGAACTCTCCGGCGGACTGCGGGACGACGAAACCCTCGAAGCCGCCCTTGGCCTCGGCGTCGCCCGGGTTAACCTCGGCACCGCCGCGCTGGAGAACCCGGAGTGGACCCGCCGGGCCATCGAGCGCTTCGGTGACAAAATCGCCGTCGGACTCGACGTGCGCGGGACCACCCTGGCCGGACGTGGCTGGACCAAAGAAGGCGGGGACCTCTGGGACGTCCTGGCCCGCCTCGAGGATGCAGGCTGCTCGCGCTACGTGGTCACCGACGTGACCAAGGACGGCACCCTGCAGGGGCCCAACGTTGAACTGCTGCGCCAGATGGTGGAGAAGACCGGCAAACCCGTCATCGCGTCCGGCGGCATCTCCAGCCTCGATGACCTCAAGGTCCTGCGCTCCCTGGTCCCGCTGGGCGTCGAAGGTGCCATCGTGGGCAAGGCCCTCTATGCCGGCGCCTTCACCCTGCCCGAAGCCCTCGACGTGGCCGGCCGCCGCTAGGCTGCCGGAACCCGACGCGATGGCCAGCAAAGATTCAGGCGCCCCCGCTCCCCGCCACCTTCCCGGCCATATCGCCGCGGCGCTGGCAGGAGCCGGCGGCGCGACCGACTCCGCGGGCCAGCCCTGGGCGGGCCGCAGCCTCGCCGGCGACAACGCGAAGATCCACAATTTCGAGGACGACGACGGTACGGCCAACGCAGGCTACCGCGCCGCCGTCGCGGGCTTGCGTGGGGGAACCGGCGACGAAGCTGCCGTCGTGGCGTCCCTGGCGACGGCGCGGGTCTTCATCCCCATCGTGGCCCAGCTGGCGGAAGAAGCGGAGTCTGACCACGGCCTGCATGCCGACAAGCAGGCAGACATGGCGCTGGTAACGCTCAAAGCCGCCGACGGCAGGACCGCGCTGCCGGCCTTCACGTCAACGGAGGCCCTGAGCGCCTGGCACCCCGATGCCCGCCCGGTGGCTGTCTACGCGGCACGCGCTGCGCTGTCCGCCGTGGCGGAGGGTGCCGACCTCGTGGTCCTGGACCCGGGCGCAGATGTCACTTTCGTAGTTCGCCGGCCGGCCGTGTGGGCGCTGGCCCAGCAGCAGCCCTGGCTGCCCTCCTACGCCGACGAGGAACTGGCGGCCGAGATGGGTGCTGCCGCCGCTGCGTTCCCAACTGT
Source organism: Pseudarthrobacter sp. SORGH_AS 212 (assembly GCF_030818145.1). Classification (NCBI taxonomy): domain Bacteria; kingdom Bacillati; phylum Actinomycetota; class Actinomycetes; order Micrococcales; family Micrococcaceae; genus Pseudarthrobacter; species Pseudarthrobacter sp. SORGH_AS 212. The sequence continues at coordinate 389,367 of NZ_JAUTAA010000001.1, read as the reverse complement.
CCGCCGGATCGAGCTCCTGCCGGGCAGGGGAGTGGCTGCCCGGGCAGCCGACGGGACCGTGTTGCCGGGTGGCGGCGCGGGACCGGAACTGCAAGTGGTGCTCTACCTTGAGGGCGGGTTGGACGCCTCAGGCCTGCAGCGCCTGGTGGCTGCGCTGCAGGCCGAGTGGTCCCGGAATGTATTGTTTGGGGAGCGGGTCGATTCGCTCGAGGTCAAGCTGCGGCGCGCCACAGGCTAGTTGTCAGGAGCGGGGCTGCCCCGGGTTCCTGAGGCATACGTAAGGAACCTTTTTCGTGAACTTCGCGCTGTACCGGGAGCTGCTGGCCGTCCGGCCTATTCGGAGGCTTTTGCTGGTGGGCATGGTTGCCCGCATTCCACATTCTGCGGCGGGCGTGCTGCTGACCCTGCACATCGTCCTCACCCTGGGCCAGGGATACGCCGCTGCCGGTGCTGCAGCCGCCGTGATGACGATCGGTATAGCTGTCGGGGCACCATGGCGCGGGCGCCGGGTGGACACCGTCGGCCTCCGGCGTGCACTGGTCCCGTCCGTCATCTCCGAAGCGGTCATCTGGTCCATCGTTCCGCACGTGTCCTACCAGTGGCTCCTGCCGCTGGTGTTCGTCGGCGGCCTGTTGACCCTGCCCATCTTCAGCGTGGTGCGCCAGTCCCTGGGTGTCCTGGCCGACGGCAAGCAGAGGCGCACCGCTTTTGCCCTGGATGCCATCAGCACCGAGATGGTGTTCATGATCGGGCCCGCGGCCGGCGCCGTGGTGGCAACGAGCGGGCACACGACGGCGGGTCTCACGGTCGTGGGCCTGTCCACGTCCCTGGCCGGGCTGTTCCTGATCTGGTTCAACCCGCCCACCCGCAGCCCGGAACAAACCGCTGAATGCGTTGAGGACGAGCAGCACGCAGCAGAAATCGCCGTGGTCTCGGCTGCACCCGCCCACCTGCAGGAAGCCGCGGCGGACCTGCTGCCAGCCGGGGCGGAGCGTGCTCCCGGTGTCAGGGGCAGGGTGGCGCACAGCTTCGCCTGGTTTACACCTGCGGTGGGGGCGGTCTTTGCCGTCGCCGCGGGTGCCGGCATGGTTCTCAGCGGCAGTGACGTGGGCATCGTGGCGGCCCTGGAGATCGGCGGGCATCAAGGCGAGATCGGAATCGTGTTCCTGTTCTGGTGCGCGGCATCCGTGGTGGGCGGCCTGGTCTACGGCGCCATGCACCGGCCTGTCCCGCCCATCCTGCTGCTGCTGGGCATGGCCGCGTTCACCATTCCCATGGGTTTCGCGTCCGGAACCTGGACACTCGCCCTGCTGTCCATCATGCCCGGGCTCCTGTGCGCCCCGGTGCTGTCCGCTGCTTCGGAGAAGGTGGCCGACCTTGTGTCCGAAGAGCGCCGCGGCGAAGCGATGGGTTGGTACGGTTCAGCGCTGACCGCGGGGGTGGCGCTGGGTTCACCGCTGGCGGGTGTCTTCATTGACGGAACGGGACCCTCCGGCGGCTTCGTGTCCGTGGGGGTTGCCGGTGTCATCCTCTGCCTCGCGGGACTGCTCCTGCAGCAGCGCCGGCGGCGCCAGGTCAAGGCCTGACCGGACAACCCGGCTGAAGCCCTGGGGCGTGCAGGCCGGGCCCCACCACCTCGAAGGCCCGCATACCTGCCCAACGTCCTGCGGCGCAGCTTCTTAAAGCGCGACGGCGGGACGACCCCTTGAAGGTCGCCCCGCCGTCGCGCGCTGCGCGGGGGAGTGCTGGGCTAGTTGACTGCGCCCGTGAACTTTTCGCCCGGACCCTTGCCTGGAGCATCCTGGATCAGCGACTCTTCACGGAACGCCAGCTGCAGGGAGCGGAGGCCGTCGCGCAAGGGACCTGCGTGCTGCGATCCGATTTCCGGGGCGGCGGCCGTTACCAACCCGGCCAGGGCGGTGATGAGTTTGCGGGCCTCGTCCAGGTCCTTCAGGTCGGCGGCGTTCTCTTCCGCGGCCAGGCCGAGCTTGACGGCGGCGGCGGACATCAAGTGGACGGCAGCGGTGGTGATGACCTCGATGGCCGGAACTTCAGAGATGTCCCGGACCTGCTGGGACACGTCGGCGGAGTTGCCGGCGCTGTCCTGGGCAGGCTCGAAAACGTATGAATTACTGTCTGGGGTGCTCATACTGGTAAGCTTGACACAGACCGACTGAATGTCGTTATTTCAGAGATCGCCCTCACAGGCCAGGTTCCCACCAGTGCTATTCGGCGCTGACGGGAATTTTCTCTGTAGAATGGCATGCAGTTTGCAAGCGGAGTTCTCTCCCACCCGCGTCAGCCGTTGTTCCGTCAGGATTCTGTGGAACGCAAGGTTGCCGGGTACACGGTTGGGCATTGGTTCGGCAGTTCGCCGACCCAATGCATGCAGGCCCGTCCCGGGCCCGGCAGTACCAACCTGACATGAGGCCTTCGATTGCTCCGGCAATTGGGGGCCTTCTCTATTTGCCGGGATACAACAACAAAAACAGGAGCTTTAACATTAGCGAGCCAAGAATCAATGAGCGTATCCGCGTCCCCGAGGTGCGGCTGGTCGGCCCTGCAGGTGAACAGGTAGGAATCGTCCGTATTGAGGATGCCCTGCGTCTGGCTGCCGAGTCCGACCTTGATCTCGTTGAAGTTGCACCTCAGGCGAAGCCTCCGGTGTGCAAGCTGATGGACTTCGGCAAGTACAAGTACGAAGCCGCGGTCAAGGCACGCGAAGCCCGGAAGAACCAGACGAACACCGTTCTGAAGGAAATCCGCTTCCGCCTGAAGATCGACACCCACGACTACGAGACCAAGCGCGGGCACGCACTGCGCTTCCTCGGTGCCGGGGACAAGGTCAAGGCCATGATCCAGTTCCGCGGCCGTGAGCAGCAGCGTCCGGAGATGGGCATCCGCCTGCTCCAGCGCTTCGCAGATGACGTCGCTGAAGTTGGCGTGGTTGAGTCCAGCCCCCGCATTGACGGCCGCAACATGGTCATGGTGGTTGGTCCGCTGAAGAACAAGGCAGAAGCGAAGGCGGAGGCCCGCCGCGCCACCCAGCGCGCCGAAGCCAAGGCCGAGAATGAAGCCAAGGCCGCGGGCCGGGTAGACACGTCCGGCAAGGACGATGCTCCCATGACCCAGTCACTGGCGGATCTGCTGCCCGAAGGCTTCACTCTTTCCACCGAGGCGGAAGCTCCGGTCGAGGCTGAGCAGGCACCTGCGGAAGCACCCGAAGAGGTTGTTGCCGAGGCTCCGGCCAAGGCTGCCGAAGCAGCTCCCAAGGAGGAAGCTCCCAAGCAGGAGGCTCCGAAGCGGGAAGCTCCCAAGCAGGAGGCTCCCAAGCAGGAAGCTCCCAAGCAGGAAGCCCCGAAGGCTGCAGCCCCGGCGCCCAAGCAGGAAGCCCCGAAGGCTGCAGCCCCGGCGCCCAAGCCGGTGGCGGCTCCCAAGCCTGCAGCTGTTCCGGCTCCGCCGAAGCCGGTGGCCAGGCCCGCTGCACCGAAGCCGGCCGCACGTCCTGCCCCGAAGGCAGCACCGAAGCCGTCGGGTAAGAAGACCACTTAGTCCACAGCTGCCGACGGCTCAGGCCATCGGCAGACAGCAACCAGCAGGCCGCCCCCGGGCGGCTGCGCGATAGAGCTGCAGGCATAGCCTGCGGATACGTAAGGAGATCGGTTCCCATGCCGAAGATGAAGACCCACAGCGGTGCTAAGAAGCGCTTCAAGTTGACCGGCAGTGGCAAGCTGCGCCGCCAGCAGGCCAACCGCCGCCACTACCTCGAGCACAAGTCCTCCAGGCTGACCCGCCGCCTCGCCGGCGACAAGATCGTCTTCAAGGGCGACGCCAAGGTCATCCGGAAGATGCTCGGCATCTAATTTCCAAGTTCTCTGGCTGACTGCCGTCCGGTAGTCGGTCAATTGCCAAAAAGCCTTCTCAGGCCACCGGAACATCCGGTGACAGATGCTTGGGATCAGATTTTCGAAGGAGTACGCACGTGGCACGTGTGAAGAGGGCGGTCAACGCCCACAAGAAGCGCCGGGTTATCCTTGAACGCGCAAAGGGCTACCGTGGACAGCGTTCACGCCTGTACCGCAAGGCCAAAGAGCAGCTGCTGCACTCGTTTGTGTACAGCTACGGCGACCGCAAGAAGAAGAAGGGCGACTTCCGCCGCCTGTGGATCCAGCGCATCAACGCGGCTTCCCGCGCCAACGGCCTGACCTACAACCGCCTGATCCAGGGCCTGAAGGCCGCTGAGGTCGAGGTTGACCGCCGCATGCTGGCTGAACTGGCCGTCTCCGACGCCAACGCCTTCGCTGCGCTGGTCAAGGTTGCCAAGGACTCGCTGCCTGCCGACACCTCCGCTCCCGCTGTCCAGGCCGAGGCTGCACCGGCCAAGAAGCCTGCTGCCAAGAAGGCCGCGGCCAAGAAGCCTGCCGCCAAGAAGGCCGCCGCTGACGAGGCTGCCGAGTAGTACCCCGAACGACGCGTTCAAGAACCGGCAGCGAGAGCTACTAAGGTTCTTATATGAACGAAACCGGGCGCCCGCAAGACTTTCCACTTTCCAATCCTCGAGCTGATCGGGTGAGGAAGGTGGCACAGCTTGCCGGGCGCCCGGCCCGTTTAAAACGCCGGGAGTTCCTGGCGGAGGGGCCGCAGGCCGTGCGCGAAGCCCTGGTGCTCCACCAAGAGAGGCTTGCCGCGGGGGAGCCCGGCATTGTCTATGAGGTTTACGCGAGCGAGTCCTGCCTGGACCGGCACCCCGACTTGGAAGCTCTCGCTGAGGGCACCACCGCCTACCTGGCCAATGATGAGGTTCTCGCCGCGATGGCGGACACGGTGACCCCGCAGGGCATTCTCGCGGTCTGCGGATTCCTCGACGTGACCCTCGACCAGGTGCTCGACGCCGGCCCGCAGCTCGTTGCAGTGCTCTGCCAGGTCCGCGACCCCGGCAACGCCGGCACCGTGCTCCGGGCCGCCGACGCGGCCGGCGCCGACGCCGTCATCCTGACTGCATCCAGCGTCGATATCTACAACCCCAAGGCCGTCCGCTCGACTGTGGGATCCCTCTTCCACCTGCCCGTGGTGCTGGGCGCAGAGATCGAGGAACTGGTGGCGCGGTGCAAGGAACGTGGTCTTGGGGTCCTTGCCGCGGACGGCCAGGGCCAGCTGAACCTCGACCAGCTGCAGGACCAGAGCGCTGCCCGGCGTCTTGGGGCTGCCTCGACGGGTTCGGAGTACCCACTTGAGAGTCCCACCGCCTGGCTGTTCGGAAACGAGGCGCAGGGGCTCTCCGCGGCAGAGCTTGAACTGGCTGACCACCGCGTGGCCGTGCCCGTCTACGGAGCCGCCGAAAGCCTGAACCTCGGAACGGCTGCCACCGTCTGCCTGTACGCGAGTGCCAGGTCCCAGCGCAACTGACGCCTGTTGCCTCGGAACAATTTCATAAAGCCTCCGGACAAAAGTAAAGGCCCCGGAAGATCCGGGGCCCTGGACAGCGGCAGATTCCGCTAACGGTGCCTTCTAGGGTGCGCGGGTTGCCTTGCCCCGGCCAGTGATTGCTCCGTAGATGCCGGCGACCACCAAGCCGCCAACAATAGCGAGAATCCAAGTGCCGAGGTCGAAGAAGCCAAGATCGCCCCGGTTGAACAGGAGGCTGCCAATCCAGCCGCCTACGATGGCGCCCACCACACCCAGAACCAGGCTGGTGACCCAACCGCCGCCGACCCTGCCGGGCATGACGGCTTTAACAATGGCCCCAACGATGAGGCCGAGAATAATCCAAGCAAGAAAACCCATGTTTCCTCCTCATATATTCACGGGCACGTGATGGTCCCGATGAGGCTCAAGCTAACATAACGGGCCCGTAAAGTCAGCAGGTGCGGGCCTTGTGCCTGCTGCATGCGGGGGAGCACCGTGGGTACGGTATGCATGGCCGGAAAACGAAGCCGGACCGGTGATGCGACTATCCCGAACCCTGGAGGGGACTACCGTGGCTGCACATGGCGGAAACAAGGCGATCATTGCGGCACTGGCCGCCAACCTGTCCATCGCGGCTTTGAAGTTCGTCGCCTACTTCCTGACCAGGTCATCATCAATGCTTGCCGAGGCGATCCACTCCGTCGCCGATTCCGGAAACCAGCTCCTCCTGCTGGTGGGCGGCAAGAAGTCGCAGCGTGCCGCCAGTCCCCAGCACCCCTTCGGGTACGGACGTGAGCGCTATATCTACGCCTTCATCGTCTCCATAGTGCTGTTCAGCGTCGGTGGACTCTTCGCCCTCTTTGAGGCCTGGGAAAAGTTCCGCGATCCGCACGCGATCGAAGGGGACTTCTGGTGGGTTCCGCTGGCCGTCCTGGTGGGTGCCATCCTTGCCGAGGGCTTTTTCCTTCCGGACGGCGATCCGCGAATCCAACCGCTCCCGCGGCTCGCAGTCCTGGGTGAGGTTCGTCCGCAGCGCCAAGCAGCCGGAGTTGCCGGTGATCCTCCTCGAGGATTTCGGCGCACTGCTGGGACTGGCGTTCGCACTGATCGGCGTCGGAATGACTATCCTGACCGGCAACGGACTGTGGGATGCCGCGGGAACGGCCATGATCGGCCTGCTGCTGGTCGCCATCGCTGTTGTGCTTGCGCTGGAAACCAAGTCACTGCTCGTGGGGGAGTCCGCCACGCGGCAGGACGTCGAAAGGATCACGGCTGCCATCGAGTCCGATGGCGGCCGGCTGATCCACCTTAAGACGCTGCACCTTGGACCGGAAGAACTTCTGGTGGCGGCCAAGATAGCCGTCAGCAGGTCCTCCACGGGGGAGCAGATCGCCACGGCGATCGACGCCACGGAGGAAAGGATCCGGACCGCTGTTCCCATAGCGCGCGTGATCTACCTGGAGCCTGACCTGCAGCGGACTTCCGCGCTGGAAGACCGCTAGCTCCGCGGGCTTACCGGCTGCTGCGCCTGCCGGAACCTGGGTTCAGGCCGTCACCGGCTTCCGGCGTTCCAACACACCACTGAGGACGGCGACGCCGAAGCCCAGGACCGCCAGGACAGCACCTACCAGCGCGGGCGCCACATAGCCCCACCCGAGGGCGATGACGAGGCCGCCGAGGAAGGCGCCCAGGGCATTGGCGACATTCAGCGCCGCGTGGTTCAGCGACGACGCCAGCGACGGGGCATCGGGGGAGGCATCCAGCAGCCGGGTCTGCAGTGCGGGGATCAGCATGGACCCGGAGGCGCCCACCACAAAAACCATGAGCAGTGCCGACCACGGCCAGTGCACCGCCACGGCGTAGACCACGAGGGCAACTGCGATGACGGGCAGAACCTTGTACAGGGTTCCCATCACCGACTTGTCGGCGAGCCTTCCGCCCACCAAGTTGCCTGCCACCATGCCCAGGCCGTACAGGGCCACCACCAGGGGAATCAGCGACGACGGGATCCCGGCCACCATGGTCATGGTGTGGGCGATGTAGGTGTAGGTAGCGAAGAAGCCCCCAAAACCCACCACGCCGATGAGGATGGCCAGCCACACCTGAAGCCGCTTCAAAGCGCCGAGCTCACGCCTGATGCTCGCATCAGGGTGGGCAGCCTGGAAGGGTACAAAGCGCCAGACCATTGCCAGGGTCAGCAGCCCGATGAAACCAACCAGGACGAAAAGCAGCCGCCAGCCGTAAGTCTGCCCGAGCCAGGTGGCGAACGGCACGCCCACCACGTTGGAGATGCTCAGTCCGGCCATCACCATCGAAATCGCCCAGCCCCGGCGGGTGGGCGGAACGAGGGACGCGGCGATGACCGCCGCAACACCGAAGAACGCGCCGTGCGGAAGGCCAGCGGCGAAGCGCGACACCAGCATGGTGCCGTAGTCGGGAGCCACGAACGATGCCAGGTTTGCCACCGTAAAGAACAGCAGCAGGCCCAGGGCGAGTTGTTTGCGAGGCAGCCGCGCACCAACAGCAGCCAGCAGCGGTGCTCCCACCACCACACCCAGGGCGTAGGCGGAAATCAGATGGCCGGCCTCCGGCGTGCTGATGCCCAGGCCCTGCTCCACCTCTTTCAGCAGGCCCATCATGGTGAACTCGGTAACACCGATGCCGACGCCGCCCATGGCCAGCGAAAGAATCGCCAGCGCCAGGTTGCGGGACGTCAGTGGGCCCGCCGTGGACGTTTTGGTGGCGCTGCTCATAAGCCTGCTTTCCGAAGTGGATTGCTGATGGAAGAAACACATGCCACGACGGTGGGGCTGCACGGCCCGGATGAACCACGGGCCCGGATTTGGTCAACTGCTTCCCGGAGACGGATATTCCCCGGGAAGCCCGGCCGGTGTTCCCATTGTCCCCCATAGACTGGAGCGGTGACTGAACTGATACAGGTGGTGGGCGGTGCGGTGGTGGACCGGCTGGCCCGGCCGTCCATGCTGCTGGTGGCCAGGCGCAATGCGCCCGAAAAATTGGCCGGCCTGTGGGAGTTCCCCGGTGGCAAGGTGGAGCCCGGGGAGGAACCCGAGGCCGCTCTCCGGCGGGAGTTGCTGGAGGAGCTCGGCGTCGTTGTCCGCCTGGGGGCGGAGCTTCCTGCTGACGGACCCGGCGGCTGGCCGCTAAGTGACCGTGCCGCCATGCGCGTCTGGTCTGCAGAGGTTACCGCCGGTGAGCCCCGTCCGCTGGAGGACCATGACCAGTTGCGCTGGCTTCCCCTCGACGACCCGGATGCCGTCCTGGCGTTGCCGTGGATACCGGCGGACTTCCCGATTGTCCGTGCATTGCTCGCTTCCCTGGCCGTTCCGGCCGACGGGCGCTGAACTAGAAGAGGGCCTGCTGAGCGCCCGCAGCACCACCGTGCGGGGCGGAAGCGCCTGCACCGTGCCCCTGCCGTGCTTCGGGAATGATGCCTGCGGGATATTCGGCTTCCTCGTCGCGGGGAACAAGGTCCCGGTGGCTGAACCCGGACGAGAAGGCAAAGCCGTGCCGTGCCTTGAAGTAGCGCACCTTGCCCGCCAGCCAGGTTCTGTACTCCTGGGACGCGTAGGAGCCTGACCCATAAAGGCGGCGGTAGCGGCCAGCCAGCTCCGGATGGTTCGCGGCGATCCACTTCATGAACCATTCCCGCGTGCCGGGTTTGAGGTACAGGGCGCCCGCGCTGACGCCGGTGGCTCCGACTGAGGCCAGCGAAGCGAAAAGGGCGTCCAGGGCTTCGTCGCTGTCCGAGAGCCACGGCAGGATGGGCATCGCCATGACGCCGCACGGAAGACCCGCCTCCCGGAGCCTGGAAACGAGCTTGAGCCGTGCCCGCGGACCCGGCGTTCCAGGTTCTATGGCCTCGGAAAGGGCCTCGTCCGTCATGGCCAGTGAAATGCCCAGGCCTACAGGGACCTGTGCTGCCGCGCTCTTCAGCAACGGAATGTCCCGCGCCAGCAGCGTTCCCTTGGTCAGGATTGACAGGGGAGTGCCGGAGTCGGCCAGGGCAGCAATGATGCCGGGCATCAGCCGGTACCTGCCCTCCGCACGCTGGTAGGGGTCGGTGTTGGTTCCCAGTGCCACCTGCGGCCGAGTCCAGGAGGGCCTGGCCAACTCCTTGCGCAGGACGTCCGCCGCGTTAACCTTGACCACCACCTGGCTGTCGAAGTCCACGCCTGCGTCAAAATCGAGGTAGGTGTGGCTCTTGCGGGCAAAGCAGTAAACGCAGGCGTGACTGCAGCCGCGGTACGGATTCACGGTCCACTCAAACGGCATCTTTGAACCGGCCGGCACCCTGTTCAGCACGGATTTTGCGGTGACCTCGTGGAAGGTGATGCCCGCGAACTCCGGCGTGGTGACGGAACGGACCAAGCCGGCAAGCGGAAGTAGTGCGGGGGTGGCAGCAGAACCGTCCCCGGGTGCCTGCAGCAGTGCCTGCGCGTCCCATCTCATGCCTTCATTCGAAAACATGTTCGAATGAAAGTCAAGGCGGCGCCGCCTGTTACTGCCCGGCTCTGAGCTCCCACACCACGGTGACAGCCGCTTCCACCCGGCTTTCCCCGGGCTCCACGGACACGCTTTCGGCCGCGGCCATGCGCTGGATTCCCGCCACGGGAACGGGGCCCTGCCCCGCGGCGAGCTCGGACACGGACAGGACACTGCCCAGCGTGGCAGAGGCAAGGGCGGCGTACTGTGCGGCAGCGGCCCTGGCGTCCTCCCATGCGGCCGCGCGGGCACGCTCTTTCACCGCGGACGGATCGGAGAGTGAGAAGGTCAGGCCGTTGAGCCGGACATCATTGCCACCGGCAGCAGTGGCGTCGGCGATCATCCGCGAAGCGGCCGCCACGTCCCGCAGTTGCACAGCAAGGGTGCTGGCAGCGACGTACCCCGCGACCCGCTGGCCTTCGCCCTCCCGCCACACGAGATCTGCCCTGACGTTCAGCCCGGCCGTCCGCAGGTCCGCTGCGGCAACGCGATGCCCACGGAAGGCTGCTGTGACGGCCGCCAGTGCGCTCCCTGCAGCAGAGTAGGCAGCCTCGACGGAGTCGCGGCGGCATTCCACGCCGATGGAAACAACTGCCACATCCGGGGCAGCGTCCGCCCAGCCTGACCCGGTGACGGTCACGCTGCCATCACGCATGGGTGCGGGGGTGTCTGCCGGCGTCACGACCAGGCCCGCTTTCCGTGTACCGGATAGCCGCCCGCCAGCAGGCCAGCCCGCCGCTCAAAGACGTTGCCCGTCCCCGGATTGCCGGTCCGCAGCATCGACCACCCCGCGGCCAGCAGGTATAGCGGGATGAAGGGAAGGCCCAGGCACCAGGCGTATTGGGAGCAGTGCTTCTCCTCGTGCCCCAGCAGCTCGGGCCGGTCCAGCATGGCTTCGGCCGGGCAGCGGCACAGCACCACGTTGCCCAGGGTGAAGGCCCCGGCAACCGGCAACGGCCACCCATAACCGGCGGCCAGGACCAGGCCGCGCGGACCGCGCTGCAGGCGGGTACGGGCAGCCCCGGCCACGGCCAGGCCCAACAGCGTGCTGCCGTTAGCCAGGTTGGCTGCCTGCCTGGCCCGCTGGCCGGCTGTCAGGGAGTGCCGGTGCAAGGGGTGGCCGCGCAGGAACCGGCGCCGCAAGTTTTGCAGGCGCAGGTACCGCACGCGTCCGGGGCGCTGCCGCAATGTCATGAGGACATGGTAGCCGGAGCGTTCTACTAGACTGGAGGGCAGTGGTTGCCGGTTTTCCGGCTGGCCCTGCCCTGGTCATTGAATGCACCGGATTGCAGAACTGAATCCGCGGGCATTCATCCATGACCTGCCAGTGACGGACGCGCCGCCGGGAAACCGTGCAGGCTGCCCTGTTCGCCGGCAGCCAACGAACTCGTAGCTAAGAACAGTAGATGACTGAAACTTTGCCGGGCGATGCCATCCCGAACCCCACGGATGAAGCCGCCATCAACGCCGCTGTAGACCAGGCCGTCACCGCCATCGCCGGTGCAGCCACCCTTGACGAGCTGAAGGCGGTGAGGCTTGCGCATACGGGGGAGAAGTCCCCGCTCAGCCTGGCCAACCGTGAAATCGGCAGGCTCCCCAAGGACCAGAAGGCGCTCGCCGGGAAGCTGATGGGCGCGTCCCGCGGCCGGGTCAACAAGGCGCTCGCCGACCGTACCGCGGTCCTGGAAGCCGAGAACGACGCCCGGATCCTCCTCGAAGAGACCGTGGACGTCACCGCCGCGCCCCGCCGTCGTCGTGCCGGCGCCCGGCACCCGCTGTCCACCCTGCAGGACCGCGTTTCGGACATTTTCGTGGGCATGGGCTGGGAAATCGCAGAAGGCCCGGAGGTGGAATCGGAATGGTTCAACTTCGACGCCCTGAACTTCAAGCCGGACCACCCGGCGCGGGAAATGCAGGACACGTTCTTCGTGGAGCCGCCCGAGGCACACCTCCTCATGCGCACGCACACGTCCCCGGTCCAGGTCCGTTCCATGCTGGAACGCGATCTGCCCATCTACGTCCTGTGCCCGGGCAAGGTGTTCCGCACCGATGAACTCGACGCCACGCACACGCCGGTGTTCCACCAGTTCGAGGGCCTGGCCATCGACAAGGGACTGTCCATGGCAGACCTGCTCGGCACCCTGGAGCACTTCACCCGCCAGATGTTCGGCGACGAAGCGAAGGTCAGGCTGCGGCCCAACTACTTCCCGTTCACCGAGCCGTCCGCGGAGCTGGACATCTTCCACCCGGGCGCCAAGGGCGGTCCGCGCTGGATCGAATGGGGCGGCTGCGGCATGGTCAACCCCAACGTCCTCCGTGCTGCCGGCATCGACCCGGATATCTATTCAGGTTTCGCCTTCGGCATGGGCATTGAGCGTGCCCTCATGTTCCGCAACGAGGTCAGCGACATGCGCGACATGATCGAAGGCGATGTACGTTTCAGCGAGCACTTCGGGATGGAGATCTAACAGTGCGTATCCCACTTTCCTGGCTGCGTGAATTCGCAGAGGTACCGGCCGGCGCCACGGCCGAAGACGTCATGGAAGAACTGGTCAAGGTCGGCTTCGAAGAAGAGGACGTCCACCGTCCCACCGATGCCCTGCAGGGGCCGGTGGTGGTGGGCCAGGTCCTGAGCCTGGTCAAGGAACCGCAGACCAACGGCAAGACCATTAACTGGTGCCAGGTCCGCGTGGTTCCCGAAGGCGCGGAGCAGACCCTGACCGGAGAGGGCATCGACCCTTCCGGAGTCCAGGGCATCATCTGCGGCGCCCACAACTTCGTGGAAGGCGACAAGGTAGTGGTCACGCTCCCGGGCGCCGTCCTCCCGGGTGACTTCCGCATCTCTGCCCGCAAGACCTACGGACACCTTTCCGCCGGCATGATCGCCTCCGTCCGTGAGCTGGGCATCGGCGAGGACCACGACGGCATCCTGGTCCTCTCCCGCATCGGCCTTGATCCGGAAATCGGCACCGACGCGATGGAACTGCTGGGCCTCTACGACCAGGCAGCCGAAATCAACGTCACCCCGGACCGCGGCTACGCCTTCTCCATCCGCGGCGCGGCCCGCGAGTACGCGCACGCCACGGGAACCACTTTCACGGACCCCGCCAGCAAGGTACAGGCGCCTGAGGTGCTGTCCGGCGGCTATGGCGTCAAGCTCAACGACGACGCCCCCATCTATGGCAAGCCCGGCTGCGACCGCTTCGTGGCGCGCACCGTCCGTGGCGTGGACCCCAGCCGCCCCACCCCGCCCTGGATGGCGTCCCGCCTGCGCCTCGCCGGCATCCGCTCCATTTCCCTTCCCGTGGACATCTCCAACTACGTCATGCTCGAACTGGGCCAGCCCACGCACTGCTACGACCTGGACAAGCTGTCCGGGGACATCGTGGTGCGCCGCGCAACCGCGGGCGAGAAGATCACCACGCTCGATGACAAGGAACGCACCCTCGACCCGGAGGACCTGCTCATCACCGACAACTCCGGGGCCATCGGCATCGCCGGCGTCATGGGCGGCGCGGCAACCGAGGTGGGCGATACGACGTCGAACATCCTGGTTGAGGCCGCCCACTTCGATGAGGTGTCCATCAGCCGTTCCCGGCGCCGGCACAAGCTGCCGTCCGAAGCGTCCAAGCGCTTCGAGCGCGGCGTCGACTGGCACGTGGCCGGTATCGCCGCCCAGCGCGTCGTGGACCTCCTGGTGGAACTGGCTGGCGGCACTGCCGACGAAGCCGGAACCGACGTCGGAACCGCACCGGAAACGGTCACCATCGAGCTTCCCGCAGGGTTCGCGGCCGCCCGGATCGGCATCGACTTCTCGGAAGAGCAGATCGTTACCGCCCTGGAGGACCTCGGCGCTGCGGTGGAAAAGCACGACGGCGGCTGGACGGTCACTGCGCCGAGCTGGCGGCACGACCTTGAGACCAAGGAAGACCTGTCCGAGGAAATCGCGCGGCTGGTGGGCTACGACAAGATTCCCGCCACGCTGCCGGTAGCTCCTCCGGGGCGTGGCCTGACGCGCCTGCAGCAGCAGCGCCGGCGGCTCATCCAGGCGCTGGCGGACGCCGGTCTCACCGAGGTGCTGTCCTACCCGTTCGTATCCAAGGCCGCCAACGACACGTTCGGCGTTGCGGAACAGGGTGCCGCCCGGCCCGCGCTCAAGCTGGCCAACCCCATCAGCGAGGAGCAGGGCTTCCTGCGCACCTCCGTCCTGCCGGGCCTGATCGAGGTGGCCAAGCGGAACCACTCCCGCGGCTTCCGCGACCTCGCCATCTTCGAATCCGGGCAGGTGTTCCTGCCCGGCGACACCGCGGGAACCGAATCGATTCCGCCGCTGGGCGCCAAGCCTGCCGACGAGGTGCTGGATGCGCTGTACGACGGCGTCCCGGACCAGCCGTTCCACGTCGCCGCCGTCCTGACCGGGCATGATTCCCCGGCCGCCGCAGCGCACGCCCCCCGGGCTGTGGGACTGGGCGGACGCCCTGGACATTGCCCGCCTCGCCGGGGACGTCCTGGGGGTGGACCTCGTGGCCAGCCAAGGCAGCCACCAGGCATTCCACCCGGGCCGCGCCGCACGCTTGTCGCTGCGGACGGGCGAGACCGTGGGTTACGCCGGCGAGCTTCACCCCAAGCTGCTGGCAGCCGCTGACATGCCGGCCCGCTCGGTGGCGCTGGAAATCAACGCCGACGCCTTGTTCGAGGCAGCCCCGGACGTGATTGTGGCCCGCCACATTTCCACGTTCCCGCTGGCCACCCAGGACGTGGCGCTGGTGGTACCCGCCGATGTGCCCGCGGACGACGTCCTCGCCGTACTCCGCGAAGGCGCCGGCGAACTGCTGGAGGACGTCGCCCTGTTCGACGTGTACGCCGGAAAGGGCATCGAAGACGGCAAGAAGTCACTGGCGTTCGGCCTGCGCTTCCGCGCCGCGGACCGTACACTGACGGCTGACGAAGCGTCCGCCGCCCGCGAGGGCGCCGTGGCACTGGCCGCCGAGCGCTTTGGGGCAGTCCAGCGCTAGCCGCTGGTCCGGCTGGCGATTCAAAAAGGGCGGGACGGCATGACTCCACAACTTGTGGTTCACGCCGTCCCGCCCTTTTCGCTTGCCGGCGACGCCGCCGGGCTGGTGCAGGACTCGGAACGGCTCCTGGACTGCGCCGAGCTGCGCCGGGCCCGCGCCATGGAGCCCGCGGCCGGCCACCGGTTCCTCGCCTCCCGACTGGCCCAGCGCCGGTTCGCCGCCGACCTGCTGGGCCTGGCCGTGACCAGCTTGGACGCCTGCTACAGCTGCCCGCAGTGCGGCTCAGGCGCGGACCTCAGCCACGGCAGGCCCGGCTACTCCTACCGGGGCACCCGGCTGCCGCTGGCACTGAGCCTCTCCCGGGCCGCCGGCTGGACCCTCCTTGCCGCCGTTCAGGACGCTGGGCCGGACGTGCGCCTCGGCGTGGACATCGAGGACCCGGCCCGTACCGACTTCAGCGGATTTGCCGGGCTGGCACTGACCACCGCTGAACACCGGGACATCCGGACCGTGCCGCCGGAAGGCCGGCCGGCCGCCCAGGCGAAACTGTGGGCCCGGAAAGAGGCGTGGCTGAAAATGACCGGCGACGGGCTCCGTACAGCGCCCTCGTCCCTGGACGTGCGCGAACTGCCGGGCCTGAGGGACCTTGCCCCCGCGGAAACCGGGCTGCCCGCGCAGTTGGCGGCCGCCGTCGCGCTTTCCCTGACGCCCGGACGCCCTTAGGCAGCACCGGAACGGGGCGTCAGCCTGCCGGCAGCGGCGGCAGGAGTTCCTCATACAGCCACGGGTGCAGCAGCGCCTCGGTGTCGATGGCGGTGGCACGGTCCACGGCCATGATGAAGTCATGCGTGCTGACCGAGCCGTGCCGGTGGGTGGCGGTCCACTCCTGCAGCAGCGCAAAGAAGGCGAGATCACCTACTGCCACGCGGACGGCGTGCACGGCCAGGGCGCCCCGCTTGTAAACCCGGTCATCGAACATATGCTGCGGCCCCGGATCGCCCACCAGAAGGTCCTGCGCATCGGCCTTCAGCCCGCGCCACGCGGCGCCCGCCCGGGCGGCGACTGACATCACGCCGGCTTCCTCGGACCAGATCCATTCGGCATAGCAGGCGAAGCCCTCGTGGAGCCAGATGTCCTGCCAGCTGGCGGCTGTCACGGAGTTTCCGAACCACTGATGCGAGAGCTCGTGGGCGATCAGCCGCTGCGACTCCCAGTCCGCGGTCAAATGGTTGGGGCCGAGGATGGACAGCCCCTGGGCTTCAAGCGGGATCTCCAGCTCGTCCTCGGTGACCACCACCGTGTGCCCGGCGAACGGGTAGGGCCCAAAGCAGCTGCTGAACGTCCGCATCATTGCCGGCTGCAGGGCCAGTCCGGCGCGTGCCTGGTCGGCGAGCGCGGGGGAGACGGCGACGGACTGCGGCACCTGTGGTCCGGAGCGCCCGGCATCCAGTTCCAGCAGGCCGTACCGGCCGATCTGTACGGTGGCAAGGTACGCGGGCATGGGCTCAGCCTGCTCGTACACCCAGGTTTCCCGGCTGGACCGGGTGGTGCGCGACTGCAGCACTCCGTTGCATACGGCGCGGTAGTTCGCGTCGGTGGTCACAGTGAACCTGTAGCTGGCCTTGTCGCGGGGATGGTCGTTGCACGGAAACCAGGATGGCGCGCCGTTGGGCTGCCCGGCCACCAGCACGCCGTCGGTCAGTTCTTCCCAGCCCACTTCGCCCCACATGCCGCGCCGGGGCGAGGGGCTGCCCCCGTACCGGACATCGAGGGTGAAGGGCTCGTCCGCCTGGAGGGGAGCCGGGGTTGAGGCCACCAGCTGCCCGGCGCGCTGGCTGAACCGCACTGCCCTGCCATTGAGCTGGACCTTGGAGGCGCGGAGCCCCACCAGGTCAAGGACAATGGCCGACGTCGGCACGCAGGCGACGCCGTGCAGCACCGCCCTGCCGCCCAGGCGGTTGCTGGCCACGCGGTAGTCCAGGTCCAGTTCGTAGCGTTCCACCCGGTAGGCGTTGGTGCCGGCGCCCGGCATGTAGGGATCGGGAGCCGCACCGCTGGACGCGGCTACGTTGCCGCGGGCGGCTGATGCTGGAGAACTCATGGCGACCTTCGGTTGCTAGGCAGACGGTGTTGCGGGGCCGTTCCACGGGCTGACCGGGTTGCCCATCCAGTACGTGGCGGCCGGGACGGTCTCGCCGCGCATCACCAGGGACGCGGGACCCACCGTTCCACCGGCACCCACGCGGGCCTGGGGCAGGATGACCCCGTGCGGGCCCATGGTGGCCCCGTCTTCGAGGGTAACAGCGTCAATGCTCATCACCCTGTCGTGGAACAGGTGCGTCTGCACCACGCAGCCCCGGTTGACGGTGGCGTTCCGGCCGAGGGTCACCAGGTCCGCCTCGGGCAGCCAGTAGCTTTCGCACCACGTGCCCGTCCCGATCTTCGCCCCGAGGGCACGCAGCCACCAGACCAGTGCCGGGGTGCCGGACGCGGCGCGGGCGAACCATGGTGCACTGACCAGTTCGATGAAGCTGTCCACCACTTCGTTGCGCCAGATGAACGAGCTCCAGAGGGGGTGCTCGCCGGCCCGGATCCGTCCCACCAGGATCCATTTGGCGGCAACGGCGGAGAACGCGGCCACGAAACCGGCCAGCAGCATGACGACGCCGCTGAGCAGGGCTGCCACCCCATAGTTGAAGGTGGCGGCCAACCAGTCGAAGACCAGCATGGCGCCGCCGGCAATACCCACGGTGAGCATGACGGGCAGGAACCTG
The DNA here is from genome assembly GCF_030818145.1 of Pseudarthrobacter sp. SORGH_AS 212. Taxonomy (NCBI): domain Bacteria; kingdom Bacillati; phylum Actinomycetota; class Actinomycetes; order Micrococcales; family Micrococcaceae; genus Pseudarthrobacter; species Pseudarthrobacter sp. SORGH_AS 212. The sequence continues at coordinate 371,666 of NZ_JAUTAA010000001.1, read as the reverse complement.
CACAGCTCCCACAGCGTCCTGGCGACCCTGAGCTTCAGCGGGGGCTGGAAGGTGCGGGTGTCGTCGGAGGCGATCGCTGTGCGGCGGAGGCGGACCGGCGGACTGCCCAGCCAGGACGTGCCGGATTTGGCCTTGGCCGGCGTTGCGGAGAGGACCGCGACCAGCGAGTTCTTGGGGACGTTCCGGCCCGCTGCGGTCATGCCGGAGTTGCCCAGGAAGGACCGTTTGCCGATCTTGGCCGGGGCCACGCGCAGCCACCCGCCATCCAGCTCGTAGGAGGCCACCATGGTGTCGTCCGCCAGGAAGGCACCTTCGCCCACGGTGGTCATCTTGGGGATCAGCAGCACCGTGGAGGCCTCCACGTTCTTGCCGATTTTTGCTCCCAGCAGGCGCAGCCACACCGGCGTGAAGAGGCTGGCATAGATGGGGAACAGCAGGTCCCTGGCAAGGTCGAGGACGCGTTCGGTGGCCCAGATTTGCCAGCCCACCCTGCTGCGGACCCGGTGGTAGCCCTCGGTGATGCCAACGCTGAGGAGCCGGGTTGCGGCAAGGATGAGGAGGGCGTTGGCCGCGAACCAGGTGAGCGCAGCCGGCGCGAGCGCGAGCAGGAGCCGCGGCAGCGCGCCGCTGAGGGAGGTGCCCCCCTGGATGAACAGGTAGGCCACCCAGGCGGCCGCCGCCGCGGACACGAAGGGCAGCAGGGACAGTACTGCCGAGGCAAGCGCGAATCCGCCGAACCAGGCTTTGGCTGCCACGGGGCCCAGGACCGGCGCTGCAGGAGCGGAATGCTTGGCTTTGCCCTGCCGGCGGGCGGGCGAGCCGGCCACCAGCTGCCCGGCCTTGACCTTCCCGGAGACCGCTGAGCCCGCGTCCACTTGCGCCCCTGCGCCGATGGACGTTCCGGGCATCAGCGTGCTGCGGGCGCCCACCGAGGCGCCGGCCCCGATCCGGATCGCGCCGATGTGGACGTGGTCGCCGTCGATCCACCACCCGGACAAATCCACCTCCGGCTCCACGTTGGCGCCCCGGCCCAGCGTGAGCAGCCCTGTCACCGGCGGCAGCGAGTGCAGCTGGACGTCCCGGCCAATCTTCGCGCCGAGAGCCCGGGCGTAGTAGGGCACCCACGCTGCGCTTCCCAGGCTGATGGCGCCGGCCAGGTCCTGGATCTGCTCTGCCAGCCAGAGCCGGAGGTGGACACGGCCGGAACGCGGATACGTGCCGGGCCTGACACCTCGGAGCAGGATCCGCGCGGCGGCCACCGCCAGCAGCATCCGTCCCGCCGGGCTGACGAACACCAGCCACGAGGCCGCCACCCACCACCATGACACGGTGGGAGCTGCGGCGAACCCGGCATTGCCTGCCAGCAGGTTGTTGGCTGCCATGAGGTAGGTCAGCCAGCGCATGCCCACCAGGATGTGCAGTGGAACGCCCATCAGTGTCTGGAACACCTGGGATTTGCGGGCGGTGGGCCGCACGGTGCGGTCCTTTGCCGGGCCAAAGGACCCATCGGGGCGTGACTGCCGTGCCAGCTCCACCAGCGCCCCCACCCGGGGTGTGGCGTAGATGTCGGCGACGGTGATGGTGGGGTAGCGGACCCGGAGGGCGGAGACCAGCTGCGCCGCGGACAGGGATCCGCCGCCGTACGCGAAGAAGTCCGCGTCGAGGGATGTCACCGGACTGCCCAGGATGCTGCTCCATTGCTCCACGATCCAGGTGGCGTCCCCGGGGAGGTGCAGGGGAGCAGCGTCCGCCTCCGCAGCACCGGCACCGGCGAGCGGCCAGGGCAGCGCATGCCTGTCCACCTTCCCGCTGGTCTTGGTGGGCAGCGAATCCACCACCGTCAGGAGGGGCACCAGCGCAGCCGGCAGGCTTCCTGCCAGGCGCCCGCGTGCCTCAGCCAGGTCCAGGTCTTCACCGGCAACAGGTGCCAGGTAGCCCACCAGGATCTGGTTGCCCGCCGCCGTCGTCTGCACCGCGGCGGCCGCACCGGCAACCCCGGGCAGCGACTGCATGGCGGAGTCGATTTCGCCCAGCTCGATCCGGCGGCCGCCCAGTTTGACCTGCTCGTCGGCCCGGCCCTGGAATATGAGGCCCGCCTGCTCGAAGCGGACAAGGTCGCCGGAGCGGTAGGCGCGGTCCCAGCCCAGGCTGGGCATGGGAGCGTACTTTTTCGGCGTCCTTGGCGGGGTCAAGGTACCGGGCCAGCCCGACGCCGCCGATGATCAGCTCACCCGTCCCGCCTTCGGCCACCGGAATGCCGCGGGCGTCGACGACGGCGAGGTCCCAGCCGTCCAGGGGCAGGCCAATCCGCACGGGGCCGGAACCTGCCAGGGGGGCTGCGCAGGCCACTACTGTCGCTTCGGTGGGGCCATAGGTATTCCACACCTCGCGGCCTTCCACGGCAAGGCGCTCCGCCAGTTCGGGCGGGCAGGCCTCCCCGCCGAAGATGAGCAGGCGGACGTTTTCCAGGGATTCAGCGGGCCAGAGTGCCGCGAGGGTGGGCACGGTGGAAACGGCGGTGATGCCGTGGTTGATCAGCCAGGGGCCAAGGTCCATGCCTGTCCGGACCAGGGCGCGTGGTGCGGGAACCAGGCAGGCGCCGTGCCGCCAGGCAAGCCACATCTCTTCGCAGGAGGCGTCGAAGGCCACGGAGAGCCCCGCCAATACCCGGTCCTGGGGTCCCAGGGGATCGCCGTGCAGGAAGATCCTTGCCTCCGCGTCCACGAACGCGGCGGCCGAACGGTGCCGGACCGCAACGCCCTTGGGTGTTCCGGTGGAGCCGGAAGTGAAGATGATCCAGGCGTCGTCATCCGGGACGGGCGGGCGTGCGCCCGCAAAGGGCCCTGGGCGGCGGCCTCCTGCCATGCCGGGCCTGATCACCTGCCCGCCTTCCAGGACGGCGGCGACTTTGGCCTCGTTGAAGACCAGGCGGGCCCGTTCGTCGGGATCGTCGGCGTCAACCGGGACGTAGGCGGCGCCCACCAGCAGGACGGCCAGGATGGACACATACAGCTCGTTGGTGCCTGAAGGAATCCGCACGCCGATCCGGTCGCCGGCACCGAGGCCCGCCTGGTGGAGGCGGCGCCCGGCGGATCGTACTTCGTCCATGAGCTGGGCGTAACTAAGGGACACACGGCCGTCGTCGAGCGCCGATGCGTCGGGGAAACAGGCAGCAGTGTCCTGGAGGATATCAATCAGCGTCCGGACGGGTGGGGCGGCCGGTGACCCCGGGAACTGCGGCGCGTGCGTGCCCTGAGACTGGGCCGAACCCGGGGTTGAAGCCCCTTCCGGCCCCAATTCGGGGGATCCACCGGCCTGTGAACCGCCGGATGTAGGGGGCGCGCCCGGCGTGGCGCCGGAATGGATATCCCCAAGGGGGACCTGCTGCTGAGTCACCCGGGCATTTTGCCCCGGCAAGGTGAACAACAGGTGTCCGGCGCGCCGGGTTCCGCCAGCCGGGGGGACCCGCAGTTCACCGCACGTTCAGCCGGGGTGGCCCGGCCTCAGGGAACCAGCACCACCTTGCCGGTGGTGCGGCGGCCTTCGAGGTCCCGGTGTGCCTGCTCTGCCTGGGACAGCGGGTAGCGCCCGCCGACGCGGACCTTGAGGGTGCCGTCGGCCGCGGCTGCGAAAATTTCGCCCGAGCGCCACCGCCGCTCGGCGGCATCCTGGAGGTAGTGCCCCATGGTGGGCCGGGTCAGGAACAGCGAGCCGCCGGCATTGAGGCGCTGCGGATCCACCGGCGGGACGGGGCCGGACGCAGCGCCGAAGAGCACCAGGGTTCCGCGGATCCGAAGGGCCTCCAGTGAGCCGTCGAACGTGTCCTTGCCAACGCCGTCGTAGACCACTTCCGCGCCGGTGCCGCCGGTAATCCCGCGGACCCGCGCCGCAAAGCCCTCGTACCGCAGCACGTGGTCAGCGCCTGCTTCACGGGCCAGCTGTTCCTTTTCGTCGGTGGACACGGTGGTGATGACCTGGGCGCCGCGGGCCTTCAGCAGTTGGATGAGGAGCAGCCCCACGCCGCCGGCGCCGGCATGCAGCAGGACGGTGTGGCCGGGTTCCACCTTGAAGGTGGAGTTCATCAGGTAATGGGCCGTCATGCCCTGCAGGGGGAGGGCTGCTGCGGTGAAGTCATCCAGCCCGGCGGGCACCGGGAGCGCGGCGTCTTCATCCACCAGCGCATACTCCGCGTAACAGTTGACGCCCTCGGCCGTGGCAACGCGGTCCCCGGCGGTAAACGAGGTCACCCCGTCACCCACGGCCTCCACTGTGCCGGCGGCTTCGGAACCCGGGATGAAGGGGTACTGGACCTTGTAGACACCGCCCCGCTTGTAGGTATCTATGAAGTTGACCCCGGCCGCTCCGACCTTGACCAGCAACTGTCCTGGGCCCGGGACCGGCCGGTCAATCTCCGTGTACTCGAGGACTTCCGGTCCGCCTGCCTGGCGTGCGACGATTGCGTGCGTCATTGCTTCCCTTTCCCGGGCCGGCGTCTCCGGCTGCTCCAACCATCCTAAGGATTCCCTTGGATCCCGGGCCTTCGAATGTTCCACAACCATCGCATGCATAAGTATCGGCGCCTATGCATAACTATTGCTGTATAGTCGGATCATGACTATTTCTGTTGCAGTTTCGGGCGCCAGCGGCTACGCGGGCGGGGAAGTGCTCCGCATCCTTGCCGGGCACCCGGACGTCACGATCGGTGCCATCACCGCCCACAGCAACGCCGGCTCGCGGCTCGGCGAGCTGCAGCCGCACCTGCACGGGCTGGCCAGCCGCATCCTCGAGGACACCACCGTGGAGAACCTCTCCGGCCACGACGTCGTCTTCCTTGCCCTGCCTCACGGCGCATCCGCCGAAATTGCCGCGCAGCTGCCCGAGGGCACCGTGGTGATCGACGCCGGCGCAGACCACCGTCTCGAAGACCCGGCAGCGTGGGAGAAGTTCTACGGCTCGGCCCACGCCGGCACCTGGCCCTACGGCCTCCCGGAGCTGCCGGGCCAGCGCGAGGCACTCAAAGGCGCCACCCGCATCGCCGTGCCGGGCTGCTACCCGACGTCCGCGCTGCTCGCCCTGACCCCGGGGTTCGCCGCAAACCTCCTGGAGCCCGACGACGTCGTCATCGTTTCCGCGTCCGGTACCTCCGGCGCGGGCAAGGCCGCCAAGGTTAATCTGATCGGCGCCGAAGTCATGGGCTCCATGAGCCCCTACGGCGTGGGCGGCGGCCACCGGCACACACCGGAGATCGAGCAGGGCCTGTCCAACGCGGCGGGCGAGCAAGTCACTGTTTCCTTCACGCCCACCCTGGCTCCGATGAGCCGCGGCATCCTGACCACTGCCACCGCCAAGGTGAAGCCGCAGGCGCTGAACAGCGCCACCGCAGAGCGGCTGCGGCAGGCCTGGGCTGATGCCTACGACGACGAACCATTCATCCACCTGCTGCCTGAAGGCCAGTGGCCCGGCACGAAGTCGGTCCAGGGCTCCAACCACGCCGCCATGCAGGTGGCCTTTGACCCCCACACCGGCCGGGTCATTGTCACCTGCGTGATCGACAACCTCACCAAAGGCACTGCCGGCGGTGCCGTGCAGTCCATGAACATCGCACTCGGCCTGCCGGAAACCGCCGGCCTCAACCTGCAGGGAGTAGCCCCGTGACCATTACCGCACCCCAGGGATTCCGGGCCGCCGGCGTCACCGCCGGGCTGAAGGCCTCCGGAAACCCGGACCTCGCCCTGGTGGTCAACGACGGACCGTCCAAGGCGGCAGCCGCAGTCTTCACCAGCAACCGCGTGGCAGCGGCCCCCGTGCACTGGTCCCGCCAGGTCGTATCCGACGGCCGCGTGGACGCCGTCATCCTGAACTCCGGTGGCGCCAACGCCTGCACCGGACCCACCGGGTTCCAGAACACCCACAGCACCGCCGAGAAAGTGGCCGACGTGCTGGGCATCTCGGCCACCGACGTCTTCGTCTGCTCCACCGGCCTGATTGGCGAGCAGCTTCCCATGGACAAGATCCTTCCCGGTGTCGAGGCCGCGGCTGCTGCCCTCAGTGCCGACGGCGGCCCGGACGCCGGCACGGCCATCATGACCACGGACAGCGTCCCCAAGTCCGCGCTGTTCATCGGCACCGACGCGGACGGCCAGGAATTCACCATCGGCGGGATCGCCAAGGGGGCCGGCATGCTGGCTCCGGGGCTGGCCACGATGCTGGTGGTCCTCACCACGGATGCCGCCGTCGAACCCGAAATGCTCGACGTCGTCCTCCGCGACGCCACCCGCGTCACCTTTGACCGCGCCGACTCCGACGGCTGCATGTCCACGAACGACACCGTGGTCCTGCTCGCCTCGGGCGCCTCCGGTGCGGTGCCGGCAGCGGAGGCGTTTGGTGCCGGCCTGACGCAGGTCTGCGCCGAGCTCGCCCGCAAGCTGATCGGCGACGCCGAAGGCGCCAGCCACGACATCGCCATCCGGACGTTCAACGCCGCCAGCGAAGCGGACGCTGAAACCGTCAGCCGCTCCGTGGCCCGGTCCAACCTGTTCAAGGCTGCCATTTTCGGTAAGGATCCGAACTGGGGCCGCGTGCTGTCCGCCGTTGGCACCACAGACGCCGTCTTCGAAGCAGACAAGCTCAACGTGGCCATGAACGGCATCCAGATCTGCCGCAACGGCAGCATCGGTGACGACCGGGGCCTCGTGGACCTGGAACCGCGTGAAGTCCTGGTGGAAATCGATCTGCAGGCCGGCGATGCCGAGGCAACCATCTGGACCAACGACCTCACCCACGACTACGTGCACGAAAACAGCGCCTACTCAAGCTAGGCGCTGAACGTTGCCAGCACGTTTGCCTACTTTTGCGGAAGAGACAGCATGAACACCCAGACGCGTGAGAACACCAGCATGTCCGACGCCCAGGACAAGGCTGCGACCCTGATCGAAGCCCTTCCCTGGATCCAGCGGTTCGCCGGCACCACCATGGTGATCAAGTACGGCGGCAACGCAATGGTCAACGACGACCTCCGCCGGGCCTTCGCCGAGGACATCGTCTTCCTGCACCATGTAGGCATTCATCCCGTGGTGGTCCATGGCGGCGGCCCACAGATCAATGCCATGCTGGGCCGGCTGGGCATCGAATCCGAATTCAAGGGCGGCCTCCGCGTCACCACCCCGGAAGCGATGGATGTGGTCCGCATGGTCCTCACCGGCCAGGTGGGCAGGGAACTTGTGGGCCTCATCAACTCCCACGGCCCCTACGCAGTGGGCATGTCCGGCGAAGACGGCGGCCTGCTGCGCGCCGTCCGCACCGGGACCGTGGTGGACGGCGAAGATGTGGACCTCGGGCTGGTAGGCGAGGTGGTCGGCGTCGACCCCGCAGGCATCGTGGACATCCTCGACGCCGGACGCATCCCGGTCATCTCCACCGTTGCTCCCGAAATCGTCGACGGCGGCGACGGCGTTCCCGGCGCTGCGCGCTTCCAGCCCACCGGCCAGGTCCTGAACGTCAACGCGGACACCGCAGCCGCGGCTGTGGCGTCCGCCCTCGGCGCTTCGAAGCTGGTGATCCTGACCGACGTCGAAGGCCTCTACGCCAACTGGCCGGACAAGTCCTCGCTGATCTCCTCGCTCACGGCGACGGAACTGCGGGACATGCTGCCCAGCCTCGAGTCGGGCATGATCCCCAAGATGGCCGCCTGCCTCAAGGCCATCGACGAGGGCGTGGAGCGGGCACACATCGTGGACGGGCGACTGCCCCACTCCATGCTTCTGGAAACTTTCACCACCGCGGGCATCGGCACCCAGGTAGTCCCGGACGAGGAGACAAACGCATGAATACCGTTGAGAAGCCCTCAGTAACTGAGCTGGTCGAAACCCAGGGCCACGCCGGCTCGGAATGGCTGTCCCGCTACTCCACCTCGCTCATGGGCGTGTTCGGCGCCCCGCAACGCGTCCTGGTCCGTGGTTCCGGCTGCCTCGTGTGGGACGCCGACGGCAAGGAATACCTGGACCTGCTCGGCGGTATCGCCGTCAACGCCCTCGGCCATGCCCACCCGTTCGTCACCTCCGTGATTTCCAGCCAGCTGGCCACCCTGGGCCACGTGTCCAACTTCTTCACCAGCCCCACGCAGGTTGCGCTGGCCGAAAAGCTGCTGGACCTGGCCGCAGCACCTGCCGGGTCCAAGGTGTTCTTCAGCAACTCCGGCACCGAAGCCAACGAGGCAGCCTTCAAGCTGGCCCGCCGCAACACCGGCAGCGGCGGCACCAAGCGCACCAAAATCATCGCCCTCGAGGGGGCCTTCCACGGCCGGACCATGGGCGCCCTCGCCCTGACGGCCAAGGAGGCCTACCGGGCACCCTTCGAGCCGCTGCCCGGCGGCGTGGTGCACATCCCCTTCGGGGACATCGCCGCCCTCGAAGCCGCCGTGGACGGGACCGTCGCCGCAGTGTTCCTGGAACCCATCCAGGGCGAGGCCGGTGTGCGGCCCCTGCCACCCGGCTACCTGAAGGCCGCGCGTGAAGCCACCACCAAGGCCGGGGCGCTGCTGATCCTCGACGAGGTCCAGACCGGCATCGGCCGCACGGGCAAGTGGTTCGCCAGCTCCGACGCCGGCATCGTCCCCGATGCCATCACCCTGGCCAAGGGACTGGGCGGTGGATTCCCCATCGGCGCCCTGCTCACGTTCGGTGAGCAGACGTCGTCGCTGTTGTCCGCCGGCCAGCATGGCACCACCTTCGGCGGCAATCCGGTAGCGACGGCTGCGGCCCTCGCCACGCTGCACGCCCTGGAAAGCCAGCACGTGCTGGCGAACGTTGCCGCGGTGGGGGAGCACCTGCGTTCGGCGCTGGCAGCCATTCACGGCGTCACGGAGGTCCGGGGAGAAGGCCTGCTGATTGGCTTCGACCTCGACGCCGACGTCGCACCTGCGGTCGTGCAGGCAGGACTTGACGCCGGATTCATCGTCAACAGCCCCGGCCCGCGCACCATCCGCCTGGCGCCGCCGCTGATCCTCAGCACGGCCCAGGCCGACACCTTCCTCGCCGCCTTCCCGGCAATCCTCCAAGCAGCTAAGGACGCCCAGTGACCGTTGCAACCACCCGGCACTTCCTCAAGGACACCGACCTCAGCCCCGCCGAACAGGCGGAAGTGCTGGACCTCGCTGTCCGCATGAAGGCCGCGCCGTACAGTGTCCAGCCGTTCGCCGCCGAGGGCAGCGGACGCAAGACCGTTGCTGTCATCTTCGACAAGACCTCCACCCGCACCCGGGTTTCCTTCGCCACCGGCATCGCCGACATGGGCGGCAACGCTCTGATCATCAACCCGGGCGAGGCACAGATCGGCCACAAGGAATCCGTGGAGGACACCGCCAAAGTCCTTGAGCGCATGGTCTCCACCATCGTCTGGCGCACCGGGGCCCACTCCGGCCTGGTGGCGATGGCCGAAAACTCCAAGGTTCCGGTCATCAACGCCCTGTGCGATGACTACCACCCCTGCCAGCTCCTGGCAGACCTGCTGGCCGTCAAGGAACACAAGGGCGACCTGAAGGGCCTGACCATGAGCTACCTGGGGGACGCCGCCAACAACATGGCCAACTCCTACCTGCTGGCCGGCGTCACCGCAGGCATGCACGTCCGGATCGCCGGCCCCGAAGGGTACCTGCCGGCCGCGGAGATCGTGGCCGCCGCAGAAGAACGCGCGGCAGAAACGGGAGGCTCGGTGCTCATCACCACCGATGCAAAGGAAGCCCTGCAGGGTGCTGACGTCGTGGCCACCGACACCTGGGTCTCGATGGGCCAGGAAGCCGAGAAGGAAGCCAGGCTCCAGCTGTTCCGCGACTACTCCGTGGACGGGGACGCCATGGCACTCGCCGCGCAAGACGCCGTCGTACTCCACTGCCTCCCCGCCTACCGCGGCTACGAAATCTCCGCCGGCGTCATTGACGGCCCGCAGTCGATCGTCTGGGACGAGGCCGAGAACCGGCTCCACGCCCAGAAGGCGCTCATGGCGTGGCTGATGCACCGGTCCGGCCTGGCCTTCGTTGACGGGCTGGCTCCCGTTGAAGGTACCGGCGAGAGCACGTTCTAGTGTCCACCAACCCGTCGGCACCGGGCTCCAGCCCGGCCACCAAGACTGCCCGGCTGGCGCGCATCACTGCCATCCTCACGGGCCAGTCGGTGCGGTCGCAGGCCGAGCTTGCGGCCCTGCTGGCGGACGACGGCGTGCAGGTCACCCAGGCAACCCTGTCCCGGGACCTCGTGGAACTCGGCGCCGTCCGCGTCCGCGGCAAGGAAGGCGCCCTGGTCTACGCCGTACCGGCCGAGGGCGGGGAACGGTCGGCGCGCAGCGGCGTGAGCCAGGAAATCCTGGACGCCAGGCTCGCCCGCCTGTGCAGCGAACTGCTGGTCACGGCCGAAGCGTCCGCCAACCTGGTGGTCCTGCGGACCCCGCCCGGGGCCGCGAACTTCCTTGCCCTGGCCATCGACCACTCGGTGATGCCGTCCATCCTGGGCACCATCGCCGGCGACGATACCGTCCTGCTGGTCTCCCGCGACCCGCTGGGCGGCCCGGACCTCGCAGCCCGCTTCCTGCAGCTGGCCGAGGACGCCGGGCAATAAGCTTGAAGACAATCAACCAACCAACCCCAACAAGGAGCATCTGAAGTGACTGAACGCATTGTGCTTGCCTACTCCGGCGGCCTGGACACGTCCGTAGCCATCGGCTGGATCGGTGAAGCCACCGGTGCAGAGGTCATCGCCGTGGCCGTCGACGTCGGACAGGGCGGCGAGTCCCTCGAGACAATCCGCCAGCGTGCCCTCGGCTGCGGCGCCGTGGAAGCCTACGTCGCCGACGCCCGTGACGAATTCGCCAACGAATACGCCATGCCCACGCTGAAGGCCAACGCCCTCTACCAGGGCCACTACCCGCTGGTCTCCGCCATCTCCCGCCCCGTCATCGTCAAGCACCTGGTCAAGGCTGCGCGCGAATTCGGCGCCACCACCGTGGCCCACGGCTGCACCGGCAAGGGCAACGACCAGGTCCGCTTCGAAGTGGGCATCCAGACCCTCGGACCGGACCTGAAATGCATCGCCCCCGTCCGCGACCTCGCGCTGACCCGCGACAAGGCCATTGCCTTCGCCGAGGAAAAGGGCCTGCCGATCGAGACCACGAAGAAGAACCCGTACTCGATCGACCAGAACGTCTGGGGACGCGCCGTCGAAACCGGCTACCTCGAGGACATCTGGAACGCCCCCACCAAGGACATCTACGACTACACCGCCACCCCGGAATTCCCGCCGGCACCGGATGAGGTCACCATCTCCTTCCAGGCCGGTGTCCCGGTAGCGATCGACGGCGTCAAGGTCACCCCGCTGCAGGCCATCCAGGAACTGAACCGCCGTGCAGGTGCCCAGGGCGTTGGCCGGATCGACGTCGTGGAAGACCGGCTCGTCGGCATCAAGTCCCGCGAGATCTACGAGGCCCCCGGTGCCATGGCCCTGATCACCGCGCACAAGCACCTCGAAGACATCACCGTTGAGCGCGAGCAGGCACGCTTCAAGGCAACCGTTGGCCAGCGCTGGGCCGAGCTGGTGTACGACGGACAGTGGTTCTCCCCTCTCAAGCGCTCCCTCGACGCGTTTATCGAAGACACCCAGAAGTACGTCTCCGGCGACATCCGCATGGTGCTCCACGGCGGCCAGGCCATCGTCAACGGCCGCCGCTCAGACACCTCGCTCTACGACTTCGACCTCGCCACCTACGACACCGGCGACACCTTCGACCAGTCCATGGCGCGCGGCTTCATCGAACTGTTTGGCATGTCCTCCAAGGTCGCCTCGGGCCGCGACCTGCGGGTCGCAGGCGAGTAGCTTCCGTGGCTGAGCCAAAAGCAGAAGCAACCAACACCGGTGCACTGTGGGGCGGCCGGTTCGCCGGCGGCCCCGCGGATGCACTGGCCGCGCTGAGCAAGTCCACGCACTTTGACTGGCGGCTGGCCCGCTACGACATCGCCGGGTCCAAGGCGCACGCCCGCGTGCTGCACAAGGCCGGGCTGCTGGATGCTGCCGAGCTCGACGGCATGCTCGCCGCGCTCACGCAGCTGGACGAGGACGTTGCCTCGGGCGCCTACCTGCCCGCGGAATCCGACGAGGACGTCCACGGCTCGCTGGAACGCGGACTGATCGAACGCGCCGGCGCCCAACTGGGCGGCAAGCTCCGCGCCGGCCGGTCACGCAACGACCAGGTGGCAACCCTGGGCCGGATGTTCCTGCGCGACCACGCACGCATCATTGCCCGGGGCGTCCTGGCCACCATCGATGCGTTGGTGGAACAGGCAAAGGCCCACCAGGGCGTGGCCATGCCCGGCCGGACCCACCTGCAGCACGCCCAGCCGGTCCTGCTCAGCCACCACCTGCTGGCCCACGCCTGGCCGCTGCTGCGCGATGTCCAGCGGCTCCAGGACTGGGACAAGCGTGCCGGTGTCTCGCCGTACGGGTCCGGCGCACTGGCCGGATCTTCCCTCGGGCTCGATCCGGAGGCCGTGGCAGCGGACCTCGGCTTCTTCTCGGCCGCGCACAACTCGATTGACGGCACCGCCGCCCGCGATGTCTTCGCCGAGTTTGCCTGGGTCTGCTCCATGATCGGCGTGGACCTGTCCCGGATCTCCGAGGAAGTCATCTTCTGGGCCACCAAGGAGTTCTCCTTCGTCACGCTGCATGATTCCTACTCCACGGGGTCCTCGATCATGCCGCAGAAGAAGAACCCGGACGTGGCCGAGCTGGCGCGTGGCAAGGCAGGGCGCCTGATCGGCAACCTGACCGGCCTGCTGGCAACGCTCAAGGGCCTGCCGCTCGCGTACAACCGCGACCTGCAGGAGGACAAGGAACCGGTGTTCGACGCCGCAGACACCCTGGAGCTGCTACTCCCGGCAGTGTCCGGCATGATCGCCACCCTTAAGTTCAACCGGGAGCGGATGGAGTCACTGGCCCCGCAGGGCTTCGCGCTGGCCACGGATATCGCCGAATGGCTGGTCCGCCAGGGCGTGCCCTTCCGCGAGGCGCACGAACTGTCCGGCGCAGCGGTCAAGCAGGCAGAATCCCGCGGCGTTGAGCTGTGGGACCTGACCGACGAAGAGTACGCGGCCATCTCGGAGCACCTCACCCCTGAGGTCCGCACCGTCCTGTCCACCGAGGGGTCGCTCAACAGCCGCAACTCGCAGGGTGGAACGGCACCGGCCGCCGTCGAACGCCAGTTGGCCGCCCTCGAACGCGAGCTTGCCGGCGTGCGAGAGTACGCCGGATAAGGCTTCAACGCCCGCTCACCTCTGGCGGCTTTCACGCCGACGCCCGCTCACTTTCTTCGCGGAAGTGAGCGGGCGTTGCCGTTTAAGGGCCAACAAATGAGCAGGCGTTGGACTTTCAGCGGGACCGCCCCGTTAGCATGGCGCCATGAGCGAAACCTTCCGCACGTTCCTCCGCGCCCTCCCGGACTTCCCGGCCAGCCTTCCGGAGTTCGACCCCGCCACAGCGCCGCAGGACCCCGCCGAACTCTTCAGGCAGTGGCTGGACGAGGCCCTGGCAGCGGGCGAACCGCAGCCACACGCCTTCAGCCTCGCGACGGTCGGCGACGATTCCGGCGGCAGGCAGCAGCCGTCGTCGCGCATGCTGATCCTGAAGAACATCGACGACGACGGCTGGCACTTCGCCACGTCCCGCACGTCCCGCAAAGGCAGGGAATTGGCCGCTGCGCCGCAGGCGGCGATGAACTTCTACTGGGCGTCCCAGGGCCGGCAGGTCCGGGTGGCCGGTCCGGTGGCCGAACTGTCGGCTGAGGCGTCCGCCCGTGACTGGGCGGACCGCCCGCGCAGCGACGGCAACAGCAACCCGGGCTGGCAGCTGTACGCCGTCCAGCCGACGGAGTACGAGTTCTGGCAGGCCAGCAACGACCGCCAGCATGTGCGGCACAGGCTGGGCCGGAACGGCACACCCGCGGACTAGGATGAGCCCCATGACAGCTCCCGCACCGGATACCCTGCTTCCCGCGCTCCACAAGGCCGCCGGCGACCTCACCACCGACGTCGCCAAACTCACGGACGGGGACGTGAAGGCTCCGTCCGCGCTTCCCGGGTGGAGCCGCGGCCACGTCCTGGCGCACCTCACCGGAATCTCCAACGCGATGGCCCGGCAGCTGGAGTACGCAGCCCGCGGAGAGACGGTGGAACTGTACGACGGCGGCATGGACGGCCGGAACCGGGCCATCGACATGGCGGCCGGCCACGACGCCGCCATCCACCAGGCTGACCTGTCCACCGCCATTGACCGGGCGCTGCGGGCATTCGATGCCCTCCCGGGGGTCAAGGATTCGTCCGCCAACCGCAACGGATGGTGGGCTCCCATTGCCTACCGCGGGGGAGTGGTACTCGACGGCGGGCTTGCCCTGTGGCGCGAACTCACCATCCACAACGCGGACCTGCTCACCGGCAGGGGACCCGAAACCTGGGGCAGGGACTTCTGCGGCCACCTCTTCAAATTCCTCGAACCGAGGGTGCAGCCCGGAGTCAAACTACTCCTGCAACCCCTCGGACTGCCGCCGGTCTCCCTGGGCAGCGGCAACCGGTCCACCGTGGTCAACGGCATGCTCACCGACCTCGCCGCCTGGCTGGCCGGCCGGGAACCCACCCTCGGCAGCCTCCGCGCGTCGGCCAACGCTGACGGCACGGACCTTCCGGAGCTGCTGCCCTGGCCAGCCGCCACCCCGGCCACCAAGTAGAAGCCGGGACACCAGGTGGCGTCCGCCGGGGTCAGGCGGCTTCGCGCGCGAGCAGGCTTTCCTTGACCTGCAGGCCCCAGCGGAACCCGCCCAGGCTGCCATCCGTGCGGATCACCCGGTGGCACGGAACGAACAGGGCCGCGGCGTTGAAGGCACAGGCACTGGCCGCCGCCCGGACGGCTTTGGCGTTGCCCGCCAGCGCCGCGTACTCGGTGTACGTCACCGGGAAACCGGGTTTGACCTCCCGCAGGACATCCCAGGCATGGGAGCGGAAAGGCCCGGAACGCTGCAGGACGGGGACGGCCATGGCCGGTGCGGGGTCGCCGCTGTAGAAGGCATCGACGGCGGCCGAAATCGCACCGAGGCCGGTCACCTCTTCGAACGATGCGGGGAGCAGGGCGGGGTGGATCTGCCCGGTCAGGCCGGCGGGCCCGGAGGTCCATCCGGATGCCAGCACCACGCCGTCGCTGGCGAGGATGGTGAACGGGCCGTCCGGGGTGGACATTTCCAGCAGTTGGGCTTTCATGGCATCACTTTCACGGGTGCGGGGGTGCCGCGTCGGTCGATGGGCTGTCGGGGTTTGGCCGCGGCGCGCCAGAGGTGCATCGTCGCGTAGGAGCGCCACGGGCTGACCTCGCGGAAGTCCGGCGCGGCGGCATCTCCACCGGCATCTCCGCCGGGGGCAAGGGCCCGTATTCCGTTGCGGACGGCTGCATCGTTGGCCAGGAAGATGTCGGGAGCGCCCAGGACGCGCATGGCCACATAGCCCACCGTCCAGGGCCCGACGCCGGGCAGCGGCAGCAGTGCCGCGGTGAGGCTTGCGAGGTCGTCGCCGTAGCCGAACTGGAGCTGGCCGTCAGCCATGGCTGAGGCAGCGTGCAGGAGGGATTCGGTCCGCCGGCGGGGGCCGCGCAGCAGGTGTCCCGCTGCCGCGGTTTCCGCAGGCGAGGGAAACAGCCGGTCCAGTCCTTCTGCGGGAGAACTGCTGGGGCTGCCTGCGGCGGACAGTTGGGTCAGCGCCGTGCGGGCCCCGGCCACCGTGATCTGCTGGCCCACCATTGCGCGGACCAGCAGTTCCTGCGGATCGAGGGCGCCGGGCATCCGGATTCCCGGTGTTTCGGCTACCGCCGCCGCGAGCCTCCGGTCCACGCCGAGGGTGCTGTCGATCGCCTCCGGGTCGGCGTCCAGGTCGAACAGCCGCCGGACCCGGCTCAGCAGTGCGGGGAGGTCGCGCAGGTCCACCGCACCGACGGTGAGTGTCAGCGGCCGCCCCCGGGCGCCGTCGTCGTACGCCACAGTAAACCGGGCATCGCCGTGGGGAAGGCGCAGCGTCCGGGCGTAGGAGGTAGGTGTTCCCACCTCGATGCCGGGAATGGCGCGCACGGCCAGGAAGGAGAAGATGCCCGGATCAAAGGGCCGCCGGTACGGAAGGCTGAGGCTCAGGGCCGTGGTTCCGCCGGCAGGAGTGCCTGGCCGTGCGGTGGCCCGGAGGGCGGATGGCGTCATGGCGAAGACCTCCGCCACCGTTTCGTTGAACTGCCGCACGCTGCTGAAGCCCGCGGCAAACGCAATGTCGGCCAGCTTCATGCCCGTCGAGACCAAAAGCGTCCGGGCGGTCTGTGCGCGTCCCGCCCGGGCCAGGGACAGGGGACCGGCGCCCAGTTCGTGGGTCAGGATCCTGTTCAGCTGCCGCGAGGAGTACCCCAAGCGGGCGGCGAGGCCCTCCACGCCGTCGCGGTTGATCACGCCGTCGTTGATCAGGCGCATGGCCCGGCCGGCGACGTCCTGGCGGATATTCCACGCCGGCGTGCCGGGCACAGCCTCCGGGAGGCAGCGCTTGCAGGCCCGGTAGCCGGCGTCGTGCGCCGCAGCGGACGTTTCGTAGAACGTCACGTTCGAGGCTTTGGGTGTCCGCGCCGGGCAGGACGGGCGGCAGTAGATGCCGGTGGACCGGACAGCGGTGAAGAACTGCCCGTCGAAGCGGGTGTCGCGCGCATCGATGGCGCGGTAGCGCTGCCAAAAGTCCATTCCTCCATCCTGCCAGCCGCAGGCGGCCTTCACTAGCGGAAATCGGACACGTCCCTGCAGCCCGGCCCGCCGCGGTGTTCCGGTAGGTTTCGCGGGATTTGGGTAGGGTCTGGCCATGAATGAATATCCGTCCACGGCGGGGCGGCCGCTGCGGGAAATCCTCACCGGAGACGCGCGGGAGCTGGCCCCGCTCCTGCTGGGGGCCGTCCTCACCCACGAATCCCGCGAGGGGCCGGTATCCGTCCGGCTCACCGAGGTGGAGGCCTACCTGGGGCCCGAGGACTCGCTGCACCCGGATCCGGGGTCGCACACCTTCCGCGGCCAAACGCCCCGGAACGCCCCCATGTTCGGGCCGGCCGGGCACCTGTACGTCTACTTCACCTACGGCATGCACCATTGCACCAATATCGTCTGCGGGCCCGAAGGCGTTGCCTCCGCCCTGTTGCTGCGGGCCGGCGAAATCGTGGAGGGCGTTGGCCTTGCGCAGCTCCGGCGGCCCACGTCGAAGACGCCCGCAGACCTCGCCCGGGGCCCGGCCCGGCTCGCCAAGGCGCTGGGACTGACGACGGCGGACAGCGGCCGGGATGCCCTGGCCGCGCCGTTCCGGCTCGTGCTTCCGTCCGGGCCGGCGACGGAGCTCAGTTCCGGTCCCCGTGTGGGCGTATCCGGCGCCGGCGGTTCCGACGAGTATGCCTGGCGTTTCTGGCTAACGGGCGACCCCACGGTCTCCGCATACAAGGCGGCCCAGCCGCGGTCCAGGGCGCGAAAGCCTCCCGTGTCCGGGAGCGCCGGGTTTCACAAGCGTTAACGGAAATGGTTGTAGAATGGACGGTCTGTCTTGCGCGATAGGGGAACGTTAAATGCTCGACGCCGATTTGGCCCACGAACGTGAGTATGTAGCCGGCCTGTATGCCCGGCTGGAAGAGCTCCGTGAGGAGAAGCGCCGGCAGCTGTCACAGGTGCGCCGGTCCGGTGCCGTGGGCACCATGCAGAACGTCTCCGAGCGCGACGCGTTCGCGGCACTGTACGAAGACCGCCTGGCGCAGCTGGACGCCGTCGACGACCGCCTGGTCTTCGGCCGCCTGGACCTGGACTCCGGCGAAGAACAGTACATCGGCCGGATCGGCCTCACCACCGAGGACCTGCAGCGGCTCATGGTGGACTGGCGTGCCCCCGAAGCCGGGCATTTCTACCAGGCCACAGCCTTCGACCGGCAGGGTGTCCGCCGGCGCCGCCACCTGATCCTGCAGGGCCGCGAGGTCAAAGCCATTGAAGACGACGTGCTGGATGCGTCGATGCTCTCGGACGACGAATCCCTGCAGGGCGAGGGCGCCCTGCTGGCCGCGCTGAACTCCAAGCGGACCGGCCGGATGTCGGACATCGTGAGCACCATCCAGTCTGAACAGGACCGGATCATCCGTTCGTCCATTTCGGGCGCCCTGGTGGTGCAGGGCGGCCCCGGTACGGGCAAGACCGCCGTGGCGCTGCACCGTGCCGCGTACCTGCTGTACACCCACCGGGACCGGCTCAAGAGTGCAGGCGTGCTGCTGGTGGGCCCGTCGTCGTCGTTCATGAAGTACATCGAACGCGTGCTGCCCTCGCTGGGCGAGACCGGCGTCGTGATGGCCAGCGTGGGCCGCCTGATGCCCGGAATCCATGCGGTGCCCGAAGCCGACCCGGACGTCGCCGCCATTAAGGGCCGCCTGGACATGGCGAAGATCGTGGCCAACGCCGTCTCCAACCGCCAGCGGACTCCTGCAGCCAACCGCATCCTTGAAGTGGACGGCCGCAAACTGACCCTGACGCCGCGGCAGGTCCGCCGCGCACGCGAGCGGGCGCGTTCCACCGGGAAGCCGCACAACGAGGCCCGCGTGACGTTCGTGAAGATCCTGCTGCGCGAACTCACGGAACAGCTCACCGACATGATCGAGGCGGACAACATCGGCAACAGTGCCGACCGCTCGTACCTGGCCGAAGACGTCCGCACCGCCCGGGATGTTCGGATCGCCCTGAACCTGTGCTGGATGCCCATGACGCCGGAGAAGCTGATCTCCGAGCTGTTCAGCAAGCCCGCCATCCTTGAGTTCTGCACCCCGCTCCTTACCCCGGCGGAGCGGGAACTGCTGCGGCGGCCGGCGGACGCCCCGTGGACCGAAGCGGATGTGCCGCTGCTGGACGAGGCAGCCGAGCTGCTCGGCGAGCTCGACCCCGCCGCCGGGCGGGGCCTTGCCCAGCAGGAACACGACCGTGCCCGGGACGTCGCCAACGCCAAGCAGACCCTCGAAAACATGCAGATGGCAGGCGTGGACCCGCTGATGTCGGCTGAGGAACTGGCCGAGCAAAACCGTGAACAGGAAACCCGGCAGACGGCCGCGGAGCGTGCCACCAGCGACCGCACCTGGGCGTTCGGACACATCGTGGTTGACGAAGCGCAGGAACTGTCGCCCATGCAGTGGCGGCTCCTCGTCCGGCGGTGCCCGCTGAAGTCCTTCACCATAGTGGGGGACATTGCCCAGACCAGTTCCGTGGCCGGCGCCAACTCCTGGCAGGGCGCCCTGGCCCCGATGTTCGGTGAACGGTGGCAGCTCGAGGAGCTGACCGTCAACTACCGCACCCCGTCCCAGATCGCCGAGGCCGCGGTCCGGATGGCAAACGCTGCCGGCCTGGTGGTGTCCGCTCCCAAGGCCGTCCGCGAGGGCCGCTGGTCGCCCATCGTTGACGAAGTGGAAGCGGGAGCGGTGGTCAGCCGCCTCGTCGAGGTCCTTCCGGAGGAGCTGGAAGCGCTCGACGGCGGCCTGCTCGCCGTGATTGCCGACGGTGAGCTGCTGCCTGCCGCGACGTCCGCGTTGCGTTCGGCCTACGGGCGCCGCATCGGCACCGGTGCAGGCAGTTACGAGCAGGACATTGTGGTCATAAGCCCCCGCGAAGCGAAAGGCCTGGAGTTCGACGGGGTGGTGGTTCTGGAACCGTCCACCATGCTGAACCACGAGCACGGCAAGGTGGGGGACCTGTATGTGGCCATGACCCGCGCCACGCAGCGCCTGCGGCTGATCGCGGCGCAGCCCGTCCCGGCCGGCATCGTCCGCTGATCCGGGCGCTGCGATACTGCTAACTTAGAAGGCGTGCCAGACATCAACAGCCTCGAAACGCAACAGAACGACCCCACCTTCGCCAACATTTGGCAGGAGCTGAAGTGGCGTGGCCTGGTCCACGTCTCCACCGACGAAGCCGAACTTGAGAAGCTCCTCGCCGGCGGACCGGTCACGTACTATTGCGGCTTCGACCCCACCGCGCCCAGCCTGCACCTGGGCAACCTGGTCCAGCTGCTGGTCATGCGGCGGCTGCAGCTCGCCGGGCACAAGCCGCTTGGCCTCGTGGGAGGCTCCACGGGCATGATCGGCGATCCCCGTCCGACGGCGGAGCGGACGCTGAACACCAAGGACACCGTGGCGGAATGGGTCGGGTACCTCCAGGCCCAGGTCCGGCGTTTCCTCAGCTTCGAGGGCGACAACGCCGCCCGGATGGTGAACAACCTGGACTGGACTGCGCCGCTGAGCGCCATCGACTTCCTGCGCGAAGTGGGCAAGCACTTCCGCGTAGGCACCATGCTGCGCAAGGACGCCGTTGCGTCCCGCCTCAGCTCGGACGAGGGAATCAGCTACACGGAGTTCAGCTACCAGATCCTCCAGGGCATGGACTACTTGCAGCTCTACCGTGACTACGCCTGCATGCTGCAGACCGGCGGTTCGGACCAGTGGGGCAACCTGACGAGCGGCACCGAGCTTATCCGCAAGGTTGAGGGCAAGAGCGTCCACGCCATGGGAACGCCGCTGATCACCAATTCGGACGGAACCAAATTCGGCAAGAGTGAAGGGAACGCCATCTGGCTTGATGCCGGCATGTGCAGCCCCTACGCCTTCTACCAGTTCTGGCTCAACACGGCAGATGCCGACGTTGTGGACCGGCTCAAGGTGTTCACCTTCCTCACCCGTTCGGAGATCGAGGACATTGCCACGGCCGTCGCCGAGCGTCCCTTCGCCCGTGAGGGCCAGCGGAAGCTCGCCTTCGAAGTGACCTCGCTGGTTCACGGCGTTGATGCCACTGAGAAGGTCATTGCCGCATCAGCTGCCCTTTTTGGTAACGGTGACCTTGCCGCCTTGGACAAGCAGACCCTCCAGGCGGCCACTTCCGAGCTCCCCACCGCCACGGTGCAGGTGGACGCGCTGGGAATTGTGGACCTGTTGGTGGCGTCCGGCCTTTCGGAAAGCAAATCGGCAGCCCGGCGCACTGTGGGTGAAGGAGGCGCCTACGTCAACAACGAAAAGGTGCTGGACCCGGAAACGGTCATTGCTGAATCAGAACTCCTCCACGGGCAGTACCTGCTGCTCCGCCGGGGCAAGAAGAACCTGGCAACGGTGGAAGTGCTGGTCCCGTAGCGGGGGAGGGAAACCTACCACCTGCACGCCTCTCTGTGGCCGATTTGCGCGGCCACGGAGGGGCGTGTATTGTTTTCTGAGTCGCCGCCGCTGAGTGGTGACAAACCCCCAACCGATATTGAGAAGCAATTCTTGGCCATGCGGTGCATGGAATGAAGAAATGCTTCACTTTTGGCTGGGCGGATCCAGTTCCGCAGGGTGAATTCCGGGAAAACAACCGGATTTGCAAAAGCGAAACTGAATGAAATAAGATTGAAACATCGCAGCGAAGAAATACGGAATAGATATTCATTGCTAAATGAATTGTTTCGGGAATATTCGAATGTGTCTGTTGTTTGAGAACTCAATAGTGTGCCAAGTTTGTTGATACCAATTTATTGTATTGAATTGGTTGAATTTGCTGTGCCGCCACCCCGTGGTTGGCATGGTGTTTTTGGCTGGTTTCAAATTTTGTGCATCCATTTTGTCCCGTTATTTCCGGGGTTGGTGGGTGTGTCTGTTTTTGTTTTACTTCAACGGAGAGTTTGATCCTGGCTCAGGATGAACGCTGGCGGCGTGCTTAACACATGCAAGTCGAACGATGAACCTCACTTGTGGGGGGATTAGTGGCGAACGGGTGAGTAACACGTGAGTAACCTGCCCTTGACTCTGGGATAAGCCTGGGAAACTGGGTCTAATACCGGATATGACTGATCATCGCATGGTGGTTGGTGGAAAGCTTTTGCGGTTTTGGATGGACTCGCGGCCTATCAGCTTGTTGGTGGGGTAATGGCCTACCAAGGCGACGACGGGTAGCCGGCCTGAGAGGGTGACCGGCCACACTGGGACTGAGACACGGCCCAGACTCCTACGGGAGGCAGCAGTGGGGAATATTGCACAATGGGCGGAAGCCTGATGCAGCGACGCCGCGTGAGGGATGACGGCCTTCGGGTTGTAAACCTCTTTCAGTAGGGAAGAAGCGTAAGTGACGGTACCTGCAGAAGAAGCGCCGGCTAACTACGTGCCAGCAGCCGCGGTAATACGTAGGGCGCAAGCGTTATCCGGAATTATTGGGCGTAAAGAGCTCGTAGGCGGTTTGTCGCGTCTGCCGTGAAAGTCCGGGGCTCAACTCCGGATCTGCGGTGGGTACGGGCAGACTAGAGTGATGTAGGGGAGACTGGAATTCCTGGTGTAGCGGTGAAATGCGCAGATATCAGGAGGAACACCGATGGCGAAGGCAGGTCTCTGGGCATTAACTGACGCTGAGGAGCGAAAGCATGGGGAGCGAACAGGATTAGATACCCTGGTAGTCCATGCCGTAAACGTTGGGCACTAGGTGTGGGGGACATTCCACGTTTTCCGCGCCGTAGCTAACGCATTAAGTGCCCCGCCTGGGGAGTACGGCCGCAAGGCTAAAACTCAAAGGAATTGACGGGGGCCCGCACAAGCGGCGGAGCATGCGGATTAATTCGATGCAACGCGAAGAACCTTACCAAGGCTTGACATGAACCGGAAACGCCTGGAAACAGGTGCCCCACTTGTGGTCGGTTTACAGGTGGTGCATGGTTGTCGTCAGCTCGTGTCGTGAGATGTTGGGTTAAGTCCCGCAACGAGCGCAACCCTCGTTCTATGTTGCCAGCACGTGATGGTGGGGACTCATAGGAGACTGCCGGGGTCAACTCGGAGGAAGGTGGGGACGACGTCAAATCATCATGCCCCTTATGTCTTGGGCTTCACGCATGCTACAATGGCCGGTACAAAGGGTTGCGATACTGTGAGGTGGAGCTAATCCCAAAAAGCCGGTCTCAGTTCGGATTGGGGTCTGCAACTCGACCCCATGAAGTCGGAGTCGCTAGTAATCGCAGATCAGCAACGCTGCGGTGAATACGTTCCCGGGCCTTGTACACACCGCCCGTCAAGTCACGAAAGTTGGTAACACCCGAAGCCGGTGGCCTAACCCCTTGTGGGGGGGAGCCGTCGAAGGTGGGACTGGCGATTGGGACTAAGTCGTAACAAGGTAGCCGTACCGGAAGGTGCGGCTGGATCACCTCCTTTCTAAGGAGCACCTACAGCTTTCTGTCCTGGATGTATGTCCGGTGGTGGGGGTTGTCAGGAGAATGCCCGTTGCACGGACGAATGTTTCGTGGCGGGTGCTCAAGGGTGGAATATCAACAAATAGGTGCCTGGTGGCACGGACCGTTTGCTAGTACGGACTGATCTCTTCGGAGTTGGTCCTGGAACGTTCGGTGGTCTGGTCTGCTGGGTAGTGTTTGGCACACTGTTGGGTCCTGAGGCAACAGGACCGGGGAGGGCCCTTGGGGTTCTTGTCGGTACTTTGTTTCTGGTTTCCCTGCTGCACCGATCATGCATGGTGATCCCTTTTGGGGGGTTGTGTGTGGGGTGTGTGGTGTGGGGTTGTTGTTTGAGAACTACATAGTGGACGCGAGCATCTTGTATAAGAAGCAATTTCCAAGAATATGAACCTGGATCTGGTTCGTGCGCCTTTGGGTGTGCGGGTCGGTTTCTGTGGTTCTCTCGAAAATGTTTTGATCTTTGTGGTCAAGTTTTTAAGAGCACACGGTGGATGCCTTGGCATTAGGAGCCGAAGAAGGACGTAGGAATCTGCGATAAGCCTGGGGGAGTCGATAACCGGACTGTGATCCCAGGGTGTCCGAATGGGGAAACCCCGCCAGGAGCGCGAGTTACCTGGTGACCCGCATCTGAACACATAGGGTGCGTGGAGGGAACGCGGGGAAGTGAAACATCTCAGTACCCGCAGGAAGAGAAAACAATAGTGATTCCGTTAGTAGTGGCGAGCGAACGCGGATCAGGCTAAACCGTTCCATGTGTGATAGCCGGCGGGCGTTGCATGGTCGGGGTTGTGGGACATTACGTGTCAGTTCTGCCGGGCTGACGGGGTGTGGGTGTGCGTATAGGTGAACGGTCTTGAAAGGCCGGCCAGAGAGGGTGTTAGTCCCGTAACTGTAATGCGTTGCACCGCCTTGTTGATGTATCCCAAGTAGTACGGGGCCCGAGAAATCCCGTGCGAATCTGTCAGGACCACCTGATAAGCCTAAATACTCCCTAATGACCGATAGCGGACCAGTACCGTGAGGGAAAGGTGAAAAGTACCCCGGGAGGGGAGTGAAACAGTACCTGAAACCGTGTGCTTACAATCCGTCGGAGCAACCTTGTAGTTGTGACGGCGTGCCTTTTGAAGAATGAGCCTGCGAGTTAGTGTTACGTCGCGAGGTTAACCCGTGTGGGGCAGCCGTAGCGAAAGCGAGTCTGAATAGGGCGTTTGAGTGGCGTGATCTAGACCCGAAGCGAAGTGATCTACCCATGGCCAGGTTGAAGCGACGGTAAGACGTCGTGGAGGACCGAACCCACTTCAGTTGAAAATGGAGGGGATGAGCTGTGGGTAGGGGTGAAAGGCCAATCAAACTTCGTGATAGCTGGTTCTCCCCGAAATGCATTTAGGTGCAGCGTTGCGTGTTTCTTATCGGAGGTAGAGCTACTGGATGGCTAATGGGCCCTACAAGGTTACTGACGTCAGCCAAACTCCGAATGCCGGTAAGTGAGAGCGTAGCAGTGAGACTGTGGGGGATAAGCTTCATAGTCGAGAGGGAAACAGCCCAGACCACCAACTAAGGCCCCTAAGCGTGTGCTAAGTGGGAAAGGATGTGGAGTTGCGAAGACAACCAGGAGGTTGGCTTAGAAGCAGCCATCCTTAAAAGAGTGCGTAATAGCTCACTGGTCAAGTGATTCCGCGCCGACAATGTAGCGGGGCTCAAGTACACCGCCGAAGTTGTGGCATTCAAATATTAGCTAAGCCCTTGTGGTTCAGGCGTTTGGATGGGTAGGGGAGCGTCGTGTGGGCAGTGAAGTCGCGGTGGAAACCAGCGGTGGAGCCTACACGAGTGAGAATGCAGGCATGAGTAGCGAAAGACGGGTGAGAAACCCGTCCGCCGAATGATCAAGGGTTCCAGGGTCAAGCTAATCTGCCCTGGGTAAGTCGGGACCTAAGGCGAGGCCGACAGGCGTAGTCGATGGACAACGGGTTGATATTCCCGTACCGGCGAAAAACCGCCCATGTTGAACAGGGGATACTAACTGCCCGAGACCTGCCCGATCACCCTTGTGGTGTGAGGGTTTTGGTGGAGCGCAGGACCTGATCCTGGGAGGCAAGCGTATTAACAGGTGTGACGCAGGAAGGTAGCCGAGCCGGGCGATGGTTGTCCCGGTCTAAGGATGTAGGGCGAGTGGTAGGCAAATCCGCCACTCATGATGCCTGAGATCTGATGGGACCCCCGTTTGGGGGGATTTGGTGATCCTATGCTGCCGAGAAAAGCATCGACGCGAGGTTTTAGCCGCCCGTACCCCAAACCGACACAGGTGATCAGGTAGAGAATACTAAGGCGATCGAGAGAATTATGGTTAAGGAACTCGGCAAAATGCCCCCGTAACTTCGGGAGAAGGGGGGCCCCAACCTTGATGGACACTTGCTGTCCGGAGGGGATCGGGGCCGCAGAGACCAGGGGGAAGCGACTGTTTACTAAAAACACAGGTCCGTGCGAAGTCGCAAGACGATGTATACGGACTGACTCCTGCCCGGTGCTGGAAGGTTAAGAGGACCGGTTAGCCTGTAAGGGCGAAGCTGAGAATTTAAGCCCCAGTAAACGGCGGTGGTAACTATAACCATCCTAAGGTAGCGAAATTCCTTGTCGGGTAAGTTCCGACCTGCACGAATGGAGTAACGACTTCCCCGCTGTCTCAACCATAAACTCGGCGAAATTGCAGTACGAGTAAAGATGCTCGTTACGCGCAGCAGGACGGAAAGACCCCGAGACCTTTACTATAGTTTGGTATTGGTGTTCGGAGTGGCTTGTGTAGGATAGGTGGGAGACGTTGAAGCCCGGACGCCAGTTCGGGTGGAGTCATCGTTGAAATACCACTCTGGTCACTTTGGACATCTAACTTCGGCCCGTAATCCGGGTCAGGGACAGTGCCTGATGGGTAGTTTAACTGGGGCGGTTGCCTCCTAAAAAGTAACGGAGGCGCCCAAAGGTTCCCTCAGCCTGGTTGGCAATCAGGTGTCGAGTGTAAGTGCACAAGGGAGCTTGACTGTGAGAGAGACATCTCGAGCAGGGACGAAAGTCGGGACTAGTGATCCGGCGGTACATTGTGGAATGGCCGTCGCTCAACGGATAAAAGGTACCTCGGGGATAACAGGCTGATCTTGCCCAAGAGTCCATATCGACGGCATGGTTTGGCACCTCGATGTCGGCTCGTCGCATCCTGGGGCTGGAGTAGGTCCCAAGGGTTGGGCTGTTCGCCCATTAAAGCGGTACGCGAGCTGGGTTTAGAACGTCGTGAGACAGTTCGGTCCCTATCCGCTGCGCGCGCAGGAAATTTGAGAAGGGCTGTCCTTAGTACGAGAGGACCGGGACGGACGAACCTCTGGTGTGTCAGTTGTACTGCCAAGTGCACCGCTGATTAGCTACGTTCGGATGGGATAACCGCTGAAAGCATCTAAGCGGGAAGCTCGCTTCGAGATGAGATTTCCATACACTTTATTGTGTGAGAGGCCCCCAGCCAGACCACTGGGTTGATAGGCCGGATGTGGAAGCGAGGACTAACGACTCGTGAAGCTGACCGGTACTAATAGGCCAACAACTTACACCACACAGAAAAATACATAACTCTGCTTGCGTCCACTATGTGGTTCCCAACCAACAACCCAACACGTTGCCGGCCGGAACCAAAACAACTGAATACAACACCACATGTTGTAACCACCAGATTTCCCACACCACCCCCTAAAAGGGGTTGGTGACGGGTAGAAGGGTTACGGCGGTCATAGCGTGGGGGAAACGCCCGGTCCCATTCCGAACCCGGAAGCTAAGACCCACAGCGCCGATGGTACTGCACCCGGGAGGGTGTGGGAGAGTAGGACACCGCCGGACAAACATTGAGTAGGGCCCTGACACAACTGTCAGGGCCCTACCACTTTAACCACCACCACAAACCCCACAGCCCCGGATCCCCGCTCACTCATGGCGGGTCCCACCCGGACGCCCGCTCACTTGTGGCGGCACCCACCCACACCCCCACTCAAACCACGGAACGACCACCCCCGATGCCCCATCACAACGGGCACCCAACACCCGCTCTCAGGACCCCTAACCGATAGCGCAACAAATGCCCAGGCAACCGCCACAAATGAGCACGCGTCCCAAGGACAGCCGCCACAAGTGAGCGCGCGTCGACTGGTGGTCAGGCGGCGCGGCGGGTTGAGGCTGGAAGGTGCCTGCCGGCGTCGTACGTATCAAAGGACGAGGCGCCGATGACGAAGATGCCGCGCTGCGGAATCCAGAAGTCGCCCAGCCGGGTCTGCCTGGTCAACGGACGCATGGTGCCCAGGTCTTCGCCGCCCACCGTCGCGGAGCTGCCCGATATGAACCACATCTGCCGAGGCTTGGCCCGGAAGCCCTGACCGTTCGGGACGTCGCCGGCGAGGCCCAGACGGCCGGCTCCGAGCATCGGGCCAGCGGCGACGCTCATGGACTTCAGGAACCCTGTGCTCTCCAGAAGGGGAGCTGGCAGCGCGCTCATCACCAGTGTCATGGCGCGGGTAATGGGTGTGGACGCCAGGTCCACATGCCACGCCAGCTCCAGTTCGCGGCCGATGGTCACACTGACGCTGGAGTCGCCTGTCCAAGCCACGGTCACCGGACATTGGACGGCGGACTCGAGGGCCGAACCGAAATAGCGGGCGCAGGATTGCTCGGGCGGTGCATCGGCGTAGATGCTCCAGGCACCGGACGGGCGGCGCAGCCACACCGAGGTGTACCCAGGTCCAACACTGTTCACAGGAAACCGGCGCATAGCCAGGACGTGGCCCGAGCTGAAGGGCAGCCCCATCACGCCGTAGCCGGAGAACCGTTCATCGTTGCCGGGTCCAAGCTCGGCGTTCTGCTCGGCATCAGAGGCCTGCTCGCGGATACTTTTCATGCGGTGCCTCCGTAACGCGTGCCTCCACCGGCAGTGGTGCGGCCAGTCTACGCCCGGAATTTTCGCAGAGGCACAGTGCGCATGCCGGACCGGAGTTACCGCTTAGGACCCGCCGGCGAAGCTTAGGCCGCGATCGGCGAGGGCGGCATCGAGCAGGCGGATGGCTTTGGGACCTACCCCATGCATGGCCAGCAGATCCCTGGCGGAGTGGTCCGCGGCCTGGGCCAGCGTTGTGATGCCCGCCTGCAGGAGTGCGCTGTTCGCCGGCCGGTTCAGTGGTGGCAGGTCGCCGATCTGCGCTGGTATGTCTCGGGTGCTCATGCCGCCCAGCGTACCGTCACGGCCGGTGCCGTTGGACGTACTGCGTTGCGTGGTGCGTCAGACTGGAGGCTGTTCGCACAACGAAAGAAGCTCCCTTGATTACTCTCCAGCAGGACGCAGAAGGCTTCGTCCGGATGAACCGCCACTACCCGGCCAGCATCCGGATCGCCATCGCCTTCAACGACGGCACCTCACGCGAATTCTCCGGCAAGACGCTCAACGCAGCGTACGATGCCGCAATGGCCGAGTTCCGCGCCAAGAACGGCCTCGACGCGCGCGGTTTCGACAGGAAGCCGGCGGCCCGGACAAACTCCGGAAATAAGGTCGACTTCGTCCGGGTGCATCCCGGCATGGGGGAGTAGCCACTCCTGTCCGTAGCAACGCGGCAATAGCGGCTTGACGAAAACCATAGAGGCACCCCCCCGGCTCTAACCAGGGAACGACCACCTCCGATGCCCATCACATCGGGCTCCCAACACCCGCTCCTAAAAACCCCACCTGGCAGCGCAACAAAAGCCCCTGGCAACCGCCACAAGTGAGCGCGCGTCGTAAGGATAGCCGCCACAAGTGAGCGCGCGTCGTAAGGATAGCCGCCACAAGTGAGCGCGCGTCAGGAGAGGGGAACGCGGCGGTGCGGAGCGAGCTGCCGGCGAAAGTGCCACCACGGACGTGCAGCGGTGTGAAGATTCACACGATGCAGCCATCATGGCCAACTCTGGACCGTCGATTATGCGGGCTCCCCTAGAATTGATGGAGACGTACGGACCTGGAAGCGCTTGGTTTCGGGTTGCGTAAGTAAGAAGCACGTATACGAGCGGCTGCAGTTTGCGCCAGTGGTCGGCTCACAACAGGAGGAATCCATCATGGCCGAACACGGCGGAGGAAACCGCGGCAACGACCGCGGAGCGTTCCGGGGAAACAACAACTCGGGCGGTGACCCGCGTGGGTTCCGGGGCCGCGGCAACCGCGACAACAACGAACGCTCCTCTGGTAACGGTGAGCGGAAGCCTTTCGGTGACCGTGAGAACCGTCCTTATGGTGATCGGGATCGTAAGCCGTTTGGCGACCGTCCGCGCCGTGAGGGTGACCAGGATCGCCGTGGTTTCAGCGGTGGTGGTGAGCGGAAGCCGTATGGTGACCGTGAGAACCGTCCTTATGGTGATCGGGATCGTAAGCCGTTTGGCGACCGTCCGCGCCGTGAGGGTGACCAGGATCGCCGTGGTTTCAGCGGTGGTGGTGAGCGGAAGCCGTATGGTGACCGTGAGAACCGTCCTTATGGTGATCGGGATCGTAAGCCGTTTGGCGACCGTCCGCGCCGTGAGGGTGACCAGGATCGCCGCAGCTTTGGCGGCGGCGAGAACCGCAAGCCCTTCGGCGACCGGCAGGGCAGAGACTCCCGCAGTTTCGACCGCGGTTCTGACCGTGGCCCCGCCCGCGGCGGAGCCGATCGTGGAGCAGGCCGTGGCGACTCGTTCCGTGGCGACTCCAGCCGCGGCTTCGGCCGGGACCGCCAGGAAGAGCGCCCCGTCCGCACCCACAACGCTGCCGATATCCGCAGCTCCAACCGGCCCGACCGCGAACGCTCACCCGAGATCGATGAGGACGTCACGGGCAAGGAGTTGGACCGCGCCACGCAGCACCAGATCAAGACCCTTGAGCCCAAGAGCGCCGAGTGGGTTGCCCGCCACCTGGTGATGGCCGGACGCCTGATTGACGACGAGCCGGAACTGGCCTTCCAGCACGCCCTAGCGGCGAGCCGCCGAGGCGGCCGCCTCGGTGCAGTCCGCGAAGCCGTCGGGCTGACGGCCTACGCCGCGGGACACTACGGGGAAGCCCTGCGCGAGTTCCGCACGTATCGGCGGATCAGCGGCTCCAACGTCCACCTGCCTGTCATGGCTGACTGCGAGCGTGGACTCGGCCGCCCGGACCGGGCACTGGATGTTGCCCGTTCCGAGGAAGCGCAGGACCTGGACGCTCCCGGCAAGGTGGAACTTGCCATCGTGGCCGCCGGCGCGAGGACCGACCTGGACCAGCTCGATGCCGCCGTCGCTGAGCTGGAGATTCCGCAGCTGGACATCAACCGTGCCTTCTCCTACAGCCCCCGGCTGTTCCGCGCCTACGCCGGCGCGCTCTCAGCCGTGGGACGCGCCGCCGAAGCAGACAAGTGGAACAAGCAGGCCGTCGTCGCAGAGAACGCACTGGGACAGGGCGTTGACGAAGAGCCTGACATCATCGACCTCGGCTGGGATGAAGAGGAAGAGGCCCGCGAAGAGGCCGAACGCCGGCGACTTCGCGAACACGCCGTCAAAGCCTCCGAAACAGATTCGGCAGCCGCAGAAGGTGCCAACGCGCAGGACGCTGTGGACCAGAACGTGGACGACCAGGATGCGGATTACTTCGCCTCTGACGACGCAGAGTCGGACGAGGATTCGGTGGAACCGGATGAACTGGACACCGACAAGGAAGACAGCACCAACGAAGCCAGCAGCAACGAAGAAGCCGGCAGTGAAGAGCCCGGCGACAACGCTGCAGCCAACCAGGACCGCCGGGAAGACTGAACCGAATGACTGCCATTTCCCTGATTTCCCGCTTTGACGCCCTCCTGTCCGACCTGGACGGGGTGGTGTACGCCGGCCCGCATGCCATTCCGGGTGCCGTGGAGTCGCTGCAGCAGCTGGCCGGGGTGGGCGTGGGTCTTGGATACGTCACGAACAACGCTTCGCGTTCCCCGGCCGAGGTGGCAGCCCACCTGAGGGAACTGGGGGCGCCGGCAGAGGATGAGCAGGTAGTCAGTTCCTCACAGGCGGCCGCCGACCTGCTGGCTTCGCGCCTGGCGCCGGGCTCGAAGGTCCTCATCACGGGAAGTCCGGCGCTGGCCCGCGAAATCGAGCTCGTGGGCCTCACCCCTGTCTTCGGCCAGGACGAGGAACCCGTGGCCGTGGTCCAGGGCTTCAACCCTGGTATCGGCTGGAAGGACCTGGCCGAAGCTGCTTACGTGGTGTCCGCCGGGGCCCTGTGGGTGGCGACGAACACCGACATGTCCATCCCGCAGGCACGTGGGATTGCACCCGGGAACGGAACGCTGGTGGCGGCGGTGACCGCTGCCACCGGCCGGACGCCGCTCGTGGCAGGCAAGCCGGAGGCACCGCTGTTCCATTCCGCTGCCAAGCGGCTGGGCGCCGAACGCCCGCTGGTAGTGGGCGACCGGCTGGACACCGACATCCTCGGCGGCAACAATGCCGGGTTTGCCACCGTTGCCGTGCTGACCGGCGTCGACACGCTGGAATCGATCCTGGCCGCCCGCGCCGCCGAGCGCCCGGATTACATCATCAGCGCCCTGTCCGACCTGTACCGCCCGTACCCCGAGGTGACGCACGACGACGGCACGTACGCCTGCGGCGACGCCACGGCACGCGTCGCCAACGGTGCAGTGGGCGTCATTGGCAGCAAGGACAGCCTTGATGCGTGGCGGGCCGCCTGTGCCGCGTGGTGGGCCGCGACACCGGACGCCCCCGCCGCTCAGGCGCCCAAGCTGGCCTGGCTCGGTCACTAGACTGAACGAATGACTGAGCTGACCGGACCTGAAGAATCATCAGCCCAGCCGTCGCGGGAATGGCCCGGGCTGGACGCCGCGGCGATCCCTGACGCCGTGGTGGCCCAAGCCCTGACAGTCTTGGAAACCCTGCCGGCCACTCCCGTTGAAGAGCACGAAGAGGCCTACGCCAGGCTTCATGATGAGTTGCTGGATGCCCTGAACGCCAAGCCCCAGGACCTTGAACCCCGGGACCTTGCAACCCGGACTCCCGGGCCCCAGATGCCGGGAACCCGGGTGTCCGGCCCGGCGGACGGCGGAGCCTGATGCCGGTACGCCTCGACCAGGCCCTGGTGGCCCGGGGCCTCGCCAGGTCCCGGACGCATGCCGCAACCCTCATCGCCGAAGGCAAGGTCAGCTCCGACGGCAAAGTCCTCGCCAAAGCGTCACTGCAGGTTGACGAGGACCGGGATCTCGCCGTCGAACATGACGATCAGGACACCTACGCCAGCCGCGCCGGCCACAAACTGGCCGGCGCCCTCGACGCCTTCCCGGGCATTACGGCCGAGGGAAAGCGGTGCCTGGACGCCGGCGCGTCCACCGGCGGCTTCACCGACGTCCTGCTCCGGCGCGGCGCGGCACACGTGGTGGCTGTCGACGTCGGGCATGGCCAACTGGTGCCCCACCTCCGCAGCGATCCGCGCGTCTCCGTCCACGAGGGCATGAATGTCAGGTACATGGTTCCGGGTGACATCGGCGGCCAGGCCGCCCTGACCGTCGCAGACCTCTCCTTCATCTCCCTCACCCTGGTGGTGCAGGCCCTGGCCGGTTGCACGGAACCGGGCGGCGACCTGGTGCTCATGGTCAAGCCCCAGTTCGAAATCGGCAAGGACCGCCTGGGCCGGACCGGCGTGGTCACCTCGGAACGGGAACGGCGGCTCGCGGTGCACAAGGTGGCCACGGCAGCGCTCGACGCCGGACTGGACCTGCACGGGCTGGCGGTGAGTCCGCTGCCTGGCCAGGACGGAAACGTCGAATACTTCCTGTGGATAAGACGCAGGATCACCCAAGACTTGCCTAAGATCGAAGAGCGGGAGGCGGCAGCTGCTGCTTTGCTCGGACAAATCTGGCCGAACCACTAGAGAGCGGAACCTGATGAGCAGGCGTGTACTGGTCCTTGCCCATACCGGCCGCGAGGAATCGCTGAAGGCCGCCTGGGAGGCCTGTGCGCTCCTGCATGCCTCGGGCATTGTCCCCGTCATGCAGGAGTCCGAACTGGATGACATGGAGCGGTTCTTCGGGCACCTGGCCCAGCCCGTCGAAGTCCTCCACGACCATGTGCGGCTGCCGGAAGTGGAACTGGTGATGGTCCTCGGCGGCGACGGCACCATCCTGCGCGCGGCCGAGCTGGTCCGCGAGGTGAACGTTCCGCTGCTGGGTGTCAATCTCGGCCATGTGGGCTTCCTTGCCGAGAGTGAGCGTGCCGACCTGGCCCAAACGGTGGAATGGATCGCAAGCCGCGACTACACCGTGGAAGAGCGGATGACCATCGATGTCCAGGTATGGGTCCGGGGCCAGAAAATCTGGCACACCTGGGCACTGAACGAGGCCGCCATCGAGAAGGCCAACCGGGAGCGGATGCTTGAGGTGGTCACGGAAGTGGACGAACGCCCGCTGACCTCGTTCGGCTCGGACGGGATCGTGATGGCCACTCCCACGGGGTCCACCGCCTATGCGTTCTCTGCCGGCGGCCCGGTGGTCTGGCCGGAGGTGGAAGCACTGGTCATCGTCCCCATCAGCGCCCATGCCCTGTTCGCCAAACCCCTGGTGGTTTCGCCCCGGTCAAAGCTTGCGGTGGAGGTCCTGGGCCGCACGGAGGCCCAGGGTGTCCTGTGGTGTGACGGCCGCCGGTCCGTGGACCTTCCACCGGGCGCCCGGGTGGAAGTCACCAAATCCGCAACCCCTGTGCGATTGGCCCGCACGCACCAGACGCCCTTCTCGGCCCGGCTGGTCCGTAAGTTCGAGCTGCCCATCCACGGCTGGCGGGGGCCCGTGCCCAAGGCCAGCGCGGTCCATACGGGGCCGATTCCCGTAGTCCGCACGCCCCGGCCCAAGCAGCCGCTGCAGGTGCCGCAGGCGGACCGGCCGGACACTGAACCTGATCCGTCGACTGCGGAGTGAATGCATGCTTGAAGAACTGAGAATCCGCGATCTTGGCGTCATTACCGACGCAACCCTGCCGCTGGGCCCCGGCCTCAGCGTGGTGACCGGTGAAACCGGTGCCGGCAAGACGATGGTGGTCACCGCCGTCGGCCTGCTGCTCGGGGCACGCTCGGACGCCGGTGCCGTCCGAAGCGGCGCAAAAAGTGCCACCGCGGAAGCGGTCCTGAAGCTCGACGCCGGCCACCCCGCCGTGGTCCGCGCGCTTGAGGCGGGCGCCGAAACTGAAGAGTTCGACGGCGGCGCGGAACTGATCCTGGCGCGCCGCCTCGGTGCCGATGGACGCAGCCGCGCTTTCCTGGGCGGCCGCGCGGCCCCCGTCGGCGTCCTGGCCGAAATCGGCGAAACGCTGGTGGTGGTCCACGGACAGACCGACCAGATCCGGCTTAAGGGCGCAGCAGCCCAACGTGGTGCGCTGGACAAGTTTGCCGGTGAAACGCTGGGCGGGCCGCTCAACGCCTACCAGGAGCTTTACAGCCACTGGAAGGCCAGCCAGGCGGAGCTGGACAGCCTGCGCAGCGCCGCCCGGGACAGGCTCCGCGAAGCCGAGTCCCTGCAGACCGCCCTGGCGGAGATCGATGAGGTGGATCCGCAGCCGGGGGAGGACGGGCAGCTGAAGGCGGAGGCCGTGAAACTGGCCAACGTCGAGGAGTTGCGGATCGCCGCCAGCACCGCGCACCAGGCCCTGATCGCGGAGGACTTCGGCGAAGCGGGCGATGCCACCACCCTGGTGGATGCGGCCAAGCGCACGCTCGAGCAGGTGGCTGAGCACGACGCTGAGCTCGGATCGGCCGCGGCCCGGCTGGCGGAAGTGGGCTTCCTGCTCAACGACATCGCTACGGACCTGGCCAGCTACCAGGCGGGACTCGACACGGAAGGCCCTGAGCGGCTTGCCGAGATCGAGGACCGGCGCGGTGCCCTGGCCAAGCTGGTGCGCAAGTACGCGCCCACCATCGACGAAGTGCTGGAGTGGGCGGAGAAGGCCAGGGCCCGCCACGACGAACTGCAGGACGATTCCTCGCGGATTGAGTCCCTGGACGCCGAGGTGGCACGTGCGGAGGCGGACCTGACCAAGCAGGCGGCCACCATCAGCAAGATCCGTGCCAAGGCTGCCAAGGACCTGTCAGCGCGGGTCAGCGCCGAACTCAAGGCACTGGCCATGGCCGATGCCACACTGGTGATCAACCTTGAGCCGACGGGGCAGCTGGGACCGCACGGGGCCGACGACATCGCGTTCCTGCTCCAGCCGCATTCCGGTGCCCCCGCCCGGCCCCTGGGCAAGGGCGCATCGGGCGGTGAGCTTTCGCGCGTGATGCTGGCCATCGAGGTGGTGCTCGCCGCGGTGGACCCCGTTCCCACGTTTGTCTTCGACGAGGTGGACGCCGGTGTGGGCGGACGCGCCGCCGTTGAGATCGGCCGCCGCCTCGCCATGCTCGCCCGCCACGTCCAGGTGCTGGTGGTAACCCACCTGCCGCAGGTGGCGGCGTTCGCAGACCAGCACATCACCGTGACCAAGACCTCAGTCCGCGGGGCCGACGGCGGCACCGCCACCGGGTTCACGTCCAGTGATGTGCGCCTCCTCGACGGGACCGAACGGGTCCGGGAACTGGCCCGGATGCTGGCCGGCCAGGAGGACTCCGAATCCGCCCAGGCACACGCCCAGGAGCTGCTTGACGACGCCAAACTCCTGCCGCAGCGCGGCTGAGGGGACTTTCGCGCCTGCTGGCTTTGTGGCCGGGCCAGGGCCTTGGGCCCTTGCCCGGAAGGTCGCGGGACTGCACACTGGAGCATTTGGGGAACAGTCCGGACGATCCGTGGAAGGCTCAATTGATGATAGGCTCGAATTCCGTGGTGCAGCGATCAAATTCCCGTGTAAATTCCCGGTTCCCGGGCTCATCCAAGACGACCAAGCACATCTTCGTGACCGGTGGTGTGGCGTCCTCGCTGGGTAAGGGGCTGACGGCATCGAGCCTCGGCCACCTGCTGCGGGCGCGCGGCCTGTCTGTGACAATGCAGAAGCTCGATCCCTATCTGAATGTGGATCCGGGCACGATGAACCCCTTCCAGCACGGCGAGGTCTTCGTCACCGACGACGGCGCCGAGACGGACCTGGACATCGGGCACTACGAGCGGTTCCTCGACGAGAACCTCGAGGGTTCGGCGAACGTCACCACCGGACAGGTGTACTCAACGGTCATCGCCAAGGAGCGCCGCGGCGAGTACCTCGGCGACACCGTCCAGGTCATTCCGCACATCACTGACGAAATCAAGCGGCGGATGCGCCTGCCTGCCGAGGGCAAGAACGCTCCGGACGTCATCATCACCGAAATCGGCGGCACCGTTGGCGATATCGAATCCCAGCCGTTCCTCGAATCGGCCCGCCAGGTCCGCCAGGACGTGGGCCGCGGCAATGTCTTCTTCGTCCACGTGTCCCTGGTCCCGTACATCGGACCGTCCCAGGAACTGAAGACCAAGCCCACGCAGCACTCCGTGGCGGCACTGCGTTCCATCGGTATCCAGCCCGAAGCCATCGTGATCCGGTCGGACCGCGAAATTCCCGAAGCCATGCGCGCCAAGATCGGCCGGATGTGCGACGTTGACCTCGAAGCCGTCATCGGCTGCCCGGATGCCCCCAGCATCTACGACATCCCCAAGACCCTGCACACCCAAGGCCTGGACTCCTACATCGTCCGTGCCCTGGACCTGCCGTTCAAGGATGTGGACTGGACCAGCTGGGACCGTCTGCTCGAAGCCGTGCACAACCCGCGGCACCACGTCGAGATCGCCCTCGTGGGCAAGTACATCGACCTGCCGGACGCCTACCTGTCGGTCACCGAAGCCCTGCGCGCCGGCGGCTTTGCCAACGAAACCAAGGTCAAGATCCGTTGGGTCCCCTCGGACGAATGCGAAACCCGTGAGGGCGCGGTCAAGGCACTCGACGGCGTCGACGCCATCTGCGTCCCGGGCGGCTTCGGGATCCGCGGCCTCGAAGGCAAGCTGGGCGCCCTGAAGTTCGCCCGCGAGACCAAGCTCCCGGTGCTCGGCCTGTGCCTCGGCCTGCAGTGCATGGTCATCGAGTACGCCCGCAACGTCGTCGGCCTGGAAGGTGCATCCTCCAGCGAGTTTGAGCCGGACTCCAAGTACCCGGTCATCGCCACCATGGAAGAGCAGCTGGAGTTCGTCGAGGGCGGCGGTGACCTGGGCGGCACCATGCGCCTGGGCCTGTATGAGGCCAAGCTCGATGAAGGCTCGGTCATTGCCGGAACCTACGGCAAGACCACCGTCAGCGAACGCCACCGCCACCGCTACGAGGTCAACAACAAATACCGCGACCAGATCGCCGCCGAGGGACTGGTCTTCTCCGGTACGTCCCCGGACGGCAAGCTCGTGGAGTTCGTCGAACTTCCGGCCGAGGTCCACCCGTACTACGTGGCCACCCAGGCGCACCCGGAACTGAGTTCGCGCCCCACCCGCCCGCATCCGCTGTTCGCCGGACTGGTCAGGGCGGCCCTGGACCACCAGGGCGGCAACGCCGACACGGCCGCAGCCGTGACTGCCGGTGCTCCGGAGTCCGGTACGGTAGCGGCTAAGTAGAGCCAACAGAACAAAGGACGGCGTGATGCCCGGTACACCTGAAACCACCCCTGCAGCCAGGCAGGTTTCGGATGCACCGAGCCCACGCCGTCTTTTGTCGTCTGAGAAGGTTTACGAGGGCCGGATCTGGGACGTCGTCAGCGACACCTTCCAGCTCCAGGACACCGGTGACGCCCTCACCCGCGACTACATCGACCACCCCGGTGCCGTCGCTGTCCTGCCCATGAACGCACAGGGCGAAATCCTGCTGCTGAAGCAGTACCGGCACCCCGTGGGAATGGACCTGTGGGAAGTCCCGGCAGGCCTGCTGGACGTTGAAGGCGAAGACTTTGTGGTGGGCGCCGCCCGTGAGCTCGCCGAGGAAGCGGACCTCGCCGCTGCTACCTGGAACGTCCTGGCAGACGTATTCAACTCACCCGGATCTTCCAGCGAAGCCATCCGCATCTACCTGGCCCGGGACCTCACCGAAGTACCGCATGCCGATCGGCACGAGCGGACGGACGAGGAAGCCGAGATCGAATTCCATTGGATCAGCTTGGACGAGGCCGTGGCGTCCGTCCTGGCCGGCCGGCTGCACAACCCGTCGGCCGTCGTCGGGATCCTCGCAGCAGCGGCCGCCCGGGCCGACGGGTATGCCGGGATCCGCCCCGCCGACGCACCCTGGCCCGCCCACCCCAGCCAGCGCTGATGGGGCCGGGTCCGTCCGCCGGGATGGCACCGCCGGCGGAAACCACGGTGACCACAGCGCCGGAGTCCAAAGCACCAGGACCCGAAGCACCTCAGTTCCAAACAGCACCAGCCGTCGAAGCGGCTCGTGCAGCGGAACCTGGGAAAGCTGCCGCCGCACCCACGAGGATCGACCGTGGGGTCACGGACTACCTGCAGCACATGGGCGTTGAACGTGGCCTGGCTGCCAACACCCTCGCTGCCTACCGCAGGGACCTTGCCCGCTACTCCCGATACCTGGCCGGCGCCGGGTGCCAGCAGCCCACGGACATCACCCGGCAGCACGTGACGGGTTTCGTGCGCGCCCTCTCTGACGGGTCCGACGGCGGTTCGGCGCTCGGAGTGCGGTCCGCCGCCAGGACCGTGGTGGCTGTCCGGGGCCTGCATAAGTTCTGGGCCCTGGAAGGGCATACGGCGTCGGACCCGGCCAGCGAAGTCCACCCGCCCATGGCCGGCAAGCGGCTGCCCAAGGCCATCACCGTGGACGAGGTCACCAGGATCCTGGAGGCGGCAGGAACCGACACGGCCACGGGCCTGCGGGACCGGGCACTGCTGGAATTCCTCTACTCCACGGGTGCAAGGATCAGCGAAGCCGTGGGGCTGGACGTTGACGATATTTCACTGGCAGCCGGAAACAAGGAACAGGGACCGGCCATCGTCCGCCTTTTCGGAAAGGGCTCCAAGGAGCGGCTGGTGCCCCTGGGATCGTACGGCGCCAGGGCATTGGAAGCGTACCTCGTGCGCGGCCGGCCGCTGCTGGCCGCCAAGGGCAAGGGGACGCCGGCGCTGTTCCTCAACGCCCGCGGCGGCAGGATCAGCCGCCAGAGCGCCTGGACCATCCTGAAGGTGGCAGCCGAAAAGGCCAACATCACCCGCGACGTTTCCCCGCACACGCTCAGGCACTCCTTCGCCACCCACCTCCTCGAAGGCGGCGCGGACGTGCGGGTGGTCCAGGAGCTCCTTGGCCACGCCTCGGTGACCACCACCCAGGTGTACACGCTGGTGACGGCCGATACGCTCCGCGAGGTTTACGCAGCCGCGCATCCCAGGGCCCTGGGCTGATGGACCCGCCGCACTGACTGACCCGGTGCGGAGCGGGCCCGAGCCCGGCGGAAACTGTCCGGGACCGATTCATTCCATCACGTTGAGCGTGAGCTCCACGGCGCCCAGGAACAGGGCCAGGATGGAGGTGCCCAGGCCGGCTACCAGGAGCAGGCCCGGGTGGGCGAGGCCCACCACCACCCGCCTGGCACGGGGGGATCCCCGCAGGAACTTCTTGGGAAGCCGCATGCCTTCGGGCGCCTGGCGCCAGCCCCGGAGGCGGCGTAGGAACCAGGCGCACCGGATGATCAGGGCCATCCACAGGATGGTGACCACCAGCGGGACAGCAGCTACCAGGAGGTTGAGGCCCAGGGACGTGACGGCGCGCTCCGAGTCCCCGGCCAGCGCCTGCACGGTGGTGGAAATCGATGCGCTGGCCACCACCGAGACGCCCCACACCAGGAACGCGGCCGTCAGTGCCAGGAACCGGACAAAGAAGTGCGAGAGCACGGACTCCTTGGCCGGACGGAGGTAACGGCGCGGGGTTGCGTTCAGTACCGCCACCGTGCAGCCCAGGGTGGGAAGGGCCGCCATCCCCACGAAGACGTACCAGGTCCAGCCTGCAAGGTCCACGAGTTCGTCGGCAACGATCAGCAGCGCCCACGAACCGGTCCACAGCCATCCGACGTGCAGCGGATTCCGGACCAGCCAATCGGGCAACCGGACACCGCCGCCGTGCAGGGCGGGGGCCTTGCGGGCGGGATGTTCCTCTCCGGCCATGCTCATGGGCCTCACTGTAGCAACGCGCCGGCCGCCATGCGGCGGCAGTCCACGTGCCGCGGGCTGGCCGCCCGGAGAGCCCCGCTAGGCTGGGAAAATGACCGCAGCCGATGTGACCCTCTGCTTCCTGCTCCGCGACGGTGCCGACGGCCCGCATGTGCTCCTGGGCCTGAAACAGACCGGCTTCGGCAGGGGCAAGATCGTGGGCATCGGCGGGCACGTCGAGGCGGGGGAGACCAGCGTCCAGGCCGTTATCCGGGAAGTCCGGGAGGAAACGGGGGTGGTGCTGCAGCAGCGGGACCTCGCGGATGCGGGAGCCGTGCACTTCGTGTTTCCCGCCAGGCCGGAGTGGGACATGAAGACCACCCTTTTCACGGCACGCACCTGGACCGGTGACCCGCAGCCCAGCGACGAGATCCTGCCCGAGTGGTTCCGGGTGGATACCCTGCCGGTGGACCGGATGTGGCAGGACGCTGACCACTGGCTGCCCGTGGTGCTGGAAGGCGGTACGGTCAATGTCGTGGTCACCATGGACGCCGACAACGAATCCGTCGCGTCCTCCCGCAGTGTACTTCCCTAAGCTGCAGGCCCTACCAAACCTTCCGAAGGCTTAACGGCCGACGGCGGTGCGGCACCCGGGTGCCGCACCGCCGTCGTACATCCTGCCGAAGGGCTAGGGCAGGTGCCGCTCCTCGGCGCCGTTGTACTCACTCAGCGGACGGATCAGCGAGTTGGAGTCCAGCTGCTCCATGATGTGTGCTGTCCAGCCGGTGATGCGGCTGGCCACGAAGAGGGGCGTGAAGGTGGCGGTATCGAAGCCCATCAGGTGGTAGGTGGGCCCGGCCGGATAGTCGAGGTTCGGCTTGATGGACTTGGCCTCATCCATTGCCGTTTCCAGGCCGTTGTACAGTCCCAGCAGTTCGGGGCGGCCGTAGTGGGCAATCATCTTGTCCAGGGCGGCCTTCATGGTGGGCACCCGGGAGTCGCCGTGTTTGTAGACGCGGTGGCCAAAGCCCATGACTTTCTTCTTTTTCGCCAGGGCATCCTCCATCCAGGCCTTCGCCCGGGCTGCCGCCTCTTCGAGGGACTCCTCCTGCCGAATGCCGATCTCGTCGAAGGTGTGCATCACGGCCTCGTTGGCCCCGCCGTGCAGCGGTCCCTTCAGGGCTCCAATGGCTCCTGTGACCGCGGAGTGCAGATCGGACAGCGTAGAGGTGATGACGCGTGCAGTGAAGGTTGAGGCGTTGAAGGAGTGCTCGGCGTAGAGAATCATCGAGACGTTGAAGGCCTCCACTACCTCGGGCACCTGTTCCTCGCCGAAGGTCATCCACAGGAAATTCGCCGAATAGCCCAGTTCCTCACGCGGTTCCACGAGGTCCAGGCCGTGGCGGCGGCGCTGGTCGTACGCCACTACAGCCGGCATGGCGGCGAACAGGTCCACGGCTTTGGCCATGTTGGCCTCGCGCGACGAGTCCTCGGCCAGCCGGTGGCGGGCGCCCATCACGGAGGTCGCTGTCCTGCAGACATCCATCGGGTGGGACGTGGCCGGCAAAGCGTCGATGACCTGCTTGACCACCGGGTCAAGCGCGCGCCCGGCGCGCTCCCTTGCCGTGAACTCCGCCAGCTGTCCTTCGTCAGGCAGTTCACCGTTCCACAGCAGGTAGGCGACTTCCTCGAAGCTGCACCTGGCGGCCAGTTCCTGGACGGGGTAGCCGCGGTACAGCAGGGAGTTCGTGTCCGGGTTGACCTTGGAGACCGCGGTGTAGTCCACCACGACGCCGGCAAGGCCCTTTTTGATATCAGCAGCTGCCATGTTGAACTCCTTCGTTCTTGCGGGGATCCCGGGTCCTACCGGACGCCGGGAATCTGGAAGTTGAAAACGCCGGTATCGAAGCGGTTGTACGCCTCGTAGTCCACGAGGTCATAGAGACGCGCACGGGTGAGCATGTTCTCCACCTGTGCTTCCTGTGATCCTGTTGCCTTGATCGTTTCCAGCGTACGCTCTGCAGCTCCCATGGCAATGCGCAGCAGGGTGACCGGGTAGATCACCATGTTCACGCCCACCGACTGCAGCTGTTCCACCGTAAACAGGTCGCTCTTGCCGAACTCGGTCATGTTGGCGAGGATCGGCACATCCACCGCGTCCCGGATGGCCTGGAACTCGGACAGGTCCTTCATGGCCTCCGGGAAAATGGCGTCGGCACCGGCCTCCACCAGTGCGCGGGCGCGGTCCTGGGCAGCTTCGAGCCCTTCCACAGCACGGATGTCGGTACGGGCCATGATGAGGAAGTTGGGGTCGCGCCGGGCGTCGGCGGCGGCCCGGATGCGTTTCGCGGCGGTGTCCAGGTCCACCACGTTCTTGCCGTCCAGGTGGCCGCACCTTTTGGGGTTGAACTGGTCTTCGATGTGGCAGCCGGCCAGGCCGGCGTTTTCGAGTTCCTGGATGCTGCGGGCGACGTTCATGGGTTCGCCGAAGCCGGTGTCAGCATCCACGATGGCGGGCAGGTCGGTCATGCGGGCAATCTGCCCCGCGCGGGTGGCCACTTCAGTGAGGGTGGTAAGCCCGATGTCGGGCAGGCCAAGGTCGTTGGCGAGGACGGCGCCGGAGATGTAGACGCCCGCGAAGCCCTTCTCCTCAATCAGCCGTGCCGACAGGGGGTTGAACGCTCCCGGGAACTGCTGGATGGTGCCGGAGGCGAGCATCCCACGCAGTGCGGCCCGCTTCTGTTCCGGGGTGGTCTTCGAATACAGCATCAGAACAGTCCCTTCGGTGCCGCGCCGAGGTCGATGACGCCGGGGGCGGCAGTGATGTTCAGCTGGTCCAGTTCGCCCGGGGCGAGTTCCGGGAGGCGTTCGACGGCGGCGAGGAACCTTTCGATCTCGGCCTGCTCCACGAGCCCGGCCGCGAGGGTGCGGAACTTGTTGACGTACTGCTCGCGGGCGAACGGCCGTGCACCCAGCGGGTGGGCGTCGGCTACGGCAATCTGGTCGGTGATGACGGTGCCGTCCGTGAGCGTGATCTCCACGGACCCGCCGAAGGCTTTCTCGCTGATGTCCAGGGAGTGGTAGCGGCGGGTCCACTCCGGGTCTTCCTCAGTGGTGACCTTCTGCCACAGTTCCACGGTGTCCGGCCGGGCAGCGCGTTCCGGGGCGTAGGAGTCCACATGGTGCCAGGAACCGTCCTGGAGCGCCACCGTGAAGATGTAGGGGATGGAGTGGTCAAGGGTTTCCCGACTGGCGGTGGGGCTGTACTTCTGGGGGTCGTTGGCGCCGGAGCCGATCACGTAGTGCGTGTGGTGGCTGGTCCTGATCAGGACCGACGCCACGTTGGCGGGATCGGTGACCTCGGGGTGTTCGCGGTGCAGCTTGCGGGCCAGGTCGATCCAGGCCTGCGCCTGGTACTCAGCCGAGTGCTCCTTGGTGTAGGTATCCAGGATGGCGCGCTTGGCCTCACCCGGAGTGGGGAGGGGAACTTCGTAGGAGGCGTCCGGCCCGTCCAGCATCCACGCGATCACGCCGTCTTCGCCTTCGTAGATCGGCACCGGGGAGGTCTGTCCGCGCATGGCACGGTCTGCCGCCTCGACTGCCATTTTCCCGGCGAATGCGGGTGCATGGGCTTTCCACGTGGAAATCTCGCCCTTGCGGGATTGGCGGGTGGCGGTGGTGGTGTGCAGTGCCTGGCCTACTGACTGGAAGATGGTTTCGACGTCGAGGCCCAGCAGGGTGCCGATGCCGGCCGCTGCCGAGGGGCCGAGGTGGGCCACATGGTCGATCTTGTGCTTGTGCAGGCAAATTGCCTTCACCAGGTTCACCTGGATCTCGTAGCCGGTGGCGATGCCGCGGATCAGGTCGGCTCCGCTGGAACCCGTGTGCTGCGCGACGGCCAGGATGGGCGGTATGTTGTCACCGGGGTGGGAGTAGTCCGCGGCCAGGAACGTGTCGTGGTAGTCGAGTTCGCGGACGGCCACGCCATTGGCCCAGGCAGCCCACTCGGGGGAGACGCGCTCGCCGATGCCAAACACCTTGGCACCCTTGCCGCCGGTGCTTGGCGCATGGGTGAGGGCTTGCGCGCGGGCGGCGACGATCGGCGCCCGGTTCAGCGATGCGATGGCCACGGAAGCGTTATCGATGATGCGGTTGATGACCATTTCGGTCACTTCCGGCACCACCTCCACGGGATCGGCGGCCACGGCGGCGATCTTGTGGGCCAGTTGCTCTTCCCGGGCCAGGTTCTCTTCGCTCCTGTAGACGCGGACGTGGTGTTGCTTAACCATGGTTCTCCCTGTGATGAGGTGTGTGCGTATTTTTGACGTGCGTCAGGCTGCGGTGGAGATGGAGTGTGGTGGCTGCTTCAGCCAGGCGGGGGTTGTGGGAAGCAATAGCTTCCGCGATGGCAGCATGTTCAGCTGCCGCAGCGGTGAG
Source organism: Pseudarthrobacter sp. SORGH_AS 212 (assembly GCF_030818145.1). NCBI lineage: Bacteria > Bacillati > Actinomycetota > Actinomycetes > Micrococcales > Micrococcaceae > Pseudarthrobacter > Pseudarthrobacter sp. SORGH_AS 212. The sequence continues at coordinate 326,816 of NZ_JAUTAA010000001.1, read as the reverse complement.
CCGCTCCGCGTCGTCGGCAGCAAGCCGGCGGACCCGGACCAGATGCACCCTAAGAGCCCGCATGGCCTGGATGAGGTAGGCATTGGCCACCGCATTATCGATGGCGGCGTCGAGGCGCCCGGCCAGGCCGTAATACGCGTGCCGCCCCGGGTCGCTGCCGTCAATGAGTCCCGGCGCCTCAAGGAGTTCCTTCTGCAGTTGGAGGAAGACGGCAGCATCTCCACGCTCTGCCGCCAACGCGGCAGCCTTGCATTCCAGCGTTTCGCGGAGTTCGAACAGTTCGTCGATGTCGTCGAGCGAAACGTCGGTGACGACGACGCCGCGGCCGCCTGCCGTCGTCGTCAGCCCTTCCGCGGTAAGCCGGCCCAGCGCTTCCCGCAGCGGTGTGCGCGAGACGCCGAGGCGTTCGGACTGCTCGACTTCGCCCAGGACCGTGCCGGGAAGCAGCCGCCATTCCGTGATGTCGTCCCGGAGGGCGGCGTAGGCCCTGTCGCTGGCGCGCATCGGTAACTCCTTCGGTGACTGAACTCCTTCAGTGTATACAGAACTGCCAAATTTTCCAGCAATCTTCGAGATTAGGGGTACAACGAGGTAATTTCTGTATACATAACCCTTGTCTGAAGACTGTCCCTTGGCTAGCATTGCCGCTACACAATGTCGTGGACGGGATGCACTTTCATGGTTGACAGCTATCGGGAAACATACGAAAAGAGCCTTGCCGACCCAGCCGCATTCTGGCTAGGTGCCGCGGCAAGGGTGGGCTGGTCCACACCGCCCCGGATTGCACTGGACGCAAGCCGGGCACCGCTGTACGGCTGGTTCCCGGACGGCATCCTGAACACCTCGTACAACGCCCTGGACCGCCATGTGGAGGCCGGCCGGGGGAGCCAGGACGCCCTGATCTACGATTCGGCAATGCTCGGCACCCAACGCCGCTTCACCTATGCGGAGCTGACCGGGCTCGTGGCGGACTTTGCCGGCGTCCTGCGGGACCAGGGCGTCGGCAAGGGCGACCGGGTGGTGATCTACATGCCAATGATTCCGGAGGCCGTCATTGCCATGCTTGCCTCCGCCCGGCTCGGCGCCGTCCACTCTGTGGTCTTTGGCGGATTCGCGCCCAAGGAACTCGCGGCCCGGATCCGTGACGCCCAACCGGTGCTGGTGGTAACGGCTTCCGGCGGACTGGAACCGACGCGCAGGATCGAGTACCTGCCCGCCGTGGCTGAGGCTCTCGCCCTGGCCGGCGTGCCCGGCCTTCCCGTGATCACCAAAGCCAGGGAGGGCTTCGCCGCGTCAGCCGCTGACTACGGATGGCTGGACTGGGACGCTGAGGCAGCCGGTGCCTGGCCGGCTGCGCCGGTTGACGTGGCAGCCACCGATCCCCTCTACATCCTGTACACCTCGGGTACTACCGGGACGCCCAAGGGCGTGGTGCGCGATAACGGCGGGCACGCCGTCGCGCTGGACTGGACGCTCCGGAACATCTACGGCGCCGGCCCGGGCGACATCATGTGGACCGCGTCGGACGTTGGCTGGGTGGTGGGGCACTCCTACATTGTCTACGGACCGCTGCTGGCAGGGGCCACCAGCGTGCTGTACGAGGGAAAGCCTGTGGGAACCCCTGATGCCGGAGCCTTCTGGCGGGTGATCCGCGACCATCGGGTCAACGTCCTCTTCACCGCCCCTACGGCGTTGCGTGCCATCAGGAAGGCAGACCCGGAGGCAGCACTGCTGCGGGACTACGACATTTCCAGCCTGCGGACCCTGTTCACGGCGGGGGAGCGGCTGGACACCGATACCTTTCATTGGGCTTCCCGGTCCCTGGGGGTTCCGGTGGTGGACCACTGGTGGCAAACGGAAACAGGATGGGCCATCTGCGCCAACCCCCGCGGGCTGGAGGAACTGCCCATCAAAGCCGGTTCTCCCAGCGTCCCCATGCCCGGGTTCCGGCTGGCCATCGTTGATGGACTGGGCGGGGAAGTGGAGCCGGACGTTGAAGGGAACATCGTGCTGGGGCTGCCGCTGCCGCCCGGGACGCTTACCACCCTTTGGGGAAATGACGAACGCTTTGTCTCGTCGTACCTGCAGGCCTTCGAGGGGTGTTACGCCACTGGAGACTCCGGCTTCCGTGACGGTGACGGGTACGTCTTCGTCATGGGGCGGACGGATGACATCATCAACGTTGCCGGCCACCGCCTCTCCACCGGAGCGATGGAGCAGGTGATCGGCCAGCACCCCGCCGTGGCTGAATGCGCCGTCATCGGCCTTGCTGATCCGCTCAAGGGCCAGCGCCCCAGCGGGTATGTGGTCCTCAAATCCGGCGTCGACGTGCAGGACGACGTCTTGGCCGCCGAACTGGTGGCCATGGTCCGGCGCGACATCGGTGCTGTTGCGGACTTCAAGCACGTCACGGTGGTGGACGCGCTGCCCAAGACGCGGTCAGGGAAGATCCTCCGCAAGACGATGCGGCAGATTGCCGACGGCGTGGAATATACCGTGCCGTCCACCATCGAGGACGTTGGGGTGATCGAGCACCTCATCGGAACACTGCGGCCGGAAACCCCTGGCCCAGGACCACTGCAGTCCTGACCTGGACCTTCTTAGCGTCCGCTCCAGCGGTACTCGTTCTCCGGACGCCCAGGCGTCCCGTACCTGGCCGTCCGCTGTACCGTTCCGGCATCCGCCAGGTACTCAAGATAGCGGCGCGCCGTGACGCGGGACATCCCCAGTGCATCCATGACCTCGGTGGCGGAGACGGCGTTCTGCTGCGCCTTGAGGAACTCCTTGACGGAGTCCAGCGTGGAGGTGGACAGCCCCTTGGGGAGGGGAAGTTCGGACGGCGCCCGCAGGCTTGCGAAGGCCTGGTCCACTTCGCTCTGGGAGGCTCCGGACTTTCCCGCCACCCCCGTACCGTCCGCCAGTTGCTGCCGGAACTGGCGGTAACTCTCAAGTTTGTCCGAGAACGTGGCGAAGGTGAACGGCTTGATGAGGTACTGCACCACGCCAATGGCTACGGCGCTGCGCACGACGGCGAGCTCCCGGACGGCGGTGATGGCGATGATGTCAGCGAGCAGGCCGGCGGCCCGCATGCGCCGTGCAATGTCCAGCCCGTGCAGGTCCGGGAGGTTCATGTCCAGCAGGACGAGTTCCACGGGATTGCCGGAGGCAGCGAAATCGCCCAGCAGCCGCAGCGCCGATTGACCGTCGGGCGCGGTGCCTGCCAGCTCAAAACCCGGCAGCCGTCCAACGTAGGCCGCGTGGGCGGCCGAGGCGATGGCTTCGTCCTCAACGACGAGGACGCGAATATTAGTCACGCTTTATGCTCCCTTTCCGGCATGGTCTGTCCCGGCAGCAGTTCCGGTGTCCCCGTTCCGGGAGCCGGGCGAATTCTCCGGCGCCGCCGCCTCCGGCGCCGCCACCGCCGGCAGGAACACCTCGAATTTGGCACCCCGGCGCCCGTTGATGACCAGTGAGCCGCCCAGGCGCTGCACAGCCTGGCGGACCAAAGCCAAGCCTATGCCGCGGCCGCCGGGGCCGGCGGGCTTGGTGCTGAAGCCGTGACGGAACATGTTCTCTGCAGACTCCGGGTCGATGCCGGCTCCTGAGTCGTGGACAGCGATGTCCAGCCCCTCCTCGTCCGACTCTACCGTCAGCTCCACCCGGCGCGGCGGGGGAGCGTCGGCGGCGGCGTCGATGGCGTTGTCCAACAGGTTGCCGAGGACCGTGACCAGGTCCTGAACTGCGATTCCCGCTGACGTGCCCGAACCGAGCGCGGTGACTTCAAGGTGCACTCCGCGTTCGTGCGCTTCAGCCGCCTTCCCCATCACCAACGCCCCAAGGACGGGTTCGTCCACCGAGCTGACCATGTCATCGGTCAGTTGCTGGCTCAACTCCAGGTCCTTCGTGGCGAAATCCAGTGCTTCCTGGGTCCGTCCCAGCTCCAGCAGCGACACCATCGTGTGCAGCCTGTTGGCATGCTCATGGGTTTGTGCCCGCAGGGCGTCGGACAGGGTGCGCATGGTTTCCAGCTCATTGCCCAGCGCCTCGATCTCCGTCCGGTCGCGGAGGGTGGCCACCGTACCGTAAACGGGTGTTCTGCCCCGGGGTCCAAAGGGCTCCGGCCCCTTGGCCGGGCCCTGGTTCACCACCAGGACGCGTGATCCGGTCAGGACAATCTCGTCCTTGGCCGGGCGCCCGGACTCGAAAAGACCCCGGAGTCCCTCGTCGAGTGGAAGGTCTGACAGCTTCGGCGGCCGGGTGGGGTCGCTACTGCCGGTCTGGTCAAGGCCGAGCAGCTCTGCGGCCTGGTCGTTGTACATCACCACCCGCCCCCGGGTGTCGATCAGGATCAGGCCCTCGCGGACAGAATGCAGTACGGATTCGTAGTAGGCGAACAGTTGGGAGAGCTGCTCTGGACCCCAGCCGCGGGTGACCCGCCGGAGGTACCTGCCCAGAAGCCACGAGGCCAGCGAGCCACCCAACAGCAACGCGAGTCCGATGGCGGCAAGGGCCGGAAGGCGCGCCGCGAAGGCGACGTCGACGGTGCCCACCGTCACCCCGGCGGCTACAAGGGCACGGACCGTGCCGGCGTCGTCCTTCACGGGAACGATGGTGCGCACGGACGGTCCCAGCGTGCCGGAGGTCACCTCGGTGAACGTCTCGCCCCGCAGTGCCGCATCGATGGATCCGATGTAGGGCTTGCCCAGCTCCTCGTTCCTCGGGTGGGTCCAGCGGGTCCGGTCCGGGGCCATGATGGTAATGAAATCGACGTGGGCTTCCTCCATGACGTCGAGGGCATAGGGCTGCAGGACCGACGACGGGTCCCGGCGGCCTGCAGCACCAGCGGGTTGGACGCGATCGAGGTGGCGATGCCGGTCATCCGCAGGCCCGCTTCGCTGTACGTCCGGTCCCGGGCGTCGACGTAGGCCGCCGTTCCCACCACGGCAATGAAGGACACCACAATCAACAGGTTCGCCACGAAGAGCCGGCGGGCGATACTCCAGCGGTGGATCATCAGTACCTTTCCCTCCGTCTCCGGGCGCCTGGCTGGGCTACCCAGCACCTGCGCCGCGACCAATATGAACGCAACGGTGAGCTGGATCACTGTGTGGCCAATGATGGATATCACACCGCAGGACGTGTGAGCCCAGTGACTGTGCCGCAGCGTCTATCAGATTATCCAAAGGAGACACATCATGGCTTCTCAACGGGGAGAGTCCCTGGACACCGCGGCGCCGCGGCGCAAAGGCCTCGACAAGTCGCATTACCTCTACATCGCCGTTATTGCCGCCGTCATCCTGGGCGCCCTGGTGGGCCTGCTGTTCCCGGAAGTCGGCAAATCCCTCAAGCCCCTCGGCGACGGGTTCATCAAGCTGATCAAGATGATGATCGCCCCGGTGATCTTCTGCACCATCGTCCTGGGCATCGGCTCCATCGCCAAAGCCGCAACGGTGGGCAAGGTGGGCGGCCTGGCGCTGGGCTACTTCATAGTGATGTCCACCTTCGCCCTGGCCATCGGCCTCGTGGTGGGCAACCTGATCCACCCCGGCGAGGGGCTCAAGCTCACGCCGTACGATCCCAACAAGAAGGCCGCCACTGACAGCACCGTGGACTTCCTGCTCGGCATCATTCCCAGCGACATCCCCGTGCTGCCCACCCTGCTCGCAGCCATCCTGGTCGGCTTCGCACTGCAAAAGATGGGCCCCTCGGGAGCTCCCATCCTCAAGGCCATCGGACACGGACAGGCGCTCGTCTTCCGGATCCTGATCATGATCATGTGGCTGGCTCCCGTCGGCGCCTTTGGTGCCATCGCAGCAGTGGTTGGCGCCACCGGCTTCCAGGCCATCGTCAGCATGTTCACCCTGATGCTCGCGTTCTACATCACCTGCGCACTGTTCATCGTCGTCATCCTCGGCGGCATCCTCCAGGTGGTCTCCGGCGTCAACATCTTCAAGCTGATGAAATACCTGGGCCGCGAATACCTGCTGATCTTCTCCACGTCTTCGTCCGAAGCAGCGCTTCCCCGCCTGATCGCCAAAATGGAGCACCTCGGTGTCTCCAAGCCGGTTGTCGGCGTCACCGTCCCCACCGGCTACTCGTTCAACCTCGACGGCACGGCCATCTACCTGACCATGGCCTCGCTGTTCGTGGCCAACGCCATGGGAACCCCCCTGGACCTGGGCGCCCAGATCTCCCTGTTGATCTTCATGATCATCGCGTCCAAGGGTGCAGCCGGCGTCACCGGCGCCGGCCTGGCAACGCTCGCAGCAGGCCTGCAGGCCCACAAGCCTGAACTCCTGGGCGGCGTCGGCATGATCGTCGGCATCGACCGCTTCATGTCCGAAGCCCGCGCCCTGACCAACTTCACCGGCAACGCCGTCGCCACCGTCCTGATTGGTACCTGGGTCAAGGAAATCGATGGCGGACAGGTCAGCCGGGTCCTCTCCGGCGAGCTGCCCTTCGACGAGCAGACCATGATCGCCGGGCACGGCGAACTTGCGCCGAAGGAAGAAGGCGCCAAGGCTGCCGCCAGCGCCTAACCCGCCATACGGTCAAAGGGCCCCCGGAGCACGCTCCGGGGGCCCTTTCGCGTATCGGAAGCCTCAACCTTCGACCTCAACTAGAGGGTCAAGGCTCAACATTCGAAGAAAGTCAAGTTACCCGGAATGCCGTGTCGGCGGCTGTAGCCTTGGAGGGAAGGAACGGCGCTGGGGATCCAGCGGCAAGCAAGTCACCGTCATCGAAAGTGTGGACAGATACGTGAGCAGCGAACAGGGTGCGGCAACTCTGGAAGGCACGGAATTCGACCTCGACAACGCGGTGATGGGCCCCACGGGTCGCCCATTGCGTGAGTTCCCCGAACCCGCACCGCTGCCCTCCCACGGGCCCGCGCGCGTGATCGCCATGGTCAACCAAAAAGGCGGAGTCGGTAAGACCACGTCCACGATCAACCTGGCGGCGGCCCTCGCCGAATACGGGCGGCGCGTCCTGCTGGTGGACTTCGACCCCCAGGGTGCGCTGTCGGCTGGCCTGGGCGTCAACCCCCACGAACTGGACCTCACGGTCTACAACGTCCTGATGGACCGCAAGGTGGACATCCGCGACGCCATCCACCACACCGGCGTGGAGAACGTCGATCTGCTGCCTGCCAACATCGACCTCTCCGCCGCCGAAGTGCAGCTGGTCAACGAGGTAGCCCGCGAACAGGTCCTGGACCGTGCGCTGAAGAAGGTCGAAGACGATTACGACGTCGTCCTCATCGACTGCCAGCCGTCCCTTGGCCTGCTGACCGTCAACGCCCTCACCGCCGCCCACGGCGTCATCATCCCGCTGATCTGCGAATTCTTCGCCCTGCGTGCGGTGGCGCTTCTGGTCGAAACCATCGACAAAGTCCAGGACCGGCTCAACCCCCGCCTTCAGGTTGATGGCGTGCTTGCCACCATGTATGACGCACGAACCCTGCACAGCCGGGAAGTCATCACCCGCCTGGTGGAAGCTTTTGGGGACAAGGTTTTCGAAACGGTCATCAAGCGGTCCATCAAGTTCGCCGACGCCACGGTGGCCGCTGAACCGATCACCAGCTACGCCGGCACCCACGTGGGAGCGGACGCCTACCGCCGCCTTGCCAAGGAGCTCATTTCGCGCGGCGGAGCACCCTAGCCGCGCCGTGGCCGAATCCAAGCCCGGCTTCGAGGTGCGGCTGGCCAACTTCACCGGCCCGTTCGACCTCCTTCTCGGACTGATTGCCAAGCACCAGCTGGACATCACCGAAGTTGCCATTGCAACAGTCACCGATGAGTTCATCAAGTACATCCGCAAGCTGCAGGACCTTGGCGAGGACTGGGCGTTGGATGAGGCCAGTGAGTTCCTGGTCATCGCAGCCACACTGCTGGACCTGAAGGCGGCCAGGCTGTTGCCCGCCGGCGAGGTGGAGAGCGGTGAAGACATCGCCCTGCTGGAGGCCAGGGACCTTTTGTTTGCCCGCCTGCTGCAGTACAAGGCGTTCAAGCAGGTGGCGGGACTTTTGGGCGGTACCCTCCACCAGGAGGGCCGCCGCTTTCCCCGCCAGGTGGCCCTCGAGGAGCATTTCGCCGCGATGCTTCCGGAACTCGTGTGGAAGCACACCCCGGAGCAGTTCGCCGCCCTCGCCGCCGCGGCCCTCCGGCCCAAGGTGCCGAAGCCAACCGAGGTTGGGCTGGGGCACCTGCATGGCGGCACTGTCAGCGTTAAGGAACAGGCGGAGATCCTGGGCATCCGCCTGCAGCAGGAATCACCACTGACATTCAGGGCATTGACCGCAGACGCCGACTCGACGCTGGTGGTGGTGGCACGGTTCCTGGCCCTCCTGGAGCTGTACCGGGACAGGGCCGTGGCCTTCGACCAGCTGTCACCGCTCGCGGACCTGGCCATCCACTGGACGGCAGGGGAGCGCGAATGGTCGGCGGAAAACCTGAGCGAAGAATATGAGGAACAACCGTGAACACCGCTGACAGCCCGGAGGGCCGTGACGGTGCCGGATCAGGCCTCCGCGACCTGCCCGGTGGCGCCAAGGCCGCGCTTGAAGCCGTGCTTATGGTGATTGACCAGCCGGCCACCGAAGATGAACTGGCGGCCGGATTGGAACTGACGCTGGGTGAAGTTCGGGAGTTACTGGCGGATCTTCAGGCCGATTACAACGGGTATACTGTTAACGCCCCGGATGAGGAGGAGGCCAGTCCAGCTGGCTTTGGCTCCAGCCCCCGGGGTTTTGAATTGCGGAACATCGCCGGTGGCTGGCGGATCTACTCCCGTCCGGACTTCGCCGACATCGTCGGGAAGTATGTGCTCGAGGGGCAGACTGCCAGGCTCACGCAGGCGGCATTGGAAACCCTGGCGGTCATCGCTTACCGCCAGCCCGTTTCCCGGGCTCGGGTGTCTGCAATTCGCGGGGTCAATGTTGACTCTGTCGTACGGACACTTGCCCAGCGCGGGCTGATCGAGGACGCGGGAACGGATCCCGAGTCCGGGGCCATCCTTTACCGGACCACCTCCTACTTCCTTGAACGGATGGGAATCAGTTCCGTGGCCGGGCTTCCGCAGCTTTCCCCGCACCTCCCGGGGCTGGAAGGCATCGCGGAGTTCTACGACGCCGACAGAATGTAGGTCCGGAAAATCCGGCATGCATATGAATATCCACCAGGGCAGATAAATTCTGCCCGGCTGGCTAGGGTTGTCCGTGGACAGCTTTGCCGGCCAAAAACAGCAGAGGACGGGTCATGACACAGGCGGGACGCCAGGGTTCACCACGTAACAGCTCGGGACGCGGCGGCGCGGACCGGAACAAGCCGCAGGGCAACACTCCCCGCAGGGGGACAGCCGGCGGAGGATTTAGCGGAGGTTCCAGCGGCGGCGGCCAGCGGGGCCAGGGCTTCGGAAGTGACCGGCCGCACCGCGCACCCAAACCGCGCGAAGAACGGTTCGTCGACCCGGACTTGGCCGGTTCCCAGCAAGCCGGCGCATCGGAGCGGACCAACAAGCCGTCGTCGCGCAAGCCTGCCGCCCGCAAGCCGGGCGCGAAGAAGGCGCCGGGAACCCCGGGTGCCCTGAAACCCAAGCCCCGCACGGGTGCTCCCGGCGCGGCGGCCTCCCGCGCCTTCGGCAGCGAACGCTTCGGGCAGAACCTCGGGCCGGTCCGGAAGCCGGGCCGCAAGAAGCGCCCCCGCACCGACGTTCCCCAGTCGGAGCTGCACGACGCCGACGGCGTGCGCCTGCAAAAGGTGATGGCCTCCGCTGGAGTCGCGTCCCGGCGCGTCTGCGAAGAGATGATCGCCGAGGGCCGGGTTGAGGTGGACGGCCAGGTAGTGACCGAGCTGGGTGTCCGCATCGATCCCACCACTGCGGTCATCCACGTGGACGGGCTGCGCATCCAGCTGGACGAAAACCTCGTCTACATGGTGTTCAACAAGCCCAAGGGTGTCGTGTCCACCATGGAAGATCCCGATGGCCGGCCGTGCATCAGCGACTTCCTCAAAAACAACAAGAACACCGGCGAGCGGTTGTTCCATGTGGGCCGCCTTGACGTCGCCACCGAGGGGCTGCTGCTCCTGACGAACGACGGCGAGCTGGCCAACCGCCTCACCCACCCTTCCTACGAAGTCCCCAAGACCTACCTGGTCCAGGTGCGCGGCCCCTTCCCGCAGGGAATCGGCGCGCAGCTGAAGGCCGGTGTGGAACTCGAAGACGGGCCGGCAGCCGTGGACTCCTTCCGCCTGGTGGACTCCACTCCCGGGCACGTGCTGATCGAAGTGGTACTGCACTCGGGCAAGAACCGCATCGTCCGCCGCATGTTCGATGCCGTTGGCTTCCCCGTGCAGCGGCTGGTCCGCGTCAAGGTGGGGCCCATCGGTTTGGGCGACCAGCGCCAGGGCAGCATCCGCAACCTCGGCAAGCAGGAAGTCGGCCACCTGCTGGCGTCCGTAGGACTCTGAGGCATGTCCGCGTTCAAGAGCCACGGCCGCGGGCACCTGGACGGGCCAGTCGTCGTGATCGGCACCGGATTGCTGGGGACGAGTATCGGCCTGGGCTTGCGGGGCCGCGGCGTGCCCGTCTTCCTGTCCGACCCTTCGCCCACCAACCAGGCGGTGGCTGTTGATATCGGCGCTGGCCGGCCCCTCGCGGAGCTGGCCGGTGCCGCACCGCAGCTGGTAGTGGTGGCCGCGCCGCCGGACGTCACGGCCGACGTGGTCACCGCCGCGCTGTCCGATTACCCGGACGCCGTGGTGGTGGACATCGCCAGCGTCAAGGCAGGCATCCTGTCGGGCCTTCGGAGCAGCGGCACGGACCTGTCCCGCTATGTGGGAACGCATCCAATGGCCGGACGCGAAAAGTCCGGACCGGTTGCGGCCCGCGGTGAGCTGTTCACGTCCATGCCGTGGGTGGTGTGCCCCTCGGAGGAAACCTCCGCAGCTGCCCTGCAGATTGCCCGTTCGCTCGCGACGGACCTGGGCGCCGTCGTCTCGCAGTTCAGCCCTGACGAGCACGATGAAGCCGTAGCGCTCGTTTCGCACCTGCCCCAGGTGATGTCCTCCCTGCTGGCCAGCCGGCTGCAGGGGACACCGCTGCATGCGTTGTCCCTCGCAGGGAACGGGCTGCGGGACGTCACCAGGATCGCCGCCAGCGACCCCACCCTGTGGGTGCAGATTTTGGGCGGTAACGCCGGCAAGGTAGTGGACATCCTCTACGGTGTCCGGGAAGACCTGAACCGCCTGATCGGAACGCTGGAAAACCCCGCCGCGCCGGGGGCGAGACTGGACCTTGCCCAGCTGATGAGCGAGGGCAATGCCGGCCAGGCCCGGATCCCCGGCAAGCACGGCGGCCCGCCGCAGGCGTATTCCTGGCTTACCGTGCTGGTGGACGACCGGCCCGGCCAGATTGCGCGGCTGCTCACCGAGATCGGCGAGATCGGCGTGAACCTGGAAGACCTGCGGCTTGACCATTCCTCCGGACAGAACGTCGGTATGGTGGAAATATCCGTGCTGCCCAATAAGCATGACCACCTGATCGAAGCCCTCAACGACCGCGGATGGCGGGTACTTCAGTAATGACACAAGAACTCCTCGAGTCCGTGCGCGCCCTGCGCATTGGCCGGCCGCTCGTTGTTGCCATCGACGGCCCTTCCGGTTCCGGCAAATCCAGCGTCAGCAAGGAAGTGGCCCGGAGGCTGCGGATTGCCTACCTGGATACCGGGGCCATGTACCGTGCACTCACCTGGCACTGCGTCACCACCGGCATAGACCTGGAGGACGCCGCAGCCGTGGAACAGGCCTCGCGGGACCTGGTGCTGGAAGTCAGCACCAGCCCCAACGAGGAATACGTCAGGGTGGACGGCAAGGACGTCACTGACGCCATCCGCGAGCCCGCCATTTCCTCAGCCGTCAGCGCCGTGGCCACCACATTGGGTGCGCGGACCGAACTGATCCGCCGCCAGCGCGACCTGATCGAAAAGCACCACCGCCGCATGGTGGTGGAGGGCCGGGACATCACCACCGTCGTCGCCCCCGGTGCTGAGGTGCGCATGCTGCTGACCGCCAGCGAGGAAGCACGGCTGCGCCGGCGCGGACTCCAGCTCGGCGGGACGCAGAACGCCGAGGAACTGGCAGCCCAGGTCACACACCGCGACGCCAAGGACTCAGCGGTGGTGAACTTCACCCAGGCTGCGTCCGGCGTGGTGACGCTGGACTCTTCGGACCTGGACTTTGAGCAGACAGTGGATGCCGCACTGGTGATTGTCACCAAGGTCCTTAACCGTGACTGAGGGCACCACCGGGGCACCCGCGGGCTGGACTATGGCCTGGAGCCGGCCTGTCGGCTGGATTCTTGACCATCTCGTCTACCGCACCACCGTGACCGGCAGGGACAACGTCCCCACCGGCGGGCCGGTGATCTTTGCCGGCAACCACATCAGCTACCTGGACGGTCCGGTCATGTTCGGGGCAGCGCCGCGGCCCATGCACATCCTGGTGAAGCAGGAGATGTTCAAGGGATTCCTCGGCCGGGTCCTTTCCGCCTCGGGGCAGTTACCGGTGGACCGCCGCGGCGACCGCGCCGCGCTGCAACGGTGCAAAGACGTGCTCGACGCCGGGCGTTGCGTAGGGATCCTGCCCGAAGGTACCCGGGGGAGCGGGGACGCCGCAGGGATCAGCGGCGGCGTTGCCTGGCTTGCCCTCAATTCCGGGGCGCCAGTGGTGCCGGTCGCCATTCTTGGCACGCGTGTTGGCGGGGAACACCTCGACTCCGTGCCCCGGCCGGGCCGCCGGTTCCATGTGGCCTTCGGCCCCGCCCTGACCCTGACCCGCAGGGCAGGGGAAACAGGCCGTGCTTCAATGGACAGGGCGGCGCAGGAAATCCGCGCAGCGCTGGCCGGGCACGTCCGCGACGCCATTCAGCTCAGTGGGCAGCCGTTGCCGTTCGCTGATGCTCCCCAAGACTTAACAGCAGTAGCCGGGACGCCGGCAGATGACCACTAAGGACAGTGCAATGAGCGACACCACGCAGACATCCGGGCATTCCGGCTCGGCCGAGTACGAGTACACGCCTTCCGGCACCGACCAGGTGGCCGAGCGGCTTGCGGCGATCGGCGACGACGAAGCCGAGCTCCGCGCTGCCTCCCTCCGGGCAGGCCTGGAGGATTACGAGCTGGATGAGGAAGATGCCGCCCTGCTGAGCGGCGAGTACGGCGACGAGGACCTGGACGGTCCCGTCAAGCTGGATCCCGTGCTGGCCATCATCGGCCGGCCAAATGTGGGCAAGTCCACGCTGGTGAACCGCATCCTCGGCCGCCGGGAAGCGGTGGTGGAGGATACCCCCGGTGTCACCCGAGACCGCGTCATGTACTCGTCAAGCTGGAACGGCCGCAACTTCACCCTGGTGGACACCGGCGGGTGGGAGCACGACGCCCGTGGCATCCACGCCCGCGTTGCCGAGCAGGCCGAGATGGCCGTGGAACTCGCCGACGCCGTCCTCTTCGTGGTCGATTCCGCCGTCGGCGCCACCGCCACGGATGAAGGCGTCATGAAGATGCTCCGCCGCAGCAAGAAGCCGGTCATCATGGTGGCCAACAAGGTGGACGACTTCGCCCAGGAAGCCGACAGCGCCGCACTGTGGGGCCTTGGTTTCGGCGAGCCGTACCCGGTCTCCGCCCTGCACGGCCGCGGCGTGGCTGACCTCCTTGACCACGTCATGGATGTCCTGCCCGAGTTTTCCACTGTTGAAGGCGTGGAGCGTGCCGGCGGTCCCCGCCGCATCGCGCTGATTGGCCGCCCCAACGTTGGCAAGTCCTCGCTGTTGAACAAGCTTGCGGGAACCGAACGCGTGGTGGTGGACAACACCGCCGGCACTACGCGGGACCCCGTGGACGAGTTCATTGAACTTGGCGACCGCACCTGGCGCTTTGTGGACACTGCAGGTATCCGCCGCCGCCAGCACATGGCGCAGGGCGCTGACTACTACGCCTCGCTGCGGACGCAGGCTGCCCTTGAGAAGGCGGAGGTCGCCGTCGTGCTCCTCGCAGTAGATGAGGTCCTCAGCGAGCAGGACGTCCGTATCCTTCAGCTCGCCATCGAGTCGGGCCGCGCCCTGGTGCTGGCCTTCAACAAGTGGGACCTGCTCGACGACGAACGCCGCCGCTACCTGGAACGCGAAATCGAACAAGACCTGGCCCACGTTGAATGGGCCCCGCGCGTGAATATCTCGGCCAAGACCGGCTGGCACAAGGACCGGCTGGTCCCGGCCCTGGACCTTGCCCTGGAGAACTGGGACAGGCGTATCCCCACCGGCCGCCTGAACGCCTTCCTCGGTGAACTGGTGGCTGCGCACCCGCACCCCGTCAGGGGCGGCAAGCAGCCGCGCATCCTCTTTGGTACCCAGGCGTCCAGCCGGCCGCCGAAGTTCGTGCTCTTCACCACCGGGTTCCTCGATCCCGGGTACCGCCGGTTCATCACGCGCCGGCTCCGGGAGACCTTCGGCTTTGAGGGCACGCCCATCGAAGTCAGCATGCGCGTCCGCGAAAAGCGCGGCAAGAAGCGCTAGGGCCGGTGTTGACTCCGACACGTCCGGGCCTGATTCTCGGAAAGTGTCATTCGCACCCCTTTCGATCGTGTAAGCTCTTCTAGGTGGTTCGGCCGGACTGCTGATGGAAATCTTCGGAGGAATCCGGGATAACCTGCAGCGGAGAACGGCGGAACCAGCGGGCTGTAGCGCAGCTTGGTAGCGCACTTGACTGGGGGTCAAGGGGTCGCAGGTTCAAATCCTGTCAGCCCGACCACGAAGGGCCGCTTTCCGGAATATTCCGGAAAGCGGCCCTTTTGCTGTCAGCCGCCAGGCGGCGTAGGAGGCGTGGTCACCTCACGAGGATCACGATCACGAAAATGTGTCCGTACCGGTCCTCGAACCAAGCGCGGTGGTATTTGCCGTGGCAGTCTCCGCGATGGTCGTGCTCCACATAGACAACCCGGCCGTAGCCCCTGTCACGGTCATCCCGGTGGCGGTCGCTCCGGTCACGGTTGTCATTGCGGTCATCGTATTTGGTTGCGCCATAGCCCCTGTCGTGACTGTTGTTGTCGGCAAATGCAGCGCCGGCCGTCACAGACGATCCGAGGGTGAGTCCCGTAGCGAGGACAGCGGAGCCCAGCAGGCGGGTAACTTTGTTCATTGCAGTTTCCTTCGGCTATCGAAAAATCGATACCCCGCAGGAGCAGGCAGAATAGGCTGGCACGGGCCGTCACTTAGTGGCCGTCCACGTCGTTGTCGACTCGCCTGTCTGCGGTTGTCACTCAAGTCCGGCGGGTGCAAGAGAGCACACCGTGCTTGAGGGTGCGAGCGGCCATCAGGAAGTGAACCTTTGGTTCCCCCGGTTCAGAGGCTGAGGGGCGCTGTAGTGATGACTGAACACACGGAAAAGGCCCAGATGGGCACTTTGCTTGGGAAGTGAGCGCCTGTGTCTGGACCCTCATGTAGCCAGTTTCCGTCCGCCCTTGCTGTGCGCGCTTTGGGGGACGTGACATCAACGATACTTAGGTGTTACCGGGGTTGGAAGAGACGTGCTTCCATTACCTGCCATTCCCTGCAAATAGGGGGAAATGGGGAATTTGGGGCGCCACCCCTCAAACCGGTGCGGCCACCTTCCGCATAACCGCAGCCAGAAAACCACTGCCCGTCACGGGTGGCGGCCCCGCCGTCCGTTGGACGGAACGTCCATGCTTCCCTTTTGGGCCGGCTATTTCAGGAACTTGGATGTGCGGCGGTCAGCAAGGATCTTGCCCTTGGTCTGGCAGGTGGGGCAGTACTGGAGCGCCGTGTCGGCGAACGACACCTCCCGCACGGTGTCCCCGCAAACCGGGCAAGGCAACCCCGTGCGGGCGTGGACGCGCATATGGCTGCGCTTGACGTCCTTCAAATCCTTCGGGGGCTTGCCCTGGGCTTCAGCCAGTGCTTCGCCCAGAATGCCGTGGATGGCCTCGTACAGTACCTGGACTGTTTCGCGGTCCAGCGATTTGGCGGTGGCAAACGGGGAAATGCGGGCCGCATGCAGGATTTCATCGCTGTAGGCGTTGCCGATGCCGGCGATGACGCTTTGGCTGCGCAGGAGGCCCTTGATCTGCTGGGAACTGGCCCCCAGGATCTCGGCCAGCATGCCGGCGTCGAACGCTTCCGTGAACGGATCCGGACCCAGCGCGGCGATGCCGGGCACGTCCTGCGGATCCCGCACCACGTACACCGCGAGGCTTTTCTTGGTGCCGGCCTCCGTGAGGTCGAATCCGCGCGGGCCGTCCGGTCCGGAGAAAGCACAGCGGACGGCAATCAGCCCTTTGCCCATTTTCAGCTGGCTCTCTGCGGGGGAGTCCGTGAAGCGGAGCCAGCCGGCGCGGGCCAGGTGGAACACCAGGGACATGCCATCGGTGTCGATGCTGATGAACTTGCCAAAGCGGCGGACTCCGGCCACGGTGCGGCCCTCAATCGCGTTGAAGGGAGGATCCGCCGTCTTGAGCACCGCGAAGGAGACCACCTGCAGTTTGGTCAGGACGGCGCCACGCAGCTGTCCGTCCAGGAAAGTGGCCAGACCGGCCACCTCGGGAAGCTCCGGCATGGTTACCTGCCCTCTCCGTACAGTCCGGCACAACGAAGCGCGCTCATGCGTCCCATCTTCGCAGACACCCCCGTGAACGCCCCGGCAGATATGCCTATACTTTCAGCGGCGGCTCGTTTCCGCGCCTCCTGACCTTGGTGTCCAGCCCTACGAAAGGCCCCCAATGAGCAACATTCCCGAAGACCTGTCCTACACCGCCGAGCACGAGTGGGTCACTGCCCCCAACGCTGACGGCGTGGTCCGCGTGGGCATCACCGATTTTGCCCAGGACGCCCTTGGGGATGTTGTGTACGCGCAGATGCCCGAAGTGGGGACAAAGGTTACGGCCAACGAAGTGGTGGGCGAAGTCGAATCCACCAAGAGCGTCAGCGACATCTACGCGCCGGTTTCGGGCGAAATTGTGGCCCGCAACGAGTCGCTGGACTCCGATTCCGCCCTCATCAACACGGATCCGTACGGCGACGGCTGGCTGATCGAGGTCAAACTCGCCGAAGCAGACGCTGTTGACTCGTTGCTCAGTGCATCCGAGTACGAACAACAGGTAGGCTAAAGCTAACCGGTAAATCCGGTCCGGCCCGCCTCGAAGGCTCGGACGTCTTCGCACGTCAACGGCCGGATGCGGAGCCGGAACCGGACCTGCCGGGACGGTCCGGCGGGCAAACGTTGGCTGCAGCCCTGACGGGCGGCAGCGGGAAGAGGAGGAATCCATGGCTGGCCACACACAGAACCCTGCCGATGGGGAATACGGCACGGGTGCGGCTAAGGCGTCGGAGACCACCTCGATCCATCTCACCCCCATCCGGGATGAGCCCACCATCGCACCCAAACTCTCCCTTGAGGAGCGCAACTCCGTCGAGGCATTGCCGGCGGGTTCGGCGCTGCTCGTAGCGCACAGCGGGCCGAACGCCGGGGCCCGCTTCCTGCTCGATTCTGACGTCACGACGGCGGGCCGCCACCCTGACGCTGACATCTTCCTGGACGACGTCACAGTGTCCCGCCGCCACGTCGAGTTCCGGCGCACGGCACGCAGCTTTGAAGTGGTGGACCGGAACAGCCTGAACGGCACGTACGTCAACCACGACCGCGTGGACGCTGTGGAGCTCAAGTCGGGCAGCGAAGTCCAGATTGGCAAGTTCCGCCTTACCTTCTACCTGAGCCCTGCCACAGCTGCAGGCCGCGGCTGATCCGGGGACCGCTGCCTGTGGCAATGGCACAACCCGAACGCCGGGGACCCCAGGTCCTGAACATTGGCGAGGTACTCGCCCAGCTCAGTGCCGACTTCCCGGGCATGACAGCGTCGAAGATCCGGTTCCTTGAGGAAAAGGGACTCATTAATCCCCGGCGCACTCCGGCCGGTTACCGGCAGTACTCCGACGGCGACGTCGAACGCCTCCGGTTCGTCCTTGCCCTGCAGCGGGACCAGTACCTCCCCCTGAAGGTCATCAAGGACTACCTTGATGCGATTGACAGGGGAGAGCGGCCCGAGAACCTGCCACCCGGCGTCGTGGTTTCACCGCGGATAGTTTCCGACGAACTCGCTGCCGAACTCCAGAACCATGGCCGCAAGCTCACCGAAGAGCAGCTGCGGACCGAATCCGGTGCCAGCGTCCCGCTTCTGAAGTCCCTCCTCGACTTCGGCCTCATCAGCCACACCAACGGCCGGTTCGACGAACACGCCCTCCAGGTTGCGCGCGCCTGCGTGCAGCTCGAGGGCCATGGCCTTGAGCCACGCCACCTCCGTCCCTTCCAGGCGGCGGCAGAACGTGAGTTCGGCCTTGTGGAACGTGCGGTGGCACCATTGGCGTCCCGCAAGGACTCCGCATCCCAGGCGCGTGCAGCTGAGGCAGCCCGTGAAATCAGCGACCTTTGCCTCACCCTGCACCGTGCCTTGGTGCAGGACCACATCTCACGCATGGACATCTGATGATTGAAGTCGAGATTGTTGGCGTTCGGATCGAACTGCCATCCAACCAGCCCCTGGTGCTGCTCCGCGAGATGCATGGGGAGCGCCATGTCCCCATTTGGATCGGAACGCCGGAGGCCAGCGCCATCGCCTTGGCCCAACAGGGCGTGGTTCCGCCGCGGCCCATGACGCACGACCTCCTGGTTGACGTCGTGGAGACGTTGGGCCACTCGGTGGTAAGCGTGAACATTGTTGCCGTGGAGGACAACATTTTCTACGGGCAGCTGCAGTTCGAGAACGGCACCACGGTCAGTTCGCGGGCTTCCGACGCCCTCGCAATTGCACTGCGCGCGAAGTGCCGCATCTGGTGCGCGGACTCGGTGATGGACGAAGCCGGAGTCCGCATCACCGAGCACGACGAAGGCGAGGACACGGAGCCGAACCCCACGGTGGACGAGGAGCGCGAGCTGCGCAGGTTCCGCGAATTCCTCGATGACGTGGAGCCGGAAGATTTCGACGGCTAGGTCACGTTAAGGTTAAAGTTGAGGCTGAAAGTTTCGACACGCCCCTTGAAAGCGCCAACATCTTTGACCTTGCGACCTGCCGGGCCTAACGTCGAAGTATCAAGTTCCCATTGCTTACGGCAGCCGCGCAAGTCACACTGGAAAGTGCGCCCCGCGAGAATTACATGCATGGTCTTCATGCCCACGCTGCTGCAGATGTTCCCGGGAGCGTACGACAAGGAGGATCCAGGTGAGTCCTAAAGGTGAAGCAGGCGGGCTGAAGCAGCCCACGGCCGGTGCCGCCGTGCCCGTAAGCGGTGCCCAGGGCCTCCTCTTTACCGAAGACCTCCCTGTCCTCGACGAGGACGCCGGCTACCGCGGTCCCACCGCGTGCAAGGCGGCCGGGATCACCTACCGGCAGCTCGATTACTGGGCCCGGACCGGCCTCGTGGAGCCGGCCGTACGCGGCGCGGCAGGGTCCGGCTCGCAGCGCCTCTACGGCTTCCGCGACATCCTTGTCCTCAAGGTGGTCAAGCGTCTCCTTGATACCGGGGTCTCGCTCCAGCAGATCCGCACCGCTGTAGAGCACCTGCGCGAACGCGGCGTGGAGGATCTCGCCCAGATCACCCTGATGAGCGACGGCGCCAGTGTTTATGAATGCACCTCGGCCGACGAAGTTATCGACCTCGTCCAGGGCGGCCAGGGCGTCTTCGGCATTGCAGTGGGCCGTGTATGGCGCGAGGTGGAGGGCAGCCTGGCATCACTGCCGAGCGAACACGCCGCCGAACAGACGTTCCCTGACGACGAGCTCAGCAAGCGGCGGGCTGCACGCAAGATCAGCTGACCCGCAACCCTTAACGAACAGGGGCCGCACTCCTCCCGGAGGAGTGCGGCCCCTGTTCGTTAAGGGTTCGTCTCTAGCGTGCGCGGCTTCGGAGGCCGCTGCCCGCAGCCATCAGGTTGGCCAGCAGCTCATCGAACAGGGCGGCAGCGGACTTGGCGGAGTCGCCGGGCCAGTGGTGCACCGGATGCGCAGCACCCTGGATCTGCTGCCAGTTGGCCTGCTCCGGGATCCGCGGACTCAGCAGCAGCTCGCCAAACATCGACTCCATCTCGGCCAGCCGGTAGGTGTGCTCGGAGGAGCCGGTCCGCACCCGGTTGGCGACGATTCCGGCCGGTGACAGGTTGGGCGCGAACTCCTGCTTGAAGAGCTGAATGGCACGCATGGTGCGCTCCGTTCCGGCCACCGAGAAGAGCCCGGGTTCGGCCACGAGTGCCACCTTGTCGCTGGCGGACCACGCCATCCGGGTGAGGCCATTCAGCGACGGCGGGCAGTCGATCAGCACCAGCTGGTAGTTGCCTGCGCCGGCCAGGACCGCGGTGAGCCGGCGAAGGTCACGGCGGCCAAGGTCCGGACGGTCGTAAATCCCCGTATAGGCGGAGCCGACGGCGACATCCAGGACCGCGGGGCTGGAACCGTTTGAGTGGGCGCGGGAGCTCCAATTGCTCCGCACCACGTTCTCGGCGAGTCTGGCACGTCGGGGGCTCTTGAGCATCCGTCCGATATCAAGCTGCTCGCCGGGCTGCACGCCCAGGGCAGTGGTTGCGTCCGCGTGGGGATCGAGGTCCACCACAAGGGTCCGGATTCCCGCGGCCAGCGCCGCAGACGCCAATCCTGTGGTGACGGAAGTCTTGCCGACTCCACCCTTAAGGCTGCTGATGCTGACTACTTGCACTTGAGAGACCAAAACCTAACGCCGGATGCCGTGTTGGGGGTAGTGTTTGCTCCGGCGGAACCGAAGCCGGACGGTCCTGCCGCCCTACTCATCATATGTGGATGCCGCGCTGAATCCTGCTTTATGGGTGCCCGGCATGGCACTGGCGGTGCAAGCGGGGCTGATCAGGACGGCCCGGCCCAAACCGATCAGGACATGACGGGGAAATCTGTGATGGCTGACACAAAGATTTGTGTTTGTCCTTGTGGGTCCTAGACACTGTGACCACTCACCGATCCACCCGCAATGATGCAGGAGAAGTATGTTTTCCAAAGTTCTGGTGGCCAACCGCGGCGAAATCGCGATCAGGGCCTTCCGCGCCGGCTACGAGCTGGGCGCCAAGACCGTTGCCGTCTTTCCCAATGAGGACCGAAACTCGATCCACCGGCAGAAAGCGGACGAGGCGTACCTGATTGGCGAGGAAGGGCATCCCGTCCGGGCATACCTGGACGTCGCCGAGGTGGTGCGGGTTGCCAAAGAGGCCGGCGCCGACGCCATCTACCCCGGGTACGGGCTTCCTCTCGGAAAACCCGGACCTCGCACGCGCGGCCAAGGAAGCCGGCATCACGTTCGTGGGTCCGCCGGCCGAAGTCCTGGAACTCGCCGGAAACAAGGTGGCAGCACTGAAGGCGGCCCGCGCGGCCGGCGTACCGGTGCTGAAGTCCAGCGAGCCGTCCAAGGACCTGGATGAACTGCTTGCCGCCGCTGATGAGATTGGCTTCCCCATCTTCGCGAAGGCAGTGGCCGGCGGCGGAGGCCGTGGCATGCGGCGGGTGGACACCCGGGAAGACCTTCCCGAGGCCCTGAAATCAGCGATGCGCGAGGCGGACGCGGCCTTCGGCGACCCCACCATGTTCCTGGAACAGGCCGTCCTGCGCCCCCGGCACATCGAGGTGCAGATTCTCGCTGACGCCGAGGGCAACGTGATGCACCTCTTCGAACGGGACTGTTCCATCCAGCGGCGGCACCAGAAGGTCATCGAAATCGCGCCCGCCCCTAACCTGGACGAAAACATCCGCCAGGCCCTGTACCGTGATGCGGTCAAGTTTGCGCAGGCCCTGAACTACGTCAATGCGGGCACGGTTGAATTCCTGGTCGACACCGAAGGCGAGCGGGCAGGCCAGCACGTCTTCATCGAAATGAACCCGCGCATCCAGGTGGAGCACACGGTCACCGAGGAAGTCACGGACGTGGACCTGGTCCAGGCCCAGATGCGGATCGCCTCCGGCGAAACCCTCGCTGACCTTGGGCTCTCACAGGAGACCGTCCACCTCAAGGGTGCTGCCCTGCAGAGCCGCATCACCACCGAGGACCCGGCCAACGGCTTCCGGCCCGATGTTGGAAAGATCACGGGCTACCGCTCCGCAGGCGGCGCAGGCGTACGGCTCGACGGCGGAACCGTCTACTCCGGCGCCGAGATCAGCCCGCACTTCGACTCCTTGCTGGTGAAGCTCACCTGCCGGGGCCGGGACTATCCCGCCGCCGTGGCCCGCGCCCGCCGCGCCCTCGCAGAGTTCCGGATCCGCGGCGTGTCCACCAATATCCCCTTCCTGCAGGCCGTGCTGGACGACCCCGATTTCATCGCAGGCGACGTCGCCACCAACTTCATCGACCAGCGCCCGCAACTGCTCAAGGCGCGGGTGTCCGCAGACCGCGGCACCAAGCTGCTGACCTGGCTGGCCGATGTTACCGTCAACAAGCCGAACGGTGAACTGACCGTCCACTCGAACCCGGCCGACAAGCTTCCGTCCGTCAAGGGCCAGGAGGCAGCGCCGGGTTCCCGCCAGAAACTGCGTGAACTGGGACCGGAAGGTTTCGCCAAGGCCTTGCGGGGGCAGACCGCCGTGGCCGTCACCGACACCACCTTCCGCGACGCCCACCAGTCGCTGCTCGCCACCCGGGTCCGCACCCGCGACCTTGTGGCTGCCGGACCGGCAGTCAGCGCCCTGACGCCGGAGCTGCTGTCCGTTGAAGCCTGGGGCGGGGCCACCTACGACGTCGCCCTCCGATTCCTCGGCGAAGACCCCTGGGACCGGCTCGCAGCACTGCGGGAAGCCCTGCCGAACATCTGCATCCAGATGCTGCTCCGCGGCCGCAACACCGTGGGCTACACCCCTTACCCTGAGGAAGTCACCGAGGCCTTCGTCAATGAGGCTGCGGCCACCGGCATCGACATCTTCCGGATCTTCGACGCCCTGAACGACGTCAGCCAGATGGCCCCCGCCATCCGGGCCGTCCGCGCCACCGGTACCGCTGTCGCGGAAGTGGCACTCTGCTACACCGGCGATCTGCTGGATCCGGCGGAAAAGCTGTACACGCTGGACTACTACCTGGCACTGGCTCAAAAAATCGTTGATGCCGGCGCCCACATCCTGGCTATCAAGGACATGGCCGGCCTGCTTCGCCCGGCTGCGGCCGCCAAACTTGTGGCCGCACTCCGCGAACGCTTCGACCTGCCCGTACACCTGCACACCCACGACACCGCGGGCGGCCAGCTGGCAACCCTGCTGGCTGCCGTGGACGCCGGTGTGGACGCCGTGGACGTGGCTTCAGCCTCCCTGGCCGGCACTACCAGCCAGGTGTCGGCCTCGGCCCTGGTGGCGGCGCTGGCCCACACGCCGCGTGACACCGGTCTGAGCCTTGACGCCGTCAGTTCCCTGGAACCGTACTGGGAGGCCGTCCGCAGGGTGTACGCACCGTTCGAGTCGGGCCTGCCCGGTCCCACCGGCCGGGTCTACAAGCACGAGATCCCCGGCGGCCAGCTTTCCAACCTCCGCCAGCAGGCCATGGCACTGGGCCTGGGGGAGCGGTTCGAAGCCATCGAGGACATGTACACGGCCGCTGACCGGATCCTGGGCCACTTGGTAAAGGTGACGCCCTCATCCAAGGTGGTGGGTGATCTCGCCCTGCACCTGGTGGGCCTCAACGCCGATCCCGCGGACTTCAACGAGAACCCGCAGAACTACGACATCCCCGACTCCGTCATCGGATTCCTTTCCGGCGAACTCGGGGACCCTCCCGGAGGGTGGCCGGAGCCCTTCCGCACCAAGGCCCTCCAGGGACGCAGCATTAAGGTCCGCGACGTCGAGCTCAGCGCCGAGGACAGCGCCGCGCTCAAGTCCGACTCCAAGACCCGCCAGCACACCCTGAACCGGCTGCTGTTCGCCGGCCCCACCAAGGACTACCTGAAGAGTGTCGAGACCTTCGGCAACATCTCTGTCCTGGACACGCGCGACTACCTGTACGGGCTGCAGCAGGGCACCGAGCACGAGATCACGCTGGAGCGCGGCGTCCGGCTGATTGCTTCACTCGAAGCAGTCTCGGAACCGGACGAGAAGGGCATGCGCACCGTGATGTGCACCCTCAACGGCCAGTCCCGGCCCGTGGTGGTGCGGGACCGGTCAGTGGTCAGCAACGTCAAGGCTGCCGAGAAGGCGGATCCGGCGCAGCAGGGCCACGTCGCCGCGCCGTTCGCCGGGGCCGTCACTGTCACCGTGAAGGCGGGAGACACGGTGAACGCCGGCGATACCGTGGCCACTATCGAGGCGATGAAGATGGAAGCTTCCATTACGACGCCGGTGGGCGGCAAGGTGTCCAGGCTGGCCATCTCCGCGGTGGAGCAGGTTCAGGGCGGAGACCTGCTCCTGGTTGTGGAGCAGTAGCCCGGTCCAGCACGTAAGGCAATGAAAAGGTCCTCCCGGCAGCAGCCGGGAGGACCTTTTCGTCATGAGTGCAGCAGTGCTTGGGTCAGGAGCGGGGTGCCGAGTACATCTCCTCGATAATGGTCTCGAAATCCTTCATCACCTGTGCCCGCTTTACCTTCATGGACGGCGTCAAATGTCCGGACGCCTCGGTGAAGTCGGCCGGAACGATCCGGAACGACTTGATGGCCTCGGCCTGGGACACAGACCCGTTGGCGGCGGTGATCAGGTCCTGCACCGCTGCCTTGACCACAGGGTTCTCTGCTGCCTCCTCCAGCGAGGTGCCGGCTGGAAGCCCGTGCCGCTGGAGCCAGCCCGGCAGCGCCTCCTGGTCAAGGGTGACCAGGGCGCCGATGAACGGGCGGTTGTCACCCACTACGAGGACCTGCGAGACCAGGGCGTCGGCCCGGATCTGGTCTTCCAGCAGGGCGGGGATCACGTTCTTGCCGCCGGCCGTTACGATGATCTCCTTCTTGCGGCCGGTGATCCAAACAAAGCCGTCCTCGTCGAGCCGGCCGATGTCTCCGGTACGGAACCAGCCGTCGT
Organism: Pseudarthrobacter sp. SORGH_AS 212; assembly: GCF_030818145.1. Classification (NCBI taxonomy): domain Bacteria; kingdom Bacillati; phylum Actinomycetota; class Actinomycetes; order Micrococcales; family Micrococcaceae; genus Pseudarthrobacter; species Pseudarthrobacter sp. SORGH_AS 212. The sequence continues at coordinate 301,767 of NZ_JAUTAA010000001.1, read as the reverse complement.
CGAACGTGTCCGCGGTGAGGTCGTCGCGCTTGTAGTAGCCGCGCATCACGCAGACGCCCTGGGTGAGGATTTCACCGTCTTCGGCGATCTTTACGGCGTTACCGGGCAGCGGCTTGCCCACGGACCCTATCTTGATCCGGGACGGGGTGTTGACCGAGATGGGGGCAGTGGTTTCGGTCAGGCCGTACCCCTCGAGTACCTGCATGCCGATGCCCTGGAAGAAGTGGCCCAGGCGTTCGCCGAGCGGGCCGCCGCCGGACACGGCGTGGGCCACATGGCCGCCCATCGCTGCGCGCAGCTTGCCGTACACCAGCTTGTCGAACAGCGCATGGCGGAGCTTGAGGCCCAGCCCGACGCGGCCTTCCTGGCGTGCTTTCGAGTACGCGATGGCGGTATCGGCGGCCCGGTGGAAGATGGCGCCCTTGCCGCCGTCCTCCGCCTTGGTCATGGCCGAGTTGTAGACCTTTTCGAAAACCCGTGGCACGGCCAGGATGAAGGTGGGCTCGTAGCTCTGCAGGTCCGCGAGCAGGTTTTTGATGTCCGGCGTGTGCGCCACAGTGGTCCCGGCAGCCATGGCAAGGACGGAGATGAACCGTGCGAAGACATGTGCCAGTGGAAGGAACATGATGGTCTTGGCGTCCTCGTGGACGATTTCGCCGATGATGGCCAGGGCGTTGTCCGAGAGCTCCACGAAGTTCCCGTGCGTCAGCTCGCAACCCTTGGGCCGCCCGGTGGTGCCGGATGTGTAGATGATGGTGGCCGTATCGGCGAGGACGGCAGTGCTCCGCCGTGACTCGAGCTCGTCATCGCTGACGCCACGCCCGGCCTCGCGGAGGGCATCCAGGCCGTCGCCTTCCAGCTGCCAGACGTGCATCAAGTCGGTGAGGCCTTCGGCGTTGACGGCCTGCAGGATGATGTTTTCGTGGTGTGCGGATTCGCCGAATGCGGCGACGGCCCCGGAATCACCAAGGTTCCAGGCCACCTGGGAAGGGGACGAGGTCTCATAGATTGGAACCGAGATGGCGCCCGCAAACCAAATGGCGAAGTCCACCAGGGACCATTCGTAGCGGGTCCGGGACATGATTCCCACGCGGTCGCCGGCACCCACGCCACTGGCCATCAGACCCTTAGCCAAGGCGTTAACGTCAGCCAGGAAATCGGTGGCGGAGACGTTCTGCCAGGAGCCGGATGCGTCAAGGCGGGAAAACAGTGCCGGGTTGCTGGCCTTTTTGGCCTGCCGCAGCAGCAGGTCGGTGATGTTGGTCTCCGGTGGAACAACAACAAGGGGCGGAACACTGAATTGGCGCACTATAGCTCCTTTGATATCCGTCGTCCCGCAGGGGGCATGTAACAAGCCTAGTATGCCGCCGCAGGACAGTGCTGTATCTAAAGTTACTGGCCAGTAACTTAGCCGTCAATGCGGCAGCGGCGGGTCCGGAGCCAGCGTGCCCCGGCTCCGGAGGCCCGGCCGCGAGCCTAGAATTGGGGACTATGTACGCACCGCCCTCCGGCGACCAGGCCGGCCACCTCCGTCGATCCGCGCCGTGGAAGCGGCGGTCCGCCCCGTACCGTGCCACATCAGGGCAGGGAAAAGGTTCCCGGGGGCGGGCGCGCCTGGGCCGCAGGGGATTGGCGATCGGCATCGACATCGGCGGCACCAAGGTGGCTGCAGGTGTGGTGGACGAGGAAGGCCGGATCCTCAGCGAAGCCCGCCGCACCACGCCCGGCACTGATCCCCGGGCTGTGGAACGGGTCATCGTGGAACTGGTCGAAGAGCTCGGCAGCGGGCGGCGGATCCGGTCGGTGGGCATCGGGGCTGCGGGCTGGATGGACCTCGACGGCGGCACTGTCCTTTTCAGTCCCCACCTCGCCTGGCGGAACGAGCCCCTGCGCGCCAACCTCCAGCAGCTCCTGCGGCGCCCGGTGCTGCTGGCCAACGACGCCGACGCCGCCGCGTGGGCCGAGTGGCGGTTCGGCGCCGGGCAAGGGGAAAGCCGCCTGGTATGCATCACCCTTGGCACCGGAATCGGTGGGGCCATGGTGATGGACGGCCGGGTGGAACGCGGCCGCTTCGGCGTGGCCGGTGAGTTCGGCCACCAGGTCATCATGCCCGGCGGTCACCGCTGCGAATGCGGCAACCGCGGCTGCTGGGAACAATATGCCTCCGGCAACGCCCTCGGCCGGGAAGCGAGGATCCTTGCCAGCAGCAACTCGCCCATGGCCCAGGACCTTCTGGCTGCGGTCGGTGGCCGCGCAGAGACCATTACCGGAGCCATCGTCACCGAACTCGCCCTCGCCGGGGATACGGCATCGCGCGAACTGATCGAAGAGGTGGGGGAGTGGCTCGGCCTGGGGCTTGCCAACCTGGCGGCCGCCCTCGACCCGGGACTGTTCGTCATCGGCGGAGGCCTGTGTTCAGCAGGCGATCTCCTCGTGGAGCCCGCCAGGAAGGCATTTGCCAGGAACCTGACGGGCCGTGGCTTCCGGCCGGCCGCCGGTATCCAGTTGGCCCACCTTGGACCCAACGCCGGCCTGATCGGTGCCGCCGACCTCTCCCGCGTGAGCGGCAGGGTCCGCAGCTGACTGCTCAGACCCGGGCGCCGTCGTCGTCCTCGTCCTTCTCCTGCGGAAGCTTCATGATGAGGTACACCGTGCCGGCAACAAATGCAGCAACGATGCCCCAAATGGCCAGCACGGGCGCCGATCGCCAGAACATCGTGGACAGCAGCAGCGCGATGGGCCCGCCGACTGCGGCCAGCCAGGCCAGCATTGTCATGGGGTCTGTCCCGGAAAGGCTGGGCGGCTCACCGGGCACGAAGTCGCCTCCGTCATCCTCAACGCCGTAGTCGCGCGGGCCGGCCGGCGGCGCCTCCGACATGTCGTCATCGCGCGGCTCTCCGCGTTGGCTGTCCAGGCGCTCGGCGGCCGAACGTTCCATGGGTGCGGCACCGGACAGATTGAGGGGATCAAAGTCACGGAAGGACGCCGGCCCGGGCGGCTTGGCAACAGAACCCGGCACGTTGCGCTCCGGCGGAGGAGTGTCCGCCTCCAGCCGTGCCACCAGGTCGAGCCAGACGGCGTCGTCCTGGTTGGCGCCCTGGTCCGCGGATCCGGAATCAGGCCTGTTCATCGCCGGCCTCCCCGGAGCCCGCGGGAGCCGCCACGCCGGGTGCCAGCGCAGCAAGCGTTGCCCGGATGAAGTCCACCGAACCCTGGAATATCTGTTCGGCATCGTTGTCCATGGTGGCCACGTGGTAGCTGTTCTCCAGCCGGACCAGGTCCAGGGGTGCATGGGTCAAGCCGCGGCGCAGGACGGAAATGCTGGAGTCCGACACCACATGGTCCACGGCGGACCGATAGACCTGCACCGGTGCCGTGATGCGGGGGAGCAGCCGGGCGGTGTCCTTGAACATTTTGTTCAGTTCGTGTGCTGCGGCGACGGGAGTGCGGGGATATGCGCCTTCATCGATACCCGCCTTCAGGATGTCGTTGGCGATGGCAGGGGTGCTCTTCATGACCAGCTTCAGGATGCCTGCCAACGGAGCGCGCGGGTCATCAATCACCAGCCCGGGGTTGACCAGGACCACGCCGGCCACCGGCCGCGTGGCAGCGACCCGCAGCGCAAGTGCCCCGCCCATACTCAGCCCGGCAGCGAAAACATGGTCGCATTCGGCGTCGAGTTCAAGGAACGCATCATCCAAGGCGCCGTGCCATTGTTGCCACCGCGTGCGCGACAGTTCCTGCCAGCTCGTGCCATGGCCCGGCAGGAGCGGCATCCGCACCGCGAAGCCGGCCCCGGCAAGCGCCTGCGCCCAGCCGCGCAGGCTGTGCGGGCTGCCTGTGAACCCATGCGACAGCACTACGCCTGCCCGTGGCCCCGAGCCGCTGGTGGCACTGCTAAAGGGACTGTGGTCCGGGCCGGCAGTCATGGGGTCTCCGAAGGGCTGGATTGGCGGGCATGGTCGCGGAAGAACCCGCTTGATCGGGTGAAGATTTCCGGCGCGTCAACGTCCAGCGTAGCCACGTGGCCACTGCCCGCAAGTTCAATCACCTCTGTCACCCTGTCGCGCAGCCGTGCCCTCAGCAGTTCCAGGGAGGTGGGCGGTACCACCTCATCGGTCACGGATTTGAAGACCTGCACCGGTGCCGTGACCGCAGGCAGTTCCCGAAGTGTTGCGTTGAACAGCTTCTTGAGTTCGTGCACTGCCGCCAGGGGTGTCCGCGAGTAGTCGCCGTCTTCCGTGGCGGGCGCCGTCGAATGTTCCTCCGGAACGGGAATGGTGGTGCGCTGGAAGAACTTCAGCAGCCCGATCACCCGGACGCGCCGGTCATAGAAACTCAGGCCGGGGTTGACGATGCTCACGCCGGCCGTCTTATGCCGGGCGGCGGTGAGCAGGGCCACCGCACCGCCCATGGACAGGCCCGCCACAAAACAGGTGGATGTCTTGGCGGAAAGATCGAGGTAGGCTGCCTCGAAACTGCCGAACCAATCGCGCCACCCCGTCTGGGCGAGTTGCCGCCAGTCCGTTCCGTGGCCGGGCAGCAGGGGGACGGTTACCGCATAGCCTTGGGCGGCGAGATGCTCCGCCCACGGCAGCACGCTGAGCGGGCTGCCCGTGAAGCCGTGGCAAATGGCGATGCCGATGTCCGCATTGGGGCCATGGCCGGGATAACTGAACGCGGCGGGGCGGGGCGGTGTGCTGCTTTCAGTCATGCCTACATCGTGTCACTGTTCCGGATAAATCTCACTAGAGTAGGGTTGCATCTGAACTGCTGAAACAGGCCCGGAGCGGAGCCTGGGGCCGACCTTCCGAGAGGTTCACCGCGTGTTTTATTGGGTCATGAAGAGGATTTTCCTCGGTCCTGTTCTGAAGCTTCTTTTCCGCCCCTGGGTCAAGGGCCTGGACAACATTCCGGCCGAGGGCGCCGCGATCATCGCCTCAAACCACCTCTCGTTTTCCGACTCGATCTTCATGCCACTGATGGTCCGCCGCCCGGTGGTCTTCCTGGCCAAGTCGGAATACTTCACCGGCACCGGAATCAAGGGCCGCCTGACCGCGCTCTTTTTCCGGCTCACCAACCAGTTGCCCATGGACAGGTCCGGCGGCGCAGCTTCTGCGGCCTCCCTCAGTGCCGGCATGGACGTGCTGACCAACGGCGGCCTGCTGGGGATCTATCCGGAAGGGACCAGGAGCCCCGATGCCAAGCTGTACCGGGGCAAGGTGGGTGTTGCCAGGCTGGCCCTCGAGGCCGGGGTCCCCGTTATCCCCGTGGCGATGATCGGCACGGACAAGGTGCAGCCCATCGGAAAACGGCTCCCCAACATCCGGCGGATTGGGATGATTTTCGGTGAACCGCTCGACTTCAGCAGTTACCAGGACCAGGCCGGGGACCGTGGCACCCAGCGGACGGTGGCGGACCGCATCATGCTGGAACTGCAGCGGCTGTCGGGGCAGGAATACGTGGACGAATACGCTGCCGTGGTGAAGCTGCGCCTCGCCGGCGAGCCTGCCGCCTCAGCGGAGCCACTGGAGTCGCCGCCGGCTGGCGGAGACTCCGGCGGGGAGCCGGCGGCACACTGATCGGGTGCCCGGAGGATGCGTGTCCCGGCGCCGCCCATCCGTTGTGACGCAGGGGCCGGGAACCGTGACGGCACGGTGTCCAGCCGACCTGCGCGGACGCTAGTCTTAGATGGTGACTCAGCTATCTGCAAACCCCGCCTTTCCGCTGTCCGGCAACTCCCAAAGCGGCGCCGCCACCTATCCCGGACTTGACGACTGGCGCGGGCTGCCCATCTCGCAGCAGCCCAGCTGGCAGGACAGGGACGTGTTCGATGCCTCCGTGAAGGAGCTTTCGGTGCTTCCGCCGCTGGTGTTCGCCGGCGAAGTGGACGTACTCCGGGAGCGCTTGGCCGCCGCAGCGCAAGGCAAGGCGTTCCTCCTACAGGGCGGCGACTGCGCGGAGACCTTCGAGGCAGCCACGGCAGACAAGATCAGCGCCCGGGTGAAGACCATCCTCCAGATGGCGGTGGTGCTGACCTACGGCGCGGCCATGCCAGTGATCAAGATGGGCCGGATGGCAGGACAGTTCGCCAAGCCCCGCTCCTCCAACGACGAGACCCGGGACGGCGTGACCCTGCCGGCCTACCGGGGCGACATCGTCAACGGATATGAATTCACCCCCGAGTCCCGCGGCCACGACGCGTCCCGGATGCTGCGGGCCTACCACACGTCCGCGTCCACCCTGAACCTCATCCGGGCCTTCACGCAGGGCGGTTTCGCCGATCTCCGGTCCGTCCACCAGTGGAACAAGGGCTTCACCGAGAACCCGGCGCACGCCCGCTACGAATCCCTGGCGCGCGACATCGACCGCGCCATTAAGTTCATGGACTCCTGCGGCGCGGACTTCGAGGCACTCAAGCGGGTGGAGTTCTTCGCCAGCCACGAAGCGCTGCTGCTCGACTACGAACGCGCACTGACCCGGATCGACTCGCGGACGGGCTTCCCCTACGACACATCGGCCCACTTCCTGTGGATCGGGGAGCGGACCCGCGAACTCGACCACGCCCACGTCGACTTCCTGTCGCGGGTGCGCAACCCCATCGGCGTGAAACTCGGCCCGTCCACCACCGGCGACGACGCCCTGCGGCTCATCGACAAGCTGGACCCGGAACGCGAACCGGGCCGCCTGACCTTCATCACCCGCATGGGAGCCGGCAACATCCGTGAAAAGCTGCCCGCCGTCGTCGAAAAGGTCACGGCGTCCGGCGCTCAGGTCCTGTGGGTCACCGACCCCATGCACGGCAACACGGTCACCTCACCGAACGGGTACAAGACCCGCAACTTCGACGATGTCATCGACGAGGTGCGCGGCTTCTTCGAGGTGCACCACGCCCTGGGCACGGTACCGGGCGGCCTGCACGCCGAGATGACCGGTGACGACGTTGCGGAGTGCCTGGGCGGCGCGGACCCGATCGACCAGGACGCGTTCCTGGACCGCTACGAGTCTGTCTGCGATCCCCGCCTGAACCACATGCAGTCACTCGAAATGGCCTTCCTGGTGGCCGGGGCACTCGCCAAAAACTGACTGGAAACCCCGTGGGCCGCGCGTTTTCCGCGCTGTGACGGCGCTGCAGGAGGGGCACCGCGAGGCGCCCCTCCTGCACTACCCGGCCTACACCACTGTCAGGGTGATGACGGACCCTTCAGGAACTTCGGTGTCCACTGGATCCTGGTCCCTGACGGTGCCGAAGAATCCGCCCAGGACCTTGTTAAGACGGACCTCGAATCCAAGCTTCCGCAAAGCTTGTTCGGCCTCCCCGGCCTGCTTGCCGATATAACTTGGGACCTCGACCATCCGGGGACCCTTCGAAATGGTCAAGGTGACCGTTCCGCCGCGGGTCAACGTCCCGTTGGCAGGACTTTGGCTGACCACGGCGCCTTCGGGGACCTTCCTGTCGAAGACCTCGTCCTTGGCGACCTCCGCCTTCAGGCCTGCTGCCTCGATGGCGTCAACGGCCTGGTTCTCCGCCTTTCCCACCACTGAGGGGACGGCAATGGGCTCGGGGCCCTTGGAGACAACCATTGCCACCGCAGTGCCCCGCCGGGCAGGAGTACCGGCTGCAGGATCCTGGGAGAGCACGGTTCCCGCCGAGGTCCCTTCATCAAACTGTTCGGTTACTTTGCCCAGCGCCATTCCGGCGGCGTTGAGGGCGTTTTTGGCCTCGTCGAGGGAGCCGGACTTCAGTTCCGGCAGGGGATAAAGCTGGGGGCCCTTCGATACGAGCAGTGAAACCGGCTGGAACTTGCGGATCTCCGCTCCCGCCTGCGGGTCGCTGCCTACCACCCGGCCTGAAGGAACGGCATCGTCGAAGACGTCGCTGGTGGTCGAACGGAATCCTTCATCGCTCAGCAGTTGCTGAGCCTCCGCTACGGTCCTGTTGGCCACCGCCGGTATGGCTGCCGCTGCACCCGGCCCCATCCCGAAGAACCAGCCGGCTCCGGTGGCAAGCAGCGCAGCAATGACCAGGACGATGATCCAGAGAATGCCCCTCCGCCGTGGGCTGCCTTCACGCAGGCTTCGGGCCGGTGTTGCTGCAGCCCGTGCGCGGGCCCTTTCATCGTCCTTTTCCGCCTTGCGCTGGGCCCGCTTGCTCAACGCCGGGGGAACCGGGGCCCAAGCCGGACTCTCGTCTTCGCCGGGCGGGGTGAGGGTGTGGCCGGTGCGGGGTGCCGGCGTCGGGTTGCGGGCGGCCGTGACGTGGCCTGCCGGCTGGAAGGGAGGCGGCAGGGGACGGCCGGCGGGCATGACGGACGTCTGATTGCTGATGTGCGGGATGAACTCTGTATGGCTGGGCCCGGCGGAGGGATCCGTTGCGCCGGGCAGCCCCGTGAACCCGGGCATGCCGTGAGGGGAGGCTCCCAGCGCTGCCGGTGGCTGCAGGTCGAGTTCGGAGTCTGTCAGGTTGGTGCGGATATGGCGGAGTTCCTGCAGCAGTGCGCTTCCATCAACCGGACGGTTCTCGGGATCGTTTGCGGTGCACCACTGTACGAGTTCATCCACTTCAGCTGCCAGGCCCGGAACGAGCGCGGACGGCGGACCCACCGTGCTGTTAACGTGCTGGTAGGCCACCTGAATGGGAACGTCTCCGCCGAAGGGCTGCTTGCCGGTCAGCATTTCGTAAAGCATGATGCCAACGGAGTAAACGTCACTGCGGGCATCGGCGGGCCGGCCCAAAACCAACTCGGGGGAGAGGTAGGCAACCGTTCCGATCAGCGCCCCGCTGCTGGTGGACGTCGTCACGGCCCGGGCAAGGCCGAAGTCTCCCACCTTGATCCGGCCGTCGTCGGCGATGAGGACATTCTCGGGTTTGACGTCCCGGTGGATAAAACCGGCTGCGTGCGCTGCCGCAAGGCCTTCCACCACCGGATCGATCAGGGCCAGCGCCAGCCGTGGCGGCAGGGCGCCCTTGTCAGTGATGACGTCCCGCAGGGTGTGTCCCTTGATGTACTCCATCACCAGATACGTCGTGTGGCCGTCGTTGCCCTGATCGAGGACACCCACCACGTGGGGATGGGACAGCTTCGCGGCGGCCTTGGCTTCACGGCCCAGCCTGCCCAGGAAACTTTCGTCGGCGGAGAAGTGGGGATGCAGCACTTTCAGGGCCACATCACGTTCCAGCCGTTGGTCCTCGGCAAGGTACACAGTGGACATGCCGCCCCGCGCCAGCTTGGACCTGATGGCGTAGCGGTTATCCACCAGCGTTCCTACAAGGGGGTCAGACACGTTTTCCTGCACCCTCCGATCCTAGTTGCAATGGAACGGGTCCGGGCCGTCAACCGGCCCGAACCCGTTCCATCAGCTGCTGCCGGCCCGGTCACACCGGGCCGGCCAAGGCTTTAGCCAAAGTTCTTCTGGTGTGCCTTGATGGCCGCCACATAGGCCTTCGTGTCGTCGTACATCCCGTACTTGCTTACCGAATACTGGCCCTGGTAGTAGCCTGCGATCGCCGTATCCCGGTCCTTGCTGGTAGCCAGCAGCTGGCGGATGATCGCAACTCCTGCCGTGGCGTTGTCGTAGGGATCGAGCAGGTTCAGTTTGCGGCCCACCAGGTCCGAGGCCCACTGGCCGGAGCTGGGGATAACCTGCATGGTTCCGATGGCATTGGCGGGGGAGACCGCGCGCTGGTTGAAGCCGGACTCCTGGTAGGCGAACGCCAGGGCCAGTGACGGCTCAACACCCATGCGGCGGGCGGTGTCTGCCACGATGTTCTGCATCTCTGCCCGGGACGGGACCGGGGAAGCATTCAGCAGTGCCTTGTTCTCATTCGCGGAGCTCACCACTGCCGGCGGGTAGGTGAACCCAAGGAAGGAACTCGGTACCAGCGGGGCTGCGGGCGCTGCCGGCTGCGCAGCAGCAGGCTGCGAGCCTGAGCCGGGGACGTTCAGTTTGTTGCCCGGGTAAATGATGGAGCCGAGGTTCAGCCCGTTCGCGGAAAGCAGTTCGGGCAGCTTCACCCCATGGCGCGATGCGATGGCTGAGAGGGTGTCGCCCGCCTTGACGGTGTAGGAGCCCGCCGCCGGAGCCTGCGGGGCTGAAGTGTTGGCGAGTGAGGCCGCCGGTGCCGCTGCCGCCGCGGGGGCAGCAGGTGCCTGCGAACCGGCGCTCACCTTGATCTTTTGGCCGGGGTAGATGATGGACCTCATGTTGAGGTTGTTCCAGCTGAAGACATCCCCAAGGCTCACGTTGTGCCGGGCGGCGATGGCGCCCAACGTGTCACCTGGCTTGACGGTGTAAGTGGCACCGGCGGCCGAAGCGGGCGCAGCGGCCGGCGCGGCGGGGGCCGGGGCTGCTGCGGCAGGACTGCCGGACAGCTTGATCTTTTGCCCCGGGTAAATGATGGTGCTCGCCTGCAGATTGTTCAGCCTGAGCACTTCCCCGGTGTTCAGGTTGAATTTTCCGGCGATGGCGCTGATGGTGTCTCCGCGGGCGACTGTATATTCGGCAGGCGCAGAATTCTGTGCCGGTTTAAAGGCCGCCGGAATCGTGGTGGAAACGGACGAGGCCGGAATGACCGTTGCCGTGGCCTTGGCTGCCGCCTGCGCGTTCATCGCCGCGGTCAGGGTCGCGGGGAGTGATTTGGCCGGCTGCTGGGCCGTGGCCGGCTGTGCGAGGGCCAGGGACGACAGGACAACCGCCGGCAGTGCCGCCGTCGTCGCAGCAATCATCGGCAAGCTCGGCCTGGGGGGCTGCTTCGGCGAGCGGGACATCGTCATGTAAGGGATCCTCTTCTCAACTGCGGGTGCGGACGGGGGTGCCGCATTAGTGCTTGATACTACTGTTACTCGAGTGATCTTTGTTACGAGTGTGAACAGTGAGAATCTCTCATGAATTCGCGGTTAGCACAAGAATTCGCGCTTTTGCCGTAAGGAAGAATTTCGGAGTGTCCGCAGGGCAGGAGCACTGGGCGCATGAATCGACTAGGCGCCGGACCGCGCACCGTGGCAACCTTGATTCGTGAGTAACGTAGAAAACCTCGTGGGCGAATGGTTGCCCCTCCCCGATGTCGCCCAATTGCTGAATGTTTCCATTACCAGGGTCCATGGCCTTATTGATGAGCGTGCCCTCGTGGCTGCGCGTGTGGGCGAACGGAATATCCGCTCAGTACCGGCAGAATTCCTCCAGGACGGCCAGGTGGTGGACAGCCTTAAAGGCACCATTGTGGTGCTGGCCGACGCCGGCTATTCCGACGAAGACCTGATCACGTGGCTTTTCACTCCGGACGAGTCGCTGCGCGGCCGGCCGATTGACGCCCTGCGTGAGGGGCGGAAGACCGAGATCCGGCGCAGGGCGCAGACGCTGGCCTGGTAACTGCTGTCCTCAGGAGGCCCGGCTGACGGTAGCCTCGGCCAGCCTCCTGAGTGCGGTCTTGGGCAGCTCATCCAGCTGCAGCGCCTCGAGGGCCCCGTAGGCCGCGTTGCCGTATTCACCAATCAGCACTTCGGTGGCCTGCAGCGCTCCTGAGTCTTCGATGATCCGGCGGATCTCCTGGACGTCCCCGTCGTCCAGTTCCGGACTTCCCAGCCTGGAATCGATGAAGGCGGACTCGGCCGGAGAAGCCTGGTCCAGGGCCAGCGCCACGAGTACCGTGCGCTTGCCCTCGCGCAAGTCATCTCCGGCCGGTTTCCCGGTGGTGAGGGGGTCCCCGAAAACGCCCAGGACGTCGTCGCGAAGCTGGAATGCCTCGCCCAAGGGAAGGGCGAACGCTGAATAGCCGCGCAGAAGATCGTTGGTGGCGCCGGCCAGGGCGCCGCCCAGGGCCAGGGGGTGCTCCGTGGAGTACTTGGCGCTTTTGAACCTGATGATCGACTGCGCACGGCTGACGGCGCCCGCGCGGTCGCGGACCGGACCGGCCACCTCTTCCAGGATGTCCAGGTACTGCCCCGCCATGACTTCCGCCCGCATGAGGTTAAAGATCAACCGTGCCCGGCTGCCCGAAGCCGCCCGTTCGCCGATATCCGTGAATGCCTCTTCACTGAAGGACAGGCACAGGTCGCCGGCGAGAATTGCTGCTGCCTGCCCGAACCGCCCGCTGTCCAGGGCCCAACCCTGGGCTTCGTGGAGTTGGCTGAACCTGCGGTGGACGCTGGGTCCGCCCCTGCGGGTATCCGAGCGGTCGATGATGTCGTCATGGATCAGGGCGGCGGCCTGGAAGAGTTCGAGGGCTGCACCTGCCGCCACCACCTCAGCGGCGCCGGCGTTTCCCCCCGCCCCGCGCCAGCCCCAGTAGCACATCAGGGCGCGCAGGCGCTTACCGCCGGTGACGAGGTTCGAAATTGACCCCATGATGGGGTCGATGTCCGGGGAGATGCCGGACATGATCCCCTGGCGGGAGGTGAGGAAACCAGTCAATTCCCCGGCCACCGAAGCCACAAAGTCGGCCTGTTCGTTCCTTAGCTGCTCGGCGCCCGTCACTTGGCGGACTCAGCAGCCACGTTGGCGCCGATAGTGAAAGTCGCCACTCCGGACGCCTCAACCACCGAGAGGTTAACAGTCTCGCTGTCACCGCGGACAAAGTCCTTGGAGGCCACGGCCCCGACGGCGTCACCGGGCACCGCTTTGAAGCCTTGCGCTTCCAGCGCCTTCGTGTAGAAGTCGACGACGGCGGACGTGGGCCCGGCGACTGTCGCCACCAGGGCGGCGGTTGCGGGCGCGGACGACTTGTCAAAGCTGCTGGATACAACGGTCGCGTTCGGCATCAGGGGGAGGAGTTGCTGCGGGAAGCCGTCAACGAGGGCCCCCACCGTAGCTGAGGTGCTGGGCGAGGCGCTGGGGCTGGCCGACGCAGTAGTAGTCGCATGTGCAGTTGCAGGCACAGTGGCGGGGGAGGATGGTGACGGCTGTGCCGGTGACGGGGCCGGGCTGCAGGCTGCCAGGGCCAGTGCCGCACCTGCGGCAAGAACGGCCAGGCCAGCCGGTTTGAAGTTTCCAATGACCGTCACAGGGACTTTCCTCCTGGTGTTGATGCCGGATTCAGCCTCCAGTTTAGTCAGTACCTACGGATAGGATTGCAGCCGTGGGGCCCGACGCTAGAAACCAGCCAGCCGCAGCACGCCTTCCGGGCGGCAGGCGGAAGTGCATCATGCACGTGGACATGGACGCCTTCTTCGTCTCGGTCGAACTGCGGACACGCCCCGAACTTCGCGGCAAGCCAGTGATCGTCGGCTTTCCGGGGGAGCGCTCAGTGGTCCTGTCCGGCTCCTATGAGGCGCGCGCCTTTGGCGTTAGGTCAGCCATGCCCATGGCCGTCGCCGCCCGGATGTGCCCGCAGGCTGTCATCATCGAACCGCGGCACAAGCTGTACTACGAGGTCTCGGCCCAGCTGATGGCCATCTTCGAATCCGTGACTGAACTGGTGGAGCCGCTCAGCGTTGATGAAGCCTTCCTGGACGTCACCGGAGCGATCCGCAGGCTGGGCCCCCCGAGGGAAATCGGTGAACTCATTCGGCGCCGGGTCGCTTCCGAGCTCGGCATCACGGCATCTGTGGGCATCGCCGAATCGAAGTTCGTGGCGAAAATCGCCTCCACTCGCTGCAAACCGGACGGCCTGCTGCTCATCGGCCCCGATCAAACCGTGCCGTATCTGCACAGCCTGCCGGTGGGAGCGCTGTGGGGTGTGGGGGCAAAGACAGCTGAAGTCCTGGCACGGATGGGAATCCGGACGGTGGCGGATGTGGCTGCCACTCCCGTCTCCACTCTCCGCCGGATGCTCGGCGCCGGGGGTGAGCATGTGCACCGACTTTCCTGGGGCATCGACCCCAGGCCGGTTACGCCCGTGCGGCTGGAAAAGAGCATCGGAGCTGAAGAGACTTTTGCGGTTGACACCTCCGATGACGCCCTCCTCCACCGCGAGCTCCTTCGGTTGTCGCACCGCACGGCCGGACGCCTGCGAAGCTCCGGCATGGTGGCAAGGACCGTGGCCCTGAAACTGCGCTTTGCGGACTTTTCCACCATTACCCGCAGCCGCACGCTGCAGGCTCCCGTTGACAGTGCACAGCTGATCTATGCTGTGGCGGTCCAGTTGCTGGAGTCAGTCGGGCACCGTGCCATGTCCGTCCGGCTGGTGGGGGTGCGGGCCGAGCAGCTGGAGGACACGGCAACAACCTCGGTGCAGCTCACCATCGACCGGCGGGATGAGAACTGGCGCGCCGCAGAGCAGGTCCTGGACGAGGTCACTCGAAAATTCGGCTCCAAGTCGGTCCTTCCGGCCCGTCTGATGGAACCGGGAAACGGTGTGGGCTAAAACGGACCAAAAAGCGGCCGTTCCCGTGTTTCGGAAGAAATCGCCGTCTTTCAGAACGGACCGCAACAAACTATCCTTAGAGATACATAGTTTTTGAGTGATTGGACTACTGCCGGACCGTTTTGGACATACTTCCGCTCCGGCGGCTGTGCGCCCGGTTCAACTTCCTGCCCAGGCGGGAAGACGGGAACCGAACAGGCGCACCAGCCGTTAAGGGTGCAGGAGTAATTTCTGGGACCAGCCCGGACGTTGGCCTACGAAGGAGGTCGTGATGCCGCTGTCGGAGCACGAACAGAAGCTGCTTGAGCAGTTGGAGAAGCAGCTTCACGAGGACGACCCGAAGTTTGCGAACTCCATGGGGTCGGACCCCGGGCGTTCGTGGTCAACCAGGCATGTGGTGATCGGCGTCCTCGGTGCCTTGGCAGGCGTGTTCCTGCTGCTGGTTGGCGTCACGCTGCAGAGCATCTTCGTCGGTGTCCTCGGATTTATCGTCATGGGTGGTGGCGTGTACTTTGCGACGATGCGCAGTTCCGCGGCAGCAAAGGATGGCGCCAAGGGCAGTACCGGCAAGCCGGGCAAACCGCGGAGTTCCTTCATGAGCAACCTTGAGGAGCGTTGGGACGAACGCCGGCGCGGTGAGCCCTAGGGCTTGCCGGTAACCGGGCCTCACCCGGAGCCTCCACTTCGCTCCCCGGCAGGGGAGCGAACAACAGAAAGACCCGCTGCGGCGGGTCTTTTCCTGTTTAACGCTGTTAGCGGCCATTTCACGCAGTTGCCGGCTTTCCGCTTCCCGCTGCGCCCTGGAAATCCACTCCACTTCCCACCACCCGCAGAAAATGGCGCCATTCCGCGGCCGATATCCCAATTTCGCGGTTCACCACGCCCGATTTTGCGTTGACTGTGGGGGAAAGTGGAGTAATGTGGAGGACATAAGAGGGTGGTTGCAACATAGGGGATGTGCATTTCCTGATATCGGACAGGCGGTGGGCCAGTGTTTCTGGGCACTCACTCGCCGCGCCTGGACGAGAAGGGACGGATCATTCTCCCCGCCAAGTTCCGTGAGGAACTGGCTAGCGGGCTGGTGCTCACAAGGGGCCAGGAACGTTGCATCTACGTCTTCAGCGAGAAGGAATTTGCACGGGTCCACGAGCAGATGCGGGAGGCGCCAATCTCCTCCAAGCAGGCACGTGACTATATCCGTGTCTTTCTCTCTGGGGCCTCTGACGAGGTACCTGACAAGCAGGGGCGCGTGACAATTCCTCCCGCGCTCCGGGAGTACGCAGGACTCGGAAGGGAACTGGCCGTCATCGGCGCAGGCTCCCGTGCCGAGATCTGGGACGCCCAGGCCTGGAATGAATACCTCGCGGAGAAGGAAACAGCCTTCTCTGAAACGGACGATCCCATTCCGGGCATTCTCTGAATCCCGGAGCGGTACGCAGGAGTTTCACGCAGGAAGTTTCCTGGATGAGATCTCCAGCCGGCCGATCGGCCAGCCAACCTGACTCACTTCCCCGGAGCCAGGCAGGCGGGACGGTAGGTACGGATGGGGATCTGATCCCGGAAACGAAAAGCAGCTACCACAACGGCGAGAAAGGACGAGGCATGAACGAACAACCGAAGCCAACGTCCGAACGCCATGTGCCGGTCCTGCGGGACCGGTGCATCAATTTGTTGGCCCCCGGATTCGAAGCTGCACGGCAGCAGGGCAGGGCCCCGATCGTCATCGATGCCACGCTGGGTATGGGCGGGCACTCCGAAGCCATGCTCCAGCGGTTCCCGGACCTTCACCTGATCGGCATTGACCGTGACGAGGAAGCACTCGCCCTTGCGGGGGAGCGGCTTGCACCGTTCAGCGCGAGGACGGACCTGGTCCACGCCGTTTACGACGAAATCCCCGAAGTCCTCGCGGACCTCGGCGTAACCGAAATTTCCGGCATCCTGATGGACCTTGGCGTTTCGTCGCTCCAGCTTGACGAACGGGAGCGCGGCTTCGCCTACTCCTTCGACGCTCCCCTGGACATGCGGATGGACACCAGCCGCGGGCAGACTGCTGCTGACGTCGTCAACACGTACAGCGAGGAAGAGCTGGTCCGGATCATCCGGAAGTGGGGCGAGGAGAAGTTCGCTGGCCGCATCGCGAACCGAATCGTCGCTGCACGTGGCGGGAAGCCGTTCACCACCACCGGAGAGCTGGTGGAGCAGATCCGGTCAGTCGTCCCTGCCGGAGCTGCCAAGTCGGGTGGACATCCGGCCAAGCGGACCTTCCAGGCGTTGCGGATCGAAGTCAACGAGGAGCTCGACGTCCTGGAGCGCGCCGTCCCGGCCGCCGTGGATGCGCTGGCCATGGGCGGGCGAATCGTGGTCATGTCCTACCACTCCCTGGAGGACAAGATCGTCAAGGCCGTCCTCCAAGGCCGCTCCAAGTCCTCCGCCCCGCTCGGGTTTCCGGTGGAACTGGAAGAGCATAAACCCGAACTCAAGATCGTGACCAAGGGCACCGAGGTGCCCACCGCCGTCGAAATCGCCGAGAACCCCCGTGCCGCCTCAGCCAGGCTCCGTGCGGCGGAACGAATCAGAGCCAGGAGAGCTGCATGAGCACCGCTGCCGTCAAGAACTTTCCCGCCGCTCCCGGCAATCCGGCGCAGCGCGAGGAACGGAAGAGCCGTACCCCGCTGTCCGTGGTGCGCAGCATGCCCCGCAAGCGGCGTGCTCCTTTCGTCGTCCTCTGCTTCGCCATGCTTGCGGTAGCACTGGTGGCAGTCCTGGTCCTGAATATCTCGGTATCCACTGCGCAGTACCAGCTGGTTGAACTGCGCGCCAAGCAAAGCACGCTGACCAAGCAGAACCAGGACCTCACCCAGCAGGTGCAGAATTTCGAGGCCCCGCAGAACCTTGCGGCCAAGGCCAAGGACCTGGGAATGGTGGCTTCAACCGTCAAGGGCCAGATTGACCTTTCCACGCTGTCCGTCACTGGCAAGGCCACGCCGGCAGTGAAGGGCGCCACTGAAGGTGCCGTCATTCCTGCCCCGGCCGTCCCCGGGCAGCTGATCGTCGTGCCGCCGGCCTCAACGGGTGAACCCCTGGCAAGCCGCAAACCGGCGGCAGAAACCCCGCCCGCCGCAGCGGCTCCTGCCGCTGAGGCGCCCGCAGCGGCAGCGCCCGCCCGCCAGGCCTCAGCGGCAGAACTTAACGGCGGCACGGTTCCCGCACCGCAGCAAAAGGTGCCCGGACAGTAAGAGCGGGACTGGCAGGCACGAGGGACGAACAGCAAGGAAGATCAGTGGCGCAGAGGACCGGTAAGGCAGCGAACGGCAAAGCGCCCAACCCCACCAGGCGGTTGCGCCTGGGCCTGGGCATCATGCTCACGCTCCTGCTGGTGGTTGGCGGAAAGCTGTTCCTGGTACAGGGCCTGGACGTCGGTGGCATGGCTGAAGCCGCCCTCAACAAGCGGATGACAGAAACGGTCCTGCCTGCCGAGCGCGGCAGTATCCTGGATGCCAACGGCACGGTCCTGGCAAACAGTGTGATCCGCTACAACGTGGTGGTGGACCAGCAGCTCAATACAAAGACCGAGACCTACCGGCGCCTGGATAATGTAGACGGTAAGGAAAAACTCGTCGAGGTCAGCCGCGACCAGGGCCTCACCGAGCTGGCAGCAGTCCTTGGCATGGACAAGGACGCCATCGTCAAAGCCGTTACCGGTGAGTCGCGCTACTACATCGTGGCCAAGGACGTAAAGCCGGACGTCGAGGACCGCATTTCCAAACTCCAGGTGCCCGGCATCGTGACCGAAGGCGTCAGCAAGCGCGTTTACCCCAACGGCTCCGTGGCGGGCGGCATCATCGGCTTCCTGCAGGAGGGCGGCAGCGGACAGGCCGGAATCGAACAGACGCAGGACGCCCTCCTGAAGGGGTCGGATGGCAAGCGCCTGTTCGAAATCGGGGCCGACGGACTCCGGATCCCGGTGGGCGTGGACGAGCTGACCGCACCGCAGGACGGCAAGAACGTCAAGCTCACCATCAACTCCGACCTCCAGTACTTTGCGCAGCAGGCCATCCAAAGCCAGGCGGACAAGCTCAGCGCCGAATGGGGCGTCATCATTGTGATGGACGTCAAGACCGGCAACCTGGTGGCCATGGCGGACACCAACTCCCCGGATCCGAACAACCCGGGCCTCGTGGCGGCCAAGGACCGCGGCGTCCGCGCCGTTACCGCAGCCTACGAGCCGGGTTCGGTGGAGAAGATGCTGACCGCAGCGGCCCTGATCGAGGAGGGCAAGGCCAACCCGCTCAGCGAATACACGCTGCCACCCTCGTATACGGTCAACGGCCAAACGTTTACCGACTCCTTTTCACACGGCACCGAGAAGCGCACCCTCGCGGGTATCCTGGGCTACTCCATGAACACGGGCACCGTGATGGCCGGCCAGGCCCTGAGCAAGGACCAGCGCCATGACTGGTTGCAGAAGTTCGGCATTGGCGAGGCCCCGGACATCGGGCTCCCCGCTACCGCCTCCGGAATTCTGACCCCCGCAGACCAGTGGGACGGGCGGCAGGAATTCACCGTCCTCTTCGGTCAGGGGGTGTCACAGTCCACCCTCCAGACCGTGCGGGCCTTCCAGTCAGTGGCCAACAACGGGGTGATGCTCCAGCCGCGACTGATCGACTCGTATGTTTCCCCCGACGGAACCGAGGAAAAGGTACCGGCAGCACCCGCCACCCAGGTTGTTTCTGACAGCACCGCCCAGCAGGTCCAGGACATCCTGGAAAGCGCCGTCACCGAGGGCCAGATCAAGGATGCCTCCATCGACGGCTATCGGGTCGGTGCCAAGACCGGCACCTCGGAATCGCCCTGCGACGACGGCAAGTCCGGTTTCTGCGGCTACACCGCCTCCATGGTGGGCATGGCGCCGATGGATGATCCGCGGTTTATTGTTGAGGTGGTACTCCAGCGGCCCAAGGGCAGCATCTACGGGATTACCAACGGGCCGGTCTTCCGGTCGGTCATGAGCCAGGCACTGCGGACCTACAACGTCCAGCCGTCCACCGGCGAACCGGCCAGGCTGCCCCAGTTCGCCAAGTAGCACCCCGGCGCCACCACGCTGCAGCAGCGCCCGCTGCGGCCACAGCCGGGCACGGTCCACTAGCACCATCGGAGATTCCTTGTCAGAGTTCACGCCGTCCCACAGCAGCGCCGTTCCGGCCGCTCCTGCCAGCAAAGCCAGGTTCCGGCCCGCCGCCGTCGAACCGGTCCGGCTGGAGAGCATCGGCGTCGCCGTAGGCGTCGCAGTTCCCGGACATGCAGCAGGCGTCACGGTAACGGGAATCACCCTGAACTCCCGGGCCGTCGAAGCCGGAGACCTGTACGTCGCCCTTCCCGGAGCGTCCCGCCACGGTGCGGACTTCGTGGCACAGGCCGTGGAAGCGGGGGCGGTGGCCGTCCTGACCGACGACGCCGGTGCGCGCCTGCTGGCGCTGGGTAATGACACCCCGGTGCCGGTCCTCGTGGTGGACAAACCCCGCAACGTGGTGGGCCCGCTCTCCGCGGCCATCTACGGCAGCACCGACGCCGCCGACGAGGACTTCACGCTGTTCGGAGTGACAGGCACCAACGGCAAGACCACCACCACGTACTTCATCAACTCACTGCTGCGCGCCCTCGGCACCCGGTCCGGCCTGATCGGCACCATCGAGATCCTCGCCGGCACGGAGCCCATTCCAAGCCTGCTGACCACCCCCGAATCGACCGAAGTGCACGGGCTGCTCGCACTCATGCGCGAACGGGGACTGGGGGCGGCAGCCATGGAGGTTTCCTCGCACGCCATCTCATACCAGCGCGTGGACGGCGTGCTGTTTGACGTGGCCGGTTTCACCAACCTGACGCAGGACCACCTGGACCTTCACGGCACCATGGATGACTACTTCGCCACCAAAGCCGACCTCTTCACACCGGCGCGCGCCCGCAGGGCAGTAGTGACGGTCGACGACGAGTGGGGCCGCCGCCTGGCCGGCACCGCCGGCATCCCGGTCACCACCCTCAGCACGGACGGGCAGGCAGCCGCAGACTGGGCGGTGGCCGCCACAGAACCCCGGGCCCTCGGCACCTCGTTCACCCTCAAAGGCCCCGACGGCGCAGAACTGCGCCTGCACACCGGGCTGCCCGGCAGCTTCAACGTCGCCAACGCCGCACTGGCGGCGGTCATGGTCCTCTCCGGCGGTGTGGACCCCGCCGTGCTTCAGGACGCCCTGGACACGGCCGACCCGTTCACCGTTGCCGTCCCCGGACGCATGCAACTCGTCGCCGAGCAGCCGGCCGCCGTCGTCGACTTCGCCCACAACACCGATGCGCTGGCCCGTGCCCTCGAAGCCGTCCGCCCGCCGGCGCCGGGCTCCCGGCTGATCGTCGTCTTCGGTGCCACCGGCCAGCGCGACCAGGGCAAGCGCCCCGCCATGGGCGCGGTGGCCGCCCGCCTGGCGGACACTGTCATCATCACTGACGACGACCCCCACGACGAGGACGCAGCTGCCATCCGCGCCGACGTCCTGGCAGGTGCGGAAGACGCGCGGAGCAGCGACGCGCTGCCCTGCGAGATCCTGGAGGTCTTCCCCCGCGATGAAGCCATCCGACGCGCAGTGGAGCTCGCAGGCCCGCTGGACAGCATCCTTGTGGCCGGACGCGGCCATGAAGTCTGGCAGGAAGTCAAAGGCGTCAATCTTGCCCTTGACGACCGCGTGGAACTGCGCAGCGCCTTGACAGCCAGGGGATTCAACGTTCTCCAAGACGACCGGATAGAGTCCTAGACCGAGATGATTGCTTTTACTGCGGCCGAAATCGCCGACATCACCAAGGGGCGCCTGGACGCCGATCCCGGAATCACGCCTACATCGGTAGTGACGGACTCCCGCGAAGCCACACCGGGCTCGCTGTACGTGGCCAAGCCCGGAGAACACGCTGACGGGCATGACTTCATCGCTGCAGCGTTCGAATCCGGCGCCGTCCTGGCTCTCGTGGAGCGCCCGGTGGCCAGGCCTGACGGCAGCTCCTACCCATCTGTACTGGTGGAAGACGCCGTCCTTGCCATGGGTGCACTGGCCGCGGAGGCCGTAAGGCGCATCCGTGCCGCCCGCGCCGCAGCGGGCCAGGTACTCACCGTCGTCGGCATCACCGGCTCGGCAGGCAAGACCACCACCAAGGACCTCCTGGCGGGGCTGTTCGCCTCCCAGGGCTCAACGGTGGCGCCGAAAGGTTCCTACAACGGCGAGGTGGGCGTTCCGCTGACCGTCTTTCAGGCGGACGAGGGCACGTGCTATCTCGTGATCGAAATGGGAGCAACCGGGATCGGGCACATCCGGTACCTCGCCGACATGGTGAAGCCGGACATTGGCGTGGTCCTGGCCGTCGGCACAGCCCACGCCGGCGAATTCGGGGGAGTGGCGAACATCGCCCTCGCCAAGGGGGAGATGGTTGAAGGCCTCTCCGCCGGCGGGACCGCGATCATCAACCTCGACGACGACAGGGTGGC
This sequence comes from Pseudarthrobacter sp. SORGH_AS 212, assembly GCF_030818145.1. Lineage (NCBI taxonomy): Bacteria > Bacillati > Actinomycetota > Actinomycetes > Micrococcales > Micrococcaceae > Pseudarthrobacter > Pseudarthrobacter sp. SORGH_AS 212. The sequence continues at coordinate 279,943 of NZ_JAUTAA010000001.1, read as the reverse complement.
CGCCATGCGCAGCCGCACCGCGGCCACCGTGCTCGGCTTCAGCGCTGAAGGACGCGACGGAGCCGCCGTGCAGGCCCTTGGCGCCGACACCAACGAACAGGGCAACCCGGAATTCGACCTCCAGCTGCCCGGCGGTGACGGCCCGCACCACGTGGCCAGCAAGCTCATCGGGTCCCACCACACCGGCAACCTGCTCGCCGCGGCGGCTGCGGCCTTCGCAGCCGGCATGTCCGGCGCAGACATCGCCGCCGGCCTGAGCCGCCAGGGCGCGGTAAGCCGCTGGCGGATGGAACGCACCGAACGTGCGGACGGCGTCACGGTGATCAACGATGCCTACAACGCCAATCCCGAATCCATGCGGGCGGCGTTGCGCACGCTCGCCGACCTGGGGCGCGGCAGGCGCACCTGGGCGGTGCTTGGCGCCATGCTTGAACTCGGTGCCGACTCGATCCGGGAGCACACCGCCGTGGGCACGCAGGTGGTCCGGCTCAACATCTCCAGGCTGGTGGTGGTGGGCCGGGAGGCGCGGGCCCTGTATGTCTCAGCTGTCCAGGAAGGCTCCTGGGGCGACGAATGCCTGTTCGCCGAAACTCCTGAGGAGGCCTATGAACTCCTCAATGCCGAACTCCAGCCGGGCGATCTGGTCCTCTTTAAGTCCTCCAACAGCGTGGGCCTGCGCCATCTGGGCGATCGGATAGCATTACCCCCACAAACCCCCCTGAACGCCGATGAAAGGAGCACACTGCTGTGATTGCACTTTTGATCGGCGCCGGGCTGGCCCTGCTCTGCGCCCTCGTCGGAACGCCGCTGTTCATCAGGCTGCTGGTCCGCCGCGGCTACGGCCAGTTCATCCGCGACGACGGACCCACGTCACACCACACCAAGCGCGGAACGCCCACCATGGGCGGCACCGTGGTGGTGGCCGCCGTCCTGCTCAGCTACGGGCTCACACACCTCATCATGTTCCTGATGAACCCGGATTCCCCGGGGCCGTCCGCCTCCGCCCTGATCCTGCTGTTCCTCATGGTGGGCATGGGCCTCGTCGGGTTCCTCGACGACTTCATCAAAATCTCGCGGCAGCGAAGCCTGGGCCTGGACGCCAAGGCCAAACTGATCCTGCAGGCCGCCGTCGGCGTCATCTTCGCCGTACTGGCACTGAACTTCCCGGACGAATCCGGGCTCGCACCCGCCTCCACCAAGATCTCGCTGGTCCGTGACCTGCCCTGGCTCGACCTCGCCTTCGGGGGGACCGTCCTCGGGGCCATCCTCTTCGTGGTCTGGTCCAACCTGATCGTCACTGCCGCCACCAACGGCGTCAACCTCACCGACGGCCTGGACGGGCTGGCGGCCGGCGCCTCCGTCATGGTCTTCGGCGCCTACACCCTGATGGGAATCTGGCAGAGCAACCAGGCCTGCGGTTCGCCGCGGGAAGCCGGCAGCGGCTGCTACTCCGTCCGCGACCCCCTGGACCTCGCCCTGCTGGCGGCCATCATGAGCGCAGCCCTGGTGGGCTTCCTCTGGTGGAACACTTCTCCGGCCAAGATTTTCATGGGCGACACCGGCTCCCTGGCGATCGGTGGTGCCATTGCCGGGTTCGCGATCCTCTCGCGCACCGAACTCCTGCTGGGCATCATTGGCGGACTCTTCGTCCTCATCACCCTCTCCGTCATCATCCAGGTGGGCTACTTCAAAGCCACCGGCGGCAAACGGGTCTTTAAAATGGCACCCCTGCAGCACCACTTCGAACTCAAGGGCTGGGCCGAAGTCACGGTGGTGGTCAGGTTCTGGATCCTTGGCGGCCTCTTCGTCGCCGTCGGGCTGGGTATCTTCTACGCTGAATGGGTTGTGCTGCTGTGACCGTTTCCCCCCGCCTGGAAAACCTCGTTACCTGGGACTCTGACTGGTCCGGGCTGCGCGTGGCAGTCACCGGCATCGGCGTCTCCGGCTTTGCCGCCGCGGACACGCTGATCGAACTGGGCGCCCGGGTAGTGGTGGTCGACGCCGCCACCAGCGACACCGCCAAGGCCTCAGCAGACACCCTGAAAATCGTCGGTGCCGCCGATGTCCTTCTTGGCGAAGAAGCTGTTACCCGCATTCCGCGGATCGACGGTGAACTGCCGGAACTGATCGTCACCTCGCCGGGCTGGCGTCCGGACCAGGCACTGTTGGCTGCAGCAGCCCGTGCACACATCCCGGTCTGGGGCGACGTCGAACTTGCCTGGCGGGTCCGCCAGCGCGAGGGACGCAAGACCGCCGACTGGCTGGCCATCACCGGCACCAACGGCAAGACAACCACCGTGGGCCTCACCGAATCCATGCTGCGGGCCGCAGGGCTGAAGGCCATCGCGGTGGGCAACGTGGGCAAGCCCATCCTTGACGCCATCCGGGAACCCGTCGAATACGACGTGTTCGCCGTCGAACTCTCCAGCTTCCAGCTGCACTGGGCGGAATCTCTGTCGCCGCTGGCCAGCGTGTGCCTCAACGTTGCCGAAGACCACGTGGACTGGCACGGCTCCTACGACTCCTACCTGGCGGATAAGGCCAAGGTCTACGAACAGACCCAAAAGGCCTGCATTTACAACGCCGAGCAATTCGAAACCGAGCGCATGGTGGAGAACGCCGACGTCGTGGAAGGGTGCCGTGCCGTCGGCTTTACCACCGTCACTCCGGCGGTCAGCATGCTCGGCGTCGTGGAGGGCCTCCTGGTGGACCGGGCCTTCATCGAAGAGCGGCGGGACAGCGCCGCGGAACTCGCGGCCATGGCAGACCTTGGTCCGATCGCTCCCCGGCACATGGTGGCCAACGCGCTTGCCGCCGCGGGACTTGTCCGCGCCTACGGGGTCGACGCCGCAGCTGTCCGCCAGGGGATCCGCGACTACGTTCCCGGCGACCACCGCATCCAGCCGGTAGCCCGCCACGAAGGCGTGCTGTGGATCAACGATTCCAAGGCCACCAACCCCCACGCCGCCGCAGCTTCACTGGCGGCTTTCACCAACGTCGTCTGGATTGCCGGCGGCCTCTCAAAAGGCGTCACCTACGACGACCTGGTCCGCGAGCAGGCACACCGGCTCAAGGCCGTGGTACTGATCGGAATGGACTCCTCGGAGCTTGCCGGGGCCCTCCAGCGACACGCGCCGGATGTCCCCGTGATCGCGGCGGCGCCGGGTGACACTGAAGAGGTGCAGACTGCTGCAGCGGAAGGTGCCACCGGTACCCGTTCCCCCCTTCCCGGGGAACAGGTCATGTCCCTGGCCGTTGCGACAGCAGCCCAGCTGGCCGGCTCCGGCGATACTGTGCTGATGGCTCCCGCAGCTGCTTCCATGGATCAGTTCTCTTCCTACGCACACCGCGGCAACACATTCATCGAAGCTGTCCGCGGGCTGGTGGAAGGGCAGGCCAAGACCGGCGAGGAGTAAGAATGGTCAGCACGCCAACGCGCCGGCAACCAAGCGGGCGGCCAGGCCGTCCGGCCGGCACCGGCTCCACCGCCACAAAGGCGCAGCGCCCGGCACCCGTCACGGTCCGGCTCAGAAACGGCTACCGCAGGTTCTGGTCAGCCCTCGAAGGCACCGGAACGTCGCGGAACGGTTCCACGTATTACCTCATCCTCGGCTCCACCCTGGCACTGACGGCGATCGGGATCATGATGGTCCTGTCGGCCTCCAGCGTGGAATCCATTGCCGCCGGAAAATCGCCCTATGGAGACGCCCTGAAGCAGGGCATGTTCGCGGGCATCGGCATCTTCACCATGTTCGTCCTTTCCCGGATCAACGTGGTGTGGCTCAAGCGCCTCGCCTGGCCCGCAATCATCGCCGCCATGGTCCTGCTGGCCCTGGTGCAGGTGGTGGGCGCGGAAGTCAACGGCAACAAGAACTGGATCGACCTCGGCGGCATCACCTTCCAGCCCTCCGAGGCGTCGAAGCTCGCCCTGGCACTATGGATGGCCACCGTACTGGCCATGAAGGGCAAGTTGCTCCGGCGCTGGCAGCACGTCTTCGTCCCGGCCATCCCGGTGGCGGTCATCGTTATCGGGCTGGTGCTGATCGGCAACGACCTCGGTACGGCCATGATCATCATGATGATCGCCGCTGCCGCGCTGTTCTTCGCGGGCGTACCCCTTTACTTCTTCGGCATCGCCGGGCTGCTGGGGGCCGCCGGTGCGGCAGTCATGGCCATCACCAGCTCCAACCGGATGTGCCGCATCACCTCCTGGTGGACAGGCGAATCCTGCGCCGACGGCATCGACGCAAACTACCAGGCCACCAACGGTCTCTACGGGCTGGCTTCGGGCGGCTGGTTCGGTGTGGGGCTGGGACAAAGCCGGCAGAAGTACAGCTGGATCCCCGAGGCCCACAACGACTTCATCTTCGCCATCATCGGCGAGGAACTCGGCCTGGTGGGCACCGTCGTCGTACTCATCCTTTTCGCGATCCTCGGCGCCGCCATCTACCGCGTGGTGGTGGCGCAGGAAGACACCTTCCACCGCGTCCTGGCCGGCACCATCATGGTGTGGCTCCTGGGCCAGGCCACTGTCAACATGTCCGTGGTGACCGGCCTCATGCCGGTGATCGGCGTACCCCTGCCCTTCATCTCCTATGGCGGCTCCGCGCTGCTGATGTCCCTCTGCGCCATTGGCGTGGTGCTTTCCCTGGCCAGGGAGCAGATGGCGCCTGCCATCCGTCCCAAGCGGATGCTGAAGTTCAAGGCCACAGGGCGGGAGAAAGCCCCCCGGAACAAGAAGACTGCAAGAAAGCGTGCCTGATCCCACATGAACCCGAAGAACCCCTCCATCGTCCTCGCGGGCGGCGGCACAGCCGGCCATATCAGTCCCCTCCTTGCCATCGCCGCGGCCGTGAAGAATGCCTCGCCGGACGCCGCCATCCTCGCCGTGGGCACGCCGTCCGGGATGGAAACCCGCCTCGTCCCGGCAGCAGGGGTTGAACTGGCGACGATCGACCGGGTCCCGTTCCCGCGCAAACCGTCGGCCGACCTGTTGCGGCTCCCGGCCAGGCTCGCCGGGGCGGTCCGCCAGGCCGGCGACATCCTGGACCGCGCTGACGCCGACGTGCTGGTAGGCGTGGGCGGATACGTGTGCACGCCGATGTACCTCGCGGCCCGGAAGCGCAGGATCCCCGTCGTCATCCACGAGGCGAACGCCCGCCCCGGGCTCGCCAACAGGGTGGGCGCGCTGATGACTTCGCGCGTGGCCGTCGCTTTCGAAGGAACTCCGCTGCGGCACGCCGTCCACGTCGGCATGCCCATGCGGACGGAAATCTCGGGCCTGGACCGGAACGCTGCGCGGACTGCCGCCCGGGAGGCCCTAGGACTTGATCCCCGGCAGCCCACCCTCATCGTCACCGGCGGATCCTCCGGTGCCCAAAGCATCAACCGCACCATCGCTGCGTCTGTGGGGCAGCTGGCTGCCGCTGGGATCCAGACCCTGCACATCACCGGGCGCGGCAAGTCAGTCCTGGACGGGGCCGGCCAGCCGCTGGCCGCACCGGGCTACCGCCAGGTGGAGTACGTGGACGGAATGGAACTCGTCTACTCGGCGGCAGACGTGCTGCTGGCCCGCTCCGGCGCGGCGACCGTCTGCGAAGTGGCAGCAGTGGGCGTGCCCGCCGTCCTGGTGCCGTTGCCGATCGGGAACGGGGAACAGGCACTGAATGCAGCCGGCCTGGTGGCCGCCGGCGGCGCCCTGCTGGTCCAAGACCGCGACTTTACTGACGAATGGCTGGCCAAGGAACTGGTCCCGCTGGTTACCGACAAGGAACGGCTGGCCACCATGGAGGCCAACTCCTACCGGCTGGGCGTCCGTGACGCCGACCGGCGGATGGCTGCCCTCATCCTGGAAGCGGTGTCCGCATGAGCAACCGTGACCTTTCCGGCAGTAAAGCCCAGGGTTCCCTGGCATCCCTGGGCCGGGTTCACTTCATCGGGGTGGGCGGAGTCGGTATGTCCGCCGTGGCCAGGATCATGGTGGCGCGCGGCGTCCCCGTCAGCGGATCCGATGCCAAGGACCTTCCCGTCATGGGCGACCTCGCCGCAAAGGGTGCCAGGATCGCCGTCGGCTACGACGCCGGCAACCTGGGCGATGCCCAGACCGTTGTGGCGGGTTCGGCGATCAGGGCGGACAATCCCGAGCTGGCTGCGGCCCGGCAAGCCGGGCTGCCCGTGCTGCACCGGTCCGAAGCGCTGGCTGCCACGATGGGGGAGGACACGGTGGTGACCATCGCCGGTACCCACGGCAAGTCCACCACTACGTCCATGGTCACGGTTTTGCTTCAGGGCGCCGGCCTGGACCCATCGTTTGCCATCGGCGCCAACGTCCCGTCCCTGGGCGTTAATGCCGCGAACGGCACGTCTGGAATCTTTGTGGCGGAGGCCGACGAATCCGATGGTTCGTTCCTGAACTACCGGCCGCGCATCGCCGTCGTGACCAACGTCGAAGCCGACCACCTGGACCACTACGGCACAGCCGAAGCCGTGTACGAGTCATTCGACAAGTTCGCCGCCCTGCTGCCCGCCGGCGGACTCCTTGTGGCCTGCGCCGACGACCCCGGCGCGCGGGCACTGGCCGACCGCACCCGCCAGGCTGGCAACACCCGGGTCCTGCTGTACGGCACCGCCGGCGACGCCGACCTGAAGCTTCACGACGACGGCCCCGGCAGCGTTGCCGTGTCCACCGCAGAAGGGCGGTTCGACCTCGCTCTGCAGGTACCCGGCCGGCACAATGCGCTGAACGCGGCGGCCGCGTTCGCCGTCGCGCTTGAACTCGGGGTTGCACCCGGCGCTGCCGCGTCAGCCCTGGCCTCCTTCTCCGGCGCGTCCCGCCGGTTCGAACTGAAGGGCGAAGCCCGCGGCGTGCGGGTGTTCGATGACTACGCACACCATCCCACCGAGGTCCGCGCTGCCCTTTCCGCCGCGCGCTCCGTCGCGGGGGGAGCACAAGGTGCATGTGCTGTTCCAGCCGCACCTGTTCTCCCGTACCCGGGAATTTGCCCGGGAGTTCGCTGAGGCCTTGGACCTGGCGGATACTGCGCTGGTCCTGGACATCTACCCTGCCCGCGAAGACCCCATCCCCGGCGTCACCAGTAAGCTCATTGCCGACCACATGGCCGGCCGGGGACGCCTGGTGAGTGCAGACGAGGCCGTCGCCGCCGTCGCGGACGCGGCCACCGACGGGGACATTGTGCTGACCGCCGGCGCCGGCGATGTGACCGGATACGGTCCGCGGATCGTGGAGGCCCTGCGTGGCTAGCACGCGCCGTCCCACCTACACCCCGACGGGCCGTAAAGGCCCCGCGTCCGGTACCGGGCGGAGCAAAACGGATGCCGCAGGCTCCCCGGATGCGGACGAGGTGATTTCGGCGTCGCGGAGCGTACCGGTCCAGGCATCAGAGAAGCCGCCCGCACGCACCAGCGGGACAGGCGGCAGGAAAGCGCCAGCAGCTGATTCCGGCCCGGCCGCCAACGTCCTCGCCTTCCCGGAACCCAGGGGAAAGCGGCGCAGGCGGAGGTTGCTTGTGGTGGTGTGCACTGTGTGCGCGCTGGTGGCTGCCCTCCTGGCCGGTGCCGTGTACTCGCCGGTGCTTGCGCTGCGCACCATCTCCGTGTCCGGCACGTCACTGCTGACCCCTGCCCAGGTCCAGGCGGCGCTCGAACCGCTGCAGGGGAAGCCGCTGCCGCAGATCGGCGACGACGACGTCAGCCGGCTCCTCGAGCCACTGGTCCAGGTCAAGTCCGTGTCCGCTGAGGCCAGGCCGCCCTCCGGGCTTGCCGTCACCGTGCACGAACGGGTGCCCGTGGCCCTGGTCAAGCAGGGGGAGCAGTACCAGTTGGTGGACGTGGACGGCGTCCAGCTGGCTACCACCGCGGACCCGGCGTCGGTATCCCTGCCGCTGATCGACGGCGGCGCCGGTGCCATTGGACAGGACCTGTTCAAAGCCACCGCCGCTGTGCTGGGCGCCCTTCCCGCGGATGTCCTGGCGAAGTTGTCGAACGCTTCGGCCAAGTCCGTTGATGCGGTGGAGCTCAAGCTGGTGGACGGCCAGACCATCGTGTGGGGCAACGCCTCCGAGAAGGAACTCAAAGCCAAGGTCCTGGCCGCGTTGCTGAAGGTTCCGGCTGATGCGAAGAACCCCGTACGGGTCTACGACGTCAGTGTTCCGCGGCATCCGGTGACACGGTGAGCCGCTTTCTTTTCCGGTATTAATCCGACACGCGGACCCGGTTATTGAATGTGGGAACCAGAGGAAATACCGTCACAGACATGAGTTACTTGACATAACTATAACCTTCAACTCGAAGGTTAAGGTTACAGGCTTCAAGCTCACCATCAGTTTTTCGCAATAAGACACGAACAAGGGACACGTAACGTGGCAGCTCCGCAGAATTACTTGGCCGTCATCAAAGTCGTCGGCATCGGCGGCGGTGGCGTGAACGCAGTCAACCGCATGATCGAGGTCGGCCTCCGAGGTGTTGAATTCATCGCCATCAACACCGACGCCCAGGCACTGCTGATGAGCGACGCCGACGTCAAGCTCGATGTAGGCCGGGAACTGACCCGCGGCCTCGGAGCCGGCGCCAACCCGGAGGTGGGCAAGCAGGCTGCCGAGGACCACGCCGACGAAATCGAGGAAGTGCTGCGCGGAGCCGACATGGTCTTTGTGACCGCCGGCGAAGGCGGCGGAACCGGCACCGGCGGCGCGCCCGTCGTCGCCCGCATTGCACGTTCCCTTGGCGCCCTGACCATCGGTGTCGTTACCCGTCCCTTCACCTTCGAAGGCCGCCGCCGCGCGGGCTCGGCCGAATCCGGCATCGACGCGCTGCGCGACGAAGTGGACACCCTGATCGTGATCCCCAACGATCGCCTGCTCTCCATCAGCGACCGCAACGTCTCGGTCCTCGACGCCTTCCGCTCAGCCGACCAGGTGCTGCTCTCCGGCGTCCAGGGCATCACCGACCTCATCACCACCCCGGGCCTGATCAACCTCGACTTCGCCGACGTCAAGTCGGTCATGCAGGGTGCCGGCTCCGCGCTCATGGGCATCGGCTCCGCACGGGGCGAAGACCGCGCCGTCAAGGCCGCGGAGCTTGCCATCGCCTCGCCGCTGCTGGAGGCCTCCATTGACGGCGCCCACGGTGTGCTGCTGTCCATCCAGGGCGGCTCGGACCTCGGCCTCTTCGAGATCAACGAAGCCGCACGCCTGGTCCAGGAAGTTGCCCACCCCGAAGCGAACATCATCTTCGGTGCCGTCATCGACGACGCCCTCGGCGACGAAGCGAGGGTCACCGTCATCGCAGCAGGTTTCGACGACGTCAAGGCCACCTCGCCGTCCATGGACCAGTCCCAGCCGCAGGCACAGGCTGCGCCGCAGCGCCCGGCAGCACCTGCCCCGTCGCAGGCGCCGTCCGCCGGTAACCACCAGGGCGGCAGCCACCAGTCGAACGTCCAGCCGGTCCACGCAGGCGTCGGTGCGGCCGGCCTGAGCAACTGGGGCCAGCAGCGCCCCACGGCGGTACCCGCAGACTCAGGTTTCGACGTGGACCTGCCGTCCGTCGTGGAGCCGGACCTTACCGGCAACCACCAGGACGACCTGGATGTCCCCGACTTCCTGAAGTAGGCAGCGGCTTGTTCCACTGGCGGGCCGGCATCCTTCCGGGGGTGTCGGCCGCTTTCACGAACAGCGACGCCGGTAACCTGGCACTCCACGTCGGAGACGATCCCGAGTCGGTTCGGCAACGCCGGGCACGGCTCGAACAGGAGCTCGGCGTCAGTGCCGGCAGCCTCCGGTTCATGAACCAGGTCCACGGAACTGACGTGGCCCTGATGGATGCTGTCAGTCCCGCTCCCGAGGCGGATGCGATGGTGTCACGCGGCACTCCGCTGGCCGTGATGGTGGCGGACTGCATCCCCGTTGTCCTGGCCGGCGCGTCGGCCGACGGACCCGTCCTGGCGGTAGTCCACGCCGGCCGTCCCGGCCTTGCCGGCGGAGTCATCCCCGCGGCCCTGGAGCGCATGGCCTCATTAGGGGCCACCGGCATCCGGGCCTGGCTTGGGCCATCTATTTGTGGGCGCTGCTACGAGGTTCCTGGTGCCATGCAGGAGGAAGTAGTTGCCGCAGTGCCTGCCACCCGGAGCACAACCTCCTGGGGCACTCCCGGCCTCGACCTGCCAGCCGGCGCGCGGAGCCAGTTGGAACACGCCGGAGTGACTGTCGAATACAGCGGGCCTTGCACCCTTGAGACGCCGTCCCTGTACTCCTACCGCCGGGACCGCCACACCGGCCGATTTGCAGGGCTGGTGTGGTGCCATGAATGACGCCGCAACAACTGGTGATCCCCGCTTCCGTGAACTCGCCGGGCGTCTGGACGCGGTACGGGAGCGCATCGCCAGGGCAGTCGGGTCGGCCGGGCGCGAAGGCCAACCGCCCAGGCTGATCGTGATCACCAAATTCCATCCGGCGGATGACATCCGCCGGCTGGCAGCCCTGGGCGTCACGGACGTCGGCGAGAACAGGGACCAGGAGGCCGCGGCCAAGGCGGCCGAGCTGGCTGAGGCTGGCCTGGCGTGGCACTTCGTCGGCCAGCTGCAGACCAAAAAGGCCAAGTCGGTGGTGCGCTATGCAGCTGCCGTGCACTCGGTGGACCGGCCCCAGCTCGTTGATGCGCTGGCCAAAGCGGTGCTCAACGAACAAGACGCCACAGGGCGGGCGCCATTGGACTGCTTCATCCAGGTCAGTCTCGAAGACGACGCCGGAGCGCACCGGGGCGGCGCGTTGCCCGCTGACGTTCCGGCGCTGGCCGATCGGATCGCCGCCGCGGAGGGGTTGCGCCTGGCAGGTGTCATGGCGGTGGCTCCGCTCGGTGCCGCACCCGAACCGGCCTTCGAAAACCTCCGCCGGGTCTCGGAACTGCTGGTGCAGGCCCACCCGGCGGCATCCGGTATTTCGGCCGGCATGAGCCAGGACCTTGAAGCTGCGATCAAATTTGGGGCGACACACCTGCGGATCGGCTCCGATATTCTCGGATCGCGTCCGGCCGTGGGGTACAGTCGGGACTGTTGGAAGTGATGGGCGGGGGACTCCAGTGCTGTTCAAGTCATTGGGCGGCCCGCTTACGGGACACGATTAGGAGTCGACCATGGCCGGCGCTCTGCGCAAGACAATGATCTATCTTGGGCTCGCCGACGGCGATGAGCATTACGAGTCCGAGGAACTGAACACACGTAAGGATGAGGACGAAACGATGGAAGCAGACCGCGAGGAACGCCGTGCACCTGCACCCGTCCGCGAGGTCAGCCGTGAAACGTCCTACACCCCCGAAGAGGAATACCGGGCCCCTGTGACCCCCATCAAGCGTGCGGCCTCCAGCCGCGAAGAGACCTCAGGCCTCCGCCAGATCACCACTATCCATCCCCGCTCCTACAACGATGCCAAACTCATCGGTGAGAGCTTCCGGGACGGCATTCCTGTGATCATGAACGTTACCGACATGGGTGAGTCGGATGCCAAGCGGTTGGTGGACTTCTCCGCCGGGCTGGTGTTCGGCCTGCGCGGCAGCATCGAGCGGGTCACCAACAAGGTGTTCCTCCTGTCGCCGTCCTACGTTGAGGTCATCGGCGACGACAAGAAGGCCAGCGACACCCAGGCCAGCTTCTTCAACCAGAGCTGACCCGCAGACGTTGAACAGATGCCAGGCAGGGACACCTGTCTGGCATCTGTGCTGAAATAGACACAACACATCGGCGCCACCGCGGCATCGGCTTTTTGAACATGGAGATATGAGTTAAGGCATGGGAATTGTTTTCGGACTTGTCTATCTCGCGCTCCTGCTGTTTTTTGTTGCCCTGATCATCCGCCTGGTATTCGACTGGGTGCAGATGTTCGCCCGGGAATGGCGGCCCCGCGGCGTTGCCCTGGTGGTGGCGCACGCTGTCTACTCGATCACGGACCCGCCCCTCAAAGTGCTGCGCCGGCTGATTCCGCCGCTGCGACTGGGCGGGATCTCGCTGGACCTTGGCTTCCTGATCCTCTTCATCGCTGTCAGCATTGCGATGGGAATCACCAGGAGCTTCGCCTGATTCAGAGATTTACACCCATGCAACGCAAGACGGTGCCACCGGGACCGGATAGTGTAAAGCAGGGAAACTCGAGTTTGACACTGCAGTGTTGAATTAGAGATAGCAGACCAAATTTAGGTACCGTAGTTTTGACGGCCGGAAGGCCTACTGACTAACCAGACCAGTGAGGTGACCAGATGGCTTTGACGCCAGAAGACGTTGTCAACAAGCGCTTTCAGCCGACCAAGTTCCGCGAGGGCTACGACCAGGATGAAGTTGATGACTTCCTGGACGAGATCGTCGTTGAACTTCGCCGCCTGAACCAGGAGAACGACGAGCTCCGCAAGAAGCTCTCCGAGGCTGGTTCCAGCGTTCCGGCAACCGCCGCTGCCGCCCCTGTGGTGGAGAAGGTTCCCGCGCCCGTCAAGGCTGACAAGGACGAAGCCCGCGAAAAGGCCGAGGCTGAGGCCAAGGCTGCCGAAGCGAAGAAGAAGGACGTCCAGCCGGCCGCTCCCGTCGCCGCAGCCCCTGCAGCCGCAGCGGCCTCCACGTCCACCCCCTCCGCTGAATCTGCTGCCGGCCTGCTGGCCATGGCGCAGCAGATGCACGACCGCCACGTCGCCGACGGCCAGTCGCAGAAGGACAAGATCATCGCCGAGGCGCAGATCGAAGCCAGCAGCCTCGTCAACGACGCCCAGGAAAAGTCCCGCAAGATCCTCGGTGCACTCGAGCAGCAGCGCTCCGTCCTGGAACGCAAGGTGGAGCAGCTCCGCGGCTTCGAGCGCGACTACCGTTCACGCCTGAAGGCCTACATCGAAGGCCAGCTGCGCGATCTGGATGCCCGTGGCTCCGTGGCGACGCCGGAAGTCAGCGAAGCCAACTAGCACGTACAGCACGTATTCTGAAAGCCGGTGGCTGAGGATTCCTCGGCCACCGGCTTTTGGCATTGACCCGGTTTTACGAATGAAAGCACCATGACTGACGAACTTGCCGCCGACGCTGCACGCCCTGTCCCGCCGTCACCCCGCCCACAACGCGGGGTGCTGCTGTCCTTCTTCGCCGGATTCGCAGTATTTGCCTACGTCTTCGACCAGCTGACCAAGGTGTGGGTGACATCCGCCATGGTGGAGGGTGAACGCATCCCGGTTCTGCCGCCCCTCCTGCACTGGTACTTCATCCGGAACTCCGGTGCAGCCTTCTCCATCGGCGAGAACGTCACGTGGGTGTTCTCCATCATCATGGCCGCCGTCGCTGTCGCCATCCTTTTCCAGGTCCGGAAGCTGGGTTCTGTCTGGTGGGCCCTTGCGCTGGGCCTGCTGCTGGGCGGGGCGCTCGGCAACCTGACGGACCGGCTCTTCCGGGAACCTTCATTTGGCATGGGCCATGTGGTGGACTTCATCCAGCTGCCCAACTTCGCCATCTTCAACATCGCCGATTCCGCGGTGGTCTCCGCTGTGGCCATCATCTGCATCCTGACTCTCCGCGGCATTTCCCTGGACGGAACCCGGGTGCATGCCGAACGGAAGGGCACGGACGCTGATGCCTGAGCAAATTATCGTCACGGAAGAGTATGGTGGCACCCGCGCGGATGCAGGCCTTGCAGCCATTATGGGAATCTCGCGCTCAGCCGCCGCCGCCCTGATCGCGGAAGGGCACGTACTCAGCCGGGGTAAAGCCCTTGGCAAGTCAGCGAAACTGGCGGCCGGCGACACGCTGGAGGTCACCATTCCGGAGCGGCGCGATCCGCTGGAAGTCGTGGAGGAAATTGTGGAAGGCCTGAAGATCCTGCTGGACGACGACGATTTCGTCGTCGTCGATAAACCGGTGGGGGTCGCCGCGCACCCTTCTCCCGGCTGGGTTGGGCCCACCGTGGTGGGTGGGCTGGCCGGTGCCGGCTACCGCATCTCCACGTCCGGTTCGCCGGAACGGGCCGGGATTGTCCACCGGCTCGACGTCGGGACGTCCGGCGTGATGGTGGTGGCCAAGTCCGAGAGGGCCTACACAGCCCTCAAGCGGGCGTTCAAGGAACGCACGGTGGACAAGGTGTACCACGCCGTGGTCCAGGGCCTGCCGGATCCCCTGACCGGAACCATCGATGCCCCCATCGGCCGCCACCCGGGGCACGACTGGCGGTTTGCCGTGACGGAAGAGGGCCGGCCATCCGTGACGCACTATGAGGTATTGGAAGCCTTTGGCAAGGCGTCCCTCGTGGAAGTGCACCTCGAGACCGGCCGCACGCACCAGATCCGCGTCCATTTCTCCGCACTCCGCCATCCCTGCGCGGGCGACCTCACGTACGGCGCCGATCCGCGTCTGGCCGCAACCCTTGGACTCACGCGGCAGTGGCTCCATGCGCGGGAACTCGGCTTCGACCACCCGGTGACGGGTGAGCGGGTGCGCGTGGCCAGCGACTATCCCCAGGACCTGGCCTTCGCCCTCGACGTGCTCGCCTCGGGACAGGCCTGAGCGGCATCGTCCTGGCAGTGCCGTAACCAGCCAGCGCATAGAATAGTGCGGTGACTTCCAGCAATGATTCGTTTGTCCACCTGCACACCCATACCGAATACTCCATGCTGGATGGAGCCGCCCGGCTGGGGGAGCTGTTCGACGAAACCGAACGGCTGGGCATGCCTGCGCTGGCTACCACGGACCACGGCTACCTGTTCGGTGCGTTCGATTTCTGGCAGAAAGCCCAGGCCAAGGGCATCAAGCCCATCATCGGCGTCGAAGCCTATGTGACCCCCGGAACAGCGCGGACTGACAAGGAACGCGTGCGGTGGGGCGACGAATCGCAGCGCAAGGACGACGTCTCCGGTGGCGGTTCGTATACCCACATGACGCTCCTGAGCTACAACAACGTGGGCATGCGGAACCTTTTCCGCGCATCCTCCATCGCATCCCTGGATTCTGTCTTCGGAAAGTGGCCGCGGCTCGACCGGGAACTGCTCAACACCTACTCCGAGGGCCTGATCGCCACCACCGGCTGCCCCTCCGGCGAGGTCCAGACCCGGCTGCGCCTTGGCCAGTACCGCGAAGCCGTGGAAGCCGCGGCGGAATTCCGGGACATTTTCGGTGCCGAGAACTACTTCTGCGAACTGATGGACCATGGGCTGGACATCGAGCGGCGCGTCACCGGTGACCTGCTGCGCCTGGCCAAGGAACTGAACCTGCCGCTGGTGGCCACCAACGACCTCCACTACACCCATGAGCACGATGCGAAGGCGCACGAGGCGCTGCTGGCCATCCAGTCCGGCTCGACCCTGCTGGAGCCCACCTACGACAACGGCGGCTCCCGTTTCGCGTTCTCCGGCAGCGGCTACTACCTGAAGTCTCCGCGGGAAATGCGCGAGCTCTTCCGCGACCACCCTGAGGCCTGCGACAACACCCTCCTGATCGCCGAGCGGTGCGAAGTGTCGTTCAACACGAACGCCAACTTCATGCCGCGGTTCCCCTGCCCTCCGGGTGAGGATGAAACCTCCTGGCTGGTCAAGGAAGTGGACCAGGGCCTGCAGTACCGGTACCCCAAGGGCATCCCGGACGAGGTCCGCAAGCAGGCGGACTACGAACTGGGCGTCATCACTTCGATGGGCTTCCCCGGCTACTTCCTCGTGGTGGCGGACTTCATCAACTGGGCCAAGAACAACGGCATCCGCGTCGGCCCCGGCCGTGGCTCCGGCGCCGGTTCCATGGTGGCGTACGCCATGCGAATTACGGACCTCGACCCGCTGCGGCACGGCCTGATCTTCGAACGCTTCCTCAACCCGGACCGCGTTTCCATGCCCGACTTCGACGTCGACTTCGATGACCGGCGCCGCTCTGAGGTCATCGACTACGTGACGCGCAAGTACGGCGACGAGCGCGTGGCCATGATCGTGACCTATGGCACCATCAAAACCAAGCAGGCGCTCAAGGACTCCTCGCGCGTGCTGGGCTACCCGTTCAGCATGGGGGAGCAGCTCACCAAGGCCCTGCCCCCGGCCGTCATGGCCAAGGACATTCCGCTGGCCGACATCCAGAACCCGGAGGCCAAGCGGTACAGCGAAGCAGGGGACTTCCGGCAGCTTGTCAGCACGGATCCGGAGGCCGCCAAGGTCTTCGAGACAGCCCTGGGCATCGAGGGCCTGAAACGCCAGTGGGGTGTGCATGCCGCCGGCGTCATCATGTCCTCGGACCCGATCATCGACGTGATCCCCATCATGCGCCGCTTCCAGGACGGCCAGGTGATCACCCAGTTCGATTACCCCACGTCCGAGGGCCTGGGCCTGATCAAGATGGACTTCCTGGGCCTGCGGAACCTGACGATCATTTCCGACGCCCTCGAGAACATCAAGATGAACCGCGGCATCGACCTGGACCTCGAAAACCTGGAGCTCGACGACGCGCCGTCCTACGAGCTCCTGGCCCGCGGCGACACCCTGGGCGTTTTCCAACTCGACGGGGGACCCATGCGGTCCCTGCTCAAGCTGATGAAGCCTGACAACTTCGAAGACATTTCCGCTGTCCTTGCGCTCTACCGGCCGGGTCCCATGGGTGCCAACGCCCACACCGACTATGCGCTCCGCAAGAACGGCATCCAGGAAGTCATCCCTATCCACCCGGAACTGGAGGAGCCCCTTAAGGAGATCCTCGGCGGCACCTACGGCCTGATCGTTTACCAGGAGCAGGTCATGGCCGTGGCGCAGAAGCTGGCCGGCTACTCGCTGGGCCAGGCAGACATCCTCCGCCGCGCCATGGGCAAGAAGAAGAAATCGGAACTGGACAAACAGTTCGCCGGCTTCTCCCAGGGCATGCAGGACAACGGCTACTCCATGGCGGCCGTAAAGACCCTCTGGGACATCCTGCTCCCGTTCTCCGACTACGCGTTCAACAAGGCCCACTCGGCCGCGTACGGCGTTATTTCGTACTGGACCGCTTACCTGAAGGCGCACTACGCGCCCGAATACATGGCTGCGCTGCTGACGTCTGTGGGTGACGACAAGGACAAATCGGCCATCTACCTCAACGAGTGCCGTCGCATGGGCATCACCGTCCTGCCCCCGGACGTCAATGAATCGGCCCTGAACTTCACCCCTGTGGGCACGGACATCCGCTTCGGCATGGGCGCCATCCGCAACGTCGGCGTCAACGCGGTGGAGGCCATGGTTGCCGCCCGTGAGAGCGAGGGCGCCTACACGTCCTTCAAGGATTACCTGATGAAGGTACCGGCGGTGGTCTGCAACAAGCGGACCATCGAGTCGCTGATCAAGTCCGGCGCCTTCGACTCCCTGGGCCACCACCGCCGCGCGCTGGCGATGATCCACGAAGAAGCCATCGACTCCGTGATCACGCTCAAGCGCAACGAGGCGATTGGCCAGTTCGACCTCTTCGCGGGCTTCGAGGAGGCCGAGTCCGAAGCGTCGCTGAGCATCGAGATCCCGGACTTGCCTGAGTGGGAGAAGAAGGACAAGCTTTCGTTCGAGCGCGACATGCTGGGGCTGTATGTCTCGGACCACCCGCTCCAGGGCCTGGAAGGCGTCCTGAGCCAGCACGCGGAAATGAGCATCACCACCATCCTGGGTGAAGACGGGCCGCAGGACGGCGCAATCCTCACCATCGCAGGCATGATCACCTCGCTCAGCCGCAGGATCGCCAAAGCCAGCGGCAACGCCTACGCACGCGCCGAGGTGGAGGACCTTGGCGGTTCCATCGAGGTCATGTTCTTCGGCCAGGTCTACGGACCCATCGCCTCAGTGCTCGCCGAGGACCTGATCGTGGTGGTGAAGGGCCGCCTCCAGAAACGCGACGACGGCGCCATCACCCTGAACTGCATGGAACTGTCCGTCCCCGACCTCAGCGAAGGCCTGAACGGCCCCCTGGTCATCACCATGCAGACGCACAAGGCCACCGAGGCTGTAGTGACCGAACTCGGCGATGTGCTCCGTACCCACCGGGGAAATTCCGAGGTCCGGCTGCACCTCCAGGGCGACACCCGCACCGAGGTCATGGGCCTCCCTGTGCACCTGCGGGTCAACCCGAGCCCCTCGCTGTTCGGCGACCTGAAAGTCCTCCTGGGCCCCGCCTGCCTGGACGCCTAGGCGCTCTTCCCCCAGGGAAGCACGACGGCGGAAGTCGCCTTCCGCCGTCGTCCGCCCTTCCGCGGGAGGTGTCTTCGCCGGGGCTAGATTTCGTAGTCGAGGGGGACAGGCTGGCCGTAACCCCCGGCGTGGTACAGGAGGGGAGTGCCTTCGCCGCCCACCTGGCCGTCCACCACCTGGACCACCACCACGGCGTTGTTTTCGAAGGAAAGGCGCATCTGAACTTCGCCGATCAGCCAACCTGCAACGTCCTTCAGCACGGGAACCCCGTGCGGCCCGGTTGCCCAGTGGTCGCCCTCGAAACGGTTTCCGGCGGCCGAGAACCGTGCGGCCAGCTGCTGGTTTTCGAGCCCCAGCATGTGGACTCCGATATACGTGGTGTTGGCCACGGCCGGCCAGGAACGCGAACTGCGGGCCATGTTGAAGGTGAAGCGTGGCGGCTGGGCGGAGAGCGAAGCCACTGACGTGGCCGTGAAGCCGTAGGGCTCGTCCTGGTAGTTGACCGTGATGATGGCCACCCCGGCTGCGTGGCGCCGGAACATTTCCCTGAATGTCCGCTCGAACTGCGCGCTGTTGTCGGTCACCCGGTACTCCTGAAGGCTGGATGGGCAGTTGCTTGTTTCCTAACCCTATTGTCCGCCTTCCCCGGGAGGGCAACATTCCGACACTGGCGGGAGGGCAACATCCCGTGGCTGGGCCGCGGTCCGCGGGCAGGAACATTTGTTAAGGTTTGTGGCATGACACTTACACCCCGCCGGGACCGGCCGCGCCTGCCGTGGGCCCTCTTCGCCGTTCCTGCGGTTGCCGGCATTCCCGCCGGAATCCTGTGGTGGCTGCTGGCGCCGGGCGGCCTCAACCTGATCACCCGGGACCCGGCACTGGCTACCGGCTCCAACCCCTCGGTCTGGCTGCCGCGGGACCTCACGCTCGCTGGCCTGATGGTCCTTGCCGGCTGCCTCCTTGCGGTGTTCCTGGCCGACCGCCGGCGCCCCCGGCCGGAGGCGTCGTTGGTGCTGGGCCTGGCTGGGGCGGTGATTGGCAGCGTCCTTGCCTGGCAGACCGGTATGTTGGTCGGACGCCTGTGGGGCACTCCGGTGGACACCTCCGTGAATGCAAGCCTGGCGTTTTCGCTCCGCGCACTGCCGGTGTTGCTCCTGTGGCCGGCAGCCACCGCCATTTCCGTTTTTGTCCTGGAACTCCTGGAACAGCTTGGCAGGAAGCCCGGCGCCGGGAACCGGCTGGAGGATGCCGCTGGCAGCAGTGGCCGCGGCGCCCCGTAAAATGGTCCGGTGACCATTTCATCGGAGTTCCCCGCCACCCCCGCCACTGCCGTGAACTTCCGGACGGTGGACGTCCGGGGCCGAAACCTGACGCTCGCCGGGCTCCGCGCGGCCGTGCCCCGCGCGCAGGGACAGACGGTGGCCAACGCCGAAGAGAAGGTCCTCGACATTATCGGCGCCGTCCGCGCGCGCGGGTTCGGGGCGCTGGCTGAGCTGGCCCTCCGGTTCGACGGTGTGAAGCAGTCCCACCCCCGGGTGCCCGCGGAGGCCCTCGACTCGGCCCTGGACAACCTGGACCCCGCCGTCCGGAAAGCCCTTGAGGAATCCATCCGGCGTGCCCGCATCTTCGCTGACGGCCAGCGTCCCCGCAATGTCGACGTCGAACTCGGCGACGGGGCCCTGGTCAGCCAGAACTGGGTTCCAGTGGCACGCGTGGGCCTCTACGTGCCCGGCGGCCTGGCCGTTTACCCGTCGTCGGTCATCATGAACGTGGTGCCGGCACTGGCCGCCGGTGTGGAATCCATCGCCCTGGCGTCGCCACCGCAGAAGGAGTTCGGCGGCTTGCCGCACCCCACCATCCTTGCCGCGGCCGCCCTGCTGGGAATCACTGAGGTGTACGCCATCGGCGGCGCGCAGGCCATCGCAGCGTTCGCCTACGGCGTTGAGGCGGCGCAAGCCGGCCCGGCCCTGGAACCCGTGGACGTGGTGACAGGGCCCGGCAACATCTTCGTCGCCACTGCCAAGCGCCTGGTGAAGGGTGTGGTGGGCATCGATTCCGAGGCAGGCACCACCGAGATTGCAATCCTCGCTGACTCCACCGCACAGCCTGCCCTGGTTGCGGCCGACCTGATCAGCCAGGCGGAGCACGACCCCCAGGCGGCGTCGGTCCTGATCACGGATTCGGAGGACCTCGCCGCTGCAGTGCGCGCGGAGCTGGACGTGCAGGCCGCTTCGACCAGGCATTCCGACCGTGTCCGTCAAGCCCTGTCCGGCCCCCAATCGGGCGTGGTGCTGGTGGACGGCCTGGAGCAGGGTATCGCGGCGTGTGATGCCTATGCCGCCGAGCACTTGGAGATCATGACCGAGGACGCTTCTGCCGTCGCGGCGCGGATCAGGAACGCCGGGGCGATCTTCGTGGGGGACTACAGCCCGGTCAGCCTTGGTGACTACTGCGCCGGCTCCAACCACGTGCTCCCCACCAGCGGAACCGCGGCCTTCTCCTCCGGCCTGAACGTCACCACGTTCCTGCGCGCCATCCAGGTGGTGAACTACAGCCGGGACGCCCTTGCTGAAGTCAGCAACCACATTGTAAACCTGTCGCGCGCAGAGGACCTGCCCGCCCACGGTGACGCGGTCACGGCGCGTTTCCCGGGCGCCGCCGGCTAAGCCCGGACAGGGCATTGGCACTACATGTAGTTGGTACGCCCACTACATGTAGTAATGACACGCTTGTTATTCACCCGCGAGCCGCCGTAAACTGGAGGCCGCGGCAGTAATGCCGCGAACCTGTGCCACCATAGTCTTCACCTGCCGACTGCCGATTCCACAGTCCCCGAAGGGACCCCTGCGAGAGAGGGACGCCATGTACTGTCCGTTCTGCCGCAATCCCGATTCCCGGGTCGTGGACAGCCGGATGGCTGACGACGGGTCCGCCATCCGCCGGCGCCGCCAGTGCCCGGAGTGCGGGCGCAGGTTCACCACCGTGGAGACCACCAGCCTGTCGGTCATCAAACGGTCCGGTGTCGGCGAACCCTTCAGCCGCAGCAAGGTCATCAACGGCGTCCGCAAGGCCTGCCAGGGGCGCCCTGTGAGTGAAGACGACCTCGCCATGCTGGCGCAGGAAGTCGAAGAGCAGATCCGCGCTTCCGGCGCCGCGGAAATCGACGCCCATGAGGTGGGCCTGGTCATTCTTGGTCCGCTGCAGAAGCTGGACGAGGTCGCCTACCTTCGCTTCGCGAGCGTCTACCAGGCCTTCGAATCCCTCGAGGACTTTGAGGCAGCCATCGCCCAGCTCCGCCACGAGGCGCAGGAAGATGCCACTGAAAGCCCTGCCACGCCGCGAAAGCCGGAAAAGACTTCCCTATAAGACTTCCGGCGGCAGCTGCGGAGGGGAAGCCGCAGCTGCCGCCGGTACCTCACCCGCCCATGGCGCGGCACGACCAGCCGCGAACGTCCACTGCCGCCGCCCGGTGGATTACTAAAAGGCAGAACACCAAAACGCAGAACACCCCTTCCGGATCCGGAAGGGGTGTTCTGCGTAGGCCGGGTGGGCCGGCGTCGCGGCGCAGCCTACTTGGCGAGTTTGTGCTTGAGGGCTATTTCGACTGCGGCGCCCACAATCCCGGCTTCGTTCCGGAGCACCGCCGGGACAATCGGGGTGCGGAGCTTGAGGTTGGGCAGGTATTCGTCGGCACGCTTGGAGATGCCGCCGCCAACAATGAACAGTTCGGGGGAGAACAGGAACTCGACGTGGGAGAAGTAGCGCTGCAGCAGTACGCTGTATTCGTCCCAGGACAGCCCGTCCCGCTCACGTGCCACGGCGGAAGCCTTGGTCTCTGCATCGAAACCGTCCACCTCCAGGTGGCCCAGCTCCGCGTTCGGGACGAGCTTCCCGTCGAAGATGAAAGCCGAGCCGATCCCGGTGCCAAGCGTGATGACCAGGACGGTTCCCTTCACGCCTTCGCCAGCGCCGTAGCGGGCTTCCGCGAGTCCGGCGGCATCGGCGTCGTTGATCACCTCAACCGGGCGGCCCAGCCGGGCAGTGAGGAGGGCATCGATGTCGGTGTCGAGCCAGCTCTTGTCCACATTCGCGGCGGAGTGGACCACGCCGTGCTGGATGATGCCGGGGAAGGTCACCCCGACCGGTGAGCCGGCCTCCGGGGCCTCCGGACGCGCGGAAAGCTCAGCTACCACCAGTGCCACGGCCTCGGCCACGGCCTCTGGGGTGGCCGGCTGCGGTGTGGGCACACGGAACCGGTCGCCCAGGAGCTTGCCCTTTTTCAGGTCGACGATGCCGCCCTTGATTCCCGTGCCTCCGATGTCGATGCCGATCAGCGGGGCGTTCTTGTGCGACTTCTCGTCTTTCTTGGCCAATGGGTTTCCGTTCGTGGCAGGGGACGGGCAGGGAATAGGGTGCAGGTGGCGTGCAGCTCCCGCGGACCTGTTAGGTCGCAGTGCGGCGCGTTACGGCAGGGTGAGGACTTCGGCGCCGTTATCGGTGACGAGGAGGGTGTGCTCGAACTGGGCGGTGCGCTTGTGGTCTTTGGTGACAACGGTCCAGTCGTCGGCCCACATGTCCCATTCCACAGTGCCCAGGGTGAGCATCGGCTCAATGGTGAAGACCATGCCGGCTTCGATGACGGTGTTGTAGGCCGGGGCGGCGTCGTAGTGCGGGATGATCAGCCCGGTGTGGAAAGCCTCGCCCACGCCGTGCCCGGTGAAGTCCCGGACCACACCGTAGCCGAAGCGCTTGGCGTAGGACTGGATGGCGCGGCCGATGACGTTGATTTCGCGGCCCGGGGCAACGGCCTTGATGGCCCTGTTCAGGGATTCCTGCGTCCGTTCAACCAGCAGCCGGGAATCCTCATCCACGTCCCCCACCAGGAAGGTGTGGTTGGTGTCGCCGTGTACACCGTTGATGAAGGCGGTGATGTCGATGTTGATGATGTCGCCGTCCCGGACCACCGTGCTGTCCGGGATGCCGTGGCAGATGACCTCGTTCAGCGAAGAGCACAGCGATTTGGGAAAGCCCCGGTAGCCGAGGGTGGAGGGGTAGGCGTTGTGGTCGAGGAGGAACTCATGGCCCACCTTGTCCAGCTGGTCGGTGGTGACACCGGGCTGAATGTGTTTTCCCACCTCGACGATGGCCTGCGCCGCGATCTTCCCCGCGATGCGGATCTTTTCGATGGTCTCCGCGGATTTCACCTCGGAGCCGGTGAACTTGGCCGGGGCGGGTTTGCCCACATACTCCGGGCGGGGGATGGACTCCGGGACGGGACGCTGCGGGCTGACGGTACCGGGGGTGAGGGTGCCGATGGGTGCAGTCGAGGCAAGGGAAGGCATAGATTGATCATATAAGGCACCACAGAACGCCTAACAACCGCGAAGCCGGGTATGCCGCCGTACGAATCAACGTTACGCGGATCACGTTCCGGACGCGCCGGCCGAACCCGAGGAGCAGCAATGCCTGAGTACTGGTACAACGTCAATACCCACGAGGTCGAAGAGGACAGGCTTTCCGACTGGAGCCAGCTGATCGGGCCCTACAAGACGAGGGAAGAGGCCGAGCACGCGATCGAGAAGGTCCGCGCCCGGAACGAGACCTGGGAAAAGGGCGACGACGACTGACGGGCAGGTGCCCGCCCGGAAGCAGGTGCCGGCCTAGAAGGAGTGCTCGGGTCCAGGGAACTGCCCGGTCCGGACGTCGTCGCCGTACTGCGTGGCTGCGTCGAGCAGCGTGCTGCGCAGGTCCGCGTACTGCTTGACGAACTTGGCCATCCGGCCGCCGCGAAGTCCGGCCATGTCCTGCCAGACGAGCACCTGGCCGGTGGTTTCCTTGCCGGCCCCGATGCCCACGGTGGGAACGTCGACGGCGGCGTCCACGGCGGCCGCCGTCTCCGCCGGGACCATCTCCATCAGGACACAGAACGCGCCCGCCCCGGCCAAAGCGACGGCGTCGTCAATCAGGCGCTGCGCATCGTCGCCGCGGCCCTGGACCCGGTAGCCGCCCAGGGCATGTTCGCTCTGCGGGGTGAAACCGATGTGGGCCATGACAGGTACACCGGCCTGGACCATGGCCCGGACGGTGGGGGCATAGTAGGCGCCGCCTTCGATCTTGACCGCATGAGCCAGGCCCTCTTTCAGGAAGCGCACGCCGGTGGCCACGGCCTGCTCCGCGGAGACCTCGTAGCTGCCGAAGGGCAGGTCCGCCACCACCAGTGCGCGTTTGGCGGTACGCGCAACCGCCCGGCAGAGGGGGAGGAGCTCGTCAACGGTGACGGGCAGGGAGGTCTCGTTCCCAAAGACATTGTTGGAAGCGGAGTCACCCACCAGGAGGACCTCGATCCCGGCGGCGTCGAAGATTTCGGCAGTGTACTGCTCGTAGGCGGTCAACATCGCGAACCGGGTCCCGTCCCGCTTGGCCTGCTGCAGGTGGTGGATACGCACCTTGGCCGGCTTCCGCTCAGCTGCGGGCGCCGGCTGCGCGGGGCCGCTGCCGTAGGGGGCGGGTACTTCGGCGGACGCGCGTGATTCGGAGCTGTTGGAGGCCATGGGACGAGCGTAGTGCGGTACCGGCCGTCCAAGCTACCGCGGGGGCGGGCGGCAAAGGTGATAACCGTCATACCCAAGGGCGCCGGCCCGCTGCCGGGGAACGGGAAAACCGGCGCCGCGGGCTGCCGTGGACCGTGCGGCAGGTTAATGCTGTGTTACGTGCGGCGCAGGCTCAAGCATCGGCGTCGAATGCTTAGTACAGTGTTTGTGAACTGCTGCCGGCTTTCCCCATGCGTGGACCCGGAGCATGGACGTTGACCGGAGAAGAGGCCATCATGGACCGCCAGCAAGAGTTTGTCCTGCGCACAATCGAAGAGCGCGACGTACGTTTCGTGCGCCTGTGGTTTACCGACGTCGTGGGATCGCTGAAGTCCGTGGCGCTGGCGCCGGCCGAGGTTGAAGGGGCGTTCGAGGAAGGCCTCGGCTTCGACGGCTCCTCCATCGAAGGCCTGGCCAGGGTCTTTGAATCGGACATGCTGCTGCAGCCAGACCCGGCAACCTTCCAGATCCTGCCGTGGCGTGGCGAGACTGAACAGACCTCACGGATGTTCTGCGACATTCTGACCCCTGACGGCGAGCCTTCCACCGCTGATCCACGGAATGTCCTCAAACGGACTCTTGCCAAAGCCGCGGACATGGGCTTCACCTGTTATACGCACCCTGAGATCGAGTTCTACCTGCTCAAGTCCCAGGAACCAGGCCCCGACGGCGCGCCGGTACCGGTGGACGAGGGCGGCTATTTCGACCACGTGCCCGGCGGCGTCGCCCAGGACTTCCGCCGGACGGCCGTGACCATGCTGGAGTCGGTGGGAATCTCGGTGGAGTTCAGCCACCACGAAGGCGGCCCGGGCCAGAACGAAATCGACCTCCGCTACGCCGACGCCCTGCAGACGGCGGACAACATCATGACGTTCCGCACGGTCATCAAGGAGGTCGCCCTCCAGCAGGGAACCTACGCCACCTTTATGCCGAAGCCGTTCACCGCCCACCCCGGCTCAGGCATGCACACCCACTTCTCGCTTTTCGAAGGCGACAGCAACGCGTTCTTCGAAGCCGGCGCGGAATATCAGCTCTCCAAGACCGCCCGACAGTTCATCGCCGGCATCCTCAAGCACGCGCCGGAATTCACCGCCGTCACCAACCAGTTCGTCAACTCCTACAAGCGGCTCTGGGGCGGCGGCGAGGCGCCCAGCTACCTCAGCTGGGGCCACAACAACCGCTCCGCACTGGTCCGCGTGCCGCTGTACAAGCCGGGCAAGGGCCAGTCTGCCCGGATCGAATACCGCGGCATCGATTCGGCCGCCAACCCCTACCTGGCCTATGCGGTGCTCCTGGGCGCCGGGCTCAAGGGCATTGAGGAAGGCTACGACCTCCCCGCCGCAGCCGAGGACGATGTCTGGTCGCTGAGCTCGGCCGAACGCCGGGCCATGGGCCACGACCCCCTGCCGGCCAGCCTCCATGACGCCATCCGCACCATGGAGGACTCGGAACTCATGCCGCAAATCCTGGGCGAGCAGGTCTTCGAGCACTTCCTCCGCAACAAGCGCGCGGAATGGCAGGACTACCGGCTGCAGGTGACGCCCTACGAACTGCAGCGCAACCTCGGCATCCTCTAGGCGGCGGGCGTGAGCCTGGCACGCCGCCTCATCGCGGCCGGTTTCAGCGACCTGGACAAAGGCGAACGCTTCCTGGGGGCCCGTGAGCTGGAGGGGCTGGACCAGGACCGGCTGTTTGCCGGGCTGCACATTGCGGCGAGTCCTGACGCCGCGCTGCAGTCCCTGGTCAGGTTGATCGAGAAATATCCGGACCTGCGGGCCACCGCGGGAGCTGACCTTGAGACCAGCGAGCCGCTGTACCGGGTGCTCGGCGCTTCCGAGGCGCTGGGCGAGTTCCTCATCAGGCACCCGGAGCACCTGGCGGCTTTCGACGTCCGGACCAGCCCGGAGCCCTTGCCGGCCGATCCCGCGGACCTGCGGGCCACACTGCTGCAGGCCGTGGGCGCCGACCCGCGCGCATCACGGCCGGTGGCGTCGACCACCGGTCCTGACGCGTACGCTGCCCTGCGCACGGCGTACCGCAGGGGAGTGGTGGACCTGGCCATCAAGGATCTCTGCGCAGCGGACCCGCTGGACTTCCTGCCCTCCGTGGGAGGCGAGTTGGCCGACCTCGCCGGCGCGGCCATCGAAGCCGGCCTTGCCGTGTCGCGGGCCGAGGCGGCAGAACAGTTCGACGCCGCCGACGTCGCCGACGTGGGTTTGGCGGTCATCGGGATGGGCAAATGCGGCGCCCGCGAGCTGAACTACATCTCCGACGTCGACGTCATCTACGTCATTGATGCCGGGCAGCTGGAGGACGCGCAAGCCAACACCATCGGAACAGCGCTGGCCAGCGGGATCTCCCGCGCCATCTCCTCCGTGGCCCGCGAACCCGGCCTCTGGGAGGTCGACGCGAACCTGAGGCCGGAGGGCAAGTCCGGGCCGCTGGTTCGCACCTTGGCTTCCCACGAGGCCTACTATGCCCGCTGGGCTGAAAGCTGGGAGTTCCAGGCGCTGCTGAAGGCGCGCACCATCGCAGGGGATGCCCGGCTGGGCCGCCGGTATGAGGAAGCGGTGGCCCCGCTGATCTGGAATTCCGCCAGCCGCGACGGGTTCGTCGAGTCGGTGCAGGCCATGCGCCGCCGGGTGACCGAGCACATCCCCGCTGCCGAGGAGCAGCGGCAGATCAAGTTGGGCCGCGGCGGCCTGCGCGATGTGGAGTTCACCGTCCAGTTGCTGCAGCTGGTCCACGGCAAGGCGGATGAGACATTACGACGCCGGGACACCACGTCGGCGATTGCGGCACTGTCGGCGGGCGGCTACATCGGACGCACGGACGCCGCAGCCTTCGACAACGCCTACCGGTACCTTCGGCTCCTGGAGCACCGGATCCAGCTGTTCCAGCTGCGCCGCACCCACCTGATGCCGGTGGCCGAACCGGCATTGCGTGCCCTGGCGAAGGCGGTTCTTGGCCCGTTCTCCAATGAGCGGCCGCACCCCGATGCCCTGCTGGCCGCCTGGCAAAAGACCAAACGGTCCGTCCGGGAACTGCATGAACGGATCTTCTACAGGCCACTGCTCAACACGGCGGCCAAACTCAGCAGTGAGGATGCCAGGCTCACCCCTGAGGCAGCGCAGGCCCGGTTGGCGGCGCTGGGATACAGTGACCCGCAGGGCGCCATGCGGCACATCGAAGCCCTGACGGCCGGTGTCAGCCGGCGTGCTGCCCTGCAGCGCCAACTGCTACCCATCCTCCTCGACTGGCTCGCCGAGGGGGTGGATCCCGACGCCGGCCTGCTGGCCTTCCGCCGGGTCAGCGAGGCCCTGGGAACCACCCACTGGTACCTTGGCCTGCTCCGCGACTCGAACGCCGCCGCCGAACGGCTCTGCCACATGCTTTCCAACTCGCGGCTGATTGCCGACCTGTTGGAAGTGTCCCCGGAATCGGTTGCCTGGCTGGGGCAGGACAAGGACCTTGTTCCGGTGTCCTTCGAGGCGCAGTGGCAGGAAATTACGTCCAAGATGTCACGGCACTCGGATCCGGAAAGCGCCATGCGCCTGATCCGGCTCATCCGCCGGAGGGAAATCCTCCGCATCGCCGTGGCTGATTCGGCCGGGCTGCTGGACCAGGACCAGGTGGGCTCTGCCCTCGCGGATACGGACCGGGCCGCCGTCCTGGGTGCCCTGCGCGTGGCCGAGGGGATCGTGTCCGCCGGTGGCCCCCTGAAAACCGCGGTGCTGGTGGTTGCCATGGGCCGGCAGGGCGGGCGGGAAATCGGGTACGGCTCCGACGCCGATGTCATGTACGTCCACCGGGCCCTGCCGGGCTTTTCCGAGGCTGAGGCCCAGGAACAGGCGGGGAGGATCGTCGCCAAGGTGTCCAGCCTGCTGACCCAGCCGTTGAAGCCGGCCATTATGGCCGAACGCGTCCTGCAGATGGACGCTGACCTTCGGCCGGAAGGCAAGAACGGGGCCATGGTCCGCTCCCTGGAATCCTTCGCCGAGTACTACCGGCGGTGGTCACTGATCTGGGAAGCCCAGGCGCTGCTCCGCGCCCGTCCAATGGCCGGTGACGACGGCCTCGCCGCCGACTTCCTGGCCCTGATCGACCCCATTCGCTATCCCGAGTCCGTCGCGGGGCAGGACATCCGGGAGATCCGCAGGGTCAAGGCCCGGGTGGAGTCGGAACGGCTGCCCCGCGGCGCCGATCCCGCCCGGGGGCACCTGAAGCTGGGCCGCGGCGGCCTGAGCGACGTCGAATGGCTTGTCCAGCTGCTCCAGCTCCAGCACGCCGGAGAACACCCGGAGCTGCGGACCACGTCCACCCTTCCGGCGCTGGAGGCCGCGGCTGCGCTTGGGCTGCTGTCCCGGGACGACGCCGGGACGCTGGCGCAGGCCTGGCGGCTCGCCAGCAGGATCAGGTCCGCGAACGTCATCTGGAACGGCAAGGCCTCCGACCTTCTGCCCTCATCCCGGCGCGACCTGGAAGCGGTGGCCCGGTGGTGCGGCTACGAGCCCGGCCACGCCGCAGCCCTGGAGGAGGACTACCTGCGGGTCAGCCGGCGTGCACGTGGAGTCTTTGAGCGCATTTTCTATGGGCACTGACGGATTCTTCGGGTCAGTTTGGATCATCCCGCTGCGGGACCTGGA
Source organism: Pseudarthrobacter sp. SORGH_AS 212 (assembly GCF_030818145.1). Classification (NCBI taxonomy): domain Bacteria; kingdom Bacillati; phylum Actinomycetota; class Actinomycetes; order Micrococcales; family Micrococcaceae; genus Pseudarthrobacter; species Pseudarthrobacter sp. SORGH_AS 212. The sequence goes on along the minus strand of NZ_JAUTAA010000001.1, from coordinate 250,569 downwards.
TGCGGACGCCCAGGCAATCCAGCTGGACGCTGTGGCAAGGCTCCAGCTCGGGCCCGGCCAGGAGAGATTCGTGGGTGATCCTCTGCGGATGGCCCTCACGGGCCTGGCCGAAGAGGGGCGGCACCCCTTCGTGATGGAGGCCGGCGGGCGGGCCATAGGCGTGCTCACCCTGCAGTCAGGAGCAGCCACCCTGGCCGGCTGGCCGGAGGACGGCTCCGCCTGGCTGCTACGGGGATTCCTTGTGGACCGGCGCCACCAGGGCAAAGGCCTGGGAACGCTGGGAGCTGCCGCCGCCGTGGTGGCGGCAGGAAAACTCGAGCGCCGGCACCCAACGGGTGCTTCCGGCGTCGTACTCTCCGTCAACGAGGCCAATGGCCCGGGGCTGGCCGCATACCTGAAGGCCGGCTTCGTGGACCACGGCCGGTACACCGGTGGATCTGCGGGGCCGCAGCGGACCCTGTTCATGCCGTTCGCCCAGGCCACAATGAGGTAACACCCGCGGGCCGTTATTGCGTTGGGAAACCGTTTATTCGATGATGTGGAATGGCGGTGTTCTTCAACCTTGTTGGGGGGAAGGCTCGAACAGTCTTCGTCTCGGGGGGCATTCGTCAGGAGGCCTGGCTCCCGGTCTCAGCACGTCTGGAGCCGGGCCTCCACCTTTTAACCACTCCGGGCATTCGGCCCGGGAACGCGAAAGGCGGCCACCGGATCACCGGTGGCCGCCTTTTGCTGTCTCAGCGGGCCTGGCGGTACTGCCAGGCGGAGTGGAGACTAGACGCCGTAATAGAGCTCGAACTCGTAGGGGTTCGGGCGCAGGGACAGCGGGCGGATCTCGTTCTCGTACTTGTACTCGATCCAGGTGTCAATCAGGTCCTGGGTGAAGACGCCGCCGGCCTGCAGGAACTCGTTGTCCTCGCGCAGTGCTTCCAGGGCTTCTTCCAGGGTGCCCGGAGCCTTGGGGATGTCCTTGGCTTCCTCGGCGGGCAGTTCGTAGAGGTCCTTGTCGATCGGTGCCGGGGGCTCGATGCGGTTGCGGATGCCGTCAATGCCGGCCATCAGCTGGGCAGCGAACGCCAGGTACGGGTTCGAGGAGGGGTCCGGAGCGCGGAATTCGATGCGCTTGGCCTTCGGGTTGGAACCGGTGATCGGGATGCGGATACCGGCGGAGCGGTTGCCCTGCGAGTACACCATGTTGACCGGAGCTTCGAAGCCCTTGACCAGGCGGCGGTAGGAGTTGACCGTCGGGTTGGTGAAGGCCAGGACGGCGTCGGCGTGCTTCAGCAGGCCGCCGATGTACCAGCGGGCAGTGTCGGACAGGCCGGCGTAGCCCTTCTCGTCGTAGAACAGCGGATCGCCGTTGCTCCACAGCGACTGGTGGCAGTGCATGCCCGAGCCGTTGTCACCGAAGACCGGCTTCGGCATGAAGGTGACCGACTTGCCCCAGGCGTCAGCGGTGTTCTTGATGACGTACTTGAACTTCTGCAGGTCATCGGCAGCGTGGGTCAGGGTAGTGAACTTGTAGTTGATCTCGGCCTGGCCGGCGGATCCAACTTCGTGGTGGCTGCGCTCGACCTCAAGGCCTGCCTCATCCAGGGCAACACACATGGCGTCGCGCAGGTCGGCCTGCTTGTCCGTGGGGGAAACCGGGAAGTAGCCGCCCTTGACGGGGGTCTTGTAACCGAGGTTTCCACCCTCTTCCTCACGGCCGGTGTTCCAGTGCGCTTCTTCGGAGTCGATCTTGTAGAAGCTGCCCTGCGGGGAGGACTGGTACTGGACGTTGTCGAAGACGAAGAACTCGGCCTCGGGAGCGAAGAACGCGGTGTCGGCGATGCCGGTGGAAGCCAGGTATGCCTCGGCCTTCTCGGCCACGCCGCGGGGGTCCCGGTGGTAGGGATCGCCGGTGCGCGGGTTCACGATGGAGAAGTTCAGCGCGAGGGTCTTTTCCATGCGGAAGGTGTCCAGGAACGCGGTGGTCACATCGGGGATCAGCTGCATGTCCGATTCGGCGATGCCCTGGAAGCCACGGATGGAAGAACCGTCGAAGAGCTGGCCGTTGACGAAGAAGTCAGCATCAACGCTCTTAGCCGGAACGTTGAAGTGCTGCTGGACGCCGGGAAGGTCGGTGAAGCGGATATCGACGAACTTTACATCTTCGTCCTTGATGAACTTGAGGACTTCGTCCGCAGTCTTGAACATCTATGCTCCTAACGCATATGTAAATATCTGGCCTCAGCCATATGATCCAGCGCAATCCGAAAGCAGGGAAGACGCAAGGTTTTCCCTGCTGTGGCCCTGCCGCAGATACCTGCCGGGGAGATTGCTTGAAACTGCTAACAGCCTATGGACGCGGCATTTCCCGTCCGTGTCCACATTGTTTCGGGCAGGTTACAGAATGCCCTGTTATGACCACGCTATCGGGTGTCCACACTGTGGTCTAACCCCATCCGCGATGTGGGCGCCGTACACCGGGCCGGCGCGTGGGGTCGAGCCCGGTAAACTTGAACGGTGGTAGATCGCAAAGACCTTGGCTCCTGGCTCACCGGGCCGGACACGTCCGGCATTTCCAAGTACCCCGGTGAGCGCCTGGGCTTGCCCGAATCGGGGCCGGGGTCCATTGCCCGGGCGGGCCGGCGGATCGTTGCCATCATGATCGACTGGGGCATCGCCCTGCTGATCAGCAACTTCGCCTTCGCCGGCGACGCATGGGCAACCTTGGGAATCTTCGCCCTTGAGCAGATCCTCCTGGTGGGCACGCTCGGATACAGCATCGGCCACCGCGTGGTGGGTATTTCGGTGGTGCGCCCCGGCGGCGGGACGCCCGGGCCGTTGGCCGCCTTGGTGCGGGCCGTACTGCTGTGCCTGGTGATCCCGGCCGTGATCTTTGATCCCGACCAGCGCGGCCTGCACGACAAAGCGATGAACACACTGCTGATCCGCCGCTAGCAGACGCGGGTGGGGGCTGGCGCTAGGCCTGGCTTTCTTCCGACACCTTGGACCGGCTGGTTTCCGGGGCCGGTGCGACGGCGTCGGCGGCAGCCAGCAAACCGCGCTTATCGGCCCAGCGTTCGAAGAGAATGGTGGCGAACGGGAAGACCGCTGAGAGTCCGGCAAAAAGCGCCACGGTGAACGGCCAGCGCTGCAGGCGCCAGAGCACCAGGGCCGCCACGCCGTAGCCAACAAACAGAGCTCCATGGATAGGTCCGGCCACCTGCACACCGGTCTCGGTGGTGCCGGCAATCCATTTGAAGTACATACCGATCAGCAGGGCTGCCCAGCTGAAAGCTTCGGCGACGGCGAGGATACGGAAAGCGCGGATGGCCACGTTGCGAAGGGGCATGGGTTGTCCTGTCCTGTAAGGCGGTCGTCATCGTTGGTTGGCGGGGCGCCGTTAACTGCTTGGGCGGGGTATTTTGCTGGCCTACGGAAACGGCCTGTTCAAGAAAAACGCCCCGGCTGCCGGAGGGATCCGGTGGCCGGGGCGCTGTTTAGGCCTAGCGTCCGCGGTTGGGGCGGGCTTTGTAGGGGTCGATGCCCTTGGGGATGGGCAGCCGGTTCCCCAGGGATGCGATCCGCTTGGAAACGGCATTCACTTCAAGCTTGGTCAGTTCCTTCTTCAGCTTGCCCATCTTCTTTGCCACCTGGCTGATGGGCACCTGGCCCTCGCCGCGGCCGCTTTCGATGACGTGCACCGTCACGTTGGGCAGGATCCTGGCAAGGCGCTTGCGCTCGGCGTCGAGCAGCGGCTTCACCCGGAGCGTGGGGCCTTCGCTGACCAGTACGACGCCGGGACGGCCGATGGCGCGAAAGACGGCATCCTGCGTGCGCGGGTTGACGGCGACGGGCTGTTCCTCAGTGATCCAGCCGCGGCGGAGGGTACCCAGTGCGGCGCCTGAAGCCCCGGGCTGGTTTTCGATCTGGGCGAAGGCCGCCCGTTCCGCGCGCCGGGACAGGATCAGCGTGGCGCCGAGCAGGCCCAGCGGAATGCCGATGATCAGGCCGGTGATCCAGTTTTCAAGCCAGTAGCCCACCAGGAAGCTGACGGCCACAACGCCCAGGAAGACCAGCAGCATCAGCCACGGGACCATGGGGTCGTGGCGGCGGGTCATGTTGAAGACCTCGCCGATCTGCTTGAGGCGGCTGGGCTTTTTGACCTTCGCCTCTTTCGGCTTGCGGGAGAACAGGCCGCGCTTTGCCGCGCTGGAGTCCGCCGGGGTGGAGTTGCTGGAGTCAGGGGATTTCGCCATAGTGCCTCAATTCTACGTGACCAAAGCCGAAGGGCCGGACGCCGGAAAGATCCGGTGTCCGGCCCTGGGCGGCTGTGGCTGCCGGGTCAGGAACGGGCGGCCAGGAGGGTGCTGGCTTCCTGGCGGGTGGTGCCGGAGTCCTGGATGCCGTCGGCGATGTGGGCGAGTTCGGCGGGGATGTCGCGGCCTTTTTTGCGCATGGCGGTGGCCCAGAGGCGGCCGGCGCGGTAGGAGGAGCGGACCAGGGGGCCGGACATGACGCCGAGGAAGCCGATCTCTTCGGCTTCGTGCTGGAGGTCGACGAATTCCTGGGGTTTGACCCACCTGTCTACGGGGAGGTGGCGTTCGGAGGGGCGGAGGTATTGGGTGATGGTGATCAGGTCGCAGCCGGCCTGGTGGAGGTCGCGGAGGGCTTCGGAGATTTCTTCGCGGGTTTCGCCCATGCCGAGGATGAGGTTGGATTTGGTGACCATGCCCAGGTTCCGGCCCTGGGTGATGACGTCGAGGGAGCGTTCGTAGCGGAATGCGGGGCGGATGCGCTTGAAGATCCGGGGGACGGTTTCGACGTTGTGGGCGAAGACCTCGGGTGTGGAGTCGCAGATCGCCTTGATGTGGCTGGGGTTGCCGGAGAAGTCGGGGATGAGGAGTTCGACGCCGGTGCCGGGGTTCAGTTCGTGGATTTTGCGGACGGTTTCGGCGTAGAGCCAGACGCCTTCGTCTTCGAGGTCGTCGCGGGCCACGCCGGTGACGGTGGCGTAGCGCAGTTGCATGGATTGGACGGAGCGGGCCACTTTGGTGGGTTCGAACCTGTCCACGGGGGAGGGTTTGCCGGTGTCGATCTGGCAGAAGTCGCAGCGGCGGGTGCATTCGGAGCCGCCGATGAGGAAGGTGGCTTCCTTGTCTTCCCAGCATTCGAAGATGTTGGGGCAGCCGGCTTCTTCGCAGACGGTGTGCAGGCCTTCTTTTTTGACCAGGTTCTTGAGCTGGACGAATTCCGGGCCCATCTGGACTTTGGCCTTGATCCATTCCGGTTTGCGTTCCACCGGGACAGCCGCGTTGCGCTGCTCGATCCGCAGCAACTTCCGGCCTTCGGGTGCCAATGTCACAGTAGAGCTCCTTCGGGGCTTGAAACGAGTGCTTCTTCGTGCTTGCGGAATTCTTCCACGAAGCGTTCGGCGATGTCGGCGGGACGGATGTCCTTCCCGGTTTCCCGGGACATGGTTGTAACGCCGGCGTCGGTGATGCCGCAGGCGATGATCTGCCCGTAGGGGGCGAGGTCGTTACTGCAGTTGATGGCGACACCGTGCATGGTCACGCCGTTGAGGACACGGATGCCGATGGCGGCGATCTTGCGGTCGGGCCCGTTGGCGTCGGCCTTGACCCATACACCGGCGCGGCCCTTGATGCGTTCAGCTCGGATGCCGTAATCGGCCATGACGGCGATCATGACGGCTTCGAGCCGCTCCACATAGTCACGGATCCCGGCGCGGTTCCTCAGTTTCAGGATGGGGTACGCGATGAGCTGGCCCGGACCATGCCAGGTGAGCTTGCCACCGCGGTCCACGGCCACCACGGGAGTCCCGTCGAAAGGCCGTTCGTGGTCCTCGGTCAGCTTGCCTGCGGTGTAAACGGCTGCGTGCTCCAGCAGGAGCACGGTGCTGGGTGCCTCACCGGCCACCACTTTTCCGTGAAGTTCGCGTTGAAGGTCCCAGGCGTGCTGGTAATCAACGAACTCCGGGGCAAGACCCAGCCCTGAAAACTCAAGAGTCATGCCTTCCAGCTTAGACCCCGCAGCGCCGCGGACTGGGTTTAGTGTCTAAGCTCACCAGCGGCCTTCACCTGCGCCCACAATGTGACTGAAGGCCGCTCCGGCTGTGGATAACTTCTGCAGCCGTCTGCGGATTCCGCTAGACATGGGACATGGATGATTTGCAGGCTCCCGACGTCCCGGGTTTTGCGGTTGACCGGCTCCTGGGCCGGGGAAGCAGCGCGTCCGTCTGGCTTGCCGCTGAGCAGGCTACGGGCAGGAAATACGCCGTAAAGTGCTTCCACCCCGGCTCCGGTGAGTCACGCTGCCGGGGAGAGACGTCGGAGGAGGCGGTGAGAAGGGAAATCCGGATCCTCTCCGTCCTGGACCACCAGCACCTGGTCAGGGCCCACGACGCCGTCAGCCTGCACCCCGGGCCGCCCGGCGACGCGGAAGGACGGGCTCCGACTGCCCTCATCATGGACTACGCGTCCGGTGGCTCCCTGGGGCAGCTCCTTGGCTCCCGCGGCCGGCTCAGCGTCGGTGAAACCGTAACGGTACTGACTCCCATCGCCCAGGCGCTGTCCTATCTCCACGGGAAAGGATTCACGCACGGGGACGTTTCGCCCGGCAACGTGCTGTTCACCGGCCAGGGCAAGCCGATGCTGTCGGACCTGGGAATCGCGCGGATGCTGGGGGACCCCGCCGGCGGAGCAGGCCACGGCACTCCCGGCTTCGTGGATCCTGCACCGGTGGATGCGGTCCGCGCAGGGCTGCAACCCGAGAGGGACGTCTATGCGGCGGCGGCCCTCGGATGGTTCTGCCTCACCGGTGCCGCGCCCCCACGCACGGCAGACCGGCCACCGCTGCCGCTCCTGGTTCCCGGTGTACCTGTGGACCTCGCTGCAGCCCTGGAAGCAGGTCTCAGCGAAGACCGCAGGCTCCGTCCCACCGCCGGTGCCTTGGCAACCGCTGTCTACCGCAGCGCCGCGCCCGTGCCGGTGGACCTTTCTGCCGCCGTCCATCCCACCGTCATCGCCGAGCTCCTGACGCGCAGGCACGTGCCGCCGCCCTCACCGGGCCGGCTGAAGGAACGGTTGGGGACATTGCGCCGGCGGGTGGCCACGCCGCCGCGGCTGACGGCGGTCCCCGCCGCAACGGGCGAACCAGCACGGCGGAAGGACACGGGTGGTGCCCCTGTGCGTTCCCGGAAGCACGCAGGCGGGCACCGGAACGGGGCTCACCGCAGTGTGACTCCAACCGGTGTTCGCCAGCGCCGGACCGTCCTCGCAGCAGGCGCGGCTGCCGGTGCGGCGATGGTCCTGTGGCTGACTCCTTTGTCCCAAGTGGCCCTGGGCACCCTGGATCCCGCCGGCGATGGCAGGGCTGCGGCAGAGGCAGCTTCCGCCACTGCCGGAGACTCTGCTGCGGTTCAGGCCGGCGGCCCTGCCGCACTGGACGAGGCCAGGGCCCTGGCGGCGTCCGCACAACCTGCGGACGCCCTGCGTGGCCTTGCGGCGCTGCGTGACCACGCCTTCCGCAGCGGCCAGGTGGACCTGCTGGCGGAAGTCAACGCCTCCGGGTCGCCGGCGGGCGCTGCCGACCATCTCACTGCGGAGAGGCTGTCAGCTTCGGGCAGGGTGCTTTCAGGCTTCATCAGCACGCTCTCGGACATCCGGACCGAACCGGGTCCAACGGATTCGCGCGCGGTTGTCCAGGCCACCGCCGCCACATCAGCCTGGGAAGAGAAGGACACCACAGGAACTGTTGCCGCAAAAGGTGCTGCTGCACCCGGCCAGCCCCTGCGTTTGGTCCTCATTGCGGAGGACGGAAAGTGGCGGATCAGCGAGATCCTCCCTGGCTCCTGAAACCGCGCCCCGCCGCTGCAGCCCGCACCAGGCTCACCAGGTCAGCGTCAGGCCGGGTCCGCGGCCTTGTCGTTGCCGGCAACCCAGGCGGCCGCCTCCGTCAAACCAGGATGTTCCCAGCGGAAACCGGCCGCCGACAACACGGCAGGCTCCATCCTCTGACTGGCCAGCAGCAGCTCTTCGGCCAGGTCGCGCATCAGCAGGCGCAACACCGGGCCCGGGACCCGCAGGACAGCAGGCCGGTGCAGCGCATGGGCCAGTGCGGCCACGATGCTGTTGACGTCAGCCTGTTCGGGGGCGCACAGGTTAACGGGGCCACGGATGTCGGATTCCAGCAGGAACAGGAAAGCCCTTGACACATCCGGCAGGGAAATCCAGGGCCAGTACTGGCGGCCGTCCCCGAACGGTCCGCCGATGCCGAGGCGCAAGAGGGGGAGCAGCCTGCCCAAGGCGCCGCCTGAGTGGCTGAGGACAACGCCGGTGCGGGGCGTGACAGTCCGCACGCCTGGCGGGGCGGCGGCAGCGGCCTGTTCCCATTCGACACAGATGCGGGACAGGGTGCCCGACCCCGCGGAGGCATCTTCGCGAAGCACGGTGTATCCCGCGTCGCCGTAATACCCGGAGCCTGATTGGCTGATGAAGGTGGGCGGCGGGCTGTCCACCTGCTGCATCGCCCGGACCAGGGTTTCCGTAGACCGGAGCCGCGAACTGAACAACTCTTCAACCCGCTTGCGCGTCCACGGGCGGTCGCCGATTCCGGCACCGGAAAGATTGACGACGGCATCCGCGCCCTCAAGTGCCCGGGGATCCAGTTCTCCGGCGGCCGGATCCCAGCGGACTTCGGCGGCCGTCTTCGGTTCCCGGCGCACCAGGGACACGACGTCATGCCCGGCCTCCCTGAAGGTGGCGGACATGGACGTGCCGATCATTCCCGAGGCCCCGGACATAAGGATGCGCATGCTCCATCACACCACGGACCCGGCCCCAAGGCACGTCCCGCGGCGCCGGGTAAGGGATGACTATGATCGAACGATGACCTCTTCGAGCTACTTCCGTTTTCCGCATCTTCACGGCGATCTGGTCACCTTCGTGGCCGAGGATGACGTCTGGATTGCGCCACTGGACGGGGGCCGCGCGTGGCGTATCTCCTCGCTCCAGCTGCCCGCCCGCAACCCGCGCTTCACCCCGGACGGCAAGAAGCTGGTGTGGACGGTGGTCCAGGGAACGGCGCCGGAAGTGGTCGCGGCGGACGTCGACGGCGGCGGTTACCGGCAGCTGACCTACTTCGGCCACAGCACCACCCGGGTCAAGGGCTTCACCGCCGGCGGCGCCGTGGTGGTGACCAGCGCGTTCCGGCAGGCCGAAAGCCGCCACACACATGCGTACAGCGTGCCGCTCGAAGGCGGCTGGGCGGAAGAACTGCCGTTTGGTCCCGTGGAGTCGGTGGCCTTCGGCCCGGAAGTGGGAGATGAGCGCCCCGTCGTGGTGGCCAGCGTGCTGTCCCGCGAACCCGCCTGGTGGAAGAGGTACCGCGGCGGCACGGCAGGGAAGCTGTGGATCGATACTGACGGCAACGGCGAATTCGAACGGCTGCTGCCGGACCTTGAAGGAAATTTTGCCGATCCCCTGTGGGTGGGTGGCCGGGTGGCCTTCCTCTCCGACCACGAGGGCTACGGCAACCTCTATTCGGTCCTTCCCAACGGCATGGACCTGCGCCGGCACACCGACCACGAGGACTTCTACGTCCGCCACGCCGCCACGGACGGCAGCCGGGTCATCTTCGAATCCGCCGGTGAACTGTGGGTACTGAAGGACCTTGGGTCCGAGGCCGTCCGCCTTGATATCACCCTCGGGTCCGCCTCGCAGTCCCGCCGCCCCGCCCTCCTGAAGACTTCAAAGCACCTGGGTGCCGCAGTGCCCGATGCCACCGGTTCAGCCAGCGCGGTGGAGGCGCACGGCACCATCCACTGGCTCCGCCACAAGGACGGGCCTTCGCGCATCATCGAGGCCACACCGGGCGTGCGCGGCCGCCTTCCCCGGCCGCTCGGCGACGGCCGCATCGCCTACATTGCGGACCACGGCGGCATCGAAGCCCTGCACATCAGGGACATCGTGGCAACCATCGACCACCCGGCCATGCCCGCAGGCGCCGTGCCGGCAACGCCGTCCGCCGGCGACACGCCGGAGGCAGCCAATCCCGTGGAAGCAGACACCGGTTCAGGCTCCGGGCGGGCGGATGCCGTTGCCTTGCCCCAGCCCGTGCCTGCGGCCGGCGCCGCGGTGCTGGCGGGATCTGCGCAATCTTCGCCTGTTGTGCCGGCCAACTCCCGCACGGGTGGCAGCGACGAACAGCAACCGGAGGTGGCCGCGGAGGAGGGGACCGGCAAACCTGCCGCACCCGCCTCGGCTCCCGCTGCCGCGCAGATTGCCGTTCCGACGCCGTCGCGCGTAAGTGCCCTTGAGGCGAGCCCCGACGGACGGTGGCTGGCCCTGGGGACGTCGTTCGGCGACGTGTACCTCGCCGACGCCGCCTCGGGCGAACTGACCCGGGTGGCCAGCATCGGTGAGGGAACCATCTCCGACCTCGCCTGGTCCGGCGACTCCGCCTGGCTGGTCTGGTCCGAGCCTGTCACCTCCTTCGGCTCGCGCAGCCGGCTGCGGGCTGCCAGCATCGCTGCCCCGGGCTCCGATCCCGTGGAGGTTACCGACGGACGGTTCTGCGACAGGTCGCCGGCGTTCACCCCGGACGGGAAGTACCTGGCCTTCCTCTCCAACCGCAGCTTCGACCCCGTCTACGACGGCCACTCCTTCGATCTGTCCTTCCCCAGCCCCATCAAGCCTTACCTCGTGGCCCTCGCCGCCGGTACGCCATCGCCGTTCGGACCGGATGTGGCGCCCGGGGCAGTTGGTGCAGACGCCGCTGGGCCCGATGCCGCTGATGCGGACGCACAGGACGGGCCGCCGGCGGTCCGCGTGGATCCCGAGGGCCTGGCCCACCGGGTCATCGGTGTTCCGGTTCCGCAGGGTAACTACACCGGTCTCTCGGCAACCAAGGGCGCGCTTCTGTGGCTTGACGCTGCCCTCTCCGGCGTCACCGGCGACGGCAAGGCAAGCCAGGAGGACAAGGACACCCGTCCCAGCCTGGTCCGGTACGACCTCGGCCGCCGCAAGCAGGAAACCCTGGTGGAGTCCCTGGACAGCTACCGGCTCTCGGGCGACCGGACCAAGGCCGTGGTCATTGCCGACAAACAGGTCACTGTGGTTCCGTCCGACGCCAAGGCGGATGAGGAATCCGGCAAGCTGGTCAAGGTGGACCTGGGGCGCATCCGAGTGATGATGAACCCCGTCAGCGTCTGGGGGCAGGCTTTCGACGAGGCCTGGCGCCTGCAGCGGGACTTCTTCTGGGCCGAAGACATGGCGGGCCAGGACTGGGACTCGATGCGCAACCGGTACCGTCCCCTGGTGGACCGGCTGGGCTCGCATGACGACCTCGTTGACCTGCTGTGGGAGCTCCACGGCGAGCTGGGCACGTCGCATGCCTACGTCCGCCCAGCGGCCGTGACGGAGAACGGGAGCCGCGGTCAGGGCCGGCTGGGAGCCGATCTGGCCCATACCGCGTCGGGCTGGGAAATCACCCGGATCCTCGCCGGCGAGTCTTCGGATCCGCTGGCCACCTCACCACTAAACCGTCCCGGGGTCGACGCAAGAGCCGGCGACATCCTGCTGGCCATCGACGGCGTGCCGCTGGCTGAATCTGTCACACCGGCCATGCAGCTGGTCGGTGCTGCGGGCCGCGCCGTCGAACTGACCCTGCTGAACGGTGCCGGGCACGGCGATACCGCCGGCACCCAGCGCCGCGTCGCCGTCGTTCCCGTCAAGGACGAGGAGCGGCTGCGGTACCAGGAATGGGTTGCCTCGAACCGCCGCACCGTCCGGGAAGCATCCGGCGGCACCTTCGGCTACCTGCATATCCCGGACATGATGGCCAACGGCTGGGCCCAGCTGCACCGGGACCTGGACACCGAGACCGCGCTGGACGGGCTGATCGTGGATGTGCGGCGCAACCGCGGCGGACACACGTCGCAGCTGGTGGCCGAACTGATTGGCCGCAAGGTGACCGGCTGGAGCATGCCGCGCGGGGAAAAGCCGCGCACCTACCCCCACCACGCACCCAGGGGACCGGTGATCATCCTCGCGGACGAATTCGCCGGCTCCGACGGCGACATCATCACCCAGGTATCCAAGCTGCGGGGAATTGGCCCGGTCATCGGAACGCGCACCTGGGGCGGCGTGGTGGGCATCGACAACCGCTTCGCCCTGGCTGACGGAACCGGCGTAACCCAGCCGCGCTACGCCACCTGGTTCGGCGGCGGCGTCGGCTGGAGCGTGGAGAATTATGGCGTGGACCCGGACATCGAAGTGACCTTCCCGCCGCATGCCTACGCCGCCGGCCGCGATCCGCAGCTGGAGTACGGCATTGGCGCGCTCAAGGAAATGGTCCAGGAGCTGCCCACGGACCGTCCGCCGCTCCGTGAGGGCTACCGCCGGCTGCGTCCTGCGCCGCTCCCGGCGCGGAGCCAGGCCAAGGCCTAACCTGACGGGCTGCTGCCTGCAGCCGAAGCGCAAAAGGCCCTGTTCCCGCCGGACGAACCGGCAGGAACAGGGCCTTTGGCGTTAATCGGGTCAGGAAGCGAGCGTGGCGTCCAGGCTGATCTCGATGCCGGCCAGCGCCTGCGATACCGGGCAGCCCTTCTTGGCTGCCTCGGCGATGCGCTGGAAGTCTTCCTCGGAGATGCCGGGGATGCGGGCATTCAGGGTCAGGTGGCTGCCGGTGATGCCGGTGCCCGGCTGGAAGCCCACCTCCGCCTTGGTGTTGACTTCTTCCGGGGTGAAACCGGCCTGGCTGAGTTCGTGGCTGAAGGCCATCGAGAAACATGCCGAGTGTGCGGCTGCGATGAGTTCCTCGGGGCTGGTCTTGCCCTCGGCCGCTTCGGTGCGTGCCTTCCAGGTGACATCGAACGTGCCCAGGCCTGAGCTGTCCAGGGTGGTGTTGCCGGAGCCCTCAGTCAGGCTGCCCGTCCATACCGTGTGCGCGTTGCGTGTTGTAGCCATGTCACTCCTCAACATTGATTCGATCCGGGCGCCGGCATCCGCCGCAGCCCGCCGTTCCCCATCCTAGGGATTTGGCAGCACCGGTGCACGGGTTGTCCGCTGAGAGAGGATTGTGACCAGCCTGAACAACGCACGACGGCGGCGCTCCCGCGCAGGGGGAGCGCCGCCGTCGTCTGTGGCAAGCGGAGGTACGGGGCAGCTACCGCCAAAGCGTCGCGATGGCGACGTTCAGCAGTGCCAGGCCGCCCACGCTGTGGGCCAGGCCGATGGAGACCGGTTCGCCCTTCTTGAATTTGCGGCTGCCAATGAAGGCCAGGACGGCAACCACCAGTGCAATGACGAGCTTGATGCCCAGCTTGGCGTAGTTGGCGTCCATGTCCAGGGCGGGGATCAGGCCCATCATCGCCACACCGGTGAGGAGCTGCAGGGCAGCACCATCGAACTGGCGCGGGTGGACGGTGGGCTTCTTCATCTGCCCGATCCAGATGCCCACGATCATGGCGGCGCCGACGATGTGCAGGAAGACCATGACGTTGTAAACGATGTTCATGGGATCAGTCTATCGGGATTCTTCTACGCTCTGTAGTAACCGGCGGATGCGTGCCCTCCGCAGCGCGTGCCTGCCGCAGTAGCGCTTAAATGCCGCAGCGGCCGGCCGGACTTCCAGTGGAAAACCACCGGAAGCCGGACAGCCGCCGCGGACTGCTTGCCGGGCTTAGAGGCCCAGGTCCGCTTCGAAGGCGCCCTCTTCGAGGCGTGCCTTCAGGGTCTGGAGGAACCGGCCCGCGTCGGCGCCGTCCACCAGGCGGTGGTCGTACGTCAGCGACAGGTACATCATGGAGCGGATGGCGATCGAGTCGTCACCGTTTTCGTCAGCAACCACTACGGGGCGCTTGACGATGGCACCGGTGCCCAGGATGCCCACCTGCGGCTGGTTGATGATCGGGGTGTCGAACAGGGCGCCCACCGAACCGATGTTGGTGATGCTGAACGTGCCGCCGGACAGCTCGTCCGGACCGATCTTGCCGTCGCGGGTACGGGAAGCCACATCGGCGATCTTGCCGGCGAGGCCGGCCAGGTTCAGGTTGCCGGCGTCGGAGATGACCGGAACCAGGAGGCCCTTGTCGGTGTCGACGGCGATCGCCAGATGTTCGGCGTTGTGGTAGGTGATTTCCTGCTTGTCCTCGTCGTACGCAGCGTTGAGCTTGGGGTGCTGCTTGAGGGCCTCGGCCACGGCCTTGGCAATGAACGGCAGGAAGGTCAGCTTGGTGCCGTTCTGGGCCTGGAACGAGTTCTTGGCCTTGAGGCGGAGCTTGGCAACCTTGGTCATGTCCACTTCGTGGACCTGTGTCAGCTGCGTGGACACCTCGAGGGATTCGCGCATGCGGCGGGCGATGACCTGGCGGATGCGCGGAGCCTTCTGGGTGGTGCCTCGCAGCGAGGAAACCTGGCCGCTGCCGGCTGCCGGTGCGGCTGCGGCCGGTGCAGCAGCGGGAGCTGCCGCTGGTGCGGCCTTGGCCTCGGCGGCGGCAATGACATCCTGCTTGCGGATGCGGCCGCCGACGCCGGTACCGGACAGCGAGGAGATGTCCACGCCGTGCTGGTTGGCCAGCTTGCGGACCAGGGGAGTGACGTAGCCGGACTCGCCGCCTGCCGCCGGTGCCTCGGCTGCTGCCGGGGCGGCCTGCGGTGCAGGTGCGGATGCCGGAGCGGGGGCGGCTGCGGGTGCAGGCGCTGCTGCCGGTGCTTCCTGCGCCGGAGCGGCCTTCGGGGCTTCCTGCTTGGGTGCTTCCTGGGCGGGGGCGGCCGGGGCGGCCGGGGCGGCCGCCGGTGCTGCCGCAGCGCCCGAGCCGATGACGGCGAGGACGGAACCGACCTCTGCGGTCTCGTCCTCGTTCACGCGGATTTCCTGCAGGGTGCCTGCAACGGGGGACGGGATTTCGGTGTCGACCTTGTCCGTGGAAACCTCGAGCAGCGGCTCGTCGACCTCAACGGTGTCGCCCACGGCCTTCAGCCAGCGGGTGACCGTGCCTTCGGTGACGCTCTCGCCCAGGGCAGGGAGGGTGACGTCGTGGCTTTCGCCACTGCCGGCAGCAGGTGCTTCGGCGGCTGGAGCGGACGGTTTTTCTTCCGCGGGTGCGGCGGGAGCTTCCTGGGCGGGTTCAGCCGCGGGCGCCTCTTCCGCCGGTGCAGCTGCGGGCGCTTCTTCGGCGGGCGCGGAACCGCCGCCGGAGCCGTCACCGATGCGGACCAGCGGTGCGCCGACCTCTGCGGTCTCGTCTTCGGCGACCAGGATTTCCTCAATCACGCCAGCGACAGGAGAGGGGATTTCGGTGTCGACTTTGTCGGTGGAGACCTCGAGCAGCGGCTCGTCCACCTCTACCCGGTCACCTACCTGCTTCAGCCAGCGGGTGACGGTTCCTTCGGTGACACTCTCACCGAGGGCGGGCAAGTTAACGGATTCAGACATGTCGTCCCCGTTCTCCTTATTGATCTTTAGTGCGAATGATTGCTGCCTTGTTGGAAGCCTAGTGCACCCGGTCTGCGGGACCGGGTGCACCGGGCTCGGTAATGCTGTGGGGAATCAGCCGTGAAGCGGCTTGCCGGCCAGAGCCAGGTGGGCCTCGCCAAGGGATTCGTTCTGCGTGGGGTGTGCGTGCAGCAGCTGGGCCACATCTTCCGGGTACGCTTCCCAGTTCACGATCAGCTGGGCTTCGCCCACCTGCTCGCCCATGCGGGCACCGATCATGTGGACGCCCACCACGGGGCCGTCCTTCTGGCGGACAAGCTTCACCAGGCCGGAGGTGCCCAGGATGGAGCTCTTGCCGTTGCCGGCCAGGTTGTATTCCTGTGTCTGGACCTGGTCGTCGCCGAACTTTTCCTTGGCAGCCTTTTCGGTGTAGCCGACGGTGGCGATCTCGGGCTCGGAGTAGGTGACCTTGGGGATGTTGATGTCCTCGACGATCACGGGCTTCAGGCCCGCGATTTCCTCGGCCACGAAGATGCCCTGCTGGTAGCCGCGGTGTGCCAGCTGGACGCCGGGGACGATGTCGCCAACGGCGTAGATGTTGCCGACGCCGGTGTGCAGGCGCTCGTTGGTGATGACGAAGCCGCGGTCAATGGTGATGCCTGCGTCCTCGTAGCCAAGGTTGGCGGTGACGGGGCCACGGCCCACAGCGACCAGGAGGAGGTCTGCTTCGAACGTCTTGCCGTCCACCAGGGTGACCTTGACGCCGTCGGCGTTCTGCTCGACGCCCTGGAAGAACACGCCGGTGGAGAACTTGATGCCGCGCTTCTTGAAGGCGCGCTCAAAGTTCTTGATGATGGTGGCGTCCTCGTTGGGAACCAGTGAGGGCAGGCCTTCCACGATGGTGACGTCCACGCCGAAGGACTTCCACACCGAGGCGAATTCGACGCCGATGACGCCGCCGCCCAGGATGATTGCGCTCTTGGGGATGGAGTCCATGGTGAGGGCCTGGTCGGAGGTGATGACCTTGCCGCCGATTTCCAGGCCGGGCAGGGTGCGGGAGTAGGAACCCGTGGCCAGGATGATGTTCTTGCCCTTGTAGGCGGTGCCGTTGACCACGACGGTGTCGGTGCCCTGGAGCTTTCCTTCACCCTCGATGACGGTGATGCCCTTGGACTTGATGAGGCCCTGGAGGCCCTTGTACTTGCCGGCGATGATGCCGTCCTTGTACGCGTTGACGGCGGTCATGTCGATGCTGTCAAGGGTGACGTTCACGCCGTACTTGGCGGAGTCGCGGGCGTGGTCGGCCAGTTCGGCAGAGTGGAGCAGGGCCTTGGTGGGGATGCAGCCATTGTGGAGGCAGGTGCCGCCCAGCTTGGCCTTCTCCACGAGGCCGACGGTGAGGCCGAGCTGTACTGCCCGGAGCGCCGCGGCGTATCCGCCGCTGCCGCCACCGAGTACCAGGATGTCGAATTCTTGCGCAGTTGCCTGATCGGCCACTTAAACGCTCCCTCGCGTGAACGATGACGCGTTCTGCGCGCATCATCTGGTCTTGGAATTGCACTGCCGTGATTATGTCAGCAGGTCAGTTCTCTTGCATTTGTGACTACCGTGGTTCACCTTAGCGAACCACCCATCCATGCTCCACCTTGGCGCAGCGTTTGTGGAGCGCTTGTGTCCAGTGTCACGCGGCCCTGTGGCACAGGGATCACCCGTACCGCAGGGCCGCGTGCACCCCTGCAGCGTCGCGGCGTCAGGCTGCGGCCAGGATGTCCTCCACGTAGGCCACCAGGGTCCGGACCGTGCAGCCGGTGCCCTGCTTGTGCGTGTAGCCGTACGGGCTGCCGTTGTTGAAGGACGGGCCGGCGATGTCGATGTGCGCCCAGGGGATCTGTTCGCCTTGCTTGTCCTGGCCCACGAATTCGCGCAGGAACACGGCCGCGGTCATCATGCCGCCGTGCCGTTCGCCGATGTTGGCCAGGTCCGCCACTTGGGAATCCAGGGTGGGGCGCAGTTCCTCGGGCAGAGGCATGGGCCACACAAGTTCTCCGGCGCGGTCCGCAGCCGACTTGAGGGCGCCGGTGACGCTGTCCGAGCCCATGACGCCCGCGGTCCGGTTGCCCAGGGCGATGAGCTGCGCACCCGTGAGGGTTGCGACGTCAATAATGGCGTCCGGGTATTCGCGGCTGGCTGCGACGATTCCGTCGGCCATGACCAGGCGTCCTTCGGCGTCCGTGTTGAGCACTTCCACGGTCTTGCCGCCGAACATCGTGAGGACATCGGCGGGACGGGACGCAGCACCGGACGGCATGTTCTCGGCAATGCAGAGCCACGCGGTGGCCTTGACCGGCAGGCCCAGTCCGGCGAGGGCCAGGACAGTGTTAAGGACGACGGCGGCACCGGCCATGTCGCTCTTCATGTCGCCCATGCCGAGGGCCGGCTTGATCGAGATGCCGCCGGTGTCGAACGTGATGCCCTTGCCCACGAGCGCGATGCTGGACGCAGCCTTGGCGGGGGAGTACTCCACCTTGACCAGGCGCGGCTGGCGCGTGGAGCCCTTGCCGACGCCCATGATGCCGCCGAAGCCCTCTTTTTCCAGGCGCTTCTCGTCCCAGACCGTCACCTTGACGGGCAGGCCCTTGGCCAGGTCCTTGGCTGCCTCGGCGAACGATTCCGGGTACAGGTGGCTGGGCGGGGTGTTGACCAGGGAACGCGTGGCGTTGACAGCCTTGGCTACCAGGCCCGCGCGCTTCAGGGCAGTGCCGAGTTCCTTCTGCTCCACCACGTCGGTGAAAATCAGTGCGTTGCGGACCGGATCCTTGAGCCCGTCCCTGGAGGACCGGAACTCGGTGAAGGAGTAGGCACCCAGCGCCGCACCCTCGGCGACGGCCTCGACGTCGGCGACTGACGCCGTCGGGAACGCCAGCGCCACCGTTGCCAGCCCGGCGAGTTGGCGGACCGCGGAACCGGCGGCACGGCGAAGCGATTCTGCGGCGAGTGGCTTGCCTGCCTGCACCTTGCCCACGCCCGCCAGTACCAGGATGCCGGCACCGGTTTCCGGCAGGCCGGGCATCCGGACCACCTGGTCTGCCGCGCCGGTGATGCCCAGCGCCTTGAGGGAATCGGCGAGGGCCTCGGCCGATTTCGCCGTCAACGGGTTGTCCAGCAGGACCGGCCCGTCAGTTCCCTGCCCAACCCCGATGACCACGGCGTCGCTGGGGCTCTTCTTCAGGTCCCGGGAGACGGTACTAAGGTTGATTTCAGTATTCTTGACCACAGGGATGAGTCCTCAATTCTCGAAAAGATCGGGCGGGGATGCATGTTTGGCTCCCGCCATGGTGGCCCGGAGGCGGCCGTTCCGGACGCGGCCCGGGCGAAAGCAGGCCCGGCTGGCAGGCCAGTTCCGATCGTAGCCCTTTGGTGGCACGGCGGGAGAATTTCCTGAGATGTGCACCACATGGTCCCGCGGAATGTCCGGTCCGCCGGATGCGTTAGGACTATTGACCACCCCAACCCGTGAAAGGACCATGGCGTGCTTGAAAGGATCTCCGGCTCCCTGCTGGACCCCGACGCTCTCTATGCGAGCAACATCGAGCTGTTCCACAGCCCGGAGCTTCGCGGCCTGAACCTGGTGATGGGGTTTACCGGATTCGCGGACGCCGGCCATGTGGTGAAGCAGATCAATGCCGAACTGCTGGACTCCCTTGATGCCCAGCCCGTCGCCGTCTTCGACGCCGACCAGCTGATCGACTACCGGTCCCGCAGGCCCCACGTGAGCTTTGTCGAAGACCATATCCAGGATTACCAGGAGCCGCGGCTGGCGCTCTACCGGCTGGTTGACGGGCTGGGGAAGCCTTTCCTGCTGCTGGCCGGGTTCGAGCCCGACCTCCAGTGGGAGCGCTTCGCCCGTGCCGTGGTGGGCATCGTCGAGAAGCTGGACGTCAACCTGGTCACGTGGATCCATTCGATTCCCATGCCAGTGCCGCACACCCGCCCGGTGGGTGTAACAGTGCACGGAAACCGGCCCGAGCTCATCGAGGGTATCTCCGTGTGGAAGCCAACGGTGGAGGTGCCCGCCGCCGTCGGCCACATCCTGGAACTGCGCCTCGTCGAGGCGAACCGCAACGTTGCAGGCTATGTCATCCACGTGCCGCATTACCTGGCTGAAGCCGAATACCCCACCGCCGCGGTGGCGGGCCTGGAGTACCTGGGGGCGGCCACATCCCTCATGCTGCCCACGGACCGGCTGCGCGAATCGGGCCGCGACGTCAGCCGCCAGATTGCCGAGCAGATCGAGGCCTCGGACGAGGTCCAGCAGGTGGTTTCACGGCTGGAAACCCGTTACGACGAAAAGTCTGACGGCATCGTCCGCCGCTCACTGCTCGCCGACGAGAACGACGAGCTTCCCGACGCCGATGTGCTGGGTGCCGCCGTCGAGGCCTACCTCGCCCGGGAGAACCCCGGGCAGTAGCCGGCGGCGCGTGTTGCGGTGGGGCCCGTGGCATGCGGGCATAATGAAGACGTGACTGCACCCCGCGCCTGGCTGATTTGGACCGTCGGTGTTTTCGGGTACCTGGTGGCCGTGTCCCAGCGCACGTCCTTCGGCGTGGTGGGACTTGAGGCCACCGAGCGGTTCCATGCCAGCGCGTC
Organism: Pseudarthrobacter sp. SORGH_AS 212; assembly: GCF_030818145.1. Lineage (NCBI taxonomy): Bacteria > Bacillati > Actinomycetota > Actinomycetes > Micrococcales > Micrococcaceae > Pseudarthrobacter > Pseudarthrobacter sp. SORGH_AS 212. The sequence goes on along the minus strand of NZ_JAUTAA010000001.1, from coordinate 230,481 downwards.
GGCAATCTCGTTCTTCACCGTCCTGCAGCTGCTGGTTTATGCGGCCCTGCAGATCCCCGTGGGGCTTCTGGTGGACCGGTTCGGGTCACGGGCCATGATCGCCGGTGGCGCGGTCCTGATGGGCTTGGGCCAGTTTCAGCTCGCCTTTGCCGACAGCATTCCCGGCGGTGTCCTGGGCCGCGTCCTGGTGGGCGCCGGTGATGCGATGACCTTTATTTCCGTGATCCGGCTGATCCCCCTGTGGTTCGCGCCGGCCAGGGTTCCGCTCGTCACCCAGCTGACCGGCATGTCCGGCCAGCTGGGCCAGCTCATCAGCGTCATCCCCTTCGCCTTCGTCCTGCACTCGTCCGGCTGGACGCCCGCGTTCCTGATGCTCGCCGGCATGTCCGCTGTCGCCGCGGTGCTGGTGGTGGTCCTCCTGAAGGACGTTCCGCCCGGCGTCGAACGGCCCACATCGCAGCAGGGGCTGAAGGCAACGGGCGTGTCCCTGGCCCGCGCATGGCGCCAGCCCGGCACCCGGCTGGGAATGTGGAGCCACTTCACCATCCAGTTCAGCGGAACCGTGTTCGCCATGACGTGGGGCTACCCGTTCCTGATTTCCGGACAGGGCCTGGATGCCGGCACTGTTGCATCCCTCATGGCGCTCTACGTGGCTGCGGCGATGGCGGTGGGTCCGTTCATTGGCCGCTTCGTCTCCCGGCACCCGCTGCGGCGCTCCACGATGGTCCTGCTCATTGCGGCGGTGACGGCGGCCGCGTGGGCAGCGGTCCTGCTCATCCCGGGCCGCGCCCCGCTTTGGCTGCTGGCCATCCTGGTGGTGGCCCTGGCCATAGGCGGTCCCGGGTCCATGATCGGCTTCGACTTTGCCCGGACCTTCAACCCCGCGCACCGCATCGGCACCGCCACCGGGATCGTCAACGTTGGCGGCTTTATCGCTGCGCTGACGGCCATCTTCCTGATCGGCCTCGTGCTGGACCTCCTGTACGCCAGTGGATTCTCCAACGGAGTCCTCTATGGGCTCGATCCCTTCCGCATCGCCCTCAGCCTCCAGTTCCTCCTCCTCGGGTTCGGCGCCGCCGCAGTGATTGGCTGCCGGCGTAAGGTCCGGCGCCGGATGGCCGAGCAGGGCGTGGTGGTTCCGCCGTTGCGGACTGCCCTCGCCAGGCAGCGCCGCGAGAACCTGGCGCGGCGCAGCCAGAACACTCCCTCCGGCGACTGACCAGTCCTCCACAACCGGTATCGGCCGTCACTGGGCGGCGGTTTTTTGGGTGTTTGTTGGTGGACGCAGCCGCCTGCGGACGGCGCCTGGCTGGACTTGTCCACTTAGGCAGGGCCACGCCTTCCCGGTGATGGCTGCCCGGCGGATTGTGGAGCCATGACAGCTCCCGAAAGACTCACCGTCACCGGACCCGCGGACATCCTCGGTTTCATTCCCCATTCGCTGGGCTATTGGCCTTCCGACAGCCTCGTGGCCATGACCATGCACGGCAGGCAGCTTGGTGCCACGCTTCGGCTCGACCTGCCGGCACCTGGCGGGGCCGCCGCGCCGGAGCACTATCTGCAGGCGGTACGCGGCTACCTTGATGCTGACACGAGTGCCGACGGTACGCTGCTGGCCGTCTTCACCAGCGACACGCACCTGGCCGCAGGCACTTATGGAGGGCTGCTGGCCGGCCTGGCACCCGTGCTGGATCAGGCCGGCATGCCGGTCCGGGACGCCTGGTACGTCGGCGGGGACTACTGGCGTGGCGCTTTCTGCCTGGATGCCGAGTGCTGCCCATGTCCCGGACGCGCCGTCCAGGAAATCCGCGACAGCGCACTCAACGCCGAAATGGTGTACCGCGGAAGCAGCGTGGGGCCGGCTCCGGAACGGCAGGACACCGCTGCCCGGCCGCTTCCCGCCATGCACCGGGCCGCCGCCATGGAGGCGGAGGAAGAGTGGGAACGCGGGCTGTCGCCGCGGAGCCGCAGCCTGGCACAGTTCCGGCTGGTCCTGGATGTGTGGGAGGACCTGCTCGCCCGGCCTGCCGGGCTGCCCTGGGTACCGGATGTGGACCGCGACGGCTTCATGTGCGCCTCCCTTTTGGTCCCGCATTGGCGGGACGCTGTGCTGGTGATGAGCGCAGCAGGGAGGAAAGCGGCCGAGGCCGGCGTTGAAGGCTTTTACCTCTTCGACGATGCCGTTCAGCTGGAGGCGATCAGCCCGCAGTTGGTACCAGGCAATGGCGCCGGTGCGCACGGCGGGGCGGGTGGGCCAGGCAGCACCGCAGGGGAGCGCTGGGGGCCTGAACGGTTTTACTCGGCGCACAGTACGGAACCGGTGGCCGTCGACGGGGAAGTGCCCAACTATGGGGCGGTCCTGATGGGCATGGCGCCGGCCGTCCCGGACTGGGCAGGCATGGACGGGTTGGACTGCATCCTGGCGGAGTTGGCCGCGTTGGGCGGCCAGGCGGCTGCAGCGGCGCTGACCGGCCGCGGCTGGATCTCATGGTGCCGTGGCCGCGGCTCCTATGCCGCCCGGCACCTGAGTGACGCACTGAGCGCCGAACCCGGGTACCGGCTTGCGGAACTGATCCTGGAGCTGGTGGGACGAGGATCCATTTGCGGATGGGCGGCCAGGAAGGAATCCGCGTGGCAAAAGTTCGGTCCCGGAGCCGCTGCATGAGGGTTGACCGCGGATAGGGACGGCACCTACGGAAGCGGCCCGTGGGAGCCGGGGGAGGCCCGGTGCGGCGAAACATGAGACAATGGATGCCGAGACCCGGTTGGGTCCGTGTATTGAGCACCAGCAGTATTGCCCTTCGGGGAACAATATGGCCGCTCCGGTAGTTGTCTTAACAGACTCTGCCGGCCGTGGTGGCGCTTGATTTACATCACGGACTTGACAGGGTCATAGTGGTGTTGCCCGTATGGCGATTCCACAGACCACCGCAAGAAAGGTTTTCTGTGACCCCGTCTTCCACGAAGAAGGACCCCGCCGCCCAGGACAATGTGTCCGCCGAGGAGAAGCAGGCTGCGACCAACGCCAAGCGGGCCGCTACGCGGGCAGCCAACAAGGCTTCCTCCGGTGCGGACGGCAAGCCCGAGCCCAAGAAGCGCGGGCCCAAGCCCGGCGCCAAGGCAGCCGCCGAGGCCGCCAACAAGGCCTCTGCCGACGACGCTGACGAGGCTGAGGACGCCGAGGAGGAACTCGACGAGAGCCTCCTGGAAGGCGCCGAGGCTGCTGAAGAAAGCGAAGCCACCACTGCCAAGGGTGCCGTAGGCAGCGGCAAGGGCTTTGTCTACTCTGACGCCGACGACGACGACGCCCCCGTGCAGCAGGTCATGTCGGCCGGCGCTACGGCCGACCCCGTCAAGGACTACCTGAAGCAGATCGGTAAGGTGGCACTGCTCAACGCTGAGCAGGAAGTGGACCTTGCGCTGCGGATCGAAGCCGGCCTGTTCGCCGAAGAGAAGATCGCCGCTGACGACGGTTCCATGGAGCCGAAGTACAAGCGCGAACTCGAATTCATCATCCACGACGGCAAGCGCGCCAAGAACCACCTGCTGGAGGCCAACCTCCGCCTGGTGGTCTCGCTGGCCAAGCGCTACACCGGCCGCGGCATGCTCTTCTTGGACCTGATCCAGGAAGGCAACCTGGGCCTCATCCGCGCCGTGGAGAAGTTCGACTACACCAAGGGCTTCAAGTTCTCCACGTACGCCACGTGGTGGATCCGCCAGGCCATCACCCGTGCCATGGCCGACCAGGCCCGCACCATCCGTATCCCGGTGCACATGGTGGAAGTCATCAACAAGCTGGCCCGCGTCCAGCGCCAGATGCTGCAGGACCTGGGCCGCGAACCCACGCCCGAGGAACTGGCACTGGAACTGGACATGACTCCTGAAAAGGTTGTCGAGGTCCAGAAGTACGGCCGCGAACCCATCTCCCTCCACACCCCGCTGGGAGAGGACGGTGACTCCGAGTTCGGCGACCTCATCGAGGACTCCGAAGCCGTGGTTCCTGCCGACGCCGTGAGCTTCACGCTGCTGCAGGAGCAGCTGCACTCCGTTCTGGACACCCTGTCCGAGCGCGAAGCCGGCGTGGTGGCCATGCGCTTCGGCCTGACCGACGGACAGCCTAAGACTTTAGACGAAATCGGCAAGGTCTACGGAGTCACGCGCGAGCGGATCCGCCAGATCGAATCGAAGACCATGTCCAAGCTGCGCCACCCGTCACGCTCACAGGTGCTGCGCGACTACCTCGACTAGGCATCACGCGCCGGCCGGGCCTGAAGGCTCCGGCGGCAAGGCAGGCCAGCGGGCCGGTCGGGATCCATCCATCATGGCTCCGGACCGGCCCGCTGGCGGTTCCGGCCTCATTCGCCTGAACCGGCCCCGTTCGGCTGTACCCGCCCCGGCCCCGGTTCGGCCGAGCCCCGCATCGCAGCAAAGCGCCGTTAAAGCAAAAGGGTGGGACCCCTCCATTCGGAGGGATCCCACCCTTTGGACGTTGTGCTGTCCCTAGTCGATTTCCACGGCTTCCTTCTGGTGAAGCTTGGCCGTCTCATCGTGCCAATCCGAGCTCAGGGGCTTGAGCGTCGCTTCGACGGCACGGGCATGGTGGCCGCAGAACAGCAGCTCACCGCCGGAGGACTCGAGTACAACCCGGACATACGCTTGAGCTCCGCAACGGTCGCACCGGTCGAGTGCGTTGAGTGTGCGGTCTGCCACTGCTGTTGTCATAATCGGCCTCCTTAGTAGATCTGTACGTCTATATAACCAGTATTCGTATCCAAACCGTCGCAAGGATGGACCAAGTTCGCTGTCCGCGTATCCGCAAGTTTCGGTCAAGATTGGCCCCCGCCGGGCACGCGGCGGCTGAGTGGCGCGGTGCACACGGGCTGCAAGGAGTGGCAACCGCAGCTCCGGTCCCGGGCCGACTACCCTAGAGGGAGCGCTTTATGCGCCTGCTGTTCCGTCCCTGAAGGAGTTCATCACCAGTGGCACCAAGCTCTGAGTACACCGCCCGGCATCTGTCTGTCCTGGAAGGCCTGGAGGCCGTTCGCAAGCGCCCGGGCATGTACATCGGCTCAACGGACTCGCGCGGCCTGATGCACTGCCTTTGGGAAATCATCGACAACTCCGTGGATGAGGCCCTGGCCGGCTTTGGCCACGACATCCGCATCATCCTGCATGCGGACAACTCCGTGGAGATCCACGACGACGGCCGCGGCATCCCCATCGACAAGGAACCCAAGACGGGACTTACCGGCGTCGAAGTGGTCTTTACCAAGCTGCACGCCGGCGGCAAGTTCGGCGGCGGGTCCTACACGGCTTCCGGCGGCCTCCATGGTGTGGGCGCCTCGGTGGTTAACGCGCTGTCCTCCCGGCTGGACGTAGAGGTTGACCGGGGCGGCAAGACCTACCGGATGTCCTTCCGCAGGGGAGAACCCGGCCGTTTCAAGGATGTTGGCAGCAAGATCGATCCTGCCGCTGCGTTCACCCCGTTCGTTGACGACTCGGTGCTCGACATCGTCGGCAAGGCCAAGCGCGGCGTCACCGGCACGCGCATCCGCTACTGGGCGGACCGCCAGATCTTCACGCCGGACGCCAAGTTTTCCTACGACGAACTGGCAGCCCGCGCACGGCAGACGTCCTTCCTGGTGCCGGGCCTGAAGCTGACCGTCCGCGATGAACGCCGGGTTCCCGGAACTCCCGGCGAGGCCGGTCCGCACGAGGAGGTGTTCCACCACGACGGCGGCATCTCCGAGTTTGTCGACTTCCTGGCCGCAGACCCGCCGGTGACCGACGTCTGGCGGCTGCACGGTTCGGGCAAGTTCAAGGAAACCGTCCCGGTCCTCGATGAGCGCGGCCACAGCCAGTTGGCAGAGGTGGAACGCGACTGTGAGGTGGACGTGGCCCTGCGGTGGGGCATCGGCTATGACAGCACCGTCCGCAGCTTCGTCAACATCATCTCCACGCCGAAGGGTGGAACGCACCAGTCAGGCTTCGAGCAGGCGCTCGTGAAGACCTTCCGCAAGGCCGTGGAAACCAACGCCCGCAAGCTCAAGGCCGGCAACGACAAGATCGAAAAGGACGACATTTTTGCCGGCCTGACGGCAGTCCTGACCGTCCGCCTTGCCGAGCCGCAGTTCGAAGGCCAGACCAAGGAAATCCTCGGCACCTCCGCCGTCCGTGCCATCGTGGCCAAGGTGGTGGAACGGGAGATCGTTGCCAAGCTGAACTCCTCCAACCGCAACGACAAGGTGCAGTCGGCGCTGCTGCTCGAGAAGATCGTCAGCGAGATGAAATCGCGCATCTCGGCCCGTGTGCACAAGGAGACCCAGCGGCGGAAGAACGCGCTGGAAACCTCCTCGATGCCCACCAAGCTGGCAGACTGCCGCACGGACGACGTCGAACGTTCCGAACTCTTCATCGTGGAAGGCGACTCGGCGCTGGGAACTGCCAAGCTGGCACGATCCTCCGACTTCCAGGCGCTGCTGCCCATCCGCGGCAAAATCCTCAACGTGCAGAAGGCCTCTGTGGGGGACATGCTCTCCAACGCCGAATGCGCGGCCCTCATCCAGGTGGTGGGTGCAGGGTCCGGACGCAGCTTCGACATCAGTGCGGCCCGTTACGGCAAGGTCATCCTGATGACCGATGCCGACGTGGACGGAGCGCATATCCGAACGCTCCTGCTGACGCTGTTCTTCCGCTACATGCGGCCAATGATCGAGAAGGGCAGGGTGTTCGCCGCCGTCCCGCCGCTGCACCGGGTGGAGGTGGTCAACGCCGGCCAGAAGGCCAACGAGATGATCTACACCTACTCCGAGGCCGAGCTGCACGTGCTGCTGGCCAGGCTGGCCAAGGAAGGCAAGCGGTACAAGGAGCCCATCCAGCGGTACAAGGGCCTGGGCGAAATGGACGCCGAGCAGTTGGCCGAGACCACCATGGACCCCCGGCACCGGATGCTGCGCAAAGTGGGGATCGCGGAACTGGAGGAGGCCGAGAAGACCTTTGACCTGCTGATGGGCTCTGACGTGTCCCCGCGCAAGGACTTCATCATCGCGGGCGCCGCAAGCCTGGACCGGGAGCGCATCGACGCCTGACGCAGGGTGGTGGGCCGGGCATCCGCCCGCAACGCCCGACGGCGGGAGGTTCAGCCCAGCAGGCCGGGCACCACCAGCAGGGCGGTGGGGAGCGCCAGCAACAGCACGGACGCGGTGAGGACCAGGCTCCGTGCAGCGCGCGGCAGTTCGGGCTGTGGCGAGAGCAGGCGGCTGACCCGGGACGCAGTAGTGCGGGTGGAGTCGGAGCCGGCAGTACCCGCGGCGGCCTCAAGGCCGGACAGCGCCATCCCGGGAGCGGCCTGGCCGGTGCCGTGCCCGTTGGTTCCGGCAGCCGAACCGCTGGCCACGATGGCGATTGCCTTGATGAGGGTGGCTTTGCTGGCTGTTCGAAGGGCAACGTCGTCGGCCAGCATTTCGATCAGTGAGCTCACGGATTCCTGCGCCAAACGCGTGGTGGGCAGCCAGGGGAGGGCCTGGCGCCACGCAGCGAACGCCCACAGCAGCAGGTGGTGCCGCTGGCTCAGGTGGGCGTTTTCGTGGGTCAGGACGGCTTGAAGCTCTGCTGGCTCAAGGGCCGCCATGAGGCCGTCAGAGAGGACCGTGACAGACCGTGCTCCGCCAGGCAGGCAATAGGCCACCGGGGAGTCATGGCTGATGACCAGCGTGGCGGTGTCCTGGCCTGACGGGGACGCCAGCAGGGCCAGCAGTTCCCGGTGGCGCCGCCGCTGCCGCTGGATCCTGTAGTACGTCAGCAGCAGGGTGAAGACAAGGTGGGCCGTCAGCAGGGCTGCTGCCGACAGGGCGAAGATGTGCCAGAAGCCCAGGGCCGTGGTGGGGGCGTTGAAGAGCACCATGCCTGCCAGGGACCGGAGCCCGGCGATCAGGTTGTCCCCGATGGGCTCCAGGCCGTACACCAGCATGGCGCCGATCATCGACAGGCCACCTGCCAGGGCGATGGCCTGCCAGAGCAGCATCGCCGTAAACGGCGACCGTGCCGGCCACTGCGCGCGCGACAGCAGGATGGGTACCGGCCACGCCAGTATGATCGCCAGGACCGCCAGCAGGTATGAGGCCCAGAACATGGTGGGCTAGACGTGACCCAGCAGTTTGCGCAGCGTTTCGGCTTCACCCTCGGAGACGGATCCGATGAACCGGGCCAGTACTGCTTCGCGGTCCGGAGCCGATCCCAGCACCTCATGCATGAGTTCGGCCGTGTGGTCCGCCCGGCTGGATACCGCCTGGTAGCGGTGCGGACGGGTTCCACGTTCCCGCTCCACGAGGCCCTTCTTTTCCAGCCTCGACAGCACCGTCAGCACGGTGGTCACCGCGAGTTCCTTGCCCTCGTGGCCGGGGCCGCCCTGCGCGGCGGATGTGCGGGCCAGCTGGTCCCGCAGAGTGTTGGCCGTGGCTGCTTCCTGGCCCGCCCAGAGCAGGTCCATCACTGCCCGTTCAAGTTCACCAAGACTAGCCATTGCACTTTTCCTTTATGTCCCCGCACCGTGCGCGTCCTGCGCCGGTGACTGCTCAACGGTTAAACAACTACAGGTTCAAATTTACCCTGAAACCGCCGGACTTTCTACGTTGGGTAGAACACGTGGCGCGCTGGGCGGTTTGGCGCCATGCTGGTAACGGGCGGGGCGTTTTCCGTCGGACAGCAAGTTGTTCTACACTCTGTAGAAGTTGAACTTCTACGAAACGTAGAAGTTTGAGTTGGCCTAGAGTAGGGACCCGCGTTGGACGCCTTGGAAATCGCACGCTGGCAATTCGGCATCACCACCGTCTACCACTTCATGATGGTCCCGCTGACCATCGGCCTGGGCCTGGTGGTGGCCGTCATCCAGACGGCCTGGCACCGCACCGGCAAGCCCGAGTATCTGCGGATGACCAAGTTCTGGGGCAAGCTCTTCCTCATCAACTTCATCATGGGCGTGGCCACCGGCATCGTCCAGGAGTTCCAGTTCGGCATGGCCTGGAGCGAATACAGCCGGTTCGTCGGCGATGTGTTCGGCGCGCCGCTGGCCCTGGAAGCCCTGCTGGCCTTCTTTGTGGAGTCCACCTTCCTGGGACTGTGGATTTTTGGCTGGAAGCAGCTGAAACCGGGCATCCACCTGGCCTGCCTCTGGGTGGCGGTGATCGGATCGGTCTTCTCCGCCTACTTCATCATTGTGGCCAACAGCTGGATGCAGCACCCGGTGGGCGTCGAAATGATCGACGGGCGTCCGGTCATGACCGACGCCTGGGCCGTCTTCACCAACAACACCGCCCTCGTTGCCGTCCCGCACACCCTCTTCGGCGCCCTTGCGGTGGCCGGTGGCTTCCTGCTCGGCATTGCCTGGTACCACTTGTGGCGCCGGCGCCGCGACGGCATCGACACCACGGGTGCCGACGGCAAGGTCATTCCCGGCGAGTCCACCACGATCCCCGGCCGTGACCGGGCAGACCACAGCGTCTGGATCCGGTCCCTGCGCATCGGCGCGGTGGTAGCCATGATCTCCTTCGCAGGAACCGCTCTCACCGGGGACCTGCAGGGCAAGCTCATGTTCGAACAGCAGCCCATGAAGATGGCCGCAGCGGAAGCGGCCTGCCACGACGGCACCGGGTTCTCCGTGCTGAGCATCGGCAACATCGGATCCCAGAACTGTGACGACATCGTGGCCGTCATCGAGGTCCCCGGAATCCTGTCCTTCCTGGCCAAGGGCGACTTCACCACCGAGGTGAAGGGCGTGAACACGCTGCTGCCCGAGTACAAGGAAAACTACGGCACCCACCTGCCGGACAACCCCATCTACGGTGAGCGTGCCGGCCAGGAAATTGAGTACCTGCCGGTCATGGAAGTCACCTATTGGGGCTTCCGGATGATGATCGGCTTCGGCGGACTCGCCGCGCTGGCGGCCGTGGTGGCCCTGTGGCTGACCCGGAAGGGCACAGTGCCGGAATCGCCGTGGCTTATGCGCCTTGCCGTCTTCGGCATCCTTGCCCCGTTCGGCGCCAACGCCGCTGGCTGGATCTTCACCGAGATGGGCCGGCAGCCGTTCGTGGTTGCCCCCAACCCCGATCCCAGCGGCATCGACCAGGTGTTCATGTTCACGGCCGCGGCCGTCTCACCCGGGGTTTCCGCGGGCGAGCTGGTGGCTTCCCTGGTCACCCTCACAGCGGTCTACGCCGTGCTGCTGGTGGTGGAGGTCAAGCTGCTGGTGAAGTACATCCGCGGCGGTGTGGTGTCCGCCATGCCCGAACTGGCCCATGTCCCCGCCGACGAGAACGAGGACGAAACGCCGGGCTCCGGCGGACCGGGCGGCGCCAAGCCCGCCGACGACGTCCTGGCCTTCGCGTACTAAGAGCAGAGGAATTCGATAATGGAACTGCTGCCCACCATTTGGTTCATCGCCATTGCGGTGCTGTGGACCGGCTACCTCTTCCTTGAGGGCTTTGACCTCGGCGTGGGGATGCTGATGAAGATCTTCGCGCGGAACAACACCGAACGCCGGGTCCTGCTGAACACGGTCGGCCCAGTCTGGGACGGGAACGAGGTCTGGCTGCTGACCGCCGGCGGTGCCACGTTTGCGGCGTTCCCACTCTGGTACGCCTCGCTGTTCTCGGCCCTCTACCTGCCCCTCCTGGTGGTCCTCGTTGCGCTGATCTTCCGCGCCGTAGCCTTCGAGTACCGCGGCAAAGTGGATACGGACCGCTGGCGTGCCCGGTGGGACTGGGCCATTACCCTGGGATCCTTTTTCGCCGCCTTCGGGGTTGGAGCCGCGCTGGCCCTGACCACCACCGGCCTGCCCCTGAATGCCAACGGCGACCGCGAAGGCGGCCCCTTTGCCTGGTTCAGCGGCTACGCCGTACTGGGCGGCGTGGCCGTGGTGGGCTTCTCGCTGGTCCACGCGCTGGCCTTCCTTGCACTGAAGACCGACGGCGAGGTGCGGCACCGTGCCCGCGCCTGGTTCGTGCGCCTGCTTCCGGTGCTGATCCTTCCCATCGCAGCCTGGGCGCTCAGCATCCAGTTCCTGGACGGCAAACCCTGGACCTGGGCCCTCGTGGTGCTCGCGGTGGCCGCCGCCGCCACCGCCTGGATACTGGCCCGCGCCGGCGCCGAAGGCAGGGCGTTCCTGGCGCTCGGCGCTTTCCTGGTGCTCGGCACGGCCTCCATCTTCGGCGCCGTGTTCCCCGTGGTGCTGCCCTCCACCCTGGACACCGCCTTTGACCTGACCATCTCCAACGCCTCGTCCTCGGATTACACCCTGGGGCTCATGACCATCGTGGCCGCGTTCGGACTTCCGCTCGTGATTGCCTACCAGGCATGGACCTACTGGGTGTTCCGCCGAAGGGTCAGCACCGATTCCATTCCGGAGGCCCACAGCTTCCTGCCTGCCATCGCCGTCAAGGCGTTCACCACCAAGGGCTGACGTGCGGCCCATGCTCCCGCCGGGACCCGCCACCCGCTCCGCTGTCTACTGGCTTGGCCTGCTCGCAGCGCTGAAGGCACTCTCGCTCGTGCTGATGAGCCAGGCGGTGGCGGCCGCCCTTGCAGGACTGGCGGTCGGGGAAGCCGTACATCCGGACCAGTTCACGCTGGGTATGGCCGGCGTCGTCCTGCGGTCCATCACCGTATGGGGGCAGGCCGTGGCCGCCCGCCGCGCCGCGCTTGGCATCAAGGAGGAACTGCGGGCCGGGCTCCTGGAGCGGACGCTGCGCAACGGGGTACGCGAAACCGGTCCGGCGGACGGTGGCCTCGCCGTGCTGGCCACCCGCGGCCTGGACGCGCTGGACAGCTACTACACCCAGTTCCTGCCGGCGCTCGTGAACTGCGCCGCCGTGCCGCTGCTGCTCGGTGCAAGGATCCTCTTCGCGGACTGGGTCAGCGCGCTGGTGATCGTCCTGACCGTGCCCCTGGTCCCGCTGTTCATGGTGCTGATCGGCCGCTACACGGAAGACAACGTGCGCGAGGCACAGGCGTCGCTGGCCAGGCTTTCGGCACACATGCTGGAACTCGCCAAGGGACTGCCCGTCCTGGTGGGCCTGGGCCGGGCCACGGCCCAGCGCAAAGCCCTCGAGGAGATCTCCGAGGAATACCGCTCGCGCACCATGGGGACCCTGCGGACCGCGTTCCTCTCCGCCCTGGCGCTGGAACTCATTGCCACTATCTCCGTGGCCGTGGTTGCCGTGTTCATCGGCGTGCGCCTGGTGCACGGCGACATGCCACTCGAAGCCGGGCTGCTGGCCCTGATCCTCGCGCCGGACTGCTACCTGCCGCTTCGTGAGCTGGGCACGGCGCACCACGCCAGCGACGACGGCCGGGTAGCCCTGGCCGGCGTCACCGCGGTCACGGACGCACCCGAGGCGAAGCCGCTGCCTGCCGTGCCGGCGGGAAGGCCAGGAGCACCGCTCACCGTCACCGGCCTCACCGTGACCTACCGCAGAAGGTCCCGCGCCGCCGTCGGACCCTTGACGTTTGAGGCGCCGCAGAGCCGGATCACCGCCTTGGACGGTCCCAGCGGTGCCGGCAAGAGCACGGTACTGGGCGTCCTGGCCGGCACCATCGGGGATGGGGCAGGGGCATCCGTTACCGGGACCGTGGCCGGGTTGGACCGGAACGCGGTGGCCTGGGTGCCGCAGCATCCCGTGCTGGTGGCCGACAGGGTGCTGGACGAAGTGATGCTCTACCTCGGTGCCAACCCCCGCAACGCCCGGGACGGTGCGCTGGCTGAGGAAACCGCCCGCGCCTGCCTCACCCGGGCGGGCGCCGGCCACCTGGCCGCGAAACACCCTGCGGAGCTGAGCCCCGGCGAGCTGCGGCGCGTTGCGCTGGCACGCGGGCTGGCGAGGATCGACGCCGGAGCAACAGTGCTCCTGCTCGATGAGCCCACCGCGCACCTGGACAGCGATTCAGCGCGGGCCGTGGAAGACGCCATCCACGGGCTGCGCGGCCAGGTCACCGTGATCCTGGTGGCCCATGAAGAGCGGACCCGCAGCCTCGCCGACGTGCTGGTGCCGGTCGCTGCCACGGCGCCGGAATCTACGCACCAGCCGGACACGGACACCGTGCCGGCACGGGTTTCTCCCGCCGGAGCAACAGGCCTTCCCGCGGCGGCTTCAGCGGCGCCGCCCGCGGCCAACCGGCCCGCCACCAAACCGCCCGCCGCGGCCCCGCGCGCTGACGACGCCAAGGCCGGAACCGCGGGCCGTTCCGGCGGAAGCGTCATGGGACTGCTGGCTCAGCTGCTGGCACCGGTACGGGGACGGTTCGCCGCGGCCGCCATCGTGGGCACCTTCGCAGCGGTCTTCGCGGTTGCGTTGTCCGGGTTGTCCGGCTGGCTGATCATCCGCGCCAGCGAGCAGCCACCCATCCTCTACCTGCTGACCGCCATTGTTGGCGTGCGCTTCTTCGGCATCGGCAGGGCGGTACTCCGGTACTGGGAACGGCTGCTGCTGCACGATGCCGTGTTCGCCGCGCTGACCAGGCTCAGGGGAAGGCTGTGGGCGTCACTGAGCCGCCGGGCCCTGGCCCTCCGCCGCCTCCTCCAGGGCGGGAACGTGCTGGGCACCGTGATCGACGACGTCGACACGGTCCGGGACCTCCTGCCCCGGGTGGTGCTGCCCCCCGTCACGGCCGTGGCGGTCGCCGTTTTGGCGGTGGGAACCACCTGGCTGGTGGTCCCGCCGGCACTGCCTGCGGTACTAGCCGCCTCCGCTGCCAGCCTGGTGCTGGCGCCCGCGCTTGCGCTCTGGGGCGACCGGAAGTCGGCGACGGCAGAGCAGGTGCTGCGCTCCGGCGTGCTTCGCCGCATCTCGGCTGCGCTGGATGCCCGGGCGGAGCTGTCCGCCAACGGTGTGGCGCCGCGGGTGCTGGACGGACTCCGCGGCGAAGACCGCAGTGCCACCCACGCCTCCCAGCGTTCGGCCTGGGCAGAGGGCCTGGGCCACGCGGTCACCGCTGCCGCCTGCGGTGCCGCAGCGCTCGCCAGCGCGTGGCTGGCAGCCCCCGCCGTCCTGGACGGACGGATCGGGCCGGCCACGGCCGCCGTCGTGGTCCTGCTGCTGCTGGCCCTGGTGGAACCCTACTCGGCGATGACGACGGCGGTGCGCCAGTTCCCGGCCCTGCGCGCGGTGCTGCAGCGCGTGGCTTCGTCCGGGGCGCTGGACGCGTCCGGCGTTCGGGACGACGACGGCGGCACCGCAGACGGGTTGCAGCCAGTGCCGGCGCGTGACGGCGGCCGTCCCGGGCTGGAGCTGGCGGATCTCGCGGCGGCGTGGCCTGGCGGCGAACCGGTCTTTACCGGTCTCAATGCGGTTGCGGGGCCCGGGCATTGGCTGGCGGTCACAGGCCCGTCCGGTTCCGGGAAGTCAACGCTGCTCTCGGTCCTGCTGGGATTCCTGCCGCCGGCCGCAGGACGTGCCCGGGTCTCCGGCGGGGTGGCGTGGTGCCCGCAGGAGGCCCACCTCTTCGACTCGACCATCCGCGGTAACCTCCTGCTGGGGCGCGCCGGGGCGGGTCCGGACAGCCGGGGACAGGGCACTCCTGGACAGGACACCCCTGGACAGGACAAATCGGGGGAGGGCGCGACCGAACGGGACATTGCAGCGGTGATTGCCGCCGTCGGCCTCACCGGCCTGATGGACCGGCTGCCCGCGGGACTGGACACGCGGATCGGTCCCGGTGGCGCTTTCCTCAGCGGCGGCGAACGCCAGCGCCTCGCCGTGGCCCGCACCCTGATGACCGGTGCCGAGGTGATCCTGCTGGATGAACCCACCGCGCACCTGGATGCCGAATCAGCCAGGGCCATGCTGCACGACTTGAGGGCCGGACTGCGGGAGCGGACCGTGGTGCTGGTAACCCACCACGCCGCCGATATCCAGGCCGGAGACGTTCGCTTGGCGCTTGCGCCGACTGGGGAACGCCGGGAGCCTGGCCGGGCAGCCGCGGGGCTGCGGGCCTGACGCCGGCGCGGCCGGGAGCCGGCGGAACTATCCGTCGACGTCGTGCAGGTGGTGGATGACGTCGTGCAGGAAGTAGCGCGCGAGCGTCAGGACCGTGAACTCGGAACCGTTGCTGCGAAGTCCCTTGCGGTCCCATTCGGATTCGCGGACCCCGGCGAAGGACTCCGCCACCTGCTGGCCTTCGGCGGCCAGCTCGGTGTTCACCACTGCCGGATCGGCGTTGGCATAGTCCTTCTCGATGGCGGTCAGGTCCTGGTCCCAGTTCTCAAACTTTGCGTCGTCGGAGTCCAGCATCAGGTTCAGGCGCTGGTCGAACAGGCTGAACACATCGCGCACGTGGCAGGCGTACTCCAGCGCAGACCAGGTGTTGTCATCGGGGCGCTCGGCGACCTCCGGCCGGCGCAGGACGGCCCGCCACCGGGGCAGCATGTTTTCGATGGTGCCGGGGACCGTTGCCGGTGTGGTGGTGGAGGGGTCGAACGAGCACTCGGGGCAGGGGCGGTCCAGGACCCAGGTCCAGTCCTTCTCATCAGGCACGATAGGCATGGGAGCAGTCTAAGCGGAGAGCTGTTACATTGGCCGTTCGCGGCGCCCGCGCCACGGGAACCCGCGCCCCGGGACCCGGATGCGGCACGTGCAGCTCAAGAGGCCGGCAGGCTCATCATCTGATGCCTGGTCCGGGCCCATCGACCCATCGGAAAGTACACGCAATGAAGCACCCGGACGCTGCACGGTTCCTCGCGGCCTACGATTCCCAACTGCGCCTCGCCCCCGAAGTGGCCGGCGCCAGGTCAGTGCTCCCGCTCGGCCCGCTGCGGCTCGCCACGTTCGACGGCGGCCGCGGGTTCGTCACCTACACCGGCCTTGGCGGGGCGTCCGCGGCCACTGTCGCGGAATGGGTGGACCAGGCCGTGGCGCACTTCCGCGCGGACCCGGCGGTCCAGTCCGTAGAGTGGAAAACCCGCGGGCACGATGCCGCGCCTGGCCTGCACGGGGCACTGCTGGCCCACGGTTTCGTGCCCGCCGACGCCGAATCGATCATGATTGGCGCCGCTGCCGCCCTGGTGGCGGACGTTCCCCTGCCACCCGGAGTGTGGCTTCGACAGGTCACCGGGCCAGCGGATGTCCGCGCCGTGAGCGCCATGCAGGATGTCGCTTTCGGGGACAGCATCTCGGAAGCGCGGGCCGAAGACCTTCTGCGGCGGTTGTCCGCCGGTGGTGGAACCGAGCTGTGGGCAGCAGGCCACGAGGGCTGCGTCGTCAGTGCCGGGCGCCTTGAACCGGTGGCGGGGACGGACTTCGCCGGCATCTGGGGCGGGGCCACCCTGGCGCCGTGGCGCGGGCAGGGCATTTACCGGGCCCTTACCGCACAGCGTGCCCGGTCCGCCCTGCGGCTCGGCAAGACCCTGATCCACAGCGACTCCACCGAATACTCGCGCCCCATTCTTGAGCGGTATGGTCTGGTCAAGGTCTCCACCACCACGCCGTACAACTGGAGCAGGGAAAACTGATCCGGCGCAGCGGTGGCGGGCGGGGCGGACTACGCCTCGGCGGCCTCCGGCCACGCCATCGCGGCCCCCACCACGTCCACGGCTTGGGACAAGGGGACACCGGAACCATCGCGGCGGCCGTGCTCCTGCGGAAGTGACCTGGCTACGCCTGCGGCCGAGGACGCCTTGGCCGGACCATGCCCGGCCCACGCCAGCAGCAGCGTGTCCTCGCCCTTCAGGAACCGGTGCGCGCGCACCCCCGCGGTGGCACGGCCCTTCACCGGGTATTCGGAGAACGCGGTCACCTTCGCCGTGCCCGGGGCAGTCCCCGGTAGGGCGCCGTTGGTGCCGGCAATGGTCACCACGACGGCGGCTTCGTCCTGGGCGCGCACCGCGCCGAAGAATGTCACGCGGTCGCCCGCGGCAAGTTTGATGCCGGCCATTCCACCGGCCGTCCGGCCCTGCGGACGCACGGCGGAGGCGGCAAACTTCAACAGCTGGGCCTGGGCCGTCAGGAACACCAGTTCGGTATCATCAGCGGCAGCCGGTGCCACGCCCACCACGAAATCCTTGTCCTTGAGCGCGATGACTTCCCAGTCCTCGCGGTTCAACGGGTAATCCGGCTGGACCCGCTTCACCACGCCCTGGGCGGTGCCGATGGCGAGAACCTCGTCCAGCGGGGCGAATGCCACCAGGGTTTCGCCCTTCAGCAGCGTCAGGAAGTCCTTCGCCGGGACACCACCGGCCATGTTGGGCAGGCCTGCCACGGGTGGCAGGACCGGCATGTCCATCACCTGGAGGCGGAGCATCCGGCCCTGGGAGGTGATGGCAGCGATCTCGCCGCGTGCCGAGGTCTTTACCACCGACGTGAACACGTCGTGCTTGTTCCGCGGGCCTGCCTCGGCCAGCGGTTCCTGGTTGCTGGTTCGCCCGATCTGCCCCGAGGCGGTCAGGATGGCCCAGCAGGGGTCGTCGGCGATCTCCAGGGCCAGGGGAGCAGGCTTGCCCTTCCTGCTGCCGGCAAGTTCTGCCGCAACGGTGGGGGAAACGGCTTCGGACTCCAGCAGGATGGTCCTGCGCGGGGTGCCGTGTTCCTCGGCAATCGCTGCGAGTTCATCGGACACCAGCGAACGGAGCAGTTCCTCGGAGTTGAGGATGGCTTCGAGTTCGGCGATCTCGCGGCGCAGCTGTTCCTGTTCCTTCTCCAGCTCGATCCGCGAGTATTTGGTCAGCTGGCGGAGCCGCAGTTCCAGGATGTAGTTGGCCTGGATCTCGGTGAGGTCGTAGATGGACATCAGGCGCTCACGGGCGGCGGCGGCCTCATCGGAGGACCGGATGATCTGGATGACCTCGTCGATGTCCACGATGGCGATGAGGAGGCCCTCCACCAGGTGCAGCCGGTCCTTCTTCTTGCCCAGCCGGAAGATGGTGCGGCGGCGGACAACGTCGATGCGGTGGTTGACGTAGACGGAGAGCAGGTCCACCAGGCCGAGGGTCTGCGGCGTGCCCATCCACCAGCGTGACGTTGTTGATGCCGAAGGAATCCTCCATCGGCGTGTACCGGTAGAGCTGCTGGAGCACGGCCGTGGGGTTGAAGCCGTTCTTGAGCTCGATGACCAGGCGCAGTCCGTGCTTGCGGTCCGTCAGGTCCACGATGTCGCTGATGCCGGTCAGCTTCTTGGCGTTGACGGCGTCCTTGATCTTCTCGATGACCTTTTCGGGGCCAACCATGTACGGCAGTTCGGTGACCACCAGGCCGGTGCGGCGGGCCGAGAGCTGCTCCACTTCCACCTTGGCACGGGTCTTGAAGGACCCCCTGCCGGTGGCGTACGCGTCACGGATGCCGTCCAGGCCCACGATCCGGCCGCCGCTGGGCAGGTCCGGGCCGGGAACGAAGCGCATGAGGTCTTCGAGCGTGGCGTCCGGGTTGGCGATCAGGTGCCTGGCCGCGGCGATGACTTCCACCAGGTTGTGCGGGGCCATGTTGGTGGCCATGCCCACGGCGATGCCGGTGGCGCCGTTGACCAGCAGGTTGGGGAAAGCCGCCGGAAGGACGTCCGGCTGAGTGAGCTGGTTGTCGTAGTTGGGGACGAAGTCCACCACGTCTTCATCGAGGTGGTTGGTGAGTGTGAGGGCAGCGGGCGCCAGCCTGGCCTCGGTGTACCGCGGAGCTGCCGGGCCGTCGTCGAGCGATCCGAAGTTGCCGTGCCCGTCGATCAGGGGCAAACGCAGCGAGAAGTCCTGCGCCATGCGCACCATGGCGTCGTAGATGGCGGCGTCACCGTGCGGGTGCAGCTTACCCATGACTTCGCCCACCACCCGGGCGCTCTTGACGTGCCCGCGGTCCGGCCGCAGGCCCATATCGCTCATCATGTACAGGATGCGTCGCTGCACCGGCTTCAACCCGTCGCGGGCGTCGGGCAATGCCCGCGAGTAGATCACGGAGTACGCGTACTCCAGGAACGAACCCTCCATCTCGGAAGTGACGTCGATGTCGACGATGTTCTCCGTGAAGGGAGTGGTGTCCGCGACGGGTGCTGGGCTTTGGCGGCGGGCCATGGGGGTGGTGAATCCTTCGGTTACTGGGGTTGCCGGGCAGGGTGCTGCTGCGCTGCGGCAGTTTTTGGCTAGGCTAAGCCTATGGTGGATCAGCCCGGGGACGGCGAATATCCGGAACATTGGGAAGCCGATGTCGTCCTGCGCGACGGCGGGACAGCCCATTTGCGGCCCATCCATCCGTCCGATGCGGAGGCCATCCAGACCTTCCATACCGGACAGTCGCAGAATTCAATTTACATGCGCTTCTTCGCCTTCAAGGCACGGCTGTCAGCCAAGGAGCTCAAGCGGTTCACCGAAGTGGACTACAAGGACCGGGTGGCGTTCGTCATCACCATGCGCGGGGAAATCATCGGGATCGGCCGCTACGACCGGCTGGATGATCCCACCGAGGCCGAGGTTGCCTTCAACATCGCCGACGCGCACCAGGGCCGCGGAATCGGCTCCATCCTGCTCGAACACCTCGCCGCCGCCGCCCACGAAAACGGGATCCAGCGCTTCAGCGCCGAGGTGCTGCCCGAGAACCGCAAAATGCTCATGGTCTTCTCGGATGCCGGCTATGACGTCAAACGCCACTTCGACGACGGCGTCGTCAGCCTCGAATTCAACATCGACCCCACCGAAAAATCCCGGGCCGTGATGGAATCCCGCGAGCACCGCGCCGAGGCCAGGAGCGTGCGGGACCTGCTGACGCCGTCGTCCGTGGCCGTCATCGGCGCCAGCCGCAAGTGGGGGACCGTGGGCTACCAACTGCTGGAGCACATCGTGGAAGGCGGCTTTCCCGGGCCCGTCTACGCCATTAATCCCGAGGCGCTGGAACTGGCCGGCATGCTGTCCTACGGGCGGCTGACCGAAGTACCCGAGCCCGTGCAGCTCGCTGTGATCGCCGTGCCGTACGAGGAGGTTCCCTCCGTGGTGGAGGACTGCGCCGCCGCCGGCGTCAAAGGCCTGGTGATCGCCTCGGCAGGTTTCGCGGACGACGGCGAACGCGGCCTCCAGCGGCAGCGGAACCTTGTGCGCCAGGCGCGCGCGAGCGGGATGCGGGTCATCGGCCCGGCGTCCCTGGGCATTATCAACACGCACCCCGAGGTCCGTCTCAACGCCTCCATGGCGCCCACCCTGCCGCGCCGTGGCGGGCTGGGGCTGTTCAGCCAGTCGGCAGCCATTGGCGTCTCCCTGTACGCTGCGTCCAGCCGCCGGCGCCTCGGCATCTCGACGTTCCTCTCGGCCGGGAACCGCGCCGACGTATCCGGCAACGACATCATGCAGTACTGGGAAGACGATGCGGACACCTCCGCCGTGGGCCTCTACCTGGAATCGATCGGCAACCCCCGCAAGTTCTCCCGCATCGCCCGCCGCCTGGCCCGCACCAAACCGGTGATCGTAGCCAAATCCGACACCATGGGCCTGCGCCTGCCGCCGGGCCACGCCGTCCGCACCACCCAGGCGCCAGGCGGGGCGCTGGACTCCATGCTGCGCCAGTCCGGCGTCATCCGCGTCGAAACCATCGAGCAGCTGGCGGACGTGGCCCAGGTCGTCGCGGGCCAGCCGCTGCCAGCCGGGCCCGGCCTGGCCATCCTCAGCAACTCCCAGGCGCTGGGCAAGGTAGTGGCGGACAGTGCAGCAGACCACGGCCTCAGCGTGGAGCAGCTGGTGACGGGGGTAGACCTCGATGCCGGCCGCTCGGTGGCCTTGCCCGCCCTGCGCGCAGCGCTTCTCGAGGCGCTGCGCCCGGCGCACGTCCATGCCGCCGTCGCAGCACTCCTGCCGGCCCGCGGACTCACAGTGGACAGCATCGCGGAATCGCTGGCGGACGTCTCCGCCGAGGCCGGCAAGCCTGTGGTGGCGGCATTCACCGGCATCCTTGACGACTCCGTCTACGTTGAAGGCATGGTGGGGGCCGCGGACAAGGCCGTACCGTGCTTCTCCAACCCCGGCGCGGCCGTGGCAGCGCTCGCCGCCGTGGTGAGGTACTCGGAATGGGTGTCGCGGGACCACGGCCACTTCGTGGAACCGTCGGGCTGCGATCCCGCCCGTGCCCGCGCCGAGCTCGAAGTCCAGCTCCGCGACGTCAGGGGGGAGCAGCTCAAGCAGCTGGACCCCGCAGCGGCCGCGTCCCTGCTGGGGCACTACGGCATTTCCGTACTGCCGTCTGCGGCCTTTGACACCCCTGACGAAGCGGTGGAAGCCGCCGAGGCTCTTGGCTGGCCGGTGGCGGTGAAGACGACTGACCCCGCCCTGCGGCACCGGCTCGACCTGGGCGGCGTCCGCCTGGACATCCAGGACGCCGAGTCGCTGCGCCGGGATGTGCTCCAGATGCGCCGTGCCCTTGCCCTCTACGGCGACCCGGCCCTGGAGGTGCAGTCCATGGCACCGGTAGGCCAGGCGTGCACGTTCCGGGCCATTGAGGACCCGCTGCTGGGGCCGGTCATCTCCTTCGGCCTGGCCGGCGATGCTGTGAACCTCCTGGACGACTGGTCGCACCGGGTACCGCCGCTGTCCGCCGCGGACGTCCACGACTTCATCCGGGCGCCCCGGGCGGCGCGGAAGCTTTTTGGCTACCAGGGCCTTCCCGCCGTCGACGTTTCCGCCCTGGAGGACCTGGCAGGCCGGCTGGCCTGGATGAAGGACAACCACCCCGAAATCGCTTTGGTGGAGTTCAACCCGGTGCTCTGCGGGACGAGCGGGGCAACCATCCTGGCGGCCGACGTCCGGATCGGGAACGCCGCCCAACGCACGGACAGCGCACGGCGGGCAATGCGGGGCTGACACTGCGTCGATCCACGGGCTTGCCGGCGGCGTCATCTGCCGGTTTGTCTCTGCCGCATCCCTTTCCCCACATTGCTAACTTGTCCTTCGCTTCTCCTGTGATTGCCGTTCGTTTGTCCGCTGCGGGGAGCGGGCGGTTGGCAAAGTAAGCAGCGCATCTGTGAAAATGGAGGAATGAGCTCCCAGCCTCCCGCCTCGGCGCCTGAAACGCCCGGTAATGAAGACCAGGCCATCCGCCACCACAGCTCACACAGCCACGGTTCCCAGGGCCAAAGCCTGGAAGGTGCCCTCCAAAAGGCAGGTTTCTATCCGCGCCTCGTGGCAGATGTGGTGGATGACGCCCTGGACGGCCGCGACTGCGTGGCGCACCTGGTGCACCTGGAAACCCACTTTGACCGTGCGGAGGTCCGCCGGCACATCACGGTGCTGGTCCTCACGGCGGACATGCTGGTGATCACGCACGTGGACGACCAGCAGCTGGATGAGGCAGGCGAGCAGATCGTTGCCCAGATCTCCACGGAGTCCGTTCCCGTGGCCCAGATCCGTTCGGTGGTCCTCAGCTACATGTATGCCCAGCCGCAGAACTACAAGCCGTCCGATCCCGTGCGGGAGCTGACACTGTCCATCGCCTGGTCCGGTGGCCAGCGCCTGGATATGGGCCCTGCCAGCTGCGGCGATCCCCAATGCGAAGCAGACCACGGCTATACCGGCACGATTGCGCAGGAGGACATCGTCCTGCGGATCAGCGCGGAGGCCGACGGGCTGCAGGCAGTCCAGGACGCGAAGCTCTTTGCCCGGGCCCTGCGGGCCGTCAATACCGGGTCCACTTCGCCCGTACCCCACGTGCAGTCACTGCCGCCCCGGCCGCGCGCCGGCGTGTTCGGCACGCGCCTCAGCCGCGGCCACCAGCAGCGCTGATGCCCGAAGAGCGCCCCCAGGTACCCCCAGCCGCCCCTGCAAATGCCGCCGCACTGGCCGGACCGGCGTCGGACCTTCCCCCGGCACCGGCCTACGGACACCGTTCCGTCGCCGAGGTGCTGACCAGCGCCGCCGCCAGCCTCGGAATCGGCGGGTTTGAGAACACGCTGAAGCTGCCGCCGTCGCAGCGGGTTTGCGTTGTGGTGGCGGACGGCCTGGGCCGGAACCTGCTCAAGCAGAAGTCCGCCCACACCCCGTTCCCTACGCTCGGTCATCCAGGCCGGGCAGGGCTTGGTGCCCGTCTGGCTCGACTCCGCGTTTCCTTCCACCACCGCCGCAGCCCTGTCCAGCCTTGGCACCGGCCTGCCGCCCGGCCAGCACGGCATGGTGGGCTACGACGTGCTCGACCCGCAACAGGACAAGGTGGTCAACCTGCTGGGGAACTGGGACCCGGGAGTAGACCCCAACGACTGGCAGCCCCACCCCACGGTGCTCGAACGGGCGGCCGAACATGCCGACGTCACCACCATCAGCCTGCCGCAGTTCGCGGATTCGTCCATGACCCGTGCAGCCCTGCGCGGTGGGCGGTTCATCTCCGGCACCACATCCCATGCGCGCACCGCAGCCGCAGCGGATGCCATGTCCGGCAGCGGGCCATCGCTGATGTACTTCTACCTGAACGAACTGGACAAAGCCGGGCACCGCTACGGCTGCCAGTCCCAGCAGTGGGAACACCAGCTCGAGGAACTCGACGCCACCGTCAAGCGGCTCAGCACCTCGCTTCCGGCCGGGACCACCATTCTCCTGACCGCTGACCACGGAATGCTGGACGTGCCGGAACCGCACCGGATAGATTACTCCGCCGAGCCCGCACTGGTGGAAGGCGTACGGCACACCGCCGGCGAACCCCGCATGGTCCACCTCTACCTCGAGGAGACGGCCGGAACAGCGGGCCGGGACCGGCTGCTGACCGCATGGCGGAACCGGTTCGGCAGCAAGGTCTGGGCTTTCACCCGGGACGAAGCCGTGGCCGCCGGCCTCTTCGGTGCGGTGCGGCCTGCCGTCGAAGGCAGGATTGGCGACGTGATGATCGCAGCCCGGGATTCCCTGGCCCTCTACGACACCCGGCGCAGCCGCCCCACCGCCATGGAAGTGGTGGGCCAGCACGGGTCACTGACCAAGGCGGAACGCGAGGTTCCTCTGCTCTGCCTGACCGCTGGCGGCGGCAAGGGTGGCCGCCGCCGTGGCTGAACTTGTCTTCTTCTCCGGCACGATGGACTGCGGCAAGTCCACCCTCGCGTTGCAGATGGACCACAACCACCGGGTCAGGGGCCGCGGCGGCGTTCGGTTCAGCCGGAACGACCGTGCCGGTGAGTCACGGATCTCCAGCCGCCTGGGCCTGGAAACGGACGCCGTCGAGGTGGTGGACGGCACGGATTTCTGGGAGGAAGTCATGCGCCGGCGCACCCACGGCCAGCGCGTCGACTACCTGATCTGCGATGAAGCACAGTTCTACACGCCCGAGCAGGTAGAGCAGCTCGCCAAAGTGGTGGATGAGATCGACGTGGATGTTTTCGCGTTCGGGATCACGGCCGACTTCCGGACCAGGCTGTTTCCGGGCTCGCAGCGGCTGATCGAACTCGCTGACCGCGTCCAGGTCCTGCAGGTTGAGGCTTTGTGCTGGTGCGGGCGCCGCGCCACACACAATGCCAGGACGGTCGACGGCGTCATGGTCACCGAGGGCGCCCAGGTGGTGGTGGGAGACGTGGACATGGCAGTGGACGGAGCCGTTGCTGCCGCTGGCCACCACGTCCCGGTGGTGGGGTACGAGACTCTCTGCAGGCGGCACTTCATGCGGCGTGTCACCGCCCACGGGGCCAACCTGATGGCTGAGCAGGACCAGCTCCTGCCGTTCGACGTTGACGCATGCCTCTGGCACGGATCCGGGGGACCGGCCGCGGGGACCGGGGCCTAGCTCCTTCCGTTGCCCTTCCCGGACGCGGAACCGGGACCGCCTTGAGTGGGGTCCGTCCGGGGTGGCTGTACGTTCCGGCAGCAATGTCAGACCCTCGCGCGAGAATTCTTTTATGGGAAACGCGGCGGATTCTCCGGTCGAGGAGACAGAGGTGATGGAGGGTCTTCGGGCCTCTGTCGCCAGCCTCGACGTGCTGTTCCTGAAGGACGCGGAACTGGACCGGGCTGGCTCGGATGTGTTTGGCGCGAACGCTCCATATGTGGCTGGTTCCGGCGGTGCTGATGTTGATGTGTTGGAGCGGAAGTCTGAGCTGCGGCTGCAGCGGTTGGCGTTCTGGAAGCAGTTGGCGGCCCAGGCCGCGGCCGGAATGGCAGCGGACGCCGCGGAGTTCGCGGAGTTTCAGGAGGCGATGACACCGCCTGACGCCACGGGGTCGGAGCGGGCGTTCGTGGAGATGTCCACGACGGCGGAGGTCGCCGGGGTCCTGACGCTCAGCCCTGGCGCCGCTACGTCGTTCATCAGCCAGTCACGCAAAGTCTGTGCGATGCCGGCGGTCGCGGGTGCGCTGGCTTCTGGGTTGTTGTCGTGGCGGCATGCGGTGATTGTGGCCGACGAAACGGACTGCCTGGCCCCCGAGAGTGCTGAGGCGTTGGTCGCGCACTTCTTCGACCCCGACGCCCCCAGCCGTGCCCGCGGGTTGGCACCCGGTGATCTCGTGGCGCACCTGTTCCGCCGGAAGGTCAGGACCTGGCGCGAACGCACCTACCCCGCGTCCGTCCAGGAACGGCACGTCAGGTGTGTGGCGGAGCGGCGGATGGAATACCGCCCCGGCGCCGATGGGATGGCATCGATTACCCTGATCCTGCCGGGGGACACCGCCTGCGCCATCTGGAACAAGACCACTGCGATCGCCCGGGGCCTTCAGGGACCGGGCGAGACCCGCACCCTCACCCAGTTGCGGCCGGACACCGCCGCCAGATTCCTCCTCGGCACCCACACCGGGGCCGCTGCCACAGGCCGGTTGGACGGTGGCGAAGGATCTGGCAGCGCATCCGGGGCCGATAGTCTTCCCGGTGCCAGTGGCAACGGGACCGACCCATACTTCGTTGACCTCAGC
This sequence comes from Pseudarthrobacter sp. SORGH_AS 212, assembly GCF_030818145.1. NCBI lineage: Bacteria > Bacillati > Actinomycetota > Actinomycetes > Micrococcales > Micrococcaceae > Pseudarthrobacter > Pseudarthrobacter sp. SORGH_AS 212. Next base: position 204,669 of record NZ_JAUTAA010000001.1, on the reverse strand, counting down.
AAGATCCCCGCGCCGAAAGCCGACGTGCTGGTCACCATTCCGATATTTACAATGTTGGGCAGCACTGACGAACCGGCAGATTTGGACGGGTACGGGCCCATCCCGGCGGCCATGGCACGGAAACTCGTCGCCGACGGGGCGACCTCGTTTTACCGGGTCCTCGTCGATCCCCGCGACGGTGCGCCCTTGGAGATCGGCCGGACTAGTTACCGGCTGACGGAGGCGATGAAACGCTGGATCAGGATGCGCGACGGGCACTGCACCTTCCCCGGCTGCACCAACCCCAGCACAGACAACGACACCGACCACCTCACCGCCTGGCAGCACCACGGGACAACCGGGGTCAGCAACCTGGCACAGCTCTGCCCGAAACATCACCGGCTCAAACACAGCAGCGGCTGGACCCCCACACCAGCAACCGGGACTGAACCACCCGGCTGGACCTCCCCCACAGGCCGCCACTACCCGGGCCAACACCCCGACCCACAAACACCACACTGGCCACCCGCACTCCTCGAACTCGAACAGGACAGGGCCCTGACCGGAGACTATGTCGAGGCTGGCGACTGTGCGGTGGCGGGCGTCTCTGCAGCGAACCGGGACGTAGGCGTGGTCGGGGAGCCAGGAGTGACCGCAGATGTTGGTGCGGCGGGGGAGGCCAACATGACCGCAGACGTGCGCGTGGGCAACGATGTGATCTTGTCGGGCGGGACGGACGCGCCCGAAAGAATAGGCCAAGCGCAGGAACCGGCGAAGCAAACGCGTCCAAAGCAACTGCCGGAGGAAAGAACTGCCCACGGATCAGATGATGCGCCGTGGTCGTTGGAGGAGCAGATACTTGCCGGCATTGTCGTCTGTCCGGAACACCTGCTCGCGGACCCACCCGACGACGAAACAGTGGACAGGGAACTACTCGGTGAAGACCTCATCGAACCCGGCGATCTCTCCCCGGACGATCCGCTGTGGGAGGCCTTCTACGCAACACCCTTCATACTGCCCGCCGATCCATGGGGAAACCGCACAGACTGGTTGCTCCACGCCTAGCAGCCGTCAACTCCACAAGGACCAGGCATAGCAGAGGCTCGGTTTTCTCTTCTGCACGGCGAAGGGCCCGGATGTGGACAGGAGCTGCGCGACATACCGCTATTCGCTGCGGGTGCCGAAAACAATCTCGTCCCAGGACGGGACACTGGACCGCTTGGGGCGGGAAGGCTGACGCTCGGGCGCCTCAGCCTCCGGCGACTGCCCCTTCACGCTTGACTGGCCGTCGTCGTTCCTCGACGCGAACCGGCGCTGGCCGCCGCCCAGCAGTTCGTCCAAGCCGGCATTGGTGTTGCCGTCACGCCCGGAGGGAGCCTCGTCGGAGGTTGTCTCGGCGGGGCGTTCGGGAGCGGGCTGGCCGTTCTGCGAGGGTGCGCTGTTCTGCGGGGACGCGACGATGGTGACTTCGCGCGTTTCCGTGCTGACGCCGTCGTGCAGTTTCAGGACGTCGTCCTCAACGTCGCGGTGATGCGGGATCAGGCTCAGGCGGGACAGCATGGACGGCCTGGCATCGCGGCGTCGGATGAAGGAGTCGCCCTTTGCTGCGGGAGCATCCGGTTCATCGTCATGCTGCCCGTCGTCCGGTTCTTCGACACCGGCCTCAACGTCCGCCTCGGGTTCAGGGACAACTTCCGAAGGCCGCGGGTGCGCCGCCGGCACACCCTGGGTCAGGAGCATGGCGAGGGCATCATCGGAGTCCTCGTCGACGCCCAGGCGCTGGCCGCGGCGGGAACGGAGCATGTCGAGCAGCCCATCGGCTTCCTTGCCGGGACCTGCAACGACACCCTGCGGGCCAGTCCGCACCGCGTCGGCGTCGGTTTCGAAATCGAACGGCCGGTCAGAGACGGCCGACAGGCGGCGGGCCGGAACGGGTCCATCCAGCGGCTCCAGTTCGCTGAGCTGCTGGGCCCAGCGGTTGGCGTTTTGCAGTGCCTTCCGGACGGGGTTGAAAGTCCATTTCGCCGGAGGTTCCTCGCCGATTCCGGCAGTGCCATCAGTCTTTGCCGTGAAACTGGCGGTAACGGTCCAGGTTCCGTCCTGCCTGCGCCACGAATCCCATTCCACTGCTGAGGGGTCGATGCCGTGAGCGGTCAACCGGTGCGACACCATCTCATCCAGGGTGGCGGGGTTGTCGCCGAAAGCGGACCTGTATACGTCATGGCCGGGGGAGGGCGTGGCTACTTCGACCTTGCGGGCCTGCTGCGCAATGTATTCCCGTTCGGCAAGGACCGGGCCTTCGTAGCGCTCGACTTTTGCAAGCGGCAGCCCGGAAAGTTCTGCGACGTCTGCGGCCGTGGCGCCGGCGCGGATCCGCGCCTGGATGTCCCGGGGGGACATCGGAATGGCAGGCCGTTCCGGCGTCGGCTTCGGAGCCGACCGGCCCGCTGTTCGGAGCGCTTCATCGATCGGCAGCCGGAACATCTCGCCGCCGGCCCCGCTCAACAGGAGGTGAGTCCCGTCGTCGTGCACGCCTACAAGCCGTAGATCCTGCATACAAATCCTCCACCCTGGCATCACTATCAATCGAAACTCTGCCACCCGGTGGGCGTTAATTGCCTCAAGGGGCAGGGCGCGCCGCGATATTCCGGCGTTTCCGGCGATGCCACCGCGTTTCTATCCGAGAGCGAAGGTCCCTGCGTTGCTAACCGTTCCGTTCCCTGGCCGGCACGGGCGTGACCGACTTATCAGTTGCGGCTGAGGGCCGCCGCGAGTTCTTCCGGGTGCCGCGTCGAGGTCAGCCAATAGGGCGTCTTGTCGGCAGGATCGGTGATCTCCACCTTGACTACGGGGTCGATCCACCCTCGGATGCAAAGGTAGGCAAGGCCGTTGAGCCTGGTGCCCCGCTCCGCCGTTGCTTCCCCGCCGCTGAAGTGTTCGACGGCGCCGACGAACTTGCGTTCGATGGTGGCGCGGCCGACGGTGAAGGTTTCCGGGGTGACCAGGAGGGTCGGTGTCGACAGGATCAGGAGCACCGCCATGATGGCGAAAAGGACCACTGCCGCAGTGATGCCGGCAAACATGCTGATCGGCGCGAACACCAGGATCCCCGCCGCCGAGATTCCAGCCGCAATGATCCAGATCCACACGTTGGGCCAAAGCTTCTCCCTATAAGTGGCCGAAGACCCTGTAGACGGGCTGGGCGTGGGGGCTGGGGAGCTTGTTTCGGGCATAGGCCAAGCTTTCCACCTTTGCCGGGCTATTTCATCTTTGCGTGCAAACCGCACATGCCGTTCTCCCCGGCCATGGGCCTTCGCCCTTCAGGGGCCCACCCTAGGTCTGATCCTGAGGCGCGGGTTAGAGTGAGTGACTGTGACTGATCAACCCGCCGCAGCAAGCACCGTTTTCGATGAAGCGCCGGAACTTCCGGCCTCCGCTCCCACCCTGCAGGTCCAGCTGAAGATGCTGGATCCGGAACTGGAAGCGCCCTCCTACGCCCATCCCGGCGACGCCGGCGCGGACCTCCGCGCGCGGCAGGACGTTACCCTGCAGCCCGGTGAGCGCAGGCTCGTTCCAACGGGCGTAGCCATCGCCCTTCCCGAGGGATTCGTGGCCCTGATCCACCCCCGTTCCGGCCTCGCCACCAAGCACGGCCTCACCATCGTCAACGCACCGGGAACGGTCGACGCCGGCTACCGCGGCGAGATTTCGGTCACGCTCCTGAACACTGATGTGAGCCAGGCCATCGAGCTGCGGCGCGGCGATAGAATTGCCCAGATGGTCATCCAACGCGTCGAGCATGCACAGTTCGTTCCAGTCACGGAATTGAGCGGCTCCGTGCGCGGCACCGGGGGCTTCGGCTCCACCGGCGGGTTCAATCTGCCCGGAGCCTGATTCGGCCCGTGGCAGCTGGTGCCACGGCCAACGCAGTACGGCGACGGTACCTCCCAGGGCCGGACCGGAACATTCACATTAAAGGAGAAACATCCTCATGGCCTTTGGGTTCGGCAGGAAAGCCAAGACGGAGCAACCGGACGCACCGGACGGGTTGCTCGCTGACGATGCGCCCGCAGACGGCGAAGCGGAGGCAGCCGACCAGCGAGCCAATGGCCCCTTGGATGAGTCTGAAATCAGCAGCCGCGACGGTTATGTGGATCTCGGCGCCCTGCTGATCACCCCAAGCGAGGGCCTCCAGCTCCGCCTCGAGGTTGAGGAAGCCACCCAGCGGGTGGTGGCAGTCACCCTGGACCTCAACGGGTCCAGCCTGCAGCTGCAGGCCTTTGCCGCGCCCAAGACCGAAGAGCTCTGGGAAGAGATCCGCAGCCAGATTGGCCAGTCGGTGGGTGCGCAGGGCGGCCAGGTGGAGGACATCGAAGGCCCCTTCGGAACAGAACTCGTGGCAAAGCTTCCTGCTGGTCTTCCCGACGGCAGCCAGGGATTCCGCGTGGCGCGCTTCATCGGCGTCGACGGCCCCCGCTGGTTCCTTCGTGGCGTGCTCGGCGGACCTGCTGCGCTTGAACGTGACGCGGCCGAACCGCTCGAAGCACTGTTCCGGAAGGTGGTGGTGGTCCGGGGTGACAGTCCCATGCCACCACGCGACCTTCTCCAGTTGCGTCTCCCCAAGGATGCAACCACCACACCGCCTCCGGGCGCTCCGAACCTCTCGGAGCCGGAACGCGGCCCCGAAGTCACCCAGATTGGCTGAAGCCATGGGTGGGGGATCGCCGGCGTCGCATGGCAGGGCTCCTGTTCCCCTGGACCAACTGCCGGACAAGGGGCGCGTCCTGTGCCAGGGCCGCATCGAATCCGTCACCTACGTTCCCGCTGACCGGACAGCAGCCTTCAGCGCGATCGTCTCCGACTCCGGTGCGCTCCGTCCAGGGTCCGTCCGGGCCGGCGCCGCGAGGGCGCGCCTGCGGGTGGTGTGGCTGGGTCGGCGCCGGGTTCCCGGCATTGAAGCCGGGACCGAACTCAAGCTCGAAGGCATGCTGTCCAGGAGCGAGGGGATGCCCACCATTTTCAACCCGCGCTACGAGATACTTTCCCATCAGGAGAACGAATGACCGCGCACCAGCCAGACCCGTCTCCCGGCGCGGCCCACCCGGACACCACCGGCAACTCCGCAGCTAACGGCGGGCAGGACGGTCAGTCACCGTCCACCAGGGACCAAACCAGCAACTTCCAGGCCGGTGACACCCGGGACAACGGCCCACGGAACGGCGGGGAGTCCTCGCCAATGGCAGGCATGGCCGCCGACTACGCGGCCAAAGCGGGGCTGCACAGGACCCACGACGGGCGCGTCGACGTCCTGAAGAGCGCAGGCGGGGTCCAGGGCATCGCCGAGAGCATCCTGCCCGGGCTGGTCTTCCTCATTGCCTTCACGGTGACCCAGGACCTCACCCCCTCTCTGGTGGCGGCGCTGGCGTCCGCGGCGGTGTTCACTGTGGTGCGGCTGATGCAGCGGCGGCCGCTGACCCAGGCCCTCGCCGGCGTAGTCGGCGTCGGGATTTCCGCGTGGCTTGCCAACACCACGGGCAAGGCCGAGGATTTCTACCTGCCCGGGTTCTTCACCAACGGGGCATACATCATTGCGATGGTGATCTCGATCTTCGTGAAATGGCCGGTTGCGGGGCTGCTGTTCGGCTTCATCCGCAACGAAGGGCTGGACTGGCGCAAGGAACCGGCCCGTGTGCGTGCCTACCAGCTGGGCACCTGGATCATTGTCGGCGTCCTGGCACTGCGGCTCCTGGTGCAGGTCCCGCTGTACCTGATGGGACCGGAGGGACTCGCAGCCCTGGCGACCACGCGCCTGATCATGGGCGCCCCGCTGTACATCCTGGGCGTCTGGATAGCCTGGCTGGTCACCCGTCCCGCTGCCGCCGCGGATGCAGCAGGCAGCGAAACGGCGCCGAAGGGCTAGGCTCGCCGGGGTTCCCCCGCCACAGCCCAGGCCGGCCACCGGTGGCCGGCCGGGCCACGCCACAGGCGCCGGTCCGGCTACCCGTCGAACCCGTCGTCCTCCAGGGACGACTGCCGGGCCTGCCGGGAATCCTGCGCCGTACCGGGACGCCCAGCATCAGCCGGTGCGGCGTCACCGTTCCCTGGGGCAGCATCGGCGTTCTCCGCACCGCCACTCACGGCGCCGCCGTGATCCCCGCCGGCAGATGCTGTACCTGCGCCTGACGGCACCTGACCGCCGGGTGTTTCGCCTTCCTCCGGCTGCGCCACTGATTCGGCAGCATCGGGGGAGAGGAGGGCACGCAACTCGTCCTCCGCTGCGATGGTGGTCACGAAGAACAGTTCGTCGCCGCCGTCGATGACGTCATCCCGGCTGGGCGTGATGGGCGCATGGTCCCGCAGGATTGCCACCAGGGTGGAATCATCGGGCCACTCGATGTCGCCCACGGTGCTCCCGATGACATGCGAGTCGTGCGGAACCGTGAACTCCACCAGCGAGGCAACGCCCGTCTGGAGGGTCAGGAGCCGGACCAGGTCGCCGATTTCCACGGCCTCTTCCACCAGTGCAGTCATCAGCTGCGGGGTGTTGACAGCAACGTCCACGCCCCAGGAGTCGTTGAACATCCAGTCGTTCTTGGGGTTGTTGACGCGGCCCACCGTACGGCCTACGCCGAACTCGGTTTTGGCCAGCAACGAGACCACAAGGTTGACCTTGTCATCGCCCGTGGCGGACACCACCACGTCGGCTTCCTCAACCTTCGCCCCTTGGAGTGTGCTCAGCTCGCAGGCGTCACCCACCATCCAATGCGCGCCCCGAAGGCCGCTGCGGCCGATGACCTCGGGCTTAAGGTCGATCAGGAGGATCTCGTGCTTGTGGGACAGCAATTCCCTGGCAATGGACGATCCGACGCTGCCCGCGCCAACGATCACGACTTTCACTGCAACTCCTTAGCGGGGGCTTTGGCCAGGACCTGGGCGATCTGGGAGGTGCGGTCCACCTGGAGCATGGCGTGCACGGTGTCGCCGTCCTGGTAGGCCGTGCCGGCATCCGGCAACAGCCCTTCTCCGAAACGGGTGAGGAACGCCACGCGAACGCCGGCAGCCTTCTCGATGCTGCTGATCCTGTGGCCCACCCATCCGGCGTCCAGGTCCAGCTCCGCCAGCACCAGGCGTCCGGAGGGTTCGCGGTAGTCGCCGGCAAGATGCTGCTCCGGAAGGATCCGGCGGAGCACCTGGTCGGCGCTCCAGCGGACCGCCGCTACCGTAGGGATGCCCAGGCGCTGATAGATCTCGGCGCGGCCGGGATCGTAGATCCTCGCCACCACATGCGGTACATGGAAGGTCTCGCGGGCCACCCGGGTGGCCAGGATGTTCGAGTTGTCGCCGCTTGATACAGCTGCGAAGGCGTAGGCCTCTGCCACGCCGGCCTGTTTGAGCGTTTCCCGGTCGAAGCCGACGCCGGTGACCTTCCGCCCGGTGAACCCCTGCCGGAGCCGGCGGAACGCGCGGTCGTCCTGGTCGATGATGGCCACTGAGTGCCCGGCATCTTCGAGCGTGTGCGCCAGTGTCGCCCCCACCCGGCCACATCCCATGATCACGAAATGCGCCACCGTATCTCCTCTGTATTCCGGTCCAGCTTCTGCAGCTAGAACTCTACCGGCAGCGCCCCTGCTTCCTGCCGCCCGGCTGCCGTCATGACATCATCCGGGAATCAGACTAGCTTTGTGGAGTGCTGACAATATTCAACGCGGTTAAGCGCGTTCTGGTGGGCAGGCCGTTCCGGAATGACAGGATGGCCCATACCCTGCTTCCGAAGAAGATCGCCCTTCCGATCTTCGCGTCTGATGCACTGTCCTCCGTCGCGTACGCGCCGGACGAAATCCTGCTCACCCTGGCCCTTGCCGGTGTCAGTGCCGTGGCCTTTTCCCCGTGGGTTGGCCTGGCCGTCATGGTGGTCCTGCTGACCGTGGTGGCGTCCTACCGGCAAAATGTCCACGCCTACCCGTCCGGTGGTGGCGATTACGAGATCGCCAATGAGAACCTGGGCAAGTACGCCGGGCTCACTGTCGCCTCAGCACTCCTGGTGGACTATGTCCTCACCGTGGCGGTGTCCATGTCCTCGGCGGCGGCGTATTTGACGACGGCGGTGCCCTCGCTCCACGGCCAGCAGGCCGCCATCGCCACCATCGGTGTGATCATCCTGGCCCTGGTCAACCTGCGCGGCATCAAGGAAGCCGGCAGCGTCTTCGCCGTCCCCACGTATATCTTCATGGCCTCCATCTTTGGCATGACGGCGGTGGGCGTCTACCAAGTGGCCACCGGGCAGTTGGGCGAGGCCCCCTCCGCCGCCTTCACGATCGTCCCTGCGGCAGGCTTCGACGAGGGCCTTGTGGGACTTGCCGGCGCCTTCCTCCTGCTGCGGGCCTTCTCCTCGGGGGCGGCGGCCCTCACCGGCGTCGAGGCGATCAGCAATGGCGTGCCGAATTTCCGTCCGCCCAAGAGCAAGAATGCCGCCACCACGCTGCTTCTGCTCGGCGTTATCGGCGCGTCGATGCTGGCCGGGATCATGTTCCTGGCGCAGGCCACCAAGGTCCACATTGTCCTGGACCCGGCCAGGGAGTTCCTTCTCAACGGCAGTCCGCTGCCCGAGGACTACATCCAGAACCCGGCCATCAGCCAGATTGCCCAGACGATTTTCGGCCCGGGCTCGATTCCGTTCTACATTGTGGTGGCCGCCACCGGCGTCATCCTGGTGTTCGCCTCCAACACTGCGTTCAACGGGTTTCCGGTTTTGGGTTCCATCCTCGCCCAGGACGGGTACCTGCCGCGCCAGCTCCGCACCAGGGGTGACCGGTTGGCCTTCAGCAACGGTGTCCTGGCCCTGGCTGCCGGTGCCCTGGTGCTGATCATCGCGTTCAACGCCGATGTCACCAAGCTCATCCAGCTCTACATCGTTGGCGTCTTCATTTCCTTCACGGCCAGCCAGCTCGGCATGATCCGGCACTGGGGCCGGGAGCTGAAGCTCGCCAAGGACAAGGCCGTGCGGCGCAGGATGGTGAAGTCCCGCACCATCAACACCATCGGCTTCGGCATGACAGCGCTGGTCCTCGTGATCGTGCTCATCACCAAGTTCGAACAGGGAGCCTGGATTGCGCTGCTCGCCATGTTCATCCTGTTCCTCATCATGTGGAGCATCCGGGCCCACTACGACAACGTGGCCAAGGAACTGGCCGTGGACGAGGACTCTTCGCCCCGCGCGCTGCCCACCCGCGTCCACGCCGTCCTCCTGGTGTCCCACGTGCGCAAGCCGGTGCTCCGCGCCCTGGCCTACGCCCGCGCGTCGCGCCCGTCCCGGCTGGATGCCATCACCGTCGACATCGACGCCGCCGAAACCGCGCACACCGTCAACGACTGGGAGAAACTGGACATCCCCGTTCCCCTGACGGTGCTGGCGAGCCCTTACCGCGAAACCGTCACGCCCATCATGGAATACATCAAACAGATGCGCCTCGACTCACCGCGCGACCTGGTGGTGGTCTACATCCCCGAATACGTGGTGGGCAAGTGGTGGGAGCAGCTGGTCCACAACCAGACGGCCCTGCGCATCAAGACCAGGCTGCACTTCGAACCCGGAGTCATGGTGGCCAGCGTGCCATGGCAGCTCAAATCATCCGAAGAAGCCAAGAACCTCCAGGACGTGCAATGACCCCCAGAACTTCCACCGCCGCCGCCGGCGCCGCAACAGATCCGCACGCCGGGGAGGAACTCGTCGTCGAGGTCGGACCCGTCGCCCACGGCGGCCACTGCGTAGCCCGCCACGAAGGACGCGTCATCTTCGTCCGCCACGGCATCCCCGGGGAAAAGGTCCGGGTGCGCCTCACCGACGCAGGAGACAACGCGAAGTTCTGGCGCGCCGACGTCGTTGACGTAGTGGACGCGTCACCGGACCGTGTGGACCACTTTTGGCATGCAGCCGATTCCACCCGGGCTTGGGCGCACGGGCATCCTCCGGTGGGCGGTGCGGAGTTCGGCCACATCAGCCTTGACAGGCAGCTCCGGCTGAAGGCCGAGGTGCTGGACGAACAGCTCAGGCGGTTGGGCGGGGCGGGACAGCCTCCGGCCGGCTGGAGCGGCGCCGTGGAGGCCGTGGGGGAAGCGGCCGACGGCGGGACGGGCCTTGGGTGGCGCACGCGGGCCAGCTTCTCGGTGACACCCTCGGGGAAGCTGGGCATGCACGCGCACCGCTCCACGCAGGTCCTCCCGGTTCGGGAGATGCCGCTCGCCACGGACGCCATCAATGCCCTGCAGCTGTGGAACATCGACCTGCAGGGCATCGAACGGGTGGAAGTCGCGGCCCCGGCCAACGGTTCCCGCCCGCTGGTGCTGCTGGCTCCGGCGGAGGGAACGAAACCCAAACGCCTGGCAGCCGTTGCAGCGGCCCTGCCGGATGACGTGTCGGCAGCCGGGCTCGACCCCCTCTCGGGGGAGGTGACCCGGTTGCGCGGCCGTTCGTGGGTACAGGAATCCGCGTCCGGACACGACTACCGGGTCACCGGCGCCGGGTTCTGGCAGATCCACCGCGACGCGCCCGGGACACTTGTGGGGGCTGTCACAGATTTCCTGCATGGTGGCGGGTTCCTGCACCGCGGTGCCGTGGTTGCGGACCTTTACGCCGGCGCCGGACTGTTCACCGCGGTGCTGGCCGACGCCGTGGGGGAGACCGGCTCGGTCCTCTCCGTTGAGGGCGCACCGGGAACCAGCAGGGATGCGCGCAAGAACCTGCACGCTGCCCCGCAGGTGGAAATTGTCCAGGGCCGGGTGGAGCGTGTCCTCCGCCAGAAACCGCGGAATTTCGACGCCCTGGTCCTGGACCCGCCCCGCGCCGGTGCCGGCAAGGCTGTTGTACGGCAACTGGCGGATGCGCACCCGCGGGCCATTGCCTACGTATCCTGCGATCCGGCGTCGTTCGCCCGTGACGTGTCCTACTTCCGGGACGCGGGCTGGGAGCTCGCCCACCTGCGGGCCTTCGACATCTACCCGCACACGCACCACTTGGAGACGGTGGCGCTGCTGACGCCCCGTTCCTGACGGCACCATCCATGATGGCCACGGCGTTTTCGACTACGATGGCCGTAGTAGTCCCACGTCGCGCCCCGTATTCGCGGGCGGCTGTGTGCCATTTTCGGGTCCTGAGCTAATTAGGACCACCTAACTAGCAGGCGGTCAACCGCGCGACAAAGATGAAACTGTTGCGAGAGGAGTCCTGCGATGAGCACTGTGGACAGCTTCGGTTCAAAAGGCAAACTTAATGTAGCCGGAACCGAGTATGAAATTTTCCGGTTGAACTCCGTTGAAGGTGCAGAAAACCTTCCGTTCAGCCTCAAGGTATTGCTTGAAAACCTGCTGAGGACCGAGGACGGCGCGAACATCACTGCCGATCACGTCCGCGCCCTGGCAGGCTGGGATCCCAACGCGGAACCCGATACAGAAATCCAGTTCACGCCGGCACGCGTGATCATGCAGGACTTCACCGGCGTCCCCTGCGTGGTGGACCTGGCGACGATGCGTGAAGCCGTCAAGGAACTTGGCGGCGACCCCAAGCGCGTCAACCCGCTTGCACCGGCCGAAATGGTCATCGACCACTCGGTGCAGATCGATGCCTTCGGCAACTCCGGCGCGCTGGAGCGCAACATGGAGATCGAATACCAGCGCAATGGTGAGCGCTACCAGTTCCTTCGGTGGGGCCAGACCGCGTTTGACGACTTCAAGGTTGTCCCCCCGGGAACCGGCATCGTGCACCAGGTCAACATCGAATACCTGGCCCGCACGGTCATGACCCGCGAGGTAGGAGGCGCCCTGCGTGCCTACCCGGACACCTGCGTCGGCACCGACTCCCACACCACCATGGTCAACGGCCTGGGTGTGCTCGGCTGGGGCGTCGGCGGCATCGAGGCCGAGGCTGCCATGCTCGGCCAGCCGGTCTCCATGCTCATCCCGCGTGTTGTCGGCTTCAAGCTCAGCGGCAGCATCCCGGCCGGCGCCACCGCCACCGACGTTGTGCTGACCATCACCGAAATGCTTCGCAAGCACGGCGTTGTGGGCAAGTTCGTGGAGTTCTACGGCGAAGGCGTTGCAGCCGTCCCGCTGGCTAACCGCGCCACCATCGGAAACATGAGCCCGGAGTTCGGCTCCACGGCCGCGATGTTCCCCATTGATGACGTCACCCTGGACTACCTGCGCCTCACCGGCCGGGCTGACCAGAACGTAGCCCTGGTGGAGGCCTACGCCAAGGAACAGGGCCTCTGGCACGATCCGTCACGCGACATCAAGTTCTCCGAGTACCTGGAACTGGACCTGTCCACGGTTGTTCCGTCCATCGCTGGCCCCAAGCGTCCGCAGGACCGCATCGAACTGACCGAGGCCAAGGACGAGTTCCGCCACGACCTGAAGAACTACGTCTCCCACGACGCCAACGCCGGCACCCTGGACGAGTCGCTCGAGGAAACCTTCCCGGCCTCGGACGCACCGTCCTTCACCGGCGGAGCGACCCACGTCTCGGATACGGACCGCGAACCGCCGAAGTACTCGGCAGGCCACGGGGGAGCAGGACGCCTTTCCCAGCCGGTCCCGGTCAAGATGGCTGATGGCCGCGAGTTCGAACTGGACCACGGTGCAGTCACCATCGCCTCCATCACCTCCTGCACCAACACCTCCAACCCGTCCGTCATGCTGGCCGCCGCCGTCCTGGCACGCAACGCCGTGGACAAGGGCCTGACGTCCAAGCCGTGGGTCAAGACCTCCGTCGCCCCCGGCTCGAAGGTTGTCACGGACTACTACGAAAAGTCCGGCCTGACCCCGTACCTGGAGAAGCTCGGCTTCTACATCGTGGGCTACGGCTGCGCCACCTGCATCGGCAACTCCGGTCCGCTGGAGACCGAAGTTTCGGAAGCCATCCAGGCCAACGACCTCGCCGTCGCTGCTGTCCTCTCGGGCAACCGCAACTTCGAAGGCCGCATCAACCCGGACGTGAAGATGAACTACCTGGCGTCCCCGCCGCTGGTCATCGCCTACGCCCTGGCCGGATCCATGGACTTCGACTTCGAAACCGACGCCCTGGGCCAGGACCAGGCCGGCAACGATGTCTTCCTGAAGGACATCTGGCCCAACCCGGTTGAAGTCCAGCAGGTCATCGATTCCTCGATCGACAAGGAAATGTTCGCCAAGGGCTACGAAGGCGTCTTCGAGGGTGACGACCGCTGGAAGGCGCTCGACACTCCCGCCGGTGACACCTTCGCCTGGGATCCGAGCTCCACCTACGTCAGGAAACCCCCGTACTTCGAGGGCATGCAGGCGCAGCCGGAGCCCGTCAAGGACATCACGGGCGCCCGCGTGCTCCTGAAGCTGGGCGATTCGGTCACCACCGACCACATCTCCCCGGCCGGTTCCTTCAAGTCCGACACCCCGGCCGGCCAGTACCTGCTGGCCAACGGTGTGGAGCGCAAGGACTTCAACTCCTACGGTTCCCGCCGCGGCAACCACGAGGTGATGATCCGCGGAACGTTCGCGAACATCCGCATCAAGAACCAGATCCTGGACGGCGTCGAAGGTGGCTTCACCCGCGACTTCACCCAGGACGGCGGCCCGCAGGCCTACGTTTACGACGCCTCGCAGAACTACCAGGCGGCCGGCACCCCGCTGGTGGTCCTGGCAGGCAAGGAATACGGTTCCGGTTCCTCCCGTGACTGGGCGGCAAAGGGCACCGCGCTGCTGGGCGTCAAGGCTGTCATCGCCGAGAGCTACGAGCGCATCCACCGCTCCAACCTCATCGGCATGGGTGTCCTGCCGCTGCAGTACCCGGCCGGCGAAAATGCTGCCAGCCTGGGCCTCACCGGCACGGAAACCTTCTCGGTCGAGGGCGTCACCGCCCTGAACGAAGGCACCACACCCAAGACCCTCAAGGTCACGGCAATTGCCGAAGACGGCTCTTCGAAGACCTTCGACGCCGTCCTTCGCATCGATACGCCGGGTGAAGCGGACTACTACCGCAACGGCGGCATCCTGCAGTACGTGCTGCGCCAGATCTCCGCGAACTAGCGGAGCCTGCCAGCAGGCAGAACCTCTCCGAAGCCCCGGCCGGTCACCGACCAGCCGGGGCTTCGGCCGTCCGGCTGGGCCTTGTCCGCGGACCAAGGCGTTAGAGTTAAACGGCACGTCTACCACCCGAAGGAGGGGTCATTGGGAATCTTGGACACCATCCGGAATCCGCAGGACCTGAACGATCTATCCGACGAGCAGCTGGAACAGCTGGCCTCGGAGATCAGGGAATTCCTGATTACCAACGTTTCCCAGACGGGCGGCCACCTCGGACCCAACCTCGGCGTCGTGGAACTTACGCTGGCCGTGCACCGCATCTTCGACTCACCGCGTGACAGCATCGTCTTCGACACCGGACACCAGTCCTATGTCCATAAGCTGCTGACCGGGCGGCAGGATTTCAGCACCCTGCGCCAGCAGGGCGGCCTCTCCGGGTACCCGTCGCGGGCCGAGTCGGAGCACGACGTCGTGGAAAGCTCGCACGCGTCCTCGTCACTGTCCTGGGCCGACGGGATCTCCCGCGCCCGGCAGCTCACCGGCGAAGGCGACCGCCACGTCGTCGCCGTCGTGGGGGATGGCGCGCTGACCGGCGGGATGGCCTGGGAGGCCATCAACAACATCGCGGCCGACAAGAAGCGCCGCGTGGTCATCGTCGTCAACGACAACGGCCGCTCCTACGCACCCACGGTGGGTGGCTTCGCCGATTACCTCGCGTCCCTGCGCCCCACCATCGACTCCTTCCGTGCAGCACCTGCCTACGAGGTGGCGCTGGACTGGTGGAAGAAGAAACTCCAGAACGGCGGCCCGGCGGGCCAGTTCACCTACAAGAGCCTCCACGCCATGAAGAAGGGCGTCAAGGACTGGTGGGCGCCGCAGGGCATGTTTGAAGACCTCGGCATGAAATACATCGGTCCCGTGGACGGGCACAACCTCCAGGCCCTGGAACACGCCCTCGCCACCGCACGGAATTACCACGGCCCGGTGATCGTCCACGCTATGACCGAAAAGGGCCACGGCTACGCGCCCGCCCGCGCCCACGAGGCAGACCAGTTCCATGCCGTCGGCATCATCGATCCGGAAACTGGCGAACCTACCGGTACTGCGGGAGCAAAGTCCTGGACGTCGGTCTTTGCCGACGAAATCGCCGCCATCGCCGACGAGCGCAAGGACGTTGTGGGCATCACCGGCGCCATGCTCATCCCGGTGGGCCTGCACAAGTTTGCCGCCAAGCACCCGGACCGGGTCATCGACGTCGGAATTGCTGAACAGCATGCCCTGACGTCCGCAGCCGGCATGGCCTTCGGCGGACTGCACCCCGTGGTGGCCGTCTACGCCACCTTCCTCAACCGTGCCTTCGACCAGCTGCTCATGGACGTTGCCCTGCACAAGGCCGGCGTCACCATCGTCCTGGACCGGGCGGGTGTCACCGGCCCGGACGGCGCGAGCCACCACGGCATGTGGGACATGTCCATGGTCCAGATTGTCCCCGGCCTCCACTTGGCAGCGCCCCGCGACGCGTCACGCCTGCGCGAGGAGCTGCGCGAAGCCGTGGCCATCAATGACGCGCCCACCGTGGTGCGTTTCTCCAAGGGATCCGTCGGCGCCGAAATCGAAGCGCTGGAACGCCTCAGCGACGGCGTTGACGTCCTGGCACGCCGGCCCGTGGGCTCCACCGCCAACGATGTCCTCATCGTCAGTGTCGGCGCCATGTCCGAGCTCGCCCTCGACGTGGCGAACCGGCTCGGCGCGCAGGGGATCAGCACCACCGTGGTGGACCCCCGCTGGGTGCTTCCGGTCCGCCGTTCCATCATTGCCCTGGCCTCGCACCACCGCCTGGTGATCTGCATCGAGGACGGCGTCCGCGCCGGCGGAGTGGGATCGCGGATCCGGCAGGAAATGCGGGCGGCAGGGGTGGACACCGCACTGAACGAGGTGGGCCTTCCGGTCGAGTTCCTGGACCACGGCACCCGCAGCGAGGTGCTGGAGCGCGTTGGCCTCACCGCCCAACAGATCACGCACGACGTCGTCGCACAGGTTTTGGGGACAAAGGTCCCCTTTGCGCGTCCATTGCCGGGGCAGCAACACCCCACCACCGGCAGCCTTCCCATCCTGTGAGGCGGGAAGAAAGGCTGGAGGACCAAGGCGGGCGCGCTTATCCCGGCATGCTGGGGGACCAGCACGAAACCGGCCACCCCGGCGCAACCCGGACACCGCAGGGACTCGAACCCGGCCAGTTGGTGGTGGCCCGTAACCGCAAGTGGAATGGCAAAGCACACTGGGTGGTGCCCGGCCGCTACCTCGGCGAAGACGGGCACGGCTGGTGGATCTTCCAGGGCACCAATGAGTTCTGCTCCCGCCCCGGCGCGGCGTTCTACACCAGGTCCGACGCCGTCCTCCTTGTCCCGCGCCACGGCGACTGGGTAGCCACCTTCTACGATGATGCCCACCCTGGCGGCGTCCGGACCTACATCGACCTGGCCGTGGGCCATGAGTGGAACCCCATTCGGCCGCACGTCACGGAATTCCACGTCATCGACATGGACCTGGACGTGGTCAGCACAGCGGGCCGCGGCGTCTTCATCGACGACGAGGACGAGTTTGAGGACCACCGCGCCGCCATGAACTACCCCGCTGCACTGGCGGAGTCCCTCGAGGCTTCCGCCGCAGAACTTTTCCAGGCCGTTAAGGCGCAACAGGCACCGTTCGACGGCACGGACGTCGGCTGGTTTACCAAGGGACGAATATGAGCGACAACATGCGGGTCTACAAACGCGACGATGAGGGCGCCCTCCACTTCCGGGAGGCCTGGTACGACGAAGAGTACGGCCAGTTCGTCATGAATTTTGGTGCCGTGGGGCACCAGAGCAAGACCCAGGAGACAGACGTACCGGATGCTGACGCCGCAGAAGGACTGATGGATGCCTTCGCCGCGCAGTGCACTGAGGATGGCTACGCCGAGATCCCCGCCGAAGACCAGTTCTGGGTGGTGGCCCAGTTTGCCCTGAAAACCCGTGAAGGCACGGCCCGCGACCACCACCTTGCCCAGAAGGCGTCCGACGCCCTCATCAGCCACCTCGCCTGGCGGGGCCTGGGCACCGTGGACCGCAGCGGGTTCAGCGACTTCAAGCTCAACATCTTCTGCCTCTGCCCGGACGTGAACAAGGCCGTCGCCGCCATCAAGGTATGTGCCCGCGGTGAGGACCTGGACTTCACCAAGCTGAGCATCGGTGCTGCCCCGTTCACCGATCCGGAAAACTTCAAGCTCAAGCACTCCGCCAAACCCGCCAACAGCTTCAGCCTCTAGGAGTTCACTGTGACAACGTACCGCCGCGTCGGAAAATCGGGCCTGACCGTCTCCACGGTAGGCCTCGGATGCAATAACCTGGGCCGCGCCAACACCGTTACCGAATCCCAGGAGGGCACCGACGCCGTCGTTTCCGCGGCACTGGATGCCGGCATCACGCTGTTCGACGTGGCGGATAACTACGGCCGGGAGCCCGGACTCAGCGAAACCATGCTGGGCAAGGCGCTCGGCAGCCGCCGGGACCACGTTGTGGTGGCCACGAAGTTCGGAATGGATGCCAAGGGCGTCAATGGTCCGGACTTCGGCGCGCGCGGTTCCCGCCGGTACATCATCCAGTCCGTCGAAGCGTCCCTGCGGCGCCTTGGCACCGACTGGATCGACCTCTACCAGTTCCACACCCCGGATCCTCAGACGCCCATTGACGAGACCCTCTCGGCCCTGGACGACCTTGTCCGCAGCGGGAAGGTCCGATATATCGGCCATTCGAACCGCGCCGGCTGGCAGATCGCCCAGGCCGAGTACGTGGCGCGCGAACTCGGCGGGGCCCGCTTCATTTCCACCCAAAACCACTACAACCTGCTGGACCGCCGGGCGGAACTGGAGGTCACCCCCGCTGCCGGGGAATTCGGCCTGGGCGTCCTCCCGTACTTTCCGCTGGCCAACGGCCTGCTGACGGGCAAGTACGCGCCGGGCCACGCGCCGGACGGTTCGCGGCTCAGCCACACACGCACCAACATGGTGGACGACGCCGACTGGGACCAGCTGGGCAAGTTCAGCCTGTTCGCCAAGGAACGCGGTTTGGGCGAAGTGGAGGTCGCCTTCTCCTGGCTCGCCGCCCAGCCGTCCGTGGCCAGCGTCATTGCCGGCGCCACGAAACCGGAGCAGGTCCGGCAGAACGCGGCAGCGGCCCACTGGCAGCCCTCGGCGGACGACCTCGCGGAATTGGACACCATCTTCCCGGCCGTGCCCAAGGTAGCCCTCTTCTAGGGCCGGACACCGGCACCCCCGGCAGCTCAACCTCAACGACCGAACCCCGCAACCGGACCCGAAACCATGACCGCATTCCTGCTGGACGTCGACACCGGCATCGACGACGCCCTGGCTCTTGCCTACCTGGCCGCCCTGCCGGACACGGAATTCGTGTCCGTCACGGCCACCCCCGGAAACGTGGACGCGGACCAGGTGGCACGGAATACCCTGGCGCTGCTGGAGCTGTGCGGACGCCCCGGGGTTGAGGTGGCTATCGGGGCACGGGTACCGCTGTCCGTCCCGTTGGTCACCACGCCGGAAACGCACGGTCCGCAGGGGATCGGCTACGCCGTACTGCCCGAACCGGACGGGCAGGTCTCGGCGCGGAACGCCGTCGACCTCTGGATCGACCATGCCCGCGCGCGGCCGGGCGAACTCACCGCGCTCATCACTGCGCCGCTGACCAACTTTGCCCTGGCCCTCCGCAAGGAGCCGGACCTGCCCGAGCTGCTGGCCGGCGTCGTGATCATGGGCGGAAGTTTCTATTACCAGGGGAACACCACGCCCACCGCAGAGTGGAACACCCACGTGGATCCCCATGCCGCGAAGGAGGTGTACGCCGCCTACCGCGGCAGGCCCGCCGCGAAGCTGCCGGTGGTCTGTTCGCTGGACACCACCGAGCGGATGGAGATGCGGCCTGAACATGTCCGGCAGCTTGCTGAGGCGGCCGGTGCCTCCGTTCCCGAGCTTGTGCTCCCGGAGCAGGCTGAGGGCCGGCGCAGCACCTCTGACAACCGCGTCATCCGGCACCTCTCGGACGCGTTGCGGTTCTACTTCGAGTTCCACCGGCTGTACGAACAGGGCTACCTGGCGCACGTCCACGACTTCTTTGCCGCAGGCGTTGCCGCGGGCACGCTCGAGTACAGTGCGCGGCCGGCAACCATCGACGTCGAGGCGGACTCGCCGCTGCTGATGGGAACAACTGTGGCGGACTACCGGGGACTGTGGGGGAGCGCGCCGAACGCCCGGATCGTCTCGGCCAACAACCCGGAGCAGGCGTTCCGGGAACTCATCACAGCCGTCGGGAACCTGGCCGCCCGGTTGGGCTGACACCGCGCGATAACGCGGCCCCGGCTGATGGCATTCCGGGCGGCACAGACTGTCCAGGTGACGGGGACAGCCTAGAGCGGGGCGTCGGCCGGTACGTCAGTGTCCAAGGCCAGCAACGCGTTCTCTACCACTTCCATCAGCGCCGGGTGGATCCAGTACGGGCCGCGGGCCAGTACGTGCACGGGTGTTCCCTGGTACATGGCCTGCACCAGCGGCTGGATCAGGTTGGACGCTTCGTGGCCCAAAATGTGGGCCCCCAGCAGCCGTCCTGTCGAGCGCTCGGCGATGAGCTTGACCACCCCCTCCTGGTCCTCCATGGCCCAGCCGTACGCGGTACTGCCGTACTCCTGCAGGGCGGTGACAACATCGGATCCGGACGCAGCGCCGGACCGTGCCTCCTCTTCCGTCAGTCCCACCGACGCGATCTGCGGATTGGAAAACACGGCGGAGGGGACGGCGGTGTAGTCGATGCTGCGGAGCTTGTCCGGGTGCTCAAGATTGTGGGCCACCACCCGGGCTTCCCGGTTGGCCACGTGTTTGAGCTGGTACGGGTTGGCGGCGTCACCCAGTGCGTACACCCCCGGGAGGGGTTCGCCTCCGGAGAGGACCTGGAGCCTGGAGTCCACGGCGAGTATCCCGTCCTCGCGCAGGTCAAAGCCCGCAGCCCCGGCGGCCAGCCTGTCGGTGTTGGGAACCCGGCCCGTGGCCATCAGCACGAGGTCAGCCGGCACCCGCAGCTGCTCGCCGCCGCGGCCCGCGAAGACGGCGGTGACGCTGCTATCACCGTTGTCCTCCACGGAGTCGAGCGCAAAACCGGTCCTGAGCGTCCAGCGTTCGGCGGCAGCGGCTGCGAAACGTTCCGCGATGTCCGTATCGTGGCCGCGGAGCAGTCGCCCGGACCGGTTCACCTGAGTCACGTCGGAGCCAAGGCCGGCAAAAATGCTGGCGAACTCTGCGGCGATGTAGCCCCCGCCGACCACCACCACCCGCCGGGGCAGCCCGTCCACCCGCATCACCGTGTCCGAGGTGTGCACCTGGGGCAGGTCCATGCCGTCAACGTCCGGCACCACCGGCCGCGAACCCGCGGCAACCACGACCTGGTCCGCCGTGATCTCCACCCCGGACTCCGTCCGCAAAGACCGCGGACCGGTGAAGCGCGCGTGCTCCTCGTACAGGTCAACGTTGTCCAGCTCGTCCGCCCGGTACCGGCGGCCCGATGCGGAAATGGCGTCAATCCGGCCAAAGATCCGGTCCCGGATGCCGTTCCAGTGCACCTTGTCCAGGCTCAGGTCCACGCCCAGCCGACGTGCCTCCGCCGGCGCGGCGGCAAGCCCGGCAGGATAGACGAACATCTTGGTGGGGATGCAGCCCACATTCAGGCAGGTTCCGCCGAACACGCCGCCGTCGATCAGGGCTACCCGTTTGCCGTCCCAGTAGGGGGTGATCAGAGAGTTCCCTGATCCGGATCCAATGATGGCGAGTTCGTAGTGAGGCATGCGGCCGACTTTCAGTGGAGGACCCCCTGCCAGGGAGGGCCGGTGTTCTTCGGGCGGGCCGGCAGCCCAACTGCCGGTGCCCCTTCCGGCAGTCTAAGGGAGGACACCGGCCGGCACCCTGCAGCGCCGGTAGACTGTTCCCGTCCGCCGGTTCATTCCGGCGCCTGCCGCCGAGGTGACATAGGCGGCGTTCCGCACGGCCCGGTTCTTCCGTGCCGTCCGTGCCGCACCCCAAAGGAACCTTCATGTCATCGCCCTCCCTGACGCTGCCGTCCCCGGCGCCCGCCGCTGCCCGCCGGCGCCGGCTACTGGAAATCCTCGGTGCCCTGGCAATTGCCGGCACCTACGTCTTCCTGGTCCTCAACCAGCCCGCCGACATTACCGGCGGCCCCGGCAGCGCTTCGGCGCTGATTGCCCTTTCCGGTTTCCTGGTGGGTGCCATCCTGCTGATCATTGCCGTGCTGCCCAGCCTGCCGGCGTCCACCGTCGTGCTGATTCCTGTGGCCCTGGTCCTGAACATCGTGCTGGGCCAGTTCGTCGGCAGCACGCTGGTGCCTTTCTACCTGGACGCGATCGGTACGGTCCTGATCGCAGTGCTGGCCGGTCCCGCCGCGGGTGCGGCCACCGGGGCACTCAGCAGCATCGTCTGGTCCTTCTTCAATCCCACGGTCCTGCCTTTCGCCGCCGGCGCTGCGCTGATCGGCTGCCTCGCCGGCCTTGCTGCACGGTACGGGCTGTTCCGCCGTTTCTACCTGGCACCCGTTGCCGGCTTCGCCACCGGCATCATCGGCGGCGTCGTCTCAGCACCTGTGGCCGCCTTCGTCTTCGGCGGCACCTCGGGGGTGGCAACCGGGGCCATCGTCAGCGCCTTCCGGTCGATGGGCGACACCCTGCTGGCCGCCATCACCAAGCAGGCACTTATTTCCGACCCCATGGACAAGGCCATCGTCTTCACCGTGGTTGCCGTCCTGGTGTATGCGCTGCCGCGCCGGACCAGGTTCCAGTTCCCGTTTGTGCGCCGGCACCGCGTCCTGGCCGGAAAGACTCCGGGAGAGGGTGCAGGGCAGGATTCGACGCCCGCGTCCTGAATCCCGTTTCCCATGCGCCTCCACCCGCTGACCGGCCTCGCCGCGGCCGGCAGCACAGCCGTGATCACGACGGCGGCGGGCAGTTGGCCGCTGTCCCTCGCCGTCGTTGCGGGTGCCCTCGCCGTGTCCGCCGCGGGCGGCACGGCCCGCCGGCTGCTTCCGGCGGCTGCGGCAGTGCTGGTGCCGCTGACCCTGTCCCTCCTGATGGTGCACGGGCTGGCGTATCCCGAGGGCCGCACTGTCCTGGCCGAGTGGGGCCCTGCCCGGGTCACGGCCGAAGGACTCGGTTTCGCCCTGCAGCGGGGCGTGCAGGTATGCGCCGCCGTGCTGGCGCTGCTGGCCTTCTCCTTCAGCGTCAGCGTCCCTGACCTGGTAGCCGCCATGAATGCCAAGGGAGTCAGCGGACGGTTCGCCTTCGTGCTGGCCTCCACGCTCACCCTGCTGCCGGCCATCGCAGCGCAGGCGGAGCATATCCGCACCGCCCAGGAAGCCCGCGGGCTCGTGATCCGCCGGGGGCTGGTCCACCGGGCGGCCGCATTCCGCCTGCAGGCTGTACCGCTGGTCCTGGCACTTGTGGATGATGCCGGTACCCGCGCCGCTGCACTGGAAGCACGTGGTTTCAGCAGCAGCGGACCCCGGACCAGCTACCGCACCGTCCCGGACTCCACCGCCCAGCGCCTCCTGCGCGCTGTGTTGCTGCTCGCTGCGGCTGCCGCCGTCGTCCTGCGGCTGTTGACCTCAGCAGCGGGAGGCTAGGCGTGCCCCTTCCAACCGGTCCGGTCCTGGAGGCCGGCATCCAGAGCTTCACATTCCACGACGGCGGCGGCCCCGTCCTGGAGAGGATCGGGTTCGCCGCCGCGCCGGGCACCCTGACGGCGGTACTGGGCGCGTCAGGCAGCGGAAAAACCACCCTGGGACGGTTGCTGGCAGGCTGGCTGACGCCAGGAAGCGGCGGCACCCTGCACGGCTACCTGGAGCTGGGAGGCACGCGGCTGGACTTCGGGAGCGGACGGGCAGACGCCGGCGCTAACGGCCAGCACCGGGTGGAACCCCGCATCGACCCCGCCAAGTGGGGCCGGCAGGTGGGCTTCGTCCCCCAGGACGCGGCAGCGGCCCTTTCCACTGTCAGGGCTACGGTCGCCGAGGAACTGGCTTTCGGGCTGGAGAATGCAGGAGTACCCCGCCCCGCCATGGTTGCCGCGGTGGCACGCACGGCAGGCCTCCTGGGGCTCACCGGGCTGCTTGACAGGAACCCGGCCCGGCTCTCCGGCGGGCAGCTGCGGCGCCTGGCCATTGGCTGCGCCGTCATCAGCGGGCCTGCCGTGCTGGTCATGGACGAGCCGTTCGCCTCCCTGGACGCGGCAGGGGCTCATGAACTGGCGGCCCTGGTGCGGCACCTCGTGGCGTCTGGAACCGCCGTCGTGATCCTGAGCCAGGTGATCGACGGGCTCCTGCTCGCAGCGGACCAGTGGCTGGTGCTCGCTAACGGGACCATGGCAGCCGCGGGCGATCCTGGCAGCCTCGGCCCGGAGACCGGCCTGGTTCCTGCGGGAATCCGGCGGGTGGGTGGCGCCGCGGGGGTTGACCGGGGCGCCCTGCCAACCGCGCGAACGGCCCCAGCCGCCTCAGGCAATGCGGAGGTTCCAGCCGCAGCAGGCACCGCCGCGGTTCCAGCGGCGCCGCGGGAGACAGCCGGAGCCGGCGCGGCGTTGGAGCTGCGTGACGTCTCCTTCAGATATGGTCCGGACGCCAGGCGGCCCCGCAACAAAGGCCACTGGCTGGCCCGCAGCAGGAACGCCGCCCAGCCACCCCGGCAGCCCCTGGTCCTGGCGGGCATCAACCTGGCGGTGCGTCCGGGGGAGATTGTTGCCGTCACGGGGCCCAACGGTGCGGGCAAGTCGACCCTCCTGCGGCACCTGAACGGGCTGCTGCGGCCGACAACCGGCTCCGTGCTGGTGAACAGCAGCGACATCGCGGGACGTGCGGCGGGGGAGACTGCCGCCGCGGTGGGCCTGCTCTTCCAGCATCCCCGCGACCAGTTGTTCGAACGGACGCTCCTGCGTGAGGTCCGCTTCGGCCTGGACCGCCTGGCCGGCGCTGCCGCAGCAGGCGAACGGGCTGCGGCCGCGCTGGCGGCGGTCGGGCTTCAAGGTGCCGCCCACGGACACCCCGCTGAGCTGCCCGCGTCAGGCCAGCGGCTGCTGGCACTGGCCACCGTCCTGGCCCGGAAGCCATCGGTCATCGCCCTTGACGAGCCCACCGTGGCACTGGACGGCGACGGCCTGGCCGTGCTGGACGCAGCCGTCCGCTCCGCGGCCGCGGAGGGGGCCGCCGTCGTACTGGTCACCCATGACCTGGACTATGCACGGACGGCGGCCCACCGCCTGGTGGCCCTCGACGGCGGCCGGCTCACGGAGCGCTGAGCGGCGGCCCGCAGGCCGCGGCCGGCCTAGCCGGCGGCCGGACCCGACGCCACGCCGGGCGGGAGGAACCGCTTGCCGTTGACCCGTTCGGAGGCACCCACCCGGTCGAGGTACGGTGTGATGCCACCGAGGAACATGGGCCACCCGGCGCCCAGGATCATGCAGAGATCGAGGTCTTCCGGTCCTGCCACCACGCCTTCGTCCAGCATGAGTCCGATTTCTTCCGCCAGGGCGTCCTGCGTGCGCCGCAGCACCTGGCCGGCGGTGGAGGGGCTGGTGCCGAAAGACATCAGCGACAGGGTGGAGTCCGGGATGGCCACCGACCCGTCCGGCCCGGTTTCCCAAAGGCCCTTCACACCGTTGTCGATCAGCTTGTGGAGGTTGGCGGACACCGGGAACCGGTCACCGAAGGCAGCGTTCAGCGACTCCTGGACGTGCTGGGCCACCGGCAGGCCCACCATAGCCAGCAGCGTGAAGGGGGACATCGGCAGGCCCATCGGCTTCAGGGCGCTGTCCGCCGCATCGGCCGGTGTTCCTTCATCGAAGGCGGCCGTCACCTCGCCCATCAGGCGCAGCAGGATCCGGTTGACCACGAAGGCGGCGGCGTCCTTGACCAGGACGCCGGTCTTCTTCAACGTCTTTGCGAGTTCGAAGGCGGTGGCCAGTACGGCGTCATCGGTCCGCGGGGCGCGGACGATCTCCAGCAGCGGCATCACGGCCACCGGATTGAAGAAGTGGAACCCCACCAGCCGTTCCGGGTGCTGCAGGTCCTCGGCCATGGCCGTCACCGAGAGCGACGACGTGTTGGTGGCGAGGATGCAGTCTGCCGAAACGACGGCCTCCAGCTCTGCGAACACCTGCTTCTTGACGCTGAGTTCCTCAAAGACCGCCTCGATCACGAAATCAGCATCCGTGAAGGCCTCCTTGGACACCGAGCCGGACACCAGCGCCTTGGTGCGGTTGGCGGCGTCCGCACTGATCCGCTTCTTCGCCAGCAGTTTGTCCACTTCGCCGTGGACGTAGCCAACGCCCTTGTCCACCCGGGCCTGGTCAATGTCGGTCAGTACCACCGGCACCTTCAGCTGGCGGGCAAACAGCAGCGCCAGCTGGCCGGCCATCAGGCCGGCTCCCACCACACCGACTTTGGTGACGGGGCGGGCGAGTTTCCGGTCGGGGGCGCCGGCGGGACGCTTGGACCGTTTCTGGACGAGGTCCAGGAAGGCGTAGACGGTGGCGCGGAATTCATCAGTCTGCATCAGCCCGGCCAGTGTCTCGCATTCGACGGCTGCCGATTCTGACTGGTTCATGGTGCGGTTGGCTTCCATCAGGTCCAGGACCTTGCCCGGGGCGGGCGCCGCATTCGACGTCTTGGACTCCACGAACTTCCGGCCCGCAGCCACCGCGGCGGCCCAGCGGCCTGCGGTGTCCGGGTGGGAAGGGTCGACGGCGTTGGCGCGTTCCGGGACCAGCTCGCCGGAGATGACTTTCGCGGCCCAGGCAAGGGACTGCTCCAGGAAGTCGGCGGGCTCGAACAGGGCATCCGCGATGCCAAGGTCGAAGGCCTGCGGGCCGCTGAGGGTCCGGTTGTTGCTGAGCGGGTTCTCGATCATCACCTTGACGGCGTTCTCAGGCCCGACCAGGCGGGGGAGCAGGTAGACGCCGCCCCAGCCCGGGACCAGCCCCAGGAGGGCTTCGGGGAGGGCCAGGGCGCCGGCGCCCGTGGACACGGTGCGGTAGGTGGACTGGAGTGCGATTTCCAGTCCGCCGCCAAGGGCGGTGCCGTTGATGAACGCGAAGCTGGGAACGCCCAGGTTGGCCAGCGTTGCATACACATCGTGGCCCAGTTGGGCCATGTGGAGTCCGTGCTCGCGCTCTTCCAGCGATTTCACCGCAGAGAGGTCTGCTCCGGCCACGAGGTAGTAGGGCTTGCCGGTAACCCCGACGCCGGTGATCTCACCGCGGGCGGCACGGTCCCGCAGGCCTTCCAGCACCGTGCCGAGTTCCACGAGCGTGTTGGGACCCAGTGTGGTGGGTTTGCCGTGGTCCAGGCCGTTGTCCAGCGTGACCAGGGCAAACGTTCCGGGGCTCTCCGCGCCTGGGGCAGCCGGAAGCGGAATGTCCTGGACGTAGGAATGGGTGACGGTTTCGTTGGGGAACAGGCTGGCGAATCCGGTGAAATCTGCGGCGCTCATGCTGTGGCTCCTTCGGTCTGGACTGCTGCCGGGGCGGTGGTTGCTGTTCCTGCGGTGCCGGTGCCGCCACTGTAATCGGCGTGGTGCGGGTTTTCCCAGATAACGGTCCCGCCCATCCCGAGTCCCACGCACATGGCGGTGATGCCGTAGCGCACTGACGGGTCCTCTTCGAACTGGCGGGCCAGTTGGGTCATCAGCCGGACGCCGGAGGAGGCGAGGGGGTGGCCCACGGCAATCGCGCCGCCGTAGCGGTTAACCCGGGGGTCGTCGTCGGCAATGCCGAAGTGGTCCAGGAAGCTCAGGACCTGGACGGCGAACGCCTCGTTGATCTCGAAGAGGCCGATGTCGCCGATGGTGAGGCCCGCGTTCTGCAGTGCCTTCTCGGTGGCCGGGACCGGGCCGATGCCCATGACTTCAGGCTCCACGCCGGCGTAGGCGTAGCTGACCAGCCGCATCTTCACCGGGAGGCCAAGCTCAGCCGCCGCTTCACCCGAGGCCAGGACGGCGGCGGTTGCGCCGTCGTTGAGGCCCGCGGAATTGCCGGCGGTTACGCGGCCGTGCGCGCGGAAGGGAGTGCGGAGTCCGGCGAGGTCGGAAATGGTGGTCCCGGGACGTGGCGGTTCGTCCACGCTGTGTACGGTCCATCCCTGGCCCGGTTTCCGGCCGGCTACCGGCACCAGGTCGGGCTGGATCCGGCCCTCGCGGTAGGCTGCGGCCAGCTTGTCCTGGGATGCGACGGCGTAGGCGTCGCTGCGCTGCTTCGTGATGGCGGGGAAGCGGTCGTGCAGGTTCTCGGCGGTGTTGCCCATGTTCAGGGCGGCGGGGTCCACCAGCCGTTCGGACATGAAACGGGGGTTCGGGTCGGCGCCGGAGCCCATGGGGTGGTTGCCCATGTGCTCCACTCCGCCGGCGATGACGACGTCGTACGCGCCGAAACCGATGCCGCCGGCCGTGGACGTCACGGCGGTCATGGCGCCGGCACACATGCGGTCCACGGCAAAGCCCGGGACGGTGCGTGGCAGTCCGGCCAGCAGCGCAGCGGTCCTGCCCAGGGTGAGGCCCTGGTCGCCGGTCTGGGTGGTGGCGGCAATGGCCACCTCATCCACCCGCTCCGGCGGCAGCGAGGGGTTCCTGCGCAGCAGCTCGCGGATGCACTTTACGATCAGGTCGTCGGCGCGGGTACCGGCATGGATCCCCTTCTCACCGGCCCGGCCGAAGGGCGTGCGGAGGCCGTCAACAAAGACGACGTCGCGGACAGTGCGCCGGGGGGCGCCGCTTCCGGTGTGGCTCACGTGTAACTCCTCATCGAGACGTAGGCGCCGCGCACATGCCGAAGGACGGCAGGGTGTGCGGCAGTACGTCCGATGTTACTCGCGAGTAACTTAGGCTGCAAGGCCAGAGTGACAGGGCGCCGGAAGGCTAGCTGCCCGCGGCGACCGCGGCTTTTTGCTCTTTGGGCGGAAGCGGCTGTGGGTCCAGGAATGCGCGGGTGATGAGCGGGGCGGTGAGCTCCACCTGCCACTCGCGCGCACCGAGTCCGCGCAGCTCACCGGCTACCGACTCTTCGCTGATCGCTGCCGGCGGGCGCCATGCAACCCGGCGGAGGTAGTCGGGCGTGAGCAGGTTTTCCACCGGGAGGTTCAGCTGGTCGGCGCGCTCCTGCAGCAGCGGCCTGGCCGTGGCGAGCCTTGCGGCAGCCTCGGGGTCGCGTTCCGCCCAGACCCTGGGCGGCGGCGGGGCGTTGGTTGCCAGATGCAGCGGGGGAAGGTCGTCCAGGTCCCGGGCGGCGGCGATGCAACGGAGCCAGCGCGGAGCCTCACGCTGCGCCGCACGGCCGTGGAAGCCCTTGGTCCCCAGGAGCTGGGGAACGGTGGCGGGCATGGCCTTGGCGGCGGACACCAGTGCGGAGTCCGGGATCAGCCGGCCGGGTGCGACGTCGCGCTTGCGGGCCAGCGCGTCGCGTTCCAGCCACAGTTCCCTGACGGCGGCCAGCTGGCGCCGGTCCCTGATCTGGTGCAGGCCGGAGGTCTTCCGCCACGGGTCCAGCCGCGGCGGAGCGATGCCCGCTGCCAGGATCGCGGCAAACTCCTGCTCGGCATACTCCAGCTTGCCGTCGGCCTGGAGCAGTTCCACCAGCTCTTCCCGCAGCTCACTGAGGACCTCGACGTCAAGGGCTGCGTAGCGCAGCCACGGCTCCGGGAGGGGGCGGGTGGACCAGTCGGCGGCGGAGTGTTCCTTGGCCAGGCCGAAGCCAAGCAGCTGTTCGATGACGGCGGCAAGGCCCACGCGGGGAAGCCCTGCCAGCCGGGCGGCGAGTTCTGTGTCGAAGAGTTTGTCCGGCCACATGCCCAGCTCCGACAGGCAAGGAAGGTCCTGGGTTGCGGCGTGCAGGATCCACTCGACGCCGCGGAGCGCATCGTTAATAATGGCGAGGTCATCAAAAGGCTCGGGATCGATCAGCCAGGTGCCGGCGCCTTCGCGGCGGATCTGCACGAGGAAGGCACGCTGGCCGTAGCGGAATCCGGAGGCTCGCTCTGCGTCCACTCCTGCCGGTCCGGTTCCTGCAGCGATGGCGGCTGCGCAGCGTTCCAGCCCTGCCTGGGTCTCAATGACCAGGGGGACGCCCTCACGGGGTGCATCGAGTTCGATGATTTCGGGGATGGGGCTGTCGAAGCCCTCCACGGTGATATGGGGTGCGGTATCAGCAGCCGGAGCGCCGGCCGTGGTGTTTTCCGGGTTGTTAGGGGTCATGATGCCCCCAGTTTACCGGTCCTGCGCGCCGGCAGTCCGCTGGCCGGCTCCCGGCAGGGCTGGACGGGCGTCAGTTCCGGCGCCGTTGCGGCAGGGGCGTGACGCCGTCGGGCAGGGGCGGGAGGCCCGCGAAGGTGCACACCATATCGGACCAGGCTTCGAGGTGTGCCGTGACGTCCGGTGTGGCGGGTGTCCAGGACGCCCGCAGTTCGATGTCGATCGTCCCGGGCCGTTCGGAGAGGGTCCCGAAGCTTTCGGACAGGACCCGGGTGGCGGTCCCGCCGGCGGCCCGGTAGGGGGCGTTGTGGTTTTCCAGGGCCTCCACCAGCCAGGTCCAGGCCACCGTACCGAGCATCTCGTCGTTGCCCATGTCCGGTTCGAGCTCCGCACGGATATAGGTGACGATCCTGAATTCCCCGTCCCACACTGCAGAGCCTTCGGGGTCGTGCAGCAGGATGAAGCGCCCGGTGGCGAGCTCCGTGTCGCTGTCCTCCGCGGTCCCGGCGGCCGCCAGGGCCATTGCCGCCGGTCCGTGCAGGGGAGGTGCTGCGGTCCCGGCGCCCTGGGCCATGACTTCCGCGCCCAGGGCGACGGCGAAGGGTGCCAGGCGGGCCGGCGCGGGGATTTCCGCGAGGTGGAGTTCCTTGCGGCACCGGGCTTTCCTGAGGGTTCCCAGAGCGTGGAGGAAATCCGGGGGAACCTGGTCAAGTGCGTTCACCATGGCAGATTACGCAACCCTTCAGCGCTGTCCGGGGAGGCTCGCCGTCACGTGCGCCTCAGCCGGCCTGCCCGCCGTCGTAGTCACGCAGTTCGTGGCGGATGGCGGCGATGAACGAATCCACGTCCTCTTCGGTGGTGTCGAACGAACACATCCAGCGCACTTCCCTGGCGGCTTCGTCCCAGTCGTAGAACCGGAAGGATGCACGGAGCCGGTCCGCCACTCCTTCGGGCAGCACGGCAAAGACTCCGTTGGACTCCGTCTTCTGGGTGGGCCGGACGCCGTCGATGGTGTCCACGGCGGCGCGGAGCCTGGAAGCCATCGCGTTGGCATGGGAGGCCGAACGCAGCCAGAGGCCGCCTTCGAGCAGGGCAATGAACTGGGCGGACATGAAGCGCATTTTGGATGCCAGCTGCATGTTCATCTTGCGCAGGTACACCAGGCCGTGGGCGGCTTCTGGGTTCAGCGCCACCACCACCTCGCCGAACAGCAGGCCGTTCTTGGTGCCGCCGAAGGAGAGGATGTCGACGCCGGCGTCCCGGGTGAAGGCCCGCAGCGGCACCTGCAGGTGGGCTGCGGCGTTCGCCAGCCGGGCACCGTCCATGTGCAGCTTCATGCCCTTGGCGTGGACATGGTCGGCTATGGCGCGCACTTCCTCCGGGGTGTAGCACGTGCCCAGTTCGGTGGTCTGGGTGATCGAGACGGCCAGCGGCTGTGCGCGGTGCTCGTCACCCCAGCCCCACGCCTCCTTGTCGATCAGTTCCGGAGTCAGCTTTCCGTCCGGGGTGGGGACCTGCAGCAGCTTGATGCCGCCGATGCGTTCCGGTGCCCCGTTTTCGTCCATGTTGATGTGGGCTGTGGAGGCGCACACCACGGCCCCCCAGCGGGGGAGTAGAGACTGCAGCGAGAGGACGTTCGCCCCGGTTCCGTTGAACACGGGGAAGCATTCGATGCCTGGCCCGAAGTGTTCCTCCATGATCTCGTGCAGCCGCGAGGTGTAGTCGTCCTCGCCGTAGGACACCTGGTGGCCTTCGTTGGCGGCGGCAAGCGCCGCAAGGATCTCCGGGTGGACGCCGGAGTAGTTGTCCGAGGCGAAGCCCCGCACGTTGGGGTCGTGCAGCCGAAGGGCCGCGCCGGTCTCTGCTGTGGTTGTCATGGCTTTGCTCACATTCCCAGTCTATGTATGGCTTGCGGGGCGGGCTGCCCCTGTGCGGCGGGGTCCTGACGGGTCACGGAGCCAGCCGGACCCGGGTGCCGTTCAGCTCGACCGCCGGGGCGTCGAACAGCCCCACCACCGCTGCCGCGAGTTCGGCCACGTCCGTGGCTCCCGGGAACGTCCGCTCCGGGTGGCTGCGGCGCAGCCCGTCGTCCACGAGGGCCTTCACCACGAGGACGACGGCGGCCGCCTGCCCGTCGCCGCCGGTCGCGGCCGCGCGGCGGAAACCGTCCGCCACGGCCATGGTCCACGCTTCGGCGGCAGCTTTGGCGGCCACGTAGTTGGCCACGCTGGCCGCCGGACTTTCCACGGCAGTCGAGGAGACCATGGCGAACCTGCCGTGCGGGGAGGCGGCGATGTCGTCAAAAAACACCCGCGTGATGTTGCGCAGCGTCGTGACGGCACCCCGCTCGAGGAAATCCCAGTCCTCGTCGGACTGGTCGGGGATTCCCTGCGCTCCCCGCCATCCGCCCACCAGGTGGATGACGGCGTCGACGGCCCCGGCCTGGAGCGCGACGTCGTCGCGGAGCTGCCTGACGTCGTCGAGCCGGGCGAGGTCGCACGTGAGAGGCGTGACGCCGTCGCCCGCCTGTTGTGCTGCTGCCTCGATCCGCTGCTGATCGGAACCCACCGTGATGACCCGGTGCCCGGCCGCGCGGAGGGCGCCCGCGACCGCAACCCCGGAGGCTCCGCTGCCGCCTGTGACGAGGACGGTGAAAGCCGGAAGCGAGCCGGAGGTTCCGCTCACAGCGCCGAACTGCCGGTGATGCCCGCGGTGGACTCGATGACAGGGCGCATCTTCTTCTCCAAAGCCTCGTAGAACATGGAGAGCGGGAATTCATCGTCCAACACCTGGTCGGTCAAGCCGCGCGGGGCACCGGACAGCGGGAGGGCGTCCGGGCCCTTTGCCCAGACGGACGCGGGGTTGGGCGTGACCGTGCCGGAGATGAGTTCGTAGGCGGCCAGCCAGTGGGCGGTCTTGGGCCGGTCGATGGAGCGCCAGTAGAGATCGTCAATGCGGGCACCCAGTGCCATTACCGCGTCCGGCACGCCGTCCCAGTCAATGGTGAGTCGGGTGTCGGTCCAGTGCAGGACGTGCTGCTGGTGCAGCCAGGCGAACAGCAGCTGGCCGCCCAGGCCGTCGTAGTTGCGGACGCGGCTGCCGGTGATGGCGAAGCGGAAGATCCTGTCGAAGATCACGGCATACTGCACCAGTTTGGCGTGCCGGCGGGCTTCGGGGTCCGCCTCGTCGTCCTTTTCGATGCGCACGGATTCCCGGAAGGCTGTGAGGTCGCAGCGGAGTTCTTCCAGTGAGTAAAGGAAGAAGGGCATGCGCTGCTTGATCATGAACGGATCGAAGGGCAGGTCGCCGCGCATGTGGGTCCGGTCGTGGATCAGGTCCCACATGACGAAGGTGGCCTCGGTCAGGTCCTGGTCGGCCAGCAGCTCAGCGGCGCCTTCGGGCAGTTCCAGGCGGGTGGTTTCCGCGGCGGCTTTGAGCACGCGCCGGAAGCGCGCAGCTTCGCGGTCGGCAAAGATTGCGCCCCAGGTGAAGGTGGGTGTGGTGCTGACGGCCACGGTTTCCGGGAAGAGGACTGCGGAGTTGGTGTCGTAGCCTGCGGTGAAGTCCACGAACCGGATGGGAACAAACAGTCTGTTGGAGTAGTCGCCCGCCTCCAGGCCGGCGATGAACTCCGGCCAGATGACCTCGATGAGGACGGCCTCCACCAGCCGGCTGCTGCTGCCGTTCTGGGTGTACATGGGGAAGATCACCAAGTGCTGGAGGCCGTCCTGCCGCTGCTCCTGGGGCTGGAAGGACAGCAGCGAAGAGAGGAAGTCCGGAACAAGAAATCCGCCGGCCACCCAGGCCGTGAAGTCGGCGCAGACGGTGTCCAGGTACGTGGCATCGTGCGGGAAGGCTGGAGCGAGGGCCCGGACGGCGTCCACGATGGTGTCCACGTGCAGTGCTGCCGTGGTGTGGCTGGCCGCATCCGGCACGGAGCCGTCCGGGGCCTGCAGGGCCTGGAGGGCCGACGCTGCGGTCCGGAGCCGGAGCCAGTCCTGGTTGTCCGCGGAAATCCGGGGGACGGCGGTGAGGGTTTCAGTCATCGTCGCTGCCTTTCTGGGCGTTGCTTGCTTCTCTCTTCGGAGCGTAGCAAGCAACAAGCAGAACTAATCTGAAAAGCGGTTGAGACTAAGAAATACTATTTCTCAGCGCCATGGTCGTCCCGTTGAGCCTGCACCGCGCTGGGGGATGGTCGCTCTGCGCACGCCCTTAACGGGCCGGCGGGCGGGCCAGGCCTGGCTGACCGCCGCGCCCGGCCCGCCGGCACTGGCAGCTGAATCAGCCTGCCGTTGTGCCGTCCGCCGCCACTGCCCCGTCCTTCGGGACGAGTCGCAGTGAAACGGAGTTGATGCAGTAGCGCTGGTCCGTGGGAGTACCGTAGCCCTCGCCGTCGAACACGTGGCCCAGGTGTGAATCGCAGGCGCCGCAGCGGACCTCCACGCGGTCCATCCCCATGGTCCGGTCGTGAATGTAGCGGACGGTACCCTCGGCCAGAGGGGCCCAGAACGACGGCCAGCCGCAGTGCGAATCGAACTTCTCATTGCTGGTGAACAGTTCGGTCCCGCAGGCCCGGCACTGATACACGCCCGCAGTGTGCGTGTCCCAGTACTCGCCGGTGTAAGGGCGCTCGGTACCCGCCTGCCGGAGGACGCGGTACTCCTCGGGTGTCAGTTCTTCGCGCCACTGCGCATCGGACTTCTGCACGGCGGCCCCGTCCCCGCCGTCCTGCCCTCCGGTGCCGTGGGTATCGGCTGCCGGGTCCGCGACAGCGTGGGTGGCCTTGTTTCCGAAAATGTTGTTTCCGAAGATACTCATGCTGTGGTCAACGCCTAGGAGTCGCCGATAAATCCCGATCCTGCGTACAGGTGCAGGACGGGAATGCCGAGCTGGTCCTGGGCCTTGTTCGCCCAGTCGGTGTGGAAGGTATCGGACACCGCGTGCGGCCGCGTGATCACCACTGCCTGCGCGGCGCCGGTGTCCCGGACCTTGGCCACCAGTCCGTTGACCGCACCGCCGTCCACCACCTCGCCGTCGACTCCGGCCCCCAGTCCTTCCAGGGCGGCAAGTGAGGCAGACAAAGTCTCCGTGGCGTGGGCGCGTTCCTCTGCGGGGTCCGGCGCGCGGGAGGTGAGTTCGCGGAAAGCCGCGGCAATTTCCAGCAGGGAGAGGTGTTCGAGGAAATCCACCAGCAGGTGCCGCTCGGTATTGGCTGGAACAAGGACCAGCAGCCGGGAGTCTGCTCCGTCCACCAGGCGTTCGATGTTCAGGCGGTCGTCCGCCCCCAGTGGCTCTTCGGTCAGGATGACGATGGGTTCACTCATGGCCTTAGCCTAGCCCTGTAGGTGGGGCGCCGCACCAACCCGTACACGGGCCTGCCACGGTGCACAGGAGCCGTTCCACACAGGACCCGCCCGGGCCGGAATGCGGTGATCCTTGAGCTGACGGTAAGAATAGGAGCATGGCTTCTTATCTGCGGACGCGCCCGGAGCACACTGCCCACACCCCGGAAACAGGGGGCATGTCGCTGGGGACCCGATGGGCTATCGCCGGTGCCATCGCGGGAAGTTCCCTGACCGGGCTCCTGGCTGCGGGTTCGTCCGCGCTCGCCGTGTATTTCGCCCGCCGCGTCATTACGCCGGCACGGCAGCGGACGTCGGACCAGGAGGTCCTCGCAGTCATCCGCGACGGGCAAATGCAGCAGGTGATCCTGGCCGCCACGGACGACACCACGGTGGACGGCCGGTACGGCTTCTATTTCGACGGCGGCAGGGGGCACGCCAGGATAGGCCGCATCGTCTCGTACTCGCCGGCGGAGCGGACGGTGCTGCGAGAAGTCGAAGCGGTCTATGCCGGAGACCTCTCCGCCGCCCGCTGGGGCTGGTGGAGCGGCGCACTCTACCCTGACCCTGCCGCCGCCGGCTATTCAGCCGAAGAGGTGGCCATCCCCGTGGAACGCGGCGAGGCGCCGGCCTGGCTGGTCCGCGCCGGCGGGACCGCCCGGACCTGGGCTCTCATGGTCCACGGGCGCGGCGCAACCCGGCAGGAAGCGCTGCGCGCGGTGGGTCCGGCGCTGGAGCTGGGGCTGACCAGCCTGCTGCTCTCCTACCGCAATGACGGCCTGGCACCGTCGGCGGATGACGGCCGGTACGGACTGGGTTCCACGGAATGGCAGGACATTGAGGCGGCCATCGGGTATGCACTGGACAACGGTGCCGAGGAGATTGTGCTCTTTGGCTGGTCCATGGGCGGGGCCATCTGCCTGCAGGCAGCGGACCTGTCCCGGTACCGGCACCTGATCCGGGCCATGGTCCTTGACGCGCCGGTCATCGATTGGGTCAACGTCCTCGCCCACCATGCGCAGCTGAACCGGATTCCCTCGCTGGTGGGCCGGTACGGGCAGCTCATGCTGGGGCATCCGCTGGGGCGCAGGCTGACGGGATTGTCCGCGCCCGTGGACCTCAAGGCCATGGACTGGGTCTCACGCGCCGTCGAACTCCGGACCCCCACCCTGATCCTGCACAGCGTCGATGACGAGTACGTGCCCTATAAGCCGTCCGCGCTGCTGGCCGAGCGGAACCCCGAAATGGTGACCTTCGAAGCCTTCAACCACGCACGGCACACCAAGGAATGGAACGTGGACCCCGAGCGCTGGGAGCGGCTGGTGAAGGCGTGGCTGCGGCAGCAGCTCGCGCCGCGCCTCAACCCGGGTACCCGGCCGGGAGAGCAGCCGAGCTGATCAACCTGGCTGGCAAGCCTGGCCAGGCAGCGACGCGTTGCTGCCGATCGGCGCGGTGACTGCGTCGGTCAGCCGGACAAGGTCCAGCGGTGCGAGTTCGATATCCAGGCCGCGCCGGCCGCCGGACACGAGCATGGTGTCCAGCTCCAGGGCGGAGGAATCGAGCACTGTGGGGGAGGGGAGCCGTTGGCCAAGCGGTGAGATACCGCCCAGCACGTAGCCGGTCCGGCGCTGCGCGGCGGCCGGATCTGCCATGGCGGCCTTCTTTGCCCCCATCGCTGCAGCGAAGGCCTTCAGGTCCAGGGTCCCGCTGACGGGGACGATGCCCACGGCCAGCCTGCCTTCAACCTCCACCATCAGGGTCTTGAACACCCGTGCCGGATCGATCCCCAGGACTGCGGCCGCCTCCGCTCCGTAGCTGTCCGCGGCCGGATCATGGGAATAGGGGTGCAGCACGAAGGGAACCCCGGCGGCGGCAAGTGCCGCCGTGGCCGGGGTTCCCTGTCCAGTGCTTTTGCGTGCCACGTGGTGGTGGCGTCAGGCGCTGGCGCCGGACGCTGCAGCTACCTTGCGCTTGATCCTGCCCAGCATCGCCGTCATGCCCCTCATCCGGAGCGGGGTGATGGCCCGCGTGAGGCCCAGCAGTTCGGGCATATCATCCGGTACCGCAAGGATTTCCGCCGCCGAGAGCCCGTCCAGGCCTTCGTGCAGCACTCCGGCGAAGCCACGCGTGGTGGGCGCTTCGGCGGGGGCTTTGAAAAAGAGCCGGACGGCGGTGCCAGTACCGGCAGTGCCGTCCTTTTCCGTTTCGATGGTCAGGAACAGCGGCGACTGGCACTCCACTACCTGCTCCAGGAGTTCGGGATGGTTGGTGAGCCGTTCGGGAAGTTCCGGAAGCCCCTCCGAGAATTCGAGCAGTAGCTGCAGCCGCTCGGGCTCGGACAGGGCCTGGAAGTCGTCCACAATCGCCGCGAGGGCGGAAGGCAAGGCTTGAGTAGTCATCAGGGCAAGTTTACGCGGGAGCCTTCGTCAGACTCCAACGGCGACCGGGAAGGAGCCGCGCTCGGCGCCCTTGACAATGGGAACGCGGACGGCGTTGCCCCACTCGGTCCAGGAACCGTCATAGTTACGGACGGACTCGAAGCCCAGCAGGAACTTCAGTGCGAACCAGGTGTGGCTGGAACGCTCGCCGATGCGGCAGTAGGCCACCACGTCGTCGCCCGCGGCAAGGCCGGCCTCGCCGAGGTAAATGGCGTCAAGTTCTTCCCGGCTGCGGAACGTGCCGTCTTCGGCCGCTGCGCGGGCCCACGGCACAGAGGCAGCAGTGGGGATATGGCCGCCGCGCAGTGCGCCCTCTTCCGGGTACGCCGGCATGTGCGTGCGCTGGCCGGTGTACTCCTCGGCGGAGCGGACGTCGATCAGGGGCTTGCCCAGGTGGGCCAGCACGTCGTCCTTGAAGGCGCGGATGGGGGCGTCGTCGCGCTCCACCACGGGGTAGTCGCCCGTGGCGGGCGCAGGCTTGTCCCTGGTCAGGTCCCGGCCTTCGGCGATCCACTTGTCCCGGCCGCCGTCGAGCAGGCGCACGTCCTGGTGGCCGAACAGGGTGAAGACCCACAGGGCGTAGGCGGCCCACCAGTTGGACTTGTCGCCGTAGATCACCACGGTGGTGTCGCGGGAGATGCCCTTCGAGGCGGCCAGCTCAGCGAAGGCTGCGCCGTCAACGTAGTCGCGGGTGACGTCGTCGTTCAGATCGGTGTGCCAGTCGATCTTCACTGCGCCGGGGATGTGGCCGGTCTCGTACAGCAGCACGTCCTCGTCCGATTCCACGACCACCAGCTCACCGTTGGCAACGGCGCCGCTCTCCAGGGCGGAGGCAAGCCACTCGGTGGAAACCAGCCGCTCCGGGTGGGCATAGGCGGCGAACTTTTCATTCTGTTCAACGGGGTAGGGCATGGTGTTGGCCTTTCATCGAGGACACGGGAGGGCCGCGCAGTGCGGAAAACGGCTCCTGCATGGGGACCTTTCCCCACACTATCCAGCGGCAGATGCGTTGTCCGTATTCCGTTAACAGGACGAAATGTTGGCTTCATCACCCCTGGTGGTCCCGCCGACGCTGCGCCCGGACGGGGACCGCGAAGCCGGTATCCTTTCTGGGGACCACCTACCAGCAGAACGGACCACCTTGGTACAGATCGAACAGCTTGCGGCGCGCACTCCTGCAGTGTCGGTGAACGAACTCCTTAAGGGTTTCTATCCATCGCCGCGGTTTGGCCAGGTGTCCTTCGCCAGCTACCGTCCGGACCCGAAGCAGCCCAGCCAGGCTGCTGCCGTCCAGGCCCTGGAGGGGTTCGCCGGCAACGTGGCACCGTCTGACGGCGGCGGGCTCTTCAAAAAACTGTTCGGCAAGAAGGACAGTTCGCGTGCCGGTATCTACCTGGACGGCGGATTCGGCGTGGGCAAGACCCACCTCCTTGCTTCGCTCTGGCACGCCGCCCCCGGACCGAAGGCCTTCGGCACCTTCGTTGAGTACACCAACCTTGTGGGCGCCCTGTCTTTCCGCAAAACAGTTGACGCACTCAGCAGCTACAAGCTGGTGTGCATCGACGAATTCGAACTCGACGACCCGGGCGACACAGTCCTGATGTCCCGGCTGATGCGTGAACTGGCCGACGCCGGCGTAAAGCTGGCTGCCACCTCCAACACCCTGCCCGGCTCGCTGGGTGACGGCCGCTTTGCCGCTGTGGATTTCCAGCGCGAGATCCAGGTCCTCGCGGACCAGTTCGACGTCATCCGCATTGACGGCGAAGACTTCCGCCACCGCGGCTTGCCGGCAGCCCCGGCCCCGCTGAAGAACAGTGAACTGTCATCCCACATGAAGGCCGAGTTCGACGGCAAGACGGTGGCCCAGGACGAGTTCAGCACCCTGATCCACCACCTCGCCGGAGTGCACCCCAGCCGGTACCGCCAGCTCATCGACGGGATCGACGGTGTGGTGTGGCGCAACGTGGAGACCATCACCGAGCAGGCCGTGGCGCTGCGGTTCGTGGTCCTTGCGGACCGACTCTACGACAAGGACGTTCCCATCCTTGCCAGCGGCGTGCCGTTCGACAAGCTCTTCACAGAGGAAATGATGGCCGGCGGCTACATGAAGAAGTACTTCCGCGCGGTGTCCAGGCTTACCGCACTGGCCCGCGAAGGCCAGAACCACGAACCGTCCTAGTCAGTTCGGCGGGGCGGCGACGGCCCGCGCAGTGCCCCTCACCGTCAGTTCCTAGGCGCTGTCCTTAGAGCCTGCGTGCCCTTCCTCCAGCAGTTCCCGCTCCCGGCGGGGGACCAGCAGCGTCCTGACCAGCAGGCCGGCAAGGAGCGCCCAAAAAGCCGATCCGATCCCGCCGAACGCGAGCCCTGAAGCGGCCATCAGGAACGTGACGGCCGGGGCGATGCGGTCCTCGGCATCAGCCAGGGCCGAAGAGACCGACGCCGCCAGCGTGCCCAGGAGCGCCAGCCCTGCCACCGCTTCCAGCATGCCCGCCGGTGCCGCGCTGACCAGGGTGACCAGCGCTGCCGAGAATGCGGCCAGGACCAGGTAGGCCAGCCCGGAGGTAAATCCTGCAACCCAGCGCCTGTTCCGGTTGCTGCCGGCCTCCTGGCCGGCAGCAAGTGCCGCGCTCAGTGCGGCAAGGTTGATGGCATGGCCGCCGAACGGCGCGCCCAGGACGGTGCCGGCACCGGTCACCAGCATCGATGCCCGCCATGGTGTCGCAAATCCGAACGACCGCAACACCGCCACACCCGGAACGTTCTGGGAGGCCATGGTGACCACAAACAACGGCAGGGCAATGCCCGCCATGGCCTGCAGGCTGAAGGACGGCGTGGTCCACACGAGTTCCGGCAGCACCCCGCCCGTTCCGAACGCACTGCCGGTGCCAGCCAGGGAGAAGGTGATTACTCCCAGCGCCACCACAAGTGCCGCAGGCACAGCCCAACGCGGGGCGAACTTCATCATGAGCAGCCAGCAGGCAATGACCGGGGCCACAAAGAGCGGAACAGTGCCCAGTGCAGTGAACGGCGCAAGGCATAACTGCAGCAGGACGCCGGCCAGCATTGCCTGGGCGAGCGATGCGGGGATCCGCGCCATCAGCCGGCCGAGGGCAGGGACCAGCCCGGTCAGGGCTATCAGCACGCCGGCGGCAAGGAAGGCTCCGACGGCGGCCGGCCAGCCGCCGTCGGGCGTGCCGGACGTGGCCAGCAGCGCTGCGCCCGGTGTGGACCAGGCAAGCGTGACCGGAACTTTGGACCGCCATGCAAGCAGCAGGACGCCGACGCCGACGGCCAGGGTCAGAGCCAGCAGTCCGGAGGCAGCCTGGGCCGGGTTGGCCCCCACGGCCTTGAGCCCGGCGAGGACGACCGCGAAGGACGACGTAAAGCCCACCAGGGCCGTGACAATACCGGCAACCACGGGCCGGGAATCGAAGGTGGAGGGCCTGGCCGTCCGGCCGGGGCGGATGGGTGCGGAAGACTTCGCCATACCGGCAGGTTATCCGTGGTTGCGGTTCGGGTGGCAATTGCGGACTGTGCTGCCGCCACTGGGCGACCTGTCAGCCGGTCAGGCCATCGCCGGTGAGAGCCCGGCGGCCGGCAGCCACGGGGCATTTAAACGCCAAAGGCGCGGGTGCCGCCTCCCGGCGGGACCCGCGCCCCGTTGACGTGCTGGGGCAATGCCCCGGCCGAGATCCTTACGGAGTCCGGTCAGCCGGCGGTGCCGGGTTGACGGGATTGACCGGGGGGACCTGCTCTGCGGCAGGTGCCTCGCCAGGGGTCCCATTCTTGTCCACGAGCTTGGAAGCGCCATCCTGGATCTTGTCGACGTGGCCGGTGTACTTGCCACCGGTCTTCTGGTCGACGAAATCGCCGGCTTTGGTGATGCCGTCCTTGATGGTCTGCTCGTTTCCGCGGATAAGACCCTGTGCCTTGCCCTTTAGATCGTCAATCAGTCCCACGAGCACCTCCCTTCGGTCGCGGAGCCAGGTCGCTCCTTGCGCAATCGATCCTAGACCTGCGGGAGGGCAGTTCCAAGGACATTGGGAAGATTCGGCGTTCGCCCGCAGCGGATGGGGCCTAAAAGGGCAACAAAAAAGCAGCTCTTTACGAGCTGCTTTGAGGGTGGGCGATACTGGGATCGAACCAGTGACCTCTTCCGTGTCAGGGAAGCGCGCTACCGCTGCGCCAATCGCCCGGAACCGGAGGACCGGCCAATGGGTTTTAAAAAGAGAGCGGACGACGAGATTCGAACTCGCGACATCCACCTTGGCAAGGTGGTGCTCTACCAGCTGAGCTACGTCCGCAATTGCGTTCCGGCCGGGGCCGGACTGCTGTTGGCAAGTTACCTTGCCGAGTGGGCGATACTGGGAT
Source organism: Pseudarthrobacter sp. SORGH_AS 212 (assembly GCF_030818145.1). Classification (NCBI taxonomy): domain Bacteria; kingdom Bacillati; phylum Actinomycetota; class Actinomycetes; order Micrococcales; family Micrococcaceae; genus Pseudarthrobacter; species Pseudarthrobacter sp. SORGH_AS 212. Next base: position 163,157 of record NZ_JAUTAA010000001.1, on the reverse strand, counting down.
CGAACCAGTGACCTCTTCCGTGTCAGGGAAGCGCGCTACCGCTGCGCCAATCGCCCATGCTGATTCGGAACAGATCCGAAAAACCATGGTTTTCACCGAGGTGGGTACGGGATTCGAACCCGTGTATACGGCTTTGCAGGCCGCTGCCTCGCCTCTCGGCCAACCCACCGTGTAAGCCCCGGTTTAGCAACCGTTGCCGTGACAGTGTCCTGCGAGCGGACGACGAGATTCGAACTCGCGACATCCACCTTGGCAAGGTGGTGCTCTACCAGCTGAGCTACGTCCGCAGTTTGGGGTTTGATTCCTTGCCGTTTGGGCATTTCCTCGCTTCCAACGAGTAAAAACAATATAGGAGGTTCCGGGAAAGTCCAAATCGGCTGTTCCGGCCGCTTTACATATGGCCCTGCATCCCAGCAATGGCGCGGAAAGATGCAACTTACAAGCATGTAATTTGTGCATCCCCTGCCGTCCCTGCCGCCGCGGGATGCACAAAACTGGAGTGTATTTCCAGGGGGCGGGCCGCGGGAATGGGGCATTCCGCGGGGCTGCATTCGGCAGCCGGAGGCCGATTTTTGAAATGGCCGCCGGGTGGGCTAGCATTCAAATGCATCGGGGCGATTGGCGCAGTGGTAGCGCGCTTCGTTCACACCGAAGAGGTCACTGGTTCGAACCCAGTATCGCCCACCGCAGAAGGTCCGTTTCCGCTCATCAGCAGCGGAGGCGGACCTTTTTTATGCCCGGGCCTGGCTCCCGGAGATTTTGTCGGCCCCCTGTGAAAGAGTCTTTTCCATGACTGATCCGCTCCTCGCCCATGCCACCGAATACGGCCGGATGTACGCCCGGTCCACCTCGGAACAGTTCTCCGTGCCGTCCATCACCACAGTCATCAGCCAGCAGCCGCACGGCCTGGACGGGTGGTTTGGCTACATGGGGGCAAGCAGCCTGGCCAAGGACCCGCTGCTGTCCGATTGCCTGGGCAGCCCGGCGAAGATCAAGCAGGCCATCAACCGGGCCGCCAGGGCCGCTGAGACTTATCGGGACGATGCCGCGCGCCGTGGGGACCGTGTCCACACGTACTGCGAGCAGGTCGCCCTGCGCGCACTGGGACGCCCGCATGCCATGAAGGAAGCGCGGGAAGCGCTGGCTGCCAACGGAGAGGAAGCCTTCGCCGTGCGGTTCGATGAATGGTGGGAGCTTTTCCGCGTGGAGCCCCTTGCTCCGGAAATCACCGTCTGGAACAAAGCGGTGGGGTACGCCGGCACCCTGGACCTGGTGGCGCGGATCAATGGCCGCATCTGCCTCATCGACTACAAAACCAAAGGCACCACCCGGGACGGCCAGGTCAAGTCCCTCGACGACAAAGTGGTGATGCAGCTGGTGGCCGGCATGAAAGCCGAGGAGAGCCTGGTGGACCCGGTGGCAGGTACCTGGGAACCGTGGAAGTACGGGGAAGACCCGGTCCTGCTGGCGGTAGCCATTGGGGAAACGGAGGTCCGCCCGGTGCGGGCCAACCCCGAGGTCCTCAAGCACCACTGGTGGAAGTTCTGCGCGCTCCGGCGCGTGTGGGAGCTGTCGGCCGACACCATCAGTGCCGGCACGGCCCTGCTTCCTATCGCCCCGCCGCCGCTGACCCAGGCCCGCACCGCCTAGCGCCTAAACTGGATTGGTCCCATTGCCGCCAACCGTGAGGAAAATCCGCGCATGGCTATTCTGAATATCCGCATCATCGGCGATCCCGTGCTCCGCACTGTGGCCGATCCTGTGACGGAATTCGGGCCTGAACTTGCCAAGCTGGTCGCCGACATGACCGAAACCATGGAAGACGTGGATGGCGCCGGCCTCGCCGCGCCCCAGATCGGTGTCAGCAAGCGTGTCTTCACCTACCGGATTGACGGCGTTGAAGGGCACATCATCAACCCCGTGCTGGAAAACAGTGACGACTACCAGCCGGACCATGTGGAGGGCTGCCTGTCCATACCGGGCCTGGGCTTCCCCGTCCGCCGCTTCCGCGCCACCCGCGTTACCGGCGTGGACATGCACGGCAACCCCGTCTCCATCGACGGCGAGGGCATGCTGGCCCGCTGCTTCCAGCACGAGAACGACCACTTGGACGGGGTCCTCTACACAGACCGGCTGGAAGGCGAGGACCGGAAGACCGCCCTGCGCTCCATCCGCAACGCCAATTACGACTCCGTCACGGAGCGCACCACGGCCAAGCGCGCCAAGACAGTGGGATCCAGCTTCGGCGGAGCGAGCTTCGGCGGGTCCGGTACGGCCGGCTCCAGTTTTGGTAACGCCGGGTGAGGGTCCTTTTCGCGGGGACACCCGCCGTCGCGGTTCCCTCGCTGGATGCCCTCGTCGAGGCCGGATTCGACGTGGTTGCCGTCCTGACCCGTCCGGACGCTCCGATCGGGCGCAAACGCGTCCTCACGCCCTCCCCGGTCGCTGCGCGGGCCGCTGAACTCGGGCTGGACATCATCTACGCTGCCAAGGTTGACGACGCCGCCGTCGAACAGATCTCGGCCGCTGCCCCCGATGTCGCAGCCATCGTTGCCTACGGCGGGCTGGTTCCCCCCGCCGCCCTGGCCATTCCACGCCACGGCTGGATCAACCTGCATTTTTCGCTGCTGCCCGCTTGGCGCGGTGCCGCACCCGTGCAACGGTCGGTGATGGCCGGCGACGACGTCACCGGCGCGGTGACCTTCCAGCTGGAGAAGGGACTCGACACGGGACCGGTGTTCGGCACCCTCACCGAGTCCGTTGGCCCGGAAGACACGGCCGGCCAGCTCCTGGAGCGGCTCTCGCACAGCGGCGCCGTCCTCCTGGCACAGACCTTGTCCGCGATCGAAACGGGCAAGGCATCTGCGGTGCCCCAGGCCGGAGACGTATCGCTGGCGCCAAAACTAACCCTGGAAGACGGGCACTTGAACTGGCACCACCCCGCCCTGGCCATCGGCCGCCAGGCCCGTGGCGCCACCCCCGAGCCCGGAGCCTGGACGCTCCTGGACGGCCAGCGTGTAAAGCTCGATCCTGTGCGGTTGCGTCCGGATGTCGAGGACCTCGCTCCGGGTGCCCTGGCCGTTCACGGCAAGAGCGTGCTGGTGGGCACCGGTTCCCACGCTGTGGAGCTGACGCGCATCCAGCCCGCCGGAAAAAAAGATGATGGCCGCGCCCGATTGGGCCCGCGGTATTGGTTCGCTGGAAGGCGTGGTATTCGAATGAGTGGGTCCGGTACAAATTCCGGTGGTGCACAGCAGGGCCGCCCGTCCGGCCGGGGGCGTGGCGCAAGCCAAAGCGGCCGCGGCCAGGGCGGCCCGCGGGACAACAGCCGCCGCGACGCCCAGGGCCGGGAGCGGAACCGTGGCCCGCAGCGGAACTTCACCGAGAACGCGCCCGCCCAACGCACGCGCCGGGCGGACCCTGCACGGCTGGTGGCATTCGAAGTACTCCGCGCCGTTGCGCAGGAGGATGCCTATGCCAACCTCGTCCTGCCGGCCCGGATCCGGCAGCACCGGCTGGACAAGCGCGACGCCGGGTTCGCCACGGAGCTGAGCTACGGCGCGCTGAGGGGACAGGGAACCTATGACGCCGTCCTGGCGCGCTGCGTCGACCGGCCGCTGGACCAGCTGGACCCTGCAGTCCTGGATGCGCTGCGCATCGGTGTCCACCAGCTCCTTGCCATGCGCGTGCCCGCCCATGCGGCACTGAACCAGACAGTTGGTCTCGCCCGCGCCGTCATCGGTGCAGGACCTTCCGCCCTGATTAACGCGGTCCTCCGCAAGGTCAGCGCCCACAGCCTCGATGAATGGCTGGACCTGCTGGTAGCGGACGAAACCGATGAGACCCGCATCGCGTCACTCCGCCATGCCCACCCCGAATGGATCGTCCGGGCCATGCGCCAGGCCCTGGTTGCCCACGGCCGCCCCGTCGGGGAAATCAACGCCCTGCTCGAAGCGGACAACGCAGCCCCGGTGGTCAACCTGGTGGCCCTTCCCGGACTGGGGAACCTCGACGAAGCGCTTGAAGACGGCGCTACCCCGGGTGAACTTGTTGAAGGGTCCGCCCTGTCCAGCGGTGGGGACCTGGGCCGGTTGTCCTCCGTACGCGCGGGCACCACCCGGGTACAGGACGTCGGCTCGCAACTGGTGGCCCGTGCGATGGCTGCGGTGCAGCTGGGACCTGCCGCATCCGATGCCGCAGCGCCTGAAGCCTGGCTCGACCTCTGCGCCGGACCGGGTGGGAAAGCGGCCCTGCTCGGCGCCCTCGCCCGGGAACGCGGCGCCACGCTGCTGGCCAACGAGCCCGCGCCGCACCGCGCCAAATTGGTCAAACAGGCATTATCGGCCGTCCCGGACGACACCTGGCAGGTCCGCACCGGTGACGGCCGCGAGGTCGGCGCAGAGCAGCCCGGGTCCTTCGACCGCGTCCTGGTGGATGTGCCCTGCAGCGGTTTGGGGGCATTGCGCCGCCGGCCTGAATCCCGCTGGCGCCGCTCGCCCAAGGACCTGGCGGACCTGGGACCGCTGCAGCGCGAACTGCTGGCCTCAGCCCTGGCAGCTGTCCGGCCCGGGGGAGTCGTCGCCTACGTGACGTGCTCGCCGCATCCCGCCGAAACCACCGCAGTGGTGGCGGACGCCCTACGGAAACGTGATGACCTGGAACTCCTTGACGCCGGGGCCGCGCTCGACGCCGTCAGCCTCACCGGAAACCTGGGTGCAGGGCATGAATTGACCGCGCAACTGTGGCCCCATGTCCACAGCACCGACGCCATGTTCCTGGCACTCATCCGCAAAAAGGCCTGACGCCACCGTTCGGCACACGCACCCAGCCACCCTTCGAAAGGCATCCCCGTGACGCAATGCTGCATCAACCCGAGCATCCTCTCGGCCGACTTCGTCAACCTTGAGGCCGAGCTGAAGCGCATCAGCAACGCCGACGCCGTGCACGTGGACGTCATGGACAACCACTTCGTCCCCAACCTCACCATCGGACTGCCGGTGGTCCAGCGGATCCAGGCGGTCAGCCCGGTTCCCCTGGACGCCCACCTGATGATCGCCGACGCCGACCGCTGGGCGCCTGGTTTCGCGGACGCGGGCCTGGCCTCCGTCACGTTCCATGCAGAGGCTTCCATCGCGCCCATCAAGTTGGCCCGTGAACTCCGCAGCAGGGGTGCGAAAGCCGGAATGGCATTGCGGCCATCGACACCCGTGGAGCCGTACCTGGACATGCTGTCCGAACTGGACATGCTGCTCATCATGACCGTGGAACCCGGTTTCGGCGGCCAGGCCTTCCTCGACGTCACCCTCCCCAAGATCCGCCGCGCCCGCACCGCCATCGACGGTTCCGGCATCGGCGTGGCCATCCAGGTTGACGGCGGCATCACTGAGGAAACCATCACCCGCGCCGCGGAAGCGGGGGCCAACGTGTTCGTAGCCGGCTCCGCTGTCTACGGCGCCGACGACCCCGCCGCCGCCATCGACCGGCTCCGCGAAGAAGGCAGCCGTTCGTTACGGAAGGCGACGGCGGAATAAGAAGAAGCCACATCCGGTTGTGGCACAATAACAACACACATACGTGCTCCGGGGTCGGTGTAAGTCCGAACCGGCGGTGATAGTCCGCGACCCGCGAACCGATGGTTTTTCCTGGCTGACCAGGCGAAGCCCCGGTGAACGGTTGAACCGGTGAAATTCCGGTACCGACAGTTAAAGTCTGGATGAGAGAAGCACGTACAGCTGTATCTTCGGTGCCCGTGGGCTCCGAAGCGTTCTGCTGTCGTATACCCCCGGAGCCATCGCGGTTCTGACAGGGAAGGAACGACACACAGACATGGACCTCCTGCGATGGCTCTTTGACGCTCAGATCCCCGTGGGGGGATCTGTCCTGATATTGAGAGAAGTGCTGGGCAACATTTTTGGCCTGGCAAGTGCATTCGGCGGCATGCGCCGCAAAGTTTGGGCCTGGCCCGTGGGCATTGCAGGCAACCTGTTGCTGCTGACGGTGTTCCTGGGCAACGTCTTCGGCTCCGCCACACCGGCCACCCTGTGGGGGCAGGCCGGCCGCCAAGTGATGTTCATTGCCGTGGCTGCCTATGGCTGGCAACGCTGGAAGCAGGGCCGGAGCGCCGGTGGCGGGAACACCGCCGTCGTACCCCAATGGGCCAGCAACCGGACCCGGCTCATCCTCGCGGCCGCGCTGGTGGCGGGTACCGTTGCCCTGACGCCGCTGTTCGACTCCCTCGGGTCCTACCCGCCGGTGTGGGCTGACGCCTGGACCTTCGTGGGATCGCTCCTGGCCACCTACGGCATGGCGCGGGGCTGGACCGAGTTCTGGCTGATGTGGGTGGCCGTGGACATCGTGGGCGTCCCGCTCCTGTTCAGCGCCGGCTACTATGCCAGCGCCTTCATGTACCTCTTCTATGGCTTCTTCACCCTCGCCGGGTTCTTCGTCTGGTGGAAGGCTTCCCGCCGGGCTGGCACAGCAACCGGGGGCAAGGAACAGCCGGCCTCGGTGGAAACCGCGTTTCCAGACCCACGGGTGAAGCTCTGATGGCCGCCGAACTCCGGGTGGCCGCACCCTTCACCCCCACGGAAGTCCAAGCCATGGAGCACGCGCTCGAAGCAGCCCTGCAGGGGCCGCGCGGCGCCAACCCCCTGGTGGGCGCCGTCGTCGTGAGCCCTGACGGCCGCGAACTGGCCTCCGGATACCACCGCGGGGCGGGCACCGCCCACGCCGAGGCTGATGCCGTGGCCCGCGCCCTGGAAGCCGGCGTGGACCTTGCCGGCTGCACCATGGTGGTGACCCTCGAACCCTGCAACCATGTGGGCCGGACCGGACCGTGCACGGAAGCAATCATCGCTGCAGGCATCACCGACGTCGTCTACGCCGTGGACGATCCCCACGACCCTGCGGCCGGCGGGGCAGCAACCCTGCGCAACGCCGGTGTCTCGGTCCGCAGCGGCCTGGCTGCGGCGGAATCCCTGGAACTGAACCGCCGGTGGTTCGAGGCGGTAGCAGAAAAGCGGCCCTTCACCACCCTCCATATCGCCCAAACCCTCGACGGACGCATCGCGGCCGAAGACGGCACCAGCCAGTGGATCTCCAGCCCGGAATCCCTGGCGGACAACCACGGGATCCGTAGCCGCATCGACGCCATCCTGGTGGGGACCCAGACCGTTGCGGTGGATAATCCCCGCCTGAATGCCAGGGATTCCTCGGGCAACCCGGCAGCGAGGCAACCGGTCCGCGCCGTCATGGGCCTGCGGGACATTCCCGAAGATGCCGCAATCCTGGGCGACGACGGTCTGGCCGTCCACCTTCCCACCCGGGACCCGCGCGAGGCGTTGACCAGCCTGTACGCCTCCGGAACCCGCCACGTCATGGTGGAAGGCGGTTCACGGATCCTCAGCGCGTTCCTCACGGCAGGACTGGTGGATGAGCTGATCGTCTACCTGGCGCCTACACTCCTCGGTTCGGGGACCTCGTCGCTGGACGGGCTGGGAATCAGCACCCTTCCGGACGCCCAGCAATGGGCATGGGACGCTTCCGACGGCGGTCCCGTGCGGACGCTGGGCCGCGACCTGAGACTTCACCTGAAACCGCAACACCACGTTGCACTTGACCCACAACCGTCCCGCGAAGCTGCGCGACAAGCCCAGGGAGGCTACTGATGTTCACCGGAATAATCGCCGAACGGGGAGAGGTGCTCGCCGTTGAGCGCGACGGCGATACCAGCGCCACCGTCCGGCTCCGCGCCCCCGGCACCACCGAGGGTCTCGCCCTGGGCGGATCCATCGCCGTCAACGGCGTGTGCCTCACCGCAACGGACATCGACGGCAAGGAATTCAGCGTCGACGTCATGGGGGAGACCCTGGTCCGGAGCACCATCGGCGAACTGGCCGCAGGCGACGCCGTCAACCTGGAACGGTGCGTTCCCGCAGGAGGGCGGCTGGACGGCCACGTGGTGCAGGGCCATGTGGACGGCGTCGGCGTCCTCCAGGAACGCGAGCCGCAGGGCAACTGGGAGCGGCTCCGCTTCGGCGTGCCCGCGAACCTGGCCCGCTACGTTGCCGAGAAGGGCTCCATAGCCATCGACGGCGTCTCCCTCACCGTGACGGCCGTCAGCGCCGCAGCGGAGGAACAGCCCTGGTTCGAAGTTGGCCTGATCCCCACCACCCTGGCCGAGACCGGGCTCGGCACCAAGACCACCGGCAGCCGGGTCAACCTCGAAGTGGACGTCCTCGCCAAATACACCGAACGGCTGCTCTCGTTCCGCACCGCCGGTACCGGGGGCGCCGTGGCGGCAGCACCGGGTGGTGCCCGGTGAACGGGACTGCGCGCCTGGATCCCGGAGCCGTACCGGCCGCTGTTCCCACCCGCGGACTGGATTCCATCGGGGACGCCGTCCGCGCCATGGCAGCGGGAAAGCCGGTGCTGGTGGTGGACAATGAGGACCGGGAAAACGAAGGCGACATCATTTTCGCAGCCCAGCACGCAACTCCCGCGCTGATGGGCTGGACCATCCGCTACAGCTCCGGCGTCATCTGCGTGCCGTTGACGGGGGAGCGGGCTGACGCCCTGGATTTGCCGCCCATGACGGCAGTCAACGAGGACGCCAAAGGCACGGCCTACACGGTGTCCTGTGACGCCGCCATCGGTGTCAGCACCGGCATCTCCGCTACGGACCGCGCCCTCACGGCACGCGTCCTGGCGGATCCGCAGGCCGTCCCGGCGTCAGTGACCCGCCCGGGGCATATTTTTCCGCTCCGTGCGGTTGACGGAGGTGTGCGGGAGCGCCAGGGCCACACCGAGGCCGCGGTGGACCTGTGCCGCCTGGCGGGACTCGAACCGGTCGGCGTCATCGCGGAAGTGGTGTACGACGACGGTGAGATGATGCGCCTGAACGGGCTCCGTTCGTTCGCAGCGGAACATGGGTGCCCTTTGGTCTCCATCGAGGACCTGGTGGCGTATCTTGAAGCCGGGACCGGGGGAGGCCTGGATCAGAATGTCCGGACTGTTCCGGGCGGAGAAAAGGAGAAGCGATGACGGCATCGGCAGCCAGCGACGACAGCCAGAACGGTCACCGGAAGCACCACACCGGCAACGGTGAGGCTCCACACCCCGTCAGCGGCGGTCCCATTGTGCAGCTTCCCACCGCCTTCGGTGACTTTGTGGCGCAGGCATGGACGGACCTCGTGACCGGCGTCGAGCACCTGGCCGTCAGTTCGCCCAACCCGCCCAGCGACGGAAAGGCGCCGCTGGTGCGGCTGCATTCGGAGTGCCTCACAGGTGACGTCTTTGGTTCGTACCGGTGCGACTGCGGCGAACAGTTGGCCTACGCCCTGGAACTGATCCATGAACACGGCGGCACCCTGCTGTACCTGCGCGGCCAGGAAGGCCGCGGAATCGGCCTGGCCAACAAGATCAAGGCCTACGCGCTGCAGGAAGCCGGTTTCGACACTGTCGAGGCCAACGAACAGCTGGGCCTGCCCGTGGATGCGCGCTGCTACAAGGCCGCCGCCCAGGTGCTCGCCGAGATGGGCCTGCACGAGGTCCGGCTCCTGAGCAACAACCCGGACAAGCAGAACCGGCTGGCCAAGGCCGGTGTCAAGGTAGTGGAGATGGTTCCCACCGAGGTGCCGTCCCGCGAGCAGAACATCCGGTACCTGCGGACCAAGAAGGACCGCATGGAGCACCGGCTGCTGCTGGACACCGGGGCCGACCCCGTGCCGGTACCGGGCCCTGACGGTCCGTTCCGCCACGAACAAGACTGACCTGACATACCACTGAACCACCAGACTGAACGGACACCTCGCACCCATGAGTGGACACGGCGCCCCCGACATCGACCTCACCACCCTCAACCCGGCGGAAACGTCGCAGCTCCGGCTTGCTATCGTTGCGGCCAGCTGGCACACCCAGATTATGGACGGCCTCCTGGACGGCGCCCTGCGCGCGGCCAAGGACGCGGGCATCAACGAACCCACTGTCATCCGCGTACCCGGCAGCTTTGAGCTGCCGGTAGCGGCAGCACGCCTGGCCCCGCACTACGACGCAGTGGTGGCGCTCGGCGTCGTCATTCGTGGCGGAACCCCGCACTTCGAGTACGTCTGCCAGGCCGCGACGTCGGGACTCACCGACGTCAGTGTCCGCACCGGGGTGCCGGTGGGCTTCGGCGTGCTCACCTGCGACACGGAACAGCAGGGGCTGGACCGCGCCGGACTGCCCGGCTCCAAGGAAGACAAGGGGCATGAGGCAGTTACCGCGGCGCTGGCAACCGCAGTCGTCCTCAAGCAGTACACGTAGCCGCCTGAGAGCAGGCAACGTCGAAGTCCAAGGGCGGGCGCGGTGTGTATTCGCTCACATCGCGTCCGTCATGGAACGGCCCGGGAAGCGCCCGCCGCGCCGCAGCAAGTAGGCTGGAGGGCGTGAAGAATTTCGAGACGCTGTTCGCTGAGCTTAGCGAGAAGGCAGCCACCCGCCCGGAAGGCTCCCGCACCGTCGCTGAATTGGACTCCGGTGTGCACGGCATCGGTAAGAAAGTCGTTGAGGAAGCAGCCGAAGTCTGGATGGCTGCCGAATATGAATCCGATGAAGCCGCGGCCGAGGAAATTTCCCAGCTGCTGTACCACCTGCAGGTTCTGATGCTCGCCAAAGGCCTGACCCTGGAAGACGTCTACAAGCATCTGTAGCCACCGGCCCGGCGCGCACTCTGCCGCTGGTCCAGCCGTGGCCTGCACTGCCTGAACCACCAGACATTCCATCCAGAAAGAACACCCCAATGCTGCGAGTTGCCGTCCCCAACAAGGGATCCCTGTCCGAAGCCGCTTCGGCGATGCTGTCCGAGGCGGGCTACCGTCAGCGCCGCGACAGCCGTGAGCTGGTCATGGTTGACCCGGACAACGACATCGAGTTCTTCTTCCTCCGCCCGCGCGACATCGCCGTGTACGTGGGCCGGGGAACCCTCGACGTCGGCATTACCGGCCGCGATCTCCTGCTGGACGCCGAGGTGGAAGCCGAGGAACTGCTGCCGTTGGGGTTCGCAGCCTCCACTTTCCGGTTCGCCGGACCCGTGGGCGATTTTGCCTCCGCCGAGGAACTTGACGGCAAGCGCCTTGCCACCAGCTATGACGGCCTTCTCCGTGGCTACCTCGCCGAACGCGGCATCAACGCCAAGGTGGTCCGCCTTGACGGTGCTGTTGAGTCCTCAGTCCGCCTGGGTGTCGCCGACGCCATCGCGGACGTCGTGGAAACGGGTAACACCCTCAAGGCCGCCGGCATGGAAATCTTTGGCGACCCCATCCTCAAGTCCGAGGCTGTCCTGATCCGCCGTACCGGTGGAGGCGCCAACGGAACCGCCAAGGAAGTCGACGTCCTCATCCGCCGCCTCCAGGGTGTCCTGGTGGCCCGCCAGTACGTCCTCATGGATTACGACATCCGCAAGGAACTGGTGGAAAAAGCGGCTGCCCTGACCCCCGGCCTGGAATCGCCCACCGTGTCACCGCTGCGCGACTCCGACTGGGTTGCCGTCCGGTCCATGGTGCCGAAGAAGGAAACCAACCGCATCATGGACGAACTGTATGATCTCGGTGCCCGTGCCATCCTGGTCAGCAGCATCCACGCCTGCCGCATTTAGCGCCGGAAACCCCCACAGCACCGCTGATTTCTCCAGGAGTACCCATGGCAGTAGCAGTCCGCGTCATTCCCTGCCTTGATGTTGACGCCGGCCGCGTCGTCAAGGGCGTCAACTTCGAGGGCCTCCGCGACGCCGGCGATCCCGTTGAGCTGGCCCACCGCTACGACAAAGCCGGGGCCGACGAACTGACGTTCCTCGACGTCACGGCATCCTCAGGAAACCGCGAGACCACCTTTGACGTGGTCCGCCGCACCGCCGAGGAAGTCTTCATCCCGCTGTGCGTCGGCGGTGGCGTCCGCGGCGTGGCCGAGGTGGACAAGCTCCTGCGGTTCGGCGCGGACAAGGCAGCCATCAACACCGCCGCCGTCGCCCGCCCGGACGTCATCGACGAGATCACCCGGCACTTCGGTTCCCAGGTCCTCGTCCTGTCCGTGGACGCCCGCCGGACCCGTCCCGGATCCAAGCCCACGGCCTCGGGCTTCGAAGTGACCACCCACGGCGGGCGGACCGGGACCGGGATCGACGCGATCGAATGGGCGAAGGAGGCGGCCGACCGCGGGGTAGGCGAAATCCTCCTGAACTCCATCGACGCGGACGGGACCAAGGACGGCTTTGACCTTGAAATGATCCGCATGGTCCGCGCCGCCGTCAAGGTGCCGCTGATCGCATCGGGCGGCGCAGGGGAGCCCGCCCACTTCCCGCCCGCTGTGGCTGCGGGGGCTGACGCTGTCCTTGCAGCCTCAATCTTCCACTGGGGCCCGAATGACATGATGCACCAGGTCAAAGACGCCATCAGGAACGCCGGCTTCGAGGTCCGCTAAAGCATGTCCCTACTCAACTGAGTAGCACTAAATGCTGTTTTGAGGGCTCAAAACGACATTTAGTGCTACTCAGTTGTGTAGGTTAAAGGCCGACTTCGGCTGACTGGAGGAGCGCGACGGCGTCCGGCTGGCCTTCGAAGGTGACCAGGGCGTGGCGGGTGCGGCCGTGGGCGTGCATCAGCAGTTCGCCCGGCTCGCCAACGATGGCCACCGATACCGGTGCGCGCTTGGCCACGTGGCGGGGCCCGGACGGGCGGACCAGCACGATGCCCAGATCCACGCCGCGGTACAGGATGGCTGCGCGCTTGACGAGTTCATCCCAGAGCGCATCCGAGTAGGCCTCGTCGAGGGCGCGGGGCGCCCATCGGTCGACGGCCCGGCGGACATCCTCGGTGTGCACGAAGTACTCGATCAGGTTGGCACTCTCATCCAGGGCCCTGATACTCATCGGCGAAAGCGCCGGGGGCCCGGCGCGGAAGGTGTTGACCAAGCCGGCGTAGTCCTCGGTGTTGGTCAGCTTCTCAGCCAGTTTCGCGGTGGCCTGGTCCGAGGCCTTGGCCAGCCGCTTGATGATCAGGCCAAGCCCCACCGCAGCCTTCCGCTCGCGCAGGTAAAGGTGCGCGGCGAGGTCCCTGGTGCGCCACCCCTTGCAGAGCGTGGGCGCGTCAGGGCCGGCCGCAAGCAAGGTTTCGGCCAGGACTTCTCGGGACGGTTCGACGAAATGCATCACTTGGAAAACTAGCATGAGAGGCCCGAAGTTGGGCAGCACGGCCCCTGCGGCTGGCGTGCCGTTGTTCACATCGGGTCCGGCAGTGGCCAAGGCACTAGACTTGACCTGATGTCTGAGCAGCCTGCCCCCGCACAAACCACCGCCCAAACCACCGGTGCCGCCCTGCCCGGCGCTGCCTTGCCCGGCGCTGCCTTGCCCGGCGCTGCCGGGGGCGCTCCGGAAAGCTATGCACCGGCCAGCCCCCTTCCCGCGGCGCTTGCCGCCGCGCTGAAGCGTGACAACGCAGGCCTGGTGGCCGCCGTCGTGCAGCAGTACGACACCAACGAGGTCCTCATGCTCGGCTGGATGGATGACGAGGCGCTGCACAGGACCATGACCACCGGCCGGGTCACCTTCTACTCCCGGTCCCGCCAGGAGTACTGGCGCAAGGGCGACACGTCCGGCCACGTCCAGTGGGTCAAGTCCGTAGCCATGGATTGCGACGGCGACGCCCTGTTGGTGCGGGTGGACCAGGTGGGTGCCGCCTGCCACACCGGCACCAGGACCTGCTTCGACGGCAGGGACCTGGACGTGGTGACCGCGGCCGCCGGCTGAGCCCCGCACCGCAGGCCCACCCGGCAGAAGGGGAGTCCGGCTCCCCGCAGAACTTCAGGCGCCCGGCGCAGCCGGCCCTTCTAAGAACAGGCGGAATAGCATAGCCATGCAGGACCTTGGAACCATCAGCCCCAGCCTTGAGGAATTCCGGGAGCTGGCCGGCCACAGCCGGGTCATTCCGGTACGACTGAAGGTGCTCGCGGACGCCGAAACCCCCATCGGCCTGTACCGCAAGCTCGCACAGGGCCAGCCCGGCACGTTCCTCATGGAGTCCGCTGCCGTGGGCGGCACGTGGTCCCGCTACTCCTTCATCGGTGCCAAATCACGTGCCACCCTCACCACCAAGGACGGCCAGGCGCACTGGCTGGGCGAACCGCCGGCGGGCGTACCCGTGGACGGCAGCCCCGTGGACGCCATCCGGGACACCATCGATGCCCTCCGTACGGACCGGTTCGACGGCCTGCCGCCGTTCACTTCCGGGCTGGTGGGCTTCCTCGGCTGGGAAACCGTGCGGCACTGGGAGCGGCTGGTAAGCCCGCCCGAAGACGACCTCCACCTGCCGGAGATGGCGCTCAACCTGGTCACCGACATGGCCGTTCACGACAACGTGGACGGTACGGTGCTGCTGATCGCCAACGCCATCAATTTCGATAACAGCACCGAGCGCGTGGACGAGGCCTGGCACGATGCCGTGGCACGGGTCAAGGCGCTCCTGGCCAGAGTCAGCACCCCCGTGGTGCAGCCGGTCTCCGTCCTTGCCCCCGCCGCCCTGGACTTTGCCTCCAGTGTCCAGGAACGCTGGGATGAAAACGACTACCTGGCCGCTCTTGACCGCGGCAAGGAAGCGATCGTCGACGGCGAAGTGTTCCAGGTGGTCATCTCGCGCCGGTTCGAAATGGAGTGCAAGGCCTCCGCGCTGGATGTGTACCGCGTGCTGCGGAACACCAACCCCAGCCCGTACATGTATATCTTCAGCCTCGAAGACGCCGATGGCCGGGAGTACTCCATCGTGGGCTCCTCACCCGAAGCCCTGGTGACGGTCACCGGTGAAGAGGTCATCACGCACCCCATCGCCGGATCCCGGCCCCGCGGGAAGACGGTGGAGGCTGACAAGGCCCTGGCGGAGGAACTGCTCGCGGACCAGAAGGAACGCGCCGAGCACCTCATGCTGGTTGACCTCTCGCGCAACGACCTCTCCAAGGTCTGCGTTGCCGGAACCGTTGACGTCACCCAGTTCATGGAAGTGGAGCGCTTCAGCCACATCATGCACCTGGTGTCCACCGTGGTGGGACAGCTGTCCCCGGACGCAAAAGCCTACGACGTCCTGAAGGCCACGTTCCCGGCCGGCACGCTTTCCGGCGCCCCCAAGCCGCGGGCGCTGCGCCTGCTCGACGAGCTGGAACCGCACCGCCGCGGCATCTACGGCGGTGTGGTGGGCTACCTGGACTTCGCCGGGGACATGGACATGGCCATCGCCATCCGCTCCGCCCTGGTGAGGGAAGGCCGGGCCTATGTGCAGGCCGGCGGCGGCATCGTGGCTGACTCCGTGAACCCCACCGAAGCACTCGAGACCGTTAACAAGGCGGCCGCGCCGCTGCGGGCAGTGCACACCGCCGGTTCCCTTCACGACATCACCGCAGACTCCCTGCCCGGCGGCGATTCCTGATGCCTGACCCAAGCCCCGCACCGAGCGGCGCAGTGAAAACCCGGACGGCAGCTCCGGCGTGGGCGCGGAAGTCCAGTGTGGTGCTGCTCATCGCTGTCCTGGCCCTGGCCGTCTTCGGCACCACCACCCAGACCTGGATGACCGTCACCCTCGACCCCAGCCAGGCCGGCGCCGGCCAGGAACCGTTGCAGGTCCAAGGCAGCAAGGCTGCCACCGCGGTGACGGCCCTTGCCCTGGTGGCTTTGGCAGGCGGGCTCGCCGCATCCATCGCCGGCAGGATCGCCCGCTGGATTATCGCCGCCATCATCGTCCTGGCCTCGGCCGGCATCGTCGCTGCGGCGGGGACCGTCCTGGCCGACCCGCTGGCGGCGTCCCAGGGATCCATCGGCGCGGCCACGGGCGTCACCGGCACCCAGGCCCAGGTGGCGGTCACCGCTTTCCCTGTGCTCGCCGTCGTGGCCGGTTGCCTGCTTGCCCTGGGCGGACTGCTGATCCTGCCCGCGTCCCGCCACTGGGCCGCACGGACCAAATATGACGCCCGCGCCATGGCCGGAACTGCGGCGGCCAGCGGCCCCGTGGATGAGATCGACAGCTGGGACAGGCTCTCGCGCGGGGACGACCCCACCTGATCCGGCAGATAGCCACCGGTACAGGCCCGCAGGGCAGCGGGCCGGTTCCGGATCACCGGCCAAAAAATGGCAGAATGTAAGCAGTATCCACCCTGAGGAGATTTTCCATGAGCAAAGCACCTGCGTCCGTTTCCAAGTCCGGCACCCGCCAGGTAGCCCCGGGCGCCATTGACCACAGCCAGGAACTGGGCCACGGCAACAGCCCCGCCGCATGGACCTGCGTCATCGTCATGCTCGTCGGTGCACTCATCATGTCCATCGCCTTCGTCATCGCCAACACCCCCATCTTCATCGCAGGTGGCGTCGTCATGGTGGTGGGCCTGCTCCTCGGTTACGTCATGCGCAAGGCAGGTTACGGCGTCGAGGGCAGCAAGCTCAAGAACTCCGGCCACTGATGGCAACTGTTCTCGACGACATCAACGCAGGTGTCCGGGAGGATATGGAGGCCAGGAAGCGGCTCGTTTCCCTGGCTGAACTGAAGGACCTCGCGCAGGCTGCCGCGCCCGCCCGTGACGCCTGGACGGCACTGGGCGGACCCTCACCCTCGCGCGACCAGCTCAAGGTCATCGCCGAAATCAAGCGGCGGAGCCCCTCCAAGGGGGACCTCGCCAGCATCGGCGATCCCGCATCCCTCGCACGGCAGTACGCCGACGGCGGTGCCGCCGTCATCAGTGTCCTCACCGAACAGCGCCGCTTCAACGGCTCCCTCGCCGACCTCGACGCCGTCCGCGCCGCCGTCGACATCCCGCTGCTGCGCAAGGACTTCACCCTGGATGAGTACCAGATCTGGGAAGCCCGGGCGCACGGTGCGGACCTGATCCTGCTGATCGTCGCAGCGCTGTCCGACGCCCAACTGGCCGACTTCAGCGCGCTCAGCCACGAGCTCGGCATGAACGTCCTCGTGGAAACGCACACGGAAGAGGAAATCGACCGCGCCGCCGCGGCGAACGCCCGCATCATCGGCGTCAACGTGCGCAACCTGAAGACGCTCGACGTCGACCGGTCCGTGTTTGCCTCCCTTGCGGGCCGGATTCCGGCCGGCGCAGTGGTGGTGGCCGAGTCCGGAGTCCGCGATGTGGACGATGTCACGCACTATGCCGCCAGCGGCGCCGACGCCATCCTGGTGGGCGAGGCCCTGGTCAGCCACTCCACGCCGTTGGAGCGCATCGCGGAGTTCACCGCCGCAGGTGCCGCCGCCATAGCGGCCCGGGGCTGACCGGCACACGCCTGCCGGCAGGCCGCGAGGCTGCTGATGCCAGTCCATTGGCGCGGTACAACAGTCCGGGCGGCCCCGCCCGGACCCATACTTTGATCGAACTACTGGAACAGGACGGGACTGATGGCCCACGCACCCTCAGGCAACGCTGACAACAATGCCACGGACGCCTTCCTGCAGGGCGGTTCCCTGCGCCACGCCCCGGGGCCGTACTTCGGCAGCTTCGGCGGGCGCTGGATGCCCGAATCCCTCATCGCCGCCCTGGACGAGCTCGAGGAAACCTTCGACAAGGCCAGGAACGATCCCGATTTCCGGGCCCAGATCGCAGACCTGAACAAGAATTACTCCGGCCGGCCGTCACTGCTCACCGAGGCGAAGCGCTTCTCAGAGCACGCCGGGGGAGTCCGCGTCTTCCTCAAGCGCGAGGACCTGAACCACACCGGTTCGCACAAGATCAACAACGTCCTGGGGCAGGCCCTGCTGGCCAAGCGGATGGGCAAGACCCGCATCATCGCCGAGACCGGCGCGGGGCAGCACGGCGTTGCCAGCGCGACGGCCGCCGCGCTGCTGGGACTCGAGTGCGTCGTGTACATGGGCGCCGAGGACTGCCGCCGCCAGGCCCTCAACGTGGCCCGCATGGAGCTGCTCGGCGCAACGGTCATCCCCGTCACCAGCGGCTCGCAGACCCTGAAGGACGCCATCAACGATGCCCTCCGCGACTGGGTGGCCAACGTGGCAAACACCCACTACCTGCTGGGCACCGCCGCGGGCGCCCACCCGTTCCCCGCCATGGTCCGCTACTTCCACGAAGTCATCGGCGAGGAAGCCCGCGCCCAGATCCTTGAGCAGACCGGCCGCCTTCCGGACGCCGTGTGCGCCTGCATCGGCGGCGGTTCCAACGCCATCGGTATTTTCCACGGCTTCCTGGACGACCCGTCCGTCAGGATCTACGGCTTCGAAGCAGGCGGCGACGGCGTCGAAACGGGACGGCACGCCGCCACCATCACGCTCGGCAAGCCGGGCGTTCTGCACGGCGCCCGCTCCTACCTCATGCAGGACGATGACGGCCAGACCATCGAGTCCCACTCCATCTCCGCCGGCCTGGACTACCCCGGCGTCGGACCGGAACACTCCTACCTGTCCGACATTGGCCGGGTCAGCTACGAGCCCATCACCGACAGTGAAGCGATGGAGGCGTTCCGCATCCTGTGCCGCACCGAGGGCATCATCCCCGCCATCGAGTCGGCGCACGCCCTGGCCGGCGGCATCAAGGTCGGCCAGCGGCTCGCCGCCGAAGCGGCTGACGGGGGCGAAACCGCCGCGGACAAGATCATCATCATCAATCTCTCCGGACGCGGTGACAAGGACGTGGCCACCGCGGCTGAATGGTTCGACCTGTTGGACAAGGATTCCGCCGAATCGGAAATCGGCAAAGAAGGGGAACAGCTGTGAGCAGCGCACAGGCGGCCGGTAAGGCACAGACCATCAGTAAGTCCGCAGCAGCCATCGACAAGGCCCGTGCCGAAGGCCGCGCCGCACTGATCGGCTACCTCCCGGCGGGGTACCCCACCGTGGAGCAGACCATTGCCGCCGGCATTGCGCTGGCCGAGAACGGCGCCGACCTGATCGAGATCGGCATCCCGTACTCGGACCCCGTGATGGACGGCCAGGTTATCCAGGCCGCCACCACCGAGGCCCTGGCCAGCGGCTTCCACGTGCGGCAGGTCTTCGACGTCGTGGAAGGCATCACCAGCAAGACCGAAGCCGCCGTCCTGGTCATGACCTACTGGAACCCCGTGGTCCGGATGGGCGTGGACGAATTCTCCCGTCGCCTCGCCGAGGCCGGGGGAGCAGGGCTCATCACCCCGGACCTGATCCCGGACGAGGCCGCCGAATGGTTTGAAGCGTCCGACAAGTACGGCCTGGACCGGGTGTTCCTGGTCGCGCCGTCGTCCACCGCCGAGCGCATGCAGCGCACCGTCGACGCCAGCCGCGGCTTCGTCTACGCCGTATCCATCATGGGCGTCACCGGCGCACGGACCTCCGTGAGCTCCGCCGCCAAGGACGTTGTGTCCGCCGCCCACGCCGCCGGCGCCGAGCGCGTCTGCGTGGGTCTCGGCGTGTCCACCGCCGGCCAGGTCCGCGAGATCGCCGCGTACGCCGAAGGCGTCATCGTGGGAACCGCGCTGGTGGCAGCCGTCCGCGACGGCGGTGTTGACGCCGTCGCGGCACTCACCAAAGACCTGAGCACGGGCCTGGCGCGGGAAACCGGCCACGCCGGGGAAGAAGCCTAGGGGATGCAGACCCTCCTCGCCGCCGCTGAACTGGCGCCCACCCTGGTTCCCGCCAGCATCCCCAGCCCTGGCTGGTCCGGATTCGATATCCCCCTGCCCTGGGGTTCCCTCCGCATCCACGCGTATGCCCTGTGCATCCTGGCCGGCATCATCGCGGGCCTCTGGCTCACATCCGTCCGCTGGGCCAAGCGCGGAGCCCCGGAAGGCAGCGTCTGGGACGTCGTCATCTGGGCCATTCCGTTCGGCATCATCGGCGGCCGGCTCTACCACGTGTTCTCATCGCCGGATGCCTACTTCGGCCCGGGTTTCGACGGCACCGGCGACCTGTCGCTGATTCCGCAGATCCAGCGCGGCGGACTGGGAATCTGGGGTGCCGTGGTGCTCGGAGTCATCGGTGCCTGGATCGGCTGCCGGCGCAGCGGCGTCAAGCTCTCCGCCTTCCTGGACGCCGCAGCACCGGGACTGCTGCTGGCCCAGGCCCTGGGCCGGTGGGGCAACTGGTTCAACCAGGAACTCTTCGGCGGTCCCACCACCCTGCCCTGGGGACTGCAGATCGACGCGGACAACGCGAACTTCCCCGCCGGAGTCCCGGCGGACACCCTGTTCCACCCGACTTTCCTGTACGAATCGCTGTGGAACATTGCCGGCGTCGTGATCCTGCTCGCCCTGGACCGCCGCTTCAACTTCCGCCGCAGCCGGCTCTTCTGGCTCTACGCGATGTACTACACGCTGGGGCGTGTGTGGATTGAGGCCATGCGCATTGACGACGCGGAGCAGGTTTCACTGTTCGGGATCACCACGCGGCTGAACGTCTGGACCAGCATCCTGGTCTTCGTCGTGGCGTTGGCGGCCTTCATCCTGCTGGGCCTGAAGAAGAGCACGGAGCCGGACACGGTGTATCTGCCGGGCCGCAAGCCCGCTGACGGGGCGGTGGAAAAGCCCGCGGACGCGGAGGCGACGGGAGACGTCACACGGACGAATGATCAGGTCCGTGATGCGGACTCTGTTGTCTCAGATAGTGAATCGCGTGATAATCTCCCTGATAACCAAAGCGGTTCCAGGCCTGCTTCCGTCCCCGCGGAAAAGGCCCAGGCAGCACCGGCCGGCGGCAAGCCAGGCACGGACGCAGCGGCTTCCGGACACTCCGGCAGCACAGCCACCGGAACGGCACCGGAAGCCGGCAGCAGCAAGTAGGGCGCCGGCCAAGGCAGGGCAGCAGAGCCACCGCTCGAAGGGCCCGAAACCACAATGTCGTGGCATGGGGCCGAACTTGGACAGCATAGAGCTGCCGTCCGGTGAAGCCCTGGGCAGGGGCCTGCGTAACCGTTAGTTCAGCAGGCCGGGCTGACCTACAATTTCCAGTAAATAACACTTTGTTGTGCCCATCACAGTGGCGCCGACGAGTGGGGCCAACGGTGTCCCTTCCATACGCACGATCAGGAGGAAGGACGTCTCCCATGACCCAAACTCTTCACACTCCCAGCTGGTCCGAACCGGACCAGCCCGAGGCCGCCATGTCGCCGTTTAAGCGCTTCGCGTCCCTGCCGGAGGCCGCCGGGCTGTACAACCCGGAGCAGGAGAAGGATGCCTGCGGTCTTGCGATTATCGCCACCCTCCGCGGCGAGCCCGGATATGACATCGTCGATGCCGCCCTGACGGCGCTGCGCAACCTCGAGCACCGCGGCGCTGTAGGCGCCGACGAGGGCACCGGTGACGGCGCGGGCCTGCTGATGCAGATCCCGGACGAGTTCTTCCGGGCCGTCACCGAATTCGAACTGCCGGCACCCGGCCAGTACGTCGCCGGCACCGCTTTCCTTCCGGCTGAACAGCGCGAGGCCGACGCCGCCAAGGCCGGTATCGAGGGCCTGGCCGCTGACGAAGGCCTCACCGTCCTCGGCTGGCGCGAAGTGCCAGTGGTCGCCGACCTCGTCGGAGCCATGGCCCGTGCCTGCATGCCGTACTTCTCCCAACCGTTCTTCGCCTCCGCCACCGGCGAGGCCCTGGAGCGCAACGAGCTCGATTCCCGTGCCTGGCGGATCCGCAAGCGCGCCCAGAACAAGTTCGGCGTCTACTTCCCGTCGCTGTCTTCCCGGACCATCGTCTACAAGGGCATGCTCACCACAGCGCAGCTGGAGCCGTTTTACCCGGACCTCTCGGACAAGCGCTTCAAGACCAAGCTGGCGATCGTCCACTCGCGGTTCTCCACGAACACGTTCCCGTCATGGCCGCTGGCACAGCCTTTCCGGACCATCGCCCACAACGGCGAGATCAACACCGTCAAGGGCAACCGCAACTGGATGCGCGCCCGGCAGTCACAGCTGGCCAACCCGCTGCTGGGTGACTCGCCGGAAGAGCTGTACCCCATCTGCACCCCCGGCGCCTCCGACTCCGCGTCCTTTGACGAGGTGGCCGAGCTGCTGTGGCTTTCGGGCCGCCCCATCACGCACTCGATCATGATGATGATCCCTGAGGCCTGGGAAAACCACGCCACCATGGATCCGGCCCGCCGTGCGTTCTACGAGTACCACTCCCTGCTGATGGAACCGTGGGACGGCCCGGCTGCAGTGTCGTTCACGGACGGCAACCTGGTGGGTGCCACGCTGGACCGCAACGGCCTGCGCCCCGGCCGTTTCTGGATCACCGAAGACGGCCTGATCGTCTTTGCCTCCGAGGTGGGCGTCATCGACGTCGAGCCTTCCCGCGTGGTCAAGAAGGGCCGTGTATCCCCGGGCAAGATGTTCCTGGTGGATACCGACGCCGGCCGCATCATCGACGACGAAGAGGTCAAGGCCGAGGTCGCCGCCGCCAACCCGTGGGCTGAGTGGGTCAAGGACAACCTGATCGACCTCAACGAACTGCCCGAGCGCGAGCACGTGGTGCACACGGCCGCATCCGTGAACATCCGCCAGCGGACCTTCGGCTACACCACCGAGGAACTGAAGATCCTGCTGGGCCCGATGGCCCGCACCGGTGCCGAGCCGCTCGGCGCCATGGGTTCCGACACCCCGGTGGCCGTGCTGTCCAAGCGCCCGCGCCTGCTGTTCGACTACTTCGTCCAGTCGTTCGCGCAGGTCACCAACCCGCCGCTGGACGCTATCCGCGAAGAACTGGTTACGTCGCTGACCTGCGCGATCGGCCCCAACGGCAACCTGCTGGACACCAAGCAGGTCCGCCAGCCCCAGGTCCAGTTGCCGTTCCCGGTGATCAACAACGACCAGCTCGCCAAGATCGCCAACATCGAAAGCCCCGACGGCGACCGCTTATCCATGAAGGTCCGGGGCCTCTACCGACCCGAAGGCGGCGAGAACGCGCTCCGCGCCCGCCTCACCGAAATCTGCGAGCAGGTTTCCGGTGCGATCAACCGCGGCGTGCAGTACATCGTGCTGTCCGACCGTGACTCCAACGCCCAGTGGGCGCCCATCCCGTCGCTGCTGCTGGTCAGCGCAGTGCACCACCACCTGCTTCGCAGCGCCAACCGCACCAAGACCGCACTGGTGGTCGAGGCCGGCGACGTCCGCGAGACGCACCACGTTGCAGTCCTGATCGGCTACGGCGCCTCCGCCGTGAACCCGTACCTGGCCATGGAATCCGTGGAGCAGCTCATCGCCGCCGGTGACGTCACCGGCGTGACCCCGCAGGACGGCGTCTACAACCTGATCAAGGGCCTCGGCAAGGGCGTCCTCAAGATCATGTCCAAGATGGGCATCTCCACCGTGGCCTCCTACACCGGTGCGCAGACGTTCGAGGCGCTCGGCCTCGGCCAGGACCTGGTGGACGAATTCTTCGCCGGCACCCACTCCCAGCTCGGCGGCGTCGGCCTCGACGTCATCGCAGCCGAAGTTTCCGCGCGGCACCAGATGGCCTACCCCGAGGGCGGCATCGAGCAGCCGCACCGCCCGCTGCTGGGTGGTGGCGAATACCAGTGGCGCCGCGACGGCGAACCGCACCTGTTCAACCCGGAGACGGTTTTCCGGCTGCAGCACGCCACGCGTGAACGCCGCTACGACATCTTCAAGGCCTACACCAAGGGCGTGGACGACCAGTCCACCAACCTGATGACACTGCGCGGACTGCTCAAGTTCAAGGACGGGCGCCCCGCCGTTCCGCTCGAGGAAGTGGAGCCTGTCTCCAGCATCGTCAAGCGGTTCTCCACCGGAGCCATGAGCTACGGCTCCATCTCCAAGGAAGCGCACGAGACCCTGGCCATCGCCATGAACCGGCTGGGCGGCAAGTCCAACACCGGCGAAGGCGGCGAGGACGTGGACCGCCTGCTCGATCCGGAGCGCCGCTCCGCCGTCAAGCAGATCGCCTCCGGACGGTTCGGCGTGACCAGCCTCTACCTGACCAACGCCGACGACATTCAGATCAAGATGGCCCAGGGTGCCAAGCCCGGCGAAGGCGGCCAGCTGATGGCGCAGAAGGTCTACCCCTGGGTAGCCCGGACCCGTCACTCAACCCCCGGCGTGGGACTCATCTCGCCGCCCCCGCACCACGACATCTACTCGATCGAGGACCTCGCGCAGCTCATCTACGATGCCAAGCGTGCCAACCCCTCGGCCCGTGTGCACGTGAAGCTCGTCTCGGAAGTCGGGATCGGCACCGTCGCGTCCGGCGTGACCAAGGCGAAGGCCGACGTCGTACTCGTCTCCGGACACGACGGCGGCACCGGCGCCTCGCCGCTGAACTCGCTGAAGCATGCGGGTGTCCCTTGGGAACTCGGCCTGGCCGAAACCCAGCAGACCCTGATGCTCAACGGCCTGCGCGACCGCGTGGTGGTGCAGGTGGACGGCCAGCTCAAGACCGGCCGCGACGTTGTCATCGCTGCGCTGCTCGGCGGTGAGGAGTTCGGTTTCGCTACTGCTCCGCTGGTGGTGGAAGGCTGCATCATGATGCGCGTCTGCCACCTGGACACCTGCCCGGTGGGCGTTGCCACCCAGAACCCCGAGCTGCGGGCCCGCTTCAGCGGCAAGCCCGAGTTTGTGGTCAACTTCTTCGAGTTCCTGGCCGAGGAAGTCCGCGAGATCCTGGCCGAGCTCGGTTTCCGGAGCCTTGAAGAGGCCATCGGACACGCCGAGGTGTTGGACACCCGCGAAGCCATCGACCACTGGAAGGCCGAGGGCCTGGACCTGGATCCGATCCTGCACGGCCTCGAGTTCGACGACGACGCGCCGCTGCGCAACATGACCGGCCAGAACCACGAGCTGGACAAGCACTTCGACCAGCGCCTGATCACCATGGCCACCGAAGCGCTGACGGACCGCAGCCCGGTAAAGATCACCGTGGACGTCATCAACACCGACCGGTCGGTGGGCACGATGCTGGGCCACACCGTCACCAAGGCGTTCGGCACCGATGTGCTGGCCACGGACACGATCGACATCACCCTGAACGGCACCGCCGGCCAGTCGCTGGGCGCCTTCCTGCCGGCAGGCATCACGCTGCGGCTCTTCGGCGATTCCAACGACTACGTGGGCAAGGGCCTCTCCGGCGGCCGGATCATCGTCCGCCCGGACCGTACCAACGTGTTCAAGGCAGAGACCAACGTCATTGCCGGCAACGTCATCGGCTACGGTGCCACCAGTGGTGAGATGTTCCTGCGCGGCCAGGTGGGCGAACGCTTCCTGGTCCGCAACTCCGGTGCCACCGCCGTCGTCGAAGGCATTGGCGATCACGGCTGCGAGTACATGACCGGCGGCCAGACGCTGATCCTGGGCCGCACGGGACGCAACTTCGGTGCCGGCATGTCCGGCGGAACCGCGTACGTCCTTGACCTGCGGACCACCCGCGTCAACAAGCAGGCCCTTGAGTCCGGCGAGCTGCAGCTGCGCGAGCTGGACGCCGAGGACCGCGACATCGTCCACGGGCTGCTGGTGAAGCACATCGAGGAAACCGACTCGCAGCTGGCCGCGCGCCTGCTGGAGAACTTCGATGACACCGTTGCCCGCATTACCAAGGTGCTGCCGCGCGACTACGCGGCCGTACTGCAAACCCGTCTTGACGCCATCGAAGAGGGCCTTGACCCCGACGGCGAAGAAGTTTGGTCTCGAATCCTGGAGGTGACCGGTGGCTGACCCACGCGGATTTCTGAAAGTACGCCAGCGTGAAACCCAGCCGCGCCGTCCCGTTCCCGTCCGCATCATGGACTGGAAAGAGGTCTACGAGGCCCAGGAGAAGGGCACGCTGAAGGCCCAAGCGGGCCGCTGCATGGACTGCGGCGTTCCGTTCTGCCACCAGGGCTGCCCCCTGGGCAACCTCATTCCTGAATGGAACGACCTCACGTGGCGGGACAAGGGCGAGGAAGCCATCGAGCGCCTGCACGCCACGAACAACTTCCCGGAGTGGACGGGCCGTCTCTGCCCTGCACCCTGCGAGGCGTCCTGCGTGCTGGGCATCAACCAGCCTGCCGTGACTATCAAGCAGGTTGAAGTCTCCATCATCGATGAGGCCTTCGACAACGGCTGGGTCAACCCGCTGCCGCCGCACCGGCTCACCGGCAAGACGGTGGCTGTCGTCGGTTCCGGCCCTGCCGGGCTGGCCGCTGCCCAGCAGCTAACCCGCGTCGGGCACACCGTCGCCGTCTACGAACGGGACGACAAAATCGGCGGCCTGCTGCGCTACGGCATCCCCGACTTCAAGATGGAAAAAGAGCAGGTGGACCGCCGGCTCGAGCAGATGAAGGCCGAAGGCACCCGCTTCCGCACCGGCGTCGCTGTTGGTACCGACGTCACCTGGGAACAGCTGCGCCGCCGGTATGACGCAGTGGTCATCGCCACCGGCGCCACCGTGCCGCGCGACCTGCCCATCCCGGGCCGCGACCTGGACGGCGTGCACTTCGCCATGGATTACCTGGTTCCGGCCAACCGCGCAGTGGCGGGGGAGTCCATCGAGAACCAGATCCATGCGCAGGGCAAGCATGTGGTGATCCTGGGCGGCGGCGACACCGGTGCGGACTGCCTCGGCACCGCGCACCGCCACGGCGCTGCGTCCGTGACCACGCTGGCCATCGGCAAGCAGCCGCCGGCGGAGCGTGCCGGCCACCAGCCGTGGCCCACGTTTCCCACCCTGTTCGAGGTTGCCAGCGCCCACGAAGAGGGCGGCGAGCGTACCTACCTTGCCTCCACCATCGGGTTCGTTGGCGAAAACGGAAAGCTGACCGGCGTCAAGGTTGCCGAAACCGAGTTTGTTGACGGCAAGCGGCTGCCCAAGGCAGGCACCGAGCGGGTTATCCCCGCCGACCTGGTGTTCCTGTCGCTGGGCTTCACCGGTGCCGAGCCTGCAAACATCACCGAACAGGTAAAGGCCGAATTTGACGGCCGCGGCAACGTCTCCCGCGACGGCTACTACATGACCAACACCGAGGGCGTCTTCGTTGCCGGCGACGCCGGCCGTGGCCAGTCCCTGATCGTCTGGGCGATCGCGGAAGGCCGCGCCGCCGCCGCGGCAGTGGACAAGTACCTGATGGGCAGCACCATCCTGCCGGCGCCGGTTGCGCCGACGGACCGCGCCATCGCCGTCCTCTAGCCGCCGTCCTCCAGCGGTGCATGGAGGGTTCACCTCCACGACAACTTAACCAATGCAAGTGACCAATAGGGTAGGTATATGAGACGCGCAAAAATTGTGGCGACATTCGGTCCGGCCATCGCCAGTTACGAGAACACCCTCGCGGTGCTGGAAGCCGGCGTTGACGTTGCCCGCATGAACATGAGCCACGGCGACTACACCGTGCACGACAACACCTACGAGAACGTCCGCAAGGCCGCCGCGGACCTGGGTAAGCCTGTGGCCATCATGGCCGACCTGCAGGGTCCCAAGATCCGGCTGGGCCGCTTCGTTGACGGCCCGCACGCCTTGGCTGTTGGTGACATCTTCACGATCACCACCGAAGACGTCCCCGGTACGCAGGAGATCTGCTCCACGACGCTGAAGACCCTGACCGAAGACGTCAAGGTGGGCGACGCCCTGCTGATCGACGACGGCAAGGTGGCGCTTCGTGCCATCGAGGTCGACAACGTGAAGGTCGTTGCCGAGGTGACCGTGGGCGGCATGGTGTCCAACAACAAGGGCATCAACCTTCCCGGCGTGGCCGTCAACGTTCCCGCACTGAGCGAAAAGGATGAGGACGACCTCCGCTGGGCACTGCGCCGCGGCGTGGACCTCGTTGCGCTCTCGTTCGTCCGGGACGCCTCCGACATCACCCGCGTGCACGAGATCATGGACGAAGAAGGCCGCCGGGCACCGGTGATCGCCAAGATCGAAAAGCCGCAGGCAGTGGACCAGCTGCCCGAGATCGTCGACGCGTTCGACGCGATCATGGTGGCCCGTGGCGACCTCGGCGTGGAACTTCCGCTGGAGGAAGTGCCGATCGTGCAGAAGCGTGCCATCGAACTGGCCCGCCGCTGGGCCAAGCCGGTCATCGTGGCCACACAGGTGCTCGAGTCCATGATCGACAACCCGCGGCCCACCCGCGCCGAAGCCTCCGACTGCGCCAACGCTGTGCTGGATGGTGCCGACGCCGTCATGCTGTCTGGCGAGACCAGCGTGGGCAAGTACCCGATCGAAACGGTCAAGACCATGGCGCGGATCATCGAATCCACTGAGGTCCACGGCCTCGAGCGCGTCCCCCCGCTGGGGACCAAGCCCAAGACCCGTGGCGGCGCCATCACCCGAGCCGCCGTCGAAATCGCCGACCAGTTGGACGCCAAGTACATCTGTGCGTTCACACAGTCCGGTGACTCGGCCCGCCGCCTGTCCCGCCTGCGGCCCATCAAGCCGGTCTTCGCGTTCACGCCGGTGGAGCAGGTCTGGAACCAGCTGGCGCTCACCTGGGGTATCCAGCCGGTACTGGTGCAGATGGTGGACCACACCGACGCCATGACCGCGCAGGTGGACCGCAGCCTCTCGGACATGGGACTCGTTGAGGACGGCGACCTGGTGGTCATCGCAGCCGGTTCCCCTCCCGGAAAGGCGGGTTCAACGAACTCCCTGAAGGTGCACAAGGTGGGCGACCTCGCCGACTCCACACGTGCCGGGGAAGTCGCCAGCAACAAGGAAAAGCTCGGCCCCTGGCCGGAAAAGAAGAAGAAGGCCTAGTTCTTCTGAACGGAAAAGGACCCCTGCCGGCTGGCAGGGGTCCTTTTCGCGTTGGCGCGGCCCGTCGTCGTAATCGCTCCGGGCCAGGCCCGACTAGTTGACCTGGTTGATGATGGTCTCGGCGACCTCGCGCATGCTGAGGCGGCGGTCCATGGAAGTCTTCTGGATCCAGCGGAAAGCCTCGGGCTCGGTGAGGCCCATCTTGGTGGTCAGCAGGCTCTTGGCGCGTTCCACGAGCTTACGGGTGGCGAACTGCTCCTGCAGGTCCGAGACCTCGCTTTCGAGGGCCTTGATCTCCTCGTGGCGGGAGAGCGCGATCTCCAGGGCGGGGATGAGGTCCGCTGGCGTGAAGGGCTTCACGACGTAAGCCATGGCGCCGGCGTCGCGGGCGCGCTCAACCAGTTCCTTCTGGCTGAAGGCGGTCAGCAGCACGACGGGCGCGATGCGTGCCTTGACGATCTTCTCCGCAGCGGAAATTCCGTCCATGACGGGCATCTTCACGTCCATCAGGACCAGGTCCGGCTTGAGTTCCTCGGCCAGCTGCACGGCCTTTTCGCCGTTGTCCGCCTCGCCGATGACGTCGTAGCCTTCGCCGCGCAGGATCTCGATGATGTCGAGGCGGATGAGGGTTTCATCCTCAGCCACAATGACGCGGCGCGCCGGCTGGGATGTGGGCTTGGACTCCGTCTGTTCAGTCACGGGATCTCCTTGGAGGGGTACGGCGGGACATCACTATCTTAGGTGCCACCGCGGTTGTTACTTGGCCTGTATGGGTACAGTTGCGGCAACGGCGGCGCGATTCTGGACTTCAGCCTATCTGCATGTAGAGTAATTCCGCGTACGTGAAGCGATCGCGTTGCTCACAATCAGCTGTGGGCGTACCCGCTGGACTTCACGTATTCCGCGCCCGAGTGGCGGAATTGGCAGACGCGCCGCACTCAAAATGCGGTATCGAAAGGTGTGTGGGTTCGAGTCCCACCTCGGGCACGGCATACCCCCTCGTCATAGGGGGTTTTTGCTTTAACGTGTTGGCATGGCTTGTGGTGGCGTCCCTCTGGCGCTGGGTGCGAGGGCTTCGGCCTGGCCGCCGCGGCGGCCTATTCAGATGTGCGCGGTGGCGGAACCCCAAGAAACCGAACATGTTGAGGACGCCAAACGCGTAGCCGAATATTGGAAATCCCTCGGCATGACTGTACGCACCGTCAATCCAACGACACACCCGACCGTTTTCGCAGAAGGGGGGCTGTCCTTCGCGCAAGCTTCGATACTAACGCAGCTGATAAATCCTACCGAGTGGGCGCTACTGCCGTCTGCTCTACGGGAGACGCTTGGGAGCTCAACGTTGAGGATCAGGCCGAGCGGGATCAGGGCAAAGTACTCCCCGGAGACGAAGGCGTCGTCGTTCGAGAAGACTCCACTCAATAACTCGACGAGGCGACCACACCTGTGGTGTCACAGGTCCTCGAGACGGCGGGCACGGTTCCGGGCAGCCGGGCGTGTCCCAAACAACGACACGAACGTCGTCCCGCAATCCTAAGAGCCCCCGAAAGCTCTTCGGCAGGTCGCGGAAACGGGAGACTTTTACTTAGAGCCTTAGTTCGTTCGAAGCACGAAGGTTGGAATTGCTGATCCCTTTGGTGGCGAGCAGGCCCGGCAAGGAACTTGTGTTCACGACGCCCAAGGGCGGCGCATCATCCACAAGCTCTATTGGCATCACTACTGGGTGCCTGCCGTTCGAACCGCCCAGGCACAGGGCTGACGAAGAATCCAAGGATTCACGACCTGCGCCACACTCATGCGTCGTGGCTGATCGCCAGTGGGTGCTGACGCCACTGAGCGTTCGGTGACAGCTTTCCAAAGGCTTTAGGTGAGCATTCTGTCAATGTCTGCAGAGTTGAACCACCATAGCGTTCGAGAGTCGTCGGTCATGTCGGTGAATCTCGCGGTGGGCATGAACCTGAGAAACCCGCACCATTTCCTGGGAGAAGCCGTGGACATCGAATTCTTTGGGCCCGCCGGAGCCGCGGCGCTGATGCGCGGCACGGAGTCTTGGCTGCGCGATGGCGCGGCCAGCGGACGCTTCCCCCACGCATGCTGGGGCAAAGGAAAAATCATTTTCACATCAGAACACATCCGGGAAATCGCCAAGCTCAGTGAGATCCTTCCCGACTCCGCCGGATTCCATAAATCACTGGACGACCGCTGACGAAGCAGCGGCTCATAGGCACACCGTCAAAGGTACGACTTACCACAGCGAACTGACCTCCGCCTGACAGCCCGGTTCTGGCAAGTACTCCAGCATGTGGCGGGCATGACATGCCCTCTTGCCGTTTGTAGGCGATGCCCGACGATAGCGTGGAAACCTTGCTAAGCAACACAGAAGGGCCGCTCACATCATTCGCTCCACCGCCCCAGTCCTGACAGCTGCAGCCGCCCTTCTTCTGGCCGGTCCTCTTGCTGGCTGCGACGTTGCCGCCCGCGCAATAGACGGCGTCGGTTCTGCTCCCAGCAACTCTGCGACTCAGCCGGGAGGCGGCGACATGGGCCGTGCAGCCGCCCAGGCTCTTGTTCAGTTGGAGAGCATCCCAGTTAAGGGCCGCGCCCCGAAGGCCGGCTACACCCGCGATGAGTTCGGACCTGCCTGGGCCGATACAGACCGCAACGGGTGCGATACCCGCAATGACATTCTCTCCCGCGATCTGACCGGCGAAACGTTCAAGGCAGGCACCCACGACTGCGTCGTCATGACAGGCACGCTCGCGGACAAGTACACCGGCGCCACCATCAACTTCGTCCGCGGCCAGAACACCAGCTCCGACGTTCAGATCGACCACATCGTGCCACTCAGCGACGCCTGGCAAAAAGGTGCACAACAGCTGAGTGCCGATCAGCGCAAACAGCTCGCCAACGACCCACAAAACCTCATGGCGGCCGACGGCCCCACCAACAGCGCCAAAGGCGACAAAGACGCCGCAACGTGGCTACCGCCGAACAAGGCTTTCCGGTGCGAATATGTTGCACGCCAGACAGCGGTCAAGGGCAAATACACTCTCTGGGTAACCCAGGCAGAGCACGATGCCATGGCCGGCATCTTGAAGGGCTGTCAGTAAGCGCGTCGCAATAATTCCCAAATACTGTGTAACACTTCGTGGCATGAACGATCCCCGAAGCCGGATCCTGCCACTCCTTCGCCAAGGCGAAAAGCTCCTGTGGGTGGGTCAACCCGATCCACAGGTCCGTTTTACCGGGGCGGACGCCTTTCTGGTGCCATTCAGCATCCTCTGGGGCGGCTTCGCAATCTTCTGGGCGTTCATCGTCGTCACCACCGTCAAGCAGCAGCCCTTCTTCGCGCTGTGGGGCATACCCTTCGTCCTGGTCGGTCTCTATTTCATCTTTGGCAGATTCATCGTCAAGAAGCGGCGGAAGCTACGCACGGTGTACGGACTCTCTGATCGCCGGGCAATCGTCTGCATCGGAGACCGATCCGTTTCAGATTCGCCTGTCAGCGGGGTAGCGACCAAGGTAGATCGGTCCAGAGATGGGCGCCACGTCAGCGTGGCGTTCGGGTCTCAGGGCATGGGTGGAATTTTCGGAATGGGTTTGGGAATGTACCAAAACACCGGGATGGATGTCGTTAGCTTCGGGCTGGGGCAAACGGTGGCCTTCTACGACGTTGCCGACGCCGAGGGCCTGCTTAGTGCTTTGGACCAGGCCGGAGTCGGCTGATATTAGGCGGTGGACCGGAAGCACCGCATGGGTCCTGCTCGTCCTCGCTTTGATGGTCCTGATCGGCTGCGGCCTGGCGCGGACAACGTTCTCCGGTCGGGCACCCGAACCGGTTATGCTCGAGGACGCCCGGGGCAGGGGACGAGCCGGAAGATGGCTTTCGTCAGGCATGTGGGAAATTCTTCGGCCCCAGGTCGTGTCGGTGGGAGACTTTGACTATGAGCGTCCAGCAGTGGTGGCCAAATCTTGAGCCCACAACGCAACAATGGCTGATCGATAACAACGGTGATGTCCTTCCGCCCGAGGTCATTGCAAAGATTGTCGAGGCAGGTGGGCCGCCACCGGGGGACCCATGGTGGGGCAGAAACGGGGAATCCGAAGGCTTCCTGTTCCCCGATGAGGCTATCGATTGGATTGAGGAGACCGCTAACGGCGAGGATCGAACTTGAAGCGCCAGGTCTTCCAATACGCATACGATGTTGTGGTCATGGCCAGCCTTGCCGGACGCATAGAATGCGAAGGCAACCACCGATAGAAAGACCTCCGTGAAGCAGAGTATTTTCGCCCGCGTTGCCCAGCTGGCCAAGGCCAACCTGAACGCCCTCCTGGACTCCGCGGAAGACCCGCAGAAGATGCTGGACCAGATGGTCCGCGACTACTCGAACAACATCCGTGAAGCCGAGGCCGCGATCGCGCAGACGATCGGCAACCTCCGGATGGCCGAGGACGACCACAACCGGGCTGTCGACGAGTCCACCTCCTGGGGCAACAAGGCGGTCGCAGCGTCCCGGAAGGCCGACGAGTTCCGGACCGCGGGCAATAGCAGTGACGCGGATAAGTTCGATGCCCTCGCCCGGCTGGCTCTTCAGCGGCAGATGACCGCCGAGACCACAGCCAGGGCCCAGGCGCCTGGTCTGGCCGCCCAGAACGAGGTCGTCGATAAGCTCAAGAGCGGCCTGGACCAGATGCGCGGCAAGCTCGGGGAACTGACCGCCAAACGCAACGAGCTGGTCAACCGGGCCCGGGTCGCCGCCACGCAGACCCAGGTGAACGACGCCCTCAGGGCCCTGGACACCGGAGACCCAACGTCGGCCATTGGCCGGTACGAGGAGAACATCCGCCGCCAGGAAGCAACCGTCCGCGGCCAGCAGGAACTCGCCGCCTCCTCCCTGGACGCCCAGTTCGCCTCCCTCGAAGACCTCGGGGAGCAGTCCGAAGTGGAAGCCCGCCTCGCCGCACTGAAATTCATGGACCGGAAAGCCATCGACTACTAGAGGAAAGAACCGGGTTGTTGAAGGGTTGACCAAGGATTGTCGAACCCCTTGCCTGACCTGCATCTCGCCGCTTGGATCGGACTATGAGGATTCAGCCTTACCCGGGGCGCGGCCGGTTATGAACAAGCCGGCAGCTGTCGGGGGGACACCGCGGGGCGGTTGGTCGGCCTGGAGAGAGTGGGCCGGAAGCCACCCTATTCTGCACGCCGTCCTGGTCGGGGTCACCACTGGTTTCCTCTGGCTGGGCGTCAGCCTCATTCTGGGACGCAACGCGGGCTTTGCAGCGGTCAATGGCATCTTCTACGGACTGGCGGTCGCATCAATGACATGGTTCGCGCAGAGGCGGTTCCGGAAGACCGACGCCAGACTCGACGAGCGAGGGCAGGCGCTCATGTTCCTGCGGTATCCCTATGCGAGGCCCGGTTCCCTAAGCACCGTCTGGCAGATGGGCATCGCAGATCCGGGGCCGGGCCGGATCGACTTCCAACCAGCCGTCTACGAAGATCTTGTGCCAACCGGCCGGAGCAAGGCCCTGACCGGGCTTGGCGCCGTTTCAGCTCCGCGGTATGCGGATCCTGACGACAATAAGCATCACGTGCCGCCCGGTTTCCAGGTCGTCAGTGTCGAATCAGACGGCGGAGTCATCGAGATCGCGGCCAGACGAGTTGGGTAGCGAGTCCCTTTCTGGCTTGGACGGCTGCGGCATGTTTGACGTTCATGTGGTCCGGGGTCGTGGCCGCCCTGCCGAGGATCTGCCGGCGTACAGCCTTCCGTTCGTCGTCGCGGAGGGACAGAGTAACGTCGCTGGTGGCCATGTTGCAGCAGTCTCGAGGACTTTGGGTTGGAGACGAGGCCGCCGATCATAAGGCCGACGCCGGTCAGGAGACAGCCAAAGCCAAATATGTTGGTGATGCTGGCTTCGTCCGGGAAGGACAGCATTCCTAGGCTCGCACCGGTGGGGAAGAGTACCACCGCCCCAATGGGCAAATAGAGGGTGAAGTAATTTCGGACAGCACGGCCCAGACAAAGGTCGGCGACTCCCTCGGCCCGGCGTTCCGCCTTCGCCCACCGGTCCGCCGACCCGGCCAGCAGGTCATCGAGCCCGCCCATCGATACCTCCCGGTTGGGAACCGCATACTTCTGAGTCCACGCTACGTCTGGGACGCCAGTTGGCAAACTCGTTCTCAATCACGTACTTGATCACTTTGTCGGTGACGAGTCCCGAGACAAGAATTCCTCATCGAATGCTGCTCTTCAATGGAGTCAGTTCTGGTTCACGCCTCAGTCCTTGCTGCTGAAGGCGGCGTCGAAGCTGGTCTGGGAGGCGGGGAAGTCGTATTTTTTGAGGGCTGCGAGGGCTTCGGGGGCGCCGTGGAGGCGGTCCATGCCGGCGTCTTCCCATTCCACGGAGATGGGCCCGTCGTAGCCGATGGCGGCCAGCGCCCGGAAGGACGCTTCCCAGGGGACGTCGCCGCGGCCGGCGGAGACGAAGTCCCAGCCGCGGCGGGGGTCGCCCCAGGCCAGGTGGGAACCGAGGACGGTGTTCCGGCCGGTCTGGCGGATCTTGGTGTCCTTGCAGTCCACGTGGTAGATCCGGTCCTTGAAGTCCCAGATGAAGGACACGGGGTCGATGCCCTGCCACATCATGTGGGAGGGGTCCCAGTTCAGGCCGAACGCTTCGCGGTGGCCGATCGCTTCGAGGGTGCGGACGGTGGTCCAGTAGTCGTAGGCGATCTCGGAGGGGTGGACTTCGTGGGCGAAGCGGACGCCGTTGTCGTCGAAGACGTCCAGGATGGGGTTCCAGCGGTCGGCGAAGTCCTGGTAGCCGGCGTCGATGACCTTTTCCGGGACGGGCGGGAACATGGCGACGTACTGCCAGATGGAGGAGCCGGTGAACCCGACGACGGTGTCCACGCCCAGTGCGCGGGCGAGCCGGGCGGTGTGCTTGAGTTCCTCGGCGGCGCGCTGGCGGACGCCTTCGGGGTCCCCGTCGCCCCAGACCTTCGAGCCGACGATGGCTTCGTGGCGGAAGTCGATGGGGTCATCGCAGACGGCCTGGCCCTTGAGGTGGTTGGAGATGGCCCAGACTTTGAGGTTGTACTTGTCCAGGAGTTCGAGCTTGGACTCGACGTAGCCGGGTTCGTCCACGCGCCAGGCGTCCAGGTGGTCTCCGGAGACGGCGATTTCGAGGCCGTCGTAGCCCCAACCGGAGGCAAGCCTGGCGACTTCCTCGAGGGGAAGGTCGGCCCACTGGCCGGTGAACAGGGTAAACGGGCGGGGCATGGTCAGGCTCCTTCAGAAACGAGGGACTTGTCTTCGACAGCGGTAATGGTGCTCTTGTTCCTGGCTGAGGCTTCCACAGCATCGAGGACACGTTGGACCTGCAGTCCGTCTTCAAACGACGGCGACGGCGACTCATCGGCCGCAATTGCGGTGAGGAAGTCTCGGATCTGGTGGGTGAAAGTGTGTTCCCAACCGATGATGTGACCCTGCGGCCACCACGCTTCGAGGTAGGGGTGTTCGGGTTCATTGACCAGGATCCGGCGGAAACCCTGCTCACGAACAGGCACGGTGGCGTCCAGGAAATTCAGCTCGTTCAGCGCTTCCAGGTCAAATGTCAGCGACCCTGAGGTGCCGTAGATTTCGAGCTTGAGGGAGTTTTTCTGGCCGGTCGCGACGCGGGATGCTTCGACGGAGGCGCCCATTTCGCCGGTGAGCCAAAACGTTGCCCAGGCGGCGTCGTCTACAGTGACGTCTTCTAAACCGCCCGGACCGGGCCGCTGAGTCACGAACGTTTTCAGCACCCCCGATGCCTCGAGGATGGTCTGTCCGGTCAGGTACTGGATTTGGTCGATGGCGTGCGAGGCGATGTCGCCGAGCGCGCCGGAGCCGGCGGTTTCCTTGCGGAGCCGCCAGGTCATGGGCGATTGGTCGTCGGCGAGCCAGTCCTGGAGGTAGGCGGCGCGGACGTGGCGGATGGTGCCTAACCGTCCTTCGGCGATGAGTTCCTTGGCCAGGGCGAGGGCGGGAACGCGGCGGTAGTTGAAGCCGATCATCGATCGAACCCCGCGGGTACGCGCTTCAACGGCTGCGGCCACCATCAGTTCGGCCTCACCCAGGGTGTTGGCCAGCGGCTTCTCCACCAACACGTGTTTGCCGGCGGCCAGTGCGGCGATGGCGATTTCGGCGTGCATCCAACCGGGCGCGCAGATATCAACGATGTGGATGTCGTCCCGCTCAATCACGGAACGCCAATCTGTGGCCGACTCGGCCCAACCGTACTTGGCTGCGGCCTCCGCTACCTGGGTGGCGTCCCGGCCCACGAGCACTTTCTGCTCGAAGGCCGGGACATCGAAGAAACTGGCCACGTTCCGCCACGCATTCGAATGGGACTTCCCCATGAAGGCGTAGCCGATGGCAGCAACCCCCAATGGGCTTGCGTGTTGATTTCCTGGTGGTTCTGTCTTCATGAATTTCCTTCCTTTGCAGGCATTCGGCTGGCAACGTCGTTCCGTCCCGTACGACCAGCACCGCAGACGGCACCTTCGATCGGCTGCCGACCAACTGTGGCTGGATTCAGACGACAAGGAGGACCGGACAAATCGCCCTAAGAGGGGCCCTGCCGGGATGGCTCCAAGGCATTCCGGGGGTCTTTGCTGAGAGCTGGTTGTTGTTAGCTCGTGGTTGTGAGGATGCGGACCCTCACGGCTGTGATGTGCTTGTCAGAAAGGATCTCAAGGCGTTCGTCCCCGTTGAGGAATCGCCCTTCCTGAAACCCGGCATTGGTCACCACCAGCTCCCTGACTGAATCCAGTTCAACGTCACAGCCGGGCTTGTGGAAGTCCACTTGTGCTCCTTGGCCCACCACGATGAACTCGGTGGGACTGATGGCCAGAACCATTCCAAAGGGACGGGCGTCTCCTGGGGTAGGGCCGTGGGTAGCGGCAACCGTTTCTTCCAGGAGTTCGGGCGCCGGGGGAACACGAACGCCTGCATCCAGAAGCATTCCTTCGAGGAGCTTCCTGGAATTTCGAACCGTTATTGAAGTACCCGCCAGTTCTGTGCTGATGGATTCCTCCTCCGGGTCAAGGGCGAAGCCAAAAATACGGCCGTCGCGCTGGGCATCCACTATCTCTGGAGTAAGGGAAGTGATGATGGAGCAGGCGGCGCTGAACTGGTTGCCTTCCCGGCCTTCTTCCACCCCGAAGACGTTGTAGCCCAGACCACCAAATCCCCCAATGGCCAAGAACGCATCTCCGGCCCGGTAACGTGCTTCGGGGATGAAAAGGGGATTGGAATCGGAGGCGTATTGACGCATGACCTCCTCTGCATTGGGCACGTAGATATCCGGTGCCAGGAAGTCGATGGCCGGCGCCGCGGCACGCCATACCGGGATCATCCGGGCCGTCGGTCCGCCGCTTGGGTACTGGCCGGGCAGGTCCTGTCCCCGTTGAGGGCCGATCCAGGCGTTTGCGTAAGTGGGCAGGGGCAGGACTTCCTTTCCGGCTGCCGCCAAACCTCCCACAAAGGATGCAAATCCCCAGGCCATAAAGGTCTCTTCGGCAACGGGGTTGTCATCTCCGAAGTGGTCCGCCCAGCTTTTGCTGCTGTCCGGGCGCGCGCCAAGGGCCTGCACAAACTCCTGGTCAAAGGATTCCGGAGCTTGAGAAACCGCAGCAATCAAATGCCCAGGGAGCGGTGCCTTCCAAACGGCGTCGGCCAGTGCGCTGTGGTCTCTTCCTGCACCCAGCAGTCCAACCTCGTTTTCCACCTGAACCATGATGACTGTATGGTCCGGATCGACCATGGACAGATGCGCTAACAGGGCAGTGTAGGCGGTTCGGTCCGCTTCAAAGAGATTGTCAGAGAAGACGGACAAGCTTGGCCGCGGCATGGATCCGGGATACGAAAAGGGGGTCTTGAACGGTTTGACGCCCCTGTCCGCGCGCGGGAAACGTTCACGGTCAGCGCGAACCCAGCCGCGGGGCATAGGTGGAGAAAGCGTTCTTGAACGCCCCGAACCAGATCAGTACCAGACGGACGCCGGTGGACCGTGCGTCTTCCACCAGCCCGTCGACGATCGAAAAATCGAGTTGTCCTTCAACCGGTTCTGTTTGTTCCCAGGACACAGGAGCGATCACCGTGTTGACCCCCGCCTTTGCCAGTTTCTCCCAGATGGGCGACATATAGCTCCTGTCAGATGCACTGGAATTATGCAGTTCGCCTCCGATGCAGAGAAACGGCTTCTCCTCAACAATCAGCCTGACGTGGCTGCCCGTCCGCTCGAGTCGGGGAAGGTTCTGGTGTGGCATGGGGATCGGTCCTTACTACTTGGTGGGCGGAATACTTGGTGGCTGGGCTACTTGGCTTATTGGTTTCAGGGGGAACTGGGAGTGACCCACAGGCTGAATTCCCGGGAGGTCAGGCCGCTGCCAATCCCCACCCGGAACTCGCCTGGCTCCACGATGTATCCGGCACGGTGATCGTTGGTCCAGAATCCCAGATCATCCCAGCCGATGGTCAGCGATACCCGCCGTTCCTCTCCGGCAGGTACGAATACTCGCCTGAAGCCCCGCAACTGCCTGACGGGCCGGGTCACTGTGGCCAGCAGATCGGAAATATACAACTGGACCACTTCGTCGCCATCCTTTGTTCCGGTATTGCGAACGATCGTGGTGAAAGAGATCCTGGATCCAGCTCTCAGCTCGTCCAAGGTGACCGAAAGTGCTTGGTCCGGCGATGATTCCAACTCAAAGGACGTGTAGCTAAGCCCGTATCCGAAACCGAATTGCGGACCCAGCTCCAAGTCCAGGTACTTCGACTTGTAATAGTCATCAGTGTTGTTGGGTCCGGTCAGCCCAACGTCCGGCCGTTTGTCAGCAAGAGAGCCTCCTGTGCGGGCAGGCCTCCCCGTTGACTCATGGTTGTAGTAGATGGGGACTTGACCCACAGCGCGCGGGAAAGACATGGGAAGCTTGCCGCCCGGGTTGACCGCGCCGGTGAGGACATCCGAAATTGCTTTTCCTGCCTCGGTGCCCAGATGCCATGCCACCAGAAGGGCAGGACATTGATCAATCCAATCGCTGACCACCAGTGGGCGGCCGGTCATCAGGACCACGGCAAAGGGGGTGCCCGAGCCGGCAATGGCATGGATCAATTTCTCCTGGTCTCCGGGCAGGTCCAATGAACTCCGCGAGCTCGCCTCCCCGGAAAGGTCACTGGGTTCCCCGACGGCGACGATCACCAGGTCCGCCTCAGCGGCGGCAGCAGCTGCTTCAGCCTGAAGGCCGGGATCGGAGCCAAAGAAGGTGGCGCCGGGCAAGGTGGTCACTACGGACTCCGGCAGGGCTTCTGCCAGCGATTCGGCAATGGATGTGGTGGTGGGGGAGGCGAAGTACTGTACCCAGGCTCCAAGGTGGTCCTTGCTGTCAGCGTAAGGACCCACCACAAGGACTCGTTGCCGCCAGGGCTTCACCGGCAACACGCCGTCGTCGTTCTTCAGCAGGACCGCGCAGCGCGCGGCAGTATCCCTCGCCGCTGAGAGCGAGGCATCATCTGGGTCTGTTGCTGCTGTGGATTCGTCCACATACGGGTTCTCGAACAGGCCCAGCGCTTGCTTCAGCCGGAGTACCCGGAGTACGGCGTCGTCCAAGCGCTCAGAGTCCAGTAGCTCCTCGCGGACAATGGGCTCACCGTCGCTCAGCAAAGAGCCGCCCATTTCAACATCGAGACCTGCTGAAAGTGCCAGGCGCCCGGCGTCGGAAGTGTCGGCCGCGATGCCATGGTCCACAAGCTCGCCCACGCCATCGGCGTCTGCCACCACGATCCCGTCATGTCCCCACTCGTTCTTCAGGACATCGGTGAGCAGCTCCCGGTTGGCGTGCATGGGTACGCCTGAGACTGCGTTGAAGCTTGCCATGACACTGGCGACTCGTGCTGCGACCGCCGCCCTGAAGGGTTCCAGATACACATTGTGGAGCCGCTGGACCGAGATGTCCGTGGTGTTGTAGTCGCGTCCTCCTTCGGCGGCACTGTAGCCAACAAAGTGCTTTGCGCAGGCGGCAATGGATGCGTTGGAGGAAAGATTATCGCCCTGGTAGCCGCGGATCTTGGCCTCCCCGAAGACGGCGTTGAGGTAGGGGTCCTCGCCAAATCCTTCCACTACGCGCCCCCATCGGGGGTCCCGTGACACATCGATCATGGGCGAAAAGGTCCAGTTCACTCCATTGGACCGGGCTTCCTTGGCAGAGAGCCGGGCGTCGGCCCTTGCCACCTCCGGATCGAAGCTGGCCGCTTGTGCCAGAGGAGTGGGAAAGATCGTGAACTGGCCGTGGACCACGTCAAGGCCGATCAGGAGGGGGACGCCGTGCGGGCTTTCTTCGACGGCGATCCGCTGAAGCGCGTTGGTGGCCTGGGCTGAGGCGGGCCAGAACAATGCTCCCGCACCGTTTCGGGCCAGGCTTCCCGCTTCCGCAGAGTCCGGGCCTCCAGACGATCTGAAGCTGTGCCAGTTTCTGCGCATAGGTCATGGAGGCCACTATCTGCTCCGGCTGTACTTTAGCTTTCACGGTGAAGATCCTCCTGGGAAGGTTTGTGGACCTGGTGCCTTATGAGGTCCAGTGTGCGCATGATGGCCAGAGAGTCGCCCAAGGGCATCACGGAACTCTGCGGGCTACCGGATTCGAGCAGCGCGTGGAACTCGAGAATTTCGTACCTGAGTCCGCCGCCAACAATGGGCGCCTGAATGATGTGGGACTGCTGAAATCCCGGCCCCGAGGGGTTGTAGCGTGAAACAGTCAGCTCGTTGGGGCAATGGTGCGGGGCCGGCAGTTCAATGAGGCCTTCGGTTCCCAGTATCCGTGCGTTGTTGGGAAGCACTGTGGACATTGATGAGCTGATGTATCCGGTTGCGCCGTCACCAAAGGAAAGAAGCGCCGTGGTGTCCAGGTCCACCCCGCTGGTGCTGCTGCGGCCGAACGCGGCGACGGCCGGTTCATCGCCCAGAAGCCAGTGCGACAGTTGTACAGGGTAAACGCCCATCTCCAGGAGGCTTCCGCCGCCCAAGGCGGGATCGTACAACTGCGGCCGCGCCCTCGGCCCAGCCTCCGGAATCGGGAAACCGAAGGACGCTTCAACCTTCCGCACCTCTCCAATTGCACCATCGTCCACCAGCCGCTTCAGCTCAACGTAGGCAGGCAGGAACCGGGACCACATGGCCTCCATCAGCACTGTCCCGGCTCGCTTGGCGGTTCGGGCCAGATCAAGGGCCTCGGCGTGGGTGGCGGTAAAGGGCTTCTCCACCAGGACGTGTTTACCCGCCTCCAGGAATTGCCTGGCATGCTCATGATGCAATCCGGCAGGGGTGGAAACGTACACCGCGTCAATGGTGGGGTCATGGGCAAGATCCTGAAAGGACGAGTGCTGGGTTGGGATGCCGAAATCGGAACAGAACTTGCCTGAGGCCGCCACGGTCCGGGACGCTGCAGCAGCGAGGAAGGCAGAGGGGACTTCAGCAATGGTCTGCGCGAATTCACGGGCAATGGTTCCCGTACCGGCGAGCCCCCATCTCACAATGGTTTTGCCGCGCACGTTAATCCTTTCCCTGCAGAGCCAGGTCGGCAGAGCCGTCCAGGGCGGCAGAGTCGGCAGAGTCATCTGCAGGGACCGCGGCATCATCGGAAAGGCGGCCATCGGGCAGCAGCAACGCTGCAATGAAACCCAGGGTGTAGACGCCGGCCAGGGCAAGAAAAACGGGAGAAAAGACGTCGTGGTAGATCGCTGCGATCTCGGCTTGCATCGCGGGGTCGGCGGCGTGGACCAAGGCAGGCGTCAGAGTTTGGGAATCGAGCCCGGTTGGCAAGAGCGATGCGACGCCGAACCCCACCACGCCGCCTACTACCGCTGATCCTACGGTGGATCCGATCTGCCCGCTGAGTCCCGCGGTTGCGGTTGCGGCGCCGAGTTCACTGCGTGGTGCAGCACCTTGCACGATCGCAATGGCGAGGCTCATGAACGCTCCCGTGCCGAGGCCCACGAACGCCATGATCAGCGCCGGGACCCACAGCGGCGCGCCCCGCGGGAGCAGGAACATGGCTCCGAGTCCGAGTGCTCCCATCACTGTTCCGACTATGGGAAACGCGCGGTAGCGGCCCGTTCGCGACGCGAGCCAGCCCGTCACGAGATTGCCCACCAACATTCCCAGCACAGTGGCGATGGGAACCAGTCCTGAGATGGTGGCGCTGACTCCATAGGCCATCTGGAAATACGTTGGCAGGTACGCCGTGGCTGAGATAAGCCCCGCACCCATGACTGCTGAGAGTCCCACGCCTGCACTGAACGTGCGGTTGCGGAACAAGTGAACCGGGATGATGGGGTTCTGTTGACCGCGCTCGACGACGACGAGCCCGCCTAGCGCTGCTACGCCTGCTCCAAGGGCGATCCACGCTGCGGAGTTTCCGGAGCTGAACCACGCAACTGCCAGCACCACCGCCACAAGGACAGCGGTGAGCAGCACCGCTCCAACGACGTCGAACCGTTTCTTGCCCGCCGGTTCGATGTGTGGAACGGCCACGAC
Organism: Pseudarthrobacter sp. SORGH_AS 212; assembly: GCF_030818145.1. NCBI lineage: Bacteria > Bacillati > Actinomycetota > Actinomycetes > Micrococcales > Micrococcaceae > Pseudarthrobacter > Pseudarthrobacter sp. SORGH_AS 212. The sequence continues at coordinate 119,911 of NZ_JAUTAA010000001.1, read as the reverse complement.
GGCCAGGAGAAGTGCGGCAAGCCCCACCGGGACGTTGATCCAAAACACCCAGGGCCATCCCCAATGATCCGTGATCAGGCCCCCGAGGAGCGGCCCGATCAGAATTGCCACCGGGAAGGCTGCGCCGATCAGTGAGAGGTACGCAGGACGTTGCCTCGGCGTGGTGACCTCGGCAACGATCGTCTGCGACATCAGCTGAAGACCCGCGGCGCTCATGCCCTGGAGGACCCGGGCGACGACGAGCTGGGTCATGTCATGCGCGAGGCCACACACGAAGGACGCTGCAACAAAGCCGATCAGCGCAATGAGGAAGACCATCCGCGGACCGACCCGATCGCCCAGCCCTCCGAGTACCGGGAGCAGGACAGTACTGGCGAGCGTGTATCCCACTACCACCCAGCTCATGTGCTGGAGGGCTCCGAGTTCGCCGGCGACAGTGGCCAAGGACGTCGAAACGATGGTGTGATCGAGGGCTCCAAGAAATGACACCGCCAGGAGCGCTGCCATGAGGAGCCGGAGCCGGGTGGGAGAGATCCGGCCTGTGTTGCTGTTGCTGCGGCTGTGGTTGCGTACTTCGGTCACTGCGTCCCGGCGATCTCGGCCTCCAGGCTGTGCAGAAGCGCATGCTGCCGGCGGACCTGCTCAATGGATCGGTAAGGCAGCCGATCGCCTTCGTATTCACTGGACAGGTAACCGGACCATCCGTTCTCCTTCAGGGTCTGAAGGATCTCGCGCCAAGGAATCTGGCCGTCAACCAGGTCATCGTCGATGTCGAAGAATTTCGCCTGAATAAACGACACGTAGGGGAGAACATCCGCCAGGTCCGACATGGGAACGGCAAGGGGTTTACGCCATCCTTCTTCCTGGGCTTCTTCGCTGAGGCCGTCATGCTTGGCGGTGGTGATCGCCCTTTGGAAGATACCGGTGTCGATGAGCAGGCGGAAGTTCTTCGATCCGGTTCGCTCGATGAACGCGATGAACTCGTCCACCACCGGGTGCTTGATGGGAGTGGGCGCATGGATTTCCGGGCAAATAATGAGGTTCAGTTCGGCCGCGAGATCGAGGTTGCGCTCAATCACTTCCTCCCAGATCGGGTGGGGGCGCAGGTCCATGGACACTACACCGATCTTGGGGCGGATTGAGGTGAATCCAAGACGATGGGCCAGCCGAAGATCGCGGGCCAGCATTACAGCGCCCTCATCTGCGGTGAGGTCGCGGTCACGCCACATGCTCGAGTCGATCCACGACCCGTAATTGGTAGGCTCCAGCTGGTATTTTTCGAGCAGCCCGAACCATTGGTCAATCCACGCGGCGGACGGTTCCGGGTAGTTGGGCACGTGACCTTCGCCCAGGATCTCAATCCCGGTGGCGCCGATGTCAGCTATGTGTGCCATGGCGTCTTCGAGGGTGAGGACGGTGTTGATATCACCGGTGTAGCTGTAGAGGGAGACGCCGTACTTGAGGTTGCTCATGCGAGGACCGTGACCTTTCGCTGGGACGTGAAAATTGACGGTTGGAATTCAGCCGGAATGTAGGGTGCGTGCAGCGCAATATCAACGCGGACGTCGTGGACACCTACCGCCAGGCCGCCTGGGAGCGGCACCATGACGGTGGCCACTTCATCGAGCTGCCAGCGGACATCGGTGGACTGGCGCAGCTCCTGGATGCTGAAAGTGCGTCCCTGGAGCGTCCAGCGCGGTACTTCCCGGCTCCATGCCTGACCATCTACGGTGACAGCGACCCCGTCGATGAGGCTTGCCCAGACACCTCGGTAGTTCGGCATGCGCAGGGCTATCTCGAAGCCGACAGTTTCGGTTCCCTCGTGGACGTTGCGAAAGCCCCGGCTTTGGATCAGTTCTCGTTCGAGGACCATGTTTTCCTCACTTCTCTGTGGACGTGGAGTTGATTGATTCGGCGATCTGGCGGGCCCCGGCGACGGCCAGGGCCACCCCGGTCAACGTGGGGTTGCAGGCTGTAGGGGTGGGGATGACACCGTTGCCGGCAACGAACAACCCCCTGACGTCCCACACCTGTCCGGCGGGATCACATACAGCGGTTCCGTCATTGGATGTCCCCATCCGAAGGGTGCCTTGGTAGTGGAGTGAGGCGCCGGCAGGGAAAGTGAGCGGTTGATCGCCCAGTGGCTCGCCCAAGGACCGGGCGGCGGCAACCACCGATTGGCGTGCTGCGGACAGTGTCTGCTCGTCGCGTTCGGTGAAGGTGTAGTGGATATTCATGGCTGGCAACCCGTAGGCGTCCGTGGTGTTTTCGGAGAAGACAACGCGGTCTGAGGCTTGGAGGTCCTTGGCGCAGAACCACCCCAGGCCCACGATCGAACCAGGGATGACATCCCCTGAGATGGGCACCGGTGATGCGTCCAGTTGCATGACCTGCCCATGAAAAGGCTGCTCATCGGTGAAGGGCACCCAGCTGACCCCGCTTTGGGCGGTGATGGTGGTGTCGCTTGATGAGGCAGCGGGAACATCATCCACGACACCGGTCAACCGGACAGCGTGGACAATCTGAGGCTGGTCGTTTAGGTACCGGCCGAGTGCTTCGGGGCGGATACCGGATGCGAACAGCAGCTGCGGACCGCGGAGGGCATCGGCGGCAACTACGACGTACCTGGCCGCAATTTCATGCTCGTCTCCTGACTTGTCGTCGCGCACCCGCACACCGCTGACCTCGTCTCCGTCGGTCAGTACCCGCACAACCACGCTTTCGTCGAACAGGCGGGCCCGGGGGTTGTTCCGCGTCTCGTCACCGAACACCACGTCAGCTCCAGACCAGATGAAGCGACCGTCGTCAGTGCGGCGGACCGCCAGCGGCATGGGCTGAACACGCCGGTCAGGTGCGCGTCCGTCGTCGAGCGCCGCCGACAAACGCGAGCGGACGAGGTCGGCCAGGGGAGCACCAGCCAAGGCCTCTGAGCTGACCGAGAGGAGGCGTTCGGCCTCGCTCAGAAGCTCGTCCATGTTCGGAAGGAACGCAATACGTTCGCTTCCGCCAGGACGCGGGCACGCGCCGGTCCAGTGCGCAGCCATACCGCCAACATTGCTGGAGAATGCAAGGCCCGGCAGTCCGGTCTCGCCGGGCTGCTGCCAACCGTCGTCGAGGAGGAAGGTCCCGGGCCGCACCGGGCGTGCGACGTCGCGTGCATACTCTGCGAGGTTCCCGCCGCTTGGCACGGCGCTTACTTTTCCCTCGGAACGGCGCTGGGCAACTTCGCGGTCCTGCACGCTTGCGATGTTCTTCACGTGGGATCCGGGGGGATCGCTGATGGTCGGTCCGGCCTCGAAGATGGCAATGCTGGCCTGGGGGCTGAGCTCTGAAAGTATCCGGGCATAGGCGGCTCCGGCAGGGCCGCTGCCGATGATTGCGACGTCAACGACAGCTGGATAAGGGCGCGCTGAAGGTACTGCTGTGGTGATCATGCTGTTCTCCGGGAGTCTGTAGAAGGAGGGCTTCACGCCCTGGTGGTTTGCTCAGCGGGCAGCTGTGGACAGTGCGGCTTGAGCGTCAAGGAAAAGTCGTCGTTCCCGGCGCCTGTTGGCCTGCCGGGCCGGGTTGGCGATAGGTGAGGCCAGGAGGAGGGCCTTCGTGTATGCATGTTGCGGCTCGGCAATAACCCGCTCCGTGGTGCCCGTCTCCACGATTTCTCCCCGCCGCATCACTGCGACGCGCTCGCTGATGTGCCGCACCACATCCAGATCGTGAGTGACAAAAAGGAGCGAAACCCCGGTCTGCTCTTGAATGTCGGAGAAAAGTTGAAGAACCCGTGCCTGGGTGGACAAGTCCAATGCACTGACGGGCTCATCACACACTATGAGCTTGGGATTCCGGCACAACGAACGGGCGATTGCGATGCGTTGCCGTTGGCCACCGGAGAACTCGCGAGGATAGCGGGTGCTGGCGTTGGAGGGCAGGTTCACAACATCCAGAAGCTCCCGGACCCGTCGTTGTGCATCAACCTTGGACGTCCCGGAAACCTGCATCGGCTCGGACAAAATGTCGCTGATGGTCATTGAAGGATTCAGGGAGGTGTAGGGATCTTGAAAAACCACCTGAACGTCGCTGCTGAGTGCCCGGCGTTCCTTCTTGCTGAGCCTGGTGATTGACCTGCCGTCGAAACGGATGTCGCCGCCGGTCACCGGGGCAAGACCCAGCACGGCTCGGCCAATGGTTGACTTACCGGAACCGGACTCACCCACAAGCCCCAGGGTTTCCCCGGGTTTGATATCCAGGCTCACGCCTTGCAACGCCCGGAATGTCCGTTTTCTGCCGAATCCGCCAATCCTGTAATCAACGGTCAGGTCGGTGATCCGCAGGAGGGGTTCTGCTTCCGGCAAGGCGGTCTGGTTGACGGAAGTCATCGTGCACCTTCTGTCTCGGTGGTCATGTCGGCCTCGACAGGGTGGTCGGCCGGCGTTTTCGAGGTCGAATCGAGGGCAGAGTCCAAGAGGAGCCGTGTGTACTCTTCCCGGGGGTTGGTGAACAACTCAGTGACCTCAGCTACTTCCACAATTTCTCCGTTGCGCATCACGGCCACTTGATCGCACAGATCCGCGACGACGCCGAAGTTGTGGGTCACCAGGACCACACCCATGCCGCGTTCCGCCTGAAGGCTGCGAATGAGATCCAGCACGTCGGCCTGAACCGTGACGTCCAGAGCGGTGGTGGGTTCGTCGGCAATGAGCAGTTCCGGATTGCAGGAAACGGCTCCGGCAATGAGTACGCGCTGCGCCATTCCGCCTGAGACCTGATGCGGGTAGGACTTGAAGACCCGCTCCGGATCAGGAATGCCTACGCGGGCGAGGAGTTTGAGGGCTTCCTCTTTTGCGGTCTTTGCCGAGATTCCCAAGTGGTGTCGCATTGGCTCCGTGAGTTGGGACCCGATGCGGAAGGCGGGATCGAGGTTACTCATGGGCTCCTGGGGGATATAACCGATCCGGGCGCCTCGTAGTCCATTTCGCTCTTTGGGAGTCATCCCGAGCAGATCCACTCCGGCGAAACTCAAGGTTCCCGCAGTCATGTGGGCTTGCCCGGGCAAGAGTCCCAAGACCGAGAAGGCGGTCTGCGACTTACCCGAGCCTGATTCTCCCACCAGGCCAACGATCTGGCCGCGCTCCACCCTCAAGGAAATGCCTTTGACGACGTCGGACTTCTCACCGTTGGGGCGGGGGTAGGAAACCCGGAGATCGTCGATGACCAGAAGTGCGTCTCCTGGATCCACAGGCGCCTTCTTCATAGGCCGTGCAGGTTCAGGAGTTGAACTGGCGTGCTCGGCAGCTTTTACTTTCCTGGCGGGGCCGGCAGATGATCCGTAGTTCGCCAGGGCGTCGCGGAAGCCGTTTCCCACCAAGGTGCAGGCCATGACCGTCAACACCAGTGCAGCGCTTGGCCAGATGAGCAGCCCGGGCGCGTTGAAGATGTTTTGCGATGCGTCATTGAGCATCAGGCCCCAGCTGGCTTTGTCGGAAGAACCAAGACCGAGGAAGGCGATGCCTGCCTCGATTCCAATGCCGGCACCTGCCAGCAGTGCGGCTTGAATGATGGTGGGCGTGATGACTACAGGAAGGATGTGGCGGACCATGATGCGGATATCGCTCAAGCCGGAGACCCGGGCTGCGTCCACGTACAACTCTTCCCGCACCGCCCGGACCGAGCCGCGGATGAGCAGGAACACCGAGGGGGCGATCAATATGCCGAAGACCACCAGTGCAAGTGAGGTGCTGCGTCCTACACGGGCCAAAACCACAAGGAGCACAACTATTGCCGGCAGTGACAGCAGGGCGCCGCTGATCCACATGCTGACGCCGTCGATCCAGCCCTGGCGGTAACCCGCCAGGAGCCCGGTCGGTACTCCAATCAGCAGGCTCACCGCAATGACAATCGCGGCACTGGAAAGGCTGGTTTGGGCGCCGTAGACGAGGTTCGCCAGCACGTCGCGGCCCACTCCATCTGCGCCCAGCGGATGTTCAGCCGTGAAAGGCGGTGCGAGGACATCGGCGAGGCGGGTGGCAGTGGGGTCGTAAGAGGAGATCAAGGGTGCGAGGACCGCCACCACAACGAGCAACGCGAGGAACACGAGCGAGATCACTGCCGCCGGTTCACGAAGGAACTTCTTGATCAGTTTGTCGCCTTGGGGTGCGGAGCTAACCACTTCAAGCGACTTGCGGGTGCCGGTGACAAGGTTATCGGTCATGAGACACGAACTTTCGGATTGATCCAGCCTTGCGCCAGATCGACGAGGAGATTCACGACGACGACGAGCACCACCGTGACAAGGACGATTCCGAGCACCACGGGCAGGTCGCCACGGCCGGCTGAGGTATTGGCCTGGGTGCCGATTCCGGGGATATTGAAGACTTTCTCAACGATCACTGAGCTGGAGATGGCCACGATGAACATCAGGGATACCGTTGTGAGGCTTGGTCCGGCGGCGCTGCGCAAGGCATGCTTCACCACGACGCTTCGCTCGGGGAGGCCACGGCTGCGCAGTGTTCGAACAAAGTCCTGCTGCATCACATCGATCATGGACCCCCGGACCTGCAAAGCGATGGAGGCCAGGGAGCCTAATGCCAACGCAATGACCGGGAGTGAGATGGATGCGAGCCACTTGCCGGGAGAAGCCGCGAAAGCAGTGAATCCGGTAGCCGGAAACATGCGCAGTTGGACTGCGAAAACCAAAGCCAGGACCAGGGCTACCAGGAAGCCGGGAATTGCCTGGACCAGGGTGGATACCACCTGCAGGCCACGGTCGAGTCGTCCTCGCCGCAAGGCAGCTGTCACACCGATCAAGGTTCCAAAACAGGCAGCGAGGATCAGTGATCCGATCACCATGGAAAGGGTGGGCGGAAGGGTTTGGGAGAGTAGTTCTCCTACTGGCTGGTTGGTGAACCAGGACCGGCCCAAATCTCCACGAACGGCTGATCCGAGCCACTGGAAGTATTGGGTGATCAACGGTTCATCAAGGCCCAGTTGTTGGCGCTTGGTTTCCACCTGTTCGGCTGAGGCTACGGGACCCAGAACCTGACGGACGGGGTCTTGCCCCGTGAGGTTCAGGAGGAAGAACGTCGCAGTGGAGATAACGAACATGAGCACCAGTCCTGAGGCCAGGCGGCGAAGGATAAACATCAACATGGCAGCTCCTTGGGCTTCGGGAAGATGACGGATGGGTAGGGGAGGCCGGCCCTGGGATGGACCGGCCGCCCATCTACTTCTGCGCGGGAGCCAGGCCCCAGAGAGGCGGCAGAGTGGAGTAGCGCTGCGGAGTAACAGTGATGTCGGCGCTGCTGGCGAAGACGTTGTCAGACTGGATGTAGGGAGCGAACCAGGCTTGATCCACCAGATAGGTGTTCAGCTGACGGAACGTTTCGGTTTGGGCCTCACCGGTTTCGCCTTGGGCCTTGTTGATCAGGTCAACCACAGTGGGGTCGGAGACGTGGAACGGGTTCCAGAGTGATTCGGGAGTGAGCGCGATCTGGGCGAAATCCCAGGGGCGCGGGCTGTTGAGTCCGAAAATCGCTGCGGGATACTTTCCTGCCAACAGATCCGAGATGAAGGTCTGGCCGTTCACCGGCTGGTACTGCGGTGTAATGCCGATAGCCGTCAGGGCTTCAGTCACGGCCGCTTGCTGGTCCGGATAGATGGGTGATACATCCGGCATGGGCAGGATGAAGCCGTTTGCATAACCGGCGTCGGAGAGAAGCTTCTTCGCGCCGTCCACATCGAAGGGGTACTTCTTGTCCAGCTCAGGGATGTAGGCGTCGCTGGTGGAACTGAAGACCTGGCTGGTGGCCTTACCCTTACCGCCGAAGACTTGCGCGTGGATGGCATCGCGATCCAATGCCATGTTGATTGCCTGGCGTACCTTGGGCTCGGCGAGCGCAGGAACCAGGGAACCCTTGCGGTCGAACAAGTAGAGGCCGCTGGTGGTGTAGGCGGGGTTGGACTGGATGTTCAGGCCTGCGGACTTAAGGCTGTTTGAATCCTTGTCGGTGACCACTGCGAAGTCTGTTTCACCGGCCCGCAATGCGTTGAGGATTGCGTTGTTGTCGTTGAAGACCGTGACTTCGACGGTGTCGAACGGGAAGTCTTTGGCGTTCCAGTAGTCCGGATTTCTGGTGTAGGCGTACTTGATGCCGGTCTGGGACTTTGCGGCATCAAGGATATAGGGGCCGGAACCTACGGGAGTGGTGTCCAGTTCCGGGGTTCCCAAGGCCTTCGGGCTGGCAAGGACGCCGGCGGTTCCCCCCAAGTTCGGCACAAGGGACGGGTCCGGAGCGGAGAGCGTTACCGTGAGATTGGTGGCGTCGGTGACAGCTACCTCTGTGATGAAGCGCAGTTGCCCGCCGGCTTCACCAGTACCCTTGCGGGCGGAATCAAGATTGGCTTTCACCGCGGCGGCATCCAGGGGCGTCCCATCGGTAAATTTGACGCCTTCCCTGATCGTGAGCGAAAGCTTGGTCCGGGCGTCGTCGTAAGACCATTTGGTCACGATATTCTCGGCGGGTTCGCCCTCGTTGGTGTTCCGGAAGAGGGAATCGTAGACCGGCTGAAGGAACTGGGTGGTGGGGCCGGTACCGAAATTGCCGGGTGCGAAAGACTCAGGTGTTCCGATAGCTGCGATATCCAATTCCGTGGAGGCGGCGGAACCGCCAGGGGAGGATCCGTTGCAGGCGGTAAGCGCCATGACGGCTGTGACGGCGGCGATGCCGACTAATTTGCGCATGTTTCTCCTAGACAAGGCGTCGAATGCTCAGCTTCGAGTGATCCGACTGTTCTCCGGCGACAACGCTACGGAGATGGATAAGTACTGCGATGAATGGTGGCTTACATGCCTTTGAAAGGCGCCTGGCTTCACAGGAAATCCTTTGGATTCCTTGAATGCATTACTGGCGCAGGGCCGCGGGATGCAGGTGGTGTGCTCCATCTCGGTCTCCCTCGCCATTGAGGTTTATGGTGCTGGTTGAGCGTTTTGTGGCGCCTGTTACAACGATAATCCGGTGACCGGAAGAAGTCAACAACTTCTTCCGGTCTTCGGAATATCAGGCCGAAACACCTTCTTTGGTTTGACTCAGGGGTTGCATCAGCCGCTCCAGGAGCCCGGGAAGGTTGTCTTTGGAGAAGAGCTCGCCCAGAACAAGCTGGGCGGCACCGACGACGCCGCCTACCTGCTCGTCAAGGGCAGATAACTCCACGAGCAGGTCCGGTGCGCCCGTGGAGGGCAGCCGTTCAAGGACGGCTTGCTGTATGGGCTTGAGCACGATGTCTTTGGCACGGGCAATGCCACCGCCGACTACCAGCATGTGAGGAGCGAAGAAACTGACCAAGGTTGCCAGGCTGCTTCCAAGGAGTGCCGCTGTTCGGTGGAGCAGCTCCTTCGCGGCGGCGTCTTGGTGCTCAGCGGCCAGTGTCACGTCGTAGGCGCGGACACGTCCGGTCTCCTTGAGGACTTGTGCGAGGTAGGGGCTGCGTCCCGTTTCAGCCAACATCAAGCCGTCCCGCTCAATCGCCCATCCACTGGTGACCGCCTCAAGGCAGCCTGTGCGCCCGCACCTGCAGGCAACCACTCCGGCCTCCGGGACGGCCACATGGCCAATGGAACCCGCCAGGCCGTGGGAGCCCCGGTAGAGCCTGCCATCGGCGATGAGGGCAGCTCCAACCCCGGCGCCGGCCCCGAAATAGAGCAAGTGCTTTGCCTTGGCAGCCCGCGGATTGCTCTCTATTTCAGCGAGCGCCAGAAGATTAACGCGATTGTCCACCCATGCCGGAACCGGCCAGCGAGCCGCGAACTCTTCCCGTACGGGGTAGTCCTCCCAACCCGGCATGACCGGTACGCCAACGGGAGTGCCGGTATCGAAATTGACCGGACCGGAGAGCCCCACGCCGATCCCCAGCAGGTTGTTGCCCCCTTGCTCCCTGATGACGTCATCGACGATCCCATTGACCTGGCCCAGGATCCGCTCGGGCCCTTCGCTGATCTCGCACAGCTCCCGGTGGCGGGTGCCCAGCAGGGAGCCGGCCAGATCGGAAGCACTGACCACCATTTCATTGGACGCAATGTCCACGCCTATAACGTAGCCGGCCTGGGCGTTGAGGGACAGCAGCTTGGCGGTCCGCCCGCCCGTAGAGGGAGCGCGGCCGGGGGAATGGATAAGCCCGATTTGTTCGAGTTCTGCAACCCGCTCGGCAACAACACTGCGCCCCAGCCCTACGTGATCGGTCAGGCTGGCCTGCGTAATGCCGTCCTGCCAACGGATTGTTTCCAGTACGGACGCGAGTCCGGTATACCGCTCTGTGGCCATTGAATCTCTTCCTGGGTGCTCGCGCCCACTGCGTCAGCGCTGTGGTGATGGATCCTGTCCGTTTTGTGGAACCATCCGGGCACTCACAGGTGCCATCATGCTCCAACTCCACGTCACCAAACAAGAAAAGTCTAGCAACTTTTGCCGGTCATCGGATAAACTCTTCCAAATTCCCACCTAGCAAGGAGATTTTATGCGACGGCCCACGAGCACGAATGACGACGGCGTCCAGTACCGCGACCTGAACGGCAACGGAGTGATGGACCCCTACGAAGATCCGCGCCTGGACTCCGCGAGCCGCGCGAAGGATCTGCTCGAACGCTTGTCGATAGAAGAAAAAGTCGGGCTGCTATTCAACACGGTGATGGTTGTTGGCGAGCCGGGTGACCACGATACTGCGAGTCCGTTCGGGCCGGAGACTCCTCGTGACTTTGTAGTAGGCCAGTCTATTAACCACTTCAATATTGGCCGCTTCCCTTCGGCAGAGCACATGGCGCGTTGGCAGAACTGCATGCAGGAACTCGCCGAGCTTGCTCCCCACGGGATTCCCATCACCTTTGCCACCGATCCCCGCCATGGTTTCGCGCAGAACGATGGCATGGTCTTCGCAACCGGCTCGTTCTCACAGTGGCCCGAGCCCATGGGCCTCGCAGCCATCGGCAATCCTGCGTTAGTGAGTGAATTCGCCGAGACCGCAAGGAGCGAGTATGTCGCCGTCGGACTTCGTGCAGCTATTCACCCGCAGATCGACTTGGCCTCTGATCCGCGCTGGGCGCGTCAATTGCAGAGCTTCAGTTCAAACTCAGCGGTGACGTCAGAGTACGGGTCGCTGTTGATCGAAGGTCTACAGGGCCAGAAGCTGTCATCCACGAGCGTCGCCTGCACGGCAAAGCACTTCCCGGGAGGCGGGGCGCAAGAAGACGGGGAGGATCCCCACTTCCCACAAGGCAAAGCTCAGGTTTATCCAGGGGGCAACTTCGAAGAGCACCTGGCACCGTTCCGAGCAGCTATCGCCGCCGGAACCAGCGCGATCATGCCTTACTACTCACTGGCGAAAGACCTGCTCATTGACGGCGTAGCCGTGGAGGAAGTGGGCTTCGCCTACAACAAATACCTGATCTCGACACTCCTACGCGAAGATCTTGGGTTCACTGGGGTTGTACTTACTGACTGGCAGCTCGTCACAGACCTTGAAGTCTTTGGCTTGCCCTTCCCTGCCAAGGCGTGGGGTGTGGAGCACCTCAGCCGCATTGAGCGTGTTGAGAAGCTCTTCGACGCCGGCGCAGATCAATTCGGGGGCGAGTCCTGCACGGATTTGGTCCTTGAGTTGCTGGCCAGCGGACGGCTCTCCCAGAAGCGCGTGGACGCGTCAGCGCTGAAAGTCTTGCAGGTCAAGTTCGAACTCGGCCTGTTCGACAATCCGTACGTCGACGAGAACGCGGTTGCAACCATTGTGGGTTCCGAGTCTTTCCGGGCTGCTGGGCACCGCGCCCAGGCGGAGGCCGTCACCGTCCTGAAAAACACTGGTGTATTGCCGCTGCGAGCGGACACCCGGGTATACGTCGAAGGCGTCAACCCGGAAGTCGTCGATGATCGGGTCACCCTTGTGGATGACAAGAAGGACGCCGACGTAGCTCTTGTGCGCCTCACTGTCCCCTACGAGCCGCGCAACGAGTATTTCCTGGACGCTATGACGCATCAGGGTAGCCTCGACTTCCCGGACGAGGAGGTCGCACGGGTGCGAGCACTTGCAGCAGAACTCCCCGTGATCCTCGACGTCTATCTTGAACGAGCAGGGATCCTGACCCCGTTCGATGAGCTCGCAGAAGCCGTCACCGTGAACTTCGGCGCTTCTGACGCTGCCTTGCTCGACGCGTTAACAGGAACTATTCCTCCCCGAGGTCGCCTGCCGATCGAGCTGCCTCGCTCCATGGCCGCCGTCGAAGCATCACATCCTGACGTCCCCAACGACACCAAAGATCCGCTCTACCGCTACGGCGCCGGCCTCAGCCTGCCGTCAACTTCGCGGAGGGAATCCAGGATGCTGACGTGACCGGGATGGACAGGAAATCGAGCGAAGTTCTCTGGAGTGAGTTCGTTGATCCACCGGATTCGGCGCGGCCGCGTGCGTGGTAGCACTGGATGGACGGCAACGTGGACCTCGAGGGCATTCGGGCGGATCTTCGTTGGCTCCACTCTGTGGGCGTCCGAGGAGTTCAAGCCTCCGACGGTGCGTTAGCTAATCCGCTTGTAGTGGAGGAAGCTGTGATTCCCGGCAGCGAGCAGTGGCGCGAAGCTATTGCCGTTGCTGTCGCGACGGCCCACGACCTCGGCTTGGACTTCACTGTTGCCACTTCTGCGGGGTGGAGCGCCTCGGGAGCACCGTGGGTTGAAAAGGCCGATGCCATGCGCAAGCTGGTGTGGTCGCAGACTGTGGTCGAAGGTGGCGAACTGACCCAGCTCAACAAGCTCCCTAACGTCGCAGGACCCTCTCAAGACATCCCCACATGGGGTGTCGAGCCGCGGGAAGGCTCAGGCGATGTCAAAGACCTCGTCGCACTGGCCATCCCTTTCCACGGCACTCACGATGCTTTGGAGCCCGCGTTGGTCCGGTCCAGTTCATCGATGTAGCCGATATGGCGCGCGTCAAAATCAATGGCGGGGACGCTGGAGTTTTCTGGACAGCTCCCTACCGGGTGTCCACCAGCGCACTGAGGTCAGGAACGAACCGGATCGAAGTAAGCGTCACCAGTCCGTGGCGCAATCGACTGATTGCTGAGGCCCGCAGCAGCACCGGGACGCTCTACCCGCCAATGACGGGTGTCTTCACCGACGATGCCGAAATCCTGCCTGCAGGTCTACTTGGGCCAATGAGCCTGGTCTACAACCACCGTCCCTGATCTCCGCTAACGAAAGACATGATGCATGAGAAATCAGATAACGCCTCCGGCTGTGAGCCTGGAAGGCCAACGCCGTGCCGACCTCGGCAATGGAACCTACCTGAACCCGGTGTTCGCCGGGGACCACCCGGACCCGGCAATCCTCCGCGACGGGGATGACTACTACCTGACCTTTTCGTCCTTTGAGTCCACGCCCGGCCTCATTATCTGGCACTCGCGTGACCTGTTGAATTGGCAACCGCTGGGGCCTGCCCTTTCCACACCCATCGGCTGCGTGTTTGCCGTCGACATGTGCAAAGTGGACGGCCGGTACTTTATCTACATACCGATCATTCCCACCGCCATCTCGCCGGACCCAACGGCGCCTGTGCTGACCTATGTCATCCACGCCGAGAGCATGGCGGGACCCTGGAGTGAGCCCATCAACCTGGGCATCGAAGGGCATATCGATCCCGGGCACGTGGTGGGAGAGGACGGCAGCCGCTACCTGTTTCTCAGCGGAGTCAGCCGTGTTCGGCTCACCGACGACGGACTGGCTACGAACGGTCCAGTGGAGCACGTCTACGACGGCTGGCGCTATCCCGAGGGCTGGGTGGTTGAAGCCTACGCACTGGAAGGGCCCAAGCTGACACGCCGTGGTGAGTGGTTCTACCTCACGACGGCGGTTGGCGGCACGTCTGGTCCGCCCACCGGTCACATGGTCACGGTCGCCCGCTCCCGCTCCGTCAATGGCCCGTGGGAGGACTGTCCCCGCAATCCCATCATCAGGACATGGAGTGCCGACGAGCCTTGGTGGAGCAAGGGCCATGCCACTTTGTTCGAGGGCCCCAACGGCCAGTGGTGGAGCATCTACCACGGCTACGAAAACGGGTTCGCCACCCTTGGCCGGCAAACGCTTTTGGAACCGATCGAGTGGGACGAGGACGGATGGCCCCGGGCAGTCGGGGGGACCCTTTCTGCGGCACTGCCCGCGCCCCTGCCAACTGTGTCTGCAACCGGCGAACAACCCCACGGATCGCCGTTGTCCGATGATTTCTCCACCGAACGCTTTGGGACACAATGGTCATTTCACGCCCCGTCCAATAACGAGTATCTTCGGGCATTCTTTGACGGCGGCCTGGTTCTGCAAGCCCAGGGGTCAGGCCCGTCAGACAGCTCGGCGCTGACGTGTATCGTCGGCGACCGGCGATACGAGATCACGGTGGAGATGGAAATCGGCGACGGCGCCCAAGGCGGGCTGCTGCTGTACTACAGCGACCGCCTGTTCTGCGGCATGGGCCACGACGGCGGCAGCATGACCAGCTACCGCGCGGGCAGGGCGATTCCGTACTGGCGTGAACCTGCGCCAGCGGCCCGGACCATGCACCTTCGAATAGTCAACGACAACCACATCGTCACCCAGTACTACAGCCTGAACGGGACGGACTGGACCAGGCATGGATTGCGTTTCAACGTGGAGGGTTACAACACAAATACGGCCGACGAACTCCTCAGCCTGCGTCCGGCACTGTTCGCAGTCGGGACAGGGGAAGTGCGGTTCACGAACTTCACTTACCGTGCCTTTTAGGCTGGGCTACAACAAGTCCAGTAGCGCTGGTGGCTCTCCGAACTTCAGGCGAGCGTCCGAACAGCAGGCCGAGCCGGACACCGGTGCCGGGCCGGAAGTTCTCCACCACGATGTCAGCGGTGGCGGCGAGCCTATTGACCGATTCCAGTCCTTGCGCGGTTTTCAGGTCAACGGCGAAGGATCCTGCTGGGATCCGGCACCACGAGCCCTTTAAGGGGCCCTTCTGCCGCTGCCGTGGACGGGTCGGAGCCGGGTTCCGCTGTTGGTGGATGGGGTTGGGTGAGAGTCATGCCTGTGTCGCCATTTCTTTGTTGCCCCCTGAGGCTTCCGACGCGGAGTTGCGCACGAGGGTGTGGATGTGGAACTTTTTCGGTTCGGTGTTGCTGAGGAAAACCCCGCAGTGGTGATCGAGTTCGAGGATGACGACCGGGCTCTGGATGCAGTCGTAGAACGGCTCGTCCTCGCTGTATCCACCGATCCATGAGAACCAGGTGTCCTGGTAGTGGGCGCTGATCTCCCCGCGACGCGCCGCTGCCGGTCCGGCGGGGAGGTATTCGATGAAATCGGCGATGATGACCAGGACGGTGTTGGCGCCATAGGAGCCAACCTCCCGAAGCGGCACGGCCAAGGGGTAGCGTGTGCCCTAGCCGACGAAGGAGTCACGATGAGCTACAAATATCGAACTGTTCGGGTTCGCGGTACCGAGCTAGTTGGAACAATTGCCAGGAAGCACGGGAGTGCGGCTGAAATTTACGAAACCTCCAAAGACCTGAGCACATCAGTCATTCCGGTGTTCTTCGAAGCAACGGGCGAGATCCGTTTCTTCGACAGGTCAGTGCTGGAGGACGTTGTGGCACCCACCACTTAATCCGCCGAGGCATGCCATATGCCAGGGCGACCACGGCGGCCGGCGTGTGGGACCTATTCCACGGCAAATGAGGGTGTGGACACTGTCCGCACTTTCGCCTTCGAAGCGGATCGCATATCGGTTGGACCGGCTCGTATTCCGCATGCTCCCGAGAGTTCCCAGCGTTGGCAAGGCCCGGAAGACAGTTCTAGTCCCAACTCGGGGACGGCATCCCATTCGTTAGAGGGGTTTTTGCTTTAGCGTGTGCGTACAAAGCTTGCGCTGAGGTGCCTCTGACGCTGTGCGTGCAGGCTTGAGCCTGGCTGCCCAGGGGCCGATTCAGGTGTGTGGGTAGCGGGGTCAAGCCCCGGGCTGCTGGGTTTGCGCCTGCTGAGGTCGGGTTAAATGTTCCTCGCTGCCCGTTTCTGTTGGGTTGGCCGGAGATGGCCTACCCCTATTCACATGCCGCGGAAACAGCACGACTTGGCATCGGCGCTATGCCGCGTCCCGGGATGCTGACGCCATGACCGCCTGAGATGGCGGTGTCCCACTCTTTGTCCTACCAAAGAGTGTGTGGACATTGACCGCATCAGTTGCGTGCGCGTTAGCTTTGATTGGAGACCATGCTGGAAGGCTGGGCGGCGGCCGGTTCTGATGAACTCTTGGGGCCGGCCCGATGTCGGGTTGAAGGCCCATCCCGGCGAAGGACGCTACCTCATTCTGATGCCTTGTGAGTCAGGGTTTTTGGGTGCCGGGCGGACGCTTGCGAGTCAAAAGTCGGTATCCCAGGGCAGCCGCAGGCCGATCGAAGCATTTTCATCCGATTGGCCGAGTTCATGTACATCCAGCCGTCGTGAGTTCCACCGGCTATTGACTCAGGCTTACGGTTCCGGTGAGACGATCATCTTGCCCTGGCGAAACACCCTATTGATATTCAAGTCGTGGTCAACGACCACGATGTCGGCCGACATCCCCGTGCGCAGGTCGCCGATATCGGCGGATCGTCCCAACGCTTCCGCCGGTACTGCGGTCGCTGACATCACGGCGTCCTGCAGCGGGACACCTGTAGCTGCCGCAGTACGAACAACGTCCAGTAATGTAGCGGTGCCCCCGGCTATCGCGCCGTTGCTGTCCAGTCGGGCTATTCCTTGCTGCACTGTAACGGCGAGGGTCCCGAGCTGGTAGTGGCCGTTCTGCAGACCGGTGGCAGCCATGGAGTCTGTGACCAGGGCGATGTTTTCTGCCCCGACTGAATCGAAAACCAGCTTCACCGTTTCGGGAGCCAGGTGCACGCCGTCCGCGATGAGTTCCAGGACTGCATTCCCGGCGTGTGCAGCGCTCAGGCTGGCGGCGACCGGGCCCGGGGAGCGGTGGTGCAGGCCGGGCATGGCGTTAAAGAGGTGCGTGACGGTGGGTCGGCGGCGAGCCGAAGACGGGGTCCGTCCAAGACCGGCGGCAGCGTGGACAAGGAATTCGGCCGCGACGGCGCGAGATGCCGCGGTGTGGCCAAGCGATGGGGTGACCCCATGGTCAGCGAGCATGGTCACCAGGTCCGTGGCGCCGGGCAGTTCGGCAGCAAGAGTCACGGACAACAGTGACGGGCCGGCTGCCGTGAGCAGGGAGGCCATCAGCACCGGGTCTGGCTCCAGCAGCAGGGCCGGGTCGTGCGCGCCGCACTGGCCGGCTGCGAGGAACGGGCCCTCCAGATGTGAGCCGGCGACGATGCCTTCGTGGGTTAGCGTGTGAAGCGTTGTGAGGTTGCGGATCAGGTTTTCCGGTGAGGCTGTTACGAGGCTGGCGACCAGGGTGGTGGTACCCCTGCTGTGCAGGTACTGGGCAGCGATCCGGGAACCCCTGGGGGACCCCTCCGAGAAGTCGGAACCGAGCGCTCCATGGCAGTGCATGTCCACCAGCCCCGGAATCAGCAAGCAATCACCTGTTTCAGCTTTGCCGGGGTTGCCGGGGAATTCTGTGGCTGGGCCCGCATAGGAGATTCGGTCACCGATGACGGCAATAACGCCATCGTCAATGTTCATGCTCCCTGTGACCACGTGGCCACGAAGTATCAAATCTTGCCTCATCCAAAGGCCTCCCACTCTCGGCGCCGGTACTTTTCGTTTTGACTGTTGCACCATTGAGCGCCCCTTGATGCCATGTATGCGCGCCGGCTGTAGCCGCGTGAACCGCGGTGAGGCGGGCTCAGGAGCACATGGAGGGGATCAGAGTCCCTGCCAGGCGGGTTTGCGCCCGTAGGTGTCTGAGTAATATTCACGGTGCGCCAACTGCGATGCCGCTGCTTCATCGACTAGAACGGAGACGTGCGGGTGCAGCTGCAACGCCGATGCCGGGCAAATGGCCGCGACCGGGCCCTCTACAGCAGCTGCGACGGCCTCCGCCTTGGCATTCCCGGTTGCCAGCAGCAGCAGGTGCCGGGCTTCGCGGATGGTTCCCAGGCCCTGTGTCAGCACGTGGTTCGGGACTTCGTCGACGTGCGTGAAGAAACGTGCGTTATCTTGCCGGGTCTGATGGGTGAGTGTCTTGATCCTGGTCCGTGAGGACAGTGATGACATGGGCTCGTTGAAGCCCAGATGTCCGTCAGTGCCAATGCCCAGGATCTGTATGTCGACGCCTCCCGCGGCAAGGATGTGGCTTTCATACTCGGAGGCTTCCGCTTCTGCGTTATCTGCCATCCCGTTGAGTCCGTGCACGCTGCCCGGGCGGAAGTCCACTTTGCCGGTAAATTCGGCGCGGATGACCGAGTGGTATGACTGTGGATGGGCGGTGGGGAGACCCACGTATTCATCGAGCAGGAAAGCCTGTGTCTGGCTGAAGCTCAGGCCGTCCTCCCGGTGCCGTTCGATGAGCTCCAGATACGTGTGCAGCGGCGTCGACCCGGTGGCCAGACCGAGCACAGTGGGGCCGCGCCGGACCTGCTGTTCGATGACATCGGCGGCCGTGCGGGCAACGACTGCGGGTGTGGCGAGGATGATGATTTCCAATGGTTTGTGTCTTTCGGTTCCATAGCTCATCAGCTGAGGGCGGGCAGTTGAAGCTTGCTGGTCTGCGCTTGGTTAGGTGACGGCCGAGATTGCGGCACCGACTGCCCCGATGGGCAATCCGGGCGGCACGAGCCGGATGCGTTGCCCCAGGGCAAGTCCGGCAAGGAACGGTGACTGCATTTCGGCGCGCACGAGTTCCTGGCGGAGCCCGCTGAGTAGCGGTTGTCCGAGGGCGTTCAGACCTCCGCCGATGTAGACGGTGGTGGGATCATAGGTGAGCCCGAGGATGCGGATTGCGGCGGCGGCGGCTTGGAAGAATCGGTTTTGGATCACCCTGGCCTGTGGATGTCCGGTGAGTGCCTTTTCGAACAGCGACACTGCCGGCCAAGGGCCCCCGCCGTCCCAATGACGGTCGATACCGGACCCCGAGGCAAGCATTTCCAGGCAGCCTGTCTGACCGCACGGGCATCTATCCGTGTGCAGGCCTATGGGCAGGTGGCCTATCTCGCCGGCCGCCCCTGAAGCGCCTCGGACCAGCGACCCGTTGCTGATAAACCCTGCAGCCAGGCCCGTCCCCAAGTTCAGAAAGGCGCTCGAAAGCCCGCTGGAGTCCGGGCCGGGGGAGAGGAGATAGTGAGAGCCGAGAGCGGCGGCGTTGACGTCGTTTTCGATATGGACTTTGAGTCCGAGCTCACGGTGCGCGAGTAGGCCGAGCTGCAGATTGCTGACGCGGACGTTCACCGCGTTTGAGACGGTCCCTGTAGCTGTGTCGACGGTTCCTGGAATTCCGATGCCCAAGTTGGCCACGGAATACCGTGACAGGCTGCTGGCGCTTCGCAGCTCTTCGATGACCTCGAACAGCGTGCGAAGCACTTCCTGGTTTCCGTGGCGGGTAGGGATGCGCCGGGTGTGCAGAACGTTGTTGTTCCCGTCGATGGCGACGGCTTCCGTTTTGGTCCCGCCGATGTCCACTCCGATTGTCATGGTTGGCAGGTCTGATGATGATGGAGCGCTTGGATGTGACATCAGGAGTCCCTACTTCCTCGGGTGGTCATCAATCCGGACCAGGTTCCGGCCACGCATGGTGTAGAGGTAGCCGTCTTCGTCATTGGTGATGTGGGATCCGCTGTACCAGCCGCCGTCGGTGTCCGCGAGCACAATTGTCACCTCGAACGTCTTGGGGTCGAAGCGGAACACGTTAGTGTCCGAAACGCCATAGATCACGCTGCGGTTGGCCACCAAGGCACCGAATCCGTAGGACAGAGGGCTGATGTCTGCCTGGTGCACGATTTTGCGCGTCGGGACATCCAGTACGAAGATGCAGCCCTTGCGGGTTAGCCCGTAGAGGTTTCGTCCCTGGATGGCCAATGCGGCGATACCGGCTCCCATCCCCGGTTCGATCCGCCAGAGCTCTTTGCCGGCAATGGGGTCGAAGGCGACGATGGTGCCTGGGCCGTCCAAGGTGGGTAGGCCCGCGCCGAGATAGGCAACGCCCTCCCGGGTGGCCACTGCACGCAGGAGCTGGCGGTTGTCGATCGGGTTGGTGAAGCACTGTTTTGCCCCGGTACCGGGGTTGTAGGTCCAGAAGGACCCGCCGCCCTCGGTGTCGGACTGGGCGGCGACCAGCATGAGCCTGTTGACGTCGTCCCAGCAAACATCCAGCGGCCGGTTCTGGGCGGCGGGAAAGTCAGCAGCCTGGTGGATCGGCTGGCCACTGGGCGGGTCGTACTTCCAGATGCCCTGGGAGTTGTACTGACCGGTGTACAGGACCCCGGCAACGACCACAGCGTCCTTTGCTTCGCCCTGGGACTGCAGGTTGACCACTTCTCCGGAGCTCAGGGAGTGGCGGGCGATCACGCCGTTGCCGCCAACGTATGCGAATCCAGACCCGACGGCGATCCCCATGACCGTCTGGGCACTCGCGGAAGCGCCGGCTTCGCCAAGGTCCGTCACGGCCATGCTTGACGTGCGGGGATCGATCTCGGCCACGAAACCGTAACCGGAGGTTGCAAGGAGTGTGTTGTTCCGTGCGTCCACACCCCAGATCTCACCCAGGGACGGGCCGCTGAGGGTCAGTTGGGAAACAGAGTTCGTGGCAGGGGAGTAGACACACAGTCCCGTTTCGTTGGCGAAGTACACCTGGTTGCCGATGCTGGTGAAGTTCTTGGCTGTCTTGCCGATGGAAGTCGCCACAGAGTAAGAGGTGGGATTGCCCAGGTCCAGTAAGGCAATTTTCGACTGTTGGGTGGAGGCAGCGGAGCTGGCCAGGAGCTTGTCGCCAAGGATTGACAGTTCACGGATGCTGGGGTCGGCGAGCATCTCTGGCGGGGTAACCTGCGTGTAGGTCTTCGCGGCACGGTCGTAGGCCCATAGGCACGCCCGGCCCGCGCTTCCGCCGCCGCCAAGGGTGCTGCCGGCACCAAAAAACACTGTGCTGTTAGTGGCGGCGACTGCCCGCGCAAGCGTCGCTCCGGTATCGGGGATTCCGAGGCTGAGGACCTGTCCCGTCGCCGGGTCGTACTCCCACAGGGCTGGTTTGCTGGAGCTTCCGCCACCCACGGCGTACAGGCGGCCGTCTGGCGCCACGCTGAGATCACGCACGTCACGGTCGCCGATGCGGCCGATCGCCGTCGCCGTCGTTGACGGCGTGGCCAGGTCCCAGCGGTAAAGGTTTGCCTGGGCGCCGCCGGCGTTCTGCAGAACACCGGCGTAGAGGTAGCGGCCGGTGGCGTCGGCTGCCAGGGCCTGGATGCTGTATCCGGTCTTCAGTTCGGTCTCGGCGACGATCTTGCCGGTGGGGACGTGGAAAGCAATGATCCGAACCGGATCGAGGTTGCGGGACCCGATATAGACGGTGTCCCCGACCAGGATTGAACTCATCAGCGAGAACTGGACCACTGCCGGTCCGAGGTCGGTGATTTCGGTGGTGCCGGCCTTCGCTGTTGCTGCGGTGGAGGGCCCGGATGCGGTCAGGCCCAATGCTGCGGCCAGGCCGGCTGCGCCGCCCGCCTGGAGGACGGAACGCCTGCTGATATGGCAGATCTGCATTGAACTTCCTTTGATGTGAAGGGGAGGTGAAGGGCAAAGGCGGGGCCGCCGTCGTACTTTTTTGCGCGCCGGAAACAGGGCCGGGGGTACCGGGCATTTTGCGGACGACGGCGGCGGGGCGGGTCAGGCGGTGAAGGCCAGGTCTTCGTCCTGGACGGGGAAGCGCAGCGGCTCACCCCGGGAAATGCGCTGGGCTTCGGCAAGGGCCGTGGCCGCCAGCCGTTCCAGCTCGGTGCCGAGGGACCCGGCGAGGTGCGGGGTGAGCAGGACGTTGGGGTTGCTGTAAAAACGCGAGTCCGGGGGCAGGACCCAGGGTGTGGTGACGTCCAGGACGGCAAAAAGTTCGCCCCGTTCCAACCGTGCCAAAAGGGCTTCCTGGTCCACCAGTTCTCCGCGGGCGGTGTTGATGAACGTGGTTCCGGTGCGCATTCGCGCAATGAGTCCGGCGTTGACCAGGTTCAGGGTGGAAGGCAGCGCGGGAGCATGCAGCGAGACAACATCGCTGGTTTCCATCAGTTCCTCCAATTCAACAGAGGCCACACCGAGGGCTTGGGCGTCCGCCTCCGTCAGGAAGGGGTCTGCCACCACCACTTCGAGTTCAAAGGGTTTGAGCAGGCGGATGACGTGCCTGCCGATTTTGGATGCACCGATGATGCCCACCCGTTTGCCGTAGTTGCCCATGTCCGGAAACAGGCCATCCGGTTCCACCGGTGCCTTCTCGCGGTGCAAGGTGCCGGCGATCTGCAGGACCCGTTTGTTGGCGAGCAGGATCATGGCCAGCGTGTATTCCGCTACGGGGATTGCGTTGGCTTCTGCTGCCGTGCTGACCTGGACACCGCGGGCCCAACAGGCACTGTCAACATGGTTTTTGACCGTGCCGCCGGCATGCAGGATGTGGCGCAGGCGCGGTGCGGCATCCAAAACGGTTGCATCCACCTTTGCGCAGTTCCAGCCGGTGAGGAGGATGTCTGTCTCGGCCAATAACGCCAGCGAACGCCGGGAGCTGAATTCCTCCATCGGGTCATGGTTCAGGAGCCGCAGGCCCGCCGGCAGGGATTCCAGGTGCCCGGCCGAGAAGATCCGGGACGCGACGCCGGGGCCCATGGCCAGGGCGACGTTCAGGGTCTCCCTGCTCATTTGACGGCTCCTGTCGTTAGTCCGGACTTCCAGAAACGCTGCAGCATGATGAAAGCCACCAGCAACGGAATGATGGAGAGCAATGATCCAGTGATCACCATGGGAACAAACTCGGGCTGGGGGACGGCATAGCCCTGCCAGATGGAGATGCCCACGCTGACCGGGAGGAGTTGCTGGTCCTGCAGCATCACCAGGGGAAGCATGAAGTTGTTCCACACGCCCACGAACTGGAATAGGGCGATGGTGATGTAGCCCGGCATCATCATGGGCAGGCCCAGGGCGAAGAAGGACCGGATGGGACCGGCGCCGTCCACCCGTGCTGCCTCCAGCGTTTCCGAGGGAACATAGGAGGAGGCGTAGACACGGGCCAGATACACGCCGAAGGGGTTGCAGAGGACCGGGATCAGGACCGCCCAGATGGTGTTGGTCATGCCCACCACCGAGGCGAGCAGATACATGGGGAGCACTGTCGCCGTATTGGGGATCAGCACACCCACCAGCACAAACCCGAACAGCGAGTCCTTCCAGCGGAAGTTGAACTTGTCGAACGCATAGCCGGCCATCACGGAGATGAGGCTGCCCAGCACGGCGCCGACGCCTGCGTAAAGGATGGAGTTCGCCATCCAGCGGAAGAACACTCCGCCGTCCTGGGCCGCCACGGCGGCGATGTTCTCGAACAGGGCAAAGTTGCCCAGGGCGTAGGCGCTGGTGCCGTACAGGTCCGCAGCGTTTTTGGTGGAGGCGAACAGGAGCCAGAGGACCGGGACCACCATGTAGAGGGCGCCCACCACCAGCAGCCCGTTGACCGTCAGTTTGCTGGCAAAACCTCCGTGGCCTGCCACGGTGTCCTGACGTTGGGCGGGTTTCCTTGGCATGGTCCTGGGCGTGTTGGTCCGGAAGGCGGGAAGGGTCTTTGTGCTCATGATTTGTTCATCCTGGAACTGAAGCGGGTGACCACCAGGGAAAGGAACGCAGCGAGTGCGGCGATGATGATCGAGGCAGCCGCAGCCTGGTTGAGGTTGTGCCGGATGAAGGCCGCGTCGTAGGCCCACATGTTGGGCACCCAGGTGCTGGTGATGGACGGGGTGGCCTTGGCAATGATGGAGGGCTCGGTGAAGAGCTGCAGGGTGCCGATGATGGTGAAGAGCATAATGACGCTCAGCGCGGGCAGGATGAGCGGGAACTTGATGCTCAGGGCGGCCCGGATTTCCCCTGCACCGTCCACCCGGGCGGCTTCCAGGATTTCCCGCGGGACGGCCTGCAGTGCGGTGAAGAGGATGATGACGTTGTAGCCCGTCCACTCCCAGACACCGATATTGACGATCGCCGGCAGGACCATGTGGGCATCGAGGAAGTTGACCTGGATCCCGCCGCCCTGGAGCGCCTGGACCACGGGGCTGATGCCCGGGGTGTACAGGTAGGCCCAGATGAGGGCGGCGATTACGCCGGGTACGGCGTGGGGCAGGAAGACGAGCAGCTGGAACAGCTTCCGTGCCCGCGCCACGGTGGCGTCAAGGAGGAGCGCGAACACAACGGCGCCGCCCACCATGCAGGGAATGTAGATCGCGCAGTACAGGCCAAGCCGGGCAATGCCGGTGACGAAGGACTCGGATTCAAGGACCTGCAGGTAGTTTTCGAAGCCAACGAAAGAGGTTTTGGCTTCCCCGAAGCCAAGTCCGGACTTCTGCTGTGCGTAGAAACTGAGCACGATGGCGTAGATGACCGGGGCCACCATGGCGATGGCAAAGACGGCAAAGAACGGGACGAGGAAGAGGGCTGCTGTCCGCCCGCCCGTGCCGGAGGCAGTACTGCGCCTGCGCTGCGGTGCAGCGGGCTGCGGAACAGCAGTAGGGGCCTGTGTGGCCATGATGATCTCCTAAACTGGCTGGGCTGCCTCCGGAGAGGCAGCCCAGGGGCGAAGCTACTGTTTGACGGAAAGTCCGGCCTGTTCCAGCCCGGCCACGGTGGCCTTCTGGGCGGTATCAAGCGCTGTGGGGACCGTGCCGCCGGTGCCGAGGTTGCCGTAGGCGTCTTTGAGCGCGGTGTTGGTGAGGTCCCAGCTGGGGCCCCACTGCCAGCCCGGGCTGACGGTGGCGTAGGCCTTTTCGAACACGTCGTAGATGTCGTTACCGAAGTAGCTGGCGTCGTAGGCCTGCTGGGCAACCGGCGTCAGGCCGGGATAGGCCAGGAAGGCTGAACCCGTGTTCCCCCGGGCCTTGATGGCTTCCTGGTTGGTGGTGAGGAACTCGACGAACTTGGCTGCAGCTGCCGGGTTCTTGCTGCTTTTGGTGACATTGAAACTGGATCCACCAAAGAAGGCGCCTGCCGGGGTGCCCCAGTTGGGCATTTCGGCGGCGATCCACTGCCCCTTTTGGCCGCTGGCCTCTGTCCGTTTCTGGATCCCGGTGGCGCTCCAGTTGGCACCGATGACGCCCACAACAGTGCTGTTGGCCAGGTCCAGGCTCCATTCGTCGCTGAAGGCCTGGCTGACCTTGACCAGTTTGTTGTCAATGAGCTTCTGCCAGTAGCCGGCCACCTTACGGGTGGCCTCGTCGTTCACCCCCACCTCCCAGCTGTCGTCAGAGGTGCCGAACCACTTCGCACCTGCCTGCCAGGCCAGCCCTGCGGTTGCCGGGACCTGGTTGGGGTTGAAGCTTGCCAGGTAGGAGTCCGGGGCAACGGTTTTCAGCTTCTTTGCTGCATCCTCGAATTCCTGCCAGGTCCTGGGAACCTCCACTCCGGCTTTGACCAGCATGTCCTGGCGGTAGTACATCACCATCGGAGCCGCGTCATACGGCAGGCCGTAGGTCTTATCGCCGAACTGGACCATGCTTCGGATCTTGCCGGCGAGTTTGTCCACGGTGGCTGACTTGTCGATCAGGCCGTCCAGGGGCTGCACCTGCCCGTTGCTGACGAACTGCGGCAGCTGGGGATATTCGATGGTGGAGACATCGGGGCCGTTACCGGCCGTGATGGCGGTGGACAGCTTGGCATAGCCGCCGCTGTCGGCGTTGGGGATCGTTTCGAAGGTGACGTTGATCTTGCTTTGGCTCGCGTTGAACGCTGCGGCCACCTTGTCCATGCCGGCCAGTGATGACCAGAAGGTGATGCTGCCTGACGGGTCGGCAGCGGGTGTGGGGGCAGTGGATGTGCCGGGCCCGGTTCCGCAGGCTGCCAGCAGCAGTGCGCTGCTGGCCAGGCTGGCGGCTCCGACGAGAAGATTGCGACGCTTCATTGTTCTCCTTTGAAATCCACGATGCGAAGGTGGGATGTGGCCGGTGCCACATGGTGTATTCCAATGAAACACGCAAAGTTGAACAAAGCCAACGAACTGAACAGTAGTGAACATTGGTGAAGATTCGCATTTTCGCCGACCAGGATCCTGCGTCCTGATCAGCTCGCCGTGGAGTCCCTGACCACCAGGGTGGGGGAGAGAATGACGCGCTGCAGGGCCAGGCTCGAAGCCCGCCTCGGGCCCAGCCGGTTCAGGCACATCTGCACCCCGTGGTACCCGACGTCGAATTTTGGCGGGGCCACCGCGCTCATGGGGACGCTGCCGAAGGAGGCGATCTCGTCGTCGTACGCCACCAGCGCCAGGTCCCCTGGAACGTGGAGCCCCCGCGCCTCGCACAGGTCAGCAAACATCAGCGCGTCTTCGTCGTTGTGGACGATCGCGGCCGTGGCACCGGCGTCGGTGAAATTGCCAACAATGCTGTCCAGCTCGTGGCGGAGCGTCTCAGGATCGGTGGCCGAGAGGGTGATGGCGCGGGTCATGGCAGGATCGTGCGGCAGGCCCGCAGCCTGCATCGCCTTGCGGTAGCCTTCGCTGACCGGTGGGGACGTGGGGCTGCTTTCGCGAACGCAGAGCGCTATTTCCCGGTGCCCCAGCGACACCAGGTGGTTGACGGCGAGTTCGGCCCCGCGGGCGTGGTCGCTGCGGACTGACTCCAGCCGGCCCTCATCCAACACCCCGTCAATGGAGCGTTCGATGATCACCACGGGCACCTCCGCTGAGGCCAGGAGGTCCAGGGTGGGGGTGCCCGCCAGCGACTCGCCGCTGGGGGTCACCAGAAGCCCGTCCACGCCGCTCTTGAGCAGCCGCTGGATTTGGCGCTGCTCCTCGGCGGCTGAGTAGTTCGAGACGCCCAGAACCAGCCGAACGCCCAGCTCCTGGGCGGCGGCCTCGGCGCCCCTGATGATCCCCGGAAAGTAATACCGGGCGGTGGGCACGATCATGCCGATGGTGGCCAGCGGGCGCTGCTTCGCCGGGATCGGGGTGTTGCGGCCGGCAGGAGCCATGGTCCTTCCCTCGCGGTTTGAGGGGGCGTTGCTTCCCTGACCCTGGTTGGCAGGACTGCGGGCCGGTCCGGCCAAGGCAACAGCCCCGCCGTGGACCCGCTGCAGCAGGCCCTGTCCTTCGAGAAAGGCAAGGTCGCGCCGCACGGTCATTCCGGAGGTCCCCAGCCGCTTGGCAAATTCTGCTGCATTCAAAGATCCCCGGAGTGCCAGCTCGCGGAGGATCTGGTTTTGCCTGTCGTCGGTTAGCACTGGTTCCCCTTTGTCTGCTGTTTACTTCTGTGCATATTGTTCAAACTGAACTACAACCAACATACGATGGACGTCAAGCAGCAGACGAACAGGGGGAAGGTGCCGGATATGACGCTGAGTCCCGGAATGTGCTCGGTGACCCTTCGCGCCCTGGACGTTGACGCCGTGGTGCACACGGCTGCTGCGGCAGGACTCACCGGAATCGAGTGGGGTTCGGATGTGCACGTTGATGACATCGGCGCCGCCGCCAAGGCCCGCAGGGCCACGCTGGCCGCCGGGCTACGCGTCATGTCCCTGGGCTCCTATTACCGCGCCGGATCCTTCGCGAACTTTGAGGACGTCCTTTCCCTCGCCGGAGCACTGGATGCACCCAGGATCCGGATCTGGGCCGGTGATCTGGGTTCTGCCGACGCGACCGCAGCCCAGTGGGACGCCGTGGTCGATGACACGCGGCGTATCGCCGGGCTCGCGGAGGCCCGGGGACGGACCGTCGCTTTCGAGTACCACGGCTCCACGTTGACGGATTCCCCTGGCAGCACCCTCGAACTTCTCCCGCCGCGTGGACCGGCCCATCGTCGGCACGTACTGGCAGCCCGCCGTAGGCCTGACCGACGATCAGGCCCTGGAATCTTTGCAGCAAGTGATCGGGCACGTGATGGGTGTGCATGCTTTCTCCTGGTGGCCGAATACAGAGCGGCTGCCACTTACCGCGCGGAGATACCTTTGGGAGGCGGTCGCGGACGTTCTGCTCGCAAGCGGCAAGCACGTAGACATCATGCTGGAATTCGTAGCCGACGACCTGCCGGTGAACGTCCTTGCCGACGCCTCAGGTCTGAAAGACATAACGCTGGCTTCTGGGCCGGAAGCACTCCAAACCTGAGTCCCAATACGTCGGTGCACCGCCGCCACCAGCATCACGGGGCCAGTTGTATCCATGTTGCCGACCAAAAAGGTGTACAGGACCGACCGGCGTATAGGGCCCGCGTACTGCTCTGGAAACGGCACGTTTGCGCAGGTTCCCTGGCTTTGGAAGTTCTGAACGTCGAGTCCCACCTCGGGCACAGCGTTCCGCGGCTGTTCGCGGCTCGAGGGTAGGCCTTAGGGCGCTGCGCCGCAGGACCTGGCTTGGCAGGTTTGGCATGAGCGCGGTTCCTGCGGATGTACTCAGAACGGTTCGGATCAACCTTGTTCGAGCATGTTCGAGTGCATTGTGGCCCCGGCATCAGGCTCATAGTCTCGGGGTGCCCGGCCTTCCTGAACCGCCCGGCACACAGCACCCGACACCCCGACGATGAGGTCCCTCCATGGCGTTATCAGCACACAGAATCCGAAGGCCAGTCGCCGCCCTGGCAGCAGCCGTGACCGCAGCCGCCGGCTTGGCACTCCTGCCGGCAGCTCCGGCAGCCAAGGCAGCAGACTCAACTGCCGTCACCATTACCCCGAACCCGGCCAGCCGCGGCGAAGCATTTGAAGGTTGGGGCACCAGCCTTGTCTGGTTCGCGAATGCGACCGCGGGATACTCACCGGAGCTGCGCGAACAGCTGTACCAGAAGGTCTTTGGTGAGGACGGCCTGAACCTTAATATTGCCCGCTACAACGTGGGCGGCGGCAATGCCTCGGACGTCAAGGACTACCTCAACGATGGCAGCGCAGTGGAGGGCTGGTGGAAGCCAGTGGCTAAAGCGACACCCGGCCAGCCGGCGTCGGACCTGTATAACCCGGACGGAAGTGTCGATAAGACCCAGGCCAACAAACTCGCCTTCCTCAAGGCCTGGAACCCGGACGATCCTGCGTCCTTCAACCCCGATGCCGATCAGAACCAGCGCTGGTGGGTGGAGCGTTTGGCCCAGGACCAGCAGATCACGCACTGGGAAGCGTTCAGCAACTCGCCGCCGTGGTTCATGACCAAGAGCGGCTACGTGTCCGGGCAGGTCAACACCGCCAAGGGCGAAAATCTGCTGCCCGAAGCGGAAGGCAAGTTCGCCGCCTACATGCGCCACGCCGTCGAACTTCTTGAAAAGGGCAGCGGGATCAAGGTGGACACCATCGATCCCTTTAACGAGCCCAACTCCGGCTACTGGGGCACTGACATCAATGCGGCCACCGGAAAGCCACCCACCACCTACACGCAGAAGCAGGAGGGCGCGCTGATATACCCGGCGGCCCAGGACCGCGTGACCAAACTGCTCGCCGCTGAGCTGGCGAAGGGCAGCACTGACGCGGTTATCTCCGCGATGGACGAGACCGACCCCACCAAGTTCATGACCAACTGGAACGGCTACAGCCAGGACGCCAAAGACGCCGTGGCACAGCTCAACGTCCACACGTATGGGACCAACGATCGCCGCCGTGTCCGGGACCTGGCAAGCTCCACGGACAAGCCGCTCTGGATGAGTGAGGTGGGCGGTTTCTGGACTGGAAACCCCGCTCTGGGTGACTCCACCAGCGGCTGGGACCGCTCCAACATCACCAACGGCCTGGGCATCGCGAGCCGAATGGTCAATGACCTTCGCGAACTCGATCCCAATGCCTGGGTGTTCTGGCAGCCCGTGGAGGACACGTACAAACAGGAGAAGGCAGACAAGGGCTGGGGCTCCATCTACGTCGACTTCGACTGCAACTACGCGGGTCGCGAAGGCTACTCGAACCGCCGCATCAACGATGGCGCCACCCCGGACGCCGCCAAGTGCAAGGTCCTGACCAACCAGAAATACAACACCACCCGGAACTTCACGCACTACATCCGGCCGGGCGACTTCCTCATCCAGAACAACGACCCCAAAACCGCCAGCGCCCTCCGGGCCGACGGCAACGGTGCCACGCTGGTCCACTTCAATGACACCCCGACGCCGGAAAAGGTCACCATAGACCTCAGCCGCTTCGGGAGCATCGCGCCCGGTGCCAAGGTCACGCCTGTGGTCACCACCAAGTCGCCGCTGGACGACATCGAGAAGAACGCCTTGGTCGAGGGCACCCCGGTGGCCGTGGATACCGCGATGAAGTCCGCGACGCTTGAAGTTCCTGCAGCGTCCGTGGTGACGTTCGTCGTCGACGGCGTCAGTGGAGTTTCGGACGACGCCGCACCTGTGCAGGACGGCCACAGCTACCACCTCAGCGGCGAAGCGAGCGGCAAGTACCTGACTGCGGGCTCCGGCACCGGCGCATCGATCCAGGATCTTGGCACGGATGCAGCGGGTGTTTCCCCGCAGATCTGGACCTTCAAAGCAGTGAACTCCGGCAACGAGTTCGCCAACGACCGCCGCTGGGTTGTTACCGGCGCGGACGGGCGGGTTCTTACCGGCAACGGAGGCGTGCTGAACGGCAGCCAGGGCGGGGCGGCTTCGCTTGCTTCCCTGACGCTGGAGCAGGCCCAGGCCACTCCTTCTGCACAGTGGATAGTGACTTCGGAAAACGGCAAGCAGTGGACCCTGGTGAATGCCGCCGCTGCCATTGCCCTTCAGGTTTCTGGGAACCAAACAGCAGCTGGGACACCAGTTGCCCTGGCCTCCTCAACGGGCACCACTGCAACAGCTCTGGCTAGCCCACATCAGGCATGGGCCTTCACGGACATCGCCGATCTGAAGCTGCTGGGTGTCTCGCCCGTTGAGATGAGCACGCCCGTGGGGACAGCTCCCGTTCTGCCCGCCACCGTCACTCCCGTTTATGAGGCCGGACCCGGCAAGCCACTGGCCGTGACGTGGACGCCCGTTGACGCTGCCTCCTGGCAGAAAGCCGGAAAAGTGACGGTATACGGTTCCGGCGTGGACCCGTACGGTCAGACGTTCGAAGCTGTCCTGACCATCACCGTGGGTGCCTACATTGCTACCGATCCCGTCTCGGTGACTGTTGGTGTTGGCGAATCGCCGGCTGCCGTGCAGGCTTCGGCTCCCGCTACTGTTCCTGGCCAGATCGCGGATGGGCCTGCCCGGAACCCGCTGTCCGTCAGCTGGGACTGGTCCTCCGTGGCCGAGTCCTCGCTGCAAGCCCCGGGTAAGGTGACAGTTGCCGGAACCGCCAACGGGCTCCCGGCAACCCTGACCGTGATTGTGGTGGACCGCGTTCCTGTAGCCAACATCTGTAAGGACGACCCCGCCACGACAGCCACAGCTTCCTACACCGAAGGCTCCTACATCGCCAGGAACACCTGCGATGCCAACCCATCCACACGCTGGTCCAACTGGGTGAGCGGCGGCCGTGCAGGTGACTCGTTGAGCTATGGCTTCGCCCGTGAGTACTCCGTCTCGTCTGTGACCGTCACGTCTGCGGAGAAGGCTGCAACAAGCCTCAAGGTCCAGTACCAGGATGCCGCCGGCGCATGGAAGGACACATCGGTGGGGACTGTGAATGGCCTCTCGATCACATCACCCACTACGGTTTCCTTCGATCCCGTGACCACGCGCGGCGTCAGGGTGTCCTTCGTGACCACGGCCTCGTACACCAAGGTCGCCGAGGTGGCCATCGCTGGAACCCGTCTGGCTGACGCCGGGCTCGCCCATCTCGGCAGGCTCCTCGTCAATCAGGCATCAGTGGTTGGCTTTGACCCCGGAACCACCAGCTACCGGTCGCTGACCTCGACGGCGACTCCCGCCGTCGTCGGCTACCCGCTGGACATGAACGCCAAGGTGACGGTTCGGCAGGCAACGGCGGAAAGCCCGACGGCGGTAGTCACCGTGACTGCCCCGGACGGAACCATCAAGGAGTACCGGGTGACGGTGTCCACCGGTAAGGACGCATGCTTCAACGATGGCTGGAAAACGAGCCCGTCGCCCGTGTACAGGAACCAAGGGCAGTGCGTGAGCAGCTTCGCCGCCGGCAAGTAGGACTTTGAACGCAACGGGGCCCCCTCCAAAAGCGACCCGAGGGGGCCTTGCTGCGTCCGAAAATGGTGGGTGAGGCCGGTGTTGCCCACCCCGATCAGGGCAGCCGGAGCGAGTTGCCGAAGGGCCAATCTGTCCGGACGTGGCGGGGCGCAGGCCTGCGCCGGCAGTCGAGGGACCTACGCCTGAGTCCTGCCGGGTCTTTTGATGGATCGTGCAATGGCTTTCACGGAGTGCGCCACGAATGCGACTGTTCCGGCGAGGATCAAAAGAATGCTGACCGCTGCCAGTTGTCCGATGAGCATGAGCAGCGCCACCGTCAGGGTTCCGCCGTACGTCAGCGCGAAACTCAAGGTGTCCGGATCAGAGGGCATTGGGGGCTTTCAAGTCAGGGGGCGTGGGCAAGCCCGGGAGCAGAGGCTCCCCTTGGGGTGCGGGGCTGGCAGGTTGGGGCTATCAGGACAACAAGGGTCTGCTCGTGAGGATGTAGTCCACGGCAGCGGGTCCGGTCATCCTGAGTCCCGGCCAAAAGGTTCCATCGAGGTTTCGTCGGTGTGCACACAGCGGCAACGCGGACATCGCGTGCCAGAAGGGTTCGCTGGGTTGTGGTGTCTGCCGCTGAAGGACGCACCAGCTGACGTATAGCCCATACATCTCATCGTTGGTGAGGCCATAATCAGCGGAATAGTCCACAGTGATGCAGTCCCGGAGAAAGCGGTCCAGGGGCGGGAAATTCCAATCATGACCGGCGGAGACGCTGCCGACGGTTCCTGAAGCCGGCGCGGAAGGCATCACTTACGCCGCAGAACCAGCGAAGTCGGAACCGGCCAGAGCGCCGACATCGCCCCCATGACTTTTGATGAGGCAAACAGCCATCCGTTTGGCGAACACAGCTGCCTCCCGGTCTCCCTCGACTGAGGAGATGATGGAGCCCTTGGTCAAGATGTGGCATGACCGGGCAAAAACGTCCGGCTGGTCGAGGCCCGCTTCCTGGGCGAGTGTCCGCATGAAGGCTCTCACCTCGGCCAAATAGCCGACGGAGGCCTTGCCAAGCGGATGATCGGGACCCATCTCCAGCATTGTGCTGACGAAAGCGCAGGCCTGGAAGCCATCCTGGCGGAACCATCCATCCAGGACATCGAAAATAATCAACAGCTTGGCTGCCGGGTCATCCGATCTGCGGTTGCATTCGGCGATGATTGCCTCGACCGTGAGCTCCTGATGGCAGTGCTCCAGAAACGCGAGGACCAGCTCGTCCTTGGACGCAAAGTGTCCGTAAAAGGTAGCCTTTGCAACCCCGGCGCGCGCGATCAGCTCAGCAATCCCAACATCGCGGATGGCACGCTGCGCGAACAACTCGTAAGCGGCCCCCAAAATGCGGTCACGTGCACCCGCAGAAGACACCGCGTGCTGGGTGGGAGTGGTTGCCGGGCCCGGAAGAGGGCGCTGAAGATGTTCCATCACCAGCACACCTTACCCGACGGCAGACAGACCGGTCGGTACGGCGAGTGCACCTAGGTATTCCGAGGGGCGCGGCGCAGGCTTTCCTCAAGCGCCGCCTCGTACCAGAAGACTGCGCTCGGCGCAGGCTCGTCAGCGTCCAAGTGCCGGTACAGGGCGTCCAACAGCTTGGCCAGTTCGTCGTCCGACAACATGGCGGTGGTTACTTCCGGCCCTCTGGGGTCGCCGATCATCCTGAAAAGCTGCGGGCCTTTCATCACTGCCCGGCCCTCGGGTCCGGCGCTGTGGTTCCGCTCCCATATTCCAGGCACCCGCATCTACATGCGGCCGGCAGCAAGGTCGGGATCGGTATCGGGGTCTGTGGCGGGAGGTTCCCGCTCGGTCAGCGAAGTGGCCGGCTCGGCTTTGGCCGCCTGCCGGGAACGCCATATCGCGACGCCGCCTCCCGCCAGGACAGCCAACCCAATGCTCCACCACAGCATTGCGAAAGGTGAACGGGTCTTCACGGGGGCGGTTTCCACGACCTGGTTCGAGGTGCCCGTTCGCAGGTGTTTCAACTGTTCCTGCACCCGTGGCGTCAAAGTTTCCACCCCGTCGGCCAGTTCGTCTGCAAGGTGCCGCAACAGCGCCTGCAGCCTGGGGGAGGCGGAGTCGATGCCAGCGTCCAGCCCTGCCACGGCCCGCTGAAGTGCAACCTGCACTCCAGGAGTGGCCCACTCCTTGCCTTTAGCCACTTGATGTAGGAAGGGTTCCGCCAGATGGTGAACCTGTTCCGCTTCAACTGCCGGCTTTAGTGTGCGCAAGGGTGCCTCCTACGTCCGATGGTTGTGGACAGCGTACGACTGCCACGCCCACAAAAACAGGGACCTTTGGACGATTCAAGCTTTGGATGCGTCCGCTTAACATCACCGGAACGGCCGGGGTGGGTCTGCGTGTGCCCGGCCGGGTATCGCTCCACCTGGCTGTTCGCCGGCTGGCAACCCTGGCACCACAGAATACACACAGCAGGGGAGCGGCCCGTCGGTGAGGGACGGCCGCTCCCTTTCTGAGCTGGGTTTTGCTTAGGCGGTCTGGGCCGGGAAACGGTCCCAGACCCGGTGGGCTGCCAGGAGTCCGCTGAGCTCCGTAACCAGGGCTTCGGCGTCGTCGCTGGCAACGATTCCCGGAGCGTCCTGCGGTATGCCGGCGGCGGTCAGCGCTGCTGAGCCCTCACCCAGGGCCGCGATGGCCTTGGCGTGCCTGAACGCTTCGGTCAACAGGAGCGTGGCCCGCGGATCCACTCGGCCGCCCGGAGCGCCGGCCTTCGCATCGAGCCCGGGTGCGGCGACGGGCGCCGGGGCTGCTGCCGAGGCGACGATGACGGCGTCGAACTCCGTGGAGCGTGCGGTGAGGTACGTCCGCTGTACGGGGACCCCGCCGTCGTCCTCCTGTCCGATGAATCCGCCGGCCGGCGCGATGACGAGCGGGACGATGCCTTGGGCGTCCAGGGCCTGGCGTGCCGTGTTCACAGCAGCGAGGTCACTGCTCTCGTCGGCCAGGATCCCGACCACGCGGCCGGCAACGGGCCAGGTCTTGCCGATCTGGGAGAGCGCAGGGCTGGCCTCGGACGAAGACACCTGTACCGTCGCCTCCGGAGCGGGGAGGCCGAGGCCTTTGGCCACGGCGGCGCAAAGTCCGGCGTCGATGTTGGCAAGGGCTGCGAGCTGCCGTTCCCGGATGGATTTCTCGTAGCACTTGCCGAGTTCGAACGTGTACGCCTGGATGACGTGGTCCTGCTCCACCGGGCTCAGGCTGCGGAAGAACAGGCCTGCCTGGCTGTAGTGGTCATCAAAGGAGGCGGGGTTCCGGCGTTCCTTGATGGCGGCGGCCACTTCCTCGGGCACGTCGATGAAAGCCCCGACATCTTCTCCGGCGAGGAACGGGCATCCGCCGTCCAGCGAGTTGGGCCGGTACGGGGCGACTCCGGCGTGGACGGCCTGCTGGTGCATCCCGTCGCGGAGCATGTCGTTGACCGGGGCCTGGGGCCGGTTGATGGGGATCTGGCCGAAGTTGGGTCCGCCGAGGCGGGAGATCTGGGTGTCCAGGTAGGAGAAAAGCCGGACCTGCAGCAGCGGGTCATTCGTAACGTCGATGCCCGGAACCAAGTGGCCCGGGTGGAAGGCCACCTGCTCCGTCTCAGCGAAGTAGTTGGTGGGGTTGGCGTTGAGCGTCATGACGCCGATCGGCTGGACGGGTGCCAGTTCCTCGGGGACGAACTTGGTGGGATCAAGCAAGTCGATGCCTTCGAACATCTGGTCTTCAGTGTCCGGGAAGGTCTGGACGCCGAGTTCCCACTCGGGGTAGGCGCCAGCCTCAATGGCATCGGCGAGGTCCCGGCGGTGGAAATCGGGATCCATGCCGTTAATGATCTGCGCTTCCTCCCACACCAGGGAATGGACGCCCTGTTTGGGCTTCCAGTGGAACTTCACCAGCGTGGTGCGGCCTTCGGTATTGACGAACCGGAAGGTGTGGACGCCGAACCCTTCCATCGTCCGGTAGGACCGGGGGATGCCGCGGTCTGACATGTTCCACATGGTGTGTGCCTGTGCCTCGGTGTGCAGGGAAACGAAGTCCCAGAAGGTGTCATGGGCACTTTGAGCCTGGGGGATTTCCCGGTCCGGGTGCGGCTTGGCAGCATGGACAACGTCCGGGAACTTGATTCCGTCCTGGATGAAGAAGACGGGAATGTTGTTGCCCACCAGGTCGTAGGTGCCCTCGTCCGTGTAGAACTTGGTCGAGAATCCGCGCGTATCGCGGACGGTGTCGGCAGAACCCCGGGAGCCGAGCACGGTGGAAAATCGGACGAAAACCGGGGTCTCCGCGTCCTTGGCCAGGAAGCCCGCGCGGGTGATGTTCGCCGCGGTGCCGTAGGAACGGAAGACGCCGTGGGCACCGGCGCCGCGGGCGTGGACGACGCGCTCGGGAATGCGTTCGTGGTCAAAGTGGGTGATCTTTTCGCGCAGGTGGTGGTCCTGCAGCAGGATGGGACCGCGGGAGCCTGCCTTGAGCGAGTGATCGGTATCGCGGAGGCGAAGACCTTGGGCGGTGGTCAGGTACTGGCCCGACTGGGCGCGTGCCGTCTCCGGCGCCCCGGTGGGGCTTCCCGTGGGCGAAACCGCCTCAGGTCCCCGCTGGTCCGGTTTCGGCGGCAGGGGCTCCCGCGGAGTTGTGGGTTCTTCCAGGCCGGCCGGTTCGCTTGCCGGGACGCCGGGAATATTGGTGCTTGCTTCTTCTGGCACGGTGCTTCTCCTTTGGGTGGGCAAACCTAGCAGTCCTCCGCCGAAACTGGATACTAAGTGTGCTTAGTACCCTAGCAAGGTTTCGCCGCACCACAAGTTCTGGGAAGGACCCACACGTGCCTCTGGTTGCCTTCCGGTATGAAGGCATGAGCGGGAAGCCGTGGTGGTCCAACCATTCAAGGACTGATTCCAGCCGGAACACCGCCATTACTCAAAAAAAGGTCTCGCTGCGTGCGGGCACTGTTGAAGTGAGCGGGCAGATACAGTCCAAGGCGCCAACCAAATTCAAAATTCTTCTACCGCGGCCGGAACCTGGTATGCGCTACGTCCCCCGTGGCCCTTATCTCAATCGGCATCAGGAAGAATGGACGCCGTGAGCATCCCAGACGCCGTCCCGCCGCCAAAACGCCAGACCTTCCTGGCCCGTTTGGGAGGCTTCGCGTTCGTCACGATATTGCTCCTGACGGGACCGACGCTGATCGGGATCGGCTCCTCGATGGCCGGTTCGGATGAGGAACTCGCGCGCACCGGCATTCACGCCACCGGCTCCATTGTGGACTTTGACGACGTCCGGAAAGCGTCGAACCGGAAAATCACTGTGGAGTACATTGCGGCTGACGGCACCGGCTACTCGACCTTCGCTTCCGTGGACCATGACCAGCACCCCACGGTCGGCGGGGACGTTACCGTGATCTACAGTGAATCGAATCCCGGTAAGGCCGTCGTTGTGGGCTACGACAGCAGCGGCGTTTCCGTCCGCGGAATCGGTGCCCTCTTCCTGCTGATATTCACCATTCCCCTTGGCCTGGTCCTTATCATCAAAAGACTCCGGAGGAACCGCAGGCAGCGAACTGCCTAGCCTGCGCCCGAGTATGAGCTGAGCGCCCGGCGCGCCCGGCGCCCCAGGTGGCGGCCAGGTCCGGCAGTATTCAAACGTGGTCAGGCCAGCAGCCAGCGCCACCACCGAGGCCGCTCCGGCTCCGGCGCCAGTTCCGGTTCGGGTTCCGGTTCTTCGCCCAAAGCCAGCGCGGCCTGGACGATGTCGTCCACGGTAAGTGTCATGACTGCCTCACGGTCGAGCGCGTCGAGGCTTTGTTCCTCATCGAGGGAGAGCCGCAGTGCCTGGCGGTTGATTGCCTGCTCGAACAGCGTGCGGGCGAACCGAGCATTGCCGGAGTCCTCGCTCGCGTGGAGTCCTGTGAAGATGCGGCGCAGCATCTGGTCCGCGCCCGGTTCCAGGGTGTACTCGTGCTGGGCCAGCATCTGGTGGAAGATCGTCTGCAGAGCGTCGACGGAGTAGTCGGGGAAGGTAATTTCGCGGGCGAACCGGGAGCGCAGTCCGGGGTTCGAGAGCAGGAAGGACTCCATCAGCCTGGGGTACCCGGCCACGATCACCACCAGCCGGTGGCGGTGGTCCTCCATCCGCTTAAGCAGGATCTCAATCGCCTCGGGACCGAAGTCCATCCGGCCGTCCTCCGGTGCCAACGCATACGCCTCGTCGATGAACAGGACGCCGTCCAGCGCACGCCGGATCACCCGGTCCGTCTTGATGGCGGTCTGGCCGACATACTGCCCGATCAGGCCCGAACGGTCCACCTCCACCAGGTGGCCTTTCTGCAGCAGCCCGACGGCCCGGTACATCTCGGCCAGGAGCCGGGCCACTGTGGTTTTGCCCGTGCCCGGATTTCCCAGGAAGACCAAATGCTGTGAGGTGGCCACTTCCGGCAGGCCGTGCGCCTTGCGGCGGGCCTGGACCTGGAGTAGTGCGACGAGGGCGCGTACCTGTTCCTTTACGGTCTCCAGTCCGACCAGTGCGTCGAGCTCGGCCTGCAGTTCGGCCAGCGGACGGGCTGGCCCAGGCTTGGAGCCCATCAGGTCACCCATCAGGTCGTCAACGCGTTCCGAACCGGGCAGCTTGAGCTGATCGGTCAGGTGGGCGATGGTTTCGCGCAGGTCGTCGAGCGGATTGCGGCTGAGAGCCATGCATCAACTGTAGACCCCGATTCCCGCCCGCAGAGGGGCAGGGGAGGTCCCGGGTGGCAAGGTCGCCAGATTTCCCGTCTCCGGATTGCTTCCCACCGCTGGCAGCGGCGCACCCGGGGTGGGATAATTCTGGTCATCCTTTGAATGAGGGGGGCCATCATGGCCAGCCTTGGTGTTCTTCAACCTGGCCGCCGCTCCCGGGCATCCATGCCCCGGCTCCTGGCGGTTTTGCTGGTGCTCGCCTTCGGGGTGCTGTTCGCTCCGCCTGCCCGGGCAGTCGACTATGGACATGACATCTCGTGGCCGCAGTGCCCCGGCGGGCTGCCGATGCCGCCTGAGAACACTGAGTTCGTAGTGGTGGGGCTGACGCGCGGGCTCGCCTTTACCGAAAATCCCTGCCTGCAGCAGCAGTACCAGTGGGTGCTGGACCGGGGCGTCAGGGCCCAGGCGTACGCCATGGCCACGTTCCCCACCACCGCCCAATACGACACGTATGGCGGCGGCGGACCGTACCCCGTAACCAACCGGCCGGACCGGTTGCGCAACGTCGGGTACGCGGAGGGGCGCGCGGCCCTCGCGTCGCTCGCCAGGGTGGGATGGCGGCCGGAGCGGATCTGGGTGGATGTCGAGCCCCGCCCGCAGCAGCCGTGGCCCAGTACTTCGCCAGCCGAGCGGCAGGAGAACCGGTACGTCATCTCCGGTCTCTTGGTCGCACTGGCGGACGCTGGGTTCCCACACGGCTTCTACTCCTATCAAAGCGCGTGGGAGGCCATCACCGGATCGTGGCAGCTTCCCGATGTGCCCGTATGGTCACCGGCCGGGCGCCTCGACTTCGCCAGTGAAGCTTCCGACCTTTGCGTGAATCCCAGCTTCTCCGGCGGCACCGTCCACCTCACGCAATGGACGGACGGCACCTACGACTACGACATGACCTGCACGGGCGTCTACCAGGCCCACGTCGCCGGCATCGGCTGGCAGCCCAGCGTTTCCGACGGCGGCACGGCAGGGACCATCGGCCGGTCACTGCCGCTGGAGGCACTGCGCCTGTCCGTGGCAGGGGACCGCCTGTCCGGCGACATTCTGTGGCGCGGGCATGTGCAGAACATGGGCTGGCAGCCATGGACGACGGCGGCGTCCCCCTTAGGGACCACCGGTCTTGGTCTGCGGTTGGAGGCTTTGGAATTGCGGCTGACGGGGGATCTCGCCACGCAGTACAGCATCAGGTACCGCGCCCACGTGCAGAACGTCGGCTGGCAGCCTTACGCCGTTGACGGAGCCACGGCCGGCACCGTCGGGCAGGGCCTGCGGGTGGAAGCGGTAACCATCGATCTGGTTCCAAAGATGGCCCCGGCGTTCACTGCCGTGTATGCCGCACACGTGCAGAACATCGGATGGACGACGAACGTCTCCGATGGCACGGTGGCCGGGACCACAGGCCAGGCGCTTCGGGTTGAGGCGCTGCGTCTTACCGTGGCCAGCGCGGCTTACGCCGGAGGCATCCAGTGGCGGGGACATGTGCAGGACATCGGCTGGCAGCCGTGGACCACATCGGCCAATCCCATCGGCACCACCGGGCAGGGGCGACGGTTGGAAGCTTTTGAAGTCAGGCTCACCGGTGAGCTGGCGAACCACTACACCGTTTACTACCGCGCCCACGTGCAGGACGAGGGCTGGCAGTCATTTGCAGCCGACGGCGGTACGGCGGGAACCACGGGTCTGGGCAGGCGGATCGAGGCGGTACAGATCCTCCTGGCCCCCAGAACCGGCAGTTAGGTCGGCAGCCCTGGTCCAGCCGCGGTTCGTGGCCCTGCGATGTCCACGGTTGTCTCCGGACGTCAGTCCCGCGGGTCCCGGCCCGGGAGCATCCGTGTCGACTTCGAGTGGTCCACCACCGTCTCGACTGGGCGCATGTTCGTACTGCTCCAGCTGGTTAGGAACGCGAGCTGTTCCTGGGCGTGGCTGCCTGGTTCCGCGGTGTAGGCGATGATTGCCAGGCCGTCTCCGGGGAGTTCGAGTGAGTCGCCGGTGAGCTCGATGTCGCCGACGAGCGGATTATGGAGTGTTTTGCGGGCTGAGCGGTGAAAGCGGACGTTGTGGCGTGCCCAGCGGGCGGAGAATTCGGTGCTTCCTGCGGCGAGATCACCGATGAGGCTGTTCAGGGCGCGGTCGCGCGGGTTTCGTCCCGATTCAGTGCGCAGGGCGGCGGCGAGGTCATCGGCGATGGTTTCCCATTTCACGAAAAAGTCCTGTGAGCGGGGGTCAAGGAACATGAACCGGGCGAGGTTCAGCGGCAGCGTGTCGGGGCTGAGGATGCCGGAGTAGAGGGCGAAGCAGAGGTTGTTGGCGGCGACGATGTCCATGCGGGAGTTCCGGACGTATGCGGGTGTGCCGGTCATTCCGGCCAGGATCCCCTGGATGCTGGGACGCACGTCTGCCCGGGCTTTGCGGGTCCCTGCTGACCGTGGGGGCGCGGCGGCTTTGGCGAGGTCGAGCAGGTGGGCGCGTTCGGCTTCGTCGAGCTGGAGGGCGGCAGCGAGTGCTTCGAGGACGCTGTCG
Organism: Pseudarthrobacter sp. SORGH_AS 212; assembly: GCF_030818145.1. Taxonomy (NCBI): domain Bacteria; kingdom Bacillati; phylum Actinomycetota; class Actinomycetes; order Micrococcales; family Micrococcaceae; genus Pseudarthrobacter; species Pseudarthrobacter sp. SORGH_AS 212. The sequence continues at coordinate 78,460 of NZ_JAUTAA010000001.1, read as the reverse complement.
GAGACTCCGCGAAGGTTCCCGCGTTCGAGCCGGGCGTAGTATTCGGTACTTACTCCGGCAAGCATGGCGACTTCCTCGCGCTTGAGACCGGCGACCCTTCGCGTCCCGCCGTAGGCCGGCAGCCCGGCCTGGGCAGGGGTGATGCGCGCCCGGCGGCTCATGAGGAACTCCCGGACGTCCTGACTGTTTTCCATGACCCCTACGGTACGGCGGCGCCGGGTCGGCGTAACAGGAACTGGCAGTACACCGCACAACAGGTACTCCCGCGCACGGGAAGGAACTGGTGTTCTTGAATGAGTTCGCTCTTCCCGTTACCTGAAAGCACTCATGTCTTCCTCTGCTGTCAGCCCTCCGAGCATTACGGCCCGGCCCCGCGCTTCCCTCGCCGTGGCCATGCTCGGCTTCTTCGTGGTGGCCCTCGATGCCCAGATCGTCAACGTCGCCCTGCCCGCGATCCGGAACGACCTGGGCGGCGGCTTGTCCGGCCTGCAGTGGATTGTCACCGGCTACACCCTGATGTTCTCGGCCCTGCAACTGTTCGCCGGAACCTTCTCGGACCGGGCCGGGGCCCGCCGTGCCTACGGACTGGGCATGATCCTGTTCACCGTCGCCTCGGCAGCATGCGCGCTCAGTCCAAGCCTTGCCTTCCTCATCGCCGGCCGCATCCTGCAAGGCATCGGCGCGGCCATGATCACGCCCAGCTCCCTTGCGCTCATTCGGGAGGCCTACCATGACGCGGCCCAGCGTGGCCGGGCGATCGTGTACTGGGGCCTGGGTGGCTCCGTCGCCGCCGCCGCCGGTCCCGTGCTCCGCGGCGTCCTCACCCAGATCGACTGGCGCCTTATCTTCTTCGTCAACCTTCCCGTGGGCGCGGCCGCAATGTTCGTCCTCTCACGCGTCGCTCCCTCGCCCCGGCGACCCATGCCCTTTGACTGGCTGGGCCAGATCACCGCCGTGCTGGCCCTGGCCAGCCTGACCTACGGCATCATCGAAGGCGCCGAAGCCGGCTACGGCAGCCCGGAAATCCTCACCCTGTTCGCTGCCTTCGCTGCATCGACGATGGCCTTCCTAGTGGCGCAGGCCCGCGGCCGGCACCCGATGGTGCCGCTGGACCTGTTCCGTTCCCGGACGGTCTCGACTACGCTGGCCATCGCGGTGGTCACGATGGCCGCGTTTTACGGCGTCGTCTTCCTCCAAAGCCTCTATTTCCAGCAACTCCGCGGCGAGTCAGCCCTGCAGACAGGGCTGCTTTTCCTCCCGATGACCGGGCTGGTCGCGCTCCTCAACCCACTCGCGGCCCGGCTCATGACCCGGTACGGCAGCGTCGCCATGATCGCTGCCGGCCAACTGCTCATGGCCGTTGGCCTGGCCGGCCTGTGGCTGCTGCCAGCCGACGCGCCGACGCTGCTCGTGGCACTGGCAATGGTGCCCGTCGGCGTCGGCGGATCCTTCACGGTCCCCCCGATCATCGCCCTCGTCATGGATCATGTCCCGGCGGAACGTGCGGGGACGGCCAGCGGCGTGATCAACACCGCCCGGCAGGTCGGCGGCTCCCTCGGCGTCGCGATCTATGGCGCCCTGCTCGCCGGGCACGACTTCATGGCCGGGCTCCGCATCGGGCTCGGGACCACCGCCATCGTCCTCCTCGTCCTCATCGCCGCGTCCATCCCGCTCCGAAATGTGGACCAGCCGCAACACCAATAGCCCGACAGGCAACCGGCCCCGGCGGCCGCTCGCACCACTACTCACCCCGCTCGAGGAGGCAGAATGCAACACATACCCCCGGCACCTACGGCCAAGGCGCCAAAGGAAAGATTTACGGGAGAGGTTTACCTCAGTCCGCTGCATACCGGGCAAGCGCCCTCACGGCTCGTCGCCGCGCTGGTCCACTTCACCCCCGGCGCCCGCACCAACTGGCACTCCCACCCCCTGGGCCAAACCCTGCACTGCACCTCCGGCACCGGCCTGGTCGTAAGCCGGGACGGTACCGTCATCCACCTGCGCCCCGGAGACACGGTCCACACCCCGCCAGGTGAGGAACACTGGCACGGCGCCACCGAGGACAGCATGATGTGCCACCTCGCCCTTGTCGAGCACGACAACGGGCACAGCGCCACTTGGCACGAACCCGTCACTGACCCCGACTACGAAACCGCCCACACCAAAACAAAGGAAACCCGATGAAGAATGTAACCCTGAACAACGGCGTCGAAATGCCCATCCTGGGCTTCGGTGTCTTCCAGATCCCCGAGGAGGAAACCCAGGCTGCCGTCGAAGCCGCCATCGCGGCCGGTTACCGGCACCTGGACACTGCAGCCTCCTACGGCAACGAGGCAGCAGTCGGCTCGGCCATCAAGGCCAGCGGCATCGGCCGCGGCGAGCTGTTCATCACCACCAAACTCTGGATCCAGCACGCACCCACCGGCAGCGTCGAGGACGACACCAGGCGTTCCTTCCACAATTCCCTGGAGCGGCTCGGACTGGAGTACCTCGACCTGTACCTGATCCACCAGCCGCTCGGTGACTACTACAGCGAGTGGCGGGCCATGCAGCAGCTCAACAAAGAAGGCCTCGCCCGGGCGATCGGCGTCTCGAACTTCCACCCCGACCGGCTCGTGGACCTGATCGAGCACAACGAAATTGTCCCCGCGGTGAACCAGATCGAGACCCACCCCTTCCACCAGCGCGCCGCCGACCAGGAGCTCATGCGCGGGCGCGGCGTGCAGATAGAATCCTGGGGCCCGTTCGCCGAAGGCCGCAACAACCTCTTCACCGACCCGCTGCTGAGCGAAATCGCCGAGGCCCACGGGAAGTCGGTGGCGCAGGTGGTGCTGCGCTGGCTCATCCAGCGCGACGTCGTCGTCATTCCCAAGTCCGTCCGGCCCGAGCGGATGGCGCAGAACCTCGACGTTTTCGGCTTCACCCTGACCGAGGAACAGATGGGCCGGATCGCCACCCTGAACACCGGTGCCAGCCTCTTCTTCGACCACCGAGACCCCGACATGGTGGCCTGGCTTGGCGGACGCCGGTACAGCTGACCCCGGGTCATCCATGACCACCAACATGCCACGCATCAGCCGGCGGACCGCCCTTCGCGGGGCGGCCGCCGGCCTGACCGGAGCACTGCTGGCCGCTGGGACAACAGGCTGCACACCGGAAGGAACAACTACAGTGGCCTCACCACCCGCGAGCCCTTCCCGAGGCGCCGCCAGCGCCGGCCCGAACGGCCGGCGCGTCCTGCTCGCCTACTTCTCCCGTGCCGGGGAAGACTACTACTACGGAGGGCGTACCAACCTGGACATCGGCAACACCGAGGTCCTGGCCGGCATGATCAGCGATGCCATTAGCTGCGACGTCCACCGCGTCGAAGCCGCCGACCCCTATCCGGCGAGTTATGACGACACCGTGGCCCGGAACGTCCGCGAACAAAACACCGACGCCCGCCCGGCCATCGCCAACCCCCTGCCCGGCATCGGGCAGTACGACACCGTGCTCCTGGCCAGCGGCATCTGGAACGTCCGGGCACCGATGATCATGACGGCCTTCACCGAAAGCCACGACTTCACCGGCAAAACAATCCACCCCATCACCACCCACGCCATGAGCGGGCTCGGCAACACCGAACGTGACTACACCAGGTCCTGCCCGGGCGCAGTGATGGGCCAGGGCCTGGCGGTGAAGGGCGAGGAAGTCCGGGATGCCGGACCTGACCTCCACGCCTGGCTGCAAGCCACCGGTCTCCTCAGCAATTAGCCAACCCCAACGTGCTCCACCCAACCCCAAGGACTGAACAAATGAACGAACCGAATCAGACCCGCGCCCAGCAGCTCATTGGCGACTTCGCGCCCAAACTCGTCGACCTCACCGACAACGTGCTCTTCGGAGACATCTGGGAACGCCCGGAACTGTCCCCGCGGGACCGGAGCCTGGTCACGGTTGCCAGCCTGGTCACCAGCGGCAGCACCGAACAACTCCGTGGACATCTGGCCCGGGCCAAGGACAACGGCCTCACGGAAACCGAACTCAAGGAAGCCATCATCCACCTGGCTTTCTACGCCGGTTGGCCAAAAGCCATGTCCGCCATCACCGTCGCCAAGGAAATCTTCGCCGCCTAAAGGTCAGCGAAGTGCGCCGCAGTCTTCGATGACGAGTGCCGCCCAGCTTGTCATTGGATCCCGCCTGGCCTGCCTGACCGACCGGACGGCCCTTCGGGACGCACCCCGGCATTATCGGCGCGCGAGCAGGCTGACTTGCACCTCTATGTCCTGCAGAATCGCCGAGGTGGTCGAAGACGCGTTCACGCTTGCGGCCATGGAGACGAACATGACTGACGAGACAATCCGAGCCGTCGTTGCGGCGTTGCCGGCACTCATGCGGCCAGGGCGGCCGAGGACAGCAGCGATGGCCTCCTCGGTCCGGGCAACGATGGAGAGGGCCTGGCCATGGTGCGGCTCCGTCGGATCGCCGAACACCATTTCCCGCAAATAGAAGCGTCCGTTGTCGACCTGGACGCGGTTACACTCCACGATTTCCCGCACGATGGTCATCACCGCATCCAGAACGTCCGGAATGGTGTCGGCCTCGGCCCGGCCCCGTTCCAGCGCTTCGGCGTAGTGGGTGTTCTGAACGAGGAGGAGGAGTTCGCCCTTGTTCCTGGCATAAAGAAACAGGGTACCGGTGCCGATGTCAGCCTTGTCGGCAATTTGCTGGGTGGTGACATCGTCTACCCCGTACTCGGCGAACAGTTCAGTGGCCGCGGCCGTAATGCGGTCCAGCTTCTCCCGCTTGTTCCGTTCCCGCCGTCCCAGCGGTGGAGGTGTAACAGGCATCGGGTTCCTCTGTACTCAAACTGACTGGACTCAATATTGAGTATATCGAACCAGGCGTGGTTCTCCTTGGGCATGAAGTCGGGATGCGCGTGATGAGGTAGGGCCGGCTCAGTTGGTGACGGTGACTACAGCTTTACCCCGGAAGCCCCCTGCGGCCAGGGACTCCAGTGCCGCAGGGGTTTCGTCGAAGCCGGAAACCTTCCCGACGACGGGGCGCAACACGCCCGCGTCCACCAGGGCGCTGATCTGGCGCAGTTGGTCCCCGCTGGCCTGCATGAAAAGGAACTCGTAGCTGACGCCGAGCTTCCGTGCTTGCCTGCGGACCCTGGTGCTGAGGCCTGCAATAGCCAGGCGCAGTACGGGGTTCAGCCGGGCTTCGCGCGCAAAGCCGGGATCCGGCGGCCCGGATATTCCGATCGCCTTGCCGCCAGGTTTGAGAATACGCAGTGACTTTTCCAGGGTTTTCCCGCCGAGGCTGTCCAGCACGAGGTCGTAGCCGCTGAGGAGTTGCTCAAAATCCTGGCTGCGGTAGTCGATCACGATGTCGGCCCCGAGGTCCCGTAGGAAGGCGGCGTTGGGGTGGCTCGCGGTGGTTGCAACTGTCGCGCCCAGGTGCTTGGCGAGCTGGACAGCGATGGAACCGACCCCGCCGGCGCCGGCATGAATGAGGACCTTCTGCCCGGGGCGCACATTTCCCCGCTCCACGAGGGCTTGCCACGCGGTGAGCGCCACGAGCGGCAGTGATCCCGCCTCCACCATGCTGACCGAAGCCGGTTTCAGCGCCAAGTCTCCCTCTGCAATGGCAATCCGCTCAGCAAACGAGCCGATACGGTCTTGCCGGGGACGGGCGTACACTTCATCCCCCGGTTTGAACCCGCGGACGGCTGCCCCCACTGAGAGCACAGTGCCGGCAACATCGTTGCCAAGCACCAGTGGAAGCTTGTAGGGGAGGATCTGTTTGAACTCACCCGTGCGGATCTTCTCGTCCAGCTGGTTGAGGCCGGCTGCCTGGACTTTCACCAGCACATCCCCTTCGCCAACTATCGGCTCGGCAACCTCAGCTTCGCTGAGTGGTTCCTTGTAACTGTTGATAACAAAAGCCCGCATCCGGGTTGCTCCTTCGGGGTGGGTGTTCATAGGGCTGACGTGGGCCACGGCAGCATCGCGGCCCACGGCCGTGCGGCTGTATCTAGGACTTGCTGCGCGCAAGTTGCGGGTAGACCGCCTCGATGGGGGCACTGAGCCCGGCCTTGAGCTGCACAGACGTCTGGCCGGCGAGGACCTCGTACTCGCCGGCTTCCACGGCATCCAGCACCGTGGTGACCAGATCAACCGGGTCCATCTTGGGATCGGTGGAGTGCGCCGCCATCGACGTGTCGACATAGCCGACATGGACGCCCACCACGTGCACCCCTTCGGGTGCCAGCTCCAGGCGCAGCGAGTTGGTGACCGACCATAGTGCTGCCTTGGTGGGACTGTATATGCCGCCAACGGCGTACCAGCTCATCGCGGAGTGGATGTCGATCATCGCGGATTTCTCCTTCGCTGTCAGGACCGGTGCGAAAGCGCGGGCCAGAAACAGGGGGCCGAGGAAGTTCGTCTCGACGTTGTTACGGATTTCCGCGTCCGAATGGGTGAGGATGCCCGGGGTAGCGACGCTGGCTCCAGCATTGTTGATCAACACGGTGACGTCATCCGCGGCCTTCACGGCAGCCTGGATTGAGTCCGGGTCCGTGATATCGAGGGCAAGCGGGACGATGCGCTCATTATCCCAGCTGCGCGGGGTGCGGGCGGTGGCGTAAAACCTTGCTGGCGCCGCGGGCCAGGGCGCTGTGAACGAATTGTGTGCCGATGCCGCCGTTGGCACCGGTAACGAGGACGACTGCTCCATTGAGTGGGTACATAGTGGAAACCTTCCTGGGCTGTTTGCCGTGCGCGCCGGTTGGAGCGAACGGTGCGGGGACCGGACGACCCCCGCTCACCACCCGGCATTTCGTCAGGGTGACTACACTCATAACTGAGTGCGCTCAGTATATATTCCCAACGTCTAAAGAAGGCAACGGGGCTGCCGCGGTATCAGCGTTGCGCGATCCACCCGGCAGGGATTTGCCGTGAACGTACCTGGGCAGGGGGAAGCGAGATCCACGACCGTCAGGCTGCCGGCAGCGGCGGCAGCAAATCAGCCAGAGACAGCCTGGTGAGTGTCGTGGGCGCGGCCACGGAGAGCGCGGCGGCGTATCCCGGAGGGGCAGGAAGGAAGACCGCAGTCAGTCCGTGCACCTGCGGATGGGCGGGGCTGTCGGCCCGGAGGACGGGGCAATTGCCCTCGGCGGCAGAACTGCCGGCCAGATGGACTCCGGCCGGAGGTACGCTGAGGCCGAGCCCGGCCGCCTTGAGTACTGCTTCCTTAGCCACCCACAGGCGGAGCCGCGCCGGTATGTCACCGGGGGCAAGCGCCTCACGCTCGGCCGCGGACGCCACGTAATGGTCGAATCCGCTGTGCAGGGTGTCGGGAATGTGTTCGATATCCGTGCCGACCGGGGTGCCCTCAGGCCCTGCGGCCACCATCACGGCGCCGTTGCTCCGGGACAGGCTGAGGCTGGCCCCCGCGACTGCGGGCTTGCCGTGGCCGGTGCTCCCGCAGCCGGCGCATCGCCGGGTGACTTCCAGCTGCGGCGCTTCGGCGAAGCCGCGCCCCAGCCGGTGCGCAGCCAGCAGCCGGAACAACGCATGGGATGCCATGTAGTCCAGGCGGTCTCCGGGGCGGGTAAAGCGACGGGCGGATTGTGCTTCGGCAGGGCTGAAGTGGGCCGCCAAACCGCCCGTCTGCGCGCAGGCAGCCTCGAGATCTGCAGAGAAAACAGTGAGGAAAACCGTGCCGGCAGGAGGGTTTCGGCTGTTCATCGCCGGCTGATGCGCCGGTACTGGGTGATGGCCAGCGGCGCGAACACGGCAATGATCCCGACGCTGCAGAGCACCGAGTAGAGCACTGCGTTATCCGCCGCCCAGCCGCCCGGAACGCCGAATCCGGCGGGGGCCGTGTTCCCGAACAGTTCGCGCGCCGCAGTGGCGACGGCGGTCACGGGGTTCCATTCGGCGATGGTCCGCAGCGGACCGGGCAGGGTATCCACCGAGACAAATGCCCCGGAGATGAACGTGACGGGGAACAGCCACACGAGGCCCAGGCTTTGCGCTACTTCGACGCTGCGTGCGGTCAGCGCGATCACTGCACCGATCCAGGACACCGCGAAGGCGAAGAGCAGCAGCAGGGCCAGCGCCGCGAGGGCGGCGCCGGGGCCATTGGTGATCCGCCACCCGATGGCCAGCCCGCACAGCATGGTGGCCGCTACGGACAGTACGCTGGTGGCGAGGTCGGAGGTGGTGCGGCCCAGGATGACAGCGCCACGGGACATCGGCAGGGACCGGAACCTGTCGATGAGCCCCAGTTGCAGGTCCTTGGCGAGGTACACGGCCGTGAAGGAGGCGTTGAAGGTGAGCGTCTGCGCCAGGATTCCGCCGATCAGGAAGCTTCGGTACTGGTCGCCGCCGAGGGTGCCGCCGAATACGAAGCCGAGCAGCAGCACGAACATGATGGGCTGCACGAGGCCGGTCACCAGGGCGCCGGGTGTCCGGAGGACATTGAGGAGGTTGCGGCGGGCAATGACGGAGCTGTCCCTCGCGGCTGCGGTAATGGCGGTCATACGGTCACTTCCTCCTTATCGGCGTCCCTCACGGACGCGTCGGTGGCGTGGCCGGTCAGTTTAAGGAATACATCGTCCAGGGTGGGCCTGCGGAGCGAGGCCTCTTCCACTGGCAGGGCCCGAGCGTCCAGTTCGGTCAGGATGCGCACCAGGGTGCGGTGGCCTTGCGGGGCGGCGATGGACACGCCCAGGTTCTGCGGATCCAGCACGGGCCGGACGTCCGGGCCGGCCGCGGCATGGAGCACGGCGGCTGCAGCAGGCAGGTCGGCAGCATGGCGCATTACGACGCCGATGCGTTCAGTTCCGGCGTTTTGCTTCAGTTCGGCGGCCGTCCCCTCGGCGATGACCTTGCCGTGGTTGATGACGGCAATGTTGTCAGCCAGCCGGTCCGCTTCTTCCAGGTACTGGGTAGTCAGGAGCACCGTGGTGCCGTCGGCGACGAGCCGGGAGACGACGTCCCACGTGTCCAGGCGGCCGCGCGGGTCCAACCCTGTGGTGGGTTCGTCGAGGACTACCACCTTCGGCCGGGCCACGATTGCACCCGCAAGGTCCAGTCGGCGCCGCATTCCACCGGAGAAGGTTCCGGACCGTTTGGCTGCCACATCGGTGAGCCTGAAATTCTCAAGCAGCTCCGACGCCCTGGCGGACGCCGTACGCCGGTTCATGCCGTACAAACGCCCCACCATGTGCAGGTTCTCGAACGCAGTGAGTTTTTCGTCTACGGCCGCATACTGCCCGGACAAGCCCAGGTTCCGCCGCACCAGGTCCGGGGCTGCCAGCACGGAGTGCCCTGCCACCCGGGCGTCCCCGCTGTCCGGAGCCAGCAGCGTGGTGAGAATCTTGACGGTGGTGGTCTTCCCGGAACCGTTCGGCCCCAGGAGCCCCAGTACGGTTCCTTCGCCCGCCTTCAGGGTCAAGCCGTCGAGGGCTTTGAAGTTGCCGAAACTCTTGCTGACGTTCTCTACGCGGATCACTGCGAAGCGGCGAGCTCGGAAACCTTGCGCGGAGCCATGTCCGTCCACGTCTGCGACACGTACTCAAGGCACGCTTCCCGGCTGTCGGGCCCGAACATGGTTACCCACCCCTCGGGGACGGCAGCGAAGACCGGCCAGAGGGAATGCTGCTGGTACTCGTTGACCAGTACGGAGAAGGTTGCGGACTTGTCATCGAACGGGTTCGTCATTATGACCTTTCCTGGCGTTTTTGGATGTGTGCGGGGCCCCAGGCGTCACAGGAGCATCATCTGTTATTCGGTTCCGCCGCCCAGGTGGATGGCCAGGGAAGGCATGATTGTCCTGAGAGCCCGGTCACTGAGCAGCTGGGAGTGCCGCTCACCAACGGGAACATCGGTGATGGCTCCGGTGACGAACGGTGACCAAGCAGCGCTGCCGGGAGTGCCCGGCGGGACCTGCTCAGTGGCTCTGAAGAACAGCAGGTCACCGGTGAACAGTTGGGGCCGTTCGTCCCGGATCAGGCGGGCCAGCACCGGGAAGTTCCGGGCCATGGCCTCCACCGAATCTGTGGGGACCGTTCCTACCGGGTTGTGGTTGGCGCGCAGGATCTCCTGGGCGCGGTGCACGTCCACGCCTGCCAGGTCTTCCCCGGTGAGGTCGTAGCCCTGCGCTTCCAGGTAGCTCGCCCACAGCGACTGGCCTTCGCCGGGCGCGGTATTGCCTTCCTGGTTGTCCGGGAAGGCGTCCAAGATGGCCAGGAACGCCACCTCGTGGCCGCGTTCCTGCAGCCTGGTGGCCAGCCGGTGGGCCAGATAGCCGCCGAAGGACCAGCCCAGCAGGTGGTACGGCCCCTCGGGCTGGACGCTGCGGATCCGGGCAATGTAGTCATCAGCCAGTTCCGTCAGGGTTGCCGCCGCCACCGGAGAGGTCCGCCCCGGCTCCATGCCTGGCATCTGCAGCCCAATCAGGGGGCGTTCGGGGTCCAGTTGCCCCAGCATGGACGCAAAACCCCAACCGATGCCCGACGCCGGGTGCACGGCAAACAGCGGCGCTTTCGACCCGGCCGCCCGGAGGGGCAGCACCTGCCGCAGGCTGTCAGCGACGCTGGCACGTGAGCCGTTGGCCGCTTCCAGCAGCAGCCCTTCCACGGTGGGCGCCCGGAAGAGCGACTGGACCTGCAGGTCTGTGCCCAGGGCAGCATTGACCTTCGCGACCAGCGGCTGCGCCAGGAAGGAATGGCCTCCAAGTTCGAAGAACGACTCGTCAACGCCCACCCGGTCAAGGGACAGCACCTCGGCGAAGATGCCGGCTACCGTCTTCTCCTGCGGGGACCGCGGCGCGCGGCCTCCGGAGCGTGCCGCGGCGGAGGCATCGGGGAGTGCGTTGGCATCCACCTTGCCGTGCGGCGTCAGCGGCACTTCCGGGATCACCATGACCACTGAGGGGACCATGTAGTCCGGCAGTGCCGCCTGCGCGTGGCGGCGCACTGCGTCGGGCAGGTCTTCCGCGGCGTCACCGGACGCGACGACGTAACCCACCAGCCGGGCGGCGCTGCCTTCACCCACTGCCCGGACCACTGCGGCCCGGACACCGGGGGCAGCCCTCAGCGCTGACTCCACTTCGCCGGGTTCCACCCGGAAACCACGGATTTTCAGCTGCCCGTCGTTGCGGCCGGCGAAGACCAGCCGCCCGTCCGGGTGGCGGTAGACCACGTCACCGGTACGGTACATCCGTTCGCCGCCGCCGTGGAAGGGGTCCGGCACAAACCGTTCGGCGGTAAGGTCCGGACGTCCGCGGTAGCCCCGGGCCAACTGCGCGCCGGCGATATACAGTTCGCCGGCTGCGCCCGGGAGGGCGTGCTGCAACCGGTCGTCCAGGACGTAGAGCCGGGTTCGCGGCGTGGGCCGGCCCAACACGGGCGCTTCACTGTCGGCCACTGCTGCCACGACGGTGTCCACGGTGGCTTCGGTGGGGCCGTAGAGGTTCCAGGCCCGGACGCCGGGAAGCGCCGCCACGGACGTCCACAGGCCGGCGTCGAACGCTTCACCGCCCAGGGCGAGGCTGAAGGCCTCCCGGCCGCCCGGGTGGTTGGCCAGGTAGGCGGCGAACCCGGGTTCGGCCAGGAGTTGGCGCAGGTAACCCGGAGTTGTCTCCCAGGCACTGATGCCCTGGCGGACGAAGTACCCGGCGAGGGCTCCTGGGTCCCGGCGGAGGTCGTCGGAGAGCAGGTGCAGTTCATGACCGGCCGCCAGCCAGAGGATGGGATCCCATGATGCATCGAAGCCGACGCCCGTCGTGTGGGCCACCTTCCGCCTGCTGATGCCGGCAAGCAGCGTCTCCCGGTGGGAGGCCAGCAGTGCGGCCAGGGCACCGTGGCTGACCTCCACACCCTTGGGCCGGCCTGTGGAGCCGGAGGTGAACATCACCGACGCCAGCTCACGAGGGTCCCTGACCCGGTGGCGTACCGGCGCCGGCTCAGTGGTGCGGGCCAGGTCCTCGATCAGGAGCACGCGGGGTTCGACATCCAGCCCGGCCAGGATGCCGGAGAGCCTGGGCGCCACCGCGGAACTGGTGAGCACTGCCTCGGGCGCGGCATCCTCAAGGATGGCGGCCACGCGCTCGTCCGGATACGCGGTATCGATGGGGTTGTAGACGCTGTCCGCCAGCAACACCCCAAGCAGGGCCTCGACCGTGCCGGCGGACCTGGGCAGCATGACGGACACCAGGCCGTCGCCAGCGCCTGCCGCGGTGAGTCCGGCGGCGACGCGTTCCGCAGACGCTGCAAGGTCCGCAAAACTGAGCGGACCGGCGTCGGACACGAGTGCCACGGCATCCGGTGTGGCACGGACTGCTGCGGCGAAGGCCGCCGGAATGTCCTGGTCGGCCTGCGCCGGGGCTTGTCCGGCTACCTGCCCGGCCCCGGGGGCGGCCGCTCCGGCGAGGGAGCCCGCCGTTGCAGCAACCAGGGCATCCGCCTCGTGCTCTTCCAGCAGCGGCAGCTCCGACAATGGCACGTCCGGAGCGGAGGCGGCCTGGTCCAGCAGCCGCGTGAACCCGGCCGCCAGGCGCCTGGCGGTGCCCGGTTCGAACATGGCGGAGTTGTAGTCCAGCGTTCCGGCAAGGCCCCCTTCGGCATCCGGCCGAAGCGTGAAGGACAGATCGAACTTGGCCTCTCCCGTTCCGGCCTCCGGCTCGGGAACCACCGTGACGCCGGGAAGCTGGGGGACCGCCGGCACGTCACTGTCCACCGTGAGCATGGTCTGGAACAGGGGATGGCGGCCCAGTTCGCGTTCCGGTGCCGCTGCCTCCACGAGGCGTTCGAAGGGCACGTCGTCATGGTCGAAGGCATCCAGGATGCTGGCCCTGGACCGGTCCAGCAGTGTGCGCAGGCCAGGGTCGCCGGCGGCGTTGACGCGCAGCGGCAGGGTGTTCACGAAGAAGCCCACCATCGGAGCGAGCAGCGGATCGGCACGGCCGGCGGTGGGCGAGCCGATCACCAGGTCCTCACCTGCACCGGTCCGGAGCAGGTACCCGGCAAGGCCGGCGTGCAGTGCCATGAACAGGCTGGCGTTCGACGACGACGCGAGGCTTGAGAGCGCTGCGACACTTTCAGTGGACACGCTGAAGCCCACCTGGCCGCCCGGTTGGCGTGCGGTGCGGGGCCGCTGGTGGTCAGCGGGCAGCATCAATTCGGGCGGGATCCCAGCGAGGGCCTCCCGCCAGTGGCCAACCTTTTCAGCCAGGGCGGGCCCGGCCAGTTGCTGCCGCTGCCAGGAGCTGAAATCGGCGTACTGCAGGGGCAGGGGAGCCAGTGCTTGTGTGGCCGGCGCTCCGTCTGTGGCCGCGAGCGCGGCGGAGTACGCCGCGGAAAGGTCCCGTGCCAGCGGTGCCAGGGAGGCGCCGTCGCCGGCGATGTGGTGGATGACCAGCTGCAGTACCCATTGCGGTCCAGCCTCCCGTGGTGATTCGCCCTCCTCGGAGTGGACCCGGATGAGCCCGGCCCGCAGCGGCACCTCGGTGCGGACATCGAAGCCGCGGCTTGCCTGTGCCTGCAGCTGGTCGCGGAGGTTGTCCTCGGATGTGGCGGTGCTGATGGCAAGGTTCATCCAGGAAGCGTGGCCGGTGGCGCCGGTGGCGAGGATGTGCTGGCCGGGGACGCCGCCGGTCTCCGGATATACCGTCCGGAGGACCTCATGACGGTGGAACAGCGCCTTCACGGCGGAGGCCATGGCCTGCTCGTCGAGGGTGCCGGTCAGCCGCACTGCCAGGGAAATGTTGTAGTCGGCTGCGCCTGGATCAAGGTGGTTGAGGAACCACATGCGTGCCTGCGCGTGGGACAGTTCCAGGTGCTCGGGCCGGGTGGCTCCGGCGTTGTCCAGCCATTCGCCAAGCGGCATGACCGTGGTGCCGGCCGTACCCGTGTTCGCGGCCCTGCCGGGCCCGTCAGTGTCTGACGCTGTGACGGTGTCCGTCCCGGCGCCTGCCGTGCCGGGCCGCAGCGCGGCCAGCAGGCCGGCGGGGGTGGGGGCGTCGAACAGGGTGCGCAGGGGAAGTTCCCGGCCGAAGGCCGTCCGGATCCTGCCCATCAAGTCGATGGCCAGCAGTGAATGCCCGCCCAGGGCGAAGAAGTCGTCACCCATGGAGACGTTGTCCACGGCCAGGACGGCGGCAAAAACGGCGGCCATGGCGTGCTCGTCGGGCGTCCGGGGTGCTGCCCCCACCCCGGCTGCTGACGCTGCGGGAGCGGGCAGGGCTTTGCGGTCCAGCTTGCCGTGCGGTGTCAGCGGAACTTCCGGGATGGGCATGAGGATGGCCGGGACCATGTAGTCCGGCAACCGTTCCGCCGCGTGGGCCCGGACGTCCTCCGGTGCAGCGGCTCCGGTGTAGTAGGCGATCAGCCGGTGTGCCGGTTCGCCGTCGGGAAGAACCACGGCCCGGTCCACCTGTGCGTGGGCCGCAAGGGCAGCCTCGATCTCGCCGGGTTCCACCCGGAATCCGCGGACCTTCACTTGCTCGTCGTTGCGGGCAATGAATTCGAGCGTCCCGTCGCCGGTTCGCCGCACCAGGTCGCCGGTGCGGTACATGCGGGTGCCGTCGGTGGCGTAAGGGTTGGCCACGAACCGGGCCGCTGTTTCCCCGGGGCGCTGGTGGTAGCCCTGGGCCATTCCGGGTCCGGCCAGGTACAGCTCTCCCGGGACACCCAGGGGTACCAGGGCCAGGTGCTGGTCCAAGACCAGGGTGCCGGTGTTGGCGATTCCTGTGCCGATGGTGGGCCGGGGGCCTTGGATCTGCGCGGCGGCGGAATCAACGGTGAATTCCGTGGGCCCGTAGAAGTTCCAGGCGTCCACGCCGGTCATATCGGACAGGTCTGCCCACAGCCCTGCCGGCACAGCTTCCCCGCCCAGCAGCAACAGCAGCGGCAGTGACCGCCCGGTACCTTCGGCTGGGGAAGCCGGCTCCGCACCGAGGCCGAACTGCAGGAGCTGGCCCGCGTAGGAGGGGGTGGTTTCCAGAACTCCGATGGCGTGCTCCTGGCAGTAGGAGGCCAGCGCCTGGGCATCGGTGCGCACGGCATCGGCCACGATGTGAAGTTCGGCGCCGGCCACCAGCCACAGCATGGGGTCCCAGGCCGCATCGAATCCGAGCCCTGCGATGTGGGCCACGGACACCGTTGCACCCCGGGCTGCCTCGAACCGCGGGGAATAGAGGGTCCGGAGGTGGTGCGAGTAGAGGTTTGCCAATGCACTGTGGGATACGGCGACACCTTTCGGCCGGCCGGTCGATCCCGAGGTGAAGAGGACGTACGCGAGGTCTTCCGGAGCGGGCCGCCGCCCGGCCAGGTCTGTGTCAGTGATGCCGGTTCCGGCGGCGATCAGCATCTCCAGGGTTGCTGTCCGGGCGGCCGGAACAGGGCCCGCCCGGCCCGGTGTCCCGGGTGCGGTGAGCACCAGGGCGGGGCCGCCGTCGTCGAGGATCATGGCGATCCGTTCCGCGGGGTAGGTGAGGTCCACGGGGATGTACACCGCGCCCGCAGCAAGGACCGCCAGTGCGGCCGTGGCCACATCTGCCGTGCGCGGAAGGGCCACAGCCACCCTGTCGCCGGGCTGGACCCCCAGCGCGACCAGGCCCCTGGCCACGGAGTCCACACGCTGCCGCAGCCGGCCAAAATTGAGGCCTCCGGCCGGGCCGCCCGCATCCACCACGGCGGACGCGGATGGGGTCCTGGCGGCGGTGGCCAGGAAGGCATCCACTACCGTTTGGCCTGTCCCGTCCACAGTGCTG
The DNA here is from genome assembly GCF_030818145.1 of Pseudarthrobacter sp. SORGH_AS 212. NCBI lineage: Bacteria > Bacillati > Actinomycetota > Actinomycetes > Micrococcales > Micrococcaceae > Pseudarthrobacter > Pseudarthrobacter sp. SORGH_AS 212. The sequence continues at coordinate 62,695 of NZ_JAUTAA010000001.1, read as the reverse complement.
CCGGTGCTGTGCGCCAGGACCAGGGCCTGCTGTTCAGGCGACTGGATCCGCAGCCGGTCCAAGGTGACGGTGGGGTCCGCGGCGAACTGGTCCACAACGGCCAGGAAGCCGTCGGCCAGCAGTTGAGCGGTGCCGGCGTTGAAGAGGGCAGGGTCGTAGGCCAGGGATCCGGTGAGGCCGCCGGACCTTTCGGCGAGGTCCAGGAGCAGGTCGAATTTGGCGCCGGCGGCCTCGCGGGCCTGGTCCGCGGTGGCTTCCAGGCCGTCCATGGCCACCTGGGTGGTGGCGGTGTTCTGAAGGGTCAGCATGACCTGGAACAGGGGGTGCCGGTGCTGCGAGCGGGAAGGGTTGAGCTCCTCCACTACCCGCTCAAAGGGCGCATCCTGGTTGGCATAGGCATGCAGGTTGGTATAGCGGACGCTCTCCACAAGTTCACCGGCGGTGGGGTTGCCGGAGGTGTTCGTCCGCAGGACCAGCGTGTTGACGAAGAAGCCCACCAGGCTGTCCAGCTGGGTGTCCGTTCGGCCGGCCACCGGCGTACCCAAGGGAATGTCGTCACCGGCGCCGGCCTTGGTGAGCAGTGCTGCAAAGGCAGCCTGCAGCACCATGAACAGGCTTGCGTTGTGCTCCCGGGCCAGGGCGTTGAGCCGCTCAGCCGTTTCGCTGCCAATGTTCAGGGCAACGGACGACGCCGGACCGCCATCCGGGTGCGCAGCGTCACCGCGGGTGCCGCGGGCGTGGTCAAACGGCAGCAGCAGCTCCTCCGGGGCGCCACGCAGTTCGCGTGCCCAGAACTCCAACTGCCGCGAGATGGGGCTCTCCGGATCCGACTCACTGCCCAGTTCGGAGCGCTGCCAGAGCGTGTAATCGGCGTACTGTACGGGCATCGGCGGCAGGTCCACGTCCCTGCCTGCGGCGAGGTGGTTGTACGCGGCCGACAAATCCCGGGCCAGGGGTGCCAGGGACCAGCCGTCGGCGGCGATGTGGTGCAGGGTGACGGCGAGGACGTGGTGGTCCGGTGCCAGCTGGAACAGCACACCGCGCAGCGGCAGGTCCCGGCCCAGGTCGAACCCGCGCCCCGTCTCCGCGGCCAGCGCGGCCGGCAGCCCGGCGGCGGAGCATTCCACGGCCACCAAGGATGGCCGCCCCTCTGCCGGCGGCAGGATGTGCTGGGCGGGTTCGCCGTCTATCAGGGGGAACACCGTGCGGAGCGTCTCGTGCCGGGCGGTGACCTCGCCGAGGGCCGCAGCCAGGGCTTTGACGTCCAGTGTCCCGCGCAGGTCCAGGACCACCGGGATGTTGTACGTCCCGGCCGCGGGATCCAGCCGGTTCAGGAACCACAGCCGGCGCTGGGCGAAGGACAGCGGCAGGACTGCAGGCCGGGCGGCGGCAGTCAACGGCCGGGCCGGGGCCGTATCCAGGTCCAGGGTTTCGGCGAGGGCCGCCACGGTTGTCTTTTCGAACACGGTGCGGAGCGCGGGAGCCGTGCCGGTGCGGTCCCGCAGCAGGGCCACCAGCCGGGTGGCCAGCAGTGAGTGCCCGCCCAGGTCGAAAAAGTCGTCCTCCAGCCCCACCGAGTCGAGGCCTAGAACGTCCCGGAACGCTCCGGCCACGATCCGTTCGGGCTCGTTGCGCGGGGTGGTGGCGGAGGTGTCCTGTTCCGGTACAGGCAGGGCCTGGACGTCGAGCTTTCCGTTGGGTGTCAGGGGCAGGACGGCAATGCTGGTGACGGTGGCGGGCACCATGTAGTCGGGCAGGTGGCGCCGTGCCTGCCGCCGAAGGTCGGCGGTGTCCAGCGGATGCTGCGGCCCGCCGTCGGCCGTGGCGGCCGGCGTGACGTACGCCAGGAGCTGGTCGTATCCGGCCCGGTTGGTACCTACGGTGATGGCTGCCTGGTCTACGCCCGGCAGGCCGCGCAGCACCTGTTCGATCTCGGCGAGTTCAATGCGGAATCCCCGGATCTTGACCTGGGCATCCAGCCGCCCCCGGAATTCAAGGGTGCCGTCGTCCTGGCGGCGCACAATGTCTCCGGTGCGGTACATCCGCGAGCCGTCCAGCGCGAAAGGGTCCGCCACAAAGCGTTCGGAGCTGAGCCCGGGCTGGTCCAGGTAACCGCGGGCAAGGTTGATCCCGGCAACGTAGAGCTCGCCCACGGCATTGTCCGGAACCGGGTTCAGGCCGGAGTCCAGGATGTAATGGCGGGTGTTTGCCACCGAACCGCCCAGGGTGGGTGCGGTGCCAACTTCCATGACCGCTGTGAGCGAGTCCACGGTAGTTTCGGTGGGGCCGTAGAAGTTGTAGGCCACAACGCCGCCGCGCCCCGCCAGGTCTTCCCACAACTGGGTGTCCACGGCCTCGCCGCCGAGGGCCACCACGGACGGATGCCGTTCCTGGTCGAACAGCCCGCCGGCTACCAGTACCTTGGCGAAGGAGGGCGTGGTCTCGATGGAGTCGATGCCGGCCTCGGCCAGATAGGCACTGAGGGCCTCAGGATCCCGGCGGGTCCGGTTGTCCACGAGGTGAAGTTCATGGCCTGCCACCAGCCACAGGATGGGGTCCCAGGACGCGTCAAAGGACAGCCCCGCGGTGTGCGCCACCCTCAGCTTGCGGCCCAGCCGCGCCTCCGCCGGGGCGAAGATGGAGTCCCGGTGGGAGGTGTAGAGGTTCAGCAGGGCCAGGTGTTCAACACCAACGCCCTTGGGCCGTCCTGTGGAGCCGGACGTGAAAATGACGTACGCGAGGTCCTGCTGGCCGGCGACGGGCGGGAGAGCTGACCCATCCTTGCCGGCGAGGCAGGCCTCCATCAGTGCGGAGTCCAGGACCGTGACCGGGACGTCCGTGGCCAACTCATCGTGTCCGGATGCCGGCGGGTTTCCCGCCCCGGACCCTGCCGCCGTAAACGCTGCTGAGGTGAGGAGCCGTAGGGGTGCGGCGTCGTCGAGCATTCCCTCCACGCGGCCTGCGGGGTAGTCCGGATCCAGCGGAAGATAGGCGGCGCCGCACTTGAGGATGGCCATGAGCGCTATGGGCAGCAACAGGCCACGGTCCAGCCGCACCGCCACCGTGCTGCCGGGTCCTGCGCCGTGCCCGGCCAAAAACCGGGCCAGCTGGTTCGAACGGGACTCCAGTTCAGCGAACGTGAGAGTGCCCTCCTGGGCCACAACGGCCGTCTGATCCGGCCGGGCCGCCGCGTTCTGCTGGAATTCTTCCACGATGGTGTGGCCCGGCAACTGCCGGCCGTGCGCCTGGCCCGCGGCCAGCAGCTGCTGTTCCTCGGCCGGGGTGGTTACCGCCAGGTCAGCCACCACAGCGTCGGGGCGGGTGGCCACGTGTTCCAGCAGGCGTACGAAGCGGTCAAGGTGGCCGGTAAGTACGTCCTGCGTGTACATCGCCGCGTTGGCCTCGAACTGTACCGTGGGCGGCGGTGCTGCACCGCCGGCGCCGAGGCCGTGGACCACGATGGAGAGGTCGTCGACGGGCCCGGTAGAGAGGATGTTCATCGCGCCCCGGGCCTCGCCGAAGGCGATCGCGTCCAGGACGGGCAGGATGTTGACCGAAGGGCCGAGGTAACCGCCCCCGGTGTCCAGGTCCTCATAGCGGAAGCGCTGGTGGACCAGTGCGCCACGCAGGCTGCGTCCCACGGCAGCGGCGGTAGCGGCAACGGTCTCGCCGGGGTCGACGGCCAGCTTGACGGGAACGATGTTCGACAGCATTGACGGCGTTGATTTGGCCAAATGTCCACGCCGGGCCGTGACGGGCAGTGCCACCGAGACGGTGCGCTCACCGGTGATCCGGTGCATGTACAGTGACGCGGCCGTCAGGACCAGCGCCGGCGCGCTCGCCGGCGCGCCCTCGAGGGCCATGGCCGCGGCGGCCGGGAGGGCCACCGAAGCCCGGATCAGTGCGCCCGCGGCAGCGTTCGGCCGCCCTGCAAGGCCGGTGGCAGGAGGCGCCTTGGCAAGCTCGGCATCCCAAAAGGCACGGTCTGCCGCGGCGCCGTCGGACCCCGCATAACCGGCCTCAGCCGCCAGGAGGTCCGTGAACCGCGGAAAACCCGGACCCTCCCCGGTGGCCCGCCCGCCGCCGTCGTCCGCCAGGAGGGTGTTGTAGAGCTCAGCCACCCGGCGCAGGACCAGGACCGCGGAGTAGCCATCCAGCAGGAGGTGGTGCACGCGCTGGTAGAAGAAGTGCCGTTCGGGGGCGAGGCGGATGAGCTCCGTGTGGAGCAGGTGGTCCGACGAAGGATCCCGGGGGAGCGCCAGGTCGGCGTCCATGAGGGCCCGGGCCTGTGCTTCCGGATCGGCAGCGCCGGAAAGGTCTGTGACTTCAAGGACGGCAGGCCGCGGGAGCGGATGCTGGAACGGGCCGTCTTTGTCCTCGCTGAAAGCCATGGTGAGGGCCTCGGTGCCCGCAACCCCCTGCTGCAGGGCGGCCGCCAGGACATCGTGGTTAAGGGGTCCGGTGATCTCAACAAACTGACCGATCTGGAACATCGGATTCTCCGGTGCCAGCTTCTGCGCGTACCAGATGCCGCGTTGGGCCTGGGTCAGGTCCAGCCGCGGAGAAGCGGTGCGGGCGGGGGAGTTCGGTGCGTCGTGGGACATGTTCCTTCTCGGGATCTCGGGGCCGGCTGGCACATCGGGGGCATGGCAAAGCCCCGCTGCCCGGCGTGGAAGCCGGGGGCAGCGGTTGGTCAGGCAGGGAAGGTTACTGGAACTGGCCGAACTGGAAGGGGCCGGTGCCGCCCAGGTCCACCAGTGGGCCATCCACTACGGGACCGTTGATGACGCCGCCGTTCAGGATTCCGCCGGCGAGTATGTTGCCCAGCAGCGGTGAACCGCTGCCGGTAGCCTGCTGTGTCACTTCAGTTACGGGGCCGGACGCTGTGGCGGCCTGCGCGGGGAGGGTGGTTCCGGCGAAACCGGTCAGGGCCAGCAGGGAAGCGGCGGCGGTCCGGGTAATGGTCTTGGCACTCTGGTTCACGATCATCTCCAGTCAGGTAGCAAACAGTTTCCACACTCGTTCAGGTGTCATAAGGGCATTCGGACCTGACGGAGGACCGGATGGGCGGCAACATCATGCCAGCGCACGAAACCCCGGAGCCAGGGCTCCCGGGGGCGGTCGTCCCGGCCGAAGTCGCCGTGCCACGACACGTATGGCCCGGCGGAAGTTTCCGCCGGGCCATACGTGTCGTGGGTTGTGACTGCTTAGAGCGCCGTGACCTTGATCAGCACCGCGTGTTCCGGGTTGAGCATCGGCATCGGCAGGCCGACTTCGCCAAGGAACTGGCCGCTGGCTGTTGCGCCGTCAGTGAGCCAGGCCGGCGGCTGCACCTGGGTGAACGTGTGTCCGTAGTCGGCGTCGCCGGGGGCCGGGAAGATGGGCTCCACCCGGTAGGTCCGGTCCGGGTGGAGCCCGGGCAGGCCCATCCGTCCCGGCTGCTCGGCACCCGAGGTGCGGGCACAGACGAAGGCGAACAGCGCCGCCGTCGTACCGTCCGCAGCAGGTTCCGCCGCCGCCACGCCGTGCAGCTGGTATGCCTCATCAGTGATGTCCGCGTGGACCGGGCGGCCGCTGTGGATCAGGCCCCGGTGCTCCTTGTAGAGCCCGACGACGCGCCGCAGCTCCTCCCGCTCGGCACCCTGGACGCCGCGGACATCCCATTCCATCCCGAAGTGGCCGAAGAAGGCCGTGATGGCACGGAAGGACAGGTCATGCGTGCGTGCGGTGGTGTGCGATGTGGTGGGGCCGATGTGGCTGCCCACGAGCTCCGGCGGAACCACGGCGCCGGTCCATCGCTGGATGGCCTGCCGTTCCAGGGCGTCGTTGCAGTCCGATGCCCAGACCCGCCCGGTCCGCTCCAGGATTCCCAGGTCAACACGTCCGCCGCCGGAGGAGCAGCTTTCAATTTCGACGCCGGGGTGGGCCTTGCGGAGCTCGTCGAACAGCCGGTAGGCGGCGAGGGTCTGTTCGTGGACGGAGGCGCGGCCGGCATGGCCCTGTTCAACGATGTCCCGGTTCTGGTCCCACTTGAGGTAGCTGATGTTGTTCTCGCCCAGAAGTGCCGAGATCCGGTCGAAAACGTACTGCCAGGCTTCCGGGTTGACGAGGTCGATGACGTGCTGGTTGCGCCATTCAAGGGGCAGCCGGCCGCCGTCCTTGTGGGCCACCGCCGACGGGCCCGAAATCCAGTCCGGGTGTGCCCGGGCAACATCCGAGTCCAGGTTGACCATCTCCGGTTCCACCCACAGCCCGAACTCCATCCCCCGCGAGGTGACGGCATCGATCAGCGGCGTCAGCCCGTCAGGCCAGAGGGTCTCGTCCACGTACCAGTCGCCCAGGCCCGCGTGGTCGTCGCGGCGGCCGCGGAACCAGCCGTCGTCAAGCACGAAGCGCTCAACGCCGAGGTCCGCGGCGGAATCGGCAAGCTCGATCAGGGTGCCGAGGTCGTGGTTGAAGTACACGGCCTCCCAGGTGTTCAGCACCACCGGGCGCGGCTTCGCGGCGGCCGTCCCGGCCGTGGCGGCAGGAAGGATGTGGTGGGGGCGGGACCGGAACCAGCTGTAGAAAGCCTCGGTGATGCCGTCCAGGCCCCGGTCCGAATAGGCAGCGAACAGGGCCGGCGTGCTGTAGCTGCCGCCCGGCGCGAGGATGACCTCCGCGGAGCCCAGCAGTTCCGAGCCTCCAATCATGGTCCGTCCGTCGCCGATGGTATCCGCGAACTGTTCGTGGTTGCCGCTCCACGCCAGGTGGGTGGCCCAGACCTTGCCGTGCCGGTTACCGAAACTCTGGGTGCCGGCGGCGAACAGGAGGGAAGAGTCATGCCCGGTGCGGCCGTGCCGTCCGGAGCGGACCCACGTGCCCTGCTGGATGGGCCGGCGCTGCGGCTGGCGTTCGCGGCACCAGCGTCCGGTCAGGTCGAGGAGTTCGACGGCGTCCGGCGCCACCGGCAGGACGGTAGCCAGTTCGTCCACCTGGAAGGGTGTGGTGCCGTTGTTGGTGAGGGTGTGCCGCAGTTCCAGCAGGCCGCCGGGGTGCAGCGTGAGGGAGGTGGCGACGCTGACGCCGGTGTCGGCGTCGGCCTGGACGATGGTGGCCCGCCCGGCACCCGCCGTGTCCACCGAAGTGACGCGGAGGCGGGACGAGAAGTCCAGGCCCGGAGCGCCGTCGGTGATCCGGTTGCCGCGGAGGGCAGGGCGGCCCCGCCAGGACGAGGAAGCCTGGGGGAGGAGCGCGGCGGGGACGCGGGCGTCCACGGAGGAATTTCCCACAGGCGTGGTGAGGATGGCGAGGCCTGGAAGTGCTGCACCCAGGTCCGCGCCCCAGTGGATGACCTCGGCCTCCCCGCTGTCGAAGCTGATCAGCAGGCTGGTGCCGGCGGAACGGAGGTGCAGGGGATCCATGGTGGTCTCTTTCGGTGTTCAGGGGTGCGTCTTAAGTTACGCATAACGGAAATGCCAGGGAAGGGGTGGCCGGGTGCGGCCGCCGCGAGGATGAGGACGGCGGCACCCGGCCGGGTGGCTGCGACCACAAACGCAGCCACGGTTGTGGGGGTTACTTGAACAGCGCGTTGACCTGTTCGTTGGCGGCCGTCAGCGAACTGACCGGTGCCTTGCCGGATACTACGGCGTCCATGGCCGGTTCCATGATGCCCTTGACCTTGGCGGTGTTATCCGTGATCGGGTACAGGAACGTGGTCTGGTTCTTCACGTGCTCGGTGAAGGCGGTGACGTCCACGCCCTTGGCTTGGAACGCTGCGGCGGCCTTGTCCGAGGATGCCTTCAGTGCGGGGAAGACCACGGCCTTGGATGCAACGACGTCCTGGCAGGCGGATGAAGCCAGGTATTCAACCCACTTGATGGAGGCGTCCTTCTTCTTGGTGCCGGCCCAGATGGAGTCGGCCAGGCCGTTGAACATGGAAGCGCGCTTGCCTTCGGGGCCCACGGGGGTGGGAGCGATGCCCACCTGGATGCCCTTGTATCCGGTGTACTGGCCGATCATCCACGAACCGTGGGCGTTGATGGCGGACTTGCCCGCGGCGAAGGTGTCAGCCATGCTGGCGCCGACGGTGGTTTCGAGCTTGGGCATGTAGCCCTTGTCCGCCAGGCCCGCAAACCACTGCATGCTGTCCTGGAATTTCGGATCGTCGTAGTTGTAGTGGGTGCCCCACGGGTTCTTGTCTGTGTGGGACCAGCCGGTGGTGTTGGTGAGGTAGCTCCACTCGGTCTGGCCGGAGGAGTCACCGCCGCCGTTCAGGCCCAGGCCGTAGACCTGGACGTTGTTCTTGTCGAACCCGGGCTCGTCACCGCGCTTGCCGCTCTTGTCCACGGTCAGGTGGGCGACGACCTTCTCGTAGGTGCCGCCGTCCTCGGGGTTCCAGGTGAGGTCCTTCATCTGGGCCTCGGAAATTCCGGCGGCGGACAGCATGTCCTTGTTGTAGAACAGGCCGATGGTGTCCCAGTCCTTGGGCAGGCCGTAGCGCTTGCCGTCCTGGCCCACCCAGAGGTCCGCGAGGCCCTCGTTGTAGGCGGACAGGTCCACTTTGTCCTTGTCCACTGCGTCATCAATGGCCAGCAGCTGCTTATTCTCGGCTAGCTCGCCGTACCGGCCCAGGTGGTTCGTGAAGACGTCCGGTGCGGTGCCGCCCACGAAGCCGTTGGTGAGGGTGCTCCAGTAGTCGTCCCAGCCGCGCTGGGTGATCTTGACGGTGATGTCCGGGTTGGCCTTAGTGAAGTCGTCGGCGCACTGCTGGTAGGCCGGAAGCTGGTTGGCGTCCCACAGCCAGTAACTGATTTCGCCCTTGCCGGCTTCGGCCGAGCCGCCGCCGCTGCCGCAGGCTGAGAGGGCGAGGACCGCTGCGGCGGCCGCAGCAAGGGCGCCGGTTGCTTTCATTTTCTTCATGGGAGGACCTTTCAGGGATGTTTTCGGGCGGGCCGCCATGGCCCGCGCGAGGTGGGGGGAGGAAAGAGGGAAATTACTTGATGCCGGAAAAGCCGATGGAGTTGACGATCTTCTTGCCGAAGGCGGCGAAGAGGACCAGGACCGGAAGGGCCGAGACGAGGGTGGCTGCCATCAGGCCCGACCAGTCCGGAGCACCCTGCGGGGACTGCGATTTGAAGACGCCGAGCCCCACCTGGAGCACACGGACGTCATCCTGGGAACCAACCAGCAGCGGCCAGAAGTACTCGTTCCACTGGCCGATGAAGGTGAGCAGGGCGAGGGTGGCGATGGGGGCAGCGGCGTTGGGCAGGACAATCTGGAAGAAGATGCGGAGGTGCTTGGCGCCGTCGAGCATTGCCGCTTCCTCCACCTCGCGGGACATGTTCAGGAAGAACTGGCGGAGGAAGAAGATGGCGAACGGGGTCATGAACAGGTAGGGGAGGACCATTCCGAGCATGGTGTTCAGCAGGTCCAGGTTCTTAATCAGCAGGAAGTTTGGCAGTGCCGTGAAGATCGGCGGGACCAGCATGGTGCCGAGGAAGAGGCTGAAGACGGCGTTGCGGCCTTTCCAGCGGAGCCGGGCGAAAGCGTAGGCGGCCATGGCGCTGAAGAACACGGCCCCGGCGGTGGTGATGGAGGAAAAGACAACGGAGTTGCGGAGGTAGATCCAGAAGTCGATAGCGGCGCCCGAGCCGCCTTCGGCAACGGCTTCCGCGGGAGTCTGCAGGCCGAAAACACGCTTGAAGGCACCGAAGGTGAATTCTGCCGGGAGGAGGCTGCCGGCGTTGGTGGCCAGCGCGTTGTTGGTGGACAGTGCGGTCCGCAGCACCCAGAGGAAGGGAAGGACGGAGACGGCGATGGCCAGGATCAGCAGGGCCCAGGCGCCGGCGCGGCGGGGATTGAACGGGCGGCGTTTGGACGGACGACGGCGGGAGGCCGGCTTGGCCAGCGGCGCGCGGCTTGCGGTGGTGGTCATGGAGGACTCCTTAGTCCAGGTCCGACTCGTTGCCCTTGAGGAACTTCATCTGGATGAAGGCCACCAGGGCGAGGATGAGGAAGAGAATGACGGCGATGGCCGATCCGTAGCCGAAGTCCGACTCCGTGAAGGCGCGCTGGTAGATGTAGTACTGGATGACGCGGGTGGCGTTCACCGGGCCGCCGCCTGTGGTCACTGCGACGGTGTCGAAGACCTGGAAGGAACCGATGACGGTGACCACCAGGACCAGTACCAGAACCGGACGCAGCAGCGGGATGGTGATTTTGCTGAAGGTCTGCCATGCAGACGCACCGTCCAGCTTGGCTACCTCGTAGACGTGGCCCGGGATGGACTGCAGGCCGGCGAAGATCAGCAGTGCGGTGTAGCCCATATGCCGCCAGGTGTTGATCAGCGCCTGCGTGGGGATGGCCCACTCCTCGCTGCCAAAGAAGGCCGCCCGGGGCAGCCCGGCCCACTCGATGAACTGGTTCACCACGCCGATCTGGTAGTCCAGCATCCAGAACCACAGCAGGGCGGCAATGACGTTGGACATCAGGTAGGGAAGCAGCAGTGCGCCCCGGATGATGGTGGATTTTGCCACCTGGTGCATGAGCAGCGCCAGGCCCAGTGCCAGGGACGTCTGCAGCGCGATGTTCAGGATGACGTACTGGCCGGTGACGGCCAGTGAGTTCCAAAACAGGGGATCCTTGGCGATCGCCTGGTAGTTCTCCAACCCGATCCATTCCGGATCTCCGAGGATGTTGTATTCCGTGAAGCTGAGGTAGATCCCGCGAATAGTGGGCACCAGGTAGAAGAGGACGAATCCGATCATGGCCGGTGCGATGAAGAACAGCGCAATCCTGACGTCGCTGCGGGTGCCGGGCAGCTTCCGGTTGAGCAGTGTTCGCTTGGGGTTTTGCTCCCGCGAACGGGGGTTCCTGGTAAGGGTGGTCATCTTCGACCCTTCCTGATTGTGTGATGTGCCTAACAACCTGCCCAGCAATCTACACGAGTAGATCATGTGAGGCAAGAGATTAATTTCTGCGCCAAAACGGCTTGATTTTTGCGTTGCGGAGTTGTTGACTCGAGTAGACCACTGAAAGTCCAGCAGTGGCAGGGCTGGAAACGTTTACCGAATTCCTGCTTGCTTCCGCGCCGCCACCGGCGCACACCCACTTCCACACAGAAGGAAAACAATGACGTTCTCAATCGGCATCGTTGGCGCAGGCCAGTTCGGCGGCCAGTTTGCCCACCTGTTCAACCTCCACCCCGGCGTCAAGGAGGTGTATGTGGTGGACGAGCGCCCGGAACGCGCTGCAGAGGCGGTGGACCGCTACGACCTCACCGGAGTGAAGCCGGACTTCGAGGCCCTCCTGGCCTCCGATGTTGACGCCGTGGCCATCTTCACCCAGCGCTGGACCCACGGTCCGTTGGTTGAGCAGGCCCTCCGCGCGGGCAAGCACGTCTACTCGGCAGTGCCCATGGCGGTGACGGAAGACGAGATCGCCCGCATCATCGAAGCCGTCCGTGAAACCGGCCTGGTGTACATGATGGGGGAGACCAGCTACTACAACCCCGCCACGGTCTACGCCCGCGAGCAACACGCCGCAGGCAAATTTGGGCGGATCTTCTATTCGGAAGGTGACTACGTCCATGACATGGACCTGGGCTTCTACGACGCCTACCAGTACAGCGGCGGCGACCGCTGGAAGGAAACGGCCAGCTACCCGCCCATGCTGTACCCCACGCACGCCATCGGCGGCGTCCTCGGCGCCCTTCCGTCGCATGCCGTCAGCGTCAGCTGCTTCGGCGTAAAGGACGACCGCAATGACGGCGTCTTCAACAAGGACATCAGCATGTTCGGCAACGACTTCTCCAACGCCACGGCCCTCTTTGAATTGAACGACGGCGGCGTGATGCGCACCAATGAAATGCGCCGCGTGGGCTACCCCTCCCACATCCGGGAGTCCCGGTTCCGCTTCTTCGGAACCGAGGCCAGCTTCGAACAGCTCGCCAAAGTCACGGTATGGCAGGACAAGAAGGACGTCCACGACATCTCCGGGCAGATGGAGACGCGGCCCAGCATTCCGCTGGACGATCCGTCCCTGGCCAACGTGGCACCCGAACTGCGTGACGCGTTCGTATCAGGGCTTGCTCCCGTGCACGACGCGGACCGGCTGCCGGAAGAGTTCCGCGGCGCCCCCAACGGGCACGAGGGCAGCCACCACTTCCTGGTGGACGACTTCGTCACCGCCGTCAATGAGGGAACGTTGCCCCCGGTCAACGCCTGGGTAGCCGCACGCTTCACCCTTCCCGGTATCGTCGCCCACGCCTCAGCGCAGCAGAACGGGGCGCGGCTTCCCATCCGCGACTTCGGCGACGCCCCGGCCAACCCTTAACAAGCATGACCATGTCGGCTGTGCCGGGGCCCCGGGGGCCTGTGACGCGTAAGGATGTTGCGCGGTTCGCCGGTGTGAGTACTGCCGTGGTGAGTTATGTGGTTAATGGTGGTCCGAAGCGGGTGGCGCCGGCTACTGAGGCGAAGGTCCAGGATGCCATCCGCCGGTTGGGGTACCGGCCCAATGCTGCGGCGCGGGCGTTGAAGCTGGGCTCCAGTGAGACCATCGGGCTGGTCATTCCGGATAACAGCAACCCGTTCTTTTCGTTGCTGGCCCACGCGGTGGAAGAGGCCGCGGCCGAGCGTGGCTATGCCCTGGTGCTGACCAACTCGGACGGGAACGTGGCCAAGGAGCGCCGGAACGTGCGTAACCTTGCGGCGCGGCAGGTGGATGGTGTGATCGTCTCGAGTGTGTTGATGGAGCCCGGCGCGGCGGATTTCGAGTCGGCGGAGGTCCCGGTGGTGTTGTTGAACCACAGTGCCGAGGCGCCGGGGTTTAACAGTGTGGGGGTGGACCTGGTGGCCGGTGCACGGGCTGCGGTGGAGCATCTGATCGGCCACGGGCACACGCGGATTGCGTTGGCGATGGGGACGAACACGGGCAATTATTATGACGGCCGGGAGGAGGGCTGGTTGCAGGCCCTGGCCGGGGCGGGCCTGCCGGAGGGCCCGATTGTGCGGACGCCGTTCACGCGGGAGGGCGGTTATGCTGCGGGCAAGCGCCTGCTGGCCGGGGCGGAGCGGCCCACGGCGATTTTCGCAACGTCGGACCTGCAGGCCGTGGGGATCCTGCGGGCGCTGCACGAGGCGGGCCTGTCCGTGCCGAAGGATATGGCGTTGGCGTCCTTCGATGGTTCGGCGGAAGCGGAGTACAGCTGGCCGCCGCTGACCACGGTCAGGCAGCCGGCAAAGGCTATGGCCGAAGCCGCAGTGAACGCCCTCATCGGAACGGGCCGCGGCAACACCCCCGAACACCTCATCTTCCCCGCCGACCTCCAGGTCCGCCAATCCTGCGGCTGCTGTCGGGAATGATCCATCGAGCGGTGAGTCCCGGGATGTCATGCCCGACGCCTCCGAGAACTTAAGCGCGCGGACGCGAACCCTCCCGCCGCCGTCGCGCCCTCTTGTTCCGGGCCGCAGTGTCCTTCGCGGGTGGACCGTGGGCCGGCCCCCAATCCCGGTACCGGCCCACGGCGGGGGCCGGAACTGCATTGGGCCACCCTCACCTGTTACCGCATCCTCGGTGCAACAGGTGGTCTTTAGCCCGTTTCCAGGGCAAAGCTACGGAGGGGGGCGCCGTGGACCGCTGAACCATTGATGGTTGGGGTAGAACTCACGGGGCTCCCTTGCACGCACTATGCGGGCTGGCTGCTCAACCACGAGTAGCAACAAGATACCCCACCCAACGCCCTCAAGCCACGGTGACGCCACTGATGTGTACAGATGAACTGATCGGCGGCGGTGAATGGTTTGATTGGTCAGTGCTCCGTATTCGACGTTATGTGGTTCTCTGCCTGTTCCTGATCTGCGTGGGCACCGCATTCTCGTTCTGGGTTGCCGGGCAGTCCGGTGCGGAGGACGCCGGCCGGCTCCTCCCGCCGCCGCCGTTGGCGGGAGTGAAACTCGATGCAGGGCGTACCGGCATGACAACGGCCGTGAACGTCACGGCCAGCCCGGATGCCCAGTGGCTCACGGATGCAGCCGCGCAGACCGGCATCCCTTCCCGGGCCCTGCGTGCCTACGTTGCCGCGGCCGCCTCAGCCAACGGCTCTTCGCCGGCCTGCAGGATCGGCTGGAACACGCTGGCAGCCATCGGCTCCGTGGAATCGGGGCACGGGACCCACGGCGGCGGCAGCCTGGACATGGATGGGCAGGCTGGCGGCGCCATTGTGGGCCCTAGCCTCGACGGCGAAGGATTCGCCGCCATTCCGGATACCGACGGCGGCGCACTGGACGGAGATGCCCGGTGGGACCGGGCCGTCGGACCCATGCAGTTCATCCCTTCGACCTGGCGGCTGGTGGGCCGTGACGGCAACGGCGATGGAAAGGCGGACCCCTTCAACATCGACGACGCTGCCGTCAGCGCTGCCACCTATCTCTGCCTCCACGGCCGTGACCTGCGGACCTCCCAGGGGTGGACGCAGGCCATCTACTCGTACAACCAGTCCGACGCCTACATCCGCCGCGTCAAGGACAAAGCGGTCACCTACGCAACGGTAACCGGCACCCTGAAATAGACCCGGCCGGGGCATCATCTCCGGCACGGGTCAGACGGAAGCCGCCGCCCGCATCCGCTTAAGGTGCAGTCCGCGGCAGGGGATGGCGGCCGATACAAGGTCCTGGCTGTGCGGATGCTGGGGGTCGGCGAAGAAGCGGTGGGTGTCGGTGAGTTCCACGAGGCGCCCCTGATAGAGGACCGCCACCCGTTCGCACATGTGCCGCACTACATCCATGTCATGGGTAATGACCATCAGGGACAGGCCCCGTTTGCGGTTGAGCCGCTGCAGCAGGTCCAGGATGGTCCGCTGGGTCAGCGCGTCCAGCGCCGAAGTCGCTTCGTCGCAGATGAGCACCTCCGGTTCCATCAGCAGGGCCCGCGCGATGGTGGCGCGCTGCAGCTGACCGCCTGAGCAGTCCCCGGGGCGCCGGTCCAGCAACGCCGGATCGAGCTCGACGTCCTCCATGACTTGCCCAAGCCGCCGGCTGCGCTCCACCGGATCAAGTCCGCGCCTCAGGGGCGCCTCCAGGCTGGCTTGGAGGGTCATCCGCGGATCGAAGGAGTCATGCGGTTCCTGGAACACCATTTGAACGGCTGTTGGTGCATCGCCGGCCCCGGGCGACAACGCCCGGCTCATGGTTCCACCACTGATGGTCTCCAGTCCCACAATGGCCCGGGCCAGGGTGCTCTTCCCGGAGCCCGACTGGCCCAGCACGCCAAGAATCTCGCCGCGCTTCAGGGTGAGGGAGACATCATCCAAGGCCGGTCGTCCCCGGCGCCGCCCGGAACCAAATTGTTTGCAGACATTGGCCAGGGTCAGCACATCGGGTTGCCCGCCGGCGGTGTCCAACGTGCCGGACGGAGCCAGGCTGGATGCTTCCAGGAGTTTCCGGGTATAGCCGGTCTGGGGGTTCCGCAGCACGGACTCCGTGGTTCCCGATTCCACGATCTTCCCGTCCTGCATCACCATCACCCTGTCCGCAAACGCCGCCACGGAGGCCAGGTTATGGGTGATGTAGAGGATTCCCAGTCCGCGCTGGATCCTTTCCCGGTCCAGCAGTTCCAGGACTTGCTGCTCCAGGACTTTGTCCAGGGCCGACGTCGGCTCATCCGCCAGGAGGATCTCCGGCTGGCCGGCCAGGGCCATCGCCGTCATGGCCCGCTGGGCCATGCCACCCGAGAGCTGGTGGGGGTAGGCGCGGGCGCCCCACTCCGGATTTTCGAAGCCGACCTCGGCCAGGAGGTCCAGCACTTTTGCCTCGGCCGCCCTGCCGCGAAGTCCGCCATGGAGCTTCAGCGGCTCAAGGAGATGCTTGCGGATGGTCCTGTTCGGGTTAAACATCTTCTTGGGCTGCTGGAAGAGCATTCCCAACCGGCCGCCGCGGACGCGGTTCAGCTCAGTCTCGGACGCCGTCGTAAGCTCCTGCCCGCCCAATCGGATGGAGCCCTGCTGCACGCCCAAGGCCGGAGGCAGCAGCTGCAGCACTGACCGGGCCGTCATGGTCTTGCCGGAACCCGAGCCGCCCACCAGCGCCACGAACTCACCTGGCCGGACCGTCAGGCTGACCCCGGACAGCACCGTGTGTCCGGGTCCGCCCACTGACAGGTTCTCGATGACAAGCTCAGGCATGCTGGCCCTCTGTCACGATTGCGTCGATCGGATCTGCTGCCCGGCGGGCCGCGCGCTGCCCGATGAGGGTGACGCACAAAGCGATGACGAAGATGGCGAGGCCGGGCGCCAGGATTCCCCACGGGGCCCGTTCCGCGTATGGCTGAGCCGCCGCAAGCATGGAGCCCCAGTCCGACTGCGGCGGCTGCACCCCAAGTCCCAGGTAGGACAGTGCACCCACGCTGATGAGCAGTTGCCCGAACCGAAGCGTTGCCTGCCCCAGCATGGGAGCGGCCAGATGGGGGAGGACATGGCGGAAGATAATGAACGACGGCGGGCAGCCCACCACGCGCGCTGCCTCGACAAATCCCCGTGCCGACACGTCGTAGGCCAGGGTGCGGGCAAGCCGGGCGAACGGCGTCCATCCCGTCACCGTCAGGGCAACCAGCAAAGAGGTGAAGCCGGTACCCATGGCAGCCACAATGAAGAGCGCCACCACCATTTCGGGAAGGGCAAGCAGGACATCGTTGGTGCGGGTAAAGAACTCATCTAGCCAGCCTTTGCGCCGGGCGCTGAGGATGCCGATGGACAGTCCGATGACTCCGGTGAGGACCGTGGCCAGCGCCGCCACCAGCATGGAGAAGCGCCCGCCGTCGAGCAGTCTGCTCAGGGTGTCCCGCCCCAGGTGGTCCGTTCCCAGCGGGTGGGCGCCTCCCGGAGCTGCCAGGCGGGCGGCGAGATTTTGCTCGTCAGGGGGAAAGGGCGCCAGCCAGGGGGCCGCCGCAACGGCGGCTACCGCGAGGATGAGGATCACGACGGCGGCAGCGTCGATTGCAGGCCATTTACGCAAGGGTGCCTCCCACCTTGGGGCTGAGGATCCGGTGCAGGAAGTCGGCCAGGGTGGTGATGGCCACGGCGAGTCCCACCACTAACACCACGCCGCCTTGCGCCAGCGGGATGTCGCTGTTGATGACGGCGTCGTAGAGCAACCGCCCCATGCCCGGGATGGCGAAGATGACCTCAACGATGACCGAACCGCCCAGGAGCCCGGCAAAACCAGACGGCAAAGAGCGTGGACAGCGGGACAAGACCATTGGGCACCACGTGGTGGAGGATGGTCTGCGTCCGGCTCAGGCCGCGTGCCCTGGCGGCCGGAATGTGTTCGGCCTCAAGGGCGTCTATCACCCCGGAGCGGACGGCCGAAGTGAAGAAGCTGATGGGCCTCAGGGCCAGTGTGGCTGCCGGCAACACCATCGAGGCGGGCGTACTCCACCCTGCCGACGGAAGCAGCGAAAGCTTCAGGGCGAAGACCAGGACCAGGAGCGGCGCCAGCCAGTACTCGGGCATGGCAATAAAGGACTGCGTGATGGTGGTGATCAGCTTGTCCACCTTGCCGCCCTGCCTGAGCGCTGCGATGATGCCCAGCGGCAGCGAGACCAGGACGGCGGTGCCCAGGGCAACGATCACCAGGCTGAGGGTGATTCCCAGCGCGGGGATGACCTGGTCCGCCACGGGTGTGCGGCTGACATGGGACAGGCCCATGTCGCCGGTGAAGAAGTCGCCGAGCCACCGAAGGTACTGGATGGGCAACGGGTCCTGAAGCCCCAGGCTTTCACTCAGGGCCTTGACGGTGGAATCATCCACCACGTCCCCGGCGACGCGGGAACGGATGATCTTCCGGACGGGATCGCCCGGTGTCACGTAGGGGATAAGGAAGACGGCGTAGGACGACAGCAGGACGGCGGCCACGAGGGTCGCTGTCCGCTTCGCGAGAAAGGTGAGCATGCTGCTGGTCCGAAGGTCTTGGACCGGTCCTTAGGACGCGGACTTAGCCGTCTGGGCCGTCAGCACGTACCGGGACAGGGGATCCTGCACGTAGTTCAGGACGCTGCTGCGCAGGGCATCCGTTGCCTGCTCATTGACCAGCCAGAGGTTGACGGCTTCTGCGTCCAGGATTTCGCCGGCTTTCGCGTACAGCTTGTAGCGGTCTTCGGTGCTGGACGTCCGGGCCGCCTGCGCGATGACCTCGTCATAGTCCTGGTTGCAGAAGTGGCTCAGGTTGTAGGTGCCTTTGCAGGTGTAGTCGGCGGTGAGGAAGCCAATGGGATCGGCGATGTCGATCAGCCGGTTCCGCTGGCTGAGGATCATGTCGTAGTTCCCGGCCAGGACGTCCGGCTCAGCGGAAGCGTATTCCTTGGCCTGGATGCTGACCGGGACGCCAATCGCTTTGAGGTTGTCCTGGATGACGGTGGCGACGTCCGCGAATTCGGCCCGTTCAACGATGGCGATGATCTCCAGCGGCCTGTCTGCCGTGTACCCCGCCGCCTCAAGCAGTTTCTTGGCTTCCTCTACATTCTGCTGTGGTGCGGTGGCCGGACCCGCCCAAGGCTCGGAGGGTGCGAACGGGCCAGCCGCGGGCAGTGCGGCGCCTTCGTAGACGCTGGCGGCCAGCGCCTCAAGGTCCAGGGCGGAGCGGAGTGCCTTGCGGAAGTCAACGTTGTTGAAAGGGGCGCGGCCGTTGTTCATGTAGAGCGTGGCAGTCCGCGGGGAGTCCGCCTTGAGGACCGAAACTTCAGGGGCGCTCTCCAGGGAGGACAGGGCTGACGCCGGAATGGAGAGGGCGATGTCCGCCTCGCCGGTCTGGACCTGGGTGGCCCGGGTGGCGCCGTTGGTGATGAACCGTACTTCGGCCCCGGCCAGCTGGACGTCCCCGCCCCAGTAGTTCCCGTTGCGGTCAAGAGTGAGCGACTGCTTTGCTTTCTCGGATACCGGAGTAAACGGGCCGGTGCAGTGCCCGAACGGATCCACGGTGGCGCCCTGATAGGCAGCGGGAGCAAGGATGCCGGTGTTGACACTCGCCAGCCTGAACGGCACCAGCGGACTCTCCGAGGGGGTGGTGACCCGTACAGTGTTGGCGTCTTTGGCTTCTACCTTGCTGACAATGCTGGGGCTGAACGCACGGGCGGGTACTTTGGCGTTGAGGACGGACGTGAGGGACGCCGCCACCGATTCGGCGGTGAGGTCCGTGCCGTCCTGGAACTTGACTCCGTCTCGGATGGTGAAGTCCCATTCCAGCGGCGAAGCCTGCTTCCACTTGGTGGCCAGGAAGGGAACAACCTTCCCCTGGGCGGAGTCGTACTTCGTCAGTGTTTCAAGGCAACCCGAGAGGGACAGGATGTACGCGGCATCCGATTCCAGGGCCCAGTTGGCCACGGGCGCCCGGAAGTTGTCGACGACGATCCGCTGGTTGGTGTCGGCCACCTTGCTGGCGGCACCTGTCCCGCCGCCGCTGAGTCCGCAGCCTGTGAGGGCCGTGAGGGCGGCAAGCCCCATCGCTGAAAGTTGGCCGAGTTTGCGCACTGGAACCGCCTGAAGAAGTGCCCGAACGGGTTGGGCAGAAGAAACGAAGACGGTTTAGGTTAGCCTAACCTTTTGCCCGGTGGGAAACCGGGGTCCCGGATGGGGAGTAACACGGCTGACGTTCCGCGCCGCAAACCCGTCAGGGAACAAAGCCCAGCGATTTGTCTACCACATTCATCAGGGGGTCGCCCTGGACGAACCGCTGCAGGTTGCGGACGAACAGTTCGGCCAGATCCTCCAGGTAAGCCTCGGTGTCACCGCTCATATGGGGCGTGAGGGTCACGTTCCGCATGCTCCACAGGGGATGCCCCACGGGAAGGGGCTCCGGATGGACCACGTCGAGGGCAGCCCCGGCGATGCCTCCGCTGGTGAGAGCGTGTACCAGGGCGTCGGTCTGGATAAGTTCGCCCCGCCCGACGTTGATGACATGGGCCGAAGGTTTCATCGCGGCAAGCACCTCCGTGCCGATCATTCCGCGGGTGGCCGGGGTCAAGGGAGCGGCAAGCACCACGAAATCGAAGCTGCCCACCACGCCTGCCAGGTTTCCTGAGCTGTGGATGTCACTGAAGTCCGAATCCCCGGGCCGGCTGCTGCGCCCGGCTCCGCTCACGTCCATCCCCACGGCGCGTAACAGTCGCGCGATCTCGCGGCCGATGGAGCCGGTACCCACCACCAGCACACGCCGGCCCTGGATCTTCCGGGTGACCCGGTGCTGCCATAGCTTCTGCTGTTGCAGCAGGAACGAACCCTGCGCGTCCTTGGCGATGTCCAGGACGAAACCCAGGGTAAATTCTGCAATGGCGCGGCTGAGCACGCCCCTGGAATTTGTATAGGTAACGTCGCTGCGGACCAGTTCGTCGAACAGCAGCTGGTCAACGCCGGCGGCGGAAACGTGGATCCACTGCAGGGAGGAGGCTGCCTGCCAGTTGTCCCGCAACGCCGGTGAGAACGAGTGCCACTGGTACAGGACGTCGGCTCCCGTCAAGGCATCCGCCAGCTTATCCGCGGTCACGGCACGGACTTCTGCCAGCTGTTCGATGTCGTGGACGCGGGGCGGAAGTTCCTCACGGTACAGGACGGCGACGACCGGCCGTTTGCGGTTGCCGGGCACGGTCTACAGGCCCAGTTGCCCGTTGAGCTCATCCAGCGACCGGACGGTGGTGTAGTTGTAACCGGGGCTGTGGGGGTCGTAGGCCGCGGTCGAAGTACACCGTGTTGGTGAAACCGAGGTCGTGGGCTGGCATCAGGTCGTACCGGGTGTGGGAGGACACGTGCAGGAAGTCCTCCGGTGAGGCAGCAAGGGAATCAAGCATGAACTCGAAGGCCTGGTACCTCGGCTTGTAGGCCCCTGCCTGTTCCGCGGAATACACCGCGTGGAACGTCGCGCCGAGGCGTGGAACGCTGATGTCGAGGAAGCTGTGGTCGGCGTTGGAGAGGATGACCAGCGGGTAGTTCCGGCCCATGATCTCCAGCGGCCGGGGGACGTCGTCGTGCGCCCCCCAACCCCGGACGGCGTCGCCGAACCGGGCCCCGGCCCCCTCGGTGGGTTCCAAGCCCCACCTTCTGCAGACCCTGTTGAAAGCATCCTCCAGGACCTGTTCGTACGCGTAGTAGTCCCCGCACACCTGGTCATACCTGTAACCCCTGAACATCGCCTTGAAGGCAGGCCACTGCTCTTGTGCAAGCCGGCCCGAGAGGACGTGCCGGGTGGTTGCATCGAGTTGGAAGTTAATCAGCGTGCCGTAGCAGTCAAAGGAGATGTACTGCGGACGGAAATTCGTGGAAGCCATGGATTGAACTCTAGGTGCGTTGACCTGTCCGGGAACAACGGAGCAGCGGCGCACGTTGGAGACACGTCAAGTGAGCAGCCCGCAAGAGAAATGAGATGCATCCGTGGCAACCGATTATGACGAGGTCCGCTCCGACGTCAAGGAGTCCCAGGACCGTTCCCTGGAGGCGTTGCAATCCGCCAACGCCCCCGACGCCCGCAGCGTGGTCACCCAGTTGGACGAAGCGGACGCACTGGACGAAGGGCTGACCCCCGGCGGAGAAATCGTCTCCGAGGAACTGACCGTACAGGTCATTCCGCAGGGCGCGGACGAATTCACCTGCTACTCCTGTTTCCTGGTCCGCCACCGCTCCCAGCTGGCGCGGGAAAGCAACGGCCATTCGTACTGCAGCGAGTGCGAGGGCTAAAGGCGGAGCGTGTTGGCAGGGTCCGGCGTGGTACCGCTAGGAAACGGACTCCAGTTCAGCCCGGATCAGCGCTGCCACCCGTTCCGCCTCGGCATACGCGCCGTGCGTGCCGGCAGTCTCCGAGGTGTAGTCACCGGCGAAATGCAGTGAGCCGATGGAACGCTGGAGTTCGGGCAAGGCTCCCGCCCGGTCCGGACTGAGCAGGGCAAAGCAGTGCTGCCACGTTTGACCGTGTACCCCGAGGACCCGGCCACGGAGCTGGGGCGCCACCGTGTACACGTGCTCCATCCATTGATCGATCATTTCCTCATCGTTGCCGAAGCCCGGCAGGTAGCCCGAGGAATTGCCGTAGCACGTGAGCTGGAGGATGTCCTTCCCGAAGGCCTCCGGGCTGCCACCCGGTACGGGATTGATGATGGCGTCGAAGGGCATCCCGACTGTAACCACGAAGGCCCATTCCCTGAATTCGGGCAGCCCCTCGATGTCGGCCACGATGTTTCAGCGTGGTGCTTCCCGGACAGGCCACCCTGTCCAGTGAGGACGTCTTCCATTCCGGCAAGTCACTGATGAGGTCGGCGACCACCGGGGCGGGCACGGCCAGGACCACGTGTTTGGCAGTCAGTTCCGGTCCACCGGAGTCGCCTGCAACGGACACTGCATACCCGGCCCGGTCCTGGAGCGGAGCCACGCCAGTTACCCGGGAACTGCACCGGACGGTGCCAGCGGGCAATTGGCGAAGCATCGCCCGTGGTATCTCCTGCATGCCCTTGGCTGCGTACAGCCGGTTGTCCGTTTCCCGGGCGAGGTAGCTGGCAAAGTAGCGCATCGCATATTTCGCCGAGAGGTTCGCCGGGTCGCCGACGGCACCTCCCCGAATGGCCGTGGCAATGATTGCGCGTACTGCCGGCAGGAGTCCGGCGATTCTTTTCGCCACCGTCTCGTCCGACAGCCGGTGAAGCTGGCCGGCGGTTGTCGTGCCGCTGATGTAGTCCTGGTACTCCGCGAGGGAGGTATCGATGAACGTCATCAGTTCGGCCTTTTCAGGTTCGGTGAGGTTGAGGCCGGCCACCACGTCCGCATTGGACCGGGAGACGACGGTCCTGCCGTTGACGTGGATACCGTACGTCGTGGGGAGGAAGGGAGAAGTCTCGATGCCCAGCTCATGGACAAGCTTTTCCGTGTTTGTCCCCTTGTACACGAACATCGCCCCGGAATTCGCCGGTGTCCCGGCGAGCTGCACAGTGTGGGACCGGCCGCCGATGTCCTGCCCGGCCTCAAGGACCAGAACGTCCAGGCCCGAGTCCCGGAGGTAATACGCAGTGCCGAGCCCGGCGGCGCCGGCCCCAACAACGATTACGTCATGCAATAGTCGCTCCTTCTGGAAATTAGGTGGATCACATCAGGCGGCGTCGTAGGTGTTGGCGATGTAGACGTCGCACGGGGCGTTGTGGGCCACGCTGTTGGCGACGCTTCCCAGGACGCGTCCGATCCCGTGCATCCTGCGGTTGCCCACCACGATGAGCCGGGCTTCCTTGCTGATCGCTTCCCGGATCAGGGCATCCGCGGGCCTGCCCCGGGATGCTGCGTAGGTGATGTTGATGTCACCGCCCAAGGTGTCGGCTACGGCCCTGGCGACATGTTCGGCCTTGTCGGCGTCGGAGACCAGCCATTGGTTGCTGCCGCTGCCGAAGACCCCGGAACGGTCAGCGTCGAAGGCCGAGACCACATGGAGTGTTGCACCCAGCGCCGTGGCAAGGTCCCGCGCAGCCTCAGCTGCTTTCCTGGCCGTCTCGCTGCCGTCGACACCCACCACAATGGTTCCGCTCATGTGCATGCTCCCTTGCTTGCGTAGAAAGTTTTCAGTCCCGGGACCTCCCGGTCTCCGGGATACCTTCAGTGCGGCGCCGCTCAGGTGAGCCGGCGCCGCATTGAAGGATGACGACGGCGTTAGAGCTCGCTGGGTGCCCCTGGTTCGCCGACTGAGGCGTCAATGCCGTATTTGTCCAGGATCTTCTTGATGGTGCCGTTGTCGCGGAGCGTCTGGATGTCCGCGTCCAGGGCTTTGCCGAACGCGTCGTTCTCGAGGCTGGACGGCAGCATCACCTGGCCCACTGCAGCGAACTGGGGGACATTGGCGTTGGGCTTGACGTCGATGACTTTGGCACCTTCGATGGGTGCATCCTTGAACCGGTACTTGGCGGATGCCGATGATGCCACCAGGGCGTCGATCCGGCCGGCCTTGAGGTCGGAGTAGATGGACTCGTCATCCTGGTAGATCTTGAATTTATCGCCCAGCCATTTGCTCATGCTGTCGTTCCAGAGGTTGCCGGCCACCGATCCGACAATTTTGCCGTCCAGGTCGTCGCTGGTGATGCCCTTGGTCGAAACAATCGCCTGCGGATCGCTCCACAGTGGCGTGCTGAGGTAGACGATCTTGGTCCGTTCCTTGGTGCGTAGCCAGTTGCCCGAGCCGATGTCCACACGTTTGGTCTGTACTGAAGGGATGACGGCGCCGGCGCCGCCCGAGGTGCTGACGGTGACTTTGAGGCATTCGAGCCTGGCGATCTCGTTTATCAGGTCGCCCTCCATGCCGGTGACGTTGTCGCCGTCGAGGATGGTGGCCGGTGCGTAATCGTAGCTGGCGACCGTGAGTTCGCCGTCGTTGATTGTCTTAAGCCCTTCGTGGGCCGGCTTGCAGTCGGAGCTGCCGCCGGCGGATTCGGATCCGCCGCAGGCGCTGAGTGAGATGGCGAGCAGGCCGGCGGCGGTGCTGGCCGAAAGTGCGCGCACGAGGGTACGGGATGGTCGCATCATGGTTTTCCTTTGTTGTGGGAATGGGCTGGTGGCCCGGGGTGTGTGATGAAGCAGTGTGGTTCGGGGGTGGGGTTCAGCGTGGGTTTCAGTTGCGTTGCAGGTGGCGGCCAAGGCGCCATTCGAGCACCCGGACGAGGGCGAGGAAGACGAGGGTGATGGATCCGTAGACCACTGCGGTGAGGACGTAGACGCTGAGGTATTCAAAGGTGATGGAGCCGATTTCGAAGGCTTTGGACATCAGTTCGGGTACCGCGATCACGAAGGCCAGGGCGCTGCCCTGGAAGACCAGGACGGCGAGCCCGGCCAGGGGAGGAGTGGAAATGCGGAGGGCCTGGGGCAGGATGATCAGCCGGAATCCCGCCCAGCCGCGGAGTCCTGAGGTGAGTGCTGCTTCCTTCTGCCCCAGGGGGACAGCGGCAAGTCCGGCGCGGAAGTACTCCGAGGCGTAGGCGCCGGTGTTCCAGGTCAGGGCAATGATCGCCGTGGTCAGAGAGGTCAGCGTGATGCCGGCGTCGGGAAGGCTGAAGTAGAGAAGGTACAGCAGCACCAGGGCGGGCAGGCCGCGGCCGATCTCCACGAACAGGAAGGAGATCCACCGCAGGAGGGCGACCTTGGATGCTGCCATCACGGCGAACAGCAACCCGAGGGGGAATCCGAAGAGCAGGGACAGTCCGGTCAGCTGGAGGCTGACCCCCAGTCCAGGCGCGAGGTTGGGCAGCCAACCAAGCCATTGGGTGAGCAGATCCATCACGCCACCCCGATCTTCCGGCGCAGCGTCAGGTCGACCCGGCGTGCAACGAGGGCGACGATGAGGCTGATCACGATGTAGAGGAGCCCGGCGACGACGAAGGACAGGAGGCCCTCGTGCGTTTGCTTTGCGCTTTGCTGGGCGTAGTAGGTGATTTCGCGGACGCCGATGGTGGAGGCCAGGGCTGAATCCTTCAACAGGCCGATGCCGTATGTGGCGATGGCCGGAAGCGCGACCCGGAACGCCTGTGGGGTGATGATGTGCCCCACGGTGGTGACAGTGCTGAGTCCCAGCGCATGGGCCGCTTCGCGCTGGCCATCAGGGATGCTCAACAGCCCCGACCGGTAAATCTCAGCCATGAACGCCGAGGCGATGATGGAAAAGCCGATGATTGCCGCCTGGATCGTGGTGAGCCTCAGCGTGAACTGGGGCAACCCGAAGTAGATCAGGAACAGCCACGTGATCGGTGGAATGACCCGGACCACGTTGATGTAAAGGCCGGCGATGCTCCGGATGAGGGCGATGGGGGAGCGGGTTGCACCGACCAGGACCAGGCCGATCACGCCGCCGATGACCAGGGACGCGGCCGTGACGTACAGGGTAAGCCCGACGCCTTGGGCAATCGAGGACAGGAGCTGGGTGATCATCGACGCCTCACCTGTCCAGCACTGCCTTGAGGAACTGCCGGGTGCGCTCGTTCTGCGGGTCCGACATCACCTGTTCGCTGGGCCCGATCTCCAGGACACCGCCGTTGCCCATCACCATGATCCGGTCCGAGACGTCCCGGGCGAAGTGCATCTCGTGGGTGACCACGAGCATGGTCATGCCTTCGTCTGCGAGGTCGCGCATGACTGCCAGGACTTCGAGGCCGATCTCGGGATCAAGTGCTGAGGTTGGCTCGTCGAAGAGCATGACCTTCGGCGACAGCGCCAGGGCGCGGGCGATGGCGATGCGTTGTTGTTGCCCACCTGACAACCGGGCGGGGTAGGCCTTGGCCTTGTCCGGCAGCCCAACACGTTTAAGTAGCCGCTCTGCAACCGCCTGCGCCTGTTCCTTGCTGGAGCCCAGCACCTTGCGCTGGGGCAGGGTGATGTTGTCCATCACCGTCAGGTGCGGGAAGAGGTTGAAGCTTTGGAACACCATTCCGGTCACGCGCCGGAGGTGGTCAAGGCTTGCCTTGTCGGGCAGCTTCCCCCCGGCCACCACATGGGCGCCGCCGATGGAGATTTCGCCCTCCGTGGGCACCTCAAGGTAGTTAAGGCACCGCAGGAACGTGCTCTTGCCCGCGCCGGATGGGCCAATAATCGAGACAACCTCGCCCTCGTTCATCGCAAGATTCACGTCCGACAACACGCGTGCTGCGCCGTAACTCTTACCGAGGCCGGTAACAACCACCTCACCGGAGAGCGCAGTTGGAGGAGCTTTTGTGCCGAAGCTTAGGCCCATTGTTTTTTCCTTTGACTAGCGGACGCATCCGCCCTGGAAGGCGCGTACAGCTGTGGCTGTGACGTGGAGGAGATGCTGGATTGCTTGGTGTTGGCACCGGCTGTGCCATCATTTGCGCCGTGTGCTGCACGTCACTTTAGTAAGCAAAATGCACGCTGTCTAGATATGTGATCACAGATCACGAAAGTTTTTTTTGATGACGTCACTAACCGGAGTGCAGGGCGCGGACCGTGAAAGGAGCCGAGCCGGGAGGGGCCGCGGCTGGCGGAGCGGTCCCGATGACGGCCCTGTTGGGGTGAAATGACAGCAAACAATGGGGGGAATTGTGGCAAAAAAGAACGTTGCCACGTCCATCGGTGCAGTGATCCTGGCCGGAATCCTGTCGGCGTGCAGCGGACCGTGGGCCTCCGGACCCGGGGAGGAGCCGCCGGCTGACGGCGGAACGTTCGAGACCGTCGGCGAGTTGCGCGAGGCACTCGAAGCCGCCGGGGTTTGAATGCCCCGAGGTGATGGTTCACAACCGCTTCAAATACGCGTCCGCTTCAGGGAGCTGCGGCGAAATCGGCCTGGGGATCTACGCCAACGGCGCTTCCCTCGACAGTGAACTGGCGGCAAGGAAGACCTACACCGGGGACACCATCAATGTCGGAAAGAACTGGATTGTCGGCACGGAGGCCCCGGACCAGGTCCAGGAGTGGCTGGGCGGAACCATCGTCAACGAAGGTAACTAGGGGACTGGCCTGCCGGCTCCCGGGCCTTAGCCCAGGCGCAGTGCCACGGCGAGGTCCGGGGCCAGCGACTTCGCGAACGTGTTCGTCATGTGGTTGTCGCGGTAGACAAGGACATTGCCGATAACCACGGGGCAAACACCGTCGCGGCAGAAATGGCGGGACAGGTCAATGGTTTCAACCCCGGGAACACTGCCGGCGGCATTCACCAGCGTATCCGTTCCGGCAAGGGCCTCGGCGGCGGCCGTTGCGCATTGATCCTGCTTGCCGTGCTTCTGCAGGCATTCCACCGGATTTCCGCCGGGGTACGGCGGATCTGCGATCACGGCGACGCGCAGGCCCGCCCCGCGCAGCCGAGACAGGGAGTCGACGTAACCGTCAGCCAGCGTGGATTCCGGAGCCCAGTGCCATCCGAGCGCCTTGCGGTAGCCGTCCTCACGCATCCCCGCCACCAGGACCAGATCCGGTTTCTGCCCGATAATCTTCTCTGCGGTTACGGCGTTCTGGGCCGAGCAGTTGGCATACACGGTGTCCGCTGAGCGGGGAGGCGTCAGCGCGAACGGGCATCCGTTGCGCACCATCGCATGGATCCTGAGCGGAATCTTCTGTGACACCGCAACGAGCGGATCCACGAACTGGCCGGCGTGCGAATCGCCCACCACGACCACCACCGGGGCCTCCTGGTCCTGGGACCCGAACCAGCAGTCAGTATCAGGCACAGAGGCCGGATCGTAGACACCGCACGCGCCGGCGCTGGTGGCCGGTACGTCCTGCATTGCCACGGACGGATCCGGGCGGACGGGCATGCCCGCGGGAACGGCCGCGGGACGCTCGGACCACGCCCGGGCGCCGGGGTAGTCCCTGTCGGACAGGGCAGTGGACAGCTGGGCCCGCTTGACCTCGACCACCTGCCACGGCGCCCACGCCGCCACGGTCACCAGCACCGCGCTGCACATGGCAAGGACATACACCTTCCGGTGGCCGCCCCACCCGGTGTTCCGGCTGGAAGGGTGCCGGAAGCGCTGCTCCACCCAGTAATAGGACGCAGCTGCGAGCGCAAGGCTCAGCGCGCCCAAAAGGATGGCTTCTCTGATCCGTGGCGCGCGGCCCAGCAGGGCGACGGCGAATACGATGACGGGCCAATGCCACAAGTAGAGCGAGTACGATACGTCGCCGATGAAGGTCAGCGGACGGAGGCTGAGCACCCTGGACGCTGACCAGGGAACGGCTGCCGCCGCGCTGCCTGACCTCAGGAGCAGTGCAGTGCCGAGCACGGGTATGGCGGCGATGCTGCCGGGGAACGGCATTTCGGTGGTCAGGAAGAATACGGGGATGACGACGGCAGCCACGCCCGCCCAGCTGGCCAGGGCAGCACGGCGCCCAGTGAGAAAGCCCACGGCCGGTACCAGGGCCGCCAGCCCGCCGACAGCCAACTCCCACACCCTGGTGCCCGTGACGAAGTAGGCGAGGGTGTGCTCGTGGTTGCTGAGGTGGATGCTGTAGGCGAAGGACACCAGTGCCACTGCAGACAGCGCGGGAACGATAAACCTGTCTGACGCCCGGTTCATGCGGCGGGCGGCCAGCACAAGGCCCAGGAAGAAGTACGGGATCACCAGGTAGAACTGCTCCTCGACGGCGAGGGACCAGAAGTGCTGCAGCGGCGACACTTCCCCGGTGGCTCCCGCGTAGGACACTGCGGACAACGCCTGGTGCCAGTTCTGCACCTGGAGAAGCGAAAAGAGCACATCGGCCGAGATGCCCTGCCAGCGGCTCTGCGGAAGCAGCAGCACGGTGCCCAGCAGGACCGCCACCAGGACGGCGGCCGACGCCGGGAAGAGCCTGCGGATCCGCCTGGCATAGAAGGCGGGGACGGAGATCGAGGAGTTCCTGGCAGCTTCCCGTGCAAGGGAACCGATGATCAGGAACCCTGAAACGACGAAGAAGACGTCTACGCCGATGAACCCGCCCGCCAGGGCCTCCGGCCGGAGGTGGTAGATGACCACGAGGCCAACGGCCAGCGCGCGGAGCCCCTGGATGTCGGGCCTTGGAGCGTGCCCGGTTCCGTTGTTGGCGCGCTTGACCGCGGAGGCATGCCTCATTGCGTCCCCTCTGTGTACTTCTTCAGTCCCGCGCCGGGCGCAGGGAAAATCAGGGGCGAGCGGAGGCTCGCCGACAGGAGATTCTATCGGATGCCGGGTGGGTTACTCCCCGTGCCGGAGCACGTCCGGGAGTTCTTCGACGTACACCGTCTGGGGCGGTTCGAAGTAGATCACCAGCACTTCCTCGCCTACTGCGAAACCGCTCGCCTTGTCGAAGGGGTGGGCATGGAAGGCCATGGTCCCGCCGAGGTAGGGCAACATGACCTCGCCGATGGTGCCGGGCCCGATCCGTCCGGTCACCCGTGCGATCTTGCCTGTCAGGCTCCGGTCGGCGTCCCTGTGCATGGCCTTCCTAGGCGCCGGGAGCCGGTGGTGTCCGGGTGGCGTCTTTACTGTCTTTGCCGTTGCGGAGTGCGGTGCGCAGTGCCGGCAGATAGTCGCCGGCCTGTGCCAGGATTCCGCCGAGCATCTTATTGACGCCCTCGCCACCGTTCAGGACTGTCATCTGCCCGACGTGCGAGAAGGGCTCGGCGGCGGCCGCGATGATGGCGGGCATGTTTTCGGCGAGCTGCTGGGAAATCACCGCGTCCTGGTTGCTGGCCAGGGCTTCGGCACGTGCCTTGATGCCGTCCGCCTCGGCCAGGGCCTTGGCCTTGATGGCTGAAGCGGCAGCGTCGCCCTTGGCCTTGGTGGCAGCCGCCTCGGCCTCACCGGTCACCTTGGTGGCGCCCGCCGCAGCAGCCGCGGCGGTGGCGTTTGCCTGCGCCGTAACTTCCGTCCGGCGGGCGTTGGCCTGGGCTTCGAGTTCGGTGCGCCGTGCCAGGGCTTCCGCGGCGCTGATGTCCGCGGCCTTCTGCCCCTCGGCGTCGGTGCGCTTGGCGTAGGCCTTGGCGTCTGCGGGCTTCCGGATGGAGGTTTGAAGCTTTTGCTCCTCGCGGTCCGCCTCGAGCTTGGCGACTTCGGTTTCCTGGACCACCACCTGCTGGCGTGCCGTGGCCTCCGCCAGCGGACCGGCCTGGGCGGCGTTGGCCCGGGCACGTTCCGCGTTGGCCTGCGCTACCGATTGCCTGATGGCGGAAAGGCTTTGGGCGTCAGCGATCAGCGCGGCAGCTTCGGCCTCCTTCTCGGCCGCCTCCCGGTTGCGGGTGGCCTCGGCGATCCTGGCTTCCATCTTCACCTGGGCAATGTGCGGCTTGGCGATGTTCTGGATGTACCCGGTGGGATCCTGCAGGTCCTTGATCTGCAGCGAATCCACTACGAGGCCGAGCTTCTCCATTTCCACGCCGCTGGCGCTGCGGACCTGCGAAGCGAGCTTGTCCCGTTCCCGGATGATTTCCTCCATCGTCATGCTGCCGATAATGGAGCGCAGATGCCCCTCGAAGACGTTGTAGACCTGGCTTTCCATTTTGGGCTGTTGGCCGAGGAAACGGCGGGCTGCATTGGCAATAAACGGTGGTGCGTCCCCGATTTTGTAAATGACCACACCTTCCACCACCACCTGGATTCCCTGCGAGGTGACACAGGAAACTTTGAGTTCCGTTTCATTCAGGGTGAGCGAAAGCGGGCGTACAGTCTGCAGCCCGGGAAGTACCAGCGCTCCCTTGCCCGTCACGATCTTGAAGTCCATGCCGGCGCGGGTATCCAGGGTTCCACGGGTCAGCCCGGAAATAATCAGGGCTTCGTTGGGTTCTGCCACTTTCCACATCAGTTTGGTGGCCACCCAGATGAAGCCAACGGCAAAAAGCACTCCCAGGATGATCGCAATGAGCGGGAAGAATGGTGAGAAGTCCGGCATGACCAGGTCCTTTCACGGGTTCGGAAACCCGCCTCGGATAACGCCCCAATAATGCAGCTGCCCATTCCCGGCCGATCAATTGTGCCCGTAACTGCCCATCCGCTGGCCAACTGTTGTAGCCAGTCTGATTGCGGCCTGCCGAAGAGTCCATAGCCCGGCCCCTGATATTTGCCCGCGGCAACAAAACAGCGCAGGACGACGGCATCCGGGCCACGAAGGCAGGCCCGCCGCGCCGCCAGGCGGCAGGGCGGACATGTCCCCACCATGTGGGGACGCCCCCGGACCCGGACCGGCGTCAGCGGCGGTGCAGGTGTTCAGGATGCCGGAGCGGTCTCCGGAGGCGCGGCGTCCGAGCCCGCCCCGGTTTGCAGGTCCGCTGCCTCCCGCTGCAGGGATACAGGTGCCTCCGCGGCAGGATGTTTAACCCCGGCGCCCTTTGCCGAAGCCGGTGCGATGTTCTGGTTGATGTGGAAGAAATTGTCGGGATCGTACTTGGCTTTGAGTTCGGCAAGCCGCCCGTAGTTCGAACCCATCGTCTCTTTGATGCGCGATTGATCGTCCGCGTCCTGGAAGTTGAGGTACCCGCCCGGCTCGGAGTACTCATGCAGTGCCGCCCAGTAATCGCGGACCCACGCGATGTTCGCCTCATTCTCCGAGGCGTCAGGCCACTGCGCCGCGATCACCGGTGCAAAATTGACGTTCCGGTAGGCGAAGGCTGTGGCTTCGGGTGCTACCCGCTGGACTGCCCCGTCGATCGGGTAGAAGTGGTTGGCTGTATGGATGCTCGGGATGCCAGGCGATTTCCCGACGGCGACGCGCAGCGCATCATCGCTGAGGGTCCGGAGGAAATCGGCCTTCCAGTATCCCTGGAGTCCGGGAACATTCAGTCCATCGAACATCATGTTCAGTGCGGGATAGGGCATAGGCGCGAAGAAGCTGCCCAGCGGTTCTCCTGCGTCCAGCATTGGCTGCCAATGGGCCGGGCCGGCGTCGGGATCGCCAGTCCACATGCCCACGATGACCGTAACCGGCCGTCCATGCCATTCCTCGGGCAGGAACGGAACCGGCGGCCCCTGGTGGAAGCCCAGGAACGCGCCCATTTCCTCAGGTTCGGCGCCGATCCATTCGCGGTAGGCAGCACCCACGCTGGCTCCTGTGGATGCATCGAAGAACATGATGCCCACATGGACCACGTCCACGGGGTGCAGCCGGAACTCGAGCGAGGTGACCACGCCGAAGTTGCCGCTGCCGCCGCGCAAAGCCCAGAAGAGGTCAACGTTCTCGGCGTCGCTGGCCGTCAGGAATGAACCGTCAGCCAGCACGACGTCGGCCCCGATGAGATTGTCGCAGGACAGGCCGTACTTGCGGGCGAGGTAGCCGATGCCACCGCCAAGGGTCAGTCCACTGACGCCTGTGGTGCCGACGATGCCGCCCGTACTGGCCAGGCCGAAAGCGTGCGTGGCGTGGTTGTAGTCCGCCCAGGTCGCGCCGGCCTCCACGCGGGCTGTCCTCGCTGCCGGGTCAACCCGCACCCCGCGGCGCGCCGAGAAATCCAGGACCAGTCCGCCGTCGACCGTTCCGAATCCGGGGGCGCTGTGCCCGCCGCCGCGTACGGCAACGTCAATGCCGAGGCCGCGGGCGAAGCGCACGGCGGCCATGACGTCCGCCGCCTGGGATACCTGCAGTACCGCGGCTGGCCGGCGGTCGATCATGCCGTTGTAGACGTGCCGCGCCTCCTCGTAACCGGCGTCCCCTTCTTCGATGACCGGTCCGCGGACCTGCTCGCGGAGCACGTCGAAACGATCGCTACCCATGACAACTCCAGATGTGTACCAAGACCAGGGGCAGCCGACTCCATACGGGGCCCAGCGGGGGCCAGCGCGCTGACCATTTCGGTATACGCCCGGCCACCACCGCCGTCAAGGCTTGGCAACCCGCCCCGGCGCCGCAGGAAGTCCTGGGCCTTGTCGAGGTTGCCGCGGTCCCGCAGCAGGAACCCGTTCTCCAGCAGCCTGGGACCCATATGCTTGCCCACCTCGGATCCCGGCCGCGCGGGTCTGTCCGCACGGCATTTACAGATCTACACTGAAGCATTCCCACCGCGGCCAGGGCACGGACGCTGCGGAACAGATGATCAGCGTCAGATCGAAAGGGCCGGCCATGGGCAACGCCTCGGAGAAGGCAAACCGTGCAGTTTCCGGAGCGGCGTCGGCGAGCCGGAGCCCCGCGCTGCGGGTGTTGGCCCGCGCCGGATTCGTCGTCATCGGGCTGCTCCACATCCTGATCGGGGTGATTGCCCTGCAGATCGCCGGCGGGCAGGGCGGCGAGGCTGACCAGACCGGCGCCATCGGGGCGGTGGCTTCAAAGCCCGGCGGCGTTTTCCTGCTGTGGGCGGGTGCCGTCGCCTGCGCCGCGCTCGCACTGTGGATGGTCAGCGAGGCAGTTTTTGAGGCGCGTTCCCAGTCCGAGTCCAAGAAGAAGCTGCAAAAGGCCGGCACTGCCGGCGGGAAGGCGCTGGTGTTCGGGGTCCTTGCCTTCACGTTCGCGGTGTTTGCCACCGGCGGAAGCAAGAGTTCGAGCCAGTCCGCTACGGACTTCACCGCGAAACTGATGGCTGCTCCTGCCGGCGTTGTGCTGTTGGTTGCCGTGGGCCTCGCCATCATCGGCGCCGGCGGGTACTACGCCTACAAGGGCTTTACCCGGAACTTCATGGAGGACCTGCAGGACCCCGGCAGCGCCCGGACCGCTGTTGAATGGACCGGCAGCGTGGGGTATGTGGCCAAGGGTGTGGTGCTCGCCGTCGTTGGCGCCCTGGTGATCGCGGCCGCCGTCACAGCCGATCCGTCAAAGTCCACCGGCCTGGACGGGGGACTGAAGACGCTGGGCTCGCAACCTTATGGCACCGTCCTGCTGGCTGTCATCGCGGTGGGGCTGGCCTGCTACGGGGTTTATTCGATGGCGAGGGCGCGGTACGGACGCTTCTAGCCGTCTGCCGGCTGCCCGGGGGCGATGCACGCTCAGCCGATGGGCCACCACTCGGGAAGCAGTTCGCGCAGGTCCGCCAGGAATTCGTCCACCGGGCGGGGCGA
Organism: Pseudarthrobacter sp. SORGH_AS 212; assembly: GCF_030818145.1. Classification (NCBI taxonomy): domain Bacteria; kingdom Bacillati; phylum Actinomycetota; class Actinomycetes; order Micrococcales; family Micrococcaceae; genus Pseudarthrobacter; species Pseudarthrobacter sp. SORGH_AS 212. The sequence continues at coordinate 28,279 of NZ_JAUTAA010000001.1, read as the reverse complement.
GGCCTCCACCAGGCGGGACTCCAGCGCCCCCACCACGCCGTACGCGATGAACCGGGCAACCATCGGCTGCGGGACTTCCCGGCCGCCCGGTGCCGGTACCGCAATGGCGCGCCGCTCGAGCAGCAGGCGGACGGAACCCTCGAAGTGTGCTCCGAGCATGGCATGCAGGCCACCCGTTCCCGCGTCGGTGACCAGTCCCCGGCGGTAGATGGCGCGGTGCAGGTCCAGGTGCCGGACCACGCCGGCCGTGACCGCGCCGATGGCAGGGCCGATGTCGCCGCCAGCGGCGCTGAGGTGTTCCGCGCGGAGCACGTCCAGTTCTTCGGAAAGGACCTTCCGCAGCAGGGCTGCAGGCGAGGCGGCGTGCTGGTAGAAGGTGGACCTGTTGACCCCGGCGGCGGCTGCGACCTGCCCCGCGGCCAGCGCTCCGGCGTCGTTCTCCCCGGCAAGGTCCAGGATGGCCGAGGCCAGCTTTTCCCGGCTGCGGAGAGCCCGCGGGTCCCGAAGCACAGGGGCTTCGGGGTCCCGTTTCGGTTGCGATGTCATGCAGGTCACACTCCCGGGTGATCTTGGCCGCGGGCGGTGGATAAACCGCCACATCGAGCGTACCGTTCTAACTATCCAACAAATGTCGGATAAATGTCTTGGGCCGCTTCGTTGACAACCCGGCCCGCTGTGGAAAGGAAGCACCCATGTCCCGTTTTGACGGACGAGTCGCCATCATTACCGGAGGAGCCAGCGGCATCGGCCGGGCCACTGCTGTCCGCTTTGCCACTGAAGGCGGGTCCGTGGTGGTTGCGGACATCCAGGACGAACTGGCCGCCCAGGTGGCCGCAGAGATCGGCGCCGCCGGCGGCCAGGCGCGGGCCTTCCATCTGGACGTGACCAGCGAATCCGGCTGGGCCGGCGTCGTGGCTTTCGCCCTCGGGGAATTCGGCCGGCTCGACGTACTGGTCAACAACGCGGGCATCGGCGACAACCAGGCCATCGAAGACACCAGCGTTGAGACGTATGCCAAGGTGGTGGCCGTGACGCAGACCAGCGTATTCCTCGGCGAGAAGGCTGCAGCGGAAGCCCTGAAGGCGTCCGGGAACGGTGCCGTGGTCAACGTGTCCTCCATGTTCGGCATCGTTGGTGGCTTCGGAACCTCTCCCGCTTACGCGGCGGCCAAGGGCGCTGTCCGCACCCTCACCAAGAACACCGCACTCGGCTGGGCCACCCAGGGAATCCGCGTGAACTCCGTCCACCCGGGGTTCATCGACACCCCGATCCTCGGTGACACGGACCGCAGGCTCCTGACGGACACCACGCCCATGGCCCGGCTGGGCCGTCCCGAGGACGTTGCCGCCGTCATACTCTTCGCCGCCAGCGACGACGCCGCATTCATGACCGGGGCCGAACTGGTGGTCGACGGCGGCTACACCGCCCGCTGACCGGACCACCTCCGAGCATCCAACCGACCACAATTCAGCAGCAACAGGAAGGGCATCGCATGCGCGCGATCGTATTCAAGGAATGGCAGCAGTTTCCCGAACTCGAGGAGGTGGACCGGCCCACTCCCGGTCCAGGCGAGGTGCTGCTGAAGGTGGCCGGTGCCGGAGCCTGCCACTCTGACGTCAGCATCTTCGAGGACTTCACTGCCGAAGTTCCCGGGAACATGACCAAGGGCTTCGTGCTGGGCCACGAGAACTCGGGATGGGTGGAGGAACTGGGCGCGGGCGTGGACGGCATCGAGGTGGGTGCCGCCTACCTGGTCTACGGCCCCATCGGCTGTGGCCACTGCAAGGCATGTTCCCGCGGCCAGGACACCTACTGCGAGAATGCCGCAACCAACCCCTACCTGGGCATCGGCCTGGGCCGCGACGGCGGCATGGCTGAGTACGTCACGGTCCCCGTGCGCAACCTGATCCCGCTCGGGGATGCGGATCCCATCGCGGCGGCACCGCTGGCCGACGCCGCCCTGACCCCGTACCACGCCATTAAGACCGCCCTGCCGCACCTGAACGGCGGCGGGCGTTTTGCGCTGGTGGTGGGGCTTGGCGGCCTGGGGCAGATCGCCGTCCAGATCCTCAAAGCGCTGACCGGGGCCACTGTTATTGCCACGGACATGAAGCCCGAGGCGATGGCCAAGGCGGAAGCGGCAGGGGCCCTCACGGTTCCCGGTGGCGCGGACCAGGTGGCACGGATCCGGGAAATCACCGGCGGCCGCGGCGTTGACGCCGCGTTCGACTTCGTCGGTGTCACCCCGACGATCGCCACCGCCACCGGGTCGATGGCCGTCGGCGGGCGGCTGACCGTCGTCGGGATTGCCGGCGGTGTACACGAATGGACGTTCTTCAACACCCCCTACGAGTCCACCATCACCAACACGTATTGGGGAACCATTGAGGAACTCCACGAAGTGGTGGACATGTACCGGGCGGGGCAGATCATCCCGGAAATCGAAACCTTTTCCCTGGAGGATGGGCTCACCGCCTACCGGAAGCTGGCAGGCGGGCAGCTGAGCGCCCGCGCCGTGGTGGTTCCGCACGAGGCATAGGCCGTGGTGGCCGGGCTGCACGGTCCGGCCACCGCTCTCAGACCTGAGGGCCGGGCGTACCGCCATCCGAAGCGTGTTCCCTCGCTGGGAATATGGTCGAATCCCTCGATTAGGGGGAGGACGGGGATTACCGTAGAGGGGTGACTGACCGTCCCGAAATCTCCACCGTTGGCGAACTGCGTGCCAAGGGCCATGTCCTGAAGGACCTGCGCCACGAAATCCGAGACAACCTGCTGGCCGCGCTCGCGCACGGGCGGGATCCCTGGCCCGGGCTGTACGGGTTCGGCCGGACCGTCCTGCCCCAGCTGGAGCGGGCGCTGATCGCCGGCCATGACCTGGTGCTGCTGGGCGAACGGGGCCAGGGCAAGACCCGGGTGCTGCGCACGCTGGCCGGGCTGCTCGACGAGTGGTCGCCGGTCATCGATGGCTCTGAGCTGAACGAACATCCCTACGAACCGATCACGGAAGCCTCGCGGGCCCTTGCCGCCTCGGAGGGGGACCGGTTACGGGTTGGCTGGCGGCACCGCTCGGAACGGTACGTGGAGAAGCTGGCCACCCCGGACACTTCCGTGGCGGACCTCATCGGTGACGTGGACCCCATGCGGGTGGCCGAGGGCCGCCGCCTGGGCGATCCCGAAACAATCCATTACGGACTGATTCCGCGCTCCAACCGCGGCATCATCGCCATCAACGAACTTCCGGACCTTGCCGAGCGGATCCAGGTGTCCATGCTCAACGTGATGGAGGAACGGGACATCCAGATCCGCGGCTACGTGCTGCGGCTGCCACTGGACGTCCTGGTGGTGGCATCGGCGAACCCCGAGGACTACACCAACCGCGGCCGGATCATCACCCCGCTGAAGGACCGCTTCGGCGCCGAGATCCGCACCCACTACCCCATCGAACTGGAGGACGAGGTTGCCGTCATCCGGCAGGAGGGGCGGCTCGTGGCGGACGTGCCCGCCGTCATCCTTGAGATACTCGCCCGGTACACGCGGGCGCTGCGGCACTCGCCGGCCATCAACCAGACGTCAGGGGTCTCCGCGCGGTTCGCCATTGCCGGCGCGGAGACGGTGGCCGCCGCGGCCCTGCGCAGGGCCAGCCTCCGCGGCGAGGACGAGGCCGTTGCCCGGATCATCGACCTGGAACCGGCAGTGGAAGTCCTCAGCGGCAAGCTGGAATTTGAATCCGGGGAGGAAGGCCGCGAACAGGGCATCCTTGACCACCTCCTGCGCACCGCCACCGCCGAAGCCGTCAGGGCCCATTTCCAGGGCATCGACATGGGCCCGCTCGTGGCAGCTTTCGACGGCCACAGGACGGTGACTACCGGCGGGCAGGTGACGGCGAAGGAGTTCCTGGGTAACCTCCCCTCGCTGAACGGATCAGGGTTGTACGACCTGATTGGCAAGCGCATGGGTGCGCAGAACGACGGGCAGCGAGCCGCCGCCGTCGAACTTGCCCTCGAAGGGCTGTACCTCGGCCGGCGGATCTCCAAAGAGGCCGACGACGAAGAAACGGTCTACGGCTGACCGCAGGCCTGCAGCCACAACAGGAGGCAGCATGACCCTTCACGACAGGTCACGGTACGGCCGGTACGCCGGCGGTCCGGACCCGCTGGCCCCGCCCGTGGACCTCGCCGAGGCACTCGACGCCGTGGCCGAGGACGTGATGGACGGTTACTCGCCCCGCCACGCCCTGCAGGAGTTCCTCCGGCGCGGCGGCCGGAACCGGGACGGCCTGGACAACCTGGCCCGCCGCGTGCAGGAACGGCGCAAGGACCTGCTGAGCCGGCACCGGCTCGACGGCACGCTCGATGCCGTCCGTAAACTGCTGGATACGGCAGTCCTGGAAGAGCGCAAACAGCTGGCCAGGGACGCCATGATGGACAACACCGACCGCGCCATCCGGGAGATGCAGCTGCAGAACCTGCCGCCGTCCACGGCAGCAGCCGTCAACGAACTCGCCTCCTACGACTGGCAGTCGGGCACCGCCAGGGACGCGTACGCACGCATCAAGGACCTCCTGGGACGCGAAGTCCTGGACCAGCGGTTCGCGGGCATGAAACAGGCCCTGGAGAACGCCACTGACGAGGACCGCGAAGCCGTCAGTGACATGCTCCGCGACCTGAACGGGCTGCTGGGCAAGCATCGCCGGGGCGAGGACACAGGGGTGGACTTCCAGCAGTTCATGGCAAAGCACGGGCAGCACTTTCCCGAAAACCCGCAGTCGGTCGAAGAGCTGGTGGATGCGCTGGCCAAACGGTCCGCCGCCGCACAGCGGCTCCTGCAGTCCATGTCACCGGAGCAGCGCGAAGAGCTGATGCGCCTCTCTGCCCAGGCCTTCGGCTCGGCAGGGCTGATGGACCAGCTCAACGAACTCGACGGAAACCTCCAGGCGCTGCGGCCCGGCGAAGACTGGAACGGTTCGGAGACCTTCGACGGGCAGGAAGGCCTTGGCCTGGGGGACGGGACTGGAGTCCTGCAGGACCTGGCAGAGCTGGACGGATTGTCCGAACAGCTGTCGCAGTCCTACAACGGCTCACGCCTGGACGACCTTGACCTCGACGCCCTCAGCCGCCAGCTGGGCCCGGACGCCGCCGTCAGCGCCCGTACCCTGGCCGAGATCGAGCGGGCCATGGAGGACGGCGGCTACCTGCGCCGGGGACCCGATGGCGACCTCCGCCTGTCCCCACAGGCTATGCGGCGCCTCGGCAAGTCCCTGCTGCAGGACACTGCACGGCAGCTGTCCGGGCGGCAGGGGCAGCGGGACACCCGCCTGGCTGGAGCGGCCGGAGAGCAGACCGGCTCCAGCCGTCCGTGGGAGTTCGGGGATGCGGAGCCCTGGGACGTCACCCGCACCATGACCAACGCGATCCAGCGCACCATGTCCGACGGCGGGAACCCGGCCCGGGAACTCCGGCTCACCCCGGAAGACATCGAGGTGGCCGAAACCGAAGCCCGCACCCAGGCCGCCGTGGTGCTCCTGGTTGACGTGTCCTTTTCCATGGCCGCCGAGGGGCGGTGGGTGCCGATGAAAAGGACGGCCCTGGCGCTGCACCACCTTGTGTCCACCCGGTTCCGCGGCGACCGGCTGCAGCTGGTCACGTTCGGCCGCTATGCGCAGTCCATGGACATCGGTGAACTCACGTCGCTGCCGGCACTGCGGGAGCAAGGGACGAACCTGCACCACGGGCTGCTGCTGGCCGCGCGCTTCTTCCGCCGGCACCCGTCCATGCAGCACGTCCTGCTGGTGGTGACCGACGGCGAGCCGACGGCACACCTGCTCCCGGACGGCGACTCCTGGTTCAACTGGCCGCCGGACACCGAAACCATCCGCGTCACCGTGGCCGAACTGGACCGGCTGGGGCGCTCCGGCGTGCAGGCGACTTTCTTCCGGCTCGGAGGCGACCCCGGGCTGGAACGCTTCGTGCAGCGGATGGCCCACCGGATCGACGCGCGGGTGGTTGCGCCGGACGTTGGCGGCCTGGGCGCCGCAGTTGTGGGGGAGTACCTCCGGGCCCACGTCCGCAGCTCCTACAGTGATACCGATTGGGCCCTCTAGGCAATTCCGGTGTCCAGGCCAGCCTCCGAAATGAGCTCGGCGAGCCAGGGGCGGTGCTCGCGGTGGAACGTCAGCAGGGCGGACCCTTGAACCGGCGCCCCTCCGGGCATAACATGGCGGCCACATCCACGCCGATCAGTCCAAGGAGCCGGCCATGGGCGCCATACCTGCTGAAACGTCACCAGCAACCCTGATGGTGGACCTCATCATCTCGCTGGACGGGTATGCCTCCGCCGAGGGGTGGCCCGGCTGGTGGGGACTGGAAGGGCCGGAGTACCTGGCCTGGCTGGACGAAGAGGCGGCCAAGAACTACACCTTCCTTCTGGGGGCCAACACGTACCGGCTGATGTACGGCATGTCTGCCCAGGCAGCGGCCGACCGCACCGGGTTCTCCGCGGAGGAGGGCGCCAGCCTCACCGGCCTGGCCGCCGTACCCAAGATGGTGTTCTCGTCCACGCTGCAGGCGCCCCTGGACTGGCCGAACTCCACACTGGTCACCGGGGACGCTGTGGAGGCAGTCCGGGAGCTGAAGCGGACCGGAACAGGACCGCTGAGCACTCTCGGCAGCCTGAAGCTGACCAGGTCATTGCTCGCCGCTGGCCTGGTGGACCGTTACCGGCTGGTTGTCTTCCCTGTGATCACCGGCGCCACCGGCCGGGAACGGATCTACGACGGTTACCCGGACGTGATGCTGGAGATGGTGCAGAGCAGGACCTTTGACGGCCGGCTGCAGTTGCTGGAGTACGTTCCCACGGTCCTCGCCGGCCCGCCCGGCAGCAGGTGAGCGGAGCACGCTGCGGGAAGAGTGTCACCGGAAGACGCAAATGCTTGAACATTGAACTAACTGGACGTAGGATTTAGTTCAATCTTCAAGTATTTCCGTTTTCTGATTGCCGAGGACCCCCATGACTGCTGTTGCCCACGCCCCGCTGCCGCACGCCGCCCTCCCCGCGGCCACGGTCCGCAGCCGCGTCACCGTCCCGCTTCGTTTCCCGGATGGCTATTCCACGACGGCGGAGATCCTCACCTTCCACGGCCTGGCGGACGGCAAGGAACACCTGCTGCTGGCTCTTGGGCCCTGGGAGCAGGCCCTCCTCAGCGGGCAACCGATGGTCCGCCTCCACAGCGAGTGCATGACCGGCGACGTGTTCGGCAGCGAGCGCTGCGACTGCGGCCCGCAGCTGCGGGAAGCTGCCGAAGCCATCACGGGCGCCGGCGGCTTCCTCCTCTATCTCCGGCAGGAGGGCCGCGGCATCGGCCTGTACTCGAAGCTGGATGCCTACGGCCTGCAGGACCAGGGCCTGGATACCTACGATGCCAACCTCGCGCTGGGCCACGGCGAGGACGAGCGGGACTACTCCGCCGCAGCGCAAATGCTGGAAGCACTCGGTGCCACCAGCATCCGGCTTTTGAGCAACAACCCGGACAAAGCCGGGCAGCTGACTGCCCTTGGCATTGGCATCGGCGAAAAGGTACCCACGGGTGTCCACCTGTCCGCCGCGAACAGCCGCTACCTGGCCGCCAAACGCGACCGTACCGCCCACACCCTGGACCTGGATCTTGACCCGCGCGAGGGGCCGGGCCGGGGCACTGGTGCCGAACCCGCCGTCGTACCCGGCACGGCGAAGGGCGGCGGGGCGGTGCCCGGCCATGAGGAAATGCTCAACCGTGTGGCGGCGCTGGTGCCCGCCCTGCGGGCCGCGGCCCAAGAAACCGACGGGCTGCGCCGCCTGCCTGATGCCACGGTTGACAGCCTTGAAGCCGCCGGAGTTTTCCGGATCCTGGCACCTGCCGCAGCGGGCGGCTATGGACTGGGCGCGGAGACGTACGGCGAGGCGGTGCGCCGCCTGGCCCGGGGATGCGCCTCCACGGCCTGGACCGCGGGCCATCTTGCCGAGCATGCCTGGATGCTGGCGCGCTGGCCGAAGCAGGTGCAGGACGAGGTCTTCGCGGGCGGCGGGATGCCGCTCGCGGCCGCGACCAGCGCACCCGTCGGTGCTGCCCGGAAGGTGCCCGGCGGCTACGCCGTCTCCGGCCACTGGAGCTTTGCCTCCGGCATCATGCATTCGGAATGGGCGCTGCTGGCTGTCCAGCAGGACGGCCACCGGCTGCAGGCGCTGGTTCCCCTCGCCGACCTGGAACTGGTTGATGCCTGGCACACGGACGGGCTCCGGGGCACCGGCAGCAACGATCTGCGCGCCGCGGATCTGTTCGTCCCGGAACACCGGATGATGGACTGGGCGCTACTCAGCGCTGCGGACAACCCCGGCAGCCTGATCCATTCCGATCCCCTGATCCACACCCCGATGGCCACGCTGCTGAACCTGGTGGCCCCGGCGGCGGCACTGGGGTCCGCCGAATATGCGATGGAACTGTTCCGTGACCAGCTGCTCGCGCCGAAGGTGAAGAACGGCGTCGACATCCGGCAGGCCGATTCCCCGCTGACGCAGGCACGCTACGCCCGGGCCGCCGGGCTGGTGGCGACGGCGCAACAGCACTGGGAGGCAGGGCTCGCCGCCGTTGCGGCCTCGGTGCAGCCGCAGTCCGGCCTGCGGCGGGGGTCCGGGCTTCCGGACGGGGACCGGGCCGCGTTCCGGCTCTCACTCGCCCTGAGCGCCGAGGCAGCGCAGGAAGCCGTCAGGGTGGTCCTCGCCGGTTCGGGCGGCAGCGCCCACCGGCTGGGTCATCCCCTGCAGCGCATCCAGCGCGACGTCGGCGTGCTGCTGAACCATCCCACCCTGGGCATCGATCCCATCCTGGAACAGGCAGGCCGGGGTCTGCTGGGGCTGGGCTTCACCGCTCAGTCCTTCTAGGGCCCCGGGTGGCGGCGGTATCCTGCCGCTGCCACCATTGCCGGCGGTTCCGTGGCAGGATCAGGTATGCCCCAGCGCCTGATGCTGCTCGACACTGCCTCGCTGTACTTCCGTGCCTTCTACGGCCTCCCGGACTCCATCCGGCGCGCCGACGGAACGCCGGTCAACGCGGTCCGGGGCCTGCTGGACATGATTGCCCGGCTCACCACGGACTACCACGCCACCCACCTCGTGGCCTGCTGGGACGATGACTGGCGTCCGCAATGGCGCGTGGACCTGGTCCCCACCTACAAGGCGCACCGGGTGGCCGAGGCCAAACCCGGCGGCACGGACGTTGAGGTGGTGCCCGATGCGCTGGAGGCGCAGCTGCCGATGATCCGGAAGGCCCTGGAGCTTGCCGGCATCGCCATCGTGGGGGCAGCGCAGCATGAGGCCGACGACGTCATCGGCACCTACGCCACTCACGCGGCCATGCCCGTGGACGTCGTCACCGGGGACCGGGACCTCTTCCAGGTGTGCGACGACGAACGGCAGGTCCGGGTGATCTACACGGCGCGCGGAATGCGGAACCTGGAGGTCTGCACGGAGGAAACCATCGTGGCCAAATACAAGGTCTTGCCGCAGCAGTACGCCGATTACGCCACCCTGCGCGGCGACGCGTCAGACGGCCTGCCCGGTGTTTCCGGCATCGGCGAGAAGACGGCGGCGTCGCTGCTGCTCAAGTACGGCACCCTGGATGCCCTCCTGGCGGCAGCGGACAGTCCCGACGGCGGCGTGTCCGGACCCGTCCGGGCGCGGCTGTCCGCTGCGGCCGCCTACCTTGAAGCAGCCCCCGCCGTCGTCCGCCTGGTGCGGAACCTGCAGCTGCCCGCCGTGGAGGAAATTGGCGCCATGCTGGAACCGGTGGAAGGGGAACAGCGGGCGGAACTGGAACGGATCGCCACTGACTGGAACCTGGGCGGCTCGGTCCGCCGGCTCCTGGATGCCCTGGACCTGCGGGGGCAGCCGGGCTGACCCGCGCAGGCCCGGGGCCGGGCTGGCCGGACAGGGTTCAAAGGCTCTTCAGCGCCCGTCCCAGCCGGGCTGCAGCCTCCGCGAGCCGGGGCACGGAAACATCGCCAAAGGCAAAGCGCAGGTGGCGGTCCGAACCGGTGCCCGGCCCCGAAGCGAAGAACGAACCCCGCTGGTACTCGACGCCTTCGGCGCTGGCCGCCGCCGCCAGGAGATCCGGATCGATGCCGGCGTCGCGCAGCCGCGGCCACAGGAAGAGTCCGCCGCCCGGAAGCACGCTGTCGAACGCCCCGGGAACCTCCCGGTCCAGTGCCGCGATCAGCGCTTCGGCCCGCGTGCGGTATAGCTCGCGCGCCCGGCCAAGGGTCGAATCGAACAGGCCCGGGTCCGCCGTCAGCGCTTCGCCCACCACCGCCTGCACCAGGGTGGAACTGTGCGAGTCCTGGCGGCTCCGCAGCGCCACCAGGTCCGGCAGCAGGCGCTCCGGTGCCACCAGCCAGCCCAGCCGCAGCCCCGGTCCCAGGGTTTTGGTGAAGGTGTTGATGTGGATGACGTGGTCCGAGTGATTGAAGGCATCCACGCTCTCCGGCCCGCCGGCATACCAAAGCTCGCGGTAAGGGTTGTCAGCCAGGACCACGAATCCGTAGCGCTCCGCCAGTGTTGCCAGCCTGGTGCGGGCCTCGGCGGGGAGTGTGCCCTGGGAAGGGTTGTGGAAGTCCGGCACCGTGTACAGGGCTGAGGGCCGGGCGCCTTGGCGCAGTTTGTCTTCCAGCTCGTCCACGTCGATTCCGTGGGCACCGACTGTCACGGGCAGGGTCTGCGCTCCGGAGAGCTGCAGCCCGCGCAGGAACAGCGGGAAGATCGGGTTGTCCACGGCTACGAGGTCACCGCGCTCCACAACGGTCTGGATACCGAGGGACAGGCCATGGAATCCGCCGTTGGTGATGATGATCCGCTCCACGGGCACGCCCTCGCGGTCTGCGATCCACTCGCGCAGGGGTGAAATGCCTTCGGTGCGGGAGTACTGCAGGGAAGGCAGCCCGGGCCTCGAGAGGACCCTTGCCGTGGCGGAGGCGAGCTCTGCCGCCGGAAGGACGCCGGGGTCCGGGACGCCGCCGAGCAGCTCGATGGCGTCCTCCCGCTTGTCCCGCAGGGTGGCATCACCAAACCCCTTGGGCGCGGTGAAGCCGGCGATCAGGGCGGGCTTCCGCAGCGATTCCGGGCCGGCGGTTGCGGTGGGGGTCAAAGTCATAATGCTGCCTCTGCTAGTTTCGGGATGTGGCTGTGTTCGGCGGGAGCGCCCGCCACGGCAGGCGACGCCAGTCCTGAGGTGCCCGGGATGGCGTCCAGGAGCGCCCGGGTGTAGGGGTGCTGCGGCCGGTCGAAGACCTGGTCTACCGTGCCGTATTCCACCACCTGGCCGCGGCGCAGCACTGACACGGTGTCCGCCACCTGCCGCACCAGGGCAAGGTCATGGGAGACGAACACGTAGGTCAGCCCAAGGTCCCGCTGGAGCCGGGCCAGCAGCTCGAGGATGCCGGCCTGCACGCTGACGTCCAGCGCGGAGGTAGGTTCGTCCAGGACCACGACGTCGGGACGGACCACCAGTGCGCGGGCGATGGCCACGCGCTGCCGTTGTCCGCCGGAGAGCTGGGCAGGACGGCGGTCCGCAGCGTCGTCCGGCAGGCCCACGGACTGCAGGGCATCGCGCACTCTGTCCGCGCGCTCGGCCGTGCTGCCCACTCCGAACCGGTCCAGGGGTTCGCGGACGATCCTGCCCACCCGCCACGTGGGGTCCAGCGATGTGAAGGGGTTCTGGTAGACCAGCTGCAGGTGGCGGCGAACATCGCGCAGGCCGGCCCGGTTAAGTCCGGCGGTGGAGTGGCCGCCCACCGTGATGGTGCCGCTGTCCGGCTGTTCCAGTCCGAGCAGCAGCCGGACCGCTGTGGTCTTGCCGGAACCGGATTCGCCCACCAGGGCATGGGTTCGGCCGCGTTCGACGGCGAAAGAGACTCCATCGACCGCGCGCACCTCCTTGCCGCGCGTCCGGAAGCTCTTGGTGACATCGGTGACCGCGATCTGCGTCGGCCTATCCGCGGTGCTGGCGTCCGCCGTCGTGCCGTCCTGTGTGGCGACGGCCTGGGAAGCGCTGTCCTTCCAAGTGCGCTCCAGCGTGTCCGCCGGTGCGCCGGTGCGCTGGCTGCGGTACCGGTCGGGATTGAGCGCGGGAACATCGGCCTGCAGGTTGCGGGCGTAGTCCGTGCGGGGAGCTGCGAAGACCTGGGCTGAGGGGCCCTGTTCCTGGACGGCCCCGTCCTTGAGCACCACCAGCGTGTCGGCGCGTTCGGCGGCGATGGCGAGGTCGTGCGTGATGAGGAGCAGGCCGATGTCCAGCTCCTTCCGCAGACCGCCCAGAAGGTCCAGGATGAGCTTCTGGACCGTGACGTCGAGGGCCGACGTCGGTTCGTCCGCCACGATCAGGGACGGCCGCGGCAGCACCGTCAGGGCGATGAGTACGCGCTGGAGCATTCCGCCGGACAGCTGGTGGGGGTAGGAATCGTAGACGCGGACAGGATCGGGCAGGCCCACCTGGTCAAAGACCTCCAGGATGATCCGGCGGCGGGCGGCGGCGTCCCGTTCCCCGGTCAGTGCAGCGGCCTCGTGCGCCTGGGTGCCGATGCTGCGCACCGGATTCAGTGCCGAGCCGGGGTCCTGCGGGATGAACCCGAGCTGCCGGCCGCGCAGGGCGCGGAACTGCCGCTCCGGCAAGGACAGTACTTCAGTCCCGGCCAGCCGGACGCTGCCGCCCACTGACGCTTCGGCGGGCTGCAGCAGCCGCAGCACTGCCTTGGCGATGGTTGACTTTCCGGACCCGGATTCGCCGATCAGGGCCAGGCTTCCGCCGCGGGCCAGGGTGAACGAGACATCGTGGACCACCTTCCGGTCCCCGTAGGCGACGTGCAGGCCCTCGACGCTCAGCAGCGGGGATGGCTTGGTTTCAGGCACTGTCGTGTCCTTTCCTCTGGTGGGTCCACCGGGGTTGGGGGCGCTCATTTGCTGTTCCTGAGCCAGCGGCTGATGCGGTTGATGGACAGGACCGTAGCTACGATCACCAGGGCCGGGGCGTAGACCAGCCAGGGCGCAGTGACGTAGGTCTTGCCCGAGGCCACCAGCAGGCCCCAGTCGGAGGATGGGGGCGGATCGCCGTAGCCCAGGAAGGCCAGGGAGGCGATCACCAGGATGGACGTTCCAAACTGCAGCACCGCCAGCACCAGCACCGAACGGTAGGCGTTGGGCAGGACGTGGGTCAGCAACGCCTGGAGCCTGTTGCCGCCCTCCAGGTAGGACGCTTCCACGAACGCCGAGCGGCGGACCCGGATGACCTCCGCACGCATGAGCCGGGCGAAGACGGCCACGGCGGATACCCCAGTGGCGATCGCTGCGTTGATGGTCTGGAATCCCAGCGAACTGACGATCACCACGGCCAGTAGGAAGCCGGGGATGGCCAGGAGCACGTCCACGAACCTGCCGAGGGTGGCATCGAGCCACCCGCCGCGGAAGCCGCTGGCCAGGCCGATGGCGCTGCCCACCACCAGGCCAATGGCCACGGCAACCAGAGCGCTGGTGACCGAGGACGCTGTTCCGTAGACCACCCGCGCGTACTGGTCCCGGCCCAGGTAGTCGGTGCCGAACCAGTGCTGCAGGCTGGGCGCGTCGAGCTTGCTGCCGGTGTCCCCGTTCACGGGGCTGTACCCAGTGAACAGTGAGGGCAGCAGCGACCACAGCACCACTACCAGGATGACGAGGAAGGACACCAGCACCGTGGGCGGGATGCCGGCCCGGCTGCGGAGCGTAGCTGTCCCGGCGCTGCGGAGACGGGCGAAATTCAGGTCCGCACTCATGCGTTGGCTGCCTCTCTGACGTCGACCCGCGGGTCGAGCAACGGGGTAAGGAGGTCCGCGGCGAGGTTGACCGCCACAAAGACCACCGCGGAAAGGGACACCACCGCCTGCAGGACCGGCTGGTCCTCGCCCGTGACGGCTTTCTGGACCACGGTGCCGATGCCGTCGCGGCCGAAGATGGTCTCGGTGATGACGGAGCCGCCCAGCAGTTCGCCCACGATGAGGGCGACCATGGCCACCGAAGGCAGGGCCGACGGCTTCACCAGGTGCCGGGCGAACAGTTGCGCTTCGGCGAGGCCACGGGAGCGGGCCACGAGTGCGTACTCTTGGCGGGATTCATGGTCCAGGCTGGCAATCAGCACTTCGGCAAGCGGCGCTGAGACCGGGATGGCGAGGGTGACGGCCGCGAACAGGGTGGCGGTGGCGCTGTTCGGGTCAGTGGTGGTGAAGGAGTGCAGCCGGAACGCGAAGAGCTCGATCAGGACCAGGCCGATGACGAAGTTGGGCACGGACAGGAAGAAGGACGGGATGGAGCGCAGGATGCCGGCCCACCTCGGCGGAGCGTAGTGCGCGCCGTAGGCGATGGCGACGGCGAAGACCACGGCGATGGCCAGGGCCGTGGTGGCCAACGTGAGCGTTGACGGCAGGGCGTCACCCACGATCTGGGCCACCGGCAGGTTGGACTGAAGGGAGAATCCCAGCTCGCCGGTGAGGAAACGGCCCAGCGACAACGCCAGCTGGACGAGGACCGGCTGGTCCAGCCCGTAAAACTCCACAATCCGCTGGATGTCGGCTTCACTCAGGCCGGACTGCGGGTCACGCAGCGAGTTGGTGATGGCGTCACCGGGCAGGACGCTGATGACCAGGAACGTCAGCACGTAGGCCAGGAGCACCACCACCGCCGCTTGCCCGGCCCTGGCAAGGGCGAAGCGGCCATAGCCGCTCGTCACTTGGCCACCCAGGCAGTGTAGAAGTTGGCGTACGCCAGGCCGTTGTACTGGACGCCCTTGACCGCGGGCGAGATGAGGTACAGCCGCTGTACCAGCTGGTTGAGGGGGATGAAGTAGCCCTGCTCCAGCACGTACTGCTGCAGGTCGCCGGCGATCTTTTCGCGGGATTCCCGGTCAGACGCGCTGGCGATGGCGGTGGACAGTTCGTTGAGCTTCTGGTCGCTGGTGCCCAGGTTGAACCAGTTTTCGCCGTTGTTCTGGCTGGTCAGCACGCCGGCCACCGTTCCCACATCAACGAAGCTGCGGGAAGTCTGGAACAGCGGCGGCCGGCTGGCCTGGATGGCAGCGTAACCTGCCACGTCCACCACCTTGAGGTTGACCTTGATGCCGATGCGCTCCAGCTGCTGGGCGATGAGCTCGTCCTCGGCCTTGGTGGAGGGAACGTACGGGTTGGGCGTGAGCGGGAATTCGAGGACCTTGCCGTCCTTCACGCGGAACCCGTCGGGCTCGGGCTTCCAGCCGGCGTCGTCCAGCAGCTTCTTTGCCTTGTCCGCATCGAAGGCGAAGGCGCTGCTGTAGTCGCCGGCTTCCGGGACGTTGCCCTGGATGAAGGTGGTGGCCGCGTCCCAGTCCTCTGTGTAGACGGTGTTGCGGATCTCCTCGCGGTCGATGCCGTGCTGGATGGCCTGGCGGACGCTGGGATCGTTGGTGGGGAAGGCCTGGGTGTTGACCTGGAAGCCGTCCACGAAGCCCAGGTACTTGGGTGTTCCCACGGTGAAGCCCTGCGCTTTGAGGGACTCAATTTCCTGCGGTTCCACGTTGAAGGCGACCTCAGCCTGGCCGGACGCCACCGTGGAGGTCCGCACCGACGTGTCCTTGATGACCTTGTAGGTGATGGTGTCCAGCCTCGCCGGGCCCGTGTGGCCCAGGGCGGCGGGCCCCCAGTTGTAGTCCTTGCGCTTCTCCAGCACGTAGGAGTCGCCCTGCTTCCAGGACTTGAGGACGAACGGGCCGCTGCCGATTTCCTGTGCCAGGTCCGCCTGGGCGTCCACCGGCAGGGCAAGGGTCTTGGGGGACAGGAGGATGCAGCCGTGGTAGGCGAGTGTGGCGATGAAGCCCAGGGCGGGGGAGGAGAAGGAGACCTTGACCGTCGTGGCGTCGGCGGCTTCGGCGCTGACGAAGTTGCTGGACGGGAAGAGGCCCACCTTGCTGACGCCGCGGTCCGGGGCGCCCTTGGCCCAGGCGTTGAGGTTGGCCACGACGGCGGCCGCATCCAGGGGCGTCCCGTCGGAGAAGGTCACTCCGTCCTTGAGGTGCAGGACGAAGTCCTTGGCCCCGTTGAGTTCCTCCCAGCTGCTGGCGACCCAGGGGCTGAGCTGTCCCTTGTCGTCGACGTAGACCAGCTTGTCGGTGATCTGGCCCCAGAGGTTGCCCTCGTAGCTGGAAATGGATGTCTTGCTGGAGACCCAGCCAGTGTCGTAGCCCTGGATGAGGAAGGTGATATTTCCGCCGTCAACCGGGGTGCCGGCGTCGGAGGAGCTGGTGGCCGCGGGGCCTCCGCATGCGGTGAGGACGGCGGAGCCGGTGATGGCGGTGATGCCGGCGAGGAAGACGCGGCGGCGGAATTCGATGGGGGTCATGGGAGTTCTCCTGGGTGGAAGTGGTGGGAGCCCGCTGGGCTAGATGGCTTTGCCGGGGTTGAGCAGTGCGTGCGGGTCCAGGGCTGATTTGATGGCGTGCTGCGCCTGGCGGATCCGCGGGGACAGTTCCAGCGCGGCCCAGTCCTGTTTGATGCTGCCGATGCCGTGTTCGCCGGTGACGGTGCCGCCGAGCGAGAGTGCCACGCGGACCAGTTCGGTGGCGGCCTCCTGCAGGGCCGCCGGCGGCCGCGCGGGGTCGTCGCCGGGCTGCCTGTCGAGCGTGATCAGCGGGTGGAGGTTGCCGTCACCGGCGTGCGATACGGCCGAGATGTCCACGCCGAAGCGTGCTTCCAGGGCTGGAAACGCTGCGTAAACCTCAGGGAGCCGGGACTTCGGGACGGCAATGTCCTCGCCGATGTACCACTTGTCCTGCGGGAGGCCGCGGCCGCTGCGGCGCAGCTCCCAGAGCCGCACGCCGTCGTCGTCCGATTCCACGGTGACCCGCCCGCCGGCGGCGGTGAGCGCCGCTGCAAGGTCGGCGGACTGCGCCTCGATGCCGTAGCCGTCGAGTTCGATCAGGATCAGCGCGGCGCCGCGGCCGCGGAGGCTGGTACCGGAATGGCTGTCGATGTTTTCGAGGCTGGGGGTATCGAAGAACTCGATGGCCGCGGGCCGGACCGGGGAGAGGGTGATGGCGGAGAGGCCCTTGGCACCGGCTTCCGTGCTGTCGAAGAACGCCGTGACGGTCTTCCGGGCCACCGGGATGGGCCGCAGCCGGACGGTGGCTCGGACCACGATCCCCAGGATTCCCTCCGAGCCGACAAACAGCGAGGTCAGGTCCAGCCCGGTCACGCCCTTGATGGAGCGGTGCCCCACGCTGACCAGGCTGCCGTCAGCGAGGACGACGTCGAGGGCCAGGACGGATTCACGGGTCACGCCGTACTTGGCGCACCTCAGCCCACCGGCGTTGGTAGCGATGTTGCCGCCAATCGACGAGATATCGAAGCTGGCAGGATCAGGGGCATAAAACAGTCCGTACGGTGCGAGGCGTGCGTTTAGGTCAGCGTTAATGAGGCCCGGTTCCACTACGGCAACTTCGTCGAGCGGCGAAACCTCGATGACAGCTGTCAGCCGTTCCGTGGACACCACCACCTGGCTGGCTTCGGCGGTGGCGCCGCCGGACAGGCCGGTACCGGCGCCGCGGGGAACCACCGAAACTCCCAATTCAGCGGCCAGCCGGACCACCTTCTGCACCTCACCGGCGCTGGCGGGGAAAACGACGGCGGGACCAGCCGCGCCGCCGTCAGGCCCGGCGGTTTTCGCCGTCGCGGCGTCGTAACGGTAGGGCCCGGTTTCCGGTGCCGGCGCCAACGCGTCAATGTCCGGGTGGCGGGCGGACAGTTCCAGGACGAATGAGTCCACGGCCCGTTGCGGATGGGTGGGGCGCGGCCGCGCTTCGGGTTCTGCTGATGTCATGCCGGATCTCTTTCGGGGTGGGTGCATGGCGGAAGAATGTGACAGGAGGGGAAAGGGGAATTTTCCCGGAGCGTCATTTTCCATTTCGGTTCTAAGGGAAATTAGCTTTGTTGGCCCCCGTGCCGCGAACCTGGATGAAACCGGAATAAACAAATCGAAATTGCAGGACACGCGGATCAATGGGCGGTAAGAAATAGTCATGATCGGCGTAACAGTGCCGGCAGATGACGCCGCGGGTACCGGCGTGAAGCTGCGTTGCGGTGCGCGTCAGTGCATTGCAGCGGTGCTTGTCGAATTGAATTGGGTAATGGTTTGGTGAGGTAACGATCCAAACGAGAGGCCAAATAATGACTGCCACATCAGATCTTGCTCCCCGCCGGCTTCGCGATATTTTTGGAACCTTTGCCAGCGGGCTGACGGTGATTACCAGCTCAACACCGCAAGGGCCCGCCGGCTTTACCTGCCAGTCGTTTGCATCCCTGTCGCTCGAACCCGCGCTGGTCACGTTCAGCCCCGCCCGAACCTCCAGCACGTGGCCCGTCCTGCGGGATGCGGGCTCCTTCACGGTGAACATCCTGCCGGCCGAACACCAGCACCTCGCCGGACAGTTCGCCCGCTCCGGAATAGACAAGTTCGCCGGGGTCAGCCATACGTCCTCGCCCCTGGGCAACCCCATCCTTGACGATGCCCTCGCCTGGATCGATTGCGAACTTCACGCGGAGTACGACGGCGGCGACCACACGATTGTGGTGGCCAGCGTGCGGCATCTGAGTGCCCGGAACGACGCCGAGCCGCTCCTGTTCTTCAAAGGCCGGTACGCCGGACTTTCGCAGGGCCGCCTGCTCGAAGCCGCCAGCTGACCACGTTCTTCCGCTTCGGGAGACCGAAGCTGCAGGCGGCCATTTCCGTCCGGGACGCGGCACGGTCCTGAGCCCGGGTTCCTGCGGGGGTTCTTGCATCGGCACCGCCGAGTAGTAAGCTTGCTGAGCATTACCGTAAGCTTGCTGATTAGCGGACGATGGAAGCAGGAACAATGGGCGCAGTATTCGGCGTTGCCTGGTCACTGATGCTCACTGCCGGAGGAGCAGCCGTTGCCGCGTCAGCCCCCTATGGCGGTGCGGCACCGGGCGGACAGTACCTGGCGGGCCACGTGCTGCTGGGCGTGGGCATCGGGCAGCTGGCAGCGGTCCTGTTGCGCGCCACGGTGCAGGTGGTGCTCCGGCGCCTCCGTGCTGCCACCCATCCGGGCCCACAGGCAGTTGCCGGTGCGGATGCCGCTCTGCGCGATACCGCCGCAGCCCCTGTTCCGGCGCAGGTTTCCACCCTGCCGATGCGCCCGGCTGCATCCCTGGCCCCACTCCGCGGCCGGCATGCTGCCTGAGCTGCTGCCCGGCGGTGAAGCCGCCGCCGCCGTTCCAGTTGCCCCGTCATTGCCAACACGGCGCCCCAGCCGCCTGTCGCGCTCCACTCTGCTCCGAAGCGGCATCGCCGTCCTGCTCGCTGCGGGCCTCACGGCCGCCTCCCTGGCGGTCTACCAGGGGCAGCAGGCCGGCGACACTGACCAAGCCACCTTGCGGGGCTTCCAGATCCGGGTCCTGAGCATCAGCCAGGCGGTAGCGGAAAACAGGCCTGAAGGCGCACTGGCGGCGCTGCAGGGGCTCGAGGACGACCTCGACCGTGCTGCCCTCGACGGCCGGATCACCGCGCCAAGGCTGCGCGGCATCGAGAGTGCCCTGGGCGCCGTGCGGGCCGACATCAGCGGACAACTGGAGTCCCGGGCTGCGGTGGCGGGGACCGCCGCTGCCGCCGGGACAGCCCCCGCAGCGGACACCACCACGACCGCCGACGGCACGCCAACTTCCGGTTCCGCGGGCGCCGGAGCCGTGCCGGCACCCGCCCCTGCGGCGCCGGCACCCGCACCGGCCGTGCAGCAGCAGCCCGGCCCTCCGCCCGGCGTCACAGCACCCCAGGGCAAAGCCAAGGGCCACAACAAACCCTGACCTGTACGCCGGGACCATCCTGCAGGACTGCAGGGGACGGTACCGGAGGCAGAATGGACAGGTGAGTTTGTCCGCCGGTCCGTCCGCCATCCCTGATATCCAGCCCTTTGACCTCGCTGCCATCGGCGCGGACCTGGCGTTCGCACGGTCCCTCCCGGAACTCCGGAAGGCGCTCGACGCCGGCGGCCCGTCAGCCGCCGCGGTGGTCCAGGCCCCTCCCGGCACCGGCAAGACCACAATGCTGCCGCCGCTGATGGCCAACCTGGCCGGCGGAACGGGCCGCGTCATCGTGACCCAGCCGCGCCGCGTCGCAGCCCGTGCCGCAGCACGGCGGCTGGCCGCCCTGGATGCCAGCCCGCTGGGCAACAGGGTGGGCTACACCGTCCGCGGCGAGCGCCGGGCCGGAGCGGAAACCCTCGTCGAGTTCGTGACCCCCGGCATCCTGCTGCGCCGCCTGCTGGCCGATCCCGGGCTGACGGGCGTGGCCGCCGTCGTGCTGGACGAAGTCCATGAACGGGGCCTGGAAACGGATCTGCTGGTGGGAATGCTCGCCGAGGTGCGCCAATTGCGCGGCGACCTGCAGGTGGTGGCCATGTCCGCCACGGTGGAGGCTGCCCGGTTCGCGGCGCTGCTGGGGGATCCCGACGGCGGCCGGCCGGCTCCCGTGGTGGACTCGCCGTCGGTCCTCCACACCCTGGAGGTCCGCTGGCATCCCGCCGCGGCTTCCCGGCTGGATGACCGTGGCGTGACGCGTGCCTTCCTTGACCACATCGCCACCACCGCAGCAGAAGCCCAGCTGCATGCCCTGCGCACGGACCCTTCGTCCGATGCCTTGGTCTTCCTTCCCGGCGCCCGGGAGGTGGCCCACGTTGCGGCCGGACTGCGGCACCGGGCGGGCGCCGCCGTGGACGTCCTCGAACTCCACGGCCAGGCCAGCGCCGCCGAACAGGACCGGGCAGTCTCGGGCCGCCCGCCGGGAGGCAAGCCCAGGATCATCGTGTCCACGGACCTGGCCGAATCGTCGCTCACGGTGCCCGGGGTCCGCCTGGTGATTGACTCCGGCCTGGCCAGGGAACCCCGGCGCGACGCTGCCCGCGGCATGGCCGGCCTGGTGACCGTGTCCTGCGCACGCGCCTCGGCGGAGCAGCGGGCGGGCCGTGCCGCGCGGCAGGGGCCCGGCACCGTGGTCCGCTGCTACAGCCAGCAGGCCTTCGGTGCGGCGCCCGCGCACGCCACTCCGGAGATCAGGGTGGCGGACCTGGCCGGCGCCGCCCTCACCCTGGCCTGCTGGGGTTCCCCCGGAGGCCAGGGCCTGGCGTTGCCGGATGAGCCGCCGCGGCAGGCCATGGACGAGGCCATGGAAGTGCTGCGCGAGCTCGGCGCCGTCACCCCGGACGGCCATGCCACCGCCGCCGGACGGGTACTCGCGGAGATCCCGGCAGACCCCCGGCTGGCCCGTGCCCTGCTCGACGGCGCGGCGGACGTGGGTGCGCAGGCGGCCGCCGAAGTTGTGGCGGCCCTTGGTGGGGACCAGCGGGCGCCCGACGCCGACCTGCCGCGGCTGCTCGGCAAGTTGCGTACGGAGCCGGGACCGGCCCAGCGGCGGTGGCACGAGGAGACCCGGCGCCTGGAAGCTCTCGCCCGCCGGCACGGGTCCAACGCCGCAGGACGCAACGCGGCCGGACGCACCGGACCGGCCACCGGCGAGGCGCCGGGCGCCGTCGTCGCGCTGGCATACCCGGACCGGGTTGCACGCCTGGTGCCCGGCGATGGACCGGCCCGCTACCTGCTGAGCTCCGGGACGAGGGCCGGACTGCCGGCGGGCAGTTCACTGGGCGGCCATGAGTGGCTCGCGGTCGCGGAAGTGTCGCGGGCCGGTGGGCGCGATGCCGCGGGCACCGGGGCAGTGATCAGGTCCGCGGCGCCGCTCACCGCAGCGCAGGCCGAGTCCGCCGCCAGCCATCTCCTGGCCGAGGCCGTTGAGGCGGAGTTCCGGCAGGGGCGGGTCACGGCACGGAAGGTCCGGCGCCTGGGTGCCATCGTGCTGGCAGAGACCCCCGTCCGGCCTACGCCGGAGGCGGGCCGTGCAGCGGTCGGCGCGGCACTGCGCCGTGACGGGCTCGCCCTGCTGGAATGGTCGGCGGCGGCACGGGACCTTCGCGGGCGCCTCGCCCTTCTGCACCGCGAACTGGGCGGCCCGTGGCCCGATGTCTCGGACGGGGCGCTCCTGGAGCGCCTCGACGAGTGGCTCGGACCGGAACTTCAGGCACTCGCGGAAGGGGCCGCCGTCGCGCGCGTCGACCTGGCCGGGCCGCTCCGGAACCTGCTGCCCTGGCCGGACGCGGCACGCTTCGATGAACTGGCGCCCGAATGGCTTGAGGTCCCCAGCGGATCCAGGATCCTGGTGGCCTACCCGGTCCCCGGAGAGGAAACCACCCGGCCTGTGGTGGCCGTGAAGCTCCAGGAATGTTTCGGGCTGGCCGAGTCCCCGCGGCTGGCCGGCGGGCGGGTTCCTGTCCTGTTCCACCTGCTGTCCCCGGCACGCCGGCCGCTGGCCGTCACTGACGACCTCACCTCTTTCTGGTCCGGGCCGTATGCCCAGGTCCGGGCCGAGATGCGCGGCAGGTATCCCCGGCATCCGTGGCCCGAGGACCCCTGGGCGGCTCCGGCCACCGCACGGACCAACCGGCGGAACTGAGGCGCTTAACCGGGGCGCACGGTTGCGGAGACGTCTGCGTGAGAACAACGATACAAAGCCGAAACGTCCCGTCGACGTGCTGAAACATCCCTTGCCTAGGCTCTTCCTACGCGGACAGCGTGGTCCGCACCACCTACGGAAGGACTCACCATGTTTCTCTTGACCAGCCTCAACCTCCTGCTGGATGGCCGCCGCAACGACGCCGGCGGATCCCGCAACACCGAGTCCGCCACGTTCCCGGCGGGCCGGCTGACCTCTGCAGCGTGGGAGGGCTGGTGGCACGAAGACGCCGCCTAGCCTGCACTAGGCTTTTGGCGTTTCAGCCGCGGGATTTGATGAAATCCGCCACCGGCGCCGCCACCGAGGCACCCACCTGGTCTGCGGGCCGTTTAGCCCCCGCCACCGCGAAGGAATGGTCACCGCCGTCCACCCACTGCAGGACCGCCGTCGGGCCGATCCTGGCCACCACGTCCTCAAGGAGGGCGGCAGTGGCAAAGGTGTCCCGGCTGCCCTGCAGGAACAGCATGGGAGTGGTCAGGCCGTACAGGTGTTCGTCGCGCAGCTTCTCCGGCTTGCCCGGCGGGTGCAGCGGGTAGCCAAGGTAGATGAGGCCGGCCGCCGGCATCCCCTCCGCCACGGCCATTGACGCCATCCGGCCGCCAAATGATTTACCGCAGGCCCACACGGTGCCCGTGTCACCTTGGACCGTTGCCTGCTCGGCGGCGGTATCCATCACGGCCCGCCAGGTGGCGATGGCCAGCGGAGGGCGGTCCGGAAATTTGTGGCCCGCTTCACGGTACGGGAAGTTGAACCGGAGCGTGGCCAGGCCCAATTCGTTCAGGGCATCAGTGAACCCGCGCAGGAACGGGTGCTCCATCCCGGCGCCGGCACCGTGCGCCACCGCCACAGTGGATACGGGGCCCACAGGGTTGTCCGGGCGGGCGTAGTCGGCGGAGACGGCGGTATCGCCCACCGGGATGGACAAGTGATCGGTTGTGGGCATGGATCCATCATGCCGGACCTGGCAGGTCAAATGTGCTGCCATGCGGACCGCGGGGTGTACGTTGTCCCCATGGCGAGCGAACAGACCACCATCACCGTCCCGGGCCCGCACGGCGAGCGCGAGATGCGCATTTCCAGCCCCAGCCGGGTACTGTTCCCGGACCTGGGCCTGACCAAACTGGACCTCGCCCGTTACATCTGCGAGGTGGGGGAGGCGTTCATCGCAGCGAACGGGGACCGTCCGGTGTCGCTGCAGCGGTACTCCGACAACATTGACGGGGAGATGTTCTTTTCGAAGAACCCGCCCAGGGGCACTCCGGATTTCGTCCGGTCCGTCAAGGTGGTCTATCCCAGCGCGCGTTCCCACCCACAACTGGTGCTGGACGAGCCGGCGGCCGCCGTCTGGGCCGTGCAGATGAACACCGTGGTGTTCCACCCCTGGCCGTCCCGGGCGGAGAACCCGGACAACCCCGACCAGCTCCGCATCGACCTTGACCCGCAGCCCGGTACGGACTTCGACGACGCCATCCCGGCCGCCCAGGTGCTGCGGGACGTCCTGGCCGAAGCCGGACTCGAATCGTTCATCAAAACCTCAGGCAACCGTGGCCTGCATGTTTATGCACCCATCAAGCCGGAACGCGAATTCCTGGACGTCCGGCACGCCGTCATTGCCGCGGCCCGGGAGGTGGAACGGCGGATGCCGGACAAAGTGACCACGGCGTGGTGGAAGGAGGAGCGCGGTGAGCGGATTTTCCTGGACTTCAACCAGGCCAACCGGGACCGGACCATCGCCGGCGCCTACAGCCCCCGCGCCTTGCCGCACGCCCCGGTCTCCTGTCCCATCACGTGGGATGAACTGGAAACCACGGATCCCAAGAAGTTGACCGTCCTCACCGTCCCTGACCGGCTGAAAACTGTCGGCGATCCCTGGGCCGGGTTCGGTGACAAGCCGGGCAGCATCGGCACGTTGCTGGAGTGGTGGGACAGGGATGCCAAGGACGGGCTCGGCGAGATGCCGTTCCCGCCGGATTACCCCAAGATGCCCGGCGAACCGCCCCGGGTCCAGCCCAGCCGGGCGAAAAAGCAGACTGAGACTGCCAACGACTGACCTGAGCCCTCCAAAACAGGGCACTTTGGCACGGACACGCCGCCCGCCGTCGTCATTCACGACGGCGGGCGGCGGCAATGTGCCCCGGGACCGCAGGTGCGGCCGGGGATTACTCGAAGCGTGACGGGTCTCCCATGCCGCGCCGGACCACCTCGGCCACCCCGCTGGAAAAATCCACCACCGTAGTGGGTTCGGCCCCGCAGTCGCCGGCGTCGATCACCGCGTCCACCTGGTGGTCCAGCCGTTCCTTGATCTCCCAGCCCACGGTAAAGGGCTCGTCCTCGTCCGGCAGCAGCAGGGTACTGGACAGCAGCGGTTCACCCAGTTCGGCCAGCAGGGCCTGGACTACCCGGTTGTCGGGGATCCGCACGCCCACCGTCTTCTTCTTCGGGTGCAGCAGCCGCTTGGGGACCTCCTTGGTGGCCGGCAGGATGAACGTGTAGCTTCCGGGTGTCACGGACTTAATGCTCCGGAACACATCGTTGCCGATGTTCACGAACTGGCCCAGCTGGGCGAAGTCACGGCAGACCAGGGTGAAGTGGTGCTTGTCATCCAGGTGCCGGATGGTCCGGATCCGGTCCAGCGCCTCTTTGTTGCCCATCTGTGCCCCCAGCGCATAGCAGGAGTCTGTGGGGTAAGCGATCAGCCCGCCGTCGCGGACAATGCTGACGGCCTGCGCAATGGCGCGGGGCTGGGGATCGTGCGGATGAACATCGAAGAATCTGGCCATCACCCGAGCCTACTTTCCTCCGGACCGTTAGGCACCACTTTCCACCCGGGTCAGCCGACGTGGACCCACGGGCGCTGAGTGACATCCGGTTCGGCCTCGCGCAGGATTTCGCGGGTCACCGGGGCAATCTCGCCCTCGCCGAGCACCAGGAACCGCAGGAGGTTCGACACTGGGTTGCCTTCGGTCCAGCGGAAGTAGATGTGCGGCATCAGCCCCGTAACATCCCGGATGTGCAGGAGCACCGAGGCGATGGTGTTGGGAACCACCGGGCCGTGGACTTCCAGCACGGGGTAGCCGTGGCGGAGGAAACCCCGTACTTCCAGGGCCGTCTCAAAGTCCGAGGAGTCATCCACCATCACTTCCAGGAACAGGGGAGTGGCATTGTCCGGGAAGTGGCTCGCTTCAGTGGCGGAGGCCAGCTTCCGGCGGTACGCCTCGGCGGACTGGCGCAGCGGCTCGTGGGCGATGATGCCGATGGGGCCGGCCACCGCGGAGGTGACGAACTGCAGCGCCTCTGTGTCCAGGCGGACGTGGGTGGCGTGCAGCTCGAAGGACCGCAGCACCCTGGACAGCAGGGAGATGGCCACGATCGCCAGGATGAAGAACCCGGCAATTCTGATGCCCTCGGGCCGCTCGAAGATGTTGGCCACTGTGGTGTACAGGAACAGCAACGCGATGACGGCGAAGCCGAAGCTCCTGCGCCGTTGCCGGAGCCGGCGCGCGGACAACGTCACGGCAACTGCGGCGGAGGTCATCAGCACTAGGACGCCGGTGGCGTAGGCACCGCCCTGGGCATCGACGTCGGCCTCGAACAGCACCGTGATGAGGACGCCCGTCAGCGTGAAGACCAGCACCAGGGGCCGGACCGCTTTGGCCCACTCCGGGGCCATGCCGTACCGGGGCAGGTACCGGGGTACGAGGTTCAGGAGCCCGGCCATCGCGGAGGCGCCCGCAAACCACAGGATGGCGATGGTGCTTATGTCGTACACCGTGCCGAACTCCGGGCCCAGGTAGGTGTGCGCCAGGAACGCCAGGGCGCGCCCATTCGCCTCGCCGCCGGGCTGGAACTGCTGCTCCGGAATCAGGACCACCGTGGCGAAACTGCTGGTGATCAGGAACGTGCTCATGATCAGGGCGGCAGTGGTCAGCATGCGGCGGGTGCCGCGGATCCGCCCCGCGGGGTTGGCCTCGGTGTCGCCTGCACTGCCCCGGATTTGCGGCATGACAGCCACCCCCGTCTCAAACCCGGAGAGGCCCAACGCCAGGCGGGGGAATACCAGCAACGCCAGGGCCACCGCCATCAGGGGGTTTCCGTGGCTGGTGGTGAGGGCATCCCACCATCCGCTGACCGCCACCGGGTGGGTGGCCGCCTCGGCGAGCGCCCGGGCCACTACCACCACGTTCAGCGCCAGGTACACGGCCACCAGCACCACCGCGATGCCGATGGCCTCCTTGAAGCCCCGCAGGAACACTGCCGCGAGCAAGCCCAACAGCACCAGGGTGATGGCGACGTTCTGGCCGTGCAGCCAGCCGGGTGCGAACGGGTTCTCGATCAGGTGGGCGGTGGCATCGGCCGCGGACAGCGTCATGGTGATCATGAAGTCAGTCGCCGCGAAGCCGAGAAGAACCAGGACCAGAAGCTTCCCGCCCCAGCGCGGAAGGAGGCGTTCAAGCATGGCGATGGACCCCTCGCCGCGCGGGCTCTCCGACGCCACCCGCCGGTACACGGGAAGCGCCCCGAACAGGGTGACCGCCACCAGTACCAGCGTGGCGAGCGGGGAGATGGCACCGGCGGCAAGGGCAGCGATAGCGGGCTGGTAGCCCAGGGTGGAGAAGTAGTCCACGCCCGTCAGGCACATCACCTGCCACCAGCGGTGCTTCCGGTGCCCGCTGGCAGCCACGCCGCCCGGACCCTGGTGCGTGCCCTTGGTGTCCTGCAGCCCAAACAGCAGCCAGTTCTTCATCGCCACGCCCCGGGGGAGCGGTGGGACCGAGGGATCAGCCGGGGGCCGGCTCATGGTGGTCATCGCCATGCCTTTCGATTCAAAGTCCCGGCACGCCGCCGGGCACAGCCGAACGTAGCACCGGGCGGGGGCAGCGGAGCCGCCAATGGGACGATCTTGATGCATCCTTAACGCCGTTGTGAGCGGACCCACACACCGCGGCCCCACAGCGCGTCCACCTGCCGCAACGGTGGAAGAATGTGCCTCATGGCAACCGAACGGATCGTCGCCGGCCTCAAGGGCGGGGACGACGACGAACTCCTGGTCAGGCGCGCCGCGCGCCTTGCGAGGCGCGGCGGCGGGGAATTGCTGGCGGTGCACGTGAGGACCCCGTCAGGGACCGGCGGAGACTCGCCACGCGCCCTCGAAGACCAGCGCCGCGCAGTGGCCGGCCTCGGCGGCGAGTACCACGCGCTCGCCGGAAACGACGTCGCGCAGGCCCTGCTGGACTACGCACGGTCGGTACAGGCGACCCACATCCTGGTGGGACAGTCACGGCGGCAGCGGATTGCTGGACTCTTCCGCGGCACCGTTGAAGCCCGGGTGGTGCGCGACGCCGGCGACATCGACGTCCAGGTGGTGCCCCGTGACCCGGCCGCCCGCCCGCCGCGGCGGGTACGGACGGAACTTGGCCGGGGCAGGACCCTGGCGGGGTTCGCGCTGGCGGCCATCCTTCCGGCCGGCCTTCAGCTGCTCCTGGCCGTGCTGGACCACAGCGTGGCCACGGCGGTGCTGGTCCAGCTGGCGGGGGCGGTAGCCGTCGCCCTGGTGGGCGGGCTGTGGCCGGCGGTGGCCGGTGCGCTCTGGAGCAGCTTGCTGGTCAACTACTTTTCCACGCCGCCCGTG